>NZ_FMAI01000096.1 GCF_900094605.1 Bradyrhizobium shewense | reverse complement strand
CGGGCCGAGATGACTGGCATACGCCTGTCGAAAAGCTTCGCCGTTGACGGAACATGTTCGCCGCCTCCAGAGCCGGCCCATGATTCCCGATCAGCCGGGTGGACCCATGGCTAATCGCAGGCGATCACAGCGGGCGCGAGGTCTGGCTGATCGTGTTGGTGGCAGCCCTGGGCTTAGCATGGCGTGCTTTGCAGGCCGGCATCCCAGCAGCACCTGGATGACACGAATGTGGGCGCAGTTCTCCAGGAGAGAGACGCAAAATTGTGCCGTGGTGTGCTGGGTGGTAGTCATGCCGCGATCGTTGAAACCTTCCATCCTCGGCATTTTGAGTCAGCGCGTTCCTCTTGTTGCCATTTTATTTTACTTTGCAATGGCCGACTTACAGGTCTCCATAGATATCGAGGCGCGTCAGACGCGTTCTTGATGCTGAGCATCCTCGTTACGATCCGACCAAATACCCTTGAGAGCTTACGCCCCAACTGCAAAGCGCAGGCAAAAAAGCCTGGTTGCTTGAGCGCCCGGGGTACGGAATGTGGAATTTCATGCGGTGATGCATTTCAGCCGCGCCTTACCAGAAGGTCTCCGAGCTGAACCGCGTCCCAAGTGCCCAATTGCAAGTGCGGCTGATTTCTGCGGTTAAACGAATATCACCTTGATCATCAAAGTCTTACTGTTTATGCCCAAGCTCACCTGCATCACTAATCGCCCTTGAACGTGGGCTGCGTACTACACGACTTGCACTCGCTCCCTGTGGAAAAGCGACTCGCACCGATTCGCACTTGAATCCTTCGCCCCATCGTTTGATGCGAGCAACCGACTGCGGAACGAAATGCGCTGTGCAGCATATTGTTTTTGTGTCGCAGTAGCGCTCGAGGAAGCTGCGGCGCGTGTTAGCCGACTCCGCCTGGTCGACGTCGAAGTTGACCGAGAGCTCCGGATAGCGCTCCTGCAGCGGCGAGTGCATCAGATCGCCGGACATGACGGCATCGTCGCCGCGTTTGCCAAAGAAGGCGAGGTGGCCAGGCGTGTGCCCCGGCGTCGGCAATAAACGCGCGTGATCGCCGATCTGATGATTGTCTTTCACGATCTCGCCGCGACCGCCTCGATCACCGGCAGGACACTGTCCATATAGATCGGATTTTCCATTTTCGTATTCTCCGCATTCCCGTAGTTGTACTCCTGTTGGCCAAACACGTAGCGCGCCTTCGGGGACGTGGTCGACATGCATATGTGTGCACATGACGTAGTCGATGTCGTTCACAGAAAAGCATGCCGCCACAAGGCAGCGGATGAAGGTGTCGTCGGTCTTCATGCTCCAACCGGCAAGATCGCGCGGCTTGTTATTGCCGATGCAGCTGTCCACGAAGATGGTGTGATGCGGCGTTACGACGATGGTAACCGGTATGAGCTCCCACGCCCGCGGTGATCAGCGAGCGCGGGCGTAGCGGATCGGCATCCAGTATTGCCGCAAGGCCTCGACCGCCGCCGG
>NZ_FMAI01000095.1 GCF_900094605.1 Bradyrhizobium shewense | reverse complement strand
GGACTGGGCGAAGGGCAGATATCCGAGCTCGTCCAGGACGATGAAGTCCATCCGGGTCAGATGCTCGGCAAGCCGGCCCTGCCGTCCGTTGCGGGTCTCGGTCTCCAGACGGTTGACGAGGTCGACCACATTGTAGAAGCGGCCACGGGCACCTGATCTGGTGCAGCTTCTGGCGATGGCAATGGCCAGGTGGGTTTTGCCTGTGCCGGTGCCGCCGACCAGGACGACGTTGCGTTGTTGGGCGATGAAGCCGCCGCCAACGAGGCTACCACGCGCCGCTCCAAATCGATCTCAAACAGCCAGACGGAAATGCCACTTGACAACGACACAATCATCCGCGATTGTACCGATCGGTAAAGTTATTACCAATCGGTACAATCACCTCAACTGACAAGGAACTGAAGATGTCACGACTCCCTCCTTTCACCCGCGAAACCGCTATCGAGAAGGTTCGGCTGGCCGAAGACGGCTGGAACACCCGAGACGCGGCCAAAGTCGCTCAGGCCTATACGCTCGACACCCGCTGGCGGAACCGCGTCGAGTTCACGAGCAATCGCGACGAAGCTCAGGCACTTCTGACACGCAAGTGGAACAAGGAGCACGAATACCGCCTGATCAAGGAGCTTTGGGCTTTCACCGGTAACCGCATCGCGGTGCGCTACGCGTATGAATATCGCGACGATGGCGGCCGCTGGTACCGCGCTTATGGTAACGAGAACTGGGAATTTGCAGAGGACGGTCTGATGGCGCACAGGCACTCGAGCATCAATGAAATGCCCATTGCTGAAAGCGATCGTTTGTTCCACTGGCCTCTTGGTCGTCGGCCGGATGATCACCCCAGCCTCAGCGATTTGGGCCTCTAATCATGGCCCGCATGGTCGCTGAAAGAGCCGACGCCATAGCCCCGTTGGCCGAAGTTTTCCGCGAACATGGCTACGAAGGCGCAAGCCTTGCCTTGATTGGCAAGGCTACCGGTCTTGGCAAGGGCAGCCTCTACCACTTCTTCCCGAACGGAAAGGAAGAGATGGTGCAGGCTGTTCTCGGCGAAATCGGCCAATGGTTCGAGGATGTCGTATATTCCCCGCTGCGTAACCAGAGCGATGCTAATGGCGCCATCGGTGCAATGCTTGACTCGACGGACCAATATTTCAGGTCCGGCAGGCGCGTGTGCCTCGTCGGTGCTTTAGCAGTTGCCAATACGCGTGACCTCTTCGCGCAGGCCATCCGAGGTTATTTCGTAAGTTGGGTGGACGCATTGCAGTCAGCGCTTATTCGGCAGGGCCGTGACGCCGATCAGTCGCGCATCCTCGCGGAGGAGGCCGTTCTTGCTATTCAAGGAGCCATTGTTCTTTCTCGGGCAATGGATGATCCGGCCGTTTTTCAGCGGGCTATCGACCAACTCCGGAAACGATTAGTGATCGAAAACGATACCTCTAACAACAAAGGCACAATCGACGATTCACCGCAAAATGAAGGTCGGCTTGTCTGAGATTAGCGGAGATATTCCTGAGTGACTGAGGGCCAGATCCGGGATGGGCGCGATCCGGCCCAAAATGCTGCGGACTTAGAAGCCGGACTTCGCCCGTCTAACTGGACGCATTCGCCGCCTTCCATAATGTGTTTGATCGTCTCACGTAGCGGAGGCGAGACGAGCGCGGGTGATATGATCGTCGTCTCGGCTTTTGAATCGCCAGCTGTCGTTGCCGGTCTCGACGATGTCGCAGTGATGGGCCAGCCGATCGAGCAGCGCGGTGGTCATCTTGGCGTCCCCGAACACACTGGGCCA
>NZ_FMAI01000089.1 GCF_900094605.1 Bradyrhizobium shewense | reverse complement strand
CATTTGCCATCGTTCCACCTCCACCGATCAGCTCATGCCAGGCTGTATCGCGCGCAAGCCGAGGGGTGGCTAGGTGGGGGCCTCATGCCGGTTACCGACGATGTAGGACTGGAAGCAGAACCGCAGCATGCCTGCCGGGTCGAGGGCCGTAGGCTGCATCCAGCCGCGGTTCTCGACAAGCAGCTCCGGCGTCAGCCCGGTGATCATGTCGAGCGCCGGAATTAGGTGGTAAAAGATCGTGAGGAGGCGCGAGCGGGTTCGCTTCCTTCGCCCTCACAGCGCGCAGGGGATCCTGGCCGAGACCGTAGATGACCGTGAACATCCCATTAGGCCCGAGAACGACGACCCGGGCGAAGGTCCGCACGCCAGAACGCAGGCGAAATACGGCAGCCCGACCGCGGTGAGCAGGAAGGTGCGTAGCGCCGTTGCGCTGTGGTGAGTACTCGGCGATGGTATAGCCAAGCACGAAGGCGAGCGCCCTCACCGCGACGCTGATCTCCAGCGTATCGCGGAACACCGCCAGATCGACAGGGGTGATGCGCAGGAAATTTGCGAGCGTCCGATTTGGTTCCCCAATGAAAGTAACAGAAGGCCGAGGAGCGGCACACAAAGAGCGCACATGATTCCGGGCAGCAGCAGCCAAGCCCATCTTGGGGGGCTTGGCCGACGGCGAAGTTCAGCAAAGCCCTCGAAAGACCGTCGGCGCGGATGTTATTGTGCTCGCCATGCCAGCCAACGCTCCTGCACGTGTTCTGCGTTGGTCTTGCCATCCGGACGTTTCTCCAAAAACCAGGGAACGTCGTAGCGGACTGTCTTTGCCGCATTGTCAGGGCTTATACTAATGAGTTGCACCAGATCGGCTGGCAGGTACTTTAGCTGATTTAGGTTCGGGCTGGGAAAGTTGGTCTGTCGGGTAAAGGCGGCCGCCGTTTCGGCTCGATTCACAAATGCGATGAATTTCTGTGCATTGGCGCTGTTCGGCCCGCCCTGTACAATAATCCAGTAATTATCGGCAAGAGTAGCACCTTCCCATACCATGCGAATCGGGGCCCCCCGCTGGATAGCCGCCAAGGCTCGGCCATCATACACACTCGTCAGCGCATATTCACCGCTGATGAGAAGCTGTACGGGCTCGCCTCCTGCCGTCCACCACTTCGTGATGTGTGGCCTGATCTCGTCCAGCTTCTTCAGTGCCCTATCGACCTTATCATCAGTCAGTCGCCAGAGACCCTTGTGCGTGAAGCCATCAGCCATCAACGCGAACGCTAAATCAGCAACAAAAGAATTGGCGGAGAGTCCCCTCGGCCCCGGGAAATCCTTAATATTCCAGAAGTCTGCCCAGTTCTTCGGGGCGCCCTTCGGGAAAGCGCGTTCAGCATAAACCATCAGACCTGCGTTTTGGAATGCAACGACAGCGTCCTTAAGACGAGCAGGTTCCGGCACTCCCTTAAGAGCCTCGTCATCCCATAGGCTATAGTCGATAGGCATAAACGCGCCAGCCTGCTGTAGCTCCAAGTATGCTGGAAAAAACGGGTTGACAATGGCAACGTCCCAGTCGACCCGGCCAGCTTCGCGCATAGCCTTGATCTGAGGCTCGGCATTGTCAGCTGTCGCATCGACAACCCTGATGCCCGTCGCCTTCGTAAAAGGATCAGAGACATACTTACGCAGGTTTTCCGTATACGAGCCGCCATAACTGTAAACAACCACTTCGCCAGTGCCGGCGAGCTTTTCTTGCCCGAAGGCTGCCGTGGCTTTTGCAACAAACGGCACACTCAACAGCGCTGCCGACGATTGGAGGACCGAGCGTCGGCTCACGCGACGGCACGGAAGTTTACGAGACATCTGCTCGGACATGATTTCCCCTCTTTTGGAAGTCAACAGCTCAAGGGGCGCACATCTTAGCCTAAGGGACCGTAGCTTGTCGACAGAGCAGGATTTCAGCAATTCTCGGCGCCACGTCGACGAAATCCCGCGTCTTTGCCCCACAGCTAGACGGTTTGACAATACGACGCTGTGAACCTCCTCCGAATTGATGGACACCTGTAGTAGGCTCGAGGAGCCAGGAGGTGTCGAATGGAAGGGCGTCAACGTCGGTCGTTTACGGACTACAAGCGGCGGGCGTTTGATCTCGTAGTGTCGAGCGGGCGCTCGATCGGATCTGTGGCCAAGGAGCTTGGCCTGCGCGATTCCGTGCTGCGGGCGGTGGGTGGAGCAGCGAGGGGCCCGGCTGGAGCCGACGGCGGCGAGGCGGCGCCCCACAACGCAGGCGACGCTGCCGTCGGCGGACCACGCGGCAGAGATGG
>NZ_FMAI01000091.1 GCF_900094605.1 Bradyrhizobium shewense | reverse complement strand
GTCGCCACCGCGCACGCACCGTCTCCGAATCTCATCGGAGCCAATGAATCATGGTCGACGGTCGGCGGCGAGCGCCTTTTTCAACAGCCTGCTAGGCGAGATTCTGGATGTCTTGCCCGATGTTCGACGGCGAGGTTTCTCGAGAACCAGGAGCGGGCGATACCGCTTCACAATCATACAGCGGTCATGCCGCGGGTGGGCTTGCTGACGTCGTCGGGACCACAACGCTGACCTCGCACCAGGATTATTATTGACTTGTTAGTCGGAGCCGGAAACGGGGGCTTGAGTGCTCTCAAGCTGCTGCTCGGCTCATGGAGGAAACAATGACGGCCTCGGCGTTCGAGAAGATCGCGGCTCTTGCCTGTATACGTTGTGCGACGCCCAGCAGATATTGTAATAGATTCGAGAGGCTGCTCAGCGTGTCGCCCGGTCGCGCCATCAAACTTGCAAGTTGTTTATTCCGAAGAGAACCTAAGTGCGCGTGGGTGGCCGGTGAGTGCCGGTAAGCATTGGGGTCGTTTCGAGAGCTTCTTACCAGTATCCGCCGCCGAGATCGTAAGTCTAGGTGAGGGGATTACTCCACTGGTGCGCGGCGGAGCGCGTTGGCGATTCCGTTAAGTGCCCTCAGCTGTTCTTCAAAGAGGAAAGCCGCAATCCCACCTGGTCGCATAAGGATCGGTTTTCATGCGTTGCGGTATCCCACGCTCGCAAGATCGGAGCGAGAACCATCGCAACCGCCTCAACGGGAAATGCCGGCGCGTCGCTTGCGGCTTATGCGGCAAAAGCGGGCCTTCCGTGTGTTGTGCTAACCTCCCAAGCGGCCAGCGGCCTCATGACCGAGCAGATAAAGCGCTACGGCGCGATGGTTGTGCCGCTGCCAGAAGGAAGCCAGTGCTGGCCCGTGCTTGAAGAGGGGGTCCGCCGGCTTGGCTGGTATGCCACTTCTCCTTTTGTGGCCCCGTCATCGGCAGCCATCCCGTAAGTATCGAGGGGTATAAAACGATCGCCTACGAAATCTTCGAACAGCTCGGAGGCAAAGTACCGGAATGGATTGTCGTCCCGACCGCCTATGGAGATGTGCTCGCCGGCGTTTTCCGAGGCTTCAAAGATCTCGTTGACCTTGGCCTTGCTGCCAAAACGCCCAAATTGGTTGCGGCGGAAATCTATGGCTCGCTTGCGCGGTCACTTGTTCAAGCGGGTGATCGGGTCGCCTCGGTTGAGCGAGATCACGATACCGGTTGAGCGAGATCACGATACCCGCGCCATTTCCATCTGGTGCCTGCAGAGTTCGTTTCAGGCTCTGCAAGCTCTTTGAGCTTCCGGTGCTCGAGCCGTGAGGGTAGGTGATAGCGGCTTGCTAGATCTACAAAACGAGCTCGCACGCACAGAGGGTATTCTCGGTGAGCTTTCTTCAATCACAGCGCTCGCGGCTGTCCGCGAAATGAACCGGCGCGGTGATATCAAGTCCGAGACACCGTCGTTTGCGTGCTTACAGCGAGCGGTATGAAGGATCTCGACTTAACCACCGTTTCGGAGGGGCGCGCCCATCGGCTGGAGGGCACCTTGTCTTCCGCTCTGAGCTATTTGGCAGAAGCCTACGGTTATTCACCTAAGGCGTGAGGCGTCTGTTGCCCAACTGAAACGAGAACCTGCTTTGTGTCTCATCCGCGCTGGACGGGGCCTGAATATTCCTTACGGAGAAACTCTGAAATGGATTCGATGGAAAGTCTGACGAATTTGGCGAGCGCGCGTCGGAGCAAGCTCTTTGCTTTGCTTGGTGAGGACATCGGTGCCGTTATCTCCTGTGATCTGCCCACCAAAAATTACCTCAGCGGCTATTACAGCATGAACGATACGTACTCGTCGTATCTTTCGGCTGCCGTAGCGACCCGCGACAGAACTGCTCTAGCAGGCTGTTGAAAAAGGCGCTCGCCGCCGACCGTCGACCATGATTCATTGGCTCCGATGAGATTCGGAGACGGTGCGTGCGCGGTGGCGAC
>NZ_FMAI01000088.1 GCF_900094605.1 Bradyrhizobium shewense | reverse complement strand
CACCGCCGAGCCATCTTCAGCTTGCTTCAAAACAAATGCGATCTGCGCCTCTGAAAACTTCGATGCCTTCATGGAACTCTCCTCGTCACCGTCAGGGGATCATAAATGGAAAATTCCAGTTCAAACTGGCCTAATTTGGCGGGGGCACGTCACTGTTGGTGGCTGTATCGTGAAGCCCGGATTGGGATGCTAATGAACGACACTCGATAGTCGATGCAGCGAGTAACGGCTTACCGACCAGCCATGTGCCAGATGAAGATGAATGCTCGGCAAATGGGCTCTATGCCTATCCACTCCTTTGCGGAGGCTAATCGATTGCCGCATTCGATTAGCGCGATGCCTCATCTATCGAAGCGAGCAAGCGGTGCGGCGCGACTTGCTCGCATAATTCCACAACGCCGGTGCTTTGTTGTTAGTAGAACGTACCGAAGGCTGAAAAATCGCACGGCGGTACTGCCAGAGAGCGTCACTCATTTGCAGGATTCCTGCAACTATGAACCCATTTTCGCGGACATCGATACTCCTAACAGTGCATATCTACACAAACAGTTGAAACTTGCGCGCGCCGCGCACTCGCGAGAACAAACTAGTAACTGGCACGTCTGTTGTTAGTTACAGCAAGGGTTTACATCAAAGCTTTGAAAGCTGCGATAGCTGAGCGCGGCTAAAGGAACGGGACGGCATGCTCCACACAAATGCGAACTTCACCGGGCCCTTGCTGAGCCTCAGCGAGACGGATAATGTTCTGATTGCACGCGAAGCGCTCGCTGTAGGCCAGCGGGTGCGCGTGGGTGAGGCCACGGTCGAGCTGCCGGAGGCGATCATCCCGGGCCATAAGGTGGCAGCGTATCGGATCGCCCGCGGTGAACCGATACGCAAATGCAACGCGATCATCGGCCGCGCATCGCGCGACATCGAACCCGGCGAGCATGTCCATAGCCATAACGTCGAGTTAGTCGATTTCGAGCGCGATCCTGGGTTCGGTCTCGACGTGCGGCCTGTCAATTATATCCCTGAGTCCGAGCGAGCCACTTTTTCCGGAATCGTGCGGTCCGATGGCCGGGTCGCGACTCGCAACTTCATCGGAATTCTTGCGTCGGTTAATTGCTCCGCTACCGTAATCAAACACATTGCCGCATGGTTCACGCCCGAACGGCTTGCTCCTTATCCGAACGTGGATGGCGTGGTTGCCTTTGCGCAAACGAGCGGTTGTGGCATGTCGTCGCCCAGCGAGCACTTCGATGTCTTGCGGCGCACACTTGCCGGCTACGCCCGTCACCCGAATTTGGCTGGCGTGCTCGTCGTCGGACTTGGTTGCGAACGCAACCAAGTCGCTGGTCTCCTGGACACGCAGGGCTTGCAAGCCGGTGAGACGCTGCACTCTCTTGTGATGCAGGACGTCGGTGGTACCCGCGCGACAATTGAAGCTGGCATCGCCGCAATAAAGCGAATGCTGCCCGCGGCGAACGACGTTGTACGGCGCGCAGTGCCAGCGAGTCATCTCAAGATCGGCCTTGAGTGTGGTGGTTCGGATGGCTTCTCCGGTATCTCGGCTAATCCGGCGCTCGGTGCCGCAATGGATTTGCTTGTGCGTCACGGCGGCACAGCGATACTCTCGGAAACGCCTGAAATCCATGGCGTTGAATACTTACTTACACGCCGAGCTATCACCCCCGAAGTCGGCCAGAAGCTGATGGATCGCCTCGCTTGGTGGGAGCGCTATACGCATGGCCACAATGGTCAGTTCAATGGTGTGGTTAGCCCGGGCAATCAGCAAGGCGGGCTCGCTAATATCTTCGAGAAATCACTTGGATCGGCGATGAAGGGTGGCACAACCCCACTTCAAGCGGTCTACGAATACGCTGAGCCCATTGATCGCACGGGGTTTGTCTTCATGGATTCGCCGGGTTATGACCCTGTCGCGGTGACAGGACAGATCGCGAGTGGTGCCAACTTCATTTGCTTTACGACTGGACGGGGCTCAATGTTTGGTTCAAAACCGGTGCCGACGCTGAAGCTTGCGACCAACACGCCCATCTACAAACGCCTTGCCGAAGATATGGATATCAACTGTGGGCTCATCATCGACGGTGAGCGCACGATCGAGGAAATGGGTCAGGAGATCTTCAAACACATTCTGCGCGCGGCGTCGGGCGAGCGTACTAAGAGTGAATTGCTGGGACTGGGAGACAATGAGTTCGTGCCCTGGCACATGGGGATCGTGAGCTAATAATAGCAGCTGGTATCAACACAGCCGCTCCAGATCGGAGAGATCGTGAGTGGGCTTAAAGATGCCAGCCTATTCGATCGAAGCTATGCAACGGCGGTCCTTAGAGCCTGACTCAAAAAGGCGCGTAGATGCTTTCAGGG
>NZ_FMAI01000086.1 GCF_900094605.1 Bradyrhizobium shewense | reverse complement strand
GGAGTGGCTGCCAATGGCGAGCCTTGCCGACGGATTTTCCCCCGTACTCGACAGTGCAGGGATATTTCTACGCTTGGCGCGACACGGGTAGATGGTAAGCGGCAAAGAGACCCCATCTGGCGGAGTGGCGGAGAGATCGGCTATCGGCTGCTCAGTTGTGAGCCGATGTGAGCGTCTATGTCTGCGCCTAGTTCTGAAACTAGAACCTTCCATATGATCGAAGCGGTCGCCGAGCGTCTTGAGGGAGCGCCGCGGCAGCTTCGCCGACGCTGGTCGGACGAGTTCAAGGCGCAAGTTGCGGCAGAGGCGCTGGAGCCCGGCGCGAGCGTATCGGCGATCGCCCGCCGGATCGGCATTCACCCTTCGCAACTGTTCGCCTGGCGCCGCGATGCGCGGGCTGAGCGGCATTATTGCTCGCGGCACTCGAGTGATGAGGGCGCGGTGGCGTCTATGACGGGTGCAGTGATCGAGATTGCCATTGGCGAGGTGGTCGTGCGCGCCGGCCGGCATGTCGAGGAGGCGCATTTGCAGCGGGTGATCCGGGCGGTCCGATCGGCATGATCCCCTCTGGTGTGAAGGTGTTCCTGGCCAGCCATCCGGTCGACTTCCGCAAGGGTATCGATGGCCTTGTTGCGCTGGTGCGCGATGCGGGCTCAGATCCGTTCGATGGGGCGCTTTACGTGTTCCGGGCCAAAAGAGCCGACAGGATCAAGATCGTGTGGTGGGATGGCTCCGGCGTGTGCCTCTATTTAAAGCGTCTCGAGCAGGCGAAGTTCTGCTGGCCGCGGATCGGGCATCATCGGGTGCAGCTGAATCCGGCGCAGTTGATGGCGCTCGTGGACGGGATGGATTGGAAGCGGGTCCGGACTATGGCGGTTAAGCCGCCGGAGATTGTTGGGTAAAAGCACTGCGGCGAAGTGAATCAACGGCCTGAAAGGACGAGAGAACCGGAGCAAAATGTGCTCTGGTCGGGTCAATGTCGCCGCCCGATCTCAGCCTCCCGAATGACGTAGAGACGCTGAAGGCCATGGTTCTTGCCATGGCCGAGAAAGTGGCTCGCGCCGATGCCTTGGCGAGCGAAGTCGCCGATCTCAAGGCCCGCAACGCCGATGCCGATGCGCGCATCGAGCGGCTGACACAGATCCTGAAGGCCTTCGACCGCGCCCGGTTCGGCCGACGATCGGAGAAGCTCGGCTCGGCGAACGGCGACGATGAACAGCAGGCCTTAGTCTTCGAGGAGATCGAGATCGGCATCGCTGCGATCAAGGCTCAGGTCAGCAAGGGGCGTGCGCAAACGGATGGCAAGCGTGCACCGCGCCGGCGCAAGGGCTTTGCGCCCCATCTGGAACGGATCGAAACCGTCATTGAGCCGGAAGAGCTGGCCGTGCATGCCGGTAAGCAGAAGGTGCTGATCGGCGAGGACGTGTCAGAGCGTCTGGATGTGGTGCCGGCGAAGTTCCGCGTCATCGTCACGCGCCGTCCCAAGTATGCCTTCAAGAACGACGACGGCGTGATCCAGGCGCCGGCCCCAGCTCATATCATCGAAGGAGGCATTCCGACCGAAGCCCTTCTGGCCCAGATCGCCGTCGCCAAATATGCCGACGGCCTGCCGCTCTACCGGCAGGAGGCTATCTATGCCCGCGATCGTGTCGAGCTCGACCGGCAGCTGATGGCCCAATGGATGGGCAAGCTCGGCTTCGAGCTCGAGATCATGGCCGACTACATCTTCAGCGAGGTCAAGAAGGCCGAACGGGTCTTTGCCGACGAAACTACTTTGCCAACGCTCGCTCCGGGCTCCGGATCGACGAAGACAGCCTATTTGTGGGCCTATGCCAGGGATGACCGAACCTTTGGCCGCAGCGGTCCGCCGATGGTGGCTTATCGCTTCGAAGACAGTCGCGCCGGCGAATGCGCAGTCCGGCATCTCAATGGTTATCACGGCATCCTGCAAGTTGATGGATACGCCGCCTATAACAAGCTGGCGCGATCCGATCGCGGCAATGACGGCGTCACATTGGCTGGCTGCTGGTCACACAGCCGGCGCAAGTTCTACGAGCTGCATGTTGCAGGGACCTCGGAAGTGGCAACGGCGACAGTCGAGCGGATGGCGAAGCTCTGGCAGGTCGAGAAAATGGCGCGCGGTCAAGGCCCCGACACTCGCGTTGCCGCGCGCCAGCAAGCCTCCGCGGCGATCGTCGCAGATCTCTTCGATCTCTGGCAGCAGACCTTGCGTCGGATCTCCGGCAAATCAAAACTGGCCGAGGCGATCCGCTATGCCGTCTCGCGCCGTGCCATCTTCGAACGCTTCCTGACTGATGGTCGCATCGAGCTCGACTCCAACATCGTCGAACGCACCATCCGGCCACAAACAATCACGAGAAAGAATAGCCTCTTCGCGGGCAGCGACGGCGGCGGACGAACCTGGGCGACCATCGCAACACTGCTGCAGACAGCGAAGATGAACAACGTCGATCCGTTCGCTTGGCTCACCCTAACCCTTCAGCGTATCGCCAACGGCTGGCCAAGCAGTGAAATCGACGCGCTTATGCCATGGAACCACGCCGCCTGACGGCCTCAGCTTGCCGCTTACGGTAGATGGCAGCAGATTGCCGAAGCTCTGGTTCGCAAGTCGCGCCGGCAACTGGGACGAAAGCCAAGACCGACAGCCGCCGTCATCGATAGCCA
>NZ_FMAI01000083.1 GCF_900094605.1 Bradyrhizobium shewense | reverse complement strand
GTCGCCACCGCGCACGCACCGTCTCCGAATCTCATCGGAGCCAATGAATCATGGTCGACGGTCGGCGGCGAGCGCCTTTTTCAACAGCCTGCTAGTTGGCCGAGCGTGGATACGAAGAGCTCAAAATCTGATGAAGCCATGTTGCTAATCCACGCAGTGACGCGATACGGATTCGCACGGGATCGTCGCGTCACCCAAGAAGCTTGCGACCACAACAGAATTTCATCGATTTCACGGCTCCCGCCACAAAACCACGGATATGACAATGGCACGCAGGACGACTCTTGGCGTAGCGACTCCTGGGTGATCGCCACGTCTACGTTTGCTTAGAGTTCGGGACCTACCCTCCGGAGCCAGCCAGACCAGTTTTGCGCGCTGACCACTGGCTCTTCGCCCACGGTTGAGCTCAGATTGAAAGCCACTCGGGGCGTGACATTCGCCAAACCGTGAAGCAGCACAATCATCCTGACAGAGCCGATTGGAAAGAGATAGTGCTGTATCGTAGCCGCCTAGTACATCAACAAATGATGGAAGGGCCGCGACCGTGAAACCAGCATCTGGCACATGGCAGCTTCATTAAGCGGGGCTGCTCGAGCGTACGTTTGAGAGGGAAGCGCGCTCCCGGAAATCGCACAGTGACCGCGCCGAGCGGCAACTGAGGTTTGTTAGTCAAAACTATTGACGGCAATGCGATTTCATCCGTTCTCTCGAATCTCATACTCCCAGCCTACATCGGAGTCGTCGTCTGCGGGTTACAGTCTGTCCTAGAACACGCATTCATCGTCATGGTCTCGGGCGGGAAAGTATCGCTGACAAATTGCCTAAACTGAACCCTTTCCTGCACTCGTGCTGACCAATGCGAGCCGGCGGAGATCCGCTCGACATCGGCAAAGATCGAAATAGCTGTGGCGCGCGGGGAAGCTGCACCCACTCACTTCTTTTTGGAGAAAATACGCGAAACTGGCGCGAGGATCATTGCTAAGCTGCGCGACAAAGGAGCTATACGAGCTTCACTGGAGCCATTTGACTAGAGACCAACAACCACTGCAGGTGCGCCTTAGAGTGGGGAGCCTGTGCTAGTTGGGGAGCGCCTTGGCGCCCGACGCATAGTCGGTGCCACAGCAAGATCCGCACTTGGTGGAATGAGGACTCCGGCCGCAAGAGAACAGGCAACCGTGTTTTCAACAAAGAGCTTGGGTCGACAGCATGAACTTTTGCTTCGGACCCTCGACGGACCTCATGGCATTTTCCTCCCGACTAGCCCGCTCAACAGAGCTGGCCACCTTTTTAAGAATTCGCCATCCCAAACGGCGCACAACTGAATACTAGAAACAAAACTACTATTCGCCCTGGCGGCCCGCCCACATTACAACCTGGAGAGGATGACATGGTCAATCGAATGCGGTTCTACATAGATGGCGCTTGGATCGATCCCGCCGTTACGAAAACAACGCGTATTGTCAATCCAGCGACGGCAGAGGAAATGTACGAGGTTGCGCTGGGCTCGAAAGCTGATGTCGATAAGGCGGTCATAGCGGCTAGGCGGGCCTTTGAGAGCTTTTCTCAGACCAGCCGCGAGGAGCGCATCATTCTGCTCAAAAACATCGTCGAGATTTTCAAGCGCCGAATGAAAGAGATCGGCGATTCAATCGCTGACGAGATGGGCGCTCCGCTTCGTATGGCGGAACTGAAGCAGGCCAAGTCTGGATTAAGCCATCTCGTCACCACACTCGAAGTCCTCAAGAATTACTCTTTCGAGGAGCGAATTGGCAGCGCGGCGGTGTTGCGCGAGCCGATCGGGGTGGTCGGGATGATCACGCCCTGGAATTGGCCAATGAATCAGATTGCTTGCAAAGTGGCGCCAGCCCTCGCAGCTGGCTGCACTATGATCCTTAAGCCTTCGGAATTTACCCCAAGTTGTGCACTGATATTCGCGGAGATCGTTCACGAGGCGGGCTTACCTAAAGGGGTATTCAACCTAGTTAACGGTCTTGGCCATGAGGTCGGCGCTGCCATGAGTGATCACCGAGATATCGACATGATCTCGTTTACTGGCTCGACCCGCGCCGGGATTGATGTTGCGATCCGCGCCGCTTCTACTGTCAAGCGTGTCAGCCAAGAGCTCGGAGGTAAGTCACCGTACATCATTCTCGATGATGCCGATCTCAACACGGCAGTCAGCGGGTGCATCGCGAAAATTGTCCTCAACTCGGGGCAATCTTGCGATGCACCATCGCGCCTCATCGTACCGCAATCACGAATGGCGGAGGTGGCAGAGATCGCAAAAGCCGCCGCAGACAAATTCAAAGTCGGCGATCCCCGAACCGAAGGGACTGATATAGGTCCCGTGGTAAACCGTGGCCAATGGGAGAAAATTCAGGCATTGATCCAGAAAGGCATAGATGAGGGGGCCACGCTGGTCGCCGGCGGTTTGGGCCGACCGAATGGAATGGATAGGGGCTTTTACGTTCGCCCCACCATTTTCGCAGATGTCAAAAACGAAATGACAGTTGCGCGTGAGGAGATCTTCGGGCCGGTGCTTGCGATCATTGGCGCAAAGGACGAGATAGACGCAATCCGAATCGCAAACGATACGCCGTATGGTCTCGCCGGTTACGTATTCGCAGACTCACCCGAACGCGCGCGCAAGGTTGGTCGCTTCATTCGAGCTGGCGCCATATATCTGCAGGGCGTATTGCTTGATTGCGACGCTCCCTTCGGAGGGTACAAACAATCGGGCAACGGTCGTGAATGGGGTCGCTTCGGTCTTGAAGACTATTTGGAGGTAAAGTCCGTTGCTGGCTTTATTGAGGGCTGAACTGCGAGGCTCAAAGCCCTTAAGCACAATTTTATCCTGATGCAATTGAGACTAGGATTGCAAGCTTCCGAGATCTTCTCTCCTGAAAGCTTGCAATCTCATGAGTGAGTTTGCCTTCCGCCGGTCACCTGGTATCCCGGAAACTTCCTGACGTCTCAGAATTCTGTGCAGTTTAGGGCCGGCCGCCGTGAAAGCGCGCTCGCCCGAGTACTGCATCTTAGACCTGACGACCGTTGCATTACTATGCAAAGCGGGTAAATTAAGCCTTACTCAGCGACGGTAGCGATCGCGCCTGTGTGGCCACGCGATCTGACCGATGCCGAGTGGGCGCTGATCGCTCGGAAGATGCCGCCGCGACACCGATTGGG
>NZ_FMAI01000082.1 GCF_900094605.1 Bradyrhizobium shewense | reverse complement strand
TTTGGTCCACGGCATGGTGTCCTCCCTCGAATCTTTGCAAATCCGAAGGAATCACAAGCCCGCCAAAACCGCTCACCCTTTTTCGGTCAGGCTCTTATTAGGAAGCCCCTACGCCGGGACCAGGTCGTGATAGTAGCCGGTCTTATCCCAGGTCGCCCTCAAGATGACCCCGGAAACCTTTGCAATAGCGACCGTGAAGTGCTCCGGCACCGCGCCCCGTCTAGTGATCGGGTCAACTACTTTTGGTATGCCGTGAAGAAGTGAACCCTCCATGAGGTGCCCACACACCGTCTGCGAGGCACTCGACAGCGTAATGTGGACGTGACAGTAAGGAGTTTCGTGTCCATCGAAACCTCCGAAGCCGAAGCCCGTGATGCCACTACCGCTGATCTGCGGCGCCGGAGTCACCGTCTTGTCCGGGACCCAGCCCATCCCGATGATTCCATGCGCACTCACCTCTAGCGGCCCCGGGATATCCACCACGTCGATCCCAGCTCCTCCGTGTTCCTGATGTGGAAACCGCTGCAAAACGACGTTCTTCATCGAGCCAGTCGCGTCCAGAAGAATCCCTGTCTTGACATCGTGTTTCTTGCAGATCTCCCAAAGGGCTCGAAGAAGGTCGTCACCTGGCTCGAGTCGAGCGTAGATGATTTCCTCGAATTTCCCACTGAACGTTTGCCTTTCTTTCATACTCTATCTCCGAAATGAGTAACGCGTGAACTCCTCGGGCCCAGACTTCTAATAGCCGCCGAGTCACTGGGATACTTACGGGATTCCTTAGTCGAATTCCCGCAATGTGGCGCTTGGTAACGACGCAATTCTTCGCCTGAGCTAGAGAATGCGAGGCTCTTGTGCGATCAAGCGTCGCCTATTGGTCACACCCGCACGGCACTAAGTCAGCGCCTTTCTGGTTCGAATTAGATCAAGCAGTCCCGCGCTTGTAGGACCACCTGGTGACCGAAACGGCAATTAACGTGATCGAAGTGGGCCATGATGCACTGCTTGAGTTCATGTCTTGAGACCAGCCGGATGTGGCGCAAGACTGAACGGGCGAAGTTGGAGAAGAGCCCTCGATGAGATTGAGCCACGAGCCGTGCTTGCGCGAGAAGGCGAACCCGAAGCGCCCGGCTGATCGAGTGGCGAGCTGGGCTTTTGTTTCTCTGGCGATGTCTGCAGAATAAATCGAGAATCAGCTTGATCGCTGTTCGGCAGATTGGCGGCTCGACGGTAGCCGGGCCGAGTTGCGACGCGCAGCAAGCGGTAGTTTGTACCGTGTCACTTTCCTTCGTGTCCGCCACCCTGCACGGACTAGACGGGGTAATCGGCCGGACGTCTTACCGTCCGGCCTCTCCCCGATGATCTCCGTGGCTACTGACGAGATCGGCACCACGTGGCTGGTAACGTCGCAGGGCAGCGGACAGCACGGCCCGCATTCGCTGCGACGGCATGCAGGACTCGCGTCAGCTCGCCCTATTGCTGGTGGTTCTTAGGGACCATGACGAACATCGTGCAGGCCGGTAGGCAGCCTTTCGAGATCATTCCTCAAGCTTATCTGCTCGAGCGTCACCGGGGAGATTCTTTGGCATCCGGCCCTCTTCTTTGGTAATAATCTCAAGGAGAGCAGGGATGCCTTTCTCATTTGGCGCTGAAGTGCGCTTGATTGCCGGAATGATTTCTTCAGGCTCGACAACTTCCTCACCATATCCGCCGAAGGCTCGGGCCATCGCAGCGTAATCTCCACCAAGCTCCTCGATCTTATATCTCTCGGAAGCACTGGGGTGATACTTGCTATATCACCCATGATGCTGTTCTTCACGACGATTGTCAGCGTTCCCAGTCGGCAGCGGACGGCGGTTTCGAAGTCCATCCCGACCATGCCAATGGCGGCGTCACCCATGATGTTGACACGTCGCCCCTGAAAAAGCGTCCAAGTGCTTGATTGAGAGTCTGTTTTTCGGTTGCGCCGGCATTTGAGATTGCAGGGATCGGGGCCTACCCCAAAACCCTGCAATTTCGTTTGTGGATTCCCTTTCGCTGCGGACCATGATTCTGTGGTTCATCGGAGGGGGCCGATGCGACCGAAGAAGCACAAGACGACGGATCGAACGATCTGTTCCGGGCGCCGGCTGGACCAGATCATCAACATGAAGCACGAGCTGGTTCAGCTAGCCGGCAAGATCGCTTGGGACTGGATCGACGGCGAGATCGCGCCGCTTTACAGCGAGGACGGCCGGCCCGGGATCGAGACCCGCTTCATGATCGGGCTCTTGCTGCTCAAGCACATTTGCGGACTGTCGGATGAGGGGGGCGAGCGCTGGGTTCACGACCCGTATTTCCAGTTCTTCACCGGCGAAGAGTTCTTCCAGCACGCTTTCGCGCACGAGCGCTCGGACCTGAGCCATTGGCGCAAGCGGCTCGGCGACAAGCTGGCGCTGCTGCTGGCTGAGAGCCTGCGGGTGGCGCACGAAGCCCGCGCGTTACGCAGCCAAGACCTCAAGCGGGTCACGGTCGGCACCATGGTGCAGCCGACGGCCATCACCTTTCGAACCGATGCCAAGCTGCTGCATGCTGCCATCAAGGGCCTCAACCGTCTGGCGAGACGGCACCGGGTCAGGCTGCAGCAATCCTATGCTCGCGTGGCCAAGGCCGCCGCGATGATGGCGGGCCGCTACGCCCATGCCAAACAGTTCAGGCGGCATCAGGGACAGTTGCGCATCCTGCGCAGTCGGCTGGGCCGGATCATCCGCGACATCCGCCGCAGGATCGAGGGGCAACCGGCCCTGGAGGAGGCGTTCGCCCTTCCGCTCGGCCGGACCGCGCAGATCCGCTCGCAGCAGCAGCGCCAGCGTGGCTGGAAGCTTTATTCCTTTCCATGCTCCGGAGGTGGAGTGCATCGGCAAAGGCAAGGCCGCCGCGCCCTACCAGTTCGGCGTGAAGGCCTCCATCGTAACCAATAATTGCCGCGCTTGGCGCGCAATCGTCGGTCTATACCCGCTCGATTAGGCTTCTTAACGGACGACCATCTAGCCATTCTCGTTGGATATGCGCGCACCGTTGCGCGTTGACGCTGTACGCGGTGTAGCGCCATGGCATAATAGGAGATAAAGCGACTATTAAATGAAAATAGGCCCCCAGGAGCAAATCCCTTCAAACGAGAGTTGTGATCTTGCCCCAAAAAAAATGGACAGGGTTAAGCTGCTTTTAGCTCCATCTCGATCGGGCTGATGTAGCCGATGGCGGAGTGACGACGAGTTCGATTGTAGAAGCCCTCGACATAGGCAAAGATATCCCGTGTGGCGTCTGCCCTTGTTGCATAGTGCCTGTGGTGGACGAGCTCGGTCTTGAGTGTGTGAAGGAACCATTGGAGCATTGTCATAGCAGTTGCCTTTGCGGCTCATCGACGCCCTGAGGCCGGCAGATTGCATCAGCTTGCGGTAATCCGCCGAGGCATATTGGGCGGATTCAAACGGTCGTCGCAACACCCTGAAGTTGGAGGTTGCGATGAAAGTTGTAAGTCGACGTTCGGCACGGTCAGGACGAGCGCCATTTG
>NZ_FMAI01000078.1 GCF_900094605.1 Bradyrhizobium shewense | reverse complement strand
CCTCGGGCGCGCAGACGACATAGGCGATCAGATGCTTGTCACTGGGGCCGTTCTGGCGCGCCACCACCACCGCCTCGCGCACCCAGGCGTGCTCGCAAAGCTTTGCTACGATCTCGCCCGGCTCGATGCGATAGCCGCGGATCTTCACCTGATCGTCGTTGCGGCCCAGGAACTCAAGATTGCCGTCCGGCAGATAACGTGCCAGGTCGCCGGTCCGGTACAGCCGATCGCCCTCGACAAAGGGACTGGCGATGAACCGCTCGGCTGTCAGTTCAGGGCGGTTCAGGTAGCCCCGTGCCACCCCCGCCCCGCCAATGTAAAGCTCGCCCACCGCGCCGAACGGCACCGGCGCGCCATGACCATCCAGCAGGTACACCCGCGTGTTGGCGATTGGACGCCCGATCGGGACCAACGCCCCATTGAAATCAGCCGGGCAAGTCCAGATCGTCGCGCAGACTGTCGCCTCGGTCGGGCCATAAGCGTTGACAATTGATGCTGGGGTCAGACTTCGGATGAGTTCGGGCTTCGGCAGCTCTCCAGCAAGAATGAGAACTTGCGCAGCCAAACGTTCCGGATCCTTGCTTGTCTGAAGCAACGCTGGGGGTAACGTCGCGTGGGTGATGGCTTCGCTTTGGAGATAATCCGATAGCTTGTTACTCGCTTGACGGAGCTCATCCGCAGGCAAATGCAATGCGGCTCCCGAACCAAACGCCATAACAAGCTCCCAAGCGCTTGCATCAAAAGCAATGGAGGCGAACTGCACGATGCGGCTGTTGGAAGAAGCGCCAAAGAGGCCGACCTGAGCCGACAGCAGATTGACCAAGGCCTGATGCTGGACCATGACCCCCTTTGGGGTTCCGGTTGAGCCTGAGGTGTAGATCACATAAGCGAGATGGCCCGATGTGAGGCCAAGCGTGCGCCGGTCAGGGTTTGAAGCCGCCCGTTCGGCCCAGGCGGGCGTGGCCGTCTCCAGATCGATGACCGTCACATCGGTCAGCAACGCGGGGCCGAGTGCTGCGCGACCGACGACGTCGCAAAGCAGCAGCCGCGGCGCGGCATCCTGGACAACCTGCTGCAGCCGCTTGCTGGGATAGGCTGGGTCCAGCGGCAGATAGGCACCGCCAGCCTTGAGAATCGCCAAGACACCAACCACCATCGCCGGACTGCGTTCGAGGCAGATCGCAACCGGCTGGTCCGGCTTGACCCCGAGCTCGATCAGATGGTGCGCCAGGCGGTTGGCCCGGGCATTGAGCTCGCCATAGCTCAGCCGCTCGTTTTCGCAGACCAGCGCCACCGCCTCCGGCGCCTTTTGCACCTGCGCCTCGAACAGCTCATGGACGCACCGGTCCGATGGATAGGCCTCCGCCGTCCGGTTCAGATCCTCCAGCAGATAGGTGCGCTCCTCAGCCGGCAAGATGTCCAGCTCGCGTACCGGCGTATCCGGGGCATGCTCCAGCGCTTTTGCCAGCTGCTCGAGCACCCGCTGCATGTAGCTGCAGATCCGATCCGCCGAGATTGGCTCCGCCACCTGCACCGTCAGCCCGAGCGCCTCGCCAAAATCCTCCACCGACAGGGTCAGGGGATAGTTGGTGCGTTCCTCCCCACCCAGCCATTCCATGCCCGACAAGACATCATCCGTCCCGGAGCCGGGCACAGCCGGCGCCGTGTTGTGACGGTAGTTCAACAGCGAGCTGAACAGCGGTGCCGACGCCGCAACAGCGCTGCAGCGCTGTGCCAGCGCCAGCGAGGCATGCTCATGTGCCAGCAGGTCGGCCAGCCGGGCGTGCGTCATCCGCACGCTCGCCTCGACGGCGGTCTCATCGAGATCAAGCCGCAGCGGCAGGGTATTGATGAACAGCCCCATGGCGCGGTCGGCGCCAGCGCTGCCCTGCAGCCGGCCTAACAGCACCGTGCCGAACACCACCTGCTCGCGCCCGCTGCTGCGCGCCACCACCTGTCCCCACGCCAGATGGCAGAGGCTCGCCAGACTGACGCCCAGCCGCCGCGCCTGTTCGCGCAGCCTCGCATGGAGCGCTGACGGCAGCATCCGATGCGCCTCTAGAACCCCGCCGCCGTCGCCACGCACCTCGCTCAAGTCGAAGGGCGTGGTCGGCTCGTCGATGTCGGCCAGCAGCTCCCGGAAGAACGCTTCATCGGCCTTGGCATCACGGCGCAGATGCGCCTGCGCCACCAGATTGCGGAATGGCTGCGGCGCGGTCAGCTCATGCTGGCGCCCCGCCAGCTCGGCCCGGACCTCAGCATGCATCACGTCCCGCGTCGTGTGATCACCGATCAGATGATGCTGCAGCTCCAGCAGCAGCCAGCGCGGGCTGCCGGGCTCGCGCGCTATCACAAACCGCAGCAGTGGCGCCCGGCCAAGCTCGATGCGGTGCCGACGTGGGTCAAACTGCTGCCTGAGCTGCTCGGCTCCAGTGCCATGAGCGCCATCCAGCTGGACCTCGATCACCTCCAGTTGCGCCTGCCGCCAAACCACCTGGGCCGGCCGCGACAATCCCTCCCAGACAAACGAGGTACGCAGGATGTCATGCCGATCCACCACCCGCTGGACCGCGGCAAGATAGCGATCGAGCAGCCCACGCTCGGCAAACGCCATCTGCGATACCAGCAGGTACGGATCGCCCTTTGTCGCCAACAGATGATGGAACAGGATGCCGTCCTGCAGCGGCGACAGGCCGTAGATGTCCTGGATGTTGCAAACCCCGCCGGGTACCGTGGCGGTGATCCGGTCGATCTCGCTCTGCGTCAGCTTGATCAGCGGCAACATCTGCGGCGTGATCGCCGCACTCCGCTCGGTGATCAGGTTGGCCGGGACCGCCACTTCGTGATGGCGGCCCAGGCTTGCAGCCAGATCCGCCAGCACCGGCTTGACGAACAAGGTGCGCACCTCGATGCGCAGTGACCGCCGCCGTAAACGCTCGATCATCTGCACGGCCAAGAGCGAGTGTCCTCCCAGTTCGAAGAAGTTGTCGTCCCGTCCGACCCGCTCCAGCCCCAGCAGCTCGGCCCAGATCTGCGCCAGCACCGTCTCCATCTCACCCTGTGGGGGCGCGTAGGTCCGGCGCGCATACGCCTCGTCGCCCGGGGCCGGCAGCGCGTTTCGATCGAGCTTACCGTTCAGCGTCAGCGGAAGCGCCGTCAGCCGCACGAACGCACTCGGCACCATGTGGTCCGGCAGCCCCGCACTCACATGCGCTCGCAAACCGCCGGCAAGATCAGATTCCTCAGCCTCTGTGGCAACGACATACGCAACGAGGCGCTGCTCGCCGCGACCATCCTTGCGCGCGACCACCACCGCCTCGCGCACGCAGGCGTGGCCGCAAAGCTTTGCTACGATCTCGCCCGGTTCGATTCGGAAGCCGCGGATCTTCACCTGATCGTCGTTGCGGCCCAGGAACTCAATATTGCCGTCCGGCAGATAACGTGCAAGGTCGCCGGTCCGGTACAGCCGGTCGCCCTCGACAAAGGGGCTGGGGATGAACCGCTCGGCTGTCAGCTCAGGGCGATTCAGGTAGCCCCGCGCCACCCCCGCCCCGCCAATGCAGAGCTCCCCCACCGCACCGAACGGCACCAGCCCGCCATGACCATCCAGCAAGTAGATCCGCGTGTTGGCAATAGGACGGCCAATCGGGACGATAGCCTCATCAAATCCAGCCGGGCAGCTCCAGGATGTAACATCGATCGCGGCCTCAGTCGGACCGTAGAGATTGTGCAGGGCCGTCCAGGGCAATACGCGCCGAACCCGATGCACACTGGCGGCAGGGAGCGCCTCGCCGCTGCATAAAACCCGCCGCAGCGATGTGCAGCGGTCAATACTCTTCGCATCCAAAAAGCTGACCAGCATGGATGGCACGAAGTGAACTGTCGTGATGCGCTGGCTGACGATCAAGTCGACCAATGCATCGGGATCTCTGTGCGCACCGGGCGGCGCCACGACCAGCGTTGCCCCTTCAAGCAAAGTCCAAAAGAACTCCCAAGCCGAGACATCGAAGCTAAATGGCGTCTTCTGCAACACGACGTCTGTTGCCTCCAGACCATAGGCGTTCTGCATCCAGATCAGGCGATTAACGATAGCCCGATGCTCGTTCTGTGCCCCTTTGGGCGTGCCCGTGGATCCCGAGGTGTAGATCACATAGGCGAGATTGCGGGAGGTCAGGCTGAGCGCGCGCGGGTCAGGGTCCTCTTCCGGCAGGCTGGCCCAGGCCGGCGCCGCAGCATCGAGCTCCACCACGCTCACATTGGCCGGCACATCCGACCCGAAGGCGGCACGGCCGGCCACATCGGCCAGCAGCAGCCGCGGCGCCGCATCGTCGAGTACCTGATGCAGCCGCGCCGACGGATAGGCCGGGTCCAGCGGCATATACGCCCCGCCGGCCTTCAGGATTGCCAAAAGCCCCACCACCATCATCGGACTGCGCTCGACGCAGATCGCAACCGGCTGGTCCGGCCTGACCCCGAGGGCGATCAGGTGATGCGCCAGGCGGTTGGCCTTCGCATTGAGCTCGCCATAGCTCAGCCGCTCATCATCGCAGACCACCGCCAGCGCATCCGGCGCCTTGTGCACCTGCGCCTCGAACAGCTCGTGGATGCACCGCTCCGCAGGGTACGGCGCCGCCGTCCGGTTCAGCTCCTCCAGCAGATACGTGCGCTCGGCAGTCGAGAGCAGCTCAATGCGGTGGACCTCTTGCTGCGCATCGGCAGCCATCGC
>NZ_FMAI01000094.1 GCF_900094605.1 Bradyrhizobium shewense | reverse complement strand
GGTCCAGCACCCCACTTTCCTGCAAAATCGAATACTACATCAAGACCAATTCTGCTTACTTCTCAGACCGATCCGTATTCTTCACGGACGACTACGTAGGTCGCTCACTGCGATGTGCGAGGCCCATCATCTCGCCCTGCCCGGAGCGAGTTGTCAGTGAGTCGCGGTGCGCATGATGCATCGAGGTGAACAACGAGGGGACGATAGCGTCGGGCGCAAACTGGGGAGGGATTTCGTTAAAAAGCCCTCGTCGTCCTGCGTTGTACAAGCACAAACCGTGTATAGGCCACGGCGAATATGCTACGCGTCCGCCGGAAGTGCTTCCAATATGCTGGGTCTGAGGCAGAACGATGACGCCGAGGCGTTGGCAGCTTTCGTTGCTAATAAGCTAGCACCTCCGCGCCGGACTAAGGGCAATGCCTGGGTGTCCACGCAGCTCTTCGAGAGCGCGCACCATCATTTATAAGACCGCACGTCCGCCTCCGCTAAATGCGCATCCGCGCAAGGCCGCCTTATGAAAAGGTCGGCTGCGTAGCTGCCGGTCCTTATGGACGTGAAGGACAGTGCGGTGCTGAGCCGCATAGAGGTGGTGGAGACCGGTCGGCGGCGACGCTGGACGAGTGCGGAGAAGCTCAAGATCGTAGAAGAGAGCTTGGCGATGCCACGACTGGCTTCGGCAACCGCTCGCCGGTACGGGATCTCACGTCAGCTTCTGCTGAATTCGCGCAAGGCTTTGGCCTCCAATCATCGGGCTAGAGAGGGTTCGATTGGCCCGCCGCTCGACCCTGCGATAGTGTGCCGAGCACGCTCGCAACGACGGAAGCTGTCGAGGCAGGCCAGATCGAAATCGCAAGCCCGAATGGCCCGCGCGTGGTCTTCGGTCCTGGAGCGGATGTCGTGGCGGTGGTTCAAATTGCCTGGGGACTGGAGCGCCGATGATCGCGATCCCGACGGGCGCGCGGGTGTGGCTGGCGACCGGCTACACGGATATATCCAGGGGGTTCCCCTCCTTGGCGCAGCAGGTTCTGGAAGTGCTCGGCAAGCACCCGCTGGACGGGCATTTTTCTGCTTCCGCGGTCGCTGCGGTGACCTGCTGAAGGTGATTTGTCACAATGGCCAGGAGCATGCCCATTTACAAAAGACTCGAGAGAGGAAGGTTAATCTGGCCATGGGGTGCCGGCGAATCGGTAACGATCTCTCCGGCGCAGGTGAGCTATCTGCTCGATCAAACCGGTCTCTCCGATCGCGCTGGAGGCGGTCAGACGCCTCGATGCGTTGTTCGAGATCGAACGCAGCGGCGCCGACGAGCGACGCGCCGTGCGCCAGGAACAGAGCAAGCCGCTTCTCGACGACATGCACGCATGGTTGTTGCGTGAGCGCGAAACCCTCTCGCGCTCCTCTGAAGTCCTGAAGCCGATGAACTACATTGTGAGGCGCTGGGACGACCTCGCCCGCTTCCTCGACGATGGCACGATCTGCTTGACCAACAATTGCGCCCAGCGCGCATTAAGAGGCATGGCGTTGGAAAGGCGCAACTGGACCTTCGCCAGCATCCAGCGAGGCACCGACCGTGCCGCCATCATGCTGACGATGATCACGACCTGTCGCCTGAACGACGTCGATCCCAAGGCTTGGCTCGCCGACGTCCTCGCCCGTATCGCCCGATCTTCCCGCATCGCGTCTGCACGAGCTGCTGCCCTGGAATGGAAGCTCCTGCGCCAACCCGACAAGCCGCCGATCAGGCCGCCTGACCGTCACGCAACCAGCCATAGAGCTCGCCCGCGGCCGCGCGAATGCATCAATCAGACGGTCAGCGTCGTCTTACGATTACCCACATTTTTTGAGGCCCGGCCCAACCGAAAACTTGAGTCGCCGGAATCACTTATGATTTTTTGATGAGCACCTGATTCGAGAA
>NZ_FMAI01000026.1 GCF_900094605.1 Bradyrhizobium shewense | reverse complement strand
AAAAAGCCCCGCATCGCGTTCCGTCCCAACAGACATCATCCGGAACTGCCGCCAAGGCTCAAACGCTACAACCGCCTCATCGCGCGCCGACGAGCCCAGGTTGAGACCACCTTCGCCACTCTCAAACGCCGCATGCGACTGACTTGCATCCGCTACGTTGGTCTGATGAAGGCAAGCGGGCAGGTCCTGCTCGCCTCGATCGCCTTCAACATGAGGCGGTGGGCCACGATCGCGGCCTGAGCCGCCCGCCGAGGGCGACCACTACAGACTTGGCTGGCAATTGCCGTAACCACGGCCCTTCTCCTGCCGTCCTCAACTTCAAAAGCCGATAACGCAACAGGCCCACAGGGGGAGAGGGTAATCACACCCGTGGCATGCTGGCG
Organism: Bradyrhizobium shewense; assembly: GCF_900094605.1. Classification (GTDB taxonomy): domain Bacteria; phylum Pseudomonadota; class Alphaproteobacteria; order Rhizobiales; family Xanthobacteraceae; genus Bradyrhizobium; species Bradyrhizobium shewense. Next base: position 104,833 of record NZ_FMAI01000026.1, on the reverse strand, counting down.
GGCCGCACTTCGCGGGCCTGGGCTGCGAGCCTGATCCCGGCATTGGCCGCACCGAACCCCTGATAATCCCTGCGCTCGACGATCTCGAAGAAGAACCGCTCGTCGAAGATGTGGGTGTAGACCTGGAAGAACTCGCCGTCGCCCTCACGGTCGTAGAGGATGTGATTGGCGCGCAGCTGCGCCATCAGGTCGGGCGCGAGGTCATATTTGGCCTCGATGTCGTCGTAGTAGTTTTCGGGGATATCGAGAAAATCCGCGCCGCGCTTGCGCATCTCCGCGACTGCCGCAAAAATGTCCCGGCACGAGAACGCGACGTGCTGCACGCCCGAGCCGAAGAACTCCGAGATGAAGCGTGCCGGCAACGTCCGGTTGGCGGATGAGCCGTTGAGCACGAAGCGCAGGCTCTGGTCGGCGTTGATGATGGCCTGGCTCTGCACGAGGCCTCGGGGATCGGCGATCTCCATCTGCGGCAGGCGCTTGAGGTCGAGGATGCCGGTGTAGAACAACAGCCAGGACAGCATCTCGTCATAGGGCATCGACTGCGCGATGTGATCGACGGCGAGCAGCGCGTCCGCGCCTTTGTCGCTCGCAACAGGCTCGAAATCCGTGTCCCAGTTCTTGCCGGCCTGATCCAGGAAATACAGCAGGCTGCCGCCGACGCCGTGGATCGCAGGGATCTCTAGCTCGCCCGGCCCGACCGGCTGGTAGAAGGTGCGCGCCTTCAGCATCTCCGCGCGCTGCATGGCAAGGCCGGCATTGTCGACATCGAGCGCAATCGCGCAGACGCCGGGGCCGTGCGTCACATAGTGCGAATGCGCAAAGCCGTCGGTCTCGCTGTTGATGACGAGCTCGACCTTGCCCTGCGACCAGCGCTCCACCGCCTTGCTACGATGCGCGCCGGTCTTGCGGAAGCCGAGCTGCGCAAACAGGCGGGCGAGCTCGCCGGCCTTGGTCTCGTTGACGGCAAACTCGATGAACCCGGTGCCGCGGCTCTTCGCTTTCGGTGCCAGCGGTTCGGCGGCGAATCTCGGCCAATCCGGCGCAAGCTGATCCTCCAGCAGGATCAGCGAGCGCAGGCCGTCGAGCGCGGTCTGCGCGGCCGACCCGGCGCGGAACTGATCGTTGAAGATCTCCAGCGACAGCGGCCCGGCATAGCCGGTCGCCGCGATCGCCGCCATGAACTCGCCGACCGGCAGATCGCCCTGGCCGGGGAAGGAGCGGAAATGCCGGCTCCAGGACAGGATGTCGAGCTCGAGCTTCGGCGCGTCGGCAAGCTGCACCAGAAAAATCTTGTCGCCGGGGATCGAGGCCATCGCGCGGGTCGGAAAGCCCGGTGCTAGCGCATGAAAGCTGTCGAGGATGACGCCAATCGCGGGATGATCGACGCGGCGCACGATCTCCCAGGCGTCGCGATAGTCGTTGACATGACGTCCCCAGGCCAGCGCCTCGTAGCCGACGCGCAAGCCCCGACTGGCGGCGCGATCGCCCAACTCGCGAAAATCGTCGGCGGCGCGGTCAATGCCGCCGACCGAGGCGGGCGAGACGTTGGAGCAGATCAGCAGCAAATCGGTGCCGAGCTCCTGCATCAGATCGAACTTGCGTTCCGCGCGGGCAAAATTGCGTGCGCGCTGCGGCTCCGGCATGCCCTCGAAATCGCGGAACGGCTGAAACGCGCAGATCTCGAGATTGAGGTCCTTGCAGAGCTTTGCGATGTCGCGCGGGCTTGCGCCGAACGACAGCAGATCGTTCTCGAAGATCTCGACCGCGTCGAACCCGGCCGATGCGATGGCGCGAAGTTTCTCGTCGAGGGCGCCTGAAAGGGAGACGGTGGCGATCGAGCGCTTGTTCATGCTGCATTGTCCTCCATGGCACCGCCGAGGAAGAGCTGGCCGATGCGGGGATCGTTCAGGATGCGCTCCGCCTTGTCGATCATCCGGGTCTGGCCGAGCTCGAGCACGATGCCGATGTCGGAGATCTCCAGCGCCGAGCGCGCGTTTTGTTCGATCATCAAGATGGTGACGCCGCGGTCGCGCAGGCTCTTGAGGATGTCGAAGGTCTGCTGCACCATCAGCGGCGACAGGCCGATCGAGGGTTCGTCGATGAGTACCAGCTTCGGCTCGAGCAGCAGCGAGCGGGCGATCTCGAGCTGCTTCTGCTCGCCGCCGGAAAGTGTCGAGGCCTGCTGGGTCGATTTGCGGCGCAATGCGGGGAACAGGTCGAGGGCAGCCTCGATCCGCGTGGGCAGGTCGAGGCCCTTGCCGGCGGCGACGCCGCCGAGCTCGATATTGTGACGCACCGACAGCTCGGGGAAGATGTTGCGGCCCTGCGGCACGTAGCAGATGCCGGCATTGAGCAGCGCGCGCTGGCTCAAATTGGTGATGTCGCGGCCGGCAAAGCTGATCTTGCCCTCGCGCAGCTTCAACAGGCCGAAGATCGCCTTGAACACGGTGGACTTGCCGGCGCCGTTGGGACCGATGATCGTGGTGATCGTGGCTTGAGGCACGGCAAACGTCGTGCCGTTCAAGATCGTCATCTTGCCGTAGCCGCCGACGAGATTGTGAACCGAGAGGATAGGCTCGCTCATGATCGGCTCCTCAATGTCCGAGATAGGCTTCGATCACGGCGGGGTTCTTGCGCACCTCGTCGGGCCGCCCCATCGCCAGCACCTTGCCTTCCGCCATCACCATCACGCGCGAGCACAACGACATCACGAACTCCATGTTGTGCTCGATCACGACGAAGGTGGCGTTCTTCTCGCGGTTGATCGCGACCAGGCGGTCCTTCAGGTCCGCCAGCATCGACGGGTTGACGCCACCGGCAGGCTCGTCGAGCAGCACCAGGCGCGGGCCGCCCATGAAGGCCATGGCGGCGTCGAGCAGTTTTTGCTGGCCATAGGACAATCCGCCGGCCGGCTCGTCGGCGAGATGATCGAGCTTGAAGAACCCGATCATCTGGTTGGCGGTATCAGTCAGTCCGGCATCGGAGCGGCCGACCAGGCGCGAGGCCATGTTGCCCTGATGCTCCTGGCCCGCGAGGATCAGGTTCTCGCGCACCGAGAGCTTTGGAAACACCTGCAACAGCTGGAAGGTGCGGCTGACCCCTAACTTGTTGAGCTCGGAGGGGCGGAGGCCCGTGACGAGCTTGCCGTCGAGCTTGACCTCGCCGCCTGACGGGGTGAGCTGGCCGAGGATGCAGTTGAACAGCGTGGACTTGCCGCAGCCGTTCGGACCGATCAGGCCAAGGATCTCGCCCTCGCGCACGTCGAAGGAAACACCGTCGACGGCGCTGATGCCGCCAAAGTTCTTCTTGATATCGGAGACTTCGAGCACCGCACTCATTGCACCGTCTCCAGGCGGGATTTTGCGACGGCGCGCAGCGCGGAGGCCGCCTTGGTGCGGCGCTCGGCGAGATAGCGGTCGAGGATTCCCAAAATGCCGGTCGGCGACCAGATCAGCAGCAGCATCACCGCCACCGCGTAGAGCATCAGATAATAGCCCTCCGTGAAGCGCAGCCATTCCGGCAGCAACACCGCGATCATCGCGCCGAGGAAGGGACCGAAATAGAAGCCCGCGCCGCCGACGATCACCATCATCAGAAGGTCGAGCGAGAGCGACAGGTTGAACGGCACGGGGTCGATATATTGCGTGAGCGGCGCATAGAGTCCGCCGGCGATGCCGCCGAGCGCCGAGCCGATCGCGAACGCCATCAGCGTGTAGCGGCGCGTGTCGATGCCGAGCGATTGGGCGCGCAGCGGGTTTTCGCGCAATGCCATGAAGGCGCGGCCCCAGGGTGAGCGGATCAGCCACCACACCGCGAGCGACACGATCGCGAGCGAGCCGAGGCAGACGTAGTAGAACGGCAGCGGCTTGTTGGTCGCGAAACCGAAGATATGCGGACGCGGGATGTTGGAGATGCCGTAGATGCCGCCGGTGAGCCAGCTCTCGTTGCGGAACACGAGGAAGGCGAGGGTGGAGAAGGCCAGGGTGACGAAGGCGAGGTAGTGATGCTGCACGCGCAGCGCGGGATAGCCGAGCACCCAGCCGACCGCGAAGCTGAGCACGATGGCGACGACGATCGCCGCCGGCAACGGCCAGCCATGCGTGGTCATGACCGCCGCTGCATAGGCACCGATGCCGACGAAGGCGCCCTGCGCCAGCGAGACCTGGCCGGCATAGCCGAGCGTGAGGTTGAGGCCCATCGCAGCGATGGTCATCACCGCCCATTGGCTCAGGATGAACAGGCCGTAGCGGTTGAAGTTCATGGGGACGATGATCAGGCCGGCGATGACGATCAGGCCGAGCGCGATCTTCAGAGGTTTGCCGAAGCTGATCATACCGTGCGCTCCTCGGCGCGGCCGAGCAGTCCTTGGGGCCGGAACAGGATGACGGCGATCAGGAAGATCATCGGCACGGCGGCGCGGTACTGCGTCGAGACATAGGCGGCCGCGAGATTGTCGAGCACGCCGATCAAGAGGCCGCCGGCGATCGCGCCGCGCACCTGGTTGAAGCCGCCGACGATCGCCGCGATGAAGGCGGCCTGGCCCAGCACCTCGCCGGACGAGAATTTTGCGAGGTAAATCGGTGTGATCAAAAGCGAAGCCAGTGCGACCAGGAAGGCGTTGATCAGGAAGGTCAGCAGGATCATGCGCTCGACCGGCACGCCGATGATGCGCGCGACCGTCGGGTTCTGCGCCGCCGCCTGCATCTGGTGGCCGAGAGAGGTGCGATTGAGCAGCGCAGTCAGGCCGAACACCGCAACGATGGCGACGACGAGCACGCCGATGCTTTGCAGCGAGACCGCGTGTCCGAGGATGGAGATGTCGCCGGTCGGCACGATCGACGGGAAGGGCGAGGCCTCGGCGCTGAAGAACTGCTTGACGGCTTCCTTGAGGCCGATCGCCAGCGCCATCGTCGCAATCGCCAGCGGCAGTACGCCGTGGCGCATCATCGGGTCGACCAGCAGCAGCTTGAAGCCGAGGCCGAGCAGGATCATCGACAAGAGGATGCCGAGGATGATCGCGAGCCAGAACGGCGCGCCGGCATGCATCGCCGCCAGCATCAGGAACGCCGGCAGCATCACGAACTCGCCTTGCGCGAAATTAATGGTCTGCGAGGTCTGCCACAGCAGCGTGAAGCCGACCGCGACCAGCGCATAGATCGCGCCGGTGGCCAGTCCCGCGACCAGAAGATCGAACAGATTGGACATGGGTTCTCTTTGACCGTTAGAGCCCGAGTTTAGTCGACACGAGTCCAGCTCTATCTCTCCCTCTCCCCGTCCTTACGGGGGAGAGGGCGGGGTGAGGGGCTCTCTCCGCGAACTCAGCTGTCGCCGTGACTGCGGAAGCACCCCTCACTCCGACCCTCTCAGCGCGAGCGAAGCTCGTCGCGACCCCGCGAAGAGCGGGGCGAGGGAGAAGAAGAGGCCCTCATTTCACCTTGGGCAGCACCTGCTTCACCACCTGCTTGCCTTCGACCACCTCGACCAGAAAGCTCTGGCGGTCGATGTCGCCGGTGTCGCTGAAGGTGACGTCCATCAGGATGCCCGGCTCGTCCGCGGCCTTGATGGTGAGGCCGTGCAGCGTGTCGGCGAACTTCTTCGGGTCGACCTTGCCCATCTTCTCGGTGGTGGCCTTCACCATGTAGACGGCGAGATAGCCCTTCAGGCCGTTATGGTCAGGGACGTAATTGTACTTCTTGGAAAACTTCTCGCGGAACGCCTTGATCAGGTCGACCGGCGCGTCGGTGGTGAGGCCGACATGGCCGCGTGCGCCGTTGGCCGCGTCGCCGGCGAGCTCGATCACCTTCTGGCCGATCAGCGTGGTCTCGCCCATCAGCGGCGCGGTGACGCCCTGGCGCTTCAGCTCCTTCAGGATGCGGGCGCTCTCTTCTTCGTTCAGGTAGACGAACACGGCATCCGGATTGGCGGCCTTGATCTTGCCGACGTCGGCGGCGAAATCGGCCTGGCCCGCCTCGGTCGAGAGGTCGGCGACCACCTTGGAGCCGAGCCGGTCGAGCTCCTTGACGACGACGTCGCGTCCGCCGCGGCCGAAGTCGTTGTTGACCCAGACCACCGCGACCGTTTTCGCCTTCATCTCGTCGTGGATGTATTTCGCGACCTTCGGCATCGAGGATTGCTGGCCGAACGAGGTGCGGAACAGGAATTTGTTGCCGGCCTGCGTCAGCTCGGCGGCTTCGCCGCCCATGATCTGCGCGATGCCCGCTTCGGCGGCGAGCGGCGCGGTGACCTTGACCGAGCCGGAATAGCCGGGTCCGAGCAGCACATAGGGCTCGGCGTCGAGCGCCTTCTGCACCTGGGCGCGGGCGACGCCGGGGTTGGATTGCGAGTCGGCATGGCTGACTTCCAGCTTGCGGCCGAGCACGCCGCCCTTGGCGTTGATCTCCTCGATCGCGAGATCGATGCCGTTCTTCCAGTTGGTGCCGACAGTGGCGCCGCCGCCCGAGAGCTCGGCAACGTTGGCGAGCTTGATGGCCTGGGCGTGGACGCTGGTTGCAGTCGCGAAGGCAAGCAGGGCGCCTGCCAGCAGGGTCGATTTCATGGTTTCTCCTCCCATTTTTCGTCGAGATTGTCCGCGGCCTTGTGTCGGCCGCTTCGGTTACGCAGCGTGATAAGCCGAGCTTCGTGCCGCCATCACCTCGTCGAATGCCTGTCCCATGATCTCGGTCGATGGGGCAAGGCCCGTGAACAGTTCGAAGGCGTCGGCCGCCTGGTAGATCGCGAGCTCCCGCCCGGTCATGATCCGCGCGCCCTTGGCTTGTGCCGCCGCCAGCAGCGGTGTGATCAGCGGCGAGTAGACGGCGTCCGCAGCCCACATTTTTTCATGCAGCAGCGCGGCCGTAACCGGCATGCCGCGGTCCGGCAGCATCCCGACCGGCGTGCCGTTGACGAGGCCGGTCGCGCCGCGCAGCGCATCCTCGACGCTTGCGGCGATCCTTGCGCCGCCCCGCGGCGCAAGCAGGGAGACGAGCGTCGCCGCGCGCGCCGGCTCGCTGTCGAAAATGCGGATGTCGGACACTTTCAGGCTCGCCAGCGCAAACGCAATCGCCTTGCCGACGCCGCCGGCGCCGATCACCGCAACGGCATTCCCCGCGGGCGCCAGCAGTGGCGCCACGGCGCGGGCAAAGCCCGTGGTGTCGGTGTTGTGGCCGGTCAGGCGGCTGTCCCGGACGACGACGGTGTTGACCGCGCCCATCGCGGCGGCGTCCGGCGCCAGCGCGTCGAGCAGCGGGACCACCGCTTCCTTGTAGGGATAGGTGACGTTGACGCCGGCAAAGCCGAGCCGCCGCACGCCTTCGAGCATCATGCGGAGCCCGGTCGCGTCGGCGCCGGCGACCTCGATGAGCTGGTAGTGGCCGCGCAGGCCGAGCGCCTCGGCGGCGCGCTCGTGCATGGCGGGGGAGGCGGAATGCGCGATCGGCGCACCGATCAGGCCGGTGAGGAGCTTCTTGCTGGCGGCGTATCCGCGCTTGGACATGTTTGCTATCGTCTCGTTGGGGAGCGTTCGGTTCCGGCCATTAGCCGGCAAATCCACGCAATTCCAAGGGGGTTCGGGGTGCGACGATAGTCCTTCCCTTGCCTAACACAATTACCCTTTTGTCCTGCAATCCGAACATAATGTTATTTTTTCCGCCCGCGCGCCTGCGCAGCCTTGCCGTTGCCGCGAGACGGCTCGATGGCGCGCATCTCGGCGCGCAGGGACTCGATGAAAGACTCGGCATGGAGCGACAGCGGCGTGCCGCGTTTGACTGCGATATAGGTGTCGAACTTCGTCGGCTCGGTGATCTTCACCAGTTCGATCCCGGGATAGCCGCCATGGGCCACCGTGAACTGGTCGATGATGGCGATGCCGAGGCCCGCCTTCACCAGCGCGCAGACCGTGGTGCCGAAGCGTGCGCGGATGGTGATGTTGTAGTCGAGGCGGTTGCGCGCGAAGATCCCCGCCATGATCCGGCCGTAGGGATCGTTCGGATCGATGCCGATCAGCGGATAGCGGGTGATCTCCTCGGCGGAGACCTGCTTGCGGCCTGCGAGTTCGTGACCGGGCGGCACGATGCAATAGAGCTCGCCCGAGGCGAGCGGCATGAAGTCGAGCCCGGAATGCTCCAGCCGGTAGCTCATCGCCACGCACTCGCCGCGGCCGAGCATGAGATAGTCGATGGCTTCCTCGAGCTTGAGGACGTTGATGTCGATGGCGAGATCGGGATAGCGGCGCCGGACGCGCTCGATCGCGCGCGGTACCATCACCTGCGAGATGCTCGGCACCGAGCCGATGCGCAGCTCCGACAGGCCGCCGCGGCCGATCTTGGAGATGATCTCGGAGAGATCGTCGACCTTCTTGTAGACGCCGTTGATCTGCTCGAAGATGTTCTCGGCTTCCGGCGTCGGGAAGTAACGCCCGTTCTGGCGCTGGAAGAAGCGGATGCCGAGCGAGCGCTCGGTGTATTTGACGAGGCGGCTGATCCCCGGCGCCGAGACGTTGAGCAGCTTCGCCGCACCGCCGATGGTGCCCGTCACCATCACGGCACGGATCACTTCAACCTGGCGCAGCGTCATCATATCCTGGGCATCCGAAAGACGATCATGGCGGCGATCATCTCACGAGAGCCGTGATGTCATCCAGCGGCAAGTGTGTGGATGTGGATGGAAGGGCGAGCTTCTCCCTCTCCCCCTGTGGGAGAGGGTGGCTCGCCGCGAAAGCGGCGAGACGGGTGAGGGGTCTCTGTCCGCGCGCAAATCTCTTGCAAAGGAATTCGCTGAGGCAACCCCTCATCCGGCGCTTCGCGCCACCTTCTCCCACAGGGGGAGAAGGGAAACTTCGCTGTCAGATTGTTTCGACTAAAATCGGCCCATTCGAATGGAGGGGCTGTATCGTTGCGCGACCTGTCTCGTCGGCATCGTTTAGCGCGGCTGCGTTCTAGCTCGCCGGCTCTTCCGGCAATACGCTCTCGGCCAGCTCCTCGCGCTCGCTTTCCAGCACCGCGCGCGCGAACTCGATGATCTTCTGCTTGTTTGCCGTTTCGCGGACGGCGAAAAACACGCGGTTCAATTCCAGGCCGAGCACGCTGTTGAGGGCGATGTCCTCGTCTTCCATCGTGGTGTTCCCGCTTCGGTCGCTCAGGTGTATCGTGACGTCAATTCTGCCACAAGTAGTTTAAATCTTCAGGCGGATGAGCACCGGGAAACTACGGCCGCAGCGAATTGAGGCAGTCCCCAAATACGTGCTATACGGAACGGCGAGGGTCAGGAAACGCACTGATGTCCGCCGTGGATTATGGCCGGGAAGCGCTCGACTTCATTGAGGGGCTTGGAGCCTACACCAAGGTTCCGGACGCCATGGACGCGCTTGCAACCGCGTTCGGCCGGTACGGCTTCGAGCATATCATCGTAACGGGATTGCCGAATCCCGATCAGCGCTTTTCCCAGATGGTGCTCGCCAAGAAGTGGCCGGCCGAGTGGTTCAGCCTCTACACCCAAAAGAGCTACGACCGTGTCGATCCCGTGATCCGCAAATGTCGGCAGACGGTGAATCCTTTCGAGTGGTCCGAGGCGCCGTATGATCCGGAGCTGGAGCCGGGCGCGGTGGAGGTGATGCGGCGCGCTGCCGATTTCCGCATGTCGCGCGGCTTCGTCGTGCCGATCCACGGGTTGACTGGCTACGAGGCCGGCGTCTCGCTGGGTGGCGTTCATCTCGATCTCAACGCGCGCAGTAAGCCGGCGCTGCACCTGATCGGGATGTACGGGTTCGATCACATTCGTCGTCTGCTCGATCCGGCGCCGCATCCATCGATGCGCCTTACCCCGCGCGAGCGCGAGGTGCTCGCCTGGGCCTCGCAGGGCAAGTCGGCCTGGGAGATCGGCGAGATCCTCCACATCACGCAGCGCACGGCCGAAGAGCATCTTGCAACCGCTGCGCGCAAGCTTGGTGCCGTCAACCGGACGCATGCGGTCGCGATCGCGATCCGCCACAGAATCATCATCCCCTGAAATCCGCGCCTACTGGGAAATTTCCCAATAGTCGGTTTCGCCGTTTTCCGTGAGGATTCCCCCATTATTTCGAACAATGGGGGAGTAAATGATTCATGTGATTTCCGCCGTTAACCGGCACCTTTACGAGGACGTTCTTGATCAGCATTTCAGGGTGCGCCACGAGATTTTCGTCGAGGAGCGGAAATGGGAGGCGCTGCGCAAGCCCGACGGCCGCGAGATCGACGCTTACGACAATGAGGACGCGATCTACCTGCTGGCTCTCGAAAACCGCCGGGTGCTCGGCGGCTCCCGCCTGTATCCGACCACCAAGCCGACGATGATGAGCGAGGTCTTCCCGCATCTCGCCACGGTGCGCGGTTGCCCCTCGGACCCGCTGGTCTGGGAGTGGTCGCGCTTCTTCGTTTCGCGGGAGCGCCGCGACGGCGCGTTCAATCTGCAATTGATGGCGGCGGCGCAGGAGTTCTGTCTGGATCAGGGTATCGAGCGTCTCTGTCTCGTCATGGAGACTTGGTGGTTGCCCCGCTTCCATGACATCGGCTTCGTCGTGACCCCGCTGGGATTGCCGGCACTGATCGAGAATTCCTGGACCATGGCGGCGTCCATCGAGGTCCGTCAGGAATCGCTCGATGTCGTGCGCGACCGTATCGGGATGAAGGATGTCGTGCGCCAGGACGGCCCGCGTCTGGACGCCGTCGCCCGTGCCAACCTCTGCGGCGCTGCTGCCGCGCAACGAAAGAGCGCCTGAGATGTCGAACATGATGCGGGACAGCCAGATCATGGCGCAGATCAGGGACGATGATCTCGGCCACATGTCGGACATGGCGCTCGAACTGGCGCAGATGGCGGAAGACACCGGATTGACGACGCTCGCCTATCTGTTCCGGATGGCGGCGCTGGAGGCCTCGACGGCCAACAGCGTGCTCGCCGAACCGGACGATCTTCCCCGGCAGATGACGTCGCACTAGGACGCAATCCTTCTTTACATTCTGACGAAGTCGCACCCTCTCGCCGGCCCGCCGGCGAGAGGGTCATCGTTTGGGTGCGGCAGGTTGCCCCAGCCGGCACGGCAGCTTTCTTGCAAGAGCGTCTCGATCGCATGCATCGGCATGCAACAAAGTGCATGTTTGGTGTCGAATCGCTCTTGCCTCGGAACGATACTGCTATTACCCATTTTTCCGCCTTGAACAGGCAGGGGGAGCTCTTTCACTGATGGCGAACGTGTTCGAACATCGGCGCGACACCGCGTGCGCCTGAAAGAGTCTTGATGCTGCTCGTCGTCGAACAGTTCCTGAACGGGTTGCAGTTTGGCCTACTGCTGTTCCTGCTCGCCGCCGGCCTGACGCTGGTGTTCGGGATCATGGATCTCGTCAACCTCGCGCACGGCTCGCTCTACATGATGGGCGCCTATTTCGCCGCGACCTTCGCCGCCTGGACCGGCAGCTTCCTGCTCGGGGCGCTGATGGCGCTGGGGGCCACGCTGGTGCTCGGCATTGTGCTGGAGATGAGCGCGCTACGGCATCTCTATGGCCGCGACCATCTCGACCATGTGCTGGCGACGTTCGGCCTGATCCTGTTCTTCAACGAAGCGGTGCGGCTGATCTGGGGCCCGGCCGGTCTTGCGCTGCCGCTGCCGGCCTGGCTCACCGTGCCGGTGCCGATCCTGCCCGGCATTCACTATCCCGCCTACCGGCTTGCCATCATCGTGGTGGCGCTGCTGGTGGCGCTGCTGCTCTATCTCGGCGTGATGCGCACCCGCATCGGCATGCTGATCCGCGCCGGCGCCTCCAACCGCGAGATGATCGGCGCGCTCGGCATCAACATCAAGCTGCTCTACACGCTGGTGTTCGGCTTGGGCGCCGCGCTCGCCGGCCTCGCCGGCCTGATGCAGGCGCCGATCCTCACCGTGCAGATCGGCATGGGCGAGAACATCCTGATCCTCGCTTTCGTCATCATCGTGATCGGCGGCATCGGCTCGATCCGCGGCGCGTTCCTGGCCGCGATCTTCGTCGGCATGATCGACACGCTCGGCCGCGCCTTCCTGCCCAATCTGCTGCGACAGGTGCTGAGCGGCGCCGCTGCCTCCACCGCCGCGCCCGCGCTGTCCTCCATGCTGATCTACCTGCTGATGGCGATCGTGCTGGTGGTGCGGCCGGAGGGGCTGTTTCCGGCCAACCGTCGATGAAGTCTTTCACTGTGAGCAAGGCCGTCACGGCCCTGATGCTGGCGGGCCTCGTGCTGCTGCCGCTCTATTCGCAGCTCTCCGGCAACATCTTCATCCTGACGCTGTTCACCCGCATCATCATCCTGGCGTTGGCGGCCGCGAGCCTCAACCTCATCATGGGATTTGGCGGCATGATGAGTTTTGGCCACGCCGCCTATCTCGGCATCGGCGGCTACGCGGTCGGCATGCTGGCGCAGGAAGGCGTCGGCAGCGGCTTCATCCAGTTTCCGGTCGCGCTCGCGGCGTCCGCGCTCTACGCGCTGGTGATCGGCGCGCTGTCGTTGCGGACCCGCGGCGTCTATTTCATCATGATCACGCTCGCCTTCGCGCAGATGGCCTATTACGTCGCTTCGGGCCTGGCGCGCTACGGCGGCGATGACGGCCTCACCGTCTACAAGCGCAGCGACTTCTCCGGGCTGATCAACCTGTCGAACCGCACGCAGTTCTATTATCTCTGCCTCGCCTGCCTCCTCGGCGTCATCTTCCTGATCTGGCGCATCGTCAATTCGCGCTTCGGCCTCGTCGTACAGGGCCTGCGCTCCAACGAGCAGCGCATGCAGGCGATCGGCTTCCCGGCAAAACGCTATAAGCTGGTCTGCTTCGTCATTTCAGGCACGATGTGCGGCCTCGCCGGCGCGCTGCTCGCCAACAACACCGACTTCGTCAGCCCGGCCGTGATGTACTGGACGCGCTCCGGCGACCTCATGGTGATGGTGATCCTGGGCGGCATGGGCACGCTGTTCGGCCCGATCATGGGCGCGGTGGTGTTCCTGCTGCTGGAAGAGTTCCTGTCGCAGATCACCGAATATTGGGCGCTGATCATGGGCCCGCTGCTGCTGCTGATCGTGCTGTTCGGCCGCGGCGGCATCATGGGCTTGCTGGGGAGGGCCGGCCGTGGCTGAACCCTTGCTTCGCGTCGAAAAGCTGGTGCGCCGCTTCGGCGGCATCGTTGCGACGGATAATGTCTCGCTCGACGTCGCCGCGGGCGAGCTGCACGCTATCATCGGCCCGAACGGCGCCGGCAAGACCACGCTGATCAGCCAGCTCACCGGGCATCTCGAGCCGCATTCCGGCAGCGTCTCGCTGGCGGGGCGCGACATCACCTATCTGCCGGCCTATCGCCGCTGTGCGCTGGGTCTTGCGCGTTCGTTCCAGATCACCTCGCTGCTGCTCGATTTCACCGCCGCGGACAATGTCGCGCTGGCGGCGCAGGCCCATGCCGGCACCTCGTTCCGCTTCTTTGCCAATGCGCGCAAGGAGCGATCCTTGCGCGATGCCGCGCATGCCGCGCTCGATCGCGTCGGCCTGTTGCATCGCGCCGATGTCGTGGTGAACAGGCTCAGCCATGGCGAGCGGCGCGAGCTCGAGCTTGCGGTCGCGCTCGCGAGCAAGCCGAAGCTGCTGCTGCTCGACGAGCCGATGGCGGGTCTTGGTGTCACCGAATCCCAGCGCATGGTGAAGCTGCTCCAGGAGCTGCGCAAGGAAGTCTCGATCGTGCTGGTCGAGCACGACATGCCGGCGGTGTTCGCGCTCGCCGACCGCATCACGGTCCTGGTCTATGGCCGCGTCATCGCCTCGGGCGATCCGGCCGCAATCCGTGCCAACGAGGACGTCAAGCGCGCCTATCTCGGCGACCAGCACGTGGTGACGCATCATGGCTGACACGCTGCTCGAGGTTGACGGCATCGAGACCTGTTACGGCCTCTCCCAGGTGCTGTTCGGCCTGTCGCTGTCGATCAGGCCGGGCGAGATGGTCTCGCTGATGGGCCGCAACGGCATGGGCAAGACCACGACCATCCGCTCCATCATGGGCCTGACGCCGGCGCGCGCCGGCAGCATTCGTTTCGCGGGCGCCGAGGTCAGGCAGCTTCCCTCGTACAGGATCGCAAAGCTCGGCGTCGGCCTGGTCCCCGAGGGACGCCAGATCTTCCCGAACCTCACCGTGCGCGAAAATCTGGTCGCGGCCGCCGCCGACCGCTTCAGCAGCCCCAATCCCTGGACGCTGGCCGCGATCTACGTGATGTTTCCGCGCCTTGCCGAACGCGCCGCCAACATGGGCAACCAGCTCTCCGGCGGCGAGCAGCAGATGCTCGCGATCGGCCGCGCGCTGATGACCAATCCGAAGCTCCTGATTCTCGATGAAGCGACCGAAGGCCTCGCGCCGCTGATCCGCGAAGAGATCTGGCACTGCCTGTCGCTGCTCAAGAGCCGCGGACAGTCGATCCTGGTCGTCGACAAGAACGTCGACCATCTCGCCCGCATCTGCGATCGCCACTTCATCATCGAGCGCGGCAAGACGATGTGGAGCGGCACCTCCGACCAGCTGATGGCGGAACCGGATTTGCAGCACAAATATCTCGGCATCTGACGCGCGTTCCTGCCGACCGCGCGCAACGCGCGAGATTCTCTTCGAGCAAATCCAGTTTCGAATTCCTCCAAACCGCGCGCAGAGCTCTTGAGCGCGCCGCCGCCAGCGGTCAAACAAGCCGCGGCGTAAGCGGATTCGATGCGGGACTTCTACGATCAAATTGTCGGACGGCCTCAAGACGACATCGGTTCCGCACAGCCGGGCGCTTCGACAGCGCAATGGCTGGATTTTCCGGGCTGCGTGTTTGTCAGAGGCGAGTTTCGAGCCGATGCAGACGGCTCTGCGATCGCAGCCCCGGGCCTGTTCATCTCGGTCTCCGTTGATGGTGGCGCAGGCCGCGGCATTCTGACGCGCAGCACCGGCTGCGAAGGGCGGATGACGGCAATTGCCGTGCGCGAAACCTGCGCAGCGGAACGCGCGGTTCACTCCGGCGAGCGTTGCGCGATCGGCCTGGCGTTTTCCCAAACCTCGATCGATGGGCTCGGACTCGGCGATGAGTTTCGGGCGCTGTTTGCGAACGACGTCTCGGGCGCGGCGATCGTCTCTCTGAAGGCGTCTGCGCGCATACAAGCGGTCGCGGCAGAAATGTTTTCGCCGCCGGTCACCGGCAACGCGGCGCAATTGCTGCTGTCGGCGCATGCCGCCGAGATCGTGGTCCACGCCTTGTTCGGCGAGCGCGGCCGGATTGCGACCGATCCTGCCACCGATCTGCAGTGGACGCGGCTGCAATCGGTGAAGCAGCGGATGGATGCTGATCTCGCCTATCCCTGGAGTATCGACGAACTCGCGCGGAACGCTGGGCTGAGCCGCAGGTCCTTCAACCAGAAATTCCGGATGGCATATGGCCAGAGCGCGATCGACTATCTCAGGGCTCAGCGGCTCGATGCCGCACGTGCCTTTTTGATTCACCAGCGCTTGTCCGTCACCGAAGCGGCCTATCGGGTCGGCTACGCCCATCCGGCAAATTTCGCGACGGCTTTCCGCAGGCGCTTCGGCCATTCGCCGAGTCGCTATCAGTAAACTCGAAAGCCTCCACGTGGGATCAAAGGTGATTTGCGCGCGCGCAAAGGCGGCGGCCGCTTTGATCTGGTTACACCCGGGTTGTTGAACACGGAACTCGGGGAAGACGATGAGGCGGAACGACGGGCAGACGCTCGGCTGGGAACGGATGGTGAGGACTGGTCTGGGAGCGGCCGGTTTGGGAATGGTCCTGCACGCGACGCCCTCGGCGGCACAGGTCTCCGGAAACAATTCGCCTTCGACGGCGGGCACATTGCCTCCGGTCACGGTGGAGGCACCGAGCCAGGCGCGTCCGCGTGCCCAATCTGTCCAGCGCGCCTCACAATCGCAGCGCGGCCGCGTCGCGACGCCGCGCAATGCCGGGTCCGGACAAGCCAGAAACGCGGACACGCGCGAGGCGGGTAGCGGCCGTGCCAATGCGTCGAGCGAGAACAGCTATGTCGCAAGCAGCAGCTCGGCGGGCACGAAGACGAACACCCCGCTGCTGGAGACGCCGCAATCGATCTCGGTCGTGACCCGCAAGGAGCTCAACGACCGCGCCGTGCAGACGCTGACGGAGGCGGTCGGCTATGAACCGGGCGTCCGCATCGATGCCTCCGGCTACGATCCGCGCTTCGACGCCATCTCAATCCGCGGCTTCGACATCACCTATAACGGCATCTATCTCGACGGCCTGCGCCTCGTCGGCGCCGGTCTCGGCGTGTTCAAGACGGAGCCTTATGGCGTTGACAGCATCACCGTGGTGCGCGGGCCGAGTTCGGCCCTCTACGGTCTCGGCTCGCCCGGCGGATTGATCGACCTGCAGAGCAAGCTGCCGACCAGCCAGCCGTTCCACGAGGTGCAGACGGTGTTCGGCGACCGCGAGCGCGTTCAGGGCAATTTCGATCTCTCGGGTCCGGTCGATCCCAACGGCCAATTTTCCTATCGGTTGACCGGCGTGGTGCGCGACGCCGACGTGTTCGTGCCCGGCGGCAAGGACAATCGTGTCTATGTCGCTCCCGCCGTCACCTGGAGGCCGGACCAATCGACGACCCTCACCATTCTCGGCGCCTACCAGAAATCGAAGACGCCGGGCTCGATGTTCACCTATTCCACGGGCACCGGCACCACCACGGACATCTTCACCGGCAGCCCGTCCTATAACTCGCTGGACCAGGAGCAGGGGCGCGTCGGCTATCTGTTCGAGCATGCGTTCAACAATGCGGTGACCGTTCGGCAGAAATTCCGCTATGTCGATGTCGATGCGGTCACGCGCTATGTCGGCTTTCTCGGCGCTCCCGTCGGCAATGTCGTCTCGCGCTACACCGGCTACGTCCACGACACGCTGCAATCGGCCATCATGGACAACCAGGTCGAGGCAAAACTCTCGACCGGTCCCGTGCAGCACACGCTCCTGGTCGGCACCGACTACACGGCATCGAAGTTCAACGACAAGCAGGGCTTCGGCTTCGGCGTCTCCGACCTCAATCTGGCCGCGCCGGCCTATGTGCCGGAATCGATTCCGGATCCCGCGATCTCGTCCTCAACGCAGCAGCGGCAGACCCAGTCCGGCGTGTACATTCAGGACCAGGCCAAGCTCGACCACTGGATCCTGACGCTGAGCGGCCGCAGCGACTGGGTTCGCACCACGGGCGAGGATCAGTTCGCGCTGACCCGCCAGCAGCAGTCCGAACAGGCCTATAGCGGGCGAGCCGGGCTGACCTATGTGTTCGATTCCGGGGTTGCGCCTTACGTCGCCTATTCAACCTCGTTCTTTCCCAATCTCGGCGTCGATCCCACGGGCGCCTTCTTCAAGCCCACCACCGGCAAGCAGACCGAGATCGGCGTCAAATATCAGCCGCTGGGGACGAGGAGCTTCATCACTGCTGCGGTGTTCGACCTGACCCAGAGCGGGGGCCTCGTCACGACCGGGACTGGCGTCACGGTCCAGCGCGGCGAGATTCAAAGCCGCGGCTTCGAATTGCAGGCGCTGGCGAGCCTCGGCGGCGGTTTCGACATCACCTCGTCCTACACCTATCTCGACATGGTCACCAAGCAGGCCGGCGACAGCGCGCAGATCGGCAAGTTTCCGTCGGGCAATCCGCCGCACACCGCGACGCTGTGGGGCAACTATGCCCTGCCGCTGGCCGGCCCGTTTGCCGGGCTGAGCATCGGTGGCGGCGTGCGTTACATGTCCTGGAGCTATGGCGACGATCTGAACACGTTCAAGAACAGCTCAGTGACCTTGGTTGATGCTGCGCTGAAATATGATTTCGGCCAGGCGGCGAAGGAGCTGAAGGGCCTTCAGTTCCAGGTCAACGCCAAGAACCTTTTCAATCTGCACTACACGACGTGCCAGGTCGGGTACTGCTACCGCGGCGCACCGCTGACCGTCATCGCAACGCTTGGCTATCGCTGGTGAGGGGTTCCCGCGGGACGGAGGCGGCCGGACGATCACCATGGATCCCGTGACGGTGCAGTTCGCGGATGACGCGGGCTTCGCTCGACGGCTGCCGGCGTTTGGCTTTCGGCGCTTTGGTCAACCCGTCTTACCTGGTTCGACCTGCCCGCTGTTAGTGCGATAGACGGTGCGTGCCGATCTCGATCAGGGTGGACCGGCAGGACAAGCGGTAGATCAGACTGAACAATTGATCCCACATGACCGAACTCCACTGTTGATCATGGACGGAAATCTAGACCCCGTCTCTTTCCGGCAGTTTTCGAGGCGCATGAAAAACGGCTTCTTCGCAGAGCGGAGTGATGTCGTCGGAACAGGGAGGACGAAGTCGCCTCACGCCGATGTGAGGCATATCCCTATCAAAACACCTCGAAATATTCGCGGTGCTCCCAGTCGGTCACCTCGGACAGGAAGCGGTCGATCTCGGCGTTCTTGATGTGGGTGTAATAGTCGACGAACTCAGGCCCGAACTTCTCGCGGAAGAACGGATCGTCCTTCAGCGCGCTGACCGCATCGCGCAGCGACTTCGGCAGCAACGGCGCCTTGGTCTCGTAGGGCGTGTCGGCGGAGGGACCGGGATCGAGCTTGCGGTCGACGCCGTCGAGGCCCGAGAGGATCTGCGAGGCCATGTAGAGATAGGGATTGGCGGCGGGCTCGCCGATGCGGTTCTCCAGGCGCGTTGCGGCATCATTGGCACCGCCGAGCACGCGGATCATCACGCCGCGATTGTCGCGGCCCCAGATCGCGCGGTCCGGCGCCAGCGAGTAGGAACGGTAGCGCTTGTAGCCGTTGATGGTCGGGGTGGTGAACACCGTCGAGGCCCGGGCGTGCTCGAGCAGGCCGGCGAGGTATGACCGGCCGAAGGCGCTGAGCGGCTCACTGCCGTCCTTTTCCGTTTCTTTGGCCATGAAGATGTTTTCGCCGCTGGCGCGTGACACGATCGACTGGTGCAGATGCCAGCCGCTCGCGAACACATTCGGCAGTTTCGGCCGACACATGAAGGTGGCGTGATAGCCGTGGCGGCGCGCGATCTGCTTCACGGCGCTCCGAAACAGCACCATGTTGTCGGCGGGCTCGATCCCCTTCCGCGGCGCGAAGGTGAACTCGCACTGGCTCGGCCCGAACTCGACCTCGACCGAGCGCAACGGCAGTCCAAGCGCGACGATGTCGCGGCGCAGGATCTCCAGCACCGGCTCCATCTGATCGAAGCGCTGCTCGGTGAGATATTGATAGCCGTGGCTGAGCAGGCTCACCGATGGTGGCGTGCCCGGCTGGCCGGCGTCCTCGGGCCGCATATGCGGGTCGTCGAGCCTGAAGATGTGGAATTCGACCTCGAGCCCGGCGACGAAATCGTGTCCGCGCGTGCCGAGTTCGTCCAGCGCGCGCTTGTAGAGCCCGCGCGTCGCGAACGGCACCGGGCGGCCGTCATTGAAGTAGAGGTCGCACAGCACCCAGCCCGTGGTCGGCGCCCATGGCAAAACCCGAAACGTGGTGGGGTCGGCGACCATCAGCACGTCGGCCGCGCCTTCCATCTCCTTCATGCCGAAGCCGCCGCCCGCGGTGAACACCGGGAATACCGTGCGGTGCGACGTATCCTTGGCGAGCATGGTCGTGGTGATGGAGCATCCGCTCTCCAGCGAGGCGATCGCCTCGGAGGCGATGATGGTCTTGCCGCGCAAGATTCCGTGCTGGTCGGGGAAGGCGAGGCGGATGACCTCGAGGTTCTTCTCCTCGACGATGCGGCGCATGCGCGCCGCCGCGTCCCTCTGCTCATCCGACCACAGCGCATGACGCGCGACGAAAGTCACTTGGGTTGCTCCTCGCTGCTTGTCATTCCGGGGCTCGCGAAGCGAGAACCCGGAATCTCGAGGTTCCGGGTTCGATGCTGGCGCATCGCCCCGGAACGACGGTACCTATATCACTCCGCCGCCGTCAGCCGGTGCACGTTGTCCGCGATCTCCTTCGGCACTGGTGCGGCCCAAGGTGCGCCGCGGCGGCGCTTGACGTCGACCTCCATCCAGTAGAGCTCCCACCCCTGGGTCGGCCCGATGCCGTCCATGGTGGCCGGTCCCTGGATGCTGCGTGCTCTGCTGTCGTCCAGGAACAGCATCGGCTTCTCGCCGCCGCCGACCTTCTCGATCTCCTGCCGCAGCAGGCGGCGATATTGCACGATCGCCTTGTCGCTCGAGCCGAGATGCTCCTTGGTGCGGTCCTGAATCGCGCCCATCGATTCCACCGCCCATTGGTCATGGACGTTGATGTCGGTGCCCATGCCGGTATAGGTCGCGGTCTGCTGCTCGTGCGGATCGAAGCCGTAATCGTTGCTGCGGTTCTTGCGCGACTTGTAGTCGGGCAGCTCATAGAGCTCGAGCCGCTGGTCACGCATCTTCTGCTTGTCGACCGGGTTCGAATAGCTGGTGAAGATCGCGTACCAGTAGCAGTTCTCGTCGTCGATCGGCACGTGCCACTGCGAGATCGTCATCTCCGTGCTCATGGGAATGACGAAGCCGTGCGGGAAGAGCTGGTTGGTGACGCGCACATGGGTGCGCTCCTCGTCGATCTCGCGTAGCGCGATCAGCCGCAGGCCGTATTCGGTGTGCTCGACATTGATGATCGGGCGGTCGTATTCGCGCAGGATTTTCGTCATCGGCAGATCAGACCCTGCAGATGCGCCGCGGAACTGCTTGCCGTAGGCGGTGGACGTGTCCTCGTCCTCGAAGAAGCGGTGCAGGTAGGAGGCGTGCGCGGGATCGATGCCAACCTCCAGCGCCTGCAGCCAGTTGCAGGCCATGTGGCCCTTGAACGCAAAGGTGTGCGTGCCGGGCGCGACGAAACAGTCGAGCTCCGGAAAAGCCGGCGGGTCACCCTCGCCGAGATAGGCCCAGAGGATGCCGCTCTTCTCGACCACGGGATAGGAGCGCTGGCGGATGTTTTGGCAGAGCTTCGAATCCTTCGGCTCGGCCGGCGTCTCGATGCACTGGCCGGTGGCGTCGAATAGCCAGCCGTGGAAGGCGCAGCGCAGACCGCCATGTTCTAACCGTCCGAACGCGAGGTCGGCGCCGCGATGCGCGCAGTGGCGGTCGATCAGGCCGTAGCGTCCGGTCTCGTCACGGAACAGCACCAGATTCTCGCCGAGCAGTTTGACGGGGCGGATCGGTCGCGCGCCCTCGAGTTCATCCACCAGCGCCGCCGGCTGCCAGTAGCTCCGCATCAGTTTTCCGCACGGATCCTTCGGACCGGTGCGGGTGATCAGGTCGTTCTGCTCCTGGCTCATCATGGCAGTAGCATCCTTTTGTGGAATGGCGTTTGTTCGCCTATTGAACGAATGGGCGAATTATGACATGCCTTGGAAAGGCAGCAAGCACTATTTTGCAGGATTGTCCCGGGCATGCCCAAGCTGAAGCGCAGTGAGAGCGACGAGCGCGCGACGGATTTTGTCGAGGCCCTCGATCGCGGCCTGCGCCTGCTGCAATGCTTCGGCGCGACGGCAGGTCCGATGACGCTGAGCGATCTCGCCCGCGCTGCAGATCTGCCGCGCGCCACCGCCCGGCGTATGCTGTTCACGCTGCAGCGCGGCGGTTTTGTCAGCGGCGATGGCAAGCTGTTCTCGCTGACGCCGCATGTGCTGACGCTGGCGGCATCTTACTTGCGGTCCAATCAGCTCGTCGCGGTGCTCCAACCCGTGCTCGATCGCGTCGCGACCGCGGCGAACGAAATCTCCTCGCTCGCGGTGCTCGACGGCGATGACGTCGTGTTCATTGCCCGAGGCAGCCCGGCGCGCGTGTTCTCGGGCGGATTGGAGATCGGCTATCGGCTGCCGGCGTTCTGCACCTCGGTCGGGCGCGCCGTGCTCGGCCAGCTCGACGATGCCGACCTTGCCGCACGCCTGAAGGCGATGACGCGCCAGGCGCTGACGCCGCAGACGCAGACCGATGCCAAGGCGCTGCTCGCGCGCATCGCCGCCGACCGCGCGCAGGGCTATTCACTGGTCGACCGCGAGGCCGAGCCGCATTTCCGCTCGATCTCGGTTCCCGTCCGCCGCTACGACGATGTCATCGTCGCCGCCATCAACATGGGCGCCCATGTCGACCGTGTGCCGGCGCAGGAGCTGCTCGACCGCTTCCTGCCGCTGCTGCGCGAGGGTGCGGACTCCGTGCGTTCGCAGCTGCTCTAGCTGTAGCCCGGGTGAGCGTAGCGATACCCCGGGAAGCATCGCAAGACCCCGGATGTCGCTTCGCTGATCCGGGCTACAGGACTATAATGCCCGCAACGCAAGAACCCAGGGAGTATGCCATGCAACACACCATGGTTCCCAGTGATCGCGTCGAGCACGTCGCCGTCTATGGTGGCGACGGCACGAAGCTCGGCACGATCGAGCGATTGATGCTCGACAAGGTCAGTGGAACGGTCGCTTACGCGGTGATCAAGACCGGCAGGCTGCTCGGGACACATCACCATTATCCCGTGCAGTGGACCGCGTTGAAATACGATCCGGGACGCCAGGCTTTTCAGGTCGACCTGACACCGGAGCAATTGAGCAGCGGTCCCTGCGAATTCGATGGCGATGAGTTCGACTGGGGCGACCGCTCGCGGCCCTACCAGCATCCGAACTACTGGTCGATCTAGCAGTAAGATGGCCCGGCCGCCCGCATTCTCGGCGCGGATGCGGCTGGGCTCGAGCCGCGGCCGCCGAGCAGTGGTTGACGTGAGCGTCCACCTATCCGGCGAGCGGCTGTTCGCCGACTTTGGGCCAATAGGTGCCAAAGCTCCAGAGGCCGCCCTCCGGATCGCGCGCGGCGAAATCGCGGCTGCCATAATCGGTTGTGTAGGGCTCCATCTCGATCTGTGCTCCAGCGGCTTTCACCCTCTCATAGAGCGCGTCGGCATCATCAACGGCCAGATAGACGGCATCCGTCCGCCGGCCGCCGATGTCACCAACTTGTTTGCTGTAGGCATCGTCTCGATGCGCGCCAAGCATGAGGATCGACGATCCGAACGCCAGCTCGGCGTGAACGACCGTGCCATCGTTGCGGTACACCACGCGTTCGGCGAAGCCGAGAACGTTCTTCAGCCAGGCGATCATCGCCTCGGCATCCCTGCAGCGCATGGTGTGGTAGAGGCGCGGCGCTTCATAGCCGTTCGGCTGGTTCATGAAACTCTCCAGGTTTGATGCAAGCTTGTTGCGAAGCCGACCCTAGTTCGGATCATGACGGCCGGCTTGAACAAATGGGACTTCGCCGTATCTCGCGCGGCCTCGCGCCGTCCTGGCGCTAGCCCCCGCCATCGCGCATCAGGCGAGGATCGACGACGTCGAGCCGCGCGGCCCATCCGGTCGGCGTCTCGCCGCTGAAGATCCGGAAATCGCGCGCGAGATGTGCCTGGTCGGCATAGCCGGCGTCCGCGGCAATTGCCGCCCAGCCGCCCGTGCCGTCCGTCCGGGCCAGCGCGCAGGCTCGATGAAAGCGCAGCATCTGCGCCAGCGTTTTCGGCGCAACGCCGATCTCGTTGTGGAAGCGGCGCGTGAGATGCTTGCGGCTCCAGCCGATGTCGGAGGCGATGTCGGCGATCCTGACCGCGCCCGCGCCTCGCCAGAGCGTCTCCAGCGCGAAAGCTACCGCAGGCGAGGGCTCGTGCACGGCGCGGCGACGCACGAAGTCTTCCACGATCTCGAATCGCCGCTGCCAGCCGACCGCGTCGGCCACCCTGGCGCGGAGGTTCTCGCCATCCCGTCCCAGAATGTCGTCGAGGCCGACCATGCGCGCGGTCAGATCGGGCACGGCGCCTCCGAAGAAGCGATACGCCCCGAGCGGCGTGAAATCGACCTGAACGCATTCGGCGCGGCCGTCGGATTCGATCACGACCGGCCCGGGAAACAGACCCGCCGCGAAACTCGGCTGCGCGTCGGCACGATCTGGTTGGTGTCCGAGTGCAATACGGAAGGGCGTTCCCAGATTCACCAGGAGAGGCAGCGCAAGCGGCGCGGCGTGCCGGAAGGCCGCCAAGCCGAGGCCGCGCTCGCGGTAGAACGAGATGCTGGAGATCAGCCGCGCAAGGCGCGGCGAGGCCGCTCGACGGATGACATCGGCAGGTGCGTCCATCGTGCGTCTCATTCGTTCGCGCGCAGCATGGCGCCAAGTTTATCGGCACGTAGTGTCGTAGCCCGGGTGAGCGAAGCGATACCCGGGACAGTCATGGCGAGTCCCGGATGTCGCTTCGCTCATCCGGGCTACGGCTCCGCGCTCTACTGCGCTTCCGCCTCGCGCTCCATGTCGCGGCCGGACAGATCCTCGCCCTGCATGTTGGCGTAATCGCGCGCCATCTCGCGCATCAGGAATTTTGCGGGCACGTCGTGATAGGTGCCGCGGTCGTTGACATATTGCATGTAGGCGCGGCCTTCTCCGTCGAAGGGATGCAGCAGCGCGTCGGTATGGCCGTCGAAATCGAGCGGGGCCACGCCGACCTTGGCGCACAGCGTGTCGTTGAAGGTTGGCGTGGCCTTGCGCCAGGCGCCATCGACATGCACCTCCGTAAAGCCGTGCCAGGTGAAGATGTCCGTGCCCATGCTCGCGCGCAGCTTCTCTGTGGTGAGATGGTTCTTCACGTCCGCAAAGCCGACCCGTGCCGGGATGCCGTGGACGCGGCAGGCGGCGGCATAGAGCGCGGCCTTGCCGACGCAATAGCCCTGGCCTGCGGCGAGAACGCTCGAAGCACGAAACGTCTCGGCGACACGCATGCTGACGTAGGGGTTATAGCGGATACCGTCGCGCACCGCCTTGTAGAGCACGCTCGCCTTCTCGCGCGCGCTCGCATCCGCGCGCACGGCGTCGGCCGCAAATTGCTGTACGGCCGGATGATCGCTGTCGATGTACTCGCCGGGATCGGTGTAGAGACGGCGGATAGTATCGGGAAGGATATCGGTCATGTCTGGAGCTTAGCAGGCGATCGCTGCGGAACTCAAATCACGCGATACGGTCCATGATACGCCTTCGAATTGCGTCGAGGCGCTGCCGCCCTCTCACTGCCGGTTGCGCATCCAGTCGGCGAGGCCCGATATCGCCTTGTCGAGTTCCTGCCGCGCCGCGGTGTCGGTCACCGTCTCCTCCAGCGCGCCGCGCATGCAGAGCATCCAGGCATCGCGCTCGGCATCGCCGATGGCAAAGCCGATGTGGCGCTGGCGCAGCCGCGGATGGCCCTTCTCGACGGAGTAAAGCCGCGGTCCGCCGGTCCATTCGGTGAGATAGCGCTTCAGCACGTCCCTGATCAGGCCGAGGTCGTCCGCATGCATCGCGTGGATGATCTTCGCCTCCGGCAGCGTGTCCATGCGGTCGTAGAAGCGGTCGACGAGGGCGTCGATCGTCGCGCTGCCGCCGATCCGCTCGAACATGGAGGTGGTGACGTCGGTGGAGGTCATCTCTACAGCGCCACACTCCGCAGGCCGAAGCTGCGGGCCTCGTTCTGCAGCACGGGCCGTACCGCATCGATCAGCCGTGCGGCCGCTGCATCGACGGAGAGGCCCGCGGTATCCACCACTGCCGTCGCGCGCGAGTACAGCGGCTCGCGGCTGAGCAGGATGTTGCGCAGCTCCGCCATCGCGGAGCGGTCGTCGGCCATCGGGCGCAGGTCGCCCTGGCGACGGACGCGGGCCATGTGCTCCTCGGGCTCGGCCTTCAGCCAGATCGTGTAGAACGAGGTCAGGATCTGGTCGAAGGTCAAAGGCTCGGACACGATGCCGCCGCCGGTCGCCAGCACCATCAGCTCGTTGCGTGCGAGCAGCTGCTGCAGCGCTGCCTGCTCCATGCGGCGAAAGCCTTCCTGGCCGTACAGCGCGATGATCTCGGCGACCGAGAGCCCGTTCTGCTGCTCGACCTCCTTGTTGAGCTCGACAAAACTCCAGCCGACTTTCTTCGCCAGCATTCGCCCGAGCGTGGATTTGCCGGCCCCGCGCAGGCCGATCAGCGCGATGCCGCAGAACGGCGCACGCCGCGGCGCGGAGGCACTGCCGCCGGCGAGCAGATCTTTTGCCTGCGCGATCTGCGCAGGCGTGGCCTTGCGCAGCAGGTCGCGAAACATCTGCCAGTCCGGTGTCGGATCGACACTGGGAAGCAGATCTTCGAGATGCGCGCCCATCGCGTCCGAGACGCGGCGCAAGAGCACGATGGAGACATTGCCCTTGCCGCTTTCGAGCTGCGCGATGTAGCGCTCCGAGATTCCTGATACCTTGGCGAGCACTTTGCGCGACATGCCGCGCAACGCGCGCATGGTGCGCACGCGCTGGCCGAGCTGTTCGAGAAATCGGGATTCTGCGTCGGGACTGTCGGTCATGAGCCTTCTTTAAGGGATGTCTTCTTGAAGGATGTCCTGCGGCGCATTTTAATGAAACATAATGCCTGCTAGCATTGACAGCAAGCCGCAGCGGTGTCTTTCTATGAATTATAATTCTAAATTCGGGGGAGAAGTCCGTGAGCGAGGGATCCTATAACGCGGTGACCTGGCTGCTCGACCGCAATGTCGAGGAGGGCCGGGGCAACAAGCTGGCCTTCGACGACACCGTCTCGCGGTTCACCTATGGCGAGCTTCAGTGCGAGAGCCGACGCGCCGCCAACATGCTGCGCCGGCTCGGCGTCCGCCGCGAGGAGCGCGTGGCGATGATCATGCTGGACACCGTCGATTTCCCCGTGGTGTTCCTGGGCGCGATCCGCGCCGGCATCGTGCCGGTGCCGCTGAACACGCTGCTGACCGCGGACCAGTACGCCTACATCCTCGCCGACTGCCGCGCGCGCGTGCTGTTCGTCTCCGAAGCGCTCTATCCTGTCATCAAGGACGTGGTCGGCCGCATGCCCGATCTCGAGCATGTCGTGGTCTCCGGCGCCAAGCAGAACGGCCACAAGCAGCTCGCCGAGGATCTCGCTGGCGAGAGTGATCAGTTCTCCACCGCCGCGACGCATCCGGATGAGCCGGCGTTCTGGCTCTATTCGTCCGGCTCGACCGGCATGCCCAAGGGCGTGCGCCATATCCATTCCAATTTGCAGGCGACCGCCGACACCTACGCCAAGCAGGTGCTCGGCATCCGCGAGAGCGATGTGTGCCTCTCCGCTGCCAAGCTGTTCTTCGCCTACGGGCTCGGCAATGCGCTGACCTTCCCGATGTCGGTTGGCGCCAGCGTGATCCTCAACAGCGAACGGCCGACGCCGGCGCGCATGTTCGATCTGATGAACCGCTACAAGCCGTCGATCTTCTACGGCGTGCCGACCTTGTTCGCGGCGATGCTCAACGACGAGACCATGAAGGCCGAGCGTGGCGGCGGCGCCTTGCGCATCTGCACCTCGGCCGGCGAGGCGCTGCCGGAATCCGTCGGCACCAGCTGGAAGGCGCGCTTCGGCGTCGACATCCTCGACGGTGTCGGCTCGACCGAGCTGTTGCACATCTTCCTGTCGAACGCGCCCGGCGACATCAAATACGGCTCTTCCGGCAAGCCGGTGCCGGGCTATGCGGTGCGGCTGGTCAACGAGGCCGGCCAGGATGTCGCCGATGGCGAGGTTGGTGAGCTCCTGGTCGATGCGCCCTCGGCCGGCGAAGGCTACTGGAATCAGCGCCACAAGAGCCGCCGCACTTTTGAGGGACCGTGGACCCGCACCGGCGACAAATATGTCCGCGACGCTGACGGCCGTTACACCTTCTGCGGCCGCGCCGACGACATGTTCAAGGTTTCCGGCATCTGGGTCTCGCCGTTCGAGGTCGAGAGCGCGCTGATCACCCATCCCGCCGTGCTGGAGGCCGCCGTCGTGCCCGAAGCCGATCCGGAAGGGCTGTTGAAGCCAAAAGCCTTCGTCGTGCTGCGGCCGGGCGCGACGACGAGCGATCTTCAGGAAATGCTGAAGGAGCACGTCAAGCAGAAGATCGGCCCCTGGAAATATCCGCGCTGGATCGACGTGGTGGAGTCCTTGCCGAAGACAGCGACGGGAAAGATCCAGCGGTTCAAGTTGCGGGAAGGGGCGAATTGAGCGGCTCCGTCATTCCGGGGCGCGCGAAGCGCGAACTATGGTGCGCACCTGAGCACCTGAGAATCTCGAACCGCAAAACAATTTCTAGATTCCGGATCAGCTCGCGTTGCGACCTGTCCGGAATGACGGAATGGACGGGAACGACAGCATGACCAACCTCACCCCCACCGGCTTCCTCAACATCGGCGGCGTCAGCCTCGAATATAAATGGCTCGCGCCTGAGGCCGCGGACGCGCCGACCATCGTCATGCTGCACGAAGGCCTCGGCTCGGTCGGGCTCTGGGGCGATTTTCCCGAGAAGCTGCAGCAAGCCACCGGTGCCGGCATCTTCGCCTATTCGCGCGCCGGCTACGGCCAGTCGAGCCCGGTGAAATTGCCGCGGCCGCTGGACTACATGCAGCGCGAGGCGCTGGACGTGCTGCCGAAGCTGCTCGATGCGATCGGCTTCAGGCGCGGCCTGCTGCTCGGCCATTCCGACGGCGCCTCGATCGCGACGATCTATGCCGGCGCGCATCAGGACCACCGCCTGAGCGGCCTCGTGCTGATCGCGCCGCATTTCATCGTCGAGGACATCTCGGTGAAATCCATCGCGGAGATCAAGACCAGCTTCGAGACCACGGACCTGAAGGCCAAGCTGGCGCGCTGGCACAAGGACGTCGACAACGCCTTCTACGGCTGGAACGGCGCCTGGCTCGATCCGAAATTCCGCGACTGGGACATCTCGGAATACCTGGCCTATATCCGCGTACCCATGATGGTCGTGCAAGGTGCAGGCGACCAATATGGGACATTGCGTCAGGTCGAAATTGCGCAGGAAGAGTGTTACTGTCCGATAGATTTTAAAGTCATTTCAGACGCGGGCCATTCCCCGCATCGTGAAGCGCCGGGGGCGACGCTTGACGCGATTGAGCAATTTGCAAAAGCGGCCCTGCGCGACGATCAGGGACTCGGGGTACGCGCCGCATGACCATGGGGTGGCACATCCATGAATGTGCCTTCACATGTGACCGGCCGATTGCCATGGCCGCAATGGGCCTATGTGCCGGGCGAAACCGGCGCCATCGAGGCCGATGACGAGACGCTTCGCTTGGCCAAGGCGCTGGTGCCCTCGGCCTTTCGCGGCCACGTGCCGGCCCGTCATCCGGCGCTGCGCTACGGCCTCGCGCTCAACGACCGCGGCTATTTCTGGGAAGCGCAGGAGGTCCTGGAGACGGTGTGGGCCGCAGCTCCGCAAAGCGGCCGCGAACGCATCCTCCTGCGCGCCTGCATCCATATCGCCAACGCCAATCTGCGGCTGCGCATGCAGAAGGCGCATTCGGCCGCGCGCCTGTTCGGCGACGCTCTGACTGAGCTGCGGGCGTTGAGCGCGCGCAAGGTCGCAAGCGGCGGCGACGGCTTTGTCGAGAGCTTTCCGGTCGCGGCCCTGGTGGCGCTGCTCCAGGCCAAGATCGGCCGCCCGCAGCTCGCGAAGGCCGACTGGATCGCGCTGGGTGCCATTGTGCGGTCCTGGCCGACTGCATGAAACAAAGTGCATGCGTCGGCGGTTAAGGGCTAGACGCATCCAAAAAGATGCACTATTGTGCATCTAACGCTAAACCAAAACGAGCTCAAGGGTGGCCCATGGCCGGGGAAGATCGGCGCCTCGCAGGCGGCGCGACATTCATCGATTTCCAGACCGAACCGTCCCGCTACAAGCACTGGAAGCTCGCGATCGAGGGTGACGTCGCGACGCTGACCATGGACGTCGACGAGAATGGCGGCCTGTTCGAGGGCTATCTACTCAAGCTCAACTCCTACGATCTCGGCGTCGACATTGAGCTCGCCGACGTGGTCCAGCGGCTGCGCTTCGAGCATCCCGAGGTGAAGGTCGTGGTGATGCGCTCGGCCAAGAACCGCGTGTTCTGCGCCGGCGCCAACATCCGCATGCTCGCGGGCTCGACGCATGCCCACAAGGTGAACTTCTGCAAGTTCACCAATGAGACCCGTAACGGCATGGAAGATTCTTCCGAAAATTCCGGCCAGCGCTTCATCACGGTCGTGAACGGCTCCGCCGCCGGTGGCGGCTATGAGCTGGCGCTCGCGACCGACCACATCATCCTCGCCGACGATGGCTCGTCTGCGGTCGCTTTGCCTGAAGTGCCGCTGCTCGCGGTGCTGCCGGGCACCGGCGGGCTGACGCGCGTCGTCGACAAGCGAAAAGTGCGCCGCGATCATGCCGATTTCTTCTGCACCATCGAGGAAGGCGTCAAGGGCAAGCGCGCCGTGCAATGGCGCCTCGTCGACGAGATCGCGCCGAACTCGAAGCTCGAGGCGAAGATCGCCGAGCGTGCCAAGGAGTTCGCGACCGCCTCGAAGCGCAAGGGCAGCGGCAAGGGCATCGCGCTGACGCCGCTCAAGCGCATCATCGACGAAAACAGCATCCGCTACGGCTTCGTCACGGTCGATATCGACCGCACGGCCCGCATCGCCACCATCTCGATCAAGGCGCCGGAGACCGCAGCACCCGCGGACATCGACGGCATGATGGCGCAAGGCGCGTCGTTCTGGCCGCTCCAGGTCGCGCGCGAGCTCGATGACGCGATCCTGCATCTGCGCATCAATGAGCTCGAGATCGCCATGCTGGTGTTCAAGAGCCATGGCGACCGCGCCCATGTGCTGGCCAGTGACGCCTTCCTCGAAGCCAACAAGGCGCACTGGCTGGTCAACGAGATCAGACACTATTGGAAGCGCGTTCTGAAGCGCATCGACGTCACCTCGCGCACGCTGGTGACGCTGGTCGAGCCCGGCTCCTGCTTTGCCGGCACGCTCGCCGAGCTCGTCTTCGCCGCCGACCGCTCCTACATGCTGATCGGCACGCGCCAGGGCGACAACCGCCCGCCGCCGTCGATCGAGCTCTCCGCCATGAATTTCGGCCCGTATCCGATGAGCCACGGCCTGACGCGGCTGGAGTCGCGCTTCCAGGCCGATCCGTCGGATGTGGAGCGCGCCCAGGCCACGATGGGCACCGCGCTCGACGCCGAGCAGGCCGAAGAGCTCGGCCTCGTCACCTTCGCGCTCGACGACATCGACTGGGACGACGAGGTCCGCGTGTTCCTGGAGGAGCGCGCCAGCTTCTCGCCCGACAGCCTCACCGGCATGGAAGCGAGTCTGCGCTTCGTCGGCCCGGAGACGATGGAATCGAAAATCTTCTCGCGCCTGACCGCGTGGCAGAACTGGATCTTCCAGCGCCCCAACGCGGTCGGCGAGGAAGGCGCGCTGCGCCGCTACGGCAGCGGGCAGAAGCCGAAATTCGATATGACGCGAGTCTAGCGAGTAGGGAGTGGCGAATGGCGAATAGGAGTTTCCATTCGCTACTCGCCATTCGCCATTCGCCCCCTTAACGAGCTAGTCCCCCACGGGAGGTCCACATGAACATGAACATCATGAACGTCGACTACTCGACCAAGATTCCGAACAACGTCAATCTCGCCGAAGATCGCCAGGTGCTCAAAGCACTCGAGGGCTGGCATCCCGGCTACATGGATTGGTGGAGCGACATGGGGCCGGAAGGTTTCCAGGAGTCGCTGGTCTATTTGCGCACCGCCTATTCGGTCGATCCGCGCGGCTGGGCCAAGTTCGACTACGTCCGCATGCCCGACTATCGCTGGGGCATCTTGCTGGCGCCGCAGGAAGAGAACCGCGTCGTTCCGTTCGGCGAGCATTTTGGCGAGCCGGCCTGGCAGGAAGTCCCGGGCGAATACCGCGCCATGCTGCGCCGCCTGATCGTGATCCAGGGCGACACCGAGCCGGCCTCGGTCGAGCAGCAGCGTCATCTCGGCAAGACCGCGCCCTCGCTCTACGACATGCGCAACCTGTTCCAGGTTAATGTCGAGGAGGGCCGTCACCTCTGGGCGATGGTCTATCTGCTGCAGAAATATTTTGGCCGCGACGGTCGCGAAGAAGCCGACGATCTGTTGCGCCGCCGCTCCGGCGATGCCGACGCACCGCGCATGCTCGGCGCCTTCAACGAGGCGACGCCGGACTGGCTGTCCTTCTTCATGTTCACTTATTTCACCGACCGCGACGGCAAGATGCAGCTGCACTCGCTCGCGCAGTCCGGCTTCGATCCGCTGTCGCGCACCTGCCGCTTCATGCTGACCGAGGAAGCCCATCACATGTTCGTCGGTGAGACCGGCATCACCCGCGTCGTGCAGCGCACCTGCGATGCGATGCGCGAGGCCGGCATCACCGATCCAACCGATATCGCAAAAGTCCGCGCGCTCGGCGTGATCGACCTGCCGACCATCCAGAAGAAGCTGAACCTGCACTATACGCTGTCGCTCGACCTGTTCGGCTCCGAGGTTTCGACCAACGCTGCCAACGCCTTCAACACCGGCATCAAGGGCCGCTATCACGAGACCCAGATCGACGACGATCACCAGCTCAAGAACGCGACCTATCCGGTGCTGAAGTTCATCAACGGCGAGATCAAGCTGGTCGACGAGCCGGCGCTGACCGCGCTCAACATGCGTCTGCGCGACGATTACAGCCAGGATTGCGTCAAGGGCATGCTGCGCTGGAACAAGGTGATCTCGACCGCGGGCTACGACTTCAAGCTGACCTTGCCCAATGTCGCCTTCCACCGCCACATCGGCGAGTTCAAGGACGTGCGCGCGACGCCCGACGGCCTCCTGATCGACGATGCCACCTGGGCGAAGCGCAAGGACGAATGGCTGCCCTCGACCGCCGACGGCGACTTCATCACCTCCCTGATGCAGCCCGTCACCGAGAGCGGCAAGTTCGCCTCCTGGATCTCGCCGCCGAAGGTCGGCATCGACAACAAGCCGGGTGATTTCGAGTACGTGAAGATCGAGTCGTGAGATAGGCGAATGGCGAGTGGCGAATAGTGCAAGAGGTGCTATTCGCCATTCGCTACCTCGCTACTCGCGCATTCAGCTATCCCACCCGCTCCCCTTGATCCCCGGGTTGGCGTAGACGATGCCGCCGTCCACCGCGATGGTCGCGCCCACCACGTAATCGCCCGCGCGCGAGGCGAGATAGATTGCGGCGCCCGCCATGTCCTCGTCGGTGCCGATGCGCCCCGCGGGCACGCGCGTTGCGACTTCGTCGCCATGGTCGCGCGCGGCGCGGTTCATGTCGGACTGGAACGGGCCCGGCGCGATTGCCGTGACCACGACGTGGTCGGAGATCAGCCTCACCGCCATGCGCCGGGTCAAATGGATCAGCCCGGCCTTGCTCGCGGCGTAGGAATAGGTCTCCATCGGATTGACGAAGATGCCGTCGATCGAGGCGATGTTGATCACCTTCGCCGGCCGCTCCGCGCTTGCGGCTGCGCGCAGCGGCGCGGCCAGCGCCTTGGTCAGGAAGAACGGCGCCTTGACGTTGAGGTTCATCACCTTGTCCCAGCCGCTCTCCGGGAATTCGTCGAATTCCGCGCCCCAGGCGGCACCCGCATTGTTGACGAGGATATCGAGCTTCGGCTCGCGTTTCCTGAACTCGGTTGCGAGCAGCTCGGCGCCGGCGAGCGTCGAGATGTCGATCGGCAGCGCGATGCACTCGCCGTCATATTGCGCGGTGAGCGCCTTGGCGGTCTCCTCGCACGGTCCCGCCTTGCGCGCGGTGATGTAGACCTTCGCGGCGCCGGCGCTGAGAAATCCCGCCGCGATCATTTTGCCGATGCCGCGCGAGCCGCCGGTCACCAGCGCGACGCGGCCTTTGAGCGAGAACAGATCGTTGAACATGGTGCCTCCCTAGGTTTGCGCTCGTTGTGAGCGGCGAGGGGTGGGGAGTCAAGGAAGGCACTGGGATGCGATAGGAGTGTGGCGCGAGAACGCTCCGTCCAAGGCGGTGTCGTCCCCGCGAACGCGGGGACCCATAACCACAGGGAGTGGTTTGGCGATGACTCGTCGTTCGGTACTTCTACCAGACGCAATCGATAAATTCCGCGGTATGGGTCCCTGCTTTCGCAGGGACGACGGCGGAGATCGGGGAAGCTACGCCGCCGCGATCCGGCGGAAGCCGTTCCACATCGCGGTCGCGGCGCCCGAGGTCAGCACCGGCAGGATTCGCGCGTCCTGGTAGTTGCCGTTGAGGGAGACGCGCGGCAGCGCCGTCATGTGGGCGGCGTTGTCGGCAAACAGCATGCCGGGCCGCGTCGTCACCGCGGTCTTGAAGCCCGCGGTTGCAGCAAGGCCGAATTCGCGCATCCCCGCGGCCTCGCGGTCGCCATAGGGATAGGCGAGATGCAGCACGGGGCGCTGCAGCGCCTGCTCGATCCTCGCGCGGCTCGTGGCGATCTCCTGCGCGGCGACGTCTTCCGCCACCTTGGCGAGGTTGCAATGGCTGACGCTATGGGCGCCGATCGTGACCAGCGGATCGGCGGCAAATGTCTTCACCTCCGCCCAAGACAGGCAGAGGCTGCGGCACAGCGCTGCCATGTCGACGTCGTATGTCGTGCAGAGCGCCTCGATCTCTCGCGCCAGATCGTGCTCGCCCGGTAGCGCGCGCAGCCAGTCGTGGAGGCGGTCGAACGTTGCCTGCTTGGCCGCGGGCGTCGTCGCATCGAGCCGCAGCGCGGAATTGCCTACTCTGACGTCGACCTGCTCGGTCTTGGCGATCACGGCCTCCAGCGCCGTCCACCACAGCCGTCCAGTGCCCTCGGCAAAATCGCTCGCGACATAGACCGCCAGAGGCGCGTCAAATTCGCGCAGCAGGGGCAGCGCATAGTCCAGATTATCGCGATAGCCGTCATCGAGGGTGAAGGCAGCGAAGCGACGGTCGAACCGGCCCTGCACCAGCCGCTCATGCAGCTCGTCCATGCTGATGATGTCGATGTCGCGCGAGCGCAGATGGCACAGCGTCGCGCGCAGGAATTCGGGGGTGACTTCGAGATGCCGGTTCGGCTGGAACACGGCCTCACGGGCCGGCCGCACGTGGTGCAGCATGAAAATGGCGCCGACGCCCGACAAAAGCGGGCGCAGCAAGTGGTGCGCCCCGCTGAAATAGAGTGCTCCCAGCCCGGCGCGGATGACGTTGTTACGCAGTTGTTTCATGACCCGCTGGCGGACTCTGGCATTCCGCTTTCAACTTACGGAAGAACCCTTGAAGAAAAAGTTATTCCGATTGTCCAGGCGGGGCCTTCGCAAGGGCACCATTTCCGGTTTGACAGCCTGCCAAGGGTTTGTTTTGTCTCCGGTTCCAGAGTTCGGGTCGTCGAATGAAGAAGCTTTTCAAGTGGGCCAGCAAATGGTGGCCGGGGCTGATCCCCTTGGCCGTCATGTGGGGATTTGCGGCCTGGAATAATACCTTACCGGTCGAAGCCGACCTGTCGGGCCGCAGCTCGGCTGCGCTGAAGGACACCGTTCTGGACAAGACCCGGATCGCGGTCGATGGCCGCGATGTCAGCCTGGCCGCGGACGCGTTCTCCGAGGAGGGGCGGCGGGATGCCGTGATGGCGGTGGAGACCGTCCCCGGCGTCCGCCTGGTCGACGACCGGACCCGCCTTGTTCCCGAGGCCAAACCCTTCGTCTGGAACGCCGAGCGCGACGTGGTGCGGGTGACGCTGTCAGGCTCCGCGCCCCTGCCGTCGATGAAGGGCCGGCTGACCGAGGCGGCCCGCAAGGAGGTCGGCGGCGTCGAGGTGGCCGACCAGATGGGGCTGGCGCGCGGTGCACCGCCGCGGTTCGAGGCCGCAGCGACGCTGTTGCTGGACCAGATCGGCAAGCTGAAGGACGGCAAGATCACGATCACGGACACCAAGGTCAATCTGTCGGGCATGGCGCGCGATCTCGGGGGCCGCGAGGCAATCGTGGCGGCGCTGAAGAACCTGCCCGAGGGCTTTTCGATCGCCGCCAACGACGTCAAGGCGCCGCCCTATATCTTCCAGGCCTACAAGGATCCGGTCGCCGCGACCGTGACGCTGACCGGCTATGTTCCCGACAACACCATCCACGCGGCGATCGCCACCAGCGCCGCGCGAAAATTCTTCACCGAAAAGGTCGTCGACAATCTCAAGGCCAGCATCGGCGCGCCCGGCTCCTTCAACACCGCCGTGATCGCAGCCCTCGGCGCACTGTCGCGACTGTCGACCGGCACGCTCGTCGTCTCCGACCGCGAGGTGAAGCTGTCGGGCGATGCGCTCTACGAGGGGGCCGCCAACGACATCCGCGCAGGCCTCGGCAAGGACTTCCCGAAAAACTGGCAGTACAAGCCGGAGATCACCGTGAAGCCGGCGGCAGGCCCGGTCGATGGCACCGTGTGTCAGCAATTGTTCTCCGAGCTCCTGGCCAAGGGCAAGATCCGCTTCGCAGCAAAGCGGGCCGACATCGATCCGGATTCCGCCGCCATCCTCGATCATCTGATCGAGACGGCGCTGCGCTGCCCCACCACCAATGTCGAGGTCGCCGGGCATACCGATGCCGACGGCGAGGACGGCTTCAACCGGGCTCTCTCGGAGAAGCGCGCACAGGCGGTGATCGATTATCTGGTCAAGGCCGGCTTGCCCCCCAGCCGCTTCACTGCGGTCGGCCATGGCAGCACGCAGCCGCTCGCCGGCAACGACACCGACGAAGGCAAGGCGCAAAACCGCCGTATCGAATTCCTGGTGAGGTGACGATGCCCTATCTCGTCTCGTTCCATCTGGGCTGGCTGATCGGCTCGCTGCTGCTGGGCTTTTGCATGGGCTGGATCTCGGTGGTCCAGCGCGGCAACGGCACCTCGAAGGTGACGGCGCGCTGGCTCGCCGCGCTTGCTGCCGCCCTGGTCGCGGCCTCGTTCGCACACGTCGTCCCCGGCCGCTTCGGCTACTGGCTCGACCTCGGCCTGATCATGTTCGCCTGCTATCTGGTCGGCTGCACCATCGGCGCCTGGCTGCGCGACCGCGTGGTCTCGCGCAGCATGCGGACCGGCTGAAGCTCCGCCGCCAGGCCCCTTTTTCTGTTCGGGACACATCGTCGAGAGAGACGTCAACGCTGCGCTTGACAATAATACGTACGTACGTATTATTCCTCCATGCCCAAGCCCTCGCTCAAAGACGCCATCCTCGACGCCGGTCTCAAGGTCATGTTCCGGACCGGCTATCACGGCACCAGTGTGCGCGATGTCACCACTGCGGCAGGCGCCCCGCAGGGGTCCTTCACCAATCATTTTCGCTCCAAGGAAGCGTTCGCCTCGGAGGTGCTCGATCGCTATTTCGAGATCACGAAGGGATTGGTCGCGGAGGCCCTTGAAGACGCCTCGCTGACCCCGCGGGCGCGGCTCAAGCGCTATCTCGACATCATCACCGGACGGCTCGAAGCCGACGGCTATGGACGCGGCTGCCTGATCGGCGATCTCAGCCTGGAAGCGGCCGGCAGCAGCGAGATGCTGCGCACCCGCCTTGCCGAAATTTTTGCCGAATGGCGCATGCCCTTTGCTGCCTGCATCGGCGAGGCGCAGAGAAGCGGCGAGATCGATTCCGAGTTCGAGCCCGAGGAGCTCGCCGATTTCCTGCTCGCGTCCTGGCAAGGCGCGATCCTGCGCATGAAGGTCGACCGCACGCCCAAGGCGCTCGAGCGTTTCAAGTCCATCGCATTCAAGACCGTCTTCAAGGAGCCGACATGAGCCAGCAAGCCGAGATCGAGATCCGCAGCGCCTCCGTGCTGGGAAGCACGATGGCTTATCGCGACACAGGCACGCAGGATGCGCCGGTCGCGCTCTTCCTTCACGGTAATCCGACGTCCTCGCACATCTGGCGAAACATCCTGCCGCTGGTGGCGCCTGTGGCGCGTTGCATCGCGCCCGATCTCATCGGCTTCGGCCGGTCCGGCAAGCCCGACATCGCCTACCGCTTCTTCGACCATGTCCGCTATCTCGACGCGTTGATCGAACAGCTCGGCATCAGCTCAGCCTATCTCGTTGCGCAGGATTGGGGCACGGCGCTCGCATTTCATCTCGCGGCGCGCCGGCCGGCCTTCGTGCGCGGCCTCGCCTTCATGGAGTTCATCCGGCCGATGCCGACCTGGCAGGATTTCCACCAAGCCGAACCTGCGCGCCAGGCTTTCCGCAAGTTCAGGACGCAAGGCGAGGGAGAGGCCATGATCCTGGAGGCGAACGCCTTCGTCGAACGCGTGCTGCCGGGCGGCATCATGCGCACCTTGAGCGAAGACGAGATGGCGCCTTATCGCGCGCCCTTTCCGACGCCGGACAGCCGCCGTCCCGTTCTTGCATTCCCTCGGGAATTGCCGATCGCCGGCGAGCCCGCCGATGTCGATCAAGCGCTTCAATCGGCTCATGCGTCGCTCAAGGCGTCTGCCTATCCGAAGCTGCTGTTCGCAGGCGAGCCGGGCGCCATCGTCGCTCCCGAATTTGCCGAGACGTTCGCTGCCTCGCTGAAGCACTGCGCGCTTGTCCGCCTCGGGCCCGGTCTGCACTATCTCCAGGAGGATCACCCCGACGCGATCGGCCGTTCCGTTGCCGGCTGGATCGCCGGCGTTGAAGCGGTGCGTCCCCAACTGGCGGCCTGAAGGAGGACGAGATGTCCGACGTAACCATCGTCTATTGCCGGCCGTGCGGATACGAGAAGCGTGCCAAAGAGGCGGCCGTGGCGCTGCGCCGGCAGCTAGGGCTGGAATCCGATCTCGTCCCCGGCAAGGGTGGCGTTTTCCAGGTCAAGCTCGGCGATCGGATCGTCGCCAGCCGCAGCAAAGGACATTTTCCTGACGGCGACGAAATCGTCGCGGCCGTCACCGCCGCGCAGGACTGAGCCGGGGAGGGCGTTCGCGATGTCGATTGTCTGGGCCGACGATCTCGCCGGGATCGACTGGGATGAGCTATCCGAGCTCTATCGCATCGCGCCGCTCGGCAACAAGGCGCCGGCCGATCTCACATTGGTGTTCGGCAACAGCATGTTTCGCGCCTTCGCCATTGAGGATGGTCGCATCGTGGGGGCGGGACGCGTCTTGGCCGACGGCCGGGACTGCGCCTATCTCTGTGATGTCGCCGTGCACTCGGACCACCAGGGGCGGGGGCTCGGCCGCGACATTATCGAGCGTTTGCTTGTGCATTGCCGCGGCCATCGCAAGGTCATCCTCTACGCCGTCCCGGGCAAGGAAGGGTTTTACGAACGCCTGGGCTTCAGGCGGATGACCACCGCCATGGCAATCTTCGAGGATCAGGCCGGCGCCTATGGCCGCGGCTATTTGACCGCGCCTTGAGGCTGCGCCCGGGGTCCGCGGCCTTCCGGCGCATCGAACAACCCGTCGAACGGAGGCCGGGATTGCCCCCTCTTTCAACAGGCGGGCGCGGTCCATAGATTGACGTCGGCTTAAAGCGTGAAGGAACATTGTGCGGCCGAAATCATCAAAACTTCATGGCGCCTGCGCAGGATCGCCATGGAGATTCGCCTCAAGTCCTGCCGCCGAAGGCGTCAAACCGTGCATCAGGAGCCCGCAACCCTGCCTAAAATATTGAATGCACGTGTTTTTGTTCGAATTGGCGAATTCCACTTCGCCCCAAAACGCGCTAGTGGAGGGGCAGGGGGCATGCGCGATACCGGAGCCGGCGGCGAGGGTTCGTTGAGTGCCAGTGCGTCGTCCGCCTGTTCGCCGGCCACCCTGGCCGCTGAAGCGTTGTTCGAGGTCTAGATGCTGGAAGCCATACGCAGGGCGATGTCGTTTCTGCGCCAGAAGCAAGTCCTGCATAAGCTTGGCGTTGTGATCAGCGTCGCGGTCATCGGCATCGCTTGCTATGTGCTCTACCACATGTTGCGAGGCATCGATTTCAACGAAGTCCTCGAAGCGATCAAGAGCACCGAGCCGACCCAGATCGCGATGGCGGCGCTGTTCGTCACCGCGGGCTATTTCACCCTGACCTTCTACGACCTGTTCGCCGTGCGCGCGATCGGCCATGCCCATGTGCCCTATCGCATCAATGCGCTCGCGGCCTTCACCAGCTATTCGATCGGCCACAATGTCGGTGCATCCGTCTTCACCGGCGGCGCGGTGCGCTACCGCATCTATTCGGCCTACGGGCTGAACGCGATCGACGTCGCAAAGATCTGCTTTCTCGCCGGCCTGACCTTCTGGCTCGGCAATGCCGCCGTGCTCGGCCTCGGCATCTCCTATCATCCGGAGGCAGCCGCCTCGATCGACCAGCTGCCGCCCTGGCTGAACCGGGCGCTGGCGCTGATGATCATCGTCGGGCTGGTCGGCTACGTGGTCTGGGTCTGGACCCAGCCGCGCGTGGTCGGCCGCGGGCCCTGGACCGTGGTGCTGCCGGGCGGCCCGCTGACGCTGCTGCAGATCGCGATCGGCATCGTCGATCTCGGTTTCTGCGCGCTCGCGATGTATGTGCTGGTCCCGGACGAGCCCAATCTCGGCTTCGTGGTGGTCGCGGTGATCTTCGTCTCGGCCACCCTGCTCGGCTTCGCCAGCCACTCGCCGGGTGGGCTCGGGGTGTTCGACGCCGCCATGCTGGTCGGTCTTTGGCAGATGGATCGCGAGGAACTTCTGGGCGGCATGCTGCTGTTCCGCGTCCTCTATTATCTGTCGCCCTTCGTCATATCTGTAATCTTGCTGACGTTTCGCGAAGTTATCATCGGCGCACGATCGAAGCGCTTGCAGCAGGCGGCGCTCAAGCTCGACCCCGGCCCGGCGCGTGAAGCCGCTTATGTGAGAGAGCGCAGCGACAGCGGTGCCTGACGGCGCCAAGCCTTATTTGGACAGGCCTTCAGACAAGCCCCAGGAGAAGTCCGCCCCGATGGCGATCGACGCCCCATCTTCTCCCTCCGCCCAGCCCTGGTCCGACCGGCTGCGGCATTCGACCGTGATCCTGATCGCCGCGGCGCTGGCGCTGTCCGTCGTCGTCTCGCTCGGCGAATTGTCGGCGCTGCACGCCGCGATCGTGTTCCTCTGTATCGCGGCGGCCGCGCTGGTCCCGTGGCGGCTGCATGATCCCGCCGCCTCGCGCGACGATGTCAGGCGCATCAACCCGGTCGAGAGCGCGGCGGTGGCCGCGGTCGTCGCCGGCATGCCGGATCCGGCGGTGCTGCTCGACCGCGCCGGCCGCGTCATCCACCTCAACGCCGCCGCCGCCCAGCTCGCGCCGGCGCTGCGCCGGAACGAGCTCGCCCAGTTCGCGCTGCGCTCGCCGGAGATCATCACCGCGCTGCGCGAGGCGATCGCGACCACCGAGCCGCGGCGCGCGACCTATCTCGACCACGTCCCGGTCGACCGCTGGCTGGAGCTCATGATCACGCCGGTGCCGGTGCCGACCAGCTTCGGCGGCGCGGACAAATGCATGCTGATGACCTTCCACGACCAGACGCCGCTGCGCCGGGTGGAGGAGATGCGCGCCGACTTCGTCGCCAATGCCAGCCACGAGCTGCGCACGCCGCTGGCCGCGCTGTCGGGATTCATCGACACGCTGCAGGGCCAGGCCAAGGACGATCCCAAGGCGCGCGAGCGCTTCCTCGGCATCATGCACAACCAGGCCACCCGCATGGCGCGCCTGATCGACGATCTGTTGTCGCTGTCGCGGGTCGAGCTGTCGGCCCATGTCCGGCCCGACACCCTGGTCGACCTGCTGCCAATCATCCGCCAGGTCGCCGACGGGCTCGAGCCGCTGGCGCGCGAGCGCCAGGTCGAGGTCGAGATCCATCTTCCTGATAGCCCGGTGATGATCGCGGGCGACCGTGAGGAGCTGCTCCGCCTGTTCGAGAATTTGATCGAGAACGCGCTCAAATACGGTGCCTCCGGCGGACGCGTCATCGTGTCGCTGACGCCAGCCGCGGCCACTGATGGAACTCAGGAAATCCGGATCATGGTCCGCGATTTCGGCCCCGGCATCGCGCCCGAGCACCTGCCGCGGCTGACCGAGAGATTCTACCGGGTCGACGTCGGCGACAGCCGCTCGCAGGGCGGCACGGGGCTCGGATTATCGCTGGTGAAACATATTCTTAACCGCCATCGCGGCCGGCTTTTGATCGAAAGTGTGCCCCGGCAGGGCGCCACTTTTACCGCCTGTTTTCCCCAGGCTAAGACTTTAGTTTAGACCTGAAACTCCAGCGATTTCAATCGCTTGAGTGTGTCATCCGACTGTCACGAAACCTTCGTAAAAGCACAGCCGACCGCTCCTAAAGGGGCGGCGCGGGGAGCGCGATCGGGCGCGGTTGGCGCTTCGCTCCCCTGTATGGAGACCAGCATGAATTTCCTCAAAACGATCGTCGCTGCCGGCATGGTCGCCGCTTCGACGACGGCGGCCTTTGCTGCCGACATCACCGGTGCCGGTGCGACCTTCCCGTTCCCGATCTATTCCAAATGGGCTGACGCCTACAAGAAGGAGACCGGCAACGGTCTGAACTACCAGTCGATCGGCTCCGGCGGCGGCATCAAGCAGATCCAGGCCAAGACCGTGACCTTCGGCGCCAGCGACGCGCCGCTCAAGGCCGAGCAGCTCGAGAAGGATGGCCTCGTCCAGTGGCCGATGGTGATGGGCGCCATCGTCCCCGTCGTCAACCTCGAGGGCGTGAAGCCCGGCGAGATGGTGTTCGACGGCGAGACGCTCGCCAGCATCTATCTCGGCAAGATCACCAAATGGGACGACGCCGCGATCAAGAAGCTCAATCCGAATCTGAAGCTGCCCTCGGACGCCATCACCGTGGTCCGCCGCTCGGACGGTTCGGGCACCACCTTCAACTTCACCAACTATCTCGCCAAGGCCAGTGCGGACTGGAAGAGCAAGGTCGGTGAGGGCACCGCGGTCGAGTGGCCGGTCGGCGTCGGCGCCAAGGGCAACGAAGGCGTGTCGGGCAACATCAGCCAGACCAAGAACTCGATCGGCTATGTCGAGTACGCCTATGCCAAGCAGAACAAGCTGACCTATACCGGTCTCATCAACAAGGCAGGCAAGCCGGTGCAGCCGACCGTCGAAGCCTTCCAGGCGGCCGCTTCCAACGCCGACTGGGCCAAGGCGCCTGGCTACTACGTCATCCTGACCGACCAGCCCGGCGAGAAGTCATGGCCGATCACGGCGGCGACCTTCATCCTCATGCACAAGGATGCCACCGACAAGGCGGCCTCGCAGGAAGCCATCAAGTTCTTCCGCTGGGCCTTCAAGAGCGGCGGCAAGGCGGCTGAAGAGCTCGACTACATCCCGATGCCCGAAGGCGTCGTGACCCTGATCGAGAAGACCTGGGCTGCCGAGATCAAGAGCTGAGCGCTCCTGTCCCGGACATCACTCCGGGAGCTCGAAAAACTTCCGCTCCGGATCGGCGCGCGCCGCGTCCGGAGCGCGAGACCGACAAAAAGACTGACAACAAGCGTATATTATCGGGCACAGGGGATCGGCGTGGCAGAAATGGTCGTTCAGAGCGATGTAATCGACGACGCCGGACCGTATGACCGCGCCAAGGCCTTGAGCGCGTTCAAGCTCGGCGACGTCACCTTCTACTGGATCACGCGGCTGTCCGCGATCTCGGTGCTCCTCATTCTCGGCGGCATCATCGTCTCGCTGATCGTCGGCGCGTTCCCGGCGATGAAGGAATACGGCTTCTCCTTCCTGTGGACGCAGCGCTGGGCGCCGTCGGCCGATCCGCCCGTGCTTGGCGCGCTTGGACCGATGTACGGCACGCTCGTCACCTCCTTCATCGCGATGCTGATCGCCATTCCCGTCGGTCTCGGCATTGCGATCTTCCTCACCGAGCTCTGCCCGCAATGGCTGCGCCGCCCGATCGGCATGGCGATCGAGCTGCTCGCCGGCATTCCCTCGATCATCTACGGCATGTGGGGCTTCTTCGTGCTGGGCCCGTTCCTGGCCAACACCTTCCAGCCCTTCATGATCAGGATCTTCGACGGCGTGCCCGTGCTGGGCGCGATCTTCGCCGGTCCGCCGTCCTATCTCAGCACGTTCAACGCCGCGCTGATCCTCGCCATCATGGTGCTGCCCTTCATCACCTCGATCTCGGTCGACGTGTTCAAGACGGTGCCGCCGGTGCTTAAGGAGGCCGCCTACGGCGTCGGCTGCACCACCTGGGAAGTCGTCCGCAGCGTGGTGATCCCCTACACCCGCGTCGGCATCATCGGCGGCGTCATGCTGGCGCTGGGCCGCGCGCTCGGCGAGACCATGGCGGTGACCTTCATCATCGGCAATTCGTTCCGCATCTCCTCATCGATCTTCGCGCCGGGCACCACGATCTCGGCGGCGATCGCATCCGAATTCGCCGAGAGCGACGGCCTGCACCAGTCCGGCCTGATCCTGCTCGGTCTCTTGCTGTTCGTGCTGACGTTCTTCGTGCTGGCCGCAGCGCGGCTGATGCTGATGCGGCTGGACAAGAAGGCGGGGAAGTAACGTCATGGCG
This sequence comes from Bradyrhizobium shewense, assembly GCF_900094605.1. Taxonomy (GTDB): domain Bacteria; phylum Pseudomonadota; class Alphaproteobacteria; order Rhizobiales; family Xanthobacteraceae; genus Bradyrhizobium; species Bradyrhizobium shewense. The sequence goes on along the minus strand of NZ_FMAI01000026.1, from coordinate 60,448 downwards.
CTCAATCCGATCTATTCGCGTCGTCGCCGCAAGGACATCGTCATCCGCGGGCTCTGCTTCGCCGCGGCCGCCTTCGGCGTCACCTGGCTCGCGCTGATCCTGATCACGCTGCTCTTCAACGGCCTGGCCGGCCTCAATCTTGAGATCTTCGTCGCGGATACGCCGCCGCCGGGTTCGACTGAAGGCGGCCTGCGCAACGCGATCGTCGGTTCGATCATCATGACGTTGATCGGCGTCGGCATCGGCGCGCCGCTCGGCCTGTTCGCCGGCACCTACCTTGCCGAATACGGCCGCAACGACCGGCTGACCTCGGTAATCCGCTTCATCAACGACATCCTGCTCTCGGCGCCCTCGATCATCATCGGCCTGTTCATCTATGGCGCGGTGGTGGTGCCCATGCGTGGCTTCTCCGCGATCGCAGGCAGCCTGGCGCTCGCCGTCATCGTGATCCCGGTCGTGCTGCGCACCACCGAGGATATGCTGCTGCTGGTGCCGAATCCCCTGCGCGAGGCGGCCTCGGCGCTCGGTCTGCCACGCTCGCTGGTGATCAAGCGTATCGCCTATCGTGCGGCCCGATCGGGCCTCATCACCGGCGTGCTGCTCGCCACCGCCCGCGTTGCCGGCGAGACCGCGCCGCTGCTTTTCACCGCGCTGTCGAACCAGTTCTTCAGCCTCGGCCTGAACAAGACGATGGCCAACCTGCCGGTCACCATCAACAACTTCGTCCAGAGCCCCTACGCCTATTGGAAGCAGCTGGCCTGGAGCGGCGCGCTGCTGATCACGCTCACCGTGCTTGCCCTGAACATTGGCGCGCGCATCGTCGGCGCCGAGAGGACTGCAAAATGACCGACCTGTCCGTATCCATGAGTTCCAACGCTCATCTGGCCTCGCAGCCGCTGCCGGAAGCCCCGGCCAAGGTGACGGTGCGCAATCTCAATTTCTATTACGGCGAGCACCACGCGCTGAAGAACATCAACCTGACGCTGGGCGCCAACCGCGTCACGGCGTTCATCGGCCCGTCGGGCTGCGGCAAGTCGACCCTGCTGCGCATCTTCAACCGGATGTACGACCTCTATCCGGGCCAGCGCGCCACCGGCCAGCTCATGCTGGACCAGACCAACATCCTCGATCCCAGGCTCGACCTCAATCTGCTGCGCGCCCGGGTCGGCATGGTGTTCCAGAAGCCGACGCCGTTCCCGATGACGATCTACGAGAACATCGCCTTCGGCATCCGCCTCTACGAGAAGATCTCGAAATCCGAGATGGACGACCGCGTCGAGAAGGCGTTGCGCGGCGGCGCGCTGTGGAACGAGGTCAAGGACAAGCTCAACGCCTCCGGCCTGTCGCTCTCCGGCGGCCAGCAGCAGCGCCTGTGCATCGCCCGCACCGTCGCGGTGCGCCCCGAAGTGATTTTGTTCGACGAGCCCTGCTCGGCGCTCGACCCGATCTCGACCGCCAAGGTCGAGGAGCTGATCCAGGAACTGTCCGAGAACTACACGATCGCGATCGTCACCCATAACATGCAGCAGGCGGCGCGCGTCTCCGACAAGACCGCCTTCATGTATCTCGGCGAGCTGATCGAGTTCGACGACACCAGCAAGATCTTCACGTCGCCGAGCGACCGGCGCACGCAGGATTACATCACCGGCCGGTTCGGCTGAGGAGACGCGACATGGGTACTGAACATACCGCAAAAGCTTTCGACACCGACCTCCAGGAGCTCACCCGCCTGGTCGCCGAGATGGGCGGCATCGCCGAGCGCATGATCGTCGATTCCGTCGGCGCGCTGATCCGCCGCGACGTCGCGCTCGGCCAGCGCGTCGTCACCATCGACGCCGAGCTCGACGCGCTGCAGAAGCGCATCGAGGAACGCGCGGTGCTCACCATCGCCCGCCGCCAGCCGATGGCGGTGGATTTGCGCGAGATCGTCGGCGCCATGCGCGTTGCGACCGATCTCGAGCGCATCGGCGACCTCGCCAAGAACATGGGCAAGCGCGTCGCCGCGCTGGAGACCGACTTCCATCCGCTGAAACTCTTCCGCGGCCTGGAGCACATGACCGACCTCGTGCAGCAGCAGGTCAAGTCGGTGCTGGACGCCTATGCCGCACATGATCTGCCGGCGGCGATGGCGGTGTGGAAGGGCGACGAGGAAGTCGACGCGATCTGCACCTCGCTGTTCCGCGAGCTCCTCACCTACATGATGGAGGATCCGCGCAACATCTCGTTCTGCATCCATCTGATGTTCTGCGCCAAGAACATCGAGCGGATCGGCGACCACGCCACCAACATCGCCGAGACCGTGTTCTACATGATCGAGGGCCAGGCGATCACCGACAAGCGGCCGAAGGGCGACATGACCACCTTCGCCACGACGGTCCCGAATACCTGAAGACTTGAAGGAGCGACGACCCGATGGGCGCACGCATTATGGTGGTTGAGGACGAGGAAGCTCTCACCGAGCTGCTTCGCTACAACCTCGAAGGCGACGGCTATGACGTCGAGACGGTCATGCGCGGCGACGACGCCGACACCCGCCTCAAGGAACACATCCCGGACCTGATCGTGCTCGACTGGATGCTACCGGGCCTGTCAGGCATCGAGCTGTGCCGCCGCCTGCGCACGCGGCCCGACACCAAGCAGCTGCCGATCATCATGCTCACCGCGCGCGGCGAGGAGAGCGAGCGGGTGCGGGGACTTGCGACCGGCGCCGACGACTACATCGTCAAGCCGTTCTCGGTGCCGGAGCTTTTGGCGCGCGTGAAGGGCCTGCTGCGGCGCGCCAGTCCTGAGCGGCTCGCGACAGTGCTGGCCTATGGCGACATCGAGCTCGACCGCGACAAGCGCCGCGTGGCGCGCTCGGGCCGGCCGATCGATCTCGGTCCGACCGAATATCGCCTGCTGGAGTTCTTCCTGGAGCATCCCGGCCGCGTGTTCTCGCGCGAGCAACTGCTCGACAGCGTCTGGGGCCGTGACATCTACATCGACGAGCGCACCGTCGACGTCCATATCGGCCGCCTGCGCAAGCTGCTCAATCTCGGCCGCGAGCAGGACCCGATCCGCACCGTCCGCGGCGCCGGCTACGCGCTCGACGATCGCTTCGCGAAGGCAGAGCAGACGTAAGGTTTGCAGGCGTTGGGTTTGGTGGGCTGCCGCCCCACCCTCAGTGTCGTCCCGGACAATCGTAGCGAAGCGAAGCGCCGATCCGGGACCCATAACCACAGGGCGTGGTTTGGCGAAGACTCGGAGTGACCATCTCGCGCAACAACTGCGCCCTGTGGTTATGGATTCCCGCGTTCGCGGGGATGACACCGAGTGGTTTGAGCCGTCATCGTGTGACGGCTGCCGTCTTTGCGATCAGTTAGATCCGCTCAGCGCGGGCCCGGCTTTGCCGGGGCGCGACGGCGATCCGCCGCCGGCTGATACGCCACGCGCGAGTGCTGGGCACAGTAGGGCAGGCCGGACAGTGCCTTGCCACCGCAGAAGAAGAAATCCGGGCTCGAGGGATCGCCGACCGGCCAGTGGCAGGTCGCCTCGTTCAGCTCGAGCAGCGACAGCCGCTGGCTCATCGGCACCACGTTGTCGTAGGTGACCGGTTCAGCCTCCACCTCGACCTCGAAGGCCTGTGCCAGCGCGGTGTTGCCGCGCGCGATGGGGCGGGTCACCCGCATCATGTGCTGCGCGGGACGCGCCTTGCGCGGCCGGGGCGCTGCCGATGAAGGGCTCTTGGCGCGGCCGGACAGACCGAGCCTGTGCACTTTGCCGATCACGGCATTGCGGGTCACATTGCCGAGCTCAGCTGCGATCTGGCTGGCCGAAAGTCCGGCCTCCCAGAGCTTTTTCAGCTGCTCGACGCGATCGTCGGACCAGGTCAAAACCGTCATTGCACCCTTTCCCTCGCTACGCGCCAGCCATCCTGGGGCCTCGCAGCGATTGCCTAAGTCTTCAAAAACCCGTGCCGCCAGAATCCCTTAAGGCTCGCCGGGCGCGTGACTGACGCCCGAACGTTTACGCCGGTACATGAGGACTCTTGAGATCAGAACCGCTGCACGAGATGTCGTATCTGACAATCCAAACGCTACAATATGGCGTGACTCCCGCGCAAGAGTCCGCCGACTCGCTTCCACATGTTCCGTGGTGAAAACCCGCAAAATCGGCACCGCAAGACTACGGATTCAGCGTTTCCCGAGGCTTTCCGGGCGGCATTGACACCCGTCTTGCCAAGCATAAGATAGTCCCGCGTGCCGCCCTTAAAAGGCGGCACGTTTCGTTTTCCGGGCCGGTCGATGGTGCGTTGCGCAATGCACGCGTCACACCGTCCTCAACATTCAAGTGACATCATGACTAACAGCGCAGCGCCGCATTTGCTCCCCGTTTTCGCCAGAGCCGACCTCGGCTTCGAGCGCGGCGAAGGCTGCTGGCTGATCGCGACCAATGGCGATCGCTATCTCGATTTCACCTCGGGCGTGGCTGTGAATGCGCTCGGCCATTGCCACCCGCATCTGATCAAGGCGCTGCAGGAGCAGGCGACGAAGCTCTGGCACATGTCGAACCTGTTCCAGAGCCCGGATGGCGAGAAGCTCGCCAACCGGCTTTGCAACGAGAGCTTTGCCGACTTCGTGTTCTTCTGCAATTCGGGCGCCGAAGCGCTGGAGGGCGTGATCAAGCTGGTCCGCCATCATCACTTCTCCAAGGGCCATCCGGAACGTTATCGCATCATCACTTTCGAAGGCGCGTTTCACGGCCGCACCCTGGCAACGCTCGCGGCGACCGGCTCTGCAAAATATCTCGAAGGCTTCGGCCCGCCCATGGAAGGCTTCGACCAGGTGCCGCATGGCGATATCGAGGCCGTCAAGAAGGCGATCGGCCCGCACACCGCCGGCATCCTGATCGAGCCGATCCAGGGCGAGGGCGGCGTGCGCTCGGCAACGCCGACCTTCCTCAAGGCGTTGCGCCAGCTTTGCGACGAGAAGGGCCTGCTGCTCGCCTTCGACGAGGTGCAGACCGGCATGGGCCGCGCCGGCGATCTGTTCGCCTATCGGCGCACCGGCGTCACACCTGACGTGATGTCGCTGGCGAAGGCGCTCGGCGGCGGCTTCCCGATCGGCGCTGTGCTGGCGACCGCGGATGCGGCAGCCGGCATGGGGCCCGGCTCGCACGGCTCGACCTTCGGCGGCAATCCGCTGGCGATCTCCGCGGCCAATGCGGTGCTCGACGTCATGCTCAAGCCCGGCTTCTTCGACCACGTGCAGAAGATGTCGCTGCTGCTGAAGCAGAAGCTCGCCTCCGTGATCGACCGTCATGGCGATGTCGTCAGCGAAGTGCGCGGCGAGGGCCTTCTGATCGGCATCAAGGCCGTGGTGCCCTCCGGCGATCTCGTCGCGGCACTGCGCAATGAAAAACTGCTCACGGTGGGTGCCGGCGACAATGTCGTGCGTTTCCTGCCGCCGCTGATCGTGACCGAAGCCGAGATCGAGGACAGCGTCGGGCGGCTCGAGCGCGCCTGCGCCGCAATCTCGTCCAGCCAGACCAAGCGGGCGGCAAGCTGATGAGCAAGTCCCCGAAGCACTTCCTTGATATCAACGAGCTGCCGCTGTCGGAGCTCAAGACCATGCTCGCGGCGTCCTCCGCCATGAAGGCGAAGCAGAAGGCGCAGCAGCCGGTCAGGCCCCTTGAAGGCAAGACGCTGGCGATGATCTTCGAGCGCCCGTCGACCCGGACACGCGTGTCGTTCGATGTCGCGATGCGTCAGCTCGGCGGCGAGCCCATCATGCTCACCGGTGCCGAGATGCAGCTCGGCCGCGGCGAGACCATCGCCGACACCGCGCGCGTGCTGTCGCGCTATGTCGACGCCATCATGATCCGCATCCTCAACCACGACGCGCTGCTGGAGCTTGCGGCCAACGCCACCGTGCCCGTCATCAACGGCCTGACGCGGCGCTCGCATCCCTGTCAGGTGATGGCCGACCTCATGACCTATGAGGAGCATCGCGGCCCGATCGAGGGCAAGACGGTGGCCTGGACCGGCGACGACAACAACGTGCTGGCGTCCTGGGCTCACGCAGCCGAGCGCTTCAAGTTCCAGCTCAACGTCGCAACGCCGCCGGAGCTCGCGCCGAAAAAAGCGATGCGCGACTTTATCAAGGCGACCGGCGCGCCGATCATGCTCGGCACCGACCCGGAAGCCGCCGTGCGCGGCGCCGACTGTGTCGTCACCGACACCTGGGTTTCGATGGGCGACAAGGAAGGCGAGCATCGTCACAACGTGCTCAAGCCCTATCAGGTCAACGGCAAGCTGATGTCGCTGGCCAAGCCCGATGCGCTGTTCATGCACTGCCTGCCCGCCCATCGCGGCGAGGAGGTCACCGATGACGTGATCGACGGTCCGCAATCGGTCGTGTTCGACGAGGCCGAAAATCGCCTGCACGCGCAGAAGGGCATTCTGGCCTGGTGCTTTGACGCGGTGAAGTAAGGGCGCACGAAGCCCGGCCGCGGCCTCACACACAACTGTCGTCCCGGACAAGCGCGCCTAAAGCGCGCGCAGATCCGGGACCCATAACCACAGGAAGTCGTTTGGCGAGGACTCGGAGTTGTCATCGCTGGCTGCAACGTAGTCCTGTGGTTATGGGTCCCGGATCTGCGCTTCGCTACGCTACGCTTGTCCGGGACGACAGCAGGCTTGAGACGGCTTGATACAGTCCAATTCGCATCCGGAACACGCCACCCAGCGCCCCTTCCAATTCCCACCCTCCGACCCCAGATAACGCCCCATGGTTTCCCAATCCCCTCAGATGAAAGCCGGCCCCGAAGGCCCGGTTCGCGCGCCATCAGCGGTTCCGATCGATGACGCCGTGTTGCCCTACGAGGTCGATGCGCTCGACGTGCGCGGGCGCCTCGTGCGGCTTGGCCCGGCGCTCGACGAGATCCTGACCAAGCACGATTATCCGGCGCCGGTCGGCAAGCTGCTCGGCGAGGCCATCGTGCTGACGACGCTGCTCGGCTCGGCGCTGAAATTCGAGGGGCGCTTCATCCTGCAGGCCCAGACCGACGGCCCGGTGTCGTTCCTGGTCGTCGACTACATGGCGCCGGATCGCCTGCGGGCCTATGCGCGCTTCGATGCCGCGCGTCTCGGCGATACCAGGGATTCCGGCACGCTGCTCGGCCGCGGTCATCTCGCCATGACCATCGACCAGGGCCCCGACATGAGCCGCTACCAGGGTCTGGTCGCGCTCGACGGCGGCAGCCTCGAAGACGCCGCCCACGAATATTTCCTGCGCTCCGAGCAGATCCCGACGCGCGTGCGCCTCGCGGTCGGCGAGGAATGGCGCTCCAACGACGGCGGCAAGCATCGCTGGCGCGCCGGCGGCATGCTGATGCAGTTTCTGCCGAAGGCGGCGGAGCGCGCGCGGCAGGCCGATCTGCATCCCGGCGATGCCCCCGATGGCGTCGAGGTGCACAGCGTTGCCGAAGACGACGCCTGGGTCGAGGCGCGTTCGCTGATCGAGACCGTCGAGGATGTCGAGCTGATCGATCCCGAGCTCTCCGGCGAGCGGCTGTTGTTCCGCCTGTTTCACGAGCGCGGCGTGCGCGTGTTCAATCCGATGGTCCTCAAGGCGCAATGCTCCTGCTCGCGCGATGCGGTCGCATCGATGTTGAAGAGCTTCTCGCCCGACGACCGCGCCGCCATGGTCAAGGACGACAAGGTCGTCGTCACCTGCGAGTTCTGCAGCTCGGTGTACGATTTCACGCCGGACGAGGCCGGCGTGGAGGACGCGTAGCGAGCTCTCGTAGGGTGGGCAAAGGCGCACTTGCGCCGTGCCCGCGATCTCTCGATGACGACCAAAAACGTGGGCACGCTTCGCTTTGCCCACCCTACGGCAGCTTGCTGTGTCGCCCTCTGTCAATCCGCCTTGCTAAAAACATTCCACTTTACCGAAATTCGGTTTTGTCGTATCTATCGCCCATCCCGGCTCACCCAAGAGGGGCGATCTTGTGTCGTCACGCATCGAGAGCCGGGCTTGCGGTGGACGCGGCAGCGTCGGCACGAGAGGTGTGGGCAGGGCGGGTAATCCCTGTGAGCCCGTAACCGCGTGTAGATGAGCGGCGCTGTTCAGTTCGTCTCGCCACATTCTTCCGGCAACGTCGACAAGGCCGGGAGATAATGTGGTGACCAGCGAATGCGCGTACGGCAAAACCGTGTGGTCCAGGCCGTCGTTGCTACGGTCAAGCCTTTCGAAGATGCGCGCGAGCCCAACCGGGTGGACGGCATCGTCAATTCGAACGGCGAGGGAGGCCAGAACGAACTCGGCTCCCGGGAGATCACGGCATAAGCCGTCCAACCATCGCGCAGGGAAGGCCGAGTGATCGGCGACACCTGTATGCTGCTGTGCGGTCTTCTTGCGTGTGCTTTTCGCGCAGCAGACCGCGGGTGCCAGCCGGCACCCGGTCTTCCCTGCGCCCTCTTGGCTTTATGAGGGTGAAGCGACGAAGCAAAGCTCGGGCGATTCAAGCCGCGAGGCCGCGGAGGCGTGTCTGCAAATTGGCTGTCGTAGGATGGGTAGAGCGAAGCGAAACCCATCATGCTTCCGCGAGGATGAGGGACGATGGGTTTCGCTTCGCTCTACCCATCCTACTTTGCTGCTTGCCAAGCGCCCCAATATCGTAGGGTGGGCAAAGCGAAAGCGTGCCCACGATTTGTCTCCGAATTCGCGAAAAATGGTGGGCACGGCGCGTTGCGCCTTTGCCCACCCTACGGCAGCTGCGCAAGGAGCGTCGCTCCTAATTCAACACCCTCTTATTGTCCGGGCTGTCCAGCGAAAACGCCGGCACGTCGATCTCGAAGCGCTCGCCGCTTTCGGTGACCATCTGGTAGCGGCCGGTCATGAAGCCCGAGGCGGTCGAGAGCGGGACGCCGGAGGTGTATTCGAAGCGCTCGCCGGGGGCCAGGATCGGCTGCTCGCCGACCACGCCCTCGCCCTTCACCTCCTGCTGGCGCCCGGAGGCATCGGTGATGATCCAGTGCCGCGCCTTGAGCTGCACGGTCTCCTCGCCCGAATTGACGATGACGATGGTGTAGGACCAGAAGTAACGGGAGCGGTCGGCCGACGACTGCTCCGGAACAAAGTTCGGCTCGACGGTCACTTCGATCTGGCGGGTCACGGCGCGGTACATGGTTGCTATCATACCGAAATCGGGCGCTGGAACCAAACGCCGGAGGCGGCTTTGGCGACATCGTCCCGCCAGAATTCAAAGGGAATGACACCCGGACGTGATCCGGCCGCTTTGCGAGATGACGACCGGACCGGTACACTCCTCAACGTCGCGATTTGCGGAAGGGTTTTTAGGCCCCGATGACCATTGCCGACCATGTGACGGGATCGACGATCGCGGGAACCGCCAAGCCTGCAGACGCCAAGCCTGCAGACAGCACGCCTGTGGACAGCAAGCCCGCGGGCGCGAAGACGCGCGCGACCGCACCGGCCATCACGCTGCCCGCCATCGGCGAGCGCGAGCTCCGGCTCGACCTGTTCCGCGGGCTGGCGCTGTGGCTGATCTTCATCGACCATCTGCCGCCGAGTCTGCTGACCTGGTTCACGATCCGCAATTACGGCTTCAGCGACGCCACCGAGATCTTCATCTTCATCTCCGGCTACACCGCCGCCTTCGTCTACGGAAGGGCGATGCTGGAGAGCGGCGTCGTCATCGCCACCGCGCGCATCCTGCGCCGGGTCTGGCAGATCTACGTCGCCCACGTCTTCCTGTTCACGATCTTCCTCGCCGAAATCTCCTATGTGGCGACCCGGTTCGAGAACCCGCTCTACACCGAGGAGATGGGTATCATGGATTTCCTCAAGCAGCCCGACGTCACCATCGTGCAGGCGCTGCTGCTGCGTTTCCGCCCCGTCAACATGGACGTGCTGCCGCTCTACATCGTGCTGATGCTGGCGCTGCCGCTGATCCTGTGGTCGATGAAATGGCGCCCCGACGTCACGCTCGGCCTCTCGGTCGTGCTCTACGCGGTCACCTGGGAGTACGATCTCTACTTCTCCGCCTATCCGAACGGCTTCTGGGCCTTCAATCCGTTGGCCTGGCAATTGCTGTTCGTCTTCGGGGCATGGTGCGCGCTCGGAGGTGCGCGACGGATGTCGCGTATCCTGGCTTCGCCGGTGACGATGTGGATCGCGATCGCCTATCTCGCCGCGGCGTTCTACGTGACGCTGACCTGGTACGTGCCGCAGCTCTCCCAATTCATGCCGAAGCGGGTCGAGCAGTGGATGTATCCGATCGACAAGACCGATCTCGACGTGCTGCGCTTCACGCATTTCCTGGCGCTGGCCGCGCTCACCGTCCGCTTCCTACCCCGGGATTGGCCGGGCTTGAAATCGCGCTGGTTGCGACCATTGATTCTATGTGGCCAGCATTCTCTCGAGATCTTCTGCCTCGGCGTCTTTCTGGCCTTCGCCGGGCATTTCATTCTCGCCGAAGTCTCCGGCGGCGCAGCCATGCATGCGCTGATTAGTCTCTCCGGGGTCCTGATCATGTGGGGCGTGGCCTGGGTGATTTCGTGGTACAAACGCGTGGCTGACAAGAGCGGTGCGAAAACCAAAAACGCCGTCGGCAACGCCGATCTGGCGGGAGGGGGCTGATGAAGGCGAAGGTTCTCCTGAGCCTGGTCCTGCTATGCGGTAGCCTCGCCGCGCCTGTGGCGCGCGCGGGCGATGCCGCGCCTGCCGGTGCGCCCGCGGCGTGCGAATTGCCGTCTTATCTGCTTACCAGCGAAAGCCAGCTTCCTAAGGTCGCCGAGGCCGTCAAGGCTGGCAAGCCGCTCGAAATCCTGGTCGTCGGCAGCCGCTCGACCACGATTCCGTCCTCGGAGGGCAGCTCCTATCCGGCGCGCATGGAAGCGGTTCTGAAGGAAAAGCTGCCACCGTCAGAAGCGGTGCACGTCTCCGTAGAAATACAGAGCAAGAGAACGGCGGAGGAGGCCGCCTCGACCTTCGTTAAGCTGGTGGAAGCAAAGACGCCTACTTTGGTCATCTGGCAGACCGGGACCGTGGATGCTATCCGATCCATCGATCCCGACGAATTTCGGAGCGCGGTGACCGACGGGGTTGTTGCGCTGCAAAAGGCAGGGGCCGACGTCGTCTTGATGAATTTGCAGTACAGCCCGCGCACCGAAACCATGATCTCGGCGCAGCCTTTTCTCGATAATATGCGCGTGGTGGCGCAGGAGCACGACATCCCGCTGTTCGATCGCTTCACGATCATGCGGCAGTGGAATGATCAGGGTCAGTTCGACCTGTTCAGTCCGTCCCGCGGGCCCGAACTGGCGAAGCAGGTTCATGATTGCCTTGGCCGGGCGTTGGCACAGTTCGTGATCGACGCAGCCCATCTGGAGCCGGCCCAGCAGCAAAATTGAGGTCTAGCGTTAATGAGTTCTCTCCGCCCTTTTTGCCTGACGGCATGGCTGGCCGCACCTGCAGCAGCAGTGCTGTTGTTGCTGGCGCCAGCCTCGCATGCGCAGACCCAAGCCGCGCAGGCGACACAAGCACCGGCGCAGTCGGCTGATCCCGCTCCCGCTTCGCCGTCCCAGACCACCGTTGCCGTGACCTCGCCCGAGCAGCGCGGCATCACGGCGCGCGCCATCGACAAGGTGAAGCAGGTCGCCAAATCCGCCGGCGACGTCTTCAACCGCGTGCCCTGCCTGCCGTCAAAGGGCGGCTCGAAGGCGATGGGCTCGCTGCTGCATGTTGCAAGCAAGCTCGTGGCCGGCCAGCCCGTCCTCATCGTCGCGTTCGGCTCGTCGTCGACCGCAGGATTCGGCGCGAGCTCGCCGGAATTCAATTATCCGAACCGTCTTGCTGCCCAGCTGCGCCGCCACTATCCGACCGCCGACATCACCGTCGTCAATGCCGGCGTCGGCGGCGAGGATGCGCCCGAGATGATGAAGCGCCTCCAGACGCAGGTGATCGACGTGCATCCGGATCTCGTGATCTGGCAGGTCGGCACCAACGCTGTGCTGCGCAACCTCGATCCCGGCGACACCGCCAAACTGGTCGAGGACGGCATCAGCCGCATCCAGGCCGCCGGCGGCGCCGACATCGTGCTGGTCGATCCGCAATATTCGCCGGCCGTCAACCAGCGCGGCGAAAGCGCCGGCAAGATGGTGAAGCTGCTCGGCAAGGTCGCCGAGCTGCGTCACGTCGGCATCTTCCCGCGCTTCGAGGTGATGCGCGACTGGCACGAGAACCAGTCGATTCCGGTCGAGAGCTTCGTCATCGCCGACGGCCTGCACATGAACGATTGGGGCTATGCCTGCTTCGCCCAGCTGCTCGGCGACGACATCATCCGCTCGGTGGGGCAGATCAAGCTGGGCGTGAACGTGCCCGCGGACGTAAGAACGTATCGGCCGATGTAGCTTGCTTCACCCTCCCCTGGAGGGGGAGGGTCGATCGCGCGAAGCGCGAGCGGGGTGGGGTGATCTCTCCACTCGGGCACTGTTGGATGTGGGAAGACCGTCACCCCACCCCGCTACGCATTCCGCTTCGCTGCATGCGTAGCAACCCTCCCCCTCCAGGGGAGGGTAAGAACCTCACGCCTTCTCCAGCGCCGCGGTCAGATCCTCGATCAGATCATCGGCATGCTCCAGCCCCGCGGAGAAGCGGATAAAACCTTCGCTGATGCCGAGCGCGGCGCGGTCCTCCGGCTTCAGGCGCTGATGCGTCGTGGTCGCCGGATGCGTGACGAGGCTCTTGGCGTCGCCGAGATTGTTGGAGATCTTCGCCAGTTTCAATTCGTTGAGCACACGGAACGCCGCGGCCTTTCCGCCCTTCACCTCGAAGCCGACCAGCGTCGAGCCGCCGCGCATCTGCTTTTTCACCAATGCTGCCTGCGGATGATCGGCGCGGCCCGGGAAAACCAGTCGCGAGATCTTCGGATGGCTCGCCAGCACGTCGGCGATGCGCGCGGCCGTATCGGTCTGCGCGCGCACGCGCACGCCCAGCGTCTCCAGGCCCTTGAGCAGGACCCAGGCGTTGAACGGCGAGATCGACGGGCCGGTCTGGCGCATGAAATTGTGGATGTGCTCGGCGATGAAGGCTTCCGACGACAGGATGATGCCGCCGAGGCAGCGGCCCTGGCCGTCGATATGCTTGGTCGCGGAATAGACCACGACGTCGGCCCCGAGCGCCAGCGGGCTCTGCCAGATCGGTGTTGCGAACACGTTGTCGACGACGAGCCGCGCGCCGCCCTTGTGCGCGATCTCGGCAATCCCTGGGATGTCGAGCACATCCAGCGTCGGATTGGTCGGGCTCTCCAGGAAGAACGTCTTGGTGTTCGGCCTCACGGCGCGCTGCCATTGGTCGAGGTCGAGCCCGTCCACCAGCGTGGTCTCGATGCCGTAGCGCGGCAGCAGGTCCTGGATGACGTAAAGGCACGAGCCGAACAGGGCGCGGGAAGCCACCACGTGGTCGCCGGCCCTAAGCGGCGCCAGGATCGCAGTCGTCACCGCGGCCATGCCGGTCGCCGCCGAGCGGGCGGCTTCGGCGCCTTCGAGCTCGATCATGCGGCGCTCGAACATCGCGATGGTGGGATTGGAGTAGCGCGAATAGATGAAGCCCGGATCCTCGCCCTTGAACCGCGCCTCGCATTGCTCGGCAGTGTCGTAGACGTAGCCCTGGGTCAGGAACAGCGCCTCCGACGTCTCGCCATATTGCGAGCGCAGGGTGCCGGAATGGACCAGGCGGGTTTCGGGACGGTAGTTGGTGGTCGATTTCGACATAGGTACCTCCGACATGACCGTCTCGTCGAAAACGGTCACAAAAAAACCGGCCTGGATATCTCCACGGGCCGGGATCACAGAGGTCCCCGGCCTGTTTAGCGACTTATTTAACGTGGCTGCAAGCCGGCCGGCTCAAATCACCACGGGATAAGTGATGCTCATATTCCGCAATGCCCTTTCCGTCAAGGCGTCCATCGGATAGCCGTAAAAGACTTGTATTTCCGGCATGTCCGGATGCATCTGCCCCCTGAAGAGGACCCCCGGTTGACGTTCACGGTTGCGCCCGACGCCAATGGTATCCTGCCCGACCGCATGATCGCGGCGATGGCGGCGGCCGGGCTCATCCTGCCCGCCTATGACTTCGTCGAGAGCCAGATCCAGCCGGCGAGCCTCGATCTGCGTCTCGGCGACATCGCTTATCGCGTCCGCGCCAGCTTCCTGCCCGGTCCCGGCGCCACCGTCGCCGAGCGCATCGACGAATTGAAGCTGCACGAATTCAGCCTCGCCGACGGAGCGGTGCTGGAGACCAACTGCGTCTACATCGTGCCGCTGCTGGAGAGCCTCGCGCTGCCGCCGGAGATCGTCGCGGCTGCGAATCCGAAGAGCTCCACCGGCCGGCTCGACGTCTTCACCCGCGTCATCGCCGACGGCACCCGCCGCTTCGACATGATCGGTGCCGGCTATCACGGCCCGCTCTATGCCGAGATCAGCCCGAAGACGTTTCCGGTGCTGGTCAGCGAGGGCTCGCGTCTGTCGCAGGTGCGCTTCCGCACCGGTGACGCCATCCTCAATGCCGACGAGCTCGACGGCTTGCATGCCGCCGAGCGCCTCGTCGACGTCGACGATGCTGATCTCTCCGGCGGCGTCGCCGTCTCCGTCGATCTCTCCGGCGAGAAGGCAAACGGCTTCGTCGGCTACCGCGCCAAGCGCCACACCGGTGTCGTCGACGTCGATCGCCGCTCCGGCTATTCCGTCGAGGACTTCTGGGAGCCGATCTCGGCTCGTCCCGACGGCAGCCTGATCCTCGATCCCGGCGAGTTCTACATCCTGGCGTCGAAGGAAGCGGTGCAGGTGCCGCCCGACTATGCCGCGGAGATGGTGCCGTTCGATCCGCTGGTCGGCGAATTCCGCGTGCATTATGCCGGATTCTTCGATCCCGGCTTCGGTTATGCCGGCGCGGGCGGAAAAGGCGCGCGCGCCGTGCTGGAAGTGCGGTCGCGCGAAGTGCCGTTCATCCTCGAGCATGGCCAGATCGTCGGCCGCCTCGTCTACGAGAAGATGCTGGCCCGTCCCGACGCGATGTACGGCCAACGCATCGGCTCGAACTATCAGGCCCAGGGCCTCAAACTATCGAAGCATTTTCGGGTGTAGCTGCCCATTTTACTGTCATGCCCCGGCTTGACCGGGGCATCCAGTACGCCGCGGCCTGTCGGCTCTATAGTGATCGCCTCTGGAATACTGGATCGCCCGATCCTCGTGCGCAATTGCGCACTGGTCGGGCGATGACACCGGTGTGTCAGGATGCGAAGCGAAATTCGGGCTACATGCAAGGTGGTGACATGAGCAACCAATCCGAACTCGACGCAAAGATCGTCGAAGACGTCGCGGATGCGCTGATCTATTCGGATCGCTCCGGCACGATCATGCGGTGGAACCGTGCAGCGGCGGCGCTGTTCGGCTTCTCCGCTGCGGAAGCGCTCGGCCAGAATCTCGATCTGATCATTCCCGAACACCTGCGCGCCGCGCACTGGAAGGGCTTTGAAGCTGCGCTGGCCAGCGGCAGCATGAAGCTTGCGGGCAGGCCGACACTGACCCGCGCGCTGCATAAGAGCGGGCGCAAGCTCTACATCGAGATGACCTTTGCGTTGGTGCGGGATTCCGGCGGCAACGTCTTGGGATCGGTGGCGATGGCGCGCGATGTCACCGACCGGGTCGAGCGAGAGCGCGCGGCCAAGACGCCACCGCAAACTTCGTGATGCGGAATTGGCGGGTGGCCACGCAGGGCGCTCTGCACGGGCGTCATGTTGCCTGCCGGAGGGTGCGGTGACACACTCGATCGCAACACGATCGGGAGCGAAACGAATGACCTCCGCAGCTGACGCCGCGCAGGAAGCCCAATGGAAGCGCTGGCGTGCGGTCGCCGACCTCTATCACGCCTATTTCACCGCCCTCATCCTCACCGTCGTCACGCGGCGCGGCACTGCGGATGCAGCGGAGTTCGTCTTCCGCGTGTTCCGCCGCCAGCAGCAGGAGCGCTTCCTGCCCGGGCTTAGGAAGCTGGGGATCGATCATCTGCCGCCGGCGGTGGCGGCCGCGCAATATCACTATCTCTCGAACTGGATCGGCGGCGTGCATGTCGAATACATGTATGAGAATGACGCCAAGGCCTGGATCCGCTATCCGCCGCCGCGCTGGATCTGGAAGGGCACCGCGATCTGCGGCGTGCCGGGCGAGGTCTCGCGCGCGATGCTGCGGGGATGGCACGCCAATAACGGCGTTGCGCTCGGCGATCTCAGGCTCGGCTTCGTCTGCACCAAGCAGAGCGTCGACGGGCAGGACGGGCTGGAAGGCTACTACCACCAGTACGATCATCCGCTCGAGCTGGACCAGCGGCTCGTGTTCGCGCGCCACCTCGAAGCGCCGCTGTTCGACGCGAAGACTGCGCCGGCTCTGCCGGTTGCGAGCTGGCCGAAACCGCGCCTCGAAAAAGCCTATCGCAACTATGCGATGGAGTATGTGCGCACGGCGGCGCCCGTGATGGTGCAGTTGTTCGGCCCGGAAGACGCCGGCTATCTGCTGCACCTCACCGGCAAGTTGATCGGGATGCAATATTTCGACGAAGTCGCCGCCGCGCTGGCGATGAGCCGCGGCGGGGCAAGCGAATTCGCGTCGTTCCTGAACGCGCTGTTCGCGGCGCAGGATGACACGGCCGAGACCTCGCAATCCGAAGGCACCTTCGAAATCCGCCAGCAGAGCTGGAAGCTGATGGACGACGTCGCCGATTATCACCCCGCCTGCGCCAGGGTGTTGGAGGGCTTGTTCGAGGGGCTAGCTGCGGGATGCGGGCGGCATATCGGCGTGCGCATGCGCGCTGCTGCTGGCGGCCGTCCGCCGCTGGTTTGGGCCGTGGAATAGGCGATGGCGCCGCCGCGCGCTTCGCCTCTCCCCGCAAGCGGGGAGAGGGAGAACAACAGCCGCAATCTCACGGGCTGAAATGCGCTGCCGCAGGGCACGCCTGCAGCTAGCGCAGGAGGAATCGCTGCGGGCCGTGCTAACAAGCCTCTCGCCGCGCCTTCTGCGCGAAGAAAATAATTGGCACACCTACGCATTGCCGCGCCGCAAATGGCGCCCCGTGCCCCGGAGAGGACATGTCCGACATCGCCGAAATCCCGGTCGATGAGCAAGAGCGTCCGCTGCCGCCGCCCCCGCCGCCGGTGCGAAGCGCGCTGACGGACGGGCCGATTCTGCGCACGCTGCTCTCCCTCGCCTGGCCCAACGTGATCGCGCTCTCGGCCGGCACCTGCACGGTGATCGCGGAGACCTCCTATATCGGCCGGCTCGGCGTCGAGGCGCTGGCGGCGATGGCGCTGGTGTTTCCGACAATCATTCTGACCATGACGATGTCGGGCGGCGCCATGGGTGGTGCGGTGGCTTCCGCCATTGCCCGCGCGCTCGGCGCCGGCGATCGCGAACGCGCCGCCACGCTCGCCGCGCATGCGATCCTGATCGGCATCAGCTTCGGCCTCGTCTTCATGCTGGGCATGCTGATCTTCGGGCCGCGGGTGCTGGAAATGCTCGGCGGCCGCGGCGCCGTGCTGACCCACGCCGTCGCCTACACGCAGGTTTTTTTCGGCGGCGCCGTGCTGCCCTGGCTGCTCAACACCATGGCCGGCGTGCTGCGCGGCACCGGCAACATGAAGCTGCCGTCGTTCCTGATCCTCAACTCGGCGGCCTGGCAGATCGTGCTCGGCGGCACGCTGGGCCTCGGGCTCGGGCCGGTGCCGCAGTTCGGCATGCGCGGCGTCGCGGCCGGCGCGCTGATCGCCTATTCCATGAACATCTGCATCATGGGCTGGTACCTGTTCTCCGGCCGCGCCCGGGTTACACCGAAGCTGCGTGGCCTGCGCATTCAGTGGGCGATGTTTTTCGACATCCTGAAGGTCGGCGCGATCGCCTGCTTCTCGCCGCTGCAATCGGTGCTGACGATCTCGATCTTCACCCACATGCTGGCGAAGTTCGGCACCACGATCCTCGCCGGCTACGGCATCGGCGCGCGGCTCGAATTTTTGCTGACCTCGATCGCGTTCTCGTTCGGCATCGCCTGCGTGCCGATGGTGGGGATGGCGATCGGCGCAGGCAACATCGCGCGCGCCCGGCGCGTCGCCTGGATCGCCAGTGCTGCCGCCTTCGTGGCCGTCGGGGCGCCGGCGTGCGTCGTTGCGATGTTCCCCGATCTCTGGATCAACATCTTCACCGACAGCGCGGCCGTGCGCGCGGCGAGCCATCAATATCTCTCGACGGTCGGACCGTTCTACGCATTCTTCGGCATCGCCACGACGATGTATTTCTCCTCGCAAGGCGCGGCCAAGGTGATCGGGCCGGTGCTGGCGCAGACGGCGCGGCTGATCTACATCTCGGCGGCCGGCTGGTGGCTGTCGACCCACGATGCGACCGCGCAGAGCTTTTTCTGGCTGGCCGCAAGCTCGATGGTCGTGCTCGGCCTGCTCTCGTTCTCCAGCGTGGTGCTGACGCGCTGGGGACCGCGCGCGAGCAAGGCTGCGATCAGGCCGGCTCTATCGGGCGCCGCCGATTAGCGATGCCTGTGGCGGCGATGGCCGCCGCCGCCGACATTGGCGAGCCGCATCAGTTGCGGAATCATCGCCATCATGTCGCCTCCACCGGAACCGCCGATCATGCCCATGATGTCGCCGCCACCAACGCCGCCATAACCGCCCGGCATGGTACCGCCCATCGGGGTGTAGCCGCCGTAATTGGGTGCGCCGAAGCCGCCGCCGAGATTGCCGCCGCCACCGAGGCCACCGCCCATCATGCCACCAAGCCCTCCGCCGCCGTTCTCCATCATGCGGCTCATCATCGGGCCCATGGTCTGCATCATCATGGCGAAGCGGCGCTTGCCCATCTTCGCCTTCATCATCTCCAGCATCGGGGCCATCTGGGTCATCATGTCCTCGCCGCCGGCACCTCCGCCGCCGAGGAACTGCGCCTTCGCCGGCGAGCTCGCGACTGAAAACAGCAGCAGCACGGCGGCCGCCTGGCAGATCACCTTGTCCGCACCTCTCATGGCATGCTCCTCGCGTGCGTGGCGCCGCCGGGAGAGCGGAGTCAACCGGACGCACGCCGCGATGGTTACGGCTGGCGAGGGCGGAGCTCTGTGAGAAAACTCACAGAGCCGAGTGGACCGCCGCTAGGCTGCAGCGGGCGGAAACGCTTTATGTATCGCAACGACGGCGTCCTTGGTCTGGCCCTGGACATAGGCTGCAAGCTCGTTCGGCAGCATGTCGATGATCCACACCAAGCGGCTTCTCCGCTCGCCGTCGGCGATCACCTGCACCGAGGCGCTGTAATGCTTCAGCCGCTCGTTGTTGATGGCATAGACGAGGCGCTGCCGCGCGTCGTCGCAATCGACCAGCACTTCGCGCGCCACCGAGCCGTTGGCGAAGGTGACGATACGCGCATCGCCGTCGAGCGTGCAGGCGGTGACGAAGCCGGGCGCCAGCCGCTCATGCAGTGCGCCGAAATCGCGCACCGCATCCCAGACGTCGCGCGCCGGGGCATTGATGGAGATGTCGTTGTGGATGGAGGCCATGGGATTCCCATTGTTGGAGTCATTCCGGGGCGCGCGGAGCGCGAACTATGGTGCGCAATTGCGCACCTGAGAATCTCGAGATTCCGGGTCTGGTGCTTCGCACCATCCCGGAATGACGGCGTATGTGGCACCTCAGGTCGCGCCTCACACACAAACCGCCTCGACATTGTTGCCATCAGGGTCGATCAGGAACGCCGCGTAATAGGTCGGGCTGTAATCCTTGCGCGGCCCGGCGCCGCCATTGTCGCGGCCGCCGCTCTTCAGGCCTTCGCTGTGGAACGCCTTGACCGCGTCATGATTTCCGGCGCGGAACGCGATGTGCGCACCGTCGGCCTTGCGGCCCTTGTTCAGGTGCAGCCACAGCGCAGGCTCGCCCTTCGGCCCGAAGCCGGCATAATCGTCGCCGCTTGAGCACAGGACGTAACCGAGCGGCGCCAGCACCGCGGTGTAGAAGCGCGTCGCGGCGTCGAGATCGGCAACGCGAAGCCCGATGTGGTCGTACATGATCGTCTCCATCTGCAAAGCGCGTCGAAAATGGCGCGCGCCGGGGACGACCCTAGTCGAGGTGAAGTGGGCGGCTCTTGGAGAATCTTGCGCTTGGCAGCCGGCTAATTCGCCGGCACCTCCGACTGCCACCGGATCACCCGTTTCAGGTGATAGACGTGAACCCACATGTTCGTTCCGATCACGCTGACTGTTGCAACGATCAGGGCCGTGAGCTTCTGCGGGTCATGTAGGGCGAGCACGAGCAGGAACGCGGAGAGGGCCGCCGTGACGCCGAAGCTGAACCAGAGCCCGATGAGGCGTGGTGCAAACCAGGCCGGCTGACCGTCGGTGCCCCACTGCATCGGAATCCTGCGCGAGGTGATCTGGCGGCCATAATAGACGGCACAGCCGGCGATGAAGGCAAGACCGACGGCAAGCGCGATCAGTGTGGCCGCAATCACATCACTCGGGGCACTGTTCATCTGCCGGGTCGCCGCACTCAAAGAGCGTTGATTCGCTCTTTGGTTGTAGTATCGCGCGGCGTGCCGTAAGCCCAGTGCGACGCGCCCGTCTGGTCAACAGACTATTACCCCACCATGCGGCCGACCTGTCTCAGTTGAGGACGAGGCGTTCGGCGAGGATGCTGCGCTCTCCCTTCGAGGCCTGGCGGAACTTGGTCGGCGATACGCCGGCAGCGCGGTGGAAGGTGCGGACGAAGTTGGAGAGATCGCCGAAGCCGACGTCATAGGCGAGATCGGTGACCGCGATGTCGTCATCGGTGAGCAGCCGTGCGGCGTGGCGCAGCCGCGAGCGCACCAGATATTGATGCGGGGTGACGCCGAGCACGCTCGAGAACAGCCGCAGGAAATGGAACGGGCTGAGGCCCGCCTGCTTTGCCATCTGTTCGAGATCGACCTCGGCATGCGAATTGTCGTCGATCCACAGCGCGGCCTCGACCGCGCGGCGGCGGTCGCGCGCGGAGGGCGTGGCCGGCTTGCGCGCCTTGCCGGAAACGACGTCGACAAAACGGCCGGCCAGGATCTGGCCGACCTCGTCGAGACCGATGTCGCTGTTGCCATCTGCCGCCGTCTGGGCGAGCTCGCCCAGCACCATCAATTCGGGCAGCGGCGGCGTGGCGCCGACGTGCCAGATCTCGCGTCGTCCGCCGAGGGCATCGACCATGTCCTCGCTGAGGAAGAACGACAGGCAGACGTCGCCGCTGACATGCTCATGTGTGCAGGTGTATTCCTCGCCGGGCGCGCCGACCAGCATCGAGCCCGCCACCAGGTCGAAGAAACCGGCGCGGCAATGGCAGCCGAAGCTGCCCGAGCGGACATAGGCGATGGAATGCCCGGTGCGGCATTCGGCAAACGGCGTATCGCCCGGTCCCGCGTCGCAGCGAAACTCGGAGACGGTCATCGATTGTGACGTCAGCAGTGTGTTCGCGTCCATGCCGCCTTATCTAGGCATGATCCGGACAAGTGTGTAGCGGTTGTCCGACAAGATCATGCCCAAAAATACAAAGCTAAGGTGCGGTCAAGATCGCGCCTTAGCTCGGCCTTGGTGGGGCAACGGGCAGCAGCACCTCGAACAGCGTCTTGCTGGCGACCGGATGGGCGCCCTCGAGCGCCAGCAGGCGCCGCTTGGAGATCACCCCGCCATAAGGCGAGAGCCGATCGGTGTAATTGCCGGCCTCCAGCATGCGGTGGCAGGGCACGATCAGCATGTAGGGATTCTTGGCGATCGCCTGTGCCACCGAATGTGCCGCGCCTGAAGCGCCCAGCGCCTTGGCGACCTCGTGATAGGTGCGCGTCTCCCCGCGCGGAATGGAGCAGGCGAACTCATAGACGCGGCGATTGAAGCCGGGCACCCCGCCGGCATCCAGGCTGACCTCGGAAAAATCGGGATCGTTGCCCTGCAGCAGGCTCACGATGCCCTCGATCGCAAGCTCGGCATTGTTGGAGGGGCGCTGCTCGCGCGCCTCGGGATGGATCGCAAAAATGCGGCGGCGGGTATCGATCTCCCGCGCCTCCGGCAATTGCACGGCCACCACGCCGGTGTCGCTCCAGATGATGCCGCAGCGCCCGATCGCCGTGTCGAATATCGTATAGCCACGCCCCACCATGCACACGCCCCACTCAGTGCACGTCTCTCCCCAGACAGGAGATCATAACACCGCCACAATCCGGCGCACCTGGAATCTTATCAGGACGTTAATAACCGGCCGGCTGGCTGCGCCAAACCGCTTGGCGGGAGGCGCCGTCTCGGCTAATCAGGACGGGCGCGCAAGCCGCGCATAAGCGGGCGTAGTTCAATGGTAGAACGGCAGCTTCCCAAGCTGCATACGAGGGTTCGATTCCCTTCGCCCGCTCCAAGCTCCCCGATTGAATGTCCATTAACGACCGGACTTGCAGGCGCCAATGCGCATTCGCGCGGGTCTGAGATTCCAATATATTAGCTGCTCTCGTCCGGTCTAAACTTTCCATTGGCCTAAGCTCTGCTCATCCCCGGGGCGGCCCTTGCGCCGGCCAGCGCTTGGATGAAGGCCAGGACCTGCAAAGAGATGGACCAGCAGAAACTCGATCGCGCGATCGGTCGCCGCCTGAAGACGCTGAGGACACAGGCGGGCATGACGTTGAACGAGCTCGCGGCGCGGTCCGGCGTCAGCCGTGCCATGATCGGGCGAGTGGAGCGGGCGCAGAGCAGCGCGACGGCTGCGCTGCTGGGAAGACTCTGCGCGGCGCTCGACGTGTCGCTCAGCGATGTCGTCGCGCTCGCCGAGAAGCCGCCGGAGCGGTTGGTGCGGCTTGCCGACCAGCCGCACTGGCGCGATCCCGACAGCGGCTATCGCCGGCGGCACGCCTCGCCGACGGATGCGGCCAGCGGCATCGAGATCATCGTCGTCGATTTGCCGGCCGGCGCGCGGGTGCCGTACAGCCCCTGGGGCCGCAACGCCTTTACCCAGCAGTTGCTGATGCTGCAGGGCGCGATCGCCGTGCACATCGACGCCAAGGCGGTGCGTCTGCGCGAAGGCGACTGCCTGGATTTCGACGTGATGCGCGCGGTGATCTTCGAGAACGAAACCAAGCAGGACGCACGCTACGTCATCATCACGCGGCGCGGCGCCTCCTACGGGCAGATGTGAGATCAGAGCAGGCCTGTCATGGCCTGTCGACAAGTCGGTCAAATGCTCAGGCCGGTTGCGGGAGCGCTTGGACCTGTTCGCCGACTCAGGAGCTCACGGCCCTCAAAATGAGTTGCGTACCTCAAAACACCTCTGCTAACCTTCAGCGATGGCCGAGACCCTCACCGCGACCGCGCTGACGCTGAAGGACATCGCCCGCGAGGCAGGCGTCAGCCTCGCGACCGTGGACCGCGTGCTGCACAACCGCCCGGGGGTGCGGCCGGACACGGTGCGGCGCGTCAAGGCGGCGATCGAGCGCAACGCGTTCCAGCCGCACGTCGCGGCCGCCGAGCTTGCTCGCGGCCGCGCCCGCCGCTTCGCCTTCGTGATGCCGTCGGGGCCGAACCCGTTCATGCAGCAGATCGAGGCCTATCTCGGCGAGATGTCGGCCTGGCTCACGGTTCGCCGTCTCAATGTCGAGCTGGTCGCGACCGACGTGTTTGACCCCTCGGTGCTCGCAGGCACGCTGGAGACGCTGTCGGGCGATTACGACGGCGTCGCCGTGGTGGCGCTGGATCATCCGGGCGTCCGCGCCGCGATCAACGATCTCGTCGATGCCGGCACCAAGGTGGTGACGCTGGTTTCGGACGTGCCGTCGTCGCGCCGCCACCATTATGTCGGCATCGACAACATTGCCGCGGGACGCACCGCCGGCGCGCTGGTCGGGCGGCTGGCCGGCCAAAAGTCCGGCAAGGTCGCGATCGTCGCGGGCTCGCAGGGCCTGCGCGACCATGCCGAGCGCATCTTCGGCTTCAACCAGGTGATGGCGTCGGAATTCCCAGGGCTCAGCGTGCTGCCGGTGCTGGAAGGCCGCGACGAGGACGATCGTTCGGAACAGGTGCTGGCGCGGCTATTGGGCAAGCATGCCGACATCGTCGGCCTTTATAACGTCGGCGCGGGCACGCAAGGCGTCGCCAAAGCCTTGAATGACAAGGCCTTGAATGACAAGGCGTTGAGCGATGCCGGTCGCAACGAGGTCGTGTTCGTCGGTCATGACGTCACCGTGCTGACGCGCCGGCTGCTGCTGCAGGGCGTGATGGATGCCGCGATCTCGCAGAACCCCGGACATGAAGCGCGTGCCGCGGTGCGCGTGCTGCTCGCGCTCGCCCGCGGCGAGCCGATCCTGCGCGAACAGGAGAAGATCAGGATCGACATCGTGATGCGGGACAATCTGCCCTAGCGGCAGTGGATATCGAACGGGCCGTGGCGGAGAGCGTGACGTCAAGATCGCGCCTCGCAAATGGGCAAAGAGGAGGACGATTTGTATCTCGGACTGGACATCGGCACATCCGGTGTGAAAGCGGTGCTCGTGAGCGAAGCCGGCGCGATCCTCGCGACGGCGGCGCGCGAGCTTGCGCTGTCGCATCCGGCGCCGTTGTGGTCCGAGCAGGACCCCGATTCCTGGGTCGATGCTGCCATCGGTGCGGTCGACGATCTCGCCGCCCGCCATCCAGGCGAGGTCACGCGGGTCCGCGGCATTGGCCTGTCGGGCCAGATGCATGGCGCGACGCTGCTCGACGAGGACGGACGGCCGCTGCGTCCGGCGATCCTCTGGAACGACGGCCGCTCGCAGGCCGAATGCGCCGTGCTGGAGCAGCGTTGCCCGTCGCTGCACGCGATTGCCGGCAATCTCGCGATGCCCGGTTTCACCGCCCCGAAGCTGTTGTGGGTCGCGCGGCATGAGCCAAAAATCTTCGCGCGAATCGCAAAGGTGCTACTGCCAAAGGCTTATGTGCGCTATCGCCTGACCGGCGAGATGATCGAGGATATGTCGGATGCGGCCGGCACGCTGTGGCTCGATGTCGGTCTGCGCCGCTGGTCGCCCCTGCTGCTGCATGCCACGGGGCTCGATCTTCACCACATGCCGCGCCTCGTCGAGGGCAGCGAGGTGAGCGCCATGCTCGCGCCGGGACTCGCGCAGCGCTGGGGCATGGCGAAAGATGTCGTTGTCGCGGGCGGCGCCGGCGATAACGCCGCGAGCGCGATCGGGCTCGGCGCGATCGCACCGGGCGATGCGTTCCTGTCGCTGGGCACCTCCGGCGTGGTGTTCCGCGTCACCGATCGCTTCGCGCCGGCGCCGGCCTCGGCGGTGCATGCGTTCTGCCACGCGTTGCCTGGTCTCTGGCATCAGATGGGCGTGATGCTCTCGGCGGCGGCGTCGCTGGCCTGGCTCGCCGGTGTGATGGAGACGCCGGCCGCAGCGCTGCTGGCGCCGCTCGGCGAGCGCGTCGATGGGCCGAGCCCGATCAGATTCCTGCCCTATCTCGACGGCGAGCGCACGCCGCACAACGATACCGCCGCCAGCGGCGCCTTCGTCGGCCTGCGCGGTGCGACCGGGCGGACGCAGGTCGTGCAGGCCGTGCTCGAAGGCGTCGCCTTCGCCGCGCGCGACAATCTGGCGGCGCTGAGCGCAGCGAGCGGGCCCGTTGCCGAGCTCGATCTCGTCGGCGGCGGCTCGCGCTCGTCGCTGTGGGCGCAGATCTGCGCCGATGTGCTCGGCATTCCCGTCCATCGCATCGAGGAAGGCGAGGTGGGGGCGGCCCTCGGCGCCTCCAGGCTAGGCCGGCTCGCGGTGACCGGCGAGAGACCCGCAGCGGTCTGCACCCGCCCGCGGCGACTCGCGAGCTTCACGCCCCGCGCATCCGTCACGGAGGCCTATGACGAGGCCTATCGGCGATGGCGCGAGCTTTATCGCGCATTGAAGGAGTGCTCTTAAGTGAACGCGTCAGCCAAATTCTTCGATGCAACTACACCTGTCGCCTTCGCCGGCAAGGATGCGGGACAGGAGCCCGCGTTCCGCTGGTACGACAAGGACCGCCTCGTGCACGGCCGCAGGCTGGAGGATCATCTGCGCTTTGCGGTCTGCTATTGGCATTCGTTCTGCTGGCCGGGCGGCGATCCCTTCGGCGGCGAGACGTTCCTGAGGCCGTGGCATCAGGGCGGTGACGCGATGGCGCAGGCGCGGGCCAAGGCCGACGTCGCCTTCGAGCTGTTCCGCCTGCTCGATGTGCCGTTCTTCACCTTCCACGACGTCGATGCCGCGCCGGAAGGTAGCTCGCTCGCCGAGTCCGTCGCCAATCTCAATGCGATCGCCGATCTGTTCGAAGCGAAGATGGCCGCGAGCAAGGTGCGCCTGCTCTGGGGCACCGCCAATCTGTTCACGCATCGTCGCTACATGGCGGGCGCAGCGACCAATCCCGACCCGGAGATATTCACCTATGCGGCAGGCCAGGTCCGCGCCGCGCTGGAGGTGACGCACCGGCTCGGCGGCCAGAACTACGTGCTGTGGGGCGGGCGCGAGGGCTACGAGACGCTGCTCAACACCGATCTCAAGCGCGAGCTCGACCAGCTCGGCCGCTTCATCTCGCTGGTGGTCGAGCACAAGCACAAGATCGGCTTCAAGGGGCCGATCCTAATCGAGCCGAAGCCCAAGGAGCCGACCAAGCATCAATATGATTTCGACGTCGCCACCTGCTACGGCTTCCTTGCGCGCTACGACCTCTTGAAGGACGTCAAGCTCAACATCGAGCAGAACCACGCCATCCTTGCCGGCCACTCCTTCCACCATGAGGTCGCGCTCGCCGAGGCGCTCGGCGTGTTCGGCTCGCTCGACGTCAACCGCGGCGACGATCTGCTCGGCTGGGACACCGACCAGTTCGCGATGAACGTCCCGGAGCTGGCGCTGGTGTTTCACGAGATCCTGAACCGTGGCGGCTTCACCACCGGCGGGCTCAATTTCGACGCCAAGATCCGGCGGCAGTCGATCGATCCGGACGATCTGATCCACGCCCATGTCGGCTCGATGGATGCGTGCGCGCGCGCGTTCCTCGCCGCCGCCGACATGGTCGATGCCGGCGCCCTCACGGCGCCGCTCACCGAGCGTTACGAGGGATGGGCCGGCACCGAGGGCCGCGCCATTCTTGGCGGCCAACGTTCGCTCGCCGATCTCGCCGACCGCGCGCTTCGTCCCGGTTTCGAACCGCAGCCGCGCTCGGGCCGGCAGGAATATCTGGAATCCCTGGTCAACCGCTATGTCTGAGCGAGGCTGCTGATGGCAAACGCTGACGCGAGACCGGTCCTCGAGCTGACCGGCATCGGCAAGGAGTTCGGCGCGATCCGCGCGCTGCACGGCGTCGACATGCAGGTCATGCCAGGCGAGGTGGTCGGCCTGATGGGCGACAACGGCGCGGGCAAGTCGACGCTGGTCAAGATCATCGCCGGCAATTTCCGTCCCAGCCACGGCGAGATCCGCTTTGCCGGCGACGCGGTTCATTTCAGCCGGCCGGTCGATGCCCGCGCGGTCGGTATCGAGGTCGTCTACCAGGACCTCGCGCTGTCGGACAATCTCACGGCGGCGGCCAACGTGTTCCTCGGCCGCGAGCTGAAGCGCAGGTTCGGGCCCATCGCATTGCTTGACCACAAGGCGATGGCGGCACGCGCGCTGGAGCTGTTCGGCGAGCTGCGCTCGGAGACGCGCCCCGACGATCTCGTCAAGCAGATGTCGGGCGGCCAGCGCCAGGCGGTCGCGATCGCGCGGACGCGGCTCTCCAATGCGCGGCTGGTGATGATGGACGAGCCGACCGCCGCGATCTCGGTTCGCCAGGTCGAGCAGGTGCTCGGGCTGATCCACCGGCTCAAGGAGCAGGGTGTCGCCGTGATGCTGATCTCGCACCGCATGCCCGACGTGTTCGCAGTATGCGACCGCGTCATCGTCATGCGCCGCGGCGAGAAGCGGGCCGACAAGCCGATCCACCAGACCTCGCCAGAGGAAGTCACCGCCCTCATCACCGGCGCGAAGGAGGCGGCGTGATGGCCATGCCCATGGAATCCCCGATCAGCTTCACCAATGTCGGCCGGATCAGATGGTGGCAGCGCGGCATCTTCGCCTCCCAGACCGGCTACGTGCTGCTCGCGCTCGCGGTGCTGCTGGTGATCATGCATTTCGCCAGCCCATATTTCTTCACCGAAGGCAACATGCAGAACGTGGCGAAGAACTTTTCGTTCATCGCCATCGCCACCCTCGGCGTCACCTTCGTGATCATCACCGGCGGCATCGATCTGTCGGTGGGATCGATGATGTGCTTCTCGGCCATGATCACCTCGATGGTGATGACCGAGCTCTCGGCGCCCGGCTCGCCGGCGGGCGCGCTGTTCGTGCATCTGGCGGCCGACGGCAAGACCGTAATTGCCAATGTGCCGGGCCTGATCCTGCTGGT
Source organism: Bradyrhizobium shewense (assembly GCF_900094605.1). Taxonomy (GTDB): domain Bacteria; phylum Pseudomonadota; class Alphaproteobacteria; order Rhizobiales; family Xanthobacteraceae; genus Bradyrhizobium; species Bradyrhizobium shewense. The sequence goes on along the minus strand of NZ_FMAI01000026.1, from coordinate 31,958 downwards.
CTCGATCGTCGCCGGGCTCGGCGTCGCGCTGATCGCCGGGCTCGTCAACGGCTTCTGCATCGCGGTGCTCGGCCTGTCGCCCTTCGTCACCACGCTCGGCATGCTCTCGATCGTGCGCGGGCTCGGCTACGTCGTCTCCAACGGCCGCGGCAGCTTTCCGGGCGGGCCCGATGCCGATCGTTTCTACGCGCTCACCTCGGGCGACGTGCTCGGCGTGCCCGTGCCTTTCATTTATCTCGTGATCCTCGCACTGACGATGGCCGTGGTCCTGCATCACACCTCGTTCGGCCGCCACGTCTTCGCGCTCGGCGGCAACGAGAAGGCGGCCGAATTGACCGGCATTCCGGTCGTGCGGGTGAAGATCGAGGTCTATGTGATCTGCGCGCTCGCAGCCGGCCTGCAGGGCATCATCATCTCCGGCTGGCTCGGATCGGCGCCCGCCAACATGGCGACGTCCTACGAGCTCAACGTGATCGCGGCGGCCGTCATCGGCGGCGCAAACCTCGCCGGCGGCATCGGCGGTCCGCTCGGGGCCATCGTCGGCTGCGTGCTGCTGGAGGTGATCCGCAATGGCCTCGTGCTGGCTCAGGTCTCCTCCTACTGGCAGCAGACGCTGGTGGGCGTGATCATCATCCTGGCCGTGCTGGTCGACCGCATCCGCTCGCGCATGAGCTGAAGGTGACGTCGTTCCGGGAAAACAACGAAGATGCCGCCTGTCCGCTTCCCGGACGTTTCAAAGAGGACGGGCGCCAGAGAAGGGTGGAGGAGACAATGAGGAAACTTCTTCTTGCCGGCATCGCCGTCGCAATGATGGCAACGCCGGCGTTGGCCGCGAACTACCGCTTCGTCATCGTGCCCAAGGCGATGAACAATCCGTTCTTCGACTTCGCGCGCGACGGCTGCCTGAAGCGAGCCAAGGAGCTCGGCAATATCGAGTGCATCTACAAGGGGCCGGTGGAGCATGAGCCGGCGACGCAGGCCCAGATCATCCAGGACTTCGTCACCCAGAAGGTCGACGGTCTCGCCATCTCGGTCGCCGACGTCGCGGCCATGACCAAGTCGATCGACGCGGCGACGGCTGCCGGCATCCCCGTCATCACCTTCGATGCCGACGCGCCGGGCTCCAAACGCATCGCCTATATCGGCACCAACAACAAGGAGTTCGGCGTCGCACTCGGCAAGCAGCTGGTGAAGATGCGCCCCGACGGCGGAAAGTACGCCATGGTCTCGGGCGGCCCCGGCGCCAAGAACCTCGCCGAGCGTGTCGACGGCGTGCGCGAGGCGCTGAAGGGCTCGAAATGGACGGAGGTTGCGGGCTCCCCGACCTTCTGCAACGACGATCCCGCACTCGCGGTCCAGCAGATGACGGATATGCGCACCGCAACGCCGGATCTCGCCGCGATCGTTCCCATCGGCGGCTGGCCGATGTTCGCGCCTGAAGGCTTCAAGGCCTTCGCCAGCAGGAACAAGAAGGACATCGATTCCGGCAAGTTCACGCTGGTCGTCGCCGATACGCTGAAGATGCAGCTCGAGCTGCTGCGCGACGGCTATGCTAACGCGCTGGTCGGCCAGCGTCCGTTCGAGATGGGCGAGAAGGCGATGGACACGCTGCTCGCCATCAAGAAGGGCGAGAAGGTGCCGGAAATCGTCTACACCGGCCTCGACCTCGTCACCAAGGACAACGTCGCGCAGATGTTGAAGTAGGAGCGTCCGCCAGCCCCGCGCTCCTGCATGCCTCCCCCGCTTGCGGTTTTCGCAAGCGGGGGAGATGATCTGGACTGTTGGAATGAAGACAAGGCAATGGGAATGAAACGGTCGCGGCTCGGCTCGCTCGACGTCACTTCAATCGGTCTCGGTTCCGCCCCGCTCGGCGGATTGTTCAGCCCGGTCAGCGATGCCGATGCTGAAGCGACGATCGCGCGCGCCTGGTCGCTCGGGGTGCGCTTCTTCGATACCGCGCCGCTCTACGGCTTCGGCCTTGCCGAACGGCGGCTTGGCGCCTTCCTGCGGCAGCAGAAGCGCGACTCCTACGCCATCTCGACCAAGGTCGGCCGCCTGCTGCGCGCGCCGGTTGACGGCGCCGCCGAGGACGAGCACTACAAGGGCACGCCGCGCGAGCGGCCGGTGTTCGATTTCAGTCATGACGGCGTGCTGCGCTCGGTCGAGGAGAGCCTGGGGCGCCTTGGGCTGGACCGTGTCGACGTCCTCCTGGTGCATGATCCCGATGACCACTATGACGACGCCGTCGCCGGTGCCTTCCGCGCGCTCCAGCGCCTGCGCGAGGAGGGCACGGTGAAGGCGATTGGTGCCGGCATGAACCAGTCGGAGATGCTTGTCCGTTTCGCCGAGGCCGTGTCGGTCGATTGCTTCCTGCTGGCCGGGCGCTACACGCTGCTCGATCAGGACGCGCTGGATGCGCTGTTTCCGGTCTGTCAGGCAAAGAGCATCGGTACCCTGCTCGGCGGCATCTACAACAGCGGCATCCTCGCCAATCCGCACACCAGCGCGAAGTTCAACTATCAGGACGCCGATGCTTCGCTGGTTGCGCGGGCGTTGGAGCTGGACGCGCTCTGCCGCGAGCATGGCACCGAGCTGAAAGCCGCCGCGCTCCAGTTCTGCATGGCGCATCCGGCCGTCACGGTCGCCGTGATGGGTGCGCGCAACGCCGCGGAGGTTTCCGACAACATCGCGATGTCGGAGAAAGCGGTGCCGGCGGCCTTCTGGCAGGAACTGCGGGCACGAAACCTCGTCGATGCGCGCGCGCCGCTGCCGGGTGGGGCGTAAGGCATGATCATCGACAGCCATCAGCATTTCTGGGATCCTGCGCGCGCCGACTATCCCTGGATGGCAGCGGACGAGCTGACGCCGATCCGCCGCGCCTTTGGTCCGGCGGATCTCGCGCCACTGTTGAAAGCGAACGGCATCGACGCCAGCATCGTGGTGCAATGCCGCTCCGCGCTGGAGGAGACCGAGGAATTCTTGCGCATTGCGCACGAAAATCCCTTCGTCGTCGGCGTGGTCGGCTGGGTTGATCTGACGGATGGTGCGCTCGGCGAAACGCTCGATCGGCTTCGCGCTTCACCCGGCGGCGGCAAGCTGGTCGGAATCCGCCACCAGGTCCACGATGAAGCCGATCCCGATTGGCTGCTGCGCGGGGACGTCCAGCGCGGCCTCACCGCCGTGTTCGCGCACGATCTCGCCTACGATTTCCTCGTCCGCACCCGAGAGCTGCCGTCGGCGATCGCCACCGCGCAGGCCTTTCCGCAAGCGCGCTTCGTGCTCGACCACGCCGCCAAGCCGCCGATTGCCGACGGCGGCAGCGACGAGTGGGCCGATCGCATCAAGGCGCTCGGTGCCTGCGGCAATGTCTGGTGCAAGATCTCAGGGCTCGCGACCGAGGCGGTCTGGAATGATTGGGATGCGGAACGCCTGTTTCCGTTCGTCGCGCACGCCGCGAGGTGTTTTGGCGAAGACAGGCTGATCTTCGGCTCGGACTGGCCGGTGTGCCTGCTTGCGGGAAGCTATGGCGAGATCAAGAACGCGCTGGAGGCTTGTCTGGCGAAGCTTGGCCCGCAGCTGCGGGACAAGGCTTTTGGCGTGAATGCCGCGCGGGCGTATCGGCTGGCGATCGCAGGTTAGCGTCTGAGCGCGCTCTTGCTTCCTGCCTCTCCTGGCAAAGCAGGAGAGGGGAAGCAGCGGCGCGCCCCCAGCCTACTCCGACATCGGCTTGTCGGAGATGTCCCAGTCCTTGCCGGTGAAGGTGGAGATGAAAAGCGTCTTCATCGGCGTGTAGTCTTCGGGCGTGTAGCTGTAGGTGACGCCGTCGAGGAAGTAGGGCGAATGGAAGCCTTTGAGGTTCGAGGCCTGCTTCAGCACGTTGGCGCGGGTGAGGTCGTCGCCGCAGCGGCGCAGGATCTCGCCCATGGTCACGGCCTGGCCGTAGCCGGCGAAGGCGATGGTGTTGTCGGGGTCGATGGCCGGCGTGTACTTCTTGCGCAATTCCTCGAACGCCATCACGTCGGGGTCCTTCTCCCATTTGGGCAGGCCGACCTCCTTGTTGTAGCGGATGGCGACGATGCCGGTGGCGTTCTCGAGGCCCGCGGCAGTGAGGATCGAGCGGCCGGTTGAGCCGGCGGAAAGAAGCTGCAGCGGCTTCCAGCCGAGCTCGGCGACCTTCCGGATCGACTGCGACGACGCCTTGCCGGTCGAGATGTTGTAGAAGACGTCGGCGCCCGACTTCGAGAGGTTGATGAGCTGGGAATCGACGGTCGGCTCGGTGAGATCGTAGGTCTGCTCCATGATCACCTTTGCGGTGCCGCCGGCGTCCTCCAAAACTTTCTTGAAGGGACCGAGGAAGTCGCGGCCGAAATCGTCGTTCTGGTAGAGGATGCCGATCTTGGCGTTCGGCTTCACGCTGACGACGTGACGGGCCAGGATGCGCGCCTCGGTCGGATAGAGCGGCAGGCCCGCCATCGTCCATTTGAACTCTTTCGGGTTATTCCACTTCGACGCGCCGGTGTTGAGCAGCAACTGCGGCACGCCCTTGGAGTTCAGGTATTTGTGCACGGCGGTCTGCGGCGCGGTGCCGAGCGAGCCGTACAGCGCGAGCACTTCCTCCTGCTCGACCAGGCGCCGCGTCGCCTCGACGCATTTCGGCGCGCTGTAGGCATCGTCCATGGTGAGAAACTTGACCTTGCGTCCGTTGATGCCGCCCTTCTCGTTCAGCATCTGGAAATAGGCCTCGCCGATGCGCCCCAACACGCCGTAGAGCGAGCCGGGGCCGGAATGCGGCACGGTCTGCCCAATCTTGATCTCGGTGTCGCTGGCGCCGGCATCGTATTTCTTCTCCGCGGCCCAGACATACGGCGCGGGCAAGGTGGATGCGGCGATGGTGGCGAGCGCGGCGGCGCTGAAATCGCGCCGCGATGGATTCTTCGTCATGATCTGTTTCTCCCTGGCATGCGCATTGTGCTGGGAACGCAGCACGGCTCGCAAGTGGGAAGTCACGGCTTTGCGACGCAATGACGCTCAAATCGCCGGGCGCTAGCGCCTAGACTCAAGTTTTCTCGGCGACCACGACGAGGCCGCGCACGGGCTCGTTGTTCTCGATCCGTGGAGAGGCCGGCTCCAACGTCAGCAGCTTGAGCCCGGCCTTGGCGATGGCACCGCGCACATATTCCGCCGAATGGGCATAGCGCAGGCCTTCGCCGAGAACGATGCCGCTGCCATCGTGCGTCTCCAGCGTGAAGGCGAGCACGCCGCCGGATACGAGCACGCGTCTGGCTTCGTTGAACACCGGCGCGAGATCGGAGAGATAGACGAACGCATCCGCGGCGACGACGAGGTTCGCGCATCCATCGCCCTTGCTCCGCAGCCCTTCGATCATGTCGGCGACTTCGAGCTCGGCGTAGAAGTTGGTGGCGCGCGCCTCCTTGATCATGCCGGGCGACAGGTCAATGCCGATGAAATGATCGACCTGCTTCGAGAATGCGGCGGCCGCAAGCCCGGTGCCGCAGCCGAGATCGATGGTGCGTTTGAAGAAGGCCGGCTTCTTCGCGTCGACCCGCGCGGCCACCACCGCCTTGAAGATCAGCGCCGGGGCGCGATAGTCGAGATCGTTGACCAGTGTGTGCTCGAAGCGCGGGGCGTACTGGTCGAACAGGGCCTGCACATAGGCCTTGGGCATTTCGGCCATCTGTGCGTCGCCGAGCCGCATCAGATGCAGGCCGGCCCCATGGTGGTCGTCGGGATCGGACCGCCGCGCTTCTCGAAAGGCGGCGATGGCCTTGTCGCGCTCGCCGAGCCGCTGACGGATTTCGCCGAGCGTGAACCAGGCCGAGGTGAAGTCAGGCGCGAGCTCGATCGCCTGCTCTATGAGGTCAGCGGCGGCGGGCAGGTCGCCCTTGAGCTGGAGATCGCGCGCGAACTCGAAGCGGCGGTCGGCCATGAGATCGCCGGAGGACTGGAATAGGCGGAGGGGCATTGGAGGAACCGATTGTCATTGCCGGGCTTGACCCGCCTGCGGGGCCGAAGCCCCTCCGGCGCGGCGAAGGCCCGGCAATCCATCAAAAAAGGAACTCTTTAGGGGGATGGATGCGCGGGTCAAGCCCGCGCATGACCGGTGAATATCGGGGCCCCGTGACTATATGATCATGATGCGTCCCCAAGACATCCTGCTGCCAGTTGCTGCCGGCCTGTGCTGCAAGCCCGGCGGCTTCCATATCGACCCTGTCCGCCCGGTCGAGCGGGCCGTGATCACCCACGGCCATTCCGACCATGCCCGCGCCGGCCATGGTGCGGTGCTGGCGACGCAGGAAACGCTGGACATGATGCGGCTGCGTTACGGCGAGAATTTTGCCGGATCGATGCAAGCCATCAACTATGGTGAGGAGATCCGGCTCGGCGAGGTCTGCGTGAAATTCCACCCGGCCGGCCACGTGCTGGGATCAGCGCAGATCGCGGTGACCTGCAAGGACACCTGCATCGTCGCCTCCGGCGACTACAAGGACGCGCCCGATCCGACCTGCACGCCGTTCGAGCTGGTGCCCTGCGACGTCTTCATCACCGAGGCGACGTTCGGGCTGCCGGTATTCCGGCATGGCGATGCGAGCGACGAGGTGAAGAAGCTACTGGCCTCGGTCGCGCTGTTTCCCGAGCGCGCGCATCTGGTTGGGGCCTATTCGCTCGGCAAGGCCCAGCGCGTGATCGCGCTGCTGCGCGCGGCCGGCTATGACGCCCCGATCTATCTGCATGGCGCGATGGAGAAGATCACAGAGTACTACCAAAGCCGCGGAATCGATCTCGGCGAGCTCAGGCCGGTGAAGGGCGTGAAGAAGGCGGCGCTCGCCGGCACGATCACGCTGGCGCCACCCTCGGCGACCTCCGATCTCTGGACGCGGCGGTTTCCCGATCCGGTCACTGCGTTCGCGTCAGGATGGATGCGCGTGCGCGCCCGGGCGCGGCAGCGCGGCATCGAGCTGCCGCTGGTGATCTCCGACCACGCCGACTGGGACGGCCTCACCGCCACCATCGGCGCGACCGGTGCCGGCGAGATCTGGGTCACGCACGGCCAGGAAGATGCGCTAGTGCATTGGTGCCAGAGCAAAGGCCTGAAAGCGCAGCCGCTCGACCTCGTCGGCTATGGCGACGAGGAGGAGAGCGAGACGCCGGCCATTGACGAGGCCGAAGCATGAACCGCTTCGCCGAACTCCTGGACCGTCTCGCCTACGAGCCCGGCCGCAACAACAAGCTGCGGCTGCTCACCGGCTATTTCCGTGAGGTCGGTGACCCCGACCGCGGCTACGCGCTGGCCGCGCTCACCGGCGCGCTCAGCTTCAAGCACGCCAAGCCCGCCCTGATCCGCGATCTCATTGCTGCGCGCACAGATCCGGTGCTGTTCGGGCTGAGTTACGATTACGTCGGCGATCTCTCGGAGACGGTGGCGCTGATGTGGCCGAAGGCTGTGCTAGCCGCCCACAACAACCCGCCGCCGCCGACCCTTACCGAGGTCGTCACCACGTTGCGCACGCTCGGCAAGACCGAGCTGCCAAAGCAGCTCGAGCGCTGGCTCGACGAGCTCGATGAGACCGGGCGCTGGGCGCTGCTGAAACTCGTCACCGGCGCGCTTCGCATCGGCATCTCGGCACGGCTGGCGAAGACTGCGGCGGCCGCGCTCGGCGACAAGGATCCGCATGACGTCGAGCTGATCTGGCCTGGCCTTGCGCCACCCTATCTCGACCTGTTCGCCTGGCTGGAGGGCCGCGCCGAAAAGCCGGTCAATCGCGATCCCGCGCCGTTCCGCCCGGTGATGCTGGCGCATGCGATCGAGGACAGCGATTTCGCCGCGCTCGATCCCGCCGACTACATCGCCGAGTGGAAATGGGATGGCATTCGCGTGCAGGCGGTGGCAGGGCGCGACGAGCGCGGCCACGTCACGGCGCGGCTCTATTCGCGCACCGGCGAGGACATCACGGGCAGCTTTCCCGATCTCGTGCCAACGCTGCGCCTGCCCGGTGCGATCGACGGCGAGCTGCTGATCCTGCGTGAAGGCCGCGTGCAGAGCTTCAACGTCCTGCAGCAGCGGCTCAACCGCAAGGTCGTCTCGCCAAAGCTGATCAAGGAATTTCCGATTCACCTGCGCGCTTACGATCTGCTCGGCGACGACGAGAACGATTTGCGCGAGCTGCCGTTCGCGGAACGGCGCGAGCGGCTGGAGACCTTCATCGGGAAGCTTAGCGATCCCCGCATCGATCTGTCGCCGACCGTTGCCTTCGCAAGCTGGGAGGCGCTGACCGCCGCCCGCGCCGATCCCGCAAGTGCCGGTGCCGGCGAAGACGCGGACGCCGTCGAAGGCGTGATGCTGAAACGGCGCGATGCGCCTTATCTGCCCGGACGTCCCAAGGGCCAGTGGTGGAAGTGGAAACGCGATCCGCACATCATCGACGCCGTGCTGATGTATGCGCAGCGCGGTCACGGCAAGCGCTCGTCCTTTTATTCCGACTACACGTTCGGCGTCTGGACCGCGGGCGAGGGCGGCGACGAACTGGTGCCGGTCGGCAAGGCCTATTTCGGCTTCACCGACGAGGAGCTGCTGCAGATCGACCGCTTCGTCCGCCGCAACACCACCGAAAAATTCGGCCCCGTCCGTCATGTCGTGCATGAGGGCGACAAGGGGCTGGTGCTGGAGGTGGCGTTCGAGGGCCTGCAGCGCTCGCCGCGACATAAATCCGGCGTCGCCATGCGCTTCCCCCGCATCAGCCGCCTGCGCTGGGACAAGCCGCCGCGCGAGGCCGATCGGCTGGAGACGCTGGAGAGGATGCTGAAGGCGGAGGCGGTGGAGATTGAGGCATGAGGAAGATGGCTCGATTGCGGCCACGGAGGCAGTCCGCCCCCTCTCCCGCAAGCGGGAGAGGTTGGGAGCCCGCGGCACGCGCGTGCCTGAATTAAAACGCGGTAAGCTGATTGACGGTCGGGCCGGGGTTCCCCATCTGCCTCGCCGTGCCCTATAATGGGTCGAATCCGCCTACAGGAGTTTGAGATGGTCCAAGACGTCAGAGATTTGCCGGCCGGCCGCAACGACGGGCTGAACCGCTTTCTCGGCGGCTCGCCGCTGGCGGTCGCGTTTCGCCTGGTCCTGCTCTCGATCCTGGTCGGCGTCGTGCTCGCCGCGATCGGCTTCGATCCCTGGAACATCCTCACCAGCATACGCCTGTTGTTCCAGCGGCTGTGGGATCTCGGCTTCGACACCATCAACTGGCTGTGGCGCTACTTCCTGCTCGGCGCCGTCATCGTGATCCCGATCTGGTTGCTCTCGCGCGTGTTCGGCACGCCGCGCGGCCGGTGAGATTTTGAGGGTCCGCAGCCGATGCAATTGCGCTTTGTCGGCTGCGGCGATGCTTTTGGCTCCGGCGGCAGGCTCAATACCTGCTTCCACGTCTCGGGGCGCCAAGCCAACTTCCTGATCGATTGCGGTGCGTCGGCTCTGCCGGCGCTGAAGCGGCTCGAGATCGACCGCAACGATATCGATCTGATCCTGATCACGCATTTCCACGGCGACCACTTTGCCGGCCTGCCGTTTGTCCTGCTCGACGCGCAATTCACGCGGCGGACGCGGCCGCTGACGATCGCGGGCCCGCAAGGCATCGAGACGCGGCTGCGCGAGGTGATGGAGGCGCTGTTCGAGCACTCCTCGAGGACACAGCAGCGCTTCGAGCTAAATGTCGTCGAGCTCTCGCCCGAGCAAAGCCGGACTTTCGGCACCGTGACGGTGACGCCCTATCCGGTCGTGCACGGCGAATCCGGCGGTCCCTTCCTCGCCTACCGCGTCGAGGTCGAGGGCCGCACGCTCGCCTACAGCGCCGATACCGAATGGACGGAGACGCTCATTCCGCTGGCGCATGGCGCGGATCTTTTCATTGCCGAGGCCTATATGTACGAGAAGGTGGTCAAGAACCATCTCAGCCTGAAGACCTTGGAACAGCATCTGCCCGCGATCGGCGCCAAGCGGCTCGTCCTCACCCATATGAGCGATGACATGCTGTCGCGCCTCGAAGCTCTGCCCCATATGGCGGCCGAGGACGGCATGGTCGTCGTGTTCTGACCATGCACGCGCCCGTCCATCCCAAAGTCGGCACACGTGAAGTGTTCGCCATCGCCGGTCCGGCGATGGTCGCCAACCTGACCACACCGCTGATCGGCATCGTCTCGACCACGGCGATCGGCCGCCTCGACGATGCCGCGCTGCTCGGCGGCGTCGCGATGGCGTCGGTGATCTTCGACTGCCTGTTCTGGCTGTTCGGCTTCCTGCGGATGAGCACGCTCGCCTTCACCGCGCAATCGCTGGGCGCGGGTGACACGCGCGAGCCGACCGCGATCCTGGCGCGCGGCTTCATCGTTGCCGGCCTGATCGGCGCCGCGCTGATCGTGCTGCAGCTGCCGCTGGCCGCAATGCTGTTCGACCTCATGGGCGGCAGCGAGGGTGTGACGCAGGCCGCGAAGACCTACTTCAAGATCCGGATCTGGTCGTCGCCGTTCGCGCTCGCCAATTACGTCATCCTCGGCTGGCTGATCGGCCAGGCCCGCGCCAATTCAGCCTTGATGCTTCAGGTCGTCATCAACCTCGTCAACATGGCGGCGACGATGGTGCTGGTGCTGGTCTACGACACCGGCATCGCCGGTGCCGCGATCGCCGCGCTGTTGTCGGAAGCGGTCGGGTTCGCCCTCGGCGTGATCGTCTGCCGCCATTATGCCGACGGCGGCTTTGCCGTGCCGTACGCGACCCTGCTCGACCGCGACAAGCTGTTGCGGATGCTGGCGGTGAACACCGACATCCTGATCCGCACTGCGGCGCTAATCGCCGTATTCCTGTTCTTCACCGCCAAGGGCGCGCAGGCCGGCGACGTCACGCTGGCCGCCAACTCCGTGCTCAACAATTTCCTGCTGGTCAGCGCTTTCTTCCTCGACGGTCTCGCCAACGCAGCGCAGCAGCTCTGCGGCCGCGCCGTTGGCGCGCGCGATGCAAAGGGCTTCGCGGATTCGACCCGGCTGGTGCTGCTGTGGGGCCTCGGCTTCGCGCTGGTGATGTCGGGACTGTTCGCGCTGTTCGGGCCCGCCTTGATCGATTTCATGACGGCGAGTGACGACGTCCGCCGTGCCGCGCGCGAATTCCTGCCCTTCGTCGTGCTCGTGCCCATCCCCGGCGTGTTCGCCTTCGGCTTCGACGGCATCTATATCGGCGCGACCTGGGCGCGCGAGATGCGCAATCTGATGCTGGCTTCGCTGCTGATCTTTCTCGCCGCCTGGTGGGCGCTGCAATCGCTCGGCAATGCCGGCCTGTGGTGCGCGCTGATGGCTTCCTACCTCTCGCGCGGCGGCTTGCAGGCCGCACGCTATCCGGCGCAGTTCCGGGCGACGTTTTCAAAGGCGTAGCTCTCGTGTCCCGGACGCGCTGCAGCGTGAAACGCTGCTGCGCTGAGCCGGGACCCATTTCTCATCGAGTTCGCTGTCACATGGGCCCCGGCTCGGCAGCGCACCACGCCGAAGTCGGCGCGCTGCGCTGCGTCCGGGGCACGAGACCGCGTCACATCCCCGGCCAGTCTTCCGCGGTGAGCGTCGCGGCGTCGGCGCCGACGATCTCGGACAGGGAATCCCGCCCGGTGCGAAGCAGCGTCGAGGTGAGGTCGCGCTTGATCTCGTCGACGAGCCCGAGGCCCTTGTAGATCAGCGACGAATAGAGCTGGATCAGGCTTGCGCCGGCGCGGATCTTGGTCAGCGCGGCACCGCCAGAATCCACGCCGCCGACGCCGATCAGCGGGAACGCGCCTTCGACGCGCACATAGGTCTCCGCGACCATGCGCGTCGACAGGCGGAACAGCGGCCGGCCGGACAGGCCGCCTTGCTCCTTGGCGCGCATCTCCTCGCGCAGCGTGCTCGGCCGCGCGATCGTCGTGTTCGACACGATCATGCCGTCGACCCGGCGCGAGCGCGCCACCTGAACGACGTCGTCGAGCTGGGCGAGGCTCAGATCCGGCGCGATCTTGAGCAGCACCGGCGTGTCGCCGGCCTTCTGGCGCACACGCTCGCGCGCGTCGATTACCCTGGCGAGGAGATCGTCGAGCAGGGCGCCTTCCTGCAAATTGCGCAGGCCCGGCGTGTTCGGCGAGGAGACGTTGACGGTGAAATAGCTCGCCACCGGCGCAAAGGTCTCGATCAGCTTGACGTAATCGGCGACGCGGTCCGGCGAATCCTTGTTGGCGCCGACATTGACGCCGACGATGCCGCCGTGTTGCGCGCGCGCGGCGAGCCGGCGCAAGGCGACGTCGGCGCCGTCATTGTTGAACCCCATGCGGTTGATGACGGCCTCGTCGCGCTCCAAACGAAACAGCCGCGGCCGCGGATTGCCAACTTGCGGCTTCGGCGTCACCGAGCCGATCTCGACGAAGCCGAAGCCGAGCCGCAGCAGCGCGTCCGGCACCTCGGCGCTCTTGTCGAAGCCCGCGGCCATGCCGATCGGATTGGGAAAGTTGAGCCCGAAGGCGCGCATCGCGAGCTTGGGATCGTCAGCGCGCGGCTTGACCGGCGGCAGGAAGCGCAGGCCCTGGATCGCGAGGCGATGGGCGTCTTCCGGATCGAGCCAGCGCAGCACCGGCAGCGAAAAGGCGTCGAAAGCGCGGATCACGGCAGCAGCTCCGGAGTGTCGTGGCCGCCGTCCGAGCGGATGTTGAGGTTCATCACCGACAGCACCGCGCCGAGGTCGAGCTCGCCATAGAGATGTGGAAACAGCTCGTCATTGCGCGAGCGCTCCCAGCGCAGCTCACTGCCGAGTGCGTCGCCGTCGACCTCGACCAGGAACAGCGCGCGCTGTCCGACATAGTGCTTGCGCAAGGTCTCGGGAACCTGGGCAGCGGTGGAGAAATGGATGAAGCCGTCGCGCGCATCGTCCGCGCTGCCCCGGTAGACACCCTGCCGTTCCGCCTCGCGCCAGGCCGAGGCCGGACAGATTTTGTAGATCTTGACCACCGCTTGCGCAGCCCTGTTTGCTCTTTGAGTCAGCTCTTTGAGTTTCTTGGGTTTTTTCGCCGCGTGCGGGTCCCCGAAACCCGGGCGCGACCGTAAAGGCCGCCCCTTCCGAACTCAAGACTTAGAGCCTATTCCGTTCCGATGAAATCGGAACGGGGCTCTGGATTCCTGTTTTAGCGCGTTTTCTTGAGGCGAACCGCTATCCACATCGCTTGAAGGCGCGCCTGCCCATCGCCTCTTGCGCGAAAAACGGAAAACCGGTTGATTTGAGGATAGTTTTCCTGAGTTGCGACGGGCTGGACCTTGCATGGTCAGACAGGCCAAAGCGCAGAGGATACTGACGCACGACCAGATCTGGGTCGCCCTGGATCGGCTGGCGGCGCGCGCCGGTCTGTCGCCATCCGGCCTCGCCAAGCGCGCTGGGCTTGATCCCACCACCTTCAACAGATCCAAGCGCGTCACCTCCGACGGCCGCGAGCGCTGGCCCTCGACCGAATCGATCGCAAAGGCGCTGGCCGCGGCCGACTCCTCGATCGAGAGCTTTGCGCGGCTGATCGACGGTGAGGCCGGCGACGGTCGCTCGGTACCGCTGCTCGGCTTCGCGCTGGCCGGCGCAAGCGGCGCTTTCGATGAGGCCGGCTTTCCATCCGGCAAGGGCTGGACCGAAATCGCGCTTCCCACCGAGGACAGCCACACCTTTGCGCTGGAGATTTCCGGCGATGCGCTGCTACCTGCCTATCGCGACGGCGACCTCATCCTGGTCTCACCCGGCGCACCGATCCGCAAAGGCGATCGCGTGGTGGTGAAGACCAAGGCCGGCGAGGTGATGGTCGCGACGCTGGGGCGCCGCACCGTGAAGGCGCTGGAGCTTCAGGCGTTCGATGCGTCGCAGGCCGGGCGCACGATGGCGGCGAGCGATGTGGCGTGGATCGCGCGCATCATGTGGGCGAGGCAGTGAGGGCGAGGGGACGCTCACGTGCAGCGCACTCAACGCATCCACGGAGCTCTCACAGCACTTCGAAGATCTTGTAGGCGACGGCACCTTCGACGAGGTAGCCCTTGCCGACGCAGACGATGTCGTTGACCCAGGCGTAGGTCTGCGAGCCGGTCTCGAACAGCGGATTGGTGCGGAAGTAATATCCGGCGGGATCGACCTTGGTACGTCGCGCGGGATCCGCCATCTCGGCGCGCAAAGACTGCGGCGTCACCCAGCGGCCGCCATAGGTCATGTAGATCAGCTCGCCATCATGCGTCCGCAGCGACAGGCGGACATCGAGGGTCATGGTGCCATCGGCGCGAAACAAGGCCCAGTCCCCACCGCCCCGCAGCACCTCGCCGCGCAGGCGCGGCCCTTCGAACGAACCCTTGGCCGCGCCGAACAACACGCGCTGCCCGACCGGCCCGGCACCGAAATTGATGCGCGGATCGAGGTCGACGACGATGTCGAAGACAAGCCTGGTCGCGAGGTCACCGACGGGCTTGATGCGGGGATCGGCCATGGTCTGACGCTCCTGTTACGTGGATGGAGTTACGTCGGCGAGCTACGCCGCCTGCGCGGCTTCGCCGAACAGCTTGCGCCTGACCGCGTCGGTCGAGACGCCGGATTGGGCGCAGAGCTCGGAGAGATCGAAGACGAAGCGCTCAAACGCGATCTTGTCGTCGCGAAAGGCGAAGGCGATGAACACCGGCAGCTCGGCGCGACGGCCGTTCGGCACGGCCCCGAAGCGATCGCCCGTCATCGTCATCCGCGCGGTGCCCCAGCAGACCAGCGTGTCGGGGCAATTGGCGCGGCCATCGAGCGTGACGTGATAGTCCGGAAAGGACTTGAAGAAGCGCGCCAGGATGCGCTGGTTTTCGGCGAGACCCTGCGCCCGGGTGCCGAAGGCCGGCGTCTCCAGCACCATGTCGGGATGCAGAACCTCCAGCGCCGCTGGGATGTCCTGCCGGCTTTTCGCGATCGCCAGCCTTTCCGCCAGCTCGAACATGCGCCTGCCGTCCATGGTCTACCTCACCGAATTCTTTATACACATTCTACGTGTCTAATACATACATCATGTATGTTATAAGCGGTTTGATACCGACGCGTCAAGCATTAGGTTGCGCGCGATGCGGGCGAAGGATCCTCCGAGAAGTCGTCGGGAAGAGTACAGCGAGGCCACCAGGCAGGCGCTGCTCGATGCTGGCCGCGAAGCGTTTGCGGCCCACGGATTTCAGGCCGCCGGCATGGAGGCGATCTCACGGGCGGCGCGGGTCACGCGCGGCGCGTTCTACCATCACTTCGAGGACAAGAAGGCGCTGTTCGACGCCGTCGTGGTCGCCATGCAGCGCGAGGCGGCCGCCAGAATCGAGATCGCGGCGCGCAATGAGCGCAAGATCTGGGATCGTCTCAGCGCCGGCATCGACGCTTATCTCGACGCCTGCGAAGAGCCGGACTACGCGCGCATCGTCATCCAGGAAGCGCAGGCCGTGCTGGGCGAGCCGCGCTATCGTGAGATCGAGGAGACCTACCCGACCGCGCTCCTGATCGCGACCCTGCGGGCCCTGAAGCGCGATGGCGAGTTGCACGCGGACGATGTCGATCTGCTCAGCCGGATGATCGACGCCATGATCTGCAAGATCGGACTGCTGCTGCCCCACGCCGAAGATTCCAGGAAGCTGCGCAGAAACGGACAGAAGATCGTCGCGGCCGTGCTGGAGACCTTTCGCCAGAAGGTCTGAATCCGCTCCCGGCTCGCGTCACTCCTGCATCGCCATTGCGACTCACCGCCGCTCTCGCATAGGTTGCGGCCGATATTGCCAATCAAGTTCATCTTAGGGGGATATGATGAATCGCCGTCACGCATTGAAGGCTCTCGCGGGTCTTGCGCTTTGTCCGCTGTGCAAGCCGGCCTTCGCCGCCGAAGGCGCGCATTGGAGCTATGAAGGCGTCGGCGGCCCGGCCAAATGGGGCGATCTCGATGCGGCCAACAAGGCCTGCGCGGTCGGCCTGCAGCAATCGCCGATCGACATCGAGGGGACGATCAAGTCGCAATTGCCGGTTCTGAAGCTGAACTGGGGCAAGAGCCCCGACACCATCGTCAACAACGGACACACGATCCAGCTCAACTTCGCCGAAGGCAGCACGTTGATGCTCGGCGACGTCAAGTACAAGCTGCTTCAGGTGCACTTCCACCGGCCGAGCGAGCACATGATCGGCGGCAAGAATTTTCCGATGGAGGCGCATTTCGTCCATCGCAACGAAGCCGGCGGCCTCGCCGTGGTCGGCGTGCTGATGGCCGAGGGAAGGCCGAACGCCGCCTTCGGCAAGATCGTCAAGACCATGCCGGCGGCGGAAGGCCCGGCGGTGAAGGCGGATGCGGGCATCGATCCGCACGCCATGCTGCCGCAAAAGCTGAGCTACTTCCGCTATCCCGGCTCGCTGACGACGCCGCCCTGTTCGGAAGTGGTCGAGTGGCTGCTGCTGACCACCCCGATTCAGGTGTCCGCCGCTGACGTCGCCGCGTTCGCAAAACTCTATCCGATGAACGCGCGCCCGGTGCAGAAGGACAACAGGCGCTACGTGCTAAGGTCGATTTGAGACGGGACGAAGGTCCGTAGCCCGAATGCAGCGAAGCGCAATCCGGGACCGCTGATGCCGCTCCTGAAGACCCCGGATTTCGCTTCGCTCCATCCGGGCTACAACGCTACGCTGACCGCGCCAGCGCGCCGTCGATCATGTTGACCGCGTTCTGCACGCCGTACACCGCGACGAAGGAGCCGAAGCGCGGGCCCTTCTCCTGGCCGAGCAGCACCTGATAGAGCATGTTGAACCAGTCCAGCGTGACGCCGGGACGGCCGTCCTTGCCCTTCTTGACCTGATCGAGGAATGGCTCGCGGCGGCCGATCTCGTAGACGACGTTCTGGATGTCCTCGGCAGATGCGTCCTGCGCAAGTTGTGACAGCGCATCGCGCAGGTCCTGCAGCGCGCTGCGCTCGTTGTCCGAGGGCACGCGGAACTGCTTCGTCGGCGCGACGAAATCGCGGTAGTAATTGATGGCGTAGCCGACCATCGCATCGAGCTTCGGATGCGTCTGCGGCGAGACGCCCGGACGATAGCGGCCAATAAAACCCCACAGCGTCTCGGCATTCTCCGCGTTCGACGACGACACCAGCGTCAGCAGGAGCTGGAAGGTGACGGGCATGTCGCCCTGCGGCGGCTTGCCGTTGTGGATGTGCCAGACCGGATTGCCGAGCTGCTGCTTGTCATCCTGCCGGGCAAAGCCGTCGATGAACTGCTGATAGTCGTCGACGTTGCGCGGGATGACGTCGAAATACAGCCGCTTGGCCGCCTTCGGCTCGCGATACATGAACAGCGACAGCGATTCCGGCGAGGCGTAGCGCAGCCATTCGTCGATGGTGAGGCCGTTGCCCTTCGACTTCGAGATCTTCTGGCCCTGCTCGTCGAGGAAGAGCTCGTAGTTGAAGCCTTCGGGCGGCGTGGCGCCGAGCGCCCTGGCGATCGCGCCGGAGAGCTTCACGGAGTCGATCAAATCCTTGCCGGCCATCTCGTAGTCGACGCCGAGCGCGACCCAGCGCATCGCCCAGTCGGCCTTCCACTGACACTTGACGTTGCCGCCGGTGACGGGCGTTTCGACTTCCTGGTTCGTGTCGGGGTCGACATAGGTCACCGTGCCGGCCGCAACGTCGCGGCGGATCATCGGCACCTGCAGCACGACACCATTGGTCTTGCTGATGGGCAGGAACGGCGAATAGGTCGCGCGGCGATCGGGCCCTAGCGTCGGCAGGATGATCGCCATCACCTTGTCGTAGGCAGCTAACATCTTGAGCAGCGTCGCGTCGAAGCGGCCGGACGTATAATAGTCGGTCGAGCTCGCGAATTCGTAGTCGAAGCCGAAATGATCCAGAAACGCGCGCAGGCGCGCGTTGTTGTGCGCACCGAACGAGGGGTACTCGTTGGAGAACGGATCCGGCACCCGCGTCAGCGGCTTGCCGAGATGCGCGGCCAGCATCTCCTTGTTCGGAACGTTGTCGGGCACTTTCCGAAACCCGTCCATGTCGTCGGAGAACGCCAGGAGGCGCGTCTTGACCTTGTCCTCGGTCAGAACGCGGAAGGCATGGCGCACCATCGACGTGCGCGCGACCTCGCCGAACGTGCCGATATGCGGCAGGCCGGATGGTCCGTAGCCGGTCTCGAACAGCACCTCGTCCTTCGGGCTTTTCTTCAGCCGCGCGACAATGGCCTTCGCCTGCTCGAACGGCCAGGCGTTGGATTGTTCGGCGAGCGCACGCAAATCGCTCGGGCTCATGTTGGGATCGATAACGGACATCAAGAAGGGCCTCCAGGGCCGCGGAAAATAGCGATTTCCGGGCAGAATGCAAAAGAACGGTAGTTGTCATTCCGGGGCGATGCGCCAGCATCGAACCCGGAATCTCGAAATTCCGGGTCTGGTCCTTCGGACCATCCCGGAATGACAATTCAACAATCTCGAGATTCCGGGTTCGCGCTTCGCGCGCCCCGGAATGACGATCGATGGCTAAAACGGGCTCACCGAGAAATACCGCAGCCACAGATCGGTGTAGCGGCCTTTTTCCCAGACGCGGAACAGGGCCCAGTTCAGGGCCTGGCGCAGCACGTCATTGCCCTTGCGCACGGCGATGCCGATGCCTTCGCCGAAGAAACGGCTCTCGACGAAGGGGCCGCCGGAAAAGGCGCAGCAATCGCCGGAATCGGTGCCGTTGATCCAGAACGCCAGCGAGATGGCGTCGCCGAAGATGAAATCGACCTCGCCCTTGCGAAGGGCGGCGCGCATCGCGTCGTCGTTGGGATAGGGATGCAGCTCGGCGTCGGTGAACATGGCCTTGAGATAGGCCTCGTGCGCGGAGCCGGCGATGACGCCGACTTTCTTGCCCTCGAGATATTCGGGGCGGATCTCCGGCATCACCGCGTCCTTGCGCGAGGCGAAGCGCGCCGGCACGCGGTAATAGGGATCGGTGAAGTCGACGCGGGCGCGCAGCTGCGGGCTGACCGCCATCGAGGCGATGATAGCATCGCCGCGGTTGGAGGAGAGCGCGTCGACCAGCGTCTCGAAGCGGCGCATCTGCACCGTGCAGGTGACCTTGATCTCCTCGCACAGGCTGCGTGCGAGATCGACGTTGAAGCCGGCCGGGTTGCCGTCGGCGCCGGTGAAATTGAATGGCGGATAGTCGGTCTCGGTCAGGAAGCGGATCACGGTCAGGCGCGACAGGTCCGGCCGCTCCGGTCGCCGCCGCGGGTCCCAGAAGCCGGGCACGGCCTGCGGGGCGGCCTGCGCGACCCGAGTTGCGGCTTGCTGCGTCCCCTGGGGCGGCGAGGGAGGCTGCTTGGCCGGGGCCTGCGCCTCGGCGCCGGGAAGGCCTGCGAGCAGGCAGGCGCCGACGGCTAGCCCCGCCAGCAAGCTACGGGCAGATTTGGACGATTTCGCCTGTTGCGATGGAGCCATCGGCCGGAAATGAACGAATTTCATTGGGATCGGAGGGCGTTATAGACCATCCCGACGGGAACGCGAGCATGGAATGCAGCCGAGCGAGGTGCGCTCCCTCTCCCGCTTGCGGGGGAGGACGGGGTGGGGGTATCTCGCGCGGGCGAGAGCCCCAATGTGGAGAGAGCCCCCGCCCGGCGCGCTGTGCGCGCCGACCTCCCCCGCAAGCGGGAGAGGTTGCACCGAGAATGCCGCTCGATCCTGCGCTCTTCTCAGAGATACTTCTTCAAATCCGCCGCCGCCTCGTCCGGCGTCCGCTTCAAATTGAACGGCGACACGAACCGGCCGTCGCGGTCCATCAGATAGATCAGCGCGGTATGGTCCATGGTGTAGTCGCCGTCCTTGGTCGGGACCTTCTTGGCGTAGACCCGATAGGAGCTGATGACCTTGGCGGTCTCGGCGGGATTGCCGGACAGGCCTTCGAGGTGCGGATCGAAGCTCGATAGATAATCCTTCATGGTCGCCGGCGTATCGCGCTCGGGATCGACCGATATGAAGACGGCATTGACCTTGTCGGCATCCTTGCCCATCGCGCGCAGCACTTCCGAGATCTCGAACAGCGAGGTCGGGCAGACGTCTGGGCAATGGGTGTAGCCGAAGAAGATCAGGGTCGGCTTGCCCTTGAGGCTCTTGTCGGTGACGGCCTTGCCGTTCTGGTCGGTGAGCTGGAACGGGCCGCCGATCGCGGCCGGCTGCGCCACCTTGCTGACCCCGCCCATGGCCCAGAACATGATCAGGAGGCCGACAACGAGGCTTGCTGCGAAGGCGGTCGCGATCACCAGCGGACGGGCGGCGGAACTCATGAGCGGAAAACTTCCTGTGGCGGATCAGAAGCAGGCGGCGAAACCGGTCCTGATCATCTCGAAGAACATCTGTGTGCCGTAGTGGAACCACAGCGCCAGCGCGCCGAGCACCAGCAATCCGCCGATCCCCGCGCCCGCCAACAGCAGCACGAACGGCGTCCGGCCGGCAGTGGGCGAATTGTCCTGTAGCGGATGCGTCGGGTGCAGCGGTTGAGCCATGACAACGATCGAGGCGAAGGCCCCGGTTCCCTGGCTTCCAGATAAGCTTTGGCCCGCCTGCGGGCAAGGCGCCGCTGGCGGGCCGGAGCGATCCCGTCCTGGACGATCAGTGGACCAGCTGGCCGCGGGCGGATTCGAGCTGGTCCGCCTGCGGGAGGGGCCGGCGCAACGGCTTGATCGCCGAGGCCTGCGCGTCCATGTAGCAGGGCTTGTACATGGCCTGGAGCTGCCTGCCCTTCAGGAAGAGCATGTGCGGGGTGAGGCCGCCGCGCTGGGTGATCCAGCGCTTCACCTGCGACGGATACATCGCGTAGAGCATCTGGGTCGCCTCGGTGTTAGTGACGGCCCGGCCATTGGTGCCGAAATCCCAGGCGGCGTGGAAGCCGAGCGTCGCGCTCGAGGTCACGCAGATGCGGTCATGCGGGATGGCGCCGAGGACGATGGTGCAGGCGGACGCGCACAGGCCATCGATGATGACGGTTTCGCCCGACTGCCGCAGGTCCTGGTATCTGTCGACGTAGGTTCCAATCCGGCCACCGCGGTCATCCGCGATCCGAACCACCGCGTGAGAAGCCCCCATGCCCGCGATCAGGAGAACCGCCGCAAGCAACCCCGTCAGAAACTTCATTGTCCCCCGCCCCGGTCGAATTCGAATCTGCGTGTCAGGTGATGATGCACGGCCAGCGTCCGTCGTAACCGAGGTTTTGTCTAGGCAGGGCGGCTGACTCAAAACAAATTCAAATCCAGTGTTGCGTCCGCGCTGCACTCGGCCGGCCTCTATCCCAAAGTGGAACAAGTTAACGATGTCTTACGCGCCACGCCCTTGATCTCAGTTGCCACCGCTGGCTTCAATCCCGGGCGACTACAGGGGGGAACCGATGGAGGGGGAAATAATGGAGGGGGAAACCATGGCTGAAGAGACAGACGTCGTCGTTGTCGGCGCAGGCCTATCGGGCCTCGTGGCCGCAACCGAGATCGCGGATGCGGGCAAGCGCGTGATCGTGGTCGACCAGGAAGGCGAGCAGTCGATCGGCGGCCAGGCGTTCTGGTCGTTCGGCGGATTGTTCCTGGTTGATTCGCCGGAGCAGCGCCGGCTCGGCATCAAGGATTCCTTCGACCTGGCCATGCAGGACTGGATCGGTGCCGCGGGCTTCGACCGCGACGAGGATTTCTGGCCGCGGCAATGGGCCGAGGCCTACGTGGCATTCGCGGCCGGCGAGAAGCGCGACTGGCTGCGGGCGATGGGCCATCGCATCTTCCCCGTGGTCGGCTGGGCCGAGCGCGGCGGCTATGACGCGATGGGCCACGGCAATTCGGTGCCGCGTTTTCACGTCACCTGGGGCACCGGGCCCGGTATCGTCGAACCGTTCGAGCGCCGCGCGCGCGAGGCGATGAAAAGCGGCCGGCTGAGCTTCAGGTTCCGCCACCGCGTCGATGCGCTTTCGATCACCAATCGCACGGTGGACGGCGTCAGCGGCGCCGTTCTCGCCCCCGACACGGTCGAGCGCGGCAAGAGCTCCTCGCGCAACGTCGTCGGCGAATTTGCGCTGAAGGCGCAGGCCGTGATCGTGGCGTCCGGCGGCATCGGCGGCAATCACGAGCTGGTGCGGCAGAACTGGCCGAAGCGGCTCGGTGATCCCCCGAAATTCATGATCTCCGGCGTGCCCGAGCATGTCGACGGCCGCATGATCGGCATCACCGAGAAATCAGGCGCGCGGCTGATCAACCGCGACCGCATGTGGCATTATGTGGAGGGCATCCAGAACTGGAATCCAATCTGGCCGCGCCACGGCATCCGCATCCTGCCCGGCCCCTCCTCGATGTGGTTCGACGCAACAGGCACGCGGCTGCCGGCGCCGCTCTTCCCCGGCTCCGACACGCTCGGCCAGCTCAAATACATCATGTCGACCGGCTATGATTATTCCTGGTTCATCCTGACCCAGAGCATCATCAAGAAAGAGTTCGCGCTGTCGGGCTCGGAGCAGAATCCCGACCTCACCGGCAAGAGCTGGCGCATGACCTTGCGCCGCGCCACCAACAAGGGCGCCCCCGCGCCGGTCGAGGCGTTCAAAAGCCATGGTGTCGACTTCATCGTACGCGACAAGATCGAGGACCTTGTTGCGGAGATGAACAAGCTTGCCGGCAGCGACCTCCTCAAGCTCGAGCACATCAGGATGCAGATCGAGGCGCGCGACCGCGAGATCGCCAACGCTTACGTCAAGGACGCGCAGGTGATGAACATCCACAATGCGCGCCGCTATATCGGCGACCGGCTGATCCGCACCGCCTCCCCACACAGGATCCTCGATCCCGCGCAGGGGCCGCTGATCGCGGTCAAGCTCAACATACTCACCCGCAAGACGCTGGGCGGCTTCGAGACCGATCTCGACTCGCGTGTGTTCGGCAGCGAGGGCAGCGTCATTCCCGGCCTCTATGCGGTTGGCGAGGCCGCCGGCTTCGGCGGCGGCGGCGTGCACGGCTATCGCTCGCTGGAAGGCACCTTCCTCGGCGGCTGCCTGTTCTCGGGCCGCAATGCGGGCCGGGCCGCGGCGAAAGCGGTAGGCTAGATCGTGCGGCGGTGGATGTGCATCGGGGCGGTGGTTGCTGCATTGGCCGCCGCATCAGTCGCATCCGCCGAGACGATCGACGTCAACGGCGTGAAGCGCTCCTACAGTGCGCAATTGCCGGCCAGGAAGCCGGCACCGCTCGTCATCGTGCTGCACGGCAAGACCCAGCGCGGCGCCGACATGATCGCGCGGACGGCGTGGCCGCAGGTCGCCAAGCGCGAGGGCCTGGCCGTGGTCTTTCCTGATGGCCTCAACCATGCATGGGCGGATGCGCGAACGAAGGCGGGGCCGGCGCTGCGCGGCCCGCCGGTGGGCACCGACGACGTCACCTTCCTCGCAAAGCTCGTCGAGAAGCTGGTGGCCGACGGCACGGCCGATGCAAAGCGCGTCTTCATCGCGGGCGTCTCCAATGGCGGCGCCATGGCGATGACCATGGCCTGCGCCCGCGCCGATCTGTTTGCGGCAGGCGCGAGCGTGATCATGAACCTCACCGACGAGGCCGCCGTCACCTGCCATCCGTCAAGGCCGCTGCCGATGCTGCTCATGAACGGCACGGCCGACCAGCTGGTCCCCTACGAGGGCGGTCGCGGATCGAGCTATTTTGCCGCAGACGGCTTCTGGTCGACCGAGGAGACATTGGCGTTCTGGCGCAAGCTCAATGGCTGTGAGACCGACGATGCCAGCGTGACCGACCTGCCCGACAAGGCGCCTGCAGACCAATCGACAGTGACCCGGATCTCATCGCGCTGCCCGAGGGGACACGACGTCGTGCTCTATCGCATCAACCATGGCGGCCACCGCATGCCTGGATTTTCTCCGGATGCCCGCTTCCCGAGGGTCGCAGCCGGCCTGCTCGGGCCGCAGAACGGCGACATCGATGGCGCCGAGACGATCTGGGCTTTTTTCAGTCAGTTTCCGTGAGGCGCACATGCTCGGCGTTGACGGCATGCGTGCGGGGCAACGCATGCGCCGCAGGCAACGCATGCGTGCCCGGGGTGGCACGGCGCGAGGTGCTGGGCTAGACAGGGCCGCCATTCCAGTGAGGAGATCCGTAAATGAGCATTCAGCGTTTCGAAACCGGCCCGCGCATGAGCCAGGTCGTCGTGCATGGCAACACCGTCTATCTCGCCGGTGTCGTCGCCAACAAGGCCGCCGGCGAAAGCGTGACCAAGCAGACCCAGGACATCCTGGCCACCATCGACGGCCATCTCGCCAAGGCCGGCACCGACAAGTCGAAGCTGCTCTCGGCCACGATCTACATCACCGATATGAAGACGTTCGGCGAGATGAATGCGGTGTGGGACGCCTGGGTGTCGGCCGGCAATACCCCCGCCCGCGCCACCGTCGAAGCCAAGCTGGCGGCGCCGCAATACACCGTCGAGATCATGGTCACGGCCGCGAAGTAATCTTCACGACCAATTCGCATGCGAATGGAGCGCGATGACAACATCATCGCGCTCCATTTTTTCGCGCAACGATGACCTGCGAGGTAATCGATAAGCGCGCGCGATCCTTCGATAGTCAGGGACAGCCGAATACGGCGTCCTCGAAGGAGAGCATTATGACCGACCCCATCACAATCGCCCGCCGCTACATCGAGCTCTGGAACGAGCGCACCGCCGGCCGGCGCCGCGAACTGCTCAGCGAAAACTGGACGAGCGATGCGAGCTATGTCGATCCCTTGATGAAGGGCGACGGCCGCGACGGCATCGAGGCGCTGATCGCAGGCGTGCAGCAGCGCTTTCCCGATTTCAAGTTCAAGCTGATCGGCGAGCCCAACGGCTACGGCGATCACATCCGCTTTTCATGGGGGCTTGGTCCCGATGGCACCGACAGCCCGATCAAGGGTACTGATTTCGCCGTACTGAAGGACGGCCGCATCAGAAGCGTGACCGGATTTCTGGATCAGGTGCCGGCCGGGGCGTGAGACCACTGGCCCTCCTCGTGCAGGCGGGGAGGGCGGCACCCCTCGACGAAGCGATCTTCACGGCTTACCTGTCATGCCGTGCCGCCCCGTATCCTCCAAACATCGGCCGAGCCGGCCACGCTGCTGCCGAGCCGCTTCCAGCAATGGTTCGCAGCCCGTGGCTGGTCGCCGCGCGCGCATCAATTGGCACTGCTGGAGAAGGCGCGCGAAGACGCTAGCGCGCTGCTGATCGCGCCGACCGGCGCCGGCAAGACGCTGGCGGGATTCCTGCCGACGCTGGTGGAGCTTTCGACCGAGGCAGCCGAACGGAAGGCGGGTGAGAAGCAAAGCCTCGTCTCCACCGGCCGCAGCGTGCAGCGCACCGGCGGCCTGCATACGCTCTATATCTCGCCGCTGAAGGCGCTCGCCGTCGACATCGCGCGCAATCTGGAGCGGCCGATTGCGGAGATGGCGCTGCCGATCAAGGTCGAGACCCGCACCGGCGACACGCCGGTGTCGCGGCGGCAGCGGCAACGGCGTTATCCGCCTGATGTGTTGCTGACGACGCCCGAGCAGCTTGCGCTGCTGCTGTCCTCGGATGATGCACCGTTCCTGTTTTCCTCGCTGAAGCGCATCGTGCTCGACGAGCTGCATGCGTTGGTAACGTCCAAGCGCGGCGACCTGCTCTCGCTCGGGCTGGCGCGGCTGTGGCGGCTGGCGCCGCAGATGCGCTCGATCGGCCTGTCGGCGACCGTGGCAGAGCCGGATCAGCTCGCGCGCTTTCTGGTGCCGCAGCCCGACGGCAGGGAGCGAGCAGCCGACATCGTCATCGCCGGCGGCGCGGCGCCGCCGCTGGTCGAGATGCTGGATACGCGCGAGCGCCTGCCCTGGGCCGGCCACAGCGCGCGCCACGCGCTTCCTGAGATCTACGAGCTGATCAAGGCGAACAAGACCACGCTGGTCTTCGTCAATACCCGCAGCCAGGCCGAGATGCTATTCCAGAATCTCTGGAGCATGAACGACGACGGCCTCGCGATTGCGCTGCATCACGGCTCGCTCGATGTTGCGCAGCGCCGCAAGGTCGAGGACGCCATGTCGGCGGGACGCCTGCGCGGTGTGGTTTGCACCTCTTCGCTCGACCTCGGCGTCGACTGGGGCGATGTCGATCTCGTCGTCAACATCGGCGCGCCCAAGGGCTCCTCGCGCCTGATGCAGCGGATCGGCCGCGCCAACCACCGCCTCGACGAAGCCTCGCGCGCGGTGCTGGTGCCGGCCAATCGTTTTGAAGTGCTGGAGTGCCGCGTCGCCATCGATGCCATTGCCGAGAACGCGCAGGATACGCCACCCTTGCGCACCGGCGCGCTCGACGTGCTGGCCCAGCACGTGCTGGGCTGCGCCTGCGGCGAGCCGTTCCTCAGCGATGATCTGTATGGCGAGGTTCGCACCGCCGCGCCTTACGCCGGCTTGTCGCGGACGGATTTCAATGACGTCGTCGATTTCGTCGCCTCCGGCGGCTATGCGCTGAAGACTTATGAACGCTTTGCCCGCATCAAGCAGGACAAGGAGGGGCGCTGGCGCGTCGCCAATCCCAAGGTGCGGCAGAGCTACCGGATGAATGTCGGCACCATCGTCGAGGACGACATGCTGAAGGTGCGGCTGGTGCGTTCGCGCGGTGGCGGCAAGGGAAAAATGGGCGGCTCGACCGGCGTCATCGCGCGCGGCGGCCGGTTGCTCGGCGAGATCGAGGAAGCCTTCATCGAGGGCCTCTCGCCCGGTGACACCTTTGTGTTCAGCGGCGAGGTGGTGCGCTATGAAACCCTGGTCGAGGACCAGGTCTATGTCTCCCGCGCCAACGACAAGGACCCGAAGGTGCCGTCCTACATGGGCGGCAAGTTTCCGCTCTCGACCTATCTCGCCGAGCGCGTGCGCCGGCTGCTCGATGACGGCCGCGCCTGGGGCGGCTTGCCGGAGCAGGTGCGCGACTGGTTGTCGCTGCAACGGGACGTCTCGCGCGTGCCCGCGGTGCGCGAGCTGCTGGTCGAGAGTTTTCCGCGCGCCAACAAGCACTACATTGTTTGCTATCCCTTCGAAGGCCGCCTCGCGCATCAGACCCTCGGCATGCTGCTCACGCGCCGGCTGGAGCGCGCCCGCGCGCGGCCGCTCGGCTTCGTCGCCAACGAATATGCGGTGGCGATCTGGGCGCTCGGTGATCTCTCGTTCATGATCCGTGATGGCCGGGTCGATCTTAACGCGCTGTTCGACCCCGATATGCTCGGCGACGATCTCGAGGCCTGGCTCGCCGAATCCGCCCTGATGAAGCGCACCTTCCGCAACTGCGCGATCATCTCCGGCCTGATCGCCCGCCGCCACACCGGCGAAGAGAAGAGCCGCCGCCAGGTGCTGTTCTCGACCGATCTCGTCTATGATGTCTTGCGAAAGCACCAGGCCGATCACGTCCTCTTGCGCGCCGCGCGCGCCGATGCCGCCACCGGCCTGCTCGATTTGCGCCGCCTCGGCGACATGCTCGCCCGCATCCACGGCCGCATCACGCACCGGGAACTCGACCGCGTCTCCCCATTGGCCGTGCCCGTGATGCTGGAAATCGGCCGCGAGTCAGTCTATGGCGAAGCTGCAGACGAGCTTTTGGCCGAAGCCGCCGATGAGCTCGTCAAAGAGGCGATGGATAGAAGCGGGTAAGACGTGACGATTGGCGCGCAGGTTTCAGGAGACGTCGACGACATGCGCGTGTCCACAGTCACCATCAGCGATGTGACCTTCGCCGCCGATCTTTCCGGCGCCCTGTTCTGGGAGGAGCAGCGCCTGCTCGTCGTCTCCGACCTGCATCTGGAAAAAGGCTCCAGCTTCGCCACCCGCGGCGTGCTGCTGCCGCCTTACGACACCGTCGCGACGCTCGGCCGTCTCGCTGCTGTCATCTCCCGCCATGATCCGCGCACCGTCATCGCACTCGGCGACAGCTTTCACGACCGCACCGCGCATGAGCGGTTGTCGCCGGACGACCGCGATGCCGTCGCGGCGCTCCAGACCGGCCGCGACTGGATCTGGATCTCCGGCAATCACGATCCGATGCTGCCGCGCGATCTCGGCGGCACGGTCGCCGACGAGGTCGCGATCGGCCCGATCACCTTCCGTCACGAGCCGACCGGCGCACGCGGCGAGATCGCCGGCCATCTCCATCCCAAGGCGCGCGTCTCCGCGCGCGGCCGCTCGATGGAGCGCCGCTGCTTCGCCTCCGACGGCATGCGCGCGGTGATGCCGGCATTCGGCGCCTACGCTGGCGGCCTCAGCATCCGCGACCTTGCCTTCGCAAAGATCTTTCCGGCCAATGGTTTTGTCGCCCATCTGCTCGGCGACCGCCGCGTCCACGCCATTGCAGCCTCACGCTGCTCCTGAGGCCCAAAATTGGGACAGCACTACATTCAGTAGTTTTCCGGAATCGCCCAAGCGCGTTGCCGGCTCTAACTTTGCGCTTGCCGGGGCTGGAATTTTGATCCCGAACAAGATTGTAACCGGCAAGGGGCCGCTGCGAGGCGGCCCCTTTCATTTCGGGCGATCAAAACTGACGGGGACAGTCGCCGAGTTAGGAACAAATTAAGAACACTTTAGCAAGTCTTTGATATATCATTGTGATTCGGCGCGTTGCCGATACAATATCTAGCGTCTGTCAGACTTTGCGAGGACTACATGTCCACCATCGCCTTCGATCAATTTGCCCTCACCCGGATCGCCGATTTCGCGCGCTCGCTATCGCGGCTGCATCAGGCGGCGCGGCGCCAGAGGATCGATGACGACCAGTTCGACCGCGAGTTCAACGCGGTGTGCCAGTCGATCTGGGGTTACACCATCGACGACGTCAGCGACGATCTGTTCTCGACCGAGGATCATCTGTTTCTGGACACGCTGGACGAAGCGCATGCGCGCATTTTCGCGGCCGAGCAGGGCTACGACCTCGTCGGCGATCAGGGCATGCTGACGGATTGGTGGGGCTTCTGCTGGATGATCCTGGCCGAGAAGCGCGGCTTGCTGACGCCGGACAACCGCGCCGCCGCGCGCGCGGCGATCGAGGAGAAATATCTGGCGGCGCCGAACGTGATCGGGGTGATTATCGGGAGGTAGTCTCGTGCCCCGGACGCGGGCGCAGCGCTCCTTCAGCGGTGCGCTGCAGAGCCGGGGCCCATGCTCGCGGCATTCTGGTCCCGGCTCTGCGCAGCAACGCCAAAGAGCGTGCAGCGCGTCCGGGACACGAAAGCGGCTTTAATCCAACCCCGCCCGCTTCGCCGGCTTCTTCGGCACCGTCACATCGGGCAGTGTCTCACGCACGATCTCCGCAGCGGGCGCATCTGCCGACACCGTCTCTGCCCGCACCGGGGCCACCTTCATCTCGCCGAGGCGGGCGCGGACCTGCGCGGTGAGGCCGGGATAGGAGGCAACCGGGGTGAAGTCCGCAGCCTGGTCGTTGCCGACGCGGATGCCGGTATAGGCGACGAGGCCGTCAGTGGTGGCGATCACGTCGCCGGCTTTCAGCGAGGAGTCTAGCGCGAGATCGACCGGGGCAAGGCCGACCGGCTCGCGGCCGTTGCACGTGCAGTCGGCGCGCAGCGCCTTGCGATAGGCGAACGCGTTCTCGCTGTCGGCGTAGCGCTCGCCGGTCTGCGACGCCGCACCGTCGATCGAGGAGCCGAAATAGACCTTGGTCGCGCTGGCAGGACAGAACGCCTGACACATCTGGGCCGGCGAGGTGAGGCCGCGCATCAGCGGAAAATATTTGCCGTCGCAGCTGCGCACGCAGAAGGCCGGGCCGGAGCCGCCGGCTGCCGCGGAGCGGGTCGGCGGCACATATTGTGGGGTTGCGGCATTTTGCTGCCCGCTGAAGGGATCGGCGTAGGAGCTCGACTGTTGCGGCACCTCGCGCTGCGGCCGCTGCTGCTGCATGCCGCCGAAGAAGAAGTCGAACAGGCCCTCGGCCGAAACCGGGGCCGGAGCCGCAAGTGCTCCAAGGGTGGCGGCCACAAGCATCGCGCGACGCCGCCGGCGCGCATGGGACAGGACTGTACGCAATGCTCACTCCACCCGACGCTACTGAACCGGCCGGGACCCCAAGGGGTCTCAGCACATGATTCACCATAAGGCGCGATGGTAAATGAGCAGTTGAGCGGAGGCGGTTTCAAGACGAGGCGGTGGCCTCTTTAGGGCCGGGCGCAGCTTTGGACGGATGGTTGCTTCCGGGGCACACTGAGGCATGACGGCGAGGGATGTTTCGCCGCGTCAGGCCTTCAAGAATTCCGAGGCCTTGTACAGCGAGCGGAACGGCAGGCCGGCCGCACCGAACGTGTCGGTGGCGCCTTCCTCGCGGTCGACCATGGTCAGCACCAGCACCACCTCGGCGCCGGTCTCGCGCACCGATTCCACCGCCTTCATCGCCGAGCCGCCTGTCGTGGTGACGTCCTCGACGATCACGACGCGCTTGCCCTCGAGCGTCTCGCCTCTGGGCAGGCCTTCGATCGCGAGCTTGGCGCCGTGCTCCTTCGGCTTCTTGCGCACGAAGAACGCCGCAATCGGATGGCCCTTGATCCATGAGATCTGCGCCAGCGCACCGGCGAGCGGCACCGCGCCCATCTCGAGGCCCCCGATGAAATCGAGATTGTCGTCCTTCAGCGCCTCATAGGTCAGCTCGGCGAGCAGGGTCGCCCCCTCCGGGTCGAGCATGGTCGGCTTGAGGTTGAAGTAGAAATCGCTCTTGCGGCCCGACGCGAGCGTCACCTCGCCGCGACCGAATGAGCGCCGGCGGATGATTTCGAACAGGCGGGCGCGGGAGGCTGATTTCGACACGGCGGTCCCTCGGGAGCGTTTTTAGAGGAGGCGGAATTTATCCGCGACAGCCGCGACATTCCAGAGGGGGCGTCCCTCGTCAACAGGGATCGGCCATCCCGGACCGCCGGTTGTGGGGGCGCGACGTTCTGGAGTAGGTGGGATGCCAAACCTGTTGGGGAAGGAAGCCAAGGCATGACCATCGAGCTGCACACCTGGAACACGCCGAACGGCCGCAAGATCTCGGTCGCGTTGGAGGAGATGGGGCTGCCTTACAAGGTGGTCCCGGTAAATATCACCAAGGGCGAGCAGATGGCACCGGGGTTCCTCAAGCTCTCCCCGAACAACAAGATCCCC
The DNA here is from genome assembly GCF_900094605.1 of Bradyrhizobium shewense. Lineage (GTDB taxonomy): Bacteria > Pseudomonadota > Alphaproteobacteria > Rhizobiales > Xanthobacteraceae > Bradyrhizobium > Bradyrhizobium shewense. Next base: position 745 of record NZ_FMAI01000026.1, on the reverse strand, counting down.
GCGATCGTCGACCCCGAGGGCCCGGACGGCAAGCCCGTCAGCATCTTCGAATCAGGCGCGATCCTGCTCTATCTCGGTGAAAAGACCGGCAAATTCCTGCCGAAATCGCTTGCCGGGCGGATTCCCGTCTACGAATGGCTGATGTGGCAGATGGGCGGCTTCGGCCCAATGCCGGGCCAGGTGCACCATTTCATCGCGCTCGAGAACGAGCAGGATCGCGCCTACGGCCTGAAGCGCTACATGGCGGAGACCCGCCGGCTCTACGGCGTGCTAGACCATCGTCTGGACGGGCGCGACTTCGTCGCCGGCGACCTCTCGATTGCCGATTTTGCCATCCTGGGCTGGGCCTGGCGCCACCCTCGCCACAAGGTTGAGCTGGCCGAATTCCCCAACGTCAAGCGCTGGTACGAGACCCTGATGGCGCGCCCGGCGGTGAAGCGGGGCATGGAGGCGAAGCTGGATTGATGGGGTCTTGCCCTCTCCCCCTGTGGGCCTGTTGCGTTATCGGCTTTTGAAGTTGAGGACGGCAGGAGAAGGGCCGTGGTTACGGCAATTGCCAGCCAAGTCTGTAGTGGTCGCCCTCGGCGGGCGGCTCAGGCCGCGATCGTGGCCCACCGCCTCATGTTGAAGGCGATCGAGGCGAGCAGGACCTGCCCGCTTGCCTTCATCAGACCAACGTAGCGGATGCAAGTCAGTCGCATGCGGCGTTTGAGAGTGGCGAAGGTGGTCTCAACCTGGGCTCGTC
>NZ_FMAI01000077.1 GCF_900094605.1 Bradyrhizobium shewense | reverse complement strand
CTGGCGCATCGTCGAGATGGACGTCTGGGACAGCGACTTCCTCGATCTTGTCGAAGAGGCGCATCTCACCTTCCAGGGCAAATTCGATGGCGAAATCGCTTTTGGGGCCCTTAAGGGCTTCCTGGACGTGCGCTACGGCACCCGCGACGGATCGGCTTGCGCCGAGTTCTCATGGGAAGGGCACGACGAGAATGATCCGTCCTGCGGTCGCGGATGGGCGATGATCGGCACTGCAGGCAGGCTTGTCGGCCACTTCTACATCCACAATGGCGACGATTCAGGCTTCGTTTGCGAACGCGGCTGAGTTCTTCAACAGCCTGCTAGGTCGGTTTGACAGTGCTCAGCAACTTTAAGAGGCGGGCACGCATTCAACGGGTATTTGGTGCGTGCGCTCTCGGCTGCCGCGAGCAGCACTGCAGTGGAGTTTAAGGCAAAGATCTCGCCAGCGTCGATGCGAAGTAAGTCCCGGCGCCGACCTGGCACCAATAGGATGCTTACAGCCTTGCCGCCTTTGACTACACTGAGGCAGCCGTTGAGGCTTTCGATTCGGGCAGAGACTCCAGCTCTATTCGGGCAAGTCGTGGGACGCCATGACGGTTTGACTTGCGTATGGCTCGATAGCCAACCCTGGGCAACGAATATGGGCAATCTGGCCCACATTTCCCCCGCTCTCAAGCATGTTGGCAAGCTGGGCGGCCGTCACTTCAAACCCCATTCGGCGCCCGATTTCCGGACCACCAGCCGGAGCGTTGGCCGGATCGATGATTTGCAAGACTGAAGTTCCTGCTCAAAACTGTCACCCCACATTGCTCAAGCGGGATTCGGAGACCTCGGTCAGCCGCGAAAGGTTCGCGGGCAGCCTGTCGGCCGCGTTGACGGTTTGGAGCAAGTGCCAGAGAGTGGCGAGGTTGCTTGTTACAAGGGGGCGACCGATCCGCTCCTCAAGCGGTGCGACGCCGCGCAACCAACCAAAGTCTGTGCAACTAATGAACACACCATCGGCATCATTCGGTACTTGGGGAGCGACCCAATCGTTAAGGGGTTCCCAGCAGTTATCCTCAAGTGTCGTCCTTAGATCAAATCCAAAGGCGTGCATCGCAATGTCGAAGCCGCTCCCCTGAAGAAATTTCACGAGACGGTTGGACAGCCATTCATCGTAGGGAGTAAAGACTGCAATCTTCCGGACGCCGAGCGCGCGAAGCGACGACAGCACTGCTCCGGATGTTGTGACGGCAGGCAGGCCCGACGCCTCTTCCATCACCTTCACAACGCTTTCATCGTAGCCTGCGCCTTCGACAAAACTGCCGCCCGTACAACCGAGGGCAATGCCTTTCATCCGACGGGGATGACTAAGCAGCCGCGCAGCCCTCACGCGAGCTTTCCCTCATCGCCGTAAGCTGCTCGATAGTGTCTTCAGAGTTGAGCACTCGGCTGAAATGGAAGCTAACACCGTCCAAGCCTAGCCCCGTGTAGTCACGCTCCAAAACCGTGTTACTCGACGGCACGATGATCCCGAGGCCAAATGACTGCTGGGGCATCTAAATCTCCTTTAACTTCATACCTGCCTAAGCCCGAGATAACCTCGGGCTACTTTGGGATTGCTCAGCATTATTGGACCCGTGCCTAACGCCCGATACGCCCCAACTCAACGACGGCGCTGCGCCGAAGTCGGACCTGGATCGCTACCAATCTTATGCTGCGCGCCATGCGAGCCAACGTTCCTGGATGTGATCCTCATTGCTCTTGCCATCCGGACGTTTCGTCTGGAGCCAGGTGAAATCATCAATGATAAACTTTGAAGCGTTCACCGGGTTAATGCTGAGAAGTGGCGCCAAGTCGGGCGGCAAATATTTGAGCTGGTTTGAATTTGGACCCGGATAGCCAGTCGTTTGCGTGAACGCGGCGGCGATCTGCGCGCGATTCAAGAAGGCAATCAGCTTTTGTGCATTCCCTGTATTGGGACCGCCCTTCGGAATCACTCCCAAAGTGGGACCCACATGAGCGCCGTCTCAACTGATTTTAATTGACGCTCCTTGTCGGATCGCAGCTATGTCACGGCCATCGTACATACTCGTGGCACGTATTCTCGGTTGATCAGAAGCTGCGCCGGCTCTCCTCCAGCGCTCCACCACTTGGAGATGTGAGGTTTAAGCTCGTTTAGTTTTTTGAACGCAATATCGAGCTTGTCGTCCGTGAGCGGCCACATGTCTTTCTTACTGAAGCCGGCGGCGATAAGCGCATACCGGATATTGTTCTGATCCCCAGAAGCGTACAGACCACGCGGTCCAGGAAATTTCTTTACGTCCCAAAAATCCGCCCAGGTTTGGGGCCCGCCCCCCGGGAACGCGCGCTGATCGTAGGCGAGGACCTCGGAGTTATAGTCAATATAGACCGCATCTTTGAGCCGGACCTCGTTGGAAGTACCATCAAGGGACTCTTGATCCCAAAGGCTGTAATCAATCGGCACGAACATTCCAGCTTCGTGCATCTCTGGATAGTTCTTGCGCGGCAGATATGCGATATCCCAATCGACCCGACCGGCCTCGAACATCGCCTTAACCAGTGGCACAGGTAGATCGCCAACTGCTTCCACGACTTTGATGCCGGTGGCCTCTTTGAAGGGCTCAAAAACATATCGTCGAACGCCCTCAGTATAAGAACCACCGTAGCTGAAAGCGACGACTTCTCCAGCGCCCGCGAGCTTGTCCTGTGCCCAAGCGCTAGTGGCCTGGGCGACGAGCGGTACGCTCAGTAAGGCAGCGGTCGACTGCAGCAGTGAGCGGCGACTCAGGCTGCAAAATGAGTCCCCGGAATTCTGCTTGGTTGCCCGCTCGGCATCGATGCGCTCGGCCAGGAACATCAGCTCGCGCGCACGAGAGAATCCGACCAGTCGCGTCAGTAACCAGGCTATACCGCAATCGCTGCCAGGTGCGGCAGCGGGAGCAAGCCTTTCGCTTGCTCTCGCCTGCGACATCGCCGAACTTCGCTTCAATGACACGGCCATCGCTTTCGCCGGTGAGACTCTGAAGTATTCCTCCTAGCACGACGATGGTCTCATCATAATTTACCTTGCGTTCAATCGAGCAGCCATCGTACGTGGCGATGCCCGCGTCGATTGTCTTGCTGATTTCTGGACCGACCAATTGGCAAACACTCGCGGAGCCACCGGCGTCGTTTTGCATCTGCGCAGATACCATGTCCTCGCTCTTCACATAGAGCGCTCCAGCCATAGTCGTTCTCCGTTGTTGGTTCGAGCAACCTTCTAGAGGACACACTTGCCTGTTCGATGCAATTAGTTCGCACAAATGATACTTCGTCGTACCGTTAGTCGTCCTTGTACGTTGTAGTCGTCCTTCGGCGGGATCCCGGACGCGAGAGGGCGAACTTGGTCTGAGCCCCGCAAACTCCTCCAAAAATGAGTAGAGTCTGTCACGTGGGAAGGGATGGAGCATGAAGCCAAGTCGGTTCACAGATGAGCAGATCATTGGGGTTCTGCGGGAGCAGGAAGCCGGAGCAGCAACGGCCGATGTTTGCCATAAACACGGGATCTTCAGCGCCACGTTCTATAAGTGGAAGGCGAGGCATGGCGGCTTGGAAGGTGTCCGACGCCAGGCCGCTCAAGGCATTGCAGGGCGAGAACGCCAAGCTGAAGAAGCTGTTGGCCCAGGCGATGTTCGATAACGTCAAAACAATGGTGACGCCCGTCGCGAGACGAGAGGCCGTCGCTCATGTGCGGACTACCTTCGAAGCGAGCGAGCGGCGGGCGTGCAAAGTCCTTGGCGCAGATCGCGCATCGGTGCGCTATCGCGGCCGGCGAGCCGACGATGCTCTCGTACGTGCCCGTCTCCGCGAACTGGCGGCGATCCGCCGCCGGTTCGGCTACCTTCATCTGCTGGCGCTGACGGGCCGTGAGGGGCTGATCATGAACCATACGAAGTTCCGGCGTCTCTATCGCGAGAAACGGCTTCAAGTCCGCCGGCGTGGTGGACGCAAACGGGCGCTCGGCACCAGGGCGCCGCTTTCGATCCCGCAGGGAGCCAACCAGCGCTGGGGCCTCGACTTCCTGTCGGATGCATTTGCTGATGGCCGACGCTTCCGCATCCTGGCGGTGGTCGACGACTTCACCCGCGAATGTCCGGCGCTGGTCGCCGATAGCTCGTTGCCGGGCCTGCAGGTCGTGCGTGAGCTCGATAGCATCATCGCCTGGCGCAGCCGGCCGACGATGTGCCTGTCCGACGACGGCACCGACTGACAGCATGGCGGTGCTGCGCTTCAGCCAGGAAAGGCAGATCGATTGGCACGACATCGCGCCCGGCAAGCCGACCCAGAATGCCTTCATCGAGAGTTTCAACGCCCGCCTGCCCGACGAATTTCTCAATGAGACGCTGTTGACCTCGCTAGCACAGGCTCGCGCCGTGCTGGCGGCCTAGAAAGACGACTACAACTGCGCATCAGAACACCCATCTGGCTATGTGATTGAAGAGAAGAGATTTTGTTGGGCGGGATGCGATCCCGCGGGGTATTTTGGGTTCTGTCGCGCTCGTTCGGCGATAGTTTGAGCAGCAGTTGTTATCAGCCAGGTGCGGGCGAGGATCCAAGGACCATCCGGCAGAGGATGGATGGATTCGATCTCGCCGGCTTCAGCGGCCAGTCGGAGCGTCTTGGGCGCGATCTTCAGGAGCTTTGCGGCGTTGCCAAGGTTGAGCCATGGCTCGATCCCGTCCTCGGCGGGCTTGAACACCGGGATGTGGTAGTTCGAGCGCATTGATGTGACGCGCTCGCG
>NZ_FMAI01000076.1 GCF_900094605.1 Bradyrhizobium shewense | reverse complement strand
AGCTCGCTTCCCTCCAGCCCGTTCGAAGCTGCTTCCGGCGCACACACCACATAGGCGACAAGACGCTGCTCGCCGCCGGGGCCCTCGTGCGCCACCACCACCGCCTCGCGCACGAACGGCTGCTCGCAAAGCCGCGCCGCAATCTCGCCCGGCTCGATCCGGAAGCCGCGGATCTTCACCTGGTCGTCGTTGCGGCCCAAAAACTCCAGATTGCCGTCCGGCAGATAGCGCGCCAGATCGCCGGTGCGGTACAGCCGGTCGCCGTCCACAAAGGGACTGGCGATGAACCGCTCCGCGGTCAGCTCGGGCCGGTTCAGGTAGCCGCGCGCCACCCCCGCCCCGCCGACGTAGAGCTCCCCGACCGCGCCAAACGGAACCGGCGCACCATGACCGTCCAGCAGATAGACCACCGAATTCCGGATTGGTCGTCCCAGTGGCACCCGTTGCTGGCCATCGAAGCCAGCAGGCACCGGGTAGCACAGACTGAAGGTGGTGTTCTCGGTCGGGCCGTAGCCATTCGAGATTCGCAGCGTCGGATGTCGCTTCTGACATGCTCTGATGGAACTGGCTGAGACCTCTTCGCCCCCGACCAGCAGTTGCTGCAGCCCACTGGTGCTCCGCCCCTCCCCGACATAGACGTCGAACAACCGCGCAGTCATCCAAGCGATAGTGATGCCTTGGTCTTGGATGATCCGGGCCAGCGTTGCCGTCGAGAGACAGCGTTCAGGATAGAGCACAACACTGGCGCCGTTCGCCAAGGCTCCCCAGACTTCGAACGTGGTCGCATCGAATGTCGGCGAGGAAGCGTTGAGAAAAACGTCCTGCGGCGAGATCTCGACGAAATCGTTCTCCGCCACCAGACGCACCACTCCGCGATGCTCGACCATGACCCCCTTGGGGGTGCCTGTTGATCCGGAGGTGTAGATCACATAGGCGAGATGGCGTGAGGTGAGGCCAAGCGCGCGCGGGTCCGGATCCGACGCCGGCAGGTTTGCCCACGCCGGCATGGCCGTCTCCAGATCCACCACGCTCACATCGGCCAGCGCATCGGCGCCCAGCGCGGATCGGCCGGCCGCATCGGCCAGCAGCAGCCGCGGCGCCGCATCGTCGAGAACCTGCCGCAGCCGCGCCGATGGATAGGCCGGGTCCAGCGGCAGGTACGCCGCGCCCGCCTTGAGGATCGCTAAAAGCCCGACCACCATCGCCACGTTGCGCGCAACGCAGATCGCCACCGGCTGGTCCGGCCTGACCCCGAGCCCGATCAGATGATGCGCCAGGCGGTTGGCCCGCGCATTCAGCTCGCCATAGCTTAGCCGCTCCTCCTCATGGACCACCGCCACCGCGTCCGGCGCACGGCGAACCTGTGCCTCGAACAGCTCGTGGATGCACACGTGCGACGGATAGGCCGATGCCGTCCGGTTCAGCTCCTCCAGCAGATACGCGCGCTCAGCGGATGACAAGAGTTCAATCCGCCCCACCGGCTGCCGCGGATCTGCCTTCACAGCACATAGCAAATTTTGCAAATGCTGGGTCATACGGTCGATATGCTTGGGCTCCAAGCGATTTGCATCAAAGTGCCATCGAAAGCTCCCATCTAGAGCGCAAACCTCAAATGTTAACGCCTCACCGGGCAGGGCTGCCTCAGAAGTCGGGCTCGAAGCTAGGTCACCAGTGGCAGACTCGCCACTTACAGTAAGCATAACGCCAACGGGCCAGGGGCGGCGCAATCGTAACGCCTCCATACCGAGCAACGTTGGGCAGCGCGCGATAAGATCTCGCGCGAAGCTATCCTGCTCCTTCAGCTGAGCGAATTCGGCCGCCACCACCGTGCGAGCCTCTGCAAAATCATTGTCGAGATCGATGGTAATTGCCATCGGCACAACAGAAGCGACAAGCACCTCGAGCGCTTTCAAGCCCGCTCGCGATCCACTCGGCGCGGGAGTCCATCCCAATTGAAGCTCGAATTCTTCCGTGATGCGGGCTAGGTAGATCAGCCACGCCGTTAGCAAGAATTCCGTGCGATTACTGGGAGACAGCTCAGCCAAAGCACCTGGAATTCGCCATGAACTCAACTGCCATTGAGGTGCAGCCAAAGCTACTGAAGACGACAAAAAGGAAAGCTGGGATGTTTTGAACTGTTCAAGCCGCCGTCGCCAAAAACTCTCACGAGGCGCCAACATTTCATGCGCAACCGTTATGCTCCGCGCCTCGTCATCGCTCAGAATCGGGAGGCGGTCGCCTACATGGGAATCAGAACGCCTCGCGAGTGCCCGCGCATCCAGAGCCTTACGATCCAAGCTGCTAAGCCAAACATCAACATCCTCTGTCCCTGTCGCCACACGCCAGTGGCTGGGGTGGATCTCAACTAAAGACCCCGCAGCAAAGCCCGAGCGCCGAGCCGTCACCTCCAAGCGCCTGACGACGACAACCTCATCGCCTACGAGAGCCTTGGACAACCCCAATGGATTGGTATGATACGGGCCAAAGTCTAAGGCGCGCGTCATCGCTTCCAGATCTTGTGCGGATCGATCCCATCGCAGACAGCCCGCAGCATCTGGGCGTCGACCTTTCGGGAAAAAGCTTCGGTCCGCTAGCGCTTGCGGACGAGCACTAAGCTCTCCATTTGTTAAGCCAGTTAGAAGCTCGCGGAAGCCATCGATAGCAGCCTCATAACATTTGAGATTCAGCGTCAGCGCAGTATCGCTCGTCGCAATCAACACTTGGCGTTGGACGACCAGCTCACCAGTACCAACACCGTGATCGATACGATGCCACGTGATGCCATGTTCGGTCTCTCGGGCAAGAAGCGCCCAAGACGTCGCATGAGTTCCGGCATATCGCGGCAACGGACCGTCGTGGTAATTGAAAGTGCCTCTACGCGCTTTCCCAAACACATCTGCTGGCAATATGAACGGATTGGCAACGGAAAATATCCACTCGACTGGCTCGGCGTTGAGCAGCGCAGATAGCTCTTCAATGCTCGTCACACACAAGATATCGGCGAGAGCGGCCCAATCGCGGAATATGGCGTCGGCACACAGCGCCGCCCGGATCACGTGGCCCATCTCCATCACTAGCTGAGCACATCTAATAGCTAGCGTACCACCACCAACAAAGATGCAAGAGCCAACCGGTGTAGCAAGTTTCATCTGAACTCTTAGACAGGGGTTACGATGAAGGCACTAACGGATCACCCCGCATTTCAAGCAATCGACATACCAATGACGTACTGCGAGCGTTTCCTGAAGAAATAACGCGCGCTTCGCTCGAAATGCCGCCGTCGGACTTGGGACATCGACGTCCTGAACCAGACACAGCTCAGCACAACAATACGGAACTCATTGGCGACGATCACCGCATGGGCGTCCGCAAAGTCGTCGGAAGCTCTGCAACAGCCGCCGTCATCACCGCGCGTACAGCAGAATCTCCTTGGCGCTCACGTTAAGTAACGGACGCGCCAATGACCTTCTGCGAGCTCATTCTGAAGAAAACAATTCGCTTCTCGCCGGGCTGCCAGAATTTTTCCGTCATGCCGTCGGGCTTGGGACATTAACGCCTTGAACCGAACAGAGCTCAACACAACAGCACGCGCCGTCAACAGCGACGACCACTCAAGATCGGGCGCCCGCGCCTTGCCCGAATTGCCTTTGCGAGCCAAAATGCTCGCCGCTGCTTTCTCCATGTGGTCTGCTCGTCGAGTGAGAGAGGGTCCTGCGGCAGGGATTCCGCTCGATGTTGCAAAGTTCGCCACGCATCGCGTTTTCGCAGATTGGCCGGGGCTCGGCACTAAGTAGCGTTTTCGCTTAATGCCCGCTGACGTCTGTGGCACGGCCCTTGCTCGTGAGGCGACGAAAGCGACGAAGAACGGGTCCACGGCGAATGTCGCAACCACAACTGACTCCTGATCTCTCACATCGGCGCATGCTGTTGACCCTGGGGTGCAGCGGCTTGGATGTGACTTGCGTGATTGAGGCACTCAGTCGAGACTGTGTCATTTTGATTCGTAATGTCTCACCGAGCGAGGCGGACGGCCTCGTACATCAAATTGCCGGTGAACTGGGATTGCAAAAAAAGCTAGAGCTAGAGGCCGGCTTTTCCGATTTTCTTGGTCACCGACGACGGATCAACAAATACTTCATGAGCGTTAATTCCCGAGAAGATTATCAGTTTGTCACCCCGCATTCCGAAGGAGATAGAATATCTAATATGCAGTTGTCGTGCTTTTATTGTTTCGAGAATAGTAAAGACGGAGGAGAAACAATCCTATTGAACATCGACGACACAAGTGAGGCATGGGGACTTTTACGAGAAAAAACGACAAAAATATTACCTGGATCAAAACCATTGTCTCGGGGCATGATCACTCGTGCAAAAGCACTTTATCGTCTGAGCTCGCCGGATGACTATTTGGTACCAGATGACCAAATAGTAGCCGAGGTGAAATCCGAGATCCCGGGCCTTTTGCTGGCGATTGTTATGGCAAGGCCGAAAAGAAGCTTTTCCCTTCTCCTAGGGCGCGATGTGAATGTCCTTTGGGATAACATTGGTAGTGTTGACCAAAGCTGTCTTCACTTTTTCGTTCGGATGTTGCAGGAGCGCGAACTTCTCAAGTTCCCGCCGGACGGTTTTGAGTTGCACCAACTGGACCCCGTTAATGCAGGACGGAGTTGGTGTTCAGGCGCCGATTATGAGAAACTTTTTTGTGACGAGATTATTCTCAAGCTAAAACCAGGGGACCTTGTCATTCTGAACAACCTAACTTGGGCGCATGCGGTGAACAACTGGACATCGGCACCGGGCACTCGAAGGATAGCCGTGGCATTGGCCTAGCGTAGTCCCCACTTTTCCTGAAAGTTGAATCTTGCTTCAAGGGTGCATGAGCAGCATCCCTGGCCGTGAGAAGTCCAGCGTGACACCGCGCTGGTAGTGAAGTGCTCCCCAAAACTAGGCCAGCCGGCGCTGGAATTTTCCGGGGTTATGAAGTGCTCCCCAAAACTAGGCCAGCCGGCGCTGGAATTTTCCGGGGTTATGCTCATGCCGGCGGGGGCGCCGATGAGCCATTCAACAGCGATATCGGCGC
>NZ_FMAI01000075.1 GCF_900094605.1 Bradyrhizobium shewense | reverse complement strand
GCTAAGCGTGAGGCCCCAGGAGACGATTTAAATCACGGTCAATCACAGAAGACCCTACATGAGTCGGACCACAGCTCCGGAGCCGCCAAGGGGCACGCCAAGCATGAGGCCCCGGGAGAAGATCCGAATCGCGGACAGGCGCACGGCGATTTGCAGACTTTTGAAGATGGCTCCGCGGCCGGCAAGCAACACGCACAGCATCCACAGGCAGCTGATTTAGATACTAGCGAACCGCAGCAGAATACACCAACGGCATCCGTAAATTCTGCCAACGACGCACATTCGGCCTTGACCATTAAGACTGAAGGAAAGGGCGGACCTTCGTCCGACAATGCAGATCAGGCCAAATCACCGGTTGGCACCGAACTTGGCGATTCCTTTCGTTTTAAGAGTTTCGCCGACAATACGTCTTCAGACATGTATGACCTTCAGCAACTGAGCCACGGAAAAGCCTATGGAGATGGTCAGCATTCCGTTGCGCGCGAGGGGCCGGAGCCGGTCCAGGATGCTGACGGAATTGATGTTGCAGATGCGCACCACGATCACTCATGGAACGCCAATCTCCATGCGGCTCACGATCTGATTGTCTAGCATTCACTGATCGAATGGCCGGGCCGTGGTTCAAACGCTTTTTGCCCAGCTGGCATCGCAACGCGCAGTTGACGCGATCATCGCCGAGACACTCAAAGTGCTACGATGATGGAGCAATCGAACAGGAGGACATTAACACGCCCCCCAAGGCCAAGTGGACATAGGCACGCAAACTTTGGGGACTACTTTCTATCCTGGTTCGAGCCCAGGCCTTGTCTCCAATCGCTTGGGGCGTGTTCATCCTTCTGGAGCACAGCCGACAAGCCTGGACCGTCGTTCAAGATCGAAAAAACCTCCCGCGCCGACAGATGGGCAGCCGCCTGCTCGAAGCTATCGCTCGCATCGATCTTGGCGCGGCCGACCGCCAGGTTGGCATCGATCATGTCGGGACGGGCGGCGCGAGGAGGCGGCAACTGCGCGAGGTGGAAGGCTAAGAGCGCGGCGCCTTCGCGCAGCTCCACCAAAGCGGGTTTGATATCAACCTCCGCCGCCGCGCCCAATTCGTTGGCCCGGATTAGCACCGCAGGCGGCTCTCGGTTTTCAGGAGTGACAAACAGTTTGCTGGACGCAGGCTTGGCCGTCAGCGCCCCGATGGGAACGGCGAACAGTAGTCCAATGATGACCGGCGACATCCACAGCAGAAGGGGCAGCGAAACGGCGTATGCGCTTGCCGCCATCGCAATGCCACACAAGGTCGGGATGCCGTACTTCCGATAGAGTTCGCGGCGCTCCACCGTGCCGTCGTCCCGCCTTTGCGTCTGCCAGCCGGCGTCGCGGCCGGCCAAAATCTCTACGACCGCGATCGATTGAAAGATCATCATCACGGGCGCCATCAACGCGGAGACGATCACCTCTGCGAAAACTCCGGCCGAGGCACGCAACACGCCGCCAAATTGACGTCTCACCGAGCCTCGCATCCAAACGAGTGCGAGGCTGAGTAGCTTCGGCAACAGCAGAAGTCCCATCGTTGCAACGAACACCCAAATGGCGAGCACGGGATCCTGGGCGGGCCAGGTCGGAAACAACGAGTAGCCCTTCGGAAAATACTCCGGACGCACGAAGCGGGCCTGCAACGAGATCAGCATCCCCAGCAGCAGGAACAGAAGCCACAGAGGTGCCGTCAAATATGCCCCGATCCCCACCATAAAATGTAGGCGCGACACCCAATGGAGACCGCGAGCAGGCACGACAGCGAGATGCTGAAGATTGCCCTGACACCAGCGTCGGTCCCGCGCCGCGAAGTCGAGCAGCGAGGGTGGCACCTCTTCGTAGCTTCCGCCGAGCGTCGGCAGCATGTAGATGCCCCATCCGGCCCGTCGCATCAGCGCAGCCTCGACGAAATCATGGCTTAGGATGTGCCCCCCGAAGGGCTTGCGCCCGCGCAGCTGTGGCAGCGCCGCCGCTTCGGCGAACGCCTTCACCCGGATGATCGCGTTGTGACCCCAGTAGTTGCCTTCGGAGCCGTGCCACCAGGCGACGCCGGCGGCGATCATCGGCCCGTACAGCCGGCCCGCGAATTGCTGGACGCGGCTGAACAGACTTCGCGCGTTGACGATCATCGGCAGTGTCTGGACGAGCCCGGCGCTCGGATTGCTCTCGATGGCATGGACCAATCGGACAATGGTCTGCCCGCTCATGAGACTGTCGGCGTCGAGCACGATCATGAAGTCGTAGACGCCGCCGAACCGCGTGATCCACTCGGAGATGTTGCCGGCCTTCCGGGCCGTGTTGTCGGCGCGGTGACGATAGTATAGCCGCGTGCCCACGGCCCGACGCAGCGCGAGCAGAGCTTTCTCTTCCGCGACCCAGATATCCGGATCAGTGCTGTCGCTCAGAACGTACCAGTCGAACAGCTTTCCGTGCGAGGTCGTCTCCACGGATTCGATGATCGCGCGAAGCCGCGCGGCCAATCGATGCGGGTCTTCGTTATAGGTGGGAAGCAGCATGGCGGTGCGGCTTGCGATGGTCGGCAGTTCCGCGCCGGGCACCAAGACGCCTTCGTCCCGACTATGGGCTAGCAGCACAAAGAAGCCGGCGAGTGAGGAGGCGAACGAAAACGCGACCCAAGCGAGCAAGACCAGGAAGAGCGCCAGCACCATGGCTTCGAGAACAGTGACGCCGCCGACCTCCAACACGCGATACATCTCGTACCCGCCCGCGCCCGAGAGCACCGCCGTCGAGAGCAGGATCAGGCCGCGCCGCCCAGCCATCGTGGTGGCAATCGGCGCAGGAGCACGGTCCGAGACCGGGTTTTTTCCGAGGTCGCCAGGAGCCATCGGAAGCGGCGACTCGCGCGGCAGCAGGCGTTGGTTCGTGATATCGCCCCCTGTCGATCGGGTGGCTCGGCTCAGGGTGCCCATCGGTAGACCCAGACTTCGGACAAGGGCTTATCGCCCTCGGTCAGAAACGCCCGCAGCTCCATCGGCTCTCCCTTCACTTGGCACTGGAAGCTCAGCCGCCACCCACCCGAATAGGGATTAGGCTGCGTGACGATGTTCTTCACCTCGGACTTCTCCGCCTTCACCACGCCTTTGACGCCGGCAGGATCGATGCCCTTGAGATTCTCACCGACCAGGTCGAGGACGAAGAGGCGCGCGTCCTCGCCCCTCGCCCCTATCCCGCTTCGCGTGAAGCGGGCAAGCGAATGCGGCTTCGGACTATCCGGCCCCCAATGCAGTCGATAGGTGTAGTTGTGTTCGCCCTTGGCCTGCAGCGGGTTCTTTGGCCACCAGAATGCGGCGATGTTGTCGTGGACCTCTTCCTTGGTCGGGATCTCGAACAGCATGACGCCGCCCTCGCCCCAATCCCCGATCGGCTCCATCCAGAGACTCGGGCGTTTTTCGAAGCTGGACTCGATGTCCTGATAGGCGAAGAAATTTCGCTCCCGCTGCATCAGCCCGAACCCGCGGGGATTGAGATCCTTAAAGGTGCTGATCTGCAAATCGCGGGGGTTGCTTAGCGGCCGCCAGAGGCTTTCGCCCTTCCCATTGAAGATCGCAAGGCCGTCGGAATCGTGGACCGACGGGCGGAAGTCGTCGATGTCGTTGCGGTCGTTCGGACCGTAGAAGAACATGCTGGTCATGGGCGCGAGCCCGGCCCGCTGCACTTCGACGCGCGGGTAGACCGACATTTCGACGTCGAACACAGTGGTTTCGCCCGGCCGCACGGTGAAGCGGTAGCTCGCCGCGCAACTTTTGCTATCGAGCAAGGCATGGACGACCATCGAGGTCGCGCCCGGCGCCGGCCGCTCGAGCCAGAACGCCTTGAACAGTGGAAACTCCTCCCCCTTGGCTTCGCCGGTATCGATCGAAAGTCCTCGGGCGGAGAGCCCGTACGTCTGCCCCTTGGCCACGGCTCGGAAATAGCTCGCGCCCAAGAAGACGCAGACCTCGTCGTAATAGTCGGCGCGATTCAAGGGCGCGTGGATGCGGAAGCCGGCGAACCCGAGGTCAGCGTCCTCGAACGCCGGGACCTTCTCGCTGAAGGAAAAGTCTTCCTTGCGGTACTTGAGTTCGGTGGCCTTTCCGTCCACGACCTCGAAGATGGCCACCCGGTTTTTGTAGAAGAAGCCGCGATGGAAGAACTGCGCTTCGAACGGAAGATTCTTGCCGCGCCAGAGCGCGCGCTCGGGCAGGAAGCGGATGGAACGGTACTGATCGTAATCGAGGTCCTTCAAGCCGCTCGGCAGCTTCTCGTCGGGCGCCTCGTACGGTTTGCCCGCCAGCATACGGGCGAGGTCCCTCACGGTGGAAGGACTGAACGCGCCCTCCGGCGGGCCAGCAGCAGCGAAACCGCTCCGCGAAGCGAGCAACAATGCCGGCAGCAACGCCGACCCTCGAACAAGCTGGCGTCGGTTCACGGGTTCTCCTACTCGCTACTGCTATCGCGGCCAAGCAACGGCCACCGCGCCTGCGAGTTCCACCCGACCGGCCATCACTGGCGGGAGGAAAGTTGAGCAGCCCAAGGGCATCTGCCGGAATCCGGGGTTCCGCGTGCCTCAAAACGTGCTGGTTGATCAGGTTCAACGGAGGCCGCCCGCAGTTGGTTTTCTCTCATCCAATTGTCGCCTAGTGGCGCGTAGCCTGACTTTCACGTTGATGCCCGCTGAGCGACGCTTCTGGCCCATAGCCGACCCACAGCGTCTCCCGCCAAGGGGCGCTCGTGACCCAAAGCGGGACACGATGATTGACGAGGCAGAAGGTCTGCTCTCATTCACCACATTTAAACCTTAAGATTTTACGAAGGAGGACCCACCACAGGCCGCAGGAACATGCGAACAGCCTTTGTACAGAAGCCATCCGTGGACTTCGGGCAATGAAGGTTTGGCAGACAAGCTGCATCGCGGCTGCGGTCGCATCCGCGGGACTTTATCTAGCCGCCGGTAACAGGCCGGCCGGGACGGGGCCGGATGTCATGCCGGGCGCTGCAGCGAACATAGCGGTTCCCGCGAACATGACGGCTCCTGCGAACATGGTGACGCCCGCCTTGTACGCCGAGGCATCGGCCAGACTTGCGATAGCGCTTCGGGCAGAAGGAGCCAAGCTGGGCTCGGTGCCGTCAGCAGGTTCCGGGCCGTTGAGCACCGGAGCGGAGATCGTCGATGAACCCGTCGCGACCAAATTGGCGTCGTTGGGACAGGATATCATCCAACCGCTGCCGGCAGGACGCGATGCGTCCGACGATGCTCCGAAAGCGGCGTCGACGCAGGATTTCCGTTATCTGGTCTACTACGTCTGGTCTGAACTGCCGCCCGCCGAGAAACCGGCGGAGATCGTCTTGCGTTCGTTCAAGGACATCCCGGTCGGAACGCCGGCCGAAGAGATCAAGCGCGCTTCCGACGCGTTTGGTCTCGATTTGAATTTCATGATGGCGGTTGCCAAGATCG
>NZ_FMAI01000074.1 GCF_900094605.1 Bradyrhizobium shewense | reverse complement strand
GGCCCTCAGCCCATCGATGCTCGCAAGACGCGGCTCTCCAATATCGTTCAAGAGACCGGCGCGAAGACGATCCATTATCTCTACGACTTCGGCGACAGCTGGGATCACGTGATCAAGCTCGAAAAGTGGTTCGACAACACGACAACGGAGGGACTTCCGTTCTTGCTCGAGGCCGCTGGCCGTTGTCCTCCCGAAGATGCCGGCGGTGCGCCAGGCTATGCCCAATACCTCGACGCCATCAGCGACGCCACCCATCCGGAGCATGAACATATGCGCCTTTGGGGCCCGGAGCAGTTCGATCCCAACGTCGTCGACCGGAAGGCGCTTGAGGCCGCTGTCAATGCGTTGTCCGACATATGGAAGCCGCGCCGGCACACCACGCGCTCAAAATAGACGTCAAGCGCCGATCAAATGGGCCTCAGAGCTACGCTTACGCTCGAGGTCTCGCCGGCCGGTTATTACGCTTGGCGCGAGCGCCCAGAGAGCGCCCGTGCAACCTCAAATTCTGCGCTGCTGGCCGATATCCGGCAGGTCTATCGCGAGAGTGGCGAGCGCTACGGCAGTCCCCGGATCCACGCTGTCCTGCGGACGCAGGGACGTGGGGCCAGCCGAGGCCGGATCGAACGGCTGATGCGTCGGCATGGCATTCGCGCGATCATGGCGCCGCCACGTCGGGTCCGAACCACCGACAGTCGTCACAATCTGCCGATCGCACCGAACCTGATCGCGCGCGACTTCACCGCCGCAGCCCCAAACCGGGTCTGGCTCGCCGATATCACCTACATCCCGACCGCGGAGGGCTGGCTATACTTGGCGGCCGTCATGGACCTCTTCAGCCGCAAGATCGTCGGTTGGGCGATGCGCCATCACATGCAGGTCGAACTCGTCTCCTCCGCGCTATCGATGGCGATCCGCCAGCAGCGGCCGGGCGCCGGATTGATCCATCATTCCGATCGCGCCGTGCAGTACGCTTCACACGAATATCGCGCGGCCCTTGCCGCCACCGGCATCACCGCATCAATGAGCCGCAAGGCCGACTGCTACGACAATGCCCCGATGGAGAGCTTCTTCCACACCCTCAAGACCGAGCTCATCCATCATCGCCAGTATCAGACCCGCCCCGAGGCCCAGCGTGATATCTTCGCCTTCATCGAGGGCTTCTACAATCGAACCAGGCTCCATTCCGCCATCGGACATATCGCCCCGATTCAGATGGAGCTAAAAGCTGCTTAAACCCGTCCACTCTTTCGGGGGAAGATCAAGATCGTGGTTGCCAGGAATAAGCAGGAGCTTGTTGCTCGTAAGCGGCTTCAGTTCATCCATTATTCCAAGAAACTGGCGCCATTCCGAATAACGGCCCCGATCAGTGACGTCCCCCTAACAATTACCAAATCAGAACGCTCTAGTGCCCAAGTAAGGGCAGCGGGCGCACGCTGCCTCACATGCTGCTGACGAAGCCCCCTCAATCGTGAAGTCTTCGGTCAGATGCAAATCCGAAAGGTGGGCGAGCACTAATGCATCCGCAACTCTCTCTTGCCCTCTGGGCAATTAGCACACCTCCATCTTTGGCGTTTTTACCAGAAAGCGCACCCACCAATCGAATGGAACAAGACGTGGTCGCACCTTGGCCACGGGCACGATAACAAAAGCGAATAGTGCCCAAAACAAAAGGAAGGCATCGAGGATTCGGAACACCACACCTACGCCGAATACAAGATGGAGTCTCCGCCCATAGGTAACGATAAGAAAAAGCTTTGAGCGCGTTAAGACTACCGCTTTTGATATATATCCAGCCAGTACCTTTATGCCCATTTCCTTCGTTTTTGACACCAACATGGTGAAACATAAAAGAAGGACTAAACTGAAACCGATAGCCGCCCACCACGACCATCGCCAGTAAGCGTCGTCTAACATCCCTGTTCTTGCTACCAACGTGTAGAAAAGTACAAAAAGGCCTAAAGTGTGGGCTACAGCCGCCCACCATCCCCCATCTCCCGCAAAGGGCATCTGAAATAGCACGAGCAATCGTGTTGGGGTGCTGCTGGCGCATCCTGCTTCCTCACTTTGCCTAAAGGATAGCACACCAAGTGTGTAGGAGACGGCCGCACTGCGAAGTTTCGACGCTGCCATTTTCGGTTCGGGTCATTTTCGATGCGTTTGGCAGAGATTGAGGACTGGGGCTGAAGCAGATCGGCTCGCTGCGATTGCTTTTCGGCGGATGTTGGCCCACGCGCCCTTCTTCATGGCAAGCTCCCTGATCCAGTCCGCATCATAGCCACGGTCGGCAAGCAGCATTGACCCGGATTTCAGACGAGACAGCAGTTTCCGGCGAGTCGAACGTCATGGGCCTCACCCGGGCTCAGCGCCAGCCGTACCGGCAGACCATTGCCATCCACCACCGCATGGATTTTGCTCGTCAAGCCGACGGGACCTTGATTGGCGCTGGTTTCTTGTAATGCAGGCTCCATGCTGATGCACGCGGACAATGGAGGTGTCGATCATCTGGACAGCGGCATCATGGGCAGTGGCAAGCGCTTCTATGAAGCGGCCCCGAACACCAGCCCGCCGCCACCTAACGAACCGGTTGTAGCAAGTCGTGTACGGACCAAACGCCTCGGGCAGATCGCGCCAAGGCGCTCCGGATCGCAGGACCCGGAAAATGCCATTGAGGACACGTCTGTCGTTCACCTGAGGAACGCCACGCGGCTTGTTCGGCAGCATCGGCTTGATGGCGGTCCATTCATGGTCGGCGAGTTCGTAGCGCATGATCTCGCCGCTGCATAGTCCGTGAGTTAAGAAGGGCGAGGAGGGTCAATGACATCGCGCTATGAACGTTTGAAGGGCCGAGGACGCAACAAGCGTCGGCTTTGATGCCTCGTTCGCCACAGCAAACGGAGGGTTTGTGGCGCCAGTAAATCCGTCGCCAGTGATGCTGAGTGGAAAATAGGTCTGATCCGCCGGCCGCTCCGGAAGCGGAGAGGGCTGTAGATGGTCAACATCTACCCGACAGGGCCTCATGAAGTCTTAGTGGTTCAGCCAGAGGGGCGTCTGCGCCAGGCTTGGGTGGTCGCAGTTGGGTAGATGCACTGATTGTTGTCCATAAAAGCTGCTGCAACGCTTTAAGTCAACAAGGCAGACGTCACGGGAGGGAGACTCTTCAACTCTATCTGATTTGGTGGCTGTACTAGCTGTGCAGCTGGTGATTTATGTCAATTCCAGGAGTCCACAGGCCCAGTGCTTTGCTCGTGTGACCGCAGAGGCGACGCTTGATCGCAAGGAGCTTAGAATTCACCCGACGAAGACTTTTGAGAAGTGCCACATTGCGGAAATGCCTAAGCAGTCCCGCAGTATTTTCGCAGAACCCTCGGCGGCTATCCAGAACCTGAGGAGTTTACGGTTTTTACTCTTCATCATTTGGAGATCCATGACATGAGGAAAACGCTCAGTGGTAAAATCGAGGAGGTCATCTACGCCCGCCTCGAGCCAGGCGAAGACCTCCTTCGGGCGCTTTGGGACATCTGCAAAAAACACGATGTAAAGACCGGGCTCCTTTTGGACGCGACCGGCACGATGGAAACGGTTAGGATACAACGGTTTCCCCACGAGTCACGACCAGGAAGTGCTGGGATTGACATGGTTCAGATCCCTGGGCAGCTAGAGGTGAGTGCGCATGGCATCATCGGGATGGGCTGGATGCCGGACAAGTCGGTGACAATTCCGAAAGGATTTGACGGTGAGGCCGACACAGGCTTCGGTGCGGCAGGCTTCGTGGGACATGAGACGCCCTATTTCCACGTGCATATTACGGTGACAAGCGCCTCGCAGACAGTCTGTGGGCACCTCATGGAAGGTTCACCGATTTGCCGAAATACTTGGAACGCGGACGCTAAAGTGCCCACGCACTTCACGGTTGCTATTGCAAAAGTTTCCGGGGTCATCTTGAGGGCAACCTTCGACAAGAGCGGCTACTATCACGACCTCGTACCGGCATAGGAGGTCCTGATAAATTTGCAAAACACGGCTCGAAGACGCCGCAGATCCGCAGCAGACAAAACGAAGCGCGCGCATTTGTTGAAGTTGCATGATGCTCCATCCCCTTTGTTTGCCCTTTCGGCGGATCGAGATCGCTCAAATTAAACGGGCTCTTGAACCGCGCAAAGTCCGGTCCGATCTTTATCTTCACGACGGCGCGAAAACACTGGTCTTCGGTCTGCACCAATTTCGCATCCCGGAATGCAAGATTTCAGCATGGCGGGATCGTTCAGATTCGCCGAGGCCATCCATCGTCATCGAAGCCTATTAGATGTTAAAGGAACCTTGAGCAATGACGATGAGGCCTGGCATCGGAAGCTTGGCCTCTACTTCAGAGGAGAGACCGACGGAAAGAGTCCAAAAATCACATGATAGGCCCCGGCGCGCTCAAGAAGGCATTGCGCACGTTGCAGCCATTGTAAAGGTGACCCCCTTTAGGAGACGAGGCCGAGCGCGTCCCGTTTGGCTGAATAAAGGACATGTGACGGGGAGCATCAGTGTAGCACACATCCGGCGCGGCGGGATTCATTTGGTGTGAAAAGGTCACTAGTATAGGCCGCCATACGTACTCTATCTAGTAGCTTTCGCTGGTACATGGTACGCATACGACGCAGCTTACGATTACCCACATCTTTGAGTCAGAGCTTCGCTCCCGTTGCGATATCGATGAAACGCGATAGTCCGCGCCACGTGATGAGATTCCCTGGTGGCGGATCGTTGGCGCGCGCGAGATAGCCGCCGAGCCTGGCGATCTTGATGAGATAATGCGACAATGTCCTTCGTTTGCTGACTGGATTCTTGTCTTTGACGAGCCGATCAAGCAATTGGATTTCAGCTTTGGTCAGCGCAAATTCCGGTGAGGCATTTGGTGCTGAACGATTGAGCATCGTCATCCAAAAAATGCGCCAGCTCACAATGCAGAACACCGAGATCAGATTCGTCAATCGCTGAGCAGTCCGCAGTTGCGAGTCCTCTGCCCGACAGCCGGATTTGAATATCTTGTGGAAGACCTCGATCTTCCATCGCAGGGAATACCATTCAAGTTTCTCGATGGCGTCCCCGCGCGATTGCACCGGAAGATCGGTCAGGAGTTTCCATTCAATCTTCTTTCTGTTCTTTGTCGCTCCTCTTTCATCAGCGTGGATCACTGTCAAAGTCAAAGCTGGATACCGCGACTGCTTGCCACGGCGCAAAACAACTCATAATATCGGCCTCACGATCACCGATATGGATGCACTTCGATGGCTTCTCAAAAAGCTCCGTGGATTGCTTGAGGTTCTCCAGCCAACGAATGCTCTCCTTGGTTTCAATGGGGATCCGTGTCAGGTTGACCTCGCGCCTGAGCGCAGCGACCCCTCTGAATTTCTTTCTGGTCCAGAACTTCACGGCGCTGAGCCCCAGTGGAAGCCCCTCAAGGGTCATCGCAAGGCTCGAATGCATCAATATTCCGCATGTCGTGTACGTTTGGGGTTTTCCGTCCAATCTTCGAGAGTTGCCTTTGGGGATGCGCTTAATCATCCCGATCAGATCCGGGCGCTCCCTTTGATAGGTGAATTCGGTCGTATCATGCAGAACAAGAACAGGCCCTTTCGCAGCCGCGATACGTTCCCGCGTCGATTTAAAATGACCAGATAGGATGTCGGCCTCGCTTACTCGTTCATTGGAGAAGAAACGGTAGGCCGCCTTGGTATTCGCCCAGTCTCGGCAAACCATCGGAATGCTCTGTCCGATGTCTCCACCAATTTGCTCCAGCAGCATGCGAAATCTCTCGCCAAGTCGAGCGTCCTGGAATTCGCACAGCGCAGCTTCACGATCAAACCAAGTCACCGCGTCAGACGCCAAACGATGCGCCTTCTCATCCCGGGCGCGTGAAGTCAGTCCCATAGAGCACCTCTTCTCGAATCAGGTGCTCATCAAAAAATCATAAGTGATTCCGGCGACTCAAGTTTTCGGTTGGGCCGGGCCTCAAAAAATGTGGGTAATCGTAAG
>NZ_FMAI01000085.1 GCF_900094605.1 Bradyrhizobium shewense | reverse complement strand
GAGGCCCCAGGAGACGATTTAAATCACGGTCAATCACAGAAGACCCTACATGAGTCGGACCACAGCTCCGGAGCCGCCAAGGGGCACGCCAAGCAAGAGGCTGCGGGAGGCGGTTTAAATCACGGTCAATCGCAGAAGGTCTTGCATGAATCCGACAACGGCTCCGGAGCCGCCAAGGGGCACGCCAAGCATGAGGCCCCGGGAGAAGATTCGAATCGCGGATAGGCGCACGGCGATTTGCAGACTTTTGAACATGGCTCCGCGGCCGGCGAGCAACACGCACAGCATGCACAGGCAGCTGATTTAGATACTGGCAAACCGCAGCAGAATATACCAACGGCGTCCGTAAATTTTGCCAACGACGCACATTCGGCCTTGACTATTAAGACTGAAGGAATGGGCGGGCCTTCTTCCGACCATGCAGATCAGGCCAAATCAGCGGTTGGCACCGAACTTGGCGATTCCTTTCGTTTTAAGAGTTTCGCCGACAATACGTCTTCAGACGTGTATGACCTTCAGCAACTGAGCCACGGAAATGGAAAAGCCTATGGAGATGGTCAGCATTCCGTTGCGCGCGAGGGGCCGGAGCTGGTCCAGGATGCTGACGGAATTGATGTTGCAGATGCGCACCACGATCACTCATGGCACGCCAATCTCCATGCGGCTCACGATCTGATCGTCTAGCATTCACTGATCGAATGGCCGGGCCGTGGTTCAAACGCTTTTTGCCCTGCTGACATCGCAACGCGCAGTTGACGCAATCATCGCCGAGACACTCAAGCGCTACGATGATGGAGCAATTGAACAGGAGGACATGGCTGCATTCGGTCTAGTGCTCGACCTGTTCAATCATGCCGTCGCCGATAGGCGAGCTGGCGCTGCAGAGCGGCACCTCCGATCAGGGCGCGGATAGAAGGCCCGACCCTAGCGTGTCGGCGATAGCGCGCCTCACATGAAATTATGCGATATCGGTTCTGGCGCCGATAGCGGCGCTCGCTGTTCGGCATCCAAGGCGACGGCCACGCTGGCGCGTTCGTTGGGCATCGCTATCTGCGCGTCGCCAGCCCCGCCTGGCCAATCTCCGACAAGCCCTCCTGATCCCATCCGAGCTCTTTGCGGTCCTTCTCGAAACCGGCTCGAGGTCGGCGGCAGACCTGGGAGAGAACATCACCACCGCCGGCCTGGACCTCGAGCGGCTGCCGAAGTCGGACCCGGGCCGATCGTGGAGCTAACCGGCCTACGGACGCTCTGCATCCTCATTGACGGGCTTAAACGACAGATGCTCTCGTCGGCGGAGAAGGGCCCTCCGTTCCAATCCGGGGTGCTGGGCGTGGTGCGGGTCGGCGGGACGGTCGAGGCTGGCGATACGGCGCGGGTTCGGCTGCCGTCCGCCTCCCTTCGCGCCTTAGCGGCTTTGTAAGAGCCCGGTGCACAACTCGGCTGCCCGATAGCAGAATCGGAGCTTGTTCTGTAGGTCGGACGGGCATGGCCGCAAACAAGGTAACGGTGGTACGCTTGGGGCCAAGGAGGCAATCGACAGTCCGGGACTATCTAAGCCGCGGCGTTAAGCTGGCGGCTTCTTTCTTGGACTCAGGAGGGGCTTGACCTCGCCCGTTCGCGCGCCTCTCAACGACGTTCACGGCGCCGCTTGGCCCGATCGGCGGGCTGCCGCAGCAGGGTTCGCGCCAAGTCTGGTTAGTCCGCCTATTGGCCCGCAGCGGACCTTCACGGTGATGCCCGCTGAAGGCCGCTCGTGACCCGAGCCGACCTCCGCTCCGGCAGAGGTGCGCCGCGGACACTCAGCGAAGATGCGCAGCGTGAGGCCATGGCCACACGACCATGAGGGCAAAGACCCCGAGCTTAAAGGGCCCCGAAAAGCTTGTCCGGGACGTGATGGAAAAGAAAAAGCGGCCCTGCGGCGGCTAGTTTCAGACCTTCCTTTTTCTACTTATTTCTTGAGGGCGTCAGCGGTATCCCGCGCGGCGTCCTTCACGTCTCCCGCAGCGTTGTGGGCGGATCCCTTGGCCTTATCCATTTTGCCTTCGGTTTCCAGGTCCTTGTCGCCGGTAAGTTTGCCGGCACCCTGTTTGATCGCACCTTTTGCCTTGTCGGCGGCGCCCTTCACATGTTCACGGTCCATGATCATTATCCTTTCTTGTCCGGAAGACGAGCACAACGAAACCGTTGCGCGGTCGTTCCTGCGAGGCGCGCACCGCTCTTGCACACCAAGACTTGGCTATAGCGGACGAAGGAACGGAATGCGTTTCTGTCCTGCTCGTTTCTGTGTGCAATGTGTTAGCGCTCCAGTCGCAAGTTTTCACCAGTTTGGCGGAAATGTTCGGGGATGCGCACGTTGATGAAGCGGCGGGGCCTAGATGGAGAAACAGCCAGGTGAGCAGAATAGCGTCCTGCGGACAGACGAGGGCAGCCTTTGCCCCGAAGCGGACCTGCGCGACACCTTTCGGTGGGAATCGCTACCTATAACTTCATTCTTCCGACACCCCCGCCAGCCGCAAACCGTCATAGATGCGCTCGCGTTTGACGAAGTAAACTGGGTGATCACTGTGTACGCGCCGTCCCGAAGGCGGCGAATTGTGAAAGTTGGAACAAGCTCACACAACGCCCTTGCAGTGGCAAAGCCTACTATCATGAACCAGCGATGAGCGGAGATATCGCGGGGAGAGAGGCGAAATGCTTCTTTGATATGGGCTTCAGTCTCAGCCCCGCGACCCATATACAGCTTTGCGCCGCCAATTTGCGCGTGTGCCTCAGCCAAATTGCAATCCAGCGCCAACGCTCTTTCAAACTCAGCTGGCGCGTAGCCTGACTTTCACGGTGATGCCCGCTGAGCGACGCTTCTGGCCCATAGCCGACCCACAGCGTCTCCCGCCAAGGGGCGCTCGTGACCCAAAGCGGGACACGATGA
>NZ_FMAI01000073.1 GCF_900094605.1 Bradyrhizobium shewense | reverse complement strand
TATGTCGTCTGCGCGCCCGAGGCCGGCTCGGACGAGGGCGACGGAAGCGGGTTTGCGGGCGCCTTGCGGGCGCACTTAAGTGCGCGGCTGCCGGACTACATGGTGCCGAGTGCGTTCGTGCGGCTGGCGGCGCTTCCGCTGACGGTGAACGGCAAGCTTGATCGGAAGGCGCTGCCGGCGCCAGCCGATCAGGCCTATGCGCTGGCGGCCTACCAGTCGCCGCAAGGCGCGGTCGAGACGGCGCTGGCGCGGATCTGGGCCGAGCTCCTGGGTGTCGAGCGCATCGGGCGCAACGACCACTTCTTCGAACTGGGCGGCCACTCGCTCTTGGCCGTGCAGATGCTCAGTCGCGCATTAAATCTTGGGCTGAGTTTTAGCGCCACCGACCTCTTCCGAGCCCCAGTTCTGAAGGAGCTTGCATCGAAGATTCGTTTGCAGGTGCAGCCCAGTAACACGGCGGTGATTCCCGTTCGACCGACCGGATCGCAGCCACCTCTGTTCTTTGTCCCCACAGGTTTTGGGGATTGTTCGTATGTCCTCGGTTTGGCGGCGGAAATGGATGCAGACTGCTCGGTCTACGCTCTGCCATGGCCCCCTTTCGATGACGTTCGTCCACCGACTATTGAGGCGATGGCCGCGGAGGTGATTCTTGCGATTCAACAGATCCAGCCACGTGGCCCATACCGCTTTGCTGGATACTCATCAGGTGCAATCCTGGCTTATGCAATTGCCGAGCAGTTACTGAGTGTTGATGAAGTTGTATCATTCATGGCGTTCATCGATGTTAGTCTACCTGCGGCTTCTTCAAAGGGATCATTGAAGAATTTGGCACGAGAATTTGTCTTGGATCGTTGTGGAATCTTGCGGGATGAGTATCACGAGGTTTTGGAACGCGACACCGAACAATGTTCCATCTCTGAGTTGTTTGAAAAGGCGCAGCAAATAGGAGCGTTAGCTCCAGATCACGATCTTCACAGTGACGTTTCGATGTATCAAAGGGCCGCGACATTTCACCGCGCGCTACAATCGTATCGCGTTCCGCCGCTCGCGATTGAAATACATCAGTTCTATGCGAGTGAGCCTCTCATCAGTCGTTGGGTACCACCTGACAAACAACCCAGTAGCGGCTCGCCAAACCAGGGGTGGGACCGGGTCGTGAATGCTGGGGCTATTCGTGCCGTACCGGTTCCAGGCAACCACGCGACAATGGTGAGCAGTCCAGAAAACCGCCGAGTTCTGGCTCGAGCCATTTCAACAGCCTTGATCGGAACTGTTAAATAGACCAAGAGAACTTTCTCCGAAAGCTGAGGCTTCGAAGGTTCGTCTCGAGCTCCAGCGCTGCTCGGATAAGGGCGGAAGCTAATCATTTCTTAATGTTTATGTCAGCGATCGCTGACATCCCGAAATGTTGGCGATCGCCGGCCTTTTAAGGTATCAGCGATCGCTTACACATGCGGATGGACTATGTTCATATTCACACCTGCTGATCTAGGCGCCGTCATTCGCGACAGGCGAAAACACCTCAAGCTCGACCAGGCGACCCTGGCGACGAAGATCGGCGTCAGCCGACAATGGGTGATCGACATCGAGCGAGGCCACCCGCGAAGGCGAATACCTCGTTCAAAGAAGTCGAGCTACACTGCCGAGCAGGTCAATGCGGCGATTGAGGGCGCGAAGGCCGGTCTTACAATGTCGCAGCTGACTAGCTATCGTCACTCCGATACGCGCGTGATACGCGCTAACCAACTGCAAGCCCCGATGTGCGACGATCCGCAGCTTGCCGCCCTCCTTAAACCCATCTTCCTCAAGAAGCGGGCGAGCTTATACCAGCCACGGAAGCTGATCGTAGCCAAATCAATCAATCGAGGACCGTCGCTCACGGGCATCATCGCTGGGCCGTCAAATGAGATATTCACGGCGGTCGACCGGGCAGGGCCACGATACCTCGATTTCGAAACCCGCAAAGAGGTCATGAGCGAAATGATGCTTGCGATCCTAGAGGGTGCGCTCACGATCGAAGATGCGCCGCGGCGCTATCGGGAATTTCTCCGCGCTACCCACCGCATGTTTCCGACGAAATATGGGCGCGCCATGCTAAAGCGGCACTCGATATGGCGGCGAACAAGACGGACGCGAACGATGCCGATGGGCTGGCCCAGCTGGCGGAAGTCGGGTTCTTTCGCGAGGTGCGCGTGAAGGGATTCGACAGTATGCTGACCCGCACGCTTGTGGCGGCGCGCACGCGGCTCGTCCGAATCGCTACCGAGCTTTCCAACCAGATCCGCGGTATCATGAAAAGCTTCGTTCCAGCCGGAAAGGGAAGCACCTTCGAGAGGAACGTCCGGAGCCTTCTTGCCGATCAAGACGGACTTGCGTCGATCGTGCTTCCGATGTTGGAAGCCTGGCGTGGCATTTGCATCCGCGCCGCCGAACTCGGACGCCAGTTGGTCCGTGACGCGCGCGACAGAGCCAGGCTTGCCGCATCCTTATGTCCATCCCGGCATCGGTGTGATCACCGCAACCGCCTTTGCCACGGCCATTGAGGAGCCGGACAACTTTAAGAAATCACGATCTGTTGGTTGCGTGGATCGGCCTGACGACGCGCCGCTATCAATCCGGAGAAGTCGATTATGACGGCCATATATCCCGACGTGGCGACCGTCATTTGCGAGGGCTTCTGTACGAAGCAGCGACGGTCATTCTCACGCGCAGCTCAAGCGAAGCACGTTGGGCACGTGGGGTTTGCAGCTCCGGGAAAGAATCGGCTTCAAAAGAGCTGCCGTGCCTGTGGCGCGCAAGCTGGCAGTGATAATGCATACAATGCTTAAGACTGGCGAGCTGTTCAATCCGACAGCCGGAGCCATCGCATGAATCCGATTAGCGTTCTGAAGCTGAACGCTTGAGGTGTCCCTTGCCGGGACGTGAGCCGAGCCATTCCGCTGATATGCACCGCCGACTCAGCAAAGTGCGTCGTCCACATTGAAGGGCTCGTCCCGCGAAGCTCCATCATGCGGCGGCTACTGTCGACCGCGAAGACAACCGTGAATCCGGCAGCACTTCAACAAGATTATATGCTTGACCTTTCAGCAGCGATTAGACAACCCAATCATAAACTGGATGGTGTGCGGGTCAGAGCGCGTTTAGGGATCAAGAGCGTTATCCTGCATCGGCGCTCGAAGTCGAACGATAATTGCGCCTGCTCGCTTACCGTCCTTAGCGATAGTACTAAGTGCTCGCCGGGCTTCTTCCAGATCTGGCGGTTGAGTGCCCAACCAGTTTAAGGCGGCCTCTGCGTTGAGAATCGTGGCTGCGAGCGCGTCGACGACAGCACTATAGGTGCGCACAAAATCTGCTGAGGTCTGCAATGGCGCTTCGCCCTTCGCCTTGCGCGGATTTCCTTTTGGTTCACTGAACCGGCTGCGATGCACCTTGCGCCGCCTTAGGTGCAGAAGGGCGTTTGCAGCCTTGCGGATCAGATCCACCAGGTCGGCCTGGGCCCGCTTGGAGACGCGGCGGCCGTCGATCTTAAAGACAGTCGAGCGGTTTGTGACAAGACATTGAAAAGCCCGTTGCACGATGCTGTCCTTGCCGCCCAAGATGTACCAACTCGGCTTCCACTTCCAGGACATAGCGCGCTCCTCTAGTGGGTTATGAGAACGCCTCGGCGCTGTCGGCCGGGGAGCCGTTTCAACGTCGATGCAACGAACCAACGCCTTCCGGCCAGCTCATTGTGAGTTTGTGAATATATGCTCATATGCCAAGGCATCTGCGCTTTAATGAGTACAAGCCTAGGGCGCGTACTCATTAAATCACGACAACACCGGGCGTCAGGTCAGTTGTCCGCGCAGTTCCGGTTCAGGTGATCAAGCGGGTTTGCGGCGCAACCATCCCTTCATTTTGAGACCGTCCCGCATGTTGAGAGCAAGAAGTGTAATGTTTGTTGCGCCCGCGACGAGCTCGATCGCCTGCACAGCATAGAACGTGGCATCGAATTCTGCCGCCTGAGCCTTCGACGCAAGGAAGAACGCAGACGGAATAAGAATCAGGGTGCCGTTTCCTGCAATGAATGACATGCGCTTGAATTTGGCCCCGATCAGTCCGGCCCGGCGCCCCATTGCCAAGATGACACCTGTACCACCGGTCGCAGCGAGCGCAGGAATCAGCAACAAGAAACCCCACGGTATGGTGCTCTTAACCGCTGCAACTGTGGCATGGGACGCGAACAGCTCGCTGAGTACCGTCGATAGCCAAAATGTGCCGATCGTTGCGATAACCAAGGCGCCAGCGACAGGATGGATCAACTTGATCATGAGTATCTTTCCTTCCTAAAAACAGCAGGGCTAGGCAACGCAGATGCCGGGCACGGCAACTTTCTGGAACAGGTGAGGGGAAGCTATCGCCGAGGCCGGATAGCTGGCGATTTTTGCGAGAAAGTCATGATGGGTGAAGGCCGCGCGGAAGTGTGCGGTGGATTCCCAGACGGCGTAATTCAGATAAGTCGAGCTGTCGCCGAGAGCTCTGTGCAGCTGAGTGGAAATGAAGCCCGGCTGTCGCTTCATGAACGCTGCGTCGTCCTGCCAGGTCTTGAGAAAAGCCGCCTCATCGGCTTTGTCGAGAGTGAATAGGTTCACCAGGACGACCGAATTTGCCTCGATTGCGATCTGGCGGTCGATCGGAAAGGAAGGGTCGAGTGGGCGTAGCAACGACATGAGTGCCTCCATCGCTATTTGATACATGATGCCTAATTGGTATTATGGTTACATGTCAGATTGACACGATGGTGTCAATATAAAACGATGGTGACAAATGAAGAGAGCTGAGCGAACCCCCGAGGGTGACGCCCTGACCGACCTTGTTCTCGATCTATTCAGGCTCGACAGCCTACTTCTGACGGCCGGCGACCGTCTGGTCGCCCCGCTTGGCCTAACAAGCGCACGCTGGCAGGTGCTTGGCGCCATTGTGTCCGCCGAACGTCCCCAACCGGTCGCTTGGCTCGCACGCGACCTCGGCGGCAATCGTCAAAACGTGCAGCGGATTATCAATGATCTGCACAGGGAGGGCCTCGTATCTTTTGAGGTCAACCCGCATCACCGACGGGCGCAGCTCGTCGTGCTCACTGAGAATGGACAGCGCGCCTTCGAAGCCGCAATGGAATTGCAGGCTCCCTGGATCAACGATCTTTCAGAAGGGCTGTCGGTCAAGGATATACGGATTGTCCATCGCGTGATCACGGCCTTGCGAGATAAGCTTGAGGGCAGCCGTGAGGACAAGTCGGCCTGACATGGCAAAAGCATTGTGCTCGCCCCGGCCCCCGTGATTCAAGCTCCCAAACTGAGGCTTCGAATCATGCGCCATGAACTAACGGACTACGAATGGGCAGCTATCAAGTCTATGCTACCAAACAAGCCGATAGTTCCTCGGGCAAGTCAATGGCATCTTCTGGGTCCTGCGATCTGGGGCACCTTGGCGCGATTTGCCGGATCATTTTGGCCCTACACTTACCTGCTATAACCGCTTTGTTCGCTCGCGCCGGGCCGGTGTCTGGAGCCGAATCATAATGCACTCGCCGCTGCTCACGATGCGGCGGTCCAGATCATCGACACCTCTATTGTCCGCGTTCATCAGCACGGAGCGTGCATCGCCAAGAACCAGAGACAATCGATAGGATTGTCCCGCTGCGGGTTGACCAGCAAGATTCATGCGCTTGTAGATGGCAATGGCCTGCCCATACCGCTGGCACTGACGCCTGGTGAGGCCCATGACAATCGACTTGCCCGAAAACTTCTGTCTCGTTGAAGCCAGAATCGATGCTGCTCACCGATCGTGGTTACGACGCTGACTGGATCAGAGATCTTGCCATGAAGAAAGGTGCATGGGCAAACATCCCGCCAAAATGCAAGCGTAATGATCCGATCTGCTTCAGCCCGTACCTTTACCGCGCTCGAAACCAGATGGAAAGATTCTTCAAAAGGATCAAGCAATGTCGTCGGGTCGCAACGCGCTACGACAGGCTCGCCGCCAACTACCTTGCCTTCGTGCAACTCGCGTCAATCAGGTTATGGCTACGTCTTTATCAGTCCGCGTCGTAGGCCCTCCAGACACATCCGGCAGGCAGTTCGAAACAAATCGGGCTCGATCTCGCCGCGCTCGAACGCCGCCACGGCTATCCCGTCCCGCTGGGTCTTCCGCATGTGGAGGGGCAGGGCGCGCAAATCGGCCGCCCATGGCGAGGATATAGAAGGCGTAAAGCTGTACCTCGTGTTCGTGCTTGCGGGAGTGCAGCGCGTTGAAATAGGAAATGCCATCGACGCCGAGCACCACGGCTTCGCCGTCGATAACGAACTGCTTCTGCCTGCTGATTCCGAGGATCTCGCCCGGGTGTACCGATTTGATCTCGCCCAGGATTCCGAGATGATCTCGCCCACCATTCCGATTTGATCTCGCCCGG
>NZ_FMAI01000070.1 GCF_900094605.1 Bradyrhizobium shewense | reverse complement strand
TGGCCCGCAAGCTCATCACCATCCTCAACGCCATGCTCAGGGATCGAAAACCATGGCAACCCGCTTGACAAAGAACACAGTCGCTGAGGTGCGAGTGGCGCGATGCAAGAGCATCGCGCCGGGAGCCTCGAAGGATGAACGGTCGAGATGCAGCCGGGCCGTCGCCCTTCGAGGCTCGCCGCAGAGGCGAGCACCTCAGGGTGACGGTGGGAGATGCTAAGCCCAGGACGCTTCACGCCGTCCGCAACACCGGCGCCGGAGGCTGCGACGGCCTGACAAGCGCGAACGCCACCTGCACGATGCCGCCGGCAAGACCGAGCGCGACGCCGATGCGCCAGGCCATGGTGTAGGAGCCGAGCGCGTCGTAGAGCACCCCGCCTCCGTAGGCGCCGAGGAAGCTGCCGATCTGGTGGCTCATGAAGGCGAGGCCCTGGATCATCGCCTGCCAGCGCAGGCCGAACATCTCGGCGACCGCGCCCGCGACCAGCGGCCCTACTCCCATCCAGAGGAAGCCCATAATGGCGCCGAACAGCAGCGTCGAGAACGGCGTTGCCGGCAGCATGAAGTACCAGGCGAGCGCCAGCGAGCGCAGGATGTAGATCGCACCCAGCAGCGCCAGCTTGTTCCAGCGCTGGCCGGCCCAGCCGAAGAACAGCGAGCCGAGCACGTTGAAGCCGCCGATCATGCCGAGCGTCTGCGCGCTCAGCATCGGATCGAGGCCGCAGATCGCGAGGTATGACGGAAGATGCGTGGTGAGGAAGACCAGCTGCATGCCGCAGACGAGATAGGCGCAGGTCATCACCACGAAGGAGGCATTGCCGAACGCGGTCCTCGCCGCGGTCGCAGCCGTGGCATCGTCGATCTCGTCGGCAGCCGGCTTCGGCAGCGGAACCTGGTCGACGCGCCCCGCATACCACGCGGCAGGAATCATTAGCACCGACATGACGACGAAGCCGGCAAGCCCGACGCGCCAGCCAAACCCCTCATTGAGCATCTGCCCGATCGGCGCCGACAGCAGCGCGCCGAGCGAGCCCGCGCCGGAGACGATGCCGAGCACGGTCGAGCGCACCGTCGCAGGGACTGCGCGTGCCGCCACCGACATCGCGATCGCGGCCGCGGTGCAGGCCAGCGACGTGCCGATCAGCACGCCCGCGCCGATCATGATGCTGACGAGGCCGTTCGCGGTCGCCATCAGAATGAGGCCCGCGATGTACATGAATGAGCCGACGATCATGATCGGACGGAAGCCGTAGCGCACCGTCATCGCGCCGGCGAGCGGCTGGAGAAAGCCCCAGGCGAGGTTCTGCACCGCCAGCGCCAGCGTGAAATCCGAGATCGAAATGTGGATGTCATGGGTCAGCGGCTGCATGAAGATGCCGAGGCTCTGCCGCAGCCCCATGCTCAGCGTCAGCATGATCGAGGCGCCGATCAGGATGGGCAATGTCGGACGCAGGACCTGCAGCAGGGGCATTTTCGTCTCCCTTTTGGGCACGGCGCAAATGCCGTCGTCTGAAATATCGGTTGATTTTGGTTACACAGACCTGTGTACTTAGGCTATGTTGGGCCCCAGCTGTCAAGCCAAGAGGATGCGCGTCCCCGCATGGCTCCCCCGCCCGCCCCACAGACGATGAAGGAGCGGATCCTTCAGACCGCCGACAAGCTGTTCTATCTGCAGGGCATTCGCGCCATCGGCGTCGATACCATCGCGGCCGAGATCGGCATCTCCAAGCGCACGCTCTACAACCACTTCCCGTCCAAGGACGCGCTGATCACCGCCTATCTGGAGCGCCGCTTCGTGAGCGCGCGCCCCTCCGACAAGCCGCCGGCCGAGCAGATCCTTGCGACGTTCGATTCGCTGGAGCGGCGGTTTGCGGCCAAGGACTTTCGCGGCTGCCCGTTCGTGAACGCGGTCGCCGAGCTCGGCCCGACAGACCGCGCCGTGAAAAAGATCGCGGTCGCCTTCAAGGAAAGCCGCCGCCTCTGGTTTCGCGACCGCCTGAACGAGCTCGGTGTGACCGATGCGGATGCGCTCGCAACGCAGCTGGTGCTGCTGGTCGACGGCTCGATCGCACAGGATCTCGTCCGCGACGATCCGGCGATGGCGCGTGCGGCGAAGGAAGCGGCGAAGGTCCTGCTGCGGAATGCGGGGGTGGATGTGGATGGCGGCGCGCAGAAGCCGGTGAAGAGACGCAAACGCGCGCCGCAATAGCCGCGGTCGCCGTGCCACGCGCCGACGTCACCTTGTTCGCGGGCGCCGCCGAGTTTCGCTACGGCGCATCAAAATTGGGCTGGAGCGCATTGGTCTGCCGCACCCGGAATTTCTTGTCCTCAAACCGGGGCTGCCGCGCTAAACAGGCAAGGCGATTGTCGTCGTGCCTGCCCCCCTGCAATCTGGACCGTCGAACCGAGCGATGTCAGGATGAACCGGATCACTTTCAGCTCGGACCAGCTTCCGGCGCGCCTCGGCGACGCCGCACGGTTCGGGCATTGGCATGAGCAATTCGAGGCGCTCACCTGCTGCGTCGACTATTCGCGCTTCGAGGACTGCGCCTTTCGCGCTCAGTTTCAATTCGCGCAGTTTTCCGATGTGCGCGTTACGCTGTTCGATGGAACGCTCAGACGGTTTGCCCGGTCCAAAAGCGCCATCGCACGCGGCCCTGACGATGATTTTTGCCTCTTGCTCAATCGCGGGACGGCGCAGCTACAGCTGTCGCAGTTCGCCCGGGATGCGGCGGCCGGAGCCGGTGGCGCGTTCCTCGGGACCAACGGCGCGACCGCCGAGATGGTCGTTGAGGCACCCGGGGAATGGGCGACAGTGACGATCGCCCGCGACCGTCTGCTGCAGCTCGTTCCTCGCGCGGACGATCTGATGGCAAGGCCACTCGATCCCGGCCAGCCGGCGCTGCGTCATCTCAAGCGCTATCTGGAGAGCGTGCTCGATCCAAACGACGCCGGCAGCGATCCCGATTTGGACCGGCACATCGGAACGACCGTGCTGGATCTTCTCGCGCTCACGCTGGGTGCCAGCCGCGATGCCGCCGAAATCGCCACCCTGCGGGGCTTGCGCGCAGCGCGGCTGCGCGAGATTCTTGCGGAGATCAGAACGAATTTCACCAATCCGGCGTTCTCGCCGCGCAGCCTTGCTCAGAAGATCGGACTGTCGCCCCGCTACATTCAGGCTGTCCTGCACGAGACCGGAGCGAGCTTCACCGAGCGCGTGCTGGAATTGCGGCTCCAGCATGCAAGAACGGCGCTGATGTCGCGCCAGCACGGCGGGCTCAAAGTGAGCGAGATCGCCTACGCCTGCGGCTTCAACGATATCTCGTATTTCAACCAGGCCTTCCGTCGCCGCTTCGGCGCCTCGCCGACCCAATTTCGCGGATCGGCATGATCGGCATAAGCCGTCGCGCAAGTCTTTGATTTAGCTGGCGTCGGCTACTGTGCATGGGGTTGTTTTCGCATTTTTTGCTTTTGCCCCTCGCCTAGTCTCATGCCGCATGCGACCGGTGTCGGCGCCATGCGCTGTGTGCTACAGAAGGCAAAAGGAAACGAGAGCCGATTAGCCAATTGTGATGTCAGAGAATCATTACGACGTTCAGCTGGAGGAGCTAAAGCAGCGATCCGTCGATCGTCTGCTTTGTGCGGACGTGTTCGACCTTCCCGCATTCCAAGCCCTCTATATCCATCTGTGGCACAAGGCTCGCGGGCTTACGAACGAGTACGCAATCTCAAAGCAAATCTTGGCCTGCATTCGGTCTGCATCGGCAGCAATCGATAGCCGAGCGGAATATCTGCCGTCGGTCCGAGAGCATCAGAGTATGTCCCGGGATTTCGACAGCATGCTCGATCGTATCATAGCGGGTGAGATCGAGGGTGACCGCTCCCCGGGCGTTCCGCGCGTGATTTGACTCACGCCGCCTGCGACACCACACGGTTACGGCCGTCGTGCTTGGCGCGGTAGAGCGCGGTGTCGGCGCGCTTGAGGACGTCGGCGACCGCCTCGCCCTTCTGCTCCAGCGTGGTCAGGCCGATCGAGATCGTGACCTCGATGCGCTTGGCGCCTTTGTGGATCGCGAACGGCTCGCCCGCGATCGAACGGCGCAGGCGCTCGGCAACCATGCCGGCGACGTGGAGATCGGTCTCCGGCATGACGATGACGAACTCCTCGCCGCCGTAGCGGCAGGCCAGATCAATGCCGCGGATCGACTTGCGCACCCGCACCGCGAATTCGCGCAGCACGTCGTCGCCGGCGTCGTGGCCGTAATTGTCGTTGATCGACTTGAAGAAGTCGATGTCCAGGATCATCAGCGCCAGCGGCTTGCCGCGGGTCGCGGCCTGCTCGGCGAGCGTCGCCAGATGGCTCTCCATGTAGCGGCGATTGTGCAGGCCGGTGAGTGCGTCCGTGATCGCCATCTCGATCGAGTTCTGCACGTTGTCGCGCAAATGATCGGTGTAGCGGCGGCGGCGGATCTGGGTGCGGGCCCGCGCCAGAAGCTCGATCTTGTCGATGGGACGCAGCAGATAGTCGTTGACGCCGATCTCGAGGCCGCGGAGCAGCCGCGTCGAATTCTCGGGGTCGGCGATCGCCAGGATCGGCACATGGCGCGTGCGCTCCAGCGAGCGCGCCTGGCTGCACAGACGGAGGCCGTCGAAATTGTTGAGGTCGAGCGAGACGATCAGCAAATCGTAATTACCCTCGGCGGCGTGGAACAGCGCCTCCGTCGGGTTCGGCTCGACGTCGATGGTGTGCTCGGCGGCGAGGATCGTCGCCAGCCGCTCGTAGGAGGACGGACGGTCGTCCACCAGCAGGATGCGGCCGCCCTTGCCGGTGTCGGCCACGGCGCTGCGCTCGGGCGCCTGCATACCGATCTCGAGCGAGGTGATGGCGCGCATGCGCAGCTCATCGGTCATCATCTTCAGCCGCGTCAACGAGCGCACCCGCGCGATCAGCACGACGTCGGAGACGGGTTTGGTCAGGAAGTCATCGGCGCCCGCTTCCAGCCCCCGGTTGCGGTCGGACGGACTGTCGAGCGCCGTCACCATGACGACAGGAATGTGGTGCGTGGCCGGATCGGTCTTCAGGCGGCGGCAAACTTCAAAACCGTCGATGTCGGGCATCATCACGTCGAGCAGGATGATGTCGCATTCGGCGCGTTGACAGATCGCCAGCGCCTCGGTGCCGTTCGAGGCGGTCATCACGTCGAAATATTCGGCAGAGAGGCGGGCCTCGAGCAGCTTGACGTTGGCAGGGACGTCATCGACGACCAGGATACGCGCGGACACTGTGAACTCACTTCCTATCCGATAAAACGCCGGACCGTCTCAATGAATTTGCCGACCGAGATCGGCTTGGACAAATAGGCCTCGCAGCCGCCCTCGCGGATGCGCTCTTCGTCGCCCTTCATCGCAAATGCCGTAACCGCGACGACGGGAATGGCGCGCAGCTCCGGATCGTCCTTGATCCAGCGCGTCACCTCGAGGCCGGAGACCTGCGGCAATTGGATATCCATCAGCACGAGGTCGGGCCGCATCTTGCGAACGAGGTCGAGCGCCTCGTATCCGTTGCTGGTGCCGGAGGTCTGGTAGCCGTGCGCCTCCAACAGGTCGCGGAAGAGCTTCATGTTGAGCTCGTTGTCTTCCACGATCAGGACGGTCTTAGCCATCCCGCCCTCCTGATTGGTCCGCAGACCCATACATGTAACGCCTCAGGCGCCGCTCGCCGGCGCTTCGAAAACTGGATTCAAACTAGCCTCAGATTCGCTTGAGTTTCGTTAAACCCGAGGGTCGACTTTCTGCGATGTGGTTTCCAGTTGCTTGCCTGGGGTCGGAAGACTCAGGGCCGAGACTCGGGCATGATGATTCCAAATTAGAGACCGAAAGTTAACGGAAAGGCAAACCGTCCCCTTGAAAAAGCCTGTTCACAACCTCCGCGAAGTCGCTGAAATCGTTGCGATTCAGGCGCTCTCTTTCGTTGCGAGCGATCCCGAGCGGCTGGGCCTGTTTCTGGCCGAGACAGGGGTCGGTCCGGAGACCCTGCGCAATGCCGCCGCGGACCCCAATTTCCTGCTCAGCGTGCTCGATTTCGTGCTGCGCGATGACGCCACTGTGAAGGCCTTTGCCTCGACCGCGGAACTGCATCCGACCAACGTCGCAGCGGCGCGGCAGGTCCTCGGCGACGCGCTCGGCGACCCCTCCTGGGAGCGCGACGTGCCGTGACCGTTCCCGACTCGGCCGGGCCTCGTTGCTTCTGCCGGGATTGTTCGGCCGACCTCGACATGGGCATGCGGCGCTGTTCCGCCTGCGGTTCCCCTCGCCTCGTCCGCCACCGCGCGCTCGCGGGCCTGACCATCGCCCACATCGACTGCGACGCCTTCTATGCGACGGTCGAGAAGCGCGACAATCCTGACATTGCCGACAAGCCGGTCATCATTGGCGGAGGAAAACGCGGCGTGGTGTCGGCCGCCTGCTACATCGCCCGCACCTACGGCGTGCGCTCGGCCATGCCGATGTTCAAGGCGCTCGAGGCCTGCCCGCACGCGACCGTGATCCCGCCGGACATGGCTAAATATGTCCGCGTCGGCCGCGAGGTGCGTCAGGCCATGCAGGCGCTGACGCCGCTGGTCGAGCCGCTCTCGATCGACGAGGCCTTCCTCGATCTCTCCGGCACCGAACGGGTGCACGGCATGATCCCGGCAAAGGTGCTCGCGCGCTTTGCCCGCAACATCGAGCGCGACATCGGCATCTCTGTCTCGGTCGGCCTGTCCTGCAACAAGTTTCTGGCCAAGATCGCCTCCGACCTCGACAAGCCGCGCGGCTTTGCCGCGCTCGACCAGGAGGAAGCGCGCGTGATGCTGGCCGAGAAACCCGTCGGCTTCATCTTCGGCGTCGGACCTGCCACCCAGGAGCGCCTCGTGCAGCGCGGCTTCCGCATCATCGCCGACCTGCAGAAGGCCGACGAGATCGAGATGATGCGGCAGTTTCCGAGCGACGGCCGCCGGCTGTGGCGGCTCGCACGCGGCATCGACGACCGCCGCGTCGAGCCTGACCGGGGCGCCAAGACGATATCGAGCGAGACCACCTTCGAGACCGACATCCGCGATTTCGCGACGCTGGAGAAGATCCTGTGGCGGCTGTGCGAGAAGACCTCGTCGCGGCTCAAGAGCAGCGAGCTCGCCGGCTCGACCGTCACGCTGAAGCTGAAGACCGCAGATTTCCGCCAGCGCACGCGCTCGCAGTCGATCACGGCCCCGACCCAGCTCGCCGCAAAGATCTTTGCGATCTGCCGCGAGATGCTGGCCAAGGAGATCGACGGCACCGCCTTCCGCCTGATGGGCGCCGGCGTCAGCGCTTTGCGCGAGGGCTCGCCCGCCGACGACACCGACATGCTCGACCGCCGCGCCGCCCATGCCGAGCGCGCGGTGGACAGCCTGCGCAAGAAGTTCGGCAGCGCCGCGGTGATCCGCGGCATCGCATATGACGGGCCGGAGAAGGCGCAGGAGTGACCGAGTCCTGCTCAACTTAGTCGCGTTCGAAGATCCGTGCACCCGGATAGACGCGGCGGGCATACTGAACGACCAGCTGCCGATCCTGAGTCTCCAAGAACGGGGTTCGGATCTGACAAGACCCGATGATGAGGTGCCACAAGCCGTTTAGCTTTCGAATGACGACGTTCATTTGAGCTTCCTCGCAGTGACCCGAGTGGACTCAAATTGTAAGAATCTCCCGCCGTCGCTCAATTGTACCAGCGTAAGGTCGGCGTATGAGAAGGATTAGAGGAGATATACAAAGGTATGTTGGCCAAGGCTTCAGGGGTTGGCCCGTGACAGGGGAACGCGATCTCGACGCGCTGCTGAGCAACATGAAGCCGGAGATGCTGAACGGCACCTTCGTGTTCTGCGCGATACCGCAGAACGAGTCCGTGCCCGCAGGGCTCAATCCGCTGCTGACATTTCGCGAGCAGGAAGGCACGACGCTGGTGATCCCTCGCGAAGAGGCCGAAGCGGCGGGGCTGCGCTACGCGTTCCCCTCGCGCCTGATCACCCTGACGATTCACTCGGCACTCGACGCGGTGGGCTTCCTGGCCGCGATCACGGCCCGTCTCGCTGAAGCCGGCATCAGCGTGAATGCGGTCTCCGCCTTCCATCACGACCATCTCTTCGTGCCCGCCGACAGGGCCGACGAAGCAATGGCTGTTCTTCAAGCTATGTCCGCAGCAAAGTAGGATGGGTAGAGCGTAGCGAAACCCATCAAGGTCATTCCGGGCGACAGGACGATGGGTTTCGCTGCGCTCTACCCATCCTACGCAACTACGAAAATCAATCCGCGACGGCGATCGCCTCGATCTCGATCAGCCATTCCGGCGCGGCGAGCGCGGAGACGCCGACCAGGGTCGAGGCCGGCGGCTCCATGCCTTCGAAGAAGGCCGAGCGGGCCTTGCCGATGATGGGGCGCAGCTCCGGCTTGTAGTTCACGACGAAGGTCGTGATCTTCACGATGTTGGAATAACTCGCACCGGCCGCTTTCAGGGCGTGCCCGAGATTTTGCATCACCTGCGTGGTCTGCGCGGCGATATCGCCCTCGCCGACGATCCGCCCCTCCTCGTCGGTCGAGACCTGTCCCGAAATGTAGATGGTGCGCGCGCCGGTGGCGGTAACGACGTGGGAATAAGCGGGATTGTGATGCAGGCCGCTGGGGCGGAGATGATCGAGCTTGGGCATGGGTTAGCCTCCCTGGGGTTTTTGATTGGGAGAGAGCGTAGCGGGAGATCATGACAAGAGCTAGATGCGACGCGCAACACTCGTGCACCGTCATCCTTGTAAGTCTCGAATCGCTGGATCGGATAGAGTGTCCGGTGCGGTAACGGACGGGAGACCGCTTCATCCAAGGGCTTTGAAGCCCGTACCTCAGCGCGGCGCCCCGTCCGTTGTTCCATTGAACCCGAACAGTCGCGAGGGCCGCCTGGCGAGCCCGGTTGCGCAAGGATGGGTGCAGATGGACGCGATCTATGTTGGCATCGATGTATCGAAGGACCGGTTGGACGTTCATATGCGTCCGAGCGGAGAAGCATTTGCCGTCGGGCGCGACGGCAAGGGCTTGGAAGACCTTGTTGCGCGGCTTGTGGCCTGTCCGCCGACCCTGATCGGGGTGGAGGCGACTGG
>NZ_FMAI01000068.1 GCF_900094605.1 Bradyrhizobium shewense | reverse complement strand
TTCTTGATCCAGTCTCCCTTGAGCAGCATGTCGAACAAGCGGCGGTCGAGCCCACGGGGCGCGCGGTAGTCGATATCCTCGGGCACGGCATGATGACGCAGCTTTGCCTTACGAAGGCGAAGTGCCAGGCGCCGGTTGTTACGCCAGGTCGCTTCATGGTCCAGCAGCAACGCCAACCATTCGGCGTGAGCGAGGCCATGGACCTCCTCGTTGTCGGCGAGGCTCTTAAAGGCCTCGGCCATGCCGGTAAGGCCGAGCTGGGTAAGCAAGTGGAGCGTGGGGTGTGTCAGCATTTTCTTCCCTATTAGTGGTAATAGTCCGAGCCTCTGATGTTGGTGTGTAGGATCGGCTCGCGCTCGGGGGACGTGGGCGTTGCAACGCGATCGAGCCCCTTCTCGAGGATCGATTTGACGCTCGGGTAGTTGCGAGCCTGGATCTCAATCGCGCGCAGCGCGGCCGCCTCGAGGCGCTCGGCGCCAAAGCGTTTCTCAAGCCGGATGATCCCCAGGCACGAACGATAGCCCTGTTCGGGATGCGGCCGATCCTCGATGATCCGGTCAATCAGCAGGCGCAGCATCGGGCCGATCCGGCTTGCCTCGCTGCGGATCTTTGCCGGCGTCCACTCGCCATAGCGCCGATGGCTGGAAGGCATGTGGGCGCTGATCGTCGTGTGCCGCCCGTTGCCGCTGCCGCGCATGTGCGCGGCGATACGCTCGCCGCCCAGGAAGATTTCAACCGTTCGCGCACAGATCCGCGCTTCTACCTCGCGACGGGCGAAGCGATAGGGCACCGAGTAGTAGTGCCGTTCGATCTCGACGTGATAGTCGAGCCCGACCCGGCATCGGCGCCATTCGGCATGGACCCACGGCTCGCCAGGAAGCGGTTTAAGATTCGGCGCGTCAATTTCCTCAAACAGCTGGCGCCGTGTCCGACCATATTGACGCAGCACCCGCTCGTCATTGAGGTTGGCCAGCCACTCAGCGATCGCACCGTTGAGTTCGGCCAGGCTATAAAAGGTTCGGTTGCGCAGCCGCCCCAGCAGCCAGCGCTCGATGATTCCGACGCAGGCCTCAACCTTCGCCTTATCTCTCGGGCGACGCGGCCGTGCCGGCAAAATGGCCGTGCCGTAATGCTGCGCCATATCACTGTAGCTGCGATTGACCATAGGGTCATAGAGGCAGGCCTTGATCACTGCGACCTTGGCGTTGTCGGGCACCAGCAGTTGCGTGGCGCCGCCAAAAAAGCTGTAGGCCGCGTTATGTCCCGCGATCCAGTCGCCGAGCTGCTCGGTCCACGTCGCCAGCGCGAACGACAAGCTGGATGCGCCCATGACCGCGACGAAGATGTGCGCGTCACGCACCTCGCCAGTTTTACGGTCAACCACCGGCACTGTGTCGCCGGCATAGTCGACAAACAGTTTCTCGCCCCCGCCGTGGTACTGGCGCATCACCAGCGGCAGCCGGCCTTCCCAGTTGCGGAACAAATCACAGAAACGGCTGTACCGGTACCCGTCCGGATGCTCTGCAATGTACTCGTCCCACAGCACCTGCAAGGTCACATGCTTGCGCTTGAGCTCGCGGGCAACAACGGACCAGTCAGGCTCGGCCACCTTGCGGCGCCCCTGCTTCACGCCAGGCACCCCGTACAGCAGTTGCTCCAGCTCGGCATCGCTTATCGCTTCCGGGACCGGCCATACCAGACCCGCGCGCCCAAACCGCTTCAGTGTGTCACGTACCGTCGTCGGCCCGATGCCGACGCGCTCGCCAACCACGCGCGTCGAGAGCCCAGCCTCAAGGCTCAACCTCACAATCTCGCGCACCTGGCGCATGATAACCCTCCTCGTCGGCATCCAATTCTCCAAGCTGGTTCAAGCCGGAGAAATGGACCAACGATCAGGCTTCACACCATCCGAAACTGCGCGCGATCAAGTCGGAATGCTGCGCGGAGAATGCTCGGAATGCTGCGCGCGATCATTTCGGAACCCTGCGCGCCATCAACTCGGTACGGTGCGCACCATCATCTCGGAATCGGCAGGCGCAACGCGGCAGTCTTGAGCACGGTCGATCACCGGTCTACTTCACATCGCCGTTCCTTCATCCAGCAGCGGCGGGCTTTCCGGCGATGTGACGATTACGTCGCTTTGTGCCGCGATCCCCAGAGCCAAACACCAGTGCGCTTGCTTGCTCGCTGCGCCACAACAGGAGTTCGCTGGTCCGCCACGGCTCGGCCTCGAACCACTCGCGCAGCTGTGGCGCAGCCTTGACGAGCGGATCAGGGCGTCGCCGCTCTCGCTTCGGCTTCGCAATTGGCCTGTCGGTCGGGCGTCCGGCGCCATGTTTCCACGCGATTCGCAAGCTCGACAAGAACTGTTCGATCGGCGGCATCGCAGTTGGATGGCTTGCTGGGGCGGCGTCGGTGAGATTGGCCGACTGCTCTTGCACGGCTCGGATATCGCGTAGTAAGGCGACCGGATCCAGGCCGGCATAGATTTCATTGACGCGGGCGCGGACGGCATCGGGTGTTCTTGCTTCGGCAACAAGCCGCTGATGTGAGGTCGCGGGGGCGCTGCACGTTTTGTGGACACGCGCTCCGTCGCCTTCCTTTCGAACGATGGCTGGAAACAGTTCACGAACAAGCGGTGGGCGCAGAATCTCCCCAATCCGCTGAAGTACGAACAGGGATGCTGCGTCACAGAGCACTTGCTACAGAGCGACGGCACTGCCGGCCGCTTTGCTCACGAACGCTTCAAAGCGCCCGGTCAATCGTCGCCGCACTCATCGACAGCAATTTGGCCCGAAGCTCTGGCGTCAGGTCGACATGGGCCGTGACGCTCCATCGATTCAATCAAGATCGGCAGCAGGGCCTTCAGGCGATCGCCGCCACCCCCGGTCTGCGGCCTCCCTCTCTGCGTCTCGGTAGAATCCGCGCACGATTGCGGCGCCCCGCTGTCTGGTCGTCAGGGTCGCAGCGCAGCAGCCGCATCGCAAGCTTCCGATGCAGGCCATTAATCGCGACGAACTCGTCGAGAATACGGCGCTTTTCGATGCGGCTCGATCCCCTCTAGCGCCGCGCTAAAGCAGACTTCAATTCCTTGCGCGTCGCCATACTCAAATCGCTGCCCCTGCGCTCCCTTGCCATGGGGGAGCAATTTACGTGAGGCAACAACTCAGCATTCAGGAACATTTCTGGGGACGCAATGCGCACCGTCACCTTGATTGCCGCGCGGGCGCGCTTTAACAGGGCTTCCCGCCAGTCGAGGCCCGCCGCCTCTTGCGCCGAGTGGAGTTCCACTACGTCCGCAAGCATGCCAGCTGGCTGAAGATGGTGGAGATTGAGATCGGCGTGCTGCGCCGCCAATGCCTCGACAGGCGCATTGGGGATCGCCGACAGCTCATATCCGAGATCCCCGCCTGAGCGACAGCGCAACACCCTCACGAGCCCGCATCAAATGGATGCTCACAACCGAAAAAGCCCGCGCCAAAATGGGCCGTGCTTACCCTTGGCAGGCGCCACCAAAGCGACTTCTGCCAAAGAGTCATAATCACTGTGCAGCGGTACTAGTGCGACAATAGTATTAACGCTATACGCGGAAATATGATGTGCTGTCACTAGAGTTGATTGTACACTAGCCAGCCTTGAGCAAGTGTTTGGAGAGTCAACGCGGGAGAAACTCGCGACTCCAGCCCTCACTTACTGCGCCAACGGCGATGAGCTCGGTGATTGCGGCTTCCGTGTATTGAAATGAGCGCAGGACATTGCGCGTCGACGCGCCGAACTTTTCTGAAGCAGAGAGATCGTAGACTTTTCCGAGAACAGGCCGGATGGCATACTGATCGACCTGTGTAACGGCATATCCACTGGGATGATCGACAACCGTTGCGAAGGAATAGCTGCCCTGCTCCGTGCCGGGAGTACCATCGGCAAGTCGTGTGTTTGCTGAGCGCAAGGCCGCGAGCGTGTCACAGATCGCGGCGCCTATATCGGCCGCGTGAAGCCGTGACAGCCACTCCTCGGCCGAGGCTTTCCCGAAAGCCTCGGTGAGAAAGGGCGTCCACTCATTCTTCGGGACATCGGCGAGCAGTTCAAGTCCCTCGACCTCCGCGAACCGTGACATATCACGCTCGGTCGCGCTCAGCATGACGGTGGAGCCGCAAGCTGACTTGTAAAGACGGGTCAGAGCGTCGTAGCCTCGGGCCTCGGGTCCCGCCGGCTCGTCGAATGGTCCTCGCCCTTTGTAGTCGTACCAGAAGGGAATTTG
Source organism: Bradyrhizobium shewense (assembly GCF_900094605.1). Classification (GTDB taxonomy): domain Bacteria; phylum Pseudomonadota; class Alphaproteobacteria; order Rhizobiales; family Xanthobacteraceae; genus Bradyrhizobium; species Bradyrhizobium shewense. The sequence goes on along the minus strand of NZ_FMAI01000068.1, from coordinate 7,774 downwards.
CAGAAGCCCGGCTACCGCCGAAAGCGACGTGCGCGGCCTTCCCGCGCGGCCCACTCTCCCCCTTTGATACAGTGCGACGCCTATGGCCAAGATCGCACCGACGCCGCCGAGCAGATCGATCGTACCGACATGAGCGTGCTCTTCGGGCGTTTCCATAGAACCGCCGAACCTCAGCATGATGCCGCTGGTGGTCTGGACAAGATCGTCATAGCCGACACGATCGGAGAGGGAACCCTGACGGACGCCCCCGAAGCAGTCGATCCTGCAGAAAATCGCCTGGGGATTGATCTTCCTCAAGCTGTCCGGGTCCAGCGCCATATTCTGGACCTGCCGTTCGGTCGCATTCCAGATCACCACGTCTACGGATTTCACGAGACGTTCAAAGACCTTACGGCCACCGGGCGTGGTGATATCCACCAGTGTCGAACTCTTTCCGCGCGACGAAATCATTGCAGAGATGACTATCCAAGGGGAAAAACTTGGCGTCACTGGGTCGAGCTTGATTATCTCCGCACCGAAGCGTGCGAGATAGGATGCGGATTGTGGGCCGGCGAGAACATTCGACATGTCCAGAACTCGTACGCCATCAAGCCACCCGTTCAGAGATGCAGCGGATAGCGCTTGTGGCCGTGATGACGAAGTCGCCGATAGTGCGGCAAGTGCTTCCTCGAAAGTCACCCACTTCCGTGGGTTCGGCGTTAGCATCGCGCTGCCGCTTTCCTCCAACCAAGCCACTGGTCCAGGTTGGATCATTTGCCCATAGACCGGATCGTCGACTACGATGGCGAGGCCCGCTTTTCGAGTATGGTCTTCCTCGATCCATTCCTGGAGCGAACGTTGCGCCGCGCCGGCAAGCCGTGCTTCTTCAAACATGCGCTCCCATTCCTTCGCAGGCCGGGTCAGGAACACGGCTTGCATCCTGTCGGCAATCTTTTCGGGCCACTCCCCCGGTAAGGGGGCGCCAAGCAACGTGTCCGAAGGCCATTCGTCACTGGGGAGCCAGGCGCTCCCCTCGACAAGGCCTTCGGTGACAAGTTCGTCATAGAGGCCCAGAAGCTGCAAGATGCGCTTCGTGTGAAATTTGTTGCCTGCCGCTACGACGTAGAAGCCTCGGCCGTCCTGGCATTTGTAGTTCCGGTAGAATGGATCGAGCAACTTGTGCAGAGCGTCGTACGAGAGGTCCATCGGCAGGCCGGCCTCGCGCCGGCGGGCAATCTCCCGCCTGCGACGATCCATCTTGTAGCGCGCCGGAAGATCTTCGATTGCAAATGAGTTCCACGCTAGGCCCTCCATGAGCGCGCTGGCCAGCGGCACCTCGATCTGATCGCCGACTCCGCTGCGCTCCCGCGCCTGAAGCGCCAGCACAGCGGCCGCCGCCGCAAATAAACACCCATATGCCGATGAAATGGGCAACGGCGTGAAGAAGGGGGTCGCCCCCATGAGAACGCGATTCATCCCCATGTCGGTGAATACGCCCGATGCCGCGGCGATAACCGATTCAAATGCGCGCCACTCACGGCGCAGCTCATCGTTGGCGGCGAAGCCCGGAATGGACACGGTGATGAGCTTCGGCTGCACCTTGCGCAGCGCTGCGAAGTCTATGCCGAGGCGGCCAAGCACGCCGGGACGGAAATTCTCGATGGCAATGTCCGCTTCGCTGATGAGGGCCTGCGCCTCCGCTAGGCCCTCCTGCGTCTTAAGGTCGACCTTGACGATCAACTTGTTGCGATTGAGTGTCGCATTGGCTGGGCTGTCCCACAGAGGGCCGGACGGCGGGTCGACGTGCACGACAGTGGCACCGAGATCAGCAAGCATCATTCCCACCGCAGGTCCGGCAATGTACTGACCGAAATCAACTACTTTTACGCCCAAAAGAGGAAGATCACCGGCAGTCACTCGACACTTTCCGCGCTTGACTCTGCGGCCTTGAAGCCGACAGAAGGTTCATTTTTCACGGAAATATTATCGATGGCGAAAGCCGAATTTCATTAATTTGTCCCCTCACGTAGTCGAAACCCTGCGCCGACTCGGCAGAATTCGCGGACTCCTGTTCATTACAACCACGGAGGCGATCTGGGCTTTTAAACGATGAACCAGGCGAGCCGTGGCCGATCTCACTGGCAGGTCGAGCGATCGAGGTGAGGTTTGTCATTTTTTCCGCGACAGCCGCGAGGCGCCCTACGATTTGCAGCCAGATGGGTCTGGTTCAATCTAGCAGTGGCTCCTAAAAGGCACCCAACCCACCCGCACGTTCCACCCGCACGTTCGCACCGATCAACAGCGCCATACCGTATACGGGAGCGGCATCGGTCCGACCGATAATGTCAAAGTAGGCGACGTGCGCCGGCAGTTGGTGCACCGTCGCCATAAGCATGGTCAAATCGTTCGGTGCGCCGAAGCAATGCCCATGCACAGCTGGATCAACGGCGCCTCGTCGATCGGCCCCTCCTTGATCAAATCATGCACCATCTTCGTTGGCGCACAATTCCTACCGGAAACAAAAATGCCCTCCGCTGCCGATCACCGCAAATGCGCGTGATGAAAACGACAGAACCTGACCTCGGCACGACCAACGCGCCGCCAAGAGCATGGCCCGCGGCGTCTAGCGGCAAAGGCAACAGCGATGGTAGTAGCTTGGTTATGCCGGAAGGTATTTGTCGTCCTCGGTAATCCGTCTAGCGACTCGAGTCGATCAGACACAATCTGGTAGCCGAGTACTTTGAGGATGGCCACGCTATGCTCTCCGTATCGAGGGGCCGCCACGCTCATCCTCAAGCGGCGGAGATCTCCTCGCAGCCAGCTGGGCGCGAAATGCTCGACCATGGGAGCCGATTTCGTGAGGATATTGAAAGAAGACAGGAGATTCTTCTCCGTCGCTGGCGGCGATTTGATCAGGTCTATCGAGGTCACGGACGTGGGCTGTCCTTAATTTAGAGAGCTACCAAGCGCGGTGCCCACCAACTTGACGGGTTAAGGATTCTTCCCATTCGCCAGTCATCCGAGGGCTGCTTCGAGCGAGGCTCATCACTGCAATGTTGATTGGAGGCTAATCGTGTTCAGATAGCTGATGCAGGTGCAGTTTTGACGCGTTTTGGAGATATGTAACCGTCCGGTGAGGCTTTTAATTACCCACATCGTCGACGAGTTCTGATTGAGAGGCCGAAGGCGATGTCGTTGAGGCGTGTTAGGCCTCGCCACACCACCATGTTTCCTGGCGGCGGATCGTGGTTGCGCGCGAGGTAGCCGCCCAGCATGGCAATCTGGAGCAAGTAGGTGGCGAGGGTCTTGCGCAAGATGCGCGGCTTGGACCGCGCCGCGTCGATGGCATCTAGCGTCGCGATTTCGGTTGAGGTGAGGACTGTCTCCGGCGCAGCGTCGGGCTTCGCTCGTGCGGACATGGTGAGGAAGAAGATGCGCCAGCTGACCATCGCGATGAGGGCGAGGAACTTGGTCAGCCGCTCGGCGGTCTCAAGCCTCGCCTCTTCGGCGCGGCAGCCAGCTTACCTTGTGAAACACCTCTGCTTTCCAGCGCAAGGCGTACCATTCGAGCTTCTCGATGGCCATGGTGAAATCTCCGACCGGCAGATTGGTCACGAGCTTCCAGTCGATCGGCGGACGGCCCACCGGCGGGTCGATCTCAAGGGTGTAGGTGAGAAGCTGAGGAGTGTATCGCTTCTGCTTGCCTATGGGCGGCAAGGTTTGGATTGCGGCGAACTTCACGTGCACGCACGCCGTCTCATCCTGTCCGATCGCCACGTAATGGCGTCCCGCCCAAGGCGTGGCCGAGAGCTGGGCGAAGACCCGATGAGCTCCATCCCGTGGCTCTGCGTCGGCGGGCGCGCCGGCCAATCGGTTGGTCTGCACTCGCACCAGAAAGCGCGTGCCGAGATCCTGCGCCAGGCAAAAGAGCTCGTAGATGTCACTCTCGCGGTCGGCCACATGCACGCAGCGTTCCGGCGTGCCCACGAGCGCCATCGACTGGCGCAGGTTCTCCAGCCAGCGATAGCTTTCCTTCGTCTCGATCGGTACCCGCGTGCCCCTTGAGCGTCCAGGTCCCCTTGAACTTCGTGCGTGTCCAGAACTTCGCTCCCGTCAGCCCGAGCGGCGTGCCGCCGAGGGTTACGGCCAGGCTCGAATGCATCAGCACTCCGCACAAAGTCACCACTGGGCTGACCCGCCTTGTAACGTCCGGCGTTGATGGTCTTGGTGAAGCCGATCTTACCCGGCTGCGCACGGCGGTAGATGAACTCGGTGGTATCCTGCAGAATGAGGATTGGTCCTTCGCTCGCCGCGCAGCGCATGGCGGTCGCGGCAAAATGGCCGGCCAGCATCCCATGCTCGGTAACGCGCGGATTATCGAAGAAGCGATAGGCCGCCTTCGTCGCCGCCCAGTCCCCGCACGCGGCCGGGACCGGTTGGCCAGGTGCCGCCGACATCTGATCAAGGCAGGCGGCCAAATCGGCGCGCCAATCGCTTGTCCGGCAGCCCTGCCGAAACGACTTCGTCGTCATGCCAGCCTGCAGCACCGGCTCCCGTGTCTCCGCTCATCTGTGACGCCTCCGCGAATCGGCGTCACAAACAGAATCACAGGCGATTCAACCGATGCAAATCCTACGCGGAAGATGTGGGTAATCGAAAGCCCCACCGGAGGCTTACGGAGATATGTAACGCTGACTATCTGCAGTGCGGTCGAGGGATTGAATGGTTGCGGCGGCGTTTGTCGGGAAGGTTCGCCAGTAAGGCCCGCCTGAGCTTCGCACTTGCCCTCTGCACGTGTGACGAAGCCGTGCACCGAGTTCGCGGGCGCCCCAAGGTCGTTCCGGCTGAGCGTGATCCCGTTCGGCGCAGAGCCCGCGGCGGTCAATTGTGCAGCTCGCCCGTCGTCATCCACACCGTGCCCGCGGAGAAGAAGCCTGCGAGTTGCCGGTCAGTGCCGGGGCGGCGTCGGCGACCGGCCGAATGGCGCTCATCAAGGATGATGAGCGGCGCAAACCTGGTGAAGGTCAAGCGCTACATTGGCGATGCAGTCCGGACTCACGAAAGACTTGGGAGCTAGCCAGGCGCGCTCCACCCCGCCGCCGGGCGTTAGTTCAGTGGGGCACTGCGATGAATGCAGGTAGTTCATGGTCCTCGAGCAGCTGTCGGGCGCGCCCATGCTGTCGAGAGAATCTGCCACGCATCGCTCGAGGTAAACCATGTCGAGGTCGTCTCAACCGGCATTCCGTGGAGATTACCAGGAGATATCAGGTCGGCAAATACTCCCGACTCCAGCTCTCGCTGATATTGCCGGCCGCGAGAAACGCGTCGTTGTCGGCGTCCGTGTATTCTAATGACCTTTTTTTGAGTCGACCACCGTATTTCACGGCGGGGCAAAGTGCACAGACTTTCACCACCGCGGGGCGAACGCCCTACCATCGAGCTGCACGACCGTACGGCCGCTCGGGTGGTCAGGGTATCTCGACAAAGAGAAGCTGCCTCGTTCGGCTGCCGGCGCGCTTTGCGCCGGTCGGGAATTTTCAAAGCTAATCGCAATGATGGTCGCGCAGATTGCCGCCTCGATATCGGCCGCATTCAATCTCGCCCCCATTCTTGTGCAGTGACCTTTCCGATGGGCGCGGCAATGAACATAGATTGGTCCTGCGCTGGGATCTCGGCCGTCCGCTCCAAACCAGCGACCCTCGCAAGCCGAGGCAAGTCGCTTTCGAGCGCGTTGATGTTTTGGTTACAGCTCGCCACGTACAGCCGCGCCAGTGCGCTGAATCCCTTGGTACCGGGCCCGGCCGGTTCGTCAATTGGATAGTCGTAGAATAAGGGATCTGCAGCAGGTCTTAGATGGCCATCAGCGACGTCCTGAGCCGCCCCACCCCACCGGTCTTCGACTTCCGGTACAGCGCAGCTGCAACGCCAGGGCCAAGCTATATGCGCTCCGCGCGTCGATCGTCCCGAAGTGCACATGCTCTTCGGGAGCGTCTAGTGAACCGCCAAAACTGCGCATGATTCCGCTCATTGCTGGGCGATGTCGTCGTAGCCGAGGTCGTCGCCGCGCGGACGGAAGCTGACGGTCTATCTGATGAGCGAGGTCGTCGAACAGCCGGTCGACCATCCGATCATCCGTCCCTCGATAAGCGCGGTCGTCCAGCCTACGATCTTGCCAACGAGGATCCCGAATTGGCATCGGCCCTCTCGCCCTTCACCGGTGATCGCGTGAATCGCTTCCTGCACATCTCGTCGCGAGCTGCCGCTCTTGTAGTGCAGAACAAGATACAGCGCCATCTCGGCCAACTGACGGGCACCTGCTTTGATCTCTCCTCTAAAGTAGAGGGCAAGGTCCGACACCAGGCCTCAACGTCATTGCTCAACGCTTCTTTCAGGAGCTCGCAGGCTTGCATAGCGATGACGATGATGCGCGAAATGCAGCTTGCCGCTCCATGCGAGCTGGCCGGGGCGAAGCTGAACGATTCCGCCGTGCTGAAATCCTGCATTCCGGGTACGAGGAACCGGAGCACACCGAAGACCAACGTTTTCACGCCATCGCTAGCATAAAGGTCAGCCCCTCTCCGGCTGGTTCAAGGGCAAGGTTAACTTGAGCGATCTCGATCCGCCGAAGGCACCTAGTCGATGTTTTATAACGACAACCCTCCTCGCGCGAGCGTCCGCATATAGATGTCGTCGGACTTCATTGTGCCACTCGGGGCGGGACGGCGCCTTGTGATTGCCGAGGCACCTGTCGAAGTTCATGTGGTGGCCGCGCGAACCACATAGTCTGTTAGACATACGCCTGGTAGCATCGACTGAAACACCGTGCACGTCCAAGCGAACGCGGATGCAACACTGGCGGTTCTCGCCAGTACTTCAGGCGTGAGCGCCGGCAGCATCTCGCGTGCAAAGGACGCGTTTCGCTCCACGATGCGGTGAACGCTCATGTCTCCAAAAATGAAATGGAGCCTTATCGTGCAAGTGGTCCAAGGTCGCGAGCGAGACTTCGTGAAGTTGCCGAGGCTCCGGCCAGTGGCGCCGTGAAACGACCAAAAGGATGCAAAAGCGGCTATCAAAGGAAAAGCGGACCCAAGAGAACATGTAAAAGATAGAGAGAGAGAGAGAGAGAGAGAGAGAGAGAGAGAGAGAGAGAGAGAGAGAGAACTCACCGTTATCCTCGTGAACTCTGGCGGCGCACGGATGCAGAATGTGCGGCGAAGATTGCGAAAATGTCGCGGCTAGTAGCTAACGTGTCCGGATCCGCGTCGCCACCAATATGAGCGCGGTATCCACCTAAAAAAAATGAAATGTATGCCAAAAAAAGCGCGGCGACCTCAAGTATAGAGCCGTACAATCGGCAGCGTATCCTCGTGTAGGACGAAGACGTAATGATCAGTGGAATCAGATCTGCGCAAAGCCAGTGGATTTATGCTGGGGTTACGGCGAAGCACCTCCGCGTGGGTTTGGTGATCCACCTCGGAAACCTACGCCGTGCTTGCAGCCTTCTTAGAGCCTGACTCAAAAAGGCGCGTAGATGCTTTCAGGGGTGCGGCCAGGCGGCGAATTAGGAGCCTCAGATGGGCGGCGAGCAGCCAGGCGCGCTCGGTGGCGGCAGAGCCTTCGAAGTCTTTGGAGAGGCGCCGGCATCTGCCGAACCATGCAAAGGTCCGCTCGACGACCCAGCGCCTGGGCAGGAGCTGGAAGCCTTTGACGCCGCGCGGCCGCTCGACGATCTCGATCGTCCAGGGCCCGCAATCTGAGAGTGCGTTGAGGAGTTGTTTGCCGCGATAAATCCGGT
>NZ_FMAI01000009.1 GCF_900094605.1 Bradyrhizobium shewense | reverse complement strand
GCACCGGGTCGTATATCGGCCTGTTTCAGCTGAGCCAATATGAGTTCGGGAAGTTCGGCTTCGGGCAGATTCGCAGTCCGCGGGATAACGCCGTTGCGGCCGCCTATAAGGTCATTACCGAAGGCATCCTTTTCGAGTGGATCACGCATCGGAAGCCGGACTTGAGCGATCTTTACCTGATCCATCAGCAGGGCTGGGAAGGCGCCGCTGAGCACATCAGCCAGCCCGCTCGCATCGCTTGGAAATCCATGTGTGCCACCAGCGAAGGCAAGGAGAAGGGCGGAAGGTGGTGCAAACGCGCTATCTGGGGCAATGCACTTCCAGCGTTCAAGCGTACTTGGAAATCGGTGGACAACGTGACTTCAGAGGCGTTCGTCGGTATGTGGCGCGGCCGGGTCGCCGATTTCTACACGAAATATGTGGCGACTGCCGCTGCGACGGCAAGCCAGTAAATTCGTTTTCGGCAGGCCCTGCCACGCTTGCACGCTAGACCAAGTGCCGCCGAAGTAAGTCCGGCTCAATTGCCGCTCTCCCTTGATCTATCTCAAAAGGTATCGGCCTCCTCGGCTTTCCATCGGCCCATGCCCGGGATCGACAAGCAGACTGAGGATAAGGAAGCCAAGCCGTCACGATTGTACGAAGCGAGGCGCGTGATCGAGGAGTACGTCAACAACGAACTCCGCGAGATCATCAGGAAGCTTCGCCAGAAGATGAATTAAGGCCGCTTCAGTTGGCGGCCTCGTCCCTTCCCGCAATGTCACCTTTTGGCCCCTAGCTGGCCTCCATCGATGCTTGGTCAAAAGTTCGCTTGTGACCCGAAGCCGATGCCACTCTTCGCCTCCTATGTGCTAGACTGAGACCAGTCAGATGCTCCCGGGGTCCACATGAAGCGGCGCGAGTTCGTCACGCTGATTGCTGGCGCTGCGGCCTTGCCGCTCAAAGCCAGCGCACAGCGGGCTGGCCGGCGGTATCGCGTTGCGGCATTGGGTCCGGTACCGCTCAGCTTCTTCGATGAGCTGGACAGAGCCGGCTTTGTCAGAGGCAGAAACGTTGAGATCGAGAGCCGTGGCGAAAGCGTGGCTACCGTGTCTTATGCCGATGTGGCCGTTGAGCTGGTCCAGGCAAGTCCAGATGTGCTGATGGCGGTCGGGGCCGAAGCAGGTCGTGCAGCACAGAAAGCAACGCAGCGTATTCCGATCGTGGTGATCGCGGACGACTTACTTGGCAGCAAGCTTGTCGCCTCGATGCCGCATCCCGAAGGCAACACTACTGGTGTTGCCATCTTTGCGTTCCAGCTCGACGCCAAGCGATTGGAGTTGCTGCATGAAGCATTGCCAGCAATCCGTCGAATAGCCGTTCTCGCCGACCGCCTGCCGATACCAAACATGAGTACTCTCGAAAGCGCTGCTAAGAGGCTCGGCGTCGAGATCGTTCCGTTTGCCGCACGATCCGAGGATGATATCATCCGTGTGATTGACGCTTTGAAGGTCGAAGAGGTCGGGGCCGTCAACCTGCTGGCCTCGCCGATCCTGGCATCGAAATTCCAGTACCTGATCCGCGATCGGCTGGCCCTCCGCCGCCTACCCGCAATTCTGCAGTGGCCCGAGCAGGCGGAAGAAGGCGGACTGATGGGATATGGTCCCCGGCTCAGTGCGGTTTTCGACCAATGCGCGCGTCAGGTAGCAAGACTATTGCGAGGCGCAAAGGTAGCCGAAGTGCCTGTTGAGCAGCCGACAAAATTCGAGCTGGTCATCAATCTCAAGACAGCCAAGATGCTAGGTGTCGAAATGCCGCCGATGCTACTCACTCGCGCTGACAGGACGGTCGAGTGAGTTTTTGGTTTCCGCTTATGGCCCATCGCTGCCCAGCGGAATGCTCGCCCGAGTGTCGGCTGTCGAGTATAAACCGGAAGCAGCTGGTAGGGGTCTCGACCGCTGATTTTGACCCATTGCGGACCATAGCGGCGCGCTGGACTACGGAGGACCCCACTCAACGATTATAGTCGCCGGTTCCTGTACATTGCACCCAGTGAACCGACTACCGACCCAAGGCACAGAGGCGCACCAAGGCCGATCATTGCCCAGAATGCGAGTAGCAGGAGGTGAGCTGCCAAACCTTCTCCTATGATCTCACCTCGTATCCAAAGAGGTGCCGCTGCGGTCACGAGCAATAGAGACCCGGCAACCGCGATTTTCATCCAAGATGTTGAGCGTGGATCACGCCGGGCGAAGTGAAATGACCCCCCATGCGGCCGTGGAGGCAAGGACCGCCCATAGGTATGTCAAGCGAGAGCATGCGTTTCCTATCGCTTGAACAATTGAGAGCTGTCCCGATCTGACGCGATAGCCGCGCGAACAGCGTTACCGATATCCAGGTTCAGCTCAAATCTTGCTTCATCTAAATCTATCGCCTGAGCGACGAATTGCAGCTTCGGAAAGACAATATCAAATACTCGCGTGATGGATGTTAGCTCGACCTCCTCATCCTCAGTGTGAGGACGAGTGATAGAGGCCAGCCTCTTCAAGGTCTCCCAGCTGCCGGGCGCGCAAGCTTCTAGTGCCGCAAGAGCTTCTTGAACCTGCTCATCGCTATAGAACTTGCCCATGAGACAACATCCGCCGGCCAATCTAAACAGGGTAGCGCCATTTCAGCGCGCGGCGCAGGAAAAGCAAAGCCACAATGATCGCGAAGGCGGCGAGCCAGAGGAAGGCTGGAACGGGCGACTGATTGTGGATGTGGGCAATGTACAACACGAGGCCCAACAGGATAGCGACTAGCGCGTTCGACACCCAATACAAGGGTGGGAGCACAATTCCCGTTGCTGCGAGTTCAGCGGCTCGTTCGCGCGCTTTTGCTTCACGCCACCAACAAAATCCAAAGAATGCAAGAGCAATCAGCCAGTTCATTCCAGCACAATCAATTGGATTTGCGGCTTTCGTCTTCGAAGAGTGGACGACTGAGATGCCTTGTGAGCCGCCCTTCATTGCCCCACCCGTAGCGCTTAGCGAACGGAAGGTACAGAAGGCAGGCTAGGCCAACCGCTATCAGTACCACAATTAGGTTGAGACCGAGGAACGCGTAGATGCTAGACGAGCCCCCGACGACGAGGACGAGCATAAGGGTGGAGCGAATGCTGAAGGGGGACATGCCCGCTAAGGTACCACGGGACGCATTTGGATGGCGGCTCTCTGACGATTAGGGTTTGCAGACCATTAAGTCTGCCGCTGACCCGAAGCGGCTTTGGTCAGCTTATGGCCCCTAGCTGACCTACAGGGTGTGCCCGCTGAGGGCTGCTTGTGACCCGTAGCAGACTTCCTCTGTTCATGGAAAATTGAGCATTCACCGTGTTCTCGGTTGACGGAGTGTTGTTGTGCAACCCACAAGTGGGGTGGAGTTGTCGGCAATTTGGTCCACCGGTTAGAACCGAGATTAAGTGTGATCCCTCTCTGCAAAACCGCCGTTTTAGTTCTGCTTTCTGCTACGAGCCTATCTGTAGCGGCTTGTTCTCCCAAGGAGGACGTCCATCTCACCTGCGCGACGACCATTTTTGTCGCGGACAAGCTTATGGAAACGGGCAAAGTCTCGACTGACGCTTCGCTGCGACAGAAAGCGAACGACGCTGAGATCAACCATCAGAACGCGTCGGCGACTTTCAGAAGGTTAGATACGCGTCAGCCCGAAGGCGAACGTGAACGTCTCATGGAGCTTGCTTTTATTTTTGGGAATGAACGTGATCGAATTCTCAAGGAGCTATCACCAAAGGAAATTGTCGCCCGGGCGAAGACCTGTATCGAACAGGCCCCTCCGAAAGGGCGGGGGTTTCCACGTCCTGATGGCAGCTTTTGACGAAGGTCTTAGTTTAGGAGCGAGGTCAGCTTCTGGCCCTCAGCGGACCAATCGCAGCATGTGCGCCACGGCAGCTTTTGACCCAAAGCGGACAGCTCGAGAATAACTGGTAGTGTCTCAGCTTAATTAGCGCCATAGTTGCGCGTGAATCATTCTACTAACAGTGCACCAGACAAGTGGCCAGTACCGACGATGGAAAAGGCTCGTTGGGGTGAGGACAACGCCAAAAATGAAATTGCCGGATATACCGAAGATTGCTTGGGCGATCGTCGCGACAGCCCTGCTGATGGCAATGATCAGAACTTTCGGTCGTTATTATTTCTTTAGCCGAATTGTAAGCTGCGGATATTTTTATTGCGATGTCGAATTTTCAAGAAACAAGGCGCAGCGAGAACGTGGGCCGCCATCCTTGTGACCACAACAATGCCTTCGTCCCTTAAAGCGCTGCTCGGGCCCTGCACCTGGTGATACCACGAGCCCTTAGCTGACCAATCTCGGCATGTTGCGTGATGGCAGCTTCTGACCCATAGCGGACGAAGGCTGCTAGGTGCTATTCAGGTCAGATTGTAGCTGCTCGGCATACAGTTGGAATTTGGTCGTACCATCTGAGGCTGATATGCCCCAAGGGGCCTCAGTGGTGATGTCAACGATTTCGCGCCCAGCACTACCTTGTCGTCTCGCTATGACCTCGCATGAAATAAGAATGGGTCGAGGAAATCGGCTGTCGGACCGGAGGTCTCCATCACATAGAACCGGCGCCTTCTCGATAATCACCCATTCCGCGCCCGACCTATCGGCGAACCGGCATTCCACGGACCCAGGAAATTCGTCAGAAACCCATCTCGAAATCTCGGCACGAATATACATCGTCACGACCACCTTATCGCTCGTCCTTTCGCTGTCCTCTTTCATAGCAGGCTAAGCCCGGGATGTCGCCTTCTGGCCCATCGCCGACATTCAATGATGTCGGCTGTTTGTGCTCCTCGGGAGAGACGAGCGGGCATCTGGGCCGCCAGCCCAATTCAGGCGTTGTGTGGGCGCTACGCCGCAGCAGCCGGTCCGAACCACTTCGTCAGCGCTTCCTCGAGTCCATGTTGGTTTTCGTTTCCCACCCATGCAACATGGCCATCTGGCCGTACCAGCACGGCTGTTGGCGCGGTGACCTGCCCGATGGAAGGTAATTCCCACGCGCCATCATACCCAGCGTTGATGCGTCTGACGCGATCAGCCCAGGGCGCGATGTCGGAATCCCGCGCGTCGCGGAAATCAATCAACAGCGCATGCGCTCCGTGCAGCAGCGTGAACAGTTTCAGCTTCCGTCCTTCGACGCTCAGCTCGAGATCCGGCATGCGCCGCCCCAGCAGCGCGTGGCCTTCGCCGAGATCGTAGTGGATGTCGAGCCCGCTCATCATCGCGCCAAAACGTTTGCGCGGCTCTTCCATGCCGAGCAGTTCGGCGACGACGTCGCGCGCGGCCTTGAGGCCGTCGTCGCCGCGGCGGAGCAGGGCGATCTGCGCCATGGTGTTGCGCAGCACGCGCGCGCCGACGGGATGGCGCTCGGCGTGATAGCTGTCGAGCAGGCTGTCCGGCGAGACGCGATGGACCACCTGCGCCAGCTTCCAGCCGAGATTGACGGCGTCCTGCACGCCAATATTGAGGCCTTGTCCGCCGACGGAGTGATGGATATGCGCGGCATCGCCGGCGAGCAGCACGCGTCCTTTGCGATAGGTGGTGGCCTGCCGGGCCGCATCGGTGAAACGGGAGATCCAGGCGGGATTCTCGACACCGAAATCGGTGCCGTAGACCGCGACGAGGGCATCGCTGAGATCGCGCAAGCTGGGCTCGCCGGTGCGCGCGAGCGTTGCTTCCGTCACGACGACCAGCACGCGGCCGCTCTCGGTCTTGCTGAGGCCGTGAAAGCCGAGTGCATCATGACGCAGGCCGAATTCCGGCGCCTCGCGCATCTCGACCTCGGCCATGAGGTTGCTGAGCGTCGGTGAGGTGCCGGCGAAATCGATGCCGGCGGCCTTGCGCACCAGGCTGCGACCGCCGTCGCAGCCGACGAGATAGTCTGCGCGCAAGGTCTCGCCGCTGGAGAGCGCCACGTCGATGCCGGTATCGTCCTGTGCGAAGCCCGTGAGCTCGACATTGCGATAGATCGGCACTCCGAGCTCTTCGACCCAGTCCGCCAGGATGCGCTCGATGTGGTTCTGCCGCAGCGCCAGCCCGTAAGCGTGCCTTGTGGGGAGATCGCTGATGTCGAGCCGCGTCCAGGCAAAGCCCGCGAGCTGGACGATCTGTCCCTCGCGCAGGAAGCGATCCGCAACGCCGCGCTGATCGAGGATCTCGATGCTGCGCGCATGCAACCCGCTGGCGCGCGTGCCGACGAGATCCTGGCTCGCGCGCCGCTCGAGGATGGCGACATCGACCTTTGCGAGCGCGAGCTCCGCGGCCAGCATCAGCCCGGTCGGGCCGCCGCCGGCGATCACGACCGCGTGGTCGGGCGGCATCCGGTTCCGCGCGTCGACTCCCTGTGGCTGGCGGCGTGAACGGGACGTCGGAAGCAGTACAGGCATGTCGTGACCCCTCGGCTGGTTGCTTTGGATGTTTCCCGGGTCGGGGGTTCTACGGCAGAGGCGGGGACTTGAAGCAAGCCCGTTGCGCACCACATATTGAGTTGGGAGGAGGGACTTCCTCTTCCGCGTTCGCCGCGTTGACACGTCGGGCAAAACACCGGCATAAAGGCATCATCGAAAGAGTTTGGTTCGGCCCGCGCAGAGCAATCTGCGGCGGGTTTTCTTTTGCGGCATTGGATGGTCAGCTGATGCCGGTGGTCCGCTGCATGATGTCGGCGAGCTCCTCGTACGAAAATGGCTTCCTGATCATCGGAAGGCCGCCGCGCCGGGGCTCGCGACCCGACAATTGCAGCATCTTCAGCTCGGGGCGGACGCGCTTGGCCAGCTCGGCCAGTTCATGACCATCCATGCCGGGCATGTTGATGTCAGTGATGAGGATGGAGATGTCCTGGTTCTGCTCGAGCCGTTCGAGTGCATCCAGGCCGCTTAGGGCGCTGATCACCTCGCAGCCGAGATCTTCCAGCATGCCCACGATCACGTCGAGGACGGCGGGATCGTCGTCAACAACCAGGACAGTGCGGCTCATCGCAGGAACGTTCCTTCTGACGAAGCACTCAACGCGCCTCTCGCCGGATAAGTTCCCGCAAAGGCCCGGCCGCGTGGACTGATGTTTGTGGCCTCGGGCAAGACACCGGCAGAACGGCGTCATCGAAACGCCCGCCGGACGCCGGTCCGCCTAATCGTCCTTCGACAAATCGCCGGGCTTGGCGGGAACGTCGATGGTGCCGCCATCGCCGTGCACGAGATCGCGATCGCTCTCCTTTGTCTCGCCGGCGTCTTCGATGATCGCCTCTTGCGGCTCGCGCTCCTCGATGCGCGGCTTGGCTCCGGGCAATTCTCGCGATGTCTCTGGTGACGTCATCTCAAATGTCATCTCACCGATCCTCCTGATCGGCTAACTTTCGCCGGGCCGGTAAGTTCGTTTGACGCGTCGGGCAAAACACTGGCAGAATGGCATCATCGAAAGAAGTTTGGTTCAGCCCGCGCGGAGAATATCTGCAGCGGGCTGTTTATTTCAACGGGGCTTTGACACGTCGGGCAAAACACCGGCATAATGACATCATCGAGACGAGCTTGGTTCACCCGCGCGGAGCACATCCGCTGCGGGTTTTTTCGTCTCGATTTTCGAGATCGGACGGCGGCGGCGCATTACGGCCATGCACTCGTCACACCTGGAGCGCCGATCGGCGCGCCGTCGTCCGTACCATTGCCGGCCGTGCACGCGCGAACGTGCCGGCCCGCGGCGCTCGGCCCATTGCCCGCGCCGCTGCGGTCTCCGGAAGACACGGAGATAGGGTTCGCGCCCGAAACGATCGCGCCTCGCCTGGCGCGATCTGCCGCGCATTTTCTTTCTTATGGAGGGATGATGACTGCCTATCTGATATCGCTCGCGCTTACGAGCCCGACAAGCTGATGGGCTATTGCGTGGCGTTCTACTTCGCAAAGCTGCTGGTCTGGGACAAGGTCCTTGGATTTGGCTCGACTGACGCTTTGGCTGGATTTGCGGCGATCACGGACGTGACCTTCTCAGACTAGAATTGCTGCGCAAGATGCGCGCAGCCTCCATACGCTCAAATATCTAACGGCCCGGCAGCTTGGCGCTGCCGGGCCGTTTTTGCGTTTCAGGTGAAGCCAGCGAGGCCCTTGCGAAGTTGGCGGCGCCGGGCTTTAAGTTTGCTCTTGCAGGAAATTCGGCGGCCATAAGCCGATGTAAGGGAGCGCTATCGATGCCGACCAAGCCTCAATTGCCGGAACGTTCGTCGCGAGCGATGGAAGGGCCGAGTGCGCTCGACGGTCTGCTGGTCATCGATTTCACGCGTGTCGTCGCCGGCCCGGCCTGCACCCAGACGCTTGCCGATTTTGGCGCGCACGTCATCAAGATCGAAAACCCCGACGGCGGGGACGACACACGCGCTTATGAGCATGCGGAAATTGGCGGCGAAAGCGCCGCCTATCTCAGCCTGAACCGCAACAAGCGCGGCATTGCGCTCGACCTTGCCGTGCCGGAGGCTCGCGAGATCGCGCTGGATCTGATCCGCAAGGCGGATGTGGTCGTGGAGAATTTTTCGAGCGGGGTCATGAAGAAGTTCGGGCTCGACTATGACGCGGTCGCCCCGCTCAATCCCCGGCTGGTCTATTGCTCGATCTCCGCCTACGGACGCTCCGGACCGTTCGCCTCGCGCCCCGGTTTCGATCCCATCACGCAGGCGGAGAGCGGCTTCATGTCGCTCAACGGATTTGCCGACGGTCCGGCGGTTCGTACCGGCCCTCCCATCGTGGACATGGCGACGGGGATGTCTGCCTGTAACGCCATCCTGCTGGCGCTGTTGGCCCGGGACCGGCTTGGCCGCGGGCAGCATGTCGAAGTCGCCTTGTTCGACGTTGCGATGGGGATGACCGGCTTCTACGGCATGGCGTATCTCATCAACGGCGAAAATCCCGGCCGGTTCGGCAATTCGCCGAGCGGGTCTCCCACTGTCGGCGTCTATGAGGCCTCCGATGGGCCGCTCTACATGGCCTGCGCCAACGATCGGCTGTATCGCCGGCTCGTGGTCGAGGTGCTGAACCGGCCTGATCTCATCACCGATCCGCAGTTTGCCTCGCGCAAGGCCCGTTCCGAGAACAAGGAGCTTTTGCGGGCAGCCATTGCGGAGGTCTTTGCCAGCGATACGCTCGAGAACTGGATGGCGAAAATGAAGCTGGCCAATATTCCGGTCGGCTATCTCCGTACGGTCGAGGAGGGGTTCAATTCGCCAGAGGCTCGCGAGCGCCATCGCTTGAGCCGCATTCCGCACCGTACAGCGGAATGGGTGCCCAACATGGAGCCGCCGATTACCATGAGCCTGACCGCCGCGATCGATCCCGTTGCGGCCCCGCTGTTAGGTGAGCATACCGAGGACGTCTTGCGCAGCATGCTCGGTTATGACGAGCGTCGGATCGCGGAGTTTACCCGGAAGGGCGTCTTTGGCTCGGGCAAGCCCTCTACTCCGGTTTAAGCCGGAGCCGTCAGTCCCTGGCAACAGACATCGCGCGGTATGGGAATCGATGCTTCGTGATGCCTGCTGCATTGGCTTGATTTGGCAAGGGGCCGGCCGCATAAATACGCCAAAGTGAGGGAAGCGAATGGCGCCTGGTCGAAAGCCGAGCATGGGTCAGCCCACCGGGCCGGAAGCCGGCGAACGCGCCTATGCGGCGATGATCGCGAAGGCCCGGGCCCTCGTGCCGCGACTACGAGAGCGGGCGGCGCGGACCGAGGAGCTGCGGCATCTCCCGTCGGAAACCGAGATGGACCTCCATGAAGCCGGCCTGTTCCGGATGCTCCAACCGGCACGGATTGGCGGCGCCGAGCTCGACTATGTCGCTCTTGTCGACTGCGCTGAGCTGCTCGGACAGGCGGATGCATCGGTAGCCTGGAATCTCGCCAATCTGGCTAGCCACCACTGGATGCTCGGCATGTTCGAGCAAAAGGCGCAGGATTTGGTCTGGGGCCGTGATCCCGATGCGCTGATCGCATCCTCGTTCATTTTTCCCGCCGGACGCGCCACGAGAGTCGAGGGCGGATATCAGCTGCGCGGCAGCTGGCCATTCTCCTCCGGCGTTGCCTCCTGCGAATGGAACATGCTCGCAAGCGTGGTCTACTCCGACGACGAGGCCGACGGCATCGAGTATCGCATCTTTCTGCTGCCGAAGGGCGATTACAGCGTGCTGGACACATGGAACGTCGCGGGATTGCGCGGGACGGGGTCCTGCGACGTGGAGGTCAGGGACGTCTTCGTGGCTGACCATATGACAGTCGCCGTCGGTGACCTCTCAGGCGGCCCAACGCCGGGAAGCACGGTCAATCCAAATCCGCTTTATGCGTTGCCCGTGTTTTCGCTGTTCCCATACGTCCTCTCCGGTGTCGCGCTGGGGAATGCGCGAGCGTGCCTCGACGATTATACGGAGGTCGCACGTCATCGTATTTCAACCTACAACCGGGCCAAGTTGAGCGATTTTCAAAGCACCCAGATCAAGATCGCGGAGGCCTCGGCGAAGATCGACGCCGCGCGCCTGATCATGCGGTCGGCGTGCCTCGATGCCATGGAGAATGCGCGGCTTGGTCACATCCCTGGCATGGCAACCAAGACCCGTTATCGGCGCGACGGATCTTTTTCGGTGAACCTGTGCACGGAGGCGGTCTCGATGCTGTTTGCCGCGAGCGGCGCGCGCGGTCTGTTCACGACCGGCGTGTTGCAGCGGCAATTCCGCGATGCGCACGCGATCAACTCGCATCTCGCATTCAATTTCGATGCGGCCGGGACCAACTATGGACGGGTGGCGCTGGGCCTGCCGTCCGAAAATCTCACGCTGTGAGGCCGGCCGATGAATGATCTGCCGCAGCAGCCCGGCGCTCCCGATCCCGCCAACGAGTTCGCGAGCGACAGCTCGTCGATCGATCCTCGCGACTTTCGCAACGCGCTCGGAACCTATGCAACGGGCGTGGCGATCATCACGGCCGCGGCGCCTGACGGCAAGCCCTACGGACTGACTTGTAATTCGTTCGCCTCCGTCTCGCTGAACCCTCCGCTGGTCCTGTGGAGCCTGGTCGTCTATTCCGCTAGTCTGACCATCTTCCAGAACGCCAGCCATTTCACCGTCAACGTGCTTGGTGCTTCGCAGCAGGCGCTTGCGACAAAATTCGCCAAGTCGTCGGACGACAAGTTCATAGGCGTGGACTGGGCGCCGGGCCTCGGCGGAGCGCCGGTGCTTGCGGAGAGCGTCGCCAATTTTCAATGCCGCTCCGTGAATCGCTACTATGGCGGCGACCACGTGATCTTTCTCGGCGCGGTCGAGGCTTACACCTACAGTACGAAGGAGCCGCTGCTCTTCGCGCGGGGGGCGTTCGGCCGATTCCTCGCAGATGACGAGCGCAAGACGTCGCCTTGACGTGCTTCAGATCTCGCTCGACAGCTTAGCGCTCTGCCGCTGAAAGCTTGTAGATCTCTAGCGCGTCCGCTTCCGCGCCGCGCGCGGCCTTCGCCAGTCTGAAAAGTTGTCCCGCAAGAGAGGCCATCGGCACCGGTGTCGATGTCGCCTGCGCGACGTCGGCGACCGTATCGAGATCCTTGAGCATCGTGGCAATGTGGCCGAGCGGGGGCGAGTGAATGCCTTGCACCATTCTGGGCACGAAAAGCTGAAGCGGGATCGAGTCCGCGAAGCCGCCGGCGAGCGCTTCGGGCAGGCGATTGGCGTCAATACCGGCGTTGACGGCCAGGCGCGTGGCTTCTGCCAGCACGGCCATCGCGCATCCCACGATCACCTGATTGCAGAGTTTCGTGGTCTGGCCGGCGCCGGTCGGGCCCATGTGGGTGAACCTGCGCGCCATGGCCTGCACGTAGGGGCGAACCCTCTCGATCTCGTCTGCTTCTCCGCCGGCCATGATCGCAAGGGTGCCTTCCTCGGCGCCCTTCGTTCCGCCGGAAACCGGTGCATCGATCCAGCCGGCGCCATTGGCGGCTTTCAGTCGCTTTGCCAGATCGCGGGCGGCGTCGGGATGTATCGACGAGAAGTCGACGACAAGCTTGCCTGCGCCGGGCGCTGCCGCGAGCCCCTCGGGCCCGAAGATCACCTCCTCGACGGCCGCGGCATCCGTCACGCACATGAAGGCGATATCGGAGTTCGTCAGGAGATCACGAGGCGTGACCGCGCGCCTGGCTCCGGCCTCGGCGAGCGGAGCCACCTTGCCCTCCGAACGGTTCCAGACAGTGACCTGATAGCCGGCCTTGAGCAGGCGTCGGGTCATTGGCGTTCCCATCAGGCCAAGGCCGAGATAGCCGAGCCTCTCGACGCCTTGCGGGTTTGCCTTGCTCGCATCAGCCATAGGTTGCCTCCTTCTGCCGCAGCGCGACGTGGCTTTACCATACATTGCGCGTCGGACGGCAAAACCGCCGGGCTCGCATGGCTTGCCTGATTGTTTGAACCATGAAAGATTTGAGCCCGGTCGGGGTTGGGTGGCGCCTGTCGGCGCCGGAGCAGCGGAGTGGGCACGATGCGAACCGTTTCGAGATGGATCCTGGCTTTGGGGGCGGCGGCCGTGAGCGCGGGGGCAAGCCCGTCATGGGCGCAGCAGACGATCCGCGTCGGCTGGACGATCCCGGCCGAGGAATCGAAGTACTGGATGATGCGCCGCCCGGCTGAATTTCCCAGTATCGGCAAGACCTACAATATCGAATGGACCCAATTCCAGGGCACCGCGCCGATGACGCAGGCCTTGGCAGCCGGCGCACTGGACTGCGCGACGCAGGCGCCGCTGTCGCTCGCCAATGGTGTGGTCGGCGGCAATCTCAAAGCCTACATCGTGGCGCAGCACGTGTTCGAGAAGCCCGGCGGCTTCTCGGTCTATTGGGCCGTCATGGATGACTCGCCCATCAAGACGATCGCTGATCTCAAGGGCAAGACGGTCGGCATTTCCGTGATCGGCGGCGGTACGCAAGGCCCGTTCAACCTGCTCCTGAAGCAGAATGGCGTCGATCCAACCAAGGATATCAAGCTGGTCGAGGTCGGCTTTGCTGTCTCCGAGGATGCGCTGCGCCAAGGCCGCGTCGATGCGGTGAATATGAACCAGCCGTTCGCCGCGCGGGCAGAGGCAAAGGGCGGCACAAGGAAGCTCTTCTCGCTGTCCCAGGCCATGCCGAACATCGTGCACATCCTGGAAGCCTGCCGTGCCGATTTCGTCGACAAGAACCCGGAACTGGTCAAAACCTATGTCCGTGACATCACCTCGGGCATGAAGAAGGCGCTGGCCAACCGCGAGGAGACCTTGAAGGTCGTCAATGAAGTGCTGAAGGCGCCGCTCCCGGTGCTCGAGACCTACCTGCTCAAGGATAACGATTTCGGCCGTGATCCAGGCGCGGCGCCGAACTTCCCCGCGATCCAGAAGATGCTGGACATCTATGCGGAGACCGGAATGCTGCCAAAACTGGATGTCGCGCAGTTCAAGCATCCGACAATCGTTGCTCCGCTGCAGTAGGCGAGCGAACGATCCGAACGTGGAGTTTGCGGCGTCCCGGATGATCCGGGACGTGGCACGAGAAGATGCACGTATGAAGAAGTTGCGATCACGCGTCACCACAGACGGCCTCGACCGGGCTCCGCACCGCGCATTCATGCGCGCGATGGGGCTCGACGACGCTGCGATTGCCAAGCCGATGGTGGGCGTCGTCAGCATGAAGGGCGAGCAGACGCCCTGCAACATGACCCACGATTTTCAGGTGGCCGCGGCCAAGACGGGTATCGAAGAGGCCGGCGGCACGCCGCGCGAATTCTCGACGGTGTCGGTCTCTGACGGCATCAGCATGAACCACGAGGGAATGAAGTTCTCGTTGTTTTCGCGTGAACTGATCGCCGACTCGATTGAGGCCGTCGTCCATGGTCTGGCCTACGATGCGCTGATCGGATACGGCGGATGCGACAAGACGCTTCCCGGCGTGATGATGGGCATGGTTCGCTGCAACGTGCCCTCCATCTTCATCTACGGCGGTAGCTCGCTGCCGGGCCGCGTGGATGGGCGCACGCTGACGGTGCTCGATTCCTATGAGGCTGTCGGCAGCTTCATGACTGGTGAGATCGATGGCGCCACGCTCGAGCGGATCGAGCGTGCCTGCTTGCCGACGACCGGCGCCTGCGCCGGCCAGTTCACCGCCAACACCATGGGAATGGTCTCGGAGGCGATGGGCCTGACCATTCCCAACGTCTCGATGGTGCCCGGTGTCTATGCCGAGCGTGCGCAGATATCACGGCGCGCCGGACGCCTGATCATGGAGATGCTGGAACGCGGCGGGCCGCTGCCTCGCGACATCGTGACGCGGAAATCCCTCGAGAACGGCGCGGCGATCGTTGCGGCGACGGGTGGTTCAACCAACGCCGCGCTGCATCTGCCGGCGATCGCCAACGAGGCCGGCATTGCATTCACAATCGATGATGTGGGCGAGGTCTTCGCCAGGACGCCGTTGATCGGAAATCTGCGCCCCGGGGGCAAATACACCGCAAAGGATGTCTACGACATCGGTGGCGCGGCGGTCGTGATCCGTGAGCTGATCCAGAGCGGGCACATCGATGGCGGCTGCCTGTCCATCACCGGCCGGACACTTGCCGAAGAGTATGGCACCGCCAACGCGCCCGATGGAGAAGTCGTATACGCGGCGGGCGCGCCGATCATGCCTGACGGCGGCGTGGCGGTGCTGAAGGGAAATCTTTGTCCCGACGGTGCGGTGATCAAGGTCGCAGGTTTGAAGAGTCAATTCTTCGAAGGCGTGGCGCGCGTTTTCGAGGACGAGGAAGCCTGCGTCGCATCGGTTCGTGACCGCAGCTACAAGGCGGGCGAGGTTCTCGTCATCCGCAATGAGGGGCCGGTCGGCGGCCCCGGCATGCGCGAGATGCTCGGCGTCACCGCGTTGATCTACGGGCAGGGCATGGGCGAAAAGGTCGCGCTGATCACCGATGGCCGGTTCTCCGGCGCGACCCGCGGCATGTGCATCGGCTACGTGGCCCCCGAAGCATTTGTTGGTGGTCCGCTGGCGCTCGTTCGCGACGGTGACAGGATCCGGATCGATGCCGCAAACCGGCGGATGGATGTGCTGCTCGATGAGCAGGAACTCACAGCGCGGCGACGAGATTGGAAGCAACGTCCGCCGCGTCACCGTGCAGGCGCGCTCGCAAAATATGCGCGACTGGTGGGCCAGGCGCCGGGCGGAGCCGTGACGCATGAAGGCCCGGCAGAATGGCCGTGGTTCGAATGACGCACCGCACGGGTGCGAAAACGACCGCCTGTCTGGCAGGTTTCTTGCTAAGCTCGTGCCGCTGACGGAGAACGTTCAGCAGGTTCGTCGAGGAATGTTCGCGCGAGTGAGACGAGAGACGGGATGACGGTAGTGCCTGCGAGATCGAGCGAATGGGTGAGACCGGTGAGATCACAAGAGCCGGCTTCTGCAATCATCGAGATCGACCGCGTCTCGCAGGTCTTTCAGACTTCGGCGCGCAAGGATCATGTGGCGCTTTCGGACATCTCGCTGACGATCGAGGAGGGCGCCTTCGTCTCCATCCTTGGGCCGTCCGGCTGCGGCAAGTCGACACTGCTTTATATCGTCGGCGGTTTTGTCAGCCCGACCAGCGGCTCGGCGAAGATCAAGGGACATGCGATCACGAGGCCCGGTCCGGATCGCGGACCGGTGTTCCAGGAATTTGCGCTGTTTCCCTGGAAGACTGTGCTGGGCAATGTGATGTATGGCCCGCGTCAGCAAGGAGTGCGCGCCGCCGAGGCGGAAGCGCAGAGCCTGGCCTTGATCGAGATGGTTGGCCTCAAGGGCTATGAGAGTTTCTACCCCAAGGAATTGTCGGGCGGCATGAAGCAGCGCGTGGCGCTGGCGCGGACGCTCGCCTACCATCCCGAAGTTCTGCTGATGGACGAGCCCTTCGGTGCGCTCGACGCGCACACAAGGACGCGCCTGCAGAACGACCTTCTCAACATCTGGGAGCGCGACCGCAAGACGGTGCTGTTCGTCACCCATTCGGTGGACGAAGCCGTCTTTCTCTCGGATAAAGTCGTGATGATGTCGAAATCGCCCGGCCGCATCCGTGAGGTCATCGACATCGATCTGCCGCGACCGCGCCGCCGCAACGAGCTGTTGCTCGACCCGCGCTATCAGAAGTACATCGTCGATATCGAGCGCATGTTCGATGAAAGCGACGAAGCCGGACAGGCATCATGATGTCGTCGGCCACCTTGATCAGACGGGCCGCTCCGGTGCTGGCCTGCATCGGGTTGCTGGCCGTGTGGCAGGTTGCGTCGCTTGCGCTGAAGAACGACAGCTTCCCGACGGCGATCGATGCGATCCGGGCAATTCCGGATATTCTCGGCGACAAGGAATCCTTGATCAACATCCTGGCCTCGCTTCGCCGCATGGCGATCGGGTTCGGTGTGGCGGTGCTGGTTTCGATTCCGCTGGGCCTGTTGATGGGACGCAGCCGGAGCGTCGCGGCCTTTTTCAATCCGCTCCTGATGGTGATTTATCCGGTGCCCAAGGCCGCGTTGATGCCGATCATCATGCTTTGGCTGGGCGTCGGCGACGTCACCAAGACATTGGTGATCTTCCTGGGCGTCAGCCTCCCCGTGATCTATCACAGCTTCGAGGGTGCCAAGGCTGTCGAAGAGAAGATGCTGTGGTCGGGTGCCGCGATGGGGCTTTCGCCCGCACGACGCTTGGTGCGGATCGTGTTGCCCGCGGCGCTGCCGGAGATCCTGACCGGCTGCCGCACGGGACTGGTGCTGGCGCTGATCACGATGATCACCAGCGAGATGATCGCGCGCCAGTCCGGCGCCGGCAACATCCTGTTCAATGCGCTCGACATGGGCCAATACGACACCGTCTTTGCGATGATCATCATCGTGGGTGCGATGGGAATCTGCCTCGATGCGATTTTTGAAAGGGTTCGTGCCAGGCTCGTGCGTTGGTCCGAGCCTCAGTTCGACATGCCGCTGAGCTTTTCGTGATGACGCGCCTTCTCTCCGCAAACGTGTTTCTTGGGATTGCCCCGATCGTGCTGGTCATCGCCTTGTGGCAGGGCCTGGTGTCATTTGGCTTTGCGCCCGCGGTCTTGCTGCCGCCGCCGGGCTTCGTCTTCAGCCGGCTGCTCCAGCAGCTCGTGACGTGGACGTTTCAGCAGGAGATCGCGGCAACCCTGATCCGGCTGTTTGCAGGCTTCGCGATTGCGGTCGTGCTGGGTGTCAGTATCGGCATTGCAGCCGCCGCCAATCCGGCGATCAATGCCGTGGTTCGGCCCATCGTCCGCGTATTGGCCCCGCTGCCCAAGGTCGCGCTCTATCCGGCGCTCCTGCTTTTGCTCGGATTCGGCCACGGGTCGAAGATCACATTGGTGGCCGCGGACGCGCTCTTTCCCATTCTGCTCTCGACCTATTACGGCGCGTCGACCGTCGAACAGAAGCTGATCTGGTCGGCGATGGCGGCGGGAACGCCGCGCTACGAAATCCTCTTCAAGGTGGTGCTGCCGGCGGCGATGCCGTCGATCCTGACCGGATGCCGGATCGGGCTTGTCATTTCCTGCATCGTGGTGTTTCTGGCCGAGATGATCACGTCGACGGACGGATTGGGGCACGCGCTCGTGACCGCGGCGCGAACCTTCCAGGCCGTCGACATGTTCGTGCCTCTGATCACGATCTCGCTGCTGGGCCTGATCTTGAATGGCCTGCTCGGCGCGCTGCGCTCGTACCTGCTGCGGGGCTTTCCCGAGGCGTGAACTGACCAAGAAGAAACCAGAAGACCGGGAGTGTACCATGCTGGCTGATCGCATCGAGGCAAAATGGATCGACGCATTTTGCGAGATCTTTGAACGTTGCGCCGTCAAGGCCGGCGATACCGCGGCGATCCTGTCGGAAACCCAGTCGCGTGCGTTGAATGTGCATCTGGCGGAGCTCGCGCTGCTACGCATGGGCGCTCGGCCATTTCACGTGGTGATGCCGACACCGCGCAACCGGAATATCGTTCCGGTTCGCTCAACGGGGGCAAGCGAAGCGATCCAGAAGCTTGGTCCGGTCATCACCGCGCTTCAGCAGGCCGGCTTCGTGGTGGATTGCACCGTCGAGGGCCTGATGCATGCGGTGGAGACGCCGGAGATCCTCAAGGCCGGCGCGCGGATCCTGGTGATCTCGAACGAGCATCCCGAGGCGCTGGAGCGGATGGTACCGGATCCCGCGCTCGAGAAGCGCGTTCGTGCGGCGGCCAAGATGTTGCGCGGGACCAAGCGGATGCGGGTGACGTCGAAGGCCGGCACGGCGCTCGATGTCGACATGGTCGGCGCGTCCACGGTCGGTGTGTGGGGCTGGACCGACAAGCCCGGCACGCTGGCGCATTGGCCTGGTGGAATCGTCGTCAGCTTCCCCAAGAGCGGGACCATCAACGGCACGCTGGTGATGGCGCCCGGCGACATCAACCTGACCTTCAAGCGCTATCTGACGTCGCCGGTGACGATGACGCTGAAGGACGATTATGTCGTCGAGCTGGAAGGCGAGGGCACGGATGCGGCCATGATGCGCGCCTATCTTGCTGCGTGGGGCGATCGCGAGGCCTATGCCGTCTCGCATGTCGGTTTCGGCATGAACCCCGGTGCGCGTTATGAAGCGCTGTCGATGTACGACCAGCGCGACACCAATGGTACCGAGATTCGGGCCGTCTCCGGCAATTTCCTGTTCTCGACAGGCGCGAACGAATTCGCCGGCCGCTACACGGCGGGGCATTTCGACCTGCCGATGATGGGAACGACCATCGAGCTCGATGGCGTCGCGGTCGTCCGCGAAGGCGTTTTGCAGGACGTCTTCGGCTAATTGCGGTCGAGCACGGGTGGGCGAGCCAGGTCGAAGTGGCGCAGCAGATCCACCATGGCCTGAAGCCGCTTTACGCGATAGGCGTCAACGTCCATGCCCGAATAATCGAGAAAGCCGGCGCCCGTGCGCAAGCCGATCCGGCCTTCATGCATGTTGCGTGAGATGACGTCCGGCGCGCGGTAACGGTCGCTGCCGAGCGCGCCTTCGAGATAGCGACTGGCATAGTACAAGATGTCGCCGCCACCCCAGTCGATGAATTCGAGCAGTCCGAGCACGGCATAGCGGAAGCCGAAACCGTAACGGATCGCCTTGTCGATCTCCTCGGCACTCGCGACGCCTTCCTCAACCATGCGCGCGGCCTCGTTCATCGCCAGCGCCTGGATGCGCGGGACGATGAAGCCGGGCGTCGCCGCGCAGACGACCGGAACCTTGCCGATGCCTTCGAGCAGCCCCTTGACCTCGTCGACGATGGCGGGATCGGTGGCTCTGCCGGGCGAAACCTC
Organism: Bradyrhizobium shewense; assembly: GCF_900094605.1. Lineage (GTDB taxonomy): Bacteria > Pseudomonadota > Alphaproteobacteria > Rhizobiales > Xanthobacteraceae > Bradyrhizobium > Bradyrhizobium shewense. Next base: position 288,837 of record NZ_FMAI01000009.1, on the reverse strand, counting down.
GACCAGCGGGATCAGGTAGGCCGGGTTGAGCCAATGCACGTTGAGGAAGCGGCGAGGATTCACGATCGCGCCGGAGAGATCATCGACGAGGATAGTCGACGTCGTCGATGCAACGATCGTGTCGGGTCGGACCTGCCGTGAGGCTGACCCCAGCACCTCGCGCTTGAGCTCGACGACCTCCGGAACCCCTTCGAAAACCATTCCGGCGTCGGAGAGCGCTGCCTCGCTCTGGCTGGCGGGCACCACCGAGACGCGCGCGATGAGCGGATCGACATCGGCCTCCGTCAGCAGCCCCAGCTTGGACAGGCTGGCAAAGGTCTTCGTGACCTCGCCGAGCGCGTCCGCCTCAAGCTTGGCGAATTCTTCTGCGCTACGGGCCTTGACGTCGATCATCGTGACCTGATGCCCGGCGTAGGCAAACGCGACCGCGATGCCGCGCCCCATGCGGCCAGCCCCGAGACAGGCGATATTGACGCGATTGGTCATCGATCAGAATCCATTGCGAAGCAGCGTCTGCAATTCGGCCCTGCTGAGATTATCGAGCCCCAGCGTCTCAAGCGTTCGGCCGCCCTGCGCAAAGTTCTCGCCGCAAATCGCGCCACCGATCGCCAGAAAAGCTTTCGCCAGCGGCGTGGCCACGCCGGCCAGGCCGGCAACGGAGACCAGCAGCGACAGCCCAAGCCGCAGGTCCTCACGCATATAGCGGTGCTCCGTCAGCACGATCCGCTCGCGCCAGTCGCCTGAATCCGTCAGCCGGTCGTGCGAGCCGCGGCCATACATCCAGATCTCGCCTTCTTTCGCATAGTGATGAGCGAGCGGGAAATGCGGTGCGCCGTAACCAAGTGCCTCGCGCACCGCGATCCGTTCCGCGTCGAGCGCGTCGGTCACCCGCCGGATCGCGGCTTGTGTGCCTTCCTTATGAATGTCCCAGCGCTCGAAATGTTCGATCGGGCCGGCATTCATCACGATCAGCGGCGGATGGATGATGGGTCCTGCATTCATCAGCGCCCCGGACAGCGCATCTCCGCACGGCTCGATCGCATCGGGGAAAGCGCGTCCGATGACCTCGAGCGCATGCGGTGCGTGGTCGAGCGGGAACACGCCGACTGGAAGTCGCTTGGCGCGGATGGTGATCGCGACCTCGAACGGTCCGTGCTTGCGGGTGAGCCACGGCAGCGTGCCGGTTTCGGCAAAGCTTGCCTTGGCCTGGTTTCCAGCTTCCCGCGCGGCGTCTGCGAAGATCATCGAGCCGAATGTCGCTGGCGGCAGAAAGACGACCTGACCGTCCCGCAGATGCGGGGCGAGCAGGCGAGCGATCTCGGTCTGTGCGAAGGCAGGCGCGGGGCACAGGATCAGCTCGGTGCCGTTGACAGCTTCGGCGATGTCGGTCGTGACCAGCGCGAGCTTCACGTCGTGGCGGCCGCTGTGGTCCTTAACCAGGATGTGCGAGCCGGCGGCGCGATGTGCCGCGACTTGACTGGAATCGCGGCGCCAGAGCCGCACTTCATGCCCCGACAGCGCAAAATCGCCGGCGGCCGCGAAAGAGCCGTTTCCCCCACCCAGAACTGCAATCTTCAAGATTCTTCTCCTTGCGCGCGGGACTGCGCATCAAGCTGCTTCAGCAGGAAATGCTGGACCTTGCCCAGTGCGGTGCGCGGCAGGTCGGTGACGAAGACGATGTCGCGCGGCACCTTGTAGCGGGCCAGTTGCGTCTGGATGTGTGTCTTGAGTTCATCCGCTTCGAGCCGAGAGCCGGATCTCCGGATCACATAAGCGATCGGAACCTCGTCCCAGCGCGGGTCCGGCCGGCCGATCACGGCGCATTCGCTGACATCGGGATGTTCGAGCAGGACGCGCTCGACCTCGGCCGGATAGACGTTTTCCCCGCCTGAAATGATCAAGTTCTTCTTGCGGTCGCGGACCCAGAAATAGCCGTCGGCGTCGCACAGGCCGATGTCCCCCGTGCGATACCAGCCGTCGTGCAACGCATCGCGCGTTGCCGCCTCGTTGCTCCAATATTCGAAGAACACATTGGGTCCGCGCACCGCGATTTCGCCCGGCGTGCCCGCAGGCACTTCGTTGCCAGCCTGATCGATGATTTTTGCCTCGCAGCACAGGCCGGCAAGGCCAGTCGATCCCGCCCGCGAAAGGTCACCGCCGAGCCGCGTGTAGACGGCGATCGGGCAGGTTTCCGTCGAGCCGTAGACCTGAAGCACCGGCACATCGCGTGCGACGAAACGCTCGATCAGATGCGGCGGCACGATGGTCGAGCCGGTGGCGACGGCCTTGAGTGACGAAAGATCAGTGGCCGCCCACGCAGGATGCTCGCTCACCGCCTGGATGATCGCAGGCACCATGACCGTGAGTGTCGGCCGCTCCTGTTCGATGGTCGCGAGCGCGGTATCCGGCGTGAAGCGCGCGTGGACCGAGACGGTCGCGCCAAGCTGCAGCGCCGGCGTGGTCTGGATGTTGAGGCCGCCGACGTGGAAGAATGGCAGCACGGTCAGCACGTGGTCATCGGACGTCATGTTGTGCATGTGCTGGCTCATGACGCCGTTCCAGAACAGCGCCTCCTGGCGCAGCACCGCGCCTTTCGGCCGCCCGGTTGTTCCCGATGTGTAGACGATCAGCAGCGGGCAGGAGAGATCTGTGTGCGGATTTCGGCTGCTGCCGTCACTGCGCGCGAGCAGGCTTTCGAATATCGTGCCGCGAGATGGCGTGAAGTCGAGGCCGACGACGGACGTCCCCGGCGCAAGCTCGGGGAGAACTCCTTCAAATGCCTGCTCGAGCACCAGCACTTTGGCGCCTGCATCGGTGAGAATGAAGAGCTGCTCGGCGACCGCCAGCCGCCAGTTCAACGGCACCAGCATCGCGCCAAGTCGCGCGCATGCGTAGAGCAGAACCAGATAGTCCGGCCGGTTCAGGCTGAGGATAGCGACGCGGTCGCCGCGGCCGACGCCGAGCTCCTGCTTCAAGGCCGTCGCGGTGCGTTCGATGCGTGCGGCGAACGCCGCATAGCTCAGCCGTTCGCCTTCGAAGGCAATGGCTGTCTTGTCTGGCGCGAACGCCGCATTGCGATCGATCAGACTGCAGAGGTCCACCGTCAGTCGTCCGTCTCGCCGGTCTCATACAGCGCCTCGCGTCCGATCCTGTCGAGGCAGAGCTCGGCGGTCCAGGGCAGCATCAGCGAGCCGCAGCGGCTGTCGCGATAGATCCGCTCCAGCGGCAGCGATCGAAGCATGGCCTGGCCGCCGCAGGTGCGGATCGCGAGCGCGGCAAGCTCGTTGGCGCCTTCCATTACCGAATATTGCGCGGCATAGGCCCGCAGCACCTGCTCCTTGCTCGGATTGGCGCAGGCTTCGGTGATCGCCTGGAACCAGATCGCCTTGATCTGTTCCAGCTTGATCTGCATCTGCGCGACCGCGATCTGCTTGGTCGGATACATCCGGCGCTTGACCGGCGGCATGCCCGGCACTTCGCCGCGCAGATAACGCACGGTGAAATCATAGGCGGCTTGCGCCAGGCCCATATAGGTCGGCGACAGCGTCAGGAACATGTGCGGCCAGCGCATCGCGGCCTGGAAATAGACGCCGCGCGGCATCAGTGCAGAGTCGGTCGGCACGAACACGTCCTTGAACAGAAGCGTCCGTGAAACCGTTCCGCGCATGCCGAGCGGGTCCCAGTCGCCGACGACCGAGACGCCTTCGGACTTGGCTGAGATCGCGAGGTAAAGCGTGTTGCGGCGCGAGGCCTTCTCGCCTTCCTCGATCTCAGTGCAGAGCACGCCGTAATAGTCGGCGTGACCAGACAGCGATGCGAAAATCTTCTTGCCGTTGACGATCCAGCCGCCCTCGACCGGCCTTGCTTCCGTGCCGAAGGCGACACCGCCTGCGGCGGCCGCTCCGCCCTCGGAGAAGGGTTGCGAATAGATCGCACCGTCCTCGACGATGCGCTTGTAGTGAACCGCGCGCCGCCGCTCGTGCTCGGCGCGGGTCTCCGCGTCCATATCGAGATCGTCGGCGAGGGGCCCTGACCACAGGGTCGAGCACACGTGCATGTTCCAGGTCAGGGCGGTCGCGCCGCAATAGCGGCCGATCTCGGCAGCCGCCAAAGCATAGGTCTGGTAGTTCGCGCCGAGTCCACCGTGTTTCTTGGGAACGGCAATGCCGAGCAGGCCGACGCGGTGCAGGTCGCGATAATTCTCGATCGGAAAGGTCGCCTCGCGATCGTAAGTGGCGGCGCGAGCGGCGAACACGGTTTGGCCGATCTCCCTTGCGCGGGTGATGATGCCGGCCTGCTCGTCGCTGAGGCGGAATGCAACGGGATCGAAGATCGGCGCATCCAGTGCAACCTTGTCGGTCGTGCCGATCGTCTTGCTGACTTGCATGGTCATTGCGCAGTCACCTTACGCTTTGGTCGCGAGAGAGTTCAGGAACCGGCCGAGGGCCTCGTCAAAGGCCTCGGGGCGCTCGAGGTTGGCGAGATGGCCAACGCCGGCGAGCTCGACATATTCGGACGAGGGAATGTAGCTCGCCGTCTTTGCCATCATCGGCGCAGGCGCATTGTTGTCCTTGGATCCCGACAGCAGCAGCGTGGGGACGGAGATGTCCTTGAGTGTGCTGCGCTGGTCAAAGCCGATGAGAGCCAGCATCATGGCGCGATAACTTGCCTCGGGCACGCTTGCCATGCATTCGCGTGCGAGCTCCATCCCGTTCGGATCGGGATCGTCGCCGACAAGCTCCTTCACCAACGAGGGCGCCAGCGACTTCATCGTCTCCCCGCGATCGAGCGGCCCGAGCCGCGCCGCGATGAACGATTTCTGCCAGTCGCCATCGGCCTTGCCGAAGGCTGGGCTGGTCTGCGCCAGCACGACCGCGCGTGCCAGCTTTGGAGACTGCACCAGCCACTTCTGCACGATCATGCCGCCGATCGAGTGACCGACCAGAACGGGTTTGGCTGCGCCGAGTTGTTCGATGAATTGCTGGAGCGCCTCAGCCAGGGCAGCGATGCTGACGCTGGCGAGCGGTGCCGATCTGCCGTAACCCGGCATATCCCATGCGATTGCGCGGAAGCGGTCACCGAACGTGGCAAGTTGCCGCCGCCAGGCCCGCGCTGCGCCGCCGATGCCATGCAGGAAAATTAGAGATGTCGCATTCGGATCGCCCGCGGCTTCGTAGGCGAAGCGTCCGTCCTTTGTTATCATTGGCGCAGGCTGCGACACGCGACATCCTTTTGCTTGGCCCTTGATGCTAACAGGCCTGTGGGGGATGGGAAGCGATAATTTTATACTTAAAGCAATTTTCGGGCCGCCTGCTCGTGCCGTGACGTTTGCCGTGGCGAGCGCCGCTTTCGTTGCAAAAATTTGAAGGTTAAAATATATCAGAGGAACGATCATCGGATTTGAGGGAGCCAGCGCATGTCCGGATTGCCGCACTCGCCGCACGCACTGGTGACCGGTGGTGGCCGCGGCATCGGCCGCGCGATCGCGGCGTCTCTTGTCGGTGCCGGGGCCATCGTGACGGTGCTTGGCCGGAATGCGGCGAGCCTCGCAGAGGCGGTCGACGCCGGCGCCGCGCATTTTGCGGCCGTCGCCGATGTTTCGGACGAAACGTCGTTGAAGGCCGCTATTAGCGAGGCCAGCGCGCGGCAGCCGATTGATATCCTGATTGCCAATGCAGGCAGCGCCGAATCGGCGCCATTCGCGAAGTCGGACGCCGCTCTTTTTGCGCGCATGATGGATGTCAATTTCATGGGCGTGGTTCACGCCGTCCGTGCCGTGCTGCCGGGCATGAAAGATCGTCCCTATGGCCGTATTGTCGCGGTCGCGTCGACGGCGGGGCTGAAGGGCTATGCCTATGTCAGCGCATACAGCGCGGCCAAGCATGCCGTGATCGGTCTGGTGCGTTCCCTTGCCATCGAGATGGCCGGAAGCAATGTCACCGTGAACGCGGTGTGTCCCGGCTTTACCGACACCGATCTCGTCGCCGGCAGCATCGAGAACATCATGAACAAGACGGGGCGTAGTCGCGAGCAGGCGATCGCAGAGTTCGCGAAACACAATCCGCAAGGACGCCTGATCGCGCCTCAGGAAGTGGCAGACGCGGTTCTCTGGTTGTGCGGCGACGGTGCCGGCGCGATCACCGGGCAGGCGATTGCCGTGGCCGGGGGCGAGGTCTAGCCTGAATGGCGCAGGCGCCGAACAAGGAAGCCAAGGAGATCGCATGAGCAGACCAGCAAATCCCGTCACCATTCCGCTCGCGGACTATTCGCCGCAGCACTTCGTGCTGGCGGTGGTCGACGGCGTCGCGACGGTCACGCTCAACCGGCCCGAACGAAAGAATCCGCTGACGTTCGAAAGCTACCGGGAACTGACCGATTTCTTCCGCGCTTGCGCCTTCGACGACGAGGTCAAATCCATCGTCGTCACCGGCGCCGGCGGCAATTTCTCGTCCGGTGGTGACGTGTTCGAGATCATCGGCCCGCTGGTGAAGATGGACACCAAGGGGCTGACGGCCTTCACGCGGATGACCGGCGATCTCGTCAAGGCGATGCGGGCCTGCCCGCAGCCGATCATAGCCGCGGTCGAGGGCATCTGTGCCGGGGCCGGTGCGATCGTCGCCATGGCCTCGGACATGCGCCTCGCAGCGAGCGGGACCAAGGTTGCTTTCCTGTTCAACAAGGTGGGCCTTGCCGGTTGCGACATGGGCGCCTGCGCGATCCTGCCGCGGATCATCGGGCAGTCCCGCGCCTCCGAGCTGCTCTACACCGGCCGGTTCATGACCGCGGAGGAGGGTGAGCGCTGGGGCTTCTTCAGCCGCATCGTGACGTCGGAGCAGGTGCTGCCCCAGGCGCAGGTCCTGGCCAAGCAGATCGCGGAAGGGCCGACCTTCGCCAACACCATGACCAAGCGGATGCTGGCGATGGAATGGGCCATGTCGGTGGAGGAGGCGATCGAGGCGGAAGCCGTTGCCCAGGCCCTGTGCATGACCACGGCCGATTTCGAGCGCGCCTTCGAGGCCTTCGCCAACAAGGTCAAGCCGGTATTCAGGGGCGACTAAACGGCGTCTTTGTCCGAGCCGGCCAGCAACGGGGGGACTTGCGCGAAATTATTTTAGGCTTAAAATAGTTTCATGGCCGGGTGAATTGGCGAGGCTCCCATGAAAGTCGCGATCATCGGTGGCGGACCTGCGGGTCTCTACGCTGCGATCCTGCTCAAGAAGCAGCGCCCGGGCGCCGACATCACGGTGTATGAGCGCAATCGGGCCGACGACACCTTCGGCTTCGGCGTGGTCTTCTCCGATGCCACGCTGGACAATTTCGAAAGACACGATCTGCCGAGCTACCGTCGTATCACCCAGGAGTTCGCATACTGGGACGACATCGCCGTGCATTTCCGCGGCACGGTCCACCGAGTCGGCGGTAACGGCTTTTGCGGCTGCTCGCGGCGCAAGCTGCTCCTGATCCTTCAGGAGCGGGCCCGCGAGCTTGGCGTCGTCCTGCATTTCGAAGTGGATGTCGACGACGAATCCCGCTTCGCCGATGCCGAGCTCGTCCTGATCGCCGACGGCATCAACAGCCGCTTCCGCGAGAAATACATCGATCATTTCCAGCCGGAGGTCGACCTCCGCTCCAACAAGTTCGCCTGGATGGGCTCGACCAAGCCGCTCGATGCCTTCACCTTCATCTTCCAGGAGACCGAGTGGGGGCCGTTCATCGCCCACGCCTATCAGTATGAGGCCGGACACTCGACCTGGATCTTCGAGACCGATCCGCAGACGTTCGAACGCGCCGGGCTGAGGGGGTTGGACGAGACGCAGTCCGCCGCGCGGATGGCCGAGATTTTTGGCTGGTTCCTCGATGGACATAAGCTGCTCATCAACCGTTCGATGTGGCGCAATTTCCCGATGATCCGCAGCAAGCGCTGGGTCAAGGATAACATGGTGCTGCTCGGCGATGCCAAGGCGAGCGCGCATTTTTCGATCGGCTCCGGCACCAAGCTCGCGATGGAAGACGCGATTGCGCTGGCCGAAGCCATGCAGAACGCGCCGAGCACCAAGGCGGCACTCGATCTCTACGAGCACGGCCGCCGTGAGGAGGTCGAGAAGACGCAGCATGCTGCCGACGTCTCGCTGGTCTGGTTCGAGCATGTCGACCGCTTCTGGGATTTTGATCCCGTGCAGTTCGCCTTCGGTGTGATGACGCGCTCGAAGGCGATCACCTATGACAATCTGAAGCTCCGCGCGCCCGATTTCGTGGCTGAAGTCGAGAAGTCATTTGCCAAACAAGTTCGCGACAGCGGCTTTGACGTCGACACCAAAAAGCCGGCGGTGCCGTTGTTCCAGCCGTTCCGTCTGCGCGAGATGGAGATCGCCAACCGCGCCGTCATGTCGCCGATGTGCATGTATTCGGCCAAGGAGGGCGTGCCGACCGACTTCCACCTCGTGCACTACGGATCGCGCGCGATCGGTGGCGCCGGCCTGATCTTCACGGAGATGACCTGCGTCAGCCGCGATGCCCGCATCACGCCCGGCTGCGCCGGCCTGTGGAACGACGAGCAGGAAGCGGCGTGGCGGCGCATCGTGGACTTCGTCCACGGCAATTCGGCCGCAAAGATCTGCCTCCAGTTGGGCCACGCCGGCCGCAAGGGCGCGACCAAGCTGATGTGGGACGGCATGGATCGCCCGCTGGACGAAGGCGGCTGGGACGTGTTCTCCGCATCGCCACTACCCTATTTTCCCGACAGCCAGGTGCCGCGCGAGCTCGATCGCGCCGGCATGAACGCGGCGAGGGACGCTTTCGTTGCGTCGGCTGAGCGCGGCGAGCGCTGCGGCTTCGACATGTTGGAGCTGCATTGTGCCCATGGCTATCTGCTCGCCAGCTTCATCTCGCCGCTGACGAACACCAGGACGGACGAATACGGCGGCTCGCTCGAAAACCGTCTGCGTTTCCCGCGCGAGATCTTCGAGGCGCTCCGCGCGGTCTGGCCGTCGCACAAGCCGATGTCGGTACGTATCTCCGCGACCGACTGGGCTGACGGCGGCATCACCGGCGACGACGCGGTGGCGGTTGCGCGCGCTTTCGCCGAGGCTGGTGTCGATCTCGTCGACGTCTCGACGGGACAGACCGTCCGCGATGCGCAGCCGATCTACGGCCGCATGTTCCAGACGCCGTTCTCGGATCAGGTCCGCAACGAGGCGCGCGTCGCCACGATGTGCGTCGGCAACATCACGACCGCGGACCAGGCCAACACCATCCTGGCTGCTGGCCGGGCGGATCTCGTGGCGCTTGGGCGGCCGCATCTGGTCGATCCGTTCTTCACCATGAGGGCGGCGGCCTGGTACGGGGCAAAGGACGCGTTCTGCCCGCCGCAATATCTGCCCGGAATGGATCAGATTTTCCGCAACAGTGTCCGCGACCGGCAGGATCTGGATGAGCTGCGCATTAAGGCTAAGCCCAAGACCCGGGCCGAGCTCAAGGCGGAGGCGACAAAGCCGCTTGCGGCGGAGTAACCGCCCGTGCGACGTTAACCTCATTGCCTGGCATGTTTCGAGTGGAGTAAGGGCGATGAAGGCGATTATCGTCGGTGGCGGTATCGGTGGCCTCACCACGGCGCTGATGCTGCGTTCGCGTGGCATCGGATGCGAAATCTTCGAGCAGGCTGATACCATTCGTGAGCTCGGCGTCGGCATCAATACGCTGCCGCATGCCATGCGCGAGCTCGCCGGACTCGGCTTGCTCCAGAAGCTCGACGATGTCGCGATCCGCACCGATCAGCTCTATTACCTCAACCGCCATGGCCAGGAGGTCTGGCGCGAAGCCCGCGGCATCGACGCCGGTCACGACGTGCCCCAATTCTCGATTCATCGCGGCCGGCTTCAGGGCGTCATCCACAGCGCCGTCGAGGAGCGGCTCGGGCACGAGGCGATTCACACCGGCTGCCGCCTCGGCGCCTTCACGCAGGACGAGGGCGGCGTCACCGCTTACTTCTTCGATCGTGCCGGCGCGCATGTCCACACGGCGCGCGGCGACATCCTGATCGGCGCCGATGGCATCCATTCGCGCGTTCGCGACACGCTGTTCCCGAGCGAGGGGCCGCCGTGCTGGAACGGCCTGATGCTGTGGCGCGGTGCGCGAGACTGGCCGCTGTTCCTCACCGGCAAATCCATGATCGTGGCCGGCGGCCTCAACGCCAAGGTGGTGATCTATCCGATCGCGGAGGGATCGAGCCCGGCGAGCCGCCTGACCAACTGGGCCGTGCTGGTGAAGGTGGGCGAGGGCAATGCGCCACCGCCTCGGAAGGAAGACTGGTCGCGGCCGGGCCGCCGCGAGGAGTTGATGCCGCACGTCGCCCGCTTCTCGGTGCCCTATCTCGACGTGAAAAGCCTGATCTCGGCGACGCCCGAATTCTACGAATATCCGACCTGTGACCGCGATCCCTTGCCCTATTGGTCGTCGGGACGCGTCACACTGCTCGGCGACGCCGCGCATCCGATGTATCCGGTCGGCTCCAATGGCGCCTCGCAGGCGATCCTCGATGCGCGTTGCCTTGCGGACGCGCTAGTGCGTGCCGAGCATCCGCGCCAGGCGCTGCTCGAATACGAGAAGAAGCGCCTGCCGATGACGGCGGATATCGTGCGCTCCAACCGGCGCGGCGGCCCTGAGGGCGTCATCGACGCCGTCGAGCAGCTCGCGCCGGATGGATTCGACAATGTCGACAACGTGCTGAGCTATTCCCAGCGCGAGGCCATCGTGCGCGGCTACGCGACCAAGGCAGGCTTCGCCGCCGTGCCGGGGCTTGCGGCGGTGCGCGCCTGACGCGCGCCGCTAGCCGCCGGGAGGCGGCGGCAGGAAGTGGATGTTGAACTCGGCCGCCATCGCCACCACGTCCTCCGGCTTCTGCTCCTTCATGTTGTGAAGGCCCCAGAACAGGTCGAACAGTTTTCTGGTCGGCGACACCCAGAACAGCACTTTTGCGGTCTGCTCCGACTTGTTGAAGATGCCGTGCGGCACACCCATGCCGAGGCGGATCAGGTCGCCGGCGGTGGCCTGCGACTCCGAATTGCCCAACATGAAGTCGAGCTTGCCCTCCAGCATGTAGAGATATTCATCTTGGTCGGGATGAATGTGCGGCGGCACGAACGTGCCCGGCGGCAAGGTCGCGTGCCAGGAGAAACTGTGCTCGGTCTTGCTCTTCGGCACGTAGGTTTGACCGAGGATGTTCCAGGAAATGCCCTGGATTCCCTCGTTGGCCCGCGTGATGCCGGTGATTTCGCTGCTCATTGAAGTCCTCCCGTAACCCGTCGCGGCTTTAGTTCGCCGCCTTACAGTCCTTGGCGTAGCGGTCGCCGTAATTCTCGAAGACCTTCTGCATGATCTCCGTCTGGAACTTGCCGTCCGGACGCTTGGCGACCTTGGTCAGATAAAAATCCTGGATCGGATAGCCGTTGGTGTTGAACTTGAAGGTGCCGCGCAGCGAGGTGAAGTCGGCCTTCTTCAGCGCGGCCTGGACGGCATCCTTGTTCGACAGGTCGCCCTTCACGGCCTTGACCGCGCTGTCGATCAGCATCGCGGCGTCGTAGGCCTGGAAGGCGTAGGTGCCGGGCACGACGTTATAGGCGGCTTCATAGGACGCGACGAACTTCTTGTTCTGGGGATTGTCGAGATTGGGCGCCCAGTTGGCGCCGCCGAACATGCCGACGGCCGCGTCCTGCTGCGCCGGCAAGGTCGATTCATCCACCGTAAACGCCGAGAGCACCGGAATGCTGTCGGCGAGGCCGGCCTGCCGGTATTGCTTGACGAGATTGACGCCGAGGCCGCCGGGCATGAACGTGAAGAGCGCATCGGGCTTCTGCGAGGAGATCTTGGAAAGCTCCGGCTGGAAGTCCAGCGTGTTCAGCGGCATGTAGGATTCCTCGACGATCTCGCCCTTGTAGTCGAGCTTGAAGCCCGCCACCGAATCCTTGCCGGCCTGATAGTTCGGCACCATCAGATACATGCGCTTGTAGCCCCGATCCTGCGCGACCTTGCCGAGGATCTCGTGCACCTGATCGTTCTGATACGAGGTCACATAGAAGAACGGGTTGCAGTCCTTGCCGGCAAAGGTCGACGGGCCCGCGTTGGGGCTGATCAGAAAGGTCTTCGATTCCGTCACGGGCCGGTGGATCGCCTGCAGGATGTTGGAGAAGATCGGGCCGATCACGAAGTCGACCTTGTCGCGTTCCAGCAGACCCTTGACCTTGGTCACCGCCGCGTCCGGCTTCAGTTCGTCATCGACTACGACGACCTCGACGTCACGGCCGCCCATCTTGCTGCCGAGGTCCTTTACTGCGAGCGCAAAGCCGTCGCGAACCTGCTGGCCAAGCGCGGCGGCTGGTCCTGACAGGGTCACGATCACCCCGAGCTTGATCTTCTCCTGGGCGAGGGCGGGGGTCACGGCGGTGCCGAGCAGCAGGGCAGTTGCGGCCAAGGTCAATTGCGTCTTCATGATCTGTCCCCCGTGACATCAGGGCTTGCGCTGCAAGCCGCGTACTCTGATCCAAGCTTATGCCGATGATGGCGGCCGCGGCAAGCAGCGCTCAAAGTGTCGCCATCCTGCGGGCAGCGGTGCATGCAAGCGGCGCGCCAATTATTTGAAGCCTAAAGAAATTGGCGTGCGGTCGATTGTTGCAGCTTTGGACTTGCGGCCGGCGTCGATTTATTTGAAGCTCAAAATGTTGGGGAATCCGTGCCGGCGCCAATGCCCGCCGAGAGTGAACGCACCGAGATGCTCGATTCCGAGACCAAGGCCGTCGAAACGCCGGAAGACCATGCCGACGAGCTTCGGCTGTGGCTGCGCCTTCTGACCTGCACGACCCTGATCGAGGGCGAGGTTCGCGGTCGGCTGCGGCAGCGGTTCGACGTCACGCTGCCCCGCTTCGATCTGATGGCTCAGCTCGACAAGGCGCCTGACGGTATGACGCTGTCCGATGTCTCCAAGCGCATGATGGTGTCGAACGGAAATGTGACCGGTCTCGTCGAGCGCCTCGTGGAATCCGGCCATCTCGATCGTCGTACCTCGGAGACGGATCGCCGGGTCCAGGTGATCCGCCTCACGAAACTCGGTCGCGCCGAGTTCCGCAAGATGGCTGCGGAGCACGAGACCTGGATCGCCGATCTCTTCGCCGAACTCTCGCCAAAGGATGTGCGCGAATTGATGCGGCTGCTCGCCAAGACCAAGGCGTCGGCGCAGAAATCGGCCGCGCGCCGCCGGCCGTAAGAACCGCCGCCCAACCCCTTTTGCCGCAGGAAAAAGCACGGGGTGCCCAAAATCCGCTATTGCGCCAAATTGTTTTAAGCCTAAAATGTTTCCCAGATCGTGCTGCCGGGTGCAATCCATGCTGAAAGGAGCGTGCGATGGCCAACGCCGCCAAGATTCAAGTGTCGGGCTCGCATGACGGCAACGCCGCGACGGCCCATTTCGATACGTTTGCGCGGCAGCATCTGCCGCCACGCGAGCTCTGGCCGGAGTTCATCTTCACGCGGCCGGAGCTGCGCTATCCGCCGCGATTGAACTGCGTCAGTTATTTCCTCGATCGCTGGGTCGAGCAGGGACATGGCGAGGCTCCCTGCGTCGTCAGTCCCGCCGTCAGTTACACCTATCGCGAGCTGCAAGCGCTGGTGAACCGCATCGCCAACGTGCTGGTCGGCAAGCTCGGTCTCATCCCCGGCGGGCGTGTGCTATTGCGCTCGGCCAACAACCCGATGATGGTCGCGACCTATCTCGCAGTCATCAAGGCCGGTGGCATTGTCGTGGCCACGATGCCGCTCTTGCGCGCCAAGGAGCTGTCCTATCCGATCCAGAAGGCGGAGATTGCGCTGGCGCTGTGCGACGGAAAGCTCGCCGAGGAAATGGAGAAGGCAAAAGCTGCGGCGTCGAATCTCAAGCGAGTTGTTTATTGGGGCAATGGCGCGGCGGACTCGCTCGAAGCGCTCAGCGCCGACGCGAGCCCGGAGTTCAAGGCCATCGATACCGCCTCCGACGACGTCTGTCTGATCGCCTTCACCTCCGGCACGACAGGCGATCCCAAGGGCACCATGCATTTCCATCGCGACATGCTCGCGGTGTGTGACGGCTACGCACGTAACATCTTGCGGGCGGAGCAGAACGATCGCTTCGTCGGCTCGGCGCCGCTCGCGTTCACCTTCGGCTTCGGCGGTGTGCTGTTTCCGATGCATATCGGCGCCTCTTTCGTGGTGCTGGAGAAGACGACGCCGGACGATATCCTGACGGCGATCGAGCAATACAAGACCACGGTCTGCTTCACGGCGCCGACCGCTTACCGGGCGATGATCGGCAAGCTACCTGGCCGCGACATCTCCTCGCTTCGCAAATGTGTTTCGGCGGGCGAGACGCTGCCCAAGCCGACCTTCGACGCCTGGCTCAAGGCGACGGGGATCAAGCTGATGGACGGCATTGGCTCGACTGAATTGCTGCACATCTTCATCAGCGCGACCGAGGAGGAGATCCGCCCCGGCGCAACGGGCAAGCCCGTGCCGGGCTATGAGGCCAAGATCGTCGACGATGACGGCCACGACGTGCCGCCGGGCACGATGGGAAACCTCGCGGTGCGCGGCCCGACAGGTTGCCGCTATCTCGCCGACGAGCGGCAGCGCAAATACGTCAGGAACGGCTGGAACATCACCGGCGACACCTACCTGATGGATAGTGACGGCTATTTCTGGTACCAGTCGCGCTCCGACGACATGATCGTGTCGGCCGGCTACAATATCGCGGGCACCGATGTCGAGGCGGCGCTGCTCACGCATCCGGCGGTCGCCGAGTGCGGCGTGGTCGGCGCCCCCGACGAGGCGCGCGGCATGATCGTGAAGGCCTATGTCGTCGCGACGCCCGGCGTGACGCCGGACGCTCAGCTCGTGACCGAGTTGCAGGAGCATGTCAAACGCGAGATCGCGCCGTACAAATATCCGCGTGCCATCGAATTCGTGACACAACTCCCCAAGACCGAGACCGGAAAATTGAAGCGCTTTGCCCTGCGGCAACTGGCGCAGGCTGCCGCAACGTCCTCAGGCGTCGCGGCGGAATGAGAAGAGGATGAAGAATTGTCCGTGACGACGCCGAAAGGCCCGCAACTCGCGGTGCTGCCGACAGCAGCCGAGGATGACACCCGTTCGCGGGTGCAGGTGCTCCAGCCGTCGGGGTGGCCGATGCCGAAGGGCTATGCCAATGGCATGGCCGCTGAGGGGCGCATCGTCGTCACCGGCGGGGTGATCGGCTGGGATGCCGAAGAGCGTCTTGCCGACGGCTTTGTCGCGCAGGTGGGTCAGACCTTGAGCAACATCGCCGCGATCCTGGCCGAGGCAGGCGCGAGGCCCGAGCACCTCGTGCGGTTGACCTGGTATGTCGTCGACATGGACGAGTACCTGTCCAGCCTGAAGGAGCTCGGTAAGATCTACCGTGCCATCTTCGGCGCAAATTACCCGGCGATGGCGCTGGTGCAGGTGGTGCGCCTCGTGGAGAAGGCGGCGCGCGTCGAGATCGAGGCCACCGCCGTCATTCCGCGCTGAATCGCGTCTGGTTCAGCTCGCCTTGTCAACTTGCCTTGCTAGCTTGCCTTGGCGAGCTCGTCGTCCTCGGGCGAGTTCAGATAGATGCCCGACATGGTGTCGACCCAGCACAGATGGTCGTGCACCTTCTTCACGCCGTCGACGTTCTCCGCGGCGACCATCGCGGCCTGCCGCGTGCGCTCTTCGGTGATGACGCCGCTGAGGTGAACGATGCCGTCGCGGACGATGACGTTCAGCCCGAACGGGCACCAGTCGTTCTTCTCCATGGTGTCGATGATGCGGCTGCGAATGTGGTCGTCATCCGCCGTCGGATCACGCACTTCGCGGGCGAGCCCCGCCACCGCCTGCAGCAGATTGGCGCGGGATACGATCCCGACGACCTTGTCGCCGCGCACCACCGGAAGCCGCTTCACGTTGTTCCGCTCCATGAGGTCGACGATCTCCGGGAGCGCCGTGTCCTCCGTGATGGTTACGGGCGAGTCGGTCATCACTTCCGCGACCTTGCGGCCATGCTCATGGACAAAATCACTGGCCGACTTGCCCGGACCGAGGATAAATCGCAGCCAGCGTCCGCGCTTGCGCCCAGTGCCGATTTCGCTGCGGCGGATGAAATCTCCTTCCGACACGACGCCGACCAGCTTGCCGGTATCGTCGACCACCGTGAGACCGCTGACATGCCGCTTCAGCATGATATTTGCCGCCTCTACGATGCTTGTGTCGGGGGTAACCGAGATGACCGACCGGGTCATGATCTGGTGGGCGCGCATGGACAACTCCGCTGGCTTGTCGAAATTCGATGCGCGAAAACTAGCTCGGACATCAGGGTGCGGTTTGACTCAGGTCAATCGGACGAAGCCGGTCCATCCTGATTAAGCAATCCTGATCCGCGCCCTGGATTTGATGCAGCTCAACGCCTCTGTGAAGCCTCGCCATATCCTGCTGCCGACGTAGACCAGAAGCCCTCGGGAACATTGACCCATGAGCGTCGTGCAGATCTTTCCACGGGCCGAAGAGCCGGCGGCGCAGGCTCTTCCCGTCAATCCCGTCGCTGCTCCCGAAGCCTCGTTGGTGAGCCCCGAAACTCCCGCAGGAGCGCCTGCCGCCGCCGATCCTCCGCCTGCATTGGAGCCATATCCGCTCGACCGCGCGTTTCACGCGATGCTGGCGCGATTCACAGGCGGGATTTCGCCGCTGGCCTTGTCGCTGGCCTGGCTCGACTGGAGCTCGCATCTGGCTGCGGCGCCGCAGCGCCAGCTGGAAATGTCCCGCAACATCCTGCGTGACGCCGGCCGGTTGGCCGAAGCCGTCGCCCACGCGGCGTCACCGGAGCAAAAGCCGTGGTCTGTGATCCAGCCGCAGGGACGCGATCGCCGCTTCAGTGGACCGCAATGGGAGACCGCGCCGTTCAATCTGCTGGCGCAGGCGTTTCTGCTCGGAGAGCGCTGGTGGCACGATGCCACGACCGGCGTGCGCGGCGTGTCGCACGCAAATCAGGCCATCGTCGAGTTCTCGATGCGCCAGACGCTCGACATGCTGGCGCCGTCGAATTTCGCGGCGACCAATCCGAAGGTGCTGGAGAAGGCGTTCCAGAGTGGCGGCGAGAATTTCGTTTTCGGATGGCAAAACTGGTGCAGCGACCTGATGCGCCTGCTCTCCACGTCGAAAGCGGCGGACGGCGAGCAGTTTTTGGTCGGCAAGTCGGTGGCGGCTTCGCCCGGCAAGGTCGTCTACCGTAACGAGCTGATCGAGCTGATCCAGTACCACCCGACCACGGCGCAGGTGCGACCAGAGCCGATCCTGATCGTGCCGGCCTGGATCATGAAGTACTACATCCTCGATCTCTCGCCGCAGAACTCGCTGGTCAAATATCTGACCGGTCAGGGTTTCACCGTGTTCGCGATCTCCTGGCGCAACCCGGATGCGACGGATCGGGACCTCGCCTTCGACGACTATCGCAGGCTGGGGGTCATGGCGGCGCTGGACATGGTCGGCCGCGTTATGCCGGGTCGGAAGACCCATGCGCTCGGCTATTGTCTGGGAGGTACATTGCTGTCGATCGCTGCCGCCGCGATGGAGCGCGACGGTGACAAGCGCCTTGGCACCGTTACTCTCCTTGCCGCCCAGACAGACTTCACCGAGGCCGGAGAGCTGACGCTCTTCATCAACGAGAGCCAGGTCGCCTTTCTCGAAGACATGATGTGGCAGCGCGGTTACCTCGACACGACCCAGATGGCCGGCGCCTTTCAGCTGCTGCGCTCCAACGAGTTGATCTGGTCGCGGCTGTCGCACGACTATCTGATGGGCGAGGGCGCGCCGCTGAACGATCTGATGGCGTGGAACGCGGACGCAACGCGGCTGCCTTATCGCATGCATTCGGAATATCTGCGAAAGCTGTTCCTCGACAACGATCTGGCCGGCGGGCGCTATCACGTCGGCGGCAGGAACGTTTCGCTGTCCGATATTCACGCCCCGATGTTCGTGGTCGGCACGCTGGCCGATCACGTGGCGCCGTGGCGATCGGTCTACAAGATTCACTATCAGGTCGATGCCGACGTGACGTTCCTGTTGACCAGCGGCGGTCACAATGCGGGCGTCGTCGCGCCCCCCGACGAGCCCGGCCACAGCTATCAAGTGCTGAGCAAGGCCGAGGACGCGCCCTATGTCGGTGCGGACGAATGGCTGAAGCTGGCTCCGCGCGTCCAGGGGTCGTGGTGGCCGGAATGGATCAAATGGCTGGCGGCGCGCTCCGGTGCGCCCGGCGATCCTCCGCCGATCGGACTTGGAGACGCTCCCGACCTGCCCGATGCGCCGGGGGACTACGTCCACACTTAAACCTCCGGCTCGGAATTCGGTGCGAGGTCCGAGGAGCGGAAGGGTTTGGTCTTGTCCAGTTTGCGGTAGGCCGTTGACGCCGTCCGCAACAGCTTCTCTTCGCGCTTGCGGTTGCGAAATCGATTGCCGGCATCGAGGCCGGCGCCGTTCAATGAGGCCGCCAACGCTCGTCCCCGTGCATCGTCGTTCAATCGTCCGAGCGACCGTTGCGCCTTGCGCAATTTCTTGAGGATCGATTTCTGTTTCGTCAGCGATTCCTCGGCGAACAGGTCCTGGAGCGACTCGATCGAATAGGTCAGCCGCTTGTTGAGAATCCGCAGCTTGTGTCGTTTCTCGACGTCGAGCTCGCGGAGTTTTCGCGCCTTCTTGAGCAGCGTCGTCTCCCACTCGGTCAGCCGCTCCGTGGCGTGATCGGCGAGCGTGCAGCGGCGCAATCGCATGGCTTCCTTGCTGCGCTGGGTCGACCAGGGGCCGCTCTCGATCCAGATCGAGGTCTGCTCGACAAGGCGGCGACACCGCGCGGATTGCAGCGCGCGCGCCAGCAGGCGGTGGCTCTCGGCGCGCTTTTCGTCCCAATGCTGAAGCTCGGCGACCACCGCAAGGTCGTTGCCACTCTCGGCGACGATTCGCTCGATCGCCACGTCGAGGTCCCGCACCATGCCGAGCTGACCGTTCAGCCATTTCAGTTCGGCCCAGACCTTCGGGCGCAGGGCGTCGTCGACCATCGGCGAGAAGAAGCGGATGGCAGTTCGCAGATGCGTCAACGCGATCCGGATCTGATGCAGCGGGTCGGGATCGCCGCGGCAGGTGCCGTCATGCTGGGCGAGCACGGCATCGAGGTGACGGCGCGCGATGATGCGGAACGCGGTGTCGCAGGCCATGCCGGGGCTGAGGCGGCCGGGCAGGGCATTGCGCCGCACCGCCGGCGTGGCGCGAGCGGCCGTCGAGGTCGTGGTAGGTCGCGCCATGTTTGCCCGCGCCAATCAGATTGCCCTATTTGCCTTCAGCGATCGCGTCCCGGCAGTTCTGGAGCGTCTGCTGTTGCGTCCCGGATGCATCGATGGTCGCCCAGCCGACGTGACCGATATTATAGTGCTCTTGCTGCGCAGCAACCTCTTGCGTGGCGTCGGATGCGTCTCCCCGGCGGCTTCCGATCCGCATCTGCCGGGTCGCGAGGTCCGCAACCAGAAACAGGCCGTTCAGGGGCACATTGCGCTCCCGCGCCAGTGCGGCGATCGCGTCCCGTTCGTCCTCGCGGGCGAATACGCCGTCGATGATCGCCGAATGGCCCTGCGCCAGCACCCGCCGGGCGTGCTGAGCCAGCGTGTCGTAGACGCGAGCGGCGTGCTCCGGCGTGTAGGCGGACGGCGGCAGGCGGTGCGTGTCCTCGACCCCGAACATCTGCTTGCGGACGAGGTCGCTGCGCAGCACGACGGCCCCCGGGGGCGGTGCGACGACGGGCGCGAGCGCATTCGCCAGGACGGTCTTGCCGGTGCCTGACAGGCCGCCGACCGCAATCAGGCGCGGAGCGGCGGGATGGATCAGCATCCCCGCGAGCTCAAAATAACGCTGCGCCTCATCCAGGATACCGGGGTTATCGGAATGCGGCGGCTTCAGCCGTGCCAGGGCCACCTGGGCGCGGATCGCCGCCCGGATGGACATGAACAGCGGCAGGGCCGAGAGGGCGTCGAGATTGTCGGCCGGCGTCGCAGCGAGATAGCGGTTCAGGACGATGTTGGCGGCAGCTGGCTGATCGTAGCGCAACAGGTCCATCAGAGTGAATGCGAGATCGTAGAGCACGTCGACGGTTGCGATCCGCGCATCGAACTCGATGGCATCGAACAGCACCGGCCGGTCGTCGAGCAGAACGATGTTTGCGAGATGCAGATCGCCATGGCAGCGGCGCACGAAGCCCTGACAGCCGCGCGCTGCAAGCAGCGGACGAACACGCAGGAACGCTTCGTGGGAGGCTTTGCCGAGCTTTTCGACGTCTGCCGCGTTGAAATGACCGCCGACCCGCAGACCGTGACTGTTGCCGTCGATCAGCGCGGGGATGGAGGCGACCCATGCTTCGCCGTTCGCGCGTGTCGCCGCGCCGTGGGAAGCCACGATCGCGTCGGCGGCAGCCGAAGCAAGGGCCGCATTCAGCGGGCCGGCCTTTGCCAGATGATCGAGCGTCCGGTTTTCGTCGAAGCGCGCCATCTCGACCGCATATTCGACCGGCTGGCCCTGTCCGTCGACCTTCAACGATCCGTCCGCCTCCTCGGTGATCGCGACGACCCGGTGGTAGATCTGTGGCGCCAGCGGCCGGTTGATCCGGATTTCCTCCTCGCAGGCCGCCTTACGTTTCTCGAGCGTCGAATAGTCGAGGAAGGGAAATTGCACAGCCCGCTTGATCTTCAGCGCTCGCTTGCCTTCGAGAAAGACCGAAGCTGCGTGCGTGTCGACCCGCTTCACGCCCGGATGCCTGCCCGAATCGGAGAGCGCCGCAAAGATCCGGTCCTGGGTCGCAGAATCGTCTGTCATTCCCGCTGGCACATCCAGATGCGTCGGAAGGCGGCCGGTCCGCCGACCAAGGTAACCCTTAGCAGCAGATCGCGGCCAGTCCTTGACGTCGGTTAACACCTGTTACTGGTGAACTGGACGAGGTTCCCTTGGCTTGACCAGGATCAAGCATCCGGACGAACGCGGGCGTATTCTGACGCCCAAGGAGAATCCCGATGCCCATCAAGGATGTCTTTCTGCCGCTTGTCGGCCAGCCCCGCGGACCGGCGCTGATTGCGATCGAGAAATGTGTGGCCGTCGCCGCCGACCTCGGCGCCAGGATCACGGCGCTCGCGCTCGAGGAAGACGTTTTCGAGAGGCCGAAGGTGATGCTGCCTCATGATCGCGATTCCGCGGAGGCCGGCAGTTCGCGTGAGGCGGACGACACGCAGCAGCTCCTCAATGCCTTCACCAATGCGGCCTCCCGCGCCAACATCCGCGCCCAGAGCCGAACGGGCAAGGTGCCGGCTGACCAGATCGCGGCGATCCTGGCCGAGCATGCCCGCTTCAGCGATCTCACGCTGTTTCCCGTGAAGCCGCACGACAGCCGAACGGAGCACATCATCGAAACTCTCCTGTTCGAATCCGGGCGGTCGCTGCTGCTCTGCCCGGAGCAGCATGCGGAGCAGTTGCGGCCGGAATTCGAGAACGTCATGATCGCCTGGGATCATTCTGCCCGCGCTGCGCGTGCGGTCGGAGACGCATTGCCGATTCTTCAGGCTGCCACCTCGGTCCGCGTGGTGACGGTAGTGGAGGACAAGGCTGACGCGGTGGTGCGATCTGGCGCGGCTCTCGTCGACCATCTCAGGGAACACGGGGTCTATGCTTCGTTCGAAACGGTGACCGGCAACGGCAGCTCGATCGGCAAGGTACTGGGAAGCTGGGCGAATTCCCATGGCATGGATGCGATCGTGATGGGCGCCTACCATCATTCACGCCTGAACGAGATCGTGTGGGGCGGTGTGACAAAGACCGTCATTGGCCAGCCACCGTGCTGGGTTATGATCTCGCACTAGGCTCGCCATTTTCCCGGCTTGATCGTCAACCATCGGAACCGCCGCTGACCCGGCGCATTTGCTTTCATGTCAACCTATCGCCTCAACAATCTGCTGGCGCCGCGTTCAGTTGCGCTCGTCGGCGCGAGCGCCCGTCCGGTCTCCGTCGGACGCGCCGTTCTGGAGAACATTCACAAGGCCGAATTCAAGGGGCGGTTCGGCCTGGTCAATCCACGCCATGCCGAAATCGGCGGCGTCGCGGCGGTGAAAAATCTGGACGGGTTGGACTTCGTGCCCGAGCTCGTGGTCATCACCGCGCCGGCGCGTGAGATTCCCGGTATCATCGACCAGGCCGGCCGTCGCGGATCGGCAGGCGCGCTGATCGTCTCCGCCGGGCTCGGCCACGGACCGGGATCTCTGCACGAGGCTGCAATCGCGGCGGCCCGCAAATACGGCATGCGGCTGATCGGACCGAACTGCCTCGGCATCATGATGCCCGGGGTCAGTCTGAATGCCAGCTTTGCCGCGCACATGCCCGGGGCGGGCAGCCTCGCGCTGATCTCGCAATCGGGCGCGATCGCTGCCGGCATGGTCGACTGGGCTGCGCAGCGCGGCGTCGGCTTTTCCGGCATCGTCTCGATCGGCGATCAGATCGATGTCGATATCGCCGATCTGCTCGACTATTTCGCGATGGATCACAAGACCCGCGCGATCCTGCTCTACATCGAATCCATCAAGGACGCGCGCAAGTTCATGTCGGCAGCACGTGCCGCCGCGCGCGTGAAGCCTGTCGTCGTGGTGAAATCCGGCCGCATGGCGCAGGGCGCAAAGGCGGCCGCCACGCATACCGGCGCGCTCGCCGGCGCCGACGCGGTCTACGACGCGGCCTTCCGTCGCGCGGGTGTCCTGCGGGTCTCCGATCTGCGTGAGCTGTTCGATTGCGCCGAGACACTCGGCCGCGTCGAGTCGCCGACGGGAAAGCGTCTCGCCATCCTGACCAACGGTGGCGGCATCGGCGTCCTCGCCGTCGATCGCTTGGTCGAACTCGGCGGAATTCCGGCGACCATCTCTGCGGAGGCGCGCAAGACGCTGGATGCGGTCCTGCCGCCGACCTGGTCCGGTGCAAATCCCGTCGACATCGTGGGCGATGCTGACGCCTCGCGCTACGCGGCGGCGCTGGAGGTGCTGCTGGCCGATCGCGACAATGATGCGGTCCTGGTCCTCAACGTGCAAACGGCGATCGCCTCGGCCGCCGAGATCGCCACGACCGTGACTGAGATCGTCGGCAAATATCGCGAGCAGCACCGCCGATGGGCCAAGCCCGTATTGGCGGCCTGGGTCGGGGCCGATCAGCACATCATTCAGGCCCTCTCCGGTGCCGGCGTGCCGAACTATCCGACCGAGGACGACGCCGTGCGCGGCTTCATGCATCTGGTCCGGCACCGCGAAGTGGTGGAGGAGCTGAGCCAGGTTCCCCCCGCGATGCCCGATACGTTCGTGCCGGATGCCCGGGGCGCGAGGCAGATCGTCACCGCCGCGATCGCCGATGGCCGTGAGTGGCTCGAGCCGGTCGAGATCAAGCACCTGCTCGAAGCTTACGACATCGCGATGGTGCCGACCTATGCAGCGACCGATGTCGAGCAGGCGGTGGCCTATGCGAAGGAAATCTTCGCGCAGGGCGGCACCGTGGTGCTGAAGATCATGTCGCGGGACATCATCCACAAATCCGATGTCGGTGGCGTCGTGCTCAATCTGACGACGCCGGAGGCCGTGCGAGCGGCCACCTCCGACATTCTCGCCCGGGCGAGAAAGCTGCGGCCCGAGGCCCGCATCGGCGGGGTCATCGTCCAGGCGATGGTCGTCAAGGCGAAGGCGCGCGAGCTGATCCTGGGCCTCGCCGACGATCCCACCTTCGGCACCGTCGTGGTGTTCGGCCGTGGCGGCACGGCGGTGGAGATCATCAACGACAAGGCGCTGGCGCTGCCGCCGCTGGACTTGCAGCTCGCCCGCGATTTGATCGACCGCACGCGCGTGTCGCGCCTGCTAAAGGCCTATCGTGATGTGCCGGCGGTCAAGCAGGACGCCGTCGCCATGGTGCTGGTCAAGCTGGCGCAGATGGCGGCCGACATTCCCGAGATCCGCGAATTCGACATCAATCCGCTGCTGGCGGACGAAACCGGCGTGACCGCGGTTGACGCCCGCGTCGCGGTCGGGCCGCCGCAACGAAAGTTTGTCGGCTCAGGCCCGGCCAATTTCGCCGTTCGCGCCTATCCGTCGCAATGGGAGCGCCGCCTCAAGCTCAAGGACGACTGGCGCATCTTCGTGCGGCCCATGCGCCCCGAGGACGAGCCGACCATCCACGAATTCCTGCGTCACGTCACGCCGCACGACCTTCGCCTGCGCTTCTTCGCGCCGATGAAGGAGTTCACCCACGAGTTCATCGCGCGCCTGACCCAGCTCGATTATGCGCGCGCGATGGCCTTCATTGCCTTCGACGAGGCCACCGGCGAAATGGTCGGAGTGGTCCGGCTCCATTCGGATTCGATCTACGAGAGCGGCGAATACGCGATCCTGCTCCGGTCCGATCTCAAGGGCAGGGGGCTCGGCTGGGCCCTCATGCAGCTCATCATCAACTACGCCAAGTCGGAAGGGCTGAAAGTCATATCGGGCGACGTGCTCAAGGAGAACACCGTGATGCTCGAAATGTGCCGGCAGCTCGGCTTCGAGGTCAAGCCCGATCCGGCCGAGCCCGATATCTGCGACGTCAAGTTAAAGCTCTGAGCGCGCCTGCTTCAGGAGCGCGCTTCAGCCGAATTCGCTGAGGCGGACGTCTTGGAGGACGTCCGCAGGTTCCTGATGATGATCGCGATCAGCGGCACCAGCACCGGCACGATCGTGCTGAGCGGATGATGCACCGCGCCCGACACCTGGGCCTGGAGCGCGCGCGCCTCGAGCTGGAGGGCTTCGATGGAGGTGTCGTGAATTTCGTTGGCAAGCTCGATATCGCGGCCTGACGGAGCGCGGCCGGCGATCGCGAACAGAGCGGCCGCGATGGCGAAATTGACGGCGCCGAGGATGGCCGCCGCGGCAATCGCGCTCCAGATCTGCACCAGCGCGAAATAGGCCGACAGCTCCAGCATCAGAAGCCCGAACGCCGCGATCAGCGCCGCAAAGGCACGCAAGCCGAGGCCAACAAGCAGATGGCGCAGCCTGATGTCCGCGATGATCCTGTCGGTGCGCCACAGCGCACGCAGATGTTTGACCACATTCTCGGTATTCACCTAATGTCTCCTCAGCATGAAGCCGATAACGACGCCGAGCGCGAAGGCGGAGGCGAGCGACGTGATCGGACGCTCCGCAATGAGACCCTGAAGCTGCGCCTGCTCTTCGTTCACGGTCTCGCCGAGCTCGGTCAGCGCGGCACGGATCTGATCGGCGAGCGCCTCGGCGCGGTCCTTCGAGCTCTCGAACAACTCCTCGCCGGAGGTACTCAGCAAGCTTGTGACGTCAACCTTCAGCGCCCGCAATTCTTCGCTCATCCTGTCGCTGTCGAACATGGACTGGTATCCCCATTGAATGGAAGCGAGCCTAAGGCTCGCCTACGCGATCGCGCTTGATTTGCCTCAAGCGTTGGCCACGGTGCGGGTCTTGAGACAGGTCAAGCCGGCCGCCATATGCTGGCCTAGAAATACCGTCTGAATGGGGACCGGTTGTCCCGATGAGGTGGAAGCGTGAACCACGAACCGCTGTTGCTCGCGACGCCGTCCGGCGACGCGCTGAACCTGCGCCCTGAAGGGCCCTGGACCGCCGCGAATGTGGTCACGCTGGAGACATTGTCCCGCTCGGTTGGTGCCGACGTCGATCGCTCGCGCGTCGTCACCCTGGACATGTCGGGCGTCAGTGCGCTCGACACGCTCGGTGCCTGGGTCCTGGAAAAATTGTCGCGCAGGGCCGCAACATCGGGCAGGTCGGCCGAATTCGTCGGCGTCGCCGATCATTTCAGCGGGCTGCTGGATGAGGTGCGCCAGGTCAACCGCCACACGCCGGCCCCGACGGCTGCGCCCAATCCGGTGCTGGCGAGGCTGGGCGACCTCGGCAAGTCCACGGCCGACGCGCGGGAAGACGTCACGATCTTCCTCCAGATGCTCGGCGCATTGTTCATGGCCGTGATAGGCGTGCTGCGCCGGCCGCGTTCGCTGCGGCTGACCTCGCTGGTTTATCAGCTCTACCGCATCGGGTGGCAGGCGATCCCCATCGTCGCGCTGATCACCTTCCTGATCGGCGCCATCATCGCCCAGCAGGGCTTCTTCCATTTCCGCAGGTTCGGCGCTGAGTCCTACACCGTCGACATGGTCGGCATCCTGGTGCTGCGCGAGCTCGGCGTGCTGATCGTCGCCATCATGGTCGCGGGACGGTCGGGAAGCGCCTACACCGCCGAGCTCGGCTCGATGAAAATGCGCGAGGAGATCGACGCGCTCTCGACCATGGGGCTCGATCCCGTCGAAATCCTGATCCTGCCGCGCGTTGCGGCCCTGGTCATTGCGCTGCCGATCCTCACCTTCATCGGATCGGTCGCCGCGCTCTATGGCGGCGGTCTCGTCGCGCAGTTCTATGGCGACATGGGGCCGGCGATCTACATCGCGCGGCTGCACGAGGCGATCTCCGTCACCCATTTCGAGGTGGGCATCCTGAAAGCGCCGTTCATGGCGCTGGTGATCGGGATCGTCGCCTGCAGCGAGGGCTTGCGGGTCAAGGGCAGCGCGGAGTCGCTCGGGCGGCAGACCACGACGTCGGTGGTGAAGTCGATCTTCCTGGTGATCGTCCTCGACGGCCTGTTCGCGATCTTCTTTGCCTCGATCGGAATGTGACGATGGACGTATCGCAGGACGAGTTCGCGATCCGCGTCCGTGATCTCGTGGTCGGATTCGGCCGCCAGACCGTGCTCGACCATTTGTCGCTCGACGTTCGCCGTGGTGAGATCCTCGGGCTGGTGGGGGCGTCCGGCGGCGGCAAGTCGGTGCTGATGCGCACCATCATCGGCCTCATCCCGCGCCAGGGCGGGACCATCGAGGTCATGGGCCAGCCCACCGGCGGCCACGGCCGCGGCGCAGCCACGACATGGGGCATCCTGTTCCAGCAAGGCGCGCTGTTCTCCTCGCTGGCGGTCCGCCAGAACGTCCAGTTTCCCTTACGCGAAAATCTCGTCCTGTCGCAGGAGCTGATGGACGAGATCGCGATCGCCAAGCTCGAGATGGTCGGCTTGCGGGCCCAGGACGCCGACAAATATCCGGCGGAGCTGTCGGGCGGCATGACCAAGCGCGTGGCGCTGGCGCGCGCGCTCGCGCTCGATCCGCCGATCCTGTTCCTGGACGAGCCGACCTCCGGCCTCGATCCGATCGCCGCCGGCGATTTCGACGCGCTGATCACGACGCTGCAAAAGACGCTGGGGCTGACCGTGTTCATGGTGACCCATGACCTTGCCAGCCTGACCACGGTCTGCGACCGCGTCGCCGCGCTGGCCGACGGCAAGATCGTGGCGATCGGCCCGATGCGCGAATTGCTGCAATCCGAGCATCCCTGGGTGCGCGCCTATTTCCACGGCAAGCGCTCGCAGATGCTGCAACACGAGATGAGATGAGACATGGAAACCCGCGCTCCCTACGTGCTGATCGGCAGTTTCGTGCTGGCCGCGATCCTCGCGGTGTTCGGCTTCGTCTATTGGCTGAACAACACCGGCGGCATCGGGCCGCGCACGAACTACCAGGTGCAATTCCAGGGGCCGGTCCCTGGCCTCCTGGTCGGCGCCGGCGTGCTGTTCAACGGCATCCGTGTCGGAGAGGTGACCCAGCTCGGGCTCGCGCCTGACAGCCCGCGCTTCGTCAATGCGACGATCTCGGTTGCGACCGCCACCCCCGTGCGTTCCGACACCAGGGTCGGTCTTGAATTCCAGGGCCTGACCGGCGTGCCGGTGGTGACCTTGGAGGGCGGCGCGA
This sequence comes from Bradyrhizobium shewense, assembly GCF_900094605.1. GTDB lineage: Bacteria > Pseudomonadota > Alphaproteobacteria > Rhizobiales > Xanthobacteraceae > Bradyrhizobium > Bradyrhizobium shewense. Next base: position 260,909 of record NZ_FMAI01000009.1, on the reverse strand, counting down.
TCGTCGCCAAAGCAGGCGAGCCCCTGACCTTGATCGCGGAGGCCGGTGCCGGCCAGAGCATGACGCAGGCGGCGCGCGATGCGCTGCGGCGGGTCGACACGGTGCTTCAGGACAATTCCGGCCCGCTGAAGGACACCATCGCGAATTTCAAGACGTTCTCCGACGGCCTGGCGCGCAATACCGGCAAGCTCGACGGCATCATTGCGGGCCTGGAGAAGATGACCGGCGGCGGGACGCCCGCGCAGAAAATCACCTACGACCTGCGCACGCCGAAGAATCTCGGGCCGGCCGGCAAGACGCTCTCCGCCTCCCTGGCCATTCCCGAGCCGAGCGCGGTCGCAATGCTGCAGACCCAGCGCATGCTGTTCGCGCCCGTCGGGGACAGACCGGGCTTTGCGGATTTCCTCTGGGCCGACAGCATTCCGAAACTGGTGCAGGCCCGCCTGATCGACAGTTTTGAGAATTACGACATCGCCCACGCCCCGCTACGCACGAGCGACCTCGGTCAGGCGGATTACCAGCTCCTGATCGACGTCAGGCGCTTTCGGATCGCCACGGAGGGCGAGACACGGGTGGAGATCGAACTGTCGGCGCGGATCGTCGACAAGAACGGCAAGGTGGTGGCATCGCGCCTGGTCGAGACCAGCGAAAAGCTCGACAAGGTCGAGCCGGCCGCTGCAGTCGCCGCCTTCGATGCAGCCTTTGCCCGCATCGCCAAGGAGCTGATCGGGTGGAGCGTGCAGGCAGTGTGACGCCGTCTATTCCAGCGTCTTCAGGTAGGACAGGAGATCGTGGATCTGGTCCGGACTGAGCTCGAAGACCGGCATGTCGTCGTGACCGGTGTAGATCCCTTCGGCCAGCGCCTCACCAAGGGTCTCGATCGGATAACGCTGGTGCAGCGTGCGCAGCGGAGGCGCGCCCTCGAGCGGGCTGCGGGAGATGCGGTCGATCGCGTGACAGCGTGCGCAATTGGCCAGTGCGAAGGCCTTGCCGCGTTGTTCGGCGGTCGGGGCCGCCAGCGCTGGCGTCATCAGAAGCAGCCCGATCAGGCCGTGACGCAGGGCGGCTTGCAGCATGGAAAGTGATCCCGTCGAACTGCTGGAAGCAGAATATGACGGGGATGCCACTCAGATTTGATCTCTGTCAATTGGCTTTGGCGCAGTGCAGTAAAATGCACCCGCGCGGTGGACTCGGCCCGGTGTCGGGAGCAGCCGGCGCGGGGAGCGGTGGATGAAGCCTTCCGTGGTCACGATTGAGCCGAACGGGCATTTTTGCAGCGATTGCGCCATACGCGGAGCGGCGGTTTGTTCGTCGCTGGATGCGGCCGAGCTCAGGGAATTCGAGCATCTCGGACGCCGCGTTCATTTTGACTCCGGCGAGACCGTGTTCTCCGAGGAGGACATGACGACCTCATTCTACAACGTCCTCGAAGGCGTCATGCGGCTATACAAGCTGCTGCCCGACGGCCGGCGGCAGATCGTCGGTTTTGCCTTGCCCGGCGATTTCCTGGGGATGAACATCTCCGGCCGGCACAATTTTTCGGCCGATGCGATCGGCGCGGTGACCGTGTGCCAGTTTGCCAAAGCGCCCTTCGGCCGCTTCATCGAGGACCGGCCGCAGCTGCTCAGGCGGATCAACGAGCTGGCCATCCGCGAATTGAGCCAGGCCCGCGACCATATGGTCCTGCTCGGCCGCCGCTCGGCCGACGAGAAGGTCGCGACCTTCCTGCTCGGCTGGCGTGAACGGCAGGTCGCGCTCAAGGGGCTGTCCGACACGGTCCCGCTTCCGATGAGCCGTCAGGACATCGCCGACTATCTCGGCCTGACCATCGAAACCGTCAGTCGCACCTTCACCAAGCTGGAGCGTCACGGCGTGATCGAGATCATTCACGGCGGCATCAGCCTGCTCGATCCTGCCCGTGCCGAGGCGCTGGCCGCAGCCTGATAGCGCGTCCGCAGACGCGCCAACAGCCGACGCTCGGCCGGCTTGGCCTTCGCCAGCGCCTCAACGCAAGCGCGGCTTGCGCTGCCTGCAACTCTGCATCGACCGGACCGCATCGGCGCAGCCTTCGGATGCAGGCTTTCGGCTTGAACGCGGCCTTTTCGCGGCATTTGCCACAAAACGCGCGGGTGCTTTCCGGTTGAAAAGCCTGATAACGTTGACTACGCAGGAACTCAGTGCCTCGCAGTCTTAGGAGCCCCGCGGCGTGCCTCAGGACAAGACCGGCGACCCCCGACAGTCGGCGGGCAACAAACTATCGGTCCTGCGCAAGCATCCGATCTTCGCGGATCTGGAGCCGGACGCGCTCGATCAGCTCTGCCGCTATGCCAAGCACACCACGGTGAAGCGCGGCGCGACGATCGCTGCCAAGGGCGATCCCGGCAACAATCTGTTCGCGGTGATCACGGGGACAGTGAAGATTTCCTCCTCGTCGCCCGACGGACGGAACGCCATTCTCAATCTGATCGGTCCCGGAGAAATCTTCGGCGAGATCGCGGTGCTCGACGGTGCTCCCCGGTCGGCCGATGCGACCGCCAACACCAATTGCGAGCTCTACATCATCGATCGCCGGGACTTCCTGCCGTTCGTGAAGAGCCAGCCGGCGCTGGCGATGAAATTCATCGAGCTGCTCTGCGCCCGTCTGCGCTGGACCAGCCAGCAGGTCGAACAGGTCATCCTCCAGAATCTGCCGGGCCGGTTGGCGAGCGCACTGCTCGGTCTCACCGAGGAGCGCAAGTTCGACTCCGGCAGCGGCACGCTCGCCATCACGCAGCAGGAGATCAGCGAGATGGTGGGGATGACGCGCGAGAGCATCAACAAGCAATTGCGCGCCTGGGCCGGCCGCAACTGGGTTCGCCTCGAGCACGGCGCCATCGTCGTGCTCGATACTGAGGCATTGCGCGAACTCGTCGAAAGCGGCCTCGACGGCAACTAACCGTCGATGATGGCGACCGCGCGGGTCCAGCCCGCGGAGGCGCGTTCGATCTTGACCGGAAAGCATGAGACCGTGAAGCCGGTCGGGGGCAGCTGGTCGAGATTGTGCAGTTTCTCGAGATGGCAATAGCCGATGTGCCGTCCCGCCTTATGGCCCTCCCAGATCAGGCCGGCATCTTTTGTTTCGGCATATTTCTTCGCGGTGTAGAGGAACGGCGCGTCCCAGCTCCAACCGTCGGTGCCGGTCAGCCGCACGCCGCGTTCGAGCAGATACATGGTGGCTTCATAGCCCATGCCGCAGCCGGAATTGACGTAGTCGGCGTTGCCGAATTTGGCGCCGGCGCTGGTGTTGACGACCACGATCTCCAGCGGCGACAGCGTGTGCCCGATGCGCTTCAGCTCCGTCTCGACATCGTCCGCGCTCGCGACGTAGCCGTCGGGCAGATGCCGGAAGTCGAGCTTCACGCCGGGCTGAAAGCACCATTCCAGCGGCACCTCGTCGATCGTCCATGACCGCTCGCCGCGGTTCATGGTCGGATGGAAGTGCCAGGGCGCATCGAGATGCGTGCCGTTATGGGTCGACAGCGAGACCTGCTCGACGGCCCAGCCCTGGCCATCGGGCAAATCCTGCGCCTTGAGGCCGTCGAAAAACTGCAGCATGCGCGGCAGGCCCTGCTGGTGATCGATGTATTGGATGGTCGGATGGTTGCCCGGCGGATCGGCCGTCACGTCGTTTCTGAGCGGCACCGAGATATCGATCAGCTTCCGCGGCATGGGCATTCCTTCGAAATAGTCCGCTGTTTCGGACATCTTGAGGGGCCTCTCCTGGTCGGGTCAAGTCACGTGCCGGCGACGCAAGCCGTCCCGCCGGCTTCCACAACGAGGCGAATTGCGCCAGATTGATCGATGCAACTGCTGCATCGATCAATGCCGGATTTGGCTTGGACATGGAATGCCGCGCGCCCTAGGGACGACATTGGCGCTTGACTTCACACCTGAAGGGGAGCGACCCAAGGCGGCCTGCAGCCTGCCGGCAACGACATAATCAACCCAGGAGGAAGCCCAGATGAAGACACTCACCGGTATCGTCGCAGCCGTTGCATTGGTGCTCTCAGCGCCCCTGGCGACTGCCCGCGATTTCCGCTCCGCCGACGTGCACCCCGCCGATTATCCGACCGTCGAGGCCGTCAAGTTCATGGGCAAGCAGCTCGCGGCGGCGAGCGGCGGCAAGCTCGGCGTGAAGGTGTTTCCGAACGGCGCCCTGGGCTCCGAGAAGGACACCATCGAGCAACTCAAGATCGGCGCGCTCGACATGATGCGGATCAACGCATCGCCGCTCAACAACTTCGTGCCGGAAACCATCGCATTGTGCCTGCCGTTCGTCTTCCGCGACACCCAGCATATGCGCACGGTTCTCGACGGGCCGATCGGCGATGAGATCCTGGCGGCGATGGAGCCCGCAGGCCTGGTCGGCCTTGCCTATTACGACAGCGGCGCCCGGTCCATCTACACCGTGAAGGCGCCGGTCAAGTCGCTCGCGGACCTGAAGGGTCTGAAGATTCGCGTTCAGCAGTCCGATTTGTGGGTCGGCATGATCCAGAGCCTCGGCGCCAACCCGACGCCGATGCCGTATGGCGAGGTCTATACCGCGCTCAAGACCGGCCTGGTGGATGCAGCCGAAAACAACTGGCCCTCCTACGAGTCGTCGCGCCATTTCGAGGCCGCCAAATTCTACAACATCACCGAGCACTCCCTGGCGCCCGAAGTTCTGGTGATGTCCAAGAAGGTCTGGGACACGCTGAGCAAGGAGGACCAGGCCATGGTCCGCAAGGCGGCCAAGGAGTCGGTGCCCGTCATGCGCAAGCTCTGGGACGAGCGTGAGCAGGCGTCCCGCAAGACGGTCGAGGCCGCCGGCGTTCAGGTCGTGACGATCGCCAACAAGGCGGAATTCGTCGACGCGATGAAGCCGGTGTACCAGAAGTTCGCCGGCGACGAGAAGCTGCAGGGCCTCGTCAAGCGTATCCAGGACACGAAGTAACACCACAGCGTCGGGTCCGGCGTCGCCGCCAAGGCGACCCGGACCCTCGCAAGGAGGCGCGGGAATGACAGACCCACACGTCGCAGATCACGAGCAGGGGGCAGTCGTGGCACGCCCGGCGACCGGCTTGCTGTCGCGCGTCAATGCCGTCGTCGCGCGCGCGGGCATGTATTTGTCCGTGAGCGGGCTGCTCCTCATCGTCACCGTCGTGTTCTACCAGGTGTTCGGTCGTTACGTGCTCAATTCGAGCCCGACCTGGACGGAGAACCTTGCGCTGGTTCTCATCCTGTATGTCACGCTGATCGGCGCCGCCGTCGGCGTGCGCGATGCCGGACACATCGGGATGGACAGCCTTCTGGTGATGCTGCCCGATCACGCGCGCGAGAAGATCGAGCTCGTCATCCACGTCCTGGTGGCCGCGTTTGGCGTCGCGATGGCCTATAACGGCTGGATTCTCGGCGCATCCGTGGGGACCGTGAAGATCCCCAATCTCGGCCTGCCCGAGGTCATCCGCTACGTCCCGTTGATCGCCTCCGGCGTCCTGATTGTCTCCTTTTCAATCGAGCACATCATTGCTCTCTTGCGCGGCGAAGAGGTCGTCCCCTCATGGAACTGATCATCCTCGGCGCGACGTTTTTCGGCTTCCTGATCCTCGGCGTCCCGGTTGCCTTCGCCATCGGTCTCTCGGCGATCTGCACCATCCTCTACGAGGGTCTGCCGGTCGCCGTCATCTTCCAGCAGATGATGTCGGGGATGAACATCTTCTCGTTCCTTGCCATCCCGTTCTTCGTCTTCAGCGGTGAGCTGATGCTGCATGGCGGCGTCGCCGACAAGATCGTGCAGCTCGCCAAGAATCTCGTCGGGCACATCCGCGGCGGGCTCGGCATGTCGAACGTGGTCGCCTGCACCCTGTTCGGCGGCGTCTCCGGATCGCCCGTGGCCGACGTGTCGGCGATGGGCGCGGTGATGATCCCGATGATGAAGAAGGAGGGGTTCGACACCGACTATGCCGTCAATGTCACGACCCACGCCTCGCTGGTGGGCGCGCTGATGCCGACCAGCCATAATATGATCATTTATGCCCTGGCAGCCGGGGGCAAGGTATCGATCGGCGCGCTGATCGCCGCGGGCCTCCTGCCGGCAATCGTGTTGATGGCGTGCATGCTGGTCGCCGCTTATGGCGTTGCCGTGAAGCGCGGCTATCCGGCCGGCAAGTTCCCGGGCTGGGCCGAGGTTTTCCGCTCGCTCGCGGCCGCGCTGCCGGGCCTTTTGATCGTCGGCATCATCCTGGCAGGCATCCTGTCCGGCGTCTTCACGGCTACCGAATCTGCAGCCGTCGCGGTCACCTACACGATGCTGCTGACGTTCTTCATCTACCGCACCATGACCTGGAGCAACTTCCTGCGCGCCGCCGCCAAGGCGGTGAAGACGACGGGCGTGGTGCTGCTGCTGATCGGTGTCTCCACCATGTTCCAGTACCTGATGGGGCTCTACGAGGTAGCCGACCTCGCCGGCGACCTGATGAGCAAGGTCTCTACGCAGCCCTGGGTCATCTTCCTGCTCATCAACGTCATCCTGTTCGTGCTCGGCACGTTCATGGACATGGCCGCGACCATTCTGATCTGCACCCCGATCTTCCTGCCGATCGCGATGAAGGCGGGCATGGATCCGGTGCAGTTCGGCATGCTGATGCTGATCAATTGCGCCCTCGGGCTGAACACCCCGCCGGTCGGAACCACGCAGTTCGTCGGTTGCGCCATTGGCGGCATTTCGGTGGGCGCGGTGATGCGCACCATCCTGCCGTTCTACGCCGCGCTGATCGCAGCACTGATGTTCGTGACCTACGTCCCTGCATTCTCGCTGTGGCTGCCCCGCCTGCTCATGGGTTACAAGGGCTAGCAGCTACAGGAGAAGCTATCAGTGACCGACTATCGCAAGCTCTTTGATCTCACCGGCAAGACGGCCGTGGTGCTCGGCGCCGCATCGGGCATCGGCAAATCGTCGGCCGAGGCGCTGGCCGGGTTAGGGGCCCGCGTCGTCTGCGCCGATCGCGCGCTTGACGCCGCGGAGGCGACCGCCGCCGGCATTCGCGACAAGGGCGGCTGGGCCGAAGCAGCCAGCTGTGACGCCGCGAGCGCTGCGGACGTCAGTGCGTTGGCTAAAAGCGTGATGCAGAAATTCACGCGGCTCGACATCGCGGTGACGACACCCGGGCTCAACATCCGCAAGACCATCCTCGACTACACCGAGGAGGATCTCGACCGTGTCCTCAACCTCAACGTCAAGGGCACGGTGTGGTTCTTCCAGGCCTTCGGCCGCATCATGGTCGCGCAAAAGGGCGGCAGCATCATCGCCTGCTCGTCGGTGCGCGCGGTGACCATCGAGCCGGGCCTCGGCGTCTACGGCTCGACCAAGGCGGCGATCCGCCTGCTGGTGAAGGGCTTTGCCTCCGAGGTCGGCCATGCCGGCGTGCGCGTCAACGCGATCGCGCCGAGCATCGCCGAAACCGCGCTGACCGGCCCGTTCAAGCAGCGGCCTGACATCTATAATCTCTACGCCGGCCATACCGTGTTCAACCGCTGGAGCAGCGCCGACGAGGTCGCGACCGCCGTGGCCTATCTCGCTTCGGACGCCGCGAGCTATGTCAGCGGCAGCACGATGTTCGTCGATGGCGGCTGGACCGCCGTCGACGGCCCGCCGACAGGCCTCACCCAGCTGCACAAATAGGGCGTCATCGGCTCTAGCCGGTAAAGCCGGCGCGCCGGCGCAGGTCCTTCCGATCTGCGCCGGTCAGCAACGCGATCAGCGCCGCCGCCTCTTTCGGATGCGCTGCCCGCGCTGTCACGCCGGCCGTGTACATCGTCACGAGTTCGCAGCCGGGCGGCAGCGCCCCTGACAGTGCAATGCCGTCTGTCGCGATGATCTCGGTCGCCTGCGTGCATCCGATCGGCCGCGTCGCCGCGGACGCCGCGAGCTCCCGCATCGCCGTTGCGCCGTTCGGAAATATCTTGAGGCGCGATGCCACCTCATAGGCGATGCCGAGCTGGTCCAGCACTTTTGCGAAATGCTGTCCCGCGGTCGAGGCCTTGGTGTCAGGGACGTAGATCGCATCGGCGCTGCGTAGTACCTCGCGCAGATCGGCCTCGGTCTTCACCGTCACCTTGGCATCGCGGCTCCGGACCGCCAGCGCGGTCTCGACTCGGCCGACATCCGTGATCGAGGGGGGGACGACGAGCTTCTCCTCGGCCAGCCTCGCAAGCAGTGCCTGCGTCAGGATCACAAGATCGGCCGGCGTGCTCGCGCGCAGCTTGTCCGCCATCACGCCGACCGCGCCAAACTCGCCGTCGATACCGAGGCCGGTTTGCGCCTTGAAAGCCTCGGTGACGCCGCGCACCAGGCCTTGTGCCGCGCCTCCGCTCAAAACGTTCACTGTCGTCAAGGCGCACGCTCCATCGCTGCAATGATCTTGTCGCGCGTGATCGGCAGGTCGCGCACGCGGACGCCGAGGCAATCATACACCGCATTCGCGATCGCCGCCGTCACCGGACCGTGGGCCGCTTCGCCGGCGCCGACGGGCTCGATCTCCGGCCGCTGGATGATCTCGACATCGACTGCCGGTACCTCGCTGAAGGTCAGGATCGGATAGTCGGTCCAGGAGGTCGAAGTGATGCCGGTGCGGTCGAACCGCACGCGCTCCTTCAGCACCCAGCTCGTGGCCTGGATCGCGCCGCCCTCGATCTGGTTGATCACGCCGTCCGGATTGATGGCCTCGCCGACATCAACTGCCAGCGTCAGCCGTCTCACGCGGATATCGTCGTCGCTCTCGATCTCGGCAATCGCGGCGCAATAGGCGCCCATGTTCTTGTAGCGGGCAAAGCCGACGCCGTGACCGAGGCCCGATCGCCGCTGCGGCTTCCATCCGGCACGTCGCGCCGCAGCGCTGATGACATCGCGCGCCCGTTCGTCACGCAGATGCCGCAGGCGGAATGCGATCGGATCTTCGCCACGCAGGGCAGCGATCTCGTCGAGCAGGGACTCGATGGCGAACACGTTGCCTTGGCCGCCCAGCGTCCGCAACGCCGAGGTCCGCACCGGCATGGTCAGCAGCCGGTGGCTCGTGATCGTCCAGGCCGGGAAGTCATAAAGCGGAACGGAGTTGCGGTCACCGCCGCCGCCATTGGCGGCCGGCGGGTTGGTCGAGATCATGCGGGGATAGGGATTGGCGATCTCGGTTGCCGCGAGCAGCGCCGGCTGCGCCGCGCGTCCCGGCCGTGCCGCATGGCCGTTGCTCCAGATCGCGTGGCGCCAGCCGGCGATCTCGTTGCCTGCGTCGAGATCGGCCTCGATCTCGACGGCCATCGCCGCCCCAAAGGGCGCATGGGACATCTCGTCGTGGCGTGACCATTGCACCCGAACCGGACGGCCATCGGCCGCCTTCGCCAGCAACACCGCATCGAGCGCGACGTCGTCGGCCGCGTTGTGCCCGTAGCAGCCGGCGCCCTCGATGTGCTCGACGACGATGTTCTCCGCGGGCAGCTTGAGGACGATCGCGAGATCGGCGCGCAGCAGGTAGACGCCCTGGCTGTGCGTCCAGACATGGACATGGTCACTATCCCATCGGGCGATGGCGCAGGACGGGGCGATCGAGGCGTGGGCGATGTAGGGGCGGGTGTATTGCCGGCGGAGTGTTTGGGCGGGCTTGTCCGCCGGCCCCGCCGCCTTGGTGTCGATGACGGTGGTCTCGACCGGTTGGCTCTTCAAAAAGCCCGCCAGATCGTCTTCGTCCGGCAGCGGTTCGCCGGGCGACCATGTCGCGCCCTTGCGCAGAGCCTTGAGGGCCGCGTCCGCCGCTGCCTCGTTGTCGGCGACCACACCGGCAAAGCCGCCGTCGCGGACGATCGCAACGAGGCCGGGGACCGCGCGTGCAGCCTCCTTATTAAGCGCGATCAGTCTGGCGCCCGAGATATCCGGCCGCAGCACGCGTCCGTGCATAAGGCCCGGCAGCGCAAGGTCGTGGATGAAACGCGGCCGCGCGAACACCTTGTCGGGAATGTCGACACGCTGGACCGAATGTCCGGCGACGGTGCGCCTGGCGGCACTCTTCGCTGTCGGGCCTGCGGCGGCGTCGTGGTCGAGCGAGACTTCGTCCATCAACTCCCAATAGCTGGTCCTGACATTGCCGGGACCCGAGATGGTGCCATCATCGATATCGAGCCGCGACGCATCGACGCCGAGACGTTCCGATGCCGCGCGAAGGAAGCGCTGGCGCACCTCGGCACAGACCTGGCGCAGCGCGCGGCCGGACTGCTGGATCGAGAGACTGCCCGAGGTGACGCCTTCGTTCGGGCTCGTCGCCGTCGAGGCACGGATCATCTCGATCCGGACGATCTCGACATCGAGCTCGTCCGCCGCGATCTGCGCCAGCGCCGTGACGATGCCCTGGCCGATCTCGACCTTGCCGGGCGAGATTGCCACACGGCCGTGATCGGTGAACCGCACCCATGACGACAGCCTGGGATTGGCCGCGAGGCTGACCGGCAGTTTTGGGGCAGGGGACGACGTGCTCACGAGGCCGCCATCTCTGCCGCCGCACGCAGGACGGCGCGGACCATGCGGTTGTGCGACCCGCAGCGGCACAGATTGCGATCCAGTGCGGCTCTGACCTCGGCCTCCGTCGGGGACGGATTGCGCTTCAGCAGCGCCGCCGCGCTGACGAGAATTCCCGCGACGCAATAGCCGCATTGCATCGCCTGTTCGGCGATGAAGGCGCGTTGCAGCGGGTGCGGCTGCTCCACTGTCCCGAGGCCTTCCACCGTGACGACGTCCTTGTCAGCGACCGACCACATCGGCATTTCGCAGGAAGCCATCGCACGGCCATCGACCATGACGTAACAGGCGCCGCACTCACCGGCACCGCAGCCGAAATGCGCACCTGTGGCGCCGAGCCGGCCGCGCAGAAGATCGAGCAGCGTCCGGTCGGGATCGGCGTCCACGGCGATCGCCGCGCCGTTGAGGCGGAATTGAATGGAGGGCATGAGCAGTACGGCCTCAGGACTTGTCGAATTTCTTGACGACGTCGGCCCATTTCTCGATGTCGCCGCGCAGGAATTTGTCGAACTGTTCCGGCGTCATCGACATGGGCACGGCGCCCTGTTCTGTCCAGAGCTTGACGATGTCGGGCCGCTTCACCATTGCGTCGACGGCTGCATTGAGCTTGTCGATCACGGGCTTGGGTGTTCCCGCGGGCGCCATCAGGCCGAGCCAGATCGTGGCCTCATAGCCTGCTACACCGGCTTCACCTGATGTCGGCACGTTCGGCAGCACGGCTGAGCGCTGCTTGCCCGTGGTTGCGAGCGCGCGGACTTGATTTTCGGCGATGTTCGGCGCCATCGCCGGCACCGCGTCGATCATCATCTGCACCTGTCCTCCGATCACGCCGCTGCGCGCCTCACCGCTGTTGCGATAGGGAACGTGCACGACATCGATGCCGGCCATGGCTTTGAACAGCTCGCCGGCCATGTGGTAGGGCGTGCCCTGGCCCGAGGAAGCGTAATTCAGCTTGCCCGGCTGCGCCTTGGCGAGCGTGATGAACTCGGCCAGCGTCTTCGCCGGGACCTGCGGGTTCACCACGATGACGAGATCGGAATAATTCACTGGCGCGATCGGCGCGAGGTCGCGCATCAGCTCGTATTTGCGTTTGTCCGCCGTCAGCAGCGATTCATTCGCGGTCTGGGTGTTGGACATCATCAGCAGCGTGTAGCCGTCGGCCGGCGACTTCACAGCTTCCACGGTGCCGATGACGCCGCCGGCGCCGGTGCGGTTCTCGACCACGAAGGGCTGACCAAAACTCTCCTGGAGCACGTTGCCGATCAGCCGGGCGGCGACGTCGGCCGGCCCGCCCGCGCCGAACGGCACGACGATACGGACCGAATGGGTGGGATAATCCTGCGCGAATGAGGGGGCTGCGGAGAATGCGGCAACCAGGCCGGCCGCCAATGCCAGCACGGATCTTCGGGCGATCATGCCCACCTCCCTGATATCGTTCTTGTTGGCCGGCACTGTAGCGGCAGGGAATGCGGACTGTCGACGGCTCACAAAGCCGATTGTGTCACGGGAATATCGGGCGGTTTTCGGTGTGACCGCGCCGCCTTCGCGCTTGCAGCAGGAACCCGCGGCGCGCGCGCTTTGAGCAAATCGCATGGGCCGTGCCGGATAAATGCGCTCGGCTGGCTGGTATTTTGGTGTTACGAACTGGGACATGAACCAGCACGCCAAGATCGAAACCAAGATCGAAATCCGCCATTCGACCTGTCCGCATGATTGCCCCTCGGCCTGTGCCCTCGATGTCGAGGTGATCGAAGGCCGCAGCATCGGCCGTGTCCGCGGTTCGAAAAAGCAGACCTACACGGCCGGCGTCGTCTGCGCCAAGGTCGCCCGCTACGCCGAGCGCATCCATCACCCCGAGCGGGTCATGTTTCCGATGCGCCGCATTGGGCCGAAGGGCTCGGGGCAATTCGCGCGCATCTCCTGGGATGAGGCGCTGGACGAGATCGGGCATCGCTTCAATCAGGCCGAGCGCGAGTTCGGCGCGGAATCGATCTGGCCTTATTATTACGCCGGCACGATGGGTCTCGTGATGCGCGACGGCCTTAATCGTCTCACGCATGTGAAGAAATATTCGCGCTTTTATCAGACCATCTGCGCCAATGTCGCGCGCATCGGCTTTGCGATCGGCACCGGCAAGATCGCCGGCGTCGACCCGCGCGAGATGGCGCTGTCCGACCTCGTCGTGATCTGGGGCACCAACCCCGTCAACACCCAGGTCAACGTGATGACGCACGCCTCCCGTGCGCGCAAGGAGCGCGGTGCGAAAATTGCGGCGGTCGACATCTACGACAACGACACCATGAAGCAGGCTGACATCAAGATCATCCTGCGCCCCGGCACCGACGGCGCCTTTGCCTGCGGCGTCATGCACGTCCTGTTCCGCGACGGCTACGCCGACCGCGCCTACATGGACCAATACACCGACTGCCCCGCCGAGCTCGAAGCGCATCTGAAGACGCGCACGCCGGAATGGGCGTCCGCGATTTCAGGCGTGCCGGTGGCCGAAATCGAAGCCTTCGCGAAAGCGGTTGGCGAGACCAAGCGCACCTTCTTCCGCTTCGGCTACGGCTTTACGCGCAGCCGCAACGGTGCCACGCAGATGCACGCGGCAAATTGCATTCCCGCGGTGACCGGCGCCTGGCAATATGAAGGCGGCGGCGCCTTCTTCAACAATTACGCGCTGTGGCATTTCAACGAATCCATCATCGAGGGCCACGACGCCATCGACCCGAGCATTCGCGCGCTCGACCAGTCCAAGATCGGCCGTATCCTCACCGGCGATGCCGAGGCCCTGCGCGGCAAGGGGCCGGTCAAGGCAATGCTGATCCAGAACACCAATCCGATGACGGTGGCGCCGGAGCAGGCGCTGGTCCGGCAGGGCTTTGCGCGCGAGGACCTGTTCGTCGCGGTGCACGAGCAGTTCATGACCGAGACGGCGCAAATGGCCGACATCGTGCTGCCGGCCACCATGTTCATGGAGCATGATGATCTCTATTACGGCGGCGGCCACCAGCACATCTCGGTCGGTCCCAAGCTGATCGACCCGCCCGGCGAATGCCGCTCCAACCATGAGGTGTTGCAGGCGCTGGCGCCGCGGCTCGGTGCCAGGCATCAGGGTTTCGAGATGACGCCGCGCGAACTGATCGACGCGACCTTGAGGCTGAGCAACCACGGCGACATCGGCGGCCTCGAAGCCGACATCTGGCGCGACCTGCAACCGGACTTCCGCACTTCGCATTATCTCGACGGCTTTGCCCATGCGGACGGGAAATTCCACTTCAAAGCCGATTGGGCGCATCCGCCGTTCGGCGTGACCATGGGCGATGTCGACAAGATGCCGGCGTTGCCGGACCATTGGGCGGTGATCGAGCAGCCCGACCAGGCCCATCCGTTCCGGCTTGCGACCAGCCCCTCGCGCAGCTTCCTCAACACCACCTTCAACGAGACGCCGTCCTCGCAGGCGCGCGAGGGCAAGGCGAGCGTGATGATCCATCCGCTGGATGCCGCCGCGCTCGACATCGCCGACGGCGATGCGGTGACGCTCGGCAATAGCCGCGGCGAGACCACGCTGGTGGCGGCGCTGTTCGACGGCGTGCAGCGCGGCGTCCTGATCGCGGAGTCCGTTCACCCCAACAAGAACCACATCGGCGGCCGCGGCATCAACATGCTGACGGGAGCCGAAGCCGTGGCGCCGATCGGCGGGGCCGCGTTCCACGACAACAAGGTCTGGATCAAAAAGGCGCTCGTCGCTTAAGGCACGCACTCCCAGACACCGTAGCCTGCGAACTCCTTCGCGATATCAGGGTTCATCGACTTCGCCTGCGTGATATCGGTGGCACCGTCGCCGCCGCTCTTGCGGGTGGCGATGCCGCGGCCGAACAGCGACGATGAGGAGCGCGGGTTGCGCTGGATCGCGTCGGTGTAGTCCTTGATCGCCTCGGCGGTCCGGCCGAGCTTGAGGTTGACGAGCCCGCGGCTGTCGAGTGCATCGCTCAATCCGGGATCGATCTGGAGCGCAAGATTGCAGTCGGCGAGCGCGCCCTGCAGATCGCCGGTCGCGGCGCGCGTCCAGCAGCGGTTGTTGAGCGCCTCGCCATCCCCAGGATTGCGACGAATCACGACGTCGAAATCCTGCATGGCGAGCGCGTAGGCGCGCTTGATCGCGTAGACTTGGCCGCGCTTGTAGCGCGAGGCGACGTCATTGGCATTCGCCGCGATCTTGCGGCTGAGATCGGCGATGACGGGATCCCTGGCGAGATCGTCCGCGCTCGGGGGCGGCTCTGCTTGCGGTGCCTCGCAGACCGGTTTCTGCGGCTCAGGTTTCTGAGGCTCCGGCTTGGTCGGGTCGCCGATCTTGTTGTCGGGCGGCTGCGTCACCGAACCTGCGAACGAGAATTCCGTGGTCAGCGAGGACGACAGCCACGGCACCTGCTCGCGCTTGGTGGCGGCGACGACGCCGTTCTTGGTGTTGGTCAGGGCCTGCTCGGCGCTGATGTTCGGCGCACGCATCTCGCGCAGCAGTTCGGCGACGAACAGGCCGTGCTCGGTCTTGCTGCTGGCCGCGACCGCACCGAGCGCGGCGGAGTAGAGCACGAGCGAATTGCTCGGCGCGATCGCCGGCGCAAGGCCCGCCGAATAGCGGCGGAAACGTCGCTCGAACGGGTTGCGGCGCGAGGCGTCGATCAGCGCGATCTTGATCGCGGCACCGCGCGTGTTCATTTCGGCGAGGATGCTGTCGAGGCTGAAGCCGTCGCGCGCCACGTCCGGCTCGGTCCAGATCTGGGCGTCGACCGGGAGCAAATAGGTCTGCCGGTTGGACTGGATGGCAAAACGGTCGAAGAAGATCAGCGCCACCGCGCCGCGTTCGATCCGGGCATAGAAGCGATCCAGCACCTGCCGCATGGCGTCGGCCGTGAGATTACTCTGCCGGTCGACGACGAAGCCGTCGCGCTTCAATTCTTCAGTGACGTCCTGGGCGTCGTTGGCGACGTCGTTCAGCACGAACTCGGGATATCTCGCGTTGCCGATCACCAGCGCCAGTTTCGCGGCATCGGCCGCGTGGCTTGCGGGCGCTGTGCTCAGCGCGAGCAAGCCTGTCAGCAATGAAATCATCGCGGCGCGCATGAAATGGCTCATCGGTGATCAAAATCTCCAGTCAGGATAGCGGCCGTCACCCGCAATTCAATCGCCAGGCGAATTTGCGCCCACACGCTATGGTGACACGGCGTTGCAGATTGCTCTTGCGCGCGCCGCCCGTCCTGCCGCAAATGGCTGCAAAACGGATGGCAAGGAAGCGAGCGTACCATGACCGACACCACAGCAATCATCACAGAGAAGCGCGGGCAGGCGTTCTGGATCACCATCAACCGGCCGGAGAAACGTAACGCGCTGAACGGCGAGGTCATCGCCGGCATCACCAAAGGCTATCGCGACGCGCATGACGACAAGGACGTCCGCGTCATCGTGCTGACGGGCGCGGGCGACAAGGCGTTCTGCGCGGGCGCCGATCTGCAGAATTCCGGCGCAGCTTTCGCGATGGATCATTCCAAACCAAATGTCGACTATGCCGATCTGTTACGTTTGTCACAGAACGCCACCAAACCGGCGATTGCGCGGGTCGGCGGCGTTTGCATGGCCGGCGGGATGGGCCTGCTCTGCATGACCGACATGGCGGTCGCGGCCGATCACGTCGTCTTCGGCCTGCCGGAGGTGAAGGTCGGCGTGTTCCCGATGCAGGTGCTGAGCCTGCTGCAGACCATCGCGCCGCCGCGCCTCGTCAACGAATGGGCACTCACCGGCGAGCCGTTCGATGCGAAGGCGGCGCTGGGCGCGGGCCTGCTCAACTACGTCGTGCCCACCGCCGAGCTCGATGCCAAGGTCGACTGGCTGATCGGCCGCATCGTCGACAAATCGCCGACCGCGATCCGCCGCGGTAAATACGCCATGCGCGCCATCGCCTCGATGTCGTTCGACGAGAGCATCGCCTACACCGAAAGCCAGATCGCGTTGCTCGCAATGACCGAGGATGCAAAGGAAGGCCTGAAGGCCTTCAGCGAGAAACGCGAGCCTGTCTGGACGGGCAAATAGACGATCATTACCGTGCTGCGGGTGAGGCGCTGTCTCTATTCCGAGGCGCGATTGGCATTTAGTCGAACAAGGAGTGATCTTGCCCGCTCCTCACGGCGCTTCTTGGTAGCCGCGATCAACTGCTTGCCGGTGCGCTTGGCGTACGTTGGCAGTTGGCGGCTGGACCTGTGACGGCCCGCGGCTCGCAATTCCGCATCCGTAAGATCGCTGTCGGCACCTTCGGTGAAGCCTCCGTGCCGGAAGGAGGTAAAGGAAAGTTCCTGACGAAGGTCGGCCTCTTGGACGATCTTCTTCACAACACTCCGCAAATAGCGTAGGTCCTTGCGTGGCGTAATCCATGGAAGTGGGATTGCCGAGCTACGATGGGCATGAGTGCGCCGGAATACCAGGCCCGGCAGCGAAGTCTTCTTAATCTCGTCGAGCTCGGCCGTAAGTTCAGGAAAAAGAGGGACGCCCGTTTCGTCAAACAGCGGCCACCAAGCCTCTTCTCCGTTCTTAGGATGCACAATCCTAACACTATTTGGCCGCTCGACAGGTCGGTAGTGCGAGATATCAAAGGCGCCAAACAGGTGCTGCTCGCGCTGTAGCCATTCCCATGACAATAACGCAGCCGTTGCGATCGAGCGGTAGTCAAGCCTCTTCGCGGCAACCCTGAAGGCGACGAGTTCATCCCAAGTTGCGGTTGGCGTGGGCCGTATCGGCTGGCCGGGCGCCCGGTGCTTCAGTCCCATCCGTGAAAATGGATTGCTAGCTGGTACCAGTTTTTCTTGAGCGCGCTGGCCAACGAACCAGGCGCGTCGGCAGCTCGCCATGGCTACATTTGCGTAGCGACGACGCTCGCGGACGACGACCTCTCCATTATTCCTCATAATTTTTACGACGAGCAGCTTTCCATAAACCGCGTCGACAAAGGCCTTCGTGAAATCGGACAATTGCTTCGACCCAACGCGGCTTCCATCTTTCAATTCGTGATTGGCGAAGAGTGCGAGGCTTTTAGTGTACTGACGCTGCGTGGTGCTTTCGAGTTCACTCCACTTCTGGTGAGCTTGGTAGATGCTGATGAGCCAATCGAATGTGCCGGATTCAGGAATAACCGGGGTCATATCGCTTAAACCCCGTGAGCGCCAACTCTCAAATGCGGGTAGGAGGATTTTCTCAACCCGCTCGACGGCACGGAGATAATCCGTCCCCAAAGCCTCAGGCATTAACTCGCAGCCCTGCCTGCGCGCCCAGGTTGGCGGGGCAAAATAATAGGCTACCCTGTTATTCGCCAACAGCTTTCGTTGACAATATCGAGGCAGTTTTGGTGCGGAATGAACTGAGATCATACCAGACATAAGAGGTCCTCCCGTTCCCTGGGACCCCCTGTTCGAATAGGTGCTGCGAAGTGGTCCATTGCCGACTTTGACCAGACCGGCTGCCGCAGCCGTCCAGTTCCGCGACAGCTAGCTGGAGGCGGCGCGTCTCCCCGCCGGATCGCGCGCGCGAGTTCGATGGTGTCTTCAAAATCCAGATAGGCGGCCGCCATATCCGCTCTCATCATTGCGGGCCAAGTTCCGGCGGGTGGATAGCGAGCAGGTATCGCGGCTCGCGGCGAAAATGAGCGGTCTGATCTCACTGGTGTCTAACAAGAGCTGTGAACGATGACGTCGAATCTGGAGGATCTGGATTGACCTCTACTCGTGAGCGCTGGGGCGCAACTGCGACGGTTCCTAAGCAGGCTTATATGTTCAAAGAGGTATCTCCTCTACTGAGCAGTGCGGCCTAGTGGAAATCGGCCAGAATGGCGCACGGAAAGGATGGCCTAGCGCGCCATAATCGAGAAGAAGCAGTTTAATCGGCGAGACGCCGAAGCGGACGTGGTTTGGCATTCCTGTAGCCGAGGGACCACTAGCAGGCAGTCAACTGCTTTCGATGAATCATCAAGGGACCTTCCGACAGATTCGCCGGCAAACTTGTATTGAAGACATCCGAGCGCTAACCGGTGTCCGAATTTGGATTTCGCGCGGCGCCAACCGGCGCTTTTGTCGGTGCAGGACAGTTTCGAGCATGGCTCGTCCGCTCGCTTTTCGATGCTCCGGTGCCTGAGCTCTTGCATCAGCGGCACGGCATGGGCGCGCCGACTGTTTTCGCGAAGACCCGCCCTTGGAGTGGGTCGCGGTGGTGGAGAAATGCCTCGACCGGTTCTTACAGCCGCCACTCACGAGCGATGAGGCTTCGTTGCATCATTGATCAAGCAAACGCGCGGCTCATTGTGTTGAACGAGGGATCGTCGAGCTTGAGCGAGAGGTAACCCGCCCCTTCTCCTCGGAGGGCACTAATCTCTGTCTGGTCCACACAGTTGCGGTGGGCGGCGCGCCGCGCTTGATCAATCTTTCCGGCACGATACCGCCCTTTGCGGCAGATTGTTTCTTCGTGCGTCGAACCGTACTGCCCTCGTGTTCAGATCAGCCAAGTCTTCTCCCTAAGATTGCGGTTCGGCACGCGGACGCACGTGGCCTCGTTGATGGCTTGATCTGGCCGAAGACCGGCTTCGCCTCGATCGTCTGAGCCGCAACGCCGTTTATGCGACTTTCTTCCCCTGGGCTTCGCCCATTCCTCGCGAGACAAGAAGGTCGCCACAACGAACGTCCTCTGCTGCGCTCCGGCCCGCGAGCGGGTGCGTCGCCGATCGTCTTCGGCCCTTGATCGCCATCGAGGCCGCGGTGGTCGCGGGCTTCGAAACACAACAGGAGAGGTGAAATGGCTAACATCGGTTCATTCAAGAAGGTCGGCAACGATTTCCAAGGCGAGATCATCACCCTGAGCCTGCAGGTCAGGGGTGTCCGCATCGCCGAGATCAACCGCTCCAACGACGACGCACCCAGTCATCGCATCTTTCTTGGCCGGGCGGAGGTCGGGGCAGCTTGGTCGAAGCGCTCTGAACAGGGACGCGACTACCTCTCCCTCAAGCTCGACGACCCCTCTTTCATCGCGCCGATCTACGCGAACCTGTTCGACGACGAAGGTGGCGAGGGCTACACCCTGCTCTGGTCGCGGCCCCGCAAGGACGGCGAGTAGGACGGTCCACCAAGCCTCGCCCGATCTCTGCTCGGGCGGGGCTTCATTCTGGCGGCCGGCATCTCAAGATTCGCAAATTGAACCGGAAGGCAAAGCAAAGCGCTTAATGGAGCGCTCAATCTGAAGGCACGGGCCGCGTGGCCGCGCGCCGGTTGGGCGGCGGTGACGGGTATCCGCGTCCGGCGCTCGCCGCGCCTCCGGCTCGGCTCGCGACAAGGAAGCCCACGTCTCAATAGTAGGCTGTCAAGGGGGTGCCCGACATGGTTGGGAGGGCCAGATCGACGCTCGTGGTCTGTTGCAGACAAACCGCAAGTCTGAAAGATTTCCATCCGACTCACTAGCTGATTGGGGAACGGACATGACTGAAGCGACCATCCTGGCGTTCGCGGTCGTCGCATTCATAGGCATCGCGACGCCAGGACCGACGGTCCTCTTGGCGCTATCGAACGGATCAAGGTTCGGAGTTCGACGAGCAATTCCCGGAATGTGCGGGGCGGTGCTGTCAGACTTTGTCCTCATCGGCGCAGCTGCTCTCGGTCTCGGGGCCCTCCTGGCTGCGTCAGAGTTCTGGTTCAATGTCGTGAAGTGGATCGGTGTTGGCTACCTCGCCTTCCTAGGCGTTGCGCTGTTGAGGTCTAGTGGTTCAGCAGCGGCTGCCTTGGATCGGAAATCGTATTCCGCAGATGTCGCGGCAGCCGATATCTTCGCTCGCTGCTTCTTTGTCGCCGCAACGAATCCGAAGGGCTATCTATTCTTCTCAGCGTTCCTCCCACAATTCATTGACTTAGCCAGGCCACAATTCGCCCAATACGCCACGTTGGCAATTGTGTTCGCGACGATAGACTTCGTCGTCATGTTCGCCTACGCCAGCTTCGGCTCGCAAGCAGCGAAATTCCTGCGTTCTACCGCATCGATTTGGCTGGATCGTCTTTGCGGCGGAGTATTTCTCGCCCTCGCCGGAGCCATGGCGGTCTATCGACGTGCTACGAACTGAGATGGTGCCTCTTTCTGGCACACTCTTCGAACCACTTGCTAGACGCCCCCTCGTTTAATGCGCCGATCTTCGCGAACCTGTTCGATGATGAGGACGGCGAAGGGTACACCCTGCTTTGGTCGCGGCCGCGCAAGAACGGCGATCGGACGCCCGACCAAGCCCGGTCCGGTCCGCCGGGCGGAGCGCTTCGCGGCTGGCCTGAGCGGGCTTACGATTTGCTAAGCCGCGCAACTTTTTTGAGCAGGTCCCCCGGTTCGACCCCTAATGCTTCAGCAATTTGCCCGAGCACGGTAACACTTGCTGATACGTCGCAGCGCTCGATGGCACCGACGTAACGCGCGCTTAAACCCGCGCGCTCGGCCAGCTCCTCCTGCGTCATTTGCAGATCGTGGCGTTTCCGACGCAGGTTCACAGCCATGATCTCTTTGAGATCCATGGCGATATGGGAACTGAGCCGGAACGATCGTTCTAGGAACGATCGTTCCTATTCGTATTCAAACATGCTATCGACTGTGGCAGCGCTACGTGCGCGACCGAACTCGGTCGCCGATCTACCGAACGAATATCCAGGATTCCAACGGGCAACGGAGTCTGGATTGCGACCAAACCATGGCGTAGCTTATAGGCATTCTAAAAGCGGGTATGATGCAGAAGCCACCCCTAGATCCAGACGTAGCTGACAACGCGCCGAACGAGCCGGCGTTGACGGCCTATGACGAACAGCATGTCGTCACGTACGTTCGCCTGCTGCAGGCCGAAGGTGAGGGTGCGGACTGGCGCGAAGTGGCTCGAGTGGTCTTGCATATGGACCCAGAGCGAGAGCCGGATCGTGCGCGGCGTGCATATCAGAGTCATCTTGCACGCGCCAAATGGGTGACTGAGCAGGGGCGCTTGTTACGCGGCACTGGCTCCAAATAGAAGAAAATCGCCGGCAGACGACTTGCAGCCAGAACTATTTTCTTTTGCTGATGGGTGGTCATTCCGGGGCACCACGTGGTGCCAAACTAGGGGCTTCCTACAACCGCTTGGTTCATACCTATTGCGCCGCATCATCGCGCAAGTGACGGAGAGCGTCTACGACACGCCGACTGGTCGCTTCCGACTTATCCCGCAGGGGGCACGGCTGATAGGTACTTACGATAGCCAAATCGCATTTGGGCAGTCGCGTGTGCTTCTGGTCTGGACCAGACTGATCATGCCGAACGGCCGGTCCATCGTGCTGGAGCGGCCGCCGGGAGCCGATGCTGCAGGCTATTCGGGCCTTGAGGACGAGGTCGACAACCACTGGAAGGAGTTGTTGGGCTCGGCGGCGCTCTCGACTCTACTCGCCGTCGGCACGGAGGTGAATTCTGGAAGCGAAGTGAACAACGGCAACGCCGACATTATTCAGGCGCTACGACGGGGAGCAGGGGACTCCCTCAATCAAACAGGTCAGCAGATAGTGCGGCGTAATCTCAATATTCAACCAACGTTGACGATCCGTCCGGGTTTCCCCGTCCGTGTGATAGTCAATCGTGATCTCGTTCTCGAGCCATACAGGGGGTGATGACATTGATAGCTAAGCTCAAAATCGGAGCGCTACCCGACGACAAGCCCGTTAAGCTCAGTTTTGAACTTCCGGCCTCCGTCCATCGAGACTTGGTTGCGTATGCGAAAGCCCTTGCAGGCGAATCCGGACAACCCGTCTCCGATCCAGGTAAGCTGATCGCGCCGATGCTGGCGCGGTTCATGGCAACAGACCGCGGATTTGCAAAGCTACGGCGCACCCGTCATTCTCCGACGGATGGGCAGGAGTAGCGCTCGGCCAGCAGCTTGAGGAACTGCTTCAGGGCGGGGTTTTCGTTATTTGCCCGCCATTCCGCGAAAAAGTCCAGATGGCTCGCGCCGGATCCGTCGCCCAATTCGCGATAGGTCAATCCGGCGAAATGCGCGCCGATGTCTGATTCCGTGACAAGACTGACGCCGAGTCCCATGCTGGTCAGACTCTTGATGATGCCTCGGCCCACATCGTGTCGTTCGATCTTGGGTCTGTCTTCCGGAACCACGAGCTTCGAAATCAGGAGATCTTCGAGTTCGCGTCCAGGGTCATGCTGGCTGATGAGAATGGTTTCGTGTCGCAAATCTGTCCATAGGACGTACTCGCGTGTGGCTAAGGCATGATCCTCGGGCAATGAAATCAGAATCTGTTCGCTCCAGAGTGACAGGACATTATCGTCTGAGTAGGTCTGGCGTCCCGGGCAGATAATGATATCAACTGTTCCGTCTCGAAGCGCATTCATCAAGCGAATTCGCGAGCGTTCAACTGTCGCTAGCGCGATCTGGGGAAAGCGCTCCCTGAACTCGATCAGAGTGTCGCGCAGGTTTCCTGCGGAGATAGAGGTGCAGAAGCCTATCGAAACACGCCCGGCTTTCCCGTGCCCGTTAGATCTTGCCGTTTCTACGAGCGCGTCAATCTGCTCCAGGACCAAGTTTGCGATCTTCAGAAAGCCTCGGCCCGCAAAGGTGGGCGTTACTCCGCCAGCAGAGCGCTCGAATAATGTGGCTCCAATTAGATATTCAAGCTGACTGATCGAGCGGCTCAAGACTGAATGTCGAACCGAGAGCATGTCCGCAGCGCGACGAAGACTTCCGCAGTCATTGGCAGCCACGGCAAAGCGAAGATGCTGCAATTCGACCGCCGCGGTCCTTGACGCGTTTCGTAGCTTGTCCGTTTTGCCCATCTCCGACATTCTCTGAAAAAGCCGACGCAGTGTGCCGCGTTCGGTGCGTGTTCCGCTCTTAGCTCTCCAAGAAAAAATCGACCTCGTCAGACGCGGATTTCACTCCGATCCCACTTCATGAGCATGTACTCGAGCTCGACGAATTCCCCGATTTCGCGGGAGGCGAGCTCGGGGCACGCTCGCGTACAGGCGTCTCAAGAGCTAGCTCCCGCTATTCTCACTACGCGACCGAAGCCACTCGACCCCTCCCATCAGGGCGAGCGACACAACGATCATCACCGTCGACGCCGCGGCAATGATAGGCGTCAAATTGTAGTCAATATCCTCGAAGAGCTTTCGCGTGATGGTCTTGCCCTCCACACCGGAGATGAAAAAGGCGACCGTCGCCTCGTCGAAAGAAGCGAGAAAGGCGAAGACCGCTCCGGCCGCAACCCCAGGAGCGATGTTGGGCAGCACCACATGCCAGAATGCCTGGGCGCGGGACGCTCCGCAATTCAAGGCGGCGAGTTCGAGAGCAGGATCGATCCGCTGCAGAGCAGCGGACACCGTCAGCATAACATAGGGAACCGAGAGCATCGTGTGGGCGATGGCGAAGCCGACAAAGTTGCCTGTAAGACCGAGCGGCGCGAAGACGAGGTAGAGCGCAACGGCCAGCACGATATGGGGAACGATCAACGGCGCCAAGGTGAGTGCCTGCAGGGCACGGATACCCGGAAGATTGCCACGCACGACTGCGAAGGAGGCCAGCGTGCCGATCACCGTCGCCGACGCGGTCGTCGCCAGCGCGATCCGAAGGCTGAACCAAGTCGCGCTCATCCAATCCGCACTGTCGAAGTAGGCCCGATACCATTTTAGAGTGAGCCCCTGCGGCGGAAACTGGATATAGGAGGCATGGCCCAAGGACATCGGAATGACAATCAGAGTCGGCAACAATAGGAAGACTAACACGAAGCTGGCGAACCCGTTCAGGAGCCATCGACCGATAGCTGGCGAGAACGCTGGATTAGACGGCGATGCGGATTGGGACGTCCTTTCGGAGCTCGTTTCAAGCAAGGTCGACATCAGGCACCCTTTCCGAAGCGCAGGAACCGCCTGAACACGCCGACGAGGCCAAGTGTCACCAAGAGCAGAACACCGGCCAAAGCCCCGGCGAAAGGCCAGTTGAGTAAGTCGGTGGTCTGCTGGCCGATCAAGGTCGCGATGGTCAGGTTCTGCGGGCCGCCCACCAAGGCCGGTGTGACGTAGAAGCCAAGCGACAGGATGAAGACCATGATCGCCCCCGCATAGACGCCGGGCAGACTGAGCGGCAGCGTGACGGCCAAGAAACTCGTCCAGTGGCCGGCGCCGAGATTCCTCGCCGCGCGATCGAGCTCAGGGGCGATCGAGCGCAGGGAGGAGAAGATCGGCAAAATCATGTAGGGCATGAGTACATGCGTCATCGCGACGATGACCGCCCCCTCGGTGTAGATCAGCTTCAGCGGCTGACTGATCAGCCCCCAGTTCAGCAGCGTGTTGTTGACGATGCCCGTCCTTTGCAGCAGCACAATCCAGGCATAAGAGCGGACGAGCACGCTGGTCCAAAGCGGAATCAGCACGCAGGCCGCAACCAGCATCGCGGCGCGGCCGCTGAGCCGCGACATCACCAGTGCCAGGGGATAGCCGAGCAGAAAGGCCAGAAGCGTAACGATCGTGGCCGTCTGCACAGTGCGCAGGAGAATTCGCAGGAAGATCGGCTCCTGGGCGATGCGCAGATAGTGTTCCGCCGTCGGCGCCGGCGTGAAGATGCTGCCCATCAGCAGATTCGCGACCGGCAGGAGAAAGGCCAGTCCGAGCAGCAGGACGAGTGGCAGCACGAGAGCGAGCGAGGCGGGGCGGGAGAGCTGGCCTGCCACCGAATGTTCAGAGATCGTCGTGTTCGCCATGGTTCAGACCTCGCCCGCGAAGACACGAACGGTGGTTGGGTCCAGCCGCACGAACGTCCGCCCGCGTGGCGGGACGCCGCTTTCGAGGTGAGACGACGGAATCTGGACCTGGAGCTGCGTTCCGTCTTCCGTCCGAACGATCAGCGTTCGATGCGCCCCCAGGAAGATTGAGGTCTCGATTTCGCACGCTATGGCCCGCTCGCTTTCCTCCGTCGGGCTCAGACTCTCGGGCCTCGCTGCGATTCGCACGGAGCGCCCGACGGTAATATCCTCGTGCCCGCCGATTTGAGACTGAGCGACATTCAACGTTTGTCCCGAGACCGCGATGTCGATGCGGCGATCGCCGAGCCCAGTTACGACCCCGTTGAGGAAGTTCATCTTGCCGATGAAGTCGGCGACGAAGCTGCTGATGGGCTTGTGATAGAGCGAGACCGGACTGCCGAGTTGCTGAATGCGCCCCTTGTCCATGACTGCGATCCGGTCGGACATCGTCAGCGCCTCTTCCTGATCATGCGTCACGTAGATGATCGTGACGCCCAAGCTGGCATGCAGCGTCTTGATTTCGATCTGAAGTTCTTCGCGCAGCTTCTTGTCGAGGGCGCCGAGCGGTTCATCCATGAGAAGGACGGGCGGCTGGAAAACCAAGGCCCGTGCCACCGCTACACGCTGCTGCTGACCGCCCGAAAGCTGGGCGGGCATGCGGCCACCATAATTCTGAAGGCCGGACACGCGAGAGCGCCTGCTGGACCAGAGGAGCGATCTCGGCCTTGCTCAAGCCGCGCATCTTGAGCGGAAACGCGACGTTCTGTGCCACGCTCATGTGCGGGAACAGGGCATAGCGCTGGAAGACCATGCCGATGCCGCGCTTGTCGGGGGAAACATGGGTCAGATCCCGGCTGCCCAAGGTGATCGACCCCGAACTCGGCACCTCGAATCCTGCGAGCATCATCAACAGCGTCGTTTTGCCCGAGCCGGAGGGGCCGAGCAGCGATAGGAATTCCCCGGCCTCAACGTGGAGATCGACACCATCGACGCCGACGATCGGTCCGAACCGTTTCGAAACACCTTGGATGGCGATGGCCTCGCCCTTGCGTGAGTTCAGGCTCTGGGGCCTGCTTGAGCCATCGCTGCTGGACATTGCGATCATGATCACCTTTTTGCCCCCTGTTCGCCCGCCGCTAACAGTCGCGCTACCCTACATTTTGATATTTGATGCATCATTATGGGATTGTCAACTGAATGGGACTGGCGGCGGTCGGGAACCAACGCTATTTGGTGCATCACGCAACACGAGGATTTCATGTCGGAGCGTCTGCTCGCCGGCGTCGTCACACCTATTGCCCGGCAATCCTATCTCGGAGAACTCACCTATGAGCGCCTGAAGGAGATCATCGTCTCCGGCGCGTTCCCGCCGAACGAGAAGCTCACGGTGCGGTCGGTCGCTGCCGCGCTCGGGGTCAGCACGACTCCAGCACGGGATGCGATCAACCGGCTTCTGTCGGAGGGAGCTCTCATCAATGAAGGTCCCAAGACGGTCGTCCTGCCGTCTTTGACGTTTGAAGCGCTTGACGAGATCACTGCCACACGGCTCGCTCTCGAAGGCTTGGCCGCCGAGCGATCCGTTCTAGCTGTAGCTCCCGCCGATATTGCGGTGCTTGAACAGATGCAGGTGGCGATTAACGCCGGCTTGGATGCTGCCGATTATCGCGAGGTTCTTAAGGTCAACCGCGAATTTCATTTCCTGATCTACCGAATGTCAGGTTGGCCGCGGCTGGTCGCGATGATCGAATCCCTTTGGCTGCGCGTCGGCCCCTCGTTTAACGAGCTCTACCCGGACTTCGCAACGAACCGGCGAGGCGTCGCAAACCATTTGCTCGCTATGCAGGGTCTGCGCGCCAAAGACGGCGCCAAGGTGAGATCTGCGATGGAACAGGATATCCGTGACGGTTACGTGCGGCTCAAGAATATGATCCGGGCCCGCCGCTAGCCTTGCCTCCAAGGAGAAGGCGGGGTCGATGTGAATATTTGTTGCATCAAATACCATTCCTGTTTATGGATCTCGCCGTCCGCAACGCCTCACGGCTCGGGTGGAGAACAAATGACAGCAATGACGACTGAGGGTCACTCCTCCGTAGGACGTGCTTCGAAGGAAGCGTTCCAGCGAGCACGCAACGTCTTTATCGACGGAACCACGCGGGTGACGATCGAGCGGGATCCCATTCCGCGGTACATGGAGCGGGGCGAAGGCGCCTATTTCGTCGACCTCGACGGGCGCCGCTTCCTGGACCTGAACGGCAATTTCACCACCCTCATCCATGGTCATCGCTTCGCGCCCGTGATTGACGCGGTGACGCGCCAGTTGCAGTCCGGCACCTGTTTCGCGAGCCCAACCCTGGCGGAGATCCGCCTCGCGGAGTTGATCTGCGGGCGCGTCCCTGGCGTCGAGACGATCCGTTTCGTCAATACTGGTTCTGAAGCTGTGATGTTCGCGATCAAGGCCGCACGCGCCTTCACCGGACGCTCTGCGATCGCCAAAATCGAGGGCGCCTATCACGGTGCCTATGATTGGGTCGAAGTCAGCCAGGGGAGCACGCCAAGCAATTGGGGCCAGGCGGCCGCGCCGGCGGCTGTCCCTTACTATCATGGGATGCCAGCGTCAGTTCTGAGCGAGGTGGTGCTGCTCCGTTTCAACGATGTCGAACTCGTGGAACGGCAGATCGCAACCCACGCGGCCCATCTGGCGGCGATTGTGTTCGACCCGATGCCGAGCCGGGCCGGCCTGATTGCTCCGACGGCGGAATTCATATCTGCGATCCAGCGAACTGCAAAACAGCACGGCGTTCTTGTCATTGCCGACGAGGTGTTGAGCTTCCGGCAAGGCTATGAAGGCGCCTCGGCCCGCTACGGCCTGACGCCAGACCTTTTCACATTCGGCAAGATCATCGGTGGCGGCCTCCCTATCGGCGCGATTGCTGGCAGCCGCGAGATCATGAGCGTCTTCGATGCCTCAGCAGGCAAGCCGGCGCTTCCTCAGGGCGGTACCTTCTCCGCCAATCCACTGTCGATGGTTGCTGGTTTCGTGTCGATGACAGCCCTGGATCGTGCTGCCTTCGACCATCTCGAACGGCTGGGCGATCGACTACGCGAACAACTCATGGCCGCGATTGCAAGGCACCACGCGCCTCTCTCGGTTTCCGGCGCCGCCTCTCTCTTCCGGATCCATCCGAAAGCGATCCTACCGCGGGATTTCCGGGAGGCGACGCCGACCGCCGTGCAAGCGCATGTCATGAAAGAGCTCGGCCGCACTTTCGCAGAGAACGGCATCGTTCTTCCTAGTGGCGCGGCAGCTTGCCTCTCCACCCCGATGACGACCGCGGACACCGATCACGTCGCGTCAGTCTTCGACGACTTTCTCGCTAGGCGCAGTGATCTGATCGAAAGCCTCGCAGCATGACCAAGAGCATTCCCAGTGTTGCCCAACTGATCGCCTGTGCCCTGAAGCGCCATGGCGTCGAGGTGATCTTCGGGCAGAGCCTGCCCTCGGCCGTCATCCTCGCCGCCGAGGCCATAGGCATCCGGCAGATCGCTTACCGGCAGGAAAACATGGGCGGCGCAATGGCCGACGGTTACGCACGCGTGTCGGGGCGTGTCTCTGTCGTCGCCGCGCAGAACGGCCCCGCCGCGACCCTCCTCGTGCCGCCCCTGGCGGAAGCGCTGAAGGCGAGCATACCGATTGTCGCGCTGGTCCAGGAGGTCGAACGGCATCAGGTCGACAAGAACGCCTTTCAAGAGCTGGACCACATCGCGCTGTTCGCGTCCTGCGCGAAGTGGACGCGGCGGCTCTCGGGCGCCGATCGCGTCGAGGACTATGTCGACGCGGCATTCATTGCTGCCGCAAGCGGCCGACCCGGCCCGGCCGTGCTGCTCTTGCCGGCAGATCTCCTGCGCGAGGCCGCGACAGCTTCCGCGGTCGCGCGCACCGCGAGCTATGGCAAATTCCCCCTCGACCGCAGCCGCCCGGCCCAAGCCGACATCGAGACTGTCGCCCGCCTGATTGCTGCGGCTCGGCATCCCGTTGTCATGGCCGGGGGCGGCGCCCTCTCGCAGGATGCCCCGGCTGCGCTGGCAAGGCTGCAGGACATCGCCGCCTTGCCCGTCTTCACAACCAACATGGGAAAAGGGGCGGTGAACGAGCGCCATCCCTTGTCCTGTGGCGTGCTCGGCGCCTTGGTGGGGCCGGCCTCACTCGGGCGGCACAGCCGCACGCTGCTCGCCGAGGCCGATCTGATCGTGCAGATCGGCACGCGTAACAACCAGAACGGCACCGACAACTGGCGGCTCGTGCCTCCGACCGCTCGTCTCGTCCAGATAGACATCGACCCGCAAGAAATAGGCCGCAACTACGAAGCGATTCGCCTCGTCGGCGATGCTGCAGAGACGATCGGCGCACTAACGGAGACGCTCTGCGCGATGGACTTGTCCTCGCGCGCACAGGCGCGGTCCGCTCTTGAGTCCCGCATCGCCGAGGCTTGGCGCCGGTTTGAAGCCGCCCGCGCACTGCTCACGCGTCACAACACGAGCCCGATCCGGCCCGAACGCGTGATGGCCGAACTGCAAACGCTGTTGACGCCCGATACGATCGTCGTCGCCGATGCGAGCTATTCCTCAATGTGGATCGTCGGTCAGTTGCGGGGACTGGCGCCGGGCATGCGGTTTTTGACTCCGCGCGGTCTGGCTGGTCTCGGCTGGGGGCTGCCGCTCGCTATCGGCGCGAAGGTCGCGAAGCCAACTGCCCAAGTGGTCGCGCTCGTCGGAGACGGCGGGTTCGCCCATTCCTGGGCGGAACTCGAGACCATGGTGCGGATGGGCATTACGCTGACCGTCGTCGTGCTGAACAACGGCGTTCTTGGCTATCAGAAGGATGCCGAAACGGTGAAGTTCGGAACCTACACCACTGCCTGCCACTTTGCTCCGGTCGATCACGTCGCGATCGCCCGAGCCTGCGGTAGCATCGGCACGCGCGTCGAGACACCTGCGGAGATCCTCCCGGCGCTGCGCGACGCCTTGCAGGGAGAGCGCGCGACCCTGGTCGAGATCACCACCGATTCAGACGCGCACCCGGCGATTTCCCTCTTTGACGGCACGCTCGATCCAGCTGTCGTTCCCGAACGGGAGTTCGTCTGATGGAACGCGCCCGCAGGGTTGGTGTCATCTCCGGCGGCAGCTCAGGCATTGGCGTGGCCCCAGCCGAAGTCATTTTAATGGAAGGCCGGGCGGCCGCTTTGCTCAACTCGCAGCGCCTCCATCTCCAGAAGATGTGGGAGGCTCCTCAAAGCGTTTCGGCCGAGGCATTGGGCGATGGACGATTCGTACCGGAAGGGCCTTATCTGAAGAACGAGCCTGCCGAGCTCGGGAAAACAGCGGTTCATCGATCCGACCAACCTCACCATGTTCACAACGAGCGTACCTGGCTTCACCCGGGATCCAGCCGCGTTCCGCAATTGGGCATCGCTCTCGCCGGCCAAATCAGTGGACATCGAGGGGGTTCCCAAACATGACCAAGCCAAGCGCACGCGGCCGTCGTCACCCCACAGGCGCGGACTTCGTCCGGCAGATCGGGCTGAGCCTACTGCTCACAACTTCGGCGGTGGCTCAGTCAGGCGAGATAGTCGTCGCTACAACCGGCGGCGTCTACGACAGGACACTAAGGGAGATTTGGTTCGAGCCCTTTACCGCGGCAACCGGGATCAAGGTCAGCACCGTCATCGCTACCGATTCCGAGCAGCGGGCGCGCGCCCAGGCCATGGCGAGCGTAGGCCAGGTCACGTGGGATATTATTAACAACGTCGACATCACGGCGGAGTCGAAACAGAATCGATCCTTCACCCGTGACCTTTCGGGCTTTTGCGAGCAGTTCGGGGAGCGCAAAGATCTGGTCGATAAGACTTGCAATCCTGCGGGAGTGCGGATCACGTTCAACGCCACACTCCTCGCCTTCAACGCCGAGCACTTCTCAGGCGCAAAACCTCGAAGCTGGGCGGATTTCTGGGATACTGTCCATTTTCCCGGTCCACGCGCCTTGCCGAGCTTCAACGATCCCTGGCGCGTGTTCGCGGCCGCGCTCCTTGCCGACGGGGTGCCAGCCGACAAGCTCTTCCCGCTCGACGTCGATCGAGCCCTCAAGAAGCTTGACCAGATCAAACCGCAAATCCAGATCTGGTGGCGCACCGGCGACCAGAGCCAGCAGGGTTTCCGCAACGGCGAATACGTCGTCGGCATGATCTGGGCACGCGCGCCTCGGCTTTGAAGGCGGAAGGCCAGCCCGTTCAGCTTTCCTACGATGGGGCCTTCATGCTCGCAGACACGATGCAGATCCTACGCAACGGCCCCAACTCCGCTGGAGCGGAGGCGCTGCTGAAGTTCTATCTCGACAATCCCAGCGTGCAGGCGAGACTCGCAGAACGTCTCAGCGTCACCCCGCCGAGTCTCGACGCCGTGGCGATGATGAGCGAGGCCGCCCGCGCCAACATCCCGAGCTCGCCAGAGGCCTTCCAGGCCATCGTCAAACACGATTCGGCTTGGATCGCTGCCAACCAAGCCAGAATGCTTGACACCTGGAACGTCTGGATTCAGCGGCAGTAGCACAACAATATCAAATCGGACTTTGTCACTTCTCCAGCCCCGTGGTCGCGGTCGTTCCCGGTCAAACCGAAACAGTGTGACGCGGAAATTGCCGATGCATTCCGTCTGGCCACCCTTGCTGAGACGGAGCACTGCGCACTGTCGGTACTCACTGGTCTATCCGGAGTAGAGATTCCCGTCGCATCCACGATGCTGACAGTACTTGTTCCCCTCAAGTACACGTCCTGGACATTCGAGCGCTTTACTCACTTGGTATTGATAGAATGGCTTAGAACCCGCTGTCGTCTGAGTTAAGTGGCTGCGGCCATGACTAAGAATGACTAGATTGTTTGTTGCGAGACGCTGGTGATGTAGTGAGTTTGCGCTCGCGTGCGAGCAGACCTTTTCATCAAGGTACTTGATCGGGCAGAGCACATCGCCCCAACTCGCAAGGGTACTGCCCTTCAGCAAAAGTCGCTCTCCGCTGGCGTCAAGAGGGACGTTTCCTACTTGGGCTAGGTCGCCTCAACAAGGCGTAATAGCATCCTATTTTAGGAAGGCTCGCCAAAACAGCCCGACCGGCGACCCATGTTTCGATGACGTCGAAATTGCTACGGAACGCAACGAGGTCAGCGCGATACCCAGGTGCGATAAGTCCCACTTAAGTTCATGCCAAGGAAGGTCGCGGGAGTGCGTGAGGCCATAGTCAATGCCCCAGTAAGAGTGAGACCGACCAATGCTACGGCGTTGCGTACGGCCTGGATCATTGTCAGATGGGCGCCCGCAAGTGTGCCGTCCGGGGCGGTCAAGCGATCATCTTGCAGCGTGATTCGTCTCCCCTGCAACTCAAATTGCCGATGATCTGTACCGATCAGGGGCATCGCATCTGTGATCAGCATCAGGCGATTGGCCCCTTTACACCGCGCGGCGATACGCAGGCTAACGGGATCGACGTGGATCCCGTCACAGTTGACGCCGGCGAATAGCCGATCGTCATCCAACGCGGCACCTACGACGCCCGGCTCGCGTGAGGTGAGTTGCGACATCGCATTGAAAAGATGGGTTATGCCGCTCATCCCGCGATCTGCAGCCGCTCTGACTTCAGCTGCGCTAGCGTCAGTATGGCCGGCAGAGACCCGAAAACCCATCTGGATCAATTCGTCAATGATTGACGATGCCACACATTCCGGGGCGATCGTCACGATGGAGCGACCATGCCGGCCGATGCTCTGCATTGCCAATAAATCGCGCCTCGTAAGCGCACCAATGTGACACTCAAGGTGGACGCCCTCGCGTGCTTTGCTGAGGGCCGGCCCTTCTAAGTGAAAGCCGAGAACGCCGGGTATTTGGATGCAGTCGGCCGCGGCCGCCGCCAGGCGCTCAATCACGTCGGTGAAATCGGTGATGAGGGTTGGTAGGCAGCTGGTCGTCCCAAACTCGCGGTGAGCCGCAACGATGCGGCACACGCCTTCTTCCGTCGTCTCGTCGTTGAGAAGGACACTGCCGCCGCCGTTTGCCTGGATATCAATGAAGCCAGGCGCAAGGATGGCGTCTTCGGGGAGGGCGACTGCTTCGGGCGAGTTTGCCTGTCCAAAGCTGACGCGTTCGATGATTCCGCCGGACGGTAACCTCCGCAGGACCTTGCATGCTGGTTCCGTCGAACATCTGCGGTGTAGCGATCTTGAAATGGGCCGTCGAATTGTCGTGGACCATGAAAGTTAACCGCTTGGCCGTTAGCGCAAAATCTACGGTCAACCCGAGGCAACAGGAAAGGTTCGGATTGGACCGGGCAGCCTGGTCACACTGGACCTACAACCGAGGTCTGTGCGTTGGAACGTCATGAGCGGAAAGGACCCACTTTACCTGGGAGTGGACGGCGGCAGCACGCAATGCCGGGCGCGCCTCGAGGATGAGGACGGCACGGTGCTCGGCGAGAGCGGCTCGGGGCCGGCAACCACGCGCCTTGGCATCGATCAGGCGTGGTCCTCGGTCATGCACGCCTGCACTGCTGCAGCGGCGCAGGCTGGACTGGCTGCCCGGGACTCCCCTGCGATCCACGCCGGAATCGGCATTGCTGGTCTCAGCCGGCGCGGCGCTCATACGGCCTTGATGCAGATTGCGCATCCTTTTGCATCTGTTCACTTCGTCAGCGACGGCCTCGTCGCATGTCTCGGAGCCCACGGTGGTGCGGATGGCGCAATCGTGGTGGCTGGTACGGGCTCCATCGGCGTTGGAATCGTCTGTGGCCGCGAACTGCGTGTTGGCGGATACGGCTTCCCGTCTCTGACCAGGGCAGTGGGGCTGATATCGGATTGCAGGTGATCCGACGCGCGCTGCTCGCGGCAGATGGACGCGGCGAGGGGTCGCCGCTGCTCAATGAGGTCTTTGCTCGGTTTGACTGCGACGCCCAGGCGGTTGCCTGGTCGGAGCAGGCGACAGCCTCGGACCATGCGGTCTTCGCGCCTATGGTGTTTCGGCACGCACTCCAGGGCGATTCAATTGGCCGGCGCATCGTCGAAGATGCTGCGGGCGCAATCGGTGATCTGCTCAACGTGTTCTTGCAGAGGGGCGTCGACCGCTTGTCATTAGTCGGTGGCCTATCGGCCGAGCTCGGAGCATGGCTGACGCCTGATTTGCGGGCCAGGCTCAGAGCACCGCACGCCGACGCAGTTGCTGGTGCGCTTATGGTGGCGCGCCGCCGATTTTCCCCTAATGAGGTGATTGCGGAAGGCGCGCCGGCTGTCACATTTCATGCGACCAGCGATGGCGGGCGGCTGATCTACGTCGGAGCCGGCACCTCGGGGCGAGTAGCCGTGCAAGACGGGGCAGAGTTGATGCCGACCTTCGCATGGCTTCAAGAGCGGGTCCCACTTCATCATTGCGGGCGGGCGCCGAGCCTTCGTCACCAGCGTCGAAGGCGCCGAGGACGATGTTGCCGAAGCGATCCGCCAGATCGATTCCGCCAAGCTGTCTGCGCAGGACGTGGTGATCGCGGTCGCTGCCAGCGGCACGACCCCTTTTACCGTGACAGCTTTGCAGCGTGCGGGTGCCTGTGGAGCGGTCACCATAGGCGTTGCAACCGTGCCACGCCGCTGCTGTTGTCTTCGAATTATCCCGTGCTAGTGGGGACCGGACGGGAATTGATCGCTGGCTCGACGAGGATGAAGGCGGGAACGGCGCAGAGGGTCGTGCTGAATTTGCTGTCCACGGCCATAATGGTGCGTCTTGGCCGCGTCTATCGCGGCATGATGGTCATGCGACCGACGAACTCAAAGCTGAAGCGGCGTGCGGAAGCCATGGTCGCTCGGATCGCGGGATGCAGCGAAGCGAAAGCCGCCTCCGCCCTCTCGCGAACGGGCGGAAATATCAAGACTGCCGCTCTTGTCGTGCTCGGCTATGACCTAGCGGAGGCTGAGAGCATTCTGTTGAGCCATAAAGGAAATCTGCGCCGTGTGCTCGACAATCGTAGCTGACAGAGGTGTGAACGATGGTGGAGACCGCACCTTCCGCGATGGCGCCCGAAATTGGCGAGAGCCCAGCAGTTGCGGCCCGCGTCATCCGCAGCCGCCCTTCGATCGCTGCCATTGCGCAACGCCTTAACGTCGAAGCTGCGCCGCTTGCTGTTCTGTGCGGCCGCGGAAGCTCCGGACACGCCGGGGTATTCTTGCGCTATCTCATTGAAACGCGGCTTCATCTGGCTGTCTCAGCGAGTGCACCTTCCGTTGTCACTGCCTTCCGCAAGCCCGTGACGCTGAGGAACGCGCTTTTCATCGTAATCTCGCAATCCGGGGCCAGCCCCCATCTCGTAGCTGCAACGCGGTCTGCGCGAGATTCGGGAGCTCGCACCGTTGCAATCGTCAATCTAG
Organism: Bradyrhizobium shewense; assembly: GCF_900094605.1. Classification (GTDB taxonomy): domain Bacteria; phylum Pseudomonadota; class Alphaproteobacteria; order Rhizobiales; family Xanthobacteraceae; genus Bradyrhizobium; species Bradyrhizobium shewense. The sequence continues at coordinate 225,060 of NZ_FMAI01000009.1, read as the reverse complement.
TGCCGTCTCCAGTCGCCGACGCGGCTGAATTCATCATTCCGGTCGAAGCAGGTACCGATCAGTCGGTAGCAGCTACAAAGACCATGATCGCCTCGATGGCCGCGGGCGCCGGACTTATCGCCGAGTTGGCCAATGATAAGGCTCTCCGATCAGCACTTGACCGGCTACCCGGGCGCCTCGATCGGGCGCCCGCTCTCGATTGGAGCAAACTATCTGCGGATCTCAAGAAAGCGTCCGCTATATTTGTGGCCTCGCGAGGTCTCGGGCTGGGCGTAGCTTACGAAAGCGCACTAAAGCTCGCCGAAGTTCTGCGGCTGCCGTCGTTGGCGTACAGCGCCGCTGAACTACAGCACGGCCCACGGGCCGCTTTGTCCTCCCGAACCCCCGTTATCATGATGCGTCTTGCCGACGAAACGGCCGCCGTCATCGATGCTGTCACGGCTGAACTACGCGAGAGCGGGATTGCGGTACATCTGTGTGGGGGACCCGATAGCAGTTTGCCGTGGCCTGGCGACGATCATCCCGCTACGGACGTCATCACAATGCTGGTGCCATTCTATCGCTTGATAGAACGTCTGGCGAGGGAATGGGGATTTGATCCCGATCGACCGCCCCAATTGAGAAAGGTGACATGGACCTTCTGAGCCGCTTTTCGAGTATACCGCCCACGTCTAAACAGGGGGGCGAGGGGCCATCTCTGCGCGCTCCGCTAATAGCAAACCGAGAGTTCAAAAGGAAGTTCTCGTACGGCATCGAGCCTTTGGGCTTTGCAACCTGTTGATTTATTGTTTCATCCATCACATTCCGGCGAGACCCAGCACGTCGGACATGGAGTATAGCCCAGGCTTCTTGCCATGCGCCCATAGGGCCGCCTTTAGCGCACCATAGGCGAACAGTATGCGGTCCTCAGCTTGATGCGAGAGTGTCAACCGCTCGAACGGCCCGGCAAACATCACCTGGTGGTCGCTGGTTACGGTGCCGCCACGCAGTGAGGCGAAGCCGATGTGGCCGCTCTTTCGCGGGCCGGTAATACCGTCGCGACCGCGAACGGAATGGTCTATCAGTGAAACGCCCCGGCCCTCGGCTGCGGCCTGTCCGAGCATCAGTGCAGTGCCAGAGGGTGCATCCACTTTTCGGCGGTGATGAGTCTCGACGATCTCGATATCGAAGTTCTCGTCGAGCGCCTTGGCCACACGCCGGACCACCGCGACGAGCAGGTTGACGCCGAGGCTCATACTGCCCGATTTGACAACGATGGCACGGTTCGTGACGCTCTTGATCACTGCGTCATCGGAGTCCGAGAGACCGGTCGTGCCGATGACGTGAACGATACCGCGCTCGGCCGCGATCGCGACGTTGGCGATTGTCGCTGCCGGTACGGTAAAATCGAGAATGCCATCGGCTTCCTTCGATACAGCCCAGAGATCGGCGGAGACCTTCACGCCGTTGGCGGGAAGACCGGCCAGCACACCGGCATCTTGACCGAGCAGCTCCGAGCCCGGCGTTGCCAACGCACCGACGAGCACCGCTCCTTGGCGCTCCGCGATGGCCCGCGTTAAAGCGCGGCCCATCCGGCCGCCGGCTCCGGCAACAATCAAGCGCATATCGGACATGGTGTGACCCTCAAAGACCATTGGTGTTGTTCCATTTGAATCCTCAGAGTGGACTTGTAAGTCTCCACTCGTTCACTGCCGCTGAGCTCATGCCTAACTCTGTCCACAGTCGTCCGAATATAACTCGCGTGCCGTCTTTTCTTGTCCCATCTTACGCCGGTCCGCCAGGCTGCCAACCGCACTTAAATTTCTCCCAATGAAAGTGCTGACTTGGTTGGCCAGGCGCATTTCACAGAATCCGCGCGGCTACTCTACAGAAGGTCCCTTTGGCTTACGAAGCATGAAATAGCCGCATGCTTGGCTTCCGAGCGCCCGCAAGACCGCGCGAGGGTAAGCGCACCATTTGTACAAAGTCGGAGGTGCACTCGCGAGCGGTTGCGGCGCCTCGCTGGGACCGGCTTAATGCCGCAGGTTCACAGGGAGAGAAACATGCCGAAATTCCCAGTTGCTGTGGCGTTTGTCGCTGTTCTCGCACTTGCAGGATGTGGGAGAGATCCCGGACCAAAAGGCGACCCGGGTCCGCAGGGCCCCGCCGGCCCGCAAGGTGCTCAGGGGATCCAGGGCGTTCTCGGTCCCCAGGGACCAGCCGGTGCACAAGGGCCGCAGGGGCCGCAAGGGCCGAAAGGCGACAAGGGGGAGAAGGGCGACCCTGCAACTGTTAACATCCGAGCGGTACAGGCAGATGGCGCCGTAAATTGCGATAACAGCGAAGCGCTGGTTTCTGTGTTCTGCCCGACCGGCGGCGCCTCCGACGGCGCAAAGTGCAGCACTTCGCCGACTGTCGGACTTTGCATGAAGAAGTAGGCCTGGTCCCAGTTTTGGGTTGCTCTTTATTTGTTGCAACCGGAATAGCCCACTTGCATCTCAGTCAACTCCCCGCCGGTCGTAAGGTCGGCGGGTTTTTCACGCCAAGGTGCGGTGTTCAACGGGCCTCGGATCTGCCACCATGTCGCGGAGTGTCGACGTGCGGGGCTGAGGCGGCGGTCACTGCTTTGACGAGGCATCGGGCTGCGCGTCGCGGGCAGGATTTTACACGTTCGTTGGCCGCCGTCCCGAGATTGTATTCTCCCGCACTCTGGGCGCCATCATACTGCGAACAAGCCATATTGCGCGGCACGGATGATGCCGAAGCCTTAAGTCTCGCTGCACTCGTGCAGGTTTGCCTCGGACATGAACTAGCGCGAAGCACCGAGCTGGCCGAAAGATCGATTGCTCTGAACTCCAATTCGCCCTTCAGTTGGTATGCTATCGGGCTGGCTAAGCTTGCAGCGGGGAATGCAGCCGAAGCAGTTACGGCGATCGGTCGTGGCATCCGGTTGAATCCCCGCGACCCAGCCGGATACGCCTATCTCGGATCGTATGCTTTGGCGCTCTTTGTGTTGAAGAATTATCAAGACGCCGTCAAACATGCGGTGCGGGCGTTGGCCGTTCGTCCAACTTGGGCACCGGCCCTTCGGATTAAGGCTGCTTCCTTAGCGAAGCTAGATATGACTGAAGATGCCAGGATGGCGTTGCTTCACGCTCGCAAGATAGATCCACATGGCTCAAGCTCGCTTATGGCGAGAATGATTCAACTTCCGCCGAGCGATCTCGAGAACTGCATTGGTGCTCTTAGGGTCGCGGGTTTAGATGGAGTAGAGCGCCACTTTTGGCGCGTTAACCCGTGCGAGCCACGCCTTGATGGCGAGATCTGCAATCTAAGCCAGTCTTTAAGCGGACCCCGGTGGCACCGCTATGCTGAGAACAAAGGAGGCATCTCTACGCTTGCCGTAACGGTGTCAGAGATCATGAGGTGGGCTTTCCGGGCAGATATCGCCCAACGAGTCCAGTACGTCCCGAATTTCAGCCATCGCTTGGTTCGGTGAAAGACCGGGCGGAGGATCCTGCTTCGCGATATTTAGGGCTCGGTCGCGTGCGTGAGGGTCGGCACGCTCCTGCATTCAGCCATGCTCCTCGCACTCGCGAATGGCGCCAGCTTCTTGCAGCACCGAGATTGCCCAGCCTCGAAGTGTGCGGATCGGTCGATATCGCTCTTTCGTCATCAGCATAGAGGTCGCTCCTGCCGGGACGAATCCTTCCGGCCCTGGCTGGTTCCGTGCGATTAGCACAGGGCAGGGATTCTACTTTGCAGAGCCTCAGTCTTGTCCACGTGTTCCGCGTCCTGTGCAGAACTAGGTCGTGGTCTCTGGGTCTTCCTTTTCGCCGGTTGCGACGATCTTAAGCGTGCCATCAGGAAGTGTGCGCTGCAGCGCCTTGGCCCCTTCCCAAGGGGCACGCAGCCAAGTGTCATATTCTTCCGTAGTCGTCAGAATCGCTGGCATTGCTTTTGGGTGGACGCGTTTCACCTCCGCATTCGGCTCGCAGGTTAGGAAACCGAAGATATCGATCGTGACTTCTCCTTCCTTGACTTTCCGCACCGATGTCCAATTCGTCCAGATGCCCGCGAAGGCGACGAGGGGACGAGAAGCGTCGAGAGCGAACCACACGGGCACCTTCTTGTCCTCGATCGTGTCGTACTCGGAAAATGACGTCAGCGGGACCAGACAGCGATTGTCCGGTCCGAGCCAGCGCGGCCAATGTTTGCTGTTGGTGTTGCGGATGTTGGTCATGCCGCCGTCTGGCTCCATCCGGAGCAGTTCCTTGAAGTCGACCGTCTTGCCCTTCGCCTGGAGCTTCTCAACTCGCTTCTTCGTCGCCTTCATCAGGGCATCCGACGAGCACGGCATGCCCCACCGTGCCATGACGATCTCTCGCCCCTCCGATGCATTTCGCATGATCGGTGCTGGATAATCCGGAAAGATGCCCGAATGCTCGGCAAGTTGCCGACGCTGCTACTGAGCGCACCGAACAAGTGACGGATCGCGTCCACGTTCTTCGTCATCGAGTAGAGATTGCACACGTCAAGTCTCCGAAGTGGTCTCGCGAGGGCGTGCCGTCAGTTGCAGGAGCGTGGCGGACGGCCGACGGCCGGCCTTCGCGCACTTGCTACAGCGGAGCCGGCTCGACAAGTCGTGAACCGCCGTCGCCGGCGGGTGCCGCAACGCAGCCAGATCGACATCCCTTTTTGTCTTGCAGCGCGATATCTAACCATGAGTAAGCTTGGTCGATTGTGGGGGAGGGATCGATTGGTCCTCCGTCAGCCCACATCTTCTCGTTCCAAGATTCACACAGCAGCTTGTCGGCTTGACGGATGAGGGCTTCGGCCGATTGCAGCCCGAGAATCGTGGTCATCGCACGGGACTTGCTGAGCTCTTTGCCGAGTGCCTTTCGGCCGCTTCCGGAGAGTGGTGTCGGATGGTACTTGGGCGCCATTCGCCGGCCTAGTCGAACGTCGGCCAGCAGCCGTCCTCTTCGTAACGGCCTGTACGCTGAGTACAGGTATTGTCCAATAGCCGCTGGCCGACCTCCTTCCAGGCCGCGTCTGGACCATAGAGGCGGGTGGCGTCGACCTTCTGGATCTCAACCAGCCTGCCGCACCGGCGGCAGCCCACCCGTAAGACATGCTGAGGAATCTGGCTTAGCCGCCGCGTCCCGGTCCCGGAAGGGCTCTCGGTAAAAAGAGTGGGTCCATAGCCGGTCGCGAACAGCAGGCTTTACGGAACTTCGCGGGTGATCTAGTTTCCAGCCATGTTCGGAAAAAACAAGCTAGATCGATACAAGCACGAAGAATACGCCTACTTTAGATCGTCTCCGGAAGTCTTAGCGGCGATTGAGGTGGTGACCGAGGACGATATCCGGGACGCTGATGGAAGCGCGCGGCGCGTCTGGGAATATAATGAGCGCGAAGCCGAGGTGCTCCAGTATATAAACGCGCAAAAATGGCAGCCTCGAGCTCTGATTTGGTGTGATGCCGTGTGGGCCAGCCATAACGGGACCGAGTTCGTTCAGACGCGGTTTCGTCATGTTGTCCACCATGGCGATAAGTTCTTTGAGTTTGACTGCCTGAACAAGGCGGCTCTAGCGCGTGCGAAATCAACCCTCACGAAAGAACCGGGGACTATCGCGTGGATCGATGGGTTCGAACGTAAATCCCATTTCTGGGATATTGGGGCAAATATCGGGACCTTTTCGATTTATGCCGCGGTGATTCGAGATTGTGTGGTCACGTCCTTTGAGCCGGCCGCGGCAAACTTCACGGCGTTGAATCGGAATATCATTGCGAACAAGCTTGACAAGAAAATGAGGGCGCTAGCTGTCGCGGTTGACGCACAGTGCAAGGTTGCTGATCTGCACATGCGGGATAACGAAGAAGCAAGCGCCCTGCATGCTTTCGGGACATCGACTGACTATCAGGGGGAGACGTTCATGCCGTCGCATCTTCAAGGCGCGCTAGGCGTTTCGATCGATGCTCTTGTTTCTGTTTTCGGAATGCCGACCCCGAACTACGTCAAGATCGACGTGGACGGACTTGAGCGCGCCGTGGTGGCAGGCGGTCGACAGACATTTGCCGATCCTCAGTGTAAGTCTGTGCTGGTCGAGCTTGATCTGAACGATCTCTCCGAGGTCAGCCAGATTACCGACGTCATGAAGGCCTGCGGCATGTACCGGGACGATAATGTGCCGGGGAATACCGGGCGCGACCACGGCAAGGTCATGGTCTACAACATGATTTTCAGGCGCTAGCTCAGCTGAGCAAATAAGGACGCCAAGTGTTGGATGAGCTGCCGCGGCGACTGTTTACTGCCCTAAACAATAATTTCGAAACAGTGCAGCCGGCGTGAACCACCAGCACCCTCCAATGAAGCTTGCTCCCGCGAAAAGCGGCGGCGCGAGCGCCAGGATCGCGGTGACCCAGAAGTTTATCTCGAGATCCTGATCGGGCTGATTGCTCATCGTGAGTTCCCTATCTCGTAGCAACCTAATTTACGTCGACTAAATGGAACTTGGAACTAGCGCCAAGGTTGCGCTCTAGTCTTTCTGAGTGGTTCAATACTCGGGACTCAGGATGAGGGCTATTGCATGGCGATTGCAGCGAATGAACAGGGTGATCGGGTCTTTCGGCCAGAATTCACGCGATCAGCAACAGCGTTTGCCTTCAGGACAATTTGTGCCGCAAACATCGGAGTGATGTTCTATTTGTTCGAGTTGGCGGTGAATGATTCTCTGTTCAAAGCATCGGCAATTTTCGTATTGATCACCTATCTCTCCATGTTCAACTACTGGAGGAGATTTCTCGGTCCGGTCGCCATACTTCTCCTCCTTTTCGCGCTGGCGCGTTGGTTAGGCATCGATTTCGCTGCGGAGTTCGCCAGGTTTAGATAGAGGCTGCAAACTTGATGTGTTTCGCCGTCTAAGCCAAGCCGAAGGCTTGTAGGCCCTACGAGGGGCCTCCAAATCAGCTCGGTGCGGCGGCCGACTTGCATGTTCATCCCGAGTTATTGTCGGCTCGGCAGGGGCTTGCAGGTCATCGCAGCCCCCGTCCGCCAGAAGTGCACTCTCCCGCGAACGACAATCTGTGAAATGAGGCGCGCCGGGGCGCGGGTATACTGGATTTGCCAGCCGACGTGGGAGAGCTCTTGGTAGGCGTCGCTGTGAATAGTCGCGCGACAGCCGTAATGAGCGGCAGCTGATCACCCACTGCCGACGGCGCAGTTTCCTCGATGTTCTTTGGTCCCGCGCCAGCGGAGCGCGGCACGTCGCCCGGCTGTTCTTTCGATTTACAGCATCGCAAGAGTGCTGTGGGGCGCTGATCTTCGCTGTAGCCCAGAAGGAGTCGGACAACAATTTTTTCAGGCTGCGCCACTGGCAAATGCCGGACCTACTAAAGGCCCTGTTCCGCGCCTACGGCGATCTTTCGGACGAGACACGCGCCAAGCTGCCCCTCAAACAGATATGGGCACCAATTTCGGCCGATGCCGCGCGATGAGCTTTGTTCCGCCTCCAGCTAGCGGTAGCCGAGGGAGTAGTCCGCCGGGTTGTGGGTCGGTCCAGCCGTAGCCGAGACCTAAACGCGGCGACTCTCTGATCAAGAAGATCTTCGACAGCTGTGGTCCAGGACCGGCAATGCGGGGCCCATCCGGCTGCCGCGCCCGGCAATCAAATGCTTGGGCAGACAAACACCCGAACCGGGACGGCAAGAAAGCCCATCCCCTGTGCGATCAAGCCTGCGATGGCGAGAACCCGACGCGCGCGCTGCTGTACAATATTGCCCTTGGCAGCTGCGTAATCTGATCCGGGAGAACGGGCTGCCATTAAAGCCCATCCCGAAGCCACGGCCCGCCAGTTCGCATGCATTGGTTGACGGAAGAGCTGGTGGCCCTCGGGCACGACGTGACGCTATTCGCCAGCGGCGACTCGCAGACATCACACGCCTTGTTCTGCAACGACGCCCAGATCAGCAAGGCCTATCCGAGTGAATCCGACGTCTGGAAGCTCGCGTATAGGAGCGGCCTGGTCGTGGACGTCAGCGCCGACGAGGAGCGTCCCGGGCCACGCCGGGTGCTCGACAACGACTACGAGATCAGGCCCTGCCGGGTCGCCCAGGGTGAGGACCCCCCCCAAAACAAGGCCGAGGCCGACCGCCAGTCGACGATGGAGCTCGAGCTGCTCTGGCCGCCGGTACCGTGCAGGCTCAGCAGGGCATGTCTCGTAAAGGCTTTGTCCGCAGTTTAGATAGCTGCAAGCAGCTTGCTGCCGAGCGTGGGTTCTCGAGTGCGGGCGGAATAATGAAGGGACAAGGCCGCGCAAAGCGAAAGTTTGTCATCAACTCCATGCGCGGCAAACAAACCTGAACGAAGGCATTGAAAACCCGCAGGCCGTCGACGTCGGGGGTTTTTATGATCCCAGGGATCGATTCGGAGACATCTCGGTTAGACGAGCATGGGCATCCATGCGATGACGCGGGCGCTATTGGTCGGCCTTCCTGGCCTACTTGTCTCTGCTTGCGGCTCTGATCAGTTCACTTCAGCTCCTGCAGTTCGATCAGCAGCGCCATGGGCGCGAGACCTCAGTGAACCGCCCCCAAGTCGACGGCCGGCTGAAACGGCGATCTCAGGTATTAAAGCGGACTTGAATGCTGCGCGCGCGAAAGCTTCGCGTTGATCTGAGTTCGACAGCAAAGACAGCGCGCGTCGGTTCACGCTGGCGGGCCGCTGTGCTAGTGATTGCAGCGCCGCGCCAATCGTGCGGAACGTCGCGGCTAGGGCCGCAGGAGCCGCCCCACAGCGGTTCCTGCGGCCCTTTGTCTGGAAGGGCTGTGCGGATTCGGCCACAGCAAACCAGATTGAGAGGGGACGCGGGAACGTCCTCTCTGCCTCTGGCTTGATGCTGCGGCGACGGTCTCGGTCCCACGGGGCAGGAACCTATCCGGAGCCCCAGCATCATCATGCCCCCGGCCGATGCTGGGGCCGCCACGGGACTATTTGTAAGCCTCTGATTTCCACTCTGGAAGTCCGGCCGCACCTCCTTCGCTATGCTCCAGCCGGGCTTTGCGCGACGTCAATGACATGGCGATCGGGCCCGACAGTGATCACGATCGTGTAGCTCTTTTGAGCTCCGCCCTGGTCGGTCGGTGGCGCAAGGTGCAGTTGGCCTCTGTACCATTCGGCGGGCAGGAGGGTGTTGTCCTTGATCACCGCCTGCTCGAGCACGGCCATGCTGCGCTGACCTGTCTCAATGATCGCAGAGATCATTGCTTCGTTCTGCGCGGCCGCGCTGTTTTGTGCAATCGCCGCTGCCGTCGGGCTGTAAAACGTGCCGATGCGGCCGCTCGGCGTCGTGTAGCTTTCATAGCCGGCCCGAGAGGCGCTGTATGCGTTGGCGCCAGCTGCAACGCCGCTGAGCAGCGCAGCGGCGACCTGCCGGTTCTTTTCCTCCTGAACCAGCATCTCGTAGGTGACGATCTTCATTTCGAAGTCCGATCCGGCGGCGTGCTGCACCGCTTCGACTTGTCCGACCCGAAACTCGACGGGTTGGCGGCTCAGCTTATTGATGCCCACCACGAACACGGGCCGGCCGTTCGCTTGGAGCTGACGTGCTGCCGGTCGGACGAGGACCACGGAGCTTTTCTGTCGAGATGACGAGGGCAGGCTGTCCGTCTCTCATGAGAGCTTGTTGCTGCGGATTGGAGGCCTTGAATGAGACCGTCTCGTCGGCCGTCATGCAGCCGGCCAGCATGGCGCACGCCGCCGTCATCATGAAAATGCGCATACTGAAATCCCCCCTCGAAAGGGATTAGGCAAGCTCAACCGCTGCGCGAGATCAATAGGCCCTTCGCCAAACCGGTAAAAATACGGATGAAGCGTGACCGGTAAGCGAGCGCAAGGGCGGTTTGGCGATAACCCCCTTCGGTTAATGGGGCCTGTTCTCAGCGAGCCGGACCTTCTCTCTCAATCTCTCCAGGTCAGCCATTGCTTTAAGCAATCTCATCAGATCGGCGACCATGTGTGTCAGAGTGGGTTTGCGCTTCTTTAAGACTCGAGATTTCTGTTTCATCGAGAAACGGCTCCCTGCCAGGACCGACGGAGATTGACCGGCTTCGCAAGGAACATGCCATCGGAGTGCGGCCGACGATTTCACGCCACAAAGGGCTGGAGGCTTGGGCAGGGACTATCGGGAGGGCGGCCCCTCCCATCCGTGGGATTGGCGCGTGATCTGGCCTGTGATGTCGATCTCCCGCTCGTCAGAGAGGCGCCAGGCTGCCACTCCGAAGCAGATGGTCAGAATCACGGCTGTTGTTAGCAGCAGCATCGACAGAAAATGGCTCACGCCTACACCCCTGAACTCGACGCACTGGCGAGCGACCACGTAACGTCGATTCGGAAAATGCAGATGCGTTGACCTAAGTTTGGAATACCCCCAAGCTTATGTGGGAGAGAGCAAGTAGCCCCGGTCGCACTCGCTATTCGGTCCAAGCCACGCCACTCGCGGCGGTAATTGGGTATTCGGTTCCGCCTGATGTTTGGGGATCGAGTCAATCAGGCCCAACTCCACCAAGCGCGCGACGAGTTCGTGATCGAACAGTGGAGTGCTGATCCACGGTTCGGTAGATAGCTGTTTCAGGAACGCGCGCTCGAAGTCGGTTAAGTCCATGGTTGCCTCTCTAGAGACAACTTGAGCTGCTGCCTTGCCGTCTTCCGCTCAGGTGTGAGCGAATGTATCAGGAGAGACCGAAAGCGCTTGTCAGCCCGATTGTGATGGGGACCAGCCCCACGACAGTCCATAGGGCAGCTGAGCTTGAGTCCACGCCAGCAACAAGGATCCAGAGACCGAAGCCCACAATGAGTGCCGAAATGGCGTAGCCGACCACCTTTTCCATCGTTCGACGAGCAACCAAAGGATCGATGCCACTGCGAACTCGACAGGGGTCGAAACGTTCCTACGTGGCAAAGTCGCCGCCGCCGAAGCGCGACTGCAAATCTTTCGATACGGGGTCTGCAGCTGCCATCGGAAATCTCCCATCTTTTAGTAGTTGCCCGTCTCAAAAACGTGGGGAAAGTCTGCTCGATCGGGCAGGGCGGGTGGCATGGGTCTTTCAATTCGCTTTTATCTCTTCGCCGAAGACGGCCTTCAACCTTGACATCAACTGGGCTCGAATGAGGATTTTAGTTTACGAGATGGTAGGCCCTGGTGATGCGCAGAAGCCGGTCGGGGTGTCCGCAGCAAGTCCATAAGCCGTTCATTCTCGTCCTGCTTCCATGATCGAGCCCGCGACTCTCGGCATCGGCGCGCCTTTGTGATAGCCGGTGCTGCTCACGAACCTATCCGGCACTCGCCTTCAGCCCCGCCGCCTGGATACCCGCCACCGCGCAGGCCTCGTCATTGTCTGAGGTGTCACCGGAGACACCCACCGCGCCGAGCAGCGTCGCGCCGTCCATGATCAGGACGCCGCCGGGGACGGGCACGAGCGCGCCCTTGGCAATCGTGTTCACGGCGTCGATGAAAAAGGCCTGCTCCTGGGCGCGCTGGAACAGGGCACGTGAGCCCATGCCCATGGCGAGCGCGCCATAGGCCTTGCCGTGTGCGATCTCGCCGCGCATCAGGCTGGTGCCGTCCTGCGCGGCGGCGAGCTTGAGCACGCCGCGCGCGTCGAGGATGGTGACGACCAGCGGCTTGAGCTTGAGCTCGCCGGCCTTCGCGAAGGCGGCGTCGAGGATCTTGCGGGCGGTGTCGAGCGTGAGGTCAGCCATGGCTGGTTTCCTTTGCGATTGAGTTGGTTGAGGAATTGGATTCGGCATTATCAAGGCTCATCGCCAGCACGCGCGCGACGTGAAGCGCCTCGCGCTGGGTGCCGTCATGGATCTGGTGGCGGCAGGAGGTGCCGTCGGCAACGACCAGCGTCGACGGGCCTGCGCGCCGCACGGCGGGCAGCAGCGACAGCTCGGCCATCTCGATCGAGGCCTCATAGGTGTCGGCGCCGTAGCCGAACGCGCCGGCCATGCCGCAGCAGCTTGATTCGATGGTCTCGACCGCAAGGCCAGGGACGAGGCGCAGCACCTGCTCGACCGGCTTGAGGGCGCCGAAGGATTTCTGATGGCAATGGCCGTGGACGACGGCCTCGTCAGCGATGGTGCCGAGCGGCAGTTGCAACCGGCCGGCCTCGGCCTCGCGCACCAGAAATTCCTCGAAGGTGAGCGCATGGGCGCCGACCGCCTTGGCGTCGTTGTCCTTGCGCAGCGAGGCGAGCTCGTCGCGCAGCGTCAACAGGCAGCTCGGCTCGAGGCCGACGATCGGCACGCCGCGCGCGGCAAAGGGCGCAAAGGCAGCGACCAGCCGATCGAGCTCGACCCTGGCTTCATCGACGAGGCCGGCGGAGAGGAAGGTGCGGCCGCAGCAGAGCGGGCGGCCGCCGCTGGTGGGCTTCGGCAGATGCACGCGATAACCGCCGGCCGCGAGCACGCGCAGGGCGGCATCGAGGTTCTCGCGCTCATAGATGCGATTGAAGGTGTCGGCGAACAGCACGACCTCACGGCCATCAACGGGCCCGACCACGCCAGCCGCTGGCGCAAAAACGTCGCTGCGGAAGGCGGGCAGGGCGCGGCGCGCGCTGATGCCGGCAAAGCGTTCGAACAGCTTTCGGAGCAGCGGGCTGCGGTTGCGCAAATTGGCCAGCGGCGCTAGCCGCGATGCGAGGCCGGCATAGCGCGGGAGATAGCCGACCAGGCGGTCGCGCAATGTCAGGCCGTGCGAGGCGGCACGCGCGGCCAGCACCTCGATCTTCATCTTGGCCATGTCGACGCCGGTGGGGCATTCGTGGCGGCAGGCCTTGCAGGAGACGCAGAGTTTGAGCGTTTCCATCATCTCGTCGGACGAAAGCGCATCCGGGCCGAGCTGGCCGGAGATCGCGAGCCGCAGCGTGTTGGCGCGGCCGCGGGTGACGTCCTTCTCGTTGCGCGTGGCGCGATAGGACGGGCACATCACGCCGCCCTCGAGCTTGCGGCAGGCCCCGTTGTTGTTGCACATCTCGACCGCGCCCTGGAAGCCGCCGCCGGCGCCGGGATAAGCCGACCAGTCGAGCTTCGTCTTTAGCTCGCCGACGCGATAGTCGGGCTTGAAGCGGAACAGCGAGCGGTCGTCCATCTTCGGTGCATCGACGATCTTTCCGGGATTGAGCGTGCCATCGGGATCGAAGCGCTGCTTCACCTCGCGGAAGTCGGCAACGAGGCGTTCGCCGAACATCGTCTCGTGGAATTCGGAGCGCACCAGGCCGTCGCCATGCTCGCCGGAATGCGAGCCCTTGTACTCGCGCACCAGCGCGAAGGCCTCTTCGGCGATGGCGCGCATCGCCTTGACGTCCTTCTCCAGCTTCAAATTCAGCACCGGGCGCACATGCAGGCAGCCTTCGGAGGCGTGCGCATACATCGTGCCGCTGGTGCCGTGTTTGGCAAACACCTCGTTCAGCCGTGCGGTGTAGTCGGCGAGGTGCGGCAGCGGCACCGCGCAATCCTCGACGAAGGAGACCGGCTTGCCCTCCTGCTTCATCGACATCATGACGTTGAGGCCGGCGGCGCGGAAATCGGCGATGCCGCTCTGCAATGCAGGCTCGGTGATCTCGACGACGCCGCCCCATTTGCGTTTGTCGTTGGTCCAGCCGAAGCCGAGATCGCCCATGAGCTCACCGAGCTGTTTGAGACGGAGGACGTTGTCCGCCTGGTCTTCTTCGGCGAATTCGACCACCAGCACGGCGTCCGGATCGCCCTTGATGGCGGCAGAGATGATGGGGCGGAACATCGCGATGTCGCGGCCGAGCGCGAGCATGGTGCGGTCGACCAGCTCGACCGCGATCGGCTTCAGCTTGACGAGGTGCTGGGCCGCGTCCATCGCCTCGTAGAAGCTGCCGAAATGGCAGACGCCCAGGGCCTTGTTGCGGATCACGGGCCACAGCTTCAGCTCGACCTTGGTGGTGAAGGCCAGCGTGCCCTCGGAGCCGACCAGAAGGTGCGCCATGTTGTTGCGCGCATTGCGCGGCACCAGCGCATCGAGATTGTAGCCGCCGACGCGGCGCTGCACTTTGGGAAACCGCGCGGCGATCTCATCGGCCTCGCGCGTGCCGAGATCGAGCATGTCGCGGAACAGGGCGCGTGTGCTGTTGCCGGCGTCGAGATCGGAGAGATCGCGCGAGACCTCGCCGTAACGGCTCAGCGTGCCGTCGGCCAGCGCTGCCTCCATCGACAGCGTGTTGTCGCGCATGGTGCCGTAGCGCAAGCTGCGTCCGCCGCAGGAATTGTTGCCGGCCATGCCGCCGATGGTGGCGCGCGAGGCCGTGGAGACGTCGACCGGAAACCACAGGCCGTGCTTTTTGAGCTGGCGGTTGAGATCGTCCAGCACGATCCCGGGCTCGACCACGCAGGTGCGGCCCTCGACGTCGAGCGAGAGGATGCGGTTCAGGTGTTTCGACAGATCGACCACGATCCCGTCATTGACGGTCTGGCCGCATTGCGAGGTGCCGCCGCCCCGCGGGGTGACTTTGCGCCCCTCGTCGCGGGCAATCGCCAGGGCCAGCAAGGCCTCGTCCATGGTCTTGGGCACGACCACGCCGGCCGGCATGATCTGGTAGAACGAGGCGTCGGTGGCGTAGCGGCCACGGCTGAAACGGTCGAACAGGACGTCACCGGTGATTTCCCGGGCCAGGCGTGCCGCCAGGCCACCCTTTTGAGCCGATTCCGATGATTTTCCAGCCACTTCCGCCGCCATGGTCCGCTTTCGCCTGTTCGCCGGCACCGTCTTGCCTCCCGTCACGGCCCTTGGCAAGCGAGCCCTGCTTCTTGGGCATTGACGGACCCCGCCGGGCGAGGGACAAGCCCGGCGAATAGTGATATGCGAGCGGCTCGCCGGAGGCTCCCAATTCGGGCCGACGACGCTAGCGCCAAGACAAGCTTCCAAGACAGCCTCAAAGACCGGGAAGGACGCCGATGACCGTGCACACTGGAAGGCATTTCTTACAGATTCCAGGACCGACCAACGTGCCCGACCGGGTGCTGCGGGCGATGGACATGCCGACCCTGGACCATCGCGGTCCGGAGTTCGCCGAGCTCGGTTTTGCGGTTCTCGCCTCGATGCAGCGGGTGTTCCGCACCAAGCAGCCCGTGATCATTTTCCCCTCGTCCGGCACCGGCGCCTGGGAAGCGGCGATGGTCAACGTGTTCGCGCCCGGCGACAAGCTCCTGATGTGCGAGACCGGCCAGTTCGCCGTGCTGTGGCGCGGCATCGCCGACAAGTTCAAGTTCGACGTCGACTTCATCCCGAGCGACTGGCGTCACGGCGCCGACCTCGCCGAGATCGAGAAGCGCCTCGTCGCCGATAAGCAGCACGCGATCAAGGCGGTCTGCGTCGTCCACAACGAGACCTCGACGGGTTGCGTGACGCCGCCGCTGGAGGTGCGCAAGCTGCTCGACCGCGTCAAGCATCCGGCGCTGCTGATGGTCGACACCATCTCCGGCCTCGGCTCGATGGAATACGAACACGACGCCTGGGGCATCGACGTCTCGGTCGCCGGCTCCCAGAAGGGCCTGATGCTGCCGCCCGGCCTCGGCTTCAACGCCGTCTCGGAGAAGGCGCTGGCCGTCGCGAAAGCCAACCCCGGCATGCGCTCCTACTGGGACTGGCAGGAAGTCATCAACTTCAACAAGCTCGGCACCTTCCCCTATACGCCCGCCACCAATCTGCTCTACGGCCTGCGCGAAGCGGTCAAGATGCTGGAAGAGGAGGGGCTGGAGAACGTCTGGACCCGCCACAAGCGCCACAGCGCGGCGACGCGTGCCGCGATCAAGGTCTGGGGCCTGGAGACGCAGTGCGCCGACCCGGCTGCACACTCGCCGGCGCTGACCGGCGTGCGCGTGCCTGATGGCCACGACGCCGACGCCTTCCGCAAGGTTGTGCTGGAAAACTTCGACATGTCGCTCGGCACCGGCCTGAACAAGGTCAAGGGCAAGGTGTTCCGCATCGGCCATATCGGCCACTTCAACGATCTGATGCTGATGGGCACGCTCGCCGGCGTCGAGATGGGCCTCGATCTGGCAAAGATTCCGCACCGGAGCGGCGGCGTCCTGGCGGCCATGGACGTCCTGAAGGGACGCGACGT
This sequence comes from Bradyrhizobium shewense, assembly GCF_900094605.1. Lineage (GTDB taxonomy): Bacteria > Pseudomonadota > Alphaproteobacteria > Rhizobiales > Xanthobacteraceae > Bradyrhizobium > Bradyrhizobium shewense. Next base: position 208,929 of record NZ_FMAI01000009.1, on the reverse strand, counting down.
GGTGCCGATGACCAAGGCTCAGGTGGCTTAAAAGGCTCAGGTGGCCTGGCGGCTCAACTGGCCTGAACCGACCTAGAGAAGAAGAGAGCGCGCGATGAACGCACCGACGACTGCCAACGAAGACCTGCTCTACTCCGTCCAGGACGGCATCGCGCGGATCACCTTCAACCGCCCGCAGGCGCGCAACGCAATGACTTTCGCCATGTATGATCGCATGGCGGAGATCTGCCAGGAGATCAACGCCGACCGCTCGATCAAGGCGCTGATCCTGACCGGCGCCGGCGACAAGGCCTTCGCCTCCGGCACCGACATTTCCCAGTTCCGTGCGTTCAAGACCGCGCAGGACGCACTCGACTACGAGGCGCGCATCGACCGCGTGCTCGGCACGCTCGAGCAGTGCCGCGTGCCCGTGATCGCGGCCATCGCCGGTGCCTGCACCGGCGGCGGCGCCGGCATCGCAGCCTGCTGCGACCTGCGCATCGGCACCGAGACGACGCGGATGGGCTTTCCGATCGCGCGCACGCTCGGCAATTGCCTGTCGATGTCGAACATCAGCCGCGTCGTCGCGCTGGTCGGTCCCGCCCGCACCAAGGATCTGATCTTCAAGGCGCGTCTCGTCGAGGCGCCGGAAGCGCTGGCGCTTGGCCTCCTCAACGAGGTCGTGCCTGACGTCGAGACGCTGCAGCGCCGCGCCGACGAGACCGCAAAGCTCGTTGCCAGCCATGCGCCGCTCACGCTGGAAGCGACCAAGGAAGCGGTGCGCCGCATCCGCCGCACGCTGTCGCGCGAAGAGGGCGAGGACTTGATCCTGAAAGCCTATATGAGCGAAGATTTTCGCGAAGGCATGGATGCCTTCCTCAACAAGCGCACGCCGAACTGGAAGGGCAGGTAGCCCGCGTCCGGCCGGCCGCGCCATATTAAGGCGTGTACTCATAAAGGCGCAGACGTCGGCTTTGAGATCTAAACAGAAATATTCTGCTCAATCAGAGCATTGCCGGTTTTGACTCAAAGCCGAAATGAAGCTCCATCCACCCAACGTTGTCAGTTGAACAGGGATTGACCTGCAACCTAAGATTGGCGCGACCCATTTTTTGGTAAGTGGCTCTAGGTTACAAGCGCAGCATGAGTGAAAAAGCTGCGGAGGGCACTTGGTACTATGATGGAAGCATCCCGCAGCGCATCGCAGCTTACCGGAAGGAAGCGCGTCTCGCGTCGTCCCGCTTTGACCGCGACACAGACGATGAGCCATCAACAGTCGAAAGCCGACCTATACCCGAAACCAAGGATGGCTTTTTGTACTATTGTTTGCTCGGAAACTCGGGCGAACATCTATCTCCCGACGAATTGAAGGCGTGGGCGGATTCTCAACCGTGGGGCCCAGTTAAGTGGGACGAAAAGGGTTAGCTAGAATGTCGCGCTTGAACGGCTGCTCTTGGCTCATAGCTGACCCGCCACGGCGTCCGCCGATCTGTCCGCTCGTGGACCGATTTTGTTGCAAAAGTCGGCTGTAACCGACGATGCCGTTCGGCCATTTCACCTGGGCGTCGGGATTTGGTCCCCGACCCCGACACTCTCTACGCAACTCTTACGCTACGTAGTACACAGAACCTGAGCGGGAGGCGCTCGCGCAACCAGCGATGCGAGCCGCCGCAAGTTCTGGGCGATGGCAGCCAGAACGAACTCATCCTGGGCGCCTTGTGGACCACGCAGTCGAAGCCGGCCGGGCTTGAGGATGCGCTTCAGGTGCGCAAACCGCATCTCGATTTTCTTTCGCTCACGTCGCGACTGCTCAAAGCCCTCGGTGCCAGCGAAGGAGCGTGCAACGTCTCGGGCGTGTTCATGGACGTCGCGCGGGATCTTGCGTGCGGGCTCTTTTGGGCAGCACTGCGGTTTGAGCGGGCATACATCGCAGTCGATCTTGCTGGCGCGATACAGAAGCGTCTTGCCCTCTTGCACGGTGCCACTCGTTCCAAGCCGCTTTCCGCCCGGGCAGTGGTAGACGTCGCTGGTCGGATCATATCGAAAGTCGTTGCGCGAGAAGGTCCCATCCTCTCGCTTTGACTTGTCGATAACCGGAATGTGTGGCGCGATGTCCTTCTCCACCAGCCAGTTCAGCATCGGAGCCGATCCATAAGCGGTATCGGCCGCGAGCCGCTCCGGCTTGAGGCCAAAACGCTCCTCTGTACGTTCGATCATTGTCTTTGCGGTACCGACTTCGGCTTGCCGAATGGCACGAGACGCCTCGACGTCCAAGATGACGCCGAACTTCATGTCGATGAGATAGTTGTCAGAGTAAGCGAAGAATGCCGGTCCCTTGTGCGCGCCGGTCCACTGGGCCGCGGGATCGGATGGCGAGACGAACTTCGGCACAACGTCGCTGGCGGCGCCCCACGCCGTATCATCGAGAGTCGCCAGATACTCCTTCACGGCGCGGCTGGACCTCCCCGGATCGCGGTCCCTGCGCCAATCCTGACCCGCGATCGAGCGCTGCTTGTTGGCGTCGGCCGCAATCAGGCTCGCATCAACTGCAAAGCCTTCACCACCAACCAGACCGGCCGCAATACACGCCTCGACGACCCGCTCGAACACGTGGCGAAAAACATCTCCCTCGCGGAAACGCTCGTTGCGGGCACGCGAGAACGCTGATGGGTCGGGAATAGCATCTTCGATGCCGAGCTTGCAGAACCAGCGATAGGCGAGGTTCACCTGTACTTCGCGGCAGATCAATCGCTCCGAGCGGATCGCAAAGACATACCCAACCACCAGCATCCGGATCATCAGTTCCGGATCGATCGACGGACGGCCCATGGACGAATAATGGGGCGCAAGCTCGCTACGAAGCCAAGACAGATCGAGAGCAGCATCGATCTTCCGCACCAAATGATCTCCGGGGACCGCATCGCCAAGACGAAACTCGTAGAACAGTTGACCTTGGTCACTCTTCAGACGGCCCATCATTGGATCGACCTCGCCGAGAATCGCGTCAACACAACGGAATCATCGTTCGAGGTCTTACTCAACCGACTTTTGCAACAAAATCGGACCCTGAGCAGACGTGGCGCTCGTTAGCGCCGATTAGCAACTCAAGGATACGCAACGCCAATACGTACGTCCGATTGCAGCACTTTTAGCTCGGCGGCGCTATCACCCGCTTTCGCAGATATCGAAGAGAAGACGCACCAAGTGCCGAGAGTTGAACTCAACGCAACCTTTCCGGACCGCTGGCCGAGGTGCGCTGCGACTCTTTGAGGAGCCGCACCGTCATGGCCGTGGCAAGGCCTGTGGCGATCAAGTAGGCGGGGGACATGTTCCACCCGCTTCCTGCGAGCACTAAATAGCACAGCAACCCCGCAGTCGACACGGTGAAGCCAAGCCAGGCAAGCCTCGGAAAGCGAAATCCACTTTCTTTGCCGCGCCAAAGATCAAGCACGAGGTAGAATGCGAGAAAGGTGTTGCAGAGCGCTGCCGGCGGCAGACCCATGGCGATCCCGCGATCGTATGCGAGATAGGATAATACACCGTCGACTTGGGCAATAACCGCGAACGGCAGATAGCGCAGATTGATGCAGGACAGGGCGATGGACGCAGTTTCGAACGCGTAGAAATAGCGCTCGTGCATCTTCGGCAGTAGGTACGGCATGAGCATGAGCGATACACACGCGACAAGCAGAATAAACTCCGGCTCCGAGCGCTTGGAGCGCGCGATGAAAACCGACAACGCAAGCCCGCTCGCTGCTGCAAGCACTACGCCGACGGCGACTCCGATTGCGTACGGTGTGCCCGAAGCGAATATCCAGATGTTCGCTGCACTTATGAAGAGACGATCAAAAGTGTTAATCTGGTCCATATAGACGCCGAGCACGGAGACCAAGGATCTGCCCGCGACGAGAACTGGAATGGCGAGGAGCAGATAGACCCCAGGAACAGTGGCAAGCCACGCTACATGGATCCTGCGGCGCAGAATCATGCCCAATACGAAGGGGCTCAAGAATACGGCCTGGGCCTTCACCGAAAAAGCCACCGCGAACGGCAGAATGCCATTCCGGTCTCGCATGAACAGCGCCACGGAGACCAGCGTGAAGATAGTCCAGATCGAATCTGCCTGCCCCCACATTGCGCCATTGAAGATCACTGTCGGCGCAAGCCAAACCGCGCAGAATGCCATGGACGTGCGCAATGGCACTTTTGTGGCCCGCCAGACCATCTGGGCGACAACGACCGCGCAACCGAACTCGAATATTGCCGAGATCGCCTTCACGAGGGAAAGTGGCTGGCCGAGCCCATCAAAACGGGCGGCGATCAGCAGGAGGTAGCTGTAAAACGGGGTATAGTTGGTGAAGGGTTCGGCCAGCGCTCCAATACCGTAATCTCGGGTAAAGACATACCAGGGGAGCAGAAACTGAAAGGTGTCGCTGGTGGCGTGTTCCCGGACGAGGTAACGCAGCACAAGGCCTAAAAACCCGCACACTACCATGAGGGCGAGCGCAAGAGGCGAGCCCCTGAGCGAAGTCTCGTCTGGACGAATGAAGCAGTCGGGCTGGGGCGACCTGCCGGTTCCAATAGTTTCTTTTGTCACGCGGTCACTCTTGTTGGTGATTTTGAAAATCGAGAAAGGAAGGATGGGAGATTAGCGATGAAATCAACCTAAACGAGTAGCGCCTTAAAGGTTGTAGTGATGCCAGTTGTGCAACTCGCTAATTGCTCTCAAAATGATCGTGTGGTTACCGAAACCTTAGAGGAACCGGCGATCGTCGGAAGCGGCCGGCAGCAGAAGGCGAGCCCGTATTGAGCTGCCTTCGGACTCCTCAGGTCGTTGAATGCGGCGGTGGGAGTAGCCCAGGCTGTTTGGGGGAATGCTTTGGAGTTAAGCGTTCCGCAGTGTTATCGACGGTGCAATCCTAAGGGCTGGCGTGCCGATGAGCGGGAGGGGCTGGCAAGACTCGGAATTGCGCCTCATCGCAACGGCCTGCAATGAACGGATATCCATTTGCGCCCGTTTCTGTCTATCCCGACCTGCATTTCCAGCCGTCGTGGCCGCGGGGCAACATATTCGGGCGCTCGCTCCCCGCGCAGGTGACCAGAGACAGGTGCGTGGTGTCCGCCGCACGTCACCGTGCGAGGGCATGGACGCCTTCCTCAACAAGCGCGCGCCGAACTGGAAGGGCAAGTCCTTCAAGAGACCGCTGCATTGCGCCTCCGTGTCCAGTCCCAACGCGCCTCCGACAGCCGCCGCCCAAGCGATCTCAATAATGCCGGTCTTTGCACGTCGCGCAGGCGTACAATACCGGTTGTCAAGGGAGGCGGTTGGCTATCTTGCCGTCCCAACAAAGTGTCCGTCTGCCTCGCCGTCCTTAGTGAATCTTGGACAGACGCAAAAGCCTCCCGGTGAGCTGCGGGTTGGACACATGACCTTTGGTGTTCCCGACGGCAGTTCGGAAGCATTCACGAGGCATTGCGATTTAGGTTTTGGATCCTGCGACCCACCCTTGGCGAACACGGCTGTACCAGCGCCGGCCAGCATTAAAACAATAAGGACGCCTTGAAGGAAGTTCATGCGTAGTCCTTATAGCGGCGGCAATCAAATGAGCGGTTCTTCAACAGGATCGAGCAACATCATCGGATAGCGACGCGCTACGGAAAATTTACCGCCAACTGCCTCGCTCTTCCAGTTCGCTAATCAGGCTATGGCTCGGCGCTAAACTAAATAAGTCCTATCCTAGATTGATGCCGGAACCTGTGGGGAAGCTTTAGCTTCATTCCTCGCGCCGATAAGTATTCCGCCGTGTCTGTGTCTCGCGAATTTCTTGGTAACTCGTCGCTTCATCTATGAGACGCATCGTGCATGAGCGTGCGAGCTGCTTGGCGATAATTTGGGCGCGGTTTGCGATGTCGTGCTGAGTGGCTTTTAGGACTCCAGCATGTTGTGCGCGCGCAAAGACATCGCAGACGTTTGGGAGGAAGTTCGGCGCGTACCCGAACGCCTTAACGCCATGCCTGGTGCGGAATTCGATCTGGTCGGCTATCGCGAAAAGGTCTTCGCCGATAAAAGGCTTGAGACTCTGCACTGTCAAAAAAGCAGGGAGATTGGGGCCGCTCCTGTAATACTGACGTCCTTTGGGCGGGCGAATGCGGCCTAGGCCTACCATTAGGCCACTCTGAGTGATCACGCGCTGCCCGTTGTCGAGGACCGCAACCTCAATCTCGATGGTTCCGAAATGAAGGACGCCTTCATGCGTCGCTTGCGGCAAGTGTCTCGCCCAGCGGGCTTTAGCGGCCTTCCGAGCTATTTCCCTACGCTCGTCACGTGATAGGGCGGCTGCCCTTGCAGCGCCGCCAGCGGCTCGGGCGGGAACTCCCCACTGGACTTTCCACCGCGTTCTCCGCCGCTCGTGGTCGAGGTCTAAACTTACTTTTCTACGCGTACTCATGCTTAACGAATATGGTTAGATCAGAAAAATGCAAGCGCGGCGTTGCACAAAAATGGGCTCGGTGAAGCCTAGCAATTACGCGGCGAGCAACTCCGGATCATTTAGTACGGCCTTGACACGTTCTGGTGACGAGCACTGCCAGGCTGCTGTACAAAATGCGGCCAGCATCATGTCCTTGCACCGAATTTGTGGAACCGGCCGAAACATCGCCGTGAGAGCCTGCGCAACGTTTAGTGCCTGGTATATATTCCGCTCTTGGTAGAGCTTCGGACCAAAGACGCTTCCCAGCAATCCGCCCCAGAAATTGTGCGTGTGCGAACGCACTAAGACACCCTTCTTGCCCACAGAGATCCAGCAGGCGTCTCCGCTGTCCAATAAGATCGTCGCGTCGTGGCCGAATTTTTCGTTGATGTAGAGCAGGCGCGGCATCACTCATCACTCTTAGCTTCTTTGTATTTTCGGAAATTACGCTTAATCGAATTGGCCTATTCTAAAATAAGGCCTTGATCAGGGCCACGGCTAACTCCTCCGAGCCTACGAGCCCGGCGGATCGCTTGTAGCTCAGTTGCGCGAGGCTTGTCTCGTTTGGATCTCATTCCAAAGTCATAACGGGGATGACGTCGGACGGCTTGAACTTGGCCGGATTCATCAGCACAATGGTCACTGAATTCATCTCTGAATTTCCAATCCGAACAAGAACATAGGGAAGACGCCCGTGGGACATGGAATGAAGGCCGCGATTGCGCTGACAGTCGCGCTTTGCGGCACGCCGGCTGTTGCAGGCTGGGAGCCGGCCAAGCCCGTCGAGATCGTGGTGGCGGCGGGCGCGGGCGGCGCCTCCGACCAGATGGCGCGGATGATGCAGGCCGCGATCCAGAAGAACAATCTGATGAAGCAGCCGATCGTCGTCTCGCTCAAGGGCGGCGCCTCGGGTGCGGAAGCGCTGATGTATATGAAGTCCAGCGAGGGCGATCCGAACAAGGTGCTGATCGCCTATTCGCTGATCTACATGCTGCCGCTGTCGGCCAAGATCCCGTTCAACTGGCGTGAGCTGACCCCGGTTTCGGTGGTCGCGCTCGACCAGTTCGTGCTCTGGGACAACAGCGCGGGCCCCAAGACGGTGAAGGAGTTCGTCGCGGCTGCGAAGGCGGCGAGCGCGCCGTTCAAGATGGGCGGCACCGGCTCCAAGCGCGAGGATCACGTGCTGACCGTCTTCCTCGAACAGAAGACCGGCGCAAAATTCTCCTATCTGCCCTACAAGTCCGGCGGCGAGGCCGCGACCCAGCTGGTCGGCAACCACACCGAAGCCAACGTCAACAATCCATCGGAAAATCTCGAAGTCTGGCGCGCCGGCCAGGTGCGTCCGCTCTGCGTGTTCGACAAAGAGCGCATCTCCTACACCAGCAAGGTGACGGACACCCAGTCCTGGGCCGACATCCCCACCTGCAAGGAGGAGGGCGTTGACGTGCAATATCTGATGCTGCGCGCGATGTTCCTGCCCGGCAAGGTGACGGCTGAGCAGCAGGCGTTCTATGTCGAGCTGTTCCACAAGGTGACGCAGACCGCCGAGTACAAGGACTACATGGAGAAGCAGGCGCTGAAGCCGATCTTCCTCACCGGCAAGGACATGGTGCAGTTCCTCGAGGAGGATGATGCCATCAACAAGTCGCTAATGACCGAAGCCGGATTCGTCGCGAAGTAGTCGTCTTCTTCACCTCGCCCCGCTTGCGAGGAGAGGTCGGATCGCATCGTAAGATGCAATCAGGGTGAGGGGGACTCTCCGCGAGTCCATCTTTCACCGTCCTCGTGGAGACCCCCTCACCCTGACCCTCTCCCCGCAAGCGGGGCGAGGGGATTGGCCACAGCGTTTGTTGTTCGCTCATGTCCCAAACCGATCTTGAAATCGTCGTCGACGATCCGACCGCGCCTGAAGACGACTCGCCTTCCGTCGTCTCGTCCGTCACAATCGAGATATTCGTCTGCCTGCTGCTGCTCGCGCTGGCCGTCACGCTCGGCTACGACAATTGGCGCACCGGCGCGTCCTGGGATTCGACCGGGCCCGAACCCGGTTATTTTCCGTTCTATCTCTCGGTCATCCTCGGCGGCGGCAGCCTCTACGGCCTGATCGTGGCGCTGCTGGCGCGGCGTGCGGCGTTCGGAACCTTCGTCACGCGCGCACAGGCCCGCCGCGTCATGGCGGTGTTCGTGCCGACGCTGCTGTTCTGCCTCGTGATGCAGTTCCTCGGCCTCTATGTCGCGAGCTTCCTCCTGATCTCGGGCTTCATGCGCTTCGTCGGCAAGATCGCGCTGTGGAAGTCGCTGCTCACAGCTCTTGTGTTCACGGCGATCATGTTCGTCACATTCGATGTCGCCTTCGACGTCATCATGCCGAAAGGGCCGCTCGAAGCGGCCTTCGGCCGCTAGGCGGTCCTGCGATGGAAGCTTTCGGTCTCCTGCTTCACGGCTTTGCCGTCCTGCTGACGTGGAAGACGCTCGTGCTGATGATGGTCGGGCTGGTGCTCGGCATCTTCGTCGGCGTGCTGCCCGGGCTGGGCGGTCCCAACGGCGTTGCCATCCTGCTGCCGCTCACCTTCACGATGGATCCGACTTCGGCGATCGTGATGCTGTCCTGCATCTATTGGGGCGCGCTGTTCGGCGGCGCGATCACCTCGATCCTGTTCAACATCCCCGGCGAAGCCTGGTCGGTCGCGACCACTTTCGACGGCTATCCGATGGCGCAGCAGGGCAGGGCGGCGGAGGCGCTGACCGCGGCGTTCACCTCCTCCTTCATCGGCTCGTTGGTCGCGGTGCTGCTGATTACGTTCCTCGCGCCGATGATCTCGTCCTTTGCGCTGAAGTTCGGCCCGCCCGAGTTCTTCGCGGTGTATCTGCTGACCTTCTGCTCCTTCGTCGGATTGGGGCGCGAGGCCAAGCACAAGACCGTCATCTCGATGTCGCTGGGACTGCTGCTCGCCGGCATCGGCATGGATACCGTGTCGGGCAATCTCCGCATGACCTTCGGCTCGCCGGAGCTGCTCCGCGGCATCAACTTCCTGGTCGCCGTGATCGGCCTGTTCGGTATCAGCGAGATCCTGCTGACGATGGAGGAGCGGCTGGCGTTGCGCGGGCACGCCGCCAGCATTTCGCTCCGCGTCGTGCTCGGCGTCTGGAAGGACCTGCCGAAATACTGGACCACGCTGCTGCGCTCCTCCTTCATCGGCTGCTGGCTCGGCATCACCCCGGGCGGCGCGATCGCGGCCTCCTTCATGGGCTACAACCTTGCCAAGCGTTTCGCCAAAGATCCCGAAAGTTTCGGCAAGGGCCGCATCGAGGGCGTGTTCGCGCCGGAGACGGCGGCGCATGCGTCAGGCACCTCGGCACTGCTGCCGATGCTGGCGCTCGGCATTCCCGGCTCGGGCACCGCGGCGATTCTGCTCGGCGGCCTGATGGTGTGGGGCCTCAATCCCGGACCGCTGCTGTTCGTCGAGCACAAGGACTTCGTCTGGGGCCTGATCGCATCGATGTATCTTGGCAATGTCGTCGGCCTCGTGCTGGTGCTGACGACGGTGCCGATCTTCGCCTCGATCCTGCGCGTGCCGTTTGCCGCGGTGGCGCCGATGATCGTGGTGTCCTGCGCGATCGGCGCCTACGCGATCCAGAACGCGATGTTCGACATCTGGCTGATGCTCGGCTTCGGCATCGTCGGCTACGTCTTCAAGAAGATCGGCATTCCGCTGGCGCCGTTCACCCTCGCGCTCGTGCTCGGCAATCGCGCCGAGGATGCCTTTCGCCTGTCGATGATCGGCTCCGGCGGCGACCTCAAGGTGTTCTGGTCGAACGGCCTGGTCGGCTCGATCACGACGCTGGCGATCGTCCTGCTGTTCTGGCCGGTTGTTGACCGGATTCTGACGCGCCTTCGGATGAAACGAGCTAAAGCCACGCCACTGCAAGTTTAGACAAATAATGTTCGCTGGCGCGCGGCCTGGTGAGAAAGTCGCTATACTTTATCGTCAACTTAGCTTGCGCTGAAATCGTTAAGTTGGTTCTCGGTTCGCATATCTCGTCCGCTATAGCCTTCGCAAAATCGAACTTTGTGTTACGAGCTGGCTTCGTGGAAAGTAAGTCTGTCTGGTCGCTCGTGGTGTAGATGGGTACGTATGGCGTATGCCACTGGGCGATGATCTCGCCACAAGTGGTACATGAGAACTGCCCCGTCTCCGGCCTGGCACAGGCTCTTATGGAACGTAGGTAAACGGACTGGCACACCGGGCAGACCATACAAGAGTCATTTCGGCTGGCCCTCTTTGTTGCCGTTTGCTCTGATTGGAAAGTAGTATTTGGATGAGGCTATCGCGCCGCCGCCAGGCGGTCAATTTCTGTGGCTGTTCCGCCGCTTCAATCTACTTCTTTGGCCAATTCCGGCGGGGGCGCCACCATCTTTGCTCGGCAACCTTAGCAGCGTAAGCGGCTGGCCGGTTAAGGGGATTTGGTCCCCCTTTTGGTGCCGATATGCTTGACCCACGCCTCCAAGACATCTGGTTCATTAATAAAAAATCGGCCCGCTTAGCACTCCGGCCTCGATTCCTCCTCACCACCTGCCTGGTCGCGGTCGTCTTGAATGTCGCGACGTCGTTTGTCGATGCACGCTTCTATAGGGGGAATCAGCAGCGGGTTTGTAGTGCTTTTGGCCGCATTCTGCGCAGGAGGTTGTGCGCTGGGCCAATTGAGGGTGATCGCGTTCAAAATGCGCTCGGTCCCTCTGCGCAACGACCTATCTCCTTACGCTTATTGTCTTCTTCTTTGGTGGTTGGCTCCTTGGCATCATGGGGACTGCCCGACTACGGGCTGCCATGACTTCGGCATCGTTCTGGCGGTGGCTGGTCTTGGCCCGAACCCTGAGGGTAGATGAAGCGTCAACTTGTCCGCATAGACATGAGAGAACCCCGCATTCTTCATTGGATCCGACATACGCGGGCCACAGTGCTGCCGGATTCAATTAGAAGCTTCTGGCGAGTACAGCGATCATTCCGGCGAATGCGAGCTGCGAACCCACGCCAAATAATCCCGTCAACGCGCGCTTAGAGTGTATCCACCAATGAAAGCGTTGGAGCGCGTGAAGTAAGCCACGAGGGTAAAGGGTGTGAACGAATTGCAGGGCGTCTGGCAACATCGCGGTGAAGGCGCCGATCGCAATCGTCCAAATTGATCCTGCCGTTGCAAACATCCAAAGCGCAAGGCCGAGGCCAGCGCACGCATCAATTCCGATAATTGCAAAATCCCTCAGCGTCGCGCTGCTGAAGGACAGGCCGCGATTGTTAGCACCTTTGCCTAGACTTATTGAGCGAAGCGGATAGTCCCAGTGCGGAATTGCATCAATTGCAAAATGGCTTGCAAATCCCGCGATCGCCGCGGCTGCCGGATGTGATGGAATCAGGCTGGCTATCGCGCCACCGACGATTGCATGGGTGCTCAAAATCATCTGATTATCTATATACTTCCGGTATGCTTGGCATTGGGAACGATGGCATTGATTGGCTTGATCATGTCGTTGTCCTCTGAGGTGCAGTGGTTTGGCCCGAGAAAGCATCCTCGGACCCACCGCGGCAAAGAGGATGTAGAGGTGATTGGCCGACGATAGGCCTTCGGATCGACACCGATGTTTGTTTCAAGGAACGGCTGTTGGAGTTCCTAAGGCGCGGCGATGGGAAGCAGGGAGGCGGGATCGTCGTTCCCTTATCCTAAAGGAGATACTATCGACGAAAATGGCAGTGAAGAAGCACCCGACCACCATCAAGCCGCTAAAGACGGCCAGGAGCCAATTTTGGATCATCTTCGACCATGTCCTCGTTTGACGCTCGCCTTTAAGAGCAGCGAGAGCTTGAGCCGTCAAGTCTAACGGGCGCTGGGAAATGTTCTCTCTGAACTCATACCACCTTAGCGTCCCTGAGCCCTGCGATCTCGTCCGAGCCGAAGCCGACTCCTTTAAGACCTGGTTGGTCTGCTCGCCGAATTCCGGCGGCCACACCCATCCTGCTCGGCGTGCGTGACAACGTCAAAGGTTGGCCGACCAGGCGGATGTGGCGATCTTCGTCGTTCGCCACGTCCTGGCCGATGCTGAGATGTCTGACCTGGGCGTCCTCGAACATCTGGTCGCTGGCTTAGATCGGCCCGCAGGGCACGCCGCGTTGAGCGGGCAAGGGCTATCGCGTAGTCGGGATGGGGCACAGAGCTCCGGTTCGCCGATCGCCTGGGTGCAATCGCTACCCCGGTGGTGGCTAGCTGATGTAGCCGTCAGGGGTCTTGAACGGGGACCTTGGGGTGTTCTGGTCGAACGGCCTACTCGGCTCGAGCACGACGCTCGAGATCGTGCTGCTGTTCTGGCCGGTGGTCGACGGCCTTGCTCGGCCGTGTCGGCTGGGGCCGGCGAGGCAAAGCGGCTGCACCATGAAAAGTCAGCTTAATCAGTAGTTTAGCTTAATTGCGTCGCCGTAGTCCAATCGCTCAGGCCTAGTGGTTGTTCCCAAATGTTGCTGTTATGCAACAGCTTAGGCCAGCGTTGTCCCTTATGCTCCCGGTGGCTTTCTTAATTTCTCACGGGGCATTGCGATGAAGCAGATTGTGATGGGAATTGTGGCGGCATCGTTGGTCGCGACCAGCGCAGTGGCCGCTGATCTGGCAGCGAAACCCTATGTGAAGGCTCCGGCCGTCGTTGATCCGGTCTGGAGCTGGACCGGCTTCTATGCCGGATTAAACGCCGGATATAGCTGGGGCAGGGCGGAGACGAGCGTAGCGCCGATCGCACTGCCGTTCCCGGCTCCACAGTTCGGTTCGTTCGGTCAGAATGTCGACGGTTGGCTAGCCGGCGGACAGCTGGGCTACAACTGGCAGGTGGATCCGAAATGGGTCGTCGGCCTCGAGGGCGACATTCAAGCGACAGGCGAGCGGTCGTCGCGGACGGTGACGACGACGAGCGCGCGTTACGGTTCGAACATCATTGGCATCCCGGGGGGGACGGATTTCAACTCCATTGCCACGTTGACCGGTAATCTTTCCTATGATCTGCAATGGTTCGCGACGTTTCGCGGGCGCGTCGGCATCCTCTCGGATCCGCAGACCCTGTGGTACGCGACCGGTGGTCTCGCTGTCGGCGAGTTCAAATATTCGTCCGCGACCGCCCTTGGAATCCAGGTCTTCGGGCCGGGTCTCGGTGGCACCACTCCGCTCGGCGCGTTCAACTTCCCGATCGGGGCCGGGGTGACGAGCACCGATATCCGAGTTGGCTGGACGGTGGGTGCGGGCGTCGAGCGCAAGTTCACCCGGAACTGGTCGGCCAAGCTCGAATATCTCTACATGGATTTCGGGAGTAAAACTTACTTCGTCGGAACCGCCAATCAGGCGGACGTCAGCTTCCACGATCACGTGCTGCGGGTCGGCTTTAACTATGCGTTCACCCCGACGCCCGTCGTCGCGAAGTACTGAGCTGTCCAGCGCGAACTACCGGTGATGCCCGGCAATCCTACCGGGCATTGTCGTTTCTTACCCGAGTCACATCACCTTTAGGTCGCGCAGCTTTGCGATCTCGTCTGCGTCGAAGCCGAACTCCTTCAAGACCTCGTCGGTCTGCTCGCCGAATTCCGGCGGCTGCGCCACCATCTTGCTCGGCGTGCGCGACAACGTCACGGGCTGGACCAGGCGGACATGGCGGCCCTCGTCGTTCGGCACATCCTGGGCGTTGCCGAGATGCCTGGCCTGCGAGTCCTTGAACACCTGGTCGATGGCGTAGTTCGGCCCGCAGGGCACGCCGGCCGCGTTGAGTTCTCGGACCCAGGTCTTGGTCGAGTACGTCACGGCGCGCTTCTCGATCTTGGCGTTGAGCGCGTCGCGGTTCTTGGAGCACGCAGGTCTATCGCGTAGTCGGGAAGGACATAGAGCTCCGGGTCGTCGATCGCCTAGGCGCAATCGCTATCACGTCTTCCGCCGGTGATGGCTAGCTGATGTAGCCATCAGAGGTCTTTAACAAGACGGTGAGCGATCGCGGCCTCTTTCGTGGGCTACACCTCACCAAGCGTTTCGCCAAGGATCCCGGCAAATGCCGCATCGAGGGCGCGTCTGAGACGGCGCCGCATGTGTCAGGCACCTCGGCGCTGCTGCCGATGCTGGCGCTCGGCATCCCCCTGGTCGGGCACAGCGGCGATCCTGCTCGGTGGCTTGACGGTGTGGGGACTCAATCCGGGCCGCTGCTGTTCGTCGAGCACAAGGACTTCGTCTGGGGCCTGATCGCCTCGATGTATCTCGGCAATGTCGTCGGCCTCGTGCTGGTGCTGACGACGGTGTCGATCTTCGCCTCGATCCTGTACGTGCCGTTTGCCGCGGTGGCGCCGATGAGCGTGGTGTTGTGCGCGATCGGCGCCTACGCGATCCAGAACGCGATGTTCGACATCTGGTTCTGCCCGGCCGTGTGAATTGGAGGCGGCAGATGATTACTCTAACGTAACAGGAGGTATAAAATCAGGTATCAAATTACCTGCACCACTGTGTCCAAGGCGCAGGAATTGCTCGCCATTGGCTCGACTCTCTGCCGTGGGATTTAGTTGATGTAGGCTCTGCGAGCGCCGATTCCACTGAGCTTCCATGATAAGATAACATTCGCGCCCAACCTGCACTCGGAGAGGAAACATGATCTGGTCGACGCGAAAGCTCCCGCCAGAGGATTCAGTTTTCAATCTACCCCTGAAACGGATGATATTGCAGATTGCTGCTACGGTCGCGGCAAGCCTCCTTGTCTCGTCTTGCGTGAGTTCGAATGAAACCTCGTCGAAAGCCACGGTTGCAACCGGGACTCTTTAGGCACGAGACCTCAATGAGCCGCCGCCCAATCGCCCGCCAGCGCGCAGACCTGACTTCTAACTGAGTCTCCCGATTTTCCCACTTCTTCTGCTCGGGTGATCTGGACGCTGTGTCGGGCAATCTTCGCATGACCTTCGGCTCGCAGGCTTCGGCATCGTCGGGTACGTCTTCAAGAAGATCGGCATTCCGCTGGCGCCATTCACGCTGGCTCTGGTGCTTGGCAACCGAGGATGCTTTCGTCTCTCGATGATCGGCTTCGGTGGCGACCTGAAGGTGTTCTGGTCGAAAGGCCTGGTCGGCTCGATCACGACCCTGCGATCATGCTGCTGTTCTGGCCGGTGAGACCCAGTAGTTGATCGCTACGATCGTGGCCTGAGACGGTATCCGACCCGGCCCTCACGAACTTGATCGGATGGGTGCTTTCACATCGACAAGGAATCCTAAGTGACGACATGGCTCGTTCGGCTGCCACGTTGGTCCGCGCTGGTAAGCTAGCTCGCTATTCAATGACAACTTCGTTCCTGGGTATATCCTCTGCGCTGCGGAGCTTGATTCGCCATGCTCGAAACCATTCTGTTGTTGCTGGCAGTCGGGGCTGTTGCTCTCGTGCTGATCGCATTTTGGGGTTTGCACAGGCATATTTGATTGCGGTGCTGGTCGAAGACTGCGCGGCCTGTGTTAGCTTCTCGGGTTGCGTCGTCCCTTTTTTGTGCTCGTCGGATCCGCCAGAGATATCGGGCGTAAGAAGATCCAGGGCTGAGCCGTTCGCCACTCTAGGTTTTTTCACCCGCCGCTAAGACGCAGTCGGTGCTCGGGCTCTCAGGGATCGCGGAGACCGAAGAGGCACAAGGAAGCGCTAGAAACTGTGAACATTGGGGCGGTGCAAGCGATGGCGGCATAGCGCCACCAGCGGAAAATGCGCATGTCCTTGCGCTGCGAAGCGGAAGGCGGTAAGCGGTGCCAAGCGCGCACCTGAATGGCGTCGCCAGGCGCTCGCATGAAAGTTGAGACGTTAGAGCCTCAGGCAAATCTCAGCTTCTCTTTATGGCACTCATTATCGGGAGACCCGGACGCTTTCACCACATCCTCAGTCTGCTCCCCGAGTTCAGCGGCCGAGCCGCCATTCTGCTCGGGGCCGCCCGACGCAATTAGGGGCCGACCATGGGGTCTCTGCGCTGAAATCAGGTTCGATCGCTTGATGCGCTCCCCTAGGTCCTGGGAGAAGCCGCTCGACGCACCGTGCACGCTCATGCTTGTTTAGGTCGATCGAGCCAATTTGGTGCTTGAGATGCAGGAAGCTCAATTCCGATCGTGCCGTTTGCTGCTGACCTACGGCATGAGGCCAGTGAGGCTCGCCGCTGCGGTTTCGGCAAGCTTTCTTACTTCCTCTTGCGCGAGCTCCGACGAAATCTCTTCGAAGTCAATGATTGCTGGTGCTCCGGAGCCCGAGATCTGAACGAGCTGCCGCCTAGCCGACCGCCAGCACGGCGACCTGATTTCTGGACTCAGCCTCGCAACTTTTTCGCACGCCATCTGCGCACCTTCCGCTCCTTGGTCGGATTGGGGCGCGAGGCCAAGCACAAGACGGTCATCCCGATGTCGCTGGGCGGCTGCTGGCCGGCATCGGCATAGACTCAATCGGGCAATCTGCGCATGATTTTCGGCTCGCCCGAGCTGCTCTGCGCCATCAACTTCCTAGTCGCCATCATCGGCCTGTTCAGCATCAGCGAGATCCTGCTGACCATGGAGGACCGGCTGGCGCTGCCGCGAATCGCGGACCCAGTAGGAAGATCTTTGGTCGGTGTCGAGTGGAGTTAGTTGCTTTTTTTTTGTACCTCGAACAGGTGCGTCGGAGGCTCGTGGCCAAGCCCCGCAAAGAATTGCAATCTATTCCTGGGGAATGCACTTAAACGACTCGAGCCTCTTTTAGCGTGGCGATCTCGCTTGAAGTGAAGCCGAACTCCTTGAGAACTTCGTCAGTGTGCTCGCCAAACTCCGGGGGCAGGGCCACCATTTTACTTGGCGTGCGCGATAGTGTCACCGGTTGCGCCACCACGTGGACGGGGCGGTTCTTCTCATTCGGAACGGCCTCCGCCATGGCTAGATGGCGGACTTGCGGGTCCTGGAACATTTGGTCGATAGCATAGATGGGCCCGCAGGGCACGCCGGCCTCGTTGAGCTCGCGAACCCAGGTCTCGGTTGACTTCGTCACGGTGCGCTTCTCGATCTCGGCGTTGAGCGCATCGCGGTTCTTGGAGCGGGCAGGGGCCGTCGCATAGGCGGGATGGCCAAAGAGCTCCGGCGCCCCGATCGCCTGCGCACAGCGCTCCCAGATCCGGCCCCCTGTGGTGGCGATGTTGATGTAGCCGTCCGAGGTCTTGAACACGCCGGTCGGGATGCTGGTCGGGTGGTTGTTGCCGGCCTGCTTGGCGACCTCCTTCTCCATCAGCCAGCGCGCGGCCTGGAAGTCGAGCATGAAGATCTGGGCTTGGAGCAGCGAGGTCTGCACCCACTGGCCCTTGCCCGAGACCTCGCGCTCGAGCAGCGCGGTGAGGATGCCCATGGCGCAGAACAGCCCGGCCGTCAGGTCGGCGACGGGGATGCCGACCCGCATCGGGCCTTCGCCCGGCGCCCCGGTGATTGACATCAGCCCGCCCATGCCTTGCGCGATCTGATCGAAGCCGGGCCGCTTGTGATAGGGCCCGTCCTGGCCGAAGCCGGAGATGCTGCCATAGACGATGCGCGGGTTGATTGCGGCAAGGCTCTCATAGTCGATGCCGAGCTTCTTCTTTACGTCGGGCCGGAAATTCTCGACCACGACATCGGCCTTGGCGGCGAGGCGCTTGAACACGGCGAGGCCCCTCTCGTCCTTGAGGTTCAGCGTCATGGCCCGCTTGTTGCGATGCAAATTCTGGAAGTCGGAACCCCGCCGGGGGCCGCCCGGCTGCTCGCCGCCGGCATCCTCGGTCAGCGCGTCGACCTTGACGACATTGGCGCCCCAGTCCGCCAGCTGCCGGACGCAGGTCGGTCCGGAGCGGACGCGGGTCAGATCGAGCACGGTGAAGCGCGACAGGGCTTCCGAGGCTTGCGGAAAGGGCATATGAAAAGGCTCCGGGACAGATTGCGGACATACCATAGTGCCGGAAAGCGGTTGGCAATGGCAGACTGGAGTGTTCCGGTGCCTGTCGCCGCCTACGAATTGCTCAAAATGGGGTAAGCCGGATGCCTTCCTAGATCCGAGCGGACTTAGCGGTGACATCTGAAATTGGCCTTGCGGGTACGTTTGGGTCGGCAATTGGGCTCGACAGGGTATCTGCAGTCCATTGACAGGTATTTTAATACAAAGCGTCGGATCACGCCCGAACGGTCAACATTGAGCTGCTGAATCCTGGCAGACAAGTTAAGATAAGGGTAGATGAAGGAGGTCCTGACTTGCTGCATGGCCAGCGTACCAGTGAAGCAGTCGGGTGATGGAGGACTTATGACGACCGTCATGGCATGGGGTATGCTCCTCTTGTTCCCGCTGCTTCTCGCGGTACTTTTGCTCACCGCTACTATGAAAGTACTTGAGTTCCGAGATGGTGGAGTGGATTGAAGCGCCCAAGCTGCATCGAGACAGTTGTTGGGTGACTTGTTAGAAGGCATTGGGGGGCGGATGAGCTACTTACTTCTGATAATTTGGTCGATTGTTCTCGCCGCCTATTGTTACCGAGTTGGATTCCGGAATGGACAATTCGATGGAATGACGAAGATGTCGGAAATCTGGCCGATTGATCCAAATTGCGTCGGCTCGACTGCCGATGCTCGGAATGGTTAGCCATGCGCCCGCTTAGGCTGATGCCTCGCTGCCCTTAATTGTGGTTTGTTCTAGGGCAACCTTCAGAGGTCAGTTTTTAGCTAAGTTGAAGTTGTTGCTTCATCACAGGCGCTGGTCCAGCCGAGCATGTGCTGCACTGTTGCCCGCTCTGTCGCGAATGCAAAGCCCTTGAAATCCGGATAGCAAGAAAGCCAGCTATTCAGCTTCGGATCAAGGAAGAACCTAGGGATGTGCTCTCAGATCTGAGCACATTGTGATCGGAATGACGCCACCGTCCAGAGTTACCTATCGCATCCTTCTCATTGCTGCACACGACGCGATCGCCACCACCATTGCTGTGTTTGCGAGTTTCTATCTGCGGTTTGAGGGTGACATGTTGCTTGAGCGCCTGCCTTTTCTTGCAAGCGTTCTGCCATTCTTTGTCGCACTCAGCGCGGTCGTTTGTTATTTTTTCAATCTGACGACCACGAAGTGGCGTTTCTTTTCATTGCCAGATGGGCTGAATGTACTTCGTGCGGCCTCGGTTCTGACCATCGCACTTGTCGCGCTGGACTACATTTTTTTGGCGCCAAACCTCTATGGCACCTTCTTTTTAGGCAAGGTCACAATCGTTCTCTACTGGTTCCTCCAGGTGGCCTTGCTGAGCGCGCCTCGCGTTGCGTATCGCTATTTTCGCTATAGCCGCACCCTACGTCATGCTCGCAAACAGAACGCCATACCAACACTGATGGTTGGCAGGGCTGCCGATCTAGAAATACTTCTGCGTGCGATCGAAAATGGTTCTGTGAAGGGTATTTGGCCAGTTGGCCTGCTCTCTCCATCACGCGCTGATTGGGGACAACTGCTCCGCAATATCCCAGTGTTGGGGGGCTTAGACGATTTGAAGCATGTTGTGCAGGATTTGGCAGACCGGAAGTGGTCGATTGCCCGCCTTATCATGGGGCCTTCAGCATTTGATCCTGATTCTCATCCTGAGAAGATCTTGGTCCAGGCTCGGAAGCTCGGTCTCACGGTGAGTCGCTTGCCACCTTTGGACGGAGGTGAAGCGCCTCAACTGCGGCCGATCGTTGTCGAAGATCTACTACTCCGAGCGACTCAGGTCATTGATCATGGGCGAATTGAACAATTGGTCAGGGGGAAAGCGATCGCTGTTACGGGCGGAGCAGGGTCAATCGGTTCTGAGATATGCGAACGTGTACTTCTGCATGGAGCAAATCGCCTTCTTGTAATTGATAACTCCGAGCCGGCCTTATACAGCGTGTTGGAAGCGTTGTCGTTGGCCGCTCCCAACGCGGAAATAGATGGCAGAATAGCCGACGTTCGAGATCGGAATCGTATTTTTCAGTTATTGCACCAGTTTGAGCCGGATGTCGTTTTCCATGCTGCCGCACTAAAGCACGTTCCGATTCTTGAACGTGATTGGAGCGAGGGCGTCAAAACGAACGTATTTGGGTCGATCAACGTTGCGGACGCATCCGTGGCCTCCGGAGCCAAAGCTATGGTGCTGATTTCTACCGATAAAGCGATCGAGCCTATCTCGATGCTCGGCTTCACCAAAAGATTTGCTGAAATGTACTGCCAAGCTCTTGATCACGAGATTTGGCATTCACGCTCACGCGCTATACGGCTCACTTCCGTGCGTTTCGGAAACGTTTTGGCATCGAAAGGATCTGTGGTTCCAAAATTCAAAGCGCAGATCGAGGCGGGCGGGCCGGTAACGGTAACGCACCCCGATATGGTCCGCTATTTCATGACCATTCGAGAAGCGTGTGACCTAGTCGTAACAGCTGCGGCACACGCTGTCGTGTCGGGCAACCATGACGCTTCCGTCTATGTCCTCAATATGGGACAGCCAGTCAGAATACTTCAATTAGCCGAACGAATGATACGACTGTCGGGACTTGAACCCGGACGAGACATTCAGATTTCATTTAGCGGGATGAGGCTAGGCGAAAGACTGACTGAAAAGTTGTTTGGGCAAGAAGAGTCGCCTGTCAATATTGGGATCCCCGGGATTATGGCTGCAAGGCCGAACGAACCTTCCCTTATACAGATGAGACGATGGCTGGAGGCACTCGAGTGGGCAACCGCAAAAGTCGATCGGATTGCCATTCTTGCCGTGCTGCACGAAGCGATCCCAGGATCTGACGTAGCAAAGGCCGGCTAAGTTGCCGGTTACCTGAAGGAGTAACCGCCTCCAGCGACACTCCGTTGGGCGCATTCAACTGCACGAGCGCTCATGCTGAGAAAACGCGCTCTTCACCGTTCCCGTTCGCTTGTGCTGGTATCTGGACCTGCATGTTTATTCGCCCGTATGACTACGGTGCTAACATCTAACCAAGAAGTACGGAGGCAGTCGCCAAATTTAAGCCAAACGTTTACTTCTGAAGCTAGGATCGCCTACCGCGCAACGGATCGCGCGCCATTTCCTGCTCCGGAGACTTCCATTGGCTACTGCTGGAACCATTGGCAAAACCAACAACCCAGATATCGATGGCCTGCTATCTGGCTACAAGTGGGTTGGCACGATCACGTACAGCTTTCCCGACTCCCCCAGCGACTATTCGAAGCCGTACGGCGGCGGCAGCAGTGAACCGACGATCTCCGGCTTCGCTTCGGCGCCTAACCAAATCCAAGCAGCGATCAACTACGCGATCGGGCTGATCCTCAGTTACACCAACGCCGATATCCAGTACGCGGGCACCAACGGTGCCGACATCATGGTCGCGCAGTCGCCGGCGGCCAATCCGACCGCCTACGCCTACTATCCCGGCAATTACGCATCCGGCGGGGACGTCTGGTTCGGCACTCAATACAATTTCTCGCTGGCCAAGCTCGGCAATTATTACTTCACTACCGCGCTGCACGAGCTCGGCCATGCTTTCGGCCTGAAGCATAGCCAGGAGGCCGGCGGCCCCGCCAACGTCGCGGTGCCGAGCGCGCATGACGACAGCGAATACACCGTCATGAGCTATCGCAGCTATGTCGGCGGTTCGACCACGTCCGGCTACACCAATGAAGCGTACGGATATTCGCAGACCTACATGGCCAACGATATCCTCGCGCTGCAGACGATGTACGGCGCGGACTACACGACCCAGAGCGGCAGCACCGTCTACACATGGAATCCGACCACCGGGCAGGAGTTCATCAACGGTGTCGGGCAGCTCGCGCCGGGCGGCGGCGCCGGCGGCTCGGCCAACCGTATCTACGAGACCCTCTGGGACGGCGGCGGCGTGGATACTTACGACCTGTCGAACTACACGACGAATTTGAGCATCAACCTCAATCCCGGGGCCTCGTCGGTGTTCTCCTCAGTCCAGCTGGCGTATCTCGGCGACGGCCATTACGCGTCGGGCAACGTCTACAATGCCTATCTCTATGGCGGCGACGCACGCTCCTACATCGACAACGCCAATGGCGGGTCCGGCAACGACACGATCATTGGTAATCAGATCGGAAATCTCCTCCACGGCGGAATTGGAAACGACACTCTCTTTGGCGGGGCTGGAGACGACCGACTGTATGGGGATGCTGGTGTTGACACGCTCACGGGAGGTGCGGGAGCTGACCAGTTCATATTTTCCGGTCCGACTTCAGGCGCTGACAGCATCTTGGACTTCCAAGCCGGTCAGGATCAACTGGTCTTAAGCATGTCTGGCTTTGGTCTAGCGACGGCGGGCACACTTGCCTCCGCGGGAGTCACGTTCTTGACCGGCTCAAACCCGAGTTCTCCTACTCCGACACTTATCTACGATCCTTTGAACAGTGATGTCTATTGGGATAGCGACGGCAGCAACGCGAACGCAAGAACGCTCCTCGGTCACGTTGTCGTTAACGCTGGCGGTGACACGAACCTTGGCGTACTGAATGGCTGGAATCATGCCGCATCGGGCGACTTTAACGGCGATGGTACGGCTGATATTCTTTGGCAAAATCCTTCGTCAGGTGCCAACTACCTCTGGCTGATGACGGACAACCAACCGGTGCAGTCGGGCTCTCTTGGAACTGTGCTCGGTTGGGAGGTGCTAGCTTCTGCAGATTTGAACGGCGATGGCACAAGCGATCTAGTCTGGCATAATCAGGCGCGAGGCGAAAATTTCGTTTGGCTGATGCAAGGTGGACAACCGTATCAATCTTTTTATGGAGGACTCATACCGGGATGGCAGCTCACATCATCTACCGATCTTACGGGCGACAATGTTGATGATTTGCTGTGGCGGAATGCATCGACAGGCGAGAACGTTTTGTGGGTTATGAGGGACGGTCAGCCATCGAATTCGTACTCGCTAGGTACTCTTCCTGGGTGGAATCTACTGACTTCCGGCGACTTTAATGGTGATGGTACGGCCGACCTCGTCTGGCATAACCCTTCTACTGAAACCAATTTCTTGTGGTTGATGAAAAGCGGACAGCCCTATCAAAGTTATTATGCTGGCAACATACCCGGATGGAAGGCGGCCGCCGTCGGCGATTTTAACAGAGATGGAACGGACGATATTCTTTGGCAGAGTACGAATGGTGGGCAAGCCTACATGTGGCTGATGTCCAATGGCCAGCCGGCCCAAACATTCGATATCGCAATGCTCGCCGGCGCCACAATTCTTGGCGCGGGCGATCATAATGGAGACGGCGGCAAGGATATCCTCTCGCGCGACTCCGCCTCCAGCGTCGTTCATATTCTGGATGTTACAGCCGTGCTTTCGCCCAATCTGCACGCTTCCGATTGGGTTGTTGTTTAGGCTGAGGGGGAATAGCTTTACGCAGCTTGCGCTCACCAACCGAGGCGGCCTGCTTCAATGTGGGCCTACAGTGCTAGAATGCTCAAGTAATCCCACCCTTTGGCCAGCGTAGCCCCGCGCAAGGACTGCGCGCCACCACGCCTCTTGTTCGATGTACCACCGCACAGTCTTCATCATACCACTCTCGAAATTCTCCCGAGCATGCCAGCCGAGCTCGCGCTCTATTTTTGACGAGTCGATGGCATAGCGGCGGTCGTGGCCGGGGCGGTCCGTTACGAACGAGATCAGGTGACGACGCGCTCCCTTTGTGCTAGGCGAAAGATCGTCCAGCAAACGGCAAATTGTCTCAACTACCTCGAGATTTGTACGCTCGTTACAGGCGCCGACATTGTAGGTCTCGCCGACTCGCCCATGTTCTAGCACCAGCGTCAGCGCCTTGGCGTGATCCTCAACATAGAGCCAATCACGGATATTCCTGCCGTCGCCATAAATTGGCAGCGGCTCGTTTGCTAAGCCCCTGATGATCATATGTGGGATTAGCTTTTCAGGAAAATGATAAGGACCATAGTTGTTTGAGCAATTCGTAATCATCGTCGGGAGCTCGTAGGTCTCTCGCCATGCGCGAACTAGATGATCAGACGAGGCTTTGCTCGCAGAGTAAGGAGAATTCGGTGCATAGGCAGTCGCCTCGGTGAAGAGGCCGTTATCGCCGAGGGAGCCGAAGACCTCATCAGTTGAAATGTGCAGGAAGCGAAAGCGCTTGCGTTTCTCTTGGGATAGTGTGCGCCAATGATGTAGCGCTTCCTGCAATAGGATGAAAGTTCCGACAATATTTGTCTGGATGAATGTACTGGGGCCATCGATTGAGCGGTCGACGTGGCTCTCGGCCGCAAGATTCATTACGGCGTCTGGCTGGTATATCTCGAACAGCCTGCGCAAGCCGGGTCCCTCGCAGATGCATTGCTTTTCGAAAGCGTAGCGTGGGTTGCTATCAGCGCCTGGAATTGACTCTAAATTGGCCGCGTAAGTCAGCTTATCGATGTTTACCACCCGCGCGCTCGTATCTTTCAGCAGGTGCCGGGCCACTGCGGAGCCGATAAAACCGGCACCGCCAGTCACGAAGATCGTTGATCCTTCGAACTGCATCCTATTCCTCCTATCAGGCGTTCTCAGTTGATGAAGGAGCGGGCGACCGATAGCAAATACTCACCGTAGCTGCTCTTAGCTGATTTCTCCGCTACTCGCTCAAATTGTTGGAGGGATATATAGCCTTGGCGCAGCGCGATCTCCTCTGGGCACGCTATACGCAAGCCCTGACGTTGTTCGAGAATTTGCACGAAATGGCTGGCCTCCACGAGCGAAGCGTGAGTTCCTGTATCAAGCCAAGCAAAGCCGCGTCCGAGAACCTCGACATGCAAATCGCCACGCTCAAGGTACGCTTTGTTAACGTCTGTGATCTCGATTTCGCCGCGTGCCGATGGCTTAACATTAGCCGCGATGTCCAGCACATTGTTGTCGTAAAAGTAGAGTCCGGTGACGGCGGTATTCGATTTCGGCTGTTTGGGCTTTTCTTCAATCGAGATTGCACGCCCCCCGGCGTCGAGCTCAACGACGCCATATTGCCCGGGCGATTTGACAACATACCCGAAAATGGTTGATCCCTTCTCGCGGGACGAGGCGCCCGATAGTATCTGTGGTAAACCATGACCGTAGAAGATATTGTCGCCAAGAATCAGAGCAACGCGGTCGGAGCCGACAAAATCTCGCCCGACGAGGAAGGCATCAGCCAAACCGCGAGGTGTCGCTTGGGTGGCATAATCGAAGCATAGACCGATCTCAGAGCCATCCCCAAGTAGTCTCTGGAAGAGCGGCTTATCTTGTGGCGTAGAGATTATGAGGATGTCCTTAATTCCAGCAAGCATTAGGGTTGACAAGGGATAGTAGATCATGGGTTTGTCGAACACTGGAAGAAGCTGTTTCGAAACAACCGTTGTCACAGGATAAAGGCGCGAACCGGTGCCGCCGGCTAAGATAATGCCTTTCATAGGGCCTCCAACGCTCAATGTTCGGAAATATAGCAGATCGACTGAACTCTACAAGCTTGCTAAGCTTCGACGCACTCTTTGCGGGTGCATCTAGATCTCCTTCATGAATGTAGTCGCAACAGAACTTCCAGAAGTGTTCCTGATCGAGCCTAAGGTCAGCGCTGACGATCGAGGCTTCTTCATGGAGACTTATCACTTCCAGCGCTACAAAGAAGTAGGCATTCCACGACCCTTTTTGCAGGATAGTATGTCCCGCTCACGCCGCGGCGTGCTTCGTGGTTTGCATCTTCAGAATCCATCCAGCCAAGGCAAGCTAGTGACTACGCTTCGGGGGGCCGTGCTTGACGTCGCTGTCGACGTTCGCGTCGGCAGTCCCAATTTCGGGCGCTATGTTGCAGTTGAACTGAGTGAAGAGAACCGTCGCCAGTTGTGGGTGCCGCGAGGCTTCGCTCACGGCTTTCTGGTGTTATCTGAGGCGGCCGATTTCTTTTACAAATGCGACGAGCTCTACAGCCCGCGGGACGAAGTATCTATCCGCTGGAACGACCCGGAGATTGGCGTCGATTGGGGGGCTAGCGATCCAGCTCTTTCGCCAAAAGACGCAGCAGCGCCCTTGCTGGCCCAGGTCACTAACCTCCCAATTTATGGGAAAGTCTGATGCGCGTCCTGTTGACGGGAGCATCAGGGCAGGTGGGAAGTGCCTTACTGCGCCTTCTTCGGAAAAAGTACACGGTGATCGCCCCGGCGTCGCGTGAGTTCGATTTGTCTCAACCAGATACGCTTGCAGATCGACTTGACTCAATTAAGCCAGATCTTGTCATCAACCCTGCCGCCTATAACTGGGTTGATCAGGCCGAAGACGAGTCCGCACTTGCATTCCTGATTAACGGTACCGCCCCAGCCGTCCTGGCCCGCTGGGCTGCGGCACAGGGTGTGCCCATTGTTCATTTCTCGACCGACTACGTGTTCGATGGCAGCGGAGGGAGGCCCTGGCAGGAGGACGATCCTACTGGTCCATTGTCCTTATACGGTCAGAGCAAGCTAGCAGGTGAACGCGCTGTCCGGGAAGCGGGTGGTGCCCATCTTGTAGTTCGGACGGCGTGGGTATATGCGGCGGAAGGCGTGAATTTCATGCGCACGATTATTCGCCTTGCCAAACAACACGAGACGCTGCGAGTGGTCTCCGATCAGTTTGGAACTCCGACGACCGCGGGTACCGTCGCATCCACACTCGTCCAAATTCTCCAGCAAGGCGAGGCGGATCTCGGGAAGGTTTTCGATCGCGCCATGGGACTTCTACACGTCACGAATTCCGGCTGGACCGCGTGGCATGGCTTCGCCAGCGCGATCGTGCAGGGTGTACGCTCTCGAGGTGTCGTGCTGAAGGCTACCAGCATCGTTCCAATTGCCAGCAAAGACTATCCGGCTAAGGCTAAACGGCCAGCCAATTCCCAGCTGGATCTATCCCGTCTTAAAGACGTTTACTCTATCGAGCCTCCGTCCTGGGAGACGGCGCTTGCGGAAGAGCTGGATACGTTCTTGGCGCTGGATCGCTCGACCGTCTAGCAGCACGCCTGCTCGCTCCGTGTGGTGGCGATTGTCGCATTGCATTGCCTGCCACCTTACATTTGCGTAATGCGCAGTCTTTCAAACGGTAGTGCTACTGACCTCTTGGCCGTAAGTCCAAGAATGCGCTGGAGCCCGCTGCTCGCGTCAGAGGTCACCGGTAGGGTTCGCACCCCGCTCACTCTGATAGGCGCGGTAGGCAAACGCGATACCGCTTTCGAGCGATGTCGCTGCACTCCAACCCTGAGCCGCGAGCCGGCTGATATCAAGTAGCTTTTGCGGTGTGCCGTCGGGGCGGGAGGTGTCGAATCTGATCTCACCTTGGTAACCGACGACTTCGGCCACGAGGTGCGCGAACTCGGCGATGGTGATGTCCGCGCCAGTGCCAATGTTGATCGGCTCCGCACTCGAGTAGGTCTTCATTAGATGGACGCAGGCATCCGCCATGTCGTCGACATAAAGGAACTCGCGCCGGGGCGCGCCGGTGCCCCACACCGTGACGCTCGTTGTGCCCATGATCTTTGCCTCGTGGAAGCGACGGATGAGAGCGGCGACCACATGACTGTACTCGGGATGATAATTGTCGCCCGGCCCATAGAGGTTGGTCGGCATCACGCTGATGAAATCGCATCCGTACTGGCTGCGATACGCTTCCGCCATCTTGATGCCGGCGATTTTTGCAATCGCATAGGGCTCGTTGGTCGGCTCCAGAGGACCTGAAAGCACCGACTCCTCGCGCAGCGGCTGAGGCGCGAGCTTCGGATAGATGCATGAGGAGCCTAGAAACATCATCTTTTCGACGCCATTCAGATGGGCAGCATGGATAACATTTGCCCCAATGGCGATGTTATCGTAGATGAACTCGGCGCGCAGCTCATCGTTGGCGACGATGCCGCCGACTTTGGCGGCGGCAAGGAAGACGGCCTGCGGTCGCGACGTCGCGAACCAATCGAGCACGGCGGCCTGGTTGCAGAGATCGACCTCGCGCCGATCCACCGTAACGAGGTTCACGTTCTCCTGCGCCAGCCGACGCACGATCGCGCTGCCGACCATGCCGCGATGGCCAGCGACGTAGACGCTCTTACCCCTTAGCTCAAACGGCAGGCTTGCCATGGGCCGCGTCTCGTTTTGCCTCAGCGAGGTCGTTCGCTACCATTTCCTCGACCAGCTGGCCAAAGGTCCGCTTCGGCTTCCAGCCGAGCTTATCACGCGCTTTGCTCGCGTCCCCCACCAGAAGGTCGACTTCGGTCGGCCGAAAATAGGTTGGATCTATGCGTACAACCGGCTTGCCGCTCTTGAGATCAACGCCGATCTCGTCGACTCCTTGGCCGCGCCATTCGATGCGGCGTCCGACGTGCGAGAAGGCAAGCTCGGCCATTTCCCGCACTGAGCGCATTTCCCCCGTGGCAAGCACAAAGTCGTCCGGTTTGTCGGCTTGGAGGATCATGTGCATGCCCTCGACGTAGTCCCGCGCATGGCCCCAATCCCGCTTGGCCGACAGATTTCCTAGATAAAGTGTGTCCTCGAGGCCGACCTCAATGCGGGCGACACCGCGGGTGATCTTGCGGGTCACGAATGTCTCGCCGCGAATCGGGCTCTCATGGTTGAATAGAATGCCGTTGGATGAGAACATCCCGTAGGCTTCACGGTAGTTGACCGTGATCCAATAGCCGTAGAGTTTAGCGACGCCATAAGGCGAGCGCGGATAGAACGGCGTCGCCTCCTTCTGCGGAACCTCCTGCACAAGACCGTAGAGCTCGGAAGTGGAGGCCTGGTAGAATCGCGTCTCCTTCTCCATGCCAAGAATACGGATAGCCTCGAGAAGCCGCAGCACGCCAATCGCATCCGCATTCGCGGTATATTCGGGACTCTCGAAGCTGACGGCAACATGGCTCTGGGCGGCGAGATTGTAGATCTCGGTCGGCCGGATCTGTTGCACCAGACGGATTAGGTTAGTTGAGTCCGTCATATCGCCATAGTGCATCAAGAATGGAACATCTCCAGCATGGGGGTCCCGATACAAGTGATCGACACGCGCGGTGTTGAACGAGGACGAGCGCCGCTTGATGCCGTGGACAACATAGCCGAGCGACAGCAGATATTCGGCGAGATAGGCGCCGTCCTGGCCGGTAATGCCGGTAATTAGCGCCACGCGTGGCTGCTTATCCTGTACCTGCATCTTTCCTCCACAAAGCGCGAGCCGTATCGCCGGCATCACCTTGATTGTGTATTCGGGGCCCGAACCGAAGGCGTGAGCAGCGATAAATGCAATTCGCCCATTGGCAGTGTAGGGGTAGCATCAGCGCCTTATGAAGTCCATGCAGCTCGACCAAAAATCGGAATGTCAGTAGCTTAGTGGTCGAGGGGACTGCCCAGCCGGCGCAAGTTTCAAGTACAAGCGAGACCGGCTTTGCACGCAGCTGCAATCGTCTCCCCTGAGCTACCGCGATCGTCTAGAAGTGAGTCTTAGGAAGCCTTCCAGTGTGCTTGAGCAAATACCGGAGAACGCTTGTAAGATGGCGGCGGGCGTAGCGTATGTTCCTGTGGCTCGAGCGCTGAGCCTCATGGATGACCGATATCGTCGGATTTACGGCGATCTTCCAGCCGGCCTGCCAGAGGCGCACACAGATATCGACGTCTTCATAATACAAGAAGAAGTTTTCGTCGAACCCGCCAACCTGTCTAAAAGCTTCTGCTCGAAAGAACATGAACATACCTGCGGTCCAGTCGACCGTAACTGGCGAATTTCCGGTAACTATTAAGCGTCCATCGCCAGCGCCCACAGCTTTCTTGAGCAGTCCAAACGGCGTGGGGAATTCTCGCGCGCTGTCTTCCGGTGCGCCGAAGCGATCCGTAACAAGGGGGGCTATTAAACCCACAGATGGGTCATTCATCGTTTCTCGAAGTGCAGCGAAGGGGTCATTTAGAAGACGAATATCGGGATTGGAGATGCAAAAGAACGCGTGTTCCGACAATTCGAATGCTGCATTATGATTGGCGCCAAACCCCTTGATCTCAGTATTCTCAATCACCCGAAGATTCGGGAGAGTCAAAATGGGGGCGCGCTCTTTGATATTCGAGGTCAACAAGATATCGACGTCAGAAGCGAGCCGTTCTAAATCGCCAAGCAAATTGTTAGCCAGGTGAGACTGGCCATGGCTAACGATGGATAATAGAGTTCTATTCATAGATGGCCGCCCGTTCGATTACAGCGAGAGTTTCGCGCGCGGTGCGTCTCCACGAAAATTCTTTGGCGCGAGCTTTACCTAGTGTTGAAAGTCGCGCCAGTAACTCCGGATCGACCAGGAGTCGGGTCAGTCCTTCTCTTATTTGATCTTCGTTTGTGGGATCGACTAGAACACTCGCTCCTGCTGCGATTTCCTGGGTCGCGCCAATATCACTCGTCAGTACGGGTGTTCCGGCCATCATGGCCTCTAATATGGGCAAACCAAATCCCTCATAGAGTGAGGGATAAAGAAGCGCCTTCGCATGTCTCAATAAATTGAACAACTCTGCATCGGTCACGTGTCCCTTGAACTGAATCCCGTACTCTCGATCGTTTGAGTTCAGCGGTTCATTGACAAGCCATCCTTTTGCGCCAACCACAATGAGCTGAGTGTCCCCTCTCGCGGCCGCGTCAAGCCTACGCCATGCAGAGATCAGTCGAGCGAGATTCTTGCGCGGTTCGACTGTGCCGACGGATAACATATAGTTAGTTGCAGGCCCTTGAGTTGCAACACCGCGAGTGGGCAATTCTTCTGACAGATCTCGCGCCGCCAACAACGTGGTGATCGTCTTGGTTCGGCTAGAAGGAATGAGACGATGGAGATCCATCTTTGTGGCGTTTGAGACCGCAATCACGGCCTGAGCGGCGTTGACGGAGGCCTTTATAAGTGCGGGAAAATAGTAGCGCTTTATATGCTCGTGGACCTCAGGAAAGAGCTGGTGGGTCATGTCATGTATTGTTACAACCCGAGGAGTTCGGCTGGCGAGTGGCAGGACGAAACCTGTACCCCAATGAGCGTCTATTCCCAGCCTTCTGATATGTGCAGGAAGCGTTACCTGTTGCCAAAGCGCACGTAGGTAACGAGATCTTGGGGACATTATGAAGCTGAACCGGCTGTCGAGCTCAAGCTTCACGCAGTGAGCTTGCGTGTGGTCATTGCCGAAAATGATGAACTCATGCGCGATCGATCTGTCGAGATTCCACTCACGAAGTATCTCGGTAATGTACACGGCCGTGCCGGTCTTCGCGGCTCCCAGTCCAGTCGCATCGATGCTAATGCGCATGTTAAATGCTCGAGGGAGCGGAGGTCGGGACACCGTCCTCTGCATGATAGACAAATGGCTTGTTGAAAAGAATGCCTTCGCAAATCACGTCCAGACCCGACGATTTTCCCGGTTCAAGATCGGATAGTCCCTCGATATCTACTGCAAAAGGCGGCCAGCCATTGGCTTGCACGATAGCATCGATCGGGATCATCCTTCGAAAAAAGAAGTGATACGCATATTTCAATGCGCGGTCACGAGTATTGGCATCCAGCTTCCCTGCAAGCGGAAGGGTATCAAGCAACCGCAAATACTCTTCCTGTGAGCGAGCATCTAGAGTGAGTCCTTTGCCGCGGATCCACGCCTCGCCAGCAACGATAACGGGGATACCGCTCGACGTGAGTTCAACACCGGTCTTGGTTCCATAGATCAAAACGGCGTTGCACTTTGTCATCGCTACATAAGTGCTCACGCGGCTGTTCGGTGGAATAATGAAGATGTTCCCAGGAAGCGACTGAAAGGTCCGCCCGATTTCATCGATAGCAAGTTGGCGAGATGGCACTGTTCCAGTCATCTCAGCAGGATGAATTCGGATCAGAAGTTGAAGTTCGGGCCTTGCTGCGAAATAGGCGATAGTTTTCAGCAGCCAATCAAGCATCCCAGGAAATGCGTTGGCGCGATAATGAAGCTGGGCATCCCAGACCACATTGGTGAGAAGCCCAACGACTGGACGGGAAAAGTCTACGCCAATCTCGCGGCTAATGGCGTCAATGTCAAACTCAGGGTCGCGGTGAAAGGTGACCCAATCGTTCTTGCCGATCCAACGGCTCTGGAGATAATCCTCAATCTGGGTGCGATGTTCGGCTCGCCATTTCATGTTTACCCAATGCTCGATTGGCTCGTTCAGTAAACCCTGATGATAGGTTTCATCGTGATTGAAAATGAAGCAGCCGCGCCGGTAAGCTGGATGCCAAGTCACGACGCGCACTCCCTGACGCCGAGCGGTTTCTGCGATCAATCCTTGCGGGACGTATATTCCGTGATTGAGGACGACGACGTCGAATTTATCGCCGCCGAACAAATGGCGGCAGGCGTAGTAGGTCAAAAGAGACGCCTCGAAGTAGCGGCGCGTAATGAGTTCTGCGTAAGGTTCACCGCGTAGATCTCCACGGGCAAAAAAGCGGAGAGTGCCGGCCATAGCATGCTCACCGACTGGGACACCGTCGATCAAATAGGTGGGGATCTTGTCAAGAGCGATGGACCGAGCGAGCTCGCGGGCGCGGTTCCGGTCCGAGGTGCTCAATTGAGAGCTCAGTCCGATCTGATGGAGTTGCGCCTCTGCAAGCATCGCTGTTGCCGGCTTGTAGCAGGAACTGCACCGGTCGCGCGGGCCGTTTGTTGCGAAGTCCTCAAGGTCCGAGTGCCAGCTAATCTCGCACATCATGCATGCTGGTAGTGTCCGGTCGCATAGGAGGAAATGAACCGACGCTCCTCTGCGCGTGAGGGCAACGCCGAGAAAGCTCTCTACGGTCATAGAGGGCAGATGGCCGGCTGTCCCGGTAGCAATCAGGACTCGCGTGGGTCCAGCAGTACGAACACTTGCTGCCCACATATGGGAAGAAAGGTCTTGCGCGAGCAGTCTCGGCCAATTCGGTAGCCCAGCGAACCGTGCATGCCATCCCGTGCAGGCGAAATAACAGGCGCGGAACCAGCGACGCCGCTTAAGCCAGCGTGAAAGGCCCTGGCCGTACAATTCCGTAATTTGCCGCGGCAAAGAAACAGTTTTCGCTATGATTGCCGGGAGCATGAAATCGAACAACGATCAAGGCTCTTCACGGACCAATTCGACGAATTCGGAGTAGCTCCGAATGTAGTCGTCGGGATTGTATCGGTCGGAAGCGAAGACGAGCAACACCGCATCGCTCGTAAAGTTGTATTGGACGCCCCACACCATGGGCGGCAAGTAAATGCCTTTGTTGGGCGAGTTCAGGCGGACCTCGGCACGCTTGTGCCCATCATCGACTACCACCGAACAACTTCCGCGCACGCAGATCAAAAATTGATGGCATTGACGATGCGCATGCTGCCCTCGCGTTTCGATACTCGGGACATCGAAGACGAGAAAATAGCGCTTGGCTTCAAATGGAATGTCTGACGGAAAATTCCCCACGGAAAGGGAGCCGCGGATATCCTCGAAGCGTGCCATGCGATGGACAGTCACGTTCCGGACAGAGAGCCGTTCCGTGGAACCGATCTCCGGAACAGCTTTGGATAAGTCACGAGCGGTCTCGCTATTCGGCAGGCTCTCGACGTAGCCCTTTATCCGTGCGGGCGAGCCGAAGACGATCGAATGAGGGGGGATAGACTTCGTCACTACCGAGCCGGCGCCGACCATAGCGCCCCGGCCGATCGTGACACCCGGCAATATGATCGCGCCAGCCCCGAGCGACGCTCCGTCTTCAATTCGCGTTTCTAAAAATGCTTCTGGATATCGTTTAGAGCGCGGAAACTTGTCGTTAGTGAAGCTAACATTCGGACCGATGAAGACATCATTGCCGACCCGCATTCCGTCCCACAGCTGAACCCCTGACTTCACTGTAACCCGATCGCCAATGATAACGTCGTTCTCTATGAAGCAGTGCGAGCAGATGTTCGTGTCTGCGCCAATCTTGGCGCCCGAAAGAACAACCACGAACTGCCAGATCCTCGTACGCTCCCCAATGCGAACGGACAAAACTTCAGCAGTTTTATGGATCTGCGTTGTCTGTTCTGTAGTTAACATGCCTGATCGCCACGATTGAGAGAGGCCGCCGTTTGCTGTTTTCATAGCCTCGCCAGGCATAAGTCCCGACGAGTCCGATTCCAAGCAGGTTTACAGTGCCCCAGAACATGATCGCAATCATGAGCGCGGCGTATCCAGGAACCTCGATAATTTCCAGTAACCTTCCAGCGACGACGATAGAACTTATTACCACGGAAAGAAAGGTTCCGAATGCCCCAACCCTCGTCAGGAGCCGGATAGGATAGTCGGTGAACGAAAAAATGCTGTCGAGCATATAATCCAGTTTCTTCGATAGCGTCCAGGATGATCGACCTTCTTGCCGCGCCTGCCGTTCGTAAGGAAATTGCTTTCTCCGAAAGCCGAGCCAAAACACAAGGGCGATCAGGGACGAGCGAGCCTCCTCCAGATGGAGCAATCGATCGCGAAATGCTCGGTTACATCCAAAGACGTCAACGCCGCCCTCAGGCATGTCAGGCATGATCCAACGCCGATAGGCACCCCAAAACAGGCGAGCCGCCAGGCGAGACAACATCGGATCGTTGCGTTTCAGTCGTACGCCGATCGCCACGTCGCATTCTTCTGCTTCGAGGGATCGGTAGAAATCAAGCAGGAGCGAAGGCGGTTCTTGTAGATCGGCCGCCATCACGGCGAGGTACTCGCCGCGAGCTGCGGCGAGACCCGAGCGGATGGCTGCAAAGGACCCGAAGTTTCGGGAATGTACGAGGAGTTGCATCGGCAGATCGAGGCGATCCATCTCACTCTTGAGCATCCGGTATGATCCGTCAGGGCTGCCGTCCACAACGAATACGGCTTCAAGCTGGCCGGCTAGATCGCAGTTTAATGCTTTTAGCGCCGCGAGAAGACGAGGGATTGAGGCCTCATTCTTATACACTGGAATGATGACTGAATACTTCACGAGACCCAACTATTGACGGCCTCAATCACCTTGCCGACTTCCTCGTCTGTCATTTCAGGATAGCAAGGTAATGTCAGAGTTTGCTGGGCATTCTGCTCGGTGATCGGAAGCGTGATGCCAGAACACCTGATCGAAAGAAGCGGTTGTCGGTGATCGGGTATCGGGTAATGGATCTCAGCTGCAACTCCGCGTTCGTTTAGATGAGCGCGTAGCTGGTCGCGATTGCATACCCTAATCACATACAGATGGGCGACATACCCGTCGTCGTTCCGAACGGGAGGGGGCTCAACAAAGGGATGAAAGATAGACGCTGAGTACCGAGCAGCGATTTCGCGCCGCCGCGCGTTGTCTTGGCCCAGGAAAGGTAACAGCTCTGACAGAATCGAGGCTTGGAGTTCATCGAGTCGCGAGTTTTTCGCGCCTGCAAGGGTCACGACATACTTTGAGGACCAACCATACTGACGTAACTTGGCGATGCGATTTGCAACCGTATCGTCGCTTGTCACGACGGCACCACCGTCGCCGAGGCCGCCGAGATTCTTTGTTGGATAAAAGCTGAACGATGCAGCTCTGCCAAATGAACCGACTTGGCGGCCGTCAATCTTTGCCCCGTGAGCTTGCGCGCAATCTTCGATAAGAGGCACGTTACGTTCGTGGCAGTATGACGCCATTGATGCGATGTCCCTGACGGCAGCTCCATAGAGATGGGTAATGACAACGGCCCGGCAGCCTGCATCGACTGCTTGTACCACTTGCTCCAGCGTTGCATGGTGGCTTTCGGCGGCGACGTCCATGAAATGCGGAGATGCGCCGATTGCGAGCATTGCGGTTGTCGTATACATGCCAGCGTTTGCTACTGTAGCCACCATATCGCCCTGGGTGACCCCTAAACCGCGCAAAGCGAGTTCAATCGCATCAGTGCCATTGCCTAGTCCAATACAATGCGACACACCAACGTAGCGCGCGAAAGCTGCCTCAAAGTTCTTCACTTCAGGGCCAAGCACGACATAGCCTCTATCAATCACCTTGGCTATGGCCGCATCGATTGAACGCCGTCGATGTGCGTATCGTGTTTGCAAGTTGTTGATGAGTATCATCTGACTACTGCAAAGTTTTGTTAACGTACACGGCGACTTCTGAACCGAATGGGGAGCTCAGTCGTCCCCGAAGTTCCCATGTCGTGGTATCATCCGCCATTTGCCTGGCAACGTATCGTGCTAACTCCCTTGTGTAATCGTCCTTAACCACGTCGTTAGCCAGCGGATTATCGACGTCGACGAGCGTCATAAATACATTCACCGATTTAGCTAGGGCGGGCATTATCAATTCGCGATCCTTGTCTAGGACACCACTAAACCATTGGCCCCGGGACCCGTCCTGTGGAAGGCCGCGTCTTAGTTGCCACTGGCTTTGACGGATCTGAAATACATTTGCAAAGCGCGCGTGTCGATTGAACGCTAGCTGTGCTGTTGGGATGACGAAGCGCGCGTAATAGTCGAAATTGGAATCGAGAAAAGGAGCTTGGGAAATTGTTGAAGGCAAGTTCGCTACGACTAGATCAGTCAGGCGACGGTTAAATTCATAGAGCCGCTGAGCTTGCGGGCGCGGATAGAGAAACGCTTCTGAATTGATGTAGACCGCGTACGATGCAATGGAGAATGTTGGTAGAATGAATGTTAATCCGAGAGCGAAGCGCGAAAACGGCTTTTGCAAGGTAAGGTAGGATTGGTGGGCCGTTGAGACGCGAAAAGGAGCCAAGCTCAGCAAGAATAATCCAGGAAGCATATAAAACGTTTGGCTAATATCGTCCTCAACTCGCAGAATGAAGAGTACCAGCACGATACAAGACAGAGCTGCCCAAACCGTCGCGATATAATCGGCGATATCGCGTTTCTGGCGGATGGTTCTCTGCATCGAAATGTAGGCCAGCAACAGCAAGGCGAGGGAGCCGATAATTGGCACACCCATCGTGTACAAGATCAGTTTCTTGCCGGTGGTCGCGAGCGCGGCAGCCACAGTCTGGTTTAAGCCGTAGCCGGCCACAGAGTAGAAGTAGAGCACCTCGGGTAAGAAGCGAACTATAAAGTAGCCGGCTACAATGCCGAGGCCAGCTACGAAGCTAATATGGGAAAGAAGGAACTGCCGGATCGGCCGTTCGGTTTTTAGAGATCGTTCGAACGCGAACATCGTGACGATTGGGGCGATGACCAATGCTCCGTACATGAAGGCGTGGAAACGAGTCAGCGTTGCAAGCCCTAGGAAAGCACCAGCGACAAAGCTGCCCGCCGTGTTGCTGCCGTCGGATCGTCTTACGAAAAGCGTAAAGAGTGATGCGCCAAAGAAGAATGAAGCGGGCATATCAGGCAGGCGCGAAGGAAGACCATACTTTGGATCCCAAAAGCAAAACGCCAAAAATATGGCCCACGGCGCTGCAAATGCGTAGAACGCCGACTGAGTCCGTACCCAGATGCAGGCGCAAAGCGACGCAAGAAAGAAAAACGCGGCGAAACAGGAGAAGTACAGGTGCCCATTGACCGAAAGTGTGTTGTTCTGACCCACAACGGCATACGATAGTGTGCGGAGGGGGTCGCG
Organism: Bradyrhizobium shewense; assembly: GCF_900094605.1. GTDB lineage: Bacteria > Pseudomonadota > Alphaproteobacteria > Rhizobiales > Xanthobacteraceae > Bradyrhizobium > Bradyrhizobium shewense. Next base: position 170,925 of record NZ_FMAI01000009.1, on the reverse strand, counting down.
GGCGTTGTCACGTGCGAAATGTAGAACATGGGTGAGCCACCGTCCCGGTGGGCCACTGTCAAGAATAGACAAATCTCTCAGCCAATAGGAAGCTGTGTCGCCGATCAGAGGCCAACTGCGATAGAAGACTACGTTAACGTGGACCGCGGCAAGGAACAGCACAGTAGCCATTAGGGCAGACCAGACCGCGATTAGTCCAAGCCTGTTCCGCGTCCCCACCGTAATCAACATCTCTCTTGGACCGATGTCAAACTCGAACCCGCTGTCGAAGGCAGCAGGATCTTGTTCACCTAATTCTTTGCACCAGGTGGTAACCTTTACCCTTATTTGAGAATAGGTCTAGCCAACTGACGAATCTAGCAGATAGCACGATCGAAATTGTACGGAAAGTCGCGCTCCGCTGCAAAGCGCGGGTTGAGAATATTTTCCTTGCTGTGCGCCTTACCAACCCGGCAACTGCTCTTTTGATCGTGTACTTTCTGTCTACTTTTAGCATTGCGCTTGAGCAATAGCGTTTCTCATATAGAGCCTTGGCGACGGCATGTCGCTGCTGTAACCACTGATAGTTTTCCGAAGTCGGATCCTCGCTCCAGTTGCGATAGTGGTGCAGGGCAATCGCGCGCGTGTAGACTACCTTGTAGCCTTTGAACAGGACCTCGGCAGTCAGAGCATTATCAATTCCATAGTCGCGGAACTCCTCTGAGAACCCGCCAATCTCCTGAAGCAGGCCAGTAGGTAATACCCCTTGATTGACATTGAGAATACCCGCTGGAGAAAGTCCGCCGATAAACGGCGCGTCAGCAAATGGTCCTTGTACATCTTTTGTCTTGAGAGCGACCATGCCAATGGTGCGGTCGTTTTCAAGAATATTTACAGCTCGGTCCAAGCCATTATTGACCACTTCATTGTCGTCGCTGAGCCAACAAACAAATGGCGAATCCACATGCTTGAACACCTCATTGTATGCTCTCGCTTGTCCCAGCTTCTTTCCCACAAAAATCGGAGTGATAGACTCGCTTGCGATTGAGCTGAGATATTCGATCGTCCCATCGGTTGAGCCGGCATCCGTGACATACACGCGCGTGTGAGTCGTCGTGTTCGCGACGATACTCTCGATACATCTCTTCAGTTGATCCAGTCGGTTATACGTGCCTACGACAACGGTCAAAACGTACTTCATGACGCGCTCACCCAATGAACTGAAGCCGATAGAACACGAGCGAAGTCCCCGAGGACTCGCAAGGCTTGCTGTGGCTATTCACAACTCAACCAGACCGCTTGCGTCGAGGAAGTCTGCTGTTGACCGAGACTTCCCGATAACCCATCTCGGTGAGAGCGAAAGCCATTGCTGGAAAGGAGCTCGGTCGCTCTAGAGATTTTGAGTTCATCGTTTCGCATTAAGTTCCGCCGGGACACTCCGGATGTTTAATGCAGCTTTCGCTGTTTGAAGAAGGTTTAGCTTTAATTCATCGATGTCGATTTTCACTAGGGCAACCCCCCTTGCGTGATTGGTCACGATGCATCCTCTAGAAAATTGACGTTCTTTGTCGGTGAAAAGTTCTTTACATCGACCCCATCGACATACAGTACGAGGCAAGTATTCCGGATACGAAACAGAGGGCGTTCGATGCTGAGTTCTTGGAGATAGCCGAAAACTCCCGGACTCTTCGGAGCATAGTCGTGCCATACGACCATGCCGCCCGGCTTGAGCATTTCGAACGCTTTTAGCGTATCGTTCCTGATGCCTTCGTAACTGTGATCCGCATCGACGAATATATAATCCATACTCGCCGCGTAATTGGTGGTATCGAACCTACGCGAGTCAGAGAAGAGTTGCTCGATTCGATTTTTATAGGGGCTGTCCTGAATAAGCCTACCGATGTACGGACCATATCGTTGGTCCTCATTGGGAGGTAGGTTAAGCGTAAAGACCTTGACTTCCTTGCTGATCGACGCAAGGCCGCAGGTGGTTCTGCCCATGTATGTGCCGAACTCGAATATTCGCTTGGCATTCCTTAGCTTTGCCGCAGCGACAACGAACATCATATCCATGTGGTTTTCATGGTGGCTCGCTTCGTTGCTGATACTTAAGGGCAGCGACATCTTGCCGATACCTTCGAAGATCTCCTCTGCGTAGAGCTCTCTGATATTGCTTGCTTCGAGCGTCTTACCGAAGCCGAGTTCGAGGAGCATTCGATTGAAAAGACCGCCGAGTTCAGCCTCTAAAGTGCCCCGCACGTACAGCTCTTCAAGGCGCGTGCGAGGATGCTTTTCCAGTAGAAGCATGCATTTGCTGATGGTGCTCTGTGCCAATAAAAGGCTAGGGGTGCGAAGGGCAGTTAATATTCGTTCGATCTTGTCGATGTGCTGTCCGCTTGATGCAAGAATCTCAGCAAACTGCCCAAGTAGAATGGCACCCGCTTTCTTATTTTCGAGTTTGGGCAGCAGGAACGAAATCAGATTTGATATCGCGCGCCGCTCGACTTTGGTCCTCGGCTCAGTCTCAGGGGTGTTATTGTCTTCCATGAACCAAACCTATCGCCACTCATTAGAGAATTTAACCAGGATGTCGCCCTGCTGGTTAGGAGGTAATCTGCCTGTACCGAAAAAGTCGGACTCGGTCACTATAAGACGCTTTGCAGAGATAAGTTTGTCTGTGGTCGATCGGTTGATGATGCATCCCAAATCAAGGTCATAAATTCCAGGAAGTAATGGAAGTTGCGGTATTCTGATCAGATACTCCCCCTCGCTATGTATCCTCGTGGGGAGTGTCGTAGGAAGAACTTCGCTGGGAGTGCCAAACAGTCTCTGTCCCTTGTCGTTCTTAAATACGACTGAAATACTCAGATCCCTAATGGGTTCGAGCTTTTCAGGTCGCGCTTGGTATCTCAGGCCGATAATGACATCCTGGCCGGACTTGAGGCGTTCGCATCGCTGCATATTGCCATCATAAAACGAGATGCTGCTGAACCTCAGGTCGCCGGTACCGATTCGTTCATGGCGCGTGTCGAGCGATTGTACCGTAGCAGGAATCATCGCTTTGTAGTATTCGGCGATACCAGCCTCGGTAGATCCGAAGTATCGCACTTGGCCTTGATCCAGCCACAGCACCTTAGAGCAAATATTGGAAACGGCGCTGAGATTGTGGCTTACGAACAGGACTGTGCGACTACCCCCTACCATCTCCGAAAACCTATTAAGGCACTTCTGCTGGAAAGCGATATCGCCGACGGCGAGCACTTCGTCGACAAAGAGCAGATCCGGATCCAGATGCGCCGCGACAGAAAATGCCAAGCGGCTGTACATTCCGCTTGAATAATGTTTGACAGGGGTATCGATGAATTTCTCGACTCCCGAGAATTCCACGATCTCGTCGAGCCGCGTAGTTATTTGCGATCGTGTCAGGCCGTGCAGGGACGCGTTGAGAAAGATATTCTCACGTCCCGTCATATTCGCGTTGAACCCAGTTCCCACTTCGATCAAAGAGCTGACGCGCCCGCGGATAGTCGCGCTGCCCAGCGTCGGCGAGATAATGCGCGAGAGGATTTTTAGTAACGTACTCTTGCCTGCACCGTTCGATCCGATGATGCCGACGACTTCTCCCTGTCCAACCGAGAACGATATGTCGCGGAGAGGCCAGAATGTTTGCCGTTTCTTGATGATCGGCGGAATAGGGTGGCCCCTCAGTTTGCGATAAGGCAACCATGCAAGCTCGCGTGCAACACGACCCAGGGTCGCGCTACCACCAGTGCCTATCGCATATTGCTTTGATAGCGCATCAACTTCGATCACCGGAGTTGTCATGCTCTAAATCGCCTCCACCAGTTCGTGCTCGTATCTCATATAGAGATAGAGACCTACGATCACGGCGATCATTGCGAAAGCGAGCGAAGAAAGCCAAGCTTGCCATGGGAAGCCTTCACCAAAGAGAGCCGCGCGCCAACCCATCAGAGCGCCGACCATCGGATTTAATTGATAGATGATGTGAAATCGGTCTGGGATCATCTTCGGAGAGAAGATGACGGGCGAAACAAACATTGCGAGATAAAGGCTGAACTCGAAGACTTTCTGAAAGTCCCTGAGTCGCAGCGTCACCGCGGCGATGATGAGACCCGTGCCGAGGGACATCAGCATGACGATGAGGAGAGTCGGCAGTATCATGAAAATAGCCCGCCCGGGATACACGCCGAAATAGACCATCATTCCGACTAGGGGAATCGCTGATACGATCAGATCCAAAAGATTTGCGATTAAGGGGACAGTGGGCGTGAGCAACCGAGGAATATAGATCTTCGTGATCAGTGACGCGTTCGCCTTGATGTTCATTGACACGTCGATCGACGTCTCCATGAAATAGTACCAAAGGATCAAGCCACTGTAGATATAGAGCGTATAAGGGAGTTCGACCCCTGTTTTTGCTTCGGACCAGCGTTTGAATAGACCGAAGATTGTCACATAGATTAGTGGTCGAGCGCAGAGCCACACAAACCAGAAGTACATCTCGCCGAATGATGCGCGGATCTTCTTCCACACGAGCATCGAGAACATATACCGGGCGTTCCAGTACTCTTGAGGATCGATGGCCATGAATCGTCCCGCTGGGGTAATGCGGGTGACTTGCTCTCGACTTGCCATGAAGGTGCTCTCGCTACTTAGCTATGAATGTCGCGTCAGGTTCGTCCAGCGGCAGCCGCTTTTGCGATCGAAAGGAAATCGCGCGCATATCGTAGGCTGCGCTCGACAGCCTCGCGACGGGCCAAGCGTTCGTTCTCCAGGCGTGGCTGGTGTGAGGCCTGATTCCACGCCGCCAATAGTTTTTCTGCCAGATCATAGTGGTCATCAACAGCGAAGAAGACCGCGTTCGCCGGATTTTGCTCCTTGTGCACGTCGATGTCTGACAAGACTATTGTTTTTCCGAGTGCACGCGCGTCCTCGACTGTTGTGCTCCATCCCTCAAATCGAGAAGGCTGAAGCACAAGGCTGGCTTGGCGATAGAGTTGGATTTGATCGCGACGATCAAGTAAGCCCAGGCGAAGAGTCTGCCCGTGGATTGAGTAGCTTTTCAGGAGATCGTCAAGGTGACGGCCATATTCGTTGGTGCGATAGTCCTCATTGCTCCCCGTACAAACGAGCGGGATTTGAATCCCTCGCTGCTTAAGAATTCCAAGTGCGCGGAAAGCGGTGTCGTGTCCCTTGTGCTGCCACAGCTGGTTCGGCAGATAAACAAACTCATTGGGCAGAGCAAACCGGGTGCAGACGGATAGCGGATCGGCTGCGAAGTCGTCTGGCGCGAACGTGCTAACGAAATGGAGGATGCGCACGGGCTTCTCTTCGAACTGCGGAAAGAAGCGGTGAAAATCTTGCTTCGCCGCCTCGCTGCTCAAGACTAGAATTCCAGGCTCTGCAAACATCCGATTGTACATTGCGTCGCGGCTCTTGAGCTCTTCTGAAGAGAAGAATTCCGGAAAGTGTTTATATTGGAAGTCGGGCACCCAATATATCTTCTGGGACGGGCCCGGGATATTGGGCCCCTTTGCGGGGAAGGCGACGACGCACTCATCGGAAAGAAGAAATTTGCCCTGCAGCTCTCGGCCGGAGAGTTTGCGGAATGCACGGCGCAATTTGCTAAGCGTGTCGTGGCCGACCTTAAGAGGGGCGTCGATAAGCACGTTTGGATAAGTCCGAAACTCGTCCTCGAAACCTGCAAGTCGATTCTTCGAACTGATTTGCAGAACGAGCTGAGGGCGCTCGGAAGCCGGCAGGAGGGCAAGTGCCCGTAGCAAATTACGGGTGTACTGAACGCCACCGATCCAGTGCAGGCCGCCAGTCAGGTAAATTAGGATTTTCATCTGAGCGTCCGGAACCAGCTCACGTACTCAGCCACGCCCTCGTCTATCCCCACTTGGGGTTTGAATCCGAGCGCGCTGACCAGGCCGATATCGGCCCGCCAGTTCTTAGGATCTCCGGCGCGATTGTCCCCGCTAAAGACTATTCGTTCCTTATTCTCTCCGAAAGCAGCGACGACGCGGTGGGCAATCTCCGAGATGGAAATTTCTATGCCCCGCGCGACATTGTAACTTTCGCCATTGAATGCTCCTCTGCGGAGAAGACAGAGCGTCGCTTGAGCGATATCGGAGGCGTGAACGAAGTCACGGGATTCGGTCCCGTCGCCACCAAGCCGAATGATATCGCCAGCAAGGCATTTGTGACACAGGTCCCAGAATATTTGCTTCCGCAGTCCTGCCCCATAGGCCGAAAAGATGCGCGAAGAAGCGACTTGCAGGCCGTAGATCGAGTGATACTCGGCGGCCAGCTGCTCACACATGACCTTGTGGAATCCATATGGTGAAATAGGCTGTCGCGGCATATCCTCGGTAATGGGCAATAGATTGGGTTGACCATACACTGCCGCACTCGAGGCGAATAGGACCCGTGTCTCGGGCGATCGAAGACGCACTTGGTCGAGGATAGATGAGAAGAGATTCACCGACGAAAGGAAGTCGAAACGAGGAGCTTGGATTGACGTTCCGACATTGGCATTACCCGCCAGATCAATCAGGTAGGTCGGTCTCTGCTCCTTAAGAATCTGGCCGAGCTCAGAATCCAGGTCGGTGCAACAATAGAAATTCAGATAGGGCTGTTGCTCAGCAGCCGCAACAATGTCCACGCCAATCACGGAGAGGCCTGCCCTGGAAAAGTAGCGTGAGACAGCTCTGCCGAGAAAACCGGCTGCTCCGACTATAACAACACGTTCCGGCGAGTTTACCATTTTCGAAGTGCAAATCCGACGCCATAGCCGATATCCGCATCAGTCCATGCAGTGAAGCGCGAATCCTCCACGATGAGGCGCTTCCAGACATCCTCTAGATAGCGATGTTTCGGATGGCAAACATCATCGAAAACAATCGCGCCGCCGATCTTCAGGTGAGGTAATACATAGCATAGATCTTCTACGGCACCATCGTAGGAATGGTCACCATCAACGGTGATGAGATCGAACGCTAGGTCCTGATGAGTTTCGAAAAACGGCTTCAGCGTCTGATGCGAGTTGCCATCGGTGAAGATACGCTCGCCCGAATGTGAGAACTTGTCTAGTTCTTGTGAGACGAGTTCCGGGCCGGGGTTCTCCATACCTGCGTAATTGCTTACCCACATGTCGAACATGTAGAGATCGCAAGCGGGAGCCTTCGATGCGACGGCGCTGACACTGCGACCGCGGCGGACGCCAATCTCGAGATAACTCTTCGGCTGTAATTGTTCTGCTAAAGCGAGTAGTACAGTTACGATATCGACATAACGCCAGCCGGCATTGAAGCGACGAGCGCCTTCTCTGTAGTATTTCAAGAGATATTCGCTGTAGTCGTCCCTGCTCAAGCGGTCTAGCAAGGCAATCGCCTCCTGAACGCGCTCAGCGCATACCGCGCGTTGCGCGATCGACCCTGCTGACACCATTAGCGGTGGATACCATTGGGTCTGCCCCGGTGCGGCTGTGTAGCAAACCGCCTCGACGTACTGATCCATTTTGAAGTAGGCGGGCGTCTGCGTGTTTGGAGAAGAGCTCGCTGTCGACTTCCGGAATTTTTCTAACATGCGCATAGCCTCTTTCAATTCCTGTCTTTTAAGTCGACAAAAGTTGTCTTTGAGCCGATGACTAAGGTATCAGGCGGAACATCGCTCGTCACGATACAGCCTGCGGCAACAATCACCCGGTCTCCGATACTCACGCCCTTCAGGATTGCGCTTCCAAACCCGAGCCAGCAGTTTCTGCCAATTGTTACCGGGGCGCTCGGAATCTCGATTTTCTGATCAATTTTTTGGCCGAGAATTTTCTTGAAGTGCTTCTCACGTTCCAACCAATTGATGGAGTGGGATGTGTTATCGAAAATCTGGACGCGATGTGCAACCAGAGTCCCGCTTCCGATCGTAATCTGCTGTGCGGCACTGATGATGGTATCGTCTCCGAGATAAACCTCCTCGCCGATGGTCAGGGCTCCTCCAGGCTCTACTCGGATCGTTCCTCGACATACCGTATGTTGCCCGATCCGAACGGCCTCGCGATTGTGCTTGTTAATCAAACGAGCGTTGCCGCCGAGGCTCACACCTGCGGCACAAACGGCTGCTCTGTCCCAGGACCTCCAAAGGCGCCTAACGCAATAGTCTCCGTACAGCTTTTCGGCAAGTTTTAGAAATGGATCAATCAGGAGAGACCCCGCGCCCCTGGGGCGCTTGTAGACGCCTCCGCTCGCAAAAGCGTGGTCCCAATACTTGGTCAAGTTGCCCCCTGTCGAGTTTCGGCAGGATAAATGAACTCGCTGCCATGAAGAATGCCATCACATATCACGTCCAAGCCGACATCGCTTCTGGGCAACAATTGTTCAATGTTGTCGATGCCGATTTCATAAGGAACTCCTCCGGAGGCCGGTTCCATGTAAGAAATCGGAATAAAACGACGAAAAAAGAAATGAAACGCGTATTTTTGCGCCAAATCTACCGTCCTCGCGTCCAAGCGTTTGCCAGCCGGCAATTTGTCAAGGATAGCAAAGTAGGAGTCTGGCGACGTTGCGTCGCGGGTAAGACCTTTATTCCGGATCCATGCCTCTCCCGCCACGATCACAGGAATGCCCATGGCCGTCAGTTCGACACCCGTCTTGGTTCCGTAGATAATGACGGAGTCGCTGTTTTCGCAAAGCACGTAGGTGCTGACCTGACTGTCCGGTGGAATGACAAACACATTTTCTGGCAACTTTGGGAAGAACGTTGTTATTTCATCTACTAGTGGTTGACGAGACGGTATGGCGCCTCTTACCTCGGCAGGATGGATTCTGATCGCTAACTGGAGATCGGGACGGCCCTTGAAATATTCGATGGTCTGGACCAGCCAATCTAGCATGTCGCGAAAGGCGTTCGCCTTGTAATGGAGCTGCGCGTCCCAGAAGACGTTAGTTAATAGGCTGATCGTAGGGCGTGAGAAATCGATCCCAGTTTCGTTCATGATCATTTCAGCATTGTGCTTCGGCTGATCGTGAAACCAGATCCAGTCGTCGGTGCCGTACCAGCGACTCTTCAGATATGCCAAGGTGTCGTTTTGCAGGGCCTCATTCCAGGCAAAATTTTTCCAGTTGGAGTCTGGCTCTTCGAGAAGGGTGTGATGATATGTCTTCTTGTGTGAGAAGATAAACGTCCTCTTCCGATAGCCTACCTGCCAGTTTGCGACGCGAACCCCTCTCGCCCGGCAAACCTCACCGATGATGCCCTGAGGAACGTAGATTCCATGATGGAAGACTGCGACCTGGGGCGCGTACTTGGAGCAATATCTACTCGTGACCAGTTCAGTAATCAGAGCCGCCTCGAAATATCGGCGCAGAACCTGGTCGGCCTCGGTCGTCTGGGGTAAAGTTCCGCACGCGAAGAAACGTAATGCGCCGGCAAGGGCATGCTCTCCGAGAGCGAGACCGCCCGCCGTATAAGCGCTGATGTCATCAGAGGAAATGGTCGCCGCGAAGTTTTTGAGGTTGGCCCGCTCAGCGTCCGAGATGAATTCGCTGTAGTAGGAGACCGCGAGACCGATTTTATCGTAAACCGACTTCCCTCGTGCTAAGCAACCCGGGCAGACTTCTTTCTTGAGACGATACTCCGTGATGACCTCAGTACTTTTCACTTTACCTGCATGTATGTGAAGACATGCCGGCAGCGCAGCGTCACACAGCAGAAGGCGAACATTTGCGCCCCTCAAGGTCAGCGACACTGCGATTAGGCTCTCCAATATTGTGGCTGCTGCAAGGCCGCCGACACTTGTTGCAACCAGGACTTTCTCGCCCCCTTTGGCTGCTTGGAGAGCTTTATCCCAAGTCGGCGAGTTCTTAAGATATTTGTGCCAATCGGGGAGGGAAGGCGGAGCTTCGCGCGCAGGCCTCTGGGCAATCGGCTGGCTAGCTGAAGTAGCCATACTCCGTAGCCGCCTTACGATCGCGGACAGTAACCTGGATGACATCGTTCGCCGTAGCCTTCATACTGGAGACGATTAATCGTCAAAGTGATTGTGACGTTGAAGGAGAAGCTTCGCCTAATCCACGTCTCCCTGCAGCTGCAGGCGCAACGAGGGGAAAGGAAAGGCGATCTCGGGGTTAAATGCGCCATCAGAACTGCTGGTGTAATCCTAGAACGGGCGTCCCTCTCACAAGGTGAGCGATCTCCCTTAGGCGCACGTCGATTAGGTCGAGCTTAAGGCATAGGTGATCGTTTGGGCGACCGATACTGCGTCCAGGCGCACACGCTCCAAAACTTGTTGATTCGTGCCGCTCGGCGGCACATCGTATAGGCCAATACAAGTGTAGGGGATGCTCGCGCCAAGGCCCGCTAGCGTTCTGCCGATGGCATCGCCCTGCCCCCCGATCACGTAATGATTGTCGATGGAAAAGACGTGCCTGCAATTTTGCACAGTCCTCTTCATCCAGCTAGGGCTTACAACGTTCAGCCAAGGTAGGTTGATCACCTTGACACTTAACTTGGCTGTCTCGGTTACCATGCGAGCTGCCCTGACTGCGGAGCTCAACATGACCGGGCCGTATGCAATGATAACGACGTCATTGCCCTCGGTGAGGACAACGCCTTCACCGTATTTCGGCTTATAGTTTGAAGGGAGCGAATAAGACACATCCCACGGCAGCGAGATCAAACGAATATAGCTGCTGCCCGGAGCCTCGTCGATGCACCATTCCAACAAGCTCTCGACTTCCGCCTCGCAGGAAGGTTCAACGATCGTCATCTTCGGGATTGCTGCCAGAGCGGAGATATCCCTGACCGCTTGGTGCGAATGTCCAGGCCCGCCTGGTACAACCCCGGCGAGAGACCCGACATACACGATTTTCGTGAGCTCAGTGGCGTTGTTATAAATCTGTTCGTTCGGGCGCGCCGATAGGAAACAGGCGAACGAATGTACAATGGGTAGTAGTCCTTTCAACGCCATGCCGCCGGCCATCGAAACCATGTCTTGCTCCGCAATCCCGCATTCGAAGAAGCGATTCGGGTACTTCTCCCGGAAGGGAATGAGTCCAGTATCCAAGATCAGATCCGCATCGAGCGCCACAAGATTGGCACGTCTTTCTGCCTGCTTGAGTAGCGCCTGCGTATAGGCTCCTATAAGCCGCTGCGCTGTTGCGGGTAGCGCGGACGGCTGCGGGCGTTCAATCGTTTCCAGCTCCATCGGTGCCATGCCGGAGTCCGAAAACTTCTTGTTCAGCCTCGTCATGATCTCTTGGGCCGCAGCGCGGTACAAGCTGGCGTCCGGTGCGCCGCTGTGAAATCGGTACATGGCCACGTCCGAGTCAAGCGAAGTGTGCTCCATGAAAGATACGCCCTTGCCCTTCACCGTGTCCGCGATCACAATCTTCGGCCGACGGTCTCCTTCGATAGAGGCGAGCGCTTCAGCGAAGGCACTCAGATCGTGGCCATCGCAGCGCTCGACCCGCCAGCCAAAGGCCTTGCACTTGGCTTCGAGGTCTCCGAGGTCGGAGACGTTCTTAACGAATGTATCGGACTGTAGCTTGTTGTGATCGACAATCACTGTAATCTCGTGCAAGCCGAAGTTAGCCGCAGAGATAAGAGACTCCCAGAACTGACCTTCCTGCAGTTCGCCGTCGCCGGTCATGACGAAAATTCTTCCGTTGCGGTGCGTCAAGCGATTGGCGAGGATCATGCCCTTCGCTTTCGATACCCCCATGCCAAGCGAACCGCTGTTGGTTGCCATGCCCGGCGTGCCGATGTCCGGATGGCCGGGTAGGCCATCGATCTGGCGCAGTTTGTGGATCAGTTCAAAGTCAAGTCTGCCCAATCCGATGAGGGCAGCGTAGTAACCGGGGGCGTCGTGGCCCTTCGAGCTGAAATAGACGTCCGCTCCCTCAATTTCCTCGAGCAGCAACCAACTGACGATGTCCAGGCTGCTGAAACTGCTGCCGATGTGTCCCGAGCCTGCGCGCGCGATCATGTAGAGCGCGTTCAAGCGACACAGATCCCCGAAAATTGCTGCTCTTTCCTTTGCGGGAAGGTTCGAGCCGGTAACGCGTTCGAATTCGGCATGCGGGGCAAAATAAAGCGTGCCTTCGACGGCCTGTCCTGCGAGCTCACCCACTTCAAACTCCACTTATTCGTTGACTTTATAAGGCTCGATATCGATCGTCGGGAGTACGGTCGCCTTGGTATCGAGAAGCCTTTCCGCTAGCCAGCAGTCTTCCGGCTCGTTGATGTCGAATCCTTCGTAGCCTTGGCTCACGAAAGGAATGATGGCTTCCCCTGCTATGCTGTTTAGTTTGAGCGGAACTCGTGACCATGCAATTTCAAGACTAGCGTCCTGCGCGTAGACTAGAGGAAGCGAGGCATATTGGCTGCTATGCCATGGCGTGTCTCCGTTAGAGAACGGCAACAATGGCAGCATGCGGCCGCCTCGAATGACCCACATTTTTCCTGGATGCTGCTTACACTTTTCGACTGCACGAAGCGAATCTGCGCCGGGATCAGCCAGAAAGGTTGACCACGCTCGCTGGATCGTTTCTGGAAGCCGGAATGGGCTAGTCGGCCGCAAGATGCTGAAGATGTCGAAATGACACCCTATTGCGGTCAGCTGATTCAGCATCCATACGACCCATTCAATATCCGGAGACTTATCGCCCGATATCTCGGCCGATCGTAGGAATGGAACCTCCGCACCGTAGTGGCGAGCGATGTCTGCATAAAGCTCGCTATCGGTTGCGCAGATCACGCTACCGAATACGCCACTATCGATAGCCGCTCGGATTGAATACGCCATGATTGGATGGCCGCCCAACGGAAGGATATTCTTGTTCCGGACCCGCTTTGATCCAGATCGTGCCGGAATGAATGCGACAGCGCGGGAAGGCTTGCTCATGACAGCAGCGCGGGTCGTATCAGGAAGGAAATATTCTTTAGCTCGGAATACACCTCAAGCGCCTCTACCCCAGGTTCTCTTGTTCCGTTACCGGAAGCGCCGAACCCACCAAACGGCATGTGTGGCTCGCTGCCGTAGGTTCCCATGTTGACGTTAGCGACGCCGGCTTTAACGTGCTGCGCGAACCACATGGCACGATCAACATTGGTGGTATGAATCGCGGCGGTAAGCCCATATTCGGAAGAATTGGCTGCGGCAACCGCTTCGATGATGTTTTCGACCACGTGCAGGGTGGCGACGGGGCCGAACACTTCTTTGGACCCAATTTCTGAGCCGGTCGAAAGACCGTCGATGACGGTAGGTTCTACATAATAACCGTTGATCAGGTCGAGTGCGTCGGAAGCCTTGCCGCCGCACAGGATGCGTCCTCCTTCAGCCCTAGCGCGCTCGATAGCTGCGAGAATTGACTGTTGCTGTCGCCGGCTGACGACCGGTCCGAGATCGCTATCGGCCGATATGCCGAGCTTGAGGCTGCGAGCTTTCGCAACCAATTTGTCCCGGAATGGTTCGTAAACGGAGCGAAAAACCAACATGCGGCTGCCAGCCGCGCAGCGTTGGCCAGCGTTGCTGAAAGCCGATAGGCTCGCCCAGTGCACAGCCTGATCCAGATCGGCATCGTCGCATACTACGAAAGGATTCTTGCCGCCCAGTTCTAGCGAAACTCGTGCAAGTCGCTTGCCGGCGACTTCGGCAATCCAGCGGCCAACATTCGTCGAGCCGGTGAAGCTGATGACGTCGATCCGCTCGTGCATCACCAGGGCGGCGCCGCTTTGCTGCCCGCGCCCTTGGATGAGATTGAACACCCCATCAGGCAATCCTGCGTCCTTTGTGATCTGCGCGAATAACCATGCGATCTGCGGAGAGTCCTCCGCAGCTTTCAGGACAACGCTATTTCCGCAAATTAGTGCAGGAAATGTCTTCCAGGCGATATTGGCAATCGGCGTGTTGGCTGGGACTATGAGACCAGCGACGCCTCGTGGTTGGCGGACAGTGTGGCTGTATTTGTTGGGTGTCCCCGAGGTTAGAGAACGCCCATGCAGCCGCATTCCTTCGCCTGCGAAATATTCGGCCTGCAATATCGCTCCATCGGTTTCGCCCAATGCATCCTGTGGTGGTTTCCCCGTTTCGATGGCTATGCACTCGGCGAGCTCGGCGCGGCGCAGATGCATTATCGACGCGATGTTAGCCAGGATTTGTCCGCGCCTGATCGGAGTAATTGCCGCCCACGCTTGTTGCGCGTCACCCGCTGCTGAAACCGCCAGCTTGACGTCCTCCTCCGTCGAGTCTGTCACATAGCTCAACAAGCGCCCGTCATGGGGAGTAAACTTTTCGAGCCAGCCTCCGGTCGACGATCGACGCGGCTTGCCGTCTATCCAGTTAGGAATCCGGAGTTCGGTCATCGCTCAAATCGCTGTCCAGCCGCCATCGATCACCAGAGTCGCCCCTGTCATGTATCGCGACGCGGGGCTAGCTAGGAAGACTATTGCTCCATTGTACTCGCTCGCCGCTGCCATGCGCCCAACCGGAATGCGTCCGCAATAGGCGGCGAGGAACTGTTCGTCTTGATTATTGAAAACGCCCGCAATGGTCAGTGAATTTACTCTAACGTTGCGTTTCGCCCAATATACAGCAAGATATCGCGTGAGATTGAGGATGCCCGACTTCGAAGCCGAATAAGCAACTGGCTTGTAAAAGACCTCGCCGCGCTGACGGCGGTACTCATACAGGCTTTGGTCGGGCGCGACCATTCCGTATATTGACGCAACATTGATGACCGATCCCTTTTGGGCTCGCGCCATCGCGCCGCCAAATATCTGGCAGCATAGATAAGTCCCCTTGAGATTGACGTCGATAACGTTGTCCCATGACGACTCTGGGTAATCCTCGAAGCGCCCATTTTCTTCGATAGGAGCCGACGGTGGCGAATCGATCGCGGCGTTGTTGACGAGAACCGTTGGTGTGCCGAATCGACTTTCAACTCGATGAAGCGCCTCGTTGATAGAAGATCTGCTCGTAATATCGGAATCTACAAACATGAAAGTGTCAGAAAAAACAGATAGCAGTTCTTCGGTGGCGGGCGAGATACGCAAATCGAGCCCAGCAACCCGAGCGCCGCGCGTCAGAAAGCTGCGTGCATATTCACTTCCAAGTTGTCCAGATACGCCGGTGATGAGGACGATTTCGCTGGCGACATCGAAAAGCTCATCCATGATTATCTCGGCCATTGTCTAGTCGCCCCGCGTTGAAGACAGCGTCGCAGATTTCGCGAACGGCCCCAAAGCCGCCGGGGCGCTTCGTCCGCCAAATTACATGGAGGTCAACGTCCGGGTGGGCGTCCGCAACGGCGACGGGCAGTCCAACGACTGCGAATGCCGGAATATCATTGATATCGTTGCCGACGAACATCGTCCGTTCAGGTGTTACTCCGAATTCTCGACAAGACAGCAAAACGGCTTCGGCTTTATCGTCAATACCTTGTTTGCAGGGCAGTCGAAGTTTCGTTGCGCGCGCTGTCACAACTGGATTATTTTCGGTCGATACGATCAGCAATTTTACTCCAGCGGAGCGCAACCTGGTCAGCCCCAGGCCATCGCTACGCCAACAACGAACAGACTCGATGCCATCTTGGGTTACGTAGACCGTGTTGTCCGTAAACACCCCATCGAAGTCGAACACGATCAACTGCACGACAGCTAGGCGATTTGCGTCAATCATGGTCAAACGCGCCGTTTCGATGTTCTACATCCGAGAGTTCGATTGGTTCCCCTTTCGCGATATCCCGCTTCAGTTTGGTGCCGACGATCTTGTTGGATTCCCGGACGGGCAGATACTGCTTGTTGAAAATGCGTCCCGATAGCACATCAAGCGTCAGCTCGTCGCCTGCCTTTAGATCCGCAAAAGCGATGACGGATTTGCCTAGCTTTTTGAAAACTTGCTCAGCGCCAATGTCGACTGCAGGTTTAGGCGGCATCATGTGGCGCACGCGCTTTATATCTCGGACGAACTTGCGGAAACCTTCTGGCTCGAGCGCGAAGCTATGATCGGTGCCCTTCCACGCACGGTTGAGCGTCACGTGCTTTTCGAATACACGCGCCCCTTTCATGTAGGCGATCGGCCCCGACAATGTACCGTTAAAATGGTCCGATGAACCGATCACACAGTTGGGGAACTCTTTGATCAATGTGTCGATATTGTCCAGCCCAAGCCGATTGTACTCACACGGATACTCAGAGACGCAATGCAGAATTGCGATTTGGTTGTGATGGCGAAGCAATAGCTCAACGCTTGCGCGGATTTGATCCATCTTGCCGCCTCCGACGCTCATCACCACAGGTCTGCCAACCCTTGCAATTCGGTTAAGGAAGGGCAGATTGCCAAGATCGAATGATGCGACCTTCAGGAGGTCCACGCCGATATTTTGGAGCAAGTCGAGGCTGGGTTCATCGAACGGCGTCGACATAAATTTCACCCCATACCTGTCACAATCCCCCTTGAGGATGGGCAGCCATTCCGGCTTCAGTTCGAGTTTCTCACGATGAGCACCATAGGTTTCAGCGAAGGCATTCTCACTGGTATACGCAGCTTCATAAGCACTGGATGAGAACAGGTACTTGTTGCTTCGGGTCTGAAATTTGATGACGTCGGCGCCTTCGAACGCGAACATCCGAATATATTCGCGTGCGATATCGAGGTCGCCTTGATGGTTCTGGCCAACCTCAGCAATCACAAGCGGGGAATGGTCAAGCTTATCTCTTTCGAGCAATGGGTCACCCTGGTATCTTGATGGCTGCGGAAGGTCAGTTGTGCGAACGGCACCGTTTGGCGCGAACTAACATAATTGCCGGACGTCGCGCCAGCTGGTTTTGATCGGGTGGCAAGGGCGGGATTGTCTGGGCTCCGCGAGCGTCAAATGGCCTGGATTGGCCTTCTCCAGCTTTCAAGTTGTCGTTTGTTCGGGGAGAGCGGAGCCACCCGTCGAGAGCTGCGAGTTCGACGCTCCCGGGGAGGGGCGATAGCCCAGTACGCGCCTCCGAACACTGAACTTCCAGTGTATTTTCATCGAATTCCACTAGTTCGCGACGCTCCACCTGCCCCTGCGCCCCTCCGCAATCCCCAGCCTGCAGATGAGGATCGCGGGCGCGTCCCGACGAACAAGAGCAGCTAAGCGAGAGCAAATTCGTAATGAATTCAATAGGATTGGAGTCTGGTTCCAACTAAGGGACGTTCCCACCTTAAGCGAACGCTTAAAAAATGGTCGATGCGGCTCACCGTCGGCTTCGTGGGACACCGCGAGAGGTGTTATATTACCGTACCTAGAGGTCATCGAGTCGGCGGGGTCAAAAGAACGCCGCAGCGCCTTCATCGACATGAGCCGGAGATAAACGGAAATTTTTGCCGCATGCGGGAGGATGGTACCCACACCGTCCTTCGTGACGGGCAAGTTCCGAGCCCGCGCGCAGCGCGTCCACGAGGAAAGCGCATTTCTCCCGACGGCCGGCGTCCACGTCGGTGCCATCCGGTCACCGGCCCGACAACCCTGTGCATTTCGCAAATGATATGGGTCCAAGGGAGCGCCGTGGCCCAAACGATGAGGGCTCAACCCTCCAGCGAACTCTTGGATCGCGTCTCGTCCGATCTTTTGGCCGCGCCTCGCTATGGTCGTCGTGCACTAGCGTTCCGCGATGGAGTCAGCGCGAGCTTCTTGTTAAACTTCAGAACGGTCTGATTCGGCGTTCTTGTCTTCGGTTCACAGGCGTTGATGCCGCTGGCAGCGTGGACGCAACTCGCGAAGTCAGATGGCACTAGCGATCGTTCATCGGTCGCGAACGGCATCCTTTGGCATACAAAGTAATGTCATAGTCAAGCTGTGCCGCTTGACCCGATGGGAGACGGTATGAGAAATGGTTTGATTTTAGCTTTTGGTATTGTTCTGGTTGCTATCACTAATTCGACTCTGGTGGACTTTGATTGCAAGAGTAATAAGCGTGCCAAAAGAGGCGTCATAGCGAATGTTTTTATTGTCGGACTTGGACTAATTCTTGTTTCTATCGCACGCTCTGGAATTGCTGACGATTTTGAGGGCGGAGAAATGGGAAATTGAGCTATTGCACTTGGGGCCGACAGCGCGCGATCGTTTTCATATGTTAGAACTCGGCTTTAATGCCTAGCAGTCGAGATGCGCCAGTCGGCTTCGGCATTCTCAGGGACTTCTTCCGAACTGATTTGGCTTGCACCTGTTCTTGTGAAGGGTGTCGAGAGGGTAAGGCGGCGGTCTGACTTGCACGGAACCTTACATCCGCTAAACATTCTTGATTGTGGTCCGTTAAACGCTTCCCAGTGTCGCCCACCTGACGACAAGAGAAGGGCCTGGGGTCGGCTCGTCAAACATGACTAGCCGGGAGGCTGGCCCAGGCAGGAAACCCTGAAAGAGGCGGCCGGGCCAAGGCTCCAATAACAACTTCCTACGAAAACCGTGGCTGTAAGCAGAGGTGGTGCGAGTGCCAGAATAGCGGCAATCCAGAACTTCTGCTCGTGATTATGGTTGAGATGTTCGCTCATTTGCGCGATTCCTTGTTTCTAGTTCTACCGCAGGCAAGTTTATGCCGCTCGTCCGCCTAGGAGCTCGGAACTAGCCGCTTAGTTGCATCAACACTAATGCAGTGGTTTAGTAACCTATTTTCGACCGAGAGGTGTGTTGCATGACAATAGCAGCGGGCGGCGAGGGGGATGGTATCTTCCAACCAAGCTTTGTGCATTTGTTCATGCGAACAACAGCAGCCGTCAATACCGGCGCAATGTTTTCTGTATTCGCATTAGCGGTGAATGACTCCCTTCTGAAAGGGTCCGCGATTTTCCTGATGGTGACTTATCTTTCCATGTTCAATTACTGGCGCAGACTGCTAGCGCCTGTTGGCATGGCTCTTTTCCTTTTTGCGATGGCAAAATGGCTGGACATCGATTTTGTCGCTGTCCTCTCAAAGCTTAAATGACGCCGTCGGGACTATTGAGTCCATTGGAACGAGGAAATGCTTCCGGCCTGGTGACGCAGATGTCGATGAGCTAACGCGAGACCTCAGCCTCGGCCGTCGCCGGCCCGGAGGATATCCAGCTCGGCATATGGTCGCGGAATGGATGTTTCCGGGCGAGGTACAGGCCTCAAGAAACTCAGAGCCATACGGTAGAAGCGCTGTACAAGGCCATCACTGGAGCGCGCCGAACATTGATGTCCACCCAGCTGTGCCTTCGAATTTAGGGGCGGTGCGTAGCGCGTCCATGGACTGAAGAGTGTCTCATTTGCTTTTGAGCGTAAGGCAGTGCCTATGAAAATCTCTTCGGGGCCGCAGCTGATTGATGTGGCAACGCCGGGGAGGGACAGTATCTCGCGCGCCTGAATGTAGACTTCCGCGCTGATAGCATGTTGATCAAAACCGTATGATCGAAGACGGGCCTCGATATCGAGCGTAGCAGAAGGGTCTAGCTGCCAAGCCCTTTGGGATATTGATCGGATAGATTTCAGCTACATCCTGAAAGTCTGGGGCGATGCCGACGACATCAATGCGTCGAAGCGTCACCCGTAACATGCGATAGCGTTGCATCTCCCTGGAAAGTTCGGCGATGTCGATGGCGAGGAGCCATTCGACAGGCGCCATTCGTTTGAACCGTTGTCACTGGTATCTCCGACGCAAGTACAAGCGTTTACTTGCCGCGCTGCCCGAAGTTCCCGCGTGGGCGGCGAGATACCGGTGCGTTGATTGGCGCTGCGCTAACGCTCCAATCGCCGTTGAATTCCAATCCGTTCGGCAACAGTATTGCTCGTTTTAGCGGCAGGAATGGCCCTTGTTTCTCGCGGGCTTAGAGCACCTGAGGAGTGCCAACGAAGCCGATACGCATGAACAGCAAAGAGCTGGATGCAAAAGACGCGGCGCAGAGAACGATTCCGTTCAATCGCGCGACAAGTTGAAATGAAGCCGGAATTGTCGGAAGATCGGCTGCGCTCAGTCCAACTTAGGCGACAAGATTTTGATGCGTCCGGCAGTCTTCTTTGATCGTGACGGCGTTCTCAACGAGGACGACGGCTATGCTTTTGATCCGGACAAGATCCGGTGGGTGAAAGGAGCGCAACAGGCAGTAAAAGCAGTCAATGACGCCGGGTATTTTGCGTTTGTGGTAACGAACCAATCGGGAATTGCGAGGGGGTTTTACGAGGAGCGGCATGTTCGCAATTTGCACGAATGGATGTCGCGAGAGCTTGAAAGCCTTGGCGCGCATATCGATGCGTTCGAGTTTTGCCCACATCATCCGGATGGCCTGATTGAGCGTTATCGTGTCCTTTGCAACTGTCGTAAGCCGCAGCCTGGGATGATCAGAGCTCTGCTTGAGCGTTACGCGGTGGATATCGATGCTAGCTTCATGGTTGGCGATAAGCAGAGTGATCTTGATGCGGCACAAGCGGCCGGCATCGCAGCCTATCTGTTTGATGGGGCAAACCTCGATTCGTTCATCGCCCAGCTGCTAGCAGACCGGTCCTCAGATTCCCCGCCTCAAATACTATCGCGTCGCGGAGTTGCCAGGAATGAGGATTGATGCCGTCGATTCCGCGATCGACGGATCGATCGCTAGCTAGCGAAATCCGAGATCAAGTTGGGAGCAAAGCGACAAGTCGGAGTCAATCGCGCTAACGCAGCGAAAAGTACCGGTTCGTTGGGAAAACAATATCGGGGCGCAACGCTTGTCGCCATGGATTATCTCATTGGGCCGAAGCGGATCTTTCCGGTTCCGATGGGTTCGACGCAGTTCTTGCCGAGGATATCAACGGCGAGGATATGGAAGCCGCACTTCAAGATCTGGCTCAAGCTAGGAGTCGACAGGATCGCCTTGCGAGCTCTCAGGCTAGGTCTGATCCTTGCCGTGGTTGGAGGGCGCTCAACCAAAAGGAAATGAGTTTTTTTCGAGCTTAGAGCGGTATGAAAAGGCTGCGCTTTCGCGGCAGCGGCGGGCGCTCAAACGCTTGAAGCGATACAATGTGTGAGGATCACAAGCGGGTCGAGAACATAAAGGCGGGAACTTAACTGCGCCTTTTCAAGCCGGGATCATCGTCCGATTGGACGGTTTGCGTTCCTCTGCTAGTATGTCAAAGTCTTGGAGGCTGCATGAACTACATCTTCCCACTGCTAGCCGTCGCCATCACCATCGGCCTTTTTATGGTCTACGCGATGGTGCGCGAGAATTTTCGCCGATCCCGGCCCGCGGATGAAGTTCCTCGCTGGCCGGATTCCAGTCTGAGGTAGCGCCCCAGTGACTTACGTCGGCAGATCGCTAGACAACCGGGCCTACGAGGGTCAGGGGTCGCCAAACGGCGCTCATCGAAAAAACCGAAATTTCGCTTGTGCCGTCGGGCAAAACAGTGGTTTATGAGATGCTGGTCCAGCCGTAAATGGAGCCTAGCCATGGCCGACGAATGCAAGGCTTTGTCCGATTTGCCGGAACTAGCTAAGCTGAACGGAGAATTCCGAAGGAACTACGGGAAGCTTCTTGGAGCTTTCTTATATCTGCGTTCTATCAGTGCCGCCCGCGGGCGGTCCTGGTTTTGGACCGCTTTGCTTTCAGCCGTTTGCTCCGCCGCGCTGGCGTGGCTGGGGAAGCGGGGTGTCTCGCTATGAGCCGCAGGTGATATAGGCTGGAAAACAATTGGCCGTTGGCGGTGCATGATTTACGCCCGCGCTCTCTCAATCAAAGGGCGATGCACCTCACGACCAGGCGAGCGATTTCTCCAAGCGCTGCGGCGAGATCGCTGCAAGGTGCAGACGTGCTGACGAGGGGCCCGTTAAACCATCCCGCCGAAGTCGATGCCTTCCTTGGCGAGCTTCTCGGCTTCCTCTGCGGACGCGGTGGGCTTCGTATCAAGGTAGGGATGTTCAGAAGCCGGCAGGATGGTGCGGATGTGCTGGCCATCCGCCCGCGTGATGCGGGCAACCCAGCCCCGCCGACCGTGCTCAAATCGCTCGATATGGTACTGTTTGTACGTAATCATGACTCTCAAACGCAACTGACGCTGAAGGCCTTATCTATATGAGCCGGCGCCGCTGCACAACGGGTGTTAAAGCCAAGTTTAACCCGCCAGTCCGGACCGGCATCTCATCGGACTTAAGGTTCATAGAAAAACCCGCCGACTTGGGAGCCGGCGGGAGTTAACTGAGATTGCGACCGCGTTAGTGGTCGCCTGCTGTCCATAGCACGGCGGCTTGCCAGTGTTAAACCGGGGGCTTGCCCGTTTTTTGCTCATCCATGCACGGTCTGCGGCCGGCGACGACGGCGTTGTGGTTTACAGCAGCCGATAGCTGAGATTGCTGACCCCGGCAGCAGCCCGGTCGGTAATCACCCGCCCTTTCGAGCCTGACGCGATCCGCGCTCTGCAACTTGCCGACGGAGGTCGGGCCGGCTCGGAGGCGCCCTAATACTTGCATGGCTGCCCGCCGAAGCAACACAGCGCGAAGGGTTAGCCGCGATCATGGCTTAGCCGAGTACAACAAAACCGTACTCGATTGCGTACTGTTGCCGACGAACGGCAAAGTAAAACGTACAATCCGCTTTTCCGAATCAGCGCGAGTGTGGCGGGGAATTTCGCGTTTCGACGCAGGTTACTGCGACATAGAACTCCTCAGGATTCAGCTCTTCAAGAAGGATCTCTTGGAAAAGTGTCGCCCCCGTATTGCGCCTGCGAAGGGTTGGTGCGTTTCTAGCGGTCGGTCGCGACCATTCGGCCGAGCAGCGCAGCCGCATCATGCCGGCCCGGTTGATAGAGATACGCAATGCGCCGCTTGCTAGGGCCGCCGGCTTCTGCACGGGTTTCAGTCGCGCTGGCGATCTGGCTCGGTCTCCCTCAGACGCGCGCTTGGCGCAGCGGTCCATTGAGGAAGCGCTGATTCCTGATCTCGCGAAGGAGCAGCACGCGCTTGGTTTGTGCGGCGTTGAGCAGCCCCTCGAACAAGACCATGACCTCGCGGGCCTGCACGTAGACTTCGGTGGTGATGGCGTGTTGGTCAAAGCCAAAGGTCCTAAGCCGCGCGTCGATCTCGGATGCAGCGACGGGATCACACCGCCAGCTCAGGGCATTTTGTAGCGTGTAGGTCTCGGCCTCCGCTTCGAACTCGGGATCAATTCCGACCATGTCGATGCGCCGCAGCGCCGCCTCAACTGCCTTTTGGCGATAGGTCTCGAGCAATTTATGCCGCAACATGCGTAGCGCTGGATGTCCCAGGACAGCTCGGCGACGCTCGATTGCGAGCAGCCACTCGATGGCGGACCGCGGCGCGAGGTCGGCAAAGATCGCCTGCCGGAGTGCCTGGTAGTGTTCCAGCTGTTCGCCCGGCAGCAGGAGGGGCGGGGGCGCCAAGGACTCAAACTCGACCGGCAGCGCCGTGACGGTGAGCTCGCGCGGGGTTTGGAACAGACCGTTCATCCGGCGGCCTCCGAATCCAGGTTTGCCGCAAGCGACGCGGCGCTGACGGCGACGTTGGCGGGATCGTGGACGGGGCTTGCCGCCCACAACTCCTGCGCCACCGGCAGCGGCGCGATCTGCAGGTTCGCCCACCACGCCCGTTCATTGCCGTGCTGATGCAGCTCCTGGTGATGCGCGCGGCACAGCGGGACAGTGAACTCATCGCTGACCTTGCGGCCGAGCGCCCGGGCTTGAGCGAATTTCAGATGATGGGCATCGCACGGGGTTTGCTGGCACACGAGGCAGGGCTGCTCCTTAACAAAGCACAGGTGCGCCTTGCTGCGTTTGCGGGACGGCTCCTTGGGATAGGCGAGCCCGGCCTCGGGTAGCGCTGGCTGCAGCGCGGCCTCGGCGTCGGCAGCAGGCGCTGCTGGCAGGCTTGGCGTGCCATTCAAGTCGGCCGTCTGATCGGCCTGAGCGCGGCCAGCGTCCTCAAGCTTGGCGTCGACGTGCCGGGCTCGGGCTCCTGCAGGCTGTTCTCGGCATGGGCCTCGCGGGTGCGCAGATAAGTCGCCGCGCACGCGGCCCACAGATTGGACGCGGTCATGTCGACCACCTTGACGGCGGCGAGCCGCGGCCGTGGGGTCTCGATGGCGAACAGCAGCGGCGGCTCGCCGCTCTGCACGCAGCGCCAGAACTTCTTTTCCGCGGTCAGCAGCAGGTGCTGGGTGCTGGTAGAGCGGATCGGCATGCACGGTGATCTCGACCCATTTGCCGCCGCCGGTGATGATCGACGGCACGGCCGCGCGCGCCGCGACCTACCCACATCTTGTGCTGCAGTTGCGCCATGTGCTTCTCGGCCGCCGCCTCTTCGGTAAAGGCCCAAGGCAGCATGAACTTGGCCTCGAACACCGCGCCGGTCGGCGCGACGATGCCGTCCAGGGTAGCTGCCACCCAGGAATGGACGGGGTGCCGCACCCGCTTCTGGATGTCGGTGCTAGAGCAAGCAAGGGCCGCGTTCGCGCGACTACGGGACACCACGCTGGCCGACCTCACCCGCGCCAAGGGGATTGACGATTCTTTTCCGTAGTCCGGAGAAGAATCCAGTGGATGGCTGTCCGGGCCAGCGTGCAGCCTCGCGCTGAGTCGTCTCTGATCGATCGCGGTTGGCTAGGTGAGCCTCTCCATCACCCAATCGTGCAGCCCGAGCCGCATGATGGTCGAACCTAACTCGCGACCGGTCCAGACTTGAATGTCAAAGCGGTCGTCAGGGGCGCTCGGCGCCCCTTTGGCGAATGACAAATGAAGAAGAACCGGTCGAACTGCTCGGTGGCGTCCATCCGGCGGAAATAGGCATCCAAGGTCTTTTGGCTGGCGGAAGACTTGACCTGAACTGCTGCCCGCTCGTTGATCACCGCATGCTCCAGCTCGAGGTCAACCAGCTTCTTGGTGCCGCCGAGCACGGAGATCCGGTTCCAGCCACTGCGCGCAAAGATGATGTCAACAAGGGTTTCGAAATCGGCCCAGTGCAGCAGCTGCAGTGCCTCGATCGTCACCTCGAGCAGCGCGGTTCGGGCTTGGCTCGCCTTTGCGACGATCAGCTCCTCGATGCCATTGATCCGCCGTAGCAGGTAGTCCCGCGCTTTGACGGCACAGATCGTCCGACGATAGCTTGCGACCTTGGTTAGCTTGGTGCTGAGCGAATTTATTTTGAGCGGTGTCCCATTGATGTCGGTGTTGCGCCACCCGGCGATGGCCTTCCTGAAGCGTTCGCCTGGACACGTTGGATCAGGTTTGACCCAGGTGACCTCTCGCTCCGTAAACGTCCACCACAAATGATCGCGCGCGAACGTGATTCCAAAGACACCTTTCGTCCAATTCGTAGAAGTCGGCAACCTCCTGCGCGTCGCGCCCCGCGGCCTGTGGCGATCCGCCCAGCGCAATCAGATGCGCAATGATCTTCGCCCGGTTGCAGTCAACGGCAAGTTCATGGCTCACCGAACCATAGCCGAAGTGCAGCTCAGCGCGGTCCAGGCTGTTCTCCCACCGGCCGCCGGCACCGAGCTTGATGTACCGAACCGTTGTCGCTGAAACCTTCATCAGGTGCCCCGTAACTGCCGCCACTGACATCATGGTGGGCGCGCTCGCGGTACTGTGCGGTAGGCGCAGCCCGCTTGCGGCTGCTGAGCCAGCAGGAGATCGCCACACCATCCAGACCACCCGGGTCGAGGAGACCACCGGCCACATCTCCACCCTGCTCGCCCATTCCTCCGGCGAGTGGATCTCCTCGGACTGGCCGGTCTGCGCCGCACGGGACATCGAGGCGCCGCATCGCATGGGTGCGGCGCTCACCTACGCCCTGTTCGCGCTGGTCGGGATTGCCGGCGAGGATGATCTAGACGCCCCGGATACGGCCGCCGGTCCCCCCGCACCACCTAACCTCAAGGCCTCGCCTGGCAAAGGCGCTCTCACCCATGCCCCGGTGCTGCGGCGGGGGAGTCCGCCGCACTCCGGGAGCGACTGTTGCGCCAGCTCGAAGCGTTGCCTGCCAGCACCGATCTACCAGCTGGGCCATGGCGAGCCTCCCGCTCAAGCATGGCCAAGACCGAGCTCAAGAAGCTGCTGCCGGAGGATGCCAAAGAAGGGTTCGGGCACGGCATTCGCGCCAAGCGCTCCAAAGCCGGCGCCGTCAGCTTTGATCCGGTTGAGATGGCGGCCGTCCAAGCACCAGGCCAGTGAGCATATCGGGGCGATCGCGGCGGCGCTGGCTCGCGCGCAAGCCGAACTGACCAATCCGGACAAGACCCTGACCGCTCAGATCCGCTCGCCATTTCTGCGCGATGACGACCGCACCTTTCGTTACGCCTCGCTGGCGAGCGGCCTCGACATCGTGCGCAAGACGCGGCTGCTCGCGGCGACGTTCTCCGTGCAGGTCATTGCCCGTGGCGCGCAAAGTCATGCGCTGAAGACAGATCTCATTCCGATCGTTAAGTCGAGGCCCGGTTCGGTGCTCAATGCTGCCGGTTGTCGCGTGCCCATCGCGCACAGCGATCAGCAGCTCGAAGTCCCAGTGCCTTTGCCGGAGCCCGGAGGCTTACGCGTTGACGGCGGCTCCCTGTTCGAGCACCGCCGGTCCCTGATTCTTCAGCGAAATTTCCCTGTTCGCTATTGGCGCCCGACCACGCGACAGGCTTGTTTTCGAAGGCGTTTCTGTCGTTTCTTTCGTTGAGTTGGTGGCGATTTGCGCCAGGTTTCCCTGTAAAATTCCCTGTTAGCAGGGAATTGGGATTTGCGGGGAATGTCAGCGCTCGTCCGCAATCACCTTGCCGTCGTTCGGCAGCGCGCCGGGACTGACGAACTCGACGCTTCCGCCGAGTTTCGTCACGGCGCGCAAGCTGGTCGCGATCTCCTCGCGCAGGGCGTCACTCGTGGCCGCCGTTTCCGCTTTCAGCGTCATCGCGTCGGTCTCGCCCTGCCGTGTGACGACGAGGCGCAGTCTTCCGAGCGCAGAATGACGCTTGCCGATCTCGGCGATCTGTTCGGGACGGATGAACATGCCCTTGACCTTGGTGGTCTGGTCGGCGCGGCCCATCCAGCCCTTGATGCGCATGTTGGTGCGGCCGCACTTGCTTGGGCCCGGCAGCGCTGCGGTGAGGTCGCCGAGGGCGAGCCGGATCCAGGGATGGTGCGGATCGAGCGACGTCACCACGATCTCGCCGACGTCGCCCGGCGTAACGGGATCGCCGGTGCCGGGCTTGACGATCTCCATGATCAGATCCTCGTTCACGACCATGCCCTCGCGCGCCTCGGTCTCGAACGCGATCAGGCCGAGGTCGGCGGTGCCGAAGGCCTGGTAGGCATCGATGCCGCGCGCCTTGATCTCAGCCTGCAGCGAGGGCGGGAACGCCGCGCCAGAAACCAGTGCGCGCTTGATCGAGGAGACGTCCCGTCCCAAGCTCGCTGCGGCATCGAGCAATATCTTCAGGAAGTCCGGCGTGCCGCTGTAGCCAACCGGGCGGTAGGCCTCGATCAGCTCGAATTGCTGCTCGGTGTTGCCGGGCCCTGCCGGGATCACGGCGCAGCCGAGCGCCCGCGCCGAGGCATCGAAAATGAAGCCGCCGGGGGTGAGATGGTAGCTGAAGGTGTTGAGGACGATGTCATCGGGCCGGAACCCGGCCGCGAACAACGCCCTTGCGCCGCGCCAGGGATCGGCCTGCGGCCCCTCCGGTTCGAAAATGGGCCCTGGGGAGGTGAAGAGGCGGGCAAACGACCCCGGCGCCGCCGCCACGAAGCCTCCGAAGGGCGCAGAGGCCTTGTGCAGGGCGGGCAGTTCCGACTTGCGCAACACCGGCAGGCCCGCCAGCGCCTCCCGGGAGGTCACGGCGGCGGGATCGAGACCTCTGAGCCGCTCGGCATAGGCCGGGGCGGCCATCGCGGCTCGCAGCACCTCCGGCAGGCGGGAGAACAGATCGGCCTCGCGGGCGGCTTGTTCGCGCGTCTCGCGGGCATCGTAGTGGGCGGTCATGGCTGTTCTTTCCGTGTTGGCATCCGTTGCGCGCCGCCGCTGGCGTGGGTATCAGACGGCGATTGGCCGGGCCTGGAGAGGACGCGATGGCGGACGAAGGAATCATTGCGGCGGAGGAGGCGACGGACGTCGTCGCGCGCCTGAAGCGCCGTATGATCGAGAACGCACTGCCGCTGTGGTCGACCGTCGGCTGGGATCCTGCTGCAGGCGGTTTCATCGACCGGCTGCACCCCGACGGCGCGGCAGACCCAGCCGCGCCTCGGCGCGTGTTTGTGCAGGCCCGGCAGATCTATTGCTACGCCAAGGCCGCGCAGATGGGCTGGTACCCTGAGGGCCGCGCCATCGCGCTGAAGGGGCTGGAGCATCTGCTCAGCAAAGCGAAGGCGCCCGACGGCAAGCCCGGCTATGTGCACCGGCTGACGCCGGAGGGCGCGGTGCTGGACGGCCGGCGCGATGCCTACGATCACGCTTTCATCCTGTTTGCGCTCGCGACCGTTTACGCGCTCGACCAGGACGCCCAAGTTCGTGCCGAGATCGACGCGCTGCTCGCTTTCCTCGACGGCCATCTGCGCTCGCCGCATGGAGGCGTTCACGAAGGCCTTCCGGTGTCGCTGCCGCGCCGGCAGAACCCGCACATGCATCTGTTCGAGGCGATGATCGCCTGTTTCGACGCGACCAACGACCTGTCGTTCCAGAACCGTGCGGGCGAGTTCTTCGCGCTGTTCCTGGCCAATCTCTACGACAAGCAGAAGCGCATCCTGACCGAATATTTCGAGGAAGACTGGTCGAAGGTCGAGCCAGTCAGCGTCGAGCCGGGCCACCAGGCGGAATGGGTCTGGCTGCTGAAGGGGTTCGAGCGCATCACGGGATGCCCGACCGGTCAGCGCCGTGCCGAGTTGCTTGCGACCGCGCTCCGGTACCGCGACGAGGTCACGGGCTGCCTGGTCGACGAGGGCGACGACATCGGCAATATCCGCCGCAGCACGCGCCGGCTGTGGCCGCAGACCGAGATCGCGAAAGCGTGGATCGCGCAGGCCGAATCCGGCGAGGCGGGCGCGGCGGATGAGGCGCGCGCGGCGCTGGTGCGGCTCGAACGGCATTATCTCAGCCATTCCGTGAGGGGCGGCTGGTACGACCAGTTCGATCGCGACGGCAAATCGCTGATCGACACCATTCCTGCGTCGTCGTTCTATCATGTTCTCTGCGCGGTCACGGAAGCGGAGCAGGTGCTCGAACCCTAAAAGTTCAGAGCCAGCGCTTGCGCCGCTTGAAGCTCTTGAGGTTCTTGAAGCTCTTGCGCTGGTCGCCGGCGCCGCCGAGGTAGAATTCCTTGACGTCCTCGTTGTCGCGCAATTCGTCGGCGGTACCGTCGAGCACGACCTTGCCCTGCTCCATGATGTAGCCGTGGCTCGCCACCGACAGCGCGGCGCGTGCGTTCTGCTCGACCAGCAGGATGGTGACGCCGAGGTCGCGGTTGATCTTCTGGATGATCGAGAACACCTCTTTCACCAGCAGCGGCGACAGGCCCATCGAGGGCTCGTCCATCAGGATCATCTTTGGGCGCGCCATCAGCGCGCGGCCGATCGCGAGCATCTGTTGCTCGCCGCCGGAGAGATAGCCGGCAAGGCCGGTGCGTTCCTTCAGGCGCGGGAAATAGTTGAACACCATGTCGAGATCGGCATCGACCTCGCGGTCCCTGCGGGTGAAGGCGCCGAGCTTGAGGTTCTCCAGCGACGTCATGTCGGCGACGATGCGCCGCCCCTCCATCACCTGGAAGATGCCGCGGCGGACGATCTTGTCGGGGTCGATGCCGTTGATCCGCTCGTTCTCGAACACGATTTCGCCGCGTGTGACCTCGCCGTCCTCGGTCTTGAGCAGCCCCGAGATCGCCTTGAGCGTCGTCGATTTGCCGGCGCCGTTGGCGCCCAGCAGCGCCACGATCGCGCCCTTGGGTACGTCGAGGCTGAGGCCGCGCAGCACCAGGATGACGTCGTCATAGACGACCTCGATATTGCGCACGGCGAGCAGGGCGGCGGGCGGCACGGCAGTCGGGGTGGTTCGAACAGCTTCTGCGGTCTGGGTCATGTTTCGTAACTCTCCGCTGTCGTCGCCCGGCTTGACCGGGCGACCCAGTATTCCAGAGACGCCCGAGATTCACGGAGAAGCCGCGGCGTACTGGATCCCCCGCCTTCGCGGGGGATGACAGTTGTGTGTGGGGAAACAGCGTGGCTCACCAGCCCAGCAATTCCGGCTTGCGCGGCAGCTCGACGGACTTGACCTTCTCGAGCTTGATCGTGCCCTTGGCCATGAGATCGTTGAGGTCGCCGTCGGTCGCGCCCGAGATCTTGGTGCGATAGAGATCGACCTTCAGCGTGCCGCGATGGTCCTTGTCGGTCCAGGTCGAGGGATTGCAGACGCCTTCCATCCCGGCCGGCACCCAATCCTTCTTCTGGTAGAAGCCCTTGGCGACGTTGTCTCCGGTAGCGCCGCCGTTCTTGGCAGCCCAGTCGATCGCCTCCTTCATGTACAGCGCCGAGCAGACCGCCGCGACGTAGTGCACGGGACGGTAGACCTTGCCGCTGGCGTCGGACATCTTCGAGATCTCCATCAGCGTCTTCATGCCGGGCGCGTCGCCGCCCCAGCTCACCGCGGTGCGCAAGGGGAAGATCACGCCGTTGGCGGCGTCTCCGGCCGTCTTGGCGGCGTTCTCGTCCATGCCCCAGACATTACCCATGAACTGGATCTCGACGCCGGCGGTCTTGCAGGCCTTCATCACCGAGATGTTGGAGGCCGCGGTGTTGCCGAGATAGGCGTAGTTGGCGCCCGAGGATTTCAGGCTCAGGCACTGCGCGCTGTAGTCGCCCGGCGCGAGCGCGAACACCAGCGGCGGCAGCACCTCGAAGCCGAGCTCCTGCGCCATCGCTTCACCGGCGGCCTTCGGCGCGTTCGGATAGGGATGGTTGGCACCCATGTGCACGAATTTCGGCTTGCCGGACTTGCCTTTGGCCTTCCAGTCCTCGGCCGCCCACATCAGCATCGCACGCAGCGAGTCCGAATAGCTCGGGCCGTAGAAGAAATTGTAAGGAGCGGGCTTGGCCTTGCCGCTGACGCCTTCGGGATCGGTGAGGGCGGCAGCATACGAGCCGGACATGTCGGGGATCTTGTCCTGGGCGAGGAAGCCGGTCAGCGCCTCGGTGTCGGCGGTGCCCCAACCCATGATCGCGGCGACCTTGCTGTCCGGCGCCGACCACTTCTTGTAGAGCGCGATCGCGCGCGGCACCTGGTAGCCATAGTCGTTGGTGTCGACGTTGAGCTGCTTGCCGCCGACGCCGCCGTTCTTGTTGACCCAGGCGAAGGTGTCGGCGACGGCCTGGCCATAGGGCGTGCCGACGTCGGAGGTGCCGCCGGAATAGTCGGCGAGGTGCCCGATCGCGATCTGCGCCTGTGCGCCGGCCGAGAATGCGGCGATCGCGACGGCGAGCGATGCGGTGCTCAAAAGGGATTTCATCGTCATGGGTCGGTTCCTCCTGTTTATTGTTTAAGTGAAGTTGCCCGCGCTCAATGCGAGAACGGGTAGAGTTTCCAATACGCCTTGATCTGCCGCCAGCGATGCGCGAGCCCGTCGGGTTCGAACATCAGGAAGGCGATGATGATCACCCCGATCGCGATTTCGCGCAGGAAGGTGATGTTGGTGTTGAGCGACAGGGCCTTGTCGATCGCGCCGCCCTTCAAATAATGGCTGATGAACTCCATCCCTTCGGGCAGCAGCACCACGAAGGCGGTGCCCATCAGCGTGCCCATGATCGAGCCGGTACCGCCGATGATGATCATGGCCAGGAACAGGATCGAGCGCTCGATGCCGAAGCCTTCCTGCGACACCACGAGCTGGTAGTGCGCGTAGAGCGCGCCGGCGATGCCGGCGAAGAAGGCGGCGAGCCCGAACGACAGCGTACGGTATTTGGTGAGGTTGATGCCCATGATCTCGGCCGAGAGATAATGGTCGCGGATCGCCACCAGCGCACGGCCGTCGCGGGTGCGCATCAAATTGGTGACGAGGATGTAGCTGAGCAGCACATAGGCCAGCACGACGTAGAAATACTGTTTGTCGCCGCGCAGCGTGTAGCCGAAGATCGAGAACGCGTTGGCGCTCGCCGGCACCGAGCCGCCGGTGAACCATTCGGCGCGGGAGAAGAAGTCGAGCAGGATATACTGCGCGGCCAGCGTCGCGATGACGAGATAGAGCCCCTTCAGCCGCGCCGCAGGGATGCCGAAGATCAGGCCGACCAGCGCGGTGACGATTCCGGCGAGCGGGATCGCGAAGAACACCGGGATCGGCGCGTTGTTGGAGATGTAAGCCGAGGTAAATGCGCCGAGCAGGAAGAAGGCGGCATGGCCGATCGAGATCTGGCCGGTGAAGCCGACCAGGATGTTGAGCCCGAGCGCCGCAATCGAGAAGATGCCGATCTGGATCAGGATGCTGAGCCAGTATCCGCTGAAGAATTGCGGCGCGAGGCATAGCAACAGCACGCCTGCGATGGCGAAGTTGCGGCTGGTCGTGGTCGGGAAGATCGTGGTGTCGGCCGCATAAGAGGTGCGGAAATCACCAGCAGGAATGAGGGCAGGGCCGGCCATGGGTCAGATCCGCTCGATGTCGTGGGTGCCGAACAGCCCGTAGGGCTTGATCATCAGCACGATGATGAGGACGTAGAACGGTGCGATCTCGTAGAGATTGCCCCAGTGCAGGTACTCGCTGTCGATATATTGTGCGACGTTCTCGAGCAGGCCGATGATGATACCGCCGAGCACGGCGCCGCCGACGGAGTCGAGTCCGCCGAGGATCGCCGCCGGAAACACCTTGATGCCGTAGGCGGCAAGGCCCGAGGACACGCCGTTCACGACCGCAACGACGACACCCGCGACCGCCGACACCGTCGCCGAGATCGCCCAGGCCATCGCGAACACGCTTTTCACGGAAATGCCGAGCGATTGCGCGACCTGCTGGTTGAACGCGGTGGCGCGCATCGCAAGGCCGTATTTGGAGGCGCGGAAGAACCAGGCCATGCCGATCATCATGGCGACGGAGACCACCAGGCTCATGACATAGACGGTCTGGATCTGTAAGCCTAGCAAGCTGACCGACTGGCTCTCGAACACGCGCGGGAACGGCTGCGGATTGACGCCGAACATCCATTTCAGCGTTGCCTGGAGCACGGTGGAGAGGCCGATCGTCACCATGATCACGGAAATGATGGGCTCGCCGATCATCGGCCGCAGGATTAGCACCTGGACCGCGATGCCGAACACGAACATGAACACGAGCGTCATCGGCATGCCGATCCAGAACGGCACCTGATATTTGGCGAGCAGAGCCCAGCACACCCAGGCGCCGACCAGCAGCAATTCACCTTGCGCGAAGTTGACGACCTGCGTCGCCTTGTAGATCAGCACGAACGACATCGCGACCACGCCGTAGAGCGTGCCGACCACGAGACCGTTGACCAGGAGCTGGATAAGGAAGGCGGTGTTCATGTCGGTTGACCCAGCTCGTCATTGCCGGGCTTGACCCGGCAATCCATCGATGCGGAAGGAAGATTGTTCGGAAGAGGATGGATGCGCGGGTCGAGCCCGCGCATGACGACCATTTGTTTCACTCCGCAGCCTCCGCCATGTGCCCATGTCCGCCGAGTTCCACCACGCGCAGTGTCGTCCGCACGCGCTGGGTGGTGCCGTCCTGGAAGCGGATCACGGTGTCGACGGGGATGTCGGCATCGCCGCGGTAGATGGCATCGATGATGCCCTCGTATTTCTCGTTGATGACGCTGCGGCGCACCTTTCTTGTGCGGGTGAGCTCGCCGTCGTCGGCGTCGAGCTCCTTGTAGAGCAGCAGGAAGCGCGAGATGCGCTGGGCCGGCGGCAGCGTGGCGTTGACGGTCTCGACCTCCTTCTGAAGCAGCGTATAGACCTCCGGCCGCGAGGCGAGATCGCTGTAGGTCGTGAAGGAGAGGCGATTTTTCTCCGCCCATTTCGAGATGATGGAGTAGCGGATGCAGATCATCGCCGCGAGCGCATCGCGGCCGGCCCCGAGCACCACGGCTTCGGCGATATAGGGCGAGAACTTCAGCTTGTTCTCGATGAACTGCGGCGAGAAGCGCTCGCCGCGCGAGGTCTCGGCGAGATCCTTGATACGGTCGATGACGACGAGCTGCTGGTTCGCGTTGAAATAGCCGGCGTCGCCCGACAACATCCAGCCGTCCTTGATGTCGGCGACGCTGGCCTCGGGATTCTTGTAATAGCCGAGGAACATGTTGGGATGCCGCACCACGATCTCGCCGACGCCGTGGACGTCGGCATTGTCGATGCGGATCTCGACTTGGTCGGACATAGGAACGCCCGTGGTGTCGGGATCGACCTTGCCCTCGGGATGCAGCGTATAGGCCCCCAGCAGCTCGGTCTGGCCGTACAGCGTGCGCAGCGGCACGCCCATGGCCTGGAAGAACTTGAATGTCTCGGGCCCGAGCGCCGCGCCGCCGGTCGCGGCCGAGCGCAGCCGGGTGAAACCGAGGCGATCGCGCAGCGCGCGGAACAGGATGGCGTCGGCAAGGCCCGAGCGCTTGCCGTGTTCGAGCGCGGCGAGGCCGCTCTTCATGCCGACGTCGAACAGGCGCTGCTTGAGAGGCGTCGCGTCCATCACCTTGGCGCGGACGTCGGCGGCGATGGATTCCCAAACCCTTGGGGCAAAGAGCACGAATGTCGGCGCGATCTCGCGCAGATCGTTCATCATCGTGTCGGGCTCTTCGACGAAGTTGATCTTCATCCGGCAGAGCAGGCCTTTGCCGAGCACGTAGACCTGCTCCATGATCCAGGGCAGCGGCAACACCGAGACGTATTCGTCGTCCGGGCCTTTGGGGTCGAAGGCGAGATAAGTCGCGCAGTGGCCGAGCACGCGGCCGGCGGCAAGCATCGCGAGCTTGGGATGGGACGTGGTGCCCGACGTCGTGCAGAGGATCGCGACGTCCTCGCCCTTGGTGGCATCGACCAGTCTGTCGTAGAGCTCCGGCTCCCGCGCGGCACGGGCCCGGCCGAGCTCGGCAAACCTCTCTGCCGACATCAGCCTGGGATCGTCGTATTTCCGCATCCCGCGTGGATCGGAATAGATGATGTGCTTCAGCTTCGGCGCGCGCTCGGCGAGGGTGAGCAGCTTGTCGACCTGCTCCTCGTCCTCGGCGAAGACGAGCTGCGCCTCGCCATAGTTGAGGAGATAGGAGGCCTCCTCGTCCAGCACGTCGCGATAAAGTCCGAGGCTGAGGCCGCCGATGGCGTGCGTCGCCACTTCCGCCGCCACCCAGTCCGGCCGGTTGTCGCCGATGATGCCGATGACGTCGCCGCGGCCAAGGCCCATTTCGAGAAGACCGAGCGCAAAGTCGCGCACGCGGGTCTGGTAGTCGCTCCAGGTGAACAGCCGCCAGAGCCCGAGATCCTTCTCGCGCAATGCGATCTCGTTGCCGTGCTCCTTCGCGTTGAGCCGGAGCATCTTCGGATAGGTGTCGGCCTGCGCGACGCGGCCTGCGTAATCCATCATGCCGCGCTCTCCTGGGCGGGTGCAGCATCATCCGGATCGACCAGCACCTCGTCTTCTTCGCCAAGATAGGCCCGCCTGACGTGGGGATCGGCGAGCACCGTCGCCGGATCGCCTTCGGCGATCTTCTTGCCGAAATCCAGCACCATGACGCGGTGGGAGATGTCCATCACCACGCCCATGTCGTGCTCGATCATCACCACCGTCATCCCGAATTCCTCGTTGAGATCGACGATGTAGCGGGCCATGTCCTCCTTCTCCTCGAAGTTCATGCCGGCCATTGGCTCGTCGAGGAGAATGAGACGCGGCTCCAGCGCCATGGCGCGGGCGAGCTCCACGCGCTTGCGCAGGCCGTAGGAGAGGGTGCCGGCGGTGGCCTTCCGCACCGACTGGAGGTCGAGGAAGTCGATGATCTCCTCGACCTTGCGGCGGTGCTCCAGCTCCTCCTTGCGCGCGCCGGTGAGCCAGTACAGCGAGCCTGTGAGGAAATTGTTCTTCAGGAGGTGATGGCGCCCGATCATGATGTTGTCGAGCACGCTCATGTGGTGGAACAGCGCCAGGTTCTGGAAGGTGCGGCCGATGCCGAGCGAGGCGCGGGCGTTCGGCGTCAGGGCGGTGATGTCGCGGCCCTGGTAGAACAGCTGGCCTTCGGTCGGCTTGTAGCGGCCGGAAATACAGTTCACGATCGAGGTCTTGCCGGCGCCGTTAGGGCCGATGATCGAGAACAGCTCGCCCTCCCTGATGGAGAAGCCGACGTCGGTCAGCGCCCGGACGCCGCCGAATCGCAGGGACACGTCGCGCACTTCAAGACTGGTAGCCACCAAACGAAACCCTCCCGGTGATGGCGCTTTTTAGTGGCGCTCTTCGTCCGTTCCCGCCCAGCGATCCTAGTACGGCGGTGCCGGTGAGGCCATGCAGCAGATGGTCTCGACCGGACCCGCGCCACTCTCGTTCCCGTCAGGGATCAAAAGCCGCATCGTCCGAGGTGGTCCTCAATAGGGGAAAGCGCTATTTTGAAATGTCTCGCGGCTGACAATTCTGCGACAAAGTTTGCCGGGCGGCGGCGGCCTTCATCTTTCGTCGGATGGCGGTTGGAATCATCATGCTGCAATGCAGCAGAAGATGGAGTGACGAAACGGTGCGGCTGGCCGCGAGATCATGATTTCAGAAGATCAACTGAAGCGCGTCGCCGCCTGGTCGCGCGAGCTCACGCAAGCGGAGATCGAGGTCGCGCGCGCCGGAATCACGGAGCGGTCCTACGGCACCGGCGAGACCGTGTTCATGCGCGGTGATATTTTTGCCTATTGGGCCGGCATGGTGGGCGGCCTTGCCCGCATGGGCGGGGTCTCCAGGGACGGCAAGGAGACCAGCCTCGCCGGGCTGACGGCGGGCGCTTGGTTCGGCGAGGGCAGTGTGCTCAAGAACGAGCCGCGCCGCTATGACGTGGTCGCGCTGCGCGACAGCCGCGTCGCGCTGATGGAACGCAGCGCCTTCATGTGGCTGTTCGAGAACAGCGTCGGCTTCAACCGCTTTCTGGTGCGTCAGCTCAACGAACGGCTCGGCCAGTTCATCGGCATGCTCGAGGTCAACCGGACCCTGGATGCCACCGCGCGCCTCGCCCGCAGCATCGCCTCACTGTTCAATCCGATCCTCTATCCGGAATCGACCGCTCATCTGGAGATCACCCAGGAGGAGATCGGTGCGCTCTCCGGCATGTCCCGCCAGAACGCCAACCGCGCGCTGAACCGGCTGGAGAAGGAGGGACTGCTGCGGCTCGAATATGGCGGCGTCACCATCCTCGATATCGAGCGGCTGCGCGGGTATGGCGATTAGGCGCGGTCATCGCGCATTCGCGGGTGCATGGACCGGCCAGAGGTCGGCGCGCCAGCGGATCGCGATCGCCAGCATCGCGATGAAGCCGGCGGCGGCATAGAGCGAGCCTGTCGCGGAATAACCAATGATGTCGATCAGGCTGCCGGCCGCGAGCAATCCGATCGGCAGGCCGTAGATCACCATCATGCGCACGCCCATCACGCGGCCGCGAAGGTGTGCGCTTGCGGTGCGCATCAGGATCACGGCCGCCGAGATCATCGACATGCTCTGGGCGATGCCGGCGAGCATGAGGCAGGCCATCGCCACCGGCATGGTCCTGATCTCGACGAATACCAGCAGCATGGCGTACCAGGCCAGCGTCGCGCCGATCAGAAGCCGGGCAATGCGCACGCCGCTGACGAGGCTCAGCGTGATGGAGCCGATCAGCGAGCCGACCGCGAAGCTCGCCGAGAGGTAACCGAGGCCGGTCTGGTCGGTATGAAAGATTTCCCGGGCGATGTAGGGCAG
Organism: Bradyrhizobium shewense; assembly: GCF_900094605.1. Classification (GTDB taxonomy): domain Bacteria; phylum Pseudomonadota; class Alphaproteobacteria; order Rhizobiales; family Xanthobacteraceae; genus Bradyrhizobium; species Bradyrhizobium shewense. The sequence goes on along the minus strand of NZ_FMAI01000009.1, from coordinate 133,085 downwards.
CAATCCGCCAGTGAAGGGAAATGCGGTGAGATTGGCCAGGAAGGCGACGCACAGCGCCGCACGCATTCCCGGGCCACTCCAGGCGTAAACGATCCCTTCCTTCAGATCGCCGAGCAGCCGCGAGACGGCATGGCTATTCGCCGGAAGATCGCTCGTGGTGACGGTCCTCTTCGGCCGGGTCAAACAGAGCATCAGAAGCGCGGCCACGAAGTAGAGGCAGGCGATCGCGACGTAAACGAGGCCGATGCCGAGGACGGCGAACAGGCCGGCGCCCGTCAACGCTCCGGCGATGCGCGCGCTGTCCTGGGTCGTGCGCGCGACGCTGATGGCGCCCACCAGCTGCTCGGCCGGCATGATCTCGGCGAGCAGCGCGCCGCGGACGCCGAGATCCGAAGGGCGAATCAGGCCCATGACCGCGACGATGATCATGACGCTCAGCGGCGACAGATGACCGGTCAGCGCCAGCACCATGATGGTCGAAGAGAGTACCGTATAGGCAAGACGCATCGCGACCAGCAGATCGCGATGACCCATGCGGTCGCCGATCATGCCGAACACCGGCGCGACCAAGGTCCCGACGAATTGGAGCGAGGCAAGCACGGTGAGCAGCAGCACCGAGCCGGTCTCGACCAGGATGTACCAGCCCAGCACCAGCGTCTCGACCTCGAACGCCCAGGATGTGAGCAGGTCGGACGGCCACTGGAAGCGATAGTTGCGGATGCGGAATGGCGCGAGCGCCGACGGCCGCGCGGCTGCGCTCAAGACGCGATGACGCGTGTCACGGCGAATCCCTTGCCTTGTTGTTTCTTCTTTCCGATCAGCAACGTAGCGTTGGCGACGCTCGTGTCAATCGGACCGGCCGCATGCTGCCATGCATGGCTGCATCAGCACGTCCGCTGCAGGCGCGTGACCGGTCCGTGCGAATGTCTTCCCCTGGTTTCTGCGATCGGTTCGTCCATGGACGCATGAGGCGGTCATAGTGTCTTCATCTTGCTGTGGCCCAACAGGTCGCGGGCGCGGGGAATCGGAGCGATCGCAGCATGTGGGTATGGTGGCCGAGGTTTGCCGCGCAGTCTTTTTGTTTTGTACTTCTCGTAAGCGTCATGGTCTCGCCGGGGCAGGCGGGGTCGCAAGACTTGTTGGCGCTGATGCAGCGCATTACGGCGCTGGCGAAGGAGGGCCGCTATGGCGAGGCGGTCGGCTTTGCCAGGAAGCTCGTCGTTGAGGCCGAGAAAAGCACGGGGCGACAGTCGCCCCTGACCGCGACCACGCTGGTCGTGCTGGGGCAGGCGCTCCAGACGAAAGGCGAGACCACCGAGGCCGAAAGCGTGCTGAGGCGGGCCCTCGTCATTCGCGAGAAGAGCCTTGGTCCCAATCATCCCGATGTCGCAGCCGTGCTCGCCACGCTGGGCCAGATCGAGCTCGGCCAGAACCGGCTCGGCGATGCCGAGCGCGACATGTCGCGCGCGATCGCCATCGACGAGAGCGTGCTGGGCCCTGACCATCTCACCACGGCGCTGGCGCGGATGCAGCTCGGCAATCTCCGTCACCGCCAGTTAAAGGAGACGGAGGCGCTCGATCTGTTCAACCGTGCGCTCGTGGTGTTCAGGAAGTCTCCGGGACAGGCTGACATCATGATCCCGGTGACCTTGAACAACATCGCGGAGGTCAATCGGGCGCAAGGCCGTTTGCAGCAGGCCGAGGCGAGTTTTGCCGAAGCGCTTGTGCTTCAGGAGAAGCAGCATGGCCCGGACAGCATCTATCTGACAGCGACCCTCAACAATCTCGGCGAGCTCCGCCGTGCGCAGGGACGGCTTCCGGAGGCCGAGCAATTGGCCCGACGGACTTTGGCCATCAGGGAGAAGGCGCTCGGACCTGATCATCCCGATGTCGCCGCGAGCCTCAACAATCTGGCCCTGGTGTTCTCGCGCGAGGGCCGGGACGCCGAGGCCGAGGGGCTGCTGACCCGCGCACTCGCGATTCAGGAGAAAGCCGTCGGGATAGCGCATCCGAACGTGGCGACGGCATTGAACAACCTTGCGGAGGCCTGGGCCCATCTCAATCGCAAGCTGGAGGCGGAGCAGCTGTTCCGCAAGTCGCTGGCGATCCGTGAGAAGGCGCTCGGTCCGGCGCATCTGGATGTCGCGATCGCTCTCGACAATCTGGGCACGCTGATGAGCGAGGCCGATCGCTACGCCGAGGCCGAACCCTTCGCACGCCGGTCGCTTGCGATACGCGAGGCCGCGCTCGGGGGTTCTCACCCGCTGGTCGCCAACAGTCTCAACAATCTGGCCGTCATTCTGGACAGCACCGGCCGGCCGCAGGAGGCCGAGCCGCTGCTGAAGCGCGCGCTGGATATCCGCCTGCGCGCTCTCGGCGAGCAGCATCCGGATGTTGCCAACAGCTTCGCCAATCTCGGCGCCCATCATATCGATTTGAAGGATTGGCAGCAGGCCCGCGACGCGTTCGCGCGCGCGGTCGCGATCCAGAACGGCCGCCGCGCCGCCGAGCAGGAGAGCCGCGGCGATGTGAAGGTCCATGAAGAGACCAATCCCCATCCCGGACTGATCGTAGCCGCCTATAACCTCGCGAGCGCCAATGCGGGGCAGGCCGGCGCCTTGCGATCGCAGGCGTTCGAGGCGGCGCAATGGATCGGTGACGAGCAGGCTGCGCGGGCGATTGCCGGTATGTCGGCCCGCATCGCCGATGGCAGCGGGGATCTCGCCGCGCGCGTCCGTGAGCGGCAGGATCTCGGCGCGCAAGCTGTCGCGACCGACAAGATGCTCGTGGCGGCGATCTCGCAGGCGGATGCTGCGCGCAACCCGGCGGCGGAGCAGGCGCTTCGTGCCCGAGCCTCGGCCATCGCGGGTCAAATCCGGGAATTGGATCGCACAATCGCTGCGCAGTTTCCGGACTATGCAGCGCTCGTAACCAAGGCGCCGATTGCGATCGAGGATGCCCAAAAGCAGCTTCGTCCCAACGAGGCGATGTTGCTGTTCACGACGACGTCACGCGCCACCTTCGTCTGGACCGTGACGCGCTCGGACGTGCGCTGGCATCCGGCGGATCTCGGCGAAAAGCAACTCGCTGAGGCCGTCGGCGCCTTGCGCTGCGGTCTGGATACGGATGCATGGCTGGACAAGGCGACCACATGTCCGCAGAAGCTCGGCCGCAAGACCCCGCTTGGGGCGGACGAGCCATTGCCGTTCGACCAGGAGCGCGCCTTTGCGCTCTACCAGGCGCTGCTCGGGCCTGTCGCGCGCGACATCGACGGCAAGGAGCTGATCCTGGTGCCGTCGGGACCGCTGGCGACGCTGCCCTTTCAGGTCTTGCTGACCGACAGGCCCCCGGCAGGCGGGGACCTCACGAAGGCACCCTGGCTGGTCAAGCGATTTGCCACCACAGTGCTGCCTTCAGTCTCCAGCCTCAAGGCATTGCGGCAGGTCGCACGCAAGAGCGCGGCGTCGAAACCGTTTCTCGGCGTCGGCAATCCCATGCTCGACGGCGATGGCCGCAGCGATGTCGCGGTGGCGCGTGCCAAGCTGGCGCGCCAGATTCGGACCTGCGCCGCTATTCCGACGCAGGCGACCCAGGTCGCACAACGGAGCTTGCGCGCCGTGGACGCGCTGTCGGGCGGCACTGCGGACATCGTGCAGCTCAGGCGGCAGATGCCGCTGCCGGAAACTGCGCTCGAACTGTGCGCGGTGGCCAGCACCTTCGCGCCCATCAAGGGCGACGTCGTCCTCGCCGGCGACGCCTCCGAGACCAGGATGAAGGCGCTCGGCCAGAGCGGCGATCTCGCGAAATACCGCATCCTGCATTTTGCGACCCATGGCGCGCTTGCGGGGCAGGTGCGTGGATTGATCGAGCCCGGACTGATCCTCAGCCCGCCGGCGGCGCCGACGTCCACCGATGACGGCTATCTCTCGTCGTCGGAGATTTCCGCCCTCAAGCTCGATGCCGATTGGGTGATCCTGTCGGCCTGCAACACCGCTGGCGGGCAGGCCGCCAATTCGGAGGCCTTCTCCGGTCTTGCGCGGGCCTTCTTCTATGCCGGCACGCGCGCGCTGCTGGTGTCGCACTGGGCGGTGAACTCCGACGCCGCGGTCGCCATCACCACCGGCACGATCGACGCCATGAAGACGCATCCCGATATCGGCCGAGCAGAAGCGCTGCGTCGCTCGATCTCGGCACTGATCACCAAGGGCGGCGACAGTGCGCAGCCCGCAACTTGGGCGCCCTTCGTGCTGGTGGGGGCCGGCGCCATGTAGCCGATCGGCGCGCCGGCGCGCGCTGAACCGGGATGAGCGAAGCCGCGCTCGCGGCCGTTAACCAGCCACCGCTTGCTCTTCCGGCACGAGGAGCCCATGCTTGCCAGGTTCCTGGGCCCATCGGACAGGCCCAGTAGACCGCGTCATCGCGGCTTCCGCGGGGTCTTGACCCATGAACTGCTCTTGCTGCGGTTCCGAGGTTCAGAGCGGCTTTGCTTTCTGCCCGAAGTGCGGCACGAAGCAGCCGAACGCGTGCCCCGGCTGCGGCTATGCATGCGCACCGGATTTCACCTATTGCCCGAAATGCGGCGCCCTCGTCAGTGAGGCCCCCGGAGCGGGGGGACAGGCGCAGCCGAGCCGGTCGCCAGCGCCGGTCAGAGCGTCGTCACCGCCGCTGGCGCCGGCGGTCGACCCTCACCAGGCATTTCGACCCCAGCCGGACAGGATGGACAACGAAGCCAACCGCCGCACCATTACCGTGCTGTTTGCCGATCTCAGCGGCTTCACCGCGATGAGCGAGCGCCTCGACCCCGAGGTCATGCAGGCCCTTCAGAACGAATTGTTCGAGGAGCTGACGGAAGCGGTGCAAGGCTTTGGCGGCTTCGTGGACAAATTCATCGGCGATGCGCTGCTGGCGCTGTTCGGCGCGCCAGCAGCGCACGAGGACGATCCGGAGCGGGCGGTCCGCGCTGCACTCGACATGATCAAGCGGACGGAGCAGCTCAGCGAGCGTTCGAAGGTCTACGCAGGCGCACCCCTGCTGCTCCACATCGGCATCAATACCGGGCACGTGGTTGCGGGCGGACTGGGTGTGGGCGTTGCCAAGTCCTATTCGGTAACCGGCGACACGGTGAATACCGCGCAGCGGTTGCAGTCGATGGCGCCGCCGGACGAAGTGCTGGTCGGGCCGTTGACCTACCGCCTGACCCGGCATGCGTTCTCGTATGAATCGCTCGGAGAGGTCTCGCTCAAGGGCAAGATGGGCAGTGTCCTGGTCCATCGTCTCAAGGGACCGCTCGACACGCCGCGTGCGACGCGAGGCCTCGACACGCTGGGCCTCAGTGCGCCGCTGATCGGCCGCGACGTCGAGCTTGCCCGCATGATCGGCAGCCTCGATCGCGCGTGCGGCGGTGCGGCGCAACTGGTGCGGCTGGTCGGCGAGGCGGGCATCGGCAAAACGCGCCTGGTGAACGAATTCGTTGCCCGCATCCGCGATGAGGAGCGCTTCGCAGGTGTGGCGATCCGGCAGGCCGCCTGCTCGCCCCTCGGCGAACAATCCTACGGCACGCTCGCCGCGGTGCTGCGCAGCGCCTATGGCATCGCGCAGAAGGCCAGCGCGGCGGCGGCTGAGGCCAGGCTGGCTGAGGCGCTGTCGGAGCTTGGCCTTCCGACCGAAGAGGCAGAGCGGCTGATGCCGCTCTATGTCCATGTCCTTGGCCTCGGCGGCCCGGACGCCACATTGCAGCACGTCGAGCCCGAACAGCTTCGGCGGCAGATATTCTTTGCGATCCGGACCGTTTTCGAACGGCGCCTGGCCTTGTCACCGCTTCTGATCATCGTCGAGGATCTGCATTGGGCCGACGCCGTCTCCCTTGAGGCGCTGCGGTTCCTGATGGATCGGCTGGAGCGCACGCGGTTGATGCTGTTGTTCACGCATCGGCCAATGCTGGAGCTGGATCAGTTCGGTTCGGGCCGGATCAGCCACACGACCCTTCGATTGCTTCCGCTCGGTGACGCCGACGGACAAAACCTGCTCGCGGCTTATTTCAGTCACGGTTGGCGCGAGCCGCCGGGAAATCTGTTCAGTCGAATCCTGGAGCGCGCGAGCGGCAATCCGCTTTTCCTCGAGGAAATCATCCGCGGTCTCATCGAGGCCGGCGCCTTGGAGCGTGACGGCGCGCAGTGGCGGATAAAGTCGGATGAGGCCGCTGCCGACATCCCGGCAAGCATTCAGGCGCTGTTGCTGGCGCGGCTGGACCGGCTGCCGCACGAGGTGCGCCGGCTGGCCCAGGAGGCCGCGGTGATCGGCCCGCGCTTCGACGCGGCCCTGCTCGGTGCGACGGCAACCGGGCCGGCGAAGGTCGAAGTGGGTCTCGAACTTCTGTGCGACGCCGAGATTGTCGAGGAGGTTGCGGGCGCAAACTCGATCTCGATGCGATCCTACCGTTTCACGCAGAGCATGCTGCAGGACGTGATCTATCAAAACCTGCTGTTGCAGCGGCGGATCGAGCTCCATGGGCGGATCGGTGCCGCGCTGCAGCGGCTCTATGGCAGCGAGCCCGAACGGCTCGAGGACCTCATCCTGCTCGGCCATCATTTCAGCCTGAGCGCGCACAAGTCGAAAGGCGCGCGCTATCTGCGCGCGGCCGGCGACCGCGCACGCGCGACCTATGCCAATGACGATGCCATCCGTCTCTACCAGCAGGCCCTCGCCATGTTGTTGACCGGCGGCGAATGCGTGCCCGAGCGCCCGGTTCTGTACGAGCGGATCGCGGACCTCTGCGCCGCGGCGGGCCGCCGCAACACGGCCGAGGAGCACTACCAGAGCGCGCTGGAGGGGCACCGCGCCGCAGAGGACCGCATTGGCGAAGCGCGAATCCTTCGCAAGCTTGGCAGGTTGTTGTGGGACGCCGGCAAGCGGATCAACGCAGAGAGGCACTACGCCGAGGCGGCTGACCTGCTTGGAGGGACCGATGCGCCGATCGAACGGGCGCACCTCTTGCAGGAGCGCGGCCGTCTCGCGTTTCGCATGGGCGATCACGTGGCCGCCGCGACGTGGGCGGACGAGGCGCTTGGCTACGCCCGATCCGTTCCGGCGGACGCAGACGAGCAGGCCGGACTCGAGGCGGCGCGCGCCATCGCCGAGGCTCTCAATACCAAGGCGGTTGCACTGGCACGGCTTGGACGACACCAGGACGCGGTGCGCGAAGTGGAGCAAAGTGTCGCGGCAGCCGAAGCCGCCGGCCTTCTCAATGTGGCCTGCCGCGGCTACACCAATCTCAGCGTGCTCTACACGATCGTCGACCCGGCGCAAGCCATGGAGGTTTGTCGGCGCGGACTGGATGTCGCGCATCGTATTGGCGATCTCGGGTTCCAGGCGCGTCTTCTCGCCAATTTTGCCGTTGCCTGCTGCACCTTCACGGACAAATGCACCGACGAAGGGGTGCCGGCTGCCGAAAAGGCAATCGAGATCGACCGTGCGCTCGATCAGCGCGAGCATCTCCCCGTGCCCCTGATCGTGCTCGGGCAAATCCATCAATGCCATTTCCGGCCCGATCAGGCCGCCCGTTGCTACAATGAGGCCATCAAGGTCGCGAGCGAAACCGGCGAGCCGCAGCAGCTTTTTCCGTGCTATGATGGTCTTGCGACCCTGAACCTTGATCGCGGCGACATGCCCGAGGCCGAGCGGTATTTCGCGCTGGCCGATGACGTCTGCACCAGGCACGGGCTTGATCCCGCCGGACTGATTGTACTGCCATTTCTTGACTAGGTCATGTGAAGGAGTTCAACCATGTCAGAACGTCATGTCGATGGACCGCTGCAACCGGGCGATCGCGCACCGAACATCGTGCTGGATGCCATCACCCGCGAAGGGAAGATCGCGCTCGATGATTTTCGCGGGCAAAGTCCGATATTGGTCGGCCTGTTTCGAGGCCTGCACTGCCCGTTCTGCCGCCGCCATATCGCGGCCCAGGCGCAGCTTGACGCGGCCCTGCGCGACAAGGGCGTCGAAAGTCTGACGGTCGTCAATACGCCGATCGAGCGCGCTCGGCTCTACTTCCGCTATCACCCGTTGCCCAATCTGCTTGCCGCGTCCGATCCCGAGCGGGTCTCGCACCGCGCGTTCGGCCTGCCCAATCTCGAGTTCACCGAGAAGGAAACCGAATGGCCGCGCAAGGTGGGCATGGATGTGGTCATGAGCATGCAAGTGGACATTCCCGGAGAATTGCCCGGGCCGATGAATCGTTTGGCAGCCGCCGAGCAGCTCAACAACAAGGATGGCTACGAGATGATGGAGGCCGATCAGCGCATGGCGGCAACCGGCCAGGGTCAGCTATTCGGCCAGTTCCTGCTCGATCGGGAAGGGATCGTGCGCTGGGCCTTTACAGAAGTACCGGAAGGCGGCCAGCGCATGTTCGGGATGCCGAGCCCGGGTGAGTTGATGTCGGCAGCCTCGCAGGTGGCGGGCTAGACATCGTCGCGCGGTTGGCGTGGTGCTCTTGACCGCAGCAGGCGCGAGCCGGTGCGCTCGAGGTGATGCCGCCGTTTTCCCGATCACGGCCTGCGCATGACGAACGATTAATCCGAGCGCACTTAATCCGAGCGCACAATGACCGACATTCAGGAAAGGCTCCTCGAAAGCAAGATGACCGAGATCGAGCGGGCCCGATCCTGGAGCCCCCGCGTGATCTCCAAATTCGAAACGCTCATCATAAGCGGTGACGATCTATCGCTCCATCGCGTCAATCCGCTGGCATTTGCGCGCGACCGCGCCATTGCAGAGGCGGAAAGCATTGACCTGTTTCTCTATGCGACGAGAAGCGGGCTATTCGAGATGAGCTGGGACGTTGTTTGTCCTCAATCCGGCATGGTGCTCGATAGCTTCGGCGCCTTGCGCACGCTCAAGACGCACTATGTTTGTGGTTTGTGCGACGTCACTGGTGAAACCAATCTCGACGACTTCATAGAGGTCACGTTTACGGTGTCGCCCCAGCTTCGGCGGCTTCCGTTCCATGATCCTGCCTCCCTCTCGGTCGAGGATTTCCATTGGAAGCTTCGATTTCTGAATGACGCGCGGATACCTGGCCAACAAATCCGATTTCTCGACTATTTGCATGCGTTCGTTCGCGGCCTTTCGTTCTTGCCGCCAGGCTCCGCCACGACCATTCGTTGCGAACTCGGTCCCGGCGCGCTGGCGGGGGTCAATATTCAAACCCAGGCTGCGTTCGTCGTCGCGGTGGCCGGCGAGCCGACGACCTCGCCGACAATCTTGCGAATTGGATACGACGGACAGCGCTTTTCTCCCTCGCTGGCCGCCGTGCCGCCCGGCCCCGTCATTGTCGAGGCGGAGAACTGCGGATCCGTGCGAGGCTCCTTGCTCCTGATCAATTGGCCGCCTGAGGTTCTGGCTCAAGCGATCAAGCCGCCGCTTGATTTCGAGCCCTACATGTCTGGCGGGATGTTGCTCGCGAGACAGACGTTTCGCCGCCTGTTCCGGTCGGAACGCGTGGACGAAACGGAGGGCCTGGGTATTCGGCAGGTGACCCTGCTGTTCACGGATCTCAAAGGTTCGACCGCCATGTACGAACGGCTCGGCGATCTCAATGCATATACGCTGGTCCGCGAACATTTTGCCTTGCTCGGTGCGACCGTTCAGGAACATTCCGGGGCCATCGTCAAGACGATCGGCGATGCAGTCATGGCGGTCTTCTCTCGCCCGACGGACGCGGTTTCGGCGGCGCTCCACATACTGGGGGAAATCGAACGCTACAATTCCGACCACGGCGAGCCGAGCATCATCCTGAAGATTGGAGCCCATTGCGGCCCCTCCATCGCCGTGACCCTGAACGACAATCTGGATTATTTCGGCCAGACCGTAAATGTTGCCGCGCGTGTGCAGTCGCTGGCGGACGCGGGCGAGATTTGTATCTCGGAGGCGCTGTATTCGGCGCCGGGAGTGAGCGATCTCCTTTCCGGGCATGCAATCGCAGTGTTTGAAGCTCCTCTTCGCGGCGTTGAAGGAAATGCCAGCGTGTATCGTGTCGTGCCCGGGTAGGACCCTTACGTCCCTTGCCGGGGCAGCTTCTCTGCGAGCGCGGCTGCCATGGCCGAGATCAGCGGCCGCATGAAATAGGCTTCATCGGCCGGCGAGACGTCCGTGCGCAGTCCATGGGCAGCAAGCTCGCCCGAGACCGCCGGGCCCACCGATGCAATCAGTGTCCGGTCGAAGCCGGCGCGCAGCTTCGCCTCGTTGCCATGCGCCTTGGCGGCCTCGATCAGGCGGCGGACCTGGCCGAGATTGGTGAGCGCGACGGCATCGATCCGCCCCGCGGCCATGTCGTCGATGGCGGTGACGATGTTGGCATCCGCTGCCTTGGAATCGTAGGCATAGGGCAGCACGGCATCGACCTCGGCGCCTTGCGCGGCAAGAGCGCCGATCAGCGCGCTATGGTCCTTGTCAGGATAGAGCTGAAGGCCAAGGCGCCGGCCCTTCAGGTCGAACTTGCCCAGCATCTCGATCACGCCCTCGGTGGTCGGCTTCTCCGTGGTCTGCTGCGCCTCGAGGCCGACCTCGCGCAGCGCCTTGCCGGGCTTCGGTCCGCGGGTGAATTTTCGCGATCGGGCGAGGGCCGCGACAAACGCGCCGTCGAGCCCACGCGCCCGCGCGAGCTTCATGATCCGCCGAAGTCCTTCGCCGGTCATCAGCACAAGGTCGTCAAGGGGCCTGTCGATGGCGCGGCGGATCCAGGCCTCGACCGGAGCAGGGTCCGGTGCATCCTGGATGGTAAACATCGGGCATTGCACGACCTCGGCGCCTTGCTCGGCCAGAAGCTTCGAGAACTGCGCCTCCTCGCGCGTTTCCAGGATCAGGATGCGGTAGCCGTTCAAGCGCTCGGCCATGGGCGTACTCCGGTCAGTCAAAGCAATCGTCCGTTCATCCTGACTCCGCCGTTGGGATTGGCGCAAGGGGACGTCGGTGATAGAGCAGGGCTCAAATCGCGGGTCGTTGCACAAACCTTCATCAAGAGCCAAGCCTGTTCATCAACATGCCCGATCATCAATATGTCCTGACCCTGTCCTGTCCGGATCGTCCCGGCATCGTCTCGGCCGTGTCGACGTTCCTCGCCCACAACGGACAGAACATTCTCGATGCTCAGCAGTTCGACGACATCGAGACCAAGAAGTTCTTCATGCGCGTGGTGTTCACCGCGGCCGATCTCGCCGTGGAACTGTCGGCGCTGCAGACCGGCTTTGCCGCGATCGCCGAGCGTTTCGGCATGGAATGGCAAATGCGCGACCGGGCTGCGCATCGCAAGGTGATGCTGCTGGTGTCGAAGTCGGACCACTGCCTGGTCGACATCCTCTATCGCTGGCGCACCGGCGAACTGCCGATGACGCTTGCTGCCATCGTCTCCAACCATCCGCGCGAGGTCTATGCTGGGCTCGATTTCGGCGGTGTCCCGTTTCATTATTTGCCCGTCACCAAGGAGACCAAGCGCGAGCAAGAGGCGCAGATCCTCGATCTCGTCGGCAAGACCGGGACCGATCTCGTCGTGCTTGCCCGCTACATGCAGATATTGTCCGACGACCTCTCGGCAAAACTGTCGGGACGCTGCATCAACATCCATCACTCGTTCCTGCCGGGGTTCAAGGGCGCAAAACCCTATCACCAGGCCCATGAGCGCGGCGTCAAGCTGATTGGCGCCACCGCGCATTACGTCACGCGCGATCTCGACGAAGGCCCGATCATCGACCAGGACGTCGAGCGCATCAGCCATCGCGATACGCCCGAGGATCTGGTTCGCAAGGGCCGCGACATCGAGCGACGCGTGCTGGCCCGTGCGATCCGCTACCATCTCGACGACCGCGTCATCCTCAACGGCCGCAAGACCGTGGTGTTCATGGATTAGCGAATGGGGAGTGGCGAATAGCGAGTGGAAGCGGGAGAGCGCCTTATTCGCTACTCCCTATTCGCCATTCGTCTCCTCAACGCACCGCAGTGCCCGACGTAGTCCCCGTCGCCCCTTTCTGCGCCTGCTCTTCCTTCTCGCGATCCGTCGCAGGCAGCAGCCGCTTGCGTTCGCGCTCCTTCATGTAGGCGTCGTATTGCGGCGTGCCCGCTCGCGGCGGGGCATCGGCCGGCAGCCCGCCGGCCCATTGCGGGACGTAGTCGCCCATGCCGGCGGAGAGTCTTTCGTTGACGGTGCCGCAGCCTGCAAGGTTGGAAGCCAGCAAGGCAACGACGGCGGCGATTGAAGGCGAACGGATACGCATGAGCATTTTCTGGGTCGAGCTGGACCGGGCGCGGATGACCGGCGCCCGACGAGCGCCAGCGGCGCACTCTAGTCCTCAACAAGTAAAATTGGCCTATTCGACGACGGATCTCTTTGTATACATAACGGTATAATAGTAAGTAATTTTTGGCGTTGATTGGGTTTTCCTAGGTGATACGGTATACAATTCGTATTCTCGCCGAGGGAGCGATTGGGGTTTGGGATTCGATCTCGTCGTCTGGCGAATGTTCGAATTCTGCAAAGCAGAGGCGGATTTCTCCAACCACGTCGCCGCCGGGCGCTCCTACAGTGCGGCATCAACCCGGAGGACCCGCGACAGGCTTTTTTGTTGACAGGGCCAGTTTATTTGTACAATCGTACAAATGTCTCCCCCGCCGTTGATCCGATCGTGCGGCTTGCGCCGAATGGTCGCCCAACGTCCGATTGACAATGGGGTTGCAGAGGACGCCATGTGGCCGCGCGGCATGGCTTATCCGTAGGTTAGAGCGCGGCAAGGACCGGGTACTCGGTCTGGCGCACAACAGGTTAGGAATGAAGGGGAGGGACATCTGATGTTCGAACGAAGAGTTTTTTCACGCACCGTCGCAGCAGCCGCCATCGCGGGCGTTGCAGGCCTTGCGCCTGCCAAGGCCGAGGACAGCGTCAAGGTCGGTCTGATCCTGCCGATGACCGGCGGCCAGGCCTCGACCGGCAAGCAGATCGAGAACGCGATCAAGCTCTACATGCAGCAGAAGGGTGACACCGTCGCCGGCAAGAAGATCGAGATCATCCTCAAGGACGACGCGGCGATCCCGGATAAGACCAAGACTGCCGCGCAGGAGCTGATCGTCAACGACAAGGTCAACTTCATCGCGGGCTTTGGCGTGACGCCGGCTGCGCTCGCGGCCGCGCCGCTTGCGACGCAGGCCAAGATCCCGGAAGTCGTGATGGCGGCCGGCACCTCCATCATCACCGAGCGCTCGCCCTATATCGTGCGCACCAGCTTCACGCTGGCGCAGTCCTCGACCATCATCGGCGACTGGGCTGTGAAGAACGGCATCAAGAAGGTGGCGACGCTGACCTCGGACTACGCGCCGGGCAATGACGCGCTGAACTTCTTCAAGCAGAACTTCACGGCCGGCGGCGGGGAGGTGGTCGAAGAGGTCAAGACGCCGCTGCAAAACCCGGACTTCGCGCCGTTCCTGCAGCGCATGAAGGACGCCAAGCCCGACGCGATCTTCGTGTTCGTGCCGGCCGGCCAGGGCGGCAACTTCATGAAGCAGTATGCCGAGCGCGGCCTCGACAAGGCCGGCATCAAGGTGATCGGGCCGGGCGACGTCACCGACGACGACCTGCTCAACAACATGGGCGATGCGGTGCTCGGCACGGTCACCGCGCATCTCTACTCCGCGGCGCACCCCTCGCAGATGAACAAGGATTTCGTCGCAGCCTACAAGAAGGCGTTCGGCAATCGTCCGGGCTTCATGGCGGTGAGCGGATATGACGGCATCCACCTGATCTATGAGGCGCTCAAGAAGACGAATGGCGACACCGACGGCACCAAGCTGGTCGAGGCCATGAAGGGCCAGAAGTGGGAGAGCCCGCGCGGCCCGATCTCGATCGACCCCGAGACCCGCGACATCGTGCAGAACATCTACATCCGCAAGGTCGAGAAGGTCGACGGTGAGCTCTACAATGTCGAGTTCGCGACCTTCGAGGCCGTCAAGGATCTGGGCAAGACCAAGAAGTGACCCGCGACAGCGGGGCATCCCGGGGCGCGCATTAGCGCGAACCCGGGATCTCATGCCCCTTGCTCCGCGTCATGCTCGGGCTTGTTCCGGGCATGCACGCGAAGCCAGGAAAACAAAGTCCGGACAAGAACGTGGATGGCCGGGACAAGCCCGGCCATGACGATAACTCTAAGCTGAGACGATGACCTCTATCCTCACCAACCTGTTCGATGGCGTTGCCTACGGCATGCTGCTGTTCGTGCTCGCGTGCGGGCTCGCGGTCACGCTTGGATTGATGAACTTCGTCAATCTCGCCCATGGCGCCTTCGCCATGGCCGGCGGTTATATCTGCATGGTGCTGGTCAACCGGATGGGCTGGCCGTTCTTCGCGGCGCTCCCGCTCGCCTTCGTCTCCTCTGCCGCGATCGGCATCGCGCTCGAACGGACGCTGTACCGCCACCTCTATGCGCGCAGCCATCTCGACCAGGTGCTGTTCACCATCGGCCTGACCTTCATGTCGGTCGCCGCCGTCGATTACATCCAGGGCTCGTCGCGGGTCTTCATCAACCTTCCGGCGGCGCTTCAGGGTCAGTTCGACCTGTTCGGCGTCGGCATCGGCCGTTACCGGCTGATGATCGTCGTGATCTGCGGCCTGCTCACCATCGCGCTCCAGATGGTGCTGGCCAAGAGCCGCTTCGGCAGCCGCTTGCGCGCCGCCGTCGACGACCCCCGCGCCGCGAGTGGCCTCGGCATCAACGTGCCGCAGGTGTTCGCCTTCACCTTTGCCTTCGGTTGCGGCCTCGCCGGCCTCGGCGGCGCGCTGAGTGCCGAAATCCTCGGCCTCGATCCGTATTTCCCGCTGAAGTTCATGATCTACTTCCTGATCGTGGTCACCGTCGGCGGCTCGTCCTCGATCACCGGCCCGTTCCTGGCCTCGCTCCTGCTCGGCATCGGCGACGTCGCCGGCAAATATTACGTGCCGAAGATGGGCCCCTTCGTGATCTACACCATGATGATCGTGATCCTGATCTGGCGTCCGAACGGCCTGTTCGGCCGCACGGCCGCGCGTTGAGTTCGCCGATGAGCGCTTCCTCCGACGTCGGTTTTCACGCCCAGCGCCACGCGCGCTGGCACTACGGCGAAGTCGCCTTCTGGCTGATCGTGCTGGCCTGCGGCTTTGCATTTCCAACGCGCTATCTGATCATGACTGACATCCTGCGGCTGGCGCTGTTTGCGATGTCGCTCGATCTCATCCTTGGCTATGCCGGCATCGTCTCGCTCGGGCATGCTGCCTTCTTCGGCGTCGGCGCCTATGCCGCGGGGCTTCTCGCGCTTCATGGTATCGTGAACGAGCCCGTGCTGGCGCTGATCGTCGCCGGCCTTGCCGCGATGGTGCTCGGCTTTGCCACCAGCTTCCTGGTGATCCGCGGCGTTGACCTGACGCGCCTGATGGTGACGCTCGGCATCGCGCTGCTGCTGGAAGCGCTCGCCGAGCGTTTCTCCAACATCACCGGCGGCACCGACGGCCTGCAGGGCATCGAGATGCAGCCGATCTTCGGCGTGATTCCGTTCGACATGTTCGGCAAGGCCGGCTTCTTCTATTCGCTCGCCGTCCTGTTCCTCCTCTTCCTGTTCGCCCGCCGCGTGGTGCATTCGCCGTTCGGCCTGTCGCTGCGCGCGATCAAGAACAATCCGCTGCGCGCCGCCGCGATCGGCATTCCCGTCAACCGCCGCTTGATCGCGATCTACACGCTCGCGGCGTTCTATGCCGGCGTCGCGGGCGCGCTGTTCACCCAGACCACGGCGATCGCCTCGCTCGACGTGTTTGCCTTCGAACGCTCCGCCGACCTGATGCTCGTGCTCGTCATCGGTGGCACCGGTTACCTCTATGGCGGACTGGTTGGCGCGGTGATCTTCCGCATGCTCCAGGAAGTGTTCTCCACCATCACCCCGCAATACTGGCAGTTCTGGATCGGTCTCGTGCTGGTCGTGATCGTGCTGGTCGGCCGTCAGCGCCTGCACCGCTGGGTGCTGTACGTGCCCAATCTGGTCATCAGGCAGATTGCGGGACGCAAGGCCGTCGTCGCCGTGCCGGAGAGCGACGCATGACCATCGTGCTCGAAACCCAAAATCTCGAAAAGCAATTCGGCGGGCTGCGCGTCACCCGCGATCTGTCCTTGAAGATCGAGCAGGGCGCCCGCCACGCGCTGATCGGCCCGAACGGCGCCGGCAAGACCACGGTCATCAACCAGCTCACCGGCGTGCTCAAGCCGAATTCGGGCCGCATCCTGCTCGAAGGCCAGGACATCACCGATCTGCCCGTGCACAAGCGCGTGCTGCGTGGCCTCTCGCGCACCTTCCAGATCAACCAGCTTTATCCTGACCTGACGCCGCTGGAGACCATTGGCCTGGCCGTCTCCGAGCGCCTCGGCCATGGCGGCGACTGGTGGCGGCGGATGGGCACGCGCAGCGACGTCAACGGTGAGATCGCCGATCTGCTCGCGCGCTTCCATCTGCTCGACGTCATGAATGAGCAGACCGTGACGCTGCCCTACGGCAAGCAGCGCCTGCTCGAGATCGCGGTCGCGATCGCCGCCAAGCCGCGCGTGCTGCTGCTCGATGAGCCCGCCGCCGGCGTGCCCGAGAGCGAGCGCCACGACATTCTCGCCGTGGTCGGCGCGCTGCCGCGCGACGTCACGGTGCTGCTGATCGAGCACGACATGGATCTCGTATTCTCCTTCGCCGACCGCATCTCCGTGTTGGTTTCGGGCGCGCTGCTCACCGAGGGCCCGCCCGAGCAGGTCGCGCGCGATCCGCAGGTCAAGGCCGTCTATCTCGGCGAGGAGGCGGTCAATGTCTGACCTGCTCGCGATCGATGCACTTCGCGCCGGTTATGGCGAGGCGGTGGTGCTGCCCAACATGTCCTTGCGCCTCGCCGAGGGCCAGGTGCTGGCGCTGCTGGGCCGCAACGGCACCGGCAAGACCACGCTGATCAACTCGATCGTCGGCGTCACCCGCCGATTCTCAGGCAGCGTGGCGCTCGCCGGCGCCGATGTCACTTCGCTCCGGCCCGACCAGCGCGCGCGCGCCGGCATCGGCTGGGTGCCGCAGGAGCGCAACATCTTTCGCTCGCTCACCGTGGAAGAGAACATGACCGCGGTGGCGCAGCCCGGTCCCTGGACGGTCGAGAAGGTCTACGAGATGTTCCCGCGGCTGAAGGAGCGACGGAGCAATTTCGGCAACCAGCTCTCCGGCGGCGAGCAGCAGATGTTGGCGATCGGCCGCGCACTCACCCTCAACCCGAAAGTGCTGTTGCTGGACGAGCCGACAGAGGGCCTTGCCCCCATCATTGTCGAAGAGCTCTTGAAGGCGATTGGCAGCATCACGCGGGCAGGCGGCATCTGCTCGATCATCGTCGAGCAGAATGCCCAAAAGATTCTGGGGCTGGCCGACCGCGTTGTGATATTGGAGCGCGGGACGATCGTCCACGACGCTCCGAGCGCCGCGCTGAAAACCGACCCCTCGGTCCTGGAACGCCATCTCGGCGTTGCCGGGGCGGCGGCTCACTAAACTAAAATGTCCAGGGAGTAAGACATGCAGCGAACCAAAGCCCCCTTCCGCGCCGACGAGGTCGGCAGCCTCCTGCGTCCGGCCAAGATCAAGGAAGCCCGTAGCCGGCTCGAGAAGGGCGAGATCTCGGCCGACGACCTGCGCAAGATCGAGGACATGGAGATCGAGAAGGTCGTGCACAAGCAGGCCTCGATCGGGCTCAAGCTCGCGACCGACGGCGAGTTCCGCCGCTCCTGGTGGCATTTCGACTTCCTGGCCAAGCTCACCGGCTGCGAGCTGTTTCATCCCGACACCGGCATCCAGTTCGCAGGCGTGCAGACCCGGCACGACGCGGTGCGGGTGATCGACAAGCTCGACTTTCCCGACGACCACCCGATGCTGGAACACTTCCGCTTCGTGAAGAAGGTCGCCGACCAGGCCCACGTCACCGCCAAGATGACGATACCTTCGCCGGCAGTGCTGCACTTCCGCGGCGGCCGCAAGTCGATTTCCAAGGACGTCTATCCCGATCTCGAGGCCTTCTACGAAGATCTCGGCAAGACCTACCGGAAAGCCGTCAAGGCATTCTACGATGCCGGCTGCCGCTATCTCCAGTTCGACGACACCGTGTGGGCCTATCTCTGCTCGCAGGATGAACTGCAGAAGGCGCGCGAGCGCGGCGACAATCCGGACGGTCTCCAGCAGATCTATGCCCGCATCATCAACTACGCGCTGGCCGAGAAGCCCGCCGACATGGTGGTGACGACGCATGTCTGCCGCGGCAATTTCCGTTCGACCTGGATTTCTTCGGGCGGCTATGAGCCCGTTGCCGAGACCATGCTCGCCGGTACCAACTACGACGGCTATTTCCTCGAATACGACAGTGACCGCGCCGGTGGCTTCGAGCCGCTGCGTTTTCTGCCCAAGGGCAACAAGGTCGTCGTGGTCGGTGTCATCACCTCCAAGTTCGGCGAGCTCGAGAAGAAGGACGACATCAAGCGTCGTCTGGACGAAGCCGCCAAGTTCGCCCCGCTGGAGCAGCTCGCGCTGTCACCGCAATGTGGCTTTGCCTCGACGGAAGAGGGCAACGTCCTCTCCGAGGAAGAGCAGTGGGCGAAGCTGAGCCTTGCGGTCGAGATCGCGAAGGAAGTGTGGGGTAATTGAGCCCTTTGTTTGTGTCCCGGACGCGCTGCAACGCCCTTGC
Source organism: Bradyrhizobium shewense (assembly GCF_900094605.1). Lineage (GTDB taxonomy): Bacteria > Pseudomonadota > Alphaproteobacteria > Rhizobiales > Xanthobacteraceae > Bradyrhizobium > Bradyrhizobium shewense. The sequence continues at coordinate 114,337 of NZ_FMAI01000009.1, read as the reverse complement.
GTTGCTGCGCAGAGCCGGGCCCATGCTGCTTGACTCGCTCTCAGGAGATATGGGCCCCGGCTCTGCAGCGCATCGCTGAAGAAGCGCTGCGCTGCGTCCGGGGCACGATAGCGTCTCACCTCTCCGCCAGGTAAACCTCACCCAGCAGCGACGAGTTCGACCACGGCACCTGCTTGTGCTTGGTGCTCGACACCACCTCCGCCCGCACCCGTGTCAGCATCTGCTGTACTTCCAGTCCCGGCGTGCCGAGATGGCGGGACAACGCGGCGGAGAACGGTGAGTTGGCGCCTTCGCCGTCGAGCGCGACCTGGCCCGGCGCGGTCGCGAATGCGATCAGCGTGCCGGCCCCCAATGTAGCTCCGGTGCCGAGACTCGTTGGCGCTGCGAGGCCCGAGGCGCCCTCGATGCCGCGATTGACGCCTGCGGATGCGACCTGCTGCGCCATAGGATTGTTGCGGCAGGCATCGAAGATCAAAATGTTGGTGCGAACCTGGTCGTCGAGGCCGGCCATGATCGTGTCCATGTCGATCATCGCCTCGGTCATGCCCGTGCCGGGCTTGAGCTCGACGTCGACGGGAATGAGATAATTGCGGCCGTCGACTTGCACGCCATGGCCGGCATAATAGACCACCGCGACCTGCGCCCGCGCGGCCTCGCGCAGAAAGTCGCGCGTCATCTTCTGCATCGCGGCGCGGTCGAGATCGATGCCTTCCGATACGGTGAAGCCGATCTCGCGCAGGCTCTTTGCGACCGCACGGGCATCGCTGGACGGATTGGGTAGCGCCTTGACGTGTTGATAGGCGCCGTTGCCGATAATCAGCGCCATGCGCTTGCCGCGGCCACTCGCGAGCGGAGACGGCAAGGGCGCCGGCGTTGCGGTCGCCTGCTGCTGTGACGGCGTGCTGGGCTGCTGCGCGATCGATATCGGCGCGTCGCGCGGGACCGGTGCGGGCGCTTCGGTGACGAGCGAGAGCCGCACCTTTGCGGTGGCCTGATTGGCCTTGCTGCCGGCGTCGGATGCAGTGATACCGAGCGTTGCCTTGTAGTCCTCGCGCGCGTGCGCGTAGTCGCCCTTGGCCTCATAGGCCAGCGCGCGATGGATGTAGCCCGAGATCAGGACGCTGTTCGGCGGCGTCATGATATTGACCGGCGGCTTGTCCTTGGCGAGCCGGATCGCCTCGCTGCCGTCGGCGATGGCGCGATCGAGATCGCCCTTGGCGCGCCAGATCGCGGTGCGGTTGATCAGCGGCTGCGGCAGCGAGGGGTCGAGCCGGATCGCCTGGTTGATATCGGCGAGCGCATTCTTGCCGCGCCAGGCATTGCCGCGATTGTGGAAGATGATGCCGCTGGGCGGTCCGAGCTTCAGCGCGTCGTCGAAGTCCGCGATCGCGATGTCGTAGTCGCCCTTGTCGTAATAGGCCGATCCCCGCAGGTTGTAGACCGCCTGGCTCGGCTGGAGCCGGATCGCTTCGGTGGCATCAGTGATGACATTCGAATAGTCGCCCTTCTTGTTCCAGCCTACCGCGCGCCAGAAATGGATCGTCGCAAGCTGCTCGCCCCGAAACACCTTCAACGCGATGATCTTGGTGCAGGCGTCGATCATCTTGTCCGCCGGCGTCGTGTCGGTGGTGCAGAGCGGCCCGAGCTGATTGCGCGCCTGTGCGACAGCGGGCGAACCACAGGGTTGCAGTGAGCAGGCTGAGCGCGACGAGCAGGCGGCGCATGGCGATGGCCCCACCGGAGGAGAAGCGCCCTGTTTGTTGCCCGGCAGGGCGCAGGGGTTCACGGCTTGCGGCGCCGCGAACGGTGGGGAGACGCCTCCATCCGCTATTCCCTTAGTGGGCAGATTTTGCTACGAGGCGAAGCCCAACTTTTCTGCCCACTGCGTCCCACCCATGAAAAACGACGAAATCCTGAGCCAGATCACGGAGTTCTGCCGCAAGGCGGACATGGCGGAATCGACGTTCGGCCGGCGCGCGGTGAACGATGGGAAGCTGGTGCATCGCCTGCGCGAGGGCAAGCGCATCACCATCGATACGCTGGACCGGATCCAGGCCTATATGGCGGCATCGATGGCCGGCGGCGTGCCGCCGCCGCGGGGGCTTCAGGTGCCGCCCGAAAAGCGCGATCCACGCGGCAATTTCCGTTTCTTCGAGAACCGCCAGAAATACCTGCTGTTCGTCCACACCTGCAGCGAAAAGCGGGTGATCGCCGACAGGGTCGCGCTGGAGCTTTCCTCCATCCATCCGCGCCCACCGGCCCTGCGTGTGTTCGACGCTGGCGTCGGCGACGGTACGGTGCTGGCGCGGGTGCTGCGCGCGACGCACCAGCGCTACCCGCACATGCCGTTCTATGTCGCCGGCAAGGAGCTCAGTCTGGAAGACCTGCGTCTGACGCTGGAGAAGGTGCCGGACCGCATTTTTGAGCATCCGGCGTCGGTGTTCGTCTTCACCAACATGTTCTATTCGGAGGCGCCCTGGCTGACGCCGGCATCGCCGGCGGCCGCGGCTGCGACTGTCTGGCACGAGGTGCCGCTACGGGGCGCCTCGTCAGGCGAGTTCGAGCAGCAGATCGCGGAGCTGAGGCCGTTTTTGGAGCAGAACTGGCGCGCCGCGATCAGCCCACGCACCGCCATGCCGCTGTACGAGCGGCCGGTCGTCCTGGTGCTGTATCGCGAGGACCACAGGTTCTTGCTGGATTCGACCATTCCGCGACCGGGCCAGACCGAGGCCAATTTCGACCTCGTCATCGCGTCCCAGCCCTACCGCGCCCTGTCCTCGGTCAATTTCCGGGCCAAGCGGATCATCGCGCCCCTGGCGCGGGCGCTTCGGCCGGGAGGGCGGCTGATCGGAATCCACTCCCACGGCCAGGATCCCGGCATGGAAATGATCCAGGCGATCTGGCCCGGAGAAAATCCTTTCGCTGTGAGCCGTCATGAGCTATTGCGCGCGGTTAAGTATGAACTTGGTTCGTTGGGCCGCGACTTAAACTTTAATGCATATGCGGATAACCGCTCGATCTTCAGGTATGATATGGAAGCGCTGCCCAACGAGGTGACCGGGACGATCGGAACCTCGACAGCCTTTGCAGCGTGGAATGCGGCGGTGTATGTCGCTCAGATTGAGGACGACCGGTTGACAGAAATGACTCAAAACGGCCGCACTCTGGATGCCGCCAGGGACGTGCTGCGGAAGTACAATGGGCTCTGGTTTCTCGACGAATCCTACGTCATCTCGCGCCGGCGTGATTGACATCATCCACAGGTAAACATCGCAAACGCCCGCCGGTTTAGCGGCGGAACAAGGGGTTACTGATGCGCGCGTCCTATCTCTTCACCAGCGAGTCCGTGTCCGAGGGCCATCCGGACAAGGTGTGCGACCGGATCTCCGACGAGATCGTCGATCTGTTCTACCGCGAAGGGCCGAAGGCCGGCATCGACCCCTGGCAGATCCGCGCCGCCTGCGAGACGCTGGCGACCACCAACAAGGTGGTGATCGCCGGTGAGACCCGCGGTCCGAAGTCGGTGACCAACGAGCAGATCGAGGGCGTCGTCCGCGGTGCGATCAAGGACATTGGCTACGAGCAGGAAGGCTTCCACTGGAAGACCTGCGACATCGAGATCCTCCTGCATCCGCAGTCGGCCGACATCGCCCAGGGCGTCGATGCGCTTCAGCCGGGCGAGGTCAAGGAAGAGGGCGCGGGCGACCAGGGCATCATGTTCGGTTACGCCACCAACGAGACGCCCGATCTGATGCCGGCGCCGATCTTCTACGCCCACAAGATCCTGCGCCTGATCTCCGAAGCCCGTCACTCCGGCAAGGAGAAGGTGCTCGGTCCGGACTCCAAGAGCCAGGTCACCGTGCAGTACGAGAACGGCAAGCCCGTCGGCGTGCGCGAGATCGTGGTCTCGCATCAGCACCTGGTCGAGGACATCTCGTCCAAGCAGATCCGCGACATCGTCGAGCCCTATGTGCGCGAGGCGCTGCCGAAGGATTGGATCACGCCGAAGACGATCTGGCACATCAACCCGACCGGCAAATTCTACATCGGCGGTCCCGACGGCGACTCCGGCCTGACCGGCCGCAAGATCATCGTCGACACCTATGGCGGTGCGGCCCCGCATGGCGGCGGCGCGTTCTCCGGCAAGGATCCGACCAAGGTCGACCGCTCGGCGGCTTACGCTGCGCGCTACGTCGCCAAGAACATCGTTGCCGCCGGCCTTGCCGACCGCTGCACGCTCCAGCTCGCCTACGCCATCGGCGTGGCGCGTCCGCTGTCGATCTACATCGACACCCACGGCACCGGTAAGGTGCCGGAGGAGCAGCTCGAGAAGGCGGCGGCGCAGGCGATGGATCTGACGCCCCGCGGCATCCGCAGCCATCTCGACCTCAACCGCCCGATCTACGCGCGCACCTCGGCCTACGGCCATTTCGGCCGCACGCCCGACAACGAGGGCGGCTTCTCCTGGGAGAAGACCGACCTCGTCGAGCAGCTCAAGCGCGCGCTCTGATTCACTTGCGTCATTCCGGGGCGCCGCAACAGCGGCGAACCCGGAATCTCGAACTGCTTGATTCCGGGTTCGCTCGTCTCGCGAGCGGGTCCGGAATGACGAGCCAAACAAACAGGAACCTCCAATGAACGCGAAGCCCGGCTTCACCGATTACATCGTCAAGGACATTTCGCTCGCCGATTTCGGCCGCAAGGAGCTCTCGCTCGCCGAAACCGAGATGCCCGGCCTGATGGCCACCCGCGAAGAATATGGCCCGAAGCAGCCGCTGAAGGGCGCGCGCATCGCCGGCTCCTTGCACATGACGATCCAGACCGGCGTGCTGATCGAGACGCTGGCCGCCCTCGGCGCCGACATTCGCTGGGTCTCCTGCAACATCTATTCGACCCAGGATCACGCCGCCGCCGCGATCGCAGCCGCCGGCATCCCGGTGTTCGCGGTCAAGGGCGAGAGCCTGACCGAATATTGGGACTACACCGCAAAGCTGTTCGACTGGCACGGCGGCGGTCACCCGAATATGATCCTCGACGACGGTGGTGATGCCACCATGTATGTCCATCTCGGCCTGCGCGCCGAGAACGGCGACGCTGCGTTCCTGGACAAGCCGGGTTCGGAAGAAGAGGAAGTCTTCTTCGCGCTGCTGAAGAAGCAGCTCAAGGAAAAGCCCAAGGGCTACTTCGCCGAGATCGCCAAGAGCATCAAGGGCGTGTCCGAAGAGACCACCACGGGCGTGCATCGTCTCTACGACATGCAGAAGGCCGGCACGCTGCTGTGGCCCGCCATCAACGTCAACGACAGCGTCACCAAGTCGAAGTTCGACAATCTCTATGGCTGCCGTGAATCGCTGGTCGACGGCATCCGCCGCGGCACCGACGTGATGATGTCGGGCAAGGTCGCGATGGTCGCCGGCTTTGGCGACGTCGGCAAGGGTTCGGCCGCCTCGCTGCGCCAGGCCGGTTGCCGCGTGATGGTGTCGGAAGTCGATCCGATCTGCGCGCTGCAGGCCGCGATGGAAGGCTACGAAGTCGTAACCATGGAAGACGCAGCTCCCCGCGCCGACATCTTTGTCACCGCGACCGGCAACAAGGACATCATCACCATCGAACACATGCGCGCGATGAAGGATCGCGCCATCGTCTGCAACATCGGCCACTTCGACAACGAGATCCAGATCGCGGGTCTGCGTAACCTGAAGTGGACCAACATCAAGCCGCAGGTCGACGAGATCGAATTCCCGGACAAGCACCGCATCATCATGCTGTCGGAAGGCCGCCTCGTGAACCTCGGCAACGCGATGGGCCATCCGTCCTTCGTGATGTCGGCGTCCTTCACCAACCAGACGCTGGCGCAGATCGAGCTGTTCGCCAACAACAAGGATGGCAAGTACAAGAAGGAAGTCTACGTGCTGCCGAAGTCGCTCGACGAGAAGGTCGCGCGCCTGCATCTCGCCAAGATCGGCGTCAAGCTCACCGAGCTGCGCAAGGACCAGGCCGATTACATCGGCGTCAAGCAGGAAGGTCCGTACAAATCGAATCATTATCGGTACTGATCCGATCGCCTCGAAACACCAAAAGCCCCGGAGCGATCCGGGGCTTTTTTGTATGGGGACAGGAAACGGAGCGTTCTCCTTGGTTGTAGCGGGCCGATTGATGATTGACGGGCGCCGTCGCCGGCCTGACAATCCTCGTGGCGGAGGAAACCATGCAACAAGAGCATTTCAACGTTCTCATCGTCGGTGCCGGCCTGTCAGGCATCGGCGCGGGCTATCACTTGCAGACCAAGTGCCCGACCAAGAGCTACGTCATCCTGGAGGGGCGCGACTGCATCGGCGGCACGTGGGACCTGTTCCGCTATCCCGGCATCCGCTCCGACAGCGACATGTTCACGCTCGGCTATTCGTTCAAACCGTGGACCGATCCGAAGGCGATCGCCGACGGGCCGCAGATCCTGAACTATGTGCGCGAGACCGCGACCGAGAACGGCATCGAGAAGCACATCCGCTTCCGCCATCGCGTCAAGCGTGCTTCGTGGTCGACGCCGGACGCACGTTGGACCATCGAGGCCGAGCGCATCAAGGGCGAGGGCGCGACCGAGTTGGTGCGCTTCACCTGCAATTTCCTGTTCATGTGCTCGGGCTATTACAAATACGAGGCGGGCTACACGCCGGAGTTCAAGGGCACCGCTGATTTCGCCGGCCGCATCGTCCATCCGCAGAAATGGACCGAGGACATCGACTACGCGGGCAAGCGCGTCGTGGTGATCGGCTCGGGCGCGACCGCGGTGACGCTGGTTCCGGAGCTCGCCAGGAAGGCGGCGCAGGTCACCATGCTGCAGCGCTCGCCGACCTATGTGGTGTCGCGCCCGGCGCAGGATCCCGTCGCCAACAAGATCCGCCGTAATCTGCCGACGCGGCTTGCCTATCATGTCATCCGCTGGCGCAACGTGATGTGGGGGATGTTCTTCTTCCAGCTCAGCCGGCGGCGGCCTGCGAAGGTCAAGGAGCTCGTCCTCAAGGGCGTGCAGATGGCGCTTGGCCCCGACTACGACGTCGCCACCCATTTCACGCCGCGCTACAATCCCTGGGACCAGCGGCTGTGCCTCGTGCCTGATGGCGATCTGTTCAAGGCGATCCGCGAGCAGCGCGCCTCCGTCGTCACGAGCGAGATCGACACGTTCACGCGCGCTGGCATTCAACTGAAGGATGGCAGCGAACTTGCGGCCGACATCATCGTGACGGCGACCGGGCTGGTGCTCCAGGTCGTCGGCGGTCTCGACGTCAGTGTCGACGGCCGTGCCGTGGATTTCGCGAATACGCTGACCTACAAGGGCATGATGTATGCCGACGTGCCGAACATGGCCTCGGCCTTCGGCTACACCAATGCGTCCTGGACGCTGAAATGCGACCTCACCTGCGAATATGTCTGCCGGCTCATCAACTACATGGACCGGCACAATTTCCGCCAGTGCGTACCGCATAATGACGACCCCGAGATCACCGCGCAGGCGTCGCTGGACTTCACCTCGGGCTATGTGCAGCGCTCGGTGGCCAAGATGCCGAAGCAGGGCTCGAAGCAGCCGTGGCGGCTGTACCAGAACTACGCGCTCGACATCGTCTCCCTGCGCTTCGGCCGGATCGACGACGGCGTGATGCGATATTCCTGAACGCGCCGCCGCCTGTGGTTATGCCTTGCGTGTGGCAAGTGCCAGTGCAAGGTCGATCGCGAGCGCCAGTACCACCGCGCCGCCGCCGAGTCCGAACAGCACCAGATAATCGCCGCCGGTCTGCGCGTAGATCCAGGAGAAGCCGTAAGCGGCCGCGGCCTGGAACAGTGCAAAGCTGGTGGTGGCATGGCTCCAGGTCGCGCGCTGCTGCTCGGCAGAGTGCGGAACGAGTTCATGGATACGTCCGAGCACCAGTGGCACGATGCCGGGTGTGAAGCCGCCGACCACGAAGCTCGATACGATCAGCGAAAGAGGTGTGGTGCTGACGGTCGGCAGCAGCACGGCGGCCGCCTCGATCAGAAAGGCCGCGCGCAACGCCGGACCGAACCCGGCGCGGTCACCGAGATGGCCGGTGACGAGCGGACCGACGATGGCGCCGAGACCGTACAGCACCCAATAGCGCGATCCCGCGGCAATGCCCTGGCCGAGGCCGCGCGCCACGAAATCGACGATGAAGACCATGTGCGGCACCAATGCCACCGCGTTGAGGCCGTACTGGATCAGCAGCGCGCGGGCGGTGGCCGAGGTTTGACGGGGCTTGGTTTGAGAAAGCGGAGTGTCGCTGTTCGCTTCGGCGGGCCAGTTCCACCAGCTCGCGAGCGTGAGCAGGGCGGAGAGCACGCCGAGACCATGCCAGCTCTGCTGCAATCCCTGTTGCAGCAGCAGCGGCACCAGCGTGCCCGATGCGGCGACGCCGAGGCCGACGCCGGCGAAGATCACGCCGCCGACGATGCCACGCCTTACGGCTGAGGTGTGCGGCAGAATGACGGAGGCCGCCAGCACCATGATGATTCCGCCGCTGAGGCCGGAGAGGAAGCGCCAGGCGAAGAACCACGTGAACGACACCGGCGATGAGCTGGCGAAGAAGGAGAGGGTGGCAAGCAGCATCATCGCCCGCAACGTGCAAACCGCGCCGATGCGGCTGGCGACACTCTGTGCCGCGAGCGCGCCGGCGAGATAACCGGCGAGGTTCGCGGCACCGAGATAGACGACGTCCGATGCGCTGAACCATTTTGCCGCGATCAGGGCCGGGATCAGCGGCGTGTAGGAAAAGCGGGCGAGGCCGAGTCCGACCAGCGAAGCGGACAATCCCGCCGCCGCATATTGCCAGGTCCGCTGCGAGGAATGTTGCTTTGACGAGGTCTCTTGTGAGGCCGATGCCGCCTTCGGATGCCGCCGAGCCCCGGCGTGTGGTTTCAGATCTGCGTTGGTCATGTCACCCTCGTGCGCGCGCTCGCGCGCGGATCATTTTGTCTGGGCGGGTCGGCGGCGCCGGAACTCCGGCACGGGCAGGCCGCCCCAGCCCCAATTATCGGTGTCGACTTCCTCGATCACGACGAAGGTCGAATCGAGCGGCTTGCCGAGCACGTCGAGCAGCAGCTGGCTCGATCCCTTGATCAGCGCGGCTTTCTCCGCCGCGGTGAGCGACGCCGCTCCCGGCGTCGTTCCTTCGCGGGTCACTTGAATGGTTACGATGGGCATTGTGACTCTCCTCTCACGCTCAGTGGCCGGCGCTCTGGCCGCCGTCGACATGCAGGATCTCGCCGGTGACGAAGGAGGCGCCCTCGAGATAAAGGACGGCACCGACGATGTCGGACATCTCGCCCATGTGACCGACCGGGTGCAGCGCGCTGAGCTGGGCATGGGTCGCGGCCGGGTGCATCGGCGACTTGATGATCCCTGGCGAGACCGCGTTCACGCGAATGCCGCGCCTGGCATATTCGATCGCGAGCGACTTGGTCGCGGCGTTGAGGCCGCCCTTGCTCAGCGAGGCCAGCACTGAGGGGACGTTCGAATTGGCATGATCGGTCAGCGTGGTCGTGATCTGGACGACGTGGCCCGAACCCTGCTTCTCCATCTCGGCGATGGCGAGCTGCGTGATGTGGAAGAAGCCCGCGACGTTGGTGCCCATCACCGCCGCGTAATCCTCGGTCGTGTATTGCGTGAACGGCTTTGCGACGAAGATGCCGGCATTGTTGACCAGCGTGTCGACGCGCCCGAAGCGGGCGACGGCCTGCGAAACCACACGCTCGGCGGTGCTCCGCTCAGTGATGTCGCCCGCCACGGCGAGGACGTCGTCGTCACCCGACGGCTTGATGGAGCGTGCGGTTGCGACGACGCGGTAGTTCCGATCGCGAAAACCCTGGACCAGGGCGGCGCCGATGCCCTGCGAAGCACCGGTGATGATGGCGACTTTCTGCTCGATACCCATAACGGGCTCCTGTTGTTGGCCTTGAGAACCTGCGCCAGCACTCGGCTGGCTTGGGTGCTGAGGTACGCCGGGGCAGGCCGGCTGCGAATACCCGCCGTCCGGCAGACACTCTTTCGCGGCGCGTACGAATGCCGGGTCGGCGCCCGGCGACGGTTGTCGCCGCGGAGGGGAGCGCCTAGCCTGCGGCTGGAATCTGAGAGGGGCGGCGGGAAGGCATGGATCGTCTGGATGCGATGAAAGTGTTCGTCCTTGCGGTGGACGACGGCAGCCTGGCTGCCGCCGGCCGCAAGCTCGGCCGCTCGCCGGCGGCGGTGAGCCGCGCCATCGCTTTTCTAGAGGAGCGGGTTGGCGCCGAGCTGCTGCACCGGACGACACGCTCGATCAAGCTCAGCGAGGAGGGCGAACGCTATGTCGCGATCTGCCGCCGCGTGCTCACCGAGCTGGAGGAGGCCGACGACATCGCGGCCGGACCGCGCTCGGCGCCGCGCGGCCTGCTCACGATTACCGCTCCGGTGGTGTCGGGCGAGATGGTGCTGCGGCCGATTCTGGATGCGTTTCTCGATGCCTGTCCGACGGTGTCGGCCAGGCTGTTGCTGTTCGATCGCGCGGTCAATCTGATCGAGGAGGGTATCGATATCGCACTTCGCATTGGCCCCCTCGCGGATTCGGCGATGGTGGCAATGCGGGTCGGCGAGATCAGCCGCGTGGTCGTGGCAGCCCCACGCTATCTGAAGCAGCATCCCCGCATCACCGAGCCCGGCGATCTCGTCAAGCATCAGATCGTGGCGATGGCGCATCTGCCCAATTCCTGGACCTTCGCGCCGCAGGCCGGTGGGTCGGTGCCGCGTACGGTCCAGTTCACGCCGCGTCTCATCGTCAACAGCACCTACGCGGCCGTAGCCTCCGCCGTTGCCGGCCGCGGCGTCGCGCGGATGTATTCGTACCAGGTGGCCGAGCAGGTTGCGCGCGGCGAGCTCGAGATCGTGCTGGCCGCCGAGAAGGATCCGGAGATGCCGGCGCACCTGATCTGCCCGCAGGGCCGGCTCTCAGTGCCGAAGGTGCGGGCCTTCACCGACTTTGCCGTGCCGCGGCTGAAAAAGCACTTTGCGCAGCTCAAGAAGAGCGTCGCTGCATGCTGAGCATCGCTGCCGCCAATGCGTTGTTTTGCGTATTCGGTCGTCGGGGTGAATCGGCCACTCTGTCCAAACGGTTAACGCCGGATTAACCGCGGACTCCTAGCCTGTCTCGGCCGGGGTTACTCGCAAGGCCGAGGTGAGCCTAATGGAAGCCCAGAAGATCGCGGTCGACGCCGTCGTCGCGCTGACCGATTGCGACCGCAGCGCTGTCGTTGCCTTTATCCGCCAGCTCTATCTTGCCGGGGTGACCGACCCCAAACGCTTGACCTTCAAGGGTCTGCAGGCGTTGTCGCGGGCGTAGCCGGCTGGTTTCGGCGTAGCGGCGCTGATCCTCGGCCTCATCGTGTTTTCGGTACTACGTCAAGCGTGGCACGATGCGTTGGCGGATTACGCTACGCCAATCCGACCTACGATTTCTGCGGTGATCCCGCGCGTGTCTAGTGATGGTGTCTGTGCCCTGCGGAGCTGTCAGGATGCTGATAGCCTCGCAGCTCTGCGTATCTTTGCAATTGGCTCTGATTGAGCAAGGCCGCGGTCGACAGGTGATATTTGAGGTGGCTCTCGCGGAGCCGTCCCTGGATTTCCGAAATGGCAACGACGGTCGCCTTGAGCGACTCCGGCGTCACGGCACGGGCAGAGAACAGATTGTCCAACTCCCTCTCTTGCTCGACGAGCTTGTTGCCCAGCGGCACCGTCTCTTGCTTCATCGAATCGAAGAGGTGCTGAATCTCGGCGCGCTGGTTCGCGGTCAGCTCGAGGCGATCACCGAGCTCGAGAACGTGACTGGGACCGGGATATCCATTCAGTTCAGCGGCAAGCGCCAGGCCCATACCGCGTCCGCTCTGGAGATCGTCGACCTGCTGGTGGGACAGCGCCTTGATGGGACGCTGCTCGAGGCCGGCATAGGGCTTGCTGGACTGCGCGCCGGCAGCGTTGCAGATAACGACAAGCGTGGCCGCAAGCAGGAGAAGGTGTCTCATGAGTCTGGCTCCATGAAATCAGGCCGGCCGGTCGATCTCCGCCGGGATGCTCTCGAAGTCCATATCTTGCTGGAAGGTCTCTCCCATGGCAACAAAGCTTGCCGTGATCGCGTAGCCGAAGATGGAGCAGGTGATGGCCCTCTTGCCGACCGCCGACAGCGAGACGAAGCAGTTCTTCCTGGCGTGGCTGGACACCTTCGCGGGCTACGTCCGCGAGGTCGACTATGCCTCGGCACGGCCGCTCTTCCATCCGGATGTGCTTGCCTTCGGCACGCATAGCGACGTCATCCCCGGCCTCGATCAGTGGGTCTCGACGCAATGGGACAACGTCTGGCCGAAGACGACGGACTTCCGTTTCGTGCTCGAGCAGACCTCGGTCCTGGCATCCCGCGACGGTACGATAGCGACGGTGATCGCGCCGTGGACGAGTACGGGATATCATCCCGACGGAAGCGCCTTTCCGCGCCCGGGCCGTGCGACCATGATCTTTGCGAAGAATGCCGATGGCTGGCTGTGCGTGCATTCGCACATGTCGCTCAATCGCGGTGTGCCGCAGGTGAGCCACGCCAATCGGCCGGTGAAGGCCTGGTAGAAAACGCGAAAGGCCCCGGATGCCACCCGGGCCTTGATTTTGATACGAACGGCGGATGAGCGAAGCGTAATCCGCCGTTCGGCAATAACGGCAATCGACAGTGGTGATGGCCGCGCGAAGGTGGCGGATTACGCTTTCGCTAATCCGCCCTGCGCTTCGAACTTTATTCAGGCTGGCCGATGCTCACCTTCAGCGTGCCGACGCCGTCGACGCCGCATTCGAGCTTGTCGCAGGGTTGGAGCTGCGAGACGCCGGCGGGAGTGCCCGTCATGATGATATCGCCGGCGGCGAGCTTCACCTGCTGCGAGAGCTGCCAGATGATCTCGGGCACGTTCCAGATCAGCTCGGTGAGATCACCCTTCTGGGCCTCCTTGCCGTTGACCGTGAGCCAGATCTTGCCCTTGGCGGGATGGCCGATCTTGGAGGCCGGCTGAATCGCGGAGCACGGCGCGGAGCCGTCGAACGACTTGCCGATCTCCCAGGGACGCTCCTTCTTGCGCGAGGCGATCTGGAGGTCGCGGCGGGTGAGATCGATGCCGACGGCGTAGCCATAGACGTGATCCAGCGCCTTGGCGGCGGGAATGTTCAGGCCGCCGCTCTTCATCGCGACGATCAGCTCGACCTCGTGATGCAGATCCTTGGTCAGCGGCGGATAGGGAATGGTGGCGCCATCAGGCACCAGCATGTCGGCGTGCTTGGCGAAGAAGAACGGCGGGGCGCGCTCGTCATTGCCCATCTCGCGGATGTGCTCGAGATAGTTGCGGCCGACGCACCAGATGCGACGCACCGGATAGCGGCCGCTTTCGCCGACGACGGGAAGCGAAGCCTGCGGCGGAAGCGGGATGACGTAGGAGGCGGCGTTCATGCGGGTCTCGCTGCTCTTGAGGTGAAGTGGAACTCTATGCGGTTGCGCTGATCGGCGCCAGAGCGCCGGCATCGTAGTGTTGCAGGCGGAAGAACGAGGCATAGCGGCCGCCGCGGCGGAGCAACTCGTCATGCCGCCCCTGCTCGACGATCTCGCCGCCCTCGATCACCAGGATCGCATCGGCATGCATGATGGTGTGCAGGCGATGCGCGATCACGATGGTGGTGCGGTTCTGGCAGAGATGCTCGATCGCCTCCTGCACCTGCCGCTCGGATTCGGAATCGAGCGCGGCGGTGGCTTCGTCCAGCAGGATGATCGGTGCGTTCTTGATCAGCGCGCGCGCCACGGCGATGCGCTGGCGCTGGCCGCCTGAAAGCTGCGTGCCGTGCTCGCCGACCGGTGTGTCGTAGCCAAGCGGGAAGCCCATGATGAAATCATGCGCGCAAGCCGCTTTCGCCGCCTCGGTGATCTCCTCCTCGCTCGCGCCGGGCCGGCCGAAAGCGATGTTGTTGCGGATGGTGTCGCGGAACAGATAGACGTCCTGCCCGACATAGGCGGTCTGCGCCCGCAGCGATTTGCGAGAGATTGCGCCGATCGACTGGCCGTCGATCACGATGTCGCCTTGCGTCACCTCATAGAAGCGCAGCAGCAGCGCCAGCACGGTCGACTTGCCGCCGCCGGAGGGCCCGACCAGCGCGGTGACCTTGCCGGGCTCCGCCACGAAGCTCATCCGGTTGAGCACGGTCTCATTGGCGCGATAGGAGAAGCTGACATCGCGCAGCTCGATCCGGGCGTCGGACAGCTTCAGCGTCGGCTTGTCGTCGTCGGAGTGCTCGCTCGCCGGGCTGTCGACCACTTCGAGCAGCATGCGCGCGCCGACGAGCTGGCTGTTCAAATCGATGTTGAGCCGCGCCAGCCGCTTGGCCGGCTCGGTCGCCATCAGGAACGCGGTCATGAAGGAGAAGAACGCGCCCGGCGTGGCGTTGAGGGCGACCACGCTGTAGCCGCCATAGAGCAGGCAGCCGGCGACCGCGAAGCCGCCGAGCATCTCCATCAGCGGGTTGGAGCGGTTGGCGACGCGTGCCATCTTGTTGGCGTTGCGCTCGACGATGGCGATGTTCTCGTCGATGCGGCTCTGCATCGTGTCTTCGAGCGTGAACGCCTTCACCGTGCGGATGCCTTGCAGCGATTCCTGCATGGTCTCCATGATGTCGGCGGTGCCGGTGAACTGGTTGTAGGCGAGGCCCTTGATGCGCTTGACCAGCTTGCGCAGCACCAGCATCGCCGGCGGCACCACGACGAGGCCGATGAACGACATCACCGGGTCCTGCCACACCATCACGCCGATCATGGCGAGCAGCATCATGAGGTCGCGCCCGACGGCGTTGACCAGCATGTTGAGCACGTCGGTGATCGATTTTGCGCCGGCCGTCAGCCGCGCCAGGAATTCAGACGAATGCCGCTCGGAGAAGAAGCCGACGCTCTCGCGCATCAGTTTTGCAAACAGCTGGCGCTGGTTGGTAGCGAGGATGGCGTTGCTGATCTTGGTCAGGATCACCATGTGGCCGTAGGTCGCGACGCCCTTGATGAAGAGCAGGATCACTGTGATCCCGGAAAACATCGCGATGCCCGGGATGTTCTTGTCGACATAGGCCTGGTTGATGACCTGGCCGAGCACATAGGTCGCGCCTGCCGTTGCACCCGCGGCGACCGCCATCAGCGCGAAGGCGACGAGGTAGCGCCGCCAATAGACGACCCCCTGTTCCGTGACCAGGCGGCGAATCAGGACCGCTGCCGCATAGGGATCGTCGGTGATTTTCTTTGGAAACTGAGCCATCCGGTGTCCATTGACGGCGCAGGAAAGCCTGCCCGCACGTCAGGGATCGAATGGCCTCTGTGCCCGCTCAAGCGGGGTTTTTCAAGCCCAATTAAGGGCTTGCACTCAGATGGAATCTAGGCGGAGGCGGCGTGGCGAAGCTCGCCATGGCGCTCATGGAACAGCTTGTCCTCCCACGCCAAGGCGTGGGCCGCGATGGTCTCGAGGTCCTCGTATTGCGGCTTCCAGTCGAGCAGGCCGCGGATCCGGCTGGTGTCGGCGACCATGGTCATGATGTCGCCCGGCCGGCGCGGGGCGTATTGCACGGCGAAGCTGCGGCCCGACACCCGGCGCACGGCGTCGATGGTCTCCAGCACCGAATAGCCGCGTCCATAGCCGCAATTGAGCGTCGTCGAGGCGCCGCCGTTGCGCAAATAGGCGAGGGCCGAGCGATGCGCCTGCGAGAGGTCCGTGACGTGGATGAAATCGCGGATGCAGCTGCCGTCGGGGGTCGGATAGTCGGTGCCGAACACGTCGATCTTGGCGCGCTGGCCGGTCGCGGCCTCGACAGCGATCTTGAGCAGATGTGTGGCGCCGACGGTGGCAAGCCCGATGCGCGCCTGCGGATCGGCGCCGGCGACGTTGAAATAGCGCAAGGTGACGTATTGCATGCCGTAGGCGGCGGCGACGTCGTGCAGCATGATCTCGGTCATCAGCTTCGACGAGCCGTAAGGCGACAGCGGCCGCGTCGGCGCGTGCTCGGGCACCGGCACCTGGTCTGGATTGCCGTAGACGGCGGCGGTCGAGGAGAAGATGAAACGGCCGATGCCGCGCTTGACGGCGACATTGAGCAGGTTGCGCGCGGTCGTGAAATTATTGCGGTAGTAGCCGAGCGGATCGCGCATCGAATCCGGCACGACGACGGAGCCCGCGAAATGGATGATGCTCTCGATGTTGTGCTGCGCGATCACGCCTTCGAGCAGGTTCTCGTCGCCGGCATCGCCGATGAACAGCGGCACGCCCTCAGGCAGATAGGCGGAGAAACCGGTCGAGAGATCGTCGATCACGACGACGTCCTCGCCGGCTTCCGCCAGCGCGAGGACCGTGTGACTTCCGATATAGCCGGCGCCGCCGGTGACTAGCACAGTCATGATCTCACCCGTCTTCGATCAACGCGCAAAGCTAGCGCTTGCGTGGTGAAGAGGGGGTATCGGCACGGCTGAACTGGTCACTATGCTTAATGTTGCGTATAGGGACTTTGCGAAACGGAGCATGACGTGGCCAGTTCCCCCGGCGATCTCGAAGTGATCGTGCCAAATCTGCACAGGCGCTATTCCGGGGTCACCGCGACCAACCGGATGGTGGCGCCGCGGCTGGCGAAACTGTACCGCGCCGCCTGGTTCGGCTCGCACGCGCCGGCGGGGATTGCGCGGCTGAGCGTTGCCGATTTCCTGAAGCTATGGCGCCGCAAGCAGCCATTGATCTGGCACGCGCGGCGCAACAACGAGATGATCGCGGGCGTCGCGCTGCGCGCGTTCGGCTGGCCGTTGAAACTCGTGTTCACCTCGGCGGCGCAGCGGCACCATAGCTGGATCACGCGCTGGCTGATCCGGCGCATGGACGCGATCATCGCGACGTCAGATCTCTCAGCCTCGTTCCTGAAGGTGCAGGCGACGGTGATCCCGCATGGCGTCGATACCGACATCTATGCGCCGCCGACCGACCGCGCTGCTGCGTTCACGGAGGCCGCGCTGCCGGGCCGTTACGCCATCGGCTGCTTCGGACGCGTGCGCGCGCAGAAGGGCACCGACGTGTTCGTCGACGCGATGTGCCGCCTGTTGCCGCGCTATCCAGATTTCACCGCCGTCATTGTCGGTCAGGTCACGGCCGAGCAGACGCCCTTTGCGAACGAGCTGAAAAAGCAGATCGAAGCAGCCGGCCTGCCATCGCGCATCGTCATCACCGGCGAGCTGCCGATCGAAGCGGTGCAGCGCTGGTACCAGCGGCTGACGATCTACGCTTTCACCTCGCGCAACGAGGGTTTTGGACTGACGCTGATCGAGGCGATGGCGGCCGGCAGCGCGCTCGTCGCCGCACGCGCCGGCGCGGCCGAGCTGGTGGTCGAGGATGGCGTGAGCGGCGTGCTGATCCCAACCGGCGATGCCGATGCGTTGGCTGCGGCACTGGAGCCGCTGATGCGCGATGCGGACGCCGCGACCGCGATGGGCGAGAGGGGCCGAGCGCGGGTGCTCGAAAAATTCAGCCTCGATGCGGAAGCGGCGCGGATCGGCGAGGTCTATCGGCCGCTGCTCTGAGCGGTCAGTGTCGCACCGGCAAACAAAAACCGCGAAAACAACCCCATGCACAGTAGCCGCGGCCAGCAAAATCAACGGCTTGGCGGACGGCGCGAGCTGTTACGGATTTCGCAAAATCAATTTGACGCATCCGGGCAAAACACCGGCGCTGATTGTCAGCGGGGCAGCGTCGCTGACGCTCACGTCTGCGCTCTTGCCCCAGCCTCGCCCAACACCCGCTGCGCGATCGTGACCACCTCGCTCGCTGCGATATCGCGCATGCAGCGGTGGTCGTTCATCTTGCAGACCGTGCTCTGGCAGGGCTGGCAGGACAGCACGCTCTTGTCCTGCACGACCGTCGCGGCGAGGCCGTTGAGGGGGGCCCAGAGATAGGGGCTGGTCGGGCCGAAGATGCCCATGGTGGGCGTGCCGAGCGCGGCTGCGATGTGCATCAGGCCGGAATCGTTGGAGATGGCGACCCCAGTTGCCGCCATGGCCAGCACGCCGTTGCGCAGATCGTTGCCGGTGAGGTCCCTGACGGCCGGGCCGCCGGCCGCGACGATCTCCTGAGCCAGCCCCTTTTCCGCGGGGCCGCCGACCACCCAGACCTCGAGGCCGCGCTCGACCAGCAGCCGGGCGGCCTCCGGATAGTAGGTCCAGCGCTTTGAGACGCCGACCGAGCCGGGGGCGAGCGCCACCGCGGCGCCGGCGCCGATTCCGTTGGCCTGCCGCCAGCGGAGGATATCGTCGGCCGGAACCCGCAATTGCGGCACCGGCCATTCCGCCGGCAGCGGGGCGCCGTCGGGCTGGGCCAGGGCGGCATTCTTGTCGATGAAGCGGGGCAGCTTCTTCTCGCCCCAGCGCCAGCGGTTGAGCAGGCCGAACCGGAATTCGCCGACGAAACCGACCCGTTCAGGAATACCGGCGAGGGCGGGCGCGATGGCCGCCTTCCAGGTCCGGGGCAGCACCAGGGCCGTGCCGTAGTTCCGCTCGCGCAGGAGCTTCCCCAGGGCGAGCTGGCGGGCGACGGCGAGGCGGCCGCGCGGCAGGTCCCAGACAATGCCCTCGCGCACGCCGGGCATGTAATCGACCAGCGGGGCGCACAGGGAGGTAGTCAGAAGATCGACCGGCCGGTTGGGCCAGCGTTCCTTTAGAACCCGGACGACGGTGTGATTCCGGACGAAATCGCCGATCCACATGTAGGGAATGATCAGAATCGGGCGGGTGTCGCTCCGATCTGCATCTCCGCTAAGTGTCGAATCTTGGTTCATTCGTTAATGGGGCTGAGACGATCTGATTGTGGCGGTTCGGTAGCCGCTCCGGGCCGGCAGGTAAAGCCGGCAGACCCCTCAATCCCAAAACCGCTTACACTTTGGCGGCTCATGCGCTACGGCAGGACCGGGCCGTAAAGATCGGGCAGGGATTTCGGAATGTTGCTGGTGACCGGCGGGGCCGGTTTTATCGGGTCGAATGTCGTGGCCGCGCTCAATGACGCGGGCCGCAGCGACGTCGTGGTCTGCGATTTCCTGGGCAACGATGGCAAATGGCGTAACCTCGCCAAGCGGCAGCTTGTGGATATTGTCCCGCCGGCCGAGCTGATGGACTGGCTGAAGGGCCGCAAGCTCGAGGCCGTAATCCACCTCGGGGCGATCTCCGCGACCACCGCGACCGACGGCGACCTCGTGTTCGAAACCAATTTCCGCCTGTCGATGCGCCTTTTGGACTGGTGCACGGCGGCCGCGGTGCCCTTCATCTACGCCTCCTCGGCGGCGACCTATGGCGACGGTGAGACGGGATTTGACGACGACGCCTCGCTGCCGGCGCTGAAGAAACTGCGGCCGATGAATCTCTACGGCTGGAGCAAGCACATGTTCGATCTCGCGGTCGCCGGGCGCGTAGCGAACGGCGATCCGCTCCCGCCGCAATGGGCGGGCCTGAAATTCTTCAACGTGTTCGGCCCTAACGAATATCACAAGGGCTCGATGATGAGCGTGCTGGCGCGCCGCTTCGACGACGTCAAGGCCGGCCGCATCGTGCAATTGTTCAAGTCGCATCGCGAGGGCATCGCCGACGGCGATCAGCGCCGCGATTTCATCTATGTGGACGACGTCGTGCGCGTCGTGATGTGGCTGCTGGCGACGCCGTCGGTGTCCGGCCTCTTCAACGTCGGAACCGGCAAGGCGCGCAGCTTCAGGGATCTGATGTTGGCGGCCTATGCGGCGCACGGCACCAGGCCCAACATCGAATATATCGACATGCCCGAGCAGATCCGCGGGGCCTACCAGTACTTCACCCAGAGCGAGGTCGATCGCCTGCACCGCGCCGGCTATAACGGCGGCTTCACGACGCTCGAGGATGCGGTGAAGGCCTATGTCGGGGATTACCTCGACCGGCCCGACCGCTTCCGCTGAGGCCATTTGAACATGCCGACGCCCATTCTCGATTTCGACGCCCTCGCAAAGGCCATCTCAGGCCGCACGGTGCTGTGCATCGGCGACATCATGCTGGACGAGTTCGTCTATGGCGAGGTGTCGCGGATCTCGCCGGAAGCGCCGGCACCCGTCATCGCGGCCCAGCGCAGCGAGATCCATATCGGCGGTGCCGGCAATGTCGCGCGCAATGTCGCCTCGCTGGGCGCGCGCTGCATCTTCGTCGGCCTCGTCGGCGAGGACGATGCCGGTGCACGGCTCAAGGCGGCACTGGACGAGCAGGCCGGCATCGAAAGCGTGCTGGTGGGCGATCCCTCGCGCCCGACCACGCGAAAAGTCCGCTTCGTCTCCGAGCATTTTTCCACGCACATGCTGCGCGCGGATTGGGAGCAGGCGGCGGCTGCTTCCGATGACATCGAGACGAAGCTGATCGAGGCGATCCTGCCGCAGATCGCGCGCGCCGACATCGTGCTGCTCTCGGACTACGCCAAGGGCGTGCTGACGGCGCGCGTCATCCGCCACACCATCGACGCCGCGCGAAAGCTCGGCAAGCCCGTGATCGTCGATCCCAAGAGCCTGAACTGGGCGATCTATCGCGGCGCCACGCTGCTGACGCCGAATCGCAAGGAGTTCGCTGAAGCGACCCGCAGCCGCGCCGAGACGGTGCAGAGCATCGTCGAGGCCAGCGAGGATGTGATGCGGCTCGCCCATTGCGAGGCGATCCTGGTCACCCAGGGCGAGCACGGCATGACGCTGGTGCCGCGCAATGGCGCGGCGGTTCACGTTCCGGCTTTCCCGGTGAAAGTGCGCGACGTCTCCGGCGCCGGTGACACCGTCGCCGCCGCGCTCGCGGTGTCGCTTGCTACAGGCGCGGATTGGGACACGGCGCTGCGCATGGCCAATGCCGCTGCCGCCGTCGCCGTCGGCAAGCAAGGCACCGCCAGTGTGAGCGCGGCCGAGCTGCGCCGAAAGATCCTGCCGCATGCCACTCTGGCGGCCGAGGAGAAGATCGTGCTCGAGCCGGCCGCACTCGATGCGCAGCTCGCCGAATGGAAAACACAAGGCCAGCGCGTCGGCTTCACCAATGGCTGCTTCGACATCCTGCATCCCGGCCACGTCAAGGTGCTGACCGCCGCGCGCGCCGCCTGCGACCGCCTGATCGTGGGGCTCAACAGCGACGCCTCGGTGCGGCGGCTCAAGGGCGCCGAGCGGCCGGTCCAGGACGAGCGCGCGCGT
Organism: Bradyrhizobium shewense; assembly: GCF_900094605.1. GTDB lineage: Bacteria > Pseudomonadota > Alphaproteobacteria > Rhizobiales > Xanthobacteraceae > Bradyrhizobium > Bradyrhizobium shewense. The sequence goes on along the minus strand of NZ_FMAI01000009.1, from coordinate 93,048 downwards.
GCCGAGGTGCTCGCCGCGCTCGAGGCCGTCGATCTCGTCGTCATCTTCGAGGAGGACACGCCGATCGACCTGATCACCCGGATCAAGCCTGGCGTGCTGGTGAAAGGCGGCGATTATACCCGTGAGCAGGTGGTCGGCCACGAGGTCGTCGAGGCCGCTGGCGGCACCGTCGTCCTGGTCGACATCCTGCAGGGCTTCAGCACGACGGCGCTGGTCCATCGCGCCCGGGGAGGAGGCAAGTGACGGCACTGGCACGCGAGACGACCGGCGGGATGTTGCTTCGCCGCCTGCGCAGCCCGGCGGCCTGGCGCGAGACCGTCGATATATTTGCGGTCCTGACCGCGGCCTCGCTGCCGTGGTCGACCTCGCTGGCGGGGATCTTCAACGCGCTGATGTTGATTTGCATGGTGCCGTTTCTCGACGTCCGCGCGTTCCTGCAATCCTTGACGCGTCCGATCTGCGCGGCCCCGATCGCGCTGGTCCTGCTCGCGCTGGTGGGGACGCTGTGGTCGGATGCGAGTTGGGGCGCCCGCTTCTATGCGGTCAATCCGACCATCAAGCTGCTGGTGCTGCCGGTGCTGCTCTATCATTTCGAGCGCTCGCCGCGCGGGCGTTGGATCTTCATCGCCTTCCTGGTGTCCTGCGCCCTATTGTCGGTGATGTCCTGGCTGGTCGCCTTCTACCCGAACCTTGCGCTCAAGACCGATTCGGCCGAGCGCGGCATCTTCGTCAAGAATTACATCGACCAGAGCCAGGAATTCGCGCTTTGCGCGGTCGCGCTCGCCTATCCGATCGTGATGCTCCTGCGTGAGAAGCGATACTGGCTCGCCGGGCTGCTGACGGCGCTGGCACTGAGCTTCTTTGTCAACATGACCTTCGTCGTGGTGTCGCGCACCGCGCTCGTCACCGTTCCGATCATGTTCGGCGTGTTCGCGCTGCTTCACCTCAAATGGCGCAGCATCGTGCTCATCTCCGCCACACTGCTCGTCGCCGCTATTCTCGCCTGGCAGGCCTCGCCCTATTTGCGCCATACCGCCGAGAGGTTTTCCGACGACTACACGCGTTACATGGAAAAGGGCGAGCCGACCTCGCTCGGCCTGCGTCTCGAATTCTGGCGCAAGTCGCTCGGCTTCTTCGCGGAGGCGCCGATCATGGGACACGGCACCGGCTCGACGCGCGGATTGTTCGAACGCGTCGCGACGCCCGGCGGTCTGTACCAGGCCTCCGCCGAGGTGATCGGCAACCCGCATAACCAGACGCTGAACGTTGCCGTGCAATGGGGCGTGATCGGCATCGCCGTTCTCTACGCGATCTGGATATTGCATCTGCGCTTGTTTCGCGGCGACGGGCTGGCCAACTGGATCGGGCTCCTGGTGGTGGTGCAGAACGTCTTCACCTCGCTGTTCAACTCCCATCTGTTCGACTTCCACGAGGGCTGGATGTACGTCATCGGCGTCGGCGTTGCCGGCGGCATGGTGATCCGGGCGCAACAGGCGGAGGCGAAGACGGGGGAAGCCGGTTCCTGAAAGCCCGCGCGGCTGGCAAGTCCTGTCCAGATGGGCTATCAGCGCGGTCAGGTTGCATCTAACTGGGTTTTCATCGGTCGGCGGATGACGCGTCTTTCGCATCTCACCTTGCGCAATTTCCTGATCGCGCTCCACGACCTGCTGGCGACCGCGGCGGCGCTTTTTGCCGCCTTCTATCTGCGATTCGAGGGTGGCGACGGCTTCTTCGACCGCCTGCCGCTGCTGTTCCAGATCCTGCCCTACTTCCTCGCCTTCAGCGTGGTCGTGTTCTTCATCTTCAACCTGACCACGACGAAGTGGCACTTCATCTCGCTGCCTGACGCGCTGAACATTATCCGCGTCGCGACCGTGCTGACGGTCGCCCTGCTGGTGCTCGACTACATCTTCGTCGCCCCCAACGTGCGCGGCGCCTTCTTCCTCGGCAAGGTGACGATCGTCCTCTACTGGTTCCTCGAGATCTCGTTCCTCAGCGCGCTGCGCATGACCTACCGTTACTTCCGCTATACGCGGGTGCGGCGTCACGCCAGGGGCGAGGAGGCCGCGCCGACGCTGCTGATCGGCCGCGCCGCGGATGCCGAGGTGCTCCTGCGCGGGATCGAGAGCGGAGCGATCAAGCGCATCTGGCCGGTCGGCGTGCTGTCGCCGTCGAGCTCGGATTGGGGCCAGTTCATCCGCAACGTGCCGGTGCTGGGCGGCATCGACGACGTCGAGGACGTCGTCGCCGATTTCGCCAAGCGCAACAAGCCGATCGCGCGCCTCGTCATGACGCCGTCGGCATTCGAGCCGGAAGCGCGTCCGGAATCGATCCTGATGCGGGCGCGCAAGCTGGGTGTGATCGTCAACCGGATGCCCTCGCTCGAGAGCGGCGATACGCCGCGGCTCACGGCCGTCGCGGTCGAGGACCTCCTGCTGCGGCCGAGCGAGACGATCGACTATGCGCGCCTGGAAGCGCTGATCAACGGCAAGGCGGTGATCGTCACCGGCGGCGGCGGCTCGATCGGGTCGGAGATCTGCGAGCGTGTCGTGGCCTTCGGCGCCGCGCGGCTCCTGATCGTGGAAAACTCCGAGCCCGCGCTCTATGCCATCACTGAAGCGCTCGCCGCGCGAGGGGCGGCCGCAGAAGTCGAGGGGCGGATCGCCGATATCCGCGACCGCGAGCGCATCATGCACCTGATGGCCGGGTTCAAGCCGGACATCGTGTTCCACGCCGCCGCGCTCAAGCACGTGCCGATCCTCGAACGCGACTGGAGCGAGGGCGTCAAGACCAACATCTTCGGCTCGATCAACGTTGCGGATGCCGCCGTTGCCGCCGGCGCCGAAGCCATGGTGATGATTTCGACCGACAAGGCGATCGAGCCGGTGTCGATGCTCGGCCTGACCAAGCGCTTTGCGGAGATGTACTGCCAGGCGCTGGATCACGACCTCGCAGCCGGGGCGCTCGGCGCCAAGCCGCCGATGCGGCTGATCTCGGTCCGGTTCGGCAACGTGCTGGCCTCGAACGGCTCGGTGGTGCCGAAATTCAAGGCCCAGATCGAGGCGGGCGGCCCGGTGACCGTGACGCATCCCGACATGGTCCGCTACTTCATGACCATCCGCGAGGCTTGCGATCTCGTCATCACCGCGGCCACCCATGCGCTCGGAACGCACCGTCCCGACGTCTCGGTCTACGTGCTCAACATGGGCCAGCCGGTTAAGATCGTCGATCTCGCCGAGCGCATGATCCGCCTTTCCGGGCTGCAGCCGGGCTACGATATCGAGATCGTGTTCACGGGCATGCGGCCGGGCGAGCGCCTGCACGAGATCCTGTTCGCCACCGAGGAGCCGACCCGCGAGATCGGCGTTGCCGGCATCATGGCCGCGCAGCCGAACGAGCCGCCGATGCAGACGCTGCGCAAATGGATCGCGGCGCTGGAGCAGGCGATCGCGCGCGACGATCGCGCCACCATCAGGACCATCCTGAAGGATGCGGTGCCTGAATTCGGGTCGACCGCGGCCTGACCATGCAGCCTCGGGGCAAGATCGTCGTCGCGAGCCAGCATTATCCGCCGGATACGAGTACGACGACGGCGATCATGGCCGACATCGCCTGCCGTCTCGCCGTCGAGCGCGAGGTCGTCGTGCTCTATGGCTGGCCGGGCACATTGCCGGGCTTGCAGACCGGCCCGGGCAAGCCGCGTGTCATCGCAATCAAGAACCGCATGGCGGGCAAGGCGGCGCTGGTGCGGCGCGGGGTGTCCGAGCTGCTGTTCGCGGCGCGCACATTCCTTGCCTTGCTGCGCGAGCTTAGGGCAGGCGACGTTGTGCTCACGGTCACCGCCCCGTTCATTCTGCCTTACGCGGTGGCGGCAGCAGCCAGGTTCAAGGGCGCGCGCTCGGCGCTGATCATGCACGACCTCTTTCCCGATGTGCTGGTGATGGCGGGATTGCTGAAGCCGGGCTCGTTCGTGACGCAGACGATGCGCGCCGCCAACAGCCTGATGTTCCGCGCGCTCAATGCCGTCATCACCATCGGCCGCGACGCGGAGCGGCCGCTGCTGAGCTATGCCGGGATGACGCGGAACAAGATCCGCTTCATCCCCAACTGGGCGACGCTCGTGCCCGCGCCGCGGCCGGTTAATTCGGACAACCCGTTCCGCAAGGCGCTTTCGACGCGCTTCATTGTCGGCCTGTCGGGCAATCTCGGTTTCACCCATGATCCAGAGATCGTGTTCGAGGCGGCGCGGCTTCTGAAGGACGAGACCGACATTCACTTTCTGCTGTCCGGCTGGGGCATCGGCTTCGAACGGCTGAGGCAGTTGCAGGCGGCGGCGAACCTGCCCAATGTCTCCTTTGTCGAGCGGGTCGAGGATGCCGAGCTCGAGGCATTGCTGGCGTCCGCCGATCTCTGGATCATTCCGTACCGGAAGGACGTGGCGGGCGTCTCGGTGCCGAGCCGGTTCTACAATCTGCTGGCGGTTGGCCGTCCCGTGGTGCTGGTGTCCGAGCCGGAGGCCGAGGCTGCCTTGACGGTGGTGGAGAACGGGCTCGGCTGGGTCGTGACGCCGGGCCGCCCGGACCAGCTCGCCGCGGCGATCCGCGCGGCCTCCCGCTCCACCGACGACGCGATGACGGAGCGCGCGGTGAGGACGGCACTGCGATTCGACCGGACGACGGCGATGAACGCCTATGCCGGTGTGATCGACGAATTGTTGCACACCCCGAACCTTTCGGAGCAACGATGAGCGAGAAGAAACCGGTCGTGCTGGTGACGGGAGCGAGCGGCTTCGTCGGCCGTCATGTCGTGCCGGCGCTCCAGCGCGAGGGATGGTCGGTCCGCCGCGCGGTTCGCCGCGCCGAAGGTGCCGAGGACGAGGTCGTGATCGAAACGATCGGTCCCGAGACCGATTGGCAGGCCGCGCTGGAAGGCGTCGACGCCGTCGTTCATCTCGCCGCGCGCGTGCACCACAAGCACGAGGAGCATGCGGTCAAGCTCTACCGCAACGTCAACATCGCCGGCACGCTGCATCTGGCGCGCTGTGCGGCGATAGCCGGCGTGCGCCAGTTTGTCTTCATCAGCACCGTGCTCGTGCACGGCCGTGGCAGCGAGGGCCGCGCCCCGTTCAGCGAGAGCGATGTCCTGACGCCGCGCGGCCTCTACGGCATGTCCAAGGCTGCGGCCGAAGCGGGCTTGAGGACGCTGGCGCGCGACAACGACATGAAGATCTCGGTGATCCGGCCGCCGCTGGTCTATGGCGCCGGCGCCAAGGGCAATTTCGCGCTGCTGACGCGCGCGGTCCATCTCGGGCTGCCGCTGCCCTTTGCCGCGATCCGCAACCAGCGCGCCTTCCTTGCCGTGCAGAACCTGGCGTCGTTCATCCTGCGCCGGCTCGGCCATCCCGATCCCACCAGCAACTTCGAGATCTTCCTCGTCGCCGACAGGGAGCAGGTCTCGACGCCCGAATTCATTACGCGGCTGGCCGAAGCGTCCGGCAAGAGCCTGCGGCTGTTCGGGGTGCCGCCGGGCCTGCTCAGCACGCTGCTCAGCGTCACGGGCCGGCAGGATACGCATGACAGCCTGATCGGCTCGCTCGAGCTCAACATCTCCAAGGCGCTCGCGACCGGTTGGCAGCCGCAGGTCACCCTCGACGAGGGGTTGCGGCTGGCGCTGTCGGCTCAGGACGCCTGAGGGCGGGAGAAGCGCCGCAGCACGAAGGCGACCGCGACCGCGCCCGCGAACAGGGTGACGATCGCGACCGGCATCGAGCCGGCGCGAACGCTGACGATGGCAAGCAATGCCAGCACGAGATTGAGTGCGAACACCTCGCCGATCACCTGCTTGACCTTAAAGCCATTGTCGGTGGCGCGCTGATAAAAGTGCGTGCGGTGTGCTGACCAGAATGGTTCGCGCCTGATGATGCGGCGAAGCAGCGTGATGGTGGAATCCGCAAGATAATAAGCCGGCAGCAGCAGCGCCGCGGCGGGCTGTCCGTGCCAGGCGAGCTCCAGCAGACACCAGCCGAGCAAGAGGCCGATCGGCAGGCTGCCGACATCGCCCAGGAAGACCTTTGCGGCGGGACGGTTGAACGGCGCAAAGCCGAGCATGGCCCCGCACAGCGCCGTGGCGAGCAGCGCCGCGGATGGCGAGAGGTCGCCATACCATCCGAGCAATCCGAGCGCGGCCGTGAGAGGCACCACCTCCGCCACGGTCATCAGGTCGAGCCCGTCCATGAAATTGACGAGGTTCACGAACCAGATGCCGGCGAGCAGGATGAGGCCGCGCTCCAGCGCCAGCGGCAGCGCCGGCACCATGCGCGCGGTCTCCGGTGTCGTGAATACGACGGCGGCCACGGCTCCCGCCTGCAGCACGAGGCGGAGCAGCACGGGCAGGGGCCTGATGTCATCGACAAGTCCGACCATCGCGATCACGACGGCGGAGCCGATCAGAGGCAAGGGAATCGCGCCGTACGTCCAGGCCGCCCAGGACGCAGCCACCAGCAGCGTGGCCGCGACAACCGCGATGCCCGCACCTTGCGGGGTCGGTATCTTGTGCGACGAGCGTGCGTTTGGACGCGCCAGTGCATAACGCTGCAGCAGCGGCATGCTGTACCAGGTAATGCAGGCCGAGATTAGTGCGGCCAGCACGGCCGGCGCAAGCGTGAACAGCAACAACCCGGCCGCAAGGTCCGGACCCGCGACGAGGGTCGTCACTCCGGCACTCCGATCGGTGCCGACCCCTGTGCGGCTTTCTCCGCGCTGAGGATCCAGACCAGGCCGCCGAACGCGCCGACGATGAAGGACACGGCGCCGAACAGCAGCGAGACGTTGACGCCCTCGTTGGCGGCCAGGCCGGCGAAGCCGAACGCCAGGCTCATCGTGGCTTCACGCACGCCCCAACCGGCGATCGAGATCGGCATCATCGTGATCAGCATCACGGGCGGCACCAGCAGGAAGACGTCGCTGAAGCGAACCGGGGCCGCAATCGACTGCACGACGCACCAGGCGATGACGACGGCGAGCACGTGAACGAGCACCGACAGGATTGCGATGATCGGTCCGCGGCTGCGGCTGAAGATCACGCGGTTCGCGATCACGGCACAGGCGTGAATGTGATGCGTGGCCCACCAGGTCTTCAGCCAGCGCCATTTCAGCGCGCCGAAAACCAGGAAGCCGATGCCGCCGGCGAGCGCCAGGAAATCGATGAGCAGGAGCGCCGAGCGCCCGTGCGGATCGGTGATGAGGGTGTAGCTCCAGGGCAGGCTCGCGACGATGAGAATCGCGAGCGCGATCAAGCCGATCGCGCGGTCGACGAAGATCGAGTAGGTCGCCGCACGCCAGCCGGCGCCGGCGCGCGCGACCAGCCACAGCCGGACCGCGTCGCCGCCGATCGCCGACGGCAGGGTCTGGTTGAAGAAGGAGCCGATCACGTTGTAGCGCATGGCGCGGCCGAGCTCGAGCGGCGCGCCGCAGACGGCGCTGATCTCGCGCCAGCGCAGCACGCCGACGAAGATCTGCAGGAAGGTGACCGCGATCGCGGCGCCGATCCAGAACAGGCTGGTCACGGTGAAGCGCGAAAACAATTCGGACAGATCGACCTTGCGCAGCGCCAGATAGAGCAGCGCCGCGGAAATCAGGATTTTGGCCGTCGACAGCAGGATTCGGCGCATCTCGCCCGCATGAACAGGGTTTGCGAAGATTTGAGGCAACCCGACGCGAGCGCCGAATTCGGCCGCTTTGGTATGGTTTTGGCGCCGATCTTGCAATAGCCCTCGTGAGGCTCTCGTGGGCTCTCGTGGAGGGGCATTATGGAGCGGATGAGCCGCGGCGGGCCTATTGCGATCACCTTGAGGTGACGGCTAAACAGGATCGGGCTAGGGATCCCCAGGGAACAGGATGACGGATCAGGCGATTTTGGTCACCGGGGCCGCCGGCTTCATCGGCTTTCACGTCGCCCGGCAGCTCCTGGGTGAAGGCCGCACCGTCGTCGGGCTCGACAATCTCAACAGCTATTACGATCCGGCACTGAAGCGGGCGCGCCTCGCGCTGTTGCAGAACGACGCCCGCTTCTCCTTCGTCGAGGCCGATCTTGCCGACCGCGAGACGATGGCGGCGCTGTTTGCGCAACATCGTTTTACGGAGGTCGTGCATCTCGCGGCGCAGGCCGGCGTGCGCTACTCGATCGAGCAGCCGCATGCCTACGCCGATTCCAATCTGGTGGGCTTTCTCAACGTGCTCGAAGGCTGCCGCAACAGCGGCTGTCGTCATCTCGTTTACGCCTCGTCATCCTCCGTTTATGGCGCCAACACAAAATTGCCATTTGCGGTTGCGGACCGGACCGACCATCCCGTGAGCTTCTACGCCGCGACCAAGAAGGCGAACGAGGTGATGGCGCAGTCCTACAGCCATCTCTATCGCCTGCCGGTCACGGGCCTTCGCTTCTTTACCATTTACGGGCCATGGGGACGGCCTGACATGGCCATGTTTCTGTTCGTAAACGCCATTATGGCGGGCAAGCCGATCCGGCTGTTTAACCATGGCCGAATGCGTCGCGACTTCACCTATGTTGATGATGTCACACGTGTAGTATTTAAGCTGATCGATCTTGTGCCTGCGGACGATCCGGCTGCCGCAAATGCGCCGTTTAAGCTCTACAATGTCGGCAATCACCATCCGGAGGAACTGATGCACGTCGTCGGGCTTCTGGAGCGGGAGCTGGGCCGGACGGCGATCAAAGAATTGCTGCCGATGCAGCCGGGAGATGTGCTGGAAACGTTCGCGGATGTCGAGGACCTGATGCGCGACACCGGCTTTGCACCGTCAACGCCGATCGAGCATGGGGTCCATAATTTTGTCACCTGGTATCGGGACTACTTCAAGGTTTGAGATGACGATGGACAAACGCATTATCCCCCTGATCATGTGCGGCGGTGCCGGCACGCGGCTATGGCCGGCTTCGCGCGAGGTGCGGCCAAAACAGTTCCTGCCGCTGTTCGGCACCCGCTCCACCTTCCAGGATACGCTGCTGCGCGTTTCCGATCCCTCCCTGTTCGACCGGCCGATCGTCATCACCAATGCGTCCTATCGCTTCATGGTGCTGGAGCAGCTCGCCGAGATCGGCATCGAGGCCGACGTGATCCTCGAGCCGATGCGTCGCGATTCCGGTCCCGCGATCGCGGCCGGCGCCGTGTTCGCGCAGAACCGCGCCAGTGAAGCGATCGTGCTTGCGCTCGCCGCCGACCACGTCGTGCAGGACAATGCCGCTTTCGTCGCCGCCTGCCGCGAGGGCCGTAACGCCGCGAGCACCGGGCGCATCGTCACCTTCGGCGTCAAGCCGGAGCGGCCGGCGACCGAATACGGCTACATCAATCCGGGCGAGGTGATCTCCGGCGAGGTGCATGCGGTCGCGCGCTTCGTCGAGAAACCGGACGCGGTGAAGGCCTCCGACTACGTCAATTCGGGCTATCTCTGGAACAGCGGCAATTTCATGTTCCCGGCGAGCGTGCTGCTCGACGAATATCGCAGGGTCGATGCAGGAAGCGTCGAGGCCGTCAGCAACGCGGTCAACAATGCCGGCCGCGATCTCGGCTTCGTCACGCTGGAGCCCGAGGCGTTCGGCGCGGCCAAGGCGATCTCGATCGACTATGCCGTGATGGAGAAGACTTCGCGCGCCGCGGTGGTGCCGGTGTCCTGCGGCTGGTCCGATGTCGGCTCCTGGCACGCGGTGTGGGAGCTCTCCGACAAGGACGCGCAAGGCAATGCGTCGCACGGCGCCGCCGTGTTCGAGGATTCCCGCAACTGCAACGTCACGACCGATTCCGCGCTGGTCGCGCTCGAAGGCGTCGACGATCTCGTCGTGGTCGCGACCGCGGATGCGGTGCTGGTCTCGCGCCAGAAGGATGCCAACGGCCTGAAGCGTCTCGTCACGAAGCTGAAGGCGGTCGCGCCGAAGGTCACCGAAGAGCATCTCAAGGTGCACCGGCCCTGGGGCAGCTATCAGTCCGTCGACAATGGCGAGCGCCACCAGGTCAAGCGCATCGTGGTGAAGCCGGGCGGGCGGCTGTCGCTGCAGAAGCACCATCATCGTGCCGAGCACTGGATCGTGGTCCGCGGCGCCGCCCGCGTCACCGTCAACGAGGCCGTGAAGACGGTGCACGAGAACGAGTCGATCTACATCCCAATGGGCGCCGTCCACCGGATGGAGAACCCCGGTAAAATCATGCTGGAACTGATCGAGGTCCAGACTGGAAGCTATCTCGGGGAAGACGACATCATCCGGATTGAAGACGACTATCAAAGGTCGTAACCAGCAAACTCCGAATCACGCGACCCGGGCCAAAGAGGCGATATTTTTCGGCTTAAGGCCCGGGGAACGTGTAACTTTTTGAATCAAATCGTGTCCGGGCCGCTAGGGCGGCATTCGCCACAAATGTGGCGTCCGTGCTAGAAGCGCGGCGGGGATTTGCGTTGAATCGGGGTTTACTCAGATGAGTTCCAAAGGGTCTGCACCGGCAAAGGCCGGCTTGCGCGTTGGCGTCATTGGCGCTGGCGTGATGGGGAGCAACCACGCGCGCGTGCTTGCGGGTCTTCCCGGCGTCAGCCTCGTCGGCGTCGTCGATCCTTCGCCGGCACATCGTACACGCGCGACGGAACTTGCCAATTGCGCAAGCTTCGAGACGCTCGACCAGCTCTTCGCCGAGGGCATCGACGCCGTCACCATCGCAGCTCCCACCCATCTGCATCACGAGGTCGCGCTCGCCTGCATCGCCAAGAACATTCATGTTCTGGTCGAGAAGCCGATCGCATCCACGGTGGAGGAGGGCCGCGAGATCGTCGCTGCCGCGCAAAAGGCCGGCGTCACGCTGATGGTCGGCCATGTCGAGCGCTTCAATCCGGCGGTTGCCGCCGTCAAGCAGGCGATCGCTGGCGAAGACATTCTTTCCATCGCGATCACGCGCGTCGGCCCGTTCCCGCCGCGCATGTCCAATGTCGGCGTCGTCATCGACCTCGCCGTGCACGACATCGATCTGATCCGCTGGTTCACCGAATCCGACATCGTCGAGGTGCAGCCGCAATTGTCGAGCGCGGTCGCTGAGCGCGAGGACATCGCGCTGCTGCAGTTCCGCACCGAGAGCGGCGTGCTCGCGCACATCAACACCAACTGGCTGACGCCGTTCAAGGCGCGCAGCGTCACGGTCGCGACCCGCGGCAAATATGTGATGGGCGATCTGCTCACGCGCCAGGTCACCGAGTGCTTCGGCTTCAAGCCCGACGGCAGCTATTCGATGCGGCATCTGCCGGTCGGACATGACGAGCCGCTCCGCGCCGAGCTGATCGCGTTCCTCAAGGCGGTGCGCAACGGCGAGACGCCGGCGGTCACCGGCGACGAAGGCGTCGCCAGCCTCGAGATCGCCACGCAATGCCTGGAGACGCCGTCACGGCCCGCGGCCAAATCGCCCGCCCTCAAGGGCCCGCGCCGCGTCGCCGGCTGAACCCTTCATCCATGTCGACCATTCAAGAAGGCGCCAAGAGCCAGGTCATGAACCAGCATCTGCGTTCCGAACCCATTCCCTTCATCGACGTCGCCTCGCAGCGCCGCCGGCTCGGCGCCTCGCTCGATGCCGCGGTCAAGCGCGTTCTCGACCACTGCCAGTTCGTCAATGGCCCTGAAGTCGCCGGGCTTGAGAAACAGCTTGCGGCCTACAGCGGTGCCAAGCACGTCATCGGCTGCGCCAGCGGCACCGACGCGCTTCTCATGGTGCTGATGGCGAAGAACGTCGGTCCCGGCGATGCCGTGCTGTGTCCGTCCTTCACCTTCATCGCGACCGCGTCGCCGGCGGCACGGATGGGCGCGACCCCTGTCTACGTCGATGTCGACGAGACGACCTTCAACATGAGCCCTGAGTCCCTGAAGCGTGGCATCGCGACCGCCCGCAAGGCGGGCCTGAGGCCGGTTGCGGTCATTCCGGTCGATCTGTTCGGCCAGCCCGCCGACCACGATGCCATCGCCGAGATCGCCAGGGCCGAAGGCCTGTTCGTGATCGACGACGCCGCGCAAGGTTTTGGCGCGAGCTACAAGGGCCGCAAGCTCGGCACCTTCGGGCTCGCCACCACGACCAGCTTCTTCCCCGCAAAGCCGCTCGGCTGCTTCGGCGACGGCGGCGCGATCTTCACCGATGACGACGAGCTCGCGGCCACCTTGCGCAGCATCCGCGTTCACGGGCAGGGCGTCGACAAATACGACAACGTCCGCCTCGGCCTCACCGGCCGGCTCGACACCATGCAGGCCGCGATCCTGATCGAGAAGCTGAAGATCTTCGACGACGAGATCGCAGCCCGCAACAAGGTCGCGGAGCGCTACGCGCGCGGCCTGTCCAACGTGGTCACCGTGCCGCGCCTCAGCCCCGGCAATACCTCGGTCTGGGCGCAGTACACCATCCGTCTCCCAGAGGGCACCGACCGCGACGGCTTCGCTGCCGCGCTGAAAGCCCAGGGCGTGCCGACCGCGATCTATTACGGCAAGTCGATGCATCAGCAGACCGCCTACAAGCAATATCCGGTCGCCGAAGGCGGCCTGCCCGGTTGCGAGAGCCTGTCGCAGGATGTCATCAGCCTGCCGATGCACGCCTATCTGACCGAAGCCGACCAGGAGCGAATCATCGCCGCCGTCCGCGGCGCGATTGCGGGGTGATTTCGCTTCTTCCCTCTCCCCCTGTGGGAGAGGGTGGCTCGCCGCGTCCAGCGGCGAGACGGGTGAGGGGTCTCTCTCGCGCTTTCGATGTGGAGAGAGAGACCCCTCACCCGATTGAGTTTGTATCTTCCTGCGGCGCTGCCCTCTCCCACAAGGGTAGAGGGCGCAACAATGCGCATCGCAAGATGCAATCGACCTCTGTCCGATAAGTCTCTAGAAGGGACGCATGCTCGGACGCATCTTCACGGTCGGCGGATACACGCTGCTCTCGCGGCTGACGGGGTTTGCCCGCGACATCATGCTCGCGGCGATCCTCGGCGCCGGCCCCGTGGCCGACGCCTTTTTCGTGGCGCTGCGGCTGCCCAATCATTTCCGCGCGATCTTCGCCGAGGGCGCCTTCAACGCCGCCTGGGTCCCGGCCTATGCCCATGTCCATGGCGAGAAGGGGGAGGGGGCGGCAAAGCTTTTCGCCGACCGCATCTTCACGCTGCTGCTGGCCTCGCAGGTGGTGCTGCTTATCGTCGCCTGGCTGTTCATGCCGCAGGCCATGCGCATCCTGGCGCCGGGCTTCAGTGACGATGCCGAGCAGCGCAAGCTCGCGATCGAGCTGACCCGGATCACCTTTCCCTATCTTCTGCTGATCACGCTGGTGACGCTCTATGGCGGCATGCTCAACGTGATGCAGCGCTTTGCCAGCGCCGCGGCCGCATCGATCTTCCTCAACGTTTCGATGATGATGACGCTGGCGGTCGCCGTCTGGTTTCCGAGCGCGGGCCATGCAGCTGCCTGGGGCGTCCTGATCTCCGGTTTCCTGCAATATTTCCTGCTCGCCGGCGATCTCGCCCGCCATGGCGGCCTGCCGCGCTTTGCGCCGCTGAAGCTCGACGAGGACGTCCGCGGTTTCTTCAAGGCACTCGGGCCTGCGACGCTGGGATCGATGGGCACGCAGGTGGCGCTGTTCGCCGATACCATCATCGCGACCTTCCTGCCTGCCGGCGCGCTGTCGGCGCTTTATTATGCCGACCGGCTCAACCAGCTCCCGATCGGCGTGATCGGCATCGCCATCGGCACCGTGCTGCTGCCGGAGATGTCGCGCCGGATCACGGCCAACGATCATGACGGCGCGATGAAGGCGCAGCGCCGCGCTTTCGATTTCACGCTGCTGTTCTCGATCCCGTTCGTTGCGGCCTTCCTCACCGTGCCGGACGAGATCATGCGCGCGCTGTTCGCCCGCGGCGCCTTCTCCAAGGCCGACGCGGTCGCCGCCGGCGGCACGCTCGCGGCCTACGCCATCGGCCTGATCCCGTTCGTGCTGATCCGCAGCGCGGTTGCGACCTTCTATGCGCGCAAGGACACCGCAACGCCGGTTCGGGCGTCGCTGACCGGCATTGCGGTCAATGTCGCGCTGAAGGTCGCCTTGATGGGATCGCTCGCCCAGATCGGCCTTGCGCTCGCAACCGCCGTTGGCGTCTGGACCAATCTGTTGCTGGTGCTGTTCTTCGCCGTGCGGCGCGGCTTTCTCGTGCTGGACCGCGCCTGGCTGACCTCGCTGGCCAAATTCCTGCTGATCGGGATCATCCTCGCCGCAGCGTTCTGGCTGATCGCGCACTTCAGCGCTTCAGCTCTCGCCTCGATGCGCTTCCACGACGAGTTGACGCTCGTCCTGCTCGCGGTCGGGGGCACGATCGTCTATGCGCTCACGGTCCTCGTCCTGTTCGGCCGCAGCTGGCTGGTTTCGCTGGTGCGCGGCTAGGCGTGTGCCGAAAGCCAACACTCCTACCCCGCCGTCACCGCGCCGAAGAATCGCTTTGAACGCGGCCAACGCCGTGAGCGGATGGACCGTTTGTTGGGCCTCGGAGGCTCCAGGGGTCTCCAGCGCGTCATGCCCGCCGGGCGCCTTCATGCGGTTCGCCAATCGTGATACGATCTCGATATTCAGGTGCCGTCCTCAGGTAGCAACGCGATGAGGCAGTGACCATGTCATTTCGCTCTTCCTGGTCCACATCTCGGATCGACCAGTTCGCCACCAGCAATGCCGACCTGCTGATCCTGATCGGCCGCATCCTGCTTGCATGGGTGTTTGTTGGAAGCGTGTATGGAGCACTTGGCAACTTCAGTGGCTCAGTGGGCTATTTTCGGTCGCTCAACCTTCCAGTGCCGCAGCTGTTCACAACGACCACCGTCATCCTGGAAATACTGATATCGGTTGGTTTGATACTCGGCGTTGGTACGCGCTACTGCGCAATTTTGATTTTTCTATTTGTATTGTCGGCTACTGCAATCGCACATCGTTACTGGGAATATCCCGCCGGTCCGCAACAGATCGGGCAGTACAATAATTTCCTGAAGAACATCTCGATATCAGGAGGCGCTCTGTTGATCCTGGTCACCGGAGGGGGCCGGTTCTCCCTCGATCGGAGGCTGGCAGGCTAGCAGCTTTGTTCGTTTCAGCCGCTTCCTCAGCCTGATAGCCAATAACTTGCTTAGAGTGAGCATCGTCGGCCCCAGCAGAGTTGCGAGAGGTTGCAGCCGCACGATGTGCCGCTCGGTCGGTTCGTCTTGACGCCATCAACGCGACGCGCAGCTCTGCCAGCTCGGCAGCTGCCAAGCCGTGCCATTGCGGCCGTTACTGCGTCACTTCGCCTTGTGCCTGAAAGCAACCTCGAGCAGATGGCTGACGAGATTCGAGAGCGGCTTCAGGTGCTCGCTTATAATCCTGAAGGAAAGCATCAGCCACGTCGCGAGCGCGGCACACCACAACAGGATTTCCAATGTTTCGGGCATGAGGACACCCATTAAAGCAATTACTGGAAATCCGAGCAGTGTCGCCGATCTGAACCCACGCGACAAGTCCTCCTAAAAGTGGCAACATGCTGAAACACTCGGAAGAACCGTTAGCTCGCCATGACAATCGCCCAAGCACGGCGTCTTACGCCGGGAAGCTAAA
Organism: Bradyrhizobium shewense; assembly: GCF_900094605.1. Classification (GTDB taxonomy): domain Bacteria; phylum Pseudomonadota; class Alphaproteobacteria; order Rhizobiales; family Xanthobacteraceae; genus Bradyrhizobium; species Bradyrhizobium shewense. The sequence continues at coordinate 77,411 of NZ_FMAI01000009.1, read as the reverse complement.
CCATTCTGCTGCTGGTGCTCTTCCTTGCCGCGCGGCGCGGCTTTCTCGTGCTTGACCGTGCCTGGCTGATGTTGCTCGGCAAATTCCTGCTGACCGGGATCATCCTCGTCGCAGCGGTCTGACTAATTGCAAGCTTCAGCGCTTCATAGCTCGCCTCGATGCATTTCCACGACGAGTTGACGCTCGTCCTGCTCGTCGTCGGCGGTTCGCATAGTGCCGCCGCAGAGTGCTCGCCTCAAGGCTGTAGCCGACCTCCGCACATCTCTTGATTTCGCGCGGTTGCCATGGTATCAACGTCTCATGATTAAATGCTCGCGCACCGTCAACCGCAACCACATGACCCGCTTCGGCTGGGCCGTGGAACTAGTCGTGCGCTAGGAATTCGACGACGACATCTTTTCCACCAGGCCCCGCCGGCATCGGACGGGGCCTTTTGTTTGGCCACGCTCCCTGCCGGCTCAACAGCAGGAGCGTGCGATGCCACCCCAACAGACGAACATCTCACCCGAAATTGAGGTCGATGCCGCAAGGCGTGGCCTCGACCTTTCCATCGTCCTGAGCCTGCTCAGGCGATATTGGCGTGCGTTTCAGGAGTGGCGGCCGCGCGCAGGGGTCACCTTGCAGGACCTCAGTGACAGGGAGCTGATGGACATCGGTCTGACGCGCGGCGATATCGATTGCATCGCGCCTGAACGCGCCATCGAGAGATTGAGAGACAGCACGAGGACTCTGTGGGGCCGTGGCGGGATGTGAAGGACCACAATTCCTGCCGTTCTTCACTGCAACAAGGAGAGGAGGCGATCATGATATCGCATGCTGCCGGTGCTCAGACGGACGAGGAAATCCGACGATTGAATGTCGATGATCTCGATCTTTTTCGCGACATTCGCGCGGAGGCGCTTCAGATGCACCCTCAAACGTTTGGTTCTCCTGAAGAGGACGAGGGCGGGGAGCCGATGATGGCGGCTTATCGCCGTTGGCTGGATGGAATGATCCTCGGCGCATTTCGATGCGGGAGCTTGATGGGCGTCGCGGGCTTCTATGTATCGCCAGATCGGCGATCGCAGCACAGGGGCAACATCTTCACGGTTTACGTGAGGGAGGAGGGCCGAGGTAAAGGGGTCGGAGATCGGCTCATCAAGGAGCTTCTTGCCCATGCCGAGGCACGCGTCGAGCAGGTGCATCTCGCCGTCTTGCTCGAATCGACCGCTGCAATCAACACCTACAAGCGTAACGGCTTTGAAATCTTCGGTACCGATCCCGCTGCCGTCCGCATAGGAGAGGCCACCTACGACAAGTACTTTATGGTCAGGAAATTCAGCCGCTAACGCCGTTTCCCACGGCTGTCCGACATGGTCGCGCCAGAACTGTCGGGGGTGACTTCGAATCATCGGCCCCTATGGGGAACGGCAACGCCCTAAAGCCGTTTGCCTTGCCAGTTTTTCCACGGCAATATGCCGGCAAAACAACCATGAGAACGGGAAGATAAAATGGCGGCTCCCATCAAGTTCGGCGTTGGCCAAAGCGTGCTGCGCAAGGAGGATGACGCGCTCATCCGCGGCAAGGGCCGCTATACCGACGATTATGCGCCGCAGGCTGCGCTGCGCTGCCTGATGCTGCGCTCGCCGCACGCGCATGCCAAATACACCATCGATGTGAGCCGCGCCCGCGGGCTGCCCGGCGTCGCGCTGATCCTGACCGCCGACGACGTTGGGGATCTCGGCAATCTGCCTTGCCTGTTCAATCTCGAGACCGATCCGTTCACCGGCCCGCCATACCCGATCCTGGCCAAGGACGAGGTGCGCCATGTCGGCGATTCCATCGCCTTCGTCGTCGCCGAGACCATCGACCAGGCCCGCGACGCGATCGAGGCGATCGACGTCAAATGGTCGCCGCTCCCGGCGGTGACCGGCGTCGTCAATGCCGTGAAGAAGGGCGCGCCGCAGGTCTGGCCCGACAAGGCCGGCAATGTGCTGTTCGACGTCTCGATCGGCGACAAGGCCGCGACCGAAGCTGCCTTCGCCAAGGCGCATGCGGTGGCGGAAATCTCGATCGTCAATCCGCGCGTGGTCGCGAGCTTCCTGGAGACGCGTGCGGCCGTTTGCGAGTACGATTCCAAGCGCGACCATCTGACGCTGACGGTCGGCAGCCAGGGCAGCCACCGCCTGCGCGACATCCTGTGCCAGAACGTGCTCAACATCCCGACCGACAAGATGCGGGTGATCTGCCCCGATGTCGGCGGCGGGTTCGGCACGAAGCTGTTTCCGTATCGGGAATACGCCTTGATGGCGGTCGCCGCGCGAAAATTGAAGAAGGCGGTGAAATGGGCGGCCGACCGCTCCGAACATTTCCTGGGCGATGCGCAGGGCCGCGACAACGTCACCACTGCGAAGATGGCGCTGGCCGAGGACGGCAAGTTCCTCGCGATGGACTGCGACCTGATGGGCGACATGGGCGCCTATCTGTCGACGTTCGGCCCCTACATCCCGCATGGCGGCGCCGGCATGCTGCCGGGCCTCTACGACATCCAGGCCTTCCACTGCCGGGTGCGCACCATCTTCACGCACAGCGTGCCAGTCGATGCCTATCGCGGCGCCGGGCGGCCCGAGGCGGCCTACGTCATCGAACGTCTCGTGGACGCCTGCGCGCGAAAGCTCGACATGACGCCGGATGCCATCCGTCGCAAGAACTTCATCCCGCCGAAGGCGCTGCCGTACAAGACGGCCACGGGCAAGGTCTACGATTCCGGCGATTTCGCCGCGCATCTCAAGCGCGCGATGGAGATCGCCGAGTGGAAGGAGTTTGGAAAGCGCGCCAAGGCGGCCAAGAAGGAGGGCCTGATCCGCGGCATTGGGCTAGCGAGCTATGTCGAGATTTGCGGCGTGATGGGTGAGGAGACGGCCAATGTCCGCCTCGATCCGAGTGGCGACGTCACCGTGCTGATCGGCACGCAATCGAGCGGGCAGGGCCATCAGACCGCTTATGCGCAGATCGTCGCCGAGCAATTCGGCCTGCCACCGGAGCGCGTGCATATCCGCCAGGGCGACACCGAGGAGATCGCGACCGGCCTCGGCACCGGCGGCTCGGCCTCGATTCCCACCGGCGGCGTTTGCGTGGAGCGTGCTGCGGGCGATCTCGGCAAGAAGCTGAAGGAGTTTGCAGCTCAGGCGCTGGAAGCGAGCGCGGGCGACCTCGAGATCACCGACGGCATGATCCGGATCGCCGGCACCGACCGCTCGATCTCCTTTGCTGACCTCGCCAAGCGCCCCGGCGCCGATCCCACGAAGCTGAACGGCAGCGCAACCTTCGCCAGTGCCGACGGCACCTATCCCAACGGCACACATCTCGCGGAGGTCGAGATCGATCCGGCCACCGGCATCATCAAGATCGTCAACTACGTGATCGTCGATGATTTCGGCAAGACGCTCAATCCGCTGCTTCTGGCCGGCCAGGTGCATGGCGGCGCCATGCAGGGCATCGGCCAGGCGCTGATGGAGCAGGTGGTCTATGGCGCGGGCGACGGCCAGCTCATTACCGCGACCTTCATGGACTACGCGCTGCCGCGCGCAGCGGACGGGCCAGCCTTCGTGTTCGAGACTGCCAACGTTCCCTGCAAGACCAATCCGCTGGGGGTGAAGGGGGCGGGCGAGGCCGGCGCGATCGGCTCCTGTCCGGCCGTCGTCAATGCCATCGTCGATGCGCTCTGGCGCGAGTACAAGATCGACCACATCGACATGCCGGCAACGCCTGAGCGGGTGTGGATCGCCATCAACGAGCACCATCGCCGCCACAATCTCTAAACCAGATCTCCGCGCGCACGGGAATAAACGCTTCGCGCGGGGTTCTACCCATGATGGGCCCGGCTTCCCCCCGAAGCCGGCGAAGTCTCATTCCCTGAATCTCGCAAGCCGGAGAAACGGACCAATGAAACGGACGATGATTGTCGCGGGCGCCCTCGTGATGGGCGCGGGCGCGGTGATGGCGCAACAGGAGATTGCGGTCCAACAGGACAATCTGATGCGCGCGATCGCCAAGAACCAGTATGGCGTGATCCAGAAGATGACCAAGGGCGACATCCCCTTCGACAAGAAAGCTGCCGATCAGGCCATCGCCAGCATCGAGGCCGATGTTGCCAAGATCGCCAAGACTTTCGAGGTCAATCCCAAGCAGGATGTCGTCGACGCGACCTATGGCGCCTCGCAAAAGGTCTGGCAGAACAAGGCCGATTTCGACTCCAAGATCCCGCCGGTGCAGAAGGCGATCGCCGACGCCAAGGGCAAGATCAAGGATGTCGCCAGCCTGAAGGCGGCGTATACCGCAATCAATGACCGCTGCAGCGATTGCCACGAGACGTATCGGGTCAAGCTGAAATAGCGAGGCACAGTTCTCGCTCCATCCGGGCTACGGCGCTGATAAGGAATCGAAAAAGGCGGTTGCGAAAGCAGCCGCTTTTTTGCGTCGGCGCGAAGCGCGGCAGGAATTTATGTCCGCAAGGCCTGACGGATCGCTGTGAGAGCAGCTATCTTGGCTGCAGTCGCCGCGGCATTGACGTGAGCTGTTGGAAATTGGCGCATCTCGCTCCCGACGGTCTCATCAGGAGTTCCATGGCGCGGCTTCAAGCAGAACAGCGAGACAGGCCATGGCAAAACCGTTTCCGTCGAAGACCCACATCGGCAACCATATGCTGCATCCCGAAACCTTGATGCTGACCTATGGCTATGATCCGCAGCTGTCGGAAGGCGCCATCAAGCCGCCGGTCTTCCTGACCTCCACCTTCGTGTTCAAGACCGCCGACGACGGGCAGGACTTTTTCGATTTCGTCGCCGGCCGGCGCGAGCCGCCGGAAGGCATGGGCGCGGGCCTGGTCTATTCGCGCTTCAATCATCCCAACAGCGAGATCGTCGAGGACAGGCTCTCGATCTACGAACGCACCGAGAGCTGCGCGCTGTTCTCGTCCGGCATGGCGGCGATCGCGACCACGATCCTGGCTTTCGTCCGACCCGGCGACGTCATCCTGCACTCCCAGCCGCTCTATGGCGGGACGGAAACGCTGCTGACGAACACGCTGGCCCGCCTGTCGATCGGCGCCGTCGGCTTCGCCGATGGGATCGACGAAGCCGCCGTCAAGCAGGCCTCGGAGGAGGCCATGGGCAAGGGCCGCGTTTCGATGATCCTGATCGAAACCCCGGCCAACCCGACCAACGGCCTGGTCGATGTCGCCATGATCCGCCGCATTGCCAATTCCATCGGAAAGGCCCAGGGACACACGCCGATCATTGCCTGCGACAACACGCTGCTCGGGCCGGTATTTCAGCGGCCGATCGAGCACGGCGCCGACATTTCCCTCTACTCGCTCACGAAATATGTCGGTGGTCATTCGGATCTGATCGCGGGCGCCGCGCTCGGCTCGAAGACGCTGATGAAAGGCATCAAGTCGCTCCGCGGCGCCATCGGCACCCAGCTCGATCCGCATTCCTGCTGGATGATCAACCGCTCGCTCGAGACGCTGAGCCTGCGCATGGAAAAAGCCGATGCGAATGCGCGCCTCGTGGCGGATTATTTGCGCGATCACCCCAAGGTGGCCAAGGTCCACTACCTCGGTCATCACGAGGAGGCCTCGCCGGCCGGGCGTGTGTTCGCGCGGCAATGCCTGGGGGCGGGATCCACCTTCTCGTTCGACATCGTCGGCGGCAAGGACGCTGCGGTCAAATTCCTCAACGCGCTGCAAATCCTCAAGCTGGCGGTGAGTCTCGGCGGCACGGAATCGCTTGCGAGCCTGCCCGCGACCATGACCCATTCCGGCGTTCCCGCCGACATCCGCCAGAAAATCGGCGTGCTCGATTCCACGATCCGGCTCTCGATCGGCATCGAGAACCCCTCCGACCTGATCGCCGACCTCACGCAGGCGCTGAACGCGGCTTAGGCGCGGCCGGATCGAAAAGGCCGGACGCCCCTCCTGCGCCCGGCCTTCACGCAACGAAGCAGCGTCGCGGCTTACTTCGTCACCTGACCGCGGATCTCGCCGCCCGGATTGGCCGCGGTGTGGATGTTGACGTAGAGCTTGCCGCCGAGCAGATCGGCAGCCTGCGCGTCGGTCAGCGTCGCTTCGCCCTTCACGGGGCTGGCGGTCGCATTCGGGATCGCGAGCGCGACGCCGGCGTTCTTGCCGGCCTCCGCGGGGCCGTGGAAATGGGCGGCGGTAGCAGGGCCGGAGAGCCCGGAGTAGGTGACCGTCCACGACAGCTTCTTGCTGGCGGCATCATAGTCCAGATCGGCGGTTCCGGTGCCGCTGGTGGTCGTTGCCGGCACCTCGGACTTGCCGTCGAGCGTTGCTTTCAGCTTTTCGGCGCTGGCCGGACCTGCAAAGGCAACGACACCAAGCGCTACGGCGGCAATGACGGTCTTGTTCATGACTTTCTCCCTGCTGAAACCCGTTCGGGCTGCCAAACTTTCCAACAGCCGGCATTTCAGTTTATTCCCGTTTCCGGCCAGGGCGGGCTAAATTCTTCGTGGCTGGAGCCGCGGCGACATCGGTCTTAGGTTCGCCGTGTCGAGTGAATGGATACCCATGTTGCAACGAACAATTCTCGCAGGGCTGCTCGCCGGCTTCATTGCTGTCGGCGTCTATTGGTGGCTCAGCGCGCCGGTGGTGGCGGCCGTGGGCAACGCGCCGGCCCATGTGGCGAATCTTGCCAATGGCGAGGCCATGTTCAACGCCGGGGGCTGCGCGTCGTGCCATGCCACGCCCAACCAGCCCGACCGTGTCAGGCTCGGCGGCGGCGTCGCGATCAAGTCGCCATTCGGAACGTTCTACGCGCCGAATATCTCTCCCGATCCGAACGACGGCATCGGCAAATGGACCGACGCCGATTTCGTCAACGCGGTGATGCACGGGGTTTCGCCAGGCGGGCAGCATTATTTTCCCGCCTTCCCCTATACGTCCTATCAGCACGCAAGGCGCGAGGACGTGCTCGATCTCTTCGCCTATCTGAAGACGCTGCCGCCTGTTGCCGGCAAGGTGCGTGACCACGATGTCGGCTTTCCGTTCAACATCCGCCGCAACGTGGGCATCTGGAAATTCCTGTTTCTGGACGACAAGCCGCTCGTTGCCGACGCCACCAAGTCGCCGCAATGGAGTCGCGGCGCCTATCTCGTCAACAGTTTTGGCCATTGCGCCGAATGCCATAGTCCGCGCAACGCGCTCGGCGGCATCAGCCGGGGCCAGCGCTTTGCCGGCGGGCCCAATCCGGAAGGCGAGGGCTGGGTGCCCAACATCACCCAGAAGAGCCTCGGCGAATGGAGCGCGAAGGATCTTGCCTATTTCCTCAAAACCGGCGAATTGCCCGATGGCGACAGCGCCGGCGGCGCGATGAAGCGTGTGATCAAGAACACCTCGCAATTGTCCGAGGCGGATATTGCGGCGATGGCGGACTATCTCAAATCGCTGCCGCCGGTCGAAGGTCCGCCGCGGCCCAAGCGCAAGGAAGCTGGTTAGCTCAGCTGGCGCCGAACGCCTTGAAGGTGATGATGGTCAGGGTGTCCTGGATGCCCGGCAGCACCTGCACCTTCTCGTTGACGAAATGGCCGATGTCGGTGTCCTTGTCGACGTAGAACTTCACCAGGAGGTCGTATTGGCCGGCCGTGGAGTAGATCTCGGAAGCGATCTCGGCTTCGGCAAGCGCATTGGCGACCGTATAGGACTGGCCGAGCTTGCATTTGATCTGGACGAAAAAAGGAACCATCGCGGGCACTCCGAAAGCGTATCTGGCGGCTAATAGGCCAAACTCGGCACCATTTAGCAAGCGGACTTGCCGGCCACCAGATGCCGGCCCCACGCCTAGGAGGTCACCACCGCCGCGGCGAATGCGTCTCTGAGCCGCTGGGCGAGTTCGACCTTGCGATAGGGCTTGGTCAGCACGATCGCCTGCGCATGCGCGTGGCCCTGCTCGACCAGGGTCTCCAGCGCGTAGCCCGAGGTGAACAGGACCGGCAGACCGGGGCGAATCCGGCGCGCCTGGTCGGCGAGCTCCCAGCCGCTCATGCCGCCGGGCATCACGATGTCGGTGAACAGCATGTCGATACCGGGCTCGGTACGCAGCTGCTGCAAGGCCTCCTTGCCGTTGACCGCGGCAACGACGCGATATCCGAGAGCTTCCACCCTGCGAATGGCTGAGGAGCGAACGAACGGATCGTCCTCGGCGATCAGGATCGTCTCGTATCCTCGGGGCGCCGCGTCCTCGCCATCGGAAAGCTCGGCGTGCGATGATCCGATGTCCGCGCGCGGCAAATAGATCCGGACCGTCGTCCCAAGGCCCGGCTCGCTGTAGATCGAGACGTGGCCATTGGATTGCTTGGCGAAGCCATAGACCATGCTGAGCCCAAGGCCCGAGCCCTTGCCGACCTCCTTGGTGGTGAAGAACGGCTCGAAGGCGCGCCGGGTGACCTCGGGCATCATGCCTTCGCCGTCGTCGGTGATCGAGATCAACACGTAGCTGCCGGATGCGACTTCGGGGTGAAGGGCGCGATAGTCGTCGTCGAGTGTCGTCAACTCCGTGCTCAGGGTCAGGTGGCCACCGGCCGGCATGGCATCCTGCGCATTGAGCGCAAGGTTGAGCACGGCGGATTCGAGCTGGGCCCGATCCGCGAAGGCCACGATCGTGCCGGGCCTGGAGGCCGTCCTGATCTCGATGTCCTCGCGCAAGGTGCGCTTGAGCAGCTTGAACATGGACTCGAGCAGGCCGCGGCAATCGATCGTCTGGGGCTGCAGCAACTGGCGGCGACTGAATGCGAGCAGGCGCTGCGTCAGCTCGGCACCCCGTTCGCCCGACTGGCAGATGTCCTCGGAAAAGCGGCGCAGGTCGGGCCTCGCCTTGAGCTGCTCGCTCAGGTGCTCGGCGTTGCCGATGATGACGGTGAGCAGGTTGTTGAAGTCGTGGGCGATGCCGCCGGAGAGCTGGCCGACCGTCTCCATCTTCTGCGCCTGCTGGAGCTGCTGCTCGGTCAGCTTGCGCGCGGTCAGGTCGTGGACGATGCCGACGAAGATCAATTCGCCGTCCTGCCGGGTCCGGCCGACCGACACGTCCATCGGAAAGGTCGATCCGTCCTGGCGCAGGCCGATGGCCTCGCCGGCGGTCGCGAAATGCCTTGCGTGGCTGTCGGGCGCCGTTCCCGCCGCGGGCATCAGCATCCCGACGTTCCGGCCCATGACCTCGTCGGCAGAGTAGCCGAACAAGCGCTCGCAGGCCGGATTGAACAGCAGGATGCGGTCCTGCGCGTCTAACAGGATGACCCCGTCGACCGCGGTCTCGACGATCGCGGTGAGGCGCGCCACGCTCTCGCGCATCGCGCGCTGGGCGTCGCTGACCTGTTGGAGCAGCAGCGTCGCGTCCCGGCTCTTGATTTCCTCCTCCTCGAGCGCGGCCTGGACCTGCCGCAGCTCGAACGGCGAGGGGATCGTCAGGATCTTCGGCAGCAGCGGCCAGAGCGCGCCCGCCGTGACCACGGATGCCACCGCGGTCGCCGCCTTGACCATGCCCTCGATGCCATAGACCGGGACCCAGAGCGTGTAGATCGACAGCACATGGGTCAGGCCGCACGCCATGATGAAGATCGCGAAGGCCCAGTAGACCCAGCCAAACTTGAGGTCGCGCCGCTTGGTGACCAGAATCGCAAGGGCAAACGGAATCGAAAAATAGGCGGCCGCGATGCAGGCGTCCGAAACGACGTGAAGCCAGATCAGCTCAGGCTCCCACAACAGGCAGATGCCGTGCGGCGACAGCATGGACGAGTCGAGGAGACGTTCAAAAAAGGCCCACATCATTCCACCCCAAGATTCCGTTCCAGGCGGCTTGCGGGCCGGGAGCCCGCAACATGGGTGTCGCTGGACAGTTCCACTCTCACCTCGCGCTCTTCGGCGAAGCAGGTGAGGTTCGAGACTATACCAAGGGTCCAGCGCGGTTGCATTTTCAAGTCCGCACGATTGCGGGGCGAGTCGGCCCGCTGTTTGCCTGATTCGCAGGGAATACACGGCGTCGCGAATCACTGTCGGACACGGCTCGGCGCGCTTGCCGGTGTTCCACGGCCGCGCTAGGACAGGCCATGGCGGTGTCCGTATCCAGCAAAGGTGTCCGGCGATGACGACCCCGGTCGCACTCACCATCGCGGGCTCCGATTCGAGCGGCGGCGCCGGCATCCAGGCCGACCTGAAGACCTTTGCCGCGCTCGGCGTCTATGGTGCCTCCGCCATCACGGCGCTGACGGCGCAGAACACGCGCGGCGTCACCGGCATTCATGCGGTGCCGGCCGAGTTCGTCACCGCGCAGATCGATGCGGTGTTTTCCGATCTCGACATTGGCGCGGTGAAGATCGGCATGGTGGCCCAGGTCGCCAGCATCGATGCAATCGCGGCCGCGCTGTCGCGCTGGAGGCCGAAGCACGTCGTGCTCGATCCCGTGATGGTGGCGACCTCCGGCGACCGCTTGCTGGCATCCGAGGCCGTCGACGCCCTCCGCACAAAACTGATATCGCTGGCGTCGGTGATCACGCCCAATCTGCCGGAAGCCGCGGCTCTGCTCGACGAGCCGGTCGCGGCAAGCGAGGCCGAGATCGAAAGCCAGGGGCGTCGCCTGCTGGCGCTCGGCTGCCGTGCGGTCCTGATCAAGGGCGGACACGGCGAGGGCGCCGAGAGCACCGACTATCTCGTCACGTCCGAAAGCACGATCGCGCTTGCGGCGCCGCGCGTTGCCACACGCAACACCCACGGCACCGGCTGTTCATTGTCCTCGGCGGTCGCGGCGGGACTCGCCAAGGGCGAAGGTCTGGAGCTTGCCGTGCGCAACGCCAAGACCTGGATCAGCGCGGCCATCGGCGCCGCCGACCGCTTCACCGTCGGTCATGGCCACGGGCCGATCCATCATTTCCACAAGTTCTACTGAGGCGGGCACCATCTGAGCGCACGCCTCGTCCTTCGAGACGACCGCTGCGCGGTCTCCTCAGGATGAGGCTAAGCAGCACCGTGCCCATTGAAACTTCTGCCGCGCATTCGGTCCTCATCCTGAGGAGACCGCCTAAAGCGGGCGTCTCGAAGGATGGCCCCAGGAACCGTTCTCAAAGGGAAGCGCGGGTCCTTGCGGCCCCCTGCGGCGCCATGTCGCCTGATTGTCGCATGCGACTGATATTCGCGGGGAGGGCGAGGCAAAGCGTGATTCGTATCTGAAGGTGCCTCAAAAGTTCAATCGGTCATCCCCCTGTCACGGGACATTGTTACAGGCTGGCGCATGGGAAGTTACGATGTGAGTGACGAGAGCCCGGAGCGGCGCTTTCGCACGTTGTTCATCTCCGACGTTCATCTCGGAGCCCGCGGTTCTCAAGCCGATCTTCTGCTCGACTTCCTGCGCTACCATGATGCCGACACGATCTATCTGGTCGGCGACATCGTCGACGGCTGGGCGCTGAAATCGAGCTGGAACTGGCCGCAATCCCACAACGATCTCGTGCAGAAGCTGCTGCGCAAGGCGCGCAAGGGCGCCAAGGTCGTCTACATCCCCGGCAATCACGACGAGTTCCTGCGCAACTATTACGGCACGCATTTCGGCGGCATCGACGTCGTCGAGAACACCGTCCACACCGGCGTGGACGGCAAGCGTTATCTCGTCATCCATGGCGACATCTTCGACCTCGTGGTGCAGAACGCGCGCTGGCTCGCCCATCTCGGCGACAAGGCCTACGACTTCGCGATCCAGATGAATCGCTTCGTCAACTTCTTCCGCCGCCTGTTCAAGGTGCCCTATTGGTCGCTGTCGCAATGGGCCAAGCAGAAGGTCAAGAACGCCGTCAACTACATCGGCGCTTTCGAGCAGGCGCTCGCCGCCGAGGCGCGGCGCCACGACGCCGACGGCGTGATCTGCGGCCACATCCATTACGCCGTGATCCGTGACGAGGACGGCATCCGCTACATGAATTGCGGCGACTGGGTCGAGAGCTGCACGGCCCTGGTCGAGCACGACGACGGCCATTTCGAGATCATCACCTGGGCGGATCATTTGCAGAAGCCGGCACAAGTCCCGCAGGTTGCAGCCAGAGCTGCATAACAGAGGCCCGCCTGATGCGCATCCTGGTCGCGACCGACGCCTGGCACCCGCAAGTCAACGGTGTGGTTCGGACGCTGACCAAGCTCGCCGACGCCGGCAAAAGCCTCGGCGTCGAATTCACATTCCTGACACCGCAATCGTTCCGCACCTTTGCGATGCCGAGCTATCGCGACGTGCGTCTGGCGATGCCGCGTCCGGCGCGCATTGCGAAGCTGATCGCGGAGGCGCGCCCCGACAGCATCCACATTGCGACCGAAGGGCCGATCGGCCTGATGGTCCGCCGCTATTGCCGCCAGCGCAGGCTGCCGTTCACGACCAGCTTCCACACCCGCTTTCCCGAATATGTCCGCGCCCGCGTGCCGGTGCCGGGCTCGCTGATCTGGCGGGCGCTGCGCCGCTTCCACAGCGCCAGCCGCGCCGTGATGGCGGCAACGCCGGCGCTCGCCCGCGAGCTGACCGAGCGCGGCTTCGACAATGTCGTGCTGTGGCCGCGCGGCGTTGACACCCAGCTGTTTCATCCCCGCGCCATCGATCTCTGCCTGCCGGCGCCGGTGTTCCTGTCGGTCGGCCGCGTCGCGGTGGAGAAGAATCTCGAGGCCTTCCTCGATCTCGATCTGCCCGGGACCAAGGTGATCGTCGGCGACGGCCCCGCGCGCGCCTCGCTCGAAGAGGCCTATCCCGATGCGATCTTCCTCGGCGAGAAGCATGGCGAGGAACTGGCTGACATCTATGCGGCCGCCGACGTCTTCGTGTTTCCGAGCAAGACCGACACGTTCGGCCTGGTGCTGCTGGAGGCGCTCGCAAGCGGTCTGCCGGTGGCCGCTTTCCCGGTGAAGGGCCCCCGTGACGTCATCGGCGAGGCCCCGGTCGGGGCCCTCGATCACGACCTGCGCAGCGCCTGCTTCGCGGCGCTGGATATCTCCCGGCAGGACTGTGTCGAATTCGCCGCCAATTACACCTGGGAAGCCTCGGCGAGGGCCTTTGTGGCCAGCATCGAGGCGGTCAGCGCGGTGCTGCCTGGCCGGAACGGCGCGGAACAGCCGCGCTTCGTGGCCTAGAGCTATCTCGATCCGATGGATCGAAATAGCTCTAGATTCTTGTTTTGACGCGTTTTCTTCACGCGAACCGGCTTCCACTTCGCTCGAGAACGCTATGGGAAAATCCTCGCGCGGAGGTGTCTTGCCCGGGCCTCATCGGCCGCGATAACATTCGGCCATGACCGAAGAGCTCCTCCCGATCGGCCCCGCCGATATCGACGCCGCAGCGCGCGTGATCGCGCCCTACGCCATCCGCACCCCGCTGTTGTCCTTTCCCGTGCTCAACGAGCGCGTCGGCGCCAAGGTGTTCTTGAAACCGGAGATGCTCCAGCGCACCGGCTCGTTCAAGTTCCGCGGAGCCTTCAACAAGGTGTTCTCGATCCCGCAGGACAAGCGCGCCGGCGGCGTCGTCGCGTTCTCCTCCGGCAACCACGCCCAGGGCGTGGCGGCAGCGGCAAAAATCCTCGACATGCAGGCGACTATCGTGATGCCGGCGGATGCGCCGCTGTCGAAGCGCGAGCGCACCAAATCCTATGGCGCCGAGGTCGTGCTGTACGACCGCGACCGCGACGACCGCGAGGCGATCTCGCGCGGCATCGCCGAGAAGCGCGGCGCGACGCTGGTCAGGCCCTATGACGATCCCTTCGTGATCGCGGGGCAGGGCACTGCCGGCCGCGAGATCGCGGAAGACATGGCAACGCTCGGTCTCAGCCCCGACATCGTGGTGGCGCCGGCGTCCGGCGGCGGCTTGATCGCGGGCGTCGCGACCGCCGTGAAAGCGCGCTATCCGCAGGCCCAAATCGTGGTGGCCGAGCCCGAGGCGTTCGACGATCACGGCATCTCGCTGAGCGCAGGACATCGCGAGCCGCATCCGCCGGCAGGCCGCACCATCTGCGACGCGCTGATGGCCCTGATCCCGGGCGAGATGACCTTCGCGATCAACAGCAAGCTGCTCGCGCGGGGCGTCACCGCGTCGGACAAGGAAGTCGGCGCCGCCGTCGGCTTCGCCTATCGCGAGCTGAAGCTCGTGGTGGAGCCGGGCGGCGCGGTGGGGCTGGCCGCGCTGCTTGCGGGGCGTCTCGATGTTGCCGGCAAGAACGTCGTCATCGTGCTCTCCGGCGGCAACGTCGACGCGGATCTGTTCGCCGAGCTGGTGGCCTAGCCCGTCATTCCGGGCCCAGTGCGTTGCGGCTAGGGGACGCGCCCGACGACTAGGCGCGTCCCAAGTCTGCGCCCCACGGCGCATCCCGGAACGACCAAGAACTGACATGAAGAAGGGGCAGAGCGTCGCCGCTCTGCCCTTCTATGTGTTTGTCGATCTTGTGGATCGAACTAACCGCTTACTCGATGCAACCTCTCCCGCTTGCGGAGGAGGTCGGCGCGAAGCGCCGGGTGGGGGCTCTTTCCTTTTGGGGATTGTCCCGTTGTGGAGAGACCCTCCCCCCAACCCTCCCCCGCAAGCGGGGGAGGGAGCGCACCTTCTCCTTGCGCGATCAGTGCATGAAGCCGCCGCGACGGTTACCGCCATTGTTCATGCTCGGCGCCTGGTTCATCGACTGCCGGAAGTTGTTGTTGACCGTGCGGTTCGGCATTGCGTTGAGCTGCGGGCGGTTGTTCTGGACGTTGTTCTGGACCTGCACCTTGTTCACCGGGTTGTTGTTGATCTTCACGCCGTTGTTGACGCGGATCGGGTTGGTCTGCGTCTGGACGTTGACCGGTTTCGTCTCGACCTTCGTGCCGCCCTTGCCGACATTCACCGGCATGCTGACGATCTTGCCGGGGGTGCCGTTGCCGGCGTCCGGCTTGGTGTTGGTCGCCGGCAGGGTCACGATCTTGCCGATGCCGCCATTGTTGGTGGTCGTGTTGGTCGGCGCAGGCAGGGTGACGATCTTGCCCGGGGTCTGCGACGGCGTGCCGTTCGGCTGTTTGTTGCCCGAGGGCAGGTTGCCGATCTGGCCCCCATTGCCGAGCTTGCCGATGACATTGCCATCGACCGGCTTCTGCACGACCGGCAGATTACCGTTGATCTGTCCGCCATTACCCTGCTGCAGCGGCATGTACTTCGGTTGGCCGAGATTGCCGATCTTGAAGGTCGGGGTCACGTTCTGCGGCGCCAGGAACTTGGTCGCCTGCATCAAGGGGATCTGCTTCGGCTGCATCTGGAGCTTCAGCGCCATTTGCGCATAGGGGCTGGTGCCGTAGCTGTCATAGAAGGTCTTGTAGGCAACTGGCGAGTTCACGAGCACCGCCTTGTGCCAGGCCTGCGAGAGCAGGATGTTGTTGAGCAGCCAGCGGACGTGGTCGCACAGCGGGTCGTGCGGATACATCTGGATGAACTCCTGATAGTATTCCGGCCGGCCCTCGGACACGACATAGTCATAGGCCTGGCGGGTCGAGCGGCTCGGCAGGTTGGAGGCCATCTGCACGACCGGCGCTTTCACCGGGGCGCGGTTGGCGGCAACCGCGGTGTCGCCGAAGAAGGTGAAGTCCGAGGTCAGCGAGGAGCTCTCCCACGGGATCTGCGCACCGCTGGTGGACTGGTTCACCTGCAGGCGCACGCGCTTGAACAGCTGCTCGATCGGCACGTTGGGTTCGCGCGCGACGTTCAGGAACGCTTGCGTGTAGGGGCTGTGACCGCCGGTGCCGTCGAGCGCTTCGGCGCCCGGTGCGGTCGAGTAACCGACAATCGAGCCGTTCGGCGCATCGACGATGGCAAGGCCGCGGCCGGCGTCATTGACATCAGGGAAGGGGTTGTTGCGGCAGGCATCGAGGATGACGATGCGCATGCGGCTCGGGATCGTCTCCAGCGTCGACATCACGTCGACCAGCCGCACCGAATTATTGACGAGCTCGGTCTGGCTCGACACCTTGGCGTCGACGGGAACGAGATAGTTCTCGCCGGCGAGCTGCACGCCGTGACCGGCGTAATAGACCATCGCCACCGTGTTCGGACCGCGCGCGGATACCTTGGCGGAGAAGTCCTGCACCACGCGGAGCATGTCGTTCTGGGTCAGGTCGGTCGCGGCAACCACCTCGAACCCGGCGGAGTTCAGGAACTTCGCCATCGACTCGGCGTCATTGTCGGGATTGGCGAGCTGCGGCGCGTTCTTGTAGTTCGAATTGCCGATCACCAGCGCCACCCGCTGTTCCGGGCCCTGCAGCGCGGTGGGGGCCGGCTCGACCGGGGCAACTTGCGCGGAAACAGGGCCGCAGGCGAAGCCGAACAGGCTTCCCACAAGGCTGGCTGTCATCAGGAAAGGCTTTAGGCGGAACATGGCGTGCTCCTTTGGCACTGATCTCGATGCGAGATTGGTTGCCGGGGAGCCTCGCCGCGTTCGAGCTTGAGGTCCGTGATCCCCCTCACCATGGTGGCCTTGCGTGATCTGAATCACGCTCGGAACCTGCTATGGTGAACGATCGATAACGGGAACTGCCGTCACATGCTGAAGTCGATCGATCCGAGCCTGACGCCCGACCTGCCTGCTGGCCTCCATGGGCCACGGCGACGATCTCGGCTATGGCTGCTTCCTGATCAGGAAGGGCGTGATCAGCTAGCGGGATTGGCGCATCAGCTGCGAGGGCCAGCCAACCCGGACGAGAAGGCCCTCGGGGCCGTTGATGCCGACTTCATACATGCCCCATTCGCGGTGACGCAGCACGCCGCCGGGCCGGATGATGAGATCGTCCACGCGCGCGGCAATGGCCTCGACCTCGGGCGTGCGAATGAAAATGCCAAAGGGATTGTGCTCCGGCACGCGCCACGGGCCATCGCCGGCTTGCGTGAGATGCACCTCGCATCCCCAACCGCTCATGATGACATAGCCGGCATCGCCACCGATGCGCGCAAAGCCGAGCCGCTCCCAGAACGGAATTGCGGCGGGAAGATCGTTGCTGGGAACGATCGCAAAGGCGCCGACGCGCGGGCTCTCAGGCATTCGGTCACTCCGGCACATGCAAGCGGTCCGCGCCGCGTTCACGCTGCGCGTTGCGAGCTTATCAAGAGCGACCGCTCGGCAGAACCAGCGAAACGTCCCGCACTCGAATTTGAATGGTCATCCCTCGATCCACTGTCTATGGTCGATCCATGTCTCGCCTTGTGTGTCTATTCGTTGCTGTCATCCTGTCGCTGCTGCCGGCTGTCGCGTCCGCTGAGCCAGCTCAAAAGCGTCCCAAGCCCGTCTGGAAAGGCTACGGCTTCCTGCCGGGCTATCGTCAGCCGCTAAGCAACAGCATTCCGCTCTACAAGCAGAAGGACGCGATGCGTCGCCTCGCGCGCAACGACCGCCGCCACTGGTACATCGATCCGGTTCCGCAATATTATCGCTGGGACGGCGAGTGGCACTATTTCGGCCGCCCCGGCTTCAACGGCGGCCGCTACAACGGCGGCAGTTTTGGCCCGTGCTGGACGCGCACGCCGATCGGCGCGGTGTGGAATTGCGGATGACCGGGCGCGCGGCGGCTAGGGAAAGCTGCGGACGATCTCGATCGGCCCGACGATCGCTGCATTGAAGGCATCGAGGTCTTCAGCCGGAATCCAGTACTCCAGATGCGACCGTCCGCCGGCCTCCTGTGTCATACTTCGCGATGAAGTCGCGCTTGACGGCAAAGCGCGTCACGAAGCCCGAACCGCTCGCCGGGACATTCCAGTCACGCGCGATCTTGATGGCGTAGTCTTCCGTCAGCACCGGATAGAAGATCGGCTGGTCCGGCAGGCGCGGCGGGAACGCGCGCATGCCGGATTGCTCGATCAGCTCGAGCTCTTTCGGGCCTACGGGGCGCCAGAGGGTGAGGGTTTCTTCGGGGGACATGGTGTGATGACCGGGTTCTAGTGCTCTACATACACTGACGTGTTTCTCCGCTCTACCACCGTCACCCCCGCGCAATGGCAAAGCCATTGTCGCTGGAGGTGCGCGCTCTGCGGCGCATCGCGCCGCTGAGCAAGCCTCGAAGGGCGACGCCCGGCTGCATCGGGGCCGTGCATCTTTCGAGGCTCCGTGCACGTTGCCGCGCATCGTGCGGGTCGCGCCTCCAGCGACAATGGCTTTGCCATTGCGCGGGGATGACGGCGATAGAGCGACGCCTCGCTGCGCTCGCAATGACGACGTGGCGCGAGCGCGCGCCTCTTCCTCGCTCTCGTGCCCCGGACGCAGCGCAGCGTCTCTTCGACGGTGCGCTGCTGAGCCGGGGCCCATTTCGCAGCGGAGAGCGTGACCTCTGGGTCCCGGCTCTGCGCTGCACCGCTAGCGCGTTGCAGCTTGTCCGGGACACGCAGGCCTTACGAGAAGAACGCGATCTTCTCGGCCTGGGTCATGCGGCGGATCGGGGCGAGGGGATCGTTGGCCGGCGTGCGGGGCTTTTGCAGGATGCCGCTGGCGAGGATGGTGGCGCCGAGCGAGGTCTCGGGCAGGGAAGCAGACAAGGGCGAGGGCATAGGCAGCGACGTGGCCGGCGCCGCAGCGAATGTTGCGGTGACCGCCATGGCCTGAGCCGGCTGCTCCATCACTTCGGCGGCGGCCTCCGCGATGGCGTCGGTGAGGCGCGCGAGCGAGTCCATTGCGATGGGCGCGTGGGCGGCGGGCTCCTCCGCCACCGCTGCGACGACCGGCTCTGCCGCGATCGGTTCGGAAAGCTCTGCAGCAACGGGCGCTGCGGCCTCCGCCACCATCGGCTCCGCAATGGCCGCTTCCATCTCGACCGGCGCGATGATCTCGTCGAAATCAGGATCGGGCGCGGCCATCTCGAGCGCGATGGCCTCGAGCACGGCGTCGTCCTCGGCTTGCGCGGCCGCGTCGAGCGCGAACGCGTCAGCGGCTTCCGCGGAGGCGGTGGGGTCCGTGGTCGGGTGCTCAAACGAGGCGGCTTCGGGCACGACGTCTTCCGGCGCGACTTGGTCGTGCGCTGTGCTCTCGACCGCGGTCTGGCTCTCGGCCGCGATCTCCGGCGCGACGGTCGTGCCCATTGCCTGTTCGGCCTCGGCGAACGCTTCGCTGGCGACGGTCGCTTCGGGCTCAGCAGCCGCGGCGACGTCCCGCGGCGGCTCCGTAAAAGCCACGGGTGCTTCGCTCGCCATCGCCGCGGGCGCGGTCTCGACGGGCGGAGCTTCGGCGACGGATGACGGGGCCTGCTGCACCGGAGCGGACGCGGGCGGCGCCGCCTGCGGCGTTGCGCCGCCGTCGGTCTGCTCCACCCGATCCCTCAGTAGATCGAATGCGGTTTTGAGCTCGACTCGGGGGTCGATGGTCGAAATCTGTCCGCAGGCGGCCTCGATCGAGGCGAGCTGCGAATCAATGAGGTCGCAGATTCGTCCGTCGGCGCCGATCTCGCGCCAGCGCCAGGAGATCTCCTTGATGATGCGCACGCCGCGCGGGATCGCGGCGAGGCTCGCCTCGATCGCGGCGGGGTCGACGGCGGCGATGGCGATCGTCTCGGCCTCGCGGATCGCGCGGCGGATCTCGACCAGCGCTTCGGGCAGGCGGTCTTCGACGACGGGTTGTCGCTGCGCTGCAAGGGTTTCTTCGATTTTCGCGACCGCGTCGAGCACCATGCTCGTGTCGGCATTGCGGTTGCGCTTGGCGTATTCGCCGAGGAACCAGCGGCCGCGCGCCGTCTCCATGAAGGCTTCGCGGATCGCATCGTAATCCTGCTCGTTCGGCTCGGCCGCGCGGGCAGACATGGGCGAAAGGGCGAATGCTTCGTTGGCCATTGCGATCTCGTCGCGCAAATCACCGCGCGTTACAGTAACGATCACCACGATATCGACCGAATCGCAATTGGTTTGATGGCACCCGAATCACAAATCCCCACACCAGCATCGGCGAAACGGCGATTCGCCGTCAGCCTCGCCCTGTTCTATTCGGCCGTCTTCGCGGTCTCGGGCACGCATCTGCCGTTCTTTCCGGTGTGGCTGAAGGCGATCGGCATCGACGCGGCCTGGATCGGCCTCATCAACGCGCTGCCGGCGATCACGCGCTTCACCACGCTGCCGCAAGTGACCGCCTTCGCCGAAAAGCGACATGCCATTCGCGCCGGCATGATGGTGTCGGTGCTGGCGACCGCGATCGGCTTTACGGCGATCGGCCTGCAGCAGCAACCGCTGGCGCTGTTCCTGATCTATGCGATGACCTGCATGATGTGGACGCCGACGATGCCGCTGACCGATGCCTATGCGCTGCGCGGCGTCGCCCGTTACGGGCTCGATTACGGACCCTTGCGGCTGTGGGGCTCGGCGGCCTTCGCCGCCGGCTCGCTCGCCTGCGGCTATCTCGTAGACCACATCGCCGCGCGCGATCTGATCTGGGTCATCGTCGCATGGGCCATCGTTGCGGTCGCAGCCGGCCTGCTGCTTCAGCCGCTGGACGATGTCAGGCGCAAGACGACGGAGAGGCATGCCGGCAAGGCGCTGCTGCGCGATGCCGGCTTCTGGGCCGTCATCGTCTCGGCCGCGCTGATTCAGGGCAGCCACGTCGCCTACTACACCTTCTCCGCCATCAACTGGCAGCTCCATGGGATCAGTGGGCTGACGATCGCGGGCCTGTGGACGCTGGGCGTGATCGCGGAGATCGTGGTGTTCGCGCTGTCGCCGCGCTTCTCGCTGCATCCGTCCACCATGATCGCGATCGGAGGGCTCAGCGCCGTGCTGCGCTGGATCGTCACCGCGAGCGAGCCGCCGCTCGCGCTGCTCGCGATCGTCCAGCTTGGCCACGGCCTCAGCTTCGGCATGACCATCGTCGGCACGATGAATCTCCTGGTGCAGCGCGTGCCCTCGCATCAGATCGCGCGGGGGCAAGGCTATTACGCCGCGTGCAGCGGACTGCTCGGCGCCGCGACCTCGATCGCGTCAGGTGCGATCTACGCCCGCATCGGCGATGGATTGTACTACGTGATGGCTGCGATGGCGGCGGCCGGCGCGCTTCTGATCTGGTCGGCGCGGCACCGGCTCAAGCCTCAGCCCCAAAGCGAAGCGTCCGGCGGATAGACCAGGCTGTCGTCATAACGCAGGCCGTGATCGCGGTCGTGCGCCAGCAGCAGCGGGCCGTCGAGATCGACGAAGCGCGCCTGTGGCGTCACCAGCATCGCGGGCGCCATCGACAGCGAGGTTGCGACCATGCAGCCGATCATGATCTCGAAGCCGAGCGCCTGCGCAGCGTCCGCCATCGCGAGGGCCTCGGTGAGGCCGCCGGTCTTGTCGAGCTTGATGTTCACGGCGTCGTAGCGGTCGCGCAAGGGGGCAAGCGACGAGCGGTCATGCACGCTCTCGTCGGCGCAGACCGCTAGCGGCCGCTTGATCCGCGCCAGCGCCTCGTCCTTGCCCGCGGGCAGGGGCTGCTCCACGAGGGTGACGCCGACGGCGTCGCAGGCGGCGAGATTGTGCGCCAGATTGGCCTCGGTCCAGGCCTCGTTGGCATCGACGATCAGCTCGGATTCGGGAGCGGCCTTGCGCACCGCCGCGATCCGCTCCGGATCGCCGTCGCCGCCGAGCTTGATCTTGAGAAGCGGCCGGTGCGCCGCCTTGGCGGTGGCGGCGGCCATGGCCTCGGGGGTCCCTAACGAGATCGTGTACGCCGTGGTGCGCTCGCCCGGCACCGGGCGGTCGAGCAGGTTCCAGGCCCGCTGGCCCGCCGCCTTGGCCTCGAGATCAATCAGGGCACAATCCAGGGCGTTGCGGGCGGCCCCGGGCGCCATGGCGGCCTGGAGGGCTTGCCGCGTCAGCCCGTCCGCCACGGCCTGCTGCATGGCCTGGATGGCCGCCAGCGTCGCCTCGGGTGTCTCGCCATAGCGGGGGTAGGGCACGCACTCGCCGCGGCCGGTCAGGCCGTTCCGGCTGACTTCGGCCACGACCGTCACGGCCTCGGTCTTGGCCCCCCGGCTGATGGTAAAGCTGCCCGCGATCGGGAAGCGCTCGATTCGCGCCGCCAAGGCAGCAAATTTGATGGAAGTCATTTTGAACTCTGGCGAAATCTGAACCTGCTAGTTACCTCTAGCAACTAACATTAACCACTTGGGGATACCTTCTCTGGGTAAGGGCGCGTGCGCAACACTCTGATTTTCTCCGCCCCGGCACGGGAGCGGACATCTTGAGCAGCGATCCGAAGCTGGAGCGGATTGCCAAGGGCAACGCGCTGGCACTCTGCGCCACCGGGACATGGACCGCGAGCTTCGCGCCGGTCCTGGAGCGGATGGTGGCCGACGCCGAGAAGCTCGCAGGCGGCCAGCAAAGCATCTTCATCGACGTCTCCGAGGTCGCCAAGCTCGACACTTTCGGCGCCTGGCTGATCGAGCGGCTGCGCCGCAGCCTGACGAACGGGCCCGTCGAGGCGCAGATCGCGGGTCTGTCCGCCAATTATTCCAGCCTCGTGGACGAGGTGCGGCGGGTCAGGGCGACGGCCGTGGTCGACAGCGGCACGGTGACCATCACCGGCATGCTGGAGCAGATCGGCCGGACCGTGGCCGGCATCGGCGGCACCGTCGCAGGCCTCGTCGACATGCTCGGCGCCGTGCTCGCGGCGGGATTTCGCGTCCTGATCCATCCGCGCTCGTTCCGCCTGACCTCGACCGTGCATCACATGGAGCAGGTCTGCTGGCGCGCGGTGCCGATCATCGTGCTGATCACGTTCCTGATCGGCTGCATCATCGCCCAACAAGGCATCTTCCATTTCCGCCGCTTCGGCGCCGACATCTTCGTGGTCGACATGCTGGGCGTGCTGGTGCTGCGCGAGATCGGCGTGCTGCTGGTCGCGATCATGGTCGCCGGACGCTCGGGCAGCGCCTACACCGCCGAGCTCGGCTCGATGAAGATGCGCGAGGAGATCGACGCGTTGCGCACGATGGGCTTCGATCCGATCGAGGTGCTGGTGCTGCCGCGCATGATGGCCCTGGTGCTGGCGCTGCCGATCCTGGCATTCCTCGGCGCGATGGCCGCGCTCTATGGCGGCGGCCTCGTCGCCTGGCTCTATGGCGGGGTCGAGCCCGAGGCCTTCCTGCTGCGCTTGCGCGACGCCATCTCGATCGACCATTTCATCGTCGGCATCGTCAAGGCCCCGGTCATGGCGGCCGTGATCGGCATCGTCGCCTGCGTCGAGGGCCTCGCCGTGCAGGGCAGCGCGGAATCGCTGGGCCAGCACACCACGGCTTCCGTGGTGAAGGGCATCTTCTTCGTCATCGTGATGGACGGCGTGTTCGCCATCTTCTTCGCCTCGATCGGGATGTGACGATGGCTGGCGAGATCCAAAATCCGATCATTCGCGTCCGCGACATCACCGTGCAGTTCGGTAGCACACGCGTGCTCGACGGCCTCAACCTCGACGTCAAGCGCGGCGAGATCTTGGGCTTCGTCGGTCCTTCCGGTGCCGGCAAGTCGGTGCTGACGCGCACCATCATCGGTCTGGTGCCGAAGGTCGCGGGCTCCATCGAGGTGTTCGGCGTCGACCTGGATTCCTCCAACACGTCGCAGCGCCGCAACGTGGAGCGGCGCTGGGGCGTCTTGTTTCAACAGGGCGCGCTGTTCTCCTCGCTGACCGTGCGGCAGAACATCCAGTTTCCGATGCGCGAATATCTTCGGGTCTCGCAGCGGCTGATGGACGAGATCACCATGGCCAAGCTCACCATGGTCGGCCTCAAGCCCGAGGTCGCCGAGCGCTTCCCGTCCGAACTCTCCGGCGGCATGATCAAGCGCGTCGCGCTGGCGCGTGCGCTGTCGCTCGATCCCGACCTCGTCTTCCTGGACGAGCCGACCTCGGGCCTCGATCCGATCGGCGCCGGCGATTTCGACGAGCTGGTCAGGACGCTGCAGCGCACTTTGGGGCTGACCGTTTTCATGGTAACCCACGACCTCGACAGCCTTTACACAGCGTGTGACCGCATCGCCGTTTTAGGGAACGGTAAGATCATAGCGGCAGGGTCGATCGCCGACATGCAGGCCTCGCAGCATCCTTGGCTGAGGCAATATTTCCATGGCAAGCGCGCCCGCGCGGTCATGGGTTGAGTGGCTGGGTTGAATAGCCGTGATGAGTAGCCGGAGCACCTGATGGAAACGCGGGCAAACTACGTCTTGATCGGGTCGTTCACGCTGGCGGTGATCGCCGCGGCGATCGGCTTCGTGCTCTGGTTCCAGTCGCTGCACACCACCAAGCAGCGCAGCCCTCTGCGCGTCGTGTTCGAGGGCCCGGCGGCGGGCCTGCGCAACGGCGGCAGCGTCAATTTCAACGGTATCAGGGTGGGCGAGGTGGTCTCGGTGAAGCTCGACAACCCGCGGCGGGTTGTCGCACTCGCCATGATCGAGAACAACGCCCCGATCCGCAAGGACACCCTGGTCGGCCTCGAATTCCAGGGCCTCACCGGCGTCGCCGCGATCTCGCTGAAGGGTGGAGACGAAGCCGCAGCCCCGCCGCCGCTCGATCAGGACGGCATCCCGACGCTGACGGCCGACCCCAACAAGCTCCAGGACGTCACCGAGGCGATCCGCGGCACGCTGCAGAACATCAACAAGATCGTCGCCGACAATCAGGAATCGGTGAAGAACTCGCTGAAGAATTTGGAGACCTTCACCAACTCGCTCGCGCGCAATTCCGAGAAGATCGACGGCGTGATGGCCAAGGTCGACGGCGTCATGGTCAAGGCCGATAACCTCATGCTCGGCCTCAACACGCTTGCCGGCGGCAAGGACGGCGGCGAGCTGTTCCAGGCGGTGAAGTCGATCCGCGAGCTCGCCGACGATTTCGACAAGCGCTCCGGCGCATTGATGAGCGACGGCCGCCGCACCCTCGGCGACATCAGCCGCGCCGTGAACAATTTCGACCGCAACCCGACCCGCGTGCTGTTCGGCGCCAGCAACAGCAGCGCCCCACCGCCCCCGCCGCCCGAGCCGCCGAGGTCGGCCGCGCCGGAGCGCAGGCGGTAGGAGGCGTTTGGTCCACGAACCTCTCCTCCGTCATTGCGAGCAAAGCGAAGCAATCCAGACTGTCTCTGCGGAGGTAGTCTGGATTGCTTCGTCGCAAGAGCTCCTCGCAATGACGAAGAGTGCAGCCGCCGCAGCGCAATCACTCTCGTGTCCCGGACGCGCTGCAACGCTCTTCGCATAGCTGTGCAGAGCCGGGACCCAGAAGGCAACACGGTACACGTGGAGAGATGGGCCCCGGCTCTGCAGCGCACCGCTGAACCGGACGATGCTTCGCATCGCCGGGGGAAGCGCTGCGCTGCGTCCGGGGCATGGGAGCGCGGATGACTGCCCAAACAAAACGGAGGCCGTGAGGCCTCCGTTTTCATTCGCTGTTCGTTGTCGCTGCGAGCCGCTTATCCCAGCCGTCCCGCCGCGTGCGCGAGCAGCGTGTAGACCAGCCCCGTCTCCGAGGTCAGGTGGCTGCGCAGCTCCTGCGGGCCGCGGCCGTCGCGGGCGACTTCGTCGAGCAGGCGTTCGAACTCGGCGACGTAGCGGTCGACCGTGCCCTTGAAGTTGCGGTCGGCGCGGTACTTGCGGGCGACCTCGTCGAAGGCCTTCTGGCCGGCGGGCGTGTAGAGGCGCTTGGTGAAGGCCTTGTTCTCGCCGCGCTGGTAGCGGTCCCACATCTCGGCGGCGAGGTTGCGGTCCATCAGCCGGCCGATGTCGAGCGACAGCGATTCCAGCGGATTGCCGCTTGCCTGCGGCGCCTGCGGCTGTGGCGCGGGTGCGGCGCGGCCACGCGGAGCCTCACGGCCGGTCGGGGCGCCCTGATTGGCGTCCGTGCGGTTGAGGAGGTCCGACAGCCAGCCGTCACGGCCCTGGTCGTTACCGGCGGGCGCGACCGGCGGTGCGTCGGCGCGGCGCGCGGCCGGCACGCCGAGGTCCGGCGGCGGCAGCGTGGAAGCGCTGCCGGTGTCGCGCATGCGGGTCTCGGCGCTACGTCCGCTCGCAGCTGCCATGATCGGCTCCTCCTGGCGCTGGACCGCGACGGACGCGCGGCCCGTCGTGGTGACGTCGAGGCCGCGGCCATGCTGGGCCACGATGCGGTTGAGCTCGGCGAGGGCCTCGATCTGGTCGACGATCACCTTGCGCATCTGCGCAGTGCTCTCGGCGGCCTCCTGCGGCATCTCGAGCACGCCGCGGCGCAGCTCGTTGCGGGTGGCTTCGAGCTCGTTGTGCATCTCGAAGGCCATCTGCTTCATGCTGGAGACGAGGTTGGTGAACTTCTCGGTCGACTGCTTGAACATCGTATCCGCCTCGTCCGTGGTCTGGCGGTAGATGTCGTGCATGGCCTCGATGGTCTGCCGGTGCTCTTCCTCGGATGCGACGCGCACCGCCTCGAACTGGCGGGTGATCGCGGCCGAGCCTGCGCCGGCGGTCTCGGCGACGACGCGGGCGATGTCGCGGGCACGCTCTTCGGCGGCGGCCAGCGATTCATCGAGCAGGCCGGTGAAGCGCGACAGGCGCTGATCGAGATCGGCCGTGCGCAGATCGATCGTGGTGACGAGCGATTCCAGCGCCTGCTTGCGCTCGGCGAGCGAGGCGGTGGTGTTCTTGTTGCTCTGCTCGACGACTTGCGCGGCGTCGACCAGGGCCTTGCCGTGCGCGTCGAACTGGGTCGACAGCTCGCCGAGATCCTGCAGCGCCTTCGTGGTCTTGCTGTTGAAGACGTTGAGCTGCTCTTCCAGGTTCTGCGTCGCCGCGCCGTTGCGCGAGGTGACGTCGTTCATCGCCGAGACGAAGTCGGCGACGCGCGTCACCAGCGCCCGCTCGAGCGAGTTGAGGTTGTCGTGCGCACCGGTTAGCACCTCCTGAAGCAGGATGTTGCCTTCGCGCAGGCGCTCGAACAGCGCCACCGTGTCCGTACGCAGGATCTTGCTGGTCTCCTGCATCTCGGTGACGGCCGCGATCGAGACCTGGCGCGACTGGTCGATCGCCGCGCGCGAGGCCTGCTCGAGGTCCTTGAGCGACTTGCCGACCGCGCCGGTGGCGATCTCGCTCGCCGCGTTGATGGTGCGCGCGACTTCCGAGCCGTTGCCCATCATGGTCTGCGAGAAGGCCTGGCCGCGCGTTTCGATCGACTTGAGCGCGTCCGAGGTGACGCGGTCGATGTCGAGCGTGAGCTGGCTGGTCTTCGAGCCGATCGCGTCGACCAGGGCGCCGCGCTTGGAGTCGATCATGTTCGACAGACGGTCGGCCTGCTGCTGCACGTAGGTGACGATCTCGTCGGTCTTGCCGGTCATGGCCTGGCCGAAGCTGGAGCTGGCGGCGAGCACCGAACGCTCGACGTCGGACGAGCTCGACTTGACCCGCGAGCTCGCCTCGTTGGAGGCCGAGATCAGCGCGTTCTGGGCGTTGAGCGCGCTGGTCTGGATGTCGTTGGTCGCGTTCGCGGTGGCCGCGCTCAGCGTCCGCTCGATCTCGGTCGAGATCGTGCGGATCTGGCTCGCGGCGTCCGCCGAGGTCGAGGTCAGCGAGGTCTGGGCCTCACGCGCACTGTTGAGGATGGTCGAGGCGGTGTCGGCGCCGACCGCAGTCAGCGTGCGCTCGATGTCCGTGGTCAGCGACTTGATCTGGCTGGCCGCATCGGTCGAAGCGGAGATCAACGAGCCCTGGGCTTCGCGCACGCCGCTGGTGAGCGCCTCGATGGTGGCGCCGCCGGCGGTCGCCAGCGCGCGCTGCATCTCGGCCGCGAGCGAACGGACCTGGCTGGTCTGCTCGGCCGAGACTGAGAGCAGGGTGGTCTGAGCGTCGCGGGCGCTGGTGGTGATCGTCTCGGCGGTCGACTGGCCGACCTGCGAGAGCGAGCGATGCACTTCGGCCGCGAGCGACTTGACCTGGCTCGCCGCATCCGAGGATGCCGTTACCAGCATGTTCTGCGCCTCGCGCGCGCCGGAGGTGATGGTTTCGGCGGTCGAGGTGCCGGCCATCGAGAGCGAGCGCTGCACATCGGCGGTGAGCGACTTGACCTGGGCCGCCGCATCCGCAGACCCGGCAACCAGCGTGTTCTGCGCCTCGCGCGCGCCGGAGGTGAGTATCTCGGCGGTCGAGGTGCCGGCCATCGTCAGCGAGCGCTGCACGTCCGAGGACAGCGCCTTGATCTGGTTGGCGGTCTCGGTCGAGGCCGCGATCAGCGCACTCTGCGCGTCGCGGGCGCCGGCGGTGATCGATTCCGCCGTGGTGGAGCCGGCCTGCGACAGCGAACGCTGCACGTCGGCGGTGAGCGTCTTGACGTGGTTGGCCGCGTCCGAGGACGCCGTGACAAGGGTGGTCTGCACCTCGCGGGCGCCGGCCAGGATCGAGGCTGCGGTGGCAGAACCTGCCGCCGAAAGCGTACGCTCGACGTCGGCCGCGAGGCCCTTGATCTGGTTGGAGGCTTCGCCCGAGGCTGCGACCAGCGTCGACTGCGCCTCGCGGGCGCTGCTCAGGATCGAGTTCGCCGAACCGGTGCCGACCGCGGTCAGCGCGCGCTCGACCTCGACAGAGGTCATCTTGAGCTGAGCGTTGACGTCGGAGGAGACTGTCATCAGCGACTGCTGGGCGGTGCGCGCGCCGGTCTGGATCGTCTCGCTGGTGTTGACGACGAGGTTGGTGAGCGAGCGCTCGGCGTCCTCGACATGCGAGCGGATCGCGGTCGAGATCATCTCGGCGCGGGACATCATGTCCTCGCTGGCCTGGCGACCGCTGCTTTCGATGCGGCCGGCGACGGCCTCGACGCGGGAGCCGAGCAGGTCCTCGAACTGCGCCACGCGCACGTCGATGTCGCTGGCCACCGAGCCGACCCGGGTCTCGATGACCTGATGGATCTCCTGGAAGCGCGCCGTGACCGTGTCGGTCAGGTGCGTGCTGCGGCCGTCGATGATCTCGGTGACGCCGGTGATGCGGCGGTCGACCGCCTCGATCGCCTGCGCGGTGCCGTCCGTGAGGGTGGAGGTCAGGAGGGTCAGGCGCGTGTCGATCGACTGTACGGCCTGCGAGGCGCCGTTGGTGACCGCGGTGGTCAGGTAGGTGAGGCGGGAGTCGATCGACTCGAGCGCCTGCGTCGCATTGCCCGTCAGCGTCGTCGTGAGGTGCGTCAGGCGGGTATCGATTGACTGGATGGTCTGCGAGGCGTCATCGGTCAGCGTGGTGGTGAGGTTGTTGAGGCGCGCATCGATGGTCTCGATGGCCTGCGAGGCGCCGCCGGTCAGCGAGCTCGTGAGATGGTTGAGGCGCGCATCGATGGTTTCGATGGCCTGCGATGCACCGCCGGTCAGCGACGTCGTGAGGTGGGTGAGGCGGGAGTCGATCGACTGGATCGCCTGCGCGGCGCCATCCGTCAGCGAGGTCGCGAGCGTGTTGATGCGCCCGTCGATGGTCTCGGTCATGGATTGCGCGCGGGTGTCGAACGACTGTTCGAGCGCGGCGACGCGGCCGACGAGCTGCTCGTCGAAGGTCTTGATGTGACCATCGATCGTGCCGTCGAGGCTGGCGATCTTGCCGTTCAGCGAGGCGTCGAGGTGGTTGACGCGTTCGCCGACCGTGGTCTCGAACTGCACCAGGCGCTGGTCGAGCAAGGCCGTGATCTCGCCGCCGTTCGCGGTGAAGCGGGTGTCGAAATTCTCGACATAGGTCTTCAGCGACTCGTGGATGTCCTGCGTGCGCTGGCCCATGCGCTCGACGATCTCGCCGCCGAAGGTCTTCACGGTGCGGTCGAACTCGGAGATGTGGCGCGTGATCAGCGCGCCCAGCGTGCCGGAGTCGCGGGCGAACTTCTCGACCAGCTCGGTGCCCTGGTTCCTGACCAGCTCGTCGAACGCGCTCATCTGCAGCGACAGCGAGTCGTGCGCGGTCTCGGTCTGGCTGACGACCTTGGCGACGAGGGTGTTGACGGTGGCGTCGAGCGCCTCGCTTGCCTTGTCGCCGCTCGTCAGGATCTGGCCGGCGAGGCGGTTGCCGGCGTCGTCGATCTTGGCGGAGAGGTCGTTGGAGCGCAGCTCGAGCTCGAGCAGCAGCGAGTCTGAGGAATTCTTCAGGCTGTCGTGCACCTGCTCGGTGCGCTCGGAGATGCCGTCGACGATCGCGGCGGAGCGCTGCTCGAATTCGCCGGTGATCCGGTCGATGCGCTCGTTCAGCATCTCGTGGACGCGGTCGGCGAGGTCGACGAACTCGTCGTGGACGTGGCCGGTCTTGAAGTTGAGGCTGGTGGTCAGCCGCTCGCTGGCGTCGAGCACGGCGCGCGTGGTCTCGTTGCTGGCTTCCTCGAGGCGGTCGAGCAGGTCGCCGCCGCGCTCGCCGAGCGCCAGGATCATGTTGTCGCCGGCATTGCTCAGAGCGCTGGTGATGTGGGCGCCGCGCTCTTCCAGCGCGCCGGTGATGGACTTGGCGACCTCGTCGACGCGCGAGGCGATCGCATCCGAGATCAGCGCGATGTCGTGGCGCAAATCGATCTGCACGCCAGAGATGGCGCTGCGGACCTGCTCGGCCTGGCCGACCAGATTGTCGCGCTGATGCGCGATGTCCTGCAGCAGGGCGCGGATGCGCACTTCGTTGTCGGAATAGGCGCGTTCGAGCGCGGCGACCTCGTTGGCGACCAGCGTCTCGAGCTCGCCGGCGCGCGCGATGGCGCGCTCGATGCCGTCGCCCATCGCCGCGACCTCGCGGCGGATGGCCTGACCGACGGTGACCATGGAATCGGAGGCCGAGCCCTCGGGTTCGGAGAAGCGGATCGCGACCTGCGCCATCGCCTGCGCGATCATGCGCATTTCCTGGCCGCGCCAGACAAGGCTCGCAAGGAAGTAGAACAGCATGATCGGCGCGAAGAACATCGCGATCAGGCCGGCGATGACGAGCACGCCGCCGCTCTGGCCCATGGCGGCCTGGATCGAGGGCAGGAAGCCGAACGTCAGCGCGGCGCAGGCGGCGAGCCAGACGCCGGCGAAGATGGTGGCGAAGGTGTAGACGTTGCGGGCAGGGCGGCCCTTCTGCAGGGCCTGGAGCAGCTGGCCGATGGTCTCGCGGTCGTCATTGGCGGCGCGGCGCGAAGAGCGCGGCTCCTCGACCGGATCGAACACGGTCGAGCGTTCGTTGGCGGCAGGGCGCGGCTCGAAGCTCGGCTCGTCGAAGATGGGGGGCGGCGGCGCCACCGAAGGCGCGGTTTCGTTGCGCATCGCGGCGTTGCGGCTGGTGTCGGCAGCCGTGTCGCTGATGTTCAGGGCTTCCTGGATCGCAGAAAGCGCAACTTCTGTGGGGTCTTTGACCTTTTTCGGAGTGTTCGCCATGTTCAGTCCGAGCCCTCGTTACTTGTACGCGTCCCCCCGCGAGCCCTGCGCGCTGCGCAAGCCCACAGACCGGATCATGCCGCTTGCGCGGATCTCCGAGCCGTCCCCACCCGGACGGCTTGTCCGCCAATTTCCGCAACATCCTATTGGCAGAGCGTGGCGAATGAAATGCCCGCGATTAAGACAATCTTAATCATCGTTAACAGGATCGCGCCGTAAGACCTTAGCAACAAATGCAATTCTCCACCGGACTCGGCTGATTGCGGCAACTTTTCGTCAATAAGCCGGCGGAACTGCGTTCAAGACCCCAAACATTTCGTTAACCATTTCCGTGCTTGGGTGAGGTCAATCTCACCGCCGAACCGGCGGAACCGTCGCGCGATGCCGGGGCCTGCGCCATGACGCCTGAACTGCAACGGATGGACTGGATGCCCTCGCCCCCGCTTGCACCCATCGACAGCCCGCTCGACCTCGACCATCTCTCCCGGATGACGCTCGGCGACGCGGAGCTGGAACAGGAAGTGCTGGCCATGTTCGCCGAGCAGGCGGTCCGCCTGATCGCGGCGATGGTGGCGCTGCCGGCCGAGGCCGGCGCACTGGCCCACAAGCTCAAGGGCTCGGCGCGCGGGATCGGCGCTTTTGCGGTGGCGGATGCGGCCGCAAGCCTGGAGATCGCGGTCCAGACCGGCCATGACCAGCGCCACGCCTTCGCCGCGCTGAAGGAGGCGGTGACCGAGGCCCGCGCCGCCATCGAGGCGATGCTGAAGCCTTGAGGCCACGCGGCCGAGCCGGACTCTAGTCTTTTGTTTTGACGCGTTTTCTTACCGCAAAGCGGGATTCACTTCGCCTGAAAACCCTATGGCGCCGGCCTGATCGACCCGTTATAGGACAGCCCGGACCCTCCTTCATTCCCAGCACCGCGTCAGCACGAGCACACATGGCCAAGATTCACTTTGTCGACCACAAGGGCGAAACCCGCACGGTGGAAATCGAGAACGGCGCAACCGTGATGGAAGCCGCGATCCGCAACAGCGTTCCCGGCGTCGAGGCCGAATGCGGCGGCGCCTGCGCCTGCGCGACCTGCCATGTCTATGTCGACGAAGCCTGGCGTGAGAAGGTCGGCAGCCCGACGCCGATGGAAGAGGACATGCTCGACTTCGGCTTCGACGTGCGCCCGAATTCGCGCCTGTCCTGCCAGATCAAGGTCTCCGACGATCTCGACGGTCTCGTCGTGACGACGCCGGAACGCCAGGCCTAATTCTGGCAGGCCTGATCCTGACGCTTCTGAGTTGAATTATATGTTTGGCATCGCGACCGCGATGCCGCGCTTGTGCCAGGGTCTGAGCTTCTCGACGATCTCCGCGCTGAGCGGTGCTGGCCGCCGCGTCGCCTCGTCGAGCATGACGCCGACCGACATCGCCGAGGCGATACACTTTCCTTGCGAGAACACGACCTGCTCGAAGGTCACTGACGTCCGTCCGAGCTTCACCACGCCGAGGCCGAGCTCGATCGTGTTCGGCCAGTGCAGCTCGGCGCGGAAATGGATGTCGAGGCGCACCATGATCCAGGCGAGCCCTGGCGGCGTCAGTCCGTACTCCGGCAGCTTCATCAGCGTGACGCGGCCGGTCTCGAAATAGGTGGCGTAGACAGCGTTGTTGACGTGCTGGTTGGGATCGAGATCGCCGAAGCGGACGTTGTCGCTGAGGCGGTAGGGATAGTCCTCCAGGCGCGGCGTCGTATCGAGGCGGCTTGGTGCGTTCACCGATTGATCTCCGTCGTATCCTTCCTCGTTACAGCCCAGTTAT
This sequence comes from Bradyrhizobium shewense, assembly GCF_900094605.1. GTDB lineage: Bacteria > Pseudomonadota > Alphaproteobacteria > Rhizobiales > Xanthobacteraceae > Bradyrhizobium > Bradyrhizobium shewense. Next base: position 44,285 of record NZ_FMAI01000009.1, on the reverse strand, counting down.
TTTGCCCCGGCAAGTGGGCGCGGCTGCGGGGCGCTCCCGCTTTTATGCCTTCCCTGATCCATCCCCGTTGGCTAGACAGGCGGGGTCACCTCTGCCCGCCGGGCGCCGTCCAACCGATAACGACCGATAAAGAGACGACATGAGCGATGTGATCAAAACCGATGTGCTGATTATTGGCGCCGGCCCCTGCGGTCTGTTCGCCGCTTTCGAGCTTGGCCTTCTCGACATGAAGGCGCATTTCGTCGACATCCTCGACAAGATCGGCGGCCAGTGCGCCGAGCTCTATCCGGAAAAGCCGATTTACGACATTCCCGGCATTCCGCAGGTTTCGGGCCAGGGCCTCACCGACGCGCTGATGGAGCAGATCAAGCCGTTCCATCCGACCTTCCATCTCGGCGAGATGGTGGAGACGGTGGAGAAGATCGGCGATCCCGCCTTCCGCTGCACCACCGACGCCGGCAAGGTGTTCGAATGCAAGGTGCTGGTGATCGCGGCCGGCGGCGGCTCGTTCCAGCCCAAGCGTCCGCCGGTGCCGGGCATCGAGGCCTATGAAGGCACTTCAGTCCATTACGCCGTGCGCAAGATGGAGACGTTCCGCGACAAGAACGTGCTGGTCGTCGGCGGCGGCGATTCCGCGCTCGACTGGACGCTCAATCTGCATCCGATTGCGAAGCGCATCACGCTGTTGCACCGCCGCGACGAGTTTCGCGCCGCGCCCCACAGCGTCGAGCAGATGCGCGCGCTGGTTGCCGGCGACAAGATGGATCTCCGGCTCGGCCAGGTCACGGCGCTCTCCGGCGCTGAGGGCAAGCTCACCGGCGCCACCATCAAGGGCAACGACAACAACGTCACGGATATTGCCTGCGACACCATGCTGCCGTTCTTCGGGCTGACCATGAAGCTCGGCCCGGTCGCGAACTGGGGCATTGCGCTGGAGAACAATCTGGTGCCGGTCGAGACGTCCGCGTTCGAGACCAATGTTCCCGGCATCTTCGCGATCGGCGACATCAACACCTATCCCGGCAAGATCAAGCTGATCCTGTGCGGCTTCCACGAGGGCGCGCTGATGTCGCAAAAAGCCCATCGCTACGTCTATCCGGAGAAGCGGCTCGTGTTCCAGTACACGACCTCGTCCTCCAGCCTGCAAAAGAAGCTCGGTGTCAACTGACGGCGGCGGGGTGGAGAGGGGATGCCCCATGTTTCTGGCGCTGGAACCGTTCGCGAAATCGCCGTAGTCTGCGGCCATTCCGGTCGTGGAATAACAAGGTGATCTAATGCGGATTTTTTCCAGCTCTCGGCTGCTCCCCTTCCTCGCGCTCGCATTGTCGCTCGCGACGGTGACGCCGTCTGCAGCACAAATCGCCGAGCCCACGGCGGCGGGCCTTTGGCAGAAGGTCGAAGACGGCAAGACGGTCGGATGGTTTCTCTTCGTCGACCACAACGGCATCTTCGAAGGCGTGATCGCAAAGACCTTCCCGCGGCCTGGCGACGATCCGAACGAGATCTGCAGCAAGTGCACCGACGATCGCAAGAACGCGCCGGTGCTCGGCATCTCCTTCGTCCGCAACATGAAGCGCGACGGATTGAAGTACGAAGGCGGCAACGTGCTCAATCCGCGGGACGGCCAGATCTGGAAGGCCAACATGAAGGTCAGCCCTGATGGACAGACCCTGACCCTGCGCGGCTATCTCGGCATCGCGTTGCTCGGCAAGGACGAGGCCTGGACGCGCCTGCCTGACACCAACATCGCTCAGGTTGATCCCGCCATCGTCGCAAAATATCTCCCTGCGCAGGCCGCGGCCACCAAGCCGCCGGCCCCGACGAAGAAGAGCGGCGGCACGATGATGGCGCCGGCGCCGAAGCAGTAGGCTCGAGTTCTGTGCTGCCTGATCGGCGGTAGCCTCCGCTCACGGTCATTCCCCGCATGAGCAGACGGTCTTCGCGGCGACGTTCGCCGAAAGGCGAATGCGTGCCGCGCCTGCTCCAGTAGTTCCCCGGAATGCGCGCTGGCGCCGGATTTGCATAGCTGTCCGCAAAGCTGCTGGGGAGCGAGTCGCCGTCTCCATGTCCGCCGTGCGCGGTGCTGCGGGCAGACGGCAGCGTTTGCCTCGCGGCGATCACTTCGACCGCGGAGACGACATGAGACCTGCAAGACAGTGTGCCGCCGTGCTGCTGGGGCTGACGGTTCTGCTGACAAATTCGGCGCTGGCGCGCGACGACGGTCGCTACGCCAACTCGCCGCTAAAACCCTGGTTCGAGAGCCTGCATAGCGAATACGGGCAATGCTGCACCGATGCGGACGGCTATGTCGTCGCCGATGTCGACTGGGAGTCCAACCAGGGACGCTACCGAGTCCTTATCGACAACGAGTGGGTCGTGGTGCCCGAGGGTGCTGTCATCACCGTGCCCAACAAGATCGGTCGCACCATGGTGTGGAAGCACTATATCGACGGCCACCCGCGGGTGCGCTGCTTCATGCCGGGCAGTATGACTTGAAAATGCTGACGGCGCCCGCATCAGATGCAGGCGCCCTAAGCGATGCGAAAGGCTCAGCGCGCTTCGCTGCCCGAACCGGCGCTCGCAAGCCGCTTGACGCGCGGCGACAGCACTGAAACCTGCGCGGGCGAGGCGGGCATGCCGGCGACGATCATCGAGGGCGCGGTCGACTGCTCCTCGACGCCGGCGCCGCCGAGCACCTGCACCTGCGTCGCCGAGATCGGCAGCGACTTCACTTCGTAAGTGGGAAGCTCACTGGCGAAAGCACCGGTTGAGCTCGCAATCACAGCGCTGGCGACGGCAATCATTGTGAGAACACGCATTGGAAAATCTCCGTTGAAGATGTCAAATCGGAGGTTTGGTCGTCTCGATGCCGGACCAGGTTCGCTTGTGCGAGAACATTCCCGTGGCCGTCGGCGAACATATTGGTTGCTTGATGCGCAACGGCGAAACGAGAAAGAAGTTTTTGGCGCCAATGTTTCCGGACGGTTTCACGGATCGACTGGCGCAGCTTGCAGTCAGCCCGCTTGCAGATCCAAATGCGGAGATCTGGTCGGCCCGGCGGCGACGGGAAAGCGCAGGCTCATGGTCGTGCCGCGGCCGGGCTTGGAGGAGATGACCAGCTCGCCACCGTGGGCGGCCATGATCTCGCGGACGATCGACAGGCCGAGGCCCGCGCCCTCGCCGGCAGTGTTGCCGGTCTGAAACGGCTCTGTCAGCCCGTGCTCCACGCCGTCCGGCAGGCCCGCGCCGTCGTCGTCAATCGAGATGCCGTCGCGGCCGAGCGTGGCGACGATGCGTCGCGCACCATGGGCGTGGATGAGCGCATTGCCGACGAGATTGGCGAGCGCGCTGCGAATCGCGGCGTCCACGCCCTGCACCAGGAGCGGACCCTTCTCTGCCTGTTCCAGCGCGAGCTCGATGCCGGCGTCCAGTGCCGAGGGGCTGAAATCGGCGAGCACGTCCAGCGTGATCTGGGCGAGATCGATCGGCCGTTTTTCGATCGCATGGTTTTGCAGCCGGGCCAGGTCGAGCATGGCGGAGACCAGCGACGTCAGGCGCCTGACGTCGCGCACCAGTTCGGCCTTCAGGGCAGGCTCGGGTACGTCTTCGATCTTGGCGCGCAGCAGCGTCAGCGGCGTGCGCAGCTGATGGGCGGCATTGCCGAGGAAGCGGCGCTGCATCCTGATATAGGCATCGATCTCGCCGAAGGCGCGGTTTAGCGCCTCGACCAGCGGCTTCAGCTCGCGCGGGACCTCGGACAACGAGATCAGGCCCTGCGGGGCCGATGGATCGATCGCGAGGGCGCGACGCGCGACCCGCTCGATGCCGCGTGAGACGAAACGCGCAGCAAGCGCCGACCCGATCGCGACGGTGGCCGCAAAGGCCAGCGCTACCACGAGGATCGAAAAGAAGCTGCGGGCGAGGAAGCTTCTTGCGAGCCGCCCGAAGCGGACCTGAGGCTCGCCGACCATCGTCGTGAGTCTCAAGGCGCCCCGCTGCGCAACCGCGAGACAGAACGTGCTGTTCTGGTCGGGTGTGCTGAAGACCGACAGGCCGACAGGCCCGCGATAGGGAAAGGCGAAGGGAAGCTGTGGCCGGTGCTCGCTGCCGTACTCGCTGACGAGATCGCCCACGGAGACGACGTACCAGAGGTTTGGGCTGTCCGCCTTCAGCTCCTCGAGCGCGGGAGTGGGGCGCACCACCAGGTCTTGCCCATCGACAACAGTGGCGCGATCGAGAACGGCGGCCACGACCCGGCACGCCCTGAACTCGCGTTCCTCCATCGGGTACCTCGAGACGAAGATCGCGACCATGATCAGGAAGATCGTCGTCGCGGCGATGCCGAGCGAAAGCGCAAACGTCTGGGCGATCGACCTCATCGCGGCGTTGCCAGCCGGAGGATATATCCGATGCCTCGCATGCTGCGGATCTCGACGTCGCCGCCGAGCTCGAGCAATTTCTTCCTCAGGCGCGAGACCTGAGCTTCGAGCGTGTTGGATTCGATCTCGTCGTCGAAGCCGTAGATCTCTTCGATCAGGGCGGCGCGGGTGATGACGCGGTCACGCCGCATCAGCAGCGCGCCCAAGATCAGCGCCTCGCGCCGTCGCAGCAGGATTCTGGTGTCGGCGACGACGGCCTCGTTGCTGCCGAGATGCAGCTCCACATTGCCGAGCGACAGCACCGAGGGGGCGAGCAGTCGGGGTCGCCGCAGCACCGCGCGCACCCGTGCAATCAGCTCCTGCGGCTCGAACGGCTTGCCGAGATAGTCGTCGGCGCCGCCATTGAGGCCCTCGACGATGTCTTCCTTGGCGTCCTTGGAGGTCAGCATGATGATCGCGGGGCGGTCGGGCGATTGGCTCAGCGCTGTGACCACCTGGAGCGCATCGCCGTCGGGCAGCATCCGGTCGACGATCGCGAGATCATATTTGAAATTGTCGAGCGCCTGGCGGGCATCGGCGATCGAGCCGACAAGGTCGACGATCCCGTGCAATTGCCCGAGCAGGCGGCTGACATAGGCGCCGATCTGCGGTTCGTCTTCGATTACGAGGGAACGCACGCGGGTCGTCCTTGACTCTGCTGGGCAACAAAACCCCGAGCGTGACGCTCCCTGGCCGAAGTCTGGCGTTTCGGCTCCTGCGCAGGGTTCCCATAAAGGCAGCGAGCTTGGCGAATAAAAGGCAGATGCGAGTGGGGTGACCGGCAGTGCCGGCCAAAGTTTGGGCGCGTGAGCGCCTCCCGGCAATGTTCGGGCAATGTTGGTTCGGCGACGCCGCGCCCTGCGGATACCGGCAACGGATTGGCCAGCGGTTTCGCCTTGCAATCTTGGGGCAATTTTGCCGGACCACATGCTGGAGCTCCAACCACACGAGTCGACCAGGCCAGGAAGGCCGGTCCGGGGCCCTGTAATGAAGCATTTTGACGACGCCGCTCTTCGCCTCACGGTGAATGTGCGGCTCACGACCACCTTGCTCGGCGTGATCATGGCGATCCCTCAATCCGCATCGGCGCAGACCGCGTTCACGCTGCCGGCGCCGCCGTTCGAGCTGCCGATGCTGCCTTCGCCCTCCGGCAATTGGACGGTCATGGTCGGCATCGGTGGTGAGTACACACCGGATTTCGTCGGATCCAAGAACGGCAAGCTCATGCCGATCCCGATCTTCTCCATCCGCCGCGCCGGATCGATCGATCAGTTTCGCGGACCGCGCGACAGCGCCAGCATCGCGCTGCTCGACGTTGGCAATTTTCGCGCAGGGCCTGCGTTCAAATACGTCACCTCGCGCAAGGCCGACAAATATGCCGAGCTGACAGGCCTTGGCGACGTCAAGGCCGCCTACGAGATCGGCGGCTTCGTCGAATATTATCCGGTCGACTGGCTCCGTCTGCGCAGCGAATTGCGCCAGGGCGTGGGCGGCCACACCGGCACCGTCGCCGACATCTCCGCCGACGTCATCGTGCCGCTGATCCAAAGGCTGACGATCTCGGCCGGCCCACGCTTCACCTGGAAAAGCACCAACGCGACCGCGCCGTATTTCGGCGTCGATGCCGCGCAGGCGCTGGCGTCGGGACTGCCGACATACAATGCCAAAGGCGGCGCGCACTCGGTCGGTTTCGGCAGCCAGATCTCCTATCGCATCAATCCGCAATGGGAGGTCCATGCCTATGTCGAGTACGAGAAGCTGCTGGGCGATGCCGCGGACAGTCCGCTGGTGAAGCTGCGGGGATCGTCGAACCAGACCACCGTTGGCCTCGGCGCGTCCTATTCGTTCGATTTCAGGATCAGATGAGCCGCCATGCGACGCATTGCTTTTCTATGGATTGGCCTCGCAGCCGCTTGCGTCGCTCTCGGCGCCGCCGCGGCGTTCGAGACGCGCGCGAGCCGGCTCCAGGCGATCAAGACCGTCGGCATCGTCTCCGCTATCGGCGAGGAGATGAGCCTTTCACAGGCAGGCCTTACCAAGCTCGGCTCCGCCGGGCAAAGCGCTTCGATCAGTGCATGGGGACTGGACGAGCTGATCGTCCAGCAGGCGACCAGGCTGCTGGGCGCACGCTATCGCGTTCAGGCCGTCAACTATACCCGCGCCGGGTTTGCCGCGATCCGGGATTCGGCGGTCACGCCCGTCAATCTGCTGCGGACCGATCCGTTCAAGGAGCTGGTTCGCACCGATGTCACGCCCCAGGGACTGGATGCGTACATCGTCATTACCCGCGCGAAATCGAAACTCGGAAACGGCCGCAACGTCGAGGGTGTCGGGCTCGCTGAGTACCGGACGCTGCTTGCGGACTACGGCCTGATCCACGCGCTGTACGAGGTCCGCGTCATCGACGGCAAGACGTTCGACGTGATCGAAAAGCGGGCGGCCGCGCCGCTCGACAACACCGGGACCATGAGGATCGCAGGCCCCAGCGGGCCGATCGACGGGACATTTGACGGTCCGGCTTCGAGCGAACGGCTACGCGCGGCCATCGCGGACCTCATCACGCGCAGCCTGCCCGTCACGCTGGACGACATGCACCTGATCGGTGGTCAGTGAAGCCGGCCGGCGGCCTCAGGTCACCGGCGCGGGGTTGAACAGCGTCAGATCGTTGTGGATGCCCCAGCGGTCCGACCACGGCTTGGTGCGGCCGGAGGCGACGTCGAGGATTAGCCGGAACAGGTCCCAACCGGCCTCCTCGATGGTCTTCTCGCCGGTGGCGATGCTGCCGGCGTCGAAGTCGATCAGGTCCTTCCAGCGGCGGGCAAGCTCGGTGCGGGTCGCGACCTTGATCACGGGCGCGGCCGCAAGGCCGTAAGGCGTGCCGCGGCCGGTGGTGAACACTTGCAGCGTCATGCCGGAGGCGAGCTGGAGTGTGCCGCAGATGAAGTCGGAGGCCGGCGTTGCCGCGAACAGCATGCCCTTCTGCGTCGCCTTCTCGCCGGGCGAGAGCACGTCGGTGATGGCGCTTGATCCGGATTTGACGATTGAGCCCAGCGACTTCTCGACGATGTTGGCGAGGCCGCCTTTCTTGTTGCCGGGCGTGGTGTTGGCGCTGCGATCGGCACCGCCTCGCGCGAGATAGGAATCGTACCAGGCCATCTCGCGCACCAGCGCGCGGCCGACGTCCTCGTTGATGGCGCGGCGGGTGAGGAGCTGGATGGCGTCGCGCACTTCCGTCACTTCCGAGAACATCACGGTGGCGCCGGCGCGTACCAGGAGGTCCGCGGCAAAGCCGACGGCGGGGTTCGCGGTGACGCCAGAGAACGCGTCGCTGCCGCCGCATTGCAGGCCGATGACGAGATCGGAGGCCGGGCAGGTCTCTCGGGTGCGCTTGTTGAGGATTTTCAGCCGCGCTTCCGCCTGGGTCATGATCGCATCGACGATTGCCCCAAAGCCGTCGAAGGCTTCGTCCTGCATGCGCACGATGGCATCGCTGACGCCTTCCGGCACCAGCCGCTCCGGTGCGAGCTTCTCGCAGCCGAGGCCGACGACCAGGATCTCGCCGCCGAAATTCGGGTTCAGCGCGATGTTCTGCAGCGTGCGGATCGGCACCACCGCGTCGGGCGCGGTGATGGCGACGCCGCAGCCATAGGCGTGCGTCAGCGGCACGACGTCGTCGACGTTGGGGTATTTCGGCAGCAGCTCGGCGCGGATTCGCTTCACCGCATATTCCATCGTGCCCTTGACGCATTGCACGGAGGAGGAGATGCCGAGGATGTTCTTGGTGCCGACCGATCCGTCCGGATTGCGGTAGCCTTCGAACGTAAAGCCTTCGAGCGGCGGCAGCGGCGCGGGGACTGCGGTGGAGATCTCGAGCTTGTCGAGGTCAGGGGCGTCCGGCATGCGAATGCGTGCCTCGTCGACCCATTCGCCGGCCAGGATCGGCGACAGCGCGTAGCCGATCACCTCGCCGTAGCGGACGATCGGCTGATCTAGCGCGATGTCGACCAGCGCCGTCTTGTGCCCCTGCGGCACGAAGGCGCGCAGCGTCAGGCCGCTGGCAAAGCGGGAGCCGGCAGGAAGCCCAAAATCATTGACCACGATCGCGACGTTGTCGCGCTCGTTGAGCTTGATGTAGCGGGGCTGCTCTTTCGCTGCGACGTCCTGGTCCATGGGAGGACTCCGTCTTGTAGGGCGGGTTAGCCGAAGGCGTAACCCGCCACGGTCTCTATCCGCGGAGGCAGAAGAGGTGGATTACGCCAGCGGACTGCGCTTCGCGCAGCCGCGGGCAAATCCACCCTACGATATCGGCCCATCAGCCCGGGAACGTATAAGCCGTCTTCACCGTCGTGTAGAACTCGCGCGCGTAGGAGCCCTGCTCGCGGGCGCCGTAGCTCGAGCCCTTCCGGCCGCCGAACGGCACGTGATAGTCGACGCCGGCGGTCGGCAAATTGACCATCACCATGCCGGACTCGCTGTTGCGCTTATAGTGCGAGGCGTATTTCAGGCTGGTGGTGCAGATGCCGGAGGCGAGGCCGAACTCGGTGTCGTTGGAGATCGCCAGCGCCTCTTCGTAATTCTTGGCGCGGATGACGGCGGCGACCGGGCCAAAGATTTCCTCACGCGCGATGCGCATGTTGTTGTTGGCTTCGGTGAACAGCGCCGGCTGCAGGTAGTGGCCGGGCGTCTCGCGCTTGAGCAGCTCGCCGCCGAACGACAGCTTCGCACCCTCGTCCTGGCCGATCTTGATGTAGCGCAGGTCCTGGTCGAGCTGGCTCTGGTCCACGACGGGGCCGATGTGCACGCCGGCCTTGAGCGCGTCGTCGACCGACAGGCCGTTCAGGCGCTCGGCCACCGCCGCGACGAAGCGGTCATGGATGCCTTCGGTGACGATCAGGCGGGAGGAGGCGGTGCAGCGCTGGCCGGTGGAGAAATAGGCGCCGTTGACGGCGACCTCGACCGCGGTCTTGAGGTCGGCGTCGTCGAGCACGACCAGCGGATTCTTGCCGCCCATCTCCAGCTGGAACTTCTTCATCGGGTTCGACAGCACGCAGGCCTGCGCGATCTTGCGGCCGGTTTGCACCGAGCCGGTGAAGGAGATCGCCGCGACGTCAGGGTGATCGAGCAGGGTCTGGCCGACGACGGAGCCGGAGCCGACCACGAGGTTGAATACGCCGGCGGGAATGCCGGAGCGGGTGATGATTTCGGCCAGCGCGTGACCCGAGCCCGGCACCAGCTCAGCCGGCTTGAACACCACCGTGTTGCCGTAGCAGAGCGCGGGCGCGATCTTCCAGGCCGGGATCGCGATCGGGAAATTCCAGGGCGTGATCATGCCGACGACGCCGACCGGCTCACGGGTGAGCTCGACGTCGAGGCCGGGACGCACGGAGGCGCCCTTCTCGCCGATCAGGCGGAGCGCCTCGCCGGCGAAGAACGCAAAGATCTGGCCGGCGCGGGCGACCTCGCCGATGCCCTCGGGGAGCGTCTTGCCTTCCTCGCGGGCGAGCAGGCGGCCGAGCTCTTCCTTGCGGGCGAGGATCTCGAGGGAAATCTTGTTCAGCGCGTCATAGCGAACTTGCGGGGTCGACTGCGCCCAGGCGGGGAAGGCGGCCTTGGCGGCTGCAATGGCCTTCTCGGTCTGCGCCTTGTCGGCCTTGGCGTATTCGCCGACGACGTCGTTGGTGTTGGAGGGGTTGATATTCCTGGTGACGCCGGAGCCGTCGACCCATTCGCCGCCGATGAAGTTCTTCAGGATCGCAGTCATCTCATTCCTCCAAGTCATTTAAGGGGCATGATCCCTATCGGAAAACCGGTGTCCACTTTTCCGGGATCATGCCTGTAGTTTCTAACGCACGAGGCACGGACGCTTGTCGTCAAAGGTCCAGCCGGGGATCAGATCCTGCATGGCAATAGCGTCATCGCGGGCACCGAGTCCATGCTGCTTGTAGAGGTCATGCGCCGCGTCGATGGCGGCCCTGTCGATTTCGATACCCAGGCCCGGCCGGTCCGGGACGGCAATCTTGCCGCCCTTGATCTGGAGCGGCTCTTTGGTGAGCGCCTGGCCATCCTGCCAGATCCAATGGGTGTCGATCGCGGTGACCTTGCCGGGGGCGGCGGCGCCGACATGGGTGAACATGGCCAGCGAGATGTCGAAATGGTTGTTGGAATGCGAGCCCCAGGTCAGGCCGTTGTCACGGCAGGTCTGGGCGACCCGCACCGAGCCCTGCATGGTCCAGAAATGGGGATCGGCGAGCGGAATGTCCACCGCGCCGAGACGCAGCGCATGGGAAAGCTGGCGCCAGTCGGTGGCGATCATGTTGGTCGCGGTCGGCAGGCCGGTGGCGCGGCGGAACTCGGCCATGATCTCGCGGCCGGAGAAGCCGCCTTCCGCGCCGCAGGGGTCCTCGGCGTAGGCGAGGATGCCGTGCATGTCTTTGCAAAGCCGGATCGCCTCGTCGAGCGACCAGGCGCCATTGGGGTCGAGCGTGACGCGCGCGTTCGGGAAGCGCTTTGCGATCGCGGTGACGGCCTCGATCTCCTGCTCGCCGCGCAGCACGCCGCCTTTCAGCTTGAAGTCGGCGAAGCCGTAATGGTCGTGGGTGGCTTCCGCGAGCCGCACCACGGTCTCCGGGGTCATCGCCTCCTGATGGCGGAGGTTGAACCATTCGGGTTTGCCGGCCTCGCCCTGGACGTAGTTCAGCTTCGACTTGCGCCGGTCGCCGACGAAGAAGAGATAGCCGAGCGTCTCGACGCTCTTGCGTTGCTGGCCTTCGCCGAGCAGCGCGGCGACCGGCAGGTTGAGATGCTGGCCAAGCAGATCGAGCAATGCGGATTCGATCGCGGTGACCGCGTGGATCATGACGCGAAGATCGAAAGTCTGCTTGCCGCGGCCGCCGGCGTCGCGGTCGGCGAAGGCCGTGCGGACGTCGGCGAGGATGTTGTTGAGCGCGCCGACGGTCTTGCCGATCACGAGATCCCGCGCGTCCTGGAGCGTCTGCCAGATCTTCTGCCCGCCCGGCACCTCGCCGACGCCGGTGTGGCCGGCATTGTCGGTGAGGATGACGATGTTGCGGGTGAAGAATGGCGCATGCGCGCCGCTCAGATTGAGGAGCATGCTGTCGCGGCCCGCGACCGGAATCACCTGCATCGCCGTGACGACAGGTGCGCCAGAGATATCGGTCACGGCCATCGCTTGCTCCTCGCTGTTGTCGCCCTATTCTGCCGCTTGTTGTGTCGATCGGATGGCGGGCAGATTCTTCACCAGCGCGGTCACTTCGTCGATCTCCTGCTCGGTGAGGTCGGTGAGCGGCGCGCGGACCGGGCCGGAGTCGCGGCCGATCACCTTCATGCCAGCCTTGATGATCGAGACGGCATAGCCCTTCTTGCGGTTGCGGATCGCGATCAGCGGCAGGATGAAGTCCTTCAGCCCGGCCTGGATCGTGGCATGGTCGCGCTTGCGCACCGCGGCGTAGAAGTTGGTGGCGAATTCGGGCACGAAATTGAACACGGCCGAGGAATAGGTCGTCACGCCCATGTCGAGATAGGGCAGCGCGAAGGTCTCGGCGGTCGGCAGGCCGCCGACATAGGTGAGACGATCGCCGAGCTTGGTGTAGACGCGGGTCATCAGCTCGATGTCGCCGATGCCGTCCTTGTAGCCGACGAGGTTCGGGCAGCGCTCGGCAAGCCGCGCGAGCGTGTCGGGCTGCAGGATCGCGTTGTCGCGGTTGTAGACGATGACGCCGATCTTCACGGCGGCGCAGACCGCCTCGACATGGGCGGCAAGACCCTCCTGCTCGGAGTGGGTGAGGTAGGGCGGCAGCAGCAGCAGGCCGTCCGCGCCGGCCTTCTCCGCGCCGATTGCGATCTCGCGGGCGATCGCGGTGCCATAGCCGGTGCCGGCGAGCACGGGCACGCGGCCCTTGGTCTCGTCGACGGCGACCTTGACGACTTCAGGGACCTCGGTCGGCGTCAGCGAGAAGAATTCGCCGGTGCCGCCGGCGGCGAACAGGCCTGCGACATCATAGCCGCACAGCCAGTCCATGTTGGCGCGATAGGTCGCCTCGTCGAAGGAGTAGTCAGCCTTGAAGGGCGTGACGGGGAAAGACAGGAGGCCGGATCCGATCTTCTGGGCCATTTCCTGCGGGGTCATCTTGCTCATGGGCGCGGCTCCCTCATTGCGTGTTGTGGAGGACGCAAGCAGAAGGCTGCGCGTCCATGCGCCGTGGTTTAGGAGACCGTTCGATGCGGGTCCAAGCCAAAGCCTATATCGACCGATGCGAAATCAGCATCAATCTTCCGCGGGCTCCGCAGAGGCCAGTTCGCCGGCGATTTTGACGAGCGCCGACAGCAGCGGATTCTCGTCGTCGCGGCGCCAGACCATGAACAGCTCGACGGGAACACGCGTGCGCAGCTTCAGCGGGCGCAGGCGCACGTCGGCGATCTTCAGGCTCGCGGCTGCCGCGGGCACGATGGCGAGGCCGAGGCCGGCGCGGACCATGGCGAGGATCGAGTGGATCTGGCTCAGGTGCTGGACATAGCGCGGCAGAATGTCGGCGCGGGTGAACAGCGCCACCAGCAGATCGTGGAAGTAGCGGCTCTCATAGGGCGAATACATCACGAAGGGCTGGTCGTCGAAATCCTTGATGGTGATGCTCTCCGCATTCGCCAGCGGATGCTTCTTCGGGATCGCGGCGAGCAGGGGTTCGGCGACGACGCGGCGGCTGGTGAGTTCGGGCCGCGCGATCGGCGGCCTGAGCAAGCCTGCGTCGATCTGGCCCGAGGTCAGCGCCTCGAACTGGTCGCCCGACACCATCTCCTTCAGCGAGAAATCCACCTCGGGCAGTTTTGCGCGGCAGGCCGCGACCAGTTCCGGCAGGAAGCCATAGGCCGCGGCCGCGGTGAAGCCGATCTTCAGCGAGCCGGTCTTGCCGAGCGCGATGCGGCGGGCGACCTGCGAGGCGCTCTCGGCAAGCTTGAGGATGCGCCGCGCCTCCGGCAGAAAGCTGCGCCCCGCCGGGGTGAGGCGCACCGAGCGGCTGGTGCGCTCCAGCAGCGGCGCATCGATGATGTGCTCAAGCACCTGGATCTGCCGGGACAGCGGCGGCTGGGTCATGTTCAGCCGCGTCGCGGCGCGGCCGAAATGCAGTTCCTCCGCCACCGTGACGAAACAGCGGAGCTGGTTGAGGTCGAACATCGATACATGCCTTAGATGGATAAGGCGTTTCCCCGGTACTTCTAGCATCGATCATCCCCAAAACAAAGACGGCGGCTTTTTGGGCCGCCGTTGAGTTGCCTGGTCAAGCTCCCACCGGGAGCCCTCAGGAGGAACGTTTGAGCGTCACCCGCTCGATCTTGCCGACGATGACGAGATAGGCGAACGCCGCCACCAGCGCGTTGAGGCCGACGAACACCAGCGCGCCGTTGAACGAGCCGGTCGCGGCCAGGATGTAGCCGATCACGATCGGCGTGGTGATCGAGGACAAATTGCCGAAGCTGTTGAACAGGCCGCCGGAGACGCCGCCGGCTTCCTTTGGCGAGGTATCGGAGACGACCGCCCAGCCGAGCGCACCGATGCCCTTGCCAAAGAAGGCGAGCGCCATGAAGCCGACCACCAGCGCCTGTCCGTCGACATAGTTGCAGGCGATGATCGACATCGACAGCAGCATGCCGCCGACGATCGGGAACTTGCGCGCCATGGTCAGCGAGCCGGTCCTGCGCAGGATCGCATCGGAGATGATGCCGCCGAGCACGCCGCCGATGAAGCCGCACAAAGCCGGCAGCGTCGCGACGAAGCCGGCCTGCAGGATCGACAGGCCGCGCTCCTTGACCAGATAGACCGGGAACCAGGTCAGGAAGAAATAGGTCAGCGTGTTGATGCAATACTGGCCGAGATAGACGCCGAGCATCATGCGGTTGGAGAGCAACTGGCGGATGTGGTCCCAGCCGGAGCCGGCCTCTTGCGCACGCTCGCGCAGCTGATCGTTCTTGGGCGCGTCGAGATCGACCAGCGCGCCGCCTTCCTTGATGTAGTCGAACTCGGCATCGTTGATCGAAGGATGCTCCTTCGGGCCGTAGATGGTCTTGAGCCAGACGAAGCCCATGACGATGCCGAGCGCGCCCATCACGAAGAACACGAAGCGCCAGCCGTAGGCATGCGCGATCCAGCCCATCAGCGGCGCGAAGATAACGGTCGCGAAATACTGTCCCGAGTTGAAGAAGGCCGACGCGGTGCCGCGCTCGTTGCCCGGAAACCACGCCGCGACGATGCGGGCGTTGGCGGGGAAGGAGGGCGCTTCCGCGACGCCGACAAGGAGGCGGAGCGCGAACAGCACGACGATCGCCGTGCCGGCGCTGAGGAAGCCGACCCAGCCCTGCATCAGCGTGAACAGCGACCAGATGATGATGCTGAAGGCATAGACGAGGCGCGAGCCATAACGGTCGAGCAGCCAGCCGCCCGGGACCTGCGCCGCGACATAGGACCAGCCGAACGCCGAGAAGATCCAGCCCATGGCGACGGGATCGAGATGCAGCTCCTTGGACAGCGCGGGGCCTGCGATCGACAGCGTGGCGCGGTCGGCATAATTGACGGTGGTGACCAGGAACAACATGGTCACGATGAGCAGCCTGACGCGAGACCTTCTCACGTCCGCTGCGGACACCACTGCGCTCATCAGGCGCCTCCTCAAGTCGAAATGTTTCCTCGATCCGACTCCTAGAGGTGCGCGCGGCAAAGTGTCCAAGCTCAAGGGGGTATCGATCGATACCGTTTTTGGATTGATGAAACGGCAGGTAGCAGGGAACGATGCTGGTTTGGAGTGAATGTGCGAGGGATGGTGATGTGCGAATTGCGCCAAGTGCTCCGCCGTCATTGCCCGCGAAGGCGGGGAATCCAGTACGCCGCAGCCTCTCGATTCAAGACTGCCGTCGCGGCGTACTGGATCGCCCGGTCAAGCCGGGCGACGACACCGAGTGCGAGGACGTTGCGCGTAGCCCGCATGATCGAAGCGATATGCGGGGAGAGCGGCCCCGGATGTCGCTGCGCTCATCCGGGCTAGGACTCGTAAAACGGGACTTCGGGCGCGCTACTGCTTTGCGCTCGGTAACAGCTGCGGCAGAAATCCGCGCGTGACGCCCGGTGGCACTGCGTCCAGTCCAAGCACCGCGCTCGCGGCCGGCAGCGCCGCATCCGCCATCGCCGCATGCCCTTCCGCGCTCGGATGCACCGCGCCGCCATAGACGGCGGAGAGCACGCCCCAGGTCGCGTCGTGAATGTCGGTCGGCTGGCTCGCCGCCGGCAATCCCTGCGGATAGGTCATCGCGGCAAAATAGCTGTCATTGGCGTCGCGGATCCAGCGCGCGCGGGGCAAATAGGCGCGGTATTCCGAGGCGCCGCGGCCGCACAGCATCGGCTGGCTCGCCGCGCTCACGATATCGGGATTGAAGCTCTGGCCGTTCTCCGCAAAGCAGCTGCGGTCGAATTCGGGGTCGTTGCCCGAATGGGCGCAGAAGCCGTGATCGGCAAACGCCGCCTGATGCGCATCGACGAAAGTCATGCGGTCGGCTTCGGGATCGCGGCACAGCGCGCCGCGGGTGCAGGTGGCGAGCCCCTTCAGTTGCGGCAAGAACTCGGTATCGACGAAGGTCGAGACGCGGGCAAGGCGCTGCGGATCGGCGTTGAAGGCCGGATGGATGTCGAAGCCGGCCCGGCCGCCGCGGCAGGGCACGCCGCCGTCGGCGAGCGCGGGGTTGGCGTAGGAGACATAGACGACATGCGAGAGGTCGCCGCCGACCAGCGGCTTGAGCGCCTCGCGCAGCTTGACGAAGTTCTGCGGCAGTTCGCGCGTCAGCGCATCGCGGGAATCGTCGACGCTCGCCATCACGCCGGAGCGGCGGAAAAGCGCGCGCTCGGTCGCGGTCTCGACGATCACGTCGGCGACGAGACCGGAGAAGTAGACGTCATTGGCGCCGACCGAGAGCAGCACGAGATCGAGCGTGCGGTCGGGCTGGCGTTTCTTCGCCGCGGTGAGCGCCTCGCGCAACTCGGCGACTTGCGCGTTCACGCTGGTGTTGCAGACACCGGTCTTGCCGGGCGGGCATTCGCGGGCGCGCTGCGAGCCGAGCAGGCCGTCGCCGATGCTGGCACCGGTGCAGGCGAGCGGCAGGTAGGTCACTGCGATGTGGGTGTAGCGCACCGCGAGTGCGAGGGCGGTGCGCGTCTGGTAGCTGTAGAGCGAGCGGTGGCAGGGCGAGTTGAACCAAAGCGCGCTGTAGCGCTGCCAGTTGGCGAGCGTGTCCGGCGCCTCGCAGGCGCGGCCGCCCTTGAAGCCGTGGCGGCTCGGCCGGTAGTACTGCGCGCCGGCGGTGCCCAGATAGGAGCGGAAGCAAAAACCTTCGTCCGACAGCGCCAGCGGCCGGTCCGGATTGCCTTCGCCGGAGGCGATGCTGTCCCCGAGGCCGGCGACGAAGATGTCGCGGACCTGGATCTCGGTCTGGACGCGCTGTGTCGGATCGGAGCCGGAGGAGACGTCGACGGTCGCGACCGTCTGCTTGCCGTAGCGGACGCGCAAATTGATCGGCTCGGCGCAGTCGAAGGTCGATTGTTGCGGTCCGTCGCCGTCATCGAACGACCAGGCGCAGGTGGCGCCGACCGGCACCGCGCCAACGAGACGGACGGTGACGGGGTGATCGATCGGGGTGAGGTAGTTTTCCTTGGTGTTGTCGCGGGTGCAGGGCTGGTTGACCCGGCCCTGGAGGTCGATGCAGAGCCGATTGACCATGTTGCGCGCCCAGCCGCGGCCCTCGCTCTGGAGCTCCAGCGATTGCTCGGCGGCCAGGATGCTGCGGTTGCGGGCGTTCTCGACATGGAGCAGGAAGTCGCGCTCCTCGCGGAACAGCCGGAAGCGGTTACGCACCTCCCAATTGATCTGCAGGGCGCCGGCGTCCTGAGCGCTCGCGCTCTCGGGCGGCATGGCCGTCAGAATCCCGGCAAGCAACAGGGCGCCTGCGGAGAGGGTACGAAGGAATACAGGGATCATGGCCCGCGTCTTCAACGGCAAAGTTGAGGCGGAAATAAGAGAGCATTGCTCTGCCGCTCGCAACCCCTCCGGGTCCAGATCGCGGCCTACCGCTTGTTGGCCTGCCGCAGTATCCGCTCGCGCTCCATCGGCGTCACCTGCTTGGGCAGATTGGCCTGCGCGCAAGCCTCCGCCAGCCGCCGCCGCTCCTGCCAGGGCTCGACCACGTTCATCCAGAGCTCGCGCGTGCCCATGATCGAGATGGCAAGGCCGAACGGGATCACGAAATAGAGAAGGCGGAACACCAGCAGCGTCGCCAGGAGCTGCTCGCGGCCGAATTCGGGCAGTGCCAGCAACATGGCGGCATCGAACACGCCGATCGAGCCGGGGGCATGGCTGGCAAAGCCGAGCAGCGTCGCCAGGATGAACACCACGGCCAGCGACATGAAGTCGATCGGCGGATTGGCCGGCATCAGCAGGTACATCGCCGTGGCGCAGAAGCCGAGATCGACCACCCCGATCAGGATCTGGACCAGCGTTAGCGGCGCCGACGGCAGCACCACCTTCCAGCCCTTCTGGCCGAGCTCGCGCCGCTTCTCGCCCATGCAGAGCCAGACCAGATAGGCGCCGATCGAGGCGAGGCCGCCGAGCGCGATCAGCCGGTTGATCGAGGAGGGGAGCTGGTCCATCGAGGACGCCGCATCCGGATGGATCGCCATGCCGATCGAGAGCACGAAGATGTTACCGAGCCAGAAGGTCAGGCCCGACAGGAAGCAGATCTTGGCGACGTCGATCGCGTTCAGCCCGTAGTCCGAATAGATCCGGAAGCGGATCGCGCCGCCGGTGAAGACCGTGGCGCCGATGTTGTGGCCGATCGAATAGGACGTGAAGCTGGAGAGCGCCGCAATGCGGTACGGCACATGCTTCTTGCCGATCGTTCGCAGTGCAAAAAAATCGTAGAAGGTCAGCGTACAGAACGCAAAGAACACGCAGATCGCCGCCAGCCCGATGCTCCCGCGCGGAATCTCGGTTAACGCAGTCAGGATGACCCCGGTATCGATGCCCTTGAGGGTCCGCACCAGCGAGGTGATCGCGAAGGCGATAATGAACACGCTCGCGGCTACTCCGAGCCGTCGCCAGCCGATCCATCTCGTGAAGCCGCGTTTCAGCGCGGGCAGCAGTCCGTGCATTCATCCTCCCGGCGGGGGGCAAGACCGACCAGGCCAGACATTGGCCAGTCGGGTACGATCACGGCCAAAAGCAGGCATCGATCGCTGGGCATGATCCAGCTCATTTAAGGCAAAAACACCGGCTTGTGCAGCCCTTGACAACAATAGGTTCTGCGCCGGACCGGTCACTTTTGTCATACGCGGTTCACATCGGCGGCGCGTTAAGCATATGAGTCGTGAAACCGGCTCGGCCCCGCGCGTTTCGTAATGCCGACATGATTTCAGATGCCGGCGCCGTCCGCATTGTTCCAGCGCAAGCCATCCGGTCTTTTTGGAACGTCGATGCCACGTGCTCGTTGGGCCCCATCAGCAACCGAACATGGCGGAATAAGCGGCTTTTCGTGCAAGCCGCGGCCTTCGTGTTCCACAAAACCGAAAGAGGATGGAACGATGGGACTGTTCACAAAAGACATCAAAACCATGAACGATCTGTTCGTGCACCAGCTCCAGGACATCTATTACGCCGAGCAGCAGCTGACCAAGGCGCTGCCGAAGATGGCCAGTAAGGCCACCGATCCGCAGCTGAAGCAGGGCTTTTTGACGCACCTCGAGGAAACCAAGCAGCACGTCGCGCGGCTCGAAGAGGTGTTCAAGATGCACGGCGTCCCCGTGAAGGCGGTCGACTGTCCGGCGATCGACGGCATCATCGAGGAGGCTGACGAGACCGCCGGCGAGGTCGCCGACAAGGCGGTGCTCGATGCCGCCCTGATCAACGCGGCGCAGGCCGCCGAACATTACGAGATCGTACGCTACGGCAGCCTGATCGCCTGGGCCAAGCAGCTCGGCCGCAACGACTGCGCCACCGTGCTCGCCAAGACGCTGGAGGAGGAGAAGGCGACCGACAAGAAGCTGACCACACTCGCCGAGAGCAAGGTGAATCTGCGCGCGGCGAGCTGACGCAACTCTGCTCTTCCTTTGGGAGCGATTTCGCCGATGGCCATCCTTCGAGACGCCCGCCGTTGGCGGGCCCTCAGGATGAGGACCGCGTGCGGCACTCGTTTCAACGAGCACCGAGGCTGCTTAGCCTCATCCTGAGGAGACCGCGAAGCGGTCGTCTCGAAGGACGAGGCGCGCGGTCAGGACGTGCAAAGCGCCATATGCGATTGCCCTGCCCGCAAGGGGAGAGGGTCAAGTGCACCACGCCAAATCGCCGCATCCATTCTTCGGTCATTATCGAAACATGCTGGCGCGCCGATCGCCTATATTCCGCATGGGGCTGCAACCGAGGGCAGCATGCGAGCGAGCACCATCAAATTTGAAACTTCACACGCCGCCGCCGGCGCGTCGCGTGCCGGTTCGCGTCTTGCGACCTCGCTCACGCTCGCCGCGATGAGCCTTGGCTACGGTGTGGTGCAGCTCGACGTCACCATCGTCAACACCGCACTCGATGCGATGGGCAGGACGCTCGGCGGCGGTGTCGCCGAGCTGCAATGGGTGGTCAGCGCCTACACCATCGCGTTTGCCGCCTTCATCCTGACCGCAGGCGCGCTCGGCGACCGCATCGGCGCCAAGCGCGTCTTCATGGCGGGGTTCGCCATCTTCACCGCGGCCTCGCTCGCCTGCGCGCTGTCTCCCAATGCGACCGTGTTGATCGCAGCGCGGCTGGTGCAGGGGCTGGCGGCGGCGATCCTGGTGCCGAATTCGCTCGCGCTGCTCAATCATGCCTATCCGGACGAGCGTGCGCGCGGCCGTGCCGTCGCGGTCTGGGCTGCCGGCGCGAGCCTTGCGCTCACCGCGGGGCCCTTTGTCGGCGGCGCACTGATCACGCTGGTCGGCTGGCGCGCGATCTTCCTGGTCAATCTGCCGATCGGGCTCGCCGGCCTGTGGCTGAGCTGGCGCTACGCCAGCGAAACCACGCGGGCTCGCTCGCGCGAGATCGATCTGCCCGGCCAGCTTGCCGCGATCGGTGCGCTGGGAGCGCTGGCCGGCGCGATCATCGAAGGCGGTGCGCTCGGGTGGAATCATCCCGCCGTGATCGCAGCCTTCGTCGGGGCCGCCACTTTCGCCGCCCTCTTCATATGGCGCGAGAGCCGCGCGGCGCAACCGATGCTGCCGCTGTCGCTGTTCGGCCAGAGGCTGTTCGCGCTGACCTCGCTGGTCGGCCTGCTCGTCAACATCGCGATCTACGGCCTCATCTTCGTGCTCAGCCTGTATTTCCAGCGGATCAACGGGCTGTCGGCGTGGTGGACCGGGCTCGCCTTCGTGCCGATGATGGCGGCGGTGCTGCCGGTCAATCTGCTGGCGCCGCGCCTCGCCGAGCGCATCGGTCCGTGCCCGACCATCGTCGTCGGGGCCAGCGTGTCGGCGCTCGGGTGTCTTGGTCTGCTGTGGATCGAAGCCGATACCAGCTATTGGATGATCTGCGCGCAGATGATCGCGATCAGCGGCGGACTTGGGCTGCTGGTTCCGCCGCTGACCTCGACCTTGCTGGGCAGCGTCGACAAGGCGCGCTCCGGCATCGCGGCGGGCGTCCTGAACGCGACGCGGCAGACCGGCAGCGTCCTCGGCGTCGCGCTGTTCGGTTCGCTGGTGGCCGCCGAGGGGGCGTTCATGGCGGGGCTGCATCTGTCGCTGGTCGTGTCCGCATCCGTCCTGCTGCTCGCTGCCGTCGTGATCGGCCTCGGTGCGCCGGCGCGAGGATGAACAATCCGAGTGAATGGGCACATCTTCCGTTCACCATTGCCGCAACAGGCGCGTAGCCAGTTACCACCTGTCCACCTCTGTTGGTTCAACTGCGGGTCCATAGGGGCCCGCGATGTATCAAGTTCTCTACTGTCTCACCGAAGAGCACGATTGGCGGCTCGTCGCGCTTGGCGGCGCGGTGTGTCTGCTCGCCAGCGCGGCGGCGATCAGCCTGTTTCACCGGGCGCGCGCGACGAACGGTGTCGGACGCCTGGCCTGGCTCGGCCTCGACGCCGCCGTCAGCGGCTGCGGCATCTGGGCGACGCATTTCATCGCGATGCTCGCCTACGGGCCGGGCGGCGCCGGCGCCTACAACATCCCGGTGACGATCCTGTCGTTGATCTTTGCGATCTCCGTGACCTTCGTGGGGCTGAGCATCGCCGTATCGTCCTTGCGGGCGGGGTGGATCGTCCTCGGCGGCGCCATCGTCGGCACCGGGGTCGCGGCGATGCACTACACCGGCATGGCGGCGCTGGAGCTACCGGCGCGCGTGGACTGGATCGGAAGCACGGTCGCAGCCTCGGTGCTGTCAGGAATCGTCTTTGCGGCAGTTGCACTGTTCGTGGCCGCGCGGCGCGACGACCTCTTCCATGCGCTGATGGCGACGGTGCTGCTGACGATCGCCATCGTCGCGCATCATTTCACCGCCATGGGCGCGGTGCTGCTGACACCTGATCCGACGCTCGCGATCGGGGGCCTGTCGATCCCGCCGGCCTCGCTGTCCTTCCTCACGGCCAGCGCCGCGGTAGCGATCATCGCGATCGCGCTCGTGGCTGCGTTGCTCGACCGCCGCGCCAAGGGCGAACTCGGCGCCCAGCAGATGGTGCTGGATACGGCGCTCGAGAACATGTCGCAGGGTCTGTGCATGTTCGATGCCGACGGCAAGATCATGCTGTTCAACGAGCGTTATGCGGCCATGCTTCGTCGCACCGACGTCGCGCTGACCGGCCGCCTGCTGGTCGACGTGCTCAGGGAAGAGCAAGCCAAGGGCCAATGGCAGGGCGATGCGGATCAATTCTTCGCCCGCCTCGTGGCCGACGCGCGCGAGGGGCGCACCACGACCGACATCGTCAGCCGGTTCGGCCGCTCCATCCGGGTCGTCAACCAGCCGATGCAGGGTGGCGGCTGGGTTGCGACCTTCGAGGACATCACCGAATGGCTCGAAGCGCAGGCCAAGATCTCGCACATGGCGCGCCATGACGCGCTGACCAGCCTGCCCAACCGCGTGCTGTTCCACGAGCAGCTCGAGCAGGGACTGCGGCGCACCAGGTCGGGCGATCAGCTCGCGGTGCTTTGTCTCGATCTCGATCACTTCAAGGACATCAACGACTCGCTCGGCCATCCCATCGGCGATGCGCTGCTGAAGGAGGTCGGCCGCAGGCTGACGGCCGCCGTCGGCGAGAGCGACACGGTGGCGCGACTGGGCGGCGACGAGTTCGCCGTGGTCCAGATCGGTCGTTCCGAGGAAACCGCTGCGAGATCGCTCGCCGGCCGCCTCGTCGAGGTCATCTCGGCGCCCTACGAGATCGACGACCATCAGATCGTGATTGGCGTCTCGATCGGCATCTCGCTGTCGCCGCAGGACGGCAGCGATCCGAGCGAACTGTTGAAGAACGCCGACCTCGCCCTCTACCGCGCCAAGGCGGACGGCCGCGGCACCTATCGCTTCTTCGAGACCGGCATGGATGCACGCGCGCAGGCGCGGCGCCTCTTGGAAATGGACCTGCGCGCGGCGGTGCAGCGCGACGAGTTCGAGGCGTATTACCAGCCGATCCGCGACGTCGCCAGCGGCCGCGTCGTCGCCTTCGAGGCGCTGCTGCGCTGGAACCATCCGCAGCGTGGCCTGATCGCACCCATCGACTTCATCCCGCTGGCCGAGGAGACGGGACTGATCGTCCAGCTCGGTGAATTCGTGCTGCGCTCCGCCTGCATCGATGCGGCGACCTGGCCAGATGATGTCGATCTCGCCGTCAATTTGTCGCCGGTGCAGTTCAAGAATCCGAATCTGATCGCATCCGTGATCGCGGCGCTGGCTGCCTCGGGACTCGACGCGCGCCGTCTCGAGCTCGAGATCACCGAATCCGTGCTGCTGCAGAACAGCGAGGCGACGCTGACCACGCTGCATGAGCTGCGCGCCATGGGCGTGCGCATCTCGCTGGACGATTTCGGCACCGGCTATTCGTCGCTGAGCTATCTGCGCAGCTTTCCGTTCGACAAGATCAAGATCGACCGCTCCTTCGTGTCGGAGCTGGCGACGCGCGAGGATTCCATGGCGATCATCCGCGCCGTGACCAGTCTCGGCCGCAGCCTCGGCATCGTCACCACCGCGGAAGGCGTCGAGAACGACGCACAGCTCGAGCTGCTCAGGCGCGAGGGCTGCACCCAGGCGCAGGGCTATCTGTTCAGCAAGCCGCGGCCGGCCTCCGACGTGGCGGTGATGCTCAACCGCCCGCGGCTGCTTGCGTCGGCTTGAGGACCCTATTGTTTGAGCATGATCTATTTGGAAAACCGCTTCGCACTTTTCCGGATCACGCTCCAGCCGCGGCGCAGCGCGAAATGGGCGCCGCAAAATGCCATGACGGCGCCGAGGCACAGCGCGGCG
This sequence comes from Bradyrhizobium shewense, assembly GCF_900094605.1. Taxonomy (GTDB): domain Bacteria; phylum Pseudomonadota; class Alphaproteobacteria; order Rhizobiales; family Xanthobacteraceae; genus Bradyrhizobium; species Bradyrhizobium shewense. The sequence goes on along the minus strand of NZ_FMAI01000009.1, from coordinate 20,344 downwards.
AGCCCGGCCAGCACGCCCGAGACGGTCGGGATCGGACTCGGCGCCGAGGCCACCTGGCCGGCACCCGCGAGCAGCAGCACGCCGACCGCGATCAGGAACTGCCGCATCCGTTGCGGGATCTGGCCGGAGACGGCGCTCTGCATCAACGTCGCCGTGAAATAGCCGCCGGAGAAGCCGACGGTCGCGATCAACCACCACGCGATCGCCGCGCCGGCGGGTATGAACTCATGCGTGTCGGAGCGCCAGAGACCGCCGAGGTCGAGCCCGTAGCGCGCGCCCAGCATGTGCACCGCGAGCGCGAGCAGCACGCCTGATATCACGGCGGCGCCGAGAATCAGGCGGCGCGGAAAAAAGGTCGTCTCAGCCATGCCTCGCTTGTAGGATGGACGAGGGCGATCGCGCAAGCGGATCGCGGGCGGGATGGCGCGGACGGGATTGCGCAGACGGGATTGATTGTCGGGATGCAGGAGTCGGAAGCTGAGACCACGCCGGTCACGAGCTATGCCTACAAGGCGTCGCTGATCGGCTCGGCGCATCGCTTCGAGCTGACGGAGCAGGGGCTGTCCTGGCACATCGGCGGCCGCACCTCGCTGTGGCCTTATGACGAGATCAGCGCGATCCGGCTGTCGTTCCGCCCAGTGTCGATGCAGCAGCACCGCTTTCGCGCCGATGTCACTCACAGCAGCGGCCGCCGCATCGCGATCCTGTCGACGAGCTGGCAGACGGCGGCACTGATGGCGCCGCAGGACAATGGCTTTCGCGCGTTCATCCTCGCGCTGCACGAGCGGATGGCGAAGGCGGGCAGCCGCGCGGTGCTGACGGCGGGGCTCGGCCGCACGGCCTATGCGGCGGTGCTGGCGTTCCTGGCGGTGCTGACGGTGGCGATGGTCGGCCTGTTAATCCGCGCCCTCGTGAGCGGCGAGTTCGCCGGCGCGCTGTTCATCCTCGGCTTTGCCGCGCTGTTCGCCTGGCAGGTCGGCGGCTTCGTGCGGCGCAACCAGCCGCAGAGATACAGCTTCGATCAGGTGCCGAGGGCCTTGCTGCCTTAGACCGATCGCTACTCCGTCGAGTCGAAATCCTCTTCCTTGGTGCCGAGCAGCGAGACGATGGTGCGCAGGCCGGAATCGAGCTGCTCGAAGGTGGGCGGGGCGAGGGCGAGGCGCACCGCGTTCGGTGCATGGCCGTGGGCGATCGCGAAGGTGGAGGAGGGCGTCAGCGCGATGCCGCGCCGGGCCGCGGCCGCGACGAAGGTCTGCGAGCGCCAGTGCGACGGCAGCGTCAGCCAGAGATGGTAGGAGCGCGGATCGGCGGCGTGCTGGTAGCCCGCGAGCAGCCTTGCCGCGGTCTGCTGCCGGCGCACGGCGTCGATGCGCTTCAGCCGTGTCAGCTCGGCGACGGTGCCGTCGGCCATCAGCCGCTGGCCGGCCGCCAGCGCGTGGCCCGAGGCGATCCAGCCGCCGGTGCGGACCGCGCTCATCACGCTTTCGCGCAAATGCGGCGGCGCCACGAGGATGCCGAGCGCAAGGCCCGGCGCGACCTTCTTGGACAGGCTGTCGAGCACGATGCAGCGGTCCGGCCCGAGCGCGGCCAGCGGCGTGTCGTCGGCGAGGAAGCCGTAGACGGCGTCCTCGATGATGGTGAGGTCGAGCTTTTCGGCGACACGCATGATGTCGGCGCGGCGCGTCGCGTTCATGGTGACGCCGAGCGGGTTCTGAATGATGGGCTGCAGATACAGCGCCGACAGATGCGCCTCGCGATGCGCTTTCTGGATCGCGTCGGGCCGTGCGCCGAATTCGTCCATGGGAATCGGGACCAGCGTGATGCCGAGCCGCGCCGCGATGCTCTTGACGTAAGGGTAGGTCAGCGCTTCGACGCCGCAGCGGCCGCCGGTGGGGACGAGCGCCGCGAGCGCGGCCGCGAGCGATTGCTTGCCGTTGGCGGTGAAGACGATCTGCTCGGCCTGCGGCGCGAAATCCTTGCGCGCGAGATAGGCGGCGGCAGCGTTGCGCGCGCTCTTGGTGCCGGTGCTGGTCGAGACGCGCAGCGCGGATTCGAGCGCGTCGACGCGCTCCAGCCCTGCGAGGCTCTTGGCGATCATCGCCCATTGCTGCGGCAATAGCGGATAATTGACCTCGAAATCGATCCGCGCATCGCGCGGCTCGCTCAACGCCTCGACCTCGCGCCTGATGTCGCCGGAGATGAAAGTGCCGCGGCCGACCTCGCCGACGACGAGCCCGCGGCGGAGCAACTCCGTATAAACCCGGCTCGCCGTCGAGACTGCGATGCCGCGGTCATAGGCAAAATTGCGCTGCGGCGGCAGCCGATCGCCGGGCCTTAACGTGCCGTTAGAGATATCCGAGGCAATGGCATCGGCAAGCTTCACGTACTCGAACTTTGACATTATTGCACCGAGAGCAATGTTTTACTTGCTCCGAGAAGTGTACTGGAGCATTTAAGTTCCATCAAGTTCCACGATTGAGCCGAGGAGAGCGAGAGCAATCCGACGGCAAATGAGGTGCAGGCGCCCACAAGCGTCGGCGCCAACGGCACCTGCTTCGCCGCGCGGGACAACAGGCCGGAGAAGAAACATGACCACGATCTCGCAAACTGCCGGGCGGAGCTTACGCCCATCCTCAACGGGCGGATTTTTTGCAACGCTCGCCCAAGGCGCCTATGCGCTGTTCAACCGCCTCGAGCGCCGCTCGGCCGTCAAGACATTGAACGAGCTCGACGACCGCGCCCTGCGCGACATCGGCATCACCCGCGGCCAGATCGAGGACGCCGTCTACGGGCAGGTCAAGGCCGAGCTGACGCGGTATCTGTGAGGCGCTTCTGACGCGCTCGCTCCTTCCGTGTCCCGGACGCGCCGCAACGCTCTTGGCGTTGCGGTGCAGAGCCGGGACCCAGGAAGCCACAGCACGTGCTGCCACATGGGCCCCGGCTCTGCAGCGCACCGCCGAAGAAGCGCTGCGCAGCGTCCGGGGCACGAGACCTTTGTTCAACGAAAGACATAGTTCGTCATCCTCGCGGCGCATCTCGCCCGAGCTTTGCTTCATCTCTTCACCCTCATAATTGAAAGAGGGCGCAGGGAAGACCGGGAGCCCGCCGGCACCCGAGGTCAACTGTGCGAAATTGGAGTAAGAAGCTGCACAGCGGCATACAGGTGTAGCCAGGACATCCCGGCCTTCCCTGCGCAGTGGTTTTACGGCTTATGTCGTGCTCTCCCCGGGGAGCGATGCACCATTGCCCCCGTCGCCTTGCGGATGGCTGATGCGCGGTTGGGCCGCCACATCACCGCAACACTTGACGCACAGACCCCGGGCGTCAGGACCACACGATTTTGCCGTACGCCGATCACACCGGTCGTGTGCGCGAGGTCTTCGCTCACGGCTCTCCGCCCTGCGAAGCTTTTCGCGCCGATGTCACCTGCGTCCACCGCCGCCCGGCCCGCGTTCGTGACGATCGCGATACGCCCCTCTTCCTTGGGCCGGGTTCAGGGGATGAATACGTTATTTCAGAATTTCGGTAGGGTGGGTTAGCCCCGGGCCGCGCGAAGTGCAGCCCCAAGCGTAACCCACCTCTTTGCCGCCGCGGATAATAAAGTGGTGGGTTACGCCGAGCGGTCAGCGCTTCGCGCAGTCCGCACGGCTAACCCACCCTACGAGACCGGGCTATGACGATCCTCAATGCCTCACCACCAGCACCGAGCACTTCGCGTAGCGCACGACGTGGCCGGCGTTTGAGCCGAGGAAATAGGTGCGCATTGCCGGCCGGTGCGAGGTCATCACGATCAGATCGGCCTTCATGTGCACGGCTTCCTCCAGGATCTCGTGATAGATCCCGCCCTGGCGCACCACACTGGAGATGCGGGACGCCTCGATGCCGGATTCGCGTGCGACGATGGCGAGGGCTTCTTCCGAGGTCTGGCGCTGCTGCTCGTCGAAATCGGCCGGCACGTATTCGGCCAGCATCACCGGCGTCATCGGCAGCACGTTGAGCAGGCGCACCTGGCCGCTCCAGGTCTGCGACAGCGTTGCCGCGGTCGCGATCGCCGGCTTGGCGAGGTCGGTGTCGGCGAGGTCGATGGGCACGAGGATGGACTTGAACATCTGCGCCTCCAAATCTTCCAGTCAGCACGTTTTGCCGGCCGTCGCGATCATCCCGATCGAAGCAGCTTGGGGCTGGTGAATCGCACCAGCTTGCCGCGGCGGTAGCCCACGTCACCCCAATCCTTGACGTCAAAGTCGAAGATCGCAAGCCCCGCGGTGGGCAGATTGTCACTGAGCGCCCTGGCGCCATCATGATCGCCGCCGCCCATCAGCATCAAGGCGGCCTCGTGCATGCCGGGATTATGGGCGACCAGCAGCAATTGCTTCGGGTCGGCCGGGGCGGTTGCGGTGCGAATGGACTCCAGGATCTGCGCAGGATCGGCGCCATAGAGTTCCGGCAGAATCTCGACCTGCGGCGTCGGGACGCGGTGCTTCATCGCCTCCCAGGCGATGTCCCAGGTCTGCCGGGCCCGGACGGCGTGCGACACCAGCACGGTCTCGGGGAAGGGCGGATGGGCGGCGATCCAGTCGCCGATCCGGGCGGCATCCTTGTGGCCGCGATCGTCGAGCCGTCGGTCCTGGTCACGGCCGCTCGGCGCGTCGGTCTCGGTTTTGGCGTGACGCAGCAGCATCAAACGGCGCATGGCATTCTCGAATCGTTACGGTCGCGGATAATGTACAGACGCGGGTGAGGACAAGGTGACAAGCGCCCGCTCAGTCCTCTAAGAAAACGGCATGAGCGAGACTTTCACAAGCATGTCCCAGGAAGAAGCCGGCTTTCGCGACCGTGTACGGCTGTCGTTCGATCTCGACGCCGACATCTGCGTCATCGGGGCCGGGCTTGCCGGGCTTTCCATCGCGCTCGAGGCGGCCCGGCTCGGGGCCAGCGTCGCGGTGCTCGAGGGCCGTCATATCGGCTGGAACGCTTCCGGCAACCAGCTCGGCACCGTGCTGCCGGGCTTTGCACTGCCGCTCACCGACCTGATCGAGCGCATCGGCTTCGAGGACGCGCGCGAATTGTGGACGCTGTCGAAGGAGGGCGCCGAGTTCGTCCGCGCCAATGCCACGGAAGAGAACATGCCGGGGATCGCCCCGAGCAACGGGGTGCTCGAGGTCTCCAACGTCGACGCCGGCGACCGACTGATCAGCCGGTTGCAGATGCTGAACGAGGATTTCGACACCGAGGTCGAGGGCTGGCAGGTCGATCGCGTTCGCGAGGTGCTCAAGACCGATCGCTACTTCCACGGCGTGTATTATCCCAAAGCGTTCCAGGTCGACGGCCGCAAATATGTGCACGGCCTCGCGGCGCTGGCGCGGCGGGCAGGCGCCCGCATCTTCGAGGACACGCCGGTCGTCAGCATCGATCATTCCGGCATCCGCAAGCGCATCGTCACGCCCTCGGCGCGTATGCGCGCAACCCACATCGTGCTTGCCGGCAACATCCATCTCGGCGCGCCCTTGCGGCGGCTGTCGGAGACGCTGCTGCCGGTCTGGCGCTATGCCGGCATCACCGCGCCGCTCGGCGAGCGCGTGCACGAGGTCATCGCCTTCAAGGGATCGGTGATGGATTCCGACGGCGTCGACCATTTCCGCATCTTCGACGGTGACCGGCTGATGTGGGAGAGCCCGGAGACCACCTGGGCCGCGCGGCCGCAGCGCTTTGCAGGCAGCATCAGGCGGCGGATCCGCACGACCTTTCCGGAGCTCGGCAATGTCGAGATCAGCGAAATGTTCGGCGGCGCCACCGGCCGGACCGTGCACGGCATGCCGCAGATCGGCCAATTGCGCAAAGGCCTGTGGGTGGCGAGCGGGTTCGGCCGCCAGGGCATGAACATTTCGGCCATGGCCGGGCAGATGATCGCCCGCAGCATCCTGTGGGGCGACGAGAGCTGGAAGCTGTTCTCGCCGTTCGAGCTGGTCTGGGCGGGCGGCGCCACCGGGCGGGTCGCGGGCCAGCTGGTCGGGATCTGGGGCAGGGCGAGTTCCGCCGCCGCGGGTTCGCTCGCCCGCTACCGCGAACGTGCCAGGGTCAAGGACCGGCAGCGCGAGGCGCGTCTGGCCGAAGCCAATCGGGCCGCCGGCACCGGTCCGCGCCGCCCACCGCCCGCCGTCAGGCCGCGGCCGGCCCCGCCGTCGAAACCCGCAGTCCGGGAGGCAGAGCAGGCCGTGGAACCGGCCTCGGAAGATGGCGTCACCTCCCAATAAGTTGAGAGAAATTCCGTCCGCCAGTGTAACGTCGGCCGACAGAGCCCGTATCTCAGGGCGTGGAGCTCCCGCACGGAGAATGAGATGTTTGACCGCCGCATCCTGTTGACGACTGCCGCCGGCCTGTTCGGCCTTGGGGCCTTCCGCTGGCTGAGAGGAACGCCTGCCGAGGCTGGCGAGAAAGCCGCGGAAAAGTTCGAGATCACGAAGACGGAGGCTGAATGGCGCGCCCAGCTCACGCCGCAGCAATATGAGATCCTGCGCAACCACGGCACCGAGCGGCCCGGCTCCAGCCCGTTGCTGAAGGAGCACCGCAAGGGCATCTTCGCCTGCGCCGGCTGCGACCTGCCGCTGTTTGCCTCCGAGACCAAATTCGAAAGCGGCACCGGCTGGCCGAGCTTCTACCAGCCGATCGAGGGCAATGTCGGCAAGACCGAGGACCGCGCCTACGGCATGGTGCGCACCGAGGTGCATTGCCGGCGCTGCGGCGGCCACCTCGGCCACGTCTTCGACGACGGTCCGAAGCCGACCGGATTGCGCTATTGCATCGACGGTTTCGGGCTGGTCTTCCGCCCGGCGGCGGCGTCCGCGACGTAGTGAGTTGAAGTGTCATTCCGGGGCGGTCCGCAGGACCGAACCCGGAATCTCGAACTTCCGGATTCGGTCCTGCGGACCGCTCCGGAATGACCCCATCTCCCGGCAATTGTTGCCGGTCCCGGCAAATGTGCCCCGGTCGTCGGGCCGGGGCTTTTTCATTAAGTCATTGATTTCCTGAGCATACCCGCATTGGCATAGCCCTTGCGACTGTCTCCTCCGACTGCGGCCATGTCGACCCGCCGCCGAGATCGGATTTGGAGACAAAGTTATGGGTATCTTCGATGCAATGAACACCTCGGTGGGTGGCCTGCAGGCGCAGTCCTACGCGCTGCAGAACATTTCCGGCAACATCGCGAACTCATCCACCACCGGTTACAAGGGCATCGGCACCAGCTTCGTCGATCTCATTCCCGACTCCTCGGTCCCGAGCAAGCAGGTCGCGGGCGGCGTGACGGCCAACGCCAAGGCCACCATCACCACGCAGGGCACGATCTCCGGCTCCACCGTCGCCACCAACATGGCGATCACCGGCGACGGCTTCTTCTCGATCCAGAAGGCGAGCGGCGTCGTCGACAACGTGCCTGTCTTCACCGGGGTCACCTACTACACGCGGCGCGGCGACTTCCAGCTCAATGCCAACGGCAATCTGGTCAACGGCGCCGGTTATTACCTGATGGGCGTCACGGTCGATCCGAAGACCGGTAACCCGACCGGCAGCGTGGCCAACGTGCTGCAATTCCAAAACAACTTCATTCCTGCGCAGGCGACCACCTCGATCCAGTACGCTGCGAACCTGCCGACGCAGCCGAACACGGTGGCGAAAACGACCGCGTCGAGCGGCACGCTGCTGGCGGCCGGCGGGCTGAATCCGTCCGATTTCGCAGCCAACCCGCTGCCGGTCGGCACACCTCCCGCGCCCTATGCCAACGCATTGGTGTCCGGTGCGGCTGCAACCGGCAACATCCGTTCGGCCTACTCGTCGACGACGGGCACGGGCACGGTCGCACTGCAGAACAATTCGGCGGCGGTGGCCTCGACCACCACATCGCTCGACAACGCGGTCGGCACCCATCTCGCCTCCAGCATCCTCACCGCCTTGAGCGGCCAGACGCTGACCATCAATGGCAACACCATCACGTTCAACGGCGGCACGACGGTCTCGACCGTCGGCAACAACACCACGATCGGTCTCGGCGCGGGCACGACGGCGACGGTTGCGGACATCCTGAACGGGATCCAGACCGCGGGCGGCGCCGGCGTCACGGCCTCGCTCTCCGCCAGTGGCAACATCGTGATCTCCAGCGGCACCGGCACCGACGTGGCGGTCGGCAGCGGTACGGCCGCCACCGCGCTCGGGATCAGCAGCGTAACCCGCGGCGGCAACGTGCTGTCCTCGCCCGCGATCTCGGGTGCAACGGTGCTGAGCGGCAGCGCGACCGCCGGTGGCGCCCAGGTGCTCTCGTCCGGCTTCGCCGCCGGCGATACCATCACCGTCAACGGCCAGACACTGACTTTCGTCTCGCCGCCCACGGTTCCCAGCGCCGCTCAGATCCTCACCACCGACAATGTCACGACTCTGCTCGGCAAGATCGACACGCTCTCCGGCGCCTCTGGATCGTCGGTCAGCAGCGGCGGCGTCATCACGCTGAACACCGGCACCGTCTCCAACCTCTCGGTGTCCAGCTCCAACAGCGCTGCCTTCTCGGCGCTCGGCTTCACCTCGACCATCACCAAGAACCGCGACGGCGGCGGCACCGCCGGCACCGGTGGCGTGATCGGCAACGACATCGCGACCTTCACCAAGGAATCGATCAGCGGCGGTGCGGTGACTGCCTACAACGCCGCCGGCACGCCGGTGAACCTGCAATTGCGTTGGGCCAAGACCGACAGCGCCTCGCTGGGCGCGGGTCATTCGGATAGCTGGAACCTGTTCTACCAGACCGATCCGAACGCGACCGGCACGACCGTCGGCTGGGTCAATACCGGCCAGACTTTCACCTTTGCCAGCGACGGCTCGCTGACCTCGCCAAGCGGCTCGGGCATCACCATCAACAATGTCAGTGTCAGCGGCCAGTCGCTCGGCTCGGTCGCCTTCAACATCTCCTCCGGCGGACTGACGCAATATGCCAGCACCAGCGGCGCGGTGACCATCAACACCATCACGCAGAACGGCTATGCCGCCGGTCAGCTTCGCTCGGTCGCCGTCAACAACAACGGCATCGTGGTCGGCACCTTCTCCAACGGCCAGAACCTCAACCTCGCTCAGGTTCAGCTGTCGCACTTCAACGGCACCAACTATCTGAAGGCGATGGACGGCGGTGCCTATGCCGCGACCGAGCAGTCGGGTGACGCGATCGACGGTGCTTCAGGCACCATCAGCGGCTCGTCGCTGGAGGGATCCAACACCGACATCGCTGACGAATTCACCAAGCTGATCGTGACCCAGCAGGCCTATTCGGCCAACACCAAGGTGATCACGACCGCGAATTCGATGGTGCAGGACCTCTTGAACGTGTTGCGCTGATCGGCGCGTAACGTAACCAAAGGCGGCAAGTAACATGGGTTTGAGTTCAGCCCTCGCCAGTGCGATGAGTGGTCTGCGTGCCAACCAGGCCGCGCTCTCGATCGTTTCCTCGAACGTCGCCAATGCGCAGACGCCGGGTTACGTCGTCCAGACCCCGAACCAGATCGAGGTCACCACCGGCGATTTCGGCTCGACGGCGATGACGACCGGCGTCAGCCGGGAGCTCGACGCCTATGTGCTGAACCAGCTGCGCACCGAGACCGGCGGCAGCGGCTACGCCGATCAGATGGCCAACATCCTGAAGCAGCTTCAGAATGTCTATGGCACGCCGGGCAACAGCGGCACGCTCGAAACCGCGTTGAACAAGTTCACCACGGCGCTGCAGGCGCTGTCGACCAGCTCGGGCGCCTCATCGGCGCAAACCGTGGCGCTCGGTGCGGCGCAGGCGCTGGCCACGCAGCTCAACGTCACCACCAAGGGCATCCAGTCGCTGCGCTCCAATGTCGAGCAGGATCTCGGCAATTCGGCGCAAGCGGCCAACGTCGCTATGCAGCAGATCGCCGACATCAACACCAAGCTGCAGGGCCTGTCGGCCAACGACCCCTCGGCTGCGACGCTGATGGACCAGCGCGACCAGGCCATCAACACGCTGTCGAAATATGTCGACGTCCGCGTCACCACCGACGGTTCGAACCAGGCCAACATCTACACCACGACGGGCATCCAGCTCGTCGGCGCCGGGCTTGCCTCGCAATTCACCTTTGCTTCCGCCGGCGCACTGTCGGCGACCTCGCTCTACAACATCGATCCAGCCAAGTCCGGCGTCGGCGCGCTCAACATCGTGCTGCCGAACGGCTCGAAGGTCGACGTGGTCGCCAACAACGTGGTCTCCTCGGGCCAGATCGCGGCCGATCTGAAGCTGCGCGATGAGACGCTGGTGCAGGCGCAGAACCAGATCGACCAGCTCGCTGCCACGATGTCGAGCGCGCTGTCGGACAAGACCACCGCCGGCACCACGGTGTCGGGCCCACCGGCCGGCTTCGACATCGACCTTGCCGGTGCGCTGCCGGGCAACACCGCCACCTTCACCTACACCGACACGGCGACCAACACGAAGCGCCAGGTCACCCTTGTCAACGTCACCGATCCGGCGGCGCTGCCACTGCAGAACGCGGCCAACGCCAACCCGATGCAGATCGGCGTGAACTTCTCCGGCGGCATGGGCGCGATCGCTGCGGCGCTCAACACGGCGCTCTCCACCTCGCATTTGACGTTCTCCGCCGCGCCGTCGCCGGCGACCGCCACGACGCTGCGGATCACGGACGACAACAGCGGCCTCGCCAAGGTCAATTCATCCTCGATCACCAAGACGATCTCGTCGCTGACCTCGGGCAATCCACAACTGCCGCTGTTCACCGACGGCGGACAGGCGCTCTACACCGGCGCGATCACCGCCTCGGGCTCGCAGATGACCGGCCTTGCCGGACGCATCGCCGTGAACACGCAGCTGGTCTCCGATCCGACACGGATGTCGGTGTACAACACCTCGCCGGTGACGCCTTCGGGTGACACCGCGCGTTCGGACTATCTCTACTCGCAGCTCACCTCGGCGGTGTTCTCCTATTCGCCAGCGAGCGGTCTCGGCTCGGCGAGCCAGCCCTTCTCCGGCAGCGTCTCGAACTATCTCCAGCAGTTCCTGAGCGTCCAGGCCAATTCCGCGACCCAGGCCACCCAGCTCCAGCAGGGCCAGAGCGTCGTGGTCTCGACGCTCCAGGCCAAGTTCGACTCAACCTCCAAGGTCAATCTGGACTCGGAGATGTCGAACCTGATCCAGCTCCAGAATGCCTATGCCGCCAACGCCCACGTCATGTCGGTGGTGCAGAGCATGATGAATACGTTGCTCCAGGCTCAAGTGTAACAAGTAACAGGGCTCTGAAACATGTCGATCAGCAGCATCAACTACTCTTCGTCGATTCTCGGCTCGCAGATCCGCAACATCAATCAGCAGCTCACCGACCTGTCGACGCAGCTCTCGACCGGCAAGCTGTCGCAGAACTATTCCGGGATGGGCACCAACGAGGGCTTTGCGATCGCCGGGCGCGCGCAGCTCTCCAACATCGCCGCCTATACCGACACGATCACCAACGTCAATGTCAGCATCAACCTCGCCAACACCGCGCTGCAGTCGCTGACCAAGATCCGCAGCACGGTGCAGACCGGCGCGGCCAACACTGCGCAGGATCTCAACGTCAACGGCCAGACCATCGCGCAGAACACCGCCGCCGCCCAGTTCGGCTCGATGGTCGGCGTGCTCAACACGCAGACCGGCAACCGCTATCTGTTCTCCGGAACCGCCATCAGCACGCAGTCGGTTGCGGATGCAGGCGACATCATCAACGGCACCACGACGCAGGCGGGGTTCAAGACCGTGATGGCGGAGCGCCAGGCCGCCGACCTCGGCGCCAACGGCATGGGCCGCCTGGTGCAGACGCAGCCGACGCCCAGCTCGATCCAGGTGTCGGAAGACGCCGCCGGATCGCCGTTCGGGCTGAAGCTCAAGGCGGTGTCCTCGACCCTGACGGGCGCGACCATCACCGGCCCGAGCGGCTCGCCGGTGTCGTTCTCGGTCGATCTCAACGGCGTCAATCCGAACAATGGCGACAAGCTGAGCGTGCAGTTCACGCTGCCGGACGGTTCGACCGAGCAGATCGATCTGACCGCGTCGACGGCCACGCCGACGCCGCTCGGCAGCTTCGCGATCGACGCCAGCACCCCCGTCAACCCGACCAACACCGCGAACAACCTCAACACCGCGCTGAACACGGCGATCACGAAGCTCGCGGGCACCTCGTTGGTGGCAGCATCCGCGGTTACCGCTGGCGACAATTTCTTCAACACCGCGAGCTCTGCGATCGGCGCGCCCAAGACCAGCCAGGCCGGCCCGACCGTGCCGATCAGCGGTGCAACGGCGCTATCCGGGGCCGGCCCCACCGACTCGATCTCGCCGGGCTTCGTTGCGGGCGACACCATCACCGTCAACGGCACCACGCTGACCTTCGTGGCCTCGGGCGCGACCGGCAACCAGCTCAACGTCGGCGACAGCATCCAGAATTTGCTCGGCAAGATCGACCAGATCACGGGGACGTCGAAGCCCTCGACGGTCCACGGCGGTTCGATCACCATCAACACCGACGATGCGGCGAGCTTGAATATCACCAGCTCGAATACCGGCGCGCTGGGTTCGGTCGGCTTTGCCTCGACGCCGGTGACCGCCACCCAGCCGCCGCTGCGCGTCGGCTCCTCGCCCGCGAGCTCGGCGACGACGCTGGTCAACGGCTCGGCCACCACCGTGGAATGGTACCTTGGCAATGACGGGCCCGGCTCGGCGCGCTCCACCGCGATGGCGCGGGTCGACGATTCCGTCACGGTGCAGTACGGCGCCCAGGCGAACGAGGACGCGATCCGCCGGCAGCTGCAGGCGATCGCGGTGTTCGGAACCTTCTCGACCTCGCCGACCGGACAGTATTCGGGCGGGCAGGTCGCCGCGCTGAGCCTGCGCACGACCCAGGCGCTGACCCAGCAGCCCGGCCAGCAGCGCATCGAGGACATCCAGACCGACATCGCGATGGCCCAGAACACGATGAAGGACGCGAGCACGCGCCAGACCCAGGCCAAGGCGCAGCTCCAGACCATCATCGACCAGGCGGAATCGGCCCCGCCCGACCAGGTCGCGAGCCAGCTCCTGGCGCTGCAGAACGCGCTCCAGGCGTCCTACCAGGTAACCTCGAACCTCGCGCAGCTCTCGCTCGTCAAGTTCCTGTAAGGATGCGTTAAGGCGCCGTTAACCATGCCTCTTTACCTCTTGGTGAGGATTGGAGCGGGGCGGAGCTGCCGATGTCGGACAGGATGCAACTGGTGGTGGCAACGCCGTGCTTCGGCGGGCAGGTGTCGAGCATCTATGCGAGCTCGATCTTCGCGCTGCAGCGGGCCGTGCACGGCATGTCCAATCTCGAGCTCAAGGTGCTGCTGCGCGACGGCGATGCGCTGATCACCCGCGCGCGGGCCAATCTGGTCGCGATGTTCCTGGACGATCCCAGGGCGACGCATTTCCTGTTTATCGACGCCGATATCGGCTTCAAGCCGGAGCAGGTGTTCCGGCTGATCGAATGCGGCGCGGACGTCGTCGCCGGCTGCTATCCGATCAAGCGGGTCAATTGGGACAAGGCCGCGCGGGCGATCCAGTCGGGCCGCAGCGACGTGCCGGCCGCCTCGCTCGACTACGTGCTCGAGATCGAGGATCCCGACCGCATCGTCGTCGTCAACGGCTTCACCCGGGTGCGCTATGCCGGCACGGGCTTCCTGATGATCCGGCGCCAGGCGCTGGAGGCGATGTGCCGTCATCCGGACTATGCGGCCTTGCAGTTCTTCCGCGAGCACTCGCACGACACGCTGGCGGCCAGCCAGAACCGGTTTGCGCTGTTCGAATGCATGATCGATCCGGCAACCGGCACGTATCTGTCCGAGGACTTCGCCTTCTGCAAGCGTTGGACCGGTATCGGCGGCGAGATCTGGGCCGACATCCAGAGCTCGCTCGATCACGTCGGGCCGTCGGTATTCCACGGCGATATCGCCTCGCAATTCGCGCCGGCGGCTGCGGCCGATGCGGCGTGAGCCTTCCGGGATGAGCGCCGGCGCATCCCGTCTGTCAGGTCAGGAGCGCGCTCCCGACGGCGGCTCGCGTTATCGCCTGCGCGATCTCTTCACGCCCCTGGACACGCTGCTCGTCTCCGGCGGCGATCCGCGGCTGGCGCTCGACGCCAGGGATCGCGTCAACGGCTATGGCTGCGCGGCTTCGCCGGAGCCGGAGATCTGGAATTTCGCCTCCTTGACCGCATCGACGATCTCGCAAACCGCTTACGACCGTGCGGCGCTGGCGCGCGAAGAGCTGATGCACAAGTGCCTGTTCGACGAGGTCGAGATCGCCTTCGATGCGCGCTGCGAGGACATGCGGGACGAGCTGCGCGGCCATCTCCAGCTCTCGCCGCGCGTCGACGTCGTGTTCTCGCCCTCCGGCACCGACTCCCAGCTCCACGCCCTGTTCCTGGCGCGCGCGGTGCTCGGGGCGCCGCCGGTGACGATCGTGGTCGGCGCCGACCAGACCGGAAGCGGGACGATCCATACCGCCCGCGGGCACCATTTCAGCTCCATGACGGCGAGCGGCCTTGCGGTTCGCAAGGACGGTGCGGTTGCGGGGCTCGCCGGCGCCAGCCTCGCATTGCCGCTGCTCGGGACCGTGCCCGGGATTGCGATGCGCGCGGACGCGGATGCCGCGGTGCTGCATGCGATCGAGGCTACGATTGCGCAAGGCGCGCCCGTGCTGCTCCAGATCATGGATGCATCCAAGCTCGGCTGGCGCGCACCGAGCGCGGCCTGTCTCGACGAGATCGCGCGGCGCTGGCCGCGCAAGGTCCAGATCGTCGTCGACGCCTGCCAGGCCCGGCTCGGCCGCCGCCGGCTGCGCTCCTATCTCGACCGCGGCTATATGGTGCTGATGACAGGCTCGAAATTCTTCGGTGGACCCGCTTTCAGCGGCGCGGTGCTGGTGCCGAAGGGCCTTTCGCGGTCGCTCGACCGGGTCGAGGGGATCGCGCCTGGTATTTTCGACTATGCCGGCCGTTGCGATTGGCCGGTGGCTTGGACGGCGCTGCGTTCGCGCTTCGAACGCCGTCCGAACTTCGGTCAATGGCTGCGCTGGGAAGCGGCGCTGGCCGAGATCGGCCGCTACTACGCCGTATCAGGGGCTTTCCGCGCCGAGATGCTCGCCGAGCTCGCCGCCGGCATCGACAGCATGATCGCGCTGTCGCCGTCGCTTCGCCCCGTCCCATCCGCGATCGGGACCGCCGGCGTGGATGATGAGGAATTTGCACAAGCCACGATCTTTCCGTTCATCCTGCTGCGCGACGGCAAGCCGGTCTCGATCGCCGAGATCGCGGCCGTTCATCGCGCGCTGGCGCGTGACATGAACGAGGCGATCGGCGGCAGTGCGGCGGACCGGCAGGTCGCCGTGCAGCGCTGCCTGATCGGCCAGCCGGTCCGGCTGGAGCGGCAGGACGAGGCACCGCAGGCGGTGCTGCGCCTCTGTGTCGGCGCGCGGCTCGTGACCGAGGCCTGGTCGCCCGACATCGCGCAGGCGCAACGCAACGTGCAGCAAATTCTCGATCGCATCGCCCATGTCCTGGTAAAGATCGAGCTGCTGCTTGACCGTGGCGCGGTCGCGGCGGTGCCGGTAAACTCCGCGTTCGAGGTGTGAGATGCAGCATCCGGTTTCCGCGCCGCTTCGCATGACGGCGGCGAACTACGCCGATCGCATCGGCTTTGCGCAGCTGACGCGCCAGGCCTTCGAAGGTGTCAACCTGCATCCGTTGCGCGACCAGCTGCTGGCGCGGATCGCGGCGGGGACCGCACTGGCGGGCGAAGGGCTGGATCTGTCGTTGATCACCCAGCTACTCGGCGACAAGGATCGAGGGCTTGCGATCCAGTCGGAGGTGCTGTCCTTCCACCAATTGTTTCGCACGCCGAGCGCTGCTCCGAAGCCGGGCCTGCGCGTGCTCGCGCTTGCAGCCGACATCGACATGGGCGGCAACACGCCGATCGATTTTCTGCTCGAAGGCTCCGATATCGAGCTGTTGACGCTCTACGTTGTCAAGGGCGTCGGTCTGCCTGAGAATTTGCCCGAGCACGACGTCGCTATCGTGGTCGCCTCCGATTCCGAGGAATGCCGCGAGGCGCTCGCCTCGATCGAGAAGGCCGCGCCGCACTGGCCGCGGCCGCTGCTCAATCGTCCCGATCGCATCGGCAACCTCGATCGCGACAAGCTGCATCGGCTGCTGGCCGGCGTGCCGGGTCTCGACATTCCCGCGACCATTCACGCGACGCGCGCGCAATTGTCGGATCTTTCGCGAGGGCAGATCGCCTGCCGCGACATCGCGGCTGAACTGCGCTTTCCGATGATCGCGCGGCCGCGCGGCTCGCATGCCGGCGTCGGACTCGCGAAACTCGACGATGCGGCCGCGCTCGCAGCCTATCTTGCCGAGCGTGATGAGCAGGATTTCTTCGTCGCGCGCTTCGTCGACTATGTGAACCCCGACGGGCTCTACCGCAAATATCGTCTCGCGATGGTCGACGGCAAACCCTACGCCTGCCACATGGCGATCGCCGACCGCTGGGACATCTGGTATCTCAACGCCTACATGGCGTTCAGCGAGGAGAAGCGGGCAGAAGAAGCGATCTTCATGCGCGACTTCGATCACGCCTTCGCGGCGAGCCACAAAAGCGCGCTCGGCGAGATGAGCAGGCGCGTCGGCCTCGATTATTTCATCGTCGATTGCGCCGAGAACCAGGACGGCGAGCTCCTGGTGTTCGAGGCCGACAACACCGCCGTCGTGCACAACATGGATTCGCCGGTCGTGTTTCCTTACAAGCCGCCACAGATGCGCAAGATCTTTGCGGCGTTCTCGGCGATGCTGTCGCGGCATGCAAGAGCAGGCGAGGGGAGTGCAGCATGAACGAGATCATCCGCGACGCGCAAAGCTCCGTCGCGCGCAGCTCGCTCGACCCGCAGGACTGGAGCGAATTTCGCGCGCTCGCCCATCGCATGCTCGACGATGCGATCGACGGCATCGCCAACGTTCGGGCGCGCCCGGTCTGGCAGCCGATCCCTGATAACGTCCGCGCGACCTTCAAGGCCGACGTGCCGCGCGAGGCGAGCGACCTCGCCGAGGTCTATCGCGAATTCGCCGAACACGTCGCGCCCTATGCGACCGGCAACGTCCATCCCGGCTTCATGGGCTGGGTGCATGGCGGCGGCACCGCGGTCGGCATGGTCGCGGACATGCTCGCGGCCGGTCTCAACGCCAATCTCGGCGGACGCGACCACATGCCGATCGAGGTCGAACGTCAGATCGTCGACTGGATGCGCCGCCTGTTCTCGTTTCCGGACAGTGCGAGCGGCATCTTCGTCACGGGCACGTCGATGGCCAATCTGATGGCGGTGCTGGTGGCGCGCACGGCTGCGCTCGGCACGCTGGCGCGACAATACGGCATCGGCAATGACGGCGCGGTGCTGACGGCCTATACGTCGCAGGCCGCGCATGGCTGCGTCTCCAGGGCGATGGATATCGCCGGGCTCGGCACCGATGCGCTGCGCAAGGTCGACGTCGATGCCGATCATCGCATCGACGTAGCAGCGCTGCGTGCGCAAATCACAATCGATCGCGAGGTCGGCTTCAAGCCGTTCCTGGTCGTTGCGTCTGCCGGCACGGTCGACATTGGTGCGATCGACGACCTCAAGGCGATCGCGGAGCTGTGCCGCGAGGAGGGAATCTGGTTTCACGTCGACGGCGCTTTCGGTGCGCTTGCGATCTTCTCGCCCGAGCTCGCGCCGCTGCTCGGCGGCATTGAGCTCGCAGATTCCATTGCGCTCGACTTCCACAAATGGGGACAGGTACCCTACGATGCCGGCTTCCTGCTGGTGCGCGATGGCGAGCAGCATCGGCAGGCCTTCGCGCAGCCCGCGGCCTATCTGCGCCGCGAGGCGAGGGGGCTTGCGGCGGGCGCGGTCTGGCCCTGCGATCTCGGCCCCGATCTGTCGCGCGGCTTCCGTGCGCTGAAGACGTGGTTCACGCTGAAGACATTCGGTACCGATCGGCTGGGTGCGACGATCACGAGAAGCTGCGCGCTGGCGAAATATCTGGAGGCCCGCGTAATGGCCGAACCGCGGCTGGAATTGCTGGCGCCGGTCAACCTCAACATCGTCTGCTTCCGCTATCGTGCCGATGATGCGGTCAATCGCGAGATTGTCGCCGACATCCAGGAGTCCGGAATAGCAGCGCCCTCGAGCACGACGCTGGGCGGCAGGTTTGCGATCCGCGCCGCGATCGTCAATCACCGCACCGAGGAGGCGGACATCGATGCGCTGGTCGCAGCTGTGCTGGAGTTCGGCGGCCGGCGGTGCGGCGACGGGATGATCGAGGTCGAGGCACCGCCGCTCGCGGCGCCATAGCACTGGTGCATGGCTGAAACGACAACGGCCCCGGAGATGATCCGGGGCCGTTGTCGTTTGCGGGGCGAGGCCGTTCGCGTGGCTTCGGCACGCGAACGTCGATGGTCAGGCGGCGGAGCTCACGTCCTTGGCCGCTTCCGTCTGGGGATGGGTGGCCTCGAATTGGCTCCGCAGCTTCTCTTCATAGGCGATCAGCTTGCGGGCATCCTTCAGCGCCCGGTAGAGGTCGCCGTTCAGGATGTTGTTGTTGATGCCCTCGATGATCGGCCAGGCGCTCGGCACCGCGGTGACGATATCGCGCACCAGGTTGAAATAGGTGCCGTGCTGGCTCTGCGGATCCGGCGAGATGTACATGAGCTGGACCGCCAGATAGACGAGCTTCGCCGGCGAATCCGCGGTCTCCGGCGTGAGGATGTCGCGCTCGCGCAGGATCGGCACGTTGTCGCCGTCGATAAGAAGGCGGGCGCGCTGGTCCGTGTTGGTAATCACGCAGTTACCGACGATGATGCGTTCGTGCGGTCTGAGCTCGACCTTGAGGGCCATTGCCTGTTCTCCATCAACGCTTTCGTAACCGAGCGTTCGTTGCGGCCTATTAAGACGTGATTCTCGCTCGCAATTAGTTAACGAGCTGTAAATTCCTGCCGTTCACGCGGGAAACCGCAATATTTTCAAGGTCGTACCCCATGCGGTTGCGCGGCGGTCTGCGCGGCGTCCCCGGCCGAATCACGCGAAACCCGGCAAAGGCACGGATTTCATTTCATGTTTCGTTAGAGGTCTCGGCGCCACGGTCCGCCAGTCGCTGGGTCACTCTCGATCCAAGCAGACGAGTAACAGTAGCGTCGTTTACCAGAAAGGTAACAGAGTTATGTCAGGCATCGTCCTCTCCTCGTCGGTTCGCCAGAACCTCCTCTCCCTCCAGTCCACCGCTGATCTTCTCGCCACCACGCAGAACCGTCTGTCGACCGGCAAGAGCGTCAACTCGGCCCTGGACAATCCCACCAACTTCTTCACCGCTCAGTCGCTCGACAACCGCGCCAGCGACATCAACAATCTGCTCGACGGCATCGCCAACGGCGTGCAGGTGCTGCAGGCTGCCAACACCGGCATCACCTCGTTGCAGAAGCTGATCGACAGCGCCAAGTCGATCGCCAACCAGGCGCTGCAGACCACGGTGGGTTACTCCACCAAGTCGAACGTCTCCGCCACGATCTCCGGTGCGACGGCGGCCGACCTGCGCGGCACGACTTGGTTCGCCAGCGCGACCGCGAGCAGCAACGTCGTGTTTAGCGGCGCTGCCGGCGGCACCACGGCTGCGAGCGGCACCACGACGCTCGGCGCCACCATCGGCACCTTCACGGGCACCGCGGGAACGGCCGGCGACGGCACCACGGCCCTGACCGGCGCCATCACCCTGATCGCGACCAACGGCACGACCGCCACCGGCCTGGCCAGCAACGCCCAGCCCGCCGACGGCGACACGCTGACCGTGAACGGCAAGACCATCACCTTCCGCTCGGGCTCTGCTCCGGCCTCGACTGGTGTTGCGTCCGGTTCGGGCGTCAGCGGCAACCTCGTCACCGACGGCAGCGGCAACTCCACGGTCTATCTCGGTACCGCGGGCACGCCGGCTGCGACCGTCAGCGATTTGTTGACCGCGGTCGATCTGGCCAGCGGCGTCAAGACGGCATCCATCACTGCCGGTGCTGCGACGCTCGCCACCAGCTTCAACCAGACCGCTTCGAGCGTTGGTGGCGGCGCCGTCACGCTGAAGAGCTCGACGGGTGCGGATCTGAGCGTCACCGGCAAGGCCGACCTGCTCAAGTCTCTCGGCCTGTCCACGTCTGTGGGCGGCGGCAACGCCACCGTGAGCGTCAACCGGACCACAAGCTCGGGCTCGCTCGGTGCGAC
>NZ_FMAI01000065.1 GCF_900094605.1 Bradyrhizobium shewense | reverse complement strand
GGGGCCTCCAGGCCATCGACGCCAATGCCCGGCATCATCTGCTCGAAATCCTTGAGGACCGCTACGGCCGTCGATCAACACTCGTCACCAGTCAGCTTCCAATTGGCAAATGGCATGAGCTCATAAATGACCCAACCTACGCTGATGCCATACTTGATCGGTTGCTTCACAATGCTCACAGGCTCGAACTGAACGGTGACTCCATGCGTCGCCCGCCGGTTCTTCCTCGAGCTTGATTACATCGTCGGCCCGATGAAGACCGGGACTGCAGCCCGCGAAGCTGACCGGCCGCTACGGCACTGTTGGGGGTGCGCGTCCAGTCAGCTTCGCTCCATCGAGTGACGCTAGAGGTGATCTCTTCGGCCGCCGCTTGACCACGGGCTACCGATAGTGCCAATTGCCTTTAACGATCGGGCGCTTCACATGCGCGCGATCAGATTGGAATGCTGCGCGGCATCAGATTGGAATAGGTGCGCGCGATCATCGGAATCCGCACACGGGGTCAGACTGCGGCAGTGCTATTCTCGTGTCGTTAAAGGCGCGGCGATGATGGCGGGCCGTTAGGCTCATGCTAAACAATTCAACCGGCATCATCCGGAGCTGCGCATCGCGCGCGACCGGCTGGGCCGGATCAACCGCGGCATCCGCCGCAAGATCGAAGGCGAGCCAGCTCTGGAGCAGGCGTTCGCCCTCCCGCTCAGCCGGGCCTCGCAGATCGTTGCGACCAGCCACACCGATATGCGTCGCGGCATGAACTCGCTGGCTTTGCGCCGCACTCGCAGTTTTGCCTTTTGTTGTTCGCGACAATCTACAGAGCGGGCTAGTCGTGTATGGCGCGCTGATCGCCGACTTTGGTGGAGGCGCTCTTCTCGCCGGCCTCTTTTCCGGCTTGTTAAGCCTACTCTTCGTGACGAAGGCGTGCTCAAGTTGGTCTACTCAACCTGTGCGGCATGTTCGCTTCTCCACACGCGGTTTTCCTTCAAAACTATATATCCAGCGTGAATGTGCTGACTTCGCAGGAATTCTTCGACGCCGGCACTCTAATGCAGGCGTTCGTCATTTATCCGGTAATAGATTCCCCTCGTCAGAGATTTTTAACCGGTCCTTGGAGGGGTCGCTCATGACGAAAGAAAGCCGATCTACAGACTCTGAACTGCTCCGGCCGGACATGTTGCACGCGCCTGCGGGGGTAGTGAGCGTGCCTTTGGTCGCGTCCAACGCGTATGGGCAGAAGTCCTCGCAGCCTCCGAGCGGCACGGCGGCCGTTTCAAGCGGGTCGTGTGGTTCGAATCTGATATCCTTAGAAGGGCCCTTGCCAAAGCCTAACGGAGTCGCCACTGGCCAGCAGCTATTCCGTCGTCAGGGCTTTACCCGCTACGTTCGACCGGTGCTTGCAGTGCGGCGCGGCGCAAACGTGTTCCCGCTGCCAACCGCAAAGCGTCAGATTTCTCCCGAATGGAAGTGGAAGGGCCTATCCATGGACGTGGATAGGCACATGTGCAATTCAGCAGTGTCAGGCGTGATCGTGCTGAAGGACGGCGTTGTGGTACTCGAGCGATATGGTCTTGGGCGCACGCACGAAGATCATTGGAACGGCCAGTCGGTGACTAAGTCGGTCACGTCTATTCTCGTCGGCGCGGCAATCCAAGACGGCTACATAAGCAGTGTGGATGCGCCGGTCACGGATTACGTCCCTGAGCTGAAAGACAGCGCCTACGATGCCGTTAGCGTGCGCCACCTCCTGACGATGACTGCGGGCGTTGCGGAAACGGACGATTGGTCGAGCCCGACGTCGACTGCAAATCGGGCTTGGAGTGGACCGATGGTTGATGGCATCGATCCCACTGTCGCAGTTATGCGTGGCTTACCGAGAGTCCACTCGCCAGGGGCCAACTTCGTGTACTTGACGGCCGACGCTGATATCGCAGCGTTGATGATTAGCAATGCGGTTGGCAGATCAGTCGCTGAATATCTGTCGGACAAGCTCTGGCGGCCATTCGGAATGGAAAGAGATGCATTCTGGAGCGTCAATCTTGCGCTTCACGAACGCGGCGGTGGGGACCTGCAGATGACCTTGCGTGACTTTGCCCGGATCGGGCAGTTCATGCTGCGGGGTGGCAATGTGGGCGGGATTCAGGTCCTGCCACGTGGGTGGGTCTCGGATGCGACCACCGCTCACGTCAAGTTTCCCGAGGCTGCGACCAGCAGACAGCTCGGCTACGGCTACTTTTGGTGGATAACGAAGGACGGCTATGAAGCCGGCGGTGCTTATGGGCAAGTGATTGCAATCTTCCCCAAAGACGAGATCGTTATCGCCATTAACGCTGCTGCGGATTACGCCATCGCGCGCTCCGATGATTACGGTCAACGGCAGACGGCATTCATTGAGGCGCTGCGCTCGGCGGCTTTGCGAAGCCACTGAGGTAAGATGGATCGCGCCTGAAAATCCGTTCCTTTCGACGGGATTGCAACAGTCGCTTAAGGGTCCCCTTCGGCCTCAAATTCGCAGCAATTGCACGCAGAAGTGCAGGCAGAGCCCTTCGAACTCGCCGTCGACCTCGGCGATCACACCATATCGCCGCCGATGCGATTGCCGCCGCGGAAGCCAGCGCTTCGATCTTGCACCTGCACGCACGAGATCCGAAGGACGGCAGGTTGGTCACGTCGCGCTGCGAGGGGATCGAAACCTCGCCCTCCGCCTGCCTGCCGCTCGAGACACGCAAATAGACCGCGGCTCTCAATGGCGGGAGGCGTTCCATTGCGGCAAGACTTGTTCTTGATTTCAATTTCCGAGTCATTGGCCAATCTCTAGGGTCCCGCGCGATTTTGTCTGATTGCGCTGTTTCAATCTTACTATTGATACGGGCGGGGACGTCACGCCGCCATCATGTCGAATTCGACATGCAGGCGGTCATAGGGAAATTTCACGCCCAACTTTCCGTCCGCTCCAAAATCCCCGCGCCCAGTAGCAGCCTCACGTCGGAGTGGCCCCCCTTGAAGTCGCGATCGACCCGACGTGCGACTTCCCGGATCGTCAGCGGCCCGGCTCCGGTCATAACGCGCGCAATTTCCATGCGCTTGGGCGCCAGCACCCGCCAGAGATTGCTGACGCTCTCGAACGAAATTCGGTCGTCACCAGCCTTACGCTGCCCGTGCGCAGTCGCCGCCCCCTCTGATCCAGAACCAGCCGCACCGCGCGGTCACTGACCTCATGCGAAAATTTGTTAGTCGTCTTGCTCGTCATGGCTCTATCCTACTTGGAAGTTAAAGCCTCCTGTCAAACCCGGCTCGGTTCAGCGAGCCCATCCAAGGCGCCCTGGTTCAGTTCGTCATAATCGTGTGGCTTTGCTCGCGCATGAACTGCGGCAAGTAGTAGGGTCCCAGGCCACCCCTGCCGCTGACGCCAGTTCCCTTCCAGCCACAGAACGGCTGAGCTCCAGGCCACGCGCCGGTCGTTGCACCGCTGGCCCGGTTTGCGTACAGGACACCCGCTTCTGCATGATCCAGGAAGACGTTCAGCTCGTTATTGTCTTCAGTATAAATGCCGGCCGAAAGACCGTAGGAAACGTTGTTCCCCTCTTTCAGGCCCTGCTCCAGTCCATCGACGCCACGAACGACGACGAAAGGCATGAAGAGCTCGTCTTTCGTCAGATTGCAGGGGCCATCCAGTTCGACGAGCGCGGGAAAGAAATAGTTGGCCGGCTTGCCATCAACATGGGTGCCGCCGAAGTGGACCTTACCCTCAGCCTTGACCTGGGCGACAGCCTCGGTGAAACGGTCTACCGTTCCGGAATTGTAAAGGGGGCCGATAAACGTTTCCTTGCAGCGAGGATCCCCAACGACAAGCTTCGAGGCTAGTACCTTGCAGCGCTCGATGAATTCGTCTTTTACCGCATTGTCGACGTAAACAACGGAACAAGCGGAGCATTTCTGCCCCTGGAGTCCGAACGCCGACCTCACGACCCCTTGGGCGGCTCGATCAAGATCTGCGTTCTTAGTAACGTAGGCGGGGTTCTTTCCACCCATCTCAGCGAGAACGGGCTTCACCCAAGGCCCTTTCGCAATATGGCGGAATATGCCCATTCCAGTCTTGTGGGATCCGGTGAAGGCTATTCCATCAACTCCTTCATCCGTCGTCAACAAACGGCCGACTTCGGTTCCGCCAAGGACGATGCTGAACACGCCTTCCGGCAACGCTGCCCTTTTGATCGTCTCGGCGATCAGAAGACCGCTCAAGGGGCATTCCGGCGCCGGCTTATAAACCACCGAATTGCCAGCGAGGAGCGCACAGACAATCGGGCCAACCGAAAGAGCTACCGGGAAATTGAACGGGGCTACGACGGCGAAGACGCCGTATGGGCGAAGGACGCTCAATGCCGTTTCGTTGGGTACCAGTTCGTTCATAGGGCGACGGTAGCCGTTGTTGGACTTCAGCTCCGACGGGTAGTAGTCGAGCATGTCCAGAACTTCTTCTGCCTCCCCTATGGCTTCGACGCGGGACTTGCCGACCTCATACAGCGCTGCAATGCCGAGCCGATACTTAGCTTCTGCGAGTGCAGTCTTCCAACGTCCTGCAAATGCCAGTCGTTCTTCGACGGACGTACGGTTCCAGATCTTTGCGCCCTCTCGTGCGGCAGCAATCGCAGCCTTGATATTTCCCGCAGTCGAGACCGGAAACTCACCAAGAGAAATCGCGCCGTCGATAGGGCTTACTATCGAGCTAGCCGGTCCAGTCGCGAAAGGTGTTTTCCAAGACTTCGAAAGAGACTCTTGCTCAAACTCCGGAATAGCTTTGTCGAGATAAGCGTGTATCGGTGAGAGGTCGGCATCGATGTTCGAGTAGGTTATACGGGGTAAGCTGTCTGACATATTCTGGCTCCGATGATCGGTACTGTGGAAAATCTACGGTCAGGGAACCTCAACAAAACGAGGGCCCATAACTCGCCGCGTGTTCCTCCATGGTCCTATTGAACACGCTGAATGCTGCTAATGGTCCGGTACCAAATGCTCTTTTTCTTTATGCTCTTAGGCGAGCAATTCACAGCGGCTTCGAAGTAGCCAGCCACGAACGGCGACTCGCATCTAACATGGCTAGAAAACGCCAGTTGCGAGCGGCCGCCCGTCGATGAGGCTCTTGTAACTATAGGCTGACGGATCGACCAGCGGCCTTGCGCCCGTTACAATGTCGGCGGCAAGCTTGCCGGCCGCCGGACCGATGCCGAATCCGTGGCCGGAGAAGCCGGTTGCGAGGAAGAAGCCCGGCATTCCGTCGACTGGAGAGATCACCGGAATGGTGTCAGGCGTGCTATCGATCGTGCCGCCCCAAGCTTCCGCGATCTCGATGTCCTTCAGTTCGGGATTCGACTTGATCAATGCGGCGAGTGCCGAATTAACAAGCGACATGTCCGGGGCCGGATCACGCACGCGCTCCACTTCGAACGGCGACTGCCGGTCGAAGCTCCAGTTCGTGCCCCGAACAATCTGGTTGAAGAACGGCCTCCCGAACGACACCTTTAGCCCGCCACGGCGTCGCTTGTAGGTCGGCCAGAAGGTCCGCGCAAACCGAAAAAGATCGGGCGACAGCTCCACGGTGCCGCGGTTGCGCAGCGCGAGCGTGAAGCCGCCGTCGAGGCGGCGGCGGATGCAGTAAGAATCGGTGCCCAGCGCGCCGGACGTGATCTCCGGCCCCGGCGTGGTCCGGCACGCGGTCAAATTCACGAGGCCGATCGGCAGGTCGACGCCGTGGCGCCGGCAGAACAGCGAAGACCACGCTCCGCCCGCAAGTAACACCGACTGCGCGCGAACGGTGCCCTTCTCGGTGACGACGGCGCTCACCCGTCCGCCCTGCGTCTCAAGCCCGCGCGCGGCGCAGCCCTGATGGATGGTGACGCCGTGCTTGCGCGCGGCGGTGGCGAGCGCGGGCACAGCCATCGACGGCTCGGCGCGTCCGTCACTCGGCGTGTAGAGGCCGCCGAGCCAGGCGTCAACGTTGCCAGGCATGCGCTCGGCGATCTCGGCCGGCGTCAGGACGGTCGAGTGAACCTGCTGCTCGCGCGCAATCGCCGCCCAGCGCTCCCAGCCGGCGAGCTCGTCCTTGCTTTTGGTCAGGAACAAGATGCCGGTGCGGCGGAATCCGGCGTCCACGCCGGCGTCGTTCTGCATGTCCTCCCAGAGCCGAAGCGCCTCGCGCGCCAACGGAATCTCTTCGCGTGCACGGCCCTGCTGGCGGCACCAGCCCCAATTGCGGCTCGACTGCTCGGCGCCGACATGGCCCTTCTCGAGAAGCGCGATGGAATAGCCCTTCTTCGCCAGATGATAGGCGGCGGAGACGCCGATGACGCCACCGCCGACGACGACGACATCGGCATGCGCCGGCAGGCGCTCGTCGCTTGCTATACGGTTGAGCGGCGGGGACATGATGCACTCCTGGAAGTCAGTTCGATAGAGGCTGGTCTGCTCGTCATGGCATGTTCATTCGTGGATCGAGCGCGTCGCCCAAGCCATCTTCGAGGAAGTTGAAGCTCGTCACCGCAAGCGTGATCGCGAGCCACGGCGCGCTGGTGAGAAGACGCAGATGGCGACGGCCGAACCAGGAGGTCGGGATCGACAGCGAACAAGACCTACGCCAGCGCCACCGACAGTTCAGATCGCTCCCGCTCTAACCGTGGGCCGCCGATGACGCCACGGCCTGGCTTGCTCCAGATCGCGTGCGACACGAACCAAGGTGGCCTCATCTCCAAAGCGGCCGACGATTTGAATACCGATCGGCAGCCCACTGGCGCTTTGCCCCAAAGGCAGCGACACCGATGGATGTCCAGTGATATTGAAGACACCCATGTACGGAAAAAGCGCACGAGCCCCTTCCTGGTATTGTTCTAGGGAGACCGTCGGGCTGGTCGGGCAATATATAGAATCGTTTGGCGGTGCCACAACGGGCATACTCGGCGTCAGCAGAATATCGAACGGATTGATCGCCTCACCTACGCGGAATCGTGTAAGCCGCAAACCTTCAAACGCGTCTGCTATGGAAGCCGATTGAGCGTTCCTGCCAAACTCATAAAGCTTAAGGCTAAGCGGCTCCAAGGTGCTTGAATCGATTTGTCGTCCCATCGCTCGCGCCTCGTTTTCAAGCAGTTCTGCGCTGAGTTTCGATCGGCCCGAAGATCCTTGACGGTATTCGGCGGGATCGTATGGAGTTGGAATTTCCGTCAAGCTGTGCCCCATTGCCTCAAGAATCGTGGCGGTCTCCTCGACGGCTTGTTGGACCTCCGGCTCTACCTTGGCTGCCCCCCATGGTTTCAGGGCGACTCCGACCTTGAGAGTTCCGGTGGATTGCGAAAGTTCCTCCACATATGTCCGACGTGGCTGGACGATAATGAAAGGATCGCCAGGATAAGGGCCAGAAAAGGTGTCGAGCGCAGCGGCCATGTCACGCACTGTCCGGCATAGAACAAACTCCCGGGTAAGGCCAAAATTCCTATCCTGTTTGTTTGGGCCACCGGAAACGCGCCCGCGCGATGGATTTAACCCGACAAGACCACACCAAGCGGCGGGAATGCGAATCGATCCGCCGCCATCACTCCCATGCGACATAGGAGTAATGCCCGAAATCACCGCCGCGGCCGCACCAGAAGATGAGCCGCCTGCAGAACGCTCCAAATTCCAAGGGTTGCCGGTAACTCCATGGAGAATGGACTCGCTCATCCCAGACATGCCAAATTCCGGCACGGTTGTTCTTCCCAGGATACGAAGTCCTGATTCGCGCGCCCGGCGTATGAAGTAGCTTTCGGTTTGAGGGCGATAGCCTTTGAACAGTCGGCTCCCGCATTCCTGGAGACGACCCGCCTCGCTCGCACCAAGGTCCTTGCGGAAAAAAGGCACACCATGGAAGATACCTCCATCCGCACCCCCCACAGTTTCCGCATCATCATAGAACTCGATGACGGCATTTAGGCGAGAATTGACCTCGTCGTGTGCCCTCCGAGCCAGTTGCGTCAGTTCCAAGGGCGTAACGTCTCCTGCGCGCACAAGAGAGGCCAACCCGGTCGCATCATAATCGGTATATTCGCTTAATTTCATTAGGGCCCCTTTTCTATTCTTGCTGCTTGCCTTACCGAAACAGCTCTTCTTCGCCTCGACTAGATGGCCGACCGGCGAGGAATCATCGAGTTCTCCAGGGAAAGGCCGAACCGTAAGTGTTCATGGAAAATCGCTGCGTCCGACCGCAAACGACAGTTCAGGATTTACCGCCTCAGACCGATCAGCATCTTTTCGCGAGCACTCGGCATGGATGTCTAGGGCCGGAGCGCGCACATGACAGGCCACGACGCGCCCGTCTGCCATGGGCACCAAAGGCGGCCTCTCGATGCGGCATCGCTCGACCGCGATCGGGCAGCGCGGATGGAAAGTACACCCACTTGGCGGATTGATGGGACTTGGCACCTCCCCCTCTACTGGCACCTCTCGCCGAACCCGCGTGGGATCCGGTACTGGAGCTGCAGCGATCAGCGCCTCGGTGTAGGGATGGACGGGCATGGCAAAGAGCGCCTCGCACGAGGCGAGTTCGACGATCCGCCCAAGATACATGACCGCGACCCGATGGCCGATGTGCTCCACCACGCTCAAATCATGCGAGATGAAGACGAAGGCAATGCCCAACTGCTGCTGGAGGTCCATGAGCAGGTTCAGGATCTGTGCCTGCACGGAGACGTCAAGCGCCGACACCGCCTCGTCTGCGATGATGAGTGAGGGCTGGAGGGCCAGGGCCCGCGCGATGCCGAGCCGCTGCCGCTGGCCACCCGAGAGCTCGGATGGGAGCCTGTGCATCATATCGGGCGCCAATCCGACCTTTCGCAGAAGCTCCGCAGCAAGCGCCTGACTTTGCTTGCGGCGGAGGCGCTCGAAATTCTCAACGGGTTCGGTAATGATCTGTCCGGCGGTGAGGCGCGGGTTTAGCGACGAGTAAGGATCCTGAAAAACCATTTGCATTCGACGGCGCCATGCCCGAAGCGCGTGGCTTTTGAGACCGGCAATGTCAACGCCGTCTATGATCACACGTCCGGCCGTCGGCTCCACGATCCGCATCAGGAGGCGCGCAACAGTGGACTTGCCGCAGCCGGACTCACCAACGATGCAGAGCGTCTCTCCTGCCTCCACCGAGAAGGAGACATCCTCCACCGCCCGCACTGCCGGCTCGGTCTTCCTCAAGAATCCTGTACCGCGCCCGTAATGCTTGGTCAGGCTCTCAACTTTTAACAGCGAACCGCTCATGCTCCCAAAACCTCTTCGGAGCGCCAGCAGGCCGCGGCATGGCTCGGTCTGACATCACGCATGGTGGGCGCCTTCTCGCGACAAATATCGATCGCAAACGGGCAGCGGGGAGCGAAGCTGCAGCCGACGATCGGCTCGCGCAGGCTTGGCACAATGCCAGGAATCTCCGGAAGGCGTTGCCGGCGGCCATGTCGCCGATCAGGCATCGAGCGCATCAGGCCCTGAGTGTAGGGATGCGCGGGGCGCGCGAACAAGTCCAATACGTCGGCTTGCTCTACGATCCGGCCAGCGTACATGACAATCACGCGTTGGCACGTCTCTGCCACAACGCCAAGATCATGCGTGATGAACATTACGGCCGTTCCCATGCGCTGCTTCAGATCGATGATCAGCCGCAAGATCTGCGCCTGCATGGTGACGTCAAGCGCAGTGGTTGGCTCGTCTGCAATCAACAGTTCGGGTGAGCAGGCAAGAGCCATGGCGATCATGACGCGCTGGCGCATGCCACCCGACATTTCATGAGGATAGCTGTAAAGGCGACGCTCCGGGTCTGCGATGCGGACCAGACGGAGCATCTCCCGCGACCTTTCAAGTGCATCGGAGCGGGAGACCTTCGTGTGAATCTGCACTGCCTCGGCGATTTGATGGCCGACCGTGTGAACTGGGCTGAGGCTCGTCATAGGCTCCTGGAAGATCATGGCGATCCGGTCGCCACGGATTTTTCGTATCTCGCGTTCGGAGAGTTTCAGGAGGTCGCTTCCGTGAAAGCGTATCTCGCCGCCCACGGTCTTGGCTGTCAGCTTCGGCAACAGCCGAAGAATGGAGAGGGCAGTGACGCTCTTGCCGCATCCGGACTCGCCGACAATGCCCAACGTTTCGCCCCTGTTCACGTGGAAGCTGATGCCTCCCAAGGCGCGAGTAACACTCTCTTCTCCGTAAAAGTGTGTATCAAGGTCCCGAACATCGAGAAGCACGTTATCACCGCTGGTATTTTGCATTTGCATGTCAGCGTCTGCGTTTCAGACGTGGGTCGAACAAGTCGCGCAGGCCATCGCCGAGCAGATTGACGGCAAGGACCGTGACTGCAAGCCAGACGCCGGGGGCGAAGACAGTTAATGGGGCAAGGCCGAGATACAGGCGCGAACTCGAGATCATATTTCCCAAGCTAGGGATCTCGGGCGACACACCTGCGCCGAGAAAGCTCAGCCCAGCCTCGGTCAAGATGGCGGAGGCGCAGATATTGGCGCTTTGGACCATGAGCGCAGGAATGGTGTTTGGGAGGATATGTCGCCACAGCACCTTCGGTGCGCGCGCACCGCCGCAGAGCGCGGCCTCCACATAGGGACGCTCCCGAACACTCAGGACCACGGAACGAACAAGCCGCGCGGTGCTTGGGATTTGGGGAATCGTGATCGCAACGATGAGGATACTCAGCCCGGAGCCTGCCAGAGAAACCAGGGCCATGGCCAAGAGAATCGTCGGGATCGACATCAGGCCATCCATGACCCGCATAATGATACTATCGAAGCCGCGGTGGTAGCCAGCTATGACACCTATCAGAAGTCCGCTCAGAGCCGTGCTCGCCACCACCATCAAACCCACCGTGAGTGAGAGTCTGGCGCCAAAAACCGTTCGCGCAAAGACATCGCGGCCCAAATTATCAGTTCCGAACCACATTGCGGCAGAAGGGGGCTGGAGCGTTTTAAACGGGTCCATGTTCATTGGGTCTCTGACGTACATCGGAGCAAAAAGCGCCATGACGATTACCAGCGCCAATACGCCGCCGCCGGTGAAGACCAAGCGATGCCGCCTCGCCAAGCGGGGAAGATCGGATAATCGCGGCCAAGCCGTCGGCGCGACGTCATTCGATGCAGAAAGAAGGGTCATATCAATACCGGATGCGAGGATCGACCAAACGATAGGCAAGATCGACTGCAAGGTTGATGAGGACGTAAAGTCCAGAAACGAGGATCAGCACGCCCTGAATGACCGGATAATCACGATTATTGATCGCATCGACGACCAAGCGCCCGATGCCAGGTAGGTTGAATACCGTCTCTGTAATCACCACGCCGCCGATCAGATAAGCGAAGCTTAGGCCAATTACGGTGAGGATCGGGGCGGCTGCATTCTTCAAAGCGTAGTGAAAAAGCATGGCATAGGTCGAGGCACCCTTTGCCGCCGCCGTCCGCATGTAATCTTCCGACAATACCTCGAGCATGCTCGCCCGCGTGATCCGCGCGATGAAAGCAATATAGGACAAGCTCAAAGCCACAGTCGGCAGAACCAGATGCACGAACCAAGGCGCGAGGCCTTGGCCTATAGACACATATCCCTGGACGGGTAGCCAGCGCGTCCCGAGGGAAAAACAATACGTAAGGAAATAGCCGACGACAAACACCGGAACGGAATAGCCAACGGCTGAGAACGCGGTGAGCATCCGATCGACAAAGCCGCCGGCGCGCCAGGCAGCGAAAATGCCGAAGCAGATCCCCCCCGTTACTGAAACGATCATTGTCAGGATCGAGAGCGAAATGGTCGGCTCTATGCGCTGCGAGACCAAGGTGAGAACCGGTAGCCCGGCAAAAATCGAACTGCCGAGATTACCACTAAGGATGCCCAGCGCCCATTGGACAAATTGAACCGTCAGGGGTTCGTTTAGTCCCAATTGTTCGCGGATGCCGGCAACCTCCTGTGGCGTGGCATTGTTGCCGGCCATCATAGCCGCCGCATCGCCCGGCACCAGCCTCAGAAGCAAGAAGATGAAAACCCCGACCACCGCCATGACGCCGATGGCCGAAATCAGTCTGCGACAGACATAGCCGCCCATCACCCGTCAAGCTCCCTGCTGCATATTCCACATCGGGAGAAGTGCCGGATAGCTGATAAGGCCCGTGAGCGTCTTGCGGCGCGCAATAGGAGTAATAGTTTGCCCTAAGAACACGAAGCCGACGGTATCCCACCAGAGCGACTGCATCTTACGAGCCAGCACCTTCCGCTCTTCGAGCGCGCTATCCGCCCATTGGGCCCGAAGAGCCTCGTATTCATCATTCTTCCGCCAGCCCCTGGCGGTACCATTCATGACCAACTGTTCCGCGGAGAGTGGAGCGCCGAAGCCAATATCGATTGCGCTCGTGGGGAAGATGCTCCAGCCGCCGCTCTCCACGCCGCCCTTGTTCGACAGGCGCTCGACGAGCGCAGCCCAGTTGCTCGGTGCAAGCTCGGTATTGACTCCGATGTTTCGCAGCGTGAGCGCCAGAAGCTGTGCTACATTGCTACCCTGAAGCCAGTTGGCGGGCTGGAGAATGATGACTTTCTCGCCGGCATATCCGGCCTCCTTGAGGAGCTGCTTGGCCTTTTCCGGATCACCGCCTTTTTTGTACCATCCGGTGTTAACATCATTGACATATGGAGTGTCGGTTCCGAATAACGACGTGATGGGACGATTGTACTTCGGGTTTGGATTGAGAACGCGCATGTACGCGTCTTGATCGACCAGATGAAGCAACGCTTGACGCGCCTTCACATTGTCGAAAGGCTTCTGCAAAAAGTTTATGCCCAGATAGTAGTTATCGCCTGATTTGTGGAGATCTTCGAGGACGAGATTGGGATCATTTTCGATCATCGGATAAAACTCGGCCAGCGGGTCGCTCACGAAATCGAGCTCACCCGCTTGCAACGCCGCCAATGCCGTCTGCACATCGTTTAGAGATTCCCAATTGGCGCGGTCGACTTTGACGATTTTGCCGCCGGCCAATCCGCTGGGCGACTCCTGACGCGGGACGTACTTTTCGTTTCGATCGTAAATGTACCTCACGCCCGGCCGGAAAAGCGCCTCGTTGAACTTGAACGGTCCCGATCCGATATGCGTGGTTACCGGCTGCGTCGGCGGACGGTCTGCGTCCTTCTCGCGCATGATGAACAGCAGATAACTCGTGGAACTTGCCATCTGATCGACCAGCAGTTCCAGCGGCTCCCTGAGAGCGACCGTGAAGGTCTTGTCATCCTTCTTGGAGACATCCCTGGTCCGTTCCATGACCAATTTTCCGCTAGCCGTCTGGCCCCAGCGGCGTATCGAGGCCACGCAATCCGCGGCAGTGACAGAGGTTCCGTCGTGAAAGCCCAAGCCATCCCGAAGTTCGAACGTATAGGTCTTCTTATCCTCGGAAACTCTCCACTTTCCCACCATTTGCGGTTGAGGCGTGAATTTGGAGTCCAGCGCAAACAGCATGTCGTAAATCGCCAAACCGTGGTCGACAGTGTGATAAGTGCTATTGGAGTATGGGTCGAAGTTGGTGATGTTGCCATTCTGCATCTTCACAGTCCGCTTGGCAGACGGCGCTGTTTGTCCCCGCAGTATCGACGGAACTGAGAAAGCCGCCCCCGCGGCCCCCCCCTTAACAAGATTGCGCCGAGAAATCGTCATGTTTCACCCCCTCGAGAATAATTGACCAGACATCTACCCACTCTTGGATAGTTCAAGAAGCGCACATCCACGTCGAACCTTTCGGATAACGGTAGCTCGTCGGCGAAGCGGATTTTGACGCAATCGGTCACGCCCGCGACGAAATCCTGCATCTCATCTTGCGAGGCGCAGTAAAACGAAGGGGCAGTAAAAGCGCCGGCGTCAGCGAACGCGTGGGCCATCGGGGACACGACAGCCGATTGCTGCGGCGACTGCGGCCCAGGCTGCCGGCTTAGCCGCCCTCCCGACCGCGTCCTCCAGATCCACGAGAAGGGCGTTGGGGACCAAATACAATGCGGCAACTGGCCGTGGTCTTAACTTTCCATTCGGCTTTTAGGAGAGCGAGGATCCTGCTGAAGAAAGCCTATGTCGCTGCGGCCCGGAGCAAGCACAATTGCTTTAAGCGGCGGAATCGAACGACGGAAACTCCGCTATCTGGAGCTTGGCATAGGCGATCTTGACATGATCCACTTAGGCAATCATGTAGGACACGAGCAGCAGGGGAAACAGCCGCCTTTCCACCTCTTGTACAATGCGCGGTTTGAGGGGGGCGTAGCTTGGAAAGCACTTGAAAGGTAGATTGCTTAGTCATCGCGCGCCCTGATCTTTGATCCAAGGGGTTCGATACTGAGCAGAGGCCTCGGCGCGCCCAATTTTTTGCAAGTGGTCAACAAATGGTGCAACCCGACGCGACCAATGCGGAAACTGGCAGAAGACGGGGGCTGGACATCCGATGTCCACCAAAGCGAAATTTTGTCGCAACCTTCAGTAACTCTGCAACCAACACCGATCCATCGCGGAGGTCTGTGGCCGCGCAGATCAATCGCGCGCAATTCATGAGTTTGTCAGTGGCAGACCGTGCCGACTACCCACTATGTCAAACGCATCTGCGATTTCTTCGGGGTCGACGAGAGCGAAATCGTACGGCCGCGTGAGGAGTTCGCCGGGATCATTGACATGCGTCTTGATTCCTGGTCACGCGCCGCATCGAGCGTCCCTCCACCCAAGCGTATCGAGCTGTTACGACAGCATTCTTCCGAAACGCCGAAGACGTATGCGGGGTACTTCGAATGCTACTATTCGACGTTGTTGCCAAGGCGCATTCTGCGGTCGCTGGCGCGTTTGCACGAGACGGGCGCGAGGCGGGCGAGCACTGCCTTTGTTAGACGCTCCGTCAAGTCGGACATCAGATGACTCCTAACTCCCTTCCCACGTCCGTGAAGGCCTCGACGGCGCGGTCAACATCCGCAATCGAATGTGCGGCAGACATCTGTGTGCGAACGCGCGCCTGCCCCTTCGGCACAACGGGAAAGGAGAAACCGATCACATAAATTCCGCGCTGGAGCATTTTCTCGGCCATCTGCTGCGTCAGGCTCGCGTCGCCCAATATCAAAGGTATGATCGGATGGTCCGCGCCAGCCAGCGTGAAGCCCGCCTTCGATATCTTCGAGCGAAAGCGGTCGGCATTAGCAAAGAGTCTTTCGCGCAGTGCATCGCCTCGTTCGATAAGATCGAACACCTTCAGGGATGTCCCCGCGATGGCAGGCATCAGCGTATTGGAGAAGAGGTACGGCCGCGAGCACTGGCGAAGCCAGTCGATGACCTCGCCTTTGCCTGACGTGTACCCGCCCGAGGCTCCGCCGAGCGCCTTTCCCAGCGTGCCGGTGATGATATCCACCCTGCCCTCGACACCGCAATATTCCGTCGTCCGTTAAGAAGCCGGATTGAGCTGGGCTGGGCGTGCGAACGTGCGCCATAGCTGGACCAGGATGAGGCACAAGAGTTCTCTGAGCCAAGC
>NZ_FMAI01000062.1 GCF_900094605.1 Bradyrhizobium shewense | reverse complement strand
CTTCCTTGCCGAAGTGCCTGAGCTTGGCGCGCTCAATCGCCGCCAGATCGCAAGCCTTGCCGGGCTTGCTCCCTTCGTCCGTCAGTCCGGCCGATGGAAAGGCCGGAGTAAGATCGGTGGCGGACGCACCGCCTTGCGGGCAGCTCTTTACATGGCCGCCCTGTCGGCCATCCGATGCCACACGCAGCTCAAGCTCTTCTATCGTCACCTCGTCAGCGCCGGTAAGCCGAAAATGGTCGCCCTCATCGCCGTGGCCCGCAAGCTCATCACCATCCTCAACGCCATGCTCAGGGATCGAAAACCATGGCAACCCGCTTGACAAAGAACACAGTCGCTGAGGTGCGAGCGAAGCGAGCCTCGAAGCATGAGCCGCAAGCACATCCTTCGAGGCTCCCCGCGCGACGCTACGCGCCGCACGTCTCGCACCTCAGGATGACGGCAGTGTGTGTGGCCGACTACGAGACGTAGCCCGGATGAGCGAAGCGATATCCGGGGCAGGCATCTTCCCGCATGTCGCTTCCGCCCTCGCTCGTTGAGCTACGGCGGACAAGTCGCCTCATGCGGGCCGCGAATTTATCCACTACAATCCCCCCCATGGAACAGAACAGTCTCTACGACCGCCCCGATCTATACGACTTGATGGCGCCGCCGGACCGGGTCCTTGAACGCTTCTATGTCGAGATCGCGCGCGAACGTGGCGGACGCGTCCTTGATCTTGCCTGTGGAAGCGGTCGCCTGACCATTCCGCTGGCCCAGGCAGGGCTTCAGGTCGTCGGGGGCGATTTGTCGGCGGAGATGCTGGCGCAGGCGCGGCGCCGCGCCGAGGTGCAGGCGGTCTCACTCGAACTGGTCCGATTGGACATGCGGGATTTCGATCTCGAGGGCCGCACCTTCGACACCATCATCGTCGCCATGAACTCGGTTCTGCATTTACATAGTCTCGACGACTTCAGAGGCTTCTTCCGATCGGCCGGCAGGCACCTGTCGCCGCAGGGCCGGCTGGTGTTCGACGCGTTCCTGCCCGACATCGCCATGCTCAACGCCGATCCCGGCAGGCGCGAGTTGATCGGCACGGTGGTTCATGATGAGCTTGGCGCGATCATGGTCGAAGAGACCGCGAGATACGACCCGCTCACCCAGGTCAGGCACGTGGATTGGTACTGGTCGAGCGAGATGGAGAAGGACTTTTGGCAAGTCGCCTTGCCGATGCGCAGCATCTTTCCGCAGGAGATGCCGTTGCTCGTGGCCTCGGGCGGCCTGCGCCTCATCGAGCGCTTCGGTGATTTCGACCGTAGCCCGTTGGCTGCGGGAAGCATGCGGCAGATATGCGTCTGCGCGCCTATGCCAGCGCCTTGACGTAAACCGCATAGGGCACGCCCAAAATATCCGGCGCGTCGCTCACTTTCGCAAATCCCATACGCAGATACATCGGCAGCGCGACCGTCATGATCTGCGTCGTATGCAAGGCGATGACCGGCGACCGGTCACGCTCGGCGCGGCGCAGGCATTCTTCGGTCAGTTGCCGGCCTACTCCCTTGCCGCGCGCGCAAGGGTCGACCACCAACATGCGGATGACCGGCCAGGCCGGATCGAAGAATTCCGGCTTTGGCGCTTGCGCGCCGACATAGGCGACGGCGCCGACGATTTCGCCGCCATCTTCCGCGACGATGATCTCGCCGGCCTTGGCTAGCTGCGGCATCTTCGCGACGTTGGCCGTGAACAGCGGCCAGTCGGAATAGTGCTGCTCGAATTCGGCGAAGGCGGCCAGAGCGACGCGGACGATCGCGTCGGCATCGGCTGGCTGATAGTCACGTAGCATCGGCGATACTCTCGCGCAGCTTGGCGCCCGTCAGCCGTCGCAGGCCGGGCCGCTCCGGCAGATTGTGCGGAGTCCTGACATTCCAGGCGAGTCCGACCGCTTCGAACGTCCGGATCAGCCACCAGCCGGGATCGACCTGTCCCGACAAGAGGCCCAGCTTTGCCGAGCCCGGATAGGCGTGATGATTGTTGTGCCAGTTCTCCCCCATGCTGATCAGCGCCGCGAGGCGGACATTGTAGCCCTGCGCGGCGACGCCATCGATGACCCAGACCTGGTCGCCCCTGGTGTGGGAGAAGTGGCCGACCAGCCAGTGTCCGGTCACGCATACGCTCACGCGAACGCAAATGCCCCAGACCAGCCAGTCCATCCCGCCAATCGCGAGGAAAAGCGCAGCCCACGGCAATTGTTGCAACATCCATGTGCGCTCCACCAAGGCGTAGAACCGGTCGTTGGCGAGCCGCGGCTCGAGCTCGAAGCCAGGTGGATGGCGCAGCACCAGCCAGCAATGCAATTGCCACCACGCATCACGCCAGAAACCGGCGCGATGGCAGGAATAGTCGTGGCGCTTCGGTTGGCGTTGCGCCCAGTCGCGAAAATCATGCAGGCGGATCATGCCGAGCGGGCCGGCCATGCCGACCAGCGTGCCGAGATAGACAAGGAGATGTTCGAGCCAGAGCGGGCAATCGAAGCTCGCATGGATCAGTTTGCGGTGCATACCGACCGAATGCCCGCAGCAGAGCGTGATTGCGCTGGTCGCAAGGAAGAGCGCGAAGGCCGACCATGAGAAGCAGACCGGTCCAAGGACGATTGCGGCTGCCGTCATGCCCGCGAGCCACAGCGATTTGCCCGGCGCCCATTGCACGCGTCCGTCCAGCGGATCGGTGTCTGGCGAGACGAAGATGCGTTCGGAGCCCGGTCGCGCGCCCATGGCTTGGTCTCTGGCAAAGTTCCGAAGCAGGCGTCGCCTCGGCGACGTGCAGCCTGCGGATACAACTGCGGCGTGTCAACGGGTGCGTTGGTATTTGCAATGTCGCAGAGGTGACATAGGCTGATCTCAGCCCGCGCCCATCAATCATAACAGACGGGCATCGAGGAAATATCCATGGAATCCATTCGCGTCTGCACCCATGCAGGGCCGGGCTCAGAGCCAGTCATCCGCACCGTGCCGTGGCCGAAGGTCGGCCGCAAGGCCGCGCTGATCAAGGTGGGCGCATGCGGGGTCTGCGGCACCGATCTGCATATCCTCAAGGGACATTGGCCGAAGCCGCTGCCCTGGCCGTTCACGCTCGGCCACGAGCTCGGTGGAATCATCGTCGAATGCGGCGACGAGTTCACCGAGGACTTCATGAGCAAGCCGCTCAAGGTCGGATCAAAGGTGATGATCCCGCCGCTGATGCCCTGCGGCCATTGCTATTACTGCATCCATTATCCGCAGACCGCGAACAAATGCCTGACGCCGGTCTATTACGGCCGCTATCTCGGCTTCGACAAGGCGCCGCACATGTGGGGCGGCTGGGCCGAATATGTCTATGTCGATCTCGACATGCTGCCGGGCACCAAGATCTACAAGTTGCCCGACGACATGTCGCTGCGGTTAGGGGCGCTGTCCGAGCCGCTGACCTCCTGCATCCGCGCCTTCAACCGCGCCAGCCGCGCCGGTGGTTTTTCCTGGGGCGACACGGTGGTGATCCAGGGCTCGGGCCCAATCGGCATTCTGGCGGTCGCGGCTGCGAAGGAGATGGGGGCAGGGCGCGTGATCTGCGTCGGTGCGCCCGAGGAGCCGCGGCTCAAGCTGGCGCGCGAGTTCGGCGCGGAGGCGACTGTGAACATCGAGGAGATCAAATCGCCGCAGGAGCGCATCGCGCGTGTGCGCGAGATCGTCGGCGGCTTCGGTGCTGATCTGGTGATGGACTGCTCGGGACACCCCACCGCAGGCCCCGAAGGCATCGAGATGCTGCGCGACGGCGGCACCTATGTCGAGATGGGCCAGTTCACCGACGCCGGCTCGATCGAGACCTCGTGGCACCGCATCTGCACCAAGGACCTCAACGTGCTGGGATCCTGGGGCTTCACCGGCAACGACCTGCCGCTCGGCGTCGACATGCTTTATCGCACGGCGGGCAAATATCCCTGGCTGAAGATGCAGACGATCTATCCGTTCACGGAGGAAGGCGTCGCGCAGGCGGTGAAGGACGCCATGGCGATGAAGACGGTGAAGTCGACCATCGTGCCGTGGCCGGAGCTGGTGGACTAGAAGATGCCATCGATCCCGCACGATCTCGCGGCGTTCCTGGTCGAGGCCAAACGGCGCACCTATGCCGGCCTCGACGACGACGCGACGGTGGCCGCGCCGCTGCTCGCCGGCTCCAAGCAGCTCGAGCATCGCGCGCCGCCTTATGCCTATCGCGATATCTATTTCGGCATGGGATTTTTCGTTGGGCAGGAGACGGTGTCGAAGGACGACCGCGTCATCTGGTCGATGAGCTACGGTGGTGGCGCCCGTGCGGAGATCACGGACCGGGAGACTTTCCTCGCGATCTACAAATTCCTGCGTCACGCGCTGCTGGGTGTGAGCGTCGCGCAGCCATACCGCGGACCGCCCCGGTTCGAACAGGCGGGGATGGTCTACCGCAACGAGGTCGAAGGCGCGCTCGATCGTTTTCATGGGGTCGAGACGATTGCGCAGCAGGATGGCACACAGCTCTACGAGCTGCGCTACTGTGGCGGTTTGCTGCGATAGTTTTGCGAGCTTGTAGCCCGGATGGAGCGCAGCGCAATCCGGGGACACCGGCCCCGCATTCCGCTTTGCTTCATGCGGGCTGCGAGCCGGAATTTGGAATAAAGGCCACGATGACAAACGATCAAATACCCGACCCACGCCAACGCCCACGCTCCCCCTTCAACGCCATCCGCGGGATCGACTACACCGTCATCTTCGTGCGCGACATGGCGGCAATGTGCCGCTTCTATGAGGATGTCCTCGCCTTTCCGCTGCTGCGCGAGCTGTCGCCGAACTGGATCGAGTACGGCCTGGGCGGCAACACGCTGGCGCTGGCGCGGCCGAGCCGGACCGCCGCCGATGCGCCAACGCCGCCGGGCAGTGCCTCGCTGCAACTGGCGTTCAAGGTCTCCGCGGCCGAGGTCGATGCATGCGCCGACGAACTCGTTCGGCAGGGCGTTGCGCTGGTGTCGCCGCCGACCAACCAGTCGTTCGGGCATCGCACGCTGTTCTTCCGCGACCCCGACGGCAATCTTCTGGAGATCTATGCCGAGATCTAGGGCGCGTACTCACAAATCGCTTGCTCCGACACCGCGAATACGCCCTCATCTGATCCCGCTGGCCGGCCAAAGGCGCCCCCCTCCACCGAGCGGGGGCGTCTTCCCCTCTTAATCCCTCAGCTTGCCGGATTGCGCGCCGTGACGATCCACGTCGCGCTGTTGATCGTCATCGACCGCTCGCCGGCGCGGCCCGCGAAGGCGGCACGAACCGCGGCCGAGGCGCGGGCGCGGATGTCGTCGGGCTGATCAACAAGCGCGCGCGACAGCGGGCCGACCTCGAGCGTCATCTTCACCGCGTTGTCGATCGCCGCGTCCCGCGTCGCGCCCTCGCCAAACGGGACGGAAACATCGAAGGGCGCGAGAGCAATATCGGTGAAGCCCGCCGCCGTCAGGATGCGAGCCACCCGCCCCCGGTCGCCGAACGAGAATGGACCGGGCGCTTCGGGATCAGGCGGCGCCATCGGCGGGACGATGCCTTTGATCGCGCCCATCGGCAGGCGCATCCAATCGTTCTCGGCCACGCCACGCCAGCAAACGAACGCGACCCGCCCGCCCGGCTTGAGCGCGCGGCGCATACGCGCGAACGCCCCTGTCGGATCGGCGAAGAACATCACTCCGAAACGCGAGAACAGGATGTCGAACGCCCCCTGGGGCAGCTCGCCGCTGCTGGCGTCGGCCACGCGGAACAGGGCCGGCGTATCCTGTGGCGCAAGCGCGCGCGCGCGGGCGATCAGCGGTTCGGATATGTCCACGCCCAGCACCTGGCCCCCCGCGCCGACGCGGGCGGCGAGAGCCAGAGTTGACGCGCCCGTGCCGCAGCCGACATCCAGCACGCGCTCGCCCGCCGCGGGCGCTGCGGCTTCGATCGCGGCCTGGCCGAACACCGCCAGCCTGGCGTCGAGCTGGGCCTGGTGGGCGACCCAGCGTTCCCCGCTTTGGCCATTCCAGTCGGTGACCCGATCGGCATTGTGCTCTGCCATGACATATCCTTGTTCTGATGCGTTCTTGACGAAGCGATCCGTTGCCAAAGCGCGCTTCGTCTCCAGCGGCCCGCCTCCACTAGTGATAAGGCGCCGTGCGCTGATGGCGGCATCACACGAGTGATCCGCGTTAGCTCACGATTGGGCCAGCCGCAGCTTCATCCAAACCAGCACGAGCTTGGATAGCGAGGCTTCGTTCTGCAGCCTGCGAGTCGAAGTATTCCTCAATCGAATAAACCTTGCCCCATCGCAACTTGAAGACGTGGACACCCCTGTTCACATACGAGCTTTGGCCGTCAAGTAGCCTCGCGTTGGCCCGCCACTTGACGAACACTGTGGTATTCCATGGCCAACCCGTCACCTCGACCTGCTCAATATCTATGTGAAGCTTCGGGAAAACACGGCCCATGCGCTCGAACCACTGCTTCACCGATTGCTTTCCATGTCGCTCACCCCCCAACGCATGATTTCCGGCAACCCAGTGATACGCGTTTGGTGTTAGGCCCTTTGCAGCATCATCCCAACGCTGGTTGTTGACATGATCGAAGCTCCTGCGGATCTCTTTTTTGACAATTAGACTGTAGACCATTGATGCCACCTGTTGTTGGATAGACGGCTCTGCAAGACGGATGGATACTTTCCAGATACTGAAAGCTGCTCCGGGTAACGACGGCGATCCGTTGGGAAAGCTGGCCGACGGGCGGCCCCGCAGGCGGCAGCGGCGGAATAGTCAGAGCCAGCGGCGAACCTCGGCCTTGTAGCGGCGGTAGTCCTCGCCGAACTTCGCTTCGAGATAGCGCTCCTCGCGGGCGATCACCTGCGTCTGGATCGCGATTAGCACCAACGGGAGCAAGGCGAAGGCGATCGGCCCGTCGAAGCCGATCGCAAGGCCGGCATAGATAAGCGCCATGCCGAGATACATGGGATTGCGGGTCCACCGATAAGGGCCGGTTGTTGCGATGAGGGTCGTTGGCTGCGACGGCGGAACGTTGGTGCCCATCCGCCGGAACAGCCCCGCCGCCGCAAGCATCATCGCCGCGCCGGCGACGAACAGCAGCGCGCCGGTCGCGACCAGCAACCGCCTGTCAATGCCGAAAGAGGGCAGGGTGACGAACCGCTCCGCCGCCAGCCCCAACAGCAGCGCTCCCACATAGACGAAGGGCGGAGGGAAGCGCACATCCGCGCTGTCCGGTTCGACGGCCATGCTCATCTCCCATCTGTGCTCTCAAACCACCATCGACTGCTGGGCGAAGATACCCGCCATCGCGCCCTGCGATGATGCCTGGGTGACCGAGGGCAAGAAGGGCGTGGCGAGGTCGCCGGCGGCGTAGATGCCGGGCATGCTGGTTTGGCGGCGCTCGTCGACCTTGAGGACGATGCCGGCGGGCGTCGGCACGGTGGCGAGGCCCAGTGATTCATGCAGGCTTGCGGACGGCTTGGTGCGCGGATTGGCGAACAGGATGTCGACTGCGACTTTGCGGCCGGTATCGAGATTGACGGTGGCGATATGGCCCTCGTGATGGGCGATCTCGACGATCCGGCCATCGACGACAGGTACGTTGCGGCGCGCCAGATCGGCCTGGATATCGGGCGGAATGTCGTGACCATCGGCGAAGAGCGTCAACTTGTCGGTCCAATCGTGGAACAGCCTGACCTGATTGTGCGACTGCGGACTGGACCAGACGAGGCCCCAATGCTGGCCGGCGACTTCAAAGCCGTCGCAATAGGGGCAGGGCACGATCGACGTGCCCCAGCTTTCGGCAAAGCCCGGAACATCAGGCATCTGGTCGGCGACGCCATAGCTCAGGATCAGGCGCCGCGCCCCAAGGCTTTCGCCATCGGACGTGAGGACCTTGAAATCGTCGATGGCGCCGGAGACACTTTCGGCCCGGGCACTGACCAGCTTGATCGCGGGATAACGCGCCAGCTGCTGCCGGGCCTCGGCCAGGATATCCAGCGGCGGCTTGTGATCGTGACCGAGCAGGCCATGCGAGTGGCCGGCGAAGCGGTTGCGTGGCAGACCGGTATCGAGAACAGTGACCTTGCGGCGGGCACGGCCGAGCTGCAGAGCGCCGGCGAGACCAGCAAAGCTGCCGCCGATGATGATGACGTCTTCCATGGTGATGGGCTCCGTGTTGTGGATGGAGGGAGACGGGTCGGGCTTGGCGGTGGCCTGAGCGCGGGCGAGGCCGATGGTAGAAAGCGCAGCCAACTGCAGCAGGGCTCGTCGTTGCATCGAAGAAGTCACCCTACCCATTGGCTTGCACATTTCAGATACTTCATGGTATCGTAACTCAAG
The DNA here is from genome assembly GCF_900094605.1 of Bradyrhizobium shewense. GTDB lineage: Bacteria > Pseudomonadota > Alphaproteobacteria > Rhizobiales > Xanthobacteraceae > Bradyrhizobium > Bradyrhizobium shewense. The sequence goes on along the minus strand of NZ_FMAI01000062.1, from coordinate 9,065 downwards.
AATTAGAATACTGTCAAGTACTGGAATTATCGTGACCGAAAACAGCCAGGGCCGGCGCGGCCGGCCCGCCAACGAGGCGCTTGGCCAAACGATCGTCGACGCCGCGCGGGAACTCTTTTTGGAATTGGGTTTTCAGGCGACGACCTTGGACAAGGTCGCCCAGCGAGCGAAGATATCCAAGCTCAGCATCTACAGGCACTTCGACAACAAGGAGGCGCTGTTCGGCGCGGCCATGGCGGCCGGCTGCCAGCAGTTGTTTGCACCACAGTCCCTTCTTGAAGGCGTCGACGGTCCGGTCGAAGACCAGCTCATGGCGGTGGGATCATTGCTCCTTCGCACGCTGTTGAGATCGGACGTCCGCAGTGTCGAAGCCATGGTCATGGCCGACAAGACGAGTCAAAACGCGTTAAGCAAGCTCCATTTTGAAGCCGGCCCCGCCCATGTTGTCGCCCAAATCGAGGCCCTGTTGCGTCAGTTGCACGCGAAGGGGCTTCTGAACGTGCCCGATCCTCTCCGGTCCGCCCGCTTGTTTGCCGCGCTTTTCAAAGGATCCGATCTCCTGATGATCGCACGCTTCGATCAGGCGAAAGCAGAGGACGACAACGAAATCGAATCCTATTGCCGGTCGGCCGTCGCCATGTTCATCGCCGCGCACCGTGGCAACGACCACGCGGGCGGAGATTTGCCTGCCTCAAGGTCAAAAAACAAAATTTGAAGCGTGCGTGACTGAATCGGCCAGCAGGTCAAGGCAGGCCAGCCGATCATGAAAATTGACGAGTCGGCCGCACGGTCCGACTAACGTCCGCTTTGAATCATTCTCGACGGACTCAACGAGGGCTGTCGGTTAGCTGAAGCTCCCAGAGAGCGCCGAGCCAGGCCAGAAGCGTTGCGCTTGGACCGCCCCCCATGATTCAAACCCCAAACTGGGGGGACGAATCATGCGCTACGAACTCGCCGACTATGAATGGCTTGCCATCAAGCCGATGCTGCCAAACAAGCCTCGTGGCGTTCCTCGGGTAAACGACCGACGTGTTTTAAGCGGCATCTTCTAGGTCCTGCGATCCGGGGCACCTTGGCGCGATCTGCCGGATCATTTTGGCCCTTACACGACCTGCTATAACCGTTTCGTCCGTTGGCGGCGGGCTGGTGTCTGGGGCCGCATCATAGACGCACTTGCCACTGCTCATGATGCCGCTGTCCAGATGATCGACACATCTATTGTCCGCGTGCACCAGCATGGAGCCTGCGTTACGAGAAACCAGCGCCAATCGATGGGCGGGTCACGCGGCGGCTTGACGAGCAAAAATTCATGCGGTGGTCGATAGCAATGGTCTGCCGGTACGGCTGGCGCTGAGCCCCGGTGAGGCGCACGACGTTCGACTAGCCGGAAAACTGCTGTCTCGTCTGAAATCCGGGGCAATGTTACTCGCCGACCGTGGCTATGACGCCGACTGGATCAGAGAACTTGCGATGAAGAAGGGCGCGTGGGCCAACATCCCGCCAAAGAGCAATCGCAGCGATCCGATCTGCTTTAGCCCTTATCTCTACCGTGCTCGCAACTAGGTCGAGCGGTTCTTCAACAGGATCAAGCAATGTTGTCGTGTGGCGACACGCTACGACAGGCTTGCCGCCAACTACCTTGCCTTCGTTCAACTCACTTCAATCAGGCTGTGGCTGCGCCTTAATGAGTCCGCGTCCTAGCCCAGTTGCCGCGTCCGTCGCCCGAAAAGTTCCACCGGTAATCCCCGAGTTATTCACGCCGCGGTGAAACTTAGGTCCAGGTTGCGGCTTTCAGTTCCCAGGAGAGCGATCGTGAAGCGAATCCTGAAACCCTTCACTTACGTGCTGGCTGCCATCTACTTCGTGGTGGATGCGGTCTTCATGGCCGTGGCGCGGCCAATAGCGCGCTGGATCGGACGGCATTTCGAATTCAGGCGATTGCGCGTCTGGATCAGGGGGCTCCCACCTTATCCGTCGCTCGCCCTGTTTTCGGTGCCCGTGATCATTCTGGAGCCGGTCAAGCCGGTGGCGGCCTACCTTGCCGCAACCGGTCAAATCGTGAGCGGCGCCGTGACTTTGATCGCCGGTGAACTGCTCAAGCTCGTGCTGGTCGAGCGCCTGTTTCATCTCACGCGCGACAAGCTGATGCGGATTCCTGCGTTCGCCTGGGCATACGGAAAATACGCCGCGGCGAAGGCGTGGCTGCAGGCGACCGAAGCCTGGCGCGCCATCCGCACCTTGAGCGGCGCGGCGAAGGACGCGGTGGCCCGGGCGAGGGCCAAGCTGGTCGGCAGTTTCAGCAAGCTGGCGACCTCCAGGGATTAGACCCGCGCCGGGAGAATTGCCCTCTACGTAAGCTTGCGCGCCGCGGCGGTCGCCTTGTCGCCCGTGTTCGGCGTGCCGGTCGCCTCGATGAGCAGGAGATGAACCTCCTCGCGCGCCACCGGGCGATGTTCGACACCTTTGGGCACGACATAGAGCTCGCCGGGACCGAGCGTCACCGTGCGATCCCGCAATTCGATGTCCAGATTGCCCTTCAGGACCAGAAAGAAGTCGTCGGTATCGTCGTGCTTGTGCCAGGTGAACTCACCCTTCACCTTCACCACCATCACGTCGCAATCATTGAAGGTCGTGATGGTGCGCGGAGACCAGAGGTCCTCAAAGGTCGCGAGCTTGTCGGCGAGCGATATTTTGTCGGCCATGTTTCCCCCGTGCTTCTCATGTGAGAAACGATTTGGTATCGGATGGCCGGTGCGGCAAGACCGTATCCATTGACCGATCGAGGTGGCGGTAAAAATCCTCCGCAACCTCTAAGCGCGGTTCTCTGCGCGAAGCCATGCATCATAGGCATGGTGATTTCCGGGCACTTGGCGTAAAGAGCGCCCAGATCAAATCAGCGTGCGGCCGGGCCGTTTGCCGCGCATGCAGCTCAGGCCCCTCGGCTCACCGTTTGCGCGCCTGAATTAACCAAGGTTCTCCATCCCGTGTCTTTTCCGGCCCTGACCCCGCCGCTCGCCCGCGCTTTGGCCGAGCGGAACTACGATTCGCCAACCCCCGTTCAGCTCGCCGTGCTCGCGGACGAAGCCGCCGGCCGCGACCTCCTGGTTTCGGCCCAGACCGGCTCCGGCAAGACCCTCGCTTATGGCCTCGCCATGGCCAAGGATCTGCTTGGCGATGCCGAGCGGTTCGAGCGGGCGGCCGCTCCGCTCGCCTTGATCGTGGCGCCGACCCGCGAGCTCGCGATGCAGGTTCAGCGTGAGCTCGCCTGGATCTACCAGCATGCGGAGACGCGCGTCGTCTCCTGCGTCGGCGGCATGGATCCGCGCCGCGAGCAGCGCGAGCTTGCCGCGGGTGCTCACATCGTCGTCGGTACGCCCGGCCGGTTGTGCGATCATTTGCGCCGCGGCCGTCTCGACATTTCGGAATTGAAAGCGGTCGTCCTTGACGAGGCCGACGAGATGCTCAATCTCGGCTTTCGCGAGGACATGGAGTTCATCCTCGAGACCACGCCGGAGACGCGCCGCACCCTGCTGTTCTCGGCAACGTTCCCGCGCGGCATCGTCGCGCTGGCCAAGCAGTATCAGCAGCAGGCGTTCCGGATCGAGGTCGCCGGCGACGAAGGCGGTCATGCCGATATCGAGTACCGCGCCATCCGGATCGCGCCCGCCGATGCCGAGCATGCGGTCGTCAACGTGCTGCGCTTCTACGAGGCGCCGAGCGCGCTGGTGTTTTGCAGCACGCGCGATCACGTCAGGCATTTGCAGGCGGCGCTCCTGGAGCGCGGATTTTCCGTCGTCGCTCTGTCGGGTGAATTGACGCAGAACGAGCGGACCATGGCGTTGCAGTCGCTGCGTGACGGCCGCGCGCGCGTTTGCGTCGCGACCGACGTTGCCGCCCGCGGCATCGACCTGCCGAGCCTCGACCTCGTCATTCATGCCGACCTGCCCAATGATGCCGAGGTGATGCAGCACCGCTCGGGCCGAACCGGGCGCGCCGGACGCAAGGGGACCAGCGTCCTGCTGGTGCCGCCCGCCCGGCGGCGTCGCGCGGAGCTGCTGCTCAATCTCGCAGGTGTCGATGCCGACTGGGGCACGGCGCCGCAGGCGGACGAAATCCGCAAGCTCGACCATGAGCGCATGAAGGACGTGCTGTTCACCGAGGAGACGACGGCGGACGATCTGGTACTGGCCCAGGCGCTGCTGGCCGAGCGATCGGCCGAGGATATCGCAGCAGCCTTGGCGCGGCTTTATCGCGCGCGGCTGCCGTCGCCCGAAGACATCCTCGATCCCGGCGAGCGCAGCGGCCGGCCGCGCGATGATCGCGGTCGGGAAAATGTTCGCACGCCGCGCGACGATGGCCGCACCTCACGCGGCGATGATCGCCCTGCGGGGCCGCGATCGAAATCAGGCAAATCCTCGCCGCGTCACGGCATGGGAGAGGCCAGCGTCTGGTTCCGCGCCAACATCGGACGACGCAAGAATGCGGAAGCGCGCTGGCTGCTGCCGATGATCTGCCGTCGCGGCGGCATCGACAAGGGCGATATCGGCGCCATCAAGATCATGGACACCACGACCGAGTTCGAGATTTCCGAGCGGGTCGCGGAGTCCTTCGCCGTCAAGATCAAGCGTCCGGACAAGGAAGACAATATCCGCCTTGAGCCGATGGCGGGCGCGCCACAGCAACAGGCGCCTTCGGAAGAGCGGTCACACCCGCCTCGGCGCGAGAGCCGCGACAGCGATCATCGTGAACGTCGCGACGATCGTCCGCGCGACAAGAGCGAGTTCAAGCCGCGCGGCAAGCCTCAAGGCGAGCGCGGGCCGAAATTCGACGATGCTCCGTCTTTCGGCAAGAAGAAGCACAAGAACAAGCCGGGTCACGCAGAGCCGTCGGTCACGCCGTGGCCCGCGAAGGGCGCGCCTGGAAAGAAGCCGAAAAAGAAAAAGCATCGCGGCTGACCGGCGCCGTTCAGCGCAGACGACAATGATGCCGCCGGGTTGCACCGGCGACATCACTGAAAAGTCGGGTGTGAGCTCAGCGGCCACCGCCGCCGCCGCCACCACCACCACCGCCTCCGCCGCCACCACCGCCGCCGGCATCGCGCATCGACGAGCTGTAGCGCGGGTCGGTCTGCTTCATGTAGGTCGGCGAGGTATCGCGGACGGGAATGACGCTGCTGCGGGAGCGGCCGGGGTTCGGCTGCTCGAACACGATGCCACAGCCTTCGAAAAAGGCGAACTGGCAACCATCGGTTCGGTGGGGCGCCGCGTTGGCGCTGGTCGCGGCGAACGCGCTCGTCGCAACGCATGCAATCAAGGCAATCTTCGACAACGTGAGCTTCATGGATACTCTCCAGCCTCGGTTCGGCGAGACCGGAACGGCTCGCACACACCTTCGACGGAGCGCCACCTGACCCGGTTCGAGGGCGCGGCTTCACGCCCCCGTGAGCCGGCTGGCCGGCGAGGGACATTACGCCGCGGTAAGGTCGCGCAGCATGTACGTCGAGCCTTCGCCATAGGATGCCAGCTTTGCGCGCAGTGCCGCGTCCGCCGTGACGGGCCGAAAGCCGAGACGTTGCCACAGCGGCCGCGTGGTATAGACCGAGACCAGTGCGAGCGTTGCGATGCCTGACGCACGCGCCAGCTGCTCGACATCGGCAACATAGGGGCGCACGACGCCGCCGCGAAAATCGGGCAGGACCGCAACATCATGGACGTAGAGGCAATCCGCATCGTCAGGCAGTCGTGCGAGCAAGCCGTCGAGCGGCGGGATCCGGTGTTGCTTCCAGGGATGCGCGAGTCCGTAGCCGGCGATCTCATCGCCGGCGATCAGCACGCGGCATCCGTCGGGATAGAGCCGCATCTTCTCCGCGAGCACTTCGGGGCTTTCAGGAAGAGCAGGATGAATCCGCGCCGCGATCGCGCTGATCGCGGGCAGGTCGGATGCGTGGGCGGGACGCCAATGCGGCTTGCTCATGTCTTTCCGTCGTTCCGTCTCGGTTGATCCAGTTTATTCCGCAGCATCGGCGCCCGCAGCGAAAAATATCTTTGCCGCCATCTCAGGAATACGACGCCTCCCGCGGCGTCCTACCCATGCAAGCCAATTGCATGACAGGAGATATCATGACGTCCTCGATCCGCCTCGCGCTCTCGCTGGCACTCTCGCTCGCGATCGTTCCCGCCGCCTTGGCCGCACCGCCGACCAAGACCGGCAAGTCCGACAAGGGCAACGTGCTCACCGATGCCAAGGGCATGACGCTCTACACCTTCGACAAGGACGCGGACGGCAAGTCCGCCTGCAACGGTCCATGCGCGACGAACTGGCCGGTGCTGAAGGCCGAGGCGAGCGATGCAGCGGGCGACGGCTACACCATCATCACGCGCGACGACGGCTCGAAGCAGTGGGCCTACAAGGGCAAGCCGCTCTACACCTTCGCCAAGGACCAGAAGCCCGGCGACGTCACCGGCGACGGCTTCTTGAACGGCGCCTGGCATCTGGCGATGCCGTAACGGCGCATCTATCTCGGATATTCGAGCTGCATCGCGACGAAATCGGCCGTGCGCGACCCGTAGCGCGCGTCGATGGCGGATAGCGTCTGGTCCAGCGCTGGCGCCGGCGGCATGTCGACGGCGGCCGGCGGCGTTAGCGATGCCGGCCAGTCGGCCGCGATGTTGTCCGGCAGGATGCGGAGACCGCCACGGCTCATCTGCGGCTCTGCCGTGGCAGCGAAGGTGAGGGCGCGCAAGCGATAGGTGCGCGACCACGCATCGGCGATTAGCGCCAGCGAGACCTCGTCGATGCCTGGCGTCAGCGCGGTTCCGAGTTGCTCGCGGTTCCAGAATGCGAGCGTGTTGGCGATTGCCGTCAAAGCGAACGGGCGTGTGAACTGGAACGCCGCGCTGCGATGGCGCGCATTCCACTCCGCAAGACCGATGTCGCGGGCGACCGCCTCGGCCCTGGCGCGGCCGGCGATGGCCTCGACCAGGGTCAGGGCCATCGGCATGGACGCGGTGATGCCGGTCGTCGTCGCGACGCCGCGATCGACCACCAGCCTGCGGTCCGCGACATAGCGGATCGCGGAATGCTTCTGCAGATCGCGCACCGAATACCAGTGCGTGGTGGCCTGCCGGCCGTCGAGCAGTCCGGTGTTGGCAACGACCTTGGCGCCGACGCAGACGCCGACGATGATCGCGCCCTTACTGGCCTGGCTTCTGATCCATTGCACCACCACGGCATCGTCTTCGCGGCTCATCGCGGGCACGATCACGTAGTCGGCGCCATCGGGATGCGCCGCGTCGAACTCGGCGATGGTCGCATGCGGCTGCACTTTCAGCGCGGGATAGAGCGTGACGGGTCCGGGCTGCGTCGCCAATGTGAGGACGTCGGCGACATCGGCGCGCGCGAGGATGCCGTAGGGCATCAGATAGTCGGTCGTCTCGCTCATGTCGTTGATGCCGACGATGGCGATCAGCGGGCGTTTGCGCTTCGGCGGCTTCAGCGCCGCAAGCGTCGCCTCGGTCTCCTCCTTGGATATCGCGGGCGCGGTTCCCTGAGCCGGCGCGCCAGGCAGCAGGAACAGCCAGGTTCCGCCGATTGCCGCCAGCAGCGCCACGCAGCCGAGGCCGCTCAACGCCAGAACGCGCCATGTCATGATGATGTCACCCGAACCTCGTGCTTCACGCGAGGCGGAAGCTAACCCTTGGCGACGACATCAGGAATGACGCAGATCCGGCAAAAACGGCCATCCGCATGCGCGAGACTATCTCAGCCCCTCATACACCATCAGCCCGCGTGCGATCTGCAATTTGCGGATCGCGCGCGGCAGCAGCTTCTCCGGCTGGTGCAGATAGCGCCAGGAGGTGAGGGTGAAGGTTGAAAGCGCGCCGCATTCGTCGTCGAACGGCGCGAGCACGCCTGTTACGCTCACCGGCGTGTGCGGGCGGGCGTTGAAGGGCAGCAGCAACAGCTCGAGATAGGCCTTGCTGCCGTCCTCGCGCGCGGCCGTGACGCCGGCGATCGCACCTAACGCCTCGTCGGCGACGATTGTCGTGATCTCCTCGATCTCGCCGCGGCTCGCGGCCGTGAACAGCGCCGCAAAGCTCTGGTCCTTGAGGTCACACCCCGCGAGAGCGCAGACGCGCGTGCCCGCGACGCGGAAGGGAAAGCCGAGATTGGGCTCGCAGGAGAGGACAAAAATGTCGCCGAGCAGGCCGCGGACCGCGGCCGGATCGATGTCGGCCCTGTCGGGAGCCCGTGCGGCGCCGCGCTTCTTGTCCCAATACGCGAAGAACGCGCGGCTCGACGGATGTTTCATGTCTGAACGCTTATCCCGGGGTGCAACCTCGAAGGGACAAAGCTGTCCCGCTTCAGTGCACCCGCGATCCCTTGTGATGTTGTGCAGGAGGGGATTTGCAGCGTCCATGCCGGGAGAGCGTTTTCGCCCCCGTTAAGGCAGTCTTTGCGTTGTTAACGTTAAATTAACTATGGCCTTTGCCCCTCGCGCGGCGCTGCTATGGTGATCGCAGTCGCAAGCCTCGCCGCTTTCATCCAGGTTCTCGGCGGGGCCTGTACACAGGGCGTCAAACAGTTTGGTCACGGGCCGCGGGGAGGGGTGGGGATACACCTTCATTCCTCCGGCACCGGAAGGCCGACACGGACAGGCAGGGCTTCCCAGGGCCCTGCCTTTTCCTTTTTCAGCGATTAGGCTTCGTGCCCCGGACGCAGCGCAGCACTTCTTCAGTGATGCGCTGCAGAGCCGGGGCCCACGCAGCAGCGAGTGCTTGGCTTCTGGGTCCCTGTGTCTTGGAAGTCTGTCAGGATGGGGTTGGGCGGGAAGCCGTTGGGTCCTTGGCGCTTGACGCCGTGAGCCGGCTCGGTCTCCCGCCCGTTCCATTACCAACCTGAACAGTTGCACGAGGCTGCGCCAACAGACCTCGCATCACAGGGACAGGCACCGTGATCATACCCGCTCGTTGCGTCGGAATCGACGTCTCCAAACAACACCTCGATATCTTCGATGACGGTTTAGGCGTGCCGGAGCGCATCGCCAACGCGCCGCAGGCCATCAC
>NZ_FMAI01000061.1 GCF_900094605.1 Bradyrhizobium shewense | reverse complement strand
GCACGCCAGCGGATCGGTAAAGGAAAGAAGTCTACTCCACGCCACTTCTGTTCTCCCCCAAAAACAAAACTACAATTTGATCGGGAAGCATTTGACAGAAAAGAGTCTTCGGATCGCAAAAGCGGCGTAGCAAGATGGCTGCGAACCCGGTGGTATCGTAGTATCATTGTAACCTCTGATCAATGTACCTATTTTGACATAGGTCAACGGTTAGGTGGCATCTTAAATCTTGGCGTGCCAGCGCTTCAAATTTTAGACCATTTGATGAAACCAATGCGGTGTCGCCGAAGCTGAGCGTGTTTCCAACGCTCGGGTATCGAGACCGCTTCGGGTCACAAACGGTTGTCGCAGCGAGCGCGGCCCCACGTCTACTCTACCAACGATAACCGACATCACCACGGGATCATCATGGTTCGGCTAAGGGCCCACTAGCGGAGATTGCGCACCGGCCGTTTAGCCGGCGTTAGTGCTTGGCGTTGCAGAATTGACGCATGTCCAACCGTGTAAGGTCGCTATGAAGCGCACAAAACAGACGTTGGCTTTGATTGGCTCGACGCTGTCGATGACAGTCATTGCGGGTGCAACTTTCTTTCTGTTTTGGCATAAGAGCCTGACGGCTATTCCCTCGTTTGTGGCAATCGTCCCGGTCTTTCTAATTCTCGCGCTCGGCCTTCTGAAACTAGCACGCGCCAGATGAGCACAGCGCCGCATGTCGGCTTCGGGTCAAAATACGAAGAACTCAGGTTGAGCAAATCTGATCCGGTTCGCCGCGATGAGCGGACCTCCGTCAGACGCGGCGCAACTTCGCAGATGGGCCATGAACGGACTCATGCACCGCCGCAATCTTCGTCGCTATTCGATCACCTCGTCGGCGCGGATAAGCAACGAGGCCGGCACGGTGAGGCCGAGCGCTTTCGCAGTCTTCAAATTGATCACCAGGTCGAATTTGCTCGGCTGTTCTACCGGCAGGTCGGCGGGCTTGGTGCCTCTGAGGATTTTGTCGACATAGCCGGCTGCACGGCGGTACAGATCGGCAAAATCGGGGCCGTAGACGATCAACCCCCCGAGGTCGGCGCATCGTCGGAACAAGTAGCTTGTCGGCAGATGATGTTTCGCGGCGAGCGCGACAATTCGCGGAGCCTGGAAAAAAGTTAGACTATCACCCAGATCGAGGACGGCATCGGCATGTTGGGCGGCGGCCGATGCAAAGCCGACGTCGAGTTCCTCGGCCGTCGTCGCTTCAACTGTCAGCAAGGCCACACCGAGCCTCTGGGCCGTGCGAGACAAAAATTCTCCGAAGTTAAGTCTGTGCATCGGATTGTTCGGATTGACCAAGAGCGCGATTTTCAAGGCGCTGGGGACGAGTTCCCTGAGGATTTCGAGGCGTTTCGCGCCGAAGTCATCGGGAACCATGGTCGCAAGGCCTGTTATGTTGCCGCTTGGTCGCGAGAGGCTTGGCACGATGTCGAGCCCCAGCGGATCGGCCACAGCCACGAAGACAATCGGAATGGTGGAGGTTGCTGATTTCAGGGCTTGCGCTGCCTGCGGTCCCGGGGCGACGAGCACATCGGGAATTAAGGCAACCAACTCGGCGGCCAAAGCTGGCAGACGATCCGGGGCATAACGATATTCGACAAGCAGGTTCTTGCCCTCGATCCAACCCTTCTCCCGCAAGCCGCTGAGCCATGCGGCATGAACCGGATCGCGAGCCGGCTCATCTGTCCAAACGCCAAGGAAACCCATCCGTCGAGGCTTCGTTTGGGCATGCAAATGGCTCGGCGGAACGAGCAGCGCCGCAGTGCCCGCTATGAACTCCCGCCGCTTCATTCGATCCTCATCGCAGATTGAGGACGATGGGACGCAGAGCATCACGTCTCGATAGTTGTTGCACTCACTGCGGGTGATGCGGGCGTGTGGGCGCAGGCCGCACGAGCCGACGGATCGGCAGGCGTTGCGGCAGGTCGGCTAAGGGCCAATTCCGGAAGTTGAGCTAGCACCGAGAGCGAACAACGTCTTGGCCGGCATAAGACCGGCACGTCGGAAAACTCACCCTCGAACGTCGCCACGGCGGCCAGCCGCTGATCCACTTCAGTTTGGCCGAGGTGGAGGTGAGCGCGGCGTCACGCGCTGGCTGCGCGCCCCCGGGCGACGAAGCTGTGTCGAGCGCGCTCGGAGAATGCTCTCCTCATACTCGGTCAGCTTGCATCGAATGTTGCCGTCACTCAGCGGTAAAATTGTTCGCGCTGTGGTTGGATTTTAATTGGCGTTCGGCGCCCTTGAGTTGTTTGACGAAGTGTTGCTGAAACAATGCGCCGCTATAGTCTGGACTAGGGTGACTAGTCCTATGTTTTTCGCGCAGACAACTGGTGCAGTCTGTGAATGGACTCACATCGAAGAGCCATCTGACGGGGCTACAATCACCGCGAAAATCGAGGTGGAAAAATCTGACATTGACACTCAAACGATGGGGGCGATCATGCCCGCCATATTCGACCTGCTCTATCGTGAATATTGTCGCGCCTGCCTCTCGGAGATGCGAAAGCAGCTTCTGATCGCAGCTGAGCGCCCTGAAGTTCCAGCCCGCGTCTGCAATCCGCGCTCCGACCCTCATCTTACGTCGTCTTGGAGATCACGGCTCGAAATCGGGCACGCGCGCTCCTTGCTTTCGCAACAACTACGTCGCCCTACAGGAGGTGTATCATGAAGACCGCACTTCTCATTGCAGCTATGTTAGCTGTTGGTGTCGTATCCGCTGATGCTGGTCGAAATCAGCGTCATGGTTCATCATTCCACAAAATGCACCGTGTTGGATCAAGCATGGCGGCTGTTGGTGTTCCACCAGGCGGTGGTCTTCGCGAACAGCCTGCTTCGGCACTTTATAGGCAGAATCTGCGTGACTCGGGCTACGATGCTAAGAAGAACTTTGATAAAGGTGGTCATATGTGCGTGTCCTGTGATTTTTACGGCAATTGACCAGACTGGTGCTGTGGCGACTGAGAATGGGATAACAACAGGAGCACCGGGCAGACGAACCCGGCCGGGTGTGCAAAGAGAAACCTCGCATTTTTTGAATACGAGCTTCGCCAAAAAATTCCCTGCGGTGGGAGGTTCTGCGGGGTAGCTGCATATCAGGTCTCTTTGTAAGCGTGTTCAGCCTCGACGCCGCGGAGTAGGGCGGCAAGGCTGGGATATTCCACGCCATTGCGGACGTAGCGGTTGACGTGCTCGACATAGCGGGCCGATCCGTCGGGCTTGCCCTGCCAGCTGAACAGCAGCACGGCACTGTTGTAATGGCGCAGTACGTGGCCAGCGCCAATACTGAAATACTTGCTCATGGCGTGGCGCTTCATGGTCGCGCCTCCAGCTTCGCCAGCTCCGGCCCGTCGACTTCCGGAAAGCATCCGGAACGGATACGTTCCTATTGTGAAGCGAGAACATCTTCGCCGGGGCGAGCGGTTTCACGTAAGTTCCGCTTTCGTGAAGCACAAGATATTCTTCGCGCATTAACATTGAAGTCTGGGCCCCCCTGGCAAGTTGACAGGCCAGTGTGCTGCCGAAGAGAGATGATAAGCTGATGGCTTTTCGTGATCATAACCTAGGGAGGTTCCAGTCAGCGCCACATCGACGGTCTCTTCGTCGCAAATTCCGCCTGCCGAGATAGCAGAGTCTCTTCACGTTGGGTGCTTACGAGGGCGCACTCATCGCACCTAAACAGCTGGGACCCGCCGTGCTCTCCCAAAAACTTCATTGGCTCCAGGCAGAGTTCGCACGGGCAAAACGGCGTTGCCACAGCAGCTTTGAAATTGATTTTCATCCTAGTCTCCGACCATTTACTCTTCGTACGGCCGAACCAGTGCAACAGGGCTCGGTCCGTGAGCGGATCTGCGTTGTCCGTAATGTCGCTTGCGCAATCTCGATGAGCTTGAGATCGTCTGCGCTCAGTATTGAATCGATCTCACACTCGACAGCAGCCTAGAACCTGCAGGGGGCAAGCGCCTGTACCCGCTTAGACACGGCGCGGGCTATTCGTCCGTTTTCCCCAGAGAGGCTGGATTTTCCACACGGGCCGCTCGGCCAATCCGGTACTGCGCGCACACGGCAGGCCTTATCGGCCCTGCACCAAGGTCTCCCATTCGGAGCCTCTGGCGCGGCCTTTTTTTGCGCATCGTGGCAGGTCCGCGCAGAACGTTAGGGCGGATACAGATGCGATTGGACCGAAGTGACGCTATGAGCCATAGCAAAACAAGTTAATCGCGCGGCGCGCGGCAGTCTTCTTGACGAGCGCGTCGAGCCGGCTCCATATTACAAGACCATCCCGACATCTGAGCCGGAGAAAGTTGGATGACTCTGTCTGACCGCGTGAAGTCGACTATGGAAGTCGTGTTGGAACGGACGTGCAGGGTACTTACGAACGAGGGTGACCACGAGAGCCGGAAGGTCATTGCCTAACAATTTCTTGCAATGCCGACGCCGGGCACACCACCTTTGATGAACTGCGGGCTGCTGCGCTGTGTGCATTCCCGATTGCAGCAAGATGACGCAGCATAGAAGGCATTGGGGACGGCTTTTGGCTTTGTAGAGGATGAAGCACGCATCCAGATGATGATAGGCGACATGTCCACACCGTTGTCGCCGAAGCCAGTGGCCTAGCCTTAGCTCGTCCGATGATGATTTGGCTGTGGTGGACGTTATGGCGGCGGTGCCTGTAGCGAGCCGGTTGAGGTATCCTCGCAGAGCGCAATGTGATGGCGGGGCAGGCATTGCAGGGTATTGATGGAAAGCTGGTGGCCGGCCGGGAATGGCGGATGGAAATTTGAGACTCTCTTTATCCTGCACATCAACGCCGAGAAGCCTGACTGATGGATCGGTTGCCCAGCGGAAGAATGGAAGTCCTTGATCCGTGGCGGCCTTAGGAGTGCGACAGAAGCGTTCGCAACTTATCGTTCAGTTGGTCTACGGAGAAGGGCTTACCAATCGCGGGGGCGTCTCTGAACTCCTCCTCTACGGGCGGTGCCCCATAGCCCGTGCTGAACAGGAAGGGAATCCTTCGCTCGCGTAAAACGCGAGCAACGGGGAAAACAAACTCTCCAGCCAAGTTGACGTCCAGAAGCGCCAGATCAAAGGAGCCGGTGGTCGCCAATTCGCATGCCTTTTTAAGATGAGCCGCAGAGGCAACAACCTTGAGCCCCAGTTCCTCCAGCATGTCTTCAATCATAAGGGCGACCAATCCTTCATCCTCAACGAGGAGGACCCTGGCGCGGGATACCTCAGACATTGGTGGACGCGCCCCTAATTGGAAACACCATGCGAGAGCGAGTACCCTCCGTCTCAAAGACCAAGTCGAAGTCACCGGCGAGATCATGTTCGACGCAACGCTCCATTAGCCGCGTGCCGAACCCTCGCCGCTTAGGTGGGGTAACCGGTGGACCTCCGCGTTCGCTCCATTCGCATTCTAGTGTGATTTGAGACCGTCCGCTGTCCACGATCTTCCAGGTAAGCGACACGGCTCCATCAGGTGCGGATAGTGAGCCGTATTTTGCCGCGTTGGTCAAAAGCTCGTTGAGAACCATGGTGACACTCAGTGCGGTACGCGCGTCTAAATTGACGTTCGGACCGCCTGTGACAACCCGTCCGCCAGACACAGGCGCGACGATATCGTGAACCAGTTGCTCGAAAGGGGCATCTTGCCAATTGCGGGTCGTAAGAAGGTCATGGGCACGAGCAAGGGCCAACAACCTTCCTGTGAACGTCGGCAAAAACTCTTGCAGATCCGCCGCATGTCGAGCGGTTTGGCTCGCGAGTGACTGCACCGTGGCAAGCGTATTCTTTACACGGTGGTTCAGTTCGTCGATGAGCACCTTCTGAGCATTCTCTGCCTCCTTGCGCTCACTGATGTCGACGAGCATGTTGATGGCGCCGACCAAGTGTCCCTTCGCATCACGGAGCGGAGTCGGATAAGGAATAAAAGGCACGCGTTTGCCGTCTGGACGCTCGGCAATTGCCTCGGCACCGCGAACTGGGCGGTTTTCACGCAGCGCCATTGCCATCGGACATTCATCGTGCGGCAGAGGCGAACCGTCGGGCCAATAGAGTTTCCAGGTTACGCACCATTCATCGCCAGGCTGGGGAGTTCTGCCGGCCATCTCGACCGCTGCTCGATTGAAGAAATTAATGCGGCCCTCGGCATTGGTGGTGTAGATCGCTGCGGGCAAAGCCTCAAGGAGATCACGCATGCGCTGCTCGCCTTCGCGGAGACGATCCTCCAGCTGTTTGGTGGCTGTGACGTCCTGTGCGACACGCACGCCGTAAAGAAACCGGCCATTCGGATCGCGCACGGACGAACTGGAGATGTCTAGATGGCGCACAGAGCCGTCGGGCCGCAATGCACGCTTGCGAATCGTATAATTCTCGACCTCGCCGCGCACCTGAGCCGCATAGAGTTCGGCGTCCTTCGCCTGGTCATCTGGATCAGTGTAGTCATAGAACGTCATTGCCAGCAGTTCGCCGCGCGAGCGCCCAGTGATCCGACAAAGAGAATCATTCACCCGCAAGAAGCGGCCGCTCTCGTCCGCTTCCGATATCCCGACGATGGCAGCCTCGTATGTTGCCGCAAGTCGGGCATCACTGGCCTGGCGTGCTTCGTTGGCGGCTTGCAAGTCTGTGGTGTCGACAGTGAAGCAACGTGTGTTGACGAATTTGCCATCCACAAATCGGCCGTTTGACGTAATCAACACGTGCTTCACTGAGCCGTCGCGCGCGCGCAACCGCGCCGGATAACGGTCGAGCGGCTGGCCGCAGGAGAGGCGCTGGAGGATATCGCCAATCACCGGGGCGTCGGCATGAAACTCCGCGATGTGGCGGCCAATGTACTCCTCCGGGCTGTATCCGAGCAGAGCCAACTCGGCTTTGTTGGCGCGAAGGATAATGCCTTCACCGCTGACGATATGAAGGCCGACCGCGCTATTCTCAAAGAAGTCCTCCAGGTCCTGCGTTTTTCGCCGGACTTCTTCTTCGATCTGCTTCCGTTCGGTGATGTCCTGAAAGCAGTTGAAGGCGCCCTGGATATTCCCTGAGTGGTCGCGCAGAGCGCGGATATTGATCAGGGCCGTAAAGCGAGAGCCGTCCGGCCGCGCCATGATAACTTCGGCGTTGCGTATGGGCGTTCCAGCCCTAACCGCGGTGGCCATGGGACAGTCACTGCGGGCCAGCGGACTTCCGTCGGGAAGGTACAGTTGGTGCGAACCGCAGAAGTGTTCCTTTTTGGCAGGGTTGGGGGTCCTTCCCCACAATTGCACCGCCTCGGTATTGAAGGCGATCAGCAATCCCTCGGCATCGCAAAGGCAAACCGCGCCAGGAATGGCATCCAGTACAGTTTGGCCGGCCGCAACCAGCGCCTCGAACTCAGTCGGTTGGCGACGTGGGGAGTACGGAAATTCCTCGACATTGGACATCGAAGCGTCTCTCGGGGCGAGAGGACCCCAGGCGGGCCGTTCTGTTCGGGATGAACTGGCGGACGCCCCCGTTGGGCCGCCGAACAAGCCATAACAAATAGGAAAGCTGATGGTTCCACGTACCTCACATCAGATCGCCGCCGATGGTTTCATGGGACGGGTAGCGCAAGCGGGCCGTTTCCTACGGCAGAACCTTACCGCAGCAAGCGAGACCATATTCTTTGAAGAATCCGCCCGTGCTAACCTCGCAGTGCGGACTCAAAGGCGAAACACATGGCTCGTTCAGTAACGCGGCGTGCCTTGCTTACGACAGCCTCATTGGTTGCCATTGGCGCCGTGGTGCACGCCGAGCGATCCCAGCCATGGCGCGTTGCGCTGGTTACCTCCGGACAAGGCGACCGGATCATCGGCTGGTTCAGAGAAGCGTTGGAAGCCAAGGGATATCGGGAGGGAAAGGACCTCATATTCGAGCTGCGCGAAGCCAAGGGACATTACGCGCTGTTACCGAATTTAGTCGAGGAACTCGTTGCACTAAAGCCGGACATCATAATTGCCGAAGCGACGCCTGCTATCGCAGCTGCACAACGTGCGACCTCGACGATTCCAATCATCATGGCGCCATCCACCGGTCCGATCGGCTCTGGTTTCGTCAGAAGTTTTTCCAAGCCCGGCGGTAATATCACCGGCGTTGCGAATATGTTCGGTGATCTCACAGCGAAGACCCTCGATATAATTCGCCTTCTGTTTCCCAAGGTCCGGAAAATCGGTGTACTCACTTCAAACAACCCGACGCATCCGGCGTTGGCCGACGTAGCGGCCAGGTCGGCGGGCGTCATCGGCATTTCAGCGCAACGGTTCGTTGCGCCCAACCCCGAGGACGTCGAAAAGGCGTTCGCCGACATGCAGGCCGCGGAGTGTGAGATCGTCTACGTACTTGCAGACCCGCCGCGGCGGTTATTGCCATCAATCGCACTTAAGTACCGCCTGCCGACAGTATATCAGGTCACCAATTACCCAGACCTGGGTGGGTTGATGGCTTATGGGCCGGATATCAAGGCTCTATTTGTGCTAGCGGCCGATTACGTGGACCGCATCCTAAAAGGTGCGAATGCAGAGGACTTGCCGGTTGAGCAACCGACGAAATTTCAATTCGTGATCAATCTCCAAACGGCCAAAGCGTTGCATTTAGCCGTCCCGGAGCAAGTTCTCCTATTGGCAGATAGAGTGATCGAGTAGATTGAGACCGCAAGTCCGCTTCGGGTCACTTGCGGACTTTCGACAAAGCATCGACGAACGTCAGCTTTGGGCCGCAACCGGACGCTAGACCTATTGGAGCGCTCGCCACATCGTGCTTTAATGCAGCAAATCGCTAGCTGCTACACGGTTGATAGTGGCGAGGCGCTGCTCGGCGCTTGCATCGAAATCTATGTCAGCCACGAGATCGAGCAGTCGCTGATAGGCATGGTCAGCGACGGCGACCGGTAAAGGCTCTTCGTCGAACGTATCTACATAGTTGTCAACGACGGCATTCAGCAGACGACACAGGCCCTGTTGGTCAGGCTCGTCCTTGCAGGCGTCATGGAGCCTTTGCTGAAATTCGCGGAAAGTGTGCAACCCGTGGTGCTGTTGCGAAAGCCACGTATGCAATGAGTTCATGATAGCCTCTTCAAATAGGAGAAGAAGCGACCAATTTACACAGCCCGGGAAGGGCATCAACAAATGCGGTTTTCGCAGATCCCTAATGTGGCTTATGCAACTGCAGTCGCGATTCCGTGATCCGTAAACTTCGCAGAAGCGCCGAAATCCACCCATTTTTCGCGAGTTTTCCAATAGGAACGTCTCCAGATGTAGTGCCAGCGACGGGTGAATATGGAAAGCTTGCCGTCCGTCATCCGCTATGTTGGTGGGCTTGTCATCGGCGCTCACAGGATTGACTCCGGACGAGGATTTTGCCGCCGGGATACTGCCAAGCGTTCCTGGAACACCCGCGCGCCGACCCCTTTGTCGTCAAGCAATGCGTGCTAATATGGAAAACTTGAACCCCTTCATTGGTTATATTGGAACTGGGTTTGTCATTGGCGCCTATGTGCCCAGATTTGGCACCTCTGGAGTGAGCAATGCTCGGCCGGAATTAGCGAGCGCGCCTACTTAATATGGGTGCTGTCGTCAGCGATCTTTCTTGGACATTCGATCACTATCGGCGCTGTGGTGTTCATGGTTACACAGCTCGTCAACATAATCGCTCTCGTAGCTATCTTAGTGCTTGCGCGGCGGTATCGTAACCAGATCTGCGCCGCGCATGCGCGCCAACTTCACATCCACCAGTAATTAGAGAGCCATCGGCGAACCGTGCTCGCGGGCGCTAACCTGGAGGCCGTGCTTAGTCGCAGGACTCCGATGTGTGACTTTGCTTCACGGAGGAGCTGGACCAACTGCACTCGCAGTTGCCGCCACCAAATGCGATAGAGCGATGCTGGGCAACACGAGCGTTCCAATCAACCAGCTTCCCCAGTGTCTTTTGATGCCGCGACAGGTCGGGTCGGCAACAACGGGGTATGGTTGTTCATTGCTTGATCGCCGATTGTTTCCCGATCGTAGAAGCGAGAAGGTCTCGGAGGCAAGGAGAAGACAAATGGCGAATGCAAACGGAAAAGTCGCAATTGTCACGGGTGGCTCGCGCGGTATCGGAGCTGCAATAGCTGAACGGCTCGGGATTGACGGCTTTACAGTCGTCATCAACTATGCCGGCGGCGCTGCCGAGGCGGAAACGCTGGCCGAAAAGATCTCGCAGGCCGGCGGTCGCGCCATCACTGTGCAAGCTGACGTTAGCAACGCGAGTGCCGTGGCGAGCATGTTCAATACCGTGGAGTCTGCCTTCGGCGGCGTGGACGTGTTGGTCAACAACGCCGGTGTGATGCAGCTGGCAGCAATCACCGAAGCCGAGGACTCGGTTTTCGATAGCCAGATAGCCATCAATCTGAAGGGCACCTTTAACACCTTGCGCGAGGCGACCCGCCGGCTGCGAAATGATGGTCGCATCGTCAACCTATCCTCGAGCCAAACAGGTCTCTTGCATCCGACCTACGGGATCTATGCCGCCACCAAAGCTGCGATCGAGGCGATGACGCAAGTTCTGTCAAAAGAGTTGCGCGGCCGAAATATCACCGTCAACGCGGTGGCGCCGGGACCGACCGCAACAAAACTGTTTCTACATGGCAAGTCGAAGGACGTGATCGATCATCTCGCAAAACTTGCGCCGCTGGAGCGGCTTGGTGAGCCCGTGGATGTCGCGGCTGCGGTTGCGTTTCTCACCGGACCCGACGGCGGCTGGATCAACGGCCAGGTGCTCCGCGCCAACGGCGGAATCATCTGATCTTGCTCACCAGTCCCAGTAGAAAACTCGAGAGGGATATCCCAAGATTAAGGTTGTTCTGATCACCGGCGCGTCCAGCGGCTTCGGTCGCCTCATGCCCGAGGCTCTCGCAACGGCGGGCCACAAGGTGTACGGCTCAATGGGCCAGACAAAATCCCGTGATGCAGCCGTTGCGGAGCAGATGGCGGCCTTCTCGCATGAGCATCGCGTCGAGCTGAGTGCACTCGAACTCGACGTGCAGTCGCAGGACTCGGTGGATGCAGCGGTCGCCCAAGTGCTTGCAGAGGCGGGGCGAATCGACGTTCTGATCCACAATGCCGGCCACACGGTGTTCGGTCCGGCGGAAGCTTTTAAGCCAGAGCAATATGCCGAGCTCTATGACGTCAACGTGCTGAGCACACAGCGTGTTAATCGCGCCGTGCTACCGCATATGCGTCATCAAAGGCAGGGCCTGCTGGTTTGGATTTCTTCCTCCAGTTCCGCCGGGGGCACGCCGCCTTATCTCGCGCCGTATTTTGCGGCCAAGGCGGCGATGGATTCGATAGCGGTACAATATGCCCGCGAGCTGTCGCGCTGGGGTATCGAGACCTCGATCATCGTGCCAGGCGCCTTCACCTCAGGCACTAATCACTTTGCTCATTCGGGTCGTCCAGCCGACGCGGGACGAGCCGCGGAATACGAAGAGGGTCCGTATCAAGGTTTCGCCGAGCAGGTGCAGAAGGCGTTTGCGGCAATCGTGCCGCCGGATGCCGATGCGGGCCTTGTGGCTGATGCAGGCCGAGATCGGGGAAGTTCGCAGCTACGTGAGAGACAAGCTCTCGGAGGCCAACCAGGCCGAGGGCGCGCGACTCGGCCGGCGTGTAAATTAGCGTCTGGCGCTTCTGACAGAAACGGCTCGGCGCTCCGTTGATTGAGATATCGGTCTGTGGCGCGATACCTGGACCCCTCTAGGTTTTTCGTCATCCACCCGGAACGGCCCATCGTCCGACGCGCGTTAGGCGATGGGCCGGTTCTCATAATGCCACCTCGTCGGCATCGTCACAACGCATTCGTGCAGCACGGTGTGATGCACCGCTGGCTTTCTTCTTGAAGTCTCTCAACTGCTAGTGTATTGTCTCACATATCGATACTGGCCGAACAACTGTTCCGCTTTCGCCTCAGATCCTGACGGCGCGCACGTTTCAGACATTCTCCAACATCGACTAACCGGACGACTGGCCGCACTCTGTGCGCCAGGTCCTGCGCGCATACGAAAGGAAGACCTGATGAACACAGGTACAGTGAAGTGGTTTAACACCCAAAAGGGCTTCGGCTTTATCCAGCCATCAAACGGCAGCAACGATGTGTTTGTTCACATCAGCGCGGTCGAACGTGCCGGTATGGGTACTCTGAGCGAAGGTCAGACGCTGTCTTATGACGTCGTCGCAGACCGTCGCACGGGCAAGTCCGCTGCCGAAAATCTTCGTGCTGCTTAGTTAAGAGCACGACAGACCTGTCGCTCTAGCCACGGATGTACTGGTAGAGCTCGTGGTCCTGCCCCGCTCCCGAGTTATCGGGGCGGGGTTTTTCATTCAAGCAGGTAAAAAGATCGAAAAGCGGGCGCGACTTGCGGCTTCCTGTTGCGCCTGTGTCCGGTGGACTACGTCAGCATGTTCACCGGCCGCATCGGGAACGTGATTCCTCAGTGCCAAGCAGGAGAGTCAATGAGCATCGTTAAACGTCATCTGGCCGAGCAAGAAGAACGCTTAGTCCTGATCGAGGAAATCTGCATCGATACAGGAGCGCTTGTCCTGGATACCGCCACAGACGAAGTCTACTTTTCCGCAGACGAAGCGGCTTACAAGAACGCCTACGTCGCAGTCTTCCAAGCCTGGGCAAAGGGCACGATTAAGGGCACAGCGCAACAGATATTCGATGCAACCAAATCCATTCTTGAAGACTAGCAAGACCTCCGAGAGCGCCCTAAACATCGAGGAAAATATGTCATACGCCTATAAGCTAAACGAAGAGGTTCGGCACCAAGCTCAAGGTCCCCAAGGACGCGCCGCAACTGAAGGGCCAAAGATCTACACGATCGTACAGTGCATGCTGATCGAGTCCGATGGACGAGTAAGATACCGCATCAAGTGCAGGTCCGAGAACATCGAGCGCGTGGTTACGGAAGATCAGCTTTCGTATCTTTCCCGCACGCGTTCATAAGCGGCCGCGGGAATTACCTGCGAGCCACGAGCGTTCAACCCCGCTTGCCGCGAGAGGCTCGGCCGCCCGCGAGACAGTGAGTCGAACCTTCTGAGCACGAAGCGCCGGACGCGCCCTGGTCATCGAGTCACTTCGCGTAACCCTGTGATCGGAGCCAAGCGATCCGACGCTCTCCATTCATCCACTCGTCAATATCGGCTTTGCTCGCGAAGCCCGTAATCTCTCGCGCTTCTGTGCCCGGGTACTCGGCAATGATAGCCCAATCGCCCTCGGATTTACGGACTGGTTTGAAGCTCACTTTTATTTTTGCCATGCCGAATTATGTCAGAAGGCGGTCGAAAAGGGAACCTCGTTCGAGCCATATCCGGTCTGGTGAATAATAGACGGCGCCCCACCGAGGACTCTTACTCTGGAGCGATCCTGTAAACATCGCCGGGTTCGAGGTCGAGCTCCTCGAACATCCTCTGCTGCTTTTCAGTCAGGACGGCCGGCACAATTTCCGCGGTCCAGCCTTCGGGAACGGCAGCAAGCACTAGCGTCAATGCCTGATTGGGTTTGGCAAAGGCGAGCCACATCTGCTTCGTTGGCTTCGGAGCGTCGTCCGAAGTCACCTCAACGATAGTGAATGAAGTGCCGAACGACTCTGCCATCAATGGCTAATCCGCGGAATTGCTAAGCGTTGCAATAACTAGCTGGGTCGCGGAAGGCGGACGGGTCCAGCAATCAATTTATAGGTGGGCACCCAGGCGGTGTTCCACGATTCCATGGTCTCGCCGCAAACCGAGCACTCGAAGCTGGCGATCTGCCGACCGGGGGCCATGGCCTCGGTTCGGCTATGGACTGCTCCACAGTGGCAGGTTCGGTAGTGGGAATCGGGCATCCCCCATTATGCACTCATGAGGCAAAACAGGCGACTGCGAAATCGACCAGGCCGCTGAGGATGGAAGCAGGACAGCTGGCAAAACCAGGAGAACCTGGCCAAAACTGGAACGTCCGATGGCTAAGGCTCCGCCTGCGGGCGCCGCCTTGCCCCCAGCTCTGCATATAATTACGCTCCACACGAAGCTCATTAAATACTGGCAGAAACTTCACATGCCACCGACGACACGTGAGTACATTGATTTTTGGGTCGAGAACAGCGTTCACGCTGCGGAGCAATATGGGACGCCGGGCGCTTCACAAAGCGTGGACGTATTAGTTGATCGCCTCGTTGAGGGGGCCGAGAGTCAAAACATCCCGCGAGAGGCCCTTGAAAAAGAGGTCGGTGATCTAAAGCAGTACATCAAGGGAAAACTCGCCACTGCTAACCAGATTGAGCAGGATCGTCGCAAGTGACTCTGCCAACGGAGAGTCGACGAAGTCGCGTCGAACTTGGCTCCGATCAGGATAGGCACTGCGAGAACGGCCATGGCGATGCGAGTGGAAATAAAGCGAGTGATACATGCTGCAACACCCGGTACGTCGCAGCAGCTCTACTCGACACTGCTGGCGCTAGGCGAGCTCCTTAGCAACGCACTCGACAGAATCGATGAACTCGAGAAGAAGGCCAACGGTCAAACGGCAGACAAGCGCTGATCGCCCGCCCGATCTGATTGCTCAAGCTTTTTTCCGACTACCTAGAACGGCGTCAGTTTAGCCACAGGCGAAGTCCGCAATGGGTCACTTTCGGACTTCCACGCGGTCCAAATCGAAGTCCGCTCTTACTGCACCAGCAGACATGAGCGGCGAAAAGCCCCAGGATGGCGGTCCGCCCGCAAGTTGTCCGGGTCCTTCTGAGTTTGCTGCATGCGCGGGGACCGCGCGAGGCCCGCCCTACAAGGCCGCGCGGAACCTCAATTCGAAATCCGTTAACTTCGTGCATTGGAACGCTGGGCCAGGCAGGAGATTAGATAAATTGCGCAGCGTAGCGGCCGCGACGGGGGCGTTGCATCGGAGGCAGCGCATGAAAGTCATCGTCGATGAAGACGGCGAGATCATCGCCATAGCAACAAATGACCATACCCTAATCGGCGGCCACCATCGCCTCGCGGTGGCGGGCAGTATGGGTAAAGACTTGTTCTGGCGAGATACCGGCAAGCCTGTAAAACTTGATCTCTTCTTCAAGCATCATGAAAGTTTCCACTCGACATAAAGCCTGAGCCGTTTGCCCCCAGGTATGATTTACATCGCTGTTTGCCCGCCGTCGCGGCGCGCGCGACCTCAAGTGACAGCACTCGGGCGTGCTGGACCTACCAACTCACCTTAAACTTAAAATCCCGCAAGTATCGGGATTTGCTGCCTTTAGGTCCGTTACTTGCTCCGCTGCTGCTTGAGGACCCACAACCGATAGGCTGCTTCCTCGAAGTACGGGTCCGGCCCTGTCGACGGCGGGATCAGCTTCACGCCTTCCTTGCGGAAGTGTTCGAGACCGCGGCCCAGCGGGACCGGCGATTGTGTGCTGATCGTGGGCCCAGTCCGGTGGTTGGCGCGTAGTTCTCAAGCAGTGACCGAAGCCCGATGGCCGCAGCGAAGTGACAGCCCCCGCGGGACTTCGACCTGCACATGACGCGGACCGCGTTGCCCACCATCAAGCCGGGCTTCACCGATGGACTTGCTGTAGCGCTTCCGCGATTGCGCGAGTGCCGTCGCGACGAACGGCACGACGTGCGGCGCTGCGATGGTGTCGAGGTCTTCATGGCAGATGACCCCCAGCCGATTGCAAGCCATGCTGTGGAATGCCTCGCTCGTATGCGGCAGCACGCAGGCGTACTCCATGGCTTCCTTGCGATCCGGCGCAGCATGAGCGGGTCGTGTTCGAGGTGCGCGGCGAGATCGCTCGCGTCTGTCGGGAGATGGCCACAGTGCGTCGAGCCACCACTCTAAATCAGTACGGATGTGCTCGTTGCGACCAGCGGCACAGCGTGTTTACATTTGCAATCTCCTCGTGCTGTTGCCGAAAAACAACTGATTTATTGTATCTTCGTTGAACTGTTACATTTTGCCTTTACGCGGCAATAAACAGTCTTGAGTTTGGTCTCCGGGCTCGGGCGTGTTTTCAGAGAGCGAATTTTCGAACCCGGAGGCTTTTTGAGATGATTTTGGAGTTCCTTGTGGTTTTTTCTCTCGTTCAGTTCGCCAATATGCTTTCGCGACTGATCAGCCGCCGGCATGACGTACTCTCCTACGTTTCAAGATCAGGTCCTCATCGGTAAGAGTGGCTAAAGCGGCATTGCTGGCACCGTTTTGACAGCATCGATCCTGCACGGTGCACCAACGTAGCGATCTAGCGACCCGGCGCAGCATCGAGCGTGTGTGTTCGCGGTGTGCAGAGATTGCCAAGGTCCTAACAGGAGATGGCTGACAAGCGAGGTGAGCCGCCACTGGACGACGACGCACGATGACCGACGCTCAAGTCGCGTCACGGGTCCCACGTTTTGTGCCCGGCACGGCACGCACCGCAATCTGTAACGGCTTGCCTGTTGCGTGTGGCCACAGCGATCTTGTCTCGCATGGGAGTAATTCACGCGAGACGATTTACGGCGGATCGGGGCGCGCTGCAGCAGAGCAGGCTGCGGACGCGCGAAGTAAGCCGACCGGCTCCCCTGTGAGGCGTAGCACACGTCCCGCTCGGCTTCAAAGGGCCGGCACAGCTATCGCCGACAATGGGCGGCGCGCTCAATGCCGTTACGGCGACCTCGAAGCGCGCCCCAACTAGACTGTCGCTCTCGACATGAAGGTCGACGCCGAGCCACGAGCTGGAGCGCTACATGCTTTGTAAGGACTGCTCGCAGGTGCGCGGCTATCCGTACAAGCACAGCCATCTGGTCGCGCTGCGGAGGACGAAGATTTCGACGAGCCATCTGCCGTCAACGTGGCGGCCCGGAGATCGGTAAAGCCATTTCGGAACTATCGGCCGCGCAACTCGCTTATCCGTGTAGAGGACCGCTCTATGAACCACATCGCCGTTATCTTGATCTTGCTCATTGGCGGCTCTTCGCTCGCCTCGGCTCAGAGTGCAGGTGGAGCCAGTAGCGCCGGCTCGGCGGCGAGTGGCACTGCGGCCACCGGCTCTAAGGGTTATGCAGGCAGCACCTTATCAACCGGGCATACCCTAAGCGGCACTGCTGGCGCCTCCGGTCCCAACTTGGGCAACGCACTCAGCCACGCAGCGGCCGGTGACGTGGATGCTTCCGCCATTAGTCCGGCGCCGACCTCCCACGACAACGCAGTGGATACGCCCGCCGCCGAACGCGCCATAAAGAACTTGGGCAATACTGATATCGGCATTCTCAAGAAGTAGCCATGCATGCCACAGGTCGGGCGCGGTCCCGGCGTTTCCGGCTATTCTCGGTAGCTTCTCCGCTGCTACCACGAACCAAGCCCGCGATCAGCTCGCTCTTCCGCGTAGCCAATCGGTATGTCGACAATCTGGCGCCGATGCCGGGCGTTTTGCTCGACTATCCGGCCCCCGGTGATTCAGAATACCGAGACCGGCACCGTGGGCGATGGGCATGCCCGTCGCGACCGAGCACAAGCCGCCGGTCACGAACACCTGCACATCGTCGCGGCAGTGCGCGGCTGGCTCAAGCCGCAGAACCGGTGTCTCCTGCTAGTCTAGTCGCTCCGCCGACGCCGCCCCTTGCCCCGTGCCCGTCGCGGATCAAACTCGTCAACAGCGTTCTGCCAGGCCACGATCTCGTCTTCAAACCAGACGCGCCGGTTCGGGCTGATGTAGGTCGATTGGGGGAAG
>NZ_FMAI01000059.1 GCF_900094605.1 Bradyrhizobium shewense | reverse complement strand
GTTCCGTCCCAACAGACATCATCCGGAACTGCCGCCAAGGCTCAAACGCTACAACCGCCTCATCGCGCGCCGACGAGCCCAGGTTGAGACCACCTTCGCCACTCTCAAACGCCGCATGCGACTGACTTGCATCCGCTACGTTGGTCTGATGAAGGCAAGCGGGCAGGTCCTGCTCGCCTCGATCGCCTTCAACATGAGGCGGTGGGCCACGATCGCGGCCTGAGCCGCCCGCCGAGGGCGACCACTACAGACTTGGCTGGCAATTGCCGTAACCACGGCCCTTCTCCTGCCGTCCTCAACTTCAAAAGCCGATAACGCAACAGGCCCCTTGTGGGAGAGGGTGGCTCGCCGCATAGCGGCGAGAAGGGTGAGGGGTATCGGGCCACGAACGCGATAGTTGGATTTGCCGATAGAACCCCTCATCCGGCGCTGCGCGCCACCTTCTCCCACAAGGGGAGAAGGAAGAAAGCAGCTACGCCCCGATCCTCCGCAGCGCCTCTGCGACCGTCACGATCGGCATGTTGCGCTGTCCGGCGGCCTCCAGCGCATGCCGCATCAGGTCGGGGGTGCAGCCATAGGGGCTCGGCGCGTCCGCGACGTCGTGGCCGTAGAAGATTAGCCACCCGCCGCTCGCCACCGCCTCGTCGAAATAGCGATCGACGCCCGCCTTGTCGATCTCACAATTGACCAAAGGCGACGCACGCAGGAACTGGAGATCGATGACGTCGCTGTTAACGCCGGGAAGGATGCCGCGCGCCGAACGGAAGGCCTTGGCGAGCTGCGGCTTGCGCCAGACCGAGGCAATCCCATAGGGATGGGCGAAGTTCTCCAGATTGATCGAGGAATCGATACTGCGAAAATAGGTGCGGTTCCGCTCGATCTCGCGCGCCATCGCGGCCTCGTCGAGCCTGGCCGAGCTCTGGTGCGAGAAAGTGTGGCAGGCAATCTCGTGACCGGCGCGGTGAAGCCGCACGATCGCATCATCCGACAAGCCGTGCCAATGATCTGACGGCTGGCCGATCAGGCTGCCGGCGAGATAGAACGTACCGCGGCCGCCATGCTCTTCCAGGAGCGCGGCGCCTTCGCCTGCAGCGCTATCCGGGGCATCGTCGAAGGTGAAGCTCACGATCGGCGCATGCGCGGGCAGCCGGTGCGGCGCGGCGCGGAAATGCCGGGCCAGCCGATTGCTCACGCGTCCCTGGAGTGCCGACCACACGACTGCGTTTCCCGTGATTCCGTATGTCTGTACTGAAACATTCGCGCGCTGGTCGAGGCAAGCCTAACGCCTGGGTAATCCTAACGCGGAACCAATATCCTTCGGCTAACGCGCAAGGACCGGCGCTTCGGCTTCCACACTGAGATATTGCAACCAATTGCGGAAAAGCACCGCAGCCGCGCTGCCGGCGCCGATATCGGCGCGCAAATTCAGCCCAGGCAATTCGTTGGTGAGCGCCGGATGGCGCTGGTGTGCCGCCTTCTTCTCGAACCGGACCAATTTCTCTTCCGTCGCTGCGTCAAAATAGCTCACGGGCAGGCGCGGATAAGTCTCACGCTCCCGCGCAAGGTAGCGGCCGATGTCGCGCAGATATTCGCGCTGGAGCGACAGCGCGTCATATTCCGGATGCCCCTGGAAGAACACGAACCGGCTGGCATATTGGCGAACGAAAACGTCGACGCCGGCCTCGGCCGAGCGTGTCAGCACCTGGTAACCGGCCTGCACCAGGTCGCTCTCCGCGAGCTCGTTCAGGCGCGAATGCGACACCTTCAGCGGCGCCGGCGCGGCACGCGTCAGGGCATCGCTCGTCACGGCGTCGCAATCGAAGATGCCGTGGCATTTGGCCGGCAGCCGCCGTCGTTCGATGCCGTCGAGGTGCAGCACCGCCGCATGCGCGGCAAGGCACGACCAGATGGTCGATCGTGTGTTGGTCTTGGCCCAGTCAATGAGGTCGGAGAGGTCGCGCCAGTACGGTTCCTGGTCGAGCTCGGGCGCGATGGGCTCTGCGCCTGTCACGATCAGCCCATCGAATTTCTGGCGCTTCAGATCGGACAAGTCCGAATATTCGCTCTCGACATGCCACTTCGCTTCCGGCGAACGCTTCACGCTGGGCAGCGAGAAGCAGTGGAAGCGGATGCGGCGCGGACCCGCGGCAGCCTGAAGCAGCTTCAAGAACTGACGCTCGGTCGCCTTCAGCGCCGGATCCGGCATGTTGTTGACGAGCCCGATCGTGAGCTCAGCGGCGTGATCGCGCGCGAGATCGCGCTCGGCCGGCACCAGCGCCGGGCTCGATATAACTTGATCCCTGTCGATCAAGATCGTCATTGGCGAGACCGCCTACTCCGCGGCCTCGAGGCGCGCCGCCCGACAGGCCTTGTCCAGCGCCTGGTCGATGTCCTCGATGATGTCGGAGACGTGTTCGATGCCGATCGAGAGGCGGATGGTTTCCGGCAGCACGCCGGCGACGCGCTGCTGCTCTGCCGACATCTGCCGGTGGGTGGTCGAGGCCGGATGGCAGGCCAGCGACTTGGCATCGCCGATATTGACGAGGCGCGTGATCAGCTTCAGCGCGTCATAGAAGGACTTGCCGGCTTCCATCCCGCCCTTGATGCCGAAGGTGAACAGCGAGGAGGCGTTGCCATCGAGATATTTCTGCACCAACGGATAATAGGGGCTGTCGGGAAAGCCGGTGTAATTGACCCAGGCGACGCGCGGGTCCTTGCGGAGGAATTCGGCGACCTTGCGGGCGTTCTCGACATGGCGCTCCATGCGCAGCGCCACGGTCTCGATGCCCTGCAGCAGCAGGAAGGCGTTGAACGGCGACAGCACCGAGCCCATGGTGCGCTGATAGACGCTGCGCGCGCGCTCGATATAGGCGGTGCGGCCGAAGCGCTCGGCATAGACGAGGCCGTGATAGGAGGCGTCGGGCTTGTTGTAGGCCGGGAAACGGTCGGCGTGCTTGGCCCAGGGGAAGTTCCCGGAATCGACGATGGCGCCGCCGAGCGTGGTGCCGTGGCCTCCGAGAAACTTTGTCAGCGAATGCACGGCGATGTCGGCGCCGTAGTCGAACGGCTTGAGCAGGATCGGGGTTGCGACGGTGTTGTCGACGATCAGCGGCACGCCATGCGCATGCGCGACCTTGGCCAGCGCCTCGATGTCGCAGACATTGCCGGCGGGATTGCCGATGGTCTCGGCGAACACCGCGCGGGTGTTCTCGTCGATCAACTTCTCGACCGCCTCCGGCTTGTCGCTCTCGGCGAAGCGGCCGGTGATGCCCTGCCGCGGCAGGATGTGCGAGAGCAGCGTGTGCGTGGTGCCGTAAAGCTGCGGCATGGAAACGATGTTGCCCCCGTGATCGGCGACGTTGACGAAGGCGAAATGCAGCGCCGCCTGGCCGGTCGCGACCGCGAGCGCGCCGACACCGCCTTCGAGCTGGGCGATACGCTTCTCCAGCACGGCGCTGGTCGGATTGGCGATGCGGCTGTAGCGAAAGCCTTCGGCCTCGAGATTGAAGAGCGCTGCGCCGTGATCGGCGCTATCGAAAGCGTAGGCCGCCGTCTGGTAGATCGGCACGGCGACCGCATGCGTGGTCGCTTCGGGCTCGTAGCCGGCGTGAATAGCGATCGTCTCGTTGCGCATCGTGCCACCTCCGCGTGGGGCGGGCCGCACTTATTGGCCTGTATGAGGCATGTGCGTTGTCCGCCGCCCCCCGTGTTAGAGGCGGGTGGTAAAGCGGACAATAATTCGCCTAGAGATCGAGGAAGTAACCCTAATGCTTGTCGGCGAATTGGCCGGAATCCGGGTTAAAGCGGATTAACGAAGTGCGACTTTGCACGGCAGTGGCGGCGCCATGCCTTCTCCTTGCGGAGAAGGTGGCGCCGCCAATGCGGCGACAACCGGCTTGGACTAGGCCATGCTCTCCCACAGCCGATGCGCGAGCACGCCGGCGCGTTTCTCGATCGCGGCCGCCGCGTCGAGCGCGAGGTCCTCGCGATAGCGCCCGGCAATGAGCTGCACGCCGATCGGCTTACCATCGTGCACGGCCACCGGCACCACGGCGCCGGGCAGGCCCAGCACGTTGATCGCGGAGATGAAGCGGATCTCGCCCCTGAAGATCTCGCGGACGCGCTCGGGGCTGACGGTATCCTCGCGCGGGCCCGGCGTCGGCTTCACCGTGGTCGGCGCCAGCACGACCGGGTACTCCTCGAAGAACAATTGCCAGGCGCGGATGTGGCCGTTGCGCGCGGCGGTCGCCTGCATCCAGGCCTTGAGATCGAGCACATTGGCCTTGGCCTTCATGCCGCCCCAGGCCTTGTGGAAATCCTCGGAGGTGACCTTCAACATGCCCGCCTCCTGCATCACCACGGTCTCGTTGGTGATGATGTCGCACCAGGTCTGCCAGACGCCGTTGATGTCGGGCACCTCGACCTCGCTGACGCGGTAGCCGGAACGTTCGAGATGATCGGCGGCCTGGCGCAGTGCGGCGCGTACGGAGGGGTCGACCTCCATGTCCTCGGGGATCTTGGCCAGCGCCACCTTGATCGGCCCCTTCGGCCTCTCGCCGACCAGCGGCGCCGGCACCCACCAGGGATCGCGCGGATCGCGCCGGCTCATCACCTCGAGTGCAAGGCGAACGTCCGCGACATGGCGCGCGAGCGGCCCCTGCGCCGACATCAGATGCGCCAGCATCGGTCGCTCGGCCGTTGCGCTTGCGTTGAACGCGGGGATACGTCCCTGCGTCGGCTTGATGGTGGCGACACCGTTGCAATGCGCGGGCCAGCGCAGCGAGCCGCCGATGTCATTGCCATGGGCGATGGTGCCAATGCCGGCGGCGACAGCCGAACCGGCACCGCCCGACGAGCCGCCGCAGGTGATATCTGGATCCCAGGGATTGAGCGTCAGCCCGTGCAGGGGATTGTCGGTAAAACCGCGAAAGGAGAATTCCGGCGTGTTGGTGAGCCCGATGACGATCGCACCGGCCTTCTTCAGGTTGCGCACCACGGGCGCATCCGACGGCGCGACCAGGTCCTTGTTGGCGGGCACGCCGTTGAAGTTCGGCCGCCCCTCGTAATCGACGTTTTCCTTGATGGTGATGGGCACGCCGTGCAGGAGGCCGAGCTCCCCGCCCTTGGCGCGCTGCTTGTCCGCGGCATGCGCGGCCTTCAACGCCTCTTCCGAGAGATCGACGACGACGGCGTTCAGCTTCGGATTGACGGCGCGCATCCGTTCGAGATGCGCTTCGACGGTCTCGACGGCGGAGATCGCGCCGGAGCGGATCGCAGCCGCGGTCTCCACCGCGGACCATTGCCAGGCCGGTCCCTTGGGGCGGCGCGATGAAGCCGGCTTGAGCTGCGCGACCTTCTTGGCCTTCTTCGCAACAACGGCCTTGCGGCTTGCGCTGGTCTTGCTGGAGGTTTTCGCCGGTTTCTTCGAAGCAGTCTTCTTCTTGGCAGTCTTCTTGGCCGTCTTCTTCGCCACGTCGCATCTCCTGAAATTGCGCCGAGGAAGTTACGGATGGCGAAACGATGTGTACAGGTGCGTTTTCTGCATGGGCCAACGGCGCGACGCGGCGAATTGTCCGCGATCGCGCCGCTTGCGCTATTCCGCGGGGCAGACCGCGACGGCCGCCGGAGCGCGGTCGAGCCGCAGGCTCCACAGCGCCAGCACCAGACCGACAGCGGTGATGCCGGCTGCGACCAGAGGCAGCGCCGAGAGGCCGAACCCGCGGTCGATGGCGACGCCGCCGGCCCAGGCGCCGAGCGCGTTACCGAGATTGAACGCGGCGATGTTGAGGCTGGAGGCGAGCGTCCGGCCGCTGGGGCCGGCCGCTTCCAGCACGCGAAGCTGGAGCGGGGCGACGGTCGAAAAGGCGGCGATGCCCAGCAGCAGGATCAGCGCGATCGCGGGGATCTTGACCGACAGCACGGCGGCAAGGCCAAGCAGCACGATGGCGAGCGCGGCGAGCGTTCCGATCAACGCGCCGGCGAGGCCCCGGTCGGCGAGCTTGCCGCCGGCAACGTTGCCGATCGCGAGGCCGACGCCGAACACCAGCAGGATCGGCGACACCGCTGCTTCCGAAAAGCCGGTGAAGCGCGTCAGGATCGGCTGGATGTAAGTGAAGACGACGAACAGGCCGGCAAAGCCGAACACGGTCATGGCAAGGCCGAGCAACACTTGCGGGCGGCCGAGCACCGATACTTCCTCGGCAAGCGAGACCGGCTTGTCGCCGTTGCCGACATGGCCGGGCACGAGGGCTGCGACCACGGCAAAGGC
This sequence comes from Bradyrhizobium shewense, assembly GCF_900094605.1. Lineage (GTDB taxonomy): Bacteria > Pseudomonadota > Alphaproteobacteria > Rhizobiales > Xanthobacteraceae > Bradyrhizobium > Bradyrhizobium shewense. The sequence goes on along the minus strand of NZ_FMAI01000059.1, from coordinate 13,740 downwards.
GATCACGCCGATGACCGTCACGGCCCAGAACGCCGCGCGCCAGCCGAGCATCAGACCGAACCAGGCGCCGAAGGGCACGCCCAGCAGCGTCGCGACCGTGAGGCCGATGAACATGGTGGAAATTGCGGAGGCCCGCTTGTCCTCGGCGACGAGACTCGTCGCCACCACCGACCCGACGCCGAAGAAAGTACCGTGGGCAAGCGAGGTCAGCACGCGCGCGGCCATCAGCAATTCGTAGTTCGGCGCCAGCGCACAGGCGGCATTGCCGAGCGTGAAGATCGCCATCAGCGCGAGCAGCACGGTTTTGCGCGGCATCCGCCGCGTCGCCAGCGTCAGGACCGGCGCACCGACGAACACGCCGAGCGCATAACCGGAGATGAGCAGGCCCGCGACCGGCACCGAGACATGCATGTCGGCGGCGACCTGGAGCAAGAGGCCCATGATGATGAATTCAGTGGTGCCGATGCCGAAGGCACCGGCGGTGAGCGCGAGGACGGCGGGAGGCATGCGTAGCTCCGATGAATGAGACGAGCCACGCAGATAGCCGTGCCCGGACAAAACCATTAGAATGTCCGCAATCCAATCATTTGTGACGTGAATTCAACATGGCCCGCTTCGACACCAACCGCTCCGCCGAGATGGAGGTCTTCGTCCGCGTCGTCGATCTCGGTGGGTTCACCCAGGCCGCGCGAAAGCTGCGGCTGACGCCGTCGGGCGTGAGCAAGCTGATGTCGCGGCTGGAGGCCCGCCTCGGCTCGCGGCTCGTCAACCGCACCACGCGCAAGCTGACACTGACGGAGGAAGGCCAGGCGTTCTATCAGCGGGCCGTGCGGATCCTCGCGGAGATGGAGGAAGCCGAGCGCGAGGCGGCGTCAGGCACGGCGCCGCGCGGCCGCCTCACGGTGAACAGCAACATCCCGTTCGGCATGCTGCATCTGATGCCGCTGATCCCGCGCTTTCTGGAACAGCATCCCGACGTCACGCTCGATCTCATGCTGACGGACACGACGATCGACCTGATGCAGGAGCGCGCCGACGTCGCGATCCGCGTAGGACCTCTGAAAGCGTCCCGCCTGATCGCGCGCAAGCTCGGCAGCAGCCGCATGGTCGTCGTCGGCACCCCAAACTATCTGGCGCGATTTGGCACGCCCAGAACGCCGGCAGATCTTGCCGCGCACCGCGGCATCGGCTGGACCTTTCCGCGCATCCGCGGCGGATGGCCATTCCGGCGCGGCGATCGCACCGAGGAAGCCGTGCCGCCGCCGGTCGCGCGCGCCAGCGACGGCGAAGCCGCCCGACGCCTCTGCCTCGGCGGCGTCGGCCTCGCGCGCCTCGCCGTCTTTCACATCGGCCCCGACATCGAATCCGGCCGCCTCGTGCCGGTCCTGCAGAACTACAATCCCGGCGACCGCGAAGACATCCACGCCGTCTATGTCGGCCACACCGCCCCCCTGCCCGCACGCGTCCGTGCGTTCATCGATTTCCTCGCCGAGCACGTGCGGGTGAGCGATCCCGCGCTGAAGCGCGCGGGGGACGGGAGGTGGAAGGTGGTGGGGTGAGGCGTGATGGCGGAGAGAGCGTCAGTCAATCCTGATTGGTGCGATCGTGTTCCGCGTGGCTGGACCGTTGACGACACGCCGCCGGCGCTTGCGCGAGGGTGCCGAAACCGCGAAAGTCCTATCTGTTTCAGAACTTGTCAGGGGAATTCCACACAAATGCAGTTCGATGACGTCATCCTCGGTCGCCGGAGTATCCGCGGCTACAAACCCGATCCGGTACCCAAGAAGCTGATTGCGGAAATCATTGGTTTGGCGATGCGCGCTCCGTCGTCGATGAACACCCAGCCCTGGAATTTCTATGTCATCAGCGGCGAACCGCTGGATCGGATCCGCGCCGGCAACACCGAACGGATGGTGGCGGGCATCCCGCAGTCGCGCGAGTTCCGCACGGGCCAGGCCTTTGCAGGCAAGCACCGTGACAGGCAGGTCGGCGTCGCGAAGCAATTATTCTCCGCAATGGGAATCGAGCGCGACAACACGGAAAAGCGCCAGGACTGGGTGCTGCGCGGCTTCCGCCAGTTCGACGCGCCCGTCTGCGTGATCATCACCTATGATCGCGTGCTTGACGGTAGCGACGATACGCCCTTCGACTGCGGCGCCGTGGCGACCGCCCTGGTCAATGCCGCATGGTCCCGCGGGCTCGGCGCCGTGATCAACAGCCAGGGCATCATGCAATCCCCCGTGGTGCGCGAGCACGCGGGCATAGCCGACGATCAAGTCATCATGAAAAGCATCGCGCTGGGCTGGCCGGATGAAACTTTTCCGGCGAATGCGGTGGTGTCGGATCGGAAGTCCGTCGAGGAAGCGACGGTGTTCGTCGGGTTCGAGACGTAGCGGCGTGCGGTCGGAAGGGCTGGAGGCACAGCAGTGATCCGCGCCATCGTCCGACGTGTACTTGTGCTGGCGGCGGCTTTTGCCACTGCCTTGACGCCGGTCATTTGTCTTGGCGAAAGCAGCAAGCCGTTGCCAGCCAAGGCAACGAGGGAACTACCCGCTGAGCTGCTCTCGCTGCTCGAACAAAAGAAGATGCCGAAATATTCACCTATCGTCGTGCGCCTGTTCAAGGAGGAGGCCGAGCTCGAGGTCTGGAAGCAGGACGCGACCGGCCGTTTCCAGATCCTCAAGACCTATCCGATCTGTCGGTGGTCGGGCGATCTCGGGCCGAAATTGCACGAGGGCGACCGACAGGCTCCGGAAGGGTTCTATGCGATTACACCTGAGCTGATGAATCCCAACTCCAACTTCCATCTTTCGATCAACCTCGGCTTCCCCAACACGTTCGACAAGGCGAACAAGCGCAACGGCAGCTTCCTCATGATCCACGGCGACTGCTGGTCGAGCGGTTGCTATGCCATGACCGACGAACAAATAAGCGAAATCTATTCGCTGGCTCGCGACTCGTTCCTCGGCGGCCGGCCGTCGTTCCAGGTCCAGGCCTATCCGTTCCGCCTGACGCCGGCAAACCTGGCGCGGCATCGAAATAGTCCCAACCTGGCCTTCTGGAAAATGCTCAAGATCGGCAACGATCATTTCGAGACGACGCGACTCGAACCAAGGGTGGATGTGTGCGACCGCCGCTATGTGTTCGATGCGCAACCACCGGCGAATTCGCCGTCGCCTCCGGTGTTCAACCCTACCGAAAAATGTCCCCCCTTCGTCGTCAACCCGGAAATCGCGCGGCGGGCGCTGGAGAAGAGGCGCTCCGACGAGCTCGAATACGCGCGATTGCTTGAAGACAATTTGCCGGCTGCCCCGATATACAGCGGACTGGACGGCGGAATGAACAAGGTATTCCTCACACAATTTCCCGGCAGAGTGACGCTTGCGAAAGTCATGCCGTATGCATCCTACCTGCCGCAATTGCCACCGATCCCCTGGATCGACAATGACGGCTCGTTGACGAGTAGATGGTTTGGCAGCTCGTTGGACAAGCCGCCGGAGTGTAATCCGACGCGTGTCGGCTTCCCGTCAGCTCGGTGCTGAACGCTCGTGCGGCGTCCGATGGATCATTAGAAGAGGATGGCATCGGCATTCCGTCCAGGGAATGCTGGCGGCGTCGGAGCGTAGACCTTGAAAAAAAGTTCGTCCCGGCTTGCGAACCAAAGCAAACGGCAACGAGTCCGCCTCCGCCCCGCGGGCTTCGGCGCGACAGCCTTGCGCGAACTTCGTTCGGCCCGCCACTACGAGGGTTTGCCGAAACTGGCCTATCCCTTTCACGATCGCGACGTCGTCGTCACCTCCTGCGGGCGCCTCTGCCTCCACCGCAAGAGAATCAATATCTCCCTGGTGTTGGCCGGCCAGAAGCTCGGCATCAAGGAGGTCGACGAGGGCATTTGGCTCGTCAGCTTCATGCACTATGATCTTGGATATTTCGACCTGGAGCAGAAGACCCTGCAGCCCCTCGACAACCCGTTCGGCACGAGGTTGTCACCCATCTCTTAGGTACGATGCGTTACCCATCTCTTCGGGCTGGACAATTGTGAAGGCTGGCGGAGAGAGTGTCAGTCAATCCCTATTGAAAGATAATGCATTTTCGACCTTCCTGGACCAGGACCCACCATTTGAGCTACCGGCGGAACACGGGTTTTCGCCTACCGACAAAGCCTGTTCCGCGAATAGCCCGTCATCGACAAGAATGCCATCAAGCGACTGGCGAGAGGTAGATCGCCCCGGTACCGCTCTGCCTGGACGCCGACCAGTCTTTTCGCGAAACGCGGAGCAGGAGCCGCGCTGGCCGTTGTGGGTGGTCACGAGCCGACGTGCAGCCCGCCCTGCCCCGTCCGCTCGCCCCTTGAGAGAAGACATCCGAGTAGCGACGCTTGGGCAAATTGCGAACGGTGCCCCAGGCGATCTCCATGCAATCCTGCCGCAGCTGCCCGAGGCGCGACGGCACAGCGGGCACCTGCTCAACTCGCAACCGGACCACCAGATCCGGTTGTACCGTCACGGGACTCACTTATCACCTCATAGACACGGGTTGCGACCGTCATCCCTTTCGCGGTAACCGTGTCCACGAATCGGCAATCAAAACGACGTTTGATACGCGCGTAGACCGCCTCGCTGATGAGAATTTGGGTGTCATACTGCTTATTCAGCCCCTCCAATCGAGCAGCAAGATTTACGACGTTTCCCAGCGCCGTGTAGTTCATGCGCTCCGATGAACCCAGATTGCCGATCACGGCTTCGCCGACATGGATGCCAAAACGCGTGTAGAATGGGGGCAAGCCCTCTGCCTCAAACAGGAGATTGATCTCTTCATTAGCCGCCTTCGCCCGCAACGCGGCGCGGCATGCGCGCTCGCAATGGTCACTTTGCGGATTGGGCGCATTCCAGAATGCCATCACGGCGTCTCCAATGAACTTGTCGACCGTACCGCCGTGCGCCATGATGACGTCTGTTAGCGCCGTGAAATAGCGTGACGTCTGCTGCATCAGGACATCAGGATCCGCGTTTTCCGCGATTGAGGTGAAGCCTCGCACGTCGGTGAACAGTGCCGTGATCTCGCGCCGTGTACCGCCGAGTTCTGTCGATATGGAATTGTCGAGCACGCCCCGCACGATCTCGCGAGGCGCGAGCCGAGAAAACGACCAGATCGCGCGTTGCGCCTTGTGGATCGTCTCGCCCAAGGTACCGAGCTCAGAGATGAACGAACCGATCGCCGCCGCCGGCGGAGGAGCCATCGCTTGCAAACGATCCGCCTCAGCCGTGATGGCTCCAATCGTCTTCGACATTCGTGTACCAAATATCCAAGCTGCTGGAATGAAAACGAGACAAGCCATTATTGCCCATATCTGCGCCTTGCGATTAAGCGCACGAATCTCCTTTGCGAACTGGTCTTGGGGCGCCACGAGGAGAACATTTGCCGTAACCGAGGGGCTGAGTGCGATCGTCTCAATACGGGCGAAATACTCCCTGCCCTTCCAGCTCTGTTTGCGCCAGTAGGGACTGGATTTATTCCAACCGGCGATGATCTCTCCTTCCAGGGTGTCCTGCAAATCGTACACACTGGGAAGCCGAGGAGCCACTGGATCCGCAGAAGTCCGGTCGAACAACGACGCATATTTGGGGTGGGCTATCAAGACGCTATGGCTGTCAAACATGACCTGGTAGCCGCTCTCGCCCAACTTCATGGTGGGCGCCGATCTGCTGTAGCTGTCGAGCTTGAGGTCGATACCGACGACTCCTTGCGTTGTGCCATCGACCGGCGTGCTGAATGTTATCATAGGGACGTTGAGGTTAAACGACAGGTACGGCGCAGAGGTCACCAGCTGACCCGATCTGCGAGCATCGATGTACCAGCTGCGTTGACGCGCATCGTAGCCACGCGGCTGGATCTCCACTTGTCCGATCTGGTTACCGGACTTGTCCTGAAACACGCGGCGGGTCGGCAATTCTTTGCCATCGAGCCATTGGGTCGTGGTGATCGCAAAGGCCGCCTCGGGCGGTCCTCCCACGCGATCGCGCTGGCTGCCTGCGAGTCCGTCGAGACGCTGTACCTGCAACCAATGGCCATTGTCGTAACCGACATAAATGCTATCCAACGCCGGCCATTGCGCGAGGTTTCCCTTGATAAGACCGGCGGCGGGACTCGACTCGCTCGGAGTAGCCGACTCCATCAAGGCCGGACTGAAGGCCAGGGCTCGAGCCATGCGGGAGAGCATTTCGATCTGAAGCTGCAAGAAGGACACTGAACTTCGGCTCGCTGCATCCATCGTAGAGGTCGCAGCATCCTCCGTGACTAAATCGAGCGTCCTGACTTGTACGAAAAGCAGCAGTGCGGCCAGCGCGCCGATCATCGCCATAACACAAGCGGTCAAGGTGAGACGAAAGCTCATGGTGTATCGAGGCGCTTCCACTATTAGTCTTTGCAGCGGCTCACTCAGACCACCCAGCCGACTCCTGGAGTCTGCCATCTTCTTCAGCGGCTCGTCGCCAATTAATAAATCCCGAGCGTACGGCTGCTCACACCTCAAGCCAACCGGACTGAAGTTGAAGAAGCCGATCGTCGCCGTTCGAATTTCGTCCCATCCGCTACGGGCAATAGTCCCAAAAGCCCTGCGTGCGGGACGTTGCCATCACAATCTCTTGTCTTCCTTGCAGTCTGTGTTCTGCACGAAGGCCGCTCAGCGCGCTACTGGAAGCCAAAAATGCGCTTCCAATCGTCCTTCATGCTAACCATGATCCAACCATTGGAGTCCGCCGCGTCGAGCGCCTTATCGAGTTTTCCGAACGGCGACTTCCGATCATACGCATACTCGCGTGCAGCATCGGTGTGATGCACGATCAGGCCGAAACGCTTGCCCGGTGACAGCGTCGCCCATTGCAGCATCTGGAAGTCGCCATCGGAGTTGCCGAAGGCAGCAATCGGCCGGCGGCCGATATGTGAGTTGATGCCGACCGGCTTGCCAGGCCCGTCGTCGACGAAATCGATGGCAGGCAGGCGGATCAATTGCGCCACACCGTTATCGATCTTGAATTGGGTCTTGATGCTCGATCCGACGACCTGCTCGGGTGGTATTCCGTAAACCCGTTCACTCCAGGGACGCATGAACTCGATGCCACCACCAGACACGATGAAGGTTTTGAAGCCGTTGCTCCGCAGATAGGCAAGCAATTCCAGCATCGGCTGGTAAACTAGGTCGGTGTACGGCTTGTCGAATTTCGGATGACGCGCGCTCGCGATCCAATCGCCGGCGATTTTCTCGAAATCTGCCGTCGTCATGCCGGCATGTGTTGCCATGACGAGCTCGACCAGGCCCTTCTCGCCAGCCTTGGCAAGGGACGCGAGATCGTTGTCGAGAACGGCCTGGAAAGGCTGCTTGCGCCTCCATTCTGGATGCTTGCCGGAAAGCGCCTTCACCCGATCCAACGCAAATGCGAGCTGGACATACATCGGCTGCTCGCACCAGAGCGTGCCGTCGTTGTCGAATGTCGCAATGCGTTCTGGCGCCGGCACAAAGTCCGGCGCCCCTTCTTTCGTAACGGCAGAAACGAAATCCAGGATCGACTTTTTCGAGAGGCCTTCATTCCACGACGGGAGGGGATTTCCCTGCGCCAGCGCTCCGCCGGTCAACGGTGTCGCAGCTGCCGACACGAGCAGCCCTGCCAGGATCGAGCGCCGATCGACCCGAATTCCTCTCATGGATTCTTTCCCTATTCTCTTGCGAGAGTAAAGAACCGAACGGCCCCGAAGACTTCGGAGCCGTCCGGTGCGCGCGATCTAGTTCCCCGTGGGCAAGCCGATGTGGAAGCCGTCCTTGGCAAGTTGATCCCTGAAGAAACTGAATCTCTCATACTGCTGGATCGTGATCGGCCCCGCATAGGTTTCGCTCTGAATCTTCCGCGGAGGATACTTCACGTAGGTCTGCATCAGGTCCTTGATCGCCGCGTTGATCGTGACCAGCGACCATGTGTGCTCCGTATAGTTGTTCATGAAGACATCGTACCGTTCCTGCGGATCCTGCCAGAGATCAAACACCTGCGGGACGGTCGCCACGTAGGATTCCGGTCCCTTCCAGCCGAGATTGCTATCGACCGCCAGGCCGCCGGTCTTTGAGCCGTCGTCCCCGCGCAGGTTGAACACGGCCTTGTAGTTGCCGACACGGGCGGCTCCCGGCGAGAGCTCGGATTCCGTGAAGTAGAACCAGTTCTTGCGCTCCGACTTGCCCGTTCCGAACAGGAGCGGCGACATGTCGATGCTGTCGAAGATGATAGGCTTACCTTCGCGGTCGTTCTCGGGCAGTTTCACTCCGGCGAGCTTGGCGAATGTCGCCATGTAGTCGAGGCCACCGACGACGTCGGCGTTCTTCGTGCCGGCCTTGATACCCGGCCCCCACGCGATCGAGGGAACGCGGTTGCCACCCTCTCGGACCGTACCCTTGGTGCCACGGAACGGCGTATATCCCGCGTCCGGATAGACGTCCTGCCAGGCGCCGTTGTCAGTCGTCCAGAACACATAGGTGTTCTTGTCGAGGCCGAGCTCGCGCACCTTGTCGAGGATCCTGCCGATGCGGGCGTCATTCTCGACGACCGAGTCGGCATATTTCGACTTCGACATCGATTTGCCCTGGAATTCCGGCGCCGGCATGTTAGGCTGATGCACCTTCATGAAGTTGACGTTCATGAAGAACGGTTGCGTCGATGACTTGTTGCGCTCCAGATAATCGAGCGAGGCTTTCTCGACATAGTCGTCGAAGAACGGAATGCCGACCACGCCCTTGTCCGGCGTGTTCACGTACTGCCCATTGATCTTGAAATCTTCCTTCGCTTGTTGGCCGGCATTTCCGGACAATGCACCCTTGGTCACGCGCGTGAACATCGCCCTCAATTCGGGATCCATGTCCGGAAACCACGTCGGGTCGGCGTAGGTGTAAGCATTGAGATGATACAGGCCGGCGTATTTCATCTCGTCGTAGCCCTGAGCGTTCGGCAATGCGTAGTCGGCTTCGCCGAGGTGCCATTTACCCGAGAAGAATGTCTTGTACCCGCCCGTCTTCAGGACCGAAGCGAGCGTCCATTCCGCCGCCGGAAGACCGCCACCCTGGCCCTGGAATGCCACGGTGGTCATGCCGCTGCGGTTCGGAATGCGGCCGGTCTGCATCGCCGCGCGGCCGGGCGTGCAGCTCGGCTGCGCGTAGAAGGACAGGAACTGCATGCCCTCGGTCGCCAGCCTATCGATATTGGGCGTCGGCATGCCGCGATTCTCGCCGCCGAGATAGCAGCCGGCATCCCCGTAACCAAAATCGTCCGACACGATGAAGATGATATGCGGCTTCCCTGCACCCGACGCCGTCGAAGGCTGCGGTGTCTGCTGCGCCTGTGCAGTCTGAACGGACGCCATCGAGGAGAGAGCAGACACAGCGGCAATCGAGGTGGACGCGAACAACAGGTTACGGCGATTGAGCGTATCTCTGGTGGTCTTCTCAGTCATGTCTCTCTCCTGGGCGAGTTACACAGCGGAATCCGAGGTGACTGGTCGATGTGTCGACCGGCTCGGCATGGCGCGCGGCCGGTCGATAGCGTCTGCAATAGTTCGGCGCGCAAAGGTGCGAACCGCCCTTGATGACCTTGCGTGGTATCCTGCTGAGAGGCAGCAACGGGTCGCAGCTGTCGTGCTCGGAGCCGCCGCGCGGATTTTTGGGAATGCAGCACGCCTTTGCAGCATCGGCCTGATGCTTCGGCATGTACCAGTCGCTGGTCCATTCCCAGACGTTGCCGATCATGTCGTAGATGCCATAGCCGTTGGGCGGATAGGACGTTACCGGCGAGGTCCGCTCAAAGCCGTCATCGCGGTTGTTCTCGAACGGAAATCGGCCTTGCCAGGTATTGGCGCGATGTACTCCGCCCGGAGCGAGCTCGTCGCCCCAGGCGAACTCGGCGCCCTCAAGGCCGCCGCGCGCAGCAAATTCCCACTCCGCTTCCGTCGGCAAGTCCTTGCCGGCCCATCGGGCGTAAGCCAAGGCGTCAGCGTGGGTGATATGTACGACCGGATGGTCATCGAGTGACTTGATGTTGCTCTTGGGGCCGTAGGGATGGCGCCAATTCGCTCCCTTGAGAAGCGTCCACCATTGGCTGTAGTCGCGGAGATCGACGGGGTGATCTGGAGGCGTGAAGACGAGCGAGCCGGCGAAGATCAGATGCGGCAGCGCGTCGGGATAGTTCGCGAGATCCGGAGCCACCTCGGCGAACGTCACATGCCCGGTGGCGCGCACAAACTCCTTGAACTGCCGGTTCGTCACCGGCGTTCGATCAATCCAGAATCCGTCGATGCTCACCGTGTGGCATGGGGCTTCTTCGGGATAGTGGCGATCCGATCCCATGCGAAACGTCCCGCCGGGAATGAAGATGCTGTCCGACGTGAGGGTTTCGTCCACGTTCGCAACCGGTCTCTGGGCGATATTCACGAACTTTGCCTCCAGTTACTCGCTCTCGTGATCTCATGCGCCTGCCAGCCGCCATGAGTCCCGAGGCCGAACCACTTGAAGTCATTTCTGGTCCAGATAGGCCAAGACCTCCTGTTCCAATTCCGCGACAAGCTGTTCGTAGTCCGCGACCTTCCGATATCCTTTCGAATCTCCTATCTTCGCCGCCTGTTGCCAGTGGCGAAGCGCTCTCGTTGCCTCCTCGTGATCCGCGCAAACTGATCTAAATTGAGCATTACGCGCGTAGCGGCGTCGAATTTCGAGTTCGCGCTGCGGAAAGCGAGCCACTATTGAACGGACTTCCTCCATGAGGCGGTCCCGATTGACGCCGCGGACAACCATCGTTTGAAGCGCGCGCACAGATCAAGGTACGAACATGTTCGCACCCTGCGAGGCTACGGTGTGCTGGGCCGCTGATGCTGCCTTGATAGCCGTGTTCTGCGACGATCGAGCGCATAGAGGAACCCATTGATTTGAAAGGCGCAAAGAGCCCTGCTCAGAAGGCAGGAGCGTATCGCTCGCTTGTGAGTTGCAAAGGCCGGTTCAAAGAAGCTAACCTTCATCTGCTGCCCATGGGCTCGCCAGTTCAATGCGTGAGTTGCCCTTGTCTACCGGTCCGGCAAGCTGTCCTGCTGACGCCGCGATCCGCGAGGGCGCCGAGGTGCCGCCGGCGCAGGTCCTCGTCGAGCTGGAACGCGTCCTCGCGAGCCAGCATTTCCAGGCGAGCGAGCGGCGTCGCACCTTCCTTCGCTTCATCGTCGAGGAGACGCTTGCAGGCCGCAGCGACGGCCTGAAGGGCTATACCATCGCGTTAGCCGTGTTCGGCCGTGAGGAGTCGTTCGACCCTCAGGCCGATCCGGTCGTCCGCCTCGAAGCCCGCCGATTGCGGCGGGATCTCGACAGCTACTATGTAGACGCTGGACAAAACAACCTGGTGCGGATCGCCATTCCCAAGGGATCGAATGTTCCCTCTTTCGAGTGGTCGGCATACCGAACAGCGCGCTCACCCCCCGCGCCGGAAGCGGACCCTGGTGATCCTCCACAATCGGATGTCGTCAGGGGCATCGGCAGCAAGAGCAAGCTCGGCTTCCGAAACGCGTTGATTGCCGCGGCTTTCGCGGTGACGTTGTTCATTGGCCTCGCAGCGTCGTGGATCTGGATAGGCGCGAGAGCGCCCCCGTCAGTGCCCTCTCACGACCCTGCCGTTCTCATCATGCCATTCGAGGCACTAAGCCCCGGCGAGAGCTCGCGCTATCTTGCCATGGGCATCGGTCAGGAATTGACCAGCAACCTTTTTCAGTTTGAAGGCTTTCGGCTCTTCACCTCCCCATCCGGCGTTGGTCAGCCACCAAACCAATCGTCGGCACAACTCAACCGGCCTGACCTTGCTTATGTCATCAACGGCAGCGTGCAGACGAATGCCCAAGAAGTGCGAGTGACAATCACCGTTTCAAGTGCAAGCAGCGGGCAGGTCATCTGGACGCGAACATACACGCGATCGACCGACCCCCAATCTCTCATGGAGACTCAGAGGCAGCTTGCCAATGAAATCGCGTCCATCATCGGTCAGCCCTCTGGGGTGTTGCGGAACGACATCGGCAACAATCCGTCTCCCCACAACATGGCAAGCTACACCTGCGTATTGCGAGCTTACGGATATCAGCGCACTTTCGCCGGTGCGCTCTTCGACCCCATCATGCGGTGTCTCGAGGAGACCGTTCAACGGGATCCCGAATATAGCGATGCGTGGGCGATGCTCGGATGGCTGCATGTTCACGCAGGCCGCATGGCCTACACGGGGGCGGACAATATCCAAAAGGAATACGCGAAAGCCCTGGAGGCAACCTCACGTGCGGTGAAGCTTCAGCCGAACAATCCACTCGCACTAAAGGCCCTCGCCGCGACCTATCATTTTTTGGGACGCTATGAAGAAAGTGACCGCATCGGCCGGCAAGTGGTCCGTCTCAATCCGAACGATCCCGATGCGCTCGGCCAATTCGGCTGGCGGCTCGCCGTCCGAGGAAACTTTTCGGAAGGTGTGCCGATGCTCAAACGAGCGATAGAACGCTCGGTGAGTCCTCCAGCCTGGTATTTTCATTTCATTGCGGTCGATCTGTATATGAAGGGCGAGTATGAGCAAATGCTGCATGTCGCTGAGCAGGCCGCGCTGAGCGATACGGGATTCAGTCAGTTATTGATCGCAATTGCGAACGCGGAGTTGGGCCGTCGCGGCGCCGCAGAGGTCGCACTGGAGAAAATGTCGCGGTATGAACCCTTGGCTCGCGATCCGGCAGGCTTCCTTCGCCGCAATGGCGCGGCCGATCAGGTCGTTGACGCCCTCATGGCCGGCTTGCGCAAGGCCAGATCGCTCACCTCCGGGTGAGGCGCCAGCGGGTCACTTTGAGACCTCACGCTGTTGCACTTTGCACGTTTTCTTCATCCCCGATAGCGCCATGCACGTCGCTCGGGCTCCGGTAGTCCACTTCTAGGGCGGTGTTACGACTTGGGTAGGTCGTCGCGCCGTCTACAGTCGCGATTGATGTAACTTTTCGTCAATTCGCACTCACGAATTCCCTTCGAGTCGTTGGACGAGCAGTCCGGCTAGCGTCGCCTGCTTATAATCCGTCAGGAGGACGTTTGCAGTCGCACGGCGCGTTCGCTCCTCGACGGGCTGAGCACAGCGCCGCCCACGATGCGCATCGTGCGAGCAATTTCAGGTGAGTCGCCTGGTACTCAGGGGAGCAGCGGCCCGAACGCCATGTCTCAAGTGCAACTCGTAGGCCGCATGCCATTAGGCTCCTTCGAATGGCCCCCGCTATAACGATTCCTATATTTGCCGGATTTGCGACGGGCTAAAGGGGGCGTTGCAACAGCGTGCTATCCCGCGCAACCTAGTCCAAATCGTAGTCTGGCGCACAAAATCTGAGCGACCCGAGACATAGGTGACAGAACGTACCGGACACATGGGTTACACTTTCTGCTTTTGTTCTGCGGGAGGTGGCGATGCCGTGGAGAGCGAGTTCGGTCATGGAAGAACGCCTTCGCTTTGTCGCCCGGCTTCTGGAAGGAGAAGCCATGTCCGAGGTCTGTCGCGAGTTCGGCATCTCGCGGAAGACCGGCTACAAGATCTTCGATCGCTATAAAGAGCACGGTCTCGAGGCCCTGAGCGATCGCTCCCGGCGGCCGGTCCGCTATGCCAATCAGCTGCCAAGCCAGATCGAGACCCTGATCGTGCAGCTCAAGGCCGAGAAGCCGCATTG
>NZ_FMAI01000058.1 GCF_900094605.1 Bradyrhizobium shewense | reverse complement strand
CATTTGCCATCGTTCCACCTCCACCGATCAGCTCATGCCAGGCTGTATCGCGCGCAAGCCGAGGGGTGGCTAGGTGGGGGCCTCATGCCGGTTACTCTAGGTCTGGAGGACTTCCGCGCTGCCTAGCCCCAGACGGACGAGCCTGGCACCGACTGCCAGACCCTGATCAACGACCTGCTCAGCGGACGGTATGACGAGCGGCGGGATCAATAGAGCATATGAACTAGCTACTGATGCAAAAGCGCGAGCAGTTGGCCAGGATCGGCCCTTCTTTGTGGAGTGGCTTCGCGGGGCCTGAAAATGCGCCTGCATTGATCATCTCCCCCTACGGCGCTCCTGTGATGCTGCTTTCTTGACTTACCCAATGTTACCCAACTTCGATCTTGATGGGTGCATATGGGCGGAAAATGACGGTTAGCCTTCCCAACACTCGCGGCCCTGAAAGAGGAGGGCACGTGAAATTGCGGGCCAAAGAGCCCAGAGGAGGGACTAATGCCAAGGACGCTAGCCGCTTTGCGCGGTCATTCCGCTCATTTTGTTAAAACCGCTCTGATTTGCTCAACGCTCTTGCCCGGTGCGGCCGTATCTTTCGTCCAGGCCAAAGCGGAGGATATCAACTGGCGCCAGTTCGAGGGCTCTTCGATCGTGTGGGCTTACGACATCCATCCGTACGCTGACGCCGTTGCAGCACAGCTGCCTGAGTTCGAGAAATTGACAGGCATCAAGGTGACACCCGAGCTTTATCCGGACGACGCGTACTGGAATAAGCTGACCATCCAGCTGAGCACGAAGTCGCCCTCGTGGGACGTCGTCGGCACGGGGATTCAGCCGGCTTGGGATCTCGCGCCCGGTCAATTACTCGAGCCGCTCGATCGCTATCTGAACAACCCCAAGCTCACCTCGGCAAGCTATGACTACAAGGACTTCTTCCCCGCATTGCGTGACGCGCTGACGTGGCAAGTCAATGGCGGGCAAATCGAAGCGGGCCGGGGTCAGGTGTGGGCTATCCCGCACGGGTTCGAAAACATCCAATTATTCTACCGTAAGGACATTCTGGACAAGCACGGTATCAAGGTTCCGACAACCCCGCCGGAAATGTCCGCGGCTTGCGAGAAGCTGAAATCTGCGGATCCGGCGATCACACCTCTGGGCGTGCGGGGAGTCCGCTTTTGGAGCAGCATCCACACGGCCGCAATCTCGATTGCCAAGTCTTACGGTGTGCACGACTTCGTCGTCAAGGACGGCAAATTAGAAACTGGTCTCGATTCGCCCGAGTCGGTCGCCTTCCACAAGGACTATGTGGAGATGATCAAGAAGTGCGCTGCTCCATCCTTTGCCAACGACAACTGGTATCAGGTGGTCGACGGCATCAATTCGGGTCGGACAGCGATGGCGATCGATTCCAACATGTTCGGGTTCTGGAACGATGTCGCCGGCAAGCCCGCTTCGGGCAAGATTGCATTCGCTCCCCCTCTGCGCGCTCCGAACGGCGAGAATTTCGAATCGAACATCTGGATCTGGTCTCTGGCCATGAATGCGGTCTCTCAGAAAAAGGGAGCAGCCTGGCTGTTCATCCAGTGGGCGACGTCAAAGCAGGTCGAGCTCAACGGTGCAGTAGCCGGGAAGCTCGTCAACTCTCCGCGCGCCTCGACCTGGAGCGACAAGGTTTGGCTCGACTACGCGGCCAAACCGGAATTCACAAACTTCGTGGATACCTTCAAAATCGTGCAGGACAGGGCTGCATTGGCTTTTACGCCGCGCGCAGGATTTGCCGAGGCAATGAACGCCTGGGCAGTCGCCATGCAGAAAATGGTCAACGGCGCGGACGTGAAGGCGACGTTGACCGACCTCGCCTCCGAGATCCGCTCCTCCATGTAAGGCGGTCGGGGGGCGGCATCAGAGTTTGCCGCCGCCACCACGCCCGAGTATCTTTTGAGAAGTGAGCGATGGACCTTCAAGGCATCGACGCAATCGTGACGCTACAATCATCGGCAGACCAGCTGGCCTCGTCCAAAAACGAGCAGGTGCAAAAGGCCGAGCAGAATGCTCTTGACTGGCAGAGCCTTGCTGCGATTGCCCCCGCAATCATCATCCTGCTTGGATTTCTTTTTCTGTTTTTCTATGGGGTCTTTCAATCCCTGACCGATCTCAAGTTTGGCCGTCCCTTGGTTCGCTTCATTGGATTCACCAACTATGAAGTGGCAATCAAGACCCAAGATTTCTGGAATAGCGTGCGGGCGACTATGGCGTATGCCTGCTCCGCCGTGCTCGCCGAAGCGTTCTTTGGGCTTGCGCTCGCCAAATTGTTCGCAAGTGGGGTGCTCCTTGCCCGGCTGATGCGGCCCGTCATTCTCCTTCCCCTGGTTCTGCCGCCAATGAGCGTCGCCTTGATGTGGACCACAATGATGGATCCGCAGAATGGGATCCTGAATTATTTGCTTTCGCTTGTTGGGGGCGGCCGGTTCGCATGGATTTCGGACGTCAGCACGGCGATGTGTTCGCTGGTTCTCATCGACATATGGACGTACACACCATTTTTTGCGCTAATCATCTTCGCCGGCTTGCAGGGAATCAATGACGAGATCAGAGAGGCCGCGCGGGTCAATGGCGCGCGGGGGTGGGCAACGTTCCTCTATATCGAGCTTCCGCTCATCGCACCGTACATCCTGATTGCCGCGGTGTTTCGGCTGATCGAATCGCTCAATCAGTTTGATATCATCTTCGGAACAACCCAGGGCGGCCCGGGTGACAGTACCTCGGTGCTCTCGGTCCGCGCCTACATCACGGCCTTTCAAAATCTCGCCTTCGGGCGTGGTGCCGCGCTCATGGTTGTCAATTGGATGATCGTGCTTCTCGGGACCTTGGCCATGGTCAAATTGTGGCGGTTGGTCCGGCAGCGCGTAAGCTAGAGGAGGCTCACATGCGTTTTAATCGCTCAACGCCTGCAAGCTTGTTCCTTAATCTGCTGGTTGTTGCCTGTACGCTGATCCTTACATTTCCGCTGGTCTGGATCGTGATGATGTCGCTGAAGCAGCAGGCCGAAGTCATGACGTGGCCGCCGCGCTTTATCTTCACTCCAACATTTGAAAACTTCCGCGTTTTGTTCGATGTCGCCCAGGCCGGGGCAACAAGCTACGGCACCATCAAGGTTGATTTCCTGACCCCGGTCACCAACAGCGTGGTGATCTCGCTTGGTGCGGTGTTCGTATCGCTGATCGCCGGGGTGCCTGCAGGCTACGTCCTGGCGAGGCGCGATATCCCGATGAAGGAGGACATCGCATTCTTCATTCTGGGGTTCCGCTTCGCGCCGGCACTGCTTGTCGTCATACCGCTGTTCACCGTGTTCCAGACAGTCGGCCTTTATGACACCTATTTTGGTATGATCTGGGTCTATCAGGTCGTCACGCTGCCGATGATCATTTGGCTCAGCCGTTCATATATCGAGGACATACCGAAGGACATTGAGGAGGCGGCCGCCATGGATGGTGCAAAACCTTTCCGCGTTGTCTGGCACATCGTCCTTCCGCTTCTAAAGCCCGGCTTGATAGGCGCCTCATTACTTATTTTCCTGCTTGCGTGGCACAACTTCACGCTCGGCCTGATCCTCAGCTCGACAAAAGCACCGGTCACCGTCGCCCTCCTCAAGCTGCTCAATCCGGGAGTTCAGTTCTATCCGGTCATGGCTGCGGGTCTGGTGGTGACCATGATTGTGCCGGTCGTCCTGATCATCCTTGGCCAGCGTCATCTCGAACGTGGTCTTACCTTCGGGGCCGTGAAATGAGCCCAAGACCATTGATGTTCTTTGGAACGACCAATCTCGACCTCTGCTTCAACGTCGAGCGGCTTCCAACGCCCGGCGAAAGCCTGATGGGAAGCTTGAAGCGGAATGCGGGAGGCAAGGGCGCCAATCAGGCGGTCGCCGCCGCTCGATTGGGCCTTCGGCCGAGCTTCTATACCCGGCTTGGCGATGACGATGCCGGTCGATCGTTGCTGCAAGCGCTGCGTGAGGCAGGTGTCTGTCTCGATGCCATTGCGGTGTGCCCAGGGGAGATATCGGGTTCAGCTCTCGTCCTGGTCGGTGATGACGGCTCCAACATGATCGTCATAGACGCCGGAGCCAATGCAAATGTCACACCAAGCTTAGTCGAAAAGGCGGCCGAATTCATTGAGCGGGACGCAATCGTCGTTGCCGAGATGGGCATGCCGGTCGGCGCGCTCAATCATCTCTTTGCAATGAAGAGCGTCAAGGGATTCGAGCTCATCTTCAATCCGGCCCCCGTGAGGGCGGGCCTCTCGGCAGCGGCGTGGACGAGTGTTGATTTCGTCACCCCAAATCAGACGGAAGCTTTCGAGCTCACCGGGGTCGAGGTGCACGATTTCGACAGCGCCGCTCATGCGGCCGGAAAGCTTCTCGATCTCGGGCCGAGAGCAGCCCTGATCACGCTTGGTGCGCAAGGTGCCTACTACGCCGATGCCAGCGCGTCTTTTGCGCTCCGGGCATTTCCTGTGAAGGTCGTTGATACGACCGCGGCGGGCGATGCCTTCAATGGAGCCTTCGCAGCCTCCCTTGCTCAGCGGCTGCCGATACGCCAAGCGATCAAGAAGGCCCTTGCAGTAGCGGCGCTTTGTGTAACGCGACGCGGCGCGCAAAGCGCAATGCCAAGCAGCGAAGCCGTCGACGAGTTTCTCAAATCTCAAACTATCCTGGAGTTGGAATGACCGAACAGTTCTCAGTTGCAGACAGGACCGTGCTCGTGACCGGTGCGGGTGGAGGCATAGGCTCAGCCATTGCCAATGCTTTCCGTCAGGGCGGTGCGAATGTCCTGGCAACCGACGCAAATGTGGAAAACCTCCGGGAGATTCTGACGCGCTTGCCGTACGGCAACGGCATCCTGCCGATGAGCATGGATGTGTCACGAGAAGACGATGTCGGTAGGGTGCTTGATGAGATCGCCAAGCGCTTCGGCAGGCTCGACGTCCTGATCAACAACGCCGGAATAAAATCGGCTCAGCCGCTTCTAACCGGCGATGCCGATAGAATCGAAAAAACCATACAGATCAACTCCGTCGCGGTGCTTCGCTGTGCCAAGCAAACGATCGAGCGCTTCATGAAGAGCAAGGGCGGCCGCATCGTCAATGTCGGGTCCTCGTTGTCATCTCAAGGCGCGGTTTTCAACTACCAGGCTGGCGGCGCTGACTATTGCTTGTCAAAGGCCATCGTGCACGACGTGACAAAGCTGCTCGCTTATGAATGTGCTCCGCTCAAGATCAACGTCAACGCGATCGCACCCGGGATTATCGATACACCCATGCACGGGCGTCCGCGGGAGGAGACCGAAGCGCGCCACAGTGGCCGAATTCCGCTGGGCCGGGTCGGATTGCCGGAAGATATCGCGGGGCTCGCGGTGTTCCTGGCTAGCCCCGCTGCATCCTACATGACCGGACAGATTGTCCATGTGAATGGCGGGATGCTGATGAATGGTTAGCACCGGCTCCAACGTCAACTGGCCGCCGATAGAAGGGATTATCTCCGATCTGGATGGCGTCGTCTATCGTGGCAGCACCGCAATCGCGGATGCCATAGAAGCGTTTACGCGATGGCAGAAAGCCGGCCTGCCGTTCTGTTTTGTGACGAACAATTCCACGCATACCCCGGAGGACGTCGTCCGCAAGCTGAGAGGATTTGGTCTTTTCATCGAACCGTCAGAGGTCGTTACAAGCGCCATCACCGCCGCAGAACTCATTCGAGCGAATTATCCGCAGTTGACGCGAACCTATGTCATCGGCGCTCCCTCGCTTGTCACGGCCATGCGCGATGTTGGGCTGGAAGTCACTGACCGAACGCCCGAAGCCGTTGTGATGGGGCTTGACCGGGATATCACGCACGAGAAGATGCGAATTGCCGTTGAGGCGATCCTCAATGGCGCTGTCTTCATCGGAACCAATCCCGATCTTCTGCTGCCGACGGCCAGCGGGTTTGAACCTGGGGCTGGCGCGATGATTGCAGCTGTGGCTGCCGCCACGCAAGTGCAGCCTTCGATCGCCGGAAAGCCGCAAGTGCCGATGATCGAGAGAGCGCTCTCACGCCTCGGGACGAACCGCGCTTCGACCATTATGATCGGAGACCAAGTTCCTACGGATATTCAAGCCGGAAAGAGGGCGGGTCTTGCCACGGTGCTTGTCACAACCGGCGTGCCGATGCGTCAGGATCCGTCCTTGATGGCCCCCGACTTCATCGTATCGAGCTTGCGCGAAATTGAGGTAAGTGCTGCTCGCGCGGCTCAGGCGCGACAGAGGAGGGCATAATGGCCGATGTTCGCCTGGAGGGCCTGAAGAAGGCCTATGGGACTATCGAGATCCTGCGTAATATCGACCTGACCATCGATCACGGCGAATTTGTCGTCTTCGTTGGTCCGTCCGGGTCAGGCAAATCCACGCTTCTGCGCATGATTGGCGGGCTCGAGCCCATCAGCGGTGGGCGGCTCCTCATCGACAATGAGCTCGTCAACGACATCGATGCGGCGCATCGCAACCTCGGCATGGTCTTTCAGAGTTACGCTCTCTATCCGCATATGACGGTGAGAGAGAACCTGGCCTTTCCCCTGCGCATGGCCAAAGCCTCGAAAGCCGAGATCGCCGCCAATATAGCCAAAACAGCATCGCTATTGCAGATCGACCGTCTGTTGGATCGCAAGCCTCGACAGCTTTCAGGCGGGCAACGCCAGCGCGTCGCAATCGGGCGCGCCATCATGCGAGAACCAAAAGTGTTCCTGTTCGATGAGCCCCTGTCCAACCTGGACACCGAGTTGCGCGTGCAAATGCGGGTTCAGATCGCCAAACTCCACAAGCAGCTCGGAAATACCATGATCTATGTGACACATGACCAGGTCGAGGCGATGACCATGGCCGACAAGATCGTCGTCCTCAAGGACGGCAACATCGAGCAGGTCGGCAGCCCCCACGATCTATATCACAATCCGGCCTCGCGCTTTGTGGCGGGATTCATCGGCTCGCCGAAGATGAACTTCCTGCGCGGCAAGGTCGAGGCAGCTCACGAGTATGGCCTGGAAGTCCGACTGGAGGCCGGTTCTACGATCTCCGTTCCGGTCCAGCCGGACCAAATGCTAGTTGGCAAGCCGGTCACTGTCGGAATCCGCCCGGATGACTTCTCCTCGCCGGCACCCAACCAGCAGGAGATCTCCATTGGACTCGACGTGGATTTCGTTGAGCATCTCGGTAGCGTCACGTACATCTACGGTAACGCTGGAGACGAAACGGTCGTCGCCAGGGCACCAAAATCCGGCTCGCGCAAAAGCGCCGGAAAGCTCACCCTGACCGCCGCTCCAGCCGATTGCCACTTGTTCATGAGCAATGGAAAGGCGGTACGGCGGTTGCAAGCACCTGCGACTTGGAGCTAGTCTTGACGTCGAGCCGTGCGATGATGCCGGCTCAGGATCGACACGCGGACCACTCAGGTGAAGGGAGCGGGCATCAGGCAGTTCTTCCGGAATTCCCGTTCGTTTGTCCTTGGTGCGGGGATCGGGTCGGGCATGACGGCCAGGGCCGCGGAGCGGGCGGGCGCTGATTTCGTGCTCGCACTCAATGCTGGCCGTTTTCGTGCCATGGGCGGGGCCTCGCCCGCCTCCATTCTTCCAATCCGCAATAGTAACGAGTTCGTAGCGGCGTTCGGACGGACCGAGATCCTGCCAAATACGAAACTGCCGGTCTTCTTCGGCACCTGCACATTCGACCCCGAGCTTGATCTGGATCGATGGCTCGACCGGATCATCAAATGGGGATTTGCTGGCGTGACCAACTTCCCTTCGGTCATACACATCGATGATGACCGCAGGTCGTTGCTCGAGAAGTCCGGCCTTGGCTATTCCCGGGAAATCGAGCTCCTTGTGAAAGCTGCAAAACGCGGCCTAATGACGATTGCCTATACCCGCAGTCAATCTGAGGCGCGTCGAATGGTCGAAGCCGGCGCCGAGGCCATTTGCATCAACTTCAATCTAAACCGCGCGGTTGAAAGCGGGTCCGATCCGTCGATCAGCCTATCCGAACTTGCAGCGCGTACGAATGCCGTTGCGCGCGTTGCTCAATCCGCCAACAAGAGCACCATCTGCTTGCTTGGGGGCGGCCCGATCACAAAGCCGGACGAGCTCCTGGACATCTGCCGCGAAACCGGAATCCAGGGCTTCATCGGAGGCTCTTCGCTGGACCGCGTGCCTCTGGAGATGTCGGTCCTCGAAGTGACGTCGGGCTTCAAGACCATTCACCTGTTGCGCGAGAAGGTGGATCTGCTCGAAAGGAAGCTGCAGTTGAGTGGCTTCAGGCACGGCGTGATCGCGCAGTCCTCGGCAATGAAGCGCGTCCTCGAGATGACCAAACGCGTTGCGGCAACTTCCAGCCCAGTCCTCATCTGGGGAGAGGCCGGCTCCGGCAAGCGCGGAATTGCGAACCTCGTTCACGCGTTCAGCGACCGCAGGCACGCCAAGGCAACGCTGTTTCATTGCCGAGCCGGTCCGGCGATGGATACACTCGGCCCGTTTTTCGGCGCCGAGCGCCTTGAGAGTGGCAGACGCCAATTGTCGCTCCTGGAGGCGTCGAGCGACGGCGCCGTCTTGCTGCTGCATGTTGACCAGCTTTCGCGCGAAGGCCAGGAGCGCCTCGCCGAATACCTGGAGACAGGCGGGTTTACCCCTCTGAACGGGGTAACTGTCATGCGTTCCCACGCCCGGATCATTGCGACCGCGACGGTTGCCCGAGGCGCTGGCCTTGAAACGGTTCTGTGCGCGCGGCTTCTCGACCTTTTTACCGGGCTGAATGTCCAGTTACCTTCGCTACCCGACAGGCTTGAAGATCTGCCGCAACTCCTTCAACACTTCACCGTCGAAGCCAAAGGAGATTCCAGCGCCCAGACGCTCACGATAGAAAACTCTGCATTCCTTGCGCTCGCCGGGCACGACTGGCCAGGCAATTTGCGCGAGTTGCGGCAGATCGTGAACCAGCTCGTGACCCTGCCATCAAGTCACATCACCGGTGAGGTGCTAAAGCCGCTGTTGCAGCCCCCTTCAGGCGCACGGCCCGCGGCCTCGCTATCCGAGCGGGACTGGATTATCGAGGGCCTGAAGAGAAACCGGCTTCACCGCGGCAAGACTGCTCGCTCTCTCGGGCTTTCGCGCAAAACCCTCTACAACAAAATCAAGAAACTGCGGATCCTCGAATAAGGCCTCATGCCCGTCGGAGCGGCTGCTTGGCCTTGGCAGCCTGCTCCAGCGAGAACTTCGGTACCGACGACGATCCATGAGAGCCAAGGCTCACGAGCCCAATGTCCGATCCAATCGGCAGCGCAAGCGCCTCGGGTCGCAGATAGACGGACCCATCCAGCTGTGAACCTAGCCGTTGCTCCGCTGCTGTCATCTTTGCCTCGTCCGCCGCAACAAACAGGACTTTGAACCCTCGGCTTGCAAACCACTCCATACGGCGAAGCTCGAGCTCCTGACCGCGATCGAGCGGCACTCCTGCCGGTGTCCGTTCAATCATGGAGGCAGGCGGAAAGTTCGTCACTCCGGTCATCCTTGCATCTTCCAACAAATCACCAAGATCTTCCCAGCATGCAAATGGGTCGATCATGACGATCGCTGCATAGCAGGAAGGGGGCACTTTGGGGCCCGCTTGCAAGTCCCGCAGGAGACAGTCGTTCCAGTCGATGACGGGAAGCGTGGCCATGACCAGCATGGCGTTCTGTGGAAGGGCCCGCAGTGACGGCGCATAGATCGTCATCTGATCACCGCGAGACGAGGAGAGACTTACGGCAAGGCGACCTAAGACATTGGCTCTCACGGTTTCTACCCAACCCTACCCAATTGATGCCTCCGCCGATCTTACACGCCGCTTCATCCAGGTCTAGACCACGACGTCGATCGTTATCGGAAGGAATGGCCGTTGGCGCCGTTCCTCCTGGCTGCTTAACTGGGCTCTCCGCGCCGTCCTTGCCGGATGCGATTTGCTGCAGGGTACTGAGCGAGCTCGGCTCGCGGTGAAAGAGGGCCGTGAAGCGTCTCGGTAAAAAATTCGGGCGAGCTATCTGCGCCCTGCGGATCCGCTAGCAGACCGGCTCGTCTGCTTCCTCCCTGACTGGCGCCGCTTCTGGAAACTCCGGCAGCGGCATCTTTTTGACTCGGACCGCGCCTCGCCGCGCGAGAAAACTGGTGTCGCGGAATTGGACGGCTCGCGACCATGCCAGAGCCTAAATTCATCAAAGATCCGCCAGCTACGCTTGCCCCGGTCGGTTCATGGGAGGCGGCTTCCAATCCACACGGTGGCGCTCAATCACCTCGTTTCGGAACTGCTGTACCTCATCGGGCGCCTTCATCGAAACGCAGAGGGCCCCGTCAGGTCGCTCCATCGCGAGCGATCCTTTCGATGATGCGGCAGGCCCCGGCACGCTCTTGGCTGGCCAAGGACCTCAGACGCTAATATCCCCCAATGAGCCTACCATGTGTGTAAGTTCAATGGGTTAGATGTGGTAGATCTACCAGCCTCGGTGTCGGGAGATGTTTGTGAACTCGGCAAGAACTACTTTATAGCTGCCGTTTTAATGGTTTAGCTCCCTTCGTCTAGCGGTGAGGACGCGGCCCTCTCAAGGCTGAAACAGGGGTTCGATTCCCCTAGGGAGCGCCAGTATATCATAAGCCATTGAAAAGCTGAAAACTCTAGGCAATCATGAGCTTAGAGAGCCGCCTGCTACACAAACGTAGCCCACAAAGGTGGTCCACAGTGGCGGCTTTGACTTACATGCAGAGGCGGGCATCCGGCACTTACGAGTTTCGAAAGAGGCTCCCTGAAACGCTGGCTGGGAAGCCGGTGCCACCGCATATGCACGACGGCTTTGGCGATCTGATCAACGCCAAGACGGGGCGCTTCAAGCGGGAACTTGTGCGGTCTCTCCAAACTAAAGATCTGAAGGAAGCGAAGAAGAGAGACCACCGGGCCGCGTTGCAAGCCACCAAGTTGTTTGACGAAGCAATCAAAGCGCTATCGCCCCGTGACGCCTCGAACGAATCCCCGGTCCTCGACCTGGGGGAGTTGGAGAGCGAGGTGTTCGTCGAACTTCTGGGCGTGGATGAAGCTGAGCGGTTGGAAGGAGATGACCGCCGGCATCTGCAAACGCAAGAGGATCGTGCCAAATGGCCGGACTTGGAGCCAATTCCATCGAACGCGCAATTGGGAATGTCTGCTGATCATTTCCACATCTACGGCGAATTGCTCCCGGTGTTCGAGAAGGAATTCCGCGAAGCGTTTGCGAGAAGAGACCCCAAGATCGTCTATCCCGAGACCAATATCGCTCTAAAGAGACGTGGCATTTACTGGAGCAAAGCTTCGGCAGAGTTTCAGGGAGCCGCACTCGTAGTTCTAAAAGCACACGTCCGGGCGTATGAAGCGAAGAGCAAGCGCCAGCGCGGAGAGATCATACCGACGCCAGCGATCTCTTTCGAGAGGAAGGAAATCGGCCCGAAGCTTTCGGATGCGTTGGCATCGTGGGCCGGCGGTGGATTAGCACAGAACGCGAAGAGGCCCAAGGCGAACACGATCACCGAGGCGGAGCAAGCAGTTCGATACTTCAAAGAGCTTCACGGCGACTTGCGGCTAGGCGAGATCACCCGCGAGAAGGCTCGGGAGTTTCGTGACGCGGTAGCAAAGGTCCCGAGCGCACTTCCAAGCGAACTGCGCAAACTTCCTCTGCCGCGATTGCTTGAGCGCGACCTTAGTGGGTTCAAGCCGCGCATGGCCACCACGGTGAATAAGATCATGCAGGTTTTGGGCGGGATTGTCTCACGGGCAGAGCGGGAGGGCTTTCTTGATAAGGTGCCCAACTATGTAAATCCGTTCGGCAAAGCAATACGGTTTTCCGTCGATCATCATGAGACCGCCCGCAAGCACTTCGACAGGTCCGACCTCAAAGCGATCTTTTCTTCGCCGGTGTACTCGTTGGGTGAGCGGCCGGCCGGCGGAGGTGCAGAGGCTGGCTTCTGGTTTCCTCTTGTCGGCCTTCTTTCTGGAATGCGCTTGGACGAGATTGCTCAATTGCGCATACGCGATCTTCGCCAGGATGAAGATACGAAGCATTGGTACTTCGACATTAATCGGACAGGCGGGCGATCAACTAAAAATGCCTCATCGATTCGTCATGTGCCCATGCATCGAGAATTGAAGCGTATCGGTTTGCTTCGATATCGACAGTCGCTCCTCAAGTCGGGCCGAAAAGTCGATGATCCTCTTTGGCCGGCTGTCGAGGCTCAGGGCCAACGAACTCGCTCATCGGCTTGGTCGAAGTGGTTTGGCCGTTACCTCCGTTCGACTTGTGGCATCTCTGACATCACTAAGGTCTTTCACTCCTTTAGGCATACCTTTAAGCGCATGACGCGAGATGCCGGCCTTTCGGAGGAAATGCATGACGCACTGACGGGGCACGCTAATAGCGGCAGCGTTGGCAGAGCGTATGGTCGAGGTTTTTCGTTGGGGCCGCTTGCTAAGGCGATGGATCAAGTTGCCCCCCCGGTCGACCTGAGCAAACTAAGCTGGCGTGGCGTGGACTCGGATTGATGGCGGTAGGCGGTGGTCCAGAGGCGGCTTTCAGCGGTCCCGGAGCGGACACGACAGCAACATCTCCGCTAGAGCCGGTGAAATCGTAGCGGTCCCTTGCAAGCGCCAACATAATCTATGCGGCGGAAAGACGCACACAGCTGCGAGCGCTCCAACACAACCTTGACGCTAATTAGTATCTCGCTCTAAGATTGTGGCCGGCGAGACCTGCTGCCCGAACCGACGTGCTTGTATTGCGGCACCTTGGCGGCCCGCCCAGTTGCAGACAACTTATTTTGTTGCGTGGAGACTTTGAGATGAAGCCAATTTGCAAGGCGCTACGATTCTTTTCGTTGATGTTTGCGGGATTATTTGGCGCAATCCTCACAACGCTCCCGATAGTGGCATGGGCTCAGGCGGTCGATTTTGGGCTTAATAGCCCAGGCTTGCGCCTGAATGCGCCCGAAGTTGGTGCATTCGGAATGCAGATTAAGAAGCAGCTCGAAGGCGTGCGGCAGAGGTCGCAGGCTCGGGTCGCCATCGCTCCCGTTATGGACGTTCGCAAGTCGATTTTTGTTACCGACGAAAACATTATGAAGAAGCTGACCTTTGCGGAAGTCATGGACCAGTTAGCCAAACAGGGGGGTGATCCTAAGACCGGTAAGCTCGCTCTGTTTCAGCAGTGGTGGGACAGTCAGGCCGTGGCGCCCGGTAAGACGACCGGACCACATTGCGAAACTTCGCTAAACGGCTTCCCGTTCATTTGCCCACGTCTGGAAGCAAACGAAGCCAATAGCGACCCCTTCACCGATCCCAACGGAGAGCAGGGCTACAGCGCAATTGCCTATAGCAATCGTCCTGACCTCGCCGATCCTGCGAATCCTGTGGACTGCGGCGAGGCGCGCGTCGTGTTCGCGCGTAATTCGGGCAAGAACTCAGCCACAAATCGTAATCTCATCATATTCGAGGCAAGGCTGCCCAACCCAAAGCCGAATCTTGGTATGGACGGGTGCTTCGACATCCAACAGTTCTGGTTGGAATTGTCCAACGTAAATCAAGATGAGCGCGGTAACCGTCTCAAAGATTTCTTCTTGAACGGAATCACATCCAAGGGGATTGCGCCTGTCATCCACGTCGATCACTACGCCGCCGGCACTGGACAGATCAGAACTAACCAATTCATGAATCCGAACGGTGGCCCATTTATTTGGACGCTGCGCGAATTTAAACTTCAACGACTCCAGCCGGGACTGCGTGTTGTGCCCGTGACTGTCAAAACAAATCCGGACACAAGCTTATTTTCCGGCAACGCGCCAATCGACTTGCAAGCCGCGTTTCTTGCACGGCTATCGGATCAATTTGACAACCTGAGAGGGAATGGGACCGAAAGCTCTGCCGCCGCATTTGGTCTGCGCCTCTCTGAATCTTCAGACGACCGTTTCAATCCATTTGAAAGCAATGAGGGACAGGAGCTCTTGGGCAGCGTGACCAAGGCTTTTAGCACGTCGAGTCTAGTCGGCACCTTTATTGGGGCGAAGCTCAACGAGTTGAAAAGGCCTGGGGCGCCGGGCACAGCACTGACAGTTCCGGATATCGTTCAGCGTATTCAAACGCAAACTTGCGCTGGATGTCACCACTTCAGTAACGGACAGCCGCTAGGTGGGGGTGCCGGAAATTGGCCGAACTCTCTTGGTCCGCCAAATCTGGCCTTCGTTCACCAGAGCGAGATGATCGCCGACATGGATAGCAGCCCAGAAGTAAATGGCGGCAAACGGTTCGGTATTTCAGAGACCCTGAAATCCAACGGCTTTTTACCTCTTCGATGCGTGGCGATGTCACGCATTCTCAACGTCGATGAAGCTTCCTGCGGGTTCAAGGGGTAGATGTGGGGCGTCAATAGGCCTCGATGTAAGAATGCGGCGCTAGAACGCGGCCAACTGGCGCCTCGCCCGCAAGATGTCCGCTAAGACAATCGAGAGGCAAGCTATGAGATGGCAATCGTGTTTGAAATTTTTTTCCGTGATGGCTGCTACTATCTGTCTCCAAGGCATATCGATGGTCGCGGGACGGGCGGACGAGGACGATCTTGGTCTTTCGGTTGAAGACGACGCCGCCTATCGCGTGAACGCTGAGGCAATCAAAAACTCGAAAGTTTGGGGCGGCGTTCCCGTTGCAAAAGGGGCCTACCCAGCAATCGTAGGAATTACTCAGGCGGGCAGAAGGCAAGTGCAATGTACTGGCTCTCTGATTGAATCTGATCTGGTATTGACGGCGGCACACTGTGTGTGTGGCGGCATCACGGGATCCGTTGTTTTCGCTGATCGGGAAGGAACAGGAAGTAGCATCAAGGTAGCTGCTTCGACACATCGCTTAAATAGCTGCGGTGGAGCTTTGACGAACGGCTCGGATGTCGGTTTGCTGCTGCTATCACAGAAGGCCAGCGTCAGTCCTTTGGAAATGCAGACGGACGAAACGGTCCAAGCCGCTACCAGTTATCAAGTTGTTGGCTTTGGGGGTTATGGGCTCGATTCATCGGGGCAACTGCTAGCTGGACAAAAGAGAGAAACGACGGTGCCGTCCGGAACGAACGACTGCAAAGGAACCGTCCCTGGTTCTTCGCGCACCTATGCGTCGGCGTTTGGTTGTGCCCCTGGAGCTGAGATCGTCGCTGGCAAAACAGGGCTCGGGCGCGATACATGCAATGGGGATAGCGGCGGCCCAATTTTAGCGGGGCCTGCTGGGACGGTCGTCGGACAAACCGAAAGCGCACTTAAGCTCGCCGGAACGACCTCGCGAGCCACAAAATCAGCCCGGGTTCCGTGCGGCGATGGTGGCATCTACGTCCGCCTCACGCCGGAGGTTCGGCAATGGATCACGCAGGCAAGCAAGACGCTCAGGCAGAAATGATCTCTACTCCGTTTCGCCATACCATCTTTTGGTATCTTGCGATCACTCTCGCGTCTCTGTGGAGTGCTCCGACCCTCGCACAAAATCAATCCAATCCTTTAGTTATTGTACCCAATCGCTTATCGAACAGCTTCACCATTCCTCGGTATCAGGACATTGTGCGAGATGTCCAACGTACAGGTCAGACAAATCTACAAATTGACGCTCCTTCTTCATCGCTTCCAGGAGCAAAAGGGATCACGGGTGCGGTTTCCCAAGTATCAACCGTTTCTTCGGCGCTTGACGTTTTTCTAACTGACTCAGCAAATCTGAAAGCTTCAGCAGATGAGATCGCGCGAATTGTTAGCAACGAGCCGGCCGATCGACACTCTGTGCTATATGATCTGCAGAAGCGCTATCAGAGTAGTAATCGTCCATACAAGCTTACCATCGCCCGAAGTATCTCGGACTTCGTAATTTCGACGGACACGTTCGGACCGGTCGCACCCGTTCAGACCCAGGCAGTTGCCGCACCTCTGCCCGTAAACGAAGCTATCGCTGCTGATCTCAAGCAGGCGGCCGGGAGTCCGGTGAGATGGTTTGACGAAAAATCAGCGCAGCTAATGGCAAGTACAACAGTTCTGGAGTCGGCAGCTGTTCGATCACCCGTCGCCGCCCCACTTTCCAAAACCTATGCCAACGTGGTTTCCCAGTTCATCAAGGCGGTCGGAGTTCCTGCCGACGCAGACGCAACGCAAGGCTATATAAATGCTGCGGCCAAGTTCAAGCTAGACTACGCAGCGCAATGGCCAAAAATCAAAAACGATGCCATCGCAAGACAAGCGGCCGCTGACGCCTATAACGGCCTCGCCCGACAGAGGGTCTTGAAGGCCCAATATGGCGCAATGACAAACTTTTCCCCTCTTTCCTACGAGCAAGTATTTCACTTTTCTAGGTACGTCGTGTCGCTACGAGACGGGAGCGGCAACATTTGTAGCGGAATCGCGATCAGTAGGAGATGGATTGTTTCGGCCGGGCACTGTTTTACAAATCGATCGTGGCGAGATGTCCGCGTGCAATTCGACCTTGATGGATTGGGGAAAGCCTCGCGCCCTCTGCAAATCTTAGATCAATGGCCAGATCCGGCTCCAGGCTCGAAGAATGCAGACCCAATCGATTTTGCTTTTCTTCGCATTGAAGAGGATTCCATTGTTTCGGCAGCCTACAATGACTTGGAGTCAAAAGTTCATGCTCAACCTTACAATGCCGAACCTTTATGCCTCCAATCAGTGCCGGTGACCTATCGGCAACCCGTCTTCGCGGTCGGACATCCGATGGGACTGGTTAAGACAGTTCATGATTACGCATATGTCTGGTTTCCATTTAAGATAGACGAGGAACTGTACAACAGAATGGGATCAGAAATATTCGCTCAGGCATACAAGATTGAAAAGGAGATAGGCCGTACCTCATACGCTGAATCGGTGAAGAAGGAATTTGAAGCAGCGTACGGGAAGACGGAAAGGATTGAAGATCAGGTATTCCGCTACTATTTTGATGCCACGAACGGTAGTGCGCTTCGTCCGTCCTTTGGCATAGACACGGATACCTCAGGAGGAGATTCGGGAGCTCCTGTCTTCGACCGGGCGAGCCGTTGTTTGGTTGGAATTTTCAGCGGGGGCCAGCGAGACACTCTGAGCGCCTCGGAGGTTTCCTGGCGTCTACACGAAATAGCGACTCCGATTTCGGAGATCTTGAAGCATATGAGGTCAACTAATCGGACGCAAACTGCGGGCAACCGAGTCTTGGACGCGGATGAGTTAGCGGCTCGCGACGAGTTGCTAAGCCGTTTAAACGAAGTAAGCGACCTTCGGTAAGTTCTTCCTCCACCCGAACGACTGAGCTGGACAAGGGTAGTGGTCATTCCTGGTTGGGCTCAGCGCCCATGGTGCCGCCAAAGTCGATTTGAAATTACTACAACTACCGGATGTGGCAATTTTGCCATAAGCTGGAAGAATAATCGCCGGACAGTTGCGTTGTATGGATTTTCTATGTGACATTGATGACGCATTCTTTTGACTAGATAGCGTTCATTTCTGAGTGAGTATTTCAGCATGTCACTGATGACTCAGGTGGTGCCATCAATTTGCTCTCCAATTCGGCTGACTCGGGCTTTGGCCGTCTTGGCATCCGTTCAATTCGCAGGTGGATGCTCCGTTCATCCGCTACCGGACGACGTCTCACGAAAGACAACTTATGACGTCGTTGACAAGATTCGCTGCGAAGCCAAGGCGGCGGTTCAGACCTTTGGTCAAGGCTTCCAAAACGCTTCAATCGTGTACACCTTTACTTTCGATATCAATGAGCAAAACGGCGCAGAAGCGGGATTTACGTTATTCAATCCGTTTGCAAACGGAACATTCAATGTAGCGGCGACCGGCGGATCGAACAGGATAAGGGCGGGAAATCGCAATTTTGAATTGATCGACTCTTTCGATGATTTGCGAAAGATGAATTGTACGCGAGATAGAGAAGCGAACTGGGTTTATCCTCTCACCGGTGATGTTGGGATGTATGATTCAGTCGCCACATTCATTCGATTGCAGAGAGCTGACAACCCGGGCAGCGGCAGAATATTCACGTTTGCAGACACGTTGACATATACGACCACATTCACCGGAGGCGTTGGAGCCACTCTGACTTTGCAGCCCGTGAGCGAACAATTCAAGTTCACGGCAGCTAACGCGGGATTGAGTGGCTCTCGGACAGACGTGCATAAAGTCGTCGTGACGATGGCAGCCGGACACCAAGTTTTTGTTGACCAATCAGGAAGGCGAAGCACTCGAAGATCTGTTCCGCTGGTCGATGCTCGGTTTGCCAGGTCAAATGGTGGACGTGATCTGTCTAACCGTAACGGCGATCCAGCTTCGGGAGGTTGGGGCGCCGGTGATGGCGCTGTAGGTGTTGCAGGTGGGTTTAACAATCTTCTTTCAACAAGAATGCTGCAACAAGAATCCAGCGCAGAAAACCGAGCGCTGTATGAGCAGGATCGCCAACGTCAACTTGAGCTGCAGCGGCGGTCTCTGGATGTGCGCGTCCTTGTTGGGCCGTAGTGTGACTGGATGGGCCGGATCATACAGCATGTTGAAAGGGCGACTCCGCGCATTTGTCTGAATAGCGGCAGTGCCGGAGGACGTGCGATCGAGGCTTTTCATGTTGCCCCTTTTCAGAGCGATGGATCGAGTTTCTCCACCAGTTGACCTCAGGAAGTTCAGCTGGCGGGGCGTAACTCGGCTTAACTCCGGGGAGCGACCTACCGCGTATTACCGTATAGAGCCGCTGATTCCTTGCAGGCCGCAACCTTCGCACGAGCGAGGACGGCGCCATCTCGAAGGTGTCTCTCAAATGGGTCAAGCAGTTTCGCTGCGGCCATGACGACGATATATCGGGCACGACCCACGATGAGCCTCGCGAACACAAGAGGACCCCAGACCGATTACTCGTGCCCCAGAAGAAGCCACGATGTTAAAGCCAATCCCGTTCGGTGTCCGGCCGGTCATGTTAATCTTTCGCGTCGTTGGGTATAGTTTCCCATTCTCCATGGATGTGGCAACGTCGTTTACACGCGAGTTTGGCGTGAGCTCTGAGCCGCCCTTCCCACCAATGTTGAGCACGACTAAACGACACGGTGTTTGACCCGCTGTCCTCGTAGCATGGTGGGCCTATCTCGCCACGACCATTCAAAAAACCTCGAGATGATACATGCGCCAGTTGCGATCACCCAGATCAACCAGATGACGGCAATCTTAACAAACAGCCATTTAGTGTCATCTGGCCAAGTTGGTCCCTTAGTCAATGTGCCACCAGAATGGACGGGCAGCTTGTCGGACCCTTCTATTTCCACGCCGGCAAAAAGAGCGATAACGGTAATCGAAAACAATGCCACTGAAGCGTAGAACGCGAATTCATATCGACGGACCACTTGGTCGAAGTTGTATGCAGAGAGCTCAAATATTCTTTTGCTCACCAGAGATGCTGGATAAAGCACCAGGGAGACGATGGCCAAAGAAGGTCCAAGACGCTTTACAGCCAGGTCGAGGTAGGGCGGAAGCAGGTTGAAGTTCCCAATGAAATATTTGCAAATGAACGCTGTTGCCCCGACCGCAAGGAAAAGCAAGATACCGCGCACGATGTAGTCGCCATGGCGAAAGAAGTGGCGAGTCCATCGCGCAATGGATCCAACGACGTCTGCGGTAGAAGATGAGACGAGGATGCCGGCGAACGACTTTATTTTCTCGCCTGCCTTATCCCACGTAGCGGTGATCACGAGGCATATGATTCCAACAAATCCAAAGGCGGTGTTGCCGCTCATGTGGTCGTATACGCCATACGCTGCGGCTAGGGCTAAACATAAAATGCCGAGAATACGGACCCGGTTTCTCCATTTGTGATCCGGGGATTCATGCCCATGCAGATCACGTGCGCCTAATTCTTCCGCTCCAGCTTCAATAATCTGGTGCTCCAAGCTTTCTGTCATAATCACAGTACGCCTCCGCTTGCGGCCGCCTTGATTGACGGAGGCGAGCGCCGCAGGTCCTAGGGGTAATCCTAGGAGAAGCGCTATGACGATATCGCGGGCAGAGGTGATCACATCGGTAGAGCGGCGGCGGCGGTGGTCGCGAGATGAGAAGGAGCGGCTAGTTGCAGCATCGCTCGAGCCCGGAGCCACTGTTTCCGAGGTGGCTCGCATGGCCGGCCTTCATGTGAGCCAGCTGTTCCGGTGGCGTAAAGAGCTTTGCAAGCACGGTGAGACGAGTGTGGCGCCGTTCGTGCCGGTCGAGATTGGGCCGTCTGTGCCGGCGCGGGATGTGGCCG
>NZ_FMAI01000071.1 GCF_900094605.1 Bradyrhizobium shewense | reverse complement strand
GCTTACGATTACCCACATCTTTGAGTCAGAGCTTCGCTCCCGTTGCGATATCGATGAAACGCGATAGTCCGCGCCACGTGATGAGATTCCCTGGTGGCGGATCGTTGGCGCGCGCGAGATAGCCGCCGAGCCTGGCGATCTTGATGAGATAATGCGACAATGTCCTTCGTTTGCTGACTGGATTCTTGTCTTTGACGAGCCGATCAAGCAATTGGATTTCAGCTTTGGTCAGCGCAAATTCCGGTGAGGCATTTGGTGCTGAACGATTGAGCATCGTCATCCAAAAAATGCGCCAGCTCACAATGCAGAACACCGAGATCAGATTCGTCAATCGCTGAGCAGTCCGCAGTTGCGAGTCCTCTGCCCGACAGCCGGATTTGAATATCTTGTGGAAGACCTCGATCTTCCATCGCAGGGAATACCATTCAAGTTTCTCGATGGCGTCCCCGCGCGATTGCACCGGAAGATCGGTCAGGAGTTTCCATTCAATCTTCTTTCTGTTCTTTGTCGCTCCTCTTTCATCAGCGTGGATCACTGTCAAAGTCAAAGCTGGATACCGCGACTGCTTGCCACGGCGCAAAACAACTCATAATATCGGCCTCACGATCACCGATATGGATGCACTTCGATGGCTTCTCAAAAAGCTCCGTGGATTGCTTGAGGTTCTCCAGCCAACGAATGCTCTCCTTGGTTTCAATGGGGATCCGTGTCAGGTTGACCTCGCGCCTGAGCGCAGCGACCCCTCTGAATTTCTTTCTGGTCCAGAACTTCACGGCGCTGAGCCCCAGTGGAAGCCCCTCAAGGGTCATCGCAAGGCTCGAATGCATCAATATTCCGCATGTCGTGTACGTTTGGGGTTTTCCGTCCAATCTTCGAGAGTTGCCTTTGGGGATGCGCTTAATCATCCCGATCAGATCCGGGCGCTCCCTTTGATAGGTGAATTCGGTCGTATCATGCAGAACAAGAACAGGCCCTTTCGCAGCCGCGATACGTTCCCGCGTCGATTTAAAATGACCAGATAGGATGTCGGCCTCGCTTACTCGTTCATTGGAGAAGAAACGGTAGGCCGCCTTGGTATTCGCCCAGTCTCGGCAAACCATCGGAATGCTCTGTCCGATGTCTCCACCAATTTGCTCCAGCAGCATGCGAAATCTCTCGCCAAGTCGAGCGTCCTGGAATTCGCACAGCGCAGCTTCACGATCAAACCAAGTCACCGCGTCAGACGCCAAACGATGCGCCTTCTCATCCCGGGCGCGTGAAGTCAGTCCCATAGAGCACCTCTTCTCGAATCAGGTGCTCATCAAAAAATCATAAGTGATTCCGGCGACTCAAGTTTTCGGTTGGGCCGGGCCTCAAAAAATGTGGGTAATCGTAAGCATCATCGGAGGCTTACCGAAAACGCATGATGCCAGCCGATGCACTAATGTCGAGGGCGGCAGCCGCTGAGGGCGTCATCATCAAGCACTCGTCCAAGCTAGGCACGAGAGGCGACCGGAGTCTCATAAAGCTCCACGGTGTCATGCCAGCCGTGTCCAGTTAACTACGCCGGTGCCGGAAATCCGACAGTGTCGTCCAAGAGCAGGCTGCTGGCTCACGTGTTGTCTCTTGCTGGGCAATCCGCGCAGGTGCCGCGAGTGGCACGCCGATTGCTGGGATGAGGGCTGCCGCAGCGAAGGTGTTCAAAGCCTCCCTGTCGCCAGGAGTTTCCGATGAGGCCGTTCGGTTGATCCTGATCAATGCGCTGACGCTGTTTACGCTCGGAAATGCAAAGCGAGAGCATTCCGAAAGCGGTGAACATAAAGCGTCGAACATCATGAGAGAACACTTAATCATGACCTGACTAGCACAGATCAAGCTTGAGTGAGAGGAGAAGGTACGAATGGTATCAGAGGTCTTCATCACAGGAGGTCGCTGACTCGGCAATCGACTCGGCGGCAGCGGCGGCGATACACGTCCACGTGCGTGATCTCAAGAGCCGGAAGAGCCCGCTGGAGCCGGCGCGGTGTGGGGCAGTGGTGTGGCGTATTAGGGAATCGGATGTAAATCCGGTGATCAACCTGACCATGGTCGGGGGTGCAGCGTCATGCCAGGTGAGGCGAACTCTCCGCTGCACTTGGCAGCAGGGGCAGGAGGGACGTACGTGACGAATCTGTTTGAGCGGCTCATCCACGTCGAAGAACTGCGCCCCGAGATCTGCACGACGGATGCGGGTGGATGAAGAGCAAGGCCGACGAGGAGCACCTCATGGTCAATAACCAAGGGGATACTGCACGCGATGGCCGCCCGCCCGCAACAGCTCGGGGGAACCTGAGCTTGAAGTGTTCGATGCCGGTCATCTGAAGTTGGCAGCGATCTTATCAATGACGGGCTGATTGACGGTGCGCCATTGATCCGGGTGTGCATGGCGATTGGCTACCGCGTGCCGAACGATTAGAATACGCTGATAGCAATCGGTGCATCAGCTTTCGCCCGCGCTGTTTACTCAGCCTTCTCGGACACATGCAGCTTCCGTACGCGGCGTTGGCGCCGTTGATCGGCGCGAACGTGTAAGACAACCTGTACCTCTCTCGCCGGGCGGCTGGCGATCAACAGCGAACTCATACAGCGGGCGGCAGAGATGCTTGACGGAAGGGGCGGGTGATGAGCCCGGATTAGATGCGCGAAAGGCTCAAGCTGAAGGTTCATGTCAAAAAAAAGGCCAAGGTTATAGCTCATGTCTCAAAGTTCAAACGTCTTCCCTGACAGGCTGCCGCGAGCGGTAGGACTGTTGGGGGGCGGGGTGATCGGCAGCGGGTGGGCCGCACGGTTTCTCCTTAACGGAGTCGACGTGCGGCTGTATAGCCCGTCGTCTCGTGCGGTCGAACGCGCGCAGAAGATGCTGGCCAATGCGCGGCGTGCATTTCGTAAGCTGACGCAAGTTCCGCTGCCTGCTGAAGGCTCTCTGACGGTGGTTGAGTCAGTCGCCGACGCGGTTCGCGACGTGGAGTTCGTGCAGGAAAACGCGCCCGAGCGCCTCGAGCTCAAGCAGCAGCTGCTCGCAACTGCCTGCCGAGCGGCTGCACCGGAGACCCTGATCTGCTCCTCGACCTCGATGCTGCAGCCGTCGCTGCTGCAGGCGCAGATGCCGCGCCCCGAGCGCCTGCTGGTCGCACACCCGTTCCAGCCGGTGTACCTGGTGCCCCTGGTGGAATTGTGCGCCGGCGAACGCACGGCGCCCGAGATGCTGCCGCGGGCGGCGGAGATGTTTCGCGCGCTGGGGATGCACCCGCTCGTCGTGCGCAAGGAGGTCTACGGCTTTCTCGCAAACCGGCTGCAGACGGCGGCGTGGCGCGAGGCGCTGCGACTGGTACACGATGGTCTGGCCACGGTGCAGGAGATCGATGACGCGGTGCGTTATTCCTTCGGGCTGCGCCGGCCGGTCATGGGGCCCATGCGGACCTACTTCGTCGGCAGCGGCGAGGCTGACACGCGCACCTATTTGATGAAAAGAAGGGGGGCCGGGAGCACGGAGTATTCCAAGTTCGAAGCCGGGCCGGAGTACACCGACTCATTTGTGAACATTCTCTCGGAGCAGGCGGACGCGCAAGCGTCGGCCGAGAACATGACTGCCGCCCAATATCAGGAGACACTCGACGATGGTCTCATCGGAGTGCTGCAGGGCTTGCGCTCACAGGACTGCGGCGCCGGAGTGACGCTCGCGCGGTGGGAGCAGTCGCTGCGCGAACGCTTTCCTCCACCTCGCTGACCTGGAAGAGGTGTAACGGATGGCCAAGTTGGAAGCTGCGGACGGATGCCAAATCCGCTTCGGCGGTGCCGCCGATCCGTTGCTTGATGGCAGCGCTTTTCCAAAAGTTGTGGGCCGAGAGGATCCACCATTGCGGGCCAGAACGGCACGTTCCAAATTCGATTGACACCGCTCGGAGAACTTTGAGCGCTGCTCTCGTGTCTACATTGTCTCGATGCCCTTTTTGCATCAGAGCCATCTCAAGTCAAAGTAACTATCATAATTTATGACCAAGCAAGCTAGTGTTCTGTCCCGCAAATTCGCAGCATAAATGTTGCATGGGTATCGGGTATCCTGATCGAAGGAAATACCCGATCCGCACCGGACGCCCGAAGGCGATGCTGGCGATTTCCAGAGATGAACGCACGCAGCTCACGGCCATAACGCTCCCTGCGGCGCTGACGCTGCGAGCAAAGATCGTGCTGGGCCTGCGAACGCAAGCCGAGCAACGTCGTCGTGACGACGCGGCTTGGTGTCGGTCCCGAGACGATCGGAAAATGGCGCAATCGCTTCATCGCATATTGCATCGAGGGTCTCTACGACGAGATGCGTACCGGCAGGCCTCGGACTGTTGAGCATGAGGCTGTGGCCGAGCTGATCACCAAGACACTCCCTCGCAAGCCCAAAGCCGCAACCCATTGGAGCAATGCGTGCCATCGCCCAAGAAAACGGGAATTGCCAAAAGCACGGTTCATGGCCTGTTGCAACTCTTCGGTCTGCAGCCCCATCGTAGGCGCAGCTTCAAACTCTCGACCGATCCTTTTTTCTCGAGAAGCTGCGCGACGTGGTCGGGCTCTATCTCAATCCGCCTTCCGATGCTTCCTATGGGGTTCGGCTACATCGAGGGTGTCGACAGCCTCATGGCACGACCACCCTCTTCGCCCTCAATGTGCTCGACGGCGCAATCATCATTCAATTCAAACCCCGCCATCACCAGGAGCTCCTCGCCTTCCTGCGTCACATCGAAGCAAATGTGCCGGCCCAACCGGTCATCGACAACTACGCCACCCACAAGCATCTAAAGGTCAAGGCCTGGCTCGCCAGCCGGTCGCGTTAGCACATTCACTTCACGCCAAGCTACACCCCCTGGTTCAACCAGATCGAACGCTTTTTCGCGCTCATCAACCAACGCGCCATTCGTTGTGGCTCCTTCGATTCCACCGCCGACCTGTCAAAAAAATCCACCGTTTCGTTCGCACTAAAAACGCAAATTCACAGCCCTTCATGTGGACGGCTAACTGCCGATTCCATCCTCCAGAAACTTGCGCCACTTTGACAGCGGATTTCCGGAACAGAACACTAGCGAAGGCAGAGAGCCCCCCATGCACAGGTCGGCTGAATATAACCAGACCCGATGGATGATGGACTTGAGACTGAAGGGGCGGTGCCCACAAGGAGAGGGAGAGTCGTGAGAAATCGATCCTGGACCTTGAGGGACGAGCCCGTGGCGGGATGGCCACAGGAGGACACGTTCGTGCTGAAGGAGGGTGCAGTCCCGGTGGCCGCCTTGAGACAGGCGCTGACGCGGACCATCTATGTGTCGCTCAGCCCCATATCAATTGTACTACCAGCGGGAGCGCACTGGGCCAGAAGGCGCTCCTGCCATGCGCGCAACCGTCTCTCAGGTTACCGAGAGCCGGATGGACGGATTTGCGGTCGGCGACTTCGTTTTCAACACCAACCGGTGGACCGAGTATGCGCTCATCGGCGAAGGGGCCTGGCGCCCGGGGTACATGGTCCCGCGCAAGCTCGATCCGTCCGTCGGGCGCATCTCGCAGGCCGTGGGCGTGCTTGGAATGCTGGGGCTCACCGCCTACTCCGGGGGGGCGGCCAGATCGCCGGGCAACTCGCCAAGCAACGGGGTGCGCGGGTCATTGGGATCGCTCCGCGCGATGGCAAATGCAAGTTTGTGACTCACGAGCTGGACTTCGATGCCTGCCTTTCCCATCTTTCGCCCAGTCTATCGGCTGATCTCGCCGCCGTTTGCCAAGCCGGCATTGACGTCTATTTCGAAAATGTGGGGGGCGAGGTATTCGAGGCGGTGCTTCCGCTGTTCAATCAGGCCGCGCGAATGACCATCTGCGACCTCATCGCGCGTTATGGAGACGAAGACGGGGGCGTCCATAGACGCGCCGCACAACGCACGTACCTTAGGGACCGTTTTTTTGATCAGGCGTTGGGCAGTCGTCTCGCCAATCGGGACTGCAACTGAAATCGCCATGCAACGCGCTGGCTGAGCCGTAGGCAGCGCCCATGAGCGCATCCACCGCCTGATCCATGTCGGCGTCTGGCATGAGGAACAAATGGTTCTTGCGCCTGGCAACGCTTGCCGTGCCGGGTTGCGGTCTCGTAAATGTGCGCGCACTTGGCGTCGAGCCGACGAAACTCACGGCCGCAACAACAGGGTGTATGAGAAGCGTGTCAACTGCTTCCTTACCTTCATTTATGTCGCGATGGGCCAACTGCGAACGTGCCGTCGCACACGTCGGGGGCAGCTACGTGCCACAAATCGAAATTCGGTTACAGACGGTCCCGAGATTACCTTCCCACCACGGCCTAACCGCGCTGCAAAAGGAAAGTGTATGTGACCATGAAACAAATAAGAGTTAGGAAGCAATGATATGGCATAAGCGACGACGCGCGCTTCGAGGAGCGCGAGGGCTCTGGTTTGCATACGGCCACCGATGCCAAAAGCTTCCACAAATTCCTGATGCTTGTCGGACGGAAACCCGATGTGGTGATGTACAAGAACGATAATGCACTTCGCCTCATTCTTTAGTAAGAATCTGGTAAGTCGGGCATTCTGTTCTGCCCTGAGCTCTCCGATTGCGCCATCCCAAAGCGAAGCGGCTAGAAATGACGACGAGTTCAAAGCAATGATAAGATATTTCTCGTCATCGTGCATAACCATGGGGTACGCCATATTGAGAAAGTCAGCGCAGTGTAGTGGCCCATGCCACCTTCCGGATCGCGAAGCCGTTCCCTCAAAACCAGGAGCTAGCGCACCAAGCCCTTCTGGATAGACCAATTCTTTACCTTTAGGGCAAACGGGACGTTGTCTCTGATACAAATCGAAGTACGACACTTTATCGTTTAAATATCTTCGCACACTCGTATACTCTCCGTTCATTCCAACCATCATCCATTCTCGAGGCGCGTTTCGCAATACGTGGTGTACATAAGCGAATGCACGTTCTTCAAAAGCGAGTTGTGGCGCATAAGTTTCTACCGTGGTCATGGAAAGATTGAACCTCCTCCGAATGAGTGAACACCTGTAGTAGGCTCAGAGAGCCCGGAGGCGTCGAATGCAAGGTCGTCAACGTCGATCGTTCACAGAGCACTACAAGCGCCAGGCCGTTGAACTGGAGGTATCGAGCGGTCGATCGATCGGGGCGGTCGCCAAGGAGCTCGGTCTGCGCGACTGGGTGCTACGACGCTGGGTGGATAAGGTCCGGCAGGAGCCGGCATCGGCGGCGTGGCGGCCCACCACGCAGGCGACGCCGATGTCGGCGGACCAGGCTTCGGAGATCGCCCGGCTGCGCCAGGAGAACGAGCGGCTGCGCATGGAGCGCGACATTTTAAAAAGTCGATCGCGATCTTTGCCGGAACCCGGACATGAGCTTCCGCTTCATCGAGGACCATCGCGACAGCTATCCGGTAAGGCTGATGTGTGCCGTGCTCGAGGGTAAGCGTGGCGTTGAGGCCCTTGAGAATTTTTGTACTCGATCCTGAGAGCACCGCTAGAAGAGTCATCTTCTGCAAGGGTGCTCACAATGGACGACCATTCGGACGACATAAGACGACCGTTGTCACCGCGTATCGAAGTGTACGCAGGCGCAGGTCGAAAGCGCTGGCCGGACGATTTGAAGGCACAGATTGCCGCGGAAAGCCTTGAGCCGGGGGCGATTGTCACAGATGTCGCGCGTCGCCATGGGTGCCGACCCCAGCAGGTGCACGACTGGCGCCGCCGGGCGCGTTTGGGCCAGTTAGTGCTGCCGGCTTCGGCGGACACGCTATCGTTCGTGCCGGTGGTATCGGAATCGGCGCTACCGGCAGCCGCAGAGCCCACCGGGTCGCCGGAAGCAGCCATTGTGACGGTTGAACTCCAGGGGGCGCGAGTGGAGGTGCGAGGGACGCCTGGCCTTGCTGTGTTGAGTGATGTGTTCTTGGCGCTTCGACGGATACGTTCATGCTGATGCCGCCCGCGAGCCTCATGATTTACGTGGCGACGCAACCTGTGGACTTCAGAAAAGGTGCGGAGGGCTTGGCGCTGTTGGCGAAGGAGACGCTGGGCCATGACCCGATGAAGGGCGTGGCGGTGGTGTTCCGAGCGAAGCGCGCCGATCGGGTGAAGATTGTCGTTTGGGATGGCAGCGGTCTTGTGATGTATTGGAAGCGGCTCGATGGCAGCGGCTTCAAATGGCCTCCCATCGTAGCCGGCGTGATGCGGATGAATGCCGCCCAGCTGTCCGCGCTTCTGGCCGGCATGGATTGGACGCGGATGCACGCGCCTCGAATCCTGCAGCCGAAAGCACTTGCGTAGGACGTAAAATCTTCGCTGCATCGGGGCGCGAAGCATGGCAGACTTGGGCCAATGAGTGATTTGCCTGATGAGCTGCCGAGCGATCCGGCCGAGTTGCGTATCTTTGCCGCGGCTCTGCTGGATCGCTGCGCCAAGCTCGAGCGGTTGCTCAAGCTTGCAAAAGATGCGCAGTTCGGTCGGTCCTCGGAAAAGCTGGACGCTGATCAGCTCCAGCTTGTTCTGGAGGATATCGATCAGGCCGTCGCGGCTCTCGAAGCAGCCGAAGATCGTGCCAATCCCAAAACATGCGAGAAGAGAGCTGCCGAGCGCAGAGCCAATCGTGGTCAGTTGCCGGAGCATTTGCCGCGCATCGTCGAAACCCTGCTGCCGGCTGCAACCTACTGCCCGTGCTGCGAAGGCGCCCTTTTTGAGATCGGTCACGATGAGAGCCAGAGGCTGGACGTCGTACCGGCACAGTATCGCGTCATCGTCACCCGCCGACCCAGACTGGCCTGCCGCGCCTGTCACGGCATCGTGCTCCAGCACGCCGCTCCCGAGCGATTGATCAGGGGAGGATTGCCGACCGAGCGACTGGTCGCGCATGTGATCGATGCCAAGAGTATCATTGGCATT
Organism: Bradyrhizobium shewense; assembly: GCF_900094605.1. Lineage (GTDB taxonomy): Bacteria > Pseudomonadota > Alphaproteobacteria > Rhizobiales > Xanthobacteraceae > Bradyrhizobium > Bradyrhizobium shewense. The sequence goes on along the minus strand of NZ_FMAI01000071.1, from coordinate 166 downwards.
TGCCGCTTTACCGCCAGGCGCAGATGCTGGCGACGCACGGAATAGCGCTGGACCGTTCCACGCTCGCCTTCTGGGTCGGGTATGCCGCCCAGGAATTGAAGCCCTTGTGGCATCGTCTGCGCCAGCTTCTGCTCGCCTCTTCGAAGCTCTGTGTCGATGAGACCCC
>NZ_FMAI01000056.1 GCF_900094605.1 Bradyrhizobium shewense | reverse complement strand
CCGACGCTTGCCGATCGACTTCCCGGACGACAAGACGATGCGCATCAGCCACGAAGCCATCTATCAGGCTCTCTTCGTTCAGGGCCGCGGTGTACTACGCAGCGAGCTGACGGCCTGCTTGCGAACCGGGCGCGTGTTGCGCGTGCCCAGGGGGCGCGTACGCAGGCGAGGCAAGAACTTCGTCTCGCCGGCGATCATGATCAGTGAGCGCCCCGCTGAAGCGGCCGATCGAGCCGTGCTGGGACATTGGGAGGGAGACCTCATTCTCGGTCTTGGCAGCTCGGCGATCGGCACGTTGGTCGAGCGCACGACGCGCTTCACAATGCTCCTGCACCTTCCCCGGCTGGCGGGGCATGGCGAAGCTCCGCGCAAGAAGAACGGACCTGCACTCGCGGGACACGGAGCGGAAGCCGTGCGTGACGCGATCTCGCGCACCATCATCACTTTGCCCGAAGAGCTACGTCGCACGCTGACTTGGGATCAAGGAGCGGAAATGGCTCAGCACGACCGCCTCAAGATCGATGCGGGTATCCAAGTCTACTTCTGCGATCCTCAAAGCCCTTGGCAACGCGGCACTAACGAGAACACCAACGGCTTGCTGCGGCAGTACTTCCCGAAAGGCACAGACCTGAGCATCCACAGCGCCGACGAGATATCCGCTGTAGCAGCGGTCCTGAATGCCCGACCGAGAAAGACACTGGGCTGGAAAACGCCGGCAGAAGCGCTTGACGAATTATTATCATGAGTGAAAAATTGGGTGTTGCGACGACCGTTTGAATCCGCCCTGGCTGCCCCTATCGCTGTGGTGCACGAGACCGCCGCGATGGACCGGCCTTCGATCGTGCAAGGCCTGCTCCAACGCATCGAGCACGAAGCCGGCGTGCGCCGTGCGCGAGGCCCGCCAGCCCACGATCCTGCGGGCATAGGCGTCGATGACGAAGGCAACGTAGACGAAGCCGGCCAGGTCGGGACATAGGTGAAGTCGGAGAGCCAAAGGACGTTCGGCCTGGACGCCTTGAACTGGCGGTTGACGTGATCCAGCGGGCATGGCGCGGCCTTGTCGCTGATCGTGGTCCTGACGGGTTTGCCGCGGATCACCCCTTGCAAACCCATGTCCCGCATCAGTCGCGACACTGTGCAACGGGCAACATCGAAGCCTTTGCGCTTGAGCTGTCGCCAGACCTTGCGCACGCCATAGACGGAGAAGTTCTGATCGAAGACGCGCCGGACCTCGATCTTCAGCGCCGCGTCTTGCCGGGCGCGCGCCGACAGCTTGGCGGGATCACGCCGTTTGGCCACATGGGCATGGTAGGTCGAGGGGGCGATCGGCAACACCTTGCAGATCGGCTCGACCCCATGCGCCCCACGATGCTCGTCAATGAAGCCGATCATGGCTTGGACCGGCGGTCGAGCTCCGCCATCGCAAAATACGCGCTCGCCTTGCGCAAGATCTCGTTGGCTTGCCGAAGCTCACGGTTCTCCCGTTCCAGGGCCTTCAGCTTCTCCGCCATCTCGGTTGGAAAGCCGGCCCGCTGCCCGCTGTCGACCTCGGCCTTCTTGACCCAGTCATGCAGCGTCTGCGGGGTGCAGCCGATCTTGGCCGCGATCGAGGTCACTGCCGCCCACCGCGACGGGTGCTCGCCGGCGTGATCCAGAACCATCCGAACCGCTCGATCGCGGACCTCAGGTGAAAACTTGTTCGTCGTCTTGCTTGTCATGGCTCCATCCTCTCAGGAGTTGGAGCCTCCGGCAAACCCGGGGCGGTTCAAGGTGCCCTCAGGTTGGTTAACTACAGCATACCCTTGTACGGCGAGATGCTAATTGACCGTACGCACCAATACTACATCCAGATACTACCTACTTTGGTGAGAATAGTGCCTTCGACGATTGAGAGTGCTCACGCCACGGAGCTAGATTTCCGTCCCCGCACCTACGCTTCGGGCGGATGGAAGTATGAGGCTCGCATTGCCTGTTGCACGGCGCGGAACCGCATTCGTCGCTTCCCGCCTACAGGATCGCGCATGGCCTACTCGGCAGTCGGAAGCAGACTTGGATCCGCTCCTTCCGCCTTCCAGAGCAAGTATAGTCGTCATGGGATCGCAGTAAGTCTGACTCTGAAGTAAATTCGCCAGGTATGACTGATGCACTGTGCGTCCTGACGCTTGGTGGAGCAGCGCCACCTGTTTGAGAAGTGTGCACCGCGGTTTGATCCCATCAAGCGGTCCGGACGATATCGGCGTAAGGATGGCCGACGATTCGCGTTGGTCGTGCCGATCAAGTCCATGCAGTAGACTATTCGGAACTGCTGCGGAACACTGAATAGTGTGTCACGATGACTCTCAAACCCGCGGGCAGCCCCCGATATGTCACGCCTCAGAGTTGCCAATTCGATGTGTGTTATTTATCAGCTTGGCGATACCGTCTTTGTTTTTGTGAGCTCTTCTTCCGAAAGCATTGCCCTACCGATGATACCGTCCCTAGCCAAGTGCGCTCTCTTCTAACTGTTATGCTGTCCAAGCGTCGGCGCCGCGGCACGGTTACATGGGGCCTTTCACCTTCCCGAAACGGCATTGACGGCTGCGGATGAGATCCAATGAATGCGCCATCGACTTCTCGCAGATACCCGCGCGACCTGAGATGCCGATCCCTGAGCAGATCAATTGCCAGGCGGGCCGGGGCGGCCGCAATCCGTGCGGCCTGTAACTCTGACACCGCCTGATCAGCTTCGCGGGTGATTGTCCAGGCTTCGATCGCGCTTTCGATCAACTCCATGATATCGCGGCGAGCTTCCGCGAATTTCAGCGACACGTCTGCGATCCAATCTGGTCGACCAATAAGTAAGGCAAGCCTCTGCGACATGTGCTCGTTAGTCGCGGCTAGCACGATACAGTTGTTGTCCTTCTCGATGGGCTCGGCGGGCCGGCTATGTACGCACACTCTGGGCACTAATGACCCGCGCCCATTCATCCAGGGAGGTCCGCGAAAGCCAAGGTGCATTTCTGGTTCACGCGCTTGGGGAGATGCCCGCATTGTCCACCAAAATCGCTGTTGCGCCGTAACGTTCCGGGATGTTGTCAACAAATCCCTGCACATCGTTGTATCGCGCTGCGCAATCCTCTCAGCATAGAGCCGATCTTCCGGCCACCCGAGAAGATCAAGCGCCCTCCCAACATGTTCTGCCTTTGTTGCCACAAACGCGACGCGATTGCCATCGGCCAAGAATAGCTCACGATCTCTAGTCCAATCCCGCACGATTCCCCGGTCACACAATGCGCCGGTAGCTTTGGCCACTGAGTTCCCCTAGCTTCAGAGTGATCAGACTTTCGCAAACGGCGCAAGGAGCGATCGAGAACACCGGCCCAAGCGCTCCTCCTTCGGCGTCGAACAATGGATCGAGACTTGACAAGCTTTCATTAGCCTTCTCAGTACAAGGTGATAGCAACCGTACCGGGCAGTTACAGGAATTCATCGGCTGAACCTTCACATCACCTCAGAGGGTGAGGCTTTCCGGTTGCTTCTGCCACTGCATCCAAAGATGCAATCGCACAACGGCTCAATATCGCTTTCTTCGTGATCGGCCGTAATGCACACTCGAATGCCTGCCTTCCTTGCGTAACCGATGGGAAGAACGTCACCGAAATGTAGAAGCCAACATCGAGAAGCTCTTTCGTGATTGCAGTCGCCTTGGTTTCCGATCCTATCGCAATCATTCTGATCGCAAATGAATTTTCCTTGCTGGGTGGTTGCAATATGACATCATACGGTGGGAAACCGCAACTCGCCGATGATATCCCCTCCATCAAGCTGTTCCGATAGGTACTGGACGGTGACTCCGAAACTCTCGTCACCGTTAAGTGTGGCGTGTGTCCGCCCCAGACTGCCACGATACTCCGGAAGTGGAGCTGGGTGCAGATTGATTCCTCCTCGATCAAACTGGGCGAGGATATACGCGGGGAATATCCAGGGCCAGATCACGCTAACGAGCAAGCATCCGTGACGAGCGATGTCGTTCATTGAGTCCAAGAATGGGATACCGTACTGATCTGCTACTTCCCAAAGCTCTCTGTTTGGTTCGGTGCGCCAACAAGTTTTCTTATTTGGTGGCGCTCCGAGTGACCGCCGAAACTGCGTCCCTGCCGGATGTTTCGATGATAAACAGGAGGCAGCGGGTAGCGATTGCCCTGGTGCCAGCAAATACGAGCCCGTCATTCAAAATCGACATTCCTCAACGTCTCCTTATAGACACCACCGTGTACAAGATGCCCACTGTCCCCATGCTTGCCGAGGCCGGCTAAGTTCGACGTGACACAATTCGAATGATAAATGAATCACCTGATGAGGTAGGCGCTTAGTCCAAAGATGCGCACTCAAGCGTTGAATGTGGGCTTTCTCAATAGCCTTCATCGGAGATCACCGGGTCGCTGGCCGTGAAAACGACGTGGGCAGCTTCGAACAGGGCCTTGCGCGTCTCTCCATCTCGGACTTTTGTGATCCGTCCCATCCGAGCTCGCCAGATTGGTATCGCCAGGGCGTCAACGCCTGTATGGGCAAGGGTATTGGGAATGCAGGAACATCGCCTGGGATCGTCCAGAGGGGAGCGGAAGGTCACCGCAGAGACCGGGTCGATCCCCGGCATCGCCCCCGCGTGGTGGTGGCGCATCACCAGCGGCAGCCGGCCGCCCCAGTTGCGGAAGAAGTCACAGAAACGCCCATACCTGTACCCGTCCGGATGCTCTGCAATGTGCCCGTCCCACAGCACCTGCAAGGTTACGTGCTTGCGCTTGAGCTCGCGGGCAATAAGGGACCAGTCAGGCTCGGTCACCTTGCGGCGACGCCGCTTCACGCCAGGCACCCCGTATAGCTGTTGCTCCAACTCGGAGTCGTTTATCGCTTCCGGCGACGGGCCGCGTCAGACCCGCGCGCACAAACCGCTTCAGCGCGTAACGTGCCGTCGTCGGCCCGACGCCGACACGCTCGCCAACCACGCGCGTCGAGAGCCCGGCCTCAAGGCTCAACCTCACAATCTCGCGCACCTGGCGCATGATAGCCCTCCTCATCGGCGTCCAATTCTCCAAGCTGTTTCCATTTCTCAATGAGGAAGGCTAAGTCAGCTTCGGCTTGTCTGGCTGGCGTCGGTCGCCTGCCGATTTAGGCAGTTGTTTGAACTCGCTGGGCTGTTAGTTGAAAAGGGCGTGGCGACCCGACATTATCGATGACAATCATCGGTTTCAGTCAATAACAAATACGAGCGGCCAAAGAAGGCGGTGGACATAATGATCCGTGAAGTGACCGAAACGGCGGTTGCGCAAGCTCGCGTCAACATCGGGAAGATGCTCAAGACGCGGGAAGAACTCGAGGCCTATGACGTAACGACCGAGCATTGGCAAAACGCGTTGCAGCGGCGATACCGCACCCACGAGGACATGAAAGGCATTCTCAACAATGTTGAGGAGGTCGACATGTCGATCTATGAGCATTTCGATATGCGTGTCACGCCATATCTCGCTCAGTTGATGGATCGCGATGACCCGAATTGTCCTATCCGTCGCCAGTACATGCCATTCAACGAGGAACTAAATGTACGACCATATGAAGTCACAGACTCCTTGGCGGAAGACGACCACATGGCCGCTCGTAGCACTGTGGTTCATCGCTATCCCAATCGCGTCCTTTTCCTTGTTACTACGAACTGTGCCACCTATTGCCGGTATTGCACTCGTAAGCGCTTCGTCTCCCACGGAGCGCGCGCAGTAAATAAGAGCCAGCTTGAAGCGGGGTTCAAGTATCTGCGAGAGAACAAGAGCATTCAAGACTGCCTCTTGAGCGGCGGTGACCCCTTAATTCTCAACGACAAGCAGCTTGAGGATATTATTCATCGCATTCACGAGGAAGCACCGCACATAACGTTTTTGCGGATTGGCTCGCGCCTGCCGGTGCAACTCCCAACTCGTATTACTGATGAGTTCTGCGCCATGATCGAAAGATACAACGTGCAGATGATCAACGTGCATGCCAATCACCCCAAAGAACTGACGCCACTGTTCGCTTCGCGCATCAAGAACCTGCGCAAGACTGGCGCAATGATCGGCAATCAAGGTGTTCTGCTCAAGGGCGTGAATGACGACGTTGGAGTCCTTCGCGATCTGTGCATGGGCTTGGTTTCTAGCGGAATCCGCCCCTATTACTTTTACACGTGTGACATTGCTGAAGGTAATCATTCATACCAACTGCAACTTGACCGCGCCTGCCAACTTTACGCTGGCTTGCGTGGCTGGATCAGCGGTCCAGCCGTGCCAACCTTTGTAGTAGACGGTACCGGCGGTCTCGGCAAGATGCCGATCATCCCTCACTATGTACGCGAGCGTGCGAATGGCGAAGTCTGGGGCAAGAACTTTGAAGGCAAGTGTCACCGCATGATCAATCTCGAAGATCAAACACTCGAGGGTAACTGATGGCACAAGAACTCGCCGCTTCATGATCTGGTCCTCTCCCCGTTTGAGAGACGGAAAGGGCGACAGAGTGGTCTCGACTTCGTCACAGAGTTGATGGGCAGCTGACTGTATCGCTATTCGTAGTGAGGCCCACACCGAGAATGGGTGCATGCCGACCTTACGAAGCGGTTCAGCGATGCGTGTTGCAGGATGGCGAACCATGTTAGCTGGTGGATCGGCGCACCGGTGCCGGCGGGAGGATATTAGAGCGCATCAAATCGCGCTACCTCGGGCGTTCTCGCCTTGGCGCTGTCCTCTGTTTTTGTCGCTGTCGCCATTGAAGGCAGTGGGACCGGCGAGCACCGAGGACGGCCGACCTGGCTCGAAGGTCAGCTTTGGCGGTATGGACGTATCCGAGGCGAAGCGGCTGAAGGCCGCGAAAGAGGAGAACGCGAAGGACGCGCGATGAACTGCTCAACGAGCCCCTGTTTTTCGATCTCGACGCCCGGGCCGGGGTCGCCAACCCTCGCCGACTACAACCTCCGGCGGCCTCGCTCATCGTTGAAATACCTGACGCCGCGCCTATGGCGGCCCACCTCACCGCAACGGACGATCGGCTACGCCCCTGACCAGCTCCGATCGTCCATTGCTCCACCCGCGCCACTTGGCGTACAACTCGGAGGTGCCCCAATCCTTGACAACGGACGTCAGAGCGTCGTTCTCAGGCCGCGGCTTTGAGGGCTTGAGCGCGGTAGGCCCAGGGCAGTAGCTGGTCGATGTCGCGGTTTGGATGCCCGTTGATGATCCTGGTCAGGACGTCGGTGAGATAGGCGAGCGGATCGACATCGTTGAGCTTGCAAGTTTCGACCAGGGTTGCGACGACGGCCCAATGTTCGGCGCCCCCGTCGGATCCGGCAAACAGCGCGTTCTTGCGACTGAGCTTGTTGCCACGGATTGATCGTTCGACCGTATTGTTGTCGAGTTCGATGCGGCCGTCATCGATGAAGCGCGTTAAGCCTTGCCAGCGCGAGAGGGCATAGCGGAGGCCTCGGCGAGGCTTGATCTTCTGGCTGATGAGAGCCAGCTTAGCGCGCAGCCATAGCTCAAAGGCATCGGCCAGTCGTCGGCTCTTCTGCTGCCGCACGAGGCGACGCTCCTCCGCGCTGCGGCCGCGGATCTACTTCTCTATCGCATAGAACGCGGCGATCTGCTTCAGCGCCTCGCTTGCGATTGGAGCGGGGGCCGGCTGTCGCGAGTTCGTAGAAGTTGCGCCGCATGTGCACCCAGCAGAAGAACGGAGGATTATGGGCAATCGGTCAGGGACTAGGATTGGAGAATCAACAGGTCGATGAGCGCCAGAGAGCACGCGTAGCCGAATTGGATCCAATCCACGCATTCCATAAGGGCCCGCGACGTGTAGAGGTCGCATCACGAGGCCGGACACACGTCAGCACCCGACCACATGCCTGTTCCGAAGTAAGCTTTTGCTTGCATTTGCTGGGGCGTCCACACACATCGACCTGCAGAACGCCCTTGAAGCCGGCAAGATGGCTGAACAGCCGCTCGGCGTTGCGGTCGGGTGCATAAACATAGGCGATGCCGGGCGGATCGAGGCCGCCCCAAGGCCTGTCGTCGGCGGCACAGGCCCAGAGCTGACCGGTCTTGGTGCGCCCTCGACCGGGATCGAGCACCGGCACCGTCGTCTCGTCGGCGAACAGCTTGGACCTCTCCCGAAGCACCGTGAGAAGGCGCTCATGCAGCGGGCGCAGATGGAAGGCAGCATGCCCAACCCAGTCCGCCAACGTCGATCGATCGAGAGCGATGCCCTGGCGGGCGTGGATCTGGGCCTGCCGGTAGAGCGGCAGATGATCGGCGTATTTGGACACCAGAACCTGGGCGACGGTTGCCTCCGTTGGCAGTCCGCCCTCGATCAACCGGGCCGGAGCCTCGGCCTATAGGACGCCATCTTCGCAGGCTCGGCAGGCATATTTGGGACGTCGGGTGACGACAACGCGGAACTGCGCCGGCACCATGTCCAGCCGATCGCTCTTGTCTTCGCCGATCTGATGCAGGTCGCCCTGGCAGCTGGGACAGGTCTTGTCGTCGATATCGACGACGACGTCGATCCGCGGCAGATGCGCCGATAGTGCTCCGCGATTGTTGCGGCGCTTGCGTGCGACGCTCCGCCCGAGCTGCCGCGTCTGGCTGGCTTCCGTACAGGCCGCAACCTGTTGCACGTCCTCGAGACCGAGCAGCATCTGCTCCTCGGGAAGCGACTCTGCCTTCCGGCCAAAGCGATGACGCTGCAGCTCCTTGATGATCTGGCGCAGCCGCTCGCTCTCGTGCCGCTCGGCAAGGGCATCGCCTTCAGCGTCTCGGGATCATCAGGAAGGTTATCGCTCACAGGCAAATCAGAGCATATTCGCGCCTGCCTGACGACGTGCTCGATGCCACTGATTCACTTCGCCGCAGCGCGGCCCACAATTATCCGGCTTGCGTCGGGACGACCGTCTCCGTGACGCGTGGACACGCCGCCAATCAGGCCCTTCGAGCAGCGCCGACAATTCCGCCGCCGACAAACGCATCACGCCATCCTCGATCTTCGGCCAGCGGAAGACGCCTTCCTCGAGCCGCTTGGCGAACAGGCACAAACGCGTACCATCCCAGAAGATCAGCTTGATCCGGTCCGCCCGCTTGGCACGGAGCACATAAACAGCACCCAAGAACGGATCGGCCTTCATGTGCTCGCGTACCAACATAGCAAGCCCCTCCATTCCCTTGCGGAAGTCCACCGGCTTGGTGGCCACCATCACCCGGACAGTTCCGGACGGGCCGATCACCGGCTTGCCTTCAGCGCATGGACGATGGCCGCAATCATCGCCACGTTCGCGCCTCGGCCGACCCGGATAGTGACGCCCTCGGCTTCGATCTCGCGCCCCCGGCATCGCAATAGCGAGCCTGGGCATCGCAACGGCGAGCCGGGACATCCGGCTTGGCCTTGCGTCGCGCTGTCTTGCGCTCATAGCCAACAGCCACGGCCGGTACCACGGCGTCTACCACCGCCGGTACAAACGGCGGATCGCCAGCCATCGGCGTCGGCAACCGGCGTGCTTGCCGGCGCCAAGTGAACACTTGTTGTGGGGTCAACCCGTGTCGCCGGGCAATCTCGGAAACGACCGCGCCTGGTACCAGCGTCTCCTCGACGATCCGCGCCTTGTCGTCCTTGGAGAACCAACGATGGCGTCCCGTCTCCGTGATCACTTCCAGCCGGCGCGCCGTCACGTCCGACTTAAGCGTATGGTCAAGCATAGACACAAGCCGATCCCTTCAAAGAGATCTTCAAACTCGCCTATCCCACCGTGCCGCGAGAAGGTGGGAGTGGAACGACGCTCTGATGTCCGTTGTCAAGGATTGGGACGTAGAGCATCGTCCGATCGTCGATCGGCTGTTCATAGAGATGGTCGTGCATAGGTGGAGGCGGAACCGAAGGACGTCGGTGATCAAGCTCTGATGCGCGGATTGGCTACCGCATTCCCGATTGTGCGTCCGAGGTCTGCTCCTATCTTACTGCGGGCGTCGGCGCTTGCCGGCCACAAAGCGTCTGACGGGCATTCCCTCTGCCGTGGTCCCGCCTCCGCCCATGCACGATGATGAGAAGTGTGCCTAATCAGGCCGGCTGCACTTGCCTGGCAACGGCCCACATGAACCCGGCCAATTCACGGGCGATAGCGGTGCAGACCACCGTCGTTCGCTTTGCCGCGCGCAGCCAACTTCCGGTAGCGGGCCGTCAAGCGGCTCTGCGCCTTCCAAGCAATCTCTCGCACTGCTGGCGACGTTTGCTCGAGCAGGTATAGCTTTGTCTTGCCGATCTTCGGCCGCTGTCGATATGTCCAGGCGCTCTCGACCAACATGTGGCGAACGCGGCCGTTGCCGGCCTTGGTGATGCCGCCCCGCCTGACGGTCTCCCCAGACGATCGCTCGCCCGGCACCAGGCCGAGATAACCCATGAGTTGACGGGGGCTCTCAAACCGGCTCACGTCACCGACTTCGGTCGCGAAAGTCACCGCGACGATCAGATCGATGCCTCGCAATGTCTGAAGCGCCCGTACGAATGGCTCCAGAGACCATACCGAGACGAACTCTTCGATCGTGCGCTCCAGACGTTCGACCCGCTCCCTGGCGACGCGAACTGCTTCGACCATCTCCTGGAGCGCGATCTGATGTGCGGGGTGATCGAACTGCTGCTCCTGAAGCCAGCGCAGATAGCGCATCGTTCAACCTTTCTTGCGAGGGTAGGTACGGCCGTGCTTGAGCATGAAGGCGCTCACCTGTTGCCGGTGAACCCTCAGCGCCTCAACCGCTGCCGCTCGCGCGCGAACGAGATCCCGCATCGCCTCGTGGCCTTCAATCCGGAACCCATACCGCAGTCAGCTCGCCAGCGCGTAGCAGACGCGCGAGAGAAACGGCGTCCCGGCGATTCGTCTTCACCCGATCGCCCGCCTTCCTTGGGATCAGCGATGGCGCCACCACCGTGCACTCGTGGCCGAGCGACCGGATCAGGCGATAAAGACCATAGCCAGTCGGGCCGGCTTCGTAACAGAAGTGGACGCGGTCAAACCGGTTGGCGATCCGTTCTAAGACGCGGCGCATGTTAGTGGCCGAAGCATCAACCTCACCGAAGAACCGAACTTCCCCCTCCCGGCCTGCGTCCGCAATCGCGACGGCATTTCTCAGCTTGCCCACATCGATTCCGACGAATGCTTCCCTATAATCTGCTACGGCTCGTCCTCCTGTGATGAGGATCGGCTCGGTCCGCCCTCGCAACCCTCGGACGCGCAGTGTAGGGCGAGCCACCTCATCGGCAGACACGGACATACGGCCTTACGATCCAGCATCGTCCCGTATCGGTTTTGCCCTTGGCCAGCACCGGCACGGTCGTATCGTCGGCATGAAGGCGTTCGGCCCTCATAACATGGGCTTCCAGCAGGCGCAGCAGGGGATCCAGCGAGGCACAGACCGCTCCCACGGCATCTGCCATGGTCGACAGTGCGATCGGCACGCCTTTCAGCACGTAGCGCTCGGCCTGGCGGTTCAAGGGCTGATGCTGACCGAACTTCTCGAACATGATCATGGCCAGGAGGCTCGGGCCAGGCCATCCCAGGGGGACGGCATGGAACGGTGCCGGCGCCTGGCTGATCTTCTCGCAGTCGCGACAGGAGAACTTCTCCCGGACCGTCTCGATCACCTTCCATCGGCGCGGCACCACTTCCAGCGTCAGCGTCACGTCCTCGCCGAGCTTGCGCAGGCGGCTGCTGCCGCAACATTCACAAGCCGTAGGTCCATCGATTACCACCCGTTCCCGGGGAAGGTGCTCGGGGAAGGTCTGGCGCTCGGCACGCTTGCGGGTAAATCCCCGCACCGTCGTCGTCCTGGCCACCGCCCGTTCCGCCGCAAGCTCGTCCTCGGTGGCGTCCGTTTCCAGCTCCTCGAACGTCAGCGCCAACTGCTCGATCAGGCGCGACGAACGCTCCGACCGCTGGCCTTAGATTTGATGTCTGGCAATCTGCAGCTTCTGTTGCGCGATCAGCGCTTCATTTTCTGACGCTTTCGCGCGGGCGACCGCGAGTTCGGCGGCGATCTCCACACCCTTCGCGCGCTCGACTGCCAGCGCCTTCTTCAGGACGGCAACGTTATCCGGAGCAGCGTCGCGGTCGGCATCCATGAGACGCAGTGAATCACAGATTGGACGCGATGGGACTCCCCAAAATGCAAGAAGCTACAGATTCTGCGCTTAGCCAGCGCTTTGCGGCCGCCAGCTCAATTGCGGATTCCGCCAGTCGATGCCCTCGAGCATGTAGGCCATCTGCGCCGCCGAGATTGATACCGCGCCGCCGAACGCCGACGGCCAGATGAACTTGCCGCGATCCAGGCGCTTGGCGTAAAGCGACATGCCCGTCATGCCAGAGGATCTTGACCAAATCGCAGCGGCGACCCCGGAAGCTGTAGAGATCGCCAGCATGAGGATCGCCCTTCAGGCTCTCCTGCACCGCAAGCGCCAGGCTTTGCATTCCGCGGCGCATGTCGGTGTGGCCGGTGGCGATCCAGACCCTGACGCCGCTCGGGATCGGGATCATCGCCGTCTCAAAAGCTCAAGAACCCGCTGCAGCGCCTCAACATCGACGTCGCGGTCAACGCGAACACGACAGCCGCCAAGCTCGATCTCGATAATGCCGGCCCTTGCACGGTGCGCAGGCGGTGAAGAAACCGGTTGTGGCGCGCCACTCGAGATCGGAGCCGCCGCAGGCGTGATCTCAACCGGAACAAGCACCGGCGCAGCATCGCCGCTCAACTTGCCTTCGCGCGCCAACCGGCGCCAAGTGAACAATTGACTTGTCGACAGCCCGTTACGTCGCGCCGTCACCGACACCAGACGTGGCCTGCCATAGCTCTCGCTGACGATCCGCTGCTTTTCTTTTAATGTCCAACGGCGTCGAGCGCCCGTCGAGACGACTTCAAGCCGCGAAACCTTCGGCATATGGTCAGACATACGCCTATGTCTTCATCCTCCATCAAACCGCGCAAGGCGGTCCTCGCCGGAGCGATACCGAAGTCCCGATCCGCACATTCAATGACTGGAACAGGCCCCTGCCCGGCTACTGCGACGTTGTGACATGGTCGCCCATGGCAGCACGTCAGTGGCAGGCTCGTTCATCCAAACCCTCACCATCGTCGATGTCGCCACCGGCTGGACGGAGTGCCTGCCCTTGCTGACGCGGGAAGGTTCGCTCGTCGTCGAGGCGATCGTCCGCGCACAGAGCCCGTTCCCCTGGCTCGACAACGATAGCGCCTTCATGAACGATGTCGTCGTGCCATGGTGTCGTGAACAGAAACTCGAAGTCACTCGCTCGCGCGCCTATAAGAAGAACGGTCAGGCGTTTGTCGAGCAGAGGAATGGTGCCGTCGCCGCCGCCTCATAAGCTGTTGCCGCTTCGATGGCGTCGAGAGGCGCGTATGATGGGCCGCCTCTATGCGGCAGTACGGCTTTACATCAACTTCGTCCAACCGTCGTTCAAGCTGAAGGAGAAGCGTCGCGAAGGGGCTAATGTGATCAAACGTAATCATCCCCGGACGCCCTATGAGCGCGTCTTGGCGCATCGCAAGGTGACCGAGGCCGTGAAGAAGCGGCTGCGCGATCAATATCGCTCGCTCGATCCGGTCGCGCTGTTGGCGCAGATTCGCACGACCCAAGAGTAACTAGGCAATCGCGTCGATCGTCGTGCCGGACAGGCGCGCGGCCTGCAACCCGCTCACACTAGCATCCTGCCAGCGGCCGCGCCGATGTTCGCGAAGACGCTGGGCAAGACCGCGTCGGTCGGCGAGCCGCGTGCCACGCACCCGTTGAACTCGTCGGCCCTATAAGACCAGAGTTCGCATGCCGTCCAAGCTCGACTCGCATATTGCCGCGATCGAAGCGTGGCTCGCAGAGCAGCCGCAGCTGACGGCGCTCGCAATTGTCGGCCGGCTGCGCGAGAACTACCCCCAGGGGTCCGGAAAGAGACAGCATTCGATTGTAATGTCTGCTGAGGGCGCTCAGAGCGAGAGCTGCCGACGGTCGGTCGCCCAGGGTCCGCTCGACGAGGCCACGACCTCCGCCCCATTCCCCGGGGTTGTGGACGGCTCGGGCTATGTAGGGCCCGACCCGCCCACAACCCCTCTCGTCGGGCAAGCCGGGAAAGCCATCTGGTGCGGCCAATCAATCGACATCGGGTCGTCATCGGCAATGGCGCCATCAGGGTAACATTCGCAGATGCGGCAATACGGGGGTCAATATTGCAGACGATGACGTAATTGCGGTCGGCGCCCGCGGCACGAAAGGTCCGCTATCTTCAAGCCTTCCGCAATCTTACGAATCGGAGGGGCTATGAAGCACTATGTTGGGCTGGATGTCTCGCAGAAAGAAACGTCAGTATGTGTGGTCGACGAGGTAGGTCAGGTCTTGTTCGAGGAGAAAGGCCAAGTCCGACCCCGGGGCGCTCTCGGCACTGCTTCGCAAGCGAGCTCCACATGCCAAGCGCATTGGTTTTGAGACCGGAGCGATGGCGAGTTGGCTGTGGCACGAGCTTCGTAGGTTGATCTTCCAGTGGTCTGTATCGACGCTCGGCATGCGCACGCGGCTTTGTCAGTGCGCATGAACAAAAGCGATCAGAACGATGCTCGAGGTCTGGCCGAATTGGTACGGGTTGGCTGGTATCGAGAAGTCAAGGTCAAGAGCGAGGAAAGTCAGAGCATCCGCGCGATACTCGTGGCGAGATCCCGGCTCGTGACCGTTCGTCGAGATATCGAGAACCAGGCCCGCGGTCTCATCAAAGAATACGGCTTGCTGTTTCCCCGTGCGATCGGACTGCAATTCCGCAATCAGGTTCGCGAGCTATTGGGTGAAGATCATCAGTTCCTCAGTGGGATCGCGCCGCTTCTGTCAATCCATGAGCAGATCTGCAAGCAACAGGGCACATTTGACAACGAAGTCCGCCAGTTGGCGAAGTCGGATGAGACGACGTGTCGCCTAATGAAGGTTCCTGGTGTTGGCGTGGTGACTGCCTTGACGTTCCGCCATACGATCGATGATCCATCGCGCTTCCGATCGGCATCAAGCGTCGGCGCCTACCTGGGTCTTACGCCGCGGCGCAGCCAATCTGGCGAAACGGACATCAACGGCAAGATGTCCCGATGGGGCGACCGTCTGCTCCGGACTTACCTGTTCGAGGCGGCGACGGTGCTGCTTTATCGCAGCAAGAAATGGTCTTCTCTCAAGGCTTGGGGGATAAAGCTTGCCAAGCGAGTTGGCATGAGGAAGGCAAGAGTCGCCTCGCCCGCAAGCCGCCGTGATCCTCCACTGAGTCTGGGTCGATGGCACACCGTTCGATTGGGGTCAGGCGAAGGAAGCCTGATCCTATTTATTAGCTCCTGGTCTGGTTCGCCGGACTGGCGATGTCCCGCTGGGACCGTGGTTGTGACGACCTCGTTCATTCGGCTGGTGACGGCTTGACCGTACCCCGCTGCAGACGTTGAGGCGTCCGCCCCGGACATTATCATGAGGCGCTGTGCGACCTCGGAAAGGACCATACCCCCTCGATGGCATCAGGCCCAACGACGCCAAACCGCAACCGGACTGGCATCGTCATCACCCGCGCTCGCCCTGTCTACGCAATCGGCGGGCTCCGACAGGTCGAGCGCTACCGGCTTCAAGAAAGGAGACACCACTTGACATCAAACCGCAATTAAAGAATCGAATGACAGTGACGCCTGGCGGCTCATGCACGCGCCACTGACCATGCAGCACAGCGGTTCACCGCCGTGCTGCGCGCTGACTATGGCTGCTATGGCAGGCGCACAATTATCCAGCGCTGAACGGCTTCTATCGCTAAGTGCGTCGAACCTGGCTGCGTTGTCTGAGACGGATCCGCCAGAAAAGCCGGCCCATGGGCTGGCCGGGTTCGAGACCCTGACGGCACGTTCCGCCTGCCAACCCCACGGGTGACTAGTTGGCCGGCCCTCGGCGATCGCCAACGTGAGATCAAGTCAAGCGAGCGGATCGACGTTGTTCATCTTCGCTGTCCGCAGCAGTGCCGTAAGCTAACAAGCTCTATCCTGCCTGGTTTGATAGTTGTCTTCGCTGTGCGCGACCTATCATTCTGACGAGTATTGTTCAACAGCCGCTCCAGCAATGAAAGGGAGTGCCAATAGTACCGATACTCTGGCGTTCAGAATCGAACCGTAATTTCATTGGGCAGTTCGAAGCCATAGGCCAGCGCTGTTTCAGTTCAGCAATCTTGCCTTCGCAGTCAGAGGCAGCTCGGTCTATGCACGGCAGGAGTAGAAGAGGCATTGCGGCGAGCGATTGGCCGCCCCTCGATATAAAAGCCATGATCGACAGCCGACCCAGGCCGCAGCGCAAAACCTCCTACACTGCCGAAGTATTCACGACTAGCCCTCACAAGGAAGCTACGCTTCGAAAAAGTTCGATCTTAGAGTGACAAGGGAGCCGGCATGAACATCGGTGTGTTGAAGGAAATTAAGCGAGATGAGCGTCGTGTGGCACTTCAGCCGGCTCAGGCGAAAGATCTTTTTAAGCTGGGCCACAGGGTCTATGTTGAAGTCGGTGCTGGAGAGGGGGCTGGCTTTTCCGACGCTGACTATCAGGCCAGCGACGCCAGCGTCGTACCAAAAGAGGAGCTTCTCGGAGAAGCCCGGCTTCTGCTCAAGGTTAAGGCGCCGTTGCGCTCAGAATATGAGGACTATGGTCCGCATCATATCCTGTTCACGTATCTGCATTTCGACGAGAACATTGCGACCGATGATCTTTTCAAACTTATTGGCCGAGGCTTTCTCGGAATTGCTTATGAGTGGGTAGGAACAGCTGGGCAATATCCATTGCTTGAACCGATGAGCCGGCTTACCGGCTATCTCTTCGCCCAAAGAGCATTGGAGCTATGCTCCAAGGAAAAGGGAATATTCTGTGTAGGCAACGAGAAGTTTCTTAGAGGGGGGCGCGCTTTGATCATTGGCTGCGGCAACATCGGTTTGTCCGCATTCAAATACTTGTCCAATCTCGGTGTTGCATTGACCATCGTGGTCACTGGAAGCCGAGATGACTTCAATCAAAGAGCCAACGCTCGGTTCGGAACTGAAGGGGTTGACTATATAGGAGCAAGTGACGCTAATCTAATCATCATGGACAAGAAAGATTGTTCTCGCACACACGATGTGATTGCTGCCGCTCTACCCAAGACCGATATTCTCCTAAATTGTGCGGTGCGTCGCTTAGATCTTCCGAAACACAAAATGGAATATCTAGTCGACCGCAGCATGGTGCGCCTCATGCAGAAGAATAGCATCGTCTGTGACTGTACTGCCTGTGATCGAGACATGATCGAAACTTGTATATCTTTTGAGCCCCTATATCACTGGTATCGTGAGGAGGGCGTCGTGCATTACAATTGCGATCATATCCCTTCGATGGTGCCGAACACCGCAACTCAACTCCTCACAGCACGAACGTTCCGCTACATTCGCGACATCGCGGACCTCGGTTCCTTGCAGGCGATGATCGGAGATGAAACGTTGCGTAATGGGGTCTGCTGTTACGGTGGTCACCTGACTCATGCGCTGTCGGCGGATAAGAAGGGGTTGCCGTATCGGCGGCTTGGGGACCTTCTTCGAGAGATGCCACATAGTCAACAGGAGGTACTAGGGTTCAGACTCAATTGATCCAATAGGCGACGACCGCGGCGAGGTCGACGGCAGCCAAGAAGTTTCTGGCAAGTTTGTCGTAGCGAGTTGCGACACACCTGAAATCCTTGAGCCGGCAGAAACAGCGCTCGATAACGTTGCGTCCTTTGTAGGCGCGTTTGCTGAAGCTGTGGAGGGTCACCCTGTTGGATCTGTTTGGAATGACGGGGCTTCGCGCCGCGGTTGACGACTTCGGCGCGAAAACGAGCGCGGATCAGTAGATGTCGTGTTGCCCGCCAGCTCCCGTTTCATCAGAATGGAAAGGGAACAGATATGCGCATTATCGGACTTGATATCCACCGTACCCCCCGGCGGCGACTTTTGAGAGGTGGTCTGAGGATTTGACCTTAAGTCTAGCTTTAAGGTCACGTGGCGAATGCAGGTCAATGTGTTGGGCGCCGAGCGTCGGCGGCGATGGAGTTACGACGAGAAGGTCCGCATTGTCGAGGAGACCTTGCAGGCCGGCGAGACGGTCTGCGGCGTGGCGCGCCGGCATGGGGTGGCTCATAGCTTGCTGTTCACATGGCGTCGGCAGGCGCGCCAGGGCCGCCTGGGCGGTGATGCGATGCCAGCTCTGGTTCCTGTCGAGATCACACCTGCGCCGGCACCGGCATCGATCAGCACGTCGCAACTAGGTGTTTAGTCCCGGCATTTGCTGGAGCGGGTTGAGTTTGAATCGTTCTGGCTCGGAAGTCGAGCATTTGCAGATGTGCTCGTAAGGCGTGAGGCCCTTCAGGGTCTTCAGCCGCCGAGCATAGTTGTAGGCGTTGATGAAGTCGGCAAGGTGAGCTTCGAGCTGATCGTGTCGATCGTAGTAATAGCGTTGGACGGTCGCTTCCTTGATCGTGCGGTTCATGCGTTCGACCTGACCATTGGTCCAGGGATGCTTGATCTTAGTCAGCCGATGTTCGATCCCGTTCTCCCGGCAGCGCATGTCGAACAAATGCGTCGCGTATCTTGCTGTCGGGCCGTCCGCATAGCGCGGTGGGAAGGTGAATTGGATCCCATTGTCGGTGAGAACCGTGTGGATCTTATAGCGGACGGCCGCAATAAGAGCTTCGAGGAAGGCCGCAGCCGAGGTCCTTCCCGTCTTCCTGGCCAGTTGCACGAACGCAAACTTACTGGTGCGATCGATTGCGACGTAGAGGTACAATCGTCGAGTGGCAGCAGCGTATGCTGCCGGAAAGCAACGATGATCGCCTCCTCCTCGATGGAAAGGACAGTCGACTTGGCTTCCTTGCGGTCAGTCAAACGATCGGTGACGGTCTCGCCCTGCTTCCACTTCGCGACAGTCTTCTGGTTGATCCCGTAGCGCTTGGCGAGACCTCTCAGGCTCTCTTGACTATTTTGTATTGCTCGACGGACTGCCTCCGTCGTGGTGGCGCAGCCGTGTAAAATCTGTCCCATAGCGCTTCCTTCGAATCGTGCGACAAGGATGCACCATCAAAGCCCGGGACTAAACAACTAGGGCGAGGCCCACGACGTGACGTTCGCCGAGGCCCTGCTCGACGGACTTAGTTCGACGCATCGCCACCCGCTACGACAAGCTCGGCACGACGTTCTTCGCTTTCGTTCAACTCGCTTCCGTGCGAGTTTGGCTTCGATCAATTGAGTCCACACCCTAGCTAGTCTAGCATATAAGCTCAGGCGCGGGGATATGACGCGGGTTACTCTCGGGAAGAGCCGGGTGCGGGAAAGCCGCTCGCACGGATCTGTGAGGCCAAATGGCCGACCTACCCGTCCACGATCCAGTTCCCGTGCGTGACTCTAAATCGACGCAGAATACTACTAGCATTAGTAGCTATTTGGGTTCTCGGCTTCTGAGCTAAGAGAGCGGGCACTTGGGTCAAACACGCGAGCAACCAAGTCCCGCTCAGATGGTCGCCTGTTCCGGTCGTTACGTTCACAGCTCGCGTTAACAGTGAGGCGTGCATTTCCATCGATCAATTGCTTGCTGAGGAGGATGCCACCTTGACCGTGACTTGTCTCTTCTGGGCAGCTATTAAACATCCGGAACCGCAGCTCGAGCACACACAGTAGACGTTCATCTCGACGGCAGTATCAATGTGAAACAATTTCCTTCCATTCACTCTCGTTCATACAAATCCGGGCCACCTATTCGGAGGTAAGACATGCACGTGAACACCTCCTCTTTCCGGAAAACGGAAGATTGGCGAAATCGCCCGGTGCAAGTCGAAGATTTTTTACTTCCTGCTCATGATGCGGGCATAAGGCTTTACGTGAGAAACAAACATGTGGCTTCGATGCGCGACGGGGAAGCTGATCCTATCGTGGTTTGCATTCATGGATCTTCATCTCCCGGGCATGTCTTGTACGATACACCGCTTGAGGGATACTCATGGATGGATTACTTAGCTGCACATGGCAAGGATGTTTACGTTTTTGATATTCGCGGCTATGGCAAATCTACGCGTCCTGTCGAGATGCTGCAGGATCCGAATGACAACTCCGCGATTGTGGATGGCGAAACCGCCCTCCGCGACATTTCGGCAGTCGTAGACTTCGTTCTGGCCCGCAGGCAAGTAACACGGCTGGCGATGATTGGATGGTCGTGGGGCACCGACTTAGCGGGACGTTATGCCACAGAGAATGCAGAGAAGGTTGAGCGGCTGGTGCTTTTTGGGCCCGTTTGGGTTCCAGTGCCCGCGCCGCCTAACCGCCTTCCTGATAAGATCCCGGCTTATCGCATTCTGCGAGACCGAGACCGCGGCCTCGCTCAATGGCTCAGTGACATTCCAGATCCAAAGCGACAACAAATCGTGCCTCCTGCTTGGAGCCAAACATTGTTCGACACCATCTGGTCAAGCGACCCGCTTGGAGCGACAGCCGATCCTCCCTTTATCCGCGTTCCGAGCGGTGCCATTAAAGACTGGCGAGATTACTGGTTAGCGGGAAAGCCCTTCTACGACCCTGCAAAGATTTTAGCTCCAGTTCTTGTGGCAGTGGCCGAATGGGACTCCATAACCCCAACTTATATGGCGCAGACATTATTTGCGCTTTTGGTCAATTCGCCAGCTAAGCAATATATCTGTTTCGGTGAGGGCACACACTATGCGCCATTTGAACGGCATCGCCTAAATTTATTCGCAGCCATTCAGACTTTTCTCGAAAGAGTTGGCTAACGAACGGTGTTGCAATGGGTACCTAATCTGAGGCGGGCAAACGGACCATTTTAAGGTAATCTCACACTTGGCGAAACAGGATCAGCAACCAAGCGAGCTAGACGAAGCTGCGCGGGGCAAGAGGATGGAGGGGCACATGAGGATGGAGGGGCACATTGCGCCGTCAGAAATGTTCCTGATTGCTGAGTTGTTGCCTCACGTAAAATGCTCCCCGATGGCAAGGAGCATAGGGCAATGATGACGCGATTGTCGGGGTCACAGAATTTCAAACCGGGTCGAAAAGGGCCTGATCTGAGGCCGGCAGACTGGACCAATTTTGGCTAGAGTTTTCGCTGCGTAAATCCCTCGGCTGGGAGGAGCGACGACGATGAAGGCCTCGACGTTTTCGGAGGCCCAAAAGGCGTTCATCCTGAAGCAGGGCAGTGACGGGGGCGCGGTGGCGGAGATCTGCCGCAAGGCCGGGATCAGCCAGGCGACCTACTTCAATTGGAAGAAGAAGTATGACGGTCTGCGCCGACTGAAGCAGCTCGAGGAGAAGAACGCCAAGCTCAAGAAGCTGGTGGCCGATCTGTCGCTCGACAAGCTGGCCGAAAGCGCAAGCTCGTCGATGAGGTTTGTGGGCAGGTCTCGATCCGCAAGGCTTGTGAGGCCCTCGGGTTCGATCGATCGGCCAAACTACAAATCTCGTCGCTCCGGCCATGCCGCCCTCGAAGCTCGGATCAAGGAGATCTGCCATGTTCGCGTTCGCTACGGCTATCGCCGCGTCCACGTCCTGCTCGGCCGCGAGGGATGGCGTCATGGCCAGAACAGACCCGTCGCATCTATCGTGAATTGGGCCTGCAATTGCGCAATAAATCGCCGAAGCGGAGGGTCAAGGCCAAGCTGCGCGACGGCCGCAAGCCGGCGACGCGGTCGAACTAGACCTGGGCCATGGACTTTCTTCATGACCAGCTGGCAACTGGTGGCAAGCTCCGGGTGCTCACGATCATCCATATTTCTGCCGCTTCTCGCCCGCGTTGGAGCCGCGGCTCACTTTCCGCGGCACCGATGTTGTGGAGGTGCTGGAAAGCGTTTGCAACGAAGTGGGCTTCCCGGCGACGATCCGCGTCGACGAAGGCAGCGAGTTCCTGTCGCGTGACGTCGACCTCTGGGCCTACCAACGCGGCGTCACGCTGGACTTCTCACGCCCGGGCACACCGACCGATACTGCTTTTATCGAAGCGTTCAATGGCCGCTTCCGGACCGAATGCCTCAATGCCCATTGTTCCCTGTCGCTTGCGGACGCCCGGGAAAAGGTGGAGGCTTGGTGCAGATACTACAATTGCGCATCAGAACACCCATCTGGCTATGTGATTGAAGAGAAGAGATTTTGTTGAGAGGGATGCGATCCCGCGGGGTGTTTTGGGTTCTGTCGCGCTCGTTCGGCGATCGATTGAGCAGCAGTTGTTATCAGCGAGGTGCGGGCGAAGATCCAAGGACCATCCGGCAGAGGATGGATAGATTCGATTTCGCCCACTTCAGCGGCCAGCCGGAGCGTCTTGAGCGCGATCTTCAAGAGCTTTGCGGCCTTGCCTAGGTTGAGCCATGGCTCGATCCCGTCCTCCGCGGGCTTGAACACCGGGATGTGGTAGTTCGAGCGCATTGATGTGACGCGCTCGCCGGTCCAGCGATTGCCGTTGCCGGTCTTGAGGCCGTTGCGGTTGAGAAGGCCGGCAATCAGATCGTCGCTGGCTATCAGCACTAGTTGACGCACGGCCTGGACGATATCGGCAGAGGTGCTGTTGCGCTGTCCGCGCCGGCGCTTCGGCAAGCGCAACTCGCTGTGGGCGCCCCCCACCCAATGGACCACGAGAACGATCTCCGAGGCCGCGTCGTCGATATCGGCCACGACCTCATGGATGAGGGTACGCACAATGCGCTTCTTAAGGCGAGGCATCCGTCGTCGGCGCATCCCAGACCGTTTTGAGTTTCGAGGCCAGAACGCCGAGCGAGGCTGGATCAGCAAGGGGTGCGGGCATCGCCGCATCATGCATGGTGATCTTGGCCTCAACCTCCGCCGCGTGAGCGAGCGCTCTGTTCCAGCGGGCTTCTAGCTCACTGGCCACCAGCCGGTTCGCGGGATCAGCGGCATCGTATTGCCGGAAAGCCCTGTCGGCGGCATAGCGCGCCGCTTCGAGGTCGCGACTGAGGGCATCGCGTACCTGATCGCGCCGTTCCCTGGCTCCCTGGGCGGCAGCGCTTGCGGCAACGACAGCGCCCGGACCGACGACTCCAAGCAGTGCTTCCTCGATGGCGTCATCGACGCGCAGTCCGCCGAAGGCGATGCAGTGGGCCCCACCATTGTCCATCCAGGCGCGGCTGCAGCTGTAGCGCGGGATATGGTTTTCCATGCCGGAGTACCGAAGTGTGAGCTT
>NZ_FMAI01000054.1 GCF_900094605.1 Bradyrhizobium shewense | reverse complement strand
TACTTGTTGACCGTGCCCTGGGCCAGGCCGAGGCTGCGGGCAACAACGCGCTGCGACATGCCGACGCTGTAGTGCAGGCGTAAAACTTCGCGAATTTGGCGCATGGACAGTCTCTCTGTCGGCATCTCGATCCTCTGCTATCGGGCAAAAGACCAGGCTACCTGGGTTGCAGACTGTCAGTGGTGTCCGGCTCGCTGTCCCCGATCACGATCCGCTGGAGATAGCGATCACGATCCCGTGGAATTGGTGATCACGATCCCCTGGAAACGGTGATCACGATGCCCTGGAATGAGTGATCACGATGGCCTGGAATTGGTGATCACCATCGTCTGGAACGCGCAGTCATCGGTCCGGTGTGATCGATAAAACTCTCGATAGGCATGTTTCCCGTATAGAGAAGGAGACCCCAGATCGGCTTCATACCGTAGGTGCCGCAGAACGAGGATGGCGTGCGGATCGAACCGCCTTGGTCGCGACCAATTCCATGTCAACCTCGCCGAGGGCGACCACAACTCCGCTTCCCGAGGAAGAGCCGCCAGCAGAATAGCCCATCTTGTGTAGATTGTGCACCGCGCCGGTTGCATTGGTGTGGCTACCGCCGAAGAGGCAGAACGACTCGCAATGAGTCCTTCCGACGATCTCTGCCCGGCGTCGAGCATGCGTGCGACGATGGTGGCGTCGAAATCGGGGACATAGCCTTCGAGCGTCGCCGAGCCGTTCATCATCGGCACCCCGGCCAGTAAGATATTGTCTTTCAGCGCAACCGTCTTGCCTTTCAGCTTTCCACCTGTCGCGCCCTGAATTTTGGTCTTGCGGTACCAGGCATTGCGCGGGTTCACCTCCGCCGATGGCGGATAGCCTGGCGGGCGCGGATATTTGACCAGCGGCAATTCGTCGGGGCATCGCCCGATGAGGTTATAGGCCCCGATCGAGATCTTCATCAGGCCGCGAAAATGAAGCGACATCTTCATCAGTCAGCGAAAGGCCGCATTGTTCAGCAACGCTGCGAAGCTGGATTGACGTGCGAAGGGCAACTGACACGAGGCTGTCCTAAAGATTTCATACGACCATGTAAGTATGGCGGCCGGGGTGAAGATCGCCTACACTTTCGACGGCAACGGTCCTTACGTGCAGAAGATCATCAGGTCAAAGCAGTAAGCCGAAGCCAGAGCTCGCAATCCCGTTCCGTGTCGATCAAAATACATCAAACACTGCAGGCAGGCATTTGACGCGCCCGCTCGAGCTTTCGGCCAGCTGAAGGTTCGCTTGTCGCGTCTCCGGCACTGGCGCGAAAGAAAAAGGCCGCTGCTGGACCTGTCCAACAGCGGCTTAAGTCGAGGGAGGAAGCAGACGAGGCCGGTCTGCCAGCGGGTTCGATCAAGCAGGATAAAGCGCGTGCACCAGATAAGCCGCGCGCCTATTGGCTCATCATAGCAGGCTGGGATAATGACCGGCGGCGGTCGCCATTCCACCGCAACAGTCTTGGTCTGACAGAGGCAGCGCAGAATGCCGGGAGATGTCGTGAGCTAGTCCCTCGCACCGCTCGTTCATCGGTCCATCGCTTGATCGATGATGAAATGGGTCGCGTTGACAACGTCCGACAGAGGCTGACCGGCACGACGGTAAACTTCCCGATATAGAACCAACCGACGGCGCTCTGAGCGCTTTTCGCAGCGCTCCTTGATAAGCAAACCGCCCACCGAAGTTTCTCCCTCGTGGCGCTCCGTGTCTCGGCAAATCCATCCGTCGTCGCCATATCGAGCTCTAACTATGAGCGCCAACAGATGTGCTTTCTTATGCCAGAACGGGCGTGCGTTCGGATCCGTGTCGATCCGAATGCGTTTCAACACTCCGCTCCTGTCGACGAGCCCCGTCAGAAGAACGGGATGGCCCCCGAGCTTGGTACCCTCATACTTGTCGTTCACAGCCGCAAGCGGATTGATTTCGTTGTTGAAACGAAAGGAAATAGCTCGCAAGCCCATTTCATCAGCTGGACACATTCGAAATTCGCTCCAGGCCGCCAGCTTGGCTCCTTCCTCGTCGGCACAAGCAAGGCCGACATACTCCTCCGCTGAGATGTTAGCGATCGACATCCCAAGACTCAGGTCGCGCAAGTCTGCCGCTTGGCGTGCGTCGGCATTAGGGCCAAGGGCCAAGACAGGAAACAGCGGCAGCGCCCACATCAACAGCCGACGAATCATTGCTTATCTTCCGTGCCAGTTGCTTGGGAGTGACGACCCGAGATTGTCTTGTAGACGTCACAAGCTCTCGAGCCCTCTCCGAAGAAGTCAGTGCAGTCTTGATAGCTCGTCTGACCCTTGCCCTTGATATGCTTCAGAACATAGTCGGCGACCTTTTCGATCTCGCTTGCCCGGAGAAATGTAGCTGCATCCGGAGGCAGGTCCCTGCCCAGATCCTGAGCCGTGAGGCCCGAATAGCATCGGTAGTCTTTGTACGCCTCGCGATCAAAACGTGGCATTCCCGTTCCCGGCCGCCCGCAATGGACAACCTCAACGATTTCATCGCGCGTGAGCTGCGTAGCTCGCAACGAGAGCGCTGCGCCTCCATAACCCCCGCCCCCATCGCCATGCCATTTGTGGCAGCCTACGCAATTTGCCTTTTCGTAGATGCGCTGCCCTTCATCCTGCGGGCGGTGCGCGCCGTTAATAACCTGCCCCGGTACAGGCGTGCCGCCTTCGCCGGAAGCGGAGTCTCCTGTCGCGAGAACAGCCAAGCCACCACCCACGATTAAGCCGGTAACGCTAAGGCGAAGCGCGCAGCTTGCCGGCTCGTTCCGGCGTACCTTCAATTTCATTCTTCCCTCTTAACCTTCTTACGAAGTGCGACGAGCATACTTGCGCCCACTTCGCCGCGCTGCGGATCACAGCTTGAAAACGTAGAGCATGGAGCCCGGCGGGACCTTCTCCAGGCCTTTTGTGGAATCGAGGTTCCACTTGTCCCAGGCGCCGCCCAGTCCGACGAGGATCGCAATATATTGGTTTCCGTCGACCGAGAACGTCATGGGGGGAGCGTTGACGCCGCCACCCGTATTGAATTCCCATACCTTGTTCAGAGTCTTCGCATCCAGAGCGTAGAGCTCTCCGGACGGATGGCCAGCGAACACCAATTCGGGCGTTGCAAGTAACCCGCCGAGCATTGGATACTTGGTCTCATACTTGCCTGTGACCTGACCTGTGGTCGCGTCAACGGCGGTTACGCTTCCCGTGATCGGCATCTTCACGACTGGACCGCCTCCTGTGAAGAATTCACGAGGCTTCCAATCGCCAGGGCTTGTTGCCTTGTTGTCCAACTCGTCACAGCTCTCGATGACCGGGATGTACCAGGTCTTCAAGTCTGGGTTGTATGCGGTGGGCGGCCAGTTTTTGCCACCGTTATGTCCGGGACAGATGGTGACATGCGTGTTCTTCCGGTTCAGCGTTGCCTGGGGATCATAGGTCTGCACCGCCTTACTGGGATCGTACTCGATCGGTTTTCCGGTCTCTGGGTTGATGCCCCTGGTCCAGGTCACCTTCTTCACGAACGGGGTTGCCCAAAGGAAAGAGCCATCAGTGCGGTCGAGCGCGTAACCAAAGCCGTTGCGATCGGCTTCAAGTACGATCTTGTGCGCCTTGCCCTTGAATGGAACATCAACCAGCACTCGTTCTGCAACGCTATCATAGTCGAACGGATCATTCGGTGTGTGCTGAAAATGCCATTTGACCTTCCCGGTGTCCGGGTCCAGCGCAAGGGTACTGTTGGTATAGAGGTTGTCGCCCTGACGGTATTCAGTATCAAAATCCGGCCCAGGATTTCCGACGCCCCAGTAGATCAGGTGAAGTTGAGGATCGTACGACCCGGTCACCCAGGTAGATCCTCCGCCAGTCTTCCAAGCATCGTGATCATCCTTCCAGGTCTCGTTACCTGGCTCGCCCTTGCCCGGAATCGTATAGGTTCGCCAAATTTCCTTTTGGGACTTCAAGTCAGTGGCAGCGATCCAGCCGCGGATGCCGTACTCGGCACCCGCCACGCCGGTAATAGCCATGTTGTTGACGATCAACGGCGCGCCCGTGATCACTTCACCTTTGTCGGGATCGGCTACCTTGCGCTCCCAAGCGACTTTGCCATCCTCCTTGTTGGTCGCAACCAATCGTCCATCGAGGGTGTGAGAGACGACAAAACCTCCCCATATCGCAGCGCCTCGATTGTTAACCCCGCAACAAGCAATGGCGCCGGCCCAGTCGTGATCGGTCTTTGGATCCATTTTCCAGACCAGGCTTCCGTTTCCGCCGTGAAGATCGATTTTGTAGACAGATCCCCACCCATCGGTCACATACATGAATCCATTCTCGACAATCGGCGTGCCCTCGAGACCGCCATGGCTCCAAATACCGCCACCCTCGATACCGCCAAGCGCCATGGTCCAGGCCACGTGTAGGCCCTTGACCGTGTTACGATTGATCTGGTTGAGGGGTGAATACCGCTGTGCCGTGTAGTCACGGTGATGATGCAGCCAGTTGCTGGTTTCCTGGGTTGCGTTGAGAAGACGCTTTTCCGTCGTTTCATCGGAAGCAGCCGCCGTACTTGCCAAGAGGCCTGCCATCAGGCCAAGCCCCACGACCGTGCTGACGGTCTCCCAAGTTCCACCTCTTGTTCTATTTGCCTTGGACATCCCTTCGCTCCTCTGGGCCCGATTGTTTTGTCGGTTCTGGTCGAGTCTCTAGACGCGGATCTGATCGCCCGCTGGAAGCGAACGAATACGTTTGCCTGTCGCGGCGAAGATCGCGTTGCAGAGCGCCGGCAGAAAAGGCGGCACTCCTGGTTCTCCGACACCGCCCGCAGGAATGTCAGAACCATTCGGAACAATGTGAACACGCACATTTGTCGGTGCATTGTCGATGCGGGCCACCGGATAATTATCGAAATTACCCTGCTCGGCGCGGCCCTTCGCGAACGAAATCTCGCCAATGAAATTGCTGAGCCCCATGACGGCCGCCCCCTCTATCTGAGACCGGATCCGCTCGGGGTTGACGGCAAAGCCGCAGTCGATTGCGGTTTCCACACGCGGGATGGTCAGCTTTCCTTGGCCGTCCACGCTCACCTCGACGACGGTCGCCACATATGAGAGGAAGCTCCGTTGTGCTGCAATTCCAAGCCCGCTCCCCTTGGAGAGAGATCGTCCCCAGTTCGCGCGCAAAGCCGCCAATCTCACCACATTGGCGAGACGCCCGGTATCGATTGGGTAGGTTGAATACGGATCTCCGTAATTCCAAAGCGGATCTGTCAGCCCAAGTTTTTCAAGCTCAAGCTTTCGTGGTGGGCCGATGATTTCGAGCAGGAAGTCTTTGGGGTCGCTTCCCAAGGCGTGCGCCAGCTCTGCAATGAAAGACTGGACGGCAAAAGCATGAGGTATGTTGTTAACGGACCGAAACCAGCCAATTCGCGTCAGGGCCGCCGCTTCGCCGGTCTCAACCCGCACGTTAGGGACGTCCAATGCGATATCTGCAAGCCCGAGACCGAGTTCAATTGATTGCTCGCGCTTTGGATCGGGCTTGAAATTCGCGAACAAGGTCGGCGCGACCGAACGATGCCGCCATGCGATCACCTTTCCCGACGGGTCAAGGCCTGCGTCCAAGCGCGAATAAGTGACCGTATGATAGAAACCATGATGGAGATCGTCCTCCCGCGTCCAGGCGAGCTTGACAGCCGCGCCATCGAGTGCCTTGGAGAGCAGTACGGCTTCCTGCGCGAAGTCTGATTGACACTTCCGGCCAAAGCCGCCGCCAAGAAGAGTGACGTTCACTTTCACCTTCTCGATCGGCAGCTCAAGCAGTTTCGCGAATGCTTCGCGTGCGCCGAACGGATCCTGCAAGGGAGCCCAAACCTCGCATTCGCCGTTGCGAATGGTCGCGGTGGCGACCAGCGGCTCCATCGCGGCTTGAGCAAGGTGCGGCACGTAATACTCGGCGGATAGCACTTTCGACGCGGCGGCGAACGCCTTGTCGAAGTCTCCCTGATTGCGCTCGACGCGACCCGGCTTATTGGCGCGTTCGGCCATCTGTCGTCGATACCCGGCGGAATCATAACCGCCATTTTCGCCATCTTCCCAGTCAAGCTTCAGGGCTTCTCGACCCTTTATGGCCGCCCACGTATTGGTGGCCACCACCGCGATTCCTCCAAGAGGTGAGTATGCGGCAGGCGGCGCCCGGCTGACCTTGAGCTCCAATACCTTTTCGACGCCGGGAACTTTGAGGGCATCCGTTGCGTCGAAGGATCTTATCCTCCCGCCGACAACGGGAGGACGAGCGATCACGGCGTATTTCATACCGGGCAGCCGGATATCGTATCCGTACTGCGCCTTCCCGACAGTAATGTCGAACAGGTCATAAATTGGGATGTTGCTGTGGCCGATATACCGAAACGCATTCTCGGGCTTGAACTTCAAGCTTTCTACTGGCGGGGTCGGCAAGTCCATCGCGGCTCTGGCGAGTTCACCGTAGCCGAACTTGCGCCCTGTCGGCCGATGTATCACCTCGTGATTGGTCGCTTGCACCTCTGATAACGAAACGCCCCACTGGGTCGCCGTCGCCTGTTCCAGCATCTGGCGCATGGCCGCTCCGACTTGTCTCATCGGCTGGAAGAAGTGACGCATGCTGCGAGAGCCGTCGGTATTTTGATTTCCATATCGCGGCTCATCCCCCAGCGCCTGGACGATGCGAACCTTTGACCAATCCGCTTTCAACTCGTCCGCCACCACCATCGGAAGTGACGTCCGAATCCCTGTGCCCATTTCGGAGCGGTGCGCGGTAATCGAAACGATACCGGAGGGATCGATTGATACGAAGACGTGCGGATCGTTCACGATGCCATGCGGCATCTGAGCTCCGCCGGTCTCGTATGCGAAACTCTCCCTGCTAGAAATTTCGGCAGCAATAGCAAATGCAGCCACCGCTGCCGTCGAGCGAAGGAATTGACGGCGACTAACGTTCTCAAGCCTCACGCAGGGACTGGATGAGGTTCTCAGCGCACGCATGTTCATGGCTACACCCCCCTTGAGGCTATGCACACCGCTGACTGAATCCGTTGGTAGCAGCCGCAGCGGCAAATATTTCCCGACATCGCATCGCTGATTTGCTGATGAGAGGGGTTCTTGGTCTCAGCTAGGAGCGCCGCTGCCTGCATGATTTGCCCTGCCTGGCAATACCCGCATTGCGGGACGTGCGCATCGCGCCATGCGCGCTGAACAGGATGGTTGCCGCCCGCATCCAATCCTTCGATTGTGGTGACTGGTTTCGCAACGTCACCTACGGCCGTAATGCACGAACGCACCGCATCTTTGCCCACATGCACCGTGCAGGCGCCGCACTGCGCAATTCCGCACCCATATTTCGTGCCCGTCAGTCCGATCACATCGCGAAGGACCCACAGCAGCGGAGTGTCAGGCGCCACGTCGACAATATAAGGCCTCTCGTTTATCGTAAGCTCAATACTCATGGCGGACCTCCTCCAGCTCACCAGCCTTCCGGTTTACGAGTTAACCAATAGACGATTAGGGGAACGATACGCCCGGGCAGACGCACAACACCGCCCGAGCTCCAAGACACGCAGTCTCGTAGCTGTCGACAAAATCAAGTTCAAACAAGGGAGCGTGGCTCACCGCCTGGACATTGATCGGCCCCGCACGCAATTGCGTGTCTGTCGTCATCCTCCCGTTTTGTGCTCAGTTCTTCCGAAGGTCACAATTGTCAGATCAGTGATACCGAGGCCGATGCCTGCAATCCCGTTCCGCGTTGATCAAAATCCATCAAACACCGGAGACAGGCATTTGGAGCGTTGACGATCAGACACATTTCTGTGGAGCGCGAATGTCGCACCGCAACCTTCCCGGCGATCTGCTCATGGCGGCACTCATCAACCTGGCGGATGCTTGCGGGCCGCCAAATGGCAAGCCCGTGCTCACGAACGACATACCGATGCAATTGCGAGGCACCGTTGTCGTGGCTCCACCAGTACACTTAGCGTCCGCGACGGACGCAGAACGGTTGAACTTGCCCGATTTCTATTGGGCGATGGCGTGTGCCCCCCTTCCTTTGGGGTCTTCCGCACATTTGGTGCGGCTCTTCTCTTCGCGGTCGTCCTAGGCGACCGCGCACTGTCACTCGGTGTGCCAGCTCCCTATTTCTGAGCAGTGCAAATCCCGAACGACCATACATTGGCCCTTCATCGTCTTGAGCCGGTTAATATGTCCTTCCACGGGGCTGATACTCCAGGGTTGCTTGATCGCTCGCCGAACAGCCGCAATGTCCCTGGCGACAGCTCCAGCAAGGGCAGCCAGTTCGCTGTCCGAAGCATCCTCAATCCATTGCTGGAGACTCGCATCATCTTGTCCCCGTTTAAGTGCCGCGAAACGGCGGGCGAGCCTGGCGGTGTTCGAAAGCTCCGGGCAACCTCCTGGAGATGGTGAAGGAACAGCTTCGATTGCCCATCGAACAATGTAGACTCTCCCATTAGGAGCCGTGCACAGTTGCGGCGCGAGGGCAATCGCCACTCCAGATTTGGCGCAGCATCCGACGAACCTTGCTTTCGCAGAGCAGTCCATCGGTAGATGGTCGCTTTGCTGCCTTCAAAACCCTTTAGCCTGATTTCGGCCCACAGTTGCGCCCCGCGGCGTTCACCTTCGTCCCAACGCTTTTCTAGATAGTCTTGGAAAGGACCAACGAGGACTGATTGTGCGTGCGGCCTCTGGTGCTCAGGCTCACCACCAGCGGCAGCCCAGCGCTCGACCGTCCTCACGCTTATGCCGCTCTGCGGCGCGATGCCGCGGGCCGACAGGGCGTTGGTGCCCAAGTCGAGATTTCGGCATAGTGTGAACCGCGATCGCTCCGCCGCTTGCCGGACTTTATGGCAACCAGCTCACAATCGAACACATGCGCTCGGAAAAGTCGGAGGCGCATCGGCAGAAGTCATAAACCGCTGCTTTCTCGATAATCGGGCGTCCCCGCCCGGTTGTCATCCGACCACCTCGCCATGTCCTATTTCCTGGTGCTTCAGGCCTTGCGAGCTGCTTAAGGCAGACGCCCTCAACGAGACGACCGACAAGGTGTTTAAGGCTGTCTATCGCGATCAAAAAGCGATCAGCTATGAAGGACCCGTTCTCATGATGCTGAAGATTGCCTCAAGGACCGTTCCGGTTGTCTATGACCTTCATTCAAACTCCTTCGCAATGAGATGGGAACGGCGTTCGTCACGTCCGATAATCCGGTGGTGCGCCATTCAACATTACCAGGAAAATGCCTTATTCGGTGCCCTGGCCGCAGATGGGAGCGCCGTGGGATTTTTCGCGTTACGGCCGCCGGATATCATCCGCAAGCGATATGCTAAATAGCTGATCGCAATCCGTCTGCCGACCGGCGCTCGTGAAAAGTTCAAGGAGCTCTTCTAAACTTTGGTGATCGGTCTGATCCGGCGCAACTGCGAATTGGCATACTCCTCGCGCTCGCGCATGAGTCGTTCTTGATGCGCTTTGAAGCTCTCGACCCGCTTCCTGATTTGATCGCGTTCGCTGCTGCCATCGTGGGGTACGCTTGGGCCATCCAGGTCGGCGACTTTTTTCAGTTGAGGCCGAGGCCCCTCGATCTCCACCTTCACCGATCCGGCGAAGGCCATCGCTTCAGCAACGAGCGCATCAAGTTCGCTCTTCCAATCACGCATTTGACGCGCTCCCGCGCAGTGTGGCCCGCTAGATGAGCCCGGTCCGCCGAGAGCTGGCTGCTACAAAGGGCAGTCCAACCCCCAGCCACTTCTCCTTGAAGGAAGCGCCGACGGTACTGCCGGCGGCCCTCCCGGTTCAAAATGAGCATTGTGAGCAAAAGCAGTCCAGCTCACAGGAAGCGATTCTGTGCAGAAAAAAACCGATTGTCTGCGCTTTTGCGCCGCACTAGCGAGGTGCCGAACTCTTCTTTTCGAGCGCCGCTGGCAATAAGACACTTCAGTCCGACTTTGGCGCGGTTGCTGCGGCGGGCTGCGCGGCCGCCTGGGGTGCGCGGCCGACGACGACGGTGAGGAGGCCCTGACCCCATAGCCGCTTGGCGGCCTGCTTGGCGTCGTCCATCGTCACGGCATCAATGCTGGCGTTGCGCTTCTCGATATAATCGATCGGCAGCTTGTCCAGCCGATAGTGCAACAGCCTTTGGGCGAGCTTGGAGGAGGAGTCGAGAGCGAGCATCTGCGAGCCCTTGAGATAGGACTTCGCCTCGTCGAGTTCCTTCTGCGTTGGTCCCTCCTCAGCTATGCGGCGCACCTCCCTCTCGACGGCGTCGATCGTGTCGCCGGCGCGGTCCGCCCGCGTGCCGGTATTGCCGATGAAGACGGCCGAGTGCTCCATCCACATCAGCTCGTCAAACACAGAATACGCCAGCCCGCGCTTCTCGCGCACCTCGCGAAAGAGCCGCGAGGACGATCCGCCGCCCAGGATATGGTTGACGACGCGGGCAGACATGAAGTTCGGATCGCCTCGCTTCACGCCGGGGCCGCCGAACGTGATCACGGTCTGCGGTACGTCGATCGGCACGAAGGCGCTCTGCGGAGGCGCGACTGGCTCGACTTCGGCGACCGGCGTGAGGTTCGCCTTGGCCGGCAGGCTGCCAAACGTCTTGTCGAGCAGCTGGCCGAGCGTTACCGGGTCGACGTCGCCGACGACCGCGACCTTCAACGTATCCTTGGCTAGCACGCGGCCGACGTAATCCTTCATGTCGGCAACCGTGATGTTCGGCACGCTTTCCAGCGTGCCGCTGGTCGGCCGCCCATAGGGATGATCGCCGAAGGCGATCTCCCGGAACTTGCGGCTGGCAAGTGCGACCGGATTGGTGGTGTCGCGCTGCAGGCCGGATATGACCCGGGAACGGATGCGCTCGACATCCGCGGTGTCGAAATGCGGCGAGGTCAGCGCCATCCGCAACAGGTCGAAAGCCTCGTCCTTGTTGTCGCGGAGCATGCGCAGGCTGCCGCGGAACCTGTCGCCGCTAGCACTGAAGGAGAGCTTGATGGCGCGACGGTCGAGTCGCTCGTGGAAGCTCTTGGAATCGAGATCGCCCGAGCCTTCGTCGAGGAGGGCGCCGACGAGATTGGCGACGCCGGGCTTGTCTTTGGGATCCTGGGACGCGCCACCGGCAAAGGAATACTCCATCACGATCAGCGGCACGGTCGCGTCCTGCACGAACCAGGCTTCGATGCCGCCGGGCGATGTCAAATGTTGGATCTTGGCCCCGGCCTGAGACGGCGAGATGGACGCCAACGAGAGCGTCACGGCAGTGATGACGGAGAGCGCGATGCGGCGCACGGGGAGGAAGGGACAGATCACGAACGCTTCTCCTCGGGCTTGGCAGTGGCGACGTCCTTGATCAGATAGCCCGTGACCGAGCGCTTCTTCTCGAGCCACTTTTGCGCAGCGGCGCGCACCTGTTCGGCGGTCACGGCGCGGATGCGGTCAGGCCAGCTGCGGATGTGCTCGATGGACAGGCCTATCGTCAACGCGCTGCCATACACGCTCGCCAGCACCGCCTGATCGTCTTGGGCGTAGATTGCCCCGGCGATGAGCTGGGTCTTGGCCCGCTCGAGATCCTCGGCGCGGATCGGGTTCTTTACGATGTCTGCGATCACGTCATCAATCGCCTGCTCGACGTCCGCGAAGCTGACACCCTGCTTGGGTGAGGCCGAAATCGAGAACTCGCCCGAGTCGAGCGACATGCTCCGATAGATGGCGCTGGCCGAGACCGCGAGCGGTTTGTCGACGACGAGCGCGCGGTATAGATAAGAGTTGCAATCCCCGCCCATGAGTTGTGCGAGCACGTGGAGCGCAGCGCCCTCGCCGGCTGCAGCGGTCATCGCCGAGGGCACCACATAATGGCGGCGCAGGCTGGGCTGCTCGACGCGCGGATCCGAAAGCGTAACGGTGCGCGGGGCGGCCGGCTCAGGCTCCTGCGGACGGATGCGTTGCGCGGGGATCGCCGGCTGTGCCGGGATCGGACCGAAATTGCGCTCGACCAGCGGGCGCACGTCGGCGACGTCGACGTCCCCGGCGATCACCAGGATCGCGTTGTTCGGCGCATAGAACCGGCGGTAGAAAGCCAGCGCATCCTCGCGATCCAGTTTTTCGATCTCTTGCCGCCAACCAATCACTGGCCGTCCATAGGGGTGATTGAGGTAGAGTGCCCGCTGAATTTGCTCGCTCAGCCGCGCTGCGGGACTGTTGGCAACGCGCATGTTGCGTTCTTCGAGCACCACATCACGCTCGGGCAGCACGTTCTCGTCCCTGAGCACAAGCGAGGTCATGCGATCGGCCTCGAACTCCATCACGGTCGGCAACTGCTCGCGCGGCACGCGCTGATAGTAGTTGGTGTAGTCGAGGGAAGTGGAGGCGTTCTCGTTGCCTCCGATGCGATGCACCGTCTCGGAGAATTCGCCGACCGGGTGTTTTTCGGTGCCCTTGAACATCAGGTGCTCGAGGAAATGGGCCAGCCCCGATTTGCCCGGCGTCTCGTCTGCGGAGCCCGCCTTGTACCAGATCATCTGCGTCACCACGGGTGTGCGATGATCCGGGATCACAACCACCTGCAGGCCATTGTTAAGCGTGAACGTGGTGGGCGGCACGGAGTTCGAAGGAGTCTCGGCTGACACGGCATCTGTCAAGAAGGCGCAGGTCAGGGCAAGCGCTAGAAGGCAAGCAACCGAGGGAGATGAAGATGTCGGCAGCATTGACAGCACTCGAGCTATGATTCTTGGAACGAAAGCACGGTGGGGCGGCTGGTTGGACGCGGCATTGTTACCAGCATGGTTCGGGCGATGGAGCGGCACGAGTTTCTGCAAGCTCCAATGCAGTTCTTTCTGTATAAGGAATGAGATCATGATCAACGTCATCTCTCTGCCGCTCCATGCTTTGGATAAAGAAGCGCCAGGCTCCGGCGCGTCGCCGGCTACCCTAAGCATTAGTCGTGCCAAGGAGGAACTCTTTGAATTACAACTTGGTCGCCCAAACTAGTCGCCCAAAGCCCCCTGTTCGCATTTTCACACATCGTCGCACCTCGGACACGGTGCGCGCGGTTTGCGACAGGTCTCGCTATCGAGGAGTCTCCTGCTTCCCGCGTAGCGCGTCGCTGGCACTGAGCGCCTAGCCGTGACGCCGAACAGCCAACGCGAGACAGCCTATCGAACCATGTAGTCAGTTGGTTTCGCCAATCGCAGAGGTCGGCGCATCAGCATTCACTCTGCGCGCCGCGCCACAGAAGGGCCTCAACAAGATAGCTGCAACGCTCGTCGCGACCACCTCGCGCGTGACATCGAGTCTGAGATCGTCGAGCTCATCCGGCCGCTCTACGAGTGCGACGCCCGCTCGATGGCCGGCCAAGTGCGATGCTACGTTTATCGCCGCCTACACTTGGGGCGCGAAGTTCGACGACGATTATCGCAACAGATCCCCGCGCCGCTTCAGCATTCCTTGTAATCCGGTTTAGAAATTCTGACCGCGCCCAAGGTCCAGGGCCCGCGCTGACTCAACCAGGAGGAGTACGCGGAGCTCTATCGTGGGCTGGAATGCCCGATATACCTGCTCAGCCCTCCCAGTGCTCGCGCTATGCAGTTCATCATGCTGGCCGGTCAACCGCTCGAGGAGATCGCGGGCCTGCATGTGAGTCCTTGATCACAAGGGCTGGCGACTGCATCAGTTCAATCTCTCGAAGATAACGTTTATGTCAGTCATTGCCGCAAGACGATACGCTCTGCTCTCCATCAGATTTATGATCCGAGCGGTGTTGCCATCGTGAAAATGCTCACTTGGCTCGCACTGGATCACAGCAGGTTTGATGCGCTCATAGTTGATGGCCTTAACGAGATGGTAATCCAGGCCTTCGCAATCGATCGACAAGAAATCGATTTTGTTTGCATAAGGGGCCAATAGCTCGTTGATGCCGACAGCGCTCACCTTGATATGCTCTCGGACACCTCCGAGGCCGTCGAAGTCTCCGAAGCTTTTGATATGTGCTTCATCCAAAGAAGACAACTCATGGGCGTTTCCGATGAAGAGCGTGGCAGACGCCTGCGGAGCCGGCAAGACAACGGACGGCACGAGAACGTCTCTTGGGCGCACTGTCCGGATCAGCGCCCCCAACTCAGGATTGGGTTCGACTAGAACACCTTGTCCGCCTCTTTGATACATAAGGTAGGTATTCGAGGTGGAGATGGGGTGATTGGCGCCGATCTCGACATAGAACACGCTCTCCCAAGATCTTTGGCCTCGACAGAGTCTTGCGGCCAAAATTCCTTCCAGAATAACGTCTTCTCCGGCTTGTGCGTAGCTAGCCGGGGCGAAGTGCTTGATCCGAGAGTTGGGAAGTTTGAGCCTCTCGACTTCCCGGTTAATGCACTCGTTTTCAAACTCGGAAAGCATACAGTTACCCTCCAATATAAGCTGCTAAGAACAGCAGTCGCATGGCAGTCATCGCGAGGACAACTGACGGTGCTGATAGTTGACAACTCTTGACGGAGCTGCCCGTGATTCATGTCTCGCGCGATTGCACCTGTCCGGCACCCGGATGCTTAAAGAGCACGGCTGCCGTTGACAGGTTTGACGGCCGCAGGCGCGCATCTGCTGTACGCAAAAGAAAGCTGGAGCGTTGGTGAGGTGCTGGAGATGGACGGGGCAGCGTGCGAAATATTCAATGCCGCAACTGAGCCAGCCAAGCCGCCTCAGTACATCCGGATTCGATGCCTTCATTCCCAGCGGCTTCTATTGCGAGGGAAGATACCGGACTGTTTGATGAGGGCTGTGCGCTCGCCGAGGACATTCGCGCCGAAAACAACCGTCGGGCTCCTTCAAGGGCTTCCAAAACAGCCTTCGCTGCGGATTCAGCTCCTCATGTGAGACCATGATTCTCTATGAACGCGCCGATTGCGGACCTTTGATCGGCACGAAGTTGCACACCTTCGATATGCTTCCCCTCTGCTTGCTTTGGGAGCCAAGCACTGAATTTTCGTCGATGGCCGGCCATACACAGGCGGCAATTCCTCGCGGCATGATGGACTGCTGCAGCTTCAACGTCGTAATGGGCGAGGCCCTTCCGCCCGTGATTGCCACGGCGCCGTTGACCTCAACTATATAGGCTAATCAAGTAGGCGACCTGGGATTTCAGCTCGCCGCGCGGCATCAAGCCAATGCGGCTTTTGTTTACACCGGCTCTCGAAGGCTCACGGCATCAACGTCGCAGCCGGACAGTAGGTCCATACGGACGAACCCGGTTGTGCGAGCACCTTCATGAGCTACATGCATCATGTCTGGACAGGGGAGCACCAGCCCTTGCATTGTTAGCTGGGACGATGCGCGCGGCGTGCACTTCCCGGCGTGTTGGTCACGAGCGTACGGTTCGGACGTTCGTGGCCTGCTGGCAGGAATATCTTGCCACGCCCACACTGCGACCGGGCTGGGCACCCCCTTGTAACCCCGGCGGCAGTGATCAGTCGACAGCTTCAGGAGATCAAGGCTATCATGCGGTTTGCGAGACAGCCTCATGGCTGGAAGAGACGGTCGGAAGGCCAAACGGTTCAGCGTGCCGTGACAAGGCATCGCCGGACAGGTCCGAGAACACGCTTTGCAGAGAGCAGTTGCCGGAGGCGAGTCGGATCAGCCAACCCGGAGATCCTCAGCTGACATCTTGCCCGAAGGCCCGGCCTTGGACTGATAACTTACCCGGGCCCCCTCTTCCAGGGTGGTGTAACCGGCCTTTTCGACGGCACTGATGTGCACGAACACAT
This sequence comes from Bradyrhizobium shewense, assembly GCF_900094605.1. GTDB lineage: Bacteria > Pseudomonadota > Alphaproteobacteria > Rhizobiales > Xanthobacteraceae > Bradyrhizobium > Bradyrhizobium shewense. The sequence continues at coordinate 8,917 of NZ_FMAI01000054.1, read as the reverse complement.
CGGGACCTCCGTCCTCCGGCCTGATGAACCCATAACCTTTGGTCGAGTTGAACCACTTAACAATACCCATTGCCACGGCGGCATCTCCATAGTGAACCGTTGTGATCTAGCGAAGAGTCTCCCGGCCTTCAAGTCCGGCGGCAAGAGACGCCCGGCGTTGCTGCGCTGGTCACGTGCTTTTTTTTGCGTGGCTCTAGCTGCAGCCGCATTGTGCAAACGACAGAAAGCGCCCTAAGGCGACGACATTTCGGTTCAAGGCTTCAGGATCCGGATAACGTTTTGACTTTCGCTTCACTCGTCGCACGCTAGCGGCTTACAGAAGAGCTGCAGAGCCTCGAACACGCCGCGCTGATCCGCAGCCGAGTTATGGCGGATGGATTTGATGGACGTCGAACAACAGGGCGGCCGTGAGCTTCTTCGCGCAGCCTGGAGCAGGATCGCGCCATGCCCGCATTGAAGCTACCTGACAAGCTTTCTCAAGCACGAAGAGACTCGCAGGGCTACGCTTTAGCTGTTCGCGCCGCACCGCCGGGCCATGTCCGACGAACAGCTTTCTGCCGAGACGATCCTCAAGGAAGCGCATCTGGCAACACGCCCGCTCGTCTTGTTGTGTTTGGAAAGAGGAAGACCGCTCGCCACCCGTGCAGGCGATTCAAACCGGCAACTTGCGCATCTGGCGAGCTTGATCGTGCCCGCCGGCAGCTCGTCAGCTCTCTCGCCTTGGGTTCGATGAATTCAGCTGAGCAACGTGAAGGCGTTGACATAACCAATGGTCTCTATTTTATCGGCTTCGATCAGCCCGTCCTCCGAACTTACTCAGAACAAAGCCGCTTCGATGCATAGGTGAATTCAAGGGCTAGTTCACGCGCATATTCCATGAGATTAGCCGCGGCGCTGTGTCCCCCGCCGATGTTCTCGTAATAGAAGTAAGGCTTGCCCAGCGCGGCGAGTTTCGCGGCAGCCTTGCGGCCGTGCGCTGGATTCACGCGGTCGTCCTTCGTGGAGGTAAGAATTAGGGGAACGGGATAAGTCTTGCCCGCCACCAGCTTCTGGTAGGGCGAGTAGCCTTCGATCCACGCACGCTGCTCAGCGATGGCGGGGTCACCGTACTCGCCGATCCAGGAGGCGCCCGCGCCAAGGCTGGTGTATCGAAGCATGTCAAACAGCGGCACCTGGATGATCGCCGCGTTGAAGAGTTCGGGACGTTGGGTGATTGCGGCGCCAACGAGCAGGCCGCCCTGGCTGCCGCCAATCGCGCCTAGCCAGCGCGGACTTGTGATCTTTCGGCGGATCAGGTCCTCGGCAACGGCAATGAAATCATCCCATGTGGTCTGCTTCGTTGCCGCTTGGGCGGCTTGATGCCATTGTGGGCCAAACTCCCCGCCCCCGCGCAGATTCGCAACGACATAGGCATTGCCCTGCTCGAGCCATAGCCGCCCCACGGGTCCCAGATAAGAGGGTAGAAGCGGAATTTGGAAGCCGCCATAGCCATAGAGAAGTGTCGGAATTGCGCCGTCAAATCTTGCGTTCTTCGGTCGCACCAGAAAGTAGGGAATTGACGTGCCATCACGCGAAGTGGCTTCGAACTGCTCCACGACATGGTTGGACGCATCGAAGGCGGAAGGTGTCTTCTTCAATTCCTCAAGGCTTTTGCTTTCGGCGTCAAAATACCAAACTGACGTAGGTCTGAGATAGCTCGAGACGGTGAACATGGCCTGGTCCGCTTCATCGGAGGCGGCTGACAGGCTGACATCGGTATGTTCAGGCAGCGGGATCGGCGTCGCCGACCAAGCTCCCTGATCGTACTTATAAACGAACGCTTTGCTCTGAACGTTCTCAAGGATCGTCAGGATTAACAAATTCTTTGTGGTCCCTAACTCGCTCAGGGCCTGGCGGGACCCAGGTTGGAAGACAAGCGAAGCTTTGGCGCGCAGCGGATCCTGCTTCCATTGGGCTAGGTCATACGAAATCAGCGATCCGGCGCCGAAGCTGATATCGCCGGACGGAGTCCATTCTTCGTCAAGCTTCACAAGCAGGCGACCACCGACTAGTCCTATCATCGCGGCCTTCTTCGGCAGATTGAGCTTGACGGGGCCATCGGGGCGGAAGACCACATGCTCGTACTCGGAAGAGCTGATCACGCGGGTCGCGCCGGTCACATGAATACGACCCTCGCTGTCACGAAGCACGAAGGGGCGCGTCTGAACGTCGGTGGGCTCGCCACGAAAGATCTCGCGAGCCTCACTGAGCGGGTGAGCGCGTTTGAGCTCCTTTACGACAAAGGGGTATCCAGCTTGCGTCAAAGTCCCCTCGCCCCAGTCCCGCGCAACAAGGAGTGTGTCACCATCGACCCAGCTGACGTGCTGCTTGCCCTCTGGCAGATAAAAGCCGTCCGCGACGAACGCCTTAGCGTCGCGGTCGAACTCTCGTATGGAGGCGGCGTCTTTGCCGCCATCGGAAAGACTAATCAGACAGAGGCGCTCTTCAGGCGGAAGGCAGCTGGCACCTTGAAAGACCCAATTTCTGTTCTCGGCGATGGCCAATGCGTCCACGTCGAGAATGGTCTGCCACTGTGGATCTTGGCTACGATAGCTCTCGAGCGTGGTGCGCCGCCAGATGCCGCGCGCCTGGTTCTCGTCTTGCCAGAAATTCTCCAAACCGCGCCGTTCCAATGAAACATATGCGATCCGATCCTTGGCCTCCAGGATGGAGAGCGCTTGTTCGTAGAAGTGCCGATAGCGAGGATCTGACTGGAGCACCCCGAGCGTCTTCTCGTTCTCGGCGCGAACCCAAGCCAATGCGGCTTGTCCTTCGGTGTCCTCGAGCCAGAGGAATGGATCATTCGTCGTCGCCAAGGTCGTTCGCTCCTGTGAAAGCGTCCTCGACGTGGCGCTGGCAGCCAAAGGCAACACCGCGGAGAAGAGTGGCGGTGTGTTCATGGACTTCCTCCCGATGAGATCGGCGGCCGCGCTCGCACGCCTGTCGCGTCAAGCAGAAGCGACGGAAAGCACGCAAGCGCATGACATAGCGCGGCTTGCGCTATGTCGCGGGCTGTTCATTGCAAGCTGCGTGCCGGCTGAAGAGTCGCAAATTTCAAGCGCTCCCGCTGCAGTACGATGTCCGCTTCCCAACACTGGTTGCCAAGCAGACACTGACAACGTGTCGGCCCGACAGTGCGTCAGATGGCACCGGTCTTTTCGGTTTCAGCGGCCAAGAACGGATGCCCGCGCCTGTGTAGATCTCTTCGAGCGAGTTCATTTGGCAGACTTGTCGAGGGGGTCATCATGACAAAGAGCAGCGCCTTTCCCAGGGGATTGCACTCAAGACGATGAGGGCAGAAGCAAGGACTACGGCGCTTAGTAGCATGGCGCCTTGAGGTCGAGGCTCCAACCAAACGGGTCCAAGCCGGGTCAGGTTCTATCTTTCGATAGATGACGAAACGAAGCTGTCATCAGCTGTTCTTTTGTTCGGTAAGGTCAGGCTCAAGCAGTCCTGACCCTACCGGCGGCAACGGGCGACACGAGCCCGTGGTCCTTCATCGAGGGCTTACCACGCCAAGGACAAAGGGGCATGTCGATCGAGAATGTCCGCTGCTAGCGGAGCAGCGTGGCAGGCGCGAGGCGAGTGCGAGCCGCTCTGTGCTAACGGTGCTTGCGGCCTCCATTGCAACGGGCAGCCTTTTCCGGCGCGGAACGACCAAAAGCTCGCTGATGCTGACGCCACTTGCATAAGCGTCGTTTACGGGTACGGAACAACGCGTTGGCTGCAGACCGCCCGCTCCATTATGGATCACTCCAGTGATACCTTGATGCAGCTCGTCCAACATTTCCGGTCATCACCCATCGCTTGCGCAACCTGCAAGACCCGCGTCCAGCGCTGATTCTATTCGTTCCTCTGTGCGGCTGCAGAACAGCGTAATCTGCCGTGCTGAGCTCCTCGCCTGCTTAATCCTATCCAGCACCGGGCTCTTGTTCTGGACGACCGCTGAGCGAAGCTGTGGCTATCGGCAGCTCCCAGAGTCTGCCCTGTGTGTGCATCAGTCGGGCCTCTAGCGCTTCATAGGCCTTCTTCTCGTCTGCACGGGCCGCCTCCTTCAGAGCGACATCCGCGGGGTCGATCTCGTTGTAGGTGGCCAGCGCCTCGGCATGGTTCCGGTACAGCGGCATCTGAGCCACGTTGGTCCAGCCGCGACCGATATTAAGACACTGATCAGCCGGAACGGTGACATGGTTTTTGTCCAGCTCCCGGACGTAGTCTGCCGACCAGTCGTGGATGGTATAGGATTCAATCTTGTCCATCATCGACCGCCAGCGCTTGACACGCTCCTCAAGTGGCATGTTGGCCGCTCTTGAAATAGCGTCTGCGATTTCTTTGGGATCGTTTGGATCCACCAGCAGCGCCTCGTCCTCGTTGAAGTCTTCAGCCGCCCCCGCAAACTTCGATAGTACCAGAACGCCGGGATCCTCCGGGTCTTGGGCAGCAACATATTCTTTCGCTACCAGATTCATGCCGTCGCGCAGTGGCGTGACTACACCTACATGTGCCTCGCGGTAGAGACGCGCGAGTGCAGCCTGGCTAAACGAGTCGTTCGTGTAGTGGATCGGCCTCCACTTGTCGGTGCCATGATCGTCATTGACATGGTTGATCGCATTCTCTACGTCCTCCTTGTAGTTCTGATACTCGTCGACGTCGGCGCGCGAGAGCGGCGCGATCTGTAACAGCGAGATGCTCTGCGGCTCCTTCTTTAAAAGCTCATTGAAGGCTTCGACCCGTTTATCGATGCCTTTCGTGTAGTCGAGCCGGTCTACCCCGATGGCAAACTTGGCGCCCTGAAATTTTTGCAATAATGACGAGACTTTTTCTTGCTCAGCGGGAGAGAGGTCTGCCGCAAGATACGCTGCGAACTGCTCGGGATCGATACCGATTGGGAACTTTTGAAGTCGCGTCTGGCCACGTTCCGTGGTCACAACGCCATCCTTGCTCTCCAGCCCGAAATGGGTTCGCAGGCAGGCCAGGAAATTGTCTACATCCCAGCTCGTCTGAAAGCCGAGCAGATCGTACTTCAGCATCGATTTCATCAGTTCGCGATGGTTGGGTACGCACTCTATCACGTCGGGCGTCGGCCATGGCGTATGGAGGAAAAAGCCGGTTGGCCGTTCAACGCCCAGGTCTTTCAGCTCGGCCCCAAGCGGGAGCAGATGATAATCATGAACCCAGAATGCGTCCCTATCTCGTACGTCGAAAGCCGCGCGAGCGATGAAGTCGTTGATCCTTCGATAGCTGCCATAATCCTCTTCCGAGCCCGACATCTGGTCCGGCAAGGAGTGCAATGCTGGCCACAACGTTGAATTCGAATAACCTCGATAGTAGCCAGCATGGTCTGCGGCCGGCAGATCGAGCCTCGCGACGTGGCCTGCACCGGTCGGCACCAGTGGCAGGGGCCGCTCGATCCCGTCGCCGCGGGTCTCCGAAGAGCCTATCCAAACGGCCCCAGAACGTTCCACCACCGGCTCGAGGGCCGCGGCAAGCCCGCCGGTCTGGGGTTTATTGGGGTCGAAGGGTGCAATGCGGTTCGAAATGACAACAAGCTTTAACTCTGGTTGCTGCTTGACAGCATCAAGGCGATCCTCCACCTCCTCCGATACACTGGGATCGGAAGGACCTGCACTAGCTTGTTGCTCTTGCGGTCTGTCGTCCAGGCGCTGATCAAAGGCCGCTTGACCTATGGTTTCATCTTGCCCGGTGGCGGCTGATGTGCTGGCGGAGTCTAACGTTGCCGTATCGAGCGTGTCTTGGATTCGAACCATCTCGCAACTCCGTTTGACGATGTTTACGTTTGCTGCAGTCGCAGATCAGCCCCGAGATATCTCCACTTGCCCAGGATCGTAGGTCTAGCTTTCGGGAAGCTGACCGGTCGAGCAAAAGTGATCCCAGGACTTCGAGGCGGTCGTGGCGGAGGGGGAGGAGATGCCGGATAAGGCAAGACGACGTTTGGCTTCATCGACTTGATGAGTGCACGCCGAATGTGTCGTCATGGGCTGCAACGCACAACGTGCCTCGACGTCAGGAAGACTCGGGCGCTGTGGCGAGGTCACCGTCCTGATCACAGCGCTTGAATGGCGCAACCGCCCATTGACGCTATGAAACGGGCTCGCAAGTGCCGAGCTCCGTCTGCCCGATGTTCGCGACGTTTCCCTCGCTCGTCTTCGGGTGATGCGCTTTCCGAATCTTCGCATGGCGATATCTGGCCAGAGGTGGCAACCGAGCTCCCATCATCTGCAAGCGTGCGCGCCAATAGGCTGTTTTCTTCGATCAACCGATAGTGCCGAGCCCCCTTTGGGCTCTTCGCTGACGACGTGGGAGTTGCCAATGTCCGGATCGAGATGCCAGCTGGATTTGATAGTACGTAACGCACCGAACTGGTGCGCCATAGACACAATCGGCGGCTCCAAGCTGCCTTCGCGGCTTCTTCCTTATGGAGTCCTTCGATGATCAGTGAAAAAGTTTGCCGCCATTCGTACGCACCGCAACCGGTTCGGCCGCGTGCTTGAAACAGGCTTGCCCGGTCTTGATCGCCAATCCATCGAAAAATGCCTTTGCTCTCAATGCTCTAATCTCCGCCGGATTCCCTATCGTTGTCGACATGCCGAATTCAAAACACGACATAGAATCAGACAAAACTCCCGCACAACAGGGCCCGACGAGATAAAATTCGGCGCGAAACGGGGACTCTTGCGTGATGTATGCAGACACGAAATTGCAATCAGTTTGCTGTTCTTCGTGTGACATGTTGAGCTTTCGTTTCTGGATCGAACGCAAACAAATGTCGCCGAACAAGCGCGCGGATCGAACAAGAAAACGCACCAAGCAGATCCAGACCGAAAGTCGGCCGCAGAGGACGCAGTCTGAAACTGACTGGGATTAAGGGGACACATATCCCAAATGGGACTGTCGACGTAGAAGCACGCAGCTATAAGTTGCCGGCTGATCCGTGGGTTTATTGGTTTTTATTTAGTGACGGCAAGCACGATCTACTGAAGAGGAAACGGGCGCCGTTCCAAAGAGAGTTTTATTTTGCCCGAGCGAAATGCGGATCACTCGTGGGAACAGCGCAGGATGATTGGTGCGCTTGGATTGCTGAAACGGCCGGCGATTGTAGTCGATCGTCACGGCATGGTGCTGGATGTCAACGAAGACGCCTATAGTCTTTTTGATGGTGATCTTTCGATCAAGGGAAAGCGTCTGTTCGCGGCGGACCTTCAATCACGAATGAGATTGGATCGGCTGGTCAACCAGATTCGTCTCGCATCGAGTAAAGCGGGCCGTACTACCTTGCAAACTGTCGTCACCAGACGCCAAGGCCGTCCGGTCGTCGTTGATGCCTTTGTGCAAGGATTGGAGGGCGAGGACCTATTTCCGGCTGTGGGTGCCCTTCTTCTCCTCACCGATCTCAACGAAACCCTCCAGGTGTCGCAGAATTCTGTTATGGAGATCTTCGGACTGACGCCTTCTCAGGCCCGGCTCGGATCGCTGCTGGTCGAAGGAAAGACGCTTAAGGAAATTTCCCTTGATATGAAAATTTCTCCAGGGACAGCGCGTAATCATCTCAAAGCCGTTTTTCTACGGACCGGGACGAGACGGCAAGCCGAATTGGTATCTCTGTTGTCCCGCCTGCGGTAACTTTCAATCGAGGTCCGCTCGCGCGATCGAGGCATTCGTTCAGCGCATGCCGTGGCAATGCAGTGGCTGCAGTCAACTTCCTCGTTTCTGACAAATTCTCTCGGTGCTCCCCACGCCGAAATCCGTGCTGCACCTATGCCTTAATCCGAGGCGATGGTGAAGGCCACGGCCTTCCGCGAATACGACGTGCGCTGGATGTTCAACAAGGAAATCAACCTGATAGGGGTGCAAGCGCTCGGCAGGGCGGGGTACGCTGAATGCCGAGTTCGGCGTCAAGCACAGGTCAGGCTCTCAGAGCCAGTGTCTGTGCCGTCTTCCATCCCATCGTCAGACTTCAGTTCGGCGCGCTCGTCATCGCTCAGTATCAGGGGGGCAAGAACTTGTGACTCGGGACGCGCCAGCTTCCAGGAGGCATTGACCTCAAGTATTATCCGATGAGATTGATGCCTGAGGACGCGCAGAGCAGCGCCAAGGACAATCAGGCGCGCGAGCGAGTGGTCCTGAGCGTCATCATGCGTCCGGCCATCATAGCTCGTCGTATTGCGATGGGCGTCTGGCGACCCGCATCGCCCTAACTCGGCGATTCCTCAGCCGCCATGGACGGGCCGAGCCCGGGGCTGACCGACGGCAACGGCCGGAGGTCACGTTGGCTGCTGCGACCATGAAGGAATGGTGGGAAGGTCCGGAAAGCGGTCTCGATGTTCGAGAGTTGGCGAGTCAACACCCTGATCAGTCGTCCGTTAAGAAGCCGGATTGAGCTGGGCTGGGCGTGCGAACGTGCGCCATAGCTGGACCAGGATGAGGCACAAGAGTTCTCTGAGCCAAGCGAGGATGCGGCGGAAGTTGTGGCCCACGGCTGAGAGGACGACATTGGCGGCGTCTCCTGCGCGGCCGTTGAGGTGGCAGCGGCCGAGGTGACCTTCGGCTTTCATGTGTCCGATGATGGGCTCGATAGCGGAGCGGCGGCGCAGCTCGCGCTTGATGACACCGAAGACGCCTCGCTTTTGGCCTGAGATGAAGACGCGACGCGGATTTTGTGCGTCGTGGCCGCGGTATCCCTTGTCGACATAGGCCCGCTCGATCGGACAGCCGGTGAGTGTCTCGGTGCGGTCAATGACGTCCCGCAGGGTGTGACCGTCGTACGGGTTATCGGGTAGCGCCCTGGCGTGCAGCACGAACAGGCCCCCGGGAGCCCGGCGGTTGTTGGTGACGATGGAGGCCTTCACGCCGAACTCGT
>NZ_FMAI01000080.1 GCF_900094605.1 Bradyrhizobium shewense | reverse complement strand
CCACTTCTACATCCACAATGGCGACGATTCAGGCTTCGTTTGCGAACGCGGCTGAGTTCTTCAACAGCCTGCTAGTCCAACTGTGCCGCGGATCCACAATATCCTTCGCCGTGCTTAGCCGACATAAGAATCCGAACTTTTGAAGCACGATGATCGCGGAACCAGGCAACATCTGTCGAGAGCTACTCCCCGAGGCCCATAAGCTGGTGATGGACAGGATCGTCCCTCACCAACAGCAGCTCCAACAATGTAGTCCCGCATTTCTGACGCGCTTCGAAGCAATTCGATGAGAAATGCTTATGAATGACGTCTTCGCTATGTTGAGAATGACGTCGTTCATGAGCATTCCGATCATGGTTCAGGAAATAGCTGAGATGGTCGAGATCTAATATCCCTCGGACTCAGAGTCACCGGAGCTGAATGCAAACAACTGGCGTTCCCTCCCGTGAGATCAACCTCAAGCTTATCTGACACAGTTCGCAGATTTTCGGCGTTTAGGCCGCCGATCCGGTGAATGAATACAAGAACGGCACACGTTTAGCCGTTAATCGAGCAAAGCGAGGAGAAACCGTGTGGGCTGCTTACCCTTCCTGGAGGTGCCGTTAACCCAACTTGTTTACTGAAAATACGTTGGTTTGTTGTTCCGAACCGGTTCCCCGCTCAGACGCAGGTAATCCTGCTCGAACCTACGCCGGCGCTCCAGCGAGCTTTTGTGTCAGGCAATTTTGACTCCGGCAATGCCCCTATTATCCGTTTTGTTGCGGTACTGGGCGCTGATCCTCGTGTATCTCCTGAGTCTTTTCTCCAAGAAAACATGAATGAGCGCAGGTTCTCCTCATCCCACCGAGGACTCTTCATTCTTCGGAGATGTCAAGTCCGACGATGTTCTTGGATCTCCGAACCCGGCAACACAGAATCGGTTTCGCAACTAGGCCGCACCAACCTTACAATATTAGCACATTTGCGGATTTTTAGGATCGCGCAGTTTGCGTCACCGCGGGGCTCTATCGCATTTGGAAAACCCAATTCATCAGCGCAGATGGGTACCGAGCCGGTTGAGGATCTTGAATCACTCTTGGCGAGGCGCATTCCTTCCGGAATCCTTCGTAACGGCATTCCAGAACGCTGAATTTCTACAGCACTTCCCGCCTGGTTAGCAAATTTCAAACGCCTCTTCCGATTAAAAAGCTTCGCCCAGTTGGGGAGATTGCTATCCAATGACCGTTCGGCGCCGCCGCGAGTTTTTGGCCCTTCCAGGGCCTACGACGATACGCGACGAGGTGCTGCGCGCCATGCACTGACCGGTACTCGATATCTATTCCGAGCCGATGGCCGATTTGACTGAAGGGCTTTTGCGCGACCTGTCGAGACTATTCGCGACAAAGGGCAGATCCTACATCTATATCGCCAACGGGCATGGCGCCTGGGAAGCTGAGCTCTCAACGTGCTCTCGCGGGGCGACAAGGTGCCGGTCTTGGAGAGCGGCAGTTTTGCGATCGGGTGGGGTAATGCCGCGCGCGCCATAGGCGCCGAGCTCGAGGTGCTTAAAGGAGATTGGTCCCGCGCGGTGCGCGCCAACGAGGTTGAGGCACGCTAGTGCGCCGACAAAGACCACACCATCAAGCTGTCCTCGTCACGCAGGTCGACACCGCCTCTGGTGTAGTGAACGACGTGGAGAGGATCGGAAAGGCTAACCGTGCGGAAGCCAATCCAGCGCTCTACATGGTCGACGCCGTGGCCTCGCTACGACGAGAAAGCGAGCCGCGATCGATGAAACAATCGGCTGGAGCGAACGGTCGGAACTCCTTATGGGTTCCGAGGTGATGCGGGCCTTGTCGCAGCTTTCAACCCACCGAGCCCACGCAATAATCTAGTAGCCACGCATACTGCACTACCAAGAAGAAGCGCATTTCTCTCGGCCAAAAGGCGATGTTTGGACGACATCAAGAGCGGGACACTGCTGTCACGCTCGCATGCCTTGCATCATCTGCCGATGAACCTGGCGAGTGCGATAGAGCACCATCTCCTTCCAATCGGCTCTATCCGGATAGTAGTGCTGCTTCACGCGTCGGCGAACGCCTCGCCCAAATTCGGTTTGAATCTGAGCTTGCCCATAGGCATAAAGCCAATGGTCAGCGCGCAGCACTGGTCTGGCCGCCTCCGGAGGGTAGGTTCCGAACTCTAAGCAGACGTAGACGTGTCGATCACCGAGGAGTCGCTGCCAGTAGTCGTCTTGCGTACCATTCAGGACCAATGCTGATGAGGTGCCGAGATCGGGTGAAGTGACCGAATGACCGAATATATCACGTGCGCGCTGATATCCAGTCATGCCCGACGCCTGCTCGCATTGTAGCTCACCATAGCCATACGGTCCGAGGCCTGTGTGATAATCTATAATCAAGACTAGCTGTCGCGACGGGATACTGTAGTCAGACACGATTCGCTCGAGTGTTTGACGAGCTACGGTAGGGCCAAAGCCGCCAAAGAACATTCCTGTCGGATGTCGGTACTGACCGCTAGTCCGTGCCTTGCGGTAGGCGATTTCACCGTGTGTTGCCCGATATTTTTCGATCGTTGCCTCGGCGGACGCAAAAATGGGTCCATCCAGAGCACTCGGCATCAGACTATCCGCGAGTGCGTCATATCCCTCGTTTTGAGGAAGAGGAGCCGCGAAATCGATGAAGTTTCTATTGAGGTCGCAACCTTCCTGCGTAACTCGCCGATCCCATGCGAACCCGTATGGATTGATGGCATGGATTAGCAACATGGCTTCATCAGATTTCAGCTCTTCGTATCCACGCTCGGCCAACCAGTCCAGCTGTGCTGCGGATCCACAATATCCTTCGACACCGTGCGTAGCCGATATGAGAACCCCCACTTTTGAGGCCTGGCGATCACCAAACCAGGCGATGTCTGTTGAGAGCGGGTCTCCACCAGGCCCGCGGGCTGGCGACGGATAGAATCCCGGCTGGCCAACTGCAGCCTCAGCAACATAGTCGCGAAACTTCTGACGAGCTTCGAAATAGTTCGATACGAAGTGCCTATTTGCTGCATCGAGAATAGCATCGTTCATCAGCATTCCAATCATGGTTCAGGTTGTAGCCGCCAAGTACAGCAATCGGTTGGTTCATCGCCTTCGGAGTCCTGCAATGACCAAAGCTCGCGCTCCGGACCCTGAGATTGGCTTGAACGCGGAATCCAACTCTGCTTACGACCCTTTGTCAGATGTGGGACCAAAACCTTACCGGATGAGCTCGCAGTTTTTCAGCGTTCGGAGCGGTCAATCCGATGAATGCCAGCGCAGTCGGGTACTTCTCTTGATCTTAGTCTAACCAAAACGGGGTGGGGCGCGTCGTGCTCGGGCTCACTGCTTTCAGCGGAATCCGAGCTCGGGGCGCGGGATGACCGCGCGCTTAGTACTATCGATGACCCTCGCAACCTGAGCTTCAGCGCGGTCCGTCCATTCAGCTTTGAAATTCGTAAGAGGCGCCGCTTATTATGCAGAAGTCTGTCTCGTTGAACCTATTGTTGCAATATCAGCGTCCGTGTCGGTGCATATAGTCGTTCCTAGGCTTCGCAAATCCCGCCGCATCGCCGTAACTAAGCTTGAAATTGGTGACCATTCAGACGGTGAAGGCGGGAGAGACAGTGTGGTCTAAGCCCTCGCTTCATCAGCAATAGAGAGAGTCCCGGTGACATTTGAGCCCATCAGGTTCGGTGGAGCAACGGGGCGGGACGCGGAGCCCTTGACATGTCGCAGCGTCCCGCCCCGTTACGGCCCACGATCGCTGCGATTGGCGTATTCGGTCGGTGTGAGGTTGCCCAGCGCACAGTGCGGCCTGGCGTTGTTGTACAACAAGGCTCAAGAACGCCCACAGGATCGTTCTTCGCGAGGTTCTTTATCGACATCATCCCTGGTTTG
>NZ_FMAI01000053.1 GCF_900094605.1 Bradyrhizobium shewense | reverse complement strand
CTCCATGCCTTGGCCCATCGTCGATCCTTTCGCCGGCCATGCCGGCGGCCGTTCCACCGGACGGCGGGGCCCGGAATATAAGCTCCGCTCGGGGCTACGACGCCGCCGGCAAGTCTCTCCGCCACATAAGTGCGCAAGGTTGCGTTGAGCGCAAGCTTGGTCGACTTGGGCCGGCGGGCAGATCGGTCTGCATGCCATTGGGCAGTTGTTGCCCGATATTCCAACCCGCCGCCGCGGGTGGCGGCGTTCCGCCGCAGTTCACGGGAGACCGTCGAAGCAGCCCGTCCCAAGCGGCGCCCGATCTCCCGTATGGAATGGCCCTGCACCTTTAGAAGAGCGATCTCCTCGCGTTCAGCCAATGAAAGGTAGCGCCCGGAGAGAGGCTTGGCCGAAGATCTGAACATCGCTGGTGGCATGCCGCCTGCCTTTCGGAACAATCTGCTTCCGACAGGTTGCGATAATCCGGCCTTAAGCGCAGCATCTTCGCTGCTCTGCCCTGTGGCAATCGCCTTCCAGAATCTATTCTGTTCATCGCGTCCGGCCACAGACGGCCGGCCTGGCGATGGCAATGGCGCTCGCCCTGACCGCGCCGAACGTCGACTTACAACTTTCATCGCAACCTCCAACTTCAGGGTGTTGCGACGACCGGTTGAATCCGCCTTGCACCCCGCGGTCGGAGTGATGGATCAGACTGCCAGGTGCCGGCTTCCGGGCATCAATGGCTTTCTCCAGTGCTGCGATGGCTAGCGAGGCATCGAGCGTGTCTTCAAAAGCCCAACCGACAGCCTTGCGCGAGAAGGCATCCAGAATGACGGCGAGATAGGCGAAGGTCTTGGCGAGATGGACATAGGTGATATCGGCGACCCAGATCTGATCGGGTGCAGATGGCACTAGGCCGCGGACCAGATTGGGGACGACGAGAACGCCCGATGGTCGTTCCGCAGGCGGCTTCAGGAACGGCGTCCTGCGCTGCGCAAGCAAATTATCCTGGCGCATAAGCCGCTGAACTTTCTTGGCATTCACCACCATACCTTGGCGCCGGAGGGCAACGGTCACCCGCCGATAGCCGTAGAAGACGTGCTTGAGGCAGATGCGCTGGATCACGTCGCGCAGCTCGCACTCGGCCGTCTCGCTGCTGCGTTTGACGAGATGGCGGTAATACGTCGCGCGCGGCAGGCCCGCGAGGCGGCATAGTCGCTGCACGTCGACGTTTGGGTCTGTTGCCTGCGAAGTCATCGCTTGGATGATTTCGATGATGCGGATGCGGGTTTGCCTTGCGCTGCCGGCCGCTCCAAGGCGCGCAAGGCTTGTCGAAAAAAATCGAGGTCCTTCTGCTGGCGACCCACCAGCCCTTCGAGCTCGGCGATGCGCGCTTTGGCGAGCGCGAGGGCGGAGCGCCTGTCGTTGTACGTCGCTAGCGGCTTCAGCTTGCGAGGGCCAGGCTTGGGTCCGCGCTTGCGGTTCAACCCGTCTGGCCCATCGGCCTTCCACGCCTTGATCCAGTCGTGGAGAATCTTGCGAGAAATTCCGAGTTCACGGGCCACGGGCAGAACGCCGTCGCCTCTCTCAACCCGCTTGATCGCCTTTATCTTGTAGGCCGTCGGAAACTGACGGTTCTTTCCTTGTACTGCCACAGGTCATCCTGGGAAATGCCTGTCACTGAAATTATCGTGTCTCACTTCAGGGGTGCAGTCCAATGCTGTCACTGAATTCGCCCGGCTCTGATATTGAGGCGTTCGACAGAAGTCTTGCGGACCGGGGATATGTGTTCGGCAGAAACGTCACGAAAGCATCCCGGTGGGCAGAAGGAGATCACGACAAGCTTGCTGAGTTGGCAAAAGAACTCGTGAGCCTGAACCCAAGCTTGATCGTGGCACCAGGCTATGTGGTCGCTCTCGCCGTAAGACGCGCTACCTCAACCATTCCCATAGTTTTCATCATTGCGTCCGACCCTGTGAAGATCGGGCTCGCGAAAAGCTTCGCTCATCCCGGAGGGAATGCCTGCGCGTTCCAGACGATCGTTATCACCAATTCCAGGCCATCGTGAGCACTCATTCCAGAGCATCGTGATCACCGTTTCCAGGGGATCGTGATCACCAATTCCACGGGATCGTGATCGCTATCTCCAGCGGATCGTGATCGGGGACAGCGAGCCGGACACCACTGACAGTCTGCAACCCAGGTAGCTTGGTCTTTTGCCCGACAGCAGAGGACCGAGATGCCGACAGAGAGACTGTCCATGCGCCAAATTCGCGAAGTTTTACGCCTGCACTACAGCGTCGGCATGTCGCAGCGCGTTGTTGCCCGCAGCCTCGGCCTGGCCCAGGGCACGGTCAACAAGTACCTCAACCTGGCACGCCGGGCCGGCCTGACGTGGCCGTTGCCGCCGGAGCTCGATGACGATGCCCGGCTCGAGACCCGCCTGTTTCCGCCACCGTCCGATCTACCCAGCGATGAGCGCCCGCAGCCGGATTGGGCGCTCGTTCATCGCGAGCTGCGGCGGAGGAACGTCACGTTGATGCTGTTGTGGGAGGAGTATTGCGACTCCAAGTCCGACAGTTTCAGCTATTCGTGGTTCTGCGAACGCTACAGGGAATGGGCTGGCCGCCTCAAGCCGACCTTGCGTCAAGTTCATGTCGCCGGCGAGAAGCTGTTCGTCGACTATTCCGGCCACACCATGGAGGTGGTCGACGGGCTCAGCGGCGAGGTGCACAGCACGCAGATCTTCGTGGCCGTGCTCGGTGCTTCCAACTACACCTACGCCGAAGCCAGTCTCAGCCAGAGCCTGCCGGACTGGATCGGCTCCCATGTCCGGCCTTTTGCTTTTTCGGCGGCGTGGCCCGGCAAACGGTGAGCGACAATCTCAAGGCCGGCATCACCCGGGCCTGCTTTCACGAGCCGATGGTCAACCGGACCTATGCCGATCTTGCCCGCCATTATCGCACTGCCATCGTTCTCGCACGGCCCTATCGGCCGCGCGACAAAGCCAAGGTCGAAGTCGGCGTCCAAATCGTCGGGTGATGGATTTTGGCGCGCCTGCGCAACCGCCGTTTCTTTTCGCTCGCCGCCCTCAACGAGGCGATCCACGCACTGCTCGTCGATCTCAACAACCGACCGCTACGGAGCTGGGGCGAAGCCGGCGCGAGCTGTTCGAGGAGCTCGACCGACCAGCGCTGACCCCGTTGCCCGACGAACCCTACGAGTACGCTTCCCGGCGACTTACGAATTTCGCGAGTTTTGTGCGGTCGGCGGCCTAATGAGCTACGGCCCCAACCTAGCCGGAGCGCTACAAAAAGCCGGTACCTACGCGGCACTCATCTTAAATGGTGCACGGCCGAGTGAGCTGCCTATAGAGCAGCCTACGGCCTTTGAATTAGTCATCAATTCAACCACAGCGAAGTCTTTGGGCATCCAAATTCCCTCCTCTCTTTTTCTTCGCGCCAACGAAGTGGTCGAGTAGGCCGACATGTCTCGTAGTGCCCTGAGCCGAACAACGGGCGAGCTGTCGACCACGTCGGCTCTCCGAGGGAGACCGGACCGATGAGGGTGCTCACCGCAGCTTTTGACCCGAAGCGCACTTGCGGTCAAACCGGTTCCAACCACTTCCCACCTGCCTAATAGTATAATCCTCGTCACAAACCCGTTTACTTGCCAGAATGCAAGCTCTGAGTAACTCTGGCGGCATTGCGTTTGCGGCTGCGATGGGCGTATTTCGATTCCTGCTCTTCTCGTGGTTTGTAGTCTGGCTAGGTTGCGGTTCGGCCTTTGCCGAGAAGCGCATCGCGCTGGTGATCGGCAACTCGGCCTACAAAAGCGTACCGAGGCTTACCAACCCTCAGGGGTCAATGTTGGAAGCCGATGGGGGTCAAAGTTCGCGGCTTATTCACAATCCTAGTTCGCGCGGGCATCACCTTTTTTGGCGCTGCACCTAAACACGCCATCCGCTGCGACCGGTGATTGGCACAGCTCGTTCAATTGCGCGGGATAAGCCGAGCGCGACCATCGCGGCAACGATCGCAAGAGCACCATCTCGCGCAATTGCGTGGACGCGTCCGGAACGCGTAGGACGACGTTGTAGCGAGTGCTGTTGGCCCATTGGTAGATCGCGGGAGCGCCTAACCCGGAGAGGCCGCTGGCGGCGACGCGCGCGCTCTCGGCCTGCGCCGCTTGCAGGCTGTCCGACGAGCTCAGCACCACGATCGGATCGGTCGCGCCTGGCGAGGGGGAGCCCGGCGGAAGTCTGATCGGCGCCATCTCGGGCATATCCGGGCCGGACGGAAGATCATGCAGCGGCCAGCGCCCGACCTGCCGAGCGCGCGGGAGGTCGATGAGGCGCAGCCGGCCGTCGACGCTGAGCGAAGCGAGATAGCGGCCGTCCGGAGATATCGAAAGCCCTGTGATGACGTCGCCATGACCGCGAATCCGCAAGGATTGGGCATTCGGCAGGTCGCGGAGATCCCTAGGCAGCGTCACGATCCGGATCACACCGTCATTGCCGGCGATGGCGAAGGCCTCGCCTGACGGGGACAGGGCGGCCGCGCTGACCCGGGACTGCGGACAGGCGAGCAGCAGGCTGCACAGCGCCAATGCATCGCCGAGCGAGGTCGTGGCCTTGAAGCTCTCCAGCGCGCGCAGCGTGCTCGGACCGAGCAAACCGTCGCGCGGGCCGGGATCGAAACCACGCGCCGCAAGCGCCTGCTGCAGTCGCACCACTTCGCCACTGGCGAGCTCGACGGGCGTGGCAGCGAGCTCCTCCGGTAGATAGCGCCGGAAGATCCGCGCCACGTCGCCGGTCGGCACATCACTGAGCCGTGCCAGCGCGAAGCCGCCGCGGCCATAGATCATCAACACGTCGCCGTCGGCAGACAGCGAAAGCCCGTCCCGTCCGGCATGGATCGGCACCGGTCGGCTCACCGCAGGAGGAGCCGCTTGCCCTGTCGTGGTGGCGGCACCTTCGGCCATCTCGACGCGCTGGATGCGCGGCGGATTGCTTCCGGCGCCGCGACGAAAGACGCGGATATCGCCGTTAGCCGTGGCCCAAGCGAAAGCTGCATGCGCGGTGACGGCCTGTTGCGACCCCGATCGCGACGCGATGGTGACCACCGACCGGCCGGCCGGCGGATCGGCGCTCGCGGCCGGCACGCTCGCGTCGGCACGCAGCGTCCAGAGCGGGCGGGAACTGGATCTGTCGGTCACCCGCATCGATCCATCGCGATAGCCGACGATGACGGTTTCGTCCGTGCTGGCATCCGCGACGAGATCGAACAGATCGCGCCTGCTTGCCGATCCAACCGCACTGACGATGCCGTCGGCGGAGCTCGCATCGATGCCGAACAAATTCAATGCAGTCGCCTGATTCGGAGCTTGAACGGCCTGCTTGGATGTTGGCGACTTGCTGCGCCTGTTCGACGCGCCGCCGGCGTTCGGCGCCGGCACGGCCGCAGGCAAATCGACGACGGGCAACAATTGTGATCCGACGGACGCGGCGAGGCCGGCGAAGGTGGGCTCGTCGTCGGCACGGAACGGCGTGTCGCCGTCTGCCGCCGGGTCCAGCCAGACCACATGGGCATCGGCGTCGAGAGTGTCGGCTCGCCCGACGTCGCGGCGGCTGGACCCGTTCGAGGGGGGCGCAGCATCGCCATCACCAGCGGCGTTCCGCATCCGAAGCGGAAAGATGGTCACTATGGGGCCTTTTGCCCGGGTGAGCACCGCCTCCGGCGTCCCCGAAGCCCTGACCCGGTAGAGCTGGCCGAGGCTGGTGCCGGCCAGCAGCGTTGCCGCATCGCCGGGCGACCATGTGATAGTGGTGACACGATCGCCCTCTGCCAGTGGAATCTCGGCCGTCAGATCGCGCAAGGCGCCGGCGAGATAGAAGCGCAGGCCGAGTGCGACGACGATGCAGAACGCGAGGCCGCCGAGCAGCCCGGCGGTGGTCAGTAACCGCGCGCGGCGATCGGCCCTCGCTCCGATGAGGCTCGACCTGACCTCTTGCGACGGACTTTCCGTCGGATCTGGCTGCACCTGACCGGTCTCGGACGGCACGTCCGGCGCCTGGTCAATCTGTGACGTGTCGTGGGCTTGCGATGTCGCCGGATCGTCCATCGATTTCCGAAACGGGTCCTTCTCAGGTTCAATCGGAGCGGCCATCGCACCTTCTCCCGCTACTTGAAGGCCGGAGCGGCGGAGCCCCGCGGCGCGGCGTCCGCCGCGGCCTCGGCGTGCTTGCGGCGCCAGAGGCGGACGCGCTCGACGACGAACGCGGTCCCGAACCACGCTAGCGTCGCGGCGCCGAAGCCGAGCACCGGCCACCACGCGCCGTCCGGCAGGGGAGCGGCGCCGAACGCCGGCATCAGCCAGACCGCAACGCCCGCCCATGCCGCGATGAGGGCGAGACGGCCCAAGCCCCGCATCAGCCAGGTACGCCGGGCATCGCTCGCCGCAGCCGCCTCGTCCTGTCGCAGCCTGTCCGATGGCGCTGCGTCCGACTTGAAGGCGATCATCACGTTGTCGGGTGCCAGCGGCTGGCCGCGCCAGTCCGCCTGCCAGACCTGCAGGCCGAGCCGCGCCTCACCGCTCTCGCCGGCTTTGCCGGCGGCGAGCTCGTCGACGACGTCGCGCAACATCTGCTTCTCGCGGTCGCTGAGCGCATTGAACATGGCGGTCCGCAGCCAATCCGGCATGTGGCAGACGCGCAGCCATGGCAGCAGGCAGAGCCGCGCGAACAATTCCTCGGAAAAGATGACCGGATTGGCGGGATGGCCATAGCGGTGCAATCGCGCGCCGAGCCACAGGGTGAGGTCGACGCGTAGCTTGGGATAGACGCCGCAGGCTGCGAGCCAGAAGAAGCCGTGGCCGAGCCAGGTCTCGAGATCCTCGATCAGCGCCTTTTGTTCGGGGTCAGGCGGTGCCAGATCCTGCAGCAGCGACAGGCCAAGCCGCTCGATCGATGGCGGACGTGGCACGGTCTCCTCGGGCGCCAGCAGCGTCCCTGCCAGCAGGCTCCAGGTCGCGATGCGGTCGAGCAGGCCGGCTCTGCGCATCGCCTGGTCGAGCGCGCGGCGCGGACCGGACTGGACCTCATCCGGCGCCAGACCGAGGGCGAGATCGCCGAGCCCGGCCATGGTCGCGCGTCCGATCGGCGCATCGAGCGCTGCGGCCAGCCTGAACTCCCGCTCGCCCCATTCGCCGCGCGGCACCGGCGTCAGCAGCATGCGCCGCCGCCACGAGGCCAGCTCGGTCGCGAGGAACGAGTGTGGCTGCTGACTGAACGGATCGATCAGCTCGTCGCCGTCGCTGACGATCACCAGCAGCGAATCGCCGTGCAGCTCGCGCAGCCCGCGTAGATCGAGCGTGCGCAGCCGGCCGCGCGGATTGAGCGCGTCGGCGCGCGAGGTCGCCGTCAGCGTGCGCGGGTCGGGAGCATAGTCGTAGGCAGTCAGTGAGACGCCGCCGCGGGACAGAGCGTCGAGAAGGCGCAGCACGCGCGCGCGCTCGTGGTCGTGGCGGTGGCCGCGGTGCACGAGCACCACGATGTCGACCGCCCGGCTGCCGTCGCGCTTCACGGTCACGACGTCTCCGGCGGAGGCAACGCTGGCGCGGACGCTGCGCGGCAGGTCGAGCCGGCTGCCCGGCATCGGCTCACGTAGGCGCATCAGCCGGCGCGCGGTCTGCGACGCCGAGGGCAATGGCGGCAGGGCCGCGAAAGATTGCAGGATCCGGCTCGTGCCCCACGCGCCCGCCTCCGCCCGTCGAAACGTCGCGTGAGCAACCCGGGTCCGCCGCAGGGCCTCCGCGGCCGCCTCCCGTCGTTTGTTGGACTTGCCCCAGAACGCGAACACTGATCCGGGCAGCAGTACGAGTAGCGGCAGATAGCGCAGCCATGAGGGCCAGGTCTCGCGCGCCAGCGTGGCCGGCGGTAACGGGTTGGTTGCGGTCTGGAAGTTGCGCAGCCACGCGGCGGGATCGATAGCAGGATCCGGACTGATCTGCCCGTCGTCCATGATGAAATCGTCGAACGCCGCCAGGCTGGCGCCTGCAGACTGCGCGGCGGCCACCGCCGCATAGTGCCGCAGCGCCATCGCGCCGAACGCGCTGTGCGGGATCGAATTGGCCGGATCGATCGGGTAGACCCGCATCATCTCGGCGAGGACATAGGACGGCGGGCCGAGCTCCGGCGCGGCGCCGCACAGCGCGGCGGCCAGGACGTAAGGCGTGATCTCGTTGCCGTAGCGCGCTGCGGCAACGAGCGTCAGCTTCAGGAAGCGCTCATAGCGCGGCTTCAAGCCGGCATCGGGCAGCGCCGACTGTGCTCCGTTGCCCGCGGGAACGGACCAGTCCGTCGTATCGACGCTGGCCACCTGCCGCTGCGGCGATTGAGCTGTCAGCGATAACCACAGAATGACGGCTCCGACCAAGAGGGCCGCGCCGACCGCCGCCAGCGTTGTAACGCTCGGCCAGCGGCGCAGTTTCGTCACGGTCGCTACCGATGTCCCGACGATCCGTTGCGTCAAGGGCGGCGTCTCTGGCTTGCCGATATCCGCGAAGGCTTCCTTCAGCAGCTCGGCTGCCTCGCGCGTCTCGGCGAGAACGGGACGCAGATGCGACAGCCAAAACTCGCGCTGGTCGCCGTCGGGCACCGCGCCGGCCGCGCAAACGGTGGCGTAGATCTGCAGCGCATCGATCCTTTGTCCTGGCGTCACCCGGTAGAGCATCGATCCCATGCCGCCGCGATTGCGCAGCTCCTGATAGCGGCCGATCAGCCGGATCAGTGTTGCCGGATCGAGGCGCAGCTCGGCCATGTCAGCTCGCGGCCATTCGCATGGCATCCTGGAACAGCGCGCCGTCGCGTTTCAACTTCACCAGCGCCGGCCTGACCACCGCCAGATCGCTGCTGCCGGCGCCGACCAGTAGGGCGGCGGCGTCCATCATCTCTGCGATACCAGGCTTCTTGTCGGGCTGGGCGTCGCGGAATTTGAGCGTCAGATCGACCAGCCGCGCGGCGGTGCCGTCGCCAAGCTTGGGCGGCTCGCCATCGATCTTGACGCCCATCCGCTGCAGGCGGTTGGCAAGCCCGGCATTGACGATCGCCTCGAGCCGCTTCTCATCCGGGAACGGGATCTCGTGAAACACGCAGCGGCGCAGGAAGGCATCGGGCAATTGCCGCTCCTCGTTCGAGGTGATCACCACTAGCGGGCGCAGCGATCGCTCGATCTTGTCGAGGGACGGCGTCTCTGGCGTCGGATTGCCGGGGTATTCCTTGACGCGGAAACTCATCGTCTCGATCTCGTGCAAGAGATCGTTGGGGAAATCCTTCGGCGCCTTGTCGATCTCGTCGATCACAACCACCGAGCGGCGCGGCGCCGCGTTGCCATCCCACCCCTCAGCGTGCTTGCCGCGCAGCAGCGGCGCTACTGCGCTGCGCGGATGGGCGCTCAGGATCGCGCGTCCCATCGCCTGGAACTCGATATAGTCACCGACATCGCCGGCCTTGCTGAGCTGCGAGTCGCGCAACCGCTGCAACGCGTCGTAGGTGTAGAACAGCTCGCCCGCGTCGGATGTCGACTTCACGCTGTGCAGATAGAGGTCCGGAATCTGCAGCATCCGCGCCACCGCGTAGCCGAGCTCGGTCTTGCCGACGCCGGGCTCGCCCGAGACCAAGAGCGGCCGGCCAAGCTCGATTGCGACATCGACCGCCGCGACGGCCTCGTCCTCGAGCAAATAGCCCGCGCCGCGGGCCGTCTTCCTGCCGTTCTCGTTCAGGGCGGCTGCGGGCTTCGCACCATTCTTCAGCGCGGACGACAATTCGCCAAATATCTTTGTCACGGTCACGGTCTTGGCTCCCCAGGCTTGCCGCTCCGATCGAGCGTGCCGGCGATGTAGTTGCAGAGGCTGACGTCGAGGCTCTTTGCGACGATGTCGAGCGGCTTGAGCTGCGTGCCGTTGAACTGGCTTGCGATCGCTGCATTGAATGTGTCATCGGCGGTCCAGGCGGTTTCGAGCACCGCACGCCATTCGTCCAATTCGTTGAAGCCGACTTGGGAAAGCCTGACGCACACGCCGCAATGCGGCGGCGTGCCGGCGCTCCACAGCCCGGCGAATTGCTGGAGCACGGCGTTGCTGTCCTCGCCGTCCGCGACGATGAAACAGACCACCGCCTGGATACCGTCCCGGTTGTCACCGAAATGCTCGGCAAGCATCGCGGCGAACTCGGTTAGCAGCGGTTCCTCGGTCGCAAGACTCCAAGCGGCGTCGATGGTGCGGCTCAGCAGCACCAGATAGCGGCTTCGCGGATCGAGCAATTGGACGATGTCGGACAGTTCTTGGCGACGCTGTGCGACGTCATCCTGCTGCGGCCAGACGCCGGGCTGCGGCGTTCGGCTCGGCGCGCTCAGGCCCTTGGTCAGCGCCATCAGCCGTAACTGGTCGATGCCATTCGGCTGGCTCTCGAACGACAGGAATTTGAGCCGCTTGATGAAGTGCGAATGGGCGTCGTTGGTGCGGCAGACCACGACGTGCAGCAGCGGGCGCGCGACCTGCGGAAGCGAGGCCGCGAACAACCGTGCGAGAAACCTGCGCTCCTCGCGCGAGCGATCCATCAGGCACAGCGCCGCCTCCTTGCGCCGCTCGATCGACTCCGCCCGCTGTCGGGCCAGCACATCCTTCCCGGGGGCCTGGGGCGGCACTAAGCCGAGGACGTTGGCGGGCCGCTCGTACGCCCGTTCGATGAAGCCAGAGATCCGTCGCAGCGGAATCGCTTGGCCGCGGCTTTGCCCGTCCGCCGTTTCGCCAAGCCCGGCATTGTGCAATGCGATGAAGGCAAACTGGAAGGTTATCGCGAAGCACGGTCCGCCGGACGATCCCCGCGCCGTGGCGCCGTTATGGGTGTAGCGTGCATGCTGCCCTGCCGCGCCGCGGACACCCGTGAATTTCGCGTTATCGCTCTTCAAGGGCTGAAGGATGAAGGCGCCGCCGATCTCATAGGGGTATTGCAGGATCATGAACTTCTGCCCGATTTCGGGATCGGGCCGCTCCCCCGACCTTGGCAGCGGGATCCATCCACGCCTGATTCCGTTGTAATCAGGAAGCTGGCCCGCCGGGGTGTCGAGCCGGATGATGGCGAAATCGAGCTTGTCGTCATCGAATACGTCGCCCCCGTCGCGAACGTCACCAAGCGACGGCTTGCTCGCCACGACAATGTCGCGGATATTGAAGATCGTTTGTGTGGTTCCGACATCAAGCAGTCGGTCGTCTTCGCCGAGGCGATAGTCGAAACGGCACTCGGCGCCTTCGAAGTCGGCCCCCTCTCCGATCAGGCCCTCGACGACGTGATAATTCGTCAAAACGAGATCCGGACCGATCAGAGTGCCAGTGCCGGCCTGCGAGCCCGGGGCGCTGACCGCACAGACGCAACGCATCGCGCGCTCGAGGCCCTTGGCGATCGCTTCCGGCTCGGCGCGTTTGTCATTCCCGGTTGCAATCATCACGGGCGTCGGCATGCCATCCAGTGTCCCGCTATTCGGTGTCCCATCCGCAAGATACTTTCTCATATCCCGATCGGCGTGCTTGATCTGATCGGACGGCGCGCGGGGCCTACCGCGCGCCGCTCTTATTCGTCGAGGATGATCGCGATCCGTTCATCGTCCCGGCTCGCCTCGAACTCGGTGGCGCCGATCGCGCCGGCCATCGATCGGGCTTCGATCCGGAAATGTCCCGGTGGCAGCGCGAGCCGGAAGTGGCCGGCGGCATCGCATTTGACCGCGATTTCCGGCGTGCTCGCGGTGCCCTGGACGACATAGACGAGCGCATTCCCGACACCGGCGCCGTGCCGATCGGTGACGCGGCCATGATGAAGGATTCTCTCATCCGACATGCATTCTTGCGCCCTCAGTTCCCAGGTCCGGCGAGCCAGGCCTGAATCTGGGTCACGACTTCGGGAATGATGCGCGGCGCCGAATTGACCCGGAGATTCATGCTGACTGGCGTGCCGCCGACGCCATAGGCGTGAATGCCGACGACGATTGGCCGGCTGTTCTCGTCCGGATAGATGTAGGCCGGTCCTCCGCTCTGGCCGCCGGACGTGTCGACATCGTAATAGATCCGCCGCGGCTCGACCGCGCGGATGCGGTTCTTTGCCCAGTACAATTCGGTGCCGCCGCCGGGCGAGGCCGGATAGCCGCTGACATTGATGAGATAGTCGCGCAATTCCGCGTCGGGCAGCGCACCGACCCGGAACACCTCCGCGGCCGGGAAGACGTCCTGGTCGAGGTGAATCGCGGCGACGTCGTAGTCCGGATCCTGACGCTCGATCCAAGCATTGATGCTGGAGAAGCGTTCGGACGTAAAGCTGTTAAAGGGCTTGCGCTCGCGGTCACGTCCGGGCGTCAGCGTGATCTTGTCCGCCCATCCGCCCATCTGCTTCTTGTCAAACACGCAATGGCCGGCGGTGATCACCGTGCGCGGTCCGGCGAACCAGCCGGTGCCGACGAACTGGCCCCAGGGCGCGTCGATCTCCAGCGCGCAGATCAGCTTCCAAGGCTGCTGATCGGTAGACACGATGCGCGTGCGCTCGTCGGCAAACAGCACCGTCTCGAGTCCGGAATCAGGCGGTGGAACGATCGGGGTCTGGCTCTTGCCGATCACCAGCCGGCGCTTGGCGGCGTCCGACAGCGTGGCGCCTTTGGCGTCACCCTCGTCCGCTAGTACCCGCTCGGTGACAGCAGGTGCGGGCTTGCTGGCCATAGCGACAGCGCCGGTTTCCGTGTTCTTGGGGGCGACAGGCTTTGATACGGATGCAATCTGCACGTGAACACCTCCTGAAATCGACTTCTCAGTATGCGTGCATTTGATCACGAGATCGCGTTGGCAACAACGGGAAGTTTTCGCAATTGCGCCGCAGCAGCGTGCGCATCGGCGTCCGCGGTGGGAACTGGTTCACCGGCCGCAAATTTCCGCTTCGGCGTGGCACAACGTCAGCTTGCATATCGATCCGCATTGAGGTTTACTGACTTGCGAAGCTGTCCGCGCGACAGAGTGCTGCGGATCCGGCATCTCGATCAGACGTACGTTCGACGCGGCGGCTGACTTTGCGCACTGCCTCTTTGTTTTTTTGCGGAGCAATTTCTCAGAGCTGACTGATGCAGGCTCAAGATTGTTACGAGCTTGCGACAACCTGAAGACAACTGGAAGTTCAACTGCGGCCCGAGCGGTGGGTAGGCGAGCATGGTGATGTTCGCCTAGCGATTTGCCGCCGCAAGGACGCAGACCTAACGAAGCGAGCGGCACTTGAAGTCGTTTGCACGTGAAGTCGTTGGGACTTCAAGTGAGTGGCACTTTGCGACAAGCGTAGGGCTGAAGGAGGACGGTCATGGCACGTTGTCCCTTTGCGGTCTGGATGGAGATCAGCGGGAGCTCAGGCTCTTACACATCTGGTCCATTCAAAATCGTTCACCACACCACCGAGGGCAGTTCGGCGGAGGGAGCGTTTGGGGCATTTCGCGCCAACCGTTCCGATCCGCATTTCACCGTCGACAGCAGTAAGATCTATCAGCACATCGATACCGGCAGGGCGGCCCGTGCCTTGCGCAACGCGGCCGGCGGTGTCCAGACCAACCGCGATTCCGCCATCCAGATCGAGGTCGTCGGCTTCGCCCATCGGCCGAAAGTGATGGCTACGCTGAAGAACGTGCAGAAGCTGTGCAACTGGCTCGAAGCCGAGCACGGCATTCCCAAGGTTTGGCCGAACGGCCTGCCGAAACCGGCGGTGAATGGCCACGATCCAGGCGGACACAATCGCAACGCCGCGAACTGGGACAACAAGGGCGGCCATTACGGCCACAGCCAGGTGCCGGAAAACACGCATTGGGATCCCGGCTACACTGCGACCGAAGCGGCGTTTGTGATCGCCGATGCCGCCACCGAATCCATCTACATCGAAGCGCTTGAAACGATTCCGCTGGAAGAGGGCCCGGACTTCGCGACAGAAGTCTCGACCATGCCGGACCATTGCGGCGGATACGCCGCAGCCCCGGCCGCAGGCGAGGCCGGGCCCCGCGCGAAGCCGAAAGTCTCAGCCAGACGGACCTCTACGCCGGCGCGAGGCAGCGGAAGGACCGCAGCAAAGGCCGGCCGATCATCCGCGCGCAAATCGTCGGCGTCCAAATCCAAGTCCGGATCCAAGTCCAAATCGACCAGGTCCCAATCGTCCGCCGGCAAGTCGTCTGCCCGCAAGCGATCAGCAGCCAGGAGGCCGGCGACAAAGACCTCGAAGAAGACGCGCAAAATAGCTGGACGCAAGAACGGCGCAAAGGGCGCGACGAAGCGCGCGGCCGCGCGAGCGTCCAACATGGCCAAATCGTCGCGGAGAAAATCGCAAGACAGATAGCTCGCCGTAATTGTTCTCGAGTTGGATTGAACGTCGTCCTGTCCTGGACGGACACATTGCATGGCTCGCGGCCGACCGATCAGGTGTGGTGCCGCGCGCCCTATCGATCATGTTGGCATCGGCAAGCCGTTCGCGGCTTGCATAATTCGTTGTGGGGAGAACGCGCATGGCGGACAAGCTCGACCATTCCGCATTTCTGCGTCATCTGGCGCGCGGGCAGGATCTCACCGGTCTCATAAATGACAGGATGCTGGAGCGCGAGGAAGGTGTGCGCGCCGCAACCGCCGACACCGAATCCGCCGCGATGCCGCCGGACGTGCGCGGCGCCTTCGAGGCCGCGGCCAGGGGCGAGCCGCTGTCACCCGCCCAGCAATTCGCGACCGAGGCGATCATCCTACCGGAGCTGCGGCCCGCGATCGACGTCATCAACGACAGTTACGGCCAGGTCACGCATCCGCTCTGGACCAAGCTTAGCAACAATGCCGGGATCAAGGCGCGACTCGAGACCGCGATCAAATCGGTCGGGCGCATCGAGCTGCCCAACGGGCCGTTGCCCTACGCCGGCACCGGCTTCGTTGTCGGTCAGCGCCAGATCATGACCAATCGCCACGTGGCCGAGATCTTCACCCGCGGCCTCGGCGACAGGTCGCTGGTGTTCAAGCCTGGACTGAACGCCGGCTTCGACCTGAAACGCGAGCGCGGCGGGGGCCAGGGTGTCATGCTGACGGCGACGCGGGTGCTGATGATTCATCCCTTCTGGGATTGTGCGGTGATCGAGGTCGACGGGCTGCCGGCGACGGCCCAGCCGCTGACGCTGTCCGCCATTCCCGCACCGGAGCTCAGGGACCGCGAGGTCGCCGTGATCGGCTATCCTGCGTTCGATCCGCGCAATCCTGCGGCCGTGCAGGACGATCTGTTCGGCGGCGTCTTTCGCGTCAAGCGCCTGCAGCCGGGCTTGCTGAGCAGCGTTTCCGACACCGCGAGCTTCGGCAAGATGGTGCCGGCGGTTGTGCACGATGCCTCCACGCTTGGCGGCAATTCCGGTTCGTGCCTGGTCGAGCTGACGACCGGCCAGGTGCTCGGCCTGCATTTCGGCGGCGCCTATCGTGATCGCAACTACGCCGTGCCGGCCTCGGCGCTGGGCGCGGACCCGCGGGTGCGCGCGTTCGGGCTGAAGTTCGACGGGCCTCCGCCAACCACCGATCCGGCCTGGGCGTCCTGGTGGCAGCGCGCCGAAGAGAGCGAGGCGATTGTGCCCGATCGGCTGGCGCCCGCGCCCCAGGCGAAGCCGAAGCCAGCCACTGTGGCCGTGAGCGACAATCAAGGCGGCCAGGGCGGCGCCGTCGTCTCCACGGCGGCCGACGGTAGCGTCAACCTGACCATCCCGCTGCACGTCACGGTCCGGCTCGGCGGCGCGCCGCCGATCGCGGCCGAAACGGTGAGCACCGAAGCTGCGACGACGGAGATCACCGAGAAGATGGTGATGCCGTTCCGCGACGAGGATTTCTCCCACCGGCCCGGCTATGATGAGACGTTCCTCAAGCAGGACGGCGACCGCGACCCCATCGTGGTGCCGATGCCGACGGTCAAGGACGACTCGGTGGTGGCCAAGACCAAGCAAGGCAAAGACCGGCTGGACTACCAGAATTTCTCGATCAAGATTCATGCGGAGCGGCGGCTGGCGCTGTTCACGGCGAGCAATGTGACGGCCGAAAGCGCGCTCAAGCGGCCGGACAAACGCAAGAAATACACCCGCGCCGCATTGTCCGGCCTCGGCGAGAACGACCAGGAGCAATGGTTCCTCGACCCGCGGCTCGACGACGAGCTGCAGATCGCCGATTATTTCTACACCCGCGACGACGGCGCCTTCGACAAGGGCCATATCGTGCGGCGCGACGACGTCGCCTGGGGCGAGACCTATGACGACCTACGGCGCGCCAACGGCGACACCTACCACGTCACCAATTGTTCGCCGCAGGTGGCGCCGTTCAACCGTTCGGCCATGGGCGTCGATAATTGGGGCGATTTCGAAAACACCGTGCTGACGCAGGCCGCGAGCGAACGGCTTTGCGTCTTCGCAGGGCCGGTGCTCGATCCGGACGACGACACGTTTCTGGGTCGCGATGCGCCGCGCTCGCGAATCCGCGTCAAGATTCCGTCTAGGTTCTGGAAAGTGGTGGTGGCGCGCGTCGAGGACGGGCTCGCGGCCTTCGCGGTGATGCTGGAGCAGAACCTGTCGAAGATGCCGAAGGCGCCGCCCGAGGGCGAGGAGTTCGTCATGCCGGACGAATTCCTGAAATCCGTGGTGCCGCTGAAAGACATCGAGGACTGGACCGGCCTGACCTTTGCAACGGAGCTGCATCAGGTTGATCAATACGACACCATCCGCGGCGGCGAGGCCGCCGCCCGCTCAGGCGCACGCCGCGGCCGTGTGCGCAAGCGGTAGCGAAACGCCGCGCAAGCTCGCGTATCGCACCTTCCAGATTTCAATCGCGGATCCCGAAAAGGCGACCGGTTACGAGGTGAAATGAAACAGGCTGACCCGCTGGCCCGGACGAGGGGGGCCGTGAGGCCGCCAAAGCCAAGGTACCAGGTGGTCGTGCCGATCGACCCGGTGGGCGATCTGGTGCTGTGACGCCGAAGGGGCCGTCGGTACGGCAGAAAGAGACGCGACTCCGCGCGCCTCGCCCGGAGGCGCCGTGAAATGTGAAATGTCAAGCCAAGCTGCAACAGGCAGGAGAAGCAAATGAACGATACTACCAACACACAAGGACAGACTTTCGATTTGAACACCCGGCCATCGGAAGAACTCGCGCAAGAGATCGTAAAGGACGCCGGTGATCTTCATGTCGATCCAGACGCCCCGCCGGAGGTGACGCTGGAAGCGGCCGTCCGACAGTGGCGGGTGGCGAAGTCTCTCGAACATCTGCGTGCGCAAATCAATGCCGCATTCCCACAGCGCAGCAAAGGAAGCGACGGCACCATCGGCGACGCCAGGCATGCCAGCCGCTCGTCGGATCACAATCCATGGGTCGTGGACAACGGGACAGGCGTCGTTACCGCCTTCGACGTCACACATGACCCCGGCCACGGTCGCGACGCCGGTCGGATCGCCGAAGCAATCCGCTCCAGCGATGACCGCCGTGTGAAATACATCATCTGGAACCGCAGGATAGCCAACTCGCAGCCAATCGGTGCCGCGCCGGCATGGGCATGGCGCGCCTACACAGGTCAAAATCCGCACGATCATCACTGCCACATCTCGGTTCGGTCGGAAAAAGCCGCTTACGACGACCCTCACGACTGGAGTTTCCGGACGCAGGGCGAGCCCGAAGCCGCCGCGGCCGAGACAGACTCGGAAGCAGCTCAGAGGGCGCTTGGCGCCGCGCTCGCTGCGCTCCCGGGCAACGCCGACCGACCCCTTCTGCAACGGCTGGTCGATGCGCAGGACGAGATTTCCGCGCTTTTGGCAACGTATGCGCGTGAGGCGAGGCCGGTGCGGGCCGAGGAGGCTGATGGCGTAGAGGCAACGCGCCCGAGCTTTGAGGAGCTCAGGGCGGAGTACGAACAGCTGTGGGAACGCTGCGAGATACGTCCCGAGCGTGCCAACAGCGTGGCTTGGCACCGCGCAAAGCTATTGCAGAACAAATCCCGCTACGAACAGGTGAGCGCCGCCACTGGAGCAAAGTGGTGGTTCGTTGGCATCGTCCATGCGCTGGAGGCAAGTTTCAATTTTCAGGGCCATCTGCACAATGGCGATCCGCTCGGAAGGCGTACGGTAAACGTTCCAGCCAACCGGCCGCCACGCTGGAATCCGCCGAACGACTGGCTCTCCAGCGCCATTGATGCCATCACCTTCGAAGGCTTTGCCGGACAGAGTGATTGGAGCCTTGCTCGCACGCTGTACCGGTTTGAGAGCTATAACGGCTTCAGCTATCGTACCAAGGGCATTAACTCGCCTTACCTGTGGAGCTTCTCCACAAATTACACGCGAGGAAAATTTATTCGGGACCACGTTTACGATCCCAACGCGGTATCCGCCCAATGCGGCGCAGCCGTGATGCTGAAGGCGCTTCAGATGGCGGGAGAAACATTGAGTTGATGTTCGATTGTTGCTCACCCGCACGCGCCGGCCACGGTCGGCGCGCCTCACGGGGTTTTCGATAAACGACAATGCTACGAGCCGCGGCTCTCGAGCGAAGGGCAAGGCGAC
The DNA here is from genome assembly GCF_900094605.1 of Bradyrhizobium shewense. GTDB lineage: Bacteria > Pseudomonadota > Alphaproteobacteria > Rhizobiales > Xanthobacteraceae > Bradyrhizobium > Bradyrhizobium shewense. Next base: position 6,328 of record NZ_FMAI01000053.1, on the reverse strand, counting down.
CTAGACATTGCCCTTCTGGTCGTAAGGCGCGAGGACGTTCTTCAAGCCCTTCTCGAGCATGAGGTCGCTGATCTCGGAGGCGGTCGATCCGCCATCCTTCTTCGTCCGACGGGTTGGCCGTAATTTTCACGTGAGCCAGGCGCCCCTCGTAGCTCAGCGGGAAAGAGCAGCGAGTTTCTACCTCTCAGGGCGCAGGTTGCCGGCTCTCCAAGAGAGAGTGGGAGGATCTTGAGCGCACGCCCGCCGAAGCCGCTTGAGCATTTCCCGAACCACCGGTCGCTCGGGCAGCCTCTCTTGATGAGCTGCGAATGGTCTCGCTGACCGATCTCGCGTGTCGTTTTGGCTGGATTGCGCTTGTCGCCTCTGGTCATGCGTTAAAGCTTGTGGTTGTATTACCTCATTGCTGCCGCCAATTCGATTTGGAGGTTTTTGTGAGCAAGGGATCTTATACCTACCCGGACCACATTCTTTCGATCTTTCAGTCGGCCGCTGCGCAGATCTCGCGCGACGAGCAGGCGGAAGCCGGCAAGTCTCACCTCGAAGCTGTTCCGACAGGTCAAGAAGGACTGCTCGAAGCCGCGACCGAGGTCGCCGGCGTCAGGATGCAGGGAAGGGTTGATCGCAAGGCCCGTGGGCCGGCGCAGGACGAGATCGTGACCGAGGCGTTGTCGCCCATCGGTCTTGCGAAAGTCTGCGCATCGCTGGGTCTGCAGTATCTCGAAGCAAAGCTGAAAGGCGACCAAGCGACTGCCGAGAGGTTGCAGTCCGAGATGGCCGATTCGAAGTGCGACTTCCGCTGGGCGAGCACGATCGATCAGTACCTGCGATATTTCGGGCCCGGCGGGACCCGCGCGCAGATCCCATACGTCACGCCGAAGAGAGCCGGCGAAACCGTAATTCAGATACCGTCAAACGCGACCATCGGGTTGATCGGTGACTGGGGCACCGGTGCGGATCCGGCGCGTCGGCTCCTGACGCAAGTCAAGGCACAGAGGCCGGACATCATCGTCCATCTGGGTGACATCTACTATTCGGGTACACCGCAGGAGTGTGAAGCTAATTTTGAGGAAATCATCGACGATGTTTTCGAGCGTCACAAGACGAACATTCCCGTCTACACTCTGGCCGGAAATCACGACCTCTATTCGGGAGGCGTAGGCTACTACGGCCTTATCAAGCGCCTCAATAAGAAGCCCTTTACGCAACCGGCGAGCTTCTTTTGCCTAAGGACGGAGGATGCGAAATGGCAGTTCCTAGCAATGGATACGGGACTGAATGATTATAATCCCTTTACGGTGAACGATGCCGTCACGTTCGTGAATGCCGATGAAGAGCAGTGGCACCGCCGTCGTATCGAAGAGTTCGGCGGAAGTACCGTCCTGCTCTCTCACCACCAGCTTTTTTCAGCCTTTTCGCCGATCGGAAAGGCCGACGACAGCGCTAAACGGGCGGCGTACAATCCGAAACTTCGGCAGACGTTTGAGACGCTGAAGTCTCTCAGAAAGCCGATTCCGGCGTGGTTCTGGGGGCACGAGCACAACCTGTGCATCTATGAGCCGTACATCGGACTTTCAAAGGGGCGATGTGTCGGCTGCAGCGCCATCCCGACTTTTGTCGACGATGATCCTTACGACGTTGTCGAGGGTCTGAACGCCCCCCCGAAACTCGTCGAAGCTACCAAGTTGTCGGTCTCCGGGAACGTCTTCAGCCACGCCTTCGCGACGCTATCCATCACCAAGCAGGGGCCAATAAAGACCCGATATTTCGAGGATCTCAATGGTAGCTGCAGGATGAGATACTCCGAAAGCATAAGCGGCGATTGAGCTGCAGACATCGCTGCTCGAACTAACGGGCACTCATGAGGCTACCCATGGTGAATTTCATCGGGGGCTCCACGCCCATCTACGCGCCCGCGTCCGCACGCCCGGATCTAGGTGGAGGCCGGATCATACGCGAGACGAAAAGAGAGCGAGCCGAAGAGCACGAGGAAGCCACGCAAGCTGACGAGGGCACCGCCAAGGGGGACAACTACCTCTCCGCGCTGGTCAAGCTAATCCCGTCCGAGATGATCTACGCCTCATCTTGAGGCGATCTTTCATGACAGGGGGCTCCTCCTGGACCTCGTTGTCCTGGCCGACCCCGCACCGGGACATCCTACTTCGTATCGCATCACATGCACATCAGCCAAAACGTGCCGCGCGGCAAATCGGTCAGGCGATCGGGACCGAATACCCCGTCTCTTCCGAAAAGCGGCTGCGCTTCATGCTCTGGTCCTTGTCTTGGGCCAGAGCGAACTTCAACCTGGATTAAGCCTGGGGGGCAAGGTCAAAGGACAACTACGCCACGCACAAGGCCCCACTGATCCGCAACTGGCTCGCCAAACGGCCGCGCTGGCATGTCCATCTCACGCCCACCAGTTCGTCCTGGCTCAATCAGGTCGAGCGCTTCTTCGCGCTCCTCACCGATAAGAAGATCCGGCGCGGCATCTATCGCAGCGTCCAGGCCCTGCGCGCAGACATTATGGATTTCATCAGTCATCACAATGCCGATCCCAAGCCATTCAAATGGACCAAGTCCCCCGACGACATCCTCGCTTCCATCGACGCTTCTGCCGATACAATACTCAAGCCTAGGCATCGCAATGTCGCGAATTTCTGGTTCAGGACACTAAAGCAGAATGAGGTGGGTGTGCTGGCATCTGCTCCTTTTTTGATCTTTGCCATGCGTCCGCTGCCGGCGAGCCCGGGTGGATGGTCTCGTTGCTCGATGAGTTGGCCCGACACTTCTCGAGATTACCGCCTACGAAGAAAACGGCCAACGAAGCCCTCCTCACCCAGCGAACCCGGAAAGATCCCGAGCCATTCGGCGAGGACACAATGACGCTCGCCTGCCATAGGCAATCCGCTCCTCCCGCCCGGGGCGGCAGTCGAAAACCCCGGCTGGAACCTGGGGTTTTCTTTTGTGCTATTATAGGCACCAACTCTCGTAAACCGCCGCGGTGCGATCAGTACAGTGCACCTCACGGATTGAGCCGAATTGGCTTCGGCTTCGTTCCGTCCAAGGCTCGATCGTAAGCCGCAGGTCGCGGTTGGTCTGCTCCTGCTCCACTTCAATGGATTGGTGGAGATCTCACGTCACATAAAGTCTCCATCCGAGTCGGACTCTGATGACGGTTCATCATCGCTCCGCGTTTGGACTTTGGAGAGATACGCCCGAGAATTGGTTGCGCGCTGCCATTCACCATCCCTATAACTCCACTGTCTGGACTGGGTGGGATCAAGTACCATATCATTGCGATCTACTTCAACGAAGCCCATTTGTTCTGCACGGGCTCTCGCTTCGTCATTAGCAGGACGCCAGTTCACCAGCGGCCGTTCGCCGTCTTGCCGTAGTTGGTGCTCGAGCAGAATATCGCCGGCGTTGCCGACGAGCGGATGAGCAACCTGAAAATCCACGATTGATGTGACGTTAGTTCGTCCGGGGAACTGTTCTCGCCACCCTTGGCTGGTGAACTCAGTCGCCATAGGAAATCCGGCTTCCGTCCTTTGGAGGCCGACGCTCCTATTTCCTAGTTGGTAGCTGTAATATCGGGCGGCATCAGAATCCCTTCGGATCCCGAAACTGCTAGCGACATCCGCGGTGCGCCTAGCTCTTTCGGACACAAATTCTGAGTATTCCTGCGGATTGTTGGCGATATGATTGATTTCTTCACCATGAAAGCTCCTCACCCGTTCCCGGAATTCGGCTTGGTCGATCTCAAAAACGGGAGGTCTTGAAGTGAGGTAATAACTCGGCTGCGAGGATGAGCTGGCACCCGAATCCTGCAATCCCATTCTACCGAGCGCGTCCGCGAAATCGTCGGCACTCCTATGCTCCGGGGAGCTTGCGTAATGATACTGATCATCGGATGGAACATCCGACCAATTGTTAATTCGACCGTCCATGACGACCACACTCCTATGGCTGTTGCATTGTGTTCAGGTCATTAGACCTGACTCCGCAGATAAGCAGCTTGGCTGTCCGTAAGCTGACGGCGACAAATAAACGGAAAACCAAAATTCGCTGAAACGATAGGGCGAGCCGGCGAGAGCGCGCAGTTCGGCGCCGCGCTCTCCGGAGCGTCTTCATAACTCGGCCGAACTTGAGATCAGCGTGAGCGAATCTCCGTTCCCACGTTGGACACTCCATCAGGAATAGCCCGCGTCAGCAAACCTTTATTCTTGGCGAGCTGTGTCGCATCTACTGACGCTTCCGTCGACTGCACTCCGTCCTTTGCGCCATTGGTGTCGAATGAGTTTGGCGATCTGCGCTGCAGGCGGCGTCTCTGCTACTTGCGCAATGGATGGACCACTGTACGCCTACGACGAAGCTTACGATTACCCACATCTTTGAGTCAGAGCTTCGCTCCCGTTGCGATATCGATGAATCGCGATAGTCCGCGCCACCTGATCAGATTCCCTGGTGGCGGATCGTTGGCGCGGGCGAGATAGCCGCCGAGCCTGGCGATCTTGATGAGATAATGCGACAACGTCTTTCGTTGGGTGCTGACTGGATTCTTGTCTTTGACGAGCCGATCAAGCAATTGGATTTCAGCTTTGGTCAACGCAAATTCCGGTGAGACATTTGGCGCTGAACGATTAAGCATCGTCATCCAAAAAATGCGCCAACCACGTGGATTATCTGTTCGGGTTCGCCCGCCACACGCGGCTGCTCGCCATGATCGCGGACGAACTGACGGCGGCCCGGGCTACGGCCGAGAAGACCGATCAACCCGCACGCCGCTTCAAGGACTTTCAGTGGAGCTTCAAAATGAACGCCTTCTGGGCGCCCGAAAACTTCGAGCCTTCATCGTTCTTCGCTCCTCCCGGCCGGGGAAATCGCGAAAAACTCTAACCAAAAATGGTCCAGTTCGCCGGTGGCCTCAGATCACGTCGGTGAGCTATTTAAGGCTCTTGATAACGAACGTGCCAGGACTTTGCGGTTTTCTGGAGTGTTCATCATCGTCGCGTGATTGCCTGGAATCGGTGTGGTATCAATGGCCGCTGCACTCAAAACCCTGTCCCAGCCTCGCATCGGCGAGCTCATCTCTGGAGCTATTGAGCTCTTGTCTAGTCGTGCGCGACAACTTACGGAAGAATCCGTCGCGTAAAACTGATGTACCTCAATTGGCAGCGACGGAGCCCGATATAGCTGCAGCGCCCTTTGAAACTGCTCAATTCTCTCGTACATCAAAGCATCATTGTGATCCGGAGGTATTTGATGAGCCTTGCCGGCTGGCTTTGCGGGTAGCGTAACATCAATGAACGCCATAAATGAGATAGTTTCATTGAGGCTCAGTAAGTGCTCGGCTATGGCGTAAGCCAATATTCCGCCTGATGAGTATCCAGCAAATCGATATGGACCCCGGGACCGTATCTCCCTGATCGCCGGAATGACTTGCGAGGCTATCGCTTCAAGAGTTGGTGAACAAACTTCACTAAAAGAAGGCCACAGTAGACCATAGATTGGACAGTCCGCGTCCATTTCCTCCACCAAGTTGAGGATATAGGAACAATCTCCTAAGCCTGTGGGAACAAAGAACAGCGGCGGCTGCGATCCGGTTGCGCGAACACAAATCACCCCCGGACTACTGGGCTGTGGCTCCAAATGAACCTTGAATGCAAGTTCCTTCAGAACAGGAGCTTGGAAGAGATCGGCGGCGGTAAACTTGAGCCCGGCATCGAGCGCTCGACTGAGAAGCCGCACCGCTAGCAGTGAGTGCCCGCCCAGTTCGAAGAAGTCGTCGTGGCGTCCGACCCGCTCAACACCGAGAAGCTCGGCCCAGATCTGTGCCAGCGTGGTCTCGATCTCGCCTTGAGGTGGCTCATAGGCGCGATGCGCATACGCCTCATCGTCCGGCGCAGCCAGCGCCTTGCGGTCGAGCTTGCCGTTCACAGTCAGCGGCAGCGCCGCCAGCCGCACGAACGCCGATGGCACCATGTAGTCCGGCAGGTGCGCACTTATGTGGGCGCGCAAGGCGCCGGCAAGCTCGCTTCCCTCCAGCCCGTTCGAAGCTGCTTCCGGCGCGCACACCACATAGGCGACAAGACGCTGCTCGCCGCCGGGGCCCTCGTGCGCCACCACCACCGCCTCGCGCACGAACGGGTGCTCGCAAAGCCGCGCCGCGATCTCGCCCGGCTCGATCCGGAAGCCGCGGATCTTCACCTGGTCGTCGTTGCGGCCCAAAAACTCAAGATTGCCGTCCGGCAGATAGCGCGCCAGATCGCCGGTGCGGTACAGCCGGTCGCCGTCCACAAAGGGACTGGCGATGAACCGCTCCGCGGTCAGC
>NZ_FMAI01000028.1 GCF_900094605.1 Bradyrhizobium shewense | reverse complement strand
CCAGTCGCCTCCACCCCGATCAGGGTCGGCGGACAGGCCACAAGCCGCGCAACAAGGTCTTCCAAGCCCTTGCCGTCGCGCCCGACGGCAAATGCTTCTCCGCTCGGACGCATATGAACGTCCAACCGGTCCTTCGATACATCGATGCCAACATAGATCGCGTCCATCTGCACCCATCCTTGCGCAACCGGGCTCGCCAGGCGGCCCTCGCGACTGTTCGGGTTCAATGGAACAACGGACGGGGCGCCGCGCTGAGGTACGGGCTTCAAAGCCCTTGGATGAAGCGGTCTCCCGTCCGTTACCGCACCGGACACTCTATCCGATCCAGCGATTCGAGACTTACAAGGATGACGGGATCGAGGCCTTCGCCCCGTCCTTGCTCGCGAGCAGCACATCCTTCAACCCGGTCGGGTAGAGGCTCGGTCCGCCATCTCCGTCGAGGTCGGCAAGGTCGAACCAGCGTGCGACGATCGGCTCTCCATTGTCCTCGAGGAAGTCGATGCGGTCCTGCCCGGCGAAGGCGCCCTCCGCAAGCACGACCTCCGCGACGAACATTACCTCGTGGCCGGTCGATCCCTCGTGCACGAAAATGTTCTCCAGCACCAACGGCTCGCTTGTGATGGTGACGTCGATGCCGAGCTCCTCGTTGAACTCGCGCATCAGGGCAGTGCGCCAGCTTTCGCCGAATTCGATCTCGCCGCCGAGCGGCCGAACGCCCTTGATCCGCCCGGCATCGTCGCGAATTTCGGCCGCCAGCAGGCGCCCGTCCCGCCAATGCAGGCCGATCGCGACGACGCGGATGTGGGGATGAGGGCGCCAAATGGTCATAGCGGATCGTTATCGCGCGCGCCGCCTCCGTGCAATGCGCGGCGGCCGGGTACTGTCAGGCCAGGTCTTGTCAGGCCGAGCTTGATCAGATTCGCAGGCTTGATCCATCATTCGCCGCCTGCCATTGTCCGATCATTCGCCACGGCAACGAGCTGGTGCGATCGAGCTATCGCGTACGGCGAAATGCATCGCCTCGCCGGATGTGAAGAGAAGGCAGGCTATTGAGATGAGCAGCGTGAATAAGCCCGGTGGCAACTACTTGCCGGTGATCATCCATGGTGGGCTCGCTTATGTCAGTGGCCAGCTGCCGCGTCGCGGCGAAGACCTGCTTTATGTGGGGAAGGTCGGAGCAGGCGTCGATATCGTGGCCGCACAAGAAGCTGCTGCGCTTTGCGCTGATCTCTGCATTTCCGCCATCAATCACGCCACAGGCGGAGAGGACCGGATCGTCCAGGTCCTGCAGCTCGTTGGATACGTCGCTTCAGCGCCTGGATTTACCCAGCAGTCGCAAGTCATGAACGGTGCCTCCGACCGGCTGATCGAACGCCTCGGCGAGCGCGGTCGTCATACGCGGACGTCGGTCGGCGTCGCCGAATTGCCGCGAGGGGCGCCGGTCGAGCTGAGTATGATTGCCGCTGTTCGGTCATAGCGGCGGCCCTATGTGACGAGATATTTGGCGACCGCCGCCTCGTCCCACGCAATCCCGTTGCCGGGCTCCTCATTCGGCAGCGCAAAGCCGTCCTTGATCTTTAGCCGCGTCGAAAGCACAGCGTCGGCCCAATCGACATATTCCAGCCAGTGCGCCGTCGGCGTCACGCAGAGCAGATGCGCGCTGACTTCCGAGAACAGATGCGAGGACATCTGGATGCCGGCGGCATGCGCGAGCGATGCGGCGCGCATCCAGCCGGTCACGCCGCCGATGCGCTGCACGTCGGGCATCACGTAGTCGCAGGCCTCAGCCGAGAGCGCTGTCTGCATCGAAAAGGCGCTGTCAAAATTCTCGCCGATCTGGACGGGCGTATGCAGTGCGTCGGCAATGCGGGCACAGCCGGCATAATCGTCGTGGCGGATCGGCTCCTCGATCCAGCTCAGCCCCTCGTCGTCGAGCATCTCGCCGCGTTGGATGGCCTCGGTCACCGTCAGTGCCTGGTTGTAGTCGCACATCAGCGTCACCTCGTCGCCGACGGCCTTTCTCACCGCGCGGACGACGGCGAGATCCTCCCGCGCATCGGGCCGGCCGACGCGGATCTTGGCGGCCTGAAACCCCTCGGCTAGCAGCTTGTGCGCCTCCTCGACCGCGGCGCGCGCCGGCATGATGCCGAGCCCCTTCGAATTGTAGGCCTTGACCGGCTTCGGCGCGCCTCCGAGCAGCCGTGCCAGCGGCAGGTCCTTGCTGCGGGCGAGCGCGTCCCATGCCGCCATGTCGATGCCGGATTGCGCCAGCCGCTGCAGGCCGGCGAGGCCAAGCAGGGTGAAGCGCTGAGTCAGCTTGCGCTCGATCTCGAACGGCAATAGCTCGTCGCCGGCGACGAGCTCCGACATCTCCGTGACCATCGCCGTCAGCGGCTTCAAGGCCGACGGTGTGATCGAGAACAGATAGGCGTGCCCGCGGGCGCCCTGGTCGGTCTCGCAGTCGATCAGCACCAGCGGAGCCTTGGCGACGGCGCCGGTCGAGGTCTGCAGCGGCAGGTTCATCGGCACGATCACGGGCCGCGCATGGAAGCGTTTGATGCGAATGGTCTCGGTCATGAGCTCTCCAGGCGGGGCAGATGCAGGTCGATGCCGATCTTAAACAACTGTGATGAAACGAAAAGGCGCGTTCTGCGACCACGATGAGTTTCAGCGCCGCATCTCAACGGAAACATGCATGATCGCGCGTCTAATGGACGCATTATCAAACGCTGTTTGTGCGATTTCTGCTTGGGAGCAGTGGTATGATTGGCACGTGGAAATTCGTTGATGGAGGTACTTGCTCCGACCAAAATTTGTGACCTGCAACCCACCTGGGAGGAAACCATGAGGTGTCATCTCAATTCATCGCGGATGTGCGGTTGTGTTGTGCTTGCTTTGGCAGTCCCGTCGGGCGCTGTCCCGGCTTTGGCTGAAGAAGCGGGCCAATGGTTCGGTCGAGCCGTTCTGGTCACCCTGTCCAGTAAGAGCGTGAAGCTGGAAGACAGGGCTGACCATACGGTCTCGGTCACCGAATTCGACGGCGCCGTGTTCAATGCTGATGGCAAGCCATTCCTCGACAAAGCTCGATATCAGGTTGTCGATCTGACGGATGCCGGCAGTTCCAGCAGCGGCCATAAGACCTTCACAGAAGCAGACGGATCCAAGGTCTTTGCCAAGTACGTCCTGAAAGACGCGAAGCCGAAAGAGTTCCGCGGCACCTTCGAGTTCACGGGTGGCACGGGAAAATATGCAGGGATCACGGGCCGCGGTGAGTACCACGTCGTGCTGGTCAGCGACACGGCCTTGTGGGATGAACTCCGCGGCGAGTACAAAATTCCGGCGACCGTCGGAAGTTCGCGACCTGATCCGACCAAATGAACTTTTGGCACCACCTACATGAGGCTATCTCTAGACCGGCCCCGCTGCGGCTGAAGCCGAGCGGGGCCTTTGCATATCGAGCGGGAAGTCTTGCGGCCGGTAGCGCATGAGGAACCGTCCACGTCGCATTACGTTTCTATTGGTTGTGGAGGCCCCTCATGAGTAAAGAGTGGAATAGCCACCGCACCTCAGTCGTCCTTTTCGCTTTTGCGGTAATCGTCGCAATACTCGCGGCGTTCGTCACGACGCTCGATGGGGTCGACACAATGACGGCGAGCAATGAGGCTCCGCCCGGTACGACGGGCCTCGCAAAGCCACATCCGCCACTGGACCGAGCACCAGGCCAGCCGGTACTCGGTGACACTGTGTCGCCGCATAGCGCGCCTGCCCGGTGACTGGAGCCGGCGTGAGGACGGTGTTACCGCGCCGCGCCTTCGGTGAAGGCGGTCTCGATCACCTCACCGAACGGTTGCCACGATCGGCCGTCGAACTGGACCAGCCGCATCTGCTTGATCGGCAGATAACTGGTCGGCGAGGTGTTCATCCTGATGTTGGGCAGCGCGACCGAGGGCTGATAACCCTTCAGCGAAGCCGCCTGATGCATGATGTTCGCGCGTGAGAGGTCGTCGCCGCATTGCTTCAATACCTGCGTCAGCGCCTCGGCCGCGGCGTAGCCATAGAGCGCGGCGCTGCTGTTGGTGCTTTCGACGTGATGATATTTGTCCATGAAGGCGAACCAGTCCTTCATGGCAGGGTCGTCTTTCCATGCGGGATCACTCGGGTCCTTCAAAAAGGCCGCCGAGATCACGCCAGACGAATTCTCCAAGCCCGCGGGCGCCATCGCATTGGCGATCGAGGCGGAGGTATCGTTGACGATGAAGACCGGGCGCCAGTTGAGCGAAGCCGCGAGCCTGATCACCTTGGATGCCGTCGACGGCACGCCGAGAAAGACGAAGATATCGGCACCCGCGCGCTTAAGGATCGAGACGTGCCCGTCGAGATGCTCGTCGCCGATGTCAAAGGCGATGTCGACGAGGACATGGCGGTTCAGATCGCCAAGTCCGTCTTGGATCCCCTTGTAGAGCATGCGTCCGAACTGGTCGTTCTGCCAGAGCACGACGATCTTCTTCCTGGGATAATAGGCCTGAATGTAGTTGGCGTAGATGCGCCCCTCCGACCGGATCGACGGCTGCCAGCCCATGGTCCAGGGGAAAGCCCTGGCCTGGCTCAGCTCCTCGTCGCCGGAGGCGACGAAAAGCTGCGGCACCTTCTTCTCGTTCAGATACCAGCGCGTGGCGAGATTGCCGGGCGTGCCGAACGATCCGAACATCAGGTGCACGTCGTCTGTCTCGACCAGATTGCGCGTCAGCTCCAGCGCGGTCGTGGGATCGGAATTGTCGTCGCGCGTGATGAAGCGGATCTTGCGGCCATTGATGCCGCCGCGCGCGTTGACCATGTCGAAATAGGCGGCCTCCGCCTGACCGATCGCGCCGAATTCAGAGAGCGCTCCCGAATACGGCATGACATTGCCGATGCGGATTTCCTTGTCGCTTATGGGTTGGTCCGGGCGTTGCTCGGACATCGCGCCAAGCGACGCGAGTGCGGCGATCAAAACGAACAGCAGTCTGCCGGTGACGCGCATGCTCGACACCTTGTCGTTGGCCCCCAACGAGGTTCGGCTCAGTCCGCACCAAGGCGAGTTGATCTAGATCAGGCGTTTGGCAATCGTGTGACTTGGCAGCCCGCTTCAATACAGCGCAGGCCCGCACGAAATGGCAGGCGTGCTGACACGCGTTACGGCAGCCCCCGCGCCTCGAGCTGATGCACCAGCAGCAGGGTCGGTTCGGCGAGGCTGTCGCCGGAGCCATCCAATCCGAAGGCGGAGGCGATGCCGTCGCGGCTGCGCAGCAGCGCGCTGCGTGGACAATGGCCGGCGCCGCAGAGCGTCTTCTTCAAGGTCTCGCCCTGCGTCACGAGGCCAGGGGAATCGTCCGCGGCCCAGGCCAGCACGATCGGCACATCGACATTGAGGATGCCGGGGAATACCGAGCGCGCGTTGTACTGGCTGGCGTCGCCGCCGAGATAGGCCTTCTCGCTGTCGCTGGCGTCCTTGCCGGCGCGGTAGATGCCGGACACCAGCACGACAGCCGCGACATCGGCGCGGTCGGCCTGGAGCTCGGGATGCGCCAGCAGGGTTGCGACATGGAACGCGCCGGCGCCGTAGCCGACCGCGACGATCTCGCGGGCATCGCCGTTGAACAGGTCGATATTGCCGTGAACCCAGGACAGCGCCGCCGCCACGTCGGTCGCTCCCATCGGCCAGGTCGCTGCGGGCGCCAGGCGATAATTGACGCGCACTCCGATCATGTCGTTGCGGGCGGCAAAGCACATGGCCTGGTCCTGGATCTGGCGCGACAGCTCGGGCGCGGCGCGGTCGCCGGTGAAACTGTCGCCGGCCACGAACAGCAGCACCGGCCGCGGCGTATCCGCCTTGGTCGTGCTGGCGGCGACGTCGAGCACATTGGCCTCGTTTTCGCCGTAGCGCAGGCCCCGCGAGAAGGTGACCTGCTCGCACAGCCGCGCGGTGCCGCCGGCGGTGGTGTCGGAATCGGTCAGGCCTGTCGGGATGAGGTCGGAGGGCGGCGTCAACCGCGCCGGCAACGGGCCATGCGCGGATGCTGTCGTGATGGTCAGAAACAGGAAAAAAGCGAGATAATTCTTCATTTGGTGCCGGCCTTTGCGCCCCCCATATTGGTTCGCCGGTTTGGCCTGTCTTTTCAATTCGCCTTATTCGTCCGCCTTGAGGCGATTTCACGGCACCTTTGGTTCGGCGACAGCAAAGCTATCACCCCGGAAGCCCCACCGCCGTCGCGTGCGAGATTTTCGGCCGCGCCCGGCCTTCGGGCGCACTGGGGACGACGTGGCCCATGTGACGACGTGGCCATGTGAGGACAGGTTGCGGCCCCCCGCATCCATGGCTTCCGAGGTCTCAGGCGGCGCTCTTGCGCTTGGCTTCCTTCTTCGTCGTCTTCTTTGTCGTCTTCCTGGCCGATTTCTTCTTTGCCGTCTTCCGGGCGGCGAGATAGGCCTCGACCTTCCTTGAAGAATGGCCGGCCGCGGCGACGGCAGCTTTCAGCTTGGCCGGGGTGATCTTGAATCTCTTCGACCAGTAACGGACCTCATAGGCCTCGCTCAGCGCGATCCGGCTCTTGTCGGAGGCGCGGTGCTTCTGGAGCTTGATATACGCCTCGACCTTCTTGGCGGAACGGCCGACCTTCTTGACGGCGTATTTCAGCTTGGCCGGGGTCACCTTGAACTTCTTCGACCAGTAGGCGACTTCATATTTTTCGGTGAGCGCAATCAGCGCCCGATCGGCCCCGCCGCGCTTTGCCTTGTTGTCGGCCATGCTTCCCTCCTGCCGCGGAATGCGTGCTGCCAATCTAGCATGCAACCGGATTCGGAAGGCAAGACGCAAGCCGTGCGGTGATTGCGCAAGGCGGCGGTTTTGCACCGATGTGTCAAACCCTTGTGCGGCGTGGCCACGCCTCGGGCGGAACGGGCGTTCTACTTTGCATGGGGTTGTTTTCGCATTTTTTGTTTGGCCGGCCGCGTTAGGCCCGCTTCATCGTCCGGAACGTGATGGAGTAACGCCGCGCCTCGACCGGCGGGATACTGTGCTCCCATTGCGAGCGCGCCTCGCCCTCCATCATGTACAGTGAGCGCGGCTGGGCCTCGAGCGTGTGACGCTGCCATTTGTCGCCGTTGCGGCGGCGGAAGCGGAATTTGCAGGCCGAGCCGAGCGACAGGCCGAGGATCTTGTCGAAGTGCGGCTTGTCGCGGTGCCAGCCGATGCCGACCCCGGCCTCGTACTCGGTGCAGAGCACCTGCCGGACGCTGGCCTCCGGCAGCTCCGCCCAGGCTTCGGCCTGACCCGCGATGGGCAACAGCCAGTCCGGGATCGGGTCCGCCTCGGCCAGCCGCTGCAGCGTGTAGTCATAGCGATAGCCGAACGACGCCACCCGGCGGTTGCCCTCGAACGCCCCGAACTGGAAGCGCTCGAGCGGCAATGCTGCGATGCGGCCGATCAAGGATTGCTCGACGGCGGCTTCGATAAAATTGTCCGTGTAGCGAAGTCCGGTCGGGCCTTCATCAGGGACGGCGAACAAGCCAAGCTGCGTCATTCCTCGCATTTCCGTGATGGAACCTAATGGCGGCTGATGCGACTTACATATGACGCGGGAAGAAACGTGCGAGGCTGTCATGGCACACAAGCATACCGCCGATCCGGCCGAGATCATGCGGGCGACCGGTCATCCTGAGCTGGAATATGCCGCCGGCTGGACCATCGCTGGTCTCGTCACCATCGGCACCATCGTCGCGGCGTGGGTGTTCGCGATCTAGGCCGCAGGGAACTGAAGTTCGAAGGCGACGCCGGTTTCGGTCGGCTTGAGCCTGATCGAGCCGCCATGGCTCGCCATCACCGCGCGCGCGATCGCAAGCCCCATCCCGGTGCCGCCCTGGTCGCGGCGGGTGGTGAAGAATGCATCAAAAATCCTGTCGCGGTTCGGCGCCGAGATCGGCTCGCCGTCATTGCTCACCGTCAGACGCAAGGTCGTGCGCTCGTCCACAGCCTCCAGCCTGATCGTCCCGGCCTTGTGCCGCATCGCGTTGTCGGCGAGATGCGACAGCACGATCAGCGCCTTTTCGCCGGACATGCCGATGGGGCGGTCGAGGCTGCCGCTGGCCTCGATGGAGCTGGCCGGAAACCTGTTTCTGAGGTCGGCGATGACGGGCGCCAGCTCCGTGCGCTCGTTCTGCGGCAGGCTCTCGGCGCGCGCCAGATCGCGCAGCCGCTGCGCCATCGCTTCCAGCCGCTGGGTGTCGGACAGGATGTTGGCGATGAATGTCTTCTGCTCGGCCGGCGTCAGTCCGTCAGACCTGCCTTGATAGGAATCCTGCAGCAGCTCGGCCGCGCCCTTGATCGAGGTCAGCGGCGATTTCAGCTCGTGGGTGAGATGGGCCGAGAACGTCGCGATGTAGTCGGAGCGCCGCGCCAGCTGCTCGGCCATGCCGAGGAAGCTGTGCGAGAGCTGGGCGAACTCACGCGTGCCGTAATGCCGGAGCGGCTGGAAGGCCTCGCGGTCGCCGCGGCCAATCCGTGCGGCGCGGTCGATCAGCTCGCGCATCGGCAGGGTGATGGTGCGCGAGAACACCAAGCCGATCGCGATCGTGCCGAGGATCACGGCGAGCCCCGCTAGCACGAACTTGCCCCGCTCCTGGTACAGATGGTCGAAGATGTTGCTCGGCGTTCGCGTGGTGTAGATCACGCCGGCGACGCGGTTGTTGACGATGACGGGCATCGCCGAGAACACGTGCACGCCGAGGCCGCGGCTGAAGGAATAGATCGGCGGCGGCGGCTTGTCCGGCACGCGGTTGCGTAAAGTCGCGCGGTATTGCCCGTGCAGCGCGTCCGCGACCTCCTCGATATGGGCGAGCGATTGGCCGACCTCTTGCCGCCCGGCGATGACGACGCCTTGCGGATCGAGGATACGAAAGCCCGCCAGCGTCACCTTCTGGGTCTCGCGGATGATCGGCGTCAGCCTTGCGCCGATCTCGACATAGGCCGCCTGCGACGGATGAGACGCGGCTTGCGCATCCGGTCGCCGCCGCAGCAGATCGTTGGCGGTCAGGTCAAGTGCTGGACGGATCGGCGTGACATGGTCGCCGGGGTCGGGCAGCACGTTCGGCGGCACCTCGGCGCCGAGCGTCAGGCCGCTGTCGAGCCTGGCCGTGACCTCCTGCGCATAGATCGTCGCCAGCACGCGGCTTTGCGCGATCAGCTCGGCCTGGGTCTGGCGGATCAGCTGGTTGTCGTAGAGGCGGAAGAAGAACAGGCCGACCAGCGGCAGCACGCCAACGGTGGTCAGCACCGTGAAGATCACGAGGGCGAGCGACGGCCGCCATTTGTCGGGTGCCGCGCTCATGCCGCTTTCTCGCAGCGGCCGAGCTTGAAGCCGACACCGTGGATGGTCTCGATCGCGTTGTCGCAGGCCAGCACTGCGAGCTTGGCGCGGATGTTGCGGATGTGGCTGTCGATGGTGCGGTCGGAGACCTGGATGTTGAGCTGATAGGCCGCCCGCATCAGTTGCTCGCGGTTGAACACCGAAGTCGGCCGGGTCAGGAAAGCGCGCAGGATGCCGAACTCGATCGCGGTCAGCTTCAGCGGCGTGCCGGCAAAGGTCGCGACATGCTGCTCGGGGTCGATCAGCAGGCCGCCTTGCGACAGCGCGGTGGGACCCGCCTTGATCTCGCCATTGCGCGGACTGAGGCGGCGGAGAATGACATTGACCCGCGCCACCAGCTCGCGCGGGCTGAACGGCTTGGTCACATAGTCGTCGCCGCCGATCTCGAGGCCCAGGATGCGGTCGATCTCCTCGTCGCGCGCCGACAGGAAAAGGATCGGCACGTCGGACGTCTTGCGGATCTCGCGGCAGACATCGAGGCCGTCGAACTCGGGCATGCCGATGTCGAGCACGATCAGATCGGGCCTGTCGGCGGCAAAGCGGCTGAGCGCCTCCTTGCCGTCGCGGGCCTCGATCACGTCCATGCCGGCCTTCTTCAGCGCAACGCGGATGACCTCGCGGATATGGCCTTCGTCGTCGACGATGAGAATGCGATGCGCCAAGAAACTCTCCGCTCACCCTGCCGGCCGGCTGCCGGACTGATCTTTCACCTGCGCGTCCAGCCTGCGCTGCAGCCGCCAGCTCCGAAAGCCCCAGCTCCGCCAGGCCAGATCCTGGCGTTGCTGTTCTACAAGGCGGTCGCGTCGGGACACAAGACAGCCCTCGCCGGCGCCGGGCCGGAGCGCGATGGCCCTGTCGATGGCGGGGAGTGCCTGCGGTCCGAGCGTCAGGAGATAGTCGATGTCGATCTGCACGCCGTTGCCCGATGCTTCCCGGCTGTGGGCGACATTGTAGTCGGCAATGAAGGCGTCGAAGTTCACGAGCGAGCAGCCATAGAGCACGATCGCGAGCGCGATCAGATTGACGCCCACGAGCCATTGGTTGGACCGGTTGAGGGCGATGCGGGTCACGATCAGGACCAGTCCGAGCGCGACCAGTCCCATCCAGATGAAGGCCGCGATCCGCCAGTAAGTCAGCATGTAGATGTCGACGTAGAGGTCGAGGCGAAGGATGGAAGAGGCGACGAGAAGCACGTTCTGCCCGACCCAGAGATAGACCAGCGGCCGGATCACTGGCGATTTCTCGGCCGGCCCGCCCGGGCGCATCGCCACCAGCACAAAGGCCGCGGCGAGCAGGGCGGTTACGATCAGCGGATAGGCGCCGCGATGCGCATAACCCGCATAGGTCAGATTGTCCGGCAGCGCCATATGGCCCCAGAGATAGATGCCGTCGAGAATGGACTGCGCCGCGAACAGCAGGTTGAACAGGATCAGCGAGCGCAGGATGGTGGAGGGACCAAGAAACTCTGCCGAGACCAGAGGCGGGAGCGGCGGCGGCACAGGTCCGTCCGCGACGGCGGTGGTGACGATCGTCTTGCGCCGCCAGCGCACATGGATGAACGGCCAGACCAGAGCCAGCGTCAAGGCCCAGAACAGTACGCGCGGGATGCTGATATATTGGAGGATGAGTTTCGGATTGAGCAGAAACACCCATTGCTCGATCACCGGATTGGCCGCGGCGAACAGCGCGATGAAGACCGTGCTGAGTGCTGCGGGGAGCAACCAGCGCGCGATGCCGCGGGTCAGCGCCGACGCGTTGAATACCTGGGGCGCATCGAGGAAGAACCTGAAGGGTCCGAGCAGGACGAAGTTGCGCAGCGCGCGGACGCGGTCGGCGAGCCCGGTCGTTTCCGCATTGGTCACGAGCAGCAGGGCGATTAGCGTCGCCGCGACGAGGATCAGCAACGAAAGCGCGTTGAGCTCCTCGACGGCCGGTGCGAGGCCGACGATGAGAATGGCTGTGCCGATCAGGGCGCGCCGCAGGTTCAGGGCCGCGTGATTGAAGAGCACCGACACGCAAGCCGTGACGATGGCAAAGAGGGCCAGCGACAGGCCGATCCGGTGGCCATAGAACAGCCAGTCCGCCAGTGCGGCCAGCGCCAGCGCCAGCGCGACGCCGAGCTTGGCCGGAATGGTGGAATGCCTGAGCGGCTGGAGGTCCGCTGCTATCGTCGAAGCCAGGCTCGTCATGTCCAGAAGACCTTTCGTGATGGGTGGCATCACGAAGTTTGAACGGCGCTTGTGCAGAAGCCGGGACCATCGTCTGCACGGTTTCAGGAGTCTTTTGCAGTTTTCGTGCAGGCGCGCGTTTGCCTCTCGCAGAGCGCAAATCGCTTTGATAGGTGCGAAGCATCGCCACTCCGAGCGCGTGATGCATCATGCAATTCCTCCGCCGTATCGGTCTCATTCTGCTCTGGCTTGCCGCGCCTGTCGTCGCATTCGCGGCCGCGAACAAGAACGATCCCTATCTGGTCCCGTTGCGCGGCGCCGGAAACATCGCGCTTGTCGTCGCAAGCATCGCGGTCGTCATCCTCCTGCTGCGCAGAGGGCGGTGGCGAACCATCGCGGGCAAGCTGCTGGTCACGCTCTGGTGCTTGCCGCCGGTGCTGATGTCCGCGGCGCATCTGAAGTTTGAGCTGCGCAAGCACGACGTTCTCGGCGCAAGTGCCGCCGAGGCGCGACAGCTCGGGCCTCATTTCATGGTCGGCTATTCCTCGTTTCCCGAGGTCGCGCGCCTTGCCGAGCAGGGATTGATCGGCGGCGTCTATGTGACCCGGCACAACATCAGGGGCCGGACGATTGCGGCGCTACGTGCCGAAATCTCGGCGCTTCAGGACAAGCGGCGCGCGGCGGGCCTGCCGCCGCTGGTCGTCGCTGCCGACCAGGAGGGCGGCATCGTCGGGCATCTTGCCCCGCCGCTGACCAAGGTGCCGGCGCTGGCGACGCTCACTGGGCTAGCTCCCGACGACCAGCAAGCCAAAGCCGAAGAATTCGGCCGCATTCACGGACACGAGCTCAGTGCGCTTGGCGTCAACCTCAATCTCGCGCCGGTGCTCGACCTCAAGCCGCCGGCAAGGCGCAACCGTCTCGATTTCCACACGCTGATCGGCCAGCGCGCGATTGCAACCGATCCTGCCGTCGTCAGCACGATCGCAAGTGCCTATGTCCACGGGCTGGAAGAATCCGGCGTCGGTGCCACGCTCAAGCATTTTCCGGGCATCGGCCGCGTGCGCACCGACACGCATCATTTCAGCGCCAATCTGGATACGCGGGTCGGGGAGTTGGAAGCCACCGACTGGCTTCCGTTCCGCGAGGTGCTGTCGCATTCGCGCAGCGCGCTGATGGTTGGGCATGTCACGCTGACCGCGGTCGATCCCGACCGCGCCGCCTCGCATTCCAAGCGCGTCGTCGACGGCATTATCCGTGACAAATGGGGCTATCAGGGAGTGGTGATGACCGACGACCTCGTGATGGGGGCGATCTACCAGAACGACGTCTGCAAGGCCGTGGTCGAGGCGATCAATGCCGGCGTCGACCTGCTGCTGGTCGCCTATGACGGCGCGCAGTTCTACCGCGTCTTCGCCTGCGCTCTGGGCGGCTTGCGGCAGGGCAAGCTCGACGCGGCGATGCTGCGCGCCAGCGCGACGCGGCTGGAAAGAGGATTTCCGGTCGAGCAGGCACGCGCAGGCCCGGGCGCGATCAGCCTCGCCCGTCAGGACTAAAGCATGATCCGGAAAAGTGCGCAGCGGTTTTCCGAAAAGATCATGCTTAAACAACAAGCTAAAGCGCGATGACGTTTCATCCTAATCGTATCGCGCTTTAGCCTTTCACATACTGACGGTAGTCCGGCTCGCGGTGAAACCAGAACTCGTAGCCGGTGATGCCCTTCTGCATGGCGACGTCGTGGATCGGCTGGTTGAGCGGAACGACCGGAACGTCGCGGATGCAGAGCGCGATGAAATCCTTCACGCATCGGTCATACTCGGTCGCGTCCGCGGTGAAGCGGGCCTTGTCGATCAGCGCGTCCATCTCCTTGTTCTGGTAGGAGGAGATGTTGAAGATCGAGTTGTTGCCGTGGAAATTCCAGTAGAAGTAATATTCGGGATAATCGAGCCAGCCGCTGAAACGGTTGAGCGCGAGCGGCAGCTCCTTCTTGTTCAGCGTCGTGCGCCAGTTCGCGCCGGGGATCTTTTCGATTCCCGCCTTGATCCCGATCTTGGCGAGGTTCTCCTGGATCAGGATCGCGGTCGGCTCGCCAACGGTCGCGGTGCCTGTGTCGAGCGACAAGGTCGTCTCCAGGCCGGAGGCGAAGCCGGCTTCCTTCATCAATGCCTTGGCCTTGTCGAGATCGGTGACATAGGGAAACGGCTGCGGCCAGACCGGCTTTGAAACGTCGGCGGCGCCGCCGTACATGGGAACGGCACGGCCGAAGAACGCGCTGCTCTGGATCTGCTCATACGGCATCGCCCAGGCGATGGCCTGCCGCAGTTTGACGTTGTCGAACGGCGGCTTTGCGGTGTTCAGAGCAACGTACCAGAGCGCATTGGGGATCGGCACGCCCGACACCTTGACCTTGCCTTCCCTGATGAGCTGGTCGAAATCGCGCGGCGCAAAGCCGCTCGACAAGTCCGCATCGCCTCGCTCCAGCATGGCGCGGCGGGTCCCGCCGGAGGGAACGTCGCGTGCGATCACGCGCCTGATCTTCGGCAACGGTCCGCTCTTCCAGTCGTCGAAGCGCGCCAGCACGGTCTCGCTGCCGGGCTTCCAGCTCTCGATCCTGTAGGCGCCGCCGCCGGCCTCGTTGTTCTTCAGCCACGCCAGCGCCCACGGATCTTCGGCCGTCGCATTTTTCTTCGCCAGCTCGGAATTGATGATGAACGGCACCACGACGGCGACGTTGAACAGCAGCATCTTGTCCTTGCGGACGTAGTCGATGCGGAAGGTGTGATCGTCGACCACCACGAACTGCTCGGGCTTATCCAGCGATCCCGCGGACATCTGGAAGGTCGGAAAGCCGCCGACCTTCACCGCGCGGTCGAACGACCATTTGACGTCCTTGGCCGTCACCGGCGTCCCGTCGTGAAACTTCGCGTCTTTTCGCAGGCGGAACGTGCAGGACATGCCGTTGGCCGCGACCTCCCAGCTCTCGGCGAGTTCGGGCGCGAGCTTCTCGCGATCATACGACAGCGTTCCGTCCGGCAGCGTCTTGGAGGCGTAGGAGAGCAGCCGGTCGTAGCAATTCCACGACAGCCCGTTCACGGTCTGGTTGGAGCCGACGCCCTGCATGTCCAGCGAGTTCGGACCCAGCTCCTGCACCACCAGCAGCGTCTCGCTCCGGCCCTGCGCCCAGGCGAAGGGAGGGGCGACGGCACTGATGCCGGCGGCACCCACGCCGCCGAGCACCAGGCTGCGGCGGCTCATATGGAAGGGTGAACTGCTCATGGGGGCCTCCTGTCCGGCAATTGTCCGGTATCGAGAGGCAAGGTGTGTGCCACCGGCACGAATGATCGTACCGTGTCCGTGGCCGGCCGCCCCGCGCGATGGCGCGAGACGGTTTCATTCGGTGCGTCTGTGCGTGCGCCCGGCGTTTCCTATTCGGCCTGCTCCAGTGCGGCAGGCATCTTCGCAACCGACATCAGCGATCGCGCGACCTGATTGAGCAGGAGATCGGCGTTTTCCTCTTCGGCGAGGGATTTGGAGAGCAGGGCCACCACTGCGCTATGCCGGAGCTGTTGCGCCAGGTTGCGCGCGGTGGTGTAGCCGGACATCTCGTAATGTTCGACGCGTTGAGCCGCAGAAATCAGCGCGAGGTCGGCGGCCGCGTCTTCCTTGTCTTCGCCTTCCTTCATGACCTCCTGGCCTTCCTCGATCAGGCCCATCATGCCCTTGCAGGGCTTGGCGCGTGCGTTCTCGCCGAGCAGCTCGAAGCATTCGTTGATGCGCTCGATCTGATTCTCGGTCTCGGCCAGATGCTGCTCGAACAATTCCCGCAGCTGGTCGAAGCGGGCGGCCTGCGCCATCTTGGGAAGCGCCTTGGTCAACTGCTTCTCGGCATGGAGAATGTCGCGCAGTTCATGGAGCAGGAGATCGGTCAGGCCGGCTTCGTCGACGGGCGGTGAGCTCTCCGTGACGATCGGCGTGCCGGCGCCGAGATCGGCGGACTGCAGCGCAGGCGATTCCGTGAACACCCAGTCCTCACCCTCGTTCCAGGGACCGCGGGTGTCGATTTCGCCGTGGTCACCGCTGCCGGTGGAGTCGTTGAAGTACTGGTTTACGAGGCCGGGCGTCGGCGCGATCCTGCCGACGCTGAAGGCCGGCTTCGACAAGCTTTCGAGCGCTCGCGCGAACGCCTTCATATGAGTGATCTCCCGCGTCATCAGGAACTGGAGCGCGTCCTTGCTGCCGGCGTCGTCGCAGAAATTGATCAGCCGTTCATAGACGATCTTCGCGCGCGCCTCGGCGGCGATATTGCTGCGGAGATCGACGTCAAGCTCGCCGGTGATCTTGAGATAGTCGGCGGTCCAGGGATTGCCTTGCGAATTGAACAGGTTGACGCCGCCGCCGCCGGCGATCGCGATCAGCGGATCGGCTTCCGCCGCCTGGCGGTCATTCTTCGAAGGCGCAAGATGCATCCGTGCGAGACAACCGACGACTTCGAGATGGCTGAGCTCTTCGGTGCCGATATCCATCAAGAGATCCTTGCGGTCGGGGTCCTCGCAATTCAAACCTTGAATCGAATATTGCATCGCGGCCGCGAGTTCCCCGTTGGCGCCGCCGAACTGCTCGAGCAGCATATTGCCGAAACGGGGATCGGGTTCGTCGACACGCACGGTGAACATCAGTTTCTTGACGTGGTGATACATGGGAGGGCTCGCGCTCTGAGGGAAACTATGCGCGACAACCGACCCTCGAAATGTTCGTTCCTAGCTCTCGTCGAGATTCAGATCTGGTGCTGCGGAGCGCGTCTACGCGTTCGTTGGCGTCGGCGAGATCTCTGCGGTCCCGCGCGCCGCGCGCCTCTACGCCGCCCGCGCGATCAGTCCGTCAATCATCGCGCGCACGAGGCCAGCGATTTCCTTGCGGAGCGCCGGCAGCGGCACGGCGACCAGCTTCTGCTCCAACCCCAGCGCCACCATGCCATGGACCGCCGAGAACAGGCTGCGTGCGGTGATGCCGAGCTCTTCCGGGCCGCGCTTTGGAAACAGCGCGGCCAGCGGTTGGTAGATGTGGCGGAACAGCCGCATCTGGTCGTCGACGGACCAGTCGGGGACGACCTTGTCGGCCTCCATGCGGTGCTCGAACAGCGCGCGCCAGAGCTGGAGATTTTCCGCCGCGAAATCGCAATAGGCGATGGCGATGCGGACCAGCGTCTCCTGCGGCGAGGGGGCGCCCGCGCGTTCCGCCACGCTGAGCGCCTCGTCGAGCCGGAGCAGCGTGCGCGACCCCACACGCAGGATCAGCTCGTCCATATCGGCCACGAGATTATAGACCGCACCATTGGCGCAGCCGATCTCGCGGGCGAGATCGCGGGTTTTCAGCCCCGACAACCCACGGTCTGCGATCGTCCGTTCCGCCGCCAGGATCAGCGCGGATCGAAGTTTCTCTCGACGTTCCAAGGCCTTAGACACGCACGGGCCAAATTCTTGAGCGTTGCTCAAATTTCTCTTGAACAATGTTCAAGGTTGTTGCTACAAAGTATGTGTGAGCAACGCTCATAACAGGGAGCAACAGATGTTCAAGACCGTCGTGACACTTTTCCGCGGCAGCGTGGCCGCCGCGGGCGAAGAGCTGGAGGACCGCACGGCCCTCCTCATTCTCGACCAGCAGATGCGCGATGCGGCAGCCGCCGTCGAGCGCAGCAAGCGGACGCTGGCGCTGGCGATCGCGCAGGATCAGCAGGAAGGCCGCAAGCTCGAGGCGACGATCGCCCGCATTGCCGATCTCGAGACGCGCGCGGTTGCGGCGCTCGACGGCGGCCGCGAGGATCTCGCCAGGGACGCTGCCGAAGCCATCGCAGGCTTGGAGGCCGACCGCGATGCGGCGATGACGGCCCGCGCCCTGTTCGCGACCGAGATCGCCCGGTTGAAGCGGCACGTCGCAACCGCGCAGGCCCGCATCACCGAGCTCGATCGCGGCCGCCGCGTCGCCCGCGCCTCGGAAGCGGTGCGCTCGCTTCGCCGTAGCGGCATCGAGGCGGCACGCCCTTACGAATCCACGTTGCCGGAGGCGGAGAGCACCCTGCGGCGCCTGCGCGAGCGGCAGATGGAAACCCAGGCCGCCGATGATGCGCTGGTCGAGCTCGATGCGGCGACCGGTCCGCTCGCCACCGCCGAGAGACTCGCCGAGCAGGGTTTTGGCCCCCGGTTGAAGACGACTGCGGACGACGTGCTGGTCCGGTTGAAGTCCAAGCGCGCGCCGACTGTCTGATCCCCAACCCCATCATCATTCGAACCAACAGGAGACCATCATGAACCAGAACGGCCAACCCCATAGCAGCGCCTGGGTGACCTTCACTTACGCGTCCTTCGCAGCCTCCGCGTTCCTCATCGCCATCGGTATCTTCTTCCTGCCGATCGACTTCTGGATGAAGGGCTATCTCACCATGGGCATCGTCATGCTGATCCAGACCTGTATCACCCTGACCAAGACCGTGCGCGACAATCACGAGAGCAGCCGGCTGGTGAACCGCATCGAGGATGCCAAGGCCGAGCGTTTGCTGATGGAGGTTTCCAAGGCGGCTTGAAAAATGTGCCTTGCGCCAATCGGACGACGAGCAAGAGAGCCGCGGAGCGTCGCTCCGCGGCTCTCGCGTCCGCGACCACCCGGAATGACGTTTTGATCGGGCCTTCCGATCCGCATCCCGCATTGTACTTCGAACGCAGGTGCGTTATGGCTCTCGCGCTTTCCAGAGGCGGAGACGAGCTTTGTCGAAACAATCGCTGCGTGAGGAGGCCGAGCGCCTGATCCGCGAATCGATGGAAAAGAAGACCATCGTCGTCAAGCAGGGCGCGACCCGCATCGAGGCCGTCTGCGGCAAGTGCGGCGCGCCGAACCGGGTCCAGGCGGAGAAAGGCCAGACCCGGGTCAAGTTCGCTTGCAAGAATTGCGGGCACCAGCAAGAGACGCTGTAGCTTTCTTACCCTCTCTCCTTGTGGGAGAGGGTGGCTCGCCGCATAGCGGCGAGACGGGTGAGGGGTCTCTCACCGCGAGTCTCGCTGACAGTTATATTCGGGGATAGATACCCCTCATCCGGCGCCGTAGCCGATGCAAAGCATCGGCGTTCTTAAGAACGGCGGCCGAAGGCCGCCTATGCCACCTTCTCCCACAAGGGGAGAAGGAAAACGTCACTTCCCGTCCACGAACCTCGTGAACGCATCCGCGTAATCCGGGTGCCAGCGCGACAGCGGCGGCCGGTTCTCGACGATGTCGCCGGCGGCCCATTGCATGCGCTTCTCGTCGAGCGCGCGCGGCACGTCGTTGTCCGGGCACAGAATGTAGAAATCGCCCACCTCAAGCCGCGCCAGCATGAAATCGACCGTCTGCTCCGGCGTCCAGGCGCCGGCCGGCTTTTCGGTGCGGCCCTTCGCCGTGAGGCCGGTGAAGACGAAGCCGGGAATTAGCAAATGTGCCGTGACGCGACAGTCTCTCGTGTTCCGCAGCTCGTGCTGGAGCGCTTCGGTAATTGCCTTCACGCCGGCCTTGGAGACATTGTAGGCGGGATCGCCCGGCGGCGTGGTGATGCCCTGCTTCGAGCCGGTGTTGATGATGAGGCCGGTTTTGCCGCGTGCGATCATGCTGGGCGCGAAGATGCGCGAGCCGTTGATGATGCCCCACATGTTGACGGCGATGACGCGCTGCCAATTGTCGGGTTCGCCGAACAGCGTGCTGCCCGGCTGGATGCCGGCATTGTTCATGAGCAGGTCCGTTCCGCCGAACTGCGCGGCCACGGCGTGTTCCAATTCCCTCACGCTCTCTGCGCTGCTGACATCGACGGCGAAGGTCATCACGTTTGTGGCAGACGTGACGGATGACAGTTTTGTCGCAGCGTCCGCCAGCCGTTCCCGGTCCACGTCCGCGATACACACCTTCATGCCGGCGCGCGCGTAGGCCGCAGCGGCGGCAAGTCCGATTCCGGACGCGCCACCCGTGATCACGGCGACATTGTCTTTGACGATGGCGGGATGGGACATGGATCATCTCCGGGAAGGACTCTCGCTCGAGCTATAACATGGCGACAATCCGACCCTGCACAAGTTGGCATGGGAGGTCTTCGTTCGGCGCTGCCTTTACGCCTTTCCGGCACGGCTGTATCCTTCACCCTAAAGATCGCGCCCAGATCGAACAATCAATCACCTGACAGGGAGTGCAGCCATGGCTGTGTCGCAGGCTATTCCGATCACGCGCCATCCCTTCGCGAATGGGTTCTACAAGCAGATGCTGATCGACGGGAAGTGGGTCGACGCAGCCTCAGGCAAGCGCTTCGAGACTCATAACCCTGCCACCGGCGAATTGCTCGCCACCGTCGCCGAGGGCGACAAGGAAGACATCGATCGTGCGGTTGCCGCCGCCCGCCGCGCCTTCGAGGGCCCCTGGAGCAAGGTGAAACCGTTCGAGCGGCAGAATCTGCTGCTCAAGCTTGCCGACCTCGTCGAGAAGAATTTCGACGAATTGTCGCAGCTTGATACCCTCGACATGGGTGCGCCTCTCAGCCGCACCCGCGCCTATCGCCTGCGCGCCGTCGGCATGCTGCGCTATTACGCCGGCCAGACCACGGCGATCCATGGCGAGACCATCGAGAACTCGCTGCCCGGCGAGATATTCTCCTACACGCTGAAGGAGCCGATCGGCGTCGTCGGCGCCATCATTCCCTGGAACGGCCCGCTCACGGCGACGATCTGGAAGATCGGCCCGGCGATCGCGACCGGCTGCACCGTGGTGCTCAAGCCCGCCGAAGAGGCGCCGCTGACCTCCCTGCGCATCGCCGAGCTGGCGATGGAGGCCGGCATTCCGCCCGGCGTCGTCAACGTCGTGCCCGGCTACGGTGAGACCGCGGGCGCCGCGCTCGCCTCGCATCATGACGTCGACAAGGTCGCCTTCACCGGCTCGCACGTCACGGGTCAGTCGATCATCCGTGCCTCCGCCGGCAACCTCAAGCGCGTCTCGCTCGAGCTCGGCGGCAAGTCGCCGGATATCGTGTTCGCTGATGCCGATCTCGACGCCGCAGTGCCCGGCGCGGCGATGGCGGTGTTCGCCAATTCGGGCCAGATCTGCAGCGCCGGCACGCGCCTGTTCGTCGAGCAGTCGATTTACGAGGAGTTCGTCGGCCGCGTCGCCGAGTTCGGCAAGAAGCTGCAGGTCGGCAACGGCCTCGATCCCAATGTGCAGATCGGGCCGCTGGTGTCCGAGCAGCAGCTCGAGCGCGTCACCGGCTATCTCGATATCGGCCAGAAGGAAGGCGCGAAGGCGCTCGCCGGCGGCGGCCGCGTCACCGAGGGCGCGCTGTCGAAGGGCTTCTTCGTCTCGCCGACCGTGTTCGCGGGCGTTCAGGACAACATGCGCATCGCGCAGGAGGAGATTTTTGGCCCCGTCATCTCCGCGATCGCGTTCAAGGACATGGATGAGCTGGTCAAGCGCGCCAACAACACCACCTTCGGCCTCGGCTCGGGCCTGTGGACGCGCGACGTCAGCAAGGCGCATGCGGTCGCAAAATCGCTGCGTGCCGGTTCGGTGTGGGTGAACTGCTACCAGGCGATGGACCCGGCCGTGCCCTTCGGCGGCTACAAGATGAGCGGCTATGGCCGCGAGTCCGGCAAGCAGCATGTCGAGGAATATCTCAACGTGAAGTCCGTCTGGATCAAGACGGCCTAGCGCCTGTTCTCTCCTGCCTTCCGCGGGAGGGAATATCTGCTTTTGTGGGGGCGGCGCCTTTTCCGGGTGCCGCCCCTCGCTATATGATCCGCATCCTTCCAAAGAAACTCGGGGTCAGCATGAAATTCGAGGCGTTGTTTAGACCGTTGCAGGTCGGTCCGTACAAGCTTGCGCATCGCGTGGCGATGGCACCGCTGACGCGCATGCGGGCCGAGCGCGAGAGCTTTTCACCACGCCCGCTCAACGCCGAATATTACGGCCAGCGTGCGACGCCCGGCGGCCTGCTCATCGCCGAGGCCTCGCCGGTGCTCTCGCACGGCCGCGGTAATCCCGCGACACCGGGCATCTATTCCGAGGCGCAGATCGCCGGCTGGCGCAAGGTGACGGATGCCGTGCACGCCAAGGGCGGCATCATCTTCCTCCAGCTCTGGCATGTCGGCCGCGTCTCGCATTCCTCCTTCCACGGCGGCGAGCTGCCGGTTTCGGCCTCGGCGATCCCGATCAAGGCCGAGGGCATGAAGGCGATGACGGCCGACGGCAAGATCTCGGACTATGAGACGCCGCGCGCGCTGGAGACCGAAGAGGTCAAGGGTATCGTCGAGGCCTTCAGGCAAGGCGCGAAGAATGCGCTCGCGGCCGGTTTCGACGGTGTCGAGATCCACGGTGCCAACGGCTATCTGCTCGAGCAATTCCTGCAATCACGCAGCAATCAGCGCACCGATCAATATGGCGGTTCGATCGAGAACCGCGCCCGGCTGCTGCTCGAGGTGACGCAGGCCGCGATCGACGTTTGGGGCGCGAATCGCGTCGCTGTGCGGCTGTCGCCGCATGGCATCGCCAACGATTCCGGCGAGCCCGATCCCATGCCGCTCTACACCCACGTGGTGAAGGCGCTGGACAGCCTCGGCCTCGCCTATCTGCACTTCATCGAGCCGCGATCGAGCGGCTCGGGTCGCGCCGAGGTCAACTGGCAGAATGTGCCGTCGGCGATGCTGCTGTTCCGCCCGCTCTACAGCGGCGTGCTGATGACCGCCGGCGGCTTCACCGGCGAGACCGCAAACGCGGCGATCGCCGACGGCCATGCCGACATCATCGCCTTCGGCCGCATCTTCATCTCCAACCCCGATCTGCCGAGCCGCCTCGAGCACGATTACCCGATCACGCCGTACAACCGCGCGACGTTCTACGGCGGCGAGGAGAAGGGGTATACAGATTATCCCGTGTATGACGAATTGGCGCCGGCCTGACCTCTTCCGTCATTCCGGGGCGATGCGGAGCATCGAACTATGGTGCGCAATTGCGCACCGGAGAATCTCGAGATTCCGGGTCTGGTGCTTCGCACCATCCCGGAATGACAGCAGGGAAAACACAAATGGCCAAAGCCGCAGCCGCCGCAGGCCTCGCCACCGGGCAATGCCTCTGCGGCAAGGTCACCTTCGAGATCGATATCCCCGCGCGCTGGGCCTGGCACGATCATTCGGCCGCCAGCCGTCGTGCCCACGGCGCGGCCTACGCGACCTATGTCGGCAGCTGGAAGAAGCGGTTTCGCATCACGTCGGGGAAGACGGCACTCACCCGTTACGAGGACAAGGCCACCACGACCACGCGCAGCTTCTGCTCGCATTGCGGCACGCCGATTGCCTATGAACGTCCGCGCGGTCCGCACATGGTCAACATCCCGCGTGCGCTCTTCAGGGAGCGCACCGGCCGCCAGCCGCTCTATCACATCGGGATCGAGGAGCTGCAGGAATGGGCCTATACCGGCGAGCCACTGGTGCCGCTGAAAGGCTTCCCCGGCGTGGTCTGGCAGCGCTCGAAAAAGAAGAAGCGGGCAGGTGGCGAGGACCCGTTCGAGCTGGGGCGGGAGGAGATGTAGCGGGAGCCGCTTGCATCACTCTCGTGCCCCGGACGCGGTGCGGCGCGGAGTGCCGCGCTGCTGAGCCGGGGCCCATGCGGCGGAGAATGCGGTGAGCAACTGGGTCCCGGCTCTGCGCCGCAACGTTGCACGTTGCGCCGCGTCCGGGACAAGAGAGCGGGGTTTGCCGCTCCGGCGCAACGCAGCCATGAGCACACTTCCTTGCGCGCCTCCCGCGACTTCGGCCATCATGGCGTCGTCCTTGCGGCAACGTCCGCTCCTGGAGGAAACATGAAGAACAAGATCACCGGCCGCTCCGCCTTTCTCGCGCTGCTCAAGGACGAGGGTATCACGCATCTGTTCGGCAACCCCGGCACCACCGAGCTGCCGGTCATGCATGCGCTGAAGGACCATCCCGACCTCACCTATGTGATGGCGATGCAGGAGAGTCTGGTGGTGGCCATCGCCGATGGCTATAGCCGCGCCTCCGGAAAACTCGTCGCCTGCAACGTTCATGTCGCGCCTGGCCTCGGCAACGCGATGGGCTCGCTCTACAACGCCCAGTTCACGGGCACGCCGATGATCCTCACCGCGGGCCAGCAGGAGCAGGGCCACGGCCTGATGGAGCCGGTGCTGTATGGGCCGCTGGTGCGCATGGCCGAACCGCTGGTGAAATGGGCGGTGGAGGTGACGCGGCTGGAGGATTTGCCCCGCATCGTGCGCCGTGCCGCCAAGATTGCGACGACGCCGCCGACCGGTCCGGTGTTCATCTCGCTGCCCGGCGACATCCTGAACAGCGAAGCCGGGATCGATCTCAGCCGCTCCACCCGCATCGACGCACGGACAAGGCCGTCGGACGAAGCGCTGAGGGCAATTGCTGCGCGGCTGCTGAGGGCGGAGCGCCCCGTCGTCGTCACCATGGACGAGGTGGTCAAGAGCGATGCGCTGAAGGAGGCTGCCGAGCTTGCCGAACTGCTCGGCGCGGCGGCTTACCAGTCCTCGACGCCCTATGGCTCGCACTTCCTGTCGGAGAGCCCGAGCTTTGTCGGCACGCTGGCACGCGTGCAGAAGGTCGCGCGCGATACGCTCGCGCCATACGATCTCCTGATTGCGCTCGGCGGCGATCCCTTGCGGATGTCTGTCTATAGCGAGGTCGATGCGCTGCCGGACGGCTTGGGCATCGTGCAGATCGGCCTCGCCGATTGGGAGATCGCCAAGAATTACGGCGCCGAAATCGCGCTCAAGGCGGATCTGAAGGAAACGCTGCGCGCGTTGATCCCGGTGCTGAAGGAGATGGGTGGCGCGACACTGGCGAGCCGCGCCAAGCAGCGCCTCGCCGAGATCGCGCCGAAGAACTGGACCGCACGCCGCGCGGCGCTGGTCGAGCAGATCGGCAAGAGCGCCGGCCGCGCGCCGATCGATCCGGACTTCCTCGTGCTGCAAATGGTCGAGGCCATGCCGGAAAACGCCATCCTCGTCGACGAGGGCCTCACCTCCAGCCGTCAAGTGACGGCGCTGCGGCCGCATCGCGATCGCTACGGCTATCACGGCCTTGCCTCAGGCGGCATCGGCTGGGGCCTGCCGGCATCGGTCGGCGCCAGCATCGCCAATCCGGACCGCCCGGTCGTATGCTTCTCGGGCGACGGCAGCGCGATGTATTCGATCCAGTCGCTATGGACCGCGGCGCATCACAAGCTGCCGCTCAACGTCGTCATCGCCAACAATGGCGGCTACCGCATCATCAAGCAGCGCCTGCTCGCTTTCCATGGCGACGACAATTATGTCGGCATGGATTTCGTCGATCCGCCCGTGGATTTCGCCGGCGTCGCCAAGGCGCTCGGCTGCGAGGCGATCAAGGTGAGCGATCCCCGCGAACTGAAGGCGACGCTGGCGTCGGCGTTTGGCCGGCCGGGGACGAAGCTGATCGAGGTGATGGTGGACGGGAAGGTGTAGGGCAAGCTGCCTCCACGGCGTTCGCCGGGACGACACGGCGTGTGGCGCCTACCCCTTCCTCCCAACCCGATACCCCGCCGCCGGATGCGGCGCATCGAGCCTTGCGCGGCCGGCGCCGAACAGCTTCTCCCGCAGCGTGCCCTTCGCATATTCCGGCTTGTACCGACCACGCTTGGTCAGCTCCGGCACCAGCATGTCGGCGATATCCTCGAAATCGCCGGGCGAGACCGCAAACGCAACGTTGAGGCCGTCGACGTCGGTCTTCTCGAACCAGTCCTCGATCTTGTCCGCGACCATCTCCGGCGTGCCGACCACGACAGGGCCGGCGCCGCCGATGCCGACATGCTCGATGACGTCGCGCACGGTCCAGACGCGGTCCGGATCGCCCCGGGTGACGTTGTCGAGCGCGCTGCGACCGGCATCGTTCTGGACGTGACGCACTTGCTGGTCGAGCTCGTAGCCGGAGAAGTCGATGCCGGTCCATCCCGACATCAGGGCCAGCGCGCCTTCCGGATTGATATGCGATCGGTAGTCGGCATATTTCGCCGCAGCTTCCGCTTCCGTGTTGCCGAGGATGATCGTCATCATGTTGAACATCAGGATCTGAGCCGGATTGCGGCCGACCGAGGCGGCCTCCTGGCGGATCGCCGACACGCGCGGCCCGATGATCTTGGCTGACGGTCCTGACATGAACACGCATTCGGCGTGACGTGCCGCAAACTGCCGGCCGCGCGGCGAGGTGCCGGCCTGGTAGAGCACGGGCGTGCGCTGGGGCGAGGGCTCGCTGAGATGAATGGTGTTGTTGATGCGGTAGTTCGCGCCCTCATGGTTGACGCGATGGACTTTGGCGGGATCGGTGAAGATGCCGCGCTTGCGGTCGCGCAGCACGGCGTCGTCCTCCCAGCTTCCCTCCCAGAGCTTGTAGACCACCTCCATATATTCGTCCGCGATGTCGTAGCGGTCGTCATGCCCGGTCTGCTTGTCCTTGCCGGCGCCACGCGCGGCACTGTCGAGATAACCGGTGACGACGTTCCAGCCGATCCGCCCCTCGGTGAGATGATCCAGCGTCGACATCCGCCGCGCGAACGGGTAGGGCGGCTCGAACGACAGATTGCTGGTGACGCCGAAGCCGAGGTCTTTCGTCACCGCGGCCATCGCCGAGAGCAGCAGCAGCGGCTCGTTCGACGGCGTCTGTGCTGCGTTGCGCAAGGCCGCGTCAGGGCTGTTGCCGTAGACGTCGTAGACGCCGAGCACGTCGGCGAGGAACAATCCGTCGAAACGGCCACGCTCCAGCGTCCTGGCAAGATCGATCCAGTAGGGCAGGCGGTTATACTCGGCGGTGCGGTCGCGCGGATGGGTCCACAGGCCCGGCGACTGGTGCGCGACGCAATTCATCGCAAAGGCATTGAGCCTGATCTGCTTGGCCATGATCGTTCCCCGGCGCTCTATACTGAGCGCTCTTCGAATGGTAGATGTGCGCGCGAACTTGGCGAAGTTCTTGCATATAACCTGCGCTTGGCAAGGCCAAAATCAGTCGCGCTGCCGCCTTTGGCAAGCCAATCTCAAGAGAGCAAGAACGAAATCCCAAGAGAAGTTCAAGAGAATTACAAGAGAACTCCAAGAACTATCGAACTCCCCGCCACTTTCGAAGGCCACCCTGTCTCGGGTAGGGTCCTTCGTCTCAAAGTCTCGAAAAGCAAGTCATGACCAGAGCCGACGCCATCGCCCGCGCCCGTGAGGATTTCAAATCCGGTGCGTTCCTCGCTGAACTCGACCGCCGCGTCGCCTTCAAGACCGAAAGCCAGAATCCCTCGCGCGGTGCCGAGCTGCGCGCCTATCTGGAACAGGAGATGCAGCCGGCGTTTGCCGCGCTGGATTTTGCCAGCCGCATCGTCGAGTCCCCCAGTGGCAAGTCGCCGTTCCTGTTCGCCGAGCATCACGAAAGCGCCTCGGCGCCGACCGTGCTGATTTACGGCCATGGCGACGTCGTCGACGGCATGGAGGGCGAGTGGCGCGAGGGCCGCGATCCCTGGCGCACGACGGTTGCGGGCACGCGGCTCTATGGCCGCGGCACCGCCGACAACAAGGGGCAGCACAGCATCAACATGGCGGCACTCCGTGCGGTGCGCGACGCCCGTGGCGGCAAGCTCGGCTTCAACGCCAAGTTCATCGTCGAGATGGGCGAGGAGATCGGCTCGCCCGATCTTGGCAAGGTCTGCGACCTCAATCGCGACGCGCTCAAGGCCGACCTGTTCATGGCCTCCGACGGGCCCCGTTTGTCCGCCGACCGCCCGACGCTGTTCCTGGGATGCCGCGGCGGCATCCGCATTCATCTCGATGTGAACCTGCGCGACGGCGGCCACCATTCCGGCAATTGGGGCGGTGTGCTCGCCAACCCTGCGACCATCCTGGTCAACGCGATCTCGACGCTGGTCGACGGCCGCGGCCGCCTCCAGCTCGACGCGCTGAAGCCGCCGCGCCTCACCAACCAGATCCGCAGCTATCTCGCCGACGTACAGGTGGTCCCTACCCAGGACGAGCCGGCGCTTGCCGAGAACTGGGGCGAGGAGGGGCTGTCGGCCGCCGAGCGGCTTTACGCCTGGAACACGCTGGAAGTGCTGGCGATGTCATCAGGCAATATCGAGAAGCCGGCCAACGCCATTCCAGGCCATGCCAATGCCGTGCTGCAACTGCGTTTCGTGGTCGGCACCGAGGTCGGCGGCCTGATCGAGGCGGTTCGCGCGCACCTTGTCCAGAAGGGCTTTCCGATGGTCGAGGTGCGGGCGGCGCAGAGCTTTGCTGCATCGCGGACCGATTTCGACAGCCCCTGGATCAAATGGGCCGCGGATTCGGTGAAAGAGACCACGGGGAAGCCGCCGGCGGTGCTGCCGAACTTCGGCGGCTCGCTGCCCAACGACGTATTCTCCGAGATCCTGGGTCTGCCGACGATCTGGGTCCCTCACTCCTATCCCGGCTGCTCCCAGCATGCGCCCAATGAGCACATCCTGCTGCCATTGACGGAAGAAGCCTTGACGGTGATGGCCGGCCTGTTCTGGGATCTCGGGGAATTGCCCAAGCCGCTGACCTGAGCCCATTAACCTCTGCCGCAAGCCAGCCGAAAGTCACATTCTAATCCGGCCCAATCTGTGCTTGCATCCGGGCCGCATCATCCTGAAAGGGGACCAAAAAAGTGAAACATTTCCGTAGCATTGGGCTCGCGCTCGCCGCGACCTTCGCCGTCAGCCAGGCCGGGGCCCAGGAGCTGACAGGCACGCTGAAGAACATCAAGGACACCGGCGCCATCACGCTGGGCTTCCGCGACTCCTCGATCCCCTTCTCCTATCTCGACGACAATCAGAAGCCCGTCGGGTTCGCGATGGACATCTGCTACAAGATCGTCGACGCCGTGAAGAAGGAGCTCAAGCTCGACAAGCTCGAGGTCAAGCTCAATCCGGTGACGTCGGCGACCCGTATCCCGCTGATGGCGAACGGCACCATCGACCTTGAATGCGGCTCGACCACTAACAATGCCGAGCGCCAGAAGCAGGTCGCCTTCACCAACACCCACTTCCTGACCGCCAGCCGCTACGTCTTCAAGAAGTCGAGCGGCCTGAAGTCGATCGAGGACCTCAAGGGCAAGACCGTGGTCTCGACCGCGGGAACCACCAACATCAAGCAGCTCACCGAGGCTAACGTCGCGAAAAGCCTCGGCGCAAACATCATCCCCGCCAAGGACCACGCCGAAGCCTTCCTGATGGTCGAAACTGACCGCGCGGTCGCCTTCGTCATGGACGACATCCTGCTCGCGAGCCTTGTCGCCGGCTCGAAGTCGCCGGATGACTACGCCGTCTCCAAGGACGCATTCTCCAAGCCCGAGCCCTACGGCATCATGCTGCGCAAGGACGACGCTGCCTTCAAGAAGGTGGTCGATGCGGCGACCGCTGCGCTCTATACGTCCGGCGAGGCCCAGAAGATCTACGACAAATGGTTCACGGCCAAGATCCCGCCGAAGGGCCTCAACCTCAATACGCCGATCTCGGCCGAGCTGAAGAACGAGTTCGCGAAGCCTTCGGACTCGCCGAACCCGGACGACTATAAGTAGGATAACCTCGATCTTTCGATCGGGATCATGTCCGGCCACTCTTGACACAGGGGTGGCCGGACATTTGCATAGGCGGCCAGGATATCTCTGACTGGCGCGTTCGCGCGGGGGACACGTGAACTATAACTGGAACTGGGGAATCTTTTTCCAGCCGAACCCGATGGGGACGGGCACCTATCTCGACATGCTGCTGTCGGGCCTGGTGCTGACCCTGAAAACCGCGGCGTTGGCCTGGATCATCGCGCTGATCACCGGCTCGCTCGTCGGCGTCATGCGCACGCTGCCGTCGAAGGGTGCGAACTGGTTCGGCTTCGCTTATGTCGAATTCTTCCGCAACATGCCGCTGCTGGTGCAGCTGTTCCTGTGGTTCTTCGTGCTGCCGGAACTGCTGCCGAAAGGCGCCGGCACCTGGCTGAAGCAGCTGCCGAACGCGCCGTTCTGGACGGCGGCGATCGGCGTCGGCTTCTTCATGTCGGCGCGCGTCGCCGTGCAATTGCAGGCCGGCATCGGCTCACTGCCGCGCGGGCAGAAGATGGCCGCAACGGCGCTCGGCCTGACCACTGCGCAGGGCTATCGCTACGTGCTGCTGCCGATGGCGTTCCGCATCATCCTGCCGCCGCTGACGTCGGAGTTCCTCAACACCATCAAGAACACGGCGGTCGCGATCACCATCGGCCTGCTGGAGCTGACCGGACAGGCGCGCTCGATGCAGGAATTCTCGTTCCAGGTGTTCGAGGCCTTCACCGCCGCGACCATCCTCTATCTTCTCGTCAACGCCGTCGTCGTGACCGCGATGCGTTTCCTCGAGCGCTGGGTCGCGATCCCCGGCTACATCACGGGGAAATAGCGCGATGTTCGGCAATCTCGATTTCGACGTCATCCGCCGCGCGCTGCCCTATTTGTTCTACGAGGGCATGACGTTCACCCTGACGCTGACGGGGCTTGCAGCTCTCGGCGGCCTGGTCTTCGGCACGGCGCTCGCCCTGATGCGCCTGTCCGGCCTCAAGCTGCTCGGCCGGATCGCCGGGGTCTATGTCG
Organism: Bradyrhizobium shewense; assembly: GCF_900094605.1. Taxonomy (GTDB): domain Bacteria; phylum Pseudomonadota; class Alphaproteobacteria; order Rhizobiales; family Xanthobacteraceae; genus Bradyrhizobium; species Bradyrhizobium shewense. The sequence goes on along the minus strand of NZ_FMAI01000028.1, from coordinate 56,079 downwards.
ACTTCATGCGCTCGCTGCCGCTGGTGCTGGTGATCTTCTGGTTCTACTTCCTGGTGCCCTATATCGGGCAGTGGGTGACCGGCGCCTCGCGCCCGATCAGCGTCGGCGCGTTCGCGTCCTCGCTCATCACCTTCATCATGTTCGAGGCGGCGTACTTCTCCGAGATCATGCGCGCCGGCATCCAGTCGATCTCGCGCGGCCAGCCGGCCGCGGCCAGCGCGCTGGGTCTGACCTACGCCCAGACCATGCGCTACGTCGTGTTGCCGCAAGCCTTCCGCAACATGCTGCCGGTCCTGATCACGCAGACCATCGTGCTGTTCCAGGACACCTCGCTGGTCTACGTCCTCTCGATCACGGACTTCCTGGGAGCGGCGAGCAAGGTCGCGCAACGCGACGGGCGCCTCGTAGAAATGTATCTGTTCGCAGCGGTCGTCTACTTCACCATTTCCTGTATCGCGTCCTTCGGCGTCCGTCGCCTTCAGGCGCGCATCGCCATCATTCGATAGAGCGTGTCGGTCATGATCGAAATCAGCCACGTCAACAAATGGTACACTCCGAGCTTCCAGGTGCTGACCGATTGCACCACCAGCGTCACCAAGGGTGAGGTCGTCGTGGTCTGCGGACCCTCGGGCTCGGGCAAGTCGACGCTGATCAAGTGCGTCAATGCGCTGGAGCCGTTCCAGAGCGGCGACATCAGCGTCGACGGCACCAAGGTCAACGACCCCAAGACCAATCTGCCCAAGCTGCGCTCGCGCGTCGGCATGGTGTTCCAGCACTTCGAGCTGTTCCCGCACCTCAAGATCATCGACAATCTCTGCCTCGCGCAGCAGAAGGTGCTGGGCAGGTCGTCTGACAAGGCGGTGACGAAGGGCATGATGCTGCTGGATCGCGTCGGCCTGAAGGAACAGGCGCAGAAATTTCCCGCGCAGCTTTCCGGCGGCCAGCAGCAGCGCGTGGCGATCGCGCGCGCGCTCGCCATGGACCCGATCGTGATGCTGTTCGACGAGCCGACCTCGGCACTCGATCCCGAAATGGTCAGCGAAGTGCTCGACGTCATGGTCGATCTCGCCCATGAGGGCATGACCATGATGGTCGTCACCCACGAGATGGGGTTTGCCCGCAAGGTCGCCAACCGCGTGATCTTCATGGACCGCGGCGAGATCGTCGAGGACGCGGCGAAGGACGATTTCTTCGGCAAGCCGCGCAGCGACCGCGCGCAGAAGTTCTTGTCGAAGATTCTGTCGCATTAATTACCGCTGCCGTCATTCCGGGATGCGCCGAAGGCGCAGGCCCGGAATCTCGAGATTCCGGGTTCATTCGCTTTGCGAATGCCCCGGAATGACGAAACGAGGGATGATTGCGCCCCTCAATCAGCGTATAACGCCCCAAATTCCCCTTTCTCCCCAGGAGACCTGCCTTGGACCCGATCGCCTACGTCAACGGCTCATTCGTCCCGCTCTCGGACGCCAAGGTCTCGGTCCTCGATCGCGGCTTCTTGTTTGCCGACGGCATCTATGAGGTCTCGGCCGTGCTCGACGGCAAGCTGGTCGACAACGCCTCGCATCTGGCGCGGCTGGAGCGCTCGGTCGGCGAGATCAGCTTGAAGCTGCCGGAGACGGTCGAGCGCATCACCGAGCTGCAGAAGGAGCTGATCGCGCGCAACAAGGTCGCCAACGGCCTCGTCTATCTCCAGGTGACGCGCGGCGCCGACAAGGGCCGCGACTTCGCCTTCCCCAAGGGCGACGTCAAGTCGAGCCTGGTGATGTTCACTTCCGAAAAGGACATCATCAACGCCGCTTCCGCGAAGACCGGCATCAACGTCATCACCGTGCCTGATATCCGCTGGGAGCGGCGCGACATCAAGAGCGTGGCCCTGCTGGCGCAGGTCTTGGCAAAGCAGGCCGCGGCCGAAGCTGGCGCCGGCGAAGCCTGGATGCTGGAAGACGGCTACGTCACCGAGGGCGGCTCCTCCTCGGCGTTCATCCTCACCAAGGACGACGTCATCGTGACCCGCAAGAATTCCAACGCGATCCTGCCGGGCTGCACCCGCAAGGCCGTGGTGGCGCTCGCCGAGGAGCGTCAGCTCCGTGTCGAGGAGCGCTCGTTCACGGTGGCCGAGGCGCTGGCCGCGAAGGAAGCTTTTGCCACCTCGGCGTCACTGTTTGTCCAGCCCGTGGTTGCGATCGACGGCAAGAAGGTCGGCGACGGCAAGCCCGGCCCGATGGCCACGCGCCTGCGCGAAATCTACGTGGAGTTCGCCAAGGCGACGGCGGTCTGAGCCGCGCACTCAGCTGCCGTAGGGCGGGCAAAGCGCAGCGTGCCCACGTCCTGCCTATTTGATGGGAAGACGTGGGCACGGCGTAAGTGCGCCTTTGCCCACCCTACGAGACCTGCGCTGAGGCGCGTGTTGCGACCTACGCCACGGACGCCTTCACCTTCACCGGATGAACCGCACGGAACGCGATCGCGATCCTGTTCCAGGCGTTGATGGCGCCGATCAGCATGGTCAGGTTCACCGTCTCTTCCTCGGAGAACTGCGCACGGACCTGCTCGTAGACGTCGTCAGGCGCGTGCGTCCGCGCAATCAGCGTGACCGATTCCGTCCAGGCCAGCGCGGCGCGTTCGCGATCGGTGTAAAGCGGGGATTCGCGCCAGGCATCGAGCAGATAGATGCGCTGCTCGGTCTCGCCGCGCTTGCGGGCGTCCTCGGTGTGCATGTTGATGCAAAAGGCGCAGCCGTTGATCTGTGACGCCCGGATCTTGACGAGCTCGATAAGCGATTTCTCGAGCCCCGTGGACTGGATCTGCGTCTCCAGCGCCATCAGCGCTTTCATCGTGTCGGGCGCGGCCTGGTAGAAATTCATCCGGGGTTTCATGGTCGTTCTCCTTGCTTGCTGGGTTGAGTCAGTGGGCGCCACCGGCTGAGGTCTGGCCGGGCTTCTTCAGGAAGAGGACCGCGGCGAGCGCGACGATCAGTGCCATGCCGAGCAGATAAAACGTGTCGCTGAAGGCGAAGATATAGGCCTGCTTCTGCACGGTATGGCCAATCGCGACATAGGCGCGATGCGCCGCATCCGCACGGTCGAGGATGCCGTGATTGACGAAATATTGCGTAAGCTGTTCCAGCCGTGTGCGGGTGGCCTGCTCGAACACCGAGACCGACTGCATCAGCACGTTGGAGTGATACTGCTCGCGCTTGGTCAGCACGGTCTGGAGCAGTGCGATGCCGACAGCGCCGCCGAGATTGCGCATCATGTTGAACAGGCCCGAGGCCGAGCCCGCGTTCTCCGCCTCGATGCCGGCGGTGGCGACCGCCGACAGCGGCGCCATCACCAGCGCCTGGCCGATGGCGCGGACGACGTTGGGCCACAGCAGCTGGTCGGCGGCGTAATCGTTGGTCATATAGATGTTCATGAAGTTGGAAGCCGCGAACAGCACGAAGCCGATGCCGATGATGACCCGCGCATCGAACTTTTGCATCAGGCGCGGCACCAGCGGAATCAGCAGGAGTTGCGGCAATCCGGTCCATGCCAGCACCATGCCGATCTGCTCGGAATTGTAGCCCTGGATGCGCGACAGATATTGCGGCAGGATGAAGACCGAGCCGTACAGCGCAATGCCGAGCAGGAAATTGGCGAGCATGCCGAAGCCGAAATTGCGGCGGACGAGCAGGCGCAGGTTGAGTAGCGGCTTCTTCACCGTGAGCTCGATGATCAGGAAGGCGGACAGCGCGACGGCCGCGATCACTGACAGCCTGACGATGAAGGGCGAGCCGAACCAGTCGTCCTTGTTGCCTTCCTCCAGCACGGTCTGGAGCGCCGATAGCCCGATCGCCATGGTGATGATGCCGGCCCAGTCGCCATCGCGCAGCAGCGCCAGCTTCATCGGCTTGGGCTCGAGCGCGTACCAGAGCATGCCGACCATCACCGCGCCGGGGATGAGGTTGACGTAGAAGATGTACTCCCAGCCGAAATTCTCGGTGAGATAGCCGCCGATGGTCGGGCCGATCGCGGGCGCGAACGTCGCCGACAGCGCGAACAGGGCAAGGCCGACCGGCTGTTTTGCGCGCGGCAGCAGCGTGATGATCAGCGTGAACGCCATCGGAATCAGCACGCCGCCGGTAAATCCCTGCACGGCGCGCAGCACGATCATCTGCGGCAAATCCTGCGCCAGTGCGCAGGCCGCCGAGAGAACCAGGAACAGGACCGCGTTGGTCAGAAGGTAAATCCGGATCGAGAACACCTGCGCCAGCCAGCCGGAGAGCGGGATCACCACGATTTCGGCGATCAGATAGGAGGTCGAGATCCAGCCGCCGTCGTCGATGCCGGCGCCGATCGCGCCCTGGATGTCGGCGAGCGAAGCGTTGACGATCTGGATGTTCAGCACCGCCATGAAGGCGCCGAGCGTCGCGCCGATCACCGCGACCCAGGTCTTTGCGGATACCGTCGGCGTGGTCGGAGCTGCGGGGGCGGCGAGATTGGTGGCGGCGTCGAGGGTCGGTTGCAGCGTGCTCATGGAAGCCTCGTCTCGGGTACGGAGACAGGATGCGTCAGGCGAATGGTTTCGATAATCGATGAAGCTGTGGAAGGATCGTTGGCAGGATTTGATCATCCCGCCGATACCTTCCGGCTTCAGCCGCCGTTGGGGCGGGACGTGTTGTCGGCGAGGCGCTTCGCCGTCTCGCGCTCGGCCAGCACCGCCTGCTTGGTATCGACCGTCGGCACCGCCGACATGCCGGGGCGCAGCAGGCCGGTGAGGCTGTGGTCGTCGAGCACGATCTTCACCGGCACCCGCTGCACGATCTTGGTGAAATTTCCGGTGGCGTTGTCGGGCGGCAGCAGGGCGAATTCGAGCCCGCTCGCCGGCGACAGGCTGTCGACATGGCCGTGCAGGGTTCGATTGCGAAAACTGTCGACGTGCAACTCGACCGGCTGACCCGGCCGCATATGCGTGAGCTGGGTCTCCTTGAAGTTGGCGACCACGTAGACCGCATCGAGCGGCACCACCGCCATCAATTGCGTGCCGGCTTGCACGTACTGGCCGACGCGTAGCGAGCGGGCGCCGACGGTGCCCTCGACCGGCGCGGTGATCTCGGTGTAGGACAGGTTCAGCGCCGCCTGCTGCGCGACCGCGCGGGCGCGTTCGAGCTGGGCCGCCGCCTGGGCGCGCTGGGTCGTGAGCACGTCGATCTTGCGCTGCGCGGCCAGCAGGCCGGATTTCGCGTGCTGCAATTGCGCGCTGCTGGCACGCAGCGCCGCGTCGGTCTGCTGCGCGCGCTGGATCGTGCCGGAGCCGGTCTTCATGAGGTCGTCGTAACGGGCGCGCTCTTCCTGCGCGAATTTCAGGTTGGCGTCCGCTGCGGTGACGTCAGCCGTGCTCTGCTCGATGATCGGCTGTTGCAGTTCGAGCTGGGCATCGATGTTGCGCACCGAGGCTTCGCCGGCGGCGACGTCGGCTTTGGCCTGGTCGAGCGCGGCCTTGAAGTCGCGATCGTCGATCTTGGCCAGCGCCTGGCCGGCCTTCACCTTTTCGTTGTCACTGACCAGCACCTTGGCGATGTAGCCGGAGATTTTTGGTGCGATGATCGTGGAGTCGGCCTTCACATAGGCGTCGTCGGTTGTCTCAAGGTAGCGACCGTTGGTCCAGTAGTCGTGTCCGTAATAGACAATCGCTGCCGTACCCGCGAGGAACGCGAGCACCAGCGCCGCGCGCCGCACCCTATTCCAGGCCGGGACAGTCGGCGGCGGCTTGGGGCTATCGGGGGTAATTTCAGTTGCCTGCTGAAAAATCTCGGCGCGGGGCATCTCGGACATGGAAGTCTCCTATCGGCGTCCTGAGACTATTGGTCTTTCTGCGCTGGGTGATAATCGACGAAATGCTGGAAGGATTATCCATCAGGGTTGGATAATCCGGAGAGATCGCCTTGGTTGTGATGTCTAGCGAAACCAGACCCACGACTGCCCCAGCGGGATTGCCGCGCCCGTCGAGCGATTGCTGCTAACGCATGCGTCCTGCTGCACCGGAGCCTCCAAGCCGGATGAACTCCATGTTTTGATAGATAATCGGGGTGAATTCCTTGCGATTGTCCATCAAAGGCGGATAATCCGGCGCCATGGATCGATTGACCAGCCTCGAAGTCTTCAGCCGGGTGGTAGAGACCGGCGGCTTCTCTGCAGCCGCCCGCAAGCTCAACATGTCGACCACCATGGTGAGCAATCATGTTCAGGCGCTGGAAGACCGGCTCGGGGTGAGGCTGCTTCAGCGGACCACGCGCAAGGTCAACCTCACCGAGATCGGCAAGGCCTATTACGACCGCTGCGTCCAGATCCTCGCCGACATCGAACAGGCCGACGATATCGCAAGCGAATTGCAGTCGGTGCCCCGCGGCACGCTGCGCATCCACGTCGCCACGCACATGGTGCAGTTCGTCGCGCCTGTGGTGGCAAAGCTTCTGTCGACCTATTCGGAGCTCAAGGTCGATCTGCGCATGGGCGAAGGCGACGTCGATCTCATCGAGGAAGGCTACGATGTCGCCTTGCGCATGACCTCGCCGCCGGATTCAAGCCTGATCGTCCGCAGCCTCGCCACCTGGCGTCACGTGCTGTGCTGTTCGCACGATTATCTCGAGAAGCACGGCCGGGTGCAGAAGCTCGACGAGCTCGCCGCGCATAATTGTGGCCGGCACCTGAACTATCCGTTCGGTGATGAATGGCGCTTCCTCGATCGCAAAGGCGCACCGGCCTCCGTACGCATCTCGGGCAGCTTCGTCACCAACAGCGGGGAAGCGCTGCGCAAGGTCGCACTGGAGGGAGCCGCAATCTGTCTGATGGCGGGATTTCTCATTCAGGACGACCTCGAAGCCGGTCGCCTCGTGCGCCTCTTGCCGGAGTATCGGACGATCGAGCTGTCGATGAACGCGGTCTATCCGCATCGTCATCATCTGTCCGCGAAGGTCAGGACCTTCATCGACCTGCTCGCGCAGCACAGCGCCGAGCAGCAAAAGCTGATCAATCCCTATTCATGAGCGGCGGCGGCAGCCGTCCGAATACAATGTCCAGCGCCATGCCAATCGCAACGAGCTGCGCATCGCTGCCCGCCGGGCCGTCCAGCTCAAGGCCGATCGGCAGCTCGCTGGTGGCGCCGAGCGCGACCGGGATCTGGATTCCGGGAATGCCGGCATTGCTGCCGGGATCGGTGTTCTGGATGAAGAGCCCGAAGTTCTCGAGGCTGCTGGAGTCGGGATTGGAGGCGATTGCGACGCGCGGCGTGGTCGGGAAAGCGATGGCGTCGAGCCGATGATCGGCGAAGGTCCTGGCATAGAGCGCCTGTAGCGCCGGTCGTGCGGTCTTGATCGCCGCGTCGTAGATCGGCCCGGCATCGAGCAGCGTATTGTCCGGACCGGGCAGTTTGCGCGGGATGACGAGGCCATCATAGGTGCCCTTCACGTCGGGGCTCGCAATCTCCCTCGCCAGCGCTTCGATGGTGAGGCCTGTGCCGGTGTGGGCGAGATATCCGACCATGTCGTCATAGGCTTCATACAGCGCGACGGGGAAGCCGACCTGGCCGTTGAGTTCGGCGAGCTGCGGCATCTCGACCTCAACGACCGTGACGCCCTGCGCCTTCATCCGCATGATGGCGGCCTGGAAGGCGGTTTCGGTGTCGACATCGAGATTGGTCAACATCGTCTTCACGATGCCGATCCGCACCTGCTTCAGGTCGGCAGGTAGGACCGCCTCGCGACCCGAGATCACGCGATCGAGCAGTTCGACGTCGGCCATGGTCGCGGCCATCGGGCCCCGCGGTGTCGCGCGTGTGCGAGATCGGGGCGATGCCTTCTTGCGGATAGCGGCCGATGGTCGGGCGCAGCGAGGCACATCCGTTCAGCGCGGCGGGCACGCGCACCGATCCACCGGTGTCGGTGCCGAGCCCGCCAGCGACGATCCGCGCGCCGATCGCAGCGCCGGTCCCGGACGAGGAGCCGCCGGCGATCAGGGTGCGGTCATAGGCGTTGCGCACGCCGAACTCGGCGCCGGTCTTGAAAGCGGTGTTGTAGCCGGAGATGCCGAAGGCCAGCTCGTGCATGCTGGTCTTGCCGATGATGATCGCGCCCGCAGCGCGCAGCTTTGCCACGACCGGCGCATCGGCCTCCGGAACGTAATCCCTAAGTGCGGGTGTGCCGGCGCTACAGGGCAGTCCCGCGACCTCGATGTTGTCCTTGATCACAAGGGGCACACCGCCGAGCGGCTTGTTCTTGTCGTCCGTCGTGTCGAATGCCGCGGCGGCCTTCAGGGCGCCGGCCTCGTCCAGCGTGACGAAGGCATTGAGATCGGCATTGGCCTTGGCGCGGGCGAGAGCCTCCGTTGTGAGCGCGGTACTCTTGACTGTACCGGCGCGGAGGGCGGCCGCGGCCTGGGTCAGGGTCAACTGGTCGAAATCCATGATGCGTCACCCGATTGGCGGGCAGCCGTCAGGGCGCCCTCCCGAACATAGAGGCTGAAGCCTCGCCGGCTCCGCGTCAACCGGTGGCGCGCAGCTTCGCCGGCGACGACGGGTGGAGTTCATTGAACCGCCGCTCGACCTCGATCTTCGCCTTCTCGATCGCGGCGTCCTTGACCGGGCCATAGCCGCGGATGTCCATCGGCGCCGTTGCGATTGCGACGAGACCTGGCAGATGCGCCGCGTCGAGCCCGCCGAGCATCCGTTCGATCAGACCTTCATACCAGGCGATCAGCTCGCGCTCGGAGCGTCTTTCCCGGGTGTAGCCGAACGGATCGAACGGCGTGCCGCGTAGTCCCTTCAAGCGCGCGAGCATGGCGAGCGGCATCTGGATCCATTGGCCGAAGGCGCGCTTGCGCGGCCGCCCCCGTGCGTCGCGCTGCGACGGCAGGAAGGGTGGGGCGAGGTGATACCGGACTCTGAAGCCATCCTCGAATTCGCGTTTCAGTTCGTCGAGGAATCCGCCCTGCATGTGCAGGCGCGCCACCTCATACTCGTCCTTGTAGGCCATCAGCTTGAACAGGGCGCGGGCGACGGCCTCGGTCAGGGCCTCGCTGTTCAGGACAGCTTCGGCTCGGCGGACCCTCGCGACGGTCGCCCGGTAGCGCGCCGCATAGGCGTTGTCCTGATAGGCGGTGAGGAAATCGGCCCGACGGTCGGTCATCTGGTCGAGCGTCTCGGCCTTGGGCGCATCGTCCACCCTCGGCAAAAAGTCCGGATCGGCGGCCGCGACCCGGCCCCAGGCAAAGGCCTGCTTGTTGCGTTCGACGGCGACGCCGTTGAGCTCGATTGCGCGCAGCAGCGCTTGCAGCGAGAGGGGAACCAGTCCGTGCTGCCAGGCAAAACCGAGCATGATGATGTTGGCATAGACGGCATCGCCGAGCAGCCGTTCAGCCAGTGCGTTGGCGTTGATGGTGCCGAGATTGCTCTCGCCGATGACCTGGCCAATGGCACGCAGGCGCGCGGGTGATGCGAGATCGGCGTCCCGGAAGCGGACGACGTCACCGGTCGGCATCTCCGCGGTGTTGACCGCTGCACGCGTGCCGCGGCGGTAGGTGCCTGAGGCTTTTGGCGAGGAGCTCACCACAAGGTCGCAGCCGATCAGCGCATCGGCTGCGACCTGGTCGATACGGACCTGATGCAGCGCCTCGGGACTCGAGGCGAGGCGGATGTAGCTCAGCACGGGCCCGAACTTCTGCGCAAAACCGGTGAAGTCCAGCACCGAGACGCCGCGGCGTTCGAGGTGCGCGGCCATGCCGATCAGCGCGCCCACTGTGATGACGCCGGTGCCACCGACGCCGGTCACCAGCAGGTCGTAGGGGCGGTCGAGCGTTGCCGTCGCGGGCAACGGAAGTGTGGCGGCCCGCCCAACGGCGTCGATCTGACTCGCGCTCTTCTTCCGGCGCGTCGCGCCTTCGACGGTCACAAAACTCGGGCAGAAGCCGTTGAGGCAGGAAAAATCCTTGTTGCAGGCCGACAGATTGATCTGGCGCTTGCGGCCGAACGGCGTCTCCTTTGGCTCGACGCTGAGGCAGTTGGATTCCACGGAGCAGTCGCCGCAGCCTTCGCAGACGAGATCGTTGATATAGGCGAAGCGCTTGGGGTCGGCCATCTGCCCGCGCTTGCGCCGGCGTCGCTTCTCCGTGGCGCAGGTCTGCTGATAGATCAGGACCGAGACGCCGGGGATATTGCGCAGCTCGCGCTGCACGGCATCCATCTCTTCGCGCGGATGAAGGGTGACGCCGGCCGGCAGGTCGGCAGGCGAGAAATGTGCCGGATCATCCGACACCAGCGCGATGCGCGCCACACCTTCAGCGCGGACGCTGTGGGCGATGGCGTGCACGCTGATGGGACCATCGACCGGCTGGCCACCGGTCATCGCGACGGCGTCGTTGAACAGGATCTTGTAGGTGATGTTGGCCTTGGCGGCGATCGCCTGCCGGATCGCCATCGAGCCGGAGTGGTAGTAGGTGCCTTCGCCGAGGTTCTGAAAGATGTGCTTGTGGCCGGTGAAGCGTGACGAAGCCGTCCAGTTCACGCCTTCACCGCCCATCTGGATCAGTGACGAGGTCTCGCGGTCCATCCAGCTTGCCATGAAGTGACAACCGATGCCGGCCAGCGCCTTGGAGCCTTCAGGTACCTTTGTTGATGTGTTGTGCGGACATCCCGAGCAAAAATACGGCGTTCGTGTCGCGCCGCTGACGTTGATCGTGCGCGCTGCCTCCGGCATCAGAGCGGCCGCGCGTGCGGCGAGATTGAGGCCTGGAAACATCGGATCAAGCCGGCGCGCCAGCACGCCGGCGAGCGCGCGAGGCGACAATTCGCCGATCCAGGAGATCAGCCTTGCCCCGGTTTCATCGTGCTTGCCGACCATGCGCTCCGGCTTGCTGCCAGGATAGTCGTAAAAATATTCCTTGAACTGACTCTCGATGATGCCGCGCTTCTCCTCGACCACGAGGATCTCGCGCTTGCCTTTCACGAAATCCATGGCGTCATGCAACGCCAGTGGCCAGACCATGCCGACCTTGTAGACGTCGATGCCGATGCTGCGGCAGGCGGCTTCGTCAAGACCCATCAGCCGCAGCGCCTCCATCAGATCGAGATGGGCCTTGCCTGTGGTGACGATGCCGTAGGTGGCATCCGGAATGTCATAGATGTGAAGGTCGATCGGATTGGCCTTTGCGAAGGCGTAGACCGCGTGCTTCTTCGCCTCCAGCCGCTCCTCGATCTGCGGGCCCGGCAAATCAGGCCAGCGGTAGTGCAGTCCATCAGGCGGCGGCGTGAAGTCGGGCGTGCGGAAGTGGCGCGGCGGCTGTAGCGCGACGGAGGCGCCCGACTCCACGATCTCCGAGATCGCCTTGAAGCCGACCCACATGCCGGAGAAGCGGCTCAGCGCATAGCCATATTCGCCGAACTCGAGATATTCGCCGACGCTCGCGGGATGCAGCGTCGGCATGAACCAGCTCATGAAGGCGACGTCGGACTGGTGCGGCATCGAGGAGGAGACGCAGCCATGGTCGTCGCCGGCGACCACCAGCACGCCGCCATGCGGCGAGGAGCCGTAGGCGTTGCCGTGCTTCAGCGCATCGCCGGAGCGGTCGACGCCGGGTCCCTTGCCGTACCAGAGCCCGAACACGCCATCGACCTCGCGATCTCCCTGCGTCTCGACCTGCTGCGAGCCGAGCACCGCGGTCGCGGCGAGGTCCTCGTTCACGGCTGGCAGGAATTCGACACGGTCCCGCTTCAGCCGCTCCTGGATGCGCCAGAGCTCGAGGTCAATGCCGCCGAGCGGCGAGCCGCGATAGCCTGAGATGAAGCCGGCGGTGTTGAGCCCCGCGGCCCGGTCGCGCCTGACTTGATCGAGCGCGATGCGGACAATGGCCTGTGTGCCCGTAAGGAAGACGCGGCCGTGTTCGCGATCGTAGCGATCGGAGAGTTCGTAGGAGTCGAGTGACGGAAAGGCGTCCATGCGGACCTCCCGCGGCATCCTTGCCGGATGAGCGGAGGGTAGGCCCTGACGGTTGGTAGGTCTTACCTATCTTTCCTAGCTGCAACCTGATTCTGGTAGATTATCCCGAATTCTGCTATCATGCGGTAGAATACACCAGATTGGGCCGATCGATGATCGAAGACCAGGACGCGCGGATTCTCGCTCATCTCCAGAAGGATGGCCGTGCCACCAACCAGCAGCTCGCCGACGAGGTCGGCATGTCCACCTCTGCCTGCTGGCGCAGGGTGCGCGCGCTGGAGGAAGCCGGCATCATCCAGGGCTACGCGGCGCTGGTCGCGCGCGAGCAGGCGGGCTTTGCGATGTCGGCCATCCTCCACGTCTCGCTGGAGCGGCACGACGCGAAGTTCGTCGACGAGTTCGTCTCGCGGGTAACCAAACGCCGCGAGGTGCTGGAGTGCTTTGCGACCACGGGCGACGCCGATTATCATTTGCGTGTCGTCGTGCAGGATATGGCGGCCTACAACCGCTTCCTCGACGAGTTCATGTTCCGCATTCCCGGCATCCGCTATGTCCGCAGCAACGTGGTGTTGAAGGAGATCAAGTCGAGTGTGGCGCTGCCGTTTTGAGGAAGATTGTAGGATGGGTAGAGCGATAGCGAAACCCATCGCGCTCTCTCCGCGACGAACCGAAATGATGGGTTTCGCTGCGCTCTACCCATCCTACGGCAGGATCACCGCCCCTCCCGCACAAACCTGTTCCGCAATGTCCCTACGCCCGTGATCTCGATCTCCACGACATCGCCGTGCTTGATGTCAGGCGAGGCGCCATCGGTGCCCATCCAGATCACGTCGCCGGGCCATAAGGTAAAATACTTGGTCAGCTCCACCAGGAACGGCACCACACCGAAGATCATGTCGCCGGTAGCGAAGCGGTTGGTTTCCTTGCCGTTGACCCGGACGATCGTTTCCATCTGTTGGAGATCGGCTTCTGTCTCGATCCACGGCCCCATCGGCTTGAATGTGTCGGCGTTCTTCGAGCGCCACAGGCTGCGGTCGGCCTTCTGCCAGCTGCGCTCGCTGACGTCGTTGCCGATGGTGTAGCCGAACACGCAATCCATCGCGTTGTCTTTGGTGAGATGTTTCACCTTCTTGCCGATAACAACGACGAGTTCGCCCTCGTAATGGATTTTCTCCGTCGCGAAGGACGGGATCACGACGTCCTCGTCATGTGCGATCAGCGCGTTCTGCGCGCGATAGCCGATCTCGGGGCGATCAGGCACGGCCGGCACTTCGCCGCGCTTGTCAGCGGCCTCCTTCAGATGCTTCAGATAGTTCAGGCCGACGCAATAGAAGGTGCGCGGGATCAGCGGCAGCTCGATCCTGACCTGCGACAGCGAATGCGTGCGCGAGGTGCGCTGCCATTCGCCGAAGGGATCGCCATCGACTGCGACGACCTTATCTCCCTCGACGATCCCCCACGAGGTCTTGCCTGTCTCAGTGAATTTCAGCCAGCGCATGCTAAGTCCTCGTTGCTATTCCGCGGCATCGCGCGGCGGCACCTTCCAGGCGCCGGCCGCGGGCCGCTTCAGTCCGAGATTTTCGCGCAGCGTCTTGCCGCGATAGTCTTTCTGGAACAGTCCGCGGCGTTGCAGCTCCGGCACGACATGCTGCACGAAATCGGCGTAGGAGCCGGGCACATAGGTCGCCGCGATGACAAAACCGTCGCAGCCGCGCTCGACAAACATCTCCTCGAGCTTGTCCGCAATCTCCTTCGGGCCGCCGACCATCGCGTCCTGCACCTGGCCGCGGCCGGAGAAAGTGACGAAGTCGCGCGCGCTCGGATTGCTCCTGCCCGAATTCTTCAGCACGCCGTCGCGGATGCCCAGAATACCCTGCATGCTCTTCAGCTCGTCAGTGGTCAGCGGCTCGTCGAGATCCTTGGAGGCGAAGTCGTAGTTGAGCGCTTCGGCAAGCAGCGACAGCGCGTCGATCTGGAGCGGCAGCTTGTTGATCAGCGCCATCCTGTCCTCGGCTTCCGCCTTGGTCGCGCCACAGACCGGCGTCGTCAAATTGCAGAGGAACATCTGGTCGGGATCGCGACCGGCCTTGGCGGCCTCGTTGCGCACGGACGCATAGCCGTCCTTGGCGCCCTGAAGATTGCGCGCGGCGGTGAAGATCACCTCGCCCCATCGCCCGGCAAAGCGCTGGCCTCGGCCCGATGCCCCGGCCTGGATGATCACGGGGTGGCCTTGCTGCGAACGCGGCACGGTGAACGGCCCGCGTGACTTGAACGCCGCGCCCCTGTGGTCGAGCCGCTTCACCTTGGTCGGATCGGCAAAGCGGCCGGTCTTCTTGTCCATGATCAGCGCGCCGTCTTCCCAGGTGTCCCAATGGCCGAGCACGACCTCCATGAACTCGTCGGCCTTGTCGTAGCGGGAATCATGTTCGGGATGGGAGTCGCGCCCCATGTTGAGGGCCTCGCCGTCGTTGAGCGAGGTCACGACGTTCCAGCCGGCACGTCCGCCGGACATGAGGTCGAGCGTTGCGAAGCGGCGGGCGACGTCGAACGGCTCGTAATAGGTGGTCGAGCAGGTTGCTCCCAGCCCGAGCTTCTCAGTGACCATGCCCATCGTGGTCAGCACGATCAGCGGATCCATCTTCACGCAGCGGATGCCGTATTCGACGGTATGGGCGTGGTCGTTGCCGTAGCGGTCCGGCATCGCCAGGCGGTCGTCGAAGAAGGCCATGTGGAACTTGCCGGCTTCGAGAATCCTGCCGATCTCCTGATAGTAGTCCGCCGACATCGAATCGTCGCGGGAGTCCGGATGCCGCCAGGAGCTCGGCAGGTTGGTGCAGTTCTGTGCCTGGAGGAAGCCGACCAGGACCATCTGTCGATTCATGCTGCTGTTCTCCTGATGCCGTCAGGCCAGATCGGGGACGGTGTCGAGCCGGTATTCCCGCGCCAGCGCGCGCAGCTTTTCCCAGGTGGCATCCTCGATCTCGATGCCGTCGCGCAGACGCTGCTGCTCGCGCAAACCCTCGATCTCGCCGGGATAGAACACGCCTTTGCTGCCCTCGGACGGCGGCGTTGATTTCAGATAACGCGCGAACTCGGCGACCTCGCGCTTGAACTCCTGCAGCGGGCGGAATGCGGCGACATTGAACACCGCCATGAAGCATCCGTCATTGTGCCGCCCCGTAGGCTCGACGCCGAAGCCGAGACCGGTGAGCAGGCCGCACAGCACCTCGACCATGGCCGCAAGACCGCTGCCCTTGTAGCCCTCGGTGCCGCCCAGTGGCAGCAGCGCGCCGCCCTTGCGGTAATGGGTCGGATCGGTGGTGTGCCGTCCCTCGGCATCGATGATCCAGCCCGTCGGAATCTCCTCGCCGCGGGCGACCGCGAGCTGGATCTTGCCGGCCGCCACCGCCGAAGTCGCCATATCCAGATAGAACGGCGCGTCGAGATCGGACGGCACCGCGATCGAGATCGGGTTGGTGCCGAGCCGCGCCTCCTTGCCGCCGAACGGCGCCACGTGCTTCGGCGAGCGGCCGGAGTCCGCCGTGGCAATCCCGATCATGCCTGCGCGCATCGCCATCAAGGGGTAGGCGGCGAGGCGGCCGACATGGCTTTGCCGGAACACGGTGCAGGCAGCGACATTCGCCGTCCTGGCTTTCTCGATCGTCAGCGCCATCGCCTTGGCGTTGACGTGGAAACCAAAGCCCCAATGGCCGTCGATCACGGTTGTGGTCGGCGATTCCTGGACGACGGTCCATTGGGCGCCGGGAACGATGTGGCCGGCCTTGATGCGGTCGATATAGGTGGGAACGGCGATCACGCCGTGGGAATCATGGCCGGCGAGATTGGCGTTGACGCAGCCGACCGCGACGGCGTCGGCTTCTTCCTCGGAGGCTCCGGCGGCGCGGAGCAGGGCGGCGCTGATGCGCGTGAGGCGATCGGCCGTGACGATCGGCATGGCGTTCCCCAGGGTCTTTGCCCTTGGCGGGCACTGATTGTTGGAGGCCATCGTCTCAAAGCGCGGCAGCGATATCAATCTCCCGTAAACCAATACAGGGCTGCAAATTCGTAAAGAGATCGCGGCTCTCGCTGAGGATTCGTCCCGTGCGGCGGTATTTTCGGTAGTTTACCCCGGGTCGTTCGCAGCTCGTTCACTTTGATCGATTGTTTGCAGCGCGCAATAACGACCACTTAGGCGATGGCCCCTCATAAAGTCACCCGGGAGAAATAGGCAGAATGCCCGGGAGCTGAGATCGTGCCGACGACACTCGCGCGCACATTTGCGGCGTTGAGCGCCATCAACGAAGCGATCCTCTATGCGAAATCGCCGGACGAGCTGTACCAGAAGGTCTGCAACGCCGGGTTTTCGAGCGGGGATTTCTTGGCTGTCGCCGTGTTTCTGGTCGGACCGGACGACCGGCGACTCCATTTTGCGGCCGGCTGTGGCGACGACGTTGCGCGGCTGCGCTCGATCGAGATCACGACGGTTGCCGGCACACCCGAAGGCTCGGGCGTCGGCGGCGAGGCATTTCGAGATCAGAAGCTGTGCGTCAGCAACGATTATCTGAACGACCCCCGTTCGCTGGCGTGGCGCGCGGGTGCCGCTTCGGCCGCCATTGGCGCGGCTGCGGCGCTGCCGCTGCTCTGCAACGGCAAGAGTGTCGGCGTGCTCTACGTGACCCGCCGCGAAGCCGGCTCGCTGAACGAGCAGATGGTGTCGCTGTTCGGGCGCATGTCGGCCAACATTTCCTATGCGCTGGACAATTTCGCGCGCGAAACCGCGCGGCAGACCAGCGAACGGGCGACGCGGCGACTCAACCGCATGTTCGGCGCCATCAGCGCCACCAATGAAGCCATTCTACGCGCCAAAACCGAGCAGGAACTGTATCAGCTCGTGTGTGACGCCTCCGTTCATGGAGGCAAATCGCTGGCGACCATCGTATTGCTCCGCGAACCGGATTCGCATTGGATGAGTCCGGTCGCGTCGACCGGCCAGAACCTCGCACTGATCACCCAGGCGCGCTATTCGATCGATCCGGAGAATCCCTACGGCAAGGGAATATCCGGCGAGGTGTTCCGGACGCAGAAGGCCATCGTCGAGGACGATCTCGCCAGCCGCACCAGGGGTTCGCCGTGGGAGCAGGCCAACGTCAACACTGGCGTTGCCGCCTGCGTGGTCGCGCCGTTGATCAGGCACGGTGAAAGTGTCGGCGTGCTCTTGTTCTTCATCAGCCGCTCCTGGGCCAAGGACGAAGAGATCGTCGCGCTCCTGCTGCGTATGGCGGAGAACGTCTCGTTCGCGATCGATAATTTCGGCCGCGAGTCCGAGAAGGCCAAAATCGCCGCCGAAGAGGAACGGCTGGCACGCATGTATGCGGCGCTAAGCGCCACCAACGAGGCGATTCTGCGGGCGCGGTCGCGCGCCGATCTGTTCGACCTCGTTTGCGAGGCGACGGCGAAGGGCGCCAAGTTCACCTCGGCCAACATCGCACTGGTCGACCATCACGCCGGGTTGCTGCGCGTCGTCGCCTGTTACGGACCTAACGCCGACCAGGTTCGCAACTTCAAGTTATCCATCTCCGAGGAGGTGCCGGAAGGGCGCGGATTGACCGGCATCGCGTTCCGCACGCGCCAGCCCGCCGTCAGCAACGACGTTCTCGCCGACGAGCGCATCGCGCCGTGGCACGCCAGCGCCCGCCGCAACGGGATCGCCTCCTCCGCGGCGCTGCCGCTCTTCAACGGCGATCAGGTCGAAGGCGTGTTCCTGTTCAACTCTCCGGAGTGCGGCACGTTCACACCCGAATTCGTCGAATTGCTCCGCAAGCTCCAGGCCAACGTCGCCTTCGCGCTGGAAGGCTTCGATCGCGCCGAGGAGAAGGCGCAGGTAGACAAGCAGCGCAATCGCCTGAGCGGAATGTTCGAAGCGCTAAGCGCAACCAATGAAGCGATCATGCGCGCCAAGACGCGCGAGGACCTGTTCGAGGCCGCGTGCCAGGCAGCTATTCTCGGCGACGTGTTCGCGTCGGCAACGATCGGCATCATCGACGAGGAAAACGAGCTCGTTCGCGTCGTCGCGGTGAAGGGGCGCCTGCAGCAGCAAATGGTTGGACGGACCTGCAGCATTTCCGCCGACCATCCCGAAGGCGAGGGGATCATCGGCACCTCGCTCCGGACCCGCCGGCCCAGCGTCATGAACGACTATCTGAACGAGCCGCGGTCGGCATACTGGCGGGCGAAGGCGATCGAGGACGGAACGCGGGCCGCCGCCAGTTTCCCGCTTCTAAAGGCGGGCCAGGAGCCGATCGGCATCCTGCTTTTCCTCGCACCCGAGGAGGACACATTCACGCCCGATCTGGTCGAACTGCTCGGGCGCCTTGCCGAAAACGTCTCCTTCGCGCTCGACAATTTCGACCGTGCCGAGGAAAAGGCCCGCACCGAGGCGCAGAAGGAGCGCCTGACGCGCATGTTCGCGGCTCTGAGCGCGACCAACGAGGCGATCATGCGGGCGAAGTCGCGCGCCGAGCTGTTCGACCTCGTCTGCCTTGCCGCCTCGAACGGCGCCAAGTTCACCTCGACCACGATCGCGCTTGCCAGGGCCGACAGCGAGCAGCTGGAGATCGTGGCGAGCGCCGGGCCGCCTTCCGACACCACGCGGAACGTTCGCCTCTCCATCGACCCCGAGCGTCCCGAAGGACGCGGGATGAGCGGCACGGCGTTCCGCACGCGCCAGCCCTGCATCAGCAACGACTATCTCAACGACGATCGCGTCAGCGCCTTCCATGCGGTCGTCCGCGGCGACGGGGCGCGATCGGGCGCGGCATTTCCGCTCATCGTGCACGATCAGGCCGTCGGCGTCATGATCTACATGTCGACCGAGCCGGCTACCTTCACGGCCGAGTTCGTCGAGCTGTTGCAGCGCCTCGCCGACAACGTCGCCTTCGCGATGGAGAATTTCGATCGCGCGGACGAGAAGAACGAGGCCGACGAGCGGATCGAGTACCTCGCCTCGCATGACAGCCTGACGGACCTTCCGAACCGCGAGACCTTCAACGGGCTCTTGCGCGAGGCGATCGAAACGGCAGAGCGCCACGATCACCGTTTCGCGGTGCTGTTCATCGATCTCGACCGCTTCAAGGTCATCAACGATTCGCTCGGCCATGAGGCCGGCGACCTGCTCCTGCTCGAAGTCGCCAACCGCTTGCGCGGCGCGCTGCGGGAAAGCGATGTGGTGGCGCGCCTCGGCGGCGACGAGTTCGTGGTGATCCTGGACCAGTGCGGCGAGATCGACGACGTCCAGCGCATCGCGACCGGGCTGCTCGCTGCACTCGCCGAGCCCATGGAGCTGGCCGGACACGAGTGCCACACCACGGCCTCGATCGGTATCGCGATGTATCCGGCCAACGGCTCCGATGCGCAGACCCTGACCAAGAACGCCGACATGGCGATGTACCTCGCCAAGGAGGACGGCAAGAACGGCTACCGCTTCTTCTCCAAGGAAGTGACGACGCAGTCGATCGAGCGGCTGTCGCTGGAGAGCGCGCTGCGCCGCGCGCTGGAGCGCGAGCAGTTCTCGCTGAACTACCAGCCGAAGGTCGACATGGCGACCGGCCAGATCACCGGCGTGGAAGCCCTGCTGCGCTGGGCGCATCCCGATCTCGGCAACATCTCGCCGGCTCAGTTCATCCCGCTCGCGGAGGAGACCGGCCTGATCGTGCCGATCGGCCGCTGGGTGCTGAGGGAAGCTTGCGCGCAGGCCATGGCCTGGCAGCGCCGTGGTCTGTTGCCGTTGTCGATGGCGGTCAATTTGTCGCCGCGGCAGTTCGCCGACGAGCATCTGTTGCAGGACGTCGACGAGGCGCTGGCGGCCAGCGGCATGTCGCCGGTGCTGCTCCAGCTCGAAGTCACCGAGAGCATGATGATGCGCAATGTCGGCCGCGCGCTCAAGGTGCTCGATGCCATCCAGAGCCGCGGCATCCGCCTCGCCATCGACGATTTCGGCACTGGCTATTCGTCGATGTCGCTGATGAAGCATTTCCCGATCGACACGATCAAGATCGACCGCTCCTTCGTACGCGACCTGCCGCAGGATTCGGAGGACCAGGCGATCGCACAGGCCATCATCAGCATGGGCAAGGCGCTCGGCATGACCGTCGTCGCCGAAGGCGTCGAGAACGCCGAGCAGGAGGCCTTCCTGCGCACCCATGGCTGCGACGAGATGCAGGGCTTCCTGATCTCGAAGCCGCTGCCGGCCAAGCAGATGGCCGAGCTGTTGCGGCCGATGATCCTGCCTGTTGCCCCGCCGCTCCAGCCGGAGCCGGACGTTGCCGCCACGGAAGCTGCGGCGTCACGGCTGAAACGCGCTGTCGTCTGACGGCTGCGGGTGCAGCTCGCGGACGTCGTGCTCCCCGCCCTCGGCCTTGCTCGGAAAATCCTGAGGCCCCGTCAGCGACGTCTGCTCGACGAACAGCGCGAGAATCGTGTGCGCGCCCTCGGCGAAGCTCGCGCCCTCGTTCAAACCGAGTTCGGCGCGCCATGCGCAACTCATCGGCTCCCGGTCGTCGAACACCGCCATGGCGGGTCCCCACCACCAGGCGGGCGCGGGCGAGCGCTCGTCCGCAGGCACAATGCGCCAGCGGGCAAACTCCTCCATCACGCGCTCGAACTCCAGGCGTGCGGCCTGATGCATTCGTTCCATGCTCCCAGGGATCCGCGACCAATGACAGGCCTTCGCGCCGAAATGATCGTGACCTGACGCTCGGAAAAATCGGCTCGCGCAATCGGCCGAGCCAGGCATGCCGGCATCGTCGCCGGCAGCGAAGGCCCAGTCTAGCCGTTCACGCCTCCGCCGAGCAAGGCGCGGGAGCCCCGATTGCCTAACGCTGTCTGAACGGATGCGCCTTCTGGTGCCAGGCCCAGGCGGTGCGGATGACCGTCGCCAAGTCGGAATGGCCAGGCACGAAGTTCAGCACCTTTCGCGCAGCGGAAGGATCCGCGACCAGATAAGTCGGATCGCCGGCGCGGCGCGGCTTGATGGTGTGCGGCACCTCGCGGCCGGTCTCCTGCCTGATCGCGTTCAGGATCTCGCGCACGGAAAAGCCGGAGCCGGTGCCGAGATTGAAGCTGCCGCCGGCATGCCCGTCCTCCAGGAGCTTCAGGGCTGCGACATGCGCCGCGGCGAGGTCGGTGACGTGGATGTAGTCGCGGATCGCGGTTCCGTCGGGCGTGTCGTAGTCGTCGCCGAACACCGCGAAGTCGACATGGCCCTGCAGCGCCATCATGGCGCGGGGAATGAGGTGGGTTTCATTGTCGCGCAGCTCGCCGATGCCGCCGGCCGGATCGGCGCCGCTGGCGTTGAAATAGCGCAGGCAGAACGCGCCGAAGCCGTAGGCCGAGCGGTAATCGGCGAGCATCCGCTCGATCATCCATTTCGACGCGCCATAGGGGTTGATCGGTACGCAGGGAAAGTCTTCCGGCAGCTCCTTGGAATCGGCATTGCCGTAGACGGCGCCGGTCGAGGAGAACACGATGCGATGGCAGCCTGCGTTACGCATCGCCTGCAGCAGCGACAGCGTGCCCTGAACGTTGTTGATGTAGTATTTCTGCGGATCGGTCATGGACTCGCCGACCAGGCTGGCCGCCGCGAAATGCATCACCGCCGTGATCTTGTGGTCGGCGAAGGCGCGTGCCAGCGCCGTGCCGTCGAGCAGATCGCCCGTCACCAGGGGGCCGGCAACGAAGCTGCGATGACCTGTCGAGAGATTGTCATAAACGACGGGCTGGTAGCCGGCGGCGGTCAATGCGCGGCAGGCATGCGAGCCAATATAGCCCGCGCCCCCAGTGACGAGGACAGTCGGTCGGTCGGTCATATCGTCTTCTGCTCTTCTCTTAGCGGAGGGGTCGGTTGCGGCTGAAGAGAAGATAGAGCGCGCGGGGGTTGGTGGTCAAATAGCGCCAGAATAGGCGGCGCGGCTCGAGCAAGGTGCGCCACGCCCATTCGAGTCCGATCTTCTGCATCCATTGCGGCGCGCGGGAACGGCTGCTCGACAAAAAGTTGAACAGGCCGCCTGATGTCTTGATAACGCCAACATTGGTCAGGTATGGCGTGAATTCCTCCACGAATGCCTGCTCGTTGGGCACGCCGAGCGCGACCCACAGATAGTCCGGCGCAAGCGCGTTGATCTCCTCGACTTTGGCGCGCAGCGCCTCGCCTCGCAGATAGCCGTGGCTGCGCCCGATGATCTTGAGGTCCGGATACATCTTCTGGACGTTCTCGACGGCCACGATGTTTTCGGCCTCGCTGGCGCCGAACATGTAGAAGGTGCGGCCGACCGCTTCCGCCTTGCGCGCGACGACGTGGAACAGGTCCGTGGTCGCGACGCGCTCGGGCAGGGGAAACCACGATTGCAGCCTCGAGGCCGCCACCAGCGGCTGGCCGTCGGCATTGATCAGGTCGGCGGCGCGGAACAGGCGCTCGGTCTGCGGTTCCGTCGAGCAGCGCGCCAGCACCTCGCCATTGGCCGAGGTCAGGAACAACGGACGGCCGATGCGATTGTCGGGATCGGTCGCTTCGATCATGAAATCGGCGGTCGCTTCCAGATCGATCGCGGCCATGCGGAGCCCGCCGACGGTGATTCGCGGCACCTCGGCCGTGGCTGCCCGTCCGTCGAGGTTGACGCGACGCTCAAGCATATTGTCTGCCTCGCTGGCGCGTTTGGATTGCAGGGGTGAGCTCGTCCAGCACGACGCCGACCAGCTTGCGCTCGGCGCGGCCCAGCGCGGTCAGGATCTCTTCCAGGCTGTCGTTGATGTCGTGGCTGGTCGGCAGCACCGCCACCAGCGCGTCGGTATCGTCGAGCAGCTTGCGGCCGCCGCCCGAGAGCG
Source organism: Bradyrhizobium shewense (assembly GCF_900094605.1). GTDB lineage: Bacteria > Pseudomonadota > Alphaproteobacteria > Rhizobiales > Xanthobacteraceae > Bradyrhizobium > Bradyrhizobium shewense. Next base: position 33,236 of record NZ_FMAI01000028.1, on the reverse strand, counting down.
GCATCGCGGGACCGTCGAGGATCACAAGGTCATAGCCGCCTGCGGAACGTGCCTGCGCAATCGCCTTGCGAATCGCGTCGGCAGCCTTGCCGGCGTCACCCTCGCCGGCCGGCAGCACCGAAATGCCGTTGACCGTCTTGATCTCGCGTGCGGCCTTGCTGCCGATCGAGAGCCAGCCGAGCCTGCTCGGCTCGCTCTTGCCGGGGCGGCTGACCTTGTTCGAGAGCACATGGGCCTGATGGTCGGCATCGATCATCAGCACGCGGGCGCCGTCGCGCGCTGCCGCGAGCGCGAAATTCAGCGCGATCACGCTGCGTCCGGTGGTGTCGCCGGCGCCGACGAGCGCGATGACCGGCATCGCCTTGTCGCCGGCGCGCCGGGCCACGGCGGCGCGCATATCGCGCCAGGCGTTGAGCAGTTTCGTCAGGGGAAAGCCGGGCCGCAATGTCGGCCAGCCCAGCCGCGTGAGGTCGACGCCGCCGCCGGTGGCGAGAATGGCTCCGAGCGTGTGGATGACGTCGGCCTCCTGGAGCCGCGCGATCAGCGGCTTTTCGATCAGGGGCTTTTCGACCATCGCAGGCTGCAGCGATGGCGCGGCAAGTTCGGGCAGGGCCTGCGCCACTTCCTGAGGTCGCGAGACCTGCGGAGGCTGCGGGGCTTCAGGAGCCGGCAAAACCTCGGGAGTGCGCGTTCTCTCCGGTGCCGGCTTGCCCGCACGGCGGGCTGGCGCGGGCGCCGGCGCGCCGACGAGCAGGAGTTCGACCGCGGCGAACCAGCCCGACGCCGCGAGCGCGCCGAAGATGAAGCCGATCATGGCGAACAGGCTCATGGCGGGCGGGAACGAGCGCCGCTGCGGCACCGTCGCTTCGCCGATGACGCGGGCCGCCGAAGTGTTCAGCGTCTCCTGCTCCTCGGTCTCGCGCGAGCGCTTGAGGAAGGATTGATAGACGTCGCGGCTGGCATCGGCCTCGCGCTCGAGTTCGCGCAGGCGGACGGCGGCCTGGCTGAGCTGCACGCTCTGCCGCTTCTGCGCTTCCATGGCCCGGTTGAGCGAGGCCTCATAGTCGCGGGCGCGCGTCAGATCGTTCTTGGCCGACTGGGCGAAGCGATCGATCTCCTCGCTGATGGTGCGCTTGAGATCCTCGACCTGCTTCTCGGTCTGGCGCAGCGCCGGATGGCGCGGCCCGAGCTCGCCGGCCTGCTCAGCATATTTCTTGCGCGCATCGGCATATTGCGCGCGCAGGTTCGCAATCGTCGGTGATTGCAGCGCTTCTGGAATCGCACCGGCATCGGCAGCGGTACGGCGGCTGGCCTCGATCTGGTCGAGCCGCGCCTGCGCATCCATCGTCGCCGCGCGGGCTGCGGAAAGCCGCTGGTTGCTGGCGGAAAGCTGCTGATCGCTGATCAGCGCATCCTGGGTGCCGACGAAATTGTTCTGGGCCTTGTAGGTGGCGAGCGTGGTCTCGGCGTTACGCAGCCGCTCGCGCAGCTCCTTGAGGCGGCCGGAGAGATCGTTGGTGGCCCGTCGTGCGGCCGAAGCCTGTGAGTTGCGGGATTCGGTGAGGTACGCATTGGTCAGCGTGTTGGCGAGCATCGCCGCTTTCGCCGGATCCGTCGACCAGACCTCGATGTCAACGATGAAGCTCTTCTCGGTCTTGCGGATCGTGATGTGCCTGTTCAGCGCTTCGAGCGCCGCAAGTTGCACTTCCTTGTTGTCCGCAGCGGAGGGAGCGCGCGGCTGCAGGCCGATCAGGCCGAGCAGCGACGACATCAGGCTCTGGCCGTCGCTGCCGCCGCCGAATTCCGGGTCCTTGTCGAGACCCGCCTGCTGGATCACCTTGAGCAGTACGCTGTTGGAGGTGATCAGCCGCGCCTGGCTCTCCACCACCATGGACATGCCGGAGACGTCCTGCGCGCGCGGTGTGAGTTCGCGGTCGACGAGCTGAAGCTCGCGCGGATCGACATAGAGCTGGGCAGTGGCGGTGTAGCGGGGCGTCAGGCTCTTGCCCACGGTAACGGCAAGCGTTGCGCCGAGCAGGGCAGCCGCGGCAATCGCGATCTTGCGCCGCCAGAGCAGATTGGCGAGCTCCAGCACGTTGAAGCCGGCCTGGGGCCGCTGTTGCGGCGACTCCGGTCTGGCCCGATCTATCGGCTGGTTATAGTCAAGCATGATCCCCAGCTTTCATTCCAACTGCCGCAGGCTGAGGGGCTACTCTTCGCTCTACGCCATGCACCCGGGATATAGGTGCCCAATCAACGCAACAGGGAAAATTAACCATACTCATTGAGGGACTATTCACCGAAATGGCAAACAAAGCGTTTAAGCGCTTGCCACTCCCCGGTGCGTCCTCGTGACGCCAGCGATGCCGGGGCTCCCTGGAGATTAACGGTTCGTTACCGCGCGCGGCATGGCTGCGAGGCTCCGCTTGTTCTGCAATGGGCCGCGCGCGCGCCATGATCGTCAGCTCTTCCGCAGGATGACGTGATAGTCGCCGCGACGGACGTCGACGCCCCGCGGCAGCACGGCGTTCAGGACGGCGGCGCCGGCGTCCACGAGCGCCGCGAACAGCGGCTTGCGCCGGCGCATCTCGGGATAGCGCGGACTCTCGACCTCACGGCGGTAGATCATCTCCAGGCCGTTGGCAGCCGCGAAGGCTTCGAGGCGGGGCAGCGTCACCAGCGGATGAAAGAAGGTCGGGAACGGCGGCTCACCGGGCATGCCGGCATCCTTGATGCCGCGGATGTGCCGGTAGAACCAGACGTGAAACCAGTGCGGCGAATATTTGGTGACGACGCCGGAGAGCGAGCGTGGATTGGGCGCGCCGATCAGGATCAGGCCGCCGCGCTTGAGCGCATCGCGGAAGTTCAGGAGCGCGGCGTCGACATGGGGCAGATGCTCGATCACGTTGTAGCAGATCACGAGATCGAAGGTCTCGCGCCCGAAACGATAGGTCTGCACGTCGCCGAGGATCGCATCATCCGCGTAGGTGTTGTTGCGGACCTGGTCCTCGTCGATATCGACGACGGTGACCTTGCTGCGTCCAGGCAATTCCGGTGGCAGAACGCTGCACGAGCCGCCGCCGGCTTCATAGATGGCGAGCTGGCCTTGCGGCAGCTCGCGCCGCAGCACGTCGTGAACGGCGAGCAGGCTGTCGCGCGCTTCGCCCGGGACGAGATCGTGAAGTGCCTGGACGGGGGACGCGGCCGCGGGAATCTGGATCGCCGTGGCTGTCGCAAAATCAATCGTGGCTGGCTTGTTCATATTTTCTGACCGCGCTTGTTCTATTCAAATTTACAGGAAAAATATCGCGAGCCCGAAGAGCAAATCTGATGCCGCGCCGTCTCACCGGTCGCAGTGCTTACGGTCGGGTTAATGCGCATGCGCATTAACTACGGCATTGTTCATGTTGGGTCTTCCTCGGCGCATGGACCGCGAATTGCAGTACCACGTGCGCATGATTTCGCGGGAGAAACAGGCGAAAGCGGTTAAACGCATGATGTTATCTTGGGACGGCCGGGAGACTGGCGTGAGGAGCGGGCACGCGCCATCAACTGGCCGTTCTTTTTGGGACGCATCTGTCCCGCGACGATGTGCCGTCGCGGGACGTACGAATGAAGCAGGGCTTTTTCAATATATCTCGGACATCTAGAACGTCATGACATTGATCCCGACAGACCTGTCTGCCACGCGTATCTCGGATGCCGTGCGCGATCCCAACCGGGAGATCGTGGCGAGCTCCGCGGTCATCGACCTGTCGGTCGGTATCGTCGTCTGCATTCCCTGCTTCCGCCGTCCGCAGCATCTGCGGTTGACGCTGGAGTCGCTTGCGAACCAGCGGACCCCGCGCTCCTTTGCCGTCGTCATGGTCGAGAACGATGCCACGCAGCGCGAGAGCGCGCCGGTTGCCGCGGAGTTTCTGGTCGCCGGCAGGCTGCAGGGCGTCTGCCTGGTCGAGAAGCGGCAGGGCAATTGCCAGGCGATCAACGCTGCGTTCGAGACGGCGCAGGCGCTGTTTCCCGCCGCGACCCGCTTCCTGATGATCGACGACGACGAGATCGCATCAAGCGACTGGCTCGAACTGATGGTCCGCACCGCGGAGGCGACCGGCGCTGACGTGGTCGGCGGGCCGGTGCTGCCTGTGTTCGATGACGACAGCAAGCCGTGGCTGTCGCGTCATCCCGCTTTCCGTCCCGCCTACGACTATTCCGGCGCGGTGCCGCTGATCTATGGCTGCGGCAATTGTCTGATCACGCGCGCCGCGTTCGAGCGGTTCGATCGTCCCGCGTTCGACCTGCGCTTCAATTTCCTCGGCGGCGGCGATTGCGATTTCTTCGTGCGGTGCCGTGATGCCGGCATGATCTTCCACTGGACGGCGGAGGCCGTCATCACCGAGACCGTACCGCAAAGCCGCACCAGCCTCGGCTGGATCGCCAAGCGTGGCCTGCGCATCGGCGCGATCAATTATCGCGTGCAGTACAAGGCCGCGCAGAGCGCGACGGCGCGGGCGCGGGTGTTCATACAGATGCTCGGACGGTTGCCGCTCTCGCTGGTTCGGTCCGCAGGTCTGTTGACGTCGTCGAAGGCCGTCGTCGCGATGCATCCTGTGATGGTCGCGCTCGGCTCGATGCTCGCGGCGCTCGGGATCGAGCCGAAGCCCTATGAGGCCTCGAAGATCGTGTCGTGACGATCAGATGCCGAAGCGGGCGAGGGCAGTCCTGGCCGCGGCGCGCGGCAACGCCTTGAGCGAGCGGCGGCCGACCATTCCAAGATAGCCAAAAGCCTGGCGATATCGGCCGAAGCGAACCGCCTGCATCGCCGAGTAGGTGATGAGATGAAGTTCGGCGGCGAGGCGCAGTCCGGCCGCCGTGCCCTCGGGCAGGCGTGCCAGGATCAGTCCGTCGTCGAATACCCGCGCGATGGCAGGGAAGAAATCCTTTGGCGTCCGGACTGCGGCGTTCATGGTGTTGGCGGTGTGCAGGCGATAATCGAGCAGCAGTTTTGGCGCGAATTCGAACTCGCCGATCGCGGCAAGGCGGCACCAGCAATGCCAATCCTCGCAATATCTGAGCGAGGTGTCGAAACCGCCGATGGCCCGGAAAGCTTCCGCGCGGGCCAGCGCGATGCCGCCATTGACGATGAAATTGCCGGCGGCGAGCCGCGTCAGCACGTCGCCGGACGGCTTCCGGCGTCCCTTCAGCAGGCCGCGCCGGCCGATCTGATGTCCCTCGCTGTCGATCGTGTTGTAATCGCCATAGACGAGCACCGCCCGCGGAGCCCCGCGTGCCGCCTCCAGCAGTGCCGCCACTGCGCCGGGGCGAAGGCGGTCGTCGGCATCGAGGAACAGCAGCCATTCGCCGCGGGCATATCGTGCACCGAGATTGCGCGCTGCCGACACGCCGGCGGAATCATTCGTGATCAGGCGCAGCCGCGGATCGCGAATGCCGCGGACGATGGCGGCGGTGTTGTCGGTCGAGCCGTCGTCCACGACGATCACTTCGCCCACGTCGCCCTGCGCCAGTGCGCTGGCGAGGGTTTCGCCGACATAGGCCGCAACGTTCTTGGCGGGAATGACGACGGACACCGTCGAGCTCGACGGCAGCGGTTGGCGTGCCGCCGGAACGATGCGTCTGGTTGCCGGCAAATCGAGAACGTCTTCGGCGGTGATCTGAGCCACGGCTCGCCTTTAAGAGTCTGTTAACCAGGGCGCATCTGCTGAATGGATGATGCGATCGATCGCAACATGGGCATGCCCGCGAATGATACTCGCATTACAGCCAGATCGTTGTCGGGAAGCCGTGAGCGGCGCTGGTTTCGTCAATTAGCGTTAAGCCGCTGGCATTAAGCCTGTGGCAAATTTGGAAGAGTGCGACCGCCGGTCCCATGCGAGAATGCGCATCCGGTTGCCGCGGATGGAATCCAGTGCCCGCAAAGACATTCGAACACGACCCAGATGCGATGATCCTCAACCTCTTCTATGAGGACAAGGACGATCGCTGGTTTCCCGGCGACCGGCATCTGCGGCGCATGGCGCGCCGGTTGCTGCTCGGCGAGCCGCGCATGAGCGGCCAGCTTCGCGTGTTCCTCAATCTCTGTGCGGGGCTCGACCGGCTCGGTATCCGTTACCGCGTCAACGATTACGGCTACATCGCGCGGCATCCCGAAGAGCTGGCCTGCATCGTCGGCCGCACCTTCCTGCTCGACAAGTTCGCGTGGAAGAACCCGATCCTGCTTGGCGTCGCCGCGCACAATCATCCGCTCGACGACCTCGATTTGTTCAAGCGTCTGCCGGTGAAGAAGGTCGTGGTGCCCGGCCCCTGGTACGTCGACATGTACCGGCCCTATTGGCCCGAGACGGAAGCCTGGCCGGTCGGCATCGACACCGATCTCTGGGCGCCGTCGCAGTCCTCGCAGAAGGCCGTCGACGTGCTGATCTACGACAAGGTCCACTGGGATCGCGAGCGCTATGCGCCGGAGTTGATCGAACCCGTCCGCGCCCGCCTGCAAAAAGAGGGACGCTCGTTCACGGAGCTGCGTTATGGCAGCTACAAGGAAGAAGATTATCAGGCGGCGCTGGCGCGTTCGCGCGCGATGATCTTCCTGTGCCAGAACGAGAGCCAGGGCATCGCCTATCAGCAGGCCTTGTCTTGCGGCGTGCCGGTGTTCGCCTGGGATCCGGGCGGCCCGTGGCGAGACCCCGATTACTATCCGCACCGCGTGCAGTTCGCGCCGGTGTCGTCGGTGCCGTATTGGGATGAGCGCTGCGGGGCCAAATTCGTCGACGTCGCTGGGTTCGAGGCGGGGTGGGAAAACTTCTGGGAAGGGTGTGCTGCGGGCGAATTCGATCCGCGCGGCTATATTCTGGACAGCCTCACACTGGAGCAACGGGCGCTGCAATATTACGAGATCGCGCGGAGCATCGTGCGGCAGCCGGCGGCGCAGACTTCCGAAAGGCCTGGTGACGGACGCTCAATGGGCTTGAGCCAGGACCTCGAGCTTCACCGGCGTCACCAAGTGTCTTGAGCCGTGGACCGCAGCATGGACCGCAGCGCCGCCGACATGACCGACCTCGAGGCCCGATCGTTGGGCCGCGCCTTCCGCGACGGCCTGGCGGAGCTGAATGCCGTGCAGGCGGCGCGCTGCCTCGTCGCCGTCGCCTCGCTGCTGCTGGTGCTGGTGACGCTCGATCCGTTCCCGGACCTGCGCAATCCCGATGTCACCACCGTCGTCGGCGGACGAATGGCGCTGGCCTATGTGTCCTGGGGACTGCTCGCTGCGGTCGCGGCGCTGCTCGTCGCCACCACGGATGCGCCCGCGCTGAAGACCCTGGTGACGCCGCTTCACCTCTGCCTCGTGGGCTGGCTGGTGATCAACATCGTCCTCTCCGAAAGCCGCGGCGTTTCGATCCAGCGTTTCGTGCTCGCCGCCAGCGTGACGTCGCTCGCCGTCCTGCTGCCATTGCTGCCGCCGACGCAGCGCAGCTTCAACCTGTGTTTGGGTGCCGCCGCGCTGGTGCTGCTCGCGCTCTGCTATCTCGGCATCTTCCTCGCGCCGCAATATTCGATCCACACCGCGCTCGATATTGGCGAGCCGCAGCTTGCCGGCGACTGGCGCGGCAGTTTTGGCCATAAGAACATCGCCTCACCCGTGATGACCATCCTGGTCTATGTCGGCATCTACCTGACCGCCGTCGGCTCGTTCGTGATGGGACCGGCGATCGCCGCGCTGGCCGGCATCTTCCTGATCTTCACCGGCGGCAAGACCTCGTCGGTGCTGTGCCTTGCGATCTACGCGCTCGCGTCGCTGGTCTATGTCACCCCTGGCCTGTGGCTGAAGCGGATCATCTGCTTCGTGCCGCTGATCGTGATGAACCTGCTGACGGTCGGCAGTGTCTTGAGCCCGACGCTCGGCGGCATGACGCGGCTGCTGCCGCTCGATCCGACCTTCACCGGCCGCTCCGCGATCTGGGAGTTCGCGCTCGCGGCCGTCGCCGAGAAGCCGGTCATCGGTCACGGCTATGCGGCCTTCTGGGATGATGTCACCGCACGGCAGACCGCCCAGGGCGCCGAATGGGCGACGTCGGCGGCGCATAGCCACAACAGCTATCTCGACCTCGCGGTCACCATCGGTCTGCCGGGACTGCTGCTCGTGATCCTCGTCTTCGTGCTCGCACCGCTCGGCAATTTCCAGTCAGCCCAGGCTCACAGCCGCAGTGGGGCGCTGGCAAAGCTGTTCCTGACCGTTTGGCTGTTTGGCCTGTATTACGGCGCGACCGAGACCTTCCTGCTCGAACGGCAAAATCCGATCTGGTTCATGTTCGCCCTCGCGGTGGCCGGCCTGCACTTCCTTGCCAGGTTCCAATGTGTCGAGCAGATGGAACCGCAGCGCTGACAGCTTGTCGCAGTCGGGGCGATGGTGGCATCGGCTTAACGATTGAGCGGCTACGTCTCTTGTGGTGTGCGACAAAACATAATCTATCTCGAAACACTCAGTAATCGTATGCCCCGCAGATGACGTTCCTCAGCGTCGAGCCACCAGATGGCCTCGTGTCCAGCGCGTCGAAAATCGCTGTCGATTTCGTGCGTGACTGGCGGCAGGCCGCGTCGCGTCTGAGCGCCGGGCATCGCACCGCATTCCAGCATCGTTACTGGCTCGATGCATGGTATGAGGCGTTTCACGATTTTGCGCCGCTGATCGCGATGATCTCGGATGCCGCCACCGGCAAGGACATCGCGGTCGTGCCGATGGTCAGCCACATCAGGCGCGGCATCCGCATCGTCGAATTCGCCGATCTCGGCGTCTCCGATAACAACGCGCCGATCCTGGCGCTCGATGCCGCGTTGGACGCGACGGCGATGGATGCGATCGGCAGGGCACTGGTCGAGGCATTGCGCGCCTTGCCGGACCGCTTGGACCTGCTTCGCCTGAAGAAGATGCCGACCCAGGTCGGCGGCAAGCCGAATCCACTGGTGTCGCTCGGGCGGATCGGATCCTCATCGCTGAACGGCAATGTCGTGCTGACGGGCGACGACTATGAGAACTATCAAGCGTCGATCAAGCGCATGCAGATGCCGCGCTGTTGGCGCGTCTTCAGCCGTCACGAAGGTGCGCGGTTCGAGATCGCCGCGAACGTTGCGCGCGCGCATGAGCTGCTGGACGTGATGGATGTCCAGCAGCAGGCGCGCATGCGCCAACTCGGCTCGCGGTTCGTCCTCAACGACGACGCCCATGCCCGGTTTTACCGCGAGGTCGCCCGCCAGGGCGTCGCGGAAGCCTATGCCGTCGTCACAGCGCTCGTCTGCGATAAGGGTATCGTCGCCACCGCGTTCGGCGTCAGATCCGGCGCGACCTATTACCTCTTGCGCATCAGCCACGCCGGCAATTCATGGTCGAGCTGCTCGCCGGGGCTGCTCGTCGCCGAGCGCACGATGGCGGCGCTGCATGCAGAGGGCGTGCGCCGTTTCGACCTCAGCATCGGCAATCAAGATTACAAGCGCCGCTTCGGCGCCGAGAGGGTGCCGCTGACCGACGTCAGCATCGCGCTGTCCTGGCGCGGTGCTCCTTTTGCGTGGCGCGACCATGCAGCGCAGGGTCTGCGTCGCTATCCCGCGCTCGCCGACGTCGCTGCGAGGGCGATACGCAAGATGCGCTGACAGCGGCGGTCTGCTCGCCCGTCACCTCGGAAGGCCCGCGCAGAAGGCATCCAGCAATGCGCGACCCTGCGGCCAGTCGCTGAGCCCGCTCGACCCGTTGATGTGGCCGAGTGCGCCCGGCACGATCAGGCCGGACTGCCAGGCGCGTGCGTGTCGCTGTGTCACCTCGAGGCTGCCATAGGGATCGTTCGTGCTGGCGATGATGAGCGAAGGGAAGCGCAGCGCGCGGTCGGGGACCGGCTTGAACGCGGCGGCTTCCGCGGGAAAGTTGGCGCCCTCAGGATCGGGGACCGCGACCAGAAATGCGCCCGCGATCGCGGATGGGAAGCGGGCGGCCCAGTGCGCCACGAGCAGGCAGGCGAGGCTGTGGGCCACCAGCACAGGCGGCTTCGCGCAGCGCCTGACCGCTCGCTCCAGCGATTGCTCCCAGTCGTCGAGCTCGGGCTGGTCCCAGCTCGTCGGCTGAAATCGTCCGAAGCACGCATCGCTACGCTCCCAGAGCGTCTGCCAATGGGTGTCGCCGGAGCCGCCGAGGCCGGGCAAGGTGATGATGTCGTGCATGATCGTCCCGTGATATCTGAGATGGAGGCGCAGTGTGGCCGGTCACGATGCTGCGTGACATGGCAAGTCATCGGCGGAATCGATCATCTGCCGATGATCTCAAGGCGGAATGGAGAATTTTCTTGGATCGTTTCGGAAGTATCGACGCCAAGGACCTGAAGATCCTCGAGGCGCTGCAGGCCAATGCGCGCGTGCCGTTGTCCGAGCTTGGCCGTTCCGTCGGCCTGTCGCAGCCGGCCGTCTCCGAGCGCGTCAGGCGGCTGGAGGAAGCCGGGATCATCGAAGGCTACGGTGCCCGGATCAACCCGCGCGCGCTCGGGCTGGGCCTGATGGCGCTGGTGCGCCTGCGCACGTCGCACGAGCACATCAAGACCTGCCTGAAACGATTCAGCGAGATTCCGTACATCATCGAGGTCCATCGCGTGACCGGCGATGACTGCTTCGTGCTGAAGGTGCTGGTTCCGGCGCCGGAAGACCTGGAGACGATCGTGGATCGCATTGCCGGTTTCGGAACTGTGACGACCTCGCTGGTGCTGCGGAGCGAACCGGCGCGGCCGATCGGCCGCGAGCTCGTCAGGAAGAAAACCGAGCGGAGCTGAGGCGGCATTCCCGAAAGAGAATGCCGCCCGTCGCGTCAGCCGTGCAACTCAGCCATGGAGCTTCTTGGCGGTCTCCGCGATCTGGCGCCCCTGATAGCGCGCACCGGCGAGCTCGTTGGCGCTGGGCTGGCGGCTGCCGTCTCCGCCAGTGATCGTGGTGGCGCCGTAGGGCGCGCCGCCGGTGACTTCGTCGAGCTTCATCTGGCCGGCGAAGCCATAGTTCATGCCGACCACGACCATGCCGAAATGCAGGAGGTTGGTGATGATCGAGAACAGCGTCGTCTCCTGGCCGCCATGCTGGGTCGCGGTCGACGTGAAGGCGCCGCCGACCTTGCCGTGCAGTGCGCCCTTGGCCCAGAGACCGCCGGCCTGATCGAGGAAGTTCGCCATCTGCGAAGCCATGCGGCCGAAGCGGGTGCCGGTGCCGACGATGATCGCGTCGTAATTGGCGAGATCCTCAATCTTGGCGATGGGGGCGGCCTGATCGACCTTGTAATAGGAGGCTTTCGCGACCTCGGCCGGCACCAGCTCCGGCACGCGCTTGATGTCGACGGTGGCGCCGGCCTCGCGCGCGCCTTCGGCGACGGCGTTGGCCATCGCCTCGATATGGCCATAGGCGGAATAATAGAGGACGAGAACTTTGGTCATGGTGGTCTCCGTTGGGGGATTAGTTTGACTGTTGTTGAGGCCGTGGATGGCCGGGACAGGCCCGGCCATGACGGAGAGAGTGGTCAGGCCGCGTCGACGAGCACGAGCTCGGTGTCCTCGAGCGCGGTGATCTTCAGCCGGTCTTCGTCGCGGATCGCGGCGCCGTCGCGGGCGTTGACGCGCACGCCGTTGATCTCGACAGCGCCCGCTGCGGGAACGAGGTAGAGATGCCGCGACTTCTGCGGCGCGTACTCCGCGCTCTCGCCGGCCTTCAGCGTAGTTGCGAGCACACGCGCATCGGCGCGGATCGGCAGCGCGTCCGCATCGTCATCGAAGCCACTCGCGATGGTCATGAGCTTGCCGGAGCGATCCGCTTTCGGAAACGGCTTCGAACCCCAGGTCGGCTGTCCGCCGCGCGCCGTCGGCTCGATCCAGATCTGGAAGATCCGCGTCTGGGTCGGCTCCAGATTGTACTCGGAGTGGCGGATGCCGCTGCCGGCACTCATCACCTGCACGTCGCCTGCTTCAGTGCGGCCCTCGTTGCCGAGGCTGTCCTGATGGGTGATCGCGCCCTCGCGCACATAGGTGATGATTTCCATGTTGGCGTGGGGATGGGCGGGAAAGCCGGTGTTGGGCGCGATCTCGTCGTCGTTCCACACCCGCAATGCGCCGTGACCCATGTTGTTCGGGTCATAGTGGCCAGCGAAGGAGAAATGATGCTTGGCCTTGAGCCAGCCGTGATCGGCGCCGCCGAGCTTGTCGAAAGGTCTGAGTTCGATCATTTGCGTAATCCTTGTGTGGGTGGTTGACGCCTTGTTCAGGCGCCGAACCCGCCGTCGACGTTGAGCACAGTGCCGGTGACGAAAGAGGCGTCCGGGCTTGCGAGGAAAACGATTCCGGCGGCGACTTCCTCGGGACGGCCGAAGCGCTGCAGCGCGTGCTGCTTGCGCTGGGTCTCGGCGAACTCGCCGCCATCCTTCGGATTCATGTCGGTGTCGATCGAGCCGGGCTGCACCACGTTCACGGTGATGCCGCGCGGTCCGAGGTCGCGCGCTGCGCCCTTGGTGTAGCCAACGACGGCCGCCTTGGTGGCGACGTAGTCGGCAAGCCCAGGGAACGAGGCGCGGTCGGCGAGCATGGAGCCGACGGTGACGATGCGGCCGCCTTCACCCATCAGCTGCGAGGCGGCGCGGATCGCTGCGATCACGCCGTGCACATTGACCTGATCCTGGCGGGCGAGGGCATCCGTGTCGGCATTGGCGTCGTCGATGGCACCGCCAGCGGCGACGCCGGCATTGTTGACGAGGATGTCGAGATGGCCGAATTCCTTGGCGACGTCGTTGACGAGCTGCGTGACGTCCTTCGCGGAAGCCTGGTCCGCCCTGAAAGCGCGGGCCCTGACGCCCTTGGCCTTCAACTCGGTGACGACGGCTTCCGCCTTTTCCGGCGAGGCCACATAGCTGATGGCGACATCCGCGCCTTGGTCGGCGAGAGCGCGGGCAGAGGCCGCGCCGATGCCGCGCGAACCGCCGGTGACGAGGGCAACCTTGCCTGAGAGCTTCTTGGTCATTGGATTTCTCCAGTCCTGAATGTCTGATGACCCCTTGGATAAGCCTCCGTCTGTGGTATAGAAATAGAAACTGTTGAAACGCATTGTTTCCATAAATATGCAGGTGGATAGGCCGCCATGGCAAAACTTCCCGATTTCGAGGCGCTCGCGATTTTCGCAAAAGTTGTGGAATTACGGTCGTTTGCGGGGGCCGCGAGCGAGCTCGTGATGTCCAAGGCCACGGTGTCCAAGGCGGTCACGCGTCTGGAGGAGCGGCTCGGCGCCCGGCTGTTCAACCGCACCTCACGCCGGCTTGCGCTGACCGACGCCGGGCACAAGCTCGCCGAGCGCGCGACGCGGTTACTGACCGACGGCGAAGCGGCAGAGAACGAGGCGTTGGCGCAATCGGTGGCGCCGCGGGGCCTGGTGCGGCTCGCCGTGCCCATGACGTTCGGGATCAAGGCGGTGGCGCCGCTGCTGCCTGAGTTCTTTGAGGCCTATCCGGAAGTCTCGGTCGATCTGCATTTGAGCGATGCGACAATCGACCTGATCGGCGAGGGCTTTGATATGGCGGTGCGGATCGCGCGGCTGCCGGACTCCTCGCTGATCGCACGGCGGCTCTTCACCATGCCGCGCTTCACCGTGGCCGCGCCGTCCTATCTCAAGCGCCACGGCCGGCCGACGCATCCCATGCACCTGGCCGAGCACAAATGCTTCAGCTACGCCTATATGTCGACGCCCAACATCTGGCACTACACCAATTCCGCCGGCGAGCAGGCCAGCGTGCGCCCGGGTGGACAGCTCCGCGTCAACAACGGCGAAGCCGTGATGCCGGCGCTGATCGCGGGCCTCGGCATCGCCGAGCTGCCCGAGTTCATCGTCGGTGAAGCGATTTCGTCGGGCGCCGTCGAAGTAATCCTGAAGGACTGGAAGCAGGCCGAAGGCGCCGTGCACATGGTGACCCCACCCGGCGGCCCGCGTCCCGCCCGCGTCGAAGCGCTCGGCGATTTCCTCGCGGCGAAGTTGCCGGGCACATGCAAGCGGCGAGCGAAGAAAAGTACGAAGGCGGGATAGACTTTGGTGGGCACGGCACGAGAGCGCCTTTGCCCACCCTACGGCATCTCTCTTTGGGGCCGGACTACGCCACCTTCACGCCGTCGATCGCGACGATACGCAGGCTTGGCTTCAGCGTTTCTTCAAGCTGCGATTTCAATTCGTGGACGCGAGGGTCTCTCGAACGCTTCGCACAAACCGCATATTGATGGATCGATTGCGCCAATGCGCGGCGGGCTTCCGGCGTACGCGTCACTTCGGGCTTTGCAAGCCGCAGAACGATGGCAGCGAGATTCACCAGCATCTCGTCCAGGGCGACATCGATGGTTCCAATGTTAGGCATCACGCACTCCCTCAAGAGGGCAACAGCGGCTCCAGGCATGCGTTCCGGGCTCGGCCGAACATGGCCAACGCTTCGTAAACGTCTTGTTCTTGCCGATCGCGGCGCTAGGCTGGGTGCGAAACAAGATAATTCGGGGGAGGGACCTGCCATGGATCGACGCGACGTCCTGCGCGCCGCTGCTGCACTGCCGTTGCTGCGCGCTGCGTTACCTGGACCGGCCTCTGCGCAAACCTACCCCGCCCGCAACATCACCATGATCGTGCCGTTTCCGGCGGGCGGACAGGCCGATCTCGCAGCGCGGCCGGTGGCGATGGCGCTGGAGCGGATCCTGGGCAAGGCCGTCATCGTCGACAACCGTGCCGGAGGCGGCGGCGGCTCCGTCGGCAATGCCGCGGCGGCACGCGCCGAGCCCGACGGTTACACGCTGCTGATGACGCTGTCCTCGCTCGCGGTGCTCCCCGAGGCCGACCGTCTGTTCGACCGGCCCGCCGCCTACGAGGTCTCGCAGTTCATGCCGATCGCGCGCGTGCTAGCCGATCCCACGCTGCTGGCGGTGCCGGCCTCCGCGCCATGGAAAACGGCGCAGGATTTTGTCGAGGACGCGAAGAAGCGCCCTGGCCAGATCACCTACGGCTCGTCAGGGCCTTACGGCACGCTGCATGTGGCGATGGAGATGTTCGCAAACAGCGCCGGCATCAAGCTGCTGCACGTGCCGTTCCGTGGCGCCGGTCCCGCGCTCACCGCGATCCTCGGCGGGACCGTGCAGGCGATCGCCGCCGCACCGGGGACGCTGAAGCCGCAGGTCGACGACGGCAAGCTCCGCGTGCTCGGCAATTGCGGCGCGCAGCGCATCGCGAGCTTTCCCGATGTGCCGACCTTCCAGGAACTCGGCTACAAGGACGTTGAGATGTACATCTGGGCGGGGCTGTTCGCACAGAGTTCTCTTCCCGCGCCAATCGCGACCCGCCTGCGCGAGGCGATGGCACAGGTGATGGCGAGTCCCGAGGTGCTCAAGGCCTTCGAAACCTCGGGCAGTCTCGTCGCCTATCAGGACGCGCCGTCCTTCTCCGAATTCGTCGCGACCGACAGCAAGCGGCTGATTGCGGCGGTGAAGAAGATCGGCAAGGTGGAGTAGGGTGCCGTTCAGAATTCACTGTGGACCACGCCCCGCAGGTTATGCCGGTCGTATCCCGGCGCGAACGCACCCTCGTAGGATGCCTTGAACGATGTTGCGGCCGTGAGGTCCCATCGGATCTCGGCGCCGGTGAGCGCCACCGTGCGTGCGCGCTCGACGCCGGTGATCGCGAACGGAATGCCGGGCGCGCCTTCGAGCGCAGCCGTAATGGTTGCTGCGTTGCCGGAAAACTCATGGCGTACGGCAAGTGTCGCGCCGAACTGCGCCGCGTGACCGTTCGGCATCATCATGCGGTGATGGGTGCGCAAGCCGGCCGTGCCGTAGCCGACGTCGAAGCTGCCGGCGCGCACCAGCTGATTGACGCCGGGCGCGCCGGTCTCGGAGAAGCTGCCCTGGCGCGTTGAATACCAGTCGGCCTTGGCGAACGGCTCGGCCGTAAAGCCCCATCCGGTCTCGAAAGGACGTGCGATGCCGAACGAAGCGGCAAAGGTATTCGCCCGCGAGGAAGCGGTTGCAGTCTGTCCCAGGAACGAGATCGTGCGCGAGGATTCCAGCGCCGCGAAGGAATAGCTGATGGCGGATGCGAGATTGAATCCTCCCGCTTCACCGCGTGCGTAGAAGCCGGCATGACCGGCATTGGCGTCGATGCGGTCGGCCCGGCCCGCCATGCGCAGTTGACCGGTCGATGCGCCGATCGCAAGGCCGGCGGTGAAGCCCGGCAGGTTCCAGAGATCGGCGCCGAGGGCCGCGCCGCCAACGGCCGTGCTGGTCCCGAAAGCAATGTTGCTCGCCGCCACCTTGTCCCAATTTCCGTAGCCGCCGAACCAGACGCTCTGCACCGGTGCAGCGCGGCGACCACGCAGCGCCTTGCCGATCGGGTCCGCCGGCTCCGGGGCGTAAGCTGTGGCTGACATCCGCACGCTCTCGCCGCGCGACTGCGTGCCGGCGTTCCACATGAAGCTCTGGAACATGTCGGCCTGGTCCGCGGTGAAGCGGCGACCATCGGCGTGAATCTGCCCGGCGAGATCGTCGAGGCCGGCCTTGATGCCTGATGTGTTGAGCGCGGCGAGCGTATTGATCGCGGTGCCGAGCGGTCCCGATGCGCCGCCAGACTGCGCCTGATCCAGCGCGCCGGCCACCGCCGTCTGGTTTGGCGTCAGGCCCGACAGCGTGCCGAAGCCGCCGATCTGTTGCAGAAGGAAGTAGACATTGTTGGCGTCATAGCTGAGCTGCCCCGAGACCAGCGGGCTGCCCGAGGTCGTGAGCGTCGCGAACGTGCCGGTGACGCCGCCGGTCGCGGTGAGGATCGTATATTGGGTGTTGGCGAGAAATCCGGCGCCGAGCGGCACGATCTGCACCGTGCCGCCATTGAGCGTCGCCGTCCCGGTCGCCGCGATCTTGTCGGACTGGCCGCCGGGATTGAACTCGACCCGAAAGGTCGAGCCGGCGTTGAAGGTCACGTTGCCGCTGACATTGAGGGTCCCGATCGAATTGCCGGGCGCGATCGTGCCGCCATTGTTGACGACGATGCCGCCGACCGTGCCGGTGCCGCCGAGATAGCCGCCGTTGACGGTGACCACGGAGGGCAACGTGCCGTTCACGATCAAGCCGCCGGCATCCACCGTGGTCGCGCCGTTGAAGGCGGTGGCGCCGGTCAAGGTCCAGACGGAGTTGCCGTTCTTCTTCAGTTGCTCGAACTCGTCATATTGCAGCCCGGGGCCGAGATTGCCGAGGTCGAACGAAGCGCTGCCGATGCTGCCGAAGTTCAGCGTGTCGGTACCGCTCCCGCCGCGAACATTCCCGGTGATCGTCGCGCCCGGAGCGAGGCCGAGCAGATCATCGCCCCCATTCAGCTCGATCGCTCCGCTGCCGCCGCCCGAGATGGTGCCGGAGTTGAAGATGGTGTCGCTGCCGGAAGAACCCTGGATGGCGATGAAGAAGCCGCCGGAGATCGTGCCGCCATTGATGAGTGTATTGCCGCCGGCGATGAATTGCACGCCGGTATGACCGCCGCCGATCGATCCGCTGTCGTAGACGAGGACGACATTGCCACTCGACGTCCCGCTGATGCGCAGTCCCGTCGTGTTTCCTCCGGTGCCGACCGCCGTCCCGCGAATGTTGACGAGATTGTCGTCCGAATTATCGATGACGATGGCCGCTTCGGCATTGCCCGTCCCCTCCGCAATCCCGCCGGCCGCGATCGTCACATTGTTGTGGATCGATCCATTGGAGAGCAGAACCGCCCCGCTGTAGGTCGAGGCCGTCGCCTGATCGCTGACGGTGACGCGCGAGCCGATGGTGCTGTCGAAAACGACCGCGGGAATCCCGGCGCCGGGCAGCAGCGAAGTCAACGTGCCGTCGCCGATATTGACCGTGACGTTGCTACGGCCGGTGGCGTTGATGTGGTCGGTGTTGCCGAGGCCGGTGCAGGTCGCAACGTCGCCCGAATTGAGCGCGCCGATTGCGCCGGTGCCGGCCACGGTGCAGGCCGCGCGCGCCGGGACGGCTGTAAGGACGGGCAGTGCGGCAAGCACCAGCGGCGCCAGCGCCGTGGTCACGAGCAGCCTGTTCCGCAGGATGGCGGCCGTTGTGGTGTTTCGCGCACAGGCCGGTATTGCAGTCGGCATCGACGGATTCCCTCATTCCAGCGCAATTGCTAGCGGGGCCGTCGCCGCGGTTCTTGGCGTTATGCGAAATGCCCTATGGCCAAAGGCGCAAGCCGCCGGTTTGCGCTGGCCCTGTTGCGGCGGTGCCACGGACCGTGGCGCCGATATCGCCTCGGGCAGGTGGACAAAAGCGCAGGGGGGGATGACGTTGCGGGCAACCCGAATATCGAGGGTGAATTGGGTTCCGAAGCCATTTTCACATTTTGTTGTTGGTTCAGAACCGGGTCCTGCCTCATTGATTGATGAAAATCGATGGGAATTAAGAAGGATCGGGACATGCGAACAGAGCGGATTGCGCTGGGTGTGGCGCTCGCGGTCGGCGGCATCGTCGCGCAGGGCGCTGCATTCGCCCAGGAATATCGCGGCACCATGGAACAGCAGATGGCATGTACGCCGGACGTCTGGCGTCTGTGCAGCGACCAGATTCCGGACGTGAGCCGGATCACCGCCTGCCTGCAGCAGAATACGCCGCAGCTGTCGAGCGGCTGCCGCGCCGTGTTCCAGTCCAACAACCAGATGCCGCCGCAGCAGCAGGTCCCGCGCAACCGCGCCGCACCGCCGCGCTATAACAATGCGCCGCCGCCACCTCCGCAGCGTCCCTATGACGATTACGACGATTAGGCTCTGAAGGGCGCATGATCCGGAAAATTGCGCCGAGGACGGCGCGACGACGCGTCGTGCCGCCCCGTTCAGCGCTCCGTCTTGCTGTCCGATTCAGGTCGTTGTCCAAGCACCATCCGCAGGACGACACCGAAGAGAATGGCTGCGACGGGCCAATGGAACCAGATCTTGCTGCCAGTGAAAAGATTGATCAGAATCAGGAAGGCCGACACCGTGAGGGCCGTTGCAAGCGGGCGGGGCAGCTTTGCCAGCCACTCCGAAACGACATTCGGCGCCGAAGTCAGCTCGCGCCTGTCGTCCATCCGCGGAGCACGCGTTCGCTCTGAGGGAGTTGCGCTTTCCTCACGGGAAGCTCCCCTGTGCGGCGGCTTGGCCGCCCAGGGTCAGCCGATAGCTGGTCAGGGGCGCGATGTTCTTCAGGGGACGCTGGCCGAGACAGTCGAAGCCAACGGACAATTTGTTGTGCACCTGGTCATAGACGGAGCTCGAGATCACGACGCCGCCGGGCTCGGCTAGCTCTTGCAGCCGTGATGCGATATTGACCCCGTCGCCATAGATGTCGGAGCCGTCCACCATCACATCGCCGAGGTTAATGCCGATGCGAAACCGCATCGGGCTCGCCTGCGGCGCGTCCGCAGCCTGACTGGAGATCTCCTGCTGAATTTCGACTGCGCATTGCACGGCCTCGACGACGCTGGCGAACTCGGCGATTACGGCATCGCCCCAGGTATTCACGATGCGGCCGTCATGGCGCTCGACCAATCGCGCGATGGCGGTGCGGTAGCGCCGGAGCGTCTCCAACGTTCCGGTCTCGTCTGCTTCCATGAGACGAGAATAGCCGTACACGTCAGCGCACAGCACGGTGGTCAGTCGTCGTTTCACCTTGTCGTCGGTCATCGGCGCTATGCTAGCCTCCCTGATCGGCAAATGCATCAGGCATCGTGTCCGGTGCCGCCCTACGGCCTGACCTCGCAGACGTCGACCCATTCGGCGGCGGTCAGCTCGGCCATCCGGTCGGGCGTGATGCGCACCGCGCTGTGGGTCGAGCCTGCGGCCGGGACCACCACGTTGAAAGCCTTCAGGGAGACGTCGCAATAGATCGGGAGCGGCGACTTCAGGCCGAACGGGCAGACGCCGCCGACCTCGTGGCCGGTGATGTCGGCGACCTCCTCCAGCCCCAGCATCTTCGGCTTGCCGCCGAACTGCGCCTTGACCTTCTTGTTGTCCATGCGCGAGGTGCCGGCGGCCACGATCAGGATCACGCGTTCGCCGATGCGCAAGCTCAGCGTCTTGGCAATCATTCCGGGCTCGACGCCATAGGCTTCGGCGGCCAGCGGCACCGTCGCCGAGCTGATCGGGGATTCCATGACGGAGATGTCGGGGGCTTTCTCGGCGAAGAAGGCGCGAACGGATTCCAGGCTCATTCCGGGCAGCTCATTCCAGACTTACGGGCGGGCGGCGATGCCTAAGCAATCCCTGGCAGCTCGGAGAGCGCCCGGACACGATGATCCGGCGCAAAGCCAAGCTCGTCCATCTGGGTGCGGATCGCCTTGAACATGGTCAGCGGTGCCACGAGTTCGTTCTCGACGCAAGCCAGCGCCATCGCCTCCGGCGTCACCCGCTCGATCCAGGCGACGTTCAGTCCAAACGCTTTCGCGCCCGCCACGTCCCAGGGGTTGGAGGACACGAACAGAGTCTCGCTCGGTGCGGTGCCGAGCACTTCCCGGATCAGCATGTAGGCCTCCGGGCTCGGCTTGAAGATCTTCTTGGCATCGACGCTGATGGTGGCATCGAGCAGACGATCGAGGCCGGAGTTGCGCACCAGTGCATTCAGCATGTCCGGGCTGCCGTTGGAGAGGATGGCAAGCTTACGCGGCTTGAGGGCTGCAAGCGCGCTTGTCGCATCCGGATAGAGGTCGAGATGCAGATATTTCTCGATCACTCGCTCGAACGCCTTGCTCTCATAAGCCAGCCCGAGCACGCGCAGCGTATAGGCCAGCGAGTCGCGCGTGACCGCGGCAAAATCCTGGTAGCGCCGCATCAGCGAGCGCAGCCAGGTGTATTCGAGCTGCTTGATGCGCCAGACCTGCGTGATGATCTCGCCATAGCCCGGAAACGTGTCCTCGGTGACCTCTGCGACTGATTGAATGTCGTAGAGCGTTCCGTAGGCGTCGAAGACGACGGCTTTGGTGGGCATTGGGTGTCCTTTCGGGCCGTTGTGGTCACAGGATCCTCTGGGGATGTGCTCGTGTCGTCAACTTACCAGCGTTCAGCGGAAGTTTGCGACTTTGAGGGTAATCGGTGGCTCTCGACCCCATAGCGGACTCCATTCCTTGTGAGCGGTAGATTGAATGAACGCGGCTTCTCAGCGTGCTACAGGCGTCTCGCGGACAATCTTGCCGTTGCGGTCGGCATAAACCAGTCTGCCGCTAACGAGGTGAATGGAGGATATTGGGGCATAGGCCGACCCAGGGTCGCGCTCGGCCACGAAATCATCAACCAGACGGAACGTCCCCCCTGCCAGCTTTTCGAGAACGAAATAGCGTTCCTTCGCGACTTGCGGGATTTCCATGAATCGGACGGCAAACTCTCGTCCGGCGGCGACAACGTTTTCACCGCTTGCCATGCCGTAGCCCGGAAACTTGATATTGATGAGCTGATGCGCGGCGTCATGCCAATCCGCGAAATCCGGGCCAACCTGCGCATCTGTCATCAGCCTCTCAACGCGCGGAATCTCCGAAGCTGCAAGGTTGGCCGGATCGTTCTTGTAGTCGTCGTAATCGACGTACTTCTTTGACAGTCGGATCTTCTCGCCGCGGTAATCTATCTTATCGGTGCCGATCGCCTCAACATAGGCCCTGCGTCCGAGCGCCACGGCGCCCACCGACACCAGGAGAACACCTAAAACGACGATTAACCTTCTGAACCGTATCAAAGTGCAATTCTCCAAGCGGCCCTTTAAGCCAGTAGTTCGTAGGATGGGTTGAGCTCTTGCGAAACCCATCGCCTGACGGTCGGCGCCATGCAATCATCGGTGCGGTCTGATTGAGGGAACGAAGTCTGATGGACTTCGCAAGAGTTCAACCCAGCCTGCCGACCGCCAATTATTGAACTTCGGCATAGCGGATGATGCTCTGATTCTGAACGCTTGCGATCAATTCATCTGCGCGAGACAAAAGCCGTTGAAGCAACGGAGAGGAATTTGTCTGATTGAACCCCAGGGCTAAATCGACCGTTGGCGTTCCTCCCTCGAGCGCTCTGGCAACAACGTTGGGTGCCAGCATATTCTGCGCATAGAGGGGAACAAGACTAATTCCGCCTGTGGATGCTACGAGCGACATCGCCGACGATATATTCTCGCCTTCGTACTTTGCCTTGAGCGTGATCCCAATCTTGGATGCATAATCATCAATGGCGGCTTGCAGCACCGGAGAGGTTCTTGCCGAACTGACGTAAATTTCCCGGGCGAGATCTTGCGGCCGAATCCTTTTGCGAGAGGCCAAGCGATGGTCAGCCGGAAGCACAGCAATCAAGGGCTCCTTCGCCAGCATCTTGAAGATTAGACCCGCGCTCTCCTTCTCAGGTCGAAGGAAGGCGACATCCAACTTTCCTCGCATCAACGCGAGCGTGAGTTCCGGGGAGGATTGAGTGCAGAGCGTGACTTCGACCTCGGGTGCTTCTTCGCGGAGGATCCGCAACAGATGGGGTAGCCACATGACCTCCAATCCAACCAGGAATCCCATGGAAAGCGCGGGTCGTTGCGGTTCGGCCGTCCGCCGGGCACCATCAGTCGCCGCCTCGACTTGCAAGAGCGCTAGCCGAGCGTGATCGAGAAACACTCTTCCTGCGGCTGTCAGCGTCACGCCGCGGGCCTGGCGCTCCAATAGCTGTACGCCAACCTCGTTTTCCAGATCGCGAACCTGTCGACTCAAAGACGGCTGCGATGTGTTCAGCCGCCGCTGGGCAGCAGTCAAAAAGCTGCCTTCCTCCGCCACGGCAACGAAATAGCGCAAATGCCGAAGTTCCATTCGCCCTCGTATATCTTTGAGGCATAGCTCCGAGCGTACAAGGTCTTAGTCATCAACAGAAGGGGGATTTAGCTTCGCGCAGTTTCAAACCATTAAGGGACAAGGAAGAATGTCGACAACCTCCAAGCCTAGCATCGTGTTCTGTCACGGCCTCTGGGCCGATGGCTCCTGCTTCAGCAAGGTCATCCCCGCTTTGCAGGCCGACGGTCACGAGGTGATCGCCGTCCAATACGGGCTCAATAATTATGCGGATGACGTGGCGACCGTGAAGCGCACGCTGGGACGGGTCAGCAGCCCCTCAATCCTTGTCGGTCACTCGTATGGAGGAGCCACCATCACGGGCGCGGGGACCGACGGCCGCGTTGCTGGCCTGGTTTATATCGCTGCCGTCGTTCCGGATGTGCATGAGACCGTACAGAGCGAGCTCAACAAATACCCCACGGAGATATTCTCCCACATCGAGGTCGCGGGCGGACGGGTCTGGATCAAGCCGGAAGGCGTCAAGTACTTCGCGGGAGACCTTCCCGAGCACGAGCAGAAGCTGGTGTGGGCGACCCACTACCCGCCGGCCGCCGACCTGCTCGAGCAGCAAAATCTCGATGAAGTCGCCTGGAAGTCCAAGCCGAGCTGGTACATCCTCGCCCGAAAGGACCAGGCCGTGCATCCCGATCTTCAGCGTTTTCTGGCGAAGCGCATGAATGCGATCACCGTCGAGACCGACAGCAGCCATGTCACCATGCTCTCGCAGCCTGACGTGGTCATCGAGGTCATTCGCAAGGCTGCTGCGGCCGTTCAAGGCGGTCAGTCGAAATGAATAAATGACACTTCGCTCGCGAAGGGGACGCCGTTTAAGGCGTCTCCGTTCTGCCGATTCGGGTGATCTTGAAAGACGTCGCTGCGTCTTTCGACAGTATTTGGGGTGCAATCGCGACTCTTAAGGAGTGCCCATGTCCACCACATCGAAGCCAACAATCGTCTTTTGTCACGGTATTTGGGCTGATGGCTCGTGCTTCAGCAAGGTCATTCCTGCGTTGCAGGCGGATGGCCACGAGGTCATTGCCGTCCAATATGGTTTGGACTCCTATGAAGAAGACCTTGCGACGGTGAAGCGCACGCTCAACCGCGTTGGCAGCCCGGTCCTCCTCGTCGGCCATTCCTATGGCGGAGCGACCATCACGGGCGCCGGCACCGATGATCGCGTGGTTGGCCTCGTCTACATCGCAGCGGTTGCGCCCGATGCGGGCGAGACCGTGCAAGACCAGCTCAACAAATTCCCGTCGGACATTTTCTCACGTGTCGAGGTCGCAGACGGTCGTGCCTGGATGCTGCCGAACGGCACCGAGTTTTTCGCCGGCGACCTTTCCGAGGCTGAGCAGAAACTGGTATGGGCCACCCATTATGCGCCCGTCGCCGATCTGTTCCAGCAGCAGAAGCTTAGCGCTGGCAAGGTTGCGTGGAGATTGAAGCCGAGCTGGTACATCCTGGCTACTGATGACCACACCGTGCATCCCGACTTGCAACGCTGGGTCTCGAAGCGCATGGGCGCGACGGTCACGGAGGTGGCGAGCAGCCACGTGCCGATGCTCTCCCGGCCCGACGTTGTGATCGACGTCATTCGCAAGGCGGCAGCCGCCGTTCAAAAAGGCTGATCGAAGTCGGCGTTGGTATGGACGAAGCCGTCGTAGGGCGGCTTCACTCCTCTGTTCGCGACAGTTCGTAGGATGGGTTGAGCTCTTGCGAAACCAGCGCCCGACGGCCGAAGCCAAGCAATCGTTGGTGCGATCTGATTGAGAGAACCAAGTTTGATGGGTTTCGCAAGAGCTCAACCCATCCTACGCTGCTTGATGCGCCAGACCTGCGTGATGATCTCGCCGTATCCCGGAAACGCGTCCTCGGTAATCTCCGCGACCGACTGGATGTCATAGAGCGTCCCGTAAGCGTCGAAGACGACGGCTTTGATGCTCATTGGGTGTCCTTCCAGGCAATTGTGGGCACAAGAACTCCGCTTAGGGGAGTACGCGTTGTCGTCAGCTTACCAAAGCACAGCGGAAGTTTGCCACTGCAGGCATGATCGGTAGCTTGTGATCTAAAGGGGCATGGCATCGAAGTGTGATCAGCATCACAGAGCCAATGCTTGCCTTTCATCAGGCTCGACGTAGGCTGCGCACAATTTGATCGGGGCCTGCAATGGGCGCTCTTCGCTGGTTTTCATTGTTCTTTTTCATCTGGCTGACCTGCGGTTCGGCGCATGCCGAGCGCCGCGTGGCGCTGGTGATCGGTAACTCGGCTTATGAAAAGGTCGCGCGGCTCGGCAATCCCTCCAGCGACGCAGCACTCGTGGCGGAAACCTTGAAGGCTGCCGGCTTCGATCTTGTCGACCTGCGTCGTGACCTAAAAGTAGCTGATATGAGGCGGGCGCTGCGGGACTTTATCGAACAGTCCCGCGATGCCGAAGTTGCGGTCGTTTACTATGCAGGTCATGGCATCGAGGTTGATGGGGTCAATTATCTCATCCCGATCGATGCTGTCCTCGAACGTGACACTGACATTTATGACGAGGCAATGTCGCTGGATCGGGTGTTAGTAGCGATCGAGCCTGCGAAAAAGTTGCGGCTGGTGGTTCTTGACGCATGCCGTGACAGCCCGTTCTCGAAGGTGATGAAGCGGACCCTCGCTTCCAGGGCGATTGGGCGCGGCCTCGCAAAGGTAGAACCGTCAAGCCCCAACACCCTGATTGCCTTCGCATCAAAGGCAGGTTCAACAGCGCTGGATGGTGATGGCAAGAATAGTCCGTTCACGGCGGCGATGGTTCACCACGTTACCAAGCCTGGCCTGGATCTGCGAAAGGCTTTTGGTTACGTCCGCGACGAAGTCTTGAAGTCTACCGCCAATAGGCAAGAGCCATATCTCTACGGCTCACTTGGAGGCGATGATCTTTCGCTTGTCCCGGCAGCGGCGGCGCCGTCACCAACAGGACCGCAGGCGGATCCTCAGACGGCGATCCGAAGGGACTACGAGCTGGCGCTGCAACTCGGCACCCACGATGGCTGGGAAGCTTTTCTGTCTCAATATCCAGATGGCTTCTATGCCAACCTTGCGAGAGCGCACGCGAAAAAAATCGCCGCAGAAGAGGCGCGGGCAGCTGCCGCTGAAAAGGCGAGGCTAGCGGAGCAGGAGAGGGTTCGACTTGCCGCAGAAGGTGCAAGACAGTTCGAGATAGAAAAAGCAGCTGCGGCTGCCAAGGCTGCTGAAGAGGCCCGCATCGCTGCCGAGAAGGTCAAGCAGATCGAGCATGACAAGGCTGCTGCCGCTGAAAGAGCTCGTCTGACAGCCCAGGAGAACGCGGCACGGGAACTCGCAATTCGAGAGAAGGCCTCGCGAGAAAAGAACCAGCAAGTCGCTGCTCTACCACCTCCCGTCGAGACGGAGCAGATCAGCGCCGATACAGCTCGCGCGCTGCAAGCCGAGCTACGTCGCGTGGGATGCAATGTGGGCGTTGTAGACGGCGTTTGGGGTGAGCCCTCGCAGAAAGCCCTCGACCTCTTCAACAAGCACGCGGGCATGAAACTGAATGTGAGCGTCGCCACTACCGACGCGCTCGACGCTGTCAAAAACAAGGGCGGGCGAATATGTCCGCTGATTTGCGAGAACGGCTACCGCGCAGAGGGGGACCGCTGCACGAAAATCAGCTGCCGCAAGGGCCACGTCCTGAACGACGAGAATGAGTGCGAGAAGAAGGGAGCATCGCCTGAAGCAAAGAAAAAGCCAGAGATGCAGCACCGCGAAGTAAGACCCTCTTCGTCCTCCGCCGTCACGCGCGCTGATGCGGCTCTATCTAACGGCACCTATCAGAAATGCATGGGCCCCATCACGGGATGTTATGCAAGGGCTGTTCAGCAGATGGACCCGCAGAGAGCCAAAATCTGGTGCAGTCGGCAGCCGACGTGCTGAATCACCAAGGCGGAGAAAAATGAAAGTTGCTTGTGGTTGGGCTGTTGTCGGCGCAGTCGCGTTTTGAACTTGCATCAGCTCAAATGGATGGAGACGTTCCACGGTCGAGGCGCAAGGCGTATGCTCTCAATAATCGATTTGCTTTCTTTCCGAGCCAATTCTTAGGTAAACTCTGACTTTACGCTGAATCGAGGGGGCGGTTGATGTCGAGGATTTTTCCAGTTCTTTTGATTGTGATGTGTTCGCTGGTGTTTGCGGTCGAAGCGAGGGCTCAGGTGCACAGTCCATCAGCCAAGATGAGCTCTGACAACGGACAATGTCCCACCGGAAGTTGCGCCATGGACGGTTCGGCTTTTGCAAAACACCGCAAATATTGTTCGCCAGCCAACTGTCTAAACAACCGTTTTAATAGGAAGCAGACGCAGAGGTAGAGTTTGCATGGTGTTCGATGCAACCATTCAAGCTAGACGGTCGGCTGACGTCCTCGCCGCGTCCAGGTCGCTCGCTCGGCGAAGACCTGGCTGACTTCTGCCATGTGCTCGGTGCCCCACGTGCAGAGCGGCACGAGAGCCTGGGCTAGGCTGTGACCCAACGGGGTGAGGCTGTAGTCGACCCGCGGCGGCACTTCCTTGTAGTCGGTCCGCTTCACGAGCCCGTCGGCCTCCAGCTCCTTCAACTGCTGGATCAGCACCTTGTCGCTGACGTCGCGGATGGCGCGCCGGAGCTCGCCGTAGCGGGTCGGGCCGTCCTGGGCGACGAAGTACAGGATCAGCGGCTTCCACTTGCCGGAGACGACGCGCAGGGTTGCATCTAACCCGCAGGTGAAGCCGGGCAAAGTCGGCGTGCAGCTCTGGACCGGTGTTGGAGCCTGTGCAGGCGGGAAAGTCGTGTCTGACATTTTTTGGGCACTTACCAAAAGGTGCATACTTGTCGATAGGTGGGTACGCCGCCAGCTCAGTGCAACCTCAGTGAAGGAGCACATCATGAGCAGACTACAAGGCAAGACGGCAGTGGTGACCGGCGGCGGTACCGGCATCGGATTTGGAGCGGCGAAACGGTTCATCGACGAAGGCGCGTTCGTCTACATCTTCGGCCGGCGGCAGGAGCAGCTCGACGCCGCCGTGGCGAAGCTCGGATCCTCGGCGCGAGCCGTCAGGGGCTCGGTGACGGATCTGGCCGATCTCGACCGGCTCTATGAGACGGTGAAGAAAGAACGAGGCGGGCTCGACATTCTCTTCGCCAATGCCGGCACCGGGTTGTTCGCCCCGCTCGGCGAGATCACGGTCGAGCATTACGATCATATCTTCGACGTCAATGTGAAGGGGCTGGTCTTCACGGTACAGAAAGCCCTGCCGCTGATGACGAAGGGATCGTCGATCATCCTGACCGGGTCGAGCACGGGCGTGATGGGGACGCCGCAGTTCAGCATCTACAGCGCGACCAAGGCCGCGATCCGCAATCTGGCGCGGAGCTGGGCGCTGGACCTGCGCGGCACCGGCATCCGCGTCAATGTGCTGTCGCCCGGGCCGACCAAGACGGAGCTGGCACTGGAGATCGTCGGCGAGGAAGCGTTCGATGCGCTCGGAAGTGCCACGCCCATCGGGCGCGTCGGCGATCCCTCCGAGACAGGCGCGGTGGCTGCCTTCCTGGCATCCTCGGACAGCAGCTTCATGACGGGCGGCGAGGTCTTCGTCGATGGCGGCCTGGCGCAGGTCTGACGTTTCGAGCATGAGGGCTTCGGTCACCCGAAGCCCTCGATGCGCGGCGCTGAGAAGCGCTTCAGATCCCCAGCAGTTTTCGGGCGTTCGCCTTCAGCACCTTCGGCCGGATCTCGTCGCGGATCTCGATCTTGGCGAAGTCCGACAGCCAGCGGTCCGGTGTGATCACCGGCCAGTCCGAGCCGAACAGCATCTTGTCCTGCAGGATCGAGTTGATGTAGCGCACCAGGATCGGCGGGAAGTACTTCGGCGACCAGCCGGAGAGGTCGATGTAAACGTTCGGCTTGTGGGTCGCGACCGACAGCGCCTCTTCCTGCCAGGGGAAGGAGGGGTGGGCGAGGATGATCTTGAGGTCGGGGAAATCAGCCGCGACGTCGTCCATGTACATCGGGTTGGAATATTTCAGCCGCATCCCCATGCCGCCGGGCATGCCCGAGCCGACGCCGGTCTGGCCAGTGTGGAAGAGCGCGACCGCGCCGCCATTGTTGATCTCTTCGTAGAGCGGATAGGCCATGCGGTCATTGGCGTAGAAGCCCTGCATGGTCGGGTGGAATTTGAAGCCGCGCACGCCGTATTCCTCGATCAGCTTGCGCGCTTCGCGTGCGCCGAGCTTGCCCTTGTGCGGGTCGATCGAGGCGAAGGGAATGAGGACGTCGAGATGGTCGGAGGCGGCCTCGATCATCTCGTAATTGTTGTAGCGGCGGAAGCCGGTCTCGCGCTCGGCGTCGACCGGGAAGATCACAGCGGCGATGTTCTTGGAGCGGTAGTAGGCCGCGGTCTCCGGCACCGTCGGCGGATGCTTGTTCGGCGACTTGAAATACTCCGCCATCTGCGCCTGGAAATCGTCATAGCCATCGTCAGGGTGGCAGCCGCAGGGCTCCTCGGCGTGGGTGTGGATGTCGATGGCGACGACATCGTCGATATTGGGCAGCTTCAGCTTCGGCATGGGTTTCCTCCCGACGGGTTGCCGAATTGATTATATGATATAACGAATTTGGCAAGGTGTCGTCGAAAGGTCTGATTCCCCCAGCGATAAATCGGGCCGATCCGGCCGCTTTGACGGTGCATGGGGTTGTTTTCGCGAATTTGCCGGTTCGGAACGGGCCAGTTAACATTGACATGACCTCCCGCCATGCCTTAAGAACCGCCCCGTCCCGGGCGGTCGTCCGCCGGCGGGAAAAATCTCATTTTGCCACATTCGCGCGTGCCGAAACGGTAGTGCCGAACACGGCCTTTCGAACGTTCAGGATTCCGCCATGAAGGTCCGTAACTCGCTGAAATCGCTGCGCGGTCGCCATCGCGCCAACCGCCTGGTCCGCCGCAAGGGCCGGGTCTATGTGATCAACAAGGTGCAGCGCCGCTTCAAGGCTCGTCAGGGCTGATATTGCCCTGCCGGACGCCCGCGCGCGCCCCGCAAGACCACGGTCTCACACGAGTTTGACGCCGCCTTTGCTTTGCAAGGGCGGCTTTGCGCGTTTAGACTTTGACCATGGCAGTGAGATTCCTCTTCGCGCGCACCTTGTGTCTGGCCCTTGTGCTGGGAACCTCCGGCCTTGCTCCGGCCCTGGCACAGCAGGTTGAGCCGCCCGGCAAGCAGAAGAAGCTCCCGGAGGCGCCGGCCAAGCTGCCCAAGGTCGATCGCACCAAGAATCTCGAATTCCTGTTCGGCGCGTTGAAGGCGGCGCCCGACGAGGCCAGCGCCAAGCATGTCGAGGCGCGGATCTGGGCGATCTGGCTGCAGACCCCGAGCGACACGGCGTCCTTGCTGATGTCGCGGGCGAAGACCGCAGTCGATGCGAAGAAGATCGATGTCGCGATCAAGCTCTTGGATTCGGTCATCAAGCTCAGGCCCGACTACATCGAGGCCTGGAACCGCCGCGCCACGCTCCATTACATGCAGAACGACTATGGTCGTTCGCTCGCCGATATCCAGCAGGTGCTGATCCGGGAGCCGCGCCATTTCGGCGCGCTCGCAGGCCTCGGCATGATCATGCAGGAGGTCGGCGACGAGAAGCGCGCGCTCGAGGCCTATCGCAAGGCGCTCGCCGTCAATCCGCATCTCGAAAAGATTCCCGACCAGGTCAAGGCGTTGACCGAGAAGGTCGAGGGACGGGATATCTAGCGCACGATCCGGACGCGGATAGTTTGATCATCTTCCGAGTGATGGCCGCCTGCGCCGATTAACCACGATCGGAAGCGCGGCATCGTGAGGACTATTGCCGGCGCCGCCGCAGGCCTACCTGCATGGCAGGAGCAAAAGCCATGAAGCGTTTGATCTTTGCGGGTAGCTTGCTGCTTGCGTCGGGGACGGTGAGCTTCGCCGACGGACTGTTCTGGGTGGTCGGCAATCGCGCCACCGGAAAGTGCAACATCGTGACCAGCAATCCCGTGATCATCGGCGATATCTGGTTCGGCGACGGTCCCTACAAGTCGAGGGCCGATGCCAAGCTTGCCCGTTCGACGATCCGCGCCTGTCCCGCACTTACGCCGGACGAGGAAAAGGACGAGGACGGAGCGAACTAGTCTGCGTGCCAAGCATGATCCGGACCCGAAGGGCCACGTTGGCGAAAAGTGTGCAGCGGTTTTCCGACAAGATCATGCTCGATAGAGAGCCTAAAGTGCGGTCCACCGCACTTTAGTGCAGGGCGTTGCCGCCGCGCTCGACCAGGCCGTGATCGGCGGCTGCGGCGTAAGCCTTTGCAAGCTCCGATTCCAGATGCTCGTTGATCAGCAGCAGCGCCCGCACGGCACCGCGCAGGTCGCCGTTGCAGCTCGCCACGATCTCGTCGATCGCAGTGTCGTTCGATCTGAAGCTCATCGAAAATCCTCCGGTTCAAATCAGGACAAATCCTGCCGGTCTTTCCCGCATCCCCTGAGGTTGCCCTGGGCCTGCGAGGAGGATCGGCGCCCACCCGCGCCTAGATGGCGGAACCGACCATGGCGATTATATGGAGGCCGCGATGACGGCCCCATGAAGCTGTTCCGAGGCTTGCGTGTCCTCCTGGAATATTGTTGATTCTATTGAGTTTTCACGTTCTTCAATTATGCACATATCCACAGCCCCGGCAGTTTCGGCGCAAATCCGGAAAGCCGGCGAAGCGAAACTGCCACCCGTAACGCCCGTAACTGCCCTGTGCCCAGGATCACCCGGATTCTCTCCATGATCGTGATGTTAGTCGTGACGGCGCTGGTTCTGCTGGCGCTGGTCACGCAGGCTGGAATCGTCGCCGTGCAGCGCGCCTTTCCGCCGCAGGGCGGGATGGTCGAGGTCGACGGCGCAACGCTTCACGTCGTCGATATCGGTCCGCGCGATGCAGGCCTGCCGATCGTGATGCTGCACGGCGCCAGCTCCAATCTCGAAGCGATGCGGCGCCCGCTCGGCGACCTGCTCGCCAAAGACCATCGCGTCATCCTGGTCGACCGTCCCGGCCATGGCTGGAGCACGCGCGCACGGCGCCAGGATTCCACGCCGCAGATCCAGGCGCGGATGATCGACGAGGCGCTTGGCAAGCTCGGGGTCGAGCGTGCTGTCTTCGTCGTCCATTCCTGGAGCGGCGCGCTCGGCGCGCGGATTGCGCTCGATCATCCCGGCCGCGTCGCCGGCCTGGTCATGCTCGCTCCCGTCACCCATCCCTGGCGCGGCGGTGTCGGCCGTTACAATGAGTTCATCGCAACGCCGGTGATCGGTCCGCTGCTCGCCTACACGATCACCCTGCCGCTCGGCTACTTTCTGGCCGAGCCCGGCGCGCGCAACGTGTTCCTGCCGCAGATGATGCCGGATGGATTCGTGCAGGATTCCGCGACGCCGCTGCTGCTGCGCCCGCGCGAGTTCATCGCCAATGCCTATGATCTGGTGACGTTGAAGGAGGCGGTGACTGCGCAAGCCGCGCGCTATGGCGAGATCTCGGCGCCGGTCACGATCATCGCCGGAGAGCCCGACAAGACGGTGAAGACCAACATCCACGCGCGCCCGTTCGCAGCCATGGTGCCGAATGCGAAGCTGATCGTGCTGCCCGAGCTCGGCCACATGGTGCAGAATGCCGTGCCGGAGCTCGTGAAGGTGGAAATCGAGACGATGATCGGGAAAATCGCCCCGGCGCAGGCGGCTGCCGATTAGAGCGAAGCTCCCGTAGCCCGGATGGAGCGAAGCGCTATCCGGGGCGGCTCGCCCGCATCTCGCACTGTCCCGGATTACGCTGGCGCTCCATCCGGGCTACGGGACCGGGTCTGTGTCGCGCTCTGTCAATCCGCTTCGCCAAAAATATTCCACTTTGCCGAAATTCGGTTTTGTCGTATGTGTCGTCCATCCCGGCTCACCAAGAGGGGCGATCATGTGTCGTCACGCATCGCGAGCCGGGCTTGCGGTGGACGCGGCAGCGTCGGCACGAGAGGCGCGGGCAGGGCGGGTAGTCCCTGTGAGCCCGAGGCTTCGTGCGGACGACGGCGCTGCTAGGCTTCGTCTCGTCTGTAAGTTTCCGGCTTCGTCGACGGGGTCCGGGAAAACTGCGGCGAAATGGCGGGCCGTGCGTACGGCAAAACCGTGTGGTCCTGGCCGTCGTTGCTACGGTCAAGTCCTTGCGAAGGTGCGAGCGAGCCCAACCGGGCAGACTGCATCATCCAAATTCGCGGGGCGAGGGAGGCCAGAAGGAATGGTCGGCTCCCGGGAGATCACGGCATAAGCCGTCCAGCCATCGCGCAGGGAAGGCCGAGTGA
>NZ_FMAI01000052.1 GCF_900094605.1 Bradyrhizobium shewense | reverse complement strand
TCGAACTTCTCGGGATCGAACCGCCCCGCCTTCTGGTTCACGATGTGGGTGGCGAGGTCGAGCATGTCCTTGGTGACCTTCACGTCCTGGATCTCGTCGAAATACTCCTGCTCGCTGCGCACCTCATAGGGATAGCGCAGCAGCGTGCCGACCAGGCCCTTGTCCATCGGCGCCAGCGCGATGATGTGCTCGCGGTTGGTCAGCACGACCCGTCCGATGGCCACCTTGCCCATCTCGCGGATGGTCTCCCGGATCACCGCGAACGCGTCGTGCCCGACCTTGCCGTCGGGGCGGATGTAATAGGGGCGGATCAGGTAGCGCGGATCGATGTCGGCTTGTCGACGAACTCGTCGATCTCGATGGTGCGCGTGGACTCCAGCGCGATCTCCTCGAGCTCTTCCTTCGACACCTCGATGTACTGGCCCTTCTCAACCTCGTAGCCCTTGACGATGTCCTCGTTCTGGACCTCGTCGCCGGTGTCCGCATCGACCTTCAGGTATTTCTCCGAGGTCGCCGGGAAGAGCGCCACCGGACAGGTGGCGAGGGACAGACGCAGGAAGCCTTTCCAGTTGGCGCGCGGGGCCATGTTACGCAGAACTCCATTGGGGTGGCCTGGATTCAAGACGAACGGCAGATGCCAGTTCCGACAGGCCAGCCTTTCCGGCGAAGATTCATTCGCACTGTCCCTCGCCGGCAGCGGAAACCAACGGATGCCCATTGACTCAAATGGAACAAATGAAGAACATGGAAGGGATGTCCGCCGCTTCTGACCCTGCTGCGCCCGCCCAGGACGATCTCGAGCTCGCCGCGGATCAGGCCATCGAAGCCTGCGGCGGAGATCCCCGGGAGGCGGTCAAGGCGTTGTTAATCGCCATCGACTTTCTCGAGGCCGAGGCCAACAAGCTGCGCGCGGCGGTTTCGAAAGGATATTCGCGCGGGAGGCATGGCCCGCAGCGCGAACGCAAGGAGTGACTGCGATGGACG
This sequence comes from Bradyrhizobium shewense, assembly GCF_900094605.1. Taxonomy (GTDB): domain Bacteria; phylum Pseudomonadota; class Alphaproteobacteria; order Rhizobiales; family Xanthobacteraceae; genus Bradyrhizobium; species Bradyrhizobium shewense. Next base: position 24,545 of record NZ_FMAI01000052.1, on the reverse strand, counting down.
TCACCTACTACGTGGCACTGCCGTTCGTCATGGCCGACGACGGCGTCGCGCCGGGCGAGGCGGTAGAATGCCTGAGCGCCAACGCCGCCGTCATGCGTGCCGAAGCGCTCTCCCGGAAACCAGGCTGCACAGGCGCGGTCGCCTTTTCGCGGACCGGAGACCCGTCCAGCGGCGACTTCGGCGACGCCAAACTGATCCGGAAGTTCGGCGAGGTGCCGGACGATCTCAGCGCGCTCTGACCGGCACGAACCGATCATTCCTCGCCCGGGGCAGCGGCATCGCCCGACTCGAGCAGGTTCAGCGCGGTCTCGATCTGCGCGAGTAGGCGCTCGATTTCCTCGCGTTCGTTCGGTCCGGTACCGCTCTGCAGTCGCTCCATGAGCGCCTGCTTTCGCGCAAGCAGATTTGCGACAGCCGACACATCAGACCTCCCCATATTTGGCATCTACAATTGAGTTGGTGCGGCAATGACGAACTCGCCAGTCCTGGCTCTGCGAGGCCCAAACCGCCCGGGCCGATTTCTTCCGGGCCACTATTTCGCCGGCGGCCGCAGCGGGCCGTCCACCCACTTTCGGGCGGCGGGATCGTGCAGCGGATCGTCGTCGCAATCGGAGCAGACGTAGCGCTCTCCGCCTCTGGCGCCCTCGTCGCGCACGAGCTTCATCGCCCGCCCACAGTGCGGGCACGGCTTCCGGATTGGATGTTGCAGCGACATTTGGCTTCCCCCGCCTCGGTCAGCGTAGTGCCCTTTGCCGGGCGGGCACAAGCGATCTCTTGACGTGAGCCTCGTCGACCATCGAAGATCGGCATTCGGTGATGTTGTGGGGTGGCGTCATGGAAGAGTTCTACAGTGGCTTCGCGCAGCGGGCGCGCGATCTGGCGGAGAAGGCCGACCCGTTCACAAGGCGGCGGCTTCTCGATCTGGCCCAACGGTACGAGCTCAAGAGCAGACCGGGATCGACCTACGGTCGACCCTCGCCGCCCGCGCGCGCAACCCCGCCGACGGTGCTCTTCTCGGGCTCCGGCGAAGCCTGACATCGGGGCCTGCTTTCGCCCTGCGAAGCGCGGTTTCCAGGCGATTGGCCAGTCAACCCGGCGAGGTCGCGCCACCGAGCAGCTGCGAGACCGCGGCGGCCAATTGCGCCGGCGCAAAGGGCTTTTGGATCAAGACGCTGCTACCGACACCCTGCGATTCCCAGTCAGGCGCGCTGGCGCTCGTCATGTAGACCACAGGAAAGCTAGGCGTGATTTCCCTGATCTGCCGCGCCAGCTCCCAGCCGCTGATGCCGTCACCCAGGTTGATGTCCGTCAGCAGGACCCGACATCCCTCGCGGCCATCGCAAAAAGTGGACATGGCCTCCTCCCCCGAATGGACCGAACAGGCCTGGAACCCGCCGTCGGACAAAGCGTCCTCGACGAAGCTTGCGACGAGAGCCTCGTCCTCCACGACCAGAACACGAACGGCATCACTCACTTTCAAGTCTCCTCGGCGATCAGGCCTGATCGTCGACCGTGGCGGTGCATCGAGCAGCCAGACGCCAGAGTCGTCCCGCCTCAGGCCACCGGCACACCGTAGTAGGCGTTCACGGAGCGCGTGGTCGCCGGGTCGCTCCAATTCCAACTGCTCTCGTCGGCGTATTTGGGGGCGCCGCGGAGCTGGTCCTGGGTGACACCGGTGACGTAGCCGCCGAGGTCGGTGTCGTATTTCAAAGCCTGCCAGGGCAGCGGATAGTGATCGTCGCCGATGCCGAGCAGGCCGCCGAAGCTGAGCACCGCGTACGACACCTTGCCGCTGACCTTGTCGATCATGACGCGCTCGATGTAGCCGACCTTTTCGCCGTCGGCCCCGTACACGTTCGTACCCTCCACCTTGTCGCTGCCGATCAGGCTGAGCGTCTCGCGATCTTCCATGGCCATGGTTGATCTCCTGAATGTTGTCTTCGGAAGTCAACGGGGCCACGATGGCTCAGTTCCTGGCAGAAGCCGCGGCTAAACGTTGATCTCCAGGGCATCGGATGAGGTGGCCGCGATACCAGTCCGATAGAGATCGCAGAGGAGCGCGAAGATGGAGCTGACCGATCTGGAGCGCGATTTTTTGAGGAAGCTCCTCGGTGAATCCTGGGTCAGCCCGCCGACGTTCGACCACGAAATCGTGGCGCGGCTCGTGGAGCTGGGTTTCGTGGAAACCGAGCCACTTCCATCCGGAGATATCGACTATCGCATCACCGACGCCGGGCGGGCGGCGGCTACCGCGTGAACCGCAGATCGGCGAGCCGCGGGCAGATCGGAGGAACGATAACCTCGCCACCCTATTGGACTGCAGGGACCGTCGCCCGCCGTTGAACTACGGCGCCTGTCGCGGATAGCCAAAGGTCTCACGACCCGCTATTCAGAACTAGCGCTCGCGAGGATAGCCAAATCGGTATTCTCGCAGCTACGCGCCCTCGCCGGCAGGCGCGATCTCCATCCCGCACCCGCACGACTTATTTGCCGCGCAGCGACAGACTGATCCGCGTTACGACGTCGTCCCACTCGCGCTCTTCGCTCGCCGGGTAGTTGATCAGGACGCAGTGAATCAATCCGCTCGAGAAGTTGCACCGGTTGTACCAGACCTTGTCGGCCTTGTAGCTGGAAACCGCAAATAACCGAGGCGTCGTTCGCTTGTACTGAATGCGCGCGGGCGGATGATTCTTTGCGAGAAATGCAGCGGGTGAATCGTTTGCGACGTTGGGTGCGGCCTGTATCGTAAGGTCGGCTCGGCCGTCGGCCGTCCGAAATCGCTGTCCGTAGCCATCCGGCCGGCCGGCTTCTTCAGTAAAGATCGAGGCCGGGAAATCGACCGAGGTACCGGTCTGCGCGATGGAATAGGTCGTCCATCTCACCGGTTGCGCCGAAACCGCGGAGGTCGAGGCGACAAGTGCAAAAACTAGCACCGACACAACCCAATTCATTGGGTCTCCTTCCAGGAATCATGAAGACCCGACGAGCGGCGTCTTTGCTGCCACGCCTGCGGCCGTCAGGATCCATTTCATGAGCTTTCTGCGGGCTCGGGTTCGGGAGATCAATTCGATCCGAAGGCGGTCGTTCCGCTGCGAGCGCGTCCCTGACTACGCTCCGCGATTCCGCTCGGGCAGCGGAGCCGGCCTCGTCGGCGAGAGCGGCACCCACCCTCGCGTCAAGGAGCAAGTCGCTGGCCTCCGAGTTTCCCATCTGCTGGAGCGAAATCGTTCATGCATGGAGAGGTCGTGCGGGCGGTCAAGGAGAGCAAACGGTCCAAGAGGTCCCGCTTCCTCCGCGACGCGATGGTGGACGTGCAGATTGCCGGCCGCGGCATTCGCAGCAGGCGGGTCCTGCTGGCGATGCGGCAGGTCCCCCGCGAAGTCTTCCTTGGTCGGCGGTTCGCGGAAGCCGCGTACGAAGACAGCGCGGTACCGATCCCGAAAGGACAGACCATCTCTCAGCCCTACATCGTCGCCAGGATGCTCGAGGCTGCCGCGATCGCCAAGTCGGAACGGGTTCTGGAGATCGGCGCGGGTTCGGGTTATCTGGCGGCGCTCGCCGCCAAGCTCGGGCGGGAGGTTTGCGCGCTCGAGCGCCATGAGGCATTGGTGGAGCGGGCCCGGTCGCGCCTTCGGCATCTCGGCTGCCGCAATGTGGACGTGCGTCATGGCGACGGGACCGCAGGATGGCCGGAAGGCGGCCAGTTCGACGTGATCCTGGTGTCGGCCGCCGGCGCGGAGACGCCCGCGGTCCTCAAGACTCAACTTACTCTGTTGGGACGACTGGTCATCCCGATCGGCGATCCTAACGGAGTGCAGTGGCTGACGAAGCTGACACGCGAGCCGGACGGCAGTTTCATCGAGGAAAGGATCGAGGAGGTCCGCTTCGTTCCTCTGATCTCCGGCTAAGCCCGCTCGCCGTCTCAATTGGCGCAAAAAACCGCCCGGAGGCGGTTAGTTTTTGATCTTCGCTTCTTCTGCTTACTTCTTGAGGGCGTCAGCGGCGTCCCGCGCTGCATCTTTCACGTCCCCCGCGGCGTTGTGGGCGGATCCCTTGGCCTTATCGATCTTGCCTTCGGTTTCCATGTCCTTGTCGCCGGTGAGCTTGCCGGCACCTTCTTTGATGGCGCCTTTTGCCTTGTCGGCGGCGCCCTTCACATGTTCGCGGTCCATAATCGTATCCTTTGCTGTCCGGAAGACCAGCACAACGAAAGTGTTGCGCAGAGGTTCCTCGCAGAACAAAGCACGGTGTTTTCAACGAACACCCTGAACGTGGCCCTTGGCCGAGCAAAGCTGGGCGTTTGCATGTCGGCTATTGGCGGCAGGCCGGACGCATGGCCATGCATATCCCAATCGCCACCCGCGCTGACGAACAGCCGCGGCTGCAACGACGAATGCAGACCGGACGCCCTCTATCGTCGTCCTGGGATCGCCTCATTCCATCCGAGCCTTGTCTTTCAGATCGCGGATCCGGGTTTCGGCTTCTTCCTTCGAAGTCACGATCTCCGATTCGTCCGGCACACGCGCGATTGCACTGAGCCTCTTGAGCTCGTCGAGTTGTTCTGTTGTGGGCTTTTCCATCTTCGAATCCTTGAGCGCTTGGACGACGGCTTCGTCGTCGAGAACATCCAGCAGCTTGTTTATGGTTTGCTCGCAATCTCTGGGGCCGGGCTCGACATGCCGGGCCAAGATGCCTTGAGCGTCTTCCAAGGCTTTCGCAACTCGCTGTTCCGGATCCATGACCGGTACTCCACATACTCCGCAGGAAAACGCGGCTATGATCGGCGCGTTCCTTTGCTTAGCCACTTGAACGAGCTGGCCCGCAGCAGACCTTCGGAGGTGATGTCACGGTACTCGATGTCGGCATAGAACTTGGGTTCGACCCACGTGGCCTTCGGCTTCCTGATGGTCTTGGTCAGCTTCTGCTTCGGACTTACCACGGTGTCGAGCGCCTTGCGGATCTGCGCCGAGGTGGTTCGGCTCCATCCGGTCCCGACCTTTCCCATGTAGACCAGATCCTTGCCTTCCTTCTTGCCCAGATAGAGCGCGGCTACGCCGGATGGGTCCTTGATGAAGCCGACCACGGGAAACTTGCCCTTCTGAACGACCTTGATCTTCTGCCAAGCCTCCACCCGATCCGATCGGTATGGTGCATCCACCCGCTTGGAGACGATGCCTTCGTAATTCAGCTTGCTGGCTGCGGCGAACAGTGCCTGGCCGTCCGCTTCGTGGTGCTCGCTATAGAGGACGGGCTCCTTGAGGTCGCGCTCCTCGATCAGATCCTTGAGCAGCCTCTTCCGCTCGATTTGCGGCTCTTTCCGCAGATCTCTGCCGTCCAGCCAGAGCAGATCGAAAGCGAAGTAGACCAATCGATCCTGATCGCCTCTGCCGAGGTCTGCCCGCAGCTCGGAGAAGTTCGCGCGCCCATCATGGATGACGACAACCTCGCCGTCGACGATGGCCTGTCCTTCGATATCGAAGGCGCCCGCAATCCTTGAGAACTTGCTGATCCAGTTGTAGCCGTTGCGGGTGTAGGCCCGGCGATCGTCTCCGTCGATCCGGAGCTGAATGCGGTACCCGTCGTATTTGACTTCGTGAATCCATTGGGATCCCGAAGGCGCCTTCAGCTTCAGGGTCGCCAACTGGGGTTCGATGAACCCCGGCATGGTAGGGACCGCCGGCACTTCAGCCCTAGGCGCCTTTGTACACTTTGCCACGCTACGCAACTCACAAAATACCCGCCGCCGGGTTGGGGCCGACGGCGGGCAGTCTACCTACCTCAATCAACAAGTCTCGCAACTTCGAAGGCGGCGAGGAGTTCCAGCGACCGCTGTTCGCAAGGTTTCGAGTTTTGCGCCAGGCCGCGGCGGGCGCCGATGGGCGATCCAGTCATTCGCAGAGCCCATCGAACTCTCAGCGAGAGCCGGCGTTTACTGACATCATGTCAGACGCATTCGATTACTTCCGCGCCTACGCCGTCCGAGCGCTTTGCAAGGCGAGATCCATGCCGCGGGGCAAGATGAAGCACCTGCAACTGGTGGCCGGCCGGATCTACAATCTCCTCAAGAAGGAGGCTGCCTACGGCCCCAACGTCCAGCACCTTGAGGACTTTCGCGCAGCCCAGAAGCTCGAGAGCTCTCTCGATCGCCGGCCAAGTGACCGCTCCGGCCGCCGCCTAACTCCGGCGGCGCCGCAAAGCTCGGACCGGGAGGCTGGCTGAATGCCTTTGCTTGACGCGCGCGGTGTGGCAAGTCTCCTGCGAGAGTACGCGCAGCGCACCGCCTTGCGAGGCGGCAATCCCTACCGGGCGAAAGCCTACTCTCGGGCCGCCGACAGCCTGGCGGCCCTAGCCGTTCCTCTGGACGTGCTCATCGCCGAAGATCGACTTACTGAAATCTCGGGCGTCGGCGATGCTATTGCCGACATCATCGCCAAGGTTCACCAGACGGGCAGTCATCCCAGCCTCGAAAAGCTGCGGAAGGAGATTCCCGCGGGCGTGCTCGAGATGCTCGCTGTGCCCGGCCTTCGTCCGGAGAAAGTGCTGCGGCTCTACAAAGATCTGGGCATCGCCTCCCTCACCGAGTTGGAGGCCGCCGCCAAGGATGACCGCATCAAGAAGGCCAAAGGACTCGGCGCCGCGCTGCAGACCAAGATCCTGCAGAACCTCGCGATTGCCAAAAGCGGAGAAGGCCGCCTCCACCTGCACCGCGCCGCCGCGCTGCTTGCGCATGCCAAGGACTCGATCCGCAAGTCACGCCCCGAACTCAAGCGTGCGACGATCGCCGGCGATTTCCGCCGCGGCTGCGAACTCGTCGGCGATCTCGCGATCGTTGCGGAGGCTGCCAAGCCGGACAAGTCATCGACGCCATCGGCCGACGGGCTGCAAATTCGAGTGTCCGACCGCAAGCACTTCGGCGCCGCCCTTCTCTTCGCCACCGGTTCCGCCGCCCACATCGAGCAGCTCCAAGCCTTGGCGGCCGAGAAGGGTCTGCGGTTGGACGCCGACGGCTTGCACAAGGGCCGCACGCTGATCGCCGGCGAGGAGGCCGACATCTATCGCGCGCTTGGTTTGCCTTTCATCGATCCCGAACTCCGGGAGGGGCGCGGCGAGGTCGAGCTGGCTCTGAAAGGCAAGTTGCCGAAACTTGTCACCGACCATGACCTCCGCGGCATCCTTCACTGCCACACCGATGCGTCCGACGGCACCGAGACCCTTGAGAGCATGGCCAAGGCCACTCGCCAGCGCGGATTCGAGTATTTCGGTGTCGCCGACCATTCCAAATCCGCCTACTACGCCCGCGGTCTGTCTGTAGAGGAGATCGCGCAGCAGCACCGGGAAGCCGACCGCCTGAACAAGCGCTTCGGCAAGGACTTCCGGATCCTCAAAGGCATCGAATCGGACATCATGGCTGACGGCTCGCTGGACTATCCGGACGAGGTGCTGGAGCGCTTCGATTTCGTGGTCGCCAGCATCCATGGGCGCTTCAAGCTGGATCGCAAGGCGCAGACGCAGCGCCTGCTTCGGGCTATTTCCGCCCCTCACACCACCATGATCGGCCACATGACGGGGCGACAGCTTCAGCGGCGGCCGGGCTACGAAATCGACGTCGAGAAGGTGCTGCGGGCGTGCGCCAAGCACGACGTCGTCGTCGAGATCAACGCCCACCCATGGCGGCTCGACCTGGACTGGCGCTGGCACCGGGCCGCCCTCGACTTCGGCTGCATGGTGAGCATCAATCCGGACGCGCACTCGATTCCAGAGCTCGACCACATGCACTGGGGCGTCGAGGTGGCCCGCAAGGGCGGGGTCCCTGCCGATCGGGTCCTGAATGCGATGAAGCTTCCCGAGATCACGCGGTACTTCCGCCAGAAGCGGCGCTCGCTCGCCTGCGCTGCCTGATGCCGCAGGTGCAAGATCTCTCCCTCGATGGAAAGGTGACGGCGGTCGCCGCCGACCCTGGGCACCACTTCAGCAAACCGGTCCAGGACCGCATCGTTTTGGTGGAAGGACACGGCGTCCAAGGCGACGCCCACGCCGGCTCTTTCGTCCAGCACCGCTATCTCGCCCGCCGCCGGCCACGCCTGCCCAATCTCCGGCAGGTCCACTTGATCCCGGCCGAGCTCTTTGCATCCCTCTCGGAAGCCGGGTTCGAGGTCGCAGCGGGGGACATGGGTGAGAATATCACAACGACTGGCCTGGACCTGGAGCGGATGCCGCTCGGCACCCTGATCGAGTTGGGTCCCACGACTATCGTCGAGCTGACCGGTCTCCGGACGCCCTGTGTCCTCATCGACCGCTTCCGGCCCGGCCTTAAGCAACAGGTGCTCTCGTCGTCGGAAACGGGCCCTCCGTTCAAATCCGGGGTGCTGGGCGTGGTACGGGCCGGCGGGATGGTCGCGGCTGGCGATACCGCGCGGGTTCGCGTCCCGTCTTCCCCGTTGCGGCCACTGCCCGCCGTGTAGAAAGACCCTATCATGGACCGAAAATCGACTCTGCCTCGTCGTCTGCAGCCCATGCTGGCCACGCTGACCGATTCACCGTTCGACGATCCCAATTGGGTTTTCGAGGACAAATTCGATGGTTTTCGTATGGTCGCGGAAATCCGGGGTGGTCGGGTCGCGCTCTACAGCCGCAACGGGAAAATCATCAGCCACTCCTATGTCGAGGTCGCGAAAGCACTTGAAGGCGTGAAGGCGGACGCGGTGATGGATGGCGAGCTGGTCGCGATCGGACAGGACGGCGCATCCCATTTCCAGTTGCTCCAGAACGCCCTGCGCCATGAGGCCAAGCTCTTGTACTGTGCGTTCGACCTCATGTTCGCAGACGGCGAGGACCTGCGTGGGCTGCCGCTCCTCGATCGCAAGAAGCGGCTCAAGGCCATCCTGCCGCGCCACAAGCTGATCGCGTTCAGCAACCACCGCAAAGGCAAAGGAACGAAGTTCTTCGCAGAAGCCGAGCGGAGACATCTCGAAGGTATTATGGCAAAGCGCGCCGACAGCCCGTACGCGTCCGGACGCCGGACCGCCGATTGGCTGAAGGTCAAGACCGCGCAGCGCCAGGAGGTCGTGATCGCCGGCTTCACGGCACCGAGGCGAACCCGGCCCTTCTTCGGCGCCCTCGTGCTGGCGGTACGCGAACGCGATGCATGGCGGTACATCGGCCACGTCGGTACAGGCTTCAGTCATCAGGTTCTAGAAGAGCTTCACGGCAAGCTCGTGAGGCTCAAGACAGTCACGTCGCCCTTCACTACCAAGGTGAAGGACGAGCGGGTCACGACCTGGGTGCGTCCTTCGTTGGTCGCAGAGGTGAAGTTCGCGGAGTGGACTAGCAAGGGAGAACTGCGCCAGCCAGTCTATCTAGGCCTGCGGTCCGACAAGAAGGGCAAGGAGGTCGTTCATGAAAAGAGTTGGCCGCGAAACTAAGGAGCGGAGGCGGAGCAAAGCCCCCGGGTCAGCCGGCTTCGCGCTCGGATGCTGAAGGCCACGGCGGCAGGGGCGGCAACCCGAGAGCCTTGCGTACAGGTCCGAACGACGTCCGATGAGCTGCGCATGCACCAAGCCTGGCGAGAGCTTCGTAATGAGCCGGCACCGGGTAGCCCTTATGATCCGCGAAGCCGTAGCCGGGGTGGCGGACGTCGAGCGTTCGCATCACCGCGTCGCGCTCGACTTTCGCCAGGATCGACGCAGCAGCGATGCTGGCGGACTTGGCGTCGCCTTTGATGATGGCCTGCTGAGGGATGTCGATTTCCTTCAATCGCTTCGCGTCGATCAGCAGGTGCTGCGGCATCAACACGCCCGCAATCTGCCGCAAGTGCTACGTGCACCCGGAAGTCCTGAACGCCTACATGTCCGGTGACCTTGTGAATATGATCGAAGCCAAGATCGCGGGGAAGTTCAAGCGCCAGTACGCCAAGCTCACGCCGGACGAGATCATGGTTCTGGCGTTTCTGCGCAAGCGTCTCGATTCTCTGAAGGCCCCCGCCTAGTCCTGCGATCAGTTCTTAGAAGGCGCCCTCCGCGATCGGTTGCGAACTGGCCTCAGCGGCACGCGCTCTCGTCGGCGGAAACGAGCCCTCGGTTTCAAATCGGGTGCTGCGCGTGGTCCGGGCGCGCGGGACCTTCGCGGCTGGCCATAACCCTCGGGGTCGGCTTCTCTCCTGATCTCGCCTCTTGCCGGCTCTGTAATATGCCCCGTGCATAAATCGGCGGCCCAATAGCCGAATCGAAGCGTGCCTCCAACGTTGCTCGCCCGCGCGGATGAGGTGATTGAATAAGCGCGTCAGCCGGCCCGGCAGAAAGCTGGGTTGGAAGGCTATCGGAAGCCGGGAAACGTCAGTCGCCCGGTCATATCCGGCGCATCTTTACCATGCTATCTTCATGCCCAGCGGGGCCACGTTTTGTCCCACGCAAATCACATCGGTCCGACACACCCGCAGTTACTGCAATGGTGGTTTCGAGGAGGTTCCGATGTTCGCGAACCGTCGCGATTTCCTATTGTCCGGAGCCTGCGCCGCTTCCGCGGCTCTATTCGGGAGTGCGGCCGCTCGGCTCAAGGCCCAACAAACCGAGCCCCCGCCAGAAACCACTACAGTCCGCCTCGCGAAGGGCCCAAGCATCTGCATCGCACCTGTCTACGTGGTAAGCGACCTGCTAAATGCCGAGGGCTTCACCAACGTCGTTTATGTCGAAACCGGCACGTACACTGGCAGTGGCGCGTCGCAGGGCAAAGCTATCTGGAAAAGCGATGTTGACTTCAACCTAAATTTCTCTGGTCCACTTCTTCTGGAGATCGATAAAGGCTTGAGCACTACCATTCTGGCCGGGATTCATGTCGGCTGCTTCGAGCTATTCGCCAGGGATGGCATACGCAGCGTCGCCGACCTCAAGGGTCGAACCGTCGGCATTCAATCGCTAGAGTCGCCTCCGCATGTGTTCTTGAGCGCGATGGCTACACTTGTTGGACTCGACCCAAACAAAGATTTCGAGTGGGTGACGAGCGCGAAGGTCAAGCCGATCGAATTGTTCGCCGAGGGAAAGATAGACGCCTTTCTTGGATTTCCCCCAGAGCCTCAACGTTTGCGCGCGCAGAACATCGGTCATGTTATCGTCAACAGCGCGCAGGATCGCCCTTGGTCGCAGTATTTTTGCTGCATGTTGGCTGGGAATCGGGAATTTGTCCGGAAGAACCCCGTGGCCACCAAACGGCTGGTTCGCGCCATGCTGCGGGCGACGGATCTATGCGTGAGCGAGCCAGCTCTTACTGCCCAGCGCATAGTAGAAAGAGGGTCCACAGCCCACTTGAACGACGCCGTTCAAACACTTGCAGAGGTGCCCTACAACCGCTGGCGCGACTACGATCCCGAGGACACTATCCGCTTCTACGCGCTCCGTCTGCGCGAAGCAGGGATGCTGAAATCAAACCCTGCGAAAGTCATCGCGGATGGGACCAACTGGCGGTTCCTGAGCGAAGTTCGACGTGAACTTGGAGGCTGATTCCGAGGCAATCTCGAGGAGGTTCTTATGGATACGAACCGTCGCGACTTGCTGTTGACTGGGGCCTGCGCTGCGTCCACTGCCCTTTTCTGGAGCGCTACCGCTCGGCTCAGCGCCGAACAGCCCAATCCGCCACCAGAGACAACAACCATCCGCCTTGCGAAGAATCCGAGCATCTGCATTGCTCCTCAGTACGTGCTGAGCGACCTCTTGAATGCCGAGGGATTCACAAACGTCGTTTACGTAGACTCTGATGCCGGCGTGGAACAAACCAAAGCAATTGCGAAGGGCGACATCGATTTCACCTTGCATTTCTCCGGTCCACTTCTTCTCGAGATCGATCGGGGTGCAAGCATTACCGTTGTGGCTGGGGTTCATGTCGGCTGCTTTGAGCTATTCGCCAAGGAGGACATACGCAGCGTCGCCGATCTGAAGGGTCGAACCGTTGGCCAGCAGGGGGTCGGAAGTAGCCCGCACGTTTTCATCAGCGCGATGGCGACGCTCGTCGGACTCGATCCTAACAAGGATATCGAGTGGGTGACGAGCGCGTCAGTCAAACCGATCGAGTTGTTTGCTGCGGGCAAGATCGACGCCTTCCTCGGATTTCCGCCCGAACCACAGCGCTTGCGTGCGCAGCACATCGGCCATGTTATCGTCAACAGTGCCCTGGATCGCCCATGGTCGCAGTATTTTTGCTGCATGTTGGCGGGTAACCGCGAATTCGTCCGAAAGAATCCCGTCGCGACCAAGCGCGTGGTTCGTGCCATGTTGCGCGCGACCGATTTGTGCGTGAGCGAACCGGCTCTGGTTGCTCAGCGCATGGTAGACAGGGGTTTCACGCCCCGCTACGATTATGCGATTCAGACATTAGCGGACGTACCCTACAACCGCTGGCGAGACTACGATCCCGAAGATACGATCCGTTTTTACGCACTTCGTCTGCGCGAAGCGAAGATGCTGAAATCGAACCCTGCGAAAATTATCGCGGATGCCGTCGATTGGCGGTTCCTCAACGAGGTTCGACGTGAACTTCGAAGCTGACCCGACTTCGTTTCTTGGTCAACGCGAACTCGCTGCAACGTCGCGAGCAAGTGGGGGCAGAGCGTCAGTGAAGGGCGCTCTCTTCGGCTTCGCATCGCGACCTTCACTCCGCACAAAGTTGCTGATGGCCTTCCTCGTCATCGAGGCACTCTTGGTCTCGGTTGGGCTTATTGGCCTTCTTTCCTTGCGCGAAGCTGATCAGAGGGCGAACCAGGTCGTCGCCCTGCAGCACAAGATCGAAGCGTACCGACAAATGCAACACGCAACGCTTCGACAGCTTTACGTCGTCTCCACGGCTCTCGCGTTTCCGAACGAAACGACATTGGCCGTTGCGCTGCGGCAGATCAACCAGTTTGGCTACGACCTTGACCGTGTCTCGTTCGTCGCAAAAGATGAAGTGGCGCTGCTCAATCAGTTGCGCGAAGAGTATGGGCGCTTCATTGCTGTAGTCTCACACATCGTCGATCTCATCCGCAATAGGCAAACGACTGAGGCCAAACAGAGCGAACTCCTGGAGCTCAGCCCCCTCGCGGACAAGTTGGAACGGTTGACCAATCAATTGGTCAACCGGGCTGAAGCTGACATGGTGGCCGGCATAGATGCGAGCCAGAAAACCTATGCTAGATCTCAGCTACTTGTCGGCGCCGTCGCGCTCACAAGTTTCATACTTACGCTGGTCTTGGGACATGCGATCTCCCGATCGGTGATTGACCCAGTCCGCATCATCCACAACGGTTTGAATCGAATAGCGGCTGGTGACTTCAGCCAGCGCATCGAGGTTCCCAATCGGGACGAACTTGGGGAGCTTGCGGCGCACGTCAACTTAACCTGCAAAGAGCTGCAGCAGCTCTACGAAAACCTTGCGGAGGCGAGCCGACACAAATCGCAATTTCTTGCAAACATGAGCCATGAACTTCGGACGCCGCTGAACGCGGTGCTCGGCTTTTCGGAGCTCCTGCTCGACGGCATATACGGCGACCCTCCGGAAAAAATGCGGTCAGCCCTTGAACGAATCCAACGGAACGGCAGACATTTGCTTGGGCTGATCAACGATGTCCTCGACCTCTCCAAGATTGAAGCCGGACAGCTTCGCCTCTGTTTGGCCGACTATTCCGTGGAAGAACTGCTTAGTGGTGTTTACGCCTCCGTTGAGTCCCTCGCCGCCGAAAAGAATTTAGGATTGAAAATTTCTGTTCCCGATGGCCTACCGCCGGCGCGGGGAGACGAACGCAGGCTTGCACAGGTTCTGCTCAATCTTGTTGGAAATGCGATCAAATTTACCGAGGCGGGAGAGGTTCGGATCGAGGTCGAAGCCAAAGGAGACTCCTACACATTCTCCATCCAGGACACGGGCCCGGGCATTGACGAAACCGATCAAGCAAAAATCTTCCAAGAATTTCAGCAGGTCGACAATTCAATCACCAAGGCAAAGGGAGGCGCGGGATTGGGCCTCGCCATCGCAAAGCTCATTGTGGAGATGCATGGTGGGCGGATCTGGGTAGAGTCCCGTCCCGGTCGCGGCGCAAAATTCTCCTTCTGGGTGCAAGCCCGGCTTGAGCAACAGGCGACACAGACATGAGCAAGCGCGTATTGGTGGTCGAAGATCAGGAGGATAATCGGCAAATTCTGCGCGATCTCCTTGCGAGCGCCGGTTACGAAATGATTGAAGCGTACGACGGGGAAGAAGCGCTCATAGCGGCGCGAAGCGAAAAACCAGACCTTATTTTGATGGATATCCAACTGCCCAATCTTGACGGCTACGAGGCGACGCGGCGCATAAAAGCACAAGCGGACCTCCAGCATATTCCAATCGTAGTCGTTACCTCCTACGCGCTTAGCGGGGATGAAGAAAAGGCGCGCGCGGCAGGTTGCGATGCCTATGTCGCGAAGCCCTACAGCGCACGAAAACTACTCGAAATGATCAATGGATACCTGACATAGGTTCCAACCCGCGTCGACCGGGAACGGAAATGCATAATCCACCTCAAATCTTGATTGCAGACGACAACGAGAATAATCGTTGCATTCTTGTCGCGCGCCTCGCCGCAGAGGGGTATGAGACAAGGGAGGCTGAAGACGGCGAGAGAGCGCTTGCGGTCGTGCGCGAGGTTACGCCGGACGTCATTCTGCTGGACGTGATGATGCCCAAAGTCGATGGCTTTGAGGTCTGTCGGCGATTAAAGCGCGATGCTTCGCTGGGGTTTGTTCCAATCATCATGGTTACGGCGCGAGCCGATTCAAAGGATGTTGTCACGGGACTTAACGCAGGCGCCGACGAGTATCTGACCAAACCTGTCGACCATGCAGCGCTGGTTGCCCGTGTGCACTCCATGCTCCGCATTAAAGAACTGCACGATCGAGCAGAAGCCCAGGCGGCCGAACTCGCGTCGTGGAATAGAACGCTTGAGCAGCGTGTCGCCGAACAGATAGCGCAGATCGAACGTGTTAGTCGTTTGAAGCGTTTCCTTTCCCCGCAGATCGCAGAACTCATCCTTTCTTCTTCGCCAAATGAGTCCCTGGCGACCCATCGCAGACAGGTGACGATAGTCTTCTGTGACTTGCGAGGATTTACCGCCTTCTCAGAAGTTGCCGAGCCCGAGGAGGTGATGGCCGTTATGAGCGAGTATCACACAGCTCTGGGCTCTCTCGTCCATGAGTTTGAAGGCACGTTGGAGCGATTTATGGGGGACGGAATCATGGTAATTTTCGGAGATCCGATTCCTTGTCCCGATCCGTGCGCACGAGCTGTTCAAATGGCGGTCGCGATGCGGACCCGTCTATCTGAATTGTCCAGCAAATGGCGGCGGGAAAGCCACGAACTTGGTTTTGGAATCGGCATCGCACATGGATATGCGACGCTCGGCCCTATCGGGTTCGAGGGCCGCTCTGAGTACAGC
This sequence comes from Bradyrhizobium shewense, assembly GCF_900094605.1. GTDB lineage: Bacteria > Pseudomonadota > Alphaproteobacteria > Rhizobiales > Xanthobacteraceae > Bradyrhizobium > Bradyrhizobium shewense. The sequence goes on along the minus strand of NZ_FMAI01000052.1, from coordinate 9,115 downwards.
GCGATCGGGACAGTGGTCAATCTCGCGGCCCGGCTGTGCGCGGAAGCGCGCGACGGCCAGATTTTGATCGATAGCAAGGTGCGCGCGGCGATCGACGAGAGAGCCACGACACAGACGGTAGGCGAACTAACGCTCAAGGGCTTGCATCGTCCTATCACCGCCTACAACGTAGTTGAGACGACGACTTGAGTATGTGTCAACAATCAATTTGCGCTGCGCGATCGATCTAGGCCCACCGATGCCTGGGATCAATTTGAACTCCGCCCTGAGCCCAGCCTCATTCTTTTATGGTTCGCGCAATTGTGCGGGGCTTACCGTGTCTGCCTGTGGCCCGTCAGCGAAGTTGCGCCTGGTCTGATGACGGTCCGCTCATTGCGCCAGAGCGGACCCCTGCTCGGCCCATTGCTTTGGCTTCGGTGTTTTCATGATGCGGCTCGATCCGCACCAGTTAACCAGCGAGCGTAATGGCCGACACTTGGGAAATTTACGGGTGGGCTTCCTGAGGCCGGCCCTCGCCGCTGAACGGCAATTTCGATGCAAGTAAGGCGCCTTGGATCGTAGCGAGCTTATCGTTCGGCCTAACCCAAGGTCAGCCGTCATTGGGATTGTCGGCTATTGGCCGTAAACCGGACGTAGGGCTGCGCTTGGCACGACCGCCGCTTGTGACCCATTTCCAGACCTTCAGCGCTTCGGCGCGCTCCCATCCGCTGCGGTGTCGATCTGGCCAATGCGCCCAGGCAATTTACTAGTGAGGCCTCGATTGTCCAATTCACTCAGGAGAGTTTGGGCCTCCCGCAGGTCAAGCGTATCTAAGCCCTCGGTGAACCAGCCGTAGGTCCCTGCAAGGAGATCCTGGGCCTGGCGTCGCTCGCCGCGTTCGGCCCAGAGCCGCGCGAGCGACGTTGCGGCGCGGAGCTTGAGGGACATGGCCTGCTGATCGCGCGCGATTGCGATCGCCGTTTGAAAGGAAGCCTCGCTGGCCGAAATGTCTTTCGGATTGCGCCGGAGCAGCAACTCGCCCCTTAGGCGATGCAACTCGGCCTCGTAAAAGCGTTCCGCCCGTTCGCGCACGACACCCAGGGCCTGGTCGAGGACCGTGAGCCCCTCATCGATGCGGTTCACTTTGTTGCATGCTTCCGCGATGAGAGCGAGGAAACACGGCTGCCAGAGCCCGGCGCCAGTCGCTCGGAGATCGGCCAGCCCCTGCCACATTTGCAGGATGCACTCCTCCGGTTTCCGTCCGCTCTCGACCAGCGCCCAACTGTGTAAGATGGCCCCCATCGACCTCCAGAGCGGATAGCCGTGCTCGTCACATAAGCGGACAGCTGCCTGCGCCAGTTCCTCCGTGCTGTGCGTGTCGCGGAGGAACTGGCGGAGCCACGCGGCCCAGACAAGGGCCAAAGCTCGGCTGTGAGGATGGGAGAGCTCCTCAGCCAAAGCGAGCGCCCTCTGGCTCCTGTCGAGGGCATGGTCGGCAAAGCCGAGAAACCACCAAGCGAGAGCTGCATAGGAGAGACACACGACGCCAGGATCAATGCCGTAGGTATAGGCGTGCGATCGGAGCAGCTTTGCGTCGTAGAGCGCTGTCCCTTCTTCCAGTTTGGCGCGGGCGAGAGCCACCTCTCCGAGCCAGAGCAAGGGCACCCCAAGGGCCCGGTGGGCCTCCACCAGGAGGGTCTGATCGCCCAGGCTCTGCGCCAGCTCTGTAAGATGCTCACCGACCTCTTGGGCAGCCTTCAGATCGCCTCTGACATGATAGATCCTGTATAGCCCGTGCAGCACCGGGAAAAGCTGGGGCGTGTGGCCGATATGGCTGCACAGCGCGCGGGCGCGAACGTAGGCTTGTTCGACCTCCGGGGCCGCATAGCCCCTGGTCGCCATCAGCGCCGACCCGAGCGCCAGTTGGAGTTCTAGCTCGCGCTGGACGCGTCCAGTGATGTCCGGAGAAGCCTCAACCAGTTCTAATCCGCGGGCCAAGTGGCTGATTGCCTCAAGATAGGTTGACCGCTCCAGGGCGCGCGCGCCAGCCCTTTGGAAGTAAACGACCGCCTGGTCACTCAGCTGCGCCTCTGCATAATGATGCCCGATGAGCTCGGGATGGGTCTCGGCCGTTTGCGGAAACCGCTCCTCGAGAACGGCGACAATCCTCGCATGAAGCTGCTGGCGACGGCTCCGGAGCAGGCTGCGATAGGCCACCTCGTGCACGAGCGCGTGCTTGAAGCGGTAGCTCGCGTTCGGCGGTGTGCCGCGGCAGAACACGAGTTCCGAGGCACATAGTCCCTTGAGTGCATCTTGCAGTGTGTCCTCACTCAGAGAGGCGGTCTTGGAGACCAAATCGTATGAGAACTCCCGACCGATGCAGGCGGCGATTTGCGCCACTTGCTTGACGGGAGCGAACCGGTCGAGGCGAGCCATGAGGCTGTCGTGCAGGGTGGCCGGGATCGCGAGCGGCGGCAGGGGGCCGATGAGAACGTAGCGGTCGCTTTCCTCTACCAGTAACCCCGACTCCAGGACCACCTTGGTCAGCTCCTCGACGAACAGCGGCACCCCATCGGTCCGGGCCAAGACCTGCGCGAGCACTTCTGCGGGCAGTGCCTTGCCGCCCGTGAGCTGTTCGACCATGGATGTGCCCTGCCGGCGCCCGAGGCGGCTGAGGGTCAATAACGTGAGATGCGCGTGGCCAGACCAGCGCGGGGAAAACTCGGGCCGGCAAGTGATGAGCACAAGCATGGGCAGGGTCCGCACACGCTCGATCACCGACTCCAGCAGTTCTAGCGTGGTTGGATCGGCCCAATGCACGTCCTCATACACGGCCAGCACTGGCCGGTGCGCGGCCAATCCCGTAATTTGATCCACGAGCGCCTCGAACGTGCGCTGCTTCTGCTGCTCTGGGCTCAACTCGAGCGGCGGATAGCGGTCGGCGATCGGGATCGACAACAGCGAGGCGAGCACAGGCGCGGCCTCAGCAACGTCCCGGGTCGCCGCGGCGATGAGCGTCTCCAGCTTGTCGAGCTTCTCCAGCGGGCCGTCATCCCGGGCAAAGCCAGCGCCTCGTTCGAGCAGTCTCCCTGGCTAGGCGCTCGCGCAGCGCACGGACAAGGCGCGACTTGCCGATGCCGGGCTCGCCCGACAATAAAACGACCTGGCCCTCGCCGTCACCGACCCGTTCCCAGCGGTCGAGCAGCAGCGCCAACTCTTGCTCACGACCGACGAGCGGCACTAGGCCCATCCCATGCAGGGCCTCGAAGCGATCCTCCGCTGCGCTTTGTCCCAGGACGCGCAAGACGCGCAAGGGCTCGCCGAAACCAGCCAGTCGTCGCCGGCCGGGGTCTTCTACGTCGAACAGACGGCCGAGAAGCCGGTAGGTGCTCTCGGCGATTACGACCTGTCCGGGTTCAGCCAGCGCCTGCAAGCGGGCAGCCAAGTTCGGGGTCTCGCCGATCACGTCGCGCTCCAGAGCCTCCCCCGAACCGACCAGATCACCGATAACGACAAGGCCGGTCGCGATGCCGATGCGTGCGGCCAACGTTTGGCCGTCCGGAGATCGGAGCGCAACCACGGATCGAGTGACTGCGAGGCCTGCGCGCGCCGCCCGCTCCGCATCGTCCTCATGCGCGATCGGCCATCCGAAGTAAGCCAAGACGCCGTCGCCCATGAACTTGGCGACATGCCCCTCGTAACGCGAAATCTCACCCGCGACCGTATCCTGATAGGCGCGAAGGACCTTCCGCATCTCCTCCGGATCGAGCCGCGCCGACAGTGCCGTCGAGCCGACCAGATCGACAAACATCACCGTGACCTGTCGCCGCTCGGCCCCGGGGAGCGGCAGGGCTGTCCCGGCCGCGGCCGGCGCCTCCACGGAAGGAGTGGTCGCCGGAACAGAGCCGACCCGCAGGGCGGCGATCGCTGCGAGCAGCTTGCGGCGGTGGCCGATCGAGGTGACTCCAAGTCCAACCAGGTCCTCGGCCGTGAGGTCGACAAGAACCTCGGCATCAATGTCGTTCGCGCGGAACGCTTGCTCGTAATGTCCGAGCCCCAGACCATGCAGCCAAGCTGCGACGTCCATGGGCCCCTCCCGACGTGTCAGAGCACCAAGTGCTTCAGCCTACCGCAAAATGGCGTGCGGGGCGCGATAAAACGTCATGAGCTGCCTGTGGGCGAAGGGCCACTCCTGGCCCGTGACTGACGTTGGCCCAGAGCGCTAGGGTGTCCGCTTTCGGCAGATGACCCGACCAGCTCATGCTGGCCAACGAGGGCTGCCTTTGACCCAGAACCGACTTTCGATCTGGCAGTGGGCACGCTCTAGTTTACTTGGGTGTAGAAGCGCGCATCAATACGAGGGCATGATGAAAACTGCCTTTCTCGTAACAGTGATCCTCACACTTTCGACGAGCGTCGGCTTCGCAGAACAGTCCGCGCAGTGCCGAAACTTTGAGGCGACAATTGCGCTTCAGATGACCAAAGAGGGTTGCTCAAGCCAAATCGACCTTTGCACTATTGGGACAGTCATGAGCGACGATCCCGCCCTAACCGGCGCAACGTGGCTTTTCACGGCCCATGGAATGGCTGAAACGGGAGGACTGCCTTCGTTGCTCAAAACACTGCAATCTTACGCGAGGACGGTGCTAGTCACGGCAAAAGTGGGAACATTCACGACCACCACTGCCGGCATGTACGACACTGAGAAGCCTTCAGCCAACTGGATAAGATCGCCAAGGGAACTGATCGATTCAGCAACTCCAGGGGCCGACTCATTTTTCTCACCGGCATCGGTCGGCAAGGCGGCGGGTTTGATTCGCACGCTCACGGCGAGTTGTGCGTGGACGAGTAACTAGGCGGGTCCGCTTCATACCTTCCGTTCAGACGGCTTGGCCAATTGCCATGCTCGTCTACAGCGTCAACTACCGGTATTTGGGATCGGGGTCTTCGGCTCGGAGCTGGAAATGGTCTCTCGAAGTATTGCGCTGGCAGCCTGCAGATCCGGTGTCGCAAAACCGTCGGTAAACTGACTATACAGCGAGGCGAGCAAGTCGTGGGCCTCGCCGCGCCGATCCTGCTCTCTCCAAAGTCGTGCAAGATGTGTCGCGGCGCGCAATTCCCACAGCTTTGCGCCTTGCTGGCGCGCCCTTGCAGCGGCATGCCCGAACCGTGCTTCCGCGGCAATTGGGTCGGGCTTAGGCAATTGCAACATTAGCTCGCCCGCGATCCGATGGAGTTCGGCCTCGAACCACCCCTCGCCGGTTTCTTCCACGCGGTCCAGCGCCTTTGCAACCAGCTCCAAACCTTCCTCCACTGCGCCCAAACGGCCGTGCGCCTCAGCCTGCAGGCCGAGGAAATACGGCTCATAGAGACCAGCCCCGGTGGCACGCCATGCCGGTAGGCCCAGCCGAAGCTGCGTGAGCCCTGTCTCCGCTTCCCCCGACTGAGTCAAGGCCCAACCTCGGATTACCGTGGCGGGCGCGAGGAAATGCGGAAATCCGTGTTCATTCGAGAGCTCAATCAGTGCTTCGGCTCGGTCCTTCGCCTCACGCCACGCCAGACGATACTGCTCGAAGAAAGCCGCGAACAAAAGGGCGTACGCCACCGTATTGAGGTGAGCGAGCTCACGTGCCGCATCGAGCGCTTCGCGACTCCGCGCCCGGGCCTGCTCCGGACAGCCCAGCGCAAACAACGCCCATGAGAGCCCCGACAGCGCCGCCACCCGCGGATCCTGCACGTAGAGAGAGGCGAGCGAGTGATGCTGTTCCCGGTCATAGACGGCAAGCGTCCGCTCCAGATGGATGCAGGCAGCCGGCAGTTCTCCGCGCCATAAAGCACCGGTCCCGCAGATGCGGTGAGCAACCACCGCTGCGGTCGTGTCATGATGGTCCTGCGCCCGGCGAAGAAACTCGTCTGCCACGTTTCGCGCGGCGTTGTGCTCGCCCCGCACGCCGTGGAACACCCATTGACCATAGAGCAGGGGCCAGAGCTGGGCGGTGGCGCCGAGCTGCTCGCAGAGCTCGCGAGCACGGGCGTTGGCGCGCCCGGCTTCCGGCGCCGCCCAGCCTTGCGTTGCCATCAACGCCACACCCAAGGCCACTTGGAGGTCGAGTTCTCGCCGCGGGCGATTGACCTCCGGCAAGCCCGCGAGCAGGTCCAACCCATTGCGCAACTGCGCCAGCGCTTCGGCCATCGCCGAGCGGGTGATGGCTCGCTGTCCCGCCCTGAGCCAATAGTCGATCGCCGATTCGGCCAGCCCGCCCTCCATGTAATGGTGGGCCAGAAGCTCCGGCTGCGCTTGCACTGTCTCCGGAAAATGCTGCTCGAGCGCGGCGGCGATCCGGGCGTGCAGGCGCTGCCGCTTCGCGCGCACCAGCGTGGCATAGGCGGTGTCCTGCACGAGTGCATGCTTGAAGCTATAGGTCGCCTGCGGCGGCGTTCCGCGCCGGAACACCAGGCCCGAGCTGACAAGGTCGTCCAACCCCGCCTGCAGATCGCTCTCCGGCAGCGCGGCCGCAATCGCGAGCAGTTCGTGAGAGAATTCCCGGCCAATAGCGGCTGCGACCTGGGCCACCTCCCGGGCCGGAGCCAGCCGGTCGAGCCGCGCCAACAGCGACTCCTGGAGCGTGGCGGGGATTGCCATCGGCGGCAGCGGCCCGGCGAGCGCATAGTGGTCGCCCTCATCGCGGAGCAAATTGGTCTCCAGCACCGTCCGCGTCAGTTCCTCGACGAACAGCGGCACGCCGTCCGTCTTGGCGACGATATGGTCGAGCACCGCAGGGGGGAGCGCCTTGCCGCCGCTCAGCCGCGCGACCATGGCCGCACCCTGCCGGCGGCTCAATCGGCTGAGGGTCAGCGCGGTGACATGGGCATAGCGCATCCAGGGCGGCTCGAACTCGGGCCGGAAGGTCATGAGGACGAGCACGCGAGCGCCTTGCACCCGGTCGACCAGGAGATCGAGCAGCTCGAGCGAGGTCGGATCTGCCCAGTGCACGTCCTCGTACATGGCCAGCACGGGTCGCCTTGCTGCGAGGCTCAATACCTGAGCGACCAGTTCCTCGAGCGTCCGCTCCTTCTGCCGATGCGGGCTCATCTCGAGGGGCAGGTACCGCGCACCGGTCTCGAGCGACAGTAACGCCGCGAGCAGCGGAGCCACTGCCGTGAGATCATCGGTCGATAGCGCAAGCAGCGCCTCGAGCTTGTCGAGCCTCGTTGCGGCGGGATCGTCCGCGACGAAGCCCGCCGCCCGCTCCAGCAAGCCGATCACCGGATAAAGCGGGCTGGTCTGATGGTGCGGTGAGCAGTAGTGGCTCAGGGTGGTATGCGGGTCATTTTCAAGTCGTGCGCGCAGCGTTCGCATAAGGCGTGATTTGCCGATGCCAGCCTCGCCCGCCAGCAGAACTACCTGGCCTTCACCCTCATTGGCTCGCTCCCAGTGCTCAAGCAGTAGGCCGATCTCGTTGTCGCGGCCGACAAGCGGCGTCAGGTCTGCCCCGTGCAACGCCTCGAACCGGCTCTCGGCGGTGCCTTCCCCGATCACCCGCCACGGCCGCACTGGGACGGGAAATCCCTTCAATATCTGCATGCCGAGCTCGGCGAGTTCGAACAGCCCGCCAACGAGCTCCCGGGTGCGAGCGGAGATCACAACCGTGCCCGGGTCGGCCAGGGCTTGCAGCCGCGCCGCGAGGTTCGGCGTGTCGCCGACCACCGTCTCCTCCCGCGCCGCGCCTTCGCCGATCAACTCGCCGACAACCACCGGGCCGGTGGCGATGCCGACACGGGCCGCCAGCGTTTCGCCATGCGCCGATCCGATGCCGTGCATCGCCGCGACTGCGGCGAGCCCCGCCCGCACCGCGCGTTCGGCTTCATCCTCATGGGCGCGCGGATAGCCGAAATAGGCCAGCACGCCATCGCCCATGTACTTCGCCACGTACCCTTCGAACCGTGCGATTGCGATCGCCACTGCGCTCTGATAGATCCGCAGCACTTTGGCCATTTCTTCCGGATCGAGCCGCGCCGCGAGCGCGGTTGAGTTGACCAGGTCGACAAACATCACGGTGAGCTGACGTCGCTCGGCTTCGGGTCCAAGCCAAGCCTTTTCGGAGATAGCGGTGGGCGCGGACGTGGCAGGTGTGATGGCCGAAATTGAGCCGGCACGTAGGGCAGCAATGGCGGCGAGCAGCTTGCGGCGATGGCCGATCGAGGCGACGCCGAGCCCGATCAGATCCTCGGCCGTGAGGTCGCTGAGGACCTCGACGTCGATGTCGTTCTCCCGGAACGCCTGTTCGTACCGTGCCAACCCCAGACCACGCAGCCACACCGCGACATCCATGGGCGCCTCCCGGCTCTCGTCTTCAGAGCGCTAGGCAATCCAGCTTACTTCAAAATGGCATGCGGTAGGCGCGGTGAAACGTGACGCTGCACAAGTCCGCCGACAATATATCTTCGCGCTGGCGGCGCCCCTCATTGGCTGGGTCGTGCTTTGCGCGGTGCTCGGACAGGCCGGCTTGCTATTCCTTGGCACGATCGTAGGCCTGCCGTTTATCTACTTGTTCGGACTTCCTCTTGCCGTTCTCGTCTATTGCCTTGATCGAGAGATGATCAATCGATCACTTCCGCTCTGGTCGAGGAGTGTCGCTTGCTTATTCTTGGGAGGTTTGCTCTCGGTCAGCCTCCTTTACTTTGTGCCGCTTCCCTTCGGCTTTCGTAGTCCTCCCATTTTTCTCGGAAGCTTGCCCGGAGCCGTTTCCGCATTCGTCTGCGTCTGCTGGGGCGGAAGGTAAAACGCCATGCGCTCGATGTCAGCTTGTGGCCCGTAGCGACGGAAATCTACGTCCGCTCACTTGTCGGCAATAGGGGTACGAGCGGACGCGTTGTGCTCAACGTGAGTTCTTCGCAGTTTGACCCGAAGCGGTCTCGATACCCGAGCGTTGGAAACACGCTCAGCTTCGGCGACACCGCATTGGTTTCATCAAATGGTCTAAAATTTGAAGCGCTGGCACGCCAAGATTGAAGATGCCACCTAACCGTTGACCTATGTCAAAATAGGTACATTGATCAGAGGTTACAATGATACTACGATACCACCGGGTTCGCAGCCATCTTGCTACGCCGCTTTTGCGATCCGAAGACTCTT
>NZ_FMAI01000003.1 GCF_900094605.1 Bradyrhizobium shewense | reverse complement strand
AGAAGGCAAAAAGCCCCGCATCGCGTTCCGTCCCAACAGACATCATCCGGAACTGCCGCCAAGGCTCAAACGCTACAACCGCCTCATCGCGCGCCGACGAGCCCAGGTTGAGACCACCTTCGCCACTCTCAAACGCCGCATGCGACTGACTTGCATCCGCTACGTTGGTCTGATGAAGGCAAGCGGGCAGATCCTGCTCGCCTCGATCGCCTTCAACATGAGGCGGTGGGCCACGATCGCGGCCTGAGCCGCCCGCCGAGGGCGACCACTACAGACTTGGCTGGCAATTGCCGTAACCACGGCCCTTCTCCTACCGTCCTCAACTTCAAAAGCCGATAACGCAACAGGCCCACAAGGGGAGAAGGCACAACGATTTCGGCCGTACTCTCAGCCACGACTTTCCCAATCGCACGTATTTCGTCATCGCATGATTTTGCGCATCCGCACGACAATCTGCGGTGATCGACGAGACGTGCGCCGAAAATGCGTCAAAACATGACGATTATCATATCAATCAGCCCAAAACGCTGGCAGCGAGCGCCGCACAAATTCGTGAACGTCATGGGCTGACGCGTCAGCAGCGCAAATATGCATTGCCGGAGATTGCGACGCTTCATCGTTTCGTATCGGTATGATTATTGTCGCGCGCGAATTCGCTGACTAGATCGCCGCAAGCGTTCGAGCGAGCAAGGGGATGCATATGGCAACTGTTCTCACCATCAACGGCGAAACGAAATCGTTCGATGCGCCGCCTGAAATGCCGCTGCTGTGGGTGCTGCGCGACATCCTCGGAATGACCGGCACCAAGTTCGGCTGCGGCATCGCGCAATGCGGTGCCTGCACGGTGCATGTCGACGGCAAGGCGGTGCGCTCCTGCGTCCTGCCGGTCAGCGCGGTCGAGAACCGCGCCATCACCACGATCGAACATGTCGGCAGCACGCCTGCGGGCGCGAAGGTGCAGAAGGCCTGGCTCGATCTCGAAGTGATCCAGTGCGGCTATTGCCAGTCCGGCCAGATCATGTCGGCCGCCGCATTGCTGGCCGCTACGCCCAGGCCTGACGATTCCGACATCGACGCCGCGATGGCCGGCAACATCTGCCGCTGCGGCACCTATGTCCGCATCCGCGAGGCCGTCAAGCAGGCCGCCAACGGCCGTCAGTCCTGAGGTCCACCATGAATGCACATCACAGCGTCTCCCGCCGCGCGTTGCTGACCGGCGGTCTCGCCACCGGTTTCCTGCTCGCCTTCCATCTGCCGCTGCGCGCCGCGGTCAACGAACCGGTGCAGCCGCGCGATGCAACCGAGGGCAAATTCGCGCCCAACGCCTTCATCCGCATCGACGAGACCGGCCGCACCGTGCTGATGATGCCGCAGGTCGAGATGGGCCAGGGCACCTATACCTCGATCTCGGCGGTGCTCGCCGAAGAGTTGGATGCCGACTGGAGCAAGGTCGAGGTGCAGCACGCTCCGCCCAACGACAAGCTTTACGGCAATCCGACCTTCGGCCTGCAAGTCACGGGCAATTCCAATTCGATCCGCGCCTGGTGGACGCCGCTGCGCAAGGCCGGCGCCACCGCGCGCGCGATGCTGGTGCAGGCCGCGGCCGCCCAATGGGGCGTCGAGCCCGCGAGCTGCACGGCATCGAAGGGCGAGGTCGCGCATGAAGCGAGCGGCCGCAAGCTCGCTTACGGCGCGCTGGCGCTCGCTGCCCAGGGACAGACCCCGCCGAAGGATGTCGTGCTGAAGGACCCCAAGGACTTCGTCATCATCGGCCAGCCGCTGAAGCGGCTCGACACGCCCGACAAGGTCAACGGCAAGGCCGTCTACGGCATCGACGCGATCCTGCCCGGCATGAAGTTCGCGACGGTCGCCGCCTGCCCCGTGTTCGGCGGCAAGGTCGGCAAGATCGACGACAGCGCCGCGGTGAAGCTCCCCGGCGTGCGCAAGGTCGTGGTGCTCGACGACATGGTCGCCGTGATCGGCGATCACATGTGGGCGGCCAAGAAGGGCCTCGAAGCGCTCAAGATCGAGTGGAACGAGGGACCCAACGCTGCGATCACCACGAAGGATGTCTGGGACGATCTGCGCAAGGCTAGCCAGAAGGACGGCGCGGTCGCCAAATCCGACGGCGACATCACCAAGGCGCTGGCGAGTGGCGACAAGTTCGAGGCGGCCTACGAGCTGCCGTTCCTGGCGCATGCATCGATGGAGCCCATCAATGCCACCGTGCACGTGAAGCCCGACTCCTGCGAGATCTGGACCGGCACGCAGATCATGACGCGCGTGCAATCGGAGGCGGCGAAGGCCGCTGGGCTTCCGGTCGACAAGGTGATCGTCAACAATCATCTGCTCGGCGGCGGGTTCGGCCGCAAGCTCGAGCCCGACATGGTGATCGCGGCGGTGAAGATCGCAAAACAGGTCGACTACCCGGTGAAGGTGGTGTGGACCCGCGAGGAGGACATCCAGCACGATGTCTACCGTCCGGTCTATCGCGACCAGATCACGGCATCGCTGGTCGACGGCAAGGTCGCGGGGTGGAAGTACAAGATCGCCGGCTCCGCCGTGCTGGCGCGCTGGTTGCCGCCGGCCTTCCAGAAGGGCATCGACATCGACGCGATCGATGCCGCGGTCGATGCACCCTACGACTTCGCCAATTTCCACGTTGAATATGTCCGCGCCGAGCCGCTGTCGGTGCCGACAGGCTTCTGGCGCGGCGTCGGCCCCAACAACAACGTGTTCGCGGTCGAATGCGCGATGGACGAGCTCGCGCGCAAGGCGGGCAAGGACCCGATCGAGTTCCGAAAGTCCATGCTGACCAAGAACCCGCGCATGCTCGCGGTGCTCAACCAGGTCGCGGAGAAATCCGACTGGGGTCAACCGCTGCCTCCGCGCGTCGGCCGCGGCGTCTGCGTGCAGCCGTCATTCGCGAGCTTCATCGCGACCGTAGTGGAGGCCGAGATCGACGACATCGGCGAGATCGTGCTCCGCCGCATCACCTCGGTGGTCGACACCGGCATTGCAGTCAACCCCGACACGGTGAAGGCGCAGATCGAGGGCGGGCTGATCTTCGGCCTCACCGCCGCGCTCTATGGCGAGATCACCATCGAGAAGGGCCGCGTGCAGCAATCGAACTTCCACGACTACCGCATGATGCGCATCAACGAGACGCCGAAGATCGAGGTGATCGTCGTCAAGAGCGGCGAAGCGCCCGGCGGCATCGGCGAGGCCGGCGTCAACGCCGGACCGCCGGCGCTGCGCAACGCGATTCTTGCCGCAACCGGCGTGGCGCTACGGCGCCTGCCCATTGACCGAAAACTCCTGGCTGCGGGGAAGAAGGCATGAGCGGCAAGATGCGTATCCTCACAAGCGTCGCTGCGATTGCCATCGTCGCAGCAGGGCTCGGCGTCTGGATCATTCGCGGGCCCGGCCCGCTCGACTTCGCCGGCGGCACGAAAGTGGCGTTGGCGGATTACCGCGCAGGCAAGCCGACCGGCGTGCCCGCCAAGCTGGAGAAGGCAAGCTTGGTCGAGCGCGGCGAATATCTCGCCAAGGCGGCCGACTGCATGGTCTGCCACACCAAGCCGGGCGAGAAGGACTATTCCGGCGGGCTCGCGTTCAAGCTGCCGTTCGGCACGCTTTATTCGACCAACGTCACCCCGGACAAGGACACCGGCATCGGCAATTACAGCGACCAGGATTTTCTGAATGCGGTCCAGCACGGCCAGCGTCGCGACGGCGCGCGGCTCTATCCGGCGATGCCGTACACGTCCTACACCTACATGACGGACGAGGACGTGCTGGCGGTGAAGGCCTATCTGTTCAGCCTGCCGCCGGTGCGCGCGAAGGCGCCGGAGAATACGCTGTCGTTCCCGTTCAACCAGCGCTGGGCGATGATTGTCTGGTCGGCCGTGTTCAATCCGGACACGCGCTTTGCGCCTGATACGTCGAAGAGCCCGGAATGGAACAGAGGCGCGTATCTTGTCGAAGCGCTGGCGCATTGCGGCGAATGCCACACCCCGCGCAATCTCGGTTTTGCGCTGGATAACCGCAAGAGGTTCGCCGGCGCGATCACGGCGGGCTGGCGCGCCTTCAACATCTCCTCCGACAAGGCGACGGGTCTCGGCAATTGGAGCGACCAGGATCTGATCTCCTATCTGTCGCTCGGCCACGCGCCGGGCCACGGCTCGGCATCGGGCCCGATGGGTGAAGCCGTCGACCACAGTTTTAGCCAGTTCGCCCCGGAGGACATCAGCAGCATCGTTGCTTATCTGCGCAGCGTGCCGCCGGTGCCCTCGCCTGACCTGCCCGCCACCACGGCGCCCGTCGCCCCCGCCTCGCACAAGGACGGCGTCACGGCGGACGCACGCGGCAAGAAGGTGTTCGCCAGCGCCTGCACCAGCTGTCACGGCTGGAGCGGCGAGAGCCCGGTGTCGCCGATGGCAACGCTGACCGGCACCTGGGCCGTCAACGACCCCGCCGCCACCAACGTCGCGCAGATCGTGCTGTCAGGCACGAAGCGCCACACGCCAGCTGGCGCGCTGTCGATGCCGGCGTTCGGCAGCGCCTACACCGACGACGAGATCGCGGCGGTGGCGAATTACGTCACCGGGCGGTTTGGGGCGAAGGGCTCGAAGCTGACGGGGAAGGATATCGCGGAGATGCGGGAGCAGACGGCGGATTGATGCGCCGGCGAGATTGATGCGCAATCGCGCGCGTCAATCTCCGCCGTCGTCCCGGACAAGCGAAGCGCAGATCCGGGATCCATACCCACAGGGAGTAGTTTGACGAGGACTCGGAGTGGGAGCTTTGCCCCATACTACTCCGTGGGGTTATGGGTCCCCGCGTTCGCGGGGACGACACCGAGGTTGACGCGGCTCTGCTAACTCAACCAGAACCGCGGCGTCGCCGGCTCCAGCCTTCCGCCGACACGCACCGGCGCAATCTTGAGCGCGAGGCCCGTTGCATCATCGGTTTCCACGGCGACGCCGCTCAGCGTCGCTGCGCCCGCCGCCGGCTCGAAACGTCCCGACGGAATCCCCGACGTGAACCTGCGCAGTGGCTCTTCCTTCTGCATGCCGATGATGGAATCGTAATCGCCGGTCATGCCGGCGTCGGTCATGTAGGCGGTGCCGCCCGTGAGGATCTGGTGGTCGGCGGTCGGCACATGGGTGTGCGTGCCGACGACGAGGCTGGCGCGGCCGTCGCAGAAGAAGCCGATGCCCTGCTTCTCGCTGCTCGCCTCGCAATGGAAGTCGACGACGACGGCATCGGCGGCAACGCCGAGCGGACAGGCCCCGAGCTCGCGCTCCAGTGCTGCGAAGGGATCGTCGAACGGGGTCATGAAGACGCGGCCCAAAGCGTTGACGACGAGCGCGTGCTTGCCGTTCTTGGTCTCGACCAGGGCTGCGCCGCGGCCGGGCGTGCCGCGCGGATAGTTCGCCGGACGCACCAGGCGCTCGGCGCGCTCGATGAACACAAGGGCTTCACGCTGGTCCCAGGAATGGTTGCCGAGCGTGACCGCGTCGGCGCCGGCGTCGAGAAACTCCTGGTAGATCGCTTCCGTGATGCCGAAGCCGCCGGCGGAATTCTCGCCGTTGACGACGACGAAATCGAGTGACCAGTCCTTGACCATGCCGGGCAGATAGTCGGCGATGGCCGTGCGTCCTGCACGGCCGACGACGTCACCCACGAAGAGAATGCGCAACTTCAGAACTCCGGAAATCGAACACGTCCGATTCCGTTAGCACATAATCCAGCGCGACGTCGTGGGATAGTGCCGGAACCGCCTTGATCTCCTGCGCCGCAAAAGCGAGCCCGATGCCGACGATGTTCTTGGCCTTGCGCAAATGCGCGAAGGTGAAGTCGTAATGCCCCGCGCCATAGCCGATGCGATGGCCAAGACGATCGAACGCCGCCAGCGGCGTCAGCATGATATCCGGGATGACTTCGCTTGCGGCCGGCGACGGCTCGGGAATGCCGAGCGGGCCGAGCATCAAGCGATCGTTCGGGTGGAAGATGCGGAAGATCAGCGACTGGCCGCGCGCGGTGACGCAAGGCAGCGCCAGCTTTGCGCCCTGTTCGGCGAGCTTCTTCAGCAACGGCATTGGATCGATCTCGCTGCGGATCGGCGAATAGCCGGAGACGATGCTGCCGGGCAGAAGCTGGAACGGCAGTCCGCGCTTGGCGAGCTTTGCGGCGGCAGCGCTGCGCTTCTTCTCGCTGAGCGCGTCGCGTGCCGCGAGGGCCTTGGCACGGAGTTCGGCTTTCGAATTGGGCATGCGCGCTTGCTCCGAATGCGGAGCCTTGCTCCGCTGTCATCACCCGCGAAGGCGGGTGATCCAGTATCCCAGAGACGCCAGTGATCAGACATCGACGCCGCGGCGTACTGGATGCCCCGCCCCCCGTGCGCAATTGCGCACTCGGCGGGGCATGACACTGCCGGTTTGTCGTAGACGGCCATTCGACAAGAACGCATTGCAAACAAAAGTGCGAAGCCGCGTACGCCGTTGAAGCACTCGATCCCGGAGTTCCCTACGAAAGTAGGTGGGCACCATATGTCCGGGCCCACGGGCCCGGCCAGGGACAGTTCCCTAAAGGATCGATAAGGCCCCGGGGATATATGGCTCCTGACGCGCGTCGCAGCCTCGCCCGCGCAATGTAACAACGATACTTACGAATCGCCAGCCCGATGCTGGTTCGCATTGGCGGCCCTCGCGGTGCCACCCCCCTAGAGGGGGAGGGTGGCTTACATTGAGCGAAGCGAAATGTGAGCCGGGGTGGGGTGACGGTCTCTCCACGCCGAACACTGCCCGAGTGGAGAGATCACCCACCCCGCTCGCGCTGCGCGCGATCGACCCACGGGCGAGCTTCGCTCGTCCCGGACCCCTCCAGGGGAGGGTGGCCCCTACCCGATCGCGATGCCGTTGCCCACCGTCCGGTTCAGGACCTGGGTCGACTTCTCGATGCGTTCGGCTGCCGCGTTCAGGGCATTCACCACCGCGGTCTGCGTCATCCGGGCGCGCTCGACGGCGGCGTTGCGGAAGTCCCTGAGCTCGGTCAGCTCCTGCTCCATGGTGCGGACACGGTTGCCGGCATCGACCAGCTCGTCGCAGACGGTCAGCGCCGCCATCACGGTGAGGCGCGCATCGCCGATCTCGCCGAATTTTCCGCGCAGCGACTGGATCCGCGTCTCCAGGCTTTCCGCGAGCTTGAGCAGCCGCACCTCCTGGCCCTCCTCGCAGGCCATGCGGTATTGCCGGCCATTGATGGTGACGTTGATGTGGCTCATCCGTCCTCTCCGGTATCGAGCACCGAGCGTATCGTGACGATCGCGGAATCCAGCCGGTCGGTAATCTCGCGATTGGTGCGCTCGAGCTTGCGCGCCTTCACCAGCGCGCCGTCGAGCTCGTCGGCGAGCCGCGAGCGATCCGCGCCCAGTGCCTGGATTCGTGCCGCAAGCTCGTTCTCGTCGCGATCGGCGTCGCGCCGACGCTCAACCGCGCTTTCGAGCGCGTCGAGCGCCGACATCAGCCTGCGGGTCGCGATCTCGATCTCGACCGCGGAGGACTCCGTCATGGCGGCACTGTTGGACACGCGATCGTTCATGTAGTCAGCGGCGGAACCTGTGGCCTTTGCCCAGTGGCCTTTTCCTGGGGCGTGCCGTCCGGCAAAAGACTCGGTTCGGCAAGCGGTTAGAAGCAGAAATTTACGTGGCAAGCTAGCCAAGCGCAACGCCGCCGCGAAACTATGCACTGCTAGATCAGGAGTGGATCGTCCCGACCCGTGGGTTCCTGCCTGCGCGATCACCTCGAAACGGAGCTCCACTTTCGAAGCTGCCGCAGGCAACTTTTACGGCCGAATCGGCGTTTGATTGCCTTGGACTCCCGGAACCGAGGTGCTATCCCAGCCCCGACCTTCAGTGGCCGCCAGGCTCCTCCCGCGCGGGCGTACACCGCCTCCAAGCGCCTCATTTCAGACGGATTTCAGACATGACGCAGGTCGATCACACCCGTATGGCCAACGCGATCCGCGGCCTTTCGATGGACGCCGTCGAGAAGGCGAAATCGGGTCATCCCGGCCTGCCGATGGGTGCCGCCGACATCGCCACGGTGCTGTTCACGCAATTCCTGAAATTCGACGCCGCCGCGCCCGCCTGGCCCGACCGCGACCGCTTCGTGCTCTCGGCCGGCCACGGCTCGATGCTGCTCTATTCGCTGCTGTATTTGACCGGCAATTCCGAGATGACGCTGGACCAGATCAAGCAGTTCCGCCAGGTCGACTCGCTCACCCCTGGACATCCCGAGAATTTCCGCACCAACGGCATCGAGACCACGACGGGCCCGCTCGGCCAGGGCATCTCGACCGCGGTCGGCATGGCGCTCGCCGAGAAGATGCTCGCGGCCGAATTCGGCAAGAAGATCGTCGATCACCACACCTATGTGCTCGCCTCCGACGGCGACCTGATGGAAGGCGTGTCGCAGGAAGCGATCGCGATGGCCGGGCACTGGAAGCTCAACAAGATGATCGTGCTCTACGACGACAACGGCATCTCGATCGACGGCCCGACCTCGATCTCCGATTCCGTCGACCAGGTGAAGCGCTTCAAGTCGGCGGGCTGGGCCGCCGAGAGGATCGACGGCCACGATCAGGCGGCGATTGCCGACGCCATCACGCGCGCGAAGAAATCCGGCAAGCCGACGCTGATCGCCTGCCGCACCACCATCGGTTTCGGCGCGCCGCACAAGCAGGGCACCTCGAAGGTGCATGGCGAGGCGTTAGGGGCCGAGGAGCTCAAGGCCGCCAAGGAAAATCTCGGCATCTCGCTCGAGCCGTTCGCGGTCGCAGACGACGCGCTGAAGGCGTGGCGTGCAGCCGGCAGCCGCGGCGCTGCGGCGCGCCAGGAATGGGAGGGCCGGCTCGGTGAGCTCGGCAGCCGCAAGCGCGCCGAGTTCGAGCGCCGCCTGCGCCATGAGCGTCCGGCCTCGCTCGCAAAGGCCGTGCGCGCGTACAAGAAGGAATTGCTGGAAAAGCCGATGATCGCGGCCACCCGCAAATCCTCGGAAGCCGTGATCGAAGTCATCGCCGGCGCCATGCCGATGGAATTCCTCGCAGGCTCGGCAGACCTCACCGGCTCCAACAACAACAAGGCGAAATCGGCGACCGCGTTCTCGGCGAAGACGCCGAAGGGCCGCTTCATCCATTACGGCATCCGCGAGCACGGCATGGCCGCGGCGATGAACGGCATTTTCCTGCATGGCGGCTTCGCGCCGAACGGCGCGACCTTCCTGGTGTTCACCGACTATGCACGTCCCGCGATGCGCCTTGCCGCGCTGATGGGCTCCGGCGTCGTCTACGTGATGACGCACGATTCCATCGGCCTCGGCGAAGACGGCCCGACCCATCAGCCGGTCGAGCATCTCGCCGCGCTTCGCGCCATTCCGAACATGCGCGTGTTCCGCCCGTGCGATTCCATGGAGGTCGCCGAGTGCTGGGAGCTCGCGCTCAACCGCATCGACGGCCCGACCGTGCTGGCGCTGACGCGCCAGAACCTGCCGCAGCTGCGCACCACCGCACCGAACGACAATCCCTGCGCACAGGGCGCCTATGAGCTGGTCGCAGCCCAGGGCGAAGCCAAGGCGACGCTGTTCGCCTCCGGCTCCGAGGTCGAGATCGCGGTCGCCGCCCAGAAGCAGCTCGCGGAACGCGGCATCGCGTCGCGCGTTGTCT
The DNA here is from genome assembly GCF_900094605.1 of Bradyrhizobium shewense. GTDB lineage: Bacteria > Pseudomonadota > Alphaproteobacteria > Rhizobiales > Xanthobacteraceae > Bradyrhizobium > Bradyrhizobium shewense. The sequence continues at coordinate 473,598 of NZ_FMAI01000003.1, read as the reverse complement.
CCGTTCCCTCGCTCGAGCTGTTGTTAGCGCAACCAGAGGCCAAGCGCGCCGCGATCATCGGCAACGCACCGGTCAAGGTCGCGATCGAGGCCGCCGTGCGCTGGGGTTGGGATGCCGTGATCGGCCAGGATGGCGAATTTATCGGCATGCATTCGTTCGGCGAAAGCGGCCCTGCAAAGGAGCTTTACAAGCATTTCGGCATTACCGCCGAGGCTGCAGTTAACGCTGTGCTGAAGCGCGTTAGCTGAGAGTTGAGCTTGCCGCAAAAAAGGACTACGTAATCTCTCATATGATCAAGCACCGCCCGGCCGAACCGGGCGCCCGCCCCTAAAAAACCCTCGCAGGCGCGCATAGCGCGTTGTGCGGGATGACAACGGTCATTGAAGGAGACGAAACATGGCAGTCCGCGTCGGAATTAACGGTTTTGGCCGCATCGGCCGCAACATCCTGCGGGCTATCGCCGAGTCCGGCCGCAAGGACATCGAGGTCGTCGGCATCAATGACCTCGGGCCGGTCGAGACCAACGCCCATCTGCTCCGCTTCGACAGCGTCCATGGCCGTTTCCCCGGCACCGTGACCGTCGACGGCGATACGATCAATCTCGGTGGCGGCAAGATCAAGGTGACCGCCGAGCGCGATCCCTCGAAGCTGCCGTGGAAGGATCTCGGCGTCGACATCGCGATGGAATGCACCGGCATCTTCACCTCGAAGGACAAGGCGTCCGCGCATCTGACCGCCGGTGCCAAGCGCGTGCTGGTCTCCGCGCCGGCCGACGGCGCCGACGCCACCATCGTCTACGGCGTCAACCATGAGACGTTGACCAAGGAGCACCTGGTCATCTCCAACGGCTCCTGCACCACCAACTGCCTGGCGCCGGTTGCCAAGGTGCTGAACGATCTCGTCGGCATCGAGACCGGCTTCATGACCACCATCCACGCCTATACCGGCGACCAGCCGACGCTCGATACGATGCACAAGGATCTCTATCGCGGCCGCGCGGCTGCGATGTCGATGATCCCGACCTCGACCGGTGCTGCGAAGGCGATCGGCCTCGTGCTGCCGGAGCTCAAGGGCAAGCTCGACGGCGTCGCGATCCGCGTGCCGACCCCGAACGTCTCGGTCGTCGACCTCAAGATCATCGCCAAGCGCGCCACCGACGCCAAGGAAATCAACGCGGCAATGAAGCGCGCCAGCGAGCAGCAGCTCAAGGGCATCCTCGGCTACACCACCGCGCCGAACGTCTCGATCGACTTCAACCACGACCCGCACTCCTCGACCTTCCACGAGGACCAGACCAAGGTGCAGAACGGCACGCTGGTGCGCGTGATGTCCTGGTACGACAACGAGTGGGGCTTCTCGAACCGCATGGCGGACACCGCCGTCGCGATCGCGAAGGTGATCTAAGGATCTGGTGCGTTCTAGTGCACCGTCATTCCGGGATGGTCCGAAGGACCAGACCCGGAATCTCGAGATTCCGGGTTCGCGCTGCGCGCGCCCCGGAATGACCTCCTAGAGGCCCGGGACAAGAGAGTGTCCGATGACCAACAAATTCCGCACCCTCGACGACGTCGATGTGAAGGGCAAGCGCGTGCTGCTGCGCGTCGATCTCAACGTGCCCATGGACAATGGCCGCGTCAGCGACACGACCCGGCTCGAGCGCGTCGCGCCGACCATCACCGAAATCTCGGACAAGGGCGGCAAGGTCATCCTGCTCGCGCATTTCGGCCGGCCGAAGGGGCGCGACGCCAAGGACTCGCTCAAGCCTGTCGCTGAAGCGCTGTCGAAGGTGGTGAAGAAGCCCGTCGCTTTCGCCGACGACTGCATCGGGGAGCCCGCGGCCAAGGCCGTAGCCAGCCTGAACGACGGCGACATCCTGTGTCTGGAAAATACCCGCTTCCACAAGGAAGAGGAAAAGAACGATCCGGCCTTCGTCGCGGAGCTGGCAAAGCTCGGCGACATCTGGGTCAATGACGCGTTCTCGGCGGCGCACCGCGCCCACGCCACGACCGAAGGCCTCGGCCACAAGCTGCCGGCCTATGCCGGCCGCACCATGCAGGCCGAGCTCGTCGCGCTGGAGAAGGCGCTGGGCTCGCCGACCAAGCCTGTTATCGCCATCATCGGCGGCGCAAAAGTTTCGACCAAGATCGACCTGCTCGAAAACCTCGTCAGCAAGGTCGACGCGCTCGTGATCGGCGGCGGCATGGCCAACACCTTCCTGCACGCTCAGGGCGTCGGCGTCGGCAAGTCGCTGGCCGAGAAGGATCTCGCGCCAACCGCGCTGCGCATCATGGAGAAGGCGGAAGCCGCCAACTGCGCCATCATCCTCCCTGTCGACGCCACCGTTGCCTATCATTTCGCCGCCAACGCGCCGTCGCATGCCTACGGGCTCGATGCGATTCCGGCCGACGGCATGATCCTCGATGTCGGCCCGCAATCGATCGCCCGCGTCCACGCCGCGATCGACGATGCGGCGACCTTGGTCTGGAACGGACCGCTCGGCGCGTTCGAGATGCAGCCGTTCGACCGCGGCACGGTCGCGGCCGCCCGGCACGCCGCCGAGCGCACCAAGGCCAAGAAGCTGATCTCGATCGCAGGCGGCGGCGACACCGTCGCGGCGCTCAACCAGGCCCATGTGGCCGGTGACTTCACCTATGTCTCGACCGCCGGTGGCGCGTTCCTCGAATGGATGGAAGGCAAGCCCCTGCCCGGCGTCGAGGTTTTGCGCGTCAAGTAAGCCAGATCGGCGAGTAATCAGCGGCCCCGCAAGGCCCCAACGGGAGAAAAAGACAGATGGCTCGGATCACGTTACGTCAATTGCTCGACCACGCGGCAGAGAACGATTACGGCGTACCGGCCTTCAACATCAACAATATGGAGCAGGCGCTGGCGATCATGGACGCGGCCAACCAGGTCGATGCGCCGGTCATCATCCAGGCCTCCCGCGGTGCGCGCTCCTACGCCAACGACGTCATGCTCAAGCACATGATGGACGCGGTCACCGAGATCTATCCGCACATTCCGGTCTGCGTGCATCTCGACCACGGCAACGAGCCGGCGACCTGCATGACCGCGATCCAGGCCGGCTTCACCTCGGTGATGATGGACGGCTCGCTCAAGGCCGACGGCAAGACCCCCGGCGACTGGGGCTACAATGTCGGCGTCACCAAGACCGTGACCGACATGGCCCATCTCGGCGGCATCTCGGTGGAGGGCGAGCTCGGCGTGCTCGGCTCGCTCGAAACCGGCATGGGCGACAAGGAAGACGGCCACGGCGCCGAGGGCAAGCTCAGCCACGACCAGCTCCTGACCAATCCGGACGAGGCCGTGAAGTTCGTCCAGGAGACCAGGGTCGACGCGCTCGCGATTGCGATGGGGACCTCGCACGGCGCCTACAAGTTCACCCGCAAGCCGGACGGCGACATTCTCGCCATGAACGTGATCGAGGAGATCCACCGCAAGCTGCCGAACACGCATCTGGTGATGCACGGCTCCTCCTCGGTGCCGCAGGACCTGCAGGAGATCATCAACGCCAATGGCGGCAAGATGAAGCCGACCTGGGGCGTGCCGGTGTCCGAGATCCAGCGCGGCATCAAGAACGGCGTGCGCAAGATCAACATCGACACCGACAACCGCATGGCCATGACCGGCCAGATTCGGAAAGTGCTCAAGGACAATCCGGAAGAGTTCGATCCGCGCAAATATCTGAAGCCGGCGATGGAAGCCATGACCAAGCTGTGCAAGCAGCGGCTCCAGGAGTTCAACACCGCCGGCCAGGCCTCCAAGATCAAGAAGGTCCTGACCACCGCCGAGATGGCCAAGCGCTACGCCAAGGGCGAGCTGGACCCCCGCGTCGCGTAGCGATCGCGCGGCGGCGTAAGCCGCTCAAGCCCATTCCCGGGTCATTTCCGGGACACGCCAACGGGTCCGCGCGAATGCGTGGCCCGATGGCAGGCTCCGCGTAGGCCCGGAATCCATAACCACAGCCTTGGGTTATGGATTCCGGGCCTGCGCCTTTCGGCGCATCCCGGAATGACAGAAATCCCCTTTACCCTGCGACGAACGTTAACTCGGCAATTGCCCGAGAACGGTCTATTTTCACGGGCAAGGGCAGAATCGTTTTGGGAGGACCTCTCGATGAATCTGACTGAGCTCAACAGAATCGCGACCGCCATGGTCGTATCAGGCAAGGGTATCCTCGCCGCCGACGAATCCTCCGGCACCATCAAGAAGCGTTTTGACGCGATCGGCGTGGACTCGACCGAAGGCAACCGCCGCGACTATCGCGAGATGCTGTTCCGCTCCACGGAGGCCATGAGCCAGTATATTTCCGGCGTGATCCTCTATGACGAGACGATCTGGCAGGATGCCAAGGACGGCACACCGCTGGTGAAGCTGATCGAACAAAGCGGCGCCATTCCCGGCATCAAGGTCGACGAGGGCACGCAGGCCCTGCCGATGTGCCCCGGCGAGCTCGTGACGGTCGGGCTCGACAGGCTCGCGGAGCGGTTGAAGAAGTACTACGAGCGCGGCGCACGCTTCGCAAAATGGCGCGCGGTGATCGACATCGGCAGCGGCATCCCCTCGATGACCGCGATCAGCGTCAACGCCCATGCGCTGGCCCGCTATGCCGCGCTGTGCCAGGCCGCACAGATCGTGCCGATCGTCGAGCCCGAGGTGCTGATGGACGGTGATCACGACATCGACCGCTGCTATGAGGTGACGACCCGCGTGCTCAACGAGACGTTCCAGGAATTGCGTGTGCAGCGCGTCGCGCTCGAAGGCATGGTGCTCAAGCCCAACATGGCCATATCAGGCAAGAAATGCGCAAAGCAGGCCCCCATCGAGGAGGTCGCCGAGAAGACGATACGGCTGCTCAGGGCTTGCGTGCCCGCGGCCGTGCCGGGCATCGCCTTCCTCTCCGGCGGCCAGTCGGATGAAGAGGCGACCGCGCATCTCAACGCCATGCACAAGCTCGGTCCGCTGCCCTGGGGCCTGACCTTCTCCTACGGCCGCGCCCTGCAAGCCGCGCCGCAGAAAGCCTGGTCCGGCAAGGCCGAGAACGTCGCGGCCGGACAGCGCGCCTTCAGCCATCGCGCGCGAATGAACGGCCTCGCCTCAAAGGGCGAATGGCAAAGTAGCCTGGAAAAGAAGGCAGCCTAGATCTTGTCGAACAAACCGCCTCCGCCGCGCCCGGCGCCGCGCCTCTATCTCGCGACGCCCGTCGTCGATGATCCCGCTGCGCTCGTCGCCGAGCTGCCGGGTCTGCTCGCCGCCGCCGACGTCGCGGCCGTGCTGCTGCGGCTGAAGGAGACCGACCAGCGCACCATGATCTCGCGCATCAAGGCGCTCGCGCCGCCGGTGCAGAAAGCGGGCGCCGCGCTGCTCGTCGAGGACCATGCCGAGCTGGTCGCGCGCGGCGGCGCGGACGGCGCCCACCTCCCCGGCATCGCTGCGCTGAAAGAGGCGCTGCCATCGCTCAAGCCCGATCGCATCGCCGGGGTTGGCGGGCTGACGACGCGGCACCATTCCATGGATGCGGGCGAGATGGGAGCGGATTACGTGCTGTTCGGCGAGCCCGATGCGAAAGGCCAGCGTCCCCAGGCGCAGGCGATCGCGGAGCGGCTGGACTGGTGGGCCGAGCTGTTCGAGCCGCCCTGCGTCGGCTTTGCCATGTCGCTGCAGGAAGCCCACGACTTCGCTGCCAGCGGCGCCGATTTCGTGCTGGTCGGCGAGTTCGTCTGGGCCGATCCGCGCGGGCCCAAGGCCGCGCTGATCGAGGTCGACGCTGCGATCAAGAAGGCCCATGCGATGGCGCTTGCGGGCCAGGATCCTGCGGGTCAGGAGCACGGCTAGCGCCCGACATGAAGGTTCCCTGCATCACCATGCTGGCCACATTGCTGCTCACAGTGCCCGCGGCCGCGCAGCTCCAGATCACCCCGCCGGCTGCAACGCCGAGCGCGGCCCCCGAAAAGCAAAAGTCCAAGCCGCACACGATCACCAAGAAGAAGGAGGCCGCGCCGGCGCCGAAGCCGTCAGCCTCGCCCAAGCCGACCTCCTCGCCCAAGCCGGCGACCGTGATCCCCGCGCCTTCCACCGACAATTCCAACGTCGATCTGGTGTTCGGCGCGTATCAGCGCGGTCAATACAAGACCGCATTCGACCTCGCCACCGCCCGCGCGCAAGCGGGCGATCCCAAGGCGATGACCATGCTCGGCGAGCTCTATTCCAATGCCATGGGCATGCGGCGCGACTACGCCAAGGCAGCCGAATGGTACAAGCGCGCGGCCGATGCCGGCGACCGCGAGGCGATGTTCGCACTCTCCATGCTGCGCATTTCGGGCCGCGGCGGCCCGATCGACAAGAGCGAGGCGGTCAAGCTGATGGCGTCCGCCGCCAAGCTCGGCGAGCCCAGGGCGGCCTATAACCTCGCGCTGCTCTATCTCGACGGCCAGACCCTGCCGCAGGACGTGAAGCGCTCGGCCGAGCTGCTACGCCAGGCCGCCGATGCAGGCCTGCCCGAGGCGCAATACGCGCTGGCGACCTTCTACAAGGAAGGCACCGGCGTGCCGAAGGACCAGGAACGGTCGGTGCGGCTGCTCCAGGCCGCCTCGCTCGCCGACAATGTCGACGCCGAGGTCGAATATGCCATCGCCATGTTCAACGGCACCGGCACCCCGAAGAACCAGCCGGCTGCCGTCGCCCTGCTCCGCAAGGCATCCCGCCAGGGCAGCGCGATCGCGCAGAACCGGCTGGCGTGGGTGCTGATCAACGGCGTGGGCACGTCCGTGGACAAGGTCGAGGGCTTCAAATGGCACCTGGTGGCCAAAACCGCCGGCAAGGGCGACCCGGAGCTCGACAAGCAATTGTCCGACCTGCCGGCCGAGGACCGGGCCAAGGCGGAGGCTGCCGCCAAAAAATGGCTCGGGACCAAATGACTTGACCTGAGGGCCCTTGCAGGGCACCCAATCCCCAAACAGGCGCGATTTCCCGCCATTTCCCCCGACAAGACCAGAGCTCATGCTGTATTCCGCCACTATCAACGTCATGGTCAAAGCTGCGCGCCGCGCTGGCCGCAGCCTCAAGCGCGATCTCGGCGAGATCGAGCATCTCCAGGTCTCGCTGAAGGGGCCGGCCAATTTCGTCTCGCTCGCCGACAAGCGCGCCGAGGAGATCCTCTACCAGGACCTCGCCAAGGCGCGGCCCGGCTACGGCTTCATCGGCGAGGAGGGCGGCACGCGCGAGGGCTCCGACAAGAGCCACACCTGGATCGTCGACCCGCTCGACGGCACCACCAACTTCCTGCACGGCATCCCGCAATTCGCGATCTCGATCGGCCTCGTGCGCGAGGGCACGATCATTGCGGGCGTGATCTACAACCCCGCCAATGACGAGCTCTACATCGCCGAGCGCGGCAAAGGCGCCTTCCTCAACGACCAGCGCCTGCGCGTCGCCGGCCGTCGCCAGCTCAACGAATGCGTGGTGGCCTGCGGCCTGCCCCATATCGGCCGCGGCGACCACGAGGAATTCCGCCGCGAGATGACCGCGATCCAGGACCGCGTCGCAGGCCTCCGCCGCTTCGGCGCCGCCTCGCTCGACCTCGCCTTCGTCGCCGCCGGCCGCCTCGACGGCTATTGGGAGCGCAATCTGCAATCCTGGGACATCGCCGCCGGTATGCTGATGGTGCGCGAAGCCGGCGGCACCGTGAGCGACATCGCGACGCCGGGCGATGCGCTGGTCACCGGGCACGTGGTGTGCGGGAATGAGTACGTGCACGGGGAATTGGTGAAGATTTTGCGGAAGCCGGCGTAGCAGTAGACGCGCGAGCCAATCACTCCGCTGTCATCATCCGCGAAGGCGGATGATCCAGTATCCAGAGACGCTAGTGGGATACGGAGAAGCCGCAGCGTACTGGATGCCCCGCCCCCGTGCGCAATTGCGCACCAGGCAGGGCATGACAGTTTGCCTTATGACTTGACCGGCGCCGGCGGTCCGTACGCCTCACCTTGCTTCGCCGCCTTCGGCTCCCGATCCCCCGCCAGCACGCGCTGCACCGAGACGAAGAACACCGGCACCATCAAGAGCGCCAGGATCACCACCGCGATCATGCCGCCCATCACGATGCTGCCGAGCGCCTGCTGGCTGGCGCCGCCGGCGCCGTGGGCGATGGCCATCGGCAGCACGCCGCAGATGAAGGCGAGGCCCGTCATCAGGATCGGGCGGAAGCGCAGGCGGCAGGCCTCGATGGTGGCTTCGACGAGCGGCTTGCCTTCTTTCCGCAGATCCTTGGCGAATTCGATGATCAGGATCGCGTCCTTTGCCGCAAGGCCGATGATGGTGATTAGGCCGACGGTGAAATAGACGTCGTTGGGCAGGCCACGCAGCATGGCCGCGATCACCGCGCCGACGATGCCGAGCGGCACCGTGAGCAGCACCGCGAGCGGAATGGTCCAGCTCTCGTAGAGCGCGGCGAGGCACAGGAACACCACGAACACCGACAGACCGAGCAGGAACGGCGCCTGCGAGCCCGACAGCTTCTCCTGGAGCGACTGCCCGGTCCATTCGTAACCGAAGCCGCGCGGCAGCCTGCCGGCAAGGCGCTCCATCTCGGCGATCGCATCACCCGAGGTGAAGCCGGGCTTGGCCTCGCCGGAGATGCGCACCGCCGGATAATAGTTGAAGCCTGCGATCTGGGTCGGGCCTCGCGCCCATTCCACCGTGGCAAAGGACGAGAACGGCACCAGCTGACCGCGGCTGTTCTTGACGTTGTAGTTGAGGATGTCCTCGGTCCGCATGCGGTCGCGGGCGTCGGCCTGCACCACGACGCGCTGCATGCGGCCGCGGTTCGGGAAGTCGTTGATGTAGTTCGAACCGAGATTGGTCGAGATCGTGTTGTTGATGTCCTCGAAGGTGACGCCGAAGGCACCGGCCTTCTCGCGGTCGATCATGAGATTGACCACCCCGGCCTCGGGCAGGCCTTCGATATAGACCTTCTGGAGCACGGAACTGGCGTTGGCTTCCGCGATCAACTGATCGGCGGCGCGCATCAAGGCCGGATAGCCTTTCTGTCCGCGGTCCTGGAGGCGGAACGAAAAGCCCGAGGAGTTGCCGAGATTATCGATCGGCGGCGGCTGCAGCGCGGAGATTTTGGCATCGCGGATCGACGCCCCTAGATCGCGGTTGATGTCGTTGACGATCGCCGCGGCCGAGTCCTTCGGTCCACGCTCCGACCAGTCCTTCAGCGTGATGAAGGCCTGCGCGGTGTTCATGCCCTGGCCGGAGAAGCTGAAGCCGGTGAGGAAGGTGACATCTTTCACGCCCGGCCGTTCGGCGAGATATTTCTCGACCTTCTCGATCACGGCCTCGGTGCGGGGATAGGACGAATCCGACGGCGTCTGCACGTCGGTGGTGACGAAGCCCTGGTCGTCGATCGGCAGGAAGCCGCCCGGCAGGCTGACGAAGGCCCAGGACAGGCCGACGAGCAGCGCGACATAGACCAGCATCAGGCGGCCGGTCCGCTTCAGCGAGAGGCCGACGGTGCGGGAATAGCCTTCCTTGCCGCCTTCGAGAACGCGGTTGAACCAGCCGAACACGCCCCGCTTCGCATGACCGTGGCCGGCCGCGACGGGCTTGAGCAAGGTCGCGCACAGCGCCGGCGTCAGCGACAGCGCTAGGAACGCGGAGAAGCCGATCGCAGCGACCATGGTCACGGAGAACTGGCGGTAGATGATGCCGACCGAGCCCGGGAAGAACGCCATGGGCACGAACACCGCCATCAGCACCAGCGTGATGCCGATGATGGCGCCCGATATCTGCGACATCGCCTTGCGTGTCGCCTCCTTCGGCGGCAGCCCCTCCTCGCTCATGATGCGCTCGACGTTCTCGACCACGACGATGGCGTCGTCGACGAGGATGCCGACCGCGAGCACCATGCCGAACATCGAGAGCATGTTGATGGAATAGCCGGCGAGCAGCAGCGTGGTGCAGGCGCCCAGAAGCGCCACCGGCACCACGATGGTCGGGATGATGGTGTAGCGAATGTTCTGCAGGAACAGGAACATCACCACGAACACCAGCACCACGGCTTCGACCAGCGTCATCAGCACCTTCTTGATCGAGGCCTCGACCACCGGCGTGATGTTGTAGGGAATCTCGTAGGAGATGTTGGCCGGGAAGAACCGCGACAGCTCCTTCATCTTCTCTTCGACCGCGCTCGCCGTGGCCAGCGCATTGCCGGTCGGCGACATCAGCACCGAGAGACCGGCGGTCGGCTTGCCGTTCAGGCGCGTGTTGAACTGGTAGCTGAGGCCGCCGACCTCGATGCGCGCAACGTCGCGCAGGCGCACGGTCGAGCCGTCGGCATTGGCGCGCAGGATGATGGCGCCGAATTCATCCGGGGAAGAGAGCTGGCCCTTGACCAGCACCAGCGAGGAGGTGCGCTGGCTCGAGGTCGACGGCTCGGCGCCGATGCTGCCCGAAGCGACCTGCGCGTTCTGCGCGGCAATGGCCTTGTTGACGTCGTCGGCGGTGAGCCCGTAGCCGACGAGCTTGGCCGGATCGACCCAGACGCGAAGCGAGCGCTCGGTCGAATAGAGCGTGGCGCGGCCGACGCCGGGGATGCGGCGGACTTCGCCGAGCACGTTGCGGATCATGAAGTCGCCGAGCCCGACCTCGTCGAGGCTGCCGTCGGTCGAATTCAGCGTGATGATCTGGAGCACCGCGCTCGAGGCTTCCTCGATCAGGATACCCTGCTGAATCACCGCGCGCGGCAGGCGCGCCTCGACCCGCTTGATGCGGTTCTGCACCTCGACCGAGGCCGCGCTGGTATCGGTGCCGGGCACGAAATTGGCGATGATCTCGACCTGGCCGAGCGAGTCGCTGGTCGATTCGAAATTGAGGATGCCGGAGGCGCCGTTGAGCTCCTCCTCGATCAGGCGCGTGACGCTGTTGTAGAGGTTTTCGGGCGAGGCGCCGGGATAGCTGGTCGAGATCGAGATCGAGGGCGGCGCGATGATCGGATATTGCGCGATCGGCAGCAGCGGCACGGCAATCGCGCCGATCAAGCAGATGAACAGCGCGACCACCCAGGCAAAGATTGGCCTGTCGATGAAGAAACTCGCCATGGCGCGTTACCGCGTGAGCTTCTGGGCGTGCCGGTTGTCCGCGGTCGCGTCCGCCTCCGACCAGGATTGCGGCTTGACCTTGTCGCCGGCGGCGAACTTCTGGAAGCCCTCGACCACGACCTTGTCTCCGGCCTTCAGGCCTTCGGTGACGAACCAGATTCCGTCCTGCACCGACCCCGTGCGCACCGGCTGCACCGCGATGTGGTTGTCGTCCTTGACGACGAACACTTCGCTGCCGCCGCCGCCATTGCGCTGGATCGCCTGCTGCGGCACCGCGATCGCGTCGCTATCGAGGCCCTGGTCGATGCGGACGCGGACATACATGCCCGGCAGCAGCTCGCGCTTGGGATTGGGGAACTCGCCGCGCAACGTCACCTGCCCGGTGTGGGCATCGACCTTGGCGTCGGAGAACAGCAGCTTGCCGTCGAGCGAATAGAGCGTGTTGTCGTCGAGCACCAGATGCACCTTGGCGGCATCGGAGGCGATGCGCTCGAGGTCGCCGGTCTCGAAGGCGCGGCGGAGCTGGTTGAGCTCGTTCACCGACTGGGTGAAGTCGGCATAGATCGGATCGAGCTGCTGGATGGTGGCGAGATTGGTCTCGTTCTGCACGGCGAGCGCACCCTCGCTGACGAGAGCCGCACCGACCACGCCGTCGATCGGCGCGCGCACGGTGGCATAGTCGAGATTGAGCTTTGCCCGCGCGAGCTCCGCCTTGCGGCCCTCGACCTCGGCATGGGCCTGGCGCTCGGCGGCCACGGCCTTCTCGTTCTCGGCCTCGGGCGCGGCGCGCTGGCTGGTCAGCGTGGCGATACGGTGCGCCTGCTGCTTGGCCTGCATCAACGCGGCCTCCGCCTTGGCGAGCGCGGCCTCGTTGGCCAACACCTCGACCTCGAACGGACGCGGATCGATACGATAGAGCGCATCTCCCGCCTTGACCTCGCTGCCCTGGCGGAACAGGCGCTCGACCACGATGCCGGACACGCGCGGCCGCACGTCGGAGACACGCGTCGGCGCGATGCGGCCCGGCAGTTCCCGGACCACAGCGCGCGGCTGCGGCTTGACGATGACGATGCTGACGTCCGGATAGGCCGGCGGGGCAGCGGAAATGGCGGAGCTGGATTCGTCGCAAGCACCAAGCAGCGGCGCAAGGGCCGCGAGCATCATAGCAACGCATGCCGATCGCGCGCGAAGTCCTGACATGAAGTTAAGTGCCCCGATATTGTTGAAACTGATCACGCTCCGCGCGCGGCCCGTTCTGGGCGATTCCGTGCGGCTGATGCCGTCAAAATAGAATGCACCTGCTGCGATGCAACGCGTGCTGCAGGCGGCTCATTGTCACACAATGTATCCTGTTGAACTTATGTAACTTTTATGGACTCACCTGATTGTGAGTCAGGTTCCATCGCGGCGTGCTGCGGCGGAACATCGCAATTACCCCGCAGCTTTCATCCGGTAGTGGCTGACGCCCCATTCGGTTCCATCGGCATAACCGAACAGGCCCGACGTCGCGAGCAAGTACCAGCGCCAGCGCCGCATCCACAGGCAGGTCTGTTCGCCATAGACCTGGCGCAGGGGCGCCTCGATCGCATCCCGGTGCCCGTCGAAATTGGCGAGCCAGTCGTTGGCGGTGCGCTGATAATGCGCGCCGCTCCAGCACCATTCCTTCTCGACCGTGAAGATGTCGTGGAATTGCCTGACGAGGTGATGGCTCGGCATCAGCCCGCCCGTGAAGACGTGCTGCGCGATCCAGTCCTCGCGATCGAGCCGGTCGAACAGCTGCGAGCCGGAGCGATGGGTGACGATCTGCATGAAGAAGCGCCCATCCGGCGCGAGCCAAGACCGCAGCCGCGACATCAGCTTGCGCCAGTTCATCATCTGCTCGAACATTTCGACCGAGACGATGCGGTCGAACTCGCCGTCGGGCGCAAACACGTTCATGTCCGCAGTGACCACGCGCAGGTTCAGCAAGCCGCGCCGCCGCGCCTCCTCCTCGACATAAGCGCGCTGCGCCTGCGAGGTCGACACCGCCGTCACCTTGGCGTGCGGAAACTGCCGCGCCATCCACAGCGACAGCGAGCCCCAGCCGCAACCGAGCTCAAGGATGGTCTGGCCGTCGGCGAGGCCGGCATGCTCGACCGTCTGGCGCAACGCCTCCTCCTCCGCCTCCTGCAAGGTGGTCGCATCGGTCCTGTAGAAGCAGCAGGAATATTTGCGGCTGGGGCCGAGCACACCGGCGAAGAACGCCGCGGGCACTTCCTCACGCCCGGCCTCCGCGTTTTCGGCGATCGGCCGCAGCATCATCCGCCCGGCGAAAGCGGCATCGGCGGCCGCATCATGCGCGGCGAGGCGGGTTGCGCTGCGGGAGCACAGGCGCTGGATCGCGGCGCGAATCAAGACGTCCGGCAGCGGCACGCGTTCGGCAGTCCCGATGATCGCGGAAACGACGCTCATGCGCCCCCCGGAATGGCGAATCTCTGCAGATACCTGCTTATCAAAGCCCCGCTTGCGGTCCGGGTTCCCCGAGCTGTCCCCGAAATCGGCGCATCCGGCGCTTTTTTTGAGCCGGCGCTGTGCCATAGTGCGCGCCGCACGCAAGCTTTTGGAATGGATGATACCGGCCATGCCGTCAGGCACCTCGCCCCGCTCCCCCATGGATATCGAGTACACAAAGCTATCCTCACCCAGCGTTTTTCTGGTGCGGATGCTGGTCTTCCTGGTGCTGTGCGCGCTGGTCAGCGTGGTGCTCTACAAGCAGATCATCCAGGCCTTCTTCGCCAATCCCGGCCTCAATGCCCTGATCGGCGGCGTGCTGTTCATCGGCATCATCCTGGCCTTTCGCCAGGTCATCCGGCTCTACCCTGAGGTGTCCTGGGTCAACAATTTCCGCATCGCCGATCCTGGCCTGGCGCCGGCCCGGCACCCGAAACTGCTGGCGCCGATGGCGGCGATCCTCGGCGGCGAGCGCTCCGGGCGGATGTCGATCACCCAGACCACCATGCGGCATTTGCTCGATTCGATCGCGACCCGCCTGGATGAAGCCCGCGACATCTCGCGCTACATGACCGGCCTCCTGGTCTTCCTCGGCCTGCTCGGCACCTTCTGGGGCCTGATCGAGACGGTCGGCTCGGTCGGCAAGGTGATCGACGGGCTCAAGGTCGGCGGCGATTCCGGCGCGCTGTTCGACACGCTGAAGGAGGGCCTCGCAGCCCCGCTGGGCGGCATGGGCATCTCGTTCTCCAGCTCGCTGTTCGGCCTCGCCGGCTCGCTGATCCTCGGCTTCCTCGATTTGCAATCGAGCCAGGCCCAGAACCGCTTTTACACCGACCTCGAAGACTGGCTCGCCACCACCGTGCGCGAATATGGCAGCGGCGAGGTCGCGGTCGCTTCCGGCGGCGGCGGGGTCGCCAGCGGCGAGCTCCAGGCCGCGGTCGAACGCTTACGCTCAGTGCTCGAGGAAGGCAGCGCCAGCCGCGGCACCACGGCGGCGATGGCGAGCCTTGCCGAAGCCATCCAGGCCCTGGTCTCGCACATGCGCACCGAGCAGCAGATGATCCGCGAATGGGCCGACGGCCAGGGCGAGCAGAACCGCGAGATCCGGCGCCTGCTGGAGCGCATCGCCCGCCAGCCGGAAAAGAGCTGAGACGATCTCGTGCCCCGGACGCGATGCAGCATGAAATGATGCGTCGCTGGGCCGGGGCCCAGCGTCAGGGACAATATGGTCCCGGCTCTGCGAAGCAGCGTTACACGCTGCATCGCGTCCGGGACGAAGGTGGAGACGGACAACATGGCTCTAGCGCGCGGCCGCCGCAGCGAAGGCGCCTTCAACTACTGGCCCGGCTTCGTCGACGCGCTGTCGACGCTGGTGCTGTCGATCGTGTTCCTGCTGTCGGTGTTCCTGGTGGTGCAGTTCTTCCTGTCGCAGGAGGTCACCGGCAAGGACAAGGCGCTGGAGCAGCTCAACGCCAAGATCGCCCAGCTCAACGAGCTCTTGTCGCTGGAGAAGCTCGGCAAGCTCACGCTCGACGACCAGGTCTCGCAATTGAAGGCCGGCCTCGCCTCGGCCGAGACCGAGCGCGACCGCATCAAGGGCCTCTACGATGGCCTCGCTGCCGCCGGCAGCGACGCGCAAGGCAAGACCTCCGAGCTCGGCAAGGCGCTGGATTCGGAGAAGGCGGTCTCGGCGCGGGCGCTGGCCCAGATCGAGGTGCTGAACCAGCAGATCAGCGCGCTCCGGCGGCAATTGGCGGCGCTGGAAGAGGCGCTCGACGCCAGCGAGAAGCGCGACAAGGAATCGCAAAATCGAATTGCCGATCTCGGCTCCCGCCTCAACGTGGCGCTGGCGCAGCGCGTGCAGGAATTGTCGCGCTACCGCTCGGAATTCTTCGGCCGCCTGCGCGCCATCCTCGGCAACCGCCCGGACATCCGCATCGTCGGCGACCGCTTCGTGTTCCAGTCCGAAGTGTTCTTCGACACTGGCCAGGCGGTGCTTCTGCCCGAGGGCCGCGCCGAGCTCGACACCTTGGCAGCCGCGCTGATCGAGCTCGACAAGAAGATCCCGAGCGACATCCCCTGGGTGCTGCGCGTCGATGGCCACACCGATGTGCGTCCGGTCAACGGTCCGAACTTCAAGTCGAACTGGGACCTGTCCGCGGCCCGCTCGATCTCGGTGGTGCAATATCTGGTCTCGCTCGGGGTGCCCGCCCAGCGCCTCGTCGCGGCCGGCTTCGGCGAATTCCAGCCGCTCGATCCCGGCAACACGGAAGAGGCCTACAAGCGCAATCGCCGCATCGAGCTGAAGCTGACGGAGCGGTAGTGAGCGCGATACATCTCCGCCCCTACGCGGCCTCCGACGAAGCCGCCGCAATCGACCTCTGGCATCGCACCTGGCAGCAGGCCTATCCGCAGATCGACTTCGCGGCACGGCTGGAATGGTGGCGCGAGCGTTGGCTGAGGGATCTGGTACCGAAGGCGTCCATTGTCGTCGCCGAGCAGAATGGTGCCCTCACCGGCTTCGTCACCATCGACGGCGACGGCTATCTCGACCAGCTCGTGGTCGACCCTGATCACTGGGGCTCGGACGCCGCCCGGCTGCTGGTCGACGAAGCGAAACGCCTGTCGCCATCAGGCATCACGCTGCTCGTCAACAAGGACAATTCTCGCGCCATCCGCTTCTACGAGCGCAACGGCTTTGCGCATGCCGGCGACGACGTGAACCCGACCTCGGGCCGGCCGGTGCTGAAGATGGCCTGGCGGGCGTAATTCTGGCGGGCGTGAGGCCTGTCACGCAGGGATCCTGCGAGGTCGGTTATTCGTTGTGTCAGCGATGACAAGCGAATGGAGGCGATCGATGCGGCTGCGCGATCTTGCCAAGGGTTCCTCGGTGTTTCTGGGCGTCATCGTCGCCGGATATCTATCGACGACCTATGTCGACCAGCGTTTTGCTGCGCCCGAGGTCTCCAAATCGACAGAGACGGCATCAGCCTCAGCCTGCGTCGGAGAGGACGGCAGCTGGAAGAACTGGCCGTGGCCAAACGTGCCTGCGCTATCGCCGAAGTGCCGGTAGCTGACCGAGTGGCGCGAAGCACCTGCCCCAAGCTCCGCTGTCATCACCCGCGAAAGCGGGTGATGACAGTACTCCGAGACAGTGAGGTTAGAACCGAGGAGCCGCGGCGTACTGGATTCCCCGCGTGCGCGGGGAATGACACCGTGATTGTAGTGACGATCGCAGAACCCACGCCGATCGCAGCGCCTCACGCCCCCTCGAACTGCAACCTCGCCAGCCGCGCATAGAGCCCGTTCGCGGCCACCAGCTCGGCATGCGTGCCCTGCTCGACGATCTTGCCCTGGTCCATCACCAGAATGCGGTCGCAGGACAGCACGGTGGCGAGGCGATGCGCGATCACCAGCGTGGTGCGGTGGCGCATCAGCTCTTCCAGCGCGGTCTGCACCAGCGTCTCGCTCTCGGCGTCGAGCGCGGAGGTGGCTTCGTCGAGCAGCAGCAGCGGCGCATCGCGCAGGATCGCGCGTGCGATCGCGATGCGCTGGCGCTGGCCGCCGGACAGCGTCACACCGCG
The DNA here is from genome assembly GCF_900094605.1 of Bradyrhizobium shewense. Taxonomy (GTDB): domain Bacteria; phylum Pseudomonadota; class Alphaproteobacteria; order Rhizobiales; family Xanthobacteraceae; genus Bradyrhizobium; species Bradyrhizobium shewense. The sequence goes on along the minus strand of NZ_FMAI01000003.1, from coordinate 456,404 downwards.
CTCACCGAGCGGGGTGTCGAAACCTTCGGGCAGGCGGCGGATGAATTCGGCGGCATGCGCGAGCTCGGCGGCGCGTTCGACCTCGGCATCGGTCGCATCGGGTCGGCCGAAGCGGATGTTCTCGCGGGCGCTCGCGGCGAACACGTTCGATTCCTGCGGCACCAGTGCGATGCGCGCGCGGAAATCACGCGGATCTGCCGATTTGACCGGCACACCGTCGAGCGAGATCGCGCCGCTGCGCGGGTCGTAGAAGCGCAGCAGCAGATGGAAGATTGTGCTCTTGCCGGCGCCGGACGGACCGACGATCGCGACCTTCTCGCCGGGCCGCACCGTGAATGACACCGCATCGAGCACATTGACGTCGCGCCGCACCGGATAGGCGAAGCTGACCCGGTCGAAGCCGACTTCGCCGCGTGCCGGCACCGGCAGCGCGCGGGGAGACGCGGGCGCCTTGATGTCGGGCTGCACATGCAGGATCTCGAACAGCCGCTCGGCCGCGCCTGATGCCGCCGAGACCTCGCCCCAGACCTCGCTGAGCTGGCCGAGGCCGGCTGCGGCGAACACCGCATAAAGCACGAACTGACCGAGCCGGCCCGGCGAAATCGCGCCGGTGAGGACGTCATGCGAGCCGATCCAGAGGATCGCGACCACGCTTGCGAACACGATGAAGATGATGATGGCGGTGAGCACGGCGCGCGCCTGGGTCGAGGTGCGCGCGGCCTCATAGGCCTGCTCGACCTCGCCGCCGAAACGCTTCTCGGCGAATGGCTCGCTGGTATAGGCCTGCACGGTGCGGATCGCGCCGACCAGCTCGCCGGCATAGGCGGAGGCCTCGGCAAGCGTGTCCTGCGCATTGCGCGACAGACGCCGCACCCAGCGCCCGAAGGCAACCAGCGGCAGCACGATCAGAGGGATGGCCAGCAGCACGAAGCCCGACAGCTTCGGGCTGGTGATCACCATCATCGCCGCGGCGCCCAGAAACATCATCAGATTGCGCAGCGCGATTGACACGGAGGCGCCGACGGCCGATTTGAGCTGGGTGGTGTCGGCGGTGAGCCGCGAGATCAGCTCGCCGCTGCGTGCGGAATCGAAGAAGGCGGGCGACAGCGACAGCAGATGGGCGAACACGTCGCGCCTGAGATCGGCGACGATGCGCTCGCCGATCGTCATCACGAGGTAGTAGCGTGCGGCGCTGGCGAGCGCGAGCACGCCGACCACCGCGAGCATCACCGAGAAGTAGCTGTTGATCAGCTCGATGCCCTCGGGCGTCAGGCCGAAATCGATCATCCGGCGCACCGCGACCGGCACCAGCAGCGTGGTCAGGGCCGCGACCGTGAGTGCGACGAAGGCCAGCGCCGCCCGGCCGCGATAACGGTTCACATAGGGCGCCAGCGCAAGCAGCGGCCGCAGCTTGGCGCGACCCTTGGCCGGCTCTTCGATCAGCTCGGCCTCGATCGAGGGCGTGTCCGCGGCGTTCATTCCGGGCTGATCGGCATACTGGTCATCAAGCCGTTCCACTGCGCTCATGAGATCCAACCCATTGCATTCGTTTGCTCCCAATAGGCCGGGGCAAGGGTAGTGGCAAATCCGGGAAGTCCCTTAGGGGGCAAACCCGGTTCACCGGCCGGGATGGCTTGTTTTAGCGGGTTTCGTGAGGTATAGAGCCGCCCAAATCCGTCATTCGATAGCCACCCAAGAAGGCGCCGGGGCGCCGAGGAATTGCCATGAAAGCCGAAATTCACCCGAACTATCATACAATTAAGGTCGTGATGACCGACGGAACCGAGTACCTGACCCGCTCGACCTGGGGCAAGGAAGGCGACACGCTGAACCTCGACATCGATCCGAAGTCGCACCCGGCCTGGACCGGCGGCAATGCCCAGCTGATGGATCGCGGCGGCCGCGTCTCGCGCTTCCAGAAGAAGTTTTCGGGCTTTCTCAAAAAGGATTGATCCGGCCCGCAAAGGCTGGAGACGAAAAACGCCCCCGGAGAGCCGGGGGCGTTTTTGTTTGTGGGGGTGCGTTCTCGACCAAGACCGAGAATTCGTAGGGTGGGCAAAGCGAAGCGTGCCCACCAAACCCTTGTTGTAGTCCCAATTGAGAGATGGTGGGCACGGCGCTGCGCGCCTTTGCCCACCCTACGGCACCTGTGAACCTTACCGCTCGAACGCCGCCTTCAGCGCGTTGAGGTGCGGCACCAGCGGATTGCCGATCGCGATGTGTTCGGCCGGCGGGGTGTGGATGGTGGTGTCGAGGCGGCGCACACGGGTCTGCAGGCTCATCGAGCGATGGATCAGGTCCTGGAGCTGCGAGGGCAGCTTCTCGATGGTGTCGGAGGGGCCGGGATCGGCGGCGCTGAGCTTGACCTTGGTCTTCTCGCGATTGGCCTGGCTCAGCGTCATCTCGCCTTCCTTCACCGCGCGGTGCAGCAGCAGCCACGAGGCGAGCTGCATCAGGCGGGTGGTGAGACGCATGCTCTCGGTTGCGTAGGTGAGGCTGACGGCACGGTCGAGCGCCTTGGCCTCGGTGCGGCCGGCGCCGTCGAGATAGGCGGCGGTCTCTTCGACGAGGTCCATGCCCTCACGGAACAGGACGCCGAACGCCGCAGAATTGGTGAACCGCTCGCTGAGTTGAACGAGAGCGCCGTCGGCCTGCAAACGTTCCATGGTTAACGCCTCTTACGCAACTGTTTGACTGCCCGGCTTTGGCGCCGGCTTATGATGAACAAATCATTGCGCGGGCGGGACGCGGAGTCCAGTGACAAGCGCGGATATGGTTTCCGCGGGTCATTCCTCGGAATGCAACTGGGCGGAGACTCTTGTTTTGACGCATATTCTTGACGCGAAGCGGTAGCCACGCCGCTCGAAACCCCGTGCGCAAAAAAAGAGCCGCCGGAGACCGGCGGCTTTGAAAGTTGATAACAGGGAGGCGTCAAACAGAGTGGACAGGAGCCACTCGGTGTCCAAACGAGGACAGTTCCAGTCATAAACCCGAAAGCTTAATCGACCGTAAACGAGCGAATTTTTTGAGGGTTCGTTAGCCATGTCGGCCAGTGACCGAGCGGGGGGCGGAACAAAACTCTCCGCCGTCATTCCGGGGCGCGACGAAGTCGCGAGCTACGATGCGCAATTGCGCATGGTCGCTCGGCGCTGCGCGCCGCCCGGGAATGACGACGCGAGATGGTGTTTGGCGAGACGTGGGTCCCGGCTCTGCGGAGCGTCACTGCGTGCCGCACCGCGTCCGGGACACGAGAGTCGTGAAAATCCTACGACTTGAAAAAGCTGTTCGCCGCATCGCGCGAGGCGCGCTTCTTCGTGGCGGCTTCTTCCAGCCTTGCGATCTCGGTCTTGAGCAGCGTGACGCGCTCGGTCAGTTCCTCGACCGACAAGAGTGAGAGGTCCTGCCCGATTTCATGGCTGATCTTCTTGCGCGGGCGGTCGTCGTCTTCCGTCGCCATCCTCGTTCCTCCTGCGTTCGCGCACACAATGCTGAGGCGGTTGCCAGCTTGGATCACGCTGGCTAAGCAAGGGCCTCGTTCATCCCGCACCTTCACCCAAGGACACATCATGGACAAGCTGCCCGCGCAAATGACCGTGGTCGCCATCTCCAAGCCCGGCGGACCGGAGGTGCTGGTCCCGGAACAACGCGCACTGCCGCAGCCCGGTCCTGACGAGATCCTGGTCAAGGTGGAGGCCGCCGGCGTCAACCGGCCCGACGTTGCGCAGCGCTCGGGAGCCTATCCGCCGCCGCCCGGCGCCAGCGACCTGCCCGGTCTCGAGATCGCGGGCGAAGTGGTTGCCGTCGGCAGCAATGCCAAGCGGCACAAGATCGGCGACAAGGTGATGTCGCTGGTCGCCGGCGGTGGCTATGCGCAGTACTGCATCGCCCAGGATGCCCAGGCGATGAGCGTGCCGCCGGCGCTGTCGATCAAGGAAGCCGGTGCGCTGCCGGAAACCCTGATGACGGTCTGGCACAATGTGTTCGAGCGCGGTGGCCTGAAGGAAGGCGAGACCCTGCTGATCCATGGCGGCTCCTCCGGCATCGGCACCATGGCGATCCAGCTGGCGAAGGCGTTCGGTGCGAAAGTGTTCGTCACCGTCGGATCGCAGGACAAGATCGACGCCTGCCTCAAATTAGGCGCCGACCGCGCCATCAATTACAAGACCGAGGACTTCGTCGCCGTGGTCAAGGAAGCGACCAACAAGGAAGGCGCCAACCTGATCCTCGACATGGTCGCCGGCGAATATGTCGATCGCAATTATGATGCCGCCGCGGTCGATGGCCGGATCGTGCAGATCGCGACGCTCAACGGGCCCAAGGTCAACGTCAACATCGCCAAGGTGATGGTGAAACGCCTGACCCATACCGGCTCGACCCTGCGCCCCCGTAGTAATGCGGACAAGGCGGCGATGGTGGCCGCAATCGAAGCGAAAGTGATGCCACTTTTGCGCGAAGGCCGCGTCAAACCGCTGATGGACAGCACTTTCCCGCTGGAAAAGGCGGCCGATGCGCACCGGCGCATGGAAACGAGCGCACATATTGGCAAAATTGTGTTGGAGGTCTAGGCCTCCGGCCCACAGGCGGCGGCGGAAACCCTTTGATTTTCCTTGCTTTCGTGGCATCTATCGCGACGCACCGAACTCATCCCGTTCGGTCTGAAATCGTCTTCACCTGAAGAGTTTGCGTCGAACGCGGAGAACTGGCCTTGCGTCTGATCAGGTGCCTCGCGCCCATCGCGCTGGGCCTCATGATTCTTGTCGCCGCGTATCCCGCGCGCGCGCTCGACGCCGTCAGCGTCCGCAGTGACGCGCCCGCGATCGACCTCACCGGCGTGCTCGAGCATCAGCGCAGCGATGCGGACCGCATCCAGGTCTCCACCGCGCCCGGCACCGACGGCATCGTCCGCCGCATCGAAGTGCGCGCCCGCGAGGGCGGCCAGAACTGGGTGGTGTTCGCGCTCGCCAACAACACCGACGACCAGCTCGACCGCCTGATCGTCGCCCCGCATTACCGCATCGTTTCCTCGGGGCTCTTGTGGCCCGACCTCGGCCTGTCGCGCATCGCGACCATCACGCCCTCCACCGGCGACCGGCCGGAGCGACAGGAAAGCCCGACCGCCGACGTGTTCCGCGTCACGCTCGACCCCGGCGCCGTCATCACCTTCGTCGCGGAGCTGCGCACCGACAAGCTGCCGCAGCTCTATCTGTGGGAGCCGGAAGCCTACAAGGACAAGGTCAACTCGTTCACGCTGTACCAGGGCATCGTGATCGGCATCTCGGGCCTGCTGGCGCTGGTGCTGACCATTCTGTTCGTGGTGAAGGGCAGCATCATGTTCCCGGCCGCCGCGGCGCTGGCCTGGGCCGTGCTGGTCTATATCGGCGTCGATTTCGGCTTCTGGGGCAAGGTGCTCGACATGTCGAACAACGCCGAGCGCATCTGGCGCGCGGCGGGCGAAGCGATTTTGGCGGCCACGCTGCTGGTGTTCCTGTTCGCCTATCTCAATCTCAGTCGCTGGCATGTGCGCTATTCGCACATCACGGTGGGTTGGCTCGCGTTCCTCGGGTCGCTGGTGGCGCTGGCCCTGTTCGATCCCGCGGTGGCCTCCGGCATCGCCCGCATCTCGCTGGTGCTGATCGCCTTCGCGGGCTTCGCGCTGATTGTCTATCTCTCCACCCACGGCTTCGACCGCGCAGTGCTCTTGATCCCGACCTGGTTCCTGCTGGTGGTCTGGGTGGTCGCGGCCGGCATGACGGTCGCAGGTTCCGTCACCAACGACATCGTCGGCCCTGCCCTGCTCGGCGGCCTCGTGCTGATCGTGATGCTGATCGGATTCACGGTGATGCAGCACGCCTTTGCCGGCGGCGGCGCCACCACCGGCGTGGTCTCCGACATCGAGCGGCGCGCACTGGCGCTGGCCGGCTCCGGCGATCTGATCTGGGACTGGGACGTCTCCGCCGACAAGGTCTTCACCAGCCCCGAAACCGAAGCCCTGCTCGGACTGAAGCGCGGCACGCTGGAAGGCCCGGCCGCCTCGTGGCTCGAAGTGCTGCATCCGCTCGACCAGGACCGTTTCCGCGCCGCGCTCGACAGCGTGCTCGATCAGCGCCGCGGCCGACTGGTGCAGGATTTCCGCCTGCGCACGCCGGACGGCCATTTCATGTGGTTCGCGCTGAAGGCGCGCCCGGTGGTCGGCTCGGACGGCGAGGTCTCGCGCGTGGTCGGCACGCTCACCGACGTCACCGAGCTGCGCAACGCCGAGGAACGCCTGCTGCACGATTCCGTGCATGACAACCTCACCGGCCTGCCCAACCGCAAACTGTTCATGGACCGGCTGGGTGCGGTGGCGCATTTCGCCAAGACCATGCCGACGCTGCGACCGACGCTGATGGTGATCGACCTCGACCGCTTCAAGCAGGTCAACGATTCCGTCGGCATCGCGGTCGGCGATTCCATCCTGTTGACGCTGGCCCGCCGCCTCACCCGCATCCTGAAGCCGCAGGACACGCTGGCGCGGCTTGCCGGCGATCAGTTCGGCCTGATCCTGCTCTCGGAGCAGGACCCGGCCCGCATCACCGCCTTCGCCGAGACCATCCGCAAGACCATCCGGGCGCCGATCGCCTTCAACGATCGCGAGATTTTTCTCACGGCCTCGATCGGTCTCGCGCTTTCTGATCCGCAAGTTCAGCTCACGGACGAGATCATCAAGGATGCCGAGCTTGCGATGTATCACTCCAAGCGCATCGGCGGCGACCGCATCGACGTCTACAAGCCCGCCATGCGCGCGCGGAAGACCGACCGCCTGACGCTGGAGAGCGAGCTGCGCCGCGCCATCGAGCGACAGGAGCTCACGATCCTGTATCAGCCGATCGTGCGGCTGGAGGATCGTTCGGTCGCCGGCTTCGAAGCGCTGGTGCGCTGGGATCACCCGAAGCTCGGCCGCATGGCGCCCTCGGAATTCATCACCATCGCCGAAGAGACCGGCCTGATCGTCGACCTCGGCATGTTCGTGCTCGACCAGACCGCCAAGCAGCTCTCGATCTGGCAGCGCGCGATGCGCTCGCGCGAGCCGATCTTCGCCTCCGTCAACGTCTCCTCGCGGCAATTGCTGCGCCACGATCTGATCCACGACATCCGCACCGTGCTGTCGCGCTCATCGGTGGCGCGCGGCACGCTCAAGCTGGAATTGACGGAATCGCTGGTGATGGAGAATCCGGAGCACGCGGCGCAGATGCTGACGCGGATCCGCGAGCTGGGCACCGGGCTCTCGCTCGACGATTTCGGCACCGGCCATTCCTCGCTGGCCTATCTGCAGCGCTTCCCGTTCGACACCATCAAGATCGACCAATCGTTCGTGCGCACCACCAACCGCGGCACCCGCCCGGTGATCCTGAAGTCGATCATCGCGCTCGCGCACGACCTCGGCATGGACGTGGTCGCCGAAGGCGCCGAGACCGATTCCGACGCGGTCGAGCTCTACCAGATGGGGTGCGAATACGCGCAAGGCTTTGCCTTCGGCGAGCCGATGGACGCGGACGCGGCGATGCGCCTGCTGACGGAAGTGCGGCTCGAAGCGGCGAGCTAGGCGCTCGTCCCTCCCGAATCCGGTATCGTAGGGTGGGCGCGCACTTGCGCCGTGCCCACCATCCATCCAGCACTGCGACAGAAGTCGTGGGCACGCTTCGCTTTGCCCACCCTACGATACTGTTGGATATGGAGAGACCTTCACCCACCTGACCGGGTGCTCCGCCGCTACCGCCGCCCGTCCTTCTTCATCTTCGTGAACCGCACGCTCTGGCCGTCCGGCATCCGCATTGCCTTGAACCCGGCAGCAAGGCAGGCTTCGCGTTGCGGCATCTGGATGTCGGGGCTGCGCAGGCTGTCCCACCATGAGGCCCGATTGGCCGCGCGCGGCAGGGCCGCACCGATGATCTCTTCGATCTGTTCGAAGCTCAGGACGAATTCGGCCTGCTTCTGCCGCAGCAGATAGTCGCGCAACGCGTCGTAGTCGTTCACATCAGTCCTCTCGTCCGAAACCGGTCTGCTCGCAGGAGATCTGCCCAAAACCGTGAGCGGCGTAAACCGATTCTTAACTCACTACGGCAGCGCTGTTCCACCTTAAACACTACTCAAGATTTCGGGCGCATCCACTAGGGGATCGGGAGCAAGCGATGCTGTCTGGATGGCGCGAAGTCATGGCCCGCCGGCCGTGGCGGATTTCGGCGAAGCTGCTGATCATCTCGTCCGTGGTGACGGTGATCGGCTTTTCCGCCATTTGCGTCAACGTCATGCTCGACATGCGCCGGGGCGAGGAGGCGCTCGCCCGCCAGACGCTGGAGAACCTCGCGACCACCATCCAGTCCGACGTCAGCCGCAACGTCGAGATCTACGATCTGGCGCTGAAGGCGGTCGCCAGCAACATGTTGCTGCCCGAACTCGCGACCGTGTCGAAGCCGATCCGTCACCTGATCCTGTTCGATCATGCGACGACGGCGAGGCATTTCGGCGCCATCCAGGTTTTCGACCCCGAGGGCAGGCTGGCCATCGACGCCTCCACGCTCGATCCCCTCCCCGAGAACCGGAGCGAGGAGGAGTATTTCAAGGTTCACCGCGACAATCCCGACGTCGGGCTGTTCATCAGCCGCCCGATGCTGTTCCGCGGCGCCTACGCGATCGTGCTGAGCCGTCGCATCAGCGATACCGACGGCGGCTTCCTCGGCGTCGTCGCCGGCTCGATCCGCTTCAGCTATTTCCACGAATTGTTCGAGCGGCTGAACCTCGATCCTGAAGACACCATCACCGTGCTCAAGCGTGACCGCACCATCATGATGCGGCGGCCGTTCGATCTCGACATCATCGGCACCAACCTGAACGACCGGCGGGCCTGGAAGCCCGACAATCTCCCGGTCGGCACCTCCTATTCGGGAAAGGGCCCGGTCGATCCAACGCCGCGGCTCTATGTCCGCAGCGCCGACAATGGTCCGCTGTTCGTGGTGGCGGGCAAGCCGCTGACCGCGGTTTTCGCGCTCTGGCAGAAGGAGGCGTATCGCATCGGCGCTGTGGTGCTGGCGCTTGCGCTGTTCGTGCTGGGATCGACGCTGGTGCTCGCGCGCGAGATCGGCCGCCGTGCCGAGGCCGAGCGCAAGCTCGAGGAGATGGCGACGACGGACGCGCTCACCGGCCTGAAGAACCGCCGCAAGTTCGATTCCGTCATCGACGTCGAATGGCGGCGCGCCATGCGGCAGAAGGCGCCCGTCGCGCTGTTGATGATCGATGCCGATCACTTCAAGGCCTACAACGACACGTTCGGCCATCAGGCCGGCGACCAGGTGCTGGTCGGCATCGCCATCTGCATTTCCGATTCGGTGAGCCGGGCCGGCGACTGCGCCGCGCGCTATGGCGGCGAGGAATTCGCGGTGCTGCTCCCCAACACGTCTGCGACCGACGCCTTCAAGGTCGCCGAGACGATCCGCCTCAAGGTGCAGGGCTGGTCTGACGACGAGGTGATGTTGACGGTCTCCTGCGGCGTCGCCAGCCTCGTTCCCACCGCTGGCATGGACTGGGCGATCCTGGTCGCCGCCGCCGACAAGGCGCTGTATGCGGCGAAGGCGGGCGGACGGAATCAGTCGGTGGTTGCGAGCCTGCCGAAGCTGTCGCTGGTGGCGTGAGAGGTTCGCTCCTCGTCATTGTGAGCGAAGCAATCCACCACACCATTGGTGTCGTCCCTGCCTAGTGCGCAATTGCGCACGAACTCTGGGACCCATAACCACAGGAAGTGGTTTGGCGAAGACTAGTCGCTCGGGACTGCTGCCGAACACGATCGATAGATCACGCGGTATGGGTCCCCGCGTTCGCGGGGACGACACCGCGAGTGTGGCGACTACTGCCCCAGATACTTCTTCATCTCCGCGATCAGCCCGTCCCGCAGCTCCGGGCGCTTCAGGCCGTAGGCGATGTTGGCGCGGAGGAAGCCGGGCTTGGAGCCGCAATCATGGCGCTCGCCCTCGAACTCGACGCCGTAGAACTTCTGCGACTTGGCAAGGCCGATCATGGCGTCGGTGAGCTGGATCTCGCCGCCGGCGCCGCGCTCCTGTGTCTCGAGGATCTTGAAGATCTCAGGCTGCAGGATGTAGCGGCCGGTGATCGAGAGATTGGAGGGCGCGGTGCCCTTGGCCGGCTTCTCGACCATGCCGTCGACCTCAAACATCTTGCCGCTGCGCTTGCCGACGCCGCAGATGCCATATTGATGGGTGAGATGGTCGGGCACCGCCTCGACCGCGACCAGGTTGGATTTCTCGCCGAGCGTGGACGCCGTCTCGATCATCTGCTTGAGGCAGCCGGGCGAGTTGAGCACGAGTTCGTCGGGCAGCACGACAGCGAACGGCTCGTTGCCGACGATGTCGCGCGCGCACCAGACCGCGTGACCGAGGCCGAGCGGCGCCTGCTGGCGGGTGAAGCTGACAGCACCGGCTTCAGGCTGGTTCTGCGCCAAAATCTCCTGCTCGGCCTTCTTGCCGCGCTGGCTGAGCGTCGCGTCGAGCTCGAACATCCGGTCGAAATGATCTTCGATGACATTCTTGTTGCGGCCGGTGACGAAGATGAAGTGCTCGATGCCGGCCTCCCTCGCCTCGTCATAGACGTACTGGATCAGCGGCTTGTCGACGATGGTCAGCATTTCCTTCGGCATCGCCTTGGTGGCGGGCAGGACACGGGTGCCGAGGCCGGCGACGGGGAATACGGCTTTGCGAATTTTCATGTGATTGTTCGAATACCTGGGGGCACATGGGAACGGCGGAACGGAGCAATGGCATCTTGCTAGCCTGTTTGCAGCCGCCAACAAAGGCGGATGTGGGGCCTCACCCGCGCAGAGTTAAGAAAAAGGCCGCCACCAAAATTTCACCTTTGTTAAGCTATTGGCAACCGTAACCGGGCCTCCTGATGGCAGATTTTTGGAAGGCCGATGGGTGGGACATGATGCAATTGGTGGCAGGGCAGGCAAGACGGGCGGGATCCGTGACCGGCGCGGCGATGATCGCGGCCGCTCTGCTGCTGCCCGTCAGCGCGCACGCCCAGGCGCAGAACGGCCTGTCCAATCTGTTCGGCGGCATCTTCTCGGGCCCCAACGCTGCGCCCTCGCAACCTGCGCCCGGTCCCGGCGGCGCTCTCCCCTGGAGCGGTGAGGACGGGGCTTCCGGCCATCCGCTGATGACGGCCGCGGCGATCCGCGAGGCCGCCGGCAATTTCAGCAATTGCGTTGCCGCGATGTGGCCCGATGCCGCACGGCGCAACATCACCCAGGAAAACTTCCAGCGCTTCACGGCCGGGCTCTCACCCGATCTGCGCATCATGGACCTGATGGACTCGCAGCCGGAGTTCACAAAATCGATCTGGGACTATCTCGACATCCTCGTGAACGACAACCGCCTCGCCAAGGGCCGCGAGATCCTCGCCAAATACAAGGCGCAGTTCGACGCCACCGAAAAGGCCACTGGCGTCGACCGCTACATCATCGCCTCGATCTGGGGCATCGAGTCCAATTACTCGACGCAGATGGGCGATCGCAGCGTACTGCAATCGACCGCGACGCTCGCCTGCATCGGCCGCCGCCAAGCCTATTTCAAGGACGAGTTCCTTTCCGCGCTGGAGATCCTCAATCGCGGCGACCTCAGGCCGGAGCAGATGCGCGGCTCCTGGGCCGGCGCGTTCGGCCCGACCCAGTTCATGCCGACCGCGTTCAAGCGGTTTGCCGTCGACGGCGATGGCGACGGCAGGCGCGACGTCGTCGACAATCCGACCGACCTGATTGCATCGACCGCCAACAACCTCAAGAAAGACGGCTGGCAGGCCGGCCAGACCTGGGGCTTCGAGGTCGTCGTGCCGCAGGGCTTCAACTACATGCTGGCCGACCGCGCCAAGGCGATGACGATCGCGCAATGGGAGAAGCTCGGGCTGAAGCGGGCGACGGGCCAGCCGTTCCCGCATCCGGCCGAGAAGGCCTATCTGCTGGCCCCCGCCGGCGCGCAGGGGCCCGGCTTCCTGATGCTGCAGAATTACCGGGTCATCATGAAGTACAACCCGGCCGAGGCTTATGCGCTGGCGATCGGCCATTTCGCCGACCGCCTACGCGGAGGGCAGCCCTTCGTGCAACCCTGGCCGCGGCAGGAACGCGAGCTGTCGCGTACCGAGCGGCTGGAGCTGCAGCAGTTGCTGGCTCAGCGCGGCTTCTACAAGGGCACCCCGGACGGCCAGTTCGGCGGCCAGACCCGGGAAGCCCTGCGCAATTTCCAGGCCTCGATCGGAGTGCCCGCGGACGGATTTGCCTCCTCGGACGCGCTGGAACGGCTCCGCGGACGGTAAAATCGCGCCGAAAGTAACCCCTGAACAGGGATTTTGGCAGGCAGCCTTGACGCAGGCGGCTGTTCCCCGGTGTATGGGCACAAGAATCTGCAACGGAATTTGCCCGTTTGGCGCCTGATTCCGTTATTATATTGAGCTACCTCCGATCCCCATTGCGCTGGCCCGAGATCGCATGTCGAAGCCGAAGTCCCTGTTCAAGGCGCTGACCGAGACCGGCCCGTTGATCGCGCTGGGGACGGCGCTTGCGATTCTGGTCTCGGTCGCAGGGCCTGCCTCGGCGCAGTTCTTCAACTTCCCCGGCTTCGGCGGCCCGCCGCAGCGTTCGGCTCCGCCACCACAACGGGGCGGTGGCGGAGGCGGCGGCTGGTTCGGCGGCGACTTCTTCGCGCCGTTCCAGCAGCAACAGCCGCAGGCGCCACGGCAGGATTTTTCGCGCGCGCCGGCACCAGCCAAGCGCGACACCATCCCTGAGAAGAACGTGCTCGTGATCGGCGACGCCATGGCCGACTGGCTCGCCTATGGCCTGGAAGACGCCTACACCGAGCAGCCCGACATGGGCGTGATCCGCAAGCACAAGACCACGTCCGGCCTGATCAAGTACCAGCCGCGCGGCGAGCCCGCGGATTGGACGACTGCCGCAAAGGGCATCCTCGAGACCGAGAAGCCCGACGTGATCGTCGTCATGCTGGGCCTCAACGACCGCAGCGCGATCCGCGAGCCCGTCGCCGACAAGACGGACAAGGCCGCCGCAGACAAGGACAAGAAGAACGACAAGGGCGCGCGCGCCAAACAGCCAGCGAAGCCGGGGGACGCCAAGCCCGGCAACGACACCGCCGCCAAGCCCGACGACAAGCCTGCCGATGCCGATCTGCCGCAGGACGACGCCGACAATGCCGACGCGCCGGCGGCCGCGCCCGAAAAGACGGCCCGCAATCCGAACGGCCTCTACGAATTCCGCGACGACCGCTGGGTCGAGCTCTATGGCAAGAAGATCGAGGAGCTCGCCAACGTCCTCAAGACCAAGGGCGTGCCGGTGCTGTGGGTCGGCCTTCCCGCCATCCGCGGGCAGAAGGGCACGGCGGACATGCTGTTCCTGGATTCGCTCTATCGCGAAGGCGCGGCCAAGGCCGGCATTACCTATGTCGACGTCTGGGACGGGTTTGTCGACGAGGCCGGCCGCTTCCTCCAGAAGGGTCCTGACTTCGAAGGCCAGATCCGTCAACTCCGCAGCTCTGACGGTGTCTTCTTCACAAAGCCCGGCGCGCGTAAGCTCGCGCACTATGTCGAGCGCGAGATCACGCGCCTGCTGGCAGGACGCTCCGGCCCGATCGCGCTGCCGAGCGAGCCGGCGACGCCCGACACCAGCGCCGAGCCCGGCAAGCCCGCACCGCGGCCGCTGGCGGGGCCGATCGTGCCGCTGGTTGCAGCCTCGATCTCGACCGATCAATTGCTGGGCGGCCCGGGCTCGCGTCCCGCCGCGGTCGATGCGCTCGCTGCGAAGACAATGGTGAAGGGCGAGCCGCTGGCCGCTCCGGCCGGCCGCGCCGACGATTATGCCTGGCCGCGCCGCGAAGTCGGCCGCGAGCAGGCCAAGGGCGATACGCCGATGGCCGCGACGACGCCTGAGGGCGGCGTCGCCAATCCCACCGCGCCGGGAGCCGCTGCCGCGATCGCCCCGCCGAAACTTGCGCCGAAGAAGCCGCCGGTCCCACCGCAGCAACCGGCACAGGCTACGCCCTCATTCCGCGATTTCTTCGGCTTCGGCTCTCCGCAGCCACCGCCGCCGCGTCAACTGGCGCCGGCGCCCGGTCCGCGCAATCCGAATCCCAATCCCGGGGTCCCGCGTCCGCCGGGTAACGTTGGCCGCTCGGCCGAGATGTTCCGGTAAGGTAAGGCCTCGTGTCCCGGACGCGACGCAGCGCCTCTTGGTGATGCGGCGCAGAGCCGGGACCCAATTCGTGCGGCATTCACAAAAGAATAGGCCCCGGCTCAGCAATGCGGCGTTGCCGACGATGCTACGCATCGCCTAGGCCGCATTGCGTCCGGGGCACGAGAGTTCGGGCGTTAGTTACGGGACTTGGTCACAAGTCCTAATAGCGCCAGCGCGACGGCGGGGGACGACGCGCGGGGCGCGACATCAGAAGCGCGAGCGCGAAACCGATGCCGCCGGCGACCAGCAGCGCGCCGAGCGGATTGTCCTGCACCTTCTTCGACAATGCTTGCGTGCCATCGCGAAGGGTCTCGCCGCTGTTGTCGTAGGCGTCCTTGGCGTAGTCGGCCGCAGTCTCGCCGGCCTCGCGCACGGCATCCTTGGCCTGGCCGTAGAGATTTTGCACCGTGCCCGCGGCTTCCCGCGCCTTGCCCGACGCCTGCGTCTTCGCATCGCCTGCCATGTCTCCGATCGCGCCTTCCGCGCGTCCGGCATATTCCTTGGCCGATCCAACAATCCGATCCGTGTCCATGATGATCCTCCTCGGTGGTCAGCCGAAGTAACCGATCAGGCGCGGCCCAGTTCCAAGTGTTTGCGAAAGTGTAACCCCTACGAAGGTGTGTAGCCCGGATGGAGCGCAGCGTAATCCGGGAGGGTCTTTCCGTAATGGGAGGACCCCGGATTACGCTGCGCTCCATCCGGGCTACGGACCAGCTAAAGGATGAGCCCGCCATCGACGACCAGCGTCTGTCCGACGATGTAGGACGACAGCGGCGAAGCCAGGAACAGAGCCGCGCCCGCCATGTCGGCCGGCGTGCCCAGCCGCCGCAGCGGAATGCGTGACAATGCACCTTCGAGCCGCTTGGGATTGTCGGTCGTTACCTTGGTCATCTTGGTGTCGACGAGTCCTGGCGCGATGCCGTTGACGCGGATGCCGTCCTCCGCCCAGGCTTCGCCCAGTGTCCGCGTCAATCCGACCGCACCGGTCTTCGACGCGTTATAGGCGGGATTGCCCATGGTGGAATGATAGGCCGCGGTCGAGGACACCATGATCAGCGAACCCTTCGCATCCCGCAGCATGGAATGAAATCGCGTCGCACAGGCCATCAGGCTCATCAAATTGACCTCGACCACCTTGCGGAAGCCACTCATCTCGAACTCGCCGCGGCGATAGAGCACCGCGCCTTGCGCGAGCACGAGCACGTCGAGCCGCTCGAAGGAGGGCTTGAACGCCTCGATCGCACTGGGGTTGCTGACGTCGAGCTGCGCATAAGACAGGCCCGTGAGATCAGAACCTTCCTCGATCGAATAATCCTTTGGCTGCGCACGCGTGCCGCAAACCGCGACATGCGCGCCCCTCGCGCGAAACGCTTGCGCGATGCCGTTGCCGATCCCGCTGGAACCGCCGACCACCAGCACCTGCCTGCCTGAGAAATCGAGCTCGTTCGCCATCGCGGCCTCCCCTTTTGTCTTGCTTGTTTGACCTGTCTGCGGATCGATGCCAGCCTTGTCAATCATAACAAGAACAAGCAGGGCGCGAGGAAACAGCATGTCCGAGTTCAAACGGCTCAGCCGGTCCGTAAAGGGCCTGACCGTTCTCGTCACCGGCGCCGCCAGCGGCATGGGACGCGCCACCGCGCAATTGTTCGCTGCGGAGGGCGCGAACGTTGCCGTCACCGACTATGACGAGCAAGGCGCACTCGCTGTCGCGGAGGAGATCGCGGCGAGCGGCGGTTCGGCAAAAGCCTGGAAGCTCGACGTCGCCGATGGCACCGAGATCAGGCGCGTCGTGAATGATGCTGCGGCACATTTCGCCGGGCTCGATATCGTCGTCAACAATGCCGGCATCTCCGTGCGCGTCGCGATCGACGACGAGGCCTATGAGGACGCCTGGGCCAGGGGCATCGCCGTGATGCTGACGGCGCATCCGCGCATCATCCGCGCCGCACTGCCTTACCTGCGCAAATCGAAGAGCCCGCGCATCGTCAACATCGCCTCGACCGAGGCACTCGGCGCCACCGCATTGCATAGCCCCTATTCGGCGGCGAAGGGCGGCGTGGCGAGCCTCACGCGCTCGCTCGCCGTCGAGCTCGGCCGCGAGGGCGTCACCGTCAACTGCATCTGCCCGGGTCCGATCCGCACCGGGATCACCGACCACATCTCGGAGGAACACAAGACAATCTATGCCAAGCGCCGCACCGCACTCGGCCGCTACGGCGATCCGGAGGAGGTCGCGCATATGACGCTGAGCCTGTGCTTGCCGGCGGCGTCCTTCCTCACCGGCGCGGTGATCCCGGTCGACGGCGGGTTGATGGCGCGGAATGCGTAAGAGCTGATAAGGCGCCGTAGCCCGGATGGAGCGAAGCGCAATCCGGGAATCGTGCCACACGCAACGACGCCCCGGATTACGCTACGCTCCATCCGGGCTACAGGCAGCCATGCGCGCCGAGCGTTGACAACGGCGAGTGCGGGAGTAGCTTTTTCGCCGACAGAGCGGGGCCAACCGCTCGCACATGCGGGAGAAAACGCCATGACGATCGCCATCCGGCAGCTTCAGAAGCACTTTGCCGGCGAGGTTTCCGGCCTCGATTTGCGAAAGCCCCTCACCGAGGTCGAGGCGCGCGAGGTCGAGGCCGCCATGGACAAATACGCGGTGCTGGTTTTCCACGACCAGGACATCACCGACGAGCAGCAGATGGCCTTTGCGCTGAACTTCGGTCAGCGTGAGGATGCGCGCGGCGGCAACATTACCAAGGCCAGCGAATACCGTCTCAACTCGGGCTTGAACGATGTTTCAAACCTCGGCAAGGACGGCAAGCCGCTGCCTAAGGACAGTCGCGCCAATCTGTTCAACCTCGGCAATTGCCTGTGGCACTCCGACAGCTCGTTCCGGCCCATCCCTGCAAAATTCTCGCTGCTGTCGGCGCGCGTGGTGAACCCCAAGGGCGGCAACACCGAATTCGCCGACATGCGCGCCGCCTATGACGCGCTCGACGACGACACCAAGGCGGAGATCGACGATCTCATCTGCGAGCACTCGCTGATGTATTCGCGGGGATCGCTCGGCTTCACCGAATACACCGAGGATGAGAAGGAGATGTTCAAGCCGGTGCTGCAAAGGCTGGTGCGGACGCATCCCGTGCATCGCCGCAAGTCGCTGTATCTGTCATCCCATGCCGGCAAGGTCGTCGGCATGAGCGTGCCCGAGGGCCGGCTGTTACTGCGCGATCTCAACGAGCACGCAACGCAAGGAGAGTTCGTCTACGTCCACAAATGGAAGCTGCATGACCTCGTGATGTGGGACAATCGCCAGACCATGCACCGCGTCCGCCGCTATGACCAGTCGCAACCTCGCGACATGCGCCGCGCGACGGTGGCGGGGACGGAGCCGACGGTCCAGCAGCAGGCGGCGGAGTAGCGCGGCAACCTCCGCTGTCGTCCCGGACGAGCGAAGCGAAGATCCGGGACCCATAACCACAGAACATGGTTTGGCGAAGACTCGGAGTGACCGGTCTGCCTTAACTTCATCCTGGGAGTATGGGTCCCGGATCGGCGCGCGCTTGAGGCGCGCTTGTCCGGGACGACAGCGGAGGATGACGCACCACCGCGGAGTATGTCGCGGTAGCGACTAAAGCACCTACGCGTGCCCCGCCTCGTTCGAGAGCATGCCGGGGTCGATGCCGATCTTGCGCAGGGCTCGTCCGTACTTGTCGTCGACGTCGTCACCGAAGATCAGGTCCGCATCCGCATCGCAATGCAGCCAGCCGTTGCTCTGGATCTCGGTCTCGAGCTGGCCCGGCGCCCAGCCGGCATAGCCGAGCGCGAGGATGGCGTGCTTGGGGCCGGAGCCATTGGCGATCGCGCGCAGGATGTCGACGGTCGCGGTGAGGCAGACGCCGTCGTCGATCCGCAGCGTCGCGTTCTCGATGTAGAAGTCGCTGGAATGCAGCACGAAGCCACGCCCGGTATCGACCGGACCGCCGCGCAGCACCTTCATGCTTTCGGCATTCTCCGGCAGCTTGATGTGCTCGCCCTTCTTGATGATGCCGAGCTGCTGCAAGAGTTCGGGAAAGTCGATGCTGCCAGCCGGATGGTTCACGATGATGCCCATCGCTCCCTCCGCCGAATGGGCGCAGAGATAGATCACCGAGCGTTCGAAGCGGGAATCGCCCATCACCGGCATCGCGATCAAGAGCCGGCCGTCGAGATAACCGGCCGAATTAGGGAGTACGGGTCCCGCGCTGCGGGTGCTTTCGCCCGTCCTCTTGCCTGTGGGAGCCATCGGTTAAGCACTCCGGTTTCAATTCCTATCCTGATGTCGGGCCGGGCCGCTGTCAAATCAAGGCTTGCAGAGACTTGATTCAAGTGCATCCATCACAAGCAATTCAATGGTTTGCCTCAGGACGCCCCTGTAAAGACGTGCCATGCTCACAAGAGTTCCCCTGCGTGCGGCGATTGGCGTCGCAACAACCCTGTTTGCGTCGTCGCTGGCCATCGTAGCCCGTGCCGATGACGCTTCGCCGTGGCAGCGCGACGGACATTCCGCGGTGCGGCTATTGGCGGGATCGCGCAGCGGCGCCGTCCTGCTCGGCGGTATCGCCATCCAGCTCCAGCAGGGGTGGAAGACCTATTGGCGCTCCCCCGGCGATTCCGGCGTCCCGCCGCGGTTCGACTTTTCCAAGTCGGACAATGTCGAGGCGGTGACGGTGATGTGGCCTGCGCCGCTGAAATTCGACGACGGCGCCGGCGGCCATTCGATCGGCTATCACAACCAGATCGTGCTACCCCTGCGCATCGTCGCCAAAGCGGCCGACAAGCCCGTGACCCTGCGCGCAGAGATCAATTACGCGGTGTGCGAAAAACTCTGCATTCCGGTCGAGGCCAGCGCCGAGCTCGGCTTCAACAGCGTGGCCTCGACCGAGGATGCCAATCTGCGTGCGGCACTCGATACCGTGCCCAAGCCCGCCAATATCGGCGATCCCAACCCGCTCACCATCCGCGACGTCAAGCGCGACGGCGCCACCAAGGTGACGGTCGACGTGGTCACGCCGGATGGGCGCAACGTTAATCTGTTCGTGGAAGGTCCGACGCCCGACTGGGCGCTGCCGATTCCAGCTCCGGTCAAAGACAGCCCGGCTCGCGTGAAGCGCTTTTCGTTCGAGCTCGACGGCCTGCCGCCGGGCGCCAGGCCCGACGGCGCAGCGTTGAAATTCACGCTGGTCGGGCCCGAGAAGTCGTACGAGTTCAATACGAATTTGGAGTGAGTATCGGTTAGCGCGAGGAAGTTGCACAGCTCGCGCTCCACTTTCAGCTGTGGTCCCGGACAAGCGCGCCTCAGCGCGCGCCGATCCGGGACCCATAGCCACAGGGGTGGTTTGGCGAAGGCTCGGAGTGACCAGCTCGCCCGCAACTTCTTCCCGGGGTTATGGGTCTCGGATCTTCGCTTCGCTCGTCCGGGACGACACCGAGTATGGAACGCCACCCAACCGAATCTTAACGAATGGTTGCTAAGCCCCAGGGCCACCGCAGCAAGCCTGCGGCATGCGGAAGACTGGGGACTTTTCGTGGCCGTGATGGATGCAGAACCTGCAACGACCGGACCGGCCGGGCTGATCGCGCGGCTGCGGGCCAGGCTGACGGGCGGCCCGAGCGAGGCATCGCTGACGCGGCGGCTGGCTGGCACCATCTTCATCATCCGCGTCATCAGCGCAGGCCTTGCCTATGTCTCGCAGGTGCTGCTCGCGCGCTGGATGGGCACGTCCGACTACGGCATCTACGTCTATGTCTGGACCTGGGTGCTGCTGCTCGGCAGCATGATGGATTTCGGCATCTCGGCCTCGGCGCAGAAGATCATTCCAGAGTATCGCGCCAGCGGCG
Organism: Bradyrhizobium shewense; assembly: GCF_900094605.1. Taxonomy (GTDB): domain Bacteria; phylum Pseudomonadota; class Alphaproteobacteria; order Rhizobiales; family Xanthobacteraceae; genus Bradyrhizobium; species Bradyrhizobium shewense. The sequence goes on along the minus strand of NZ_FMAI01000003.1, from coordinate 436,243 downwards.
AGCAGGCGTTGCTGCGCGGCTTTCTCTCCGGCAGCCGCTGGCTGACCTTTGCGGTGTCCACGCTGGTCTCGCTCGCTCTCGCCGGCATCGTCAGGCTGCTGTCGCCCTGGATCGACCCGGCCGAGGAGCTGCCACTCTATATCGGCTGCATGACGCTGCCCGCCTTCGTCGTCGCCAACACCCAAGACGGCATCGCGCGCTCGCATGACTGGATGCGGCTCGGCCTGATGCCGCAATTCATCATCCGCCAGGGGCTGATCATCGGAATCACGGCTATCGCCTTCCTGCTCGGCTATCATCTCGGCGCCGTCGCCGCGATGGTTGCGAGCGCCGGCGCAGTGTGGATCGCGATGACCGGGCAGATGGTGGTGCTGAACCGCAAGCTCGCCGGCCATATCGCGCCCGGCCCAAAGACCTATGACATCGGCGGCTGGCTCGCCGTCTCGCTACCGATCCTGCTGGTCGAAAGCTTCTACCTGCTGCTGTCCTACACCGACGTGCTGGTGCTGCAGCAATTCCGCCCCTCCGACGAGGTCGGCGTCTACTTCGCGGTGGTAAAGACGCTGGCGCTGGTCTCGTTCATCCACTACGCGATGTCGGCAACGACGGCGCACCGCTTCGCCGAATACAACGCAAGCGGCGACAAGGCACGCCTGTCGGCCTATGTGACACATGCGATCAACTGGACGTTCTGGCCGTCGCTGGCGGCGACCATCGTGCTGCTCGCGCTCGGCAAGCCGCTGCTCTGGTTGTTCGGGCCGCAATTCGTGGTCGGCTACGATATCATGTTCGTCGCCGCGGTTGGGCTCGTGGTGCGCTCCGCGATCGGACCGGTCGAGCGGCTGCTCAACATGCTCGGCCAGCAGAAGATCTGCGCGCTCGCTTATGCATTGGCCTTCGTGATGAACCTCGTGCTCTGCATCGCGCTGGTGCCGCGCTACGGCGGCCACGGCGCCGCGGCCGCGACCTCGATCTCGCTCACCTTCGAGACGGTGCTGCTGTTCTGGATCGTGCGACAGCGGTTGGGGCTGCACGTACTGGCGTTCGGTAAATAGGTACTACGGCGCCGTCCTTGCTCACTCCCGCTGGGGGAACGACTGTTTCGCAGCGCGCCTGGGAACAACCGAAAATACCTCTCCATTTCCGACTCGCAGCACAATTTTTCTTATTCCGCCCAAGCGGTTGGCTCCAGGGAAAGTTTATTCTACGTCGTATTGCCCAACCGACGAGATCAACCTAAGATTCTCCAGACATGATCGATCCACTCTACGTCGCCTCCGGTTTCGGCGTCGGCCTACTCGTCGGGATGACCGGCGTGGGCGGTGGTTCCTTGATGACGCCGCTGCTGATCCTGCTGTTCGGTGTTCATCCCTCCACCGCGGTCGGGACCGATCTGCTCTATGCCGCCGCCACCAAGACCGGCGGAAGCGTGGTGCATGGCTGGTCGCGCAGCGTACACTGGCCCGCGGTGCTGCGGCTCGCCTGCGGCAGCATTCCCGCGAGCGCAGTGACGCTGCTGGTGCTGTGGAAGCTCGATCTCAAAAGCGATTCCGAGCGCAGCCTGGTCAATCTGGTGCTGTGCTTCGCGCTGCTGCTGACCGCGACCTCGCTGATCTTCCGCAAATCCATCATGGGGCGTTATCGCGGCCGGCTCGAGCAGGTCGACGAGCGCACCACCGCGATTGCCACCGTCGTCACCGGCATCGTGCTCGGCGTGCTGGTGTCGATTTCGTCGGTGGGCGCCGGTGCGGTCGGCGTGACCGTGCTGCTGCTGCTCTACCCTCGCCTGCCCATGGCAACCATCGTCGGCTCCGACATCGCCCATGCGGTGCCGCTGACGCTGGTCGCCGGCATCGGGCACTGGGCGCTCGGCGACGTGGATTGGGCGCTGATGGGCGTGCTGCTGATGGGCTCGCTGCCCGGCATCATCATCGGCAGCTACAGCGCGACGCGGGTGCCGGAGACGGTGCTGCGGCTGACGCTTGCCAGCGTGCTGTTCGTGGTCGCAGGCAAGATCATGTTTGCGGAGCTGAACCTGTCGTCGGCGTTCGTGACGGCGCTGGCCTGGACGCATTGAGCGGGAGCGGACGCCTCGTTCTCGTTTCGTAGGGTGGGCAAAGCGAAGCGTGCCCACCGTCCCTTTCAACTGCGGAAGCATGGTGGGCACGGCGCTGACGCGCCTTTGCCCACCCTACGGCTCCTCGTTCCGGAATCCCTACTCCGCCGTCCAGCCGCCGTCGATCGAGAGATTGGTGCCGGTGATCTGGGCGGCATCATCGCCGCACAGGAACAGCGCCAATGCCGCGACCTGCTCGGACGTCACGAACTCCTTGGTCGGCTGCGCGTCGAGCAGAACGTCGTTGATGACCTGCTCGCGCGTCAGATTGCGCGCCTTCATCGTGTCGGGGATCTGCCGCTCCACCAGGGGCGTCCAGACGTAACCGGGGCTGATGCAGTTGCAGGTGATCTTGTGGGTCGCGACCTCCAGCGCCACGGTCTTGGTCAGGCCTGCGATGCCGTGCTTGGCCGAGACGTAGGCCGATTTGAAGGGCGAGGCGACCAGCGAATGCGCCGATGCCGTGTTGATGATGCGGCCCCAGCCTTTCTTCTTCATGCCGGGCACGGCGGCACGGATGGCGTGGAAGGCCGAGGACAGGTTGATGGCGATGATCTGGTCCCACTTCTCGAGCGGGAATTCCTCGATCGGCGAGACGAACTGGATGCCGGCATTGTTGACGAGGATGTCGACCGAACCAAAAGTCTTCTCGCCGAGCGCGATCATGCCGGCTATCTCGGCCGGCTTGGTCATGTCGGCGGGCGAATAGATCGCCTTCACCTTGAAGTCCTGTTCGATCTTGGCGCGCTCCTTCTCGATATCCTCCGGCGAGCCGAAGCCGTTGATGACGACATTGGCGCCGGCGGCGGCGAAGGCACGTGCGTAGGCGAGCCCGATGCCGCTGGTGGATCCGGTCACGACGGCGTTCTTGCCTGACAGACTACCCATTCTATTCGCTCCTTTTTGCCGGGGGTGCGGTGACGTCCCCCGTGAGATCGTAAGTCACCATGGTCTCGCCGGACTGCGGCCGCTCGAGCCAGTCCTTGTGGCGCATCGACAGATGCACGTCGCGCACGCCGGCCTCCCAATGCTCGACCATGGCGACGTGCGAGAAGTCGTAATCCTTGGACGAGGATTCGTAGTTCTTGCTGCGGTAGATCAGATGCACGACGGTGACGGTGCTTTCGCGCGACACCTTCGCAAGGAATTCGACGGAAGGATCATTCTTGAGATAATCTGGCAATTTGCCGATCAGGTCGCGCACCGCCCTGCGGGCGTTGTGGATCTGCTTGTTCTTGTCGGTGTTCATCCGCGTGCGGCTGGAGAAGCGGATGTCCTTCTCGCGCTCGGTCGCCTCGAGCAGTGAATTCGGTAAGTCTCCGCGCGCGGAAAACAGGTCGACCTGGAAGATCAGCATGTCGCGATCGACCTCGGCATCGAGCACATAGTCGAGCGGTGTGTTGGAGGCGATACCGCCATCCCAATAATGTTCGCCGTCGATGACGACGGACGGAAAGCCAGGCGGCAGCGCGCCAGAGGCCATGATGTGCTCGGGGCCGATGGTCTTGCCGAGCTTCTTGAACTCGTAATTGTCGAAATATTTGAAATTGCCCGAGGTGACGCCGACCGCGCCGACCGACAGGCGCGTCTTCAAATCGTTGATGCGGTCGAAATCGACCAGACGCTCCAGCGTCTTCTTCAGCGGCGCGGTGTCGTAGTAGCTCTCGGCTTGCGAGCTGCCCGGCGGCCAGAGCGGCGCGGGCGGGATGCGCGGCGTGAAGAAGCCGGGCACGCCGAAGGTCGCGATCAGCGCAGCGCTGGTCGAGTTGAACAGCTCGCGGCTGTGGTCGCTCTTGCCGATCGGCTTCCACGGCACCGGCGCGGAGACCATCTCCCAGAATTCCTTGAGCCGCTTGACGCGCGTCGGGCCCTCGTTGCCGGCGATGATGGCGGCGTTGACCGCGCCGATCGAGATGCCGGCGACCCATTCCGGCTCGAAGCCATGGCCGCACAGCGCCTGATAGGCGCCGGCCTGATAGGAGCCAAGCGCGCCGCCGCCCTGAAGGACCAGGACGCGTTGCGCATTCGCAGGGATGCTGGCGGATTCCGGGCTACGATCGGTCATGGATGAACAATAGCAAAAGGCGAGCCACCGTGGCGCCCCTCCGCCGCGGCGTCAATGCATCCGGGATCAAGTCTGGCTTATCGGGGCTCCGTCGAGGCCAGGATCATGGTCCAGAACACCTTGTATTTGGTGCCCGGAGCATAGCTCGCCGCTATGCCCAATTTTGTGACACCGCCCTTGAGCATGTTGGCGCGGTGGGGCGGCGAGTCGCGCCAGCCGGAAAACGCTTCCGCCAGCGTATGATAGCCGGCCGAGACGTTCTCGACGGCAACGGTGGCGGGATAGCCGCCGGTGGCAAGGCGCTTGGCCAGCGGCGCGCGGACGTCGTGATCCATCTTGTTGGCCGCAGCCATGGCCTGGGACTGGGATTCGGCGAGCCGCATCAGATCGGGATCGATGACAACGGTGCCAAGGGCGTTGTTCTGGCGGTATTGCGAGATCATGATCGCGGCCGCCTGCGCATCGAGCTTGGAGCCCGGGACCGCCATATCGGCATACATGGACGGCTGCTGGACCGGCGCCTCGTTGCCGGCACAGCCGGCAAGCAGCAAAGTGATGAGAATTGCGGCCGCAGCGCGCATGTAGAGCCCCCAAATGAGGGGCCGTTGTTGCATACCAACCGTGGCTGAAAGGTGAATTTTGAGGAAAATCTGCTCGATGTCGTTCCGGGGCGATGCCGAAGCATCGAACCCCGAATCTCGAGATTCCGGGTCTGGTCCCTACGGACCATCCCGGAATGACCGGAGCCTAGCCCGCAAAGATCCGGTAGCGGCGGGGATTGAGGCCGATGGTGTCGCCGGCGCGCAGTTCCTTGTCGCGGGGGGCGTCGATCTCGATGGTCTCGCCGCCCGACAATGCGACCTCGGCGCGCTGAACGGGACCGAAATTGCGGACGTGCTGGACCGCGCCCTCGAAGGCGCCGCTGCCGGGGGGCCCGACCAGCATGTCATGTCGCCGCACGAACAGTTTTGACGCGCCAGGCGCAAGCCCGTCGGCAGCGAGCCGAAGCGGCCGGTCGCCGAGCCTGATCACGCCGCCTTCGACCTGAACCGGGAGCTCGATGGATTCACCAATGAAGCCGTGGACGAAAGCGCTCGCCGGGGTTTCATAGACATCGTCGGGCGAGCCGATCTGCTCGATCCTGCCCTTGTCCATGACGACGACGCGGTTAGCGACTTCGAGCGCCTCCTCCTGGTCGTGGGTGACGAAGATCGAGGTGACGTTGATCTCGTGATGCAACGAGCGCAGCCATCGGCGCAGCTCCTTGCGCACCTTGGCATCGAGCGCGCCGAAGGGCTCGTCGAGCAGGAGAATGCGCGGCTCGATCGCGAGCGCGCGGGCCAGCGCAATGCGCTGGCGCTGGCCGCCGGAGAGCTGGCTCGGATAGCGGTCGGCGAGCCAGTCGAGCTGCACGAGGTCGAGCAGCTCCTTGACCCGCGCGCGGATCGCCGCCTCGTCTTTGCGGACCGCGCGCGGCTGCACGCGCAGGCCGAAGGCGACGTTCTCGAACACGGTCATGTGGCGGAACAGCGCGTAATGCTGGAACACGAAACCGACATGCCGCTCGCGCGCGCCCTGCGCCAGCGCGTCCTCGCCGTTGAAGGAGACCTCGCCAGAATCCGGCCAGTCGAGGCCGGCGATGATCCGCAGCAAGGTGGTCTTGCCGGAGCCTGATGGACCGAGCAGCGCCAGCAATTCTCCATTGTCGACCTTGAGATCGACGCCGTCGAGGGCGGCAAAACTCCCGAACTTCTTGACGAGATTTTTGACTTCAATGGTCACTTGCGTCGTGTCCTTCGTCGAGGTGACGTTCGAGAACCGTCTTTGCGATCAGCGTGATCAGCGCCAGCATCGCCAGCAGCGAGGCGATCGCGAAGGCGGCGACGAACTGGTATTCGTTGTAGAGGATCTCGACCAGCAGCGGCATCGTGTTGGTCTCGCCGCGGATGTGGCCGGAGACGACGGAGACCGCGCCGAACTCGCCCATCGCGCGCGCATTGCAGAGCAGGACGCCGTAGAGCACGCCCCATTTGATGTTGGGCAACGTGACGCGGAAGAAGGTCTGAAGACCCGAGGCACCGAGCGAAACCGCAGCCTCCTCCTCCTGCGTGCCCTGCTCCTGCATCAGGGGGATCAGCGCGCGCGCGACGAACGGGAAGGTCACGAAGGTGGTGGCGAGCGCAATGCCGGGCACCGCGAACAGGATCTGGATGTCGTGATCCCTAAGCCAGCTGCCGAAATAGCCTTGCGCGCCGAACAGCAGAACGAAGACGAGGCCGGAGATCACCGGGCTGACCGAAAACGGCAGGTCGATCAGCGTGATCAGGAAGGTCTTGCCCGCGAAATCGAATTTTGCAATCGCCCAGGCGGCGACGAGGCCGAAGACAAGGTTGAGGCCGACCGAGATCGCCGCGACGATCAACGTCAGCTTGATCGCGGCCAGCGCCTCCGGCTCGGCGAGCGCGGAGAGATAGGCGAGGATCCCCTTCGAAAAGGCCTGCGCGAACACGACCACCAGCGGCAGCACGACGAAGACGGAAAGAAAGATCATCGCCAACGCGATGATCGTGATGCGCACCGCGCGCGGCTCGGTGCGCAAATTGTCTTGCGCCGCCGCCGCATGTGCCCGGGCCTTCGCACGTGCCTTGGCGTCGGGAGCCGAGAGCGACACGGAGTCTGCGATCTGCATCGTCATCGCATCCCCCTCAGCGCGCCGGGATCCGGCTCCGCGCCCAGCGCTGGAGCCGGTTGACGGCGAAAATGATGACGAAGGAGACGACTAGCATGACCACCGCGATGGCGGTCGCGTCGGCGTAGCGGAATTCGGACAGCCGGATCACGATCAAGAGCGGCGCGATCTCGGAGACATTAGGCAGATTGCCGGCAATGAAGATCACCGAGCCGTATTCACCGACCGCGCGGGCGAAGGCGAGCGCGAGCCCGGTGAGCAGCGCCGGCGCGAGCGAGGGCAGGATCACGCGGATGATGGTCTGCCACCGGCTGGCGCCCAGGCTGCCCGCGGCCTCCTCGATCTCGGGGTCGAGATCCTGCAGCACCGGCTGCACCGTGCGGACCACGAAGGGAATGCCGATGAAGATCATGGCGACGAAGATGCCGACCGGCGTGAACGCCACCTTGATGCCGAGCGCCGCCAGCGGCGCCCCCAGCCAGCCCTTCTCGGCGAACAGCGCGGTCAGCGCGACGCCGGCGACCGCCGTCGGCAGCGCGAAGGGCACGTCGACGATGGCGTCGAACAGCCGCCGGCCAGGGAAGCGGTAACGCACCAGCGCCCAGACGATGATGCTGCCCATGACGAGGTTGACGCTGGCCGCCGCGAACGCAAGGCCGAAGGAAACCCGCAGGGCATTCAGGGTGCGTCGGCTGGAGAGGATGTTCCAGAACTGCTCGGGGCTGAGCTCGAGCGATTTCAGGAACAGCCCGGCGAGCGGAATCAGGATGATGATCGACAGCCAGGAAAGCGTCAGTCCCATGGTGAGACCGAAGCCCGGCAATGTCCGGCGTCGTGCTGCGAGTGCGCTCACCAGGCCCCCTGCTAAAGCCCTTAAGACAGCGCCAGATCAGTTCTTATAGATCTGGTCAAAGATGCCGCCGTCGGCAAAATGTTCCTTCTGCGCCTTGGTCCAACCACCGAAAACGTCGTCGATCGTGAATAGTTCGACCTTTGCGAAGGCGTTTTCGTATTTTTTGGCAATCTCGGCATCGCGCGGGCGGTAGAAGTTGCGAGCGGCGATTTCCTGCCCCTCCTTGGTGTACCAGTACTGGAGGTAGGCATCGGCGGCGTTGCGGGTGCCCTTTTTGTCGGCAATCTTGTCGACGATCGCGACCGGCGGCTCGGCGAGGATGGATTGCGGCGGCGCCACAATCTCGAATTTCTCCCGGCCGAATTCCTTCAGGGCGAGAAACGCCTCGTTCTCCCAGGCGAGCAGCACGTCGCCGACGCCGCGCTCGACGAAGGTCACGGTGGCGCCGCGCGCGCCGGTATCGAGCACCGGCACCTGCTGATAGAGCTTTCCGATGAAGTCCTTGGCCTTGTCGGCGGCGCCGTATTTCTTCTGCGCAAAGCCCCAGGCCGCCAGATAATTCCAGCGCGCGCCGCCCGACGTCTTCGGGTTCGGCGTGATCACGGCAACGCCCGGCTTGATCAGATCGTCCCAGTCCTTGATCGCCTTGGGATTGCCCTTGCGCACCAGGAACACGATGGTGGAGGTGTAGGGCGACGCATTCTGCGGCAACCGCTTCTGCCAGTCCGTCGCCGTGAGGCCCTTGCCGGCGATCGCGTCGATGTCGTAGGCGAGCGCGAGCGTCACCACATCGGCCTGCAATCCGTCGATCACCGCGCGCGCCTGCGAACCGCTGCCGCCGTGCGACTGCTTGATCTCGACGCTCTTGCCGGTTTCCTTCTGATAGGCGTTCGCGAACGCCTTGTTGAATTCGGCATAGAGCTCGCGCGTCGGATCATAGGACACGTTGAGCAAATTGATATCGGCAGCGAGAGCCGCGCTTGCCACAAAAACCGTCGCGAGAAGTCCTGCAGCGAGCGGAACGATACGGCGCATCATGTCCATCTCCATTCACTTCGACGACGTCGGTGTCAGCGAAGGCAGGCGAAACTCGCGGCGAAACGCGCTTAAGTCAACGAAACCGGATTTTCTTGTTCGCAGCGTGGCAGCGTGACTGTGCTACGAAGTCTTCATCGTGTGGATGCCGCATTCTGTCTTGGCCCGGCCGCGCCAGCGACCGGCACGTTCATCCTCACCCTCGGCCGTTCTGCTCGTGCAAGGCATACACCCAACCGACAGGAAACCGGAGGCGGCCAGTGGATGACGCGGCAATTTGGCGCGGACGAAGATGGCCTCGAGTTCCTCGCGCGAGACGTTGGCGAAGGGGTTGAACTTCAACCGCACGCCATCGTCTTCAACCACCGGAATATCGGCGCGCGCATTGCCCTGGAAGCGCTTGCGGCCGTTGAGCCAGGCCGAGAACGGCTTCAATGCCCGCGCCAGCGGCTCGACTTTACGAATGCGGCAGCAGGCGTCGGGGTCGGAGAACCAGAGATCGCGGTCGGCATCTTCGCGCGCCAGCGTCTCCTCCGCCGGTTTGATCGAGCGGACGTCCTTCAATCCAAGCGTCGCGATCAGCGTGTCGCGATAGGCCAGCGTCTCCTCGAACAGCCAGCCGGTATCGAGGAAGATCACGGGAATCGCGGGGTCGACGTCCGCCATGACCTTCAGCAGCGTTGCCGATTCCGTGCCGAACGACGACACCAGCGCCAGCTTCTCGCGCCCGACCGTCTTCAGCGCCGCGGCGACGATCTCCGCGGGCGAGGCATCGCGCAGCGCGCGATCGAGTTCGTCCGCTGACGGAAGCGCAGAGACTGACGTCGACGAAACCTGAGGCGAGATCGCGTTCACGTGCCGACGCCTTCGGAATGGCGCAGCTGCATGCGCCGGTGCAAGGCCGTGATGCGGCCGTCGCCGGTCGGCTGGTAGAATACCGAATAGCGCTTTGCGGTCTGCATGAAGGCTTCCGCGTCGGCCTGCTTCTTGACCTCGAAGGAATCGAAGCCGGCGCGCAGCATAAACACGAACTGGTCGCGCAGCACCTGGCCGGTGGCGCGCAACTCGCCGCGGTAATTGTAACGCTCGCGCAGCAGGCGGGCCTGGCTGTAGGCGCGGCCGTCGCGGAAGGTCGGGAACACCAGCGCGACGACTGCGATCTTGCCGAGATAGGGGACCAGTTCGGCGATGTCGCGGTTGTTCGGCCAGATCACGCCGACCTTGCCGGCGCGCTTGAGCAGCGCATCGGCCTCGCCGATGAAGCGCTCGGCCGGCACCAGGATGTCGCCGCCCTCGGGCAGCGGCGTGTCGACGGCCAGCTTGACGAAGCTGTCGTCGGCGATCTTTCCGCCGTTAACGAGTGGCATAGACGCGCTCCTTGAAGGGTTCGACGCCGAGGCGTTTCACGGTGTCCATGAACAGCTCTTCAGGCCGCTCGCGCAGCGCCAGATAGGCTTCCACGATGTCCTCGACGACGTCGGCGACCTCGTCGAACTTGACGCCCGGCCCGATCAGGTTCCCGAGCGCCGCGTTCTCGTCGGCGCGGCCGCCGATGGTGATCTGGTAGACCTCCTCGCCGTTCTTCTCGACGCCGAGAATACCGATATGGCCGACATGGTGATGACCGCAGGCGTTGATGCAGCCTGAGATGTTGATGTGGAGCCGGCCGATCAGGTTGGCGAGCTCGTGGTTGGCGAAGCGCCGCGTCAGCTCCTGCGCGATCGGGATCGATCGTGCATTCGCCAGCGAGCAATAATCGAGACCCGGGCAGGCGATGATGTCGGTGATCAGATTGACGTTCGGTGTCGCAAGGCCAAGCTTGTCGAGCGCCTTCCACAGCGCCGGCAGGTCGCGCTTGGCGACATGCGGCAGTGCCAGGTTCTGCTCGTGGCCGACGCGGATCTCACCGAAGGAATATTTGTCGGCGAGATCGGCCAGCGCATCCATCTGCTCCGCCGTGGCATCGCCCGGAGGCGCGCCGATCGGCTTCAGCGAAATCGTGACGATGGAGTAGCCCTGGTTCTTGTGCGGGGCCACCGAGTTCTTGCGCCACGCTTCGAAGTCGGGATCGGCCGCCGCCTGCCGCAGCTCGTCCGGCATGTGCGGGAGCTTTTCGTAAGCCGGATAGGTGAAGCGCGAACGGATGTCCTCGATCACCTCGTCGTCGATCTGGAGCGAGGAGTTGCGGATGTGCTGCCACTCCTCCTCGACCTCGCGCGAGAACTTCTCGATGCCGAGCTCGTGGACCAGGATCTTGATGCGCGCCTTGTAGATGTTGTCGCGGCGGCCATACTGATTGTAGACGCGCAGGATCGCCTCGATATAGCTCAGGATATCGCGGCCGTGCACGAAGTGCTTGATGGTCTTGGCGATGAACGGCGTGCGGCCAAGACCGCCGCCGACCAGCACCTCGAAGCCGGTCTCGCCCTTTTCGTTCTTGATCAGGCGAAGGCCGATGTCGTGGATCTTGATCGCGGCGCGGTCGTGGTCCGACGCGGTGATCGCGATCTTGAACTTGCGCGGCAGGAACGAGAATTCCGGATGCAGCGTGGTGTGCTGGCGGATCAGCTCCGACCAGATGCGGGGATCCTCGATCTCACCCGGCGCGACGCCGGCCCACTGGTCCGAGGTGACGTTGCGCATGTTGTTACCGGAGGTCTGCATGGCATGGATGCCGACCTTGGCGAGATCTTCCAGCGCGTCCGGCAGCTCTGCGAGCTTGATCCAGTTGAACTGGATGTTCTGCCGCGTAGTGAAATGGCCGTAGCCGCGATCGTATTTGCGCGCGACATGGGCGAGCGCCCGCAGCTGGTTCGTCGCCAGCGTTCCATAGGGGATCGCGACGCGGAACATGTAGGCGTGCAGTTGCAGATAGACGCCGTTCTGCAGGCGCAGGATCTTGAACTCGTCCTCGGTGAGCTCGCCGGAAAGACGCCGCTTCACCTGGTCGCGGAACTCCGAGACGCGCTCGTTGACGAGCGTGCGGTCGATTTCGTCGTAAGCATACATAAGAAAGCGCCTTAAACCTGGGCCGACTGTCCGATGGTCACACCGGTGCGGCGGATCTGTTCGCGCAGATTGCCGGGTTCGATCTTGCCGTCCGCGCCGACCTGCACCGGCGCGATATAGGGACCGATCGCGCCGACGTCATCGGCCACGGACTCCGCAAGCAACGCCTTGGCCTCGTCGGAGTTGCGCACGATCGCAGCTTCCGACAGGTCCGCGGACCAGCTCTTGGCAGCGGTGCGATAAACCACGATGCCGTCCCAGGTCCGGTTGGCGGTCACGATCGAGGGGCCGGCGATCTTGATCTTCTTCTGTTCAAGCGGAGAGGTCATTCGGCTGCATCCAATAGGTCAGAGATGATTTGCTTTGGGGTTTCGCGACGAAGGGAACCGGCATGCCGGACCACCTCGCCGATGATGAGAATGGCGGGACCGCCGCTGACCCGCCGCACCAGCTCGGGAAGGTCGCGCAGCGTGCCGATCGCGCCCTGCGCGTCGGGACGCGTCACACGCGCGAACACGCCGACCGGCGTCTCCGGCGAACGGCCGGCGGCGAACAGGCCGGCGCGCACTGCGGGCGCGGCAGTCTTGCCCATGTAGACCACGACGGTCATTTTGGTGTCGGTCAGCGTCGACCAGTCAACGACTTCCGCATCGCGCGCCTTGTGCGCGGTGAGGAAGGTGATGCGGGTCGCTTCATGACGGTAGGTGAGCGGCACCTCGAAATCGGCGGCGCCGCCGAGCCCCGCGGTGATGCCGGGGATGATCGAATAGGCGACGCCTGCCGCGCGCAGGGCTTCGACCTCTTCGCCACCACGGCCGAACACGAAGGGATCGCCGCCCTTCAGCCGCACCACGCGCTGGCCGGATTGCGCGGCCTCGATCATGCGCTTGTTGATGGCGTCCTGGCCGATGCCGGGCTTGCCGACGCGGCGGCCGACGGCAACGCGCGTGGTGTCGCGGCGGATGCGGTCGAGAATTTCGCCCGAGACCAGCTCGTCATGGAAGACGATGTCCGCGTCCTGCAATGCGCGTAGCGCCTTGATGGTGAGAAGATCGGGATCGCCGGGACCGGCGCCGACCAGCGCGACCGAGCCTTCCGGCTTGTCGGCACGCGCGAATTCGGAGGGATCGGCAATCGCCTTGAGCGCGGCATCCGCCTCGCTCCTGCGGCCGCCGAGCACGGCGGCGCCGATCGGGCCGTCGATGACGCGCTCCCAGAACCGGCGGCGCAGCGGAAACTCGGTGATGCGCTCGTTGATGGACTTGCGAAAGCCGCCGATGAACTCGGCGAGCTCACCGATACGGGCCGGCAGCAGCGCCTCGATCTTCTCCCGCACGCGCCGTGCAACGACAGGCGAAGTGCCGCCGGTACCTACCGCGACCACGACATCGCCGCGATCGACGATCGCCGGGAAGATGAAGCTGGAATGTTCGAGATCGTCCATGACGTTGACGGGCAGGCCCAGTGCCTTCGCTCGCGCCGACATCGCCACGCCGACATCGCCCGCGCCGGCACAGACGATGGCGATGACTCCCGAGAGATCGGCGGTGAGCGGATCGCCCGACGCGATCTCGATACGCGCCGCGTCCCCGGAGCCGAGGTCCATATCCTGATTGCCGTCGATCGCATGCACGCGGATGCGCGCACCGGCGGCAGAGAGCACGCGCAGCTTGGCACGCAAAAGCTCACCCGCGCCGATGAGGATCACCGGACCGGCCTTGAGATCGAGAAACACCGGCAAGAACCGCATGCGATACTCGCTTCCCCCACATCCGGGGTTGACTGGAATTATTTTCTATATATGTGTCATTTCGAGCGCGCAAAGAGAAAATTTTTTCTTCTCTTCCGCGCCGCAACTATAGAATTTTCGCCTCCAAACGCAAAGTGGCAGAGATGCATCTTCTCAAGGACGATTCCGCAGCGAGCGGACCGAGCAGCCCGGCCCCGGCCGAGCGCGCACGCACGCAAGAATTTTCTGCTGATCTTGCCCCCAGCATGGACCATCTAGACCAGCTCGAGGCGCAGAGCATCTACATCTTCCGCGAGGCGTTCGCCCGGTTGAAGAAGATCGCGCTGCTGTGGTCGCTCGGGAAGGACTCCAACGTCATGATCTGGCTGGCGCGGAAGGCGTTCTTCGGCCGCGTGCCCTTCCCGGCACTGCATGTCGACACCGGCAAGAAGTTTCCGGAGATGTACCGCTTTCGGGATCATTACGGCAAGGAGTGGGATCTCGATTTGCGCGTCGAGCCCTGCCCGCCCATCGATGCCGTCGATCCGACGCTGCCGCCGGCCGCCCGCTCCGCGGCGCGCAAGACCGAAGGCCTCAAGATGGCGCTCGGCAAATTTGGCTTTGACGGCCTGATCGCCGGCATCCGCCGTGACGAGGAGGCAACGCGCGCCAAGGAGCGTGTGTTCTCGCCGCGCGGGCTCGAAGGCAATTGGGACGTGCGCGACCAGCCGCCGGAGTTCTGGGACCATTTCAACGCCTCGCCGCCGCAAGGCGCGCATCTGCGCATCCATCCGATCCTGCATTGGACCGAGGCCGACATCTGGGCCTACACCAAGCGCGAGAACATCCCGATCATCCCGCTGTATCTCGCCAAGGATGGCAAGCGCTATCGCTCGCTGGGCGATCAGGACATCACCAATCCGGTCGCATCGACCGCGTCCAACATCGACGAAATCCTGATCGAGCTCGAGCAGACCAAGGTGCCGGAGCGCGCCGGCCGCGCACTCGACCACGAGACCGAGGACGCCTTCGAGCGCCTGCGCGTCGCCGGCTATCTCTGATCTCAGGACGCGAGCGCGATATGAACATGATCGTCACCCCGGCTTCGCCCGCCACCCCGAACGGCACCACCCGTCCGCAGGTCCGCATCGTCATCGTCGGCCATGTCGACCACGGCAAATCGACGCTGGTCGGCCGCCTCTTGCACGAGACCGGCAGCCTGCCCGACGGCAAGCTTGAGATGCTGAAGGCCGTCAGTGCGCGGCGCGGCATGCCGTTCGAATGGTCGTTCCTGCTCGACGCGCTCCAGACCGAGCGTGACCAGGGCATCACCATCGACACCACGCAGATCCGCTTCCGCACCAATTCGCGTGACATCGTTCTGATCGACGCGCCCGGCCACGCCGAATTCCTGCGCAACATGATCACTGGCGCCTCGCAGGCCGACGGCGCGGTGCTGATCATCGACGCGCTCGAAGGCGTGCGCGACCAGACACGGCGGCACGGCTATCTCCTGCATCTGCTCGGCGTGAAGCAGGTCGCGATCGTCGTCAACAAGATGGACCGCGTCGACTTCTCCGCAGAGCGCTTCAAGGAGATCAGCGACGAGATCTCCGCACATCTGAACGGCCTCGGCGTGAAGCCCACGGCGGTGATCCCGATCTCCGCGCGCGACGGCGACGGCGTCGCGATGCGCACCGACCGTATCTCCTGGTACAAGGGCCCGACGGTGGTCGAGGCGCTCGACGCTCTCGAGCCGGCGCGGCCGCTGGAAGCGCTGGCGCTGCGGCTGCCGGTGCAGGCGATCTACAAGTTCGACGACCGCCGCATCGTGGCGGGCCGCATCGAGTCCGGCAGCCTCATTGCCGGCGACGAGATCGTGATCATGCCGGCCGGCAAGATCGCGAAGATCAAGACCGTCGAGAGCTGGCCGGCGACGCCGGTTGCGGGACGGCAGGGCGCGGGCCGCTCGGTCGGCATCACGCTCGACCGCGAATTGTTCATCGAGCGCGGCGACATCGTCGCGCATGCCGGCAGCGCCCCGCGCGAGACGCGCCGGCTGCGGGCGCGGATCTTCTGGCTGCACGACAAGCCGCTCGCCAAGGGCGACCAGCTCCTGGTCCGTTGCGGGCCGAAGGAAAGCCGCGCCACGGTCGTCGCGATCGAGAAGGCGGTCGATCCGGGCGAGCTCTCGAGCACCGAGAACAAAGCGATCGGCCGCAACCATGTCGGCGAGATCGACATCTCGCTGTCGAATCCGATCGCCACCGATCCCTACACCGAGAATCCGCGCACCGGTCGTCTCGTGATCGAAGTCTCCGGACGCATCGCCGGCGGCGGTCTGGTGCTGTCGGTCGATGCCGGCCAGCGCGCCGTGCCCGTCGACATCGTGCCGGTGGAATCCGCGCTTCGCCCCGACGAGCGCTCCGCGCGTTATCAGCACAACGGCGCCGTGGTCTGGCTCACCGGCCTGCCGGCTTCGGGCAAGTCGACGCTCGCCAAGGCGCTGGAACGGCGGCTGTTCACCAATGGCGGCTCGCCGATCCTGCTCGACGGCGACACGCTGCGCGCCGGGCTCAACAGCGATCTCGGCTTCTCCACTGCTGATCGCAGCGAGAACATCCGCCGCCTTGCCGAAGTCGCAACGCATCTCGCCCGTAACGGCCATATCGCCATCGTCGCCGCGGTCTCGCCCGCGCGCGAGGACCGCGCCACCGCACGCCGCATCGCCGACACCGCGTTCCGCGAGATCCATGTCGCGACGCCGGCAGAGGTCTGCGAGGATCGCGATCCCAAGGGCCACTACAAGAAGGCTCGCGCCGGCGCGCTGGCATCCTTCACCGGCATCGGTAACGACTACGAAGCGCCGCAGGCGGCCGAGCTCGTGATCGACACCTCGACGCGAACCGTCGCCGAGGCGGCCGACGAGATCGAGCAGATGCTGAAGAACACCGGCGTGCTGTTCGACGAAGTCGTGGACCTCGCCGCGAATATTTGAGGCCGTCCTATTCCCCGCTGTCGTCGCCCGGCTTGACCGGGCGACCCAGTATTCCAGAGACAGCTTTGGGATACGGAGAAGCTGCGGCGTACTGGATTCCCCGCTTTCGCGGGGAATGACACCGGTGCGTGGGGGCCCACACCTTCTCTTGACATTTTGACAAACCCTTGGGGGTCTTCTCACCGCCCTTGTTTTGGGGCTAATAGGGCCCCGAAAGCCGCTCCCTCGTGGGCGCATTTTGCTGCTGTCGGGTCAAAAGCAGCCAAAAACAGCCATTTCCAACAAGAAAGCCCATCATGAAACGCGTCGACGCCCACGGATTGAAGATCGCTCCCGTCCTGTTTGATTTCATCGCCAAGGAAGCGGCCCCGAAAACGGGGATCGCGCCGGATGCGTTCTGGGCCGGGCTTGCCGCCATCATCAAGGATCTGGGGCCGAAGAACCGCGCATTGCTTGCGGTGCGCGACACGTTGCAGGCCAAGATCGACGACTGGCACCGCGCGAGCAAGGGCAAGGCGTTCGACCTCAATGCCTATACGGCCTTCCTGAAGGAGATCGGCTATCTCGTTCCGGAGCCGGCGACCCAGAAGGTCGAGACCGCCAATGTCGATGAGGAAATCGGCAAGATCTGCGGCCCGCAGCTCGTCGTGCCTCTCACCAATGCGCGCTATGCACTCAACGCAGCGAACGCGCGCTGGGGTTCGCTCTATGACGCCTTCTACGGCACCGACGCGATCCCGCACGACGTGTCCGAGAGCGGCAAGGGCTACAACAAGGCGCGCGGCGACAAGGTGATCGCCAAGGCCAAGGCGTTCCTCGATGCCGCCGTGCCGCTCGCAACCGGCAGCCATACCGACGTCACCGCCTACAGTGTCGTCGCGGGCCAGCTCGCAGTGAAGCTGAAGAGCGGCAATGCCACCGCGCTGAAAAACGCGGCGCAGTTCGCCGGCTTCCAGGGCGATGCGGCCGCGCCTTCGGCCGTGCTGCTCGCCAACAATGGCCTGCATGTCGAGGTGAAGATCGACCGCAGCAGCGCGATCGGCAAGGACGATCCGGCCGGCGTCGCCGACATGATCATGGAATCCGCGGTTTCCACCATCCTCGACATGGAGGACTCGGTCGCGGCCGTCGATGCCGAGGACAAGGTGCTGGTCTACCGCAACACGCTCGGCCTGATGAACGGCACGCTGTCGGCCGATTTCGAGAAGGGCGGCAAGACGCTGACGCGCTCGCTCAACGCCGACCGCAGCTACAAGACCCCGGACGGCAAGGGCGAGGTCAAGCTGCACGGCCGCAGCCTGCTGCTGATGCGCAATTGCGGTCACCACATGTTCACCGACGCGGTGCTGGACGAGAAGGGCGAGGAGATTCCGGAAGGCCTTCTGGACGCCGCCGTCTCCGGCCTGCTCGCGATCCACGACCTCAAGGGCAACTCGAAGGTCAAGAACAGCCGCACGGGATCGGCCTATATCGTCAAGCCGAAGATGCACGGCCCGGACGAGGTGTCGCTCACCTGCGAGATCTTCGACCGCGTCGAGAAGATGCTGTCGCTGCCCGAGAACACGCTCAAGGTCGGCATCATGGACGAGGAGCGCCGCACCACCGTCAATCTCAAGGCCTGCATCCAGCGCGCCTCCAAGCGCATCATGTTCATCAACACCGGCTTCCTCGACCGCACCGGCGACGAGATCCACACCTCGATGGAAGCCGGCCCGATGATCCGCAAGAACGAGATGAAGGCGCAGGCCTGGATCAAGGCCTATGAGGACTGGAACGTCGACATGGGCCTGACCTGTGGCCTGCCCGGGCACGCCCAGATCGGCAAGGGCATGTGGGCCGCCCCCGACAAGATGGCGGACATGCTGGCGCAGAAGCTTGGCCATCCGCAGGCCGGCGCCACCACCGCCTGGGTGCCCTCGCCGACGGCTGCGACGCTGCACGCGCTGCACTACCACCAGGTCAACGTGATCGCTCGCCAGGAAGAGCTCACCAAAGGCGGACCGCGCGCAAAGCTTTCGGACATCCTCACCATTCCGGTGTCGAAGTCGAACTGGGCGCCCGATGACGTCAAGCAGGAGATCGATAACAACTGCCAGGGCATCCTCGGCTACGTCGTGCGCTGGATCGACCAGGGCGTCGGCTGCTCCAAGGTGCCCGACATCCACGACGTCGGCCTGATGGAAGACCGCGCCACCTTGCGCATCTCCAGCCAGCATCTCGCCAACTGGCTGCACCAGGGCGTGATCACCGAGGCGCAGGTGATGGAATCGCTCAAGCGCATGGCGGTCGTGGTCGACAAGCAGAACGCCGGCGACGCCATCTACAAGCCGATGGCGCCCGCCTTCGACGGCGTCGCTTTCAAGGCCGCCTCCGACCTGATCTTCAAAGGCCGCGAGCAGCCGAACGGCTACACCGAATACATCCTCACCGCGCGCCGCCGCGAGGCCAAGGCGAACGGCTGATAGTCGGCCCGCTCGAAACACCGAAAGCCCCGGCTCACGCCGGGGCTTTTTTGTTGAGCGCAGCGGGCGAAACGTCGCGCCGCGCAGCGGAACGGCCGCGTGCCGGTCGCGTTGTACGGCCATCAACCATTGGGAGATGGTCATGGACTGGAATCGCATCGAAGGAAACTGGAAGCAGTTCAAGGGATCGGCCAAGGAGAAATGGGGCAAGCTCACTGACGACGATCTTCAATTGATCGAGGGCCGCCGCGAGCAGCTCGAGGGCCGGATCCAGGAACGCTACGGCAAGGCCAAGGACCAGGTTCGTCAAGACGTCGACGACTGGCTCAAATCGCTGCACTGAAGCAGTGCAACGAAGCCCCGGCGAAAGCCGGGGCTTCTTGTTTGGCGAGTAGCCCGGATCAGCGAAGCGACATCCGGGACCTTTGTTGCGGCACTCCGGATATCGCGGCGCTGATCCGGGCTACGTGACCTTCGCTAGAACACCGCGAGATATTTCAACAGCGACACGATGCCGATGATGATGACGACCACGCGCGCGATCTGCTTGGCGCGGCCGTCCATCGGCAGCATGTTGATGAGATAAAGGACGAGAATAACGACGAGAAAAGTGACGAGTACGCCCACCAGCATCGCGAGACCCCCTTCAGGCAAATTGCGACCACCGCTCTAACGCCTGTCTCCCGCGCTGGTTCCATCGCGGCAACCCACTGCAACTTCTAGTAAATACGTACTTCTACGATCGGACGGCCTGCCTAAAATTTTACCCTTTTCCATTCAGATGCGGAAATGACGCCGGGGCCGTGGGCCGCAAACGGCGTGCGATTGCCGTTCTGCCGCGCCGGGCTTGTCGATGCTGCCGGGCGTTTTCAAGAGCTTTGCAATGGGAATTGGGGGGACTTCGATGCTGAATCGTCTGACCGTATCCGCGCTGCTGAAGGCGGTGATCGCGATCACGTCGGCCTGCGTGGTGCTCGCGCTCTCGCTCACCGCCTTCGAGTCCTGGGATCGCCTCAAGACCGCCAACCGCATCTCGCAGACCGCCGACGCATCCGCCGATTTGTTCAAGGCGATGCACAGCCTGCGCACCGACCGATCGACCACGACGCGGCTCCTCAACTCGGCCGAACCGATGGATGCCGAGATCGAGAAATATCTGCGCGCGATCCGGGACACCGAGATGCCCGCAATGGCACGCGCGCTGGAGCTGCTGCCGGTCATGGACTTCCCGCAATCAGGCACGCCGGTGCCGGAGCTTGCGCGCCTCCACAAGTTGCTGACCGAAGAGCAGAAACAGTTCTGGGCGGATATGGCCAAGCCCAGGGATCAGCGTCGGGCCGGCCTGCCGAAGGAATATATGGAGACGACGGGCGGCCTGCTCGAAACGCTCGACAAGCTGTCGAACGTCCTGGCCGCCACCGTGAATCACCAGGACGCCGTGATCGACCAGCTGCTGTCGATCAAGCAGAACGCCTGGCTGCTCCGCAACACCGCGGGCGAAGCTTCGCTGGTCGTCTCGACCGGTCTTGCCGCCGGCAAGATCACACCGGAAGCCCGCAACAGCTACACCCAGCATGTCGGCGGCACGTCGGCGATGTGGAAGGCGCTGGAATTGTCAGCCTCGGGCATGCAGTTGCCGCCCGCACTCGTCTCCGCCATGGCCGCGGCCAAGACCGCCTATTTCGAGCCGCAATATCTGACCCTGCGGGACCGCCTCGCTGACACGCTGGTCAAGGGCGAGAAGGCCGAGATGACCGCCAACCAGTGGAGCCCGCTCACGGTCGGCCGCCTTTCCAGCGCTGTCACAGTGGCGGAAGCCGCTCTCGACGCCGCCAAGGCCCATACGCTGGAGCAGCGCGGCGCCGCGCAGCGCGCACTGATCGTGCAGCTCGGATTGCTGGCGCTCGCCATAGGCCTTGCCGTCGGCGCGGTCATGCTCGTGAGCCGTCGCGTGATCCATCCCCTGAACACCATCCGCGACGCCATGTTGAAGGTCGCCGGCGGCGACCTTGCCGTCGACAGCGGCTATCTCGATCGTCAGGACGAGATCGGCGCACTGGCCGGCGCGCTGGAGACCTTCAAGCAGCAGGCCACCGACAAGCTCAAGATCGAAGAGCAGGAACGCGAGCGCAATACGGGCGCTGCCGCACGCCAGCGCGCCGTCGAGGCCTATGTCGGCGAGTTCGAGGGCGCGGTGCGCAAGACGCTGGGCGAATTGGGCGAGGCGTCCGGCGAGATGCGCAAGACCTCGGGCGACCTCTCCGCCGTGTCGCGCCAGACCAACGATCGCGTCCAGGTCGCCGGCAAGGCCTCCAACGACGCCTCCATGAGCGTCGACAGCGTCGCCGCCGCCGCCGAGGAGCTCTCGGCCTCAATCAACGACATCAGCCAGCAGGCTGCGCATGCCGCAGGCATCGCCGGTCGCGCCGTCACGCAGGCGCGCGAAACCGACGGCACCGTGCAGGGCCTGGCGAAGTCGGCGGGGCGCATCGGCGAGGTCGTCGGCCTGATCAACACCATTGCGGCGCAGACCAATCTGCTCGCGCTCAACGCCACCATCGAAGCGGCGCGCGCCGGCGAAGCCGGCCGCGGCTTTGCCGTGGTCGCCTCCGAAGTGAAGTCGCTGGCAAGCCAGACCGCGAAGGCGACCGAGGAAATCTCCGAACAGATCGCCGACATCCAGAAAGTCGCGGGCGACGCCATCAACGCGATCCAGACCATCGGCGGCATCATCGGCGAAGTGAACGAAGTGGCGACCGCCATTGCCGCCGCGGTGCAGGAGCAGGGTGCGGCGACGCAGGAGATCACGCGCAGCACCCAATTCGCGGCGCAGGGCACCAAGAACGTCTCGGACAACATCACCGGCGTCAAAGCCGATGCGGACGCTGCCGCCGCAGCCGCCGACAATGTGAAGCAGGCCTCCGAGATGCTGGAGAGCCAGAGCCGCCAGCTCGGCCATGAGGTCAGCGACTTCCTCGGCAAGATCCGCGCGGCGTAACGTTGTAAGTTAGACAGCAAGCTGCCTCTACACCTTCGGTGTCATCCCCGCGAACGCGGGGATGACACCGGAGATTGAGGCGGTAGCGCTAGACCCCACGTGAAGCCGCCGCTACTCCTTCGCCACCACCGGCACCTGGCGGAATTTGGCGCGCACCGATTCCGGCAGCGGCGAAAAATTCATCGCGACGCCGCGGCGGTCGTTGGCGTTGCGGCTGGCGACCACCAGGCCGTCAGCGCCGGCGACGATATCGCCCTTGCGGAGGGTAGGATCGTCGTCGACCTTGACCTGCGCAAGCCCGACCGGATCCTTGCCGTTGCAGGTGCAGCCCGCGACGATCTCATTGCGATAGCGGTACGCATTGGGCAATTCCGAATAAGATTTTCCCTTGTCGGTCGTGGCGTCTTCGATGTTGCCGCCATAGACCAGCGAGGTCTCCGACGTCGGGCAGAAACTCTTGCAGGATTGCGCCTTGCTCTCGGCATCATTGCCTTGCGCCGGGAAGTAGCGGCCGTCGCAGCCGCGCACGCAATAGGCCGTGCCGCCGCCATAGGCCGCGCGTTGGCGAGGGGCGTCGTAGCGGGGCATGCCGTCGTTGGGGAAAGGCATACGGATCTCCGGCGGCGGCCGCATCCGGAAGCCCCCGAACAGGGCCGAGAAGAAATCCTCCGCGTGCGCCGACGGCGTCTGAGCGACACCGGCGGAGGCAATGACCAGGATTGCCAGACCGCCAGCGAGCCTGCCGTTCATACGTCTGCTCATGTCACCTCACTCAGACTTAATTCACGGCCGAGGACGCCGAAATATTCAACGCCTGCCGGCCCGACGGCATCGCCGTCACGGCTGGACGCTTGCGCGCGGGGTCGCCGCCTTTGGCCATCAGCGGCGCGTTCTTCGGCAGCACCACGACCTTGGCGCCGATATTGACGCGGCTGAACAGGTCGGTGACGTCCTCGTTGGTCATGCGGAT
The DNA here is from genome assembly GCF_900094605.1 of Bradyrhizobium shewense. Lineage (GTDB taxonomy): Bacteria > Pseudomonadota > Alphaproteobacteria > Rhizobiales > Xanthobacteraceae > Bradyrhizobium > Bradyrhizobium shewense. The sequence goes on along the minus strand of NZ_FMAI01000003.1, from coordinate 413,319 downwards.
GCAGCCGGAGGAGACGAACTTGCCGATCGTGGAGGGATCGTTGGTGCCGTGGATGCGGTATTCGCTGGAGCCGAGATACATCGCACGCGCCCCGAGCGGGTTGCCGGGACCGCCGGCGACGAAGCGCGGCAAATAGGGCTGGCGCGCAATCATCTCGGCCGGCGGATGCCAGTCCGGCCATTCCGCCTTGCGGCTGACGCTCTGCACGCCGGACCACGTGAAGCCTTCGCGGCCGACGCCGACGCCGTAACGGATCGCACGACCATTACCGAGCACGTAATAGAGATAGGTGTTGTTGGTATCGATGACGATGGTGCCGGCCGGCTCGCTGCGGTCGAAGCCGACGACCTGCTTGCGCAGGCGATCGGGCAGCTGGGCATCCTCGTCGGCAGCCTGCGGCGCTTCGTTCACATAGCCCTGCGCGTAACCCTGGTCCTGCGGATACGTCTGCGGCTGCATCGGCGAATAGCCGTACGTCTGCGCGCTCGCGCCAGCGATAGGCACCGCCAGCAGAGCGGTTGCGAAAGCGAAGGCGGTGACGACGCGCGGCGAGAAGCGGCGACGGACTGCAGAGAACTTTGTCATGTGCTGCCCCGTTAAATGCGTGCATCAGGGTGATGCGCTTGCGAACAAACGCCGCGGGGGCGATTCAGGTTCCGGCCCTGCGCGCGGCATCCTTGTCACAGTCAAGCGAGCGCGTGTTCACGAAGCCGCGATGGAACCGCGGCACTGCTGGCGCATTATCAGCTCGCCAAATGGGCGCGCGGATCGAGGCTTCCGTGCGGGAGAGAGATTGTGCGCGTCCTTCCCAGTGAACGTCTGATTCCCGGCAACAGCGAAGGCAGTCCGCTTCCCGACAGCCATATCGAGCTGCCGCCGGTGATCCGCCGCACCGAGTTCGTCGCCTTCGCGCTTGCCGGCTTGTTACTGATTGCGGTCGTTACCGTGCTCTACGTTGGAAGAGCTTTCTTCCTGCCGGTAGTGATGGCCTTCGTCACCGGCACCATGCTGTCGCCGGCGGCGGGCTTTCTGGAGCGGTACAAGGTGCCGCGCAGCGTAGGTGCCGTTCTGATCGTAGTTGCAGGGACCGCCGTGGTGGCCTTTGTGGTGGCGCTGATCGCCTCCCCCGCGATGGAATGGAGCACGCGCCTGCCGGAGCTCGGCGCGCAATTGAAGGACAAGCTGCACGTGTTCGACCGACCGCTCGCATTGTGGCGAGAGCTGCAGGCCATGGTCGGCGGCTCGGAAGGACTGCCGAACTTCCAGATGCCGAAATTCGATTGGGTGCAGCCGACGCTGGAATTCCTGTCACCGACCTTTACCGAATTCCTGCTGTTCTTCGTCACCCTGATCCTGTTCATCGCAAGCTGGCGCGACCTGCGCCGGGCGCTGATCATGACCTTCAGCGACCGCGACGCCCGGCTGCGCACGCTTCGGATCCTCAACGAGATCGAGGTCCATCTCGGCAACTACCTCCTGACCGTCACGCTCATCAATATTGGGGTCGGCGTCGCCACCGGCCTCGTCTGCGCGCTCACCGGCATGCCCAATCCGGCCGGGCTCGGCGCGCTCGCGGCAACCCTCAACTTCATCCCGATCATCGGGCCGATCGCGATGTTCGCCGTTCTGCTCGTGGTGGGGCTGGTCGCCTTCCCAACCATCAGCGGCGGCCTGATGGCGGCGCTCGCCTTCGGCGGCCTCACCTTCCTGGAGGGGCACTTCGTCACGCCCATGATCATCGGGCGGCGGCTGGCGCTGAACGCGCTCGCCGTGCTGCTGGCGCTCGCGTTCTGGACCTGGCTGTGGGGGCCTATGGGCGCCTTCCTGTCGTCGCCGCTCCTGATCGTCGCGCTGATCCTGAAGGAGCATCTGTTGCCGGCGGATGCGCCGCAGCTTCCGCAGGATTGACCGGTTTCCGTGAACGGAACTTCCCCGACGACGAAACGTTTTCCGGCTATCTCAGCCGTCAACAGTTTGGAGCTCCCGATGTCCACGACCAATGCCGAAGCCGGGATGAAAGACTGGACCGACAAAGCCACCAGAGAACGCCTCGAGAAGGATGTAGCAGCCGTGAAAAGCGATATCGCCGCCCTCACCGACCAGATCACCGACGCGCTCAACACCTTTGCCAATTCCACCAGCAAGCAGGCTCGCCGCGGCTATCGCCAGGCGCGCGAGAACATGGATACCGCGCTCGACGACGTGTCGGAGCGCGGCAGTGCAATGATGGGCGCGGCCCAGGAAGCCTACGGCTCGATCGAGGAGACGCTCGAAGACGCGATCACACAGCGGCCGCTTGCGACCGTCGGACTCGCGCTCGGCATCGGCTTTCTGATCGGTGCCGCCTGGCGCCGGTAAGATTTGCGGACGCGTGTTGAGGCGTCGGCACCGGCGCGTTGCCGGTGTCGGCCCGTGACGGTTTGGCTTGCGGGGAATTGAGGAGCGAGGGCCATGTTTCAGCGCATTATCGATGGGATCAGTGCATCCACCGGCACGACGGTGCGGCTGACCTCGCTTGCCGCAGCCGCGGCCTTCGCGCTGTTCGTGACGACGTGCTTCCTCTGCGCCGCCGCCTTCATCTCGGTGCTGGAGAAATATGGCCCGGTGCAGGCCTGTCTTGCCGGCGCCGGCATCTTCTTCCTGCTGACGCTGGCAGCGGCAGGCTCTTATTGGGGCTACAAGCGCGAGGTGCAGAAGCGCGCCCAGATCGCGGCCGAGCGCGCCGCGAAGTCGGCGGCGCAGAGCATGCTCGCGGATCCCATGCTGCTCGCCACCGGGCTGCAGATCGTCCGTGCCATCGGCATCAAACGGCTACTGCCGATCCTGGCGATCGGCGGCGTCGCCCTCGGCATCATGGCGAGCCGCGCGGGCGTTCCCGACGAGGCGTCGGCCGAGCCCGCCGAATAGCTTAGAAAATTTCGTTGTAAGTCCTCCGAGCGCATCTATCAGAATTCGTCGATAAGACACCGCGCAATTTCGCGCCATAACGGCGCGGCTGCCCCAGCCATCACGCAAACGCTACTCGGATGGGCAGGCGGTTGCCGTTAAAAGTATCACCCTGATTCCCAAAGCTATTTTAATCAATGAAACCGTCCGTTAAGGCGAACCTCGCCGCATTCCATCACGACGCCAGGCTGTATCTGACGCTCGGTATCGCCAACTGGTCGGTTTTCGTCGACCATATCCCGAACAACGTCGTCAACCTGCTGACGCTGCGCAATTTCGGCTTCAGCGGCGCCGCTGACCTGTTCGTGTTCGTCGTCGGCTATGGCGTCGCCATCATCCACGGCCGGATGGCGCTTGAACGGGGCTACCTCGTCGCGGCGACGCGCATCTTCCGCCGCGTCTGGCGGCTCTACGCCGCCTATGTCGTGCTGTTCGTGATCTACATCGACACCATCGCCTATGTCGCCTCGCAGTCGATGGCGCCGGAGATCATCCACGAATACAATATCTCGGGCATTCTCGAGCACCCGCTGCGGATCCTGGTCCGCGGCCTCGTGCTCCAGGAGGAGCCACTGAACCTCGATCTCCTGCAATTGATGATCCCGCTGATGGCCTTTTTTCCGTTCGCGCTGTGGGGTCTGTTGCGGTGGCCGAACCTGACCCTGGCGGCATCGGTCGCGCTGTATCTTGCCGCACGCTGGTTCGACTGGAATTTTCGGGTCTATCCGGACCAGGAATGGACTTTCAATCCGCTCTGCTGGCAGATGCTGATGGTGCTCGGGGGCTGGTTCGCCGTGACGGGCGCGCCCGGGCGCGCGCTACGTGACATGCCCTGGCTGCGAATTCTCGCCGGCACCTATCTCGTATTCGCGATGGCCATCACCTTGCTGCGCAATTCGCCGGCAATGTCGGCTTACCTGCCCGACCTCCTCCTCGACAGCATCGCGCCGACCGACAAGGAAAACCTCGCGCCCTATCGCGTGATTCACTTCCTCGCGCTCGCCTTGCTGGCGACCCATCTCATTCCGGCCAATCATCCCGGCCTGCAATTGAAGCCGCTGCAGGCGGTCATCCGATGTGGCGAGGAATGGCTCGCCGTGTTCTGCGTCGGGGTGTTCCTGTCGTTTGCGGGCCATCTCATCCTGATCACCAGCGCCAATCTGGTGGCGATGCAGATCGTGGTGAGCCTCGCCGGCTTCGCCGCCATGACCGCGGTAGCCTACTATGTCGCCTGGTCGAAGTGGCAGGATCTGCCGACGGCCTTGCGGCAGCAGGCCTAAAGCGCGATGCGATGAGGATAAATCGTCATCGCGCTTTAGGTTGTTGTTTAAGCATGATCTTTTCGGAAAACCGCTGCGCACTTTTCCGGATCATGCTTTAGAGCCAATTTCGTCCGATGGAATCGGAACGGGCCCTGGATTCTTGTTTTGGGTCGTTTTCTTCACGGCAGCCGGGATCCACTTCGCTCGAAAACGCTCCAGGCAGAGAATCGTGCGATTCTGCTAGGCCGAAAGCGGCGGCTGCGCTATGCGGAGAGGCTGTGCGTGAGGAGACCGGGCGTGGCGATGGTGAAAAGCGGGGGTGAAGAGGCCGAGAGCGCGCCCCGGCGCGGCCGGCCGCGATCGATCGAGACTAGCAACGCCATTCTCGAAAGCGCCTATACGCTGATGGCGTCCACTGGCCTTGCCGCCACCACCATCGACGCAATCGCCCGCCACTCCAGCGTCTCCAAGATGACGATCTACAAATGGTGGCCGTCCCGCGAGGCGCTCTTGATCGACGCCTTTCTTCAACATGCCGCGCAGATGCTGCCGCTGCCCGCGGTGAGCTCCGGCAACCCCGCAGCGCGCGCCCGCCGCCATGCCGCAGCCTACGCCGAGGCGCTCCAGGGCGAGTTCGGCAAGGTCCAGCTCGCGGTCATCTCCGAATGCATTTCCAAAACCGGCTCCGCCGAGCTGTTCTATGCCCGCTATCTGCAATTCCGTCGCGACGCGCTGGTCGAGATGATCGCGGCAGGCCAGAACGATGGCAGCATCCTGGCCGAAGGGCCGGCTGAGGATCTTTACGACGCGATCTATGGCGGCCTGTTCTACCGCTACGTCTTCGGCATCGCGCCGATCACGCCGGCCTACGCCCGCAACCTGGTCGACCTGGTGTTGCGGCCCAAGGGTTAGGAAGGGACAGTCCGAGGCTGAAGCCGGCGGCTTCTATCGCGCAGGCCTCACCGGTGCCGAGATCTTGTCCGTGCGGTCGCGCTCGGTCATGTCGACCACCGTCTCCATCGGCGCGGTCAGCTCGTAGACATAGGAAGCGTCGGTGAAATAGCGCTTGGCGGTGCCGCCCAGCGCCTCGGGGGCGACGCGGTCGAGCAGGATCAGGCCGAAATCGGAATCGGGGCGGCGCGTCGCCTCGCTGGTGTTGAGCTCCTCCCAGCGGAAATGGAAGACCTCGCCCGCCCCCTCGCCCGTCACGGTCCAGCTGGCGGTGATGTGCGGGTGCTTTCCGACCAGCGACAGGCCCTCGTCGGAATGCGAGGCAAGTTCGAAGAACAGTAGCGAGAGGCTCTGCGCCGCGCGCGCGCTGACCGCGATATCAGGACCGGTGACGGCGATGCGGTCGGCATGCGGGATGGCGCGCGCCTCGAACAGGCCCTTCAGCTTGACGCCCTGCCACTGGCTCTCGCTGAGCAGCGAGACCACGTTGGACATGGCGTGGATGCGCCCGATCAGGAGCTCGCGAGCGACGTCGATGTCCGAGCCGTGACGCAAGGTGCGCGTCACGATCGACTGGATCACCGCGAGGATATTCTTGACCCGGTGGTTGAGCTCGTCGATCACCGCGGTCAGCCGGCGCTCGAAGCCGATTCTGACCTGGATTTCTCGGCTGAGCCGCAGATTGTTGTAGGCGACATAGCCAAACAAGCCGCACACCATCGCAGTAATCGCAAAGCCGATCGCAGCCACGATGATCGCGGTCTGCTCGGCGCGACGCGCCGAGTTGGTCTTGGCGTAATAACCCAGCTGCCAGTCACGGCCGCCGAAACTCACCGTGCGCGTCGCCGATGGCGTCGGCCCGTCCGCCGTCGTCATGCGGGTGGAGACGATGCCCTGATCGTTGGCAACGAGCTCGCCACCTTCCTTGCGCGGGTCCCTGAGCGCGACCGAGAACAACGACATGTCGTCGTTGGTCAGCATCAGCGAGGCGAGTTCGTAGGAAAAGGTGACGAACCCGGCTGGCTCGGTCGCCCCCTCGGGAATGACGGGAGCTGCCACAATGACCCCGACCGGCCCGTTGCCGCGCAACAGCGGAATCGGGTCCGACGCCACCGACCGCTTCTCGAGCCGGGCCCGTGTCAACATGGCGCTGCGAACCTGATCCTGGTCGTAACTACGGCCAGGCAGGGCCTTGGTCTCGTCGCTGCGCGGCTCGAGATCCAACAGCACGTCGATCGGCTGGGTGATCTCGGCCGGATTGATCGGCTTGTCGTCAAAGGTGCGGATCTTCGGATTCGGGAAGCCGGCGCCCCCAATGGCAGCCTGCGCCGCCGTAAGCTCGTTCGGCTTCAGCCGGGCGATCCAGCCGGCCACCACGAAATCGGTCTTGAAGGCATAGATGGCCGAGCGCAGCGGCTCCAGCATGTTCGGCTTGATCACGGATGGTGTGCGGAACAGGCCTGAGGCGACACGTGCGAGCAGTTCGCGCTCGGTGAGCCGGTCCTGCACCAGGCTGGCATGAACGTCGATCGCGCGCGCGAGCGCGATTCGATCCAGCGCCAGCTCCTGGTCGTGGACGCGATAGGCCGCAAGCCCGGAGAGCAAGGCTCCGAGCAGAGCGATGAAACCGATGATGAAACCCAGCCGGACCACGCGACTACTCAGGCGAAAGCAGGAGGTCGGCAATAAACAAGGAGCATATGAACGCCGCTCGAACGGCCATGTGCCGAAACAGGGTGAACCCCGGTGGCAGAGATAATGAAGGAGGAGGCATCGGTACGCAACTTGGGTCGCCTGGAAAGCTTAATCCGCCCGGCCGATGGTCTGGCGAATTGCCCGGGCACCGGAGGTAGTTAATCGCCGTGTCCGAAATTTGTTCCGTGGTTGCGGCCCGGCCCCAAGGTTAATGGCGAAAAAGGCATGCGCCAAGTCGTCGCGCGCTGTCAGCCCGCCCGTTTCAGGCCGCCTTTGGCCTCGATGAAGCCGACAATGCGGTCAAGGCCCTCGCTCTTCTTCAGATTGGTCATGACGAAGGGGCGCTCGCCGCGCATGCGCCTGGCGTCCGTGTCCATCTTCTCCAAGGAGGCGCCGACATGGGGGGCGAGGTCGATCTTGTTGATGACCAGCAGGTCGGACCGGGTGATGCCAGGGCCGCCCTTGGACGGGATCTTGTCGCCGGCGGCCACGTCGATGACGTAGATGGTCAGGTCGGCCAGCTCCGGGGAAAAAGTGGCAGCGAGATTGTCGCCGCCGGATTCGATCAGAACGAGGTCGAGCCCGGGAAATTTCGCCCGCATGTCCGCCACCGCGGCGAGGTTCATCGAGGCGTCCTCGCGGATCGCGGTGTGCGGGCAGCCGCCGGTCTCGACGCCGGCAATGCGGTCCGGCGTCAGCGAGCCCGAACGCACCAGGAACTCGGCATCCCATTTGGTGTAGATGTCGTTGGTGATCGCGGCAATGTCATAGCGCTCGCGCATGGTCTTGCAGAGCAAGTCCATCAGCGCGGTCTTGCCCGATCCGACGGGACCGCCGACGCCGACACGCAAGGGGCCGTGAGATTTCGACATGTCATTCGCTCTTTCTCGATGGGTCAAAGGCCGCACCGCTCACGACCGGAACAGCCGGGTATATTGCGTCTCGTGCCGCAGGCTGGCGAGATCGGCGCGGAAGGTCGCGCTGCCGAGATCTTCCAGTATCGCATTCAGCGCACGATAGGCGGTGGCGGCGGCGGCCGCTTCCAGCCTCACCAACACGCGCTGGCTGTCAGTCTGGCCGAGCGGAATGAGCCGGCTGGCGGCCGAAATCCAGTTCGATACCAACGCATGCAGGAACGCGTGCACCGTCGGCGCCAGCGCCACGCCGTGCTTGGCGGCGACCACGCCGACCGCGACGGGATAGACCAGTGGCGTGCGGCAAGCCGCAACCATGGCATCCAGGCCGTCTACATCCCAGGCAGCGCGTGCGATGTCGATGAAGGCGCGGCCCTGCGAGGTCGTCTCCAGCTGCCGCTCGCGCGACGGCACCATGGCCGCGGCGAGCTCGGCGATATCGCTCAAGGTCGCATCTTCGCCCATCGCTGCAGCACGATAGGCATGCACGAGAAACGTCGCGTCGCAAAAGCCGGAGCCGTCGCCGAGCATTGCGTCGAGCCAGTCGGCCAGCGTGGCCGTATCGACGATGTCGCCCGCCTCGACCGCCCATTCGATGCCGCTGGAATAGGAGAAGCCGCCGACCGGGAATGCCGGCGACAGCCAGGTCATCAGCCGGTACAGCGCCGCCGCCTCGCCCTCGGCGAGGTCGCGGACCGCGACCGGCTCACTTGTGGTCATGAGCATGCTTGTGGCCGTGGTGATGGTCGGGATGGTCGCAATGCTCGTCGTGGTGATGATCGTGCCCATGATCATGCGCGGCATGATCATGGTGGTGGTGGTCATGAGCGTGATGATCATGGCCATGGTGATCGTGACCATGGTCATGATGATGCCCGTGATCATGACGCGCATGATCGTCGTGCCCATGCGCGTGGCCGGCATCGGCATAGGCGCCGCCTTCGGGATCGAACGGCGCCTCGATCTCGATCACGCGCGCGCCGAGACCCTTCACCATCGCCTCGATGACGTGATCGCGGCGAATGCGCAGGGCCTTGGCCATGATCTGCGTCGGCAGATGGCGGTTGCCGAGGTGCCAGCCGACGCGGATGAGGTGATGCGGATCGCGGCCGCGGATTTCCAGCAGCGGCTCGGGCGCAGCGACCACTTCGACGAGCCGACCGTCCTCCAGCACCAGCGCATCGCCGCCGCGCAGTGCGACGGCCTGTTCCAGGTCGAGCAGGAATTCGAGCCCCCGCGTTCCCGTCATCGCCATGCGGCGGCGGTGCCGATCGTCGAAATCGAGCACCACCGTATCCGCCGGCGCTTCCGTGAAGCGGTGCTGTCCCCTGACCTGCGTCGCCCGGATCATGCGCTTTTACCTTGTCTCGACCTTCTCGGGCGTGATCACTTCGATCTTCGGCGGTGCCGTGAAGCACTTGACCGCCACGCGCCCGAACGTCTTCATGTGCTCCATGCCACGATGTGGTACCAGCGCCTCGGCGTTCTCCCACTGCTCGACGAACACCATCTTGGCAGGATCGGTGACGCTTTCATGCAGATCATAGGCGATATTGCCGGGCTCTTTCCGCGTCTCCTTGATGCAGGCGGTGGCGGCTGCAATGAATTCGGCGCGCGTCTCGGGCTTGATGGTCAAGGTGGCAACGACGTAGATCACGAGAAATCCTCCCGGCTTTTCTTCTAAGGTTAGATACCGGGCGGGACATTAGACCAGGCGGGATCGAACGCAAAACCGTAAAAGCCATCCCCGGACATGCCCTCTGGACATAATCCCGGGGACATGCGTTGAGGCGCTATTTCAGTACATGAAATATCGCTGCGCCATCGGCAGCACCTCGGCCGGCGCGCAAGTGAGCAGCTCGCCGTCCGCGCGCACCTCATAGGTCTCGGGATCGACCTCGATATTGGGCGTGGCATCGTTGTGGATCATACTCTTCTTCGAGATTTTTCCGCGGGTGTTCTGGACCGCGTAGAGCTTCTTGTCGATGCCGAGCTTTCGCGCGAGGCCGCCGGTGATGGCCGCCTTCGAGGTGAACACCACGGAAGACGCCGTGCGCGCCTTGCCGAATGCGCCGAACATCGGCTGGTAATGCACCGGCTGCGGCGTCGGGATCGAGGCATTGGGATCGCCCATGGGGGCAGCGACGATCATGCCGCCCTTGACGATGCAGTCAGGCTTGACGCCGAAGAAAGCCGGCGACCACAACACGAGATCGGCGAGCTTGCCCTTCTCGACCGAGCCGATCAGCTTCGACACGCCATGAGCGATGGCGGGATTGATCGTGTATTTGGCGATGTAGCGTTTGACGCGGAAATTGTCGTTGTCCTTGCCCTTGTCCTGCGGCAGTGACCCGCGCTGCTTCTTCATCTTGTCGGCAGTCTGCCAGGTCCGGATGATGACCTCGCCGAGACGGCCCATGGCCTGCGAGTCAGACGAAATCATCGAGAGTGCGCCGAGATCGTGCAGGATGTCTTCGGCCGCGATGGTCTCCTTGCGGATACGGCTTTCCGCGAACGCCAGATCTTCCGCGATCGAGGGATCGAGGTGGTGGCACACCATCAGCATGTCCAGATGCTCGTCGATGGTGTTGCGCGTGAACGGCCGGGTCGGGTTGGTCGAGGACGGCAGTACGTTCTTGAGCCCCGCGACCTTGATGATATCTGGGGCGTGACCACCGCCGGCGCCCTCGGTGTGGAAGGCGTGGATGGTGCGGCCCTTGAACGCCTTGATCGTGTCCTCGACGAAGCCGGATTCGTTCAGCGTGTCGGTATGGATCATCACCTGGATGTCGTGAGCATCGGCAACCGACAGGCAGTTGTCGATCGCCGCAGGCGTGGTGCCCCAGTCCTCGTGCAGCTTCAGCGCGCAGGCGCCGGCCTTGATCATCTCGACCAGGGCAGCAGGCCGCGAGGCGTTGCCCTTGCCGGAGATGCCGAGATTGACCGGGAAGGCATCGAACGACTGAATCATCCGCCCCATGTGCCAGGGACCCGGCGTGCAGGTGGTGGCGAAGGTGCCATGCGACGGGCCGGTGCCACCGCCCAGCATCGAGGTGACGCCAGACATCAGCGCGTGCTCGATCTGCTGCGGGCAAATGAAATGGATGTGGCTGTCGAAGCCGCCGGCGGTGAGGATCTTGCCCTCACCCGCGATCACATCCGTGCCCGGACCGATGATGATGGTGACGCCCGGCTGGATGTCGGGATTGCCGGCCTTGCCGATGCCGGCGATCATGCCGTCCTTGATGGCAACGTCAGCCTTCACGATGCCCCAGTGATCGACGATCAGCGCATTGGTGATGACGGTGTCGGCCGCGCCCTGCTTGTTGGTGACCTGCGACTGCCCCATGCCGTCGCGGATCACCTTGCCGCCGCCGAACTTCACCTCCTCGCCGTAGGTGGTGAAATCCTTCTCGACCTCGATGATGAGGTCGGTGTCGGCCAGCCGCACCCTGTCGCCGGTGGTCGGGCCGAACATGTCGGCATAGACGGAACGCTTTATTTTGACGGACATCACAAGCCCCGTTTGCGTTTGAATGTTTGGTGACTCACAGCAAAGCCCTCGCTGCTTTCACGGCATCATCGAATTTCTCGTCGAGCCACGGATTGCCGCCGCGGCAACCGGCAGCGACCTGCGTGGCCCATCCAACGTAATCAGCGAGATCGTCGCGCTCGTCCGCACTCGGATCGGTCTGAATACGCGCGCCGATGTTGCTGATCTTGTCGGCGATCTTGATCAGCTTCGCGCCAGCAGATTTCTTCGGCGCATCGACAATCTGCAGACGCCGCCGCTCTGCCTTGGGACGGCTCATGTCGTCGGTGCATTCGACGACGAGGGAGGCAACACGCTCCGAGAATTTCTGCGCCAGCTCCTCGCGCGTGGTGTCGGTGTCCTCGATGGTATCATGCAGCCAGCCGGCCGCGACCAGTTCGGCATCGGCGCCGTCGGTCGCGGTCGCCAGCAGGTTCGCGACCTCGGCAAGATGATTGACGTAAGGCTCGCTCCCCCGCCGCTTGCGCGCCATGCCGTTGTGACGGTGCGCAGCGAGTTCGGCGGGTTCTGAGACGAGGCGGACGGGCGACAGCATGGGAAATACCTCCGTTTCCGCCTCAACCGTGCCGCACCGCGCTCGTTCCTGCTGAGATCACAGCTTCCCCATCACGTCGCCACGAAAACCGTAAATCGTCTTCTTGCCCGCCATGGCGACGAGTTGCACGTCGCGGGTCTGGCCGGGTTCGAAGCGGACGGCGGTGCCGGCGGCAATGTCGAGGCGCATACCGCGGGCTTTCTTGCGGTCGAATTTCAGCGCGGGGTTGGTCTCGAAGAAATGGTAGTGCGAGCCGACCTGGATCGGGCGATCGCCGGTGTTGGCGACTGTCAGCGTCACGGTCTTGCGGCCGGCATTGAGCTCGATCTCGCCGTCCTGGATGAAGAGTTCACCGGGGATCATTCTATCCTCCTCGTCATTCCGGGGCTCGCGCAGCGAGAAGGCCGGAATCTCGAAACCAAAACCTCTGGATTCCGGGTTCGCCCTGCGGGCGCCCCGGAATGACGAATTCGAATTACCTGATCGGCTCGTGGACGGTGACGAGCTTGGTCCCGTCCGGAAAGGTCGCCTCGACCTGGATGTCGTGGATCATCTCGGGAATGCCCGGCATCACCTGGTCGCGGGTGAGGACCTGCGCGCCGGATTGCATCAGCTCGGCGACGGTGCGGCCATCGCGTGCGCCTTCGAGGATGAAGTCGGAGATGATCGCGATCGCTTCGGGATGGTTGAGCTTGACGCCGCGGTCCAGCCGACGGCGGGCCACGATGGCCGCCATCGAGATCAGAAGCTTGTCCTTTTCGCGGGGAGACAGGTTCATGAAGAATCTCTTCCGTTCAACACGTCAATTCAGCCGGTCAGTTCAGCCAGAGTCGCGGCAGGGCCGTTCCAGTGCGCGCCAGCACGGCCATCATGTCGGCCCGCAACCGCGCCGCATCTTGGGCACAGAACCGGGCCATTGCAAAGCCATTCCACGCCGAGATTCCGACCTCGCCAGAGAATGAGTCCGAGGCCGCGCGAATGCGCTCGATCAGAGCCTCGTCACCGGGCACGATCAGCGCCGTGCCGATCGCGGCACCGCCCTTGGCGACGGCGGATCGCTCAAGCTTTGCGCCGATATTGCCGTCGAGCCTGATGGTCTCGGCAAACACCAGCCTGCCACCACGCCGCAGCCGCCAGCGGTCGACGAACTCGCCCTGCTCCATCCGCTCGCCCATGGCAGCGCGGCCGAACACCACGATCTCGCAGAGCAGGAGCGAGGCGGCATCATCAAGCTCGATATCGAAGCGGCGGTGGACCCGGGCGCGGTCGAACAGGATCGTCTCTTGCGGCAACCAGGAAAGATGCGCGCCTGCAGCGACGTTCAAGGCGATGCTGAGCTGCGCCGCGGCTCCGGGCGCCCGATAGACCTTTTCGGCGGCGGCGGTCGTCAGCGTCAGGCGCGAGCCTTGGCCCGCCGCGATGTCGATCTCGAAACTGTCGCCACCGGCAACGCCGCCTGCCGTGTTGACGAACACGCCGGAGAGCCCCTCGCCTTCCGGCGAAGGAAAACGCACGCGCAGCGAGCCGGATTCATGCAAGACGCCGCGCCGCGTCACGCCGTCACGCGCATGGACGTCGAAGCGCACCGCGCCGCGGGCACGGTTCGCCTCGAAAACCCCTGACGTGACCGAAACGTCGCTGCGCATCCGCCTCCCCCAGCCGGTCGCGGCAGAACGGCTTACAGCGCCATCTGGCGGCTGATCTCGCTCGCGTCCAAATTGGCGCGATCGCAGGTGAATTTCACCGCGCCGCGATCCATCACGGCAAAACTGTCGCCGAGTTCGCAGGCAAAGTCGAGATATTGTTCGACCAGCACGATGGCGATGTTGCCGAGGTTGCGCAAATAGGAGATGGCGCGGCCGATGTCCTTGATGATCGAGGGCTGGATGCCCTCGGTCGGTTCGTCGAGGAGCAGCAATTTCGGCCGCATCACCAGCGCGCGACCGATCGCGAGTTGCTGCTGCTGGCCGCCGGAGAGATCGCCACCGCGCCGGCCGAGCATGGATTGCAGCACCGGAAACAGCGAGAACACGTCGTCCGGAATGTGCTTGTCCTCGCGCTTGAGCGGACCGAAGCCGGTCTTGAGGTTCTCCTCGACCGTGAGCAGCGGGAAGATCTCGCGGCCCTGTGGCACAAAGCCGATGCCCTTGCGCGCCCGCTCATAGGGCTTGAGGCCGGTGATGTCGCTGCCGTCGAGCACGATCGCGCCCGACGAAATCGGATATTGCCCGACCATGGCGCGCAAGAGCGAGGTCTTGCCGACGCCGTTGCGCCCGAGCACGCAGGTCACCTTGCCCGGCTCGGCCGAGATCGAGACGCCGCGCAGCGCCTGCGCCGCGCCGTAGAATAGATTGATATCCTTGACCTCAAGCATCGCTCAGCGTCCCAGATAGACTTCGATGACCCGCTCGTTGGACGAGACCTGGTCGATGGTTCCTTCGGCAAGCACGGTGCCTTCATGCAGACAGGTGACCTTGACGCCGAGCTCGCGCACGAAGGTCATATCGTGCTCGACCACCATCACGGTGTGGGTCTTGTTGATCTCTTTCAGCAGCTCGGCGGTCAGATGCGTCTCGACATCGGTCATCCCCGCGACGGGCTCGTCGACGAGGAGGAGTTTTGGGTCCTGCGCCAGCAGCATGCCGATCTCCAGCCATTGCTTCTGGCCGTGGCTGAGGCTGCCGGCAAGGCGGTTACGGGCCTCGGTGAGACGGATCGTCTCCAGCACCTTGTCGATGCGCTCGGACTCCGCCTTGCTGCCGCGCCAGAACAACGTGCCCTTGACGCTATGGTCGACATTGAGCGCGAGCAGGAGGTTGTCCTGCACGCTCTGGCTCTCGAACACGGTCGGTTTCTGGAACTTGCGGCCGATGCCGAGCTCGGCGATGCGGGTTTCGTCCAGCCGCGTCAAATCGGTGACGCCGTCGAACAGAACCGTGCCCTCGTCGGGCTTGGTCTTGCCGGTGATGATGTCCATCATCGTGGTCTTGCCGGCACCGTTCGGACCAATGATGGCGCGCATCTCGCCGGGCTCGAGTGTCAGTGACAGATTGTTGATGGCGTGGAAGCCGTCGAACGAGACGTGCACGCCGTCGAGATAGAGCATTGCGGAGGTTGCGCGGTTGTCCATGACGTTCATTTGCGCTTACTCCGCCATCTTGGGTTCGGTGACGCCGTCCTCGGCCGCGGCGCTCGCCATGGCCGCGGCGCTGCGCTTTTCCTTCGACTGATCCCACCAAGCGTTGAAAGTGCCGACAATGCCCTTCGGCAGCAGCAGCGTCACCAGGATGAACAATGCGCCAAGCATGAACAGCCAGTACGGCGCGAGCATGCCCGAGGTGAAAAACGTCTTGGCGTAGTTGACGACGACGGCGCCGAGCGCGGCGCCGACCAGCGTGCCGCGGCCGCCGACCGCGACCCAGATCACCGCCTCGATCGAATTGCCGGGCGCGAATTCGGAGGGATTGATGATGCCGACCTGCGGCACGTAAAGCGCGCCGGCGACGCCGGCCATGCAGGCCGATACCGTGAACACGAACAGCTTGTAGGATTCGACGCGGTAGCCGAGGAACCGCGTGCGCGACTCCGCGTCACGCACCGCGATCAACACCTTGCCGAGCTTGGAGGAAACGATGGCGCGGCAGATCAGGAAGCCTGCGATCAGTGCCAGACAGCTCAGCGCGAACAGCGCGGCGCGGGTACCCTCCGCCTGCACGTTGAAGCCGAGAATGTCCTTGAAGTCGGTCAGGCCGTTGTTACCGCCGAAGCCGAAGTCGTTGCGGAAGAAGGCGAGCAGCAGCGCATAGGTCATCGCCTGCGTGATGATCGACAGATACACGCCGGTCACACGGGAGCGGAACGCGAGCCACCCGAAGCAGAAGGCCAGCAGGCCGGGCACGAGCAGCACCATCAGCGCCGCGAACCAGAACATGTCGAAGCCGTACCAGGTCCAGGGCAGCTTCGAATAGTTCAGGAACACCATGAAGTCGGGCAGGATCGGATTGCCGTAGACGCCGCGGGTGCCGATCTGCCGCATCAGGTACATCCCCATCGCGTAGCCGCCAAGCGCGAAGAAGGCGCCGTGGCCTAGCGAGAGAATGCCGCAATAGCCCCAGATCAAATCGATCGAAAGCGCGAGGATCGCGTAGCAGACATATTTGCCCCAGAGCGCGACCAGATAAGTCGGCACCTGCAGGAACGAGCCCGCGGGCAGCAGCAAATTGGAGAGCGGGATGAGGATGCCGCAGGCCGCGACGACGGCAAGGAAGATTGTCGCGCTGCGGTCCAGCGATCGCGTCAGCATGTGAGGGGTCATGCTTCCACCGCACGGCCCTTGAGCGCGAACAGGCCGCGCGGGCGCTTTTGAATGAACAGGATGATGAGAACCAGGATGGCGATCTTGCCGAGCACGGCCCCGGCGACCGGCTCCAGGAACTTGTTGGCGATGCCGAGCGTGAAGGCGCCGACCAGCGTGCCCCAGAGATTGCCGACACCGCCGAACACCACGACCATGAAGCTGTCGATGATGTAGCTCTGGCCGAGATTGGGGCTGACATTGTCGATCTGCGACAGCGCCACGCCGGCGATGCCGGCAATGCCGGAGCCGAGCCCGAAGGTCAGCGCGTCGACGCGGGAGGTGGCGATGCCCATCGAGGCCGCCATGCGGCGGTTCTGCGTTACCGCGCGCATCTCGAGGCCCAGCGCGGTGTAGCGCAGCATCGCGAGCAGGATCGCGAACACGGCGAGCGTGAACACGAGGATCCAGAGCCGATTGTAGGTGATGGTGATCTGGCCGAGCTCGAAGGCGCCGCTCATCCAGGAGGGATTGCCGACCTCGCGGTTGGTCGGGCCGAACATGGTGCGCACGGCCTGCTGCAGCACCAGCGACAGGCCCCAGGTCGCGAGCAGCGTCTCCAGCGGACGCCCGTAGAGGAAGCGGATGATGCTGCGCTCGATCAGCACGCCGATCGCGCCGGCGACGACAAAGGCCAGCGGCACCGCGATCAGCAGCGAATAGTCGAACAGGCCGGGATAGCGGGTGCGGATCACCTCCTGCACCACGAAGGTGGTGTAGGCCCCGATCATCACCATCTCGCCATGCGCCATGTTGATCACGCCCATCACGCCGAAGGTGATGGCGAGCCCGATCGCGGCGAGCAACAGCACCGAGCCGAGCGAGAGGCCGTACCAGGCATTCTGCACCATCGACCAGACCGCGAGCGAATTCTGGATCGAGCCGATCGCGCTCGCGGCGGCCTTGGTCACGGATGCCGGCTGGTCGCCCATGCCTGTGAGCAGCGCCAGCGCCTCCTGGTCGCCGCGCCCCTTGAGGGCGGCCACCGCCTCCAGCTTCTCGACCTCGGTGGCGTCCGGCTTGAACAGCAGGATGGCCGCGCGGGCGTCGCCGAGCGCAGCCTTGACGGATCTGTTGGTTTCCTTGGCGAGCGCGGCGTCGACCGCCTCGAGCGCGGTCTCCTCATGCGACTTGAAGACGGATTGCGCTGCCTGCAGCCGTGTTCCGACGTCCGGCGACTGGAGCGTCAGGCTGCCGAGCGCGGCGTCGACGCTGCGGCGCAGGCGGTTGTTGAGGCGGACCGCGCTCGCGCTGTCGGGAACGCTGGCCACCGCCTGGCCGGTCGCGGCATCGATCGACTTGCCGTCGGCACCGGTGACGTAAACCTTCTTGCTGTCGGGGTCGGCCATCAGGCGGCCGTCCTGAAGCGCACTGATGATGGGGAAAGCCAGCGGATTGCCGCTGCTTGCGACCACACCGATCGCCTCGTCCGTATCGGAATAATCATCGTTGGCGAATTTGGCGACCGCATCCTCGAACGGACCGGCGAGGGCCGGCAGCGTGAACGCGATCAGGAACAACGAGAGCGCAAGCGAGCAGAGGCGCGCGGACAAATGGGCTGGCACTGTGAATGACCCCGGCAGAAATGAGTGGAGAAGGCGGCGGGATCGCCGCCTTCTCCGGGCGTGCTATGGCGTGTCAGATCCGGATCAGGAGCCCGAACCGAGGCACTTGTTGGTCTTGGTGTTGAAGTTGCCGCACTTCTTGCCGACCCAGTCGCCGACCAGGTCCTTGGAGCCGTCGAGCTCCTTCGACCAGGCATCGCCCGCGACGAGACCCGGGGTCTTCCAGACCACGTCGAACTGGCCGTTGCCCTTGATCTCGCCGATGAACACCGGCTTGGTGATGTGGTGGTTCGGCAGCATCTTCGACACGCCGCCGGTCAGGTTCTTGGCTTCGATGCCCGGGAGAGCGTCGATCACCTTGTCCGGATCAGTCGACTTCACCTTCTCGACCGCCTTGACCCACATGTCGAAGCCGATCACGTGCGCTTCCATCGGATCGTTGGTCACGCGCTTCGGGTTCTTGGTGTAGGCCTGCCATGCCTTGATGAACTTCTCGTTCTCCGGCGACTTGATCGACTGGAAGTAGTTCCAGGCGGCAAGATGGCCGACCAGCGGCTTGGTGTCGATGCCGGCGAGCTCTTCTTCACCCACCGAGAACGCGACGACCGGGATGTCCTTCGCCTTGATGCCCTGGTTGCCGAGCTCCTTGTAGAAGGGAACGTTGGCGTCGCCGTTGATGGTCGAGACCACCGCGGTCTTCTTGCCGGCCGAGCCGAACTTCTTGATGTCGGCCACGATCGTCTGCCAGTCGGAGTGACCGAACGGCGTGTAGTTGATCATGATGTCTTCCTGGGCGACACCCTTCGACTTCAGATAGGCTTCCAGGATCTTGTTGGTGGTGCGCGGATAGACGTAGTCGGTGCCTGCAAGCACCCAGCGCTTCACCTTCTCGTCCTTCATCAGGTAGTCAACGGCGGGGATTGCCTGCTGGTTCGGCGCCGCACCCGTGTAGAACACGTTGCGCTCGCTCTCCTCACCCTCGTACTGCACGGGGTAGAACAGGATGTTGTTCAGCTCCTTGAAGACGGGCAGCACCGACTTGCGCGACACCGAGGTCCAGCAACCGAACACGACCGAGACCTTGTCCTTGGTGATCAGCTCGCGCGCCTTTTCGGCGAACAGCGGCCAGTTCGACGCGGGGTCGACGACAACGGCCTCGAGCTTCTTGCCGAGAACGCCGCCCTTCTTGTTCTGTTCGTCGATCAGGAAAAGGATGGTGTCCTTCAGCGTGGTTTCGCTGATGGCCATGGTGCCGGACAGGGAGTGCAGCACGCCGACCTTGATGGTGTCATCCGCGGCCTTGGCGCCAGTCAATGAAGCCAGACCGAGCACCAGTCCGGCGGTCGCGGCGAGCACGCCGCGGCGGCTAAATGACGCCGCTATATCGTGAGTGGATTTGCTAAACATGAGTGTCTCATCTCCCTGACGCAGACGTGAAAAACGCTGCGAAACGGCCCCACGGCCGCCTGCGATTAACGGATTCGCAAGAACCATGCCATGGACTGGGCACCTGACAACCAATTGGTTTTGCTGACAAAACTGCCAGAAATCAAAGTTTCCCGCCCCGGAACCAGCCCAAATCTTGAGCAATCCAAATGTATGCCAAAGCGGCAGGCTGATTACTTTATGAGCAAATCCTCTATTCTGGCTAAATTTCCGGCATAACTATTTTTGCACTGCAATCGCCGTTTTGGGCGAGATTGCCTTGAAAGCGCCCCCTCGATGTTCCATATGAGCAGCCGAGACCTCTTGCGAATCAAGCGGTCGTCGCGAGCCGCGTGTTCTTAAGCCCTTACGGGCCTCTGGCTTGCCCCATATCTCCCAAGCCATCCGACACCCCAAACACGCAGGTGTCTTCTCGACACCCTTTTGCGTGCGCCGCGCTGAATGCGCCGGGCGTTGCGCTTTTGACATGGAAAGAACCCCTCTTTTGACTTCGTTTCAGGACTTCGGCCTCGCCGAACCCATCGCGCGCGCTCTTCAAGAAGAGAATTACGTCACCCCCACCCCCATCCAGGCCCAGACCATTCCCACGGCGCTGACCGGCCGCGACGTCGTCGGTATCGCCCAGACCGGTACCGGTAAGACCGCGTCCTTCGCGCTGCCGATCCTGCACCGCCTGCTCGAGCACCGTATCAAGCCGCAGCCCAAGACGACCCGCGTCCTGGTGTTGTCGCCGACCCGCGAGCTGTCCGGCCAGATCCTCGACAGCTTCAACGCCTATGGCCGCCACATCCGCCTGTCCTCGACGCTCGCCATCGGCGGCGTTCCGATGGGCCGTCAGGTCCGCTCGCTGATGCAGGGCGTCGAAGTGCTGGTTGCCACCCCCGGCCGCCTGCTCGACCTCGTGCAGAGCAACGGGCTGAAACTGTCGAGCGTCGAGTTCCTCGTGCTCGATGAAGCCGACCGCATGCTCGACATGGGTTTCATCAACGACATCCGCAAAATCGTCGCCAAGCTGCCGATCAAGCGGCAGACGCTGTTCTTCTCGGCCACCATGCCGAAGGACATCGCCGAGCTGGCGAACGCGATGCTGCGGGACCCCGCCCGCGTCGCGGTGACCCCAGTGTCCTCGACCGCCGAGCGCATCAATCAACGCATCGTCCAGGTCGATTTCTCCGCCAAGCCCGCCTTCCTGACCAAGCTTCTGAAGGACGAGCCGGTCAACCGCGCCCTGGTCTTCACCCGCACCAAGCACGGCGCAGACAAGGTGGTGAAGTCACTCGAGAAGGCCGGCATCCCCGCCAGCGCCATCCACGGCAACAAGTCGCAGAACCATCGCGAACGGACGCTGGCCCAGTTCCGCTCGGGCGAGATCCGCACCCTGGTCGCCACCGACATCGCCGCCCGCGGCATCGACGTCGACGGCATCAGCCACGTCATCAATTTCGACCTGCCCAACGTGCCGGAAACCTACGTCCACCGCATCGGCCGCACCGCGCGCGCCGGCGCCGACGGCACCGCGATCTCGCTGGTCGCAGGCGGCGAGGAACTCAGCTATCTCCGCGACATCGAACGGCTGATCAAGGTGGCATTGCCGCGCGAAGATCTCCGCACCGACGCCGGCCGCCGCGATGCGGGTCCTCCCGCGCCGCAGCAACGACAGGGCCGCGGAGGCCGCCCAGGCCAGCGTCCGCAAGGCGCAAGGCATGGCGAGGGACGCCACGGTGACGGGCGTCGTAACGACGAACGACATTCCGACGGACGCCACCATAGCGCCGGCAAGCACGGCGATGGACGCCCCGGTGAAGGCCGACATGGCGGCGAAGCGCGACATGCTGACGGGCGGCCCGGCAATGGCCCGAAGGGCTCAAAGGGGTCTCGTCGTCCACGCTCTGGCGGGAAGACGCTTTCTTCTGCAGGCAGTCGTCCAGAACAGCGTTCCGCGCATAGCGCCGGGGCAGCTGATGGGATACAAGGCGTTGCCTTTTTGCGCCGTGAGAGTCGGCCGAACGGCCAACCGAACCGCAAACCCTATTCGCACTAGCCGTCCACGACCTGGAGAAATTCATGGCTAAGGAAGAGCTGATCCAGTTCGAAGGACTGGTCACCGAAATCCTCCCCGACGCACGCTACCGCGTGCAGCTCGACGCCGGACACGAGATCGTCGCCTATACCGCCGGCAAGATGAAGAAGAACCGCATCAAGACGCTGGCAGGCGACCGCGTGACGGTGGAGATGTCGCCCTATGACCTCGAGAAGGGCCGGCTGATTTTCCGCCACAAGGACGAGCGTCCCAGCGGGGTGGGTGGACCGCCTCGCCCGGGCCAGCGCGGCGGCCAGTTCCGCCGTCGCTAGGCGCTTGAGTGGAACTAAGATTCCGACCCTTATGTGGATCCGCCGCGGACATCGCGGCGGATCAAAAAATCGTGCATGGCCGGATTGTTTTGAGGCCTCAATTCCGATAAAATGAATTTATCGATTTTCGGCCGGACGACATTAGCATCCACCGGTACAGCCGGTTCAGACACGCTGACGACCCTTCCAAAAATTCGATCTAACCGGCCTGCGCAAGCAGGCTCTAACATTGTGTTATCTGAGAAGGGACTATCCCCGTGAGCATGGGAACCGTGAAGTGGTTTAACGCGACCAAGGGCTTCGGCTTCATTCAGCCCGACGACGGCGGCCAGGACGTGTTCGTCCACATCAGCGCTGTGGAACGTGCGGGCCTCGGCACGCTGCGTGAAGGCCAGAAGCTTTCCTACGAGATCGTGGCCGACCGCCGTTCCGGCAAGTCGGCAGCGGACAACCTCCGCTCTGAAGGCTGAGCCGCCGGGCGCTTGGCCCGATCGGCTCGCGCAAGCCAAAGAAAACAAGAAGGCCGTGCGCGACGCACGGCCTTTTTCCTTTTTTGCACCTGCTCGCCGATGTCAGCACGTCGATTGGTTGTTGTTATCTGGATAGGGATAGGGAACGCAGGCGACCTGGCGCGGCCGGGTGTAGGACAGATCGCCCAAGGGTATGCTCGACTTCAACACATAGCCTACGGAAGGCGTGTAAGTGTAGCTCGCCTCGCTGAGTATGAGGTAGGTCGACGGAATCAACAGCGACGCAGGAATCATGCTGGTGACCTTGTCGCCGGGCTTGCGGGCCGAGGTCGCCAGCGTCGCTTGCGTCGCACCGCTCGCAATGGTGCCGGCCCTGCTCCACTGGACCGTGGCGATGCTGTTGGCATCGATCTGGATCTGGGAGACCGTACCCTTCACCAGGGTAGCGTCGTAGGGCATGATGACCGAGATGCTCGCCGTGAACGTATCCTTCATGTCGGCATCGGTGAGCTTGACCGACTGCGATGCCAAATCGGACAGAGCCCGCGCGATCAATGTGACCTTGCGATCTATCGCCACCGCCGACGAGAACTCGACGGTGCCGAAGAACATCACCAGCATCAGCGGGACGATGACCGCAAATTCCGTCGCCGCGAGCGCGCGCTTGTCGGCGACGAAGTCGCGCACGGAACAACGTGCATTCTGCCAGATATTCGCAATCGCCTGCATCGGTCCGCTCGGATCCATCTGTCTCAGAAGGGTTCGTTCTTGAAGGCCATGGTCGCCACCATCAGCCGTTTGTTGCTGCAACCCATATTGTAACCGAGGCCGGTGACGATGAGCGGCCACTGATAGAACAGCCGCACCACCACCACCTGGCCGGAGGTCCCGGCACTGTACTGCATGCCGGTGGGGGTGAAATTGCAGGAATCGCCGTAGTTCGTCAGGCTTAGCGACCCGAAGGAGCTGGTGCTCACGACGTCGACGTAGAGCTTGCTGCAATCAAACAGCGCCGGGATCTGCGTGCACACATAGGCCTTGAACGTCGCCTGGTCGCACGCCATGACCACGTTGGGCTTGGTCTGACAGGCCGCCACCGAACCGCCCTGCGCTTGCGCCTGGCCGGTCAGAATCGCGCGCGCGGAATTTTGCGTGATGGTCTCGAGCACCTGGCTCGCGAAGAACATGAGCGCCGTTTCGATGATGGCGAACAGCAGCCCGAAGAACATCGGTGCGACCAGGGCGAATTCGACGGCCGCGGAACCGCGGCGGTTGCCGCAAAATCGGCCCAGCGCTTTCCGGAGTGTGAATCTCGAAGGTGCAGGCGATGTCATCGCGTCAAATTCCCCAGCAACGGGCGATCAACTGTCCCGTTCAATAGCGGAAACTGATTGTCTAAGTGTTTCAGGCGATCCGCAGCCGACGGACCGCGCCGTTAAGAATGCGTTAACCAGCAGCGCCCCGAGCCCACGGAAAGCGCGGCGGGCGCGCAGAGCCCCCTGCCTCGTATCCCCAAAGCGAGCCTGGCGGGATGCTGTCCGGGCAAACCCGCCGATCGGTGCTGCTAGTTGGACTTGGCCGGACCGCCGCCACCACCACCGCTGGCGCTGGCGCTCAGCGAGCCGGCCTGGCTCATCGTGTTGTTGAAGTAGGTGTCGCTGTCGCCGAGCGTCACGCGACGCTGGCAAAGCGGCACGCAGCTGTAGGATTCGCGCTCGATCCCGCGATAGACGGTGACGAGCCGGTCGCTCGGACCTTCGACCTGGATCTGGCGATCGACCAGAATCTCGCCGGCCCGGTCGAGCGCGATGAAATTGGTGGCACCATAGCCCTTGCCGGTCACGACGATCATGCCGCCGGGCTGGAGCGTGACGTCGGCGATCAGGGGATTGCCGACCACGATGGTCGCCACCTTGCCGGGCAGCCGCACCAGCTTGGCCTGGTCGACATTGACGGCGATGGTGTCGGCGGTGGGGTCGGCAAGGCCGGCGGCCGGCGATGCCAACACCGCGGCCGCAACCAGAAGACAAACGCGCGCCCGACGGCGCAGCAATTCTTTACGCATACTCTTACCCCCGGGACGTCACAAACCGGCAGAAGCGACTCGATACAACGGAGCCAGTGCCCGACCCGGCTAACCTGCCCTTAATTCGTGAACGTTCCGCAAACTCGCCGACTATTGTTTGAACAGACTGGCGTTTTCCCGCCTTCGAGGCTAGCGGCGGAACGGATAGGCGAACTGGCCCGCGATCTCCTTCGGCATGGTCGCTTCGTCCTTGCCGTAATCCTGCGGCAGTTTACCCTCGGGCATACGGAAGGTGCCGAACAGAACATCCCAGATCGGGAACGTGCCGGCAAAATTGGTGTCGCCGCCCTCCTCGAGCGAGGTGTGGTGCCAGCGGTGGAACACCGGCGTCGCCAGCAAATATTTGAACGGCCCGAAGCTCCAATTCAGGTTGGCGTGCACGAAGGCCGAATGGAAGGTCGTGAACGGGGAGAGCCAGACCATCGCGTTCGGGGAAATGCCGGCCATCAGCAGCACGACGTCGACGCCGATCGTGCCGAGCACGAGATTGACGGGATGGAAGCGGGCCGCCGAAATCCAGCTTATCTCCTCCGAGGAGTGATGGACCGCGTGGTACTTCCAGAACCCGCCGCCGTGGAACAGCCGGTGCAGCCAATACAGCATGAAGTCGGACAGGACCAGGAACAATCCGGCCTGGACCCAGAGCGGCATTAACGACAGCGGGCCGTGGCCATTGTCATAGAAGGCGATGAGTTCGTCGGCGTCGTGGATGTTGAAGACGAGGCTCGCGCCGACGACCAGAAGTCCGATCCGCATGGTGCGGGCGAACACCGGAACGAAGAACCAGTAGCAGATGTCGGTGACGATCTCGCGCTTGCGCCACCACGGCGCGCCGGCATTGCAGGCCCAGAAATGTTCGAGCACGGTGAACACCGCAGCGAGCGCGAAGGTGATGGGGATCACCTTGACGATGGTCTCGCCGAGCATCAGGGCGACTTGCATGGGCAGGCTCGACATCGTCGCCTCTCTTGCGAATTCCAGCTCTGTTACGCCTACGCCGCTAAATTTAAGGGAGCGTGAAGCCGGCGCCGCGCCGACGGTACATCCGGAACCGGAACGAATTACAGGCGCCGCCTTAAGACGAAATTCACTCTGGGCCAAAGCATCGCGCCGCAGGCGGGTTTGCCCGATCGAATTAACTCTACCGAAAGAGCTCGGCTCTCATGTTCATCGGGTCAAAGACGGCGCCGAACGAGGCGATCCCCACCCCAGATGGAGTTATGTTCATGAAGAACTTGATTGCACGTTTCGCGAAGGATGAATCCGGCGCCACCGCCATCGAATACGGCCTGATCGCCGCCGGCATCGCGCTGGCCATCATCACCGTCGTCAACAACCTCGGCACCACGCTGAACGCCAAATTCACCTCGATCAGCAGCTCGCTGAAGTAAGCGACCGACGAACGACGGCAAAAGCCCCGGATCTCCGGGGCCTTTGTTTTTCCGAAGACGGCGAGTTCCAGTGGCGTTGCGTAAGTACAGAACCGATGCCGCGATTGCGGCAAACGAGACGGCGGCGGCACAGGCCGGCTCGCCGGTCTATTGGGTCTGCCTTGCGCTGCTGCTTGCGACGGCCGCGCTCGCCGTGCGCATTGCCAGCCTCTGGTGACGACGCGTTCCGCGGCTTCAGCCGCATGGGTCGCTTGCTGCCGTTGTCGGTTTGTTTAGCACTGCCGGCTAGCATCGCCCGACGCCAGTTTCCGCGGCAAACCCAGGCCTCAAGACGCAGCCCATGATCCTCGACCTTGCGCGCCTTCTGCTCTTCCCGGCCCTGATGGCGTTTGCTGCCGCGAGCGATCTCTTCACGATGACGATCTCGAACCGGGTGTCACTGGCGCTGGTCGCCGGCTTCTTCGCGCTTGCCCTCGCCGGTGGCATGGCACCTTACGAGATGCTCAGTCATGTCAGCGCCGGCGCGCTTCTTTTGGTCATCGCCTTCACCTGCTTTGCGATGGGTTGGGTCGGCGGCGGCGACGCCAAGGTCGCGGCCTCCGTCGCACTCTGGTTCGGCTTCGCACAACTGATGAACTTCCTGCTCTACGCCTCGCTGTTCGGCGGGGCGCTGACGCTGCTCCTGCTCCAGTTCCGGCAATGGCCGCTGCCCTACGGGCTGGCGGGCCAAGCCTGGCTCGCCCGGCTGCATGCCAAGGAGAGCGGCATCCCCTACGGCATCGCGCTCGCACTGAGTGCGCTGATGGTCTACCCGGAGACCGAATGGGTGAAGGCGATTGATCTCGCTCACCTCGCGCTGCGCTGAACGCACCGGGTAAACCCGGCGTTAACGCGATTTAGATACGCCTCATTAACCATGCTTTGACGAATAGCTGGTCAACTGCCGATTACGGCGGCGTCAGCGTCGCGGCGTTTTGTTGGAAAGTGAAGCGTATGAATAGGGCACGCATTGTCGTCCTGGCGGTCGCCATCTGCGCCGGCGGTGTCGCCGCGTACCTGGCGAGCGGCTCGGACAATTCTGCGCCGCCTCCGGCCCCGGTTGCGCAGCTTCCGACCGTCGACGTTCTCGTGGCCAAGAACGACATCGGTCTCGGCCAGACCGTGAAGCCGGAAGATTTGCAATGGCAAACCTGGCCGGCCGCGACCGCCAGCGCCACCTTCATCCGCCGCAACGAGCGTCCCGAGGGCGTGACCCAGGTGACCGGTTCGATCGCGCGCGCGCCGTTCATTCAGGGTGAGCCGATCCGCGACCAGAAGCTGGTCAAGGCCGAGGGCTCCGGATTCATGGCGGCCATCCTGCCCAGCGGCATGCGGGCCATCTCGACCGAAATCTCGCCGGAGACCGGCGCAGGTGGCTTCATCCTGCCCAATGACCGCGTCGACGTCCTGCTCACGCGCCGCCTCAAGAACCCGGACCAGGCCGCCGGAGGCCAGGACGTCATCACGTCCGAGATCATCCTGGTCAATGTGCGCGTCCTCGCCATCGACCAGGCCCCGAAGGAGAAGGACGGCCAGAACGCCGTGGTCGGCAAGACCGTGACCCTGGAACTCACTTCCGCACAGACCCAGGCGCTTTCCTCGGCCCGTCAGGCCGGAACGCTCTCGCTGGCGCTGCGCAGCATTGCCGACGTCAAGATGAGCGAGATCACGCTCGACGAATCCGCCCAGAAGCGCGACGGCGTCTCGATCATTCGCTACGGCGTCCCGAGCTCGACGGCGAAAGCACGATGAGGACAGGCGACATGAAATGCAGGGCAGATCTGGCGACGATGCGAACCTCCATGGTCCGCGCCCTGTCGTTTTCGGCCGCGTTCGCGCTGGCATTCAACCCGGTGCTGACCCCCGTGGTCGCCGCCGACTATCGCCCCGGCGCGCCGGTCGCTGCCGACGGTCAGATGAACGCCCGCTTCCTCTCGCTCGGCATCGGCAAGTCCGTGGTGATCGACCTTCCGCGCGACATCAAGGACGTGCTGGTCGCTGACCCCAAGATCGCCAATGCGGTGGTCCGCTCGGCGCAGCGCGCCTACATCATCGGCGCCGCGCTCGGCCAGACCAACATCGTGTTCTTCGATTCTGCAGGCCAGCAGATCGCGGCCTATGACATCGCGGTCAAGCGCGACCTCAACGGTGTGCGGGCGGCGCTGAAGCAGGTCCTGCCGAATTCAGACATCCAGATCGACGGACTCGGTGACGGCATCGTCCTGACCGGCACGGCGGCGAACCCGATGGAAGCGCAGCAGGCCAACGACCTCGCCGCGCGCCTGGCCGGCGGCGCCGACAAGGTGGTGAACTCGATCGTGGTCCGCGGCCGCGACCAGGTCATGCTCAAGGTGACGGTGGCCGAAGTCCAGCGCAACATCGTCAAGCAGCTCGGCATCGACCTGACCGCGAACCTCAACTACGGCACGTCGGTGGTGAGCTTCTCCAACTCGAATCCGTTCACCGCTCTCGGCCACAACCTCGTGGACGGCAACAATCTGACCACGAAGTTCGGCGCGGCGCCGTCGGTGCAGGCCACCCTGCGCGCGATGGAAACCGCTGGCGTGATCCGCACGCTGGCCGAACCGAACCTGACCGCGATCTCCGGTGAATCGGCAACGTTCATCGCCGGCGGAGAATTCCCGGTGCCGGCGGGCTATGCGTGCGATCCCACCACGCATGTCTGTACCACCCAGATCAGCTTCAAGAAGTTCGGCATCTCGCTCAACTTCACCCCCGTGGTGCTGAGCGAAGGCAAGATCAGCCTGCGGGTGATGACCGAGGTCTCGGAGCTGTCGAACGAGAATTCGATCACGCTGTCGCAGGCCGTGACCTCGACGTCGGTGAACTCGGTGACGGTGCCCTCGATCAGGACCCGCCGTGCCGAGACCTCGCTGGAAATTCCCTCCGGCGGCGCGATGGCGATGGCCGGACTGATCCAGCAGCAGACCAAGCAGGCAGTCAGCGGATTGCCGGGACTGATGCAGCTCCCGGTCCTCGGCACGCTGTTCCGCAGCCGCGACTTCGTCAACAACGCGACCGAGCTGGTCGTGATCGTGACGCCTTATGTCGTTCGCGCGGTGGCGCCAAAGGACCTGTCGCGGCCGGATGACGGCTTCGCCCCGCCTGCGGATCCACAGGCCCAGCTACTCGGCAATATCAACCGCATCTACGGCGTGCCCGGCCGGACCGAACCGGCCAAGAACTACCGCGGCACCTACGGCTTCATCACCGACTGAGGCGGAACGGGGACTTCACGATGATCACAAGACCACCCCAGCTTCGCAAACGCGCCATCCGTCTCGGTGGCGCGCTCGTCGGCATGGCGCTCGCGCTCGGCGGGTGCCAGCATGACGAAGCCGTCACGGCCTCCATTCCCGACGACTACAAGCAGCGCCATCCGATCGCGATCGAGGAGCAAAATCGTTCGATCGTCGTCTTCGTCGGCCATGCCCGCGGCGGATTGACCGCCGCCCAGCGCGCGGACGTGATGGGTGTCGCATCGGCATGGTTGCACGAAGGCACGGGCGCCATCCGTATCGACGTGCCGTCCGGCACGCCCAATGCGCGTCCGGTCGCGGACACGATGCGTGAAATCCAGGCGATGCTGGCGGGAGCAGGCGTTCCGCCGCGCGGCGTCAACGTTCGACCCTACCAGCCGGAAGACAAGCGCTTCCTGCCGCCGATCCGGCTCACTTATTCCAAGATCGCCGCGGTCGCGGGTCCCTGCGGCCTGTGGCCGGAAGACGTCGGCCCTTCGATAAAGAACAAGAGATGGTTCGAGAACAAGGACTACTACAATTACGGCTGCGCCTATCAGCGCAACCTCGCGGCGATGGTCGACAATCCGTCGGACCTCGAGCAGCCGCGGCCTGAAACTCCGTCCTACACGGCGCGGCGCATCACCGCTCTCGAGAAGTATCGCAAGGGCCTCACGACGGCGACCACCTATCCTGAGGCCGACAAGGCCAAACTCAGCGACACCGGCAAATGATCAGCTACGCTCGCCAGACACACGAAGAGCAGCCGGACGCTGCTCCTCCGCCGGCCGAGGAGCATATTGCGCCCGCGCCGCGCGTCTCGGTCCAGGCCTTCTGCGAGACCGTGGAAACCGCCGCTGCGGTCCAGGCGGCCGGCGAAGACCGCCGTCTCGGCAAGGCCCATCTGAAGATCCAGATGGGGGGCATGGCCGCTGCAACCGAGGCTTACCGTTCGGCCCCGACGCCGAACGTCATCGTGCTCGAGAGCGACGGACGCAACGACCTGCTGGGCGGGCTCGACCAGCTCGCCACCGTCTGCGACGCCGGCACCCGCGTGGTCGTGATCGGCCGCATCAACGACGTCACACTCTACCGTGAGCTGGTGCGCCGCGGTGTCAGCGACTACGTGCTGGCGCCGGTCGGCGCGATCGACGTCGTGCGCTCGATCTGCAACCTGTTCTCCGCGCCGGAAGCCAAGGCGGTCGGCCGCATCATCGCCGTGGTCGGCGCCAAGGGCGGCGTCGGGGCTTCCACCATCTCCCACAATGTCGCCTGGGCGATCGCGCGCGACCTCGCCATGGACGCCGTCGTCGCCGATCTCGACCTCGCCTTCGGCACCGCGGGGCTCGACTACAACCAGGACCCCCCGCAGGGCATTGCCGACGCCGTGTTCTCACCCGATCGCGTCGACACCGCCTTCATCGACCGTCTGCTGTCGAAATGCACCGACCATCTCAGCCTGCTGGCGGCGCCGGCGACGCTCGACCGGGTCTATGATTTCGGCACCGACGCCTTCGACGCCGTGTTCGACACCCTGCGCTCCACCATGCCCTGCATCGTGCTCGACATACCGCATCAATGGTCGGGCTGGACCAAGCGCGCCCTGATCGGAGCGGACGACATCCTGATCGTGGCCGCGCCCGACCTCGCCAATTTGCGCAATACCAAGAACCTGTTCGATCTGTTGAAGGCCGCGCGCCCCAACGACCGGCCACCGCTCTACTGCCTGAACCAGGTCGGCGTGCCGAAACGCCCCGAAATCGCCGCCGCGGAGTTCGCCAAGGCGATCGAGAGCCAGCCGATCGTCTCGATCCCGTTCGAGCCGCAGATCTTCGGCTCGGCCGCCAACAACGGCCAGATGATCGCGGAGATCTCCGCCAACCACAAGTCGATCGAGATGTTTCTTCAGATCGCCCAGCGCCTGACCGGCCGCAGCGAGACCAAGAAACAAAAGTCGTCCCTGCTTTCACCCCTGATTGACAAGTTGCGGGGAAAATAAGCCGCCGCATGGAGTTGTTAAGTGTTCGGTAAGCGTAGCGGAACAGACACCGACCTTCGGGCGCCCAAGCCCGGCGCCGTGTCGCCCGAGCCTGCCCAGGCTCCGGCGCCGACGGTGTCGCGCGCCCCGCCTCCGCCGGCCGTCGCCTCGCCGCCGCTTGCGCCTGCCAAGGCGCCGCCGCCTCCGGCCATGGAGAGCCGGCGGTCGGACAATTATTACGAGGTCAAGGCGACCATCTTCGGCGCGCTGATCGAGGCGATCGACCTCGCCCAGCTCGCCAAGCTCGATTCGGAGTCCGCGCGCGAGGAAATCCGCGACATCGTCAACGAGATCATCGCGATCAAGAACATCGTGATGTCGATCGCCGAGCAGGAGGAACTGCTCGACGACATCTGCAATGACGTTCTCGGCTACGGCCCGCTCGAGCCGCTGCTGTCGCGCGACGACATCGCCGACATCATGGTCAACGGCGCCAACACCGTCTACATCGAAGTCGCCGGCAAGATCCAGCGCACGGGAATTCGCTTCCGCGACAACCAGCAGCTCCTCAACATCTGCCAGCGCATCGTCAGCCAGGTCGGCCGGCGCGTCGACGAATCCTCGCCGATCTGCGACGCCCGCCTTGCCGACGGCTCCCGCGTCAACGCCATCGTGCCGCCGCTGTCGATTGACGGCCCCACGCTCACCATCCGCAAATTCAAGAAAGACAAGCTGACGCTCGATCAGCTGGTCAAGTTCGGCGCGATCTCGCCGGAGGGCGCTGAAATCCTCCAGATCATCGGCCGCGTCCGCTGCAACGTGCTGATCTCCGGCGGCACCGGCTCCGGCAAGACCACGCTGCTCAACTGCCTGACCAATTATATCGAGCATGACGAGCGCGTCATCACCTGCGAGGACGCCGCCGAGCTCCAGCTCCAGCAGCCTCACGTGGTGCGGCTGGAAACCCGACCGCCCAACATCGAGGGCGAGGGCCAGATCACCATGCGCGAGCTGGTGCGCAACTGCCTGCGTATGCGCCCCGAGCGCATCATCGTCGGCGAGGTTCGCGGACCCGAGGCGTTCGACCTGCTCCAGGCCATGAACACCGGCCATGACGGATCGATGGGCACGCTGCACGCCAACAACCCGCGCGAAGCCCTGTCGCGCTGCGAATCCATGATCACGATGGGAGGCTTCTCGCTTCCCTCACGCACCATCCGCGAGATGATCTGCGCCTCCATCGACGTCATCGTCCAGGCTGCGCGCCTGCGCGACGGCTCGCGCCGCATCACCCACATCACCGAGGTGATGGGCATGGAAGGCGACACCATCATCACCCAGGACATCTTCCTCTACGACATGGTCGGCGAGGACGCCAACGGCAAGATCATCGGCCGGCACCGCTCGACCGGCATCGGCCGCCCGAAATTCTGGGAACGCGCCCGCTATTACGGCGACGAGAAGCGCCTTGCCGCTGCGCTGGACGCGGCGGAAGTCGCGCCGAATACGTGAGCAGGTCAGCATGAACATGCAGGTCCTCGCCCTCGCATTCCTCGCCACCGCGGCGGTCGGCGGCATCGCCTGGGTCTTCCTCTATCCGCTGCTGTCCGGGGAACGAAAGGCCGAAAGCCGCCGCGCCTCGATCTCGCGCGCCGAGGCGCCCACGGCCCGCCAAGCCGAGAAGACCCAGCGCTCGCGCCGCGAGCAGGTCGAGACCACGCTGAAGGATCTCGAGGCGCGACGCCTGCAGGAGAAGAGCGCTCCACTCCCCGTCCGCCTGTCGCAGGCGGGGCTCGATTGGACGCCGCAGAAATTCTGGATCGTCTCCGCCGCCGTGGCGGGCGCGTTCTTCGCAGCCGCTCTGTTCGCCGGCGGCGGCCTGATCGGTGCTGCCGGCCTCGCCTTTGCCGGCGGCTTCGGCCTGCCGCGCTGGGCACTGGGCTTCCTGAAAAAGCGCCGCGAGGCCAAGTTCCTTGCGGCACTGCCCGATGCGGTCGACGTGATCGTCCGCGGCATCAAGGCAGGCCTGCCCTTGTTCGAATCGATCAAGGTCGTCGCGGCCGACGCGCCCGAGCCGCTGCGCAGCGAGTTTCTGGCGATCATCGAGACCCAGGCGATCGGCATGCCGCTCGGCGAGGCCTGCTCGCGGCTCTATGATCGCATGCCGTTGCCGGAGGCCAACTTCTTCGGCATCGTCATCTCGATCCAGCAGAAATCCGGCGGCAACCTCTCCGAAGCGCTCGGCAACCTTTCCAAGGTGCTGCGCGACCGCAAGAAGATGAGGGAGAAGATCCAGGCCATGTCGATGGAAGCCAAGGCCTCGGCCGGCATCATCGGCTCGCTGCCGCCGATCGTGATGTTCCTCGTCTACCTCACGACGCCTCATTACATCTCGGTGCTGTGGACCCATCCTACCGGCCAGCTCATGCTGGTCGGCTGCGTCGTCTGGATGGCGGTCGGCATCATGGTGATGAAGAAGATGATCAATTTCGATTTCTGACGGTGCAGTATGGTCCAGTTTCTCGTCGCGAAACTACATGACGTCCACTTCATGACCATGATGCTGGCGGCCATTGCCGCCAGCGCCACCGTCTATACGCTGGTGATGCCCCTGTTCGCCGGCGAAGGCCTCTCCAAACGCATGAAGGCGGTGGCGAGCGAGCGCGAGCGCATCCGGCAGCGGGAGCGTGAGCGCCTTCACAAGAATGAAAAGGTCACGCTGCGCCAGACGCCGAAGCAGCTCGTCTCCAAGGTCGTCGAGGACTTCAACCTCACCAAATGGCTCGCGCAGGAAGCCGCGCGCGACAAGCTGATCATGGCGGGTTACCGCGGTCAGGCGCCCTACATCACCTTCCTGTTTGCCCGCATGGTCGCACCGATGGTGCTCTTCATCGGCTCGGTCGTCTACGTTTTCTTGATCGCGCATCTTCAGCAGGGCATGCCGATCAAGATAGGCATCTGCATCGGCGCCGCCTATCTCGGCCTCCAGGCGCCGATGCTGTTCCTCAGGAATGCGATCTCCAAGCGCCAGCTCTCGATCAAGCGCGCTTTTCCCGATGCGCTCGACCTGCTTCTGATCTGCATCGAATCCGGCATGTCAGTCGAGATGGCGTTCCGGAAAGTCGCCACCGAGATCGTGGGACAGTCGATCGCACTGTCGGAGGAGTTCACGCTGACCACGGCCGAATTATCCTATCTGCAGGATCGCAAGGTCGCTTACGAGAATTTGGCGCGACGCACCGGACTCGAGGGCGTCAAATCGGTCTGTCTCGCGCTTCAGCAGGCGGAGCGTTACGGCACCCCGCTCGGACATTCCTTGCGCGTCATGGCGCAGGAAAATCGCGACATGCGCATGAACGAGGCCGAAAAGAAGGCTGCCGCCCTGCCGCCGAAGCTGACCGTGCCGATGATCCTGTTCTTCCTGCCCGTGCTGTTCGTCGTCATTCTCGGACCGACCGGCATCAAGATCTCCGAGATGCAATGACGCAAGACCCGGGCCGCGCATGCGGCTCGCGGGCAACTTTCAGGATGAGACGATAGAAGAGACGATCAGGTCTGATCAGTCGGGCTGGCTGAGCGAGGCGACCGGCGTCCGCTTCGGTGCGCCGCGGGGAGTGTCGCTGCGGCTGAGCATCTCCTTGAGATAGACGACGTTGGCCGCGGCCTGATCCGGTGGCAGATCTGCCTTCACGATGGTCTCGGCTTCGGCGAAGCGGCCCTGCAGACCGACGACAAGGCCCAGATTCTGCCGCACCCGGATGCTCGCACGCGGCGAGGCGTAGGCCTGCCGCAGCGCCTCTTCGGCCTTCGGAAGGTCTCTCGACAACATGTAGGACAGGCCGAGATTGGAGAGCACGCCGGGATCACCCGGTGCGATCTTGAGCGCGCTGGCGTAGTAGGAACGCGCTTCCTCGTGACGGCCCATCTGGTCCAGCGCGGTGCCCTGCACCGAAAGCAGGCGCCAATCCGGATTGTCAGGCGAATGCGCTTTCGACAGCACGTCGTAAGCCTGCTGGAAATTGCCGTTGTCGGCGAGGGCGCGGCCATATTGGGCGAGCAGCGCCTTGTTGCCGGGATTGGCGATGGTCGCCTGCTCGAGCATAGCGGCGGCCTGGGCACGCTGACCGTTGGCGCGCAACGCCTGACCGTAAGCGAGCGCGGCATCGGCGTCCTTGGGATTGGCGCGGTAGCGCTCGCCATAGACCTCGACGGCGCGCGCCGGATCGGCGGGAGCCGCCTCCGCCCGCGGCCCGATCGAGCCCGTCACGTCGGAGAGTTTCGACATGCCCGTGCAGCCGCCGAGACCCATGGCCACCGCCGCGACCAGCGAGGTGGACGCAAGGAGCCGAGCAAGACTGAACCGTAGACGCATGACGCTTTGACTCTCGAGCCGATTGATCGAGCCGAACGCGCCAGCAATAGACTGTTAACCCTAACGGCCGGTTAACACGGCCCCGGGCTGCGCTCTCGTCGATATTCCCGCTCGCGAGCGTCGTCAGGCTTGCGCGGTTGCAATCCGGCAGCAGCAGGTCGAAGCCGCGCTCACGGGAACGGCAGCTCTCAACACGAGATACGAGATACGAGCGACGACGGTTTGGTCTCGCCCGATCAATATTCGATGGCAAGCCGTTTGCGGATTTCGTCGACGCGCCTGTCGAGCGCATCGAATCGCGCGTGGACCGAGCGGTCGTGGAGATAGAAGACATAACCGCCGGCAAGGAACGCGAAGATCCAATGGTGATGCTCGACATAGCCGAAGATCGCCTCAACGGCCTCGCCAATGAATGTGACCACGCTCCACACAAATTCCATTGCATTTCCTCCCGGCGCGCCTTGTCGTCGGTCGCCTGATCTCCAACTCTGGCGACCGTTGCCGGAACCTAGCATGGCCCCCTCGCCGCGAGTAGCGGCTCGCCGAACGGTGACAGCAAAGCCGATTGCAGCGGCGGCGAAACTCTGCGAAGTCTCATCCATTCGCATGACCCGTTTGATCTGACGATCCGGACCCGCCAATGCCTTCTGTCTTCGAGACGTCACCCGCCGCCATCCCGATCACCTTCGTCACCAAATCGAGCTGGGATCAGGTCGCCGAGGCGCTGGCGCCGCCGCAACGCGCGTTCGCCGCGGCATGCGCCTTTGCCGCCAAGCCGGGCGCCTATCTGGCGCTGCCTGCGCCCGACGGCGCAATCGCACAGGTGCTGTTCGGCCTCGAGGACGAGGGGGCGAGATCGCGCGACCGTTTCCGGCCCGGCGCCCTGCCCGGCCTGCTGCCGCCGGGGATCTATCGCTTTGCCAATGCACCCCACGATGCACGGCTGGCGGCGCTCGCCTTTGCGATCGGGCGCTACCGCTTCGCGCGCTACCGCAAGGCTGACAGGCCCGACGTCCGGCTGGTGCCGCCCGATGGCATCGATGCGGCCGAGATCGAGCGGATCGCTGACGCGGCGATGCTCGCGCGCGACCTCATCAACACGCCCTCCAACGACATGGGGCCGGCGGAGCTGGCCGCCGCCGCGCAAGCCCTCGCTGCAGAGTTCGGCGCAAGCTTCGCCTGCACCGTCGGCGATGATCTGGAGAAGGACTTCCCGCTGATCCACGCCGTCGGCATGGCCTCGAACCGCGCGCCACGGCTGATCGACATCGGCTGGGGCGATCCCGATCATCCCAAGGTGACGCTGGTCGGCAAGGGCGTCTGCTTCGACACCGGCGGGCTCGACCTCAAGCCGTCGAGCGGCATGCTGATCATGAAGAAGGACATGGGCGGCGCCGCCAACGTGCTGGCGCTGGCGCGCATGGTGATGGATGCGAAGCTGAAGGTGCGGCTGCGCGTGCTGATTCCGGCGGTGGAGAATGCGGTCGCCGGCAACGCCTTCCGCCCGCTCGACATCTTCACCTCGCGCAAGGGCATCACGGTGGAGATCGGCAATACGGATGCGGAGGGCCGGCTGGTGCTGGCCGACGCGCTGGCGCTGGCTGATGAGGAGAAGCCCGATCTGCTGATCGATCTGGGCACGCTGACCGGTGCCGCGCGTGTCGCGCTGGGACCGGATTTGCCGCCCTTTTACACCAATGATGAGAGCCTTGCCGCCGACCTATCGCGCTGCGCGATGCAGGAGAACGATCCGTTGTGGCGCATGCCGTTGTGGCCGCCTTACGATTCCTGGCTGGACTCCAAGACCGCTACCATCACCAACGCACCATCAGGCGGCTTTGCCGGCTCGATCACCTGCGCGCTGTTCCTGCAACGCTTCGTCGAGCAGGCCAGGAGCTGGCTGCATGTCGACATCTACGGCTGGACGCCGTCGGCAAAGCCGGCCCGTCCCGAAGGCGGCGAGTGCCAGGCCGCACGCGCCATCTACACCTTGCTGAGCGAGCGCTATGCATGATCAAAAATACGACCCGAGGCTGACGCCGGCGCGGGGCGACCTCGCCGCGAAATATCTCGAAGGCAAGGTCGAGGCTGATCGCTTCGTCACCGGCGAGGAATTCGAGGTGGTTGATCCGGTCGCGCCGGTGCGGGAGCAACCGTCGTCGGGCGCGATGCTGATGACGGAGGCGCTGCGCGGCGAACGCGTCACGGTCTACGACCGCAACGGCGAGGGCTGGGCGTGGGGCCAGCTCAATGGCGATGGCTATGTCGGCTGGCTACCGGATGCGGCGCTCATGAAATCCTCGGCGACGCCGACCCATGTGGTCAGTGCGCTGCGGACGTTCGCCTTCCCCGGTCCCTCGATCAAGCTGCCGCCGGCCGATACGCTCGTGATGGGATCCAGGTTGGCTGTGGCGCGCGAGGACGGCAGCTTCGCCGTGACGCGCGATGGACAATATTTGCCCAAGGCCCATCTCGTCCCGCTCGATCATCGCGAGCCGGATTTTGTGACGGTCGCCGAACGCTTCGCCGGCACGCCCTATCTCTGGGGCGGCAAAAGTAGTTTTGGCATCGATTGCTCCGGCCTCGTCCAGGTCTCGCTGACATCAGCGGGCATCGGCTGCCCACGCGACAGCGACATGCAATTGGCTGGGCTCGGCCGCGCGCTGGAGCAGCATGAGCGAAACAGCTTGCTGCGCGGCGATCTCATTTTCTGGAAGGGCCATGTCGCCATCGTCCGCGATGGCAGCACGATGGTTCACGCCAACGCGCATCACATGGCGACGGTGATCGAGGCGATCCAGCCGGCGATTGCTCGGATCAGGCAGGCCGGCAGCGAGGTCGTCGCGATCAAGCGGCTCTAGGGCCGTGGATCGAGAGGGTCGTACCCGATCTTTGTTCTCGGCATCCGAGCAGGTTTCGGACGCGGTTGCTGACGGAACGGGCGCATTGGCACCGGCAGAATGGTTTACCTTGCGGCGCAGCTACGGAACAACGTTACATCTGAGGAGATTTGCGGAACGAAACGCGGCGTCAGTCTTTCTCTGGCTTTAGGAGGTGCCCATGAGTTCTCAAGCCAGAGAAGGCGCGTGTGCGTTCGCTTGGCGAAACTACTTGCTGCTCCACAGCGGCATCAGCGAGAACGACGACAGGCGTTCCGCCCTCTACAGCTACATCTCCAATCTTCGCGGTACCGGCGAGGATGATTTCGATCTCTTGCAGATAGCCGCGGTCGCCTACTTGAAAAAGCTGGATGAATTGCATGACGACCAATGCGCGCGCCGCGCGGCAGATCAACTTCTGGCCGAGCGTTTGGAAGCAAGCAGTTCGCAACAGGACAGATAGCTTAGGTCATACACCAGAGCGAAGGAGCGAACAGCATGGCAGACGACACCAATGCAAACCGTTTCGTGCCCGACCCTCAACGGCGGATCGCCGCAGCGACAGCAATCGGCATGAATGCCTTGAAGCCGATGATGCACTTCCAGGTCTCAATGCTGAGGATGTGGGCCGATAGTATCGAGAGGCTCGAGGCCAATTACGACAAGAAGCTGGAAGATACTGCGGCCACACTCGAGGAAGCGTCAGACAAGGAACGCGCCGCGTAACATCAAGGCGGGCTGCGCGGGCTGCCCCGTGCAGCCTGCTCCGGCGAAACGCTCCGGGCGCCGCAATGTCGCGCGTCTGGAAATGACAGGCTACGTCGCCACCGACCCGTTGCCCGCCGTCTCCAGCCGGAACGCCGCCGCGAACAGCGCGCGCGTGTATTCGGTCTTCGGGTTCTTGAACAGCTCGGCGGCCTGCCCCTCTTCGACGACCTTGCCGCCGCGCATCACGATCAGATGGCTCGCAAGCGACGCGACGACGCGCAGATCGTGCGAGATGAACATGTAGGTGAGCTCGCGCTTGCGCTGGAGTTCGCGCAACAGATCGACCATCTGCGCCTGGAACAGCATGTCGAGCGCGCTGGTCGGCTCGTCCAGCACGACGAAATCCGGCTCCAGCACGACCGCCCGCGCGATACTGATGCGCTGGCGCTGGCCGCCGGAGAATTCATGGGGATAGCGGTAGCGGGTGTCAGGCTTCAGCCCGACGTCCTCCAGCGCCTTGACGACGCGCGCCTCGCGCTCTTCGCCCGACAGCTTCGGCTGATGCACCGAGAGACCTTCGGCGATGATGTCGGCGACCGACATGCGCGGGCTGAGCGAGCCGAACGGGTCCTGGAACACGATCTGCATGTCGCGCCGGAACGGCCGCATCTCCTTGAAACGCAGCCCCTGGATGTCTTTCCCAAGGAACACGATGCGTCCGTTCGAGGAGATCAGCCGCAGCAGCGCGAGCCCCAGCGTGGTCTTGCCCGAGCCTGACTCGCCGACCACACCGAGCGTCTCGCCCTTGCGCACGGCGATGCTGACGCCGTCGACCGCCTTGATGTGGCCGACCGTCTTGCGCATCAGGCCGCGCTTGATCGGAAACCAGACCTTCAGGTCGTTGGCGGACATCACCACCTGCGCACCCGGCTGCGGCGGCGCCGGATCGGGTTTCGGCTCCGCCGCGAGCAGGTCGCGCGTGTAGGGATGCTTCGGGCCTTTGAAGACCTGCTCGACCGGTCCCTGCTCGACGATCTCGCCGCTCTTCATGACACAGACGGTGTCGGCGATGCGGCGCACGATGCCGAGATCGTGGGTGATGAAGAGCAGGCTCATGCCGAGCCGCGAGCGGATCTCGGCGAGCAGCGCCAGGATCTGCGCCTGCACCGTGACGTCGAGCGCCGTCGTCGGCTCGTCCGCGATCAACAGATCGGGCTCGTTGGCGAGCGCCATCGCGATCATCACACGCTGGCGCTGACCGCCGGAGAGCTGATGCGGATAGCTCTTCAGTCGCGTCTCCGGCTCGGGAATGCCGACCTGCGTCAGCAATTCCAGCGTCCGCCGGCGCGCCTCGGCATTGCTGGTCGGATTGTGCAGCTGGATGATCTCGCCGATCTGCGCCTCGATCGTGTGCAGCGGGTTGAGCGAGGTCATCGGCTCCTGGAAGATGATGGAGATGTCGCTGCCGCGAATCTCCCGCATCTGCTGCTCGGATCGGTCGATCAGCTCCTGCCCCTTGAAGCGGATGCTGCCCGAGGGATGCGAGGCGTTCGGATAGGGCAACAGCTTGAGGATCGAGAGCGCGCTGACGGACTTGCCGGAGCCGGATTCGCCGACCAGCGCCAGGCATTCGCCGCGCTTGATCTGGAAGGAGACCTTGTCGACCGCAAGCGTGGTGGAGCCGCCCTGGTGAAAGGCCACCGAGAGATCGCGAACGGCAAGCAGGGGCTGGTTGATCGCGTCCATCGGCCTACCTGAACGTCTTGCGCGGATCGAAGGCGTCGCGCACGGCTTCGCCGATGAAGATCAGGAGCGACAGCATGCTCGCGACCGAGAAGAAGCCGGAGAAGCCGAGCCAGGGGGCCTGCACATTGGCCTTGGCCTGCGATAGCAATTCGCCGAGCGAAGGCGATCCCGGCGGCAGGCCGAAGCCCAGGAAATCGAGCGCCGTCAGCGTCATAACCGAGCTCGACACGATGAAGGGCAGGAACGTCATGGTCGCGACCATCGCGTTCGGCAGCAGGTGGCGGAACATGATGACGGGGTTGGAGACGCCGAGCGCCCGCGCCGCCTGGATGTATTCGAAATTGCGTCCGCGCAGGAACTCGGCCCGCACCAGACCGACCAGCGAGACCCAGGAGAACAGCAGGAGGATGCCGAGCAGCACGAAGAAGCCCGGCACGAGCACCGAGGACAGGATCAGGAGAAGATAGAGCGAGGGAATCGCGGTCCAGATCTCGATGAAGCGCTGGAAGATGAGATCGACCCGCCCGCCGAAATATCCCTGCACCGCTCCCGCTGCGATGCCGATGACGGACGAGACGATGGTGAGGCAAAGGCCGAACAGCACCGAGATGCGGAAGCCATAGATCAGCCGGGCGACCACGTCGCGCCCCTGATCGTCCGTCCCGAGCCAGTTATATTCGAGGTCGCGGCAGCTCTTCAGCCCCTTCTTCTCCACCACCGGCTTGCATTGCGCTTCCGTCAGCATCCATGTCGGCGGCGACGGCGCCGGTGTCGGCAGGTCGAGATTGTGGGTGTCGTAAGAATAACGGATCAGGGGCCAGACGATGGTGCCGTTCTTGTCCTTGATCAGCTTCTGCAAATAGGGGTCGCGATAGTCGGCAGCGGTCTCGAAATCGCCGCCGAAGGTGGTTTCCGAATAGGTCACGAAAGCGGGCCAATAGAGCCGGCCGTCGAACTTGATCAGGAACGGCCGATCGTTGGCGATCAACTCCGCGAACAGCGAGACCACGAACAAGGCGATGAAGATCCAGAACGACCAGTAGCCGCGGCGGTTCGCCTTGAAGTTCTGCCACCGCCGCCTGTTGAGCGGCGAAGGCACGAAGGGCTTGCGCGTGATCGGAACGACCTCGCCCAGCGGGGACTGGGTCGTGGTCTCGATCGGCGTCGGCGCGGTAACCGTCATCAGACCTCCCGCGCCTCGAAATCGATCCGTGGGTCGATCCACATATAGGTGAGGTCGGAGACCAGGTTGATCACGAGGCCGACCAGCGAAAAGATGTAGAGCGTGCCGAACACTACGGGATAGTCGCGATTGAGCACGCTCTCGAAGCTGAGCAGCCCAAGCCCGTCCAGCGAGAAGATGGTCTCGATCAGAAGCGAGCCAGAAAAGAAGGCGTGAATGAACGTCCCCGGGAAGCCCGCGATCACGATCAGCATCGCATTGCGGAAGACATGGCC
The DNA here is from genome assembly GCF_900094605.1 of Bradyrhizobium shewense. Lineage (GTDB taxonomy): Bacteria > Pseudomonadota > Alphaproteobacteria > Rhizobiales > Xanthobacteraceae > Bradyrhizobium > Bradyrhizobium shewense. Next base: position 371,359 of record NZ_FMAI01000003.1, on the reverse strand, counting down.
GTAAAGCACCCGGCCCTCGCCGCAGCCCTTGGCGCGCGCAGTCATGACGTATTGCTTGCGAATCTCGTCCAGGAACGAGTTCTTGGTCAGGAACGTCATGGTGGTGAAGGCACCGAGCCCCATGGCGATCAGCGGCAGCGTCAAATGCCAGAAATAATCGATGATCTTCCAGTACCAGGGAAACTGCGACCAGCCGTCCGAGGTCAGTCCGCGCAGCGGAAACCAGTTGAAGAACGAGCCGCCGGCAAACAGGATGATGAGGAGGATCGCGAACAGAAAGCCTGGAATGGCATAGCCCAGCACGAGAACGGTCGATGTCCAGGTGTCGAATCGCGTGCCGTCCTTCACCGCCTTGCGGATGCCGAGCGGGATCGAGATCAGATAGGTGATCAATGTCAGCCAGATGCCGAGCGAGATCGAGACCGGCAGCTTCTCCTTGATCAGCTGGAGCACGCTGACGTCGCGGAAATAGCTCTTGCCGAAATCGAAGCGGGCAAAATTCCAAACCATCAGCGCGAAGCGTTCCGGCGCCGGCTTGTCGAAGCCGAACTGTGCCTCGAGCTTCTTGATGAAGTCGGGATCGAGGCCCTGCGCGCCGCGATATTTCGAGTTGATGGCATCGCCCCCCGCCCCGACCTGCCCGGGCGCGCGCTGCGCAAAGTCGCTGCCGCCCGAAATGCGCGAGGTGCCGCCGGTGTCGGCCCCCGAGAGCTGCGCGATCACGCGCTCGACCGGGCCGCCGGGCGCGAACTGCACGACGACGAAGGAGACGAACAGGATTCCGAGCAATGTCGGGATCATCAGGAGGATGCGGCGGGCGATATAGGCGCTCATGGCTATTTCGCCCGCTCGAGCTTGGCCGCCTTGGCGCGGTCGGACCACCAGATGTCGGGAGCGCCGACGCCATTGGCGTAGCGCGGCAGCTTCTGGGAATGGCTGAACTGATCCCAGTACGCGAGCCGGTGCGTCTTGTTATACCATTGCGGCACCCAATAGCGGCCGGCGCGGAACAAGCGGTCAAAGGCACGGCAGGCGACAGTCAATTCCTCGCGGCTCTCGGCTGCCATGATCTTCTCGATCATGGCGTCGATCGCCGGGCTGGCGACGCCCGCGAGATTGTACGAGCCCTTGGTTGCCGCGACTTGCGACGAGAAGAACGCCCGCATGGCATCGCCCGGCGTCGCCGACATGCTGAAGCGCTGGATCGTCATGTCAAAGTCGAAATCCTCCACGCGCGCGCGATATTGCACGGCATCGACGAGGCGGAGGCTCGCCTCGATGCCGAGCGTCCCCAAGTTCTTGATATACGGCGCGTGATGCGGCTGAAGCGAAGGCTCCTCCGCCAGGAATTCAATCTTGAACACCTCTCCGCTCGGCAGCATTCGCTTGCCATCCTTGATCGGAAAGCCGGCTTCGTTGAGCAGCTGCTGCGACTTGCGCAAGAGAGCTCGGTCCTGCCCCGATCCGTCGGAAACCGGCGGCGCGAAGGGCGCAGCGAACACCTCATCGGGAACCTGACCGCGGAATGGCTCGAGCAGCTTCAGCTCTTCCGGCGACGGAGGCCCGTTGCTGGCCATGAGATCGGAGTTCTGGAACGGCGACACCGTGCGGGCATAGGCGCCGTACATGATGGTCTTGTTGGTCCACTCGAAGTCGAAAGCGTCGATCAGGGCCTCGCGCACGCGGGGATCTCTGAATTTCTCGCGCCGGGTGTTGATGAACCAGCCCTGCGCGCCGGACGGCGTGTCGTCGGGCACGATCTCGAGCTTGACGCGGCCATCCTTCACGGCCGCGAAGTCGTATCGCGTCGCCCAGATGCGTGAGGTGAACTCTTCCCGGTAGAGATAGTTCTTGCCGGTAAACCCCTCGAAGGCGACGTCGCGGTCGCGATAGAACTCATAGCGCACGACATCGAAATTATAGGTACCGCGGCAGGGCGGCAGATCGGCAGCCCACCAGTCCTTCACCCGCTCATACTCGATGTAGCGATTGACCTCGAACTTGCCGACCTTGTACGGACCCGAGCCCAGCGGGATCTCCAGAGACGATTCATCGAACGGGCGAGATGCGTAGTACGGCTTCGAGAAGATCGGCAGGCTGGCGGCATAGAGCGGCACGTCGCGCGCCCGGCCCTTGGCAAAGGTAACGACGAGCGTTGCGTCGTCGACCGCCTCCGCGTTGACCATGTCGCGCAGCTGCACCAGGATCAGGGGATGTCCCTTGGTCTTCAGCGTCATCAGCGAAAACGCCGCATCATGCGCGGTGAGCTTCGTGCCGTCGTGGAATTTCGCCTCCGGCCGCATCGTGAAGCGGTAGACCAGCTTGTCCGGCGATATCTGCACGGATTTGGCGGCAAGCCCGTACATCGCATCAGGCTCGTCGCTTGCGCGCACCATCAGTGGCGCAAACGTCATGTCCATGCCCTGAGCGCCGTCGCCCTTCAGGATGAAGGCGTTGAGCGAGTTGAAGGTCTGGTAGGATTGGTTGTAGGCGCGCACCGACGGAATGAGTGAGAACGTGCCGCCTTTCGGCGCATCGACGTTGACGTAGTCGAAATGGTGGAAGTCGGCGGGATATTTGAGATCGCCGAACGCCGAGATGCCGTGAGCCTCGATCCCGGCTTCCGATGCACGCGCGCTACGCAGCAGCTGCGCATTCAGGGACGCACCAACGGCGCTGCCGACACCCAAGGCCAGCACGTGGCGGCGTGACATCTGCCTCATGCGGGGAATATCCTTCACGACTTCTTTGCGATCCGCGCCGCCTTGTCTGCGTCGTACCACCAGATGAACGGGAAGCCGGACTGACCGTATCTGGGCATTTCCGTCGGCCGGCCGAAACGGTCCCAGCGCGCGGTGCGTACCTTCGTATAGGTCCATTGCGGCACGACGTAATGATTCCACAGCAGCACGCGGTCGAGCGCCTTGGTCGCGGCGACGAGATCGTCGCGATCCCTGGCGTAGATCACCCGCTCGATCAGCTTGTCGATTGCCGGATTCTTGATGCCGCCAATGTTGCGCGAACCTGCGATGTCGGCCGTCTTGGACGACCAGAATTCGCGCTGCTCGTTGCCCGGCGACTGCGACTCGCCCCACGAGTTGGTGACGACATCGAAATCCCACTCGCGCGTCCTGTTTTCGTATTGGGTCGGATCGACCGTCCGCACGCTCACCGCAATGCCGAGCCGCTCCAGCGACGGCTTGTAGAACAGCGTGATCCGCTCGAAGCTCGGATCCGAGTTCAGCAGCTCCAGGGTGAACTGGGCGCCGGTCTTGACGTCGGTCAGCTTGCGGTCGCGCACCTCGTAGCCGGCCTCCTTGAACAGCCGCAGCGCCTCGCGCAAATTATCGCGCACGGCTTCCGGGCTGCCGCCGACCGGATTGGTGTAGGCCGTGGTGAAGACTTCGGGCGGGACCTGGGCGCGCACGGTCTCGAGGATCTCAAGCTCCTTGCCCTGCGGCAAGCCGATCGCCATGAGCTCGTCGATGCCGTCGAAATAGCTGTTGATGCGCTTGTACTGGCCGTAGAAGATCTGCTTGTTCATCTCCTCGAAGTCGAACGCGTAGTTGAGCGCGCGCCGCACGCGCGGGTCGCTGAACTTGCCGCGGCGCAGGTTCGGCACGAACGCCTGCATCACGCCCGAGCTGCGATTGGCGAACTCCTCGAGGATCACGCGCTTTTCGCTCACGGCCGGGAAGTCGTAGGCTGTCGCCCAATTCTTCGCGCTGTTCTCGGTGCGCCAATCGACCTGGTCGGCCTTGAAGGCCTCGATCGCGACGGTGGCGTCGCGGAAATATTCGTAGCGCAGCTCGTCGAAATTGTTGCGACCGACATTGGAGGCGAGGTCGCGGCCCCAATAGTCCTTGACGCGCTCCAGCGCGATCGACCGTCCTGCAACGAAGTCCTTGACCCTGTAGGGGCCGGAACCGAGCGGCACTTCGAGCGTGGTGGCGGACACGTCGCGCTTGCGGCCCTGCGCGTCGGTCCCTTCCCACCAATGCTTCGGCAGGACTGTAAGTTGCCCGACGATCTGCGGCAGTTCGCGGTTGCCCGGCGCGTCGAATACGAATTTCACCTCGCGCTCGCCGACCTTTTCGGCCTTCACCACATGGCTGTAATAGGCCGAGTACATCGGGTGGTGCTTCTTGAAGGAATCGAGCGAGAAGATCACGTCATCCGCGGTAACAGGTTTGCCGTCGTGCCATTTGGCCTCCGGCCGCAAACGATAGGTGACGAAAGAAAAGTCGTCCGGATGGCTGACGGCCTCGGCGAGCGCGCCGTATTCGGTCGAGACTTCGTCGAGCGAGGGCGTCGTGAGGGATTCGTAGATGAATGCGACGGCACCGGCGACCTGCCCCTTCACGCCCGACACGACGATATTGAAATTGTCGAAGGTGCCGACCGCGATCTGGCGCGCGACGCCGCCTTTGGGCGCTTCCGGATTGACGTAGTCGAAGCGCTTGAAGTCGGCGGGGTACTTGACCTTTCCGAACAGCGACAAGGCATGGCGCCAAGGAAGCTCATTCGCCGATTGCGCCTCGGCACTGCCGACGACGGAAAGGCCCGCTACGGAACCGAGGGCGGGAAGCGCTGCGGCCGCAGTGCCGGTGAGCAGGAGATCACGTCGGGTGATAGCCAAATCAACATTCCTGTCTTGAAGGAGGCTACTCCTTTAAGTTCCCAATATAGGCGAGGTTTCGACCGAATATGTTGCTTTTTCCTCATCTTGGAAGGCCGGACGGCCCGTCGGATGCGGCCAAACGCCCCGATAACGTCACCGCGAGGCCCGGATAAGGAAACGGCCAGGCTTTTCAGCCTGGCCGCATATTCCAGATCAGGTTCTTGAGGCCTTACTTCGACGCGGTCGGCAGCGGCTGAGGATGCTCTGACAGCGAATTCAGATAGGCAATGACGTCGGCGCGCTCGGAATCCTTGGCAATACCGGCGAAGCCCATCGCAGTGCCCGGGATGAAGCCCTTCGGATTGGCGATGAACTTGTTCAGGTCGTCGAATGTCCAGGTACCGGCCTTGCCCTTCATGGCAGCGGAGAAATTGAAGCCGCCGCGGCCCTCACCCCTCTTCTCGCCGACGACGCCATAGAGGTTCGGACCGACGCGATTCGGGCCACCCTTCTCGAAAGTGTGGCAGGCACCGCACTTCTTGGCGGCCGCCGCGCCCTTTTCGACGGAGGCGGTCTGGAGCAACTTTTCGATCGGCTCAGAGGCCGCGGCGGCAGCGCCGCCTTCCTTGCCGTGGCCGGCGTCTTCCTTCACGGCGATCTCGAAGCCCGGCTTTTCCGGCATCTTGGGCGAGAAAAGAGCCTGGGCGGTAAAGCTGGTCACCAAGAGAAAGAGACAGGTACCAAGCACGGCACCCATGATTTTATTGAGTTCGAAAGAGTCCATTTCCGGCCAGGCCCCACCGCAAGAAGGAAACAGCGGCGCAATCGGCCGCCAGGACGAGCCTCGGGAGAATCAAACGTTCCCTATTGTTTCCCCGAGTTTTGCCATTGAGATATCGGTTTGCCCGGGGTCTTGCAACCCGTATAAGCGACCCGGCTTTCGGCCCGTCCCCACCCCATTTCTCGGCGCGGAAAACGCCCCGTTTCCAGGCTCTTGACCCGATGATCGATCCTCGCATCCTGGTGCTGATCCCGGCCCGTATGGCCGCCACCCGCCTGCCCGGCAAGCCACTCGCCGATATTGCGGGATTGCCGATGATCGTGCACGTGATGCGCCGCGCCGAGGCCGCCGGAATAGGCCGGGTCGCGGTCGCGACCGACACGCCCGAGATCGCTTCGGTCGTGACAACCCATGGCGGCGAGGCCGTGATGACCAGCCCCACACACCCCTCCGGCTCCGACCGCATCCACGAGGCCATGCAGAAGCTCGATCCGGACGGCAAGGCGGAGATCGTGGTCAATCTGCAGGGCGATTTCCCGACGATCACGATCGGCAACATCCGCGAGGTGCTGCCGCCCCTGCAAGACCCGGCCGTGGACATCGCGACACTGGCTTCGCAGATCCACACCGAGGAGGAGGACCTCGCCCCGAGCGTCGTGAAGGCGATCGGAACCTCACTCGGCGGCAAGCGCATGCGTGCACTTTATTTCACACGCGCGACCGCGCCGACCGGCGACGGACCGCGTTACCACCATATCGGCCTCTACGCCTATCGCCGCGCCGCGCTCGAGCGTTACGTTTCGCTGCCGCCCTCGCCGCTGGAATTGCAGGAGAAGCTCGAACAGCTCCGGGCGCTCGAGGCCGGAATGCGCATCGACTTCACCATCGTCGACACCGTGCCCCGCGGGGTCGACACGCCGGCGGACCTGGAAACCGCCCGCAGCATCCTTTCCAAATCCTGAGCCGCTGTTACAAGGCCGACCCAGGAGCACTTTTAAGACATGAGCAAGATGAAGATCGCATTCCAGGGCGAGCCCGGGGCCAATTCCCACATCGCCATCGTCGAGGCCTATCCCGACGCCGAGCCGATGCCCTGCGCCACCTTCGAGGACGCGCTGTCGGCGATCTCCTCGGGCGAGGCCGATCTCGGCATGATCCCGATCGAGAATTCGGTCGCGGGCCGCGTCGCCGATATCCATCACCTCTTGCCGGCGTCCGGCCTTTTCATCATCGGTGAATGGTTTTTGCCGGTCCGGCATCAGCTGATGGCGGTGAAGGGCACCAAGCTCGACGACATCAAGAGCGTTGAGAGCCATGTGCATGCGCTTGGCCAATGCCGGCGCATCATCCGCAAGCTCGGCATCAAGCCGATCGTACATGCCGACACCGCCGGCAGCGCTCGCGACATCTCCGAGCGCAAGGACAAGACGGTGGCCGCGATCGCCTCCCGCCTCGCCGCCAAGATCTACGGCCTCGACATCCTCGCGGAGGACATCGAGGACGAGGCGCACAACACCACCCGCTTCGTGGTGCTGGCGCGCGAGCCGAAATGGGCCACCCAAGGCTCCGGTCCGCTGGTCACGACTTTTGTGTTCCGGGTGCGCAATTTGCCGGCCGCGCTCTACAAGGCGCTCGGCGGCTTTGCCACCAACGGCGTCAACATGACCAAGCTCGAAAGCTACATGGTCGACGGCAATTTCTTCGCCACGCAGTTCTACGCCGACGTCGACGGCCACCCTGAAGACAAGGGTCTCGCCTTCGCGATCGAGGAGCTGAAATTCTTCTCGCGCGAATTCCGCATCGTCGGCGTGTATCCCGGCCACCCCTTCCGCGCGACGTTCAGCGAGACGCAGCAGGATTGATCTCGTGTCCCGGACGCGCGAAGCGCGAGCCGGGACCCAGGGGCGAAGCGACCCGGCGCTGCGATGGGCCCCGGCTTAGCAGCGCACCGCTGAAGGGCGTTGCGCTGCGTCTGGGGCACGGCAGTTCCTATGCGGCTGCCGGCTTCACCAACCCGAACGCCTCGGCGAGCAGCGAATACGACTTCTTCCGCGCCTCGTGATCGTACACCGCTGTGATCGCCATCAGCTCGTCCGGCTTGCTCGCGTCGATTAGCGGCTGCAGTTTCTTCCGCACCGTCGCGGGGCTGCCGACGAACAGGCGGGAACGGTTGCGGAGAATCGAGGTGCGCTCGGAGTCGGAGTAAGGATAGGCCAGTGCCTCCTCGACGCTCGGCAGCGGCAGATATTGACCGCGGTCGCGGCGCAACCGGTTGAGGTCGAACGAGCTGGCGAGCCGTTCGGCCTCCTCATCGGTATCGGCGATGATGACGGCGACCGCGAGGATGGCGTGGGGGCTCGCACGCCAGGCCGAGGGCTGGAAGCGGTTGCGATAATGCACCATCGCGTCGACCGCGTCGTGGGACGCGAAATGATGCGCGAAGGCGAAGCCCATGCCGACCTGTGCGGCCAATTCCGAGGAATAATCGCTGGAGCCGAGCAGCCAGATCGGCGGCAGTTTGGTGTCGTCGGGCATGGCGACGACGTTGTGGTAGGGATGCCCTGCGGGAAATTCGCGGGTCTCCCACAGAATCAGCTCGTGCAGCCGCTCCAGGAAATCGTCGCCCTCGCGGCGGTCGAGCCGGCTGCGAAGCGCATAGGCGGTGGCGCCATCGGTGCCGGGCGCCCGGCCAAGGCCGAGGTCGATACGGCCGGGAAACAGCGCCTCCAGCATCTTGAATCGCTCGGCGACGACCAGCGGGGCGTGGTTGGGCAGCATCACCCCGCCGGAGCCGACGCGGATATGCTTCGTCACCGCCGCGATCTGCCCAATCATGACGTCGGGCGCGGGGCTCGCGACCGAGGCGAGGTTGTGATGCTCGGCGAGCCAATAGCGGACATAGCCGAGGCCGTCGACATGGCGCGCCAGGTCGATGCTGTTGCGCAGCGCCGCGGCGGGCCTGGTGCCTGATGTGACGACGGAGAGGTCGAGGACGGAGAGCGGGATCATGGCGCGCTAAGCTAGTGGAGGGCCGCGCGGCGACAATGGGGCGGCTGCGCAGATCTGACGTGTGCAGACCGCGATCCCGCGCAGTCGACCGAAGCGCGGCGGTGGGCCAAAGACAACCCCAACAACATTGATTCCATTCTGCCCACCCACGTCGTCTGCCTCAGGCACCCATCAGAACTTCCACAAACTATTGAAATAAGTAGATTATTATGAAGATACCGGCATCCCAATCAGACCGATAGACATTCAATAATTCAGCCATTGTTGGCATAAGTGGGCCATTTCCCATCATTGATGGGCTGTCGATCAAACTACCTTTGTCCTATCATAGGCTCTCCCAAGCTAGACCTGACCGTCGGCCGCCAGGATCTGGCGGCACATCTGGAGCGAGTGGTGCCATGACCGATCTGACGATTCCTGCCCGAGCCGACGGGCAAGACGGGCACCTGAAGCGGCCTGCGATCTCCTTCGAGTTCTTTCCGCCCAAGACGGAAGATATGGAGCGCAATCTCTGGGAGACCATCAACCGGCTCGCCCCGCTCGACCCGAAATTCGTCTCGGTGACCTATGGCGCCGGCGGCTCGACCCGCGAGCGCACCCATTCGACCATCGCCCGCATCCTGAAAGAGACCGCGCTGCTGCCGGCGGCGCACCTGACCTGCGTCGGCGCCTCGCGCGGCGAGATCGACGAGATCGTCGACCGCTATCACGAGGTCGGCGTCCGCCACATCGTGGGCTTGCGCGGTGATCCGCCCGCAGGCATCGGCACGGCCTATTCCAGCCATCCCGACGGCTACCAGACGTCCGCCGCGCTCGTCGCCGGCATCAAGAAGCGGCATGCAGACATCGAAGTGAGCGTATCCGCCTATCCGGAGAAGCACCCCGAGGCGCGCGACTTCGATGATGATATCGACACGCTGCAGGCCAAGGTCGATGCCGGCGCGACGCGCGCGATCACCCAGGTATTCTTCGACAACGACCTCTACTTCCGCTATCTCGACCGCGTGCGGGCGCGCGGCATCGACATCCCGATCGTGCCGGGCATCATGCCCATGCACAATTTCAAGCAGGCCCGCAATTTCGTGACGCGCGCCGGCACCACCGTGCCGGACTGGTTCGCCGCGAAATTCGAAGGCCTCGATGACGACGCCGAGACCCGCAAGCTGGTGGCCGCAACCGTCGCGGCCGGCCAGGTGCAGAAGCTCGCCAAGCACGGCGTCGACACTTTCCATTTCTACACCATGAACCGCGCCGATCTCGTGTTCGCGATCAGCCATTTGCTCGGCATCCGCGCCAAGAGCGCGCAGAAGGCGGCTTAAGACAACATGACCGTACCCACCTCTCCCAAGCGAACTGCCCTGCTCAACGCCGCGCGCGAGCGTATTCTCGTGCTCGACGGCGCCATGGGCACGATGATCCAGAACCTGCAGTTCGACGAGGCCGCCTTCCGCGGCGAGCGCTTCAAGGACTTTCATCGCGACCTGCGCGGCAACAACGATTTGTTGATCCTGACCCAGCCGCAGGCAATCGAGGACATCCACGCGGCGTATTTGCGCGCCGGCGCCGACATCGTCGCGACCAACACCTTCTCCACGACGTCGATCGCGCAGGCCGATTATGACCTCACCGACATCGTCTACGAGATGGCGCGCGAAGGCGCCCGCCTCGCCGGCAATGCCGCACGACGCGTCGAGGCCGAAGACGGCAAGCCGCGCTTCGTCGCGGGCGCCATCGGCCCGACCAACCGCACCGCCTCGATCTCTCCCGACGTCTCCAATCCCGGCTACCGCGCCGTCACCTTCGATGATCTGCGCAAATCCTATGGCGAGCAGATCCGTGGCATGCTCGACGGCGGCGTCGACCTGCTGCTGGTCGAGACCATCTTCGATACGCTGAACGCCAAGGCGGCGCTCTATGCGATCGCCGAGATCACCGAAGAGCGCGGCATCGACATGCCCGTGATGGTGTCGGGCACCATCACCGACAAGTCCGGCCGCCTGCTGTCCGGCCAGATGCCGGAAGCGTTCTGGCATTCGGTGCGGCACGCCAAGCCTGTGACCATCGGCTTCAACTGCGCGCTCGGCGCCGAAGACCTCCGCGCGCACATTGCCGATATCGGCCGCGTCGCCGACACGCTGGTGTGTGCGTATCCAAATGCCGGCCTGCCCAACGAGTTCGGCCAGTATGACGAGACGCCCGAATACATGGCGCGCCTCGTCGGCGAGTTCGCGCGCGATGGCCTCGTCAACATCGTCGGCGGCTGCTGCGGCACCACACCGGACCACATCGCGGCGATCGCCGCCGCCGTCGCCCCGCACAAGCCGCGCATCGTGCCGGAGATCGAACCGCGCCTGCGGCTTTCCGGCCTCGAGCCCTTCATCCTGACCGACGCGATCCCGTTCGTGAACGTCGGCGAGCGCACCAACGTCACGGGCTCCGCCCGCTTCCGCAAGCTGATCACGGCCGGCGACTACACGGCGGCGCTGCAAGTCGCGCGCGACCAGGTCGAGAACGGCGCGCAGATCATCGACGTCAATATGGACGAGGGCCTGCTCGACTCCGAAGCTGCGATGGTGACGTTCCTCAACCTCGTCGCTGCCGAGCCCGACATCGCGCGCGTCCCCGTGATGGTCGATTCCTCGAAATTCTCCGTGATCGAAGCCGGCCTGAAATGCGTGCAGGGCAAGCCGGTCGTCAATTCGATCTCGATGAAGGAAGGCGAGGAGAAGTTCATTCACGAGGCCAAGATCGCCCGCCGACATGGCGCGGCTGTCGTCGTGATGGCGTTCGACGAAGTCGGCCAGGCCGACACGTTCAAGCGCAAGACCGAGATCTGCAAGCGCGCCTACGACATCCTGGTGAACAAGGTCGGCTTCCCGCCCGAGGACATCATCTTCGATCCGAACATCTTCGCGATCGCCACTGGCATCGAGGAGCACAACAATTACGGCGTCGACTTCATCGAGGCGACGCGCTGGATCAGGCAGAACCTGCCTGGCGCGCACATCTCGGGCGGCGTCTCCAATCTGTCGTTCTCGTTCCGCGGCAACGAGCCGGTGCGCGAGGCCATGCACTCGGTGTTCCTGTATCACGCCATCAAGGCCGGCATGGACATGGGCATCGTCAATGCCGGCCAGATGATCGTCTATGACGACATCGATCCTGAGCTGCGCCAGGTGTGCGAGGACGTCGTCCTCAACCGCGATCCGGGCGCGTCCGAACGGCTGCTGGCGCTTGCGGAGAAATTCCGCGGCAACAAGACCCAGACCAAGGAAGCCGATCTCGCCTGGCGCGAATGGCCGGTGGCGAAGCGACTGTCGCATTCGCTGGTGCACGGCATCACCGAATTCATCGAGCAGGACACGGAAGAGGCGCGCAAGCAGTCCTCGCGTCCGCTCGACGTGATCGAGGGCCCGCTGATGGCCGGCATGAACGTGGTCGGGGACCTCTTTGGCGACGGCAAGATGTTCCTGCCGCAGGTGGTGAAGTCCGCCCGCGTGATGAAGCAGGCGGTAGCCTGGCTGATGCCGTTCATGGAAGAAGAGAAGGCGCGCAACCTCGCCAATGGCATCGGCACGGAAGGCTCCTCCTCCGCCGGCAAGATCGTGCTCGCGACCGTCAAGGGCGACGTCCACGACATCGGCAAGAACATCGTCGGCATCGTGCTCCAGTGTAACAATTTCGAGGTGATCGACCTCGGCGTGATGGTGCCCGCCGCCAAGATCGTCGAGACCGTGAAGGCGGAGAAGGCCGACATCGTCGGTCTCTCAGGCCTGATCACGCCCTCGCTCGACGAGATGGCATTCTTCGCCGGCGAATTGCAGCGCGAGGGCCTCAAGCTGCCGCTCTTGATCGGCGGCGCCACCACGAGCCGCGTGCATACCGCCGTCAAGATCGACCCGAGCTATCGCGCCGGCCCCGTCGTGCACGTCAACGACGCCAGCCGCGCCGTCGGCGTTGCCTCCTCGCTGCTCTCGCCCGAGAAGCGCGAAGCCTATGCCGCCGAGGTGCGTGCCGAATACGCAAAAATCTCGGACGCACATCTGCGCGCGCAGGCCGACAAGAAGCGCTTGAAGCTCGCCGCAGCGCGCGCCAACCGCGTGCCGGTCGATTTCGCCGCGAACAAGCCGGTGAAGCCGACCTTCCTTGGCATCCGCAGCTTTGACGACTACGACCTCGCCGAGCTGGTCGACTGCATCGACTGGACCCCGTTCTTCCAGACTTGGGAACTCGCGGGGCGTTTCCCTGCCATCCTCGACGATGCCAAGGTCGGCGAGGTCGCGCGCTCGCTCTACGATGACGCGCGAAAAATGCTCGACACCATCGTCAAGGAAAAATGGTTCCGGGCGCGCGCGACGATCGGCTTCTGGCCGGCGAACGCCGAAGGCGACGACATCGCGCTCTATGCCGATGAGAGCCGCACGAAGAAGATCGCGACGCTACACACGCTGCGCCAGCAGCTCGAGAAGCGCGAGGGCCGCTTCAATGCGGCGCTCGCCGACTTCATCGCGCCCGCGGGCGTGCCCGATTATGTCGGCGGCTTCGTCGTCACGGCAGGCATCGGCGAGGATGCGGTCGCCGACCGCTTCAAGATGGCCAACGACGACTACTCCTCGATCCTGTGCAAGGCGCTGGCCGATCGCCTCGCCGAGGCCTTCGCCGAGCGCATGCACGCCCGCGTGCGCCGCGAGTTCTGGGCCTACGCGCCGGACGAGACGCTCTCCAACGACGAGCTGATCCTCGAGAAGTATCAGGGCATCCGCCCCGCGCCGGGCTATCCCGCGCAGCCCGACCACACCGAGAAGGCGACGCTGTTCGAGCTGCTCGATGCGGAAGCGACCTGCGGCGTGAAGCTGACCGAGAGCTTTGCGATGTGGCCGGGCTCCAGCGTGTCCGGGCTCTATTTCGCCAGCCCCGAGAGCTATTATTTCGGCGTCGGCAAGATCGAGCGCGACCAGGTCGAGGACTACGCCGCGCGCAAGGGCATGAGCGTCGCGGAAGCCGAGCGCTGGCTCGCGCCGGTGCTGAACTACATCCCGTCGCGAGAGGGGACCGACAAGGCGTTTGCCGCGACACCCGCGAACGACGAGACCCCAGCGGATCTCGCCTCGCATCCGCCGGGCTGCACCTGCGCCGTGCATCTGGTCTGGCAGAAGAAGCGCGCGGGGGCGGGATAGACCCCGCTCTGGCTGCAAAACCAAAAATCTGAAAAACAACCCCATGCACAGTAGCGATGGGGTTGAAAACCCTGAGAAATTTCGGACTTGCCGAAGCGGCTTGCTCCGTCGGGCAAAGCACTGGTAATATTCCATCATCGCCTGCCGCGTGAGTTCCGCACTCGATGCCGCGTGCTTCGATCTCGTGTCCCGGACGCGAGGCGGGAACGAAGTGCCGCTCCGCAGAGCCGGGACCCAGGGCAGCACTTCGAGCCGATCGGCGCGCGGGAGGACGGCATTCGTAATCGTCTGGAAATCCTGGCCTTCTGCCTCGTGATGATGGGCGGGATCTTTGTTTCGCGTCATGCTGCCCCGCTCGAGGCGGCGGCGGCCGAGGTTGCGCAGCGTCCGTCCAAATCAAATGATGCCAGCGGAACCATGCAAACCGTCACACAGCTCCTTGCCCAACCCCGCTCGCCGTCGCGCGATGACCAGCTCTATTTGGCCGCGGTAGCCCTGTTCAAGGCGATCGAGGCAAGCCAGGCGCCGGTCGAGAGTCGCGACACGCTTGCAAGAGCGCTGCATGAGGTCGCGCTCGGCGGGCACGCCAACGCTTGGGTCGACTATGGCCGCTGCCTCTGGAACGGCTGGGGCGTGCCGCGCGATCGCGACGCTGCGATCGCTGCCTACAAACGCGCGGCCGAACTCGGCTCGGATTACGGCGCCTATCTCACGGCGTACAATCTCTATTGGACGTTCAGGAAATATGACGACGCCTATGCTTACGCCCAGAAAGCGCTTGCCGGCGACGACCCCGATGGCGCGGTGCGCTACCTCCTGGGGCTGATGGCCTACAACGGTCGCGGGCAACCGAAGGACGTGGCCAGAAGTCTTGCATTGCATCTCGAAGCGGCGAAGCGCGGCAATGCCGATGCCTATTTCGAGCTGTTCGTCTATGCGATGCAAGGCATCGGTGAGCGCAACAAGGCAGTGTTCTACCTGAAGCAGGCCGGACAACGCGACCAGCCGCGCGCCTGCGCCAATCTCGGCGCTCTCTATGCCACCGGGCAATTGTCTGGCATCGAGAAGAATCTCAGCGAGTCCATCCACTGGTACAAGCGCGCCGCCGATCTCGGCATCGGCCGCGCCGCCGCAGCGCTCGGCGTGATGGCCACGCGCGGCGAAGGGATGGCGAAGGACCCGGATGCCGCAGAGGCGTATTTCGATCGCGCCGAGGATCTGGGGTTTGAACTGGACGAGTATCTGCGGGCGAACGGCGTGACGCTGAGGAAGTAGTCGCCCCCGTCATTCCGGCCAAAGCGCGAACCAGGAATCTCGCGCCGCAACCTCGGAATTCCGGGCCCGCGTGCTTCGTTCCGGAATGACGCCCCGGGAATCACACCTTCGCAGGCCTGCGGCTGCACGATCTCCCGCAACGGCGGCAGTGCCGTGAACGCAACGCGCGCTCGCCGCGACCAATGGCGATCACGGCCGAGGCGCGGGGGAATCGGATGCTGGACGCCCAACAATTGATGTGGACGCAGATTGCCGCCGGCGTCGCCGTGCTTCTGTTTGGATTGACGCTGTTCAATCTGGTCCGCGTGCGAGGCCGGATGCAGGCCGCGCGGAGCTGGGACAAGGTGGAGGGCATCATCACGGTCTCCAGGGTCGATCAGCCGGCGACGCACGCCTCGGACGATCAGAACGACGCCAAGCCTGTCATCCGCTATCGCTATCAGGCCGGCGGCCTTGAGCTGGAAAGCGACAAGGTCTTTGTCGGCGGCCAAGTCATCACGACGCGGGTCCTGGCCGCAAAACTGATCGGACGGTATCCGGTCGGCGCGCATGTCGACGTCCATGTCGATCCGAAGCAACCGACCGAGGCGCTGCTCGAACCTGCTGCCGCGCAGAACCTCGCGGCGCTGGTGGCGTTCACCATGGTGTTCGGCGTCATTGCCGCCACGCTCACCGCGCATTCGCTCACGGGGCACGTGCTCTACACCAGCAACGGCGTTCCGCTGTTCGCGTTCGCGCTGCCGATCATCGTGCTCGTGGGCGGCGTGTTTTGCCTCGCAGCCTATGTCCGGACGCGCCGGCTGGCGAGCGCCAGCCTGCGCTGGCCGACGGCGGCCGGCAGGGTCACCCATTGCGACGTGATCGAGGAAATCATCGAGGAGAAGAGCGACGACGACAAGTCACGATCCAGCAAGCTCCAACACCGCTATCAAGTCGACCTCCGCTACGCCTACAGGGTCGGCAAGCGCGACTTCATCGGCACCGAAGTCGATTGGGGCGGCACCATGATCTCCGGGCTGCGCGAGGTCGCCGAAAAGGCCGCGGCGAAACATCGTCCCGGGCAGAACGTCAAAGTTTACTACGATCCGGAACAGCCGGGACACGCGGTGCTGGAGCCTGCGAGCCGGGAAGGCGCGCTGGGGCCGTTGATCGGTGCCGCGGTCTGCGCGGTCGTCGGAGGCCTTTTCCTGACGATCCTGATCAAAATCGGGTTCGCATAGAGGCGCTTGATGCGGCTCACCCCTTCGGCGGCGCCAGCGGCTGTACGATCTCCTGAAACGGCGCCAGCCCTTCGCAACGCTCGGCATGCGCCGACAGCGCCGGATAGCGCGAAGGCTCGAACAGCTGAGGATGCGCCTCACGGGTGAAGCGGACGACGCAGGCCACCGCGATGTCGGCGTGGCCGATGCGGCCACCCAGCCAATACGGCGTCGTCACCTTCGCGCGCTCGGCCTCCAGCACCTTCAGCACGTCCGCGATCTGCGCCTGGCAGCGCTCGACCCACAACGCGAGCTGCTCCTTCCGCAGCACGCGCTCATAGAGCAGGCTCACCGCCTTGTCGCCGAGACCGGAAGCGAGCGCGCAGATGCGCAAGTGGGTCCGCCGCTCGGCGCCGGTGCGCGGCAGCATCGCCTTCTCCAGCCCGACAAGTTCGTCGAGATAATCCAAAATGATCGTGCTCTCGATCAGCGCCTCGCCGTCGTCGAGCACCAAAGTCGGCACCCGGCGCAGCGGATTGTACGGCGCGATCTGGTCGGCGTCGCCGAAGGTCGACCACGGCCGGTGCTCGAAAGCGAGCCCGTAAAGCCGCAGCGCAATCGCGACGCGGCGGACGAAGGGGGAATCATATTGGCCGATCAGGAACATGTTTCTTGCTCTTCCAGCGGTTGGACACGGCAGGGCCGTCCAATTCATCGCCAATGCGCAACGGCTGCAACAACTATCTTGGAACAAGAGCATTGCACATGACGCAACAACGCGAGATCAATAGACAGCGTACTAGCCGGGGCTCCTCTCATGTATCTGCGATCTCTCCTCTCGCTCGTCCTGCTCGCCACCGCGAGCCTTGCCCAGGCACAGGATCGCCCGATCGGCTTTTTGACACCGTCGAAGAACATCGTCTGCCAGTTCTTCGCCGACAACGGTCAGGGCGTGCTCCGCTGCGACATCATGAACATGGAGAGCCGCCCGCGCCGTCCCGCCGATTGCGAGCTCGACTATGGCCACGCCTTCGAGATGAGCGCGAAAGGCAACGCGGGGCGCATCTGCGCCGGCGACACCGTGATGGACGCCTCGCTGCCGATGCTGGCCTATGGCGAGGTGTGGCAGCGCGCGGGGTTTACGTGCCGATCGGAGCAGACGGGGCTCACCTGCTTCAACGCGATGCAGCGGGGGTTTTCGCTGGCGCGGGGGAAGCAGGAGGTGTTTTGAGGAGTAGCCTGCATGGAGCGCAGCGGAATGCGGCGACGCTGCCCCGGATTACGCTTCGCTCCATCCGGGCTACAGGTACTGCCACAAGTTCAGCCGTCATCCTGAGGCGCGAGCACCGCAAGGGGAGCCTCGAAGGATAGGCCACGGGCGCTTGCCGCCCATCCTTCGAGGCGCGCAAGAGCGCGCACCTCAGGATGACGGCGGAGCGTGTGGCAGCGGACGATCTTAACCGACATGCGCAACAGCGAGATGCGGCAACGGTCTCCCTGATTGCGTTCGCCTCCGACCTGCGGCGGGCCAGCCGCTCATCTGGGCTATGCTTGCTCACGCGCTACTCGATGATCGGCACATGCCTCGCCGCATCACGCGGCGCCGTTCCGTCGAGGCGCGGGTCGTCGGCGATCTCGATCTGGCGGCGGAAGGGGCGGAAGCCGGAGCGCTGGTAGAAGGCAACGGCCGATGGATGGTCGAGGGTGCAGGTGTGGACCCAGACGCGGCGGACGTCGCGCGACCACGCGAGCTCCAGCGCGCGGGTCATCAGGAAGCGGGCGGCGCCGGTGCCGATCAAGGGTGCAGTGACGCCGAAATAGACCAGCTCGCACTGGGCGGGCTCGCGGAAGTCCAGCTCGAGCAGGCCTTCATCGCGGCCGTCCACCACCAGTGCGTAGACCTCGATATCGGGCGCGTGGATGATTGCGGCGAGCTCCGTGTCGGTCATGCGGGCGCGCGAGAACCACAGCCAGTCCTCGCCGACGCGGCGGAACAGATCGCGGTACCAAGGAAGCGTGGGGGTATCGACCCTGCGCAGGGTCCGGGTGCCAGAGGGATCGTCACGGCGCGCGGGAGGCGCGGTCATCTCCAGATGGGTGACGACGGCGGCGATCTTGCCGGCGGGCACGTCGGAATAGCCGTCGGGGAGGATCATTCTTGCTTGCTCCGCATCACCGCGAGTGGCTCCGGCCGGCGCTACACATTCTGTCGTCGTCCCGGACAAGCGAGCGGAGCGAGCGCAGATCCGGGACCTCCGCGCGAGCGCTTGCGCTCGTCGCGATAACCACAGGAAGTGGTTTGGCGAAGATCGGTCGGTCGTTCGGGATTGGCTCCGCCCGCCATCGATAGACCTCGCGGTATGGGTCCTGCGTTCGCAGGGACGACCCGGAGAGAGAGGCGTACTACCCCTCCCCCTCATCGCTCGCCAGCACGCCCTTCACCGCGCGCGCCCAGCCAGCGAGCTTCCGCTCGCGCGTCGCCTGGCTCATGTTGGGCTTGAAGCGGTGTTCGAGGCGCCAGTTGTCGGCGAACTTTGTGGGCTCGGGATAGACGCCGGCCTGGAGGCCGGCGAGGTAGGCGGCGCCCAGCGCGGTGGTCTCCTGGATCACGGGGCGATCGACCGGCGCGTCCAGCAAATCCGCGAGGCGCTGCATGGTCCAGTCCGATGCGGTCATGCCGCCGTCGACGCGGAGCACGACGCTGGCGGTTTCCGAGCTTGGCCAGTCGGCGCGCATCGCGGCCCAGAGATCAAAGGTCTGGTAGCAGACGCTTTCGAGTGCGGCGTGGGCGAGCTCGGCGGGGCCGGTGTTGCGGGTGAGGCCGAACAAGGCGCCGCGGACGCGCGGATTCCAATAGGGCGCGCCCATGCCGACGAAAGCCGGGACCAGATAGACGCTCTGCATGGAGTCGGACTGGTCCGCGAGCGGGCCGGTCTCGGCGGCGTGCTTGATGATGCCGAGGCCGTCGCGCAGCCACTGCACCGCTGAGCCGGCGACGAAGATCGAGCCTTCGAGCGCGTAAGTGCGTTTGCCATCGAGCTGGTAGGCGACAGTGGTGAGCAGCTTGTTTTTCGACGCGACCGGCGTGGTGCCGGTGTTGAGCAAGGCAAAGCAGCCGGTGCCGTAGGTCGACTTCATCATGCCCGGACGGAAGCAGGCCTGGCCGATGGTCGCCGCCTGCTGGTCGCCGGCGATGCCGGAGATCGCGATCGCGCCGCCGAACAGATCGGGCGTGCTTTCGCCGAAGCGGGCGGATGAGTCCTTCACCTCGGGCAGCATCGAGCGCGGCACGCCGATGATCTCCAGCAATTCGTCGTCCCACTGTCCGGTATGGATGTTGAACAGCAGCGTGCGCGAGGCGTTGGTGGCGTCGGTGGCGTGCACCTTGCCGC
Organism: Bradyrhizobium shewense; assembly: GCF_900094605.1. Taxonomy (GTDB): domain Bacteria; phylum Pseudomonadota; class Alphaproteobacteria; order Rhizobiales; family Xanthobacteraceae; genus Bradyrhizobium; species Bradyrhizobium shewense. The sequence continues at coordinate 351,905 of NZ_FMAI01000003.1, read as the reverse complement.
CGGTGAGACGCCAGAGCAGGTAGCAATCGACGGTGCCGAACATCAGCTCGCCGCGCGCGGCGCGCGCCCGCGCGCCGGGGACGTGGTCGAGGATCCATGCGACCTTGGTGCCGGAGAAATAGGGGTCGATGATCAGGCCGGTCTTCTGCGAGATCACGGGTTCGCGGCCGTCGGCCTTGAGTTTGGCGCAGATGTCGGCGGTGCGGCGGTCCTGCCAGACGATGGCGCGGTGCACGGCCTGGCCGGTGGCGCGGTCCCACACCACGGTGGTCTCGCGTTGATTGGTGATGCCGATCGCCGCGATGTCCTTTGCGGTGATGCCGGCCTGCTCGATCGCCTCGCGGCAGACCATCACCGTCGAGGTCCAGATGTCCTCGGGCTCGTGCTCGACCCAGCCCGAGGCCGGAAAATGCTGCGAAAACTCCTGCTGCGCCTTCGCCGCAATGGATATGTCGCCGCGAAACACGATCGCGCGCGAGGAGGTGGTGCCCTGGTCGATGGCGAGGACGAAAGACATGGCGGCTTACCCTGATGTTTTCTTGGCGTTTCCCAGAGGGGTCGTTGTGTCGCGGCAAAGAAACGGGATTGCCGGCCAGAGGTCAAGTACGCGTCGGTGCCGACGCCTTCCCTTCTCTCCTTGTGGGAGAAGGTGGCGCGAAGCGCCGATGAGGGGTTGCTTCAGCGAATTCGAACGGCAGTTGGACCCGCGGAGAGATACCCCTCACCCGTCTCGCCGCTAGGCGGCGAGCCACCCTCTCCCACAAGGGGCGAGGGAAAGAAGATGCGGCCTCTACCCCAGCGACTAGGACCGCTCTGGCAAAAATGCTAAACGCCATGCCGGGACAATGGAGCGGCATGACGTTTACTTCCTTTCAGTTCGGCATCTTCGTCGCGGTGGTGTTCGGCGCCTATTACCTAGCCCCGCTGCGCCGCTTCCAGGTGCAGCTGCTGGTGCTGGCGAGCGTGTTCTTCTACGGTTTCGGCCAGCCCGAGCTGCTGCCGCTGCTGCTCATCGCGGTGCTGGGCACTTATGTCTGCCTGGTGCTCGCGTTCGAGAACCGCGCCGTCTGGATGCCGGCCGGTATCGTCTTCAATCTCGGCCTGCTGGCGTTCTTCAAATACAAGTTCCTGTTCCTCGACGCCGGCGCAGCGCAACTGACCGGCGCCGCGCCGATCGACTTCCTGCTGCGGCTGCCGCTGCCGATCGGCATTTCGTTCTTCGTGTTCCACAACATCAGCCTGCTGGTCGACCTCACGCGCGAGAAGCGCACCGCGCGCCTGCGCGATGTGTTCCTCTACATCATCTTCTTCCCGCAGCTGGTGTCCGGGCCGATCACGCGTGCGGCGCAGTTCATGCCGCAGATCGTGCCGAAGCGGATCGGCGACGTCGCCTTCGTCGAGGCCGCAAAGTGGATTCTCGTCGGCTATTTCTTCAAGCTGTACGTGGCGAACAATCTCAACGAGATGACGTCCTACATGGACTTCCCGCTCTACGAGACGCTGCGCACGCAGGATCGCTGGCTGCTCGTGTTTCTCTACAGCTACCAGATCTACGCCGACTTCTTCGGCTACTCGGCGATTGCGCTCGGGCTCGGGCTGCTGTTCGGCTATCGCCTGCCCGTGAACTTCAACCTGCCCTACATCTCGACGTCGTTCTCCGAGTTCTGGACGCGCTGGCACATCTCCCTGTCGACCTGGCTCAGGACGTATCTCTACATTCCCCTCGGCGGCAACCGGCATGGACGGGTACGCACCTGTCTCAACCTGATGATCGTGATGACGCTCGGCGGTCTGTGGCACGGCGCGAGCCTGAGCTACGCGCTGTGGGGCATGGCGCACGGGCTGCTGCTGGTGGTCGAGCGGCCGTTCCTGAAGCTTCGAGGCAATGAGGCTCCGGCGCTGCGGGTGATCAGGATGGGCATCGTGTTCTTCTGCGTGACCATGCTCTGGATCTTCTTCAAGCTGCCGGACTTCGACCATGCGCTCGGCTACCTCAAGGGGATGTTCATCGCGACCGACGCGCCGAATCCGCCCAAGCTGTTCACCAATCTCGCTTTGCTCTACGCCCTGCCCGTGATCGTCCAGCATGCCGGCATCGGCGCTCTGGTCGCGGGCCGGTTGCGGCGGTGGGAGCCATATCTCTATGGCGGGCTCGCGGCGCTGGCTCATCTCGAAGCCGGCGCCGACAGCGCCTTCATCTACTTCCAGTTCTGACGATGCAGCAGGTCTCGACGCTTTCATGGCTGGTCAGGTGCGCGGCGGCTGCGGCCGCGCTGCTGCTGGCCTGCGGCCTGGCCGCCCCACGCTACGGCTCGGCCCTGCAGCAGCCTGCCGTCACCACGCGCGACGGCACCCTCGTCACCCTCAACCGCTATGTTCAGGAGCCGGTGCCTGACATCGTGCTGGTCGGCAGCTCGGTCACCTGGCGTCTCAAGGAGGAGTATTTCTCGCTTCCACGCCTGCGCAACCTGGCGCTGGCCGGCGGCTCGCCGGTGACCGGCCTCGCCATCGTCGCCGGGCAAGCGCGCCTGCCGAAGACCGTGCTGATCGAGACCAATGTGCTGTCGCGCGAAGCCGACGGCGCGCTGATCGAGACATTTTCGCATGGCGCGGGCGCGGAGGCCCTGCTGCTGCGGCCGGTGCGGACGGCGATCGCGGCCTATGAGACCTGGAATCACGCCGGCCCCGATGCCGCCCGGTCGCGCGCCGAGCAGAATCGCCTGCTCGCCCGCCCGCCCGGGACCTTCGACAACAAGGTCTATCTCGACCGCGCGCTGCAGCAGATGAATGACGGCGACCCGACCGCCCCGGCACGCGCGAATGTGGTCCGCATGCGGCAACTCATCGACGATCTGCAGGGGCGCGGCGTTCGAGTCTTCCTGATCCACATTCCCTTCGCGCCGGAGATCGAGGGCTCGCGCATGGTCCGGACGACCGGCGAGATCGTCCACGAAGCCTTCCCCGATCGCAGCCTCTGGCTGCTGGTCGATCCGCCGGGGAACGAGCTGCGCTGGGACGACGGGGTTCATCTCGACGAACGATCGTCCCTGATCGTCGCGCGCGCCATCGAAAGCGCACTCGCCGGGCGCCGCGACGCGCGCGGGCCGTAGCCATGCGAGCGGCGGCTATACCGCCGCCGTCGTCACACCACCGTCGATCACGATGGTTTGCCCCGTCATGAAGCTCGAGGCATCCGAGGCAAGATAGGCCACCGCGCCGGCGATTTCGTCGGGTTCGCCGATGCGGCGCAGCGGCGTGGTGGCGGTGCGGCGCTTCAGCATGGCTTCGTCTTCCCACAGCGCGCGGGCGAAATCGGTCTTGACGAGACCGGGCGCGATGCAGTTGACGCGGACGCCTTTCGGACCCCATTCGCCGGCGAGCGAACGGCACAGTGCGAAGTCGGCCGCTTTCGAGATGCCGTAGGCGCCGATCACGGTGGAGCCGCGCAGGCCGCCGATCGATGAGATGATGACAACGGAGCCGTTGCCACGCTCGGCCATCTGCGGGATCGCGAGCGCGGAGAGCCAGATGTTGCTCTTGACGTTGCTCCCCATGATCTTGTCGAAGGCCTCATCGGTGATGTCGAGCAGCGGGCCGTAATAGGGATTCACCGCGGCGTTGCAAACGAGGATGTCGATCTTGCCGTAGTGCTTCGTGGCGCCCGCGATCAGCGCCTCGACCTCGGCCTTGCGTGCGATGTTGCAGGGAATGACGGTGGCATCGCCGCCAGAAGCGGTGATGCCGTCGACGACCTCCTTGCAGGCGTCCGCCTTGCGCGAGGAGACCACGACCTTGGCGCCCAGCTTTGCCAGCAATTCGGCGGAGGAGCGGCCGATGCCGCGGCTGGAGCCGGTGATCACGGCGACCTTGCCGGTGAGATCGAACGGGGTGTTTTTCATTGTTGTTGCTCCGCTGACGCCATTTACTCGGTGTCATCGCCCGACTTGATCGGGCGATCCAGTACTCTGCGGCTGAAGTTGCGTGAAACGCATAGCCGCCGCGGAGTACTGGATGCCCCGGTCAAGCCGGGGCATGACAGTCTTCGTGTGGCCTAGATCAGCTCAGATCAGCCCGCCACCATCCGCGACGCGGCGCTGGTGGTAGTCGGTGTCGCCGAACGAGTTCTCGATCATGGTGAGGCGCTTGAAGTAGTGGCCGATCTTCGCCTCCATGGTCATGCCGATGCCGCCGTGCAGCTGGATCGCCTGCTGTCCGACGAATTTCAGCGACTTGCCGATCTGCACCTTGGCCGCGGCGATGGCGTTGGAGCGCTCCTTGGCGTTCTCGAAATCACCAGCCATGGTCGCGAACATCGACATCGAGCGGGCCTGCTCGGCCGCGACGAACATGTCGGAGGCGCGATGCTGCAACGACTGGAACGAGCCGATCGCGACGCCGAACTGCTTGCGGGTCTTGATGTACTCGACCGTGGTCTTGAGCGATTCGTCCATCAGGCCGACCGCCTCGGCGCAGAGCGCGACGCGGGCTTCGTCGACGACACGCTCGATCAGCGCCAGCGAATCCTCGGGGTTGCCGAGCACGGCATCGGGGCCGATCTCGACACCGGTGAGCGTGATGTCGGCGGCGTGCAGGCCGTCCTGGGTCGGGTAGGACTTCTTGGTCACGCCCTTGGCATTCGCCGGCACCAGGAACACGCCGATGCCGGCCTTGTCACGACGCTCGCCCTTGGTACGGGCGGTGACGATCAAGGTGTCGGCATTCTCGCCGTTGAGCACGACGAACTTCTCGCCGTCGATGACCCAGCCGTCGCCCTTCTTCTTCGCGGTGGTCGCGACGTCGAAGAGATCGTAGCGCGAGTTCTTCTCGAGCTGGGCGAAGGCCAGCGTCTTGCTGCCGTCGATGATGCCGGGCACGTGCGCGGCCTTCTGCGCGTCGGTGCCGGCATGGCGCAGGAAGCCACCGCCGATTACCACCGTCGCCAGATACGGCTCGAGCACCAGCGCCTTGCCGAGCGCCTCCATCACGATCATGGTCTCGACGCCGCCGCCGCCGAAGCCGCCATCGGCCTCTGCGAAGGGCAGGCCGAGCAGGCCCTGCTCGGCGAGCTTGAGCCAGACGGTTTTGCTCCAGCCGCCCTTCTCCATCATGTACTTCTTGCGGCTCTCGAAATCGTAGGAATCGGTCAGCAGGCCGTCGATGCTGTCCTTGAGAAGCCGCTGCTCCTCGTTCAGATCAAAATCCATGTTGTTTGGTTCCTCGTACCCGGAATTTTGCTTCGTCATTCCGGGACACGCGCGATAGCGCGGGGACCCGGAATCCAGAGATTGTGGCGCGAGATTCCGGGTTCGCGCTGACGCGCGCCCCGGAATGACATTAGAGCCCCAGCACCGCCTTGGCGATGATGTTGCGCTGGATCTCGTTGGAGCCGCCGTAGATCGAGACCTTGCGGTTGTTGAAGTAGCTCGGCGCGATCTGGGCGGTCCAGTCCATGGCTTCGTTCGAGCCGTCGTCGCCATGCACGTCGTAGGGCGCGGCGAACGGGCCGATCACTTCCATCAGCAGCTCGGTGGTGGTCTGCTGGATCTCGGAGCCCTTGATCTTCAGCACCGAGGAGGCCGGATTGGGCTTGCCCTTGCCGTGCTTGCCTTCGTCGGCGACGACACGCAATTGAGTCAGCTCGAGCGCCTTCAGCTCGATCTCGCAGGCGGCGAGCTTCTCGCGGAAAGCGGCGTCCTGGATGATCGGCTTGCCGCCGGATTCCACCTTGCCGGCGAGATCGCGGATGCGACGCAGCCGCTCCTTGGAGACGCCGACACGGGCGATGCCGGTGCGCTCATTGCCGAGCAGAAATTTTGCGTAGTCCCAGCCCTTGTTCTCCTCGCCGATCAGATTCTCGACGGGAACCTCGACGTCGTCGAAGAACACTTCGTTGACCTCGACGCCGCCATCGATGGTCTGGATCGGACGCACCGTGACGCCTTTCGACTTCATCGAGAACACGATGAAGGAGATGCCCATCTGCTTCTTGGCGCCGGGATCGGTGCGGCAGAGGCAGAAGATCATGTCAGCGTGCTGGGCCAGCGTGGTCCAGGTCTTCTGGCCGTTGATGATCCACTTGTCGCCCTTGCGCTCGGCCTTGGTCTTGAGCGAGGCAAGGTCGGAGCCGGAGCCGGGCTCGGAGAAGCCCTGGCACCACCAGTCATCGACATTGGCGATGCGCGGCAGGTATTGCTTCTTCTGCTCCTCGTTGCCGAAGGTGTAGATGACAGGGCCGACCATGCTGACGCCGAAGGCGAGCGGCTGCGGCGCCGGATAGGACTGCAGCTCCTCGTTGAAGATGTAGTGCTGCACGCTGGTCCAGCCGGTGCCGCCATATTGCTTGGGCCAATGGCTGACGCCCCAGCCCTTCTTGTTGAGGATGCGCCACCACGTCACCATCTCGTCCTTGCTGAGGTGACGCCCCTCGACCATCTTGCGCCGCGTATCCGGCGGCACGTTGTCGCGGAAGAACTGCCGCACTTCCTCGCGAAACGCCTGCTCTTCTTTCGTGAATGCGAGATCCATCGGATCCTCCTGTGAATTACTGCAAAACCTCGAACAAGCCGGCCGCGCCCATGCCGCCGCCGACGCACATGGTGACGACCGCATATTTGGCCTTGCGGCGGCGGCCTTCGATCAAGGCGTGGCCGGTGAGGCGCGCGCCGGACATGCCGTAGGGATGGCCGACCGCGATCGCGCCGCCGTCGACGTTGATCTTGTCGGGGTCGATGCCGAGCTTGTCGCGGCAATACAGCACCTGCACCGCGAAGGCTTCGTTCAGCTCCCAAAGGCCGATATCGTCGACGGTGAGGCCGTGGCGCTTGAGCAGGCGCGGCACGGCGAAGACCGGACCGATGCCCATCTCGTCCGGCTCGCAGCCGGCCGAGACGAAGCCGCGGAAGATACCGAGCGGCTTGAGGCCACGCTTGGAAGCTTCCTTGTCACTCATGATGACAGACGCGCTGGCGCCGTCGGAGAGCTGGCTGGCATTGCCGGCGGTGATCGAAAAGCCCTCGCCGCGCACGGGCTTGAGGCCGGCGAGACCTTCGATCGTGGTCTCGGGGCGCGGACCTTCGTCCTGCGACAGCGTGACGTCCTTCATCGACACGGTGCCGGTCGCCTTGTCGGTGACTGCCATCTGCGTCGTGATCGGCGCGATCTCCTCCTTGAACTTGCCGCCCTGCTGGGCAGCCGCGGTGCGGCGCTGGCTCTCCAAAGAATACTCGTCCTGCTTCTCGCGCGAGATGCCGTAGCGCTTGGCGACGATTTCGGCGGTGTCGATCATGGGCATGTAGACCTCGCCCTTGATCTTCAGCAGCGCCGGGTCCTGGGCGTGGAAGCCGTTCATCTTGTCGTTCTGCACGAGGCTGATCGACTCGCCGCCGCCGCCGACCGCGATCTCGACGCCGTCGAAGATCACCGAACGCGCGGCGAGCGCGATGGCCTGCAGGCCCGAGGCGCATTGCCGGTCGATCGTGGTGCCGGCGACGGTGACGGGAAGGCCGGCGCGCAGCAGCGCCTTGCGCGCGATGTTGCCGCCGGTCGCGCCCTGCTGCAGCGCCGCGCCCATCACGACATCCTCGATCTCCTTCGGATCGACCTTGGCACGCGCGACGGCTTCGCCGATGGCGTGGCCGAGCAGCGTGGCGCCCTCGGTGGCGTTGAGCGCGCCGCGATAGGCCTTGCCGATCGGGGTGCGGGCGGTGGAAACGATGACGGCGTCGGTCAAGAACGAGCTCCTGATGCGGTTTTAGTGGATTGTGACGGTTTCTGCTGCTGACGCAATTCGTGGCGCGACAATTTTCCGACTGGCGTGCGCGGCAGATCGTCGACGAACTCGACCTCGGCCGGCAATTCGTGCTTGCCGAGCTTGCCAGTGAGTTGCGCGCGCAGCTCGTCGAGCGAGAACGGCTTTGCGTCCGGCTTCAGCTTGATGAAGGCCTTTGCCGCCTCGCCGCGATACGGATCGGGAATGCCGAGCACGATCACCTCGTGCACGCCCGGGATGGTGTAGATCGCCTGCTCGATCATCTGCGGATAGACGTTGAAACCGCCGGAGATGATCATGTCCTTCTTGCGGTCGACCAGGAAGAAATAGCCGTCGCTGTCGACATAGCCGATGTCCCCGGTGAGGAAGCGGCCGTCGACGAAGGCATCCGTGGATCCCTCCGGCTTGTTCCAGTAGCCCTTGGTGACGTTCGGGCCCTTGATGCGGATCTCGCCGACTTCGCCCGGCGCAAGCACGCGCTTGGGATCGTCGAGCGCGACCACGTCGAGCTCGATGCCGGGCAGCATCAGGCCGATCGAGCCGGGCTTGTCGGGGCCGGTAGGCGGATGGCCGGTGCCGGGCGAGCAGGTCTCGGTCATGCCCCAGCCGCTGCGCAGCTTCTTGCCGACCTTGCGCTCGAAGAAGTTGGCGATCTCCACCGGCAGCGGCGCGCCGCCTGAGCCGATGGTGGCGAGCGAGGAGAAGTCGCGCTTATCGAGATCCGGCAGCGCGGCGATCGCGATCCACATCGTCGGCACGCCCGGAAAATATGTCGCGCGCTTGACCTCGATGTCGCGCATCACGGCTTCGACGTCGAAGCGCTGATGCAGCGAGATCAGATTGCCGCGGCTGAGCGAGGACAGTAGCACCACGGTCAGCGCGTAGATGTGGAACAGCGGCAGCACGCAGATCACGCGCTCGATCGTCTCGCCCCGCGCGGCGCGCGATGGCTTGCCCCAGACATCGTAGATCGACACCGCCGAGGTGAGATTACCGTGCGTCAGCATCGCACCCTTGGGCAGGCCGGTGGTGCCACCGGTATATTGCAGCAGCGCGACGTCGTCGGCCGTCACGACCGGCCACGCTACCGGTGCGGTCGCGCCCTCGACGAAGGACTTAAAAGTGACGATGCGGGGATCATCCGGGATCGCCGCCTGCGGCGTGCCGACCTTGCCCCAATGATCGTCCTCGCAGACGACGAGACGATCGATCAGCCCCTTTTCCAGGAATTTCAGCGCGGTCGGCAGCAGCGCGGCGAGGTTCGACGTGACGAGCAGGCGCGAGCCGGAATCGGAGACCTTGTGGGTCAGCGCGATCTCGCCGTCGAGCGGGGAGAGATGCGCGAGGCGGGCGCCTGCCTTCAGCGCGCCGAAGAAATTGACGGGATGGTCCGGCGAGTTGCCGAGGAACAGCGCGATGGACGTTCCCTTGCCGCAGCCGGCGCGCAGAAACGCCGCCGCCGCGCGCTCGGCCTGAGCTGCGAGCTCCGTGTATGTGATCGGGCGATCTCGAAATTCCAGAGCGGTGCGCGGGCCGTAATCGGCGGCAGCTTTCGACAGCAGGTCAGGCAGCGAGCCCTGGACGATGGTGTCGTCCCACCGCACGCCCTCGGGATAGAACTGTTCGCCGGGATGGGTCATTGGCGATCGATACTCTGCAAAACGGTAGTCGCCGGGTCGTGTGAGGTGGGCACCGGCGGACGGGCTCCCTTCCCCCTTGTGGGGAAAGGTTGGGGAAGGGGGTAGCCACAAGCACTGACCTCGCCCGGGGCCACCCCCCTCCCTGCCCCTCCCCCACAAGGGGGGAGGGAACGGAGAGAGCTTTGCCCGGAGCGCGACATTGCAGCGGCACCCAATCCGATCACGCCGCCTTCGACGCCGCCGCCAGCGAGGCGAACGTCTTGCCTTCGGCCGCGAGCTTCTTCAGCAGCGGCGCGGGCTCGAGGCTGGGGTCGTTGGTCTCCTTGGCGTAGAAGGCCAGGCGATCGGCGATGTGCTTGAGGCCGACGCTGTCGGCCCAGAACATCGGGCCGCCGCGGTAGATCGGCCAGCCATAGCCATAGAGCCAGACCACGTCGATGTCGGAGGGACGCGCCGCGATGCCCTCTTCGAGGATCTTCGCGCCCTCGTTGATCATCGGGTACATCATCCGCTCGAGGATCTCGTCGTCGCTGACGACGCGCTTCTTGCGGCCGAGACGTGCGAGCGTCTCGTCGATCAGCTTCTCGACTTCCGGATCGGGCAGCGCCGACCGGCTGCCGGCTTCGTACTTGTAGTAGCCCTTGCCGGTCTTCTGGCCGAAGCGGCCGGCTTCGCACAGCGCGTCCGCGATCTCCGACTTGATGCCGCGGTCCTTGCGCGAGCGCCAGCCGATGTCGAGGCCGGCGAGGTCGCCCATCGCGAACGGTCCCATCGGCATGCCGAACTTGGTGACGACCGCGTCGACCTGCTGCGGCAACGCGCCCTCGAACAGTAGCTTCTCGGACTGCTTGCCGCGCTGGGCCAGCATGCGGTTGCCCACAAAACCGTCGCAGACGCCGACCACGGCCGGCACCTTCGCGATCTTGCGCGCGATGTTAACCGCGGTGACCAGCGCATCCGGCGCGGTCTTGTCGGCGCGCACGATCTCGCACAGCTTCATGACGTTGGCCGGCGAGAAGAAGTGCATGCCGAGCACGTCCTGCGGACGCTTGGTCGACTTCGCGATCTCGTCGATGTTGAGATACGAGGTGTTGGAGGCGAGCACGGCGCCGGGCTTGACGTACTGGTCGAGCTTGCCGAACACTTCCTTCTTCACCGCCATGGTCTCGAACACGGCTTCGATGACGAGGTCGGCATCGCCGACATTCTCGATGCCGACGACGCCGTTGATCAGCGCCATGCGCTTGGCGGGCGCGTCCGCCGGGATGCCGCCGCGCGCGGCGGTCGCTTCCCAGTTCTTCTGCATGATGCCCATGCCGCGCTTGAGCTGCTCCTCGCCGGTCTCGATCAGGGTGACGGGAACGCCGGCATTGGCAAAGGACATCGCGATGCCGCCGCCCATGGTGCCGGCGCCGAGAATGGCGACCCGGTTCACGGGACGCGACTTGGTGCCGTCGGGAACGCCCGCAATCTTGGCAGCCTCGCGCTCGGCGAAGAACGCATAACGCTGCGCCTTCGACTGATCGCTGGCGACGAGCTTCAGAAAGCCCTCGCGCTCCTTCTTCAGGCCTTCGTCGAAGGGTAGGTCAATGGCGTAGCCCACGGCGTCGGCGGCAGCGAACGGGGCTTCCAGGCCGCGCGATTTCTTGGTCATAGCGGCGACTGCATTGGTGAAGATCGAGCGGTCGGCCTTGGCCGCCGCGATCTTGGAATCGTCGTCGCGCAGGCGCCGCAGCGGGCGCTTCTCGGCCAGCAGCTTGCGCACGAAGGCCTCGCCGCCCGATGCCGGCCCCTCGATGATTTCCTCGATCAGGCCGTTCTTGAGCGCTTCCGCAGCACCAATGGGATCACCGCCGACGATCATCTTGACAGCGAGTTCGGGACCGACCGCGCGGGGCAGGCGCTGGGTGCCGCCGGCGCCCGGCAGAAGTCCGAGCTTCACCTCGGGCAGGCCGAGCCTGGCCTCTTTCACCGCGACGCGGAAATGGCAGGCGAGCGCGACCTCGAGGCCGCCGCCGAGCGCGGTGCCGTGGATCGCGGCAACCACCGGCTTGGGCGAATTCTCGATCTCGGACAGCACGTCGTTGAGGGCGGGCGCCTTCGGCGGCTTGCCGAATTCGGTGATATCGGCGCCGGCGATGAAGGTGCGGCCGGCGCAGGTCAGCACGATACCCTTGATGGCGGGATCGGCAATGGCGGCCTTGATGCACTCCAGGATACCACCGCGGACCGCGGCACTCAGCGCGTTGACCGGAGGGCTGTCGACGGTGACGATCCCGACTTCGTCATGACGCTCAAGCTTGACCACTTCGCTCACGGTGTTCCCTCCTCGGTGGGGATTTACTTTTGTTCGATTTCGCGGTGCGGAATTTAATTCCGCATCTTGACGGCAGGGTTATTTTGAAGCACGTGGCTTGTCAACGACTCCGCGCAAGAAGCAGATCAGGGATGAAGCGTACAGGAAAGAAGACTGCGACCGATCGGAATTTCGTCGTCGCGCTTTCCCGCGGACTGGACGTATTGCGCGCATTCCACCCCAATGACGGCCTTCTCGGCAATCAGGAGATTGCGGCTCGCACCAACCTGCCGAAGCCGACCGTGTCGCGGCTGACCTACACCTTGACCAAGCTAGGCTATCTTGCGCCGGTTCCCCGCTTCGAGAAGTACCAGCTCACACCCGCGGCGATGTCGCTCGGCTACGCCGCGCTCGCCAATCTCGGCGTTCGGCATTTGTCCGAGCCGTTCCGCGAGGACGTGATGCGCGCGACCGGCGGCGCCGTCGCCGTCGGCGGCCGCGACCGTCATAGCATGATCTATTTCGGGCAAAGCCGCGGCAGCGAGACCGTCGGGGTTCAACTTGACGTCGGCTCCCGTGTACCGATTGCAACCAGCGCGATGGGCCGCGCCTATTTCTGGGCGCTCGACGACGCGGATCGCGCAGACCTGTCGCGCCTCTTGCGCGAACATTACGGCAGCCGCTGGCCCAAGATGCGCGATGGGCTGGAACGTTCCGGCGAAACCGTCGCGAAATACGGTTTTGCGATCTCCGTCGGCGACTGGCACGACGACATCGGCGCCGCCGGCGTCGCACTCAGGCTCAACGACGGAACCGGTCCCTACGCATTCAATTGCGGCGCGCCCGCATTCCGCTTCACGGAAGAGCGTTTGATCAACGACATTGGACCGCGTCTCTTAGCGATGGTAAGGAACATCGAAGCGGCGCTCGGGGGTCTAATGCCGCATTCCAAAAAAGACGTCAGCAAAAAGCTGAAATCAGGAGGAAAAGTTGCGCGTGTGGCCGAGGGATTCAGATAGCCTTTGTCATCATCGGGAGCGGTTCGCATCGCCCCTTCGCTCACTGAATGACGTGAGCGAGACGAGATGACGCAGGCACAGCTCGCGCAGGGGACATCGCCCCTGCTCGCGGTTCGCGACGTCAGCGTCGTGTTCGGCGGCATCATCGCGCTCAACGGCGTGTCCTTTGACATGCAAAAGGGCCAGATCCTCGGCTTGATCGGCCCCAACGGCGCCGGCAAGACCACGCTCTTCAACTGCCTGTCCCGGCTCTACCAGCCGTCATCCGGCGACATCCTGATGGAGGGCGCGAGCATCCTGACGCGGCCGCCGCACCGGATCGCCGAGATCGGCATCGGCCGCACCTTCCAGAACGTGGCACTGTTTCCGAATCTCTCGGTGATGGACAACGTCCGCGTCGGCGCGCATTCGAGGACCTCGAGCGACATCATCAGCGACTCCCTGAAGCTTGCCTGGGTTCGCCGCAGCGAAACCAGCGTCAACAAGAAGGTGCACGAGATCCTCGCCTATCTCGACCTCGAGGACGTCGCCCACACCGTGGTCTCCGGCCTGCCCTTCGGCACGCAGAAGCGCGTCGAGCTGGCGCGCGCACTGGCGGCCGATCCCAAAATCCTGCTGCTCGACGAGCCCGCCGGTGGCCTCAACCACGAAGAGGTCTACGTGCTCGGCGACCTCATTCGCCGCATTCGCGACGACCGGCACATGACCGTGCTGCTGGTCGAGCATCACATGGGCCTGGTGATGTCGATCGCCGACCATGTCGTTGCGCTGAATTTCGGCAAGAAGCTCGCGGAAGGCACGCCGGCCCAGGTGCAGGCGGACCCCGACGTCATCAAGGCCTATCTCGGGAGCAAGGACCAATGACGACATTGCTCAACGTCAAGGACCTGCGCGCCTATTACGGCCAGGTCCAGGCGCTCCATGGCCTATCCTTCTCGCTCAACGAGGGCTCACTGGTGACGCTGCTCGGGGCCAACGGCGCCGGCAAGACCACCACGCTGCGCGCGATCTGCAACATGGTGCGCTCCACCGGCGGCATCGAGTTCGACGGCAAGCCGCTGAACAACCGCTCCACCGAGAGCATCGTGCGGTTCGGCATCGCCCATGTGCCGCAGGGCCGCGGAACCTTCACCACCATGACGGTGGAGGAGAATCTCCAGCTCGGGGCCATCACCCGCAAGGACAGCGCCGGCATCGTCTCCGACATCGAGCGCATGTACGCGCATTTCCCGGTGCTGAAGCAGCGCCACACCCAGCAGGCCGGCACGCTCTCCGGCGGCGAGCAGCAGATGCTCGCGGTCGCCCGCGCCCTGATGCTGCGGCCGCGGCTGATGCTGCTGGACGAGCCCTCCTTCGGCCTCGCGCCGCTGGTGGTGCGCGATCTGTTCGGCATCCTTGGCAAGATCAACCGCGAGGACAAGGTGTCGATCCTGGTGGTCGAGCAGAACGCCCAGCTCGCGCTGGAGCTCGCCGACCAGGCCTATGTGATCGAGACCGGTCGCATCGTGATGTCGGGCAACGCCAAGGACATCGCGAACAACGAAGAAATCCGCAAATCCTATCTGGGTTACTGAGGGAGCCGGGACAATGGAGCTGTTCACCAACCAGGTCCTGGCCGGCATTGCCACGGGCGCGATCTACGCCTGCATGGCGCTCGCCGTGGTCATGATCTACCAGGCCATCGACCATCTCAACTTCGCGCAGGGCGAGATGGCGATGTTCTCGACCTTCATCTCCTGGCAGCTGATGCAATGGGGCGTGCCCTATTGGGCCGCCTTCGTGATCACGCTGGCCTTCTCCTTCGCCGCCGGTATCGCGATCGAGCGGATTCTGTTTAAGCCGCTGACAAAGGCACCGGTGCTGACCAACGTCGCCGGGTTCATCGCGCTGTTCGCGATCATCAACTCCTCGGCGGGCCTGATCTGGGACTTCACCATCAAGCAATATCCGACCCCGTTCGGCTCCGCGCCGTTCCTCGGCAGCCAGCTGATCTCGACCCACCAGGCCGGCATGATCGGCGTCACCATACTGCTGCTGCTCGGCCTCTATTTCTTCTTCCAGTACACGCGGATCGGTCTTGCCATGCGCGCGGCCGCCTCCGTGCCTGAATCGGCCCGCCTCGTCGGCATCAACACCTCCTGGATGATCGCGCTCGGCTGGGGCATGGCGACCGCGATCGGCTCGATCGCCGGCATGCTGATCGCACCGGTCGTGTTCCTCGAGCCGAACATGATGGGCGGCGTGCTGATCTACGGCTTTGCCGCGGCCGTGCTCGGCGGACTGACCAGCCCGTTCGGCGCCGTGGTCGGCGGCTTCCTCGTCGGTGTCTTCGAGAACCTCGCCGGCACCTACATCCCCGGCGTCGGCAACGAGCTGAAACTCCCGATCGCGCTCGCGCTGATCATCTCCGTCCTGGTCGTCAAACCCGCCGGCCTGTTCGGTCGGCACATCGTCAAGCGAGTTTGATCATGAGCGCTGCAGAAGAAGTCGTTGCAGAAGGCCACCAGGCGGTCGAGGCCGTTCCGAAGCGGGCCATGACGCTGGGCACCGGCACCTCGCTGGTGGTGCTCGCGGCGCTTTTGATCGTGCCGATGTTCGTCAAGAACTTCGTCATCTTCCAGATGACGATGCTCCTGATCTACGGGCTCGCCGTGCTGGCGCTGAACATCCTGACCGGCGGCTCCGGCCAGTTCTCACTCGGCCAGAGCGCGTTCTACGCCGTCGGCGCCTATACGTCGGCGGTGCTGATGGAGCACGCCAACATCAACTACGCGCTGACCATTCCGATCTCCGCCGTGGTCTGCTTCGGCTTCGGGTACCTGTTCGGCAAACCGGCGCTGCGACTGTCGGGCGTCTATCTCGCGCTCGCGACCTTCGCACTCGCGACCGCGATGCCACAGCTGCTGAAGCTGAACTTCCTGGAACACTGGACCGGCGGCGTGCAGGGCCTCGTCGTCACCAAGCCGGACGCGCCGTTCGGCCTGCCGATGTCGCAGGACACGTGGCTGTACTACTTCACGCTCATCGTCACGATCGCGATCTACATGCTCTCGGTGAACCTGTTGCGCTCGAGGTCGGGCCGCGCCTTCATGGCGATCCGCGACAACGAGATCGCGGCGTCCTCGATGGGTGTCAACGTCGCACTCTACAAGACGCTGGCTTTCGGCGTGTCGGCGGCGATCACGGGCATTGCCGGCTCGCTCGGCGCCATCGCGGTGCAGTTCGTGGCCCCCGACAGCTATACCATCACGCTCGCGATCTCGCTGTTCCTCGGCATGGTGGTCGGCGGCGTCGGCTGGCTGCCCGGCTCGTTCGTCGGTGCGGCCTTCATCATCTTCGTGCCGAACATGGCGGAGAGCATCTCCAAGGGCCTCTCCGGCGCGGTGTTCGGTGTGCTGCTGTTCCTCGTCATCTATCTCGTGCCGCACGGCGCAAGGCAGATCGCGATCATTGGCCAGCAACTCGTCGGCAAGTTCAAAAAGAACTGAAGTCCCGTTAAATTAAGCAAGGAGATCGAATTGCATTTTGGAAGAACACTGCGAGCCACCGCGCTGGTCACGGCAACGGCGGCCATCACTCTCACCTCCGGCGCAGCACTCGCCCAAAAGAAATACGACACCGGCGCAAGTGACACCGAGATCAAGGTCGGCAACATCATGCCGTACAGCGGTCCGGCGTCGGCCTATGGCATCATCGGCAAGACCGAAGAAGCCTATTTCAAGATGATCAACGACAAGGGCGGCATCAACGGCCGCAAGATCAACTTCGTCACCTATGACGACGGCTATTCGCCGCCGAAGGCAGTCGAGCAGGTCCGCAAGCTGGTCGAGAGCGACGAGGTGCTGGCCGTGTTTAATCCGCTCGGCACGCCCTCGAACAGCGCGATCCAGAAGTACCTCAACGCCAAGAAAATCCCGCAGCTGTTCGTCGCCACCGGCGCCACCAAGTGGAACGATCCGAAGAACTTCCCCTGGACCATCGGCTGGCAGCCCTCCTACCAGAGCGAAGCCCAGATCTACGCGAAATGGCTGATGAAGGAGAAGCCCGACGCCAAGGTCGCGATCCTCTATCAGAACGACGATTTCGGCAAAGACTACCTCAAGGGCACCAAGGACGGTCTCGGCGCCAAGGGCGCGTCCATGATCATCATGGAAGAGAGCTATGAGGTGTCCGAGCCGTCGATCGACGGCCATATCGTCAAGATCAAGGCCGCCAATCCCGACGTGCTGCTGATCTATGCGACGCCCAAATTCGCGGCGCAGACCATCAAGAAGACGGCCGAGCTCAGCTGGAAGCCGCTCCAGATCCTCACCAACGTCTCGATCTCGGTCGGCAGCGTGATGAAGCCCGCCGGCTTCGAGAATGCACAGGGCGTGCTGTCGGCGGCCTATGCCAAGGACTCCACCGATCCGCAGTGGGCCAACGACCCCGGCATGAAGAAGTGGAACGAGTTCGTCGACAAGTACATGCCGGGTGCCGACAAGTCCGACACCAGCATGGTCTATGGCTACGGCGCGGCCTCGACCCTGGCCAAGGTCCTGGAGATGTGCGGTGACGATCTCACCCGCGCCAATCTCATGAAGCAGGCGGCTTCGCTGAAGGATTTTGCGCCGGATACGCTCCTGCCCGGCGTCGAGATCAATACTAGCGCTACCGACTTCGCCCCGATTGCGCAGCTGCAGATGCAGCGCTTCAAGGGTGAGAAGTGGGAACTGTTCGGCGAGATCATCAGCGGCGACGTCGCCTCCGAGTGACACGCTGACGCAATAGTCCGACCCTCGAGAAGCCCCCGCGAGCGATCGCGGGGGCTTTTTGTTGACGGCAGGCGCTAATCTTGTTCAATGCGGCGCCGATCCAACTCGGGGCAGGAGAACAATGTCCGCCGTTCGTTTTCAGGTTGCGGCCCTCTGGACCGCGCTCGCTTTGTGCACTGCGATGAGCAGCCCGGCACTGGCGCAGAAGAAGTACGACAGCGGCGCATCCGATACCGAGATCAGAATAGGCAACATCATGCCCTATAGCGGCCCGGCCTCGGCCTATGCCGCGATCGGCAAGGCCGAGGAAGCTTATTTCCGCAAGGTCAATGCCGAGGGCGGCATCAACGGGCGCAAGATCAAGTTCATCTCCTATGACGACGCCTATTCGCCGCCGAAGACGGTGGAGCAGGCGCGCAAGCTGGTCGAGAGCGATGGGGTGCTGCTGATCTTCGGCTCGCTCGGCACGTCCACCAACGGCGCCATTCGCGAATACATGAACGAGAAGAAGGTGCCGCAATTGTTCGTGGCGAGCGGCGCCTCGAAGTGGAACGATCCCAAGCAGTACCCCTGGACCATGGGCTGGCAGCCCAGCTACGCGAGCGAGGCGCGGATCTACGCCAAGTACATCATGAAGGAGAAGCCGGACGGAAAGATCGGCGTGCTCTACCAGAACGACGATTTCGGCAAGGATTATCTGAAGGGGCTAAAGGATGGCCTCGGGCCCAAGGCCTCGATGATCGTGCTGGAAGACAGCTACGACACGTCGGAGCCCGCCATCGACGAGCACGTCGTGAAGCTGAAGGCCTCGGGCGCCGACGTGTTCATCAGCATCACCACGCCGAAATTCGCCGCGCAGGCGATCAAGAAGGCGGCGGAGATCAACTGGCGTCCGGTCCACATCGTCTCCAACGTATCGGCCTCCGTCGGCGGCGTGATCGAGCCGGCGGGCCTGGAGGTCTCGCAAGGCCTGCTGTCGGCGAGCTACACCAAGGACGGCTCCGATCCGCAGTGGAATGCCGACGACGGCATGAAGAAATTCTATGACTTCCTCGCGCAGTATGATCCCAAGGCCAACAAGCTCGATGCCGGCGTCGTGTTCGGCTATGCCGCCGCGCAGACCATGGTCAAAGTGCTGCAGATGTGCGGCGACGACCTCACCCGCGAGAACGTCATGAGGCAGGCAGCCTCCTTGAAGGATTTCGAGCCCGACACGCTGCTGCCCGGCATCAGGATCAACACCGCGCCGGACAATTTCGCCCCGATCGAGCAGTTGCAGATGATGCGTTTCAAGGGCCGGAAATGGCAGCTGTTCGGCGAGATCATCTCCAGCGAGATGGGCCACTGAAGCGGCGCAACCCAAAATCGCTCCTTTTTGGTTAAACAACTCAAGACAGCCGGACCTTCTCGCAGTCGCACACGAGAGCCGGCCGTCCCTGACTACTAAAGACGCACCCCCCGTGACGCCGTCCCGGGGGCTTTCTGTTGAAGGCATCAGCCAAATCGTATTGAATTGCGGCAGCGTCGCCAAAAAAACCGAGACAAGAAAAGGGGCGCACACACACCAAGAAAATAGGGAGATAGGAATGCCCGCTGTCACCGGCAAACTTGCGGCCGCGTCACTGGCGCTTGCGCTCGTTGCGGCCTCGGCCTCCACTGCGTCGGCCCAGAAGAAATACGATACCGGCGCGACCGATACCGAGATCAAGATCGGCAACATCATGCCCTACAGCGGACCGGCCTCCGCCTACGGCATCATCGGGCGGACCGAAGCCGCCTATTTCAAGAAGATCAACGAAGAGGGCGGCATCAACGGCCGCAAGATCAACTACATCAGCTACGACGACGCCTATTCGCCGCCGAAGACGGTGGAGCAGGCGCGCAAGCTGGTCGAAAGCGACGAGGTGCTGTTCATCTTCAATTCGCTCGGCACGCCGCCGAACTCGGCGATCCAGAAATACATGAACTCGAAGAAGGTGCCGCAGCTGTTCGTCGCCACCGGCGCCACCAAGTGGAACGACCCGCAGAACTTCCCGTGGACGATGGGCTGGCAGCCCAACTACCAGAGCGAGACGCAGATCTACGCGAAGTGGCTCTTGAAGAACAAGCCGGACGCCAAGATCGCCGTGCTCTACCAGAACGACGATTACGGCAAGGACTATCTGAAGGGCCTCAAGGACGGCCTGGGCGCGAAAGCCGCCTCGATGATCGTCATCGAGGAGAGCTATGAGACCTCCGAGCCCACCATCGACAACCATATCGTCAAGCTCAAGTCGACCGGCGCCGACGTCTTCATGAACATCACCACGCCGAAGTTCGCGGCGCAGGCGATCAAGAAGAATGCCGAGATCGGCTGGAAGCCACTGCACTTCCTCAACAACGTCTCGGCCTCCGTCGGCAGCGTGATGAAGCCGGCCGGTTTCGAGAACGGCCAGGACATCATCTCCGCCGACTATCTCAAGGACGTGTCGGATCCGGAATGGAACAATGACGCCGGCATGAAGGAGTTTCTCGCCTTCATGACCAAATACTTCCCGGAAGGAGACAAGCTCGACAAGGGCACCATCGTCGGCTTTGCCGTGGCGCAGACGCTGGTTCAGGTGCTGAAGCAATGCGGTGATGATCTCACGCGCGCCAACGTCATGAAGCAGGCCGCCAACCTGAAGGACTTCCGCACCGAGGCGCTGCTGCCGGGAATCCAGATCAACACCTCCGCGACCGACTTTGCACCCATCAGCCAGCTCCGGCTCGAGAAGTTCAAGGGCGAACGCTGGGAACTGTTCGGCGACGTGATCAGCGCCGACGTCGGCGGCTAGCCGAAGGACACGACGATGAAAGCCCCCTGCGAGACCATCGCAGGGGGCTTTTGCTTGCCCGCCGATTCTGATCACGCGATTGCACAATCGAATGATGGTAAAGCGTGCTTACGCTTTGGCGTCCGATGCGGTAGGCAGGAGGAACGGCGGCGTATGCCGCCAGTCTCTTCCGTCTGCCGAAGGCCATCGTCATGACCGACCGACGTCCCCTGCTCCGCGCGCTCTACGACGCCGCCGTCGCCGCCGCCCATCCCAATGTGGTGCTGGCGCCGCATTTGGGGCCCGCGCCGAAAGGACGCGTGATCTGCCTCGCTGCCGGCAAGGGCGCGGGCGCCATGGCCGCGGCGGCCGAGCGGCATTATCTCGACACGCTCAAGCTGGCGCCGGAACGGCTCGTCGGCATCGCCACCACGCGTCACGGCTACGGCGTGCCGACGCGCCGCATCCGCGTGGTCGAGGCCGGGCATCCCGTGCCGGATGAGGCTGGCCTCAAGGGCGCAGCCGACACGCTCGCGCTCGCAGGCGAGGCCGGGCCGGACGATCTGCTGCTGGTGCTGCTCACCGGCGGCGGCTCGGCGAACTGGATCGCGCCCAGCGACGGTATCAGCTTCGCGCAGAAACAGGCGGTCAACAAGGCGCTGCTGCGCTCGGGCGCGCCGATCGGCGAGATGAACGTCGTGCGCAAGCACCTGTCGCGGATCAAGGGCGGCCGTCTCGCACGCGCCGGCAAGAATGCCGCCGAGATCGTGACGCTCGCGATCTCGGACGTGCCGCATGACGATGCTTCCGCGATCGCCTCCGGTCCGACCGTGCCTGATCCGACCACGCTGGCCGATGCGCGCGCCATCGTCGCGAAATACAAGCTCGACATCGACGATGCCGTCCGCCGCGCGCTCGACGATCCGGGCAACGAAAGCTGCAAGCCCGGCGATGCCGCCTTCGCGCGCGCGCATTTCGAATTGATCGCGCGGCCCAAGCAGTCGCTCGACGCCGCGGTGAAGCTCGCGCACGAATCCGGTTACGAGACCATCGACCTCGGCGCCGATCTCGAAGGCGAGGCGCGCGAGGTCGCCGCCGCTCACGCCAGTCTGGCGCTGCAAGCGCGCGCGCAAGGCAAGCGCCTCGCGATCCTCTCCGGCGGCGAGCTCACCGTCACGGTGCGCGGCAATGGACGTGGCGGGCCGAACCAGGAATACGCGCTGGCGCTCGCCGCTCTGCTCAAGGACACGCCTGACATCTCGGCGCTGGCCGGTGACACCGACGGCGCCGACGGCGGCGCCGGCAACCCCACCGACCCCGCCGGCGCGCTGATCGACGCGACGACGTTCGCAAAGATGAAGGCGCAGGGGCTTCAGCCGCAAGCGTACCTGGACAACAACGACGCCACGACGTTCTTCGAAGCGACCGGCGACCTGCTGCTGCCGGGCCCGACGCTGACCAACGTGAACGACATCAGGGTGATCCTGGTGGATTGAGGCTGAGATTTCTCCCCCGTCATGGCCGGGCTTGACCCGGCCATCCACGCCTTCCCTCGCTGCCCAAAAACGTGGACACCCGGGCCAAGCCTGGGCATGACGCGGACGTGGAGCGCCGCCTCAGAACTCGCTCGCGACCTTCGCAAGCATCGCGATCAGGGCTTCGCGGTTGGCCTGCCCGAGCAGCTCGTTGAGCCGGGCCTCGTGCTTGGTGGCGACCAGCTTCTTGGCGCGGGCCAGCACCGCCTTGCCCTTGTCGGTCAGCACCAGGATGTGCGAGCGGCGGTCGTTGGTAGAGCGGATCCGCGCGCAAAGGTCGCGGCTCTCGAGATTGTCGAGCATGGCCACGAAGTTCGGCCTGAGGATGCCGAGGGTGGAGGCGATCTCGGTCTGGTTACGGCCGGGATTCTTCTCGACCAGCAGCAGCACGGAGAACTGCGCCGGCGTGAGCTGGAGCGAGGCCATGCAGCGCAGGAAGTTCTCGAACACCTTGAGCTGCGCCCGCTTCAGCACATAGCCGAGCTGTTCCGAGAGTTCGCCGAGCTGGAGCGCTTCGCCAGCAGCCCCCTGGCCTTGCACCTCGGCCGCGTCCTTGCGGCCCTTGGCCGAGTCGGCAGGCTTTTCGGAGGACTTTTCAGCGGCTCTGGAAACGGTCATCGCCTCGTGCTCGTAATCCCGCTAAATTCGGGAGGGATCGTTCCCGCCCTTGATGTTATATTTGATAATTGTTATGGACCATATCAAATATCGCATGCGTTTTTCAATGGCTGTGAGCGGACCGTCCACCGCGATCGAGGGGACCGGTCCGTTATCTTAAGGGGGAGCGTCCGGTCTTGAATACCACCATCATGCTGTTCCTGGTGCAGGACGGCATCACCAATGGCGCGATCTATGCGCTGCTCGGCCTCGCGCTGGTGCTGGTGTTCGCCGTCACCCGCGTCATCCTCATTCCCCAGGGCGAATTCGTCACCTACGGCGCACTGACCTATGCCACGCTGGCCGCAGGCCAGATGCCGGGCACGGCCAAGCTCGCGCTGGCCCTCGGCATCGGCGCCTTTGCCTTCGACCTGTTCGTCGCGCGCAAGGCGCTGCACGGCCGCCTGATCGTGCGCAGCGCCCTCACCAATATCGTGCTGCCGGCCATCGTGCTGGCGCTGACGGTTTACTTCGCCGCGCAGAAGCCGCCGGTCGCGGTCTCGATCGCGCTGTCGCTGGTGATCGTGGCGATGATCGGCCTCTATCTCTACCGCGTCGCATTCCAGCCGCTGGCGCACACCTCCGTGCTGGTGCTGCTGATCGCATCCGTGGGCGTCCATCTGGCACTGCAGGGCCTCGGCCTGCTGTTCTTCGGCGCCGAAGGCCAGCGCGGACCCGCCGTGCTGTCCGGCGCGTTCACCGCGGGCTCGCTGCGCTTCACCGGCCAGAGCCTTACCGTCTACGGCATCACCATCGCCTTCATCGTCGCCCTTTGGCTGTTCTTCGGCCTGACCCTCTACGGCAAGGCGCTGCGCGCAACCGCCGTGAACCGGTTGGGGGCGCGGCTCGTCGGCATCCGCACCACGCTGTCGGGGCAGATCGCCTTTCTGCTGGCATCCGTCATCGGCGCGTTGTCGGGCATCATGATCGTGCCGATCACGACGCTCTACTATGACAGCGGCTTCCTGATCGGCCTGAAGGGCTTCGTCGCCGCGATCATCGGCGGCCTCGTCAGCTATCCCCTCACCGCCGCCGCGGCGCTGGTCGTCGGCCTCGTCGAGGCGTTCTCGTCCTTCTATGCCTCCAACTACAAGGAGGTGATCGTTTTCATGCTGCTGATCCCCGTGTTGCTGCTGCGCTCGCTCGCCGCGCCCGCCGTCGAAGAAGAGAAGGACTGAGGCTAAGATGCAAAGCCGCCTTCCCATCATCGTCTTCGCAGCCGTCATGGCCGCGATCCCGTTCGTCCCGGGCATGCCGCCGTTCTGGATCGTGCTGCTCGACAATATCGGCCTTGCGGCCCTCGTCGCGATGGGCCTCGTGCTGCTGACCGGCGTCGGCGGCCTGACCTCGTTCGGACAGGCAGCTTTCGTCGGCTTCGGCGCCTACACCACCGCGGTGCTGTCGACGGCCTACGGACTGTCGCCCTGGCTGACGCTGCCGCTGTCGCTATTGGTCAGCGGATCACTAGCGGTGCTGCTCGGACTGATCACCGTCCGCCTCTCCGGCCATTATCTGCCGCTCGGCACGCTCGCCTGGGGGCTCGGGCTGTTCTATCTCTTCAGCAAGCTGGAGTTTCTCGGCCGTAACGACGGCATCTCGGCGATCCCGCCGCTGTCGATCGGGACGTTCAAGATGCTCTCGCCCGGCTCGATCTACTACGCGATCTGGGTCGCCGTGGTCCTCTCGGCGCTGCTGACGATGAACCTCTTGGATTCCCGCACCGGCCGCGCCATCCGCGCGCTCCGGCGCGGCCATGTCGCCGCCGAGGCGTTCGGCGTGCACACCCCGCGCGCCAAATTGCTGGTGTTCATCCATGCCGCCGTGCTCGCCGGCCTGTCGGGCTGGCTCTACGCCCATCTCCAGCGCGCGGTGAACCCGACGCCGTTCGGCGCGCAGGCCGGCATCGAATATCTCTTCATCGCGGTGGTCGGCGGCGCCGGCTATGTCTGGGGCGGCGTTTTGGGCGCGGCGATCGTCGTAGTGCTGAAAGAGGTGCTGCAGAGCTATCTGCCGCTGATCCTGCCCGGCTCCGGACAGGTCGAGACCATCGTGTTCGGCATCATGCTGGTGGCGCTGCTGCAGCTCGCGCCCGGCGGCCTCTGGCCGTGGTTGATGTCGTTCCTGCCGGAGCGGACCGGTGGCAAGAAGCCGGACACCTCACTCAAGCTGGAGCAGCGTCCCCGCACGCTTAGCCGGTCCAGCATCCTGCTCCAGGTCGACAAGGCGCGAAAACAGTTCGGCGGCGTGGTCGCGGTCAACAACGTCTCCTTCGACGTCCAGGCCCGCGAGATCGTCGCGCTGATCGGCCCGAACGGCGCCGGCAAGAGCACGACCTTCAACCTGATCACCGGTGTGCTGTCGGCCACGTCAGGCTCGGTCTCGGTGCTCGGCAAGAAGGTCGACAAGGCGCCGCCGCAGGAGATCGTCAAGCTCGGCATCAGCAGGACCTTCCAGCATGTGAAGCTGGTCCCTGACATGACCGTGCTGGAGAACGTCGCGATCGGCGCGCATCTGCGCGGCCATTCCGGCCCGATCGCCTCGATGCTGCGGCTCGACCGCGCCGACGAAGCCAGACTGCTGGCGGAGGCCGCCCGCCAGATCGAGCGTGTCGGCCTTGCCGACCAGATGCACCAGCTCGCAGGCAGCCTCTCGCTTGGCCAGCAGCGCATCGTCGAGATCGCCCGCGCGCTCTGCGTCGATCCGATGCTGCTGCTGCTCGACGAACCGGCCGCCGGCCTGCGCCACATGGAGAAGCAGCAGCTCGCCAAGCTGCTGCGTGACTTGCGCGATGGCGGCATGAGCGTCCTCCTGGTCGAGCACGACATGGGCTTCGTCATGAACCTCGCCGACCGCATCGTGGTGCTCGATTTCGGCACCAAGATCGCCGAAGGCACCCCCGCCACGATCAAGACCAATCCCGAAGTGATCAAGGCCTATCTCGGAGTGGCGGCATGAGCGCGCTGTTGTCCGTCACCGACGCCCATGTCGCCTACGGCAAGGTCGAGGCGGTGCGCTCGGTCTCGCTCGAGGTCGGCGCAAACCAGATCGTCACCATCGTCGGCGCCAACGGCGCCGGCAAGACCACGCTGCTCTCCGCCATCATGGGCATCCTGCCGCTGAAAGGCCGCGTCACCTTCGCCGGCCACGATCTCGCCCGGCTCGACATCGAGGACCGCGTCGCGATGGGGCTCGGTCTCGTTCCCGAGCACCGCGAATTGTTCGTGACCATGAATGTCGAGGACAATCTCGAGCTGGGCGCTTTCCGCATCGAGCGCAGCAAGGCGAAAGCCTCGATGGAACGCGTCTACACGCTGTTTCCGCGGCTGAAGGAGCGGCGCAAGCAGTTCGCCGGCACGCTCTCCGGCGGCGAGCAGCAGATGCTCGCGATGGGCCGCGCGCTGATGGGCGAGCCGAAGCTGCTGATGCTGGACGAGCCGAGCCTCGGCCTCGCGCCGATCATCGTCGCCGACATCTTCCGCATCGTCACCGAGCTCCGCGCCAGCGGCGTCTCGGTGCTGCTGGTCGAGCAGAACGCCCAGGCCGCGCTGAAGATCGCGGACCAGGCCTATGTGATGGAGCTCGGCGAGTTCGTGCTCTCGGGCAAGGCCAGCGACATCGCGGCGAATGAACGGGTTGCGGCGAGCTATCTCGGCTTCCAGCACGAAGGCGAGAGCGTGATTTAGGTTTGCTGGTCGCTTGCACTGCAACGGCGCTGTCCCTCCTTCTCCCCTTGTGGGAGAAGGTGGCGCGAAGCGCCGGATGAGGGGTTCTTTCCGCACGCGAAACTGCTCGTGAGGATAGGGACCCCTCACCCGGCGTCGATGCTTCGCATCGAATCCACCCTCTCCCACAAGGGGAGAGGGTGCACCGTGCGCGTAGTTCGAAAATCAACCCGCCTTCTCCTTCAGCGCCGCGACCTCCGCCTCCAGCTCTGCAATCCGCGCATCCCTCGCCGCCAGCGCCGCGGCAACATCGCCCGCATCGAACTTCTGCGGAATGTGCTGCGGGCAATTGGTGTCCCAGGCTGCGATCTTGAACAGGATCACCTGCTCCGGCCGCGCGCGGTAGCCCTTCGGCATCAGCGACGTCGTCAGCGCCTCGTCGTCCTCGACCACGCGCGCCTCGCCCCAGATCTTCACGCGGCGGCGATGGGCGTAGTCCATCACGAAGATGTAGGCCTTGGGATTCTCCGACAGGTTGCCCTGCGTCAGATATTGCTGGTTGCCGGCATAGTCGGTGAAGGCCAGCGTTTGCTTGTCCAGGACCTTGAGGAAGCCCTTCGGGCCGCCGCGATGCTGGATATAAGGCTGGCCGTCCGCCGAAGCGGTGGCGAAGTAAAAGCTGTTGGCCTCAGTGAGGAAGGCCTCGAGGTTTTCATCGACCTCAGTGCGCCAGCCGCGCTGCTCGACGCGGCCATAGGCCTCGCGCGACCCCTTGCGCGCCTGGATCGCCTTCACCGCGGGGGTGAAGGCCACGTCGCTGGCATAGGTGTGGGCTGCTGTCGCCATCGGAACATCTCCTAATTCCGTCGCATCGCTGCGTCTTCGACCACCAAAATGGACCTTTCGCCGACTAAAACAATCTACCCGCTTGACACTTCATCGTTGCAATATATGCAATAATGACATGGACCGCCTTGAAGCCATGCACGCCTTCGTCACCGTCGCCGATCTCAGCGGCTTTGCGCCGGCGGCGCGCAAGCTGCACCTGTCGCCCTCGGCGGTAACGCGACTGATCGCGGCGCTGGAGGAGCATCTCGGCGCCCGGCTGTTGCAGCGGACCACCCGACAGGTGAGATTGACCGACGTCGGCACGCGCTATCTGGAGCGCGCGCGGCGCATCCTCGCCGATGTCGAGGAGGCCGACGGCTCCGCGCGGGAGGAGCGCAACCGGCCGAGCGGACGGTTGGTGGTCTCGGCGCCGGTCGGCTTCGGCCGGCTGCATGTCGGGCCGGTCATGACCGACTATCTCAAGCGGTATCCCGGGGCGGGCGGGGAATTGCGCTTGTCCGACCATCTCGTCAATCTCGTGGAGGACGCCGTCGATGTCGCGGTGCGGATCGGTCATCTCGCCGATTCCTCGCTGGTGGCGCGCCAGGTCGGTGAGATGCGGCGGATCGTGGTGGCGACGCCGGGCTACCTGAAGCGTCACGGCGAGCCGAAGACGCCGGACGCGTTGCTTGAACACCAGACCATTCAGTTCGGCCCGTCCGCCAGCTGGCACTTCGTGCACGACGGCCGCGACATCGAGGTCGCGCCATCGCCCCGCTTCATCAGCAACAGCGCCGACGCCGCCCTGCAATACGCCGAAGCCGGCGGCGGGGTGACGCGCGTGCTGGCCTATCAGGCCGCCGAGGGGCTGAAGCGCGGACGGCTGAAAATCGTGCTGGCGAAGTACGAGCAGCCGGCGCTGCCGATCCACATCATCTACCCGACCTCGCGCCTGCTCTCGGCCAAGGTGCGCGCGTTCGTCGATCTCGTGGTGGAGACGGCGGAGTGGAGGTTTGGGTAGGTACGTGTCCCGGACGCGCCGCGGAGCGGCGCAGAGCCGGGGCCCAGAAGACGGCAGGGTGCCATGTCGAGACATGGGCCCCGGCTCTGCGCAGCAGCGTTGCACGCTGCAGCGCGTCCGGGACACGGAGAGATCACCCCTTCTTCGGCACCACCCGAAACGTGCCGCTGGCGCGCGCGATCACGGCATCGTCGGCCTTCACAAGGCACTGCGCAAAGCAGATCGTCTTGCCGGTCTTGATCACGTCGCTCTCGATCGAACACCACTGGCCGATCTCGGCGGAGCCGGCAAAATCGACCGAAAGCGAGACCGTCACGAACGACGTGGTCCAGTTGGTCACCAGCGCACAACTATAGCCCATGGCATTGTCGGCGAGCGCCGCGATGAGGCCGCCATGGATCAGCCCGCGGCCGTTGGTGTGGGGCCTGGCCAGCCGGAGGCCGATGATGACGGCCTTGTCGGTGTTCTTGGAGTAAAGCGGCTCCCAGGGTTCGGTGAGAGGGCTCTTGCGAAAGAGCGGTTCGAAGCCGGCGGGAATGTCGGTGGCGGTCATGGTTGTCTCGCGTTGCCGTGTCGTCAGCATTGAACGCGATGGCGATGACGGTTGCATCAATTACAAAGTTTTAAACGGGATTTGCTCGCGTGTTTGAAACACGGGTGGCGCCACAATGACCGAGCCGTAGGGTGGGCAAAGCGAAGCGTGCCCACGCGCTTTCGCAATTATGGGAAGTGGTGGGCACGGCGCAAGGGCGCCTTTGCCCACCCTACGGCACCGTCGGCCCCGTCCTAAAACGGCAACCCGACATAATTCTCCGACAGCGACGTCATCGCGGCCTGCGACTGCGTGACGTAGTCGAGCTCGGCGAGCTGAATGCGCGCGCCGATGGTGCCGGTGTCGGGGAATTTGTGCAGCATCGAGGTCATCCACCAGGAGAAGCGCACCGCCTTCCAGACCCGCGCCAGCGCCGTGGTGGAATAGGCGTCGATGCCGGCGCTGGATTTCTCGTCGTAGAATTCGCGCAGCGCGCCCGACAGATAATGTGCGTCGCTGGCAGCGAGATTCAGTCCCTTGGCGCCGGTCGGCGGCACGATGTGGGCGGCGTCACCGCACAGGAACATCCGGCCGAAGCGCATCGGCTCGGCGACGAAGCTGCGCAGGGGCGCAATGCTCTTCTCGATCGAGGGGCCGGTGACGAGGCTATCGGCCGCCTCCTGGTCGAGCCGGCGCTTCAATTCGTCCCAGAAGCGGTCGTCCGGCCATTGGTCGACATGGTCGTCGAGCGAACACTGCACATAGTAGCGGCTGCGTCTGGTCGAGCGCATGGTGCAAAGCGCAAAGCCGCGGGCGTGGTTGGAGTAGATCAGCTCATCGCTGACCGGCGGCGTCTCCGAGAGGATGCCAAGCCAGCCGAACGGATAGACCCGTTCGAACTCCTCGATCGCCCCGGCCGGGACGCTGGCGCGGCTGACGCCGTGAAAACCGTCGCAGCCGGCGATGAAATCGCAATCGATCGCGTGGGTGACGCCGTCCTTGACCCAGGTTACGCGCGGGTGACTGCCGTCGAAATCATGCGGCTGCACGTCCCTGGCCTCGTAGACCGAGATGAGACCGGCAGCTTTGCGCGCGTTCATCAGGTCGAGCGTGACCTCGGTCTGGCCGTAGATCATGACCGTCTTGCCGGTCGCCGCCTTCATGTCGATGCGGTGACGGCGGCCGGAAAAGGCGAGCTCGATGCCTTCATGCACCAGGCCTTCGGCATGCGCCCGCGCACCGGCGCCGATCTCGTCGAGCAGCGCGACGGTTCCCTCCTCCAGCAAACCGGCGCGGATGCGACCGAGCACGTAATCCGGGCTCTGCCGCTCCAGAATGACATTGTCGATGCCGTATGCGTGCAGCAGTTGCCCAAGCAACAATCCGGCCGGCCCGGCCCCGATGATTGCGACTTTTGTCCGCAATACTTGCTCCTTCCGATCCTGTAGGCTTTGCTCGTGGCTCGCTTGTCGCGTTGCTCCGCGCACGATAATTATATCATATAACGGTTGGGCAAAAGGGGAGGGCCGTCGCCGGGCAGCGACAAATCCATGCAGCATGGCTGACGCAGACGGCGCGGCGAAGTGCGCGTCAGTTCCGGCTTGAACGCGCCGGCCGATTAGATAACATGTTAATTAAAGAGACCGGGCCATCGAAGCCCGCCGTCGAAAACAGGGAGAGACGTGTGATGAGGAAAGCCTGTCTGGCGTTGCTGCTGGCCGCAAGCGTGACGCCTGCCTTCGCGCAGGACAAGACCTTCGATTTGAAGATCTCGCATTGGGTGCCGGCTTCGCATCCGCTGCAGAAGTCGCTGGAAGACTGGGCTGCCGCGGTCGAGAAAGATTCCGGCGGCACCATCAAGGGCAAGGTGTTTCCGGCCCAGCAGCTCGGCAAGGCGTTCGACCATTACGACATGGCGCGCGACGGCATCGCCGACGTCACCTATGTCAATCCCGGCTACCAGCCCGGCCGCTTCCCGATCGTCGGCGCCGGCGAACTGCCGTTCCTGATCTCGGACGCCAAGGGCGGCTCGATGGGGCTGGACGCCTGGTATCGCAAATATGCCGAGAAGGAGATGAAGGACGTCAAATACTGCCTCGCCTTCGTCCACTCGCCCTCCTCGTTCCATTCCAAGACCAAGAAGATCGTGCTGCCCGAAGACGTGAAGGGCATGAAGATCCGCCCGGCGCACGCCACCATGGCGAACTTCGTGACGTCGCTCGGCGGCACCAATGTGCAGTCCTCGGCGCCTGAGGTCCGCGACATCATCGAGCGCGGCGTCGCCGACGGCGTCACCTTCCCCTGGGGTTCCCTGGTGCTGTTCGGCATCGACAAGGTGACCAAATACGACATGGAGGCGCCGCTCTACACCACGACCTTCGTGTTCGTGATCAACAAGGACAAGTACAACGCGATGTCCGACAAGCAGAAGGCCGCGATCGACAAGAACTGCTCGGTCGAAATGGCGGGCGTGGTCGGCGAGCACTGGGGTAAGTTCGAGGATGCCGGCATCGACAAGGTGAAGGCGGAATCCGGCCACGAGGTCTACAAGCTGGCACCCGAGCAGACCGCTGCCTGGAAGAAGGCTGCCGAGCCGCTGGTGAAGACCTGGTCTGACGGCGCCAAGAAGGCCGGAGCCGATCCGGACGCCGCGCTCGCGGACCTCAAGACCTCGCTGAAGAAATACAACGCGCTGGCGGAGTGAGGCCCATACTCGCTCGACCTCTCCCGCTTGCGGGAGAGGTCGGCGCGGAGCGCCGGGTGAGGGCTCTCTCCCCTTGGGGAGTCTCTCTGTGGAGGCACCCCAATCCAACCCTCCCCCGCAAGCGGGAGAGGGAGCGCAGCACGGTCGTGGATGCAACGCACTCATCTTGAACAGGACCACCCCATGAAGCGCTCCTGGATGGACCGCATCATCGACACGATCGAATGGATCGCGGCCGGCTTCGTCGGCATCGTCGCGCTCGACATCTTCCTGTCGGTGCTGCTGCGCAACACGCTGAATTATTCGATCCCCGATTCCTTCGACATCGGCCGCATGCTGCTCGGCATCCTGATCTTCTGGGGCATCGCCGCGACCTCCTATCGCGGCACCCACATCACGGTCGACCTCGTCTGGGGCAATGTCGGACCGCGCCATCAACGCTGGATCGACGTGTTCGCAACCCTGGTGCTGCTGTTCGTCGTCACGGTGCAGACCTGGACACTGTTCGACAAGGTGCGCGGCACCTACAACGACAATGTCCTGACCTTCGACATGCACATGCCGACATGGCCGTTCTTCGCGATCGCCTGGGTCGGTGACGTCTGTGCCGTGCTGCTGATCGCGATCCGCACCTACCGCCTGATCTTCCACCCCGAAGACATGCACGATCCCAAATTGAAGGCGACGGAGTAATCATGAGCACCGATGCCGTCGCCGTAATCGGCTTCGTCTCCCTGTTTGTCCTGATGCTGCTGCGCGTGCCCGTCGGCATGGCGATGGGCCTCGTCGGCGTCTCCGGCTTCGCCTATCTCGTCAACGGGACGGCGGCCCTGAAGCTGGTCGGTCAGACCTCGATGCGTACGGTGACCGACTACACCTTCGGCGTCATCCCGATGTTCCTGCTGATGGGCTCGTTCGTGTCCAATTCCGGCATGAGCCGCGAGCTGTTCCGTGCGGCCAACGGTTTCGTCGGACATTTGCGCGGCGGCCTCGGCATCGCCACCGTCGGGGCCTGCGGCGGCTTTGCCGCGATCTGCGGCTCGTCGGTTGCGACCGCCGCGACCTTCTCGGCCGTCGCCTATCCCGAGATGCGCCGTTTCGGCTATCCGCAATCGTTCGCCACCGGCGTGATCGCGGCGGGCGGCACGCTGGGCGCGATGCTGCCGCCCTCCACGGTGCTCGCCGTCTACGGCATCATCACCGAGCAGGACATCGGAAAGCTCTTCATCGCCGGCATCATCCCGGGCCTGCTCGCGATGAGCATGTACATGATCACGATCTTCCTGATCGGCTATTTCCGTCCCGACTTCCTGCCCAAGGGCAAGGTGACGCCGTGGCGCGAGCGCTTTGCCGGCCTGAAGGAGATCTGGGCGCCGGTGCTGCTGTTCATCTTCGTGATCGGCGGCCTCTACGGCCTGCCCTATTTGCCGCGCTTCACGCCGACGGAAGCCGGCGGCGTCGGCGCCGCCGGCGCGTTCATCATCGGCGTGCTGACGGGCCGGCTCGACCGCGAGAAGATCCTGGCCTCGCTGCTGCAGGCGACGCGCACCGCCGCGGCGGTGTTCACGGTGCTGATCGGCGCGCTGATCTTCGGCTATTTCCTCACGGTGACGCAGACGCCGCAGAAAGTGACCGAATTCCTCACCGGCCTCGGTCTCGGCAGCTACGGCGTGCTGGCGCTGATCATGGTGATGTACCTCGTGCTCGGCTGCCTGATGGACGCCATGGCGATGATCATCCTCACGGTGCCGATCATCTTCCCCGTCATCACGCATCTCGGCTTCGACCCGATCTGGTTCGGCGTCATCATCGTCATGACCGTCGAGCTCGGCCTGATCCACCCGCCGGTCGGGATGAACGTCTTCGTCATCAAGAGCGTGGTGAAGGACGTTTCCTTCTCCACGATCTTCAAGGGCGTGATTCCGTTCGTGGTCACGGACCTGATCCGCCTCGTGATCCTGATCGCCTTCCCGCTGCTGGCGACCTGGCTGCCGACGCGGATGATGGCGCATTGACAGGGTGAAGCATGACGACACCGACGCTCGAGACGAAGTACGTCTTCACCATCACCGCGCGCATCGGCGACGTCGTCACCGCCGGCGAGACCGGCATCGGTGTCCGCCGCATCATCCCGATCATCGGCGGTGAGGTCACGGGCGCGATATCAGGCAAGGTGCTGCCGTTCGGCGCCGACTTCCAGATCATCCGGCCCAACGAGCTGATCGACCTGGAGGCAAAATACGCCTTCGAGACCGACGACGGCGCCATCGTCTATGTCGAGAACAAGGGCATGCGTTTCGGACCGGTCGAGCTGCTGCAGAAGCTCAAGCGCGGCGAGCCGGTCGATCCCAAGCTGATCTATTTCCGCACCGTGCCGAAATTCGAGACCGGGCACGAAAAGTATCGCTGGTTGATGGAGCACGTTTTCGTCGGCTCGGCGGCGCGGCATGCGGATCGCGTGGTGATCGACGTGCATCAGGTGATGTGACCACATACTCCGCTCGTCGTCCCTGCCTAGTGCGCAATTGCGCACGTGGCGCAGGGACCCATACCGCGGAATCTATCGATTGCGGGCGGTGGGAGTACCGAACGGCAAGTCTTCGCCAAATCTCTCCCTGGGGTTATGGGTCCCTGCGTTCGCAGGGACGACATCGAATTTGGGGAAGGATTTTACCCCCTGACCGGCTTTCCGGAACTCCAGAACTCAGCCCCTCCTTGACTCCCCCAAAATTCGTTATACAACATAACTATTCTGACAAGGACGCAAATGACACAGGGAAACGCCGAGACCGCTGACGCGGGTGCCTCCGGGCTATTGAGGATCGAGCGGGCGGACCGGGTTCTGACCGTGGGTCTGAACCGGCCGGCCAAGCGCAATGCGCTCAACGACGGCATCATCCTGGAAATCGGCGAGTGTTTTGCGTCCCTGCCCGAGGATATCGGCGCGGTCGTCATCCACGGCATCGGCGATCATTTCTCCAGCGGCCTCGACCTCTCCGAACTGACCGAGCATGACGCGACCGGCGGCCTGCTCCATTCCCAGATGTGGCACCGGGTGTTCGACCGCATCCAGTACAGCCGCGTCCCCGTGATCGCAGCCCTGAAGGGCGCCGTGATCGGCGGCGGGCTGGAGCTTGCCTGCTCGGCGCATATCCGCGTCGCCGAGCCCTCGACCTATTTCGCGCTTCCAGAGGGCCAGCGCGGCATCTTCGTCGGCGGCGGCGGCTCGGTGCGGCTGCCGCGGCTGATCGGCGTTGCCAGGATGATGGACATGATGCTGACGGGCCGCGTCTACAGCGCAACCGAAGGCGCCTCCTACGGCTTCGCGCAATATGTCACGGAGGCCGGCAACGGGCTCGGCAAGGCGATGGAGCTTGCGACCAAGGTCGCCTCGAACGCGCCGCTGACGAACTTCGCCGTGCTCCAGGCGCTGCCGATGATCGCGGAGGCCAATCCGCAGACCGGCCTGCTGATGGAATCGCTGATGGCGACCGTCGCGCAGAGCGACAAAGAGGCAAAGCGCCGGATCCGCGAGTTCCTCGAACACAAGACCGCAAAGGTAAAGCCCAAGTCATGAGCGCGCAGCCGTCCTCTTCCAGCATGGAGCGCGGCGCGAGCACTTTCCCGCTGCGGCCCATTTCATTCGGCGACCCCGTCGTCGACATCGAACGCCGCGACGACGGCACGATCTACCTCAGGCCGAAACAGCCGCTCGGCGACTATCCGGTTCGCCTCACCGACCGTCTGCATCACTGGGCCAGTACCACGCCGGACCGTGTCTTCATGGCCGAGCGCGAAGGCGGCCGCGGCTGGCGCAAGATCACTTACGCCGAGCTGCTCGTCGCCAGCCGTCACATTGCGTCGGGCCTGATCGCGCGCGGCCTGTCGGCGGAGCGGCCGGTCGTCATCCTCTCCGGCAATTCGATCGATCACGCATTGCTGGCCTTCGGCGCGTTCTATGCCGGCATTCCGTTTTGCCCGGTGTCGCCGGCCTATTCGCTGGTGTCGAAGGATTACGGCAAGCTTTCTTACCTGATGAAGCTGCTGACGCCCGGCCTCGTCTTCGCCGAGGATGCCGACAAGTTCGCCGATGCGCTTGCCGCCAACGTCTCGCTCGGCACCGAGATCGCCGCGTCCTACGGCCAGGTGCCGGGCCGCGACGTCACCACGCTCGCCGACCTCATGGCGACGCCGATCCGCGGCGATCTTGACGATGTCCACGGCAAGATCGGCCCCGACACGATCGCGAAATTCCTGCTGACGTCGGGCTCGACCGGCAACCCCAAGGCCGTCATCAACACCCAGCGCATGATCTGCGCCAACCAGGTGATGTTGCGCGAGACGCTCGCCTTCCTCAAGGACGAGCCGCCCGTCATCATCGACTGGTTGCCCTGGAATCACACCTTCGGCGGCAACCACAATATCGGGCTGACGCTCTACAACGGCGGCTCGATGTATCTGGACGCCGGCAAGCCGATGCCCGGCGGCATCGAGGAGACCGTAAGCAATCTCCAGGAGATCTCACCGACGGTCTATTTCAACGTGCCCAAGGGCTATGAATCACTGCTGCCCTATTTGCGCGATGACCAGGGCCTGCGCGCAAAGTTCTTCGACCGGCTGCACGCGATGTTCTTCTCCGGCGCCGCGCTGTCGCCATTCATCTGGGACAGCCTCGACGAGCTCGCGGTGAAGGAAAAAGGTTATCGGGTGCCGATGCTGACCGGGCTCGGCGCCACCGAGACCGCGCCGTTCTTCATGTCGGTCAATCCGCGCACCAGCCGCTCCGGCCATGTCGGTCTTCCTGTTTCGGGCAACGACGCAAAACTGGTGCCGAACAACGGCAAGCTGGAAGTGCGCGCCAAGGGGCCGAACGTCATGCCCGGCTACTGGCGCCAGCCCGACATCAGCGCGAAATCCTTCGACGAGGAAGGATTTTACAAGATGGGTGATGCGCTCAAGCCCGCCGATCCCGAGGATCTCAACGCAGGCTTCGATTTCGACGGCCGTGTCGGTGAAGACTTCAAGCTCGCCAGCGGCACCTGGGTCAGCGTCGGCCCGCTGCGCGCGCGCCTCACGGCGGCCTGCGCCCCGCTGGTACGCGACGTCGTCATTGCCGGCATCAATCGTGACGAGGTCTCGGCGCTGGTCGTGCTCGACCTCGACGGTTGCCGGCTGATCAACCCGACGCTGCCGACCGACGATCTCGTCGTCGCGACGCGCGACCGGCTGGTGCGCGAGGCTTTTCGCGAGCGCCTGACCCGTTTCCTCAGCCAAGCCACGGGTTCCTCGACCCGGATCACGCGCGCGATCCTGATGGACGCGCCGCTCTCGATCGACAAGGGCGAGGTCACCGACAAGGGCTCGATCAACCAGCGCGCGGTGCTCGAGCATCGCACCGAATTGATCGAGGAGCTCTACGCTGCCAATCCGTCGGACCGTGTGATATCGGTCGGCTAACCCGGACATAAGCTACAGGAGAACGCCATGTTGTTGAAAGATCAGGCAGCCATCGTCACCGGCGGCGCATCGGGACTGGGCGCTGCCACCGCGCGAAAACTTGCGGCGCAGGGCGCCAAGGTCGCAGTGTTCGACCTCAATGCCAAGCTGGCGGAAACCGTCGCCGCCGAGATCAAGGGCGTCGCCGTGACCTGCGACGTCTCCGATGCCGCTTCCGCTGAAGCTGCGATCGCGCAGGCGACCAAGGCTCTTGGCGCGCCGCGCGTGCTGGTCAATTGCGCCGGCATCGGCGTTGCCAAGCGCGTCGTCGGCCGCGACGGCCCGATGGCGCTCGCCGATTTCGACAAGGTGATCAAGGTCAATCTGATCGGCACCTTCAACATGCTGCGCCTGGCCGCGACCGAGATGTCCAAGCTGGAGCCGCAGGCGACCGGCGAGCGCGGTGTCATCATCAACACGGCCTCCGTTGCCGCTTATGACGGTCAGATCGGGCAATCAGCCTATTCGGCTTCCAAGGGCGGCATCGTCGGCATGACGCTGCCGATCGCGCGTGAGCTCGCGCAGTTCGGCGTCCGCGTGCTGACCATCGCGCCCGGCCTGTTCCTGACCCCTCTGCTCGCGAACCTGCCGCAGGAAGCCCAGGACTCGCTCGCCGCCGCCATCCCCTTCCCGCGCCGGCTCGGCCATGCCGACGAGTTCGCCGCGCTCGCCCTGCACATGGTCGAGAACTCCTACCTGAACGGCGAAGTGGTGCGCCTCGACGGCTCGCTGCGCATGGCGCCGAAATAAGGCGCGCGACACATGTTCGTGAACCGGCGCGACGTACAGATCCAGTGGGGTGATTGCGACCCCGCCAACATCGTCTACTACCCGCGCTATTTCGCGATGTTCGACGATTCGACCTCGACCCTGTTCGAGGTCGCCGGATTCTCCAAGCAGGATCTGGTCCGCAAGTACGGCCTGGTGGGCATCCCGATGGTCGACACGCGATCCAAGTTCTACATCCCCTCGACCTATGGCGACTGGATCACCATCGAAACGAAGATCGAGAGCATCAAGCGATCGAGCTTCGAGGTGAAGCACAACGTCTACAAGGGTGACGCGCTGGCGATCGAGGGTTTTGAGACCCGCGTCCTCGTCGGTCGCGATCCCGTTAACCCCGACAAGCTGAAATCGGCACCGTTCCCGGCGGAAATGGTAGCCAAATTCACGGGGAGTTAAGTCCGGAGCTAATCGCCGCATCGCCAAAAGAGGGGGCTGAATTACCCCCCGATTTCTGCTTTCAAAGAAACACGTAAAGGGAGGAATAGATGAAACGCTTTTACCTGACCGCCGCCATCACCGCGGCGACGCTTGCCCTGCCGGCGCTGCCCGCGCTGGCTCAGACCAGCGAAATCACCATCGGCATCACCACCACCACGACCGGCCCCGGCGCCGCGCTCGGCATTCCCGAGCGCAACGCGCTGGAATTCGTGCCAAAGGAGATCGGCGGCGTGCCGCTGAAGGTGATCGTGCTCGACGACGGCGGCGATCCCACCACCGCAACCACCAACGCGCGCCGCTTCGTGACCGAATCCAAGGCCGACATCATCATGGGCTCGGCGCTGACGCCGCCGACGATCGCGGTCTCCAACGTCGCCAACGAAGCCGGCATTCCGCATTTCGGCCTGGCGCCCTTCCCGATCACGCCCGAGCGCATGAAGTGGTCGGTGGCGATGCCGCAGCCGATCCCGATCGTGGGCAAGGTGCTGTACGAGCACATGAAGAGCAAGGGCGTGAAGACGCTCGGCTATATCGGCTATTCCGACTCCTATGGCGACCTCTGGTTCAACGACCTCAAAGCCCAGGCCGTGCCGATGGGCATGACCATCGTCGACGAGGAACGCTTCGCCCGTCCCGATACGTCGGTGACCGGACAGGTGCTGAAGCTGGTCGCCGCCAACCCGGATGCGATCCTGGTCGGCGCGTCGGGCACCGCGGCCGCGCTGCCGCAGACCGAGCTGCGCGAACGCGGCTATCAGGGCCTGATCTACCAGACCCATGGCGCAGCCAGCATGGACTTCATCCGCATCGCCGGCAAAGCGGCCGAAGGCGTGCTGATGGCGTCGGGTCCGGTGATGGACCCCGAGGACCAGCCGGACGAAGCCGCCACCAAGAAGCCGGGTCTCGCGCTCAACGCCGCGTATGAGGCAAAGTACGGCCCGAACAGCCGCAGCCAGTTCGCTGGCCATTCCTACGACGCCTTTGAGATCCTCAAGCGCATCATCCCGACCGCGCTGAAGACCGCAAAACCCGGTACGCCGGAATTCCGCGAAGCGATCCGCCAGGCCTTGCTGACGGAGAAGGAACTGGCGGCAAGCCAGGGCGTCTACAACTTCACCGAAAAGGACCGCTACGGCCTCGACGAGCGCTCGCGCATCCTGCTGACGGTGAAGAACGGCAAGTACTCGCTGGTGAAGTAGGCATAGTGAAAGTTTCGAGACGACGAGAGCCGGCCCAATGGGCCGGCTCTTTTGCTTTTGCGGCTGAGATCGAGCAACCGCGTGTGAGAAATCAAATCGGATTCGGGCCAACAACATCTCTCTCTCCGTTCCCTCCCCCCTTGTGGGGAGGGGCAGGGAGGGGGGTGCAACACGGGGATTCCTTCCGTCGAGCACCAGCTCTCGGCACGTCATCAACAACCGACACCGTTTCCTGAGCGACCCCTCTCCCTAGCCCTCCCCCACAAGGGGGGAGGGAACGCACCTTCGTCGGAGCGCTGGCGGGGGTCTCGATCATCAGGCGCTAAGCCGCCTGCCGCAGCGGGGTCCAGGCGAACTCCGGATAGTAATTGTCCATCATGCGATCGACATAGGCGGTGAGGTTCGGAAAGCCCTCGGCGCGCTCGCGCAGGGCCGATTCGAAGAATGGCGAGAGGATGCCGGCGAGCATACCGAAGGCGGTGGCATCGACGCCGCAGGGCTTGTTCCCCATCAGATACGATTTGTCGCCAAGCTGCACCGAGAGCGCGAACAGCGAGCGCACGGCGAGCTCGACATCGTCATCGGGCCCATGGCGGCCGAGGCCCGAGAGCAGATAGTTCTCGGCGACGCGGAATTGCGCATCCTCGCGCAGTTTCTCGCGGTTGTGCTCCGGTGCGCCGTCGAAGAAATGCGCAGGCCCCTTGGCGAAATTGACAGGATCGACCCAGCGCGCGCCGACCAGGCCCCAGTAGATGTGGTGCTCGATCATTCGCTCGAACGCCCAGGCCTGCGCGCGGTCGGTCAGCGACAGCCCGGCATCGAAATCGAAGCCGTATCGGCGCTCGATATGGGCGCGAATGAAGGTGGAATCGGCCACCGCCTCGCCGCCATCGTCGATGAAGGGCAGCTGCCCCTTGGGCGAGGCGGGCGGCATTGCCCGCTCCTTGCGGTAGGGCAGTCCCGCCATCTTGAGCTGCACTTCCGTCTTGGTGACGAAGGGGCTGATTTCCGGCAGGCCGAAGCCGGTGCCAAATCCGTAGAGCGTGATCATGAAAGCTTCTCCTGAACCACCGAAAAAGTTGACGGAACCTAGTGCCGGGCTGCTGCCACCATGGTGGCAGCAGCCGTGATATCTTCTGCGAAACGGGCCCCCCGCCAGGCACGGCCCATCACGTGGCGGACCAGCGCGTCCGCGGCCTGGATCAGCGGGCGTGCCACCACGCTTGCGAGGGCAAACCGGAGGTCGACGGCCATGAGATCGAGCGAAACGAGGCGGCCGAACGCCGAGGCGGACCACGCCTGTGCCCGCAACATCGGAATAGCCGGGCCGAAATGGGTCGGAATGATCATGGACAAATCCTCTTCAGTCGATGTGTTGTCCCGGTATAGAACCCCCCTGCTGCCAACATCCTGTCAGCAGCCGCGCGCCGCCTTCTGAAAAGATCACCGACAAGGGACCCGCATGAGACGCGCCGACCGGCTGTTTCAAATCATCCAGGTGCTGAGGCGCACGCGTAAGCCGCTGACGGCGGACGCCATCGCGGCCGAGCTCGAGACCTCGAAGCGCACGATCTATCGCGACATCGCGACGCTGATCGGCCAGCGCGTGCCGATCCGCGGTGAAGCCGGCATGGGCTACATCCTGGAAAAGGGATTTGATCTCCCGCCCTTGATGCTCACGCCCGACGAGATCGAGGCGGCGGTGCTCGGCGCACAATGGGTCGCCGGCCATGCCGATTCGGCACTGGCGCGCGCGGCCGAAGATCTGATGGCCAAGATCGCCGACACCGTGCCTGAGCGCCTGCGTCCCTTCGTGCTGGAGCCGGCGAGTCGGGCTCGGCCGAGCTGGAACAGGGAGCCGGACCGCCTGGACATGGTACGTACGCGCACCCAGATCCACGAAGGCAAGAAGATCATGCTGCGCTATCGCGACGAGCAGGGCCGCGCCAGCGAGCGCATGATCTGGCCGATCTCGGTCGGCTATCTCGAAGCCGTGCGCCTGCTGGCAGCCTGGTGCGAGCTACGCGGCGACTTCCGCAGCTTCCGCACCGACCGCGTGGTCGACGCCAACTATCTCGACGAGAGATACCCCGAGCGGCGCGACGTGCTTCGCGCGAGATGGCGGCAGAGCCTGGTCTGGGGCCCGCCCAAAGACACCTGACAAGGACATGTGAGGACGATGGAAGAGATTTCCCCCGTCGATCTGTCGAGCGTTTGCCAGAGTTGCGGCGCCTGCTGCGGCTATTCGGCGAACTGGCCGCGCTTCTCGATCGAGAGCGATGAAGAGCTTGCCGCGATTCCGGAGGCGCTGGTCAACGACCGCCAATCCGGCATGCGTTGCGAGGGCGATCGCTGTTCGGCCTTGCAAGGGGATATTGGAAAAGCGACCGCATGCGGCATCTATGCGGTGCGACCGGAGGTGTGCCGCACCTGCATGCCGGGGGACGCCGAATGCGCGATGGCGCGGCGGAAGTTCGGGCTTCCGGCTATCGAAGCAAGTTAGGCCGGAACGGCTTCGCCGATTTCGTCGTCGATCTCATCGTCCAGCGGTGCGAGCACCGAGAGCGGCTTGGTCGACAGCGTGATCGGCTTGCGCCCGCCCGACAGCGACGGCGTGGATTTCGCCGTGCCTTCGCGCGACAGCGCGTAGAGCGTCGAGCCGACACGGCCGCCGTTCTCGATCAGATCGCGCTCGTTGCAGCTCCCTGCGATCGCGACCGCCAGCGAATGCAGATGGCTGCGGCGATAGCAGAACAGCGCCAGCCTGGCGCGCGCGTCAGGGGAAACACTCTCAACCAGCCTCGGCAGGCCACTCTCGCTGGCGCGATACATCTCGCCAAGGAGCTCGTCGCGAACCGGGCAGAAATCGCTTTCAAAAGTGTCGCGGCTTGAAAACATTGCAGTTCTCCCTCGTGTGCGGAAGATGCAGCGCAATTCTCTAATGAAAGGTTAACCACGCTGCCCGGTAGTCACCCGGGGTGCTTGCGCGCTCGCCGCGAATCCGAGGCGGCGAAGAGCTTCCCCGCGGCCATCCTTCGAGACGCCCGCCTTCGGCCGGCTGCTCAGGATGAGGTCTGGAGCTGCTGAAAGACACTATCCCCTCATGGTGAGGAGGCGCGTGGCGCCGTCTCGAACCATGCAGGCCCGACCGTCGCCCCGAGGCCACTACCCTCAGTTCGCAGCCATGAAGATGGAGAGGCCGAAGCCGGTGAGATGATGCAGGGCCTGGTCGACGCCGATCAGGGTCCAGAACCAGGGATGCGCAAGGTCGACGCCGAAATTCGCCGAGACCAGTCCCTTGGCGCGGTCGATCGTGATGTGGATCACGAAGTCGATAAAGGCCACGAACCAGAATTTCGGCGCGACGATCAGGATCAGCGGCAGCGCAACCGCAAGGTGAATCAGGCAATGCACCAGAAGCGGCAGGGCCCAGCCGTGCTTCTGGTCTTTGCCGTGCGCCATCCAGGCGGTCTGAAGGACGAAATCGGCGATGATGTGCTTGAAGGTGAGCAGCAACATCCAGCCAATGAGCGCTTCGACCGGAATCGCCGATGACATGGGTGGAAACGACAAAGCCGACGCCCTCATTGAGGTGACAAGAAAAATTGGAGCGTTCAGCGCAACTTCTTCTTGGACCGGTCAAATCGCCGGGACCTTCGATTTATGACATCTCCCGCGGCGGAATGCAGCCGGGGGGAACCGGAAAATCGCCAAGTGTGGCTAACCGGTGATAGGATGACCTTTTCGCCGCGTCCGCGTCGAGTAAGGTTACCCTCGGCTCGAAATTTGCATTCCGGTCCCGGCGCGCTATCATTGCCGGCACAGAATATCGTTCTTTTTTCAGACGTTTAGGAATTGCAGGGCGCCCGCCGCGATCATGTCCGCGAGCCGCCCCTCACCGGAGAATAAGGCCAGAGTGCTGCCATGAGTACTGAAGGCCCCACGACATCCCCGATCGAGCCGCCGTCGCGGCGTCCCAAGGTGATCAAGACCAATCAGCAACAGGTCTTCCTCTACGTCGTGCTGACCCTGCTGCTGTCGCTCGCCACCGTCTGGGGCGGCCGTGCCATGCTGCACAATTCGGAGACGCTGACTTTTGCCGTCGGCGCTCCCAACAGCGACGAGGCGCTGTTCGCGGCAAAGTTCGCCGCCCTGCTGAAGTCCAACGCCTCGCGCTTCCGGATCAAGGTCGTCAACAACGCCGACAACGCCAAGGCGCTCGTGCAGTTCGACCGCAAGCAGGCCGATCTCGCCGTGCTGCGTACCGACGCCAAGGTGCCGCTGCGGGCGCGCACGCTCGCGATCCTCGAGCACGACCTCGTGCTTCTGCTCGGCCCCGGCAACAAGAAGATCAAGTCGATCGCCGAGCTGAAGAAAAAGAAGGTCGCCGTTCTCGCCGAGAACGAATCCTCCCTTGCCTTCGTCCGCGGCATCCTCGACATCCCCGACGGTCCGGACGCCGCCAAGATCCAGATGGCGCCGCAGGGCACGACGCTCGACAAGCTGTTTGCGCCGTCAAACGGCTTTGGCGCGGTGATCGCCCTCGTTCATGCCTCCAGGGCGGTGCGCGACAAGGCCTATGAGCAGGTCGCCAAGCGCGGCGGCTTCACGCTCAACGCGATCGACGAGGCCAAGGCGCTGGCGCGCAAGCTCCCGGGCATTTCCAGCGAGACGCTGACGGCGGGCACGCTGTCGACGTCGCCGCAAATTCCCGATGACGATCTCGACACGATCGGGCTCGAATGGCTGCTGGTCACGCAATCC
Organism: Bradyrhizobium shewense; assembly: GCF_900094605.1. Classification (GTDB taxonomy): domain Bacteria; phylum Pseudomonadota; class Alphaproteobacteria; order Rhizobiales; family Xanthobacteraceae; genus Bradyrhizobium; species Bradyrhizobium shewense. The sequence continues at coordinate 308,011 of NZ_FMAI01000003.1, read as the reverse complement.
AGGATGTCGCCATCCACGGCGGGCGAGCTGGCGCGCACCATCTACGAGAACAAATCCGCGCTCGGGCTCGACAACGGCTTTGCCAGCAGAATTGAGCCGGCCTCGACCGAAAAGGACGCCTTCGTGATGGCGCACCAGGGGGCGGCCGACTACATCAACGACGACACCAAGTCGTTCATGGATAAGTACAGCGACTTGATGTATCTGGGCGCCGCCGCGCTCAGCGTCATCGGCTCGATCTTCGCGGCGATCTACGCCAAGATCACCCGCATCGCACCGGAGAAGGCCAGCGAGCTCTCCACCGCCATCCTCGACATCGGTGAGCGGATCGAGCACGCCCACTCTCTGGATCAGCTCGAATGTCTCCAGGACGAGCTGGAGGGCATTTTACGCGGGGCAGTCATTGGGCTCAGAGACGGCACGATCAGCACCGACGGGCTCGACACCTTCAAGCTCGGCTACGAGTTCGTCCGCGACGAGATCGGCATGCGTCGCGACTATCTGAAACGCCATGCCGGCGAAACCGAGAAGACGGTGCAGGGCGGCGGCCCTGCCCAGCACGACGACAGCAATGTCGTGGTGGTGAAGACCGCCCAGAGCGCCTGACGGCCGCCCGGTTGGGCCGCCCATCAATCTCTTGTCCCGGACAAGCCGCAATGCCGAAGGCGTTGCGGCGCCGAGCCGGGACCCAGGAACCGCAGCTTGCGCCGCTGGATGGCCCCCGGCTCTGCAGCGCATCACTCCGTGCTGCGCTGCAGAGCCGGGGCACGGGAGGGAGATCGTGACGATCGCCCGTCTGGAACCCAGCCCATCTGCAACCGTTGGTTTCCGGTTGCAACCGGAGACCGCAGCATGCGTGCACTCCTCATCATCCTCCTTCTGGGAAGCGGCGGCCGGCTACTTCGCCTATTCCGCAATGGCGGTCGAAGGTGAGCCGATCCCGACGGAAGGCTATGTGGCGCTGGCACTGGGCGCGGGGTTTTCCGTCATTGTCGGCGTCGGGCTGATGGTGCTTCTGTTCTTCAGCAGCCGCCGTGGCTACGACGAGCCGCCGCATTTCAGGTAGCCACCCCGCCGGCAACGGCCGTGCCGATCCGCGGGCTCGGTGCAGCGGCGCCGATGATGCTGCCTGCTGCCGTCGCCCGCGTTGACGGCCCTCGTTCGGGCAGGCACCTTGGCGCCGACGTCGCAGCCGGGACCCCGTAGACTTGTCCTAAGACTGATCTCAAGATCGAGCCGCCTTTCCGCATGTCCAAGCCGCTGATTTCCGCTCTGGCCCAGTTTGCGGCCGCCACGGCCGGCCGCAACATGACCAAGGCGGCCTATGTGGCTGTGACCGTCGGCGTGCTCAGCATGGTGCTGCTGTCGGACAAGGGCGCCCAGGAGGCGCACGGCTGGATCAACGCCCTGCTCTGGACTTGCCTCGCCTATTTCGTGTTCGAATGGCTGGTGCGGCTGCGCCACATGACGCAGCAGGGGCGGCTGTCGCTGTACATGTCCTCCTCCGCCGGGCTGGTCGATGCGATCGGGGCGCTGGCGGTGCCGGTCGCGCTTCTCCTCGGCGCCGAGCCGAAGACAGCCTGGCTGCTCAGCGTGCTCTGGGTGCTGAAGGTGGTGCCGGGCATCCCCGGCCTGCGGCAGCTTCGCCGCGTGCTGGTGCTGGAATCGGGCCCGCTGCTCAGCGTGCTCGTGATCTTCCTGATGGTGGTCTTCCTCGCCTCCGTCGCCGAATATTTCCTGGAGCGGGACGTGCAGCCCCAGACTTTTGGCAGCGTCCCCGCCGCGCTGTGGTGGGCCGTCGTCACACTCACGACCACCGGCTACGGCGACGTCGTGCCGGTCACGCCGCTCGGGCGCATCGTGGCGGCCGCGGTGATGATCTCCGGCCTCGGCGTGTTCGGCCTTTGGACCGGTATTTTGGCGACCGGATTTGCCGCCGAGACGCGGCGCGACAATTTCCTCAAGACCTGGGAATCCGTCAGTAAGGTGCCATTCTTCGCGGCCCTCGGGCCCTCCGCGATTGCCGACGTCACTCACATGCTGCGGACCATGGAGCTGCCAGCGCGCACCCTCATCATCCGCAAGGGGGCACAGGGCGACTGCATGTATTTCATCGCCGCCGGCGAGGTCGAGGTCGAGCTGCCCGGCAAGAAAGTGCAGCTCGGTGAAGGCGCCTTCTTCGGCGAGATGGCGCTGCTCGGCAACAACATGCGCGGCGCCAACGTCTCGACCACGAAAGTGTCGCGGCTTCTGGTGCTCGACCTCGTCGACTTCCGCGTGCTGATGGCACGACATCCCGATCTCGCCGAGACCATCGACGCCGAGGCGAAACGGCGCGCACTCGAAAACAAGTAAAAAAGGAGACAAGAATGTCGGACATCACCGACGCAGCCACCGCCCCCGTGCTCGAACGCGACGGCGCCCGCGCCACCATCCGCCTCAACCGGCCCAAGCATCTCAACCGGCTGCAGGCCGAGGACCTCGACGAGCTCGTCAGGCTGTTCGACCTGGTCGAGGCGGCTCCTGATATCCGGGTGCTGGTGCTGACCGGCACCGGACGCGCCTTCTCCGCCGGCTATGACCTCAATTCGGTCGCCGAGCGCGCCGTCAGCGCCAACGAGCAGCAGAGCGCGGGCTCTGCATTTGAGGTGGTCGTCAACCGGCTGGAGGATCTGGGCGTGCCGACGATCTGCCGGCTCAACGGCGGCGTCTATGGCGGCTCGACCGACCTCGCGCTCGCCTGCGATTTCCGCATCGGCGTCGACACCGCCGAGATGTTCATGCCGGCGGCGCGGCTCGGGCTGCATTATTACAGAAGCGGCATCAAACGCTACGTCACCCGGCTCGGCGTCGACAATGCGAAGAAGCTGTTCCTGACGGCGGTGAAGATCAGCGCGCCGGAGATGCTGCGCATCGGCTATCTCACCGCGATGGTGCCGGTGGAATTCCTCGACGAGGAGGTCGACAAGCTCGCCAACATCCTCGCCGGCAATGCCCCGCAGGCGATGCGCGGCATGAAGCGCGCGATCAACGAATTCGCCCGCGGCGAGCTCGATGACCGCGCCGCCGACCAGCGCCACCGCGACAGCATGCGCGGCGACGAGATCAAGGAAGGCATCAAGGCGTTTGCGGAGAAGCGACCGCCGAGGTTTTGAGGGGATTGGTCAGGGAGTACGAGCGCGCGGCAAACGCAACTGTCGTCCCGGACAAGCGAAGCGCAGATCCGGGACCATAACCACAGGGAGTGGTTATGGAGCAAAGCTGATCGCTCCGGGTCTTCGCAAAATATCTCCCTGTGGTTATGGGTCCCGGGTTCGCGCTACGCGCCCCCCGGGACGACAGTGGAGATTGAGGCGCCTGCTCAGCCCCCAACCGCCTTCGCATGCTGCGCCGCCATCTCGTCGTCCGCCGCATTGATGCGCTGGAATGCAGGCCGTGCGGTCATGCGTTCGGCATAGCGGACGAAAACGTCCTTCTTCGGTACGATGCCGAACATCATGGTCCAGCTGAACGCCACGCCCCACAACACATCGGCAGCCGTCATCCGCTCGCCGAGCAGATACGGCCCCTTCGATAGCTGCGCTTCGAGCGCGCCGAGCATAGTGTCGTAGTCGGCATAGGGCGACTGCGTGATCGGCGCCGGCTCGCGCTGCATGAACTTGTCGATCAGCGCCGGCTCGAAGGATGAGCCGTAATAGGCGATCCAGCGCAGATAAGGACCGCGCAGCGGATCGTTCAGCGCGGGCGTCAGACCTGCCTGCGGGAAGAGATCGGCGAGATGGATGGTGATCGCGACCTGCTCGGTCACCAGGGCATCGCCGTGGCGAATCGCCGGGACCTTGCCGAGCGGATTGATGGCGAGATAAGCGGGCTGACGCTGCTCGCCGGCCTTCATGTTGAGGACGTGCAGATCGTAGGGCGCACCCAGCTCCTCCAGCAGTACCCGCGTGCCGGTGGCGCGGCTTTGCGGCGAGTAATACAGCGTGATGCGGTTCGAATCGGTCATGGCAGGTCTCCATCGGGCCAGCGGGCGATGGGCAGCTTGTAGCGGGCCATACCTGACATCCTGTGTCAGGTATGGTTTAAGCAATCCATGCGCGCGAGCCGAATGTTGTCGATCCTCACCACCCTCCAGGCCAGGGGGCAAGTCACCGCGCCCGAACTTGCGGAAGCCTGCGAGGTCTCGGTCCGCACGATCTATCGCGACATTGACGCGCTCGCGGCATCAGGCGTTCCCGTTTACGCCGACCGTGGCGCGGAGGGCGGCTATCGGCTGCTCGACGGCTATCGCGTGCGGCTGAACGGCCTGTCGCAGAGCGAGGCCGAGACGCTGTTCCTGGCGGGCTTGCCGGGCCCGGCGGCGGCGCTCGGGCTGGATGCGGCAATGATCGCCGCGCAAAACAAGCTGATGGCGGCGCTGCCCGTCCATCTGCGCCAGGATGCCAGCCGGATGCAGGAGCGCTTTCATCTGGACGCGCCGGGCTGGTTCGGCGAGGCCGAAGAGCCGAAGCATCTGCGCACGATTGCCGGCGCGGTGCTGCGCGGGACACTGATCAAGATCCGCTACCAGAGCTGGCGCGCTGAGAAGCAGCGTCGCCTCGCGCCGCTCGGCCTCGTGCTGAAGGGCGGGAGCTGGTATTTCGCCGGCCAGGTCGACGCCAGCGTGCGCACCTATCGCGTCGCGCGCGTGCTCGACTGCACGGCGCTCGACGACGGCTTCGATCGTCCCGCCGATTTCGATCTCGCCGCCTACTGGCAGGCCGCGACGCTGCGTCTCGAGGCCGAGATGCATCCCAATGTCGCGATCGTCCGGTTGTCGCCGTTCGGCGTCAAGCTGCTCGACGCGCTGAGCCAGCCGTACATCAAGGCGCGCACGCAGCTCGAGGAGACCGTTGATGCGGACGGCTGGCGCATTGCGCGCGTGCCTGTTGGCAAGACGTCCTGGCACGCCGCGGCCGAATTGTTGCGGCTCGGCCCCGAGGCCGAGGTGCTGGAGCCCGCCGACCTCCGCGACAAGATGGCGGAGCTAACGCAGGCGATGGCCGCGCGCTATCGCGCGGCGCGCAAAACATGAGGCCGGCATATTTCGCCGCAGCCCACGAAACATTCCTGAAACACGATTCTCCTCCTCCCGGGTGAACGCATTCGCGTCTCGGCCCGACCGAGATGCAGGGACACAACAACGGCCTTAGCGCCACACTGGAGAATGAAGATGTTTCGTAAGCTTGCTCTCGGTCTGATCGCCGCCGGTTCGCTCGGCGTTGCCGCTCTCGCGCCCACAGCCGCCTCGGCTGGCGGTTTCCACCATCACCATTGGGGTCATGGCTGGGGTCCGGGCTGGGGCTTCGGCGGCGTCTACGTCAACACCGGCGTCAGCAACTGCTACCAGGAGCGCCTCGTTCAGACCCGCCATGGCATGCGCGTCCGCGTCGTGAATGTCTGCGCGTACGGGATCTACTGATATCTCGCCTTCCAAACAAAGCTCCGGTCGCGCTGCGGCCGGAGTTTTGCGTTTGGTTACCGGCTCTTCAGATTCCGGCGAAACCAGGCCCAGGTTTCGCGCGTCGTCTGGATGTAGCCGCGGCCGCGATAAACGATGTCGCCGTCGACGATCTCGTTCAGCTTCGGCAGCGCGTGAAACGGGATGGAGGGATAGGCGTGGTGCTCGACGTGGTAGGGCATGTTCCACGCGAACCATTTGACCACCGCGGCGGTATAGGTGGTGCGGGTGTTCTGAAAAGCGCTGCGGGTCCGCTCGCAGCCGGTATGCTCGGCATAGAGATAGGGCCGCAGGAACAACTGCCCGATAACAAGCGGGACGATCCAGACCCAGAGCAGCAGCCCTGATGAGAACCACAGCGAGAGCGCGAGCAGCAGGAGATAGACCGCGACATAGGCACGTGCCTCTCTCACGATGACGGCGCGCTTGTTTTCGGGGATCCAGGGCACGGTGACCTTTCCCGTGACCGCATGGCCGAGCGTCAGCCGGAGACGGCCGGCGACCTGGAGCAGGCCGCTATAGGCGATCGCGAGCTGCGTGTCGGATGTCGGTTTTACGCCGACGATCAGCTCGGGATCCTTGTCCGAATCCTGGGTGAAGCGGTGATGGTCCCAATGAAACAGGCAGTAATATTCGTAAGGCAATCCGATGAGGAAGGCCGAGAGATACCCGACGACGAGGTTGAGGCTGCGGCTCCTGAACGCGGTCTTGTGCGCGGTCTCGTGCACCGCCATGAACAGGAAGGCGACGACATAGCCCTGCACCGCCATCAGCGGCAGCGCCCAGAGCACGCCCCACGTCGACGAAATCTTCCAGATCAGCGCGCCCACCAGCGCGATCACGCCATAATGGCCAAGGCTCTGCGCCGCGCCTCTGAGATCGGAGCGGACCGACAATTCGCGCAGCAGGGCCGGCGTCAGCGGCTTCAGGCGGTGGCCGGACTCTGAAACGGCGGTGTCGGTCATGATCGGTTGCCTGCCTGCTTGCCGAGTAGGTCCGCGATTTCGGCCTTGATGAAGGCCTGGTCGCGCGGATTGCCGACGGGATTGCCGGCGCGATGGCCATGCAGCGACGGGATCGGATGCAGCACGGCGGATTTCGCGTTGACCTGCCGGCCGAGCTCGTCCTCGTTGTCGCGGACATCGAAATAACGGTCGGTCGCGCCCGGCATCAGCAGCATGTGCGCCTTGATCGCCGCCAGCGCGCGATCGAAATCGCCAGCGAAGCTCGCGCAGCGACTGATGTCGCCATTCTGCCAGATGCCGATCTGCGCCAGCAGATCATTGGCGTCGCGCCGGGCAAACGTCGCGTCCCAGACGCGGACGAGATAATCTTCCAGCGAGGTGAAACCGGCCTCGCGCCAGAGCTCGTCGCGATAGAAGCCGTGCGACATCGCCCAGCCGGCATAGACGCGCCCCATGGCGCGGTAGCCGGCGACGGGTTTCTCGGCGAAGCGGCCGTGGCGGAAGGCGGGATCGGCGGTCAGCGCGGCCTTCACGCTCTCCAGGAAGACATGGTTATAGGGCGCGCAACGGGCGCTGCCGCAGACCACGGCTGCACGCTCGACCATATCAGGGTGCAACGCCGCCCAGTGATAGGCCTGCATGCCGCCCATCGACCAGCCATAGACGAGGGCCAGCTTTGAAATGCCGAAACGCTCGGTGAGGAGCCGATGCTGGACCGCAATCGCATCGTGATAGGTCACCTCGGGAAACGGCGCTGCGGTATTCGACGGCGAGGACGACAGGCCGTTGCCGAACAGGTTCGGGATGACGATGAAGTAGCGCGTGGGGTCGAGCAGGCCATCCGGGTCGATCAGCCACTCGGTGTCAAAATGCTGCGCGCTGAACGAGGTCGGATAGAGGATGACGTTGTCCTTTGCACCGCTCAGCGTGCCGTAGGTCTTGTAGGCAAGCTTCAGCGAAGGGAAAACGGTCCCGGACTGGAGGACAACGTCGCCAGCCTCGAAGATCTCGTAGTGCGCCGTCATGAACCGAACTCCGCTTGCGCGGCTGCAGATCGCCGCGGCTTCCACGATGCATCGATCATGCCGGGCCTGCAGCTGCGTCATTGCAGCAGATTTATAACTGTACTTGTAGTACAGTTATTCGAGACCGGCAAGATAAATTAGATCCGCTCGCCGGCTCAGGCGATGGCGGCGATGTAGCGCTCCACCGACGCCGCGAAGGCGGCCTTGGCGCCGCTAGCGATGTTGCGGCCCCACCAGGCGCCATAGATGCGATCGAAGGCGAGCGGCTCGACGGCGGCCGCAATCCGGCGCACCGCGGCTGCATTGAGCGGCATGTAGTTGGGATAGGAGTACATGAAGCTGACGAAGCGGCGGTCCATCGTTACCTGGGCGATGTCGCCGGTGAGAAGCGCGCCCCTGCCGTCCGCACTGTGCGCCGAGTGCAACATGGTGGCGCCGGCGAAATGACCGCCGGTGCGTAGCAGCAGCACATCGTCTGAGATGCGGTGGCTCTCGCCGGTCCAGTGCACGATCGAGGGATGCGGCCGCGTGACGAAAGCGCGATCGTCGGCATGCAGATAGACCGGCACGCCGCCAAAGGTATCGCTCCAGTCTGCGACCGCGCCGTAGTAATGCGGATGCGAGATCGCGATCGCCTTCAGCCCGCCGAGCGCCGCCACGTACTGGATGGCTTCATCGGTCGCGAGCGGAATGCAATCCCACATCACGCAGCCGTCGCCCTGAGGCACCAGCAGCGCGCGCTGTCCGATCGCGAAGCTCGGCTCCAGGCCGATCCCGGTGAGACCAAGATCGTCGCGTCCCACCAGTCGGTGCCCCCGCGCGAGTTCCTCGCGCGTAAGAAAGGTCTGCCCCTTCCAGTTCACGAACTGCCGTTCATCCTCGCAGATCACGCAGGAGGCGGGCGGATTTCCGCCGTTCGGGAATTGCGCGCCGCAGGTTTCGCAGGTCCAGAGAGGCATGACCAGAGCTCCGTGGGAAGGTCGCAGGATGACATTGCGACCGAGCTTTCGGCAAGATCGATGAGCGCAAGGAGACGACTGGAACCAACGCGGCGAGCGCCCGTTACGTTCAGGTCCACGCCGAAAGGATGGTCAAGAGGATCGCGACACACGAAGAGCATGTTTAGGTATCGATGACATCGCGGCCTCCCTCCTCGTCCCGTATCTGGCCTCTGTTCGCGCTCAACTTCTTCATGGCCGACATGCAGTCGGGCATTGGGCCGTTCATCGGGGTCTTCCTCCAGGAGCGCGGCTGGGCGACCGGGCTGATCGGCACCGCCATGACGATCGGCAATGTCGCGGGCATGCTGGTCACGACCCCGATCGGCGGCTTCATCGATTCCAGCCGCAACAAACGCCTGTGGGTCGTCATTCCCGGCATCTGCGTCGTTCTCGCCTCCGCCATCATCCTGATCTCACAAAACTTCTGGGCGGTGACGTTCTCGCAAGTGGCGCAATCGCTGGCGAGTGCCGCCATCGTGCCGGCGGTTACAGGCATCACGCTCGGCATCGCCAAGCAGAAGGGGTTCAACGCGCTGAACGGCCGCAATCAGGCCTTCAACCACGCCGGCAACATGGTCGGCGCGGCATTGTCCGGCTATCTCGGCTACAGGTTCGGCTATGTCGCCGTGTTCGTGCTGGCGGCCGTGTTCGGCGCCATCGCGATCGCCTGCGTGATGATGATCCCCGCCAAAGCGATCGACGACCGTGCCGCACGCGGCAGCAAGGAAGACGACTCCAAGGCTCCGCCGGATGCGATGACGATGCTGCTCAAGCACAAGGCTCTGCTCGTGCTGGCACTCGCGCTCGCGGTCTTCCACCTCGGCAATGCCGCCATTGTACCGCTCTACGGGCTTGCGGCCGTGGCCGAGGGACAGGCCAACGGCCCGAGCTTCGTCGCGACCACCGTGGTGATCGCGCAAGGCGTCATGATCGTGACCTCGCTGATCGCGATGAAGGCCGCGAGCAAGCGCAACTATTGGCCGGTGATCCTGGTGTCCTTCATGTTCTTGCCCGTCCGCGGCGTGCTGGCCTTCTTCGTGACGGGATGGTGGGGCGTCATACCGATGCAGGTGCTCGACGGTATCGGCACCGGCCTGCAGACGGTCGCCGTTCCCGGCATGGTCGCGCGCGCGCTGAACGGCAGCGGCCGCATCAATCTCGGCCAGGGCGCCGTGATTACGGTGCAGGGCATCGGCGCCAGCCTCAGTCCCGCGCTCGGCGGCTGGATCGCGCAATGGATCGGCTACGGGCCGACCTTCCTGCTGCTCGGCGGCTTCGGGCTCGCCTCAATGGCGCTGTGGCTGGCCTTCGGGGCGGCAGTGAAGAAATACTGAGGCTCACCGCCACCCGAACGCCACGGCGCGACGTGCTTTTGCAGTCCACGCACACGGGGACTGCGGCACCTAGTCGCGGTCTCTGCGCGCCGTTGCGAGTGGCTTATCACGCAATCGGCCGCTTTTGCCGTTGCGGCGCAGCGGCCTGACGATACAACCTGCCGTAAACCGTCAACACCTGCCCTTCCGATCGATGATCCAGCCACAACTCTCATTCGATGGCGACCCGAATGGCCCGGCCTATGAAAGATGGCGCGAGCAGTTTTGCCGTCAGGTGGCCAACGTCGATTTCGTGCAGGTCGGAGACGGGCGTGTTCACCGAACCATTGCGCCGGCGATTCTTCCCCGCATCAGGCTCTCGGCCTCGTTCGGCACGCCAATGTCTTTCGTGTCATTGGGCACGAACGACGAATTGATCATTACGATGTCGCCCAATTCGGCGCTCAGCGGGGCCATGGGAAAACGACCGCTGGAGATCGCCGCGGGCGACGTTACGATCGGCGATCCCTCGATCAAGGGCGCCCACATCACTCAGACAGGGTTTGGCAATTTCCAGACGGCGCTGTTGCCGCGCAAGGCGCTGCTGCGCGCGTGCCCGAATGCTGAGGATTTGATTGCACGCTCGATCCCCGGCGCCAATCCGATCACATCGATGTTCCTGCGCTATTATGATCTCGCGCATGAGCATGCCGACAAGCTCGACCCCGCGGAGCTGGACGCGGTCTCGCAGCACCTGTTCGACCTTTCGGTGCTGATGATCGGAGCGCGCGGCGATGTCGCCGAAGAGGCCCGAATGCGCGGCCTGGCGGCAGCGCGTCTCGAAACCCTCAAGTCCGACATCCTGGCGCAGCTTGACAGCCCCGCGCTGTCGCTCACCGTCCTTTCAGCCGCGCACCGGGTCAGCCCGCGCACGATCCAGCTGCTGTTCGAGCAGGCCGGCATCACCTATAGCGGCTTCGTGCTGGAACAGCGCCTGCTGCGTGCCGAACGTCTGCTGCGAAATCCCGCCATGCACGTGCGCAAGATCATCGAAATCGCGCATCTCGCGGGCTTTCACGACGTATCCTACTTCCATCGCGCATTCCGCCGCCGCTTCGGACAGACGCCCGACGACGTCAGGAAGCTGGCCGGCGACGCCGGCTAGCGAACTCGATCATGACGCAGCCAAAAGCCGCCCGGCCTTACGCGCCAAAATTCTTCTGGATCGCCTTGTCGAGCGTCTCGCCGCCGACGAAGCGCTGGCGCAGCTCGCGCTTGAGCAGCTTGCCGCTGGGATTCTTCGGCAAGGCATCCACGAAGATGACGCGCTTGGGCACCTTGAAATGCGCCATCTGACCGGCGCAGTGCTTGATGACGGCGTCCTCGTCCAGCTTTTCACCGCTCTTGACCACGACGATGGCGGTGACCGCCTCGATCCAGCGCGGATCGGGCAGACCGACGACGGCAACCTCGGAAACCGCCGGGATACGATACACCATCTCCTCGACCTCGCGGCTGGCGACATTCTCGCCGCCGGTCTTGATCATGTCCTTGACGCGGTCGACCACGGTGATGTGGCCCTCTTCGTCGACGGTGGCGAGATCGCCGGAGTGAAACCAGCCGCCGGTGAATGCTGCCGCAGTCTTCACGGGATCGTTGTAATAGCCGGACAATAGATGCGGCGAACGGTGCACGATCTCGCCGACCTCGCCGACCTCAACGTCTTCCATTGACGTGTTGACGACGCGCGTCTCGACATTGAGCACCGGCTTTCCCGCCGAGCCTGCCTTGCGCAGCTGGTCCTCCGGCCGCAGCACGGTCGCGAGCGGCGCGATTTCGGTCTGACCGTAGAAGTTCCAGAATTTTACGGCGGGCAGGCGGCGCTGAAGCTCGAGCAAAACTTCCACAGGCATGATCGAGGCGCCGTAATAGCCCTTCTGCAGGGACGACAGGTCGGACTTGTCGAAATTCGGCGAGCGCAGCATCGCGATCCAGATCGTCGGCGGCGCGAAGAAGGAGGTGATCTTGTGGGCCTGGATCAGGGCCAGGATGTTGTCGGCTGTCGGCTTGCCCGTGATGACGCCGGAGGCGCCGAGATAGACTTGTGGCCCGAGGAACACGTCCAACTGGGCGCAGTGATACAGCGGTAGCGCGTGCAGGAACTTGTCGTCCACGCTCATGCCGCCGTCGATGATACAGCTGACATACTGCCACATCACCGCTTCATGGGTCAGCATCGCACCCTTGGGCAGCGATTCGGTGCCTGAGGTGTAGACGATCTGCGCGAGATCGCGGCTATCGACCGAGGCTTCCAGGAACGAGCCGTCGGAATGAAGCAGGTCGTCGAAGGTGGTGAGGCCCGCCGGCGCCGACGCGGGATCCTCGCCCGGCAGCCAGATCATTTTTTCGACCGCACAGTCTTTCGCGCTGGCGGCCTTCGCCGGCTCGACGAAATCGGGACCGGTCGCGAGCAATTTTGCCCCGGAGCTCTTCAGGATGAAATTAATCTCGTCCGGATTGAGCATGAAGTTGATCGGCACCAGAACCGCGCCAATCCGCGCCACTGCGAAGCGCAGCGCGGCGAAGGCGTGCGAATTGCGCGACAGCACCGCGAGGCGGTCGCCCTTCTTCACGCCGAGCCCGAGCAGACCACGGCCGAGCCGGTTGCAGATCGCGTCCATCTCGGCAAAGGTCCAGCTCACATCCCCGCAGCTCACCGCGAGCTTGTTCGGATCGCGGCCTGCCGAGCGGCGCAGGAGATCGCCGATGGAATGCTCGCGTGCCTTCGCAATGGTGGCTGCGGTGTCGCCGGTCATGTGTCCCTCCGTGTGGTGTCTTTGTTTGTTGGATTTCTTGCTTGATATCTTGCGTTATCTTCGCCGGGCCGCCTGCGCGTGCTCCATGTACATGTGCTCGACCGAGCGATCGAGCGAAGCAATCTTCTCGAAGCCGCGGCGCCAGTCCTGCAAATGCCGGCGCGTCCAGAGCACGCCGGCCTCGCGATCGCGGCGGCGGATCGCGTCGATGAGATGGCGGTGCGCCGCGACGAGACGCGGGCCGCCTTCGGCGACACCGGTCACGATCATCTCGGTGGTCGGATAGAACAGCTGCGCCGCGGGCTCGCGCGCGAGCTGGAGCACGCGGTTCTGCGAGGCTTTTGCGACCAGCACGTGGAATTCGGCATCGCATTCGGCGAGCATCGCGGGACTGCCAACGGCGGCTTCGCTGCGCGCGAGATTGCCGGCGAGCTCGGCGAGGTTCTCCTCGCTCGCCCGTTCCACCGCGCCCTCGATGCTGGCGACCTCGAGCGTCATCGAGGCCTCGTAGAGCTCGCGGAAGGTGACCTCGTGCAGGACCAGGGCGCGGCTGAGACGGCTTGCGAGCTTGCTGTAGCGCGGCAGGCAGGCGTGCAAGCGGCGCGAGGAATCGCGGCTGATCAGCCCGCCCTCCTCCAGCACACGGATGCCCTCGCGAATGGTCGAGCGATTGACGCCGAACTGGCGGACCAGATCGTGCTCGGTGCCGATGGGATCGCCGGGCTTGATGCGGCCATTGACGATCTCGCGCTCGATGGCGTCGGCGACCTTCTGATAGGCCGGCGCGATATCTATCGGTCGGAACAGCGGCGCGATGGGCAAATCGGCCTCCAATGGTGATTGTCGGACAAAGTATAGGCGCCGACGGGCGGGTGCGTCAAACTACGTCATTTATAACATCTACAGAGGAAATTGACTCCGCCGGAACCCCGCTCTAGCTTTGTCGGACAAAGGGACAGAATAGTCCCGCTCAAGAGGAAACGTATCCATGAGACCCATCGCAGCACTCGTGTCTGCGGCCGGCTTGCTGTCGGCTGCCCTGATCACCCCTGCCTCGGCCCAGCAGGCGCCGCTCAAGATCGGCGTGCTCTCCGACTTCTCCTCCGTCTATTCCGACATCGGCGGCATGGGGAATGTCGAGGCGACCAAAATGGCGATCGAGGATTTCGGCGGTCAGATGTTCGGCAAGCCGATCGACATGGTCAGTGCCGACGTGCTCAACAAGCCCGACGTCGCCTCCACCATCGCACGCAAATGGTGGGAGACCGAAGGCGTCGACATGATCATCGACCTGCCGACCTCGGCGACCGCGCTCGCGGTGATGGAGCTGTCGAAGCAGTACGAGAAGATCATGATCGTGACGGATGCGGCCAGCTCCGACATCACCGGAAAATCCTGCTCGCCCTACACCGCGCACTGGACCTACGACACCTATGCCAACGCGCACACCGTCGGCAGCGCCATCGTCAAGAACGGCGGCGACACCTGGTTCTTCCTCACCGCCGACTACGTGTTCGGCCATTCGGTCGAGCGCGATACCGGCGATGTCGTGAAGGCCGCGGGCGGCAAGGTGCTGGGCAGCGTCAAGCATCCGCTCAATACAGCCGATTTCTCCTCGTTCCTGCTCCAGGCCCAGGCTTCCAAGGCCAAGATCATAGGCCTCGCCAACGGCGGCGGCGACACCATCAATGCGATCAAGCAGGCCGGCGAATTCGGCATCGTCGCCGGCGGCCAGAACCTTGCCGCGATCGTGATGTTCATCTCCGACGTGCACAGCCTCGGCTTGAAGCTCGCGCAAGGCCTGATCATCACCGAGGCCTATTACTGGGATCTCAACGACAAGACCCGCGCCTTCGGCAAGCGCTTCCTCGAGCGCGTCAAGCGCATGCCGACGATGAACCAGGCCGCGACCTACAGCGCGACGCTGCATTACCTCAAGGCCGTGCAGGCTGCCGGCACCAGGGACACCAAGACGGTGATGGCGAAGATGCGCGAGCTGCCGGTGAAGGATGCTTTCACGGACAATGGCGTGCTGCGCGAGGACGGCCGCATGGTGCATAGCATGTACCTGTTTCAGGTGAAGAAGCCCGAGGAATCCAAGGGTCCGTGGGATTACTACAAGCTGCTCGCCGAGGTGCCCGCGGACCAGGCGTTTCGGCCCCTGAAGGATGGCGGCTGCCCGCTGGTGAAGTGAGGCTCGCCGCGCGCGAGCCAGACAACGCACAGCCTACAGCTTGTGTCCCTTCTGGCGCAGCGCCTCGATCAGGCGCTGCTTCAACTCGTCGGCGGCCTTCTGGCTGACGTCCTGGCCGATCTGCGCACTCGCCTGCGCCAGCGCATCCGACTTCTCCAGGAACTTTCGGCCCGCCGGCTGGGCATAGAACGCCTCGATCTGGCGCAGCTCGTCCACCGTGAAGCTTTGGGCATAGAACGCCGCGATCTGCTCGACCATGGACGCTACGAACGGAGCATAGATCTCGGAGCCGGGTGCCGTCACCGCATCGTAGTCGCGCTCGATCTCCGGCCTGTCCTGCGCAACCACGGGCCGGAGCTTGAGCAGGAGCTGCGGCAGCAATGCACGATACTGATCGGCGATCTTCAAGGTGACGACGAGCTTGCGTGCCGCGCTCATCGCCTCCGGCGACGGCGCCTGCGCCGATGCACCGCAGACGAGAAACAGGAGAGCGCCGGCGATCGTCAACAAACGTTTGGACATTGGGCTCTCCAGGACATGCGGACGATGCTTCAGCGGCTCGCGGGAGCCGCGCCGGCGGTCGCGGCCTGCGCGCTCTCGACCATCTCCGGCTCCTCGACCTCCGTCACCTTCACGAACAGGTTCGGCACGCGCTCGGCGCGGTCGAGCAGCCAGGCCGCGCCGACCATGATGACGATGCCGATGATGGAGACGGCGAACTGCTCCCAGACGCCCTTGGTGTATTGCGTCAGGATCCAGTGCGCCGAGAACGACAGGAACACACCGAGACAGAAGATCGGCAGCGAATGCTGGCCGCAGAGGATCACGGGGCGCAGCCAGACCCCATGCAGCGCCCGCCATTTGCGCGAGAGGAAGTGGGTGACCCAGATTGCCAATGCCAGGAAATGCGTGAAGCGCAGCATGTCGAGGTCGGTCTTGTCGATGGGGTAGATCGCCTTGATCATCCATTTCGGGATCAGCGCCTCGAGCGCGGGGACGTGCCAGGTCATCACGATCAGCAGCGCGAACACCAGCCAGGCCGCGGCCAGACCCATCGCCGCTTTCGACCACACCCATCTGGCGACCTTGTCGATCTGGCCGACGCCGCACCAGGCCGCGAACACGAACATCAGCTGCCAGCAGAACGGATTGAAGTACCACGTCGTGCCGGGCGGATAGGAGGCGACGTTCCAGTTGAACCAGCGCGCCAGCACGTAGAGCACGACCGAGCCGGCGAGCGTCAGGTTCGGCCGGCGCACCAGGCACCAGACGATGAAGGGCGAGGCGAGCACCAGCGTGATGTAGAGCGGCAACACGTCGAGATTGACCGGCTTGTATTTCAGCACGATCGCCTGCCCGATCAGCTCGTCCGGATGCGCCAGGAAGTTGAATACGTTGAACTCGTGCTGGTACATCGGATTGTCGAAGCGACGCGCGGTGCGGGCGATCTGCGCGGTGAACAGCAGGAACAGCATGATGTGCGCGACATACAGCTCGGCCGCACGCCGCCACAGCCGCTTCGCTGCGGCGAGAAACCAGCCGCCGGCGACGATCGGTCCGTAGATCCAGCCGACCAGATAGCCGGAGATGAAGACGAAGAATTCGGCGGCATCGCTGAAGCCGTAATTGCGCAGCGTCAGCCAGGCCACGACGTCGTGCGGGATGTGGTCGAGGAAGATCATCCACAGGCCGATGCCGCGGAAGAGATCGAGCCTGAGGTCGCGCTCGACCGGCGCCAACAAAGCTGACTGGTCCCGTGTGATCATGGCCCCGCCTCATCCGGTAGGCGTCGCGCCATCGCGGCGCCGGCAAAATGCGATGCTAAAAAATCAAGATCAAAAGTCACCTGGCCCTGCGGCTAGTCACCGACGGTAGCCCACCTTGGCGTCCGCGCAAGGGCTTCGTCACTGCGGTGAGCGGGGCTGCCTCTCGCAGCCATCCGGAGGCGGCGCCCGACCAATTATGTCGAAAACAACCCCATGCACAGTAGCTAACCCCTTGTGCTACCTACGAGATTCATTCGGCATTCTGGGCCGACGGTTCGGTCCGCAGCGACAAGGTGCAGACCCGGCGGGACGCGGCGTCAGATGAGCTCGCTGCCCTGGGCGAGCACCTCGGTCAGCATCGCCTCGGCCTTGCGCTGGAGTGGCAGCGCGCCGCTTTCGGAGGCGATCGCGATGGCCGCGCGCAGCGCAGTAAGGATGGCCGCCCTGCTCTCCGTACTGGAGGCGGGCGTCACAACGGCTTCGCCGAACAAGGCCTCGGCCTCGAGGCCCGAAAACCCCTGCTGGCGGGCGGTGTTGCGCGCCTCGCGCAGCATGTTCTGCGCAGCCCTGACATCGCCGAGGCGGCAGGTCGCGAGCGCAAGGTAGATCGAGCTACGCAGCACCGCCGAGGTGTAGCCGACCGCCTTGGCCTCCTCGCGCGCCTCGGTCAGCATGCCGCGCGCCCGGTCGAACAGGCCCTGCTC
The DNA here is from genome assembly GCF_900094605.1 of Bradyrhizobium shewense. Classification (GTDB taxonomy): domain Bacteria; phylum Pseudomonadota; class Alphaproteobacteria; order Rhizobiales; family Xanthobacteraceae; genus Bradyrhizobium; species Bradyrhizobium shewense. The sequence goes on along the minus strand of NZ_FMAI01000003.1, from coordinate 290,727 downwards.
CAGATAGGCCATGCCGAGGTGGCAGGCGAGCACCGGCACGAACAGGCGGATGCCGTGCTTCTGCGCCAGGACAAACCCGTCTTCGAGGATGGCGGCGGCCGCCGCCGGGTCGCCCCGGCCGAGCATCAGCCAGCCGCCGCTATAGGCGGCGGCGACGCGGTCGTAGGGACGGCCGGTCTCCTCGGCGATCGCGGCGGCCTGTTGCTGGAGCTGCTCAGCGGCGTCGAGCTCACCCATGACGGTGTGGGTGATGCCGTTCATCATGCAGCAGAGGAGGAGCAAGGATCGTGGAGTCGTGCCAATCGGGGCACTCGATGCCGAGCCCACGAGACCGGCACGTGCCGCGGCCAGCATCTTCTCGGCGCTTTGATAGCGGCCGCAGAGAAAATAGGCCTGCCCAAGACCATATTGCGCGAGATTACGCCAGCCGGGATTGCCTGAGCTTTCCGCCAGACGCACGACCTCTTCTCCGATCGCGACAGCTTCGACCGGCGTTCCGTAGAAGTTCTGCGCGCCCGCTCTCACGGTCATGGCCGCGATCTTGCGCCCGATGTCGTCGATTGCATCGGCGCGCCGTTCGGCTTCGCGTCCCAGATCCAGGGCTTCGGCGACGCGCCCCGATCCGGCAAAGGCCAAGCGCGCCTCCATCCGGAGATCGATGGCGTCCGCTTCTCGCGCTTGCGTCACCGGGGTCTTGTCGAGAGACCCCATTGCGATCTCGAAATAGTCGACCGCGTCGGCATAGGCTGAGCGCACCAGACATTTTCGAGCGGCGCTTCTGCCATGGTGAAACGCCTTGTGCCAATCCTTCGCCCTCGTCGCGTGATAGCAGAGCGCGTCCGGCCCGTCGTTCGATGCCTCGTCGTCCTCGAGCGCTGCGAGGATGCTGGCATGGATGCTTTCGCGCACCTTTTGGACCATGGAATCGTAGGTCACTTGCCGGACCATCTCGTGCCGAAATTCGAGCGAGTCCTCCAACTCGCTATCGATCCTGACGAGCAGTTCGGCCCGGTCGAGCGCGGTGAGGCAATCCTGCAGCACGCCTTCCGGCAAGGCCGCGATCTTCCGAAGCAGGGCCTGGTTTGTCCGGGGACCAAACGCCGCGGCGATCTGCAGGAGCGATCGTTCCTGTCGTGACACGCGATCGAGCCGCGCCGCGATCACACCTTGAATGCTGGTGGGAATGCCGAGTTCTTCCACGGGACGCGCAAGAGACAGGTCGCCCCATTGACCGAGGAGCATGCCGCTATCCTTCAGACTGCGGCAGACTTCCTCGATGAACAGCGGAACGTTGGCGGTATGGGAGATGATCCGGTTTTTCAGATCCGCGTTGGTGGTGGCGGGGCCGAGCATTTCGGCGAGCATGGCCAAGCCCGAATCGTCGTCGAGGGGCCGCATGGCCACGATCTCTGCGTGACAGCGCGCAATCCACACCGGCATCCCGTTGGGCCGCGTGGTCAGCAGCACGAGCAAATCGGGACATTGCAGCGCGGAGAGAGTGGCCATGACCGTATCGCTGGCCCGATCGATCCAGTGCAGGTCCTCGATCAGAAGGATCGTGCGCTGACGACGGGCGATGCTCTCGACGATCGCGCAGCTCGCATCTGAAATCGCGCGCCCGCGCGCGTGCGGCTCCAGTTCGTCCCATTGCGGATCGGAGATCGGCAGGTCCAGGACCGCCTCGATGGCTCGCTGCTGCACGGCCGGCAACGCCCCTCTGGGATCATCCGCCCTGGCCTGATCCCTTGCGGCCGACTCGAAGATAGACAGCAACAATCGCTTGAGGGCGCTGTACGGCGCGCCCTGGAGATTCGGGCTGCACTCGGCATCGATCAGCCGCCAGCCGCTGGCGCGAAGGTCCTGCGCGAACTCGTGCGCAAGCCGCGACTTTCCGATGCCCGCGTCACCCATGAGCAGAACGGTCTGGCGGCTGGCGCTGACCCTTTCGGCCGCACGCCACAGCAAGGCCCGCTCCGTCGTGCGGTCGACAAATCGGGAAACACTGCGCGCACGCCGGACCCGCCAGCTCGAAAGATCGCTCGCGCCCATGACCCGGTACACAGGCATCGGCTCGCCGAAACCGCGGAGTGTCTTGCGGCCCAGGAATTCGAAGCGGACGTGTCCATCCGCGAGCTTCTGACAGGCCTCAGAGACGTAGACCTGGTTCGCTTCGGCCGCCGCTTCCAGCCGCGCGGCCAGATGCTGGGCGGCCCCGCCGATCTCATAGACCTTGGAAAATTCGCTGGCGACCATGTAGGCGACCACATGGCCCGAGTGGAGCCCGACCCGGACCTGAAGACCGGGATCGCCCAGGCTGCCAACACGCCGGACGAGCTCGATGGCCGCGTGGCAGGCGAGCGGCGCGTGATTGTCGTCGGCGATCGGGGCACCGAACACGGCGGCCAGCCCGTCTCCCAGCTCCTTGCTGACGATGCCACCGAACTGGCGCACCGCGCCTCTCATCGCCGCGAGAGCCGGCTCAAGGCGCGACACCGCGGCCTCCGGCTCCAGCTCGGCGACAAGTCCTGTGGAATCGACGACGTCGGCGCGCAAAATGGTCACGAACCGCCGTTCGCTGTCGGGCTCAACGCGCTCGCGGACCGCCGCTCCGCATTTGGAGCACCAGCTGTCGCCCGGACCGATTGCCGACTGACACGCGAAGCAATTCATTCCAGCGCCTTCAAACGACTGCCTCAGCAGTCTTCGCTACCCGCGCCCACGAGACGTTCGGCTTACATTACCAATAGGGGACTGCATGGCAATTAGGCTTGCGGGATACGCGACCTTACCGGATGGTAGCTCGCTGGACGAAGTACAGTCGTGGGTGGTAGCGTGCCCGCACACAACAAATTGTGTGATCGGCCGCCGCATCGCGCGTATTTGCGGCCAGACGCTACGGTTTTTGACAAACAAACATATCGAGGGAAAGAGGCGATGGCCGGACTGGTATATAGCGGCAAGGCATTTCGAGACTTGATGAACGCCAATTACTATCCCCTGGCGAACATGAAAAAGAGCGTCGCCAAGCTGAAGGCATCCGACGACATCGACCTGCCGACCCTGGAATACGGCCAGTACCATTTGATCTTGAACCCGCCGTCGAGGTGGCCGCAGGGCAGCGCCAAGTACTGGCACAAGGAGAAGGGCCGCGCCCGCGTCGACCTCAGCACCCAGCCGAACACGGTCCCGCTCTCCAGGGACGAGCCCGGCGTCATCCCGCTGACACGATGTGACCTGCTCGATGCCTGCGTGCGGAAATGCTTCAACTCCGAGCCGCCGATCCCGATGAAGACGAAGATCATCACCCACGCGGCAAGCGATGCCTATGCCCATCGACACGAGATCCGGTTGGAGTGGGAATACAAGAAAGGCTCGGACAAGCCGGCGCTGCTGAACCTGACGATGGTCTGTCCGTATCGATCCTGATCTGCAGACGCAACCGGCTTCGATCGTCGCCCGCGCGCTTGAGGTGCGCGGGCGTTTTGTTTGCAAGGGCCGCGCGCGCGTCGCGCCCGTCCCACCTCCCGTCATGGGCCTGTCGTAGCAAGATGATCCGCTGCCGTTCGCTCGCCCGCGCGGGTCGCCGCCTCAAGGGAGCGACCGCGCCGGTTTGAGAGGAGCGGCCGATTCCCGTTGGACTCTTGGACGTCGAAGGCACCATCGAGGTCGGCCAGTTCTGGCCGGAGGGGCGGTCGGACGCCGACACCACCGAGGTCGTGGTGAGCATCGCGCCGGACGCGAGCGAGCCATCTTCGCAGGTTGCGGACGGGCGACTAGCTATCGCTCCCGAAGAACCGATTCAGCTCATGGGCCGTCTGCTGCGGAATATCCTCCGGAAAGAAGTGCCCGCCATCGAGCGGCTTTCCTTGCACGTCATCGGCCCAGGTCCGCCATAGCCCCAAGGGGCCGCCCTCGCTCGCATACCAGGAATTCAACGGGCCGCGGCCGCTCCAGAGGATCAGGACAGGGCAATCAATCCGGCGGCCGGAATTGCGATCCGCCAGATCGTGCTCATGATCGATCGTCGCCGCCGCGCGATATTCCTCGCAGATCGCGTGAACATGCGCCTCATCGCGCAACGCCTCGACATAGGACGTCCGGACGGCCTGACTGAAACTGTCTGCTCGCGACCCCCAGCCATGGAGCGCATTGTCGATGACGGCATCGGGAGCTGCGGACACTAGCCGCTCAGGGAGAGGTTCAGGCTGCGCGAGCAACGACCAGGGCCAATAGCCGACCGCCAGTTTCTTGTCGGTGCGCTCCCAGGCATCGGCGATCGGAATGATGTCGAGGACGGCGAGCCGTTCCACGCGTTCGCCATGGTCGAGCGCCATCCGATAAGCGACGCGGCCGCCACGATCATGGCCCACAACCGAGAAACGGTCGAAGCCAAGCCTTGCCATGACGGACACCATGTCCTTTGCCATCGCCCGTTTCGAATATGGCGCGTGGTCCGGGCTGGAGGGCGGACAAGCGCTGCGACCATATCCGCGAAGATCGGCGCAGACTACGGTGAAGTCTTGCGCGAGCAATGGCGCAACGTCTCGCCACATCAGATGCGTCTGGGGAAATCCGTGCAGCAGGAGAATGGGCGGTCCCGAACCGGCCCGACGTATGAAAATCCGCGCTTCCTCGGCCGGAACATCGGCGGCTTCGAAATCCTCGAACTTCATGGGACCAGTCCCTTCCGAACGACGGCGAATCAAGAAGCAAGTTCTATCCCGCAGTCTCATATGACGCCCGGATGCAGGTTGGGTTCCGCCGCGATATCGTGTCGTTCGAGCGACGTTGCGATGGATTTGCGGCGCACTCACTTACGCGAAGGCTTTCCGAATAAGTGAGCGGAAGTGTCGGAACGAGGCGCCACTGGACGTCTTCAGAGATATCGGCCCCAACCAGAGGTCACGCCATGGATAGTTCCATCCTGAAGCCTGCTTCCGAGCTCGCTCGCACGAACAAAGCTCATTTTCCCAACGAAAGCGCCGACTACCGCCGCGCTCGGCAAAGCCTCCTGGCCGAGGAGATCGAGCTGCGTCGTCATATCGAGCGTGTCGCTGAACTGCGCCGGGCCCTGCCGCCCGGCGGCGAGGTGAAGAAGAACTACGCGTTCGAAGGCGAGAATGGCAAAGTGAATTTCGTCGATTTGTTCGGCGGCAAGCAGACGCTCGCGATCTACAGCTACATGTTCGGCCCGCAGCGGCAGACGCCGTGCCCGATGTGCACCTCATTCATGAGCACGTGGGAGCACAAATTGCCCGACATCGAGCAGCGTATTGCGTTCGTCTTCATCGCGCGATCGCCGATCGCGCGATTGATCGAGGCAAAGAAGGCGCGTGGCTGGACACGACACAAGATCTTCTCTGACATCTCGGGGGACTACACGCGCGATTACGTCAGCGCCGAGATTGCTGATGTGCCCGGCTACAGCGTGTTCACGCAGCGCGACGGCACGATCCGGCATTTCTGGTCCGGCGAGATGGGTGCCACGATGGCCGACCCCCAACAGGACCCACGTGGCGCGCCCGACATCGATCCGCTCTGGACCATCCTCGACACCACGCCAGACGGGCGCGGCACCGACTGGTATCCAAAGCTCGCTTACTGAGCGCTTTCTGCTGTCATTGACCGCGCGTGCCGCGCAATCCGATCTGCAAAGGTCGCGTGGCAGACGATGACCTCTATAAGGTCACAAAACCCAAAACAAAGATGGCCCGCGCCATGCGGGCCATTTTCGTCTCGGATCCAGTAAAATCCGAACTTGGTCGCGGGGATGCGCACCCACCGATACCGAGGCGGCCGCACGACTTTCGCGAACGCTCTCCGAATAATTGAGAGGAGGTGTCGGAACGAGGCGCCGCCGGCAACTGTGATTTGCGCCCTTCCTATCCTACTGGGTCGATTACGGAACCATGGGCGACTCGGAATATTTATCCGATTCAGCCTTATGGAGAGCAGAAATGTTCATCGTGATCGGAGCAAACGGCCGTGTCGGCTCAGCGGTGGCGTCGACGTTGCTGAGTGCAGGTCGGCCAGTCACGGCCGTGCTTCACAGCAGCGACAACGATGCCGATTGGCGCAAACGCGGCGCACAGACCGCGGTCGTCGATGTGCGCAACACCGAAGCCCTGCGTGCGGTGTTCAGGACGGGCACCCGCGCTTTCCTGCTAAACCCGAACGCCGATGTCTCGACCGACACCGATCGTGAGGAACATGCTACTGTTCGGAGCATCGTCGCGGCAGTCGACGGATCTGGTCTTGAGAAAGTCGTCGCGGCGTCCACTTATGGCGCCCAGCCGGGCGAGCGCTGCGGGGATCTCAATATCCTCTACGATTTCGAGCAGGCGCTTGCCGCGCGATCGACACCGGCGACTATACAGCGAGGCGCCTACTACATGAGCAACTGGGACGAAATGCTCGGTGCCGCGAAGCGAGGCGTGTTGCCGACAATCATTCCGGGGGACATGAAGATCCCGATGGTCGCGCCCGCCGATCTCGGCAAAGCGGCCGCGCGCCATCTACTGGAGCGGCCCTGCGATCATGATGTACATTATGTCGAAGGACCCGAGCGCTATTCGCCGCAGGACGTAGCGGATGTCTTCGCGGCGGCGCTCGGCAATCCGGTGAAGGTCGAGGTCCTACCGCGCGATCAATGGATTGCGGCTTATCGAAAGCTGGGCTTCTCTGCCGCAGCGGCCGAGTCTTATGCGCGAATGACCGCGGTCAGCGTCGATAGCGGCTTTGCGATGTCGGCGCCCTTCGAACGCGGGAGGACCACTCTCGAAGATTATATTGGCGCGCTTGTCGCCAAGTCGCGCGGCTCGCACGCTCTGCCAGGGGGGCACGGCGCGGCTCGAGAGAGTCGACATTGAGGCTCTTCCCCCCCCAAAAAAAATGGCCCGCATCCAGCGGGCCATTTTCTCATCGGAACCGGCATTCCGAATTTGGTTGCGGGGATAGGATTTGAACCTATGACCTTCAGGTTATGAGCCTGACGAGCTACCGGGCTGCTCCACCCCGCGTTAAACACTTGCTTTGCCTTCAGTTGGATCCCGGGGATGGTTGGTTGAGGCCCGCGCTGTTCGCGTGGCTTTTCTCGTCCGTCCCAAAGGCTTCCTTGGAAGGCAACCCCGGGCAAAGCCCGTCGGGTGCGGGGGGTATGTACCAACCCGAGCTGCCTTTGGAAAGGGCCGCGGGAACGTTTTTTTCGACTTTATGACAGGGGAAGCGACCGATTTCGGCTGCATTCCTTGCACTCTTGCCAGAAGTTCCACAAAGAGCCAGCTTGCGGCAACAAGATGAGGGCTGAAACGCGCCCTTGAGGGAGGATCGCCGTGGACAAATCCCTGACGAGCGCCCCGGTCGGAGCGCTGGAGGAGGCCTTCCACGCCATGGTCGCGCGGTCGCGGGACGAGCCGCCGGCCGGCCTTGCCGAGCGGCTCGACCGGCTGGCGCGGTTGCGCGCCGTGGTCGCCGACAACGAGGAGCGTTTCCGGCAGGCGATCTCGGCCGATTTCGGCCATCGCTCGGCGGTCGAGACCACCATCGCCGAGACGATGCTGCTGTTTTCCGAGATCCGGCATGCCACAAAGCACCTCAAGAGCTGGATGGCGCCGCAGCGGGTCGCGACCGCGCTGCAATTCCTGCCCGCGCGCAACCGGCTGATGCCGCAGCCGCTCGGCGTCGTCGGCATCATCGCGCCCTGGAATTATCCGCTCCAGCTCACGCTCGCGCCCGCGATCGGCGCGCTCGCCGCCGGCAATCGCGTCCTGATCAAGCCGAGCGAGCTCACGCCGCACTTCGCAGGCCTGCTGAAGGAGACGGTCGCCGCGCGATTCGATGCGACTGAGCTGCTCGTCACCGGCATCGAGGGCGAGATCGCTGAGGCCTTTGCGCGCCTGCCGTTCGATCACCTCGTGTTCACCGGCTCGTCCCGGGTTGGGCGGCTGGTCGCGGAGGCCGCCGGGCGTAACCTGACGCCTGTTACCCTCGAGCTCGGCGGCAAGTCCCCTGCGATCATCGATGCCTCGGCCGATCTCGATGAAGCGGCCGAGCGCATCGCCTACGGCAAACTGCTCAATGCCGGGCAGACCTGCATCGCGCCGGACTACGTGCTGGCGCCGGAGCGCTCGTTGCAGGCCTTCGCCGAGAAGGTCCGCGCCCAGATGCGGCGGATGTTCGGCACCGATCCCTCAAACAAGGACTACAGCTCGATCATCTCGGACCGGCATTACGCCCGGCTCGAAGGCCTCGTCGCGGACGCGGCGCAGCGCGGCGCAAAAATCCTGCAGCCGGCGAAGGCGGACGATCCGAACTGGAAGGCGCATCGCAAATTCCCGCCGACGCTGATCGTCGGCGCAACCGACGCGATGGCGGCGATGCAGGAGGAGATCTTTGGGCCGGTGCTGCCTGTTCTGGGCTATCGCGATCCCACTGATGCCATCGCCTTCATCAACCATCGCGACCGGCCGCTCGCGCTGTACTGGTTCGGCAAGGATGGCACCGCGCGCGACGAGGTGCTGGCGCGCACCATCTCCGGCGGCGTCACAATCAACGACTGCCTGTTTCACTTCACGCAAATCAACCAGCCGATGGGCGGCGTGGGCGCATCCGGCACCGGCGCCTATCACGGCGAATGGGGCTTTCGCACGTTCAGCAAGCTGAAGCCGGTGTTCTATCGCTCCAAGTTCAACCGCCTCGCCGATCTCTATCCGCCCTATGGCGGCAAGATCGCGCGGCTGGAGAAGTTGATGCGCTTCATGTCGTAGGGGCGGCAAACACCGTCATTGCGAGCGCAGTGAAGCAATCCAGAATCCCTCCGCGGAGACAGCCTGGATTGCTTCGCTACGCTCGCAATGACGAAAACAACAAAGAACTTTCGTGGGGGAAACAAGTGACCGATACATTCGATTTCGTCGTCGTGGGCGCGGGCTCCGGCGGCTGCACGGTTGCGGGGCGGCTGTCGGAGGATGCGGCGACATCCGTCGCGTTGCTCGATGCGGGCGGGACGAACGACAATTGGCGCATCACCACACCGTTCGGGCTTGCTCTGCCTTACAAAACGGCCAACTGGGCTTTCGATACCGTACCGCAAGAGGGATTGAACGGCCGCATCGGCTATCAGCCGCGCGGCAAGGGCCTCGGCGGCTCCTCGGCGATCAACGCCATGGTCTACATCCGCGGCCACAAATGGGACTACGACCATTGGGCTTCGCTCGGCAATGCCGGCTGGTCGTATGCGGACGTGCTGCCCTATTTCAAGCGCTCGGAGAACAATTCCGATTTCGACGGCGAGTATCACGGCAAGGGCGGCCCGCTGCATGTCAATCGACTGCGCGCGGACAATCCGATCCATGATGTCTTCCATCAGGCCGCACGCGAGGCGCAGTTCCGCATTCGCGAGGACTTCAATGGTGAGGATCACGAAGGGCTCGGCAGCTATCAGGTGACGCAGCACAATGGCGAACGCTGGAGCGCGGCGCGCGCCTATGTGCATCCCCACATCGATAAGCGCGCCAATCTGCGCGTCGAGACGGGGGCCCACGCCACGAAGATCCTGTTCGAGGGCGGACGCGCCATCGGCATCGAATATATGCAGGGCAAGCAGACGAAGCGGCTGCGCGCGCGCCGCGAGGTGATCCTTGCTGGCGGCGCCTTCCAGTCACCGCAGATGCTGATGTTGTCGGGCATCGGCGATGGAGATGCGCTTGGCAAGCACGGTATTGGCGTCGTGCACCATCTGCCCGGCGTCGGGCGCAACCTGCAGGACCACCCGGATTTCGTGTTCGTCTACGCCTCCGACTTTCCGCACTTCGTTCATGCCTCGCTCGGACGGTTGCCGTCCCTGCTCCGTGCCATCCAGCGCTATCGCAGCGAACGACGCGGCCTGATGACCACCAATTTCGCCGAGTGCGGCGGCTTTTTGAAAACCCGGCCCGATCTCGACGTGCCTGACATCCAGCTCCACTTCGTCATCGCGATGCTCGACGACCACGGCCGCAAGAAGCACAAGGAGGCGGGCTTCTCGTGCCATGTCTGCCTGTTGCGGCCGAAGAGCCGCGGCAGCGTGTCCCTGAAGAGCGCCGATCCGCTCGCAGCGCCCTTGATCGATCCGAACTTTTTGGGCGAAGAGGAGGATCTCGAGAGGATGGTCGCGGGCTTCAAGACCACGCGGCGGCTGATGGAGACGCCGGCGCTGCGCGCGCTGCAGAAGAAGGACATGTTCACGTCCGACGTGCGAACCGACGACGACATCCGCAACATTTTGCGTAGTCGCGTGGACACCGTCTATCACCCCGTTGGCACCTGCAAGATGGGGACGGACGCGTTGGCCGTGGTCGATCCGGCACTGAAGGTGCACGGCGTCGAGGCCTTGCGCGTCGTCGACGCCTCGATCATGCCGACGCTGATCGGCGGCAACACCAACGCGCCGACCATCATGATCGGGGAGAAGGCGGCGGATATGATCAGGGCGGAGATGCGGGCGAGTTAGGCGATGCTGCCGCGTCATTCTCGGTGTCGTCCCCGCGAACGCGGGGACCCATAACCACAGGGAGTAGTTGTGGCGCGAGATGTTAACCCCGAGTCCTCGCCAAATTTCTCCCTGTGGCTATGGGTCCCGGATCTGCGCGCGCTTGAGGCGCGCTTGTCCGGGACGACAGCCGGGCTCAATTGAGCAGGAAACCACCGTCGACCGTGATCACGCTCCCCGTCATGTACCGCGACGCCTGTGACGCCAGTAGCAGAATCGCGCCGTCGAGATCGGACTCGGCGCCGACACGGCGCTGCGGGATGCGCTTGGCCAGGCGTTCGCCGGCCGGCGTCGACCAGAAAGCGTGGTTCATCTCGGTGTCGATATAGCCGGGCGCGAGCGCGTTGATGCGGATGTTCTGGCCGGCGAGCTCCAGCGCCATCGCCTTCGTCGCCTGGATGATGCCGGCCTTGGAGATCGCGTAGGGCGACACCGCCTTCAGGACGCCGGTGCCGAGCACGGAGGCGATGTTGACGATGTTGCCTGACTGCTTGCGGGCGATCATGCGCCGCGCGAGTTCCGTCGCGAGGAAATAGGCGCCCTTCAGATTCGCGCCAATCACCGCGTCCCAATCCGCTTCGGTCTGCTCGGTGGCGAGTTTCTCGATGGCGATGCCGGCATTGTTGATCAGCACCGTGACGGGACCGAGCGCGGCCTCTGCTGCGTCGACGGCCCGCGCGATCGAGGCCGTGTCGGTGACGTCGAGCGCGACCGCGGCGGCGCGGCCGCCCTTGCCGCGGATCTCCTCCTCCAGGCTTTTCAGCTTGTCGGCCTGACGCGCCGCGAGCGCGACGGCTGCCCCGTGGGCGGCGAGCACCCGGGCAAATTGCCGCCCCAGCCCCTGGCTCGCGCCCGTGACGAGGATGGTCTCTTTACTGACGTCAAATAGGTCTGACATTGGCGATAACCCTTACGCTCTTGGAGCCATCAATACAGACGATTTTAGCGATCTGAAACCGGAATGATCGGTCCGGCGTTCATTCGTTCCATCGAGGCCGGGTTTTGCTGATGAACAATTTCGATCTCGCCGTCTACGCCGCGCTCGCCATCGCGGTCGGATTCGGCTTCAGGACCGGCCTGCTCCGCAGCGCCATGACCATCCTCGCCTATCTGCTCGCCGCGCCGATCGCGGTCGCGCTGATGCCGCTGATCGTGCCGCAGATCGCCGGCAACCCGAATGCGCCGCTGCTGCAGAACTGGATCTGGCTGTTCGGCATCTTCGTGGTGGTCGGCATGCTGTTCGGCTATATCGGCCGCCTGGCGCTGAACGACACGATCCGCGAGGCCGGCATCGGCGACCGGCTCGGCGGCGCCGCGCTCGGCGCCGTCAGGGTCGGTCTCGTCGCCACCACGCTGGTGCTGGTGTTCGACCAGATCGTGCCGGCCAACAAACAGCCGCCTTTTCTCGCCGGCTCGCATCTGCGGCCGCTGTTCTCGACGGCCGGTCAGATGGGCTTCAAATCGCTGCCCCCGGAAGCGACCTCCGCGATCGACCGCCTCAAGCAGGAGCGGCGCATCTGAAGCGCGAGAAGATCGCGCCTTTGTTGTTTGGGCATGATCTTTTCGGAAAACCGCCACGCACTTTTCCGGATCATGCCTGCGCATTTGCATCGCCCCGCGCGGACGCGCCATGCATTTTGATGCGAGCCCATGCCTTATCAGCGGCGCCGATGTTGGCTAGAATGGATGCCATCCAAAACCTGCCTGACATTACGGGAGTGAAACAGTGGATCTTGGGATCAAAGGTCGCCGCGCCATCGTCTGCGCATCCAGCAAGGGCCTCGGCCGCGCCTGCGCCATCTCGCTGGCGGAGGCCGGCGTCGACGTCACGCTGACCGCGCGCGGCGCGGAAGCTTTGAAGAAGACGGCGGACGAGATCCGGAAAGCCTATCCTGATGTGAAGGTCACCGAGATCGTCGGCGACATCACGACGCCGGCCGGGCGCGAAGCCGTGCTGAAGGCCTGCCCCGAGCCCGACATCCTGATCAACAATGCCGGCGGCCCGCCGCCCGGCGATTTCCGCAACTGGACCCGCGACGACTGGATCAAGGCGATCGACGCCAACATGCTGACGCCGATCGAGCTGATCAAGTCGACCGTGGACGGCATGATGGCGCGCAAGTTCGGCCGCATCGTCAACATCACCTCGGCCGCGGTGAAGGCGCCGATCGACATCCTCGGCCTCTCCAACGGCGCGCGCGCCGGCCTCACCGGCTTCATCGCCGGCCTGTCGCGCAAGACCGTGATCAACAACGTCACCATCAACGGCCTGCTGCCCGGCCCGTTCGAGACCGACCGCCTGACCGGCACCGCAAAGGCCGAGGCCGACAAGCGCGGCGTCTCGGCCGAGCAGATCCTGACCGAGCGCGCCAAGCTCAACCCCGCCGGGCGCTTCGGCCAGCCCGACGAGTTCGGATATGCCTGCGCCTTCCTGTGCGGCGCCAAGGCCGGCTTCATCACCGGGCAGAACATCCTGCTCGATGGCGGCGCGTTCCCGGGGACGTTGTAAATCGCATTCGCAACGGCGCATTCCACGAAAGATCGTCATGCCCGGGCTTGTCCCGGGCATCCACATTCTTTGTTCAGCAAAGTAAGACGTGGATGGCCGGGTCAAGCCCGGCCATGACGATGTGGAGGCGTCAGAGCCCGATCATCACCGCCGTTTCGTCGGTTCGTCTTCGTCCCGTTCGCTCGGGTCGGCCGTCGTGCGCTCGTCGGTCCAGTCGATGCCGAATTCGTCGAGCCCGCCTGCCAGCAGATCGCCCAGCATCGGCTCGCCGAGCAGGTAATGCACCGTTTCGCGGCGCGGGCTGCGATATTCGGTGCGCGCCTCCACCGCGCGGGCCCGCAAATCGTCCCAATCGTCAATGGTGCCGTCGCCGCGACCGAGCCATGTCAGCGTGACGAGATCAAGCTGCTCGTCCTCGTTCAAGGCGATCATGAAGCTGCCGAGCTCTTGGACGACAGGATCGGAGCCGTCATCCTCGAGGACGTCGACCGCGTCGTCATCGGTCGGGTTCGAGCCGGAATCCGGATCGGAATCCCCCTGCTTGACGTCGAATTCACGCGCCTTCTCGATGATGAAGGCGACCTTCTCCGCGGAAATCGCAAGCTCTGGCATGGCTTCCTCTTCGGCTTTTTCCTGGGGTTCCCGCGATAACGCCGCACCGCGTCAGATGATCCATTGCGCTTGATGGCGGAAACGGCGCATCTTTCGCCTGTCTTTCCCCCGTCATTCCGGGGCGCGGCGAAGTCGCGAACTATGGTGCGCAATTGCGCACCTGAGAATCTCGAGATTCCGGGTTCGATGCTGCACATCGCCCCGGAATGACGGGGATGGTGAGGCAAAAACATGGGAAGGCACCGAATGCAGTGGAAGGTCGGCCAGGTCAAAATCACCAAGATTGTGGAGCTGGAGACGGTCGGCTCGACCCGCTTCATCCTGCCGCTCGCGAGCAACGCAGAGATCCAGAAGCTTCCCTGGCTGATCCCGCATTTCGCCACCGAAGAGGGCCGGCTGAAAATGTCGATCCATTCGCTTGTGGTGGAGACGCCTTCGCGCCGCATCGTGGTCGACACCGGCCTCGGCAACGACAAGCAGGGCCGCAATGTTCCGACCTGGAACAACCGCACCACGCCGTTCCTGGCGACGATGATGGCAGCAGGCTTTGCGCCCGACACCATCGACACGGTGCTGTGCACGCATCTTCATGTCGATCATGTCGGCTGGAATACGCGGCTGGTCGACGGCCGATGGGTGCCGACATTTGCCAAGGCGCGCTACGTCTTCGGCAAGACCGAATACGAGCACTGGCTGGAGCATTCGACCGAGCCGGACAAGCGAGCCGTGTTCGAGGATTCTGTAAAGCCGATCGTCGATGCCGGCCGGGCCGATCTGATCCCGAGCGATCACCGGCTGTGCGAGGAGATCAGCATGATCCCGACCCCCGGCCACAGTCCCGGCCATATGAGCATTCTCATCCGATCGGACGGCGAACAGGGTCTGCTCACGGGTGACGTCGCCCATCACCCCTGCCAGATGGCGCATCTCGACTGGTCCTCGACCGCGGATTCCGACCAGAGCCAATCTGCAAGGACACGGCGCGAATTGTTCGGCCGCTTTGCCGACACGCCGACGCTGGTGATCGGCGGCCATTTCTCGGCCGGGCATATCAGGCGGGATGGAGAGGCATTCAGGTTTGTGGCGCTGCAATCGTAGAATTCGTAGGGCGGGCAAAGCGAAGCGTGCCCACCATCCCGGGCAACCAAAATGAATTGGTGGGCTCGGCGCTCCGCGCCTTTGCCCACCCTACAAGGAAGGGCTGCAATGCGCCCCGCTCTGGGCGGTTGAATTTCCCCTCGCCCTGTTCCATGAAGCTGTTTAAGCGATCGGTCCATTCCTAGGGAGAAACGAGAATGAAGCTTGTTCGTTATGGCGAGAAGGGTGCGGAAAAGCCCGGCCTGATCGACAAATCCGGCCAGTTGCGCGACCTGTCGGCGCATCTGAAGGACCTCACCGGCGAGGCCTATTCGCCGGAGAGCCTGAAGAAGCTGGCAGGCCTCGATCCCGCCTCGCTCCCGGCGGTCTCCGGCAAGCCGCGGTTCGGCGCCCCCGTCACCGGCATCTCGAAATTCGTCGCGATCGGCCTCAACTACTCCGACCATGCCAAGGAGACCGGCGCCGATATCCCGAGCGAGCCGATCATCTTCATGAAGGCCAACACGTCGCTGTCCGGGCCGAACGATGCGGTCGAAAAGCCGCGCGGCTCGACCAAGCTCGACTGGGAGGTCGAGATCGCCGCGATCATCGGCACCCGTGCGAAATATGTCTCGGAAGCCGACGCGCTGAATCACGTCGCCGGCTACTGCGTCTGCAACGACGTCTCCGAGCGCGCCTTCCAGATCGAGCGCCTGGGACAGTGGACCAAGGGCAAGTCGCACGACACGTTCGGCCCGCTCGGACCGTGGCTCGCTACCAAGGACGAGATCAAGGACGTGCAGAACCTGTCGATGTGGCTGGACGTCAACGGCCAGCGCCGCCAGACCGGCTCGACCAAGACCATGATCTTCTCCATGGCCAAGTGCATCTCCTATGTCTCGCAGTTCATGACGCTGCTGCCCGGCGACGTCATCACGACAGGCACCCCGCCCGGCGTCGGCCTCGGCATGAAGCCGCCGACCTTCCTCAATGTCGGCGACGTCGTCAGCCTCGGCATCGAGGGTCTCGGCGAGCAGAGGCAGGAGATTATCGCGGCGTAGGGCGCGATTCCCTCTTTGTCATTCCGGGATGGCGCGAGAGCGCCAGACCCGGAATCTCGAGATTCTTAGGTGCGCAATTGCGCACCATAGTTCGATGCTTCGCATCGCCCCGGAATGACAACAAGGATCCAAAATGAAACTCACCTTCTCCCCCGCCTCGCCCTTCGCCCGCAAGGTGCGCATCGCCGCGATCGAGCTCGGGCTGATCGACAAGATCGAGCTCGTGCCCGCAAGCGTCGCGCCGGGCACGGCCAATGAGGACTATTCGAAGATCACGCCGCTGAAGAAGCTGCCGGTGCTGATCACCAATGACGGCGACGTCATTCTGGATTCCTACGTCATCGTCGAATATCTCAACGAGATCGCCGGCGGCAGCCTGATCCCGGATTACGGCCCGCGGCGCTGGAAGGCCAAGACCAATCATTCCCTGATCAACGGCATGCTCGATTCCATGCTGCTGTGCCGCTACGAGAAGATGGTGCGGCCGCAGGGCCTGCAATGGCAGGCGTGGTCGGACGACCATTGGAACAGGGCGTGGACCGGCATGGCGCGGTTCGAGAACATGCCTGAGGTCCTGAACGGCCCGTTCGACATCTCGCAGATCGGCCTCGTTTGCGTGCTCGGCTATGCCGACTTCCGCTTCGCCGATTGCGGCTGGCGCAAGGCCTATCCAAAACTCGACGCCTTCCACCAGAAGATGCTGGAGCGGCCCTCCGTGAAGATCTCGGTGCCGCCGGCGGCATAACCGCAGGAGCTACCATGAGCCTGAAATACGCGGTCGGCGATCTCACCATCCATCGCGTCATCGAGCAGGAGACCTCGTTCGTCCCGGCGCTGGAGATGCTGCCGGGATTGACGGCCGAGGTACTGGCCGAGAACCGGGCATGGATGCGCGAGAGCAAGGCGCTGGATGACCAGGACGTGCTGCTCCTGTGCTTTCAGTCCTATGTGGTGAAGACACCGCATCACACCATCCTGGTCGACAGCTGCATCGGCAACGACAAGCCGCGGCCTCGGCCGAAATGGAACATGAAGACCGACGACACCTATCTGCGCGGGCTGGGCGCCGCCGGATTTGCGGTCGAGGACATCGACTTCGTGATGTGCACGCATCTGCATGTCGATCACGTCGGCTGGAACACGCGGCTGGAGAACGGCCGCTGGGTGCCGACCTTCCCCAAGGCGCGCTACGTCTTCGCCCGGCAGGAATTCGACCACTGGACCGAGCAGAATGCGAAGGCCGAAGTAGCTCCCTTCGCCGACAGCGTGCTGCCGGTGGTTGAGGCCGGACGCCACGAGCTCGTCGGCAACGATCATGAGATCGGCGATCACGTCCGCATCCTGCCGACGCCGGGCCATACGCCGGGTCATATCGCCATCACGATGGGCCGCGGCAAGGACGACGCCGTGTTCTCCGGCGATCTCATGCACTCGCCGCTGCAGACGCTCTATCCGGAGCTGTCGATCAAGTTCGACGTCGATCCAGTCGCGGCAGCGAAAACGCGCCGCAGCTTCCTGGAACGCTATTGCGACACCGACACGCTGTGCTGCACCGCGCATTTCCCCTCGCCGTCGGTGGGGAAGATCCGGCGCAAGGGCAATGCGTTCGTGTGCGCCGCCGTCTAGCAAGATGCCGTAGGGTGAGCAAAGCGAAGCGTGCCCACCCTACCAAACGCGTCGCGGAAAGATGGTGGGCACGGCGCGCGGTGCGCGCCTTTGCCCACCCTACGATTCCGCCCGAGTGGAGAGACACGATGACTGCGCTTCCCGACATCCCCCTGCCCGCCGGAATCCGCTCGCGTTACATCGACGGCATCAACGGCTTGCGCATGCATGTGCTGGAGGCCGGCTTCGAGACCACGGGGCGGCCATGCCTCCTCTTGCTGCACGGCTTTCCCGAGCTCGCCTTCTCCTGGCGCAAGGTGATGCCGACGCTGGCTGCGGCCGGCTATCACGTGATTGCGCCGGACCAGCGCGGCTATGGCCGCACCACGGGATGGCGCGCGGAATACCACGGCGATCTCGCGCCGTTCTCTCTGCTCAACCTGGTGCGCGACGCGCTCGCTCTGGTGTCGGCGTTCGGCTACAGGCAGGTCGATCTGGCCGGGCATGATTTCGGCAGCCCGGTCGCATCCTGGTGCGCGCTGATAAGGCCCGACGTGTTTCGTTCGGTGACGATGATGAGCGCGCCGTTCGGTGGGCCGCCGCCCCTGCCCTTCAATACGGTCGACACACCGGCAAAGCCGCCCGCCGAAGACCCCGTGCATCGCGAGCTCGCCGCGCTGCCGCGGCCGCGCAAGCACTATCAATGGTACTATTCGACACGCGAGGCGAACGCCGACATGCAACACGCGCCGCAGGGCGTCCATGATTTCCTGCGCGCCTATTATCATCACAAGAGCGCGGACTGGACCGACAACAAGCCGTATCCGCTGAAGTCCTGGTCGGCGGATGAACTCGCGAAACTGCCGACTTACTACGTGATGGACCTGAACCAGACCATGGCCGAGACGGTTGCGAAGGAAATGCCCTCGCCCGCCGCGATCGCCGCCAACCAATGGCTGCCGGACAGCGACCTCGCCTATTACAGCGCCGAATATGGCCGCACCGGATTCCAGGGCGGGCTGCAATGGTATCGCTACGGCACTTCGGGCATGCTCAATAGCGAGATGCAGCTGTTTGCAGGACGCAGCATCGACGTGCCCTCATGCTTCATCTCGGGCAAGCAGGATTGGGGCACTTATCAGCGTCCGGGCGCGTTCGAGGCGATGCAGGGGCGCGGCTGCACAAGGATGCTCGGCTGCCATCTCATCGACGGCGCCGGCCATTGGGTGCAGCAGGAGCAATCCGCCGAGGTGAGCCGGCTGCTGCTCGACTTCCTGGCCAAGGCCGGCAAGGCCTGATTTGACCCGGGAACCCCGGCCCATTATATAGTTTAGAATAATTCTAAACTAGTGATACAGGGCCGCCGTGAAGAATTTTGCCGATCTGACCGAGCGCGAGGTGCTTGCGGTCGCGATCTCCTCCGAGGAGGAGGACAGCCGCATCTACATGACTTTCGCCGAGGACCTCCGCGAGCGTTACCCGGACACGGCAAAGATCTTCGAGGAGATGGCCGAGGAGGAGCGCGGCCACCGGCACATGTTGCTGGAATTGTACGAGCAGCGCTTCGGCAAGCATCTGCCGCCGATCCGGCGCGAGGACGTTAAGGGATTCCTGCGCCGCCGCCCGGTCTGGCTGACCAAGAACCTGTCGCTCGACGCCATCCGCAGGGAAGTCGAGACCATGGAGATGCAGGCGGAGCGCTTCTACGTGAAGGCCGCCGAACAGGCCCAGGACGTCGGCGTGCGCCGGCTGCTCGGCGATCTCGCCGAAGCCGAGAAAGGTCACGAGGAGACCGCCGCAAAGCTGACGGGCGAGATCCTGAATTCCGACGTCCGCGCTGAGGAGGATCGCACCAATCGCCGCATGTTCGTGCTGCAATATGTGCAGCCGGGCCTCGCCGGGTTGATGGACGGCTCGGTCTCGACGCTGGCGCCGCTGTTTGCGGCGGCCTTCGCCACCCACCAGAACTGGCAGACGTTTCTTGTGGGCCTCGCCGCATCCATCGGCGCCGGCATCAGCATGGGCTTTGCCGAGGCGCTGTCCGACGACGGATCGCTCACGGGGCGCGGCTCGCCCTGGCTGCGCGGCGTCACCTGCGGCGCGATGACGACGCTCGGCGGGCTTGGCCACACCGCGCCCTATCTGGTGCCGGATCATTGGGCCAATGCGTTCTGGATCGCGACGGCGATCGCCTGCGTCGTCGTATTCTTCGAATTGTGGGCGATCGCCTTCATTCGCTCCCGCTATATGGACACGCCGTTCCTCCAGGCCGTGTTCCAGATCGTGCTCGGCGGCGCGATCGTGCTCGCGGTGGGCGTGCTGATCGGGGCGGCGTAGGCCCCACCCTCGCTGTCATGCCCCGGCTCGGCCGGGACATCAATCGCGATCAAACGGCGGTTGCAGCATTCGGGCAAACTGCGCATCATCCCCCGACAACAAGAGCAGGAGAAGCGCCGTGGCCAGATCGGAATGGAGTTTCAAGAGCGCGGTCGAACTGTCGGCCGCTTTGACCGCAAAAAAGGTCTCCGCGGTCGAGCTTACGCAGGATGCCATCGACCGCATCGAGCGTCACGACGGCAAGGTCAACGCGATCTGCGTGCGGGATTTTGATCGCGCCCGCAGTGCGGCACGCGAGGCCGATGTCGCGCTGGCGCGCGGCGAAAGAAAACCGCTGCTCGGAATTCCGGTGACGGTGAAAGAATCCTTCAACATCGCGGGCCTGCCCACAACCTGGGGCTGGACACCGCAAAAGGATTTCAAGCCGACCGAGGACGCGCTGTCGATCTCCCGGGTGAAGAACGCGGGCGGCGTCATTCTCGGCAAGACCAACGTTCCCGTCGGCCTGGGAGACTGGCAGAGCTACAACGACATCTACGGCACGACGAACAATCCATATGATCTCGGCCGCACGCCCGGCGGCTCATCAGGCGGCTCGTCGGCAGCGCTTGCGGCCGGCTACGGACCGCTCTCGCTCGGATCCGACATCGGCGGCTCGCTGCGCGTGCCGGCATTCCATTGCGGCGTCTATGCGCACAAGCCGACCTACAATCTCTGTCCCACGCGCGGCCATACGCCGCCGCCATTTCCTGCGGTCCCGATGGAACGCGATATGGCGGTGATCGGCCCGATGGCCCGGAGTGCAGCCGATCTGGCGCTGCTGCTGGACGTGATGGCCGGTCCCGATCCGGTCGACCTCGGCATCGGATACAAGCTGGCGCTGCCGGACGCACGCCACGACAAGCTGAAGGATTTCCGCCTGCTCGTGATCGACAGCCATCCGTTGTTGCCCGCGAATGCCGACATTCGCGGCGCGATCGAGACGCTGGCCGGGCGATTGACGGGCGCCGGCGCGGACGTCGCGCGCGAAAGCCCGCTGTTTCCAGACTTCCGCGAAGCCTCGCGCCTCTATATGCGCATGCTGATGAGCTTTCTCGGCGCGTTCTTTCCTCCCGACATTCTCGCCGGCGCGCGGGCCGGCGCGGCGCAGCTCTCTCCCGACGACAAGAGTCTTGCGGCCGAGCGGCTGCGCGGCATGACCTCGAGCCATCAGGCCTGGGTGTTCGACGAGGGCGCGCGCGCCGGGCTGCGCGCGCAGTGGCGGCAATTGTTCAGGACATTCGATGCGGTGATCTGTCCGATCATGCCGACCCCCGCTTATCCGCATGATCATTCGCCGGAGCAGGAGAAGCGCCGGATCAATATCGACGGCAAGGACCATGTTTATCCGGACCAGCTTGCCTGGCCCGGCATCGCAACGCTGACGGGCTTGCCGGCCACGGCCGTTCCGCTCGGCCTGTCGAAGGATGGCCTGCCGGTCGGCGTCCAGATCATCGGCCCTTTCCTCGAAGACCGTACGCCGCTGAGGCTCGCTGAACTGATCGAGCGTGAGTTCGGCGGGTTCACGCCGCCGCCATTATTTAATGACTAGTTCTTCCCGTCATTGCGAGCGAAGCGAAGCGATTCAGAATTTTTCGATGCGACAGTCTGGATTGCGTCGCCGCCAGCGCAAAATTGCTTCGCAATTTTGTCGCGGGCTCCTCGCAATGACGGAGGACGACAACGTCGTGATTCTGGGCTCGCGCGTCACGCGCCCCGGAATGACCGAGAGGAAGCACCATGAGCCAGGACCTCGACCAACTGACCGCCCTCAACCGTGACTACGTCGCCTCCGTGCAGAACTGCGACGTCAAACGTTTCGACGAAATCCTGGCGACGGAGTTTTATTGCTCCAATCCCGACAAGACGCTGGTCGACCGTGCCGCCTTCCTGGAGCAGACGGCGCGGCCGATCGCGATCCGGAACTTGAAAGAGCGCGACGTCATCATCCGCATCATGGGCGACTTCGCCGTCATCCACGCCGCGACGACCTACACCACAGCGGATGGCCAGCAGGCGACGGGGCGCTACACCGATTGCTGGGCAAAGCAAAATGGCAAGTGGCTCGCGGTGTCGGCACACGTGTCGCGGTGACGAGGGAACGCTGCCGTTCCCCCTTCGCACCGCGGGGTATTCGACGACCGCCATAAAGAAATCGCTAACCAAACAATCTTTTCCCGAGCAATGGGCAAACCGCTGATCTGACATTTATCCAGCTGGCAATCGTTCGCCCGTCAAAATTGCAAGTGACGAGAGGTCCCCTCAGGGCATCGATCTCGAGCATGTCACAAGGACACGCTGCGAAGCTCGGAGTGCTTCTGAGCCCCGGCGAGGGTACCGCTCCAATCCGGCGAGAGTGATTGCGTGACAAACGACACAATTGAGATAGGCGCGCTCCGCGACCCCTATCGTCGCGTCAATCAAGAGGAGACGCTGCCCCAGAGATGGCGCATTCCGATTGCGGTAGCGATCGGGTGCGCGGTCATGGGTCTTGTGCTGCGTTACCTCGCGCGGGAACACGAAACCGCCGACGCCGCCGAGTACATCACCTGGTATAGCTTCGCGCGAGATCACGGCATTGGCGGGCTGGCCGAGGCTTTCACCAACTACACGCCGTTTTACAGCTACCTGCTGCTGATCGCCGCCCGATTTGACTGGCTGGGCCAGCCGCTCTCCCTCGTGAAGATGATCTCGGCGATATTCGAGTTCGGCTGCGCGATCGTGGTGGCCCGGATGATCTGGCGCGTTACAGGCGTGCCGTTGCGCACCTCCCTGGCCTTCTGCGCGGTGTGGCTTGCGCCGACGGTGCTCTTCAACGGCGCAATGTGGGGACAGGCCGATTCGATCTGGACCTTCTTCGCGCTGGCTTCCGTGGCGATGTTCATGCGGGACCGAAACGGCGTTCTGCCATTCGCAGTGGCCTGCTCGGTGAAGGCCCAGGGCGTCTTCCTGGGGCCGTTCGTGCTGGGCATGATCCTGCGCCGCAAGATCCACGTGGCATGGCTTGCCGCTATTCCGGCAACCTATGCGATCCTCGCCATTCCGGTTCTCGTCGCCGGTAGATCCCTGGTCTCCGTACTCGGGATCTATCTCGGCCAGGCCAACACATTTCATCACCTGACCATGAATGCAGCGAACCTCTGGGTGTTCGCAGGAGGAACGCCGTACGCGGTCGGAGTCGCCGCCGGCCTCGTGCTCGCGGCGGCGAGCGGGCTTGCGCTATCGATCTTCATCGCACAATTCAAGCGGACCGGGCCAGAGTTCATTCTGCTCGTGGCGTGTGTATCGCTCATCCTCATGCCGTACCTGCTTCCGAAGATGCACGAGCGCTATTTCTACGGCTTCGAGCTTGCGGCGATCGCCCTGGCCTGCCTCAATCTGCGCTATCTGCCGTTCGCGGTGATTGCCCAGGTCGATGGCGTGTTATCCTACCTCGCATTCGAGAGCGAGATCGTCATGGGTCTGTTGCCGGCCGCGCTCTGCAACACCTTTCTGGTGTTCTACCTCGTGCTCGATCTCCGGCACGGCGAACGTGGATTTCGCTTTCCGAGGCTTGCCTGGCTTGGCTTCACCGCGTCGACTGCGGGATTGTTCTCCTATTTGCTGTTCGCGGGTGCCGGCCTGAACGTATCCGTCGCGTATATGCTCGTCGCGGGACTTGCCACGGCCATGACGCTGCTGCTCGTCAAGGAGACGCGCTGCGCCTCGGCCGACGGTCCGGGCGCGTCGCGTTGACTTCAATTTTCGGGCGACGACGGCGTCGGTTGTGCTAGCTGTCGAACACGATCACGCTGCGCAGCGTCTTGCCGGCTTTCATGTTGGCAAAGCCCTCGTTGATCTCGGACAGCTTCAATTTCGCCGAGATCCAGTCCTCCAGATGCAGTCGTCCCCGCAGGTAGAAGTCGACCAGGCGCGGCATGTCGACGCGAAAATGGTTCGAGCCCATCGAGGAGCCCTGGATCCGGCGCTCGCGCAGGAAATCAAAACCGTGCAGCTCGATCTTCTGGCCGAACGGAATCATGCCGACGATGGTGGCGGTGCCGCCGGAGGCGAGCATGCCGAACGCCTGCTCGGCGGTCTCCTTGCGGCCGAGCACCTCGAAGGAATGATGCACGCCACCATTGGTGAGATCACGCACCTGCTTGACGACATCGCCGTCGGCGGGATTGATGATGTCGGTCGCACCCAGCTTGGTCGCGAGCTGGAGCTTGGCCGGATTGGTGTCGATGGCGATGATGCGGCCGGCGCCGGCGATCTGCGCGCCGTTGATCGCGGCCATGCCGACGCCGCCGCAGCCGATCACCGCCACGGTCTCGCCGGCCGTCACCTTCGCGGTATTCACCACCGCGCCATAGCCGGTGATGACGCCGCAGCCGATCAGCGCGGCGAGATCGAGCGGCATCTCCTTGCGGATTTTGACGATCGCGTTCTCGTGCACCAGCATCTGTTCGGCAAAGGACGAGAGATTGAGGAACTGGTGCAGCTTCTCAGGCTTGGACCACTGCATCCGGTTTGAGGCGCCCGGCAGCAACTTCACGGTGGTGTCGGTGCAGAGCACGGTGCGGCCCGTGGTGCAGTTGTCGCAGGTGCCGCAGAACACCGACAGGCAAGTGACGACGTGGTCACCCGGCTTGACGTAAGTGACATCGGAGCCGACCTGCTCGACCACTCCGGCGGACTCGTGGCCGAGCACCGCGGGCAGCGGATGCGGATAGAGCCCTTCCATGAAATGCAGGTCGGAGTGACAGAGCCCGGCGACCGTGGTGCGGATCAGAACTTCGCGCGGGCCCGGCTTCGGCAGGCTGACGTCCTCGATGACGAGCGGCTGGTTGACTTCATAGAGGACGGCGGCCTTCATCGAGCACTCCCTGTCGCGTTTCTTGGTTTGATCGTGGAGTGCAGCCTACGCTGCCAGAACCAGTTCGCCAACCTCGCTCATGCCGGCTGAGCTGTCGCCGAGCAGCAGCGCGGCGATCCTGGCTTGCGTCGCATTTTCCGTGAGCCGGAACGGATCGCTCGGTGACACCCGATGATCGATCACCAGCCGCGACAACAGCAGCCGGCGCGCATCGCCGCGCATCTCGTGGATGCGATGTGCCTCCCAGGCGAGCGCGACGGCGCTGGCGACATGATAGAGCAGGCTCGTCGCACGACGCGCATCGGCCTCGTTCTCGGATGTCCCCGCAACCTCGCGCGCGAAGCCGACAGCGCGATCGACAAGAGCCCGCAGGCGATCGCGCCAGGCCTGCGGCACGGAAGCGCTGTCGTCGAGCCGGGCATGCAGATCGGCCGCCAGCGCGGACTCCGCGCCGTGGCGGCCGACCGCGCGCCGCAGCGCATCGATCGCGACGATGTTGCCGGTGCCTTCCCAGACCGAGCCGAGATGCGCGTCGCGCAGCAGACGCGGCGTCGCGAATTCCTCGATATAGCCGATGCCGCCGCGCATCTCGAGCGCATCGCCGCAGACCTTTCGCGCATCGCGGGTGGCGCGGAATTTCAGGGTCGGCGTCAGGATACGCAACAATGCCGCCGCATCCTGGCTTCCGGCCTCGGCGCGGTCGAGCGCGTCCGCAGTGAGGAAGCTCATCGACAGCGCCTGCTCGACCGGCAGCATGATCTTCAGCATCTGCCGCCGGCCGAGCGGCAGGTCGATGATGCGGTTGCCGAACACGACGCGATTGGTCGCGACCGTCATCGCGTCGTGATAGGCGCGGCGCATCAGCGCGGTCGATTTGACGCCGTTGGAGAGCCGCGACGAATTCACCATCTCGGCCATCTGCACGAAGCCGCGGTCGAGCTTGCCGACCGCATAGGCGATCGCGCCTTCGAGCTTGATCTCGCCCGAGGCCATCGAGCGGGTGCCGAGCTTGTCCTTCAGACGCACGATCCGGTAGTGGTTCTGCGAGCCGTCGTCGAGGAAGCGCGGCATCAGAAACAGGCCGACGCCGCGCGTGCCGGGGCCGGCGCCTTCGGGGCGCGCGAGCAGCATCACGACCTTGGCGTCGGCATTCGAGCAGAACCATTTTTCGCCCGTGAGGCGCCAATGGTCGTCCTCCTGCACCGCGCGCGTGGTCAGCGTGCCGACATCGGAGCCGCCCTCCTTCTCGGTCATGAACTGGCCGCCTTGCGTCAGCTTGCTCATGTCGGTCGAGGTCAGGCCGTCCAGATATTTCGCCTTTAGCGCCTCGCTGCCGAAATTCGCCAGCAGCTTTGCGCAGCCGTCGGTGACGTTGATCGGGCAGCCCATGCCGAATTCGGTCTGGTTGAACAGGAACGTGAAGGCGTGCTTGGCCACCACGGGATATTTGTCCGGCCAGCCCATGATGCCCTTGCGGATCGAGAGCGCATGGATGCCGAACTCGCCGAACGCAGCATTCTCCAACTCGCGATAGGCCGGGTGATATTCGATCGACTGCACGTCGCGGCCGAACTTGTCGCGCTGGTGCAACACCGGCGTGTGGCGGTCGACGAGCCGCGCGCAGTCGTCGAGGCGGCCGCCGGCAAGTTCGCCGAGGCGATCGAGATGCGGCTCGATATGACGGAACAGATTTTCCGGCAGATGGATGCGCAACAGGTCGGTCAGCGCAGGATCGGCGCGGTAGAAATTCATGCCTGTGGTGTCGGGCGCCAGCAGGCCGGATGGTGCGGCCGCGACATTCTTTGGCTGCGCTGGGGCCGGCTTATGCATGATCGTCCTCTTCGTTTCCGCAACCTGCGGACATTCCGCGGCACTTTAGCGCTTGCCGCTTGGGATGATGTCGATCATGCTCCAGTCGCAGGTACGGATAAAGCTGCAAATCGTCAGGGAGGCATGATCGCGGTGAAGGAGCAATTCGCTCTGCGGAATTGTGATCGCGCCGGCTGGTTGTTCGCGAAAGCCATGCATAGATCATGCGCTCCCCGCTTCCGAGAGACCACACATGGAACATCCGAAATACAAGATCGCCCTCATCGTCGGTGCCGGCGAAGGCCTGAGCGCTTCGCTCGCGCGCTTGCTCGCTGCGCAAGGCATTCGCGTCGCGCTCGCCGCGCGTAAGATCGAGAAGCTGGGCGCGCTCTGTAGCGAGACCGGCGCCAAGGCCTATGCCTGCAACGCCACCGAGCCCGACGAGGTCGAGCGGTTGTTTGGCCTGGTCGAGCGCGAGATCGGCACGCCTGACCTCGTCGTCTACAACGCCAGCGGCCGCACCCGCGGGCCGTTCGTCGACCTCGTTCCGGCCGACGTCGCCAACGCCATCGCGGTCAGCGCCTATGGCGGCTTCCTGGTGGCGCAGCAGGCGGCCAAGCGCATGCTGCCGAACAAGCACGGCGCGATCCTGTTCACCGGCGCCTCCGCCAGCATCAAGGGCTACGCGCAGTCGGCCTCGTTCGCGATGGGCAAGTTCGCGCTGCGCGGCCTCGCACAGAGCCTGGCGCGCGAATTGTCGCCGCAAGGCATCCACATTGCGCATTTCGTGATCGACGGCGGCATCCGCAGCGCGGCGCGGACGGAAGCCGAAGACAAGCCGGATTCGATGCTCGATCCCGACGCGATCGCGCAGAGCTATTGGAATGTGTTGCAGCAGCCGCGCAGCGCCTGGAGCTGGGAGCTCGAGCTGCGGCCCTGGGTGGAGAAGTTCTGAGGCGAGATGCCGTAGGGTGGGTTAGCCGAAGGCGTAACCCACCTCTTTTATCACCGCGCATTAGAGAAGAGGTGGATTACGCTTCGCTAATCCACCCTACTAGTCCAACAAGAGCAGGGAGGATCAATGACCACGGAAACCACCATCGACACCGGCACCAACGAGCTCCTCTGCGTCATTCGCGACCGCGTCGCTGTCATCACGCTGAACCGGCCGGAGGCGCGCAATTCGCTGTCGGACGCGCTGACCCCGGCACTGCGCACGATGATCCGGAGCTGCGGCGAGAACCCCGGCGTCGGCGCGCTGCTGATCACCGGCGCGGGCGAAGCGTTCTGCGCCGGCGGCAACGTCAAGGGCATGGGCGCCCATCGCGACAAGGCAAAGCTCGAGATGCCGCTGGAAGATCGCATCGCCGATCTGCAGGAGCGGCAACGGCTGCTCACCGGTGCGCTTGTGTCGGTGCGCAAGCCGACCATCGCCGCCCTGCCCGGCCCCGCCGTCGGCGCCGGGCTCGCCATCGCCATGGCCTGCGACATCCGCATCGCCGCGCAATCGGCCTTCGTCGCCACCGGCTATGCCCGCATCGCGCTGAGCGGTGATTACGGCATCGCCTGGCTGCTCACCCGTCTCGTCGGCACCGCGCGGGCGCGCGAGCTGATGTTCACCGGCGACCGTGTCGATGCGGTGCGGGCCGAAGCGATCGGCCTCGTCAACCGCGTCGTGCCTGATGACAAATTGCAGACCGAGGCCTTTGCATTGGCGAAGTCGCTCGCCGAGGGCCCGCGCCTGGCGCTGCGCTACATGAAGGACAATCTCGACGAGGCCGTGCTGTTCGATTTCGAAACCGCGCGCGACCACGAGGCCGAACGGCTGATCCGCCTGACCACGACCGCCGATCACAAGGAGGCGGTGCAGGCGTTCATCGAGAAGCGGAAAGCGGTGTTCACGGGGAAGTAGCAGCGTTCTAAGATCTATGACCGTCACCCTGAGGTGGCCGCTTCTTCAGCGGCCCTCGAAGGGCGACGGCCCGACTGTTGCTGCGCGAAGTCCGACACCGGGGATGCGGTGGGGCCGTTCATCCTTCGAGGCTCCCCACGCGTCGCGTTGCGCCGCGCGTCTCGCACCTCACGATGACGGATCTACAAGCAAAAAAAAGCCCGGCCCTGGTTCACCCAGAGCCGGGCCTGCAGTGGTGTCAGGCCGAGGCTGAGGGGCTTTCGGCCTGACGGGAAAGGGCGGCGAGGCGCCAGCTCGCACAGGGGATGTCCTTTGCTGCGACTGTGATCTCCTTGTCGAAGCGCACCAGCTTCCAGTCATCAGGGTGATTGACGAAAGCGAAGCCGGATTTGCGGGCGAGCGAGATCATGGTCTCGTTGGAGCGCAGCGTCTCGCCAAAGATGTGGTCGGCGCCAAGCGCAGCGGCGCGGCATTCGAGATTCTTCAGAAGCGCTGTGGCGATGCCGCGGCCCTGCCAGCGATCATGGACCGACAGGCCAAATTCGAGCGTGGCGGTTTCGGCGTGCAGCGCATAGCGCGCCTCGGCGACGATGGTCTCGAAACCGTCGATCATCATGGTCGCGACCACGGTGAAACGTTCGCGCTCGCCGACCTGAAGGAAGTCGTGCAGCAGTCCGTTCGGCAGCTCGCTGATCGCGCCGAAGAAACGGTTGTAGCGGGAGCGGGTCGAGAGCGAGCGGAAATAGTGCTGAATCTCGTCGGTATCGCGCGGCTCAACGAAGCGGACATTGAGCGCTTCACCCTGCCGGGTGCGCAGCGTGTCCGAATACTGCTTCAAATCTTCCAGGCGAAGAGCGGTCATGGCACATGCTCGGGACAAAAGGGACCGCCGGCGCCCCTCTGATGAGGCGGCGCCGGCCTGGCGGCCAATCAGGCCCGCCAGAAGGGTTTGTCGGCCTCGTAGGCGATATCGCTCCAGGACAGCCCGACGTCCTGAAGGTCGCGCGCGGTCCATTGCGTGAGCTCGCGCCTGTTACGGTAGCGCTCGTGCCAGACGTGAAGCGTCTCGCCGATCTGCTCGATCAGGCCCGGTGCATGATGATTTGTCATCGAATTGTCAGTCAAAGTAGACATTTTCAGCTCCTGGAGCTAAGTTGACCGCTAATATCTGCTTCCTGGTGCACTGCGACAAACGACAATTTGTACCTTTTCGCATGAATTAACGTCATGTATCCTGCTGCCAAATGACTGCCAGATTACCGTCCCTGAACGGATTGCGGGCGTTTGAGGCCGCCGCGCGCCATCTCAGCTTCACGCTGGCGGCGGCCGAACTGAACGTGACGCAGACCGCGATCAGCCATCAGATCCGAAGGCTCGAGGAGGAGCTCGGCATCCGCCTGTTCATCCGGCAGAACCGCGCGCTGGCATTGACGCCGGAGGCGCGCGACTACCTCCCCGGCGTCCGCGCCGCCTTCAATGACCTCCGGCTTGCGACCGACCGGCTGCTGCGCAAGGACGACGACAAGGTGCTGACGGTCTCGACGCTGGCCTCGCTCGCCGCAAAATGGCTGTTGCCGCGGCTGACGGATTTCCAGGAGCAGCATCCCGGCATCGACGTTCGTATCACCACCTCGACCAGCTTCGTCGACTTCCAGCGCGACAATGTCGATGCCGCGATTCGCTACGGCCGCGGCCAGTGGCCGGGCCTGCGCGCCGACTGGCTGATGGCGGATGAGCTGTTTCCGGTGTGCAGTCCGTCGCTATTGCGTGGCGACAAGCCACTGCGCCGGCCCGAAGACCTGGGAAACCATCCGCTGCTGCACACCTCAAGCGCCAACAGCGACGATTGGCGGCTTTGGCTGACCGCGGCGGGCCTGCCGGCAGACATCGCGAGGCACCCCGGCATCACCTTCGACATGATCTTCATGACCATCCAGGCCGCGATCGACGGCATTGGCGTCGCGATGGGACGGACCTCCTACGTTCAGGACGACATCGCCAAGGGCCGCCTCGTGGTCCCCTTCAAGATCGCGCTGCCGGCCGACGCCGGCTTCTACCTGGTCGCGCCCGAGGGACGCCGCGAAGCACCGAAGCTGACCGCATTCCGCCACTGGATGCTCGCTGCGACGCAAAATAAAGCCTGAAAAATCATCAGCTTCCCCGGCAAAATCGATTGACTCGCGGCGCCCTCCGCGGGAAGAGGCGTGGCAGATTGTCGCAGTCTCTGTCGCCTTGCCGTGGGATCATTTCCCGGTCCGGCCAGACCTTTCCAAGGGGAGCAACGCCATGGCTGGACCAGCCGCATCGACCAAACCACCCGCGATCAAATCGCGCATCGGCGCCATCCTGCGCGCCACGTCAGGCAATTTTCTCGAACAGTTCGACTTCTTCCTGTTCGGCTTCTATGCGGCCGCGATCGGCAAGGCGTTCTTCCCCTCCTCCGATGAGACCGCATCGCTGCTCAACACCTTCGGCGTGTTCTGGCTCGGCGCGTTGATGCGGCCGGTCGGCGCGATCGTGCTCGGCGCTTACATCGACCGCATCGGCCGCCGCCAAGGCCTGATCGTCACCCTCGCCATCATGGCCTTCGGCACCGTCGTCATCGCGTTCTGCCCGAGCTACGCGACCATCGGCATCGCCGCGCCCGTCATCGTGCTGGTCGGACGTTTGCTGCAGGGCTTCTCCGCCGGCGTCGAGCTCGGCGGCGTGTCGGTCTATCTCTCGGAGATCTCCACGCCGGGCAATCGCGGCTTCTACACCTCGTTCCAGTCGTCGAGCCAGCAGGTCGCGATCTTCGTCGCCTCGATCCTCGGTTACATCCTCTCGGAGGTGATGCCGGCCGACACCGTCGCCGCCTGGGGCTGGCGCATTCCCTTCTTCGTCGGATGCCTGATCATCCCCCTGATCTTTGTCCTGCGGCGGACGCTGGAGGAGACGCCGGCCTTCCTCGCCATGAAGAAGCATCCGACGGCCAGCGAGGTGTTCGCCTCCGCGCTCGCCAACTGGCGCATCGTCATCCTCGGCATGATGATCGCAATCCTGACCACGACGACGTTCTACTTCGTCACGGTGTACACGCCGACCTTCGGCAAGACGGTGCTGAAGCTGTCGACGCAGGACGCGCTGCTGGTGACGTTGCTCGTCGCTGTCACCAACTTCTTCTGGAACCCGATCGGCGGCGCATTGTCCGACCGCATCGGCCGCAAGCCGGTGCTGCTCACCATCGCCGGCCTGTCGCTCGTCACCGCCTACCCGGCACTGCACTGGCTGGTGGCGGCGCCGAGCTTCGGCAAGCTGCTCGCGGTCGAGATGATGTTCTCGTTCTATTTCGGCGTCTACAGCGGCACCATGCTCGGCGCGCTGGTCGAGATCGTGCCGGCGGATGTGCGCACCACCTGCTTCTCGCTCGCCTTCGCGCTCGCCGCCGCCCTGTTCGGCACCTTCACGCCGTTCGCCTCGACCTTGCTGATCGAGCATACCGGCGACAAGGCCTCGCCCGGCTTCTGGCTGATGCTCGCCGCACTGCTCGGCATCATCGCGGCCTCGACGGTGTACCGCGGCGGCGGCAAGGCGGTGCTGACATATGATGCGGTGGCCGAGCCTGTGGCGGGGCGTTGATGGTCGCTTCGATCATCGCCGCCTCTTACCCTCCCCTGGAGGGGAGGGTCGGCTCACATTGAGCGCAGCGATAATGTGAGACGGGGTGGGGTGAAGGTCCCTCCGCATCGAACGCTGTCCGTGGGGAGAGATCACCCCACCCCGCTCGCGCTCCGCGCGATCAACCCTCCCCCTCCAGGGGAGGGTGAAGAGATGAGGCTACAGCTCCACCACCACGTAATCGCTCTCGACCTTCACCGTAACGGTCTCGGCGACATACGGCCCCTTCACCACGCTCGCGCCCGGCTCGACATGCGCCGGATAGGCCTTCACGCGGAAGCGGCGGGGATCGCAATAGGACTGACCGGTGCGGATGTCGAACTCCCAGCCGTGCCAGGGACAGCGGATGATCTCGCCGAGCTTGGTGTATTCGATCTCGCCGGGCTCCTTCGACTGCGCGAGACCGATCAGCGGGCCCTCGCACAGCGCCGCGCCCTGATGCGGGCAACGGTTCATCAGGCCGAAATATTCACCCTTGATGTTGAAGACCGCAATCGGCCGCCCGTCGATCTCCAGAAATTTTCGCGTCCCCGGCGGCAGTTCATCGACCGGCGCGATCACATGCCGCGCCATCAACCAATCCCGTACAGCGCGCGCGCATTGCCGAGATAGAACGCCTCGCGATTGACTTCGCTGACGCCCGCCGGCAAGACGCGGGAGGGTTCGTCATAGTCCCAATGCGGATAATCGGTGGCGAACAACAGGCGGTCCCAGCCGATCCAGTTGATGACGTCGAACAGATCCTCGCGCCGCTCCGGGTCCTCCATCGGCTGCGTGGTCCACCACACCTGCTCGCGAATATATTCCGACGGCGGCCGCTTCACATGCGGCACCTCGCTGCGCAGGCGCTGCCAGGTCTTGTCGAGCCGCCACGCCAGCGACGGCGCCCAGCCGAAGCCGGCCTCGATCATCACCATCTTCAGTTTCGGGAAACGCTCGAACACGCCTTCCAAAACAAGACTGGCCAGCGCCGATTGCTGGCATTGCGAGTGCCCCACCATCTCCTCGATGTAATAGGACGGCCAGCCCGACGGCGTGATCGGATTGCCGCCGAAGCCGAAGGCGTGGACGCCGACGGGAAGGCCGGCTTCCTCCGCGGCCTGGTAGATCGGCCAGTAACGGCGTTGGCCGAGCGGCTCGACATTGCGGCTGAGCAGCAGCACCTGCACGAAGTTCTTGTCGCCGGCGCGCTCGCGGATTTCGGCGGCGGCCGACAGCCCGTCCTCATTGCCGACGACGATCGAGGCTTTGAGCCGCTTGTCCTTGCTGGTCCATTTGTCGATCTGCCAGTCGTTGATCGCCGAACACAAAGCGGCCGAGAGCTCGTGATTGCGGATGCCCTGCCCGGTGTTGAGCGGATTGAGCACGCCCAGCTGCACGTTGTTGGGATCGAGCAGCTGCTTCTGCATGAAGGACAGCGAGGAGCCCTGCGGGCCGCCTTCGGGCGGATAGGCATCGCGGCGCGAGGCATTGGGCTGGGCCTTCGGATAGGGCGGGCCTTCCGTCATGCCCTGATAGGCATGGACGCCATAGACTTCGAGATGATGCTGCCAGCGTTTGGCGAGATAGGGATAAAGCTCGGTGCGGGTGGCGCGTGCCGGATGGATGTCGCAGTCCGCGATCGCGGTTTTGACGGTCAGTGGGGAAGCGGCTTCTTGGCTCTCGCGGAATTGGATATTCATCGCCTTGCCTCCTTTGGCAGCGGGCTCATTTCAGGCGGGGATAGGTCGCATGTGGATTTTCGATCATGATCTTGCGCACGAGATCGGGGGTGAGACCTTCGGGCAGCGCGTCCTGGCCCTCGAACTGCCAGTGCGGATAGTCCGTGGAGAATAGGACCAATTCGTCGGACTGCATATGATCAAACAGGCGAATTAATGTCGCCTCGTCTGGCGGTGCATCAAATGGCTGTAAGGAGAAGCGGATGTTGCTGCGCACAATATCCAGCGGCGCGCGATCAACCCAGGGTGTCTCCATCCGCACCCCGCGCCAGAACTTGTGCAGGCGCCAGAGATAGGGAGAGATCCAGGAGACGCCGGATTCCAGCATCACCATTTTCAGGCGCGGATATTTGGCGAACACGCCCTCGACGATCAGGCTGGTGAGCTGCGTCTGGAACGCCTGGGCCTGCCCGACATAGTCCTCGATGTGATAGGAACCCCATCCCACGGCGGTCGGCGGATTGTGATAGGCGGAACCCGCGTGGACGCCGACGGGTAGTTCCAGCCGTTCCGCGGCTTCATAGATCGGCCACAGCGCGCGCTTGCCGAGCGGCGTATCGCCCATCACAAGCATCAGCACCTGGACGAAGCGCTTGTCCTGCGCGCAGCGCTCGATTTCTGCCACGGCCTTCTCGACGCTTTGCGTCGGGATCACGATCGAGCCGCGCAGCCGCTTGTCGCGATCGAGCCACTCCTTCACCAGCCAGTCGTTCAGCGCGCGGCAGAAGGCAGCCTGCAAATCTTCCGAAAACACCATCTGCACGCCGTAGAGCGGATTGCAGATGGCGTAGCTGAGCTGAAACGGATCGAGCACATGGCGCCGCATGTCGTCGAGGCTCTCGCCCGGCTTGCCGCTCTCGGGGCGCCAATCAGGGCGTGCCACGATCGGCGAGTTCTGCGGGTAGGATTGCGAGACGAGGTCGACCATGCCGCGCGTCGTCACCTGATCGCGCCAATAGTCGTTCAGGTAGGGCAGCAGGCTGGTCAGATGCGGCACGGCCGGATGCACGTCGCAATCCACCCCGCCGGCGATCAGGGACGCCATGACGTCTCCCTTCTCACGTTTCCTCGCATGTCTCTTCTTGTACCCGGCATTCAAGCAGGCCTGCCCGTCGCCCGCAACTCAGCCAAGCGTCCTGTCATATGCTAGGAAGGCTGAGCTCGGTTGCGAAGAGATAAGGGGTTAGGGATGAAAGAGCTCGTCGGCATTGCGGAACAGGTCGCAGCGAAGCTGATCGCGCGCAAACAGACCATCGCCGTGGCAGAATCCTCAACCGGCGGCCTGATCGCGGCCAGCCTGCTCGCGGTGCCCGGCGCGTCCGCCTATTTCCTCGGCGGCGCGGTGGTCTACACCCGCGATGCCAGGCGCGTGCTGATGGATATTTCGGACGAGGGAATGAAGGGCTTTCGCTCCTCGTCGGAGCCCTACGCGCAACTGCTGGCGGAGCAGATGCGAATGCGCTTCGACAGCGACTGGGGCCTGTCCGAGACCGGCGCAGCCGGCCCCACCGGCAACCGCTACGGCGACGCCGCCGGCCATAGCTGCATGGCGGTGAGCGGACCTGTGGCGGAGGTCATGACGCTGGAGACCGGCAATAACGACCGGTTCGGCAACATGCAAATGTTTGCTGCGACGGCGCTGAGGCTGTTGTTGAGGAAGCTGCAGGGGTGAGCTGCTTCTCGAATGAGTGGGGGTAGTCTCGCAGCAAATACCGCTGTCATGCCCCGCGAAAGCGGGGCATCCAGTACGCGGCGGCCTATCGATTCAATCACAACTGTCTCGCAGTACTGGATCGCCCGCCTGCCTGCGCGGGCGATGACACTGGATTATGTGGCATCACCGCCCCAAATGCCGCATGAAGATCCGCACCACATATCCCTGGAATCGCGGTGCTTCGTCGTAGAGATCTGACGCAATCCGCTCGATGGTCTCACGCAACGACAAGAACTGCGCCTGCCGTGCGCTGCTTTCGGTGCCCTGCATGCCCGCGAGCTCGTCCATCGCGGCGTCGCTGATCTGGCACTGCACGACCTCGTCGCCGCTTAGCATGGTGAAGCGAAAGGCCAGCCGTTCGAGGTCATGGCCAATGATCTTGTCGCGCGTCAGCGGCATCCAATTGTCCCGTCGCGCCCCCGAACGGGACAATGCTGAAAATCTGACGCCTTGTCACTATCCGCGCCGAAGGACGTGGCGGTCATCCGGCGCCCATCAAGAGCGCGGCTGACGAACCGGCTGCTCTCCAGCTTCAGTAGACGAGCGCCGTGCCGGTCGGCCTGTCGAGCGCGGCGGCCAGCGACCGATACTCCTCGCAACCGGTCCCGCAGATGGAGGCAATCCGGCTCAAATGATACAGCGCCTGCTCGCGATTGCCCCGCTCCAGCTGCCACAGCCCGTAATATTGCCACGTCAGCACGTGGTTCGGATCGGCCTTCAATGCGCGCTCATACCAAACCTGCGACTGCTCGTAGTCGCCGAGCTTGCGATAGGAGTAGCCGATGAGGTTGGCGACGTTCGGATGGTCATCATGGCCGAGCGACTTCAATTGCGCGATCGCTGCCGCATAGTCGTTGCGCTCGTAGATGGTGTCGTAGGCCACGCGGTAGCCGGCCGCGAATGCGGGATCGCCGATGCTGGACTGATTGTTCGGCTTCTTGCCTTTCTGGGTTGCCTTGGCGCCCGGGCGCTTCGGATAGGTCGGCTGCGGTTTCTGATCCGAATAGGCGCCGGCGTACGGATCCGTGGAGCTGGCGCCGCCCCCGCCTCCACCACCGCCGCCTCCGCCCGCGGCAAAGGCCGGCGAGCACAATAGGGCTGCCGCGAACGTACCCAACACGACGCGCCTGATCATCGCTGCGATCATGTCTGCCTCCTCAGTGTTTCAAGCGGCCCCGGACCAATTGATAACCCTGCCTCGGCGGCAATATTCCAGGACGCTGCGCTCACGGAGGCGTCAGCATGCGTACGACAGTTCCTGTGTCCTTTACTGGAAGGCGACCTCGGCAAAGCTGCGCAGCTTTCGCGAATGCAGCCGCTCCGATTCCTGCTGCTTGAGCCGTTCCAGCGCCTTCAGGCCGATCTCGAGATGCTGGCCGACGCGGCGGCGGTAGAATTCGCTGGCCATGCCCGCGAGCTTGATCTCGCCGTGCAGCGGCTTGTCGGAGACGCAGAGCAGCGTGCCATAGGGAACGCGGAAGCGATAGCCGTTGGCGGCGATCGCGGCCGATTCCATGTCTAGCGCGACCGCGCGCGACTGCGACATACGTCGGATCACCTCAGGCCCGGAGATCTCCCAATTGCGGTTGTCGACGCTTGCCACCGTCCCCGTGCGCATCAGGCGCTTGAGCTCGAAACCTTCGAGGCCGGTAACGTACTCAACGGCCTCTTCCAGCGCGACCTGCATTTCGGCCAGCGCGGGGATCGGGACCCACAATGGCAGCTCGCGATCGAGCACGTGGTCTTCGCGCACATAGCCGTGCGCGAGTACGTAATCGCCGAGGCGCTGCGTGTTGCGCAGGCCCGCGCAATGGCCGAGCATCAGCCAGGCATGCGGGCGCAGCACGGCGACATGGTCGGTGACGTTGCGCGCGTTGGACGGACCGGTGCCGATGTTGATCAGCGTGATGCCGCGATAGCCCGATGCGACGAGGTGGAAGGCCGGCATCTGCGGCATGCGCGCCGGCGCAACGCCGCTGATTGCGCCGCCGCTGCGCGTGATGACGTTGCCCGGCGCGACGAAGGCTTCAAGGCCGGCCTCACTCGATTGGAGCCGCTGCTGACAGAGCTGCGCGAAGGCGTCGACATAGAACTGGTAGTTGGTGAAAATGACAAAATTCTGGAAATGCTCGGGGTCGGTGCCGGTGTAGTGATAGAGCCGGCGCAGCGAGTAATCGACACGGGCAGCACGGAACAGCGACAGCGGCTCGGGCGCGCCAGGCTGAAGCTCGAAGGTGCCGTCGGCAATCGAATCGTCCATGGTGGCGAGATCGGGCACGTCGAAGGCGTCGCGCAGCGATCGCGCGACAGGGGAATTCTCGCTCGTGGTGATCGCAGCTTCGATGTTGATGTCGCGTCGATAGGCGAAGTGGATCGGGATCGGCTCGGCGGACTCGCCGATCTCGACGGGCACGCCGTGATTCTGGATCAGGAGGCCGATCTGCTCGACAAGGTAGCTCCGGAACAAATCCGGACGCGTCACGCTGGTTTCATGGACGCCGGGCCCGGCGACGAAGCCGTAGGCGAGACGCGAATCCAGCCGCGCGTGGGTCGCGGTGGTGAGGCGGACGAAGGGATAATAGGCGCGCACCCGCGTCGTGATCGCTTCGCCGCCGACATAGGCCTCGAACCGATCGCGCAGGAATTTTGTGTTGCGCTCGTAGATCTCTTCGAGGCGGGTGACGGCCGCTGACGCGTCGGCGAAGGATTCGGTGGCGATGGAGGATGGGGATTGCATGGTCGACCGCCGGGTTGATGGGCTTGAGTCGAACTATAGCAAAGAAGTCAGTGCCGTAGGGTGGGCAAAGCGGAGCGTGCCCACCAATATGCTCGTCGTGTAAGAGACGGTGGGCACGGCGCATCGCGCCTTTGCCCACCCTACGAGACCGAGGCTGCCGCTCGAGATCCCGGATGCGCGCTAAGCGCGCTCCGGGATGACGCGCGTTCGCGCGTCACTTCTCCCGGAACGCTCGCATCAGCTGGTCGTGCAGCGGCTTCATCAGATAGGACAGCATGGTGCGGTCACCGGTCTGGACGAAGGCTTCCACCGGCATGCCCGGGATCATCTTGACGTCGCCGAGACGGGCGATCTCCTCGGCCGGCATCGAGACGCGGATGGTGTAGTAGCTCTGGCCGGTGCGCTGGTCGGTGGTGACGTCGGGCGAGACGCGGCTGACGAGGCCGTTGAGCTCCGGCGTGGTGCGCTGATTGAAGGCGGAGAGGCGCAGCAGCGTCTTCTGGCCGATCTGGAGCTTGTCGATGTCGACCGGATTGACCTTGGCCTCGACCTGGAGATCGTCGGCCTGCGGCACGATCAGCATGAGAGCGTCGCCGGCGGTGATGACGCCGCCGACCGTGTGCACCGTGGATTGCAGCACCATGCCATCCTGCGGCGCGCGGATGTCGATGCGGCGAAGCTGGTCTTCGGCGGCGACCTTGCGCTCGATCAGCTCGCCGATCTTGTCGTTGGTCTCGCGCAGATCCTTGGAGACCTCGCTCACCACGTCCTTGTCGACCTGGATGATCTGGAGCTCGGTCTCCGTGATCTTGCCCTTGGCCTGGGCGCGCGAAGCGATGTATTGCGCGCGTTCGCCGTTGAGACGGGCCGAGTCGCGTTCGAGCTGGGTCAGGCGCGAGATCTGCACCAGACGCTTGTCGTAGAGCTCGCGCACGCCGGTGAGCTCGTTCTGCACCAGCGCGATCTCCTGATCCTTGGCCTTCTCCTGGGCGCTGAGACCCGCGATCTCCTCGTTGAGCTGCGTAATGCGCTCGCGAAGCTGAGCCTTCTGTCCGGTGCGGCCGTTGACGCGGACGTCGAACAGCTTGGTTTCGGCGGAGAGCAGCAGCTTGACGTCGGGATCGCTGGCGCGCTCGATCAGGGCTTGCGGAAATTCGATCCTGTCGACCCCGCGCTGCTCGGCCTGCAAGCGCGCCGCACGCGCCTGCGCGGCGTCGAGATTCTTGGTGACGATGGCAAGGTTGGCCTTGGTGACGGTGTCGTCGAGCCGCACCACGATATCGCCGGCCTTGACCAGGTCGCCGTCGCGGGCGCGCACCTCGCCGACCACGCCGCCGGTCGGATGCTGCACCTTCTTGACGTTGGATTCGACCACGATCTGGCCCGGCGCGATCAGCGCGCCCGAGATCAGCACGGTCGAGGCCCAGCCGCCGAGACCGACGACAAGCACCAGCACGATCACGAAGCCGAGGATCAGGTGAAACCTGATGGATTCGCGTACGGTCTTGTTCGCGGCGGGCTTCGGGCCGCCGATGGCCATCGTGCTCATGGTTTGGCCACTCCGCCTTCGCTGACGATCTTGATCGGGGCCGGCGGCGTCACGCGCGGCTGCAGAACCTGGGCGAGCACCTGCTCCTTGGGGCCGAACGCCTGCATGCGGCCGTCACGCAGCACCAGGACCTGGTCGACCGCCTCGACGCCGATCGGACGGTGCGCCACCACGACCACGATGGCGCCGCGCTCGCGAGCGGCGCGGACGGCGCGGGTCAGCGCCTCGTCGCCTTCGGTGTCGAGATTGGAGTTGGGCTCGTCGAGCACGATCAGGAAGGGGTTGCCATAGAGCGCGCGCGCCAGCGCCACGCGCTGCGCCTGGCCGGCGGAAAGCGCTGTGCCCTGCTCACCCACCTGGGTGTTGTAGCCCTCGCGCATCTTGATGATCATCTCGTGCACGCCGGCTTCTTTCGCAGCCGCGATGATGCCCTCGGACGTCGCCTCGGGATCGAACCGGCTGATGTTCTGGGCGATGGTGCCGCCGAACAGTTCGACGTCCTGCGGCAGATAGCCGATGTGCCGGCCAAGCATGTCGGACGACCATTGATCGAGCGCCGCGCCGTCGAGCCGCACCTTGCCGCGCACCGGCTGCCAGACCCCGACCAGCGCCCGGATCAGCGACGATTTGCCGGAGCCGCTCGGGCCGATCACGCCGAGGCCGTTGCCGGCGGCGAGCGCGAAGGTGACGTCCTGCACGATGAGGCGCTGGTCGCCGGGCGGCACCATGGCGACGCCTTCGACCGAGAGCCGGCTGGTGGGCGCCTGCAACTGGGTCGGCATGGTCTGCGCCGGCATCTGCTCCAGCAAGCGCGTGAGGCGGTGCCAGCTCTGGCGCGCCGCGACGAAGGATTTCCAGTGCGCAATGGCGAGATCGACCGGCGCAAGCGCGCGGGCGGATAGGATCGAGCCGGCGATGATGATGCCGGCGGTCGCCTCCTGGTGGATGACGAGATAGGCGCCGACCGCCAGCACGGCCGATTGCAGCATCATGCGCAGTACCTTTGCGACTGCGCCGAGACCACCGGCAACGTCGCTCGCGCGCTGATTGCCGGCGAGATATTTTTCGTTGGTCTCGCTCCAGCGCTGGTTCATCCGGCCGGCCATGCCCATCGCCACCATGACTTCGGCGTTGCGGCGGCTGGCCTGGGCGAGATCGTTGCGCTGGGCGGCAAGCCCCATCGCCTCGCGCGCCGGCTGGCGGGACATGAACTCGGTGACCAGCGTCAGCCCGACCAGGATGATGGCGCCGACCAGCGCGGTGACGCCGATCATGACGTGGAAGGCGAAACAGATGGCAAGATAGAGCGGCAGCCAGGGCAGGTCGAAGAACGCGCTCGGGCCCATGCTGCCGAGGAAGGAGCGGACGTTGTCGAGATCACGCAGCGGCTGGAGGCCTTCGTTACGGCTGCCGACCAGAAGCGGCAGGCGCACGATGGTGTCGAACACGCGCTTGTTGAGGGCTTCATCGAGCGCGGTGCCGATCCGCCCCAGGATCCGGTTGCGGATCATGTCGAGCACGCCCTGCGCCATGTAGAGGAAGCTGGCGAGGATGATCAGGCCGACCAGGGTCGGGACGCTGCGGCTCGGCAGCACCCGGTCGTAAACCTCCAGCATGAAGATCGACCCGGTCAGATAGAGCAGGTTGATCATGCAGCTCATGAAACCGACGCCGATGAACGCCGTGCGACAAGCGCGCAAGGCGTCACCGAGTTCTGAACGGCGGACGCCAGGACCGGCTGCCATCAGTCTGATCTCTTTCAGGTGGGGGCCAAGGCCCCTGATTTCACGGGCAATTCAGGGTACTCGCCCCGGATTAACATCATGTTCGCCCTGCGTCCAACGCAGCCGGGTTCATCCAAAACCCTGATGGCCCACATCTACCCCTGATGGCCCCGCACGCAAGTCCGGTATTTCACAGTCTTTGCGGCTTTTTGGTGCGTAGCCGCCGCCCCTCCCCAGTTCTGGAGAGGCGGCTAGTTCCGATCGACCGAACCGGGCGGTTACTAGAACCGGCCGCCGCCCCGCACCAGCCGCACCACCAGCAACAGGATGACCGCGCCGATGGCGGAATAGACGATCTCGGATACCAGGCCCGTGCCGAGGCGAATGCCGAGCTTTGGAAACAGGAAGCTTGCCACCAGCGCACCGGCGATGCCGACCACGATGTCGCCGATGATACCGAACCCCGTTCCGCGCACCACCTTGCCGGCGAGCCAGCCGGCGACGAGGCCGACGAACAGGATGACGAGCAGGCCTTCGTTTGAAATGTACATAAGTCTGGTCCCTCTGCATGAACGGCCGCATGGAACGGGAACCGGGATGAATGGCGTCTGAATGCTAGTCGCTTCACCCGGCTCCGACAAAAATGTCGAAAACAACCCCATGCAAAGTAGAACGGCTTCTGCCTGCAGTCGCCGGTGAACTGTGACAACTCGGTGTTGCCGTGGAGGACTTTCAAAGGAAGGAGCGCTGCTGCAGCGCCGTTCAAATATTATGACAGCGCCGCCGCCTGCTCCGCCAGAACACATAGCGCCGCCCGGCCCGGCCCGACCGCCACATTGGCAGGCAATTGCTCCAAGCAACGGGGCTGCGCCACGGCGCAGCGCGGGGCGAAGGAGCAGTTGTGGGGTTTCTCGGCCAGTGAGGGCGGCGTGCCGGGGATGGTTTCGAGGCGGGCGCCACGCTTGGCGCCGTGAATCGTCGAGGCGAGCAGGCCCTTGGCATAGGGATGCACCGGGCTGCGGACGATGTCGCGAAGCGTGCCCTGCTCCACGATCTGACCGGCATACATCACCGCGACACGGTCGCAGATCTCGATGGCGACGCCGATATCGTGGGTGACGAAGATGACGGACATGCCGAACTCGCGCTGCAGCTCGCGCAGCAAGAGCAGGATCTGGATCTGCACGGTGGCATCGAGCGCGGTGGTCGGCTCGTCCGCGAGCAGGATTTTTGGCCGGCAGGCCAGCGCCAGCGCGATCATGGCGCGCTGGCGCATGCCGCCGGACATCTCGTGCGGATAGGCATCGAGCCGGCGTTTTGCTGAGGGAATGCGCACGACCTCGAGCATTTCGAGTGCGCGTGCCCTGCCCTCAGCGTAGCTTTTGCCCTCGTGGCGCACGACGCTTTCGGCGATCTGCGCCCCGATGGTGTAGACCGGATCCAGCGCCAGTGCCGGCTCCTGGAAGATCATCGACACGGTCTGGCCGCGGAAGGACGACAGCTCCACGTCGTTCATGGCGAGCACGTCGCGGCCCATGACGTTGACGGTACCCGAAATCTGCGTGCGCTTCTTCGGCAACAGCCGCATCAGCGCACGCAGCGTCACGCTCTTGCCCGAACCGGACTCGCCGAGCAGGCCCAACACCTCACTGTTGCCCAGCGAGAGACTGAGATCGTTCACGGCATAAACCGTGCGCTCCCCGGTGAAGCGGATGTTGAGGCCTGAAATCTCGACGAGCTTT
This sequence comes from Bradyrhizobium shewense, assembly GCF_900094605.1. Taxonomy (GTDB): domain Bacteria; phylum Pseudomonadota; class Alphaproteobacteria; order Rhizobiales; family Xanthobacteraceae; genus Bradyrhizobium; species Bradyrhizobium shewense. The sequence continues at coordinate 247,536 of NZ_FMAI01000003.1, read as the reverse complement.
GTCATGACGGCAGTTTCGGCAATCGATCGTGATAGTCGGTGACGCGCTGGAAGGCGGCGCCGATGGTGAGCAGGGTCGCTTCGTCGAAGGAACGGCCGATCAGCTGCATGCCGACCGGCAGGCCGCTTTTGGTGAAGCCGGAGGGTACGGTGAGCGACGGCAGGCCCAAAAAGTTCACCGGGCGGGTGAACAGCGTCAGCCGCTGCACCATGGCCGGTGCGTTCGGGCCGCCGCCGACATCGCTCTCCTCGATCGTCGGCGCCGGCACCGGGGACGCCGGCGCGATCACCGCATCGACGCCTGCAGTGGCCGCGTTGTGCGCAGCGAGCGCGGGGCCGCGCCAGCGCATCGCCTCGAGATAAGTGATGGCGGGAACGGCGAGACCGTTCTGAAGCCGCATCAAGACCTGCGGGCCATAGTCCTGCGGACGCTCGATCATCCAGCGCTTGTGGAAGGCGGCAGCTTCGGCGGCAAGCACGAGCTGGCTCGCCGAGGACAATTGCCGCTGGTCCGGCAGCTCGACCGTGACGATGTCGGCGCCCTCGCGCTTGAGCACCGCGATGGTCTCGTCCAGCACGCGCGCGACCTCGCTGTCGAGATCGTCGACATAGAACGACGCAGGCACGCCGATCTTCAGGCCTTTCAGCGAGCCCTTGGTCGCGCCGACATAGTCCGACAGCGGCTCGTGGCTGCAGGTCGAATCCGCAGGGTCCGCGCCGGCCATCAGCGCCAGCAGCAGCGCGCAATCCTCGGCGGTGCGGGCAAGCGGGCCGACGGTGTCCAGCGACTGCGACAGCGGCATCGCGCCGGCCCGGCTGACGCGACCGACCGTGGTCTTCAACCCGGTAACTCCGCAGAAGTGCGCGGGCATCCGGATCGAGCCGCCGGTGTCCGAGCCCAGCGCCGCATAGGTCAGCCGCGCGGCGACCGCCGAGCCGGAGCCCGACGAGGAGCCGCCGGTGATGTGCGCGACATTCCAGGGATTGCGCACCGGACCGTAATGGGCGTTGTGCCCGGTCGGACCGTAGGCGAACTCAGCGAGGTGCAGGGTGCCGAGTCGGACCTGGCCGGCGTCCTTCAAGCGTTGCAGCGCCGTGGAGGTCACGGTCGGCACGAAGTCGCGGCGGATCAGCGAGCCGCAGGTCGCAACGTGACCGGAATCGTAATACATGTCCTTGTGCGCGAGCGGCACGCCATGCAGTGGACCACGGACATTGCCCTTGGCGAGCTCGGAATCGGCGGCATCCGCCGCTTTCAATGCAGCCTCGGCCTCGATCGACATGAAGGCGTTGAGATGCGGCTGCCACTGCTCGATGCGGTGCAGCAGCGCGCGCGTCACCTCATGCGAGGACACCTGCTTCATCGCGATCGCGCGCGCGACCTCGGTGAGCGTCATCAATGCAGGCTCAGTGCTCATTTCGACACCTTCTGCGTCTGCGCGATCGGATAGAGCGCGGGCTCGAGGTCGAACGGCAGCGTGCCGGCGATGGCCGCGAAGCCTTCGAAGGCAGGCCCGATGGAATTGGAGATGCGCGTCGCGATCTCGTCATCCACGGGGACGCCGGCAACTAGCGCAATCGGCTTGATCTCTTTCGGTGTCGGTCTCGTCATGCGGTCTTCTCCCTGGGCGCGCGGCTGTGGCCTGAACCCGGTATCGCCATGTAGCACGCGGCCTCGTGGCCCATATTATCCAGCGCGGTGAGCTTTGGTGTCGCATTTGCGCAGAGCGGCTCCGCAAACGGGCAACGGGTGTGGAAGCGGCAGCCCGGGGGCGGATCGATCGGGTTGGGCGGATCGCCGGTGATCGGCGGTTGCTCGGTGCGCCTGTCGGGGTCAGACGACGGCATCGCCGCAAGGAGTGCGCGCGTGTAGGGATGCGCAGGGTTGTCCCAGACCTGGTCGACCGGGCCGAGCTCGACGACTTCGCCAAGATACATCACCAGCACGCGATCGCTGATGTAGCGGACGACGTTGAGGTCATGGCTGATGAAGAGATAGGTCAGCCCGAACTCGCGCTTGAGATCGGCGAGCAGGTTGAGCACCTGCGCCTCGACGGATTTGTCGAGCGCGGAGACGGCTTCATCCAAAATCACCAACCGCGGCGACAGGGCCAGCGCGCGCGCGATGTTGACGCGCTGGCGCTGGCCGCCGGAGATCTCGTGCGGATAGCGGTTGGCGAAGTTCTCCGAGCGCAAGCCGACCTTGCCGAGCAGCTCGCGCGCCAATGCGCGCGCCGCGCCATCGGCCATGCCGTGCACCTTGGGGCCAAAAGCGATCGATTCCTCGATCGTCAGGCGCGGGTTGAGCGAAGCATAGGAGTCCTGGAACACCATCTGCATGCCGCGGCGCAATTCGCGCAAGCTCAGCGACTGGCCGACGGTCATGCCGTCATAGATGATGTCGCCGGTGTCGCGCGGCATCAGATGCATCAGCAGGCGCGCGGTGGTGGACTTGCCGCAGCCGGATTCGCCGACGATGCCGACGGTCTCGCCCTTGGCGACGGAGAACGAGACATTGTCCACGGCACGCACGGTGCGCTTTGCGGCAAACAGCCCGCCGCGAACAGGGAAGTGCTTGGTCAAGCCGTTGACCTGAAGCAGCGGCTGCGCGAGGCCGCCGCGGTCTTCGACCGGCTCGAGCATTTCAACGGAAGTGTTGCTCTCGCTCATGGCCTAGTTCCTGATGTCCATGGCGCTGCGTAGGCCGTCCGAGAGCAGGTTGAAGCAGATCGAGACCGCAAAGATCATCGCGCCCGGCAATGCGGCGACCCAGGGATTGACGTAGATCGCGGTGCGTAAGGTGTTGAGCATCAGGCCCCATTCCGGCTCCGGCGGCTTGGTGCCGAGACCGAGGAAGGAAAGACCGGCGGCCAGGATCATTGAGACCGAAATGAGACTGGTAGCATAAACGAAGATCGCGCCGAGCACATTGCCGAGGATGTGCACCCGCATGATGGTGATGGGTCCAGCGCCGGAGGCACGCGCGGCCTCGACGAAGTCCATGTTGCGCACGCCCGTGGTGACGCTTTCGGCGACGCGGGTGATCTGCGGCACGAACACGACCGTCAACGACACGATGGAATTGAGGATGCCGGCGCCCAGCGCGCCGGAGATCGCGATCGCCAGCAGCACGGAGGGAAAGGCGTAGAACACGTCGATCGTGCGCATGATCGCGGTGTTGAGCTTGCCGCCGACATAGCCGGCGACGAGGCCCAACGAGGTGCCGATGCAGAAGGCGAGGATCACAGGCAGGATGCCGATGACCAGCGACAGCCGCCCGCCATAGATCAGTCGCGCCAGCATGTCGCGGCCGAGCTCGTCGGTGCCGAGCGGGTAGCCAACAGTGCCGATGTGGCGCAGGCGGCGGATCATGGAGCCCTTGTAGGGATCTTCCAGACCCAGCCACGGTGCGAGGATCGCGGACAGGAAGATCAACAGCAGCACCAGCGCGCAGGCCATGCTGACCTTGTCGCGCCGGATGCGGCGGCCGACGGTCGCCCAATAACCGCGCGCCTTGGTCGCGGGCGCAGCCTGCAGCGCGGCGTCGGCTGTGGCAGACAACGGAAGCTCGCTCATTGCTAGCCCCGCTTGATGCGCGGATCGATCGCGGCTTGCGCGATGTCGACCATGAGATTGAGGAAGACGAAGAACAGCGCCAGGATCAGGATCGTGCCTTGAAGCAGCGGCAAGTCGCGCTGGAAGATCGCCGAGTTGAGCAGGAAACCCGAGCCCGGCCAGGAGAACACGGTCTCGATCAGGATCGAGCCGCCGAGCATATAACCGAGCTGAAGCCCCATCACCGCGAGCGCGGTGGGCGCGGCGTTCTTGATGACGTGGCGGAACACTCCGCGCTCATGCAGCCCCTTGGCGCGCAAGGCCTCGACAAAATCCTGGCTCAGGATGTCGCCGGTCAGCGCGCGCACCGTGCGGGTGACGATACCCATGGGAATCACGGATGTCGTGATCGCCGGCAGCACGAGGTATTGCAGGTGTGCCCAGTCCCAGGCCCAGGTGGCGGAGCCGCCCGGCCCGGCGCCGACCGCGGGCAGCCAGTTCAGCTGCACCGAGAAAATGATGACGAGCACCATGCCGAGCCAATAATGCGGCACGGATACGCCCGCGATGGCAAAGGACGTCGCGAGCTTGTCGATCCAGGTCTCGCGAAAATAGCCGGCGATCAGGCCGAGCAGGATGCCCATGGTGAAGCCGATGATCGCGGCGGCAATCGCCAGCGTGACGGTGTTGCTGACCGCGCGCATGACTTCGGCGAGCACGGGGCGCCCTGTCGCAATGGAATTGCCGAGATCGCCGTGCAGCGCGCGCATCAGCCACAAGCCGAACTGCACCGGCAGCTTGCGGTCAAAGCCATAGGCGGAACGGAGCTGCGCGGCTAGCTCCTGCGAGGCATCGGCCGGCAGCACCGCGACCAGCGGATCGCCCGGCGTGATGTGCACGAGCAGAAAACACACCAGCGCGACGCTGATGACGATCGGAACGACATAGACGATGCGTCTGGCGATATAGGCGAGCACGTTGTTTCTTTCTTCCTTCTCCCCTTGTGGGAAAAGGTGGCATAGGCCGCCTCCGGCGGCCGTTTTTAAGTCGACGCCGAAGCGAAGCTTCGGCTACGGCGCCGGATGAGGGTTCTACCCGCGGATACAGCGTTATCGAATGAGAGAAAGGGCCACTCGCGGAGAGAGACCCCTCACCCGGCTTCGCTGTCGCGAAGCCACCCTCTCCCACAAGGGGAGAGGGTGCACTGTTCGTGTGGTGCGAACTACTTCATCGACACCAGCGAGAAGTCGATGAACCAGCTCTTCGGCTGCACCACGCCCGTGACCTTTGGGCTGATGGCGCGGGGGCCGACGTCGTGGGCGACGTAGAGGAAGGCGGCATCGTCGACCGAGGCCGCGTGCAGCTCGGCGAGCGCGGCGTCACGCGCGGCGGGATCGAAGGTCTGGCGGGCCTTCTTCACCAGCTCGTCGAACTTGGGATTGTTGATGAAACCCCAATTGTTCGAGACCGGCGGCGCCATGCCCGATTGCAGGAAGCGCACCAGCGCGAAGAACGGGTCCATCGCCGCATAGGTCACGTTGGTCGCGTGCGAACCGTTGGCCGAGGGATCCTTGGCGCCGCGGCGCCAGTTCGTGAACAGCGTATTCCATTCGATGACGTCGAGCTGCACATCGAAGTAGCATTCGGCAAGGGCCTGCTGGAGATACTCATTCATCGGCAAGGGCTGCATCTGGCCCGAACCAGAGGCGGAGGTCTGGGTCTTGACCGTCAGCTTCTTGTTGGGGCCAAACCCGGCCTCCTGCATCAGCTTCTGCGCAGCCGCCTTGTCATACTTGATCTCGAAGCTCGGCTTGCCGCGCCAGGGATGGCCGGGCTCGAAGGTGCCGGTCGCCGGCACCATCAGGCCGGCGAGCAGGCCGTCCTTGAGACCTTCGCGATCGACGCAGAGGTTGGCGGCCTTGCGCACGCGGATGTCGTTCCAGGGCGAACCCTCGACGCGCGAGAACTGCCACGGCCAGACATGCGGCTGCTCGTTGGCGTAGAGCTTGAAGCCGCGCTGCTTGAGCTCGGGCAGTGCGTCCGGCGCCGGCGCCTCAACCCAGTCGACCTGACCGGAGAGCAGCGCCGCGGTGCGCGCGTTGGCTTCCGGCATCGGCAACAGCACCATCTTGTCGACCTTGGGCACGCGCGCCTTGTCCCAATAGCTCGCGTTCTTGACGAGCTCTAGCCGCTCGCGCGGCGTGAAGCTCGCCATTTTCCACGGGCCGGTGCCTGCGGCGTCCTTGGCAAACGCCGTCCACGCCGCCTGCGACTTGGCCTTGGCGTCGGCGCCTTCGGCCTTGTCGTAGAAATGCTGCCACTTCGCCGGGCTCGCCATGAACAAATTGGTGAGGTTGATCGGCAGGAAGCTGTCGGGCTCCTTGGTGGTGAGCTCGACCGTCATGTCGTCGATCTTCTTCGCCGAGGCGAGCGTCGGCATGCGCGAGGCCGTGACGCCGACCTGGCTGGCGTCGAACTGCGGCGCGTCCTGCTTCAACACCTTCTCGACGTTCCACACCACCGCATCCGCATTGAACGGGGAGCCATCATGGAAGGTCACGCCGGGGCGCAGCTTGAAAACCCACTTGGTCTTGTCGGCATCGTCGACCTTCCACTCGGTGGCAAGGCCGGGAATGACCACGCTCGCCTTCTCGGCGGAGGACAGGTCCCAGCCGGTCAGCGCGTCGTACATGGTGAGGCCGGTGAAGCGGTTGCCTTCAAAACCCTGATCGGGCTGGCCCAGTGTGCGCGGAATATCGGCAGCGGTCATGCCGATGCGCAGCACGGTTTCGGCACTGGCCTCACGCGGCCATGCAGCCACCGTCGTTAGAGCGAGCACCGCGATCCATGCCGCGCGCGTGTTCTTCTTCTTAGTAAGCATCGCCTCAATCCTTTTCCGGCTTCGATGACTATTTTTGATGCAATCGTATGCAATGGCTATGCCAAAGAGAAACTTATTCTGCAATTTGGCCCTGCGACGACAAGTCCTTGTAGGTCGCAGGCGGGTGCACGCGCCGCGCTGCCTATTCTGGCATCAAGATTGCAAGTTCGGTCCCGAAATCCCTGGGAGCTCTAGGCCATGCGTGTTCGTCTATCGATTTGTCTCGTCGTGCTTGCACTGGCGTTGTCCGCAATCTCGGCGCGCGCCGAAACGGTGGTGCGCTACGGCATCTCGATGGCGGACATTCCGCTCACCACGGGTCAGCCCGATCGCGGCGCCGGCGCCTATCAGTTCACGGCCTATACGATCTACGATCCCTTGGTGGCCTGGGAGATGGACGTCGCCGACCGGCCCGGCAAGCTGGTGCCGGGGCTCGCCACCGAGTGGAAGGTCGATGATGCCGACAAGACCAAATGGCGCTTCACGCTTCGCAAGGGCGTGAAGTTTCACGACGGCAGCGAGTTCAACGCCGACGCCGTGATCTGGAATCTGGACAAGGTGCTCAACGACAAGGCGCCGCAATTCGACAAGCGCCAAAGCGCGCAGGTGAAGACCCGCCTTCCCTCCGTTGCGAGCTACGCCAAGATCGACGATTTCACCGTGGAGATCACCACCAAGACGGTCGATTCCTTCTTTCCCTATCAGATGCTGTGGTTCCTGGTGTCGAGCCCCGCGCAGTATGACAAGCTCGGCAAGGATTGGGACAAGTTCGCGAGCCAGCCCTCCGGCACCGGCCCGTTCAAGCTGACCAAGCTGGTACCGCGCGAGCTTGCAGAACTCAGCAAGAACCCGGACTACTGGAACAAGAAGCGCATTCCCAAGGCCGACAAGATCGTGCTGGTGCCGATGCCGGAAGCGCTGACCCGCACCAACGCGCTGCTCGCGGGGCAAGTCGATCTGATCGAGACGCCGGCGCCGGATGCCGTGCCGCAGCTGAAAGCCGCCGGCATGAAGCTCGTCGACAACGTCACACCGCATGTCTGGAATTATCATCTCAGCGTGCTGCCGGGCTCGCCCTGGACCGACATCCGCCTGCGCAAGGCGCTGAACCTCGCGATCGACCGCGACGCCGTGGTCGGGCTGATGAATGGCCTTGCCAAGCCTGCCAAGGGCCAGGTCGACCCGTCCAGCCCGTGGTTCGGCAAGCCCGGCTTCGAGCTGAAATATGATCCGGCTGCAGCGAAGAAGCTGGTCGAGGAAGCCGGCTACTCCAAGGCCAAGCCGCTGAAGGCGACCTTCATCATCGCACAGGGCGGCACCGGCCAGATGCTGTCGCTGCCGATGAACGAATTCCTGCAGCAGAGCTTCAAGGAGATCGGCATCGACATCGACTTCAAGGTCGTCGAGCTCGAAACGCTCTATACGCACTGGCGCAAGGGCGCGGCCGACGAGATCAACGCCGGCATCACCGCCAACAACATCGCCTACGTCACGTCAGACCCGCTCTACGCCATCGTCCGCTTCTTCCATTCGGGCCAGATCGCGCCTGTGGGCGTCAACTGGGGCGGCTACAAGAACCCGAAGGTGGATGCTCTGATCGACGAAGCCAAGCAGACGTTCGATAGCGCCAAGCAGGACGAGCTGCTGGCGCAGGCGCACGCGCTGATCGTGGACGATGCCACGCTGGTCTGGGTCGTGCACGATACCAACCCGCACGCGCTGTCGCCGAAGATCAAGCAGTTCGTGCAGGCGCAACACTGGTTTCAGGATCTGACGACCATCGGGATGGAGTGAGGGCAAACACGGGTGTTGTAGGGTGGGCAAAGCGCAAGCGTGCCCACCATTTCTACATTGCCGAGCAAGATCGTGGGCACGGCGCTACCGCGCCTTTGCCCACCCTACGAGAGCGGTGATTGTCGCTACTACTTCGTCAGGAGCGCATACGCCCCGGTCCAGCCTTCCGGCGGCGGGTTGAGCTGGAAATCCCTGATCCTCGCCTCGTAGAGTCTGAACAGCTTTTCAAGCGTGTCGGCGTCCTCGCTGTGACGGCCGCGTTCGATCGCATCGAGTGCGCCCTGCCAGTCGCGACCGCGGTAGCAGCCGAGCATTTCGATGGTGATGTTGCGCAGGCGCTGGAAGGCGCCCGACTGCATCACGTCCTCGCGCCCGGCGATGGCGTAGATCACCTCCGGCTCGGTCTTGCCCTTGACCATGATGAAGTCCAGCTCGAGGATCGCGAACTTGTCCTTGGCGGCAAGCGCGGTCCTGGATCCAACGATGATCGGGAAGCCGTATTCCTTCGACTGGCCTTCCAGGCGTGAAGCCAGGTTCACGCTGTCGCCGAGCACCGAATAATTCTTCTTCAGGTCCGATCCCATATTGCCGACCACGCCGATGCCGGTGTTGAGGCCGATGCCGACATTGAGCGGAATGTAGACATGACCGCCATCGGCGGCTTCCTGCTCACGCTCCTTGTTGACCGCGTCGATCTGCTCCAGCATCTGGATCGCGGCCTCGCAGGCGTTGACCTCGTGCTCGGCATCGTCGAGCGGCGCGTTCCAGAACGCCATGATGGCGTCGCCCATGTATTTGTCGATGTAGCCCTTCCGCTCGATGATCACATCGGTGAGCGGCGTCAGGAAGCGGTTCATCAGCGCAATCAGGCCTTGCGGGTCCTGCTTGTAGCTTTCCGAGATCGTGGTGAAGCCGCGCACGTCCGAGAACATGATCGTCATCTCGCGCTCTTCGCCGCCGAGCACGAGCTTTTCCGGCGACTGCGCCAGCTGCTCGACCAGAACCGGCGACATGTATTGCGCGAACTGCCCGCGGATCTGCACGCGCTGTCGCTGCTCGCGCACGAAGCTCGCGAAGATCAGCGTCAAATAGACCGCAGTGGTCGAGAGCAGCGGATAGGTGAAATCGATGAGGTAGCGGTACTGCGCGTAGAAGAACCAGGACACACCGACCAGGATGGCGGCGAAGGTCGCACCCGCGAGCACGAGGCGCACCGGGCCGAGATTCGGCGTGAAGATGATCACGAGCAGGCCGATGACGAGCGCGGCCAGCAATTCGACGCCGAGCGCATAATTCGGCTGCGAGATGACCGCGCCGCTCAGCACGCTCTCCAGCACCTGGGCGTGGATCTCGACCCCCGGCATGGCCCGGGACACCGGCGTGGTCTTGATGTCGTTCAATCCGCCCGCAGAGGTACCGACCAGCACCAGCTTGCCGGCGAACCTGGAGGGCGGCAGGCTGTTGTCGAGCACGTCGACCGCGGACACGTAGATCGAAGGATCCCGGCGGGCATAGTGCACCCAGAGCTGACCGTTCTTGTCGGTCGGAACTTCCAGACCCTTGAGGCGGATCGACCTGATACCGGCCTTGTCCGTGCGGACCAGCAGGGTCGGCGTTCCCGTGACGACGCGCAGGATCTCGAGGCTGAGCGAGGGCATGATGTTGCCCTGGGCGCGCATGATCATCGGCACGCGGCGGATCAATCCGTCACGCTCGGTCCGGATCGAGAACAGGCCGCGACCGGCCGCGATCTTCTCGATGATCGGCACGTTGCGGAGCAGGCCGGGGAATTCGAACAGGAAGCGCTCGGCCCCGTCCTCCCCGAGCGTAGCCACGCCCGTGAACGGAAGCGATTTGTCGAGCTCGGACAGGACCTCTGGAAGCCCGGTCTCACCCAGCACGACGCGCGAGCGCTTGATCGCGTCGGCGAGGACCTGGTCATTGCTCGGCAGCTCGCGCAGCTTGGCGCGGGTGGCGTCGTCGAGATAGCGCATCTGGCTCGCGACCAGATCCGGGTTGAGCCGGTCGGGCTCCGAGAACACCACGTCGAAGCCGATCGCCACCGCGCCGCTGTCTGTGAGGTTCTGGATCAGGTCGGCGATGCGCGTGCGCGGCCACGGCCATTGGCCGAGCCTTGCAAGGCTCTTGTCGTCGATGTCGACGATGACGACCGGCCGCGACGTCTTGTGCCTGGGATCGATCAGCTGGAACATGTCGAAGGTGCGCAGCCGCAATTCCTGGATCGGCGGCGGGTCCCACAGGCGCGCGCCGGCGAATATAACCAGCAGCGCGAGGCACATCAGCCGGGCGAAGCCGAACTTGCGCGCAAACCACCGCCGCAGGATCTTGAGACGTTTCATTTCGATCGGACTTCCTGCAACCGCCTCGGGTTCGATCTCGGATCGCAATGGCACAGATGGCCATGGCTCGGTCGCACAGGATAAGGGTTTTTTGCCGCGATCAAAGTGGAATGAAATGTCGCGCGCCTGATCGGACGCCTTTAGCTCACATGAAGAATGAAGTCGCTGGCGTGGAGATTGCCGGCGACCATGTTCTTCAGGAGGATCTTGTCGCTGCTATCGAGCGTCACCAAGGTATCGGTACCCTGCTGCTCCGCAAGCTGGGAGACCTGTGTCCACGACGTGATGCTGGTGAACTGGCGCAAATCGATCTTGTCGAGGCCGAGCTGGAAGTCGTCCACGGTGTGCTGAACCGCGGTCTGCGACAACGTCGGCGCGAACACGAACTGGTCCTTGGCCCCGCCACCGATCAACGTATCACTCGACTCGGTCGCGAAAATGACGTCCTTGCCGCCGGCGCCTTGCAAGATGATACCCTGGCCGCTCGCTCCCTCGGCGAAGATAAAATTGACCGTGTCGGAGTGGCCGGCCGAGTCGGTGACAGTCAGCATGATCTGGTCGGTCGCCGGCGGCTCCGGATAATCATCGGTGCTGGCGCCTGTCGGATCGTAGACGATGCCAGTGCCGCCGCTCGCGAGGCCCGCGTTGATTGCGTCCAGCGAGCCCGTCATGGGAGCGAAATAGACGCTGCTGACGTTCGGATGTGCGGTCGACAGGGTGACGGTGAACGTATCGACCGCTGCGCCTGCATCGGTGTCGATGACGGCAAGTTCTGTGACGATGTCGTTGCTGTTCTCGATGATGTGCTCGACCTGGAAGTGCTCGGTGTCGATGACCGGGCCTGTGGCGTCGTCCGTGCCGGTCACGTCCACCGTGAGCGTGGCCGTGCCGGTCGCACCATGCACGTCCGTGGTCTGGACCGTAAACGTATCGGTGTAGGGTCCTGCCGCCAGCGCGTTGATGGCCTCGGCATTCGGAACGTAGCTGTAGGTACCGTCGGAATTGACCGTCAGCGTCCCGTACAATCCTCCGACCGTCGTCGCCGCATGGTGATCCGCATTGATGACGGCATAGGTCAGCGTCGCCGTCTCGCCGGTGTCGACATCGTTGCCCGCCAACGTTCCGGTCAGATCGCAGAAGGTGTCGGCAGCAGCCGTGTCCGAGAGCGGACCGATGTGGAGATCCGCAAGCGTCGGCGCGTCGTTGCTGCCGGCAATGTTGACGGTAACGACTGCGCTCGTGCCAGCGCCCTCGGCATCCGACGGAACGATGGTGTATTGCAGCGACAGCGTCTGGCCGGCGGCGAGGAAATCGAACGCCTGCCCGTGCGAATTGAAGTTCCAGGTGAACTGCGTATGAGTCGCGGTGCCGTCGAGGATGTCGCCCGAGGGGACCGTGAGATCGCCCAAGAGGTCGGCATTCGACAGCCCGCCGACGCTGCCCGTTTGCAGCGCGCCACCGAGATAGGCTTGCACCTGGCTGACCGACACCGTGACGTGATCGGTCGCATCGACGTCGGAGACCACCAGCACGCCATGCGCAAGCTGGCCGGCATTGGTTTCCATCAGATCGGCAACGGCGCCGCCCGGCCCGGAGCTGCCACTTGCCCAATCCGCATCGCCCTCGATCGCGAGGCTCTTGGCGGGGTTGACCGCATTGGAGGCCGTGGTCCCGCTGCCGTCGGCGAGCTGGTAATACCCGGCCAGATTCGCCTCGTGGCCGGTGAGCGCGGTGAAATCGATCGACTGGATCTGCGTCTGCGTGAGCGCGGCGGTCCAGACGCTGACATCGGCGATCGAGCCGAAGAAGCCTTCCGCGCCGAAGCCCGGGGCGAACCTTGCGCTCGCCGCCCCGATCATCATGTAGGACGGTTCCGGAGCGCCAGCGATCGCGTTCACGCCTCCACTGTGGGAATAGACGGCGCTGCCATCGACATAGAGCGTGAAGATGCCGTTATCGCGCGTCAAGGCGAGGTTATGCCATTCCCCCGCAGTGAGCGCGAAGCCGGTGTTCTGGACCTCGACACCGCCCTCGAGAATCGCGATCTCCAGCTTGCCGCTGATGACGGTGCCCATGAGACCGAAACCGGTGGTCGATGTATTGCCATTGTAGAACAAGACCTGGCCGGCGGAGGCAGCGTCCCCGTTCCAGTTCACCCAGCCGCCCAACGTCACGTCGTCCGTGGCGACCGTCGGCACGTCGCCGACCGCGATGGTCGCACCGTCGAAGTTCATGTAGTCCGACGTGACATAGGACACCGCCGGCGCATCGTTGGTGCCGGTGATGGTGACGATGACGTCTTGCGAGATTTGCGCGCCGTGATTGTCGGTGAACGTGACGGTGTAGACCTGAGTGATGGTCTGCCCTTCCGCCAGCGACTGCAGCACGGGATCGCTGTTGTCGATCGTGAAGTGCCAGTCGAGCGTCGCGCCGTTGTTGGTGTCGGCGTTGGATTCGGACAACGTGCCGATGGAGAAGGTGCCGATAGGCGAGCTGGTTTCGAAGCCCGGCAGATCCGTGCTGACGGACGACGACTTGAACGACCACTGCGCCGTATGGGTGTCGATCAGGTCGACGTCCTGGATCGCGAGCGTGCCGCCGGTGGTCAGCGAGGTGCCCTCATCCTCGAGGACCTCGCCTTTTGCCGCGCAGGCATCGCTCGTGACCGTCGGCGCGTCGTTGGCGCCGTTGATCGTGACGGTCACGTCCTGCGAGACCTGCGCACCGTGGTTGTCGGTAAAGGTGACGGTATAGACCTGGGTGATGGTCTGGCCCTTGGCCAGCGACTGGAGCACGGCGTTGTTATTGCCGAGGCTGAAGTGCCAGCCCACCGTCGCGCCATTATCGGTGTCGGTATTGAACTCCGCGACGTCGGAATCGATCGTGAAAGTGCCGAGCGGCGTGTTGCCGTCGAAGCCGGGCAGCTGCGCGTTCGACGTCGCCGACTTGAACACCGCCTGCGCACCGTGGGTGTCGATCAGGTCCAAATCCTGGATGGCCAACGTGCCGCCGATCGAGAGTGTCAGGCCCGCGTCCTCGGTGACACAGCCCTTCGCCGCGTCTTCATCGCTGGTGATGGTCGGGGCATCGTTGGTCCCTGTGATCGTGACCGTGACGTCCTGCGTTACCGCCGCACCGTTGTTGTCGATCACCGTGACGGTGTAGACCTGCGTGATCGTCTGGCCTTTGGCCAGCGACTGCAGCACCGGGTCGTTATTGTTGAGCGTGAAGGTCCAGCCCACTGACCCGCGGGAGCTGGCGCCCGGGCTTTCATTCACTGAGCCGAGGCTGAACGTGCCGATATGCGAGGTGCCGTCGCTGAAGCCCGGCAGATGCGCGCTCGAAATCGTCGACTTCAGCGAAAAACTCGCGGTGTGCGTATCCGTGAGATCAGGATCGTTGAATGTGATGGTGCCGTTGGCGGCGAGCGTGGCCGCCGTATCCTCGGTCACCGCACCGGTCGGCGTGGTCAGATCTTCGACGATCGTCGGCACGTCGTTGGTGCCCTCGACATTGACGTCCGCACCGTCGATGGACACGGTAACCGGCGTGCTGATGACACCGCCGTGCCCGTCATCGACCTGCACCACGTAGTTGAGGGTCAGTTTCTCGCCTTTGGCGAGGAAATCGAACAGATGGTCGGGAACGCTGTAGGTCCAGGTGGCCGAACCGTTGTTGCCGTTTCCCGCGCCTTGTACCACGGTCAGCGGCACCTCGACGGCGGCGATCGCCGCGAGCTGCTGCGGCGTCAGCGACGTGATATCGTTGCCTTCGGCGTCGAGATATTTGAACGGCTGGGTCGACGAGAGTGCCGCGCTCACGATCGGGCGGTCCGTCAGATCGACGTCGGTGAAGGTGACGGTGCCCGTGATGGTATCCAGAGCCTCGTTGCCGGTTCCGACCTTTTCGATGACGGTTCCGCCCAACGTCGCGACGGTGGGCTTGTCGTTCGTTCCCGTGACCGTAATGGTGATCGGGATGAACCTGGACTCGGGATTGACTGCGAAATTGGTGTCGACGCGGACCATATAGGTCAGCGTCAGCGTTTCGCCGGCCGCGAGGAAGTCGAAGACGTTGTCGGGAATCGTGTACGTCCAGACCGCCGAGCCGTTGTTGTTGTTGCCGGCGTCGTGGACGACGTTGATCTGGATCTGGGTCGCCGCAATGTCCTGCTTCTGGAGCGCCGAGAGCGAGCCGGTGACGTCGTGCTGGCCGGCGTCCTTGTAGACGTAGTTCGGCGCTTCGGCGAGGCTGATGCTCACCGTCGGCCGGTCGCCGAGGTTTTGATCGACGAATCTGATCAGGCCGGAAATCGTATCGGAATGCGTGTCGCCGGTCGCGTCAGCACGCTCGGTCAGCGCGAACGCCGTCTTCGCATTGCCGCCGGCGTCGAAGCTTTGCACAATCGGCTGGCCGGGAATACGCACGATGGGCGGCGTGGACGTGCTGGGCGCCTCCGATCCCTGCGGATTGAGATTGACGAATGTCGCGGTCGCGACGGCGCCGCCCCCCGACTTGAACACCACGTCCAGACTCATCGGCGTGAGCGTGTCGGTGAAGTTCGTGGTCAGCTTGGTGTTGGTGTTGTTGTCGGTGAACTTCAGCGTGAACACGTCCGTGATCAGCTTCTGAACGTCCGGCGACATCAGCGCATTGGAGATCGAGACGTTGCCGCCGCTGATCTGGATCATCTGGCCGGCCTGGTTGACCGTCGCGATCGGCAGCAGCGTGACCTTGTCGAACAGGATGTAGGAGCCCGTCGTGCCGTTCGGCTCGACCAGCACCTGGAAGCTTGCCTGCGGCTGCGGATCGCCGCCTCCGGCCGGAACGACGAAGTTGATCTGGGTCAGCACGGCGGTGCCGCGGATGCCCATGGTGGCGACCGGCGTGTCGATCTTCATGTCGCCGTGCTTGGCGGTCTCGCCGGCCACGAAGGTGATGGTGCCGGCGACCAGGCTCAGCAGCGAGGAATTGCTCGACCCGTTGGGGTCGTAGACCATCTCGTTCAGCACCATCCGCGCATTCGAGGACAGGCCGAACACGGTGCCGTCGATGAAGGTGATGCCGAGCGTGGAATCCGCGCCGGTCGAAACCACGTCGCCCTTCTCGACATTGTCGCCGTTGTTCAGGATGACCGAGACGCCATTGCGGATCGCGGTCGCGCTGCCCACGAGCTTGGTGACGTGGCCGATGACCTGGGCCGCGGCAGCGCCGCCGGGGGCGGCTTGAGCGACCTGGACATGGCCCGTGAGCGCGTTGACAATTTCGCCGGCGAGATGGGCGCCGTCGGGTGAGGCGAGCGCGGCACGCTTGTCGCCCCTGAAATAATCGTGAACGACGAACTCGTGCCCCTCGTGGGACAGCACGAGATCAAGACCCGCGCGCTTGAACTCGCCGTTGAAGATCAGGTTGGGGTCGGGAACAACGAACGCGCCCTCCGGCACGTGGCCATGCGCTTTCGCCGTAAAGGAATCGACATGAGCGCCGCCGGGCGAACGGGAACCCTGGCCGTCCAAAGGAATCGCGGCGTCAAATTGGCCAGCGTAATTCAACCGGGCACCGTAAAAAGGGTTAAAATTTAAGTAAGTATCGACCGCCTAAGCTTGCATAGCATTAGCAAGTCCTTAGCGATACCATCTATTGCTTGTGTGATTTCGCATCACTTGGCCCCAGGAGGCCACACGGCTTGGCGCCGCTATAGAGAAGCGAAAGTAATCTCTCAAATATTCGGAAGTCGAATTCAGCCTGTTTCCACGCATTTCCAGTCATCCAAAGTAAGCTGACGTATAATCACGGAGCAGATACTTGCGTCATCTTTCCTTCGCGAGGTCCCGCAGCATCCTGCGGCAAATACGCACTTAAATCTGTGACCTAACTAACAGAACCCCATGAAATAGGGGGTCGTTAGCCATAGGGCCCAGATTCGGCACTGCCACAACTTGTGTCTGCAATTGGCTCGATTTCGCGGCAGCCGGACACCTCCTAGCCGGCGAATCGTAAAATTTTACGCAATTTGGACGGGCCCGTTTCAGCCTGTTCCCCGGTTTTGGAACCCCAGCCGGGCGCGTTAAGCAGAACAAAACGGCCCGTCTCGCACTATCTCCGCGAAAGCAACAAAGCCCGGCACGTTCAGGTCGAGGGGGATCTGGCGAAGCTGGAAGGGGATGTCAGATGGAGACCGCTGCTCGCTCGCGCGCCTGGCGCGCATTCCTTGTCCTGTGCGGATTGGTCCTGTGTGGGTCGACCGCCGAGCTTCGCGCCGGCACGCTGCTGTCGCCGGGCGCAGGCCTACTCGTGCGCAAATCCGCCGAGCCGTTCGGCGTGTTCGCCTTCGCCATCTCCGCCGGCAGCCTGCAACAGAAATGGCTCGCGCTGAAGGACAAGCTCGACGGCGACATGGTGCAGCTCGCGCTATGCGACGGTGACCGCGACAATTGCGCTTCGCCGGCGGCCCTGAAGCTGCTCGCCATCGTCGACCAGGCCCGCGCCCGCTACGGGCGCGCCCGGCTCGGCGAGACCAACCGCGCCATCAACCTTGCCATCCGGGCCGCCAATGACGGCATCGACGACGTCTGGAGCTCGCCGCTTGCGACCTTCGCGCGCGGTGCCGGCGATTGCGAGGACTATGCCGTCGCCAAGCTGGCCGCGCTGCGGTTGGCGGGCGTGGCCGCCGAGGACCTCCGCATCCTCGTGGTGCGCGACGTCAGGGCCGGCGAGGAGCACGCGGTTGTCGCCGCGCGTCTCGACGGCCGCTGGCTGATGCTCGACAACCGCCGCATGGCGATGGTCGAGGACGACGCTGCGCGGAGCTACCGGCCGCTGTTCGCGCTCCATCAGTCGGCCGTGATGAAATATGTCGACGAACCGATGCAGGTCTCGATGGTCGCCGCCGAGGCACGTTGATCCATCTTGTAGCCCGGATCGAGCGCAGCGCAATTCGGGGCCGCTGTCGCTTGTCGCACGAATCCCGGATTACGCTTCGCTCCATCCGGGCTACGAACCTCCGTTCACCAAAAACTCATTCCACCACGCGATCCGGGCGGCTAGCATGGCCACGGCTTTGCGGGGGCGACGGGAATGCGGTTCATCGTGCTGACTGTGATTGCGCTGCTGGCGCTCGTCTCACCCGCGTCAGCGCAGTCCGACCGCTCCATCGCCGATCGGCTGCCGCTGTTCGCCAAGAACAACTGCCAGCAGATTCGCGACCCCGGCAATCAATTGTTCTGCGGTGATGCCACGCTTGCCGCCGCCGCCGAGAAGCTGAACACCGCGATCGAGGCGCGGCTCGCCCGCCTGCCCGATCGCCTGCCTGCGATCGAGGAGAATGCGATCTGGATCCGCCAGCGCAATCTCGGCTGCGGCATCGTCGGCCAGACCGCGATCCGCCCCGACGATTTCGAGCGGGTGAAGGCGTGCCTGCTCAAGGTGACCGAGGAGCGCGCCGCGATCCTGCGCGATCCGGATTTCGACTGCCTCGCAGCCAACACCGCGGCGGGCGCGGTGATTTGTGCGGACCCGTCGCTGGCACTTGCCGAAACGGAGCTCAATGGCCAGGTGCTCGGCCTGATCGGCAAGCTGGACCCGACCGCAGCGCGCTTTGCCTTCGCCGAATATGGCAGGTGGACACGAGAGCGCGATCGCAAATGCAATCTGGTCGGCAAGGAGAACGTGCCGCTCCAGGAGCTCGAATCCGCAGAGGATTGCCTCGCCGATCATTTGAAGCACAAGGCCGACGATATCCGCGCGGCGAAGGGCGATCCCAAGAAGGTGTTCGGCCGGCAGGTCGCGGCCCGCATCCCCGACACCGACGCGGTCGACTTCTGCGCGGCGCGGATCCATGCGGCCAATTCGTGCGGCAGCTTCCTCCGCATCAACCGCGTCTACGCGCTCGACAGCCAGGTGACCGAGCAGGAGGCTCAGGTCACCGGCGAAATCGAGATGGCGGTGCTGGCGCCCTTCACCATGTGCAGCAAGGTCGCATCCAGCTGCACCGGCACCTGCTGGGACGCCAGGACGGGTCTTCCGCAGCCGGGCGCCGCCAACAAGGAGCGTTCGGCAGAAGCCTTCAACGTGACGCGTCGCCTGAGGATCCAGCGCACTTTTGCGTTCGTCAAGGCCGCCGACGGCTGGCGCTGCCGCGAGGACGAGTTGGCGCCGGTGAATTCGGGGACGGCGAGCGGGGGATCGTAGGTGCTTCTTCCTTCCCCCCTTGTGGGAGAAGATGGCGCGCGCGAGCGCGACGGATGAGGGGTTCTTTCCACTCGCTAGACTATTCGTGAGGGTAGAGACCCCTCACCCGGCTCGACGCTACGCCATAGCCGATGCGAAGCATCGGCGTTCTGAGGACGGCGGCCGTAGGCCGCCTATGCCACCCTCTCCCACAAGGGGAGAGGGTGCACTGAACTCGCCGCGAGAGAGCCCGCATCAAAACATCAGATTGTCCTTCACCAGGACCCAACGGCCGTTCTTCACCTGCTGCACCTGGGTGACAGTGGTGGCGAGATGGTTGGTCTTCGAGAACACGGTCGGCGGCGAATTGAAGATATCCTGGAACTTGTCACCGGACTCCAGCGCGTCGAGCATCTTCTGGCCAGTGAGATCCTTGCCAGCCTTGTTGGCATAATGCGCGAACGTCATCACCGCATTGTAGCCGATGATCGCCTGAGTGTTGGCGTCGGCGTTGAACATCTTCTTGTAATTGACGAGCCAGTCCTTCACCTTTCCCTTCGCGGTGTCTTCGTAGGGAATTTCGAAGTTCGAAGCGGCATACAAGCCTTCCACCACTTCCTTGCCGAGCGCCGGCACTTCGAGCACGTTGACGGGCGTGGCACCGAGGAAGGTGACCTCCCAGCCGAGCTTCCTGGCCTCGGTCATGGTGCCGATAGGCTCACGGAGGACCGCGCCGAGCACGACGAGGTCGCAGCCGTCGGACTTCATCTTGGCGACCTGCGCCGAGAAGTCGGAGGCGCCGCGCTTGTAGCTCGTGATCGAGGCCGGCTGCACCTTCATGGCGGCGAGCTGCTGGTTAAAACCATCGAGCACGTTTTTTCCGTACTCGTCATCCTGATGCATGATGCACGGCTTCTTGAAATTCTTTGCCTCAATCATGTATTTGAGCGCTGCGCGCGTGCTCTCGACATAGGGCAGGAGGTTGTTGAACTTCAGCCGCTCCTGCGGCTTGGCCGCATCGAACTTGAAGGTGAACTCGGCCGCCGTCAGCGGGAAGAGCTGAAGCACGCCGGCGTCGAGCAGGATATCCTGCGCAGCGAGCACGGTCGGCGATCCCATTGGTCCCACCATCGCGAAGATCTTGTCGCGCTCGATCAGCTTTTGCGACGCCAGCACGGCTTTCTTCGGATCGTAGCCGCTATCCTCGACGACAAGCTTGATCTTGCGACCCTGGACACCGCCCGCCGCGTTGACCTCCTCGACCGCCATCTTCATGCCGTTGGAGACCGGCACGCCCCAGCCCTTGATCGGGCCCGACAGGTCCTGATGCGTGCCGATGACGATCTCGGATGCCGAGATGCCCTCATTGGTGACCTTGGTTTGAGCGGCGGCCGGCACACAGGTCAGCGCAAGGGCGCTCACCGCCAGGCCCAGCGCCTTCAGCGATTTCGACATTGCAGTCTCCTCCTTCAGTGGCCCGTGTTGAGCGAAGGATCGGGCCTCTTAAGCCTTCGCCGTTTTCTCAAATCCATCTCTCTTGAGCATGATCCTCCGGATCATGCTCAAGCAACCGCGCGCTCGCGATACATCGCCTCGATCTCGGCGGCGTAGCGCTTGTTCACGAAACCGCGCTTCAGCTTCATGGTCGGCGTCAGCTCCTCGTCCTCCGGAGTGAGCTGGCGCTCGATCAGGTAGAACTTCTTGATGGTTTCGACGCGGGCAAAATTGCCGTTGACCTGCTCGATCTCGCGCCCGATCAGGTCTTGAATCTCCGTCGCCCGGCACAGGCTCGCGTAGTTGGTGAAGGGAATATCGTGGTCCTGGGCGAACTTCTCGACATTCTCCTGGTCGATCATCACGAGGCAGGTCAGATACGGCCGCTTGTCGCCGATCACGACGGCATCGGAGATGTAGGGCGAGAACTTGAGCTGGTTCTCGATCTCGGAGGGCGTGACGTTCTTGCCGCCGGAGGTGATGATGATGTCCTTCATGCGGTCGGTGATGCGGACGAAGCCTTCATTGTCGATGGTGCCGACGTCGCCGGTGTGCAGCCAGCCGCGTTGATCGATCGCTTCCGCCGTTTTCTCCGGCTGGTTGAGATAGCCCATGAACAGGAAGTCGCCCTTGATCAGGATCTCGCCTTCGGGCGACAGCGCGACCTCGCCCCAGGACACGGCGGTGCCGACCGAGCCGAGCTTGATCCGCGTCGCCGGCATCATGGTGGCGACGCCGCAATTCTCGGTTTGGCCGTAGAGCTCGTGCATGTCGATGCCGAGCGCGAGATACCAGCGGATCAGCTCCGGCGCGATCGGCGCTGCGCCGGTGAAGGCGACGCGGCAGCGATCGAGCCCGATCATGCGGCGGATGTTGCGGAATGCGACCCGGTAGGCGATCCGGCTTGCGAGGCGCAACGACAGCGGCGGCGCCTTGCCCTCGATCCGGTAATCGACCATGCGATAGCCGATGCCGATGGCGCGGCGATAGACCCATTGCTGGAGCGGGGTCGCATCCTTCAGCGCGATGGTGATGGCGGAGTAGAATTTTTCCCAGATGCGGGGGACCGCGAGGAAGACGGTCGGCTGCACCTCGCGCAAATTGTCCGGCACGGTTTCCGGGCTCTCGGCGAAATTCATCACCGAGCCGAGAGCGACCGAGATGTAGTAGCCGCCGATGCGTTCGGCGACGTGGCACAGCGGCAGGAAGATCAGCCTGTCCTCGTCCTCCTGCGCCGGGATGAAGTCATTGGCGTGACGCATCTGGTGCGTGACGCTGCGGTTGGCGTGCATCGCGCCCTTGGGGGGACCGGTGGTGCCGGATGTATAGACCAGGATCGCGAGATCGCCGGCGCTGCGGCTGTCGATCATCTCCTGCCACAGCGCCTCGCGGCCGACCATGTGATTGCGGCCGAGCGCGCGAAACTCGTCGAGCGACATCACCATGTCGTCGGAGAAGCCGCTGAGGCCCTCCATGTCGAACACGATGATCTTCTGCAGGCTCGCGCAGCGCGCGCGGCAGGCGAGGATCTTGTCGAGCTGCTCCTCGTCCTCGGCGAAGATCACTTTGGTGCGGGAATCGTTGATGAGATATTCGACCTGGGACGACGCATCGGTCGGGTAGATGCCCGAAGCGACGCCGCCGGCGCACAGGATGCCCATGTCGGCATGGACCCATTCCGGCACGGCGTTGGCGATGATCGAGGCGACGTCGCCGGGCATGAAGCCGGTCGCATGAAGCGCGTAGGCGATCTCTTTCGATATCGCCAGCCATTCGCGCCAGCTGGTCGGCTGCCAGATGCCGAATTTCTTCTCGCGGATGGCCGGCCGATCGCACCGCGTCTCCGCAGCGCGCAAGAAGCTCTTCGCAATCGTATCAGCGACCGTCAGCACCGCCGGTCGGGCCATGCGCCTCTCCTCCTTGTCGCCTGCCTCCGCTGCCTGCCTTGCCGGCGGTCTCTATAGCGGATGGCAAGCTCATCTTACTGCCAGCTCTTCCTCACCGCCACGTCTTCTTCTTTTTCCAGCGCCGCTCGCCCCGCGCGCCCGCTTCCTTGGCGCCAAGGTAGAACTCCTGGATGTCCTGGGAATGCATCAAGCGGTCGCAGGTGTCGTTCATCACGATACGGCCGATCTCCAGCACGTAGCCGTAATGCGCCGTCTCCAGCGCCACCTTGGCGTTCTGCTCGACCAGCAGGATCGACATGCCCTGCTCCTCGTTGACGCGGCGGATGATGGTGAAGATCTCCTTCACCAGCAGCGGCGACAGGCCGAGCGACGGCTCGTCGAGCAGCAGCAGCGTCGGCCGGTTCATCAGGGCGCGGCCGATCGCCAGCATCTGCTGCTCGCCGCCGGAGAGCTGGCCGGCCGGCTGGTTGATGCGCTCCTTCAGCCGCGGAAAGTAACCATAGACGCGCTCGAGATCCTCCGCGACGCCGTCGCGGTCCTTGCGCGGATAGGCCCCCATCATCAGGTTCTCGCGCACCGACAGGAACGGAAACACCTCGCGTCCCTCCGGCACATGGCTGAGGCCGAGCCGCACGATGCGGTCGGCCTCCATGCGCTGGATCGGCTTGCCCAGGAATTCGATCGAGCCCTTTTGCGGGTCGAGAATGCCCGAGATGGTCTTCAGCACCGTGGTCTTGCCGGCGCCGTTCGCCCCCAGCAGGGTGACGATGCGGCCGCGCGGCACTTCCAGCGAGATGCCGCGGATCGCCATGATCGGCCCGTAATAGCTCTCGATGTTGGAGAGCTTCAGGATGATCTCGGGCGTGACGGCGGCGTCCATGCGTCAAGCTCCCAGATACGCGGCGACGACGTCAGGATGCTGCTGCACCTCGGCGGGCGAGCCCATTGCCAGCACGCGGCCGTAGTTGAGCGCGATGACGCGATCGGAGACGCGGTTGACCAGCGACATGTCGTGCTCGACCATCAGCACGGTGATGCCGAGCTCGCTCTTCATGTCGCGGATCCAGAACGACATGTCGTCGGTCTCCTCGACATTGAGGCCGGACGACGGCTCGTCGAGCAGGATCAGCTTCGGCTCCGAGCACAGTGCGCGCGCCAGCTCGATCACCTTGCGCACGCCGTAAGGCAGGCCGGAGATCAGCTTGTCGCGATAGGGTTCGAGATCGAGGAACTCGATGACCTGCTCGACCCTGCGGCGATGCACCTTCTCGTTGGCCCGCACGCTCGGCAGGAACAAGAGCTCCTGCCAGAGCTGCGTGGTCGAGTGCCGGTGACGGCCGACCAGGAGGTTGGAGAGCACGGTCGCATTCTCAAACAGCTCGATGTTCTGGAAGGTGCGGGCGATGCCGAGCTTGGCGATGTCGTAAGGCGGCTCTTCGGTGATATCCTGGTCCTCGAAGAAGATGCGGCCCGAGGTCGGCCGGTAGATCCGCGAGATCAGGTTGAAGATCGAGCTCTTGCCGGCACCGTTCGGCCCGATGATCGAGAGGATCTCGCCCTTCTCCACCGCGAACGAGACCGCATCGACGGCCTTGAGGCCCCCGAAATGCAGCGACAAATTGTCGGCGCGGAAATAGCTCATCGGTTCCGCTCCGACTTCACGTAGATCTTCTGCCGCTTGAAGGTGGCGCGCTTGTAGAGCGGGAATAGCTGGAAGAACAGCTTGATCTTGAGCCAGCGGCCGTAGAGACCGAGCGGCTCGAACAGCACGAACAGCACGATGATGATTCCGTAGATCGCGCCCTTGAGGCCGTTGAGCGAGGCGAAGGCCGCGACCTTCGACTGGATGTTTCCCGCGGTGGCCGTGCTGGCACCGAACGTCGCCGCGATCCCGGCGATCATGCCGGGCATGTCGTCCTTCAGATACGTCAGGAACGGATCGATCATCACGATGAAGATCGCTCCCAGCACCGCGCCGTGCAGGCTGAAGGTGCCGCCGATCAGGATCACGATGATGAACTCGATCGAGAGCTGGAGCGTGAACATCTCCGGCGAGATGAAGGAGAGCTTGTGCGCGAACAGCACGCCGGCAAAGCCGGTGATCGCCGCCGAGATCGCGAACGACTTCACCTTGTAGAGCGCGACATTGACGCCCATGCTGCGCGCCGCCGTCTCGCTGTCGCGGATCGCGACGAAGGCACGTCCCGTCGGCGAGCGCAGCAGATTGAGCGTGCCGACGATGGTCAGCACCAGCACGGAGAGGCAGAGGAAATAGAAGGTGGGGCTGTCGCGCGGGACGGTGACGCCGAGCAGCGACAGCGTCTTCACCCGCATGCCCTCGTTGCCGTGGGTGACGCTTTCCCAGCGCGCCAGGATCTCCTCGACGATCAAGGCAAAGGAGATGGTGGCGATGACGAGGTAGATGCCGGTGAGGCGCAAAGCGGGAAAGCCGACCATCGCGCCGATGATGCCGGTCAAACCTCCGGCGGCGAGGAAGTAGACCGGGAACGGCACGTTGTACTTCTGCAAGTATGCCGCCGTGTAGGCCCCGATGGCGAGGAACGCGGCGTGACCGAGTGAGGCCTGGCCGGTAAAGCCGGTCAGGATCAGCAGCGCGACGCCGACGATCGCATAGATGCAGACGAAGACGAGCTGGCTCATCAGATAGCTGGAGAGCACAAAGGGCGCGATCAGCAGCAGTGCGAGCAGGATGCCGTACGAGACCAGATAGCCCGAATGCGGAAACAGCTTAATGTCGTCCTCATAGTCGGTCTTGAACAGGAAGCGCATTGCGTTCAGACCTTCTTGCGGACGTGGTGGCCGAACAGGCCTTCTGGCTTCAAGAGCAGCACGGCGAGCAGCACGAGGTAGGGCGCCACATCCTTCCAGCCTTCGGGCAGGTAAAAGCCCGCCATGCTCTCGATCACGCCGATCAGGACGCCGCCGACCACGGCGCCCGGGATCGAGCCGAAGCCGCCGAGGACCGCAGCGGGAAACGCCTTCAGGCCGAGCACGAGGCCGACATTGGAATGGATGAAGGTGATCGGCGCCAGCAGCACGCCGGCGCAGGTCGCGACCGCCGCGCTGATCGCCCAGACGACCGACACCACGCGCTTGACCGGGATTCCCATGTAGTAGGCCGCGAGCATGTTCTCGGAACTGGCGCGCATCGCGGTGCCGAGCGTGGTCTTGTTGAAGAAGAGATAGAGCAGCGTGCACAGGATCATCGTCGCCGCGATCACCGAGAGCTTGTCGTAGGCGAGCACCAGCGAGCCGATGCGGAGCACGCCCTGGCTGAACGGAGTCTCGATCTTCAGATCATCGGTGCCCCAGATCATGCCGGCGACCGAGCGCAGGAAATAGCCGAGCCCGATGGTGGCCATGATGATGGAGAATTGCGGATAGCCGAGGATCGGCCGCACCACCACGCGCTCTGCCAGCATGCCGAACAGGGCCATCGCGGCCACCGCACCGGCAAAGCCGATCCAGTAGTTCAGGCCCATCATGCCGATGAAGGTGAAGGCGAAGAAGCCGCCGAGCATCATCAGATCGCCCTGGGCGAAATTGACGACCTCGGTGGCCTTGTAGACGAGCACGAAGCCGAGCGCGATCAGGCCGTAGACGCAGCCGAGCGCAACACCGCTGACCAGCTGCTGAACGAAATCCAGCATTGACGCGCGTCCTCCCGATGCAACCGCCGGTTCTTCCTGACCGCCTTGCCGCATCTTGTGTCCAGTCGCTGCGCAGTCGTTTCGCTGCGTTAGCGCCATTTGTCCGGAACCAATTCAGCCTGAACCGTTCAGCGCTGTCAACAAACGGTGACTTGCCATTAGTCGAAACCGGATGGCGGAATTTGTGGGCCGTAGATTCACGGTGCCGAAACATCTTGGGATCATGGTCACGAGCGATGCAAAACCGGATAGTGTGGCCGTCATGAAGCGGGACAAGTCGGCACTGGAAGTCCTGGGGTTAACGAAGCGTTTTGACCGTCTGGCGGTCGACAGCCTCGATCTCACCATTCACGCCGGCGAATTCTATGCGCTGGTCGGCCCCAACGGCGCCGGCAAGACCACCACTTTGCGCATGGTTGCGGGCCTGTTGCGGCCCGATTCCGGCGCGGTCTCAATCTTCGGCATCGATGCGCTCGAAAATCCCGTCGCCGCCAAGCAGGTGATGGCGTGGGTCTCCGACGAGCCGATGATCTACGACAAGCTGACCCCGCTCGAATATCTCGAATTCGTCGCCGGCCTCTGGGGCATCGCGCCGTCGGTCTCGAAGCCGGTGGCGCAGGACCTGCTCGGCTCGCTCGGCCTGGAGCCGCATCGGCACGAGCGCTGCGAGGGCTTTTCCAAGGGCATGCGCCAGAAGGTCGCTCTCGCCGGCGCGCTGGTGCACGATCCCCGCCTCATCATTCTCGACGAGCCGCTGACGGGGCTCGATGCCGTCTCCGCCCGCCACGTGAAGGGCCTGCTCAGCGAGCGTGTCCGCGCCGGCTGCACCGTCATCATGACCACGCATATTCTCGAAGTCGCCGAGCGCATGGCCGACCGCATCGGCGTGATCGCCTCGGGCCGCCTGGTGGCCGAGGGCACGCTGACCGAGCTGCGCCAGCAGAACGGCCATGCCGACACCAGCCTGGAAGATCTCTTCATCGCGCTGGTGACGCTTCCGGAAGCCGCATGAGCTCGGCAACCGCGCTCTCCTGGTTCGCACGCCACGAGCTCCGGCTCGCCTGGCGCGAATGGTTCGCCATGATGACCGGTGGACGGCGCAAGCGGGCGCGCGCCGCGGTCATCGGCCTCGTCTGCTTCGCCGCGCTGCTGCATCTGCCGGCCTGGGCGGTGATCGGCCGTTTCGCCGATCTGCAGCTGCCGCTCGACAAATCCTCGCTGATCGTGATCTCGGCGACGATCTTTCTCGCCTGGACCTTGATGCTGTCGCAGGCGATCGAATCGGTGACGCGGGTGTTCTACGCCCGCGCCGATCTCGACCTGATCATGTCCTCGCCGGCGACGCTCGCCAATCTGTTCTCGGTCCGCATCGCCGCGATCGCGCTGACCGTCACCGCGATCGCGCTGCTGTTCTCGACGCCCTTCATCGACGTGCTCGTGATCGGCGGCGGCGCGCGCTGGCTCAGCGCATTCGGGGTGGTCGTCGTCATGGGCCTCTCGGCCGCGGCGGTCGCGATCGCCGTCACCATCCTGTTGTTTCGCCTGATTGGCCCGGCGCGCACGCGCCTGATCGCCCAGATCCTCGCCGCGATCATCGGCGCCGGCTTCGTGATCGCGCTCCAGATCGCGGCGATCATGTCCTACGGCACGCTGTCGCGCTTCACCATCCTGACTTCAGGCAGCGTGGCCGCCCATGCCCCCGATGTCGACAGCATCTGGTGGTGGCCGGCGCGGGCGGCGATGGGCGACAGCGAAGCGCTGCTGCCGCTCCTGGCGCTCGCTTTGGTGCTGCTTGGAAGCGTCATGGCGATCTTCTCGCACCGCTTTGCCGACACGGCGATCGATGCCGCCGCTTACGGCGCCTCCGGCAGCAGGCGCGCGAAGGAGCGCCCGTTCCGCGCCGGGTCGCGGCAGCAGGCGCTGCGGCGCAAGGAGTTCTCGCTGCTCTGGCGCGATCCCTGGCTGATCTCGCAGACCCTGATGCAGCTGCTCTATCTGGTGCCGCCGGCGCTGCTGCTCTGGCGCAATTTTGCCGACAGCTCCGCGGCGCTGACGCTGATCACGCCGGTCGTCGTGATGGCGGCCGGACAGCTTGCCGGCGGGTTGGCCTGGCTGACGATCTCGGGCGAAGACGCCCCCGACCTGGTCGCGACTGCGCCGCTGACGCCATCCGCGGTCATCCGCGCCAAGATCGAGGTGGTGCTGATCGCGATCGCCGTGATCTTCTGCCCGCTGATCGGCGCGCTGGCCTTCGCCGCACCGATCCAGGCTGCCGTGAGTGCCGGCGCGATCATCCTCAGCGCAGCCTCCGCGACCGCGATCCAGCTCTGGTTTCGGGTGCAGGCCCGGCGCAGCCAATTCCGGCGCCGCCAGACCTCGTCGCGGCTTGCGACCTTCGCCGAAGCGTTCTCCTCGATCGGCTGGGCCGCAACCGCGGCATTGCTGCTTGCACTCCCCATCGCCGGCCTCATCAGCGGCCTGATCACCGCGAGCCTCGTTGCGATCACCTGGAAGTTCAGCCCAAGGCGGGATTGAAGGCGTGTGAGAGGAGCCTTGCCTGCCTCACTTGAAAGTAAGGCTAAATTACCTTACCTATTGGCTATCAAGGATTGAGGATCCCATGGGCACGCTTACTGTCACGGCAAAGGGGCAGGTTACGCTGCGGAAGGATCTCCTGGAGCACCTCGGTGTGCATCCCGGCGACAAGATCTCGATAGAGAAGCTTCCTGGAGGGCGGGTTGAGGTGAAGGCAGCTCGGCCCGTCGGAAAGATTTCGGATGCCTTCGGTTTCCTGAGAGGAAAAACGAACGGTCGATCATTGTCGATCGAGGAGATGAACGAAGTCATCGCTGACGGCTGGACCGGCAAGCGATGAAGATAACGCCCGACACCAACGTGTTGGTGCGCGTTCTGGTCGGGGATGACGCCGAACAGAGCAAGGTGGCCGAAGCCCTTCTCAAGAAGGCAGACCTAATAGCCATCTCGATCCCCGCACTGTGCGAGCTGGCCTGGGTTCTCTCTCGAGGCTACAAAACTTCGGCTGAGAATATCTCGGCTTCGATCCGGCATTTGATCAATGCCTCCAATGCCGTCGTCGATCGGCCGGCAGCCGAGGCTGGATTGGCGTTCCTCGATGCCGGGGGCGATTTCGCCGATGGCGTCATCGCCCATGAAGGCAATTGGCTTGGAGCCGACACTTTCGTGTCCTTCGACAGGAAAGCCGTGAAACTGATCGAGGCAAGCGGCGGATTGGCGCGGCTGGCCGGCACCACATGACGCGAGGATAATTCGTAGATACACTCAGCAGATCGTCGATGAGCGGCGGACGGTTCTGCATGTTTCGACCATTGCTGACGGCTCTTGCGTTTCTCAGTTGGCTGGCCGCCCCTGCCCTCGCCCAGCAGCCACAGCGCAGCGAATGCCTGGCGATGGCCAACGCGGCACCGCGTATCCTGCCGGTCGCGTTCCGGCCGACGGCCGGCACAGGCGAGGTCGAGATCACCTATGCCGGTCATTCCACCTATTTCATCGACACGCCCGGCGGCTTGCGCATCGCGACCGATTATAGCGGCGCCTACCAGGTCGGGCGGCTGCCCGACGTCGTGACCATGAACCGGGCCCACAGCACGCACTACTCTCTGTTTCCCGATAAGCGCATTCCTCACGTGCTGCATGGTTGGGGCGAGGACGGAAAGCCGGCGATCGTTTCAGAACGCATCAGTGACGCCTTCATCCGCAATGTCACAACCGACATCCGCCGCTATTTCGGCGACGACGCCGGCACCGACATGATCCGCGACGGCAATTCGATCTTCATCTTCGAGGTCGCCGGCCTCTGCATCGGCCATCTCGGCCACCTCCATCACAAGCTCGACGACAGCCATTTCGCCCAGATCGGACGGCTCGATATCGTGATGGTGCCGATCGACGGCACCTACACCATGTCGCTCGACGGCGTCTCCGAGATCACCAGGCGGCTGCGCGCTTCGGTGGTGCTGCCGATGCACCGCTTCGCCACCCCGCTCGACGATTTCATGCGCCGGATCGGCCAGCAGTTCGAGATCGACCGGCGCTCCGAGCGGTCGTTCCGGATGTCGCGGGATGCGCTGCCGTCGAAGCCGACGGTGATCATCCTCGACGGTGTCTGAGGCGCAATTTTCTCCAAGCCTTCTGCCGTCTTTCGGTGCTGATCTCCTCGCAACAGGAGATCGACATGAACGACTTTGCGCGACTATTGCACGCCGATGGACCGAATTCCGAGTACGCCGCGGCGCTGCAGCTTTATGGCCGCTTTGTCGGCGATTGGGACGCCGAAATCACGGCCCACGGCCTCGATGGAACAAAACATACCGCGCGCGGCGAGATCCATTTTGGCTGGGTGCTGGAGGGCCGCGCGGTCCAGGACGTCTGGATCATCCCGCGCCCCGCGGGCTCTCAGGCCTTTCCGATTGCGGGCAATTGGTACGGCACGACGCTGCGCGTCTACGATCCGACCATCGATGCGTGGCGGATTTCCTGGTTCGATCCCGGACGCAGCGTCTTCCGCCAGCAGATCGGCCGGCCGCGCGGCGCCGACATCGTGCAGGAAGGCACGACGGAGGCCGGCGAACTGACGCGCTGGAGCTTTACGGAAATCACCGGCGATTCCTTCCACTGGCTCGGCGAGGTCAAGCCGGCCGATGCAAGTGATTGGCAGCTGATGGTCGATGTGAAGGCGAAGCGGCGGAAGGACTAAAGATCTGATGGCTGTTGGTTGAAGCCGAGGGCTCCGGGCTCGCTGCAACCTCTCCCGCTTGCGGGGGAGGTCGGCGCGTAGCGCCGGGTGGGGGCTTTCTCCGCATCAGGAGTGTCCCATTGCGGAAGCACCCCCACCCCAGCCCTCCCCGCAAGCGGGAGAGGGAGCGCACCTCTTCCGCCGTTGCCATGGTGCTCTGATCAACGCGCGCTGCTGTGCGTGCGTGTGAGATGTTAGGCTCCTGACATAAGAACATGAGGGAGCGAACACCGATGGCTGCAAGCAGCGTGCCCGGCAATACGAGCGGGCTGTTCGTCGAGCCGCGCGAGGACTGGCTCGCGCTGCATCGGGAGGAGATCATTGATCCCTTGCGGCCGATCGTCGATCCCCATCACCATCTCTGGAATCGCGGCCACCGCTATCTGATCGAGGAAATGGCGGCCGACATCGCCTCCGGCCACAACGTCATCGCGACCGTCTATGTCGATTGCCGCTCGATGTATCGCGCGCATGGGCCGGAAGCGTTCCGGCCCGTCGGCGAAGTCGAGTTCGCCAACGGCGTCGCCGCGATGAGCGCGAGCGGCGCTTACGGCAAGGCGGCGATCTGCGCCGGCATCGTCAGCCACGCCAATCTGCTGCTGGGCGAGGCCGCCAAGCCGCTGCTGGAAGCCGAGATCGCGGCCGGCAATGGCCGCTTCCGCGGCATCCGGCATTCCTCGGCCTGGGACGAGGATCCCGTCGTCGCCGGCATGTATGCGAACCGGCCGAAGGGACTGTTGCAGGATTCAGCTTTCCGCAAAGGCTTTGCCTGCCTGGCCCCACTCAACCTCAGCTTCGATGCGTGGCTGTTCCATCCACAGATCGGCGAGCTGACCGAATTGGCGCGCGCCTTCCCCGACACCAGGATCGTGCTCGACCATTGCGGCGGCCCGGCCGGCGTCGGCCGCTTTGCAGGGCGGCGCGAAGAGGTGTTTGCGCAATGGCGCGCCTCGATCCGCGAGATCGCGACATGCGAGAACGTGGTGGTGAAGCTCGGCGGCCTAGCCATGTGCCTGCTCGGCTACGACTTCCATTTGCGCGAGAGGCCGCCGTCATCCGAGGAGCTCGCCGCGGCCTGGCGCCCTTACGTCGAGACCTGCATCGAGGCGTTCGGACCCAAGCGCGCGATGTTCGAGAGCAACTTCCCGCCGGACAAGGGCCAGTGCAGCTACCAGGTGATCTTCAACGCCTTCAAGCGCATCGCCTCACCCCTGAGCGAGGCCGAGAAGACCGCGCTGTTCTCGCAGACCGCCACCGACGTCTATCGGCTCGAGCTGCCGTCATGACGAGAAGAGGGGCCGGGATGTTGATCCCGACCCCTCTTCCGTCGTGGCCGCTGGGAAGCGTTCTTGAATTGAGACTATTGTTTGAGCATGATCTTTTCGGACAACCGCTGCACACTTTTCCGGATCATGCTCTAGCCGGCACCCATCAGGGAGGCCGGACGGCGCTCTCCGGTGAGGGCGAAGATCTTCTTCAGCTTGTTGACGACGCGGATCAGGAAGCCGATCATAACGGGATTGGTCTTGCGGCAGAAGGCGATCTTCTTGACGTGGCCTTCGACATGCCATTTGGCATGCGCACCGTCGCGGAAGAAGATCACGTCGCCGGGGCCGTAGCGCTTGGGCGGCATGCCGTCGCTCTCGAGCACGATCGATCCTTCCATGATCATGATTGTCTCGTCGATATCGTAGTACCAGTTGAAGCGGCCTTCGGTGCACTGCCAGATGATGGTCGAGGCGGTGCCGTCGGCACTGGTGGACAGGATGTGCGAGCGCGACACGGGATTGCCCTCGATGATCCAGGACGGCTCGATCGGCCGCAGCTCAAGCTCGACATTGCAACTACCGATTTCAATCAATGCGCGCGACATCTTCTTCCCCAGCGGATTTAATAAAATATTGCCGGGTCTCGGCCCGGATTGTTTCGAAAGATGCCGGGAACGCTAGTCATCGGTTTTTAATTCTTTCTTACGCGGGCCCCGACAATCAGCCGGAAGTTGCAGGCGCGAAGCGGTTAACGCGGCGATTTCCCTGCAAATTCGAGCACATGAACCGATCTTTTCCGGGGTGCGACAAAGTGCGCGGAAGCATAAAACGGAGCCATGCCGATGCCCCTCACGCCCGAGGTTCTGACAGCCAATCGTGAGGCCGTTGCCTGGCTGGTCAGCCTCGATGTCTCCTTCGCGCCGGACGAGGAGCCCTGGTTCACCATCGACGGCATCGAAAACCCCAGGCAGATCGGCAGTGACGGCTCCGGGGGCGCGTACGTGCTTCTGCCGCCGCAGAATGTGCTCTACGTCTCATCGGAGGGCCGCGCCGGAATTATCGCCGATAGGTTCGAGGCGTTCGTCCAGCTCGTCGTCGCCCGTCCCTATTGGCTCGACATCCTCAAATTTTCCGGCGGCGGCGACCTCGCGGAGATGCGGCGTGCGGCGGAGGCGCTGGAGACGACGCTCGACGACGAGGACGAGATCAACGAGGCTCGCGAGGAGATCCTCAAGAGCCTCGACATGGACGAGGCGGACGATCCCGTCGGCGCGCTCTACGAGGCGATCGCTGCTTCCGACGCCATCGTGCGGGCCACCGACGGCAGCCCGTTCACGACACTGTTCAACCGCTTCAGCATCGACAACAATCCGATGCTGCGCAACGCGGCGGCGTGAGGGGGCTAGACGCGAGCACTTGGACTTTATGTATTTGCACCGTCATGGCCGGGCTTGTCCCGGCCATCCACACCTTGCGGCACAAAGAACGTGGAAGCCCGGGCATGACGAGCGGCGGCTTACTTCGCCCACTCGCCCTTGCGGAATACCGGTACCTTGCTGCCATCGGGCAAGATGCCGTCGATATCGGTCTCGGCCGAACCGATCATCCAGTCGATATGGATCAGGCTCTGGTTGCCGCCTTGCGCGGCGATCTGCTGTGGGGTGAGCTGCGCGCCGTTGACGAAGCATTTCGAATAGCACTGGCCGAGCGCGATGTGGGACGCTGCGTTCTCGTCGAACAGCGTGTTGTAGAACAACAGCCCGCTCTGCGAGATCGGCGAGGAATGCGGCACCAGCGCCACTTCGCCGAGGCGCCGGGCGCCCTCGTCGGTATCGAGCACCTTGTTCAGCACCTCTGCGCCGCGCGAAGCCTTTGCATCGACGATCTTGCCGTCCTCGAAGCGCACCGCGATGTTGTCGATCAGCGTGCCCTGATAGGACAGCGGCTTCGAGCTCACGACATGGCCGTAGACGCGGCGGCAATGCGGCGTGGTGAAGACCTCTTCGGTCGGGATGTTGGCGTTGCAGCTGATGCCGTTCTTGGAGAGCGAGGCGCCGCCCTCCCATTCGTGGCCATCGGCAAGGCCAATGGTGAGGTCGACCCCCGGTCCGTTGTACTGGAGCGCGCGGAAGCGCTGGCCATTGAGCCAGTTGGTACGCTCACGCAACACCGCATTGTGGCTCGCCCAATTGCCCATCGCGTCCTCGCGATCGACGCGGGACGCCGCGAAAATCGCATCCGCGAGCTTGCCGACCGCGACGTCCTCGGGATCATCAGGAAACACCTGCCTGGCCCAGGACAGGCTCGGATAGGCGATGATGTTCCAGTTGGTGTCGAAATTGACGATCTTTTCCAGCGCAGGCTGATAGGCCATCGAATTCGCCTTGCTGGCGCGCGCCACCTTGGAAGGATCCTCACCCGACAACAGCATCGGATTGTCGCCGACGATGGCGAGCCGCGCGGTGTTGTCGGAGAACGCCTTGGCCATGCCTTCGTAAAGCCAGCCGGCGGCACGATCGAAACTGCTGTCGTGGCCGTGGCGGTAGCGCGCCAGCGTCATCTCCTCGTCCGACAGGATCGGTGTCACGATGCCGGCGCCGGCCTTGTAGGCATGCACGGCGATCCGCCGCACCAGCGGCAGCGCGATCGCGGGCGCCGTCAGAAGCAGATCCTGTCCCGGCCGCAAGCCCAGGCCCACCTTCACCGCCACCTCGGCCAGCCGGTCGAGCTTCACGGGATCGATGGGAGTGGCGGAATTGCGGTGATCAGTCATGCGGGGCCCTCTGCCGAAAGTCTGTCGTTCAATCTAAGTCTAGCATCGCGGGACGCAAGTGCGCGAGCACATTGCGACATGGAGAAGGTACGCAGTTTCACGCATTTTGGTTTTCAACGCGTTGCCGATTTCAGCACCCGGTCAACCATGGCGGGCGCGAGCCCGAGGTAATTTTTCGGTGAGGTGAGCGCCTCGATTGTGGCGCGATCGATGCGGCTCGCTATCCGGGAGTCCACGGACAGCGCGTCGGCCAGGCTCATTCCCTTCTCGTTGGCCTGACGGCAGGCGTCATAGACCACGTCATGGGCCTCCTGCCGGCCGAGCTGTGGCGCGAGCCCCATCATGACCGCCTCGGCCACGATCAGGCCGCGGCTGACCGCAAGATTGTCGTTCATCTTCGCCTCATCCACGATGAGGCCTGCGAGTGCAAACTTCGCCTGGTGCAGCGCGCCGGCGGTCAGCACGAAGCTCTCCGGAATCGCCATCCATTCGGCGTGCCAGGGGCCCGTGGCGCGTTCGAAATCCTGCACCATAGCATCGAGCATCAGGCCGGCGTGCTGGCGCACCGCCTTGGACGCCGCCAGCATCAGCTCCGACGAGATCGGGTTGCGCTTCTGCGGCATGGTCGAGGACGCACCGCGTCCCTTGACGAAGGGCTCGTAGACTTCGGCGAACTCGGTCGAGGCCATGATCATGATGTCGAGTGCGATCTTGCCGAGCGAGCCGGTGACGAGCGCGAGAAAGTTCACGGCTTCTGCAAAGCCGTCACGCGCGACGTGCCAGGTCGAGGCGGGAATGCCGAGCTGCAGCTCCGCGCAGAGCGCCTCCTGCACCTCAAAACCCTTGTCGCCGAGCGAGGCCAGCGTGCCGGCGGCGCCGGCAAACTGGCCGACCAGCACGCGCGGCTTCAGTTGCACAAGACGCTCGGCATGGCGGTCGAACATGGCGAGCCAGATCGCAGTCTTGTAACCGAAGGTCACCGGCAGCGCCTGCTGGAGATGGGTACGGCCGGCCATCGGCGTATCGCGATATCGCTGCGAGAGATCGGCGAGGATGCGGCGGAGTTCGGCGATGTCGCGCTCGACGATCCCGAGCGCAGCGCGCAGTTGCAACACCACGGCGGTGTCCATAATGTCCTGCGTGGTCGCGCCCCAATGCACGTAGCGGCCGGCCTCGCCGCACTGCTTCACCATCTGATGCACCAGAGGGAGGATCGGATAGCCGACGATGTCGGTCTCCTGCCTGAGCAGATCGAAATCGAGCGCGGCGACGTCGGTCCGCGCCGCGATCTGATCGGCGGCCTCCTGCGGGATCACGCCACACTTCGCCTCAGCCTTCGCCAGCGCCACCTCGACCTCGGCATAGCGAGCCACCAGCGCGACGTCGGAGAACACCTCCCGCATCTCGGGCGTACCGAAGGCGTCGCGGAACAGCATGGAATCGAGCACGGTGGTGGAGGCTGGAAAAGCGGGCATCGGCGTTTCTTCGTGGTTGGTGTTTGTGTGGGCGACAGCTTACGCAGGGCACGCGGTCCGGCAAAGGACATTCGCGGTTGATCGCACATTCGTCCCGCACGACGACATACGGCGCACGTCGCACGATCGCCCGTCATTCTGAGGTGCCGGAGCGAAGCGGAGGCCTCGGAGGATGGACGGCCCGGCTGCATCGCGGCCGTTTCATCCTTCGAGGCTCCCCACGCGGCGCCTTGCGCCGCGCGTCTCGCACCTCAGGACGACGGGTCGATTTCGGACGGAATATCCGGTCAACAGGTCGCCCACAGCGTCTGCCCCAATCGCACGGCATGGCTGCCATCACGCGATCGCGATGAACCAAGCGGCCCCTTCGGCAGACTCACAGTTTTCGACCCAAATTTCATTTTGTTTTTTGCTAGCCGCAATTCGTAATGAGGCCTGAGTTTCGACGTGCAGTTTCTGTTCCGGGACCACCTTCTCGATACCGACCGGCGCGAGCTGAGCCGCGAGCAGGTTCCCGTTGCCGTGGAGCCGCAGGTTTTCGATCTCGTCGTCCACCTGATGCAGAACCGCGACCGGGTGGTCAGCAAGGACGAGTTGATCGACAAGATCTGGCACGGGCGCAGCGTCTCCGAATCCACCTTGACTAGCCGGATCAACGCGGCGCGCAAGGCCGTCGGCGATAGTGGCGCGAGCCAGGCGCTGATCCGCACCATCGCCCGCAAGGGCTTTCGCTTCGTCGGAGATGTCGAGGCCAAAGGTAGCACGATGGGTGGCGCGATCGCGCCGGAGCCCGGTTACGCCGCACGGGTGCAGCGCGCCGCACTCGCGCTTCCCGAGCGGCCGGCGATCGCCGTGCTGCCCTTCACCAATATGAGCGGCGCGGCCGAGCAGGATTATTTCTCCGACGGCATCAGCGAGGACATCATCACCGCGCTGTCGAAGCTGCGCTGGTTTTTCGTCATCGCGCGCAACTCCTCCTTCGTCTACAAGGGCCGCGCCGTGCACATCCGCGAGGTCGCGCAGGAGCTCGGGGTGCGCTACGTGGTCGAAGGCAGCGTGCGGCGGAGCGGCGAGCGCCTGCGCATCTCAGCCCAGCTCAACGACGTCTCGACCGGAAGCCATCTCTGGGCCGAGCGCTACGACCGCGAGCTCGCCGACATCTTCGCCGTGCAGGACGAGATCACCGAGGCGATCGTTGCCGCGATCGAGCCGCAGCTCTACGCCGCCGAGAGCTTCCGCGCCCAGCAGAAGCCGCCCGGGAGCCTGGACGCCTGGGACCTCGTGATGCGCGCCTTGTCGCATCACTGGCGCAGCACGCGCGAGGACAATGCCGCCGCGCAGGGACTGCTCGAAAAGGCCGTCGCGATCGATCCCACCTATGGCAAGGCGCTGGGCCTGCTCGCGACCAGCCATATCTTCGGCGCGCATATGGGCTGGGCCGACATGGCCGCGACAGTGCCGATCGCC
Organism: Bradyrhizobium shewense; assembly: GCF_900094605.1. Classification (GTDB taxonomy): domain Bacteria; phylum Pseudomonadota; class Alphaproteobacteria; order Rhizobiales; family Xanthobacteraceae; genus Bradyrhizobium; species Bradyrhizobium shewense. The sequence continues at coordinate 209,949 of NZ_FMAI01000003.1, read as the reverse complement.
GAACGCGCGGCGCTCGCGGCGGTGGAGGCCGATCGCGAGGACGCCTGGGCCCATCACGGCCTCGCCTACACCTATCTGTTCCGCCGCCGCTTCGACGACGCGCTGGCAGAGTTCGAGCTGGCGCTGTCGCTCAACCCGAACTTCGCGATGGCGCACGCCTTTTACGGCGTGACGCTGTGCTACGCCGGACGTTGGCAGGAGGGCGATGCTGCCGCACGTCGCGCGCTGCGGCTGAGCCCGCGCGATCCGCTCGCAGCGATCTATTGCGGGGTTGCTGCCTATGCCCGGTTCGTCGGCCGTGACTATGACGGAGCTATGCAGATGGCGCGGGAGTCGATGCGGCAGCGCGGCGATTTCGTCGGCGCGCACCGCGTGCTGACGGCCGCCGCCGGGATGTCAGGAGATCCGGCGCTGGCGGCCTCGGCCCTGGAGGGCCTGCGCCGCGCCCAGCCCGAAGTCTCGCTCGCCTGGATCACGCGCGAGCTGCCGATGCTGCGGGACGAGGATCGTGCGCACTATCTCGAAGGATTGCGGCGCGCGGGAATGACGTGACGGTGGCGCCGCCCTCTCCCATCGCAGCCGCGATCGCAAGCTAATTTAGGCGCTAGTCGTCGTCGGGCCCGAACAGCCTGATCTGCGGGAAGCCGCCGCGCGGCCGGCTGGCGTAATCGCGCACATCGGAATCTTCGCGGATGTTGCGCGCGACGTCGTCCCAATCGGTGCGGTCGCGCAAGCCGCGCTGCTCGCGGGAATCGTAATGGCGGCGCTCGGCCCAGCGCTCGCGGCGCTCCATCCGGCGCCGCTCGGACGCCGCGCGCTTCGCGTCGGAGTCCCTCGCTTTGGCATAGGCGTTCTCGGGTGAAGAGGCCGGCTCGGTCGAGGCCTGCTGCTCAGCCGGCTTTGCGGCTTGCGGAGGCGATGCGATTGCTGACTTCGACTGTTCCCTGAACTGTTCCTTGGACTGTTCCTTGGGCGGCTCGACCGCGGCCGCTTGCGAAGGCGGCGGCGCCGGCGGTCCGGCATTCGCCTGAGTGGGCTGCGAGTCAGGCTTGACGACTTCCGGCTTCGCTTCGGCTTGCGCCGGCGCGGCAATCATTGCGCCGAAGGCTTGCGAGCCGGTGAGATAATTGACGCGTTCCGAAGGCGCGCTCGTCTGTGCCGGCGCGCCCGCGGACTCCGCGCGCTGCGCCATCTTGCTGGTGTCCGGGCCCTGTTTGGACGCGACCGGATTCATGATGTTGCCGGCAACGATGCCCCCGCCAAGACCGATGGCAATGGCCGCGATAATGGTTCCGGCACCGACGAAATAGGCTGTCGAGGCGCGCATTTGATCCACTCCCTCTTTGGGGCGAGCAACGCACGTTGATTGCCAGATGTTCCTGATGCAGGAGCGGTTCCCGGAGGAAACCCGCGCGTCAGATCTGCTGCGCGACTTTCTCGAGCCCGATGAGGCGGGCGAGCTTGCGCACTTCTTCCTTCTGATCGTCACGCAGTTGGAACAGCAGCGGCATGGCTGCCGACTTCAACTGCTGGACCTCGTCGCAATTCGGATCGATCTGCGCGCTGGGTGGCGCGTTCGGATTGGAGAGCTTGTTGGCCGAGATCTTGCGGACAACGTTGCGCAGCGCGGTCTCGACCGAAGGCCAGTAATATTCCTGCGACGAGGACAGCTTCAGGCGATCCCGGATGCCGGAGATCTGTGCGTCGGATAGCAGGGTATAGTGTTTCTGCGGCTGCGGCTTGGCGACAACCTTCGGCTTGGCCGGAACTTCGACGGCGGGGACCTCCGCCGCAGCGGGCGCTTCGGACAGGCTCGACGCCTTGGGCATCGGGAAATCGGACGGCGTGGCAGCGGCAAAAGCCTGGCGCAACGGCTCGGCCAGCACGGGTGCCTGCGAAAGCCTGTCGGCCGACACCTGGACCGGCTCGAACGCGGCCGAAGCCAGGGCCAGGGTCGGAACCAGACGGTCGGCCTTGGCGGCGCGGTTGGTGGCGAGCGGCTTGGCCGGAGGCGTCTGCGCGATCATCTCTTCGCTGACGCTGGGCACGCTGTCCCGGCCAAGAATGGCGGTGGTGGCGGCGCCCAGGACGAGGAAACAGGTCAGCACAACGATGGTGATGGCTTTGGACAAACGTCTCTCCGCGCCCAACTTCAAGTCCACGTGATCACTGCCCGACAACTGGGCGATAATTAAGGCTTAACCGTGCCATCGCGGCGGCAATCGCGCGGACTGCGGCGACATCGCCCGGAAAATTCAAGGAAATCAGGCAACTGCCGAAAGGTCGTAGGCGTCCTGGATGTCGGCGACGATCTCCGAGGCCTCCCACACCGCGCGCGGCTCGACCGATTGCAGCGTCACCGTCCAGTTGCCGCCCCGGCGGGTGCGGGGGACGCTGACGATGTCGAAACGGACGTTGCGGCACATCGGGTGGCGCGCCAGCGCATGAGCGACGCGGACGCGGATTTCGTCCAGCGAAGCCGCTGTCTTGCTGTTGAGAAAATCGAAGTCCATCGCCTGTTCCTCTCGGCCCTGAATGGCGGACCGTGAGGGGATTCTTGGCCGGCGTTGGTTAATCTGCCGTTAAATAAGGGGGGCGGAGGAGCCCGGGATTAACCGTGATCCACACCGTCGTGGCCGGGCTCGACGGGCTGCGCCTACGGCCCGCCCGCCGCACGATATTCGGCGAGCGTCCACGCAACCAGTTCGTCAACCGCCGGCACGTCCGTCACCCCCGAGGTCGAGTGGCCGCCGCTCCAGATGTCGCGCCAGCGCTTTGGCCGGCTCTCGCGCGCGGCAACGTCAATGTCCTCAGCGATATCGATCGCGCCCCGTGCCGGGAGATCGTCGGGATCAAGGCCGGCGGCCACGATCGACGGCCTCAGCATGCTGGTCTGCAACCCCGTGAACGCAGTGGTGAGCAAGATGTCGTCAGCGCAGCTCTCGACCAGCATGCGCTTGTGGCGTTCGTCCGCCATGCTCTCGCGCGTCGCGATGAATTTCGTGCCCATATAGGCGAGATCGCAGCCGAGCACTTCGGCCGCGTGCAGCGCACGGCCATCGCTGATGCCGCCGGCGAGCACGATGATGCCGTCGTAGAATGCGCGCACCGCGCGGACGAAGGCGAACGGATTGAGCCAGCCGGTCTGCCCGCCCGCGCCCGCCGTGAGCAGCACCAGCCCATCGGCACCTGCTTCCGCCGCCCGCTCGGCGTGGCGGATGGAAGCGACGTCCGCCAGCACCAGCGCGCCTGCGTCATGCAGCGGCTTCACCACAGGCGCGGGCGAGCCGACCGAGGTGATGACGATCTCCGGCCTGTGCCGCAGCAGCACGGCGAGATCCTGCGCGAGCCGTGCATTGGAGCGGTGCACGATCAGGTTCGGGCAGAGTGGTGCTGGCTTGCAGCCGGTTTGATCTTCGTGCTGGCGCAGCCGCATCGCGATCGCGGCGAGCCAATCATCGAGCTGGTCCGTGCTGCGGCAATTCGCGGTGGGGAAGCTGCCGATCACCCCATGGCGGCAGGCCGCGACCATGAGCTCGACGCCCGACACCAGGAACATCGGCGCTGCGATCAGCGGCAGAGCGAGACGATCGCCGAAGCGTTGCAGTCGATCTGATGGCACGCAAATCTCCTCGTCACGCTTGCCTCGCCGTGCGGGCTTTGTCGTTTCCTCCCGCAGTCTCTGTGCTAGCGTCACCGGCAACATTGGCACGCCAGAAGCCGATGACAAAGCAACGAGGAAACATATGTCCGATCCGCTCCACGCATCGTCCCCGACTTGTGCGCAGACGCTACGGGCGTTGTCGCGCTATCCCGGTCGCACTGCTTTCGCGTGGCCCGAGGGATCGCTGAGCTATCAGGGAACGATCGACCTGATCGGACGCATCCAGGGCGTGTTCATGCGGCTTGGACTGCAGGCGGGCGCGCGCGTCGCCTTCCTCACCGCGAACCGCGCCGACAGCTGGTGCGCCGGCGTTGCCGCGCAATTGTCGCGGCTCTGCATCACCTGGCTGCATCCGCTGGGATCGCTGGAGGACCAGCTGTTCCAGCTCGAGGATTCCGAGGCCGAGATGCTGGTGGTCGACGCGGCCGCCTTCCGCGACCGCGGCGGCGAGCTTTCCGCGAGGGCGAGCCGGCTGAAGGCGGTCTTCACCATGGGGCCGGCCGGTTACGGTGTCGATCTGCTGGCGGCCGTCGAGAGCGCGGGACACGCCAGCGCGCTGTGCCTCGCCGGCCTCGACGATCTCTCCACGCTGAACTACACCGGCGGCACCACCGGAAAATCCAAGGGCGCGCTGCGCTATCACCGCGAGAATGCCGGAGCCGCCGCCGCGATCCTCGCCGATTTCGAGATCCCCGACGCGGCACGCTACCTCACGGTCGCCCCGATCAGCCATGTCGCGGGCACGAAGGTGCTGCCGACCTTGATGCGCGGCGGCACCGTGCACATGCTGAAGGGATTCGATCCCGAGGCCGTGCTGACCACGATCGCGCGCGAGCGCATCAACTTCACGCTGTTCGTGCCGACCATGATCTACGTGCTGCTCGATCATCCCTCGCTCGGGAAGACCGACCTGTCCTCGCTCGAGCTCGTGCTCTACGGGGCGTCGGCGATGTCGCCGAGCCGGCTGGTCGAGGGCATCGAGCGGATCGGGCCGGTGTTCTCGCAGCTCTATGGCCAGACCGAATGCTATCCGGTCTCTGTGCTGCGCAAGGCCGATCACGATCCCAGGACGCCGGAGCTGTTTTTGTCCTGCGGCTTCCCGATCGCGGCCTGCGAGGTCAAAATCCTCGACGACAACGACCAGGAGGTGAACACGGGCGAGGCCGGCGAAATCTGCGTGCGCGCCCCGCATGTGATGGCGGAATACTGGAAGCGGCCCGACATCACCGCCGAGACGCTGAAGAACGGCTGGGTCCACACCGGCGACATCGCGCGCAAGGACGAGCGCGGCTACATGTTCATCCTCGACCGCAAGAAGGACATGATCGTGTCCGGCGGCTTCAACATCTTTCCGCGCGAGGTCGAGGACGTGCTGTCGCAGCATGCGGACGTGGCGATGGTCGCCGTCGTCGGCATTCCCGACGAGAAATGGGGCGAGGCCGTCACCGCCATCGTCGTGCCGCGCGAGGGCGCAAGGCCCGATCCGGACGAGCTGATCAACCTCGTGAAGACGCGAAAAGGCTCGGCGCATGCCCCGAAGCAGATCCAGTTCGTCAAGCAATTGCCGATGACCGGCGTCGGCAAGGTCGACAAGAAGGTATTGCGTGCGGGGTTCTGGAGCGGGCGGGACCGGATGGTGGGCTAAATACCCCGGGATTTTACGGTGTGATTGTGGCCCCGGCACCACAACGAGCAACGGAGTATGCGCCGGCGATGGCCGCCCGATTGCAGGCGAATCAGGGAATCAACTAGACCGCTGATGGGGCTGGGAAGCGGAGTAAGAGATGAGAGTCGCTTCCCTGGAAAGTGCAGTCGCCGCGGTCACCTTGATCACGGCTATCGTCGTGGTGCTGTGGGAGATCAAGATCTTCTACGGAATGTGAACTGGCAGGATGCCTCGTCGCACACGACCAAGCATCCCTTCCGCGGCGGCGGAAGCCTGCCCGTTCAATCGGCTCACAGAGCGACCGCTGCAAAGGCCGTCACGCTTACCGCTTCTCGATCACCAGGCTCTGCACCGCGCGGCCGAAATAGCCTTGCCTATCCGCCAGCCGCGACATTGCGAGCCCCGCGCCGTCCGGTCCGATCCAGGAGTCGCCGTCGAGCAGGATCCAATCGCCGACGGGCTGGCGCGAAAAATTCACGGTCAGGTCGGCGTTGATGTAGGTCCAGGCACGGAAGTCGAGGGTCGAGGCGGTGCCGTTGGAGAAATCGGCGGCGACCACGGCACGCATGGCCTGCGAGATTGCTTCGCCGGCAATCAGCGGATGGTCGACGCGAAACCAGATCGCGCCGGCGCCGGCCTGGCCGAAGCGGCCGCGCGCGGCGCGCATCGAGACCGAACGCACGAACGGGCTGGTGGCGGCGTGACCGTCCTCGACCAGCGAGTCCTCCGGCATGGGCAGCATCACCGGCAGCGCCTTGACGTCGTCGGGCAACGACAGCGCCTGGCGCCTGATCTTGAGCACGGTGGCGCCGACGACCTGCACGCCGTCGGCGAGCAGCTTGATTTCGCAGAGCTGGATCTTGCGGCCCTCGCGCAAGACCTCGGTCGCGATCGTCAGCGGCGCGACCGGAACGGGCCGCATCAGATCGATGGTGACGCGCGCGATATCCATCGGAGCAGGTGTCGGAATGCGCTCGGCCGCCCAGGTCACCAGCGACGCCGGCGCCGAGCCGTGCTGCATGCGCCGATCCCAGGGACCGGCGGCATCCGGACTGGTGACGACGCTGTTGCCGTCGACGCGGTAGATGGGGGGCATATTGGCTCGGTCTCTCGGCTGGCGTTCCCCGGACGCTGCGCAGCGCGTAGCGGTGCGCAGCAGAGCACGCTGCGGCGCGTCCGGGACACGAGAACTACAACGGCGGATCGATCGCCTCGTCGTATTCCTTCTTGAAGCGCGCGATCAACTCGGCGGCGGGCATAACCTTCTCTACGCTGCCGATGCCCTGGCCCGAGCCCCAGATTTCCTTCCAGGCCTTCGGCTTGGCGCGCTCGCCGGAAGCGTCGGTGCCGAAATTCATCTTGGAGGGATCGGAGGTCGGCAGATTTTCCGGATCCATGCCGGCGGCGAGGATCGAGGGTTTCAGATAATTGCCGTGCACGCCGGTGAAGAGGTTGGAATAGACGATGTCGTCGGCGGTCGATCCCGCGATCATCTCCTTGTACTTCTCCACCGCATTGGCTTCCTTGGTCGCGATGAAGGCCGAGCCGATATAGGCGAAGTCGGCCCCCAAGATGCGCGCGGCGCGGATCGCCTTGCCGTTGCCGATCGCACCCGACAGCGCGATCGGGCCGTCGAACCATTTTCGCGTCTCGGCGACGAAAGCCAGCGGCGAGATGGTGCCGGCATGGCCGCCGGCGCCGGCCGCGACCAGGATCAGGCCGTCGGCGCCCTTCTCGATCGCCTTGTGCGCGAATTTCTGGTTGATCACGTCGTGGAAGACGATGCCGCCCCAGCCGTGCACCGCCTGGTTCAGCTCCTCGCGTGCGCCGAGCGAGGAGATGATCATCGGCACCTTGTACTTGGCGCAGAGCTGCATGTCGTGGTCGAGACGGTTGTTCGACTTGTGCACGATCTGGTTGACCGCGAACGGCGCCGAGGGCTTGTCGGGATGGGCGCGGTCATAGGCCGCGAGCTCCTCGGTGATGCGCGCCAGCCATTCGTCGAGCAGCTCCGGCGGCCGCGCGTTCAGGGACGGAAACGAGCCGACCACACCTGCCTTGCACTGCGCGATCACGAGATCGGGCACCGAGATGATGAAGAGCGGCGAGCCGATCACGGGGATCGACAGGCGTCCTTTGAACAAGGCAGGCATGGACATTGCGGGACGATCCTCTGTTGGCAATCAATGGAAGGTTGACCGCCATACCAACAAGGCAATCTTTCCACTGTCAAGTATTGCGTTTTGTCGCCGGAGCGGATGCCGCGAGTGCAATTCCTAGGCGCGGAATTCTTTGACAGCCGTCATTGCGAGCGCAGCGAAGCAATACAGGCTGCCTCCGCGGAGGAAGTCTGGATTGCTTCGTCGCAAGGGCTCCTCGCAATGACGAGGCGAAAGTTGAAAATGACGTCGCTACCCGATCAGATCCGGATTGATCAGCCGCTCGAACGAGAACATCTCGTCCCACTTCTCTTGCGTCAGCAGCTTGCGCTCGGTCACCACGATCTGGTGCAGCGACTTGCCGCTCTTGTAGCCTTCGCGCGCGATCTCGGCGCATTGCTTGTAGCCGAGCAGCGGCTTCAGCACCGTGACGATGCCGAGCGAGTTGAGCACCATGTTGCGGGTGTGCTCCTCGTTAGCGGTGATGCCGACGACGCAATTCTCGCGCAGGCTGTTGACCGCGCGCTCCATGGTGCGGATCGAGAAGAACAGCGCGAACGAGATCACCGGCTCCATCACGTTGAGCTGGAGCTGGCCGGCGGATGCCGCGAGCGTCACCGTGGTGTCGAGCCCGATGACGAGGAAGCTGGTCTGGTTGACGACCTCGGGAATGACGGGATTGACCTTGCCCGGCATGATCGAGGAGCCCGGCTGCAACTGCGGCAGGTTGATCTCGTTGAAGCCGGCACGCGGGCCGGAGGCGAGCAGGCGGATGTCGTTGCAGATCTTGGTCAGCTTGCTCGCGGTGCGCTTCAGGACGCCCGAGAGCTGGACATAGGCGCCGGTGTCGGAGGTCGCCTCGACGAGATCGCCGGCGAGGATGAAGTCGACGCCGGTCAGCGCGCTGAGGTGTCGGACCGCGAGCTTGGGATAGCCGACCGCAGCCGTGACGGAGGTTCCGATCGCGGTGGCGCCGAGATTGATCTCGCGCAACAGCGCACGCGCTTCCGAGATGCGGTCGACCTCCTCGCCGATCGTGGTGCCCCAGCCCCGGAATTCGGCCCCGAGCGACATCGGCACGGCATCCTGCAGATGCGTGCGGCCCATCTTCAGCACACGGTCGAACTCGCGACCCTTGACGAAGAAAGCTTCCTGGAGCTGACGCAGCGCGGTCATGTAGCTCTCGAGCCGCAGGATCAGCGCGAGACGAAAGGCGGTCGGATAGGTGTCGTTGGTCGACTGGCCGTAATTGACGTGATCGTTCGGGCTGACGTGCTGATAGTCGCCCTTGCCGAAGCCGAGCGATTCCAGCGCGAGGTTCGCGATCACCTCGTTGGCGTTCATGTTGGTGGAGGTGCCGGCGCCGCCCTGGATGAAGTCGGTGACGAACTGGTCCATCATGTCGCCGGCGATCACGCGGTCACAGCCGAGGATGATCGCGTCCGCGACCTTGGCCTCGATCGCGCCGAGATCGCGATTGGCCATAGCGGCTGCCTTCTTGACGTAACCGAGCGCCTTCACGAAGTAAGGCTCCTGGTTCATCGGAATGCCGGTGATGTGGAAGTTCTCCTTACCCCGGATGGTCTGGACGCCGTAATAGATGTCGTCGGCGATCTCACGCTGTCCGAGGAAGTCCTGCTCCGTACGGCTCATGGGCGCTCCTTGTTGCTCGCGCGACGTCCTTTAGTTCTGGCACAGCGCGCTGGTCACGAAAGTATCGGTGCGGCAGTCGTCCGGCTTGCGAGCCCTGCCGGGAATCAGGACCTTGGCCGAGCATTTTTCCGCGGAGTCGGCATTCAGGCTCTTGCCGTCCTTGTAACCCTTGCTCTGGCAGAGCTGGTCGGCGGCCTGCTTGCAATCGGGCGCGCCGTTGGACGAGGCCGGACAGGCCACCCGGCCCGACACCATGGTCGAAGGCTTCGCCAGCCGCGACAGATCGTTCATGGTCTCGCTCGGGCTTTTGATCGGCGGCAGGATCGAGGGCAGCTTGTCGAACAGCTTGCCCATTTCATTGATCAGCCCGGGATTTTCCGCTGCCGCCGGCGGCGCCGATGGAGCGGGTGTCGACGGCTGAGGCGCGGCCTGCGGTCCCTGCTCCTGCAAGCCAAGCGCCGGCGGAGCGGATTGCGGCCATCCGGTCCCGGCGGCACCGAGCAGGACCAGCAGCACTGCTGATATCAGCGTCCCGAGCCGCAAGGCCGGATTGCCGGATCGAACCATCATGACGGCAACCGTAGCCGAACCCGGCCCGGTGGCAAAGCGCTGTGGATCTAGATCAACTTGATCGCCACCACGAAGCCGAGCACCAGCACGGCGGCACCGACCGCCACCACGAGACCGAGATGCTTCTCGATCTGGACCCGGATCCAGTCGCCATAGCGGTTGAGCAGGATGGCGACGATGAAGAAGCGTCCGCCGCGCGCGACGATCGAGCAGATGGTGAACAACAAGATGTTGTAGCCGGCGAAGCCCGAGGTGATGGTGACGAGCTTGTAGGGGATCGGCGTCAAACCCTTGAGCAGGATGATCACCGCGCCCCACTCCGCATAGGAGGCACGGAAGGCGTCGACCTTGTCGCCGAGGCCGTAGACCTGGATCAGCCAATGACCGACCGAGTCGAACAGCAGCGCACCGATGGCGTAGCCCAGGATGCCGCCGAGTACAGAGGTGATGGTGCAGACGGTCGCGTAGAGCCAGGCGCGCTGCGGGCGCGCCAGCGACATCGGGATCAGCATCACATCCGGCGGCACCGGAAAGAAGGAGCTTTCGGCGAAAGATACCGCTCCCATGATCCAGAGCGCGTAGGGCTTGTGAGCGGCGTCGATGCACCAGTCGTAAATACGTTTCAGCATGGCGCCGCGATGAAGCACCATGGGACGGATTTGTCCATGCCGAGATTGAGGCGAATTATGACGTTTCGAGCATGATCCGGAAAAGTATGCGGCGGTTTTCCGGAAAGATCATGCTCAAACAAGAAGCTAAAGCGCGATGAACCATTCACCCTGATCTTATCGCGCTTTAGTGGCGCTTGCGCGCGGCACGCCCCTCAAGCGCGACAATTGGCCGCCTGGCAGCCACGCGCGGTGACGCGACCTTGGGCAGCTTCATCGGCGATTTCGGCAGCTTCTCGGCGATGCCGAGCATGTCTTCCCGCCGCGTCATCTCGCGCCAGACGTCCTCGGGGCGCACGCCGGCAGAGGCCCAGAGCACGGTGAGATTGTACAGAAGGTCGGCGCTTTCCCGTATCACGGCATCGGTGTCGCCGTTGACGGCGTCGATCACGACCTCGATGGCCTCTTCGGCGAGCTTCTTTGCCATTTTCGAGGGCCCGCGCTGAAACAGCCGGGCCGTACGCGATGTTGCCGGATCAAGATCCCTGGCCGCGAGCACAGCCAGATATAGCCGCTCAAGCGAATCACTCATGGTACTCAAAACTACTCTAAACAAATGGCGAGCGTGTTAACGCGCGGCAATAAAAGCAGAAAACAGGCCGGCGCGGCAAGCGCGACGGCCTGTCATGGTCAACTCCAGCTGCCAGAGCTAGTAGCAGTTCTGGTAGTAACCTTGGCCGCAGAACTCGGACGGAGCAGTGCCGCCGTAGCGCTGATATTGGAAGTTCGGGCCTGGACCATAATAGGGCCCGTAGGAAGGGCCGCTGTAATAGGCGGGACCGCCGTAATAGCCATAGCCCGGACCGTAGTCATAGGCATAGGAGTCACGGGTCGCGGCGATGGCAAGACCGGTGCCGATGGCCGCGAAAGCCGCAGCTGCGGCCGCGCCGCCTCCACCACCATGCCAGTGACGGCCGCCTGCATAGGATGCGGTCGGGGCAAGCGCGGTCAGCGCCAGCACCGCGGCGGTGGCAAGAACGGCCTTTCGGCCCGCAAACTTGGAGAATCGCTCGAACATGTCTTGGGCCCTCCTTGGGACCTGGAATGGACGCCTGCGGACAGGCTCATGCCTTTCAAACCCGCACAGCCTAAGTTGGGTTCCCCAACCCCAACACAAGCTGAACGGGGTTGCGTAATCGTGCCGCAACCGCCGCTCATCTGCCGTTCATGTTGGCGCGGAGAGACTGGCCGCAGCCGGCGCCGCAAAGCGTCACGAAACCATAACAATGCGGAACCGGCGCAATCGATGTCAGGATTCAAGACGACCGCCCTCCGTTGCCTGCTGGCTCTCTCGATCTCGCTTGCAACGCTCGTTGCACGCGATGTCAGTGCGGCCGAGACCGCTGCGCCGTCCATTGCGATTCACTTCACCTTCGACCGTCCGTTGGACGCGAGCATGGCGCCGTTCTTCCTTGCGGCGAAGGACGGCAGGTTCAGCGCCGAACGTCTCAACGTGTCCTTCAACAGCGCAGCCGGATCGCCGGAGGCGCTCGCACGCGTCGCCAAGGGCGACAGCGAGCTTGCGCTGGTCGACATCAACGAGCTGATCCGCCTTCGCGACAAGGAGGACTCGGCGCCGGTCAAGGCGGTGTTCGTGCTGTCCAACCGCGCGCCCTACGCGATCGTCGCGCGCAGGAGCCGCGGCATCCATCTCTTGCCCGATCTCGACGGCAAGACCGTCGGCGTTGCCGACGGCGATCTGTCGATGCGGCTGTGGCCGGCGCTGGCGCAGCAGAACGGCATCAAGGCATCGCGCGTCAGATTCCACAAGATTGGCGCCGCGGTCCGCGAGCCGATCCTGTCCGCAGGGCAGGTCGATGCGGTCGCAGGCTTCAACTATCTCTCCGCGGTGAACCTGCGCGACCGCGGCGTGCCCGGAGCCGATCTCGTCGTGCTGCGTTATGCCGACTATGGCTGCGAGGCCTATGGCTTCGCCGTGGTCGTCAACCCCGCCTTCGCCGCGGCGAAGCCGGACGCCGTGAAGGGCTTCGTCCGCGCCTTGATCGCCGGCATCAATGCGACCATCAAGGAGCCGGCACGTGCGGCGGACGAGGCCGCTGGCCGCATCGACGACGGCGACCGCGACCTGGAGCTGGAGCGCCTGCGCACCGTCCTCGCCGACAACATCCTGACCGACGAGGTCAAGCGCAACGGCCTCGGCGGCATCGAGCCCGCGCGCCTGGAGCGCTCGATCGACCAGATCGCGCAGGACTTCAAATTCCGCAAACGGCCCACGGCGGGCGACATCTTCGACGACCGGTTCCTGCCGCCGGTGGCGGGCCGGCTGATCAACTGAGCAAAACTGACAGCTTCCGCTATATCTCCCGCGCGATCCCTGCTTAAAATACGGGCTCCGTTACCCGCTCGAGTTCGTCGCCCGCATGCCCATCCTCCGTCTCTACACACGTGTTCTCGAACTGCTCGGCAAGGAGGCGCGGCTGGGCTGGCTGCTCGCGGTCGCCAATCTCCTGCTCGCGGGCTCGCAATTCGCCGAACCCGTGCTGTTCGGGCGGATCGTCGACGTGCTCTCGGGCAAGACGGTGGCCGGGTCGAGCTCGGCCTGGCCGTTCCTGGTAGCCTGGGTCGCCTTCGGGCTGTTCACCATTCTCTGCAGCGCGCTCGTGGCCTTGCAGGCCGACCGGCTCTCGCACCGCCAGCGCCAGGCGGTGCTGACCGACTATTTCGAGCACATCCTGCAATTGCCGCTGACCTTCCACTCCGGCACCCATTCGGGCCGACTGATGAAGGTGATGCTCAACGGCACCGACGCCTTGTGGCGGCTGTGGCTCGGCTTCTTCCGCGAGCACTTTGCCGCGATCCTCTCGGTCGTGGTGCTGCTACCGCTGTCGCTCTACCTGAACTGGCGGCTCGCGATCCTGCTGTTCGTGCTCTGCATCGTCTTCACCGCGCTGACGACCTTCGTGGTGCGCAAGACCTTCGGCATGCAGATGGCGGTCGAGGAGCAATATAGCGAGCTGTCCGCGCGCGCCTCCGATGCGCTCGGCAATGTCGCGCTGGTTCAGAGCTTCGTGCGCGTCGAATCCGAGGTAAAGGGGCTGCGCTCGATCGCCGATCAATTGCTCGAAGCGCAGATGCCGGTGTTGTCATGGTGGGCGCTCGTCACCGTCATTACGCGCGCCTCCACCACCATCACCGTGCTCGCGATCTTCACGCTCGGCATCGCGCTGCACGACCAGGGGCTCACCTCGGTCGGCGAGATCGTGATGTTCGTGAGCTTTGCGACGCTGCTGATCCAGAAGCTCGAGCAGGTGGTGAGCTTCATCAACAACGTGTTCATGGAAGCGCCCCGCCTGCGCGAGTTCTTCAATGTGCTCGACGCCGTGCCCGCGGTGCACGACAGGCCCGACGCGATCGACGCCGGCAGGCTGTCCGGCCTCGTGGAGTTCAACGACGTCACCTTCTCCTATGACGGCAAGCGACCGGCGATCGAGGACCTCACCTTCACCGCACTGCCCGGCCAGACCATCGCGCTGGTCGGCCCGACCGGCGCCGGCAAATCCACCGCGATCGCGCTGTTGCATCGCGCCTTCGACCCGCAGTCGGGCTTCATCAAGATCGACGGCATGGACGTGCGCGGCGTCACGCTGACCTCGCTGCGCCGGAATATCGGCGTCGTGTTCCAGGAGGCGCTGCTGTTCAACCGCTCGATCGAGGAGAATCTGCGCGTCGGCAAGCCGGATGCGACCGAGGCCGAGTTGCGCAAGGCGGCCGAGCGTGCGCAGGCGCTCGATTTCATCGAGCGCAGCGGCGGCTTCGAGACCAATGCCGGCGAGCGCGGCCGCATGCTCTCCGGCGGCGAGCGGCAGCGGCTGTCAATCGCCCGCGCGCTGTTGAAGGACCCGCCGATCCTGATCCTGGACGAGGCCACCTCCGCGCTCGACGCCGTCACCGAGGCCAAGGTGAATGCCGCTCTCGACGAAGTGATGAAGGGCCGCACCACCTTCGTGATTGCCCACCGGCTCTCCACCATCCGCAACGCCACGCGGATCCTGGTGTTCGAGAACGGGCGGGTGATCGAAAGCGGAACTTTCGATGAACTCGTGGCCAAGAGCGGCCATTTCGCCGAGCTCGCCAGGGCCCAGTTCATGGTTCACGAGACCACGCGGGCCAGTGTGACAGCCGCTGAGGCTGCTGCGACTGCCGCCAAATCCCCGTAGCAAGTCCCCACAGGATCGTCGAAATTCGGCCTATTTCATTGCGGAATACCCCGCTCATGCCCCTGTTCTCGACGCACCAGCCGGTATAGGTTTGCGGCGCCGCAAGCGGCGGCGCTGGATTTCAGAACCGACGATCAGATCACGAGCACCGCCCGTATCAGGCGGGTCTCCAAGGACCGGAATCGGATAGTGCACGCCCTACGCCCGCTGCTTCGCAAATCCCTGTTCAACCTGTTCGCTGCGACGCTCGCATGTGCCGCGCTGCTTGCGCCGCGCGCGGCGAGCGCCGAAGCGCTGCTGCTGATCGAGGCCGATACCGGTAAGGTGTTGCAGGCCGACAACGCGACCATTCCCTGGTATCCGGCCTCCGTCACCAAGATCATGACAGCCTATGTGACGTTGAGGGCAGTCAAGGACGGCAGGCTGACGCTCGACTCGCTGCTTACGGTATCGCCGACGGCAGCCTCGCAATCGCCCTCGAAGATGGGGTTCCGTCCGGGAACGCAACTCACCGTCGATAACGCGTTGAAGATGATGATGGTCAAGTCGGCGAACGACATGGCCGTGGTGCTCGCTGAAGGCGTCGGCGGTTCGATCGACGGTTTCTCCGCGATGATGAACGATACCGCGAAGAAGCTCGGCATGACGCAGACCAGCTACGTCAATCCGAACGGCCTTCCTGCCGACGGCCAGATCACGTCGGCGCGCGACCTCGGCATCCTCGCCCGCTCGTTCCTGCGCGACCTTCCGGAATACGAATACTTCGTGCACATCCCGGCGATCCGCTTCGGCAAGCGCACCACCGGCAATTTCAACAAGCTGATCGGCCGCTATCCTGGCGCCGACGGTTTCAAGACCGGCTTCATCTGCGCCTCCGGCTACAACCTCGTCGCCTCGGCCACGCGCAACGGCCGCCGGCTGATCGCGGTGGTGCTCGGCGCCAATTCCGGCACCGCGCGCGCGGTGAAGGCGGCGCAGTTGCTGGAGCGCGGCTTCGGCCAGGACAATCTGACGTGGCTGCGCCCCTCGCTCGGCACGGTCGATAACCTCGTGCCGGTCGACGCCTCGCCGCCGAACCTGCGCGACGAGATGTGCGGCGGCCATCGCAAGCGGCCGGCCAGCGACGACGACGATGCGCTGATTGCGGCCAATGGCGGCACCAGCGGATCCGCCTCGGCCACCGGCGGCGAAGCCCAGGTGACCTTCTTCACCGCCGGCCTCCAGCCGCCCCTGATGAAGGCCTCCGAGCTGATGGCCTCGGCTCCAGCGGCGACCGAGCCCGTGCTGGTCTATACCGGCCCGACCCGCACCGGCACCGCCCTGATCGCGGCGGTCGCGGCCGATGCCGACCAGCAGACGGCGTCAAAGCCGCGTGGCAAGAAGTCGCGCGTGGCCAAGAAGCCTGACGCGGCCGACAAGCCGAAAGACGCGGGCAAGGACGCCGCCAAGGACACCAAGACGGCGGCCGTGAAGCCTGTCGCCAAGCCGGCTGAGGCCAAGAAAAACGATAAGAGCAACGACAAGAGCGACACCAAGACTGCGGCGAAGCCGGCGGCGCCCAAGCATGCGGCCGCCAAGCACGACGCGGCGGCAAAACCCGCCGAGAAGCCTGCAGCAAGCAGCGATCCGAAGCCCGCCAAGCCCAAGGCCGCGACCAAGCCCGCCGCCAAGCCGGCCAACAACAGTTAACGGCGCGCCGAGCCGCCCCCGCGCTTCGCACCTGCGGCAGCGCGGCTACTCGACGATTCCAGTAGCCACTTCCTGACCTATTAAGCCTCAACGACTTGCCACCCGTTCCAGCAAGCTCGATACTGGCAGCAATGAGGCAAGCCCGAGACACAGCGGGCTCTGGTAGATGAGGGGAGTTTTCCATGGAGCGCATCTGGCTCAAGCAATATCCGCCCGGCGTGCCCGCCGATATCGAGCCGACCCAATACGCATCGCTGGTCGATCTTCTTGAAGAGAGCTTCACCAAGTTCGCCGACCGCAAGGCGTTCATCTGCATGGACAAGTCCATCAGCTATCGCGACCTCGACCAGATGTCGGTCGCGCTCGCCGCCTATTTGCAGGGCCGCGGGCTGCAGCGCGGCGCCCGCATCGCCATCATGATGCCGAACGTGCTGCAATATCCGATCGCGACGGCTGCCGCGCTGCGCGCCGGTTTCGCGGTGGTCAACGTCAATCCGCTCTACACCCCGCGCGAGCTCGAGCACCAGCTCAAGGATTCCGGCGCCGAAGCCATCATCGTGCTGGAGAATTTCGCCCACACCGTCGAGCAGGTGATCGCCAAGACGCAGGTCAAGCACGTCATCGTCGGCAGCATGGGCGATCTGCTCGGCTTCAAGGGCGTGATCGTCAATCTCGTCGTCCGCCGCGTCAAGAAGATGGTACCGGCATGGTCGCTGCCGGGCTCGGTCTCTTTCAACGATGCGGTGTCGGCCGGCCGCGGCATGACCTTCAACAAGCCAAAACTCTCGCCGGGCGACGTCGCCTTCCTGCAATATACCGGCGGCACCACCGGCGTCTCCAAGGGCGCCACCCTGCTCCACCGCAACATCGTCGCCAACGTCCTGCAGAACGACGCCTGGCTCCAGCCGGCGCTCGCCGCGCCGCCGCATGTCGACCAGCTCATGATCGTCTGCGCGCTGCCGCTCTATCACATTTTCGCGCTGACGGCCTGCTACCTGCTCGCGGTGCGCGCGGGCGGCTGCAATCTCCTGATCCCCAACCCGCGCGACATCGCCGGCTTCGTCAAGGAGCTGGCGAAATACCAGGTCAACAGCTTCCCGGCCGTGAACACGCTCTACAACGGCCTGATGCACCACCCTGATTTCAAGAAGCTCGACTTCTCCAAGCTGAAGATCTCCAACGGCGGCGGCATGGCGGTGCAGCGCCCCGTGGCCGATCAATGGAAGGCGATCACCGGCTGCTTCATCGCCGAGGGTTACGGCCTGTCGGAGACTTCGCCGACGCTGACCTGCAATCCGGCAACGGCCACCGAGTTCACGGGGACGATCGGCATTCCCGTGCCATCGACCTACATCTCGATCCGCGACGATGACGGCAACGAAGTCCCGCTCGGCCAGGCGGGCGAGATCTGCGCCAAGGGTCCGCAGGTGATGTCCGGCTACTGGAACAGGCCCGAGGAGACCGCCAAGGTGATGACCGCGGACGGCTATTTCCGCACCGGCGACATCGGCATCATGGACGAGAAGGGCTACACCAAGATCGTCGACCGCAAGAAGGACATGATCCTGGTCTCCGGCTTCAACGTCTATCCCAACGAGATCGAGGAAGTGATCGCGAGCCATCCGGGCGTGCTCGAATGCGCCGTGATCGGCATCCCCGATTCCAAGTCGGGCGAAGCGGTGAAGGCTTTCGTGGTGAAGAAGGATCAGAACCTCACCGCCGAGGCGGTGATCAAATTCTGTCACGAGCAGCTCACCGGCTACAAGGTGCCCAAGCACATCGAATTCCGCAGCGACCTGCCCAAGACCAATGTCGGCAAGATCCTGCGACGCGAACTGCGCGACGAGAAGAAGGCTCAGGCGGCGTAAGCGCGTCGCCGTTTCATGACCGCGGGCGGCGATATCGCGCCATCGGGCATTCTCGCCTTCTGGCGCGAGGCCGGCCGCGAGCGCTGGTACAAGCGCGACGACGCCTTCGATGCCGAGGTCAGGCGCCGCTTCCTTGCTTTGTGGCAGAAGGCGGTCGCCGGCGAGCTCGCTTCATGGGAGGCAAGCGATGACGGCGCACTCGCGCTGGTCATCGTGCTCGACCAATTCCCCCGCAACATGTTCCGCGGCACGTCCCAGGCCTTTGCCAGCGATGCCCAGGCGCGCGACGTCGCCCGCCGGGCGATCGATCGCGGGGTCGATGGCAGGATCGATCCGGTCCTGCTCGAATTCCTCTATTTGCCCTTGATGCATTCCGAGCACCTGCCCGACCAGCTGCACTGCGTCGCGCTGTTTCAGAACACCGAGAATGCCGAAAACCTGAAATACGCCCGGGAGCACGCCGACATCATCCAGCGGTTCGGCCGGTTTCCCCACCGCAACCACCTGCTCGGCCGCGACAGCACCGAGGAAGAGCAGGCCTTCCTCGACAAGGGCGGCTTCGCCGGTTGATGACATCACGGTGAAGGGGCCCCACCCTCACCGCTTCGCCCGCCGGCAATATTGTGCGGGCCCGCCGCACGGTCTAATAAGCGGGATCGATATTCAGGGAGACCGACAATGGCGATCCAGACTGGCGACAAGCTGCCCGAGGCGAAATTCCGCGTGATGACGGCGGAAGGCCCGCAAGTGAAGACCACCGACGATATCTTCAAGGGCAAGAAGGTGGCGCTGTTCGCGGTGCCCGGCGCCTATACCGGCACCTGCCACAAGATGCATCTGCCGAGCATCTTCCTCAACGCCTATGCCATGAAGGACAAGGGCGTCGACAGCATCGCCATCGTGTCCGTCAACGACGCCTTCGTCATGAACGCCTGGAAGCGTGACACCGACCAGCGCGACGAGGCCATCTTCCTCGCCGACGGCAATGCCGAATTCGCCAAGGCGATCGGCATGGAGCTGGACGCCTCCGCCAACGGCCTCGGCATCCGCTCCAAGCGCTATTCGATGCTGGTCGAGGACGGCGTGGTCAAGAAGCTCAACCTCGAGGCGATGCCCGGCAAGGTCGAGGTCTCCGGCGGCGATACGCTGCTGGGGCAGCTCTGAGCCGCGCGTAGCTCTTGGCCACAAATGACACTGTCATGCCCCGCGAAGGCGGGGCATCCAGTACGCCGAGGCGTCTCAGCTCAATCACAACCGTCTCTGGGATACTGGATCGCCCGCCTTCGCGGGCGATGACAGTTGAAGGTGGCGCGCCGACGGCTCGCCCCTACTCCGCCAGCCGCTGCTGCAACCGCGCCTTCACGATGCCGTCGCGCGCCAGCTGATCGGCGCGCTCGTTCTCGGGGTGGCCGGCGTGGCCCTTGACCCAGTGCCAGCGGACCTCGTGCTGCTTCAGCGCGGCATCCAGGCGCTGCCATAGCTCGACATTCTTCACCGGCTTCTTGTCGGCGGTGCGCCAGCCGTTGCGCTTCCAGCCGTGGATCCAGCCGGTGATGCCCTGCCGGACATACTGGCTGTCGGTATAGAGATCGACCGTGCACGGCTTCTTCAGCGCCTCGAGCGCGGAGATCGCGGCCATCAACTCCATCTGGTTGTTGGTGGTGTGGCGCTCGCCGCCGTTCAACTCTTTTTCCTTGTCGCCGAACTTCAGGATCGCGCCCCAGCCGCCCGGCCCGGGATTTCCCGAGCAGGCGCCATCGGTATAGATCGTGACATTGGGACGCTCGCTCACGCGACCAATCCTGACGGCATCAGCCCGTAATCGCGTACGCTCGTCACGCTCTGGTGGAAGCGCAGCTTGCGAAAATATTCCAGCGGGTCCTTCGGCTTGACCAGCGCGCCTTCGGGCACGTTGAGCCAATCCACCAGCCGCGTCAGCAGGAAGCGGATCGCGGCACCACGGGCCAGCAGCGGCAGCGCGGCCTCTTCGGCGCCAGAGAGCTTTCGCACGCGGCCATAGGCGTTGAGGAAAGCGCGCGCCTTGGTGACGTTGAAGGAATGATCCGGCTCGAAGCACCAGGCGTTGAGGCAGATCGCGACGTCATAGGCCAGCATGTCGTTGCAGGCGAAGGTGAAATCGATGATCCCCGAGAGCTGGTCGCCGAGGAAGAAGACGTTGTCGTTGAAGAGGTCGGCGTGGATCACGCCCTCCGGCAGATTGTCCGGCCAGATCCCGCTCGAGAGATGGTCGAGCTCGGTCGCGAGAAAGGCGCGCAGGCCCGGCTGCACCTCGTCGGCGCGGTTCGAAGCCGCATCGAACAGCGGCCGCCAGCCCGCGACCGACAGCGCATTGGCGCGCCGAACCGCAAAGTTCGCACCGGCCAGATGCATCTTCGCCAGCGCCCCACCGACACCGGCGCAATGGGCCACGTTCGGCTTGCGCGGCCACATGCCTTCGAGAAAGGTGATGATCGCCGCGGGACGCCCCGACAGCTCGCGCAACGCCTCGCCGTCTCTTCCCTTCACCGGCAGCGGGCAGTTGATGCCGTGCTCGGCCAGATGCGTCATCAGGGCGAGGAAGAACGGCAGGTCATTCTTCGCCACGCGCTTCTCGTAGAGCGTGAGGATGAACGAACCCTGGCTGGTATGCAGCAGGAAGTTGGTGTTCTCGACACCCTCGGCGATGCCCTTGTAGGAGAGCAATTCGCCGAGCTCGTATTGCTTCAGGAAATCCGCAAGCTCTTCGGCGGCAACGTCGGTGTAGACCGCCATAAAAGTCTACTCGGCGGCGGCTTCGGGGCGCACCTGACGCGGCAACGGGAAGAACTCGTTCTCCTCCGCGGCCGAGACCGTCTCCACATGCAGCGTGTAGCGCTCGGCGAACGCGTCCATGATCTCCTCGACGATCACTTCCGGCGCGGAGGCGCCCGCGGTGATGCCGAGGCTTTTGATGTTGCCGAACTTGTCCCAGTCGATGTCGGTGGCACGCTGCGCCAGCACCGCAATCCCGCAGCCCTCGCGCTCGGCGACCTCGCGCAGGCGCTGCGAGTTCGACGAATTGGGGGCACCGACGACGATGAGCGCGTCGACCACCGGCGCCACCTTCTTCACCGCGAGCTGGCGGTTGGTGGTGGCGTAGCAGATGTCTTCCTTGTGCGGCCCGTTGATGTTCGGGAAGCGCTCCTTCAGCAGCGCCACGATCTCCGCGGTGTCGTCGATCGACAGCGTTGTCTGGGTCACGAAGGCGAGGTTGTTGGGATCCTTCGGGGAGATCGTCTTGGCGTCCTCGGCGGTCTCGATCAGGGTCACGGCGCCGGTCGGAAGCTGGCCGAGCGTGCCGACCACTTCGGGGTGATGGGAGTGGCCGATCAGGAAGATCTCGCGGCCACGCTTGAAGTGGATCGCGGCCTCGCGGTGCACCTTGGTCACCAGCGGGCAGGTCGCATCCAGCGAGAACAAATTGCGGGACTGGGCATCGGCCGGAACCGACTTCGGCACGCCGTGGGCCGAGAACACCACCGGGGCGCTGGTGTTTTCCGGGATTTCGGCCAGCTCCTCGACGAAGATGGCGCCCTTCTTCTTCAACCCGTCGACGACATACTTGTTGTGCACAATCTCATGGCGAACATAGACGGGGGCACCGTACTTATCGAGCGCCCGTTCCACGGTGTCGATCGCCCGGACCACCCCGGCGCAGAAGCCACGGGGAGAACAAAGCACGATCTTGAGGTCTGGTTTGGCTGACATTGAGCGATCTCGGGACCGAATCACCTCGCCAAATGGGCGGGAAGCGGTCGATGGATGGAATAGGGCTTGGGTACGGGCTTACAGGGAATTGGGCCCCCTTTCGGGCGCTGTCAAGGCACTATCTATAGCAGAACCATTGCGTGGCTACCCCCTCCGGGCTTATATAGCGCGAATTCCCAGTCATCGCTGATGACCACCGGTTTCGCCTCCAGAGGGGTGGGCGAAGCACAAAGGAGATTTGCCATGAGCAACGCACCGCTGATGCCCAAGGCGACCGCCGTCTGGCTGCTCGACAACACCGCGCTGACCTTCGACCAGGTCGCCGATTTCACCAAGATGCACCCCCTCGAGGTGCGCGCGATCGCCGACGGCGATGCTGCCCAGGGCATCAAGGGCATGGATCCCCTCTCCAACGGCCAGCTGACCCGCGAGGAGATCGAGAAGGGCGAGAAGAGTCCGGATTATCGGCTCCGCCTCCAGGAGAGCAAGGTGGTGCTGCCGCCCCAGCCCAAGCGCAAGGGCCCGCGCTACACCCCGGTCTCGCGCCGCCACGAGCGTCCGAGCGCCATCCTCTGGCTGCTGCGCAACCATGCCGAGCTCAAGGACGCCCAGATCATGCGTCTGGTCGGCACCACCAAGAGCACCATCGCGAGCGTGCGGGACCGAACCCACTGGAACACCTCCCAGCTGACCCCGATCGACCCTGTCACCCTCGGCCTCTGCTCGCAGATCGAGCTCGATTTCGAGGTGGCGCGCGCGGCCAAGGAGAAGCCGATCGACGCAGCCTATGGCGGCGCGACCCTGCTGCCGGCGTCCGAGACCACCAAGAAGGACGAGTTCGAGCCGGCCGAGCGATCGAGCGACGACCTCAACCTCGACGCCGTGTTCGCCAAGCTGAAGACGCTCGGCGGCAAGAAGCAGGAAGACGAGGAGGAGTAAGGCTCCGCGCCTCGCGCCGAACGTCCAAATCGATTCGAACGCGGCGGAGCCATCCGCCGCGTTTTTGCTTGATGGCGGGACGACCCGGCCCGGACAGTCGAGCCCCAAGACGAAAGTCAGAAGGGACGTGGAGCGGATGGCACGCAGGAGCTCAGCCGAGCTCGATCACGTCGTCGACTTCGTGGACGAGTCCGACTCCATCGATGGTCAGCACCATCTTCGTCTTGAGCTTCTCGTGTCCCTTGATCCGGCCGGCGGCGATCGCATCGCGCACGGCCTTCTCGATCTCGCGCTGTGAGGTGACCCCGACCTGCTTGAGGAATTTGCGCAAAGACGTGTTGAACTGGTCCTCGTTCATGAATCCCTCCGTTAACCGGGCGACCTACGGCCGCTCAGGATGGTTCAGCATGTATTCGCCGAGGTCGCGCTGGCGGCGATCGGCACGGGCGGTGGCGGCGTTGCGCTGCACGTCGCGGTCCTTGCGGCAGGCCACGTATTCCGGCGAGCCCTGCGCATTGCCCCGGCTCAGGCAGACCGCATCGTCATCGTCGCCGCCCATCGCCACCGGCGTCTGGTAGCGCGCGGAGCAGGCGGAGAGCATGAGGCCCGCAAACACAATCGCAAGAAACGGCTTCGCATTCATAGCAGCTCTTTCGTCCTCATGGTGAGGAGCCCGCGCAGCGGGCGTCAAGCGCGCTCCTCAGGATGAGGGTTGAGCGGAAAAATGCGGCCTATTCAAGCCCCCAATGGAGTCGGTCGTCCCGGGATGGAGCGTAAGCAACAGCCCTCAGGTGCGCAATTGCGCACCGGGAATCTCGAGATCCCGGGTTCGGTCCTGCGGACCGCCCCGGGATGACGCTTCGCCTCACACCCGCCCCTTCAGCGCCTCCCCGATCTCGTCGAGCGTCTTGGGGTCCTCGATCGTCGCCGGCATGGTCCAGGACTCGCCGTCGGCGATCTTCTTGATGGTGCCGCGCAGAATCTTTCCGGAGCGCGTCTTGGGCAGGCGTCCCACGGTGATCGCGAGCTTGAAGGCGGCGACCGGGCCGAGCTTGTCGCGCACCAGCGCGACGATCTCCTTCTCGATCTCGGCGGGCGCACGCTTCACACCGGCCTTGAGCACCAGGAAGCCGCACGGCACCTCGCCCTTGATCGCGTCCTTGACGCCGAGCACGGCACATTCGGCAACATCGGGATGCGAGGCCAGGATCTCCTCCATGCCGCCGGTGGAGAGCCGATGGCCGGCGACGTTGATGATGTCGTCGGTGCGGCCCATGACGAAGACATAGCCGTCCTCGTCCTTGTAGCCGGCATCCGAGGTTTTGTAATAGCCGGGGAATTCGCTGAGATAAGCCTCCTTGAAGCGCGCATCCTGATTCCACAGCGTCGGCAGACAGCCCGGCGGCATCGGCAGCTTGATGACGATCGAGCCCATGGTGTTGGGCCCGACCGGCTTTGCCGCCTCGTCGACCACGTCGACCTGGTAGCCCGGCATCGGCACCGTCGGCGAGCCGTGCTTCACCGGCAGCATGCCGAGCCCGACCGGATTGCCGGCGATGCACCAGCCGGTTTCGGTCTGCCACCAATGGTCGATCACCGGCACCTTCAGCTGCTGCTCCGCCCATGCGACCGTCGGCGGATCGGCACGCTCGCCGGCGAGGAACAGGGTGCGGAAATTCGACAGGTCGTATTGCCGGATGAACTTTCCTTCCGGATCGTCTTTCCGGATCGCGCGGAACGCGGTCGGCGCGGTGAAGAACGCGACCGCCTTGTGCTCGGCGATCACGCGCCAGAACGCGCCGGCGTCGGGCGTGCCGACCGGCTTGCCCTCATACATGATCGTCGTCGCACCGTGCAGCAGCGGGCCGTAGACGATGTAGCTGTGGCCGACCACCCAGCCGATGTCGGAGCCGCACCACCACACCTCGCCGGGCTTGACGCCATAGAGGTTGAACATCGACCATTTCACCGCGACGAGATGGCCGCCATTGTCGCGCACGACGCCCTTCGGGATGCCGGTGGTGCCCGAGGTGTAGAGGATGTAGAGCGGATCGGTCGCGGCGACAGGCGCGCATGCGGCCTTCTTGCCGTCGTTCATCGCCTTGCGGCGCAGGCTTGCCCAATCGTAGTCCCGCCCCGGGGCCAGGTCGCAAGTGAGCTGCGGGCGTTGCAGCACGATGCAGGCCTTCGGCTTGCTGCCGGCAAGACTGATCGCCTCGTCGAGCAGCGGCTTGTACTGCACGATGCGGCCGGGCTCGATGCCGCAGCTTGCGGAGAGGATGAGTTTCGGCTGCGCGTCGTCGATGCGGGTGGCAAGCTCCTTCGCGGCAAAGCCGCCGAACACCACGGAGTGCACCGCACCGATCCGCGCGCAGGCGAGCATCGCGACCACGGCCTCCGGCACCATCGGCATATAAAGGATGACGCGATCGCCCTTGGCGACGCCGAAATCCTGCATGATGGCGGCGAGCGCCTGCACCTCGTTCAGCAGTTCGGCATAGGTGAATTTGGTGACGCTGTCCGCCAGCGGTGAATCGTGGATCAGCGCGACCTGGTCGGCGCGGCCGCCTTCGACATGGCGGTCGAGCGCGTTGTAGCAGGTATTGACGACTCCCCCCGTGAACCAGCGGCCATAGGTTCCCTGCGAGGGGTCGAAGATCGATTTGGGCGGCTCGATCCAGTCGATCTCCTTCGCCGCCTCGGCCCAGAAGCCTTCGGGGTCGGTCAGCGAGCGGGCATGGACCTCGTGATAACTGCTGTTGCCCTGGATGTTCATTCCCGCGCTCCCGTTACCTTTATTGGCCTGACCTCGAACCTTGCGGCCGGACGGTCGCCCCGCCATGACCCGGATCAAGTGTCGGCCTTGTTTGAGAGGTATTTTCCCGGGAACGGGCGGCGGTTCAAGCTGAAAAGGATGGGTATCGTCGAAGCGATAAGCGAGCCGTGGAGATCGAGGCAAACTAGCGCGACAGCATAGGTGGGCTCTCTCCCCCTTTGTGGGGGAGAGCCGGAGAGGGGGTAGCCACGAACTCCGCTCCGAGTTCGTGGCTACCCCCTCACTAACCCTCCCCCACAAGGGGGAGGGAACGTCTTGCGCGTGGCAGCGACTAGCTCTCCGTCGCATTCAGCTTCTGTAACCGCTCCTGCATGACCTTCCTCAGATCATAGCCCGGCCGGCCGAAGCTGGCGTTGCGGAGGCTAAGGAAATCGCGCTGGGTCTTGCGTACTTCGCCAGCCGAGCGCTTGCCCGCCGATTTCAGCACGCGCTCGTAGGTCTCGGCGATCTGGCGGTCGAGCACGCCCAGCTGCGGATCGGCGCAGATCACCTTCTCGACCTCACGCCTGGCCGTCGCGCATTCGAAGGACGGACCATTGCCGGACGCCGCATTCAGCACCCGCGGCGGCTCACCGCCGAATTTCGCGATCTCCGCGATCGTGCTGCGGCGGCCGTTGGCAGCATTCTCGTTACCGGGATCGAGCTTGAGCGCCGTCTCGTAATCGGCCAGCGCCTTCTTGCGCTCGCCCATCTTCTTGTAGAGCACGGCGCGGTTGTTGTAGGTCTGCGCGAAATTCGGATCGAGCTTCAGCGCAGCGTCGTAGTCGCTGAGCGCCGCTCCGAACTCACCCTTGAACTGGTAGGAATCGCCGCGGTTGGTGAAGAAGTTCGGCCGGGGCGCCAGGCGCAGCGCCTGGTCGTAATCGGCGATCGCCTTGTCGTACTCTTTCATGGCGGCATAGGTGAGCCCGCGGTTGTCAAAATATTCGGGCACCTTCGGATCGAGCCTGATCGCCTCGCCGTCGTCGGCCACCGCCTTGTCGAGCTGGCCGAGCTTCTTGTATGCCGCGCCGCGGTTGGTGTAGGTGCGCGGACGGTTGGGATCGAGCCGCAGCGCCTCGCTGAGATCCTTGATCGCCTTCTCGTTGTCGCCGCCGAGATAGTAGTTCACGCCGCGGTCGGACCATGCCTGTGCATCATCCGGCTTCAGCTTGATCGCCTGGTCGTAATCGGCGAGCGCACGGTCAAGCCTGCGCTGGGTGGTATACACGACACCGCGCAGCTCGTAAGCCTCCGCATCCCGCGGATCGAGCTCGATCGCCTTGCTCAGATCCGCCGCCGCGCGGTTGAGATCGCCGCCGGCTTCGCGCAAGAGGTCGCCGCGCAGGCGCCAGGACTTTGCATTCTTGCCGTCGATTGCGATGGCACGGTCGATGTCCCGCAGGGCTTGCGTGAGGCCGCCCGAAGTCCGCGCATTGGCGTCGGCGCGAACCAGCAGCGCCGCCGCGCGGTCGGACGCGGGACTTGCGCCCTGGTTGATGATGACGGTGCAGGCCGGGATCAGCTCCGCGGGAGCAGCCTTGCTGCCCATCACGCAATCGGTGCCCGCCGAGGCGGGGGCTGCAAGGACGAGGCTCATCGCCGCCCCGAGAAGAAAAGCGCGAAGCGAGATTTTGGCAAGCGAATGCGCTTGCGCGGAAGAATGCGTGCCGCACATGGCAAGAGGGCTCCGTGGCGTCGGGTTCTCACCATTGTCGCGGCAGGGAAGAAATGGGTTCAATTTGGGAACAGTTAGGGGCGCGCGGCGCATCACTCCCTCGCCCCGCCTGCGGGGAGAGGCGAAGAATCGTCAATACCCGTCCACGCCATTCAGGCGCTGCAGCCGCTCCTGCATCGCCTTCTTCAGATCATACCCCGCCCGGCCGTACCCGGCATTGCGGCGGGCAATGAACTCGTCCTGTTCACGCTGGAGGTTCTTCGCTTCCGCCGGATTGCGCGCCTCCCGGATCACACGGGCATTGGAGGCAAAGATCTCGCGATCAAGATCGGCGAGCTCGCGGTTGCCGCAGATCGCCTTCTCCACCGCCCGAGCCGCACGCCTGCAATTGAAGCTGGGCTTGCCGGCGACCGCCATCTGCGCGCCAATCCGCTCCAGCTCGCGCGCCATTGCCTTGTGATTGGCCTTGGCCTTCTCGTGGTTCGGATCGATCTTCAGCGCCGCGCCGAAATCCTGCACCGCCTTGGGCTTGTCGCCCTTCTTCAGCCAGAGCCCGCCGCGCGCATTCAAGATGTCGGCGAGCGCAGGGTCGAGCAAAAGAGCGCGGCTGTCGTCGGCGATGGCGCGGTCGACCTGGTCGTGGCGCGCATAGAACGCGGCGCGCGCGATCAGCGCCTTGATCAGATCCCCCTTCGCCGTCTTCTCATTGTCGATCACGGCGGCACAGGCCGTGGCAGCCTTGTCCACATCGTCTGCCGCGGTCGCCGCGAGGCATGAGGCGACATCGACCTGTATCACCGCAGCCGGTTCGCCGCCGGTCGCAGCCCGGGCGGCATTCAGCGACAGCGCGCAAAACAATACGGCACCTGACGATTGAATGAGTTTTTGAAAACGCATGCTCGTTGCAGTCGGATGTCTTGCTTTCTGGCTTGCCTTAAGTCTTGCCTCGGGGCCGTACTATCCATCATACGGCCGGATTGGTGCTAGCTTGTGGCGCCGCTCAAACCGGCTTCGGGGATCATCGTGTCGACATTCGAATGGATCATCGCGCTTCTGCTCGGCGCCGTTGCCTTATCGGCGCTGGCGCGGCGGATCAAGGTCCCCTACCCGACCTTTCTCGCCATCGGCGGCGCGCTGATCGCCTTCGTGCCGTCCAGCCCGTCCTGGGCGCTGGAGCCGGACCTGGCATTGGCGCTTTTTGTCGCACCGGTGCTGCTCGATGCCGCCTTCGACACCTCGCTGCGCGACCTGCGCAACAATTGGGTTCCGGTCTCGACCCTGGTCGTCGCCGCGGTCGGCCTGACCACGGCGGGCGTCGCCTTCGTCGCGCACCGGCTGATGCCCGATATGCCGTGGGCCGCCGCGGTCGCGCTCGGTGCCATCGTGGCGCCGCCCGATGCGGCCGCTGCGGTCGCGATCCTGAGCCAGGTCAAGCTGCCCCACCGCATGGTGAAAGTCCTGGAGGGCGAAAGCCTGCTCAACGACGCGAGCGCGCTTCTGATCTATCGCATCGCGGTCGGTGCCGTCGCCACCGAGCATCTGACATGGAGCCAGGTCGCGCCGACGATGGCGCTGGCCCTGGTCGGCAGTGTCGTCGGCGGCCTGCTCGCGGGCTACATCATCCCGCTGCTCCTGGAACGGGTCAAGGAAGCACCCAGCGCGATCATCGTGCAGTTCGCCACCACCTTCATGGTCTGGATCGCCGCGGAGCATCTCGGCCTCTCCGGCATTCTCACCATCGTCGTCTACGCCATCACCATGGCGCGCACGGCGGGGGCGCGCATGCCAGCACGGCTGCGGGTGCCGTCCTATGCGGTGTGGGAAACGATGGTGTTCGTGCTCAACGTGCTCGCCTTCATGCTGATCGGCATGCAGATGCGGCCGATCTGGACGCGGCTGGATGCGGACGTGCGTTGGGAATATTGCGTGGCCGCCGGCTGGATCCTGCTGACGGTGATCCTGGTGCGCCTCGCCTGGGTGACGTTCTATCGCGCGACCTTGCGTGTGCTGGTCGCGCAGGGGATCTATCATCCGAATGATCCCAGGGCCGTCGCCTCGACCAAGGGCGGCCTCATCATCTCCTGGTGCGGCATGCGCGGCCTCGTCACGCTCGCCACAGCTTTTGCGCTGCCGGAAACCTTTCCCTACCGCGACTTCATCGTCTTCATCGCCTTTGCAGTGGTGCTGGGATCGCTGGTGATCCAGGGCCTGACGCTGCGGCCGCTGATCCTGGCGTTCGGCCTTAGGGACGACGACCCCGTCGGCACCGAGGTCGCGCGCGCCCGCGCCGTCGCTTATCGCGCCGCGCTCGATGCGATCGAGAGCGATCCGTCGGAGGAGGCGGAGATCCTGCGGCTCGAATATCGCGCCATCCTGATGCAGGCCGGGAGCGATCCTCACGGTGGCATCGCCAGTGGCGAGCTGCCCGCCGATCCCCTGCGCCGCCGCGCCATCGCGGCCGCCCGCAAATCGATCTTCGACCTCCGCGCCACCGAAGTGATCGGCGACGATGCCTTCCACCGGCTCGAAGAGGAGCTCGATCGCGCAGAATTGAGCGCGGGGGGATGACGCAACAATCTCGCTGTCGTCCCGGACAAGCGCGCCCTAAGCGCGCGCCGATCCGGGACCCATAACCACGAAATTATGTTTGGCGAAGACACGGAGTTGCCAGCCAACGACAGAACCACGTCCTGTGGTTATGGGTCCCGGGCTCGCGCTACGCGCGCCCCGGGACGACAGCGGGGTTTGAACCAAACCCCACCTCCCCAGACTCATTCCTGATGACGACTCTGACCGACGACCGTCGTGTACGCGCGCGAGATGCGTCGCCTGCGCGATATTTTTATCTGCATATGGCCCTGGCCTGCGCGGCCACCGCGTTTCTCGGCTTCGCACCGACCTATTGGGTTCCCCTCGCCAACCGGACGCTGTCCGCGAGCCCCGTGATTCACTTTCACGGATTGTTGTTCTTCACCTGGTCTGTCTATTTCGTGCTTCAGACCTGGCTCGCGGCCTCGGGGCGCGTGGTCAATCACCGTTCGCTCGGCATCGCCGGCGTGTCGCTCGCCACCGCGATGACGATCTTCGGCTTCCTCGCCTCCGTGCATGTGATGCAGCATTCCGCCGCGCTCGGGCAGAAAGAGGCCGGCATCGGCTTCTCGATCGTGCCGATGAGCGGGATTGCGTTCTTCGCAATCGTGTTCGTGCTCGCGATCATGAACACGCGCAGACCCGAGATTCACAAGCGCCTGATGCTGCTCGCCGCGGTCTCGATCCTCGATGCCGCGATCGCGCGATGGTTCCTGACCTTCCTGGCGCCTCCGGGACCGCCCGGCCCGCCGCCGGTGCCGGTGACGATCGCGCCGGCCGTCGTCGCATCGCTGCTCCTCGTCGTCGCCATGGTGCGCGACTGGCGCACCGAAGGCCGCGTGCATCCGGTCTACATCTATGGCACGCTCGCGCTGCTGGCGGTGAAGGTCCTGAACTGGCCGATCAGCGAGACCGCGGCGTGGCATTCGTTCGCCGGCGGAATTCTGGCGCTGGCGCAGTAATCACCGCTGTCGTCCCGGACAAGCGAGGCTCCAGGCAACGCGAAGCGTTGACTGGGGCGTAGCGCAGATCCGGGACCCATAACCACAGGCCGTGGTTTGGCGAAGACTCGGAGTTACCGGCTCGCGCTACGACTTCTCCCTGTGGTTATGGGTCCAGGGTTCGCGCGTTGCGCGCCCGGGGACGACAGCAGAGATTGAAATCACGCCCCCGCCTTGCACGTGATCCCGCCGTCGACCACGAGCTCGATCCCGGTCACATATTTCGACTCGTCCGACGCCAGAAACAGCGCGGCGTTGGCGACGTCGAAGGCATCGCCCATGTGCCCCATCGGCACCTGCGCATCGCGCGCGCGCCACATCGCCTCGACATCGCCCTTGGCGTAGCTGGCGGCAAGACCGGCAGAGTGTTCGACCATCGGCGTCTTCATCAGGCCGGGCAGGATCGCATTCACTCGCACATGGTGGCGCGCGAACTCGATCGCGGTGGTGCGCGTCATCTGATTCATCGCCGCCTTCGAGGTGCCGTAAGTGACGTAGGAGATGCCCATGTGGCGGATCGAGGCGATCGAGGAGATGTTGATGATCGAGCCGCCGCCCTGCTTCACCATCACTGGAATGACGTGCTTCATGGCGAAATAGGCGCTCTTGAGGTTGACGCTGAAGACGCGGTCCCAGCTCTCCTCGGTCACCTCGACCACGCTACCCATCTCGGCGATGCCGACATTGTTGTCGAGCACGTCGATGCGGCCATAGGCCTTCAGGCACGCCGCCACCATCGCCTCGATCTCGCTCGCGCGGGACACATCGGCGGTGAACGCGGTCGCCTTGCCGCCTTCGCCGGTGATGATCTTTGCGGTCTCCTCGGCGGCCGCGCCATTGCGATCGACGCAAAACACCTGCGCGCCCTCGCGCGCAAAGGTCACCGCGGTCGCCTTGCCGTTGCCCCAGCCGGGACCGATCGACCCGGCCCCCACCACCATCGCAACCTTGCCCTTGAGCCGATCCATCGTGTGTCTCCTTGTTGTTGTTCTTGTTGTAGCCCGGATGGAGCGTAAGCGTAATCCGGGGCCACTGTCCGGGATTGCGCTTCGCTCCATCCGGGCTACGGATCGTTGCACACCTTCATCATGGTGACGTTAGCACCAATGGGATGCCCGACAATCTCCGACAGCGTCCGGCACTGTCCGTCATGGCACAGCCGCCATTCACCGGCGGCGCCCGAATTGCCGAGCATGACCTCCTGCATCGGTGCCTGCGCGGGCTGCCACTGAAACCAGCCGTCGACCAGCCGCGCCTCGGGCGGCGGCTCCATGCCGGGGCCGGTGCCCTTGACGCGGGCCTGCACCAGTTCGAGACCGGCGGGGGTGACGCGCCAATCCTCCTGCCAGTCGACTTTCGCGATCGAATGCGTCCACACCAGCGTGAACGCAGACAGTACCAGCGCCTTCCCGCCGAAAGCCGTTGCGAAGCAGAGGCTCACACCGCCTCGACCGTTACAGGCGGGCGCTGCCGCCATTGCCACAGCACGATCGCCGCCGTCAGCAGAAAGCCCGCGGTGTCGCTGAACGGAAAATCGCCGAGCAGGCAGAACGCTGCGCCGAGCGCGACCAGGCGCTCGATCAGCGTCAGCCGGGTGAACAGGAAACCGATCGCCACCATGCCGAACAGGCCGATCGCTGCCAATGCCTTGACGGTCGCCAGCGCCACCGCGCCATAGAAGCCGAGCTTGGCCGCCATGGGGTCGCCGGCCTGGAGCATCAATGCCGGCGAGTAGACGAAGATGAACGGAATGACGTAGCCGGCGAGCGCGATGCGCATCGCCTCCCAGCCGATCTTGTCCGGGTTCTCCTTCGCGATCGGTGCCGCCGCGAGCGCCGCCAGTGCCACCGGCGGCGAAAGGTCGGCCATGATGCCGTAGTAGAACGCGAACATGTGGCTCGCGATCAAGGGCACCCCTAGCTTGGCCAACGCGGGCGCGGCAAGCGCGGCGGTGATGATGTAGGTCGGGATGGTCGGGATGCCGGTGCCGAGCAGGATCGACAGCAGCATGGTCATGATCAGCGCCAGGAACAGGCTCTTCTCGCCGAGCCCGATCACCCAGCCGCCGAAGATGGTGCCGACGCCGGTCTGCGACATCATGCCGATGATGACGCCGACGATGGCGCAGGCCATGCCGACGGTGATGGCGGATTTGGCGCTCTCGGCCAGCGCGTCGCGGCAGGCACGCAACGCCGCAAAGCCCCCGCGCACGAAGGCGGTGATCACGATCAGCCCCACGACGACGCTGGCGACCGGCACGATCTTGAGGCCGTCACGCGAGAGCGCGGCGACGACGAGCGCAAGGCCGATCCAGAAGATGGTGCGGATCACATTCGAGGAGGCGCCGGTGGTGATGGCGGTGCCGAGGATCAGCGCCACCGTCAGCGCCAGACCCATGCTGCCGGCATAGAGCGGCGTAAATCCCTCGAACAGCATGTAGACGAGGGCGGCGAGCGGCAGCACGAGGTACCAGCGCGTCACCAGCGCCCTCCAGGCGCTCGGGATTTCCGAGCGCTTCATGCCGACGAGGCCGTGCTTGCCGGCTTCCAGATGCACCATCCAGAACGCGGACGCGAAATAGAGGATCGCGGGAATGGCCGCCGCCTTGACGATCTCGGAATATTGCACGCCGAGCGTCTCGGCCATGATGAAGGCGACCGCGCCCATCACCGGCGGCATGATCTGCCCGCCCATCGAGGCCGTGGCTTCGACGCCCGCGGCAAACGCGCGGCGATAGCCGAACCTGATCATCAAGGGAATCGTGAACTGGCCGACGGTCACGACATTAGCGACGCCCGAGCCGGAGATCGTGCCCATCATGCCCGAGGCGAACACCGCGACTTTCGCAGGTCCCCCGCGGGTGCGGCCGAACAGGCCGAGCGAAACGTCGGTGAACAGCTGGATCATGCCGGCGCGCTCCAGGAACGAACCGAACAGGATAAACAGGAAGATGTAGGTCGCCGACACGTAGATCGGCACGCCGTAGAAGCCTTCGGTGCCGAACGACAGATGCGTGATGATCTGGTCGAAATCGTAGCCGCGATGGTTGAGCGGCGACGGCAGGTACTGGCCGAAGAACCAGTAGACGAGGCACGCGCCGCACATCAACGGCAGCGCCGCGCCCATCAGGCGCCGCGTGCCCTCGAAGATCAGCACCGCCAGCACCGTGCCGACCACGAGATCAAGCCGCGTCGGGTCGCCGTCGCGCGCGATCAAATCGGCATAGAAGATCCACTGGTAGAGCCCGCACAGGAAGCCGGCGCCGCCGATCACCCAGCCGAGCGCGCGGCCGACATTGCTCTTCGCGGTAAAATTGGCGATCAGGCCGAAGGTGAGCAGGACGAGGAAGCCGACATGGACACCGCGCACCACCTGGCTCGGCAGATAGTTGAAGGCGGCGACATAGAGCTGGAAGGTGGCGAAGGCGATGCCGATCCAGTAGGCGAGTTGCCCCCACCAACCCGGACCGAAACCTTCCGGGAAACCGTGCTCGAAATTGTCGAACTCGACCTTGACCTTCTCGGGCGCGGTCGCCGTGCCCTCTGCCTTTTCCAGCATCTATCTCGTCCTCAGCCTGTCCATGCCCAATAGCATTGGCACAGGGCCCCAAAAACGTCATGCCCGGGACGATCCCGGGCATTCGCGAACGATCTCTCCACCGTCATTCCGGGGCGATGCGGAGCATCGAACCCGGAATGACGACGGAGGAAGTTACTTGATCAGCCCTTTTTCCTTGTAATAGCGGATCGCGCCGGGGTGCAGCGGAACCGGGCTGCCCGTCGCTGCGGTCTCGAGCTTGATCTCCTTGCCGGCCGCGTGCGCGTTCTGCAATTCCGGCAGCGACTCGTAGATCAGCTTGGTCATCTGATAGGCGAGATCGTCGGACACGGCGGAGCTCGTGACGAGATAATTGATCACGGCCGCCGTCGGCACGTCCTTGTCCTGGCCGGTATAGGTGTTGGCCGGAATGATTGCGGAGACGAAGGGCGGGCCGATCTTGTCGACGGTCTCCTTCGGCACCGACACCACCGTGATCGGGCTCGAGGTCGAAAGGTCTTTCAGCGAGGCGACGCCGAGGCCGGCCGATTGCAGCGTCGCTGCAAGCTGGCGGTTCTTCATGAGATCGACGGATTCGGCGAACGGCAGGTATTCGACCTTGCCGAGATCCTTGTAGCTCATGCCGGCGGCGGCCAGGATCGCGCGCGAATTCAGCTCAGTGCCGGACTTCGGCGCACCGACAGAGAGGCTCTTGCCCTTGAGGTCGGCCAGCGTCTTGATGCCGGATTCAGTGGTCGCGACGATCTGGATGTAGTTCGGATAGATCGCGCCGATGGTCCTGAGCTTGTCGAGCTTGGTCTTGAAGCCCGCCTCCTCCTCGCCGTCCCAGGCGGCTTTGAGCGAATCGCCCAGCGTGAACGCCAGCTCGCCGCGGCCCTGCTGCAGCAGGATCAAATTCTCGACCGACGCCTTGGTGGCCTGCACCTGCGTCTTCACGTTCGGAATTCTGTCGCCGTAGATCTTCCCGATCGCGACCCCGAGCGGATAATAGACGCCGGAGGTGCCGCCGGTCAGCACGTTGATGAAGGATTGCGCCTGCGCGCAAGGTGCCGACGCCGCCAGAGCAAGAGCCGCGGCCGCGCCGAAAATGGTCCGTTTCATGGTTGTTGTTCTCCCCAAACCGGCGGCGAAATTGGCCGGATGAGGGATGCGGGTCAACCCATCCAAAAGACAAAACAGGACTGCGGTAAACGGCCGATCCGGCTGGATTTTTCGGGAACCCGAGGTGCGGCGAGGTGGCGCAGCCGTAGTCCGGAGCGCCGCCATCGCGAGCGACGTTTCACTGGAACGTCATGTCCAGGCACTTGGAGATGTCGGAACCGAGGCCGGAGGAGATGATGATGCAGCCGCGCACCTTCTGCGCGCCGACATCGGCCGCCCACACCGAATAGCCGCCGGGGCCGAAGAACGAATTGGTGTTCGGCGGCTCGGTCTCGGTCGCGTCGAAATCATACTTCCCGTCGGTCTCGAAGATGCGCGGCTTCTTGGTGCAGCCACCGTCGGTCTGGACGTTGATGACTTCCTTGTTGTCGCGGGTCAGCGCCAGCGAGACCTGGCAGCGGAAATATTCCGAGGTCTTGGTGTTGAAGAGGTAGGTGTAGGACTTGCAGGTCGCCGTGTTCAGCTTGCCCGGGGCAAGGCCGCGGCTGCACGAAATCCGCTGGTTGTGGCTGAGCTGGTAATCATCGGCCCGGGCGGCCGGTGCCAGCGCCGTCAACGACAATGCAGCAGCCCAGCAAAGTTTAATCACATGGCGCATCCGAATCATCCCCACCCATAATTTTGTCGAGTTGCGTTCTAGACGGAAAGCGGAACATAGTCGCGAGGGGACGAAGGGAAAATCACAAACTGCTGGGCAAGACGTGATGCGCTGCGGCGCTTTCGCAAATTGACCCGGATATGCCGTTCGTGATTTGTTCAAGCCGGGTACCCCAGCGACGGGGGAGGATGGATGATGGCATTTTCAACCAAGACATTTGCACTTGTATCGGCTGCACTCGTAACGGTGCTCGGCGCATTCGCCGCGCCCGCTTTCGCGCAAGCCCCGGCAACGCCGTGGGAGCTCAAGCCCGACACCGGCTACGCTTATGACAGGGAGGGCAAGACCTTTTCCTACAAGATGGGCACCAGCAACGCCGGCGAGCTCCTGAAGGGCGCCAAGAAGGTCCCGAAGGGCACGCTGTTCTTCATCGGCCACAACGGCCAGCTCTACATGCGCAGCGGCCCCTATCTGGAAGGCGACGGCAAGTTCAAGTTCGGGCCGGATCAATAGGAGCGGCGGCTCTCGCCACGAACGAAGCTGCCGTAGGGTGGGCAAAGGCGCGTTAGTGCCGTGCCCACCATCTAGCACCTCGTTCTGATCGAAATGGTGGGCACGCTTCGCTTTGCCCACCCTACGGCAGCTCGCCAGTTCCCTAAAACGCGCCCGCCAATTCCCTTGCACCGGGTTTGCTGCTGTTCGCGTCCATCCGGTCGTCCGTCACCGCCAGCAGCTTGGCCACCGTGTTGTGGCGAATCGCGACCGGGTTGCGCTCGTAGCCGCCGCGCTGGAAGAAGTTCGAGGTCGGCACCTGCTCGCGCATCGCCTGCGGCATCGTCACCATGTCGAGCCCGGTGCCGTCGCCGGTGAGGTTCATCATCTCGAGCTCGGCCGCCGTCAGCGGACGGGTATAGCCCTTGGCGCGGGCGAACAGCACCGAGGTCAGGAGCTTGTGGGTCTGCAGCATCGGACCGACATCGATGTCGAGCACCATGGCATGCATGGCCCAGCCCTGCGCGGTGTTGCCGATCTTCTCGTGCTCCGACCAGGTGTCGGGCACCGACTTCGCATGCGCCACCATTTTCTTCAGCACGACGAGCTTGTGCTCGAGCGACTGGCGCGCCGGTCCTGATGTCCGCGCCACCTTCTCGGAGAGCGCGCGAATGAGTTCGTGCCCCTGCTCGGCGAGCAGCTCGACGCTGTTGGTGGTCAGGAGCTGGTTGTAGCCCATAGCGGTCGAGATCGCGCGCTTACCGCCATGCTCGATTCCCGCCTGCACGTCGTGGCTGCCGGTGCCGCCGGTCTCGAACGAATAGACCCGCACGGCCTGCTCGCGCGTCAGCCCGGAGGCGAGCGCGTAGCGCGCATAGGCGCGCTTGAACTCGATCTCGCTCGCCGGGCGCTGCGGCGTGAACTGGTAGAGCTCCTGCGCCGCGCGCAGGAAATCGGCAACCACCGGGATCGGCTTTTTGGGGGGACGATCCGGCGTTTCCTCCGGGTCGGGATTCACCGGCTTCTTCGGCCCGTTATAGAGCGGCGGATGCCCCAGCACGTAGTCGTCGAGCGTCACCTGCTGCCCGCTGCGCCGCTTGGCGTTGCGGCCTTTCCGCTTCTCGGAGATCTGGCTCCAATAGGCGCCGGCCTCGGCGTCGAACGCCGCGCGCGCCGCCTGATATTCCGCAAGCTTGCGGCGATATTCGAGCACGGCCGGCGAGGCTCCCCCGCCTTGCGCAAAAAACTGCGACAGCAGCTGGGCGTTGGCATCGCGAACGGCGGGCGGCAGCGCGTCGATCTCGCCGCCACGCGCGGCGGGCGCGAGCAGGACGAGCGCAAGCGGAACCAGCGCAAGGCTATTTCGAGAGAGGTTGTTTCGAATCGAATGATGCATGCTGCCCTCTTAGCAGGCATCCGGTAACCGTCACGTTAACGCGCCGTTTACCATCGTCACTTCCAGGCGAACACCGGCTGTTCCAGCTCGGTGACGCGGGTGTGCCGGCCCGCCAGCACCTCGCGGAACTGGTAGATCAGCGCCGCCGTCGGCGCGTGGATCAGGCTTTCCTGGTGATGGAAACGGATGACGCGGCGCGCGCTCTCGGGGATCCCGACGAAATCGAAAGCGTCATCGCGCTCGATGGTGTCGAGCGCAATGCGATGGACCGAAGCCACCTCGTCCGGGTTTGGCTTGATCGCGGCACTGTCGGCGGCCCAGACCACGACGGGCGTGATCAAATAGCCTGAGCGGGTTGGATAATCGTCGAGCGTGCCGAGCACCTGCGCGCCGGTGAGGCGAAGGCCAAGCTCCTCGTCGAGCTCGCGTAGCGCCGCCTCGACCGGCGTCTCGCCGGCATCGCAGCGGCCGCCCGGCAGCGCCCATTGGCCGCGATGGGCGCGCAGATGTGATGCGCGCAGCGTGAGCAGGAATGCGGTGTCATCGTCCTCGCTCGCGGTCAGCGCAACCGCCACCGCGGCACGCTTCAGCGTCGTCGGTGCTTCACCCGCCGGCAGCCGCATGAAGGCCGCGCAGGCATCCGCAATATTCCGCCGTGTGGCATCGTCGAACGGTCTCATGATGCTTGACTACACCACGTCCGGCCCCGATGAAACGAGATCGCAAGGCTCGCACCGGAATGGACGACGAGATGACCAACAAGGCCGCCGCAAGGCTGAAATCAGACGGCTGGACCATCCTGGAGACCACGGGCTTCATGCACCTGATCGGTCCCCTGTGGGAGCGCAAGATCGACGGTCATTACGAATTCGCGCTCGCGACCGAGGACAAGCACCACAATCGTCGCGGCATGGTCCAGGGTGGCGTGATGATGACCTTTGCCGACCGCACCTGCGGCATGACCGCCCGCTACGTCTCCGGTAAGGAGTTCATGGCGACGGTGCAGCTCGACACCCATTTCGTCGAGGCCGGCCAGATCGGCGACATCCTGATCTCCCGCCCGCGCGTGGTGCGCTCGACCCGCAGCCTGATCTTCATGAGCACGGAGGTGACCGTGGATGGTCGCTGCATCGTGATGGCGAATGGCGTGTTCAAGATTTTGAAGGGGCCGGGGTAGCTGTTCGGTCAGGTTGCCACTGCCGCAACCACACACTCCGCTGTCGTCCCGGCGCAGGCCGGGACCCATAACCACAGGGAGCAGTTGTGGCACGAAGCTCGTAACTCCGAGTCTTCGCCGAACGCAACCCTGTGGTTATGGGTCCCGGATCTGCGCGCGCTTGGGGCGCGCTTGTCCGGGACGACGAGAGGAAGCGGCATTGCTGGATTGCTTCGCTGCGCTCGCAATGACGACTGTAGCTGGCTATGCTGCGCTCCATAAAGATATCGAGGACCCGCCCATGCAATACCGTCAGCTCGGCCGCAGCGGCCTGAAAGTGTCGCCGATTTGTCTGGGCACCATGATGTTCGGCGGGCCGACCGATGAAGCCACGTCAAAGCGGATCATCGACAAGGCGCGCGATGCCGGCATCAACTTCATCGACACCGCGGACGCCTATTCGAAGGGCGCCTCCGAAGAAGTAGTCGGCCGCGCGATCGGCAAAGGCCGCCACGCCTGGGTGCTGGCCACAAAGCTCGCCAATCCCATGGGCGACGATCCCAATCGCGGCGGACTGTCACGGCGCTGGGTGCTGCAGGC
The DNA here is from genome assembly GCF_900094605.1 of Bradyrhizobium shewense. GTDB lineage: Bacteria > Pseudomonadota > Alphaproteobacteria > Rhizobiales > Xanthobacteraceae > Bradyrhizobium > Bradyrhizobium shewense. Next base: position 170,104 of record NZ_FMAI01000003.1, on the reverse strand, counting down.
CGCCGACGAAAGCCTGACGCGGCTCGGCACCGACCACATCGACATCTACTATCTGCACAAGGAAGACCATTCGACACCGCTGGAAGAGACGGTGCGCGCGATGGGCGATTTGATCCGCGCCGGCAAGGTGCGCTATTTCGGCGTCTCGAACTACCGCGCCTGGCGCGTCGCCGAGATCTGCAACATCTGCGACCGCCTCGGCATCGACCGTCCTGCGGTGAGCCAGCCCTATTACAATGCGATGAACCGCATGCCCGAGGTCGAGCATTTTCCGGCCTGCTCCTATTACGGCCTCGGCATCGTGCCCTACAGCCCGCTGGCGCGCGGCGTCCTCACCGGCAAATACAAGCCCGATGCCACCCCGGACAAGGAGACGCGCGCCGGCCGCAACGACACCCGCATGATGCAGACCGAATGGCGGCCGGAATCGCTTCAGCTCGCGCAGGAGATCAAGTCGCACGCCGAGAAGAAAGGCATCACCGCCGGCCAGTTCGCCGTCGCCTGGGTGCTCAACTCCGCCTTCGTCTCCTCGATCGTCGCGGGGCCCCGCACCGAGGAGCAGTGGGACGGCTACATCAGCGCGCTCGACTATCGCTTCACTGGGGATGACGAGGCACTGATCGATCGGCTTGTCGTGCCAGGCCATCCCTCGACGCCGGGCTACAACGATCCCGCCTACCCGATCGAAGGCCGCCGCGCGCGGACGGCGTGAAACCGGGAGACGACGATGCCGCACGAAGACCGTTACGGCCTGCCGCTCTCCACCACATCCGATGTGGCCGCTGGCGCCTATCGCGAGGGCGTCGACCTCATGCTTGCGGGCTGGACCGGCATGGCGGAGATGCTGGAGCGCGCGATCGCGGCCGACCCGGACTTTGCGCTTCCCCATATCGCCCGCGCGCGCGTGCACGCCTTCTACCAGCAGGGCGATCTCGCCCGAAGCAAGGCGGCGCTCGCGCGCGAGCTGGTCGCCAAGCGCGGCACGGAGCGCGAGCGCTCGCATGTCGAGACGCTGGCGCTGGCGATCGAGGGCCGGCTGCCGGAGGCGATCGCAGCGACGCTGAGGCATATCGAGAGCTCGCCACGCGATGCATTGGTGCTGTCGCTGCCGCTCGGCGCGTTCGGCCTGTTCGCCTTCTCCGGCATGGCCGACCACGACCGTGCGCGGCATGAGCTGTGCGAGCGGCTTGCGCAGCATTATGGCGAGGACTGGTGGTTCCTGACCATGGCCGGCTGGGCGATGACCGAAAACGGCGACGTCGCGCGCGGCCGCGCCATGACCGAGCGCGGCTTCAATTTGCGCCGTCGGAATGCCCACGCCGCACACGCCGTGCTGCATGCGATGTTCGAGGACGGCTCGATCGAGGCGGCCGACCGCCTCGTCAACGACTGGATGCCGACTTACGACCACGCCGGAATCCTGCACGGCCATATAAGCTGGCACCAGGCGCTCGGCGCGCTCGAGCATGGCGATGCGACCCGCGCACTGTCGATCTATGCCGACGTGCTCCAGCCGTCGGTCACGCAGGCGCCGCCGCTCAACATCATCACCGACGCCGCCTCGCTGCTGTGGCGCGTGTCGGCTTACGGCCATTCCGTGCCGGAGGCGCTGTGGCTGGAAGCCGACGCCAGCGCGCAAAAACTGTTTCCGAAGTCGAGCCTGTCCTTTGCCGATATCCATATGGCGCTGTTCGCGGTAGCGACGCAGAATCACCCGGCGCTCACCACGCGCCTTGCGGCCATCGAGCAGCGCCTCGCCGAGGGCAAGCTGCCGGCCGGCCCCGTGGTGCCGGCTATCTTCCGCGCGCTGGCGGCCTTTGCAGATGAGAATTACGCTTCATGCGCGCAAACGCTGGCGCCGGTTCTCGGCGAGGTCGTGCGGATCGGCGGCAGCCACGCCCAGCGCGAACTGGTCGAGGACACCTACATCGTCGCCCTCATGCGCGGCGGCGAGCTCGCCCGCGCCCGCGCCCTGCTGGACGCCCGCCTGCACCGCCGGCCCTCACTTCGCGATACGCGCTGGCAGGCGGCGATGGCCTGAGTTCCGCCACGAAAAAAACACCGGCCTGACGGCAAGTGCCTGCGGGACGGTTTGGGCGATTTGGATGAATCGCCGTCGGGGTGGCGCGGTGGTATTTCAGGCGGGACTTGCAGGACAAACGGGATCGCAACCAATTTGCGGTTCGATCGTTATGGTGCGGAACCTGACCGTGGTTCCCTGGCACGTGAGCCTTCCGATGCGCCTCTGCCGACCGCTTCAGGCCGCCACGCTAGTCTTCGCCGCGACCCTTGCCGCGGGGGCAAGTCCTTGTTTTGCCGAGACTTCCAGACCGATCCCGGTCAACAATCCGCCGGCGCCGCAGAATGCCTTCATCGACCTGCTGGCGCTGATGTCCGGCCACTGCAAGACCTTCAAGGTCGCCGGGCGCACCTTCGCCTGCAAGACGGTGGCCTACGCCCATGGTGACAAGGGCCGGGTCAATTTCGCGGTCGCTGTCGACGATCCCTCCGACGACAGCCATGTCGTGTCGTTCTCCGGCGAGAACGGCAAGCGCGCCGACGACAATTCCTACGAGCTGCCGATCGACCGCATGCTGCTCAACTCCAAGGACCGCCCCAGGGTCGACGGCCTGCCGGTGCCGGCCGAGCAGACCTCCACCGGCCTCTGCCGCCAGACCGGCAATTTCGCCGCCAGGAGGGTGACCGACGTCACTTGCTCCGCCACCGACAGCGAAGGCCGGCGCTACGAATTGCTTTTCGTCTCCGACGGCACCCCAGTGAGCGTGCGCCGCATCCGGCAATCGGCGCCGTCGATCCAGGATCCGTTCAAGTAGCGGCACTTCGTCTCGCTTGCTGTGTCAGCGAAGTGAAAGCGCATCCTTCCGTTTGAAACTCCAGGTCCGGCTTGTATGCTCTCGCGCGTCCTCACCGAGGAAGCCCGATTGCAACTGGAGGCGGGGCCGAGAGCCCGGCAATGCGTATGATCACCGGGCTCATGCGCATCCTGATCATCTGCCTGCTCGCAAGCCTGTCGCGTGAATGCATCGCTGCCGACGGCAAGCGGCAGCGTTCAATCCTGGTTCTGGAAGAGGCTGATTTTCGCTCGCCCTTCTATTCCGAGATCTTTGCCGGCATCCGCGCCGCCGCGAAGCCGAACGGGACGAGCCACACGGTGACCTACGGCGAGAGCCTCGATCTCGCCCGCTTTCCGGGACCGGACTACGAAGAGAGCCTGGTCGGTCACTTCAAGACCAAATATGCGCAGCAGCCGATCGACGTCATCGTTTCGATCGGAGTCTCATCGGCGAAATTCCTTCAGAAGCGCAAGCAGGAGATCTGGCCGGCAGCGCCGGTCGTCTACGGCTTCGTGCCCGATCTGCCCGAGACCCGCGCGCTGTTCCTGCCCAACACGACGACCGTCTTCGCACGGGTGAGACCGGCGCAGCTGCTGACCGCAGCCCGCGCCGTCGTTCCCGACCTCAACCGTGTCGTTCTCGTCGGCGAGGCCTGGAAGAATCCGCTGACATACGGACACTGGAAGCAGGACTTCGCGGCGGCAATGCCCGACCTCGAAGTCACCGATCTGTCGGGCGCGGTGCTGCGCGAGGTCCGCGCTCACGTCGCCTCACTGCCCGCGCGCTCCGCGATCTTGACCTCGGCGATGTATTCCGACGGCGAAGGCACCTATTATTCCCCGGCCGCCGCGCTCGCACGCATCGCCCAGAGCGCCAACCGCCCGATCATCATCACGTCCGATACGTTCCTCGGGCGCTCGGGCGTGGGCGGCTTCCTGCTGCTGCCCGAAATGATCGGACGGGAAGCCGGCGAAGTCGCCATGCGGATTCTCGACGGCGAGGCCCCGTCGAGCATCGTCCCCTTCGGCGGAAATAACGTGAAGCCGATCTTCGACTGGCGGGAGCTGAAACGCTGGAACGTGGACGAGGCCCATCTGCCTCCCGGCAGCGAGGTGCGTTTCCGTGAACCGACCTTCTGGGAGAAGTATCACTGGCACGTCACCATCGTCGCCAGCGTCGTTCTGGTGCAGGCGCTGATGATCGCCATTCTGCTTCGCGAGCGCCGCTTGCGCTTCGTGGCCGAGGTCGAGGCACGGCAACGCATGTCGGAGCTCGCCCACATGAATCGCCGCGCCACCGCCGGTGAGATGTCCGCCTCGCTCGCCCACGAGCTGAACCAGCCACTCGCCGCCATCCTGATCAATGCCGAGACGGCCCAGCAGATCTTGCGGAATCCGGCGCCCGACCTCGGCGAGATCAGGCACATATTGGACCACATTCGCCGGGACGATCAGCGGGCCGCCGACGTCATCAGCCGGCTGCGCTCGTTTCTGAAGCGAGACCCGACCGAACGGCGCGAGCTCGATCTTAATGCGATGGTTGGCGAGGTGTTTCGATTCCTTTCCGTGCAGGCCCTGACCCACGACGTCGAACTCATGACCGAACCCTCATCCGCGGATATCCGCGTCAGGGGCGATAAGGTCCAGCTCCAGCAGGCCATCCTGAATCTCGTCGTGAACGGCATCGATGCCGTGGCGCATCTCCCGGACAAGCGGCGCCGCGTCATCGGCCGAACCAGTCTTGCCGACGGTAATGTGGCCCTCGTCTCGGTCGCCGATGCCGGCGACGGGATCCTCGCAGAGAAAGTGACGGAGATCTTCGAGCCGTTCTTCACGACCAAGGCGCAAGGCATGGGCATCGGCCTCTCGATCGCCCATACCATCGTCGAGGCGCATGGCGGGCGCATCTGGGCCGAGAACGTACCGTCAGGGGGGGCCGTCTTTCACGTCAGCCTGCCGCTGGCAGCGCCGCGATAGCTTCTATCGCAGGCGCCAGCGACGCTGGCCAGCCGTCACGCGAACGCCTTTTCCAGCGTCGCGAAGATGACCGCGAGCGACTTGTCGTGCCGCGTCACCGGCGGCACCGGGCGATCGATCTTCATCAGCTGATAGACCGCCATCTGCGCCGCGCGCACCGAATATTCGACCGTGAACACGACGTCGTCGGGGATTTCGACGAACTGGCTGACGAAAGCGAGGTTGACCGAATTCTTCGGCACCGGCAGCGGCCGGTCGGTCAGATTGCGCGGCATGAACATGCTGGTGATGTAGGGCATGCGGCAGGGCACGCAGATCGCGTCCTCGAACACGCCCACATCGAAATTCAAATGGCCACACAGCTCCTTCAGTATCTCCGCACCGCCGCAATCGGACATCGGCTTGGCGACGAAATTGCCGACGCGGTCGGGATGCAGCGCATAGCCCCAGAACACCTGCACATTCTTCGGCTGTCCGGCGAAATGCGGCTGGTGATAGAGCACGACCGACATCAGCCAGTTGGAATCCCTGAACGTGACGAGGCCTCCGGTGCCGGCCCGGTTGCCGGAGAACGCCTCCATCTTCTCGAAGAAGAGTGGATCGCGGCAGGTGACGGTGAAGGACAGCCAATAGGATTCGGGGATCGAGCTGTTGAACGCGGCGGGATTGCCGAATTCGGGACGCTCCTGCGCGATCGTCTCCCACAGCGCCCAGCCCTGGCTATCTTTCTTGGTCAGATGCGGCGGCGGCTCTGTCATCGTGCCGAGGCTCGAGGCGTCCGTCATCGAGCCGTTCTGGAAGAATACGAGATCGCCGTCCTCGAGCCGGACATTGGCGATGCGGCCGTCGCGATCGAGCACGAGCTGGCGTACCCGCAAGCGTCCGCCCTCGCGCTCGATCGCCATGTCGGTGACGCGCGTGCCGCGCACGAACTGCACGCCCTGCCGCTTCAGCCAATCCGCAAGCGGCCGCACGATCGCGTCATACTGATTGTAGACGGTGCGCTTGACGCCGGCGAGCGTCTCGATGCGCGGAAACTCGTTCATGAAGCGGTGCAGATAGCGCTTCAGCTCGACCGCGCTGTGCCAGGGCTGGAACGCGAAGGTGGTCTGCCACATGTACCAGAAATTGGACTCGAAGAATTTCGGCGAGAGCCAGTCGGTGATGCGGCTATTGCCGAGCGTCTCCTCCGAGGCCTCGGTGAGCCGCAGCAGCTCGAGCCGGTCGCGCGCGGAGAAACCCATATGCGAGACGTCGACCTTGAAACGGTTGCGATCGACCAGCCGCGCCTTCGAGTGCGCCGGGTTCTCCTGGTTGAATGCGATGGTCTCCTCGCGCACGCTGAGGCCGGGATGCTCGAGCGAAGGGATGCTGGAGAGCAGATCCCAGGTGCATTCGTAGTGATCGGTGGTCAGCATTCGCCCGCCGCGCAGTGAATAGGCGCCGTTCGCGAGCAGCGTGCCGTCGAGGCTGCCGCCGACCAGCGGCTGCGCTTCGTAGATCACGATGTCGCGCCCGGCCTGCTGCGCATCGCGGATCAGGAACGCCGCGCCCGCAAGCGATCCGATGCCACCGCCGATGAAATACGCCTTCATGACTTGCCTCGATTGCCTTCGAATTCGCGAGCGACATTGCATCGCGAGGCAGCGGCCGAAGTTGCGCTGGATCAACCGCGGGGAGCGGCGAAATCACGTCGACGTTATCGCCGCGGGCTTCTTCGCATAGACGTGCTCGATCTCGTCCGCGAAGCGGCGTTCGAGCGCGGGCCGCTTGTTCTTCAGCGTCGGCGTGAGCAGGCCGCTCGCGATGGTCCACGGATCCAGCGTCCACCACACCGCGCGCGGCGTCGCGTAGGACGGATAGGCCTTCACGGCCGCCGCGATCCTGGCCAGCAGCGCAGCCCGTTCCGCCGCGCCGCCTCGCTTGCCGCTCGCCGCCAGTCTTTCCTTCTCCTGCACCCAGGCTTTTGCATTCAGCACGACCAGCGCGGCGAGGAACGGCCGCTGCTCGCCGACCACCAGCGCCTGTTCGAACAAGGGATCGGCGAGGATCGCGGTCTCCAGATCGACCGGCGCGATTTTCTCGCCGGTGGACGTGACCAGAATGTCCTTGATGCGGCCGGTGATGGTGATACGCCCGTTCTCGATGCGGGCCTGGTCGCCGGTGTGCAGCCAGCCGTCGGCGTCCTTGACGCGGCGTGTCTCCTCCGGCTTGTGCCAATAGCCGAGCATCACGCTGGGGCCGCGCACCAGCAATTCGTCGTTCTCGCCTAACCTCACCTCGACGCCGTCGAGGACATGGCCGACCGAGTGCGGATCATTGTCCTCGATGGTGTTGACGGAGACCACCGGCGAGGTCTCCGTCATGCCGTAGCCCTGGAGCACATCCAGCCCGAGCGCGAGAAACAGACGAATGACGGGCTCTGCGATCGGCGCGCCGCCGGAGATCGCGACGCGCAGGCGGCCGCCGAGCCGCGCCAGCACCTTGTCGGCGACGAGCCGTTTGAGCAGCGGCCAGGCCAGCCGGTCCAGCAGCGACGGCACGCCATGCCGCTGCCGTGCATCGAAACGCCGCCCGCCGACGGCGATGGTGAGGTCGAGCAGCAAGCGCTCGATGTAACTTGCTGATGCGCGATGCTGCATGATCGGCGCGTAAATGCGCTCGTAGATCCGCGGCACCGAGACCAGCACCGTCGGCCGCACACGCTTCAGGTCCTCCGAGAGTTGCGGCACCGAGCGGGCATAGGCGACGCAGGCGCCGGCCGCGATCGGATAGTAGTAGCCGCCGGTGCGCTCGAAGGTGTGCGAAAGCGGCAGGAAGGACAGGAAGACGTCGTGCGGTTCGGCGGCGATGCGATGCGCGATCGCCTTCACATTGGCGACGACATTGCCATGCGACAGCATCACGCCCTTTGGCCGCCCGGTCGTGCCCGAGGTGTAGACGATGGCGGCGAGATCGTCCGGCCGGATCACGACATCGGGCAGCGGCGCGGTCGCGCCGGGTGCTTGTGCGAGCCAGTGGTCGAGCCCGACGATGCGCGCGTCCGGCGTGATGAGCCCGCCTGCATCCGCGCAGACGACGCGCTTGAGATGGTCGAGCGGCTGGCCGGTCGCCACGATCGCCTGCCAGCGCTCCAGCGTATCGACGAACAAGAGCAGCGCGCCGGAATCGACGAGGACGTAAGCGATGCTGTCGGGGTTGTCGACGGCATGCATCGGCACCGGCACGAGGCCGCGCGACAGCGCCGCCTGGTCCATGGCGATATGCGCAATGCCGTTCGGCATCAGGATGGCGACGCGTTCGCCCGGCGCGAACTCCTCCGCGGCGAGCGCGCGCCGCCACAGCTCGAATCCCGCATCGATCTCGTGCCAGGACTGGCTGACCCAGCGCTGCGCGGTCGCATCGAAATGACGATAGGCCTCCGCCGCCGGCGTCGCCTCGACGCGCCAGCGCAGCAGTTGCGGCAGCGTCCCGATTCCGGCAAGTCCGTCCGGTTGACTCGTCAGCCCCGGCATGGCGTCCTCTCGCGTCTCATCGATTCCCAACCATTTGGTGCCTCGACACTAGGCCGGCCAGCCCTTGCCGCTTTGATCCTCAGCAAGGCGGCCATGCAAGGAGCGACCATGACGCGCGACCGCCTGTTTCTGCTGCGCCCCGGTTTCGAGGATCCGGCCTTTCCGGGGCGCCTGTTCTATTGCTGGCATTGCGCGCTGATCGAGGGCGTGCTGGCTTCATTTCCGCAGCTCGCCGAAAAGCTGGATGTCGAGCGCATCGCGTGGCCGCGCCCGCGGCAGCTGGTGATCGCACTTCTCGGCGAAGAGAACCAGTCGCTGCCGCTGCTCGTTCTGGCGGACGGAGCGACCTCGCCGCATCAGACCGGCAGTCATCACGGCCGCGCCTTCATCGCCGACAAGGACGCGATCCTCGCCGCGCTCTCCGAACGCCACGGCTTTCCCGATCCGCATCCGTAGAAAGGGGTCCCGTAGCCCGGATGGAGCGCAGCGCAATCCGGGACAATCTCGCAGAGGATAAAGCGGCCCCGGATTACGCTACGCTCCATCCGGGCTACGGGCCCGAAACGAGGGAAGATCGGCATTGCGCACCATCCCTGTCGCCTCGCATATTCGCCACCACACCCGCCCGAAAGGTCCGATCATGACCAGCCCCCTCCCCGCTCTCATCGTCGTCGACGTCCAGCGCGCGTTCGACGAATGGGAGGCGGCGGGACAGCGGCGCAACAATCCGGATGCGGTGGCGCGGATCGCCAGTCTGTTGCAGGCATTCAGAGCGCGCGGCGCGCCGATCTTTCATATCCGCCATGAAGGCACGAAGCCGAATTCATCGTTTCTGCCATCGCGTTCCGGCTACGCCGTCAAGGACGAGGCACACGAGCAGCCGGGCGAGACGGTTATCATCAAGCGCGTCAACAGCGCCTTCATCGGCACCGACCTGGAAAAGCGCCTGCGCGCGGCCGGCATCGGTACGCTCGTGATCTGCGGCGCCACCACCAATCATTGCGTGGAGACGACGACGCGGATGGCCGGCAATCTCGGTTTCGACGCGCATCTCGTGCGCGATGCGACATGGACGTTCGACCGCATCGGGCCCGACGGCGACAAGCATTCCGCCGAAGAAATCCATGCAATGACGCTGTCGAACCTCAACGGCGAGTTCGCGCGCATCGTCACCAGCGACGACGTGCTCGCCTCGTTCGCGGCCAAGTGATGGCAGCAATGCGATCAATGCGGATGATGCGACAATAAATCTCACGACGCACACTCATGCGAGCGAATCGGGCGTCGCAATCCTGCGTCGTTTCGACGCCCGCACTGGCCGGAACGCGGCGAGCGCCCATCTGTTGTCACACGACATTCAACTGGAGTGATGACACCATGAAGTATCTCATTGTCGCGATGGCGGTCGGTGCTGCGGCGCTCGCCGGCGGATCGGCGGCGAACGCGGCCAATAATTCAGGCGCGAAGCAGAACGCGCCGGCAGCCCAATCGACCGACATCAGCGCGCAGCACCGGCACCACGGCCATCGCCACCATCATCACTGGCGTCAGCATCACCACCATCACGGCTACTATCGTCCGCACCACAGGAACTACGGCTACTACCCGCGGCATCACGGCTATTACGGCGGCGGACCGTACGGGTATTACGGCGGCGGCGGTCCCTCCGTGACGTTCGGCTTCGGCGGCAGCCGATGGTAAAAGGAAAGGCCCGCGATGCGGGCCTTTTTCTTACCCCCGCAAAATCATCCCTGCCGTCTCCTGGCCGCTCGCAAGCGCCGCTTCCACCGTGCCCATGTCACGGCCGCGATAGAGAGCTTCGCCGGAAAACAGCACCAGTCCATCGGCACGCGCGAGGATCGCTTGTGCCGCACGCGTCCGCGGCGTCGCCCAGGAATAGGCGCCGCGGGCAAAGGGATCATGCGCCCAATTGGTCGCCGCCGCCGCCACGAGCTCGCGCGCGATGTCCTCGCGCGACAGCTTGAAGATGGCCGCGAGCGAATCGAGCCCGGCATGGATCAGTCCTTGCGGATCGAGGCTTTCCAGCTCCGCCGTGCGCGGGCCGCCGAACCAGCCAGTGAGCACGGCCTGCCCGCTCGGATATTGCGTCCACCACACCGGGATGGTCCGGTCGGACAACAGGAAGGTCATGGCTGCGAGATCCTGGTGCCGCTCGCGCCACCACGGCCGCGCAAACCGCAGCACGATCTTGATGACGTTGCCGAAGCCGATGTCCTGGGTCGCAGCAAGCCTCGCGCGCGCGCTCGCCGGCAGAGCCATCTCGGGCAGCAGCGGCAGCGGCACGGTGAGGATCACGCGATCGCAGGCGTGGACATCGCCCCCGCCGCAGCGAACGGCCGCCGTGTCGCCGCCCTCCTCGATCGCCGATACCACACAGCCGAAATGGATGGTCACGCCGCATCTGCGGCAGTCGGCCGCCAGATAGTCGATCAGCGCGCCATAGCCGCCATCGATGCGCGCCTGCGGCGCGTGCCCGCCGTCCATCCATTCCTCACGCAGCGCCAGCGTCGAGGCGCGCTCGGGGTCGGCTGCGTCATAGCCCTCGACCATCCGCTCGATCGATTGGCGCATCGGCGCATAGTCATCCCCCGCGAAATGCCGGCGCAGGAATTCGGCGACGGAGAGATCGTCCTTCAAGTCCCTCAGCACGGCCTGAAGCTCCGCCTTGTGCGGATCGTCGCGATCCTCGCGCGTGAGCTTGATCCCGTCAAAGCTCCACTGTTCGCCCTCGATCTCGTGAAGGGACAGCCCGGCCTCGCGCAGCAGCCCGCGCGTGACCGGCGCCTCGCCATGGACGAATTCGGCGCCGCCCGCGGCGGGGTAGCCGAACTCGGAGACCGGCAGCGGAAGGATCCGGCCGCCGCAGCGCTCGCGCGCCTCCAGCACCGTCACCTTGCGGCCGGTCCGCGCCAGCTCGCGCGCCGCCATCAGGCCGGCCGCGCCGGCGCCGACGATGACGATATGCTCTGATGTCTCGGGCATGGCCGCGCGTTACCGGCTCGCGGCTTGCGGATCGTTCTTGATCAGATAGCGCAGCAACAGGACACCGCCGCCGAGCTCGCGCGTGCTCTCCAGCGTCATCGCGGTGATCGGCGCGCGCTTGTCGCTGTCCGCCTCGGTTGAAGAGAACACGAAGGGCGCGCCCTCTGCGCCATCGATCGCGGGGCTGAGAATCAAGTTGAACTCGTCGATCAGACCGGCACGCAGGAACGCGCCATTGGCGACGCCGCCACCCTCCACCAGCAGGCGCTTCACCCCCAACTCGCGGCTGAGAATGTCCAGCGCCAGCGCCAGATCGAGCTCGGACTTGCCGGCGAAGATGTAGGATACGCCCTCGCCGCGCAGGCCCGCGAGATGCGAATCCGGCACGCTCTCGGTCAGCACGACGACGATCGGATCGCCGCCGATGTCCGAGCGCCCCCAGCCGATCTTGCCCTGCGCGTCGAGCACGATTCCATAGGTCTTGGCGTCCCGCCGCGCGAACCAGTTTTCACGCGGCAGTTTCGCGTCATTCGTCGCGGGATAGGGCTTGCCCTTGGCGAACTCCGCGCCGGTAACGCGGCCGATCACCCAGGCATCGCCGCCGAGCTCGTCATGGATCTTCTCGAACCAGTCCGTGCCCGCCCCCTTCGGGCGCCAGCGGCTGGGATGCGTGCGACCGTCGAGGCTGGAGTGCATCAGACAGATGACATAGGGCTTCATGCAAAGTCTCCGACGCCGCGCTTCACTCTGCCGGCCCATCCCCCCTCGCGCGATCGTTCACGATCACCGCGAGCGGATTGAGCTTCGGCGGTGCAACGAGCTGCAGCGTGTTGGTGTCGCGATGGTCGAACGGCGCGCCGCGCACGAACAACTCGGTCTGGATCAGATAGGTCCAGCTGCCGTCGTCGTTGAAGGTGATGTTGCAGCGGTAGGAGTCGGTGCGGAAGGCCTGCTCCAGAAAGTCGGTCGAGCAGATCCCGTAGCCGGTCTCGCCGCGCTTCGCGGTGACGGAGATGGTCTTGTCGTCGGGCCCGGCCTTGCCCGAAGCCAGCAGCACCTGCCCGCGTGGAATCGCCAGCGTCTGCATGATCAACCCGGTCGCGGGCTCCCACAGCCAATAGCCGACCTGGTCGTGGAAGGTGATGTCTTCCTCGGGCGTGTTGATGTGGATGTGATAGCGCAGCCCGTACAGCAATTGCGGCCCGTTGGCCTGCGGATCGATCGGGTCCATGCGGATGCGCTCGATGAAGGTCCGCCGCTCCGGCCCCTCCGCCTTCGGATTGATGTCGATGCCCTTGTCCGCCTGCCAATGCCCTGCGAGACGGCGAAGCGGGCCGAGATTGGCAAGGCCGTCGGGCGAGACGTCCTCGGGCTCGGTGAAGATGTCGGCGGGAATGGGGAGCATGGCGGCCTCACGGGAAAGTTGCGGAGGCAGCAATAGCATGGCGGCAGGAACCTGGCGCGTACTCAGGCCTCACAATCGCGAATGGACATCGGCGTTGTGCGCGGGACGATTGTCGGGCTTTTCGACAAGACGACGAAGCCGAACCCGCTCGGTTCGGCTCCGCCGCCGGGACGTTTAGTGGCGATGATCGCGGACCTCGGGCTGCGTGCGGTGGTCCCTGACAATGGTCTGATTGCGATGGTCGCGCACGATGGGCGGGTCGCGATGATCGCGGACGATGGTCAGCGCGCTCGCGGGCGTCACCGCGCTTGCCAAGGTGATCGCTGCGAAGGCCACAAGGATGGTATTGCGCATAAGTCTTGTCCTCTTCCCGGTGGATCACTGCGAGCCACCTGACGCCAAGCTAGATCGACCCGCTGGAATGATATGTGTCGCCGATCACGCGGCGACGATCGGGACGCTGGCGATCACGCGTCATCCGCAGCACGAAGCCCGCATGGCGGCTTGTCTGTCGTGGCCATCTGCGAAGGACAGACACGCGACGTGATCTTCGACGCTCGGCGTGTCCGTCAGCACCGTGAAGAGCCACCTCGCTGACGTTTCCGGTGTCACCGGAGACCGCCCTCAAGCCGCTTCCGACACCGATTTCGCACGCTCCTCGAGCACGCCGATCGTCGAGACCAGATTGTCGCGCCGCGCTCGGAGGTTCAGTGCAAGCAGCGGATATGTCGGCTGAAGCACGTCGAACACGCCGGCTTTGGCTTCCTCCTCGAGAATGTCGGTATTCAACAGCCGAACGCGCCACCACAAATCGGCGATCAACGCATCGAGCCGGAGTTCGCCGGCAGTACCAGAACGGGACATTTCTTGCATCGCATGCCTCAACCTGAAACGGGCCTCCCTGCCGAGGCCCGGCTTTGGTCATGACTGAGCAAGCAGAATGCCAGGATCGGCGGGTGCGATTTGGCTCGGGAATTGGCTCCGCGCGGTGCGGTCCTTCGGCTCTCAGCGGAAGCGTGCCAGGGGACCACCAGGTCTTGCCCCCTTCCAAGCTATTGATAGGGAGGCTTCACCTGCTCAGCTCCTGGGCGGCGGGCGATGATGACAAACGCCGGAGGCATTCAGCTCACGCCGCCCGCCGTTTCCGTCGCGCCGGGAGGCCTTGCCACGAGAGGTCGGCGAGCGGCACGGGCTTGCTGAAGTGAAATCCCTGGCCGAGCGGAATGCCGAGTGACTGGAGCCGTTTGACCTGCTCGGAGGACTCGACCCCCTCGGCGACGATCGAGAGCTTCAACGTCTTCGCGAGCTGCACGATGGACTTCAGCACGGCGACGGTCTCGCAGCGATCGATCCTGTCGATGAACGATTTGTCGATCTTGACCTTGTCGAAAGGAAAGGCCGTCAAATAGGACAAAGACGAGTATCCGACACCGAAATCGTCGAGGGCAATGGAGACGCCGAGCGCCTTGAGGCGCTGCAGCGTCTTGAGGTTCTCCTCGGTGTCGGCGAGAAATACGCTCTCGGTGATCTCGAGCTCGAGCCGGGTTTGCGGAAGGCCGCTCTGCGCCAACGCAAACGTCACGCTGTCGACGAGATTAGTGCCGGCAAATTGCAGGGCAGAGAGATTGACGGCGACCTTAACGTCGGCCGGCATGCTCATCGCATCGCGACAGGCCCGGGCAAGCACCTGATTGCCGAGCTCGACGATCAAGCCCCCCGCCTCCGCAACCGCAATGAACTCAGCCGGAGGAATGTAGCCCCTGGTGCCGTGATGCCAGCGCGCCAGGGCTTCGACCGATTTTACCCGGCCGGTGCCGAGCTCGATCACGGGCTGATAAAATACCTCCAGCTCCTCGCGCCAGATCGCTTCGCGCAGCTCGATCTCGAGCACGTTGCGCTGGTCCGCTTCCGCCTTGAGCTCCGCTGAATAGAGGTGGAAGCAGCTTCGGCCGGCATTCTTCGACCTGTAGAGCGCAAGATCGGCGTTGCGAAGGATCTCATCGACCCGCGTGCCGTGCTCGGGCACGAGCGCAAGGCCAATGCTACAGCCGATCACGACGGGATGGCCATCGATGTGATAGGGCTCGGCAATGGCCTGGACCAGCCGCTCGGCCAGGCTTGCAGCGCCGTCGCGCATCGCGGCCACGATCACGGCAAACTCGTCGCCGCCAATTCGCGCCGCCGTATCGGCATCACGAATCTGCGCCTTGATCCGGTCGGCAACCTGCTTCAGCAACGCGTCGCCGCATTGATGGCCGAGCGCATCATTGACGGACTTGAACTTGTCGAGATCGAGCAGGAGTACGGCGAACCCAGGCTCCAGCCGGCGCGAGCTGGCCAGCGCCTCGTCGATGCGCTCCTTGAACAGGTTGCGGTTGGCAAGGCCGGTCAGGCTGTCGTAATGCGCCAGCCGCTCGATGCGGTCCGCCGACGCCTTGCGCTCGGTGATGTCCTCATGAGTAGCGACCCAGCCGCCACCCTCGCGCCGGCCGTAGGAGATGTAGACGACCCGTCCATCGGGAAACTGCACGGTGTTCGAGATCTGCTCCGACCGGGCGAGCCGGTTCTTCAAATCGACGAGATAGGCCTCGACGTCGAGCACGGCGGTCTGTTTTGCGAATATATCCCGGAAATGCATGCCGATCCGAATGTCTTCCGGCAGGAGGCCATAGAGTTCGAGCCATTGCCGGTTGAATGCGATCAGACGGTCACGGCCATCGAACATGCTCAAGCCCTGGGGAAGGTTCCTGAGCGCATCCTCGAACTTGCTGGCAAAATCGCGCCGCTCGCGGTGAGCGCGATCCAGCGCCTGCTGCCGTCGCCAATGGAATGTCGTCGCGGCGAGGATAATGAACGTCAGCAGCAGCGCGCCGCCGAGATAGACCTTCTGCCTGACGGCGGAGCGGGAATAAATCTCCTGCTCCGAAATGCCGACGGTGAAGATGAGCGGAAACGCGCGCGACCTGCGCGCCGTGATCAGCCGGTCGCTGCGGTTCGGTCGGTTCTCGTTCCAATATTGCACATAGAAGCCGTCACCGAGCTCGCCCTCGACGCGGCTGGGTGTGCGTTGTCCCAGCACGGAGCCCTGGTCCACGCCCCGGGCGGCGAGCACGACGTAATTGGCATTTCTGAGCACCAGCGTTCCTCCGACGCCGAGCTTTGCCGTATCGTAGAACCTGCCGACTACGTCGACGCTGATCGAGCCGACGATCACCCCGGCCGGATTCCCCTCGAGGTCGAACAACTTTCTTGCGAGCTGTATCGTCCATTTGTTCGAGGCCCGTCCCAGCACCGGCTTGGCGACGTAGAGGCGATCGTCGGCTTGCGCCATGACATTGATGAAGTGCTCGCGATCGCCAAGATAAAGCGGCGGGCCGGAATAGCCCGCAGTCGTCTCGATCATGTATCCGCCCGATCCGATCAATGCGAGCTGAACCACGTCGCCGGTCGCAATGCGGGCCTTGTCCGACCATGACTTCAAGCTGAAGGTGAGCGGATCCTGGGCGTAGAGCGCTCGTACCACCAGCAATGACTGATCGACGCGCTCGAAGATGCGTTCGGTGTTTTCCTCGAACAGTTCGGCGACGCTGTCGCCGTGCGACCGCGCCTGCACGACCGCATCCATCCGCTCCGACGCGGTGATTGCGAAATAGCCGATCCAGACCAGGGGCAGAAAGAACAATGCGATCTGCAGCGGACCATTCCGCAGGATCGTTCTTCCGGCTTTGCGGACTGCCCCTGCGGGAATCACGACGCGCACCCCCGCTTCGGCCGCCAGGGCAGAACTGCGCTCGCCCGCAGTATTGGCATCGCCTTGTCTCCGCCTCGACTGCACAGGGACACCCGCGGCCGACAGCGGCGCGCGGGTGCTGTTCATAGCGCAAAGGTAGCTGAAACAGCCTTAAGTTTTTGTTTGGGCAAAGCTCAATTCTTCAGCTTCAAGCATCCGTATCATCACGGAGGTCGGCTGGCCTTGAGCAATCAGGTACATGGGCATGTCGAAAGCTGCACATTTTAGCCGCCTTTGGAGCGGCTTTTCAGATTGCGCGCGCAAGAACGATGGTGCCGGACAGGATGAGGACCCCGCCTGCCGCATAGCTCAATCTTCGGCCGAACGGCAGCAGCTTCTCGCCGGCGACATAGAGCGCGATGCCGATGATCCAGGCCAGGTTCATCACGCCGCCGACGAACAGCAATACCATCAGAAACCAGCAGCAGCCGACGCAGTAGCTGCCGTGGCGAAATCCCATTCGCAATGCGCCGCGCGTGCCGGGCCGCCAATGTCGGCTGAGAAACAACAGCGGGCTCTCGCAGTAGCGCAGGCACGCCTGTTTGAGAGGCGTGAACTGATAAACCCCTGCTGCAATCAGAACGCCGCCGCCCAGAATCGCGCTGGTGCTTGCCATCGCCATCGACAGCAATCCGAAGCGTTCGAACGCTCCTTGCACCAGGACCGCGGCGAGACTGAACCCCGCCCACGTCACGAGATAGCCGGCGAGAAAGATCCAGGCATCGATTGCGGCGCGGGAGGCAGTCTCCTGCTTGCGCTTGACGGTCGCATACAAGAGAACGGTGGGCACCGCGCTCGGCGCCATCATCGCGACCATCATCACCCACCACATCACGAACAGCAGCACGCCATAGAATGGCGTCCACGGCATCGGCGCCATGTCCGGCATGTCGGTCATCATCTCGGTGTCCATGCCGGCGCCCGCGGCGAGATAGGCCCAGGCGAGCGCCACCACTGCGGCAGTCCCGATCGCGACGATCAGCCGGTCGCGGTGGAGCAGGTGTTCCAGTATCGAGCGCCCCTGCATCGACTTGTCCATAGCGATGAGGAGCTGACACCGAGGTTTTGTGTCGGTGTCAGCGCTGCATCATGCCGCTACGCCATCGGGCGTCTGCACGACATTGGCGAGCGAGCTATGCGTACCCTGGGTCTCGAACGGGATCGCGCCGGTCGAGCGGATGTTGGCGGATGCGACCTCGGCCGACCGATGTTCGAACCCCTCGGGCATGACCACCTGGATGCGGTGCGGATCACCGGTCACCGGATTCTTGATCGGCTCGACATCGGTCTCGAGCACGCCCCTGGCGACGAGTTTTGCGACGCGTCCTTCTTTGTCGAAGGAAAACTCGAACGGCGCAAACACCGGATCGTGGATCTTGGTCACGATCATGCTGACGATCTGGAAAAGCGTGCCTTCGGCCGAATGCTTGCCGGAAAAGATATCGAACAACGCCTGACGCTGCTCCGCCGTGGCGCGCTCGTCGATGATGGGCTGGATTGTCCCGTTGCCCTCGTGCAGCGGCCCAGGGAAATCGACCGTGATCGCAAAGCAGAGACCATCGAGCCTGGTCCCTTCGAAATGTCCTTTGGCGATCCGCATGGCGACCAATCCCTTGCAATAGCCTTGGGTCGGCCGTGCGTTGAAATCGCAGGGGCAGCCAAACGCGCAGGTGCAGTTCTTCATCCATTCGCCTTCGAGACGCCAGTCCGATGCAGCCATGGCACATCTCCCAATGTGAGCGGGGACGCGGCAGCCGTTGACGATTTGTTCAGCGTTCTTGTCGAGGCAAAGCGAAAGGGCGCGAGCGGGATCGAGGTCCGATCAGAAGGCCGGCATCGCAGAAACAGTATGGTGGCGAGCTGCCGTTTACCGTCCAAGGATCATATCAGCGGCCGCCGGCCACGTATAGCGAACGAGGGTAGTGCCTCAGGAGCAGCCACACCTCGGGGATGTCCGACGTCAGGGGAATGGTGCCCAGGGAGGGAATCATACGCAACCACCGACACGACGAACCGCTGTTTGTCCTTAGTATGGTGGCGTGAGCGCTTGGCACGGTAGCGGAGGCCCACTGAAGGCGGTTGCAGAAGATTCAAGGACGCCGCGCATAATGGCGCTCACCGGGGAGTATCTTTTCGCTTGCCGGGAATGTCTATTCAAGGGCGAGGTCAAGGTCTTCGTCGCGCATGGTGACGCCTCGCGGTCGCCTTGGCTGCGCAAAAAACGCAAAAAAAGCGGCTATGGATCAAATACTGCACTGGCGCCGGGTTTCGTTCCTTACCCAACGCGGCAGCGTGGATTTAGGTCAGGGTCCTTGCCGCGCAATACACTTAGCCCCCTTGAAACGAAATCCGATCTTTCTAATTCATCCCTCGCCACGGTGACGTGGCGCCGGATGCCATACGGGTCCGGCCAACGCCAACGGGAACTCCCCGGGGGTACTTGTATCCATGTTGCTCAAAGGAGGATGTGGCTATGAGAGCCTATGATCTAAACGACCTCTGGCGCTCGACCGTCGGGTTCGACCGCCTTTTCGACCTGGTCAACGGCGCGATGAACGACAGCGATAGCTATCCGCTGTATGACATCAAGCGCATCGGCGAGGACAGTTACGAAATCTCGCTGGCACTGGCCGGCTTCGCTCCTGATGAGATCACCGTCACCGCCGAGCGGAACATGCTCACGGTGGAAGGCCGCAAGGCCGACAAGGTTGATCACGACTATCTTTATCAGGGCATCTCGCTGCGGCCGTTCCGCCGCGTGTTCAACCTGGCCGAATTCGTCCAGGTGAAGGATGCGCATTTCGAGAACGGCATGCTCAGGATCGTCCTGGTGCGGGAGCTGCCGGAAGCGATGAAACCGCGTCGCATCGCGATCGACGTTGCCGGCAACGACAACCGGAATATCGAGAAGAGCGCGGCCTGACGACTGGCTCGTCAAGCTGCGGCAGCGCAGGCCGTCGGCCGATGCCGCGCGCGGCTTGGCGTGCCTTGGGAATGGAACAGTCGAGAAAAAATGAAAGGAGTATGACATGGCACTTCGCGATCTCATGCCGTGGAACAACGGCTCTCGTGAGTTGGGCTCCTACCGCGGTGAGGGCAACCCTTTCCTGTCACTGCACCGCGAAATGAACCGGCTCTTCGATGACGCATTTCGGTCCTTCGATGTCGCCCCGTTCGGATCGGCTCACGCAATGGGCTGGCCGAATGTCGAGGTGAGCGAGACCGACAAGGAAGTCAAGGTGACGGCCGAGCTTCCCGGTCTCGAGCAGAAGGACGTCGCGGTCGAACTCGCCAACGGCATGCTGACCATCAGCGGCGAGAAGAAGAGCGAGACCGAAGACAAGGAGCGTCGCTTCAGCGAACGCTATTACGGGCGTTTCGAGCGGCGCATCCCTGTCGACGAAATCGAGACTGACAAGGTTGACGCGTCGTTCCACAACGGCGTTCTGACGGTCAAGCTTCCGAAGTCGCCGACAGCAAAGGAAAAAGTGAAGAAGATTGCGATCAAGAGCAACTAAGGCTGGTTGGGCGGGAGCAGCCCGCTGCTCCCGCCCGCCGCCTTTTACCCGATGGAGGCTCCGATGAACGTGCTTCATTCAGCCTTTTTGAACTCAACCTCGCTGTCGCATGACGCGGCCCGGCCCGTCACCCGATCGATTTTTCCCCGCGACGCGCACGCGCTGATCTACCGACCGGCTCGTTCGCCGATGACCTCGGCCCCTTTGCGCCGGCGGGAGTGGAAGCTGCGATTCGAGCGCCGCTCGCCGCTGCGGATCGAACCCCTGATGGGCTGGACCGAGGATGACGATCCCCTGGCGCAGGTCGAACTCTCGTTTCCGTCGGCGAAATCGGCGATCGCCTACGCCAACCGGCAGGGCCTGTCTTATACCATGCTGGGATCACCCGGGCGGGATCCAGAACTTCGGGCGATCCCACACGATCCTGCCAAGCGCCCCATCGACACAGCGGCGCATCGCGATGCAACAGCCACGCCGACTCGATCGCAAGAGGCGGCGTGAATGTTTGGCCGGAGTGATTTGAGATGACCAGCAAAACCCGCTTCAACATCGGCTACACGATCGCCGCCCTGCTCGGCATTCTGCTGATCCAGTACTTCGTCGCCACGGCAAGCCAGGTGGCGCCGATTCCCTACAGCCAGTTCAAGCAACTGCTGCGCGAGAGCAAGATCGAAAGCGTCGGCGTCTCCGACCGCTTCCTGCAAGGCACGCTGAAGGAGCCGCTGCCGGGCGGTCAGAAGCAATTCGTCACCACGCGGGTCGACCCGGAATTCGCCGGCGAGCTCGAAAAGTACGGCGTCCGATTCACCGGCCAGATCGAGAGCACGTTCCTGCGCGATTTGCTGTCCTGGGTGATGCCGGTGCTCCTGTTCTTCGGGCTGTGGTGGTACATCGGCAAGCGCGTTGCCGAGGGCCAGGGGCTTGGCGGCGGGTTGATGGCGATCGGCAAGAGCAAGGCCAAGATCTATGTCGAGTCGGATACGGGCGTGACCTTCGCCGACGTCGCCGGCGTCGATGAGGCGAAGGACGAACTGTGCGAAATCGTCGACTTCCTCAGGAATCCAAAGGAATATGGCCGGCTTGGCGGACGCATGCCGAAGGGCGTTCTGCTGGTGGGACCGCCGGGAACCGGCAAGACGCTGCTGGCCAAGGCCGTCGCCGGCCAAGCCAAGGTTCCGTTCTTCTCGATCTCCGGATCGGAATTCGTCGAGATGTTCGTGGGCGTCGGCGCGGCAAGGGTGCGCGACCTGTTCCAGCAGGCACGCGAAAAAGCCCCCGCCATCATCTTCATCGACGAACTCGACGCGCTCGGCCGGGCACGCGGCATCGGCCCGTTCGCCGGCGGACACGACGAGAAGGAGCAGACACTCAATCAGCTGCTGGTCGAACTCGATGGCTTCGACTCGCGTTCCGGCCTCGTCATTCTCGCGGCCACGAACCGGCCGGAAATCCTGGATCCCGCGCTGTTGCGCGCCGGCCGCTTCGACCGTCAGGTGCTGGTCGACCGACCCGACAAGAAGGGGCGCATCGAAATCCTCAAGGTGCACATGAAGAAGGTGCAGCTGGCCCCGGACGTCGATGCCGAAGCGGTCGCATCTCTGACGCCCGGGTTTACCGGAGCCGACCTTGCCAACCTCGTCAACGAAGCGGCGCTGCTGGCGACCCGACGCGGCGCCGAGGCGGTCGCAATGACCGATTTCAGCAACGCGGTGGAACGCATCGTCGCGGGACTGGAAAAGCGCAACCGCCTGCTCAATGCCAGGGAGCGTGAGATCGTGGCCCATCACGAGATGGGGCATGCGCTGGTGGCGCTGTCACTGCCGGGCGTCGATCCCGTGCACAAGGTGTCGATCATTCCGCGCGGCGTCGGCGCGCTCGGCTACACCATCCAGCGCCCGATCGAGGACCGTTTCCTGATGACCAAAGAGGAGCTGGAGAACAAGATGGCGGTGCTGCTTGGCGGCCGCGCGGCCGAATTGATCGTATTCGGCCATCTCTCGACCGGTGCCGCAGACGACCTCCGCCGCGTCACTGACATCGCGCGCAGCATGGTAACGCGCTACGGCATGTCGGAAAAGCTCGGCAGCGTCGCCTATGATCACGAGCCCGGCAGCTTGCTGGCCAGCGCCGACCGGGCCTATCCCGTGCGCGAGCGCGACTATGCGGAAGAGACCGCGGCAGCCGTCGATCACGAGGTACGCGCGATCGTCGAGCGCGTGTTCCAGCGTACCCAGGGCATCCTGAACGCGCGGCGTGCGATCCTCGATCGGGCCGCGAAGAAGCTACTCGAGAAGGAGACGCTTGAGCAGAACGATCTCGACGCGCTGATCCGCGAAACGCCGAAGGAGACCTTGCGAGCAGTGTGAGCCTAGTCCGCGTCGGCGACGCAAATGGCAGTCGCCGGGCCGGAGAGGCTGGGGTTCGTCGTTGCAGATGGCTGCCCGATACGACCAAGCTCGTAGCTTCCCCTCGCCCAGCTACTCCTCCATTAGCCTTGCGCGCGTGGAGGCAAAGGGCGATTGCGTTCTCGCTGATAAATATCTTCGCGTCTGTCCTGATCTCGGACAAGCCAATAGACGCCACCGAGTGCCAGAATCGATACAGCAAGCGCAAAGAGGTGCGTCGCATCAGTGCTCGCGAGATCGATAATAATCATCTTTCGGACGATGGCCAAAAGAGCAATGAGAATGACGGTGCGGACTTGCACAACACCTTCGCGTCGTTCCGCCACGACCAATAGCGATCGCTTGAATTCCAGGGCAATGATGACCGTGAGGATCGTTCCGAATATCGCCTGGAAAATCGAATAGTCGGTCGGATCGAACGAACTCGTCAACAGGATGCTGATCAGAATCTTCAGCGTCAAATTCCACACCGCAAACACGACGACAATAGCGATCAGCCCCGTCAGCACGAGGATCACGAGGTGCTCGAATCTCTGATAGAATGTCATCAATGTCCATTCCGCACGCGCGGCAGCGAACACCTCTCTCAGCGACATTAGGCGCCTCCTCTCCCCTTCATGCTCCAAGACGACGAGTGACGACTCGGCGCCGGCCCCTCAACTTGAGCATCTCCCTTGGCATCTTCCTATCGACGGGAAGCCAGGGTCCTTGGCCATCTTCGAAACCCGTGCGCTTGCTTCACTTGCGCGGTCGCTTTGCGTCCGAGATCAGCCAGAATCGGTGTCCGGTCGTCGATCTCCGCGATCGGCTCTTGCTTAAACCTTGAAGCGAGACTGCGGGTACTCGCCGAGCGGGGATCGGCACGTGGCTTGCGCTGCCGGGCAAGAGCGGGCTGACTCCACCCTTCAGCGAACGATCACGCCGGTCCAGGCCGGAGGATCGCTCGCCGGAAGGGATTCGATGCTCGCCTCTTCGACCGAATCGAGCGTCGGGATCTCTTTCTGTTCCGTCCGCCGATCGTCCCCTCGCCTGGTCTCGTCATCCTCGCGAGCGGGTTGGTCGGTGCGTTCGAGATCGGCTCGTCTCCGAGATCCCAACTGAACGTCCATAGGTCGTTCCCTTCCAAGCTCTGGGCACGCTGTCGCTCAAGCGGCCGCCTTGCCCCGCTCCGACGTCGCACGTCGCTCCAGCACAACCGCCTGCCGAATGCCGTCCCACCGTGCCAGGACCATGTCACCCTCGTGCACATCGTTGGCGAGCAGCGCACGGGCCAGCTCGGTTTCCAGTTCGGAGCGGATTAGCCGACGCAATTCGCGGGCGCCATACTCCGGTCGGAAGCCCGCGGCGGCAACGTGCTCGATCAGCGAGTCATCGATCTCAAGCGTGACGCCCTGCCCGTGCGCGGTCCGCTTCACGCGCTCAAGCTGCAGATCGACGATGCTGCGGATCTGTTCGCGATCGAGCGCATGGAAGACAATGATCTCGTCGATGCGGTTGAGGAACTCCGGCCGGAAATGCCCGCGCAAGATATCCATCAGCTCGCGCCGCAGCTTCGCCTGGTCGTCCGCGTCCCTCTCTCCCATGCGCAGCTGCCGCTGGATGATCTCGGCACCGAGATTGCTCGTCGCGATGATGATCGTATTGGTGAAGTCGACGACGCGGCCTTTGCCATCGGTCAGCCGGCCATCATCGAATACCTGCAAGAGAGCATTGTAGACATCCGGATGGGCCTTCTCGATTTCGTCGAGAAGCACCACGCTGTAGGGCCGCCGGCGCACGCGTTCGGTGAGCTGCCCGCCTTCCTCATAGCCCACATAGCCCGGCGGAGCGCCAATCAGCCGGGCGACGGTGTGCCGCTCCATGTATTCCGACATGTCGAGCCGCACGATGGCATCCTCGTCGCCATACACCGCCTCCGCCAGTGCCTTGGCGAGTTCGGTCTTGCCGACACCCGTCGGACCCAGGAACAGGAAGGTGGCGATCGGCCGGCGACCCTCGCGCAAGCCTGCGCGGGCGAGCCGCACGGCGTCGCTCACGGCTTTGACCGCCTCATCCTGTCCGATCACACGCTGGTGCAGCCGCTCCTCGAGCTTGACCAGCCGCTCGCGTTCCTCGGTTGTCAGCTCGCTGACGGGAATGCCGGTGAGCTTGGAGACCACCTGCGCGATATGCTCGCTGCGCACCTCGGCGGTTCCGGAGCCCCGGCTGCGGCGCCAACGCTCGTTCGCCTGCTGCAATTCATTGCTCTTGGCCTCGTGCTGTCTCTGAATCTCGGCGGCGCGGTCGAACTGCTTGCGCGAGGTGGCGTAGTCCTGCTCACGCTTGAGCTGCCGCGTTTCCGCCTCCAGTTCCTGTACGTCGACCGGCCGCGCGGTCGCGGAGATCTTCACCCGTGCGGCGGACTGGTCGATCAGATCGATCGCCTTGTCGGGCAAGAAACGGCCGGTGACGTAGCGATCCGAGAGTTCCGCGGCCGCGATGATCGCTTCGTCCGTGATAGTCACCTTGTGATGCGCCTCCAGCGTGTCGCGCAGGCCGCGCAGGATCATGATGGTCTGCGCAACACTTGGTTCCGGGACAAAGATGGGCTGGAACCGGCGTTCCAGTGCGGCATCCTTCTCAACATGCTTCTGATATTCGTTCAACGTGGTGGCGCCAATGAGATTGAGCTCGCCCCGCGCAAGCGCCGGCTTGAACACATTGGCGACATCGAGCCCGCCTTCGCCGCCACCCTGGCCGGCCCCGACTATGGTGTGAATCTCGTCGATGAACAGGATCTGCTGGTCCTGGCGCTCCGTCACCTCCTTGAGCACCTGCTGAACGCGTTCCTCGAATTCGCCGCGGTATTTCGAGCCCGCCACCAGGGAATTGATGCTCAGTTCCACAAGACGCTTGTCTCGCAGCGTCTCCGGCACTTCTCCCGCAACGATGCGCTGTGCCAGCCCCTCGACGATTGCCGTTTTCCCGACGCCGGGCTCGCCGATCAGCACGGGGTTGTTCTTCTTGCGCCGCGCGAGCACCTCGATTGTGGTCTCGATCTCGTGGGCGCGCCCAATCACGGGGTCGAGCTTTCCTTCGCGCGCGAGCTTCGTCAGATCGCGGGAGTATTTGTCGAGGGTCGGCGTATTGGTGGGCGTTTCGACCTGACCTGTCTCGGCTCCACGCCCGACTACCTTGACGATTTGCTGCCTGATCGCCTGCGGCGTGAGCCCGTAGCGGCGCAGCACTTCGCCGGCAATGCCTTCCTCCTCCTCGGCGAGGCCGATCAGGAAGTGCTCGGGGCCGACATAGGAATGGCCGAGATCGTGGGAGGCGTTGAAAGCGTGACCGAGAACGCTCTTCAGGCGCGGCGTGACACCGATTTCGGCGCTTTCGTCTGGCTTGGTGTCGCCGCGCGGCGCGTCCTGTTCGACCTGTCGGCGCAGTTCGTCGACGGAGATATTGAATTGGCCGAGCACCGTGCGGACGACGTCGCTCTCGCTGAGTGCCAAAAGCAGATGTTCAGTGTCAACCTCCCGCCGTCCGAAGTCGACGGCGCGGCGCGCCGCCACCTGCAACAGCTCCTTGGCGTGTTCGCTCAGGCGCTCCTCTGCATCGCCGGTCCGACGCCCGCGGCTCGATCCGATCGGGATGGACTGGCCGGTCGGCCCCGCTCGATCGCCGAACGGGGTCCCGCCAAAGAAGTCATCGCCGAAGAAGTCGTCGAGCAGGCTCCCGCGTCCCCCGAACAACGACTCCAAGCGAGAGCTCGGACGCTGCTGCCGCGCCAAGCGGCGATAGTCGATCTCGCACAGGTCGAGTGTCTGGCTTTGCCCGTCGCCGGTCGTTACCCGGGCGCGCACACTTGCCGGACGGACACCGCAGATATCACACAGCTTAGCCATGGGTGCGCTCCTTTGAATGGTGCGGGTCTTTTCGGAACGAGGACAGCACAGGCAGGCGCAAAATGCACCGCCAAGCTACCTTTGCGGGTCCTGGTCGGTTGACCCCGTTTCTCGTGCTCATAGTTCAAAGAAAAAAGGCGCTCGTTTGGGCCTTAGCCTCAGTTCCGATAGCAGGATTGAATGATCCGCTGGTCCCGCTGCGCGGAGGACCTTCGCCGTTGCCGAATGTTGAAGCCAGACTTTTGCACGCAACACGCAGCACAGGCAGAGGTTCCAAGCAGGCTGAGATTTCGTTAAGCTGCTGTCTCGCATCCCGTCGCCGCAATTAAATTCACGCCAGCGGCTCCGGCCGCTAGCCTTCTGCCGTACTGCTTGCTGAAGTGGCCGATAATTCGCCTGTCGAAAATTCTAAGACGGCCTCAACGAGGTGATCCGCGAGGGTCAGAGGATGGGTGAATTTCGGACCGACGCCCCCGCCGCGAGCTCCTGTCGATCATCGTCGCCAATCACGACAGGCGTTCCTCCAATGGTATCGGCGCAGCCACGAGCTCAGAGCGGCACCAGCTCGTCAGGGCCATGCGCGGGATCATCCCAACCGGGTCTGACCGGGAAATAGATTAGTCGCGTTTGCGGAGCGCCGAGCACTCTTCCAATTCGCTCTGGCCATTGGGAGGACAGCTCCGCCACGCAAGCCTCTCTCACGGAGCCCGCAGGCGTACCGTCAAGCGCACAAAATCGCGCAAAGTCGTAATTTGGCGTAGAAAATCGCAGATTTGGTGCCCAGGGGCGGAATCGAACCACCGACACTGCGATTTTCAGTCGCATGCTCTACCAACTGAGCTACCTGGGCGTGCTCCAAGAGAGGGGCCAAAGCCCATCGAGCGGGCGGTTTATAGTGGGCCGGAAGCGGCCTGTCCACCCGGCTTCGCCAAGTGGCTTCGCCGGGCGCGGCCCGGCTGTGCACAAGCTGCCGCGGCTGGCGCGCGGCAGGGCGAACGATCTGCTAAATTATTGATATCACGTCTTATTCTACGTCATCCACGTCATCGTCGCGGCCGGGGATGACGTAGGAGCCTTTCAGCCAGCGGTTCAGGTCGACGTCGCGGCAGCGCGAGGAACAGAACGGACGGGTGGCCTCGGACTGCGGCTTGCCGCAGATCGGGCAGGTTTTTAGCGGGCTGGCGGGCTTTTTAACGTGGTTGTCCATGATGTCGGCGGCTTGCACGGGGTGAAGGGGTTCAAGAGCCTGTCGGCAAACGGGTTCCTCGTACCGGCGGCGCGTGCACCCCGTCAGGCCATTCTACTGTGCATGGGGTTGTTTTCGCGATTTTGTTGAGCCGCGGCTTGTCGGCTCACACCGCGGTGGCGTTGAGCCAGCCGAAGCGGATCGGAAAGCCCTCGCCGCCGAGCAGCGTGGTGGTCTCGTAGAGCGGCAGGCCGACGACGTTAGTGTAGGACCCCACCATCTTCACCACGAAGGAGCCGGCGATGCCCTGCACGGCGTAGCCGCCGGCTTTGCCGCGCCATTCGCCGGAGCCGATATAGGCCTGGATGTCGTCTTCCGAGAGGCGCTTGAAGCGGACGCGGGTTTCGACCAGCCGCTGGCGGAACGCCTCGCGCGGCGTCACCAGGGTGATCGCGGTGTAGACGCGGTGGTTGCGGCCCGACAGCAGGCGCAGGCACTGCGCCGCCTCGTCCACGAGATTCGCCTTGGGCAGGATGCGGCGGCCGACAGCGACCACGGTGTCGGCGGAGAGGATGAAGGCGCCGCGCAGCTCGTCATCCAGCTGCACCGATTTGAGCGCTGCGTCCGCCTTGGCCCTTGCGAGCCGATTGGCGCAGGCGCGCGGCAGCTCGCCCCGCTTCGGCGTCTCGTCGACGTCGGCCGGCCGGAGCGCGTCCGGCTCGATGCCGGCCTGGTTGAGCAGCGACAGGCGCCGCGGCGAACCGGAGGCAAGTACGAATTTGGGGCGGCCAAGCATCAGGTGATTTGGGGGATGAGCAGGGGGTGAATTGCGCGCGGAACCTATCGGAAGGGGGCTGATTTCACAACCCGGGAACCCGAGCTTTGGTGATTCGAGGGGATGCCGAGATGCGTGTGCCCTCAGTCTGTGACGCCGGTGTTACGCCTTCTCCGCCTCTCTCCCCACGAGGGGCGAGGGTAAGAGGCGTCCGCGGCACGAGATCAACCTGACGCCGCGCCCACCTTCGCAAAACGCCGGCGGATGCGCATCAACAGCTGGTCGCAGACGTCGCGATAGGCTGCCAGCTTCTGGTCGCGGCTGCCCTCGATGGTGGTTGGATCCTGCGTCGGCCAATATTCGACGTCGGCCGCCAGCGTCCGCGTCAGCTCCAGTGCCTTGTGGTGCGCCTCGGGCGAGAGCGTGATGATGAGGTCGAAATTCAGCCCCTCCCAATCCTCCAGCTCCTCGAAGGTCTGCGGCTTGTGGGCGGAGATGTCCTGGCCGAGTTCGGCCATCACGGACACCGCGAACGGATCGAGCTCGCCGCGCCTCGCGCCGGCCGATTTCACGTAGAGGCCTTGCGGAAACATGTGCTGCAACAGGCTCTCGGCCATCGGCGAGCGCACGCTGTTCATCGCGCAGGCGAACAGCACCGATTGCGGATCGCGTGCGCGTGGCGGACCCGCCATCGCGCTTAGCCCTTCCAGTGCAGGACAGTAATGAGCGTGAACAGCCGGCGCGAGGTCTCGAAATCGACCCGCACCTTGCCCTTCAGCCGCTCCTGCAGCGTGCGCGATCCCTCGTCATGGATGCCGCGACGGCCCATGTCGATGGCCTCGATCTTGTCGGGGGTCGCGGTGCGGATCGCCTGGTAGTAGCTGTCGCAGATCATGAAATAGTCCTTCACGATCCGACGGAACGGCGTCAGCGACAGCAGATGCGCGACGACGGGCGTGCCGTCCTCGCGGCGGATGTCGAACATCAGGCGGCTGCCGGTGATGCCGATATGCAGCGTGAACGGGCCCTTCCCGTCGGCGCCATCGGGCGCGAACAGGTTCTGCTCGATCAGATCGTAGATCGCGATCGCGCGCTCATGCTCGATATCAGGCCCGGAACGGCCGATCGATTCTTCGTCGAGCGTGACGCCGACGATGCGATTGGTCGAGTCGTCCTGTTCGGGCAGCACTGTCATGACAGATTGAGGCGCAATCCAATCGAACGCGAATGGGCGTCCAGCCCCTCCGCTTGTCCGAGCGTCATCGCGGCCGGTCCGAGTGCACGCAGCTGATCCGGGCCGCATTTCAGGATCGAGGTGCGCTTCATGAAGTCGTGCACCGACAGCCCTGAGGAGAATCGCGCCGAGCGCGCCGTCGGCAGCACATGATTGGAGCCGCCGACATAGTCGCCGATCGCCTCCGGCGTATGGGGCCCGAGGAACACCGCGCCGGCATTGCGGATCTTCGCAGCCAGCGCATCGGGATCCGCGGTCATGATCTCGAGATGCTCGGCGGCAATCGCATCCGCGAGAGGAATGCTATCGCTTAAGTTCTTCACCATGATGATGGCGCCGAAATCGGCCCAGGACGCGCTGGCAATCGCGGCACGCGGCAGCGTCTTCAACTGCGCCTCGACCGCCTTTTCGACGTCGGCGGCAAGGCGTGCGGAATCGGTGATCAGGATCGACTGCGCGCTGGCATCATGCTCGGCCTGCGCGAGGAGATCCGCGGCGATCCAGTCGGCATTGCCGGTGTCGTCGGCGATCACCAGCACCTCGGAGGGGCCGGCGATCATGTCGATGCCGACCTTGCCGAACACCAGCCGCTTGGCGGCGGCGACATAGGCATTGCCTGGGCCGACGATCTTTGCGACCGGCGCGATCGTCGCGGTGCCGTGCGCCAGCGCCGCCACGGCCTGCGCGCCGCCGACGCGGTAAATCTCGGTGACGCCGCCGAGCGAAGCCGCCGCCAGCACCAGCGGATTGAGCTTGCCGTCGGGCGACGGCACCACCATCACCAGGCGCGAGACGCCGGCGACCTTCGCGGGCACCGCGTTCATCAGCACCGAGGACGGATAGGCCGCAGTGCCTCCGGGCACGTAGAGGCCGGCGGATTCGATCGCGGTGTAGCGCCAGCCGAGCTCGACGCCGAGCGGGTCCGTGAAGCGCTCGTCCTGCGGCAGCTGCCGGCGGTGATAGATCTCGATGCGGTCCCGCGCGAGCTTGAGCGCATCCAGTGTCGCGGCATCGCACGCCTTGTTCGCGGCCTCGATTTCGGCCGCGGTGACGCGAAGGCCGGATGCATCCAGCGTCAAGCGGTCGAACTTTGCGGTGGCCTCGAGCAGCGCGGCATCGCCCCGCTTGGCCACGTCGTCGACGATCGCGCGCGCGGCGGCTTCGACGTCGGCCGAGACCTCGCGTTTGGCGGCGAGGAAGGCCGCGAATCGCTGGTCAAAATCGGCGCTGCTGCGGTCGAGGCGAACGGGCATGTCTGGCTTGGCTTCTGGCTGGTGTTTGGGGCGGATTGGCGCACCAGGTCCCCTGCTCAATGGCGCGGCGGGGAAGCGGCGTCAACCCTCGCAAGCCGCCGTTCTGGCGCAGGCCTGAGCCGGTGCGGCTGGTATACAGGTCACCTCATCCCTCCCCTTCGATCTCCAATCCCGTTCCCAGTGCGTCGGCCCCGAGGTCGGTCAGCTCACATTCCAGGCATTCGACGTCGAGCCGGATGGCGCCGCCCTCGGCGAACAAGAGCAGGGCGCTGCCGCCGGGCTCCTCGTCGCGCCCGTCCCGGGGATGAAACTCGATACCGACGAGGTCCAGGACCTTGTCGGGAGCCGCGAGCTCGATGTTGCGCGACTTGCAGGCGAGCACGCGGTCGAAGCGGAGCGCGGCGACCAGCCGGCGCGGCTCGGCCTCGCCCTCCAGCGTCTGCTCCCAGTCCAGCCGGCTCATCCCGACCACAAGCCGCTTCTCGCTCTGCCGCCAGATGATGTCGGAGGCCTGGACACGGGCGTCCTGGACATGGGTCGAGATCACGGCGAGATCGTCGGCGTCGAGTGCGATCAGTTTGAGCTGGGGCGACATCGCCGACGCGTCTCCTTGGGAATGGACAGGGCTCAACGCACACAGGCCCCGAAATTTCCGCTCAAACTAACGGGCCGGCAGGCTAGAGGCTATTGATATCCTCCATCTCCAGCACGTTCCGCGGATACCCCTCCCGGGCGACGCGGATTCATGGCGCGGCCGATCTGCTCGGTCGAGGTGACGAGCCGGGGCGAGAGCCTGCGCAGCACCGACCAGAGCGGCCCGGTTGCGGCATAGACCGCCTGCACCCAGGCGGTCTTGGAACGGGCGCCGTGCAGCGGCTGAATCGCGCCGGGCCGGAACATGTAGGCGGCCCGGAACGGCAGCTTCAAGAGATCGTTCTCGGTCTTGCCCTTGATCCGCGCCCACATCCGCGAACCCTGCTCGCTGGAATCGGTACCGGCGCCGGTGACGTAGGTGAAGACCATCTGCGGATTGAGGCGAGCCAGCGTCGTCGCAGCCGCAAGCGTGAGGTCATAGGTGAGATGGCGGTAGCGATCTTCGCTCACGCCGATCGAGGACACGCCGAGGCAGAAGAAGCAGGCATCGAAGCCGGTGAGCTGGGCCTCGATCGTTGAATAGTCCAGAAAATTGTCGTGGATGATCTCGGTGAGCTTGGCGTTGCGCACCCCGGTCGGGCTGCGGCCGACCACGAGCACACGGGCGATGCCGGTGTCGACCAAGCATTCGCGCAGAACGCCCTGCCCGACCATGCCGGTCGCGCCGAAGATGATGACTTGCATCGAGATGTTCCTGGCGGGCTCGCGGCTCACGCCGCGGCCGCGATCTCGTCGAAGGATACACCGGTCAGCGTCGCCGAGACATCCCACAGCATGGCAGCGGTGGCGAAATCCTTCGCGTGTGGCATGATCTTCGCCGCCGCGGGCGCCCCCTTCATTTCGTAGAATCCGTTCGGGCCGTAATAGCTGCCAGGCTCTGCCGCGGGCGAAGTCGCGGCGAGCAGCGTTGGCAGTGCGCCCTCGGCGGCGGACTGGCTGAACAGCGGCTGGAGCAGCCGGCCGATCCGCCACTGGAACGTGTTGGCGCCCGGCCCGTTCGCCACGAGGTCGGTGCGCGCAAAGCCGGGATGCGCGGCAATGCTGCTCACACCCCAGCCGGCCGCGTCGCTGCGACGCTGCAATTCGAGCGAAAACATCAGCATCGCCAATTTCGACTGGCAATAGGCGCGCCACGAACGATAGGAATGCTTGGCTTGCAGATCGTCGAAATTGATCGTGCCGGAGCGGTGCGCAAGGCTCGCGAGATTGACAACACGAGGCGCCTTCGCGCGGCGAAGCTGCGGCAACAGGTGGGCCGTCAGTGCGTAATGACCGAGATAATTGGTGCCGAGCTGCATCTCGAAACCATCCTCGGTCTGCTGCCGCTTCGGCAGCGCCATCACGCCGGCATTGTTGACGAGGAGGTCGAGCTGCTCGTTGCCGGCGGCAAAGCGCCTGGCAAAGTCGGCGACGGAGGCAAGGCTGGCGAGATCGAGAGGCTCGTAGGCGATCAGCGCATTGGGAAACCGCTCGCAGATGCCTTCGATCGCCCGCAGGCCCTTTGCGTCATTGCGGCCGGTGAGTATGACAATGGCACCGGCGCCAGCCAGCGCCATCGCCGTCTCGTAACCGAGGCCACCCGTCGCCCCCGTGACGACGGTCGTCTTGCCGCTGAGAGAGGGGATGTCTGCCGTGGTCCAGTCGGTCATGCCATGTCTCCGTTCGGGGCTGGAACGAGGCCCGCGACCGGTCTAAATGTGCACTTAGTGCAATTTTGCAAGAGGTGAACTAATTTGAAGGCTTCGAAGGTGGTCCGGAAACGCGTCAAATCATTGTCCGGGGGCGGAAAATCCCCGGCCGTGCCCGGTCTGCGCCAGCGCAAGCGGCAACAGACCCGCGAGCGGCTGACCCGGGCGGCGATGACGCTGTTCCTGGAGCGCGGCTTCGAGGCCACGACCATCGACGATATCGCGGCGGCGGCTGAGATGTCGCGCCGGAGCTTCTTCCACTATTTCGCGTCGAAAGAGGACGTGGTGGCGGCCTGGCAGGAGAATGCCGCCAGCGCGCTGGTCGCCGAGGTCGTCGTGCGGCCCGCGGACGAATCCATGCTGACGGCGGCGGAGAATGCGATCGCGGCGGCGGTCAAGCGGCTCGATCCGGCGGAAGCCGCGGCCATGTCGCGGCTCAAGCGCGACAATCCCGCGCTGCAGGCGCGCGATCAGCTCAAATACGAGAAGCTCGAGCGCGCGCTGGCCGAGGGCCTTGCCCAACGCGCACGAACCAAATCCGACCGGCTGCAGGCCCGGCTCGTCGCCATGATCGCCACCGGCGCGATGCGCGTCGGCGGCGAGAGCTGGATCGGCGAAGGCGCGCGGGAGAAGCCGGAAGCTTTCGTCAAGCGCACCTTCGATGCGATCAGGGCGATCTTGAAGTGAGTGGTGCCTTAACCCTCCAGACTAGTATCGTAGGGTGGGCAACGCGACTCGTCCGCCGTAGCTCGCAGAGCGAAGGCGGAAGCGTGCCCACGTCTTCTTCGTAATCAATGGCAGGTGGTGGGCACGGCGCAAGTGCGCCTTTGCCCACCCTACGATTCCGGACTCGCGGAGAGAGATCCCTCACCCGTCTCCGCGAGGAGAGGGGATAAGAGTCATCCTGCTCACTCCCTGAAGAACGCCAGCAGGTCTGCGTTGATGGTTTCGGCGTGCGTGGTCGGCATGCCGTGCGGGAAACCCTTGTAGGTCTTCAGCGTGCCCTTCTTCAGCAGCTTGGCCGACAGCGGCGCGGAATCGGCGTAAGGCACGATCTGGTCATCGTCGCCGTGCATCACCAGCACGGGCACGTTGATCTTCTTCAGATCCTCGGTGAAGTCGGTCTGCGAGAACGCGACGATGCCGTCGTAGTGCGCCTTGGCGCCACCCATCATGCCCTGGCGCCACCAGTTCTGGATCACCGCTTCCGACGGCTTTGCGCCGGGACGGTTGTAGCCGTAGAATGGGCCGGCAGGGAGGTCGCGATAGAATTGCGTGCGGCTGGCGGCGAGCTGCTTCTGCAGATCGTCGAACACGCTCTTCGGCAGGCCGCCGGGATTGGCCGCGGTCTGCAGCATCAGCGGCGGCACCGCGGACAGGATCGCAGCCTTCGCCACCCGGCTCTCGCCGTGGCGCGCGATGTAGTGCACGACTTCGCCGCCGCCGGTGGAATGGCCGACATGGATGGCGTTCTTGAGGTCGAGATGCGCGGTGACGGCCGCGAGGTCGTCGGCATAATGATCCATGTCGTGGCCGTCGGAAACCTGCGACGAGCGGCCATGGCCGCGGCGGTCATGAGCGATGACGCGATAGCCGTTGTTGGCGAAGAAAATCATCTGCGCGTCCCAGTCATCGGCCGACAACGGCCAACCATGGCTGAACACGATCGGCTGGCCACTGCCCCAATCCTTGTAGAAGATCTCGACGCCGTCTTTGGTGGTGATGGTGGGCATGGATTGCTCCTTCAGTGAGAGACGTCATTCCGGGGCGCGTGAGCGCGAACCCGGAATCTGGAGATTGTTGCGCGAGATTCTCAGGTGCGCGATTGCGCACCTGGGTTCATCGCTGCGCGATGCCCCGGAATGACGACCGGATGTCGGTGATCAGGCCAACGCCATCGGCTTGTAGCGGCGCCAGGCGCCGATGGTGAGCACGACGAAGAACACCAGCACGATGCCCTGCACCGCCGCGAACACGGGACCCGACGGCGGCGCCGGCGCCACGGCCGGCGCGAGCGCGGCAAGGGCCGGCACCTTGAGGAACGACTGGATGACCAGCACGAAGACGTTGAAATACAGCGAGATCATCGCGGTCACGACGTAGACCGGGCGCCAGGCCCCGGTGAGCTTCATGCCGTACAGCGCGAAGCAGGCGATGGCGAGCAGCACCAGCGAGATGATGCCGATGATGTGCGAGGGCAGCAGCTTCTCGAACGGAAACAGGAAGCCGGTGGCGCTGGTCAGGATCGTGAAAGCTAAGAAGATTGCGGTGAGGCCCGGCATCGACTTCGACCCGAGCAGGCCGAACATCACGACAAGGCCGGCGGCGATGGCGATCAGGCTGATGACGACATGGACCAACGTGAGGGCGGGCAAGCTCAAGCCGAGGACCATGACATCTCTCCTACTCTTCCAGCGTTGAAGTCAGGAGAGTAGTATTACGACCCTCATGGGATTGCCACGTGCGTTGTCGTCACATGCATGTGCGAAGCCATGCGTCATCGTGCGAATCGACAAACGCATGGCTGAATTTTTTGCACCGCTGTCACAAACGACGGCAGATTTCGACGAAAGTCGAATCGAGCCTCACACTTCCTTGGTGTCGAAGATCAAGAGGTCGGCGCCGCCACTGGCGAATTTCGGCACGTCGGCGCCGGTGGCCTTGCCTTCCGGACTGCCGAAGGCCGCCTGGATGTCGGCCACGCTGTCGAAGGTGAGAATGGCGACGAGATGGATTCCGGAAGGACCAGCGGGAGATGCGACCGGGCCCTTGCTGACGGCGTATTTCTTCAGGCCGGGAAGTTTCTTGGCGAGCGGAATGTGCGTCTCGGCGTAGTACTTGTCGAAGGCGGCAGCATCCTTGGGTGTCTTGTAGAGCACGACGACTTCAGCCATTTAGTCCTCCCGATTGATCTCTTGTTCGTTCCGCGGGCGATACGCCTCGCGGGTGCCGCGATAGTCCGCAGGACGCGGCACGATGGCAAGCCTCATTCGACTTGCCATTCGCTTGTCTTGTCCTTGACTAAAGCGCCGGTTTTGCGGCGTCGCCGAGAAAGCCGTGCAGGGAGGCCACCACCTGCGCGCCCTCGCCGATGGCGCCACCGACGCGCTTGACCGAGCCGGAGCGGACGTCGCCGACGGCATAGACGCCCGGCACGGAGGTCTCCAGCGGCGCCACCAGCCTGCCCTGGTTCTGCTCGGA
This sequence comes from Bradyrhizobium shewense, assembly GCF_900094605.1. GTDB lineage: Bacteria > Pseudomonadota > Alphaproteobacteria > Rhizobiales > Xanthobacteraceae > Bradyrhizobium > Bradyrhizobium shewense. The sequence goes on along the minus strand of NZ_FMAI01000003.1, from coordinate 133,762 downwards.
CTGCGCGCCTGTCACGACGAAGCCGCCGCGATCGAGCGTCACGCCGCAGCCGTCAAGCCAGGCGGTGGCGGGATCGGCGCCGACGAACAGAAAGAGATTGCGGATGTCGGAAAAATCCTCGTCATCGGACAGCCGGCTCTTCCAGCGGATGCGCCGCAGCAGCGCGGCCTCGTCGCCCTCGAGCGCTGTGATCTCGGTGTTGAACATCAATTCGATGTTCGGCGTCGCTTCGATGCGCTCGATGAGATAGCGCGACATGCTGGCCCCTAAGCCGCCGCCGCGGATGATCATCAAGACTTTCTTGGCGTGCCCCGACAGGAACACGGCGGCCTGGCCGGCCGAATTGCCGGCACCGACCAGCGCCACCTCCTCGCCAGCGCACAGCTTCGCCTCGACCGGCGAGGCCCAGTACCAGACGCCGCGCCCCTCGAACGTGTCGAGGTTCGCGATCTCCGGCCGGCGATAGCGCGCGCCGCTCGCAACCACGACCGCGCGCGAGCGCAAGGGATCGCAGCCGTCGAGCGCCACCGCGAATGCGCCGTCCTTGCGCGTGCAATCGAGCGACTTCACCGTCACCGGAATCATGATGTCGGCGCCGAACTTCTGCGCCTGGGTGAAGGCGCGCGCAGTCAGCGCCTGGCCCGAGATGCCGGTCGGAAAGCCCAGATAATTTTCGATGCGCGCGCTGGCGCCGGCCTGGCCGCCGAAGGCGCGGATGTCGAGCACCGCGACGGACAACCCTTCGGACGCCGCATACACGGCGGTGGCGAGCCCGGCCGGTCCGCAGCCGACGACCGCAACGTCGTAGATGCGGCCGTCCTTGGCGCCGCCGATCATGCCGATGGCGCGGGCAAGCTCGGTCTCGCTGGGGTTGCGCAGCACCGCGCCGCTTGCGGCGACGACCAGCGGCCAGTCTTCGGGCTTCGGCGAATAACGCGCGATCAATTCGCCCGCGTCGGGATCACGATCGGGATCGAGCAGATGATGCGGCTGACCGTTGCGAGTGAGAAAACCCTGCAACCGCACCACGCCGGCGGAGTTCGACGGTCCGATCAGCACCGGGCCGCCAATGCCGCCCTGGATCAGATTGACCCGGCGCAGGATCAGCGCGCGCATGATGCGCTCGCCGAGATCAGCCTCGGCGACCAGCAGCGCGCGCAGCCGGTCCGGCGGCAACAGCAGCGTCTCGACATCGCCCTCGGCGCGGCCGTCGACCAGCGCCGGCTGTCCGGAGAGCTGGCTGAGCTCGGCCAGAAATTGCCCCGGCCCCTGGTCGATGACAGGGGTGACATGGCCGAGGCCATCGCGCTGGGTAATGGCGACATGGCCCTTCAGCACTACGAACATGCCGGGCCCGGGCTTGCCGGTCTCGAACAGGAACTCGCCGTCCGCGTAGCTGCGGACTTCGCCGAAATGCCTGATGCGCTCGATCTCGGCCGGCGTCAGCGCCGGAAAAGTCTGCTCGGGGCGGGTGAAGCGCGACATCAGCGCCTCGTCACCGGTTGGTTGCTGTCCGTTCTGCCCCATCGTCATGCTCGCTCATTCAAATTTCTTAAGTGCCGGCTTTCCCAGCGGCCCCCTCATTTAGGGAACTATCGTCGTTCTGCGAGGGGTCAGTGCTTGCGGCGCGTTCGCGCGCCTGCAGCTTCCGCCGCTTCAGGTTTTCGCGCAGCGCCGATTTCAGGCGGTCGTCTCGGGACGTCCTCGCCTGGTTCGTGCTCTTGTCGGTTTCGTCAGCCATCACGGGTCCATCACAACGGTCGGCGGCAGGATGCCACCGAATGGCGACAGCTCAAGAGGCGAGCGCGATCCATTCGTGCGAAACGCGAAATGGATCGAATCCGAGGCCCGGGGCAACTGGCCAGTTGGCGGGGGATATTGGAGCCCGAATCGCCGGAAAGTCGGTGGTTTCGCGCCAAAACGGGCATTTTGCCCTCGATATCGGCTCGATTTTCTCGGTTTGACGGGCCTAGCAAGCTTGCACAGGAGGGGGGCTTGTGGCAGATATCGGCCCGCTTGGTAGCGCCCCTCGGGCGCCCGATTCTTCACCAGCACATGCTGCCGTAGCTCAGTGGTAGAGCACTCCATTGGTAATGGAGAGGTCGACAGTTCAATCCTGTCTGGCAGCACCATTTTTCCCCATTGAAGCGAGAGCTCCATTTGGCAGCGAGCCCGCAACACCCATGGATGCGATCGTGATCACACGTTCCCTGCCCTATGAAGGACTGCTCCACGAGATCGTCGAGCATAATGGCGTGCTTTATCTCGGCGGCATCGTCCCTGAAGATGCGGGGCTCGATATGACGGGCCAGGCCGACGATGTGCTGCGCCAGTTGAAGACCCTGCTCGATGGGGCCGGCTCCGATCTCTCCTGCGTTCTGCAGGTGACGATCTTTGTGGCTGATCTCGCCGACAAGGCGGCGTTCAATCAGGTGTGGAAGCGCTATTTCACCGCGGCCCATCTGCCGGCGCGTGCGGCCGTTGGCGTCGCGGATCTCGGCCCGGGCGTCAAGCTGGAGCTGACGGCGATCGCCGCCCGCCGCTGAGCAGCCGTTGCAGATGGGATTTTGCGCGACCTGAGCGCGCGCCTCGTCCTTCGAGACGGCGCTTACGCGCCTCCTCAGGATGAGGCTAAGCAGCATCGAAGCTCGTGGAGCCTGCAGCCACGCATTCTGTCCTCATCCTGAGGGCCCGCCAACGGCGGGCGTCTCGAAGGATGGCCGCAAGGGAAGTCGGTTTCATTTGCGATTGCTCCCAGCGTCGCTGAGACACGCGACCTGCGAGGCGGATCGTCGGTTCATTCCAGCGTTCACACATCAAGCAACGCTCTCGCGGCGCGAAGCGTGCGAGTTTTGCTGCTTTCCTTGACCCTCTTCCTTGAAGAGGGCGCAGGGAAGACCGGGTGCCGGCTGGCACCCATGACCCGCTGCGCGAAGAATTTGCACACGCAAATGCGCAGGCGGAAAACAGGTGGGCCGGAAAACACCCGGCCTTCCCTGCGCGATGGGTTGACGGCTTATGCCTGCTCTCCCCGGAGCCGAGTTCCTTCTGGCCTCCGTCACCTCGCGAAAGGCGATGCACCACGTCCGGTCGGCCGATGCATCTTCGCGAAAGCTTGGCTGTAGCAACGACAGCCAGGACCACATGGTTTAGCCGTACGCGACAGCGCCGTTCGTCACACGGAGAAGGACCTCACGGGGTTAACCCGCCCTGGTCCCGCCTTCCCGTGCCCGACGCAGCCGCGTCCACCGCACCCCGGCCCACGTTCGTTGCGACGTACGATCGCCCCTCTCCATCGGGCCGGGATGGCGGGAATATGCCGCAATTCCGAATTTCGGTAAAGTGGAATATTTTTGCGGGGAGGGATTGACGGATTTTGGGTGTTTTGCCCGACGGGTCAGAAGCGTTGCGGTTAGTATCGGGTTTTGACCCGATGCAGGTCACGCTTTCGCGGACGGCCGAGGCGCCAGACGCTTGGCATGTGTCGCTCAAGCGTGCGGCCGCTGCAAACTGTGTGCTGGCGCGCTTTTTTGAAAAGATGCCGTCGCACTGTACGTTGCCCCCTCGTTTCATGGTGATAGTCTTTTAGCTCGCGGCCTGTCCGGGAGGACACAATGGGATGGTTCGACCGCCTGTTTGTAAGGATGTCGGAGCCGACGACCCCTCTCTTTGCGAGATTTCGGCGGAAATCGAAGGCACCGACCGACCCTGATCTTCTGAAAATCGCCAAAGACCGGAAGGGACATATTTCCCGCAGGGCCGTCAGGGACGAGTATAATCGGCTGGTCTTGGAGAAGTACGCGCACGACAAGTCGTGACTGCCAAGATCCGTCGAGGCCGATCTCCGTGGCGAAACATGATGGTTTCGCAGCGGCTCTGTCCCCTGCGCACCATCCATTTTCGGCCATTCATCTGCAGTGCCGCGAACCGCTCATCCGTCCGCGCAGCCGTTTGTTCGGGCTAAGGCACGATGGGTTTCGCTGCGCGCCGCCCATCCTACGCGCTGATACCGAGCTCCGGCCGGTTTGGCCGCGCAGGTAAGGTTAATCCTTCCTTTCGATTGTCGGTAAAATTTTATCTATTATCGTCTTTGCCGTGGATGATGAAAACCAGGGGCTCCGATAGTGATTGCGTGTTGCCTGATCGTGACTGGGATTGCGTTGCTGCTCTCCGGCATCGTTGCCTTCGGCTTTCATAGAAACTCGCTGCACGCGATGGCGTTGCTGTAGCCGTATCAAGGCACCGGCTCGCAGGATCGGTGTCGACTTGTCCGCCGTAGCTCAAGGAGCGAAGGCGGAAGCGAAACCCATCAAATCCTTTCGGGTGGTGACGAAGCATGATGGGTTTCGCAGGTGCGCTATCCATCCCACGCGCGAAGAGTTCTGCGCGTAGAGCACCGGTGCAGGGGGCCATAGGCGAAATGAGGGTGCCCAAACCCGCGCCACAATCTATAGTCGTGGCACAATGGTCTACGCTCCGATCCACGAAAGCCTCCCCGGCCCCATAAGCCCTTCCGACCGCATCGAAAGCATCGATGCACTTCGTGGCGTGGCCCTGCTTGGCGTTCTGGCGATCAACCTGGTTACCGAATTCCGCGTCTCGATCTTCCAGCATTTCCTGCCGGCTGCACTGCCTGCATCGTCCCTGGATCGAGCTGTCGAGACGGTCTTGATGCTGGCCGTGGACATGAAGGCTTTTGCGCTGTTCTCGCTCCTGTTCGGCGTGGGACTCGCAATCCAGTTTGAGCATCTTGCGGCGAACTCGCGTCGCGCGCTTCTGTTGTTTCGCCGTCTCCTCGTATTGCTGATATTCGGATTGATTCACCTGTGCCTGATCTGGAATGGCGACATTCTCACCGCATATGCGATAGCAGGTCTCGTCGTTCTGCCGTTCCTGTTTGGTCCCCGTTGGCTCTTGCTGGCCGGCGCGGCCGCGTTTCTCGGGCTTTACCTGACGATGCAGGTATGGTCGCCGCCTGGGCTGTTCCCCAGCCTCGCGTCGATCCAAAGCAATGTGGAAGAGGCGAACCGCGTCTATGCAACTGGAAACTTCGGTGAGGTGCTGGCGTTCCGGCTTCGCGAAATCGCTTTGATCCTCCCGCTGCACATCTATGTCTTCCCTCGCACCCTGGGCCTGTTTCTATTGGGTGCATTTGTGTGGCGCAGCGGCGTCCTGCAAAAGCCGAATCACGTCCTCCTGTTCACGGCGGGGGCCGGCTGCGTTGGTCTCGGTGCAGCCATGATCCTGTTGAGAGCAGGGAACGCGATGGCCGGCACGAGTTTCGGCGTACTGGCCACTCCCGCAGGCACGATCCTGCTTGCGCTCGGCTACGGTGCCATCATCATCGCTATCGCCAGCTCGGCCAGGGGGAACGCGTTGCTGGGCTGGGCCGCGCCGCTGGGCCGCATGGCGTTCACGAACTATCTCGCCCAATCCGTAATCTTCGGGTGGATCTTCTATGGCTACGGCCTTGGGCTCTTCGGTCATCTCGGCGCCGCCGAAGCGCTCGCGATCGGGCTCGTGGTCTACGTCGCCCAGGTCATCTTCAGCGGATGGTGGTTGGGTCGGCACCGATATGGTCCCGTCGAATGGTTATGGCGAACGCTCATGTACGGCACGCCACAGCCGCTTCTACGGGCCGGGCTCAACGACTCGGGCCAACGGGCGGCCTAAGTCCGTAGAATGGGTCAAGCGACTTGTCCGCCGTAGCCAAGGAGCGAAGACGGAAGCGAAACCCATCAAATCCTTTCGGAGTGGTGACGAAGCATGATGGGTTTCGCAAGGGCTCTACCCATCCTACGCACTATCAATTTCGTTACCCGCCGCACGTCGGGCAAACCGATCATCCGCCCGACGCAGCCGCCGGCACAGCTCGCGGTTGATGTTCTGCAGCACGATCACATAGGCGTGGATGTCGGCCTTGTAGCAGGCGTAGAGATTTTGGGCGGTCAGCTCGTACAGCACTGTCGGGCTTTCCGCGACAACCGTTGCTGAGCGGTTTTGCATTTCGATCAGCGTCATCTCGCCGAAGAAGTCGCCGCGCTCCAGCACGGAAATCGGGATGACGCTGCCCGCCTTCGTCCGTTTGCTCACCGCGAGCCGGCCGGATTTGACGATGAACAGCGAGCGGCCCGGCTCGCCCTCCGCCACGACGGTTGCGCCCGCGTCGAAGCGGCGCTCGACCAGCATGGACATCAGCAGGTCGAGACCTGGCTCCGGAAGACCGCCGAAGAACGGCGTCGCGAGCAGGAACGCTTCCAGATCGGGGGCCGTGACAACCATTGCGCTAAGATACGCCCCGCCGCTATCTGCGGCAAGCAGAGCGGCGTAGCCTGGATGGAGCGTTAGCGTAATCCGGGGCTGTCGGCCACGGACGCAGTTTCGTAGGATGGGTAGAGCACTTGCGAAACCCATCAAGCTTCCGCTGCAGACCGAGCGAGATGGGTTTCGCTTCGCTCTACCCATCCTACACGATCCAGCCTACTGCCGCGCGACACTTTCCCCGCGCAGCGTCCTTCGCTTTCGCCACACCTGCAGGTTAATCATGACCTTTGCAGTTGCCGCAAGGACCAACACACACAGCACCGCCTTCGAGATCGTCTCCATCGTTCCCTCGATCAGCAGGCAATGGACCACGCTGCCCACGACGATGACGATCGCCAGCGGCATATGAATCAAGCGCCAGGTTCGCGGCCGCAGCTCTAACCGCCGGCGCATAAGAGCTAGAAGCGCAACGGCGAAGATCGCCCACATCGCGGTCACGCCGAAGGGCGAGAATGGCGTCGGCGACGCGTAGGTCAGGGCGTCGATCATATCAGGCGGACTGGTGATCCAGAGCCCGGCGACGTGGATCACCACCGCGAAGGCGAGCGCGCCGCCGATCCAGTGATGGGCACGCCGTCCGCGATAGGCCGACAGCGGCGTCAGATATCCGCCGATCAGCAGCGGCTGAACCAGCACGAGACCGAGCGCGATAATTCCGGCGAATCCGGCGAGGATGTAGACCGGGCCGCGCCAGGCGAGTTGCTCGCTGCCCGCAGCAGCGGCGATCGGCACGCCGATGGCCAGGGCGAGGGCAACCCAGATCAGGATCGCCCGGGCCGATCTCCACCCCGTCATTCGCTGGCCCGATCAGGCCGGCTGCAGGACGAAATGCGCATCGAGGCTGGTTTCCTTGGCGCTCCGCATCACCGGCCGCAGGAAGACGGTTTTGAATTCGCCGCTGTCATAGGCGAGGTGACCATGCGGCTGGCCGAAGATCGGAATGATCTGCGGCATCTCGAGCCGGAACTTGCCGTCCTTGTCGGTGAGCGTGGCGCCGTGGCTCTGCGGCTCGTGCTCCTGGCCTTCGGTCGTGTGCGCCCAGATCTGGATACGCTGCCCGGCGAGCGGAGCCCCGTCGCCGGCGCGGCGCACGGTGCCGCTCATCCAGAAGCCACCCTTGCCGATGCGATCCATGATCGCCGCACCCTTGCGGTAGTTGTTCGCACCACCGGACATCGTTTCGGTCGGCGCGAGGCCGTTCGCGCGAGCGGGCAACAGCAGGCCGGGCAAGCCGGTTGCCAGAACGGCGCCGCCGGCGACGAGGAGATTGCGGCGATTGAATACGACAATGGCCATGTCAGTTCCTCCGGGCGGTCGGCGCGATCGCGCGCCGTACGATGATTTCTCGTGCCCCGGACGCGGTGCAGCACGCAGTGATGCGCCGCAGAGCCGGGGCCTAGCCTGATGGGTCCCGGCTCTGCGTAGCAGCGTTTCACGCTGCACCGCGTCCGGGACACGAGTCCGCCATGCAATGGCAGCGCCGATGATACAACAACAGGCGTGAAACGCCCAGTTGAGGCGACGGGCGCCCGAGGTCGCAATAACAGTGTTGTGAACGGGGTGCGAGCCGCTCGAACTGCGTCTTGGAGAAGCGAGCGATGCGGACACCATCGAGGCCTTGTTCGATGGCATGATGGGTTTCGCAAGTGCTCTACCCTTCCTGCGCACGGACACTACATGTGGTGGCACGACTCCTTGCCACCGGTACCCTCCCCATGATCCCCTTCTCCGTGCTCGACCTCGCGCCGATCTGCCAAGGCGGCGACGCCGCGCAGGCGTTCCGCAATTCGCTCGATCTCGCCCGGCATGCGGAAGGCTGGGGCTTCAAGCGGTTCTGGCTGGCCGAGCATCACAACATGACGGGCATCGCGAGCGCGGCGACGTCGGTGGTGATCGGGCACATCGCGGGCGGAACGAAGACGATCCGCGTCGGCTCCGGCGGGGTCATGCTGCCGAACCATTCGCCGCTGGTCATCGCCGAGCAGTTCGGCACGCTGGAATCGCTCTATCCCGGGCGGATCGATCTCGGGCTCGGGCGGGCGCCGGGCACCGACCAGTTCACCGCGCGGGCGCTGCGGCGCGACCTTGCCACCACGTCCGAGAATTTTCCGCATGACGTGCTGGAGCTGCAGGCGCTGCTTGGCGATGTGCAGCCGAACCAGGCGATTCGCGCTGTACCCGGCATGGGAACCAAGGTGCCGCTGTGGATTTTGGGATCGAGCACCTTTGGCGCGCAGCTTGCCGCGATGCTCGGACTGCCGTTCGCGTTCGCCTCGCATTTCGCGCCGCAGATGATGATGCCGGCGCTGCGCGAATATCGCGCGCGCTTCGAGCCGTCGGCGCAGCTCGACAAGCCCTACGCGATGATCGGCGTCAATTTGTTCGCGGCCGATAGCGACGCGGAGGCGCAGCGGATGTTCTCCTCGCTGCAGCAGCAGTTCATCAATTTGCGCCGCGGCACGCCCGGCCCGCTGCCGCCGCCGGTGGACGACATGGATGCGCTGTGGTCGCCGGCGGAGAAGGCCATGGTCGGCCAGTCGCTGTCGTGCTCTGCGGTCGGCTCGCCTGATGTGGTCGAAGCGAAGCTGAAGGCGTTGATTGCCGAGACGGGCGCGGACGAACTGATCACGACGGGGCAGATCTACGACCACGCCGCGCGGCTGCGCTCGTTCGAGATCGCGGCGCAGGTGCGGGATCGGCTGGCGAAGCAGCCGGCGGCGTGAGCCCTGCGCAGCGCGAGCGTCGCGGCGGCTTAAGGGACGGCGCAGGTGAAGTTCTCGGCCTGCTCGATGCTGCCAGTGCCGAGATAGCGCGCCTGGCGCGGATAGGGGCACAGCGGCCGGCTGCGGTCCGGCCAGGGCGTCTTCGCGCCCGCGCGAGCTTGGATGCTGTCCGGCGCGTGGCCCTGCTCGACCCAGTTCACCAGCGGGGTCAGCACGTCGAAGCTGTCGGTGGCGGGCCCTCCCGAGCAGTGGTTCATGCCGGGCACGAGGAAGAGCCGGGCGAAGTCGGCGGTCTCCTCTCCGCCCGCGGCATTCGTGAGGCGCGTGTACCAGTCGAGCGTATCCAGCGCGGAGAACGTGGGGTCGCTGACGCCGTGATAGAGCAGCAGCTTGCCGCGCCGCTGGCGGAAGCCGGGGAGATCGACTGAGTTCGCGGAGATCGTCTGCACGGAACTTTCCGGCATCGCCGCGCTCGTGCCGAAGATTTTCGCGTGGGCTTCCGTCACATCGACGGAGCGATAGAAGTCGTAAACGGCCTCAGCTTCGTTCGCCAACGGCGCGTGGGGCGGCGTCATGTAGAGATAGGCCAGGGTCGCGCCAAAGGACACGTTGAACGCGTTGACGCGGCTGTCGGGTGCCGTGCCGAGAATCCAGCGCCGCCATCCCTCCGTGGCAACGCCGGAATCATAGGGATAGGACGCATAGATCCGGCGCCCCTGTGCCGTGGTTGGGCCCTGGAAATAGCTTTCGAGCGCGCCGACCTGCACGGCGGAGAGACAGCTCGCGGTTTTCTCGGCAGGACATTGCAGCGTGCGCGGCGAAAAACGACAGGCCGGCACATTGTCGATGATGCCTTCGGCAAGCCCGTCGGCTGCATCACAGGACTGAACGATCGCCTTGGAGAGCAAATCCATATCGGCCTGGGACAAGGCCTGCGCCAGGATGGGGCGGCCGTCCGGCGCTTTCGGTGCGATCGCGGCAAAGCCTTGCGTCACCGCGGCGCCCGAGAGCCCCTTCTCGGGCATTCGAAACGCCGGCGCGCCGGCTGCCACGCCATCGAAATGCTCCGGGAAGCGCTGCGTGATCACCATGCCGTGCCGCCCGCCGTTGGAGCAGCCAAGGAAATAGGAGTATTTTGGCAAGCGGCCGTAATAGGCCTGGATGAAGTGCTTCGCCTGCCGCGTCACGACGTCGTCGGCGCGATAACCGAAATCGATCCGTGCCTGCGGATCGAGGCCGAAGCTGGCGCCGCCGAGGGCGCCCGGCGCGTTGCTGTGGCCGGCGTCGGTCGTAACCGTCGCGTAGCCCTGATTGAGCGCACTCGGCTGGCCGCCGCCGGGCTGCGCATCACCGTTACCGAGGACGCCGTCCGTGCCTCCCTGCCCCTGGAACACGAAGCGGCCGTTCCAGGCGTCCGGCAATCGGAGATGCAGGCCGATGGCAAACTTCTGACCGTCGGCGCCGGTTCGCTCGTGAAGATACGCGATCACTTCGCAATGGGCGGCCAGCCCGCCGGCCGCCGGACGTGACTGCGCCTCGCCGACGCGCATCGTCGGACCGGACTCCTGGTGGAGCCGGTCGCACGCGGTCACGGGCGGGATGGTGTCGCTTGCTGCTGCGATTGCGGTGGAGGCAACACTTGCGATGCAAGCGAGCGCTGCCCGCCAAACCGGACGATGCAGCCTTCGTGCCGAGACGATCAACATGCGGCCCCCCCGACCGTGAATGCTCCGACTAGTCCGGAAAGCTGAACAGCTTTGCCGGATTGTGGACGAGAATCTTCTCCAGCTCCGCCTGATCGGGCGCGTAGCGGTACATCAGCTCGAGCAGATCGGCGTCGTTGGGCGGCTGCTTCACGGAGACCGGGTGCGGCCAGTCGCTGGCCCAGACGCAGCGGTCGACGGCGGCCTCGATATAGGCGCGCGCGATCGGGATCACGTCGTCGTAGGGCGCGCCGGCCTTCGAGGTCTTCTCGCCGAGCGACAGCATCACCCAGAAATTGCCCTTGGCCAGCAGCTCCAGCATCTTGCGCAAATTCGGATCGTTCTTGCCGGCTTCCGGATCGGGGCGCGCCATGTGATCGATCAGCACGGGGACGTCGAGATTCTCGTATTTGGCGACGCTCGACATGATGCCGTCCTTCTCGGGCTGGATCTTGACGTACCAGCCGAGCTCGCGGATGCGGGCGATCGCGCGGGCGAAATCGGCATCCGACAATACCGCGCCGAGTTCCTGGCGAAAGCTGAAGCGCGCGCCACGCACGCCGGCATCATGCAGCTTGGCGAGATAGGCGTCGTTCGCCTCCGCGAATACCAGCGCGTTGGCGCAGCCGCGATAGTTCGGGCCCATCGCGGCGAGGCCGTCGAGCACGACGGCATGGTCGGCACCGTAGGTCGTGGTCTGCACGATGATGCCGCGCTCGATGCCGAGCGTCTTGTGGACGCGCAGCGCGGCCTCCCAGGTCGCGGTCGGCATGCGGTAGGCGGCGCCGGGACGTTCCGGATATTTGTCGATGGGCCCGAGCACGTGGAACTGGCTGTCGACGGTCTTTGGCGGCGGGGCCTTGACCGGGCGGCGCGGATTGGGATCGAACGGCAGATAGGTCGGCATGCGCAAACTCCTTCAGTCGATCACGGCAGTGAAGTCGCACTGCACCAGCGCGCCGCCGTCCATATTGTCCATCGGCAGCGCGTGACGCGCCGGGCGCGAATGATCGTCCGGAAACATCTTGAGCCACTCGACATTGACCGGGCCGCGCTGCGTGCGGTCCTTCAGCCACACCGTCATCTTGATGATGTCGCCCGTGGTGCCGCCGGCGGCTTCCACCGTCGCCTTCATATGCGCGAACATGTTGGCGCACTGGGCGTCGAGACTCTCCGGCATGACGCCGGCGTTATCGCGGCCGAGGATGACGCCGGACATCACGAGATTGCCGATGCGGCAGGCGTTCGGAATCGGGTTGGCGTGCTTGAAGCCCCCGATGTGGATGCTCTTGCGCCGCGTGTGACCACTCATGGTGCGCTTCCTCTTTGTTATTGATTCAGACGAACTGGCACGACACCGAGCCGAAGGCGCCATAATCGGCATGGAACGTGTCGCCGCGGCGGATGTCGACGGGGCGTGTGAACGATCCCGCCAGCACGACTTCGCCGGCCTTAAGATGCTCGTCATGCGGCGCGAGGCGATTGGCGAGCCAGGCGATGCCATTCGCGGGGTGATTGAGCACGCCGGCCGCGAGCCCGGTTTCCTCGACCTCGCCGTTGCGGAACAGGAGCGCGCCGATCCAGCGTAAATCCGCATCGAGCGGCCGGAACGGCCGCCCCCCCAGCACGAGTGCGGCATTCGCCGCGTTGTCGGAGATCGTGTCCATCACTTTTCGCGTCTTGCCCGTCTCCGGGTCGACGCGGTGCATGCGCGTTTCAAGAATCTCCAGCGCCGGCGTGACGTAGTCGGTGGCGTTGAGCACGTCGAAGATGGTGCAATCGGGACCGCGAAGCGGCGCCTTCAGCACGAAGGCGAGCTCGACCTCGATCCGCGGCGCGTGGAAGCGGTCGAACGGAACAGGCGTGGCGTCGGCATAGAACATGTCGGCGAACAGCACGCCGTAATCGGGCTCGGAGATACCGACCGCGTTCTGCATCGCCTTCGAGGTCAGGCCGATCTTGTGGCCCTTGATGATGCGGCCGCGGCCGAGCTGGAGTTTTGTCCAGCTGCGCTGGACGGCGTAGGCATCCTCGATGCTGAAGTCGGGATATTCCTTCGTGAACATCGGAATCAGCGTCTTGGTGCGCTCCGCCTCATCCAGGCGCGCCGCAAGCCGTTCGATCGTGGTGGCATCAAGCATCGTTTACTGCTCCGCGGCGACGGTGTTGCGCAGCACGCCGATGCGGCTGGACTCGACCTCGACGACGTCGCCCACCTTCAGCCAGCGCGGCGGATCGAAGCGAACGCCCGCCCCCGTCGGCGTGCCGGTCACGATCATGTCGCCGGGCTTCAGCGTCGCGAAAGTCGAAAGATAGGAGATCAGATAATCGAACGGGAACATCAGCCGCTCGGTCGTATCCTGCTGCCGCACCTCGCCGTTGACGCGCGTGGTGATGTCGTGCGGGCCGCGCGGGTCGAGCTCGTCCGACGTGACGATGCACGGGCCGATGCTGCCGGAGCGATCGAAATTCTTGCCTTGCGTGACGTTGAACTTGCCGTGCCGCAGCCAGTCGCGAATAGTGCCCTCGTTGCACAAGGTCATGCCGAAGATGTGCGACCACGCTTTTTCGCGCGGGATATGACGGCCGCCCTGCCCGATCACGATGACGAGCTCACCTTCATAGTCGAGCTGATCGGAAACCCTGGGTTTCTCCAGCGGCTGACCGGAGCCTGTCATCGACGACATGCTGCGCACGAACAGGCTGGGATATTTGGGCAGGTCCGAATTGTCCTTGTACTCGGCATTGCGCTCGGCGTAGTTGACGCCGATGCACCAGAGCTTTTCCGGCGATAGCACCGGCGGCAGCAGGACGAGATCGTCGAGCGCATAGTCCGGGTTTTGTCCGGCCACTGCCTCCTGCGCATCGGACAGCGCGTTGGCCGCGATCAGCGCCTTCACGTCGGAGAAGTCGCGGCCGATCCGCCTGGTCAGATCGATCACGCCGCCTTCGACGGCCGCGCCGTAACGCGGCTCTCCGTCCGCGAGATAGCTCAGGAGTCGCATGGTCGTTCTCCAATTTGTGTCGGGCAGCGCGGCAGGCGGCGCGCTCAGTCTTTCGATTTGGGCGTCTGAAATACGGTGTTCAGCGTCACGATCTCGCCGAGGCGGGCGTAACGGGGACCGCCGATACGCGCGATCGGGTCGAGCGCCTTGGTCTCGACCTTACCGTCGTTCACGAGGCCGTCGCGCAAATGGAACATCACGACCTCGCCGACGATCAGCCGGCTCTTGGCCTCGCCGAATTCGAGGCACTGCCGGAACCGGCATTCCATCGCCGCCGGCGCGGCGGCCAGCCGCGGCACCTTGATGCGCTCGCTCGGAATCGTCTCCAGGCCGAGATGCTCGACCTCGCTGATTTCAGGCGGATGCTCGACCGATGAGTCGTGCACCGCCGACATCAGCGGGGTATCCGCGATGTGGATGACGTATTCCTCGGTATCGAGGATGTTGTGCGCGGTGTCCTTGTAGTCGGCGCCCTTGCGGCCGACGCTGATGGCCAGCATCGGCGGCTTCTGCGAGACGAAGGTGAAGGCGCTGAACGGCGCGAGGTTGAGCACGCCCTTGCTCGACAGGCTGGTCACCCAGGCGATCGGACGCGGCACCACGATGCCGGTCATCAGGCGGTAGATGCGCTCGGCCCCGAGCTCGGTGGGATCGATCCGCATCGATCAATCCGCCCTGATGTTGGCCTTGCGCACGACGGGAATCCACTTGGCGTCCTCGCGCTCGAGATATGCCCTAAACTCGTCCGGCGTCATCGGCGTGGCTTCGCCGCCAAGCTTTTCGAATTTGTCGACCACGGCAGGATCCTTCAGGATCGCAACCAGCGTCTCGTGCAGCTTCTCGATGACGGGCGCCGGCGTGCCCGCGGGCGCGAACAGGCCGGTGAAGGTCTGGCCATCAAAGTCCTTGTAGCCGAGCTCGGCAAATGTCGGCACGTCAGGCAGCGACTTCAGCCGGTGCGGGCTGGTGACGGCAAGCGCGCGGAACAGGCCGGCCTTGATGTGCTGAAGGCTGACCGTGAGTTGGTCGAACGCGAACTGCACCTGGCCGCCGAGCAGATCGTTGATCGCAGGCGCATTGCCGCGGTAGTGCGCGGTGACCCATTGCAGCTCAAGGTTCGACTGCATCAGCTCGCTGAGCAGATGGTTGGTGGTGCCGGGGCCGGGCGAGGCCATGGTCAACTTGCCGGGCTCGCGCTTGGCGAGGTCGAGGAATTCCTTCAGCGTCGTCGCCTGCACCGACGGATGCACCTCGAGCACCAGCGGCGTCATCGAGATGGTCGAGATCGGCATGAAGTCCTTTTTCCAGTTATAGGCTTCACGCTTGTTGATCTCGGTTGCGAACAGCACCGGGCCGTTGGCGCCGACGAACAGCGTGTAGCCGTCAGGTGCCGATTTCGCGAAGGCTTCGCCCGCGATCATGCCGCCGGCGCCGGCCTTGTTCTCGATGATGAAGGGCTGGCCGAGCTTTTCCTGAAGTTTGTCGGCGACGATGCGCGCGGCGCTGTCGACATTGCCGCCGGCCGGATAAGGCACGATCAGCTTGACGCTGCGGGCGGGCCATTGCTGGCCCGACGCGGGCCCTGCCAGCATCGCGGTGGCGGCAGCTATGGCAATCCAGATTAATCTCATGTTAACCTCCCGGCAGCGCTTCCAATTTCATGTCGCGTGCGGCGATGCGCACGGCAGCTCGATCGGGGCGCAATCTTCAGATGCGCGCTTGTCCTGTCGAGTGAATTGTGGCGTTCTTGTCCATATTATGGACAAGACGAGAATCGCCCGCAACGCGACATCACCGCGACAGGGCGCGCAGGCGATCCGGCGCGCGCTCGCGGTGCTGCGCATTCTTGCCGCAGGCCGCGAGGACGGTGTGCCATTGGCCGAGGTGATCCGCGCGATCGGCCTCACCCGTCCGACCGTGCACCGCATCATCCACGTGCTGATTGAGGAAGGCATCGTCGAGCGGCACGAGCGGACCGGCCGCTACGCGGTCGGCAACCAGGTGCCGGAGCTGGCGCTGGCACGGCCGCGGCCGTCGCGGCTGCTGATCGCCGCCAATCCGTCGCTGCAACGTGCCTCCACCGAGATCGGCGACACGCTGTTCCTGACGGTGCGCACCGGCAATGACACGCTGTGCGTCGACCGCAGGATCGGAATCTATCCGATCCAGGTGCTGTCCATCGAGATCGGCGCGCGCCGGCCGCTCGGCGTCTCCAGTGCGGGCGTCGCCATCCTCGCCGCGGTGCCGGCGCAGGACGCGCGAAAGATCGTCGCAGCCAACGAAAAGAGGTTCGAGGCTTACAAGACCGATGTGGCGACGGTCCTCGGCGAGGTCACCGCCGCGCGACGGCTGGGATATGGCCTGAGGGAGATCGGCCTCGTGCAGGGCACGAAATCGATCTCGACCTGGATCAAGACCCCGGATGGGCGACCGGCCGCGGCCATCACCGTCTCCGCGGTTCGGACGAGGCTCGGCCCCCGCCGCGAGCAGGAGGTCGCGGAGATTTTGCTGCGGGAGGCGCGGAGTATCGAGCAGGCGATCGGGGGTTAGGCGCGGACGGTAGAAGTTGGGTGCGCGCATGCTGCTACAGCGTCATGGCCGGGCTTGTCCCGGCCATCCACGTCTTCCTCCCTAGTACAAAGAACGTGGAGGCCCGGGCATGACGACCTCTTGTGGAGAGTCAATGGGCTGACTTCGTGCGCGATTTTATGGCACAACGCCCCCTCCGCCGACCGACCAACGAGGCCCCCGCATGCCCGCGCCAAAACCGCCTGCCTTCGAGACCCTGAGCCTGCATGCGGGCCAGCATCCGGATCCCGTGACCGGAGCCCGCGCGGTGCCGATCTACCAGACCACGTCCTACGTGTTCCAGGATTCCGACCACGCCGCGGCGCTGTTCAACCTGGAGCGCGCCGGCCACATCTATACGCGCATCTCCAACCCGACCACTGGCGTGCTGGAGGAGCGGCTCGCCGCGCTGGAGGGCGGCGTCGGCGCGATCTGCACCGCGAGCGGCATGGCCGCGCTGCATCTGGCGATCGCGACGCTGCTGAGCGCCGGCGATCACATCGTGGCGTCGAGCTCGCTCTATGGCGGCACCATCAACCTGCTGGCGCACACGCTGCCGCGCTTCGGCATCACCACTAGCTTTGTGAAGCCGCGCGATCTCGATGCGTTCCGCGCAGCGATCAAGCCGAACACCAAGCTCGTGATCGGCGAGACCATCGGCAATCCCGGGCTGGAAGTACTGGACATTCCCAAGGTCGCTCAGATCGCACATGACGCAAAAATTCCGCTGCTGATCGACAACACCTTTGCCACGCCCTATCTCAGCCGGCCCGTCGAGCTTGGCGCCGACATCGTGATGCATTCGGCGACCAAATGGATCGGCGGCCACGGCATCGCGATCGGCGGCGCCATCGTCGACGGCGGCCGCTTCGACTGGCGCGCATCCGGCAAGTTCGGCGTGCTGACCGAGCCCTATGGCGGCTATCACGGCATCGTCTTCGACGAGCAGTTCGGCACCGCCGCCTTCATCATGCGCGCGCGCACCGAGGGCCTGCGCGATTTCGGCGCCTGCCTGTCGCCGACCAACGCGTTCCAGCTGTTGCAGGGCGTCGAGACGCTGGGCGTGCGCATGGACCGTCACATGCAGAACACGCATCTCGTGCTGGAAGCACTCAAATCCAGCAAAGCCGTCGACTGGGTGCTGCATCCCTCGCTGGAGACTCACACGGACTATCAGCTCGCCAAACAGCTGCTGCCGCGCGGCGCCGGCTCGATCATCTCCTTCGGCATCAAGGGCGGCCGCCCTGCGGGGCGCAAGTTCATCGAATCGCTGCGCATGATCAGCCACCTCGCCAATGTCGGCGATGCCAAGACACTGGTGATCCACCCGGCGTCGACCACGCATCAGCAGATGGACGCCGAGCAGCTCAAGACGGCCGGCATCGGCGAAGAGCTGGTGCGGCTGTCGGTCGGCATCGAGACCGCAAGCGACATTATCGACGATCTCGCGCAGGCGCTGCGCATCTCGCAGAAGGTCTGACACCATGAAGCTTTCCGTCAACGGCATCGAGGTGTTCGTCGCAACCGGCGGCCGCGACTTCGACAAGTCCCTGCCCGCGGTCGTCTTCCTCCACGGCGCCGGCTTCGACCATTCGACCTGGGCGCTGCATACACGCTGGTTCGCCCATCACGGTTTTTCCGTACTGGCGCCGGATCTTCCCGGTCACGGCCGCTCCAGCGGACCTTCGCTCGGCAGCATCGCCGAGATGGCCGACTGGACCGCTGCGCTGCTCGATGCGGCAGGAGCCGCGAAGGCGCATCTGATCGGCCATTCCATGGGGTCGCTGATCTCGCTGGAGACGGCGGCCCGGCATCCCGACAAGGTTTCGGCGCTGAGCCTGATCGGCACCGCCGCGACCATGACGGTCGGCCCGGATCTGCTGAAGGCCGCCGAGGCCAACTCCCAGGATGCCAACGACATGGTCTCGATCTGGGGCCTCGGCTTCAACGCCGAGCTCGGCGGCAGTCTCGCGCCCGGCCTGTGGATGCATGGTGGCGCGCAGGCGGTGCTGAGGTCTTGCGAGCCCGGCGTGCTGTTCAGGGATTTGTCGGCCTGCAATGCTTACGCGAATGCGCTGACCGCGGCGGCGACTGTCAAAGTGCCCACGACGCTCATTCTCGGCGAACGGGACATGATGACCCCGGCGAAGGCAGGCAAGGCGCTTGCCGCTGCCATCCCGCATGCGAAGACCGTCGTGGTACCGGGTGCCGGCCACATGATCATGGCCGAGCGGCCGGACGAACTGCTGGCGGCCTTGCGGAACTGAGAAGGATCAATCGATCATCCGGCGCGTTGCGGTGAGACATCCCTGGACATCTTGAGGGAACTCACCCATGCCAAGACAAGAAGTGATCCGCAAAGCGAAGCAGGACAAGCGCGCGGGCAAATCGGCAAGCACGCAGGCCGGCGAATTCGTCAAGGACGAGATCGACAGGATCCGGAAGGGCAGGCACGGCGCGCGGTCGACCAAGCAGGCCATCGCGATCGGCCTGTCCGAGGCACGCCGCGCCGGCGTCGATCTGCCGCCGCCGCGCAAGGGGCGAACCAAGGCATCGACACGCCGCAGCGCCAAATATGCTTACGAGGTCGGCCAAGGCAAACGCACGCCGAAGCGCCGGCCTAAGGTGTCGCGCGCCATCGAGAAGGTCCTGAAGAAGGAGCCGCGCTCCACCGCATCCCGCAGCGCGCTGTCGAAACAGAGCAAGCGAGCCGCAAACCGGCGAACCGCGGCGTCGCGTTCAGCTGCCGCGCGGAAGGCGAGCCAGACCAAGGGCGCCAAGACCCGCTCCGCTGCCGCGAAGAAAGCGGCCCGCACCAGGGCACGCCGCCGGAGGTGATCAGCTCAGGCGATTGCGACGCTCCGAGAACACGGCCCGCGCCGCGCGTTCGGCTTCGCGCGCCGAGCGGAACTGGCGGCCTTCGAGACTGTCGAACAGGCGCTCGGAGGAGAAGAAGCGGAAGCCGCGGGCATCCCTCGTGACGATGCCCGCGGCACGGTCGTGGATCTCGATGATGTAGGCGTTCGACTGGGTGTGAGACATGACTGCTCGTTCGCCGGAATTCCGGCGCTCCTGTCTGAAGATTCTTCGTGCGGGAGTTGCTAGAAGGCCGTCAGCAACAACAACAGGCGCCGGTTGCGACCGAGACACAGCGCCGCGTCATGCAGGCTTGCATGTCATCGGGATTGCGCTGGTGTTCGGTTTTCATGTCGCGGCTTCAAGCTCGGAGAGCAGTTTCGAGGCTCCGAATATCAAGCGATTGGCGCGTCAGGTCAATGAAATGGCCATCCATATTTGCCGTGAGCGCGCTGGAGCGCTTCTCCCACGGTGAGCGGTGGCAGCCGGATTTATCTCGCGCGGCTCGCTCCTCTTCCTTCTCCCCTTGTGGGAGAAGGTGGCGCGAAGCGCCGGATGAGGGGTTCGTTCCGCAGGTTCAAATGAGCGAGACTAGCGCGCGGAGAGAACCCCCTCACCCGTCTCGCCGCTATGCGGCGAGCCACCCTCTCCCACAAGGGGAGAGGGGAAGAAAGTTCTCACCACATCGTCGCGGCGGCGCGCTCGGGCCAGATGCGATCGTACTCCGCGCCGCCGACCTTGTTGTCGCTCATCTCGGCGAGGATCTGGCCGGGCGTCGGCAGCGTCTTGGGATCGATGCGCTTATCGGGATTCCAGAGGTCAGAGCGGGCGATGGCGCGGGCGCACTGGAAGTAGATTTCGTCGACCTTCATCACCATGACGCTGCGCGGCGCCTTGCCCTCGACCTTGAACGATGCCAGCAGCTCCGGATCGATCGAGAGATGGGCGCGGCCGTTGGCACGCACCGCATTGCCGGAGCCGGGGATCAGGAACATCAACGACACCCTGGGATCGCGCACGATGTTGCGCAGGGAATCGACCCGGTTGTTGCCGCGGCGATCCGGCAGCATCAGCGTCTTGGGATCGTGGATACGGACGAAGCCGGGCAAATCACCACGCGGCGAGCAGTCGATGCCCTCGGGGCCGATGGTGGCAAGCGCGGCGAACGGCGCCTTCTCGATGAAGACGCGGTAGAGCGGGGTGACGTGGTCGGCGACTTTCACGGTCGAGGCGTCGTTGGTGGCGCCGTAGATGGCCTCCAGCTGTTCGATCGTTTCAATCACCGACATTCCGTTCTCCTTGCTGTACTGGCTAATCGTGCCAGCCCTCATTCCTGATCACGCGCACGAGCTGGCGGGCATGATAGTCCGCGCTGCCAGCATTGAGGATGGTGATGTCCGCCTGCGCCGACCTGTCGTCGACGCTGCGGGTGAGGCGCTCGGCGATGTTGCCGTCGCTTTGTCGCGCGCGCGCAGCCAGCCGCGCGGCCAGCACATCCGGCGGCGCCGTGATCGCGACCACCACGATGTCAGCGTAGGTCTGGCGCAGCGCGCCGATCACGGTGCGCGAGACGTTGGCGACGACCGTGCGGCCGGCGCGGATATCGTCGTTGATGTCGAGCGGCAGCGCATAGGAATGCCCGTGCGCGTCCCAATGCACGGCGAAATCGCCATGCTCGCACGCGTGGCGGAATTCGTCGGGACCGCGCGCGACATTGTCTTCGTCGGCGGAGGATTCACGCGTCACGATGCGGCGCGGGAAGACAATGTCGTGATCGTCAGCGCAGGCCGCCTGCGCCAGCCGCAGCAGCGTGTCCTTGCCCGCGCCACTGGGACCGACCACCAGCACGAGCCGTCCGGGTCCGATCGCGCCCGCCTCATGATGCGCTGTGGTCACGGTCTCGCTCATGCGACACGGCTTCCTTCGCGCCAGACGCTGCGGACGACGGGAACGTGGCCTGCGACATGCACGCGAATGAGGTCGGCGCGCTTGCCGATCGCGACCTCGCCGCGGTCGGTGAGGCCAACCGCCTCGGCAGGTGCCTTCGTCACGGTGCGGATCGCCGCTGGAAGGCCGATCGCGGGCACGTGCTCGGGCAATTGCAGCGCCCCCATCAGGAGGCTCGACGGAATGTAGTCCGACGACAAAATATCGAGCAGGCCTTCGCGGGCGAGATCGACCGCGGCGATGTTGCCCGAATGCGAGCCGCCGCGCACGACGTTCGGTGCTCCCATCAGGATGTCGATGCCAGCTTCGTGCAAGCCGCGCGCGGCCTCCAGCGTGGTCGGGAACTCCGCCACCGAGACGCGATCGCGCACGGCGTCCGCGACGTTCTCCTCGGTGGTGTCGTCGTGGCTCGCAAGCGGAATATTGTGGCCATGCGCCAACGCCACGATCTCGCGCATGTTGGTCGCGGCATAGAGCTTCTGATACTCGAAGCGCTTTGCGAACAGCTCGTCGAGCTCGGCATCGGTCTTGCCGCCGCCCTTGCCGCGGTAATAGTCGCGCAGCTTGACCTCGTCGCGGAACTGACGCTGGCCGGGCGTGTGGTCCATCAGCGACATCAGCTTGACGTCGGGACGGTCGATCAGCTCCCTGGCTTCCTCGACCACGCTCGGCATCGGGATCTCGCAGCGCAGATGCAGGAAGTGATCGGCGCGCAGCAGGCTGGCGTCGCGCGCGGTCGTGATCGCGGCGGCGAGCACGCCGGCGCGGCCGTCGACCTCCTCGGCGCCGTCCTCGCGCCAGACCCGGAGCGAATCGAACACGGTGGTGATGCCCGAAGTCGCGAGTTGGCCGTCGTAGGAGATGACGGCAGCAACCGGATTCCAGAATACCTTTGGCCGCGGCACGTAATGGGCTTCGAGATGGTCGGTGTGCAGCTCGATCAGCCCCGGCATGATCAAATCGCCGCCGGCATCCTCGGCACCCGCAGGCGCCCTACCATCGCCGATCTCGGCGATGCGCCCGTCGGCAAGAGCGAGCCAGCCCTGCTCGATCACCCGGTCAGCCAGCACGATCCTGGCGTTGGCGATCACAATGTCCTTCGGCTTGACGTTCATTTCCCTGTCCCTCAGGCCGCGGCGGCGAAGCTGGTGACGTCGACGATACGGTCGGCAATCAGATGACGGATTTCGTCGTCATGGACAATGGCGACCATGGCGACGCCCTGGCGTTTCTTCTCGGCGACCAGCTCGACCACGACGGCACGGTTGGCGGCATCGAGCGAGGCGGTCGGCTCGTCCAGCAGCAGGATCGGCAGGTCCGAGATGAAGCCGCGCGCGATGTTGACGCGCTGCTGCTCGCCGCCGGAGAAGGTCGCGGGCGGAAGCTGCCAGAGCCGCTCGGGAATGTTGAGGCGGCGCAGCAGGTTACCTGCGCGCTGCTGCGCATCAGTGCGTGGCATGCCGTTCACGATCAGCGGCTCGGCGACGACGTCGATGGTGGCCACGCGCGGCACCGCGCGCAGGAACTGGCTGACATAGCCGATGGTCGAGCGGCGGACGTTGAGGATCTGCCGCGGCTCGGCGCTGGCGAGATCAATCACTGCGCCGCGGTGGCGAATGCCGATGCGGCCGGAGTCGCAACGGTAATTGCCGAAGACCATTTTCAGGATCGAGGACTTGCCGGCGCCTGATGGTCCCGACAGCACGACGCATTCGCTCGCGTTGACCTGGAAGGTCACGCCGCTGACGACAGGCAATTCGATGCCTCCCTGCAGGTGCATGGTGAAGGTCTTATTGGCATCGGTGACGTCGATCATGGCGGTCATTGGAAAACTCATATTGAAAGGTTCATGGCGGCAGGATCGAGGAGACGAGGAGTTGCGTATAGGGCTCGCGGGGATCGTCGAGGACCTGGTCGGTGAGGCCGGCTTCGATGACGCGGCCGCCCTTCATCACCATCACGCGGTGCGACAAGAGCCGCGCGACGGCGAGGTCGTGGGTGACGATGATGACGGCGAGGTTCAGCTCGGCGACGAGGCTGCGCAGGAGGTCGAGCAGGCGCGCCTGCACCGACACGTCGAGGCCACCGGTCGGCTCGTCCATGAACACCAGCCGCGGCTCGGTAACGAGATTGCGCGCGATCTGGAGCCGCTGGCGCATGCCGCCGGAATAGGTGCGCGGCGCATCGTCGATGCGGGCGGTGTCGATCTCGACACGGGTCAGCCAGTCGGACGCGGTCTCGCGGATGCGGCCATAGTGATTCCAGCCCACCGCCATCAGCCGCTCGCCGACATTGGCGCCGGCCGAGACCGCCATGCGCAGGCCCTGGGCGGGATCCTGATGCACAAAACCCCAGTCGGTGCGGTACAGGAAGCGCCGCTCGGCTTCGCCGAGCGAGGCGAGATCGCGGGCGACACCGTCGCGCATCCGATAGGACACATGGCCGCCGCTGGCCGCGAGCTGGCCCGACAGCAGTTGCAGCAGCGTCGACTTGCCCGAACCTGATTCGCCGACGATCGCCAGCACCTCGCCGGGATAGAGCGAGAAGGAGACGTCGCGGCAGGCGGCGATGCGGCCGAAGGATTTGCTGAGGGAGGTCGCGACCAGCAGCGGCTGGTCGTTTTCGAGCGCGGCCTGGTCAACCATTGGTGCCTCCTTGCGCCTTCTCCTTGTACGGCGCGGCGCTGAGGCTGCCGTGATGGCCGGCGGCCTGGCGGCTCTCGCAATAGTCGGTGTCCGAGCACACAAACATCCGTCCGCCCTTGTCGTCGGTGACGATCTCGTCGAGATAGGAATTCTCCGCGCCGCACAGCGCGCAGGGCGCGTTGAAGCGATAGGGCTCGAACGGGTGATCCTCGAAATCGAGCGACACCACTTTCGTGTAAGGCGGGATCGCATAGATGCGCTTCTCGCGGCCGGCGCCGAACAGCTGCAACGCCGGGCAATTGTCCATCTTGGGATTGTCGAATTTCGGCGTCGGCGACGGATCCATCACGTAACGCGCGTTGACCTTGACCGGATAGGCATAGGCGGTGGCGATGTGACCGAAGCGGGCGATGTCCTCATAGAGTTTCACATGCATCAGGCCGTATTCGGCGAGCGCATGCATGCGCCGCGTCTCGGTCTCGCGCGGCTCGAGGAAACGCAACGGCTCCGGGATCGGCACCTGATAGACCAGCACCTGGTCTGCATGCAGCGTCGCCTCGGGGATGCGGTGGCGGGTCTGGATCACGGTCGCATCCTCAGTCGCCGTGGTCGTGGCGACGCCGGCGGTCTTGGCGAAGAATTTGCGGATCGAGATCGCATTGGTGGTGTCGTCGGAGCCTTGATCGATCACCTTCAGCACGTCGGCGGGACCGAGGATTGCAGCGGTGACCTGCACGCCACCGGTGCCCCAGCCATAGGGCATCGGCATCTCGCGGCTGGCGAACGGCACCTGATAGCCGGGAATAGCGATCGCCTTCAGGATCGCGCGGCGGATCATCCGCTTGGTCTGCTCGTCGAGATAGGCGAAGTTGTAGGCAGGCGCGTTCATTCCGCGGCCTCCTTCATGGCGTCAGGCGCCTGGGCGTCAGTGAACTCCTTGCGCAGCTTGCGGAGCAGGCCGAGCTCGGACTGGAAGTCGACATAATGCGGCAGCTTCAGATGCTCGACGAAGCCGGTGGCCTGGACGTTGTCCGAATGCGACATCACGAATTCTTCATCTTGCGCGGGGGCGAGTGCCTCCTCGCCGAGCTCGCGGGCGCGCAGCGCGCGGTCGACCAGGGCCATCGACATGGTCTTGCGCTCGCTCTGGCCGAAGGCGAGGCCATAGCCGCGGGTGAAGCATGGCGCTTCGGTCGCGGAGCCCTTGAACTGGTTGACCATCTGGCACTCGGTGAGCTCAATCGAGCCGAGCGGCACGGCGAAGCCGACGTCTTCCGCCGAAAATTCCACCTCGACCTCGCCGAAGCGAATCTCGCCGGCGAAAGGATGGTTGCGGCCATAGCCGCGCTGGGTCGAATAGCCCATCGCCAGCAGGAAACCTTCGTCGCCGCGCGCGAGGTTTTGCAGGCGCAAATCACGGTCCGCTGGAAAATTCAGCGGCTCGCGGGTGAGATCGCCGACGCTGGCGCCGTCCTCGGCCTGCGGTGAGGATTCGATCAGCCCGTCGCGGCCGAGAATGTCGGTCACGCGCGGGGTCGGCGCCGTGGACGCTTCCGCCGTTGCCGGCGCCTCCGGCACGAAGCCTTCGGCGAGCGCAGGATCGAGCAGGCGATGGGTGTAGTCGAAGGTCGGCCCGAGGATCTGGCCGCCCGGAATATCCTTGAAGGTCGAGGACACCCGCCGCTGCACGCGCATCGCGCCGGTGTCGACCGGCTCGCTCGCGCCGAAACGCGGCATCGTGGCGCGGAAGGCGCGAACCAGGAAGATCGCCTCGATCAGGTCGCCGCGCGCCTGCTTGATCGCGAGCGCCGCGAGCTCGCGGTCATAGAGCGAGCCTTCGCTCATGACGCGGTCGACGGCGAGCCCAAGCTGTTCCGAGATCTGGTCGAGCGTGACCTCCGGAACGGCTCGGTCGCCGCGTCGCTTGTCTGCGAGCAGGCGATGGGCGTTCTCGATGGCGCGTTCGCCGCCTTTGACTGCGACATACATGCTTCTAGCTTCCCTTGCTCACGATACGCGTGGTGCGAGGGATCGCGACCACGGCGTCATCGGCGACCAGCACCACATCGGTGCCGCGCGGAAACAGCGCCTCGTTGACACGCAGACGCTCGAACAAATCGAAAGGTCTGATCGCGGCATTGAGCATGGCGACGCCGTCGATGCCGGGGCCACGCAGCTCGAAACTGCGCCCTGCGTCGAGGCTATCGACCTGGAAGATCACCGTGGTGGACCGATCCGGATATTCGCTGGTCCCGAGCGCGAAGCGTTCGAGCGGCGGCAGCGCACCGCCGTCACTGATCAGCGCAAAACTCGCGATGGAGGAATCCTGCACCACCGGCGCGCCGGTGTGGAACTTCAGCCATTTCACCACGTCCGGGCTCTCCGACATCCGCGCGTCGAGCCAGAGCGGCGTGTCGTGGTCGAACAGCGTCAGCGCGATCGCGGCCGTGCCGCGCATCATCCTGTCGGGCGTCCCCGCGCCCGGCACGATGCGCTGGACCGACCCGGGCCGCGCCATCGCGTCCATGACCGAGCGAAAGGTCGATTGCGCCGACAGCACCTTGTCGGCGAAGCCCGGCGGCAGTTCCGCAATCGTGGTCATGATCTCACCCCTCACCGCGCACCATGGTGTAGAAATCAACCTTCGTCGCGGCGGTCTCGGCCGCTGCCTGCGCGCGGCCAGCCATAAGCTGCTCACGCAACGGGGCGATAACGTCCCGCTCCACCGCTCCGCCGAAATCCCTCGACTGCACCAGCGCATCGCACAGCGCGATCAGCCGCGCCTTCTCACCGTCGCGCCCGAGCGTGTAGCCGAAGCCGACCTCGCCGCTCGCCAGCCGGACCGCGGCGCGCGACACCGTGGCTTCACCGAGATTGAACGGCGCGCCGTCGCCACCGACCCGGCCGCGCAGCATGACGAGGCCGTTTTCGGGCGCGCGCAAATCCTGATGGGCCGGGACAGCCAAGTTGCGGAGGCGGGCGGCGATCTCGCCCGCCTCCGCGTGCGCCAGCACGGCCATGGCGGCCTGGCGCTGGGCTTGCTGGTTGTTGTGCTGGGTCACCTGATCCACCGAACCTTTGACAGAACTTGCCGCATCGAAGTTGTCTATGATAATAGACAACTTCATACGGGAGCGCCATGACTGTTTCGTGACAAAGCTGTGATTTCTGGGCTAGGCTGGCCGGCGATATGACCATGCAAGACACTGCGTCGTCCGGCGTCGCGCTATGGCGCCTCGTTGCCGACGGCATCGAGCGCGGCATCGCCGACGGCCGTTTCGCGGCCGGCGACAAATTGCCGGGCGAGATGGAGATCGCCGAAACCTATCGGGTGAACCGCCACACCGTGCGGCGCGCGCTGGCGGCCCTTGCCGAGCGCGGCCTCGTGCGCGCCGAGCGCGGCAGCGGAACTTATGTCGAAGCGCAGAAGCTCGCCTATCCCTTGCGCTCGCGCACCCGCTTCTCCGAGATCGTCGGCGCCGGCGGCCGCGAGCCGCGCGGGCAGTTGATCGAGGCGACGGACGATGTCGCGACCCGTGAGCTGGCACGCGAGCTCGGCTTGAAGGCCGGCGCGCCGCTGGTGCGGATCGAGGCGATTCGCCTTGCCGACCGCACGCCGATCTGCGTCTCCACCACCTGGCTGTCGGCGGAATTGTTTCCGGGTGCCGGCGCCGTGTTCGCAGCGACGCGCTCGATGACGAAGCTGCTGGAATATTACGGCGTCCGCGACTATCGCCGCGGCGCGACCCGGATCACCGCCGGCATCGTCGACGCCACCGACGCGGCCCGGCTCGATCTGGCGCTGGGACGGCCGATCCTCGTGGTCGATGCGACCGACCACGATCTGCAGGGCAGGCCGCTGGTGACCAAGCATTCGCGCTTTGCGGCGGAGCGCGTGGAGTTTCTGGTGGAGTCGTAAGGGGCTCTCTCCAAGAAACCGGAGCCGTAGGGTGGGCAAAGGCGCACTTCGCGCCGTGCCCACGATCTTTCTCGATTGTTAAAAATGGTGGGCACGCTGCGCTTTGCCCACCCTGCGGCACCTCTGATCAGGCGACAGCCCTTCGCCCAATGATCGCAAAGCGCAGCTTGCCCGAGATGAAATCGATCGCGGCGACCGCGACCAGGATCATCAGGATCAGGAACGACACCTTCTGCCATTCCAGCACGCGGATCTGCTCGGCGAGCTGGAGGCCGATGCCGCCGGCGCCGACGATGCCGATGATGGTGGCCGAGCGCGTGTTGGATTCGATGAAATAGAGCACTTGGCCGGCGATCACGGGCAGAACCTGCGGCAACAGGCCAAAGCGGATCTCGTGCAGCGGGCTGCCGCCGGAGGCGCGGATACCCTCGACCTGCTTCTGATCGGCGCCCTCGATCGCCTCCGAGAACAGCTTTCCGAAGGCGCCGAAATCCGACACCGCAATGGCGAGCACGCCGGCGAACGGGCCAAGCCCGACGACGTTGATCCACACCAGCGCCCAGATCAGCGTGTCGACGCCGCGGATCGAATCCAGGACGCGGCGGACGGGAAAGCGCAACAGCTTCGACGGCACCACGTTGCGCGCCGCGAGCAGGCTGACCGGAAGCGCGAATACCGCCGCCAGCGTCGTGCCGAGCAGCGCGATCGACAGCGTCTCGCCGAGCGCCTTCAGATAGATCGGCAGTGACGATCCGGGGTCAGGCGGGATCATCATCAAGGTGATCCAGCCGAGCTGGCTGAGGCCTGCGAAGAAGCGCGACGGCGAGAAGTCGAGATCGACCAGGCCGTAAATGAGGATCGCGAACGCCGGGACGATCATCGCCGGTGTGGCAAGCCGCGCCGAGGCTGGCCGGTCGAACACATCGGGATAGCGCGCACGAAGCTCTCGCGTGTCGACCGCTTGCCGCCTCGTCACGTCCGCGCCTCCTTGCCGAACAGGCGGCCGCGCAGCCAGCCGGTGCTGATGTCGATGATGAACACGGTGACGATGATGGTGAGCAGGATCGCGCTGACGTCCGAATAGTAGAATTTGCGGATCGCCACGACGAGCTCCTGGCCGATGCCGCCGGCCCCGACGAAGCCCATCACGGAGGCTTCACGAACATTGATCTCGAAGCGCAGCAGCGCGTAGCTGGCATAGCCCGCGGTCACCTGCGGCACGACGGCGAACCGCATGCAGGACAGCCAGCTCGCGCCGGTCGAGCGAATGCCTTCGACCGGCTTCATGTCGGCGTTCTCGACGATTTCCGAGAACAGCTTTCCGAGCGCGCCGGTGGAGTGGATCGCGATCGCGAGCACGCCCGCCATCGGTCCGAGTCCGAAGGCGATCACGAAGATCAGCGCGAAGACGATGCCGGGAACGGTGCGGGCGAATTCGAGCAGGCGCCGGACGACGAAGCGCAGCCAGGGTGCGGGCGACGTGTTTTCAGCGGCGAAGAAGTTCAGGCAAAATGCCAAGGTCGCGCCGATCAGCGTGCCGACATAGGAGATCAGCAGCGTCTCGCCGAGCATCTTCAGCCATTTGCGCCAGCCCCAGAGCCACTCGCCGACATCGGTCCAGACGCGCTGGCCGTTGTCGAGCGTGAGGATGCGGTCAAAATAGCTGACGAAATTGCCGAAATAAGTGAACAGCGTGCGCAGATTCACTTCCGCGCCGATTCCCGCGAGAACCAGCGCGGCGGCGAAGACCGCGATCCCCAACAGCAGGCGGAGCCGCCTGCGCCCGACCGCCTGGCGATAGGCGGCGTTGAGCACGGCAAGCTGCTGCTCGGGGAGGATCGAAACCGCTGTTGTCATCGGCCTGAGATAAGCTCCGTCAAAGAAAGAGCCGGGTCCATGGACCCGGCTCCAGTTACATCGCCCTGAGATCAGGACGCCTTCTTTTTACGCAGCGCATCGACGAACTTGATCAGCTCGATCGTGCCATCCCAATCCTTGGTGGTGGCGGGATGAAAGCCCTTCTTCTGGCCGTCGGAGAGGCGGTCGAACGCGGCCTTGTCCTTGGCCGGCGCGTCGAAGAACGCCTTGGCGATAGCGGCCTTGGCGTCTTCCGGCAGGTCGGAATTGTAGGCATAGGGGCCGTTGATGATCGGCGCCGACTTATGGATGATACGGAAGTCGTCCTTCTTCATCGCCGAGCCGTCGGCATTCTTCAGCATGCCCTTGGTCAACATCTGCGCCAGCGTGGAATCGTCGTCGCTGGTCCATTGGTTGGCGGCAACGTCGACCGTGCCCTGCGACAGCGCCAGCATCGCGTTCTCGTGACTGCCGGTGAAGACGACCTTGCCGAAATAGCCGTCGGCATCGGGGATGCCCATCTTGTCCAGCTCGAAGCGCGGCACATTGTTGCCGGAGGTCGAGTTCGGATCGACGAGGCCGAGGTTCTTGCCCTTGAGCTGGTCGACGCTCTTGTAGGCGCTGCTCGCCTTGACGAAGAACACCGAGTAATAGCCGGTCGAGCCGTCGGCGTTGATGTCGTTGGCGAAGGCGTCGGACTTGACGCCGGTCAGGCGGGCGCGGGCGAACGAGGCCGAGCCGTAGCTGGCGATGTGGATGTTGCCGGCGCGCTGGCCCTCGATGACGGCGGCGTAGTCGTTGGCGATGCGCAGAGTGACCTTCACGCCCAGTTCCTTGGAGAGATAGTTCACGAAAGGCGCCCAGCGCTCGGTGACGCCGGAGGCGTTCTCGGCCGGGACGACCGCAAAGGTCAGCTCGGGATATTTCGCCTTCCAATCGTCGGCGGAGGCGGAGGCCGTGAACGCGAGCGCGGCGGCGCCGGCGAGAATTAATCTGCGAGTGATCATGATACCCTCTTCATCGGTTGGGGTCGGTTGACGCAAAACTGACAGCAAAACAGGTGGCGCTTCAGGCCGCCGCGGCCGTTCCGAGCGCCGGCACGCCCTCGGGCGACGGGACAGGCATGGCGCCCATGACGTCGGCGGCTTCGAGATCGTAAAGCTCGCGCGCGACGTGGTCGGTCAGTGCGGCCGGTGCGCCGTCGAACACGACGCGCCCCGCCGCCATGCCGATCAGGCGGTCGCAATAGCTGCGGGCGAGATCGAGCGAATGCAGATTGCAGAGCACGGTGATGCCGAAATGCTTGTTGATGCGCAGCAGCGCATCCATCACGATCTTGGTGTTGCGCGGATCGAGAGATGCGATCGGCTCGTCGGCGAGGATGATGTCGGGCTGCTGCACCAGCGCACGCGCGATCGCGACGCGCTGCTGCTGGCCGCCGGAGAGCTGGTCGGCACGCTGGGCGGCGAGCGATGCGATGTCGAACTGTTCGAGCGCGGACATCGCCAGCGCCTTGTCCTGCTCGGGCCACACTTGCGACAGCGAGCGCCAGGCCGGCATCGTCGCAAGGCGTCCCATCAGGACGTTGGTGAGGACATCGAGCCGGCCGACCAGGTTGAATTGCTGGAAGATCATGGCCGACCGCGCCCGCCACTGCCGCAGCTCCTTGCCGCGCAGCGCGGTGACGTCGATGCCGTCGAACAGGATGCGGCCCTGCGTCGGCGTCGCGAGACGATTGATGGTTCGCAGCAGCGTCGACTTGCCGGCGCCGGACCGTCCGATCACACCGACGAAGCCGCCGGGGGAGACTTGAAACGAAGCGTCGTCCACTGCGGCTTTCGCGCCGAAGCGACACGTCAGACCTTCCAACACCAGCATGCAGGACTCCAGATTAGCTGGAGCCAACCGCTAACGCCCGCGCTTGACACTTGTGTGACACAGCCGTTCCAGTGCGGCGATCCTACACACCTCATCCCCTGTCATCGCCGTGTCATGACATCGTCATCAAGCCGCCCGAAGAGGAACGCCCGCCCTCCCGCTTCGGATGCAACATGGCCGTCAAGATTCTCTCGGTCCAGCCGACCATCGACCCCTCGGCCAAGCTGCACGAGACCAGGCTGGGCGCCTATACCGAGGTCGGCGCGCGCACCATCCTGCACGACGTCGCGATGGGCGATTACTCCTATGTCGTGAACGATTCCCAGATCACCTACACCACCATCGGAAAGTTCTGCTCGATCGCGGCGATGACGCGCATCAATCCCGGCAATCATCCGATGCACCGCGCGACCCAGGCGCATTTCACCTATCGCTCCAGCGCCTACTTCGAGGGCGAGAGCGACGACGCCGAGTTCTTCGACTGGAGGCGCCAGCATCACGTCCATATCGGCCACGACGTCTGGATCGGCCACGGCGCGATCGTGCTGCCGGGCCGCAATATCGGCACCGGCGCGGTGATCGCGGCCGGCGCCATCGTCACCAAGGACGTGCCGGCCTACACCATCGTCGCCGGCAATCCGGCCCGCATCGTGCGGCGGCGGTTTTCGGAAGAGATCGCCGGAAGGCTCGCGCGGCTCGCCTGGTGGGACTGGGATCACGACAAATTGCGCGACGCGCTGCCCGATTTCCGCAAGCTCGGGATTGAAGATTTTCTCGCGACATACGAAGCACGGGCGACTCCCCTGACCAGATCCTTTACCAGCAAACGAAACGCGGTCGCGTGACAGACATTTTCCTCGAAGGCGGCCGGGCCCTGATCGGCACCGAACTCGTCGAAACGTCATTGGCGGTGTCGGGACAGGACATCGCGCAGGTCGATGCCTCACGGGGCCGGGCGCGGCTGATAATCGATTCACGCAACCTGCTGGTGCTCCCCGGCATCGTCGATCTGCATGGCGATGCCTTCGAGCGGCAGATGATGCCGCGCGCCGGCGTCGACTTCCCGATCGACGTCGCGCTCGCCGACAGCGATCGCCAGGCGATCAGCAACGGCATCACCACGGTGTTTCACGCCACGACCTGCTCGTGGGAGCCGGGCCTGCGCAGTGCCGACAATGCGCGCGGCCTGATGGAGGCCATCGAGCGGCAGCGTCCGCAATTTGCCGCCGACACCCGCTTCCACCTGCGGCACGAAACCTACAATCTCGACGCCGAGGCCGAGATCAGCGAGTGGCTCAACGAAGGCCGGGTCGACCTGTTCGCTTTCAACGACCACATGGACGGCACGGTCGCCGACATGGCCAAGCCGCGCAAGCGCAACCGTATGGTCGAGCGCACGGGGCTTTCAGCTGGGGAATTCGATCGGCTGGTCGAACGCGTGGTCTCGCGCGCCGACGAGGTGCCGGCTTCAGTTGCGCGGCTGGCCGCCGCGGCGCGCGCGGCCCAGGTGCGGATGCTCTCGCACGACGATGCGACGCCGGGGATGCGCCAGGAGTTTCGCGAGCTCGGCGCTGACATCGCGGAGTTTCCGATCAACGAGGAGACGGCACGGGCGGCAGCAAGCCACGGCGATGCCATCGTCTACGGCGCGCCGAACGTCGTGCGCGGCGGCAGCCACACCGGCTGGACCAGGGCCTCCGACATGATCGCTAAGGGGCTCTGCTCGGTGCTGGCGTCCGACTATTATTATCCCGCGCAACTGCTCGCCGCGTTCCGCCTCGCCGCCGATGGCGTGCTGCCGCTGACGGAAGCCTGGAGCCTGGTCTCGGCCGGGCCTGCCCGCGCGACCGGCCTTGCCGACCGCGGCGTGCTTGCGGAAGGACGCCGCGCCGACATTCTGCTGGTCGACGACAGCGTGAAGCTGCGGCCGCGGCTGATCGCGGTGATATCAGGCGGAAAGCTCGTGCACCTCACCGATGCGACCCGGCTGCTCACTGCTGTGGCGACGCCGCGCGAGGCTGTCGTCGCGGCATAAATTGGTTATGTTGAGCCGATGACAGGTTTTCCCCGCTACGCGATTTATTTTGCCGCAGGCAGCGACAGCGCGCTGTCCCGCTTCGGCGCCGAGTTGCTCGGCTACGATGCCTGCACCGGCAACGAATTGCCGTTCCCGCATGATGCGCTGCATGTCGCGCCGGACTGGCGCAATGTCAGCACCGATCCCCGCAAATACGGCTTTCACGCCACGCTGAAGGCGCCGATGGCGCTCGCGCCGGGTAGGTCCGAAGCGGAACTGATGGCCGCCTGCGCCGCATTCGCCGGCAGGCCGCGGCCACTTCCTGTGATCCTGCCGGTGGTCGATTCCCTCAGCGGCTTCATCGCCGTCATTCCGGCCGAGCCGGTCGAGGCGCTCCAGCAGCTCGCCGCCGATTGCGTCCGCGATTTCGATTCCTTCCGCGCCGCGCTGTCGGCGGAGGACCGCGCGCGGCGCAAACCCGAGAAGCTGAACGAGCGGCAGCGCGACTATCTTGACCGCTGGGGCTATCCTTACGTGATGGAAGAATTCCGCTTCCACATGACTCTGACCGGGCGGCTGGATGCCGAGCGGCGCGGGCCGATCCTGGAGATGCTGCGGACGCGGTTTGCGGCGCTGGGGATCGAGACGCTGGCGATCGACCGCATCGCGCTATTTCGGCAGGATGATGCGTCGGCAAGATTCCACATCGTCGACGAGTGGCCTCTGGCGCGATAGACCTCAGCGCCAGCTCGCAAGATTCAAGGCGAGCGCCACCGCCCCAACCAAAACGAGGCTGGTCGCCCAGACGGCATCCAGATTGAACCAGCTTCGCGAGACGAACTTCAATCCCAGATGGCGGTAGACCAGCCACGCCAGACATCCGCCGGCGCCGACCATGGCGGCGACGTGCACCAGGGACACGAGCACCGCCATCCCAAGACTTGTCTTAAAAAGACTTGTCTTCATCAACGCGCCCGCCGCCTCATGGCCGGCATCGAATTCGAAGGCCTGGCAGAGCCCGAGATAGATCGGCACGAGCATCAAGGCGGCGCCGTGAGCAATGGCGACGGCAAACGACCAGAGCGCCAATTGCGTCGGCGGAATTCGTGCCAGCCCACGGGGATGACGCCGCGCGATCAGGCGATAAACGCCGAAGCCGATGACGAGAAGGCTCGCGCCAATCTGGATCGAACGCTGCCACTCGACCAGCACGAGCAGGAACGCGAACGGCAGCAGCACGAGAAATGTTGCCAGGAGATGCCCGGCCGACAGGGCCCACAGCGCACGGAAGAGTGCGGATGGGCTCTTGTCCATGAGCCCGGCCGAAACGGCGAGCGGCCATCCCATCCCCGGATTGACTCCGTGATAGAGGCCGCTCGCGACAAGAGCGAGCCACAGCCAGCCAAGCGCCGGGCTCGCGTGCCCCCAATCTAGACCGACGGGTAGCAAAAGGAGTCCGTCGAACAATCGCCGCCCTCCAGCCTGATCTGGTGCGCACGATAGCCGTCCGGGAAGCTCACGAAATAGTCCTTGTCGAGCTCGAGGCCGCCGTTGCGACCGACATTGGCCATGACTTCCACACCCGGAACCCCATCGGGATAGAACTGGTCGTCCCAGGTGGAATAGAGCGAATTGGTCCAGTACACGCGCCTGCCGTCGCGGCTGATCTCGACCATTTGCGGGCCTGCCGCAAAGGACTTGCCATTCGGATGCGCTGTACGGCGTGCGATGCCGCCGATGTGGACCGAGCCAGCAAGCTTCGGCTTTCTGGGATCGCTGACGTCGTACTGGCGCATTTCACCGGTGCCCCAGCACGAGACGTAGAGAAACCGGTCATCCATCGACAGGTCGATGTCGGTCACCAGCGGTGGCACGGCGCCAAATCCCTGCAGCAGCGGCGGGAGTTTCTCCTTTGGCGCGGGTTCGGGCGGGATCGTTGCCGTCTTCTCGGCATGGAATTTCCCGCCTTCGCGCCACCAGGTCCAGATCGATGCTTCGAGATTGGTGGTGTCGACCACAACGCCCACGAAACCGTATTCGCGAACCGGATCGTGCGCAGGCCGCACCTCCAGCGCCATCTGATGATTGGCACCAAGGTCGATGGTCTGCACATTGCGCCGGGCGCGGAGATCCCAGAAGTGAAGACGATGGCCGTATTTATTCGACAGCAGATCTTCCGGGACGATCCCGTTCTCGAACTGCGGCGGCAACGCCCATTCGCTCGTCACCATGTAATCGCGCGGCAGATTCCACCAGAAGTCATAATGCAGCGTCTGCGGGCCACGGTCGATCTCCCATCGTCCGAGGACCTCGAACGTCTCGCAATCCATGATGAAGACGCCTGGAGGTCCGTTGGTGCCGTCCTTGCCGCCGCCGCCGAGCGTGCTCACGTAAATGCCGTCCGGCCCGCAATGGATGGTATGCGGCCGCGAGTAGCCGGTCTTCTTGAAGATTTCCTCGGGCTCGATGATCCTGTGGATCTTGGCTTTGGTCGGATCTGGCTTGGTATCGATGATGTAGATCCGCGACGAACGGATTCCGGGGATGATGAGATAGCGCCGCTCGATGAAGGCATGTCCGGCGAGCGGCGACAGAGCGGAGGAGCAGGCATTCCAGCCGAAGTGATGAAATTCGTCGCCCTTGTTGGGCATCGTCACGGTGTGGACGATCTGGCTGTAGGTCGGCGATCCCGGCTTGACGTCGATGACCGCGAGAGCATCCGGCTTCGAGAAATCCGGACTGAGCAGCAACGTGTAGGCAAAGTTCTCCGCAGGTGCTTCCATCGCAAGCCTGGGCGATGCGTGAAAGGTGGGGTCCGGCCTCATCGTCATGGCACTGCCTCCCTGTTCTGTCGGTTCGCGCCAACCTGGCTCGGGATAACGGCATTATGAAGAGGTGTTACGCGATGTCTTGAGATGCTCCGCGGGGCCCGATTGGCGAACGTATACTACTTCATCGCCGGGCTGCCGGAAACGGCCCGAATCGCGCTAATTCGACGCCGTCAGCCAACTGGGAAGCTGGCGAGTGAGGTTGGAGGGCGGGCCTCACACTCGATGTCGTCCCCGCGAACGCGGGGACCCATAATCCCAGGGAGTGGTTATCAAGCGAGCTGCCAACTCCGAGTCTTCGCCAAACTTCTCTCTGTGGCTATGGGTCCCGGATCTACGCGCGCTTGAGGCGCGCTTGTCCGGGACGACACTGAGTGTTTGCTACCGTTACTTCCCCCACCGCAGCGCCAGCGCGTCGCGTTCCTTGGCGAGTTCCAGCAGGCCCGCGCGCGTTGCCGGATGCAGCGGCTGGAGCGGATGGCGCACCGCCTCCGACTTGATCACGCCGCCGGCCTGCATCATCGCCTTGCAGGCGATCAGGCCGCATTGGCGGTTCTCGTAATTGATCAGCGGCAGCCAGCGCTCGTAGGCGGCCTTCGCTTCCTCGCGCTTCCCGGCGAAATAGGGATCGACGATCTGGCGGATGCCGTCGGGATAGCCGCCGCCGGTCATCGCGCCGGTGGCGCCGGCGTCGAGATCGGCGAGCAGCGTGATCGCCTCCTCGCCGTCCCAGGGGCCTTCGATGTCCTTGCCGCCCGCCTCGATCAGGCTGCGGAGCTTTGACGCCGCGCCCGGCACCTCGATCTTGAAATAGCGGATGTTGGCGAAGTCGCGCGCCAGCCGCGCCAGCAGCTCGACCGACAGCGGCGTGCCCGCGACCGGCGCGTCCTGGATCATGATCGGAATGGTGATGGCGCCCGAGAGCACCTTGAAGAATTCGACGATGCCTTTCTCAGGGACGCGGAAGGTCGCGCCGTGATAGGGCGGCATCACCATCACCATCGCGGCGCCGGCGGCTTCGGCCTGCTTGCTGCGTGCGGCGCAGACGGCAGAGCTGAAATGCGTGGTGGTCACGATCACGGGAACCCGGCCCGCGACGTGCTCCAGCACCGCATGCATCACGGTCTCGCGCTCGGCATCGGTGAGCACGAACTGCTCGGAGAAATTGGCGAGGATGCAGAGGCCGTTCGAGCCGGCATCGATCATGAAATCGATGCAGCGGCGCTGTCCCTCGAGGTCGAGCTCGCCGCGCTCGTCGAAGATGGTGGGCGCGACCGGGAACACGCCGCGAAAGGGGCGCTGGGCCTTGTGTGGGGTGACCGGCATCGAACTCTCCATCCCTGATATGTCTTACGGCTGGCGCCGCGCCCACGGAGCGAGGCGGCACAGATGTAGCCGCCGCGCGGACCGGCGGCAATGCCGAACGCACGACGTCAGGTTGGAAGAATGAGGCGAAACTACGCGGTCTTGACCGCGCCCAAAAAGCCCTCGACCGCGACGCGGAGGCGGTCGGCGTCGACCGACATCTTCTTGACGGATTCCGACAACACCGTGCCGGCGTTGCCGGTCTCCTGATTGAGCCTGGCGACGCTGCCGATGGTGTCGGTGACCTCTCGGGTACCTTGCGCAGCCTGCTGGAAGTTGCGCGAGATCTCGGTGGTGGCCGCGCGCTGCTGCTCGACGGCGGCGGCAATCGCCGTCATCTTCTCGTCGATGCCGCTGATGGCGCCGCCGATGGCGCGGATGGCGGTCACGGCCTGGCCGGTGGCGCCCTGGATCTCCTCGACCTGACGCGAGATCTCTTCCGTCGCTGTCGCCGTCTGTGCGGCGAGGTTCTTGACCTCGCCCGCGACCACGGCAAAGCCCCGGCCCGCTTCACCGGCGCGCGCGGCTTCGATGGTGGCATTCAATGCCAGAAGGTTGGTTTGGCCGGCGATGGCGTTGATCATCTTCACGACTTCGCCGATGCGGCTTGCGGTCTGGTCGAGGATCTCGACCGTCGCGTTGGTCTGCTCGGCCTGCGACACGGCTTCGCGGGCCTCGCGGGCGCTCGACTGCACCTGCGCGGAGATCTCGCCGACCGATGCGGAGAGCTCCTCGGTCGCCGCCGCGATGGTCTCGAGATTGTTGGTGGCCTGCTCGGCGGCGGAGGAGACCGCCGCGGTCTGGCTGCTCGATTCCGACACCAGCGAGCGCACGCCGGTTGCGGTGTCATCGAGCTCCCGCGTCGAGGCGACAACGCTGTGGATCACCGCCTGCACAGTATCGTCGAAACTGCGGCACGCCTCGTCGACGGTACCGGAGCGGGCCAGCTGCAAGGCCTGCTGCGATTCGCGCTCCCGGCCCAGGCGCTCGGCGGTCGCCGCGCTCTCGCGCAGGCTTTCGAGCGCCGCGGCCATGGTGCCGAATTCGTCGGGATGCCGGGATTGCGGCACCGGCGTCGCGTAGTCGCGCGCGCTGATGCGGGCGATGGCGTCGAGAATGGCGCGCACCGGGCGCATCAGGCGATTGCGCACCACGTATACGCCGGCCATGGTCACCGCGAGCGCGAGCAGGAAGGCGAGCGACTGTACGATGAGGTTGGTAAGGGCTTTCGCCTGAACCATCTCTGCACGCGCGATCGACTGGTCGAGGGCCTTGTTGGCGACTGCGACGATGGGCGCAAAGGGCGACTGGCACAGCGCGTTCCATTCCGCGGGGGGCATCGCCGGCTTGCCGCTGCCGTCGAAATTCCGGGTGAGATCGCCGATCTGCTTGAGCACGCCGTCGGTCTTGGCCCGCGCCTCCTTCGCCGCATTGACGAGGTCGGCCGTCACGTCGGGCGCAGCCAGCAGCTCGTCCATCCCGGTCCAGCCGGCGGTAACGATGCCGTTCCAGCTCGCCACGGTCTGCTTCTGGGTCTCGTCGAGCGGCTTGCTGGCATTGACGTTCGGGCGCAGCGTCGAGCACTGGATGCCGTAACGGTCGCGCACCTGCCAGGCAAGGCGGCGGGCCTGGATCATGCGTGCGATGAAGGGGTCGTTCATCCAGGCACGGTTCGACACCGCGGTGGACGCCAGGTTGGCGGTATCGATCACCTTGGTGACGGCATCGTACCACGGTGCGGTGCGCTCCATCTTGCGCTCGGCACGCGGATGCTTGGCCTCGTCGTAGAACAGCTGGAATTTCGGGGCGGCCTCGCTCCAGCGCTGCTTCAGCGTGCTTGCGAGCTCGTCGCGGCGGGCGAAGTCGACGGTCGAGAGCGCTGCGACGATGGAATCATAGCCGGCCTGCTCGGCCTTCTCGGCGGCACCGAGCTTGGCGCGCGGATCGTCCTCGCCAAGCAGCGCGCTCTGGGCATCGCCCCGATTGTTACGCAGCGCGAGCACGCCGTGGAAGATCGCCTTGTCGGCATTCGCGAGACGTTCCGTCTCGAGACTCTCGCTGTAGCGGCCAAAAGCCCCCGCCATCTGGAACGCCGTCGAGGCCAGCGCGCCGGCAGCAAGGAGGGCCATCAGCGTCAGGAGAAGCGAGCTTACCGATTTCTTAAACATTGCCATGGGTCGGGGGCCTACTCTTCACGAGCGGCCACCTTGCATCGCGACATGCCAAGGTTTGGTTAAGACTTTAATCAAATACCTGCGGTTGTGCCCGCCGCGCCTCCTGCAGGCTGCGTCCCTCACGCGACCTTGGTGAAATCGGGCGGACGGCGCTCGGCAAAAGCCGTAAACGCCTCGCGCGCCTCGGCGGTGCGCAGGCGCTGCGCGAACTGCTCGCCTTCGGCCTGCATCTGCGCGACCAGTGCTTCGCCGTTGCGCATCAGCTTCTTGGTGGCGGTAAGCGCGCCGGCCGGCTGGC
Organism: Bradyrhizobium shewense; assembly: GCF_900094605.1. Classification (GTDB taxonomy): domain Bacteria; phylum Pseudomonadota; class Alphaproteobacteria; order Rhizobiales; family Xanthobacteraceae; genus Bradyrhizobium; species Bradyrhizobium shewense. The sequence continues at coordinate 93,655 of NZ_FMAI01000003.1, read as the reverse complement.
GGGCAAGACGCTGCGCCAGCGCAAGCGCCTCGGCATCGAGCTTGTCGAGCGGCACCACGCGGTTGGCGAGGCCCCATTCCAGCGCGGCCTTCGCCGGCACGGTCTCGCCCAGCGCGAACATCTCGTAGGCACGGGCATGGCCGATACGCGCCGGCATCAGCAGGCTCGATGCGGCCTCCGGCACCAATGCGAGGCTGACGAAGGGCGTCGACAATTGCGCGTTGTCGGCGAGCACGACGAGGTCGCAATGCAGCAGCATCGTGGTGCCGACGCCGACGGCGCGGCCCTGCACGGCGGCGACCAGCGGCCGGGTGCAGCGGGCCAGCGACTGGATGAAGCGCACGACGTTACGGCTGCCTTCGGACTTGCCGGCTGCGACCGCGGCGAATTCGCCGACGTCGTTGCCGGCGGTGAACATGTCGCCCTCGCCGCGGATCAGGATTACGCGGGCGGACGGATCGAACTCGGCCGATTCGATTGCGTCCGCGAGCTTGCCGTACATCGCATCGGTCAGCGCGTTCTTCTTGTCGGGACGCGCCAGCGTGAGGGTGAGGATTCCGCCATTGTTCTCGATCCGGACGTGCTCGGCCATCGGTCTCTCCTTTTATTCGTCTGAATGTCTTGTTTCTGAAGATCTTGGAAACTTGTCCTGAATGCTCGTCAGCCAGCGCGCGACGATGTCGATCTCCGCAGCCGTGAATCCGTCCGTCAGCGCGGCGTTGACCTCTGCCGCGCCTGCCTTTGCTTGCGCCAGCGCGGTCCGCCCCTTCGGCGTCAGCCAGATGCGCCAGGCGCGGCCGTCCTCGCGATCGGCCCGCCGCTCGATCAACTTCGCCGCCTGCGTGCGATCGACGAGGCCGGAAATGCCGGCCGGCCCCAGATCGAGCGCAGCGCCCGCCTCGCCCATCAGGACGCCGTCCTGCCTGCCGAGGATGAACAACAGCCCAGCCTGCGCCGGCGTCACCTCGTTCTCCGGCCGCGCCGCCATCCAGCGCTGCAAGCGGCGCTGCGCGACGCTCAGCAGGTAGATCAGCCGATGATGCCGCGCGTCGGCCGATTTGTTTCGCATGCGAAATAGATAGCCGGACGCAAGCTTGTTGTCAAACGGGCCACCTCGTTACGGCGCGCAGGTGAAGCTGGAAGCCTCCGTCACCGCACCCGTCTTGTAGTGCGGCCAGGCCGGCCAGCGACACAGCGGCAGCGCGCGCAGCGTCGCGAATGAGGGCGCCTCGACCTTCGGCTCGCTGACTTCGAGATCGCCGGGCGCCTTGCCTTTCTCGACCCAGTCGACCAGCACGCTCAGCATATCGACATTGGCCGGTGCGCCGGAGCCGACATGATCGACGCCGGGTGCGGTGTAGAGCCGCGCGAACTCCGCCGTCTCGGCCTTGCCGAGCTTGCGCTCGACGCTCTCGAAATAGCGGATGCCGGCATAGGGGCTCTGCGCGTAGTCGGCCATGTGCTCGAGCATGATCAGACGGCCGCCGCGGGCGCGGAAGCGGCTGAGATCGGGATCGGTCGAATCCATCAGCTTCGAAACCTCGAGCAACCGCGCCTTGTGCTCCTCCACCTTGTAGGTGGTGACATCGAGCTTGGGATCGCGCGCAAAGACATATTGAATGCCGCCGGCGCCGTAGATCCAGGCGATGCCGTTGTTCGGCGCAGGCGGCTGCGCCGGCGGCGCGGTGCCGAGCCACCACGCCACCCAGCCGCCGGTCGGGCCGATCGCCGGCGTATCCTCACCCGACACGCCCCAGCCGGGATAGTCGTCGAGACCGTTGGCGAGCGCGAACGGGAATTTGTAGGTCCCGTGCAAGGTATCGATCGCCTTGATCTGCGCATCGGTCAGGCACTGATCACCGCTCTGGCCAGCCGCGCAGCGCAGCGTCTCGACCTTGAATGCCGCCTTGCAGGCGACGGGGTCCTGCACCAGCGCGTCGTCGGAGCCGTCGGCCTTGTCACAGGCCGCCCGCACGGCATCGCCGACGAGCTTGACCTGCGCCGGATTGATCCAGCCCGCACCCATGGTGACGAGCCCCGAACGCGTGCCGGCATGCTGCAGGCCGACCCAGTTGATCACGGGCACGCGTGCGAAGATGCCGTCGAAATCCTCGGGGTAGCGCTGCGCCATGGTCAGGCCTTCACGGCCGCCCTCGGACGAACCCATGAAATACATCTTGTCCGGCTTCTTGCCGTAGGCGCGCTCCATCAGCCCAACGGCCACGTCGCGCACCTTCTTGTAGGCGCGGTGAGCAAAATTCTCGAAGGCTTCATCGTTCAGCGCAAACACCTGCGGCGGCTCGCCTTGCCTGGTCTCGTGGCCCGAATCGGTGCCGTAGGTAACAAAGCCGCGCGCCAGTGGCGACGGCTTGTCGAAGGGATAGGCCGGCGGCAGCGCAAGGCCGGTGATCAGCACGCCGTTGAAACCGCCGCCGCCATATTGCAGCGAGCGGCCGTTCCATTCGACGGGAAGGTTGACCTGAAACTTGATCGGCGGCGCCTTGGGATCGACAGGATCGATATGGCCGAGCACCTTGCAGAACGCTGGATTGGCTGGCGTGATGCGCCCTGACGGCGTCGGCCCGCGTTCGGCGACGGCGATCGGCGAGGGCGTCTGCAAGGCTGCGGAGTCGATCTTCGCGGCGGCGGCGCCACCAACGAGACCCTTGCAGACCGCACCGGCGTCTTCTGCCAGCGTTGCCGCCGACGCCGTGCCCGTCCCCAGTATTGCCGTCGAACTTACAAGCAACGCACACAGCTTCGCTTTCTTTCGCGTCATCGTTTCCACCCGGCTTTCTCGTTTGTTGCGTCGACGGCTGGCCGCATTCAATGCAACCTTCGTCCTCCCGTCAATCGCTCACGCCGAGCCGCCATCAGAATGATCCGAGCGCGCTCCCCAAGGCGATCACGGCCACCAGCGCCAATAGCGACGTCACGATGCCCACCATCACAATGTCGAGATAGCTGTCGCGATGGGTCAGGCCGCAGATCGCGAGCAGGCTGACCACCGCACCGTTGTGCGGCAGGATGTCCAGCGTCCCCGAACCGATCACCGCGACGCGATGCATCAGCGCAAGGTCGATGCCGTTGCGCGCGGCAATCTCGACATAGGTCTGGCCGAGCGCGTCGAGCGCGATCGTCAAGCCGCCGGATGCCGAGCCGGTCAGCGCGGCCAGAATATTGGTCGCAACCGCGAGCGAGACCAACGGGCCACCTTCGATCGCAAGCACCCAGTCGCGCACCGTTTCGAAAGCCGGCAGCGCCGCGATGACCGCGCCGAATCCGACGAGGCTGGCGACGCTGAGCGCCGGCAGAACCGATGCATTGGCACCGGCGTCCATGGTCTGCCGCAGTGACGGAAGCCGGGCCCAATTGAGAAAGATGGTCGTGACGATGGCAGCACCCAGCGCGGTGCTGACCGACCACACACCAGCGACCGCCGCCAACGATGTACCGCCGAAGCGCTGCTCGCTCAGATACGAGACATCGAGCCGCGGCAACACGAGGAGCGACATCACGAGATTGACAGCCACGACGACGGCCAGCGGCAGGATGGCACTCACCACCGGAGCAGACATTTCACCGCGCCGTCCATGCCGGATCTCGGCCGGATCGAATTCTCGTGCGGTGGTCGCGTATTCGCGGACCAGTTCGTCATCGACGGCACGTTCGGCTGCACCCTCCATGTCCTCGCCATAGCCTTCCCCCGCACGGCGAGCCGCGGCTTCGGCGCGGCGCAACCACCACAATCCCGCGCCAACCATGATGAGGGAGGCGATGATGCCGAGTCCGGGCGCGGCAAACGGCGTCGTGCCGAAGAACGGCATCGGGATCGCGTTCTGGATCGATGGCGTGCCCGGCAAGGCCGACATCGTGAAGGTCGACGTGCCCAGCACGATCGCGGCCGGAATCAATCGCCGCGGAATCGCGGCGGCACGAAACAGCGAGCGGGCCATAGGGACGATCACGAAGAACGCGACGAACAGGCTGACGCCGCCATAGGTGACCATCGCACCGGCGAGCACGACCGCCAGGATCACGCGGCGCTCGCCGAGACGTCTCGCCATGAAGGTGGCAACCGACGCGACCGCCCCGCTGTCGTCCATCAGTTTCCCGAATACGGCGCCAAGCAGAAAGATCGGGAAGAACTGCGCCAGGAATGCAGCAGCATTCACCATGAAGATTTGCGTCAGGTTCGCAAGCAGCGGCTCGCCGCCGAACAGCGCCGCGACGAGCGCGGCGAACGGCGCGAGCAGGAGAACGCTCCAGCCGCGAAAGGCGAATAGGACGAGAAGGCCGAGCCCGACGAGAATGCCGAGAAGCCCCACGTCTCAGCACTCCGACAGCAGGATGTCGAGATCGGCGGTCGAGCGCCGACCGATATCCGGGCCGTGCTCGTCGAGGAACGTTTCGGCCGCCCGACGTCCTTCGCCGTGCAGCATCGAGACGAACTCCCATTCGGCGTTGAGCTTGGACGAGGCGCCGAACTTCGCGAGCATGTCGCTCTTGACGCGGTGGGTCCGCATCTTCGCCCAGCGCGCGCCCTCGCCGCTTCCCGGGTCGGCCGCCTGACGCAGCAACGCGATCATACGCAACTCCTTCATCAGCGGCGAGTTGAACGAAATCTCGTTCAACCGATTGAGTATCTCCGCAGCCGTCCGCGGCTCTTCCGGCTTTTCAGTCGGATTGATCTGCACCAGGATGGTGTCGTGCGCGTCGCTTTCGCGAATGAGCGGTGTGATAGTCGGGTTGCCGGCATAGCCGCCATCCCAATACGGTTCGCCGTCGATCTCGATCGCGCGGAACATGGTTGGCAGGCAGGCCGACGCGAGCAACACGTCAGCCGTGATCTCCGCGTTGCGGAAGATGCGTCCTCGCCCGGTGCGCACCCGCGTCGCAGTGATGAACAGCTTGATCGGCGAGCGCGCGAGGCGCTCGAAATCGATGCTCTCAGCCAGCACCGCATGCAGCGGATTGTAGCCGGTCGGATTGAGGTCGTAGGGGGAGAGCACCCTCGACATCAGGTCGGTCAGGATGTAGGCCGGCGACGTATCGAGCGTCCAGCGCCCCATCAGCCGGTCGAGCGGCGAGCGCTGGAGCGGGCTGAAGGCCGCCGCCTTCGAAACGCGGCGCCAGTATTGTTCGAGCGCGTCACGCGCACCCTCGGCGCCACCGGCCGTCCACCCATCCGCCAGCACCGCCGCGTTCATCGCGCCCGCGGACGTCCCGGAGATCGCGGCGATCGTAAGCCGCTTCTCTTCCAGCAGGCGATCGAGCACGCCCCAGGTGAAGGCGCCATGCGAACCGCCGCCTTGAAGCGCGAGATCAATCAGTACGGTGTCCGGTTCCATCGCGGCACTCCCGCAACTGAAGCACAAATCCGACGCGATTTGTCACGTGCGCGTCGAAGTCGATGGCGTAGTGTAGAGAGCCTTGGCGAAGGAATGCAACCGGAACGTGGGCCCCTCGCCGTCTAGAGCGCGATGCGATGAGGATGAATCGTCATCGCGCTTTAGGTCGTTGTTTAAGCATGATTTTTTCGGAAAACCGCTGCGCGCTTCTCCGGATCATGCTTTAGTGCTCGAACACCAGCCGGGCGCCGACCGTGCCATCCAGGCTGCGGATCTGCTGGAGCAGCGCCGCGGAATCCTGCCCGCCGAGATCGGCATCGAGCACGACGTAACCGAGATCGCCGGCGGTCTCCAGGTATTGCGCGGCGATGTTGATGTCGCGCTGGAGGAAGACCTCGTTGAGCCGGCGCAGCATGCCAGGCACGTTGCGATGGACGTGGCTGAAGCGCGCGCCGGAGGGACGCAGATGCAGCTGCACCTCGGGGAAATTCACCGCGCCCATGGTCGAGCCCGTGATGAAATAATCGACCAGCTTGCGCGCGACTTCGCCGCCGATGCGCTCCTGCGCCTCCTCGGTCGAGCCGCCGATATGCGGGGTGAGGATGACGTTCTCGAGGCCCTGTATGGGGCTCTTGAAGCGATCGGAATTCGACGACGGCTCGACCGGAAACACATCGACGGCCGCGCCGGCGAGATGACCGTCGCGCAAAGAGTGCGCGAGCGCATCGAGATCGACCACGGTGCCGCGGCTGTTGTTGATCAGGAACGAGCCAGGCTTCATCGCCCGCAGCTCCTTCTCGCCGATCATGCCCGCGGTCTCCGGCGTCTCCGGAACGTGCAGGCTGACGACGTCGCTCTCTGCCAGCAGCTCCTCCAGTCTCTCGACCGGCTCGGTGTTGCCGTGGCGGAGCTTGTCGGTGCGGTCGAAATAGATCACGCGCATGCCGATCGCTTCGGCCAGCGTCGAGAGCTGCGAGCCGATATTGCCGTAGCCGACGATGCCGAGGGTGCGGCCGCGCACCTCGCGGCTGCCGGTCGCCGATTTGTCCCAGCCGCCGTCATGCGCGGACACCGAGCGCGGAAAGATCCGCCGCAGCAGCATCACGATCTCGCCGATCACGAGCTCGGCGACGCTACGGGTGTTGGAGAACGGCGCGTTGAAGACGGGAATGCCGCGCTTGCGCGCCGCTATGAGATCCACCTGGTTGGTGCCGACGCTGAAGCAGCCGACCGCGAGAAGCTGGTCGGCGGCCGCGAGCACGTCATCAGTGATCTGGGTGCGCGAGCGGATGCCGAGCAGCGACACGCCCTTGAGCGCACGCCGCAGATCGTCACCGTCCAGCGCTTTGGTCAGCCGCTCGACATTGGTGAAGCCCGCGCCCTTGAAAAGGTCGACAGCGCTGTCATTGACGCCTTCGAGCAGCAGCGCCTTGGCACTCCGCTCAGGGCTTTGGCCTGGGGCTGGCATGGTGTCTCCATAGATGATGAGCTTTGTCGCAGCTCATAGACCGCGGACGGTGCGCGGCACAATAGGGGTCGGATACGGGGAGAAAATGGCGGATGGTCATGCTCGCATCAGCCACTCCGTCATCCTGAGGCGTGAGCCCTGCGGTGCGAATGCACCGCTGGGGCCCCGATGCAGCCGCGCGGAGAGAGTTGGGCCGTCGCCCTTCGAGGGCCGCTAAGAAGCGGCCACCTCAGGGTGACGGATAACCCACCCGTTCAAGGTCAAATCACATAAAACCCGTGCGTGCCGTCACGGCGGAGTTGCTCGACCAGCCCATATTCCCAATCGAGATAGGCCTGCATCGCGGCTTGCGCGACGTCGGTGCCTTCATAGGGTCGGCGGTAGCGGTGGGCCGGATCGGGCTTGAGCAGCACGCGCGGCGGGCCGATTTCGAGCGCGGCGTCATAGCCCCCTTCCAGCACATAGACCTCCCAGCCCATCTGGGCGAGCCAAGATGCGGTCATATCGGCACGGACACCCCTGTCGTCGCTCAGGACAATGCGAGCGCCACGCACGGGCGCGGCCATGTCGGTCTCCTGGACCAGCTGGCCGCCGGGATAATGGCGGAAGCCCGCGAGGTGACCTGCCGCATATTCCTCGGCATCGCGCACGTCGAAGCGATAGAGCGTGCGGTCCGTTTGCGCGACGAGTGCAGCCATCTCGCTTGCGCCGATATGGCGAACGCCGGCGCGATAGGCGACGTCGCGCGCATTGGCCGGGCCGCTCTCGAACGAGCCGATCGCGCCGCGCCTGTCAGCGCCGTGGTCGAGAGTGTGTCGCGCCAGCGTCCAGCCGATGGTGCCGTTGCGCAGCGCCCGCACCTTGTTGGGCACGCCGGCATTGATCAGCGACTGGGTGCCGATGATCGAGCGCGTGCGGCCGGCGCAATTGACGATGATGGTGGTTTCAGGGTCGGGCGCGGCCTGCCCTGCCCGCAGCACCAACTCCGCGCCGGGCACGCTGACCGAGCCCGGAATATTCATGGTGGCATATTCGTCGAAACGGCGGACGTCGAGGATGGCGATGTTGGCCTTGTCCGCGATGAGTTTGGCCACCTCGTCGGCGCTGAACGACGGCGTGTGCCGTCGCGCTTCGACCAGCTCGCCGAACGCCTTCGAATAGGAATTGACGTCTTCGAACATCTGATAGCCCGCCGCGCGCCAGGCCTTCAGGCCGCCATCGAGCGCGCTGATATGGGTGTAGCCGAGCGCGGCGAGACGTTCGGCGCCGGCCGCGACCAGCCCCTCGCCGTCATCGTAAAGCACGATCGTCACGTCCTTGCGCGGCAGCTTCATCTCGGCTTCGACCTCGATCCGATCCACGGCCATGTTGGCTGCGAACAGGGGATGCCCCGTCGCAAAGCCTGCCTCGTATCTGAGATCGAGCAGCGCGATTTCTTCGCGCAGCAGCAGTGCGCGGCGGATATCGGCGGGGGTGACGGTCGGAAGCTTCATGGCACGGACCTTGAGAAGAGGGCCATGAGCTTTTGACCGATTAGAAGCGCGTTGGCTAGCCTCGTCGGCTCACTCGCCGGGAACGAGCCGCCCGAGCGGCCGCTGTGCCGGACGGCGCAGCTTGCGGCGCGACAGATAGAGCAGGATGCCGGTGACAGCGAATAACGGCATCAACATCGCGGCAGTCATGAACGCGAGCTTGCCCGGCCAACCCAGGATCTCGCCGCGATGGATGTCGTAGATGGCCGCGATGATCTTTTCGCCGAACGTCTTGTCAGCAAAGCGCTCCGCTGAGACCAACTGCCCGGTGACGGCGTCGATGCGGAATTCGTCGCGTGTGGTTTCCAGCAACGAGGCTTTCCCCCACGACCGGATGCGTAAAGTCGTACCCTGCGCCGGCAGCGTCAGCAAGGCCTTCGAGAACCGATCGCCTTCCTCACGCTGGAACGTCACCCAGGCCCGATCGAATCCGATTGGCGGCGCCGGTTCGGAGCTGGCCGCACGCGGCAGCTTTGCGGGCATTTTCGCTGCTGTGACGTGCGGACGCGCGAGCAGCCAGGTCACGCCGTCCTTGTACCATTCGAAGGAGAAATACAGGCCGGTGAGCGTCATCGTCAGATAGACCGGAAGGACCCAGGTGCCGATCACGGTGTGCAACGACCGGTGCAGAGCGCGGCCACCAAGCCCAAGATTCGGCTTCAGCCACATCTTCAGACTGCCTGCACGACGCGGCCAGCGCAGCACGAGGCCCGAGACCAGCATGACGATCAGGCCGAGCGCGACCGTGCCGGTGATCGGACGTCCCCAGCCTTTGCCGTCGCCGGGAATGAGCAGCCAGCGATGCAGTCGGCGCACGGTCGCGAAAAACGCTTCGCCGCGCGGCGCGCCGAGCACGCTAGCGTCATAGGGATCGACATAGAGCGAAGTCGGCCGGTCGCCCCGGTCGTCACGCGCAAAGCGGACATGAACCGCCGCAGATGGATCGCTCGACAGTGTGACGGCGGCGACCTTGCCGAGGTCCTGCGAAGCCTTCAGTCGCGCAACCAGCGCATCAGGCATCAACGCCGGCGCCTGACGCGGCGCGACCTGCATGATGCCGGCGTTGAGATGATCGACGATCTCGTCCTCGAAACTCATGATCGCGCCGGTCAGCGCGATCAGGGACACCAGCAGAGCAAGGATCAGGCCCGCGATGGAATGGACCTGGAACAGGACCGCCTTGATGGTGTGTCCGAGCCGCGCTGCCATGGCTAGAATTTCACCGTGGCCGACAGCGATACGCGTCGCGCATCGCCGATGGCGACATTGAGATTGTTGACGGCTGAGGGATAGTAGACGGTGTCGAACAGGTTCTTGACGTTGAACTGATAGATCACCGGCGTGTTCTGGTATCTCGTCTCATAGGTCGCAAAAATGTCGGCGACCACATAGGACGGCAAGAAAAAGGTGTTGGTGGAATCGCCGGGACGGTCGCCGACATAGCGCGCACCGCCGCCGAGGCGGAGCTGACCGGGCAATGCGGTGCCGAAGTCATACACCAGATAGAGCGATGCGGTGTTCAGGGCGACGTTCTGCAGCTTCCTGCCGCGCAGCGTCACGTCCTCGGAGGCCGTCACGCGCGCGTCGGTATAACCATAGCTGCCGATCAGGGCCCAGCTGTCGCTAAGCCGTCCGGTGACGTCCAGCTCGACGCCGCGCGAGTGTGCGCGGCCGACGGTATGGAGCTCTACAACTCCTGCACTGTTCGTCTTCGTCGTCTGCACGTTCTTCTTGTCGAGATCGTAGAGCGCCAACGTGCCGGAGATGCGCTTGTTCAAGTCGAACTTCACACCGGCCTCGTACGACACGCCTTCCTCGGGCGCGACCCTGGAATCGATCACGACGCCTATCGGCGCAATGGTCGAGTTCGGTTTCAGCGACTCGGTGTAGCTCGCATAGAGCGATATCTGGTCGGTGAGCTTGAAAATGGCGCCACCGAGCGGCAGCACCTTGTCCTGGGACACGTTGGTGTTGGTGATGAAGGGCTTTCCGCGCCCGGCGACCTGGTCGTAGTCCATGTAGCGCACGCCGCCGACCAGCGCGAATCGCTCGGTCAGATGCAGCGTGTCCTGAAAGAACAGCGACCACTGGCCGAGCTTGTCGGTCTGGGCGCTGTCGGGGTTCGACGCCGTCGTCCCCGGCCCGATCAGCCCGTAGACCGGATTGTAGACATTGAACGCGGGAGTTGCCTGCCGGATCAGAACGTCGCGGTAGATCGTACGATACTGACCATCGCCGCCGAACACGACGTCATTGCGCATGTTGCCGAGCCAGAAGCCGCCGGAAATGTATGACGTTCCGTGGCTGACGTTGCTGAGAGAGCTCCCCGTGCCGTCATTGCTGCGCGTCTCGGCGCCGGTCGTGAAGTTGATGTTGGTGATGCGGAGCTGGTTGGCGCTGAAGGTCTCGGTGTTGTAGCTGTAGCCGGCGTAGAGCTTCCAGTCTTGGTTGAAGCGATGCTCGACCGAGGCCTGCATCAGGTCGGACGTACCCCACGTGTTGTTGAAGGGCTCATCTAACCTGCGCGTGGCGGGCACCGCGAGCGGCGCCTTGGTCACGGGGTTGAACGCCGTGCCGCGATCGAACGGGTAGATGAACTCACGATGCTCGTAGTTGAGCTGGACCGTGGTGTCCTGGCCGTACCAGGCCAGTGACGGCGCGACCAACATCTCGCGGTGGCGGCCGAAATTGCGCCAATAGTCCTCGCTGAGGCCGTAGCCGATGAAGCGATAGGCGAGGCCCTGGTCGCCGATCGGACCGGTGACGTCGAGCAGGCCGTCCGCGCCGGTCTTGGTGGCGCTGAAGGCCGAGCCGAGCAGCGTGATCGAGCAGTGCTGATAGAGCTCCGGACGCTTGCTGATGGTGTTGACGATGCCGCCGGGATCCATGATGCCGTAGAGCAGCGAGGCCGGCCCTTTCAGCACCTCGACGCTCTCGACGGCGGGATTGAGGCTGCGGCCCTGCACCAGCGGCATGCCGTTGCGCATGATCGAGCCGTCGCGATTGTCGCCGAAGCCGCGCCGGATCACGGCGTCCTGGCTGCCGGCAAGCGTGTTGGTCTGCGTGATGCCGGAGACGTTGACGAGCGCATCGTCGATGTTGCGCGGGAGCTGGTCCTTGAGCACCTGCTCGGGCACGACGTTGACGGCTTGCGACGTATTGAGCGGCGAGGCGCCGCTGCGCAACGTGGTCGCGCTAGGCATCGCGCGATAGCCGAGCTTGGCGGCCTGCTGCGCGGCGGCTTCCGCGGCCGCGCGCTCCGAGAGCGTCGGCGCTGCGGGTGCTGGGTTACGATTGCGCTGGCGCGCGGCGGTCTGCGTGTGGCGTGACGCCTGGTCCGATGCGCGCACCGGCTTCGGCCGCTGCGCCGGCGCCTCCACCGTCACCGGCGGCAGGGCCGATTGCGCCTGCGCGGTCGTCATGTTGGAGGGGCATTCGGCGAGCAGCACGGCCGCTCCGATGAGAAGACCCGCACGGCTCTTGCCGGCATGAGTTCGATGGCCGCAGACGCGCTGGCCATCCAGATAAGCACGCACGTTCGATTCACTTCCAGGTCAGACGCAGCATTGAAGCTGGCGCGTCTAACAGTCGCAGCGCGTGAAGAGAACCGCAGGCGGAGTTGAATCGCTCTAGTGTTGAATCGTTCTAAGAACGAAGCAGCACCGAACGGCAATCTCCAATTGCCGTCGTGCCGGCCGCAACACGCGAATTCGCGGCGCGTATCACGATACTGTGCGGTCTCAGGCGATGGCAGGAGCCGTCAACTCGTCGAGCTTCCGCTTGAACGCGGAGCCGTCGGACGAGGCGCGGAGCGGCGGGCGCACGCGCTGCCAGGCTGCATCGCCGGTCTGTGCCGCCAGGATCGCTTTCAACGTCGCGGTGAACGAGGGCGTCTTGAGCACGACGTCGATCGCAGCCTGCATACGCGTTTCGACATCCTTGCCCTCGACCATGCCCTTGACCAGCTCAGGCACGACATTGGCCATGCCGCAGATGGTGCCGGCACCGCCAGCGGCGATCGCGCGGGTGATATCGGCTTCATTGCCGACGGTGATGGCGAGCTCGGGAGCCGCGGCACGGAATGCCTGAAACTGCCTGAAGTCGCCGCTGGAGTCCTTCAGGCCGGCAATCACCTTGCCGTAACGCTTGCGCAAGCTCGCGGCGACGGCGGTGGGGATCGCAACGCCCGACGTCTGCGGGATGTGATAGAGATAGGCGCGCAGTCGATCGTCGGCGACGCCGTCGATGATCGCGGCAAAGGCATCCTCGATGCCTTCAGGCGCGACGCTGCGGTCGAAGTAAGGCGGCAGCACCAGCACGTGGCGCAGGCCGAGACCGAGCGCGGCGCGCGAGAGTGCGATGCTGTCGGTGATGGCGGGGAAGCCACCACCGATGCCGATGCGTTCCGGCGCGACACCGGCCTTGAGCACGGCTTCGATGGTCGCAACGCGCTCGGTGACATTGAACGAGGTGCCCTCGCCAGTGGTGCCGAACAGCACGACGCCGTCGACACCCTTGCCGAACAGCTGCTTGGAGTGAGCCGCCAGCTTGGCGGAGTCCACGCTGCCGTCGGCCGCCAGCGGCGTCGCCGATGCCACCCAGAACCCGCGAATTGCCTCCGTCATCTCACTACCCTCTAAGCTGCGATCTCGGACCAAGCCTCTGATCTCCCAATGGACTTCAAGGGGCTTCCGAGCCTTGTTTTTGCTTTACTTTCCATCTTGTACCTTACATACAAGAAAGAGGCAAATCCTTTTCCCCGTCACGGCGCGCATGGGCGCAGCCAGATTTAGGGAGGTCTCGCATGAACATGGTGACCCCGGTGAAGCGGCCCGACCAATTGCTCGGCGCACTTCGCGACAAGCTCGGCGCAGCCGCCGTCTTGATCGGCACCGACGTGCCGGCGCGCAACTGCAACGACTGGAGCGCGAGCCTGCCGCAGACGCCGCTCGCGGTGATCCGCCCCGTCGATGCGCAGGGCGTGGCCGATGCGATTGCGACCTGCCGGCAGGCGCAGCTGCCGTTCGTGCCGCAGGGCGGACTGACCGGGCTGTGCCGCGGCGCATCGCCCGAAGCCGGCTGGGTCGCGATCTCGCTCGAGCGCATGAGCGGCATCGAGGAGATCGACCGCGCTTCCGCGACGATGACGGTGAAAGCAGGCACGCCGCTGGAAACGATTCAGAAGGCGGCGGACGAAGCCGGCTTCTTCTTTCCGCTCGACCTCGGCTCGCGCGGCTCCTGCGCCATCGGCGGCAATCTCTCGACCAATGCCGGCGGCAACCGCGTGATCCGCTACGGCATGACGCGCGAGCTGGTGCTCGGTCTCGAAGTCGTGCTGCCCGACGGCACCATCATCACTAGCCTCAACAAGCTGATGAAGAACAATGCCGGCTATGATCTGAAGCATCTGTTCATCGGCTCGGAAGGCACGCTCGGCATCGTCACCCGCGTGGTGCTAAAACTGTTTCCGAAGCCGCGCTCGACCATGGCCGCTCTCTGCGCACTGAAGGACTACGCCGCGGTGATCGCGCTGCTCGATGCGGCGCGCAGCGGGCTCGGGCCGCTGCTGTCGGCGTTCGAGGTGATGTGGCCGGACTATTGGGACGTGATCACGACTCGCGCCGGCGTGAAGCCGCCGGTCGCCGCAGGTCACGGCCTCTACGTGCTGGTCGAGGCGCAAGGCACCGACGAGAGCCTGGACGCGCCGCGCTTCCAGGCCTGGCTCGAGGAGCTGATGGAACGCGGGCTGCTGGCCGATGCCGCGGTGGCGCAATCGCTGGCGCAGACGCAGGCCTTCTGGCGGGTGCGCGACATCTGCGCCGAATTCGGCCAGGTGCTGGGCCCGCACATCTCCTACGACATCGGCCTTGCGGTTGCGCGGATGGACGAATTCGTCACGCGCTGCAAGGCGGCGCTGGCTTCCGGCATCAAAAGCTGCGAGAGCGTCTATTACGGCCATATCGGCGACGGCAATCTGCATCTGGTCTCCTGGGTCACCGGCCTCTCCGTCGACCAGCAGCCGAAGGAAGCGATGGATACGATCATCTACGGTCTCGTCCGCGAGCTCGGCGGCAGCATCTCGGCCGAGCACGGCATCGGCACGCTGAAGAAGCAGTGGCTGGGCCATGCCAGGAGCGAGGCCGAGATCGCGCTGATGCGGACGCTGAAAGCGGCGCTCGATCCCGATCATCTGCTCAATCCCGGCAAGGTCGTCTGAGAAACGCAAATGCGCTCGCTCAAGCTCGATACGCCGAAATCGCTGTCGCAGCGGGTGATGCAGCGGCTGCGGCAGGCTATCATCGACGGCGAGTTCGCGCTCGGCGCCGCCATCTCCGAGGAGATGGTGGCCAATTCCTTCGGCGTCAGCCGCACGCCGGTGCGCGAGGCGATGGGCCAGCTGCAGGCGCAAGGCCTCGTGGTAATCCGGCCGCAGGTCGGCAGCTTTGTGTTCACGCCGAGCGCGGACGACATCAACGCGCTCTGCACCTTCCGCATCGCGCTCGAACCCAAGGCCGCCGAGCTCGCCTATGGTCACGATCGTGACGGTGCAATCGCCACAATGAGCGAGGCCATCGCGGCAATGGAGCCGGCGGTCACGGCAAAGGACAACATCGCCTATGGCCGCGCCGATGCCGCGTTTCACGAGGCGCTGTTCACCCATTGCGGCAATCGCTATCTCGCCGAATCCTATCAGCTGGTCTCGGGCCGCGTCGCCGCGCTCCGCACCAATCTGACCTCGCCGATCGACGTGCGGACCCGCACCTCGTTCGACGAGCATCGCAGGCTGCTCGATTTGTTCGCGCGCGGTGAGTTCACCGCCTTCGAAGAATTGATGACCACGCATATCACCAATTCTGGCGTGGTTTACGCCAGGGCATTGAAGGTGGACGCGCTGAAGGTGGAATGAGCGCCTCTAGCGCCCTTCCCTCGGTCCCGGCCTGTCCAGAAAATCCAGCGCGGTGTTGATCTGCTCGAGCTGGTGCTCGATCCTGTCGCGGTCCTCGACCGATGGCGCCTTTTCGAGCTGCTCCACGAGCTTCTGCTTTCGCAACAGCAGGTTCTCTATCACTGTACTCACAGCTCCCCCATCGCCAGAGGCGAACATCGCGAGTGCGCGCGAGCCGAGCTCGCGGTAACCCCTCATCAGAATGTCCGCGAAGGCCGATGGTTCCTGCGGGTGAACCCGGACGCATGCGGATGGAACTAGCGGCGCAAACTGGCCCAGACGCCACCCAAAATCAGCAAACCGCCGAAAAGATGGATCAGCTGCGGCGGTTCGCCGAGGATGGCGAAAGACAGCAGCGCGCTTGCGATCGGCCCGAGGTAGAGCACGAGCGAGGTCCGCACCGAGCCGAACTTGCCGCCGAGCCAGGCAAAGCCGGCATAGGCGAGCAGGCCGGGAACGATCCCGGCGAAGACATAGGCCGACAGCGCCTTGGTGCTGAAGACCTGCCCCGGCATCGCCCACATCTCCATGGCCGCGAGCGGCAGCGAGAACAGGGCGCCGGCGCCCGAGAACAGGCTGATGCGTGCAAGCAGCGACGCCTTTGGCGCGGCGCGCGATTGCAGCAGCGTGTAGCCGGACCAGCCGAGCATCGCGATCACGACGAGGCCGTCGCCCGCCGCAGTCTGAAGTTCGATCAGGGTCTGAGGATGGCCGCCGGCGATGATGAGCAGCGCGCCTGCGAGCGCCAGCGCCGTGCCGAGCCATTGCAGCGGACCGACATGCTCCAGGCCGCGCAGGGCCGAGATCAGCAGCACCGTGATCGGCGACAGCGCCATGATCAGCGCGATGTGGATCGCCGTCGTCGAGACGCCCGCGGCGTAGACCGGACCGCCGCACAGGAACATGCCCATGAAGCCGGCGGCGAAGATCGGCCAGATGTTCCCGGCCAGCGGCACGCGGCCATCGAGAATCTCCTTGAGCGCGATCGGCGCGAGCCCGATTGCGACGATGCTCCAGCGGAAGAAGGCGAGCGTGAAGGGCGGGACGGAGCCTGCGAGTCCGCGCGCCAAAATCTGATTGGAGGCCTGCGCGGTCGCCACCAGGATGAAGCCGACCAGCGCAATCACGCCGAGCCAGACATTCGTGGACGGCGATACGCCGGCCACCGCGTCATGACCGCCGTCAGAGGTTTCCTTGCCCGTTTCCTTGCCCATGGATCAATCGGATATCGGATGTCGGCCGCGGTGAGAACCCCGACGACGGCTCACTGGCATGCATATGCGGCACGCGCAGCATTCCGGGCGGCGCGGCAATGCTCGCGGGCAGCACCGGCACGACAGGGGTGCGGCTGAGCGAGACCGAGAACACCGCCAGCAGCGCGCACAGCATGCAGAGCCTCATCCGCACCGTCCGGCGATCGGTGATCGGCAGAAAGAGGAAGAACAACATCGCCAGGATCAGCAGCGCATCGACCAGAAACATGGGGCTCTCCTTCAAGACTGGGGAGAGCATGACGCGGCGGCACCGGCCGGTATGTGGAGGGCGTCACACCCCCCATGGCGCTGACGCGGGTCAATCGGGGTCGAGGAGGAAGGGCAGGCGCCCACTGGTTAACGCGCTGGCGCGACCCGGCTGCGGCCCGGGAACCTCGATCTTTCACGCGTCCGTCGGTTGTATTCAGGGGCGCGGAGTCCTATGCGTAGGCGCCATGAACACCCAGATGATCACCGCCGCAAAGCCGCTGATGGCCCGGGCGCAGCCGCGCAAACCGGCACCGTTCCTCCCGATGAGCCGCGCCGAGATGGATGCGCTCGGCTGGGACGCCTGCGACATCGTGCTGGTGACCGGGGACGCCTATGTCGACCATCCGAGTTTCGGCATGGCGATCATCGGCCGGCTGCTCGAGGCGCAGGGCTTTCGGGTCGGCATCATCTCGCAACCCGACTGGCATTCGGCCGAGCCCTTCAAGGCGCTGGGCAAGCCACGCGTGTTCTTCGGCGTCACCGGCGGCAACATGGATTCCATGGTGAACCGCTACACCGCCGACCGCCGCCTGCGCAGCGACGACGCCTATACGGCCGGCGGCGAGGGCGGCAAGCGGCCGGACCGCTGCACGGTCGTCTATGCGCAACGCTGCCGCGAGGCGTTCAAGGATGTGCCGATCGTGCTCGGCGGCATCGAGGCCTCGCTGCGCCGGATCGCGCATTACGATTACTGGTCGGACAAGGTGCGCCGCTCGGTGCTGGCCGACGCCAAGGCCGACCTGCTGCTCTACGGCAACGCCGAGCGCGCCGTCGTCGAGGTGGCGCAGCGGCTCGCCGCGGGCGAAGCGCCGCGCGCGCTGGACGACATCAGGGGCGTCGCGCTGTTCCGCAAGGTCCCCGAGGACTACACCGAGCTGCACGCCGACGATCTCGATTCCGCCGACGAGGGCGCGACGCGCCAGAAGGGCGAGACGGTCATCCGCCTGCCGGCGCTGGAGCAGGTCGAGCAGGACAAGGAAGCTTATGCGCGCGCATCACGCGTGCTGCACCGGGAGAGCAATCCGGGCAATGCGCGGCCGCTGGTGCAGCGTCATGGTGATCGCGATCTCTGGCTCAACCCGCCGCCGATCCCGCTGACCAGCGAAGAGATGGACGCGGTCTACGACCTCCCCTACGCGCGCGCGCCGCATCCGTCCTACGGCGAAGCAAAAATCCCCGCCTGGGACATGATCAAGTTCTCGGTGACGATCATGCGCGGCTGCTTTGGCGGCTGCACCTTCTGCTCGATCACCGAGCACGAGGGCCGCATCATCCAGAACCGCTCCGAGGGTTCTATTCTGCGCGAGATCGAAAAGATCCGCGACAAGACGCCGGGCTTCACCGGCGTGATCTCCGACATCGGCGGCCCCACTGCCAACATGTACCGGATGGCGTGCAAGGACCCGAAGGTCGAGGCGGCGTGCCGCAGGCCGTCCTGCGTCTTCCCTGAGATCTGCCCGAACCTCAACACCTCGCATGACGACCTGATCCGGCTCTATCGCAAGGTGCGCGAGACCAAGGGCATCAAGAAAGTGATGGTCGCTTCCGGCGTGCGCTACGACCTCGCGGTCGAGAGCCCCGAATACATCAAGGAGCTGGTCACCCATCACGTCGGCGGGTATCTGAAGATCGCCCCCGAGCATACCGAGCGCGGGCCGCTCGACAAGATGATGAAGCCGGGCATCGGCGCCTACAACAAGTTCAAGCGGATGTTCGACGAAGCGGCTGAACGGGCCGGCAAGAAATATTACCTGATCCCCTATTTCATCGCGGCGCATCCGGGCACGACCGACGAGGACATGATGAACCTCGCGCTGTGGCTCAAGAAGAACCGCTATCGCGCCGATCAGGTGCAGACCTTCCTGCCCTCGCCGATGGCGACCGCGACCGCGATGTACCACACCGGCGTCAACCCGCTGCGCGGCGTGCGCCACGGCGGCAGCGACAAGGTCGAGGCGATCAAGGGCCTGCGCCAACGCCGCCTGCACAAGGCGTTCCTGCGCTACCACGATCCCGACAATTGGCCGGTGCTGCGCGAGGCCTTGATCGAGATGGGCCGCCGCGATCTGATCGGCTCGCAACCCCACCAACTCGTTCCCGCCCACCAGCCCCCCGGCACCGGCAAGGCCGCCGGCACGCGGCGACCGGTGCGGCCGGGCGAGAAGACGCAGCGGTTCACGACCAAGGGTCTGCGGGTGATGAAGTGAACGCGCGCCGCAGCGTTCCTAGAGGTCGAGCACAACCGAGCCTGACACCGCGTCCGTCACGCCGCGTCCATTGCCTTGGTCCTCGAGCACGGACCTGAAGCTGTCGAGGGTCTTGATCATCGCCGATCGTGCTGCGACCAGCGCCTCCTGACTGGCCCATGTGCCGATGAGGCAGAAGGTCTGCTCGCCGGTCTTGATGATGACGCCGTGCTCCAGCCCCGGCCATTTGGCCTTGCCGTTCCGATGCGCGTCGAGGAAGGCGGCTTCCTCGCCCTGCTTCACCTTGAACCTGACCACATTGTAAACCTGCATGATGCGCCTCCCAAAAATGGACTGATCAAAACGGACGCCGCGCGAGGTGAGGACGAAAAGTCCTTACGGTCGCCCTGGCCGATTGTTGTCCCCGCGCGCGGCGGCGTCACCGTGACAAATCAGCATGGCGATCTCGGTCCTTTGGGCCGCCCAAACAAAAAAGCCGAAAACAACCCCATGCACAGTAGCCGGCACTCGTGGGATCAATGGCTTAGCCGGATTGCGCAGAATTTGACCCGTCGGACCACACCACTTGACCTCACCGCCATCATGTAACATATAAAGTTACATGAAACGAGATTCCCGACTCTCCGGCGTGCTGCACGTCCTTCTGCACATGGCGCAGCAGCCTGGGCCGTTCACGTCCGAGACGCTGGCCAAGGCCATGGACACCAACCCGGTGGTGATCCGCCGCATCATGGCGGGCCTCAGGGAGATCGGTTACGTGCGTTCCGAGAAAGGGCACGGCGGCGGCTGGACGATCGCCTGCGACCTGTCGAAGGTGACGCTGCGCGACGTCTATGCCGCGCTCGGCAATCCCCCGCTTCTGGCGATGGGCAACCGGACCGAGGCGCCCGGCTGTCTCGTCGAGCAGGCCGTCAATGCCGCCCTCGATCAGGCCTTTGACGATGCGGAGGCGCTGCTGCTGGCGCGGCTCGGCGAGGTGACGCTGGCGATGCTGGGCGACGACCTGCGCAAGCGCCTCGGATCTCGAAAGATCCACGACATCAGCGCGCATCGCGCGTGAACGGCTCCATTCACGGGGACAACATCATGACCGACATTCAAGCCGCATTCTCCGATCCGCAATTCGTGGCGAGATACACCGAGGGGCCGCGGCGCTTCGTGCCGGGCTATGACGCCATGCAGTCCATGACGGCGATTCTGCTCGCCGAAAGCGTCCCCAGCGATGGGCAGGTGCTCGTCCTCGGTGCGGGTGGCGGCCTGGAGCTCAAAGCGTTTGCGCAAGCTCATCCCGGTTGGCGCTTCGACGGCGTCGATCCGTCCGCGGCGATGCTGGCGCTGGCCGGGCAAACCCTGGGATCGCTCGCACCACGTGCGCGCCTTCACCAAGGCTATATCGATGATGCGCCGGAGGGACCGTTCGACGGTGCCACCTGCCTGCTGACCCTGCACTTCGTCGATGTCGCCGAGCGGCGCCGCATCGCCTCGGAGGTCCGCCGCCGCCTCAAGCCGCGCGCGCCGTTCGTGATCGCGCATTTGAGCGCGCCCGATGGCAAGGAGGAGCGCCCGCTGTGGCTGTCGCGGTACTCCGCGTTCCTGGCCGCGTCCGGTGTCGAGCCCGAGCAGGCGGCGGCCGCGCGGAACGCCGTCACCAACCATCTGGAGATTCTCGCACCCGCACAGGACGAGGTGATCTTGCGCGAGGCCGGCTTCACCGATCCCACGCTGTTCTACACCGGCTTCGCCTTCCGCGGCTGGGTCGCCTACGCGTGAGACGTCACCACGGCCGGGGATTCATGCCAGAGCCGGATGCGCCAGGGTGCGTGGACATGATTCCTTGCTCCGCGAATTAGGCGGTGTTCGTTTTGCCTTCAAACCGGACATGGCCGGTTTGCCTCTGCGAGTCGGCAAAGGGCCCAAAAGCCGAAGTTTCCCTTATATATTCATGTGGTCGATTTGCAGAGCGGTGGCGTCGCTGATCGGGCCACCCTGACTAAGGAGCGCCCATGAGCCGACGGGTACATTCTCCGACCGGAATCTTTGACAGCCTACACTATGGATTCGGGCAAGTGGTGGTTATCCCGACGCCCTTCGGTGACACCGTGCACGTGTCCGGCCAAGTCGCCTGGGACGCCGGTCGAAAGGTCGTTGGCGCGGGAGATATCGGGCGCCAACTCCGAAAGAGTTTGGAGAACCTCGCTGTCGCACTTGCATCGGTAGGCGCAAAACTTGATCAGGTCGGAGCATTGCGGCTCTACATAAAGCAAAGCCAATTTGCACGAGGGCGAGGCCATCAGTGGCGCACTCAGAGCAATGTTCGGTGACGATCCGCCGTGTGCTACATGGATTGGAGTACCAAGCCTCGCGAACGATGAATTTCTTGTCGAGGTGGAACCATCTGTAGTTTATCTTGCAAAAGCCTAGACGATTAAACGTCACGCGCATTGCCCGACAACGTCAGCTTCAGGTCAATCGCGTCGGTCTGCACTTGAGTTCGGGACTTCCAGTCCACCTCCGGCTCCGGACATGTCGCAGCACTGCGCCAACTGACGCGATGGGCCACAAGCGGTCCTCAGCGGTAAAATGCCCACTAGGTGGCTAGGGGCCAAAGCCGCAAGATGCCATCCGAATTAACCGTAATGATCGGAATCGTTCAGTGCAATCCGAACTTCGCGAGCGAAATCCACCAGCGACACGACAAAAGCTGCAACAGCGATGACGAAGAGAATCGCAACGCCACGTTCGTGCCGGATCTCAAAGAATGCGCTGATGATTCCCACGATGATGACCACCGCTATCGAAATGCTTCCTATGATGGACCAGAAGATCGCACGATTGATCATGCCTGCACGTCGAACGAGACGCGGCAAGTCTGCCTTTAGCTGGCATCTCGCCTGGTCCTGATCAGAGATCTGGTTGAGGTAGATCGATCTATCGAGAATTCTGTTCAGGCGAGCTATCAGCAAGGCGATAAAAGCCGCCAATGCACCGAGAAGGAATGCGGGTGCGGCGGCTTGGGAAATGACGTGAGAGAGCTGACTGACTGATGGCGTATCTGGCAACATTAGCTGCTTAGCCACTTCGCTATTTCGTGATCCGCCGCGTTGAAGTCACGGTGCTAGACGGCGCCATTGGCGAGATCGAGAACGTCAGCCACGTATTCCAACCGGCCGGCCGGTTTTCTGCGGCGAACTCGCCATATCCTTTCAGGTTCACATAGCCCTGCATGTCCCCCACCGGAAAGAGGAAGCCGACCTGCGGTCCGACGCCCAACACGCGTGAGCGGAAGCCGCCCAGCACCGGATGCTGCCCGGAGTCATCGGTGATCTGCTGGTAAGCATAGCCGACCACGCCGACGAAAATTTGCTTGGACAGAAACTGTGACGCGCCCCAGTCGACGTGGAAGTCGACGCCATTCTGATATTGGGTGTCCGTATTCTTGAAGTTGTAGGTGAACCCGGCAACCGCAGAAAATTCATGACCTGCCTGTGGGTTGAAGTATGTGTATCCGCCGCCGGCATCGACTGCACCATGACCAATCCCGAGATTGGCGAGCCGGGTTGAACTATATGCGCCGACCGGGATGTCTCCGGTCACATAGGTCATGAAGTTATGAACGCCGGCATTCCATTTGAGTGTCGCCTGCGGGTAGAGATCGCCAACGGACGTGATCGAGTCGCCGAAACTGCCCGTGCGGGTTACCGCGAGCGGGCCGACGGCCGCTGTCAGCGTCCCTGCTAGATCGGCGCTCGATCGCCCGAACAGCCCGGTTACGCCGATGGCGAGTTGTCCGCCCAATACCGGTGTCGCGAAGGTATAGGTGGGGTTGAGCAGCATGAGATCGGCCTGCGCATTCAAGCGAAGATTTAAATCGACGTTCAGGTTCGCAGGAATTCGCCCAACATGAATTTCCCGAGCGGCGGCGGCCGTGCCAAAAGCGCTGACATTGGTCTGATAGTAGACCGCGGCCATCGACCAGCCGGGGACTTGAGGGGTCGCCGCCAGGCTGCCGAAGCGGCCGGGGAGCCAGTAGGAGACGCCGCCTTCGTCGGCGGAAGCGGCTCCGGGCAGCCATGCAGATATAACTAAAGCTATCGCGGTCGTACGATTGATGGACTGACGACCAAATGCCTCTTTGAACCTGCGCTTCATGTTTTTCGCTCCCCCACGTTGGCCACGAACTGCAAGCTGTTCCGTGTTGCAGTTGAGTGGCCACACACTCGCTGATTTTCTTCGCTGATGGTCCGCAGTTTCAAAGATATGCCGTGTAAGAGCTGACCCAAACCAGTATCGACATGATCAGCCCCACGACGCCCGCGTTCTCAGCGAAGATCGTCGCCGTTCCGGGCATCCCGAGCCTTAGCCGACTCCGGTCAACGTCATTCGGCACTGAAATAGCCGCCGGGTAGGCTTTGACGCCGCCGATCGAGCCGACCTTAGCAAGCGTGCCCGAAACCGCTATCTCGCCTTGTCCGACACCCTGCGGAATTCCTGTGACTGTCGCATCGTGGATACGGCCTGGATCGTCGTCGAACACTAGCTTGACGGCGGCACCGGGCTTGATCGTCCGGAATCCATTCGGGGAGAACATGCCAACGAGGGTGATGTCGTTGCTGATAATGAAGGACATAACGGCCTTGTGCTGTCCTGCACGATCACCGACGGAGAAAGCCATGACTGTGACATAGCCATCGCCAGGCGCGCGAATGGTTGTCTGGTCGAGCTCCCATTTGGCTTGGTCGAGCTGCGCCTGGATTTCTGCGACCGTGGTGTTGACGCCGCCGATTTCGGCATCCATCGCGAGTTTGGCGCTTTGCTGAGCCGCCTTTGCTGCCAACAATTGAGCGCTGACGGTCTCCTGCTGGACCTGGGTGTCTTGCAGACGGAATTCACTCTGTGCCCCGTCACTTGCCATCTGCACGTAATCGTTTAGCCGCTTGTCGTGATATGCGAGCTGCTTGGTCAATCCCTCAACATTCGCGCTCGCCTGCGCATAGCTGGCCTTGAGCTGCAGGACCTGCTGTTTGGCCCCGGCGAGCGACGCTTCCAGTTGGTCGACCTTGAACTGAAATGGCGCAGGATCAATTCGAAACAATGTGACGCCGGCTTTGACCGGCGCGTTCGGCTTGACAGGTATCTCAATCACCTGACCTGAGACGTTGGGCGTGACCTCGACGACCCGAGAGATCACCACAAAGCTTCCCGACGGCGTGAGATAGTTGAACATCGCCAGAAATGTCGCAAGGATTAGTCCACCAATGAGCACGGCAACCGTGCCGGAGGCCCAGCCCCATCTGACCAGCTTCAGCTTGGAGAAGATGAGCCACACTAAAAGGAGATAAAGGGTCAGGATGATTAGCATGGCAGAACCCCCACCGGTCCCAAGTCCCTTGCCGGCGGTCGATCAGGACCCACCACCGGCAAAGTCTCCTCTTATGCGCCCACCTTCTTAGCCGGCGGTATCGTCCATGTGCCATTGATAATTGATGGATCAGTCTCCTGCGGCCAGTACATGCGCAGCATGAGAATGAAATCTCCTTCCGGTGCCGGAAGCCAATTGGACTCCTTGTCCTTACCTGGCGACTCCTTCTGAATGTATAGGTCGGTCGATCCGTCCGGATTCTCCTTCAGACTCTCTCTCGCGCTCACGGAAAACCGATTGATCGGATTCTTCACGAAGAAGTAGCCGCTATCGTACATGGTGAGCGACCAGAACCCTTCGGCCGGCGGCAGGTGGCCCTTGGGAAATCTCATGACGTACTTGTTCGCGCCGTTGTATTTGTGACCATTCTCGTCCTTCTGTGATGTCGGATAGACGGCGTCCTGCGGACGGTTGGCTCCAAGTCCGATCGCGGTCACCAAGGCTCGCATCAAATAGTCGGTGCCATAGATACCGGTTTTGGTCGTGAAGGCAAAACCGTTCTCATCCCTGATTGCCTTGTTGATCTTGAACTGAATCATGATGCGGTCGAAGGACAATTCCGGCACCCGCTTCAAGAAGTCAGCCTTAAGCTTGCTTTCGTCGAAATCTTGGCCCGGAACGATGCCAATTCGAGCGAACTTGGCGAGCTGGGGTGCATCTGCCGCATACGGCGGATTGGTCTTCATGAGTTCGCACAGCAGCTTGAAGTAGGACACCGCATCCAAGCGATTAACCTGCTCGCGGACTGCCGTCTTCATGTCGATTGAAGGATCGACCTTCCCGGGGGGAGGAGTGTAGGGCTTGCCGTATGCGCTCAGGGGGACGAGCTTGCATTCGTCCTGCAGCTTGTGCACGGCCGCGTAGTCTTCGGGCGTGCCCGTACAGTAGATTCGACCAAGCAACCAAACGATGTTGGTCTGTGATTTGTATTCCTTGACACCTTCAGGCAGCGTGCCTTTCCAGCCAGGGCCCGTGATTGCATAAGTCTGGGCGACTGTCCCTGTGGTGCGCTTACCCGGCACCTGAAAAACGGTCGTCCAGCCGTCGAGCATCGGCATGAGGAAATATCGTCCTTTCATGTCCGGTATGCTGAGAATCCATGGTTCCTTGCCGACATCGAGGAAAGAAGTCGTATACAGGGTGTCGGCGTTCGGCGCGGTGACGTCCCGGAACGAAGCGTCGGGATATTGGCGTAGCTTGATGATTTGCCCCATGGGGCCGCGCGTGCCGACGGGTTCGGCAACGTTGGTAATAATGCGGCGCGTCATCTCCATTGTTACCAAGGGGTAGCCGAAGATGTAGGCATCGCTCGCAAGCCAAAAATCCTCTAGGCCTTCACCTACGCCGAGAAACGCTCCCTCCTCGGCAAACGCTGAAGGCGCAATCGCCGCGCTGCTCAGCAATCCAATTCCGGCGAGCGCTAGGTTACGACGCGTAATATTCATAGTTTTGGTCTCCTCTGACTTGATCACTAGCTGTTAGATTTTGCATCACGGTTGCATTTGGATTCCGAGCTTTGCTCGCATGTCCTTGAAGACCACTGCGATCGCTTCGATGATGAGTCGATCGGGATTGGTCTTGCAGTATTGAATGATTTCGTGCTCTGCCTCGCGCGACTTCCTGATGTCGAGGAAGTGCTTACGGGCCAATCCGTTGTACCAGCCGCTATACCAGGCGGTGAGAAGGTCGGCGTCGCCTTGCCAGGTCCCTGCCAGCTGTGCACATGTCAGCTTTTGGACATCGAGGTAGCCGTTCGCGTCTGCGTACGCGCTCAGGTCCGTCTGAGCCAGAACCCGTAGTGGCATCGCAAGGAATAGCGATGCCGCGAGGACGGTTGACCGCCTCATGCACATCTCCCAAGTAGTTTAAGAACTCTGAGAACGGAGACGCCGTTGTCCCCAACGCGGCATTGTCCGCTATCGAAATGCTCTAAGGCGACACGTTTCAATCAATAGCAGGGTGGGTACGGGTAGTATCCGCAACGGGGCGCGTAGTAGGGAGCGGCATAGGCCGCAGCGCCGAGAGCGGCCGCGCCGGCATAGGCGGCCCCCCGATAATAAGCGCCGCGCCAGGCTGTCCGGCGGGCGACGCCGGCAAAGGACAGCGGCGTGAAGGGACGGCCGATGATGTCGATGAAGACCGAAGCCGGCCCATCGGCTCCCGCGAGGTCACCTTCCAGGATATCGACATCAAATGTCAGCTTGTCACCCTCGAGCTTGGGCGACTTCAGGACGACGACTGCATCGGCGACGGAGACGCCCTCTTTCCTGAAGCCGGAGACGGTCGCGTTCGGCGGGTCCTTCGCAAAATTGTCGGTGCCGTTGCCCCAATCCTCGACGACGCGCGATGTGAGATCATGCCCGGCCGCCCGAACAGGCCGATCAGCGAACACGATCGCGGTCGGCGAAACTCCGGTCAGCACGAGCTTTCCGTCCTTGAGTGTCGCGCCGCGCGAATTCAGCACGAACAGGGACGGCACGACTTCCGGTTTGGCCTGACCGATCGACTTCTCAAGTGGGACATGCGGCTTGGGCTCGCCCGGCGATTGAGCAAGAAGCTTCTGCGGAAAAGTCAGTAAACCAGCGGCACAAACCGCCATTACCGCAAGGCGAACCGTCATGATCGTCTTCTCCATTTCAGGCCGATTGTTTTTTCAAACGGCACGCGAGCAATTCGCACGCAAAAATGAGTTACGACTAATCTCCAACAAGCCGCGTTGGCACTTCTCGTCAGCAGCGTCTGCTCCGCCGTTGACATAGATCAAAGGTTGAGCACTTACTCCGGCGACGCTTTCGCATTTCGCGCCAACAGAGCCCGCGCGTCTTGCCATTTCGCGCCAATTCGAAGAGGAATTATTCGGCAGCTGATCGACGGAGGCTGCGAGTGCCGGTCGCCCGTCCATGCTTGCGGCGAAGTTGCCGCCGTCGATAAACGATAGGTTGAGTTTTCATCAAACGCGCAAAAGCGCGGCTGAAGCTACTGGCGTTGGTATAACCGAGAGATTCTGCGATATCGGCCAAGCGCTTATCCGAACCAGCCAGCAGATGGCATGCGATCTCCAAACGGATTTCACTGAGCATCTTGCTGTGGCTGGTGCCCATGCGTTCGAGATGACGCTGCAATGTACGCCCGCTGAGTCCGAGCGTTTTGGCCGTACCATCCAAGGTTGCGTCACCATGTCGCAGCGATACGTTGATGGCGGCCCGGACCGCAGTGGATGAAGGCAAGTGAACTGCTCTCATCGTTCGTCGTCGGGCGTGAAGCCCATGCTCCCACAATGAAAAATCGAGCAATGAGACTAAGGGAAGATAAGGAAGCATCTGGCCAGTACGCGCCAGATTCTCGTCGAATGGAATGGGGCGAGATATCAAAGATTTTTGGGAGGACTGGCTTCAAGTCAAAGCAAGCCAAGAGCTTTGCAGTGGTGAAAGTGTCGAAGTACAACGGTTCCCGACGCGAGCATAGCGGCCCTGTCACCCTTGCGAAATACTGTACAACCAGCTTGCAATTGAACCGCAACCCATGCCGAAGATTCATCTGACGCGTTGTCAGCACCTCAGTCCATTCGCGGACATTCTGAATGGTGTTGGGGCACCAACGACTTCGCTACTTGAAAAGTTTCGGCTGCCCGGTTCGCTTGAGGAGAAAGCCGAACATTACATTCCGATTTTGCCAGCGATCGAATTTGCGGAGTTTGCCAGTCGGTCACAGGGCATTGATGATTTTGGATTCCAAGCAGCCCGGACGCTGCATTTTGGCCACCTCAGTGAGAGGACCCGAAATCTCGTCCGCCATTCTCCGACATTACGCGTGGCGCTAGAACAGGCCTGCAAGTGGGCTTCGCTCGAAGATACAAATCTAAGCAACTGGATCGAACACCACGGCGATCATATCCGGTATTGCAGCAGGCTTGCCGGTACTAAGGGGCTTCAGCATCTCGAACATTCTCAGTGGCTTCAAAACGTCTTTCCCATTTACATCGTCCGCGAATTTGCCGGAATGCATTGGGCACCTGCAACGATCGCATTTGAAGCTCATTACGTGCCGGGCATGGCATGTCAGTCTTTCTGGCCAACGTCTAAATTTCTGGCAGGTCAGGAGGCATCGTGGATCGACGTGCCCGCTTCGCTTCTGGCCCTTTCCAACAGAGCGAACGAGCGCCATCCTGCACTGACCAGCGATCACATCGCGTCTTCGAGCCTCGACTTCATCCAAACGCTGAAGCTGATGCTTCCATCATACCTCGATGAGCGGCCTCCTGTGCTTGCGGAAATCGCGGAAATGGCAGGTGTGAGTGCACGCAGCCTTCAGCGCAAGCTGTCTCTCGCAGGCGTCACCTATTCTGGCTTGCTCGATGCGATAAGGTTTGAGAAGGCAAGGAAGCTCCTGCGGGACACGGATTCCAAAATCATTGAGGTTGCGTTCGCTTCTGGTTATACGGATCCCGCTCACTTCACCCGCGCCTTCCGCAGAGTTGCCGGCGTAACGCCAGGGCAATTCCGCGAGCAATGGAAGCCTCGATAACAGAGCTTCTATAAACCTATATCCCCATTAATGTGTGCTTTGGGTCACAAGCAGCGGTCGCCCAATCGGTCAGACCGTGTCGGCTACCCTCGAACAGCAGACATGACGATGGCTCTCTCGGTGCTCAGTTCGAAGCCGCTAACAGACCGTGTTCCGACGACGGAGTACGGTCTGCTCACCGACGTGAGCGGTGGCATTCTCAGCGGCTGCAGACGCATCACCGACGTTAACCCTGTTGGCAAATGGTTGGCCGCACGCCGGCTGCCGCCGACAAGTTGCCTTATTGCAGCGGAGAATTTTCAGCGGCACTAACCCGGGTTAGAGGCGCTTTATGCTGAAAATGGCGTTGTTGGGCCTCCTCATCCTGTTGAGCGCAGGCGTGCTGTCGGCAATGGAGCTGAGCGCTCCACCGCGTCGCGCCGTCGCGATCGCCCCGCCGCTTGCCGAGCAGAGCGCAAGCGTCTCTGCGTCACATGACGCGTTGCCGAAGGCCGATCGCCTCGAGGTTGCCGTTGTGAGCAGCGCGATGGCGACACAGGTTGCTCCGGTCGAGAACCCCGTTGCTCCGCAAGACATCCAAGTCGGTTCGACAGCGCTGGAACCGATCGTCCGTCATCGGCGCGATGCGAAGACGATCGCGACCGCCGAACGCCCCAAGCCGAAGCCAAAGGCAATTGTTGCCAAGCGAACTGCCAATGCTCAGCGTGCAAAGGCCGCCAGCGAGACCGAGCCCTGTCGACTCAAGGCGTTCGGCGGCCTACTCAAGGCATTGAATTTGACCGGTTGCGAAATCTGAGGCCGCTTCCGGGCACGACAGATCAAAGTCGAAAGACCTGACGTCGTGGTGCGAACCCGGGCCTGCTTCCTCCTGGAGGCACTTACGGGCACACGCCTTGCCGCTATTTTCCCTCGGCCAACGTCTCGCAAATTCTTCCGGTCATGCATACCTAGCCCTCATGAAGAAAATCGGCTTCCTCTCCTTCGGACATTGGACCCCCTCGCCGCAATCGCAGACCCGCTCGGCGGCGGACACGCTGCTGCAATCGATCGAGCTTGCCGTCGCGGCCGAGCAGCTGGGCGCGGACGGCGCCTATTTCCGCGTGCATCATTTCGCGCGCCAGCTCGCTTCGCCCTTCCCGCTGCTCGCCGCGGTCGGCGCCAGGACCAGCACAATCGAGATCGGCACCGCCGTGATCGACATGCGCTATGAGAATCCGCTCTACATGGTGGAGGACGCTGGAAGCGCCGATCTCATCGCCGGCGGACGGCTGCAGCTCGGCATCAGCCGCGGCTCGCCCGAGCAGGTGATCGACGGCTGGCGCTACTTTGGTTATCGCCCGGCCGAGGGCCAGAGCGATGCCGACATGGGCCGGCGCCACGCGGAAGTCTTTCTCGACCTGCTCCGGGGCGAAGGCTTTGCCGAGCCCAATCCGCAGCCGATGTTTCCTAACCCGCCGGGGCTACTGCGCCTGGAGCCGCATGCGCAAGGCCTGCGCGAGCGGATCTGGTGGGGCGCCGGCTCGAACGCCACCGCGGTGTGGGCGGCAAAGCTCGGCATGAATCTGCAGAGTTCGACGCTGAAGAACGACGAGACCGGCGAAGCCTTCCATGTGCAGCAGGCCGCGCAAATCCGTGCCTATCGCGGGGCGTGGAAAGAGGCCGGCCACAGCCGCGAGCCTCGCGTCTCCGTCAGCCGCAGCATCTTTGCACTGATCGACGATCGCGACCGCGCCTATTTCGGCCGGGAGCGCGGAGGCGAGGACCAGATCGGCTTCATCGACCCGCAGACCCGGGCGATCTTCGGCCGGAGTTATGCCGCCGAGCCCGATGCGCTGATCGAGCAGCTACGCCAGGACGAGGCGATCGCGGAGGCAGACACGCTGCTGTTGACGATCCCGAACCAGTTAGGGGTCGATTACTGCGCGCATGCGATCGAGGCGATCCTGAAGCACGTCGCACCGGCGCTGGGGTGGCGGTGACATGAGCTGGCGCGGCACGACCAGAAGTCGCGATTGACTTCGTCCACCACCCCCGCCAATGATCCCCCGGGGACTGTTGGACTGAATCAGGGGGTTGGAATGGGCTTGCGTCCGGGGATTTTCGTTGCGGCTTTCCTGCTTGCGGGGTGTGCGTCAGGGCCGATGGGCAGCACGGCTCTGACGGATAACGTCAAGTCGAATACTGCGCGACTGGTGGTCTATCGCTCATCCGCTCTGGGTTTCGCGATCCAACCAAGCTATTCGGTCGATGGACGCTCCGTTGGAGGCAGTCAGGCTGCAGGTTTCTTGGCCTGCGACCTGCCTCCGGGCCGCCACGAGGTTGCGGTCAATAATCTTCCGCTGAGCAGCAATCTGTTCGGACAGGGAAGCGAGAAAGTGAGCCTCGATCTGCGCGCCGGCAGCACCACCTACCTCTCCGCCCAGCCACAGATGGGAATCATCACGCCGGGTGCAATCACGTTGATCCAGGTCGCGGAAAGCCAAGGCCGTGCCGATGTCGCCAGCTTGCATCAGAGCAACAGCTCATGTGGCAAGGCGTGATCTGAGGCGCTCCGCGTTCTTCTGAGGAGCCCGCCCAAGCGGACGTCTCGAAGGATGGCCGCACGAGACTGCTTTCGAATCTGGTTTGCCAGCCGCCTCTGCCTCACCCCGTCTTCGTCCCCGTGATCACCGCCAGCGCCTCGACGAGGCGGTCGAGATCGGCCTCATCGGTAAAGAGCGCAGGCGTCACGCGGATGCATTGGCCCCTGGCGACGCCGGCCCGGCGCACCGTCATCACCTTGTGGCTGTCCCGCAGCTTCACCACGATGGCCTCGTTGTCGGCCTTGCTGGTCTTGCCGGCGAGACGGAACGACGTGATCGCGCCGTATGAGCCGACCTCGTCGGGCGTCAGGATCTCGATGTCCTTGAATCCACGGGCGCGGCTCACCCAATAGTCGCGCAAATGGCGTAAGCGGGCCTGCTTTGCAGCGGCGCCGATCTGCTGATGCAACGCCACGGCCGTCGGCACCGTCAGCACCGTGGCGAAATTGACCGTGCCGGTGTGAACCCGCGAGCGGATATCGGCCTCCGCAAAATCCTCGTCACCCATGTCGCGGTCGATGGCGGCGAGGCGGTCATTCCTGATGTAGAGGAAGCCCACGCCGAGCGGCGCGCCGATCCATTTGTGCAGATTGAAGCCGACGAAATCGGCATCGAGCTCACCGACCCGGAAGTCGATCTGCCCCCAGGAATGCGCGGCGTCGACGATGATGTCGATGCCCTTGGCCTTCGCCATGCGGGCGATCTCGGCGATCGGCATGACGAAGCCGGTGCGGTGGCTGACATGGGTCAGGAGCAGAAGTCGCGTCTTCGGGTTCGCCTCGATGGCGCGGGCATAGGCGTCGAGCACCGCCTGGCGGGTGGCGGGCTCCGGCACGTCGAACTTGACCACGTCGACGCCGCGGCGCCCCTTCAGCGCGTTCATCGCATACTGCATCGAATCATAATCGAGGTCGGCATAGAGCACGGCATCGCCGGGCTTCAGCCTGTTGTAGCCGCCGATGAGGAGCTGCAGCGCTTCGGTCGCACCGCGGGTGAGTGCGATCTCCTCGGTTGCCGCGCCGACCGCCTCCGCCACCTTGGCACGCACCGCCTCAAAATCCGCGCCTGCGCGCTGCCGCGCGTAATAGGTGTTCTGAAAGTTGATCATGTCGGACTGGCGGATGAACTCGCGCCGCACGGGCTCGGCCATGATACCCCAATAGCCGTTCTCGAAATTGACGACATCGGGCGTCACGGCATAGAGCCCCTTCACGGCGGCCCAATAGGCCTTGTCGGCGGCGATCGCGGCGGCCGAACCGGTCGGCTGCGCCGGAAGGCCCTCGGCCGCCATCGCCGGCGCCGCAAGCGGCGCCATGGCTGCGGCCGCGAGGCCCTTGAGGATCGACCGGCGGTCGGACGAAATGGTCTTGGTCAGATGCATATATCAGCCTCCACGATGCGCGGCGAAAGGAGCAGCGATCAGTAGAGCGCGAATGACAAGGCGATGACAGTTCGATGATGCTGCCGGGCGAGGCAATCGTGCTCCTGGCGTGATCGATTCACCTGCACGTTCGGGCACAGCCCATGGCGCGAAGCCCGGCCATGGTCGCCTGGACAAACGTCAACCACCTAGCGCCAGGCTCGCAATCTGGTGCCTGAGTGAGTTCGGGCAGCTTTTTATGGCGCCCGTCTAGTCGGCGCTCAGGCTGTGGCTGATCCGTGTGACGACGCGGTCCCATTGCCGCTTTTCGGCCGCGGGATAATTGATAAGCACGCAGTGGACATAGCCGCGCGAAAAGTTGCAGCGGTCGTACCAGATCGTATCCCGCTTGATGCTGGAGACGACGAAGAAATTTGGGGCAACCCGCTTGTAGATGATGCCGGACGGCGGACTCTTCCTGGCCAGGAATGCAGCCGGGGAAAGACCTTGGCCGTTGGAAACGGCCTGTACGGTGAGATCGGCCCTGCCGTCGGAGGTGCGAAATTGCTGGCCGTAGCCATCGGGCTTGCCGGCCATCTCCTTGAAGAGCGAAGCGGGAATGTCCACCGAGGTCCCGGTCTCGGCGATGCGGTAAGTCGTCCAGCTGTCTGCTTGGGCGGCAGACAGAGTGGCAAGCATCGCGACAATCGCAACAGAGGTCGTCCTCATGTCCGCCTCATCACTCGCGCGGCATCAGTTGCAGCTCCATCAAGGCGATCCTTTGCAGGTCGGCGACGTTGCGCTCGCCCGCGCCGGCCGTGCGCAGGATGGATTCGGCGAGCATGTTGACGTGCGACGCTTGCACCGGCTCCGGCAGGCTCGCAACCGCGGCTTCCAGGGCGCTCGTCATGATCGCGATCACCTCGGGTGAAAATTCAGCGTTGGAGAAATTCTTCATCGTGCGGACCGGCCGCTCATGCGACACACGGGACCAACGCCGGGAAAAATCGGAAGTTCCTGCGTCAGAACGTTCAGGTGTGGGCGCCTGGCGCTGAGCTACGCCACGGGCTGGTAGCGCGTGAGGTGCCTCAACTCCGCCCGCTCGCTGGCGGCACTCTGCGTTCTCACATGGCTGCCGATGACGAGGCCAGCGAGCGAGAGCATGAGCCCCAGCGCGAGCGGCGCGAACATAGCCTCTTCCTGGAACAATCCGTTGAGCAGCACGACCATGACGCCAAAGCCGGCGAGACCCTGCGTCAGATATCCCGATGACGCGTACAGGCGCCAGGCCTTGAGCGCCATCGCGAAATAGAAGGCCAGCAGCACGAAGGCGCCAACGCCCATCTGGTACAAGAGCACGCCGATCGCGCTCTCGACGGCGCCATCGATCGTTCCGGCCGCCTGTGCGGCACTCCAGTCGATGGAAAAATAGCTCTCCGACAAATTGCCACCAATGCCGAGGCCCCGGCCGAAAGGTCTCTGCACGAATCCGTCCAAACCACCCATCAGTCCAATGACGTGATAGTCGCCGATCTGCAGCCCGAGGCGGATCGCCAGAACCGCGAAGGCGGCCATGCCGAGGAAGCCGAGCAACAACGTCGCCACGGCGCCGATCAGACGGGTCGCGATCCAGGCCGCGACCACGAAGATCACCACGATGAGCGCGCCCTTCACGCTGCAAAAGATCAGCAGCGGCAATGCTGCGAGGGCCAGCAACGGCCGTCCCACCGAGAACAGGAACAGGGCGAGAAAGCCGACGCCGTAGGCGAAGCTGATCGGATGCATGTTCGGACCGTTGATGCGCAGCATCTTCGACAGGCCGAACCCTTCGAGCAAGGGCGTGTTCAGAAAATCGAAGCTGAAGCGGTCCTTGAGGTCGACGGGCACGTTGCCGGTGGCCCGCATCTGGGCTTCCCAGACACCCGAATGGGTCGCCTTGAGCTCGTCGAAACCCCAGAACGTATAGCTGTTGGTGATGGCCAGCCAGAGATCGCGGAAGACGAGTTCGACATACCCGCACAGCAGAAGGATGACCGCGAGCGTCACCAGGAACGGCGTGATGCGCACCTCATAGGTCGCGGCCGTCAGAAGCGAGAGCTGGAACAGGAACAGCGGCAGCACGATATTGCGCAGATAGACCGCCGCCGGCTGTCCGTCCTGGATGAAGCCGATCGCGAAATACAGCGACACCACGGCCAGGGTGACGACACCCCAGCGCATGATCTGGTTCACCTCAGCCGATTGATTCCTCTGGCCCAGCACGTAAAGGCCGAACGTCGCCAGCCACATCACGGAGCAGACGAGGAAATTGTAGCCCTTGATGAAGTCGAGATCGGACGGCAGCGGGACCAGCGGCGACAGGATCGAGACGAACAGGTTCTGGAAGAACAGGACGAAGATCGCGATGGCCGGCGCGTAGGTCGGGACCGCCAGCACGATGGCGATGCCGATGAGGACCTCGACCACAATGGCCAGGGCCGGATAGGCCAAATGCAGGACCGGAGCAAAGCCGATCGCTGCCATGGCGATGCAGAGGGTCGGGAGCAGCTCGCGCCAAGCCGGCGGCGACAGCTCGGCCGGCACGGTCTGAACCTGGGTTAAGTCCCCGGCACCCATCAATCGTCCTTTGGCAGCGCGCGTCGATCACGATAGCGGGCCGATGTGTAAGGATTCGTTAACGATAGCGAACCGGCGCGATGTCAGCGCCGGGCGGGCCGAGTTGCGCCGCCGAGCAGCGCCCGCATCACGTCGGGATCAGGCCTGCCGGTGCTGCGATCGACGAGGCCAAAGCCCTGCGCCAGCTCCCAATGCGTCCAGCCCCAGCAATGCTCCCTTGCATAAGCGGTGACGTCCGCCAGCCAGCGTAACCGGCTTTGTCTCGGCGCTCCGGCTTTCAGCACGCCGAACTCGTTGACGATGATCGGCCGCTTGAACTGCTGCTGCCATGCGAGCGCCGGTGCGAGCCAGCGATCGGCGCCCGGCTTGTCCTTGGCGGCGGCAATCGCAGTGTCGAGCATGCCGAGCGTCTTGGTCGCGCCTCTCGCCTGCAGATCCTGGCGCAGCGCCTGCACTTTGGGATCGCCGGCGTTGATCGGATAAGGCAGATCCATGATGTCGTGCAGCGGATCCTGCGCATCCCAGTGGGCCTGATGGGTGAACACCATGGGATCATAGAAGTGGATGGCATAGACGATGTCGGGATCCTCCAGCGGACGAAACCGTGGCAGCGAATCCGCACGCTGCCAGTTGACCGGACCGACAATGAGGGTGGTGGCGGGAAGCAATTTGCGGACGAAGCCGGCGAGCGTCTCGACCTGCCTCTGCCATGTGTCGGCGTCGATATCGGGCTCGTTGAGCAGCTCGGCGAAGACGCGATCCGCCGGATAGGAGCGGATGACCTGGGCAAGACTGCTCCAGGCGTCCTGCATCTCGCGCAGCGCCGCATCCGCATCTTCCTTGTGCAGGCGATTGAAACGCTCGCCGGGATGAAGGTCGACGGACGTGGCATAGCCGAGTGCGGTGAGCTGCTTCAGCGCCTTGTCGAGCATACGCAGCGTCTCGTCGCGCTCGGCCTTTGCAGCGAAACGAGGCATCACGCGCTCGGCCGGCACCGGCAACCGGACGTGAGTCATTCCAGCGCGGCGCAATTGCTGCAGCAGTTCGCGGCTTGGCACCTCACCGTTGATCCAGCCGTCGGCATTGAAGCCGCGCGACAATGCGGCGAGCCTCGCCGGCGCGACAGTCTGCGGCAAGGGCACGCAAGTGTTGGCGAATGCCGGCGGTCCGAACGAGATCGACAGGAGCATCGCCGCAGTCAGCAGACGACGGCGCGCCGCTGTCATCGTCAAACCGCAAGACCCAATGCGCCGCCCTCGGGGTGAGGCGCCGTCGAGCCCGCAGGCGCGTGATTGACGACCAGACCCGTCGGCACGGCCTCATACCGCGACAGCGCCGCGGTCACCCGGCGCATTGCCGCCGAACCGAGCTCGCCGGCACGCGCCACCAGCACGATCAAATCCGCATGCGCCGCCAGCGCGATGGCGTCGGGCTGCAAGGCGAGATCGCCGGCGTGGACGATGATCAGATCGAACTCCGAACGAATATCGTCCTCGGGCCTCGCATCGGCCTTTCGGCCAGCACTGAGAAGCTCGTCGATCGACTGAAGTCCCGCCGTGGTCGAGCCGTCGTTCCATTCGGTCACCGGCGGCTGGTGACCTGCGAATTCCGGCTGCAGCCGGATCAATACGCTCATCATGCCTCTGTTCACGGCGGCGCGATTGAGCGAGCGCGCGACGGTGTTGCCGCCGGCGCTCTTGCCGACCGACAGCACGAGGGCGACCTTGCAACCGCGCACCGGCACGCGATCGATCCGCTCGAGCAGCGGCCGCAGATAGGCGCCGAGATCGAGCTCGGCCGAGGCGACGATCGGTCTTTGCCAGACGGTGTTGGTCCCGGCTCCGGACGAAAGATCGGGGATGCGGGCCCAGACAGGAAGGCGCGGCATCGCCTCGGGCCGGGGCGCGGCAGCGGCGGAAGGCTGGACTTGAGTTTGGGCTTGCTGCTGGACTTGCCGGCCTTGCGTGTCCTCTGCCGCCGCGTGCAGGGCAGCCTCGGCAGGCGCAGGCCCGCCGGACATGCTCGTCATCGCCGCAATGGCGGCGGTCGATGTCAGCAGCGAGCCGATCGCCAGCGCCGCCAGCAGCAGAGCGAGCGGCGGACGCGTCGAGCGCAGCGGCGGAATGGCGGGCGAAGCGATCTTGGTCTGGGAGTTTTGCAGCTGACGCTGCTCATTGGTCGTCTTGAACCGCGACAGGAACTGCTCGTAAATGTTCCTGTTGGCATCGGCGTCGCGCTGCAGCTCCTGCAACTTCACCAGCGCCTGGCCGTCGACCAGCATCTGCGTCTCGACCGCCTTGAGCTGCTTTTCCAGCGCGTTCTGCTGCTCCAGCTGAGCCTCATATTCGGACTTCGCCGTGTCGATGTTCTTTTTCCGCTCGACCTCGATCTGCCGGTTGATATCGGCCAGCTGGCTGTAGGAGATCGCGAGGTCGGGATGGCGGTCGCCGTACACCGCCTTCTTCTGCGCGATCTGGTCATTCAGCGTCGAGCGCTGCGCGCGCAGCATGCTCAACAGGTCCTGCTTCACCGGCCCCTCGACATTGGCCTTGAGATCGCGTTGCACCTGCTCGTAGCGCGCCTTGGCTTCCTCGGTGCGAAGACGGGCGGCGGAGACCTGCTGATTGAGATCGGTCACCCGCAATTGCTGCGTGGTTGAATCCTTGCCGGCATTGAGGATCTTGTGCTCGAGCCTGAAGGCGGCGACGGCGTCTTCCGATGCGCGCAGCCGCTCGTTCAACGTGTTCAGCCGGTTCTTGAGCCAGTCGGCCGCCTCGTCCGTGGCCTCGGTGCGGACGCGGCCCTGGCTGGCAACGAACGCCTCGGCGATGGCATTGGCGTAGTAAGCGGCCCGCTCGGGGCGGTTCGAGGTGAAGGAAATCGCAATGACGTAGGTGAGCCCGCGCCGCGTGATCTCGAGGCGGTTGCGGAATTTCTCGAGCAGGCGCGTCATGTCGGTATAGCCGCCCGCGATATCATCGTCATCGGCGATCTTGAGCTGCTCGATCAGGGGGCGGAGAAAGCCGTCCGATTTGGCGATCTCGATCTGGCTCTGAAGCGCCGCGGCGTCCTGGCCGATGCCCGGCAGCACCTCCTGATCCGAGGTCACGCGCAGCTCCCGGGGATCGAGCACGACCAGGGCGGTCGCGGCGTACCGGACCGGCAGAATCATCAGAACGACGGCGCCGAGGACAAACAGCGCCACCGCCAGCGTCAGAATGCGCCGGCCGTTCTCGCGCAGGAAAGCGAGCACACCGGTGACGGTCAGCGATCCCTTGATCAGCGCCGGCGCGGCGCCGTCAGGTTTCATCCGCGCAGCCCGCGGCGCTTCCCACGAAGCCGCAGGCTCCGTCGGGGCGATGCTTCGCGGAGTTGCGCGGCTACCGAACGCCATGGGCTCGACTCGAAATCAACTGACAGTCACAAGTTCAGAGGCTTTCGACACCGTAAATATCCATGGTTAACCGGCGGTTACGGCCAGCGTGCGAAGCCGTCATGGTAAAACCTGAGAACAGGCCCGTTCAGGCGGAAAAGAACGGCTTGGATGGTCTGCGTGCCGGGCCTGCCGCACTGGCAGCCAGCGGCGCCCTCGGCGTGGCCGGCCCCGCGCGCTCGACATCGCCAAGCAGGCAGGACCGCAAGGTTTCGATCTCCGGACAATCGGCAGTGCCCAGCGGTCCGATCAGGAAGCCGCTCTCCAGGGGCTCGCATTTGTAGCCGGGACAGCGTTGCACCCTGTCCGCAATCACGACGTCGACCTTGCCTTCGAGCAGCTCGTGCAGCCCCGCCGGCTGGCTGATGCGAATGGCGAGCTGGGGCTCGGCCCGGCGGAACTGCGCCAGGCGCGCCCGCAACGCATCGACCGCAAAACTGGCGTGGAGCCCGATATGCAGCAGGCTTGTGACGCCCTCGGGCTTGAGCTCGGCGGTGGCCTCGGCAAGGCAACGAAAGGCGTCACGAACCCGCGCCAGATAGGTTTCGCCGGCAGAGGTCAGAATGATCTGCCGCGTCCGTCGCTCGAACAGCTGCACGCCCAGCCGCTCCTCCAGCAGGCGGACTTGCTGGCTGACCGCACCGGCCGTGACGTGCAGCTCATGAGCGGCTTGCTTGAAGCTGAGATGGCGGGCGGCGGCCTCGAAGGCGCGCAGGGCATTGAGTGGCGGCAGCAGATACGTCATGGCCGGCTCCGGGCGATGCGGGAAGGCCGGGAGGATGCATGAGTTTCGCTCGCTCGACAAAAGAGAAATCCTGCTTTGTCGCCGGTGAAGGCGAGCGATACCCCAGGGCCGATCCTAGCCCAGCCCGAGGAAACCTGTCGCAGTGCCACCCGAAACGCCGTCGATCGAAAACTCCTATTCCTGGATTCGCCTCGCCGTCTCCATGGCACTCAGCACACTGGGCTGCGTCGGCATGTGGTCGCTGGTCGTGGCATTGCCGGCGGTGCAGGCCGATTTCAACGCGCCCCGCGCCGAGGCAACGCTGCCCTACACGCTCGCCATCATCGGCTTCATGATCGGCGGCATCGTTATCGGCCGCCTGACAGATCGCTTCGGCATCCTGCCGCCGCTGGCCGGCGGCACGGTCCTGATGAGTCTCGGCTACGTCCTCGCCGCCTTCGCACCAAGCCTGTTCGTGTTCGCGCTGATCTCAGGTCTCACGATCGGCCTCGGCGGCGCGGCCAGCTTCGCGCCTTTGGTCGCCGACGTCTCGCTGTGGTTCGACAAGCACCGCGGCCTTGCCATTTCCCTGGCGATGGCCGGCAGCTCTCTGGCCGGCGTGGTCTGGCCACCGATCGTCCAGCACGCCATCGCCGCGTATGGCTGGCGGCAGACCCATATCGGCATCGGCCTGTTCTGCCTGGCGACGATGCTGCCGCTGTCTCTGGTTTTGCTGCGGCGACCCGTCGTCCGCATGGCCGCACGCGAAGGGGCAGGCAGCGGCAGCACGATGCAAACAATCGGCCTGCCCCCTTCCGTCACCCAGGGCCTGCTGGCGTTAGCCGGCATCTGCTGCTGCGTCGCCATGGCGATGCCGCAGGTCCACCTGGTCGCCTATTGCGGCGACCTCGGCTACGGCTCTGCGCGCGGCGCCGAAATGCTGGCGGTCATGCTCGGCTTCAGCGTGGCGAGCCGCTTTGTTTTCGGCTGGCTGTTGAACCGCATCGGCGGCCTGCCGACCTTGCTGCTGGGCTCGGCGATGCAGGCCATGGCACTCGCGCTCTATCTGCCGTTCAACGGGCTGGTCTCACTCTACGTCGTGTCGGCCATTTTCGGCCTGGCGCAGGGCGGCATCGTGCCGAGTTATGCGGTGATCATCCGCGAGCTGTTCCCGGCGCGGGAAGCCGGCTTCCGCGTCAGCCTCGCCATCTCGGTCACCCTCGCCGGCATGGCGCTGGGGGCCTGGATGGCCGGCGCGACCTACGACTGGACCGGCTCCTACGCTTCGGCGCTGGTCAATGGCATCGCCTGGAACATCGTGAACATGGCGATCGCAGCCTGGCTGCTGCAGCGCCAGCGTCGGCATGTTGTCGGCGTCGTCGCCGCCGCGCTCAGCTGATGTTCAGCAGGATCCGCCCCGATGTGCCGCTGCGCATCAAATCCAGCGCGTCGTTGACGTCGTCGAGCGCGAACTCGTGGGTCACGATCCCGCGGTAGCTCACCTTGCCGGCATCGCTCAGGCGAACGAGACGCGGGATATCGCGCGCCGGCTGGCATTGCCCGCCTTCCGAGCCCTTCAGCACCTTCTCGAAGTGTAACGGCAGCGTGTAGATCTCGGCCTTCTCGCGGGGAACGCCGACAAGGATGCAGCGACCTTTCTTCGCCGTGATCTCGTAGGCGAGCTCGATCAGATTCTTGACGCCGGTGGTCTCGACGACCTTGTCGGGTCCCTCAGTGCCGGTGATGGAGCGAACCGCGGCAGCGACATCCTTGACCGCTTCGGAGTTGATGGTGTGGGTGGCGCCGAAATCCTTCGCCATCGCCAGCTTGTTGTCGAGGCGGTCGATCGCAATGACGGGATAGGCGCCGACCATCGCGGCGAATTGCACGATGTTCAACCCGACGCCGCCGACGCCGAACACGACGACGGCTTCCCCGATGGCGATCTGCGCATCGTTGTTGACGACGCCGAGCGCGGTCGTCACCGCGCAGCCGAGCAGCGGCGCGCTGGTGCGGTCGATCGAGGCGGGAACGGGCGTGACACGGTTCTCCGAGACCACGGCATATTCATTGAAGGTGGTGACCCAGCCCGCATTGAGGCGCTTGCCGCGCCAGGAATAGGCCGGCGTATTGGACTGGATGCCCTTGCCGGGCCGCCAATGCATGACGACGGTGTCGCCCTGCTTGCAGGAGACGACGCCGGGTCCGGTTTCGACGATCGTGGCGAGCGCTTCGTGTCCCAAAAGATGCGGCAGGAACTTGTCGACGCCTTTGACGGCGTCGATCTCGTTGATCTGCGCGCCGCAGATGCTCGACGTGTGCACGTGCGCGAGCACCTGGCCGTGTTCCAGCGCATCCGGCAGAGTGAACTCGTCGATGATCAGCGGCTTGCCCGTTTCGACGAGAATGGCCGCCTTGGCAGTCTTGATATCCATGAGGAGCGCTCGATCACTCGAAATAGATGAATTCGTAATCGCCGGTGTAACCGAGCTTGCCGTAGAGCCAGACCCATTCGGACGTGTGCAGGATGGACTCCGCCGTCAGCGCCCAGCACTCGAGGTTGTGCAATTCGGCGACGTTCCGGTAGGCCTCGACCATGACGTATTTGTTCTTGCCGACCCGCTCGACCTCCTTGAGCGCCGCCTCGAGCTCATACAGCCGGAGATTGTGCAAAGTGCCGAGCGAGATGACGAGATCGAAACTGTCGTCGCCATAGGGATAGATGTCCTGGGCGCGATAGTTGAAGAGGTAGGGCTTCACCTGCTCGTGCGAATTTTCGAGGCCGTGCTTGGAGATATCGAAGCCGACGACCTTCAAGCCCGGCAGGATCTTT
This sequence comes from Bradyrhizobium shewense, assembly GCF_900094605.1. GTDB lineage: Bacteria > Pseudomonadota > Alphaproteobacteria > Rhizobiales > Xanthobacteraceae > Bradyrhizobium > Bradyrhizobium shewense. The sequence continues at coordinate 51,137 of NZ_FMAI01000003.1, read as the reverse complement.
TGCATCTCGTACAGCAGGAAGCCCTTGCCGCAGCCGACGTCGAGCACGCTGGAGCCATTCTTCAGGCCATAGGTCTCGATCAGCGCCTTGGCGACCGGCGCCCAGCGCCCCTCGATGAAGCGGTAGCCGCCATAGCCGAAGCGGCGGTCGCCATCCCAATAATCGGCCTCGTATTCCCGCGCTTTCAGCGAGCAGCCGATCTTGTCGTCGTTCATGCGGCCCATGTAGTCGCGCTTGGTCGCCGTATGCAGCGGCGTCACGATATTCAGTAGTCGTCCCATTGAGCCCTCAGATTCCAACACGCGCTGCGATTGTCGCGACCGGCTGGGAAGCCCTGAGTGGCGACTTGCGAGTCGTTCTAGCATTGGTCGTCGGGATCATCATTGCTTCAGATCAATGATGGGGAATTCCGAGACGGGACCGTCAGCAGCCGGCACAGGTTCCGCCGCCGGCAGCGACAGCGAGGTGCATGGAACGAGACTGCGAAGCACGGCGTTTCGCCTGGAAGGGAGCCCGCCATGCCGACCAAGCCGACCATCGCTCGCATCTGGCGCGGTCGCAGCCGCCGCGATCTCGCCGATGCCTACCAAGCCTATCTGCAGGCCGAGGGCATTCCGCCGCTGCTAGGGACCGCGCTCGGTGTGCAGCAATTGCGCGAGGACCGCGACGAGGAGACGTGGTTCACGACCATCTCCTATTGGACGGACATCGCGGCCATGACGGCCTTCACCAAGGGCGAGCCGACCAAGGTCCATCATCTCGCGCGCGGCGCGGAATTCCTGATCGAGCTGCCGGAGCGCATCGAGATCCACCGCATCCTGATCGACGAACAAGGGCTGCGGTGAAAGCAACGATTCGATCGCTCGCGACTGTGCGGTTTCGCCGCAATGGTCGCCGTGAAATGAATCACTATAGTCAGGATGTCATGGCATATGTCGTCGACATAGATGCGCGCACCGCGCGCTTTGGTCTTCACGCCGGCCGCCTCCAAGCAGGCGGTTAGCCGGACGGTGCTTGCGCCGTCCGGGCTCTTTTCCAGCTTTCGTGACCTCGCCCTGAGAGGTCGTCTTGAAGCAGAAGGAGTGTGCCGTGCTGCCTCTTCCAAAAATCGCGCTCACCGCATCGGACTATCCGCGACTCGAACGACTTGCCCGCCTTGCCGCCCAAAAAGGCGATTTGGACGGGATATTCCTCATCAGTGAGATCAACCGCGCCGACATCGTGCCGAACGATTGGGACGATCTCCGTTCGCGGGTGACCGTGGGATCATGGGTCACCTATTGCACGAATTGGGGCGTTCCGCGTCGCATCGTGCAATTGGTCTGGCCGGAGGAGTGTGGGTCGGATCCCGCCCGCATTTCGGTCCTGACACCTTTGGGGGCGGCGTTGATCGGCCTGCGGGTCGGCGACCAAATGCCATACATTCTCGCCGGCTGCCTGAACGTCGTCAGGGTTCAGAACGTCACCCAATCAAGCCCCAACGTCGTCCCGCTCTTCCGGGCTCATCGGCGCAGCAAGCCGCTCGATGACGATCCCGGACCAACTGCAGCATAGGAGACATCAAATGCACAACTTTGAAACCGAGATTCGGCGAGACCAGCCGGCGTTGCCGCCGATCAAGATCACTGAAGACGAATCGCGGCGTCTCAGCTCGCTAGCGAATTCCACCATGGATCTGTTTCCCCGCGTCGCCCAGTTTCTGGCGCGCGAACTGGAGCGCGCGTCGGTCGCCGCAGAGAACGATCTGCGCGGCGTGGTCAGGATGGGCTCCAAAGTGACCTATCGTGATGACGGGACCGGTGCGAGCCGGGAGATCGTGCTGGTCTATCCGCACGAGGCGAATATCGAGCTCAACCGGATCTCGATCCTGACGCCTGTTGGAGCGGCCCTGATCGGCCTCTCGGAGGGGCAGCGGATCGAGTTCGAGACGCCCGACAAGCGCACCAGGGGGCTGACCGTTCTCGCCGTTTCCGAATGAGGGCTGTATTCCGACTGAGCAGAACACTCTAGCGAGGCCAGATAGAAGCGGAGCGTGCTTGCGCAATGTTTCGCAATGCGCAGGCGCCCTCCTGCTGTCCTATTGCACCTCGATGTTGGCATCCTTGACCAGCTTGCGCCATCGCTCCTCCTCCTGCCCGACATAGCGATCGAGCTGTTCCGGAGCGCCGCCGACCATGATGAGGCCTTCGTTGGCCTCCAGCTTCTTGAAAGCGCCGGACTGAACCGCCTTTGCGATCGCCTGATTGAGACGCGCAATCACCGGAGCGGGCGTCTTGGCCGGAGCGTACAATCCGTACCAGGATTCGGCGGCGTAGCCGGGCACTCCGGCCTCGGCCACAGCAGGCAATTGCGGAAACGCCGCTGAACGTTCGGCGGACGTGACAGCCAGCGCCCGGAGCTGGCCTGCAGCCACCAGCGAGGCCGCGCTCGCCACGGTGGTGAACATCACGTCGATCTGGCCGCCTAAGAGATCGCTGATCGCGGGCGCCGCACCCTTGTAGGGCACCGCCGTCATCTTGACCTTCGCCATCGCATTGAACAGCTCGCCCGCGAGATGGGCCGAGGTGCCGGTGCCGAATGTCCCGAAATTGAGCTTGCCGGGATTGGCCTTGGCTTCTGCGATCAAATCGGAGATCGAGTTGATCTTGGAGGCCGGATTGACGACGACGATGTTGAAGGATCGCGCGATCAGCGAGACCGCCGCGAAATCCTTGTGCGGATCGAACGGCAGCTTTTTGTACAGGCTCGGATTGACCGCGTGCGCGAAGGTCGCCATCAGCAGCGAATAGCCGTCGGGCTCGCTCGTCGCCACCGTCTGGGTCCCGATGATGGTCCCGGCGCCCGGCTTGTTCTCGATGATGACGGACTTGCCGAGATCCGTCTGGATTTCCTGCGCCGTCGTTCGCGCGATGATGTCGGTCCCGCCGCCGGCTGCGAAGGGCACCACGATCTTGATGATCTTTTCGGGATATTCCGCGCGCGCCGGCGCGACGCCCAGCCCGGCGACCGCCGGCACGACGGCACAAGCGAAGATGGCGAGGTTCAGCCAGCGCCGCACGGCGAAGCCGTTCCTGCGCGCGCCGTCTTGATTGATGATTCCGCCACTGGCCATCTGGAACTCCATCCGATTTTGTTCAGACATCAAGAACAACCAACCCGTCGGCCGCCTTCACACCCTGGCCCGCCGGCAGCACGAAAACCGGGTTGATTTCAGCCTCGACGAGGTGATCACCGAGTTGCGCAACCATGCGCGAGAAAGCGACGATCGCTTCTGCGAGCGCTTCGACATCGCATTTCGGCCGGCCCCGAAAACCGTCCAGTAACGGCCATGTGACGAGATCGCGCGCCATCGCGAGGGCCTCGGCATGACTGAGGCCGCCATCCGGTGGCAGCAGGCGCATCGTCGTGTCCTTGAACAATTCGGCGGTGACGCCGCCCATGCCAAGGAGGATCGCCGTTCCCAGGGGATCGCGATGCATTCCGAGAATGATCTCGACGCCACCCGAAACCATCTCCTGCACCAGGAATTGGTTAGGCCGCGTCCCGACCTTGGCCTCGACCTCGTCCGCCATCGCCGACAGGCGGCCGCCGATCGTCTCGGCGGTCAGGTTGACCGCGACGCCGCCGACATCGCTCTTGTGCGCGATCTCGCGCGAGAGGATCTTGAGCACGACCCGGCCGCCGAGGTCGCGCGCCGCCTGTTCGGCTTCGCGCGCCGTTGCGGCCACCTTCTCTTCAGCGACAGAAATCCCAAAGCGGGCGAACAACGCCTTGGCTTGAGCCTCATCCAGCGATCCCGCCGGGAAGTCGCTGACATCGGCCGCCGTCAGGGGCGAGGTGGGTGTCTGGACCTGCTCCGGCTTTACGGCGCGCAAGAGCCCATCGAGGGCAGCTGCACAGCTCTCCGCGGACGTGTAGGCCGGGACGCCTCGCCGGGTGAGAACTGAAACCACCTCGGGCGCGTAGGGGCTCACATAGGCAATGACGGGCTTGTCGCTGAGTGGCAGGCAGTCGTGGATGGCATCGGCCATCAGGCTCGGCGATCCCACGGCTGACGAGCCGGCAATCACGACCAGCGCATCGTAGGACGAACTTGCGAGCAAGATGCGGATGGCAGCGCGCAGCAGATCGGGCTGCAAGCCGGCCAGGGTCACGTCGATCGGATTGCGATCGAGATTGGCCTGCGGTCCCGACTGGAGGCTGCGCAATTGCGCGGCCGTCTCAGTGTCGGGGGCGGGCGTTGCAAAGCCGGCGACGCCGAGACTGTCTGATACGATCGTGCCGGCGCCGCCGGTCGAGGTGAGGATCGCAACCCGCCGGCCGGAGAGCTTCCGTCCCGCGGCAAGGATTGCGGGAATGTCGAGCAGGTCTTCGAACGTTTTTGCGCGGATCACGCCGAGTTGCCTGAACAAGGCGTCGTACATGCGATCGGAACCGGCCAGCGCACCGGTGTGCGAGACCGCCGCCTGTGCACCCGCCTCCGATCGACCGATCTTGAAGGCGACAATTGGCTTGCCGGCGCGTCGCGCTTTCAGAACCGACTCGCGAAAGCGAGCCGGATTGCGGATCGCCTCGACATAGAGCGCAATGACCCTGGTTGCGCTGTCGCCGGCGAGAAAGTCGATGAAATCAGCGAGTTCGAGATCGGCCTCGTTGCTGGTCGACACCAGCTTCGACAGACCGACCCCGCGCGCCGCGGCGCGCGACAGCAGGGATCCGAGAATGCCCCCGCTTTGCGAGACCAATCCGACGGACCCCGCCGGGAAGTCATCCATCGCCAGCGCGCCCGACGCCGACAGCACGATATTGTCGGTGAGATTGACGAGGCCGATCGTGTTCGGCCCGAGGATCCGCATGGAGCCGGCGGCTTGCATGAGCTGCTTCTGACGCTCGGCGCCTTCCGCCCCGGTCTCGGTGAAACCGCTGGCGAGAACGATCGCGGCGGCAGCCCCCCGCTCGGACAATTCGCGCACCGCGACGTGCGCGCGCTCGGCGCCGAGCAGGACTAGACCGACATCAGGCACATCAGGCAACGAGGCGACGTCGGGGTAGCAGGTCAGACCGCCGATGTTTTCGACCTTCGGATTGACGGGATAGATCTCACCCGCAAATCCATACTTTTGGAGGTAGGACACCGGCCGCCCCGACGTCTTGCTCGGGTCCGCCGATGCACCGATGACGGCGACGCTACGAGGCCGGATCAGGCGTCCGATCGCATCCATGGCTCAATCCTTCGACGCGGATTGCGCAAGGAACGCGGTCACGGCATCCCGATGCTCTGCGCTGGTGTAGCAGATGGCCTGCGCCTGGCTGCCGAGACTGAAGATGTCATTGGCGGAATGCTCGAACGCCTCGTTCAGGATCTTCTTGCCCAGCGCCAGCGCGGTGGGAGAGCCCTGAGCCAGTTCGGCCGCCCAGGCCTGCGCGGCCGACAGGAGCTCGCTCGAGGCCACCTTGCGATCGACGATGCCGAGCGCGAGCGCTTCGTCGGCTTCGACGACGCGCCCGGTGAAGATAAGCTCCTTTGCTTTGGGAAGCCCGACCCGGCGCGGCAGGAAATACAGGCCGCCGCCGTCGGGGATCAAACCGCGCTTGATGTAGGACCAGGTGAACTTCGATCGCTCCGTGCCCATGACGAAGTCGCAGGCCAGCGCGGTGTCCGCACCGAGGCCCGCCGCGGCGCCGTTGACGGCGGCGATCGTCGGCTTCGGCAGCCCGAGCAGGAACGACTGCACGTGATGCACGCCCTGCTGACGGCTCCATCCGTTGAATGCAACTTCGCCCTGCGGCGCCGCGAGCCGGCGCTTCATTCCGCTGATGTCGCCGCCGGCACAAAACGCGCTGCCGCGCCCCGTCAGCACCAGAGCCTTGATCGCTTTGTCGCGAGCCACGATTTCGAGCGCAGCGACGAACTCCGAGCGCATGTCGTCGCTCATGGCGTTGCGCCGGTCCGGCCGGTTGAATGCAATCGTCGCGACACCGGCCTCGACGGAAAATTCGATGAGCTGATAGGACATGGCAAACTCCTTGGTTCGAGTCGGATCGATCACCGTGACGCATTGCGGATGACGAATGCCGATTTCGGCCGTGCCGGTTCCTCGTTGGGCCCCAGCACGGCCGGGTGTTCTTCTTCCCTGTGCTGATAGCGGCTTGCGTCCGCCTGAACATCCCCCTAATTCCACTTAGTGGAAACGCTGGGCGGAGGCTGATGTGGCGCAGGCGCGCAGATATGCGGGCGGGGTTGACGGCAATCGCTCGCTCGAACGGGGCATCGAAATCCTCCGGGCGTTCCGGCCCGGCGTCGACACGCTGGGCAACGGCGAGATCGCGGAGCGAACAGGATTGCCGCGATCGACGGTCAGCCGGCTGACGCGAACGCTGGTCAATTCCGGGATGCTCGACGAAGTCCGCGCGATGCGGGCCTACCGGCTTGCCGCGTCCGTCATCAGTATCGGTCACGCCATGCGGACGGGATCACCGGTGCTCAACGCGATCGGAGCGATGATGCGGGCAGAATCGGCCAAGCGCCGGCTCAACGTCGGGCTCGCGACCGCGGATCGAACCATGATGGTTTATCTGGAGTCGATCCGTTACAGCCCACGCGCGGCCCTGCGCAACGTCGTCGCCGGCCAGCAGGTCCCGATGGAGTTGACGTCGCTGGGTCGCGCTTATCTGGCCGGCATTGCCGAGGCCGAGCGCGAGCGATTGCTGAAACTGTTCAAGCGGCGCAGCGCTGCGGCCACCAAGGCGCTACTGGCGGACGTCAGGACATCGATACGCTCGGTCGAACGCAACGGCTATTGCGCGGTGTCATGGCAACCCGGCGTTCTCGCCGTTGCAACGCCCATCGTGCTGGGCGGTCTGCCGGTCTACGCGCTCAACATGAGCCTGCAGAATGTCGATCGATCCGAGGCGCTGGCCGGCGAGATCGGCGCGTACCTCAACGCGTTCGCGGCAAAGTGCAAGGAGGTGCTGGCGGGCCAGTGAAGCCGGTCGCCGCCGCTTCGCTACCGACTGGCCCTACGCGCCCCTTGGCTTGCGCTCGCGGCAACCTTCCGTTTCAAGATGCGTTGAGCTTCAAGGCGCTCGAAAACGTGACCTTGACGAACCCGCGCACCGGCGAGCTGGTCCTGCGAAAGTGACGTCAGCGGAATTTCCGATCCCGACACGCGTTGGAGGCGATTATGAAGACGATGGAGACGAACGTCAGGAAGCTGTTCGAGCGATATGAGAATATCTCCAAGGCGTCTCTGCGCGGCGACGTCGCCATGGATGAAGTCGCCGCGCTCTACGCCTCGGAGTTCATCGCGGCCACACCCGCCGGCGTGATGACTGGGAAGAACGACGAGCATCTCAAGCAGGTCCTTGCTAAGGGCTATGCCCACTACCGCGCTATCGGAACAAAGGCGATGGAGATGCGGGGGCTCCGCATCGCGCCAGTGGACGAATACCATTGCGTCGCCCACGTCTCCTGGAGAGCGACGTATGTCCGCAAGAACCAATCCGACGTCGTGATTGATTTCGAGGTCCACTACCTCGTCCAGCATTTGGGCGCAGAGCCCAAGGTCTTCGGATGGGTGTCGGGGGACGAGCAGACCCTCCTGAGGGAGCGCGGCGTCATTTGATGCTGGCCAGTGTCCTACGGGCTAATTTCGGACGGTGAGCCAAAGGCGCATCTCTCGCCGGCAATGTCGCACGCCGCCGTTACAACTTTCCATAGACCCGCCCCGCGACCGTCTTCAGGCGCTCGACCGAGCCCGACTCCGGATGCGGCTTGACCGGGGCGAACAGGATCGAAGCCTGCCTGCCGTTCTTCCAGACATAGATGATGACGGCGTTGCCGTTGCCCTTGGTACAGGAATGCTCGCCGAACGCTTCACCGCCGAGCTCTTGTATCGCCACGTGCTTGCAGGGACCCGCGCGTTTCATCATGCCGATGGCGGTGTCGCGCGAGGTCGCGATCACCGCGACAGTCATGGTGTTGGCCTCGCGATCGAACATCATGCAGCTGCCCGCGCCGGTCCGCTGCACCGTCAGCGTGCTCGCGTCGAGAAAGCCGTCGGCATCGGCGGCGGTCAGCCACTCGCAATTGCCGAACCGTTCGCTGCTCCTGTTCACGTTGCCTATGGCCACGCGCGCGGCCTCGGTGACCGGCCCGAGCAGCGCGTCGTCGGCGCGCCGGCCGATCGGATAGACGGTGATCTGCAGAATGTAATCGCCTGACAAGGCGACGACCGAGGCTTCCTGGCGCTCCGCGCCGGCCGCGCTCGTTCCGCCCTGGCCTTCGTCCCCGATCCCGGACACGGCGTTGAGCGGCATGCGCTCGGCAAGCGTCTTGACGAAGGTCGCGTACAATTCCCTGGCGCGGTCCTTGTCGGGATTGCGGAACACGGAGAGCATCATCGTGTCGCCGCGCCCGGCCTGGTAGATGCAGCCGCGGCCGTCCTGATTTGAAATCAACGACCATTTGAGCGCCGGCATCGCGCCGGCGAGCTCCTTGGCGCTGATGAACGGGCAGGTTTCGGCCGCGCGCGCGGGAAGCACCGGGACGGCTGCGATTGCAAGGAACAGAACGAGGCAGGAGAACAGACGATCGATGGTACGCATGGGACGTACTTACTACCGAAATGGCGCACCCGGAACAATTCGAACGTCCGCCCCTCCGGAATTGTAGCTGATGCTCTATCCGACCGAGCCAAGGGCGGCCCGCGCCGGATCAGCGCAGGGCCATCGCTACTGCCCGTTATGTTCGGCCCAGCAGTCCGCCGTTTCATAGACACGGACCGCCGACAGCTGTCGAAGGCTCGGCTTCAACCGGTCCCAGATCCAGATCGCGATATTCTCGGCGGTGGGGTTCTCGAGGCCTTTGACCTCGTTCAGGCAGTGGTGATCCAGCGCGCCCAGGATGTCGGCGAAGCATTTTTCGATGTCGAAGAAATCCGCGACGAAGCCGGTGTGCGGATCGATCGGCCCGTCCAGCTGGACCTCGACCCGGTAGGAATGACCGTGCAGCCGGCGGCATCGATGGGTCTCGGGCACGTTCGGCAGCCGATGCGCCGCCTCGAACTTGAACGCCTGCGATATCTTCATTCCGCTCCTCACACGGCGTCGCCATCCGGTCTCGGGCCCGTCTGGCGACCAGATGCTGCTAGGTCCTGACCTTTCGGCGAAGAATGGCGCGCCCGGAACGATTCGAACGTCCGACCCTCAGATTCGTAGTCTGATGCTCTATCCAGCTGAGCTACGGGCGCGTTTTTCGCAAACAGCGCGGGCTTGGCCCGCAGGCAGCCCCCGGCAAAGCCGGAGGGGGTGCGAAAGAGCGCTCTGACTAACCGCTCTTGCCCCGATTGGCAAGGTCCGGGATGGGGAGATTTTGCAAGGAGATGACGATCTCCGCCCGGTCATTCCGGGGCTTGCGAAGCGAGAAGTGCGGAATCTCGCGCTCAAACCTCTGGATTCCGGGTTCGGCGCTTTGCGCCGCCCCGGAATGACGGAAGAACTCGGCCTTTGGCCGACTTACGCCCTCTGCCGCTCGTTGCGGATGGAGAGGAGCTCGACGGGGCGGTCGGGGATCACGATGCGGAAAGTGGCGCCGATGGTGCCTTCGACCAGGTGGATGTCGCCGCCATGGGCGCGGACCAGCTCGGCGGCGATGGCGAGGCCAAGGCCGCTGCCGCCGGGGCGGCCGGAGGTCTGGAACGCCTCGAACAGGTGCTCCCGGGTCTTTGGGGGGACACCGGGGCCGGTGTCGGAAACCTCGAGAATTGCGACCGCACCCTCGCGTTTTCCCGTGATCCGGATCTGCTGCACCCCGCCCTCGCCGGGGGCGTGACTTTCCAGCGCCTGGGCGGCATTGCGGACGAGGTTGAGCAGCACCCGGAACAGCTGATCGGGATCGGCATCGACCGCAAGCCCGCGATCGATCGCGGCGACCCAGGCGATCGAGGCATCGCTGGCGAGGCCCGCGGTCTCGCGCACCTCCAGCACCACAGGCTCGATCAGGATCATGCGACGATCCGGTGCGGCCTCCTGGGCGCGGCCATAAGAGAGCGTCGACTGGCAGAAGGCGATGGCGCGCTCGAGCGAGCGCACCAGCTTTGGCGCAAAGCGCTGCACCCGCGGATCCGGCACGCTGGCGAGCTGATCCGACAGCAGCTGGGCCGAGGCCAGCAGATTGCGCAGATCGTGGTTGATCTTGGACACCGCGAGGCCGAGGGCGGCGAGCCGGCTCTTCTGATGCAGCATCGACATCAGATCCCGCTGCATGTCCGACAATTCGCGCTCAGCGACCCCGATCTCGTCGCTGCGCTGGCTCGGCACGATGATCCCCGCCGAGCTTTCGGGGTTCTCGTGGAAGCCGACCAGGCTCGCGGTCAGCCGCCGCATCGGGCGCACGAAGAGATAATGAAGCGCCAGGTAGACGAGGCCCGCAGTCAGCGCCGCGATGATCAGCGCGACCACCACGACGTTGCGGGAGAACCGGTACATCTGCTGCCGCAGCGGCAATTCGTCGGTCACGATCTCGATGAACTGGGCCGTGCCGACGCCGGGCCCGACGATGCGGATGGCCTGATTCCCGGTCTCCAGCATCATCCGGAACGAGCCGGTGATCGCCTCCCAGGCCGTCATGTCGCGCAGGTCGATGTCATGCTCGATGGCGGTCGGCAAATTGTCGCTGGCAAGCAATCGGCGCTGCTGGCCCATCTTGATCGCGACGGCGCGGGCATTGATGCTTTTCAGGATCTGGCGCGACAGCGAATCGGGAACCATGCCGAGCGGCGCCGCATCCAGCACCAGCGCCGCCGTATTGGCTGCGGCGACACGGTCGTTCAGCCGGTTGACCCAGAAGTTGGCAATGGCGGGCACATAGAGGAGCACGGCCGCGATCATCACCAGAGGGACGGTGAGCAGCAACAGCTTGCCTGACAGCCCGAGCCCGCGCGTCCCACGGGGGCGCATCGCCGGCGGGTCCGGCTGATCCTGATCCTGGACCGGCTGGAGGTCTGTCGTTGCCACGAAAGTCGCCCTCGCCTTTTGGCGGATGAAGGATTGTTGGTATGAAGATGCGGCCCGACCCGGGTCCGGTCAAATTACGGATCGCTAATCTGCCGAGGTGGGATGTAAGCGCTGATATCGCGAGTCGCCACCTCAAGGGTTAAAAACCCCGCACAAACAGCGATATTCACCGGAATCGTGCGCTTGTGCGGCGTTGACGAAAACATGGAGCTCCCTTATAAGCCGGCCAAATTGTCCGCGATGACCCGGTGCGACACCGGGAGCGGCTCTCTTGGGGCCGGAAACGGCTCGTTTTGGGCCGCATCTTCCGGACTTTACCATCAATTCTACAGGCAAATTGCCCGGTCAGCGGAGAAAAACCCGTGAAGCGGACTTATCAACCCAGCAAACTGGTGCGCAAGCGCCGTCACGGCTTCCGTGCCCGTCTCGCCACTGCCGGCGGCCGCAAGGTTCTCGCCGCCCGCCGCGCTCGCGGCCGCAAGCGTCTGAGCGCCTGAGCCGGACCCCCTTTTCCGGGATTTCATCATGGATCGGCTGAGGCAGCGGGCGGATTTCCTCGCCGTTGCCAATGGCGCGCGGGTGAACAGTCCCGCGTTCGTCCTGCAAAGCCGCCCCCGCGATGACGGCGGCCCGATCCGGATTGGCTTCACCGTTACCAAAAAGAACGGCAACGCCCCCGCGCGCAATCGTATCCGGCGCCGGCTTCGCGAACTGGTGAAGCGGCTCGATCCGGTGTCGATGCAGCCCCATCATGATTATGTCCTGGTCGGACGAAGCGGCGCGCTCTCGCGCGACTTCGCCACCATGCTCGACGATCTGCGCATGGCGTTCACGAAGCCGGCGCGGCATACGGCCAAGGGACCTGCGAAGGGACGCAGCCCGAGGACTGACCGTACCGGGCCCCGCCCCGCTCCTGCTGCCAGCCGCAAACCGGATTGATGACGAGACCCCAGAGATGACCGACAATCGCAATACCATCCTCGCCGTCATTCTGTCGGGCCTCGTCCTGATCGCCTGGCAGTATTTCTACAATGTGCCGGCGATGGAGAAGCAGCGCGCCCAGCAGCAGGCGCAGTCCGAGCTCCAGAAGACCACGCCGCAGCCGTCGGCCTCCGCAACGCCGGGCGCGACGCCGCAGCAGCCGGGCAACGCCGCTCAGCCGGCAACGCCGGGCGCGAACCAGCAGGCCCAGCCCGTGGTGGCGCGCGAGGCCGCGATTGCAGCCAGCCCGCGCGTGAAGATCGACACGCCGCGGATTGCCGGCAGCATCGCGCTGAAGGGCGGCCGCATCGACGACATCGCGCTGGTGCAATTCCGCGAAACGGTCGATCCGAAGTCGCCGCCGATCATCCTCTATTCGCCCTCGGGCACCGCGGAGCCCTATTACGCCGAATTCGGCTGGGTGGCGGCGACAGGCGTGACGGCGAAGATGCCTGATGCCCAGACCGTCTGGCAGCAGGACGGCAGCGGCAGCCTGACGCCGACGACGCCGGTGGTGCTGAAATGGGAGAATGGCGATGGTCTCACCTTCCGCCGCACCATTGCGGTCGACGACCATTATCTCTTCACCATCAAGGACGAGGTGAGCAATGTCGGCAATGCGCCGGTTACGCTCTATCCGTTCGCGCTGATCTCGCGCCACGGTGCGCCGCAGGTCTCCGGCTACTACATCCTGCATGAAGGCCTGATCGGCTATCTCGGCGACCAGGGCCTGCAGGAATATGCCTACAAGAAGATCGACGAAAGCAAGAAGGTGGACTTCAAGGTCACCAACGGCTGGCTCGGCATCACCGACAAGTACTGGGCCTCGGCGCTGCTGCCGGATACCAATGCCCAGCTGCAGGCGCGCTTCTCGTCGAACCCATCCGGCAACGTCCACACCTACCAGACCGATTACCTGCTCGACCCCGTCACCGTCGCGATCGGCGGCACTGCGACCGCGAATGCGCGTCTGTTCGCCGGCGCCAAGGAAGCCGGCGTGGTCGGCGTGTTCCCGTTCGCCGGCCTCGGCGGCTACAACAAGGAGCTGGGGCTGAACCATTTCGATCTCTTGATCGACTGGGGCTGGTTCTACTTCATCACCAAGCCGATGTTCCTCGGCCTCGACTTCTTCTACCGCTTCTTCGGCAATTTCGGCATCTCGATCCTGCTCGTGACCGTGATCGTGAAGCTGCTGTTCTTCCCGCTGGCGAACAAGTCCTACGCCTCGATGGCGAAGATGAAGTCGGTTCAGCCGCAGCTTCAGGCGCTCAAGGAGCGCTACCCCGACGACAAGGTGAAGCAGCAGCAGGAGATGATGGAGATCTACCGCAAGGAGAAGATCAATCCGGTCGCCGGCTGTCTTCCCGTGCTGATTCAGATCCCGGTGTTCTTCTCGCTCTACAAGGTGCTGTTCGTCACCATCGAGATGCGGCACGCGCCGTTCTACGGCTGGATCAAGGACCTCTCGGCGCCGGACCCGACCAACCTTTTCAACCTGTTCGGGCTGATCCCGTTCGATCCGACCACGATCCCGGTGTTCGGCCACTACCTCGCGCTCGGCATCTGGCCGATCATCATGGGCATCACGATGTGGTTCCAGATGAAGCTGAACCCGACGCCGCCGGACCCGACGCAGCAGATCATCTTCAACTGGATGCCGCTGATCTTCACCTTCATGCTGGCGGGCTTCCCGGCGGGCCTCGTGATCTACTGGGCCTGGAACAACCTGCTCTCGGTGATCCAGCAGAGCTACATCATGCGCCGCAACGGGGTGAAGGTGGAGCTGTTCGACAATCTCAAGGCGACGTTCGCGAAGAAGGCGACGTAGCTGCACACGAAGCGTGCCCGGTCATGCGGGCGCAAATGCCTCCACAGCGTCATGCCCGGGCTCGTCCCGGGCATCCACGTTTTGGAGGGTGCCGCGCCGATAGGCGTGGATGGCCGGGACATTTGAATGGGAAGACGCGCTTCGCGCTTTTGCCCGGCCAAGACGCGAGGGTAGACTTTTCAGATGACCGATAAGTCAGACGACAAGCTGATCGAAGCCGGGCGAAAGCTGTTCGCGCGCGACTGGCAGTTCATCTGGGCCTCACCCTCGATCCAGACGCTGCCGCCGATGGCGGGGCTGGAGGTCGCCTTTGCCGGGCGCTCCAATGTCGGCAAGTCGAGCCTGATCAACGCGCTGACGGGGCGCAACGCGCTGGCGCGCACTTCACATACGCCGGGACGCACCCAGGAGCTGATCTTCTTCGAGGTCCCCGGGAAGACCGACCTGCGCCTGGTCGACATGCCCGGCTACGGCTATGCCAAGGCGCCCAAGAGCCAGGTGGCGTCCTGGACCGAGCTGATCCACAAATTCCTGCTGGGACGCGCCTCGCTTGCGCGCGTCTACGTGCTGATCGACGCGCGGCATGGCCTCAAGGAGGTCGACCTCGAGGTCCTCAAGACGCTCGACCGCTCCGCGGTCAGCTACCAGATCGTGCTGACCAAGGCCGACCAGGTGAAGGCCTCCGAGCTGCAATCGCGCATCGCCGAAACCGAGGCGGCGCTGGCCAAGCATCCGGCCGCGTTCCCGAACGTGCTCGCGACCTCGTCACGCAGCTCGACCGGCATGGAGAGCTTGCGCGCCGCGATGGCGAAACTGCTGGAAGAGCGGGCTTCGTAATGGTGGCGCAGCGCCTGCTGATCGGACTTGCCGGTTTGATGGGCGCCGCCGGCGTCGCGCTGGCCGCCGCCTCGGCGCATGGCGGCGATGCGAGCCGGTTGGCCTCGGCCAGCGCGATGCTGCTGTTTCATGCAACTGCCATACTTGCAGCTGTCGCCCTGCTCGCGCGCGGCCTTCTGCACGGCGGAATTGGCCTCATCGGCGCATTCGGCCTCTTGATCGGCGCCGTGCTATTCGCGGGCGACCTCACCTTGCGGCAATATGCCGGACACTCGCTGTTTCCATATGCAGCGCCCACGGGCGGGACGGTGATGATTTTGGGCTGGCTGGCGGTGAGTGCGGCGGCGGTGGTGGCGAGGAAGTGACGTTCTTTCTTACCCTCCCCTGGAGGGGTCCGGGACGAGCGTAGCTCGCCCGTGGGTCGGCTCATATTGAGCGTAGCGAAATGTGAGCCGGGGTGGGGTGATCTCTCCACTCGGGCACTGCTCATTGCGAAGAGACCGCCACCCCACCCCGCTCGCGCTACGCGCGATCGACCCTCCCCCTCCAGGGGAGGGTAAGAGCGAACACCACACTTTGCGCCACGCCCGCCAATCGGATAGAACGCAGGCCGCTCCAGTCCCGCCAGCGAGATCCGTGACATGACCGACATCTCCCCGCTCGACCAGGCCCGCATCCTGTCGGAAGCGCTGCCGCACATGCAGCAATACGACGAGGAAACCATCGTCATCAAATATGGCGGCCATGCCATGGGCGACGAGGAGACCGCGAAGAATTTTGCCCGCGACATCGTGCTGCTGGAGCAGACCGCGATCAATCCGGTGGTGGTGCATGGCGGCGGGCCGCAGATCGCGACCATGCTCAAGCGCCTCGGCATCGTCTCGGAATTCGCAGCCGGCCTGCGCATCACCGATGCGGCGACCATCGAGATCGTCGAGATGGTGCTCGCCGGCTCCGTCAACAAGCAGATCGTCGGCTACATCAACGAAGCCGGCGGCAAGGCCGTGGGGTTGTCCGGCAAGGACGGCAACATGGTGAAGGCGTCGAAGACGACGCGGACCATCATCGATCCGGGCTCGAACATCGAGAAGGCAATCGATCTCGGCTTCGTCGGCGATCCCGAGAAGGTGGACCTCACGCTGCTCAACCAGCTGATCGGCTACGAGCTGATCCCGGTGCTAGCGCCGCTCGCAACCTCGAAGGACGGCCAGACGCTGAACGTCAACGCCGACACTTTTGCCGGTGCGGTTGCCGGCGCGCTGAAGGCCAAACGCCTGTTGCTGCTCACCGACGTGCCCGGCGTGCTCGACAAGTCGAAGAAGCTGATCCCGCAATTGTCGGTCAAGGACGCGCGAAAGCTGATCGCCGACGGTACCATTTCCGGCGGCATGATCCCGAAGGTCGAGACCTGCATCTATGCGCTCGAGCAGGGCGTCGAGGGCGTCGTCATCATCGACGGCAAGATGCAGCACGCCGTGCTGCTGGAACTCTTCACCAACCAGGGCACGGGAACGCTGATCCACAAGTGATGCGAGAGACGCCACGCACGAAAGCCGTCATGCCCGGGCTTGTCCCGGGCATCCACGATCTTTCTTCTCGTGGCAAAGACGTGGATGGCCGGGACAAGCCCGGCCATGACGAGCTGAGAGAGCGGAGAAATCGCCGCTCACCCCTGACCCGCTTCCTGATGGCGCTGCCGGCCGCGGCCGTTTCGTTCGTCTTCTCCTCGGTGCCGGCCTTCGCCGATCTGAAGATCTGCAACCGCATGTCCTATGTCGTCGAGGCCGCGATCGGCATCGACGACAAGGCGGCGACCGCGACGCGCGGCTGGTTCAGGGTCGATCCCGCCACCTGCCGCGTGGTGGTGCAGGGCACGCTGACCGCCGACCGCATCCTGCTCAACGCCCGCGCGCTCGGCGTCTATGGCGCCTCCCCGATTCCGCAGAACGGCAGCGACATGCTGTGCGTGGCGCAGGACAATTTCGTCATCGCGGCGGCCCGGCAATGCCGCAGCGGCCAGAGCCAGGCTGCGTTTACGCAAGTCACCCCGACGCAAAGCGCGGACGGCAACCTCATTGCCTATCTCGCCGAGGACTCCGAATATGACGACGAGCAGGCCCGCCTCGCCGGCATCCAGCGGCTGTTGGTGATCGCGGGCTACGACGCCGCGCCGATCGACGGCGTCGACGGGCCGAAGACGCAGGCAGCCCTGGCCGCGTTCCTGAAGAGCCGCGGTTTGTCCTCGGACATCGTGGGCTCGCAAAACTTCTTCAAGACCATGGTCGATGCGGTGCAGACGCCGTCCGCGACCGGCCTCACCTGGTGCAACGACACGCAGCACAAGGTGATGGCGGCGATCGCGACCGACGACGGCAAGTCCGTGACCAGCCGCGGCTGGTATCGCATCGATCCCAAGACCTGCCTGCACCCTGATGTGACCGGTCAGCCGAAGCAGATTTTCAGCTTCGCGGAAGCCGTCGACGCCGACAACCGCGCCGTCAAGCTGAAGGACCGGCCGCTGAACTGGGGCGGCGACAGGCAGCTCTGCACGCGCGAGACCAAGTTCGAGACCGTTGAGCAGACCGATTGCGGCGCGCGCGGATTCGCGGCGACCGGCTTTGGCGCGGTGGACATGTCGAGCGGCGGCAAGACGCTGCGCTTTGCGGTGCCGTGATGGTGTTGCTGATGATGGTGTCACCAAAAACTCCGCTGTCGTCCCTGCGAACGCAGGGACCCATAACCACGGGACGCGGTTGTGGCGCGAAGCTGGTCATCCCGAATCTTCGCCAAACCACTCCCTGTGGCTATGGGTCCCGGATCGGCGCTCCGCTTGTCCGGGACGACAGCTGAGAGGGGGCGGCGCTTGCGTGTAACGGATAGAGAATCTCGATGACTACCCCCCGCACCTTTGCCCATGTCGACACCTGGGTGTTCGACCTCGACAACACGCTGTATCCGCATCACGTCAATCTGTGGCAGCAGGTCGATGTGCGGATCACCGAGTTCGTGTCCAGCTGGCTGCAGGTGACGCCGGCGGAGGCGCGAAAACTCCAGAAGGATTATTACCTGCGCTTCGGCACCACGATGCGCGGCATGATGACCCTGCATGGCGTGTCCGCCGACGACTATCTCGCCTATGTCCACAAGATCGACCATTCGCCGCTGGAGCCGAACCCTGCGCTCGGCGAAGCCATTGCAAAATTATCGGGGCGCAAGCTGATCCTGACCAATGGCTCGGTCGACCATGTCGATGCGGTGCTGGCGCGTCTCGGCCTGGCAACGCATTTCGATGGCGTGTTCGATATCATCGCCGCCCAGTTCGAGCCGAAGCCGGCGGCGCAGACCTATCAGAAATTCCTCGCCGACCACGCGGTCGATCCAACCCGCGCCGCCATGTTCGAGGACCTCGCCCGCAACCTCACTGTCCCGCACCAGCTCGGCATGACCACCGTGCTGGTGGTGCCTGACGGAACGAAGGAGGTGGTGCGGGAGGACTGGGAACTGGAAGGCCGGGATGCCGCCCATGTCGACCACGTCACGGATGATCTGACGGGGTTTTTGGCCGGGTTGTCGCCCGAATAACCGCTGTCGTCCCGGGGCGCGAAGCGAGCCCGGGACCCATAACCACAGGGAGTGGTTGTGGCGCGAGATCGATAACTCCGAATCCTCGCCAAACGACTGCCTGTGGCTATGGGTCCCGGGCTCGCGCTTCGCGCGCCCCGGGACGACAGCGGAGTATGCCTTGACTCCGCCCCGCCAAATCCCGAAAAAGCGCTCCAATTCACACGAAACCACGCCTTCCCCAGAGGAAATCCCGATGTCCCTCCAAGCCCTCGAATCCACCATCAACAGCGCCTTCGACGCACGCGACGGCATCTCGACCTCGACCAAAGGCGAGGTGCGCGAGGCCGTGGACCAGGCACTGGAGATTCTGGACAAGGGCGAGGCGCGCGTTGCCGAGCGCGGCAGCGACGGCAAGTGGAAGGTCAATCAGTGGCTGAAGAAGGCCGTGCTGCTGTCGTTCCGCCTCAACGACATGGGCGTCATTCCCGGCGGATCCGGCAAGGCGACCTGGTGGGACAAGGTGCCCTCGAAGTTCGAAGGCTGGGGCGAGAACCGTTTTCGCGACGCCGGTTTCCGTGCCGTGCCCGGCTCGGTGGTACGCCGCTCGGCCTTCATCGCGAAGAACGTCGTGCTGATGCCGTCCTTCGTCAATCTCGGCGCCTATGTCGATGAGAGCACCATGGTCGACACCTGGGCCACGGTCGGCTCCTGCGCCCAGATCGGCAAGCGCGTGCATATCTCCGGCGGTGCCGGCATCGGCGGCGTGCTCGAGCCGCTGCAGGCCGAGCCCGTGATCGTCGAGGACGATTGCTTCATCGGCGCGCGCTCCGAGGTCGCCGAGGGCGTGATCGTGCGCAAGGGCGCGGTGCTGGCGATGGGCGTGTTCCTGGGCGCCTCGACCAAGATCGTCGACCGCGAGACCGGCGAGGTCTTCATCGGCGAAGTGCCCGAATATTCCGTTGTGGTGCCCGGCGCACTGCCCGGCAAGCCGATGAAGAACGGCCAGATCGGCCCGAGCACCGCCTGCGCCGTCATCGTCAAGCGCGTCGACGAGCGCACGCGCTCGAAGACCAGCATCAACGAGCTGCTGCGGGATTGAGTTAGAGCAACGATCCCAGACCTATCCCCGTCACCCTGAGGTGGCCGCTCCTTCAGCGGCCCTCGAAGGGCGACGGCCCGGCTGGCGCCGACATCGCGGGCCGTTCATCCTTCGAGGCTCACCATGGGACGCGTCGCGTCCCATGCTTCGCACCTCCAGCGACAGCGGCTTCGCCGCTGCGCGTGGATGACGGGTCTTAGAGCCCTATCGAACCCCCTCTCCCTCCATCGCGACCAATCCTCGGGTGGCTCCTCCCGCCCGGAGCCGTTGGCATGGACTGGACCTGGTATCTGTTCCGCTTCGACGGCCGCATCAACCGCGCGTTGCTGTGGCAGGCGCTGCTGATCGTCGCGCTGCTGGCGGGCTTGCTGGAGATTGCCGGTCAAGTCATCGGGATCGTCGGAGGGACGAGGTCCACCCTGAAGCTCGGAATTGAGCTCGATTTCGACTTCGGTCTCGACGGCCTCTTCAAGCTGGTCGACCCCCGCGTCTCCCACGCGCTGGCACCAGCCGATCTCGCGGGCTCGATCCTCAAGGCGTCCGGCATGGCGCTGTTCTTCTGGATCTATCTCGCGACGGCGATCAAGCGACTCCATGACCGCGACAAGAGCGGCTGGTGGATCGTTCCGTTCTTCTTCCTGCCCGGCCTGTTCAGCCAGTTCGCGGACCTGCTGCCTAAATCAAGCTGGATATTTTCGCTCAACCTGACTGCCGCACTGCTGTGGCTGTGGGGCCTCGTCGAAATGTTCTGCCGGTCCGGCACCTCGGGCCACAACCGCTTCGGCTCCGATCCGCTCGCCGACTTCGACGACGGCTCCGCATCCGCCGCTCCCCCTGCGAAAAGCTGGGACCAGAGCCGCGAGATCGAAATTGTCCCGCCCCGTGCTAGCCCACCCGGCGGCATGCATGTTAAGCGGGGCGCATGACCGATGCTCTCTCCATTGCCCGCGCTCTGATCCGCTGCCCCTCGGTAACCCCTGAAGATGCCGGTGCGCTCGGGGTGCTCGAAAAAGCCCTCAACGCCGCCGGCTTCACTTGCCACCGCGTGACCTTCAGCGAGCCCGGTACCGCCGACGTCGACAATCTCTACGCGCGGATCGGCAGCGAGGGACCGCACATCACCTTTGCCGGCCATACCGACGTGGTGCCACCCGGTGACGAGAGCGCCTGGAGCGTCGGTGCGTTCTCCGGTGAGGTGAAAGACGGCATCCTGCACGGCCGTGGCGCGGTCGACATGAAGGGCGGCATCGCCTGCTCGGTGGCCGCGGTGCTGGAGCATCTCGCCGCCAACGGCGGCCAGCCGCGCAGCGACGGAAAGGGCTCGATCTCGTTCCTGATCACCGGCGACGAGGAAGACGTCTCGATCAACGGCACCATCAAGCTGTTGAAATGGACCGCCGAGCGCGGCGAAAAGTTCGACCATTGCGTGCTGGGCGAGCCCTCCAATGTCGAGACCCTCGGCGACACCATCAAGGTCGGCCGCCGCGGCTCGCAATCCGGCACGCTTTATGTCGACGGCGTGCAGGGCCACGTCGCCTATCCGCATCGCGCCTCCAATCCGGTGCCTGACATCTCCAGGCTGATCGTGGCGATCTCCGACGAGCCGCTCGACCATGGCAGCGCGCAATTCCAGGCCTCCAATCTCGAGTTCACCTCGGTGGACGTCGGGAACAAAGCCAACAACGTGATCCCCGGCGAGGCCCGCGCCAAGTTCAATATCCGCTACAACGACAACCACACCCAGGCCTCCTTGCGCGAGCTGGTCGAGACGCGGCTGACAAAAGCCTGCGGCAACCGCATCAAGGCCCGCATCGTCTGGGAGCCCTCGAACTCCAACGTGTTCGTCACCAAGCCCGGCCCGTTCACCGATCTTGCAGTGTCCGCGATCGAGGAGGTGACGGGGCGGAAGCCCGAGCTATCGACGAGCGGAGGCACGTCGGACGCAAGGTTCATTTCCAGCTATTGCCCGGTGATCGAATTCGGTCTGGTCGGCCAGACCATGCATCAGGTCGACGAGCGCGTGCCGGTTAAGGATCTGGAGAAGCTGACGCAGGTCTATCGCGGGATTTTGACGCGGTATTTTGAGTAGGGCGCTTTCCGCCAAACCCACCGTCATGCCCGGGCTCGTCCCGGGCATCCACGTTCTTTGCTGCCGCTAACAAGAAAGTTCGTGGATGGCCGGGACGAGCCCGGCCATGACGATGTGGCGAGAGCTCGGCATGGCCTACTGGACGATCGTGTCGTAGAGATCCTTCCATTCGGGATTGTCCCTGAGGATCAACCTCACCTTCCACGTTCGTGACCAATGCTTGATGTTGTGCTCGCGCTGGATTGCCGTTTGGATGTCTTCATAGCGCTCGAAATAGACGAGCAGCTTAACGCCATACTTCTTGGTGAAGCCAGGCACGAACCCATTTCGATGCTGGTAGATGCGACGGACAATGTCGCTGGTCACACCGACATACAGAATGCCGTTGGGCGCGCTTGCCAGGATGTAGACCCATCCGCCATGCATGGTCGCATGTTGACGCACGTGGATGGCCGGGACAAACATCAAGCCCGGCCATGACGATGTGACAGCATTAGGCTCTAATAATCCACCTTCATCAGATACAGCCCGTCCGGCGGCGCGACGATGCCGCAGGCGGTGCGGTTGCGCGCCTCTAACGCTGCGGAGAGATCATCGGCGGTCCAGCGGCCCTCGCCGACCCAGACCAGCGAGCCCACCATCGAGCGGACCTGGCTGTGCAGGAACGAGCGCGCCGAGGTGACAATGGTGATCTCGCGGCCGTCACGCAGTACGTCGAGCTGGTCGAGCGTCTTCTCCGGCGATTTGGCCTGGCATTCGGTGTCGCGGAACGTGGTGAAATCGTGTTTGCCGAGCAGGCGCTGTGCCGCCGCATGCATCGCATCGGCATCGAGCCGGCGCGGCACGCGCCAGGCGTGGCCGATGTCGAGCGCGAGATTGGCGCGGGTGTTGACGATGCGGTAGCGGTAGTGGCGCTTCACCGCCGAGAAGCGCGCCTCGAACGCGTCAAGCACGATCTCCGCCTCCAGCACCGCGATCGGATGCGGGCGCAGATGCGCGTTGAGCCCGTCGCGAAACCGGCCCGGCGGAAACTGCTTGTCGATGTCGACATGCGCGACCTGACCACGCGCATGCACTCCGGCGTCGGTGCGCCCGGCGCCATGCACGCGCAAATCCGCGCCGGTCATCGCCTTCACGGCCGCCTCCAGCGCGCCCTGCACCGAAGGCAGCGTGTCCTGCACCTGCCAGCCGAAAAACGGCGCGCCGTCATATTCGATGGTGAGCTTGTAGCGGGGCATCTCAATCCAGCTCTATCCGACGTCATTGCCGGGCTTGACCCGGCAATCCATCGCCTGGGAAAGAGTTTTGTTAGAAGATGGATACGCGGGTCAAGCCCGCGTATGACGAGTTGACTAGGTGAACCTCGCTCCCGCCTTCAACGGCACGCCGCGCAGGAAGTCCGCGGCCTGCATCCGGCCCTTGCCCTCGCGCTGGAGCTCGATGATGCGGATGGCGCCCACGCCGCAGGCGATGGTGAGCTTGTCATCGAGCACATCGCCCGGCGCGCCCGACCCCTTTGCCAATTCACACCGCAGGATCTTGACGCGCGCATTCTCGCTGACGCCGGCAAGCTCAGCCCATGCGCCGGGGAATGGCGACAGGCTGTGGATGTGACGAAGCACGGCGCGCGCCGGCCTGGTCCAGTCGATGCGCGCCTCGGCCTTGTCGATCTTGGCGGCATAGGTGACGCCGTCCTCGCTCTGCTTCTTGAGCTGGAGGCCATCGCGGGCGAGCGCGGCCATCGCCCGCACCATCAGATCGGCGCCGAGGCGGGAGAGACGATCATGCAGGTCCAGCGCGGTCATGTTGTCCGTGATTGCGAGGCGCTCGGCCATGGCGACATCGCCGGTGTCGAGGCCGACATCCATCTTCATCACCATCACGCCGCTCTCGGCATCGCCGTCCATGATCGCACGGTTGATCGGCGCTGCGCCGCGCCAGCGCGGCAGCAGTGAGGCGTGCAGATTGTAGCAGCCGAGTTTTGGCGCATCGAGGATCGCCTGCGGCAGGATCATGCCGTAGGCGACGACCACGGCCGCATCGGCGTCGAACGCGGTGAACTCGTCGAGCGCTTCCTGGGTCTTCAGCGTCTTCGGCGTCAGCACGGGAATGCCGAGCTTTCGCGCAGCTTCTTCGACCGGGGTTGGCTGCAAGTGCAGGCCGCGCCGCCCGCCGGGCTTCGGCGCGCGGGTGTAGACGGCGACGATCTCATGGCCATGCGCGACCAGCTCGAGCAGCGTCGGCACGGAGAAATCGGGCGTGCCCATGAAGATCAGGCGGAGGGGCATGACAAGGACTCAGATGCGTTCCCTCCCCCCTGTGGGGGAGGGTTAGGGAGGGGGGTGCCACACGACGCGCTCTCGCGGATTGAGCGCGGACTAGTTCTTCGCCCCAGACAAACCTTTTCCTGGGCTACCCCCCTCCCCCGCCCTCCCCCACAAGGGGGGAGGGAGCAGAGCGGAGTGCTTGGCTACGAAACACTTACTCCGCGCGCTTGGCGGCTTTCTCGAACTTCTTCATCACGCGGTCGCGCTTGAGCTTTGACAGATAATCGACGAACAGGACGCCGTTGAGGTGGTCGATCTCGTGCTGGATGCAGGTGGCATAGAGGCCTTCGGCGTCCTCCTCGTGTACCTTGCCGTCGAGATCGGTGAAGCGCACGCGCACCTTCGCAGGGCGCTCGACCTCCTCGTAATATTCGGGGATCGAGAGGCAGCCTTCCTCGTAGACCGACAGCTCCTCGGACGAGGCGATGATCTCGGGGTTGATGAAGACGCGCGGCAGCGGCGTGGTCTCGCCGTTCTCGTCGCGCTTGGCGAGGTCCATGGTGATCAGCCGCAGCGGCTGCGCGATCTGGATCGCGGCGAGGCCAATGCCGGGCGCGTCATACATGGTCTCGAACATGTCGTCGGCAAGCTTGCGGATCTCCGGCGTGACCTTCTCGATCGGCTTGGAGACCAGACGCAGCTGCCTGTCGGGCAGGATGATGATTTCTCTGAGGGCCATGGCCGCGATTTAAGCCCCATGCCGGATGCGGTCAATGCGGAGAGGAACCTCGTTAACCCCTCGCTAACCATAAAACTTCAGCTTTCGTTAACCATAAAAATTAGGGGGTCGTTAACCGCCACCGTTCCCTCTTCGTTCGCGGGAGTCCAGCGAATCGGCTAGAAGGGCGGAATGAACGAGATCATTTTCATGTTGGGCGACTGGCCGGTGCGCACGATCGATGCGCTGATCGGCTTCGGCGCCCTCGTCCTCATCCTCCTGGTGGTAATCGCCGTCGTGATCGGCCGCTCGGGCCGGCGCGGCGCGGAACTCGCGATGGCGCATGCGATCCGGGCCGACGAGCTTGAGGAGCGCCTCAGCGAGGTGCTGCGCGCCCAGAGCGAATCCTCTGGGAGGGTCGACGCCATGACCCAGGCGCTGGCCGGACGCCAGGCCGAGATGACGCGCGCGGTCAACGAGCGGCTCGATTCGGTGACCCATCGCGTCGGCCAATCGATGGAGCACTCGACCCGCAACACCATGGAAAGCCTGCGCGCGCTGCACGAGCGGCTCGGCATCATCGACAGCGCCCACAAGAACCTCACCGATCTCACCACCCAGGTGACGACCCTGCGCGACGTGCTCGCCAACAAGCAGTCGCGCGGCGCCTTCGGCCAGGCGCGGATGGAGGCGATCGTCCAGGACGGCTTGCCGAAGGGCGCCTATGAGTTCCAGTTCACGCTCTCGACCGGCAAGCGGCCGGACTGCGTCGTGTTCCTGCCCGACCAGCGCCCGCTCTGCATCGACGCGAAATTTCCGCTGGAGGCGATGACGGCGCTGCACGACGCCCGCACCGACGAGGAGCGGCGCGTCGCCACGCAGCGGCTGCGCGGCGACGTGATGAAGCATGTCAGCGACATCGCGGAAAAATATCTCGTCACCGGCGAGACCCAGGAGATGGCGCTGATGTTCGTGCCGTCGGAATCGGTCTATGCCGAGATCCACGACGGTTTCGACGACGTGATCCAGAAGGCCTATCGCGCCCGCGTGGTGCTGGTGTCGCCCTCGCTGCTGATGCTCGCGATCCAGGTGATGCAGCAGATCATGAAGGACGCGCGCATGCGCGATGCCGCCGACCAGATCCAAACCGAAGTGATCAAGCTCGGCGACGATCTCGGCCGCCTTCGCGACCGCGTGGTCAAATTGCAGAAACACTTTTCCGATGCGAACGAGGACGTCCGCCAGATCCTGATCTCCGCCGACAAGATCGAGAAGCGTGCCGGAAGGATTGAGGAGCTCGATTTCAGCAAGAGCGATGCGGAAGGGCCGCGGCTGGTGGCGACGGGCGCGGGTGCGCTGTTCCCGCGGAAGCTCCAGGCGGGGGAGTGATTCTCTTCTGAGATCAGGTACGCTGCCAGCCCAATTTCACTGTCGTCGCCCGGCTTGACCGGGCGACCCAGTATCCCAGAGACGGCAGATGAGCCCTCGCTGCTACTACGTGTACATTCTCGCCAGCAAGATTGACGGAACGCTCTACATTGGCATCACCAACGACCTCATCCGCCGGGTCGCACAACACAAGCTGAAGCTCATCGAGAGCTTCACGAAAGACTACGGCGTCGTGAGGCTGGTCTACTTCGAGCAGTTCGATGACCCCGAGAATGCGATCAGGCGGGAAAAGCGCCTGAAGAAGGGGAACAGAACCTGGAAGGTTCGGTTGATCGAGCAACACAATCCGAATTGGGATGACCTCTATCACGAGATAGCCGCCCTCCATGAGGCTGTCGTGCCCCGCGAAGGCGGGGCATCCAGTACGCCGCGGCGAGTGTGATTGAATCGAAACGCTGGTGATTACTGGATCGTCCGCCTGCGCGGACGATGACACCGAGGGTGTTTGCGGCCTCTCCACCTCACCGGCGACCACGAGTCTTTTTCCCCAGAATCTGCTAACACGGCCCCATGACCGCTCCCGACGCGACCTCCCCCGCCGCGACCTCCGCCCCCGCCGCCTCCTGGCGCGACAGTCTTGCCGTTTACCTGCAGCCGCGGGTGCTGATCGTGCTGTTTCTCGGCTTCTCCTCCGGCCTGCCGCTGGCGTTGTCGGGCTCGACGCTGCTGGTGTGGATGCGCGAGGCCGGGGTTGACCTGAAGACGATCGGGCTGTTCGCGCTGGTCGGCACGCCCTACACGCTGAAATTCTTGTGGGCCCCGCTGGTGGATGCGCTGCATGTGCCGCTGTTCACCCGCGCCTTCGGACGGCGGCGCGGCTGGCTGGTGTTTTCGCAGCTGCTGCTGATCGTCGCGATCCTGCTGCTGGCGATGACCGACCCGGCCAGCTCGCCGTTCTACGTCGCGCTGGGCGCGCTGCTGGTGGCGACGACGTCGTCGACGCAGGACATCGTGGTCGACGCCTTCCGCGTCGAGAGCCTGCCGGAGAGCGAGCAGGCCGCCGGTATGGCGGCTTACGTTGCGGCCTACCGCATCGGAATGCTGGTCTCGACCGCGGGCGCGCTGTTCATCGTCTCGGGCTTCGAAGGCACCGGCATACCCCGCACCTCGGCGTGGATGTGGGGCTATGTGGTGATGGCCGCGATGGTGCTGATCGGCACGATCACTGCGTTGGCCGCGACCGAGCCGGCGCAATCCGCACAGGCGGAAGCTGCGACACAAACCGAGACCGCATTTGCGCGTGTGTTGAGCGCGGCGATCGGCGCGTTCTCCGAATTCCTGTCACGCAAGGACGCACTCGCCGCGCTCGCCTTCGTGGTGCTGTTCAAGTTCACCGATGCCTTCTCGGGCACGATGACGGCGCCGTTTGTGATCGACCTCGGCTTCACCCGCAACGACTATGCGGCGATCGTGAAGGGCGTCGGCCTCGCCGCCACCCTGATCGGCGGGTTTGCCGGTGGTTTCGTCGCGCGGCGCTATCCGCTGGCAATGTCGCTCTGGATCGGTGGCGTGGTGCAGGCGCTGGCCAATTTGTCCTTTGCCTGGCTCGCAGTGGTCGGCACCAATCAATGGGCGCTGGCGCTCGCGATCTGCGCCGAGAACTTCACCAGCGCCATCGGCACCGTGATCTTCGTGGCCTACCTCTCGGCGCTCTGCCAGAACCCGCTGCACACGGCGACGCAATATGCGCTGCTCACCGCGCTCGCGGCGGTGGGGCGGACCTATCTGTCGTCGAGTGCGGGCTACGTCGCGGACACGACCGGCTGGCCGCTGTTCTTCGTGATCTGCGTGTTGGTGGCGATCCCGAGCCTGGTGCTGCTGGCGTACTTGCAGAAGCGCGGGCACTTCGAGGCGCTGGGGCCGGTCAGGGTGTGATGACCACTGTCATTCCCCGCGAAGGCGGGGAATCCAGTATTCCAAAGACAGTTGTGATTGACCGAGAGGCCGCGGCGTACTGGATCGCCCGCCTGCGCGGGCGATGACACCGGAAGCGTGGTGAGGGTCTCGCCGCCCCTACTGCTTCTTGATCAGGCTCCACTTCGTGATCACGGCTTCGCTCATCTGGCCGGGATCGCTGGCGCAGGCGACTTCGTCGACCTTGACCGAGATTTCCTTGCCGGCGAACGTCTTCAGCTGCGCCGCTTGTGCATCGCCGCTCGGAACGAGTTGGAACGTCTCGGGCCCGGTCTCGAGATTGCACAGCCCGTTCGGCGGCGGCAGGCGGCGCGGCTCGGACGTGATCTGGTAGGTCGCAACCCGCTTGCCGGCATTCTTGACGTCGCGCACCTTCAAGGCGTTCAACTCGCCGGACAACACCTCGCCGGCGTTGATTGGCTTGCCGGGCTTGGACGGCGGCGGCGCCCCGTCGTCCTGCTGCGCGGAGATGGCCGGGCTCGCCAGCAGCATCATCGTCGCGACCAAAGCCAAGCGTGTGGCGAAAAGTTTCGTCATGTCGTCCGTTCCGTAAAGTCTGGATGGCTAGAACAGGGTACGCTGCCGCATCGCGGCCGATAGCGTACCTTCATCGAGATAATCAAGCTCGCCACCGACAGGCACACCATGGGCCAGCCGGGTTACTTTTACGTTGGCGTCCTGGAGCAGGTCGGTGATGTAGTGCGCCGTGGTCTGGCCGTCCACCGTCGCATTCAGCGCCAGGATGATTTCGTGCACCCGAGAATCATGCGCGCGCGCGACCAGCGCGTCGATGGTCAGATCCTGCGGGCCGACGCCGTCGAGCGGCGACAATGTCGCGCCCAGCACATGATAGCGACCCTGGGTCGCATTGGCGCGCTCCAGCGCCCAGAGATCGGCGACGTCGGCGACGACAACGATGATGGCGTCATCGCGCTTGGGATCGGTGCAGACGGTGCAGGGATTTTGCGTATCGATGTTGCCGCAGGTCTTGCAGACCTGGACCTTGTCGAGCGCGACCTGCATGGCCGAGGCCAGCGGCATCATCAGCGCTTCGCGCTTCTTGATCAGATGCAGCGCCGCGCGCCGCGCCGAGCGCGGACCGAGGCCCGGCAGCCGCGCGAGAAGCTGCACCAGCCGCTCGATTTCGGGACCTGCAACCGCGCCCATCTTACTGGCCGAACAACCCCGGCGGCAGGCCGAGACCGCCGGTCAGCGACTGCATCTTCTCCTGCATCGCGGTCTCCGCCTTGCGGCGGGCATCGCTGAGCGCGGTGACGAGCAGGTCTTCGAGCACTTCGCGCTCTTCCGGCTTCATCAGCGAGGGATCGATCTTGATGCCCTTGACGTCCATCTTCGCGGTCATGCGCACGGCGACGAGGCCGCCGCCGGAGATGCCCTCGACTTCCACGTTGGCCAGTTGCTCCTGCATCTCCTGCATCTTGGATTGCAGCTGCGCCGCCTGCTTCATCATGCCGAGAAAATCAGCCATCGGTGCTCGTCCTTGGAAAAAGATGGGCTCAGAGATCGTCGCCGTCGGAACCGTCGGGCGGATCGTCACTGCCATAGTCAGCGTTTATATTGGCTTCCGGCGTCTCGGGGGCAAGCCTGCGGACCTCGACAACCTTCGCGCCGGGGAAACGCGACAGCACCTCCCGCACGCGCGGATCGGCCTCCGCGGTACGGGCATGCTCCTGCTTCGCCGCATGGTTCACCGAGCGCAGCGTCGGCTGGCCTTGCTCATTGGAGACGATCACCGTCCAGCGGCGGCCGGTCCACAGCTCGAATTTCTTGGCGAGCTCGGAGATCATGGTCTTGGAGGCGTTGGGCTCGAGCGCGACCTCCAGCCGGCCCTCCTCGAAACGGACAAGGCGCATGTCGCCTTCGAGCGCGCTCTTGGTCATGATGTCGCGCTTCTGCCCGGCCAGCGCGACGAGCTGGGTAAAGCTCGTGATGCGCAACGCCGGCGCGGCACCTTGCGGATCCGGCGCAGGCGCGGCCATCTGCGGCCGCGCTCCACCACCGCCAAATGAAGGCGACGACGTTGGCATGCGAACAGGCGCTGCGGAGGCCGTCGGCGCGGCCGGTACGCTGCGTGCAGCACCGCCGCCGCTCGCGGCCGGCGAGCCGCCGCCGTTCTGCTCCAGCATCCTGATCGCTTCGTCCGGCGTCGGCAGGTCGGCGACATAGGCGATGCGCACCAGCACCATCTCGGCGGCCGCAGCCGGGCGCGTCGCGGCCTGCACCTCGGCGATGCCCTTGAGCAGCATCTGCCACATCCGCGACAGCACGCGCATCGAGATTTTCGAGGCGAACTCCTTGGCGCGAACCCGCTCGGTCTCGCCATAGGCGACGTTGTCGGCAATCGCCGGAATGACCTTCACGCGGGTAACGAAATTGACGAATTCGGCGAGGTCCGAGAGCACGACGATGGGATCGGCGCCGACGTCGTATTGGTCGCGGAACTCCTTGAAGGCGGCGGCGATGTCGCCGCGCGCCATCGAATCGAAGAGGTCA
This sequence comes from Bradyrhizobium shewense, assembly GCF_900094605.1. GTDB lineage: Bacteria > Pseudomonadota > Alphaproteobacteria > Rhizobiales > Xanthobacteraceae > Bradyrhizobium > Bradyrhizobium shewense. The sequence continues at coordinate 20,861 of NZ_FMAI01000003.1, read as the reverse complement.
ATGACGCGGGTGCGATCGGCGAGCCCCAGCATCTGCCTGACCGCGTCAGCCTTCACGGTGCCTGCCGCATGCGCGATCGCCTGGTCGAGCAGCGACAGCGAATCGCGCACCGAGCCTTCCGCGGCGCGCGCGATGATGCCGAGCGCCTCGGGCTCGATCTCGACGCTTTCCTTCGCCGCGATATTGGCGAGATGCTTCATCAGCACGTCGGCCTCGACGCGGCGCAGGTCGAAACGCTGGCAGCGCGACAGCACGGTGACGGGAACCTTGCGGATCTCGGTCGTGGCGAACACGAACTTGGCGTGCTCCGGCGGTTCCTCCAGCGTTTTCAGGAAGGCGTTGAACGCCGCCGTCGACAGCATGTGGACTTCGTCGATGATGTAGACCTTGTAGCGCGCGCTGGCCGGCGCGTAGCGCACGCTGTCATTGATCTGGCGGACGTCGTCAACGCCTGTGTGCGAGGCCGCGTCCATCTCCAGCACGTCCATGTGCCGGCTTTCCATGATCGCCTGGCAATGCACGCCCAGGGTCGGCATGTGGATGGTCGGGCCTTTCACCGAACCATCAGGCACCTCGTAGTTGAGTGCACGGGCCAGGATGCGCGCGGTGGTGGTCTTGCCGACACCGCGGACGCCGGTGAGGATCCAGGCCTGCGGAATCCGTCCGGTCTCGAACGCATTGGAAACGGTGCGGACCACCGCCTCCTGGCCGATCAGATCGTCGAAACTGGAAGGACGGTATTTGCGTGCCAGCACCCGGTAGGGCGCGTTGCCGGCCCGGCCGGCGCTGTCGGGGTTCGGAGGGGCGCCAGCGTCGGTCATCGGTCGATCCGCAATGAAATGTCTCTTGGCCGGCTTTTGCGGAAAGGAGCGCGCTGGCGGCTGGTGCCGCCGGCGCTGGTTCGCTCGAAAAACAGGTAGGAGACTGACGAGCGACCCGATCCGGACCTCGTTAGGGCTGCTTCCTTCCGGACCTGACCCGGTTGGCGAGTGGCTCGTCCACCGCCAATCTCCCGGTCCCTATTTGGAGCCAAAAGGGGCGGAAAGCAAGCGGCTATCGCCCTTGATTGACGGTGCCTGCCCAGCATCCGGGCAATTCCCGATCTGCCCAGCCGATAGGCTGTGCTTTCACTGAAAGTGCGACCTTGGTATGAACCTGCCGGAACCTGTCCCAACCAGAAAAGCGATTGATCCCAATGGTTACACGTCGTGATGTTGCATCGATTGTCGGACTTGGCGCGATGACAGCGGCCGCGCTGGCTTCGCCGGCCGTGGCCCAGACCGCCGATCCGAACGAATCGACCTTCGCCCGCATCCGCCGCACCAAGAAGATGCGGATCGGCGCGGTCGGCGGCGGCGCGCCCTATTACATGAAGGATCTCTCCAGCGGTCAGTGGAAGGGCTTCTACATCGACATCGCCAAGGGGCTCGCCGACGACATGGAGGCCGAGCTCGAGATCACCGAGACCACCTGGGGCAATTCGGTGCTCGATCTGCAGGCCAACAAGATTGACATCTTTTTCGGCCTCAACCCGACCCCGAAGCGCGCGCTGGTGGTCGACTTCTCGGTGCCGGTCTTCAACAACGCCTTCGCCATCCTCTGCAAGAAGGACTTCAAGCCGAAGAGCTGGGCCGAGCTGAACTCGCCCGACATCAAGATCGCGGTCGACCAGGGCTCCTCGCACGATCAGGTCGTCAGCCGCCTGACGCCGAAGGCGCAGATCACGCGGCTGAAGACGGCGGACGACGCCACCGCCGCGCTGCAGACCGGCCGCGTCGATGCGCAGTGCCTGATCACCATGCTGTCGCTGACCGTACTGAAGAAGAACCCCTCGCTCGGCCAGCTCGTGCTGCCGACGCCGATCTTCGCAACGACCTCGAATGCCGGCTTCCGCCGCGAGACCGACAAGACCTGGCGCGATTACGTCAACACCTGGATCGACTTCAACAAGGGCCTCGGCTTCATCCGCAACGCGATCATCACCAACATGGAACTGGTGGGCGTGACCGAAGCGGACATTCCGCCGGGCGTTTCGCTGTAAGTTTCCACTTTCGTCATTCCGGGGCTCGCGAAGCGAGAACCCGGAATCTCGCGCTACAATCTCTGGATTCCGGGTTCGCGACTTTGTCGCGCCCCGGAATGACGGTGTGAAACAGCACCCACGACGAGTTGAACACACATGTATCAGTGGGACTTCGGCATCCTCTGGACCTATCGCTGGCTGTTTCTCAACGGGCTTGGCGTCACCGTCGGCTTCACCGTGGTCATCGTCGTGTGCGGGCTGCTGTTCGGCCTGTTCGGGGCGTTCGGCACCCTGTCGCGCTTTAGGGCGTTGCGTCTTCTCGCGCTCACCTTCATCGAGGCATTTCGCTGCACGCCGATCCTGGTGCAGCTGATCTGGTTCTATTACGCGCTGCCGATCCTCGCCGGCGTCGAGATGACGCCGATCACGGCCTCGGCGCTGGCGCTCTCGCTCTATGGCGGCTCGTTCTATTCCGAGATCATCCGCGGCGGCATCATCTCGATCGACCGCGGTCAGTCCGAAGCCGGCGCCGCGCTCGGCATGACGCCGATCCAGACCATGCGGCGCATCGTGCTGCCGCAGGCGATCAAGCGTATGATCCCGGCGCTGATGAACCAGTCGATCATCCAATTCAAGAACACCTCGCTGGTCTCGGTCCTGGCAGTGCCGGACCTCGTCTACCAGAGCCAGGTCGCGGCCCATGACAGCTACCGGCCGCTGGAGACCTACACCGCGGTCGCGGTCGCCTATGCGGCGATCCTGATCCCGCTCACCATCCTCGTCCGCCGCGGCGAGAAGCGACTGGCGGTCAGCGAATGAGCCAGACGTCGAAAATCGAGATCCGCAGCCTTCGCAAGAGCTTCGGCAGCAACGAGGTCTTGAAGAACATCAATCTCGACGTCGCCAAAGGCGGCGTCGTCGCGCTGATCGGGCCATCAGGTTCGGGCAAGTCGACGCTGCTCCGCTGCATCAATCTGCTGGTCGTGCCCGATGGCGGCAGCGTCCGCGTCGGCGACACCCGCTTTGCGTTCGGCGATGGTTCGAAACTGCCCGACGTGAAGACGCTGGCAAAATTCCGCGCTACCACCGGCATGGTGTTCCAGCATTTCAATCTGTTCCCGCACATGACGACGCTTGAGAACGTGATGGAGGGACCGGTCACGGTGCGGCGCATGGCCAAGGCGGACGCCGAGACGCTCGCGCGGGCGCAGCTCGCCAAGGTCGGCCTTGCCGAGAAGGCCGACCAATACCCGGCGACGCTGTCCGGCGGACAGAAGCAACGCGTCGCCATCGCCCGCGCGCTCGCGATGGAGCCCGATGTGATGCTGTTCGACGAGGCGACCTCCGCGCTCGATCCTGAATTGGTCGGCGAGGTGCTGAGCGTGATCCAGCAACTGGCCTCCGAAGGCATGACCATGGTGATCGTGACGCATGAGATCGCCTTTGCCCGCGAGGTCGCCGACCGTCTCATCTTCATGCGCGACGGCGTCGTGGTCGAAGAAGGCCCGGCGCGGCAGGTGATCGACAATCCGCAGGAAGCGGCGACACGCGCCTTCCTCAGCCATTTCCACCGCACCGGCGCGCTGCCGCCGGCCACAACGGCATCGTGATGTCCGATATCAATCGCGTCTATCTCGTCACCGGTGCCGCCAGCGGCATCGGCCGTGCCACCGCAAAACTGCTCGCGGCGCCCGGCGTCGGGCTCGTTCTGCACACGCGCTCGAACGAAGACGGACTTAAGGCGACCGCGGCGGAGGCCGAAGCCTGCGGTGCGGCCGTTGCAACGTGCCTTGGCGACCTCGCCGAGGAGACTGCCGCCACCGACGCCATCGCCGCCGCGAAAGCCGCCTTCGGCCGGCTCGACGGATTGATCCTGGTCGGCGGCCATGCCCGCCGCGGCAGCGCGATCGGCACGCCGGCGGATCAGTTCCGGCAGGCGATGGACGAGTCTGCGCTGGCCTTCACACGTCTGGTTGATGCCGCGCTCCCAGTGTTGCGCGCGGGGCAAGATGCACGGATCGTCGCCGTGTCCTCCTTCGTCGCACATGCGATCCGGCCCGAATTCGCGCCGTTCGCGGCAACGGCCGCGAGCCGCTCCGCGCTTGAAGCACTGGTGCGGCTGACCGCGATCGAGCTCGCCAGCGATGGCATCGCCGTCAACGCGGTTTCGCCGGGCCTCATCGTCAAGGACAAGCCGAGCGAGAGCCGGCTGTCGCCCGAGCAGATCGCCGCGACCGAAGCGCTGATCCCGATGCGCCGCCGCGGGCGGCCGGAAGAGGTCGCCGAGATCATCGCCTTCCTGGCATCCCCAAAAGCATCCTACGTCACCGGCCAGGTCTGGCACGTCAATGGAGGCCTGACATGACCGAAGCAACCGTCGAACGTCTCAGGCTGTTCCTGATCGAAAGCCCGATCAAGATGGCGCGCCTGCAGGGCGTCGGCAACGTCAAGGGCACGGTAAAGCGCGTGCTGATCGAGCTCACGTCCAGCGACGGCGTGGTCGGCTGGGGCGAGGCGGCGCCGTGGGAAGTGTTCACGGGAACGCCGGAAGCCGCGTTCGCCGCGCTCGACATTTACTTAAGGCCCATCGTGCTCGGCAAGCCGGTGCGCCGGATCCGCGCGCTGATGGCCGAGCTCGACCGCGCGCTGGTCGGCCATGCCGAGGCAAAAGTTGCCATCGAGATGGCGCTGCTCGACATCGTCGGCAAATCGTCGGGGCTCTCGGTTGCCGACCTGCTCGGCGGCCGCGTGCGCGACACGATTCCCCTCTCCTTCTCCATCGCCGATCCGGATTTCGCCGCCGATCTCGAGCGCATGCGAAGAATGGTTCCGGACGGCAACGTCATCTACAAGGTCAAGACCGGCGTGAAGCCGCACCGCGAGGACCTCGACCATCTCGAAGCGATCCGAAAGGAATTCGGCGACACGGTCGATTTGCGCGTCGACTACAACCAGGCGCTGGCGCCGTTCGGCGCCATCAAGATCCTGCGCGATGTCGAAGAGTTCGCGCCGACCTTCATCGAGCAGCCGGTGCCGCGCAAGTTTCTCGACGTGATGGCGCAGCTCACCGCCGCGCTGGAAACGCCCGTGCTCGCCGACGAAAGCTGTTTTGACCGCCGCGACATGATGGAAGTGGTGCGCCGCGAGGCCGCCGATGCGGTCTCGATCAAGCTGATGAAGGCCGGCGGCCTGTTCGAGGCGCAGGCGATCATGGCGATCGCCGACATCGCCGGCCTGCCCGGCTATGGCGGCACGCTGTGGGAGGGTGGCATTGGGCTAGCCGCCGGCACGCAGCTGATCGCGGCGACGCCGGGCATCTCGCTCGGCTGCGAATTCTACATGCCGCACCACGTGCTGACCGAGGACGTGCTAGAAGAGCGCGTCGCCAACCGCGGCGGCCATGTCGTGGTGCCCGACGGGCCCGGCCTTGGCATTCGCGTCAGCGAAACCTCGGTCCGCGCCAATGCGCGGGTGCTGGCGGAGGCGTAGTTTCCGTCATTCCGGGGCGCGCAGCGCGAGCCCGGAATCCATAACCACAGGATCGAGTTTGGTGAGGGCTGGCAACTCCGTGTCTTCGCCAAACCACTCCCTGTGGTTATGGGTCCCGGATCTGCGCTGCGCTTGTCCGGGACGACGATCGAGTATGCAGTTGCCATCCTTCCCCTCGCTAACTCCCTATCGTATGGTCGTGCCCAACACGCCCGTTCCCGTCGGGCCATCCGGAAACGCATATGCCCGAACCCGCCTGGTCGCTGCACTCCCGCCTGAAAGAGGACACCATCGATATCGGCGATCTGCCGCTGTCGAAGGTGCTGGTCATCAAGGACGCGCATTATCCCTGGCTGCTGCTGGTGCCGCGGCGCGCCGATGCGGTCGAGATCATCGATCTCGACGAGGTGCAGCAGGCGCAGCTGATGACGGAGATCTCCCGCGTCTCGCGCGCGCTGAAGGAGATCACCAGATGCAACAAGCTCAATGTCGCGGCGCTCGGCAACCTCGTGCCGCAGCTTCACGTCCACATCATCGCGCGCCGCACCAGTGACGCGGCCTGGCCGCGGCCGGTCTGGGGCGTGATGCCGCCATTGGCGCATGACGCCGCAGAGGTTCAGAATTTCATCAGCGCGCTTCGCCGCAAGATCTGGTTGGGTTGAAAGAACGATAATGTCAGCATTCAACGCATTTCCGCTGGGACAGCCGGCCTTCGTCACCAACATCCTCGATCGCGCCGCGCATCTGCGCCGCGACGACCAAAAGCTGTTCGCGATGGAGCAGAAGCCGGCCTCGCGCGCCTATGTCGTTTACCGCGACTCGCTCTTGGTCAAGCGCGAGGGCGACAAGATTCGCGCGCTGCTCTCGATCGACGAGGCGCTGAAGTGCGGCGCCAATCCCGGCACGATCTTCCTAGGCTTACGCGACGACGCCGCGATGTTCGGCATGGGCCTGTCGCAGGCCGCCGCCGAGAAGCTGGTGGGACGCGAGGACTACACCGTGACCGAGCTGCGCGGCATGGCGATGCAGGGCGCGATTCCCCCCGACGAGCTGTCGGCGATCGCGATGGCGAAGTCGATGGTCGGCTGGCACCAGCGCCACGGCTATTGCGCCAATTGCGGCACGCGCAGCGCGATGAAGGAAGGCGGCTGGAAGCGCGAGTGCCCGGCTTGCAAGGCCGAGCATTTTCCCCGGACTGACCCTGTCGTGATCATGCACGTCGCCTCCGGCGACAAGTGCCTGCTTGGCCGCCAGAAGCAGTTTCCGGCAGGGATGTATTCCTGCCTTGCCGGCTTCGTCGAAGCCGCCGAGACCATCGAGGACGCGGTGCGCCGCGAGATCCTGGAAGAATCCGGGATCCGCTGCACCGACGTGCAATATTACATGACCCAGCCCTGGCCCTATCCGTCGTCGCTGATGATCGGCTGCAGCGCGCGGGCCGTGAGCGAGGACATCGTCGTGGATCACTCAGAGCTGGAGGATGCGCGCTGGTTCACGCGCGAGGAGGCCGCCCTGATGCTGGCGCGAACGCATCCGGACGGACTCGCCGGCCCGCATCCCTTCGCCATCGCCCATCATTTGCTCGGCCGCTGGGTGCACGACAAGAGCTGACCGCCGATGGCCGCATCCGGGATCGCGCCGCGAATCCTCTGCATCGGCATTCCCGTGCGCGACCTCACCTTTCGGGTCGAGGCCGTGCCGGTGCGCGGCAGCAAGGCCAACGCCAGCCATCTCGCCGAGATCTGCGGCGGCAACGCGCTCAATGCCGCGATCGCGATTGCGCGACTTGGTGGTCACGTCTTTTTCGCTGGCCCCATGGGCGATGCGCGGGAGACATCGAGCGGCTTCATCCTCGACCAAATGGCGCAGGAGGGCATCGACACCACGCACATCGTGCGCATGCCTGATGTGACCACGCCGGTTTCCGCGATCATGATCGAGCCCTCGGGCGAACGGACGCTCACGATCTATCGCGATCCCGGCCTGTGGAGCGTGAAGCTGCCCGATGCCGACGAATTGCTGGCCGACTGCCGCGCCATCCTCGTTGAAAGCCGTTGTGCCTCATTCTGCATTGATCTCTGCGCCGAGGCCCGGCGACGCGGCATTCCCGTCATCGTCGGGGTCGATCGCGCGATGTCGCTGCAGGACGGCCTGCTGACCGCCGGCTCGCATCTGCTGTTCGCCAGCGAGCAGGTGCAGGAGACCGCCGGTATCGCCGACGACGGCAAGGCGTTGCGACGCCTGGCCAAGCTGACGCCCGCCTTCCTTGCCGCAACCCGCGGTCCGCTCGGTAGCATCTGGCTGAACGAGGCAGGCGAGCTGGAGGAGACCGCGGCCTTCCCGGTCCAGGCGGTCGATACGCTCGGCGCCGGCGACGTCTTTCATGGCGCCTTCGCGCTCGGCCTCGCTGAGGGCGGCGACGTGCGGCAGGCGCTGCGATTCGCCGCGGCCGCGGCAGCACTGAAATGCACCCGCCATGGCGGTGGCATGGCTGCACCCCAACGCATTGAAGTTGAAGAGTTTTTGCGAGGAAGGCCCTAGAGCAATTCCATGGATGAGCCGAGATTATGGGCTTGCTGGGGAAAGATTTTCTCTATATCAGGGAAATAAGCCCCTTAAATGGAACAAAGTTCTTCAAATGACCGACGTCGCCGTCCAGATCCCCGAGACCAGCCGCCGCCTCGATGCCATCGACCGCAAGATTCTGATGGTGCTGCAGGAGGATGCCTCCCTGTCCGTCGCCGAGATTGGCGACCGCGTCGGACTGTCCTCGACCCCCTGCTGGAAGCGCATCCAGCGCCTGGAGGCTGACGGCGTCATCCTGAAGCGGGTGGCCCTGGTCGACCAGAACAAGATCGGGCTCGGCATCTCCGTGTTCGTCTCGGTGGAAAGCTCCGATCATTCCGACGCCTGGCTCAAGAAATTCGCCGAAGCCGTCAGCGCGATGCCCGAGGTGATGGAGTTCTATCGCATGGCCGGCGACGTCGACTACATGCTGCGCGTCGTGGTCGCGGACATGCAGGCCTATGACGTGTTCTACAAGAAGCTGATCAGCGCCGTGCCGCTGAAGAACGTCACCTCGCGCTTCGCGATGGAGAAGATCAAATCGGTCACCGCGCTGCCGATCCCGGCAGTGGTGGCGGCTTAGCTCTTCTTCACCACACGGAAGCTGTCATCGCCCGGCTTGACCGGGCGAGCCAGTATCCAGAGACGTCAATCGTATACGGAGGGGCCGCGGCGTACTGGATACCCCGGTCAAGCCGGGGCATGACAGCGGTGAGGAAGGCATGGATCACGCCTGCCTCGGCCCGCCTCAAATCTTCTGATTGTACTCGCCGACTTCGGGATGCGTGCGCAGCACGCTGTTCACCATCTCGAACATGTCGTGCATGCGCTGCTCGGAGACCGGGCTCTCGACCACGACGACGAGCTCGGGCTTGTTCGAGGAGGCGCGCACCAGGCCCCAGCTTCCGTCCTCGACCGTGACGCGCACGCCGTTGACGGTGACGAGATCGCGGATCGACTGTCCCCCAATCTTGGCACCCTTGGCCTGCAAGCCCTCGAAGTGCTTCACCACCTGGTCGATGACGCCGTATTTGGTCTCGTCGGCGCAATGCGGCGACATGGTCGGCGACGACCATGTCTTCGGCAGTGCGTTCTTCAGGTCCGCCATCGACTTGCCGGGCGCGCGGTCGAGCATGTCGCAGATCGCGAGCGCCGACACCAGGCCGTCGTCATAGCCACGTCCATAGGGCTTGTTGAAGAAGAAGTGGCCGGACTTCTCGAAGCCCGCCAGCGCGCCGGTCTCGTTGGTGCGGCGCTTCATGTAGGAATGGCCGGTCTTCCAATAGGCGACCTTCGCGCCCTGCTTCTGCAGCACCGGATCGGTGACGAACAGGCCGGTCGATTTCACGTCGACGATGAACTGCGCGTCCTTGTGGATCGCCGACATGTCGCGCGCCAGCATCACGCCGACCTTGTCGGCAAAGATCTCCTCGCCGGTATTGTCGACGACGCCGCAGCGATCGCCGTCGCCGTCGAAGCCGAGGCCGACATCGGCCTTGTGATGCAGCACCGCATCGCGAATCGCGTGCAGCATCTCCATGTCTTCGGGGTTCGGATTGTATTTCGGGAAGGTGTGATCGAGCTCGGTGTCGAGCGGGATCACCTCGCAGCCGATCGCCTCCAGCACCTGCGGCGCGAAGGCGCCGGCGGTGCCGTTGCCGCAGGCCGCGACGACCTTGAGCTTGCGCGTCAGCTTCGGACGAGAGGTGAGATCGGCGATGTAGCGCGCCGGGTAGTTCTCGTGGAACTGGTAGGAGCCGCCGGCCTTGTTCTTGAACTCCGCGTTCAGAACGATCTCCTTCAGCCGCGTCATCTCGTCGGGACCGAAGGTCAGCGGACGGTTGGCGCCCATCTTCACGCCGGTCCAGCCATTGTCGTTGTGCGAGGCGGTCACCATCGCGCAGCAGGGCACGTCGAGATCGAACTGCCCGAAATAGGCCATCGGCGTCACGGCAAGGCCGATGTCATGCACCTTGCAGCCCGCCGCCATCAGGCCGGAGATCAGCGCGTATTTGATCGAGGCCGAATAGCCACGGAAATCGTGCCCGGTGACGATCTCCTGCTTCACGCCGAGCTCGGCGATCAGCGCGCCCAGCCCCATGCCGAGCGCCTGCACACCCATCAGGTTGATTTCCTTCTGGAACAACCAGCGCGCGTCGTATTCGCGAAAGCCCGTAGGCTTCACCATCGGCTCGGATTCGAAGGCGTAGGTGTTGGGCAGCAATACGGATTTCGGCTTGGGGAACATTGAGACGGTCTCGTGAAAAAGGGCAGGAATTGATGCAGCCTTAGCGAATGCCAGGCCGCAGCGGAAGGCGGGAATGAAGGCTTATGGCCGATAATTGCGGCAGTTTGGTAACGAAGAAACGTTACCGCGAGGGCGGTCGACGCAAATAGCTATCTTGAAATGGACGGCGCTTGATCGCGAAAGGCTCCGCCTATTGCTCCAGCACCATCTGGCCGTTGGAATATTCGAAGCGCTTCAGGCGGGAGAGAAAGGAGAGGCCGAGCAGGTTCTCCGACAGCGCCTCGTCGGGCAGCACCATGGCATCGACGTCGCGCACGACGAGACCGCCGACCTCGAGCATGGCGATGCGGGTGCGCGCGGCCTTGATGGTGCCGTTGGCGGTGGAGACGGTGGCGTTGTAATCGCTGCGCGAGGGACGCAGGCCAAAGCGGGCCGCCGAGGTCTCATTCAGCGCAACCACGGAGGCGCCGGTGTCGAGCATGAAGCCGATGCGCTGGCCGTCGATCCGGCCTTCTGCCTGGAAATGACCGCGGCCATCGCGGGGAATGGCGAGGCTGCGGCCGCCGGCAGGCGCGGTTGCCGCGACGGCGACCGTGGTGCGCGGCACCGAGGTTGCGGAGGCGGAGCTCATCTTGTCCGCCATCTGCGCCATGAAGGTGCCAAGGCCGATCATGACGGCTGCGACGATCATAATGTTACGCATCACACCACTTCCGAGCCGGAAAGCTCGATTTCACCACGCGACACGCCAGGCCGCGAGCATTGCCGCGGCCAGAGCAATGCTATTTTGACGAAAAGGATGAGCGAACGGTTAATGGGGATTCACGTCCCGCGCGGCTTGGCGCGTCGGGTCGGCACTGCGCTGGCCGGATCGTCCGGCCAGGGATGACGGGGATAGCGGCCGCGCAGGTCGGAACGGACCGCGGCGTAGCTGCCGCGCCAGAAACCGGGAAGATCGCGCGTCACCTGCACCGGGCGCTGCGCCGGCGACAGCAACTCCAGCACCAGCGGCACCTTGCCGGCCGCGATCGAGGGATGGCTGTTGAGGCCGAACAACTCCTGCAGCCGCACCGCGATGGTCGGCCCCTGCTCGGCCTCGTAGTCGATCGCGAGCATGCTTCCGGTCGGCGCCTCGAAATGCGTCGGCGCCTCGCGCTCGAGCCGCGCGCGCATCTCCCACGGCAGCAACGCCATCAGCGCGTCGGAGAGATCGCCGGACGAAATGTCCTTGAGCGCGATCTTGTCGTAGAGCGCCGGCACCAGCCAGTCGTCGCGGCGCGCGATCAATCCGTCGTCGGACAGGTCGGGCCAGCTGTCGCCCTCGGCCTTGCGCAGGAACATCACCCGGTCGCGCCATTGCTTTGCAGCCTTCGACCAGGGCAGCCGATCAAGGCCGGCGGCGATCAATCCTTCCGCGAAGATGCGCGCGGTGTCCTCGGAGGGCGACACGGCCAGTGTCGCTTCGGACAGCGTGATCGCATGCAGCGCGCGCTTGCGCCGCGCGCGCAGCGCCATCGCGCCGCGGTCGAACGAAATCTCGTCGGCGCTCTCGATATGCTCGGCGAAATGCCGCTCGATCTCGCTCTCAGTGATCTGCGCGGCGAGCAGGATACGCCCGCTCGCCGCCGTCCCGGTCATCTCGCCAATCGCGATGTAGGGCGCGCGGGCGAGCGAGGAGGTCTGCTCGACGGCGGCGCCACGGCCGTTGGCCAACACGAAACTGCCATTGCCGCGATTGCGCGCGACGCGATCGGGGAAGGCATAGGCGAGCATCAAACCGGTCGAGAGATCATCCTGCGGCCCCGCCTTCTCCGAAGCCGCCACTTGCGAGGCCCAGCGCCGCGCCAGATCGCGCGCGCTGGCGGCACGGGGCGAGCGGTCGCGGCGGAACTGGTCGCGCCGATGCTCGAGATCGACGCTGTCGCCGCCAAGCCCGCGCTCGGTGATGATGGCCGCGATCTCGGCGGCGGCTTCGCCCTCGCCTGCGCGATGCGAATCCACGATCATGCGCGCGAGCCGCGGCGGCAGCGCCAGCGCACGCAGGCTTTTTCCCTCTGCGGTGATGCGGCCATCGCCATCGAGTGCGTTGAGCTCGGAGAGGAGGCTTTTTGCCTCTTTCCACGCGGGCGCCGGCGGCGGATCGAGGAACGACAGCGCGGCGGGATCGCTCACGCCCCATTGCGCGAGATCGAGCACCAGCGAAGATAGGTCGGCGCTCAAAATTTCCGGCTGGGTGTAGGGCGCGAGCGAGGCCGTCTGCGGCTCGTCCCAGAGCCGGTAGCAGACACCTGGCTCGGTGCGGCCGGCGCGACCGCGGCGCTGGTCTACCGCCGCACGCGCAGCGCGCACGGTCTCGAGCCGGGTCAGCCCGATGTCGGGCTCGTAGCGCGGCACGCGGGCAAGACCGGAATCGACCACGATGCGTACGCCTTCGATCGTCAGCGAGGTCTCCGCGATCGATGTCGCCAGCACCACCTTGCGCATGCCTTTGGGAGCAGGCGAAATGGCGCGATCCTGCACGGTGGCGTCGAGCGCACCGAACAGCGGCACGATTTCGATGCTGGCGTCCTGCACGCGTTCGCTGAGAAAGTTCTGGGTGCGACGGATTTCGGCGGCGCCCGGCAGGAATGCCAGCACGGAGCCGCTGTCGGCGCGCAGCGCCGATGCGATCGCATCCGCCATCTGCCGCTCCACCGGCGCATCCGCCTTGCGGCCGAGATAGCGCGTCTCGACGGGAAAGGCGCGGCCCTCGCTCTCGACGACGGGTGCATCGCCAAGCAGCTTTGCAACGCGCGCGCCATCGAGCGTTGCCGACATCACGAGGATGCGCAGGTCTTCGCGCAGGCCGGTTTGGGCGTCACGGGCGAGCGCCAGGCCCATGTCGGCATCGAGCGAGCGCTCGTGGAATTCGTCGAACAGGATGGCGGCAACGCCTGGCAGCTCGGGATCGTCGAGGATCTGGCGGGTGAAGATGCCTTCGGTCACCACCTCGATGCGCGTGGTGCGCGAGATCTTCGAGCCGAACCGGACGCGGTAGCCGACGGTCTCGCCGGCGCGCTCGCCCAGCGATTTGGCCATGCGGTCGGCGCTGGCCCGCGCCGCGATGCGCCGCGGCTCCAGCACGATGATCTTCTTATCCCTAGCCCAGGGCGCATCGAGCAGCGCCAGCGGCACGCGCGTGGTCTTGCCGGCCCCGGGCGGGGCCACCAGCACGGCGGCATTGTTGGCCTCCAGCGTGCGCGACAAATCGTCGAGCACGGCATCGATCGGAAGGGGTGTGTCGAAACTGCGGGGCAAGATCTCGCATCCGTCATCGCCCGCCTTGCGCGCCGGGTGGGTGATCCAGTCAACTCAGATCCCGATCATCACGAAGATCGGGATGACTGGATACCCCGCCTTCGCGGGGTATGACAATCGTGTGTGGCGATCAGCCCTGCACAGGCGGGCGGCCGATGCTGTCATAGGTGAAGCCGGCGGCTTCCATGTCCTCGGGGCGGTAGATGTTGCGCAGGTCGACGACCACGGGCTGCGCCATGACGCTCTTCAGCCGGTCGAGATCGAGCGCACGGAACTGCACCCATTCGGTGACGATAACGAGCGCGTCGGCACCTTGCGCGCAGGAATAGGCGTCCTCGCAATAGGTGATATCGGGCAACTCGCCCTTGGCCTGCTCCATGCCGACGGGATCGAACGCCTTGACCGTCGCGCCCATGTCGATCAGGCCTGTCACCAGCGGGATCGACGGCGCATCGCGCATGTCGTCGGTGTCGGGCTTGAAGGTGAGGCCGAGCACCGCAATGGTCTTGCCGCGCAGCGAGCCGCCGAGCGCCTGGCTGACCTTGCGCGCCATTGCGCGCTTGCGATTTTCGTTCACGGCCAGCACGGATTCGACGATGCGCAAGGAGACGTCGTAATCCTGCGCGATCTTGATCAGCGCCTTGGTGTCCTTCGGGAAGCACGAGCCGCCGAACCCGGGACCGGCATGCAGGAATTTGGTGCCGATGCGGTTATCCAGGCCAATGCCGCGCGCAACCTCCTGGACGTTGGCGCCGGCTTTTTCGGAGAGATCGGCGATTTCGTTGATGAAGGTGATCTTGGTCGCGAGGAATGCGTTCGCGGCGTATTTGATCATTTCGGCGGTGCGACGCTCCGTGAACATCAGCGGCGCTTGGTTCAGCGACAGCGGGCGGTAGATGTCGCCCATCACCTTGCGGCCGCGCTCGTCGGAGGTGCCGACCACGACGCGATCGGGAAATTTGAAGTCGCGGATCGCTGCGCCCTCGCGCAGGAACTCGGGGTTCGAGGCGACGACGACGTCGGCGTTGGGATTTGTCTCGCGGATGATGCGCTCAACCTCGTCGCCGGTGCCCACCGGCACGGTCGACTTCGTCACCACGACGGTGAAACCGGTGAGCGACCGCGCGATCTCTTTCGCTGCGGCGTAGACATAGGAGAGGTCGGCGTGGCCGTCGCCGCGCCGCGACGGCGTGCCGACCGCGATGAACACGGCATCGGCATCGGCGACCGGCTTGGACAAATCGGTGGTGAAATCGAGGCGCTTGGCCTTGACGTTGGTCGCGACCAGCTCGTCGAGGCCGGGCTCGTAGATCGGAATCTCGCCGCGACGGAGCGCCGCGATCTTCTTCTCGTCCTTGTCGACGCAGGTGACGTCGTGACCGAAATCAGCAAAGCAGGCTCCGGACACCAGTCCCACATAACCCGTGCCGATCATCGCGATGCGCATGAAAATCCCTGTTTTAGATTGGTTAACGAAACCCCGACACGGGGCGGTTTAGCATTTTCCCGAGGGGAGGGAACAGTCCGCAGGCAAAAAAGCGGCATAGGAATTGAACCGGTAAAGAAGTCGGAAACCGTGCAGGCCCCACACTGCCCCGCACCCGAACAGGACGGGGCGGAACGCGCCTCGAAAAGAGACACCATGGCACCATCTGGCACAATTGCAGGGAGCGGAGGCAGCCAATCCCCTTCTGCCGCGCGTGTCGACTGGATCGACTACGCCAAGGGCATTTGCATCATCATGGTCGTGATGATGCATTCGGTGCTGGGGGTCGAGCTCGCCGCCGGCGAGAGCGGTTTCATGCATGTCGCCGTGGCCTTCGCAAAGCCGTTCCGGATGCCGGATTTCTTCCTGATCTCGGGCCTGTTCCTGCCGCTGGTGATCGATCGGGACTGGCGAACCTATCTCGACCGCAAGGTGGTGCATTTCGCCTATTTCTATGTCGTCTGGGTGACAATCCAGTTCGGCTTCAAGGCGCCGGCTTTCGCGGCGGAGACGAGCTGGCACCACGTTGGCTTCTTGTATCTCGAATCCTTCATCGAGCCGTTCGGCACGCTGTGGTTCATCTATCTGCTGCCGGTCTTCTTCATCGTCACAAAACTGACACGCAAATTCCCGCCGCTCGCGATTTGGCTGGTCGCCGCTGCCCTGGAGACAGCCCGGATCTCGACCGGCTGGACCGCGATCGACGAGTTCTGCTCACGCTTCGTCTATTTCTATTCGGGTTATCTGTTCGCGCCTCACGTGTTCGCATTGTCGGATCGCGCGAGGGAACATCCCGCCCTTGCGCTTGCAGCGCTCGCGACCTGGGTGCTGATCAATGCCGGCCTCGTCGCGTCGGGGGCCAGCGAATGGAGGATCGTCTCGCTCGTGCTCGGCTTTGCCGGTGCCTGCGCCATCATCATGATGGGCACGCTGCTCGCACGCGCGCAGTGGCTGAATTTCTTCCGCTTCTGCGGCGAGCATTCGATCGTGATCTATCTCGCCTTCTTCCTGCCGATGGCGGCGACGCGAACGCTGCTGCTGCGCACCGGCATCATTCCCGACATCGGCACGGTTTCGCTGATCGTCACCGTCGCCGGCGTGGTCGGCGCGCTCGCGATCTGGCGGGGCGCCTTGCTGTTCAATGCCCGCTTCCTGTTCGAGCGGCCGGATGCGTTCTGGATTGCGCCGAAGAAGGTTGGGCCGGTGTTGCAGGCGGCGGAGTAGCGCCAATCTCGGTGTCGTCACCCGGCTTGACCGGGCGTATTCCAGAGACAGTCGTTGTCGACCGATAGGGCGGCGTACTGGATTCCCCGCTTCCGCGGGGAATGACAGCGGGGGATAGCGGCGCCAGCAAGCCAAAAATCCCCCTCCCAAGGCTGTCAAAGCCCGCAAAAATTCATACATTGCGGCCATGCCAAAGACCTCCCCGAAGACCTCCGCCAAAGCCGATACCCCCACTGCCGCGCCAGCTGCTGCCAAACCGGTTGCGGCCAAACCGGTTGCAGCAAAGCCGGCCGGCAAGGGCGACCACATCTTCCTGGTCGACGGTTCCGGCTACATCTTCCGCGCCTATCACGCGCTGCCGCCGCTGAACCGCAAGTCCGACGGCCTGCAGGTCAACGCCGTGCTCGGCTTCTGCAACATGCTGTGGAAGCTGCTCCGCGACATGCCGGAAGACAACCGACCGACGCACCTCGCGATCATCTTCGACAAGTCGGAGGTCACGTTCCGCAACAAGATCTACCCGGAGTACAAGGCCCACCGGGCGCCGGCGCCTGACGATCTCATCCCGCAATTCGCGCTGATCCGCGAGGCGGTCCGCGCCTTCGACCTGCCCTGCCTGGAACAAGTGGGCTTCGAGGCCGACGACCTGATCGCAACCTATGTGCGGCAGGCCTGCGAGCGCGGCGCCAGCGCGACCATCGTGTCCTCCGACAAGGATTTGATGCAGCTCGTCACCGATTGCGTCACCATGTTCGACACCATGAAGGATCGCCGCATCGGCATCCCAGAGGTGATCGAGAAATTCGGCGTGCCGCCGAACAAGGTCGTCGAGGTACAGGCTCTGGCCGGCGATTCCACCGACAACGTGCCCGGCGTGCCCGGCATCGGCATCAAGACCGCGGCGCAGCTGATCACCGAATATGGCGACCTCGACCAGCTGCTATTTCGGGCCACCGAGATCAAGCAGCCCAAGCGGCGCGAGGCGCTGATCGAGAATGCCGAGAAGGCGCGAATCTCGCGCAAGCTGGTGCTGCTCGATGACAAGGTCGACCTTGAGGTGCCGCTGGACGACCTCGCGGTCCACGAGCCCGACGCACGCAAGCTGATCGCCTTCCTGAAAGCCATGGAATTCACGACGCTGACACGGCGCGTCGCCGAATATTCGCAAATCGATCCCGCCAATGTCGATGCCGACCCTGGCTATGCCAGCGGCGCCAGTGTGTTCACGACGCTGCCGCCCTCGGATGTCGTGCCTGCGCCGGGCGGCGATACGTCGGCGCAAGCCCGGGCGAAAGAGCCCAACAAGTCAGCGGGCAAGGACGACAAGGCTGCGAGCCCGAAGGGCGCGCCGATCTCGCTGGCCGCCGCGCGCGAAGAGGCGTTGCGCAAGCTTCCAGTCGATCGCGCCAGATATCAAACGATCAAGTCGCTCAAGGAGCTCGACGCCTTCATCGCGCGCATCCACGATACCGGTCATGTCGCGGTCGAGATCCGCGGAAACTCGATCGATCCGATGCAGGCCGATTTCTGCGGCATCGCGCTGGCGCTGGCGCCGAACGAGGCCTGCTATGTGCCGCTGGCGCACAAGCAAGCTGGCGGCGGGGCCGGCCTGTTCGACGCCGGCCTTGCACCCGATCAGGTCAAGCATGCCGATGCGATCGAGGCGCTGCGGCCGGTGCTGGAATCGGCGGGCATTCTCAAGATCGGCTTCGACCTCAAATTCACCGCCGTGATGCTGGCACAGCATGGCATCACCTTGCGCAACACCGACGATGCGCAATTGATCTCCTACGTGCTCGATGCCGGCCGCGGCTCGCATGCGATCGAATCGCTGTCCGAGCGCTGGTTCGGACACGCCATGCTGAAGGAGAGCGAGCTGCTCGGCAGCGGCAAGGGCAAGATCACCTTCGACCAGGTGCCGATCGACAAGGCCGCGGCGCTGTCGGCCGAAGGCGCCGACGTCGCCTTGCGCGTCTGGCGCGTGCTGAAGCCGCGCCTCGTCGCCGAGCACATGACCGCGGTCTACGAGACGCTGGAGCGGCCGCTGGTCGCTGTGCTTGCGCGCATGGAGCGGCGCGGCATCTCGATCGACCGCCAGGTGCTGTCGCGGCTGTCCGGCGACTTCGCCCAGACTGCGGCCCGCGTCGAGGCCGAGATCCAGGAGATCGCGGGCGAGCCGGTCAATGTCGGCAGCCCCAAGCAGATCGGCGACATCCTGTTCGGCAAGATGGGACTGTCAGGCGGCACCAAGACCAAGACCGGCGCCTGGTCGACCACCGCGCAGGTGCTCGACGAGCTCGCCGAGCAGGGCCATGACTTCCCGAAGAAGATTCTGGAGTGGCGCCAGGTCTCCAAGCTGAAATCGACTTACACCGACGCGCTGCCGACCTACGTCAATCCGCAGACCCATCGTGTGCACACCACCTACGCGCTGGCCGCGACCACGACGGGCCGGTTGTCGTCGAACGAGCCGAATTTGCAGAACATCCCGGTGCGCACCGAAGACGGCAGAAAAATCCGCCGCGCCTTCATCGCAACACCCGGGCACAAGCTAGTCTCCGCCGATTATTCGCAGATCGAGCTGCGGCTGCTGGCGGAGATCGCCGACATTCCCGTGCTGAAGCAGGCGTTCCGCGACGGGCTCGACATTCACGCCATGACGGCATCGGAAATGTTCGGTGTGCCGATCAAGGGCATGCCGAGCGAGATCCGCCGCCGCGCCAAGGCGATCAATTTCGGCATCATCTACGGCATCTCCGCGTTCGGCCTCGCCAACCAGCTCGGCATCGCCCGCGAGGAGGCCTCGGCCTACATCAAGAAATATTTCGAGCGCTTCCCCGGCATCCGCGCCTACATGGACGAGACGCGCGACTTCTGCCGGCAGAACGGCTATGTCACCACGCTGTTCGGCCGCAAATGCCACTACCCCGACATCAAGGCCTCCAACGCCTCGGTGCGCGCCTTCAACGAGCGCGCCGCGATCAACGCGCGGCTGCAGGGCACCGCTGCCGACATCATTCGCCGCGCCATGACGCGGGTGGAGGATGCCCTCGCCGAGAAGAAGCTGTCGGCGCAGATGCTGCTGCAGGTGCACGACGAATTGATCTTCGAGGTGCCCGACGCCGAGGTCGAGGCGACGCTGCCCGTCGTACAGCATGTGATGCAGGACGCGCCCTTCCCGGCCGTGCTGCTGTCGGTGCCGTTGCACGTCGATGCGCGCGCGGCGACCAACTGGGACGAGGCGCATTGAGGCTGCTCTTTACCTCTCCCGCTTGCACTCGCTGACGCCACACAGCCGGTGTCGTCCCCGCGAAAGCGGGGACCCATAGCCACTGGATCGGGTTTGGCGAAGATTGCCCATGACGATCTCGCGCCAAACTTCTCCCTGGGGGTATGGGTCCCCGCGTTCGCGGGGACGACGTTGGAGTGACATGCGAGAACCTGAATTGTCCTCCGAGCAATTGCGCGATGGCCCCACCGCGCCTCGCATATTAGAACCGTGCCATCTCCCGCACCGGTTCACCCATGCCCCACACCTCCGCCCTGCTCGGCTTCGCCCTCGTCTGCCTTGGCCTCGTGCTCACGCCGGGGCCGAACATGATCTACCTGATCTCGCGCTCGATCACGCAAGGCCCGGCGGCAGGCATCGTTTCGCTCGGCGGCGTCGCGCTCGGCTTCGTGTTCTACATGCTGTGCGCGGCGTTCGGCATCACGGCGCTACTGCTCGCCATTCCCTTCGCCTATGACGCGCTGCGCTTTGCCGGCGCGGGTTATCTGTTCTGGCTTGCCTGGCAGGCGGTGAAACCGGGCGGACGCTCGCCGTTCCAGGTCAAGCAGCTCGCCATCGACAGCCCGCGCAAATTGTTCGCGATGGGTTTTATCACCAACCTGCTCAACCCGAAGATCGCGATGCTTTATCTCGCGCTGCTGCCGCAGTTCATCGATCCCACCGCCGGCAGCGTGCTGACGCAGTCGGTCGTGCTGGGGGCAATCCAGATCGCGATCAGCGTCAGCGTCAACGCGATGATCGCGCTCGCGGCGGGATCGATCGCGCAATTCCTGGCGAACCGGCCGAGCTGGATGCTGGTGCAGCGCTGGCTGATGGGCACGGTGCTGGCCGGGCTCGCGGTACGGATGGCGGTGGAAGCGAAGAAGGTGTGAGGCACTTTGTCCAGCGGATGGATAGGTAACAAAACAGACCGGATGGATGGGTAACAGTTGTTCATGATTTGGTCGGCTGCGGCGCGGCGCTGGCGCTGCGCCGTAGCTTGCGCGTTTTCTGGTCGATGATGCCGATCGGTACGTTGAAGAAGCGCACTTGCCAGGTTCCGTCTTCGGTCTCCTCGACGGCAACGGCTTCACCAACGAGAGCGCTGCAAATGTGAATGAGCTCGCCTCGCCATTTGATCTCGCCGTTGGAGCGAACCTGGCGCACCGCGGCTTCGGCCGGGTAATCAGGCTCGGGAAGCCGCCTCGGCATCGCACGCGGCGAGGGCTGATAGACGCTGGCAGGTGGGCGTTGGCCAAGC
>NZ_FMAI01000090.1 GCF_900094605.1 Bradyrhizobium shewense | reverse complement strand
AACTCTTGCGTGCCATTATCCGGGCGTTCACCGAAACTGTCCCTGCCCAAAAGATCGTTTAAATCAGCGCTCTCCCGCCTTCTTCACGGACGACTCGAGTAACTTGGCTTTGATTGGTCGAGCGCCGGTGATTGCACGCGGCGCATTACGGCAGCACTGCGCCGGCCTGCGTGACTGTTGAAACCATAACGCCGGTGCCAACACAACGGACTGTCGCGGCCAAGAATTTAGGCGAGTCCGTTGAAAGGTCTGCGTATCAGGCCCTCGATGAAGAACTCGACCATCGAGGTGTAATCGAAGACCGGAATACCGATCGCCCGCTGGACCGCCGCGGCGTAAGGCGGCAGCTCGGAGCATGTGAGTAGCAGCATCCCAACGTCCGGCCGGTCGTTGAGGAGAGCCACCGCGGCATCGACTGTCTCGGTCTCGACGGCGCTGACATCCAGGTCGCCGCGGAGGTCAAGAAAAGCGGCCGCGAACGCGGGAGCGTTCTCGAGTCCTGCGACGGCCACACGTTCGGTGTTGGCCGGCAGCCCCGCTGCTTCAAATAAGTCCGGGGTCAGCGAAGATGCCCTCGCTGTAATGATGCCGAGCACCTTCTCGCGCGGGAGCATCCGTTCGAGGAACGGAGCGAGGAGAAGACTGGATAGCAGTACGGGCACGTCGACTGCGGCACGGACCGCGTCTTGGTATCGGATCATGAACCCGCAGTTGGAGGTGATCAGTTGCGCACCCTCGCGTACGAGCTCAGTTGCGGACTGAGTCACAGCCGACGTCATTTCCGCGACATTGTGAAGGACAGATACCGTCTTGTAGCGTACAGGGACACTCCACGTGCTAGCATTGCCAACACTCCCTGGAATGCAAGGTCGGATGCCGGGCGAGCGGGCCCACTCGAACTGCAGGATACCTACGGGCGCACCGTAGAATGACTGTCCGGTCTTCAGCGAGGCGAACCGCTGGTTGATTTGGGGGAGAGGAAAATCGATCATCTGTGACCACATCTATTTCGAAATAAACCAGTACGCGATAGCCGTTTCGGCCGGTTCACAAGCGAAAAAAATGTGTCAGCAAGTAATGTACGGCGCTAACGCAAGGTGATGCGGCGCACACCTTGTGGCTCGGTTTGGCCCGCGTGATCGAGACATCCAATTGAGAGCTTGGTAGTTCCTTTTTGGCAAAGGCGTTCGTGAAAGCAAGCGTGAGACGAGCGGATTAACTACGCTTGGCATTTTCTGTACCTTGTCCTATCGTAATGAGTTGCGCCTGTACGCCGGGCTGGTAACTGATCGTACATCATTAACAAGAGTTGAGGCACTACCTACTCAAGTGAGGACTCTTGTATTGACTATTTGAAGAAGCGTGTTGCTAAGTATCGCATGGTGCGTTGCGGAGCGGTGGCTTGGGGCAATGGGGACTGCGGCTTGCGATGGATAATGTCGCCGGCCACCTGACGAGCCGGTAACGGTTATCGAGCACCCGTCCGTCACCAAGCGCTATCGGGCTGAAGGCTCACCACGCTCGTGGCGCGCTGCTTATCAGCACCAGCGCACGCGCCGGCCGATTTCAAGGAACGCGACGACGATGCGGGCAAAGGTGGCCATCAGAAAAGAAAAGACCTCGAAGCTCGCCGAGTGCAACGCCGCCACAAGCCGCCCGAATCGCAAACCGGAAGGGCACAAATGGATTGACCTGCAATACACGGTCGCCATCTCCGCCGGATAGCAGCAGGAAGAGCAAGAGATGGCAGTAGGCCTCGTCTCGAATCGAAACCGAGTGGGTACCGATGCCGCAGCGCATCCGAGCGCGCCGTGCCCGTCGCGCCACGACCTGCCGAATGGGCTGAGCTACTATCTGCAGCCGGTGATCGATCATCTGACGTCGGCTGGACGTAAGCGGTCCGTTGCTCTCATCTTGTAGCTGACGAGCCGATCGGCAATATGCGTTCCATCTGTAGGTGGGGTGCATAGATGATCGAGGTCGATGTATCGCAGCTGCGGGGCCGGCGTGACCTGCCACTGAATTTTCATCCGGCAGCGGTTAGCGTCTCGGGGCTTTGTGAAGTGCTCACCAAAACTAGGCCAGTCGGCGCTGGAATTTTCCGGGGTTATGCTCATGCCGGCGGGGGCGCCGATGAGCCATTCAACAGCG
>NZ_FMAI01000043.1 GCF_900094605.1 Bradyrhizobium shewense | reverse complement strand
TCCCCCTATTGAAGGACTTGCGAGGCCGCTTCCCAACGCTTCGGCATGTCTTTGCCGACCGGATTTATCGCGGCAAACAACTCCTCAACGCACTCTCAGACTGCGGGCCCTGGACGATCGAGATCGTCGAGCGGCCGCGCGGCGTCAAAGGCTTCCAGCTCCTGCCCAGGCGCTGGGTCGTCGAGCGGACCTTTGCATGGTTCGGCAGATGCCGGCGCCTCTCCAAAGACTTCGAAGGCTCTGCCGCCACCGAGCGCGCCTGGCTGCTCGCCGCCCATCTGAGGCTCCTAATTCGCCGCCTGGCCGCACCCCTGAAAGCATCTACGCGCCTTTTTGAGTCAGGCTCTGAGGATCCGAGCCAGCTCTCGCTGGGTGGCATCCACCTTCCGTCCCGGTTCCCTCAGTTCGTTCACAAGAAAAGCCAGTGCCATACGGGCATTGCCTGGTAACCTCAGCCCATCGTAATCCAGCAAGGCCACCGCCCCCTCCACCCTTGCCGCCCCTGTCCAACCAAGATGCGAACTCAGCAAAATGAGCTCGGATAGCGCAAGGCGTCATGGTTCTCTGTCGCACCAGCAGCCCTCTTGCTAATGACGCATCACGACGCTTGGTTCGAGGCGGAGGCTAATACTGCGCGGCCAGCGTCACGGGGCCTGCCGGACCCACTCCAGCGGACGCTGCATGAAGCGCCATCGGTCCAAACGGCAAACCCGGGAACGAGGCCGGCTGAGAGTACGGGACCGGGCATCGTGAACAACAAAGCCTATACGGGCTGGCTAGCTGATCGAGAAGCCCCTACCGATGCCAAAGAGTGGGAGATCGAACGCAAAGATCTCATCCTATGCGCGATCGTGCCATGCCAGCAGAAGAATTGGCTGCACAGAATGGATGTATGCCATTTATCGCCCGAGAGCTCATGAACTGTCATCCCTGCCTTTGCCTTTGTTCAGCAATGCGCGGCAGCGAAAGCGCATGAGGCGCCGTCCCAGCTCAACAAGTCGAATGGTCCGGCTGCGCAGGTCATCTGTTTTCCAGCCCCGCTCAGCAATACGATGTCTTCCAAACAGGCCTTGCGCAATTTGGCGATAGCTATTTCCTTCCTGCCAACCATCGAGAGCGCGCAGCGCGAGGATCAGCCGCCGCTGCTTCAAAGCCGGCAAAGCAAGAGGAGGCGTGCCGAGCGGCCGACGCTCAAGCGCTAGCCAAAGTCGACGCGCGGCCTGCAAGCGAAGCTCGAAATTGGCGTCGAGCGGCAGATCGAGGACGACAGCAGATCCGCTCGCCGGAAGCTTGTTCAGCAAAAGGCGATGCTTCGTGCCGCCGAGCGGCACGATGGCATGCCATCCGTCAGGCGCGCGGCGAAGCTCGCTACCGGGCAAATTGGCGACGTCGAGCTGATAGCTCTTCGGCGCTATACTCTTGGCCGCCCGCACAGGCAGTACGGTCGACAACACCTCGGGTGCCCAGAAAACTGCTTGCTTGTCGAAGGTCTTTTGCGGATCAGCTGGAAAACGAGAGCCCCCACTTCCGCCGGAACTGGCCCGCCGCTGCGCTTGAACGTTCGCGGCGAGATAACCGCCTATAATCCTCTTGGTAGTCGCGATCTCGGCGCAGCCACTCCCAGGCCAAGTCGGCCGCTTCTGCGCTCTTGAGGCCGCTGTATGCTTCCTCAAATCTCCAGTCAGTATTCGGCATCTCACCATTCCCGCATGATCTTCACACGCGGCGAATTGCAGCCGATGATTGTGGCGCTTTACGGTTGCATGCGTACCGCGTGCCCGCTTTACATGCACTTAATCGATGGCACGATCATCTTTTGCGATCGCTAGGAATTCTGTCGATCCTGCCATCCGCCTTGTTCATTCCTTGGACCAACCACCTCGGAGCAGATCACGATAGCCGTGGCTCGCTAGCCACTTGGCCCGAGCCAGATGACTCTCGAAGGTGCGTCGCGCGCGGTCCGATTCAAGGGTCGTGTCAAGCCCCAGCACAATGCGCGCGATTTCGCGCCAATCTGCCTTGTCAGCGTCGGCATCGAGAAGTCGCATGTAGGTGATAGCGTGCTCCTTGTCATACGACGTGAGCTCGTGCGCGCTGGGCGCCAAATCTGCGATCTTCGGATCGGCCGGCACTAGCTGAAGCTCCTATTAAGTTGAAAAATCTATCGAAATCGGAGCAACGATAACGAACTTGGGACCCTTTTGGTACCGCTCGAATCGTCGCGGTCCCAAGCTGTTTTTCGCCCAACGTCGTAACTGCGACCGCATATCGGCTCATGATCTGGTGACTCCATTCTGGGCATTTGCTCTTCCATCGGCGCTGGATCTATTCGCAGTCATACCGCGACTGATCGCAGATTTGCCACACAGCTTAGGCCGTCCTTGCACTTCACCCTCCCGGAACGGAATGGACGCGTCGTTTTCCCGCGCGCTGGAGAAAGGCCGCGCCTAAAGGCAGCCAAATGGAAAGAATTCGTTCACGCTTCGAGCTCCAGCTGACGGCCCTATTTGGTCGCGGCATCCGGAAAAAGCCGTGTTACCTCTGGGGCCCTCTCCGGCCAGTACCGAGCTCTCGCGCCGTGAGCGCGCCTGTGATGGGTTGACAGCCTTCGAAAACGACAAACTCCAGGACATCTCCGGTCTCACGGTGGACTGCTCCCTAGAAGCAGCGGTGCTAGGAGAGCCAAATGCTTGAGTATCAGCTTATCGTCTGGCTATAACCCGTGGTTTCATAATCGTCGGAATGGCTGCCTTTGCGCATGAACGCTCGTGCGCTTGTGGCCTGGAATGTGCGCCGGATCCGCGTAGAGCGCGGCATTCCGCAAGAGCAATTGGCCTATGATGCCGGGATCGACCGCTCATATATGGGGCGCATTGAGCAGAAGAAAGAGAACCCGACCATTGATCTTTTGGACCGTATCGCCGCGACTTTGGGTATTCACTTGTCCGAATTGTTCGCTGAGCCGGCCAAGGGTGCGATGCCCCCCAAGCCGATGTCTAGAGGACGTAAGCCGGCCCGCCAGTGCCGGAATAGGAAGTAACTGTTCCAGAGAGCCATGTTTGTAGCTAACCAAGGCCGCAGACGAGCCGGAGCGGCCTCACGTGCCCGCTTCGAACCTGCGGCGGCTTCCGACCTCCGGCTCCAGCTATGCCGCACCAGCACGGTTCCGCTTAAACAGCGCTCAACGCGCTCTGCCTCCAAGCAGCCAAAGCACGGCTTACGCCGCTCGTGTAAACTGATTGGGTGGCCGCTTGAGTCCGAGGTTTTCTCTAAGGGTCTGCCCGGAGCTTCCCGACCTAAACTTACCGCGTCGGCGCAGTTCGGGAACGACGAGCTCGACAAAATCTTTGAGCCCGCTCGGAACGATCGCGGGAATGAGGTTGAATCCATCGGCCGCATATTGATCGAAGGCATTGATCATGATGTCGGCGATCTCATTAGGCGTACCGACCACCATTAGATGTCCGCGCGAATCCGATATCGAGCGGATCAGCTGTCTCCAGGTCATTCCTTGGCGCGCAGCTAGCTCGATGAGCACCTTCTGGCGGCTCTGAATGAAGTTTGTCTCCGGCAAAGTGGCCGGAACTAACGAGTCCAAATCGATCGCACGCAGGTCGGTGACGAACCCCAGCCACCGATCTGCCGTCTCCGTCATGACGTCTGCATGTGTATAGGACTGCAGCTTCTTAAGCTTGTCGGAGGCCTCCTGCTTGGTCCTCCCAACAATCGGGACAATGCCCGGCATCACCAATATCTGATCGTCTTTGCGCCCCAGCCCGCGAGCCTTGTCCTTTAGATCTGTGTAGTACTGCCTACCGCTTTCAAGCAAAGGCTGGGCGGTGAATACAACTTCGGCAAATTCTGCAGCGAATCTGATTCCGGCCTCGGATGAGCCAGCCTGGACGAGTACAGGGTAGCCTTGGGGCGGCCGTGCGATATTCAGTGGGCCTCTGACCGAAAAATAGGTCCCACGGTGATTGAGGAAGTGTAGCTTTCTCGTGTCGGCGAAGGTCCCAGTTTGCTTGTCACGAACGAAGGCATCATCTTCCCATGTATCCCAAAGCCCCTTCATGACGCCTACGAACTCTCTCGCTCGCTCATATCGCGCGTCATGCTCTGGAATTTCCTCATCACCAAAATTCGCCCCTTCGAACTTGTTTCCGGAGGTAACGATATTCCAAGCGGCGCGCCCGTGCGAGAGGTGGTCAAGGGAAGCAATCATACGTGCGAGATGATACGGCTGGTGATACGTCGTGGTTGCTGTTGCAACGAAGCCGATATTTCTTATTTTTGATGAAAGAGCCGACAACAGCGTGATCGGCTCAAACGTATCGTTTCGGCCTGCCCGCGCTATGTTTGCATTATCTCGTTCGACGACACTTGGGCTATCTGGAAGAAACACGAAGTGAAATGCCGCGCCTTCGGCAAGCGCCGCAAGGTGCGCATAATGCTCGATATCGACTCCGCCCGTCTTCGGCACGCTCGGATCGCGCCAAGCTCCCTCGATATATCCCGCCTGTAAGACGTATAGTCCGAGCGCCATTTGACCATTACGCGCCATGCCGTACTCCTCTCTCAAACGCCTCTCATGTTAGAGCGACCTGCCGCTCGGTCGAAAACCACATTCTATGACCTAAACACCGCACATGTTCTTTCAGAGCAGGAGGAGGCAACAAAGCAGCCGAAGGAAAGCTCCGCTCGGTAGAGATTACAAGTCGCTGCTGTGCAAGCGCTGTTCATTCAGCTTAGCCTTCGCGCAACGCTATTTTGCAGCGGTCTCGTCTCTTGCAGCAGACGTCGAAAGTATAGGTGACACGGGTACATATCCGGAGCAACAGCGAGCACTGGTAGTTGACTTCAGTGCCAGTTTCATCTCGCTATGGACTTTCCCGAATGGCAGCCGATCCAGGCGTTCGATCTTACCAGCGTCGAGCGGTCTGCAGAGGGTCGCGCGATCGGTGGGCTCGAGTTCATGGGCGACAACGATGTGTTTGCCCTGTAGACTAGCCAGCTGATCCAGTCAGAACGACCGGCGATCTTTGAGCCCGCGCCTCAGGCCAAGGTGGCAGTCGTTTCGCGCCAAGGCATGCGGATCTTCATATATTCTATCTAGCGCATGGGGCGCGAACCGACGCCAATGACTCAAATGCAAGTGCAACTTCGCTGTTATCAGACAATCCAGTCCGCCCTTGACCTGGTAAATTCTGTTACATCTGCGATTGCGTAAGCATAACTTTGTCCTCAAGCCTCCGTGAGAGCCACCACACGTAAACGCGAGGCTATATCGTCGAGGTTTCTTGAGAGCTTCGTCTTTGGCTCAGCTCCACCTCAGAGAGCATTCTCGTCCCGATGATGCCCTTCCTCTTGAGATCAGCGATTTCCGGCTCGCCGAGCCCTAAAAGACCGGTCAGAATCTCCGTGTTATGTTCTCCCAGAACGGGTGCTGCTCGGCGGATCGAATGAGGCCGTGCGCCTTCACGAATCGGGATCGACGATTGCGGGTGAAGACCGATGAAAGCGCGTTCAACGTCCTGAAAGAATGAGCGATATCTTAGTTGCGGATCCTTAAGCAGGTCGATTGGCAGGCGCACAACGCCGGCTGCGATGCTCGCGGCCTGCAGCTGGAACATCGCCTGATCTGCATCACGTGTGCGCGTCCAGGCTTCGATTGCCCTATCGATCGTATCCTCCATCGAACGGCGGCGGTCCGCAACTTTCAACGAGGGGTCAGCAGCCCAGTCTCCTCGCCCGATCACGCTCGCAAGCCTCTGCCACATACCGGCGTCGGTCGCAGCCACTGCAATCCAGCCGTCTTCTCCGGCGCAGCGGAAGCAGCCGTGCGGCACAAACTGAGGATGCCGATTGCCGTACCTTGTTGACGTACCGCAAAGCGATTGGATAATGATCCATGGAGCAGCAAGCGGCATCATGCATTCGATCTGGGCGAGATCGATAAACTGCCCCTGCCCTGTCTCGCGGGCGTGGATCAGTGCGACAAGAACTGCAGCGCAACCATTCAGACCACCTATAGCATCCCCGAACGCAACGTGGCTCATGACCGGCGGCCCATTGGCGCTTCCGACCACGCTCGGCAATCCCGAGCCCTGCTCCAGCGTCGAGCCGTATGCCCGGCAATCGCGAAAAGCGCTGTTTTTGCCAAAGGCCGACATCGACATCACCACGAGGCGCGGGTTGAGCCTTCTCAGCACTTCGTAACCGAGCCCAAGCTTTGGCAGCACATCCACCGAATAATTGTCGACAACAATGTCGGCGCCCGCTACCAACCGCTTAGCAAGGGTGAGGCCCTCGGGTCTGGTCAGATCGAGTGTGATGCCGCGCTTGTTTCGGTTCATCATGCAGAAACGCAGCGTCTTCTCGTACATCTGACGGTTTACGTAATCCGGCCGGCGATCGACACCGCGCCACCAGTCCGGGTACTGGATCGCCTCGATCTTGATCACGTCCGCACCGAGGTCAGCAAGGGTCCGCGTACACAACGGGCCAGCCCAGCCCATGGAAAAGTCAATGACGCGCGTTCCCAGCAAAGGCTGTTCGGCTGGACCGCTCCGGTCCAAGAACATCGACACGCCGGTTGTGGAGTTCGGTCGGTTATTCGTGAAAGCCTGCCGCTCGCCGGGGCACGGAACCTTTCCGCCCCGGCGCGGCGGTGTCAACGTCAGCCGCTGCATCGAGCCAGCCGTCAGCGCTGTTTCCTCGCCGAGCCGAATCGGGACGATTGCACTACGCTCGATCTTCTCCTTGTCCTGGAGAAGATCGGACATCTCTGGCACCGGTACAATCGGGACCTTGCGCTTTAGTCCCTCGGCAAACCACTGCTGGGCGGTCCGCTTCCTAAGCCTACGGATGAGCAGTCGTTCAATTTCCTCCACATGGTTCAGACGGTCGGCACCGAGCACTAGAGCTGGATCATCACGCAATTGAGGAAGGGCGAGCATGTCGCAGAACGCACGCCACTGGGCCGGGGTTATTGTTGTGACGCCGAGCCACCCCTTTTTTGTTTCATAGATGCCTACTGGAAAATTCGGCCAGAAGCGATTGATGCCGATCCGGCGCATCACGTCGCCGCGCTGAAATGCTTCAAATAGTTGGTACTCGCTGAGCGAGATACACGCTTCGAAAATACTGAGCGAGTACGATCGACCTGCTCTACTCTGCATTCGCCCAAACACTGACGAGGCAGCTGCGATAAAGCCCCATAGACCTGCCAGGATACCGGTCTGGAAATCCGGTGCGTGCAAAGGAGGTCCTTCGACTGGCCCAACCAGCTTGATGAGACCGGCAAGGGCGCGAACGATCGAGTCGCTCGCGGTGAATTCAGCATAAGGCCCGTCCTGGCCGAACCAGCTCACATCCAGGTAGATCAACGCAGGTCGCCGTTTTCGGATTGCGGTGACATCGACGGGAGGGCAGTTTGCGCCATCGACATCACGGCCATCGACCAGAATGTCGCAGTCCTCAATCAACAGCGTCAGTCGCTTGACCGCTCTTGGGTCGGCAGCATCGATGAGGATACTTGACTTGTTGAAGTTCAGGAACGCGAACCACGCGCTCTGGCCAGCTGGGGTCAGCGGTGCGCTGGAACGGATCGGATCGCCGGTCGGCGGCTCGACCTTCCAGACCTCGGCGCCGAAGTCGGCAAACAGCCGCGCACAATAGCTTGTCGCAGCTGAACTACCAATTTCGACCACTCGTAACTGCGACAACGCCTCTTTGGTTGGCTTCATGTTCTTCAGCCATAACTATGCTTTGGAACTTATTAGCCTGCGGATGCGGTGCCCGTAAGCACCACACCGTTCTGGGGAGCCCGACACCGGACGCTTTCGAGTTATGAGAGCTGACACACGACTTTCCCCATGCATGTCTTCTGATCCACCTGCTCGCCTTCGATTATTCTCGACCGACCTGCTGAACAGAAGCTCCGTGGAGCCAGCAAGGACCGTGCCGCCGCGCAATGTCTCGAACAATTTCGCTTCGACACGACAGGAGACGCTTTCGACGTGATCTATCTCAAGCGGCGAGAAAGCGCAGCTAAAGCGTATGCGGGTTGATTCTGAGCCGTGGAATGCACTCTCCGTTCCGCCTGCGCCATCAGAACACCGCCGCTGTAGGAGATTAGGACACAGGCCGCGCTACAGGGACGAGATGCCCCGACACGTTCCGCATATTGAACGGACCCGACGCTCTTCATCAGCAGTTCGAGAGTGCTAGGCACAGTCGTGAATGAGCACCTACGCTTCCTCGCCCGATGCCAGGCCGCTTGGCCATTCGGGTGCAGGCGCTCGTATGCCGAAGCATAACATAGCACCATCATCTCGAATCCGATGCCGGACTTAGCGTCAGAAATCCACGAGGCAATTGCTGCATCTTCAACGCGACATTCCTGTCCGGAAGAGCGCACATGCTGAAGTCCGACACAAGCCTCGCGCCGTTCCTCCGAACAGTTCCATGTCGGTCTTCGTCAAATTAAGCCGTACCTGGAATCGGGGCGAATACTTTAGAAAGACGACAGCTTGATCGGTGCGCGTGGTGGAGATGCATTAGGGATGACGCTCTCCCTTCTGGAAAGCATGTCACGGCCAAGTCGATGACGTCAGCGACCGCAGAAGAAATAGACTTGCATCTTTGTAGACTTTTTCGCGGCGATCCTATCTGAACTCAATTTTGGCATGAAGAACGCCATTGCGCCGTAACGACGCTCATCAGCTAGGCGGCGAACTCGCCACCCGTGATATCGATGGTCGCACCCGTAATAAAGCTCGCCCCCGGTGAGGCCAAAAAAGCAGCGAGATCCGCGACCTCTTCGGCCTTTCCGAACCTACCGACAGGAATGCGGCTGAGAGCGGAACGGTTCACCGCCGCTTCTGCTGGCCCAGTTAGATCACTGAGAACCCGACCCGGGGCAATACAATTGACCGTAACACCGTATGGTGCGAGATCACGGGCAGCAGCGCGGGTTAAGCCGACCAATCCCGCTTTCGATGCAGCATAATGCGGACCTGCGATCAACGGCACGGCGCGACCGGCCAGAGACCCGACGTTGACGATACGTCCATAGCCGTTTGAAATCATTGATGGCGCTAAGAGACGCATAAGAAAGAACGGGCCGCTTAGATTGACATCGATGACTTTTGTCCATTCCTGAGAGGACATTTGCGAAAGCCAGGGAACGTTCTGGTCCACGCGCTTTGGAGAGATTCCGGCATTGTTTACCAAAGCCGTGATTCCCCCCCATCGTCGCCGGATCTGGTCAACAAATCGGGTCACCTCAGTTTCCTGAGTGACGTCGGCCACCCCCGCACAGAGGCGCTCTTCCGAATAGCCAAGGCTTTCGAGCGCATGCTGCACGTTCTTCGTCTGTGTCGCCACGAAGCCCACTCGATAGCCATCCGCCAAGAACCGTCGCACGATCTCAAGTCCGATGCCGCGTGCTCCTCCAGTCACGAGGACAACGCCCGGATCACCTTCTCTCAGCTTTCCTGTTACCATGGTTCCAACGGTCGAAAGGAGCGCCTTTCGTTGCGCTCAGGGGGATGGCCTTCGAAGGAGCACAGTGTCCATAGCTAAATGAACGCTCATGTCCTCCCCGCAGGCGTAGCTTATTCCAGCTGTCCTGCCTCGTCGCCTCCCTGCTGGCGAGTGGTCTTATCATTGCGCTACGGTCTTGCTGCTTCGTCGAGCCTTGCCTCGGGTACTCTGTCCAAAATGCAGTCACACAGCCGTTCTATGTCGCCAACCTGATGATCCGCCGTAACACACACTCGAACGCCTGCCTTTCCTTGGGCAACGGTAGGAAAGAAGATCGCGGAGGTGTAAAAGCCGGCATCGAGAAGCTCTCGTGCCACTGCAATCGCCTTGGCTTCCGATCCGATGGAAACCATTCTGATTGGAAGTGAACTGCCTTGCTCAACCGTCGATACACGATCGTCAAAAACCTTGATCCTTTGCTCCAACTGCTTCTGACGTTCGCCGAGTTCTGCGGAGCGGTGGATCTTACAAGAGCCCAGCGCCGCACCAACTGCTGCCAAATTCGGTGCCACCGAGAATGCATAGGGAATCGAGTAACGGCGAAACAGAGCTTCCTGCTCGGCCGTTCCTAGCATCAACATGCCGCCCGATGCTCCGAATCCCTTGGCGAGCGAGGCTGCTATGATTGTGCGATCGCCCAAATCTTCGGGGAACTGAGTGCGAGCAAATCCTTCCCCATGGCGTCCGAATAGCGATATGCCGTGAGCATCGTCAATATACAAAAAGAGCCTATAACGTTCCTGGAGCTCGCGCAGCTCTTTGATGGGCGCGTTTCCACCCATCGAATAGACACCATCGCAAACATAGGCAACTACCGGGTGTTTGCGGCACAAGCCTTCAAGAGCGTCAATATCATTGTGCGCGATGGTTTCCACTCGCGTTTCGTCCGCAACGACTGGCTTGTGGTACGCAAGCGAGAGGTGCGCGTTACGATCAAACACGACAACCGGCTTGGCGCCTTCTGTTAACACGCCAGAAGCAAGAAGGGGCATGGCTCCGAGGTTTGCGAGCATGACGGT
This sequence comes from Bradyrhizobium shewense, assembly GCF_900094605.1. GTDB lineage: Bacteria > Pseudomonadota > Alphaproteobacteria > Rhizobiales > Xanthobacteraceae > Bradyrhizobium > Bradyrhizobium shewense. The sequence continues at coordinate 27,406 of NZ_FMAI01000043.1, read as the reverse complement.
GGAAAAGGCGATTACACGCGCGCAGAACATTTCCGACAAATTGGCCTCGAGCTCTGCCAGCAAATCGAAATTGAGTCGGGTTCGTGCGCATGACCAGTGCAGCGATCGATGCGCCTCAATCGCGTCGATCGCGCCAGCTACGATCGTAGGATGATTGTCCAGCCCCAGATAGGAACACCGTACACAATCAATTATCTCCCGCCGACCCTCAAGTGGACCGGTGCCCAACGCAAATACGCGTCCGGTCGTAGAACGCCCTTGAACAGCCATGAGACCAGCAGTGTGAGCTGCATCAAAAAATGACCTGCTCTTGTTGATCATGTACGTGGTGTTCCGAAAGTGCCGCTTCGGACGACCACCTTCAGGAGGCACGATCTGTTCGTTCATGTCGTTCTCCATTCCCTCTGCAGGCGTGCGCTCCAGGCTGGTGTAATTAGGTACAGTACGGGGTTTGGCGAAGTCGGTGAGACTCTCTACATATCCCGAGGAACAGCCTTCTCGTATCTTAAGAGATGCGAACTTACCCATGGTAGGTCAATCTCGCAGCTACTAGATCAAATAGGACGCTTCAGTGCCCGACGGGCGGCGGCTGAGCGTCGTCCTTGGAAGTGAGCTACCAAGTCGCTCTCCCGATTTGAAGCGGAGGCGTTGTACCGTTTTATCGACACCTATCAGTCAGCGCTCCGGTTGGCTGCACCATGAGAGGGAGTTTTTCGGTGCCGTCCACCTCATGCCAAGTTATCACGACAGATCGTCGCATCTGCAAGCGCACGCTTCAGTACCGCGCTAAAATTGAAGAGGTACAGAGATCTCTCGCACCGATCAACGATCGCTAGACTCTGTCTATAAGCTTGCCCCGCTTGCAGCGACAGGATTCGCGCGAAGCCATTCTGAAAACACGCAACCGACTGGATGCCAGGAAAGCCGTCGGCCGCCGCCATATTTCGAGCTCGAAGGAGTTATGCTTTCACCTCAACCGAAACGGCAGATTGCAACCGGCGAGGTCCGCGCCAACACTTGCGAGCCTGTGCAACTGCTTAACTTTCGCTTGCACCACGAGTAGTTCCTCAATGCTTTCCAGCACACTCGATGGCTGTCGAGAACGACTGCAATATATCCACGACCAGCTCAGCGTCACGAGGCATGCGTGTTGACACCGAAGCAGCGGCGCCGTGCGGGAACACGATGCCGTTCTCCACAAAGAAGGCCGCAAGCTGCTTTATGAGTTTAGATACCCTGGATATGCATCGCGATTGTCATTCGGGCTTCGGCCATCGGACAAATTCGAAGTAGAGAGGCCGCTCCAGCGACGGAGCGCGGCGCCCTCCTTTTTGAAATAGCCGATCAATCCCGTCCCGAACAACATACCCAAGCTCGTCAAGTTCTGCGAAAGCCGCATGATCTTGATGCTTCATCGCGGCAAGACCAGCAGTTATAGGCAGAGGATTGGCCGAAAACGTCCCGCCTTGGGAAGTAGAGGTCCGCCCGCTGAGGCGTCGAATACTCTCATGACCCCCTCCCGCTCTCCGATCGCTCCAATGGCAAACGGCCGCGGATGATCTTGCCCATTGTGATAAAGTCCGGAACAAGGCCATACAAGGAGGAAGCTCCCCGAAGGCTATGCCGCAAATTCAGAACCTCATCAGCAGTGATTAGAATGCCATTCTTGCGGGGGCGCTATCCTGAACCGCTGCAATGAATTCAGGCTTGGGCCCAGCTAGACCGGCGCGGCTTGGCATAGGATCTACAATGACTGCAGCAAGGCTGCGCCCGTGAAACGACAGGAATTGGCGTGCGCTGTCTCGGCATCATTGAAACGGAGCACGACGGCTTCATCCAGCACGCTCGCAGCCATACCGCGATAGAACGCCGTCGACCTTGGTGCTGCGGATTGGCCCCAGTTGTCTGGGTAGCCGCGACACTCAATCAGCCCAGTCGTAAGTGCCACAATACGCGCCCTTGAACTTGAACGATTTTCAAAACGACCAGTGAACGCACGCGCAGCCTTAACCGCAAACAGCACGGCCTCGGTCCCGGTGTTGACAAATCGAACGCGCTCAACCTGCGGAATGCGGTGACAAAGTAATTTGGCCAGTTCGAACTCTCTCTCGGTGGGTTTGCGATACAGGTACCGCGCTGAAGCGGGCGCGTCAGCGCTTCCACGATCGGCGCGAAAGCTTGGCCGTGTATCAACGTCGTAACGTTGCCATTGAGATCGATAAGCTGGCTATCGTCGATATAGAATAGATCGCTGCCTAATCCGCGCCCGGTATACAGTGGACCCGGATTTCGCTCGATCGTACTCGCGAGGTGCCGTCAGGGAACACCTATCGCGAAGCGAAGCTGTCTTTGACTTTTCGCCCAAGCTGCGACAGTCCCACTATCATGCGAACCTCACTGGTACGCTGTTCCCGCTACTAATTGACTCAGATCAAGCGCGCACGCTCGCCAGCCACTCTCACATCGCAAATTGCGAATTGCCTCCGGAGCATCAGCGTTCCTTGGCGAGATCTCCGCCCTTTCGCCTTACGACCTTTGACCAGATAAGCTGACTACCTCGCCGTCGTTGCGAGGCGGCACATTTCCGTGGTACCGCTAGCCGCCGACATTTTCACAGCGATTGCCGCGTGTATGGCGAAGCGTTGATAGGCACGCGGCTAGCGTGGCATATTATTGTCTGTCTTTAGAAATGTAGTGCCGAGACTCCCCAGCATAGTGCCACCTCGCTCCTCTCTTGGCGATTGACCAGACATTCCAACTCATCACCAGTTAACCAGGCAAGTAGATCGTCGGCCACGATATCCTCTTGTACCAGATGCAGCATCGACCCGCCTGGCTCACAATGCAAATGTCCGTACTGCGCAAGAACGCCCTTAGACAGTAGCCAGCGCTCAGGAAGTCCAACGAGGAAGTCGGGAGCCCACATTGAGAACGACACTCCACGCAATACGGCAGCCATGATCTCAGGCATGCGCTGTCCTCGAAAGTCTTTGCGCAACCAGAAATCCCCGTGGTACGCCACTTTTCCATTTATCTTCTTAGCACTTGGCGCCGTGCAACTACAACGATCCTCAGGGTGTGCCTGTGTCGCAGGATCAGCATAGAATGCCTTCAGGGATTCAAGATGCTCTGCAAAATTGCTGTGCGAAAGGTCAAACAGCCGCGCAGCCTGCACAAGCGCGACTTCATCGTTCTTGTCGAGGCCGATCATCCAGTATCCCTCGCCTGGTTTAATGGGCGAGCGATCCGGGCGAAAAGTTGGATATGTCGGCGGTTTAGTCGGAAGCGCTTTTGTAATCGATACATATTTTTGAAAATCGAACCCGATCGAAAGCTTGATACCTTTCTGAGTAGCGGCTTCGTCATATCCTCGAAGGAAGCGCGAGACGTTCAATGGATTAACTAGGCGTTTCATCTGCAAACCATCCTGTTGTGATCAGCCGCGCCACAGACTGAACGGCAAGCTCACGATATAGGCTGGTCATGGATCAGGCCACTACCAACTCCGGTAAGGACGATGGAGAACGAGGAAATGGAGTTGGTACGATTACATAAGGCGAGCTACGACATGACTCGCCGGCGGCACAGGTCAATTCGGGTAATCGGCTACGGGCGACGATGTGTCAGAAGCCACCTCAAATATGGACGCTTTGTTCACTCGGCATACGTGAGAACAACGGCATTCCAGCGTTAGACTGCGACAGCACCATCCTTCCCCGAGTATGAAAGCTTTCTGAACGCGCTTTGGTCTCGCCACGGCAGCGCGTGAGATCCGGCCGGGTTCGAAGACAATCAATCGCGGGCCCGCTGTTTTGGAAAGCCGACCGCGCTGTTCCGTTAATCGAAAGGCCTGCTGAAGCTTCAGTCCAACGGGCGTGTCTCTTTTTTGACCGTTTTATTCAAGCGTCACGTGTAGAAAGCGGTCGAGCAGTCACGATAGGCCAAACAACGAAAGATCAATGGTTATCGGTACTCCCGCTCAGTCCACCATGGAAAGAAGTCCGGCAAATCGGCCGGTACCCTGTCTTTGAACACCGCCGGCCGCTTTTCCAGGAACGCCATGACCCCTTCCTTGGCGTCGGCGGAGCGGCCGCGCGAATACATGCTGCGGCTTTCGATCTTATGGGCTTCCATCGGATCATCGGCGCCCAACATGCGCCACATCAGCTGCCGGATCATCGTGATCGAGACTGGCGAGGTCTTCTCCGTGATTTCGTGGGCGAGGGCACGCGCGGTCGGCAATAGTCGATCGGCACGCACGATCTTGCTAACCAGGCGGCCGGCAAGCGCTTCCTTCGCCGTAAATATCCGCCCGGTGTAAGACCACTCGAGTGCCTGTGCTATGCCGACGATGCGAGGTAAAAACCAGCTAGAGGCCCCTTCTGAAACCAAGCCACGCTGGGAGAATACAAAGCCAAAACGTGCGGCGTCGGACGCGATCCGAATGTCCATCGCAAGCTGCATGGTTAGGCCCATGCCGACGGCAGGTCCGTTCACAGCAGCAATCACAGGCTTGAGAGACCTGAAGATTCGCATAGCAATTTTTCCGCCTCCGTCGCTGACCGAGGGATCGCTGTAATCCACCCTGCCATCGGGCAACCGCTTCACTGGCCCGCGCCGCACGTCACGATCGAACGTATCGGCTCCAAGGGAAAGGTCGGCGCCAGCGCAGAAGGCGCGGCCTTCGCCGGTCACAATTATCGCAAGGACGTCACTGTCTGCGTCCGCACGGTCGAAGGCATCTACAATTTCGCGCTCCATAAGGGAATTGCACGCGTTTAGCTTCTCCGGCCGGTTCAACGTAAGCGTGAGGATTCGCTCGGCAACCTCATACTTGATCGTCTCGTACGCCATAGCATTTCTTTCACCTATTGGAGACCCAAGTCTTGACCCAGGTCACGACGGCCTCGTCTGTTTCAGCGCTTCGTCCAATGAATGCTCGAATATCTCGAGACCATCATTCAGGGTTTCAGAGTCGATCGTGAGTGCAGGCAGGAATTTAATAACCTGATCGACAGGTCCGCATCGTTCAACAATCAACCCTTTTTCGAAGGCCTTGCACGCGGTAGTTGCCGCAAGTTCTGACATTTCACAATCAAACCCCAAGGCCATTCCGCGTCCTCGAACGGAAAATCTGTTTCCATAACGGGTCGCTATGGCCTCAAGTCGATGGCGCATAACTTCTCCCGTTCGCTGAACTCCCTGTGAGAAGATATCGTCCCGCCAATAGAGATCTAGGGCTGCCGTTGCAGATACGAGCGCGAGGTTGTTTCCTCGAAATGTGCCTGTGTGCTCGCCTGGCTGCCATGCGTCACACTCCTCCTTGATCAACAACATGGATAGCGGCAGACCGTAGCCACTCAGCGATTTCGACAAAACGACGATATCTGGCGACAAATCTGCGAACTCGAAGCTAAAAAACTCGCCTGTGCGACCACACCCCATCTGGATGTCGTCAACTATGAACAGCGCACCCGCGTTCGTCGCAATAGTTTGGATCGACTGCAGCCACTCCTTGCGCGCTACGTTTATGCCGCCTTCACCCTGAACGGTTTCGAGAAGAATGGCGGCTGGACGATCAAGGCCGCTGCTCTCGTCTCCCAGCAATTTTTGCAAATATTCCGCTGCATCGACGTCCGGCCCAAGGTAACCATCGTAAGGCATGAAAGTTACGCCTGACAAGGAGACGCCGCTGGCTGTGCGATAATAACGATTACCGCTCGCGGCAATCGCTCCTAAGCTCATTCCATGGTAGCCATTCGTGAAAGAGATTATATTCTGACGTCCTGTGACTTTGCGCGCGAGCTTTATTGCTGCCTCGATAGCATTGGCGCCGGTCGGCCCTGTAAATTGGAAGCGGTATTGCAGATCACGTCTTCGAAGTATGAGAGAGTTGAAAGTCTCCATGAACTCTAGCTTCGCAGGAGTGGCCATGTCCAAGCCGTGGATTACGGCATCCGACGCCAGGTAGTCGGCAATAGCAGCCTTGAGCCGGTGATTGTTATGGCCGTAGTTGAGAGTTCCAGCACCGCAGAGGAAGTCGACGACCTTTCGGCCATCCTCCGTCAGCATGATTGAGCCGCAGGCTCGGGAGAAAATGGCCGGAAACGAACGTGAATACGCGCGCACGCGAGATTCTAGCGCTTCCAACGTTTCCATGTTGCGTGACGCGCTTGTTGCTCCAGCCATGTGTCGCCCTCCAACAAGCGAGTGGTTAAACGAATAGGCAGGCCTAACTCAGCATGATCACGCTCTCCGGAGGCCTTCCTACCAAGTTAATTACCTGAGAGGGGGGAACAAAGAAGCTACCAGGGCTTGTAGGGGGCTGTGGGCAAGAGCCTGGCATGACCTGTCGTTTAACGGGTGCTTTCAACTTCGGACAATTGGACCATCTTCATGAAAAGGCACCTACGAGCTTGGGGGCGCCATGCGTGATTACATAATTCTAACGGCCGGCCCGGTCATCCCCTGAAGCGGCGAGCTTGCGACCGCAAGCCCCGGCTGTTTATATGAATAATGCCCTGAGTTTCTGAAATAGCTGCAGCCTCAGTTGCTCAAGCAGACAAAGGTCCACGCCGCAAGGCGCCTCATCTGTACGCATGCGCTTCCGCAACAGCCTGCATTGGCGTAGATAAGATCGACGTCTCGTGACCGGCGATGGTGTCGGGCGAGCGGCCGCTCGTGTCCTTGCTCCGGCTCGCCCATTTCGTCATTCGCGGGCGATTGATCAGAAGCGCTTCGGCAACCGAGCAAAACGGGTTCACGGGCATCGGCACGCTTCAAGGCTCCTCGGCGGACCTCTTCCAAGTTGGGTTCTGTCATCCATTGCCGGCCATCTTTGCCCAGCATCGGCCGTCATTCAGATATCGCGCCCTGTAATCCTGCTCCGATGGCAACAACGTGCCAGAGCAGCATACGAAACGGGCTTTGCAGAATACGTGTAGGACGAACGGCCGCTCCAACAGGCGTCAGTGTTTGTGATTGGTGACATCGCGCAGTCCTCTCAATACAAGGAGTGTCCAGGATTTGTGCGTTCCGCCTCGGAAAGCATCGACGTACCAATAATTTGGTCGCTGGCCAATTGCTCGATCTCGGTATCGGAGAGCCCGAGAAGCCCTGATAGGATTTCCACGTTATGTTGTCCGAGGGTCGGCGCCGCCGTACGGATCCGATAGGGGGTCGCGTTCTCACGAATTGGCATCGACGGCTGCGGGTGCAATCCCAGGAAGGCGCGGTTCACTTCCTGCAGAAATGAGCGCGACCCGAGATGCGGGTCCTTGAGTATATCAATCGGCAGGCGGGCTGTACCCGCCGCAACCCTTACCGCCTGCAACTCGAACATGGCCTGATCCGCATCGCGGGCTGCGGTCCAGATTTCGATGCCTCTCTCGATATCATCCTGGATGGCGCGGCGGGCTTCGGGTGACTTCAGAGATGGGTCCTTGGCCCAGTCCGGTCGGCCGATGAGGGTGGCAAGCCTCTGCCACATGGCCGCGTCCGTAACCGCTACTATGATCCAGTTGTCCTCACCCGCACATCGGAAACAGCCGTGTGGAACGTGCTGTGGATGCCGGTTTCCATACTTGGTTGGCGGCATACCATTGATCGAATGAACCGTGACCCATGGGGCTACGAACGGCATCATGCATTCGATTTGGGCCAGATCAATGAATTGGCCTTGCCCGGTCTTGCGGGCGTGAATCAACGCGACCAGAACTGCAGCGCAGCCATTCAACCCGCCAACGGGATCGCCAAAAGCGATGTGGCTCATGACCGGCAGTCCACCGGGGCTGCCGATCACGCCAGGAAGTCCCGAACCCTGCTCAAGAGTCGAACCGTACGCCCGGCACTCGCGACGGACGCTGTTCGTGCCAAAAGCCGACATCGACATCACGACCAGCCGAGGGTTGAGGGTTTTGAGCACCTCGTAGCCAAGCCCCAGCTTCGGCAGCACGTCGACTGAATAATTGGCGACGGCAATATCGGCTCGTTCCAACAACCGCTTGGCAAGGGCAAGGCCCTCCGGACGCTTCAGATCGAGCGTCATGCCGCGCTTGTTGCGGTTCATAATGCAGAAGCAAGGCGCCTTTTCGTACATCTGATCATCCAGGTAGCCAGGTGGCCTATCAACGCCACGCCACCAATCCGGATATTGGATCGCCTCGATCTTGATGACATCTGCACCAAGATCAGCCAGCGTGCGCGTACATAATGGTCCAGCCCAACCCATCGTGAAGTCCACCACGCGGACCCCTTGCAAAGGGAGCGGGTACGAATCGGTGCACCCCCCCAATGATCGCGGAATGCTCGGCTCGGCTGGTCGTACACCACCACGACGCTGTTGTTCGCCCACCTCCGGAACCTGTCCTCCCGGACGTGGCGGTGTCACCGTAAGCCGCTGCATCGAGCCCACGGTCCTTCCCACCTCCTTGCCAAGGCGCACGCGCACGACTGCACCGCTGGCTATCTTTTCTGCATCCTGGAGCAAATCCGATATTTGGGGCACTGGAACGATTGGAAGTTTGCGTTTCAGTCCTTCTGCAAACCACTCTTGGGCTGTCCGCATCTTCAGCCTCGGGACAAGCTGTCGATCGATATGATCCATGTGCTGCAGACGGCCATCGTTAGAGGCAAGATCTGAACGATCGCGTAGCTCAAAGAGGCCCAGCATTTCGCAGAATTCGCGCCACTGTTTTGGAGTTACGGTTGAAACGCCGAGCCAGCCTTCTTTTGTGTCATAAATGCCGACCGGGAAGTTTGGCCAGAAGCGATTAACGCCGATCCGACGCATCACATCGCCGCGGGCAAATGCCTCGAACATTAGATACTCGGTCGGAGCGAGGATTGCTTCGAAAATGCTGAGTGACCACGACCGAGCTCCCCCACCCTGCATTCGCGCAACCGCCGAAGAAGCCGCCGCGATGAAGCCCCATAGACCGGCTAGGATACCCGCCTGAAAATCCGGCGCGTGCGACGGCGGGCCTTCGGGCGGTCCGACCAGCTTCACGAAACCGGCTAGTGCGCGCACCGTAGAATCAGTCGCGGCAAATCTCGCATACGGCCCCTCGCCGCCGAACCAGCTGGCTTGGAGATAAATCAAGCCGGAGCGTCGTTGCCGGATGGCAGCAATATCAATGGCCGGGCAGTCAGCGGCATCAACATCGCGTCCATCGATCAGAATGTCGCACTTTTCAATCAATGCCGTCAGCCGTCTGATCGCATCTGGGGCAACCGGATCAATGATAACGCTGGACTTGTTGAAATTCAGGAATGCGAACCATGCGCTCTGCCCACCGGGCGTAAGCGGCGCGCTTTGGCGAAGTGGATCACCTGCCGGCGGCTCGACCTTTTGAACATCGGCGCCGAAATCGGCGAACAACCGCGCGCAATAGCTGGTCCCGGCTGAGCTACCGATTTCGACGACCCGCAGATCGGATAAGACTTCCATCGTAAACTCTATTTTCGGGCCATGGTGACAGTTCGAACGTGAGTGGCCGCCGCTTACCAAGAGCGCCGCCTCTCTCCTATTGTTGACGGATGTGAGAGTGAACTGGCGTTCGCCAGACATAAAGCGAGTACCGCTACATGTGCATCAATGACGTTCCGGATCCTGAGCAGCTGTCACTGCGTCGCGTCTTTGGCCGATGGATCTAAGTCACCTTTCTTCCGGTAGATCTGTTTACTCTTTAATCAGCAACGAGCTCCATCTCATCAGAAAGCCGCACTGCCGACTCGATATTTACAATCTCACGCATACTCGATGGTTTGCGAAAATGACTAGACCATTGACTTCACCGCTCGGACAGCTACCAAATCAGATAGAAATGAGGTCCGCAGCAGCGCTTGGTAATCGCGCCAGCTACATCGCTTCGAAATAGATTTCGCTCCGCTGCTCGCGTTTAGCCGATGCGACAATCCGTCTTCCCGCCCCTTACAAGTTTGTCACTACGTCTCGGAGCGTTGGGGAGGGCGAGATTCCGGATCTGCGGCGTAGACGGTTCATCGTCGCGACCCTTTGCGTGCAGCCACGGTTCGCTTTCGCAAGCACACCAAAGAAAGGTACGTCCTGACACATGTATTGCGTGCACCCTTTGTTGCGCTAGTCAGACACTTACGCTTGTGCGTCGCGGCAAGCGGGAGGGCGGCAGCTGACCTTGCCTATCCAATCAATCATGCGGATCTCCGTAGGATAACCTAGTCTCCGTAATAGACGAACGGAGCCCATACCGCCGGCTGCCGTCTTGTCTTGTCCGCGTCAACAACAAACTTTCGCTTTGTTTCTGACAGAGCAACGCCCGACAACTCCCCATGCTTTATTTTGCGAAAGAATCGCTCGACAATTCCGCCGTGCTACCGTCGAGGACTGGCCATAAGGTCAAGATGGTACTCGCATTTCCTCCGGGATAGAGCGCAAACGGCAAGCCAAGGATTCCCTCGCCCGACACCCATTTGCCCACACCGGTCTCGCACGCAGAGATGAACACCAGATCGCTCCGAAAATCGAACGCTGATAACTCCGAAGCGCGCAAGTAGCCATCCTCGGATTGCCCCAGATTGGTCTTCGACAGCACGATGCCACTCAGCTCGGGATTCTTCTGGTCGAGATATCCATGCCTGGAAAAGACCACGTATCGATAGCGCTGCCCCCTCATCCTGAAGACGCCTGACGGTCGCTTCTGAGGCATTGGCTCCGGAAAACAGGCTATCGCCGACCTTCAACTCAATCAATGTCGCCAGCCCGCTCAGCTCCTTCGCTGCACCGGGTATTTGGCCATATCAACCGCTCAGCTGGACCGTCGCTCGCCCCTCGCAAAGCACCGATGCCGGCCGAGAGCTTCTCGGGTAATGGTCCCACGCCGCAGCGAGGGCGGTCCTCGCTCCAACAGATCGGCGACATTCCTCTTGACGCGCGGCGCATTGGCCGGCGCAATATAGCCGTTCGAGGTGGAATCGATACCTGCGGCGCGGCTTGAGAACTCGCAGCCGGCGCTCGCGTGTCGGGCTCCCCCAAGTCCGCGGCATAGCTACTCTCCTTGGAAACACAATCCGCCTTCATGCGAGCGCTTGGGACCGCTTGGGAGGGTTCTACGAAACTGATCGACGCGATCTTCCCTCAATCTGACAAAATCCGGTTATCCCGATCAACTCTCACGACGCGCGGAGTAAAGGTTCGTGCCTCGTTGTCGTTGAAAGAGGCGTATGCCACGATGATGAGCTTGTCTCCCGGTATGGCCAGCCGCGCAGCTGCACCATTCAGCCCGACTGTTCCTGACCCCGCGGGTGCCTCGATGACGTAAGTGGCAAACCGTGCGCCGGTGTCGACATTATAGATTTCCACGTGCTCGTTGGCTAAGAACCCAGCTGCGGTGAGTAGGTTACGATCAATCGAGATCGCACCTTCAGGGTGCAGATCGGCCTCAGTGACCGACGCGCGATGGATCTTTCCCTTCATCAACCTAACCTGCATGTCTGACCTACAAGCACCTTTGCACACCACCGGTTACTGACGTCACCGGGCTAAGCCGGAGGTGATGGAGCCTGCCCAATCGGTATCTGGTTTGAAACGGTCGCGATGAGCGCTCTGTGCTTGGAACATTAGATCGGGGAAGGAAAGCTATACAGGCTTTCGGCCTCTACGCGCGTCCAATCACTGCGGACGGACCGGCTGTCGCCGGCCGGCTTCGCTCCCACCAATACACGAACGTTCATAAGTCTCTCTTCATCCACGACAGAAGATAGATACTCGGGATTATCGACATTCGCGGACCGGATGGATGCGGCGTGGGACATCGAAAAACAGCCCTTGGCAAACGTGCCGCCGAATGCCTTTGCTCGTTACCCGAAAGCTAAGCGCCAGTCTAACGTTGGTGCGATGCGAAAAGACTTCGAAAGCCGAGCAGCAATTGCAGAAATTCTGCGCGGACGCTCGTGTCCGGCTCTTCCGGCCAGGCCAATGTTGCGCAGGGCTTCACGGCTCGCCTGTCGGGCTCGTTCCATCCGCTCGCCTTCTACGGTCGCTCCTGGTCAATGAATCCTGCTCCTTTTGCGGCGCTCTTGCGCTACGGCAGGCTCACCATTGCATGGGCGGACTGTTGAAACGCGGCCGATCAAAGGCACGATCGCGCACTCCGGCGATGCCAAGGAAGACCAACGCCGGGCCGAGCTCCTCCAGAACTCCGAAAAGGACCGGGCCGAAAACATCACGATTGTCGACCTCTTGCGCAACGACCTGTCGCGCGTTTGCACCTCGGATTCGGTGGAGGTTCCAGTGCTGTGCGGTCTGGAGTCTTACGCCTCAGTCACCATCTCATGGCGGTCGTTACCGCCGAGTTTGCACAGGGACAAGATGCCCTAACGCTCCTCAAGGCGTGCTTCCCCGGGGGATCCATTACTGGAGCGTCCAAGGTGCGATCGATGGAAACCATCTGTGAGATCGAGCATGTCGCGCGGAAGATCTATTGCGGGTTAATTGGCTTTATCGGTTTTCACGAATTCGCAATCCGCACCGTCACTATCCGCGACGAGATGGCTGTGTTCCACGCGGCATAACGGCGCTATCAGATCCCGAGGCCGAATATGACCAGACGATTGCCAAAGCACAGCATCATCGATGCATTTTACGACAACAATCATCGTGCTTCATGATTGTGATCATCGATATTACGATTCCCTCGTTTTCAACATTGCCCGTTACTTCTAGAAGCTTTGCGAAGCAACCGAGGTGATCCGGAATGACGCTATTAGCGTCGGCGATCTCGCTCGTCTCACGTCACGCGCCGTGGTGATATCGCCAGGACCATGCACACTATGGAGACGATATGAACTGCCGTTGTCGGGGCTCTCTCCGGCTTCGTTCCAATTCTCGGGATCTGCCTCCGACATCAGTGCATCGGGAGTGCTTTCGCCGGAAATGTGGGACGCGCAAGCCGGCCAATGCACGGCCGGTCCTCATCTCGGACGCCTGACGGTCAAAGACTGCTCGATGGACTCCCTTCTCCACTTAACGTCGGCCGGTACCATTCCCTAACTGTCGAGCTGGACGATTCTTGCGCGCCGAGGGACGAAATCCTCAAAAACTTTTCGGCTAAGTATGGCTTCGGCGCGAAAGGATTGTAGACTAGGCGAGGCTACTAAGGCTGGCGCAACCCGGTTAGTGCGCATCAAAGCTGGGGCGATACGATTTTACAGAAGCCACTATGAAGCGATGAACTTCCCGAACGCGCCGCACGTCGTGGGTATCGGGATGGGAGGTGAGCCAGTAGCTTCGAACGAACCGCACATCAGGGAGCAGACGCTGAAGCTCCGGATAGCGGCGGGCAGCATAATCGTGCAGGATGCCAATGCCATGGCCGCTTCTCACCGTTTCCATTTGAGCAACGACGCTGCCACACTCGTAGCGGCGCGACATCAGCCGACCAAGGGCCGAGGCGTAGTCCAGCGCCCTACTGTAAGCGAAATCCTCAACATGCGTGACGAACAACCGGCCCGTCAGATCGGACTGTTTCTCGATTTGGCCTTCGCGCACAAGATAGCTCTTCGCGGCATAAACGCTGAGTGTGTAATCGGTCAATTTCGACAAGATTAATCGCCCCTGTTTCGGCCGATCGAGAGTTATTGCAATGTCAGCTTCTCGGCGGGACAATGAAAAGGTGCGTGGAAGCGGCACCAATTGAATGATCAGACGGGGGTGTCTGGCCGCGAGTGCCCCGAGCTGATCTGCCAGAAAGTAGTTGCCCAGTCCATCCGGCGCCCCAACGCGCACAGTGCCAGTGATCGCTTCAGCGGCGCCTCCGATACTGGCGCCCACCTTGAGCAACTCGCTTTCGGCGCGTTCCGCTGCCACGACGAGGGCGTCTCCCGCCGCGGTCAACACGCAGCCAGAAGTATGGCGCTCAAGCAGCTTAACGTTGAGACTCCTTTCCAACGCCGTGACCTGGCGAGCGACTGTCGCATGGTTCAGCCTTAAATGCTTTGCCGCTTTCAAGAACTGCCCGGCACGCGCGACTTCAAGAAAGATCCGAACGCTTTCCCAATCCATCGGCTACACTTTCTACACAACGGAGTCGCGAATTTAGCCGTTGATGCGCAAATCTATGCATCCATTATGAGACGCGATCAAGCGGTTTACAGCGGAGCAATGCGGTGTCGGCAACCATTCGGAATTTCATCAATGGCGAACTGGTGCAAGGATGGAGCGGCAGGACTTCGCCGGTTTTCAATCCTGCAACTGGCCAACAATCCGCGACGCTCGGATTGGCTTCGGCAGATGACGTGAGAGCTGCTGTAGGTGCCGCGCGTGCCGCCTTCCCGGCCTGGGCCGCTACGCCTCCCCTCCGACGAGCCCGGATCCTCAACCGGTTCCTGCGCATTTTGGAAGAGCGGACCGACGAACTCGCCCACGCCATCACAGCCGAACACGGCAAGGTGGTTTCAGATGCCAAGGGTGAAGTTCAACGCGGAATGGAAGTAGTGGAGTTCGCCACGGGCGCACCGCAGCTCTTGAAGGGTGAAATTACGGAGAACGTCGGTACGCGGGTTGACAGCCATTCGCTGCGGCAGCCATTGGGTGTTGTGGCGGGCATCACGCCATTCAACTTTCCGGCCATGGTCCCGATGTGGATGTTTCCCGTCGCGCTCGCCTGCGGCAACGCCTTCATTCTCAAACCATCCGAGCGCGATCCGTCTGCTTCGCTGATCCTGGCGAAATGGCTCGAGGAAGCAGGCCTGCCCCGTGGCGTCTTCAACGTCGTGCAGGGTGACAAGGAAGCGGTTGACGCGCTTCTTACCCATCCTGATGTTGCAGCCGTGAGTTTCGTGGGTTCGACGCCAATTGCCCGCTACATTTACGAGACCGCGACCCGGCACGGCAAGCGTTGCCAGGCGCTTGGCGGTGCCAAGAACCATATGATTATCATGCCGGATGCCGACATGGATCAGGCCGTCGATGCGCTCATGGGTGCCGCTTATGGCTCGGCCGGCGAGCGTTGCATGGCCATCTCCGTTGCTGTCCCGATCGGCGAGACGACCGCCCAGCGCCTGATCGAAAAGCTGACCCCGAAGGTGCGCGCGTTGAACATCGCGCCCGGCACCGATCCAGATGCCGAGATGGGGCCCTTGGTGACCAAGCAGCATCTCGAGAAAGTTCGCGCCTATATCGATGCGGGTGTTGCCGAGGGCGCGGAGCTCGTGGTCGACGGGCGCGACTTTAAGCGTCAGGGTTATGAAGACGGCTATTTCATCGGTGGCACGCTGTTCGACCGCGTCACTACCGACATGAAAATCTATCGAGAAGAGATCTTCGGTCCGGTTCTAGCGGTCGCTCGCGCGAACTCGTATGATGATGCATCGGACATGATCAACCAGCACGAATTTGGCAATGGCACAGCGATCTTCACCAGAGACGGCGATGCGGCCCGGGAATTCGCTCATCAGATTCAGGTCGGCATGGTCGGCATCAATGTGCCGATACCGGTTCCGATGGCATTTCATTCGTTCGGTGGCTGGAAGGCATCTCTGTTCGGCGACCACCACATGCATGGCCCGGAAGGCATTCGATTCTATACCAAGTTAAAGACGATCACGACCAGATGGCCAACGGGTATTCGGGCCGGAGCCGAATTCGTGATGCCGACGATGGAATAGTCCTTTCGGGTGCTCCAACAATTTGATTACGGGCAGCGGCCGCGCTTAAAGCGGTCGCCGCTGCACCGCTCGAATGCAGCGGACCTCGCTGAATCAGGCTACTGTCCCGAATGGACCTTGACGGGACTTTCCGGGTCCACGGGCTCCAAGCGTCGGGTCGGGACTTACCTGCACCAGCATCTTGCCGAAACTGTCGCCGCGTAGCATTTCGGCGAAAGCGGTGGGGATGGTCTCCAATCCCTGGCGGATATCCTCGCGGTACTTGACCTTACCCGCCTTCACTAAGGGGGCGAGATACGCCAACATCTCCTCGTGCTGTCCAGCGAACTCGCTGACGGAGAGATTCATTACCCTGACGTCACGTGTCTTGAAGATTGGTTCACCTCTTTTCATCAGTGCGGCGCGTCTATCGACGCCTCCGTCCTCGTCGCCATAATGCGCGATGAGGCCGCAGATGGTCATTCGCGCGGCCTGATTGAACAGCGGCAGCACCGCCTCGAATACCTTGCCCCCCACATTTTCGAAGTACACGTCAATGCCCGGTTGGCAAACGGCTGCGAGATCGGCTGAGAGAGTGGGCGAAAGATGGGAAACGCAGGCATCGAAGCCCAGATCATCAGTCACGAACTTGCATTTGGCATCGCGCCCAGCGATCCCGATGACCCGCGCCCCCCGCTGCTTGGCGAGCTGCCCCGCGATCTGGCCGACGCCGCCTGAAGCGGCCGATACCACCACTATCTCGTTCGGCTGAGGCGAGGCCATCAAGTTCATGCCGGCGTAGGCGGTCAGCCCCAGCATTCCAAGCACGCCCACGGCTTGGGAGATGCGCCCGACCGACGCATCGAGCTTGCGCGGGACCATGTAGCCCGGCCGCCAGACTCCCTCGCCCATAAGCGCATATTCGGTCCAGCCGTTGGTGTTGAAAACGAAATCGCCGGCCGCAAATCCGTCCATCCGGCTCTCGATGATCTGCGAGACGGTGCGCGCATGGCAGGGCGCGCCTTCTGGCCCAGTCCGCTCCCGCTGGTAGTACAATTGATATGGGTCGAGCGACACATAGATGGTCCGCGTCAGCGCCTGTCCCAAGGCGGGCACCGGGACTGCCCCCTCCTTCAGCACGAACGTGTCCTGCTGTGGCCATCCCGTCACCGGCTCGTCCGCCAAGGTCCAGTATCTATTTCTCACGACGTCACTCCCTTGTGGGCACCGCCCTGATGCTTGAGTCTCAAGTCTGTCATCAATCGGTTGCGGCGATATCCCCCGACCGTGGAAGCGGGCCTTCTACATTGCGAACACATCGCTTCTAGCGCTCCAGTTCTCGCTTCCTGACCAAGTCTCCCGACAACCGAGCAGGCCAAATGGGCGCCAGGCCGAACTCTCACAAACGTTAGAGCGCATGTGGATTCGGCTCGAACACGCTTCATCAGATAGTACGCACTGAGCTCGAGTCTTTTAACTGCACCGCAATCTTTACGCGAGTTCGATCTCCGCGGTCCGGGACTAGCCACACCAAGCCTTCATTGCTCCACAGGCAATTGGTCTCACGAAGCCTGATATAATTTTCGGCCATAATCGACGGTGCGGCGCGTTATTCCGGCGCGAATGCCCCTAGCATCGTGTTGAGTTGTTCGCGCGAGGCGCAGCGGCGAGATTCTTTAGTAAGGAGCAATGGCTATGCTGGCCTGTTTGTGTCTAACCGTCCAGACATTTGAGGCCTTGCTGTTGCGACGTACCAAGTATCTGAGGCATTCCCTCCCGCTCAAACCCGCATTGGATATGGCACACTAGTGCTCGTGCTCATGGCAGCCACACCCGAGACGATCAGTTCGATGCGCGTTGTACGTCGCCAATGCGCCCTCGAACGGGTCAATCGATGGAGCTGATCGTCAATTCGCGCTGACAGATGTAATCGTTTTTCGTTTTTTCTTATCTACCGCCGGTTCGTTGAGTCTGACGACGGCTATCTCGAGATATTTGCTTGCCCACATGATGTCGTTTGCCAACGCACGCCGTGCACCTGCACCATCTCCAGCAGCCAGGCTCGCGAGGATCGCTCGGTGCGGATGATCCTTCGCGGTTGCGGATGCACTGAAATCATTCAGCGTGAGAAGCGGACCGATCTGAACCCACAGGCTTTCGATCAATCCGCAGACCACAGGCAAGTCTGACGATCTGTAAATCCTGAAATGAAATTCTTCGTTGATCGCGAGGACGGCCTGCACGTCGCGCTGGCGTCTTGCGAGCATCAGTTGCTCCTGCATCTTCTCCAGCGCGATGATGTCGCTCGCTGAGATGTTGTTCGCCGCAGCTTCTGCAGCTCGCCCTTCCAACTCAATTCGAATGTCACGAATTTCCCTGAACCGGCCCACGCTCAAGACGGGGACCATCATCGAACGCGACTGATGCGGAACAAGGCCGCGCTCGGAAGCCAGCCGCAGAAGGGCCTCCCTCACGGGAGTGACACTTACTCCAAGCTCTTCCGCCAATGGTTTGAGAAGAAGCCGCTGGCCCGGCCGGAACCGGCCAGCCATGAGAGCTTTGCGAAGCAACAGATATGCCCTTGCGTGTAAGTTATCACGTCCGACGTGCAGCCAATCAAGTTCGGTGGGCATGGGGAGTTTGAATGAGGAAGCAGAGGAGTCCGCGTCTCGAGATCCCGCTTTTCTCATTTCTGTTCGTTCCCATCTCGACTGGCGCGACTTCTGGTATGCCTGCTCCTTCACAGGCAAGTCCGTGTATCACGGGGTGGGGAGCCACAAAAGATTAAAGGGGCCGCGCGGGCCCCTTTAAGACATGTCTGGACAGCGGAGTACCGGATTAGCTTCCGGAGGGCGGGGCCCAGGGCAAGGGAGCGAGCGCCTCAAACTCAGTCACCACGTCGATGACGGCGGGCTTACCGGACCGACGCGCATCATCGAAGGCCTTTGCCAAGTCACCGGGCTTCTCGACGCGCACCCCGAAGCAGTCGAAATCGCGTGCGATTTGCGCGAAATCTGTGTCTCGATAGGCAAAGATCTCCTCTTTGTTGCCCTTCCTTCCTTCGTAGGCAATGTCGATGTTTCTCCTGCCCTGTCCAAGGCAATGATTGTTGTTCACGATCGTGATTACGTTAAGGCCATACCGCCGAGCCGTTTCCAGTTCGGGAAGATGATACATAAAACCACCATCGCCAGTTAAGCAGACGACGGGACGATCTGGCATCGCACACTGAACGCCGAGTGAAGCAGGAAAGGCCCAGCCCAACGATCCGGCGGCTCGCAGGTATCCCTGAGCTGGGTCGGTCAGATAGACAAGCGTGCCGCTCCAGTGCGATGCGTATCCGGTATCGGCCACCAGCATTGCGTTCTTCGGAAGCCAGTCCGAGATCTCCCGGCATAGACGCTCTGGCCTGATTGGCGTCGCCTCAGAGGATCGCGCGATCTCCGCTTCTGCCCGCCATTCGGCGACGTAATCAGCAACCTTCCGCTGCCAATCAGGTCTCGAACGAGATGGCAGTTCCGAGCCAAGGCGATCGAGAGCCGCTTTCGGGTCGCCCTGCACACCAATCGCTTCGGGGAAGTTGCGACCAAGCTCCGCCGGATCGATGTCGATCTGCACAATTTGCGCCTCGGGCCTTGGCTGCTTCCAGTGGTTCGTAATCATGTCCCCGGTATCGCTGCCGACGAACATGACAAGATCCGCATCGTTCAGGATCTTGTTTGCACAGCTGCGCGAGTAGGTCCCGGCCACACCCCCATTTTGCGGGTGGAACTCCGGAAGAGCGTGTTTTGCGTCAAGCGACATCACAACTGGAATCTGGTGATGTTCGACGAGTGCCTTCAGGGCGCCCTCGGCGCCTGACATCATCAAGCCGGCGCCTGCAAGGATCACAGGGCGCTCTGAAGCCGCGATTGCCGCCACGGCACGGCTGACCGATTCCGCATCCGGAGAAGGCCGGAAAGCTGGCACCTTTGCGTAGGTCTCTTCGGGGAAGATGCTGGCTGTGAATTCGGCAGCGCCAACGATGTCGCCCGTATAGCCGGTGATGTCGAGATGGACAGGGCGGGAGGTGCCGGTGGTCGCCTCTCTAAATGCTTGACGAAGGAGATGGGGCAGTTGCCCCACCTCATCCACTCGACCTCTGAACTTCGTGACGGAGGCGTAAAGCGGCTCGTGTGGAAGCTCCTGATACGCGTTTCGGTACTGGTAGTTGGCCGCGTGGCGCCCCGTCAACGCGACGACCGGTGCGTAGGCAAACCAGGATTCCTGGAGGGCCGCGGCGAGATTGGCGGCTCCGACGGATTGCGCCATGCAAACGGCAGGCCGTCGCAATGCGCGCGCATAGCCGTCGGCCATGTATGCGATTCCCTTCTCGGAGTGCCCGAGAATCCGCTTGATGCCGAGGTCTTCCATCTCGGTGAGCGCACGTCGCAGAACGGCATCCATGAAGAAGACGTGCGAGATACCCTTCGCCTTGATGGTCTCGGCAATGAAGC
Source organism: Bradyrhizobium shewense (assembly GCF_900094605.1). Taxonomy (GTDB): domain Bacteria; phylum Pseudomonadota; class Alphaproteobacteria; order Rhizobiales; family Xanthobacteraceae; genus Bradyrhizobium; species Bradyrhizobium shewense. The sequence goes on along the minus strand of NZ_FMAI01000043.1, from coordinate 7,289 downwards.
GACCTCCGGTCATAAGGCGGGCCGGCTCAGCCTTCGACAACTTCAAATTACTCATCTTGTCCTATCTCTCGGTCAGTTTGGCGCTGAAGCCTCAGGCGGGCATTTAGCTTTTTTCCTGACGACCTACAGTCATGAATGATCTCACGTTGCGCGAGCTTTTTATATGATATAAAAAGTGCGGTCAATTCGCGATCGGCCCCCGTCGGGGGCGCTGGGCTGCACCCGCGCGGCTCGCTTATGAGAGAAACCATCGAAGGAGAGACCATGATCCGCTACGAACTGTCGGGAAAAAGAGCGCTCGTGACCGGTGCCGCTTCAGGCATCGGCTTGGCGACCTTGAAGCGGTTGGCACAGTCGGGGTGCAGTGTTGCGCTGAACCACCTTCCCGACGATCCACGGGGGCCCGAGGAGGTGAGCAAGCTCCGGGCGGACGGTTACGACGTCTTCGGCGTACCGGGCGCGATCGGTGATGGAAAAGAGACAGAACTCGTGGACCTTGCCCTTGACAAGATGGGAGGGCTGGACCTTCTCGTTAACAATGCTGGGACGCCGGGAGCACGGCAGTCCATTTCTTCGTCCGATCTCGACCTCATTACTGACGAGCTGTGGTCGGCGGTGTTGGAGACGAACCTCATCGGGCTGTTCCGATGCACGCGCGCCGCTGCCCCCTCGTTGCGGCAATCGAGAGGCGCGATCGTAAGCTTGGCCTCAGTGTCGGCCCTGACCTCGAGGGGATCTAGTTTGGCCTATGCGGCAAGCAAGGCCGGTATCATTGCAATCACGCGTCATCTTGCGCAAGGTCTCGCACCGGAGATCCGGATTAACGCAGTGGCTCCGGGCGCGGTTGACAGCACCTGGCAGATCGAGTGGACGGAAGCGCAGCGGCAAAGCTCGATTGAGCGAACTCCCCTGCGGCGCAGATGCGTTCCCGAGGATATCGCCGAAACGATCGTCTATCTTGGCTTTGCAGCGCCGATGATTACAGGGCAGACCATCGTCATCGATGGGGGCCTGACGCTGTAGCTACGGCGCGACTCGATCCTGAAGTTTTCGAACTCGTGGAACATTGTTTTACCTGGATCGAGTCGAATGAGCCAGCAGCCTCCGATGTAGTAGCCTGAAGGCGGATCGCGGAACCCGGCATCCTACCCGGCCGCGCAAGAAAGCTGGGCCGCTGGCACCAAAGTCACGCACGCTGCGGCTTTCCCCCTCGCGATTGGTCTGCAGCTAACTCCTATCTAGCGCGCTTCCGTCACGCAGCCACTCGTGTTCGCCAGATGAATTGAGCGGCCGAGAGCCTGCTCGACGAGATCAAAGGTGTCGATGAGCGCGCGCATATTGATGAGCCGTGCGGCCTCGAATTGGGCGAACTGCGCGCTGGCCATACACTGACTATAGGTCGAGAACTGGCAATTGCCTGGATATCCCCAGCTACGCCCCTGCAGGCAATAAACATCCTGTCGAACGGGTGGCGCATCGCGCAAGTGACGCCCTGGAGCCGCGATCTAGGGCGATTCAAAACCGGCGAAGACGGAAACTGTGAAGACGACGATGAAGAGAGTGTAGCGCATGAGATTTCTTCTCCCAGAAAGCTGCCTCAAGCATGCGGACGATGTGTTTTAAGGATTGTCGATCACAAATGGCAGACGGCGGTTCGCTCGCCGGCTGTCCTGCTCGCAATCCCACGTGAACCGCCCAAGTCAGCGAATACTTCTTTGGAAAGGGTTTTCTCATCACCCTGACATCGCGGTCCCTGGTTGAAGGGCGAGCGCTTGATTTTCGCACACAAAAGAACGAAACGAGCAATCTCAATCGCTCGAGCTCTGTTCCGGTTGATGTTTTCGCAGCCTCACCACCCACCGCGCAGCAAGCCGTGAGGTCGACTGCGGTGGCCAACTCAGCATGGGTGCACCGACGAGCAAGGCCGGCGCACCTGCATTGCCAACGGCGCTGACGGACTTCGACATGCTCGCTATACCGCGAAGGGCAGGATCCACTATGGCGCGACAATCAGGATGAGAGCGCGTATTGCCTCACATATCGATGCTCCCGAGTGCGATCGGGTTGCCTCATTTATTTTGCTCCCGGCTTGGGTTGAGGAGGACGCCGGGTGCGGAGATGGTCGGGGTTTCGGAGCGCCCGGCCTCCTCCGCTGGCACCTGGCACATCATTGGGGTGCTGTGACCTCATACCCCGGAAGCGTTTCCTCCGTAGGAACGAACAGTAACGCGTTCGCTTGATCGCTGCGCCAGGATTTAAGTCGACGTTGAAGCGTTCGAAGAAGCTTGTTCGGATAGGCTCCAGGATATTCCACCTGCAACCGGGAGAGCAGTTCGCTGCCCGTCCGCCAGGGTTCGACTTCAAACCATTTTCGCAAATCTGGCGTTGCCCTGATGAGCGGGTCGGGACGGCGCCGGCCTCTCTTCGCTTTCACGATTGGCCGATCCGTTGGTCGCATAGCTCCGTCCTTCCAGGCGGTTCGCAGACTTGCAAGAAAGAGATCAATCGATTGCGATGCCGCAGCAGGATTGACGATTGGCTGGGTATCCGCAAGCGCCACGAGGCGTTCCTGCGCGCCGCGGATATCGCGCAACAACGCGACCGGGTCGAGAGCGGCATAGATTTTTCTTGGAGTTGGGTGCGAACCGCGTCGGGCGTACGGGCGTCGGCGGCCAAGCGCTGGTGTGGTGTTGCGGGCGCGCTGTATGTCTTGCGCACACGCGCGCCGTCGCGCTGCTTGGCTATCAATTTGAACGAGGGTTGGAAGAAGTTCACGAACAGCCGCGCCGATCGATAGAGTTCAGCCAGCAGCTTGGCCGCTTCCAGGCCCTCGAACCGACGATAGCCGACCATCCTGCGCACGACGGCGCCGTTCTTCTGCTCGACGAACGCCTGGTCATTCTTTCGGTAGGGCCGGCAACGCGTGAAGACGATGTTGGCCGCCTCGCAGTAGGCTTTCAGCGTCTCGTTCATGAACACGGTATCATTGTCAGTATCGAGGCCGAGCAGCGCAAACGGCAATTGTTTGCGCAATTCCATCAGCACCGTGCTCAACAGCGTCTGTTCGCGCACGATCAGAGGAGCGCACTCCGTCCAGCCGGTAGCAATGTCGGTGAGCACAAGGGTCTGGATGAAGCTGCCGCGCGCCGATGGACCGCTATGCGCGACAAGGTCGGCCTCGACGAATCCCGGCGCCGGATCATTCCAATCTGCCGACGTCCTTATTGGAACACTGCGACGCAACGAGTGCGTCGCGTGCCGCCGGCGCTTGCGACCTAATTCTTCTCGGACCCGCACCAATGCGCGGTCGATCGTCGCAGCGCTCATCGCCAAAAGTTTGTCGCGGATCTCGGGGGCAAGGTCGAGGTGGCCATGCCGTTCCATCGCCTCAATCAGCGCAGGCATTAATGCCTTCAGCCGCTTCCCGCAGATCCGGTCTGACAACTCCCAAAGGAGCACGAGCGCGTTATTCTGCCTCATTATAGACTCGACGTCGCGCCCGTCGGCCTGGGCGTGCGTCTTCCTGACCTCGAAGTAGTCGCATCGCATGCTTGCGATGGAATCCGGTGATGTCGACGAACTCGTCCAATATCCGCACCTTCTTCGCGCGATCCGAACGCCGATAGCGCGCGCCTGCTGCCGCCGTCAGTTCCTTCCGTGTTGCCATGCTTAGCCACCCCATCTTCGCCCCCGCTCGTTCCCGATCCAAGGGAGCAATTTACGTGAGGCAGCGGCTCAGCATCCGGTAACAATTATGGCGAGGCAATGCGATTGCCAGCGTCAATCACCGCCTTCTCGAGTTCATTTGGAGTGGCGTGAACCGGCGGCCGGCCTGGACCGCGCCTGCGATCGAGAGCAACTTTTCGACGGTAGCTCTCGACATTCATCTCGAGGATCGTGGCGTGGTGCACCAGGCGATCGATCGCCGCCAGCGTCATCGCCTGATCGGGGAAGATGCGGCCCCACTCGCCGAACGGCTGATTGGCCGTGATCAGCAGCGAGCGTCGCTCGTAGCGGGTGGCGATCAGCTCGAACAGTACGCTGGTCTCCGCCTGATCCTTGCTCACATATGTGATGTCGTCGAGGATCAGGAGGTCGTAGCGGTCGAGTTTGGCGATGGCGGACTCCAGCGCCAGCTCGCGCCGGGCCACCTGCAGCCGCTGCACCAGATCAGTGGTGCGTGCAAAGAGAACGCGCCAACCGTCCTCGACGAGAGCCAGGCCGATCGCTGCGCCGAGATGGGTCTTGCCGCCGCCGGGGGGACCGAACAGCAGCAGATTGGCGCCGGTCTTCAACCAGACGTCACCGGCGGCGAGCGCCATCGACTGTGCCTTTTGACAGCATCGGCACGCTCTCGAACTCGAACGTGGCGAGCGTCTTGCCGGCGAGCAAACGCGCTTCCACCATGTGTCGTTCGATGCGGCGGCGGGTGCGATCGGCGGCCTCGTGCTCGGCAAGGGCCGCAAGGAAGCGGGCGGCGGGCCAGCCTTCCTTGTCCGACTGCGCGGCGAGCTTCGGCCAGATCGCCCTGACGCCAGGCAGGCGCAACTCATTGAGCAGCAGCTCGACGCGGGCGGCATCGATGGAGGTCGCTATGCTGGTCATGCTGCTCCTCCCAGGTTCGAGTGGGCCGACACGATGCTGACGGAGGCCAGCTCATCGTAGACGTCGAGCGACGCCAGCTTGACGGCGACACTCGGGATCGAGGCCGCCTCGGGTCGGAAGCGATCGCGCAATGCCGCAAGATCGGGTAACCGTCCGGCATCGAGAGCGGTCGCGATCGCCTCGGCGAGCTCGGCTTCGCAGGCTCGCTCATGGGCCAGGGCCAGAAGCTCGACCGTCACCTTGCAGGCGCGCCGGTCGTCGCCATGCTCCCGCAAGGTCTCGAAGAGGCGCTTGTAAGCCGCGCGCGGGAAGAGCTGGTCGCAATAGACGAGGCTGACGAGCGCCATCGGCTTGCGGCGCAGGGCATGGATGACGTGCCGGTAATCGATAACATGCCCGCCGCGGCTCTCCGACACAGGCCGACCACGTCGCAGCGTCACGACCGGCGTGACGCCGAGGAAGCATTCGAGCCGGTCGTCGAAGATGCGCACACGCAGGCGATGACCAATCAGTCTTGAAGGCACGGTGTAGAACAGGGCAGACGAACGCCGCCAGCGGTTGGCCCTGCGGCGTCACAAGCGTCTTCTCGAAGGCGATGCGCTCGTAGCGTGGCATTATAGGCTCGGCGGCGCAGCGACTGGTAGATTGCCTCAGGGGATGAGGCGAGGCGACGCTGCAGAACAGTCAGCGCGAACCCAACCGTTCCAGCACGCTTGTCGTTCTCCAGCGCCTCCGCCCGATTGAACTCCTCCCGAACGTAATCGGTGACCGCCTTGTAGAGCGAGGCCTCGGCGTCGGAGAGCCTGTAGGGGACGGTGTAGGCGACGCGCTCAGGAAACAGCGGCGTCGCGTCGAATTTCAACAGGTTCTCTTTCACCATGCGTCGCATCAGGTCCGAGACATCGGCCACATGCACACCGTCGCGGAACTTGCCCTCGAAGCGATCACCATCGAGAAGCGCCATGAAAAGCTGAAAGTCCTCTTCCTTGCCGTTGTGCGGCGTCGCCGTCATCAGAAGGAAGTGCCGCGTAAGCTGCGAGAGCAATTGCCGAGCCGGTAGCGTTTGGTGTACTTCACTTCGCCACCGAAGAAAGTGGCCGATAGCTTGTGCGCTTCGTCCACCACGACCAGGTCCCAACGGCAATCGGGGGCTTGCAGCTTTAGCTGGACGTCTTCGTTGCGGGCGAGCTTGTCGAGGCGGGCGATGGCTAGATTTGTCTCCAGGAACCAGTTGCCTGTAGACGAGCAAACAGGCACTAAGCTGGACCGTGCGTTCAAGCGTATTGAGAGCCAGGCTGTCACTTATTTTGGAAGGGTGGAGATCGTTAATTCTCCGAGCAAGGACCTTTGTTTATCGTTCATCTCGCGGAAAACAGGTGACTTGCATCATTCCGGCGGAGTCGTTTGTACGATTAGAGGAAAATGGGGATCTGCGGAATGGGTCCTTGGTCAAGGTTCGAGGTCATCTTCGTAAGAGGCCCCAGCGGGACGAGATGGTCTGTGAACTAGCCCCCGAGTTTTTGCCTTCTCCGCCTCCAAACTTGCGTTAGCTTGCAATGGCTTTCGCTTACGGATTGCTGCGCTCCCCTTCGATAACGCCGAAGTTTAGCAGCATATATCAACAGTCCTCGTGCCGCGCTGGAAAAGGCGTCCAACGCAGTTGATATACGAACAGTCGTGTCCGTCTACTACCAAGGCGGCACTGAGAGTTGGCTCTTAACCTGCTAACTTTCTAAGTAAGCCGTCAACGAGCTGTGTTTGCTGATTGGTGAGTTCAGTAATGGATTGGTCGAAACGATCATCCATTTCCTTTCGCTTTTGCATAGCTAACTCATATTGCTTCTGCAATTCAGAGATTTTTACGCGCGATTCGTCCGAGTCGATGCTTTTGAACTTGTCTATCGAAGTGCTGAGCATGGTAATAGCAGGCTCAAGCATAGCCGTCGCCTCCGAGCGCTTGTTCTGAATTTGCGTGCGGAGACACGAAAATAGTGTGTTAGCCGCACCGCCGATCTCACTCTTTGCGGTCTCGGCGAACTTCGATTTTGCTGCCTGCACTTGCGACTCGGCTTTGCTTTTGAGCGCGCCGGCACGATCCTGATATTGGCTGTACTCGGCCCTAACATTTACGACCGTGAATTGAGGTAGCCCGAGGATAATTTCTTTGCGTCTTCATGGTTATCGGCGACGATCTCCAGCAGTTGCTCAACACTCCTGCGCCCGACAGGGGCGACAATCCCGAACTTGGCGAGATAGGCGCGGATTGAATTGATCACGGCAGTCCGCTGACGGATGAAGAGATGGCGTGCCCGGTGAAGCATCAGGCAGCTCTACTGCTCGACTGTCTTGGTCGGTACAAACCGCATGGTAGATCGTAAGCATACGACGAAGACCGCCTGATTGACGCATGCGCGCGGGCACAGTGAGCTCTATGATTGCTTGGGTGAGGTCAGGCAGCCTGCTGACCGGCGGGCTTGTCGCCTTGGCGCAGGAGCTTCCATTCCCAGGGCAGCAGTTCGTGTAGCCGTGATGTAGGAAGATCGGCGATACGGGCGAGGACATCGGCTAGCCAGGCCTTTGGATCGACGTCATTGAGACGACACGTCGTGATCATCGTCAGCATGATGGCGGCACGGTCGGCCCCGCGCTGGCTGCCGGCGAAGGTCCAGTTGCGTCGTCTCAAG
>NZ_FMAI01000050.1 GCF_900094605.1 Bradyrhizobium shewense | reverse complement strand
TGAGGCTCTCGACATGAAGCGCCCGGCAGATCTCTACACCGCCTCAGCCCGCCACTACGAGGGTTTGCCGGAACTGGCCTATCCCTTTCACGATCGCGACGTCGTCGTCACCTCCTGCGGGCGCCTCTGCCTCCACCGCAAGAGAATCAATATCTCCCTGGTGTTGGCCGGCCAGAAGCTCGGCATCAAGGAGGTCGACGAGGGCATTTGGCTCGTCAGCTTCATGCACTATGATCTTGGATATTTCGACCTGGAGCAGAAGACCCTGCAGCCCCTCGACAACCCGTTCGGCACGAGGTTGTCACCCATCTCTTAGGTACGATGCGTTACCCATCTCTTCGGGCTGGACATGCCGCTGGGTGGCGGAGAGGGAGGGATTCGAACCCTCGATACAGCTTGAGACCGTATGACGCTTTAGCAAAGCGTTGCCTTCAGCCACTCGGCCACCTCTCCGGTGCGAGCCTTATGCATCTAATTACTCGGGCCGGTCAATTTGGAAGCGCGTGTTTTCGCTCGAATATTCCCAGCGATTTTCGCGACAAAGCAGTTTGGCCCCGGAGCGTGACCGTAACGTTGCGAGAATCGGGCACAGAGTTGGAGCGTGCGGCGCATCTCGAAGGACAGTTCCGCCTATGAGATCGTCTTAGCTCGCGTAAGGGACTGAGTTTACTGGAAGAATCGATGGGGCGGGAGGCGGGGTCGAAAGTTCGATTCGTGGCAGCTCCGCCAGCCGGCTCCAATAGCCCCCGCTATCCGCAAAGGTGCTCGTCGCGCACCTTAAAGCCGTGCCTGCATCAGGCTGGGAGGCGCGGAGCAGGTCGATGCGTTCTCCTTGAGTCTCCCTCCGATTCTACGACTCGAGTGCGTCAAAGCCCCTCCAGGCCGAGATCTCGCTTGCGGTGCCTTAAGTGGGGAACTTTGATGGCAGAAGGAACCGTCTCTAAAACAACAATAAAAACAATATGTTGCGAGGGCGCTCTGATCACATCTGCGTGTTATTTGTGCAACACCCGTCGGAAAACAAGCTTCATAGGCCCGTTTCAAAGCGTCTCTTGTTGTGTGTGCAAGGACGTTCGGTAATTGTGACTGAGCGACGGAGGGTGGCATCCCGAGGTCGTCCCGTTTAGGTCATTTCGCTTAAGTCCCTCGCGTTCATGCGGGTGTGTCCGAAGACGCGAAGGAGCCCGGAGCGGTGATTTAGAGGGGGTTGGGGAATTGGCCGTCCGGTCAGTGACCTTCCCTGAAGAGCAACTTGGAAGTTTAACATGAAGTTGGTTAAGAGCCTTTTGCTCGGCTCAGCGGCGGGTCTGATCGCCGTGGGCGGAGCTCAAGCAGCCGATCTGCCCGTGAAGGCCAAGGCGGTCGAATACGTGAAGATCTGCTCGCTGTACGGCGCGGGCTTCTACTACATCCCGGGCACCGACACCTGCATCAAGCTGGGTGGTTATCTGCGCGCTGAAGTCGCGCTGAACACCAACTCGAGCTTCAGCGGTCAGCTCACCGGCAACAACGGTGGGCGCAACCGTCTGACGAACTACTACACCATGCGCGCTCGTGAAGATCTCAACATCGACACGCGCACCGCGACCGAATACGGCGTCGTCCGTACCTTCTTCGACGGCGTGTTCTCCTGGACCACCGGCAACTACGCCGGCACGGGCAGCGCGACGGGCGCGACCGCCTACAGCGGCACGCTGGCTCTCAACACCTCCGGCGCCACCCCGGTGCTCGTTGGTTCGTCGATCAACGGCACCGACGGCAACACCTCGGGCGGTTCGCTCGGCGTGTACTACGCCTTCATCCAGTTCGCTGGCTTCACCATGGGTAAGGCCGTGTCGCAGTTCGACGCGCCCTGGACCAACTATCCCGGCAACAACTTCGACAGCCTCGTCGGCGGCAGCGGCACGGTCACTGGTGTCAACCAGTTCACCTACACCGCTGACTTCGGTCAGGGCGTGACGGCGTCGTTCTCGGCGGAAGACGCGACGGCTTACTACCAGGCCGGCAACCTGAACATGAGCGGTGCCGCCGGTCTCAGCGGTGTGACGGGTGCAGCTTATGGCTCCAATGCCATCGGCGGTTCGCGTTCCCCGAACCTCGTCGGTATGGTTCGTGTCGACCAGGCTTGGGGTCTGTTCCAGGCGTCGGTCGCTGCGCATGACAACCACGTTGCCTACTACGGCGCTACGGAGGCCACTGGCCACCCCGACGACAAGTGGGGTTGGGCGGTTCAGCTCGCTCTGTCGATCAAGAACATCCCGACTGGTGCGGGTGACGTGATCAACATTTCGGGTGTCTACACCGACGGTGCGACCCGCTACAACTTCCAGAACCTTGCGGGCGGCTCGTACGCCATTTATGGCAGCTCGAATGTAGCTTACGCGAGCGTTGGTGCTGCCAGTGCCCCGGACACGGTGTTCGTGACCGGCGGCCAGCAGGAAACCATCAAGACCTGGGGCTTCCGTGGCGCTTACACGCATAACTGGGATCCCTACTGGAACACCGCGATCTACGGTGCTTACGCTCAGGCACAGTTCGGTAGCTTGGCTAAGGGCACCCTCTGCGGCCCTGCGGGCGTCATCACGGCAGTTGCTGGCGTGACGAGCTGTAATCCCGACTTCGCCGTCGGCCAGGTCGGTATCATCACCCGCTGGACCCCGGTCAAGAACCTCACGTTCTCGGCTGACCTCAACTGGACCCACCTCGACCAGAAATATGCTGGTGTGGTGACCACCACGGCAATCAATGGCCCGGCTGCCAAGCCGATCGCCACCTACCAGCTCAAGGATCAGGACACCATCACCCTGCGCCTCCGCGCTCAGCGCAACTGGTAAGTTCGGTCTAACGACCTGACAGAGAGCCCCGGCGGGAAACCGCCGGGGCTTTTCTTTTGCCGCGGTGCTTGCCTTCTCGCTGGGCGCAATGGGCCAAGTTTGGCGCATCGCCCTCCATCTTCGTTGCGATCTAATGGAAGCCGTGCTGGGGGGCAGGGCAATCGCATACGGCATTTTCCCCCAGCTGAGCGCGCGCCTCGTCCTTCCAGACGACTGTGAAGCCTGTCATCGGGCCGCGCTTGCGCGGACCCGGCGGCGGTCTCCTAGAGGCCAAGCGGCATCGATGCCCGTCAAGACTGCTGCCGCACGCTCGGTCCTCATCCTGAGGGCCCGCCAACGGCGGGCGTCTCGAAGGATGGCCACAGAGGGGTCGCTTCCAAATGCGATTGCTCTGGGGTGGGAGAGGGAAGCTCCGCGCTTCCCATCCTGATAGCGGCGCGCAGGGGTGCACTGCCGTTGGCCGGCTGGCCTCGCAAACGCCTCGCTGGTCTGCCTTTGCAGCAGCGGCGCCAGGCGCCTTCATCTGCACCGCGAGGCAACGGCAGCGCTCGCCACCCATGCTCGCGGCTGCGAATCGAAAGAGCGGATCGCTATTCCACGCTGCCGGCGCCACGGCGCAGATCGGCTTCGATCTGCAGCCGCGTGCCGCCGCCGAAGCGGGCACGGTAGACCTGCAGGTTCTCCATGATCCGCTGCACGTAGTTGCGCGTCTCGGAGAACGGAATCAGCTCGACCCAGTCGACCGCGTCGACCTTGGGGTCGCGCGGATCGCCGTAGCGCTCGACCCACTTCTTCACGCTGCCGCGGCCGGCATTGTAGGCGGCGAAGGTCATGATGTAGGAGCCGCGATAATCCTCGAGCAGTCCGCCGAGCTCGGCCGAGCCGAGCGTGGCGTTGTAGACCGAATCGTTCTTCAGCCGTCCCAGATCGTAAGTCGCGCCGTGGCGCTTGCAGACATAGCGCGCGGCGTCGGGCGTCACCTGCATCAGGCCGTAGGCCTGCGCCGGCGAGACCACTGACGGATTGAATGCGCTCTCCTGCCGCGCGATCGCATAGACGATGCTGCGCTCGACCTCGGGACCGATCGGCGTGAACTGCGGAATGCCATTGACGGGGTAGGCGTAGAAGTCGAACGGCAGGCCGCGATTGAGCGCGGCCTTGCCGAGCAGCAGCATGCCGCGCGCATCGTTGTAGCGCTGGGTCAGCTCGCCGAGGCCGGCGAGTGCTTCGGGATCGCCGTTCTCGCCCATGTCGGCCAGCAGCGGTATCGCCATCTCGCGCTCGTCGAGCTCGTAGAGCAGGTGCGCGGCGCGCACGATCTCCAGCCGTTCGGCGCCGCGGCCGCGCGGCTGGCTGTTGAGCTCGATCTGCGGCAGGCCGAGCTTGGCCCGGGCGAGCTGGCCGTAATAGCTGGTCGATTGTTCGGCTGCGCGGGCATAGGCGTTGCGCGCCTCCTGCTGGCGTCCCGCCGCTTCCGCGGCGCGGCCCTGCCAATACCCCGCACGCGCCAGCGCGGTCGGATTGACGCTGCCGACGCCGATGCGGGCGAAATGCTGGGTGGCGGCCGCGGGGTCGTTGAGGAAGCGCAGCGCGATCCACCCGGCCGTGAACTCCTGCTCGGTCTTGTAGATGTCGCGCGAGGGCAGTGCGGCGTCGCGCGCGATCAGATAGGCGCTGCGGAATTCCTCGGTGTCGATCATCTTGCGCGCCAAAAGACGCCGCTCGATCCACCATTCGTCGAGATTGTGGAGCCGGTTCGGATCCTTCGGCGCCGACAGCATGAGCTGGGCTGCCTCGGCGAACTTCTCCTCGCGGCGCAGCAGCTGGATCTTGCTGAAGGTGAAGCCGGGGTCGTTGTGCAGCTCGCGGGGAACGGCGTCGAGCAGCGCACGCGCGTTCGGCGCCTTCTTGACGGCGGCGATGCGGGCCTTGGCGAGTGCGACATAGCTGGCACCCAGGCGCTTTGCGGCGCGCAGCGCGGCCTCGCTCTCGCTGCCGTAGAGTAGGGTGTCCATCCGCGCCTTCTGGTCACCCGGTGTCAGCAGGGCGCCGAACTGATCGAGCGCGTTGTTCTCGGTATCCTCGGACATCGGATCGCTGCGCCAGGCCTCGCGCACCAGCCGCTCGGCATTGGCGCGGTCGCCGCGCGCCAGCATCGCCTTGGCGAGCGTGAAGCGGCCCTTGGCGGAGATCGGAGATTCGTTCTCGAACCACGACCACGCGACGGAATCGTCGCGCCTGTCGTCCCACATCGCGGCCTCGAGGCGCCGGCGCAGGAAGGTCTGCGACGGCCAGCTCGGATTGGCGGAGAGGAAGGCGCGGTAGCGCTCCACGGTGGCGCCATTGTCCTCGCTGCGCAGGATGATCCATTCCGCGAGTTTTCGCGCGACCGGATCCGAGATGCCGGCTGCGACGTTGCTGGCCTCACCCGCCTTGCGCTTGCGCACGAGCTCGATGACGCTCTCGAGGGCGTCCTTGTCGCCCTGGGGCGTCGACGACGTCGCAGCGACCGCGGCCGGTATGACCGGCTTGCGCGGCGCGGCATGCTGGCGCGTCGCCGGGGCCAGCACGGGCGCTGCGGCCGGTCTGGCCGCGGGGGCGGAAGGTCTGACGGTGGCGGTCACGGCCGGCGCGGGGGCGGTCTTCGGCGACGAACCGCTGGCGGCCGGATGCGATTTCGGCGCAGGGGCCGAAGCGGCGGGCTTGGGCTTGTCCTTCGCGGGCTCTTTTCCGGCGCTCTTGCCGGCGTCCTTGCCAGCATCCTTGGCCGGTTTCTTCGCAGCGTCCTTGGCCGGAGCGCCGGCGGCAGCCTTGCTCGCGCCCTTGCTTGCGCCCGGGCTTGCTCCTTTGGCCGCGTCCTTCGAAGTTTCCTTGCCGGTTCCCTTGGACGAGCCCTTCGCGCTGTCCTTGGCAGCGTCCTTGGCGGCTGGCTTCGCGGTGTCCTTGCCAGCTTCCGCCGTCGTCTCATTGGACTTGGCCAGGGCGGCGCAGCCGACCGATAGCCCTGCCATCAGGCACACGATGAGACCGGTGGATCGCCAGGCGGCACGAGGGAATGAGGTCACGGGTTTGGTCGCCCCGAATCAGTCAAGTGGCTCAAGATCTAGCTGTATTTGATTGAATATGCGGACAAAATACCAACAGCGGCTTACCGCGGGCCGGTTTGCACCACTACCGCGGCAAAATCGCGGCCTAAACGGTGCGTCACACGGAAGCGGGCCTTTTACCGGCGGGATAGACCCGATATGAAAGGGGCTTGCTCAAGAGATAGCCGCGTACGGAGGAAGTCCATGGCAGCCAAGACGAAATTCCGGGGGTCGTTCACCGCCTTGGTCACGCCGTTCAAGAACGGCTCGCTGGACGAGGCGGCATTCCGATCCCTGGTCAACTGGCAGATTTCGGAGGGCACCAACGGCCTGGTCCCGGTCGGCACCACCGGCGAGAGCCCGACGCTCAGCCATGACGAGCACAAGAAGGTGGTCGAATGGTGCATCGCTGAAGCCAAGGGCCGCGTGCCTGTAATCGCCGGTGCAGGCTCCAACTCGACCAAGGAGGCGGTCGAGCTCGCCCAGCACGCCGAGAAGGCGGGCGCGGATGCCGTGCTGGTGGTGACGCCTTACTACAACAAGCCGACCCAGGAAGGCATGTACCAGCACTTCAAGGCGATCAACGACGCGATCGGCATTCCGATCATCATCTACAACATCCCGCCGCGCTCGGTGATCGACATGTCGGTCGACACCATGAAGCGGCTGTGGGAGCTGAAGAACATCGCCGGCGTGAAGGACGCCACCGCCAGCATGGTGCGCGTGTCGCAGCAGCGTGCGGCGATGGGCGAGGATTTCAACCAGCTCTCGGGCGAGGACGCGACCATTATCGGCTACATGGCGCATGGCGGCCACGGCTGCATCTCGGTGACGTCGAACGTCGCGCCGCGCCTGTGCTCGGAGTTCCAGGCCGCCTGGGCGAGGGGTGACCATGCCGCCGCGCTGAAGATCCACGACAAGCTGATGCCGCTGCACAACAACCTCTTCATCGAGAGCAACCCGGCGCCGATCAAGTACGCGATGTCGCTGCTCGGCAAGCTCGAGGAGACGCTGCGGCTGCCGATGGTGCCGGTCTCCGAGCCGACCCGCGTTGCCGTGCGCAGCGCCATGGTGCACGCTGGCCTCATCAACTGATAGGTTGACCTATCGGGGAGGCCGTTCATGAGCGTCGACGAAAAGGGCAGGCGGATGCTCACGGAGTTCCGCGAATTCGCCATGAAGGGCAACGTCGTCGATCTCGCGGTCGGCGTCATCATCGGTGCGGCCTTCGGCGCCATCGTCACCTCGCTGGTCGGTGACATCATCATGCCGATCATCGGCGCTGCGACCGGCGGCCTCGACTTCTCGAACTACTTCGCCCCCTTGTCGAAGGCGGTGACCGCCACCAACTTAGCGGATGCGAAAAAGCAAGGCGCCGTACTTGCTTACGGCAGCTTCCTGACGCTGACGATCAACTTCATCATCGTCGCCTTCGTGCTGTTCCTGGTGATCCGCGCCATAAACACACTGAAGCGGAAGGAAGAGACCAAGCCCGTGGAGCCGCCGAAGCCGTCGGAGGAGGTTGTGCTGCTGACCGAGATCCGCGATCTCCTCAAGAAGTGACGCGCGCGCTTCATCCAAACTGTTAGCATCGCTGCGCATTGCGCTCAGGTTTCGTCGCCATGGCTGAAAAGAACGAACGTCCGATCAAGGTCATGGCGGAAAATCGCAAGGCCCGCTTCAACTATGCGATCGAGGATACGATCGAGGCGGGGATTGCGCTGACCGGCACCGAGGTCAAGTCGATCCGCAACGGCAAGAGCACGATCGCGGAGTCCTATGCCGATTCCAAGGACGGCGAGATCTGGCTGATCAACGCCACCATTCCCGAATATCTGCAAGGAAACCGCTTCAATCACGAGCCCAAGCGGCCGCGAAAGCTGCTGCTGCATCGCCGGCAGATCAACAAGCTGATGGGCGCCGTCGACCGCGAGGGCATGACGCTGATCCCGCTCAAGCTCTATTTCAATGAGCGTGGGCGCGCCAAATTGCAGCTGGCGGTTGCAAAAGGCAAGAAGCTCCACGACAAGCGCGAGACCGAAAAGAAGCGCGATTGGAGCCGGGAGAAGGGCCGCCTGATGCGGGCGAGGGGATAGCGAGATGAATCAACGGAACCTGCTCGAGGTCGATTGGAGCCAGATTCCCGCACCTGAAGACGACGGCGCAGCCGCGCATCTGACCGGCATGACGCTGCCGCCAATCGGCCTGCTCGCGACCAACGACACCTCGGTGACGCTGTCGGCGCTACGCGGCCGGACCGTGGTGTTCGCTTATCCCCGCACCGGCGAACCCGGCAAGATTTCGTTGGTCGACGATTGGGACATGATCCCGGGTGCGCGCGGTTGCACGCCACAGACTTGCGCATTTCGCGATCTGTTCGCCGAGCTGAAGGGCGCCGGCGCCTCCCACGTGTTCTGCCTCTCGACCCAGAGCAACGAGTACCAGACCGAGATGGCGTCACGGCTGCATCTGCCGTTTCCCGTGCTGTCGGACGAGAAGCTGGCGCTGACGCGCGCGCTCAATCTGCCGACGATGGCGGTCGCGGGCCTGACGCTGATCAAGCGTCTTGCGCTGATCGTCGACGACGCCAGAATCACGCATGTATTCTACCCGGTGTTTCCGCCCGACCGGAACGCCGGCGACGTCCTGGACTGGCTGAAGGCCAATCCGGCCAAGGCCTGAACCAGGGCGCTAATCGAGATCCGCCTTCACCTTCGCGAACACCGACCGGAACATGTCCGGCGTCAGCACGCCGGTATTCGTGTTGTAGCGCGAGCAGTGATAGCTGTCGTAGAGCCTGAACGCGCCGGCCTGATGCACGGCGCCGTGGCCGAAGGGGGCCCGCGAGGCCTTCAGCTTCAGCGGCTTGAGCACGCTGTCGTGCGCAATCCGCCCGAGCGCGATGATCGCGCGCAGCTTCGGCATCGTCTCGAGATTCGCGACGAGGAACTGGCGGCAGGTGTTGATCTCCACCGGCAGCGGCTTGTTCTGCGGCGGAACGCAATGCACTGCATTGGCGATCCGGCAGTCGACCAGCTTCAGGCCGTCATCGGGACGTGCCTGATAGGTGCCCTTGGCAAAACCAAATTCGAGCAGCGTGGCATAGAGTAGGTCACCGGCGTAATCGCCGGTGAACGGCCGTCCCGTGCGGTTGGCGCCCTGCATCCCCGGCGCGAGGCCGACGATCAACAGGCGTGCCTTGACGTCGCCAAAAGGCGCGACCGGCGCGTTGTGCCACAACGGCTCGCGCGCCCGGTTCGCCTCGCGAAAGGCGACCAGGCGCGGACAGAGCGGACAATTGCGGTCGGGAACGACGGTGGGAGGCTGGCGACTTGACCGGGCCGCCTCACTCCTCGAAGTCGTCATCGCCCCTCGGCGCCATGGTGGTTGCGCGCTGGAGGAATTGCGGGGCGTGGTGGCGGGCCTCGCGATCGCCGCGGTCGCGCGGGGCGGGGCGTTCGGAGGGATCGCGGCCGAGCTTGGATTGCAGCTCGACGAGGTCGGTGAAGACGTCGGCCTGGCGGCGCAGCTCGTCGGCGATCATCGGCGGCTGGCTGGCGATGGTGGAGATCACCGTGACCCGCACGCCGCGGCGCTGCACGGCCTCGACCAGGGAGCGGAAGTCACCGTCACCGGAGAACAGCACCATCTGGTCGATGTGCTCGGCAAGCTCCATGGCGTCCACGGCGAGCTCGATGTCCATGTTGCCCTTGACCTTGCGGCGGCCGGAGGCGTCGATGAACTCCTTGGTCGCCTTGGTGACGACGGTGTAGCCGTTGTAATCCAGCCAGTCGATCAGCGGGCGGATCGAGGAGTATTCCTGATCCTCGATGATGGCGGTGTAGTAGAACGCCCGAAGCAGCGTTCCGCGGCTCTGAAACTCCTTCAGCAGGCGCTTGTAGTCGATGTCGAAGCCCAGAGTTTTCGCCGTCGCGTAGAGATTGGCTCCGTCGATGAAGAGCGCGATCTTGTCGGTAGAGGAAGGTGACATTCAGTTTGCTCGCGTAGTGTTCGTGATTGATCGTTTATTGTTGGCGCGGCGGCAGCAGGCCGCGCAGTTCTAGGGTGCCGCCGAAATCCGTCGAAGCCGCAAATCCGGAGAAGTCGGGGCAAACAAGGTATAGTTATGGCGGACTTTCATAGACCCGGCGCCGCCCTCGATGGCAGCCCGGGTAACCGCCCATCCCAGCCCCAATGTGGGGGTAGCAGAGCCGTTTGGCGAGGCCAAATCACAAATTGGCCTTGCGAAACCGCCCCAGCCCCTATAACTAGCCCCAATCATCCACATATTTCGTCCCACCCACAACGGAGCGACAGTCCATGGCTCGCGTCACCGTAGAAGATTGTATCGACAAGGTCGACAACCGGTTTGACCTGGTCCTGCTGGCCGCCCACCGTGCCCGCATGATTTCGTCCGGTTCACAACTAACGGTTGACCGCGATAACGACAAGAACCCTGTTGTGTCTTTGCGCGAAATTGCTGACACGACCATTTCGCCCGAGGACCTGCGCGAGGAGCTGGTGCACTCGCTCCAGAAGTTCGTCGAGGTCGACGAGCCCGAGCCGGATACGGTGCCGCTGATCGGTTCCGCTGGCGCGAGCGTCGATGCGGACGATACCGAAGTCGCCGTCGAGCGCATGACCGAAGAGGAGCTCCTGAAGGGTCTCGAAGGCCTCGCGCCGCCCGAGGAGCAGCCTGAGGAAGACGAGTAAATCGTCCGTCGCGATCGTCGATTTCTTGTGATTTTATCAAAGGCCCGAACCGGTGTTCGGGCCTTTGCTTTTGTTGACGTTTTCGTGGTTACCATGCGTTGTACTTGGCGATGCGTCCTGTCACTGAATTGATCGGACACAAGCGCGATCGGAGCTAAGATGTATACAGCGGGCCGGCTCGGGCTCGTTTGAAGGCAGGACGGGATGGTATATCGGCGCCGCAGATCCACGCAGATGCAGGCCGCAATCGAATCGGTTGCCGTGGCCCCGACTGCGCCGGTCGCGCGCCCGGCCAAGCCCCGCGCGCGCATGATGCGTCAATATGACCTCGTCGAGCGCGTCAGGTCCTACAATCCCAACACCAACGAAGACCTGCTGAACCGCGCCTATGTCTACGCCATGAAGGCGCACGGCTCGCAGACCCGAGCCTCGGGCGATCCGTATTTCTCGCACCCGCTCGAAGTGGCAGCGATTCTCACCGACCTCAAGCTCGACGACGCCACCATCGTGGCCGCGCTGCTCCACGACACCATCGAGGACACCGAAGCGACGCGGGCCGAGATCGACCAGATCTTCGGGCCGGAGATCGGCGCGCTGGTCGAGGGCCTGACCAAGCTGAAGCGGCTCGAGCTGGTGTCGCGCGAGGCCAAGCAGGCCGAGAACCTGCGCAAATTGTTGCTGGCCATTGCTGACGATGTCCGCGTGCTCCTGGTCAAGCTCGCCGACCGCCTGCACAACATGCGCACGCTGGATTTCGTGCCGACGGAGTCGCGCAGGCGCATCGCCGAGGAGACGCTCGACATCTATGCGCCGCTGGCGGGCCGCATGGGCATGCAGGAAATGCGCGAGGAGCTGGAGGATCTGTCCTTCCGCACCCTTGATCCCGAGGCCTATTCGGTGGTGATGCAGCGCCTCGACGCGCTCGCCGAACGCAACCGCAATCTGATCGGCGAGATCGAGGACCAGCTCTCCAACAATCTGCGCCACCGGGGCCTTGGCGCGCGGGTCTATGGCCGCCGCAAGAAGCCGTTCTCGATCTGGACCAAGATGGAGCGCAAGTCGGTCGGCTTCGAGCAACTGTCGGACATCTTCGGCTTCCGCCTCGTCGTCAACGACATCGAGGCCTGCTACCGCGCGCTCGGCATCGTCCACACCACCTGGCCGGTCGTGCCGGGACGCTTCAAGGACTACATCTCGACGCCGAAGCAGAACGACTACCGCTCGATCCACACCACGGTGATCGGCCCCGGCAACCAGCGCGTCGAGTTGCAGATCCGCACCGAGGCGATGGACCAGATCGCCGAGCGCGGCATCGCCGCGCACGTCTTCTACAAGGAGGGCGTCGGCTCGCCGACCGAATTCCTCAAGCGCGAGTCCAACGCGTTCGCCTGGCTGCGCCACACCATCGGCATCCTCTCGGAGAGCGCCAACCCGGAGGAATTCCTCGAGCACACCAAGCTCGAGCTGTTCCACGACCAGGTGTTCTGCTTCACCCCGAAGGGCAAGCTGATCGCGCTGCCGCGCCATGCCAACGTGATCGACTTCGCCTATGCCGTGCACACCGACGTCGGCAACAGCGCGGTCGGCTGCAAGATCAACGGTCAGTTCGCGCCGCTGTCCTCGGAGCTGCAGAACGGCGACGAGGTCGAGGTACTGACCTCGGAAGCGCAATCGGCGCCGCCCTCGGCCTGGGAGACGCTTGCGGTCACCGGCAAGGCGCGCGCCGCGATCCGCCGTGCCACGCGGACTGCGGTGCGCGATCAATATGCCGGTCTCGGCCGGCGCATCGTGGAGCGCCTGTTCGAACGCGCCAAGATCGAATACGCCGACGACAAGCTCAAGGGCGCGCTGCCGCGGCTCGCGCGCACCTCGATCGAGGACGTGATGGCGGCGGTGGGCCGCGGCGAGATCAAGGCCTCTCACGTCGCGCGTGCGATGTACCCCGACTACAAGGAGGAGCGCATCGCGCGCTACGGCGTCAAGAAAGGGCTTGCCGCCAAGCTCAAGGAGAAGTCGTCGGAGCCGCCGCGCAGCCCCGTTGCGATCCCGATCCGCGGCATCAATTCCGACCTCCCGATCAAGTTCGCACCGAATGGCGGCGCCGTGCCGGGCGATCGCATCGTCGGCATCGTCACGCCGGGCGAGGGCATCACGATCTACCCGATCCAGGCGCCGGCCCTGAAGGATTTCGAGGAGGAGCCGGAGCGGTGGCTCGACGTCCGCTGGGACATCGAGGACTCCGCGCCGCAGCGCTTCCCCGCCCGCATCAAGGTCGAGAACGTCAACGAGCCCGGTGCGCTGGCGCAGATCGCGACCGTGATCGCCGAGCACGACGGCAATATCGACAACATCAGCATGCAGCGCCGCTCGCCTGATTTCACGGAGACGACGATCGATCTCGAAGTCTACGATTTGAAGCACCTCAGCGCGATCCTGGCCCAGCTGCGCGCGAAGGCGGTCGTCGCCAAAGTCGAACGTGTTAATGGATGATGCTTGTCGTTGCCGGGCTTGACCCGGTAACCCATCTCTTCAAAGAAGATGGATGCGCGGGTCGAGCCCGCGCATGACGAGTTGGGAAATGTCACTTCGCGAGTCCTGAAATGCCCGCAATTCCGCTTCGCCTCGGCGTCAATATCGATCACGTCGCAACCGTGCGTAACGCGCGGGGCGGCCGCCATCCCGATCCGGTGCGCGCGGCGCTGATGGCTATCGAAGCCGGCGCCGACGGCATCACCGCCCATTTACGCGAGGATCGCCGCCACATCCGCGATGAGGACATGGCGCGGCTGAAGGCCGAGATCTCCAAGCCGCTCAATTTCGAGATGGCAGCGACCGACGACATGATGCGCATCTCGCTCGCCACCAAGCCGCACGCGGTGTGCCTGGTGCCGGAGCGCCGGCAGGAGGTGACCACCGAAGGCGGGCTGGATGTGGTCGGCCAGCACAACGCGCTCGCGCCCTACATCGCTCGGCTGAACGATGCCGGCATTCGGGTCTCCCTGTTCATCGCCGCCGATCCCGCCCAGATCGAGATGGCGGCGCGGCTGCGCGCGCCTGTGATCGAGATCCATACCGGCGCCTGGTGCGACGCCGTCGTCGACGGCCACACCGCCAAGGCCGAGGCCGAATGGCAGCGGATCGTGGCGGGCGTGAAGCTGGCGAAGGCCGCCGGGCTGGAGGTTCATGCCGGGCACGGGCTCGACTATGCAACGGCAGAGACGATTGCCGCCCTTCCAGAGATCATGGAGCTCAACATCGGCTACTACATGATCGGCGAGGCGCTGTTCGTCGGTCTTGCCGAGACGGTGCGCAGCATGCGCGCGGCGATGGACCGCGGCCGGAGCCGGGCATGATCATCGGCATCGGCTCCGACCTGATCGACATCACCCGCGTCGGCAAGGTGATCGAGCGGCACGGCGAGCGCTTCCTCGACCGCATCTTCACCGCGGCCGAGCGGGCCAAGGCGGAGCGGCGGGCCAAGAACGAGAAGATGGTGGTGGCGACCTACGCCAAGCGCTTCGCCGCCAAGGAGGCCTGCTCCAAGGCGCTCGGCACCGGGATCCGCCGCGGCGTCTGGTGGCGCGACATGGGGGTGGTCAACCTGCCGGGCGGGCGGCCGACCATGCAACTGACCGGCGGGGCGCTGGCCCGGCTCCAGGCCCTGACCCCGGAGGGGTTCGAGGCGCGGATCGACCTGTCGATCACCGACGACTGGCCGCTGGCGCAGGCCTTCGTCATCATTTCGGCCGTCCCGCTGCCGAAACCCTGAGGGGCCCGGGCCATATTATGATTTGTGTTATAAATCAATATCTTATCGAGTTTTGACGCGATCCTTGATTGCGTGGCCTCCGACAACCGTCTAAAAGTCCGCGGACACAAAATCAGCATGGGCGAATTCGGCTTTACGCCGGAATTGGCCCTCACTATCAGAATCAGGACAATCTCCTTGCGCCGCGAACCGGTGGGCCGTTCGCGGGAGGAGGGCGCTCTGTGATCGCCGGGCGGAATTGAGAGAGCAATGAGCGTGACTTCAGGAACGAAAACTGAGAGCGGCGTCGGTGAAACGATCCGGGTCGTGATCCACGCTCTCCTGATCGCGCTGGTGATCCGCACCTTCCTGTTCCAGCCCTTCAACATCCCGTCCGGCTCGATGAAGGCGACGCTGCTGGTCGGCGACTATCTGTTCGTCTCGAAATATTCCTACGGCTATAGCCATTATTCGATTCCGTTCTCGCCGCCGCTGTTCTCCGGGCGGATCTGGGGCTCGGATCCGAACCGCGGCGACATCGTCGTGTTTCGCCTGCCGAAGGACGATTCCACCGATTACATCAAGCGCGTGATCGGCCTTCCCGGCGACCGTATCCAGATGCGGGACGGGCTGCTCTACATCAACGACACGCCGGTCGAGCGGCAGCGGATGAGCGAATATGTCGGCGAGGAGCCCTGCGGCTCGGAAGGTGGCGGCATCTCCCGCGTGAAGCGCTGGAAGGAAACGCTGCCGAACGGGGTGTCCTATGAGACGCTCGATTGCGCCGACAACGGCTACGTGGACAACACCAATGTCTACACCGTGCCATCAGGCCATTTCTTCATGATGGGCGACAACCGCGACAATTCCACCGATAGCCGCTTTCTCGGCCAGGTCGGCTATGTGCCGCAGGAGAATCTGATCGGCCGCGCCCAGATGATCTTCTTCTCCATCGCCGAAGGCGAGCATGCCTGGATGTTCTGGCGCTGGCCGTGGGCGGTGCGCTGGAATCGGTTCTTCAAAATCGTCCGATGAAAGACGAAGCCAAGGACATCGCGATCCAACCGACCGAGGCGCAAGCCGCTCCTGAGAGCGAAGCTGCAGCGAAGACGCCTGCAAAGAAGAAGCGGACGCGGAGCGGCAAGGCCAAGGGCACCGATGCCAACGCGGCGCTCGAGGCGCGCATCGGCCACAGCTTCGCCGATCCGAATATGCTGATGCAGGCGATCACGCATGTCTCGGCGCTGAAGTCCGGGCGCAAGCGCGGCGACAGCTATCAGCGCCTGGAATTCCTCGGCGACCACGTGCTCGGGCTGGTCGTCTCCGACATGCTCTATCACGCCTTCCCGAACGCCGATGAGGGCGAGCTGTCCAAGCGTCTTGCCGAACTCGTGCGCAAGGAAAGCTGCGCCGACGTGGCCAAGTCGCTCGGACTGCTCGACGACATCAAGCTCGGCTCAGTCGGCTCCAGCGCCGACGCGCGACTGCGCAAGTCCATCCTCGGCGACATCTGCGAGGCCGTGATCGGCGCCGTCTTCCTCGACGGTGGCTACGCGGCGGCGGCCGAGTTCGTCAAGCGCAACTGGACCGAGCGCATGCACAAGCCGCGCCGTCCCTTGCGCGATCCCAAGACCGTGCTGCAGGAATGGGCGCAGGGCAAAGGGCTGCCGACGCCGGTTTACCGCGAGGTCGAGCGCACCGGCCCGCACCACGATCCGCAATTCCGCGTCGCGGTGGACCTGCCGGGGCTCGCGCCGGCCGAAGGCATCGGCGGCAGCAAGCGCGCGGCAGAGAAAGTAGCAGCTTCAGTGATGATCGAACGTGAAGGCGTTGGCGGCGGCAATGACGGCTGAAACAAGCGGCGAGGCGCCCACTGCCACGCGCTGCGGCTTCGTTGCGCTGATCGGCGCGCCGAATGTCGGCAAGTCCACGCTGGTCAACGCGCTGGTCGGGGCCAAGGTCACGATCGTCTCGCGCAAGGTGCAGACCACGCGCGCGCTGATCCGCGGCATCGTGATCGAGAATAACGCGCAGATCATTCTGGTCGACACGCCCGGCATCTTCCTGCCCAAGCGCCGGCTCGACCGCGCCATGGTATCGACCGCCTGGAGCGGGGCGCATGACGCCGATCTCGTCTGCGTGCTGCTCGACGCCAAGACCGGGATCGACGAGGAAGCCGAGGCGATCCTCACCAAGGCGGCCAGCGTCAATCACGAGAAGATCCTCGTCATTAACAAGGTCGATCTGGTTCAGCGCGAGAAACTGCTGGCGCTGGCGCAGGCCGCCAACGAGCGCATGAAGTTCGCGCGGACCTTCATGATCGCGGCGATCTCGGGCGACGGCGTCGACGACCTCCGCAACACTCTCTCCGAGATGGTGCCGGCGGGCCCGTTCCTCTACCCTGAGGACCAGATGTCGGACGCGCCGATGCGGCAGCTGGCGGCCGAGATCACGCGCGAAAAAATCTATCAGAAGCTGCACCAGGAATTGCCCTACCAGTCCACGGTCGCGACCGACAAGTGGGAGGAGCGCAAGGACAAGTCGGTGCGGATCGAGCAGACGATCTTCGTCGAGCGCGAGAGCCAGCGCAAGATCGTGCTCGGCAAGGGCGGCGCCACCATCAAGTCGATCGGCGCGGACTCGCGCAAGGAACTGATGCAGATCCTGGACGTGCCGGTCCACCTGTTCCTGTTCGTCAAAGTGCGCGAGAACTGGGGCGACGATCCCGATCGCTACCGCGAGATGGGCCTGGACTTTCCGAGAGAATAACCAAGAAAAGATCGGTATCCGATGAGCGTGCCCAGCAATGTCCGGCGCTTCGAAGCGCTGCTCTATGCGTCGTTGATGCTGGACGCCTTGTCCGTTGCGGTCCAGGACCGCACGCCCAGCGCCGAGGTGACCGAGCAGATGATCATGACGGGGACCTTGCTCGCCGGCGGCATGATCCTGCTCCTGGTCTACTTCGTCTGGCTCGCCGCGCATTGGCGCAAGAACTGGCCGCGCTGGGTGCTGGCGGCTGCCCTCGTGCTGTCGGTGATCTCGCTCGGCCAGATCATCGGGGAGAAGGGCATGGAGCTCGACAGCGCCATCGAGATCGTCTCCTGCGCGCTGACGACGGCAGGCCTGTATTTCTCCTTCAGCGGCGACGCGCAGGGCTGGTTCAACGCGTGACGGTGCGTAGGGCGGATTAGCGAAGCGTAATCCGCCCTTTGAGTGTGCGCCGGCAACGCGGCGGATTACGCCTTCGGCTAATCCGCCCTACGATTGACCGCCGGAATCCGCTAAACTTCCTCCATGGAATGGACCGACGAAGGCATCGTGCTGGGCGTGCGGCGGCATGGCGAATCCAGCGCCATCGTCGAGCTCTTGACGCGCGGGCACGGCCGGCATCTCGGGCTCGTGCGGGGCGGCGCGGGCTCGCGGATGCGGCCCTTGCTGCAACCGGGGAACAGCGTCAGTGCGGTGTGGCGGGCGCGGCTGGACGAGCATCTCGGCACCTACGCCATCGAAGGGCTTAAGCTGCGCGCGGCGACGCTGCTGGGATCATCCCATGGCGTCTACGGCGTCACCCATCTCGCCTCGATTGCGCGGCTCCTGCCGGAGCGCGATCCGCATGAGGAGATCTTCGCGCTGCTCGAACATTCGCTCGACGATTTCGAGGATATCGGTGGTGCGGCCGTGCACGTCATCCATTTCGAGCTGGCGATGCTCGCCGAGCTCGGCTTCGGGCTGGCGCTGGAGAATTGCGCGGTCACGGGCGAGACCACCGATCTGATCTACGTCTCGCCGAAATCCGGCGGCGCGGTGTCGCGCGGCGCGGGCGAGCCGTGGCGTGATCGGCTGTTGCGCCTGCCGCCGTTCCTGCGCCAGGGCGAAACCGCAACCGACCTCACCGAGCAGGATCTCCAGGACGGCTTTCGGCTCACCGGCCTGTTCCTGCTGCGCCATGTGCTGGAGCCGCGCGGGCAGGGCCATTCCGACGCGCGCGCGGGCTTCATCAATGCCTTGATCCGGCAGCAGGCGAAGGCGGCGATTCCCGCGCCATGAGCTAAGCGGGACTCTGCTTTGCCTCCGGGCATGGAGTTCCGGGGAACGAAGTGGGGCTGGTTGAGTTCGCTTCCTCAGGTTCCATAGCGGGGACAGCCTAAATGTTGATCAGAGGATTCGCCTTGTCCGCGGCGCTGCTTGCGTTTGCGCCTGATGCAATGGCCGGCGAGCCGCAACCCGGCGTGTTTCGCCGGGCGTCCTGCACGGTCGTCCGGTATTATGTGGCGAAATATTCTGCTGCTGCCGCAGAGACATGGGCGCGGTCGAAGGGAGCGACGGAGGCTGAAATCGAGGCCGCCCGGGGGTGCCTGACCAACATGCCGGCGCCTGCCCAAACGGCTGGTGGGACCCAGACCCAGACCGTGACAGCCGGCTGGGCTGGGCATTAGGCGCCCACAGGGAACCAATCCATCCTTGCCCGATTCGCTTCCACGGTTTAACCGGGCGGCATGGGAAAACGATTGATTCCGCCGCAAGAGCCGGCCGAAATCCACGAGGTGCCGCTGCGTGAAGCGCTCGAAGAGCGCTATCTCGCTTATGCGCTCTCCACCATCATGCACCGCGCGCTGCCCGACGCGCGCGACGGCCTGAAGCCGGTTCATCGGCGCATCCTCTACGGCATGCGCCTGCTCAGGCTCGACCCCGGCACGGCCTTCAAGAAATCCGCAAAAATCGTCGGCGACGTGATGGGCTCGTTCCATCCGCACGGCGACCAGGCCATCTACGACGCCATGGTGCGCCTCGCGCAGGATTTCTCCTCGCGCTATCCGCTGGTCGACGGCCAGGGCAATTTCGGCAATATCGACGGCGATAACCCCGCCGCCTACCGCTACACCGAAGCGCGCATGACCGACGTCGCGCGGCTTCTGCTCGACGGCATCGACGAGGACGGCGTCGAGTTCCGCGCCAATTACGACGGCCAGTCGAAGGAGCCGGTCGTGCTGCCCGGCGGCTTCCCGAACCTGCTCGCCAACGGCGCGCAGGGCATCGCGGTCGGCATGGCGACCTCGATCCCGCCGCACAATGCGGCCGAGCTTTGCGAAGCCGCGCTGCATCTGATCGAGAAGCCCGACGCCAAGTCCAAGGCGCTGATGCGGTGGGTCAAGGGGCCCGATTTCCCGACCGGCGGCATCTGCGTCGATTCCAAGCAGGCCATTGCGGAGGCCTACACCACCGGCCGCGGCTCGTTCCGCGTTCGCGCGCGGTGGGAGCAGGAGGAGGGCGCGCGAGGCGCCTGGGTCGTCGTCGTCACCGAGATTCCCTTCCTGGTGCAGAAGTCGCGGCTGATCGAGAAGGTCGCCGAGCTGCTGGACCAGAAGAAGCTGCCGCTGGTCGGCGACATCAGGGACGAGTCGGCCGAAGACGTCCGCATCGTGATCGAGCCGAAATCGAAGAACGTCGATCCCGCGCTGATGATGGAATCGCTGTTCCGTCTCACCGAGCTTGAAAACAAGATTCCGCTGAACCTCAACGTGCTGATCAAGGGCCGCGTGCCCAAGGTGGTGGGGCTGGCCGAGTGCTTGCGCGAATGGCTCGACCATCTGCGCGACGTCCTGATCCGCCGCAGCAACTACCGCAAGGCGCAGATCGAGCACCGGCTGGAAGTCCTCGGCGGCTTCCTGATCGCCTATCTGAACATCGACAAGGTCATCAAGATCATCCGCACCGAGGATGAGCCGAAGCCGGCGTTGATGAAGGAGTTCAAGCTCACCGAGGTGCAGGCCGAAGCCATCCTCAACATGCGCCTGCGCTCCTTGCGCAAGCTCGAGGAGATGGAGATCCGCACCGAGGACAAGAACCTCCGTGCCGAGCTCAAGGGCATCAACGCGGTGCTGGCCTCGGAAACCGAGCAGTGGAAGAAGGTCGGCGAGCAGGTCGGCAAGGTCCGCGACATGTTCGGACCGAAGACGCCGCTCGGCAAACGCCGCACCACTTTTGCCGACGCGCCCGAGCACGATCTGGCCGCGATGGAGGAGGCCCTCGTCGAACGCGAGCCGGTGACGGTCGTCGTCTCCGACAAGGGTTGGATCCGCACCATGAAGGGCCATGTCGAGGATCTCTCGGGGCTCGCCTTCAAGCAGGACGACAAGCTCGGCTTTGCGTTTTTCGCCGAGACGACCTCGAAGCTGCTGCTGTTCGCCACCAACGGCAAGTTCTACTCGCTCGATGTCGCCAAGCTGCCAGGCGGCCGCGGCCACGGCGAGCCGATCCGCCTGTTCATCGACCTCGAGCAGGAGGCGGCGCCCGTCGCGCTGTTCGTCAACAAGGGCGGACGCAAATTCCTGGTCGCGAGCAGTGAGGGCCAGGGCTTTGTCGTCAACGAGGACGATTGCGTCGGCACCACCAAGAAGGGCAAGCAGGTCCTCAACGTCGACATGCCGAACGAGGCGCGCGTGGTTACCGAAGTGCTGGGCGACACCGTCGCGGTCATCGGCGAGAACCGCAAGATGCTGATCTTCCCGCTCGACCAGGTGCCGGAGATGGCGCGCGGCCGCGGCGTGCGGCTGCAGAAGTACAAGGACGGCGATCTCTCCGACGTCGCCGTGTTCGAGGCCAAGGCGGGCCTGACCTGGAAGGACTCCGCGGGCCGCGAATTCTCGGCAACCATGAAGGAGCTGGCGGAGTGGCAAGGCACCCGCGCCGACGCCGGCCGCCTGCCGCCGAAGGGTTTCCCGAAGTCGAACAAGTTCGGCCGGGGAATCGGGTAGGGCTCTCTTGTCCCGGACGCGCTGCAACGCTTTTCGCGTTGCTGCGCAGAGCCGGGACCCACGCTGCACGATTGCTCGGAGACATGGGCCCCGGCTCAGCAGCGCACCGCTGAAGTAGCGCTGCGCCGCGTCCGGGGCACGAGCGACTGTGTTGTGCGCATCTTTCTCCACACCGTCATTGCGAGCGCAGCGAAGCAATCCAGAATCCTGCCGCGGAACGACTCTGGATTGCTTCGCTACGCTCGCAATGACGGGATGCGACAGCGTCGCACTCCAATTCGCATTCCGTCACTCTGCGCCGTCTGATACCGTCCGCCACGCCGGTTTTCTGGAATGTTGAGAAATAACGCGATGTACGATGTCATTGTTGTCGGCGGCGGCTCCGCTGGCGCCGCCGTGGCGGCACGGCTGTCCGAGGATCCCGCGCGGCGCGTCCTGCTGCTCGAAGCCGGCCGCGACTGGCGCGCAGATGAGGCGCCCTGGGAGGTACGGACGCCGAATCCGATCCCGATCATCCACAAGCGCGAGTACCAGGAGAAATGGCAGTGGCCTGATCTGTTGTCGCGGCGCGTTGCCGGGCAGGAGGCGCGCTTCTACTGGCGCGGCAAGGGGCTCGGCGGCTCCTCGATGATGAACGGCCAGATCGCGATCCGCGGCGTTGCCGATGCGTTCGACGAATGGGCCGCCAATGGCTGCACCGGCTGGTCGGCCAGGGAGGTGATGCCGCTATTCTCCGTGATCGAGGACGATCTGGAGTTCGGCGATGCCGAGGGCCACGGCCGCGGCGGGCCGCTGCCGGTCTATCGGGCGCCGACGCAGACTTGGGGCCCGATCGACCGCGGCTTGCGCGATGCGGCGCTGGCGAGCGGCTATCCCTGGTGCGCCGACCTCAACGGCCCCGATGGCGAAGGCGTCGCCTGCTATCCCATCAACAGCCGCGACAGCCGCCGCATCAGCACCAATGAGGGTTATCTCGAGCCGGCGCGCGGCCGCGCCAATCTGGAAATTCGCGGCCATGCGCTGGTCGATCGCGTCCTGATCAGCGATGGCCGCGCCACCGGCGTCCGCGTTCTCATCGAAGGGCAGGGCACCTACGAGATCAGCGCGCGGCAGATCGTGCTGTGCGCCGGCGCGATCCACAGTCCGGCGATCCTGCTGCGCTCGGGCGTCGGCCCGGCCGACGAGTTGAAGGCGATGGGGATTGCGGTTACGCGCGATCTGCCGGTCGGCCGCCACTACTTCGACCATCCGCTGTTTCGCGCCACGATCCAGCTCCACGAGAATCTGCGGCCGATCGATCCGGACACCCGTCACACCAATTGCTGCGTGACCTATTCCTCGAGGCTTGCCGAGGGCGGTAAGCGCGACATGATCCTGATCGCCTTCAATCATCGCGGCATCGGCAATCCCGGGGCGATCGGTGCGGGCCTGTTCAACGCGTACTCCCGAGGCACGCTCAAACTCGCCTCGACCGACCCTGCGATCGATCCCCTCGTCGAGGAGAACATGCTGGCCGATCCCCGCGACATGCTGCGCATGATGGACGCAGTGAGACGGCTCGCCGTGATCACATCCCAGCCGGCGCTGGCAGGCATCGCGGACTGGATCCGGCTCGCCGACACCGATTTGACCTTGCCACAGGCAGCAGCGCTGCCGGATCACGAGCTCGACGCACTGCTGCGTCGTGAGACCGGCGACATCCAGCATGCCGCCGGCAGCTGCCGCATGACCAGCGTTGGGGATGCCGACGGCGTGGTCAATCCTGACGGCGGGGTGAAGGGCATTGCGGACTTGCGCGTCGCCGACGCCTCGATCATGCCGTCCGACTGCCGCGCCAACACGCATTTCACCACGGTGGTGATTGGGGAAGCGATCGCGCGGATGATGATGCGGTAGTTTCTGCTGCGCCAGATTCCACTTTTTCCGTCATCCTGAGGCGCGAGTGGCGCGATGCAAAAGCATCGCGCCGGGAGCCTCGAAGGATGAACGGCCGAGATGCTTCGATATCTTAGCGGCGACAGCGGGGCCGTCGCCCTTCGAGGGCCGCTGAAGAAGCGGCCACCTCAGGGTGACGGCGATAGAGCTGTTTCTCCACCGTCATTGCGAGCGCAGCGAAGCAATCCAGAATATTTCTGCGGAGGGATTCTGGATTGCTTCGTCGCATCAGCGCAAAATTGCTTCACAATTTTGTCGCGAACTCCTGGCAATGACGGAGCAAATGGCGGACCCATCGCGCTCCAATTCATATTTCAAACAGCAGACGTACGTTCGCCTTCCCGCGGCGCGTCTCGCCCGAGTTTTGCTCCAGGTGCCGCCCTCGAAAATGACGAGGGCGCAGGGAAGGCCGGGCGCCGGCGGCACCCGAGATCCGTGCGCGGCAGAAATGCACACGGGTGGACCACAGGTGTTGCCGGTCGCCCGGCCTTCCCTGCGCGAATGGTTTTAACGGTGTCCTTCGTGCTCTCCTCGGGGAGCGTTGCACTATTGCCCCCGTCGCCTTGCGGATAATCGATGCGCGCGCCCGGTCGGGCCGCCACATCACCGCAAGACTTGACGCACAGACCCCGGGCGCGTCGGGACCACACGACTTCTCCGTCCGCGCACGTCCTCGCTGGGAATCCGGGGGGTGGCGTGTGCTCGCCCCCGAAGCCATGCGAAGACGCTGTCAGCGTCGTGTCGTTCGCGCGACAGCCATCGCTCACGGTGTCCCGCCCTGCAATGCCCATCGTGCCCGACGCCGTCGCGTCCATCGCTGCCCAGCCCGCGGTTCGTGACGATCGCGATCCGCCCCTCGTCTCAGGCCAGGGTGATCGGTGTGTACGACAAATCCGAATTTCGGTAAAGTGGAATATTTTGCGGAGCGCGGCTTGACAGGCGACGTAGTGGAATTGGTGGCTGTTTTGCCCGACGGTCGCGCTGCGACGAGCGTTTTTTGAGGACGGGTGTTCGCGAATGGCAGCTTCTAAAGGCAAAGCGGAAGTCGTTCCGCTTGGTCGCCATCGACGGCTTGTGACCCTTAGCTGACCAATCGCGGCAAGGTGCGCGATGGCAGCGTCTGACCCAAAGCCGATCTTCGGCTTGGCTGACAACGCCAAATGCCCCCGGACGGGCACCTGTTGATCTGAATCAATAGCGCGGTTTTGCGTGGATGCTTCTTTTGGAACTTCTACTTTGGCGTGCCGACCTGACCCATTCCTCAAAACGGTTGTCTAACACAACAAAGGGTGCCTCCATGATCGCGATCGATCGACGTGTTTTGCTTGTTCTTGGCGTTGCCGTATCGACGTGCTTGGCAGCCGCCGTACCATCGCGCGCACAATCCATATCGCCCGCGGAAGCGCAGCAGATCGCCACCGATGCCTATGTCTATGGCTATTCGCTGATCACGACTGAAGTGACCCGCGTTCAGATGAGCAACGTGCCAAAGGTCGAGGGGTTCACAAGCCCGACTGGTCAGTTCGTCAACGTTCCGCGCTATCCGCCTGCGGATTATCGCGGCGTCTCCGCGCCCAACGCTGACACGCTTTACTCGGTTGCTTGGCTCGATCTTGCGGAGCCGCAGGTATTCAGTCACCCAGACATGGGCGACCGTTTCTATCTCTTTGAGCTTACCGATTTGTGGATGTCGGATTCAGAGTCATCGCCGAGCAAGCGGACTGCAAGCGGAAAGGCAGCCAACTACTTGTTCACCCCGCCGGGCTGGAAAGGTGAAGTGCCGGCGGATATGAAACATTTTCCAATGGCTACGCGCTACATGGTCATTCTCGGCCGCACATATGCCGATGGCAGCGAGGCCGACTACAAGGCCGTCAACACGTTGCAGGCACAATATAAGATTACGCCCCTTTCCGCTTGGGGAAAGCCGTATACCCCTGTGACACCGCCGGTGAATCCGAGTCCGGGTTTCAGCATGACCGATAAACCGCAGTCGGTCATTCTTGCCATGGGAACGGAGGGATACTTCAATTTATTGGCTAAACTGATGGCATCCGCGGCTCCGGCGCCTGCGACGGATGCACCGATACTCGCGAGCATGGCGAAGATCGGTATCGAGCCTGGGCAGCCGTTCGAGATGAGCAAGCTTGACCCAGTTGTTCAGCAAGCATTGAAGGACATTCCACAGACAGCACTGAAGAAGATCGAGGCAAACAAGGAAAATCTTGGTGGGATAGTCAACGGCTGGTCGATTACCAAAGGGTTAGGTACCTACGGCCCTGCCGATTACATGAAGCGAGCGGTTGTGGCGGCATTTGGCTGGCCTGCCAATCAAGAGCGTGACGCTGTCTATCCGAACACCGAAAAGGACTCGGCTGGACAGAAGCTGAGCGGTGCGAACAAGTACACGTTGACCTTCCCAAAAGATGCAACGCCCCCCGTCAACGGCTTCTGGTCGTTCACCATGTATATGATCGACCAAGGCTGGTGGTTCGTCCCAAATCCACTCAACAGGTTTACCGTGAGCATGCGAGACAATCCGAAGTTCAATGCCGACGGGTCGCTGACGCTATACTTCCAAAACGAGTCGCCGGGCGCAGAGAAAGAATCTAACTGGCTGCCCGCACCGAAAGGCGATTTTGTCCTAATGCTGCGGATGTACTGGCCAAAAGAGACTACCCCTTCCATCATTGATGGAAGCTGGAAAGTGCCGCACGTCGTCAAGGTCAACTGAGCTAAAATAAACTCCGCCGGCGCGCGAAGGACAGCGCCGGCGGCGTTCTCTGCTCGCGAAGTCGCTACGGACGGCCGCTTGTGGCCCATGGCTGACCTTAGCTCAGAGCGTCGCGAAGTCTGCTTCCTGAGGGTGAGCCGAACAGCGCTATGCAAGCTGGCTAAGGCAGCCTTTGACCCTACTCGGACCCTGCATCATAGGGCCGTCCTGTGAACCTCTACGGCCACTCCTAGACCTAATCTGTGGGGGGTCAACGGAGGGATTAGGTCATGGCCATTGTACAATTTACACGCTTCAAGAGCGATAAGCCTGAGGAGATGATCAAGACTGCCAAGCAGGCGAAGGCAATCTTCGAAAAACATGGCGCAGAATTTCTTCGGCTTTCTCGATTTCACACTGGTACGTGGGCCGGGGAGTTTCTTATCGCTACGCGCTATTCCAGTTGGGAAGTGTACGGAAAAGTACAGGAAGCATTGGCAAAGGACGAGGCATTCGCAAAGCTGTACGCGCACACAGCTACCTTTGCCGAATTGACTGGCCGTAACATCGCGGTCGGCATCGATCTCTGAGGCTCCGCTGAGAGTTGCCGGCGTTGCCTTCGAGTAT
>NZ_FMAI01000049.1 GCF_900094605.1 Bradyrhizobium shewense | reverse complement strand
TTGAGGTCCTGGCTGCGCAACGCGCCGGCCTCGTGCGCCACCCGCAGGCTCTCGGCCAGCAGCAGCTCCAGCTTGTCGCCGAGCCGCTTGCGCCAATGGCTCAGGTCCGAGCGCTCGTGCGGGAAGGCGTGCTGGAAGAACTCTTCGCCGGTGAAGAACTGGAAATACGGGTCGTGGACCCAGCGTTCGCACACTCCCTCATCGGACAACCCGTAAATGTGCTTGAGCAACAACAGCCCGATCATGAAGCGGGTCTCGATCGCAGGCCGGCCGTTCTCGCTGTAGAGCGGTGCGATCTCGCCGTCGATCCAGTCCCAATCAACCTTGCCGGCGAGCAGAACCAACTCGTGCTTCATGTTGATGATCTGGTCCAGCCGCGCCCGGAACAGGTCATTCGATCCCGTCGTCTTGTGCTTCTTCGGCCGCATCGTCCCCTCCGATGCACCCACAGAATCATGGCCTGCCGCAAAAGGGAATCACAAACGAATTTGCAGGGTTTGGCGGCCTCGACCTCCCAAACCCTGCAATCTCAAACCGTCTCAAATCCGAAAAACAGACTCCCGCTCAATCGCTTAGAGCCTTGTTCACGGGCGACTGATCAACGGATCAGGGACAATCTTTACCAAACAGCTGCCTAAGGTAAACTATAGGCTACATAGTCCTATTTGATGGCGAGAAATCCCTCGAAACAGACGTGCTTGTATATGGTCATGGCGTCCATAAACCCCGCACGATGCAACATATCGAGATTGCCCTTGGTCGAAAACGGCTCAAGAACGCCTTTCAAGCTGCTTGCTTTTCCCAGAACTTCTTCGGGGGAGTAGCCGTTCTCCAGCTTATAATCGATATAGATCGCGCTCATAATATCCTGAAACCGCGCATCTGGCGCCCTGACTTTCTCGAAAAACAGGAATGCTCCGCCCCAATTGAGTGACTTATAGATTAAGTCTATCAAGTTCTGGCGGTGTCGTGGCGGAACGAACTGTACCGTATAATAGGAGACGATAAAATCGCTGGCTTCGTAGTCTACCTCGCATGCGTTTGCGAGCAGGTACTCGACGTTCGGCGCTTTGCCCTGAGCGCTACGCGCGTATTCGATCATGGCGCGTTCGCTATCGATCCCGATCCAGCGCGTGCCGTGTGGATGGCGTTTCGCTAGTTGCCGCAGGAGCGTTCCGGTTGAAGTACCGATTTCATAGGCGACTGAGTCCTTCTTTACGAAAAAATCACTTACCTGTTCAATCAGGCTATGGCCGGCTTCATAGTTGGGAACGGACCTTGCGACGTGGCGATCAAAATATTGAGGGGTGTCGCCGCCGAAGCTCCAGCCGGCCCGTTCGGCCCGGATGCCATCTCCGGTAGGGCCCCTCTCTCTTGCAGCAGACTGCTCCAAGCTGTCCATGACTACCTCTCCCGGTCTTTCCGGTTATGCGAGCTGCAGTTTGCGTTCGCTTGTCGTTCTTCCGGCCAATTCGCTTTTGACCGCGGGGCTGAAAAAGACGGACAAGGCCTCGTCTTCAAAGAGTTTACCGAGTGGGGAAAGTCTCAGCCCGGCTTGGCCCCTATCGTCGAGATAAGCCTCTAATGCGCCGGCATTGTTCAGCTCGTCGACAAGAGCGTCATAATACCGCGAAAGCTGGGGATGAGCGGAGCGGAGCGACCGCAGGCTCTCGTCCTCGATGCGTCCGATACGCAGTCCTGTCGCATAAGAGGCGGCCAGCAATTCCTCATCGTCGACGGCCCGTCCGGTGGCGATCGGAACGTTGCCTGTCAAAACGGCATCCACATACGTCCGGATATTCGGGTCATTGCGAAACACGTGCCCCAGACGGTTTGCCTCCTCCACTTTGACGCCGCCATGGGAGTAGGCTCCCGCCCCCAGTCCAAGAAGATCGCTCGCCGTGTTCGTTCGGATCCTCTTGAATGGATCGGTAAATTCATGCGATCGCACAAAGCGGTTGCCGTCTGTCTGGTCATAACCGAGAGCGGCCATTTCTTGCCAAATAAGCATCCGGCCAAGAAGTGTGGTGAACTCGTCCTCGAACTCCGCTCGCTTTGTTTCCGTCCTATACCAGTGCCCTTGAGGACGGTCCCCGAATCGCCCGTGATACCAGGTCAGGTGTGGCGGACGGATCTCGGCGATGGCTTCAAGATTGCCCCATACTTCAGACGTCGACCCCTTATAGAGCCCCTGGATCAGGTCGAGATTCCAGTTTTCGAAGATCCGGTTTGCAATTGCGCATGCACGAATCGGAGTCTCGCGCTGGTAGCCGCGGGCCGCATATTTGAGGACTTCATCATCGAACGACTGTACTCCAAAGCTCAGGCGCGTAACGCCTTGAGCTTTAAGAGACCGCAGCTTGTGTTCGCCCTCAGGCGCGGTGATCGTGAGAGGGCTGCCTTCTATGCAAAACTCCGCGCCGGACCGCAGATCATATTCGCTTCGAATGGCACGTATTAAATCTCGCAACG
Organism: Bradyrhizobium shewense; assembly: GCF_900094605.1. Classification (GTDB taxonomy): domain Bacteria; phylum Pseudomonadota; class Alphaproteobacteria; order Rhizobiales; family Xanthobacteraceae; genus Bradyrhizobium; species Bradyrhizobium shewense. The sequence goes on along the minus strand of NZ_FMAI01000049.1, from coordinate 25,411 downwards.
CTGATTCATCGAGCACGAGCGGCGTGCCTCCGCCGATATAGACCGATGACACCACGGTGCCGCTTTGAGCGAGCCGCGCGCCCCAAAACGCGAGTTCACGTTTTAGCGCCGTCAGATAACGAGCAACTTTAGCGTCGTCCTCCATAGAGTGCTTTGCCCGGCCAGCGTAGTGATCGACTGTGTAGTGACAGAAGGTGCAGCGCGTTTCACAGAACGCTATATGAACATAGAGGCTGACTTCTTCGCCCCACTCGATCGTATCGATCACGCCTCTGGAATCGAGCGGCGTCAAGGAGTTGATAGGCGGGTAGATAGCCACCGAATGCGATCCGCCCAGGACCGCACGACTGATGCCGATTCCGGCGGCATGAAGTGCCGGCAACACCGCCGGAATTCCGAGCCGTCGCAGCGACGAACATGCTTGCTCAAGAGCGGATTTTCGCAGCCTCATCATCGCACCTCACACCATCGCGCTGTTGATGGATCATCGCCGTTGCGCGATGACGGTAAGATAAACGTCGGCGCGCGTATCTGGACTGTCGTCGTATCTGTAGATGACGTCGTATGGATTTATCAGGCGCGGCATATACTGCTTACGCCAATGGGTTGCATGCTCGCCTATGAGCGACGGGACGATTTGACCCCAAATGCGTTCCGCGATGATCGTAAGATCCGGATGCACGACGGCTTCGCGAATCCACGCATAGATTTCGTCGTACTGGACCCATGGCTGCCGGAGCGAAGCGAGATGAAGCTGCACGAGCCGATGGGTGACCGCGATGCGGCCTCCGGGGCGTACGACCCTCGCCATTTCTTTGACCATACTGGCTCCGAGTCCCAGTTCCCAGATGCCTCCGGTCCATTCGTTGACGGCCGCGTCAACTGACGCATCGGGCAGAGCGAGACGCTGCGCGAGACCAGGGCGAAAATCGAGATTCGTGAAGTTTCGTTCACAGGCGAACCGGCGCGCCCGATCGCTCAGGCAGCGAAACATCTCGACGGAAATGACGAGTCCGTTTTCCCCAACAGCCGGCGACAAGCGTCGTGCAACGCGTCCGAGCCCGCCGCAAACGTCGACCACGATGCTCCCGGGCTTGAGCAGCAGCAGTTCCGGGTGATTCGGAAGCAGATCCTCTTGCGCACGGACCAGTTTGTCTTCGACTTCAGGCACCTGGCTCCAGCTATTGTCGTTCTCACATGCCTTCAACAAAGGGAGACGCCATCGCAAGTACGCGGCTCGAAAACGCTTTGCAAAATCGGACACCCGGCCGGGAGACGGAGAAGACGCCGCATTGCCCAGCAACACTTCATCGCTCGGCAAATTGGGGATCAGGACGTCACCGAGCGCGTTCTCGATTGCGTGGACCGCTTTGAACATGGCATCAAAATCATCTTCGGCGGCATCGCCGGCGGGCCAGAGAGCGTCCGGATCAAGCCGTAAGCACAGACCTGAGATGAAGGCCGAGGTCGCCCAGGTCAGAACGCGTCTCCGCTCAGCCTCGTCCATGATCGACAGGTCGGGAGTCATGAGCAGATGGACGGCGACGCAATCGCGAACCATCTCCTCAAGCCCGGCAATCGGATGGTTTGGCACCGGCCAAGAAATTCCGTCCAGGTAGACCGCGGCACCGAGACGAATAAGGGAACGCCGAAGTTCACTGTCGCTCGACAGGCATTGCGTTTGCACCACCGTCTGGTGCATTCGAACAATGCCTTTCTGGCGAAGGCGGGCCAGTCCACCCAAAGTCAACTTATGATCTGCCAGCTGCGCGCAACGCAGCAGCAACTCCGGCGGATGCGTTTCGTCCCTCAGGCGCGTGGAGATCTGCTCAAGGGAAATCTCACTATCGAGGTCGATGACGATGGAGCGGCGCAAGCTTGCGGTGCGTGCACATTCCGCAATGCGTCGCAGATGCTCAAGCTCCTCGGTCGACGGCTTCGTTTGCGAGGTAATGTGCATAAAGCCGTGCTGGCGCAGCGAAGCCAGCATCTCGTCAATCATGGACTGATCGTCGAACTGAGCGCGTAGGACTGCCACATTAACAGGCTCGTTGCTGAGCGTGGTGACAAAATCCACCAGGCCGTCGCCAGGTGGCACGACCATGCCGATTTCGAGGTAACGGTGACTGAGCAATCGATGTTCTGCAATCTCGGCATCCAGAACCTCGACAGCTGGGTCGAGCATGACAAATGCATCGTCCGGCAGCTTCTTGGAAAGGCTGCCCGGTCTTGAGGTCTTAAGGTGCTCAAGCCGTTTCATGGGGCGCGCCGCCGCAGATCCGGTGTGAAGCGAGAGGGAGATCGCCTACGGCATGTGTTCCTTCTTCGTGAGGCAATTGCATTTCTCGAGGGGTTACGTCGAGTAGATCCGATCCGCTTACGATGACACCGAGCCCCGCCAGAGAATCGATTAGCGCGAGCACATCGGCCTGGGGGACATCGTTCAGGGCCGTTGACAATTCCACCAAGCTCTTCGGGACACGAAGGACATCAAAGAGGCAGGCAGCTCGATGCGAAAGCTCCGCATATTCATGGGCGGCCTCAGCGGCCGGAACATAGATCAGCCAATGTCGTGAAGAGGCTTCGAGGTCCTGGCCGGCGTCGAAGTCAAACGGATTCTCAATCCATGGGGTGAGATCATAGGATGACGAGATCATGGTCGCCGCGGGATGGGCGACGAAGCGGCTTGACTGCAAATTCCTGCTCGGGCTCTCTGCCGAGAAGGCCTCCGCCACGGTGTTGGGCCATATCAGGGGAGCGGCTTCGCCGAGCCGGCGCGCAAGCGCAACGCCGGCCGCGTCGATCGCCAGCACATCCTGGTGCCGAGGGGAGAAGAACTCCGCACGACCGGCCAAAAATGCGACAAAACATGCTGCCGTCCGCCAGAAGTAAGGCCCATTGTCCGCATAACCGCCTGACTGCACAAATTCCGACGCAACCGCTTCAACATCGAGCCCACTCGCGTGCAGGAGACGGCGCGTAAGCGGGACAAGGTCCAGCGCACCCAGAGCATTCCTGACCAATCCGCGACGATACATGCCAATGTTGGATTCGGTCGGCGCGGGAGTTCCCGCATAGTCCACCAGGATTGCAAGCTCATCCGCCGTGCAGCCAAGGGCATCTTCGGTCCTCGAGTTAGAGTCCATGACCCAATTCGCGAGCCGATCGTCTGTCAGCACGCGGCGCCACGTATCCCAGACCAGCCGCGCGTCCACTAGGCGGCCTCGCTGCACGTCGTGCGTCTGCTCGCCCGCCCGTAGGCGCGATCCCACGCCTTACGTCCCCGCTCGAGGTCCGAGAGGATTAGATCGGTGGTACGCCCGGTATCGGCCATTTCCCCATCGCAGTGGAGGGATTGCGTCTCATATTCGAGGATGACGGCGCCAGGGCGCGCACGCGACAAAACATCATCGAGCAGGTCCCAAACGGCTTCTGCAACCTGGGTATCGTGAAGGTCGTGATATTGACCTTTGATCCACCGCCCTCCCGCCATATGAATAGTGATGATACGGTCGAGCGGGATGGTGCTCAGAAACCGACGGATGGAATACCCCCTCCCGCGGTGGTTCTGCTCGTTCGCGTAGAGATTGTGCAAATCCAGGTGCAGGTAGGTGCCTGATAATTCAAGCATTCGCGCGAGGAATTCCTCTTCGGGCAAATCGCTACCGGGGCACACGCGGTAGTACGCAGCGTTTTCGTGCGCGAGCGGAACGCCGTAAAGATCTTGAAGCGCGCGCGCCCTCGCCGCCACACGAACAGCTTCAGCCCGCGAGAATTGTAACGGACTGCTCCAAACGTCGGACCAGGAGGCATCGCCGTAGAAACAGTGGTTGGCGACCGAAGCAACGTTGAATTTCTGAGACAGCGGAACGTGTCGTCGTACCGCCGCTGTGCTCATCAGATCGTCGAAGCCAAAGTCACCGCCGTAGTTCGAATGTCCGAGGAGCGGATATTTATCCTTAATATCGCGCATGAGATCGATGGCGCGAGGAGATACAAGACCCGGCCCATCAAGAGGACTCATGACCGAGTCAAACAGTATTTCCAGCGCGTCAAGAGGCTGGTTCAGAAACGGAAACCACCCAATTAATTCCGGGTTGAACTGAAGCCCAACGCCCAAGCGCGGAACGCTCATTTCCGAGACCTCCAATAGCCTTGGCGGCCCCGCAAAAGGCGACGCGCCAAGGCCACGCCGGATTAGGATCGGGCAGTTAGGGATGATCTGCCGCGCACTTCGCCGCGGTTGCGGCGCATCTCGCTGCGGTTGCGGCGCATCGCGCCGCGGTGGCCGCGCATCGGGCCGTCGCTGCCTTTGCCTGGGCATGCGCCGCAGTCGCCGCACATTTGGCAGCCGTAGCGGCGCATTGCGCGGCCGTCGCGGCACATTTAGCAGCTGCCGCCGCCGCTTCTTTCACCGAGAGCTTTTTGACGTCCATTGGATTTCTCCTTGTGTGGAATCAATTGTCGAAAACCACTTCTCGAAGTGTCGCACTCAATCACTAGTAGAACTACCTGATCCCGACGTGGCAGCCAGTCCCATTTGAGATAGGAGCAGTGGATTTTTTCCAGGGCTCGCGCTTTCATATGAACTCTCACCTACGATGATCAGGTAAAGTTGAACGATCTCGTCACAAAGCTAAGTTCATGCCCACGCGTTAGGGCGAGACCGCCACCGAAGCCCGCAGCGCTCCCGCATGATTCGGTCCATGTGCTTCGCCTGTGTTCGACCTTGCGCGAAGCCGACGTGGTGATCGATGCTTCGGCATCGACAGAGGTACAACTAGCGCTGGCGCAGTATTGCAAAATTCGGCGTACCGTAGGTGCTCGGCAGCGCGACGCACGGGGTGGCGGGCGGTTTGGTCGCGCATCTCCTGCCTGAGGAGTAAAGTTGCTTCGTTTGCCTCAACGAACATTGGAAGGACGGTCGAAATTCCACAGCCACGGGTCCGATAAGGTCTGGCGATCCCGATCGGCTGCAATGCTCCGACTTTCACCTTTGCGGGAGGTTTCGCTCGAAATCGTGCTTATGGCCGTCGGATTGCTGTCGGATGGAGATTACGATCCGGGCGCCTAGCGCGTGGCGGTATTGACGCTCAAGAATGAGGACGGATCGAGGATGCGGCCTCCTGGGAGGCACTTGCTGCCCTCCCCACCCCAAATGCTGCGAGCCGGACCATGACGGTTTGGCTCTCCTGGTACTTGATGCAGTCTATGAGCGAGTATGCGCGAGATCTCTCGCCCCTTGAGAATGGAGGCGTCCTTCTGGAATGGCGTTCGGAAGAGGACCATATCATCGTCGATCTGCGCGGTCCGGCCACAGCGCTCTTCACGGACGCCATTGGTTCCTGCCGGACCCCCTCATTTGATGCCGCCGGAGCTTAGGCGCGCTCCGACGAACGCACTCCTGCCATTGACCGCTAAAGGTCGGTAGAGAATCAGCCTCAGCTTCCGTAAGTTCGATGGTTACTGCTTCCGCCCGAAAGTACGGGCCAGCCCCCCTGCGGCAGCTCCTGCGCGATGTTAGACATGTTCGTCTACTCGCGGGTGCCTCTAATCTTGGCCTCTTACGATTACGCCCACGTCGATGATGACGGTCGGGCGCTTGCCGGTCCACGCGCGCGGACCACTTCTGCTGCTTCTGGATCTACCCGGCTCGGCCGACTTGGCCATTTCTCTCCGACTCAGTGCGCTTACATGTGCGTGATGATGGATCCCGGCCCCGGCAAGGACGCTGCACCGCCCCGAGGCATCCGGCATGTTCCCTGCGTAAGACCGCGCGCGAGCTCGGCACCTCGACCACGCGCTGGAAGTCCTCATCACCGGAAAGCAAATCAACAGCTTGTCGGGCATGTTCTCGCGGCGAAGCAGGTCATCGTTGAGCCCAGCCCCGGGGCGAGCAACGAAAAATGGGCTGCGGGTCGCAGGGCAGAGAACAATATGCACTGCCAGCACCGTTTCGATCTTTGCAAATGGAGACACTAAAGGTGAAAAAGCTGACCAGCGGCAATCTCCAGCTAGCGAGCCTGCGTCAAGGGCTAACAGGAACGCCGCTAGGGAAGCTCTTGCGGCTGTTATCGAGCTGGAGGACGAAGTCGAGCCAAAGTTTGTGTCCTCTCAAGAGGCAAAACGGCGCGTTGGCGGGCGCTCGTGAGCGGGCGAGCAGCTGTCTAACCTCAATCAAGATGCCGTTTCCGCACGAATTTATGACGCGGCACGGCTCGATTGCGTTTCGGTTTCGCTTTGGTTCACATCTTTGCCGAAAAACGAAGGCCCGGATCTTATCCGAAAGGCCGGCTTTGTGGCTTGCTCCCTGCCGCGCCGCAGAATGCCGACGGTAAGGCCCTCCTACTTTGATCAATACCCATCCAAGTTGGGCGTTTGTCACGGAAGATTTCCTCGTACTTTCAAAGTCGAGGATTTCCTGCGCGGATTGATCATCTCGCGGCGAAATTCATCTCAGGCCGGAGGTGGTTATGCAGTACGACCGGATAGATGCCCGCATTCTCGAGATCGTGCAAAAGAATAACCGTCTGACTTCAAATTTGATTGGCGAGATGGCTGGGATCTCTCCTACCGCCTGCCAACGACGGTTGAAGAGACTCCGCTCGGAGGGCATCATCGAGGCCGACGTGTCGGTTTTGTCGCCGAGGGCGGTCGGACGACCTATTCAAGTGCTTGCACTGGTGACCTTGGAGAAAGAAAGCGCCGATATTATCGATAGGTTTAAAAAAGCCATCAAATCATCAATCGACGTCGTCAACGGCTTTTACGTCACGGGCGATGCCGACTTCGTCCTGTACATTACCGCGCGGTCCATGGAGGAATACGAGCAGTTCACGCGGCGCTTCTTCTACGAGAATCGCGACATCAAGGGCTTTAAGAGCATTGTCATATTGAATCGCGTAAAGGTTGGATTTGCTGTTCCGGTTGAGTTTCCCCCAGACGATTGATTGAACAGATGCGGGCGATCGTCTCGCGCCCGCTATCGAGCTGTCGACCTGATCGTTCCACTCTCAGTTGGCTTCTTGGGATCTCAACCAGGATAGCGAGAAAAGACGCACGTAGCGCCCGGTCATACGGCAAAGTCGTGGACGCGATCATCGTATCGTTAGCGACAGGGTGCAAAAGCAAGAATGTGGCGCGTTGAGTCCGAGCCGGTGCGAACGCGTCCAATCGCTTGGTCGAAATTCCTCAAAGACTGGCCTGCGAACGCGGGATTTGGGCGCCGATGAGTTATTCGTTGCATCAATCAAGATGAAGACGTTTGCTATAGTCGCAATCACGTTCTCGTCACGGTCAGGCGCAGGCTAGCAGCCTCTATCAGGAGAGGGACCATGACCGATCGCGTGCCCGCCGTCCCCGAAGCGCTTGACTGCTCTCAAGATAGAGCTCTCAAGCAGCTGCCTGGCACACGACCGGAGCCTCTGCGTTCTCTTCCGGTGCGTCTTGCGAAACGGCCCTTTGTGAAGAACACAATCCTGGCGCGTCTTTCTATCCAGCAGCTTGCGGCAATAGGGGAGTGCCTCAAACCGGTCGTCTTGAAAGAACGGATGGTTCTGCAAGAGCCAAAAAGGCCGGTCGAGCACGTCTACTTTGTAGAGAGCGGCCTCGTCTCGCTAAGAGTTGTTGCCGCGGGCAGTATGCTTGAAACGGCAGTCATAGGCTATCGGGGCGTCGTCGGCACTTCTTTCGTGTGGGGAGCACATCTTTCAAGCAACCAATCTGTCGTCGTCTTCCCCGGAAACGCGTACAGAATTCGCGTCGAGGATCTTCGTCGGATCATGAAGGTGCATCCCGAGATCAGAGACCATCTGTTTGAGTACGTGCAAGCCCTGACATTTCAGTGCGTCCAGACAGGATTGTGCGGGGTTCGGCACCATCGTGAACAGCGCCTCGCGAGCTGGATTTGCCTTGCTAGTGAAGCTGTTGATGCCCGCGTGCTGCCAGTCACCCACGATTACCTTTCCTCGGTGCTGGGGCTGCGCCGTGCCGGGGTGACCGAAACCTTGATCCGCTTCGAGGAGCAAGGGCTGATTCGCAAGATGCGGGGTGTCTTGCAGATCGATGAACACAAATTGCTCGAAGAGAAAGCATGCTGTTGCTACAAGCTCGTCTCAGCTGCCTATGTTTCCTCCTCAGTGCGCCCTCAACGATGAGCTAAGCTGACCGACGCGGTGATGAGAGATGAGCATCACCTAAGCTTATTGGGTTAGGCCAAACGTCCTTCGAACCTATTCAAGACAAAGCTGACCGGACGTATAGGTGTATTCGAGGGCTAGCTGACGGGCAACTCCAACGAGATTGGTTGCGGTGCTCGCACGGCGAGCCTGGCGGCGGCCTTGCGGCCGTGCGCTGGATGCACGCGATCGTCCTTTAGAGGTGGGTCAGCGACAGCCAACGCGTCGATGTCGAGGGTCGTCTGCCATCGTGGGTCTCGGCTCCGATAGCTCTCAAGCGTGGTGTGCCGCTGCACGCCGCGCACCCGGTTCGCGTTTTGCAAACGCGCCGGTCCAACGAAACGTATGCAATCCGATCCTTGGGTAAGCCCCTGTTTCCCTGAAGTGCCGATAGCGCGGATCTGATTGGAAGCAGCGCGGCAATTGCGCCAAAGGCGCTTGAGCTCTAGAGGCAGCGAGCAGCGCTGCGAGCCATGCGCTCGCTCAATCCACCGCCTGTTGAGCTAACGGCCTCGCGGACCGTTGTTCGGCTGTGCCGAACGCCTATCATCAGGATCGTAGTCGCGCCCCTCAAGGAGCTTCCTTCCATAATCACGGGCCAAACTGCACGAATGATCCAATACCCGCAGATTCACTGCGAGCATCGTCCTCATGAGCAGCATTCCAGCTTTGAACATCGAGTATCGAAATGACATTCACGAGTCCGCACGATTTGGACCGTTCAGTGATGACCAATTACCACTCCGGAGTGCGACGTGAGAATTCGAGCGGTTCGCGTACAAAATTTCCGAGGCTTTGAAGATGAGACGGTTTCATTCGGCTCATGCACCTGTTTGGTTGGCCCCAACGGCGCAGGGAAATCGACGATCCTGTCTGCGCTGAACGTATTCTTCCAAGAGGCGAGCAGTGCAACGGACGTAGCAACGCTCACGGCAGAAGATTTCCACGGCGGGAACACGGATATTCCCGTTCAGATCACTGTCACATTCGATCAGCTCAGCGAGGCAGCTAAAGGGGCGCTAACGCACTACGTGCGCCATGGCGAGCTGGTGATCACCTCAGTTGCGGTTTTCGATCCTCAAACAGCTAAGGCTCCTGTCATTCAGTGGGGAGAACGGCTTGTTTTCAAGCAATTCGCTCCGTTTTTTGAGGACGATAAGAACAAAGCGACGGTCGAGCCTCTTCGCGCCCGCTTCTTCGAGATAACGAAAGTATTGGCTGATTTTCCCGACATCGGGAAAAAGCCCACCAAGGCCGCCATGATCGATGCTCTTCGATCTTACGAGGAGGCCCGCCCAGAAATTTGCGAAATTCAGCGCAGTAGCGATCATTTCTACGGGGTCGGCAAGATCAAGGGAAAGCTTGAGTCCTTCGTGCAGTGGATTTATCTGCCGGCCGTCAAGGACGCGTCTGTAGAAGCCGAAGAAGCCGGAAGCACCGCGTTGGGCAAACTGCTTCAACGAACGGTGCGTCAGAAGGTCAACTTTGACGATGCATTGGAAGCTCTGCGCACGCGCGCCCGCGCCGAGTACGACGCCCTACTCGAGGCGCAGCAGGGCACGCTTCAGGAAATCTCAGACAGCTTGGCCAAACGGCTTGCCGTCTTCGCGCATCCAGATGCGAGTCTCACGGTTGAGTGGCTGCAGGGCAGTGAGAAGTCTGTTTCGATCGGGGAGCCCAGGGCAATCATCAAAGCTAAGGAAGGCCTGTTCAAAGGAAGCATCTTACGCTTCGGTCACGGCTTGCAGCGGTCGTTCCTCTTAGCAATTCTGCAAGAGCTGGCTTCCGTCGAAAGCGCATCAACAGCGGAGGACGGCAACGAAAAACCAACCCTTATTCTGGGGTGCGAGGAACCCGAGCTCTACCAGCACCCGCCGCAAGCAAAGCACCTATCGACTGTGCTGAGAGAGCTGACCACTCTTGGCAATCAGGTTATGCTTACGACTCACAGCCCCTATTTTGTATCGGGCGAGGAGTTCGAGGAGATCCGGCTTGTCCGTCGGGAGGGGAAATCGGGCAAGTCCAACATAAAATCTACTGACTTCGACAGATTCGCCCTGCGCATGGCTAAAGCGACAGGTAGGAAGCCGGATAAGAACCCAGTTGCAAGGGCCAAGCTGCTTGCCGCGCTCAGGCCCGAGCCGTCTGAATTGTACTTTAGCCAACGCTTGGTGCTTGTCGAAGGCATTGCCGACCGCGCCTATCTCTCAGCGGCCCTTCATCTGAATGGCCAGTGGAACGCAATGCGAAGAGCCGGGCTGCATATTCTACCGGCTGAAGGAAAGTCGAACATCCTTCAGTTGCTGACGATCGCTCAGGAGCTGGAGATTCCCTCATTTGTCATATTCGATGCCGATGGCGATGAAACGCATCCCGACCGTCGGCGCCGCCAGGAGGTCGACAATAAGGCGTTGCTGATAGCTCTCCAGCTAGGGTGTGGCGCCTTCCCGCCGGAGATCGTGTGGGATGACTGCTGTGCGATTTGGCCCAACAACATCGAAGATTCGGTTAGGCTGTGTTTTGACGCTGCGGATTGGGATAGGATCAACAATGAGGCTCGGCGGGCCATCGATCCGTCTGCCGGAGGTCTTGGCAAAAATCCGGCATTGATCGGAGAGCTGCTTGCCGTGACGTGGGCCGAGGGTAAAAGGCCTGACGTTTTGATGGAGCTCATGAAGCGGCTTAAGGCATTTGGCCAAAAGCATGAAGCCGCAGCATGATGACAACACCGGTCCGATCGTCGACATTGGTCTCCGTCGGTTGCCATCTCACAGGCCGCTGAACTTGTCCGGACGGCGCTCGGCCCTACAGAGTTCAAGGTAAGAGTTCTTCGGACATTACGGAGAGCGCCGCCTTTATTGCGAGTTTTGATCGCTAGCCCGCTCGGGCGGGGCATTCTCGCGAAATCTCGCATTCTGCCAGAACCGGTAGGAGACGGCCGCTCGCATTCGGCCTACTCATTGCGAGCTCGGTGCGCGGCACGCGCCCAGCGCCATAACCCTGGCGAAAACGATGTCACTCCATCCTAGAAAGTCGCCTGACGTTCAGCGACTGTTCGTGACGCGAGTTGGCATGCCTCCGCGATGGCCTTCGTCACACGAGCCTCAGCCGTCGTTCCACGAGGGGACATGAAGACTTCGCGTGGCTCCGCCACACGGATCGTTCTTGTTGGCAGGAATCGGGCCGGTTACTGGGTCGCCCTGGAACAAGGGGGCTCCTTTGGCGGTCTGTTTGTCAACCGCGCCCAAGCACTGAAATATGCGCTGTTCGAGAATGGCGGCCATCCAGAGAGCATCATCGAGGTCACGCGTGAGATTGAACTGGAGATTCGCACCAGCCTATGAGCGCCGCAACGCCAGATTTGGCAAAACAGATACCCTTGAAGGGGGGAGCCGGAAAGGGGTGAGCCGGACATTCGCCTAAAAGGACCTCTTCCGAATGCAGGCTTGCCCAGCCCGCCGCTCGCGTGTCGTGCGCGCTTCCCCTCGGCGTCATGAGGAATTGCTCATTCGGCACCGCGGCAATGCCGATGTCGTGCGCCAGGACCTGTTGGCAAAGAAAGGCGCGACCGGCCTCTCGCGCAGCCAACCCTCAAGGCCGTCCAGACGCTTCGGCCGCTCAGGCGACTTGAACGGCTTCAGCCCGCCCGCCGCCACGTAGTCCTTCACCGTGCCGCGCAATCCGCTTCACACCCCACCCGCACGCCCTCAGGTGCAACATCTGCGCCTCGTCATCCGACGTCTTCATCACCTGCCCCCGTGGATCAATCCACGAGAGCCTTCCATGATTCGCTCCTCATTAATTCGCTCTCTCCTCGGCTATCCAAGGAGGCGTCAGCCGGCGGATGCTGCAGCACGCCGTGCAGTCCTATCGCCAGGCGCTGAAGGCGAGCGCTGGCGACGACGCGGTTTGAGACGCCGCCGGGCCGGCAGCTACAGATCGACTTCGGGGACCGCGTGGTCGAGATCGGAGGGGCGAAAGTCAAGGCATTTGTGTTCGGGGCAATCGCTTGGACACTCGCGACGGCTGCATGTGCCGTGCGTTCCGAGCCAAGAAAGCAAGAGCACTGGTTCGCCGGCTCGAAAGCAATTCAAGGCCTTCGGCCGGCGTGCCGGAGGAAGTGCTGATGGACAACACACGCGCGCTCGTGGCGCGCCACGACGCGGTGAGTCGGACGGTCCCGTTTAACGACAAGCTCATCGCGTTCGCGAAGCATTGGGGCTCTCCGTCCTCGCGCCTGCGCGCCGTATCGGGTCCGCACGAAGGGCAAGACGGAGAATGGCGTGGGCTACGTGAAGAAGAACGCGATCGCGGGGCATTCCATCGCGAGCTGGGAGGCATTCGAGGCGCACCTCGCCGACAGGGAGCGCGAGCTAGGGCGAGAGGCGATCCTCGCCGGTTACACGCGCAAGTTCACCACGGCGACGACACTGGTCGCCGGCCTCGCCAAGGCCACGGCGAGCGGCGCCTGGACGAGAAACTGCTCGCGCTGGGGAAGCCAAAGCTGCTGATCGTCGACGAACGCGGCTACCTGTCGCTGGAGCCCGACGCGGCGCACCTGTTTTTCCAACTGGTCAGCCGCCGCTACTAAACCGGCGCCATGCTGATCACGTCGAGCCGCAGCCTTGCCGAAAGGGGCACCGTGTTCGCCGATCCGGTGGTCGCCACCGCGATCCTCGACCGGCTACTGCACCACAGCCACGTGCTGACCATATGCGGCCATAGCCACCGGCTGCGCGCCAAGCGAAAGAGCGGCCTCGTCAAGCCGCCCGCCGCTGGCGGCTCTCCGGTCGCTCCGCCTCCCTCCGTCCCGTCGGCGGCGGAGCCAACCTTCAATCGACATCATGAACCCGAGGGTGGTGGGGCGGTTCTTCATGACGCAAAGGGGGCAGTGCCGGATGGTGTTGGACACTGGCGTCCATGCCGTACCCCAATACGGGGTTAGACCTTAAGCGGAGTAATCCGCCTTAACTGCCGACTCGCATCCATAACGAAATGCAGCGCTTTTTCTTCCCGTGTCACCTATCAGTTCTAGCAATTGATCGAGTTGTTAGAAACATGTCACTTGGCGAGCAATGAACACAGACCGATCGCGCACCCGGAGTCTGCATGCAAGATCACGCAAATTCCCTCCTCGGCAGTGGACAAGAAGTTAATTTTTCCCGTGCTGATGCGCTGCGCAGAGAGGTCTGCTCCAGCACCGAACTCTCCTTCCTGATGGAAGCACATGATGGCCTCTCGGCTGCGATCGCCCAGCGCGCAGGCTTCAAGGGACTTTGGGCGTCCGGTCTATCGATTGCCTGCTCTCTGGGTTATCGTGACGCCAACGAAGCGTCGTGGAGCCATCTTGTTGACGCGGTTGAACGTATCGTAGATTCGAGTCAACTGCCCGTGCTGGTCGATGGCGACGGCGGTTTCGGGAACTTCAACAATGCTCGCCTGCTGGCTCGTAAACTGTGCGAGCGCGGCGTTGCGGGTATTGCGCTGGAAGACAGCTGCTTTCCGAAGCTAAACTCGTTTGTTGGCAACCGTCACCCCCTCGCCGACGTTGACGAATTCTGTGGACGCTTGCGCGCCGTGAAGGACACGGTTGCGAACGAGCTCGTCCTTGTGGCCCGGATCGAAGCATTAATCGCCGGACACGGAATGCACGAAGCAATCGCACGGGCTCACGCATACCGGGAAGCCGGAGCCGATGCGATCCTAATTCACTCGCGAAGTAGCTCCGCAGACGAAATCCTTTCGTTCGCAGATGCTTGGCAGAACAGGTTGCCGGTCGTGATCGTTCCAACGAAATACTATCGGACACCAACCTGCGAGTATCGTCGCGTCGACATCTCGACGGTCATTTGGGCCAATCACTCCATGCGAGCGGCAGCCGCCGCAATGCGTCGGGTCTGCGGCCGCATCTTCGCTGAACAGAGCGTTGCGACCATCGAGCCCGATATCACCCCCCTCGAAGATCTTTTTGAACTGTTCAGCTACGACGAACTCGCCGAGGCTGAAGCGCGGTACCTCCATCCTAACAAACCGCCGCATTAGGGTCATTCACGGTCCAAGTCAGGCGGCTTAGGCCAACAATGGCTACACTTGTTGCTCTAACTACTGCCAGATGCGCGGCGAATAGACTGACGCTTTGGACGAACCAGCTATACCTCGGCGGCTGCTGCGATCAAATGACTATCAAGAAAGCAATCATTCTCGCCGCCGGCGTCGGCTCTCGCCTTCGACCGCTGACAGACCTCCGACCGAAGCCCTTGGTCGAAGTCAACGGTACCCCGATTCTGTACAACGCCCTCCGAAATCTGGAAGCCGTCGGCGTCGAAGAAGTGACGCTCGTGGTCGGTTACCGCAAGCACGCCATTCAATACGCGTGCGGGCATCGCTTTGGCACACTCGTGATCAACTATGTGGAATCATCGGCTTTCGACCATACCGGGAGCGCCTATTCGCTGTGGCTCGCGCGTGACGCGCTGCTTTCCGGAGATTGCTTTCTCCTCGAGGGCGATGTGTTCTTCGAAGAGGACGCACTGCGACATCTGCTGCACAGCAGGGTGACCGACGTGGCAGCAATCGTTCCCTTCGACGAATTGATGGAAGGCTCGGCAGTCCTACTGACGGATAGCGGCCTCATCTCTGAGTTCCGTATGAGGCAAACCGTAGCAAACCTGGCAGCGAACGGCCCACGGCTTTTCAAAACGATGAACCTATTGCGACTTTCAGCTCCGACCCTCAAGGCGGCGATTGTTCCAGCGCTAGACCAGATCATAGGGTCCGGAGCGACCCAGGCCTACATTGAGGAGCTTCTTTCGTACCTTGTTGAATTGCGCGGCCTGCAGCTCGCCACTACGCGGTGCGACCATGTCAGATGGTACGAAATCGACACCACTGAAGATCTGGAAATCGCAGAGCGGCTTTTCAGTGGAGTGCAAGGTCGAGGCATGCCTCGCAAAAGGTAACATTTCGATGCTCAAATATCTCTGGGATCCGGCGAACGCCATAACAACTGGCGGCCTTCTTTTTTCGTCCGTCAGTCTTTTTCTTGCCCTGTCCAATCGCCTTGAGCTGTCGATAGCGACAGCACTTTGGGCTGTCCTGTCCGACCACCTCGACGGAATAGTGGCAGCTCACACGAAACATCGCCACCCAGATGTTGCTAACATGGGAAAGAGCCTCGACGGGTTTGCTGACATCATCTACGGAGCCGTGTTGCCAGCGGCAATCCTAATCCAACTCAGCGGAGCCTCGGTTTTTGCCCTAGTCACCGCGACCACCCTGCTCGCAGCGGGAGCAATTAGGCTCAGCTACTTCGCCAACTTCGGTCGCTTACGCGATGGCCGTTTTCTAGGGCTCCCACTATCATACGACATTCCTCTGATGGCGATCATTTTCCTTGCTCGACCGTTGGTTTCAGATGAGTTTTTCGTACACTTCACCCTCAGCACTTTCGTCCTGCTCGCAGCACTACACGTTGCGCCGATTCACGTCCCAGCGCCGAATATGACCATGTACGTCGCAATCTCAATATTCGTGGTCATCGCTTCATCGGCTCTGGGATTGCGAGGGCTAAGCTAACCATGGCTCGGGTCGTATCGGTACGGAGCTCTAGATCTTCGCAAGTTCATCCCAGACTTAGCTGGCCGAGAGACGTCAGATGCCGGTTTTGGGCGCTTAAGCAGCCGAAAGGAGAGCTGGATGTTAGCAAGGAGCATCTTTGAGGGAGCAGCGTTTTACTATGCTCGCTATCAACCTGAGTACCCGCACGAACTCTTCAGGTCGCTTAGCGAGCATCTTTTTCTAACACCTGACAGTCGGGTACTTGATCTTGGATGTGGTACCGGACAAATCGGACTTGGACTTGCTCCCAGCGTGAAACATGTGGACTGCGTCGATCCAAATCGCGCCATGCTGGGCGAGGCCGACCGACTTTCATCTGAACGCGGCCTCCTCAACATTTCGGCGATTGAAAGCACCGCCGAGGAGATGGATTCGGGCTTGACCGGCTACCAAGGGGCCACGATCGCGAGTGCCTTTCACTGGATGGACCGCTCGCTCGTTCTGGAGACGCTTGATCGTCGCCTACTTTCGTCCGGCAAGGTAGCGATCATCACCAGAGTTCGCGACGAAACCACACCGAGTGATTGGTGGAACAGGATCTGGGAATTCGTGCACGCCTGGTGGGGAGGCTATTTTCCTGCCGGACGTGGCGATCAGCGCCGTGAATTGCGTGTGGACCACGAAGCTGTTCTGCGCCAATCGACGTTTTCGAACATCACAGGAAGCCACATCCCTTACATGGTATCGTGGACTTCCGAGAAACTCGTCCAATATATGTATTCCACATCAAAGGCCTGTCCAGGTGTACTAACGCAGAGAAGAGATGAATTCGACGAACAATTGCGCTCTCTACTTCACCAACTGTCGCCGACTGATACGTTTATTGAAAGATGCCATTTAGATATCCTATACGCCGGCCGCTACTAAGGGCGGAATGCAGCGGAAATTGTTCTTCACACAATCGGATCCTGAGGAGCTTAGATTGTGCTGAGTTTCAATCGCCGGGAGGTGTACCCTTGATCTCCGATCTCGTTCTTTCACGGCTCGCGATGGTAGCCCATTCTGAGCGGCAGAACGTCTTCTATGGAGCGGCTCCTACTGGCCAGGAGAGTCCCCATGCTTTTGCTGATGAGGTTCGTCGCTGCCCGAGGCTCTGGTCGGGGTCATCGAAGAAATCCCAGTTACGTCCGAGAACTCTGGTAGTCTTACAGGCCAGCTGCTGGTCACAGGAGCAACTGCAGCTGACCAGAGAACGCGGCATTTCGATTCCACAATCAACCGCATAGTAAGAAGTCGCATTCCCCGAACTCGCTTCCATGCCTTGCCGGCGGAGAACCGGCCAACAGCCACAGCTTTGATGTAATGCGGCATCGGTCGCCCGAGGAGAATTGAAAATGTCTGGTGGTGAAACGGCACCGATTGATATGACGCGGACATGGGCTCCTCACGTGCCAGCTTTCCGCGAACATGTCGAAAGAAGCCTCACTGCGGCGGCGCGCGCACCGGACCTTGCCAGCACAATACAGCGCCATCGCTTCCACGGGAGTGCACGTGACAAACAGGCTGCTGCCGATTGGTTGAGGAACCGGCTCGGCGCGCCCCCTAATCCTACCCGCTTACTGATGACAGGTGGCACTCAGAACACGCTAATGGTCCTGTTTTCACGGCTAGCTCCCCAAGGAGCTGCGATTGCCGCGGAAAAGCTGACTTATGCAGCGATCGGCCAACTCGCAATGCTGGGGCGGATTAGCGTTCTGCCCGTTGACATAGACGAAGACGGCATGCGTGACGATTCCCTTGAATCATTATGCAAAGCTCACAATTTGGCGGCCGTTTACATTAACCCGACAGGTCACAATCCGACGACTTCAATGATGTCGCTTGAGCGCAGACAGAGGGTCGCTCGAGTGGCCCGCAAGTACGCGCTTCCCATTATCGAAGATGACGTGCATGGCCTTATAGCCAACAACGCGCCCCCTCCGCTCGCTTCGATCGCTCCTGATCTCACTTGGTACCTGATGAGCGTCTCAAAATGCTTGGGCATCGGATTGAGGACTGCGTATCTTATTGCGCCATCGGACGACGGCCTTGCCGATCTTCTTCGACCAATACCAAGCGTCTCGAGTTGGTTTGTACCAGGGTTATCGGCGGCCATTATCACTCACCTGATTGAAAGTGGTGCCGCAAGTCACATTGTCGGACAGATATCCAAGGAAATCGCAGCCCGGCAAGACATTGCGCAGGAGATGCTTGGGCATCTAGGGGTGATGCGCACGAACAAATCGTCCTTGCACGTCTGGATCGACTTGCCATCTCCCTGGACAGCAGAGCCATTCATCCAAGCGGCTCGCACGAAGGGCGTAATCCTGAGACATCCGCGAGTGTTTGCGACACTTGGCGCCAACGTCGAGCACAACATCAGAGCATCGCTGATCGCTCCGTCAACCCACGAGGACCTCCGACGTGGACTGAGTATTCTAGCGGCCTTACTCCTCAGTCGGACTTAACTCGCGGATCATGGTAACTCACAATCGGTGTAGGCAAAGATGTTGGCGCCAGGATTTGCGTATCTCAACGGCCGAATTGTCCCATGGGATGACGCCAGGGTGCATGTATTCTCGCCCGTGGCGAAGTATGGCATTGGTGTGTTCGAAGGAATACGCGGCTATTGGAACGAGAACGTCCAGCAATTGTACCTCTTTCGTGTTGCAGAGCACCTCGAGCGATATGCCTTCTCGCAAAAGGCAATGCGGTTCGATCTGCCGATCTCCAGTGATAAGCTGATCGAGGCACTCGTTCACCTCTGCCGAGCAAATGCATTTCGCACGACGGTGCATATTCGGATGATGGCTTTCATTGATGGGCTTGGCGAGTTGGGGGCAAAAGGACCCGTAGGGACTGCGATTACGGCCTTGCCCCGCGAGGCCAATAGACAATCCGTCGAAGGCGCTTCTGCTCAGATCAGTTCTTGGATGCGAATGCCGGACAACGTCATGCCCGCACGCATCAAATGCAATGCAAACTATCACAACGCACGATTGGCTATGATGCAGGCCCAACTCGATGGATACGATATCGCTTTTCTTCTTAATTCAAGAGGAAAACTGGCCGAGGCGCCAGCAATGTGCGTTTTCATGGTTCGCGATGGTCAGTTGATCACGCCAAGCGGAACCAACGACATACTGGAATCGATCACGCGCCAGACTGTTATTCAGTTAGCACGTGAATATCTTGGGGTGGATACCGTCGAGCGCGATGTCGATCGGACGGAACTTATCCTCGCCCAGGAGGTGTTCTACTGCGGCACCGGTGCCGAAATCACTCCGGTGACGTCGATCGACCGCATGGTGGTAGGGAGTGGTCAACCGGGGCCGATCACACGGCAGCTAATCGAGATCTACCGAGCGATCGCCACCGGAACGAATACCGCACACGAGTCATGGCGAACTCCTGTCTTTTGAAGACATGGATGCAAACGGGACGACCTCACCTTAGCCGTTAGCCGTGTCAATGATGCATCATTGTCGAATTATTGCGGTTCTACAACTGCCGTAATGGCAATCCTAATTCCTTAAGGCGCCGCGGATGCTGTTGCGGTCGCGAATCTCCGTAAGGGCCCGCTACCAATCGCGAGCGGCGCTATTGGCACCACAGCGCGATCCGGAATGGGTGCGCACCTGCCCTCTCGCTCCACCTACTGGTATTTATAGTCTGCGTCTTCAGCACTGCTTGATAGGATAGACGGCGTGATTGATCGCAGATTTGATGAATTCGTCCGCATTCGGGGTACCCTTTCTTCGTCGGCCTGAACGTGCAGGATCCATCCCGCAATCAGTCGGATTCGAAGCTACTCCCGCCCGGCTTCCATCCGCGCGATGGAACGCCGCTCTCCTTTGTTTAATTCTCCGCTCGAGGATCGCTATGAATGAACGGGTGACATGGCAGCTCTATAACGGCGCCGCTCTGGACTACGACGAGTATAGGCCTAGGTATCCTCGCGCGGTCTTTGATATCCTCACGGACTATCACTCGGCACTCGCGCCACTGCGGTCAGCCGCAGACGTGGGCGCGGGTACGGGGATTTTCAGCAGACAGCTAATGGCGTCGGTTGCGAGCATTGAGCGCCTAACCTGTGTTGAGCCAAACTGCGATATGGCCGCGGTTGCGAAGGAGCGATCCGCAACGTTTCGTGGCCTCGACGTCCTCGCCGGGTTTGCTGAGATGCTCCCGCTCCCAGATCATTCATGTGAACTTGTGACGGCAGCAACGGCGGCCAACTGGTTCAATCGGCCTCTATTCTACCAAGAGGCTGCACGGGTGCTGAAGCCTTCCGGAACATTGCTGCTCCTACAGAACAAGCATCGGCACGAGGAAAGCGCATTTCTCGGTGATTTCGTCAGCCTTCAAGAGCGCCACATCCCTGGATTTCGCCGAGACCACTACTCCGATTTCTGGGGCAGTTATGGGAAATCTGATTTCGAAGCGGAACTCTGTTCGAGGCACGATCTGGTGTCTGTGGAGCGCTACAAGCTCGAATGGCGCCAGACGACGACCGCAGAGCAGTTTCGCGGCTACTGTCAATCAGGACATTTAAAGATGGCGATCGCTAGGTCTGGCGCCGCAACGATCGCCAAGGAGCTCGACGCCCTTCTAGACCGGTACCAGGACGCGTCAGGTTATGTCATTGTTGACTGGCTGACCGATCTCGTTTTGAGCAGAGCCCGACCTCAGGAGCAACCGCTGGGGAAGCGCTAACTTCCTTTATTCCGACTAGCGAGAAGTCCCCGCTTTGGCTCACATCCAGGCCCGATCCCGGTCGCGCCGGACTCTTGCGTGAGCCGCAGCAGCTGCGTGCGATCGATGCAGATGCTCGTCGACCGATCCTTAAAAAGGTGTGTCTGGCTCGCGCTACGGGCGCTGGAATGGGCCAGGGCTTCTGCGACACCACCTAGATCGCGCGCACAGAAAGAGGGGACTCACGATTGTGTTCGTCGCCCCGTCAGGATCGGCTGGGAGCCGACCAGGCCGGCTATGAGCTTCCCTGGGATTGATCTCTTCTCGCGGGATCGTCAACACGCGGACAACGGCTGCTCCTTGAGCGTGGTCCCGACGCTTTACACGGGCCAATTCAACCAGCCGAAAGGCCTCCTTCGCGTAGGAAACGGAAGGGCGACATTCTCGGCTCGAGGACGAGATGGACGCGACACCGGACCAAGCCCGAACTTGTCCGATTGCGCGACAGCCGTTTCTATTGTCTCCACAAGCGGCTGGCACTGAGCAGACGTCAGAATATGTACGCCTGATCAAATGTGCATCATTCCGGCCGAGGTCATAACGCACTAAGCTTCAAATGCACTGTCGAATGATCCCAAGGCCATGACCCGCCCTGGACAACCTTCCAATCCGGGTGTCCTTCACTTGACCACACTCAGATTGCCTCCGCACGATAACTTGGACGGTCCGCCTGCATGTAGAGTGATCTCGCTCCGCAGTCGCACGGGCACCCCCTCGCAATAGCATCCCCAACAGTTAGCGCCATCGCATCTTACAGGCAATCACATCGAATTATCCGATGCCTGTCATCCTCCAGTTGCGGTCGCGATGCCAAACACAGCGCGCAACGGCTCTAACCGCGTCTGGGAGATTCTATGCGCGCCAAGATGAACAACGATGTACAAACTGATCAGACAAGACCGCCACGCTCGGCATCAGGACATTCGTTCCGCTTTCGAACGATTAGAGAAGCGGAGCTAGCAATTGCATGTATCCTGGCCGCTAGTCTTATGACCGGCACGGCGCTGGCACAAACGACCAATATGCCTAATCAGAAAAGCGACACTCCGAGCGAGATCGCCAAGAGGAAAGTTCAAAAGAAGAAGATGATCCTACTTGGGAGCGATACTGCTGAAAAACGAACAGTGCGTCCTGGCGCTCGCCCAGCCGCAGCTATCACGCCCCAGCCCGACCATTTCGCAAAGTTCGAAAACCTCCGCATAAAGGGATTGGAGGTCAACTTACCTGGTCCAGCCGATACTTTGGTTCAGGACAAAGGAGGCATCAGATCCGCGCTGGCAGAGATTGGGATCGGATACATCGCTTGGACGCAAAATACCTACGTTAACAATCTTCTGCCGAATGCAGCCAAGAGCACGATCGCCAACCAACTATATAGCGGACAGAATCCGACATTCTATACCCTAAATTACATGATGGTGACCTATGATCTCAGCCGGTATGGGATCCCCGACGGCCAGATCATTGTTGGAACCGAGCAACAATCTTGGACATGGCAGCCCGGAGGCCCGGATAGATGGGGAATCAACACGATCGCCTACTACCAAACCTTTTTCGATCGGAAGCTCGAGCTCAAAGTCGGCTACCTCATGAACTCATACGAGTTAGCCGGCACGGTGGTCGGAGGGAATCCAGGAGCGAACGTCTTCGGCCCCTCGTCGAATGTGCTTTATCAAGGAGGGATGAACTTCGCACCCGCGCCGACACCTACTCTCAACCTCACCTACCATTTCGATGACCGGCTGTATAACAAGGTATCATTCCAACGCTCTACCAGTCCAGACGGGGTGTTTGCGCATATCACTGCAAATTCAACGGGCTTAGACTGGAGTACGGCGAACGCGGGCATTCTGTTGCTTGACGAGAGCGGGTATCGCAACAGCGCGGCCCCCGGTTTACCCGAGACCTGGTTGCGGGCGGGTGTTGGCTTCAATAACAGCCACTACACGAATTTGGCGTATCCAACCCAACCGAGAGCGGACGAGAATAGCCTCTATTACGTCGCTGCGGACAGGCAACTCTGGCAGAGCCATGTCCCTGACGCCGCATCGCGTGGCATCTATGGTGGATTCTCGGTTATGGGCGCTCCGCCTGACCTCAATAAGGTTACTCAGTATTATGAGCTCCGGCTTTACGCGAAGGGACTCTTTGATAGCCGGCCCAGTGATCAAATCTCGCTTGTTGCTACCGACACGGTTTGGAGCAAATTTGCAGTTGATGCTGCGGCGGCTAAAGGAAATCTCGTTCATCGGGACGCGAAAGCAATCTCCGGAACATATACTGCGCATCTTGGCCCGGGAATATACGCGAGCTTGGGGCTGACATATATCGATCACCCGACAAGCATCACATACACGCCCCAAATCGGCCATGCCCTGAATTTCTCGGCGTCTACATCGATATTCTTCTAGCGGAGTAGCTCGCGTTATACGAGATGTAGGCCGCTCAAGAGTGGATAAGCTGAAATCGTAGAGCCCCGGGAGAACTGGCGAGCCGACACGCAAATGATGCGTACGAAGTTAATCTCAGCGTAAGCGAGGGCGACGCCAAAGGCGTCCCCTCGCAGTTGATTGGTTTGGTCGACGCCCGATCCTGGCTTACAGCCCCCCAACGAGCGGCTCGCGCAGTGGGTATTTGCGACCCTTGTTTCGGAGACGAGCTGAACTCCTGCAATTCTAGCCGGGCACTCAGCCCGGCTAGCCGCGGCTTGGCCGCTCTCCCAATGCACCAGACCTTGCTAAGCGCGGACGTATCCTGGGTTAATTTTTCGCCGGTCGCGCTCGGCCGCGAAGATAAATTGCCGTTGCGACAATCGCAATTCGATGATCATCACGCAACCCAAGAGCACGCCATGTTCACATGTTGCGCGTTTCTCATATGATTTTTCGATGCATGTCATTTGCATGTCGCCATCCACCTCTTGAAGTCTTTCGCGAGCGCGTTCGAGAGGTCAAGGCATTGATCGTTGTAATGAGATGTGGAGGCCAACGGCAACGCGTCGTTGAGAGCCGAGCGATCGGAAAAGCTCCTGCCTGGCGCCTGCTCTTTGGCTTCACTGGTGATCGGCGCAAATGCCGCAGAAACACATACCCGCGCGGCGAGCGGCCGGTTGAGGACGCTTGCTCGCTGAATTCCTTTGATTGGAGACTAATGATGAGACGTCTGCTTGCGGTGGCTTTGTTCTCGCTGATTTCGACTTGTATCGCGAGGCCGAGCATGGTTTACGCGCTGGAACTGCGCGTGAGCTATTCGCCGGCCAATTTTTCTGCGATGTACAATGCAATCGCCGCTGAGTTCACGAAAGCGCACCCCGAGATAACAATCAAGTTCGAAACGGCGAAGAGCTACGACGAACTATTGCAAAGTACGTTGCGCGCCCAATTGATTAAGGACGCGCCCGACGTCTCGCACCAGGGCCTCAATTATATTCGGTTGCTGGCCGATCGTGGGCTTGCCGTACCGCTCGACCGCTTTATCTCGGCCGAACCGGATTGGATTCAGCAGGGTGTTGCCGACGCCATCCGAAACATCGGATCGCCCGGTGACAAAGCTTATGCCGTCCCTTATTCGCTGACGACGCCAGTGCTGTTCTACAACGATGCCCTTCTCGCCCGCGCTGGCGCTGACCCTGCCAAGCTCCCCACCACCTGGGACGGCATTTTCGATTTGGCAAAGAAGATCTCAAAGCTGGAGCCGAACGTCAGCGGATTCTACATGGAGTATAATGCGAATGGCGCGTGGGGCTTTGAAACACTGCTTTTTGCGCATGGCGGCAGGATGATGACCAAGGGCGAGGACGATATCGCCTTCGACCAGCGGCAAGGGCTTGCCGCTATGGCAACCGTAGCGCGCGCCGCAGATTCGGGTATGATGGACTTATCGCGTGACAACGCCCGTCAGTCCTTTGTCGGCGGCAAGATTGGTATCTACTTGACGTCCAGCAGCCTTCTCACCGATTTCGAACAGAAAATCGGTCAGCATTTCATGCTTACGATGACGCCGATCCCCTTGGCTCACGACGGCAAGACCTTGGCCGCCGGCAACGGAATGATGATGCTAACCAAGGACCCCGCTCGGCAGGAAGCGGCCTGGAAATACATTAAGTTCGCCGCAAGCCCGCGGGCGCAGGCGATCATGGCGGCAATGACCGGCTATACACCAATCAACACGGCCGCGCTGTCGGATCCACAGCTACAGAAGCTTTATCGGGAAAAGCCGAACTACATCGTTCCGCTGCGGCAACTCAGCAATCTCGTGGCTTGGTATGCATTTCCCGGCGAGAACAGCACGAAGGCCGCGGCGATGATCGTGGACAGAATGCAACTGGTGTTGGGCAGTAAACTCTCGGCGCAAGCGGCGCTCGATGACGCCGCCAAGGAGGCACGCAAGCTCATTCTGAAGAAGTGATGACGTGTACAGGCGCGCCTCCTTGGCGCGCTTGTACCGCCTATCTGGTCGTCCGTGAAGAAGGCGGGAGAGCGCTGATTTAAACGATCTTTTGGGCAGGGACAGTTTCGGTGAACGCCCGGATAATGGCACGCAAGAGTTCTGCGAGCCACCGCAGGAGCAGGCCGAAGTTGTAGCCGGCGGCGGCGAGGACGGCGTTGATGCGGTCGCCGACGCGGCCTTTGAGATAGTTGCGGTCCATGCGGTGCTCGGCCTTGACGTGGCCGATGACGGGCTCGACAGCCGCGCGACGCTTCATCTCGCGACGGATGGGAGCTGTGACGCGGCGGACCTGACCCGAGATCCAGACCCTGAACCGATGCGGGTGGTTGTGACCGCGATATCCTTTGTCGACGTGGATACGGCGAGCCTCCACCCCGGTGAGCTTCTCCATGTCGGCGATTACGGGACCGAGCGTGTGCCCATCGAAGGGATTG
>NZ_FMAI01000047.1 GCF_900094605.1 Bradyrhizobium shewense | reverse complement strand
CACCTTCCTTGCCGAGGTGCCTGAGCTTGGCGCGCTCAATCGCCGCCAGATCGCAAGCCTTGCCGGGCTTGCTCCCTTCGTCCGTCAGTCCGGCCGATGGAAAGGCCGGAGTAAGATCGGTGGCGGACGCACCGCCTTGCGGGCAGCTCTTTACATGGCCGCCCTGTCGGCCATCCGATGCCACACGAAGCTCAAGCTCTTCTATCGTCACCTCGTCAGCGCCGGTAAGCCGAAAATGGTCGCCCTCATCGCCGTGGCCCGCAAGCTCATCACCATCCTCAACGCCATGCTCAGGGATCGAAAACCATGGCAACCCGCTTGACAAAGAACACAGTCGCTGAGGTGCGCGCCCTGCAAAGCAGGGCAAGCCTCGAAGGATGAACGGCCCGGATGGAGCCGGGCCGTCGCCCTTCGAGGGCCGCTGAAGAAGCGGCCACCTCCAGCGACAACGGCTTCTCCGTTGCGCGGGGGTGACGGTTATGGAGCTGCAGGCGTCGCTCCCTCCACACCGTCATGACGGAGCGCTACCACGCTTCCGCGCCCGGGATTTTCTTCCGCACCGCCATGCGCTGGATCCAGATGCAGCGACGGACGGATCTGTTGGAGCGGCCGACGGCGGATATCCCCTCGCCGGCCTGAAGCAGCGGCGCCACGCTCGCGCGCAGCTCACGGCAACGCTGAAGTTCGGCCTGCCAGTCGATGATTGCGGCATCGGCGCGCGAGGCGATCAGCGACAGCGCCGCCGCGGCAAGACAGCTCGCCCGCGTCAGCCCCTTCACTGTGATGCGCCTCCGTCGCGCCTGTAGCGGAAGTCGCAATGGGACGCGCCTTGCATGATCGTCTGCGTCCGCGTGAGCTTGATGTCGGGACCAAAGCCTTCCGCGGTCGCAAAATCGGCCGTGCAGATCAGGAGGAAGCCGAGCTCCGGTTCGCCGAGCGCCTTGTAGAATTCGGCATAGGCGCAGCGCTTGACGTCGAAGGCAAAGGCATCATGCGACTGCTCGATGACGTCATAGGCGAGTGCGTCG
Organism: Bradyrhizobium shewense; assembly: GCF_900094605.1. Taxonomy (GTDB): domain Bacteria; phylum Pseudomonadota; class Alphaproteobacteria; order Rhizobiales; family Xanthobacteraceae; genus Bradyrhizobium; species Bradyrhizobium shewense. The sequence continues at coordinate 28,608 of NZ_FMAI01000047.1, read as the reverse complement.
TCACGGGAGTAGGTCTTGAAGGCAGAAGATACGGCCTTGCCAAGATCGGCTTCGCTCTCGCCCTGGTTCTTGGCCTTCCAGAATTCCTCGCCGAAGCCGCGATAGAGATCGCCGAGCGCCTTGCGCACCAGCGTGTTGGCGCGCGCCTCGCCGAGCTCGGCCTGGAGCGCCCTAACCAGCGGCACCAGCACCTGGGCCTGGATTTTTGCTTGCTCGATGACGGATATGCTCATGGGCGGGCTCGCGTCGGAAGGCCACATCGTAGCCAGGATGGAGCGTAAGCATAATCCCCGCGGCGAGGATTGGCTAACTCTCGGCCGGGTAGGCCAGGCGGCCGTCAGCCGTGCCCCTCGCCGCCGGATTCATTTCAGCCGGTTTGACCTGCCCCGGTCCGAGAATGTGGAACACCGTCTCGCCCGCCGCGAGCAGATAGTCCGTGATGATCCGACGGTGACATCGCCACCACAATGTTTCCGCGCACATGATGGCGCAGCGCTCCACCTGCCCGACGGCGCGCAAATGTGCGAGCCCTTCGTGAAAGGCCGCGCCCATCGCGTGGTCGGCGTAATTGTGAAAGCTGACGTTCTGCCAGAAGGCATTGGTCTCGCGCGGCACCTCGCGCTTGCGGCTGCGCAGGCCGCCGAGCGAGGCAATGTGCTCGTAGCCGATCGAAGCAGCCGCGAGCGATTGCGGCAGGGTCTCGCGATTGTACTGCGGGTTGGTACGGGAGCGGGGCACGGTCCGAACGTCAACCACGAAGGTGACCGCGCTGTCCTGCAACAATTCGACGAATTCCTCGATCGAACGTGTGGCGTGGCCGATGGTGAAGAACGGATGAGCCATGGTGACACCTCGACCGCTCGGCTCGCGGGCCGTCAGCTTTTCAACGACCGCAATGCGCGGCCCTTGTGCAGGGCGACGTGATCGGTCTTGTCGCTCCTGATCTCGAACTGCGGATCGTCGGGCGTGGCGTGATGGACGTAGCCCTTGTAATCGACGTCGGCGGTGTGCACGCGGAGGATATGGCCGCGCACCCGGCCGGCCTCGGAATTCCAGCTGACGTGGTCGCCGACGGCAAACCTTTTTCCGGGGGTCTTGGACATGGCGGATCAATGCGCGGCAGCATCGGCCTGTTCCAAGGGGGTCCCCCGACCGTGCGAGGGCAGGCTAAATCCCTGCGGCAGTCCACCAAGGCGTGGGCAACGAAGACGTGATGCAGCGGTAACCGCGGATCGCACAATCCTGAAAGGTCGGCGAGGCGATTGATGATATTACGATCGTCATTCAAAACGAGAGGTGACCATGCCCCCTTCCGAGATGTCTCGAGGCTCCATCAGGCCGCGGCCATTTGCGCGATGCCGTCGTCGTGCTGCGGCGGCGACCGCAGCGCTGCTCCTCGCCGCAGCGTTCTGGCCAGCAGGAGGCGCGCAAGCTGCCGCAAATGACGCGGAGGCAAGAACCATCTTCGAAAAATTCATCGCTGCGCAGAATGCGCATGATGCGGACGATGTGAAGGTGATGCTCTGGAATTCGCCCGGCACGCTGTTGTTTGCGAGAGGCATCGAGACGCGAGGCCGCGATGCGGTCGCCACCCGGTTCAAGGCGTATTACGAGGGCACCTGGCACCTCGAACCCGACATGTCGAAATTCCACGTTGCGGTGATCTCGAACGAGGTGATGCAGATCCTCGTTCCCATCGTTTTCACACGCGGCCTTTCGGGCAAGCCCTCGCAACAAAATACGTTTCTGATCAGCCAGACCTACGTTCAGGATGCGACCGGCTGGCATGTCGCCTCCATCCTGCCGGTGGCGAACACGGAACTGAAATAGATTGGTGGCTTGCCGAGCCGAAGCTCGCGGCGGCAGCCCGCCTGCGCCCTTTGGGCTTCGGCGCGGCATCCTTCTCTCGCTATCGCGAGCGAAGGATGGTGGGCACGACAGGGATCGAACCTGTGACCCCTACCATGTCAAGGTAGTGCTCTCCCGCTGAGCTACGTGCCCTAATAGTCCACTTACGTCGGGTGGGGTCCCTATAACGGACGAGGGGACCCTGCGCAAGGACGGAACGGGGCCGATTTAGGCCGCCAGCATCTTGTTCACTTCGCTGACCAATTCGCGCAAATGCACGGGCTTGGACAGCACCTTGGCGTTCTTGGGGGCGTCCGAATCCGAGTTCAGGGCGACCGCGGCGAAGCCGGTGATGAACATGATCTTGATGTCGGGGTCGAGTTCCGAGGCCCGGCGGGCGAGCTCGATGCCGTCCATCTCCGGCATCACGATGTCGGTGAGCAGCATCTCGAACGGCTCTTCCCGCAACCGTTGATAGGCGGCCATGCCGTTGTCGTGGGACGAGACCTGAAAACCGGCGTTTTCCAGCGCCTTGACCAGGAAACGGCGCATGTCGTTGTCGTCTTCGGCGAGGAGGATCTTTGGCATGGCAGGAAAGTCGACTCCCCAGAGGATATCAGCAAAGGTTACTAAGCCCGATAGAGGGTAAATTTGGGGTGAAAATCTTAACCCCAAACGGGCTGCGTTGCCGGTCCTTGTGAACCGGAATGCCGCTCGAATCAATCGAGCCGCGCCGGCGCGTCCCCGCTTCCCTACCCACACGGTTAAGACATGTTCCAGCGCCAATCACATCTTTTCGCTTGGCAGAATGGTTGCGATTCCGGACAATGACGACACATAAGAGCCGCATCGATCGGCCGAATCAATTCGATCCGAGGCCCGGATCCTGCCGCTAAGGGACGAAGCCTGAGAAGATGACCCGGTTTGACGGCGAGGTGTCGCCAGCCTTCGAGATCGTTGAGCCCGCGCAATGGCGCGCGCCTGTCATCTTCAACTCGCCCCATTCCGGCTCGACCTATCCGGACGAATTCCTCGCGGCGTCCAGGATCGACCTGCCGACGCTACGGCGGTCCGAAGATTCCTTCATGGACGAGCTGATCGGCCACTTGAGCGAGCGCGGCTTTCCGACCGTGCGGGTCAACTTTCCCCGCTCCTATGTCGACGTCAATCGCGAGCCCTATGAGCTCGATCCCCGCATGTTCAGCGGACGGCTGCCGAGCTTTGCCAATACCCGCTCGATGCGGGTCGCCGGCGGGCTCGGCACCATTCCGCGCGTGGTCGGCGACGGCCAGGAGATCTACCGCGACCGCATCCTGGTCGACGATGCGCTGGGGCGGATCGAGACGCTGTACAAGCCCTACCACCGCGCACTGCGCCGGCTGATCAACAAGGTGCACCAGATGTTCGGCACCGTGGTGCTGGTCGACTGCCATTCGATGCCGTCGGTCGGCGTCAGCAGGGACGAGCCGCGCCGGCCCGACGTCGTGATCGGCGACCGCTACGGCACGAGCTGCACCCCGCTTCTGCCCGACCGGGTCGAGGAGACCATGACCGGGCTCGGCTATTCGATCGGCCGCAACAAGCCCTATGCCGGCGGCTTCATCACCGAGCATTACGGCAATCCCGCGAGCGGCCTGCACGCGGTACAGCTCGAGCTCAACCGCGCGATCTATATGGACGAGCGGCGGCGCGAGCGGAGTGCACGCTTTGCACAAGTGGCGTCCGACTTCGGCGTTCTCGCCGACGTGCTGGCGACCACGATTCCGTTCGGCGATCTCGGCCCGTTCCAAGCCGCGGCGGAATAGGCGCCGGCTTCTCTTCGTCAGATCGTGTTGTCTGTGACTGTGCGAACGCGCCTTCGCTTCGCTTTCGCTGCGCGCTTCGAAACGAAGACAGGGCAGCAAAGAAAAAAGGGCCGCTCGCGAATGACGCTAGCGGCCCAAGTCTAGGGAGGAAACGCCCAAGGAGGGCAGCGGTAACGCCAAGCGCTACCGCACCGCAACAATATGCGACCGCGACGCACAAAGTGCAAGGGCTTTTGAGCCGTTTCCCATGCAATACGCACATGGCTCACTTGCTTCTATGGAAACCCAGATTCAGTTTCTTTGATAAGGAAATTCAATGGGTTGATAGCCATTTGCATACGAACAAGGCATACTCGGAACTAAGTTTTCAACTCTGTGATCGATATTTGGCCAGCAGATGACTTGGATGAGGCAGCGGTCTTCGGCATCCAAAATACCAGGGTGCAAGATCAAGACAGCGCTGCACGCGGGAGGCGAATTGAGCTAGGCAAGAGGGGAGCTCCATCCAACCTTCGCTTTGAGGATTCGGCCTGTGACGGTGATCGACTTTTCCGCCTTCATCGGACGGCTCGCCACCGCCTCCGGCGAAACCATCCTGCCGTTCTTCCGCACCTCGCTGTCGATCGACGACAAGAGCAAGACCAAGGATTTCGACCCCGTCACGGAGGCCGACCGCGCCGCGGAGGCGGTGATGCGGCGACTGATCAAGGCCAACTTCCCTCAGCACGGCATCGTCGGCGAGGAATTCGGCAACGAGCGCGAGGAGGCCGACTATGTCTGGGTGCTCGACCCCATCGACGGCACCAAATCCTTCATCGGCGGCTTTCCGATCTGGGGGACGCTGATCGCACTGCTGCACAAGGGCGCGCCGGTGTACGGCATGATGCACCAGCCCTTCATCGGCGAGCGCTTCTCCGGCGACAACGGTTCGGCCAACTACAAGGGCCCGTCCGGCGAGCGCCGGCTCCAGGTTCGCCGCTGCGCCTCGCTTTCGGAAGCCACGACCTACACCACCAGCCCGCTCCTGATGAACGACCGCGACCGCGCCGTTTTCAGCCGTATCGAGAAGGGCGCGCGTCTGTCGCGCTACGGCGGCGACTGCTACTCCTATTGCATGCTGGCGGCCGGCCACGTCGATCTCGTCGTCGAGACCGAGCTGAAGCCTTACGACATCGCAGCGCTGATCCCGATCGTGACCGGCGCCGGCGGCGTCGTCACCACCTGGGAAGGCAAGCCGGCCCAGGGCGGCGGACGCATCGTCGCGGCCGGGGATGCCAGGGTTCACGAAGAAGCACTGAAGCTGCTCAACCAATAACAAACGCGAGCGGGGGCTTGCATGACCATCTCACGCAGGCTTCTTCTTGGATTACTGCTGCTGCTGCCGACGCTGGCGTCCGCGCAGACTTTTCCGACGAAGCCGATCAAGCTGATCGTGCCGTTTCCGGCCGGCGGCCCCAACGACATCATCGCGCGTGTGATCGGCCAGCGCATGTCGGAGCTATCGGGGCAGCCGGTGCTGATCGACAATCGCGGCGGCCAGGGCGGCGTGCTCGGCACCGATGCGGTCTCCAAGGCCGCCCCCGACGGCTACACCATCGCGATCTCCTCAGCCGGCGCGCTCGCAATCAGCCCGAGCATGGAGAAAGTCGCCTACGACACCTTGAGCGACCTCACACCGGTGACGCTGGTTGCGACGGTGCCGGAGATGCTCGTGGTCGCCACCAACGTGCCCGCCAAGGACATCGGCGAATTGATCGCGCTGGCCAAGGCGCAGCCGGGAAAGCTCAACTTCGCCTCCTCCGGCCCCGGCAGCCTGCCGCATCTCGCCGGTGAACTGTTCAAGCTGACGGCGAAGATCGACATCGTCCACGTGCCCTATCGGGGCGCAGCTCCGGCCGTGAACGATCTCTTGGGCCAGCAGGTACAGATGACTTTTCTCGATCTTCCCGTGCTGCTGCCGCAGGTCAAGGCCGGCGTGCTGCACCCCATCGCGGTCGGCTCGGCCGCGCGGGCGCCGACCGCGCCCGATGTCCCGACCACCGCGGAAGCGGGTTTTGCCGGCCTCCACATCGAGAACTGGTACGGCATGGTCGCGCCGAAGGGCACACCGAAGGAGATCGTCACGGCGCTGCATGCTCTCGCCACCAAGGCAATGGCGGATCCGGCGGTGAAGGAGAAGCTTGGCCAGCAGGGTGCGACGCTGGTCGGCGACGAGCCGGAACATTTTCGCCAGTTCATCGCGGATGAGACCGCGAAATGGGCCAAGGTGATCAAGGACGCGGGCGTGGAGACGGCGAAGTAGCTCTCTCTTACCCTCCCCCTCACACCGCCGCCGCCCGCAAATGCTCCACCAGCATCTTGGTCGGCCGCGGCAGCGCCTTGAAGCTGCGCGCGCAGATCACGAGGCGGCGGTTGGCGAAGGCATCGCGCAGGCGGACGATGGCGAGCGGCATCAGCTTGGCGCAGCGGCGGGCGGCGGATTCCGGCACGAGGGCAACGCCGACATCGGCGGCGACCATCTGGCAGATCGCGTCGAAATCGCGCAGGCGTGCGCGGAAATGCGGGCGCATGCCGAGCCGCGCCGCGTGCTTCGAAATATGCATCTGGAGCGCGGTGGCGCTGGTCAGGCCAACGAAGTCGCACGCCCCCGCCTCCTGGAAATCGATCTGACGACGGCCGGCGAACGGGCCGCGGCGCGAGGTCACGAGCGTCAGACGATCCTCGCTGAACACAAAACGCTCGATATGGTCGGGCAGCGCGTGCTCGGCGGCGAAGCCGAGATCGGCGGCACCTGCAGTGATCGCCGCCGCGATGTCGGTGCTCTCGCGCTCCTCGATGTCGATGGCGACGTCGCGGTGCTCGCGCAGGAAGCCGGCCAGCGCCTTTGGCAGATGCTCGGACAGGCCGGAGGTGTTGGCGAGAAAATGCACGCTGGCGCGCACGCCAGAGGCAAAGCCGGCGAGATCGCCGCGCATGGCGTCGATCTGGTGGATGACCAGCCGCGCATGGTCGAGCAGGCTCTCGCCGGCCGCGGTCAGCTCGACGCCGCGCCGCCCGCGCTTGAGCAGCGCGACGCCGAGCGCGTCCTCGAGCCCCTTGATGCGCGCGCTGGCCGAAGCCAGCGCCAGATGCGACCGCTCCGCACCGCGGGTGATGCTGCGCTGGTCGGCGACCGCGATGAAGAGCTGGAGGTCGACGAGGTCGAAACGCATGGCAGGTCTCCCCAGCCTTCGTAGTTCACGAAGGCTGTCTGCGTAACCTCCAGATTGTGCCTGATCGCCGCTTAGGTCAATGTGCCGACATGATCGACCCGCTTCTCATTGTCATCGCCGCCGTCTTCCTGATCGCCGGATTCGTCAAGGGCGTGGTCGGGCTCGGCCTGCCGACCGTGTCCATGGGCCTGCTCGCGGTGAGCATGACGCCGAGCCGCGCGATCGCCATCGTCATCGTGCCCGCCATCGTCACCAACATCTGGCAGACCTTCGTCGGCCCGTATCTGCGCGACATCCTGAAGCGGCTGTGGCCGCTGATGATCGGCACCGTGATCGGATGCTGGCTCAATGCCGGCGCGCTGACCGGGCCGCATGCGCGCTACGGCACGATCGTGCTCGGCGTCCTGCTCGTCATCTATGCCGTGATCGGTCTGAACAAGTTCCAATTCCGCGTCGCGCCACAAAACGAGAAATGGGTGGGCGGCGTGGTCGGTGTCGTCACCGGCGTGATCTCGGCCTCGACAGGCGTGCAGGTGATCCCCTCGATGCCGTTCATGCAGGCGATCGGCATGGAGAAGGACGAGCTGGTGCAGGCGCTCGGCGTGTTCTTCACGACAGCGACACTGGCGCTCGCCTTCAACCTCACCGCCGTTGGGCTGTTGACGCCAGCCAATGTCGTGCCGGGCGCGGTGGGCATGGCCATGGCTTTTGCCGGCATGTTCGTGGGACAGTCGGTGCGAGCACGGATGCCGGCCGAAGCGTTCCGCCGCTGGTTCCTGATCGCGATGATCCTGCTCGGCCTTTACCTCGCCGGCAGCGCGCTGGCGAAAGAGTTCGCATGAGGCAGATCGTAGGGTGGGTTAGCGAAGCGTAACCCACCTCTTCTGCCGCCGCGGATACGAACAGTGGTGGGTTACGCCTTCGGCTAACCCACCCTACGCACCTACGCGGTCATCATCGTTCGAACGAGCTACCGCGTCTCCAGCATCGCGACGCGGATGCCGAGATAGATGAAGAGGCCGCCGAGCGCGCGGTTGACCCAGGCGATCGCCCCTTCGGATTCGCGCAGCCGGTGGGCGGCTTTCGCCGCGAACGCGGCCAGCACCAGGCACCATAGCGTCCCTGTAGAGATGAAGATCAGGCCGAGCGTCAGGAAGGCGAGCGGCTTGTGCGGTGAATCGGCCGCGACGAATTGCGGCAGGAAGGCCAGGAAGAACAGCGCGACCTTGGGATTGAGCGCGTTGGTGAAGACCCCTTGGAGGAAGACCCGCCGCAGCGAGCTCCGCACCGGCTCGTCGATCGCCGCCGCCAGCACCGGGCGCGACCACAGCATCTGAAGCCCGGTGAACACGAGATAGGCCGCGCCGACCAGCTTCAGGATCGAAAAGGCGGTCGACGAGGCCATCAGCAGGGCCGAAAGGCCGATCGCGGCGGCCGCGACATGGACAAAACAGCCGCAACTGATGCCGAATGCGGCCGCGGCGCCGCCTCGCCAGCCCATCTGCATGCTGCGACCGATGACGTAGACGGAATCAGGCCCGGGCGTGATGTTGAGCAGTACGCCCGACAGGATGAAGAGCCCGATTTCGTGAATGCCCAGCATGCAAAGGTGCCCCCTGCCGCCCGTTCCGGCTGGCGCAATTCCGCTTAGTCGGTTCGGCCGCCGCCGTCCACCGCCGGGATTGCGGAGGATTTACCTCGAATTTGCAATGCGGATCATGCTTCCGCTCGGCCACATCTGCTTTATAAAGGCGAGGTTCTTGAAATGCGGGATTCGAGCCGACTTGCCACGCCGTGGCCAGTCCCAGGTCCCTTCACGATCGCTTATCGATCCCTTGGAGCTTCCGGGATATGGAAAGACGTCTGGCAGCCATCGTCTGCGCCGATGTCGCCGGCTATTCGCGCATGATGGGCAGCGACGAGGCCGGCACCCATGCCGCCTTCAAGGCCCATCGCAGCGCGATCCACCCGATCATCCTCAATCACGGCGGCCGCGTCGTGAAGAACACCGGCGATGGCTTCCTGCTGGAGTTCGCCTCGATCGTCGGCGCCACCGAGGCCGCGATCGCGATGCAGACGCTGATGGCGGAGCGTAACCACCATCTGCCGGCCGACCGCGCCATGCAGTTCCGCCTCGGCATCCACATGGGCGATGTCATCGCCGATGAGGACGAGGTATTCGGTGACGATGTCAACATTGCCGTCCGCCTGGAATCGGTCGCGAGCCCCGGCGGCTTTGCGATCTCGGCCAAGGCCTACAAGGAGGCGAGCAAGCATCTCAGCGTGCCGCTGGTCGATGCCGGCAATCATCGCTTCAAGAACATCAAGGATGCGGTCGGGGTCTGGACCTGGACACCGGAGGGTGCACCGGCGCTCGCCCCCGAGCTCCGGGAGGCGTCCGCCCTCTCGCAACAGTACCGCACCGCGATCGTCGGCGTGCTGCCGTTCGCCAATCTCAGCGATGCCCAGGACGAGTATTTCTCCGACGGCCTCACCGAGGATCTGATCCACGCGCTGTCGCTGCAATCCTTCTATCGCGTGCTGAGCCGCAACTCGACCTTCGCCTTCAAGGGCAGGAACACCAGCACCCGCCTGATCGCGCGCGAGATCGACGCCACCTATTTGATCCAGGGTTCGGTACGGCGCGCCGGAGCCAAGATCCGCGTCACCGCCGAGCTGATCGCGCCAGAGACCGGCGAGCAGCTCTGGACCGGCCGTTACGACCGCGACATCGGCGACTTCTTCGCGATGCAGGACGAGATCACGACCAATTTGTCCGCCGCCATCGCCACCGAGATCGTCCGTGCCGAAGCCTCGGCGCCCGCGCGGCTCTCGACGGACGTCACCGCCTGGGATCGCTTCCTCAAGGGGCTGTCGCATTACTACCGACAGACCAAGGAGGACCTGACTGCCGCCGTCGACCTGTTCCGGGAGGCCATCAGGGTGGATCCCAAACTGTCGATCGCGCACGCCTATCTCGCCACGATCCAGATCCAGAGCATCCAATTCGGCTGGGTCAAGGGCACGCGCGAAATGTGGGCCGAGGCGATGAACCTCGCCGAAACCAGCGTCCGGCTCGACCCTCGCTCGTCCTTTGCGTTCTCGATCCTGTCCTGGGCGCACGCCATGGAAGGGCATTACGAGGCGGCGATGGACGCGGCCAAGCGCGCAGTCGCGCTCAATCCCTACGACATGGGCGCGCGCGGCGTGCTCGGCATCTGCCATTTCGTCATCGGCGAGCACCGTGAGGCGATCGAGCTGTTCTCGATGGCCGCGCAGCGCGACAACAGCGACCCGCGCTACCAATGGGCGGCGCTGAACGCCTTCAGTCATTATCTGTTGCGCCAATATGACGCGACCCTGTCATGGGCGCGCGAGCAGCTCTACATCAACCCCAACCACATGCAGGCGCTGGCGATCCGCGCCGCGGCCCTGGCACAATTGGGTCGGACCACCGAGGCGAGCGAGGCGACGGGCGTGCTGATGGGCAACTACCCGACCCTCAATGTCGATCGTCACTTGCGCAACTTCCACTGGAAGCGGCCCGAGGACCTTGCCCACTATCGCGAGGGGCTGCTGAAGGCCGGCGTACCGCTCGGCAAGCTGACCCTGGTTCAGAGCGACGTCAAACGCGTCGCCGAGTCCTGACCGGCAGGCCGCGGTCCCCCGCAGCCGTTCCCTCAGTCTTCGGCCAAACCCTCCTGCACTTGTTGACAGGACAGTGAATTCGGCCACACTTCGCCACACGCTGAAGTAGTATAGTCTGCTGTCGGTTTGTTAGGACTTTCCGCGCTTGATCGGCGCCTCATTTCACGATTCGCTGTTTTCAGGATTTTGGGCCATGCATGACCCCGCTTCGAAACCGCCGCTCGACCCCTCGATCCAGGTCTCGCCGAACAATCCCTGCCCATTCCTGCGCGGCCTCGTCGGCGAGGGCTTTGTCGAGGGTGGTACTGTCCCGCTCGGCAAGCTGTCGGAGACGATCGCGAACGCGACCGGCGAAACCGGGCTGAAAAAGGCGTCTGCCCGGTTCCAGGTCCGCGGCGTGGCGCTCATCGCCAACGGTCTCGGTCACATCCTCAAGAGCATCTTTTCGGGCGCGCAGCTCGATGCGCTGCGCGGCGGCCCGCTGGACAAGCGCGGTGCCGGCTCGCGCATCCTCGGCGTCGACGGCACGGTCAATGAAGAGGAGATCGCGCGGTTCGCGAGTTTCGGCCGGACTTACACCGATCCGAACGGCGGCTCCGAGCTGGGCCTCAACGCCTCGGAAATCGACATCTTCATGCGCGACAACCTCAAGCGCGCCGGCAGCGCCGCGCGCTGGTACTACCCGCTGCTGATGAAGTTCGAATGGCCAATCCTCCTGAAGATCATCGGCAAGGGCACGGGCGAGGATCGCTATCTCAGCGTTGCCGACGTGCGCACGCTGTTCAACGAGCGCCAATTTCCTGACAGCATCAATCAGCGGCTCGTATCGCAACCGGTGCTATCGACCTGCCAGCGCGTCGTGCGGGGCACGCTTAAGCTTGCAGCACTCCTCATCGGCCTCGGTCTTGTCGCCCTCGTCGCGGTGGCCGAATTCCCCAATCAGATCCGTGCCGTGCTGCCGCAGAAGGGAATTCTCGTAAATCTCTTGCCGCCGCCCTTGCCTGCGGTCCCGGAGACGAAGGCCGCCTTCTGGCTCGAGCAGAACTGGTCGCTGAAGGACCGGCACTGGTTCCATCATGCCAGCCAGGGCACCGCGACCTTCCCCGTGCCCTATGAATGGTTCATGGCGCTGGAGCAGCCACGCCTTCATCTGTTCTCGAAGCCCGGCATGATGAAGGAGAGCGCCTATCTCGAAGGCTTCGGCTTCATCCCGAGCCCGCAATCGATCCAGACCGACACGACGACGTTGCGTCGCTTCGGTTACGCCAATGTCTACGAGACGACGCAGGCGGCGGACTGGTCGACCAGATGGACGCCGGTGGAGAACGTCGACGGCCTGCCGGTCGGCTTCGCGCGGATGACCGGCGTCGTCGATCCCGCGACCGGCCGTCGCGAGGAAGACAAGATCGGGCTGACCTGCGCGGCCTGCCACACCGGCCAGATCCATTACCAGGGCGTGGACGTGCGCTTCGACGGCGGCCCGGCCATGACCGATCTGAAGAAGCTGGAGCTCTCGACCGGCCTTTCGATCGCCTACACCCTGTATGTCCCGTTCCGCTTCCAGCGCTTTGCCGATCGCGTGCTTGGCCCCGATGCCAGCAAGACGGACCGCGCCGCGCTCAAGCAGAAGCTCAGCGCAATCGGCACGTTCCTGATCGACTGGGCGAAAACCCAGCAAAAGACCGTTGAAAGCAAGAAGACCTGGAACGGCAGGCAGCAGCAGGACACGGAGGAAGGGTTCGGCCGCCTCGACGCTCTCAATCGCATCGGCAACCAGGTCTTCTCGCAGGATCTCGCGCTGAGCGGGATCAAGGGCTTCGAGAAGAACCTGCATGCCCAGGATGCCCCGGTCAGCTACCCCGCGATCTGGACCGTGCCCTGGTTCAAATTCGCCCAGTACGACGCGTCGATCGAGCAGCCGTTGATCCGCAACGCCGGCGAAGCGCTCGGCGTGACCGCGCTGCTCAACCTGTCCGACGCCTATCCGGAGGACCGGCTGTGGCGGTCCTCGGTGAACATCAGGACACTCGGCTGGATCGAGGACATGCTGAGAGGCCCCGATCCGTTCAAGCCGGCCGATCCCTCTGCCGATCCGAAATTCGGCGGCCTGCTGGCGCCGCAATGGCCCTCGCAGATCCTCGGCGATGCATGGAGGATCGATCAGGCCAAGGTCGAGAACGGCCGCAAGATCTACACCGAGATGTGCTCCGGATGTCACCTGCCGGCCGTCAACACCAAGGCTTTCTGGTCCTCGACACATTGGGAGCCGAACGGCGACAGCAAGGTGCTGAACGCGGTCACGATTTCCCTCAAGGAGATCAATACGGATCCCGAACAATCTCTTGTTCTCAGCAACAGGATCGTCGATGTGCCCGGCTTCCTGAAGGTGAATACGGCCGACCTCCAGAAATGGTGGCAATGCGACATCCCCACCGCGAGCAAATCACCCAATGAGATGGTCTATGCGCTCGGCCTGATGACGGTGGTCGACCTCGTGGCCCGTAAATGGATGGACGACGAGAAGGTCCCGGAGGCGGAACGGGCGAAAATATGGAATCTCGCGCGCAAGAATTGTCTCAATCCGGCGCCTGATCCGCGCTATCGGGCGCGTCCGCTGAACGGCATCTGGGCAACGGCGCCCTATCTGCACAACGGTTCGGTGCCTTCGCTGTACTGGTTGCTGAAGCCGGCGAGCGAGCGCCCGACCAAATTCTGCATGGGCCGCCGCGACTATGATCCCGTCACCGTCGGCTTTGCGGTGACCGCGGATAAGAAATGCAAGACGGGCGAAACGGAGTTCTCGGCGGGATCGGAGAAGGACCCGATCCAGGGCAACAGCGTGCTCGGTCATTCCTTCGAGCGCAAGGAAGGCGAACCGAAGCGCGATGGCGTCATCGGCCGCGTGTTCAAGGACGATAACGAGCGCTACGATCTGATCGAGTATTTGAAGACGCTGTAGCGCGACCAGAGTTCTTCATCATGGCCGGGCTTGTCCCAGCCATCCACGTCTTGCCACCCGGCGCGAAGACCGTGGATGCCCGGGACAAGCCCGGGCATGACGGAGTTTGTGGCGCAATGACGCGCTCTCTCCTCACTTGAACAACGGCGTGCCCGGCACGAAGGCGTCGAAGGCGGCCCAGAACTGGGAGCGGTAGCGGTCCTGCTCCTGGAGGATCTCGTGCTTGGCGCCGGCGATCACGAGGTGGGAGCCGGCGCGCAGATGATAGGCGAACTCCTCGATCGCCGCGGTCGAGACCACCGCGTCGTTGGAGGCCGCCAGCATCAGGATCGGCTGGCGGATCTGCGAGGGGTAGTTCTTGCCCTTGAAGGTGTTCATGGCGCGGAAGGCGGTATCGGCCCAGGCCACGGTCGGTGATGCCAGCCCGAGCGTCGGGTCCTCCTCCAGGATCGCGGCATTGCGCGCATAGCGCACCGGATCGCTGGTCACGGGATTGTTGATGAAGGGATCGAGCCCGGTGAGACGGTCGCTGCCGCCGGGGACATAACGCCCCCCCTGCCCGAGCAGGCGCATGGTCTTGAGCAGCGCACGCACCGGAAGCGAGGTGGTGCGCCCGGGCAGGTCGATCATCGGCGCCGACAACACCATGCGGTCGAACCAGCGCTTGCCCGCATGCGCCACCCGCAGCATCACCGTGCCGCCCATGGAATGGGCCAGCGCGAAGAACGGCGGCGGGCAATCCGGCAGCACGACCTGCTGCACGAACGCCTCCACGTCGACCTCGAAATCGGAGAAGTCGCGCACATAGCCCTTGCGCGGGTCGCGCAGGCGGCGCGAGGAATGGCCCTGCCCGCGCCAGTCGATCATCGCCACTGCAAAGCCGCGGTTGCGCAAATCGCGCACGGTCTCGAAATATTTCTCGATCTGCTCGCTGCGTCCGGTGAAGACGCAGACGGTGCCCTTGCGGTTCGCCGGCGGCGCCCAGCGCGCAAAGCGCAGCTCGGCACCATCGGGCGTCTTGATGGTACCGCTGACGACGTCTTCGGGGACGGGATTGGACGGGATCGAGACCAGCGTCATGATTGGAAGTGCTTGGGCGCGAAGTGCTGCAAATCAAGGGGCGGGAGCGCCGAAAAGGCGCTGATTCCCGCCCTCTTGAACGCCGTCTCGTTCCACCCATATCATCTTCGTGCAGGCCGCTACCAGTGTTTCGGATCCGGAACATCAGGCTGCACACAGACTAAAGCCCGGCCCGATTGGCGGGCGGGTTACCAACAGTCGCTCAATGGAGGACTTGACCATGCGTAGCTATGATCTCACCCCCTTCTATCGTTCCACCGTCGGCTTCGACCGCCTCTTCAGCCTGCTCGACCAGGCCAGCTCGGACGGCAGCCCCGGTTATCCCCCCTACAACATCGAGCGCACCGGCGAGAACGCGTACCGCATCACCGTTGCGGTCTCGGGCTTCGCCAGGGATGAGCTGTCCATCGTCGCGAAGGAAAACACGCTGACGATCAAGGGCGAGAAAGTCGCCAACGAGAACAGCAAGTCCGAAGTGCTCTACCGCGGCATTGCCGCGCGTGCCTTCGAGCGCGCCTTCCAGCTCGCCGACTTCGTGCAGGTGAAGGACGCCTCGCTCGAGAACGGGCTGCTTCACGTCGACCTCGTCCGTGAGATTCCTGAGGCGAAGAAACCGCGCCAGATCGCGATCAACACCAGCGCACCGAAGGCGCAGGTGATCGAGAACTCGGCCGCGCAAGCCGCCGCGTAAATCACGTCGACAGCCACCAAGCTGCGAAAACGCCCCGGTGCCCCGGGGCGTTTTCATTTTGCGTTGCATCACAGAGTGGTGAGAAGGCGTAACACCGCCGCCGCGCGCTCCGTCCTTTTGGCATCGAACCCAAAACAAGACGGAGAAAGATCATGTCACTCTGGCGCAGCCTTTTTGTCGCCGCGAGCCTGTTGGCGGCTCCCCTCAGCCTTGCCCATGCGCAGACATCGCAGACAGTGAAGGCGAAAAACGTCGTGCTGGTGCACGGTGCCTGGGCCGACGGCTCGAGTTGGTCGGAGGTGATCCCGATCCTCCAGGCCGCAGGGCTGCACGTCACCGCCGTACAGAATCCGCTGTCGTCGCTTGCGGATTCGGTCGAGGCGACCAAGCGCGCGCTGGCTGAGCAGGATGGACCGACGGTGCTTGTCGCGCATTCCTGGGGCGGCACCGTGATCAGCCAGGTCGGCACTGATCCAAAAGTGTCCGGGCTCGTCTATGTCGCCGCACGCGCGCCCGATGCGAACGAGGATTTCGTCGCGCTGTCGAAGCAGTTTCCGACCGGCCCGCTGCGCGCCGGAATCGTCGAACGCGACGGCTACACAAAATTATCGGAAGACGCCTTCCTGAAATATTTCGCCAATGGCGTGAAGCCGGAACAGGCCAGGGAGCTTTATGCCGTGCAATGGCCGACCGCAGCGTCGATCTTCGCCGGCCGCACCACGGAGGCGGCGTGGCATTCGAAGCCGAGCTGGTACGCGGTGTCGAAGAACGACTACACCATCAATCCCGATTTCGAGCGCTTCCTCGCCAAGCGCATGAACGCCACCACGATCGAACTCGATGCCGGCCACCTCTCGTTGGTGTCGCATCCGAAGGAGGTCGCGAATTTGATCCTGGAGGCGGCGGGATATCCGCGGAGCTAGGCCGTGATCGCCGTATTGCAAAAGCGCCCGAGATTTTCGGGCGCTTTTTGTTTTGCCCACTCTCTCCCCGATGTCGTCCCTGCGAACGCAGGGACCCATACCGCGTGATCTATCGGTGGGGATGAGGTGCCAGTACCGGACTCCGAATCTTCGCCAAACTTCTCCTGGGGTTATGGGTCCCTGCGTTCGCGGGACGACAGCGAGAGTGCGCTATCGCATCAAACTCGCGACGCTAATCCAGCCCCTGTGCGGCCGGCATCTCCTGCGTCGGCAGGATCGTTGGGGCCGGCTTCGCCTGACCGACGGTTGGCGCAATGGCTTGTGGCGCGGCCTCGGCAGGCTTGGCCTGCGCGGCAGCGGTCTGCTGCGGTGCCTGCGCCTGCGGCGCCTGAGCCTGCTGCGCCACCGGCTCCGCCGGTTTGGCGGCCGCGACCGGCCTCTCGCCGCGCGGCGGGGCGGCCCTCGGGAGCGGCACGGCGCGGCTCGCCACGTGCGGGATCAAGGCCGGCGGCCGCGGCGGGCCGCTGCGGATCACGGTCGGCGGCGGCAGCGCGCTTTGCGGACCGTAAGGCGAGGCCGCGCGCTCGTCATAGGCGGGCGCCATGCCGTAGGCGTCCGCGGCCGGCATGAAACGGATGATCCGCCCGTCGCGGGCATCGATCACGAGCCGACCGTCATCGCCGCGACGGTCGATCACCGCGATGGTGTAGACGCTGCCGCGCAGGCGCGGGATGCCGAGCGGCGAGAAGCCGTTTTCGCGCAAGACCGCGTAGACCTCGGTCGACGGCAGCAACGCCGGACCGCGCTCTTCATAGCCGTAACCGTAGCCTTGGCCGTAACGCGGCGGCGGTGGCGGGGCGGTTTCGGGGGGCGCATAGGGTCCGTCGAAATCCGACACCGCGATCGCCGCCCCTCCTGCGATACCTTTCGCGGGAACTTGCGCCAAAACCTGCCGGTGCCCGGCGCTGATGGCGAGCAGCAGCGTGGCGGCAGCCACACATCCTGTGAAAAACTTCATCGTCGACACGCTCCTGTCAGGCCCCAGAATGCCTCGCGCTCTTTCGCTTCTTGCGGCGTGGCGCGCCTTTCGAAGGGTTGATCCGAAGCTTCATTTGGGATTTCGGCGCCCACAGGGCCGAATCGGGGCGCGTTGCTTCAAAACGGGGCCGCGCAACTTTCGGAAAGCGATTGATTGACATATCGGGAATCGGGACTTCCACGCGCTTGTGTGATAGACAAAAATTTGGCAAGGTGACGGTTAGGACAGGAAGACTGTCTCAATTTTGCTTGCGGTTCCGGCATAGGGATTGCAACGAAAGTCGGTGCTTTCGAGCACCATAAGGCAACAGGCAAAGCCGTTCTCGGGGACGAAGAACGCCTAGGCCTGAATTTAAGAAAATGCGGCTCGCAGCGGACGAGCGGTGACCCAGAGGCGGGTGCCGCGGAACGCCCAAGGTGCGCCGAAGATGGCGGTGAGGCAGCTTGCCGCACGGAGAGGATTGGAACAATGAACGGGTCGCAATTCGAGAGCGCAAACATCGTGGCAGAAGAGCTGTCGGCGACGGTCGCCTCGAAAACGACCGATCCGATTCAGGAACACAATTCGCGCCCGCCGGCCGTTGGCCTCTACGATCCGAGCCTGGAAAAGGATTCCTGCGGCGTCGGCTTCATCGCCAATATCAAGGGCAAGAAGTCGCACGAGATCGTCGCGGACGCGCTGAGCATCCTCTGCAACCTCGAGCATCGCGGCGCCGTCGGCGCCGACCCGCGCGCCGGTGACGGCGCCGGCATCCTGGTGCAGATCCCGCACGCCTTCTTCAGCCGCAAGGCGAAGGAGCTCGGCTTCGCATTGCCCGCACCCGGTGAATACGCCATCGGCGCGTTGTTCATGCCGCGCGACACCGCCTGGCGCAACGTCATCAAGAGCATCATCGCCGACCAGATCAAGGAGGAGGGCCTGACCCTGCTCGGTTGGCGCGACGTGCCGACCGACAATTCCTCGCTCGGCGTCACCGTGAAGCCGACCGAGCCGGCCTGCATGCAGGTGTTCATCGGCCGCAATGGCACCGCCAAGACCGAGGACGAGTTCGAGCGCCGGCTCTACATCCTGCGCAAGTCGATCTCGCAGGCGATCTATCAGCGCCGCGACCGCGGGCTTGCAGGCTATTACCCCTGCTCGATGTCCTGCCGCACCGTGATCTACAAGGGCATGTTCCTCGCCGACCAGCTCGGCAAGTACTATCCCGATCTGCACGAGAAGGATTTCGAGAGCGCGCTCGCCCTGGTGCATCAGCGCTTCTCGACCAACACCTTCCCGGCGTGGTCGCTGGCGCATCCCTATCGCATGATCGCGCATAACGGCGAGATCAACACGCTGCGCGGCAACACCAACTGGATGGCCGCGCGCCAGGCCTCCGTGAGCTCCGAGCTCTACGGCAAGGACATCAACCGGCTCTGGCCGATCTCCTACGAAGGACAGTCGGACACCGCCTGCTTCGACAACGCGCTCGAATTCCTGGTGCAGGGCGGCTACTCGCTGCCGCACGCCGTCATGATGATGATTCCGGAGGCGTGGGCCGGCAATCCGCTGATGGATGAGAAGCGCCGCGCCTTCTACGAATATCATGCCGCGCTGATGGAGCCGTGGGACGGTCCCGCCGCGATCGCCTTCACCGACGGCCGCCAGATCGGCGCCACGCTCGACCGCAACGGCCTGCGGCCCGCGCGCTATCTTGTCACCAAGGACGACCGCATCGTGATGGCGTCCGAGATGGGCGTGCTGACGATCCCCGAGGACCAGATCATCACCAAGTGGCGGCTGCAGCCCGGCAAGATGCTGCTGGTCGACCTCGAACAGGGTCGCCTGATCCCGGACGACGAGATCAAGGCCGAGCTCGCCAGAAGTCATCCCTACAAGGAGTGGCTGGAGCGGACCCAGATCGTGCTGGAAGAGCTGCCGAAGGTTCCGACCACCGGCGTGCGCTCCAATTTGTCGCTGCTCGATCGCCAGCAGGCGTTCGGCTACAGCCAGGAAGACATCGCCATCCTGATGACGCCGATGGCGGCCACGGGCGAGGAAGCCGCGGGCTCGATGGGCAACGACACGCCGATCTCGGCGCTGTCGGACAAGGCCAAGCCGCTGTTCACCTACTTCAAGCAGAACTTTGCGCAGGTCACCAACCCGCCGATCGACCCGATCCGCGAGGAGCTGGTGATGAGCCTCGTCTCCATCATCGGACCGCGGCCGAATCTGTTCGATCTACAGGGGCTTGCCACCACCAAGCGTCTCGAAGCGCGCCAGCCGATCCTGACCGACGCGGATCTCGAAAAGATCCGCTCGATCTCGGATGTTGCCGAGTCGCACTTCAAGTCGCGCACGCTGGACACCACCTTCCACGCCGGTCTCGGCGCGGCAGGCATGGACCAGGTGCTCGACGAGCTCTGCGCGCGCGCTGAAAGCGCGGTGCGCGAGGGCGTCAACATCATCATCCTGTCCGACCGCATGGTCGGCACCGACCGGGTGCCGATTCCGGCACTGCTGGCCTGCGCCGCCGTGCATCATCATCTGATCCGCGTCGGACTGCGTACCTCGGTCGGTCTCGTCGTCGAATCCGGCGAGCCGCGCGAAGTGCATCACTTTGCCTGCCTGGCCGGCTACGGCGCGGAGGCGATCAATCCCTATCTCGCGTTCGAAACCATCGTCGCGATGAAGGACCGCCTGCCCGGCTCGCTCGACGATTACGAGATCGTCAAGCGCTACATCAAGTCGATCGGCAAGGGCCTTTTGAAGGTGATGTCCAAGATGGGCATCTCGACCTACCAGTCCTATTGCGGCGCGCAGATCTTCGACGCGGTCGGCCTTAAGGCCGACTTCGTCGCAAAGTTCTTCGCCGGCACGCACACCCGCGTTGAAGGCGTCGGCCTTGGCGAGATCGCCGAGGAAGCCGTGCGCCGTCATGCCGACGCGTTCGGCGAGGCGCAGGTCTACAAGACCGCGCTCGATGTCGGCGGCGAATACGCCTATCGCAGCCGCGGCGAGGACCATGCCTGGACCGCCGAGTCGGTCGGGCTGTTGCAGCACGCCGCGCGCGGCAATTCGCAGGAGCGCTATCGCGCCTTCGCAAAGATCCTCAACGAGCAGTCGGAGCGGCTTCTGACGCTGCGCGGCCTGTTCCGGATCAAGAACGCGGACGAGGAGAAGCGCAAGCCGATCCCGCTCGACCAGGTCGAGCCAGCCAAGGACATCGTCAGGCGCTTCGCCACCGGCGCGATGAGCTTCGGCTCGATCTCGCGCGAGGCCCACACCACGCTCGCCATCGCCATGAACCGGATCGGCGGCAAGTCGAACACCGGCGAAGGCGGCGAGGAAGCCGACCGCTTCAAGCCGATGCCGAACGGCGATTCCATGCGTTCGGCGATCAAGCAGGTCGCCTCGGGCCGCTTCGGCGTCACCACGGAGTATCTCGTCAACTCCGACATGATGCAGATCAAGATGGCGCAGGGTGCCAAGCCCGGCGAAGGCGGCCAGTTGCCCGGCCACAAGGTCGACGCGACCATCGCCAAGGTCCGTCACTCGACGCCGGGCGTCGGCCTGATCTCGCCGCCGCCGCACCACGACATCTACTCGATCGAGGATCTGGCGCAGCTCATCTACGACCTCAAGAACGTCAACCCGACGGGCGACGTCTCGGTCAAGCTCGTCTCAGAGATCGGCGTCGGCACGGTGGCCGCGGGCGTTGCCAAGGCGCGCGCCGACCATGTCACCATCGCGGGCTTCGAAGGCGGCACGGGTGCGTCGCCCCTGACCTCGATCAAGCACGCGGGCTCGCCCTGGGAGATCGGCCTTGCCGAAACCCACCAGACGCTGGTGCGCGAGCGGCTGCGCAGTCGCATCGTGGTCCAGGTCGACGGCGGCTTCCGCACCGGCCGTGACGTCGTGATCGGCGCACTGCTGGGCGCCGACGAGTTCGGCTTCGCCACCGCGCCGCTGATCGCGGCCGGTTGCATCATGATGCGCAAGTGCCATCTCAACACCTGCCCGGTCGGCGTAGCGACTCAGGACCCCGTCCTGCGCAAGCGCTTCACCGGCCAGCCCGAGCACGTGATCAACTACTTCTTCTTTGTCGCCGAGGAAGTCCGCGAGATCATGGCTTCGCTCGGCTTCCGCACCTTCAACGAGATGGTCGGCCAGGTTCAGCTGCTCGACCAGACCAGGCTGGTCGCGCATTGGAAGGCCAAGGGCCTCGACTTCTCGAAGCTGTTCGTCAAGCAGAAGGAGGAGAAGGGCCAGAAGATCTATCACTCCGAGCGCCAGAACCATCATCTGGAGGCGGTGCTCGACCGCACGCTGATCGAGAAGGCGACGCCTGCGCTGGACCGCGGCGCGCCGGTGAAGATCGAGGCCAATATCAACAGCACCAATCGCTCCGCGGGCGCGATGCTGTCCGGTGCGGTCGCCAAGATCTACGGCCATGCCGGCCTGCCGCACGACACCATCCATGTCAGCCTCAAGGGCACCGCGGGCCAGGCCTTCGGCGCGTGGCTCGCCCACGGCGTCACCTTCGAGCTCGAAGGTGAAGGCAACGACTATGTCGGCAAGGGCCTCTCGGGCGGCAAGATCATCGTCAAGCCGCCTGCCAACAGCAGCATCGTGCCGGAAGAAAGCATCATCGTCGGCAACACCGTAATGTATGGCGCGATCCAGGGCGAGTGCTACTTCCGCGGCATCGCCGGCGAGCGTTTCGCCGTGCGCAATTCCGGGGCTGTGGCTGTCGTCGAGGGTGCGGGCGATCATTGCTGCGAATACATGACCGGCGGCATCGTGGTCGTGCTCGGCAAGACCGGGCGCAACTTCGCGGCCGGCATGTCCGGCGGCATCGCCTACGTGCTCGACGAGACCGGCGATTTCGACAGGCTGTGCAACATGGCGATGGTCGACCTCGAGCCGGTGCTGTCGGAGGAGCTGATCAACGCCGGCACCTACCACCACTCCGGTGACCTCGAGGCGCACGGCCGGGTCGACGTGTTCAACAACCTGCTCGCCTCCGACGTCGAGCGGCTGCACGTCCTGATCTCGCGCCATGCGAAAGCCACCGGCTCCAAGCGCGCCGCCGACATCCTTGCCAATTGGAAGGACTGGCTGCCCAAATTCCGCAAGGTGATGCCGGTCGAATACCGGCGCGCGCTGCGCGAAATGGCCGCCAACGCGGACGCCGAGCCGAAAATCGCGATCGGGGCGTAAGAGAAAGCCCTCATGGCGAGGAGGCGCGGAAAGCGCCGTCTCGAACCATGAGACCACCATCCGGGCCTCTATCCTTCGAGACGCGGCGCGAAGAGCGCGCCGCTCCTCAGGATGAGGAGTGAGAGAACAAAGAACTTAAGCGGCAGGGACTTCGGGTTTAATGGGCAAGATCACGGGTTTTCTGGAAATCGAACGGCACGACCGCAAGTACACCCCGGTCGCCGAACGCGTGAAGCATTACAACGAGTTCGTCGTTCCCTTGACCGAGAAGGAAACGCGCGACCAGGCCGCGCGCTGCATGAATTGCGGCATTCCCTATTGCCACGGCACCGGCTCGGTCGCGCCCGGCACGCCCGGCTGCCCGGTCAACAACCAGATCCCCGACTGGAACGACCTCGTCTACCAGGGCAATTGGGAAGAAGCCTCACGCAATCTGCACTCGACCAACAATTTCCCGGAGTTCACCGGGCGCATCTGTCCGGCGCCGTGCGAGGCCTCCTGCACGCTCAACATCGACGACAACCCCGTCACCATCAAGACCATCGAATGCGCGATCGTCGACCGCGCCTGGGACAATGGCTGGCTGAAGCCGGAAGTCGCAGCCGTCAAGACCGGCAAGAAGGTCGCCGTGATCGGCTCGGGTCCGGCCGGCATGGCCTGCGCCCAGCAGCTGGCGCGCGCCGGCCACGACGTGCACCTGTTCGAGAAGTACGCCAAGGCCGGCGGCCTGCTGCGTTACGGCATCCCCGACTTCAAGATGGAGAAGGGCGTCATCGACCGCCGCGTCAAGCAGATGGAAGGCGAAGGCGTCACCTTCCACTACAACAGCCATGTCGGCGTCGACGGCAATGTCGATCCGCGCGAGATGCTCAACGACTACGACGCCGTCGCGCTGACCGGCGGCGCGGAAGCCCCGCGCGACCTGCCGATTCCCGGCCGGGACCTCGCCGGCATCCACTACGCCATGGACTTCCTGCCGCAGCAGAACCGCCGCGTCTCCAGCGAACCCCAGAACGGAGTCCAGGAGATTCTGGCCGGCGGCAAGCACGTCGTCGTCATCGGCGGCGGTGACACCGGATCAGACTGCATCGGCACCTCGCTGCGCCAGGGCGCGCTCTCGGTGACCCAGCTCGAGATCATGCCCGCCCCGCCCGAGCGCGAGAACAAGGGCCTGACCTGGCCGAACTGGCCGCTGAAGATGCGGACGTCCTCCAGCCAGGCCGAAGGCGCCGTGCGCGAATACGCAGTGCTGACCCAGAAGTTCACCGGCGAGAACGGGCAGGTCAAGAAGCTCCACTGCGTCCACGTCGACGACAAGTTCAAGCCGATTGCCGGCACCGAGTTCGAGCTCGACGCCGAACTCGTCCTGCTCGCCATGGGCTTCGTGCACCCCGTGCACGAGGGCCTGCTCAAGATGCTCGCGGTCGAGCTCGACCCCCGCGGCAACGTCAAGGCCAACACGCTGGACTACCAGACCTCCCGTCCGAACGTGTTCACGGCCGGCGACATGCGCCGGGGCCAGTCGCTGGTGGTCTGGGCGATCCGTGAGGGCCGGCTGTGCGCAAGGTCGATTGATACGTTCCTGATGGGGAAGACGGATCTGCCGCGGTAGGTGAGGCGCGAGCTAGCAGCCCAACCGAGACTGTCATCGCCCGCGAAAGCGGGCGATCCTGTATTCCAGAGAAGCTAAACGTATACGGATAAGCTGCGGCGTACTGGATGCCCGCCTTCGTGGAGCATGACAGCGGAATCAATTCTGCAACCTCACCCCGACCATCACCACCGTCCCCTGCGAGCTCGATCCCGGCTGGTTCGAATCCAGGATGTCGTGGCGCAGCGTGCCCTTGACCCAGATGTTGCGGTTGAGCTTGTAGATCAAATTGCTCTCGAACGAGTAGGTCTTGTCGTTGCGGTTCTGGCCCTGGTAGTCGAGCGTGCCGTAGGTGAACTTGCCCACGGCCGTCAGCCAGCGGCGGAAGTCGTGGTCGACTTCGGCCGAATAGGTGCGCACCAGCACGCCGGAAGAGCCGGGGATGGTGGTTTCGGCGATCTGCGTGTCGGTGAAGAATTTCACCGTGGTGAGGCCGCTCGCATTCCAGATCAGCGAGCCCGAGGTGAGGAAGCCAGCGAGCTGGCTGAGGCGCGGGTCGGTGTAGTTGCGGGCGGAATAGCCGACCGAGATTTCGCCGGTGAGGATGCGCGAGAATTCGAACGACGAGCCGACCTTGGCGTAACCGCCGTTTGAATCGCGGAAATAGCCGTTGCGGTCGGCGGCCTGGTCGTGCACGCGGGTATCGCCCTGAATCTCGACGAACGGCTTCAGGCCGGGCTTGAGGTCGTAGGAGAAGCGTCCGATGCCGCCATACTGGTTGAAGTCGCGATCGCCGTTGCTGAAGGTCGAGCCGTCGGTGAGCTTGGAGTCCGTGTAGGCGGTGCGATCGACGGAGGCGCCGGCGGCGACCTGGAAGCGATTGAAGGTCTGGTCGAATCCGACGGTGGTGCCATAGGCGGCGTAGACCGGATATTTCTGCAGGCCGGCCTGCACGTTCGGGCTGCCGGGATTGTCGGTGGCGAGCCGCAGGCGCAGCTGCGAGGTCAGCTTGAGATCGCGGTCGACGTCGAGGCGGCCGTCGACATGGCCGGTGAAGTCAGGACGATTGATCTCGACCGGCGAAGGCGAGGCAAAGCCGTCGATCGTCGCCGGCATGTTGTTGGTGTAGCCGGAGAACGAGCCACGCAGGTCAGCGACCAGCGCGTGGCGCTCCCAGTCGGACATCACAAGCAGATCGGGTGCGACGACGTAGACCGGCGAGCCGATCGGCTTGTTGAGACGCGCAGGATTGGTGTCATAGCCGGTGGAGAGCTCGAGCCCACCCTTGATCAGGAAACTGCCGGCGTAGTCGCCGACGGCTCCGAACGCGTCGTCATCCGCCCTGAGGCGGCGGCGCAGCGGCTGTCCGGGCACGGTGCCCGCCATCGCCGCCGGCACCGGCGCCTTGTTGGCGGATGCGGATGGCGGTGGCGCGATTCTGGGCAGGCCGAGCGTCGACGGCGGCGGCACCGTGGTCGGCGCCGGCGAGCCGGGACCGGCTGCGCGCTTCGGCTTCGGCTGGCCCGGATAGAGCTTGGGTTGCTGTCGCTTGCGGTTGAGCGAATCATAGCCGGAGCTGCTCGCGCCGGCGGCGGCGGGCAGTCCGTAGGTCGGGACCTGACCGACGCGCGAGGTCGCCGGCCGTTCGCGGGCCTTGCGCGGATCGGCATTGGGATCGGGCAGCGCCGGCAACGCATCCGGCGGCGCCTGCGGCACGCCCGCCGTGCGGCGCGTCGGCAGCGTCTCGGGCGCGGCGAAGCCGCCGCGGTTGGGATTGAACAGATCGGGCGTGAGGCTCTGGCCGGCCGCGGGCACGCTTCCGAGGACCGTCAGCGCAAGACCCGGCACAAGGCACGGCAAAGCCGCGCGCAGGAACTGCGCGCGTTTGCTCCGGCCGGTGCCTGGAGACGACCCCACGATGGAATAACTCCAACGAAATCAAATACTTTCACGGTGACCTCCGCCGGTTGGCGGGAACCATCGTTAATGGAGTTAAAACAATTATGGTTAATGACCGGTTGAGGGCTTAGGCGCGCTCGTCGCCTCCACCGCCGCGGCGTGCTAATGACGCGCCGACCGGGCGAACGCCCCCTCCTCCCTGGACCAGTACATGCCGAGTTCGAAACCGCTGATGACCGCATCATCCGGCCCCATCCCCGACAGCGTCGAATCCGCGCTCCGCACCCTGGAGACGGAGAGCGGCGGCATCAACGCGCTCGCAACCGCCCTGCGCGGCCCGCTCGGCGCGACGTTCGCGAAGGCAGTCGACCTGATCCGCAACGCCAAGGGCCGCGTCATCGTCACCGGGCTCGGCAAGTCCGGCCATATGGGGCGCAAGATCGCCGCGACGCTGGCCTCGACCGGCACGCCCGCCTTCTTCGTGCACGCCGCCGAGGCCGGCCACGGCGACCTCGGCATGATCACCACCGACGACGTCATCATGGCGCTGTCCTGGTCCGGCGAGCAGCCGGAGATGAAGAACCTCGTGAACTATTCGGCGCGGTTCGCCATTCCCATGATCGCGGTGACGTCGAACGCGGCGTCCTCGCTGGGACAAGCCGCCGACCTCGTGATCGAGCTGCCGAAGGCGCGCGAGGCCTGCCCGCACAATCTGGCGCCGACCACCTCGACCCTGATGCAGGCCGCGATCGGCGATGCCCTCGCGATCGCGCTGCTCGAAGGCCGCGGCTTCACCGCGCTGGAGTTCGCGCATTTCCACCCGGGCGGCAAGCTGGGCGCGATGCTGAAATTCGTCCGCGACTACATGCGCACCGGCGCCGAGATCCCGGTCAAGCCCCTGGGCACCAAGATGTCGGAGGCCGTGGTCGAGATGTCGGCCAAGGGCCTCGGCTGCGTCTGCATCGTCAACGAAGCAAACGAGGTCGCGGGCATCATCACCGACGGCGATCTGCGCCGCCACATGCGCCCCGACCTGCTGACGGCGTCGGTCGACGAGATCATGACGAAGCAGCCGAAGACGGTGCCGCCGTCCATGCTCGCCACCGAGATGATTGAGGTGCTGAACACAAGCAAGATCACGACGCTGGTCGCGACCGAGGCGGGCAAGGTGGTGGGCATCGTGCATCTGCATGATTTGTTGCGGGCTGGCGTGGCGTAGCGCTCTCTCCCCACTCGTCATTGCGAGCGGCTTGTCCGCCGAAGCTCGAAAAGCGAAGGCGGAAGCGAAGCAATCCAGACTGCCGCCGCGGCAACAGTCTGGATTGCTTCGTCGCAAGGGCTCCTCGCAATGACGGCGGTCAGCGCGGGGCCGGAAACCGCGCCGCCTTCTCCTCCAGCGGCAACCGCAGCCCGTTCGCCAGATACGACACCGTGCGATAGAAGCCGCACAGCAGCATGATCTCCAGAATCTGCGCCTCGTCGTAATGCGCCGACAGCGCGGCAAACTCTTCATCGCTCAGCGTCGCGCGGTGATGCAGCGCGTCGACCGCTGCGATCAGCGCCTGTTCGGCCGGCGACCAGCACGGCGACGTCGCATCGCCCTGCACGGTGGCACGCACCTCGTCTTCGGCGAGCTTCGCCGGCCCGGCGAAAGCCGCGACATGCACGCCCCATTCATACTCGCATTTGTTCAGCGCGCAGGTGCGGTCGATGACGATTTCGCGCTGGCGCAGCGAGAGCGGGCCGGGATCGAGCAGGCCGCCGGCGCGAAATTTGTCCCAGGCGCGGCGATGTCCCGCCATCACCCGGAACAGCACCAGCGGCGGCGCGCCGCGCATGATGCGATCGAACTGGGCCTGGATCTCCGGGGGATAAGGCGGGGCGAGCGGGGCAATGCGCGGCGTGGATTGGGACATCGGCCGCCTCCTTTGCTACAGTTATTGTAGCAATACGCTACATTATCTGTAGCAAGACGCAAGAGGGCGGCGATGGCAAAACAGGCAGCATCAGGAAGCGTCCGCGGCTCGCGCACCGGGCGGCCGATCATGGCGCTGCTGGACCTGCTCGGCCGGCGCTGGAGCCTGCGAATATTGTGGGAGTTGCGCGGCGAGCCCCTCACCTCCCGCGCATTACGAACCGCCTGCGACGAGGCCTCACCAACGGTGCTGCAATTGCGGCTGACGGAGCTGCGCGAGGCGGGATTCGTGGAGCTGGGTGAAGGCGGAGGCTATGGGCTGACGCTGCTCGGGCGGGAATTGTGCGAGACGTTCATGCCGCTGCACCGGTTCGCGGAGAGGTGGCAGGGGTGAACGCGAGAACGGCCCCCACTTCCTTCTCCCCTTGTGGGCCTGTTGCGTAATCCACCAGTTGTGATTCCCTAGGGCAAAGCCTTGGAGGTATCGATGGCGGTGAAGCGGACAGGACAGCCGAGCTTTGTGGAAGCGCTGATGCCGAAGGGCGCCGGCGCCAATGCGGCGCTGGATCGGTTGGCTGGCCTGGTCAAGTGGTACCGGTTCGAGAAGCTGATCGGCCATTTGCGGGATGAAGGGAGCCCCGGTCGTCCAGGCTATCCGGTGCTTGTGCTGTTTCGCGCGGTGCTGCTGCAGTCGCTCTACGGTCTTTCGGAGCGCGAACTGGAGGAGGCGCTGGGCGACCGGTTGTCATTCAAGCGCTTCGTTGGTTTGAGCCTCGAGGATGCCATCCCCGATCAT
>NZ_FMAI01000019.1 GCF_900094605.1 Bradyrhizobium shewense | reverse complement strand
CCGTGCACCCCAATGCGGCTTCTCGGCCTTGAGCTGCACGATCAGGGTCTCGATCTGGCTTGGCAGCTGATTGGCATAGCGGACCGGCCGCCGGGAGCGATCGCTCAGGGCCTCGAGACCGTGCTCTTTATAGCGATCGAAGATCTTGTAGCCGGTCTTCCGCGAGATGCCGAACTCGCGACAGACCTCGGACATGGCTTCTCCTTCCAGAAGCCGGGCGACAAAGCGAAGGCGTTCTTCCATGACCGAACTCGCTCTCCACGGCATCGCCACCTCCCGCAGAACAAAAGCAGAAAGTGTAACCCATGTGTCCGGTACGTTCTGTCACCTATGTCTCGGGTCGCTCACAGCTCATCCGATCGAAGAAACGCAAGCCTAGGTCCCGGCCATTGCATCCGGCGCATTGCGCGCGATGCCGGTGTCTTTACGATGCGCGCCGGCCCCTGTGTGGGCGATGGGGCAGGCAAGGACATGGCGAACGGAACGGGGTCGGCGGATCGGAGCGACTGGGTCCGGTTGCCCGGCCTCGTCATCCTTGCGGCGCTGATCACCGCCATCGTCGCTTCCAAATCGCTCGACGCGTCGCGGCTGCACAGCCGGCTGTCCGTTCCCCCGCTCTATGACGACGTCGCCTATTTCGGCGACGCGGTCAGATGGGTGAATGCCTTCGGAAGCCGCGGCGTCGCCGGCAGCGTCTGGGATTTGCTGCATCACCATGCGCCGTTTTCGACGCTGGTGGCGGCCACCGGTTTTTGGTCGTTTCCCGGAAGCTATGTCGGTCCTTATCTCGTTCATGCCGTGACCGTCTTCGGCTTCCTGCTCGGGATCATCTGGCTGGTTCGGCGACGGCCGGTCCTCGAGATCGCATCGTGTCTGGTCGCAGCGGTGTGCGTGCCGGTGCTGTGGCACACGATCACGGAAGCGCGTCCCGATCTGCCCTCGGGACTTGCCATTGGTCTTGCCGCCGGTGCCATCGTCTACCGCGGCGTGCTCCGGCGTAGCGCCCGGTCGCTGGCTGGCCTCGGCGTCGCCTGCGCACTCGCCGCCTGCATCAAGCCGACATCGTTCCCGGCGGCGCTTGCTCTGCTCGGCAGTGCGTTCGCGATCCGGCTGGTCGTCGATTGCATCCAGGCCGGCGGATTGCGCCTGTCGATCGGGACTGCGCTCGGCGCGCTCGCGTGGTTCGTGCTGCCGTTGATCGCGACCACGGCCGCGCTGATCGGACCCGCATTGGTCGAGACCGTCACCTACATTCTCAACGTGTTCGTCGGCCAGCGCGACCTCTGGACGACGGGCGAAGGTTTCTGGCCCGGGCTGCTACGTTTCTCCATCGGTGGAGAGGGACAGTTCGGCCTGCACTATTGGCTCGCCATCGGGTTGGCCTTGATGCTGCTGCGCCTCGTGCTCGCAGCGATCCAGGGCCGGGCAGCGGTGCTGGATGCCGTCGTTCTGCTCGCGACCGTGCTGATTGCCTACGCCATTCCGTCCGTTGCCGAGATCAAGACCTACTTTTTCGGCGCAATGTTCTACGGCGTGTTCATCGTCGCGATGGTCCTCAATGGCTGCGCCAGCATGGCGTCCATTGAATCGCTGCTTGCGCGCACGGTCCTTGCGACAGCCATCCGTCGGCATCTGCTGACGGCGGGCCGGGTGCTTGCGCTCGCAATCGCCTTCGCGCTGTTCGTCAAGCACGTCGTGATCGGTCAGCTCAGCGTGGCGACGCCGCTGAGCGCACAGCAGCAGGACAGCATCCGCGCATCGACCGAGCGGCTCTGGTCGCTTCTGCGCGACGTCAAGCCGCCGCCGTCGGGCCCGCTTTACGTCGGCTTTTCGAGTCCCTACCCGGTCACGCCCGCGACCATTCAGTTGTATGCGGCGCAGGCGCGGATGAATCTCGTCGTTCGTGGCGAGATGCTGCACCGAACGGCAGCGGCCACCGCAGACGCGCTACTGCAGTCGAACATCCTCGTCGTCTCGAGCTCGATCCAGCATACGCTGGTCGGACCGCGGGTCGGCGATGAGATCATCGCCCGCATGGACGCGGAAAAGGGCGTCTGCCTGCTCGACAGCATGAGCTTTCCGGATGTGACGCTGCGGATCTATCGGCGGGGGTGCTGATCGCAGCCGGCCGGTTCGAAATTGCTCCGCGATTGTGTGAGGCCAATCACTTAACCCAGGACACCTTCCCCGTAATGTCCCGGGTACGCCAACACGGGGAGATTTCACATGCGCAAGATCATTCTGGTTGCCGCCATGGTCCTAGCTTCTGCGTCGGCCCAGGCAGGCGACTCCCGCAGCCTGTCGCTGTCTGCGGCCGGCGCTCAGGCTCCCGCTCCACTGACCACGCCAACCTCGGCGACCACGTCCACGCCGCAGGCGAGCGAAGCTGCGCCGGCGACCGAGGTGCCGAAATATTCCGATCGTCCGCCGGCAGTGTCGCTCTCTGCGCCGGCCGCCACAGTCACGCCGGCGGCTCCGGCGGTGACCACGCCCACGACCACCCCGGCGCCGGTCGCGACAACCAAGCCCGCCACCAAGAAAACGGCAAGGGCGGACAAGCCGAAGTCCAAGCGCTGGACCGAGCGCCGCATCATCAGCGAGCTGCACCGCCACGGCATCTATTGGTAAGCCGCTCGCCAAAAGCAAATGGCCGGGACAAGCCCGGCCATGCGCAGTTTTGAATGTGGTCGAGCTTACTGCGAGACCGTCTGCACCACGCTTCCGATCGGACGCGTGTTGGTGCTCGCGGTCGGCACCTTCATGTCCTTCATGATCGCTTCGTCATATTCCGGCAGCGTCTGCAGCGTCGACTTGGCCTTCATCTGCACGACCTTGTAGCCGCCGGCCTTCAACCGCGCGAGCAGCGTCGGCAGTGCTATGCCGGTATTCTTCTGGAAATCGTGCATCAGGATGATGCCCTTGCCGAGCTTGTCCAGCCGCGTCATCACCGTCTCGATGATCTTTTCCGGCGTGGCACCCTTGCGGAAGTCGAAGGAGTCGACGTCGGTCGAGAACATCGCGACGTTGCGGGTGCCGAAATAGCCAACGATCGCCGGATTATGCTGGAGCTGCGGAAAGCGGAAGAACGGCGCCGGGTTGGCACCCAGCGCGAACCTCACCGCGCTGATGCCCTTTTCGACCTCGTCCTTGGCCATCTGCTCCGTCATCTTCTTGCCGTTCAGATTGACGTGCGACCAGGTATGCGTGCCGACCGTGTGGCCCTGGGCCAACACCTGGCGCAGGATTTCCGGATGATAGGTCGCGTGCTTGCCGACCGAGAAGAACAGGCCCTTGGTGCATTCGTCCGCCAGCGCCTTCAGCACCGCGGGCGTGTTCACGGGCCAGGGCCCGTCGTCGAAGGTCAGCACGACCTCCTTGTCGGTGAGGAAGTCGAATTGCTTGAAATGATCGAAGCCGAAGCCGGGGCCGCCGGTGGTGTCGATCTCGACCACGCGGGAGACGCCCAGCGCGTTCGGATTGGCGCAGGTCGATTTCTGCTGAACCGGCATGGCCGGGGCAGGCGCGGGTGCCTGAGCAACTGTCGTCGGCTTGGCCGCGATCGTCGCGGTGGTCTCGACGTCATCCCTGGCGGCGAGCTTCGCCGGTGCCGGCAATTGATCGGCGGCACGGGCGGCAATTGTCTTGGGAGCGGCCTGATCGGCGCGCGAGGAATAATAAAACCAACCGCCGGCGGCGATCACGACCGCCGCAACTACACTGGCCAACATCAGGCCCAACGCATTACGCATCGCTACTCTTTCCAATTACGCAACCAAACCGGCGGAATTTCCCGCGCGACGAGCCATTAATGCGAAGTAACAGTTAACGTGACACCAACACGACGGCGGTTGTGGAGGAATTTCAGGGAGGTGCGCCAAAGTGACCGACGTCACAGTCGGGGTGCGGCCCGTGACCATCATCACAGTGGAAACTGTTTTGCTGGAGCATCGTAGCTCCCATCAACAACGGGCACCGTTCCGACGGCGCCAATGGGAGCTTCAAATGACCAAGTCTATTAACACCAAGTCTCTTACCACCAAGTCGTTCTCTGCCAGTCTCCGCGACACCAGCCTGGCGCTCGGTTTTGCCGCCATCGTCTCGCTCGTCTCGACGAGTTCGAGCTTCGCCTTCACGGCCGAGGCGCAGCAGCAGTGCACCGGCGACGCCTTCCGCCTGTGCTCGTCGGAAATCCCCAACATCCCGAAGATCACGGCGTGCATGATGAAGCATCGCTCGGATCTGAGCGTCGGCTGCCGCGCGGTGATGGACAAGGATCTCGCCAAGGGCGCCTCGCGCAAGGTCGCTGACGCCCAGGACAAGCAGTAAGAGCACGCAACACTGTCATCGTTGCGTCGGTTAGCTCCCTTCGCGATACGCCCCGGCGTCAAGCCGGGGCAACGCGGCGGCGCCATGCAGCCTGCCAATAAAGCCGTTGCGGCCAGGGGATCGTCGCACTAGCTTCGCCCGCACATTTCTTCCGGGTAAGAGGCATTACGCGATGACCAGATTTCTTTTCATTCTTCCTTTGCTGCTCAGCGCATCGGTCGCATCCGCGCAGCAGCAGCCGGGCCACGATGCCTGTGCGCGCGATGTCACCCGCTTTTGCCGCGCCGTGATGAACAATGGCGATGGCGCCGTGCTCGCCTGCCTCAAGCAGAACCGCACCCGCCTGAGCAAAGGCTGCGACAAGGTGCTGACCGATCACGGGCAGTAGTGATTCCCGTAGCCCGGATGAGCGAAGCGACATCCGGGACTTCTGACCCCGCATATAGCTCCGCTCATGCGGGTTACGCACTCACAAAACCTACGTGCTGCTCCCCGCCGCAGTCGCGACCACCGGCAGCACCTCGGCACTCGCACGATCCGGCGTCTCCTCCTTCCAGCGCACCGAACCGAACGGACGCTCCAGCATGCGGCGGATCCGCACCGGCTCGGGACCGATATGGAAAGCGATCGCCTGCTGATGTAGCGCGCGCTCGGACTGGGTCGAGCGGTTGCGCTGGCGCAAATAGTCGAACCAGGTCGGGCAATGATAGCGCTCGGTCCACAATTCGGGGTCGGCGATGTCGCGGGCGATCGACCAGCCATAGGCGCCGTTGCGCTGGCGCGAGAGCTGCACGTCCTGCATCACGTTGTGGAACGCGCGCGCGTTCTCCTGCGCGACGCGATATTCGATCTCGACCACCAGAGGTCCGCTGCGTCCCGTCAGGGACAGCTTCACCTCGGGATCGGCCAGCACGTCGGCATCTTCGTTGCGGGCACCGACGCGCGGCATCGTCAGCCAGATCCCGAGCAGCGGCGAGATCAGCATCAGGCCAGCCGCAGTCAGCAATGCGACCTCGACGCCGGCATAGTCGGTGAGATGGCCCCAACCCCAGGCGCCGATCGCGATGCCGCCGGAGATCGAGGCCTGGAATGCCGCGAGCGAGCGGCCGGCGACCCAGCGTGGCGCCGAGAGCTGCACGCCGATATTGAACAGCGCGATCGCGGCCATCCAGACCGCGCCGGCCAGCACCAGCGCAGTCGCCGTCAGCACCGGCTCGGTGCTCAAGGCAAGCGCAGCCATCGCAAACGCCATCGAGATGGTGCAGGCGCGGATCGCGGCCTCGCCGCTCATGCGCTTGCGCAATTCATGGATGTTGAGCGCACCGATCACGGCGCCCATGCCGAAGGCGCCCAGCATGATGCCGTAAGTCTGCGCGCCGCCATGCAGCAGGTCGCGCGCGACCAGCGGCATCAGCGCCATGATGGCGCCGCCGATCAGGCCCATCACCAGCGTACGCAACAGCACGATCTTAATCGGCGGTGAATTGGTGATGTAGCGGAAGCCGGAGACCATGGCGCGGTTGAGCTTTTCCCGCGGCAGGCGCGAGGGCTCGGTGCTGCGCCGCCACAGCAGCAGCACCACCAGCAGCGGCAGATAGAGGATCGCGTTACAGGCGAAAGCGGCCACCGCGCCGAGCGCGGCGACGATGACGCCGCCGACCGCGGGACCGAAGCTGCGCGCGATATTGTAGCTGATGCCGTTCAACGCGACGGCCGAAGGCAGCGCATCCGGCGGCACCTGCTCGCTGACCGAAGACTGCCACGCCGGGCCGAACAGCGCGTTGCCGCTGCCTACGACGAAGCAGAAGGCGAGCAGCGTCTCCGGGGTGATGAGATTGAACCCTGCCAGCACCGTCAATACCGTCGCGCCGGTGAGTGCAACCATCAGCGAGACCAGGGTGACGATGCGGCGGTCATACATGTCGGCGATGGCGCCGGCCGGCATCGAGATCAGCATGATCGGCAGCATCAAGGCGGTCTGCACCAGCGCCACCTTGTCCGCCGAGGCCGCCATCTGCGTCATCGCCCAGGCCGCGCCGACGCCCTGGATCAGGAGGCCGAGATTGGAGAGCAGGCTGGCGAGCCAGATGCGCCGGAACACGGTGTACCGCAGAGGCGCGGTGATGCCGTCGGCGGCGATTTTCTGGCGGTTCGTCTGCTCGGTCATATCCCCTTCCAAACGGGCTGGCAGAATGGTCTTGGAGTGATC
The DNA here is from genome assembly GCF_900094605.1 of Bradyrhizobium shewense. Classification (GTDB taxonomy): domain Bacteria; phylum Pseudomonadota; class Alphaproteobacteria; order Rhizobiales; family Xanthobacteraceae; genus Bradyrhizobium; species Bradyrhizobium shewense. The sequence goes on along the minus strand of NZ_FMAI01000019.1, from coordinate 157,919 downwards.
CTGGGCGATTCCGGCAAATTCAGTGATGCCCGCGAAAGTCCTTCGCTGTCCAGTGGTTAGACCGCTATAAGCGGTGCAAAGAGTTGGTTTGCCGGGAGGAACAAATGAAGCTGTCGCGACGGACGATCCTGCAGGGGGCCGGCAGCTTGCCTTTCGCAATTGCGAGCTTGCGGACGGGCGCATCGGCCCAATCCGCGCCCGTTGCGGCGCCGGGCACCGAGGTGCCGCCGATCCTGTTCGTCCACGGCAATGGCGACTACGACGCGCTCTGGATGACGACCTTGTGGCGGATGGAATCCAACGGCATCGCGCGCGATCGCATGATGGCGATCAATTTCACCGATCCCAATGCGCGCAGCGACGACAAGGTCGAGCAGGCGAACCGCTCCTCGACCGAGGACCAGCGCCGCGAGCTCGCCGCTGCCATCGCTGAGCTGAAGCGCCGCACCGGCGCGGCGCGCGTGGCGCTGGTCGGCAGCTCGCGCGGCGGCTATGCGATCCGCAACGTGATCAAGAATGGCGGTGCCGGCGATGTCAGCCACGCCGTTTTGTGCGGCACGCCCAATCACGGCGTGTTCGCGACCGACGACCAGCCCAACAACGAGTTCAACGGCCGCGGCGTATTCCTGCGCGGCCTGAACGAGGGCGAGAGCGAGGTGACGCCGGGTGTCGCCTTCCTCACCTTGCGCAGCGATGGCATGGACAAATACGCCCAGGCCGACGGCCGCTTCATCGGCAAGCCGGGCACGCCGACCGGTGTCACCAATGAAGGGCCGGAGCTGAAGGGCGCCACCAACCTCGTGCTCGGCGCACTCGATCATCGCGAAGTGGCGTTCCATCCGCGCGCTTTCCGCGAGATCTACAAATTCATCGCGGGACGCGAGCCCGCGCGCATTGCGATCGTGCCGGAGCCGGCTGTCAGGCTGAGCGGCCTCGTCACCGGGACGCCCGGCGGCGTGTCGACCAACCGTCCGGTGGCGGGCGCAACCGTCGATATCTTCCGCGTCGATCCTGAAACCGGAGAGCGCAAGGGCGGTGCGCTGCACAGCGCGAAAACCGGTGCCGACGGCCGCTGGGGACCGGCGCAGGTCGATCCCGCCTGGTCGCTCGAATTCGTGCTGGCATCGCCCGACACGCCGACGACGCATATCTACCGCTCGCCCTTCCCGCGCTCATCCGACGTCGTGCATTTGCGCGCCGCGCGCCCGCTCGGGCCGGCCGACAAGGACGCAGGCGCTGTCGTGATCATGTCGCGGCCGAGGGGCTATTTCGGCCTGCCGCGGGACGTGGTGCTCTTCGACGGCAAGGAGCCGGCCGACGTCAAGCCGGGCGTGCCCACGGATGCGGCAGCAACCCTGCGGCTTCCCGCCAGCGAGGTTGGGCGTAACATCGTGGCCGAGTTCGGCGAAGAACGAATTGTGGCGCGCGCCTGGCCCGCCCAGGAGAACAGGATTGCGGTCGCCGAGCTGACTTATTAGCTATTTTGCCTGCGTCACATCTCTCGGGAGAGAGCCATGAATATCGCCAGCGTGCGTAGGCCCATCATCCCCCCGGCTCCCCCGCGTGCGCCCGACGACATGTCGTTCTTCGGCCGGCTTGCCGTGATCCGGCGCAACATGATCGCGACATGGGGGCAGCCCGCTTATGAGGAAGAGGTCATCAAGGGCCGCTTCTTCCTTCGCAACAGCTTCATCCTGAATCAGCCGGATGCGATCCGGCACGTCCTGCTCAACAATTACGAGAATTATACGCGCACGCCGGCGGGCATCCGCATGCTGCGCCCGGTGCTCGGCGACGGGCTTCTGATCGCGGAAGGTCATTCCTGGACGTTCCAGCGCCGCACGCTCGCGCCGGCCTTCACGCCGCGCGCCACCGCCAACCTCGTGCCGCACATGACGGCGGTGCTGGATGAGACCATCGCGAAGCTCGATACGCAGACGGGCGCGCCGGTCGATCTGCGCGAAATCATGCAGCGCATGACGCTGGAGATCGCCGGGCGCACGATGTTCTCGTTCGGCATGGACCGGCATGGCGCGACCCTGCGCAATTTCATTATGGAGTATGCGTCCCGGCTGGGACGGCCCTACTTCCTCGACATGCTGCTGCCGGTGTCGTGGCCGAGCCCGATGGATTTTGCCCGCGCCCGTTTCCGCAAGCGCTGGACCGAGTTCGTCGCGATGTTGATCGCCGAGCGGCGCGCCGCCGGCAAGAAGGAGGGCGCGCCGCCGCGTGACCTGTTCGATCTCATGGACGCGGCGCGCGATCCGGAAACCGGCAAGGGCTTTTCCGACGAGCAGCTCGTCGACGAGGTCGCGACCATGATCCTGGCGGGTCACGAGACCACCGCAACGGCGTTGTTCTGGGCGCTCTATCTGCTCGCACTCGATCCGGAGACGCAGGAGGAGGTGGCGTCCGAGACAAGCGGCGAGCATCTCGACAGCATGGCCGACATCGATCGCCAGAAATTCACCCGCGCGGTGATCGACGAGACCATGCGGCTCTATCCTCCCGCCTTCCTGGTCGCGCGCGCCGCACGCGAAAAGGACAATGCGGCCGGAATCGAGATCAGCAAGGGCGACATCATCATGATCGCGCCCTGGCTTTTGCACCGGCACGAGAAACTGTGGGATCAGCCGAACGCGTTCATTCCAAAGCGCTTCATGTCGACGGAGGCGCCCGATCGCTTCGCCTATCTGCCGTTCGGCGCAGGTCCGCGCGTCTGCATTGGCGCACCGTTTGCACAAGCCGAATCCGTGCTGGCGCTGGCCCGGCTGATCGGCGCGTTCCGCGTCGAGCTCGCCGATCAGGCCAATCCCGTGATCCCGCTCGGCGTCGTCACGACCCAGCCGGACCACTCACCCATGTTCCGTATCAACCGTCGGTGACAGGCGATTGCCTGGCCGATGGCGTGATTCAACCAGCAGAGTCCCGCGATGAGCGACATCCAGGCCCAGTTCTCCGTTCTCAAGCAGACCGCCGACACGAAGGTGGTCGATGCGATTGCGCGTCTGATCGAGGACGGCGACGATCACGAGCTCAACCGCGTCAATGTCCTCGACTTCGCCACGCAGCATGCCGTTGACGAAGAGCACGCGATCTCGGCATTCCTGCACGCAGCACGGCTCGGGCTGTTCGATCTCGGCTGGAACGTGCTGTGTCCAGGCTGCGGTGGCGTGCTCGGCGCGCACACGACGTTGAAGGCGCTCAAGCCCGACGACTATCACTGCGCGCTCTGTGCTTGCGGCTACAAGGCCTCCGTCGACGACCAGGTCGAGGTCTCCTTCACCGTGAATCCGCGCGTCCGGCGCATCGCGGCGCACGACCCCGACACGCTGCCGGTGTGGGAGTATTTCAAGCAGGTGTTCTGGAGCTCCGGCGTCGACTTCAACAAGGAATCGTTTGCGACGCTGGCGAACGAGGTGACGCTGGATACGATGGAGCTGCCGGCCGGCGAGAAGGCGACCATGTCGCTGCAGCTGCCGAGTGACTTCGTCATCATCTTCGAGCCGGTCACGCACGCCGCCCATTTCATCGACGTCCAGGGCGAACCGACCAAGGACCGTCAGCAGCTCGCCATCATGTACAACAAGGTACAGGCTCCGACGGGGACCACGACCATGCGGCCGGGTCCGCTGCGGCTGTCGCTCGAGAACCAGGCCGGCGTGCGCGTGCTGCCGTCGGTGTTCATCGCGGCCGAGGCACTCCATCATCTCATCGGTAAGCGCAAGCCGTTCCTCACTGCCAAGCGGATGCTGTCGAACCAGACCTTTCGCGATGTCTTCAAGGCGGACAATCTCAGTCTGGACCAGCGGCTCCAGATCACGTCGCTGACCTTCCTGTTCACCGATCTGAAGGGCTCGACGGCGCTTTACGAGCGCGTCGGCGACCTTGCCGCCTTCGATCTCGTGCGCGCGCATTTCCATGCGCTGCTCGAGATCATCTCCTCCGAGAAGGGCGCCGTTGTGAAGACGATCGGCGATGCCGTGATGGCGACCTTCGTCCGCCCCGAGCATGCCATCGTCGCGGGCCTGCGGATGCGTGCGGCGATGGACCAGCTCAACAAGCGGCGCGGTACTGATGATCTCATCGTCAAGATCGGCATCCATGAAGGTCCCTGCCTCGCGGTGATGCTCAACGAGCGGCAGGATTATTTTGGCCAAACGGTCAACATCGCCGCCCGCGTGCAGAGCCTGTCGACCGCGCAGGAGATCCACATCACCGGCCCGGTGCTCGATGCGCCCGCGGTTGCGGAGGTGCTGGAGCAGCGCGCGATCAAGCCGATCCAGAAACAGGCAGCGCTGCGCGGCATCGCCGACAAGATGGTGGTGTACGAGATTCCGTGAGAGATCATTCGTCATTCCGGGTTCGATGCTGGCGCATCGCCCCGGAATGACGGTATCCATATTGCCGAAACGTAATGCAGCGCGCGGAACTGACGCACGTTGCGCCGGTTGAGTTTCCTGCTCATATAATGCTGGTAACGGCCGCGCCTCGCGGCTGTATCGATTTTCGGTAGGATCTCATGCTCGACGGCTTGCGCCAATTCATCGCCGACATTGTCGCCCCCAATGACCAGAACCGCGCGTTCGGTGACAGCGATTATCGGTTGGCGGCCACCGCGCTGCTGGTCCACGTAATCTCGCTCGACGGCCAGCCGAGCGCGGCCGAGCAGCGCAAGCTGCACAGCCTGATCGAAAGCCATTTTAAGCTCGATCGCGGCACGGCGGATCGTCTGATCGCGGACGCCACCCAGGTCGAGGGCGAGGCGGTGGACCTCTATCACTTCACCAGCGTCATCATGCGCTCGCTCGACGAAGAGGGCCGCAAGCGCATCGTCCGGATGATGTGGGAGCTGGTCTATGCCGACGGTCAGGTCTCCGAATTCGAAGACAACGTCGTCTGGCGCGCCTCCGACCTGCTCGGGATTTCCCAGCGCGACCGGATCGACCTGAAGCATGCGGTGGCCGAGCGCGCCGGTGGTCAGGTGACGGACAGCGCCGTCGGCGGCTGATCCGCGCAAACCGGTGGATGGCCGGTTGTGCGGATCACATGACGAAACTTTAATGTAGCTGCCGGCCGTCCGGCTTCGGATTCGTCCGTAAAAACCCGGCTTTCCTGCGCCTCCTGTCGCCCGCTCAGGCGGCCATGCGGCCGACGCCGCTTGCCTGTCGCGCACGGCTTATGCTCTCGTTCCGTCATTGCGGGGCCAAAAACTTCAATTCAAGAGACTTCGATCGTGGCTGAGCGGGTAACGTTGATCACCGGTGCTTCGGCGGGCATAGGTGCGGAGCTGGCGCGCGTGTTCGCCGCCAATGGACATCGCCTCGCTTTGACAGCGCGGCGCGTGGATCGATTGGAGGCGCTCGCCGACGAGCTCATCGCCAAGGGCGGCAAGAAGCCGATCGTGATCGCCTGCGATCTCGAGGACCTCGACGCCGGCGAGACGATTGCGGCGGCGCTGGCTGCCGAAGGCGTCGAGCTCGATCACCTCGTCAACAATGCCGGCTTCGGCGTGTTCGGCGATGCCATCGAGCGCGATCGCGACGAGCAGATCGGGATTGTCGACGTCAACGTGCGGGCTCTGACCGATTTGTCGCTGCGCTTCGCCGATCAGCTCATCAGGAACAAGGGCGGTCTACTCAACGTCGGCTCGGTCGCGGGCTTCCTGCCCGGCCCCGGCATGGCCGTCTATTACGCATCCAAGGCCTACGTGATTTCCTTCACCGAAGCGCTGCGGGCCGAGCTCGCGCCGCGCGGCGTTCGGGTTACCGTGCTTTGCCCGGGTCCCGTGCCCACCGAATTCCAGGCGCGCGCCGGCGTCGGCTCCGGACATGATACGGCCCTGCTCAATGTCTCGGCCGCCGATGTCGCGCAGGAGGCCTATCGTGGCCTGATGGCCAACAAACGAGCAGTGCTGCCCGGTCTGGGCATCAAGATTGTGCCATTTGCGCTGCGCTTCTTCCCGCGGGGCTTCATCCTGGCCGCCACCAGCCGGTTCCAACGGCAGAGGCATTAAATCTCGAAGCTCCCGTATTGGCCCGGGGCTTGCTTCGGTTTCGTTGTGTGCGCGAACTCACACGAAATTAACGATCGCTTAGTTATGCTGGCGGTCTGAACCGATAGCATTCGCAGAGGCCATGTCGTTCCGGACGGACAGGTTTGGTGGCGCAGAGGTGGTGCCCTTCCCGAGAAGGACGCCAAGTGCCGTCGCCTCCGAAAGCCAACTGCCGGTTCTGATCATCCTGCACCAGGAATCCTCGACGCCGGGCCGGGTCGGCAATGCGCTGCGTGCGCTTGGCCATCGCCTCGACATCCGCCGTCCCCGCTTCGGCGATCCCCTGCCCGAGACGCTCGATCAGCATGCCGGCGCCGTGGTCTTCGGCGGTCCGATGAGCGCCAATGATTCCGACGCTTATATTCGCCGCGAGATCGACTGGATCGAAATTCCGCTCCGTGAGCAGCGGCCGTTCCTCGGCATCTGCCTCGGTGCCCAGATGCTGGCGATGCAGCTCGGCGCCCGCGTCGCGCCGCATGCCGATGCGCTGACCCAGATCGGCTATTACCCGATCCGCCCGACCGCTGCGGGCCACGCGCTCTGCCCGGCCTGGCCAGCCCAGGTCTATCACTGGCATCGCGAGGGATTCGAGCTGCCTGTCGGCGCAGAGCTGATTGCAGAAGGCGACGATTTTCCGGTGCAGGCGTTCCGCACCGGCAATGCCTTCGGCGTGCAGTTTCATCCTGACGTGACCTACGCGATGATGCATCGCTGGACCACGCGCGGCTATGACGGCTTCAGCGCGCCCGGTGCGCGGCAGCGACATCATCATTTCGCCGATCGTGCCGTATACGATGTCGCGGAGCGCGCCTGGCTCGACCATTTCATCGACGGCTGGCTGGCGCGCCGGCCGGTTCTGGCGCAAGCCGCCGAGTGATCCGCGCGTTCGCGCGAAGTCCTTGGTGCAGGTCCTTCACAGGTCCTTGGCGCGAGTCTCTGTCTCTTCCCTGGATATGCTAGGCTCGTTGCCAACGAGCGCGCTAACGCGCCGGCAGACAAAGGGAGAGCGTCATGGCCTACGAGCACATTCTCTATGAGGTGAGCGACAAGATCGCGACCATCACGCTCAACCGTCCCGATCGCATGAATGCGTGGACGCCGACCATGGAGCGCGACGTGCGCCATGCGATGGAGGCGTCAAGCGCCGATGACGATGTCCGCGTCATCATCCTCACTGGCGCCGGCCGCGCCTTCTGTGCCGGCGCCGACATGGATGCGCTGAAGGGGCTCGACCCCGATGACGTCCGGCGCGCGTCGAACCTGCCGCCGTTCGACATGAACCGGCGTCCGGACTGGCAGACGCGCTACGGTTTCTATCCGTCGATCAAGAAGCCTGTGATCGCCATGCTCAATGGCGCCACGGCCGGCATTGGGCTGGTGCACGCGCTCTATTGCGACCTGCGCTTTGCCGCCGACAACACCGTGTTCACGACGGCCTTCGCGCGGCGCGGCCTGATTGCCGAGCACGGCATCAGCTGGATGCTGCCGCGCATCGTCGGTCACGCCAACGCGATGGATCTGCTGCTCTCGGCGAGGCGCGTTTCAAGTGAGGAGGCGCTGCGGATCGGCCTCGTGAACCGGCTCTGCCCGCCTGACAAGCTTCGCGAGGAGACCTATGCCTATGCGCGCGATCTCGCCGATTTCGTCTCGCCGAGTGCGATGGCCGTGATCAAGCGCCAGCTCTACGAGGTGCCGTTCCAGACGCTCGCGGAGGCAACGATCGAAGCCAATCGGGAGATGATGGTGGCGCTCGCCGGCAGCGATTTCCGGGAAGGCGTGGCGAGCTTCATGGAAAAGCGGCCGCCGAGGTTTACGGGGAGGTAGGGGGATTCGGAGAGAGCCCGGCTTCGCCCTTCAGGCTACGCCGCGGCAGCCTTCGCCACGAAAGGGCTTGCCGAGCCGAAGCTGGCGAAGCCAGCGAAGGCTGGTGGAGCCAGGCGGGATCGAACCGCCGACCTCGTCATTGCGAACGACGCGCTCTCCCAGCTGAGCTATGGCCCCTTTGCTGGCCGCTCTGGTAAATGCGGCCGACAACCGGGCGCCATTTAAGTCCCCGCCAAGGTCAAGTCAAGGACGGGTGCAAGGCGGTTTTAGCCATTCGGGGCGCCGACTTCCCTTGTTTGGGCGGGGGGGAACCGATATCTAGCAAAAGGCGTCAATCCCGACCGCAGCCAACGTTTTCAAAGCCAGAGGCTTCAAAAGCCATGCGTGCCGTTCTCGACATCGTCATCATCGTGCTCGACCTCTACGTCTGGCTGCTGATCGCCTCCGCGATCCTGTCCTGGCTGATCGCCTTCAACGTCGTGAACACGCGCAACCAGTTCGTGTCGGCGGTGGCAGAGTTCCTTTACCGGATCACCGAGCCGGTGCTGGCACCGATTCGCAACTTCCTGCCCAGTCTCGGCGGTCTCGACATCTCGCCGATCATCCTGATCCTGCTCATCATGTTCATCGAGCGGGTGATCCTGTACTACATCTACCCGAACGTGATCTGAGCGGGCTGGAGCCCTTGGTTGCGAACGAAGCTTTTAAGGAACCCTGGCGTTACTCGGCCGCAGGCATCAGCATCGTGCTGCGGGTGACGCCGCGCGGCGGTCGCGACGGCATCGACGGGATCGAGCAACTGGCCGACGGCCGCAGCGTGCTCAAGGTGCGGGTGCGCGCCATCGCCGATGGCGGCGAGGCCAACAAGGCCGTTTTGGTCCTGCTGGCGAAATCGCTGGGCGTCCCCAAGGCCGGCGTAAAGCTCCTATCCGGAGCCACCTCGCGGCTGAAGCAGATCGCAGTCGACGGCGATCCCGCACGGCTCGGCGAAGCCCTGCGCCAGCTCGTCTCGGCCCAATCGAAAGACTGAGGGAACTGACATGACCGCCAAGATTATCGATGGAAAAGTCATCGCCGCGGAACTTCGGGCCCGCGTCACTGAGGAGGTCGCCCGCGTCAAGCGTGAGCACAATCTGGTGCCGGGGCTGGCGGTCGTGCTGGTCGGCAGCGACCCCGCCAGCGAGGTTTATGTCCGCTCCAAGCACACCCAGACCCAGGCCGCCGGCATGGCCTCGTTCGAGCACAAGCTGCCGGCCGACGTCTCGCAGGCAGATCTCCTGGCGCTGGTCGCAAAGCTCAACCGCGATCCGGCCGTGCACGGCATTCTGGTGCAGCTGCCGCTGCCGAAGGGGCTGAACACCGAGGCCGTCGTCAACGCCATCGACCCCGCCAAGGACGTCGACGGGCTGCATCCGAACAATGCCGGCCGGCTCGCCGGCGGTTTCGAGGCGCTGTCGCCCTGCACGCCGCTCGGCTGCATCATCCTGACCAAGAGCGTGCATGCCTCGCTGGAAGGCATGAACGCCATCGTCATCGGCCGCTCCAATCTCGTTGGCCGGCCGCTGGTGCAATTGCTGCTGAACGAGAACGCCACGGTGACGATCGCGCATTCGCGCTCGCGCGACCTGCCCGGGCTCGTGAAGCAGGCCGACCTCGTCTATGCCGCGGTCGGAAGACCTGAGATGGTGCGCGGCGACTGGCTCAAGCCGGGTGCGACCGTGATCGACGTTGGCATCAACCGGATCCCCAAAGTAGACGGCAAGACGCGCCTCGTCGGCGACGTCGCCTATCAGGAAGCGCTTGGGGTTGCCGGCGCGATCACGCCGGTGCCGGGCGGTGTCGGTCAGATGACCGTGGCGTGCCTGCTGGTCAACACGCTGCGCGCGGCCTGTGCGATCGCCGAGCTACCGAAGCCGGCGGTGTAGGTCAGGTTCTCGTGCCCCGGACGCAGCGCAGCGCTTCTTCAGCGGTGCGCTGCTGAGCCGGGGCCCAGTGGCGACATGGGTCCCGGCTCAGCGTCGCGTCATTTCATGCCGCGCCGCGTCCGGGACACGGATGCTTCAGCCCTTCTTCTTCTTCTCGCGATCCATGCCCTCGAGGATTAGCTTGTGCGCGTCCTCCGGGCCGCCCCAGCGAAGGATCTTCACCCATTTGCCCTTCTCGAGATCCTTGTAGTGCTCGAAGAAATGCTGGATCTGCTGCAGCGTGATGTCAGGCAGGTCAGAGTACGACTTCACCTTGTCGTAGCGCTGCGTCAGCTTCGACGACGGCACCGCCAGAATCTTCTCGTCGCCGCCGGCTTCGTCTTCCATGAACAGCACGCCGACCGGGCGGACGCTCATGACGGCGCCAGGAATGATGGCGCGGGTGTTGATGATCAGGACGTCGCAGGGGTCGCCGTCATCCGACAAGGTGTGCGGGATGAAGCCGTAGTTACCGGGGTAACGCATCGGCGTGTAGAGGAAGCGGTCGACCACCAGCGTGCCGGCCTCCTTGTCCATCTCGTATTTGATCGGTTCGCCGCCCACGGGGACTTCGATGAGGACGTTGACTTCGTGAGGTACGTTCTTCCCGATCGAGATCGCATCGATACGCATTCAAGGCTCCGTTATTGCCGAGGATAAATCGCGCCCGGCAGCGATTTGGCGCTGTCATACGCGGGCTTGGCCCGCTGATCCATCGCGTTTTTGTGAAATAATGAATCCGGAAGTCACCGGCTCAAAGGCAACGGTATCGACGGAAGGGAAACGCTGCCGCCTAGGCTTTCAGCAGCTCAATTGGTCCAAGCGAAGGCAACCTTGTCGAGCGACTTCGGCCCGAACCGCTCCGACGAGCGGGCCACCATACGGCCCCCCAGCGCCCGGTAGAACTCCGTCGCCGGGTCGTTGTCCGAGAGCGCCCACACCACCATGCTCTTCAGCCCGCTCTGCATCAGGTCGCGGCGGGCGGAGGCGAACAGGCGGCGGCCGAAGCCGAGGCCCTGGAATTCGGGGCGCAGGTACAGCTCGTAGATCTCGCCGTCGAAATGCAGGCTGCGGGCGCGGTTGCGGCCGTAATTAGCGTAGCCCGCGATCTTGTCGCCGAACACCAGCACGCTGACGCGGCTGCCCTTGCGGATCGCGCTGTCCCACCATTGCGGGCCGCGGCGGTTGATGAGCTTTTCCAGCTCGGCGCCGGGAATGATGCCCTGATAGGCGGAGCGCCAGGCTTCGTCATGAGTAGACGCCACCGCAGTTGCATCTGCAGCTTTGGCCGGCCGGACCTCGATCAGGGTTGTGCTCATGGGCGCAATCAAACCAAGTCGCCGCGCCGGCGGCAAGACCTATCGTTAATTATCGGTTAACGTGTGGACTTTGTGCATCAGTATCTGAACCATGTTGTACCGAAAAAAGACAGGACGCCGACTCGAATGGCACCGGCGTGCCGTGTGTCGGTGCAAAACTCCCTCTGCGGCAACGAATGAAGGGCGAGGGACACGCAGAAAGTCCGCCCATAGTGATTCGTTCCTACTAGTGTGACTGTCGCTGTTCGTGCTCGCCCTCGGCCATTCATGCGGCTTCTCAACATCTTCGCGCTCCTGACTCTGCGGGCCCTGCTGTCCGCGCCGCCTCTGTGCGCTCAGGTCACGTTTGGCCCAGCGGGCGAGGAGGGCGAACCGTTTCGCCGACAAGCGTGGCGGGTGCCGTCGCCGGATACCGACATTGCTGCGCGTGCCCTGCTGCTTCGCCCCGCCGGTGCAGGTCCGTTCCGGCTGGCGGTCGTCGCACACGCCTCGACGCAGAATGGCTTGCGTCGAGCGCAAATGCCGCAGCCGGAATATCGTCCGCTCGCCGCCTATCTCGTCGCGCGCGGTTTTGCCGTTCTGGTGCCGGAGCGGCTCGGCCATGGTGCGACCGGCGGCCGCTATGTCGAGGACCAGGGCGGATGTGACGAGGCGGACTATGCGCGTTCGGGCCGTGCAACGGCCGAGGAGATCCGGCTCGCGCTGGAGTTCTTGCGAAAGCAGGATTTCATCCGCAAGGAGGCTGCCATTGTGATCGGCCATTCCGCCGGCGGCTGGGGTGCGCTGGCGCTCGCCAATGCCGATCCGAAGGTGATCGCTGGGATCACAGTGTTTGCGCCGGGGCGCGGCGGCCATGCCAATGATGAGCCGAACCGGATCTGCGCGCCGCACACGCTGCTTGCCACTGCTGCAGAGTTCGGCAAGGGCGCGCGCATCCCTGTCACATGGCTCGTTGCGACCAATGACAGCTATTTTTCGCCGGCGTTTTCAAAGGGCCTGGCCGACGCATTTCGCGGCAGCGGCGGCAAGGTCGACTTCCACACCTTGCCGGCCGCCGGCAGCGAGGGGCACTGGATGATCGAGAGTGAGGCCGGCGTCAAAGCCGCGAGCCGGGAGCTCGTGGGTGCGCTGAACCAGAGCAGGCCAACCGCGATCAAGAAGCCATGACGCTGTATTTCCTGGTCAAATTTCTCCATGTGCTAGGCGCCATCGTCATCCTCGGCACCGGAACTGGCATCGCCTTCTTCATGCTGATGGCGCATCGCACCGACGATGCGGAGTTCATCGCGCGCACCGCTTCGGTCGTCGTCATTGCGGACGCAATCTTCACACTGTCGGCCGTGCTCCTCCAGCCGATCACGGGCGGCTTGCTGATGATGCTCTCCGCGACGTCGATCACCGAGCGCTGGCTGCTCGCCTCGCTCGTGTTGTATGTCGTCGCCGGCCTGTTCTGGATCCCTGTCGTGTTCATGCAGATCGAGATGCGCGATCTCGCGCGCAAGGCCGCAGAGCAGCACAAGGCGTTGCCACAACGATACTTCGTCCTGTTTCGCCGCTGGTTCGCGTTCGGCTTCCCTGGTTTCGGCGCGACGATGCTGATCCTCTGGCTGATGGTTGCAAAGCCGTTTTGAGAGCAGTGATGAACCAGCGAACCATCTTGGTGCTCGGCGCCTCCGGCCTGATCGGCCGCTTCGTTACTGACGATCTTCGCGCGCGTGGCTTTCGCGCGCTTGGCGTGGCGCGCAGCCTGTCACCGGCGCAGAAGACGAGCGCGCTCGACATCGAGCTGCCGATCCTCTCGCTCGACGTGACGGTGCTGACGCGGCTGCTGCGCGAGCATGCGGTGGATGTCGTCGTAAACTGTCTCGGCGTGCTCCAGGACGGCCCCGGCAGCGACACAGGTGCCGTGCATCGCGATTTCGTTGCGCGCCTGCTTACGGCGATCACCGACAGCGGCCGCGCGATCCGGCTGGTGCACATCTCGATCCCCGGAGCGGCCGAAGCTGATCGCACCGCCTTCGCAACGACCAAGCGCGAGGCCGAGCGCCTGATCGCGGCCTCAGGCATTGCGCACGCCATCCTGCGGCCGGGCTTCGTGGTCGCACCATCCGCCTATGGCGGCAGCGCCATGCTCCGCGCGCTCGCTGCCTTCCCACTCAACCTGCCGGACAAGGCGATGGCGACGTCGTTCCAGCCTGTTGCCATCGAGGATATTTCGGCCACCATCGCCTGGCTTGCCGCGCGCGACATCGACGATGCCTCTGTAAAAGCGGTGAGCTGGGATCTGATGCAGGCTGAGCCGGTCACCATGGCCGGCGTCATCGGGCAGTTCCGCCTTGCGTTCGGCACGGCCGGGTGGCCGCACGTCGCGATGCCGTCCTTCATGCTCGATCTCGGCGCCAAGATCGGCGATCTCGCCAATTATCTTGGCTGGATGCCGCCGATGCGCTCCACGGCCATCGCCGAGCTGCGCCGCGGCGTGAGCGGTGATCCCTCGGCATGGATCGCCGCCACGGACATCACGCCGAAGACGCTGGTCGAGACGATTGGTCGTCATCCCGCGACCGTTCAGGACAAATGGTTCGCGCGGCTATTCCTGGTCAAGGCGCTGATCTTCGCCAGCCTCGTCGTGTTCTGGCTGATCTCCGGCTTCATCGCGCTGTTCGTGTCCTACCGGGCCGCCGCCAGCATCCTGACGGCGCACGACTTCCCGGCCGCGCTGGTCGATCCCATCACCATCGGCACCAGCCTGATGGACATGAGCATCGGCGTGCTGATTGCCTTCCGCCGCACCGCGGCGGCCGGGCTCGTTGCTGGCATCGTCGCCTCGCTCGGCTATATGTTCGGCGCGGCGGTCCTGACGCCCGATCTCTGGATCGAGCCGCTCGGCGCGCTGGTGAAGACGGGGCCGGCGATCGTGCTGATGTTGGTGGCGCTCTTGACGCTGGATAACCGCTGATGAGCAAATGGCCCGACGACGATGTGATCCTGTTCGACGGTGTCTGCGTCTTCTGCTCGCGCTGGGTCCGCTTCGTCGCGCAGCGCGACACGGCGAAGCGGTTTCGCTTCACGCCGATCCAGTCGGACTATGGAGCCCGGCTCGCGCGGACATTCGGCATCGATCCCGACGATCCCGACACCAATGCCGTTTTTCATGGCGGCGAGGCGTTTCTGAAGTCCGACGCTGCACTGACGGTATTGTCTCTGCTTCCCCGCTGGGGGTGGGTGCGCATGTTGTTCGCCGTGCCGAAGCCGCTGCGAGACCCCGTGTACAACCTCATCGCGCGCAACCGCTATCGCATCTTCGGCAAGTATGACGCGTGCTTCGTGCCTGATGCAGATCTGCGGGCCCGGGTGATCGAGTAATTCGTCATTGCGAGGAGCCCTTGCGACGAAGCAATCCAGGCTCTTTCCGCAGAGGCAGTCTGGATTGCTTCCGCCTTCGCCAAGGCTTCGGCGGACAAGTCGCTACGCTAGCAATGACGGAGTTTGCGGTTATGGCTTACCCAGGGCCGCCAGCACTTCCTTTGCCGCCCGTTCCCCGCTGTCCCGCGCCCCATGCGCGGTCGTGAAGAAGGTCGGCGACGTCGCTTCCCCTGCAAAGAACAGCCGACCATCTACCGGCGTGGCCAGCACGGTGCGATCCCCGGCGTGGCCGGGCAGCGCATGCGAATAGGAGCCTCGCGCGAACGGATCATGTGCCCAGCGCGACTCGTACAGCGGCTTCAGCTTGCGGCGGATGTCGTTGCCGAGGAAGCCCGCGATCTCGTCGATGCTGTGGGCGGCGATGGCGCCGTCGCCGGAATCTTCCAGCGCGCGTGCAAAGCTGCCGCCGAAGAAGCCTTCGATGCAGGGCTGGCCGAACGGGCGGATGTGGTAGGTGCCCATCGCGGTGCGCATGGTGGCGCCGCGCAAGTTTGCTTCCTTGGGAAACGCTTCGGCGTCCTCGAGCGCGAGCGTCACCTTGTCGTCGACGCCGAGCGGCAGGCCGGCTGCTGCGTCGACCTTGGACGGTAACGGCGGCGAAAAGCGGATCGTCTCATCGGCAATCAGATTGGTCGGCACGGTGACGATCACCTTGTCCGCGGTCAGCGTGCCCTGCGAGGTTTCGAGGCGGATGCGTCGGCCGGCATGATCGATCAGCGCGACGTTGCAGTTCAACGCCACCGGGCAGGGCGCGCCGTAGGCCGTCACAAGCGCGCCATAGCCGCGGCGGACGCGCCAGTTGAGACCAGAGTCCTCATAGGCGTCCCAGTCCAGCGTTGACATGTCCTTGAGTTCGCAGCCGTTGATATAGGTCGATATCGCATCGATCATGGGATTCCAGCGATTGCCCGCCTCGAGGCTCCGGCTCGCGGGCTCGTCCTTGCCCTTCTGCGCGGCTTCCCAGAGACGCTCATAGAACGCGTCCATCGCGCGCATGAAATCGTCGCGCTCGCCTTGCGGAAACGCGTTGCCATAGGCGCGCTCGCGCCAGGGCGGCAGGTCCTTGTTGAGCTCGAAACCGAGCCGCTGCGCGATCGAAGCGAAGGAGTTCTTGTCCGCCGAGTGCAGCCAGCCGCAGCCGACGTCGAAGGTCACGTCAGGTGAAGCCTGTACGGTCCAGGCGCGGCCGCCGAGCCTGTTACGTGCCTCCAGCACGATCGCGGCGAGACCGGAGCCCGCCAGCGCATGTGCAGCGCCGAGGCCGGCTGCACCGGCGCCGACGATCGCGACGTCCACGGAGGAGGGGAGGGAGGTCATGGGCGGGCTCTAGCACGTTCGCTGGGTGTGCTGAAGCCGGACGGGTAAACGCTTTTGTAGGGTGGGCAAAGGCGCTCTTGCGCGGTGCCCACCATCGTCCATTGGTGGGCACGCTTGCGCTTTGCCCACCCTACGGCACCACGGAGAACGGTGGCCTTACGCCACCGCTTCCTTGGACTTTTCGGCGCGCTTGCGCTCGTTCGGATCGAGATGCTTCTTGCGCAGGCGGATCGACTTCGGCGTGACCTCGACGAGCTCGTCGTCCTCAATATAGGCGAGCGCCTTTTCCAGGGTCATGCGGATCGGCGGGGTCAGGCGCACGGCTTCGTCCTTCGAGGTCGTGCGGATGTTGGTGAGCTGCTTGCCCTTGAGCACGTTGATCTCGAGATCGTTGTCGCGGGTGTGCTCGCCGACGATCATGCCCTTGTAAACCTTCCAGCCGGGCTCGATCATCATCGGGCCGCGGTCTTCCAGCTTGAACATGGCGTAGGCCACCGCGTCGCCCTGGTCGTTAGAGATCAGGACGCCGTTGCGGCGGCCCTGGATCTCGCCCTTGTAGGGAGCGTAGCCGTGGAACAGGCGGTTCATGATCGCGGTGCCGCGGGTGTCGGTGAGCAGCTCGCCCTGGTAGCCGATCAGGCCACGGGTCGGCGCGTAGAACACCAGGCGCTGACGGTTGCCGCCCGAGGGCTTCATCTCGATCAGCTCGGACTTGCGCTCGCTCATCTTCTGCACGACGACGCCGGAATGCTCCTCGTCGACGTCGATCACGACTTCCTCGATCGGCTCCAGGGTGGCGCCGGTGGCTTCGTCCTTCTGGAACACGACGCGCGGGCGCGACACCGAGAGCTCAAAACCCTCGCGGCGCATGGTCTCGATCAGGATCGCGAGCTGCAATTCGCCGCGGCCCGAGACTTCCATCGCGTCCTTGTCGGAGGCTTCGACGACGCGCAGCGCGACGTTGCCTTCGGCTTCGCGCAACAGACGGTCGCGGATCATGCGGCTCGTCACCTTGTCGCCTTCAGTGCCGGCGAGCGGGGAGTTGTTGACGATGAACGACATCGACACGGTCGGCGGATCGATCGGCTGCGCCGGCAGCGGCACTTCGACGGTCGGATCGCAGAAGGTGTCGGCGACGGTGCCCTTGGTCAGGCCGGCAATGGCGACGATGTCGCCGGCTTCGGCTTCATCGAGCGGCGTGCGCTCGAGACCGCGGAACGCGAGGATCTTGGTGATGCGCCCGGATTCGACCAGCTTGCCCTCGGCGTTGAGCACCTTGACCTGCTGGTTCGGCTTGAGGACGCCGGAGGAGATGCGGCCGGTGATGATGCGGCCGAGATAGGGGTTGGCCTCGAGAATGGTGCCGATCATCCTGAACGGACCTTCCTCGACCTTCGGCGGCGCGACGTGGCGCAGGATCAGGTCGAACAACGGCTCCATGCCCTTGTCCTTCGGACCCTCCGGGCTGTCGGCCATCCAGCCCTGCTTGGCCGACCCGTACAGGATCGGGAAGTCGAGCTGCTCTTCGCTGGCGTCGAGCGCGGCGAACAGGTCGAACACCTCGTTGATGACTTCGGTCGGGCGCGCGTCGGGACGGTCGACCTTGTTGATGACGACGATCGGCTTGAGGCCGACCTTGAGCGCCTTGGAGACCACGAACTTGGTCTGCGGCAGCGGGCCTTCCGCGGCGTCCACCAGCACCAGGGCGCCGTCCACCATGTTCAGGATGCGCTCGACCTCACCGCCGAAATCGGCGTGGCCGGGGGTGTCGACGATGTTGATGCGGGTGTCTTTCCACTGCACCGAGGCCGCCTTGGCCAGGATGGTGATGCCGCGCTCGCGCTCCAGATCGTTGGAGTCCATGGCGCGATCGGTCACCTTCTGGTTCTCGCGGAACGTGCCGGACTGCTGGAGGAGTTTGTCGACCAGGGTCGTCTTGCCGTGGTCGACGTGAGCGATGATGGCGACGTTACGGAGGTTCATGAGTGAGCTTCTTTGGTTCGAACAATGGGTTAAGCGCGATCTCGCCGGTCGGACCGGGACCTCTTCTCGAAACAACGCTGGAAGACTGGAAACGGGGCGCTTTCCGCCCAAAAAGGAAGCCCGGCCATATCGACCGGGCAGCCTACGCGTTGCGCCGCAATATATGCAAAAACCGCCAAAAAACAATGCGTTCTTTGGGCCTTGGTTGACTGAATTTTGCCCGGGAATCTCCGGGGGTTAGCTGCCGTTCCGGGCCGGCGGGGCCTTTCGTCCCATGATGGCCGCCCAGATCAGAACGACGCCTCCGATGCCGATGACTAGTCCCAAAAACACCAGCGACGCGATGTCGGAGGGGATCCGGCCGTCCTCGACCACTGACATTCCGCCAAACAGGAGCGCGCAGAGCCCCGGCAGCAGCATGAAGATTCCGGCGATCGCCATCAGCGCGGTCAGGCAGCCGCCGCGCTGTTGCTGGTTGGGAGGCACTGCCGGTGGGGTGTGGCCGGAATCGCTCATGGTCTCTTTCTCGCGGCCCTGATCAGCATCACGCCGGCGAATGCCACCAGCAGTGTGAGGACGAGGACGGGGACGAAACGGATATCCAACGGGATCGACGAGTCGGCGATGAAGATCAAGGCGCAGATGCCGGGCAGCAGCAGGATCACCCCGAACATCACCATCAACGCGGTGGCAAGTCCGCCTCGCGACGGTGGAGGTGGAGGCGTCTCGCTCAACGAGGCATCTCCTCGCTCTGCGTGGTTTCCCGATAAGTGTCGCCGCGCAGCGCCGCGCGAATGCCGTCGATCTTGCCGTTGCGGTAGAACAGATTGTAGGTGTCGAACGGAATGATCGCGCCTTGCTCCGTCACGAAATGGATGCAGCTGCGCTTGACGTTGCCGACGCAGAAATTGAAGCGATCGAGAAACTGCACGATGGTGACGCGGAAGACGTTCTCGTAAGAGAGCCCTTCCGGCACCTGAAAGCTCGGCAGGCAGCACAGCAGCTCGCAGACGCGCTCGGAGGTGTTGAGCGGGCCCGACGACAGCGAGAACAGATCGACGAATTTCTCCCGCAGCACCGGATATTTCTCCGGGCTGATGGTGTTGGGCATCACGGCGACGAGCTGCTCCTGCGGAATCAGCGAGGTCAGCGGCAGCACCCTCTCGCCATTGCGCAGGCCATAGCCGATTGAGATGCTTTCGGGATTGCAGGGCAGCGGGATCATGTCCTTGTCGCCGAACACGCCGGTCTCGGTCACGCGCTTGCGGATCTCCGACAGCATGATGCGATCGGTTTTCTCGTCGAAATTCTCGTTGCGGCCGGCGTCCTGCACCGGCTGCAGCGTGACGCCGCGCACGCATGTCCAGGTCAGGGCGTGGCGAACGATGTCGCCGATCTCGGAATCATTGACGCCGCGTTTGATGGTCGCGACCAGCGTGGTCGACACGCCAAAATGTTCGAGATTCTCCAGCGCCTGCTGGCGGATTTTTCGCAAATCCGCGCCGCGCAGGTCGATCAGCGCATCGCGCTGCAATGAATCGAACTGGAGATAGACCTCCAGCCCGCGCCTGTTCTCGGCGAGCCGCGCCACGAAATCCTTTTCGCGGGCGATGCGCAGGCCGTTGGTGTTGATCATGACGTGCCGGATCGGGCGGGCGCGCACCGCGTCTAGGATCTCGAAGAAATCAGGATGCAGCGTCGGCTCACCGCCGGAGATCTGCACGAGATCGGGCTCGCCCTCGCTTGCGACCAGCGCATCCAGCATCTTCTCGATCGTCGCGAGCGGGGTGAATTTCGTTCGTGCCGGCGAGGATTCCGCAAAGCAAACCGGGCAGGTGAGATTGCAGTGCTCG
Source organism: Bradyrhizobium shewense (assembly GCF_900094605.1). Lineage (GTDB taxonomy): Bacteria > Pseudomonadota > Alphaproteobacteria > Rhizobiales > Xanthobacteraceae > Bradyrhizobium > Bradyrhizobium shewense. The sequence goes on along the minus strand of NZ_FMAI01000019.1, from coordinate 138,178 downwards.
GTGATCTCGATCAGCGCCAGGCAGGAATGCTGCTCGTGGTCGGAACAGAGACCGCAATCATAGGGACAGCCGAATTCCGTGCGCTGCTGGAATTGTAGCGGCCGGTCACCTGGCTTGATGAAATCCTTGCACAGGCGCCAATAGGCGGCATCCGTCGACACCAGCGTCGACTGGACGCCATGCTCCTTGCAGCGCTTTTCGTACCAGACCTCGTTGTCCAGGATCTGGATCTTGGTCGGCACTAGCTTCAGGCAGGTCTCGCAAAGAGATTGGGTCTGGCCCCAGAAAATATAGGGACGCGACTTACGCAACGGCGCGTTCATGCATGGGTCTCGCTTTGGGCGCCGTCGCCAGCATGACGCCGGCGTAGAGCAAAATGGACAGCGACAGCAGGTGAAACAGGGTGAAGGGGCCGATCAGCGTGCCGTAGGGCTTGAGGAATTCCCACAGGAAGCGTTGCGCTCCATAATAGACGAGAACCAGGTAGAAACCATTGGTGATCACAAAGGCGTTCCGGTTCACGACGGCCAGCACATAGAGCAGCGCGAATACGGCCATGGCCGCGCTCTCGTAGAGCTGCACGGGATGGCGCAGAACGCCGTCGCCGAAATCATGGGCCCAGGGCAGCGTCGTCGGCGTGCCATAGGTGAAATCGTCGAGGCCCGCGAAATAGCAGCCGAGCCGGCCGATCGCGATGCCGAGCGCCAGCGGCAGCGCAAAACGGGCACCGGTTCGCGCGGCGATCCCCGCGGACCATTTGTAGAGCTCGATCGCGACGATGCCGCCGGCCAGCGCCCCCTCGACCGAGCGCGCAATGCCGCTCTCGCCCGACAGCCACAGATTGGCGGAGCCGAACAGGTAGGCCCCGAGGCCCGCGCCGAACACCAGCGCCGCGATATAGGGCAGCTCGAAGGATTGCGCCGGAAACTGCAGGCGCTGTCGCGACAGCCAGTAGACGGCCGCCGCCGCCGCCAGCCAGGCTACAATGTCGAAGAGAGTATGAAGCAAAGCCCCGCTCATGCGGGGATATTAGCCCAGGTTCCGGCCGTGCGGGATAGTGCGCCTGCTCGTTCTCCACGCCGGAGAAGCGAGGCGGACCGCTAGCTGGCTTCGCGCTCTTCGGTCGGGTAGACGCCGCGCAGCACCTCTTCGAAATGCATTTTCACCGCGTCGTTGCACAGGCAGGCGCGAAGCCTCAGGCCGTCGCGGTTGCGAACCAGGATCGATCCGCGCCTCGTGTCGAGAATCCGTTCCGCCTTGAAGGATTGAAGCACGCGGCTGGCATAGCTGCGGCCAACGCCGAGCAGCGTCGCAAGCTGTTCGTGGGTCAGCGGCACGCTGTCCTCGTCGCCGGTGCGCTCCATCGCCGCCAATATCCATTTGGCGGTCCGCTGTTCGATCGAATGGATCGCATTGCAGGCGGTCGACTGGAAGATCTGCGCCAGCATGCAATCGGCGTAGCGGGCAAAGATGTTGCGCAGCGACGCCGAGCGCAGCTTGGCCGCTTCCAGCTTGGCGACATGAACGCGCGCAAACGGGCCGCCGAATTTCACGCAGATCCGGGTATAGGCCGGCAGGAATCCCTCGCTGACGATGCCGCCCACCGCGCCTTCGCGACCGACCAGGATGGTCTCGACGTCTCGGCCATCCTCGTTGGGGACCAGAAAGGTCGCGAGCGCCGGTCCGCAGGGGAAGTGGACGACCTGGACATCGTCACCGGGGCTGTAGAGCAGCTGGCTGGCGGCGGAGTTTTCGACGGTCACGTGCGGTGCGAGCAGGGCGTAGTCTGCCTGGCTCAAACGCCGCAACAGATTGTTGGCCGGACGGCTCTCGACCTCGGTCATCTTGCTGATACGCGCATCCATCGTGAACTCCCATCCTCCTCCCCATCTTAACGAGTTCCGTGCATTCCCTGTGTGCACAAGTGGACAGACTGGAGAACGGCAATGTGGTGGGTTTCGTTCCAGGAACCCTCCGGTGCGCTGTGCGCAGGCATCGTGTCGCGGCAGTCCTGATCCGAATCCCCGACACACAAGATGCGATCATGACACCCGCACTTTCCAATGGCTCAAGCTGGCCGGCCGATGTTCTGATCGTCGAGGACGACCCGATCATCGCCATCGATTTCGAGGACCGTCTGCTCGGGTTTGGAGTGCCGGGCGTGCGGACCGTCGGTTCGGTGACGCAGGCGCTCGGCGCCATCGCTAACCGTGCGCCCGATTTCGCGCTGCTCGACGTCGAGTTGATCCGCGAGACGAGCTTTGCGGTCGCCGCGCGGCTGGCTGCGCTGAAGATCCCGTTCGTCTTCGTGACCGGCTATGGCGCCGAGGCGCGCATTCCGCCTGAATTCTCCGGCCAGCCGTGCTTGCAGAAGCCGTGCTCGAGCGACGCGCTGGAGGCGGCGCTCAAGGTGCGCGCCCTCGATTAGCGATCAGGCCTGCTTCGGATCGAGCGTGGTCGACCACAGCGCGACGTCGGCGCGGTCGCGCAAGGTCACCGTCATCTGGCCCGAGGCGCCGTCGATCTTGACGTGACCGAAGAACTGCATGCCGGCGGAGGGCGGCAGGTTCTGGCTGTCCTTGCCCGGCGCCTTGACGAAGCGCACCTCGGGTCCAAAGGTGTTGTCGAGCGCGTTCGGACCGAACGTGCCGGCATGCAGCGGGCCCGACACGAACTCCCAGAACGGCTCGAACTCCTGGAACTGCGCCTTGTTCGGATCGTAGTAATGCGCGGCAGCGTAGTGCACGTCCGCCGTCAGCCACACCGTGTTGCTGATTGGCGCCATCTTGATGAAACGCAGGATGTCGGCAATCTCGAGCTCGCGGCCGCGCACCGGGCCGTCACCCTGCGCGATCGCTTCCGAGCCGCCCTTCGGCGTGTCCGAGACGACAAGGCTGAGCGGCATGTCGGAGGCGATCACCTTCCAGGTCGCGCGCGAATTGAGCAGGCCGCGCTTGAGCCAGGCGATCTGGTCCGGGCCGAGGAAGTAGCTGGCGGGGCCGTAAGCGGTTTCGAGATTGGGGCCGTTCGGACCGCGATAGCTGCGCTCGTCGAGCATGAACACGTCGAGATGCGGGCCGTAGGAGATCTGGCGATAGACCCGGCCCGGCTCAACGATGCTCTCGCGCATCGGATACATCTCGTGGAAGGCGCGGCCCGCGCGGGCGGCGAGCAAGGCGATGTCGCGCTCCTTGTAGGCGGCCGGCAATTCCTTCGACAGCGACCAGTTGTTGGTCACCTCATGGTCGTCCCATTGCACGAAGATCGGCACCTCGGCATTGAAGGCGCGGAGGTTTTCGTCGGTGAAATTGTATTTGTGCGCGGCGCGATACTCGTCCAGCGTCTCGGCGACCTTGGCCTTCTCGGGGATGGTGACGTTCTTCCAGATCTTGCCGTCGGCGAGCTTCACCTCGGATACAATCGGGCCGTCGGCATAGATGGTGTCGCCCGAATGCAGGAAGAAATCCGGACGGTGCTTGCGCATCGCCGAGAAGGTGAACATGCCGCCGTCGTCGGGATTGATGCCCCAGCCCTGGCCGGCGACGTCTCCGCCCCAGACGAAGCTGACGTCGCGGCGGTCGGCCGGCGCGGTGCGGAAGCGGCCGATGACCGGCTCGCCCTCGATGGCGCTGTGGGAGAGATCGCGGAAGCGGACGCGATAAAAGATGTCCTGGCCGCCCGGCAGGCTGTCGATCAGCATCTTTGCGGTGAAGTCGCTGTCGGGGAGCGCTGCGATCGGCGGCAGCGCGCGGGCATCCCTGAATGACTCCGTCGTCGCCACCTCGACCAGCATCTGCGCGGGCCGATCGGTGCGCGCCCACACCACGCCGCCGTCGACAGTGACGTCGCCCGACTGCACGCCGTGAGTGACCATCGGCCGGTCCGCGGCGCGCGAGAGATAGGGCATCGCCATCGTGCCGAGCGCACCGGCACTGGTGGCAAGGAAGCGGCGGCGGGAGAATTTGATGTTCATGGGACGGGTTCGCTGGCTAGCTGTCTTGCGCTGTCATTCCGGGGCGCGCGAAGCGCGAATCCGGAATCTTGAGCATCCCCGGTGCGCAATTGCGCACCTGCGGTCTGGTCCTTCGGACCATTCCGGAATGACCGTGTGAGCTATATTGAGACAATGTGACGCAGCGATAACGCGCGCGAGCGTTACGCGTTGCCGGCGGCCCTGAACTGCGCGCCCGCGCGTTGCAGGTTCTGCGGCAGGCTGAACAGCACCGCCTTGCGGTCGGCGACGGCGGCGTGGAACTGATCCAGCGCGATGTTGAAGGCGGTGAGCGCGGCTTCCTCGATCGCGCCGTGATCGAAGCAGCGCAGCGTGTCGCGCAGGATCTCGTCAGCCTCGGTCTGCATCTGGTCGAGCTCTTCGGTCGTCTCGCATCTGCGTGCAGCGGCGATCATGTCGAGCAGCCGTTCGCGCTGATGGTTGTTGTTGTCGCGCTCGTCCTTCTTCAGATAGCCGGCGAACCAGGCGCCGATCGAGCCCATGGCGGACAACGCCATCAGGCTCCACCAGATGTAATCGCTGTATTTGTCGAGGAAGGTCTTTTCCTCGCCGTCGACGAAGGCGGCAGCGCCCGGATGTACCGGGATCACCGCATCCTTGTCGGTGTCGGGCGTCTCGATCTTCGCCGCCAGCGGGAATTCCGTCACCAGCTGCTGGCGCACGGCGAAGAGCTGGCGCGTGAACGCGGCTATCGTGGTTTCGGATACGCCTTTGCGCGCCACGACGTGGTGCGAGAAGCTGATGGTCTTGACCTCGTCATCCGGGCGGGCGGGCGAGCCGCCATAGGTGCCGGCGGGAATCTCGGACGCTTCGTAGACCGGGTGGTTCTGCGCGATCGCATCCGCGGACTCGATCGCGAGGAAGCTGGGCGCGCCGAAATCCTTGGTGGAGGCGGCGATCGCGTCTGCCGTGATCTTGCTGTTGACCGGGCCGGCCGCGAGATAGACGTCGGCCTTCTGGGCCTTGATCGCTTCGGCGACCTCGTTGGCCGGGAATTGCACGATCTCGACCTTGGCGGGATCGACGTTGTATTGCTGGAGGATCACCTTGAGCAGATTGACGTTGGCCTGGGTGCGGCCGACCACGCCGACGCGATGGCCGGCGAGCTGCGAGATCTTGGTGATCTTCGCGCCCCGCTTCTTGCCTTTGCCCGGTACGGACCACAGCACCACGACGTTCTTGCGTAGGGTCGCGACCGCTTGCGCGTTCTTGGGCACGTCGAGGTCGCCGCGCACGATGGCGAGATCGACCTTGCCTTCCGCAAGCGCATTGGCGCTGGCGGTGGCGCCGTCGGTCTGGATCGGTCGCAGCCGCACCTGGCCCTTGCTCTGCGTGAAGGCCTGCGTCAGCGCCTGCACGACCTTGACGTCGTCGCTGTTGGCGGGACCGACCGCGATCTTCAACGTCACGGGCCGCATGGCGAAATAGTAGCCGCCAACGAGTGCGCCGATGATCGCAAGCACGAGCGCAAGAGACACGAGCGCGGTCTTCCGCGCCGCGGATCGCGGCGAAGGCGGAGAGGGCGTTTCGGCCAGGTCCAATCCCCCGGTCATCGATCTCCCAAACAGGCGCTTCGGGCTCAGTTTCATCTTGGCCGGCGATTTACGCCCGTAATTGTAGCAAATTTCTTGTCCGGCGGGGTTACATCTCCGTCATGGTTAGCGAATGGCGGGAATCCCCGTATGAACCCGGGCGTCAGCGGGGTGTTAGGGTAAAGTTCCCCTGAAGGACGGAGACATGACCATGGCAGATCGGCTTTCGGCGGAGGCGCGCAGGCAGGTGCTGGGCGGACTACCCGGTTGGAGCGAGGTTCAGGGCCGGGATGCCATCGGCAAAACCTTTATCTTCAAGGATTTCAACGAGGCGTTCGGCTTCATGACCCGCGCCGCGCTGGCCGCCGAGAAGATGGATCACCACCCCGAATGGCGCAACGTCTACAAGACGGTGGAGGTGGTGCTGTCGACCCACGACGCCGGCGGCGTCACGGCGCTCGACGTCGCGCTGGCCAAGACGATGAACGCGATCGCAGGCTGAGACCGGCCGACGTCTTGCAGCGATCGGCCACATCCCCATCTTGTGATCAGCCGGGATCGGCGATCCGCCGCCCGGGGCCGAACGGGGAGTTTGTCGAACATGGCTGCCGAACACAGCGTCGGTTTCGAGCCGGCCGACCGGCTCGCGGAAGATCGCGAGAGCGTGCGCCGCCGCTTCTGGCGCAAGCTGAAGCGTGTCGCCGCGCAGCTGCCGTTCGCGGAGGACCTGCTTGCTGCTTATTACTGCGCGTTCGACCGGCAGACCCCGCGCCACGTCCAGGCCGCGCTGTTAGGTGCGATCGCCTATTTCATCCTGCCGTTCGATTTCGTCGCCGACGTGATGCCGGTCCTCGGCTTCGCCGACGACGCCGCGGTGCTCGCCACCGCCATCCGCATGGTTTCCAGCCACATCACGAATGAGCATCGCGAAGCCGCGCGCGCTGTGCTGAAGCGCGGTGTGGGTGAGATGGAAGAAGGCGCTGCGCAGTAGGCGCGATCTCCCACCGCTGTCATTCCCCGCGATCCGGCTCCGCCAAGGCTTCGCCGGGGTTGATGTCCAGCTTTAGCGAAGGCGGCAGGCGAGGAATCCAGTACGCCGCGGCGTCTCGGTTCAATCGCGACTGCCTCTGGCATGCCGGATCGCCTGCCCCAGTGGCAAGTGCGCACAAGGCGGGCGATGACAGCGAATGTGGGGATGAAGCTCGCTACTTCTTCCCCGCCTCCGCCCGCGCCTTCTCCGCGTCCCATGCCTGGAATTGCTTGAACAGCTTTTCCCTGTCCACGTCGGACACGTTTGCGGCCGTGGGACTCTGCTTCAGGAACGCCTCGAATCGTTGCCGTGTCACCGGCTCGACGCCGTGCTTGTCGAGCCATTGCTGCGCCACCGGCAATCTGTTCCACCCCGACAGGGGTGCCGCGAGCGAGACCTCCTTCCACTTGGGATGGAAAGGCGGGTTCTGGAGCGCCGGGAATTTCGTGAAGAACGCGTCCACGAACAGCGCGAGCTTGCGATAGCGTTCAGTGTTTGGCGCCCAACTATAGGCCGCGAGCACCGCCGGCACCGCGATGGTGTCCACGCTCTCGCCCTCCTTGATCAGGTTCGGATAGTCCTTGGTCGTCAGCGTCGCCGGCAGATAGTCGCTCTGGAGCGGCTTTGCATAGTCGACCTTGGCAAGATGGAAGCGGCCGTCATTGTTGAAGGTCGAGACCGATTTGTACGGCTTGCCGCCGACCACGATGACGGCGTCGATCTCGCCGGCCTTCAATTTCTCCATCGCGATGCGCTGCTCGACATAGACGAAGTTCGCCTTGATCCCGAGCCGCTCGAACACCGTGAGCGCGGTGACGAAGGTACCGCCATTGGGCAGGTCGACGCTGACCTTCTTGCCTTCGAGGTCTTTCAATGTCGCGATCGATTTCGGCGCGATCACCTGCATCTCTTCGTTGTACAGCTTTGTCACATAGGTGAACTGCTTCTTGATGTCCTTGGCAAAACCCTTGCGCTCGAGATAGTCGAGCGTGTCGGCCCGCACGATGCCGAGATCGACGCCTTGCAGGAACAGGATGTCGGCAACGCTCTGCACCGAGCCGCGGCCGACGATCGGCAGCACGCGGATCTTGTTGCCGTCGTCGAGCACCGAGGCAAGGTCGGCGCCGAATTGCACGTAGGTGCCGCCGATCGTGCCGGTGATCAGCGTGACGGTGTTGGCATTCAGCGCCTGCTTGGTCGAGGTCGAGCCGAACTGGAAGATCGCCTTCAGGCCGTCCGAGACCTTGGCCGGATCATATTCGGTCTGCTCGGCGCCGCTGGCGGTGGAGGCATAGATCGTCATGATGGCTGCAAGTGCCATTCCAAAAGCGTTACGCATGATGTCCTCTGAAGAGTTCTAGTTCTGAAACCGGACGAGGTGCTGGCGCGCCTCCGCCGATCCGAGTGATGCAGCCCGCTGGTACCAGTCACGTGCGGCGGATGCGTCGGCAATGACACTTCGCGCATCGCTGGTGCCGAGCACCGTGGGATCATAGGTCTGCGCCAGCAGAAGCGCGGCCGTTGCATCTTGCGCATTGGCCGCGCGTTCGAGCAGCAGCCGCGCTGCGGCGATGTCACCGATCCTCAACAGGCTCTTCGCGCGCGTCATCAACCCTGCCAGCGTGTCGGCGTCGAGCGTCCTGACCGGCTCAGGCGGTGCAGGCTGTGCCGCGACGGGCTCCGGTGCTTGCACCGGTCCTTGCGCTTGCAGCGCAACCTGATAGGCGGTCGCTATCGCTTCGCGGCTTGGCGCCAGCGGTGCAGGGAGGTCCCGTAAGTCGGCGCTCGCCAGCGTCGTGTCGGACACGCGGGCCGGATCCTTGAGCGGGGTCTGCGGTGTCGCCGGCGCATTGGCCGACGCCATGGCTATGTCCGGCGCGACCCCCACCCAGCTACCGGCATTGGCGGTCATGAAGCCGCGAAAGTCGGATTGATACAGGACGGCCAGAACTGCCAGGGTGGACGCTGCCAGAACAGCCGCGAGAACACGCGGCACAATTCTGGAACGCAACTCCACCGGCGTATATTCGCTTGGGTCCGGCGCACCGAGCGGATCGGACAGGAACAGCGGAATCGGATCGTCCTGCGAAAGATCGGCCCGTGCGGCGCGCGCACGGACAAAGGACGCGGTCGGCGGATGTGATGCGGCTCGATTGAAGTCGAGCGCACTCGACTCCTTCGACGGGCGGTACGCCGTCGTCTCCATGGTGATGCTCCCCATTACTACGCAACGCAGGGGCATTCCCGGCTTCAGTCTTTTTATTGTTGTCCAGAAGTACCCCGCAAACTGGAGCCGGTAAATCGCCGTCTGAATCAGACCAAAAAACGACGACGATTTGCGCGAATCGGGAGAGATTTGGGTTTGATTGCGGCGAAGCCGGGGAATGCACCGCAATTTTGGCGGGAATGGTTGAGGGACCTTTACCAGGCGACGGCGCACGAAAAAGCTGGCGCAGCTTCAGCGACGCCAGCGATTCGAGCGGTGACAGTTGTGCATGTGGCGATGGCGACGCCTACATCCTCACGGATGCAGGATCACCTTGCCCATGGCCTGACGTCCCGCGAGCACCTTCAGTGCATCCGCTGTCTGCGCCAGCGGGAAGGTGCGGTCGACATGCGACGAGATCTTTCCTTCCGCGGTCCACTTCACGAGCTTCTCGAGATTGGCGCGGTTCTTCTCCGGATTCTGTCGGGTCCAGGCGCCCCAGAACACGCCGCGGATGTCGCAGCCCTTCAAGAGCGCGAGGTTCAGCGGCATCTTCGGAATGTCGCCCGCGGCGAAACCGATCACGAGGAAGCGGCCTTCCCACGCGATCGAGCGCAGCGCCTGCTCGGCATAGGCACCACCAACCGGATCGAAGATGATGTCGACGCCCTTGCCGCCCGTGAGTTTTCGCAAGCCTTCCTTCAGATCTTCCTTGGCGTAGTTCAGCGTCAGCTCGGCGCCATGCGCTTTCGCGAATTCGAGCTTCTCATCCGACGAAGCGCAGGCGATCACCTTCAATCCCATCAGCTTGCCGAGCTCGCAGGCGGCAAGGCCGGTGCCGCCGGCCGCGCCTAATACCGCAAGCGTCTCGCCCGGCTTCGGGCTGGCGCGATCTTCCAGCGCATGCAGCGCCGTGCCGTAGATGATGATGATGCCGGCCGCGCGGTCGTAGTCGAGATTGTCGGGGATCTTCACGATCGAGGCCGCCGGCAGCGCGATCTTCTCGCGCGCGCCGTTGTGGCCGCAGGAAGCGACGACGCGGTCGCCGACCTTCAGATCGGTCACGCCGGCGCCGATGCTCTCGATCACGCCCGCGACTTCCGCGGCCGGCGAGAACGGGAATGGCGGCTTGATCTGGTACTTGCCCTGAATCATCAGGATGTCGAAGAAGTTCAGCGCCGCCGCCTTGATCGCGATCACCGCTTCGCCGGGACCGGCCACCGGATCCGGCACCTCAGCCAGCACGAGATCGTCAGGCTGGCAATATTGCGAGCAGAGGATGGCTTTCATGGCGGCACCTTGGGCGTTTCGAGTGGAATTATAGTTTGGCCGTTTCTGCCGGATTTAGGCACGGGCGACAATCCGGTTTCTTTGCCAGACGCCATGTTCGGCCTATCCTCGTCATTGCGGGTGCAGCGAAGCAATCCTGACTATTTCCGCGGGACGGATTCCGGATTGCTTCGCTGCGCTCGCAATGACGGAGCAAGAAGAAAAGGGAGGATTCAAACGATGTTTGAAACAGGTCTGCTCAGGGGCAAACGCATCCTCGTCACCGGCGGCGGCTCCGGCCTTGGCGCGGCGATGGGACGCCGTTTCCTTGCACTCGGCGCCGAGCTGGTGATCTGCGGCCGCAAGCTCGACCGGCTGGACGCAACCGCGAGCGAGATGCGCGAAGAGACCGGTGGCAAGGTCACCACCATCGCCTGCGACATCCGCGACGGCGCCGCCGTCGATAGCATGATGGAGCAGATCTGGCGCGAGGCGCCCCTCGATATCCTTGTCAACAACGCCGCTGCGACGTTCATCGCACAGAGCGAGCATCTATCGTTCCGAGCAGCCGATGCGATCCTCGCGCCGACGCTGCATGGCGCGATGTATTGCACGCTCGCCGCCGGCAGGCGCTGGATCGAGGACAAGCACGGCGGCGTCGTGCTCTCGATCCTCTCGACCTCGACCATCACCGGGCGTGCCTTCACCGTGCCGTCGGCGATGGCGAAATCGGCGCTGCTGGCGATGACCAAAAGCCTCGCGGTGGAATGGGGACCGAAAGGCATCCGCACCGTCGCCATCGCCCCGGGTCCGTTCCCGACCGCGGGCGCGTCGGGGCAGCTCCGCCCCGAAGGCCGTGACGAAGGCTGGACCGCGCGCAATCCGCTTGGCCGGACCGGAGAGCACAGCGAGCTTGCCGACCTCGCCAGCTTCCTGGTCTCGGACCGCGCTGCTTACATCAATGGCGAGATGGTCGTCATCGACGGTGGCGCGCATTTGCGCAGTTCCGGCGCCGAGGATTTGTTGCGCTGGACCGAGACGCAATGGGCCGACCAGCGCGCCGCGCGATCCAAAGCTTAAGGCGCCGCCGATACCGCTAACTGCCTTCCCAAATTGGACTTTCCCGGCTATCCCTGCCGGGGGACAAAGCGCGGCCGGGCCATCTTCCAGTCACAATATTGAGGGAACCACTCCAGCATGTGGCGGGTGCTATCTTTAGCTTTGATGATCGGCATGATGACGTGCGGGATCGCCGATCTTGCGCGAGCGCAGACGGCGCAACCGGCGCCGAAGGCCGCACCGAAGTCTGCGGCTCCGGCGGCCAATACGGCTGCAAAGAGCGCGGCAAAGCCCGAGAGCAAGCCTGCGGCCCCGCCCGCCGCGGTTGCGGGGGGCGCGGAGCCGACCCTGATCGGCCAGTTCGGCACCTGGGGCGCTTATTCGGCCACCCCCAACGGCAAGAAGGTCTGCTTCGCGCTGGCAAAACCCTCGTCGTCGAAGACCAATCCGCCGAATCGGCCGCGCGATCCCGCTTATGCCTTCGTCTCGACCCGTCCGACCGAGAAGGTGAACAACGAAGTCTCGGTCATGATCGGCTACGCCCTGAAGCCGGGCTCGGAATCGTCGGTCGAGGTCGGCGGCGCCGCCTTCGCGATGTATACGCAGGGCGACGGCCTCTGGATCAAGAACGCCGCCGAGGAGGAGCGGATGGTCGAAGCCATGCGCAAATCCGCCGAGCTGGTCGTCAAGGGGGTCTCGGCCAAGGGCACCGAGACGACTGACACGTTCTCGCTGAAAGGCCTCGCCCAGGCGCTGGACAAGATCGCCCAGGATTGCCGGCGGTAAGCCTCTCGGCTTAGTCCTTTAAGGCTAAGCGACAGCCACGGTCGCAATCGGCTGTTCCGGTTGCTATATAGGGCCGGTTCCAGATTTCTTCCGTCATTCCGGGGCGATGCGCAGCATCGAACCCGGAATCTCGAGGTTCCCCGGTGCGCAGTTGCGCACCTGAGGTCTGGTCCTCAGGGTCGCTTTGCGATCCCTTCGGACCATTCCGAAACGACACAAAACCTTTAGGTCCATTCAATGCAACCGACGACGACCGAGCCGCATAACGCAATCCTGGTGGAGAAGACGCCACTCGAGACCTATGTGCCGCCGGCGAGGCCTTCGCTGATCGGTCTGTCGCGCACGGAGCTTGCCGATCGCCTCGGCGAGATCGGCGTCGCGCCGGCGCAACGCAAGATGCGCGTGCAGCAGCTCTGGCACTGGCTCTATTTCCGCGGCGCTCAAAGCTTCGACGACATGACCTCGATCTCGAAGGGCATTCGCGCCGAGCTCGCGCAGCATTTTACGGTCGACCGGCCCGAAGTCGTGGCTGAGCAGATCTCCAACGACGGCACCCGCAAATGGCTGTTGCGTCTGCCGAGCGGCGACAATGTCGAGCGCGCTCATGAAGTCGAGTGCGTCTACATTCCCGAGACCGATCGCGGCACGCTCTGCGTCTCCTCGCAGGTCGGCTGCACGCTGAACTGCTCCTTCTGCCACACCGGCACGCAGCGCCTGGTGCGCAACCTCACCGCCGGTGAGATCGTCGGACAGATCATGGTGGCGCGGGATCGGTTGAATGATTGGGCCGACCGTGAGGACGGCACGCGCCGCGTCACCAACATCGTGATGATGGGGATGGGCGAGCCGCTCTACAATTTCGACGCGGTGCGCGATGCGCTCTTGATCGTCGGCGACAATGAAGGCATCGGCATCTCTCGCCGCCGCATCACGCTGTCGACCTCGGGCGTGGTGCCGAACATCGTGCGCGCCGGCGAGGAGATCGGCGTCATGCTCGCGATCTCGCTGCACGCGGTGCGCGACGAGCTGCGCAACGAGCTGGTGCCGCTCAACCGCAAATATCCGATCAAGGATCTGCTGCAGGCCTGTCGCGACTATCCCGGCGCCTCGAATGCGCGCCGCATCACCTTCGAATATGTGATGCTCAAGGGCGTCAACGATTCGCTCGACGATGCAAAATTGCTGGTGAAGATGCTCAAGGGCATTCACGCCAAGATCAACCTGATCCCGTTCAATCCCTGGCCCGGCACCGCCTATGAATGTTCGGACTGGGACCAGATCGAGAAATTCTCCGAATACATTTTTAATGCCGGCTATTCCTCGCCGGTGCGCACGCCGCGCGGCCGCGACATCCTCGCCGCCTGCGGCCAGCTCAAGTCGGAGACCGAGAAGCTCAGCGCACGCGAACGCCAGGCGCTGCGCGCTATGGCGATGACGGATTGAGGATGGCAACATCCTCAATGCTCGTCATGGCCGGGCTTGACCCGGCCATCCACGTCGAGCGGCGAGCACGAAAGTCGTGGATGCCCGGGTCAAGCCCGGGCATGACGGTCGTGAGCGTCGCGACGCCGTTGATCGGCAACCTGCTGATCCCATGTCCCTGATCGGCCGCCTCATCGTCATCTTCATCGGCTTCCTTGCCGCCTGTTTCGTCGGCGGCATGATCGTGGTCGTCGCGCTGCTGTTTCCGGAGTTCGCCGATCTCGGCGCCGGCCCTGTCGATCAGGGCGCGATCGACATCCTGCTCGGCTTCGGCTTCGTCTTCATCTCCGGCTTTGCGCTGGTGCCGGCGGCAGTGATCGTTGCCATCACCGAAGCCCTCTACATCCGCAGCGCGCTCGCCTATGCCGTTGGCGGCGGCCTCGTCGGGCTTGCCTGCTATCTCGGCCTCGTTCCCTTTCACTCCGACACGTTTCAGTTCGAAGGCATCGTGCGGCGCCATCTGGAGATCATGACCGGCGCGGGCATCGTCGCCGGCGTGGTCTACTGGCTGATTGCCGGCCGCAATGCCGGCGCCTGGCGCATCCCGCCGCCCCCGCGCCGGCCGCCTCCGCCGCTGCCGTCGAATTCGAGGCCGGACGCGCGGTAGGTTGCTTCGTCATTCCGGGATGGTCCGAAGGACCAGACCTCAGGTGCGCAACTGCGCACCGGGGAATCTCGAGATTCCGGGTTCGGCTCTGCGAGCCGCCCCGGAATGACCCTGGCAAGGGTTTCCATCGCCTCTCCACTCCGCTAAACCGCGCGCCATGAACCGGACTGGACTCTTCATCGCCCTGGCGCTGTGGCTCGTGATCGGCGTTGTTTTCGGCCTCTATCCCGAGCTCGATCTCAAGCTCGCGTCGCTGTTCTTCGACCCCCAAACCAAAACCTTTCCGCTCAAGCTGAACGACTGGGCGGGCTTTGCGCGGGACGCCGCGATGTGGGTCGCCTGGGCCTTCGTGCTGCCCTCGCTTGTGGCGCTCGTGGTCAAGATGATCCGGCCCGACCGTCCCTTGATGGTGTCGGGGCGCGCGATCGTGTTTCTGCTGGTCACGATCATCATGTCGGCCGGCATCCTCACCAACCTCACCTTCAAGACCTATTGGGGCCGCCCGCGCCCGGTGGTGGTGACGCAGTTTGCCGGCGACCAGCAGTTCGTGGCGTGGTGGGATCCGCGCGGCGATTGCGTGCGCAACTGCTCGTTCTTCTCGGGCGAGGGCGCGACCGCGTTCTGGACGCTGGCGCCGGCCGCGCTGGCGCCGCCGGCATGGCGGCCGCTCGCCTATGCCGGCGCGGTTGTGTTCGGCGCCGTCACCAGCGGGTTGCGGATGGCGTTTGGCGGCCATTTTCTCACCGATGTGGCGATCGCCGGCCTCGTCAGTTTCGTCGTGATCTGGTTTGCCTACGCGCTGATCTACCGCTGGCCACGGACCCGGTTCTCGGACGAGGCGGTCGATGCCGCCCTGACCCGGCTGAACATGCCCGCCTACCGGCTCCGCCGGCGCCTGTTCGGCCGCAAGTCCGGTCCCGAACCCTCGGTTTAAGCCATTAAATGGGTGCCGAGCCCCGCGAAATTTGATATTCGCGCGGTCAACCCGTCCATGACATCAGCCCCTTGAGACCCGATTGGAAGCGCCATGACCACGATCCTGAAAAGCCTGCCCAAGGGTGAGAAAGTCGGCATCGCTTTTTCGGGCGGCCTCGACACCTCTGCGGCGCTGCTCTGGATGAAGCAGAAGGGCGCGCGCTGCTACGCCTACACCGCCAATCTCGGCCAGCCCGACGAGGCCGACTACAACGAGATCCCGCGCAAGGCGATGGAGTTCGGCGCCGAGAAGGCCCGGCTCGTCGATTGCCGCACGCAGCTGGTCCATGAAGGCATCGCCGCGATCCAGTCCGGCGCCTTCCATATCTCGACCGGCGGCATCACCTATTTCAATACCACCCCGCTCGGCCGCGCCGTCACCGGCACGATGCTGGTCGCGGCGATGAAGGAAGACGGCGTCAACATCTGGGGCGACGGCTCAACCTTCAAGGGCAACGACATCGAGCGCTTCTACCGCTACGGCCTGCTCACCAATCCCGGCCTGAAGATCTACAAGCCCTGGCTCGACCAGCAGTTCATCGACGAGCTCGGCGGCCGCGCCGAGATGTCGGCATTCATGACCGCGCAGGGCTTTGCCTACAAGATGAGCGCCGAGAAGGCGTATTCGACCGACAGCAATCTGCTCGGCGCCACCCACGAAGCCAAGGACCTCGAGAGCCTCGACAGCGGCATCAAGATCGTCAACCCGATCATGGGCGTGCCGTTCTGGCGCGACGACTGCGCCGTCAAGGCCGAGAAAGTCGTGGTTCGTTTCGAGGAAGGCCAGCCAGTCGCGCTCAACGGCCAGACCTTCGCCGATCCCGTCGCGCTGTTCCTGGAAGCCAACGTCATCGGCGGCCGTCACGGCCTCGGCATGAGCGACCAGATCGAGAACCGCATCATCGAGGCCAAGAGCCGCGGCATCTATGAAGCGCCGGGCATGGCGCTGCTGCACATCGCCTATGAGCGCCTCGTCACCGGCATCCACAACGAGGACACCATCGAGCAGTACCGCATCAGCGGCATGCGTCTGGGACGCCTGCTCTATCAGGGCCGCTGGTTCGACTCGCAGGCGCTGATGCTGCGCGAGACTGCGCAGCGCTGGGTCGCGCGCGCCGTCACCGGCGAGGTGACGCTGGAGCTGCGCCGCGGCAACGATTATTCGATCCTCAACACCGAGAGCCCGAACCTCACCTATGCGCCGGAGCGGCTGAGCATGGAGAAGGTCGAGGACGCCGCGTTCTCGCCAGCCGACCGCATCGGCCAGCTGACCATGCGCAACCTCGACATCGCCGACACCCGGACCAAGCTGAAGCTCTACAGCGACACCGGCCTGCTCTCGGGCAGCGAAGGCTCGCAGATCTTCCGGCTCGAGAGCGACAAGGGTTGAGGCCTTTTGCCGCCCGATCGGGCGATGCGCGACATAATGACGGTGTCATCCTCGGCCGTTAGGCTCCCCGCTTCCCCCTGAATGGGCATCGCGGAGCATCGAACATGGTCAAGGGATCGGCCGTCGCCTCTCTCATCGTCTTGCTTTGGACAACGTCACTGTCGGCACAGACGATCTATCCGATCGATCGTGCCGAGATCCTTGCCGGAGCCCAGTTCGACTTCAAGGTCGAATTCCCCGGGCCGGTCGATCCCGCCAGCTTGAAGGTCACGGTGAACGGCGCGGATTACGCGACCGCGTTCGGCCGTTCGGCGACCTTCATCGAGCGCGAGGACGGCAAGGAGCAGTCGGCGCTGATCCTGCGCGACGTCACGCTGACCACGCCTGGTAGCTTTGCCGTGGATGTGAGCGACGGCACGCGCCAGCGCAGCGTCAAATGGACGGTCTACGACACGGGTCCGCGCAGGGCGAAGAACGTCATCCTGTTCATCGGTGACGGCATGTCGCCGGCGCATCGGGTCGCGGCCCGAATCCTGTCCAAGGGCATTTCGGAGGGCAAGAGCCGCGGCAAGCTCGCCATCGACGACATGCCTCACATGGCACTGGTGGCGACCGCGGGCTCGGACTCGATCATCACGGACTCCGCGAACTCGGCCAGCGCCTATGCGACCGGGCACAAGAGTGCCGTCAACGCCCTCGGCGTCTATGCGGACCGCACCGCAAGCCCGTTCGACGATCCCCGGGTCGAAACCATCACGAGCCTCGCCAGGAGGCGGCTCGGCATGGCGATCGGCATCGTCACCAACACCGAGATCGAGGACGCGACGCCGGCGGCGATGGTCGCGCATACGCGCCGGCGCGCGGCCTATGACGAGATCGTCGAGCAATTCTTCACGGCGAAGCCTGATGTTCTCATGGGCGGCGGCAGCGCGAATTTCCTGCCGAAATCCACCGCCGGTTCCAAGCGCAAGGACGAGACCGACTACATCGCGAAGTTTCGTGACGCAGGCTATCAGGTCGCGACCACCGCGGCCGAGCTCAGCGCTTCTGCCGCAAAGCCGGAGGCGGGCAAGCTGCTTGGCCTGTTCGCCACCGGCAACATGGACGGCGTGCTTGACCGCAAATTCCTCAAAGGTGGCGGCGTGAAGAAGTTTCCCGAGCAGCCTGACTTGACCGAGCAGGTGCAGGCAGCGCTGAACATCCTGGCGAAGAACGAGGCTGGCTTCTTCCTGATGGTCGAGTCCGGAATGATCGATAAATACGCGCACTTGCTCGACATGGAGCGCGCCGTCTTCGACACGATCATGCTCGACAACGCGGTGCGCCAGACCCGTGAATGGGCAGGCGCGCGTGGCGAGGACACCCTCATCCTGGTGTTGGCGGACCACAATCATCCCAACAGTCTCGTCGGCACGGTGAATGACGACATGGGCACCGCGCCCAACGTGTCGCTGCGCGAGCGCGTCGGCGTCTACGACCAGGCCGGATTCCCGAATTATCCGGCGCCGGATGCGGAGGGTTATCCGGCCCGCATCGACGTGAGCCGGCGGCTTGCCATCTTCTCGGCCAGCCTGCCGGATCATTACGAGACTTTCCGCCCGAAGCTCGACAATCCCAACGAGCCGACCGTTAAGGGTGAAGACAATGCGACCTTCAAGGCCAACGACAAATACAAGGACGTCCCGGGCGTCGTGCTGCGCTTCGGCAATCTGCCGGCGCTGATCGGCGCCAGCGTGCATTCGGGCGAGGACGTCATCCTGACGGCGGCCGGGCCGGGCAGCGATCGCGTGCATGGCTCGATGGACAATACCGAAGTGTTTCGCGTCATCGCCGACGCGCTTGGGCTCGCTGCCGGGCGGTAGCTCGCCGCGCCAACAAAAAATGGCCGGGATCGCTCCCGGCCATTTGCGTTCGTGCTTTCGCCTCAGCGCGGCGGGGCCGCGCTGGCCTGGCCGCCGTTGAGCAGCGGGGTGATGCGGCGGACGGTGACGCGGCGGTTGATGCGGCTTGGGCCGTCCGTCTGCTCCTTCGGGTACTGCTTGCCGTAGCCCTGCGACTGCAGGTTCTCCGCCGGCACATTGAATTGCTGGGTCAGCAATTCGGCGGCGGCCTGCGCCCGGCGATCCGACAATGACAAATTGTCGACGTCGTTGCCGACCGCATCGGTGTGGCCCTCGATCAGGAACACCTCTTGCGGATTGGCCTGGATCGCCTGGTTGATGCCGTCGGCGATGACTTGCAGCCGCGCCGCCTGATCGGGCGGGATGGTCCACGATCCCGTCTCGAAAGTGATCGTGTTGACGTCAATGCTCGGCATCTGCATGCGAACATTGGGGCTGTAGCGGATCTCGTCGAGCGAGTAGCGTCGTGCGATCCGTTGCACCGGCGGTGCCCGCATCGTCTCGTAGATCACGTCCGGCGAGGCCTCCTCGGCGTCGACGATGTAGCGATCGTAGGGCATGTTGACCACCGGCGGCGGCACGTCGACATAGAAGCCGCCGACCGCCTGCGGATCGCGGTAGGTGTTGTCGATGATGACGAGCTCGCGTCCGCGCTGGTCCCTGCGGATTCGCCGCAGCATCTGACCGTCGGTTCCGACCACCGTAATCACCTCGCTGCCATCAGGACGGATCACGACCGTGCGGGTTTCGCCGCCGACCGTCTCGGTACGGATGTCGCGGGCGCCATAGCGGAAGCGATAGAGATCGTTGCCGCGGACATACTCCTGGCCACCGGGGTCGCGGATGATGATGCGGTCCGGCTCGGTGTAGACGGTGCGGCCGCCTTCGACGACCTCGCGTCGCTGGTTGCGGTAGTCCGCGATGGTCGCGCCGACCACGGCACCGGCCACTACGCCCGCACCGATCGCAAGCGGCGTCAGGTCACGCTGCTGCGGACGCGGCGGCGGCGGCAGCGGAGCTGCAACCGTCGGCGCGGCGCGGAAGGCCGGACCGACCGTTGGCGGGGCGTATTGCGCCCTGTTCGGCGGCGGCGCTGCGGCCGGCGTGCCGGGAACGACGGTTGGCGCCGCGGCGCCGGGGGGAGGTGTGGGCCGGGGCGGGACGCCAGCCTGCGGCGGCGCAGGCGGTGTTCCGGCAGCGGGCGCGCCCGCAGGAGGCGTGCCACCCTGCCGTCCTGGCGCCGGCGTCACAGCGCCGCCAGGGGCCGGCGTTGCCGTGGGAGCCGGGGTTGCGCCAGGTGCGGGGGCCGGGCCCGGACGGCCGGACGGCGGGGGCGGGGTGCCAGCGCCCGGTGTCGGCGTCGTCGTTGGAGCGGGCGTCGCACCCGGAGCTGGCGAGGGCGATCCTGCGGCCGGGGGCGCGCCGGGACGTCCGGGCGGGGGTGCACCGGGGCGTCCAGCCGGCGGCGCGCCGGGCGTGCTGCCCGGAGCCGGCGCAGGCGTGGCCGTCGGTGCAGGTGTTGCAGTCGGGGCAGGTGTGGCGGTTGGAGCAGGCGCTCCCGGTCGTGCCGTCGGCGCTGCGGGCGGAGGAGCAGCGGGCGTCGCGGTCGGCGCAGGCGCGGGCCGCCCCGCGGGGCCCGGAGGAGGTGGCGGAGGTGTCGGAGTCGGACGAGCGGCGGGAGGCGGCGGTGTCGGCGCGTGTTGCTGCGGCGCCGCAGCGGGAGGCGGTGCCGGCGGCGTCGGAGCCGGGCGCGCTGCAGGCGGTGTCGGAGGCGGCGGTGTCGGGGCGTGCTGCTGCGGCGCCGCGGCCGGAGGCGGCGACGGCTGCTTCGGTGCGGCAGGCGGCGGGGGTGGCGGCGGAGGGGCCGGACGCGCCGCAGGTGGCGGCGGAGGGGCCGGACGCGCCGCAGGTGGCGGCGGAGGCGGTGGCGGCGCGGCGGGACGCGGCGGTGCGGCGGCCGGCGGCGGCGCAGCGGGCGGGTGGGGCGGTGCAGCGGCGGGCGGCGGAGCGGCCGGGCGCGCGGGCCCAGCAGGCGGCGCAGCCGCGGGTCCCTTCGGCGGCTGCTTCGGTTTTCCGTCAGGGCCCGTGTCTTGAGGCTGCGCCTGTGCGACCACGAGCGGCGGCGCACTTTGCGCTTGCGATGCGGAGCTTGCGAATTGCATCGCGGTCAGAGCCGTCGTCGCGAGCAGCACGAAACGAAGATTGGTCATGGTGGTGAACTTCCCCGGAAGGTTCTTTGACGAAGTGTTGGGATGAACAGCTACGCGTTAGGCCGGATTGTGGCGGGCGAAGCGGTCGCTGCCCGATTTATTTCTGCACGGAAATCACATCACTGCGGCAACGTTCATTGCGCATTCAGACGCTGGTTGCAATTGCCCCACATGTGATCGGCCGCTTCATGCGCGATCCCGCGGCGGAATTGCATCCGTCGCGGGATTC
The DNA here is from genome assembly GCF_900094605.1 of Bradyrhizobium shewense. Classification (GTDB taxonomy): domain Bacteria; phylum Pseudomonadota; class Alphaproteobacteria; order Rhizobiales; family Xanthobacteraceae; genus Bradyrhizobium; species Bradyrhizobium shewense. The sequence continues at coordinate 117,490 of NZ_FMAI01000019.1, read as the reverse complement.
GGCGTCAGCGGCCCGTTCGGCCCGCGCGATGGAATCTCTTCAGGCATGCGGCCCGGCAATTCGTCGGGCCGCGGTGGCGAGCCGGGTTCGCGCACCGGCGGCGTGATTTCAGGCTGCGGATTGCCCGGCGGAATGCCGGGCGGCGGTTCGGCTGGAGTCCCCGGTGTTGCCGGTGGAATCTCGGGCGGTTCGATCGGCATCGGCATCATCGGGAGCAGTTGTCCGGAGAAAGACAACGAGGATGCCGCGCCGATGTTCCCTCATCGCGCCGCGCTGGATCTGCCTTATTCCGGCGCGTGGCACACGGCCTCGATGTTGTGGCCATCAGGGTCGAGCACGAACGCGCCGTAGTAGTTCGCATGGTAATGCGGGCGGATGCCGGGCGGGCCGTTGTCGCGGCCGCCGGCCGCAATGGCCGCCTTGTAGAACGCGTCGACGGTGGCGCGGTCCCTGGCCGCGATCGCGACATGCACCGGCTTGTTCATGGCGCCTTCGCCGCCGATCCAGAAATCCGGCTTACCGTTGGCGCCGAAGCCGGCGGCGGCAGCGTGGCCGGTCTGCTCCGCCGTGACCTCCATGATCAGGCCGTAGCCGAGCGGAGCCAGCGCCTTGGCGTAGAACGCCTTGGCGCGCTCATAGTCGGAGACGGAGAAACCCAGATGGTCGATCATCGTAACCTCCTTCGTCCTTGTCAGCGTGAGAGGAACGTATTGCTTCGTGTCTTGCGTATGATCGCGAATCCACGCGCGACCATGTCGGCAATACAATCCTGCTGCCATTCGTTTTGTGACAGATGCTCGATGACGACCGCGCGCGGCCATAGCGAGGGCGGCGCATCGCGGAAGAAGCCGATCAGCACGCGGTCCTCAAAACCCTCGACGTCGATCTTCAGCGAATCGACTTGGCGGACGCCGGCTTCGTCGAGAATGCGTGTCAGCCGCAGCGACGGCACCTTGATCGCCTCGGCGCTCGCCGTGCCGGTGACGACGTGCGTGGCGCCAAGATTACCGCCGCCGCTCTCGATCATCAGCTCGCCGTCGCTGTCGCCGGCCGCAGCCTGCACCAGGCGCACTTGCGCCGTCTTCGACGCGGCGTGGTTGAACGAAAGCCGTCCAAACGTCAGCGGATGTGGCTCGATCGCGACCACCTTGCCTGTGGTGCCGACCTGCCGCGCCATCACCAGCGCAAACGTGCCGACATTGGCGCCGACGTCGACGAAGGTGCCGCCCGCCGGGGTATGCTGGCGCAGGAACTCGAGCTCGTCGAGATTATAATCGGGATTGAACAGTGCGCCGCGCTCGGTCGCGCTGCCCTGGTGATAGAGGCGGAACGATGCGCCCTGATATTGCACGTCGACCGGGCCACCGCGCAGCAGGTTGACCAGCCGCGACATCCAGGGCCGGAACGCGCCGCGCTTCAGCCCCGACTGCTGTGCGAGGCGAATGATCGCAGCCTGCGCCGCATTGGGCGCAAACGCGCCGAACGGCGCGGACGAAGGGGCGTTGTCGGTCGTCAAGCAGGCGATCCTCGTTGCAAGCGGCGCATGCATAGCCGGTTTTGCGCGGGACTCCAACGCTCGATGCGAGCCACAATCTCGCTGTCGTCCCCGCGAAGGCGGGGACCCATAACCCCAGGGAGGAGTCTGATGCGAGATGCGCACTCCGAGTCATCGCCAAACTCCTCTCTGTGGGTATGGGTCCCGGATCTGCACGCAGCTTGTCCGGGACGACGGAGAGAGTGTGCGTGATGTAGCTTTCCTCACGCCGCCTTCTTCGGTGCCTTGCGCTGCCGCAGAAATCGGCCGAGCAGCCGGCGCTTGCCCTTGCGCGGGATCAGCTCGATGTCGCTGACGAGCTTGGCGCCGCCCTTGCGGCGCTCCAGAACGATCTTGCGGCTGTGGAAGGCTTCCAGCTCGGCACGATGCGCGACGCTGACGATGGTCGCCTTCGGCAGCTCGTCGGTGACCGTCTTCATCATCTTGTCCTGGCTCTTCTCGTCGAGCGCCGAGGTCGCCTCATCCAGCACGACGATATCGGGGTTGTGCAGCAACAGTCGCGCGAAGGCGAGACGCTGTTTCTCGCCGCCTGATAGCGTCTGGTCCCACGGACCCTCGTCCTCGATCTTCTCCTTGAGATGATCGAGGCCGACTTTGTGCAGGGCTTCGCCGATCTCCTCCACGGTCCAGTGGTCGGCGGCGCCGGGATAGGCGACCGCGCGGCGCAGCGACCCGGAGGGCACGTAGGGCCGCTGCGGCAGCATGAACAGGCGCCGGTCGGCATGGAAATTGACGCTGCCGCCGCCCCAGGGCCAGAGGCCTGCGATCGCGCGCACCAGCGTGCTCTTGCCGGTGCCGGATTCGCCGGCGACCAGCAGCCGTTCGCCGGGCTCGATCACCACCTCGGTCTCGCCGACCACGGCCGTGCCGTCGTCGAGTGTGACCGAGAGATCCTTCATCTCCAGCATGGCGTCGTTGCGGGTCTCGCCGCGCTTGATGCGGCCGAGGCCATCGCCTTGCTCGGCGCGTTCGAGGCCGTCGAGCGACATCATCAACGAGGCGATGCGGCGCGCGCAGGCATTCCAGTCCGCGAGCCGCGGATAATTGTCGACCAGCCAGCCGAACGCGCTCTGCACGATGGTGAAGGCGGAGGCCGCCTGCATCACCTGTCCCAGCGTCATGCTGCCGTCGAGGAATTTTGGCGCGCAAAGCAAAAGCGGCACGACCGGCGCAACCAGGCTCGATCCCTGCGACACCAGCGTGGTGCGCATGTGTTGGCCGGCGAGCCGCGCCCATTGCCTGAGCACGCTCGTGAAATTGCGGTCGATGCCGTCGCGCTCTTCCTCCTCGCCGCCGAGCAGCGCGATGCTCTCGCCGTTCTCGCGCACGCGTGTCAGCGTATAGCGGAAATCGGCCTCGGCCTGGTTCTTGTCCTCGGAGACTTGGACGAACTGACGGCCGATCACCAGGATCGAGCCGGACGCGATCGCGGCGTAGAGCATCGCGGCGATCACGAGGAAGCCGGGAATGGTGAGCGTCGATCCGCCAAGCGTGACGGTGAGCGCACCGCCGATGGTCCAGAGCACGACGATGAAGGTCGCGGCCGACAGCAGCGCCGAGGTGACGCCCGCGAGGAAATCGACCGGCGAATCGGTCGCGATGCGCAGATCCTCCGCAATCCGGTATTCCGGATTCTCGTGGTCGCCGCGGACGAGGTTGAGCTGGTAATAGCGCCCGTTATTGAGCCACCGCGTCAGCACGCTCGCAGTCAACCAGGCCCGCCAGCGCCGCTGGATGCCCATGCGCGCGAACACCTGGATGACGCCGAGCACGATGCTGCCGATCGCAAGCGGGAAGAACAACGCGGTGAGATGGAAGACGGTGGTCGCATCGCGTTTCTCGATCGCGTCGAAGATCGCCCGGTTCCAGACATTGATGCCGTACTGGAAGCCGACGGTCAGGACGATCAGCGCGCCGAGGCCGAGCGAGAACGGCCAGGCGAGGCGATCGCCGTTGCGTCCCCAGAAGCCGCGCGCGCTGATCCAGAACCGCGTCAGCAGATAATCCTTGCGGGCCTGCTCGGCTTCCTCGGGCGTTAGCTCCGGGTCAGGCTCGAGCACTTCCGGCGGTGGCGCGGCGACCTCGTCGCCATTCTCCCCCTTGATCCCGACGATGGGCGGTTTGGGGCCCTGTTCGCGCTTGGCGGCCGGCTTTTGCATGAGCGGACAACGCGAAGGAAATCAACCGGTTCCCTCGGGTTCCGCTTGGCACCTCATTCGGCGGCGCCGTCCCGGACGCGCCGGATCCGGGCCGCCCGGTGGAGAACGCGCGACAATTCCTCGATCGAATAGGGCTTCTGCACGAGCTCGAAACCGGTCACGCCGTCTTGCGACAGGGCCTGGCTGTAGCCCGTGGTCAGCACGACCGGCACGTCGATGCCGCGGTCGCGGATCGCCTGCGCCAGATCGAGCCCGGTCATTCCAGGCATCACCACGTCCGTGAACACGACGTCGAAGCGATCCGCGTCCATGACGAGCTCGGCGAGCGCGTCGGTTGCGTTGTCGACCAGCGTGATGCTGTAGCCGAGCTCGGTGAGGCCATCGGCGGCGAAATTGGCAAGCTCGATATTGTCCTCGACCAGCAGCACCGACATGCCGCTGCCGGCCACCGCCGGCGCCGTGTTCGGCGCCTGCCGCTGCGGCAGCAGGTCCGGCGGCACGCGCGGCAGATAGAGCGCAAAGGTGCTTCCGTGCCCGACCTCGCTCGTCACCGTCACCTCGCCGCCGGATTGCCGGGCGAAGCCGAACACCTGGGACAGGCCGAGGCCGGTGCCGTGGCCGACCTGCTTGGTGGTGAAGAACGGCTCGAAGATGCGCTCCAGTCGGGCGGCCGGAATGCCGATGCCGGTGTCGCTGACGGTCACGCTGATGAAGCCGCGGTTTGCCAGGTTCTGGTTTGCCAAGCTCTGGCTTCCCAAGCTTTGGCTTACCAAGTTCTGGCTGCCTGGGGCATGGGCCAGCGTGTCCGGAACGGTCGTCGCGGCCTCGACCGCGAAAACGATCCTGCCTTTGCCCTGCATGGCATCGCGCGCGTTGGTCGCCATGTTGATCAGCGCCGTCTCGAACTGGCCGGCATCGGCATGGACGAGGCAGGGCTCGGTGGGCAGGCGCATGGTGATCTCGATGGCCGGCCCCAGCAGCGGCGCCAGCATGTCGTGCAGCGCCTGCATCCGCTCGCCGACGTCGAACACCTCCGGCTTCAGGGTCTGGCGCCGCGCAAAGGCGAGCAGCTGCGAGGTCAGCTTGGCCGCGCGCGCCACCGCGTCCGCAATGGCCGTGATGTAGCGCTGCCGCCGCTCCTCCGTCAGTTGCGGCCGGTTCAACAGGTCGACCGAGGCGCGGATCACCGTCAGCAGATTGTTGAAATCATGCGCGACGCCGCCGGTGAGCTGTCCGAGCGCCTCCAGGCGCTGGCTGTGCTTGAGTGCCTCCTCGGCCTCACGCCGCTTGGCGGCTTCGGCCTGGAGGTGCTGGGTGCGCCGTAACGCAAGCGCCAACAGTAGAAACAGGAGCGCGGTGGCGGGAATGCCGAACACCAGATGCTGGCCCATGGTGGCAAGCCAGCGCGCGCGGATCGCCGACGTCTCGAGCCCGGCGCTGACATAGATCGGATATTCGGCGACGCGCCGGTAGCCGATGCGACGCTCGATCCCGTCGGACGGCCAGGCGACGGTGATGAGGCCATGCTCCGGGTGGGCCGCGATTTCCCGGCCGACCGGTCCGGTCGGATCCAGCCGAAGGTCGCGGTCGAGCCGCGGGAAATGCGCGAGCAGCACGCCGTCCGTGCGTCCCATCGTGAAGAAGCTGCCGGCATCGGAACCGATCCGCGCATAAAAACTCTCGAAATATTCGGGCAGGACAGAGGCCTGGATCACCCCGATGAAGCCGCCGTCGTCGGAGTCGCGGCGGCGGCTCACCCCGAAGAAGCGCGCGCCCTGATAGGGCGGACGGGGCGTCAGGGCCGTGCCGATGAATGTGCCGATGGTCTGGTCGACATGAGCGTAGAAATAGTCGCGGTCTGCAAAGCGGAGCTCCGGCGGTGGTGAGGCCAGGCTGTTGACCAGCGCTTTTCCGTCCGCGTCGAAGATCCAGGCCGATTTGAGCTGCGGCAGCGAGTCGGTCAGCCGCTTCAGGCGGCGGTGCAGCGCCGGCTCGCGCGCGCGGATGATGTCGTCGGGCAGGCCGCGGACCACCTCGTTGAGCTCGGCAAGGCTGCGGTCGATGGTCTCGAACACCTTGAGCGCGTGCTCATGCACGACGTCGAGCGTGCGCTCGATCTCCCGGTCGGCGGTGTCCCTGGTCGAGCCGTAGGAGATCGCGGAGGTGATCGCGAACAGCGCAACCGGCAGCGCCAGGGATGCCGCCATCATCCACTGCAACAGTCTCAGCGAGTTGCGTTGCGCCCTCTGCACAGTCGCTCCGTCCCTGACGGGAGCTTAACTGAATCTCGCGCGGGGAAGGAAGCAACTTGTGCCGGAACCGCTGGTTGTGCGCCTGTAACTTACGCGCACCGCGGGTCGGAGAAAATTCTACTCGAATTGACTGCGATCTCGGAATGTCCCGGCCGGACTGGCCGGGACAGGAACCATGAGCCGCGTCTCTAGATCTGGCGCTCGACCATCTTGAGCTTGAGCTCGGCGATGGCTTCCGCCGGGTTCAGTCCCTTCGGGCAGGCCTTGGCGCAATTCATGATGGTGTGGCAGCGGTAGAGGCGGAACGGATCCTCAAGGTCGTCGAGCCGCTCGCCGGTCGCCTCGTCGCGCGAATCGGACACCCAGCGATTGGCCTGGAGCAGCGCGGCGGGGCCGAGATAACGTTCGCTGTTCCACCAATAGCTCGGGCACGAGGTCGAGCAGCAGGCGCACAGGATGCACTCGTAGAGGCCGTCGAGCTTCTCGCGATCCTCGTGGGTCTGGCGCCATTCCTTCTGCGGCGTCGGCGAGGTCGTCTTCAGCCACGGCTCGACCGATGCGTACTGGGCGTAGAAGTTGGTGAGGTCGGGGACGAGGTCCTTCACGACCGGCTGGTGCGGCAGCGGATTGATCTTCACCGCGCCGTCCTTCACGTCGTGCATCGAGCGGGTGCAGGCGAGCGTATTCTGGCCGTCGATGTTCATCGCGCAGGAGCCGCAGACGCCTTCGCGGCAGGAGCGGCGGAAGGTCAGCGACGGGTCGATGTGGTTCTTGATCCAGATCAGGCCGTCCAGCACCATCGGGCCGCAATCGTTGGTGTCGACGTAATAAGTGTCGACGCTCGGATTCTTGCCGTCGTCCGGATTCCAGCGATAGACGCGAAACTCGCGGGTCTCGGTCGCGCCCGCGGGCTTCGGCCAGGTCTTGCCGCCGGAAATCTTGGAGTTCTTCGGAAGTGCGAATTCAACCATTGCTCTAACCTTTCGTCATTCCGGGATGGTCCGAAGGACCAGACCCGGAATCTCGAGATTCCGGGCTCGATGCTGCGCATCGCCCCGGAATGACGGCTACTGTTCGCTCAGTACACACGCGCTTTCGGCGGGATGTACTGCACGTCGTTGGTCATGGTGTAGTCGTGAACCGGGCGGTACTCGATCTTGACCTTGCCGGCATCGTCCAGCCAGGCCAGCGTGTGCTTCATCCAGTTCTTGTCGTCGCGGTCGGAGAAGTCCTCGCGCGCATGCGCGCCGCGGCTCTCGGTGCGGTTGGCGGCCGAGTTCATCGTCACCACCGCCTGCGAGATCAGATTGTCGAACTCGAGCGTCTCGACGAGGTCCGAATTCCACACCAGCGAGCGGTCGGACACGGCGATGTCGGTGATGCCGCTGTGGACCTTCTCGATCAGGTTCTGGCCCTCGCTCAGGACTTCGCCGGTGCGGAACACCGCGCAATTGCTCTGCATCACGTGCTGCATGCCTTCGCGCAGCTTTGCGGTCGGCGTGCCGCCGGAGGCGTAGCGGTAATGGTCGAGGCGGCCGAGCGCGAGCTCGGACGAGTTCGCCGGCAGCTCCGGCTGCTTGGCGTTGGGCGTGAGCTTCTCGGCGAGGCGGAGCGCTGCGGCGCGGCCGAACACGACGAGGTCGATCAGCGAGTTGGAGCCGAGGCGGTTGGCGCCGTGCACGGAGACGCAGGCGGCTTCGCCGATCGCCATCAGGCCGGGGATGATGGCGTTGTCGTCGCCGTCCTTCTTGGTCAGGACTTCGCCGTGATAGTTGGTGGGGATGCCGCCCATGTTGTAGTGCACGGTCGGCACGATCGGGATCGGCTCGCGCGTCACGTCGACATTGGCGAAGATCTTTGCGGATTCCGAGATGCCCGGCAGCCGCTCGGCCAGCACCGCGGGATCGAGATGGTCCAGGTGCAGGAAGATGTGGTCCTTCTTCTTGCCGACGCCGCGGCCTTCGCGGATCTCGATGGTCATCGCGCGCGAGACGACGTCGCGCGAGGCGAGGTCCTTGGCCGACGGCGCGTAGCGCTCCATGAAGCGCTCGCCTTCGGAGTTGACGAGATAGCCGCCTTCGCCGCGGGCGCCCTCGGTGACGAGACAGCCCGAGCCGTAGATGCCGGTCGGGTGGAACTGCACGAACTCCATGTCCTGCATCGGCAGGCCGGCGCGCAGCACCATGCCGCCGCCATCGCCGGTGCAGGTGTGGGCCGAGGTGCAGGAGGCGTAGGCGCGGCCGTAGCCGCCGGTCGCTAAAATCACGGTCTGGGCGCGGAAGCGGTGCAGCGTGCCGTCGTCGAGCTTGAGCGCGATGACGCCGCGGCAGGTGCCCTGGTCGTCCATGATCAGGTCGATGGCGAAGAACTCGATGAAGAACTCGGCGGCGTGGCGCAGCGACTGGCCGTACATCGTGTGCAGCATGGCGTGACCGGTGCGGTCGGCGGCGGCGCAGGTGCGCTGCGCCTGGCCCTTGCCGTAGTCCATGGTCATGCCGCCGAACGGGCGCTGATAGATCTTGCCGTCCTCGGTGCGCGAGAACGGAACGCCCCAATGCTCGAGCTCGTAGACCGCCTCGGGCGCGTTGCGCACCATGTATTCGATCGCGTCCTGGTCGCCGAGCCAGTCCGACCCCTTCACGGTGTCGTACATGTGCCAGCGCCAGTCGTCCTTGTGCATGTTGCCGAGCGAGGCGGAGATGCCGCCCTGCGCCGCCACCGTGTGCGAACGGGTCGGAAACACCTTGGTGATGCAGGCGGTGCGCAGGCCCGCTTCGCCGCAGCCGACCACGGCGCGCAGACCCGCGCCGCCGGCGCCGACCACGACGACGTCATAGGTGTGGTCTTCGATCGGATAGGCTTTGCCGTTGGTGGCGGGAGCGCCGTTGCCCGTGCCATTCGTTGTGGTGGCCATGGGGTTACACTCCGGAGGACAGTTTCAGGATCGCGTAGGTCGAGGCGAGCGCCACGGCGACCGAGAAGAAATTGTTGAGCATGATCGAGACGAGCTTCAGCTTCTCGTTATGGACGTAGTCCTCGATCACCACCTGCATGCCGATCTTCATGTGCCAGGCGCTGGCGAAGATGAAGAGGAGCAGGATCACCGCGACGGGAATGGAGCTCAGGGTCTGCGCAGCGTAGACCTGGTTGCGGCCGAGCAGCATCACGATGATCACCAGCGCCGGGATCATCAGCAGCGTCATGGCGACGCCTGTGATGCGCTGGCGCCAGAAATCGGACGTGCCGGAATGCGCGGCGCCGAGATTGCGGACGCGGCCGAGCGGGGTGCGCAGGCTGCGCTTCGGCGTTTCGGATGCGCTCATCGTCCACCTCCGTTCGCATAGGCGATGATCCAGATCAGCACCGTCAGCGCGATGCCGCCGATCAGGGCGCCCCAGGTCAGCGCTTCCCGCTCATTGGCCTTGAAGCCGTAGCCGAGGTCCCACACGAAATGCCGGATGCCGCTGAGCATATGGTGCATCAGCGCCCAAGTGTATCCGAACACGATCAGCCGCCCGATGATGCTGCCGGCGAAGGCCTGGACGTGCGCGTAAGCCGCCGGGCCGGAAGCCGCAGCAACCAGCCACCAGACCAGCAGCAGGGTTCCGAAATAGAGGGCAATACCGGTGGCGCGATGGATGATGGACAGAGCCATCGTCAGCGTCCAGCGGTACACTTGCATGTGCGGCGAGAGGGGTCGTTCGATCCGTGCGGTCATGGGCTTTGATGTTTTATGGCGGCCCAGCAGGGGGCGCGCGGGGATCGGAAAGGTCGGCTCTATTTACGGAGTCGATTTGGCCTGTGCAATCTCCAAATTGCCATAAATCGAATCGTGGTTCAGCTCTAGAGCCTTGATGAAGCAAGGCCAATCAGGGGCTTGGTATACCAGGGCGTCGGTCCGCCAGCGAAACTAAGAATACTAATTCATTACTTCGTGGCGTGCGCAGGGCGCATTGAAATCACTATTGGAACGCCTCTAACCCACTGCCCGCCGCTTGCCGCTCGCACCAATCGGTCCGTGTCGGCCTAGCCGCCTCTCTAGGGCCAAGGCGACTCGGGCCGCCGCACGCTGGCTCGGTTTCGCTGGAACCGCGGATATGCGCAGCCCGCATTCCACCCCAGCCGGGACGTCCCGTGCGTCGACCGAACAACCCAGATCGCCTAAAGCTGCGGAACGCAGCCGTCTTCGAACCCTCGTCTCGGAGAAGTTGCGACCAGTCGCCGGGGCAGGTCAGGGGTGATTGCAGGACTTGATATCAAGGACATCGTCGAGCTCGCGCTGCTGCTGATCGCAACCGGCGCGCTTTCGGGATTTTTGGCCGGCGTGTTCGGCATCGGCGGGGGCGCGATTCTCGTGCCGGTGTTCTACGAATGCTTTCGCATCGCCGGCGTGCCGCTGGAGGTGCGCATGCCGCTCTGCATCGGCACCTCGCTCGCGGTGATCATCCCGACCTCCATCCGTTCGTTCCAGGCGCATTACAAGCGCGGCGCCGTCGACACGGCCATCCTGAGGGTCTGGTGGTTGCCGATCGTGATCGGCGTGGTCGCCGGCAGCGTCATCGCGCGCTATGCGCCGGAGCGGCTGTTCAAGATCGTGTTCGTCTGCGTCGCCTATTCCGCGGCGGCCCGTCTCATCTTCGCGCGCGAGGGCTGGAAGTTCGGCGACGACCTGCCGAAGGGCCCGCTGATGCGCGCCTACGGCTTTTGCGTCGGTATTCTTTCGACGCTGATGGGCATCGGCGGCGGCCTGTTCTCGAACCTGCTGATGACGTTCTACGGCCGTCCGATCCACCAGGCGGTGGCGACGTCGTCGGCGCTCGCGGTGCTGATCTCGATCCCCGGCGCGCTCGGCTACATCTATGCGGGCTGGCCGGCGGCGGCGAACTATCCGGCCGTCGCAGCCCTGCAAATTCCATTCGCGCTCGGCTACGTCTCGCTGATCGGCGCCGTGCTGGTGATGCCGATGAGCCTCGTCACCGCGCCGCTGGGCGTGAGAGCCGCGCATGCGATGTCGAAGCGGACGCTGGAAGTCGCGTTCGGGTGTTATCTGTTTATCGTCGGCAGCCGGTTTGTGATGAGTCTGGTCGGCGGGCTGTGAGTGGCGTGTGCCATAGCGCTTACCACACACTCCGCCGTCATCGCCCGACTTGATCGGGCGATCCAGTATTCCAGAGACGGCAGTGCTTGCCTCGAAAGGCTGCGGCGTACTGGATGCCCCGGTCAAGCCGGGGCATGACAGCGTGTTTTGTGGATGCTCCTCGTCGCAACCTGCGACGAGTCCCCTCACTTCTTCGCGTAAATATCCTTGTACGTATCCCGCAGGATGTTCTTCTGTACCTTGCCCATGGTGTTGCGCGGCAGCTCGTCGACCACGAAGACGCGCTTGGGCATCTTGAACTTTGCGATCCGTCCGTCGAGCGCGTTCAGCACAGCGGCTTCAGTGACGTCCGCCCCCTTGTTGCAGACCAGTACCGCCGTGACGCCCTCGCCGAAATCGGCGTGCGGCACGCCGATCACGGCGGATTCGATCACGCCCGGCATGGCGTCAATCTCGCTCTCGATCTCCTTGGGATAGACGTTGAAGCCGCCGGAGATCACGAGATCCTTGCCGCGGCCGAGGATGTGGACGTAGCCCTTGGCGTCGATCTTGCCGAGATCGCCCGTGATGAAGAAGCCGTCGTCGCGGAATTCGGACTTGGTCTTCTCCGGCATGCGCCAATAGCCCTTGAAGACGTTCGGGCCCTTGACCTCGATCATGCCGATCTCCTCGCGCGGCAGCTCCTTGCCCGTCTCGGGCTCGGTCACGCGCACGGAGACGCCGGGCAAGGGAAAGCCGACTGCGCCGGGCACGCGCTCACCGTCATAGGGGTTCGACGTGTTCATGTTGGTCTCGGTCATGCCGTAGCGCTCGAGCACCGCGTGCCCCGTGCGCGCCGACCATTCGCGATGGGTCTCCGCCAGCAGCGGCGCCGAGCCCGAGATGAACAGCCGCATATGCTTGGTCGTCTCCTTCGACAGCGCAGGATTCTGGAGCAAGCGCGTGTAGAAGGTCGGCACGCCCATCAGCACCGTGGCGCGCGCCATCAGCTTGATCATCAAATCCGGATCGAGCTTCGGCAGGAAGATCATCGACGCCCGGGCGAACAGTGTCACGTTGGTCGCCACGAACAGGCCGTGGGTATGATAGATCGGCAGCGCGTGGATCAGCACGTCCTTGTCGGTGAAGCGCCAGTAGCCGACGAGCGAGAGCGAGTTCGACGCCAGATTATCATGCGTCAGCATCGCGCCCTTGGAGCGGCCCGTGGTGCCCGAGGTGTAGAGGATGGCGGCGAGATCGTCGTTCGCCCGCGCGACAGTCGTGAATTCGCTGCTGGCCTTGTCGGCGGCCTCGGTCAGTGAGCCCTTGCCGTCAGCTCCGAGCGTCTCGACCCCGGCGTTCACCTTGGCGGCGATCGGGGCGAGGCCTTCGGCCTTGGAGGGATCGCAGACCACCAGCGACGGCTCGGCATCGCCGATGAAGTAGTCGAGCTCGTTCAGCGTATAGGCAGTGTTGAGCGGAAGGTAGACCGCGCCGGCCCTGACAGTGCCGAGATACAGCACGATATTGGCAACGGATTTCTCGACCTGCACCGCGACGCGGTCGCCCGGCTTCACGCCGCGCGCGACCAGCACATTCGCCATCTGCCCGGCCCGCGCGATCAGCTCGCCATAGCTGATATGGCCGCCGTCATGCGTCTCGATCGCGAGGCGCTTCGGATCGTCCAGGCCGTCGAACAGGCGGGAGAACAGGTTGGCGTTGGCAGCTGGGTTCATGCAACATTCCTCGCCGGCGAAGGCCGGTCAAACCGAGGGCTGGATTAGCAAAAACCGCCCCGATGAAGCAACGGAGACAGTTTGCATGACAAAAGCTGGGAAACGCGTGGCCTGGGTCACGGGCGGCGGCAGCGGGATCGGGGAGGCCGGCGCCGAGGCGCTGGCGACCGACGGCTGGACGGTGGTGGTCTCGGGCCGGCGCAAGGACGCCCTGGATACCGTGGTTGCCAAAATCGGCAAGGCGGGCGGTGCGGCCGAGGCCATCGCGCTGGACGTCTCCAACGCTGCGGAAGCCCAGAAAGCTGCCGATCAGATCGTCGCCAGGCACGGCCGCATCGACCTCCTGGTCAACAACGCCGGCATCAATGTTCCCAAGCGCAGCTGGAAGGACATGGAACTGGAGGGCTGGGACAGACTGGTCCAGGTCAATCTCAACGGCGTGCTCTATTGCATGCGCGCGGTGCTGCCGACGATGCGCAAGCAGCAGGACGGCGCGATCATCAACGTCTCGTCCTGGGCTGGCCGCCACGTCTCGAAGATGCCGGGCCCGGCCTACACCACGACCAAGCATGCGGTGCTGGCGCTGACCCATTCCTTCAACATGGACGAATGCGTCAACGGGCTGCGCGCCTGCTGCCTGATGCCGGGCGAGGTGGCGACGCCGATCTTGAAATTGCGCCCGGTGGTACCGAGCGAGGACGAGCAGGCCAGGATGCTGCAATCCGAAGATCTGGGTCGCACCATCGCCTTCATCGCGAGCATGCCGGCCCGGGTCTGCATCAACGAGGTGTTGATCAGCCCGACGCATAATCGCGGATTCATCCAGACGCCGAACAACAGGGATTGAGGTTCGTACACTGTCTCAACGGGCACATTGCCGTAGGGTGGGCAAAGGCGCGAAGCGCCGTGCCCACCACCTCTCTCCATTTGCGGTTGGTGGGCACGCTGCGCTTTGCCCACCCTACGGCACCGTCCGCTTGGCGTGCTCGCGCATCACACGGACACGCCGCCCCATAGTTTCACGCATCACAAAGAATTTTTCTCCGAAACCGCACGGCGAATCCTCCCGTAGTTCGGTCCAACGACGGCGCTGCTGCTTCACGCCAACAGGTCGCAGCCGCCGTTGTTGCCCCAACTCAAGACCGGCCATCGCCGGTTACAATTCAATCGGGAGACTTTCCATGTCGAAGCGCATTGCCTATCTCGCCGCCGCCGCCGTCAGCGCACTGGCCATCACCGCGACCGTCGTCGCGCCTGTCCGCGCTGAGGAGAAGACCGTCATGGTCGGCGGCGCCGCGATGTTCCCGTCCAAGAACATCGTCCAGAACGCGGTCAATTCGAAGGACCACACCACGCTGGTCGCGGCGGTGAAGGCGGCCGGCCTGGTGCCGACGCTGGAAGGCAAGGGTCCGTTCACGGTGTTCGCGCCGACCAACGCCGCCTTCGGCAAGCTGCCGGCCGGCACCGTCGACAATCTGGTCAAGCCCGAGAACAAGGCGACGCTGACCAAGATCCTCACCTACCATGTCGTGCCCGGCAAGCTCGAGGCCTCCGACCTCACCGAGGGCAAGAAGCTGAAGACCGCCGAAGGCGAGGAACTGACGGTCAAGAAGATGGACGGCAAGACCTGGATCGTCGATGCCAAGGGCGGCACCTCGATGGTCACGATCTCCAACGTCAACCAGTCCAACGGCGTCATCCATGTGGTCGACACCGTGCTGATGCCGGCGACGTAACACCGCGCGATCCTGTTTCATCCCCGAACAGGATGCGACGAAACGGCGAGCCGGGGGCACCCGGCTCGCTTTATTGTGACCGCCATAGCCCGACGCTATCGATTCGATGGCGGACAGGGCGTAACGAAAGCGGGCGCATCGGCGTATAATCGGTGTCACACGACGTCCAGGACGGAACCATCATGTCGAGCCTCACAGTCACCGACGAGCAGGTCAGCGCCGCCCCGGGCAAAGTGATCCAGCCGGCCTGGGTCCGCGTCATGCACTGGGTCAATGCCCTGGCCATGATCCTGATGATCCTGTCGGGCTGGCAGATCTACAATGCCTCGCCGCTGTTCGGCTTCAGTTTTCCGCGCGAGTACACGCTCGGTGGATGGCTCGGCGGCGGCCTGCTCTGGCATTTTGCCGCGATGTGGCTGTTGATGATCAACGGCCTCGCCTATCTCATCATGGGCTTCGCCACCGGCCGCTTCCGCAAGAAACTGTTTCCAATCACCCCGTCAGGCGTGCTCCATGACGTCAGGGCAGCGCTGACCTTCAAGCTCGGCCATGACGACCTCACCGTCTACAATTACGTGCAGCGCCTGCTCTATGCCGGCATCATCGTGGTCGGCGTGCTGATCGTGCTCACGGGGCTGGGCATGTGGAAGCCGGTTCAGCTGCATTGGCTGGTCACGCTGTTTGGCGACTACCCGACCGCGCGCTACATCCATTTCTTCTGCATGGCCGCGATCTGCGCGTTCCTCGTCGTTCACGTCCTGCTCGCGTTGCTCGTGCCGAAGAGCCTGCGCGCCATGATCATCGGCCGCTGAGGAGGATAACATGGCAAAGCGTTCATTCCTGATCCCCGGCGTCGACAAGCGGCTCTTGATCAAGGATTCCATCAAGACGATGCCCGACGTCACCCGCCGCCGCTTCATCGCGGGCGGCGCCAGCCTCGGCGCGCTGACGCTGCTCACCGGCTGCGATGTGATCGACTCGTCCTCGGCCGAGGAGATGCTGAAGCAGGTCTCGAAATTCAACGACGCGGTGCAGGCCTTCATTTTCAATCCCGATGCGCTGGCGCCGACCTTTCCCGAGAGCGCGATTACAAAGCCGTTTCCGTTCAATGCCTATTACGATCTCGACGACGCGCCCGACGTCGCTGGCGCCGACTGGAAGCTCGAGGTACGAGGCCTCGTCGACAACAAGAAGTCGTGGACGCTGGACGAACTCTACAAACTGCCTGAGGTCACGCAAATCACCCGCCATATCTGCGTCGAGGGCTGGAGCGCGATCGGCAGCTGGACCGGCACACCCTTGCGCGATTTCCTCAAGCTGATCGGCGCCGACACGCGGGCCAAATATGTCTGGTTCCAGTGTGCCGACAAGGACGGCTATAATTCGCCGCTCGACATGCGCAGCGCGCTGCATCCGCAGACCCAGATGACGTTCAAATACGCGAACGAGATCCTGCCGCGCGCCTACGGCTTCCCCATGAAGATCCGCGTGCCGACAAAGCTCGGCTTCAAGAACCCGAAATACGTGGTCTCGATGGAAGTCACCAACGACTACAAGGGCGGCTATTGGGAAGACCAGGGGTATAATTCGTTTAGCGGGAGCTGATCGTCGTTCCGGCGGAGCTGCCGTAGGGTGGGCAAAGCGAAGCGTGCCCACGCGCTTGTTGCAATCCGAGAGAGATCGTGGGCACGGCGCAAGTGCGCCTTTGCCCACCCTACAGCACCGGTTCCTTGGCTGGCCCCACTTTCCGCTGGCACAACGCCGCGACCGCCCCCAGCGCCAGCAGCGCTGCCGATACATTCAGCGCGTAGCTCAAGCTCCCCAGCGCGTCCGTGATCGCGCCGACCACGATCGGCCCCAGCGTTTGCCCGACGCCGAACGAGATCGTCATCGCCGCGATCGCGGTCGGCCACATCCCTGGCGGATAGTTGAAGCGCACGAAGGCGGTGGTCGAGCCGACCACGGCGAAGAAGGCGACGCCGAACACCACGGCCGAGACCGCGAGCCAAGCCGGCGAATGCCCGAGCATCGGCAGGGCCGCTCCTAACGCGTTGGTGCCGAGGATGATGGCGGTGGCCAATCCGCCGCGATCGAGCGCCAACACGCCGCGCCAGGCCCAGGGTGTGACGAAGGCGGACAGGCCGATCAGGCCCCAGAACGCCGCCTGCGCTGCGGCCCCGCCGCCGCCGTCGCGCACATAGGCGATCATGAAGGTCATGTAGGCGATGTAGCCGGCGCCGAACAGGAAGTAGCCCGCGAGGTAGATCAGCACAGGACGAATCGCGAAGGCGGCGTGGCTGCCTTCCGAGAAACGCGCGCCGCTTTCGATGCGGATCAGGAACAGCGGCACGGTCATCGCGGCCGAGAGCAGTGTCAGCGCCCACCACACCATCCACCACGAGCCCGGTCCGAAATATTGCAGCGTGAACGGGGCGATCAGTCCCGAGGACAGAATGCCGATGCCGGGCCCGGCATAGAACAGGCTGAGCAGGAAATTGGCCCGCTCCGGGCGTGACTGGGCGATGGTCGCAGCCAGCGCGCCGCCGGCGACGAAGCCGGCCGCGGCGCCGAGACCCAGCACGAGGCGCGCCAGGCTCAGCGCGACGAAATTCCCCGTCAGCGCGCAAATGGCGAGCGCGGCGAGGCAGGCGAGGGTTCCGCCGCGGATCGCGGGCGCCCAGCCGACGCGCTGGATCAGGCGCGAGGCCACAAGCGCGCCCACGAGATAGCCGACGGCGTTGATGGTGTTCATGAATCCGGCGGCCGAATAGGACCAGCCGAGGTCCTCCCGCATGTCGGGCAGCACCAGCGCATAAGCAAAGCGGCCGATGCCGAGCCCGACGGTGGCCGCCAGCGACAGGGTCAGGATCAGCCGCGCGGGATGCGCGTAGGGCGGGCGGTCTTGGACGTGCAAGGGGTACTCCGGCCTACCCAGTGTGGCAGGCTCCGTCCGCCTTGCACAGCCGCACCCCGGCAATGGTGTCTTGCCAAGCGCGCAACGCCGCTCTAGCACTCCGGCCGAAATCGATCTCAGAGGAAACGACCATGGCGACCCACAAACTGCTGCTGCTTCCCGGCGACGGTATCGGCCCCGAGGTGATGGGTGAGGTGAAGCGGCTGATCGACTGGCTCAATTCGGCCGGGATCGCCAAGTTCGAGACGGATACCGGCCTCGTCGGCGGCTCCGCCTATGACGCGCACAAGGTGTCGATCTCCGAAGGCGACATGGCCAAGGCGCTTGCCGCCGATGCCATCATCTTCGGCGCGGTCGGTGGCCCGAAGTGGGACGCGGTGCCCTACGAGGTGCGCCCGGAGGCCGGCCTGCTGCGCCTGCGCAAGGATCTGGCCTTGTTCGCCAACCTCCGTCCCGCCGTGTGCTATCCGGCGCTGGCCGATGCCTCCAGCCTGAAGCGCGAGGCGGTCGAGGGCCTCGACATCATGATCGTGCGCGAGCTCACCGGCGGCGTCTATTTCGGCGAGCCCAAGACCATCACCGATCTCGGCAACGGCCAGAAGCGCGCCGTCGATACCCAGGTCTACGACACCTATGAGATCGAGCGCATCGGCCGCGTCGCCTTCGAGCTTGCCAGGAAGCGCAAGAACAAGGTGACGTCGATGGAGAAGCGCAACGTCATGAAGTCGGGCGTGCTCTGGAACGAGGTCATGACCCAGGTCCACAAGCGCGAATATCCTGATGTCACGCTCGAGCACCAGCTCGCCGATTCCGGCGGCATGATGCTGGTGAAGGCGCCGAAGCAGTTCGACGTCATCGTCACCGACAATCTGTTCGGCGACATGCTGTCCGACATCGCGGCGATGCTGACGGGTTCGCTCGGCATGCTGCCCTCGGCCTCGCTCGGCGAGGTCGACGTCAAGAGCAAGAAGCGCAAGGCGCTGTACGAGCCGGTGCACGGCTCGGCGCCCGATATCGCAGGCCAGGGCCTCGCCAATCCCATTGCGATGATCTCGTCCTTCGGCATGGCGCTGCGCTACTCCTTCGACATGGGCGCGCTCGCCGACAAGGTCGACGCCGCGATCGCCGCCGTGCTCGCCAGCGGCCTGCGCACCGCCGACATCAAGTCGGAAGGCACCACGGCCGCCTCGACCACGCAGATGGGCGAAGCGATCCTGAAGGAATTGCAGAAGCTGCACGCGTAAGCGGCAAGCGCAGCTCTCGTAGGGTGGGCAAAGCGAAGCGTGCCCACGTTCTGAGTGCGATTAGAAAAAGATGGTGGGCACGGCGCGTTGCGCCTTTGCCCACCCTACGGCACCTGCTCTCGGAGCACCTCATGGATACCTCGCCCCGCCCCAAGATCGCGGAAACCATCATCCATGACACGGTGCGCCAGCGCGAGGCGCAGATCGGCCGCCGCTGCGAGGTCCTCAGCCATACCCGCATCGAATATGCCTCGCTCGGCGACTACTCCTATCTCGGCGAAAATTGCGAGGTCGCCGACGCGGAAATCGGAAAATTCACCGCCATCGCCAATTCGGTGCGGATCGGTGCGCCCAATCATCCGATGGGCCGGCCGTCCCAGCATCGCTTCACCTATTGCCCGGAATATTACGAGACGGGCGCAACGCGTGATCGTGACTTCTTCGCGGACCGCCGCGGCGACCGAGTGATCGTCGGCAATGATGTCTGGATCGGACACGCCGCCATCCTGCTGCCCGGCGTGAACGTCGGCGACGGCGCGGTGATTGCGGCAGGCGCGGTCGTCAGCCGCGATGTGGAGCCCTACACGATCGTCGGCGGCGTTCCCGCGCGCCCGATCCGCAAGCGCTTTCCTGATTCCGTTGCGGACAGCCTGCGCCGCATCGCCTGGTGGGATTGGCCGGATGAGCTCATCTTCGGGCGCCTCGCCGATTTCCGCTCCGAAGTGATCGAAGAGTTTTGCAAGCGCTATGATCCGGTGTTTGCGGAATCGTAGGGCAAAGCGAAGCGTGCCCACGCATCTTTTTGCCATTGAGAGACAGCGTGGGCACGACGCTTTTTCAGCGCCTTTGCCCACCCTACGGCATCTCGCCAAAACAAAAAGGCCGGGCGTAAGCCCGGCCTTTTGATTCGGATCGCTGTCCGCTCAGTACAGCGGGAAATTCTGCGGATAGCCGCCGACGTCCTGCGGCGGCGAGAGCGGCTGGCGGTCGATCGGGCGGTTGAGGTTCTCGCGGGCGAAGGACGGATAGCCAACCGCCGGCGGGAAGGCGTAGTCGGAGAACTTGCGGTCGCCCGGATTGACCTCGGTGCCGCCGTCGAGCCAGGAGCGCTTGCTCACATAGATGCGGGTGCGGCCCTGCTGGTAGACGGCGTTGGGGCCGCTCGGGCCGTAATAGTGCCGGCCGCGCTCGTCATAGCGCTTGGTCTTGTTGTCGGCCGAGGCCGGCGTCGCCAAACCAATGACAGAGGACATGGCAATCACGGCGCCCGCTGCAAACAAGGTCGCCAATTTGGCAGAGAATTTCGAGCTCATCACGTCCCCTTCAGGCGGCAGGCCGCCAGTCGATTTCACCCCCATAGTAGCCCGGCCGGGGTGATTGCAACTAGGTCTATTGGGTCACACCAGCTCGGAATAATCGTGCGCGCTGGCAAAAGTTGCATCAATACCAGCCACTTGGGCTTGATGCCGATCAAAGCGCCCCGCGCAATTGCGCGTTGGCGGCGCCCAGCAGCCAGTCCGGCGAGCCCGCGAGGTCGCAAGCACGGCGCTTCAGCTCGGCACGGGCGAACAATTCCGCCAGCTTCGGCTCGTTGCCGGAGGTCAGCAGCGTCAGCCGGTTCAGCGTGCAGGCGATCGCCGCACGCCGGGCGGGCAGGGTATCGCCCTGGCAGGAGAAGCCGGAGATCTGCAAGGCCGGCTCCTCGTTGCGCTTGAGGTAGCCGAGGCAAGCCGGCGTCCCCTTGTCCGTGCCGATCGGCCGGAACAGGGCGACGGGACCGAATTTCGTCTCGATTAGCCCGGCTTGCTCGAGCGAGGTGGCCGCCCCGAGACCCATCTGGATGGCGAGGTCCATTGCTACAGGACGGGCCACATCGAACTCGCCGCCTTCCCGATAGATTTCGAGCTCGGCCAGCGGCTGGTCCGCCGCGCTCGCCCACCGCATCACGTCTTTGCGGCCGCCTTCGGGATGCCGAAGGATGGTGTAAGAGGCTGTTTTCTCTGATGAATCGATCCGGCTAAGGGCGAAGGCCGGGTGCGATCGGTCGCCCGTGCTCCAGCCCGGCTTGTCTGCGGGATCATCGCCGCGCAGCTCGGGCAGCTGGCCCAGCGCGGCGAGGGCGAGGATGGCAAACAGCGCGAGCGCCCCCACATAGGCGACCAGATGCGCCAGCGTGCCGACGACCTCATCGGCGATAGCCAAGAGCGTCAGCTGGATCTGGGTAGGGCTAACGGCCGTGCTGGCCTCAGGCGACTGCATCCACGGCCTTCAGGCATGGTCCAACGTTGTCTTGAGGCCGGTTCTCGCATAGAAGCGCTGCTCTTCCTGTTTAAGCGTCAGCTTCGGGAACGGGCTTTTTCATCGGAGAGTGAACGATGGGTTACAAAGTCGCAGTCGTCGGCGCGACCGGCAATGTCGGACGGGAAATGCTCAACATCCTGGATGAGCGCAAATTCCCCGCGGACGAGGTCGTGGCCTTGGCGTCACGCCGCAGCGTCGGTGTCGAGGTCTCCTATGGCGACCGCACCCTGAAGTGCAAGGCGCTCGAGCATTACGACTTCTCCGACGTCGACATCTGCCTGATGTCGGCCGGCGGCGAGGTATCGAAGGAATGGTCGCCGAAGATCGGCGCCGCCGGCGCGGTCGTGATCGACAACTCGTCGGCCTGGCGCATGGATCCGGACGTGCCGCTGATCGTTCCGGAAGTGAACGCAGGCGCGACGGAAGGCTTCAAGAAGAAGAACATCATCGCCAACCCGAACTGCTCGACCGCGCAGCTCGTGGTCGCGCTCAAGCCGCTGCACGAGAAGGCGACCATCAAGCGCGTCGTCGTCTCGACCTATCAATCGGTCTCGGGCGCCGGCAAGGACGGGATGGACGAGCTGTTCTCGCAGACCAAGGCCGTCTACACCAACGACGAGCTGATCGCGAAGAAATTCCCCAAGCGCATCGCCTTCAACGTCATCCCCCACATCGACGTCTTCATGGAGGACGGCTACACCAAGGAAGAGTGGAAGATGATGGCGGAGACCAAGAAGATTCTTGATCCCAAGATCAAGCTCTCCGCCACCTGCGTGCGCGTGCCGGTGTTCGTCGGCCACTCCGAAGCCGTCAACATCGAGTTCGAGAATCCGATCAGTGCGGATGAAGCGCGCGACATCCTGCGCAAGGCGCCCGGCTGCCTCGTCATCGACAAGCAGGAGCCCGGCGGCTACGCCACGCCGTACGAAGCGGCCGGCGAGGACGCGACTTACATCAGCCGCGTCCGCGAGGACGCGACGGTGGAGAACGGCCTCGTGCTGTGGTGCGTGTCCGACAATCTGCGCAAGGGCGCCGCGCTCAACGCGATCCAGATCGCGGAAGTGCTGATCAACCGCAAGCTGATCAGCGCGAAGAAGAAGGCGGCCTGAAAGCAGGCGAGTGGTGAGTAGCGAATGGCGAATAGAGATTTCTATGCGCAACTCGCCATTCGCTACTCACCATTCGCCCTCTTGAATTCCTTGCTCGCCTTGTCCAGCACGAACAGCGATCCCTCCGCGACGCCGAAATAGGCGCCGTGGGTCTGCATCTGGCCGCTGTCGACCGCCTTCTGCACGAACGGGAACGTCATCAGGTTTTCCAGGCTGCGGAACACCGCGGCCTTCTCGATGCGCTCGACGAATTGCGCCATGGTCTCGCGCTCGCGCTGCTCGACCACTTCACCCGGCTTGATGAACATCTGCATCCATTTGCCGATGAAGTCGCCGGGCGTGAGCGGCTCGATCTTGTCGACGAAGGCGCGGATGCCGCCGCATTGGGCGTGGCCGAGCACCACGATGTGCTTCACCTTCAGCACCGTCACCGCATATTCCAGCGCGGCCGAGACGCCATGCGCGTTGCCGTCGGGCTGATACACCGGCACCAGATTGGCGATGTTGCGGACCACGAACAATTCGCCCGGGCCGACGTCGAAGATCACCTCGGGCGAGACGCGACTGTCGCAGCAGCCGATCACCATCACTTCCGGCGACTGCCCCTTCACCGACAGGTCGCGGTAGCGGGTCTGCTCGGTCGGCAGCCGCTGGGTGGCGAAGGCCCTGTAGCCTTCCAGCAAATGCTCTGGGAATGCGGTCATGGCCTATGCCTAAACATATACCGCCGGGGCGAACAAGCCTTTCGAATAGGCAGGCCAGATGTTATCGCCTGTGGCTGTTGGCTTGAGCATGATCCTTGCCGGAAAACCGCCGCACAGTTTTCCGGATCGTGCTCTACAGCCGCCTGAGGAAACCGAAGGGAACGCTTGCATGACCCGCCCGCGCCGCAGCCATCTGTTCATGCCCGGCTCCAATCCCCGCGCGCTGGAAAAGGCGCGCAATCTCGCCGCCGACGGCCTGATCCTCGATCTCGAGGATTCCGTCGCCCCCGACGCCAAGGCGGCCGCGCGCGATGGAATTGCGGCGGCCATCGCCGCCAAGGGGTTCGGCAAGCGCGAGATCCTGATCCGGACCAACGGCCTCGACACGCCCTGGTGGGCCGACGATCTCGCCATGGCCGCCAAGGCCTCGCCCGACGGAATCCTGGTTCCAAAAGTTTCAAGTGTCGAAGATCTCGATACGATCGGCCTCCGTCTTACCGAGCTTGGCGCGGCGCCGACGGTGAAGGTCTGGGCCATGATCGAGACAGCCCGCGCCGTGCTGCACGCGGAGGAGCTGGCCGAGGCCGGGCGCGATCAATCGCGGCGTCTCTCCGGTTTCGTGTTCGGCCCGAACGACATCTCACGCGAAACGCGCATCAAGATGCTGCCCGGCCGCGCCGCGATGATCCCGATGATCACGCATTGCATCCTGGCGACGCGAGCCCACGGCCTCGAAATCCTCGACGGCCCCTACAGCGACATCGCCAATTCCGACGGCTTTGCCACCGAATGCGCGCAGGGCCGCGATCTCGGCTTCGACGGCAAGACGCTGATCCACCCCTCGCAGATCGACGCCTGCAACGCGATCTTCACGCCGCCCGAGGAGGAGGTCGCGCGCGCGCGAAAAATCATCGCGGCGTTCGAGCTGCCGGAGAACGTCTCGCGCGGCGCGATCCGCCTCGACGGCGCAATGGTCGAGCGACTGCACGCCGACATGGCCCGGCGCACGATCGCAATCGCGGATGCTATTGCCGCGATGAGCAAGGGCTGAAGCGTCAACTCGAAAAAGCGATATCCGCTTTTCCGCGACAAACGGCCATCTTCCGTTCGCCAAGAGCAGAGGACGGTGCGGCCAATTCCTCGCAATACATCCGATCGATGTTGTGCTGCATGAGCGCATAACAATCGCAGGCGACCTTCTCGAGCCGCGCCCGATCGATCTCTACAAACCCGCGCCCGTCGGACGGGACCGCGCCGGCCTCGCGTAGCTTGCTCATCGTCAGAGTTACTGTCGTCCGTCGCACCCCAAGGAGTTGCGCAAGCGCCTCCTGCGTCACCGGAAGCCGGTCGTCGGGCACGCGGTCGTGAAGCTGCAGGAGCCACCGCGCCATGCGGCCATCCACCCGGTGCAGCGCGTTGCAAGCGGCTACGTGCTGGAGCTGCAATAACACCGCGCGGGCGTGGACCTGCACGACGTTCCTGATGGCTGTGCTTTGCGCAAAGGCGGCGCGAAATTTGGCGGCGGAAATCAGCGATGCTGTGCCGGCTATGCGAGTAACCGCGGTCACGGATGAAAGCGACGGGCCGAGCACGGAGAACGAGGCCAAAGCGCCTTCCCGTCCCATCAAGGTGGTTGCGACCGTTTGCCCGTCCGGCATATCGAGCATGAAGGCGATTGCGCCGCTATGGGGAAAATAAACCGGGTCGAGCTCATCGCCCGACCGCACCAGGACGGCATCGGGTTCGAACGAGACCTTCTGGAAGTAGGGCGTGAGCAAGCCGAGATCCGCCGGCGGCAACGCCGCCAGTAACCGATTCCCGATGCCCGCGCGGTGGACGGTCACGATGCTTTCTTGTGAACGCGCACCCAATGAACGATGGGATCGATCTACTTCATTTGCCATGATTATCCGAAATACGAATTGCCCGAAGGGAAACTATCCAAACAGAGCCATTCGTCGAGATCAAGCACGGATAATTGCGGAGACCTTGCCGGAATCCTCCTCGTGCAAACGGGATCTTGCATACATCATACTATTCGCGATCTTTTGCCGCTCGGCGAGGTGCACCACGTGCTGATCGACCAGTGATGGTTGCGGCAGCGCGCGAGTTTAACCTTGACCCGGCGCGGACCTCTGGGGAGATCTGCTATACCCGGCTATCAGCGGTACAGCAGACATCCTTGCGCCGATCCAAGGTAGGGATTGATGAGTGTGCGGCGAGCGAAATCTTCTGCGCCGCCTCACCGCGGCGCGACATCGGCGCGATCGAGCGATTCCAGCGTCGCGGCGTTGCCGCAATAGCCGTGATAGTTCTCCGCGGCAGTGCCGTCGGCCAGATCGCGGTCGCATTGTCCCTTGTTGTTGCAGAGCGAGCAGACCCGCTCCATGTCGCGGAGCAGCAGCGGCTGCGCGCGGCCCAGCCCTTCGGCGCTGATGCCAAGCTGCTGCAGCATCATTGGCAGCTCGTCGGCAGAATGCTTGCCGTGGCGGACCAGTTCCTCGAGATCGTCAGGCGCGATTCTCAAGTCGCTCGCGATCCGGTCGAAATCGGCGCGATCGAGCTGCCGCATCTCGTTCAGCTCGCGGCGATGCTTCAGCCAGCTCGCAAAGGAGTCGATGAGGTCCTGGACGATGGGATATGGCCTGCTTGCGGTGCTCATGCGAGGCTCCGTTGGGATCGTGGAGTTAGAGCCAGATTAGGCACAATGGTGCAGGCGCGCGTTGCGCTGGATCAAATTGAAAAGCGGTCGCGTGTCCCGGACGCGCTGCAGCGTGCAACGCTGCTGCGCAGAGCCGGGACCCAGAAATGCGACAAGATGGGTCCCGGCTCTGCGGAGCGTCACTACGTGCCGCACCGCGTCCGGGACACGAAAGTGCTCAGCTAAACCGCTCCGCCGCCCAGGCATACAGGCTGCCTGGAATCGGCTTCTCGCCACCGCGGCCCTTGGGCGAGATGTGCAGGCCGATGATCTCGGGGTTGGTGACGAGGCCGAGATAGCTCGAGGGATCGAAGAACAATTTTGGCTCGGCATGCACCGCGTAGAACGATTGCTTCGGCAGCGCGCAGGCGAGCTCACCGGTGCGGCGCGCGAGTGCGGTGAGTGCCGCGGGCCCGAAGATCGCGACGCGGATATCCGAGAGACGGCTTGAGCCGCCGCGCAGGCGGCGCATCATGAAGGTGATGCGGTGGCGGACCGACAGCCAGTTCGGCGTCAGCTCCTCCTGCTCCATCAGCTCCTCGAAGGCGGCAACGATGCCGTGCCCGGGCGGCAGGTAGATCACGGAATTGCCGAGCTGGCGCGGCCGCTCCCAGGCGAAGTAGGGCTTTGCCGGATTGATCTCGACGGGCTTTAGCAGCAGCACGTCGGCGTCGAGCCAGAGGCCGAGATTCTTCGCCATCAGCTTCATGCGGAAGAAATCGCTGAACTGCAGCGTGGTCCAGTCGCGCCAGCTTCCGTCCGGTTGCGGTGGCCGCAAGCGTTCCGAGAACGCGTGCGGCAGGATCGCTTCGGCATCTGCGTTTGCGACGCCGGCGGGCAGGCCGGGAATGGTGTCGAAGCTGTAGACGGTGACCTTGTGGCCGGCCGCGAGCTGCGAGCGCAGACAGGTCTGGCGCAGTGCGTCCATCGGGCCGTGCCAGAAGGTGACGATCTCGGGCAGCATGCGGCGAAGCTATACGGGATAAGCGAGACAAAGAAAAAGCCCCGGCGCTGATAGCACCGGGGCTGAATGAAGACGCGAGCTCAGGCCCAGGCGCGTTCGCGCTTGCGCTTGTCCTCATAGGTGTCGATCGAGGACTTCTTCTCCATCGTCAGGCCGATGTCGTCGAGGCCGTTGATCAGGCAGTGCTTGCGGAACGGATCGATCTCGAACTTGACCTTGCCGCCGTCGGGACCGCGGATCTCCTGGTTCGGCAGGTCGATCGTCAGCGTCGCATTGGCGCCGCGCTCGGCATCGTCGAACAGCTTGTCGAGGTCTTCCTGCGAGACGCGGATCGGCAGAATGCCGTTCTTGAAGCAGTTGTTGTAGAAGATGTCGCCGAACGAGGTCGAGATCACGCAGCGGATGCCGAAGTCGAGCAGCGCCCAGGGCGCATGCTCGCGGCTCGAACCGCAGCCGAAATTGTCGCCGGCGACCAGCACCCTGGCATTGCGATAGGCGGGCTGGTTGAGAACGAAATCCGGATTCTCGCTGCCGTCGTCCTTGTAGCGCTGCTCGGAGAAGAGCCCCTTGCCAAGGCCGGTGCGCTTGATGGTCTTGAGGTACTGCTTCGGAATGATCATGTCGGTGTCGACATTGATGATCTTCAGCGGCGCCGCGACGCCTTCCAGCGTGGTGAACTTGTCCATGGTTGCGCTTTCCCGGATGGGTCTAGGGGAACAGGTATTTATCGCGATCGGGGTCGGAATCCTAGGCCGAATTGGGCAGGTCTACTCTGCCTGCGCCTCAATCGCCGCCATATCGTCGTCCGACAGGCCAAAATGATGGCCGATCTCGTGGATCAGGACGTGGCGGACGATATGGCCCAGGCTTTCGTCGTGCTCGGCCCAGTAGTCCAGGATCGGCCGGCGGTAGAGCCAGACCATGTTGGGCAGCCGCGCCACGTCGCCAAAGCTCTGCTGCGGCAGGCCGACGCCCTGGAACAGGCCGAGCAGGTCGAACTCGCTCTCGCATTCCATCTCGTCCAGGACCTCCTCGGTCGGGAAGTCGTCGACGCGGAGGATCACGCCCTCGCACAGCCTACGAAATTCCGCCGGCAGGCGCTCGAAGATGTCGTGTGCCGTCGCTTCCATCTCGGCCAGCGAAGGCGCTTTCAATTCTGTCCACATGGGGCTGTTCTAAAGCGTTTTCGAGCGAAGTGGATACCGCTTCGCGTGAAGAAAACGCGTCAAAGTAAGAATCTGGAGCCGGTTTCAATTCCATTGAAACGGGCTCCAGCGCGGGTTTCCCGCTGATGCATCCCGCTTTATAAAGCGCGGCGAGGTTGACGGGCGCCGCCAAAACGGGGAGCGTGGGCCTCGAATGGGACGTTTCAGGTGGGCGGAAAAATGCGAGCGAAAACAGCGCTGACGCTACTGTGCATGGGGTTGTTTTCGCCGTTTTGCGTTGGCGCCGAGGCGCAGACCGCGGGCCCCGAGATTCGCCTCGCCCAGGCAGCCCCGCCTGATGCCCCGCCGACACGCAAGCGACCGCCACGCTTGCGAGTCACGCCCTATTACAGCCCTGACGGCGTCTATCCGCGCTACAATCCGGGTCCCAATGCGGTCCGCGAATGCAACGCGACCTATGTGCAGGAATTCCGGCCCAGCGGCACGGTGATCGTGCCGCGCATGAGCTGCTACTGGCGCCCCGGCTGATGCCGGTTCGACGCCTGCGCGCAGCGCGGGAGCCTCAAGGGGGCGTCATGGCGAGATGGTTTGCATTGGCCGTTGTCGTCGCGCTAGCGGCGGGCCTGCCTCGCGCTTTCGCTGCGCAAAGGGGTACGATTCCGGAGGCCTCGGCCGGGATCGCGGTTTTCGATGTGCGGCGACCCGCGCGAACCCATGGCATTGTGCGGCCTGTCGTGCGCCATGATCCCCGCTATTACGCGCGGCCCGTCCACTACCGTCCTTATCCCTACGGCGTGCCCGCACCATTCGTGTTCGGCTACGGGCCGTTCTGGTGACGTCGCAGCGCTACGCCGTTCGTTCACGAGGCATTCACGTCGCCGCCCCTAGCTTGCCCTCGGGAGCGACTGCAATTGAACAGGGATGACGCGGGCCGGGAACGAGCATCGCCTCTCCGCTGTCCAGATTCAGGGAGAAGTCCATGCTGAGGAGTTTGGGTCTCAGGGCAGGCCCGATGCGCCTGCTCGGGATTGCGGCTGCGGCGACGCTGATGCTGTCGGCCGGGAGCGCGCATCGCGCTGAAGCGCTCACCCTGATCAATCCGGCGACGTCACCTGCGACGAAAGCTGCGGCCGACGACCTCGTCACGCAGGTCCGGCACGGCGGCGGTGGGCATGGTGGTGGCGGACATTTTCACGGCGGCGGTGGCTTCCGCGGTGGCGGCGGACATTTCGGCGGCTTCCGCGGCGGCGGCTTTCATGGCGGCGGCTTCCGCGCCGGGCCGGCCTTCCACGGCGGCGGCATTCGCTACGGCGGATTCCGTCATTATGGCGGCTATCACCGCCACTGGGGCTATCGTCCCCATTTCGGCCATCGCCACTTCCACCGGCGCTATTATGTCGGCGGCTATTATCCCTACTACCACTATCCGCGCCGCTGCCGGGTCATCTGGACCTATTACGGCCCGCGCCGCATCTGCCGCTGGCATCGTCCGTATCGGTATTGGTAAGCACGACCAAAGTGAAAAGGGCGCCTTAGCGGCGCCCTTTGTCTATCCGGCGGCTACAGCCAATCCTTCAGCTTCCAAGACGAAGCTTTCCACCGCATCAGGGTCTCGACCTTCCACTGCTTGAACATCGAAGGCGGCCAGCGGCTGAGCTTCGAGGTCTCCTCGACCTCGGGCTTGGCGACGATGTGCAAGCGTGGCGCGCGCCGGCGGTGCTGGCGCGTGGCCTCGCCGATCAGGTCGACATATTCAGGCTTATTGGCCATGGCGCGCGTCCTCGCGAAAACCTCGCGAGGACGAGAGTGTCAGGCGATCGTTTAACGGCGGTTTGCCGCGATCGCTACAATTGCAGGCAGTAGCTTAGCGCCAGTCCCTGACGTCGACGAAGTGACCCGCGATCGCCGCCGCTGCCGCCATCGCCGGCGACACCAGATGGGTGCGGCCCTTGAAACCCTGGCGGCCCTCGAAATTGCGGTTCGAGGTCGAGGCGCAGCGCTCTTCCGGGGCCAGCTTGTCCGGGTTCATGGCAAGGCACATCGAGCAACCGGGCTCGCGCCATTCGAAGCCGGCCTTGAGGAAGATCTTGTCCAGACCCTCGGCCTCGGCCTGCTCCTTCACGATGCCGGAGCCCGGCACGACCATGGCGTTGACATGCGCTGAAACGGTCTTGCCTTCGGCAATCTTTGCCGCAGCGCGCAGATCTTCGATGCGGCCGTTGGTGCAGGAGCCGATGAAGATGCGATCGACCTTGATGTCGGTGATCTTCGTACCCGCGGTCAGGCCCATGTACTTCAGCGCGCGATGCTTGGAGAGACGCTTGGCCTCGTCCGCGATCTTATCAGGATCGGGCACGATGCCGGTCACCGAGATGACGTCCTCAGGCGAAGTGCCCCAAGTCACGATCGGCGGCAGCTTGGCGGCATCGAGGCGCAACTCGTTGTCGAAATGCGCGCCCTCGTCGGAGCGCAGTTTTTCCCAGTAGCGCATCGCCGCGTCCCAGTCAGCGCCCTTCGGGGCTTTGGGGCGGCCGCGCAGGAAGTCGAACGCTTTCTGGTCGGGCGCAACCAGGCCGGCGCGCGCGCCGCCTTCGATCGACATGTTGCAGACCGTCATGCGGCCTTCCATGCTGAGCGCACGGATTGCGTCGCCAGCGTATTCCAGCACGTAGCCGGTGCCGCCCGCGGTGCCGATCTCGCCGATGATGGCGAGGATGATGTCCTTGCCCGTCACGCCATCGGGCAGTTTGCCATCGACGGTGACGCGCATGTTCTTGGCCTTCTTCTGGATCAGCGTCTGCGTCGCCAGCACATGCTCGACTTCCGACGTGCCGATGCCGTGCGCGAGCGCGCCGAACGCGCCATGCGTCGAGGTGTGGCTGTCACCGCAGACGATGGTGGTGCCGGGCAGGGTAAAACCCTGCTCGGGGCCGATGACGTGGACGACGCCCTGGCGCTTGTCGAACTCGTTGTAATATTCGATGCCGAATTCCTTGGCGTTCTCGGCCAGCGCCTTGATCTGCTCGATGCTTTCAGGATCGGGATTCGGCTTGGTACGATCGGTGGTCGGCACGTTGTGGTCGACGACGGCGAGCGTTTTCTCGGGCGCGTGAACCTTGCGGCCGGTGGCACGCAGGCCTTCGAACGCCTGCGGCGAGGTCACCTCGTGCACCAGGTGGCGATCGATATAGAGCAGGCAGGTGCCGTCCTCGGCCTCGTGCACCAGATGGTCGTTCCAGATCTTGTCGTACAATGTGGTCGGCTTGGACATGAGCGTCAGCTCCGAAAGAATGTTATGTCAGCGGATAGGCGCGCGCGGCGCGCGGGCAACAAAATCGTCAGCGCAGCTTTTAGGCTGCGCGCGTAAGCTCTGACGTTGCCGAGGTCGCGAAACGTCCGAAGAACCGGCCAGGCAGCCGCGAGCGATCGTCGATGACGATGCGCTTGACGGGGGCGAGGCTGGTCGGATCTGGAAACATTCTAGAAGCTATATAGCATGCAGCGGTAAAAGCGCGAGGGCTTCAAGTTCGTCATTGCGAGCGGAGCGAAGCAATCCAGGAATGCGCCCGCGCAGACAGTCTGGATTGCTTCGTCGCCAGAGCTCCTCGCAATGACGGTGGGCAAAACAAAAAAGCGCGGAGCCGAGCCCCGCGCTTTCGAAAACTTGCCTGATGGCGGAGCCTACTCGTTGACGGCCTTGGCGTGCTCGGTCTTCTCGACGATGCGGGCGGACTTGCCGCGAAGACTGCGGAGATAATAGAGCTTGGCGCGACGCACCTTGCCGCGGCGCACCACCTTGATCGAGTCGATCATCGGCGACATCACCGGGAACACGCGCTCCACGCCCTCGCCGTAGGAGATCTTGCGAACGGTGAAGCTCTCGTTGAGGCCACCGCCGGAACGGCCGATGCAGACGCCTTCATAGGCCTGCACGCGGGTGCGGTCGCCTTCGACGACCTTCACGTTGACGATCACGGTGTCGCCGGGACCGAATTCCGGAATCTCCTTGGTGGCGGAGAGCTTGTCGAACTGCTCTTTTTCGAGCTGTTGGATCAGGTTCATGGGGTAATCTCCATCGGCGCGCCCAGCCGTGAGAAACGGGGGCTGCGCGAAATTCGTTGATCCAGCTATTGCGGATGTGGCCGCTCCTATAAGGCAAGCCGGAGCGTTTGTCACCCGTCTGTCTTGTTTTTTGGCGTTTTTTGGCGACCGACCCGATTCGCCGGCTTGGGGGGGATCAGGGCCCATAAATCGGGCCGCCGGGCTGCCGTGAGGGCCTCGGATTGCGCCCGCCGCCAGCTGGCCACCTTGGCATGGTCGCCGGAGGTCAGGATCTCCGGGATCGGGGCTCCCTCGAACAGCTGCGGGCGGGTGTATTGGGGGTACTCAAGCAGGCCATCGGAGAAGCTTTCCTCGGTTCCCGAGGCCTCCTTGCCCATCACGCCCGGCAGCAGCCGCACACAGGCGTCGATCAGGGCCAAAGCGGCGATTTCGCCCCCGGACAGCACGTAATCCCCGATCGAGACCTCTTCCAGGCCCCGCCCGTCGATCACCCGCTGGTCGATCCCCTCGAAGCGCCCGCAGACGATCAGGGGGCCGGGGCCCCCGGCGAGCTCGGCAACCCGGGCCTGGGTCAATGGCCGACCGCGCGGGCTCATCAGCAGGCGCGGCCGCTCGGGGGCGATCTCGGCGGCATCGATGGCCGCCGCCAGAACATCCGCCCGCAGCACCATGCCCGGCCCGCCGCCGGCCGGGGTGTCGTCAACGCTGCGGTGGCGGTCGGTGGCGGACGCCCTTATGTCCCGCGCCTCGATCTCCCAGAGCCCGGACGCCAGCGCCCGGCCAGCCAGGCTCACGCCCAGCGGTCCCGGAAACATCTCCGGAAACAGCGTCAGCACCGTCGCGCGCCAGGGTGAGGGATTGGTCATGTCGATCAGCTTAGCCAAAACCACGGGCTGTGGTTATGGGTCCCCGCTTTCGCGGGGACGACTCGCGGAGGGATCGTTGTTTTCGTCCTCGCCCTCGACCTCCTGCGGCAGCGCGATCACGACGCGGCCGCCGGCGATGTCGACCTCCGGCACCACTGCGTTCGTGAACGGCAGCAGCATCGTCGTGCCTTTTGGGGGCGCGATCTCGATGATGTCGCCGGCGCCGAAATTGTGGATCGCGAGCACGCGGCCGAGCGCATCGCCGTCCGTGGTGACGGCGGCGAGCCCGATCAGATCGGTGTGGTAATATTCGTCCGCGTCGGTCGCGGGCAGCTTGTCGCGCGCGACGTAGAGCTCGATGCCGTTGAGGCGCTCGGCCTCATCGCGGGTCGTGACGCCCTTGAACGTCGCGACCAGATGATCCCGGGCCTCGCGCGCCGTTGCGACCTCGAACTGGCGCTTGCCGTCCTTGGACAGCAGCGGACCGTAGCGCTTCACGGCAAAGGGATCCTCGGTGAAGGTCCACAGTTTGACCGCACCGCGCACCCCATGCGCGGCGCCGATCCGCGCGACGCAGACCAGCGCCGACATGATCTAGCCTTAGCCCTTCGCGGCGGCTTCGGCCTGCGCCTTGCGCTCCTTGCGCGGCACGGCCTTCTCGGGATTGTTGCGCGCTTCGCGCTTCTTGACGCCGGCAGCGTCGAGGAAACGCGCCACGCGGTCGGACGGCTGCGCGCCCTTGGCGAGCCAGGCCTTCACCTTGTCCATGTCGAGCTTCAGACGGGTCTCGTTGTCCTTCGGCAGCAGCGGGTTGAAATAGCCGAGACGCTCGATGAAGCGGCCATCGCGCGGGAAGCGCGAGTCGGCGACGACGACGTGATAGACGGGACGCTTCTTGGTGCCTGCGCGGGCGAGGCGGATAACGACGGACATTCAGTTCTCCTTCAAAGTACAGTTTGTTCGGTTGATTGGTATTCCGCGTTGCGCGGGACGCTTATCGATCCCGTGCGACGAATTCCTCATTTCTTCTTGCCGGGGAAGCCGCCGAGGCCCGGCAGCATCGGCTTGCCGCTGAGGCCCGTGAGCCCCGGCACATTCGGCAGGCCCTGACGCAAGCCGGCCGGCAGATCCTTCGGCAAACTGGGCAAACCCTGTCCGCCGCCGCTCTGCATCTTCTCCTGCAGCGCCTTCATCTCTTCCGGCGAGGGCGGCTTCATACCGCCGCCAAAGCCCATGGCCTGCGCGATGCCGGCGAGCGGGCCGCGCTTGCCCGAGCCCATCGCCTTCATCACGTCGGCCATGTTCCGGTGCATCTTGAGCAGCTTGTTGACCTGCTCGACGCTCTGGCCGGACCCTGCAGCGATACGCTTCTTGCGGCTGGCCTTGAGCAAATCGGGATGACGGCGCTCGTCGCGCGTCATGGAATCGATCACCGCGACCTGGCGCTTCAGGATCTTGTCGTCGATCCCCGCGGCCGCGATCTGGTTCTTCATCTTGGCGATGCCGGGCATCATGCCCATCAGCCCGCTGATGCCGCCCATGCTGGCCATCTGCAGCAGCTGCTCGCGCATGTCGTTGAGGTCGAACTGACCCTTGCGCATGCGCTCGGCGGTGCGCGCGGCCTTCTCGGCGTCGATATTGGCGGCGGCGCGCTCCACCAGCGAGACCACGTCGCCCATGCCGAGGATGCGGCCGGCGATACGGTCGGGGTGGAAATCTTCCAGCGCGTCGGTCTTTTCACCGGTGCCGATCAGCTTGATCGGCTTGCCGGTGACCGCGCGCATCGACAGCGCAGCACCGCCGCGGCCGTCGCCGTCAACTCGTGTCAGCACGATGCCGGTGAGGCCGACGCGCTGATCGAACGCGCGCGCAAGGTTGACCGCGTCCTGACCGGTGAGAGAGTCCGCAACCAGCAGCACTTCGTGCGGATTGGCCGCAGCTTTGATCGCGGCTGCTTCCGCCATCATATCTTCGTCGAGCGTGGTGCGGCCGGCGGTGTCGAGCAGCACGATGTCGTAGCCGCCGAGCTTGCCGGCTTCCAGCGCGCGCTTGGCAATCTGCGGCGGCTGCTGTCCCGCCACGATCGGCAGGGTCGGAATGTCGAGGTCGCGGCCGAGCACGGCCAGCTGCTCCATCGCCGCCGGGCGATAGACGTCGAGCGAGGCCATCAGCACCTTGCGCTTGTCGCGCTGGACCAGACGGCGGGCGAGCTTTGCAGTGGTGGTGGTTTTACCGGAGCCTTGCAGACCGACCATCATGATCGGCACCGGCGGCACGGAATTGACGTCGATGGTCTGGCTTTCGGCGCCGAGCGTGTTGATCAGCTCGTCGTGGACGATCTTGACCACCATCTGGCCGGGGGTGACCGACTTGACGACGGTGGCACCGATCGCCTGCTCGCGGACGCGTTCGGTGAAACTGCGCACCACTTCCAGCGCGACGTCGGCTTCCAGCAGCGCGCGGCGCACCTCGCGCATCGCGGCGTCGACGTCCTTTTCGGTCAGCGCACCGCGCCCCGTCAGACGATCGAGAATGCCACCAAGCCGTTCCGACAGATTGTCGAACAATGCCGTTGTCCTGTTTTACCTCTCCCCCCGCAAGAGCGGGGCGAGGGAGAAGAAAGTCCAAACACCTTTACGCCCGAGGGCGCACAGCGCTGTCGGGCGTTGACCTCTGGCCTCGAGGACCAGTCGGCGGGTCGAAAAGAAAGCCTTTCCGAGAAAGTGGCCGGGTTAAACGCCGCTCACGCTCAAAAGTCAAGGAAAGTTAGGGCGCCGGGGCGGCCTTGCCAGGGTAAGATCCTGAAAACAGGGCCCTTTTGACGGCCGGTTCCTTTTCCTTCGGCCCCGCCCATATAGAAGGTGATGACTTACCTCCACCACCATTCCTGAAGCCCGCCGTGCCGATCACCCGCCGCCGCCTGTTCGGACTGCTTGCCGGGGCCGGCGCCCTGGTCGGTGTCCCGTCCCTTTGGATGTCCCGCATGAAAACCTATGACGGTCCCGCCTCCGATCATTTCGACGGTCTGAACTTCTTCGATCCGGACGGCGCGCCGCCGAAATCGCTTCGGGAGGTGCTGCGCTGGCAGCTCGGCGGCAAGCGGCAGCGCGCCACCTGGCCCGACTGGGCGCCCAGCCCCCATGCTGACACCCCGCCCGCCCGCGTCGACGGCGACAAGGTGCGGCTCTCCTTCGTCGGGCATGCCAGCTGGCTGATCCAGACCGGGGGCCTCAACATCCTGGTCGACCCCGTCTGGTCGACGCGGGTCTCGCCGGTCGCCTGGGCCGGGCCGAAGCGGCACAACGATCCCGGCATCGCCTTCGAGAAGCTGCCGAAGATCGATGTCGTGCTGGTCTCGCACGGCCATTACGATCATCTCGACATCGCGACGCTATCGCGGCTCACCAAGAATTTTGCCCCGCGCGTGGTCACCCCGCTCGGCAACGACGTGACGATGCGCAGCTGGGATTCCACGATCAAGGTGGAGGCCTTCGACTGGCACGACCGCGTCGAGCTCGGCGGCGGCATCGCCGTGCACGTGGTGCCGACCCGGCATTGGACGGCGCGCGGCATGTTCGATCGCAACAAGGCGCTGTGGGCGAGTTTTGTATTGGAGACGCCTGCGGGGAAAATCTACGTCGTCTGCGATTCCGGGTATGGCGATGGCCGGCATTTTCGCCGCGTCGCCGAGAAGCATGGGAAGCTGCGGCTGGCGATTCTCCCCATCGGCGCCTACGAGCCGCGCTGGTTCATGCGCGATCAGCATATGAATCCGGAGGACGCGGTGAAGGCGCTACGCGATTGCGGCGCCGAGGCCGCGCTCGGGCATCATCACGGCACGTTCCAGCTCACGGATGAGGCGATCGACGCGCCGGCCAAGGCGCTGGTGGAAGCGCTCGACGCCGCGAAGCTTCCGCAGGAGCGGTTCGTGGCGATGCAGCCGGGGCAGGTGGTGGAGATTTAGCCCCGCTGTCGTCCCGGACCAGCGCGCGTCAAGCGCGCGCAGATCCGGGACCCATACCCACAGGGAGATGTTTGGCGAAGATTCGGAGTGGGAGTTTTGCCCCGCACTGCTCCCTGTGGTTATGGGTCACCGCCTTCGCGGGGACGACCACCGTTGTTTGGGCGGGCAGTGTGCCTCTTACTGCCCCGCCTTGATCGCCCAGCTCACATTCACCGTCACCGACAGCGTCTCCTCGCCGGGCGCAACCGCGGCTTGCGGCGCTGCCGTCGGCGTTGCCATCCGCGCCTTGAACAGCGGCACCGGGGCGCCGCCTTCGGACACGCTGAGCGGAGCGCCCAGCGTCACGCCGGTGGCCTTGGCGTAGATCTCGGCCTTGCGGCGGGCGTCCACGACCGCCTGCTCGCGCGCGTCGTCGAGCAGCTTCGAGGCTTGCGTCACCTCGAAGGAGATGTTGCCGATATCATTCGCGCCGGCGCCGACCAGCGTGTCGATGATGGTGGCAACCTTGGTCACGTCGCGAATTTTTACGGTGACGCGGTTCGAAGCGCGGAAGCCGACCACCGGGGATGCGCCGGTGGATTTGTTCTGGCCGTATTGCGGTTGCAGCGACAGCCGCGAGGTCTGGTAATCCTTCTCGGCAATGCCGGCGCCCTTCAACGCCAGCAGCACCTTGCCCATCGCGGCGTTGTTGGCATCGGACGCTTCCTTCGCCGTCTTGGCGTCGTTGGCGACGCCGGCGTCGATCTGCGCGAGATCGGGCGCCGCAGAAATGTTGGCCTCGCCGCTCACCGTGATGGCGGATGGAAAATCATCGGCAAGCGCGGGCGTTGACAGCAGCGTTGCGGCGAAAACGGCGGCAAGGGACGTAGCAAGTACGGCAGTCTTTTTCATTGGTCTCACTTCAGCGGCACGAAAACGTTGATCACGAGCTTGTCCTCTGCCGTCTTCAGGGGATCGGTGAGGTATTCCTCGATGAAGGTGTCCTTGGCTTCCAGTCTCTTGTCGTCGAGGTGATTGGTGATCGCCTCGTAGGTGTTGTCCATGTTGTCGTAGGAACCGCGATGGACGAATTTCAGCACCTTGCCCTCCGGCGACTTGCCGATGCTCATGTCCTTGGACAGGTTCTTGGGATCCTGCTCGACCGGGATCTCGGCAAGGAAGGTGAAGCCGGTGTCGTCGGTCGAGGTGTAGACGATCATCGCATTGCCTGATGGCTTGATGCCCTGCTTGTCCAGGAGCGTGTTCAGCGCCTTGAAGGCGTCGATCAGCGTGTCGAAGGCCGAGTCCCAATTGGCAGTGCCCTTGACCATCACGACCTTCTTGGCCTCGAGCGTGGTTTCCAGGCCGAACGGATCGGCGGTCTGCACCGGGGCGGGTGTCGCGGCGGCCGCGGGTGGTGGAGCCGTCGGACTGGCTGCGGGTGAGGCGCTGGCGGCAGGCGACGGCGTTGCCGCCGGCGCAGGCGAGGCACTGGCCGCCGGCGAGGGGGTTTGCGCGGGCGCGGGCGAAGCGCTTGCGGCCGGGGAGGGGGACGCCGATGGCGCCGGCGCAGGGCTTGTCGAAGAGGGACTTGCCGACGCGGCGGGCGACGGGCTCGGTGCCTGCGCCAGAACCTCGGACAGGCCAAGCGACATGGCCGCTGCCGGGATCAGCGCGGCCAGAGCGAGACGACGAAACCTGATCATTTTATTCTCCCCAAGGCCCTGTCCACGAAGGCCTAAATCCGTCCTGCGCCCGGCCGCGCGTCCCGGTTCGCGCGAACTTTCGCCGTTCTAACACGCGGTTGCCAAATTCGTCCCATGACAGATGCGTCATGGCAGCCCTCCTGGCAGTCCTCCTGGCGCCCGGCGGCAAATCACTGGCCAAGCCGCCAAGGATCGCCATATAAGACAGGCGAAATTCGGGAATTTTCATGAGCGCGCTGGCCAACCACGCATTTGCCAAGATGAACGGCATCGGCAACGAGATCGTCGTTGTCGACATGCGCGATTCCGCAGCAAAGGTGACGCCGGACGACGCCCGCGCGGTGGCGTCCGCGAACGGTGGCGTGGCCTACGACCAGCTCATGGTGCTGCAGAAGCCGCAGCTCGACGGCACCGAAGCCTTCATCCGCATCTACAACAACGATGGCTCCGAGGCCGGCGCCTGCGGCAACGGCATGCGCTGTGTGGTGCGGCGCATCTTCGAGAAGAACGGGCAGACCGCCGCGACGTTCGAGACGGCGGCCGGCTTGCTCAATGCCTGGCAGGGGCCGGCACCCGATCTCTACACCGTCGACATGGGTGCGCCGAAGTTCGGCTGGCAGGACATTCCGCTGGCGGAAGAGTTCCGCGATACCCGCTATATCGAATTGCAGATCGGGCCGATCGACAATCCCATCCTGCATTCGCCTTCCGTCGTGAGCATGGGCAATCCGCATGCGATCTTCTGGGTCGACGACGTCAACGCCTACGATCTCGAGCGCTTCGGTCCGCTGCTCGAAAACCATCCGATCTTCCCGGAGCGCGCCAACATCACGCTCGCCCATATCGTCGATCCCCAGCACATCACGATTCGCACCTGGGAACGCGGTGCCGGCCTGACCCAGGCCTGCGGCTCGGCGGCCTGCGCCACGGCAGTGGCCGCGGCCCGCCTGAAGCGTGTCGAGCGCGATGTCGAGATCACGCTGCCCGGCGGCAAGCTCGGCATCGAATGGCGCGAACGCGACGATCACGTGCTGATGACGGGCACGGCGACCTTCGAATATGAGGGCAAATTCGATCCGGCGCTGTTTGCGCCGGCCGCCTGATGGCCGTCGACGTCGTCACCTTCGGCTGCCGCCTCAATGCCTTCGAGGCCGAAGTGATCCGCCGCGAGGCCGAGGGTGCTGGCCTTTCAGACACCATCGTCGTCAACAGTTGCGCCGTCACCAACGAGGCGGTGGCGCAGGCGCGGCAATCGATTCGCAAATTGAAGCGCGAGCGGCCCGAGGCGCGCATCGTCGTCACCGGTTGCGCGGCGCAGACGCAAGCTGCGATGTTCGCCGACATGACCGAGGTCGATCGCGTCGTCGGCAATGACGACAAGATGCGCGGCGAAGCCTGGCGCGAAGCGCGCGATGCCTTCGATCTCGGCGCCGGCGAGAAGATCGCTGTCAGCGACATCATGGCCGTGAGGGAGATGGCGCCGCATCTCATCGACGGCTATACGAGCGGCCTGCCGCGCGTGTTCGTGCAGGTGCAGAACGGCTGCGATCATCGCTGCACCTTCTGCATCATCCCCTATGGCCGCGGCAATTCGCGCTCGGTACCGATGGGCGCGGTGGTCGAGCAGGTGCGGGCGCTGGCCGAACGCGGCCATGCCGAGATCGTGCTGACCGGTGTCGATCTCACCAGCTACGGCACTGACCTTCCGGGCGCGCCGAAGCTCGGCATGCTGACGAAGCAGATCTTGCGGCACGTGCCGGAGTTGAAGCGCCTGCGCATTTCCTCGATCGATTCGATCGAGGCGGATGACGATCTGCTCGATGCCATCGCGGATGATGCGCGGTTGATGCCGCATCTGCATCTGTCGTTGCAGTCCGGCGACGACATGATCTTGAAGCGCATGAAGCGGCGCCATTCGCGGCAAGATGCGATCGCGTTCTGCGAGCAGGTCCGCCGCCTGCGCCCCGATGTCCTGTTCGGTGCCGACATCATCGCGGGTTTCCCGACCGAGACGGAGGAGATGTTCTCGCGCTCGCTCGATCTGGTCGAGGAATGCGGCCTGACATTCCTTCACGTCTTCCCCTATTCGCCCCGCCCCGGCACGCCGGCCGCGCGGATGCCGCAGGTGGCGGGCGGCGTGATCAAGGAACGCGCGAAGCGGCTGCGTGCGGCGGGCGAAGTGGCGCTGCGGAGGCGGCTGCAAGCCGAGATCGGCGCGACACGCGACGTGTTGATCGAGAGCGAGGGGCAGGGCCGCACGGAGCATTATCTGCCGGTGGCGATTGCGGGCGGGCGGGTCGGGAGCGTCGTGCCGCTTGTGATTGCTGGCAGTGACGGCGAGCGGCTCACCGTATAACTCGCTGGGAAGAAGCTACGACGCCCTGACCTGCCAGAACCGCAGCGTCCGCTTTGCATTCTCCGGCGTCATCCGCGCGTAGTGCCCTTGCGCTCTTGCAAGATCGGCCGGCTTCATGGCGCCTGTGGCAAAACGGCTTTCGAGCACGGCGGTGGTGGTTTCCCAGCTGAGCTGCGCCGCCTTGCACGGCACCAGCAAACCGTCGTCGCGCAGGCTCTGCATCAGCGGGCGGATCACCTCGACGGTCGATCCAGACAGGGCCGCCAGCGCCGCGGCGGTCTCTTCATAGCGCCGCTGTGTGGCGAAACCGAACAGCGTCGTTTCGCTGAGCTGGCCGGTCGCCTTGAGCATTGCAATTGCCCGCTTGGCGCCTTCGAAATCGCGGACGCCCGACATCTCGCGATCGACACCGACGGTGACGGCGGCGATCGCGCTCTGAATTTCCTCGAACAGATGCGGCGGCGCGCGCGACAGCAGGCGGGCGCGCACGGCATCGCTCGCCGAGCGCAGCAACCGGCGACGCAGCTCCGACGGCAGGTCGAGGCGGACGCCGACGCTGACGGCAAGTTCGGGATCGGCCTCGGCCTGCCCGACCATGGCGGCGAATCCGTTTCCGGAGACGCGCGCGCCGGGATTGGCGGCGAGCCGCCGGCTGACGCTGGGATAGCGGCGCGCCAGCAAGGTGTCGGTGACGATCTCCTTCAGCCACCAGCGGCCGGCGATCGCGAGCAGATGCGGCTCGCCCTTGGATGATGCGATCTTCACCAGCTCGCCGTCGTCGAGGCGGGCGGATTCCTGCAGCACGGGACCGGCGATGCGGATCTCGTCATTGCTGGCGAGGCGGCGGATCACGGAGGGCGGCGCCTGCGCGACCGGCGCCAGCTGCGCGCTGATCTCGGCGAGCGCGATGCGTGCGCCCATGTCGGCAAGGGCGCGAAGCTCGATGGTGCCGATCAGGCGCTCGAGCACCTCGTCGAACAGCGCGATCTGCTCGTCGTCGAAACTGCCGGCGGAGGAGAGGAACAGATCGGTGACGCGCCGGGCCGTTTCCAGGCCCTTTTCCGCCGAGCCTGCGCGAATCGCGGATTCGACCTCGTCGATGATCGATAGCTCGGCCTTGGACATCACGCCCTGCTCATCCTGAGCGGTTACAGAAGCTTGTTCTAAGCAACCGTCATCATTAGCGGCGAGCACTGAACGTTTCGTAAACCATGGGCCGGTAGCCCGGCACTGCTAAGCTCCTCACTATGAGGATCTGAAAGGCTATTCCCCGTTCCAGCCGCAGGCGCGGAGCTTTTCGTGCATGTGGGGCGGGGCCGGCGCCACGACGCGGACGGGCTCCTTGTTCCGGGAGATCGGCACCACGATCTCGCGCGAATGCAGGTGCAGCTTCGGCTCGCCGAAACGCGGGCCGTTGCCGTAGATGTTATCGCCGAAGATCGGCCAGCCGGTCGCGGCCGAATGCACCCGTAATTGATGGGTCCGCCCGGTCACCGGTTCCATGGCGAGCCAGGTAAAACCGTCACCCCGGCCCATTACTTTCCAGTTGGTGATCGCCTTCTGTCCCTCAGGATCGGGCTTCTGCCACCAGCCGCGCTCGGCATTGAGCCGGCCGAGCGGCATATCGATGGTGCCCGCGTCCTCGGCGGGGCCGCCCTCGACCACGGTCCAGTAGGTCTTGCCGATCTTGCCGTGCTTGAAGAGGAGGCCGAGCGAGGCCGTTGCCTTGCGGTGGCGGCCGAGCACGAGGCAGCCGGAGGTGTCCTTGTCCAGCCGGTGGGCCAGCACCGGCGGTCGCGGCAGGCCGAAGCACAGCGCGTGGAAGGAATCCTCCAGATTGGCGCCGCCCTTGGGACCGCGATGCACCGGCAGGCCGGCCGGCTTGTCGATGATCAGCATCAGCCCGTCGCGATGGAGCACGCGGGCCAGAATTTCATCGGCCGTCAATTGGGGAACATCGAGCAATTGCAAGACTTTCGGTCAAGACTTTCGTTTGGCAGACGGAACGGCTAACACACCCCCGCCATGAACGATACCACGTCAGATCCCCCCAAGCTGAGCTGGTGGCGCCGTCTGTCCAACGGGCTGAAGCGCACCTCGTCCTCGCTCGGGACCGCGGTCGCCGACCTCGTCACCAAGCGCAAGCTCGACCGCGCCATGCTCGACGACATCGAGGACGTGCTGCTGCGCGCCGATCTCGGCACCTCAGTCGCGGTGCGGATCGCGGACGCCGTCGGCACCGGACGCTACGACAAGGCGATCTCGGCGGACGAGGTCAAGGACGTCGTCGCCACCGAGGTCGAGAAGGTGCTGGCGCCGGTGGCAAAGCCGCTCGAGATCGATACGGCCAGGAAGCCGTTCGTGATCCTCGTGGTTGGCGTCAACGGCTCCGGCAAGACCACCACCATCGGAAAACTCTCGCAGAAATTCGCCTCCGAAGGCCGCAAGGTGATGCTGGCTGCCGGCGACACGTTTCGCGCCGCGGCGATCGAGCAACTGAAGGTGTGGGGCGAGCGCACGAAGACGCCCGTGATCGCGGGCGCGCAGGGCTCGGATTCGGCGAGCCTTGCCTTCAACGCGCTGACGGCGGCGAAGGAGCAGAATATCGACGTGCTCCTGATCGACACCGCCGGCCGGCTGCAGAACAAGGCCGAGCTGATGAACGAGCTCGAAAAGGTCGTGCGCGTGATCCGCAAGGTGGATGACACTGCGCCGCATGCGGTGCTGCTTGTGCTCGATGCCACTGTCGGCCAGAACGCGCTGTCGCAGGTCGAGGCCTTCCATCGCACCGCCGGGGTCACCGGCCTCGTGATGACGAAGCTCGACGGCACCGCGCGCGGCGGCATTCTGGTGGCGCTCGCGGAAAAGTTCAAACTGCCGGTGCATTTCATCGGCGTCGGCGAAGGCGTCGACGATCTCGCGCCGTTCACCGCGCGCGATTTCGCCCGCGCCATTGCCGGAATCGAAAGCTGAAGAATGGACAAGACCCAGCCGCATCCGCTGTTCAAGCTGGCGACCGAGCTCGGGCCGCTGCTCGTGTTCTTCTTCGTGAATGCGAAGTTCAACCTGTTCGCGGCGACCGGCGCCTTCATGGTCGCGATCGTGGCGGCAATGGTCGCATCCTATGTGGTGACGCGCCACATCCCGATCATGGCGATCGTCACGGGCGTGATCGTGCTGGTGTTCGGCACGCTGACGCTGGTGCTGCACGACGAGACCTTCATCAAGCTCAAGCCGACCATCATCTACGGCCTGTTCGCCGCGATCCTCGGCGGCGGCCTGTTGTTCGGGCGCTCCTTCATCGCCGTGATGTTCGACCAGATGTTCAATCTGACGCCGCAGGGCTGGCGCATCCTCACCCTGCGATGGGCGCTGTTCTTCGCCGGCATGGCGGTGCTGAACGAGATCGTCTGGCGCACCCAGAGCACCGACTTCTGGGTGAACTTCAAGGTGTTCGGCGTGACCCCGATCACGATGATCTTCGCCATCGCCCAGATGCCGCTGACCAAGCGCTACGGTGTTGAGCCGGCGTCGCTGGAGACCAGCGAGGCGGACGCGGGGGACGTGAGGAAGGGCTAGGCCGAGGCGTCGCTCCACATACCGCTGTCATGCCCCGGCTTGACCGGGGCATCCAGTACGCCGCAGCTTTTCCGTATACGACTGACGTCTCTGGGATACTGGATCGCCCGATCAAGTCGGGCAATGACAGTTGAGCGTGCGGCACGAGCGCGGCGTCAGCTTCCCGCTGCGCTCAGCGCCTTCTCCATCTGCGGCAACAGCACCGTCCGCAGATTGTCCGGCGTGATCGGGCCGACCAGCTTGTAGACGATGGTGCCCTCGCGCCCGACGACGAAGGTTTCGGGCACGCCGTAGACGCCCCATTCGATCGAGGCGCGGCCGTTGGCATCCACGCCGACACGGCCGAACGGGTTGCCGTAGCGCCCGAGGAACCGCCGCGCATTGTCCGACGCGTCCTTGTAATTGATGCCGACGAGCTGGAAGCGCTTGTCCTTGGCGAACTCGGTCAGGAGCGGCGCCTCGTCGTGGCACGGCACGCACCAGGACGCCCAGACATTGACCAGGCTGACCTTGCCCTTGAACGCGGCGGGGTCGAGGCCTGGCACCTGCGCGTTGTCGATCTGCAATCCCTCGAGCGGTGGCAGCGCCGTCTGCGGCGCCGGACGGCCGATCAGCGCGGAGGGAATTCGCGAGGGATCGCCGCTGCCGAGCCGGAACCAGAACAGCAGCGCCAGTGCGATGAACGCAATCAGCGGCAGCACCATCAGGAAAGTGCGGCGCTGCGGCGCTGCGG
Organism: Bradyrhizobium shewense; assembly: GCF_900094605.1. Lineage (GTDB taxonomy): Bacteria > Pseudomonadota > Alphaproteobacteria > Rhizobiales > Xanthobacteraceae > Bradyrhizobium > Bradyrhizobium shewense. The sequence goes on along the minus strand of NZ_FMAI01000019.1, from coordinate 72,627 downwards.
AGGTCGATTGCTCGTTCATGACGCGTCCATGGCGCTACGGCCGGAACGGCGGGTGATGCCGCGCTCCTCCAGCACGCGCAGGCGCTGCGTCTGGCTGCGATAGTCGAGCACGATCCAGCCGATCAGGATCGCGACCACGAGGGCCGCTGCGGCATAGGACGTCACGATGAAGGATGCGTAAGGACCGAGCGACATCATCCTGCGGCCCCAATTTCTTTCGACGCGTTTTGTCCGCGCGACCCGGCGCCCATTTCGTTCGAGAACGCGACACGGCTCGCCTGCATCATTTGCAGAGAGCGGATCCGGCGGCGCAGGATTTCGTTGCGCATCGCCGCCAGATGCAGCGTGACGAACAGCAGCGTGAAGGCGACCGCCATCACCAGCAGCGGAATCAGGAACGATTTGTCGAGGGCCGAGCCGCCCATGCGCATCACCGAGGCCGGCTGGTGCAGCGTGTTCCACCAGTCGACCGAGAACTTGATGATGGGCAGGTTGAGCGCGCCGACCAGGGTCAGCACCGCGGCGGCGCGTGCGGCGCGCGAGGGATCGTCGACCGCGCGCCATAGCGCCATCAGGCCGAGATACATCAGGAACAGGATCAGCACCGAGGTCAGCCGCGCATCCCACTCCCAATAGGTGCCCCACATCGGACGGCCCCACAGCGAGCCCGTCAGCAGTGCGAGGAAGGTGAAGGCGGCGCCGATCGGCGCTGCGGCCTTGGCGGCGACGTCGGCGAGCGGATGCCGCCACACCAGCGTGCCCAGCGAGGCGATGCTCATCACGCCCCAGACGAACATCGACAGCCAGGCGTTCGGCACGTGGATGAACATGATCTTCACGGTCGCGCCCTGCTGATAGTCATCGGGCGCAAGCGCGGCTTGATAGAGACCGATTGCAAGCAGCAGGACGGTCGCGGCCGCAAGCCACGGCAGGACCCGCGCTGTCAGCGCAAGGAACCGCGTGGGGTTGGCGAGGTCGATCAGCGTCATGGTACCCTGATAATCGTCGGTGGCCGCTCAGGCAATCAGCACGAAAGCGAGGGACGAAAGTTGATCGGGGTCAAGGTCAGTCGCGCGCATCTCAGTCGAGCCCATGCCGCAGGCTCGCTGCGGCTGCGAAGGGGCCGATCACGAGGCTGACCAGGGACAGCGCGCACAGGATCGAGAACGGCGCGCCGAACGTCATCGGACCGACGATCACGGCCTGGGAGGCCGCAACCCCGAAGATCAGCACCGGGATCGACAGCGGCAGCACCAGCACCGCCATCAGCAGCCCGCCGCGATGCAGCGTCACCGCCAGCGCCGCACCGATCATGCCGGTGAAGGTCAGGGCCGGGGTGCCCGCCAGCAGCGTCAGCGCCACCGCGCCGGTCGCGACCATGTCGAGGTTGAGCAAGAGGCCGAGCACGGGGGTTGCGACAATCAGCGGCAGGCCGGCGGCCAGCCAATGCGCCAGCGCCTTGGCGGCGCAGGCGAGTTCCAGCGGCGTCCGGCTCATCGTGATCAGGTCGAGCGAGCCGTCCTCGTGGTCGGCCATGAACAGCCGGTCGAGGGTGAGCAGGCTCGCCAGCAGCGCGCCGAGCCAGAGGATGGCCGGCCCCAGCCGCGACAGCAGCGCCAGGTCCGGCCCCACCGCGAACGGCATCAGGACGACTACGGTCAGGAAGAACAGCACGCCAATCAGCGCCCCGCCGCCGACGCGGAGCGCGATCCTGATGTCCCGGCGGATGAGGGCGGAGAGGGCGGTCATGGGATCGCTCCGGCGGCGGAGTCGCTTGGTTTGATGGCATCGAGCCGCAGGCGCAGTGCGCTCCCTCCCCCCTTGTGGGGGAGGGCGGGGGAGAGGGGTAGCCCCGGGAGAGATGCTCGTTGGAAACGCATCGCCAGCAACAGAGCGCCCGCCTTTTGAAGGCTAGAACCGAGACGTCTTGCCGTGTGGCACCCCCCTCCCTGACCTCGAGAGCGAGCTTCGCTCGCCTCAGACCCCACATGGGGGGAGGGAACGGAGAGAGCGGGGCCCCGCCGCTCGGAAAGCTGAGGGTCGTGTCGCCTCACGCCACACCCCCGATCCGCAGCTCCCGCGAATCGATCCCCAGCGGCGCATGGGTCGCCGCGACGATCAGGCCGCCGCGCGACAGGTGCTCGCGCATCAGGCCGCCGAACATGTCCTGTCCCGTCACGTCCAGCGCATTGGTGGGCTCATCGAGCAGCCAGACCGGGCGGCGCACGGTCAAAAGGCGCGCCAGCGATAGCCGGCGGCGCTGGCCGGCCGACAGGAAGCCGGCGGGGAGGTGGGTGGCATGCTCGAGCCCCACCGTGGCAAGGCTCTCGGCGAAGTCAAAACGCTCGCCGCCAAGGAAATCGGCCCAGAAAGTCAGGTTTTCCGCCACGCTGAGCGCCGGCTTCAGGGCATCGCGATGGCCGAGATAGTGGCACTGCTCGGGCAGCGTCAGCTCGGCGTCGCCGCCCTCCAGCGCGATCGTGCCGCCTGCCGGAACGAGCAGGCCCGCGATCAGCCGCAGCAGCGAGGTCTTGCCCGACCCGTTGCGGCCGACGACCGCCACCGCTTCGCCGGCGACGGCCTCGAAATCGAGCCCGGCAAACACCTCGCGGCCGCCGCGCACGCAAACGATCCCGCGTCCGGACAGCTGCATCTTGCTTCGTGCCACCCCGCTCAAAGCCGGGCCTCAGGAAAACTTGGGGTAGCGCATGGGAATTTTTGGCTCGCGAATGCTGCGGTACGATTGTGGCTGTGGCGGCGCGGTTAGAAAGCTTCTATAAGCCCGGAACTACTTGATGCAGCAACTCAACCTGCCCCTGCAAGCGGCCCAGCCTGATACGCTAACGGTGTTAAAATACCCTGCCGGGTATAACTAACAATTGGGATTCCTACATGACCTCGCTCGACAGCTTCAAATGCAAAAAGACCCTCAAGGTCGGCGCCAAGACCTATGTCTATTACAGCCTGCCCACGGCCGAGAAGAATGGTCTGAAGGGAATTTCGAAACTTCCCTATTCGATGAAGGTCCTGCTCGAGAACCTCCTGCGCAACGAGGACGGCCGCTCGGTCAAGAAAGAGGACATCGTCGCGGTCTCGAAATGGCTGCGCAAGAAGTCGCTGGAGCATGAGATCGCCTTCCGCCCGGCGCGCGTGCTGATGCAGGACTTCACCGGCGTGCCCGCGGTGGTCGACCTCGCCGCGATGCGCAACGCGATGCAGAAGCTCGGCGGCGATGCCGAGAAGATCAATCCGCTGGTGCCGGTCGATCTCGTCATCGACCATTCCGTGATCGTGAACTTCTTCGGTGACAACAAGGCTTTCGGCAAGAACGTCGCCGAGGAATACAAGCAGAACCAGGAGCGCTACGAGTTCCTGAAGTGGGGTCAGAAGGCGTTCTCGAACTTCTCCGTCGTGCCGCCCGGCACCGGCATCTGCCACCAGGTCAATCTCGAATATCTCTCCCAGACGGTCTGGACCAAGAAGGAGAAGATGACGGTCGGCAAGAAGACCGGCACCTTCGAGGTCGCCTATCCCGATTCGCTGGTCGGTACCGACTCCCACACCACCATGGTCAACGGTCTGGCCGTGCTCGGCTGGGGCGTCGGCGGCATCGAGGCGGAAGCCTGCATGCTCGGCCAGCCGCTGTCGATGCTGCTGCCCAACGTCGTCGGCTTCAAGCTGAAGGGCGCGATGAAGGAAGGCGTCACCGCGACCGACCTCGTGCTCACCGTGACGCAGATGCTGCGCAAGCTCGGCGTTGTCGGCAAGTTCGTCGAGTTCTTCGGCCCGGGCCTCGACAATCTCTCGGTTGCCGACAAGGCGACGATCGCCAACATGGCGCCCGAATACGGCGCGACCTGCGGCTTCTTCCCGGTTGACGCCGCCGCGATCGACTATCTCAAGACCTCCGGCCGTGCGGCGCCGCGCGTCGCGCTGGTGCAGGCCTATGCCAAGGCGCAGGGGCTGTTCCGCACCGCCAAGTCGGCCGATCCGGTGTTCACGGAGACGCTGACGCTCGATCTCGCCGACGTCGTGCCGTCGATGGCCGGTCCGAAGCGTCCCGAAGGCCGCATCGCGCTGCCGTCGGTCGCCGAAGGCTTCTCGCTTGCGCTCGGCACCGAGTACAAGAAGGCCGAGGAGCCCAGCAAGCGCTTCGCCGTCGAAGGCAAGGACTTCGAGATCGGCCACGGCGACGTCGTGATCGCCGCCATCACCTCCTGCACCAACACCTCGAACCCGAGCGTGCTGATCGGCGCCGGCCTCCTGGCGCGCAACGCCGCTGCGAAGGGCCTCAAGGCCAAACCGTGGGTGAAGACCTCGCTCGCCCCGGGCAGCCAGGTCGTCGCCGGCTATCTCGCCGATTCCGGTCTGCAGAAGGATCTCGACAAGGTCGGCTTCAATCTGGTCGGCTTCGGCTGCACCACCTGCATCGGCAATTCAGGTCCGCTGCCCGAGGAGATCTCGAAGTCGATCAACGACAACGGCATCGTCGCCGCCGCCGTGCTTTCTGGCAACCGCAACTTCGAAGGCCGCGTCTCGCCGGACGTGCAGGCGAACTACCTGGCCTCGCCGCCGCTGGTCGTAGCCCACGCGCTCGCGGGCAGCGTCACCAAGAACCTCGCGGTGGAGCCGCTCGGCGAGGGCAAGGACGGCAAGCCGGTGTACCTCAAGGACATCTGGCCGACGACCAAGGAGATCAACGCCTTCATGAAGAAGTTCGTGACCGCGTCGATCTTCAAGAAGAAGTATGCCGACGTGTTCAAGGGCGACACCAACTGGCGCAAGATCAAGACGGTCGAGAGCGAGACCTATCGCTGGAACATGTCGTCGACCTATGTGCAGAACCCGCCCTATTTCGACGGCATGAAGAAGGAGCCGGAGCCGGTCACCGACATCGTCGAGGCGCGCATCCTCGCCATGTTCGGCGACAAGATCACCACCGACCACATCTCGCCGGCCGGTTCGATCAAGCTCACCTCGCCCGCCGGCAAGTATCTCAGCGAGCACCAGGTGCGTCCCGCCGACTTCAACCAATACGGCACGCGTCGCGGCAACCATGAAGTGATGATGCGCGGCACCTTCGCCAACATCCGCATCAAGAATTTTATGCTCAAGGGTGCGGATGGAAATATCCCTGAGGGCGGTTTGACAAAACACTGGCCCGACGGCGAGCAGATGTCGATCTACGACGCCGCGATGAAGTATCAGCAGGAGCAGGTGCCGCTGGTGGTGTTCGCCGGTGCCGAATACGGCAACGGCTCCTCGCGCGACTGGGCCGCCAAGGGCACCCGCCTGCTCGGCGTGCGCGCCGTGATCTGCCAGAGCTTCGAGCGCATCCATCGCTCCAACCTGGTCGGCATGGGCGTGCTGCCGCTGACCTTCGAGGAGGGCACCTCCTGGTCGTCGCTCGGCCTCAAGGGCGACGAGAAGGTCACGCTGCGTGGCCTCGTCGGCGAGCTCAAGCCGCGCCAGAAGCTGACCGCGGAGATCGTCTCGGGCGACGGTTCGTTGCAGCGCGTTTCGCTGCTCTGCCGCATCGATACGCTGGACGAGCTCGACTACTACCGGAACGGCGGTATCCTGCACTACGTGCTGCGCAAGCTCGCGGCCTAAGCGCGAATTTGTGAACGGTGGCTCACCGCGACGTGAGTAGAAGGTTAAACGAAGGCGGCCTATCACAAGGCCGCCTTCGTGCGTTTGCGGCATGCTCCAGATGGGCCCGCCCGGCGGAAAACCTCCCTTCGGATGGTTGGCCTGGGCGGTCGGGTGTGTCGCGCCCCGTAAGACTACGGTGACCATCCGGCGATAAGATTTCCCTTTCCACGAGCAATGGTGTGCGGCGTTCGACATGACAACAATGACGGCTTCTCATCTGGTTTCACGTTGGTCCGGTGCCCTCTGGTCGGGAGCTCTCGGCATCTGTGCGATCGTCGCCGTCATCCGTCCTGCCGAGGCTGATCCCCGCGCCGTTGTCGAATTGTTTACCTCGCAGGGCTGCTCCTCCTGCCCGCCCGCCGACCAGATCATCGGCGATCTCTCCAAAGACCCGTCGATCATCGCGCTGAGCATGCCGATCGATTATTGGGACTATCTTGGCTGGAAGGATACGCTGGCGGATTCGCGCTTCTCTGCACGGCAGCGTGCTTATTCGCGCATGCGCGGCGACCGCGAAGTCTACACGCCGCAGGTTGTGGTCAACGGCTCCACCCATGTCATCGGCAGCGATCGTGCCGGCATCGAGAGCGCGATCGGCAAGACCGACAAGGGCACCGGCGTGATGAGCGTGCCGGTGACGATGTCGCTCGCGGGCAAGCAGATCAACGTGTCGGTGGCGGCGAGCAACGAGCCGGCCGTCTCGCATGGCGAGGTCTGGATCTGTTCGATCGCCAAGTCGGTCCCGATCGCAATCACCCGCGGCGAGAATCGCGGACAACAGGTCACCTATCACAACGTGGTGCGCAGCCTGCTCAAGGTCGGCGACTGGACCGGGCGTTCGGAAAGCTGGACGGTGCCGATCGAGAACCTCACGCGCGACGGCGTCGACGGCGCGGTGGTCTATGTCCAGGACGGCAGCCGCGACAAGCCCGGCTCGATGCTGGGCGCGGCCTACACGTCGCTGCACTGATTTCAATTCTCTCGCGTCGTACTCACTGCCACGCTCATGGTGAGGAGCGCGCCCTTGCGCGCGTCTACCGGACGATGCTTCGCATCGCCCCGCTCACGCAGCTCGGCCTCGATCCTTCGAGACGCCGCGCGAAGGACGCGCGGCTCCTTCAGGATGAGGGGAGAGACTGTTGGCGCTGATGAGAGAAGAATTTCGCCGAAGCAGAAACATCCCGACACAAACAAAAAAGGACCAACTTGCGTTGGCCCTCCTTGTTGCGCGTACAGACCCGATCCTGTTCGACCCCGGGGGGCTGGGGGCTGAGGAATCCGGAACCGAAAGGACCGGGTCAACGCACGTGAGTCTTTTCGCAATGCAGGGCGGCAGTCGCTAGGCGGAAAAGCGGCGAGAGTATGATTCCTGCTAACGATCCCGTGACGGTTTGCCGCGAGGGAGTTCCACCATAGCGTGTGCCCCGAATCGTAACCGATTCGACCGGTTGAATCAGGAGCCCCTTGCGGCGGTGGCCGGTTGGCGCAATCATGCAGCTGTCATGATCCAGGTTCCGGGGACGGTCTTCGCGGATTCGGGTCATGCCGTGCGATGAGGAAGCGCTCCATGAGTCTGTCGGAGGATGCCGATCCGAGCGAGCAGCGCGCGGCGGCGCGCCCCGCCGCGGCGACGACGCAACTGAGCCGGGTGACGTTCAACCGGCTCGAGCTGCACCGTATTCTCAATCTCTACGGCCGCATGGTCGCCGACGGCGAATGGCGCGACTATGCCATCGACTTCCTGAGGGATCGCGCCGTGTTCTCGGTCTATCGCCGTGCCTCGGAAGTACCGATCTATCGCATCGAGAAGGATCCGCGGCTCGCGCGCAAGCAGGGCATGTACAGCGTGATCTCGGCGACGGGCCTGATCCTGCGCCGCGGCCACGAGCTGGAGCGCGTGCTGCTGGTGATCGATCGGAAGCTGGCGGTGGTGTAGCCGCACGACCGGTGCCGTAGGGTGGGCAAAGGCGCAAAGCGCCGTGCCCACACCGTTTCTCAATCGCCACGAATCGTGGGCACGCTTCGCTTTGCCCACCCTACGGCAGCAGTGATGTGGCGAGCCCCATCCGGGCCACAAGACCGAGCTTACTTCCCCGGCACCGTCTTCGCGCCCTCGCCGAGGTCGCGCTGCATCATCACCGTATCAAGCCAGCGGCCGAATTTCAGCCCGACATTGGGATGTGTGCCGATCATCTTGAAGCCGCCCCTGGTGTGCACGCCGATCGAGCCGGCATTGGCGGAATCGCCGATCACCGCGATCATCTGGCGGAAGCCGCGCGCCTCACATTCGGTGACCAGCCGCTCCAGCAGCTTTGATCCGACACCGCGGCGGTGGAAGGAGGGATCGAGATAGATCGAGTTCTCGACCGTGAAGCGGTAGGCCGGGCGCGGGCGGTAGGCGCCGGCATAGGCATAGCCGGCGACGCGGCCGTCGAGGATGGCGACGAAATAGGGATAGCCGCCGTCGACCAGCGCGCGATAACGGCGCGTCATCTCCACGAGGTCAGGCGGTTCCAGCTCGAACGTCGCGGTGCCCTCGCGGACGGCCTGCTGGTAGATGGCGGTGATGGCGGGAAGGTCGGCCTCGGTTGCAGGCCTGATTTCAGGTGCGGACATGGCGGAAGATTAGAGCCTTCCCGCTTCCGCTGAAAGGGGCAACGGTGTTGCCACACCCGTCATGGCGGGCGCAGCGAAGCAATCCAGAAATGCATCCGCGGAGGGACTCTGGATTGCTTCGCTGCGCCCGCAATGACGAGGAGGGAGAGGCGGCACTCGTGGTCTTGTAGCCCGGATGGAGCGGAGCTAATCCGGGGCCGCCGAATCCGCGGAAAGGACTGTCCCGGATTGCGCTGCGCTCCATCCGGGCTACGGGCGCCACCTCGCGCCCAAATAAAAACCCCGGCCTTTCGGCCGGGGTTCCTATCCGTTCTCTCGTCGTTGCGCTTAGTCGCGCTGACCGAGGAGCTGCAGCAGCAGCGTGAACAGGTTGATGAAGTTCAGGTACAGCGACAGCGCGCCGGTGATGGCCGCACGCTCTGCGATGTCACCGCCAGCCGAGGCGTAGCCGTAGATGTAGTCGTTCTTCAGCCGCTGGGTATCCCAGGCGGTGAGGCCCGCGAACACCAGCACGCCGACCACCGACACGATGAACTGCAGCATCGAGCTCGCCAGGAATAGATTCACCAGGCTCGCGATGATGATGCCGATCAGGCCCATGAACAGGAACGAGCCCATGCCGGTCAGGTCACGCTTGGTGGTGTAGCCGTAGAGGCTCAGCGCACCGAAGGTGGCCGCGGTGATGAAGAACACCCGCACGATCGAGGTGTGCGTGAACACCAGGAAGATCGACGACAGCGAGATACCCATCAGCGCCGCGAACACCCAGAACAGGATCTGGGCGGTCGAGGGAGCCAGACGGTTGATGCCCGCCGAGATCACGAACACCATGGCAAGCGGCGCGAGCATGAACAGCCATTTCAGCGGGCTGACGAACATCGCGTACCCGAACGGCGTCAGGAACAGCTTGCCGACGCGGACGGCGTCCGCGGTCGGGACATCAGTCACGGCAGCCATGTAGACACCGAGCGCGGCAAGGCCGGTGATGGCGAGGCCGATGCTCATGTAGTTGTAGATGCGCAGCATATAGGCGCGCAGGCCGGCATCGACCGTCGCGGCGTCAACACGCCCGGCGGCCCTGCCGAAAGGAGAAGCGTAGTTACGGTCTAGGTCCGACATGGTCGAATTCCCGTTGGTTGGTCCGGTCCGGCACGAGGGTCGCCATGCCGCCGGTTCGTCAAACTCTATCTCGGATACCGACGCCAACCGACTAAATTTTGGCTAACAATCGGGGCTCCGAACCCATTCGATATGTGGGAAACTAACACATTCGCTGCAACCTTCCACGCGCGGCTGAATGTCGCCCTTGGCGGCAATCCTGACGCGAACCTGACGAGCAGTCGTGGTTAATCGCAGAAATCGTGCGATTTCGCTCTCGTGCGGCCCTCCGCTACATTTTGTCACAAATTCCGCAACACCGTGGCGGGCTTTTTGTTCAACGCCAGCAGCGTGCCCGCGAGCCCGAGCCCGACGGTGACGACGAGCGCGGCCGCGACCACGCCGGCCGCGCTGCCGGCCTGCCAGACGAAGCTCAGCGTCATCAGCCGCGTCACGATCATCCAGGCCGCGATGCTGCCGGAGATCACGCCGAACACCGCGGTCGCGAGCCCGATCAGGAGGTATTCGAGCGCATAGGCGCCGAGCAGCCGCAGCCGCGTCGCGCCCAGCGTCTTCAGGATCACCGCATCGTAGACCCGGTGGCGATGGCCGGCGGCGAGCGCGCCGCCGAGCACCAGGATCGCCGAGATCAGGGTCACGGCGCTGGCACCGCGGATCGCCAGCGCCAGATTGGTCACGACAGAGCCGACCGTCTCCATCACCTCGCGCACGCGCACGCTCGTCACCATCGGATAGGCGTCGGCGACCTGCTTGATGATCTTGCCGTCGCCTGCCGCAGTTCCGCCGGTTTCCGTCAGCGTCGCGATGTGGGTGTGAGGGGCGCCCTTGAAGGCGTTCGGAGAGAACACCAGAACGAAGTTGATGCCCATCCCCTGCCAGTCGATGGTGCGCAGATTGCCGATTCTAGCCGGGATGTCGCGGCCGAGCACATTGACCACGACCTCGTCGCCGAGCTTGAGGCCGAGCCCGTCGGCGATCTTCTTCTCCATCGAGACCAGCGGCGGGCCGGAATAATCGGCGCTCCACCATTCGCCCTCGACCACCTTGGAGCCTTTCGGCAGCTCGCCGGTATAGGTCAGGCCGCGGTCGCTCTGCAGCACCCATTCGGAGTCGGTGGTCGGCTTGAGCTCCTCGGCGCGCACGCCGCGCGCGGCGACGATGCGGCCGCGCAGCATCGGTACGTCCTCGACCGTCGCGCCCGGCGCGATCCGGCGCAGATAGCCGTCGAACTGCTCGGCCTGCGTGCTCGGGATGTCGATGAAGAAGAAGGACGGCGCGCGGTCCGGCAGTGCTGCGAGGAACTGCCGGCGCAGATTGCCGTCGATCTGGGTGATGGTGACGAGCACGGCGAGGCCGAGCCCCAGCGACAGCACCACCGAGGGCGTCAGCGCGCCCGGCCGGTGGATGTTGGCGATCGCCAGCCGCAGCATCGGCAGCCGCGTCCGCGGCAGCCGCCGCGCGATGGCCATCAGCAGGGCGGCGATGCCGCGTAGCAGGGCGAACACGACGACCGAGGAGGCCACGAACACCGCCGCGATGCGCTTGTCGAACGACAATCCGATCACGACCGCGATCAGCAGCGCGATCACGACGGCCATGAACACGAGATAGCTCGCGCGCGGCCGATGCCATTCCGAGCTGATGGTGTCGCGGAACAGCGCGGCCACCGGCACGTCGTGGACGCGCCCGAGCGGCCACAGGCCGAAGGCGAGCGCGGTCAGGAGGCCATAAACGAAGGACAGCGCCAGCTCGTCGGCATGCACGGCCGGCACCACCGGCAGCGGCAGCAGCTTGCCGAACAGGCCGACGATCGCGAACGGCATGGCGGCGCCGAGCGCAAGGCCGATGATCGAGCCGATGCCCGCGAGCAGGAGAACTTGCGCGAGATAGATGCCGAACACGTCGCGCCCGGTGGCGCCGACGGCTTTGAGGGCCGCGATCACTTCGAGCCGGCGGTCGATATGGCTCTTCACGGCATTGGCGACGCCGACACCGCCGACCAGCAGCGCGGCAAGGCCCACCAGCGTCAGGAACTGGGTGAAGCGGTTGATGTTGCGTTCGAGCTGCGGCGAGGCGTTGGAGCGGCTGCGGATCTCCCAGCCGGCCTGCGGCGCGGCGCTCCGCGCGTCGGCGATGAAGGCTTCGGTGGCGCGCTCGTTGTTCGCCGTATCGGGCAACTTCACCCGGTAGACCCAGCGCACCAGGCTGCCGGGCTGGATCAGGCCGGTGGCGCGCAGGCCGGCCTCGCTGATCAGGAAGCGCGGGCCGAAGCCGATGCCGCCAGCGAGCTTGTCGGGTTCGGCTTCGACGGTTGAGCGGATCTGGAAGGTCGCAGCGCCAATGGTGACGCGGTCGCCGGTCTTGAGCGAGAGCCGCGCCAGCAGCGTCGGATCGGCGGCAGCGCCGAAGGCGCCATCGCGCTCTGCGAGCAGGTCGGACATCGGCAGCTGTGGCGCCAGCGTCAGCTGTCCCAGCATCGGATAGGTGTCGTCGACCGCCTTCATTTCGACCAGTGCGAGCTGGCCGTCGGCCGCGCGCGCCATGCCGCGCAAGGTCGCCGCGGTCGAGACCGTGCCGCGTGAGCGCAGGAAGGCGACCTCTTCAGGTTTCGCTTCGCGCTGGAACAGCACGAAGGAGACGTCGCCGCCGAGCAGCGTGCGGCCCTCGCGGGCCAACCCGTCGGAGAGGCTCGCCGACACCGAGCCGACGCCGGCGATCGCCATCACGCCGAGCGCGATGCAGGCGATGAAGACGTAGAAACCCCGCAGGCCGCCGCGCAATTCGCGCAGCGCGTAACGCAGCGACAGCGCGACGCCGTTTGGCTTCGCGAACCGTTCGGCCGAGGCGCTCATGCCGACGCAGACTGCGTGTCGATGCGGCCCGAACGCAGCCGGATCACGCGGTCGCAGCGATGCGCGAGCGAGGAATCGTGCGTGACCAGCACCAGCGTCATGCCACGCTCGGCATGCTTGCTGAACAGCAGGTCGACGATCTGTTTTCCCGTGGCCTCATCCAGATTGCCGGTCGGCTCGTCCGCGACCAGGATCGCGGGATCGGGCGCCAGCGCGCGGGCGAGGGCGACGCGCTGCTGCTCGCCGCCGGACAATTGCGCCGGATAATGATGCAGGCGGTCGCCGAGCCCGACCGATTGCAGCTCCTGCGCCGCGCGCGTTGCGGCATCGGGATTGCCGGCGAGCTCCAGCGGCACCGCGACGTTCTCCAGCGCCGTCATGGTCGGGATCAGATGAAAGGACTGGAAGACGATGCCGACCTGGCGGCCACGGAAGCGGGCCAGCGCGTCCTCGTCGAGGGCATTGAAAGGCGTGCCCGATACCACCACCTCTCCACTATCAGGACGCTCCAGCCCCGCCATCACCATCAGCAGCGTGGATTTGCCCGAGCCTGACGGGCCGATCAGGCCGACCGTCTCGCCCGAGGCGACCCGCAAGCTGATATCCTTGAGGATGTGAACGCGTGCCGCGCCCGTGCCCAATGAGAGATTGACGTTGGAGATGGCGATGGTGTCCGCGGCAGCGGTGAGCGACGAGGGTTCGATGCGAGTGTCCATGGTCCGGTCATATGGCAACTCCGATAGCGCGGTCGAGAGGCGTTACGGATTGTTCATGCACATAGCCGTGTTGATGCTGATGACGATCGCGACGACGCCGTCGTTGCAGGCCCAGCCGGCGGCCAAGCCGATCAAGCTCGTGGTCCTCGGCGATTCCTTGAGTGCGGGCCTTGGCCTCTCGGGCCAGGATTCGTTTCCGGCCAAGCTCAAAAAATCCTTGCAGGACAAAGGTATAGCCGTCGATATGACCAACGCCGGCGTGTCCGGCGACACCTCCTCGGGCGGCCGCGACCGGCTCGACTGGTCGGTCCCCGACGGAACCGACGGCGTCATCGTCGAGCTCGGCGCCAACGACGCCTTGCGTGGCGTCGATCCCGATTTGACGCGCGCCGCATTGACCGACATCGTCCAGCGGCTGAAGGCGCGCAAGATCGCGGTGATGCTGTGCGGCATGCTGGCCCCGCCGAACTACGGCGCCGATTATGCCGCGCGCTTCAATTCGATTTATCCGGATCTGGCGAAGAAATTCGACGTGCCGCTCTATCCGTTCTTTCTCGAGGGCGTTGCGGCCGACGCCAAGCTCAACCAGGCCGACGGCATTCATCCGACTGCGGCCGGCGTCGACATCATCGTCGGCAACATCATGCCCACCGCGGAGGCATTCCTTGGCACCATCGCTGAGCAACGACGTTGAAAAGCGGGCAGCGCCAACCGTCATACCCAGGGTTTTACCGGGGTGAGGCGCGCGATGCTTCGCAGAGTCACACAACTGCGATAGGAATCAGGGTGCCGGTGATTCGTCACCGGCTCTAAAATTTGGATATGATCTGTCCCACGGATCATGCCCAAGCATCGGGAGTGCGAAACGATGCCGCGTTTGTTCACTGGTCTGGAAATCCCGGCCGAAGTCAGCCAGACGCTTTCCAATTTGCGGGGTGGCCTTCCCGGCGCCCGCTGGATCGATCCCGAAAATTATCACGTCACCCTGCGCTTCATCGGCGATATCGACGGCCTGTCCGCCAACGAGATCGCATCGATGCTGTTTCGCGTCGACCGCAAGCCCTTCGAGGTGAAGGTGCAGGGACTGACGAGTTTTGGCGGTCGCAAGCCGAGAGCGGTCGTTGCGACGATCGCGCCGAGCAAGCCGCTGATGGAATTGCAGGCCGAGCTCGAGCGCATGATGCAGCGGATCGGCCTCAACCCTGAAGGCCGCAAATTCATCCCGCATGTCACGCTCGCCCGGCTGCACGATGCCTCCGATCGCGACGTCGCCGACTATCTCTCGCTGCGTGGCTACTTCCCGAGCAAGGCGTTCATGGCGGAGCGGTTTGTCTTGTTCTCGTCGCGCGCCTCCACTGGCGGCGGGCCGTATGTCGTCGAGGACGCCTACGAGCTGTGTGCGTAGCTCGCGCTCGTGCCCCGGCCGCAGAGCCGGGGCCCAGTGCTCCGCGATGAACGAAATAGTGGGTCCAGGCTCTGCGCAGCAGCGCATAGCGCGTCAAAGACGCGCGTGAACGCGCTGGTGGCGCTGCAGCGCGTCCGGGACACGAAAGCGCATACCTCTGACCTCGATTCACGGCTTGCAATTTCCGCCGGTCTCTGGCGGTAAAGGGCCATGCTCTCGACCCCCAGTTCCCCCTTCAGCGAAGCCTATCAGGCCCAGATCGCGTCCGGCGCGATCGAGGCCGATGCTGCGCAAGCCGAAGTCGCCGAAGCCTATGCCGCGCTGGACCTGCGGCTCGCGGACTACAAGCCGCAGCGCAAACAGGGCCTGCTCGCCCGCCTGTTCAGCAGTGACAAGGATGAGGCGCCGCGCGGGCTCTACATCCATGGCGAGGTCGGCCGCGGCAAGACCATGCTGATGGATCTGTTCTTCCAGCACGCCTCGGTCGAGCACAAGCGGCGCGCGCATTTCCACGAATTCATGGCGGACGTGCATGAGCGCATCTACGATTATCGCCAGAGCATCGCGCGCGGCGAGATCGCCGATAGCGACGTCATCGCGCTGACCGCGAACGCGATCTTCGAGGAGAGCTGGCTGCTCTGCTTCGACGAATTCCACGTCACCGACATCGCGGATGCGATGATCCTGGGACGACTGTTCGCCAAATTGTTCGAGCTCGGCACCGTCGTGGTCGCGACCTCCAACGTCGCACCCGACGATCTCTACAAGGGCGGCTTGAACCGGTCGCTGTTCCTGCCCTTCATCAAGCAGATCACCGACCACATGGACGTCGCACGGCTCGATGCGCGCACCGATTTCCGGCTGGAAAAACTTCAGGGCGTGCCGATGTGGCTGACGCCGGCGGACGCTGATGCGGACGCAGCGCTCGACCGCGCCTGGTCGCGGATGTCGGGCAGCGCCAAATGCAAGTCGCGCGACATTTCGATCAAGGGCCGCATCCTGCACGTGCCGTGCTCGGCCCATGGCGTGGCGCGGTTCTCGTTTGCCGATCTCTGCGAGAAGCCGCTGGGGGCATCGGACTACCTCAGGCTGGCGCACGACTACCACACCATCCTGGTCGACCATATTCCAGTGATGGACCAGTCCCAGC
The DNA here is from genome assembly GCF_900094605.1 of Bradyrhizobium shewense. GTDB lineage: Bacteria > Pseudomonadota > Alphaproteobacteria > Rhizobiales > Xanthobacteraceae > Bradyrhizobium > Bradyrhizobium shewense. The sequence continues at coordinate 57,114 of NZ_FMAI01000019.1, read as the reverse complement.
GCAACGCTGCCAAGCGCTTCATCACGCTGATCGACGCGCTCTATGACAATGCCGTGAAGCTGATGGCCTCGGCTGACGCCAACCCGATCTCGCTCTACCTGGCCCATGAGGGCACCGAGGCCATGGAGTTCAAGCGGACGGCCTCGCGCCTGATCGAGATGAGCTCGGAATCCTATCTGGCGCTGGCTCACGGCCGCAAGGATTCCACCGCAAGCGGCTCCACCAAGGGGCTGGTAGAGACTTAAGTCCTATTTCGCTAGCGCTGTCATTCCGGGGCGCGCACCAGCGCGAACCCGGAATCTTGCGCTACCATTTCGAGATTCCGGGTTCGCCCGCGCGATGGCGCGGGCGCCCCGGAATGACGGCTTAAGGTCTGCGGGCTGGAATCGCGCCAAGCCCGACAATTGGGCATCCGGCGACTTGAACGGGGGAGGCGAAAGGGATAACCACCCTCTCAGTTTTCCCCACCTTACGTGTCTAAAGGACAGGCTCACATGGCGCGCGACAAGATTGCTTTGATTGGCTCCGGTCAGATCGGCGGAACGCTGGCTCATCTCATCGGCCTGAAAGAGCTGGGCGACGTGGTGATGTTCGACATCGCCGAAGGCGTGCCGCAGGGCAAGGCGCTCGACATCGCGCAGTCCTCGCCGGTCGACGGTTTTGATGCCCACTACACCGGCGCGAACTCCTACGAGGCGCTCGACAACGCCAAGGTCTGCATCGTCACCGCCGGCGTGCCGCGCAAGCCCGGCATGAGCCGCGACGATCTTCTCTCCATCAACCTCAAGGTCATGGAGCAGGTCGGCGCCGGCATCAAGAAGTACGCCCCGGACGCCTTCGTCATCTGCATCACCAACCCGCTCGACGCGATGGTCTGGGCGCTGCAGAAGGCTTCGGGCCTGCCGCACAAGAAGGTCGTCGGCATGGCCGGCGTGCTGGATTCGGCCCGCTTCCGCTACTTCCTGGCCGACGAGTTCAACGTCTCGGTCGAGGACGTCACCGCCTTCGTGCTCGGCGGCCATGGCGACACCATGGTGCCGCTGGTGAAGTATTCCACCGTCGCCGGCATCCCGCTGCCCGACCTCGTCAAGATGGGCTGGACCTCGCAGGCGCGCCTCGACGAGATCGTCGACCGCACCCGCAACGGCGGCGCCGAGATCGTCAATCTGCTCAAGACCGGCTCGGCCTTCTACGCGCCGGCCGCCTCGGCGATCGCGATGGCCGAGAGCTATCTGCGTGACAAGAAGCGCGTGCTGCCCTCGGCTGCGTACCTCAACGGCGAATACGGCGTGAAGGACATGTATGTCGGCGTGCCCGTCGTGATCGGCTCCAAGGGCGTCGAGCGCGTCGTCGAGATCGAGCTCGCCGGCAAGGACCGCGAAGCCTTCGACAAGTCGGTCGGCGCCGTGCAGGGCCTGGTCGACGCCTGCAAGAAGATCGCCCCCGATCTTCTCGGCCGCTAAGCGCCAGCAATTCCCGCCGAAGACCGAAACCGGTCTTCGGCGGTTTCACTTCCGGGGACCGGTTGTCGGGACGGGTCCGGTTTCAGCAGTCCAGAGATCTCGAAGTCAAAGAATCCGGGTTGCAGTTCCTGTGGTATATGGTATGCCAGCCACAAGACTGAGGTGGGCCCTTGAGGTCACCGCCCGCGGGTTCAGGGAGCGACCATATGAATATCCATGAATATCAGGCCAAAGCGCTGCTCAGCGAGTTCGGCGTAGCGATCTCCAAGGGCGTGCCCGTCCTGAAGCCCTCGGATGCGGAAGCCGCCGCCAAGGCGCTGCCCGGTCCGGTCTATGTGGTGAAGAGCCAGATCCATGCCGGCGGCCGCGGCAAGGGCAAGTTCAAGGAAGCTTCCGCCGGCGACAAGGGCGGCGTCCGCATCGCCAAGTCGGCCGCAGAGGTCACCGAGTTCGCCAAGCAGATGCTCGGCGCGACCCTCGTGACGATCCAGACCGGCCCCGCCGGCAAGCAGGTCAACCGCCTCTACATCGAGGACGGCTCCGACATCGACAAGGAATTCTATCTCTCGCTCCTGGTCGACCGCGAAACCTCGCGCGTCTCGTTCGTCGTCTCGACCGAGGGTGGCGTCAACATCGAGGACGTCGCGCACAACAATCCTGAGAAGATCGTGACCTTCTCGGTCGATCCCGCCACCGGCATCATGGGCCATCACGGCCGCACGGTTGCGAATGCGCTGAAGCTCTCCGGCGATCTTGCCAAGCAGGCCGAGAAGCTCACCGCACAGCTCTACGCGGCCTTCGTCGGCAAGGATATGGCCATGCTGGAGATCAACCCGCTGGTCGTGACCAAGCAGGGCCAGCTCCGCGTCCTCGACGCCAAGGTGTCGTTCGACGACAACGCGCTGTTCCGTCACCCCGAAGTGCTCGCGCTGCGCGACGAGACCGAGGAAGACGCCAAGGAAATCGAGGCGTCCAAGTACGACCTCAACTACGTCACGCTCGACGGCAACATCGGCTGCATGGTCAACGGCGCCGGTCTTGCCATGGCGACGATGGACATCATCAAGCTCTACGGCATGGCGCCGGCGAACTTCCTCGATGTCGGCGGCAGCGCCAGCAAGGAGAAGGTCGCGGCCGCGTTCAAGATCATCACCGCCGATCCCAACGTGAAGGGCATCCTGGTCAACATCTTCGGCGGCATCATGAAGTGCGACGTGATCGCCGAGGGCGTCACCGCCGCCGTGCGCGAGGTCGGCCTCAGCGTGCCGCTGGTGGTCCGCCTCGAGGGCACCAATGTCGAGCTCGGCAAGAAGATCATCCGCGAATCCGGCCTGAACGTGGTGCCGGCCGACAATCTCGACGACGCCGCGCAGAAAATCGTGAAGGCCGTCAAGGGAGGCTAAGGCCATGGCCCAGGACCATCTCGCCGCATCATCTCCACTTCCCGAGCACGCGCGTCTTGCCGCGTTCGCCGGCGAATGGGATGGCGAAGAGGTGGTCTTCCCGTCGCGCTGGACGGCGGGCGGGCCGGCAACTTCGCACGTCGTCGCGCGCATGGACCTGAATGGATTTTGTCTGATCCAGGACGCGGTGCAGATGCGCGACGGCAAGCAGATCTTCGCCACCCATGGCATCTTCACCTACGACCGCGACGACCGGACCTACAAATTGTTCTGGTACGACTCGCTCGGCTACACGCCGCCTTCGCCCGCCTCCGGCGGGTGGGTCGGCAAGACCCTGACGCTGGTGCGCGGCTCGCTCCGCGGCAATGCGCGCCACGTCTACGAAATCATCGACGACAATTCCTACTCGTTGAAGATCCAGTTCTCGCCGGACGCGGAAGGCTGGGCCGACGTGCTCACCGGCGTCTACCGCCGCATCCACTGATCCTCTCACTCTGTTAGTTTCGCGAAAGCAGACCTCATGTCCATCCTGATCGACAAGAACACCAAGGTCATCTGCCAGGGCTTCACCGGCAAGAACGGCACCTTCCATTCGGAAGCCGCGATTGCCTATGGCACCAAGATGGTCGGCGGCACCTCGCCGGGCAAAGGCGGCGCGACGCATCTGGGCCTGCCGGTGTTCGACACCGTGCGCGATGCGCGTGAGAAGACCGGCGCCGATGCATCGGTGATCTACGTGCCGCCGCCGGGCGCGGCGGACGCGATCTGCGAAGCCATCGACGCCGAGATCCCGCTGATCGTCTGCATCACCGAGGGCATTCCCGTCATCGACATGGTGCGCGTGAAACGGTCGCTGGCCGGCTCCAAGTCGCGCCTGATCGGGCCGAACTGCCCGGGCGTCATGACCGCCGGCGAGTGCAAGATCGGCATCATGCCCGCCAACATCTTCAAGACCGGCTCGGTCGGCATCGTCTCCCGCTCGGGCACGCTGACCTATGAAGCCGTGTTCCAGACCTCCCAGGAGGGCCTCGGCCAGACCACCGCGGTCGGCATCGGCGGCGACCCGGTCAAGGGAACCGAGTTCATCGACGTCCTCGAAATGCTCCTGGCTGACCCCAAGACGGAGTCGATCATCATGATCGGCGAGATCGGCGGCTCCGCCGAGGAAGACGCCGCCCAGTTCCTCAAGGACGAGGCCAAGCGCGGCCGCAAGAAGCCGATGGTCGGCTTCATCGCGGGCGTCACGGCCCCTCCCGGCCGCCGCATGGGCCATGCCGGCGCGATCATCTCGGGCGGCAAGGGCGACGCCGGTTCCAAGACCGAGGCGATGAAATCCGCAGGGATTACAGTGTCCCCGTCACCCGCCCGCCTCGGCCATACGCTTGCCGAAAAGTTGAAAGGCTAATTCACTTCTTCGTACTTTTCCGGGCGAAGTTTCGCAGCAAATAGGGTAAAGGGTGCCTGTCGCGCCGAGCCTCTGCCGGGGAGCTCGGTGCCAGCGCCGTTTGTTATGCGCGAACCGAAATCGCCAGGAACTCCAGTATGTCTCGCCAGGACGCGAACGCAGCCTTTGCCCTGTCATCCTTTTTGCAGGGCACCAACGCCACCTACATCGACGAAATCTACGCCCGCTACGAGAAGGACCCGTCCTCGGTCGACGCCGAGTGGCAGGAGTTCTTCAAGAGCCTCAACGACCACCCCGGTGACATCAGCAAGAACGCCGAGGGTCCGTCCTGGGAGCGCGCCAACTGGCCGCTGACCCCACAGGACGACCTGACCTCCGCCCTCGACGGCAACTGGGCCGAGGTCGAGAAGGCGGTCGGTGCCAAGATCGCGGCCAAAGCGCAGGCCAAGGGGGGTGACAAGGGCGCCGGTCTCTCCTCCGCCGATCTGCTCCAGGCGACGCGCGACTCCGTCCGCGCCCTGATGCTGATCCGCTCCTACCGCATGCGCGGTCACTTCCATGCCAAGCTCGATCCGCTCGGCATCGAAGCCCAGCGCAACCGTGAAGAGCTCGATCCGCGTACCTACGGCTTCAGCGAAGCCGATTTCGACCGCAAGATCTTCCTCGATCACGTGCTCGGCCTCGAATACGGCACGCTGCGCGAGATTACCGCGATCTGCGAGCGCACCTACTGCCAGACGCTCGGCGTCGAGTTCATGCACATCAGCAACGCCGCGCAGAAGGCCTGGATCCAGGAGCGCATCGAGGGTCCGGACAAGGAGATCTCGTTTACCCGCGAAGGTCGCCGCGCCATCCTGATGAAGCTGGTCGAGGCCGAGGGCTTCGAGAAATTCTGCGACACCAAGTTCACCGGCACCAAGCGCTTCGGTCTCGACGGCGCCGAATCGCTGATCCCGGCGCTCGAGCAGATCATCAAGCGCGGCGGCAATCTCGGCGTGAAGGAGATCGTGCTGGGCATGCCGCATCGCGGCCGCCTCAACGTGCTGACGCAGGTGATGGGCAAGGCGCACCGCGCCCTGTTCCACGAATTCAAGGGCGGCTCCGCCAACCCCGACGCGGTCGAAGGCTCGGGCGACGTCAAATATCACCTCGGCGCGTCCTCGGACCGCGAGTTCGACGGCAACCGCATCCATCTGTCGCTGACCGCCAACCCCTCGCATCTCGAGATCGTCGATCCCGTGGTGCTCGGCAAGGTCCGCGCCAAGCAGGACCAGCATGGCGATCCGCCCGACATGCGTATCTCGGTGCTGCCGCTCCTGATGCACGGCGACGCGGCGTTCGCCGGCCAGGGCGTGGTCGCTGAATGCTTCGGCCTGTCCGACCTGAAGGGCTACCGCACCGGCGGCTCCGTGCACTTCATCGTCAACAACCAGATCGGCTTCACCACCTATCCGCGCTACTCGCGCTCCTCGCCCTATCCGTCCGACGTGGCGAAGATGATCGACGCGCCGATCTTCCATGTGAACGGCGACGATCCGGAAGCCGTGGTGTTCGCGGCCAAGGTCGCGATCGAATTCCGGCAGAAATTCCACAAGCCCGTCGTCATCGACATGTGGTGCTATCGCCGCTACGGCCACAATGAGGGTGACGAGCCGGCATTCACTCAGCCGGTGATGTACAAGCGGATCGCGGCCCATGCCTCGACCCTCACCCTCTACTCCAGGCGCCTGATCGCCGAAGGCGTGGTCACTGAGGGTGAAGTCGACAAGCTGAAGGCCGACTGGCGCGCGCGGCTCGACGCCGAGTTCGAGGCCGGCACCTCCTACAAGCCGAACAAGGCCGACTGGCTTGACGGCAAGTGGTCCGGCTTCAAGATCGCCGATCAGGAAGAGGATGCGCGGCGCGGCGTCACCGGCGTTGATCTTCCTGTTCTCAAGGACATCGGCCGCAAGATCACCAAGGTGCCGGATGGTTTCCGCGTTCACCGCACCATCCAGCGCTTCCTCGACAACCGCGCCAAGGCGATCGACGGCAACGCGGGCATCGACTGGGCGACCGGCGAGGCGCTGGCGTTCTGCACGCTGCTCCAGGAAAACCACCACGTCCGCCTGTCCGGACAGGATTCGGAGCGCGGCACCTTCTCGCAGCGCCACTCGGTCCTGATCGACCAGGAGGACGAGAGCCGCTACACGCCGTTCAACCATCTCGGCAACGAGCAGGGCCATTACGAGGTCATCAACTCGCTGCTGTCGGAAGAAGCCGTGCTCGGCTTCGAATACGGCTACTCGCTCGCCGAGCCGAACACGCTGACTCTCTGGGAAGCCCAGTTCGGCGACTTCGCCAACGGCGCGCAGGTCGTGTTCGACCAGTTCATCTCCTCGGGCGAGCGCAAATGGCTGCGCATGTCCGGCCTCGTCTGCCTCCTGCCGCACGGCTATGAGGGCCAGGGACCGGAGCACTCCTCGGCGCGCCTCGAGCGTTACCTGCAGATGTGCGCCGAAGACAACATGCAGGTGGTCTACCCGACCACGCCGGCGAACTACTTCCACGTGCTGCGTCGGCAGCTTCATCGCGAGATCCGCAAGCCGCTGATCGTAATGACGCCCAAGTCGCTGCTGCGTCACAAGCGGGCGGTGTCGCGCATCGAGGAGCTGGCGAAGGACACGTCCTTCCACCGCATCCTCTATGATGACGCCCAGATGCTGCCGAACGAGGCGATCAAGCTCGTTCCGGACGAGAAGGTCCGCCGCATCGTGCTGTGCTCCGGCAAGGTCTATTACGACCTCTACGAGGAGCGCGAGAAGCGCGGCATCGACGACATCTATCTGATGCGCGTCGAGCAGCTCTATCCGGTGCCGCTGAAGGCGCTGGTGGCCGAGCTGTCGCGCTTCAAGAAGGCCGAGATGGTGTGGTGCCAGGAAGAGCCCCGCAACATGGGTGCCTGGCACTTCATCGAGCCCTATCTGGAATGGGTGCTGAACCAGGTGAACGGCGCGAGCCGGCGTCCGCGTTATGTCGGCCGCGCCGCTTCCGCTGCGACCGCCACTGGTCTGATGTCCAAGCATCAGGCGCAGCTGAAGGCGTTCCTGGACGAAGCACTGAGCTGAACTTTTTTAACTGCGTCATGCCCCGCTCGGAAGAGCGGGGCATCCAGTAGGTCGCGACTGCGAACGTCCCGGCTCGCTGGATGGCTTGCTTTTCGCTGGCCGTGACATCCGGAATTCATGACCGCACCGGCGATCCCTTAAGGAAAAGACCATGACTGAAATTCGTGTGCCGACGCTCGGCGAATCCGTCACCGAGGCCACCATCGGCCGCTGGTTCAAGAAGGCCGGCGACCCCGTCGCCGTCGACGAGCCCTTGGTGGAGCTCGAGACCGACAAGGTCACCATCGAGGTCCCGGCGCCCTCCGCCGGCACGCTGAGCGAGATCATCGCCGCCGATGGCGCGACCGTCGCGGTCGGCGCGCTGCTGGGACAGATCACGGAAGGCGCCGCAGGCGCTGCCAAGCCCGCCGCCGCGCCCGCCAAGCCCGCCGCTGCCGCTGCTGCTTCCGCGCCGGCTCCGGCCGCGAAGGCGCCGCCGGCCGACGCACCGCTCGCCCCGTCCGTGCGCAAGCTCTCGGCTGAGACCGGCGTCGATGCCTCGACCGTTCCGGGCTCCGGCAAGGACGGCCGCGTCACCAAGGGCGACATGCTCGCCGCGATCGAGCGTGCGGCCTCCGCGCCGACCCCGGTCAACCAGCCCGCCGCCGCCGTGCAGGTGCGCGCGCCCTCGCCGGCCGATGACGCCGCGCGCGAAGAGCGGGTCAAGATGACCCGCCTGCGCCAGACCATCGCGCGCCGCCTCAAGGACGTCCAGAACACCGCGGCCATGCTGACGACCTTCAACGAGGTCGACATGACCAACGTGATGGCGCTGCGCGCCCACTACAAGGATGCGTTCGAGAAGAAGCACGGCTCCAAGCTCGGCTTCATGGGCTTCTTCACCAAGGCCGTGGTGCAGGCGCTGAAGGACATCCCGGCCGTCAACGCCGAGATCGACGGCACCGATTTGATCTACAAGAACTACTACCACATCGGCGTCGCCGTCGGCACCGACAAGGGCCTCGTCGTGCCCGTGGTGCGCGACTGCGACCACAAGTCGATCGCCGACATCGAGAAGGGCATCGCCGATTTCGGTCGCCGCGCCCGTGACGGCCAGCTCAAGATCGACGAGATGCAGGGCGGCACCTTCACCATCACCAATGGCGGCATCTACGGCTCGTTGATGTCGACCCCGATCCTGAACGCGCCGCAGTCCGGCATCCTCGGCATGCACAAGATCCAGGAGCGGCCGATGGTCGTCGGCGGCAAGATCGAGGTCCGCCCGATGATGTATCTGGCGCTGTCCTATGATCACCGCGTCATCGACGGCAAGGAAGCCGTCACCTTCCTGGTTCGCGTCAAGGAGAGCCTGGAAGATCCGGCGCGCCTGGTGCTGGATCTCTGATCCCTGAAGCTCTGCGAGCGCCGTCGCCATTCGCGACGGCGCGTGTCGAACCATGGAGGCGCGCGTGACCGATAAAGTCGTTGTCATCACCGGCGGCAGCCGCGGCATCGGGCGGGCGACCGCGATTGCGGCGGCCGCGCGCGGCTTCCGCGTCGTGGTCGGCTATGCCAGCAACAAGAAGGCCGCCGACGAGGTGGTCGCGCTGATCGAGGCCAGCAATGGCAAGGCGATCGCGGTGAAATGCGATGTCGCCGAGGAAGGCGACATCCTCGAGCTGTTCAAGGAAGCCGACAAATTCGGCACGTTAGGGGCGCTCGTCAACAATGGCGGCATCGTCGGCCAGAGCGGCGTGCGGGTCGACGAGATGTCGGCCGAGCGCATCCAGCGCGTGATGGCCGTCAACGTCACCGGCTCCATCCTCTGCGCGCGCGAAGCGGTAAAGCGGATGTCGACCAAGCACGGCGGCAAGGGCGGCGTCATCGTCAATCTGTCGTCGGTCGCCGCCAAGCTCGGCTCGCCCAACACCTATGTCGATTATGCCGCGTCCAAGGGCGCGGTGGATTCCTTCACCATCGGTCTCGGCCATGAAGTCGCAGCCGAAGGCATCCGCGTCGCCGCGATCCGTCCCGGCCTGATCGACACCGAAATCCACGCCGCTGGCGGCGAGCCCGACCGCGCCCATCGCCTGGCCCATCTGGTGCCGATGAAGCGCGTCGGCACATCGGATGAAATCGCCAATGCCATCGTCTGGTTGCTGTCGGACGAGGCTTCCTATGTCACCAGCGCCATCCTCGATGTCTCGGGTGGGCGTTGAATGCCTGCGAATGAATTCCGCGAAGATATGTTCGAAGATCTGAAAGGATTTCTCGCGCGGATTCCGGGCACCACGGTGGATGCGCACCATCTCTTTCCGAATGAACGCTGGTGCATCAATCTCACCATCGACATCGATGATCCCTTGGCGTGTGGTTCAAGAACTCGGCTCGATACTCAACAATCTGTCGGTGACCGAAAAATTGCCGACGCTGTTCAAGCCGATGTCATCGCCGCCCTACCTGAACGGCGGTCCACGCGACTATCTGTACTGGCTGATCGAAGCGACAGGCGCAGTGTCGCCGCGCTATCTTCGGCAGTTGCTCGAGGGACGGATGCCTCGGCCTGTCGACGATCGATCGCGATGGCTCAACCCCGATGAATAGACGTGACGGAGACTCCATGACCTATGACCTCGTTGTGATCGGCACCGGACCGGGCGGTTATGTCTGCGCGGTGCGCGCAGCCCAGCTCGGCATGAAAGTCGCCGTGGTCGAAAAGAACGCTACCCTCGGCGGCACCTGCCTCAATGTCGGCTGCATGCCGTCGAAGGCGCTGCTGCACGCGTCCGAGATGTTCGAGGAAGCCGGGCACTCCTTCGCCAAGATGGGCGTGTCGGTCTCCTCGCCGAAGCTCGATCTTCCCGCGATGATGAACTTCAAGCAGCAGGGCATCGACGGCAACGTCAAGGGTGTCGAGTTCCTGATGAAGAAGAACAAGATCGACGTGCTCAAGGGCACCGGCAAGATCTTGGGGACCGGCAAGGTCGCGGTCTCCGCCGACGGCAAGTCGCAGACGATCGAAACGAAGAACATCGTGATCGCGACCGGTTCGGACATCGCGCGCCTCAAGGGCATCGAGATCGACGAGAAGCGCATCGTGTCCTCGACTGGCGCGCTGTCGCTCGACAAGGTGCCCGGCAAGCTCTTGATCGTCGGCGCCGGCGTGATCGGCCTCGAGCTCGGCTCTGTCTGGCATCGTCTCGGTGCCGAGGTCGTCGTCGTCGAATTCCTGGATCGCATCCTGCCCGGCATGGACGGCGAGATCGCCAAGCAATTCCAGCGCATCCTGGAAAAGCAGGGCTTTGCGTTCAAGCTTGGCGCCAAGGTCACCGCCGTCGACAGCTCAGGCAAGACGCTGAAGGCGACGATCGAGCCCGCCGCCGGCGGCGCCGCCGAGACGCTCGAAGCCGACGTCGTTCTGGTCTGCATCGGCCGCGTCCCCTACACCGACGCGCTTGGCCTGAAGGAAGCCGGCGTCGCGCTGGACAATCGCGGCCGCGTGCAGATCGATCCGCATTTCGCCACCAGCCTGAAGGGCGTCTATGCCATCGGCGACGTCGTCGCTGGGCCCATGCTCGCGCACAAGGCCGAGGACGAAGGCGTGGCGGTGGCCGAGATCATCGCCGGCCAGGCCGGCCACGTGAACTACGACGTGATCCCAGGCGTCGTGTATACCACCCCGGAAGTGTCCTGCGTCGGCAAGACCGAGGAGGAGCTGAAGCAGGCGGGCGTGGCTTATACGGTCGGGAAGTTTCCCTTTACCGCCAACGGCCGCTCCAAGGTCAACCAGACCACTGACGGCTTTGTGAAGATTCTCGCAGATGCGAAGACCGATCGCGTGCTCGGCGTGCACATTATCGGCCGCGAAGCCGGTGAAATGATCCATGAAGCGTGCGTTCTCATGGAGTTTGGCGGCAGTGCGGAAGATCTCGCGCGCACCTGCCACGCGCATCCGACCCGCTCGGAGGCCATCAAGGAAGCCGCGCTTGCAGTCGGCAAGCGGGCCATCCATATGTAGCCAAGCGCCCAGCGCCTAATCGGGCGGGAAACACATGCTGCGCCGCCTTCTTCAACCGGTCTGGGTCCTGCTCGCGATCGTTTTCCTGATCGAAGCCTGGCTGTGGGACCATCTCGAGCCGATCGTTGCGCGGGTTGTCGCAGCCGTCCCGCTCGCACGTTTCAAGCAATGGCTGACGGAGCGCGTCGATGCGCTGTCGCCGGCCATGACGCTGATCGTGTTCGCTGTGCCTGTGATCCCGCTGTTTCCGCTCAAGCTGGTCGGCCTGTGGCTGCTCACGCATGAATATTGGACCAGCGCGGTCTTCACGATCGTTTTCGCGAAGCTGCTCGGCGTCGGCGTCACCGCCTTCGTGTTCGACGTCACGCGCGACAAGCTTTTGGAGATGCACTGGTTCGAGCGGATCTACGATCTGGTGATGAAGGTCCGCGCCAAGGCCGCCGAGCTGGTCGATCCGATCAAGCGCCGCATCCGCGAGCTGATCGCCGGCAACGGTGAAGGCTGGTCGTCACGCACGCTGCGTCTGATCCAGCGTTTTCGCAAGAGCGTGCACCAGGCGCGGTAGCTGCCCGCACATTCAGTCTCTCACCGTCACCCCCGCGCAACCGCGAAGCGGTTGTCGCTGGAGGTGGCCGCTTCTTCAGCGGCCCTCGAAGGGCGACGGCCCGGCTGCAGCTCGGCCGTTCATCCTTCGAGGCTCCGGGCGCAGTGCTGATGCACTGCGCTCCTCGCACCTCAGGATGACGGAGTTGGTGCAACGCTGCTGCGCCAATTAATGCAAATGCACCAGGTGCGGCCACCACAGGCCAAGGCTGGTCATGAGCAGGCCGGCGAGCGTCAGGATGCCGGCGACATAGGCCAGCGCGATCATGCCGGTGATGATGGTGGCCGAGGCCAGCACGATGCCGATCTGGAAGGCGGCCGAAGCCAGCTCGAAGTGATGGTATTTCGCAGTCGCCTCGTCGCGCTCGTGCTCGGCATGCTTGGCCTTCTCGGCGAGCTGCTCGGTGCCTTCGCCGGTCTCCGGTTCGGAGCGGTAGCGCTGCGCGGTCTTGGTCCAGTCGTCGACCTGTTTCTGCACCGCGGCCTTCGCGGCGTCGTCGGTGGCGGAGCCGAGCGTGAGCTTGCCCTGCTCGGCCGCGGTGATCACCACGGTGCGGCGGATGCTCTTGGCCTGGAAGAACGCCCAGAGATTGGCGGCCTCGACGTTCTTGCTGATGGATTCGGTCTGGGCGCCCTTGCCGAGCGTCTCCGAGATCGCCAGGAACAGCGCCAGCACGGCGATCAGGAGCGCGATCTTCTTGTTCGAGCCGGACGCGTGTTCGGCGTGCTCGGCGTGCTCCATGCTTTCATGTGCGCTCATCAGTCTCTCCTGCCTCGGTTCCGCAACGATTGACCGAACCGCGCGGCCCGCGCAAGAGGCAAGGCAGTTATGACGTCAGTGTGTCAGCGCCAATTCGTCAGCGTCTTGGATGCGCGCTGGCATAGACTTCCAGCAGGCGTTCGGAATCGATGCCGGTGTAGATCTGCGTGGTCGAGAGCGAGGAATGGCCGAGCAATTCCTGGATGGCGCGTAAGTCCCCGCCGCGTGACAGCAGATGCGTGGCGAAGGAATGGCGCAGCGCGTGCGGCGTCGCGCTGTCGGGCAGGCCGAGTGCGCCGCGCAGCCGCTCCATCGCGAGCTGAATGATGCGTGGGCTCAAGGGACCGCCGCGCGCGCCGACGAAGATCGGGCCTTCGGCGGGCAGTGGATAAGGGCACATCGCGACGTATTCCTGAACGAGCTCGAGCACGTTCTGCAGCACCGGCACCATGCGGGTCTTGTTGCCCTTGCCGGTCACGATCAGCACGTCGCCCTCGCCGGGACGCGGCACCTCGCGGCGCTTCAGGCCGAGCGCCTCCGAGATGCGGAGCCCCGAGCCGTACAAGAGCGCCATCACCGCGGCATCGCGCGCCAGGATCCAGGTCTCGCGATCCTCGCCGGCACGCTCGTCGGCATCGGCAAGGCGCTTGGCCGATGCCATCGGCAGCGGCTTCGGCAAGGTCTTGGCCACCTTCGGCGCGCGGATCGCCGAGAGTGCGCCGACCTTGCCCTTGCCTTCGCGCTCGAGGAAGCGGCCGAAGGAGCGCAGCCCGGCCAGCGCGCGCATCAGGCTGCGGCCGGCAATGTCATCGGCGCGGCGCATCGCCATGAAGGCGCGGACGTCAGTGGCCTCCAGCGCCGCGAAGCGCTTCAGCGTCACGCGTTCGCCCCAATGGCTGCAAAGGAAATCCAGGCACTGCCGCAAGTCGCGGCCATAGGCTTCCAGCGTCTTCGGCGACAACCGCCGCTCGGCGCCGAGATGCGACAGCCAGCGCGTCATCTCCTGCGCGATCGAGGGATCGGCGCTGGCGAGCTCGAGAGGTGGGGCGACGGCTTTGCTCATGCGCACTGGACGTGGTGATTCCACTCAGTATATCGCATCACACCCGTTTATCGTTCGCTAAGGCCGCCTCAGGGCGCTAGCCTTGAGGCCCCCGGTTCCGATTCTTCGTTCATGGATCACACCTCGCGCAGCACCACCGCCCCCACCAACGCGACCGGCATGGTCGACGTGCTGGTGCCGGTCGCGCTCGACCAGACCTATTCCTACAAGGTGCCGCGCGGCATGGAGCTGAAGGCGGGCGATCTCGTCGCCGTGCCGCTCGGGCCGCGCGAGGTGCTGGCCGTGGTCTGGGGAGAGAACGCCAATCCCGATCCGCGCCTGCACAACCGTCTCAAGGAGGTCAACGAGAAGCTCGATATCCCGCCGCTCAAGCCCGAGCTGCGGTCCGTGGTCGACTGGGTCGCCAATTACACGCTGAGCCCACGCGGCATGGTACTGCGCATGTGCCTGCGGATGGGCGAGAATCTCGGCCCCGAGCGGGTGCGCCCCGGCGTGCGCCTGGTCGGCGACCCGCCGAAAAGGCTGACGCCGGCACGGCAGCGCGTGATCGAGGTGCTGTCGGACCGGCTGCTGCACGGCAAGTCTGAAGCCGCCAAGGAAGCCGGCGTCTCCTCGGGAGTGATCGACGGGCTCGTCGACGAAGGCACGCTCACGGTTGAGCCGATGCCGCCGCCTCCGCCGCCGCCCGTGCCCGATCCGGATTTCGGCCGGCCGGATTTTACCCCGCTGCAGCGCGCGGCCGTCGACACGATGCGGGCGCTCGCGGCCAACGGCACCTTCCACGTCGCATTGCTCGACGGCGTCACCGGCTCCGGCAAGACCGAGGTCTATTTCGAGGCGATCGCGGAGGCCATCCGCCGCGGCAGGCAATCGCTGATCCTGATGCCGGAGATCGCGCTCACCGGCCAGTTCCTCGATCGATTCGCGCAACGCTTCGGCGTGCGGCCGATCGAATGGCATTCCGAGCTGACGCCGCGCACCCGCGCGCGCAACTGGGCGGCGATCTCGGGAGGGAGCGCGCCGGTCGTGGTCGGCGCGCGCTCGGCGCTGTTTCTCCCCTACGCCAATCTCGGCCTGATCGTCGTCGATGAAGAGCACGACCAGGCCTACAAGCAGGACGAGGGCGTGCATTATCACGCCCGCGACATGGCGGTGGTGCGCGCGCATATCGCCAAGATCCCGGTCGTGCTGGCCTCGGCGACGCCGTCGGTCGAGTCCGAGGTCAACGCGCGGAAGAACCGCTATCAGCGCATCGCGCTGCCCTCGCGCTTCGGCGGCCAGCACATGCCGCATATCGAGGCCATCGACATGCGCCGCGAGCCGCCGGCGCGCGGGCGTTTCATCTCGCCGCGGCTGGCCGGTGAGATCAGAAAAGCGATCGAGAAGCGCGAGCAGGCGCTGCTGTTCCTCAATCGCCGCGGCTATGCGCCGCTGACGCTGTGCCGCGGCTGCGGCCACCGCTTCGCCTGCACCATCTGCGATGCCTGGCTGGTCGATCACCGCTTCCGTCAGCGCCTGGTCTGCCATCATTGCGGCTTCTCGATGCCGCGGCCGCATCTCTGTCCGAATTGCTCGGCCGAGGAATCGCTGGTCGCGGTCGGCCCCGGCGTCGAACGCCTGCAGGAGGAGGCGGCGGCGCTGTTCCCGCAAGCGCGCACCATGGTGCTGTCGAGCGATCTCATCACCTCGATCGAGACGATGCGCTCGGAGCTTGCCGAGATCGCGGAGGGCCGGGTCGACATCATCATCGGCACGCAGCTCGTCGCCAAGGGCCACAATTTCCCGCGGCTCAATCTGGTCGGCGTGGTCGATGCGGATCTGGGCCTCAGCAACGGCGATCCGCGTGCGGCGGAACGCACCTGGCAATTGCTCAACCAGGTGATCGGACGCGCCGGGCGGGAGCAGGGCCGCGGCGTCGGCTATCTCCAGACCCACCAGCCCGATCATCCCGTGATGAAGGCGCTGATCGCCTGCGACCGCGAGGCCTTTTACGACAGCGAGATCGATCTGCGCGAGCGCACGCTGTATCCGCCGTTCGGCCGGCTCGCCAGCCTGATCATCTCCGCCGGCGACCGCCCGAGCGCCGAAGGCCTTGGCCGCCGCCTCGTCGCGCTCGCCCCGCGCGACGAGCGCGTGGTGGTGCTCGGACCGGCGGAAGCGCCGCTCGCCGTGATCAAGGGCCGCTACCGCTTCCGCATCCTGGTGAAATCCGCGCGCGGCTTCGATCTCTCGGACTATTTGCGCAATTGGCTCGCGGTCTGCCCGAAGCCGACGGGCAATCAGAAGCTCGAAGTCGACGTCGATCCGCAGAGCTTTTTGTAGGAGCTGAGCTCTCCTCTCGTGCCCCGGGCCCAGCGCAGCGTCTCTTTGACGGTGCGCTGCAGAGCCGGGGCCCATGTCGCAAAGGAACCCGCGGCTTCTGGGTCCCGGCTCTGCGCCGCAACGCCAAGCGGCGTTGCAGCTTGTCCGGGACACCAGCGGCGATGATGGCCATAAAAAAAGCCCGCGGTCCCCCAAGACCGCGGGCTTGTTTCATGCGCGCATCAAACTGATGAAAACTGCGCGCGCTCGATGGACGCTTTATCGCGCCTTAGGAGACGACTTCCGCGGTGACGCGGCCGACGCCGCGACCCGTGAGGCCGATGGCGCGGGCAGCGCCCGTGGAGAGGTCGAGAACCCGGCCGCGAATGAACGGGCCACGGTCATTGATGGTGACGACGACGCTCGAGCCGCCGTGGGTGACGCGCAGCTTGGTGCCGAACGGCAGCGAACGGTGCGCCGCGGTCATAGCATTCTGGTTGAAGCGCTGGCCCGAGGCCGTGCGGCTGCCGGACTCGTTGCCGTAAAAGGAGGCCATGCCGGAGAAGCTGTGACCCGTGCCCGAGGTCGGCGTCATCGACGCATTGGCGTTGCGCCAATCGGAGGTCGCGTTGGTATCGGTCTGAGCGTGGTGGCGGTGATGATGATGCCGGTGATGCCGGGATTTGGCGGAAGCTTCGGTGGCAGTTCCACCGATGAGAAGAGTTGCGGCAATGAAAGCGATCGCCGTGCGCGGCCGGGTCACAAAGCCCAGCGTCTTCAAAGACAGCATTTAGTGGTCCCTAAGCTAGTATTGCCACACATGTGGCTAGTGGAGCCCCCATCAGTTTGTGAGCGGGTTGGCGTTTCGATTCCTAATGAGGCGTGAATTGGGCAGTAAATCCATTCTGTGTCGTCATGAAATATCTTGTTACCGTGACCAGATATTCAGCCGATGTTCCGTAATCTTCGCTTTTAACGATTTGTTAACCTATATAATACTGCTAAATACTGTAAAAACGAAGTCATCATCTTGAGCATTTAGAATTGGGTAAGTATTCGGCGAGTGGAGCTGGCGAGGCCGGAATCACGCCTCAGCGATCCGTGTTCATGGCCGCTATGCGCTGAGAGCAGGAACCAACAAGGCGAGACACGGCAGAGCCCCCGCGACAATTCCGTGACGCGGCACCTCGTCACCATGTCCTTGCTCAAGTCTCTGATACGGTCGTCGGATCAGGTGGTGATCGATGCATCCCGCGTGCGACGAACTGGCGACAGAACCTCATGCCTTTAATTTGGCGTCATGTTGCACCTGCGCGCCTGCTATGTTAGCAAAGCCGCGATTTTAACGGATCCGGCACGTCCCGTGCCGGCCGGAAATCGAAGTCCCGCTTGAATTCCAAGGGCTTGGATCGCTTGGCGCCGCTTTGTGGCGACGGTTTTTCCCTTGCGAGTTTGACAGCAAAAAGAGCGCGTCTGTGGCTGCAGAAGATACGTCCGTTTCAGGTGTGTCCGGCCGTTATGCAACGGCCTTGTTTGAACTGGCCCGCGACCAGAAAGTGGTCGATGAGGTCAAAGCCGATCTCGAGAAATTCGAGGCCATGCTGAACGAGAGCGCCGATCTTAAGCGCCTCGTCCGCAGTCCGGTTTTCGCGGCCGATGCCCAGTCCAAGGCCCTTTCGGCCGTGCTGGCCAAGGCCGGCATCGCCGGCATCTCCGCCAATTTCCTGAAAGTCCTGACCGCCAATCGCCGCCTGTTCGCGGTGGTCGATGTCATTCGCGCCTACCGGGCCCTGGTCGCCAGGTTCAAGGGCGAGGTGACGGCCGACGTCACCGTGGCGGAAACGCTTTCGGACAAGAATCTCGACGCCCTCAAGGTTGCCCTGAAGTCGGTGACCGGTAAGGACGTCGCGCTCAACGTGAATGTCGATCCCTCGATCATCGGTGGCCTCGTCGTCAAGCTCGGCAGCCGCATGATTGATAGTTCGCTTCGCACCAAACTCAATTCGATCAAGCACGCGATGAAAGAGGCAGGCTGATGGACATCCGCGCCGCGGAAATTTCCGCGATCCTCAAGGACCAGATCAAGAATTTCGGCCAGGAAGCTGAAGTCTCCGAAGTCGGACAGGTGCTGTCCGTCGGCGACGGTATCGCTCGCGTCTACGGTCTGGACAACGTCCAGGCCGGCGAAATGGTCGAGTTCGAGAACGGCACCCGCGGCATGGCGCTGAACCTCGAAACCGACAACGTCGGCGTCGTGATCTTCGGCGGCGACCGTGAGATCAAGGAAGGCCAGACCGTCAAGCGCACCCGCGCCATCGTGGACGCGCCGGTCGGCAAGGGCCTGCTCGGCCGCGTCGTCGACGCGCTCGGCAATCCGATCGACGGCAAGGGCCCGATCCAGGCCGACAAGCGCATGCGCGTCGACGTCAAGGCGCCCGGCATCATTCCGCGCAAGTCGGTGAGCGAGCCGATGGCGACCGGCCTCAAGGCGATCGACGCCCTGATCCCGATCGGCCGCGGCCAGCGCGAGCTGATCATCGGCGACCGTCAGACCGGCAAGACCGCGATCGCGCTCGACACCATCCTGAACCAGAAGCCGCTCAACGCGCAGCCCGACGAGAACATCAAGCTGTACTGCGTCTACGTCGCGGTCGGCCAGAAGCGCTCGACGGTTGCCCAGTTCGTGAAGGTGCTGGAAGAGCAGGGCGCGCTCGAATATTCGATCGTCGTCGCCGCCACCGCGTCGGATCCGGCGCCGATGCAGTACATCGCGCCGTTCACCGCCTGCACCATGGGCGAGTTCTTCCGCGACAACGGCATGCACGCGGTCATCATCTATGACGATCTGTCCAAGCAGGCCGTCGCCTACCGCCAGATGTCGCTGCTGCTGCGCCGCCCGCCGGGCCGCGAAGCCTATCCGGGCGACGTGTTCTACCTGCATTCCCGTCTGCTCGAGCGCGCGGCCAAGCTCAGCAAGGATCACGGCTCGGGCTCGCTGACCGCACTGCCGGTCATCGAAACCCAGGCCAACGACGTGTCGGCCTACATTCCGACCAACGTCATCTCGATCACCGACGGCCAGATCTTCCTGGAAACCGACCTGTTCTTCCAGGGCATCCGTCCCGCGGTGAACGTCGGTCTGTCGGTGTCGCGCGTCGGCTCCTCGGCGCAGACCAAGGCCACCAAGAAGGTTGCCGGCAAGATCAAGGGCGAGCTCGCGCAGTACCGCGAAATGGCGGCGTTCGCGCAGTTCGGCTCCGACTTGGACGCCTCGACCCAGCGCCTGCTGAACCGCGGCTCCCGCCTGACCGAGCTCCTGAAGCAGCCGCAGTTCGCGCCGTTGAAGATGGAAGAGCAGGTCTGCGTGATCTGGGCCGGCACCAACGGCTATCTCGATCCGCTCCCGGTCAACAAGGTGCGCGCGTTCGAGGACGGCCTGCTGTCGCTGCTGCGCGGCAAGAACGTCGAGATCCTCAATTCGATCCGCGACACCCGCGACCTCTCCGACGACGTGGCTGCCAAGCTGAAGTCGGTGGTCGAAGGTTTTGCGAAGAGCTTCGCTTAAGCGTCGTCATGGCCGGGTCTTCCGGCCATGATCGCTTCGCGAGAGGCAAGACAATAAGAAGCGTGCCCGGCGCCCGGCCGGGCATTGCGATCGGGACAGGCTAGCGGTCCGACGTATCAGTCGAACCGCCGGGGTGAACGAAGAATGGCGTCACTTAAAGACATGCGCGTGCGCATCGCCTCCACCAAGGCGACGCAAAAGATCACCAAGGCCATGCAGATGGTCGCTGCGTCCAGGTTGCGCCGCGCCCAGCAGGCGGCCGAAGCTGCGCGCCCCTATGCCGACAAGATGAGCGCGGTGATCTCCAACATCGCCAGCGCTGCCGCCGGTTCGCCCGGCGCGCCGGCGCTGCTTGCCGGCACCGGCAGGGACCAGGTCCACCTGCTGCTGGTCTGCACCGGCGAGCGCGGCCTGTCCGGTGCCTTCAACTCCTCGATCGTGCGCCTCGCGCGCGATCGTGCCCTGGCGCTGATGGCGCAGGGCAAGGAAGTCAAATTCTTCTGCGTCGGCCGCAAGGGCTATGAGCAGCTCCGCCGCCAGTTCGACAAGCAGATCGTCGAGCATCTCGACCTGCGCAGCGTTCGTCAGCTCGGTTTCGTCAACGCCGAGGACATCGCCAGGAAGGTGCTGGCCCGTTTCGAGAACGGCGAGTTCGACGTTTGCACACTGTTCTACGCGCAGTTCAAGTCGGTGATCGCCCAGATCCCGACCGCGCAGCAGATCATTCCGCTGGTCGTGGAAGAGAAGGCGGCGAACGCGCCGTCGACGTCCTACGAATATGAGCCGGAGGAGGACGAACTCCTTTCGGGCCTGCTGCCGCGCAACATCGCGGTGCAGATCTTCCGCGCGCTGCTGGAGAACAACGCTTCATTCTACGGCGCGCAGATGAGCTCGATGGACAACGCCACCCGCAACGCCGGCGAAATGATCCGCAAGCAAACCCAGATCTACAACCGAACCCGTCAAGCCCAGATCACCAAGGAGCTGATCGAGATCATCTCCGGCGCCGAGGCGGTCTGACGCACGAACTCAACGACGGTCGTTCAAGTAAAGAATTTCGAAGGAGAGCTTCATGGCTACAGCAGCTAACCCGGTCGGTCGCGTCACCCAGGTCATGGGCGCCGTCGTCGACGTACAGTTCGAGGGCCACCTCCCGGCCATTCTCAATTCGCTGGAAACCAAGAACGGCAACATCCGCCTCGTGCTGGAAGTTGCGCAGCATCTCGGTGAGTCCACCGTGCGCACGATCGCGATGGACGTGACCGAAGGTCTGGTGCGCGGCCAGGAAGTGACCGACACCGGCCTGCCGATCCGCGTTCCCGTCGGCGAAGGCACGCTCGGCCGCATCATCAACGTCATCGGCGAGCCGATCGACGAAGCCGGCCCGGTCAACGCCGAAAGCCTGCGCCCCATCCATCAGGACGCGCCGAGCTACACCGACCAGTCGACCGAAGCTGAAATTCTGGTCACCGGCATCAAGGTCGTCGATCTCCTGGCTCCGTATGCAAAGGGCGGCAAGATCGGCCTGTTCGGCGGCGCCGGCGTCGGCAAGACCGTGCTGATTCAGGAGTTGATCAACAACGTCGCGAAGGCGCACGGCGGTTACTCCGTGTTCGCCGGCGTCGGCGAGCGTACCCGCGAGGGCAACGACCTCTATCACGAGTTCATCGAATCCAAGGTCAACGCCGATCCGAAGAATCCGGATCCGAGCGTCAAGTCGAAGTGCGCGCTGGTGTTCGGCCAGATGAACGAGCCGCCCGGCGCCCGCGCCCGCGTCGCGCTCACGGGTCTGACCATCGCGGAAGACTTCCGCGACAAGGGCCAGGACGTGCTGTTCTTCGTCGACAACATCTTCCGCTTCACCCAGGCCGGCTCGGAAGTGTCGGCGCTGCTCGGCCGTATTCCTTCGGCGGTGGGTTATCAGCCGACGCTCGCCACCGACATGGGCGCGCTGCAGGAGCGCATCACCACCACGCAGAAGGGTTCGATCACCTCGGTGCAGGCCATCTACGTTCCGGCCGACGACTTGACCGACCCGGCGCCCGCGACCTCGTTCGCGCATCTTGACGCGACCACCACGCTGTCGCGCTCGATCGCCGAAAAGGGCATCTATCCCGCGGTGGATCCGCTCGACTCGACCTCGCGCATGCTCTCCCCGCTGGTCGTCGGCGAGGAGCACTACGCGGTTGCCCGTCAGGTCCAGCAGGTGCTGCAGCGCTACAAGGCGCTCCAGGACATCATCGCCATTCTCGGCATGGACGAGCTTTCGGAAGAGGACAAGCTGACGGTGGCGCGCGCCCGCAAGGTCGAGCGCTTCATGTCGCAGCCGTTCCACGTCGCCGAAATCTTCACGGGTTCACCCGGCAAGTTCGTCGAGCTCGCCGACACCATCAAGGGCTTCAAGGGCCTGGTGGAAGGCAAGTACGACCATCTGCCCGAAGCGGCCTTCTACATGGTCGGCACCATCGAAGAAGCCGTCGAGAAGGGCAAGAAGCTGGCGGCGGAAGCCGCCTAAGCTGGCGAATAGCGAATAGGGAGTGGCGAATAGCTGCTCCCTGTTTCAACCACTCGCCATTCGCTACTCACCATTCGCAGGTTTGTTATGGCCACCTTCCACTTCGATCTCGTCTCTCCGGAAAAGCTCGCATTCTCGGGCGAGGTCGATCAGGTCGACATCCCCGGCGTCGAGGGTGATTTCGGCGTGCTGGCAGGGCATGCGCCGGTCGTGGCTGCGATCCGTCCGGGCATCCTCACCATCACCACCGGCGGCCGCCATGAGAAGGTCATCGTCCTCGGCGGTCTCGCCGAAGTCTCCGAAAAGGGCCTGACCGTGCTCGCCGATGTCGCGACGTCGCTGGCCGAGCTCGACCGCGCCCAGTTCGCGGCGACGATCTCGGAGATGGAAGAGGGGCTGAAGGAGCATGAAGGCGGCGAGCTCGATCAGGCGATCGAGCGGCTCGACCACTTCAAGAGCATCCAGCAGCAGCTCAACTCGACGGCTATGCACTAAGCCCCGGGGTACCGCTCCGGGGCTCGAACGAGAATCCTGCAAGACATTCCCTGACCAAGTGCAGCGCTCGTCACACCCGTGGCGGGCGCTGAAACTTTGTTGCACCCCGCCGCCGATAACGGCATTCTGCCTTGCGAATTTGTTCCCGGGGCGGGTCGCAGATGAAACGCAAGATCGCAGCGATTTTCGCAGCCGATATTGCCGGCTACTCGAGACTGGTCGCGGAAGACGAGGAGGAGACGCTCCGGCGGCTCGCCTCCTATCGCGAGGTCGTCGACGATTTCATCGCGAGGGCCGGCGGGCGCATCTTCAATACGGCGGGCGATGCCGTGCTCGCGGAATTCCCGAGCGCGGTCGATGCGGTGCGCTGCGCGATCGACATCCAGGAATCCTTGCGAACCCGCAACATGGCCTATCCGCCGAGCCGGCAGATGTCGTTCCGCATCGGCATCACCATTGGCGATGTAGTCGAGCGCGACGGCGATCTGCTCGGCGATGGCGTCAACATCGCGGCCCGGCTGGAGGGTCTCGCCGAGGTCGGCGGCATCTGCGTCTCGCGCGCGGTGCATGAGCAGGTCGCCAACAAGCTCTCGGTGCAGTTCGCCGATATCGGCGCGCAGGAGGTCAAGAACATCCCGACGCCGGTTCATGCCTACATGGTGGCGATGCGGCGCGAGGACGGCAGCTATAGCAAGCCGCAGCTGAAGAAGGCGGGCTCAAAGCTCGCCACGGCGCCGGTGTGGATGTGGCCGCTGGTGGTCGCAATCGTCTCGATCGTCGCCATCGGGGTCACCGGCTTCCTCTACAACACCAAGCTCAAGCAGACCGCTAATGTCGCAGCGACCCCGGCTGCAGCCGCAAGCGCGGCGCCGAGCCCCGCGCCGACCCAACTGGCCAAAGCGCCGATGTCGCCGATGGCGCCGCAAAATGCCGCCGCTGCGATGGCACCGATGCCTGCGCCGTCACCATTGGCCGCGCCGATGGCCGGCAAGTTTGCGGCCGACAGCGTGCCCTTCATCAACGAGCGCGTCCGCAACTACCTTGCCGGCGACTATTCCACGGCCGGCGACCACAAGGCCTTCGCGCTCAATGTCGGCGGCTTCACCGGCTCGGCCCTCAACCAGCCGAACGAGGAGGCCGCGCGCAACACTGCGATCGAGCAGTGCCAGAAGCGCGCCGATGCCGCGCAATCGCCGCGGCGCTGCGAGCTCTATGCGGTCGGCAACAACGTCGTCTACGCGCACGGCAAGCCGCCGATGCCGCCGTCTCCCTATTTCCGGCATGACGCCATGACCGAGCGGACCTTCGCATCGAAGGATTTTCCGATGGTGCGCGATCCGCAAAAGGTCCGGCTCGAGAACATGTTCGTGCCGGCGGCGAAATCCCGCTCGGTCGCGCTCGGCCCGGGCGGACAATATTTCATGGTGCTCGGCGCATTGTCGCCGGAGGACGCGGCGCGGCGCTCTGGAATCGTGCGGCGCGATTGCCGGCGTGGCGTGCCTCGTGGTCGCGATCGACGACAATTTCGTCGTGCCGATCCCGACGCTGTTCAGGATCACCGGTTTCTTCAATGCCGCCTCCAACGCCTCGATCGTGGCGGACGCGCGCGGCGAGGTCGTGCGCAAGCTCGGTGACGCCATGGGCTGGAACGCGGTTGCCGTCGGCACCGCGGGCCGCCCGGGCCTCGGCCTCAAGGCCGCCGACGAGCAGGCCGCGGTCTCTTCCGCGCTCGCCGACTGCGCCAAGCGCGACAGCGACTGCCACGTCATCGCACTCGGCCCGTTCACGGTGGGACCGATTAATTAGGGTGATGCGATAAAGGCCCCACTGGCGCGCCGACACAGGAGCGTTCCCTCCCCCCTTGTGGGGGAGGGTTAGGGAGAGGGGTAGCCCAACAAAAGGTGCCGATCGTTGAATGCGCGGAGGTACGCGCGCGCCGGAGAGAATCCCCGTGTGGCACCCCCCTCCCTGCCCCTCCCCCACAAGGGGAGGGAACGAGAGATTGGTGCTCCCTCACACGAAAATTCCCGGCGAAAAATCTCCAACCATTTCAACCCCCGTTCTACTGTGCATGGGGTTGTTTTCGCAGTTTTAGTTTGCGAAGGCCGCGAACTGCTGCGCGACGGCCTGATAGACCTCACGTCGGAACGGCACCACGACGTCGGCAACACGATCCAGACGCTCCCAGCGCCAGGCGTCGAACTCTGCGGGCTGGCCGTTGCGCGGCGTCAGCGGGTCGATCTCGTCATCCTTGCCGGTGAAGCGCAGCGCGAACCATTTTTGCCGCTGGCCGCGAAATTTCGCGAGGCGGTGCGTCTGCGGTCCGTCATAGGGCGGGAATTCGTAGGTGAGCCAGTCGGTCTCGCCGAGATAGGCTGCGCTCGTGACGCTGGTCTCCTCCCAGAGCTCGCGCATCGCGGCATCGCGCAAATTCTCACCGTCGTCGACGCCGCCCTGCGGCATCTGCCAGTCGAGCCCGGGCAGGATGATCTCGGGCCCGTCGCCCTTGAAGCGGTGACCGATCAGCACGCGGCCTTCGGTGTTGAAGAGAGCGATCCCCACGTTGGGGCGGTAGGGCTTTTGATTGGGCATCTCTGTCATTCCGGGGCGCGCGGAGCGCGAGCTATGGATGCGCAATTGCGCATCTGAGAATCCATAACCACAGGCGGCAATTGGTTGAAAGGCCGTGATTGCCATCTCCTGCCCAATTTCCCCCTGGGGTTATGGATCCCCGCCTTCGCGGGGATGACGACCGAGGGCCGGACGGCAAGTGACCCGACTCAATCCTCCGCCAGCGCGGAAAATTCCTGCACCACGCGCTCATAGACCGGGCGCTTGAAGGGAATGATCAGCCCGGTCAGATTCTTCATCGGCTCCCAGCGCCAGCTCACGAATTCGGCCTTGTGGCCGCCGCCGCCGGGATTGGCGACATTGATCTCGCTGTCCTTGCCGGTGAAGCGCACTGCGAACCATTTCTGGCGCTGGCCGCGGTAGCGGCCCTTCCAGGCGCGCCCGGCGACCGTGCGCGGAATGTCGTATGTGAGCCAGTCCGGGACCTCGCCGAGCCGCTCGACCGAGCGCACGCTGGTCTCCTCATAGAGCTCGCGCCTGGCGGCGTCCCAGGTGTCCTCGCCGGGATCGACGCCGCCTTGCGGCATCTGCCAGACATGGGTGTCGTCGACATGCTCGATGCCGCCGGCGCGGCGGCCGATGAACACCCGTCCCTCTGTGTTGATCAGCATCACACCGACGCAGGTCCGGTAGGGCAGATCCTCGTAACGCGCCATTCCGCCAGACCTCTCGCATGCTGTCGGTAAGGCTTGACCGGTCCCGGGACCCGTGCCGTACCAATCCGTTGATTTAGCTGGATTTTGATTTCAGCATCGCGGTTGTCAATGGCACCAAAAGGATACCCCGGTCGCCCAATGTCTTGGTCCAGGCGCCGATGCGCTCGATCGAGACGGGAAGGGCGGAGGCGGTGCCGACAGCCGCGCCGCGCTCGCGTGCCGCCGATTCGAGCTTGTTCAGGGCGCGGTCGATCTCGGTCGGGGTCGGCACCACGTCGATCGCGATGTCGCCCTTGCCGAACGGCATAGCCTGGTTCGCCGCGGCCTGGGCTGCGATGCTGCGGGGCGAGGAGCCGTCGTCGAAGAAGCCGAGGCCGCGCTTGGCCGCTTCGCGGATGATCGGCTGCATCGCCGGCTCCGTCGCGATGAAGCGGGCGCCCATGAAATTGGTGATACCGGCGTAGCCCTGCATCCGGCTGAAATGCCAGTACAGGCGGTCCATGTTCTGATCGGCGCTGAGCGAGGTCAGCAGCGTCTGCGGTCCCGGATCATTGTCGGGGAAGTCGTAGGGCTCCATCGGGATCTGGAGGAAGATCTCGTGGCGTTGCGCGCGGGCCCGTTCGGCGAGCTTGCCGGGATCGGTGCCGTAGGGCGTGAAGGCCAGCGTCACCGCCGCCGGCAGCCTCATGATGGCATCGGTGGTCTTGGCGGCGCCGACGCCAAGGCCGCCGATCACGATGGCGACCACCGGCATCTTGGCGGCCTTGGCGCGATCGGCGTCCGCCGCATAGACGTTGAACGGCTTCAGCCCGTCGGCGACCACCGGGATCATGCCGTAGCGTGACTTCTCCAGCAGTTTTGGATTGATCCCGGCCATGACGGGCGGCGGGGCGGAAGCCGCCCCCGCCTTGTCGCCGGCATCCTCGCCGATCACCACGTCATGGCGGGCGCCGGTCGAGCCGTCGATCATGGTGACGGTCTTCTGCTCGCCGGGAGCGGCCTGCTTCGGCGTCTCCTGGCTGTCGTGCTTGCCGTCTTGCTTGCTACCTTCCTTGCTGTCCTGGCCGTGGCCGGCGGCGGGCTTCTCGGCTGGAGACTTGTCGGCGCCGTTCTCGCGGATGGCGATCCGCGTCATCGGCTCGCCGCCGAGCGGATCCTTGTTGAAGATGGCGAAGCCGGCAAAGGTGAGGAGGAACAGGCCGAGCAGCACGGCAAGCGCCTGCATGGCCGTGAACGGCAGCCGCAGCCGACGTTTCCGGCGCGGCTTGTCCTGTCCGAGCGGGGCGCTCAGATCATCGGCCGTTTCAGTCATGCGCGATCCCGAATCACTGCCAATGACGATACCACGCCGGGGTCAAGCGGCGGCAGGCCGGGATAGGCCGGGGATGCCAGGAGTTACCTGCAACAGGAGTTCCAAGCAAAAAGGGCGGCTCCGAGGAGCCGCCCTTTTCATCAGATCGCGGTAACGCGCCGACTTAGTTCGCCGCCTTCGGCTTGTCGGTCGTGGCCTTGTTGTCGCCGCCCGGGGTGGGCGCGGCGGAGGCGCTGTTCTTGATGCCGTGGAGCAGGTCGTCGGCGAGCTTGAGCGCCTTGTCGTCCTTGGCGTCCGGCGGGACGTAGGACTGCGAGCCGGTCTTCTCGTCGCCGTCGTTCTTGAGATGGCCGCGCAGCGAAGCTTCGCCCTTGGTGTCGGTGCGCGACTTCAGCTCGTCCGGCACGTCCTGCAGCACTTCGATGTCGGGCACGATACCCTTGGCCTGGATCGACTTGCCCGACGGCGTGTAGTAGCGGGCCGTGGTCAGCCGCAGCGCGCCATTGCCGCTTCCGAGCGGAATGATGGTCTGCACCGAGCCCTTGCCGAACGAGCGCGTGCCGACGATGGTCGCGCGCTTGTGGTCCTGCAGCGCGCCGGCGACGATCTCCGACGCCGAGGCCGAGCCGCCATTGACCAGCACGATGACCGGCTTGCCCTTGGTCAGATCGCCCGAATGCGCGGTCCGACGCTGGGTCTCCTCGGCATTGCGGCCGCGCGTCGACACGATCTCGCCCTTCTCCAGGAACGAGTCGGAGACGGTGACCGCTTCCTCGAGCAGGCCGCCCGGATTGTTGCGAAGGTCGATGATGTAGCCCTTCAGCTTGTCGCCGATCTGGTTCGAGAGGTTGGCGACCTCGCGCTTCAGGCCTTCGGTGGTCTGCTCGTTGAAGGTGGTGATGCGGATATAGGCGATGTCGTCGGCCTCGACGCGCGCGCGCACCGAGCGGACGCGGATGTTGTCGCGCACCAGGGTGACGTCGATCGGATTGTCCTGGCCCTTGCGGATGATCTTGAGCTTGATCTTGGTGTTGACGGGGCCGCGCATCTTCTCGACGGCCTGGTTCAGGGTCAGGCCCTGCACCGCCTCGTCGTCGAGATTGGTGATGATGTCGTTGGCCATGACGCCGGCGCGCGAAGCCGGGGTGTCATCGATCGGCGAGACCACCTTGATCAGGCCGTCTTCCATCGTGACCTCGATGCCGAGGCCGCCGAACTCACCGCGGGTCTGCACCTGCATGTCGCGGAAGCTCTTGGCATCCATGTAGCTCGAGTGCGGATCGAGGCCGGTGAGCATGCCGCTGATGGCGGATTCGATCAGCTTGGTGTCGTCGGGCTTCTCGACATAGTCGGAGCGCACGCGCTCGAAGACGTCACCGAACAGATTGAGCTGGCGATAGGTGTCTGCGGTGGCGGCTCGCGCGCTGGAGCCCATGAACACCGCGCGCGGCTGGGTCACGAACAGCATCAGCGCCGCGCCGGTGGCCGCGCTGAGGAGGATTACTGAAGTCTTGCGCATCATCCGCGAACCTTCTCGCCTTCATTTGCGGCCCACCATGGGCCTGGATCGATTGGAGTGCCGTCCTTACGGAACTCGACATACAGCACAGGTTGACTCGCGTTCGTCGCAAGAATGGAAGCGACCTGAGAGGTCGACCCCATGGTTGCAACCGGCTCCCCCGTGAGCACAAACTGTCCGATGTTGACCGAAATGCGCTCCATCCCGGCGATCAGGACATGATACCCGCCCCCGGCATTGAGGATCAAGAGTTGTCCATAGCTGCGGAACGGGCCTGAATAGACTACCCAGCCGTCACACGGCGTTGTGACCTGGGAGCCGGGCTTGGTCGCCAGCGAAATGCCCTTCTGGACCCCGCCGACCCCGTCGGAACCGCCGAAATCCCTGATCTTGTTACCGTTAACTGGAAGAGGCAGGAGACCCTTGGCGGAGGCAAAGACGATCGCTGGGGTGGTCCGGGACCGGTCCTTGAACGCGCCCGGGCCGGATTTGGCGCTGGCGCTGGCGGCCGCCGCCTTGGCCTGCCTTGCGGCCTCGGCTGCCTTCTCGGCGGCCTTGGCGGCGCTCTGCAGATCCTGCTCCATCTTGGTGATCAGGCCCTGGAGATCGCCGACTTGTCTCGAAAGCGCGATGGCGCGCGAATTCTCGGCGTCGAGGTCTTTTTCCCGCGAAGCCTGCTGGCGCTGCCGCTCGTCGACGAGGGCGGTGAGCCGGGTCTGGTCGTTGCGAACCTTGTCGCGATCGGAGGCGAGCTGGTCGCGCTCGGTGGCGATGGTCTTGCGCAAGGCTACGAGTTCGCCGAGCTCGCTTGCGATCTTTTCGGCGCGGCCGCGCAGCTCCGGTACCACGGCGCCGAGCAGCATCGCCGTGCGCAGCGATTGCAGCGCATCTTCGGGCCGCACCAGCAGCGCCGGCGGCGTGCGCCGTCCGGCCCGCTGCAACGCCGCCAGCACCTCGACGATGTCGGCACGACGCGAATCGAGCGAGGAGCGCATCGCCTGCTCGCGTCCGTTGAGCGTGCGCAGACGCGTTTCGGTCTCGTCGATCTTGGTCTCCACGCTGCGTACATTGGCGGCGGTGTCGATCAGCTGCTGATTGAGCTGGGTACGGTCCTGGCCGAGCGAGGTGATCTCGGCCTTGAGCTTGGCCTGCGCCTCTTCCGCGCTCTTCTGCCGGGCGCGCGCGGCTTCCAGCTCCTGCTCGCGCTGCTTGATGGCGTCGGGCGAGACGGCGGCAGTCTGTGGCGCCGGCGCTGCCGTCTGGGCTTGCGCGAGGCTTGCGCCGGCAACGCTAGTGATCAGCAACAGGTTGAGGAGCGGCGCTCGCATCGTGTCGGCAAAGATGCTCGTTGTGGCGCGCATCACGCGCGGTGATAGGGGTGGCCGGCCAGAATGGTGGCGGCCCGATAAAGCTGTTCCAGAAGCATGACGCGGACCATTTGGTGCGGCCAGGTCGCAGAGCCGAACGCAATCGCGAGCTTGGCCTTACGGCGCAATTCGGGCGAAAGTCCGTCCGCCCCTCCGATCATGAAGATAGTATGTCCGGCCCCCTCGTCCCGCCAGCGCCCGAGATGCCGTGCGAATACGGTGGAGTCGAGATTTTGCCCGCGCTCGTCCAGTGCCACCAGGATCGATTTGTCCGGAATATGCGCGGAGATCGCGGCGGCCTCTTCGGTCATCCGCGTCGCGGTGTCGCGCGCGCGGCTCTCGGGGATTTCGTGGATCAGGAGCTCGCGGAATCCGAGCTTGCGGCCGGCCTCGTCGAACCGCTCGAAATAGCGGTCGGCAAGCTCCCGTTCGGGGCCCTGCTTCAGCCGGCCCACCGCAATGACAGCAACGCGCATGATATCTTCAGGGGTCTGATATCTTCAGGGTCGTGTTTTCAAGACCGCGCGCAAATGGCGCGCGCACGACGCTAGCATGCGCGTCAGCCGATTCGAAATCGGCTCGATCAGCCTAGATCGCCTTCGCCGCCCCTGGGCCCTGCGTGTACAATCGCTCGAGATTGTAGAACTCGCGGACCTCGGGTCTGAACACGTGCACGATCACGTCGCCGGAATCGATCAGCACCCAGTCGCAATTGGGCAAGCCCTCGACATGGATGTTCTTGATGCCGTTTTCCTTGAGGCCCTTGGCGACGTTTTCCGCGATCGCGCCAACGTGCCGGTTCACCCGGCCGGTGGTGACGATCATGTAGTCGGAGTACGCCGATTTGCCGCGAAGGTCGATGGTGACCGTCTCTTCCGCCTTCATGTCCTCGAGGCGGGAGAGGATCAGGCTCAGCGTCTTGTCGGCGTCGGGTTGCGCCTTCAAGGCTGCAGCTTTGGCTGATGTTTTACGCGCCGGCTTGGCAACCTTGGGTAAAACAGACTTCGTCGAAGCTGACTTGGACAATACAGATGTGGTCAGGGACCATTCCTTTCACTGTATCGCGAACGCCGAATCCGACGCTCACTGGTTACACTACATCATGTGGGGTTAAGGGTTTCAATATGCCAGAGAGGCGAAAGCCCACCCCACATCCTCGCCCTGGTCCTCACATTTTACCTTTCCAGCTCCCGTCCGGGTTCCGTAAGCCCGTTGAGGACAGATTCAGCTTCAATCCGGTCAGGAATACCCAGGCCGGCGCCGGCCGGTCCGCAAGCAGCGCCGCCTTGTTCTCGGGCAGGCGGTAGCGTGCCAGCGCCTGGGCTGCGGGGGAGGCGAGGGCGCGAAAACTCTGCGGCGGGCGGTCGATGACTGCCATCGGGACCTGGCCGGCGATGCGCCGCCAGTCCTGCCAACGATGGAATTGAGCGAGGTTGTCGGCGCCCATGATCCAGACAAAGCGCAGGCCCGAGAAGCGGCGGCGCAAGGTGTTGATCGTGTCGATAGTGTAGCGCGTACGGATGACGGATTCGAGACAGCTGACCTCGATCCTGGGATCATCGGCGACGTCGCGCGCGGCCTGCATGCGCTCGCCGAGCTCATGCAGATTGCCGTTCTCCTTCAGCGGATTGCCTGGGGTCACCAGCCACCAGACGCGATCGAGTTGCAATCGCTGGAGCGCGAACCGGCTGATTGCGCGATGGGCCTGATGCGGCGGATTGAACGAGCCGCCGAGCAGGCCGATGCGCATGCCCTCCGTGTGGGGCGGGACCGCTTGCGCCACGAAACGCGGCACGACGAAATTGTTGCTCAATGCCCGCCCCGCGACGTTGCTTACGGCCGCGTCTGTCCGGTGCCGTGAACGCGATATTTGAAGCTCGTCAGCTGCTCGGCGCCGACAGGGCCGCGGGCGTGGAAGCGGCCGGTGGCAATCCCGATCTCGGCGCCGAAGCCGAACTCGCCGCCATCGGCAAACTGCGTCGAGGCGTTGTGCAGCACGATTGCGGAATCGACCTCGCTCAGGAATTTCTTCGCAGCCGCCTCATCTGCGCTCACGATCGCATCGGTGTGATGCGAGCCATGGTTCTGAATATGCGCGATGGCGCCGTCGACACCGTCGACCACCTTCGCCGCGATGATCGCGTCGAGATATTCGGTGTCCCAATCGTCTTCGCTCGCAGGTTTTACGCGCGCATCCGTTCCTTGCACCGTTTCGTCGCCGCGCACTTCGCAGCCCGCCTCGATCAGCATCTCGACCAGCGGCTTCAGATTTTTGCCGGCCGCGGCGCGATCGACCAGCAGCGTCTCGGCCGCGCCGCAGACCCCGGTGCGGCGCATTTTTGCGTTGAGCACGAGCGACTTCGCCATGGTGAGGTCGGCGCTGGCATCGACATAGACGTGGTTGACGCCTTCCAGATGCGCGAAGACAGGCACGCGCGCTTCCTGCTCGACGCGCGCGACGAGGCTTTTTCCCCCGCGGGGCACGATCACGTCGACCGCGCCGTTCAGGCCCGAGAGCATCATGCCGACTGCCGCGCGGTCGCGCGTCGGGACCAGCGTGATCGCAGCTTCAGGCAGGCCCGCCTCGCGCAGGCCCTGCACCAGGCATTCATGGATCGCGCGGCAGGACCGAAAACTGTCCGAGCCGCCGCGCAGGATCACGGCATTGCCGGACTTCAGGCACAGCACGCCGGCGTCGGCCGCAACGTTCGGACGGCTTTCGAAGATCACGCCGACGACGCCGAGCGGCACGCGCACGCGCTCGATCCTCATGCCGTTCGGCCGCTGCCAGCTCTCGGTGACGATGCCGACGGGATCGGCAATGCCGCGTACGATGCCGATGCCATCGGCCATGCCCTCGATGCGGGCCGGCGTCAGCGTCAGGCGGTCGATGAAGGAGGAGGTGGCATTGCCGGAGGCGCGGGCTTCCGCGACGTCCTCGGCATTGGCGGCGAGGATCGCCGCAGAGCTCGCGCGGATCGCCCGCTCCATGGCTTCCAGCGCCCGGTTTTTCTGCTCCGGCGGCGCCAGCGCCAGCACGCGCGCGGCAGCGCGGGCGCGGGTTCCGAGATCGGACATCAGCGCCTGGAGATCGGCATTGCCGTCAACGGCTTTGAGGGGGGCGGCCATGGGAGGTTCAACCTTCTGCTAAGGCGGTGTCCTAGCACGGAAATCCCGCTTTTGCGAAGGGCAGGGAGGGTATGGCAGGGCTTCGACCGGTGGGGTGGGCTCGGCCACTGGCCCAGCCCCCGACGTCATGGCCGGGCTTGTCCCGGCCATCCACGACCTTCGCGCGGCACCAAGAACGTGGATGCCCGGGACAAGCCCGGGCATGACGGAAAAAGCCTCTACCCGCCCACCACCAGATCGTCGCGGTGGATCATCTCCGAGCGCCCGCTGATACCGAGGATGGTCATCACATCAGGGGAGGAGCGGCCCTTGATCCGCTCGGCGACCTCGGCGTCGTAGGCGATCAGGCCGCGGCCGACCTCGCTGGTGTCGGGGCCGCGCACGATCACGGCATCGCCGCGGGCGAACTGGCCCTCGACCTTGATCACGCCGGCCGGCAGCAGGCTGGCGCCGGCGCGCAGCGCCGTCACTGCGCCGGCGTCGATGGTCAGCGTGCCCTTCGGCTCCAGCGTGCCCGCGATCCAGCGCTTTCGCGAGGTGATGGGATTGGCCGGCGTCAGGAACCAGGTGCAGCGACCGCCGTCGGCGATCGCCTGCAAGGGATGCTCGATCTTGCCGGAGGCGATCAGCATATGCGTGCCGCCGGTGGTCGCGATCTTGGCCGCCTCGACCTTGGTGCGCATGCCGCCGCGCGACAGTTCGGACTCGGCGTCGCCCGCCACGGCCTCGATCTCCGAGGAGATGCTCTCGACCACCGGAATGAGCTTGGCGTTCGGATTGTTCTTCGGCGGGGCGTCGTAGAGCCCGTCGATGTCGGACAGCAGCACCAGCAGGTCGGCGCTTGCCATGGTGGCGACGCGCGCGGCGAGGCGGTCATTGTCGCCGTAGCGGATTTCGTTGGTGGCGACCGTGTCGTTCTCGTTGATCACGGGGATGGCACGCCACTCCAGCAGCTTGCCGATGGTGGAGCGTGCATTGAGATAGCGGCGGCGCTCCTCGGTGTCCTGGAGCGTCACCAGGATCTGGCCGGCACCGATGTCGTGCGCCCCGAGCACCTCGGACCAGATCCGCGCCAGCGCGATCTGGCCGACGGCGGCGGCGGCCTGGCTCTCTTCCAGCTTGAGCGGCCCGCGCGGCAGTTTGAGGCGGCTGCGGCCGAGCGCGATCGAGCCGGAGGAGACGACGAGGACGTCGCGCCCCACCCTATGCAGCTTGGCCATGTCGTCGGCGAGCGCGGCGAGCCAGGACGCCCGCACCTCGCCCTTGTCGGAATCGACCAGCAGCGCGGAGCCGACCTTGACGACGATGCGGCGGAATTGACTGAGTTCGGGGCTGGCCATGTGTGTATGTGTGTTGGCGCGTCGGACGGATTGCTCTGCATCGGAAACGGCGGAGCGGATAGGCAGCGCCAGCGAGGCCTGCTTTTGCAGCAGGACGATGGCCGGCGCAAGGCGGCCGGGATGGTAAACGGCTCTTGTCTTGGGCAACGGCCCGGTTCTAATGCCACCAACCAATAATGGGCTGGAGAGGACGCGAATGGATCGCCGCAAATTCATGGCCGGATGTATCAGCCTGCCGCTGCTGGCGCAGGCAGGCGAGGCGAATGCGCAGGCCGGGCTGAGCAAGATCATCTTTCCGTTCGCGGCAGGGGCGGGCGGCGACACGCTGTGCCGGCTGTTGGCGCAGGAGATGGCGCCGGTGCTGCAACGGACCCTGGTGGTCGAGAATCGCACCGGCGGCGACGGTCTGATCGGCATCAAGGCGGTAAAGGGCGCGAGCCCCGACGGCAGCATGGTGCTGGTGACGACGGGGCCCACCATGTACCTGCTGCCGATGGTCGAGACGATTCCGAGCTTCGACACCGGCAAGGATTTTGTGCCGGTGTCGCTGCTGGCGCGGTTCGAATTCGCGCTGGTGATCAACCCGGCGGTCGATGCCACCGATCTCAAGAGCTTCGTGGCGTGGCTGAAGGCGCATCCGGACAAGACCTCGTTCGGGGTGCCGAGCAACGGCACCATTCCGCATTTCATGGGCTCCAAGCTCGAGAAGGATCTCGGCATTCCCCTGACCCGCGTGCCCTATCGCGGCAGTGCGCCGATCCTCAACGACATCATCGGCGGGCACATCTCGTTCGGGATCACCACGCTGGCCGACGCGCTGCCGCAGCATCGCGCCAAGGGCGTGAAGATCATCGCGGTCGCGAGCGCGGAGCGTTCACCATTCGCGCCCGATGTCCCGACGCTGAAGGAGAGCGGCATCGATCTCGTTGCCGACGCCTGGTACGGCATGTGGCTTCCGGCCGGCAACCCACCGGACTTCGCCAGCAAGCTCGGCGCGGCCGCAAGCGCCGCGCTCGCCAAGCCCGAGGTGAAGGAGAAGCTCACGGGAATCGGCCTCATTCCGGTCGGCTCGACGTCGGAAGGATTGACAAAGGAGCTCGCAGCGAACATCGCGTTGTGGCAACCGATCGTGAAGGCGACGGGATACAAGATCGAGAATTAGGTCTCTCTCGCGCTCCACACTCGGCCGTCATGGCCGGGCTTGACCCGGCCATCCACGTGCTACCGCGACCGACGTAAGACGTGGATACCCGGGTCAAGCCCGGGCATGACGCGTTGAGAGAGCTGCGCTCCGCTCACTCACATCTTCGCGCGCTGCGCTATTCCGTCCTTGATCGCGGCAAGCTCGGCTTCGTCCCAGATGCCGATCAAAACGCCGTTCTTCACCTGGAGCTGGTTATCCGCATAGGCCGCGATCTTCTCGCGCGGCGTGGTGATGTGGTCGTTCGGATGCAGCGCCCAGTCGAACAGCTCGGCTTGCAACCGCGCGATGATGCCGGCGCATTCCGGATCGTCACCGCGATCCACAAACTCTTCCGGATCGGTCTCGAGGTCATACAGCATCGGGCGGAAGCTGGAGGCGTGGATGTATTTCCAGCGGCCGTCGAACACCATGAACAGGCGGCAGCGCTCGATCGGCTGGTTCAGCTTCAGCCGCACGTCCTGCATGGCGTAGTCGTATTCGGAGAAGGCGACCTTGCGCCAGTCCGGCGGTGTCGGCCCGCGCAGCAACGGCAGCAGCGAACGCCCTTCGAGGATATGGCCCGGCACCTTGCCGCCGAAATAATCGACGAAGGTCGGCGCGAGGTCGATTCCCTCCACCAGCGCCTCGCTGCGGGTGCCGCGCGTGGCGTCGGCTTCCTTCGAGGGGTCGATGACGATCAGCGGAATCTTCGCCGACTGCTCGTGGAACAGGTCCTTCTCGCCCATCCAGTGATCGCCGAGATAATCGCCGTGATCGGAGGTGAACACGATCATGGTGGTTTCCAGCAGGCCGCGTTCCTCGAGAAATTTCATCAGCACGCCCATCTGGTCGTCGATCTGGGTGATCAGGCCCATATAGGTCGGGATCACCTTCTCGCGGGCATCGTCGCGCGCCATGTTGCGGGAGTAACGCATGTCCATATAGGCGCCGAACACCGGATGCGGATTTTGCCGCTCGCGCTCCGAGCGGATCACCGGGATCATGTCATCGGTCGAATACATGCTGGCATAGGGCTCTGGCGCGATATAGGGCCAGTGCGGCTTGATGTAGGACAGATGCAGGCACCACGGCCGGCCGTCGGTCTCCGCCTCTCCGATGAAGTCCATCGCGCGCCGCGTCATGTAGGGCGTTTCGGAATGCTCATCCGGCACGCGCGCGGCCTTGTCGGCATGCACCAGCAGCCAGCCGTTCTGCAACGAGCCGTCCTCGGCCGCGCCCGAATTGGCCCAATGCTCCCAGGGATTGCTGGCTTCAAAACCCTGCTTGCGCAGATAATCGTCGTATTTCGGCCGAGGCCGGCCGGTCGGATGCAGGCCGTCGTCGCGCTCATACGGTTCGAAGCCGCACTCGGCGACGTGCACGCCAATCATCGATTCCGGCGGGATCCCAAGCGCCTTCATGCCTTCGAGATCGGGCGCCATGTGGGTCTTGCCGACCAGCACGTTGCGCACGCCGATCTTTTTGAGGTGATCGCCGAGCGTCGGCTCGCCGACGCGCAGCGGCCAGCCGTTCCAGTGCGAGCCGTGCGAGCGCATGTAGCGGCCGGTGTAGAACGACATCCGCGACGGGCCGCAGATCGGCGATTGCACATAGGCCTTGCTGAACAGCACGCCGCGCTTGGCCATCGCGTCGATGTTCGGCGTCTTCAGCGTGGGATGACCGGTGCAGCCGAGATAATCATAGCGAAGCTGGTCGCACATGATCCAGAGAACATTCTTCGCGCGCGCCATGCGTCATCCCGCATTTTCTTGATTGCTCGATGCTGCGCTATCGGAGGGGCGAAGACAAGCCGGTGATGCGCGTACGCGTAGCCCCATCCTCCACTGTCGTCCCTGCGAAAGCAGGGACCCATAATCACAGGGAGGAGTTTGGCGAAGATTAGAAGTTCAGTACTACGACCATCCGCATCAAGAGATCACGCGGTATGGGTCCCTGCGTTCGCAGGGACGACGAAAAGGTTTACGCCGACCACGGCTCCGCTTCGGCCGCGCTCTTGGCCTTGGCCGAGACCGGGGCCTCGCCGATCACCTCGACCAGCGCACGCAGCGCTTCCTTGACGCCGTCGCCGGTGACACCGGACAGCAGCAGCGGCGTCTTCTTGGCGGCGCGCTTCAGCCGGTCCTTCTGCTTCTTCAATTCGTCCGGCTCGACCGCGTCGATCTTGTTCAGCGCGACGATCTCGATCTTGTCGGTCAAGAGCCCGCCATAGGCGTCGAGCTCCTTGCGCACCGTCTTGTAGGCCTTGCCGGCATGCTCGCAGGTCGCGTCGATCAGATGCAGCAGCACGCGGCAGCGCTCGACATGGCCGAGGAAGCGATCGCCGAGACCGGTGCCTTCATGCGCGCCCTCGATCAGGCCGGGAATGTCGGCGAGCACGAATTCGCGGCCGTCAGCATTCACGACGCCGAGCTGCGGATGCAGCGTGGTGAAGGGATAGTCGGCGATCTTGGGCCGCGCCGCGCTGACCTTGGACAGGAGGGTCGACTTGCCGGCATTGGGCATGCCGACGAGGCCGGCGTCCGCGATGAGCTTCAGCCGCAGCCAGATCCAGCGCTCTTCGCCGGTCTGGCCGGGATTGGCGTTGCGCGGCGCGCGGTTGGTCGACGTCTTGAAATGCGCGTTGCCGAAGCCGCCATTGCCGCCCTCGGCCAGCACGAACTTTTCGCCGACCTTGGTGAAGTCGTGGATCAGCGTCTCGCGGTCCTCGTCGAAGATCTGCGTGCCCATCGGCACCTTCAGCACGATGTTCTTGCCGTTGGCGCCGTGGCGGTCCGAACCTGAGCCGTTCTCGCCCTTCTGGGCCTTGAAGTGCTGCTGGTAGCGGTAGTCGATCAGCGTGTTGAGGCCATCGGCGACCTCGATGATGACGTTGCCGCCGCGGCCGCCATTGCCGCCGGAGGGACCGCCGAATTCGATGAACTTCTCGCGGCGGAACGCCACGCAGCCGTTCCCGCCATCACCGGAGCGGATATAGACCTTTGCTTCGTCGAGGAATTTCATGGGCCATAGGTAGGCCAGCCGGCCCCCTCCGGCAACCCGGATAGACCCGCAAATCGGCCGAATTTCTCGCGATTTCGCCCCTTGCTTAACCATCCGGCCGGCGCCGGATCAGGAATTTCTGCATCCCCTCCAGCACCAGCTCCTTGCGCTGGTTGAACACGGTGCTGCGAAGCGTCACCGCGCCGGTGGTGCGGCCCGGCACCAGCTCGGTGACCTCGAGCGCGGGGTAGATGGTGTCATCGGCAAACACGGGTTTGAGGAACCGGCTCGATTGCTCGAGGAAGCCGACCAGGGAGTCCTCGACCAGGAATGGAAACAGGCCGGCGCCGGGCGCGGTGTGGATCAGCGTCTGGAAGCCGTGGGCGAGCAGATGCGGCATGCCGCGGCTGCGGCAATATTCCACGTCATAGTGCACGGGATGGGTGTCGCCGCTCGCGGTCTGGAACGCGGCGAATATCGCCGGGGTCTGGGTCCGGCTCGGCAGCACGAAGCGTTCGCCGATGACGAAATCCTCAAACCAGCGTTGCGTGGGGATCATGCGATGCTGGGAGGGGTCGAAGTCGGTCATGTCCCTGCTCTCTGTTCGTTGTCGGCCTATCGCTACCGCGACGCGAAGAGTGCGACAATCCGTTCAATTCGGCGGATGCGGGCTTGTCCGGCGCGGCCACGTCATTAAAACGACCGCAAGCGACACTACCTGCCGATTCCTGACGCTCTCTCCGCCGTCATTGCTTCGCTGCGCTCGCAAAGACGAATCCCTCACTCAGACTCGCTGCAATGCCCCTGTTCAAGAACCTCTCCGCCTATGACGATCGCTCCGCGCGCCTCGCCGGCATCGGACTGATGGTGCTGTCGATCTTCATGTTCTCGTTCGGCGATGCCATGGGCAAGTTCCTGGTCGGGACTTATTCGGTGGGGCAGCTCTTGTTCCTGCGCGCCTGCGCGGCGCTGCTGCTGCTCGCACCGCTGATCTGGCGGCAGCGTCACGATTTCGTCCGCCTCGAGCGGCCCCGGCTGCAGCTGTTTCGCGTCGTGCTGTCGACGCTCGAGGTCGCCGCCTTCTTCCTCGCCACCGTCTATCTGCCGCTCGCCGACGTCATCACCTATTATCTCGCCGGTCCCATCTTCGTCACCGCGATGTCGGCGATCTTCCTAGGCGAGAAGGTCGGCTGGCGGCGCTGGACGGCGATCCTGATCGGTTTCTGCGGCGTGCTGATCGCGCTGCGGCCGTCGGCGCAGACCGTCAGCCTGCCGGCGCTGATCGCGCTCGGCGGCAGCCTGTCGTTTGCGACCTTGATGCTGATCACGCGCAGCCTGCGCAAGACGCCCGACATCGTGATGGCATCCTCGCAATTCGTCGGCACGTTTTCGCTGGGCGCGGTGCTGTCGGCGTTTCATTGGGTGCCGCCGACGCCGGGCAGCCTCGTGATCTTCGCGCTGGCGGGATGCGTCTCGGTCACCGCGCTGTTCTGCGTCAATCGCTCGCTCAAGCTGGCGCCGGCCAGCGTCGTGGTGCCCTACCAATATTCGATGATCGTCTGGGCCGTGATCTTCGGCTTCGTCGTGTTCGGCGACGTCCCGTCAATGGCCACGCTCGTCGGTGCCGCGATCATCATCGGGGCGGGGTTCTATATTTATCTGCGCGAGCGCGATCTGGGGCGCGAGAGTGCCGAGGTAAATCCACCAGTGTAGCCAAGGCCACGCTGTCGTCCCGGACAAGCGCGCCTCAGGCGCGCGCAGATCCGGGACCTCCGCGCGAGCGCTTGCGCTCGTCGCGATACCCACAGGAAGTCGTTTTGCGAAGACTCGGAGTGGGAGTGTTGCCCCACACTCCTCCCTGTGGTTATGGGTCCCCGCCTTCGCGGGGACGACAGCGGAGATTGTCGCGGCGCCTTCGCCCCTACCTCATCCGCCGCGCACTGCTCCAGCTCTTCAACGACGCCCACACGCCGCGCGACAGGCGGAAGCAGTCGACCGGCGTGGACGAGCCCAGCGCGAGGAAGCGGTGCAGCTGCACGCCGCTCCACTGGAAGCCGCACTTCTCCAGCACGTTGCGCGAGGCCGGATTGGTGACGCGCGCGCCGGCATAGAGGTGCTCGTCCTCGAACTCCTCGAAGAAGAAGTCGATCGCGCCGCGCGCGGCCTCGGTGGCAAAGCCCTGGCCCCAGTGCTCGACGCCGAGCCAATAGCCGAGCTCGGCATTGTCGGGCGTGGAGCAGTCGATGCCGACCATGCCGACCGGCCCGGTATCGTGCTCGATCAGGAACACGGTCTCGCTGCCGAGCGCGGCGGTGGCGCGGACGAAGGCGACGGCGTCGTCCTGCGAATAGGGGTGTGGGAGGCGGCGAGTGTTTTCGGCGACGCGGCGGTCATTGGCGAGCTGGGCGATGGTTCTGACATCGGCGAGGGTCGGCCGCCGCAAGGTCAGCCGTTCGGTGGCGACGACACCAGGTCTCGCCTCAGCCAAGGTCGCGCTCGAGAAATCCTGCAACATGTCCGGCTCCGTGAAAGTCACTAAGTCAAAGTGAGCAAGTCAAAAGAAAAGGGGAGGCCGGTTTCCCGCCTCCCCCTTGGAGCCTTCGATCTCTTGCGATCTCTGGACTCCGCCGGTTTGGTAGGACCGGCGGACTCCAATTTGATCCACCGTCTATTCAGCCGCCTCTGCGAGCGGGAGCACCGATACGAAGGTGCGGCCGTTGGCTTTGGCCTGGAACGTGACGCGACCCTCGATCTTGGCGAACAGAGTGTGGTCCGTGCCCATGCCGACATTAAGGCCCGGGTGCCAGGTGGTGCCGCGCTGACGCGCAATGATGTTGCCGGGAATCACAACTTCCCCGCCGAACGCCTTGATGCCGAGGCGCTTACCCTTGGAATCGCGACCGTTGCGCGATGAACCGCCTGCTTTTTTGTGAGCCATGGCTCGTCTCCGAAATCCTGCGTATTTCTAGATCAATTCCTTGACGGAATCATTTCAAAATTTTTCACGCATCAATTCGTGAATTGGCGTGATCGATTTTGCGTTACTCGGCGGCTTCCGCTGCCGGCTCCTTCGCCACCTTCTCCCGCTTCGGGCGCGGGCCCTTGGTGGGCTTGGCGCCATCCGTCAGGATCTCGGAGATGCGGAGCACCGTGATCTCGTCGCGATAGCCGCGCTTGCGGCGCGAATTCTTGCGGCGGCGCTTCTTGAACGCGATGACCTTGGGGCCGCGCTTGTGGTCTAGCACCTCGACCGCAACGGACGCACCTGCGACCGTCGGAATACCCAGCACCGGCGTGTCGCCGCCGACCACCAGAACTTCATTCAGCTGAATGATCGAGCCGACTTCGCCTTCGATCTTGCCTACTTCGAGAACATCATCCGGCACGACGCGGTATTGCTTGCCGCCGGTTTTGATGACTGCGAACATCGTTTTTTTCTCCGTGTTCAATCCCGGCCTCGCGACGGATATCGTCGGGGTCGGCTTTTTGTCAGTCGCTATGGGTTTATGCGAGTTTTGTGCGGGCGGGAGTTATCCCTTTGAAAACCCACGCAAAAACAAGCGGCGCGAGAAACGCCCCGCGCCGGTTGGGGGAGTTATAGCCGCCATCCGCCGCAAGTCAAGGAAAACCGCGGAAAAAGGCCCGGATTTGAAGGCCTTGGACCTCTTCCGGTGTCTGGTCGAATCTGCGGGATAGCATTGCAACCAACGGGTTCCCTTGCCGTTGTCCTCGCAAATCGACATGCGGGCAAGGGCTTACCATGGCAACGGACGAACTGGTCAAGGCGACGGGCATCGCCCATCACGGCGCGGAGCGGCTGCCGTCGGTGGAGATCGACAGTTTCAACATCGAGATGAAGGACGAGGACGGCTTTCTCGGTGATCGCGCCAGCAAGGGCGCGTTCCGCGAGATCCTCGATCGCTGGCGCAAGCCGCTGCGCAAGAGCGGCGAGGACCCGTTCGGCAAGGAGCCGTCTGAGAACATCAGCAAGAAGACGCTGGATGACATTCTCGTTGGCGACGACGTCGAGGCCTCCGCGGTGGTGCACAGCGCGATCGAGGATTTCGCCCAGGAGCTCGCCTATGTCACCCGCCGTTTCCTCAAGACCAAGGCCTGGGCCAAGACCGAGCGCATCGTGGTCGGCGGCGGCTTCCGCGATTCCCGGCTGGGCGAGCTCGCGATCGCGCGCACCGAGATCATCCTCAAATCCGAGGACTTCAAGATCGACATGATGCCGATCCGCCATCACCCCGACGAGGCCGGCCTGGTCGGCGCGCTGCATCTGGCGCCGTCCTGGATCTTCGAGGCCCATGACAGCATTTTGGCCGTCGACATCGGCGGCACCAATATCCGCTGCGGCCTGGTCGAGACCAACTGGAAAAAGGCCAAGGATCTGTCGAAGGCCAAGGTCGTGAAATCCGAGCTGTGGCGCCATGCCGACGACGAGCCGACGCGCGAAGGTGCGGTCAAGCGGCTCACCAAGATGCTGAAGGGGCTGATCACGGAAGCCGAGAACGAAGGCTTCAAGCTCGCGCCTTTCATCGGCATCGCCTGTCCCGGCGTGATCAATGCCGACGGCTCGATCGAGAAGGGTGCGCAGAACCTGCCGGGCAATTGGGAGAGCAGCAAGTTCAACCTGCCGGCGAGCCTGATCGAGGGCATCCCCGAGATCGGCGAGCACGACACCGCGATCCTGATGCACAATGACGGCGTGGTTCAGGGCCTCTCCGAGGTGCCGTTCATGCAGGACGTCGAGCGCTGGGGCGTGCTCACCATCGGCACAGGCCTCGGCAATGCCCGCTTCACCAACCGCCGCAAGGAGAGCGCCAAGGACCGGGACACTACGGAGAACGGCAAGAAAAAGGCCAAGGAAAACAACAAGCAAAACAACAAGGACAGCGCCAAAAGCGACTAGCTGCGCGTTTTCAAGCGAAGTGGACACCGGTTCGCGTCAAGAAAACGCGCAAAACGAGGAAACTGGAGCCCCGTTCCGATGTCATCGGAACGGAAGCGGGCTCCAGAGTAACCTTGACTGGTTAGGTTAAGGACCGGATTGCGTTGCGGCGCCGAGGCCGCACGCTAGGGTCGAATCGTCGCCTCACCTGGCCGGCGAAGCCGCCCTTCCCAGCCAGTATTGCAATGAGCGGCAAGGGACCGCCAGTGTTTACCGCGTCTGGCGGTCCCACCCCGTTTTTCCGATCGGTGATTCGGACCGCTCCAGCCCCCTTCAGTCCTTGCGGACGCCACCTTCGGGGGAGCGGCATCTCTCGCAAATCCTTCAAACCGCCCCTGAAATCCGCCGCGAGCGGCATCTTCGCCGTCACAGCGCCTCGCCAGCTCCGAAAACCGGTCTGATTTTCGCCGCGCGCGCCTTGTCTGGCCCGCCATCCTCGCCTATTAACGCCCCCAACCACAGGGGCCCTGCTCCTACCATGGCGCCTTCAGGAGAGGTGGCAGAGTGGTTGAATGCACCGCACTCGAAATGCGGCATAGGTGCAAGCCTATCGGGGGTTCGAATCCCTCCCTCTCCGCCATTGGTTGTAGTTTTGAGAAATTCCCCGTAAAGTAAGTCTACGCTTGCGCACCGCTCGGAACGATTTAGTTCCCGCGCCAGTACTATGACGCATGTGCCTCGCCTAAGCCACTGGGAGGGTGGCTTCGCATCAGGGCGAGTAGAGCTCAATTGCGAGGTGCGCTAAGTACGCAAGTTGGGATAGGGCGCCGATTCGGCGCTTTCGGGGAGCTTAACAGTGCGAAGTTCAAATGCAGCGCGGGCAACGAATGTCGTCCCACTCCGCCCGCGAGCCAATCCTGAGATTACCATCGAGTGTGCAGACAACCTTACGTTTATGCGTAAGCTTCCCAACGAGAGCATCCACCTGATCATCACGTCACCGCCCTACAACATCGGAAAGGAGTATGAAAAGCGGACGACAAACGAGATCTACATCGAACAACAAGCCGCGACGATCGCCGAGGCAGTTCGCCTGCTCCATCCCCGCGGTTCGATTTGCTGGCAAGTCGGAAACGGCATTGAGGAGGGCGAGGTCTTTCCTCTCGATATCCTTCTCTACCCAAAGTTCAAAGATCACGGTCTGAAACTCAGAAACAGAATTG
Source organism: Bradyrhizobium shewense (assembly GCF_900094605.1). Taxonomy (GTDB): domain Bacteria; phylum Pseudomonadota; class Alphaproteobacteria; order Rhizobiales; family Xanthobacteraceae; genus Bradyrhizobium; species Bradyrhizobium shewense. The sequence goes on along the minus strand of NZ_FMAI01000019.1, from coordinate 12,183 downwards.
TTTGGACATTCGGGCATGGGTTGCATTGCCAAAAAAGACTGTCTGGACGCCACGAAACCATTTTGTGGTTCACTAAAGACGCTGTTGAATCGTTGATCGAAGCAAGCCTCACCTCTATCGAGGTCGCAAAAGGACAAAAGGATAGTGAGGCCGCCTTGAAGGCTCTGTCGGAAGCCAATTCAAAGTTGGTTTCGGTTGATCTCACGAGAGCTGGCGTCGGCACTTATGTTGGAATCAGAAAACAGCTAGAGGCGATCGAATCCCTCGCTGGTAAACTCAAAGCCAAGCTCACCGACCTCGAATCCGGCGGCGGTTGATGCCAGGCAACGACCTAGCTGAATTGCTCATTGAGTTCGATCCGGTGCGCGTGAGCGGGCGCATCAGTCGGACCGGTCCGGATGTCGACTCCCCGATTTGGGAGAGGCTCCGCGCGCACTTCTCCTCAGCTAGTGATGTTAAGTTTATGGGGAGCACGGCCGATATGCCGTGGCCTCGGGTGCTTGAAGCGATCCGAGAGTTCGGGGGGCGTTCGGTCCAACAGTCGTTAAATTTTCGGTTTCGGCCGACAGGTGAGGCTGTTGCCCGGGTGGCAACCTTCGTTCGAGAATTGAAGGAAGCCAGGCAAAAGAGGAACCAACTTGTACTCGAAATCACGCCTGAGGAAATTGAAAGAAGGCTTATCGAGAAAGGCTTCACGAAGCGCAAACTGAAGTCTTTCCAGCTTAGAGATATTGCCCACTTGGCCTCGCTTTCGCACGGAGCGAACTTTTCCGTCCCAGGTGCTGGAAAAACAACGGTAGCCTTCGCTCTTCATCTTCTCGTGGCACGTGAGAACGAGCATTTGCTCGTCATCTGCCCGAAGGCCGCGTTTCCGGCATGGCGCCTTATCGTAAGCGAATGCATGGCGAGCGATGCTCCGAACAATGGAGCTGAAGATTTTGTGGTGCTCGATGGCCGTGAGGAAGAAACGGACCGCCTGTTGCGGAGCGGGGCGCGGCGCCTAACTCTGCAGACGCAGCCGGTCGATCCGCGCGATCTCCTGCGCGGCGACTATGTCGTGCTCCGCTACGACATCTCGCAAGTGCCGGCCGGCGCGCTCGCCGGCAAGCCGGCCGACGCGCGTAATCCGATCGTGTTCGTCAAGCTCGCGCCCAATGCCAACGGCCTTTACGCGGCGGTCTCGGTGCACGCCGAGCCCGTGCCGGTCACGGCTCCCGACGTGCTGATCCGCGGCCGCGTCGCCAATTACGGTGGCGCCTGCGGCTCGGGCCGGCACACCTTCTGCGACAATCTGCCGATCAAATACGGCCTCGAAAGCTACTTCGTCCCCGAAGGCGAGGGCAAGAAGCTCGAGCAGGCCCGCAACCAGCAAAAAATCCGGGTCGTCGCCGCCGTGCTCCCCTCAGGCCGCGCCGCCATCAAGCGGCTGCTGCTCGACGGCGAGCCGGTCTATGAGGAGCCGTTGTATTAAAGCGCGGCCGGTGCCTTCAGCGCCCGCCGCAGCACGTCCCACACGCGGGGATCGTGCATCTGCGCCACGTTGAAGCGCATGAAGTGCTGTGAAGTCTGCGACACGCTGAACACGTTGCCCGGCGCGAGCACGACATCCTGCTCCAGCGCGGCGCGCGCGACCTGCGCGGCGTCCTGTCCGCCCGTGAGCCGGCACCAGAGGAAGAATCCGCCGCGCGGCATCAGCCATGGCTCCAGCCCCAACGCCTGAAGTTTTCGCGCGACGTCGCGGCGCGTGCGCGTGAGCTTTTGCCTGAGCTCGTCCATGTGCTTGCGATAGCTGCCGCCGGCCAGCACCTTTGTGATGATCTCGGTCGCGGCCGGGCTCGGGCCGCCAAAGCTGGTTGCAACCTGGAGGTCGACGAGATGCTCGATCCAGTCGGCCCGCGCGGCGATATAGCCGCAACGCACTGAGGCCGACAGCGTCTTGGAGAAGCTGCCGATGCGGATCACGCGGGTGAGCCCGTCGAGCGCGGCCAGGCGCGGCGAGCGCTCCGGCTCGAAATCGCCGAAAATGTCGTCCTCGATGATGGTGAGGTCGTGCGCTGCGGCCGCGGTCAGCAGCCGGTGCGCGGTCGCGAGCGACATCGTCGCGCCGGTCGGATTGTGCAGCGCTGAATTGGTGATGTAGAGCCGGGGCCGTTCGGCGCCGAGGATCTGCTCGAAGCGGGTGACATCAGGGCCCGACGGCGTGTAGGGCACGCCGATGATCCTGGCCTGATGCGCCCGCAGCAGCGCGCGGAAATTGAAATAGCAGGGATCGTCGACCAGCACCGTGTCGCCGGGACGGAGCAGGAAGCGGCAGACGAGGTCGGCGCCTTGCGTGCCCGAGCCCGTCAGCATGAGCTGATCGACGGACGCAGGAATCGAATCCTCGGCGAGGCGCGCGAGCAGCAGCCGGCGCAGCGCCAATCCGCCGCGCGTGCTGCCATAGTCCGTCAAGAGATCCGCATCGGTCCGCGCAAGGGCACGGACGGCGCGGCGCAAGGCAGCTTCCGGCATCCACTCCGCCGGCAGCCAGCCGCAGCCGGGCTTCGGCACCGCGGCGTCGGCATCGAGCGATTGCCTGGAGACCCAGAACGGATCGACCTCCCGGTCGCGCCGCGGCCCGGCTTCGGCCAACGCAAGCGGCGGCATGATGGTCGGCGAGACATAGAATCCGGAGCCGCGACGGGCGCGGATCAGGCCTTCGGCCGCGAGGCGATCATAGGCTTCGACGACGGTCGACGGCGACACACCCATCGTGGCGGCCAGGCTGCGGACCGATGGCAGGCGGTCGCCGGCACTGAGCGCGCGGCCGGCGATCTTGGCGCGGATCGCGCTCATCACATCAATCGTCCGCGTGCCGCCGCGTCCCTTCGATGGCGCTCCGATGTCCAAGGTGTATCACCTTCCATACCAATACAGATTTGCCGGATTGTACTGGATTGTGACTGGCCGTGCCACCGCCGACGGCCGAGTATCGCGATACTCGAAAGGCGGAACGGACATGCAATCTGCGGGGAGCGGCTGGGGCAACGGCCTGCTCGGCGTCATCATCTTCAGCGGCTCGCTGCCGGCGACGCGCGTCGCGGTCGGCGGCTTCTCCGCGCTGTTCCTGACATCGGCCCGCGCGGTCATCGCGGCGCTGATCGGTGTGGCCGTGCTCGGCGTGCTGCGGCAGGCCCGGCCGCAGCGAGCGGATCTCGCCTCTCTCACCATCGTCGCCATCGGCGTCGTGGTCGGCTTCCCGCTGCTGACGGCGCTCGCGCTCCAGCACATCACCTCGGCCCGTTCGATTGTCTTCATCGGCTTGTTGCCGCTCTCGACCGCGGTCTTCGCCGTGCTGCGTGGCGGCGAGCGGCCGCAATCCTTGTTCTGGCTGTTCGCGATCCTCGGCAGCGCCACGGTAGCCGGCTTTGCCTTGTCGAACGGCGGTTCGGCCTCGCTCACCGGCGATCTCTTGATGGTGGCCGCGATCGTGCTGTGCGGCCTCGGCTATGCCGAAGGTGCCGCATTGTCGCGCCGGCTTGGCGGCTGGCAGGTGATCTCCTGGACGCTCCTGCTCGCGCTGCCGCTGATGGTGCCGGTCGCGGTTCTGTCCTGGCCGGCGAGCTGGAGCGGCGTCAGCGTGCCCGCCTGGATCGGGCTCGCTTACGTCTCGATTTTCAGCATGTTCGTCGGCTTCATCTTCTGGTACCGCGGCCTTGCGATCGGCGGCATCGCGCGTGTCGGCCAGTTGCAGCAGCTCCAGCCGTTCTTCGGTCTCACGCTCGCCGGCGTGCTGCTGCACGAGCCCGTCGCCTGGAGCATGATCGTCGCGACCGCGCTCGTGGTCGCCTGCGTGTTCTTCGCGCGCCGGTTTGCGTGAGGCTTGTGCCTCACGCCTGCCCCATCACCGTCTTCGTCAGCGCGCCCTTTGCAAACTTCTTCAGCGGCATCGGCTTGCCGAACAGGAAGCCCTGCACGAGATCGAAGCCGAGCTCGTTGGCGGCGACGAGGTCGGCGCGGCTTTCGACCCCCTGGGCCACGCTACGCGCGCCAAAGCCCTGCGCGAGCTCGACGATGTGACGGCACACCGTGCGCTTCAACCGGTCACTGCCGCTGCCGGTGACGAATTGCCGGTCGGCCTTCAGCTTCACGAAGGGAACTTTGTCCCGCTCCATCAGCGCCGGCCAGTTGGCGCCGAGATTGTCGATCGACAGGCCGATATTGTGTAGCCCGACCTCGCGCGCGACCTCGGTCAGGTGATCGAGATCGCGGATCGCCTCCTCGCTGTCGATCTCGACCGTCAGTCCGCCGAAGGCCGGATGCGTCGGCACGCGACGGCAGAGATCGCGCACCGCCTGCGGCTCCTTCAGATAAGACGCGGGCAGGTTGATCGAGAGATCGACCGGGGTCTGCTGCTCCAGCAGATAGTGCCAGTCCCGTATCGCGCGCTCGATCACGAATTCGGAGAGGTCACGCAGATGCGGATCTCGCTCTTCGGGAATGAAGTAAGCCGGCGGCACCACGCCCCAGGTCGGATGCCGCATCCGCACCAGCGCCTCGGCACCGCAGCGGATCAGCGTGCGCGCGTCGATCTTGGGCTGGTACCAGAGCTCGAGCCAGCCGGCATGCAGGGCCTCGCCGACATGCACGGCGGGACTGGGCGCCGGCTCTTCCGGCAGCAGCATGGCGATGCGCTCGCGCAGCGTTTCCGCCGCAAAGGGCGTGGTCAGCGGCGGCAGCATGGCAAGGCCATATTCCTCCCCGACCTGCCGCACGGCCTTGACGATGATCGACTCGCGGGCGCCGACGGCGAGAACCTTGCCGGCAAATGCCTCGCGCACCAATATTTCGAGGAATCTCCCCGGCTCGATGCCGTCGGCGGCGACGCCGAGCAGGATCAGGTCCGGCAATTCGGTGGCGAGCACGGTTTGCAGCTCGTCCGAACTGGCGCATTCGCTGGTGACGAAGCCGAGGTCCTCCAGCACCTCGCTGAGGAAGGCGCGCAGATGCCGCTTGCTATCGGCCACGCAGGCGCGCGGCGTTACCTTTCGTCGTCCGAAGGTCACAGGCCTTCGTCCGACGAGTTCAACCATCCCATCGTTCATCAACACCACTCCCGTTCCGTGACGGTTTCTTAAACGCCGAGCGTGGGTTCAAATAAGGAGAGCTTCACATCGTTCTTGAATTATTTGAGTAACGTTAAACCCTGCAATTCGAGCTAATTTGTCGACAGACTCTTCGCAAAGAGTTCGCATACCCGAGCACCACGCGCGCAAGGACTGCCAGCGCACGCGAAATGTCTCTCGCGCGATGAAAGCTGCGCCCTGCTCGCCGGTGGATCTAGGTGAGCGATGAAGATGTGTGTCCTTTCGAAGCAACGACGCGACCAGCGCAGATTAATTTCCGGCGTTTCTTCGGGGTGTGCGCCCGCTCGTGCGCGACGAAGACGGTGAACAGGACCGCATCGTCCGCGGTGGGAGGGCTGCGTTGCGGTGGTAGCTCTCCCCGATGACTTTGCGGTGCATCGGGAGCGAGCGACGGCGACGTTCGAAGGATTCGCCTTCGCGCGATGCGCGCAAGTTTCGCTTTCGCTCGTGACGGTTCTGCGACACCGCGTCCCGGCCCGCGGCTGCAAATGTGAAACACATCACACGTGCATTGCTGCACCTGCGCTATTGCTCGGCACAGCCGGTGGTGGGCTGTCGAGGATTACGACAATGACGATGCGGCGAATGATGTATTGGTGGTTCAGGGTCGTGATGTCAGGGCGATTTCTCGATCGCTTCCTGTGCCTGCCGCGTGCGCAATAGAGCATGATCCGGAAAAGCGTGCAGCGGTTCGCGCGATATCAGGTCTGCCCGATCAATTTGCGAAACGCCGCCGCGCCGTCCTGCACCACGTCACGGCCCTTCCAGGCCAGGTAGGTCAGCTTGCCGCCGAGCGTGTCGTGGCTGCGCAGCCGGCGCGAGCCGAGAATGTGGCCGACATTGGACGGGAAGCGGCTCACCTCGGCGGACACCAGCGCCGCGATCGCATCCATCAATTGCTGGAGCCGAATTCCCCATTCACAACCCTCGATGCCGTCGATGCGCACCTTGAGTGCATATTCGGTGTCGTAGATCTCGGCGAGCAGGTCGCGGGCGACCAGCACCCGATTGTGCCGGAGTGCGATCCGAAGCGCGAGGCGCTTGTCGTCGAGCCGGTCGAGCACCATGGGAATGACGCAGGCATAGGGCGTCGCGGCGACATCGGTGACGCTCTTGCTCGCAGCGGCCTTGGTGGCGAGACGCGCCAATTGCCAGGGCATCGTCAGGCGCCTCGCCACCAGCGCCAGCGCGAAGGGCAGCGCATCGGGATGAGACTTCTTGAAGGCGTCGAGCTGCGCGGTGATCTGGGCAACCCGGCCGTCGTCGAATTTCGCGATCTTCTCAGGCAGCTTTTCGTTGAACTTCGGCAGCGCATCGCCCGCACGCAGCACGTGCTGCATCTTCCTGACGTCGTCGAAGGCGGTGCGTGAGGCGGTGTATTGCGCGAGCTTGCCGCGCGCGAATTCGGTGCTCTCCACTGATGCGAAGGTGCTCTCGAGCACTTTGACGACCTTGGTCTGGAAGGTCGAGGCGACCTTCAGGACTTCCTTCGGGTTGTTGGCGGCGACCTGGTCGTTGATCGCCTTGATGTAGTCGCGTGCCATGGTCGGCAGCAGGTCGCGGCAGATCCACTCCCAGATCGGGGTGAGGGTGTTGCGCGAGATCCGCCCCATATTGGCGTGCTCGGGCGCGCCGTCGATCAGGAGCAGTTCGAGCGGCGCGAAGAAATAGCGCGACGGGCTGGTGGCGCGCGCCTGGGTCGATCCGTCCTTGCGAAACTCGGCGCGCAAGCGCGATTGGATGTCGGACGAGCCGGGCATGTCGATGCCGCACAGCTCGAGCCGTTCGAGTTCGCTGAGCAGACAGCTGCGCGACAGAGGCGTTAGCCTCTGCAGGAATTCCGACAGCCGATCGATCTCGTTCATGGCACGCAATCTTTCGCAGCGTTTCCCGCGGGCGTGCGGGCCCAATGCGTGGAGGCATTTGCGCGCTCTCAACTTCCCCTCAGAGAAGCAAGTCGCCGTTAATTAATCCGTAAAAACCGGGGGGAGGCGTCGGAGCGAAGGCAGCGGTTAAGGACGATTTCGCCTGTCTGCCCAAGTTTTTGGCGAAAAACTCAACCCTGGCGTGGGCCGGCGCCGCCAAACGCAAGCACAAATTGTGCCGGCGCCACCACTTAAACGCAAAACCGACAAAATCACCGTAGTCTTACGGAGCAAAAAGTTAATCACAGACCGCCCCCGGTTCCGCTAAACGAGTGACATGGGGTCACAGAATGATACGGCCACCGATTCGCGGCCGTCGGAATGGTACGAAAGCAGCGCTGCTCCAACTGAAGAGCTCGATTTCGTCCGCCTGAGCGCCGCCCGGGCCAAGGCCGCCGACGAAATGGCCGCTGCCATCGCCCGCGAACTCAACGGCCCCCTGACTGCGCTGCTGCTCTACATGGGCGAGATCAAGCATCACAGCGACCAACTCGCGCCTGTGACCGGCGACCGCGCCTATTTGCAGCGGGTGGTCGAGAACGCGCTGGCACAAACCGAGCGCGTTTGCGGCCTGGTCAAGCAGCTTGCCGGTCCCCACAAGGGGGGCTTGTCGATCCCGTCCAGCGCCGAGGACGCGGAATCGAAGGCCGTCCGCGCCCAGCAGGCCCAGCGCGTGCCGAGCGCCGAACTCCTCAGCCTGTCGGGTCAGAAGCGGCTGACCAAGCGCGAGCGCGAGGTGCTGAGCCTGATCAGCGAAGGTTATTCGAACAAGCAGGGTGCGCTTCGAATGCAGATCAGCCCGCGCACGTTCGAGAGCCATCGCGCCGAGGCTATGCGCAAGCTCGGTGCGCGCAACACCGCGGATCTCGTCCGCGCGGCGCTGCTGCACTCGATCGACTGAGGCTGGTGTGTTGCATCGCCGGCGGGCGATGCGGACAAGGCCCCGAGAGATCTCCCGGGACGTCTTAAAAACCCGATCGCGCTCAGAAATAATCTTCGGCGAAGGGACGCGCGCGCGAGACGGGACGCAGCGGCTTGATCTCTTCCTTCGGTCCGTTCGGGATGATCGTGATGGTCCAGCGGGGCGGCATGCTCGATTCATGCTCCAGCACCGAACGCACGAAGCCGGTCACCGTGGACTCGCCAGCCCTCACCGTCGCCATGCGGCCGTTGAACTGTGCAATACGGAAGCGGCGAACCTCTTTCTGGTCCGCGGTCTCGTAGGTGAACATGGAAACCCTCCTGGTTTCCGGCGACTATCGCCACCTATGATTAGCCATCTCTAAAAATCCCAAGCCGTAGAAGTACGGCGGGTTTCGCGCGGTCTGGACTAGCCCTGCGGCTCCTGTGCGCGCGCGGCGGCATAGGCGGCGTCCATCAGGTCGAGGAGATCGCGGAATTCGCCATCGCCGAGCCTCTCTGCGGACTTCTCCAGTCGCAGCGCCAGCGCCGCGAGCCTGACATAGCCGAACGTCCCGGCCGCGCTCTTCAGCGAATGCGCTTCGCGCGCGATCCTGGCGTGGTGCTGCGCCAGCGAGAGCGTGCGGAACAATTGCAGACGCGCGGAGGTCTCGCTCCAGAATACATCGCGCACTTCGCAGGCACCGTCCTCTCCGATCTCGCGCACCAGTGCTTCGTAAGCGCGCGGCTCGCGCGCAGGCTCGGCATCGAGCGCCTTCTGCGCGGGCGCGACGGTGACTTCAAACATGGGCCTGCTGCCTTGATCACGGGTCATTTGTCGCGCGGCACGTCCCGGCGCGAGGGCTGCCCCGTGTCTACGGCATTCGAATTTCAGTTCCGGTAGCAGGACACTAGGTGTTTGAAGGCCGGCATTAGCAGGCAGTTTACCATGGGCGTGCGGCGGTCAGTGCGCGCCGAGCAGCCGGTCGTACTGGGCCTTCACGGTGGCGTAGCATTCGCACGCCGTCTGGCGCAGGCCGTCGAGGTTGGTGATCTGGATGTGCCCGCGGCTGTAATGGATGAAATTGGCCTGTTGCAGGGTGTTGGCGACCAGCGACACGCTGTTGCGCCGTGCCCCGATCATCTGCGCCATGGCCTCCTGGGTCAGCAGCAGCCGGTAGTCGCCCGAGAGGTCATGCGTGTGCAACAGGCAGCGCGACAGCCGCGACTCCACGGGATGGGCGGCATTGCAGCCTGCCGTCTGCTGGACCTGGGCGTAGACCGCGAGCCCGTGGCGCGTCAGCAACGTGCGCAGGGTGCTGCTCTGGTCGGCGGCGATCCGCAGCCGGTCGAGATCCATCACCGACGCGACGCCCGGAACCAGCACGATGGCGGTGTTCAGCGCGGACGCATCGCCCATGGTCGAGAGCGTCCCGAGCAGGCTGTCTCGGCCGATCATGGCGACTTGCACATGCTCGCCCTTGGCGAGCTTCACCACCAGCGAGATGACGCCGCGGTGGGGAAAATACGCGCGCGTCAGCGTCTCACCGGTCTCGACCAGTACCGCCTCATGGGGCAGGTCGACTGTTCGCAGGTGCGGGCGGATCGATTCATAGTCGTCTGCCGACAGTGCGGACAGGAAGCCGTTGGTTGAGCGCACCATCGTTTCCAAAAGCTGCCTCCCGTTCCCGCGCCATCGAATCGCGATAGACGAAATCACGCCCAGCACGCGTAAGTTCCATCATGTTCACGTCGGGATATATTGGCAATTGGGACAAGTTGTCCGACCACGGCAGCGGTCCTGCCACGCTGCGTGCACGCCGGCATACAGGTTGATTGCACCGAGCTGTCGTCACGGTACGGTTCCGACCAAGCGGAGGTGGTGGGCTTTCACGGCCGAATAGCAGTCGCAAGACGTCGTCTCGAGCGCCCGTAGATTGAGGATTTCAATCTGGCCACGGCTGTAGTGAATGATGCCGGCCCGCTGCAGCGCATGCGCGACCAACGAGACGGCATTGCGCCGTACGCCCAACATCTGCGCCAGCGCCTCCTGGGTCAGCGGCAGGATTTCACTGTCCGAGAGATCGCGGGCACGCAGGAGCCAGCGCGCGAGCCGCGCCTCGACCGGGTGTAGCGTATTGCAGAGCAGCGACTGCTGCGCATGCGCGAGCAAGGCTTGCTCATGACGGACCATCAGCTGGCGAAACGGCGCGCTTGCGGCAGCGACCGTACGGAAAGCTGCGATTTCCAGCACGGAAGCAGTCCCTGGGAACAGCACGACCGCGTCCGTCGGCGCGATGCCGCCGGCAAGCGCAGCGCCGCCACCGACGACACTGTCGCGGCCCAGCATCGCCACCTCGATCATCTGTCCCTCGGACAGGCCCACCGTGATCGAAACGGATCCGCTATGCGGGAAGTAGACGTATCTCAGCGCAGCACCCGCCTCGCCCAGGACAGATTTCCTGACCATTTCGACTGTCGCAAGATGCGGACGCAGCAGATCGAGATCTGCCGCGTCGAGCATTTGCAGCAATTGGTTGGACGGGCGGCCGCTCGCAATCATCGAAGGTCAATCCGGCGTGTTCGATGTACGATCGGTGTAAAGCCCGTTCGTCATCCAGTTGCGCGGTGACAAAAACATATTGTAAAGGTTGTGGCGCTGTCCATATACCCGTTAGAGGGCAGACAGGCTGCGGCATTTGCGGCGGAAATAAGAATGGCGCGCTGATTCGCTCATGAGCCTGTGCGCTGGTCCTGGAGGGGTTGCGCAGGAAAAAGCTGCAGAAGCATTGCATCCGCGCTGCGATCAGACGCCGGTCGACCCGTGCAGTCTCGTCCGTTGGACCAGCATTTACAGCCATCCAATATTGCCTTGAAACCTGGCGTCGCGTGGCCGCGGATTTCGCGTTCATCTTCCCCCGCGCCGCCAATGACATTCGCGACCATCCATTTTTCGACTGAAAGCAAAGGAGAACGGCGTGCCCCACGGTTCAATTATTGAATCGCCAAAACGGGAAGCTCAAATGGGGACGGAAGGTCTGCGCCATATTCTCGTTGTCGACGACGACCCGATGGTCTGCATGGCCATCGAGGTCTATCTCCAGCGCAACAATTTTCGGGTAACGATTGCCGAAGGAGGTGAAGCCGGACTGCGCGCGCTCGAACACCAGCAATTCGATCTGATGATCATCGATATCTTCATGCCGCACATGCGCGGGTTCGAATCGATCCGGCTCTTTCACGAGCGGGCGCCGGTCATTCCGCTGATCGCGATGTCCGGCTACGCCCTTGCAAATCTGAATTCGCCTGCACCCGATTTCCTCCGGATGGCGCTCGAGCTCGGTGCAGCACGCTGTCTGCGCAAGCCGTTCACGCCGCACGCGCTGCTCGCCGCCATCAACGATTGCCTGGCGGAGCATCGTCCCGACGGCGACATCGCCTCGGCCGCGCGATTGGGTTAGCGCGGCGCGGGCCGCCATGGCCACAGGGTAACCGTTCGTTTACCGCATCTGCGGACCACGCAGATCGCGCCGCCAACGCGAGCCGAGGGGCGCGACTGCGCTTCCGGTTGCGGACGGCGCGGTTCGATGTCCCGCAGGCCGCCCCTATCGTCCTTCACGAGCAGGATTTTCCGCCGCACTTCGCCCGCTGTTATCGGCCCGTTTACCTCACGCGTCTCCGCAGTTGCGGCGCGGAGCCGGTTTTGCCGCAAAGCGCAGCCGCATGCGGGCGAACCGCAAACTTCTCTTCAATATCCGTATTAGGACGGAGGATGAAATTAACGGGACTGTGAAAAGGGATGTCTAACGATCGAGCATAGGGCTTCCGTCCGTGCCAAAGGTGGCGCAGGCGCCGAAGTCCAGGGTCAGGTCAGTAAGGCGTAGCTCATGGATGATCTGTTGCGGGAGTTTTTGACGGAGACCAGCGAGAGCCTGGACACCGTCGACAACCAGTTGGTGAAGTTCGAACAGGAGCCGAACAACGCCAAGATCCTGGATAACATCTTCCGCCTGGTCCACACCATCAAGGGCACCTGCGGCTTCCTCGGATTGCCGCGGCTTGAAGCGCTGGCGCATGCCGGCGAGACGTTGATGGGCAAATTCCGTGACGGCATGCCGGTGACCGGGCAGGCGGTGACGGTGATCCTGTCCTCGATCGACCGCATCAAGGAAATCCTCGCAGGCCTCGAAGCCACCGAAGCCGAGCCGGAGGGGACCGACCGCGACCTCATC
>NZ_FMAI01000084.1 GCF_900094605.1 Bradyrhizobium shewense | reverse complement strand
GTCGACATGCGCGCCCGTCTCGGTCTGCCGCAGCCCGAGGACGGCAAGGTGCCGATGGCGGTCGGCGTCGATTTGCGCGGTGAATCCTATGGCCTCCTGATCGACCAGATCGGCGAGGTGCTGCGCCTGTCCGAGGACGGCATGGAAGAAAATCCCGTCAACCTCGATCCTCGCATGGCCAAGCTCGCCGGCGGCGTCCATCGCCTCGACGGCCAGCTCATGGTCGTCCTCGACGTCGATCGCGTCCTCGAGCTCGCGCCGGAAATGATGGCGGCCTGATACGGCGGCTCGCCGCCGACGTGCCAGTAATTGGAAGTACCCCCCGCAAAGGGGGAGGAAGCAGAGGTTCACATGCGAACTTGTCTCGTTGTTGATGATTCCAGCGTCATCCGCAAGGTTGCGCGCCGGATCCTGGAGGGCCTCGACTTCCAGATCCTCGAAGCCGAGGACGGTGAGAAGGCGCTGGAGGCCTGCAAGCGCGGCTTGCCCGATGCGGTGCTGCTCGACTGGAACATGCCCGTGATGGACGGCTACGAGTTCCTCGGCCATCTCAGGCGCATGCCCGGCGGCGACCAGCCCAAGGTGGTGTTCTGCACCACCGAGAACGACGTCGCGCATATCGCGCGCGCGCTGCATGCCGGTGCCAACGAGTACATCATGAAGCCGTTCGACAAGGACATCGTGACGGCGAAATTCCAGGAAGTCGGCCTTATCTGAGCGATCGGCCGGAGGCCGAAGGGATTCTTCGGCGCTTGTTTTCAACTGTACCCTTTCAGTCTGAGTTGGTGAGTAATGAGTGTTGCGTTCGCAGGTAATTCGGCTACGACGGGCTCGCGCGAAGCGGGGCCGCTGCGGGTGATGATCGTCGACGACTCCGTCGTCATCCGCGGTCTGATCTCGCGCTGGATCGGTGCCGAGCACGACATGGAGGTCGCTGCCTCGCTGCGCACCGGGCTCGAAGCGGTCAACCAGATCGAACGCATCAATCCTGACGTTGCAGTGCTCGACATCGAGATGCCCGAGCTCGACGGCATCTCGGCGCTGCCGCAGCTGCTGGCGAAGAAGCGCGATCTCGTCATCATCATGGCCTCGACGCTGACCCGCCGCAACGCGGAGATCAGCTTCAAGGCGCTGTCGCTCGGCGCCGCCGATTACATTCCGAAGCCGGAATCGACGCGCGAGGCGTCGGCCGCGGACATCTTTCATCACGACCTGATCCAGAAGATCCGCCATCTCGGTGCGCGGCTGCGTCGCAAGGCCGCGGTCGCAAGCCCGCCGCTGGCGCCAGCGAGCCCGGCTCCGGCCCCGCGTAGTCCTGTTGCGCGGCCCACAGTGCCCGCTCCGGCGGTGCCTGCTGCGTCGTCCGGGGCGCTCACCATGCGCCCGTTCTCCAATCAGGCGCCCAAGGTGCTGCTGATCGGCTCCTCGACCGGCGGTCCGCAGGCGCTGATGGCGCTCGTCACCGAGCTCGGCCCGGTGATCGACCGCTTCCCGGTGCTGATCACCCAGCACATGCCGCCGACCTTCACCACCATCCTTGCCGAGCATCTGGCGCGTTCGAGCCGTAAGCCGGCAGCCGAGGCGGTCGACGGCGAGCCGGTGAAGCCGGGACGGATCTATCTGGCGCCCGGCGGCAAGCACATGCGCGTGGCGCGCAGCGGCGCGGACACCGTGATCGCGCTCGACGACGGCCCCGCCGTCAATTTCTGCAAGCCCGCGGTCGATCCGCTCTTCACCTCCGCCATCGACATCTGGCACGGCAGCATCCTCTCCGTGATCCTGACCGGCATGGGCTCGGACGGCATGCGCGGCGGCAAGGACATCGTTGCCGCCGGCGGCAGCGTCATCGCGCAGGACGAAGCCTCCAGCGTGGTCTGGGGCATGCCGGGCGCGGCGGCCAATGCCGGCATCTGCGCGGCGATCCTGCCGCTCAACCAGATCGGCGCCAAGGTCAACCGCCTGTTCGCGGGAGATCGCGCGTGACGCCGACCGACTACGATTATCTGCGCAAGTTCCTGAAAGAGCGCTCCGGCCTCGATCTGTCCCCCGACAAGCAATATCTGGTCGAGAGCCGGCTCTTGCCGCTGGCGCGCAAGGCGAGTCTATCAGGCATTCCCGATCTCGTGCTGAAGATCAGGAACGGCGACGGCCGGCTTGCCACCGACGTGGTCGAAGCGATGACCACCAACGAGACCTTCTTCTACCGCGACAAGATCCCGTTCGATCATCTACGCGAGACCATCCTGCCGGGCCTGATCAAGGCGCGGGCGGCGCGCAAGAGCTTGCGCATCTGGTCGGCGGCGTCGTCGACGGGGCAGGAGCCCTATTCGATCGCGATGTGCGTGAAGGAGATGGGCGCAGCGTTGGCCGGCTGGCGCATCGAGATCGTCGCCACCGATCTGTCGCTGGAGGTGCTGGAGAAATCCAAGGCTGGAATCTACAGCCAGTTCGAGGTGCAGCGCGGCCTGCCGATCCAGCACCTGATGAAGTACTTCACGCAATCCGGCGAGGTCTGGCAGCTCAATGCCGACATTCGCGCGATGGTGCAGTTCCGCCAGCTCAATCTGCTGCAGGATTTCTCCCATCTCGGCACGTTCGACGTGATCTTCTGCCGCAACGTGCTGATCTATTTCGACCAGGACACCAAGGCGGTGATCTTCGAGCGGATGGCGAAGGGCCTGGAGGCCGACGGCACGCTGCTGCTCGGCGCTGCCGAATCCGTCGTCGGCATCACCGACGCGTTCCGTCCGATTACCGAGCGCCGCGGTCTCTACCAGCTCAACCCTGCACGCTCCGGCCGCCCCATGGGCGGATTGATGCCGCCATCCTTGAAGGTTGCCGCGGCGCGGTGAATTGCTTCTCACCCTCTCCCCTTGTGGGCCTGTTGCGTTATCGGCTTTTGAAGTTGAGGACGGCAGGAGAAGGGCCGTGGTTACGGCAATTGCCAGCCAAGTCTGT
>NZ_FMAI01000017.1 GCF_900094605.1 Bradyrhizobium shewense | reverse complement strand
CCTCGCGAAGCTCGAGGTCATAGACACCCGTGGCCTCGAAGACGACCAGCACGTTGCATCGCCAACGCGCCGCGATCTGTGTGATGGCCTGCGGCGCGTTGGCGATGCGCTCCGGCACGCCTAAACCGTCATCGAAGATATCGAGGTGTTGTTTGGAGACGTCGATTCCGACGCAACGAGCGGGTATGATCACGGTGCCTGTCCCTGTGATGCGAGGTCTGTTGGCGCAGCCTCGTGCAACTGTTCAGGTTGGTAATGGAACGGGCGGGAGACCGAGCCGGCTCACGGCGTCAAGCGCCAAGGACCCAACGGCTTCCCGCCCAACCCCATCCTGACAGACTTCCAAGACACAGGGACCCATAACCACAGGGAGGAATTTGACGAAGATTCGGAGTTACCTTTCAGCCCTACAACGACTCCCTGTGGTTATGGGTCCCCGCTTTCGCGGGGACGACGGCGGAGATCGAGGCTGCGCTTAGCCTCCATCGAGCAGTGTGCGGGCACACCGGAATCGGTTATCCTCCCCCCATGGACAGCCCCGCCCGCAACATCGCCCTCGTGCCGCCGCCGGATCGCCGCCAATCGGAAACAGCGCTCGCGGTCGCGCGCGGCACCGCGCGGCTGCTGCGTTCGCTCGGCTTTACCTGCATCAGCGAATTGCCGCTGCCCTCGGGCCGGCGCGCCGATCTGGTGGCGCTGAACGAGCGTGGCGAGATCTGGATCGTCGAGATCAAATCGTCGGTGGAGGATCTGCGCGCCGATCAGAAATGGCACGAGTACCGCGCCCATTGCGACCGGCTGTTCTTCGCCTTCACGCAGGACCTGCCGTGCGAGATCTTTCCGGAAGGCACTGGCCTGATCATCGCGGATGCCTATGGCGCGCACCTGCATTGCGAAGCGCCCGAGCACAAGCTCGCTGCCGCCACGCGCAAGCAGATGACGGTGCGGTTTGGAATGGCGGCGGCGCTTCGGATCAATCGCCTGGTTGATCCGCAGGGCCACGCGGAATTTTGGGAGTAGCGGCGCCGGAGCATAGGTGCCGTAGGGTGGGCAAAGCGCAGCGTGCCCACCATTCAAGCCAATCAAGTTCGATGCAGAGATGGTGGGCACGGCGCTTCGCGCCTTTGCCCACCCTACGAGACCGCTACCTCGGCGCGCGCTTGGCCAAAATGCGCTGCAACGTCCTGCGGTGCATGTTGAGCCGCCGCGCCGTCTCCGAGACGTTGCGGTTGCACATCTCGTAGATGCGCTGGATGTGCTCCCAGCGCACGCGGTCGGCCGACATCGGGTTGGTCGGCAGCTCGGATTTCTCCGCGCTGGTCGACAGCAGCGCCGCGACGACGTCGTCGGCATCCGCCGGCTTGGAGAGATAATCGATCGCGCCCATCTTCACCGCGGTGACGGCGGTGGCGATGTTGCCATAGCCGGTCAGCACGATCGCGCGCGCATCCGGGCGCTTCTTCTTCAGCGCCGAAACCACGTCGAGGCCGTTGCCGTCGCCGAGCCGCAGGTCGACCACGGCGAATGCCGGCGCTGCCTTGCCGATCTGCGCAAGACCATCCGAGACGGTGTCGCATGACGTCACCGCAAAGCCGCGCGTTTCCATGGCGCGCGACAACCGCTCCAGGAACGGCTTGTCGTCCTCCACGATGAGCAGCGAGCGGTCAGTCTGTTCGTTCAGTTCGGCGATGGCGTTCAAGGTTTTGTCCTCTCTCCAACGCGACCACATATGGCCTCGCAATCGGGCGGTGCCAAGGCCGCCGATAGTCGATCGGCCCTGTTGTGCGACGCAAGGTCGCGGCCTATCCTATTGTTTCTTCGAGGCTCTCGATAGCCTCAAAACGCTGTCGCGGCCATGTGATCTGCACCACCGCGCCGTGTTCCGGAAAGATCCGGTTGGTAAACAAGACCTTGGCGCCGGTGCGTTCCAGCAAGGTGCGCGCGATGAACACGCCCAATCCGAGACCGCGTTGCTCACCGCCGCCGTCATCCGTATTTCGCCGCCGCGACAGATAGGGCTCGCCGATCCGGTTCAGGATATCGGGCGGAATGCCGGGGCCGTCGTCGGAGATCAGAAGCTCGATCGTGTCCTTGTTCCACCACGCGTTCACCTCGACGGTGGTATGGGCGAAATCGACCGCGTTCTCGACGATGTTGCCGACGCCGTAGAGGATCGCCGGATTGCGCGAGCCGACCGGCTCGGACACGGCGGCGACCGCGATCCGCACCTTGATCTCGACGCCGAAATCGCGGTGCGGGGCCACCACCTCCTCGATCAGTTCCGACAGCTTCATGCGATCGAACGGCGCGCCGGTCGAGGAGAGCTGGGTGATCTTGCTCAATATGTCGCGGCAGCGCTGGGTCTGCTCGCGCAGCGTCTTCAGGTCGGCGGCAAAGTTGGCGTCCTTCACCGTCTTTTCCAGCTCGCGCGAGATCAGGAAGATCGTCGCGAGCGGCGTGCCGAGCTCGTGCGCGGCCGCAGCGGCGAGCCCGTCGAGCTGAGTCAGATGCTGCTCGCGCGTCAGCACCAGCTCGGTCGCCGCCAGCGCGTCCGCAAGTTTGCGCGCCTCCTCGGTCACCTGGAACGAGTAGAGGCTGGTGACGCCGATCGCGAGCACGATCGAGAGCCAGACGCCGACGAGATAGATCGGCGGCAGCACTAGGGGATCATCGGAATCCCACGGCAGCGGCAAATGGAAGAAGAACAGCACCGAGGCGCAGGCTACCGCAAGCACGCCGAGGCCGAACGTGAAGCGCGCCGGCAGCGCCGTGGCCGAGATCAGCACCGGCGCCAAGAACAGGAACGAGAACGGGTTCTGCAGTCCGCCGGTGAAGTACAACAGACCGGCCAGTTCCACGATGTTCAGCGCGAGCAGTCCGGCCGCCTGCATCGGCTCCAGCCGCTGCATTGGATTGGCCGCGGTCTGGAGCGCCAGATTCAGTGCTGCCGACAAGGCGATGATGCTGACGCAGGGGACGATCTCGACGTTGAATTCCAACCCCTGCGCCACGATGAAGATCGCCGCGAGCTGGCCCAGCACCGCCAGCCAGCGCAGCCGCAGGATCGTGTCCAGGCGGATATGCCGCTGCGCGTGGCGAAAGTCGGAAGCAGCAATTTCAGTCATATCGGCCAATGGGGGTGCCTTCCAGATCACAAACGCTGGGCTCGCGGAACCACCGGATTACAAGCCTTGCGCTATCCGCTGCAATAGCAGAAGAACGACCAGCATGACCGAGAATGACAAGGCTTCAAGTCGGCCGACTGTCGCGGAGCGCAGCTCGTCCGCGGCGATCGCGGTCGAACACCTCGTCAAAATCTACAAGCAGACCCGCGCGGTCGACGACATCTCCTTTTCGCTGCCGCGCGGCACCATCACCGGACTTCTGGGCGGCAACGGCGCCGGCAAGACCACGACCATCGCGATGATCATGGGCCTGGTGCTGCCGACCTCCGGCCGCGTGCAGGTGCTCGGTCACAGGATGCCCGAGGAGAGCGCTTCCGTACTGGGGCGGATGAATTTCGAGAGCCCCTATGTCGACATGCCGATGCGGCTCACGGTGCGGCAGAATCTCACCGTGTTCGGCAAGCTCTATGCGGTGAAGAACCTCGCCGGCCGCGTCGCCGAACTCGCGGATGATCTCGATCTCACCGAATTCATCGACCGCGCCAACGGCAAGCTGTCGGCCGGGCAGAAGACCCGGGTCGCGCTCGCCAAAGCGCTGATCAACCGGCCCGAGCTGCTGCTGCTGGACGAGCCGACCGCCTCGCTCGATCCGGATACCGCCGACTGGGTGCGGGCGCATCTGGAGCGTTATCGCAAGGACAACAACGCCACCATCCTCCTGGCCTCGCACAACATGCTCGAGGTCGAGCGGCTCTGCGACCGTGTCATCATCATGAAGCGCGGTCGCATCGAGGACGACGACACGCCGGAGGCGATCATGGCGCGCTACAATCGCACCACGCTGGAGGAGGTGTTTCTGGACGTCGCGCGCGGCCGGGTGAACGGTGCGAAGGAGGCGGCAAGGTGAGGAGGCTCTCTCGTCTCGATCGCACCCTGTATAGATTACCGTCATTCCGGGGCGCGCGGAGCGCGAGCCCGGAATCCATAACCACAGGCGGCGGGTGTAGGGCGAGGCTGGTAACTCCGAGTCTGCGCCAAATCCAATCCTGTGGTTATGGATCCTCAGATGCGCTATTGCGCATCATAGCTCGCGACTATGTCGCGCCCCGGGATGACAGCTACGCGGTGCGGCCATGACCGACATCACCATCCACCGCGGCATCTCCCCGCATCGCATTGGTGCGATGATCCTGCGCTACTGGTACCTCCTGCTGTCGTCCTGGCCGCGGCTGCTCGAACTGCTGTACTGGCCGGCGCTGCAGGTCATCACCTGGGGCTTCATCCAGTATTACATCGCCGAGAATTCCAATTTCTTCGCGCGCGCCGGCGGCACGCTGATCGGCGCCGTCATCCTCTGGGACATCCTGTTCCGCGGGCAGCTCGGCTTCTCCATCTCGTTCCTGGAGGAGATGTGGGCGCGCAACATCGGCAACCTCATGATGAGCCCCTTGAGGCCGATCGAGTTTCTGCTGTCGCTGATGGTCATGAGCCTGATCCGGCTTGCGATCGGGATCATTCCGATGACCTTGCTCGCGCTGTTCATGTTTCATTTCAATGTCTATGCCCTGGGCCTGCCGCTGATCGCATTCTTCTGCAATCTGATCTTCACGAGCTGGTCGGTCGGCATCTTCGTGTCGGGTCTCGTGCTGCGAAACGGGCTCGGCGCCGAGAGCATCGTCTGGACCCTGATGTTCGCGATCCTGCCGCTTGCCTGCGTCTACTATCCCGTCAGCGTGTTGCCGGTCTGGCTGCAATACGTCGCTTGGTCGTTGCCGCCGACCTATGCCTTCGAGGGGATGCGCGCGCTGCTGATCGAAAACACCTTCCGCGCCGACCTGATGCTGGAGGCGCTGGCCATCAACGCCGTCCTTCTGGTTGCATCTTTTGCATCATTCCTTGCCCTTTTGCGCAGCGCCAAACGGCACGGCTCGCTGCTGTCGGGCGGTGAATAACGTCACTTTCCCGTGGATTCAGGCTGGTTTAGCCGCTTCGGCTCCGTAGATGTACGGAACCATGCATTGACGCAATATTGCGCATTCGGCAGTATGCTGCGATGCGAAGAGGGATATAGCGATGCCTATTGGTGAGTTCGGCGGCGCACCGCCCCTGGCTGCAGAAGGCAGTCCGGTCCTGACGACGCCGATGTACTGGATGTACGAGATGGCGCACGCCTCTCTCAATCCGGCACGTGCGGTCACTGACGCGACCAAGCTGCTGTTCCAGAATCCTCTCAATCCCTGGGCGCGCACCGAGGTCGGCAAGTCGGTTGCCGCCGCCTGCGAATTGTTTGAGCGCACCACGCGCCGCTACGGCAAGCCGGAATGGGGCCTCGACGACACCGAGGTCAACGGCATCCGCGTCCCCGTCGAGGTCCGCTCGGTCTGGGAAAAGCCGTTCTGCCGGCTGCTCTACTTCGATCGCAAGTTCGCTCGTCCGCTGCGCAGCCCGCAGCCGCGCGTGCTGATCGTGGCGCCGATGTCCGGGCATTATGCGACGCTGCTCCGCGGCACGGTCGAGGCCTTCCTGCCCGCACATGAGGTCTACATCACCGATTGGGCCGATGCCCGCATGGTGCCGCTCAGCGATGGCCGCTTCGATCTCGACGATTACATCGACTACGTCATCGAGATGCTGCACGTCCTCGGCGGCAACACCCATGTGATGGCGGTGTGCCAGCCCTCCGTGCCGGTGGTCGCCGCCGTCTCGATCATGGAAGCGCGGCGCGATCCCTTCGTGCCGACCTCGATGACGCTGATGGGCGGCCCGATCGACACCCGTCGCAATCCGACGGCGGTGAACAATCTCGCCCAGGAGCGCGGCATCGACTGGTTCCGCAACCACGTCATCACCAAGGTGCCGTTCCCGCATCCCGGCATGATGCGCGACGTCTATCCGGGATTCCTGCAGCTCAACGGCTTCATCAGCATGAATCTCGACCGCCACATGGACGCTCATAAGCAGCTCTTTGCCCATCTGGTGAAGGGCGACGGCGACCTCGTCGACAAGCATCGCGAGTTCTATGACGAATATCTCGCGGTGATGGACCTCTCCGCCGAGTATTACCTGCAGACGGTCGACACCGTGTTCGTGAAGCACTCGCTGCCGAAGGGCGAGATGACCCATCGCGGAACACGCGTGGATCCCTCCAAGGTCACGCGCGTGGCGTTGATGACGGTCGAAGGCGAGAACGACGACATCTCGGGTCTCGGTCAGACTGAAGCAACGCACGCATTGTGCAGCTCGATCCCCGATCATCGCCGCGTTCATTACGTCCAGAAGGGCGTTGGACATTACGGCGTGTTCAACGGCTCGCGCTTCAAGTCGGAAATCGTTCCGCGAATCCATGACTTCATGGTCTCAGCTGCGAATCCGAGCTCATTGCAGGCTCTCGCGGCCGAATAACCTTCGTTTTCGGCTTTCCCGTCGAAAATTCAGGCCCCGCCGGAGGCTCCGGCGGGGCCTGGTTCCCTCCAGATTCGCGGTATTTAGGTAGCTTTATAGGAGTGAGTCATCCCTCACCTCTTGGGGGTGCCGCATGCGTCCAGCGGGGGCGAAAAAAGCCGGTTCCAACCCCAGTCTGTAGGGTCTCCCGGACGTCAGACCGCTGTATATTGGGCAAATGATTTGTTTTTGCGCCGAGCGCTTTCCCTGGCGGCGGTTATGGCAGAATCCGGGCGCCCTCCTGCCCCCCGGACTGACAGACATGGCCACTCGCGCTCTCCTCTATCGGCGGCCCCACGAACCGAAGACCCTCGTTATCACCCACGGATCGCAGTTTTTTGCCATCCGATTGCGCCGGCATCGCCGGGCGCGCCGCTACACGCTGAGAATTCACCCCAGCGATCGCGAAGCCATCCTCACCATGCCGCCGCGCGGCACGCTGGCCGAAGCAAAAGACTTCGCGCAGCGCCACGGTGCGTGGATCGCGGCGCGCCTCGGTCGCTTGCCGAAGGCCGCGCCGTTCCAGCCAGGCACGGTGATACCGCTCCGCGGCACATCGCATCGCATCGTTCATCGCGCCGGCACGCGCGGCACGGTGTGGACCGAGACGCGCGATAGCGGCGAACGCATTCTCTGCGTCGCCGGCGGGCTCGAGCATGTCGATCGCCGCGTCAGCGACTTCCTCAAGCGCGAGGCGCGCCGCGACCTGCAGCGTTCGGCGGAGGCTTACGCCGTCGAGCTCGGCGTCAGGGTCAAGCGCCTCTCGATCCGCGATCAGTCCAGCCGCTGGGGTTCCTGCACCTCGGCCGGCTCGCTGTCCTTCTCCTGGCGCCTGATCCTCGCACCGCCCTTCGTGCTCGACTACCTCGCCGCGCACGAGGTCGCCCATCTCGTCGAGATGAACCACTCGGCCCGGTTCTGGCGCGTGTGCGGAAAAGTCTGCCCCTCGATGGAGCGCGCCAAGAAGTGGCTCGATACCCACGGCAACGATCTGCACCGGTACGGGGTCGAGGATTAATCCTCCCAGCTAGCCAGGCAAACGCTGTCGTCGCCCGGCTTGCCGTCTTCGCTAATGCTTCGCCGGCCGAGCACCACTGTGGGCCCGGCGTAGCCTTGCGGAGACGGGACCGGGCGACCCAGTACGCCGCGGCAGTCGTTATGAATCTCGATGTTAGGCAGGACTTGCCGAAGCGATGCCGCTGATTTCCAGGCGCGTGCTTCAGCCGTCTGGGCTGCCTCCGCAAGCCGTTGATTTCGTTATCTTCGGCTACTGTGCATGGGGTTGTTTTCGCAGTTTTTGTTTTGAGGTCATGGAGACCTCAGCCCGAGCCTATCGGTTTCCGCCGAACAGCCGGTCCATCAGCCAGCCGTCGAGCCCCGCCGCCGCTTCCGGCCGCGCATTGGCGCGTGTCGGCGGTGGGCGATAGCCGCCATTGCTTGCGGGTGCCGGCCCGGGCGCTGCCACCGTCGGCGCCGATACCTGCGAAGCCGCCTGCGCGAGGTTCGACAGGCCCCAGCCACCTTGTGTGCTCGGCAATGCTGCCACCGGCACACCCTCATGCGCCGCCTTCATGAAGCGCGACCACACTTCCACCGGCAGGCCGCCGCCGGTCGCCTTCTTGGTCGGCGAGTTGTCGTCATTGCCGAGCCAGACGCCGGTGACGAGGCTCGCGGTGTAGCCGATGAACCAGGCGTCGCGGTAATCCTGGCTGGTGCCGGTCTTGCCGGCCGCGGGCCAGCCGGGGATCTCGGCCTTCTTGGCGGTGCCTGATATCAGCGTCTCCCGCATCATCGCGTTCATCATGCCGACATAGCGGGGGTCGATGACCTGATTGCGCTCCTCAGGCTGGCGCATGTAGAGCAGCTTGCCGCCCAGCGTCTTGATCCGCGTGACGACATGCGGCGCCACCGCGAGACCGCCATTGGCAAAGGGGGCGTAGGCGCCGACCAGCTCGACCACCGAGACTTCGGAGGTGCCGAGCGCGATTGAGGCGTTGGGCTCGAGCTTGGAGGAGATGCCGAGCCGGTGCGCGGTACGCACCACGTTCTTCGGCCCGACCTCGAGGCCGAGGCGAATAGCGACGGTGTTGAGCGACATCGCCAGCGCCTGCGTCAGCGTCACCGCGCCGAAATATTCATGGGTGTAGTTCTCGGGTCGCCAGCCCTTGACCTCGATCGGAGCGTCCTGGCGCATCGTATCAGGCGTCAGGCCCTGCTCGAGCGCGGTCAGATAGACGAACGGCTTGAACGAGGAGCCCGGCTGGCGTTTCGCCGTCACCGCGCGGTTGTACTGGCTCTCGGAATAGTTCCGCCCGCCCACCATGGCGCGCACCGCGCCATCGGGCGTCATGGCCACCAGCGCACCCTGGCTGACATTGAACTTCACGCTCTTGGCCGCGAGCTCGTCGATGATAGCGGCTTCCGCCACGCTCTGCAGCTTCGGATCGATCGTGGTCTCGACCTTGATGCTCTCGTCGATCTGGCCGACCAGATCGTCCAGCACCTCGCCGATCCAGTCGGCAACGTAATTGACCGTGCCGGCGCCGACCGGCTTCACATTGTAGGAGGGATGGCCGATCGAGGCCTGCGCCTGCGCATCCGTGATGAACTTCGCGTCCGCCATCGCCGCAAGCACGATTTGCGCGCGCGCCTCGGCGCCTTCGGGGTTGCGGTTCGGCGCAAGGCGCGAGGGCGATTTGACGAGACCGGCCAGCATCGCGGCCTCGGCGACCGTGACGTTCTTCGCCGACTTGCCGAAATATTTCTGCGCGGCAGCTTCGACGCCATAGGCGCCCGAGCCGAAATAGACGCGGTTGAGATAGAGCTCCAGGATCTCGTTCTTGGAGTGCTTGCGCTCCAGCCAGATCGCGAGCTCCACCTCCTGCAGCTTGCGCTGCATGGTGCGCTCCTGGGTCAGGAACAGGTTCTTGGCGAGCTGCTGCGTCAACGTCGAGCCGCCCTGCGAGACGCCGCGATGCATGACGTTGGTGACGAGGGCGCGCAGGATGCCGATCGGGTCGATGCCGAAATGCGAATAGAAGCGGCGGTCCTCGATGGCGATGAAGGCCTTCGGCAGATACGGCGGCAAATCCTTCAGCGAGACATTGGCGCCTGCCATCTCGCCGCGTTGCGCCAGCATGCTGCCGTCGATGCCGACGATCTGGATCGTCGGCGGGCGCTTGGGGATCTCCAGCGACTGGATCGGCGGCAGATGGGCGCCGACATAGATCACGACGCCGATCACGGCGATCGCGCCCCACAGGCCGAGCACCGCGCCCCAATAGACCAGGCGGCCGATGCTGGCGCCAATACGTGACTTCGACCGGCGCTTGGCACCGCTGCGGCTGGCTTGCGCTTTCCGCTCGCGCGGCGGCTCGTCACCGGAATCCTCGCTCTTGCGCTTGGCAGATGATTTCGTTGATTTCTTCGGCTTGTCGTCGCCGCCGGGGATGCGATCCGCCGCGGTCAGGCGCAGATCGGCGAGCGCCGCGGGCAAGCCGAACAGCGGCTCCTTCCGCCCACCCTTTTTCTTTCCCCACGCCATACGCAAAAACGCCCGGTCAGCCCGCCCCGCCGCACGCTAGCGGTCGCTGTTTAAGGCCCGGTTACCCAGACCTTAACGCGCGATTAGGAGGTGCGGCATTCGCCCGCCGCAGTTCCGCTGATTGGACGACGGAGCTAGGATCGCCGGCACAAAACACGAGGAAACACGCAGAGGAAACACACATGGGCCATATCGATCCGACCAAGGAGATTTTTGCGCAATTCCGGGAGAACGACCGTCCCGGGCCGATCCACATGCTCAATCTGGTGCGCCTGCGCAAGGAGGCGGCCTATCCGGACGGCCGCAAGGCAAGCGGCGCCGAAGCCTACGCGGCCTATGGCCGCGAGAGCGGCCCGGTGTTCGAGCGCCTCGGCGGCCGCATCGTCTGGCAGGGCAAGTTCGAGCTGATGCTGATCGGTCCGCAGGACGAGCGCTGGGACCATTGCTTCATCGCCGAATATCCTGATGTCGGAGCCTTCGTCGAGATGATCCGCGATCCCGTCTACCGCGAGGCGGTCAAGCATCGCCAGGCTGCTGTGGAGGACTCGCGGCTGATCCGGCACGCCGTGCTGCCGATCGGGAAGAATTTTGGAGAGATACCTTCCTAGTCCGTGGGTGGGTAAAGCACCGGGGTGCGCGAATGCGCATCCCGGGGCGTGCCCACGACTTTCGTCGCGATTGTGGAGAGATGGTGGGCACGGCGCTCGCGCGCCTTTGCCCACCCTACGAAGTTGCGTGTGCAGCTAACCCGCCGGACCCGCATCCTCCAGGATCGGGCCGAACAGCTCCCAGCGCTCGCCGTTGAACTTCATCATCTGAAGCTGCTTGTTGACGCGGTAGTCGGTCGCCGAGGTGTTGGCCTTGATGCCGGGCAGCGCGATGTCGCCGATGAAGTCCTTCAGCGACGCGGCCTGCTTCATGACGTTCTCGCGCGTCAGGTTGTCGCCGCACTGCTTCAGCACGTGCACCAGCAGCTGGGCGGTGCCGTAGCCATAGGTGTTGAAGCTCGAATCCTTGTCGCCGTCAGGATAGTACTTCGCCATGAAGTCGAAATATTTCTTCATGCCGGCATCGTCCTTCCAGGCCGGATCGAGCGGATCCTTGCCGTAGTTGACGCTGATCACGCCCTTGGACGCCTCGAGGCCCGCCGGCTTCATCACCGCGCCGACCGAGGTGGCGTTGATGTCGACGATCTGCACCGGATGCCAGCCCATCTCCGCGATCTTCTTGATCGCCTGCGCGGCCTGCTTCGGCGTGGTCGCGCTGAAGAACAGATCGGCGCCGGCATCCTTGATCTTGAGAATCTGCGAGTCGATGGTCGGATCGGATACCTCGTAGGACGCTTCCGTCACGATCATCTTGCCTGCCTTGTCGCCAAGGCCGGCCTTGATGCCGTTCAGATAGTCCTTGCCGAGATCGTCGTTCTGATAAAGCACGCCGATCTTAGCGTTCGGATGCTCCTTCAGGACGTACTGGCCGTAGATGCGGCCCTCGACGAAATAGTTCGGGTTGTAGCCCATGGTCCACGGGAAGTTCTTCGGATCGGTGAACTTCGAGGCGCCGGTGGCGGCGAACAGCTGCGGCACCTTCTTGGAGTTGAGATATTTCTGCACGGCTGCGTTCGACGGCGTGCCGACGATCTGGAAGGTCAGCAGCACCTCGTCGCTCTCGACGAGCTTGCGCACCTGCTCCACCGCCTTTGGCGGCGAATAGGC
Organism: Bradyrhizobium shewense; assembly: GCF_900094605.1. Lineage (GTDB taxonomy): Bacteria > Pseudomonadota > Alphaproteobacteria > Rhizobiales > Xanthobacteraceae > Bradyrhizobium > Bradyrhizobium shewense. The sequence goes on along the minus strand of NZ_FMAI01000017.1, from coordinate 180,712 downwards.
GTCGTCATATTGAATCAGGTTGATCTTGCGGCCGTTGATGCCGCCCTGGTCGTTGATCATCTTGAAATAGGCGGCCTGCGTCTTGCCGATCGTGGCATAGGCCGATGCCGGCCCCGAGAACGGCACAGTCTGTCCGACCTTGATCTCGGTGTCGCTGGCGCCCGGATCATATTTCTTCTGGGCATTGGCCGCTGAAATCGACAGCGCCAGAGCAAGCGCCGTGGCCAGATGCAGCTTTCCATTCCTCATTCGCAATTCCCTCAGTCTGTTTTTGCCGATGATCTGCCGGCCGCACGGTGCGTCCGATGCCATCGCTGAGGGCGAGTGTGGAGGAACGATTGTTGCGACGCAAGGTGGGCGTTCGTAGGGTGGGTTAGCCTTGCGGGCTGCGCGAAGCGCAGTCCGCCAGGCGTAACCCACCCAACGAGATCGGAACTAGCCCGACGGTCCCGTGTCCTCGATGATCGGTCCGAACAGCTCCCAGCGTTCGCCGTTGAACTTCATCATCTGCATCTGCTTGTTGACGCGGAAGTCGTTCGGGCCAGTGTTGATCTTGATGCCGGGCAGCGCGAAGCTCGGCGTGAAGTCCTTGATGTTGGCGACCTGCTTCATGATGTTTTCACGCGTCAGGTCGTCGCCGCATTGCTTCAGGACCTGCACCAGCAGCTCCGCCACCGAATAGGCGTAGGTGTTGACGGTGTTGAGCTTGTCGCCTTCCGGGAAATACTTGTCCATGAAGGCGAAGAAGGCCTTCACGCCGGGATCGTCCTTCCACTGGGGATCGCTGGGCTCCTTGCCATATTGGGTCGAGATGATGCCCTTGGAGATGTCGAGGCCGGCCGGCTTCAGCGTCGCCGAGATCGGGCTCGCATTGATGTCGAGGATGTGCACCGGCGTCCAGCCGAGGTCGGCGAGCTTCTTGATCGCCTGGGCCGCGAATTTCGGCGTCGAGGCATCGAAGAACACGTCGACGCCCATCGACTTCAGCTTGACCACCTGGGAATCGACCGTCGGGTCGGTGACCTCGTAGGAGACCTCGCCGACGATCATCTTGGCAGCCTTGTCGCCGAGGCCGCTCTTGAGGCCCGCGAGATAGTCGCGGCCCATGTCGTCGTTCTGGTAGAGCACGCCGATCTTGGCGTTCGGATGCTCCTTGAGAATGTATTTGGCGTAGATGCGTCCCTCGGACACGTAGTTGGGATTGTAGGCGATGGTCCAGGGATAATTCTGCGGATCGTTGAAGCGGGCCGCGCCGGTCGAGGCCAGCAACTGCGGCACCTTCTTGCCGTTGAGATATTTTTGCACGGCGGCATTGGCCGCGGTGCCGATGAGCTGGAAGGTGAACAGCACCTCGTCGCCCTCGACGAGCTTGCGCACCTGCTCCACCGTCTTCGGCGGCGAATAGGCGTCGTCATACTGGATCAGATTGATCTTGCGGCCGTTGATGCCGCCCTGATCGTTGATCATCTTGAAGTAGGCGGCCTGGGTCTTGCCGATATTGGCGTAGACGGAGTAGGCGCCGGAGAACGGCACGGTCTGGCCGATCTTGATCTCGGTGTCGGTCGCCCCGGTGTCGTATTTCTTCTGGGCGAAGGCTTGGCTTACGAAGGCTTGGTTCGCGGAGAACGCGAAGGCGAGCGCTGTCGTGGCAGCTAAGAAGGCTCTGCGATTGGTCATGTTGGTTGTTCCTCCTGACGGAATTTTCGGCCGATGGTCTTTTCCCGTTGATTGCAACGGTTGCCATCGCTGCCGAAGATTGTGGAGGAAGCTTCGCCGCCGCGCAAGGATCGCGGCGCTGCGCCGTAGCGTCTCAGGCCAGGGAGTCCTAGGTCGGGCGTCTCAGGCCAGGAACAACGCGACCAGCGCGAGCGCCGCCGGCAGCGCCTGCACCATCAGGATTCGGCTGCTGACGGTCGCGGCGCCATAGGCGCCGGCCACGATCACACAAAGCAGGAAGAACGCCTTGATCTGGAATGCGAAGGCCGGGTTGCCGTGGACGAGCCCCCAGATCAGGCCCGCGGAGAGGAAGCCGTTATAGAGGCCCTGATTGGCGGCCAGCACCTTCGTGATCTCGGCCTTCTCCGGCGTGTTGCGAAACACCTTCAGGCCCTGCGGCTTGTCCCAGAGGAACATCTCCAGGATCAGGAAAAAGACGTGCAGTGCGGCGACCAGCGCCACCAGGATATTGGCGATCAGGATCAAGTTGAGCTCCCCCAGCGTCAGCTTTCGGGTGGACGATAGCACGGCCGGCATGGCAAGTGCGATGGCATGTTTCGATGCAATGGTGCCACCATGCCCGGGCGATCAACCAAACCGTCTGCAAGCTTCGGCCTCGATCGCCTGACGACGCCGATCGGGATTGCTTTGCTCGTCACCGATGCCGAGGGGGCGCTACGCGCACTGGACTGGGAAGACTATGAGCATCGCATGCGCGAGCTCTTGCGCTTGCACTACGGTGCGGTCGATCTCAGTGACCGGCCTGCGCCTGCATCCATGCGGACGGCGCTGTCGGGTTACTTCGAAGGCGATCTCGGTCAGCTCTCGGCCATCGCATGGCGTATCGCCGGCACGCCGTTCCAGCAGAAGGTCTGGAACGCGCTGGCTCACATCCCCGCCGGCATCACGATGAGCTACGGCGCGCTGGCCGCAAAGATCGACTTGCCAAAAGCCATTCGTGCCGTCGGTCATGCCAACGGCTCCAATCCGATCAGCGTGGTGCTGCCCTGCCACCGCTTGATCGGCGCGGACGGCTCGCTGGTGAAATATGGCGGCGGGCTCGAGCGCAAGCGCTGGCTGTTGCGGCATGAGGGGGTGGAGGTCTGAGAGTCCGGTTGAGAATGTGTCGAGCGAACCGCGCCCATGGCCGCCCCTGCCTCATGGACGCTGCCTGACGTAACGAAACCGTCAGACTTTCGACGTCATCACTTTCTGAACTATTTTCCAGGTCCCGTTCACCTTCAAGCATGACAGCAGGTCTGTGAAGGAGCGCGGCGGAATGCGCAATTTGACTTTCAGAAGCGCGAGCTCGCTTTCAACGTCTATGGATAGGATCTGATCTTCGCGCTCGAAGCCCTGTTGCTTCGGAGCCTTCGTGTTGCGGACCACTGCCAGCCAGGACGCAATCGGCGTCACGCCCAATTTGCCGTCCTCGGCGACCTTCGTCACGGAACTCGAGGGGTGAAATATGGATGCAAATTTCTCAGCATCCATTTCATAGGCAGCATCGAAATAGGTCTGTGCAAGCGAGCGCAAGGCGGAAACGTCCGTATCCATTGTCATCCTCAAGGCTCTTGTACCGGACTCATTCATGCGGTCCGGCCAGCTGTGCCGAGCGTCGGTCCGCTCCCCGCGCAGAAGCAGTGCAGGTCGTCTCCCGTGCTCGCGCAAAAACCTACGGCAAGGTGACTTATGAGACTAGGCGTCTTGAATGGCATGGGCTCATGAGCGATATTCATGATGATGACAGACGAAATGAACGACCTCGCCGCGTTTGCAATCGTGGCCCGCGAACGAAGCTTTACACGCGCCGCGATAAAGCTGGGTGTGTCGCAGTCTGCCTTGAGCCACACGATCCGGAGGCTTGAGCAACGGCTCGAGCTGAAGCTGCTTGCTCGAACGACCAAGAGCGTTGCGCCGACCGCTGCGGGAGCGGCTCTCCTGGAAGATCTGTCTCCGGCACTTGAGCAAATTCGTCATGCCCTCGACAAAGCCCAAAGCATTCGGCGCCGGCCCGAAGGTCGCCTTCGAATTGTCATGTCGCGATCGGCTGCGGTGATGGTACTGTTACCGCGGCTCAGAGCTTTCGCTGAGGCCTACCCCGACATCGTTCTGGACGTCGTCACCGTCACTGGCCCAGTGGACCTCGTTGCAGGCGAGTTCGATGCCGGTATTCAGCTTGGCGAGTACATTCAAAAGGACATGATCGCGGTTCGCGTCACGCCCGAACTGCGATTGGCGGTCATAGGATCGCCACGCTATTTCGCTTCACGACGCATCCCCGAAAAGCCGAGGGATCTGAGCGATCATCGGTGCATGACCCTGCGTCTTGCAGGTGGTCCATATCGGTGGGAGTTTGAGCAAGGACGAAAGTCGGTCACGATCAACGTGAATGGCCCGCTCATCATTGACGACACTCACCTGGTGATTCAGGCGGCGCTCGCCGGCGTTGGTATCGGCCTAGCCTATGAAGAGCAGGTCGCCGAACATATTGCGAAGCGCCGTCTTATTCGGGTGCTGGAGGATTGGACGCCGCCAATTCCCGGCTTCTTCATGTATTATCCCAGCCGTCAGCATCAACCAGCCGCGCTGTCTGCGCTCGTGAACGCGCTACGACACTCTGGACAAAAGTCGGCGCGAAGATAGTTAGGGGGCAGGGCCCATTAGCCGCGAGCGCGGAGTGACGAAGGAAAGTCACGCCGCCGGCTGGACCGCCTTGTCGCCGGCCATCACATGGGTCAGCGCGCTCTTGATCGCGGCCTGGCGGGTCGGCGCGCTGATCTGCGCACCCAGGAGGTCGGTAACGTAGAACACGTCGCGGGCGCGCTCGCCGAAGGTCGCGACGTGGGCTGACGCAATATTGAGGTTGAGCTTCGAAATCGCGGTGGTCAGCTCGTAGAGCAGGCCGGGCCGGTCGAGGCCGGAGACCTCGATCACGGTGTAGCGGTCGGACCATTGGTTGTTGATGGTCACTTCCGGCTCGATCACGAAGGGCCGTGCCTTGCTGCGCACGGTGCGCCGCGCCACCACTTCGGGCAGGCGCAGCTTGCCTTCGAGCACGTCCTCGATCATCTCGCCGATGCGCGTGGCGCGCCGTCCCTCGTCCTCGTCGCGGTCGTATTCGCGCGAGATCGAGATGGTGTCGAGCGCGCGCCCGTCGGTCGTGGTGTAGATCTGGGCATCGACGATGTTGGCGCCGGCCGAGGCGCAGGCGCCGGCGATGATCGACAGCAGCCAGGGATGGTCGGCTGCGAAGATCGTCAGCTCGGTGACGCCGCGCACCTCGTCGAAACCGACATTGATCGCGAGCTTGTGGCCGGCCTGTTCGCTCGAGCGGACGAAGCGGGCGTGGCGGATTTTTCGCGGCAGCTCGACCTTGAGCCAGTAGGCCGGATAGTGCCGGCCGATATAGGCATCGAGCTCCTCCGCCGGCCATTCGGCGAAGGCATTTCGGAATTCGGCGTAAGCGGCGGTGAGGCGCTTGCCGCGGTCGACTTCCGAGAAGCCGCCGGTCAGCACCGGCTCGGTCTCGTAGTACAGCGAGCGCAAGAGTTGCGCCTTCCAGCCGTTCCAAACCCCGGGACCGACGCCGCGGATGTCGGCGGTGGTCAGGATCGTCAGCAGCTTCATCTGCTCGACCGACTGCACCACGGCGGCGAAATTCTCGATGGTCTTGCGATCCGAGAGGTCGCGTGACTGCGCGACCGTGGACATCGTCAGATGCTCCTCGATCAGCCAGGCGATGAGCTCGGTGTCGGCCGGGCTGAACCCTAGCCGCGGGCACAGCCGCCGCGCCACCTTGGCGCCGGCGATCGAGTGATCCTCCGGCCGGCCCTTGGCGACGTCGTGCAGCAGTGTTGCGATGTAGATCACCGACCGGTGCTCAGGCCGGGATTTGCGCATCAGATCGCTGGCGAGGGTGAACTCCTCGATGCCGCCGCGCTCGATGTCCTGGAGGAAACCGATGCAGCGGATCAGATGCTCATCGACGGTGTAGTGATGATACATGTTGAACTGCATCATCGAGACGATCTTGCCGAAGGCGCGGATGAACTGGCCCAGCACGCCGGTCTCGTTCATCCGCCGCAGCACGATCTCGGCGTTGTCGGAGGTCAGGATCTCCATGAACAGCCGGTTGGCCTCGGGATTCTCGCGCATCTGCGCGTTGATCAGGCCGAGCGACCGCGTCACGTCGCGCATCGCATCCGGATGGAAGGCGAGGTTGTTCTTCTGCGCCAGGCGGAAGATGCGGATCAGATTAACCGGGTCGTGCTTGAACACGTCGGGCGCGGCGACGTTGATGCGGTTGTTGTCGACGATGAAGTCGTCGCTGTCGGGGACGCGCCGCTTCGCCGCGGTCGGCCGCAGCCGCGCCATCATCCGGCTCAAGACCGGCGCGGGCTTGGCCTGCTGGTCCTCGAGCTTGGCGCAGAGGATGGCAGTGAGGTTGCCGACTTCCTTGGCGACCAGGAAGTAGTGCTTCATAAAGCGCTCGACGTCCTGCATGCCGGGATGCGAGGTGTAGCCGAGCCGCACCGCGATCTCGCGCTGGAGGTCGAAGGAGAGACGCTCTTCGGCGCGGCCGGAGTAGAAGTGCAGATTGCAACGCACCGACCAGAGGAAATCGGCGCAGCGGCGGAAGCTGCGGTATTCCTGCGCATCGAACACGCCGCGCTCGACCAGCTCGCCGGTGTCGCGGACGCGGTAGACGTATTTGGCGATCCAGAACAGCGTGTGCAGGTCGCGCAAGGCGCCCTTGCCGTCCTTGACGTTGGGCTCGACCAGATAGCGCGACTGGCCGCCGCGGCGGTGCCGCTCTTCGCGCTCGGCGAGCTTGGCTGTGACGAATTCGGACGCGGTGCCCTGCACGACCTCCTTGTCGAAGCGCGCGACCAGCTCCTCATAGAGCGGCTTGTCGCCGGTGAGGAAGCGCGTCTCCAGGATCGCGGTGCGGATGGTCATGTCGCCGCGCGCCTGCCGGATCGACTCGTCCACCGATCGCGTGGCGTGGCCGACCTTCAGCCCCATGTCCCAGAGGCAATAGAGGATCGCTTCGGCGACCTGCTCGCCCCAGGCGGTCTGCTTGTAGGGCAGGATGAACAACAGGTCGATGTCGGATTCGGGCGCCATCAGGCCGCGGCCGTAGCCGCCGGTCGCGACCACCGCCATGCGCTCGGCACCGCTCGGGATCGGCGAGCGGTAGAGATGGCGGGTCGCCGCCGAATACAGGATGCGGATGATCTCGTCCTGCACGTGGCAGAGCCGCTCGGCGCAGCGCCGGCCGTGGCGGTCCTTAAGAAGGATTTCCTGTGCCGCGGCGCGTGCCGCGATCAGCTCGGCCTTGAGCAATTGCGCCATGGCGGTGCGGAACGCGTCCTCGCGTCCCTGGTGCTTTTCGGCAAGCGCATCGACCGCGGCGGTGATCCGCGCAGTGTCGAAACGATCGTCCACCTCGGCCTTGTGCTCAGTCGCGACGCTGTCCATGTCTCACCGGATATAAGAGGTGACAGGCGCTGTCACCCGCCATTCTCTGGCAATAGTCGTTCCATGCTGGAAAGGCTCGGCTTTGGGCAAATCTGTTCTCGGCCGGCGCGCTTTTGAGGGGCGGATTTTCTCGTTGACCTCTAGATATAACTCATTGAAAAACAATGAAGTTTTGGAGGAGGCTGGGCATGCCCGGAATTACACGACGCATTCTGCTGGCGGGGGCGGTTGCGCTCGCCGTGACCCCCGCGGCCAAGGCGGCCGATCCGCTCAAGGAAATCCGCATCGACTGGGCGACTTACAATCCGGTGTCGATGGTTCTGAAGCAGAAGGGGCTCCTGGAGAAGGAGTTCGCCAAGGACGGCATCACCGTCACCTGGGTGCAGTCGGCCGGCTCCAACAAGGCGCTCGAATTCCTCAACGCCGGCTCGATCGATTTCGGCTCGACCGCGGGTTCGGCGGCGCTGGTCGCCCGCATCAACGGTAACCCGATCAAGTCGATCTATGTCTATTCGCGCCCTGAGTGGACGGCGCTGGTGACATCGAAGGATTCCAAGATTGCCGGCGTCGCCGACCTCAAGGGCAAGCGCGTCGCGGTGACGCGCGGCACCGATCCGCACATCTTCCTAGTGCGCGCGCTGTTAGGGGCGGGCCTTACCGAAAAGGACATCACCCCGGTGCTGCTCCAGCACGCCGACGGCAAGTCCGCGCTGATCCGCGGCGACGTCGACGCCTGGGCCGGCCTCGATCCAATGATGGCGCAGGCCGAGGTCGAGGAGGGCGCAAAGCTGTTCTACCGCAAGGCCGACGCCAACACCTGGGGCATCCTCAATGTGCGCGAGCAGTTTTTGAAGGACCATCCCGACGCTGCCCGCCGCCTCCTCGCGGTGTATGAGGAGGCGCGCAAATATTCGCTGGCCAATTACGACGAGCTGAAGAAGACCTTCATCGCGGTCACAAAACTCCCCGAGGCCGTCGTCGACAAGCAGCTCAAGGAGCGCACCGAGCTCACCCACAGCCGCATCGGCGCGCCGCAGCGCGAGTCGATCCTCGCCGCCGGCCTCGCGCTGCAACAGGCCGGTGTCGTCGATGCCAAGGTCGACGTGAAGGCGACGCTGGATGCTCTGATCGACGACCAGGTCCCGCTGCCGACGAATTGATCTCTCTCTTACCCTCCCCTGGAGGGGGAGGGTCGATCGCGCGCAGCGCGAGCGGGGTGGGGTGATCTCTCCGCTCGGGCACCGTCTGTCGCGGAGAGACTGTCACCCCGCCCCGTCTCATATTTCGCTGCGCTCAATATGAGCCGACCCTCCCCCTCCACGGGAGGGTAAGAGGCTCCTTGCAATCCCCAATCAGACGCGCTTGCTAATGGCCATGATCTCCGACGCGCCAGCCTTGCAACAATCCTCGGAACCCGCCGAAAGCGCTACCGCGCCCTCGCGCGCCGCGCGCTATGCGCGGCCGATGCTGGGGCTCCTGTTGCCGCTCGCGCTCGCGCTCGGCTGGGAGCTGGTGGTCTGGTTCGGCTGGTCCAACGGCCGGCTGGTGCCGCCGCCCTCGCGCGTCTTCGCCACCATTGCTGAGCTTGCCCGTTCTGGCGAGCTGGTCCGCCACATCGTAGCGACGCTGTGGCGCGTCTCGCTCGGCTTCGCCTTCGGCGTGGTCGCAGGCACGGTGCTCGGCGCCATCTCCGGCTATTGGTCGCTGGCGCGCCGGCTGCTCGATCCGACCGTGCAGGCCCTGCGCGCGATCCCGTCGCTGGCCTGGGTGCCGCTGTTCATTCTCTGGCTCGGCATCTTCGAGACCTCGAAGATCGCGCTGATCGCAGTCGGGGTGTTCTTTCCGGTCTATCTCGGCGTGATGGGCGCGATCCTCTCGGTGGATCGCAAGATCGTCGAGGTCGGCCGGACCTTCCGCCTCTCGGGCTTCGCCATGATCCGCCGCATCCTGCTGCCGGCGGTGCTGCCGGCCTATGTGGTTTCCCTGCGCGTCGGTCTCGGCCTCGGCTGGATGTTCGTGGTCGCGGCCGAGCTGATCGGCGCCTCCGAAGGCCTCGGCTATCTCCTGCTCGACGGCCAGCAGCTCGGCAAGCCCGCGCAGATCCTGGCCGCCATCGTGATCTTCGCCATCCTCGGCAAGCTCACGGACTGGTTGATCGAGGTCGCGGCCGCGCCTTTCCTGCGCTGGCAGGATGCCTTCGGGCGCGCGAAGGGAGCTTGAGGCAATGCTGGCGCTCGACCGGGTCAGCAAGACCTATCCCAACGGCGTACAGGCGCTTTCGCGCTTCTCCGCCGAAATCAGGCTGGGCGAGATCATCGCCATCATCGGCGGCTCCGGCTGTGGCAAGTCCACGCTGCTGCGCGCCATCGCCGGGCTCGATCGCGCCAGCGCTGGCACGGTGACGCTCGACCATGAGGCGATCGTCTCGCCGCATGCCAAGATCGGCATCATCTTCCAGGAGCCGCGGCTGCTGCCCTGGCTCAGCGTCGCCGACAATATCGGCTTCGGCCTTGCCGATCTGTCCGCGGCCGAGCGCCGCGAGAAGGTCGCGCGTGCGCTCGAACGCGTCGGGCTGGCGGAAAAGGCGCAGGCCTGGCCGCGCGAGCTCTCCGGCGGACAGGCGCAGCGGGTTGCGATCGCACGCGCGCTGGTGCCGCAGCCGGAGGTGCTGTTGCTGGACGAGCCGTTCTCCGCGCTCGATGCCTTCACCCGCAGGGATCTCCAGGATCATCTGCTCGACCTCTGGGCGGACACGCGGCCGACCCTCATCCTCGTCACACACGACGTCGACGAGGCCGTGGTGCTGGCCGACCGCGTGCTGGTGATGCGGCCGCGGCCGGGCCGGTTGTTCGACCAGATCGAGATCAATCTCGGACGGCCGCGCGACCGCAATTCGCCGTTGTTCGAGAATTTCAAGCGAAGTGTGCTGACGTCACTCGACCGTTCGCTTGACCGCAACGTACCCGACCGTGACGCAACCCAGGGTCCCGGTCAGGCCATGTGGTGGTGACAATTTCGCTCTGAACCGGTACATCGAGGGGCAATTTTCCGGGAGAGAACGAAAATGGACGCTGCAGAGCTGCGCCAGATGCAGGCTCCGATCAAGGAGCGCTACAAGACCGATCCCAAGACCGCACTGATCACGCTGAAGGCCAAGGGCTCCACCGACAGCGAAGGCATCGCTTGCAAGGTCGAGACCGGCCGCGCCATCGCGCTTGCCGGCCTGCATCCGGCGACCGGCGGTTCCGGCCTCGAGCTTTGCTCCGGGGACATGTTGCTTGAGGCGCTCGTCGCCTGTGCCGGGGTCACGTTGAAGTCGGTCGCGACTGCGATCGAGGTGCCGCTCAAGACCGGCAACGTCTATGCCGAGGGCGATCTCGATTTCCGCGGCACGCTCGGCGTCGACAAGGAGACACCGGTCGGCTTCGCCGAGATCCGTCTGCGCTTCGAGGTCGACACATCGGCGCCGCAGGACAAGCTCGATCTCCTGCTCAAGCTGACCGAGCGCTATTGCGTGGTCTATCAGACCATCAAGAACGGCCCGAAGGTGTCGGTGTCGATGCAGCGGATGTGAGTCTCTTACCCTCCCCTGGAGGGGGAGGGTCGATCGCGCATAGCGCGAGCGGGGTGGGGTGATCTCTCCACTCGGGCACCGTCGCCGTTGAGAGACTGTCACCCCACCCCGTCTCATATTTCGCTGCGCTCAATATGAGCCGACCCTCCCCCTCCAGGGGAGGGTAAGAAGCCAAAAATGTCCCCCGATCTCCACTTCTTCCTCTTCCTTCTCCTGCGCATGGCGATCGCGGCGGCGTTCGTCGTGACGGCCTCGATCATCACCGAGCACGCGGGTCCGGTGATCGGCGCGCTGGTCGCGACCCTGCCGATTTCGGCCGGTCCCTCCTACGTCTTCCTCGCGCTCGACCACGATGCCGCTTTCATCGCGCAGGGCTCGCTGGCGAGCCTGCCGATCAATGCGGCGACGATCTTCATGTGCGTCATTTATGTCGTGCTGGCGCAGCGGCACAGTCTCGCGGTGAGTTGTGGAAGTGCGGTCGCCGTCTGGATCGTGCTGGCCTCGATCATCCGCCAGTTCGACTGGTCGCTCACCGCGGGGCTGGCCGCCAATCTGATCGCCTTCGGCATCTGCATTCCGCTCCTGGCGGGCTATCGCCATGTGAAGATGCCGCTGGTCACGCGTCGCTGGTACGACGTGCCGATGCGGGCTGCACTGGTCGCGACTCTGGTCGCCATCGTGGTCTCGACCTCGGGCTGGGTAGGCCCCCGCATCAGCGGCATCATCGCGCTGTATCCCGTGGTGTTCTCCAGCATCATGGTGATCCTGCATCCGCGCATCGGCGGCCCGCCGACCGCAGCCGTGCTCGCCAACTCCGCCTGGGGCCTGCTCGGATTCGGCACGGCGATTGCCGTCCTGCACGTTGCAGTGGTGTCATTCGGCTCGGCCGTCGGTTTGTGTCTCGCGCTCGGCACCTGCATCGCCTGGAATCTGACGCTGTGGGGAATCGGCCGGCATAGGATGCACAAGGCGCGGCAAGGGCCGTGAGACTACGGACACGCGCGACATCGCGTCGCGAAAGGACATGTCGGAGACCGCATCTCATGCCGACAGGCAACGCTGCATCTTCCCAAGCCATTGAATGAGAAATGTCATTTCAAGTCGCAGGGGGCGCGGATGGCGGCTCTCGACGCCCGCCGGATCGTTCCCGGCCCTGCTGGTTTCCGACATTTCTATTAGAACTTTGTTCGAGCTTTTCCCGTACGAAGTATCGCGTATTTCGAGATGGAGATTGTTTGATGTTCGGTCGCAGGTCCCACAGCGATGCACAAGGGCGGCTCGACGCCATAGGCCGTTCGCAGGCTATGATCGAATTCAATCTCGATGGCTCGATCATCACGGCCAACCAGAATTTTCTCGACGCCCTCGGCTATCGGCTTGACGAGATTCAGGGCAAGCATCACTCCATGTTCGTGCCGGGCGACCAGCGCGATACCGCCGAGTACAAGGCGTTCTGGGCTGCATTGAACCGTGGCGAGTATCAAGCGCGCGAGTTCAAGCGGATCGCGAAGGGTGGCCGCGAGGTCTGGATCGAAGCATCCTACAATCCGGTGCTCGACGGCAACGGCAAGACGGTGATGGTCGCCAAGATCGCGACCGATATCACGGCGAAGAAGATCCGGAGCATGACGGATGCGTCGAAGATCGCCGCGATCAGCCGTGCCCAGGCCGTCATCGAATTCAAGCTCGACGGCACCATCGTCACCGCCAACGAGAATTTCTGCAAGACGCTCGGCTATTCGCTGGCCGAGATCGAGGGCAAGCATCACAGCCTGTTCATGCCGCAGGCCGACCGCGACGGCGCGGCCTATCGCGAGTTCTGGGCTGCGCTCAACCGGGGTGAATACCAGGCCGGCGAGTTCAAGCGCATCGGCAAGGGCGGCCGCGAAGTGTGGATTCTCGCCTCCTACAACCCGCTGCTCGACGAGAACGGCAAACCTTACGGCGTCGTCAAGTTCGCAACCGACGTCACCGCGGAGAAGCTGAAGAACGCCGATCTCGCCGGTCAGATATCGGCGATCGACAAGGCCCAGGCCGTGATCGAATTCAACATGGACGGCACGATCATCGCCGCCAACGCCAACTTCCTCGGCGCACTCGGCTACTCGCTGGCCGAGATCAAGGGCAAGCACCACAGCATGTTCGTCGAGCCCGCGGAGCGCGACGGCGCCGCCTATCGCGAGTTCTGGGCCGCGCTCAACCGCGGTCAGTACCAGGCGGCCGAATACAAGCGCATCGGCAAGGGCGGCAAGGAGGTCTACATCCAGGCCTCCTATAACCCGATCCTCGATCTCAACGGCAAGCCGTTCAAGGTCGTGAAATACGCCACCGACACCACGCGGCAAGTGCTGGTCCGCATGGGCAACGAGCGCGTGCGCGGCATGATGGAATCGGTCGCCGCCGGTTCGGAGGAGCTGAACGCTTCGGTGCGGGAGATCTCCGAGGCGATGACCAAGTCCCGCGAGACCGCGATGAGCGCGGTGGAGCAGGTCGCCTCAGCGGACGCTCAGGCCCAGCGCCTCACCGAGGCGGCGCAGTCGATGAGCGGCATCGTCGAGATGATCAACAGCATCACCGGCCAGATCAACCTCCTGGCGCTGAACGCCACGATCGAATCCGCACGGGCCGGCGAAGCCGGCCGCGGCTTTGCGGTGGTCGCCTCCGAAGTGAAGAGTCTCGCCAATCAGGCCAAGCAGGCCACCGACAAGATCGGCCAGGAGATCGGCAGCCTCAACGGCATCTCCGGCGACGTCGTCAGCGCGCTCGGCTCGATCAAGCAGGCGATCAACAATGTCAGCGAATACGTGACATCGACCGCCGCTGCCGTCGAGGAGCAGAGCACGGTGACGAACGAGATGTCGACCAGCATGCAGCGCGCGGCGGCGGAAGCGGCAGCGATCGCGGCGAGGGCGTAGCCAGGCGCACAGTCATTCCGGGGCGCCTCGAAGAGGCGAACCCGGAATCTCGAGATTCCGGGTCTGGTCCTTCGGACCATTCCGGAATGACGGTCTGATCTATGCCTTCGGCAGCTTGGCCTTCAGCGCATACAACGCATCGAGCGCCTCGCGTGGCGACATCTCGTCGGGGTGCAGCGCCTTCACGGCGTCCATCAGCAATTCGGCTTCGCTCGGCGGAGCAGCTTCCGCTGCCGCGCGTGAGGGCACGGCGAATAACGGAAGATCGTCCACCAGCGCCCGTGCGGTCTGGCCGCGGTCCTGCGCCTCCAGCTTGGAGAGCACCGACTTCGCGCGCGTGATCACGGCCGGCGGCAGGCCGGCGAGCTTGGCGACCTGGATGCCGTAGGAACGATCGGCCGAGCCCGGCAGCACCTCGTGCAGGAACACGACGTTGCCCTGCCATTCCTTCACCCGCACCGTGGCGTTGAACATCCGCGGCAGCTTGGCCGAGAGCGCGGTCAGCTCGTGATAATGCGTGGCGAATAGCGTGCGGCAGCGATTGCTTTCGTGCAGATGCTCGATCGCAGCCCAGGCGATCGAGAGACCGTCGAAGGTCGCGGTGCCGCGGCCGATCTCGTCGAGGATCACGAGTGAGCGCTCGCCGGCCTGGTTCAGGATCGCAGCCGTCTCGACCATCTCGACCATGAAGGTGGAGCGGCCGCGGGCGAGATCGTCGGCGGCGCCGACGCGCGAGAACAGGCGGTCGATGATGCCAATTCGCGCGCGCGTGGCCGGCACGAAGCTGCCGATCTGCGCCAGCAGCGCAATCAGTGCGTTCTGACGCAGGAAGGTCGATTTACCGGCCATGTTGGGACCGGTGAGCAGCCAGAGCTGGCCGGACTTTTGCGCAGGACTTGGCGAGAGGTCGCAGGCATTGGCGATGAACGGCTCGCCATTGCGCTTCAGGGCCTGCTCCACCACGGGATGGCGGCCGGCCTCGATTGCGAAGCCGAGCGAGTCGTCCACGTCCGGCCGCACATAATTGTCGTCGACTGCGAGCTTGGCCAGCGAGGTCGCGACGTCGAGCAAGGCGAAGGCGTGGGCGGCGGCGCGCAGATCGTCGCTGATCGCCATGGCCTTGGCTGACAGCCGCTCGAAAATCTCGAGTTCGAGCCCGAGGGCGCGGTCGCCGGCATTGGCGATCTTGGCTTCGATCTCCCCCAGCTCGGAAGTGGTGAAGCGCACCTGGCCCGCCAGCGTCTGGCGATGGATGAAGGTCGCGTTCAGCGGCGCCGACATCAGTTTGTCGCCGTGCTGCGCGGTGACCTCGACGAAATAGCCGAGCACGTTGTTGTGCCGGATCTTCAGGCCTTTCACGGATGTCGTGTCGGCATAGCGCGCCTGCATCGAGGCGACGACGAGACGCGAGGCATCGCGCAGGTTTCGGGCTTCATCGAGCGCGGGCTCATAGCCCTGTCGAACGAAGCCGCCATCGCGCTTGATCAGCGGCAGCTGCTCGTCGAGCGCGCTGGCGAATTCGGCCGCGAGCTCGCGCGAGGGCCTCTGCAACGCCGCCATCACCACCGCGATCTCCTGCGGCGGCTGATCTAGCTCGGAAAGCCGCGCCAGCACCTGGTCGGCGGCGACGATGCCGTCGCGGATGCCTGCGAGGTCGCGCGGGCCGCCGCGGCCGACCGAGAGACGCGCCAGCGCGCGCGACATGTCGGGCGCGCCGCGCAGGATGCTGTGGATGTCTTCGCGCGCGGCGGAATCGGCGACGAAGGTACTGACCGCATCGAGCCGGCGCGCGATCCCCGGCGCATCCGTCAGCGGCGCGGCCAAACGTTGAGCCAGCAGACGCGAGCCCGCCGAGGTCACCGTGCAGTCGATCGCATCGAGCAGCGAGCCGCGACGTTCGCCTGCGAGCGTCCGGGTCAGCTCGAGATTGGCGCGTGTGGCCGGATCGATCGCCATGGTTGCGCCCGAGGCTTCGCGCGCGGGCGGCGACAGCGGCGGATGCTTGCCGACCTGGGTGCGGTCGACATAGGTGACGGCTGCCGCTGCTGCGGTGGCCTCCAGCCGCGTCAGCTGCGCCAGCCCGTCCATGGTCGCGACGGCGAAATAATCGCACAGCCGCTTCTCGGCGGTGGCGCCATCGAAGACGTCGCGCGTCAGCGGCGTCACGGCCGGCAGCTCGCGCAAGGTCTGTCCGAGCTCGCTGTCGTTGTAGAGCGCGTCGGTGACGATGGCCTCGTTCGGGTTGATGCGCGCCAGCGTTGCGGCAAGCTCGCCGCCCGAACATTCCGTGACCATGAACTCGGCGGTCGAGATGTCGATCCAGGCGAGGCCGAAGCGGTCGCCGCCGGCAGAGGAGCGGGCGCGCGCGATCGCGAGCAGATAATTGTTGGCGCGCGCATCCAGCAGATTGTCCTCGGTCAGCGTGCCCGGCGTCACCAGCCGGACCACGCCGCGGCGGACCACGCTCTTGTTGCCGCGCGCCTTGGCTGCAGCGGGATCTTCGGTCTGCTCGCAGACCGCGACCCGATGCCCAGCCGAGATCAGGCGGTGCAGATAGTCCTCGGAGCGCTCGACCGGCACGCCGCACATCGGGATGTCGGCGCCTTGATGCTTGCCGCGCTTGGTCAAGACGATGCCGAGCGTCCTGGAGGCGATCTCGGCGTCCTCGAAGAACAATTCGTAGAAATCGCCCATCCGGTAGAACAGCAGCAGGCCCTGGTGCGCCGCCTTGATCTCCAGGTACTGTTCCATCATCGGCGTGACGCGCGCGATGGCTTCCGCTGGCGAGGCGGGCGCTTCGTCGGGAGGAGGTACGGGTATCGGCTGTTGCATGGTCATGGGCGGCGCAACCTACAAAATTTCGCCTCCTGCTCCTATCGCTTTGGCCGGGAAGGGGAGGTTTTCCACGTTGTCCGCATTGCGGCATGCGTGGCCGGCGTGTGGCCCCCTCGGAACACGCGTGTATCGGTCGATTGACCTGCTGCGGGCGCCCTCCTAAAACTCCGCCGTCATTGAAGAATTTGGGCCGAACCGCGGCATTCAGGGAGAACAACGATGCGTGATGTCTTTATCTGCGATGCCGTGCGGACCCCGATCGGCCGTTTCGGCGGCTCACTCGCCAAGGTGCGTGCCGACGATCTTGCCGCAGCCCCGATCAAGGCACTGATGGCCAAGCACCCCAACCTCGACTGGGCGCAAGTGGACGAAGTCTTCTTCGGCTGTGCCAACCAGGCCGGCGAGGACAACCGCAACGTCGCACGCATGGCGCTCCTGCTCGCAGGTCTGCCGGACTCGGTTCCCGGCCAGACGCTCAACCGGCTCTGCGCCTCCGGCCTGGATGCGGTCGGTGCGGCCGGCCGCGCCATCCGCTCCGGCGAGATCGAGCTCGCCATTGCCGGCGGTGTCGAATCCATGACGCGCGCGCCGTTCGTGATGGGCAAGGCGCAGGAGGCCTTCTCGCGCTCGGCCGAGATTTTCGACACCACCATCGGCTGGCGCTTCATCAATCCGCTACTGAAGGCGCAGTACGGCGTCGACGCCATGCCGGAGACCGGCGAGAACGTTGCCGAGGAATTTCAGGTCTCGCGCGCCGACCAGGACGCCTTCGCCATCCGCTCGCAGCAGCGCGCAGGCGCCGCGATCGCGGCCGGCTATTTTGCGGAAGAAATCATCCCGATCACCATTCCCGGCGGCAAGGCGGGTCCTGTAACCGTCGACAAGGACGAGCATCCGCGTCCCGAGACCACGCTCGAAGGTTTGGCAAAACTGAAGCCGATCGTACGCAATCCCGGCACGGTGACCGCCGGCAATGCTTCCGGCGTCAATGACGGCGCCGCCGCGATGATCCTGGCGTCGGAAGCTGCGGTGAAGAAGCATGGCCTGACGCCGCGCGCGCGCATCCTCGGCCTTGCCTCGGCCGGCGTGCCGCCGCGCATCATGGGCATCGGTCCCGTGCCCGCGACCCGCAAGCTGATGGAACGGCTCGGCAAGAAGATCAGCGATTTCGACCTGATCGAGCTCAACGAGGCCTTCGCCTCGCAAGGCATCGCCTGCATGCGCCAGCTCGGCGTCGCCGACGATGCGGATTTCGTCAATCCGCATGGCGGCGCCATCGCGCTCGGCCATCCCCTCGGCATGAGCGGCGCGCGCCTCGCGCTCACCGCCGTCCACGGCATGGAGAAGCGCGGCGGCAAGCTCGCGCTCGCCACCATGTGCGTCGGCGTCGGCCAGGGCGTCGCGGTCGCGATCGAGAAGCTGAACTGACGGTCCACGCAGTGGACCGTCATCCCGGAGCTGCTCGTTAGAGCGGAATCCGGGATCTCGAGGTTCCGGGTTCAGCCCTGTCGGGCTGCCCCGGAATGACGGGCGACCGGGAGGCGGGCATGATCATCGAGCGCGAGCAGGACGTCACGGCCGCAGCACTGGCGGTGATGGAGCGGACTTCCGATCCGCGCATGCGCCAGATCATGATCTCCCTGGTCAAGCATTTGCACGGCTTCGTGCGCGACGTCCGCCTGACCGAGAAGGAGTTTCGCGATGCCACCGCTGTCATCGCCGAGCTCGGCAAGCTGACCACCGACACGCACAACGAAGTGGTGCTGATGGCGGGCTCGCTCGGCGTCTCGCCGCTGGTGTGCCTGCTCAACAACGGCGATCAGGGCAATACCGAAACCGATCAGTCGCTGCTCGGGCCGTTCTGGCGGTTGAACTCGCCGCGGGTCGAGAATGGCGGATCGATCGTCCGCTCCGAGACCCCGGGCGCGCCGCTGTTCGTGAATGGCCGCGTCGTGGACAAGGAGGGTCGTCCGGTCGTCGGCGCCGAGGTCGATGTCTGGCACGCCTCTCCTGTCGGCCTCTACGAGAACCAGGATCCTGACCAGGCCGACATGAACCTGCGTGGCAAGTTCACGACCGACCAGGATGGGCGCTTCTCCTTCCGTTCGGTGATGATGGTGGGCTATCCCATTCCGACGGGCGGCGTGGTCGGCCGCCTGCTGGAGGCGCAGAGCCGCCATCCCTATCGCCCCGCGCATTTGCATGCCCTGATCTTCAAGCCGGGCTTCAAGGTCCTGATCTCGCAGGTCTACGATCCCAACGATCCCCATATCGACAGCGACGTGCAGTTCGGCGTGACGCAGGCGCTGATCGGCAAGTTCCTGCGTCATGACGCGCCACATCCGACCGAACGCGATGTTGCGACGCCCTGGTATTCGCTCGACCATGTCTACCGACTCGAAGTCGGGGAAGCCGTACTGCCGCGTCCGCCGATCAAATAGGGCTCAAACCCGCTTCCCCCAATTAGTTATATCCTATAATGATTGGCGGAAGCGTTGTCCGGCCGGACCACAATGGCCGGGGAGGAGTTCGCCCATGACATTCATCTATCCCACTGACAGCAATAAGGCGCATCCGCTGCCGCTGTCGCCCGACTACAAGAGCTCGATCAAGCGCGCGCCGAACAAGCCCTTGATCCCGATGCGGCACACCCTGTCGGAGCTGACCGGTCCGGTCTACGGCCACGAAACCGTGCGGGAGGGCGATGCCGACCTCACCACCCAGCATACCGGCGAGCCGATCGGCGAACGCATCATCGTGCACGGCCATGTGCGCGACGAGAATGGCCGCGGCGTGCCGAATTCATTGGTCGAGATCTGGCAGGCCAATTCCTGCGGTCGCTATGTCCATGTCCGCGACCAGCATCCGGCGCCGCTCGATCCGAACTTCACCGGTGCCGGCCGTACCGTGAGCGATGCCGCCGGCTACTATCGTTTCGTCACCATCAAGCCCGGCGCCTATCCCTGGGGCAATCACCACAATGCCTGGCGTCCGGCACACATCCATCTGTCGGTGTTCGGCCATTCCTTCGTCACGCGCCTCGTGACGCAGATGTATTTTCCGAACGATCCGCTGTTCCCGTTCGATCCGATCTTCAACTCGGTGCCGGACGAGAAGGCGCGAGCGCGGATGGTCTCCTCGTTCGATCTCGAGAACACCCAGCCCGAATGGGCGCTGTGCTACCGCTTTGACGTCGTGCTGCGCGGCAAGAACGCCACCCCCATGGAGAATCACTAAGTGCAGGATTCTGTGACGCCCGACGGGATCACCCCATCGCAGACGGTCGGCCCGTTCTTCAAATACGGCCTGACGCCGAACGGCGAATACGCCTGGAACGACGCGTTCACCAACTCGACGCTCACGCCCGACGTCACCGGCGAGCGCATCCGCATCGAGGGGCGTGTGTTCGACGGTGACGGTGTTGCCGTGCCAGATTGCATGCTGGAGATCTGGCAGGCGGACGCGCAGGGTCGCTTTGCCGACCCGCAGGACAAGCGTGCGCTGCCGAATGCGAGCTTCCGCGGCTTTGCCCGTTGCGGCACCGACAAGGACGGCAATTACGCGTTCGAGACCATCAAGCCGGGCACGGTGCCGGATCCCGATGGCAAGCCACAGGCGCCGCACATCCTCCTTGCGGTGTTCGGCCGCGGCATGCTGCGGCATCTCTACACCCGGATCTATTTCGGCGACGAGGCCGGCAACGCCGCCGACCCCGTGCTGGCGCTGGTGCCCACCGAGCGCCGCGCCACGCTGACTGCGGTGCGCGAAGCCGGCAAGCCGGCCTACCGGCTCGACCTGCGGCTCCAGGGCGACAACGAGACGGTGTTCTTCGACGTGTGAGACAATCCGTGCCGGGGAGGCTTGGTCGCCGGCACGCATGTCTCATCTGGCGCATCGAAGCCGAGGCTGCCTCCGGCCGAAACGATTCTCCCGCATGTGTGTGCGTCAGCCTCGCTGACTCAAATACCGACGACTTGACGTCAAATTCCCGTAGTTAGACGGGGTTCGCGCGATACAATTTCGGCGCGAAGCAATCCCGTATTTACCGTATTCGTCTAGGGTGGCTGCAGTTTTGACACCGCCCTGGATTGTTTTCATGAAATTTCGTCTGTCGTTGTCATCTGCGATCATTGCGTTCGGCATCGTTCTCGCCATCGGTTTTGCCACCGTGGTTTCGACCAGCCTCTACGCCTTGAAAGAGCTCAAGGTCGGCGGTCCGCTCTACTCCGACATCAAGCTCGGCAACGACCTCATCGCGGACATTCTGCCGCCGCCGGAATATGTCATCGAGGCCTATCTCGAGGCGACCCTGGCCATGCGCGAGCCGGACCAGCTGGCGGCCCACGGCGAACGTCTGGCCCAGCTCCGCAAGGACTACGACGAGCGCAAGGCGTTCTGGGTCACCTCCAGCCTCTCGGCCGACCTGAAAACGGCGCTGGTGTCCAAGTCCGACGCCGAGGTGCAGAAGTTCTGGAAGGCGTCCGACCAGCTCCTGCCGGCCCTCAAGGCCAAGGACGCCGCTGCGTCCGAGCGCATCTATGCGCAGGTGAAGGACGCCTACACCGCGCATCGCGCCGTGATCGACAGCATCGTCGAGAACGCCAACAAGCAGAATGCCGCCATGGAAAAGCTGGCCGCGGACCGCGACAGCTCGATGCTTTATATCCTCCTCGGCGTCTCCGCCGCTGTCCTGGCTCTCGTTGCCGCGGGCCTGCTCGGCGTCGCCCTCGGCGTGGTGCGCCCGATCGTGCGCATGACGGGCACGATGCAGAAGCTTGCGACCGGCGATCTCGCCGCCGACATTCCTTTCGCTGACCGTAAGGACGAGGTCGGCTCGATGGCGGGGGCGCTTGTGGTATTCAAGCAGGCGGCGGTCGAGAATTCCCGCCTGCGCGAGGAGCAGTTGCGGCAGGAGCACGAGGCGGCGCTCGCCAAGCGCTCCGCCCTGCACCAGATGGCCGAAACCGTCGAGCGCGAGACCGGCCGGTCGGTCGACACCGCCGGCGCAGCGACGCAAGGCGTGGAGCGGGCGGCGTCCAGCCTGTCGGAGATCGCGAGGTCGCTCTCCGCGCAATCGCAGGCGGTCGCGGCGGCCTCCACCCAGGCCCTGAGCAGTTCGCAGACCGTCTCGGCCGCGGCCGAAGAACTGAGCGCCTCGATCCGCGAGATCGCGAGCCAGGTCGTGCGGACCAGCACCGTCACAAAATCGGCTGTCGCCGGCCGCGAGCAGGCGCGTTCGACCATCCAGGCACTGGCCGGATCGGTGAAGAAGATCGCCGAGGTCTCCGACCTCATCGGCGGCATCGCCGGCCAGACCAACCTCCTGGCGCTCAACGCCACGATCGAGGCCGCACGTGCCGGCGAGGCCGGCCGCGGCTTCGCCGTGGTCGCCGCCGAAGTGAAGTCCCTGTCCGACCAGACCGCCAAATCCACCGAGGAGATCACGCGGCTGATCACCGAGATTCAGGCCTCGACGCAGGCCGCGGTCGATGCCGTCGAGACGATGGGAGGGCACATCGTCGAGATCGACGGCGTGGCGACCTCGGTTGCCGCCGCGATGGAAGAGCAGGACGCCGCGACGCGGGAGATCACGCGGTCGATTTCCGAATCGGCTTCAGCGGCGAAGGAGGTCTCGGCCAAGATCGGCAATGTCAGCCGCGACGCCGCTTCCGTGGACGAGCGCGCCGCCGAGGTCAGGCAGGCGATCGCCGGCATGGCGGCCAATCTCGAACAGCTTCGGTCGGTCGTGGTGCGGACCGTGCGCGCCTCGACCGAGGCGGCTTGAGCGCGGCATCGGACCGGCGGCTGGTGCGTGGGGTCATGATCGTGCAGTATGGCGCGGGACAGGGGCATCGTGAATTTCATGACACCTCCACAACTGCCTGATGTCGTTGAGCCCGCCCGACTGACGGCGGCACTGCGCAGAGGCGGCGTGCTGGACGCCGGCGCGGTCCGCGAGGTGAAGGTGCTGCATCAGCGCGACACCGTCGTGTCACACATCGTCCGCCTCGGTCTGCGCTATGTCGGCGAATCCGGCGGCGCGCCGCAGACACTGATCCTGAAGACCGCGAATTCCGACTTCGCCGAGAAGCTTGCCAATGGCGGCCGGCACGAGGTCGAATACTACACGCGACTGACGCCAAGCATGCCGCAGGGCTTGGTGCCCCGCTGCTTCGACGGACATTTCGACGAGGGCAACGTCACCTGGCATCTCCTGCTCGAGGACCTCACAGACAGCCACGACATCGCGGCGGCCTGGCCGCTGCCGCCGTCGCGTGAACAGACGATCGCTATCGTCACTTCGCTCGCACACTGGCATGCGGCCTGGTGGGACCACCCGAGCCTCGGCGACACCGTCGGCACCTGGGCGAGCCCTGAGGACAGTGCGGAGCGCATGGAGACCTTCGCGGGCCATTACGACCGCTTTGCCGATTCTCTCGGTGGTCGCCTCAGCGAGGAGCGGCGTACCCTCTATCGCCGCCTCATCGATCAGTCGGACCGGCTGTCCCAGCGTTACCACTCACGCCGTCACCTCAGCATCACCCACGGCGATGCCCATGTCTGGAATTTCCTGCTGCCGCGCGCCGGCGTTGCCGATACCGTGCGCATCTTCGATTTCGACCTGTGGAGCATCAACGTTCCAGCCCACGACCTCGCCTACATGATGGCAATGCATTGGTATCCGGAACGTCGGCAGGCGCTCGAACGCTCGCTGCTCAATCTCTACCATGACACGTTGATCGAAAGCGGCATCACCGGCTACACGCGCGGTGCGCTCGATCGCGACTACCGGTGGGCGGTGCTCTGGCAGATCACGAGGCCGGTCTGGCAGTGGAGCATCAACATCCCGCCGGTGATCTGGTGGAACAATCTGGAGCGGGTGTTTGCGGCTGTGGATGATCTGGGCTGCGAGGAGTTGTTGTAGGGGCGCGCCGCAAATCAGTGTCGTCCCTGCGAACGCAGGGGCCCATAACCACAGGGAGTAGTTTGGCGCGAGACTGGCAATTCCGAGTCTTCGCCAAACTACTCCCTGGGGTTATGGATCCCGGATCTTGTCCCGGACGACAGCGGAGGTTGCGGCTGGACTAACTCCTTACGCCACACCGTTACTCCATCACCGCATGCTCCGGTCCCGCCGCCTGCTTGCGCAGCGTGGCCTTGGTCGAGCCGATCAGCAAGGCGAGCGGGATGGTGCAGAGGATGAAGAACATCACCAGCTGATAGTCGTAGGCGAAGGCGATGATCTGCGCCTGCACGCTGACCATCCTGTCGGCCATGGCGCGGCCGGCGTCGGTAGACAGGTTGATCAGGCCCCTGACGTCGGGCATCTGCAGTGCATGGTTGAACGGGTTGATGTGCTCGGAGAGGATCGCGTAGGTTCGCCGCGTTCCCTGCGTCAGCTGGGCGATGACGACGGAAATGCCGACCGAGCTCGCGACGTTGCGCATCAGGGTCAGCATCGCGGTGCCGTCAGTACGGAGATCGTTCGATAGCGTCAGGAACGCCACGGTCGAGAGCGGCACGAAGACCAGGCCGAAGCCGAAGCCTTGGATGACGCTGACGGTGACGATCTCCGGCACCTGGGTCAAATCGGTCCAGCCGGTCATCTGGAACAGCGAGGCCGCGGTCAGCGTCAGGCCGGCGATGATCAGCGTGCGCGCCTCGAAATAACGCATCATGCGGCCGACCAGCATCATGGCGAAGAAGGTGCCGAAGCCGCGGCTCGCCAGCAAGAGGCCGGCGGTGATGATGGGATAGCCGATCACGTTCTGCATATAGGGTGAGGCCAGCGCCATGGTCGAGAACAGCACGAGCCCCATCACGATCATGAACACGCAGCCGGTGACGAAGTTGCGGTCCCGAAACAGCGCGAAGCGGATGAACGGCGTCGAGGTCGTGAAGGAGTGCGCGAGGAAGAAGTAGAAGGCGACGGCCGAGACGATGAACTCCGCGAGGATCTCATTGGATTCCAGCCAGCCCAATTGCTCGCCACGGTCGAGGGCGAGCTGAAGCGAGCCGATCGCGACCGCCAGCGCAGCGAAGCCGAACCAGTCGAATTTGAGGCTGAGATTCTTATCCGTCTCGTCCATGAAGACGATCAGCCCGAGCACGGTGATGAAGCCGAACGGCAGGTTGACGAAGAACACCCAGTGCCAGGAATAGGTCTCGGTCAGCCAGGCCCCCAGCGAGGGCCCCATGATCGGGCCCATCATCACGCCCATGCCCCAGATCGACATCGCCTTGGCGCGCTCCTGGAGCGTGTAATAGTCGAGCATCACCGATTGCGACAGCGGCACCAGGGCCGCGCCGAACACGCCCTGCAGCAGGCGGAACAGCACCATCTGGTTGATGTCCTGGGCGAGGCCGCACAGCACCGAGGCCATCGTGAAGCCGGCCGAGCAGATGATGAAGATGCGCTTTCGGCCGAAGCGGTTGGCGATCCAGCCGACCGGCGCCGTCATGATCGCGGCGGCGACGATGTAGGAGGTCAGCACCCAGTTGATCTGGTCCTGCGAGGCCGACAGCGTGCCCTGCATGTAGGGCAGGGCGACGTTGGCGATGGTGGTGTCCAGCGCCTGCATGATGGTCGCGGTCATGGCGCAGATCGTCACCATGTTCCGGCGCAGGCCGGGGACCATCAGGCTGGCATTGGGACCGGACATCAGATCAGTCCTTGCGTTCAGTCTTTGTCCTGGCTCGCTGTCGCCGACAGGCCAAGCAGGCCGGCGAGCGAGCGCTGATGACCGGTGTCGATGGTGGCGTAGACGCTCATGCCAGCCTTCAGCTTCCGCACATATTTGTCGGTCTCGTCGAAATAGATGCGGATCGGCACGCGCTGCACCACCTTGACGAAATTGCCGGTGGCATTCTGCGGCGGCAGGATCGCGAATTGCGCACCGGTACCGGGGGAGAGCGAGCCGATCTTGCCCTTGAAGACGTGGTTCGGGAACGCGTCGACCTCCAGCGTGACGGGCTGTCCTTCGGTGACGTGGGTGAGGTCGCTCTCCTTCGGATTGGCGTCGACCCAGGGGTGGGCGACGTCGATGATGGAAAACACCGGCGTGCCGGCGGCGACATAGCGGCCGAGCTGGATCTGCTCGACCTGCGTCGCCACGCCGTCCATCGGCGCGCGCAGCACGGTGTGATCGAGGTTGCGCTGGGCATCGTCCAGCTTGGCCTTCGCCTGTGCGTAAGGCGGGAATTGCTCCAGCGGCAATTCGGGGTCGCCGAGCAGCTGCGTCCTGGCGTTGGAGAGCTGTTGCTTGATGTACTGCGCCTGCGCGCCGGCGGTGACCAGCGCATTCGAGGCATTGTCGAGATCGAGCTGCGAGCCGTAATTGTTCTTCACCAGCGCCTGCTTGCGCTCGACGTCGCGCTGCTTCAAATCGATGCCTTGCTGGGCGAGGCCCAGCATGTCGCCATAGATCTTGATGTTGGCGACGAGGTTGTCGTAGGTCGTGCGGGCCTGCGCGAGCTGCGCCTTGGCTTCGTCCACCGCGTGGCGAAACGGAGCGGGGTCGATCTCGAACAGCTCGTCGCCCTGCTTGACGGACTGGCCTTCCTTCACGACGACCTTCTGGATCTTGCCGGAGATGTCGGGCGTCACCAGCACCTTCTGCGCGCCGACATAGGCGTCGTCGGTGCCGACATAGCGGCCGCCATGCAGGTAGAAAGTGATGCCGCCGATGGCGGCGGTGACAGGCAGCACGACCAGGAGCAGGAAGCGGCGGTAACGCCGCAGGCCCGCGACCAAGCGACGGCGTGGATCGGTGCCGGCTTTCTTGGTGGGCTTGCCGCTGTCGGTCTTCTGCTCGGGCTGGAACTTGAGGACTTGGTCAGCCATAGCGCTGCTCCTTACGCGCCTGTTCCGCGCCGCTGGTCTGGATCGCGGTACGCACGTTTTCCTTGATGGTTTCGAGCTGGGCCAGGAGGCGATGGGCGTCCGCCGGCGTGATGCCGTCGAGCGCGTTGGCCGTGAGCTCGGACTTCAGCCCGCTCATCCGGCCCAGCAATTGCCGGCCGGCCTTCCTCAGATACAGGCGCTTGACGCGGCGGTCCGAAGCGTCGCTGCGGCGCTCGATCCAGTCATTGTCGCAGAGCTTGTCGATCAGGCGGGTCAGCGTGATCGGCTGCATCTCGAGCAGCTCCGCGAGTTCCGACTGCTTCATGCCCTCGCTGCGCTCGACCTTGGCCAGCACCGCCCATTGCGCCCGGGTGATGCCGAACCGCGATGCCTCCTTGTCGGCATAGACGCGCAAGAGGCGGTAGAGCTCACCGAGCGTGAACAGGAAGTTCTGGTCGACGGACCCGCGGGTCATAAGTTTGGTCTCCAATAAGCTTGGGATATAATAAGCAAGCTTATGATTATTCCATGGCGGATTATCAAGATGCTGTCCCGCAGCGCGAGCATGGCTGGCAGCCGTTCGCAGCGTCGCGCTTTGGGTTCCCGGGCCCAAATGCTAGAACGTGGCCGCATGACCCTCGCAAAGCCGGCATTTCCCGCGCCCGACCACGATCACGGCCGCTGCACCGCGGATGCGCTGGCGCACGCCGAGGAGGTCTGCAAGCAGCGCGCACAGAAATTCACGCCGATACGCCGTCAGGTGCTGGGGGCCCTGCTCTCCAGCCATCGCCCGCTTGGCGCCTATGAGGTGATCGACGAGCTTGCCAAATCGATGTCGCGGCCGGCGCCGATCACGGTCTATCGCGCGCTCGATTTCCTGATGGCCAACGGCCTCGTGCACCGCATCGAAAGTCGCAATGCCTACCTTGCCTGTGCCGCCCACGACCACGACGCGACCTCGGCGGTGGCGTTCCTGATCTGCGAGCGCTGCGGCCTGGTCGGAGAGATCCCGTCGGCATCATTCGCCGGGGATCTCAATGCTGCGGCGCGCAGCTCGGGCTTTGCGCCTAAATTGTCCGTGGTGGAGATCACGGGCGTCTGCACCCATTGTCAGAAAGCTGCATAGAGCAACAACGGCGCAAAGCCGGTAATCGGGAAGAGATGTCCTCGCCACAAGCCAACTATTCCGCCGCACGTCCCCTCAGTGCCGGCGCCATCGCCTTGATGCTCATGCTGTGCCTGACCTGGGGGTTCAACCAGATCGCGGTGAAGCTGGTGCTGCCGGACATTCCGCCGATGCTGCAGGCCACGATCCGGTCGGCGGGTGCGCTGCCCGTGCTGTTCCTCATCGGCACGTTTCGCGGCGTCAAATTCTTCGAGAATGACGGCACGTGGAAGCCGGGCCTGATTGCCGGGCTGATGTTCGGCATCGAATTCGTGCTGATCTTCCAGGGGCTGCGCCTCACCTCGGCCTCGCGCGCGGTGGTGTTCCTCTACACCGCGCCGTTCTTCGTTGCGCTCGGCTCCTATCAGGTGCTCGGCGAGCGGCTCGGTGCCTCGCAATGGCTGGGCCTTGCCATCAGCTTTGCCGGCGTCGCCCTCGCGATTGGCGTGCCGCAGCCCAATGTCGATTCGCATGTCCTGCTCGGCGACCTCATGATCGTCGGTGGCGCCGCGCTGTGGGCGGCCACCACGCTGGTAGCCAAGGGCACAAGGTTGCGGTTCGCCGCGCCCGAGAAGGCGCTGGGTTATCAGGTGGCGATCTCGATCCCGATCCTGGGACTGGCGGCCTGGTTGTTCGGCGAGACCATCACGCATACGCCGGCGCCGCTGTCGCTCGGCCTGATGGCCTTCCAGGCGATCTGGGTGGTTGGAACCACGTTCACGCTTTGGTTCGCGCTGGTGAAGGCCTATTCGGCCAGCAAATTGTCGGCTTTTACCTTCATCACCCCTTTGTTTGGCGTCGTCGGTAGCTATTTCATCATGCACGACACCCTAAGCTTGGCGTTCGGGGCGGCCGCCGTCCTTGTAATTGCTGGGCTTTTTCTGGTTAACCGTCCCAGCCAAGTCGCTGCGGCGCCGCGCGATGCATTGCTGAACGTCACCAAAACCTGATATTTGGACCCCATGAACAAGCCCGAAACCACCATCGATTCCGACATCGCGGGGCCAGCGCCGCGCCATCACACCACCCAGGTCAAGGTCGGCGACGTCGCCGTCGGCGGCGGTGCGCCGATCGTCGTGCAGTCGATGACCAACACCGATACCGCCGACATCGACGGTACCATTGCCCAGGTCGCAGCGCTCGCGCGCGCCGGCTCCGAAATGGTCCGCATCACCGTGGACCGGGAGGAAGCCGCGGCCGCCGTTCCGCACATTCGCGACGGCCTCGCCAAGCGCGGTATCACCACGCCGTTGATTGGCGACTTCCACTATATCGGCCACAAGCTGCTGGCGGCCTATCCGGCCTGCGCCGAAGCGCTCGCCAAGTACCGCATCAATCCCGGCAATGTCGGCTTCAAGGACAAGCGCGACACCCAGTTCGCCGACATCATCGAGATCGCCAACAAGAACAACAAGCCGGTCCGCATCGGCGCCAATTGGGGCTCGCTCGACCAGGAACTGCTGACCAAGCTGATGGACGAGAACACCGCCTCGTCCGACCCGCGCGATGCGCGCGCGGTGATGCGCGAAGCCATGGTGCAGTCGGCGCTGCTGTCGGCGGCGCGCGCCGAAGAGCTCGGCATGCCCAAGAACCGCATCATCCTCTCCGCAAAGGTCTCGGCGGTGCAGGATCTGATCGCGGTCTACGAGGTTCTCGCCAGCCGTTCCGATTACGCCATCCATCTCGGCCTCACCGAGGCCGGCATGGGCACCAAGGGCATCGTTGCCTCCTCCGCCGCGCTCGGCATCCTGCTTCAGCAGGGCATCGGCGATACCATCCGCATCTCGCTGACGCCGGAGCCCGGTGGCGACCGCACCCGCGAGGTGCAGGTCGGCCAGGAGCTCTTGCAGACGATGGGCTTCCGCACCTTCGTGCCGCTGGTCGCGGCCTGTCCCGGTTGCGGCCGCACCACCTCGACCACGTTCCAGGAGCTGGCAAGCTCGATCCAGGAGTTCATCCGCGACGAGATGCCGACGTGGAAGACGAAATTTCCCGGCGTCGAGGAGCTCAACGTCGCGGTGATGGGCTGCATCGTCAACGGCCCCGGCGAATCCAAGCACGCCAATATCGGCATCTCGCTGCCGGGCACCGGCGAAGCGCCGGCCGCGCCGGTTTTCGTCGACGGCAAGAAGTTCCGCACGCTGCGCGGCCCGACCATCTCCGCCGACTTCAAGGCGCTGGTGATCGACTATATCGAGCAGCGTTACGGCCAGGGCGCCAAGGTGCCGGTGACCGCGGCGGAGTGATTTCACTCCGCTCGCGCGCCACGCGCTTCCGTCGTCCCGGACAAGCGCGCCTCAAGCGCGCGCCGATCCGGGACCCATAACCACAGGACTGTGTGGTTATGACGGGCTGTCACTCCGAGTCTTCGCCAAACCAGATCCTGTGGTTATGGGTCCCGGGTTCGCGCTACGCGCGCCCCGGGACGACAGCTGTGGTTGCAGCGCAGATTGCGTATCTGTCGTTGCGCGCTACGATAGCTCCCAATCAACAATGATCGGGAGCAACGCCCATGAGCTCACTCGCCGGCAAGCAGGGCCCGCGCTATCGCCACGCGGCCGAGGACGGCGCGCCCTACGAGACCATCGCGGTCGAGAAGCTCACGCCCATCATCGGCGCGGAAATATCGGGCGTCGACATCGGAAGGCTCGTCTCCGACGACGCGCGCTCAAATCAGCAGATGGACGAGATCCATCGCGCGCTCGCCGAAAACCTCGTCATCTTCTTTCGCGACCAGCAAATCACGCCGCAGCAGCATCTCGCCTTCGGCCGCAAGTTCGGCGAGCTGCATTTCCATCCCGCCGCGCCGCATGAGGACGAAGACCCGGCGCTGATGAAGATCTACGCCGACAAGAACTCGCCGCGCGCCAACGGCGAGGGCTGGCACTCCGACGTGTCCTGCGATCTCGAGCCGCCGATGGGCTCGATCCTCTACATCAAGCAGTGCCCGCCGCGCGGCGGCGACACGCTGTTCGCCAACATGTACGCCGCCTATGAGGCGCTGTCCGACCGCATGAAGACCTATCTCGATGGGCTCACCGCGCTGCATGACGGCGAGCCGATCTATCGCGGGCTCTATGCGAACTATGGGGTTGCCGACCGTCCGTCCTATCCGAGCGCCGAGCATCCCGTTGTGCGGACGCATCCCGTCACGGCCAAGAAGGCGCTCTACGTCAACCGCGGCTTCACCCGCCACATCAACGGTATCCCGCGCGACGAGAGCGACGCGATGCTCGCCTATCTCTACCAGCACGCCGAAAACCCGTTGTTCCAGTGCCGCTTCCGCTGGACCGAGAACGCCATCGCGTTCTGGGACAACCGCTGCACCCAGCACCGCGCGATGTGGGACTACTGGCCGCATACACGCTCGGGGACGCGGGTGACCGTGAAGGGCGAGCGGCCGGTTTAGGAAGACGGTGCGGTAGGGTGGGCAAAGGCGCGTCAGCGCCGTGCCCACGTCTTCTCATCAAATAGGCAGGACGTGGGCACGCTTCGCTTTGCCCACCCTACAAGAGCCGTTCTTGCGTTGACGTCTTCCCACGTCCGCGCCAATCTTCCCAAAAAACAAATCGGGAGGACCTCTCATGCTCCGCGCCGAGGACAACAAATTCCTGACCGAGTCGGGTGCAGGCACCGGCATGGGCGAGCTGCTGCGCCGGTTCTGGATTCCTGTCCTTCTATCCGAAGAACTCCCCGAACCGGACGGCGAGCCGAAGAAGATCGTCGTCCTCGGCGAGGAACTGCTCGCCTTCCGCGACACGCGCGGCGTCGTCGGTGTCATCGACCGATACTGCCCGCATCGCGGCGCCAATCTCTGGCTCGGGCGCAACGAAGAGTGCGGCATCCGCTGCGTCTATCACGGCTGGAAATTCGACACCGACGGCCGCTGCGTCGACATGCCGACCTCCTACCCCGACCTCAACGCCAAGGATCTGATCCGCATCAAATCCTATCCGGCGCGCGAATGGGGCGAGATGATCTGGACCTATATGGGTCCGCTTGAGGCGATGCCCGAGTTGCCCGATCTCGAAATGGCGCTGCTGCCGGCCTCGCACCGCTATGTCAGCAAGAAATGGCAGGACTGCAACTGGGTGCAGGCGCTGGAAGGCTCGATCGACACCGCGCATTTCACCTTTGCCCATCTCTCCTTCGACAAGGAGGAGAACGACATCCTGGACATCAAGAAGCATTTGGTGAATCCGATCGCGCGGATGTCGAGCGATCACATGCGCTGGATCGCGGAAGACCCGCGACCGGTGATCAAGATCAGCCCGCACGAGGCCGGGCTGACCATTGCCGGCGGCCGGCTCACCGGCGGCGACAACATCTACTGGCGCATCGCGCAATTCCTGATGCCGTTCCACGCCTACGCGCCGAGCGCGATGCCGGGCGAGAGCATTTTTGGCCAGACCTTCGTGCCTGTGACCGACACCAATTGCTGGATCTACACCTATGCCTGGAATCCGGAGCGGCCCCTGACGCAAGCAGAGCGCGACGCCTACGACCGCGGCAATGGCGTGATCGCGGAGGTCGACGAAAATTACGTGCCGCTGCGCCATAAGGGGAACGACTACCTGATCGACCGCAAGCTGCAGAAGACCAGGAGCTACACCGGCATCAAGGGTGTCTCCGAGCAGGACGCCGCCGTGCAGGACAGCCAGGGGCCGATCGCCGACCGCACCCGCGAGCATCTCGGGCCGACCGATCTCGGCATCATGCATTTTCGCAAAGTGGTGATGGATCTGGCGCGGGCGCTCCAGCAGGGCGAGGCCCCGCCGCAGGCGGCGCATCAGGATCGCTATGCAGTGCGCTCGGGCGCCTGCGTCACCAGCAAGTCGAAGGATTTGCCCGCGGTCATGCTCGAACGATTCGGCGATGTCGCGGGCTTCGTCGGCCGGCCACGCATCGCGGCAGCGGAGTAGGATTTGTCGTCAGGGCGGGACATCGTCGCAATTCTCCTGGTGTCGCTGGTCGCGCTATTGCTTCCGTCGATCGATGCGGGTCAGGCTGCCCCGGCCCGAAAGGTCGCGAAAGCGAGGCCCAAGCCTTCGCCCGCGCGGGCCAAATGTGAGATGCCGAAATTCCGGATCGTCGTGGATGTCGGGCATACGCCGGACTCCTACGGCGCATTGAGTGCGCGCAACGATCCGGAGTTCGGCTTCAACTTCCGTCTCGCAAGACTCATCACGGCGAAACTCAAGTCCGAAGGCTTTGCCGCAACACGCCTGCTCGTCACGGACGGCAAGGCGCGGCCCAGCCTGTTCAAACGTGTCGGCAACGCCAATGGGTCGCACGCCGATCTCTTCCTGTCGATCCATCACGATTCGATGCCGGACAAGCTGCTCGAGACCTGGGAATTCGATGGCGCGAAGAGCTATTTCAGCGATCGCTTTTCGGGCCACTCGCTGTTCGTGTCGCAGCGGAATTCGCACTTCGCCACCAGCCTGATCCTGGCCCGGATGATCGGCAGGCAGTTGAAGGAGCAAGGCCTGCACTATGCCAGCCAATACACTTTGCCGCTGATGGGCCGTTACCGGCGCCAGTTGCTCGACAAGGATTTCGGCGTCTACCGCTATGACGGGCTCGTCGTCCTGTCGCGGACCAGCAGCGCCGCAGTGCTGCTCGAGGCCGGCTCCATCATCAACCGCGACGAGGAAATGGCGATGAACGCACCCGAGCGGCATGAAACGATTGCGGCTGCCGTGGCGTCGGCCATAGGGGAGTTTTGCGCGAAGCGGTAGATTGCTCCCGCCGTCATTGCGAGCGCAGCGAAGCAATCCAGAGTCTTTCCGTGGAGGCGGTCTGGATTGCCTAGTCGCAACGGCTCCTCGCAATGACGGGAGGCTACAGCGGTGTCCGCCGATAC
The DNA here is from genome assembly GCF_900094605.1 of Bradyrhizobium shewense. Classification (GTDB taxonomy): domain Bacteria; phylum Pseudomonadota; class Alphaproteobacteria; order Rhizobiales; family Xanthobacteraceae; genus Bradyrhizobium; species Bradyrhizobium shewense. Next base: position 147,313 of record NZ_FMAI01000017.1, on the reverse strand, counting down.
TCCCGGTTCGCCAGGCTCGCCTCCTCCAGATCCAGATCGCGCTCGATCCGGCGGCGGGTCTCGTCGGTGATCTGGCCGTCGCGCAGGAGATCGTGGATGAATTTTCGTTCGGCCGCGATCAGGTCGCGGGTCAGCGCGGTACCGGCGGCCGAGACGTCGTGGTGGGTGGGATCGAGTGAATCAGGCAGCTGGTTGACGCGGATGTCGTGGCGGGCACGCAGGAGCCGCATCACTTCGTCGGACACCTCCTTCTCCTCGGTCAGCGCGTCGAGCGATTTCAGTGCTGCATCCAGCGCCTGGCGGCGCGCGGCGATCTCGGCCTCGTGCTCGGCGGCATGCTCGTTACGGCCGGCCTCGGCGACGCCGAGCCACCGCACCACCGGCGGCAGCGTTAGCCCGACGCCGATCAGCGTGACGAAGATGACGCCGAAGGCCACGAACAGGATCAGGTCGCGATACGGAAATGCATCGCCATCCGGCAGCGTGAACGGCAGTGCCAGCGCGGCCGCGAGCGACACTGCGCCGCGCACGCCGGTGAAGGCGAGCACGAACGGCCATTGCCAGGGCGGCGACGGATCGCGCTCGCGCAACGATCTGCTGAGCATCCGCGGCAGATAGGTTGCGGGATAGAGCCAGGCGAAGCGCGCGACCACGACGATCACCAGGACCACGGCGGTTGCGATCAGGATGTCGTCGAGCGGGAACGCCTTCGATTTCTCGTAGAGCGCGCGCATCTGGAATCCGGTGAGCAGGAACAGCACGCCCTCGATCAGGTAGATCACGAGGTCCCAGAAGAAGATGCCCTGCAGGCGCGTTGCCGACGAGATCAGCAGCGGGCCGTTCCAGCTCACATAGAGGCCGCAGGCCACCGTCGCGATCACCCCGGAGCCGCCGATATGCTCGGGCAGCCAGTAGGACACGTAGGGGGTGATCAGCGACAGCGTCAGCTCGACCTGCGGATCCCCGGACCATTTGCGGAAGCGAAGGGAGAGCCAACCGACGCCGATGCCGAACGCGATCTCGCTGGCGACGATGAGGAGGAATTCGCCGGCCGCGAGCGGCAGCGAAAAATGCCCGACCATGATGGCGGCCAGCGCGAAGCGGTAGAGGGTCAGCGCAGTGGCATCATTGGCGAGCCCCTCACCCTCGAGGATGACCAGGAGGCGCCGCGGCATGTTGAGCCGGCGCGCGATCGCGAGCGGCGCCACCACGTCGGGCGGCGCGACGATGGCGCCGAGCAGGAAGCCGATGGTCCAGGGCAGGCCGATCATATAGTGCGTGGCGGCCGCCACCATCGCTGCGGTGAAGATCACGGCTCCGACCGCGAGCAGCACGATGGGACGCAAATTGTTCTTGAACTCACGCCAGCTCATGGCGACGCTCGCCGAGTAGATCAGCGGCGGCAGCACCATCAGCAGCACCAGTTCCGGCGGCAATTCCACCGGGGGCATGCCCGGCACGAAGGCGAGGCCGACGCCGGCCAGCATCAGCAGGATGGCGGGGGCGACGTTGAAGCGGCGCGCGGCCAACGCCACGCCTGCCAATACGGCGAGCAGGATGAGAAAGGTCTGAAACTTCGCTTCCATGATGGTCTGTCTTGACCCGGAAGCGACTGCTACGTCAATGCGCGCGGCTTACGCCAGCCGCTCGGCCACCATCCGCCCGATGCGTGCAAAGGCGGCTTCGATCTGCGCCGCATTCGGCGCGCCGCCCTGGGTATAGGCCGCGATCAGGATCGGCGTCCCGGGCTTCGGCCAGACGACCGCGATATCACCCGAGGCGTCCTTGCCGTTGTTGCCGGTCTTGTCGCCGATGGTCCAGTCTGCGGGGAGGCCGCCGCGCAACCGGTTCGCGCCGGTCTTGCAGTTCACCATCCAGTCGGTGAGCAGGGCACGCGACGCCGGCGACAGCGCCTCGCCCACCACCAGGCGCCGCAAATTTCCTGCCATCGCCGCCGGGGTCGTGGTGTCGTGGGGATCGCCCGGCGGGGAGCGGTTGAGTTCTGGCTCGTTGTGGTCGAGCCGGGAGGTGGTGTCGCCGAGCGATCGCCAGAAGGCGGTGAGGGTGGCGGGGCCGCCGATCCGCGCCAGCAGCAGATTTGCGCAGGTATTGTCGCTGAGCTCGACGATCGCCTTGCACATGTCGCTGACCGACATCGCGCCGGCCGCTAGATTCTGTTTGGCGACCGGCGCATAGTCCAAGAGGTCAGGCTTGCCGTAAGCGATCATGGCCGCAAGCTGCTCCTCGCCGCGGTCGACCCGGGCCAGCACGCAAGCCGCAAGCGAGGCCTTGAAGGTCGAGCACATGACGAAGCGCTCGTCGGCGCGCCATGCGAGTTTTTTGCCGGTCGCAAGGTTCTCTGCATAGACCCCGATCCGTCCACCGCTCTCGCGCTCATAGGTTTCGAGCTCAGGCGGTGCCTCAGCGGCCAACGCGGGAGAGGCGGCGATCCAGCACAGCGAGGCGAGCAGGGAGCGACGATCGAGCGGCATGGAGACTTTCAGATGCTGTCATTGCGAGGAGCGAAGCGACGAAGCAATCCAGTCTGTCTCCGCGGAGGGGTTCTGGATTGCTTCGCTTGCAACGACGGGGGATGGATATCGAGCGCGTCCGAATTCAGGCAGCGGAACGTCGAGCCTCACTCCCTCAAATCATAACGATACGACTTCGACACGATCTGCCAGCCGTCGGCGAGCTTCATCGCCACCAGATAATCGGTGAAGAAACGCGGCGGCAGCTGGCAACGGACCTTGATGAAGGCGGTCTTGTCGTCCGAACGGTCGATGGTGACGATGAAATCCTCGCGCGGCTTGCCTTCGGCCTTGGCGGAGGCGCGCTTGCGGACGCGGTCGAGCCAGTCGGGCACGGTCAGGACCTGGAGCTCGCTCTTCTCGACCCAGCGCAAGTCAGCGGAGGGATGGAAGATGGTGCCGAGCTTCTCGGCGTCACCCTCGTAAAGCCCGTCGAAATAGGATTGCACGACGGCTTCGACACTCGAACGGTTCTGGCTCATGGGTCATCCTTTTGCATGATGGCTTGGGCGGAACTTAGTCCTACACATCGAAATGCGCTATGGGTGTCTCTCGTCAATCGCGCGAGGGTGTTGGAATGACCGGATCAGAAACTTCGAACGCTCGTATCCTGATCGGCGAATGCTACTGCCGCGCCGTGCGCTTTGAGGTGGCCGATGCGTTCTCCTATGCGATGAACTGCCACTGCTCGAACTGCCGTCGCACTACCGGCTCCGCCTTCAAGCCGTTCGCCGGCATCGCGCAGGACAAGCTCCGCATTGTCCGGGGGGAAAACCAGCGGATGATTTTCGGCAACGACACCACCCATGACGCCCATTGTGGGCGATGCGGCTCGCTGCTTTATTCCCGGGTGCGTGAAGGACAATGGGTCCATGTCGCCATGGGAACCCTGGTTGATGCCCCCTCGATCCGGCCGAGCGCCCACATCTTCGTGGCCTCGAAGGCGCCCTGGCACGAGATTACGGACAATCTGCCGCAATATCGGGGGCATATTGGCGATGCCTAAGGGGAATTCGGTCTGCACGCCTGTTTGGCAGCGAACCCCGACCGCGCTGGCGCGACAAACAAAGGGGGTCCTTCGGGCTGTCGCCGGCGCGGCCTTGGTGACCTCCATCACAAGCGCCGGCACCGGATCCTGCTAAAGCGGTCCCAAGGGGGACCGAAACGTCCCGAACTTCGGAAGTCGTGTCATGCGCAACCTGCTCAGACTCTGCCCGCTTCTCCTCGCCGCCGTGCTGCTGTTCGGCACGGATCCCGCCTTTGCCGGCAACCGCGTCGCGCTGGTGATCGCCAATTCGGCCTATCAGCACGCGCCGTCGCTCACCAATCCCGTCAATGACGGTGCGGTGATGGCGAAGACGCTAAAGGAGGCCGGTTTCAACAGCGTCGATTTCCGGCACGATCTATCGGCCCTGGATACGCGGCGCGTGCTGCGAGATTTTGCCGATGCGACCCGCAATGCCGACATCGCCGTGGTGTATTATGCCGGTCACGGCATCGAGGTCGAGGGCTCGAATTATCTGATCCCCGTCGACGCCAAGCTCGAGCGCGACACCGACGTCTATGACGAGGCGCTCTCGCTCGACCGCGTCCTGGTCGCCGTCGAACCGGCAAAACAGCTTCGGCTGGTGATCCTGGATGCCTGCCGCGACAATCCGTTCGGCAAGACCATGAAGCGCACGGTGGCCGCGCGCGGTATCGGCCGGGGCCTCGCCCAGGTCGAGCCGACCAGCCCCAACACGCTGATCGCCTATTCGGCGAAGGCCGGCTTCACCGCCCAGGACGGCGACGGCGCCAACAGCCCCTTTACGGTCGCGCTGTCGAAGCATCTGACGACACCGGGCCTCGACGTCCGCCGCGCCTTCGGCTTCGTGCGCGACGACGTGCTCAAGTCGACCGGCAACAAGCAGGAGCCGTTCGTCTACGGCTCCCTCGGTGGTGAGGACGTGCCGCTGGTTCCGGTCAAGGTGACGGCCGCAGCAACGGTTGCGCCCGCGCCGAACCCGCAGGCCGATATCCGCCGCGATTACGAGCTCGCGCTCCAGGTCGGCAACAAGGCGGCGTGGGCCGCCTTCCTCGCCCAGCATCCCGATGGCTTCTATGCGAGCCTCGCCAAGCTTCAAGTCGAGAAAATTGGTGCCGAGCAGGCCCATGCGGCTGCCACCGAGAAGGCGAAACAGGCCGAGGCAGAACGTGATCGTCTCGCCGCGCTCGGCGCACAGAAGGATGCGCAGGCCAGAGCCGCGGCCGATGCGAAGGCCGCCGAGCAGGCGCAGCTCGCTGCGCAGAAGGCCAAGGAGCAGGCGCAGCAGCAGGCAGCTGCCGCCGAGCAGCAGCGCGTCAACCTCGCCGCTGCGGCGCCGAGCGCGGCGCCGGCCAGCACGGCGAGCCCTGCCGGCACCAACGTTGCCTCCTTGACGCCGGCGACCGCGCCGGCCGATCTCAGCCGTTCGGTGCAGACCGAGCTCGGCCGCGTCGGCTGCTTCTCGGGCGCCGCCGACGGCAATTGGAGCACATCCTCGCAGCGCTCGCTGTCGCAGTTCAACCGCTATGCCGGCACCAAGCTCGACGTGAAGGTGGCGAGCACGGATGCGCTGGATGCGGTCAAGGCCAAGCCGTCGCGCGTCTGCCCGGTGGTCTGCGAGCACGGCTTCAAGGCCGATGGCGACAAGTGCACGAAGATCGTCTGCCGTGAGGGCTATGCGGTCAACGACGACAATGAGTGCGAGAAGAAGCGCGCCGCCAAGCCGGCCAAGCCTGCAACGGCGAAGCGCGACGACGGTGATGAACGTCCCGCCCGGCAGCGTCCTCAGGCCGGCGGCGCGGCGGGCGGCTATGGTGCCGCGGCCGGCATTGCTGCCGCGGCTGGCGCCGGTCGCGCCGCAGGTGGCGGGCAAGTCATCTGCAATAACACTGGCTGCCGCCCAGTCAGCCGCGGTTGCCACCTCGAATATCGCGGCGGCGGCGGCCCCGGCAACGATGCCAATGCCGAGGTGTGTCGTTAGGGCATGCATGATCCAGATCGTCGTCCCGGAAGGCCGGGACGATGTCAGGTCGCAATCGCGCTCGCCGCGATGTTGACCGTCAGTGCCAGCAACGCCGTGTTGTAGATGAACGACACGATCCCGTGCGCCGTGGCCGTGCGGCGGATCGTCTTGTCGGTGATGCCGACGTCGGAGACCTGCGCGGTCATGCCGATCACGAACGAGAAATAGACGAAGTCCCAATAGTCGGCGTGGTTTTCCTTGTCGCCGCTCGGAAACTGAAGGCCGCCCGGCTTGGCGTTCCGATAGTAATCATGCGCGTAATGCAGCGCGAAGGTCGTGTGCACGGCGGCCCATGACAGCGCGATGGTGCTGATTGCGATGGTCAGCTCCAACACGCCCCGATGCGGTGTGCCGAGTTCTGAGACGATCGCGGCGATGCTGGCGAAGGCGCCGGTCGCCGTCACCAGCAGGATCACGAAACGGCCGTCGTCCTGCATCGCGGCGGCGCGCCGGATGTGGTGATGGTCGTTGCAAAGCATCATTGCGTAGACCAGCACGAGATAGACCGCGATCAGCGCATCCCAGCCGAACAGGAGCCGTGTCACCAGCCGGTGCGAGCCCGGCAGCAGCAGACAGACCAGGACGCCAGCCGCGAGCGCGATGAAGGTCCGTGGCCGCGCGTAAAGCAGCCGCATCGGCCGCGACATCTGGCGGAAGCGGACGAGGACGGGATCTTCTTTGCCCTCGGCCGCCATCGATGCGTGTCAGCTCTTCCGCTCGGCGACAAACCGCGCGGCGGCCTGCAGCACGGCGGCGCGATCGCCGAAGATCGAGACCGCGCTGTCGGCCCGGGCGAGCAGGTCGCGCACGCGCTGCTTGGCGCCTTCGATGCCGAGCTGGGTGACGAAGGTGGTCTTGCCGAGCGCGGCATCGGCGCCGGCCGGCTTGCCCAGGGCCGCCGCATCGCCCTCGACATCGAGCAAATCGTCGGCGATCTGGAAAGCTTCGCCGAGCGCGCGGCCGTAATCGTCGAGCGCCTGATATTCTTTCTGCGAGGCCTGGCCGAGGATCGCGCCGGCGATGCAGCCGTAACGCAGAAGCGCGCCGGTCTTCATCTGCTGAATGCGGGCGACATCGATCGGCTCGTTGCCGCCAAAGCGGCCTTCGCCGGCGAGGTCGAGGATCTGGCCGCCGACCATGCCGCCGATGCCGGCGCAGCGCGCCAGCGCGCGCGTCAGCAGCAGCCGCACATTGGCGTCGCGATGAATCTCGTCGCGGGTGACGATGTCAAAGGCGAGCGTCAGCAGACCGTCGCCGGCGAGGATCGCGGTCGCGTCGTCGGTCTTCTTGTGCAGGGTCGGGCGGCCGCGGCGCAGGTCCGAATTGTCCATTGCCGGAAGGTCGTCATGGATCAGCGAATAGCAGTGGATGCATTCGAGCGCGGCGCCGACGAGCAGCGCGGCTTCACGGGAGACCCCGAACACTGCCGCGCTCTCGACCACCAGGAAGGGCCGCAGGCGCTTGCCGCCGTTCAGGCTCGAATAGCGCATTGCGTCCATCAGTCGCTTGGGCCGGGCGATCTCATCGTGCAGGATGTCGTCCGACAACAGGCGCCCGAGCAGGGCCTCGGTGTCATCAGCGGTCTTGTCCAGACGCTTGGCGAAATCGGACGGGGACGTGCCGGTCATCAAGAAGGGCTCCAGAACTAAAATTCGGCGGGACAATCCTTTATGCGCCCGCCCCAGTCAATCGTTTGGAAGGCCTAAAAAGTGCTGGAAAAGGCCAGAATTATCACAGACTTAATGGGGAGAGCCGTGGCCGCGTTTCGTTCCATGCCGGAAAGGTCGATTTGCGCATCGTCAAAATCCTGCTGGTAGTGCTCGCGGTTGTCATTCTCGCGCCCTATGTGATCGCGCCCTTCTACCGCACTGGCCATCCGGTTTCGACGCTGATGGCGTGGCGCTCGCTTCGCGGCGCGCCGATGCAGCGGGAATGGATCGATCTGGCGGCGATGTCGCCCTCGCTGCCGCGATCGGTGGTTGCAGCCGAGGATGCCCATTTCTGCAAGCATCACGGCATCGATTGGGGCGCGTTGCGCGAAGCGATCGACGACGCGCAGGAGGATGGTACGCCGTTCCGGGGCGCCTCCACGATCACCCAGCAGGTCGCGAAGAATTTGTTCCTCTGGCAGGGCCGGGATTTCGTCCGCAAGGCGCTCGAATTCCCGCTGGCGCTCTGGATCGATCTCGTCCTGCCCAAGCCGCGGATCCTGGAGATTTACCTCAACATCGCCGAGCTCGGCCCGCAGGGCCAGTTCGGGGTGGGGGCGGCCAGCGCCTATGCCTTCGGCAAATCGGCCGCCGGCCTCTCCCCCCGGGAGGCGGCCCTTCTGGCCTCGATCCTGCCGAATCCGGTCAAGCGCAGCGCCAAAACCCCCGGTCCGGGCGTCCGGCGGCTGGCCGGGACCTATGTGGCAAGGGCGCAGGCCTCTTCACTTGCGACCTGCTGGCGGGAAAATCGCTGATTTTGGGCCCTTTCCGGGCGTATTTTCCGGCCCAAGAGCCTAGCTTTGCGGCCAGCCTTCCTCTATAAGCGCGGCCTTGATCGGCATTCAGCTCGCCTCGGATTGCGGGTGCTGAGCCGTCCCTCGCGGACGATGCCCTGATAACACCAATCCCTAGAGGATATTGAAATGGCCGTTCCGAGAAGAAAAACCTCGCCGTCGCGCCGTGGCATGCGCCGCTCGGCAGACGCCATCAAGAAGCCGACCTATGTGGAAGACAAGGACTCCGGCGAGCTGCGTCGTCCGCACCATCTCGACCTCAAGACCGGCATGTACAAGGGCCGTCAGGTCCTGAAGAAGAAAGAGTCCTGAGTTAAGGACCTTTCTCCAGGCAGGATAATTGGGCCTGCCTGATTTCGGCCAACCCATGAGATATGACAGTGGCGGCGGCGGAGCTAATGCTTCGCCGCCGCATTGTCCTGTCTGGATATCTTGATCGAGAAGGCATTTCGCCGATGGTCGGTTTCCCGCTGCTTCTGATTCCGCTCGCGGTCTACAACATCATCGCCTTCCTGATGCCGACCGTGTCCTTCACGGATGTGCTGTTCAAGGTGCCGATGGTGTCAGGCGAGACCTGGCCGATCACGCTTGCCGACGTGATGCTGGCGCTCGGTATCGTGCTGCTGCTGCTCGAAGTTATTAAGGGCGCGCGGCCCGGCTCGAAATTCCTGATGGATCATCTGCTGTCGCTGATCCTGTTCGGCGCGGCCGCTGCCGAATTCGTGATGTGGCCCAAATTCGGCAACTCGACCTTTTTCCTGCTGGTGCTGCTCGCGATGGCCGATTTCCTCGGCGGCATTGCCCAGCGCACGCGCCGCCGCGTCACCTATGTCGCCGAGACAACGGTGCCGGCGCCACGCAAGTCCAAGCGCCAGGTGGAAGCTCCGGCGGGCGATGCCGTGGCCGAGCCCAAGTTCGAGCCGGTGGCCGCGCCGATCGCAGCACCTGCGGCACCTCCCGCGCCCTCGGCACAGTCGGTCGCCGAATCCGTGTTGATGGATCCTCCCGCACCGAAGCCGGTGCAGAGCACGCCCTCGCCGGAAGTCCCCTCGCCGCATTTGCAGCCGGGCGACGGCACGTCTCCGTCCCCCGACACGCCGCCGCGCTGATCGATCTCAAGCCACCTGCCGCGTGCGCGCGCTGACGCTTTGCAGCGGGCGCTTGCCGCCATAGGCCGTTTGCGCATCTTCGGAGGAGGCGCGACGCAGCCGGCTTGCCTGGGGCAGATGTTCGGCATTGGCGATCAGCTGGGCGACGAAGCTCGGATCGGGACGCGGCAACGGCGTCTTGTGGACCCATTGCAAAACCGGCAGTAGCGGCACCAGGGCCGTGCCCGTGCCGTTTTCCGCCGCGTCCGATCGATCGGTACTCAACATCGCCATCACCGTTGATCCGGCAGTGCCTGTTGCGTTTCGGGACGCTGGTGCCGGGTGCGTGTCAGTACTCGCAAGGCCTATGCCGGATGGGCCGGTTTGGTTCCCCGGCTCGTAGAAACGTGGTTTCCAAATTGTTTATCAACTTTGCCTAGGGTTGGGGACGAATCTGGCTTTATCCTGTGTCAGCTCAGGACTTCCCGCTGTCCCGAAACGAGGCGATTTTGACCCCCGCATTACCGCAAGCCTCCGACGTCCTGGCCGCCCTTGGCCAAGCCGTGTTTGCCTGGGACATCGGCAGTGATGCGATCGTCTGGGGTGACCAGGTCGCCAGCGTCTTTCCCGGCATTCCCGCCGAGCGGCTGGCGACGGGCGCCGAATTTGCCAAGCTGATCGAGCCCGCGTCATCGCTGCGGACCGCTGCGTTGGCACAAGCCTACGCCGTGCATGGTGCCGACGGCACGCCCTACCGGGTCGAGTACGGCGTGCGCATGAGCGCCGCCGATCCCGTGATCTGGATCGAGGAGACCGGCCGCTGGTTCGCCGGCCCCGACGGCCGCCCGGTGCGCGCGATCGGCTCGGTCCGAATCAACAATGAACGCCACGCCCGCGACGAGGAGCTGACCAAGCTGGCCCGGCTCGATCCGCTGACCGGCGAGCTCAATCGCTCTCATCTGATTGCCGCGCTGGCCGAGGCGATCGAGGAGACGACCCGCTTCCGCTCGACCGCGGCCTTCATGCTGGTCGGCATCGACCATCTCGCCCGCGTCAACGACGCCTTCGGCTTCGACGTTGCCGACGCCGTGATCCTCGACGTCGCCAAGCGCATCCGCTCACGCCTGCGTGGCGGCGACGTGCTCGGCCGCTTTTCCGGCAACAAGTTCGGCCTGATCCTGAAGAACTGCACCGTCGACGACATGAATGTCGCCGCCGAGCGATTCCTTGCCGGTATCCGCGACGAGGTGGTGCCAACCAAATCCGGTCCGGTCTCGGTCACCGCCTCGATCGGCGCGGTCAGCGTACCGCGCTATGCCCGCAACACGGACGAGGCTGTCAACCGCGCCCATGAGACGCTGGATGCCGCCAAGCGCCGCCGCGTCGGCTCGTTCGCAGCATGGCGTCCGGATGCCACACGGGACGCCCAGCGCCGCGTCAACATCCGCGTCACCGACGAAATTGTCACCGCGCTGAACGAGCGCCGCATCAAGCTCGCCTATGAGCCGGTGGTGTCGGCCGGCTCGCGCGAGCGCGCTTTCCATGAATGCCTGGTGCGGATGGACCAGGGCGACGGCCAGGTGCTGCTCGCGCCCGACATCGTGCCGGTCGCCGAACGGCTCGGCCTGATCCGCCTGGTCGATCACCGTGTGCTCGAGCTCGTGGTGGCCGAGCTCGCCGCCGCGCCCGACATCTGCCTCAGCCTCAACATCTCGCCGGATACGACCATGGATCCGGACTGGTGGGCGGGCATCGAATCGCTGATGCAGGCCCATCCCGGCGTTGCCGAGCGGCTGATCGTCGAGATCACCGAGACGGTCGCGATCCAGGACATCGATGACGTCCGTGCCTTCGTCGGCCGCCTCAAGCATTTCGGCAGCCGCATCGCCATCGACGATTTCGGCGCCGGCTACACCTCGTTCCGAAATCTGCGCAAGCTCGGCGTGGATATCGTGAAGATCGATGGCGCGTTCGTGCAGAACATCACCCATTCCGCCGACGACCGCGCCTTCGTGCAGACCCTGATCGACCTCGCGCGTCGCCTCGACATCAAGACCGTCGCTGAATGGGTGCAGGACGAGGAAGCCGCAAGCATGCTGCGCGACTGGGGCTGCGACTACATCCAGGGTCGCCTGATCGGGCTGGCATCCGGCGAGCGTCCGTGGGGCGCTTCAACGGATAGTGCGCTGCCTGCTGCAAGCTGAGATGCCGTAGGGTGGGCAAAGGCGCACTTGCGCCGTGCCCACCATTCCTCCGTAATGGATACAGATCGTGGGCGCGCTTCCGCCTTCGCTCTTCGAGCTACGGCGGACAAGTCGCTTTGCCCACCCTGCGAGACCTCGTCACGCCCCCTCATCGAGCGCCACCAGCTCGCGCTTCTTGCGCAGCGACGGCAATAGCGGCGCGATCAGCAGCACCAGGGCAAACACAAGACACACCCCCGAGATCGGCCGCTGCACGAAGGTCCAGAGGTCGCCCTGCGACAGGATCAGCGACTTGCGTAGATTGTTCTCCATCATCGGTCCCAGCACGAATGCCAGCACCAGCGCCGCCGGTTCATAGCCGAGCTTGCGCATGAAATAACCGATGATCCCGAACGCGATCATCACATAGACATCGAACACGTTGTTGCTGGAGCAGTAGACGCCCAGGATCGTGAACAGGATGATCAGGGGGAATAGGATGTTGTAGGGCAGCTTGAGCAGTTGCACCCACATGCCGATCATCGGCAGGTTCAGGATCAGCAGCATGACGTTGCCGATATACATGCTGGCGACGATGCCCCAGAACAGGCCGGGGTTTTGCGTGATCAGCAGCGGCCCCGGCTGCAGGCCGTGAATGACGAAGGCGCCGAGCAGCAGCGCCATCACCACATTCGGCGGAATGCCGAGCGTCATTAGCGGAATGAAGGCGCCGCCCGCCGCGGCATTGTTCGCCGATTCCGGGCCGGCGACGCCTTCGATCGCGCCATGGCCGAGACGCCCGGGCGTCTTCGACAGCCGCTTCTCCAGCGCGTAGGAGGCGAAGGACGCCACGACGGCGCCGCCGCCCGGCAGGATGCCGAGGAAAAAGCCGAGGATGGTGCCGCGCCCGACCGGACCTGCACTCGCCTTCCAGTCCTCCCTGGTGGGCAGAAGATGGGTGATCTTGGTGTTGATGATGTCGCGCTTGATCGCCTGCTCGGTGTTGAGCAGCACCTCGGCAACGCCAAACAGGCCCATCACGACAGGCACGAGCCCGATGCCGTCGATCAGCTCCATGCGGCCGAAGGTCAGACGCGGCTGCGCCGTGATGCTGTCGAGCCCGATCAGTCCGAGCACGACGCCGATGCATGCCATCAGCAATGCCTTCGGCATCGAGCCCTGGGTCAGGAAGGTGAGCACCACGAGGCCGAGCACCATCAGGCTGAAATACTCAGCCGGGCCGAACGCGATGGCGACGCTGGCAAGCTTCGGTGCGACCAGCATCAAGGCGATCAGCGCGAACGTGCCGGCAATGAAGGAGCCGAAGGCGGAAATGCCGAGTGCAGGGCCAGCGCGTCCCTGCTTCGCCATCTGGTGGCCGTCGATGCAGGTGACGACGGAAGCTGCCTCGCCGGGAATGTTGACCAGGATCGAGGTGGTCGAGCCGCCATACATCGAGCCATAATAGATCCCGGCCATCATGATGATGCCGGATTCCGGCGTGCCCGATAGCGTCACGGGCAGCAGGAGCGACATCGCAGAGATCGGCCCGATACCCGGCAGCACGCCGACCAGCGTGCCGATGAAGACACCGATGAAGCAGTAGAGCAGGTTGACCGGCAGCAGCGCGACGCCGAACCCATGCGCGACATTGACAAGCGTATCCATAGGGTCAGCCGATCCCGAACAGGCCCGAGGGCAGCTGGATCAACAGCAGCCGCTTGAGCACCCACCACATGCCTGATGGCACCAGCACGGCGATCGGGATCGCCAGCGTCCAGCGAACGGGATCGATCAGCCGCAACAGCAGCAGCACCAGGGGGATCGACGACAGCAGGAAGCCGAGTGGTTCCAGTGCAATGGAGAATGCCACGAGACAGGCAATCAGCAGGAGCGGCTTGCTCCAGCGCACATTCTCCCAGCGCGAGGCCAGCGTCGGCGCACCCTCGGTGACCGCCGAGACGATGATGGCGCCTGCGAACACGCACATCAGGATGCCCGTGTAGAACAGCAAGTAGCCGGAGCCGGGATCGTTGATGGTGCCGAGCTTGAGCTTCATGCCCGACCAGATCACGAAGCCGCCGAGCGCGAACCCGATCAGCCCGCCCCAGAGCTCGGAATTGCTGAGGCGGAGTTTGACGTTGGTTTGATCGCTCATCGGCACTCTCTCGGCCGTTCCCCGGACGCTGCGCAGCGCGAAGCGGTGCGCTGCAGAGCCGGGGCCCATGGGTTCGTGGCAAAGGTGGGTCCCGGCTCTGCGGTGCACCGCTGAAGAAGCGCTGCACCGCGTCCGGGACACGGAAGTGGCTCAGCCCTACTTCTTCGCAAGCCCGAGCGTATCGATCACCTTGCGCTCGGACTCCGTGACCTCGACGACGAACTTCTTGTAGTCCTCGGTGTTCTTGTAGTTCGGCACCATGTCGTATTTGGCGAGCGTCGCGACCACCGCGGGATCCTCGACCGCCTTCTTGAAGGCATCGTGCAGCTTGGCGACGATCTTTGGATCCATGCCTTTCGGGCCGGCGATGCCGAAGGGGGAATCATAGACCATGGGATAGCCGAGCTCCTTCAGCGTCGGCGCGTCGGGATAGTTCGGCGAACGTGCGCCGGTCCACACCATCAGCAGCCGCAGCTTGCCGGCGTCGACCAGCGGCCGCCATCCCGTGGAGTCCGCCTGAAGCATCGTGTGCTGTCCCAGCACCGCGGCGTTGGTCTCCGCGCCACCCTTGAAAGGAACTTGCGTCAGCTTGATGCCGGACATCGCGGCGATCTGCTCCATGCCGATATGCAGCGAGGTGCCGGCGCCTGGCGTGGCATAGGTCACCTTGCCCGGATTCGCTTTCGCGAACTCCACGACGTCCTTCCAGCTCTTGAACTGCGACTCCGCGCTGGTGGTCACACCGAAGGTGTAGCCGGTGAGATGGATGATGTAGGTGAAGTCCTTTGCCGGATCCCACGACACTTCCTGCATCAAGGGCAGGCGGAACACGGTGATCGGAATCTGCGAGATGGTGTAGCCATCCGGCTTCGCGGCCGCCGCCATGGTCGCCGGGCCCACCGTGCCGCCGCCGCCGGCCTTGTTGTCGATCACGATCGGCTGCCCCAGCACCTTCGAGGCGCTGTCGGCGATGGCGCGCATCGAGATATCGGTCGATCCGCCGGCCGGCCATGGCACGATCAGCGTGATCGGCTTGCTGGGATAGTCTTGCGCGCTGGCGGCAGTCGAGAGCAATGCGCCCATGACAGCATGCATCGCGGCAAATGCGATCGTCTTCAGCCCGTATCGCGGCATCGAAACTCCTCCCCTCGCGGCGGCCTCTTTGCGGGCCGCCGTTTCTCGTTCTTACGCGGCGATTGTTCCTGAAATCGAGGGAGAAGAAAAGCGCATTGCGCAGATCGCGGGTGCCGGGCGGTGCGGCAAGCCCGGTCGAGGCGGCACATGCGACAATTCGTCGTTTGGTGGTGTGCCGAGAGGCGGAATTTGAGGAAGCCGTTATGCCACGCGCCGGACCGAACTCAGCGTCTCGATGGTGCGGCCGACCTCCGATGCGGGGCACGGCCTGCCGAAATAATAGCCTTGCACGGCGGTGCAGCCGCATTCGCGGACGAAGTCGAGTTGTTCCTCGGTCTCCACGCCCTCCGCGGTCGTTTCGACGCCGAGCACGGAGCCGAGGCTCGCGATGGTGCGGACGATGGCAACGCTCTCCGGACTTTCGCCGAGCGTGCCGACAAAGGAGCGATCGATCTTGATGCGATCGAATGGAAATTTGCGCAAGTAGCTCAGCGAGGAATAGCCGACGCCGAAATCGTCGAGGCTGACGCGTACCCCTAACGCGCGAAGCTGGTGCAGGATCTCGATCGTCGCGTCGCTGTCGTCGAGCAGCGCCGTCTCGGTGACCTCGAGCTCGAGCCGTTGCGGCGGCAGGCCGGCTTCGGCAAGTGCGCTCGTGACCATCGCCACCAGCCCGCGCGAACGGAACTGCACCGGCGACAGATTTACCGCGACGGTGACATCGGGCCAGGACGCGGCGGTCGCACAGGCGCTGCGCAGCACCCATTCGCCGATCGGAACGATCAGCCCGGTCTCTTCAGCGATCGGAATGAACTCGGCCGGCGAGACGAAGCCGCGCGACGGATGTTTCCAGCGCAGCAGCGCCTCGAACCCGGTGAGCTCGGACGAATCGAGCCGCAGCTGCGGCTGGAACACCAGATGGAATTCACGCGCCTCGAGCGCGCCGCGCAGATCGTGCTCCAGCGCGTGCCGACTGCGCGCCTCTTCCTCCATCTCGGGCTCGAACAGCTGATAGGCGCCGCGCCCCTTGGCCTTGGCCTGGTACAGCGCGAGATCGGCGCATTTCATCAGCTCGTCGGCATCGAGCCCGTGGTCGGGCGCGATCGCGATGCCAACGGAGACGCCGACATGGATCGACTGGCTTTCCAGTGGCGGCGGATGACCGATGACCTCGACCAGGCGCCGGGCCAGCTTTTCCGCCGATTGCGGCTGCGGTCCGCGCTGGAGGACGGCGAACTCGTCGCCGCCAAGGCGCGCGACGGTGTCGTGCTCGCCGACATTCTCCTTCAGCCGCGCCGCGACCCAGCGCAGCAGCCGGTCGCCGGCGGCGTGGCCGAGGCGGTCGTTGACGGTCTTGAAATTGTCGAGGTCGAAGCACAGCACGGCCATCGCGCCGCCGGCGATCGCGACCTGGTTCAATCCCTCACCCATCTTTTCGCGGAACAGCATGCGGTTGGGCAGGTCGGTCAACGAATCGTGCCGCGCCATGTGCGCGACGCGCGCCTGGGCCTTGTGGCGCTCGGTGACGTCCTCGTAGGTGACGACCCAGCCGCCATGCTCCATCCGCTTGTGATTGAGCTTGATGATGCGGCCGTCGCTCAAATGGCGGTGCAGCGTATGCTCGCCCTCGCGTAGCCGCTCGACGTAATCGGCATAGAGCCGCGCGGCTGTGGTGTTCTGATGAATGCCGAGCTCGCAGCTGTGCTCCATGATTTCGCGCATCGAGACGCCGGGCTTCACGACATCAGGCGACAGGCCGTACATCTCGATGTAGCGGCGATTGCACACGATGACGCGCAGGCTCGCATCGAGCATGCACAGGCCCTGGCTCATGTTGTTCAACGCCGCGTCGAAGCGGCGATACTGCTCGCTCAGCTCCTCGATCGCGTGCTCGCGTTCGGTGATGTCCTCGTAAGTGGCGACGAAGCCGCCCTCGGCCAGAGCGCAGTACCTGACCGAAATCACGGTGTCGTTCGACATCCGACGGCGCATCGGGGAGGCGTCGTGATTGGCGATCCTCGCACTGGCGGCTTCCAGCAGCTGTTGCGGGCTGTATTCGGAAGAGAACGCGCCGTTCGCCATCGAGCGCTCGATCAGCTCGGCGAGATGCGTGCCGGGCCTGGTCTCCTCCGGCGACAGCAGGTAGATCTTGCGGTAGGTGTTGTTGCAGACGCGAAGGCGCATGTCGCTGTCGTAGAAGGCGAGCCCGTGCGCCATGTTCTCCATCGCGGCGTCGAGAATGAAGTTCTGCTGCCGCAGCGTCTCTTCGTATTGCAGCCGGTCGGTGACGTCCTCGTGCACGGTGACCCAGCCGCCGTCGGGCAGGAAGCGGGAGGCCGTCTGCACCATGCGTCCGTCATAACGCATCACCAGCAGGGATTTCGCCTTTCTGGTGCGCACGTCCTGCAGCCTGGATTTATGGAATTCGTCTGTCGGCATGCCCGGCAAATTGCCGCGCGATACCCAATGATCGAGCACCTCGCGATGCGAGGCTCCCGGCTTCACGATCTCGGGATCGAGATTGTAGAGGTTCAGGAATCGTTCGTTGCAGACGACGACGCAGCTGTCGGCGTCGTACATGATGAGGCCGTGCGACATGTTGGAGAGCGCGTGCTGGCTGCGCTCGGTCTGCACGCGCAATTCCGCCTCGAGCCGGGCGAGGCGGGTGACATCGTCGCAGATCGTCATCCAGCCGCCGCCGGGAAGCGGCTTCAGCTCGAGCGACATGACGAGCCCGGTCGCAAGCTGCTGCTCGGTCCGGAACGGCTTTCCCCCCGCGATCTGCGCGATCCGCGCCGAGTAGAGCGTGTCGAGCTGGTCCTGGGGAAAGTTGCCGCGCATCGCACTATGCGCAAGCACCTCGCGGTAGCTCGTGCCCACCCGCACGATGTCGGCCGACATGTCGAACAGCGACAGGTAACGCTGGTTGACCAGCACGATCCGGTTGTCGGCATCGTAGACGCAGACGCCTTGTTCCATGTGGTCGAGCGCAAGCTGGCTCAGCGCGACCAGGGCCTCCGGGCCCTGCTCGCGGCGTGCACCAAGCTCGTTATCGCGGGTCGACGTCATGGGATCGGCGGGATCTCGGCGAGCAATAGACTTAACGCAGCCTAATTCAGCCGCCGAGGGTAACGAAGAGGCCGGAAAATTCCCTTAAGCGCAGTAGTTTACGGACGGTGACTGGCGATGGAGAGCGCGTCGGAAATGCGGAGGTGCGCGCGAGAGTTGGCCGGGAGGGCGCGTCAAATGAAGTGGCGTCCCTGCGAAAGCAGGGACCCATAACCACAGGGAAAGGTTTGACGAAGATTGGAAGTGAAGGGGCCTTCCCGTGGTACCAGCATTGCGGCTTAGAGACAGATCACGCGGTATGGGTCCCTGCGCCCGTGCGCAATTGCGCACTAGGCAGGGACGACAGCGGTGGTCTGGTCCGACAGCCTTCCCTACGGCCCGTACAACACCAGTTCCGTATCGGTGAGATCGCCGAGCTGCGGCCGATCCGGGCCCTTGAAGTATTTGCGACCGCGCCGCTCGGTATAAATACCGACCAGGCCAGGAAGCGGTCCATTGGAATCGATCGCCACCGCGATCTTGCCGAGCCGAAGCAGCAGCCGGCCGATGCGGCCTGCGCAGGCGGCGTATTCCGCGGCGCTGCGGCAATAGATCAGCTTCATCGCAGGGGGCGCGATGAACCCGCGGCGGATCCGCACCGGTTGCAGGATGAAGGGGAATGTTCCCTTCGGCGTGCGGCAGACGAGGCTGAGGCAATTGTAGCGCGCATGCCGCGTCAGCAGCTCGGTTTCGCCTTCGGAAAGTCCCTCGATCGTCTTGGCGTGAGGCGAGATGACCTCGATCTCGCTCCAGCGCGGAGGCCGCGCCAGGGCAGGAACCGAGAAGAATATGCCGCGGCAATAGGCGCGAAAGCCCTGCGTTTCGATGATCGGCCAGGTCCACGGTGCCGGGCTGATGTTGAAATAGGTCACGTCCTTGTGCCGCTGCGCGATCTTGGTCAGCAGCGGGGCATAGTTGCGGTAGGCCGGATCGACATACCAGCTCGACAGATTGCACTGGATGGCGGTCTCTTCGCCGTTCTTCCGCGCCGTGTAGATCAGCAGCAGCACGCCGACCGGCGTGCCGTCACTCTCGAGCATGTAGCCGAAGCGCGGATAGCCCTCCGGCACGGACCGGAAGGCCTGCCGGCGCAGACCCTGGATCCAATAGTTCCGCGAGCGGCCGACGAAGCCGCGCGTCAGCAGGTCCGCGACCGCTTCGGCGTCGGACTCGGTGATCTCGCGGCATCGCACCTTGGTGTGAATCACGCTCGTCTTACCCGTGGAAATGACAGGCCTCGTTTGGTCTATTGTTTCAGCATGGTCTCTTCGGAAGACCGCTTCGCACTTTTCGCTGACGCGGTCCTTCGGATCCGGATCATGCTGCTAGCGCCAGCCCTCGACATGGGCGTCGGCCGTGCCCCGCGGCTGCAGGCCCAGGACGTCCCGCACCTTGGCGGGCCAGGCGGAAAGGTCGGTGCCGTGGGTGTGGAACATGGCGACCGCCAGCCGGTCCATGCCGAAGGCGACGCAGCCGGTGTGGGCCGGCTCACCGCCGGCATCCTGGATTCCCCAGGTCGTGCCGAAATGCTCGCGGTGATAGTTGAAGCTCATGCAGGCCGTCGGCTGCTCTTCCGAGCGCAGTGGAATGAGCAGCTCGAACTTGAGCTGTTGCTGCTTCTGGCTCACCGCCTTCATCTGGCCGACGCGACCGAAGAAAGGATCGCTGGCATAGTCGACACGGAAGGTGAGGCCGAGGTCGGTCGCGATCGCCTGCGCGCGCACCATCCAGCGCTCGCGGAAATCGGCGACGTCATCGGGGCTGCCGATGCAGACATATTCGCGCATCCGGAACGATTGCAGCCGGTCGAGATGTTTCGACGGCTCGCGGCGGAAGCAATCCGCGGCAACGTCGAAGCGCAGACCACCCTTCGGCAAGGGGCCGCGGCTCGCCGCGATCGGATAGACCGGATAGCAGGCGGCGGGCGACAGCACGAGATCGGCGGGAGACAGCGAGGTGGTCCAGTCGCCGCCGGCGTCGAAGCGGCTCACCGCGGCGTTGATCTCGCGCTCGGTGCCGTGCAGACCGCAAACGCAGCCGAGCAGATTCGGAAAGCTCTTGAGGTAGCCGGATTTCTCCAGCTGAGCCCGGCTCATCACCGGCGGGAAGCGCATCACCTCGGTGCCGCTCTCGCGATGGCTCGTGATCAGCGCCGCGAGTTTCTCGACGACGCCTTCATAGAGCGCGGTGCGGGCATAGACGCCGTCGGCGCCCATGCGGTGGAACAGCTTGTCGGCCAGATGATCGAGCGGATCGATCATCTGCGGCGCGGTCGCGGGCGAGTCGGGGAGGATGGCAATATTCATGGCGCGATGTCCTGCTATCTCAAAATTGTTATTGTTGATTCAGTCGTGAAGGCTTGTCGGCACGCCACTCATCAGCGTCGATGTCGCGGCATTGGCCAGAATGCGGTCGTTGTTGATCATGATCGGGGACGACAGCACGTCGCGGAGGTGCCGGCCCATGGTGAACTCGCCGTCGTTGCGGTAGCCGGAGAGGCCGGCTGTGCGCATCGCATGCATCACGGTCTCGACCGCGAGTTCGGAAGCCTGCACCTTCAGCAGCGTGATCGAGGACTGGAAGTCGAGCGAGCCGAGGGCGCGCTCGTCATGCTCGGCGCGGGCAAAGGCATCGATGTTAGTCGACAGCAGCGCACGCAGCTTTGCCAGCGACATCTTGGCGGCGGTGAAATGTGCCGCGGCCGGCGGCATCTGGCCGCCGGAGGTGCGGGCCGCCTTGCGGACGAAGGCTTGCGCGCGGGTCACGGCTGCGGCGGCGATGCCGGCCCAGGCCGACGACCAGCACAGATGTGCGAACGGCGTCATGGTCTGGGCGTGGATCTTGTCATAGGATTCCGGGAAGACGCGATCGGCGGGGCAATCGACCTTCAGCTCGAAGCCGGTCGAGCAGGTGCCGCGCATGCCGAGCGTTTCCCAGCCCAGCGTCCGCTTCAGCGAATAATCGTCCTTGGCGAGCGCCAGCAGAACCTGGTCGGAGGCGGCGGCCTCGGTAGCGCGGCGGGCGATGGTGACGAGGCCGTCGGCTTCCGCGCCGTAGGAGATCACGGTGGCGTCGCGCACCAGCGAGACGGTGTCGCCGGCGTGATCGACGGCAGCGGCGCTGGCGCGGATGTTGCCGCCGTTCTGGCCTTCGGTGGTGGAGGAGGCGAGCAGCCACTGGTCGCGGGCGACCCGGCGCATCATGGTTTCCATCCAGGGGATGCCGTGGCCGTGCCTGACGACGCAGGCAACCTTGGTCTGGTGCATCGCGTAGATCATCGCGGTCGAGGCGCAGGCGCGTCCGAGCGTGTAGCAGATGTCGGTGACGTCGTAGATGGAGGCACCGAAGCCGCCGAACTCGACCGGGATCATGACGCCGAGCAGCTTCTGCTCGCGCGCGACCTCGAAAGCCTTGTGCGGGAAACGAGCGTCGCGATCGACCCCGTCTGCGTCGGCCGCGGCAGCTGCGGCGGTTCGGGCGGCGCGCTCGATCAGGGAGGGGCCCTGCTCGAGGAAGCCCGTCTGCGTTTCGTCGACAGTGAGGACTGCTTCACGCACGTTCATACTCGTCCGCCTCCGGTTTGCCGTTCGAGATCGCCGGCATCATTCGCGATGCGCGTAAGCGATCCTCCGGCCATCTTTGCTTGTGAGACGAGGCTACGGATTTAATTCAAATTCGTCGATGAAATAGAGGGTAAACAAAGTCCAATTCCGAACGAACAGTTAAGGTCCGGTTGTTTGCATCACCCGTTTTTCCAGCATCGCGTTAGGACTCTGGAAGAAGCCTGAATTTCAGACAATCTGAGTCATCGTTTACTAAGAAACGCGAAGTATTGGTGTCGCCCATTGCGGGACCGACAGGCCGTGCCCATCCTAGCGGCAAGCCGGTCCGACCTTTTACAGACAGACGGGAATTTGCCGATGCAATCCTTTGATACCGACGTACGCAATCGCATCATCAAGCTGGTGAAGGGCATCCTCGAGCAGAATTCGCTCGCCGCTAACGTCACGCCGTCCGCCAAGCTCGTCGATGTCGGCCTGACCTCGATGGACATGGTCAATCTGATGCTCGGCGTCGAAGCCGAGTTCGACTTCACCATCCCGCAAGCCGAGATCACGCCGGAAAATTTCCAGTCCGTCGAGACGCTGGAGCGGATGGTGGCGACCCAGCTGCAGCTGGCGACCGCGGCTTAAAGCCAAACCGCAACTGTCGTCCCTGCCTAGTGCGCAATTGCACACGGGGCGCAGGGACCCATACCGCGGAATCTATCGACCTTATGACGGTCGAATTACCGAACTACGAGTCTTCGCCAAACCACGGCCTGTGGTTATGGGTCCCTGCGTTCGCAGGGACGACACTGAGTGTGGGGCCTCCGCCCTCACACTATATCGCCCCCACCACCCCCGTTCCAAAACCGCCGCAAAACTGGCATAGCTTAACCATGTCGCACGTGGCGAACAGGGTGGAGCAGGCATGACGCAGGCGGTATTGGGCATCATCGGCGGCTCGGGCATCTATGATTTGCCGGGCCTCGAGGGTGCGCGCGAAGAGGTGATCAGGAGCCCCTGGGGCGAGCCGTCGGCGCCCGTGCGCCGCGGCACCATCGCAGGGTTGCCGATCGTATTCCTGCCGCGGCATGACAAGGGGCACCGGCTGTCGCCCTCCGACATCAACTACCGCGCCAATATCGACGTTTTGAAGCGGGCCGGCGTCACCGATTTGATCTCGCTATCGGCCTGCGGCTCCTTCAGGGAGGAACTGCCGCCGGGCACCTTCGTTCTCGTCGACCAGTTCGTCGACCGCACCTACAAGCGCGAGAGCTCGTTTTTCGGCCGGGGCTGTGTCGCCCATGTGTCGATGGCGCATCCGGTTTCTCCACGTCTGCGCATTCATCTTGCCGCGGCCGCTGAAGCCGAAAGCATCGCAATCGCGCGTGGCGGCACGTACGTCTGCATGGAAGGGCCGCAGTTCTCCACCTATGCGGAGAGCATGACCTACAAGACGCTGGGCTATTCCGTGATCGGCATGACCAACATGCCGGAGGCGAAGCTCGCGCGTGAGGCGGAGATCTGTTACGCCACGGTGGCGATGGTGACGGATTTCGACTGTTGGCATCCCGATCACGATGCCGTCACCGTGCAAGATATCATCCGCGTGCTAACCTCGAACGCCGACAAGGCGAAAGCGCTGGTGGCGCGGCTGGCAAAGGATTTTCCGCGCGAGCACGAACCCTGTCCGATCGGCTCGGATCGCGCGCTCGACACAGCGCTGATCGCCGCACCCGAGGCGCGCGATCCCGAGCTTCTGAAGAAGCTCGACGCGGTGGCCGGGCGCATCCTGCGCGTGAAGTGAAAGGCAGAATGCCATGAAGGTCGACGGCAAGCATTTTCGCAGCATCTGGCGCGAGCATGACGGCTGGTCAATCGGTGCGATCGACCAGCGCCGCCTGCCGCATGAGTTCGTCGTCGCGAAGCTGACATCCTGCGAAGACGCAGCCGTCGCCATCCGCGACATGCTGGTGCGGGGCGCGCCGCTGATCGGTGCCACGGCGGCCTACGGCATGGCGCTCGCCATGCGCGAGGACGCCTCCGACGCCGGCCTGAAGCGCGCTTACGACACGCTCGTAGTGGCGCGGCCGACCGCGATCAATCTGAAATGGGCGCTGGACGAGATGCGCATGGCGCTCGCGCCGATCGATCCGCTGGAGCGCGCCGAGGCGGCCTATGCGCGCGCCGACGAGATCGTCGAGCAGGATGTCGAGATCAACCGCGGCATCGCCGGCAACGGGCTGAAGCTGATCGAGGCAATTGCATCGAAGAAGCGTGGCGAGATCGTCAACGTATTGACCCATTGCAACGCCGGTTGGCTCGCTACCGTCGACTGGGGCACGGCGACGGCGCCGATCTATCTCGCGCATGAGCGCGGCATCAAGGTCCATGTCTGGGTCGACGAGACGCGTCCGCGCAACCAGGGCGCCTCGCTCACGGCCTGGGAGCTCGGTCATCATGGCGTGCCGCACACGGTGATCCCCGACAACACCGGCGGGCACCTGATGCAGCACGGCATGGTCGATCTTGCCATCGTCGGCACCGACCGCGTCGCCGCGAATGGCGATGTCTGCAACAAGATCGGCACCTACCTGAAGGCGCTCGCCGCCCACGACAATGGCGTGCCGTTCTATGTCGCGCTGCCGTCGCCGACGATCGATTTTACCGTCCATGACGGCATCCGCGATATTCCGATCGAGCAACGCAGCGGCGTTGAAGTCACCGACATGACCGGCCGCACCGCGGATGGAAGGCTGGAGACGGTACGCATCGTGCCCGAGGGATCGCCGGTCGCGAACTACGCTTTCGACGTGACGCCGGCGCGGCTCGTGACCGGCCTCATCACTGAGCGCGGCGTGCTGAAGCCGGATCGCGACGAGCTGGCGGCGGCGTTTCCGGAGCGGATCGCGGCGGCGGAGTAGGCTCCGCCGTCATTGCGAGCTCTCGTAGGGTGGGCAAAGGCGCGAAAGCGCCGTGCCCACGACCTGCTTGTGGTGGGCACGCTTTCGCTTTGCCCACCCTACGGCTTCGTGCCTCGCAAGCCTACCCGAGCTTCAGCCCCGTCGCCTTCTCAAGCTCCGCGATCGCCTGGGCGCCGCTCGTCACCTTGATCGTGGTCATGCCCATGTCGCGCGCGGGTTTCAGGTTGACGCCGAGATCATCGAGATAGACGCAATTGTTCGGATCGACCTTCAGCGTCTCGACCATCAGCCTGTAGATACGCGGATCAGGCTTGCGCAGGCCGATCTTGGCGGATTCGATCACGTGGTCGAACAACACCATGACTTCGGCGATGTAGAGGGAGCGCCCGGTCATGCTGCCGATGGCATTGGCAGGCAGATTGTTGGTGATGCAGCCGGTCTTGAATTGCGCCTTGATGCGCCTCAGCGCCTCGACCATCTCGGGACGCAGATCGCCCTGTAGCAGCGGCAGCACCTCGCGGCCGCGCACCTCCGCGCCGAGTGCGAGCGATTCCGTGGCGAACAATTCGTCGAAGGTGTCGATATCGACTTCGGCCCGCTCGAACTTGGCCCAGGCGTTTTCCAAATGGTTGGCGGCGTTGGTCCGGCGTATGATGTCGACGGGCAGCCCGCGCTCGGTCTCGAACCGCGCGAATGCCTCGAACGGCGAACTCGTCAGCACGCCGCCAAAATCAAAGATCACAGCCTCGATCGCCAATGTCCTGCCCTCGTCAATTCCTTTCCAAGAGGGCTAGCATGCGCTATCGGCAAGGACCAGTCCGAAGCAAATCAGGCGCTCCCCGAACAGACTGACGAGACATGTTCCCCATGAAGACAATCGCGACATTCGCCGCGGTCACTCTGGTGCTCGCCACGCCCGCTCATGCCATTGTTGGCGGCGGCACGCCGCAGGCCGATGGCGTCGCGCGCGCCGTCGTCACCATCGTCGGCTCGCGCGGCAATTCCTGCACCGGCACTCTGATCGCGCCGAAGATCGTATTGACCGGCGCTCACTGCGTGCCGCCGGGCGCGGACTACAAGATCGTCGATCGCAGCGGTGGCGCACCGCAATTGCTGAACGTGCGCACCATCGCGATCCATCCGGGCTATAAAGCGCAGGTGCATCGTGCCGGTGCAGACGTGGCGCTATTGCAACTGGAAATTCCACTCAAGGGAAAATCGGCGGCGCCGGTTGGCGCGCCGAATATTCCAATCCAGGTCGGTAGCCGTTTCGTCATTGCCGGTACCGGTGTCACCGTGCGCGGTGATGGCAGGAGCGGCGGGGCCACGCGCGTCGCGGGCCTTGTCGTCACGGGCCAGCCCGGCACGCTTCAGATCCGCCTGGTCGATCCCGTAACCAACGGTGTTCGCGACGGAATTGGCGCTTGTACCGGCGATTCCGGTGGTCCTGTGTTCGAGGACAAGCCGAACGGCGCCGTGCTTGTCGGTGTCATCAGCTGGGCGACGGGACCGAACGCCGGCGATGGCTGTGGCGGATTGACGGGGGTCACGCCGCTCACGCTCTACCGCGACTGGATCTTGCAGACCGCGCGGAGCTGGGGTGCGGCACTGTGATTTGACCGCGACTTGATCTATGTCATTTTGAAGCGGAAGCGCGGCGGGTGATCATGCCGGCCGCGGAGGAAACGCGTCGTCCGTCAAGGGCGGCCACAAAAACAAGCAAGGCATAGAAGCAACAATGAATGTCGCTGTTCGCAGTCACGCCACGGCCAAACAGGCTTCTGAACATTTCGACGTGCTGATCGTCGGCGCCGGCATCTCCGGCATCGGCAGCGCCTATCACATCAACAAGCAGCTTCCAGGCACCAGCTACGTGATCCTGGAAACGCAGGAAACATTCGGTGGCACCTGGAGCACGCATCGTTATCCCGGCATCCGCTCGGACAGTGATCTCCATACGTTCGGCTATAGCTTCAAGCCCTGGGTCGGGCCGCCGATCGCGACCGCCGAAGAAATCCTCGCCTACATGAACGAGGTGATCGACGACAACAATATCGCGCGGCATATCCGCTACAAGCACAAGATCAATTCCGCCAGCTGGTCGAGCGAGCAGAATCTTTGGACTATCGAGGCGATGACGACCGACACCGGCGAGCCGAAGACCTTCACGGCGAACTTCCTCTGGATGTGCCAGGGCTATTACCGTCATTCGGAAGGCTACACGCCGGAATGGAAGGGCACCGATCGCTTCAAGGGCCGCGTCGTCCATCCGCAGACCTGGCCTGATGATCTCGACCTCACGAACAAGAAGGTCGTGGTGATCGGCTCAGGCGCGACTGCGGCAACGCTGGTGCCGAACATCGCGGACAAGTGCGCGCATGCCACCATGCTGCAGCGTTCGCCGACCTATTTTCGCCTCGGCCGCAACGCCATCGAGATCGCGGAGGAGCTGCGCAGGCTTCAGGTCGACGAGGCCTGGATCCACGAGATTGTTCGGCGCAAGATACTGTTCGAGCAGGATGCCTTCACGAAACTCTGCGTATCCAAGCCAGAACAGGTCAAGAAGGACCTGATCGGCCAGATCAGCGCGGTGCTCGGTCCAGACTACGACGTCGAGACGCACTTCACGCCGACTTACCGGCCGTGGCGGCAGCGCATCGCCTTCGTGCCCGATGCCGATCTGTTCAAGGGCATCGCCAGCGGCAAGGCCTCCGTCGTCACCGACGAGATCGAATGCTTCGTCGAGAACGGCATTCAGCTCAAATCCGGCAAGCTGCTGGAAGCCGATGTCATCGTCACCGCGACCGGCTTCAATCTCGCGGCGCTCGGCGACATCGCCTTCGAGATCGACAGCAAGCCGCTGGCGTTCGGCGACACCGTCACCTATCGCGGCATGATGTTCACGGGCGTTCCGAACATGGTCTGGGTGTTCGGCTATTTCCGCGCCAGCTGGACGCTGCGCGTCGATCTGGTCGCAGACTTCGTCTGCCGGCTGCTTGGCCATATGAAGACCAAGGGCGCCAAGAAGGTCGAGGTGCGCTTGCGCGCCGAAGACCACAACATGCCGATCCTGCCCTGGATCGATCCGGAAAATTTCAACCCCGGCTACATGATGCGCAACATGGACCTGTTGCCCAAGCGCGGCGATAAGCCGGAATGGCAGCACAGCCAGGATTACTGGACCGAGAAGGACGAGATCCCGAAGACGGATCTGGATGACAAGGCGTTTGTTTACGGGTGAGGGCGCTGCATGTGTGAGGGGCGGATGTGATCGCCACACACTCCGCTGTCGTCCCGGGGCGCGAAGCGAACCCGGGACCCATAGCCACAGGGAGAAGTGGTTATGGCACTCGGAGTTGCCGACTCGCGGAAGATTGCTTCCTGTGGTTATGGGTCCCGGATCGGCGCTTCGCTTGTCCGGGACGACACCGTCGGTTGGGTGAGCGGCGTACCAACTCATCCACACCGCGACTCTACGAATTCCTTCGCGTCGTATTCGCCGCAATCGCCGCCGCCGCCGTGCGGTTCTCCACGCCAAGCTTGGCGTAGATCTGCTCGAGATGCTTGTCGACCGTTCGCGGGCTGAGGCCCAGGATTTGCGCGATGTCGCGGTTGGTCTTGCCCTTGCTGAGCCAGGCCAGCACCTCGCCCTCGCGGGTGGTGAGACCGAGTTCGCTGGTGAATTCAGGCGGCAGCGCGGTGCCGGACTCCCTGGAGAGCCGCAGCAGGAACTCGTTCGGCGCGGTTTCGCCCATGTAATAAAGCCGAAGCTGGGGATTGTCGGGCAGAGAGGCTCCTTGCGACTTCGAGCTGCCCTTGGCCCTGGCCTGCTCCAGCCATTGCAGCAGCGATGGCGGCAGGACGAAGTCGTCGGCCTGTGCGCCGTGATGATCGGACAGCAGCTTCTGCGCCTGCGGCGTCGCCCAAAGTACCTCGCCCTGGCGATCGACCGCGAACAGGAAGCGGCCGGAGACGTCGAGCGCTGCGCGCGCGCTCTGGGTCAGGCGGGCATTGCCGAGATGGACGCGGATGCGCGCCAGCATCTCCTCGATCACGATCGGCTTTGTCACGTAATCGACGCCACCGGCCTCGAGCCCGCGAACGATATGCTCGGTTTCGGCGAGGCCCGTCATGAAAATCACGGGGACATTGGCAAGACCCGCATCGCGCTTGAGCCGACGGCAGGTCTCGAAGCCGTCGATGCCGGGCATCACGGCATCGAGCAGCACGATGTCGGGCGTGATCTGGTCGATGATGCGGATCGCCGCCGCGCCGTCGAGCGCCACCATCACCGTCATGCCGGCGCCGTCGAGCGCGTCGGTGAGCAGCCGCAGCGTTTCGGGAGAGTCATCCACGACGAGCGCGACGTCGCGCTTTTTCGACTCAATGTTCATGCGCATGCAACGTCTTCAATGTGGCCATGTACTGCTCGAGATCGAAGCGGTCGACCAGCGACCGCATCTGCGCGACGAAGTCGGCGTGTTCCGGATGCTCGCTGCCGATCTCGTCCAGCTTCAATTGGATGCCCTTGACGTAGCCGATCCTGCCGAGCCCGATCAGCGCCTCGATGTGCCGCGCCGGCGGCCTCGATCCGCTTTCGGGGCGCCAGAACGGCACCGCGATCTCGTCCGAGCCGTATTGCCATTGGATCTTGAGGAGCTGGCGGATCGTCTCCAGAAGCCTCGGGATGTCGATCGGCTTCATCAGATAGCCGTCATGGAAGGGCTGCGCCAGCGGCGCGCCGTGGGCCTCGATCGCGCTGGCCGACACCATCAGGATGCGCGCCTGGTGATGGCCGCTCGCGCGCAAGGCCTCCGCGACGGCCCAGCCGTCCATGGCGGGCATCGAGATGTCGAGCAGGAACATATCGGGCCGGCAATGCTGCGCCAATGCGAGGCAGCCGGGGCCGTCGGGGGCGCTGAGCAGGATGAAGCCGAGCGGCGTCAGCACCTCGCGCAGGAGGTCGCGATGCACGGGGTCGTCGTCGGTGATGAGGATGGTCTTGCGCGCGCCGTGATAGCCGGAGATCGGAGCCTCCACCGGCGCGATGCGCTGGGGATTGATGACCTCCGAGAGCAGGATCTTGACCTTGAACGTTGAGCCGGTGCCGACCGTGCTCATGACCTTGATATCGCCGCCCATCACGCCGGCGAGCAGACGGCTGATGGTCAGGCCGAGCCCGGTGCCGGTTTGTGGCTGCGAGACGCCGAGCGCACCGCGCTCGAACGGCGCGAAGATGCGTTCGAGATCGTCGCCCTGGATGCCGGGACCGGTGTCGATCACCTCGAACTCCGCGACGGGGCTGCGATAGTGCACCACGAACTGCACGCTACCGGTCTGGGTGAACTTGATGGCGTTCGAGAGCAAATTGATCAACACCTGGCGCAGCCGCTTCTCATCGGCATAGACCACCAGCGGCAAATACGCCGGCCGCCTGAACACGAAATCGATGCCCTTGGCAGCGGCCTGAAGGCGGAACATGCCCACCAGCTGATCGAGGAACTCGCTGAAGCGCACCTCGTCGCGCGACAGATACAGCCGTCCGGCCTCGATCTTGGAGATGTCCAGAATGCCGTCGATCAGGCCGGAGAGGTGGTCGGCACTGCGGCGGACGACGCGGACCTGATCGCGCGGCTTGGTGTTGAGCGTCGTGTCCTGCTCCAGGAGCTGGGCATAGCCGCTGATCGCATTCAGCGGTGAACGCAGCTCGTGGCTCAGGCCCACCACGTAGCGGCTCTTGGCGAGGTTGGCGGATTCGGCGACCTCCTTGGCGCGCTGCAACTCGGCGTCGGTGCGCTTGTGGGCGTCGATCTCCTGGATCAGCAGCGCGGTTTGCCGCCGGGTCTCTTCCTCGGCGGCCCGGCGGCTCTGCTGTGCCAGCACGAACAGCCACGCCACCACACCGATGATGATGCTGAGCGAGAAGAACACCTTCCAGAGCACGTCGGAGACGAGACCATTCTCGCCATGCACGCTCGCCGAGGTCTGCAGATAGATCAGGCCCAGCACCAGCGCGACGAGGCCAGCGGAGACCACGAACACGCCGATATAATGGCCGAGTTGCGAATTGATGCGCGCGTAGATCGGCTGCGGCAGCAGCTTGCCCAGCGTCTCCGATACCTGCGCCTGGATCCGCGCGTGCGGCTTGCAGAGATCGTGGCAGCGGGCATCCAGCGAACAGCACAAGGAGCAGATCGGTCCGGCGTAAGCGGGGCAGGAGGCCATGTCCTCCGGCTCGAACGCGTGCTCGCAGATGCAGCACTGGATCGACTCGAGGTCCTGCCAGCTCCGCTTCGGCTTGCGCGCGATGTAATATTTGCCGTCCGTGGCCCAGGCAATCAACGGTGCGGTGAGGAAGGCGACGGCCAGCGCTATGAAGGCTGACAGCGCCTTCGCGGTAGGCCCGAACAGGCCGTAAAAGGCGCTGATGGAAACAATGGTCGCGATCGTCATCGCACCCACGCCGACCGGATTGACGTCGTAGAGATGCGCGCGCTTGAATTCGATCTGCTGCGGCCGCAATCCAAGCGGCTTGTTGACGACGAGATCCGCGACCAGCGCACCGACCCAGGCGATCGCGACGTTCGAATAGAGCGCCAGCGTCTGCTCCAGGGCCTTGTAGACGCCGATCTCCATCAACAGCAGCGCCACGATGACGTTGAAGACCAGCCAGACGACCCGGCCGGGATGGCTGTGGGTCAAGCGCGAGAAGAAGTTCGACCAGGCGATCGAGCCGGCATAGGCGTTGGTGACGTTGATCTTCACCTGGGACAGGATCACGAACGTGCCGGTCAACGCCAGCGCGAGGTCAGGCTGCGACAGCACATAGCGGAACGCTTCGAGATACATATGCGCGGGCTCCGCGGCCTCCTCGGGCGGCACCCCGTGGCTGAGCGCGAAGAAGGCGAGGAACGAACCCGCCAGAAGCTTCAGCGCGCCCAGCACGATCCAGCCCGGTCCTGCGCTCATCAGCGCCACCCACCAGGACGCTTTGGAGGCGCGGCGGTCGCGCGGCAAAAATCGCAGGAAGTCGACCTGCTCGCCGATCTGCGCCACCAGCGAAAACACCACCGAGGCCGCAACCCCGAACAGTAGCAGGTCGAAATGCCCGTTGAGGTCGCCGTGCTCGCCTGAGAACTTGCGCCACTCCGTGAAGGAGTGCGGGTTGTGCCAGGCGATCGCCGCGAACGGAATGATGTGGAGCACGATCCACAGGGGCTGCGTCCACAATTGGAAGCGGCTGATCAGCGTGATGCCGTAGGCCACCAGCGGGATGATCACGACGGCGCTGATGAGATAGCCGATCGGCCGCGGAATCCCGAAGCACATCTCGAGCGCGGACGCCAGGATCACGGCTTCGATCGCAAAGAAGATGAAGGTGAAGGACGCGTAAATCAGCGAGGTGACGGTGGATCCGATGTAGCCGAAGCCGGCGCCGCGCGTGAGAAGGTCGATGTCGATGCCGCATTTGGCGGCATAATAGGCGATTGGCACGCCACAGCAGAAGATAATGGTCGAGACCACGAGGATGGCGGCGGCCGCGTTGGTGACGCCATAGTTCAGCGTGATGGTGCCGCCGATCGCCTCCATCGCCAGGAACGAGATCGCGCCCAGCGCCGTGTTGGCGACCCGGGCGGCGGACCAGCGGCGCGCGCTCTTGGCTGTGAAGCGCAGCGCGTAGTCCTCCAGCGTCTGGTTGGCGACCCATTGGTTGTACTGGCGCCTGACGCGGTCTATTCGCTGCCGCCCTGCCACGCTCTACCCCACTCCTGATACGGACCCGGAGCCCTCGCAAATTCCGTACCAAAAGCCTACGTCGGCATTTTGCGGTGCAGTATACGCGATCTTGCGTATGCTGGCGCTGCATAGATCCGAGCCATCCTCACCGGCACCAATCGCGTGTCCTCGAACAAAAGTGGGGTGCTCATGTCAGACGAACCAAACAAGGGCCTTTTGTCGCCGCTCCGGCGCAAACTATTGATGGGAATGGCCGCCGTGCCGGCCATCACGATGCTGCCGCGGGCGTCCTTTGCACAGGCTCCCGCGACCTCGGCGGTCAATACCACCGGCCTTGCGGTCACCGACACCGAGGTCACGGTCGGCATCCTGCATTCGGCGACCGGCACCATGGCCATCTCCGAGACCGGGTCGATCGAGGCCGAAAAGCTCGCCATCGAGCAGATCAATGCCATGGGCGGCGTGCTCGGGCGCAAGATCAAGTTCATCCAGGAGGACGGCGCCAGCGATTGGCCGACTTTCGCCGAAAAGGCCAAGAAGCTGCTGGTCAACGACAAGGTCGCGGCGATCATGGGCTGCTGGACCTCGGCCTCCCGCAAGGCGGTGCTGCCGGTCATGGAGCAGTATAACGGCATGCTCTACTACCCGACCTTCTACGAAGGCCTCGAGCAGTCCAAGAACGTCATCTACACCGGCCAGGAGGCGACCCAGCAGATTCTCGCCGGCCTGAACTGGATCGCCAAGGAAAAGGGCGCGAAGTCGTTCTTCTTCATCGGCTCCGACTACATCTGGCCGCGCACCTCGAACAAGATCGCGCGCAAGCACGTCGAGAACGTGCTGAAGGGCAAGGTGGTCGGCGAGGAGTACTATCCGCTCGGCAACACCCAGTTCAACTCGGTCATCAACAAGATCAAGCTGACCAAGCCCGACGTGATCTTCACCGACGTCGTGGGCGGCTCGAACGTCGCCTTCTACAAGCAGCTCAAGGCCGCCGGCATCGACCTCTCCAAGCAGGCGCTGCTGACGATCTCGGTGACCGAAGACGAGATCGACGGCATCGGCGGCGAGAACATCGCGGGTGCCTATGCCTGCATGAAGTACTTCCAGTCGCTCGACAATCCGAACAACAAAACCTTCGTGCCGGCGTTCAAGAAGGCGTGGGGCGAGAAGACGGTGATTGGAGACGTCACCCAGGCTGCCTATCTCGGCCCGTGGCTGTGGAAGTTGACGGTGGAGAAGGCGGGTTCCTTCGACGTCGACAAGATCGCAGCGGCTTCGCCCGGCGTCGAGTTCAAGGGCGCGCCGGAAGGCTATGTGCGCATCCACGAGAATCATCACCTCTGGTCGAAGACCCGGGTGGGACGCGCCAAGCTCGATGGCCAGTTCGAGCTGATCTACGAGACCGCCGATCTCGTTGAGCCCGATCCGTTCCCGAAGGGCTACCAGTAAGCCGCGGCGCCCGTCGCGCTTTTCCTCAAGTCCAACCGCTCCCTGGCGTGGACAGCAAATCCACGCCCAAGACCCCCGCGTCGCGAACCTGCTCGCGACGCGGGACCCTTATCCCCGACGGAGGACATCGATGTTCGGCGACTACTCGATTGGTGATCTCGGATCCATCTTCGTCATGCAGGGCTTTGCCGGACTGATCCTGTTCTCGGTCTACGTCCTGATGGCGCTTGGGCTTGCCATCATCTTCGGCCAGATGGGCGTCATCAACATGGCCCATGGCGAGTTCATGATCCTCGGTGCCTACGTCACCTGGATGACCTCGAATGTCTTCCAGTCATATTTGCCGGGCTTGTTCAGCGGCTATTTCTTCCTTGCGATGATCCTGGCCTTTGTCGCGTCCGGCGCATTGGGGATGCTGGTGGAGTGGGTGCTGATACGGCATCTCTACAAGCGCCCGCTGGATACGCTGCTTGCCACCTGGGGCCTCAGCCTGATGCTGCAGCAGGCCTATCGCTCCGTGTTCGGCGCGCGTGAGGTCGGCGTCGAGTTGCCGCAATGGATGCTGGGCTCGCTGCACGTCACCGACAGCATCGAAGTGCCGATCAACGGTGTCTTCGTGATGTGTCTCACCGTGCTGATCACTCTCTCGGTCGCCTACGTCATGTACATGTCGCGCTGGGGCCGCCAAGTCCGTGCGGTGGTGCAGAACCGCATCATGGCCGGCGCGGTCGGCATCAATACCGAGAAGGTCGACCGCTACACGTTCGGGCTCGGTTGCGGCATCGCCGGGATCGCCGGAAGTGCCTTCACCATGATCGGCTCGACCGGGCCGACCTCCGGACAGCTCTACATCGTGGACACGTTCCTGGTCGTCGTGTTCGGCGGCGCCGCGAGCCTACTCGGCACCATCGCCTCCGCGTTCTCGATCTCGCAGACGCAATCGACGCTCGAATTCTTCATGTCGGGCTCGATGGCCAAGGTCCTGACGCTGCTCGCTGTCGTTGGCATCCTGATGCTGCGGCCGCAGGGTCTCTTCGCCCTCAAAGTCCGCAAGTAACGAGAAGCAGGCAAGTCATGATCAACTCACGCTTCTTCAATCGGTCCGAGCTCATCGGCTTCATCGTTCTGGCCGCCGTGCTGTTCGTGATCCTGCCGCTGTCGCTGGATGTGTTCCGCCTCAACCTGGTCGCGAAATACCTCACCTACGCCTTTGTCGCCCTCGGCCTCGTGCTGTGCTGGGGCTATGGCGGCATCCTGAGCCTGGGGCAGGGCGTGTTCTTCGGCCTCGGCGGCTATTGCATGGCGATGTTTCTCAAGCTCGAGGCGTCCAGCGTCGAGAACACCAAGATCCAGTCGACGCCCGGCATCCCCGATTTCATGGACTGGAATCAGATCACGTCGCTGCCGTTGTTCTGGCAGCCGTTCCACAGCCTCACCTTCACCATCCTCGCCATCATCCTGGTCCCCGGCCTGTTCGCCCTGATCATCGGCACCGCGATGTTCAAGCGCCGCGTCGGCGGCACCTATTTCGCGATCATCACCCAGGCCGTCGCCGCCATCCTGACCATCCTGATCGTCGGGCAGCAGGGCTATACCGGCGGCATCAACGGCATGACCGATCTGCGTACCCTCAAGGGCTGGGACATCCGGCCCGACCACGCCAAGGTCATCCTGTACTTCGTCGAGGTGGTGCTGCTGTTCGCCTGCATCGGCATCGCGCAGTTCATCCGCCTGACCAAGCTCGGCCGCATCCTGGTGGCGATGCGGGAACAGGAGGATCGCGTCCGCTTCTCCGGCTACAGCGTCGCCAACTTCAAGATCTTTGCCTTCTGCATGGCCGCGGTCTTCGCCGCGATCGGCGGCGCCATGTTCGCGCTCAATGTCGGTTTCATGTCGCCGTCCTTTGTCGGCATCGTGCCGTCGATCGAGATGGTGATCTACACCGCGGTCGGCGGGCGCATGTCGATCTTCGGCGCGATATGGGGCGCTATCCTGGTGAATTTCGCCAAGACCAGTCTGTCGGAGTCCTTCCCGCAACTCTGGCTGTTCGGCCTCGGCGCGCTGTTCATCGCCGTCGTGCTCGCCTTCCCGA
Organism: Bradyrhizobium shewense; assembly: GCF_900094605.1. Lineage (GTDB taxonomy): Bacteria > Pseudomonadota > Alphaproteobacteria > Rhizobiales > Xanthobacteraceae > Bradyrhizobium > Bradyrhizobium shewense. The sequence continues at coordinate 111,814 of NZ_FMAI01000017.1, read as the reverse complement.
ACGGTCTGTCCGGGCTCTGGGCCGATTACGTGCAGCCGCGAATTGATCGGCTGTTCGCCTCGCGCAAGCGGAAGCCGGGCTGGAACGACAATTCGGTCGCCGACGGCGCACCGGCAGAGTGAGGAGACCATCATGCTCGTCGGTCATCACGATGCCGATGCCACGCTGGCAGTGAGGAGGTAGATCATGCTCGTCGGTCATCAGCCCAAGGAATTCCTGCTCGCTGTCTCGGGATTGACCGTCTCGTTCGACGGGTTCAAGGCGGTCAATGATCTCTCCTTCTACGTCGAGGAGAACGAGATCCGCGTCATCATCGGTCCCAACGGCGCCGGCAAGACCACTGTGCTCGACCTGATCTGCGGCAAGACCAAGGCGACCTCGGGCTCGATCCAGTTTCGTGGCAAGGAGCTCACGAAGATGAAGGAAAACGAGATCGTGCAGACCGGCGTCGGACGCAAATTCCAGACGCCATCGGTGTTCGAGGATCTCACCGTGTTCGAGAACCTCGAGATCTCGTTCCCGCGCGGCCGCACCGTGTTCGGCTCATTGACCTTTCAGCGCGACCAGCTCGTGAAGGATCGGGTTGAGGAGGTGGCGGAGATGATCTTCCTCAAGGACAAGCTCAACACCTATGCCGACGAGCTCAGCCACGGCCAGAAGCAATGGCTCGAGATCGGCATGCTGCTGATCCAGGATCCCGATCTGTTGATGCTGGACGAGCCCGTCGCCGGAATGAGCGTGTCCGAGCGCGCCAAGACCGCCGAGCTGCTCAACCGTATCATCAAGAACCGTTCGGTGCTGGTGATCGAGCACGACATGAAGTTCGTCGAGGACATCGCCCACAAGGTGACCGTGCTGCATCAGGGCCAGATCCTCTCCGAAGGGACCATGGAGAAGGTCAAGAACGATCCCAAGGTCATCGAAGTCTATCTGGGGCACTGACGTGGTGAGAGCCAGCGAGTCCGCAGCGGCATTGACGGTGCACCTCTCCCCTTGTGGGAGAGGTCGGATCGCATCGTCAGATGCGATCCGGGTGAGGGGTCTCTCTCCGCGCGTCGAACTGCCTGTCGCATCCGCGGATGCAAACCCCTCATCCGTCGCGGACTTCGTCCGCGCCACCTTCTCCCACAAGGGGAGAAGGAAGGCATACCGAGTCTAGGAGCACGCTGATGCTGGCAATTTCCGATCTTCACGTCGCCTACGGCCAGAGCGAGGTGCTGCACGGGCTCAACGTCAAGGTCGCGCCCAACGAGATCGTGGCGATCATGGGCCGCAACGGCATGGGCAAGACCACGCTGATGAAGTCGCTGATGGGCATCCTGCCGGCCAGGAGCGGCTCGGTGACCATGGACGGTGCCGAGCTCGGTAACCTCAAGAGCTACGAGCGCGTCGCCAAGGGTCTCGCCTATGTGCCGCAGGGCCGCATGATCTTCTCCACCATGACGGTGAAGGAGAACATCGAGACCGGCCTCGTCGTCGCGGGCGAATCCGAGGTGCCCGGCGACATCTATGAATTGTTCCCGGTCCTTCTCGAGATGAAGGGCCGCCGCGGCGGCAATCTCTCCGGCGGCCAGCAACAGCAGCTCGCCATTGCGCGTGCGCTCGCAACCAAACCGAAGGTGTTGCTGCTGGATGAGCCGACCGAAGGCATCCAGCCCTCCATCATCAAGGAGATGGCGCGAACGCTAAAGCGGATCCGCGACGAGAAGGGGCTCTCGATCGTCGTGTCCGAGCAGGTCCTGAGCTTCGCGCTCGATATCGCCGACCGCGTGCTGGTGATCGAGAACGGCGAGATCGTTCGCGACGATCCGCGCGATGCCGTCGATGCCGCACAGGTCTCGAAATATCTGTCCGTCTAACCAACCATGTAAAAGGGGAGCATCTCGATGCCAGAGACACTGATCAAGGTCGATCTCACCAAGTCGGCTTACGAAAATGACATGGTGCACAACCGCTGGCACCCCGACATCCCGATCGTGGCCTGGGTCAATCCCGGCGACGATTTCATCATCGAGACCTATGACTGGACCGGTGGCTTCATCAAGAACAACGATTCCGCCGATGACGTGCGCGACATCGACCTGTCGATCGTGCACTTCCTGTCCGGCCCGATCGGCGTCAAGGGCGCTGAGCCCGGCGACCTCCTTGTCGTCGACCTGCTCGACGTCGGTCCAATGAAAGAGAGCCTGTGGGGCTTCAACGGCTTCTTCTCCAAGCAGAATGGCGGCGGCTTCCTCACCGACCACTTCCCGCTGGCGCAGAAGTCGATCTGGGACATCAAGGGCCTCTATACGTCGTCACGCCACGTGCCCGGCGTCAACTTCGCCGGCCTGATCCATCCCGGCCTGATCGGCTGTCTGCCCGATCCGAAGATGCTGGAGACCTGGAACAAGCGCGAGGCCGAGTTGATCTCGACCAATCCGACCCGCGTGCCCGGCCTTGCCAATCCGCCGTTCGCGGCGACCGCCCATGGCGGCCGCGCCAAGGGCGACGTCAAGGCCAAGATCGGCGCGGAGGGGGCGCGCACGGTGCCGCCGCGCGAGCATGGCGGCAATTGCGACATCAAGGATCTCTCCCGCGGCTCGAAGATCTACTTCCCGGTCTATGTGCCGGGTGCGGGTCTTTCGATGGGCGATCTGCACTTCAGCCAGGGTGACGGCGAGATCACCTTCTGCGGCGCCATCGAGATGGCCGGCTGGCTGCATCTGAAGGTCGAAGTGATCAAGGACGGCATGTCGAAATACGGCATCAAGAACCCGATTTTCAAGCCGTCGCCGATCACGCCGAACTACAAGGACTATCTGATCTTCGAGGGCATCTCGGTCGACGAGGCCGGCAAGCAGCATTATCTCGACGTCCACATCGCTTATCGCCAGGCCTGCCTCAATGCGATCGAGTACCTGAAGAAGTTCGGCTATTCCGGCGCCCAGGCCTATTCGATCCTCGGCACGGCGCCGTGTCAGGGCCACATCTCCGGTGTGGTCGACGTACCCAATGCCTGCGCCACGCTGTGGCTGCCGACCGAGATCTTCGACTTCGACGTGATGCCGTCGGCGGCAGGTCCCATCAAGCACATCACCGGCGATATCCAGATGCCGATCTCGCCGGACAAGTAGCCGGTGCGCTCCCTCTTCCCGTTCTTACGGGGAGAGGGTTGGGGTGAGCGGCTGTCTCCACACGAATGGTGGCAGCGAGTTGTATGAACAGGCAAGAGCTTAGGTGATGCGATGCCGGTCTACGAATATCTCTGTGACGACTGCGGACCTTTTACGGATCTGCGCCCGATGGCCGAGTGCGACGATCCGCAAAGCTGCCCGCGCTGCGAGACGTCGGCGCCGCGCGTGATCCTGACCGCGCCGAATTTCTTCTGCATGCCGGCCGAGAAGCGCAAGGCGCATGCCGTCAACGAGCGCAGCACCCACGCGCCGCAGACGCTGGCGCAATACAAGGCCTCGCACGGTCCCGGCTGCGGCTGCTGCTCGTCTGGCAAGACCGTGAAGGACAAGAGCGCGCCAGACAGCAAGAAGCCGGCGCGGCTGGTGACCAAGACCAAAGGCGGCGCCAAGGGTTTTCCCACGGCGCGGCCCTGGATGATCAGCCACTAACGCCCGCGATGACCTTAAACCAATAAACGACAGGAGCGCTCAAATGCTTCACGGCGACATTTCCAGCAGCAACGACACCGTCGGCGTTGCAGTGGTCAATTACAAGATGCCCCGTCTGCACACCAAAGCCGAGGTGCTCGACAATGCCCGCAAGATCGCCGACATGGTGGTGGGCATGAAGGTCGGCCTGCCCGGCATGGACCTCGTGATCTTCCCCGAATATTCCACGCAAGGCATCATGTACGACTCCAAGGAGATGTACGAGACGGCATGCGCGGTGCCGGGTGAAGAGACCGCGATCTTCGCCGAGGCCTGCCGCAAGGCCAAGGTGTGGGGCGTGTTCTCGCTGACCGGCGAGCGCCATGAGGAGCATCCGCACAAGGCGCCCTACAACACCTTGATCCTGATGAACGACAAGGGCGAGATCGTGCAGAAGTACCGCAAGATCATGCCATGGGTGCCGATCGAAGGCTGGTATCCCGGCAATTGCACCTATGTCTCCGACGGCCCGAAGGGGATGAAGGTCAGCCTGATCATCTGTGACGACGGCAACTTTCCGGAGATCTGGCGCGACTGCGCCATGAAGGGCGCCGAGCTGATCGTGCGCTGCCAGGGCTACATGTATCCGGCCAAGGAGCAGCAGGTTCTGATCTCGAAGGCCATGGCGTGGGCCAACAACGTCTATGTCGCCGTCGCCAATGCCGCCGGTTTCGACGGCGTCTATTCCTATTTCGGCCACTCCGCGATCATTGGCTTCGACGGCCGTACGCTCGGCGAATGCGGCGAGGAGGATTACGGCATCCAGTACGCCCAGCTGTCGAAACATCTGATCCGCGATGCGCGCCGCAACGGCCAGTCGCAGAACCATCTCTACAAGCTGGTCCACCGCGGCTACACCGGCATGATCAACTCCGGGGAAAGCCCGCGCGGCGTCGCGGCGTGCCCGTATGATTTCTACAAGAACTGGATCGCCGATCCCGAAGGCACGAGGGACATGGTCGAGGCGATGACCCGCTCGACCCCCGGCACGGACGAATGTCCGATTGACGGCATCCCGAATGGGTCGTCTCCGAGCAATTACTGAGCCCTTGCCGGCACCATGAGTTGGACGGTCAACCACTGATGTGAATGGCCGTCCACAAATGTGGACGTTCTCATGCGTCCGTATGTGCGCGGAATGGGAATGGCGCCCGGCAAAACCGTGGCGCGGTTACAACATGGACTGTTGAATCTGCCCGAATTGGGGGTCCCGTTGGCAGATTCTCGATGCCCCGTAGTTCTACCGCCCATCCTCTTCGCCTAAGTTCCCCGCGGCGCCGTTGGGGAGCGCCGCGGGGTGAGGAACGAGCGTGGGGGCTTGGTTGCGATCGAGCGGGGGGAGTTGCCCGCGCCGGAGTGCCGCGGCAATGCGCGTGGCATTCGGGGCCGGCTTCGTCTCGTTCGCAATCGCTATGGCGAGCCCCGTCGGGGCCCAGCAGGTCTTCAACGGATCACAGACAACGCCGAACGGCATCGTCAACGGCGGGGGCGGCGTCTGGGACAACACGACGACCAACTGGACCGACTTCTTTGGAGCGACCAGCACGGCCTATGATCCCGCGTCAGCCGGCACGCTGTTCGGAAGCAGCGCTCCCTCGACGCCGGCGACGGGCGGCACGGTGACGGTTACGCCTGGCGGCGTGCAGCTCACCAGCCTCGTGGGCTTCGACCTCACCGCCGACGGCTCGCTCTATACCATCCAGGGCGGCGACCTCAGGCTGGCTGCGGGCGGCACCACATTCGTCACCAACGATCTGACCGGCACCAGCGATCCCTCGGCCGTGATCGCTTCCCGCATCGTCGGCAGCGACGGCATCAATGTTCAGGGACCAGGTACCCTGGCGCTGCTCGGCGCGAACACCTATACCGGCGGCACCTTCATCTGCAATTGCGGATCCCTGCAGCTCGGTGACGCGACCCACACCGCGAGCATGGTCGGCGCCGTCACCAACGAGGGCCTCTTCAGCATCGTCAATGCCGACACGTCGGGAATCACGTCCATCCTGAACGCCTTCTCCGGCACGACGATGTTCCTCAACGCGAGCTCCGCCAGCTCGATCGTGATCACCAACAACGGCCAGGTGTATTTCGGCGATCCGCTCAGGGGTGGAGCCGACACCGCGACGGCCGGTCGGGCCACCATCATCAATGACAGCGGCCTGATCGGCTTCTTCGGACGGACTAATGCAGGCGCGGCCAACATCACCAACCAGAATGGCGGCGGCACGATATTCATCGAACAATCTTCGGCGGGCTCGGCGACGATCGTGAACAAGGATTTTGGCGGGACCGTGTTCGGGACGTTCGCCGGCTCCGACACGGCGACCGCCGGCAATGCAACCATCATCAATGAAGCGGATGGTCTCACCGATTTCGGCGCGTTCACCACGGCCGGCAATGCCACGATCATCACCAAGGACGGCGGCAGGACCGAATTCTTCGACAACTCCACCGGCGGCAACGCACGCTTCATCACCACCGGGACCGGCGTCGTCGATTTCGGTGGAGGCGCCGGTCCGGCCGGCGATGGTCGCATCACCGCAGGATCGATCGAAGGCAGCGGCTTCTACTACATCGGCGGCGGCAATACCCTCGTCGTCGGCGGTAACAACCTCTCGACCGAGGTCAGCGGCGTCATCGGTGATACCTGCGGTTGCGGTCCCGCCGGCCCCGGCTCGCTGGAAAAGGTCGGCAGCGGCACGTTGATCCTCTCGGGCGCGAATACCTACACCGGCACGACCACGGTGAACGGCGGCATCCTGCGGGTCGATGGTGACATCTCGCAGTCGAGCCTGACCACCGTGAATGCAGGTGGTGCGTTGTTCGGCGCCGGAATCGTTGGCAATACCCTCATCGCCAACGGCGGCATCTATGCGCCCGGCGACGGCGGCCCGGGCTCGAGCATGCAGGTTCAGGGCGGTCTCACGCTTCAGTCCGGCTCGGTCTATGTGGTGCAGGTCGGTAGCGGATCCAGCACGAGCCACGCGCTCGTCACCGGCAATGTCGCGCTGGACGGCACCGTCGGCGTCGCGCTGTATCCGGGCGCCGCGGTGATGAAGCACTATTCGATCATGAACTTCTTCGGCACCTCCGTCGGGAATTTTTCGGGCGTTGCCGCGCCGGGTGGCCTCATCGGCACGACGACCGTCGGGTCGAACGAGGTCTTCCTCGATTTCACGCTGAACTACGGCGCGAAATACGCGCTCAACGTCAACCAGCAGAACGTCGCGACGACCCTACAGAACTTCTTCAACACCAACGGCTTCCTGCAGGCCGAACTCGCGGGTCTTGGTCCCGGGGGCCTGACGCAGGCCTCGGGTGAATCCGCAAACGGGATCGCAGCAGACGACGTTCAATGCGATGAACCTGTTCATGAGCCTGTTGACCGACGTCTTCAGCTCAGGACGTAGCGGCGCGCCTGGCGCGTCGCCATTTGCCGCGGACGCGAATGCGCGCGAAAAGAGCGCGCGCGACGCCTTCGCCTCGATTTACCGCAAGGCACCGGCGGCAACCTTCGAGCAGCGCTGGGATGTGTGGACGGCCGGCTATGGCGGCTCGCAGACCACGGACGGCAATGCCGGCCTCGGCTCGAACAACACGAGGAGCAGTATATACGGCACTGCCATGGGCCTCGATTACCGCTTCTCGCCGTCGACGATTGCGGGCTTTGCACTCGCAGGCGGTGGGACCGCTTTCAACGTCAACGGGCTCGGCTGGGGCCGCTCCGATCTATTCCAGGCCGGTGCCTTCGTGCGTCATACGGCGGGACCTGCCTACATCACGGCGGCGCTCGCCTATGGCTGGCAGGACGTCACGACCAACCGCGTCGTGACGGCTGCCGGTTACGACCAGTTGCGGGCGCAGTTCAACGCCAACGCGATCTCGGGCCGCATCGAGGGCGGCTATCGCTATGCCATGCAGTGGGCCGGCGTCACGCCCTATGCCGCGCTCCAGGCCACCTTGTTCAGCCTTCCGACCTATGCAGAGGCTGCCGTGGTCGGCAGCAACGTCTTCGCACTCAACTATGCCGCCAAGGACGTGACCAGCACCCGCACCGAGCTCGGCCTGCGCGCGGACAGATCGTTTGCCGCGACCGGTGGTCTCATGACCCTGCGCGGCCGCCTCGCCTGGGCGCATGACTACAATCCGGACCGCACTGTGGGCGCGGTGTTCCAGACCCTGCCGGGATCGGCGTTCGTCGTGAACGGTGCCGCCCAGGCGCGCGATTCGGCGCTGACCACGGCATCAGCGCAGATGAACTGGATGAACGGCTGGTCTGCATCGGCGACGTTCGAGGGAGAGTTCTCGAACCTCACCCGCTCCTACGCCGGCAAGGGCGTCGTGCGCTACGCGTGGTGAGGCATGGTCGCCTCCCTTGAGAGGGAGGATAGGGGAGGCGTCACTGCTTCTTCTGCGGCGGCTTGCGCGGCGGGCGCGGGGCGGCAGCGGGGGCCGGCGTCCCGCTCATCTTGTTGGCGGCCTCGCTGACGTCGAGCAGCGAGCGACGGATGTCCTCGAGGTAGCCGGCCGATTTCTTTCTCATGGTGTCGGCGAGCTCGTGCAGCCCCTGTATCTTCTCGAACAGCTCGTCGGCCTTGCCGTCGACGAAGCCGGGCACCACGCCCTCGATCTTCGTGACTGCCTTGTCAAAGCCCGCGAAGGCGGTGTCGACCTTGGCCATGACGGAGTCGATTTCGCCACCCTTGCTCCGGAGGTCGGCGGTGTAGTCCTCGAACGTGCGCAGGCCCTCCTTGATCGCGGGGGCGTTGCTGACGATGGTGCGGTCGACACTGTGCAGGGTGTCGACGATGGATTCGGCGTCGCTGAGATCGGCGGTCAGCACGGGGACGCCGTCCGAGTCCAGCGGCACCGGCGGCGCAGAGGGCGCGCCCCCGATCAGCGAGATCGCGGCAACGCCGGTGAGGCCCTGGAACTCGATGCCCGCCACGGTGTCCTTGCGGATCGGCGCGGTGTTGTCGAGCATCACCAGCGCCACGATCTTGCGTGGATTATCCAGCTTGATCGACAGGATCTGGCCCGCGGGCACGCCGTCGAAATTGACCGGGCCGCCGCGGCGCAGTCCGCTGGCGGAGCCGCCCTCGAACACCACGCGCAACTGGCTGCGGCTCTGGATGGTGCGCCATTTCTGCACGCCGAGCAGGCCGCCGAACGCCACGGCAATCACCGTCAGCGTTGCCGTTCCGATCACCAGATTACTCGCGCGTGCCATCAGGCGATTCTACGGCCAAAGCGGGCAGGTTGGAAGGAGCCCCAATGGTACGTAGGGCGGGTTAGCGAAGCGTAACCCGCCGTTTTCGCCTCAGCAGTCGTGTAAATTGGCGGATTACGCTGACGCTAATCCGCCCTACGGCCTCAATGCCCGGCAACCCGCCTTGCAGCAGCATTGTTCAGCACGATCAGGGCATCGACCGCTACGCCTGTCCTGGTGTTGATCAGGAACGGGTTGATGTCGATCGAGGCGATCCGGTTGCCGGCATCCGCGATCAAATTGGACAGGCCGACCAGCGCCTTCACCGCGGAGGCCTCGTGCAGGGCCGGCTTGCCGCGATAGCCGCGCAGCTTGATGCCGGCCTTGGTGCGGCCGATCAGGAGCCGCGCCTCGGCCTCGTCCAGCGGCGCGCCGGCGAGCGCGACGTCTTTCATCAGCTCGATGTCGATGCCGCCGGTGCCGAACAGCACGACAGGTCCCATCTCGGCATCGAGCGAGGCGCCGACGACGAGCTCGAGCTCGGCCTTGACCTGCTGCGCGATCAGGATGCCGTCCAGCTTGGGCTTGCCTTGCAACTTGCTCACCCGGGCGGTGATATCGGCGAACGCCTTCTTCACCTCGGCGGCACTGTTGAGGTTCAGCACCACGCCGCCGATGTCGGATTTGTGCAGGATCTCGGCGCTGACGAGTTTTGCCACGACCGGAAAGCCGATCTGCTTGGCGATCTTCACCGCCTCGGCTGCCGTCTGCGCGATGGCTTCCTTCGAGATCGGAATGCCATAGGCCTTCAGGAGCTTCTTCGAGGCGACCTCGTCGAGTGCGGCGCCGCTCGCCGATCTCAGCGCCTTCTCCAGCACGGCGCGCGCGGCAGGTTTCGAGCTCGGGACGATATCGGGCACCTCCTTGCGCAGCCTGGCGTAGTCCAGCAGCGACTTGATTGCAGTCACCGCCCGGTCCATGCCCTGCATGACCGCGAGATGCGGCAGCGATTTGCGCAAGGTCTTGGTGAACTCGGTGAAGCCGATCGACATCGCGCTGATATAGATCACGGGCTTGCCGCCCTGGCGCGCCATGTCGTCGACGATGCGCAAATTGCGCTCGCGAAGCTCGTGCGGGGCTTTCGGCAGCTCGGCATCGACGATGACGATGTCGATATCGGGGTCGTCGATCATCAGCTTGATCGACTTCATGTAGACGGAGGGATCGACCACCGCGGCAAAGCCGGCGTCGAGCGGGTTGCCGACGATCGACCCCGGCCCGAGCATCTTTGCCAGTTCGGAGCCGACGTGCGGGCTGAGCGGCGCAAAGTTCAGGCCCTCGGCATAGAAGGCGTCAAGCAGCATGCCGCGCTTGCCGCCGGACAGCGTGACGGCCGCGAGCCGGTCGCCCTTGGGCACGCCGCAATGAACGAAGCATTCGGTGGTCTCGATCAGTTCGTCGAGCCCGCCGACGCGGATGACGCCTTCGCGCGTTGCAATGGCGTCGAACGTCTCGATCGAGCCTGCAAGCGCACCCGTATGTGCCATCGCCGCGGCGCGGCCACCCTCGGACGAACCGAGCTTGAGTGCGATCACCGGCTTGCTGGCAGCGCGCGCTGCCTTGCAGGCCTCGCGAAAGGCCTTGGTGTTGCGCACGCCTTCGAGGTAGACGACGATCACCTTGATGCTTGGATCCTCGGCGAAATAGCGCATCAGGTCCGGCGTCTCGAGTCCTGCCTCATTGCCTGAGGTCACCATGTAGCCGACGCCGACACCTCGATCCTCCAGGGCCTGGCGGATCGCCATGACGATGGCGCCGGACTGCCCGGCGATCGCCACCGCGCCCTGTTCCATGGTGACGACACGATCGTCGATGTTGGTGAAGAGCTTTTCGCCGGCGCTCAAGTTGCCGAGGCAATTCGGGCCGGTGACGGCAAGTCCCGTCTCACGTATCGCCGCTTGCAATTCGGCCGCGAGCTTCTGGCTTTCCTCGTCCTGCAACTCGCTGAAGCCCGAGGTGACGATGGTGGCCGACCGTGCGCCGGCGGCAGCGGCATCGCGGATCACCTGTACGGCAAAGCGCGCCGGCACCAGCACCAGAACGTGATCCGGCTTTTCCGGGAGGCTCGCAAAGTCCTTGTAGCAGGGGACGCCCCAGATGGTTTCCCGCTTGGCGTTGACCGGATAGAGGCCGCCCTCGTAACCGTACTTGATCAGATTATTCCAGATTCGTTCGGCATAATTGCCAGGCTTGTCGGTCGCGCCCACCAGCACGATGTTGTGCGGGTGCAGCATGGCATGGATGCCCTTGACGATCTCTCCGGCGTCGGGCGATGGAGACCATGGGCGCGGAGAAACCGATGCGGCGGGCACTTGAGCTTCCATGCGCTTCCTCACTTCTTGTTCTTGTTGCAACGCGCGCCCCGCGCGCCGGCTTTTGGGGCTGATCGTGGCCGCTCCATGCCGCGAGACGGAATGGGCAGGATTTGGCGATGAGGCTAGCATCACGAGACTTTTGGCGAAAGTGCGAACGGTCCGGCAAGATGCTAGGAAACCGTGACCCTCATTCTCTCAAATGGTGATCATGCCGCTGCTGTCCATCGTGGTGCCGACCCTCGATCGTCCCGACACGCTTCGCCATGCGCTCGCGACCATGGCGTGCCAGCCTGCGCATGCAGATTGCGAGTTCATCGTTCAGAACAATGGCGGCAATCCCGAGATTGAGAAGATCGTCGCAGACCTCCAGGACGATCGCTTCAGGCATTTTGCCAGCGAGACCGTTCTGACCATGACCGACAATTGGGAGGCGGCGCTCGGCCATGCCTCGGGCGAGTACGTCGCCTTCATCGGCGACGACGACGGGCTGATGCCCTATGCATGTACCACGGCATCGGAGATGCTCTCCGGCCGAAACATCGATCTCCTGAGCTGGAGCGCCTACACCTATCACTGGCCGAGCTACTATCATCCGGCCTTCCGCAACCGGCTGCTCGCCGAGATCGACCTGACCTCGTCCGCACAGCGAGTTTCGTCGCGCGACGAACTGAGGCGCATCTTCGGTTTCCAGGCGAACTATGCGCATCTGCCGATGATCTACAATTCGTTCGTCCGCCGCAGCATCATCGATCGGATGCGTGCGATCGGTGGGCGCTACTTCATCGGTCTATCGCCCGACGTGGCGTCCGGTATCGCCAACGCTGCGCTGACCGACAGTTTCATCCGACTGTCGCGGCCTCTGAGCATGGCCGGGTTCTCGCAGCACAGCACCGGTCACGCGCTGTTCTTCGAGACCGCTGATCTGCTCGAGACGCCGCGAGGGGCGCGCGATTTCGGACCCATTGACGAGGATCCCCAACTCCCCGATCTCAACGCCCTTCAGCTCTTCATCGCCAAGGACATGCTTGTCCTCAAGCGTCTGCTGCTGGCGGATCACGGCGATGTGCGGCTCGACTTCAAGGCGCTGGCACAGGCGCTCGCGACCGACATCAACCATCGGCCGCCCCTGTATGATCGGACCGTGCAGACCATCGGCGAACTCGCCCGCACGCATGGATTCGACGTTGCCGACATCATCATTCCTGCCCGCCTTGCGGATCGGCCGCCACCCCGCGGGGGCGTTCGCGTGACCGGACCGAACCGTGTGGTTTACGAGCTGGATGGTTCTGCGCTTGGGCTCAATTCGATTGCGGACGCAGTGCGCGTGATCGCGCAGTTCGTTCCGGATCAGGGGCCGTTCGATCCGGCCGCTCTGAAGGCTCCCGTGTCCGCGCCGGTCCTCGGCGCAAAGGAGCTCGAATTCGCGCATGGCGGAGCGGGCGTCGCCGCGTTGATCGAGGGATGGAGCGAGCCGGAGCAATGGGGCACCTGGTCCATTGCCAGGAATTGCGTGCTCCGGTTCGAGGTCCATCCCATTCCGTCACGGCCGGTCGAGCTTGTGCTGGCGTGCCGGGCCTTCGTTTCCGACAGAAATCCGCAATTGCGGGCGGCCTGCCGCGTCGGCAACGGAGCGCCGCAGCAACTGACATTCTCGAGAGAGGCGTTCGCGGGCTTGCGCAGATTGATGCTCGATCCCGCCGCGATTGCCGCCGACGGGACGTTGACCATCAGGCTGTCGCTATCCGATCCACGCTCGCCCGCGGATCTCGGACTGAGCTCCGACGCGCGACCTCTCGGCATCGGGCTCGAGCGGATCTGGCTCGATCACGATGTCCGTGCGGCACGAGGTGGGTGATCGCCGCCCGCTCAGTATCCTAGCAGGCTCAGCTTGTGGGCGTAGTGAAAGACGACCTGCCTCGCGAGATAGGGGGCGATGGCGCGGCGAATCTGAATCTGTGTCGGATCGAAGCCGAGAGCGCGGCGCCGCAGGATGCCCATCTCCCGGACGCCGATCGCGTAGGTCGATGCCGTCTTCTGGGCATCATGGATTCGGAAGCAGGCGAGAAATCGCGGCAGGCGCACGAATTTGAATCCCGCGGCCTGCGCCCGCAGGATGAAGTCCCAATCCATCGCGTAGTGGAAGCTTTCGTCGATCGGACCGATTCTGTCCCACACGCGCCTGCGCCAGAACATCGTCTCCTGCGGGATATAGTCGGCATATTGCAGCGCGCGCCCGTCATGGGGCGGCAGCACGGCACGGCCGACCTCGAGTCCCTCGCGATCGACGAAGACGCGATGGCCATAGACGATGTCGACATGGGGATGCGACGTGAAGTAGTTGGCGACATAGGCCAGTGTCCCCGGCAGCAGCATGTCGTCGCTGTTGAGATAGGCCATGATCTCGCTGTCGACGCCGGCGAAGCCGAGATTGATGGCGTTCGATTGTCCGCTGTCAGGCTCGCTCTTCCAGCTGATGCTCTCGCCGCGGCTCTTCAGGAGGTCAGCGGTGCCGTCGATCGAGGCGCCGTCCTGCACGTGGTAATACAGGTTAGGATAGTTCTGGCTCACGATGCTGTCGATCGTGGCGCCGAGATATTGCGTCTGGTTGTAGCTCGGTGTGACCATCGCGATCCGCGGTGCATTCTCGTGGATCGAGGGTGCTGGCGGGAAGGCCGTCAGGTTGAGCAGGCGCGGAGGATATTGCTCGAAGGTCCACATCGGCGGACGCCGCCAGAGGCTCCGGAGCGAGGAGCGCCTTTGCCCGGCGGCGATGAGATCCTGATTCCTTTCCAGCAGCGCGACGCGATTTTCGAGCTGCTCCATTCGCTGTTCGAGGCGCCGCCTGAACTCGTCGTCCATCCATCGAGCTTTCGCAAATTACAACGTCCAAAAATCAATGGGACCTTCTTACAGGTCTCTGGTCGGCGGCGCCAGTTCACGGTCGCGTCAAACGCGATGGACCGGCGTGTCAGGCGCGGTTTGAGAGGGCTCGATCGTTCCCGGACGGGCCGATTGCGAACCGCTATTCACGCGTTTCGATCAAGGTGGCATGCAGGACATAGCGCTCCGGGCCGGACGTAACGGCGTCGAATGGCCAGCAGGTCGCGAGCACGAGTTCCGCGCCCTGCGCTGAGGGATCGATGCCCGACGCGTCGAAACGGACAACGGCTGAAGAATCCGCCCGATAGCGAAAATGCTTGCCGTCGCGGCGGGTGATCTCAACGATGTCTCCGACTGCAACATTTCGCAAGAAGCGGAAATGTGTGTCACGATGCGCTGCATATACGGCAACACCGCGCTCGCCCGCATCAGCCGTTCGGCTGATATGGCCCGGCCCGAAGGCAAGCGCCTGGCCGCTCGTACCTTCCAGCACGATCGCGCTGGCGCCTATCCGCTTCACCTCGATCCGCGCGACCGGCCAGGTATCGGCCCATGCCCATGGTTTGATCACCTCGCCCGTCGCGAGGCTCTTGTCGAACGCGCGCTCCAGCAGCACCTGCGCCAGCCACGCCTTGGCATGGATGTAGGCGCCGTCGCCAAACAGGATGAGACCGATCAGTGCCAGAACCAGGGGAGATAAGAGGCGGGGCATGACATCTACTCTCGTCATTGCTTCGTCGCGTCGCTCCTCGCAATGACTGGAAAAAGACGCGCGCGGCCGTTGGTATGGGACGGGCAGCCGCGCGCGCTAACAGAGGAGTTCGGGGAGGCTCCTCTCTCAAGCGGCGTCGGTGAGCAAGAGCCGACGCCGGTTGAACACGAACAGGATCAGGGCGAGCACGATCAGGATCAGGCCTGCGATCATCTTCAGCTCGGCTGAAGTTGCTGTCTTGGGCAGACGGATCGCGTCAGGCGCTGCGGGTGTCGGACGCCGCGCGGCGGGTGAGGTGCGCGCATCGGCGTGGCGTTCACGCAACTGCGAGGGGATCTGCGGCCGTTCGCCGAACACCTTCTCGAACTCCCAGCCGGCCGGCAGGTTGATCGGCAATTCGCTGAGCTTGAGCGGCGCGCCTTCGGGCCGGCTCGGCGTCTTGTCGATGGCGACAAGGCTGGTCAGGCGCGTAACGATCTGATGGTCGAGCGCCAGCGCCAGGATCGCCTTGTCGGCCTCCTCGGGCGCGAGCTCCCGCATGGCGCGCGCCACTTCGGCGTCACCGATCTTGCGCCTGGCCCAGAGTTTCGACAGGCCGTTGCCTTCGGCGGCATTTTGCAGCGGCAGCGTTACCGACCATGGACGATCGCCGACCCGCCCCTTGATCTCGAGCGAGCCTGCGAGCTTGTCGAGCTTTGCTGCCAGCACCAGCGGCTCGTCGCGATAGACGTCGGGGATCATCGCCGGGGTCACGTCGGCGTTGGTCTCGGAGAATTTCGCGGTAAGGCCGGTCACGGCCGGGTTTTCGAGCTTGGCGAACAAGCCGCGCATGCGCTCCTCCACCTGCTCGACGGAACCGATATGGGTGAAGGCACCGCGGCCGAGCTCGGCGGCGCGGGTCATCAGATAGGTGTTGGGCGCCGACCCGATGCCGACCATGAAGACGCGCGAGCGGCCGCGCATCGTCGTGATCGTTTCGAACAATTGCTGCTCGTTGCCGATTGCGCCGTCGGTGAGGAAGACGACCTGGCGAACCATGCCGGTGTCGCCGAGCTTGTCGGCCAGCGCGGCGCGCATTGCCGGCACCATCTCGGTGCCGCCGCGTGCCTGCAACGCGCTCACGAACGAGGTGGCATCACCGACATGGGCGGCGTCTGCAGGCACGGAGGCAGGAAACAGCACGTCCATGGTATCGTCGAAGCGGATGACGTTGAAACGGTCGGTCGGCTGGAGGCGAGACAGAGCGTAGGCGAGGCTCGCCTTGGCCTGGACAATCGACGTGCCGCCCATCGACCCCGAATTGTCGATCACGAACACGACCTCACGCGGCAGCGGCTTTTGTGTCGTCTGCTCGGCGCTGGGCGGAGTGACGAAGGCGAGCAGGTAGTCGGCATCACCGACATGTTCGCGGAACAGGCCGACTGACGGCGCTTTCTCGTCGGCGGGCTTCCAGGTCAGCTCGAAGTCGCGGTCGGCGGGGACGACGCCGTCGGCGAGCGTGATTACACGCGCCGTGTTGTCCGGACTCTCGATCTTGACCTTATGGTGGTGACTCCTGACCTCACCGAGCGCGAAGCCGGCCTTCAGGCGCACCGTGATGCTGGTCGGATTGACCGGTGCATTCCTGGCGGGATCCAGCACAGGCGGCGAGATGCGGTCGCGGTCCGGTACCGGGTCCGAGGTCGCCGTGCCCCAGCCCGATCCGTCCTTGCGGAAGTCGACGCTCTGCACGATCGGCGCCGGATTGTAGCGCGGTCCGACCACCAGCGGCAGACGCAGTGAATATTCGTTGCCGGATTGATGCACGGGTTCCTGATATTCGATCTGCACCAGCACGGTCTCGCCGGGGCCGATATTGGCGACCGAGTTGGTGAAGATGTTCGGCCGCTCCTGCTCCGTGAGCGCCGCCCTCTGACCAGTGCGGCGCGCCTCTTCGTAGATCACGCGGGCCTGCTGCCGCTCCTTGATGTCTCCGACGATGACGCGGTCGCCGACCACCATCTTCAGCGTATCGACGGCGCCGCCGGTCGCGAGCGGATAGACATAGGTTGCTTCGACCCAGTCCTTGGTCGGATTGCGGAAGATTTGGGTGACGCGCGCGCGCAGCGTCGGGCCTGATGCCGTGATGTCGACATCGATGCCGAGGCGGATCGCTTCGGTGGTGACGCCATCCTCCTTCAGGAGGAGGGAGCCGGACCTGGCGTCGCCGGGCTGGAGCAGGCTGGCCTGCCCGGTCGTTGCCGACCAACTGGTCCCGAAGCTGACGAGCAGGGCCACGAAGGCCATCAGCATCACCGCGATGCCCTGCGCGAGAAGAAACAATCCGAGCTTGATCAGCCCCTTCAACATGGGGTGCTCGTCGTTGTCGGCTGTATCGTAGGTGTCCATTGGCCTGCTCCGGAAGGACGTTTGCTGGCTCTGAGCATTCGCTGGAGGGGGCCGATTTCGCGAGCAGAATGATCGGTCATGTTCCGCCGCGGCCGGCGCGGGCAGGCCGCCGTGGGGCGCCCATGTGCGGTTTTGTGCTGACTTGTCCGCCCTGCTAGAATGGCCGTGCTGGAGCAGGGTTAGCGATGCAGATGCAGGATAAACTCACCGACAAGCAGCTTTCGGACGAGCAGAGCCGCGAGATCGCCGAGACCATTCGCGAGGAGCTCGCCAGGCGCCGGATCTCCCGGCAGACGCTGGCCGAGCAGGCCAAGCTCAGCCTGTCGACGCTGGAGAAGGTGCTCGGCGGCCGGCGGCCGTTTACGCTGGCGACCACGGTCCGGCTGGAGCAGGCGCTGGGCGTCTCCTTGCGCAAGAGCCCCGTCGTGGCGGCGCCTCAGGCCGCCAACGATGTCGCTCCCGACAGTCTTGGCTCCTATGCGCATCGCGCCGTGACCTGGCTCGAGGACGTCTACATCACGCTGCGGCCGTCGTTCGGCGACAAGGACGCGATCTTCGCGTACCGTACCGAGATCGTCTGGGAGCCGAAGGTGTCTTCGCTGGTCTTTCGGGAGGGCGATCGCACCGATACCGCCTACGAGCATACCGGCGAGGTCGCCGTCCCGCATCAGTCAGGCTTCATCTACCTCGTCATCATCAAGCACGGCCAGCATCGCGTGATCACGGTGTCGCGGCCGACGGTCGCCGGCGAGATGTACGGCATCATCTCGACGCTCCGCGCCGGGCCTGGTTCACAGCTCACGCCGATCGCAGCGCCGATCGCCTACGTACCGCTCCGGAACGTCCCGAAGCCGTCGCTGGGGAGGGTCGGGCCCGGCGACGCCAACCATGCGTTGTACGGAAAGCATCTGCGCCGCACGGTGGAAGAATCCTTCGCACTGTTTCTGTCGGTATAGTCCGCAAGAAAGAATCCGGAATGGCGTTGCCTGCGTCTATAAGGGGGTATGCAGAACGCGCGCGCCCCATGCATCGGCGAATCTCCGCTGTTCTCCATCATCATCCCGCTCGACGACCATCGCGGGCAGTGGCGGCAATCCTGGCTCGGCTGGACATCACAGAGTGTAGACAGGTCTCTGTATGAGATCATCCTCGCCGTACCGCCGGACGCTCAACTCCGCGCGGATATCGAGGCGCTCGTCGGCCACGATGCGCATCTCGAATACAGCGAATCCAATCACGACATCGAGTTGAGTGCGCTGGGCGCGGCGAAGGCCCGCGGCTCCTACCTTTTCTTCACGGAATCACACTGCCGTCCCGAACCCGACGTGCTCGAACTCTGCTTGCGCGCCATTGAAGATCATCCCGATTGGTCGGGATTCTCCTGCCGTTCGATCCCGGTTTGCCACAATGCCTTGTCGGAGGCAGAAGCTGCGATGTACCAATCCGACATCGAATTCGGCATGAAGGTGCATCCTTGGCTCAAGGTGCTCGATCAGTGTTTCGTGACACGACGCGACGTCTACGAGGAGTGCGGCGGCCTGCGCACGGATCTGGGTCACTTTGCCGAATGGGTGCTCGCCGCCAGCTATTATGCGCGCGGTCACGTCATCGGTTATCTGGACGGAGCCTGCGTCCATCACTACTACGTCGGCAGGCTCGACGAGCTCGAGACCTTTACGCTCGATTTTGTGCAGGGCCAGATACGCTATCTCAGTGAGGCGCGCGACGATCCCGGCAGCGAGCTGCTGGAAATTCCGCTCGACTGGAGCAAGCAGGGCGAGTTCGATGCCTCGCTCGCCCGCCATGCATTGAAAGCACTCGTGCGCGACAGCCTCGCGGGGCGGGGATGGAAGCGGCCCGATGAGATGCTGCGTGCCTTTTTGCGCTGGGTCGCACCGGCTCTGTTCGGCGGGCTCGGCACGCGTGCGGCAGCCCGTCTGGGGGTCATACGTGCACACACGGTCTTGACGGCGTTGGAGCGCATCGGGTCGAGCGAGGCGATCGGCCGATGGATGAAGCGCTACATCGCCGCACTGATAAG
This sequence comes from Bradyrhizobium shewense, assembly GCF_900094605.1. Taxonomy (GTDB): domain Bacteria; phylum Pseudomonadota; class Alphaproteobacteria; order Rhizobiales; family Xanthobacteraceae; genus Bradyrhizobium; species Bradyrhizobium shewense. Next base: position 92,565 of record NZ_FMAI01000017.1, on the reverse strand, counting down.
GCTTCAGAGATTCGATTGCATTTCCCACCTGTCCCGACAGGGCAGGCCCGCTGCAGGGCTCATGGGCAAGCACGTTCTTGCGCAGATCGGCTTCCATGCCGAAGAGTCTTCCGCCGGTCACACTTTCCGGTGGAGCGAGCCGCAGGCTGCCCTGCGGATCGAGGGGCCGCCCGGCCGCAACATCGTCCGCATTCGAAGCCCGGCACTTCGCGCGCCGCTTGAGGCGATCGGCGCGCATTTCTATCTCGACGGCGCGCCTGTCGATCCCGCCGCGATCGTGATCGGCTGCGACAGCTATACGCTTAGCCTCGATCTGCCGCCATCAGGTATCGCCACCCTTGCGTGGTCATGCCCGGTGCTCAGGGGCGTCGGCGATTCGCGTCCTCTCGGCCTGTCCATCGTGGCGATCGACGTGGGCGGCGAGGCCGAAATCGCCGGCAGGGCAGCGCTGCTCGCTGAACAAGAATAGCGGCCCTTCGGCCGCTATTCGGTGTTTCAGTGGGTGCTTTCGGTCGAGCTAAAGCATGATCCGGAAAAGTGCGCAGCGGTTTTCCGAAAAGATCATGCTTAAACAACAACCTAAAGCGCGATGACGATTCATTCTAATCGCATCGCGCTTTAGCCTCCGGCCTCCGCGCTAATGATGTCGCCGAACAGCTCCCACTGGCCCTTCTTGAAGCGCCACATTTTGAGCTGCTCGATCGGCGCGAAGTCCGTGGTTGAGGTGTTGATCTTGATTCCCGGGATCAGCGTGTCAGGGACGAAGTCCTTGAGACTGGCGGCCTGCTTCATCACGTTCTCACGCGTCAGGTTGTCGCCCGACTGCTTCAGCACCTGAACCATCGTCTGGGCCGCCGCATAGCCGTAAACGAGATTCGCGTCCGAAATATTCGCGCCGGGCATGTACTTGTCGATGAAGGTCATGAACTTCTTCATGCCCTCGTCGTCCTTCCATTGCGGATCCGACGCATCCTTCAGGTAGTGCGCCGACAGCACGCCCTCGGATGCCTCGAGACCGGCCGGCTTCATCACCGCGCCGATCGACACCGAAACGTCCGTCATCAGGTGCATCGGCTTCCACTCCAGCTCGGCGATCTTCTTGATGGCTTGGGCCGCGAATTTCGGTGTGGCGATGTTCACGAAAACATCGGCGCCGGTGCCCTTGAGCTTGACGATATGGGCGTCGATCGACGGCTCCGACGTCTCGTAGCTTTCTTCGGCCACGATCAGCTTGGATGCCTTTTCACCGAACACGTCCTTGATGCCGGCGAGGTAGTCCTTGCCGAAATCGTCGTTGGCATAGAAGATCGCGACCTTCGCGTCAGGCTTCTCTTTCAGGATGTATTTGGCGAAGATCCGGGCCTCGACCCGGTAGCTGGGCTGGAAGCCCATGGTCCAGGGAAAATTCTTCGGGTCGTTCCACTTGCTGGCGCCGGTGGCGAGGAACAGCTGCGGCACCTTCTTGGCGTTGTGATATTTCTGCACGGCGGTCTGGGTCGGGGTGCCCAGCGCGTTGAAGATCAGGAACACTTCGTCGCTCTCGATCAGCTTGCGGACCTGCTCCACGGTCTTGGGCGGCGAATAGCCGTCATCGTAAGAGATCCAGTTGATCTTGCGGCCGTTGATGCCGCCCTGATCGTTGACCATCTTGAAATAGGCTTCCTCGGTCTTGCCGATGATGCCGTAGGCGGAAGCGGGACCGGAATAGGCCTCGACATTGCCGATCTTGATCTCGGTGTCGCTGGCGCCGGTGTCGTATTTCTTCTGCGCGAAAGCGCCCTGGGTGGAGAGCAATGTCAGGGCAGTTGCCGCGGCGAGGACGAGTTTCTTGTTCTTCATGGAAATTCCTTGGGGTTTCTTGTTGGGTGGAGCAGGCACTTCAAAAAAGAAAAGCGCCCGCGAGGGGCGCTTGGGTCAGGCGTTGGCGGCTTTCTTGTCGACTTCGGAGGCCGCCGAGAACTCCTTGCGCAAGGTCGGCTTGTGGATCTTGCCCGTGGCGTTGCGGGGCAGCGCGTCAACGAAGCGGATCTGGCGCGGACATTTGAAGCGCGCCAGCTTGGCCGCGCAATGCGCGAAGACATCGGCCTCGGTCAGCTTTTGGCCCGACTTGACCGCGACGATGGCAAGGCCCACTTCGCCCCATTGCGGATCGGAAATGCCGATCACGGCAGCTTCGGCAACGGCCGCGAGCTGGTGCAGCACGTTCTCGACCTCGGCCGGATAGACGTTCTCGCCGCCGGAAATGTACATGTCCTTCCAGCGGTCGACGATGTAGTAGAAGCCCTCTTCGTCGACGCGCGTCGCGTCACCGGTGTGCAGCCAGCCGTCGGTGAAGGAGGTCTTGTTCGCCTCCGGCCTGTTCCAGTAGCCCGGCGTGATGTTCGGCCCCTTGACCCAGAGCTCACCGAGCTCGCCGACATCGGCGTTGCTGCCGTCGGGCCGCACGATGCGCACTTCGGTGTGCAGCACAGGCTTGCCGGCGGAGCCGGCTTTGCGCGCCGCATCCTCGCGGTCGAGCACCAGCACGGCCGGCGAGGTCTCGGTCATGCCATAGCCTTGCTGAAGTGCGACACCGCGCGCCTCCCAGACCTTCAGCAGCGGCACCGGCATCGGTGCGCCGCCGACGCCGCCCACGATCAGCCGGCCGAGATCGGTCGTCGCGAAGGCGGGGTGTTGCGCCATGAACTGGTAGATCGCGGGCACGCCGAAGAACACGTTGATGCCCTGCGCGGGATCGTTGATCAGGCCGAGCGCGGTACCGGGGTCGAACGCGCGCATGATCATCACGGTGCCGCCGGCATGCAGCACCGGATTGGTGTAGCAATTCAGTCCGCCGGTGTGGAACAGCGGCAGCACGGTGAGCAGCACCGAGGACGGCCCGATGCAGGCGGGGCCACCGAGATTGACGCAATTCCAGAAGGTCATGCCATGGGTAATGGTCGCGCCCTTCGGATGTCCCGTCGTGCCCGACGTGTACATGATGGTCGAGACGTCATCGAGCGTGACCTGCTCGATCGCCTCGAGCGGCTTTGCGCCCGCAATGCCGGCCTCATAGGACCCGCCGGGGCCGAGCAGCAGACTGGTTGCAATGCCGCACAGCTTTGCGACGGCAAGCGCGGTCTCGGCGAGGTCGGTGTCGTGGATCATCACCTTCGGTGCGCAGTCGCCGGTGATGAACTGAAGCTCGGGAACGGTGAGGCGGGTATTCAGCGGCACGAAGATGGCACCGAGGCGGCCGCAGGCGAACTGCACCTCCAGCGTATCGGTCGTGTTCAGGGCCAGCACCGCGACGCGGTCGCCGCGTGAGACGTTCAGCGTATGGCGCAGGAATGAGGCGAGGCGCGAGACGCGGGCGTCCAGCTGCGAATAGGTGAAGCGCCGCTCGCTCGCGAGGTCGATCACCGCAACCTTGTCAGGCGTGCGGCGGCCATGATGAATGATCCAGTCGTAGTAACGAACGGCCAAGAATTCCTCCCTCGGCGGTCTTTGCCGCCTGCATCCTTATTGCCGTGCACCATGCCCGGCGTGGCCCTGGGGCCAGCCGGAGTTGGTGCATCGACGTCTTTTTTTGATTTGGAGTTGGCGCGCGAGGGGTCAAAATCGTCTTGCGTTGAGTTGCTAGGCCATGGCCCGCGCCGCAGTGGTTCTTCAGTCAGCCACTCTGCGCAAGTGAGCCGCCGATGTTCCGGCCATGGTGAACGAGACGAATCCGTCCGCGAGGCGAGACTGCGATGAAGAGCCCGTTCTATACCGCCGAGCACGATGCCTTCCGCGAAATGATGCGCCGCTTCGTCGAGAAGGAGATCTCCCCGTTCGCCCATGAGTGGGACGAGGCCGGCGAATTCCCCCGCGCGCTCTATCGCAAGGCGGCCGAGATCGGCCTGTTGGGGCTGGGATTCCCTGAGGAATATGGCGGGATCGCCGCCGACCAGTTCATGAAGATCGTGGCGAGCCAGGAATTGGCGCGGGCGGGCGCCGGAGGCGTCAGCGCCAGCCTGATGAGCCACACCATCGGCTCGCCGCCGATTGCGCGGGCGGCACGGCCGGAGGTGAGGGCACGCGTGCTGCCGCAGGTGCTGTCAGGCGACAAGATCTCCGCGCTCGCGATCACCGAGCCGGGCGGCGGCTCCGATGTCGCGAACCTCGCCACAAGGGCGCGGCGCGACGGCGATCACTACGTCGTGAGCGGTGAGAAGACCTTCATCACCTCAGGCGTGCGCGCCGACTATCTGACCGTTGCGGTGCGCACGGGCGGCGAAGGTGCCGGCGGCGTCAGCCTGCTCCTGATCGAGGGCGATACGCCCGGCCTGTCGCGAACCAAGCTGAAGAAGATGGGCTGGTGGGCCTCCGACACCGCGACGCTGCATTTCGACCAATGCCGCGTGCCGGCCGAAAATTTGATCGGCGAGGAAGGCCAGGGCTTCAAGATCATCATGCAGAATTTCAACAGCGAGCGCATGGGCATGGCGGCCGGCTGCACCGCCTTCGCCCGGGTTTGCCTCGACGAGGCGATCGGCTACGCCAAAGAACGCAAGACTTTCGGAAAGCCGCTCGCCCAGCACCAGGTCATCAGGCACAAGATCGTCGACATGGCGCAGAAGGTCGCCGCAAGTCAGGCGATGCTGGAGATGCTGGCCTGGCGGCTCGAGCAGGGCGAGAGCCCGGTCGCCGAAATCTGCATGATGAAGAACCAGGCGACGCAGACCATGGCCTTCTGCGCCTCGGAAGCCGTACAGATCTTCGGCGGCGCCGGCTTCATGCGCGGCATCAAGGCCGAGCGCATCTACCGCGAGGTCAAGGTCAACGCCATCGGCGGCGGCACCGAGGAGATCATGAAGGATCTGGCCAGCCGGCAGATGGGGTTGTGATGAGAGCCGTCCCGGGGCGCGCAGAGCGCGAACCCGGGACCTGGAGATGGGTCCAACAATATCGAGATTCTCAGATGCGCAATTGCGCATCGTAGTTCGACGCTTCGCGTCGCCCCGGAATGACGAGGTTGAGAGAGAAAATGCTATTCACCGCCGACCACGACGACATCCGCCGCTCCCTGCAAAAGTTCATCGCGAACGAGATCAACCCTCATGTCGATGACTGGGAGAGGGCCGACATCTTCCCGGCGCACGAGCTGTTCAAGAAGATGGGCAGCCTCGGCTTCCTCGGCCTGAACAAGCCCGTGGAGTTCGGCGGCTCCGGCCTCGACTACTCCTATGCGCTGATGATGGCGGAGGAGCTTGGCGCCATCACCTGCGGCGGCGTGCCGATGGCGATCGGGGTGCAAACCGACATGGCAACGCCGGCGCTGGCGCGGTTCGGCTCCGACGAGGTGCGGCGCGAATTTCTGACGCCCTCGATCTCAGGCGATTTCGTCGCCTGCATCGGCGTCTCCGAGCCCGGCGCGGGCTCCGACGTCGCCTCGATCAAGACCCAGGCACGCTCCGACGGCGATGACTACGTCATCACCGGCGGCAAGATGTGGATCACCAACGGCACCCAGGCCGACTGGATCTGCCTGCTCGCCAACACCGGCGACGGGCCCGTTCACCGCAACAAGTCGCTGATCTGCGTGCCCATGAAGAGCAAGGGCGTCATCATCGCCCGCAAGCTCGACAAGATGGGAATGCGCTCCTCCGACACCGCGCAGATCTTCTTCGACAATGTCCGTGTCCCCAAGCGCAACCGGATCGGCGAGGAGGGAAAGGGCTTTACCTACCAGATGATCCAATTCCAGGAGGAGCGGCTCTGGGGCGCGGCGGCTTGTCTTAAGGCGCATGAATACATCATCGATCAGACCATCGAATATACCCGCAACCGCAAGGCCTTCGGGAAGTCGATCCTCGACAACCAGGTGGTGCACTTCAAGCTTGCGGAGATGCAGACCGAGGTCGAGCTGCTGCGCGCGCTGATCTATCGTGCCGCCGAGCAGCTGGTGGCCGGCGAGGACGTGACCAAGCTTGCGACCATGGCCAAGCTGAAGGCTGGCCGGCTCGGCCGCGAGCTCACCGACGCCTGCTTGCAATATTGGGGCGGAATGGGCTTTACCAACGAGACGCCGGTCAGCCGCGCCTATCGCGACAGCCGCCTGACCTCGATCGGCGGCGGTGCCGACGAGGTCATGCTGATGGTCCTATGCAAGATGATGGGCACGCTGCCCGGCAGCAAAGGAAGCTCTTGATGATCACGCTCTATCACTGCGACGCCGCGCGCTCCTTTCGCCCGCTCTGGATGCTGGAAGAGATGGGGCTGCCGTATGAGCTGAAGATGCTGCCGTTCCCGCCGCGGGTCTTCGCCAAGGAATATCTGGCGCTCAATCCGCTCGGCACGATACCCTTCATGGTGGACGGCGAGACGAAGATGACCGAATCCTCCGGCATCTGCCACTATCTCGGCATCAAGCATGGCCCGACGCCGCTGATGGTCGGGCCGGAAGATCCCGCCTATGGCGCGTTCTTGAACTGGATGTATTTCAGCGACGCCACGTTAACCTTCCCGCAGACGCTGGTGCTCCGATACACCCAGCTCGAGCCGGAGGAGCGCCGCAATCCGCAGGTTGCCGGCGACTATGCAAAATGGTTCCTGGGCCGGTTGCGCGCCGTCGAGGCAGCGACGGCCAATGCCGAAGCATTGTGCGCCGGCCGCTTCACCGCCGCTGACATTGTCATCGGTTATGCGCTTCGGCTGGCCGACAATATCGGGCTCGCCAAGGATTTTGGGCCAAATGTCGCAGCCTATTGGGCGCGCCTGCAGCAGCGGGACGGTTTCAAGCGCGCCGTGGCTGCGGAACAGAAGGCTGGTGCCGAGCAGAATGTTGCACCAAGAGTGCGGGCATAAGTTTTAGGTCGTCATTCCGGGGCGATGCGCAGCATCGAACTCCGGAATCTCGAGGTTTCGGGTTCGGTCCAATGGACCGCCCCGGAACGACGGCGCATGGTTTATGACAGCGCTATCGCGTCGTGACAGCGCCCAAATTTCCGCTAAGGTGACCTCCGTCCGCAGCGGCCAGAGAGCCGCGCGAGGAGGACCCCAATGGAAGATAAAGGTCGCGAATCCGACCATCTGATGCTGATCACGCCGGAGCGGGTATTCTATGCCGGCCTGCTCGGCCGCCCTCGCAAGCGGACCCCCGGCTGCTGCCATATCTACGTCGCGGTGAAAGGCAGCCTGCACCTGACGATCGACGACGTCCACACGTCGGACGAACTGATCGTGACCCTGCCGAACCAGCGGCATTCCATCGCCAGCGACTACCGCACTGCAATCAGCGTGACCCTCGAGCCGGAAAGCATGCCGGATGGCGTGATCGAGGCCTTGGCCGAGCGGCTGCGGGGGCCGGACAAGGCCACCTATGCCCGCAAGATCCTCGCTGCCTACGCGCTGCTGCGCCAGCGCCGCTATGGCGACATCACCACCGCCGAGTTCGACGAGATGTGCTTTGGCGAGGCGCTTGCCCGCCGCGCGCTCGATCCACGCGTGACCCGGGCGGTCGCCCGCATCGAGCGGTTCACCGGCGAGCCGGTGACGGCCGACACTTGCGCGGCGGAGGCGGGGCTCTCGGCCTCGCGCTTCCTGCATCTGTTCAAGGAAGAGACCGGCATCTCGTTCCGCTCCTTCCGCGCCTGGAAGCGCGCACGGCATCTGCTGCACTTCGCCAACCAGGACCTCAACCTCGCCCATCTCGCGCAGGACATCGGCTATCCCGACTCCACGCATTTCAGCCATTCGATCCGCCGCTTCTACGGATTGAAGCCGCGCGCGATCTTCGTCGGCTCGCGCGACCTTGCGATCTATCGCAGCACGGAGACGGTGCGGCTCGCAGAGGCGAGTTAGGCTCGCTCTCGTAGGGTGGGCAAAGGCGCTCTTGCGCCGTGCCCACCACTTCTCGGCAACTGGCAAAGATGGTGGGCACGCTTCCGCCTTCGCTCTACGAGCTTCGGCGGACAAGTCGCTTTGCCCACCCTACGAATTCGTCGTGTTTTCCAGCTTCTCCGCGCAAGAAGCCGCATGCCGCCCATCCCATGATCGCAAGCGTTGAATTCTCAACGTGCGAGACATCCAAGGCATGAGCGACAAGGCCGTCATCACCTGCGCGCTGAACGGCGTGCTCACCGACCCCAAGCAGCACAACGTGCCGGTTACGCCCGAGCAGATGGCACGCGAGGCCAAGGCTGCGTTCGATGCCGGTGCGTCCGTCATGCACATCCACCTGCGTCAGCAGGCGCCGGGCAAGGGACATCTGCCGTCCTGGGAGGTCGCCGTCAGCAAGGAGATCCAGCAGGCGATCCGCGAAGCCTGTCCCGGCGTGATCATCAATCACACCTCGGGCGTGTCAGGACCGAACTACTCCGGCGCGCTCGACTGCATCCGTGAGACCAAGCCGGAGATCGCCGCCTGCAACGCCGGCTCGCTGAATTATCTGAAGGTGAAGGCCGACAATAATTGGGCCTGGCCACCGATGATGTTCGACAACGCGGTCGAGAAGGTGAAGGACTATCTCGACGTCATGAAGGCGGTCGGCACCATCCCCGAGTTCGAATGTTTCGACGTCGGCATCGTCCGCTGTGTCGGCATGTACAACCAGGTCGGCATGTACAAGGGACCGCTCGAATATAATTTTGTGATGGGCGTCGCTTCGGGAATGCCCTCGGACCCGGAGCTGCTGCCGATCCTGATCAGGCTGAAACGTCCCGAGGCGAATTTTCAGGTCACCGCGATCGGCCGCGAGGAAATCTGGCCGCTGCACCAGCGTTGCGCCGAGCTCGGCGGCCACCTGCGCACCGGTCTCGAGGACACTTTCTATCTCGCCGACGGCAAGAAGGTGACGTCGAACGGCCAGCTGATCGAGGCCGTCGCCGCCTGCGCCCGCCGTGCCGGCCGCGAGATCGCAAGCCCGGCCGAGGCGCGGAAGATCTTTGGGACGAATCGCTAGCCAAACATGGTCGTTCCGGGGCGCGCGAAGCGCGAACCCGGAACCTCGAGATTCCGGGTTCGATGCTGCGCATCGCCCCGGAATGACGGAGTAAACTGTGTCCATTCTCGAAAGCACCATCTCCCCCGGCAGCGCCGCCTACCACGCCAACCGCGACGGCATGCTCGGCCTCATCGACCGCATGCGCGCGCTGGAAGAGCGCACCCGCGCGGCGTCGGCCGCAGCCAAGGATCGCTTCCACAAGCGCGGCCAATTGCTGCCGCGCGAGCGCGTCGCGCTGGTGCTCGATCCCGGTGCGCCCTTCGTCGAGCTGTCGACGCTCGCCGGCTACATGTTCGATGTACCGGACGCGACCAAGAGCGTGCCCGGCGGCGGCGTCATCGCCGGCATCGGCTTCGTCTCGGGCATCCGCTGCATGGTCAGCGCCAGCGATTCCGGCATCGATGCCGGCGCGCTGCAGCCTTACGGCCTCGACAAGACGCTGCGGGTGCAGGAGCTCGCGCTGGAGAACAAGCTGCCTTACGTGCAACTGGTCGAAAGCGCCGGCGCCAACCTGCTGCGTTACCGCGTCGAGGATTTTGTCCGTGGCGGCAACATCTTTCGCAATCTGGCGCGGCTCTCTGCGGCAGGCCTGCCCGTCGTCACCGTCACGCACGGCTCCTCGACTGCCGGCGGCGCCTATCAGACGGGTCTCTCCGACTACATCGTCATGGTCCGCGGTCGTACCCGCGCCTTCCTCGCCGGGCCGCCGCTGCTGAAGGCCGCGACCGGTGAGATCGCGACCGAGGAGGAGCTCGGCGGCGCCGAGATGCACACCCAGGTCTCTGGTCTCGGCGATTATCTTGCCGAGGACGACCGCGATGCGCTGCGCATCGCGCGCGAGATCATGGCGGCGCTGGAATGGGAACGGCCGGGCAGGACGGCGTCGGAATTCAAGCCGCCACGCTACGACCAGGGCGAGCTGCTAGGCATCATGCCGATGGACCACAAGCGCTCCGTCGACATGAAGCAGGTGATCGCACGCATCGTCGACGATTCCGATTTCACCGAGATGGCGCCGAATTACGGCCCCGCCACCGTCTGCGGCCACGCCCGCATCGAAGGACAGGCGATCGGCATCATCACCAACAACGGGCCGCTCGATCCCGCCGGTGCCAACAAGGCGACACATTTCATCCAGGCGTGCTGCCAGACCCGCACGCCAATCCTCTATCTCAACAACACCACCGGCTACATGGTCGGCAAAGCCTATGAAGAAGCCGGCATGATCAAGCACGGCTCGAAGATGATCCAGGCCGTGACCTCGGCGACAGTGCCGCAGATCACCATCTACTGCGGCGCCTCGTTCGGCGCCGGCAATTACGGCATGTGCGGCCGCGGCTTCCATCCGCGCTTCTGCTTCTCCTGGCCCAATGCCAAGACCGCCGTGATGGGCGGCGAGCAGGCGGCCGAGACCATGGCCATCGTGACGGAAGCGGCCGCCGCGAGGCGCGGAAAGCCGGTCGAAAAGGAAAAACTCGACGCGATGAAGGCGCAAATCATCGGCGTGTTCGACGGCCAAATGGACGTGTTCTCGACCAGTGCCCGCGTGCTCGACGACGGCGTGATCGACCCGCGCGACACCCGCGCGGTGCTGTCCGAAGTGCTCGCGATCTGCCGCGAAGGCGACGCACGGACGCCGCAGCGCATGCAGTTCTCGGTGGCCCGCCCATGAGGAACGGATCAGTGCAGCACCGGCCGTTCTTCAAGGTCCTGGTCGCCAATCGCGGCGAGATCGCGCTTCGCGTGATGCGCAGCGCGCGGCAGCTGGGCCTTGGCGTCGTCGCGGTCTATTCGGATGCGGATCGCGACGCGCTCCACGTGCAACAGGCCGACCAGGCCGTGCGCATCGGCGAAGTCTTGCCGGCGCAATCCTATCTCAACATCCCCGCGATCATCGCCGCGGCGAAAGCGAGTGGCGCAGATGCCGTTCATCCCGGCTATGGGTTCCTCGCCGAGAACGAGGATTTTGCGCAAGCTTGCAAGGATGCCGGCCTGATCTTCATCGGCCCGTCGCCACAGGCGATCGAGGCGATGGGCAACAAGGCCGGCGCCAAGGAGATCATGAAGAAGGCCGGCGTTCCCTGCGTGCCCGGCTATCAGGGCGCCGATCAGGGTGACGAGGTCATGCTCGCGGAGGCCAAGGAGATCGGCTTCCCCGTGATGATCAAGGCGGTCGCCGGCGGCGGTGGACGTGGCATGCGGCTCGTGACGGACGCCGCTTCGTTCCCCGATTCGCTGCGCAGCGCGCGTTCCGAAGCCAAGGCCGCGTTCGGCGATCCCACGGTGATCCTCGAACGCGCCATCCAGAATCCCCGCCACATCGAGATCCAGGTGTTCGGCGACAGCCACGGCAACGCCATCCATCTCGGCGAGCGCGACTGCTCGGTGCAGCGGCGGCATCAGAAGCTGATCGAGGAGGCGCCGTCGCCCGCCGTGACGCCGGAGCTGCGCGCGAAAATGGGTGACGTCGCGGTCGCCGCGGTGAAGGCGCTGCGTTACGAGGGCGCCGGTACGCTGGAATTCCTGCTCGACGAAAATGGCGAATTCTACTTCATGGAGATGAATACGCGTCTCCAGGTCGAGCATCCCGTGACCGAGGCCATCACCGGGCTCGATCTGGTCGAGCTGCAGCTGCGTGTTGCGCGCGGCGAGCCGTTGCCGGTGAAGCAGCAGGATATCAAGTTCTCCGGCCATGCCATCGAGGTGCGGCTTTGCTCGGAAGATGCCGCGCACGACTTCATGCCGCAGTCCGGCCGCATGGCGCGCTGGCAGGTGCCAGATGGCGTCCGCGTCGAGCACGCGCTGCAATCGGGCTCGGAGATTCCGCCGTTCTACGATTCCATGACCGCCAAGGTCATCAGTCACGGCGCGAGCCGCGAGGAGGCGCGAGCGCAGCTGATCGTCGGCCTGGAGCAGCTCACGGCCTTTGGCGTGACCACCAACCAGGCGTTCCTGATGTCGTGCCTGCGCCACTCCGGCTTCGCCAAGGGCGAGGCGACGACGGCCTTCATCGGCGCGCATCGCGATGAGCTATTGGCGCCGCGTGCGGACGCGGCCTTCGATACGGCTTTGGCGGGGCTGCTGCTCTACGTCACCAACCCGCGCGCGCCGTCATGGCAGGGCGGGCGGAGCCTCGCCGCCACCTTTCCGTTGCCAGCGAAGATCGAGATCGCCGGTCAGACATACGAACTCGAAGTCACGCGCGAGCGCGATGGTAGTTACACTGTCGCCGCCGACGGCCGACAAGACAAGTTCGAGATCGACCAACTCGATTCCGACGCCGTCCGCTTCAGCCACAATGGCGTGATGGACAGCGCAAAGTTCCTGCGCGACGGTGATCGGCTCTACCTCCAGCATCGCGGCGTCCCTCTCGCGGTCACCGATCTCACGCTCGCCGCGCCGAAGGCCACTGCTGCCAACGGCGGCGACGGCAAGGTGCGCGCCGCCATGAACGGGCGCGTCGTCGCCGTGCTGGTCAAGCCGGGTGACCGCGTCACCGCCGGCCAACCGGTGCTGACGCTGGAAGCGATGAAGATGGAGCACGTCCACAAGGCCGGCGTCGACGGCGTGGTGGCGGCTATCGACGTCGCCGAAGGCGAGCAGGTGACGACGGGCAGGATCGTCGCCGAGATCGGGGCAGGTTAGCGCGGCGAACGCAGTCTCGTAGGGTGGGCAAAGGCGCAAAGCGCCGTGCCCACCATCTCGCGCTAATCGCAGAAAAGTCGTGGGCACGCTCCGCTTTGCCCACCCTACGGCATCTCGCGTGCGATAAAAATTCCCTTATATTTCAGTTGTTTAATTGCATATTGGTGCGAAGGGCGAAATTAAATTTGAACGAGTTTCATTTTTTTGGCTACATATATTGAACGTTGTTCAATTTTGGAGCCGGCATGTTGCGCGTCAATGATCCCGCCCAAGCGACCAATCCGACGCTCCCGTCGGTAGCCCGCCGCTTCTCGTTGGCCGCCCCGCAACTCCACGAGAGATACCTGATTGGGGCCCTCTGCGTTCTGACGCTGTCGGCACTCCTCGCTCCCGCACTGCCCGCCGCCGCTTGGCACGTCCCGCACTTCGTCGACAGTCGCACTTGGCTCGGTGTGCCCAACGCCGGCGATGTGCTGAGCAATCTCGCCTTTCTCGCGATGGGCGTCTGGGGTTCGGAGCGGCTGCGCGCCCGCCATGATGCGCCCGTGGGTGCAAGCTGGTTCTTCGTCGGACTGATCCTCACGTGCCTGGGTTCTGGCTTCTATCACCTGGACCCCGACATGCCGCAACGCCTCGTGGCCGATCGTCTCGGCATGGCGGTGGCGTTCGCGGGCTTTCTGGGCATCGCAGCCGGTGAACGCATCAGCGTGCGTGCAGGCGAGGCAGTGCTGGTGCTGATGATGATGGCCGGCCTGCTGGCTGCCTGGGTGGCGCGCGAGAATCTCACGCCATGGGTGGTCGTGCAGTTCGGCGGCATGGCACTTGCCGTGGGACTGGCGTTGACGCGGCCGCGGCCTGGCGCGCTCGGCGTGCCGCTGGGCGGCGTGATCTTCTTTTATGTGCTGGCGAAGCTTTTCGAACTCGGTGACGCGCTCATTTTCGAAGCGACAGGGCACTTCGTCTCGGGCCACACGCTCAAGCATCTGGCCGCAGCGCTGGCGGCGTGGCCGGTGATCAGGTCGTTGGCGCCAACTGGCTCCGCCCCGTGCCCTCATTGAGCAGACACGCCACCTGATGCCCATCGCCAGCTTCCAGCAGCGCCGGCCGCTCCGTCTTGCACCGCTCCATCGCAAACCGGCAGCGGGTGTGAAACGCGCAGCCTGAGGGCGGATTGACCGGGCTCGGCACATCGCCGTCGACCAGCGGCGCGAGCTTCTTCGCGAGCGGATTGGCGATCGGCACCGAGGCGAGCAGCGCCTGCGTGTAGGGATGCCTGGGATTGCGAAACAGCTCGTCCTTGCCTGCGATCTCGACGATGCGGCCGAGATACATCACGGCGACGCGATGGCTGATATGAGCGACCACGGCAAGATCGTGCGCGATGAAGAGATAGGAGAAGCCGTGCTGGCGCTGCAGGTCGATCAGCAGGTTGATCACCTGCGCCTGGATCGAGACGTCGAGCGCGGACACCGGCTCGTCGCAGACGATCAGGCGCGGCTCGAGTGCGAGCGCGCGCGCGATGCAGATGCGCTGGCGCTGGCCGCCGGAGAATTGATGCGGGAAGTTGTGCATCTGGTCGGCTCGCAAGCCCACCTGCTCGAACAGCGTTGCGACCCGCGCATCCAGCGCCTTGCCACTGGCGAGCCCGTGCACCGCAAGCGGCTCGCCGACGATGTCGCCGGCGGTCATGCGCGGATTGAGCGAGGCGAACGGGTCCTGGAAGACGATCTGCATCGAGCGCCGGTGCGGGCGCAGTGCCGCCTTGGACAGATGGGTGATATCCTCGCCTTCGAGGTGAATCTGGCCCGAGGTCGGTTCGACCAGCCGCAGCACGCTACGCGCCACCGTCGACTTGCCGCAACCGGATTCGCCGACGAGTCCGAGCGTCTCGCCGGCATGAACCGAGAACGAGACGCCGTCGACCGAGTGCACGGTGCCAACTTGCCTGCGCAATACGCCGGCCCGCACCGGGTAGTGCTTCTTGAGATTGGTGACTTCGAGCAGAACTTCGCTCATGCCACCTCCGCGACTTCAGCCGCACGCCAGCAGGCTGCAAGATGTCCGCCGCCCCAATCCGCAAGCGGCGGATATTCGGCCTCGCAGCGCTTGATTGCGAGCTTGCAGCGCGGTGCGAAGGCGCAGCCCTTCGGCAGCCGCACAAGCGACGGCACGGTGCCGGGAATTTCGTTGAGCCGCGCCTGCGCCGGGACGCCGGATGCCGGCACCGCCGGGATCGAGGCCATCAGCCCGCGCGTATAGGGATGCTTTGGGGCGGCGAACAGCGCTTCGACGCTGGCTTCCTCGACCTTTCGCCCCGCATACATCACGATCACGCGCTGCGCCGTCTGCGCGACCACGCCAAGATCGTGCGTGATCAGCACGAGCCCGGTGCCGAGCTCCTTCTGAAGGTCGAGGATCAGCGCCAGGATCTGCGCCTGGATGGTGACGTCAAGCGCGGTGGTCGGCTCGTCCGCGATCAGCAGCACCGGCCGGCAGGCCAGCGCCATCGCGATCATCGCGCGCTGGCGCATGCCGCCGGAGAGTTGATGCGGATACTCCTTCGCGCGTCGTGCCGGTTCGGGAATGCGGACCAGGCGCAGCATCTCGACGGCGATATTCCGGGCCTCTTTCGCCGGGATGTTCCGGTGCAGCCGCACCGCCTCGACGATCTGGTCGCCAATCCGCATCACCGGATTGAGCGAAGTCATCGGCTCCTGGAAGATCATCGAGATGCGGTTGCCCCTGACGGCGCGCATCTCCGCTTCATCCAGTGCCAGCAGATCGGTGCCCTCGAGCGAGATGGAGCCGCCGACGATGCGGCCGGGCGGATCGGGCACCAGCCGCATCAGCGACAGCGCGGTGACACTCTTGCCGCAGCCGGATTCGCCGACGATCGCCAGCGTCTCGCCGCGCTTCACGGTAAAGGACAGGTCGTCGACGGCCTTGAACAGACCGGAATTGGTGAAGAACACCGTTTTCAGGTTCTTCACTTCGAGAAGGTGGGATTTGTCCGTCATCAGCCGCGCTGCCTCGGATCCAGGATGTCGCGCAGGGCGTCGCCGAACAGGTTGGCGCCGAACACGGCGAGGCTGATCGCAATGCCCGGGAAGATCACCAGCCACGGCGCGGTTCGGACATATTCGGCGGCGGACTCGGAGAGCATGCGGCCCCAAGACGGATACGGCTCGGGAATGCCGAGGCCGAGGAAGGAGAGGGAAGCTTCCGTCAGGATGGTCGAGCCGAGCTGCGCGGTCGCGAGCACGATAAGCGGCGCCAGCGTGTTCGGCAGCACGTGGCGGAGCGCGATGCGCACTTCGCTCATGCCGATCGATTTGGCGGCTTCGATAAAGGGGAGTTCGCGCAGCGCCAGCGTGTTGGCACGGATGACGCGCGCGACCGTCGGGATCAGCGGAATGGCAATCGCAATGATCACGTTCGGCAGCGATGGGCCGAGTGCCGCCGTCATCACTAGCGCCAGCACCAGCAGCGGCAGCGCCTGGAGGACGTCGGAGACGCGCTGGAACACGAGATCGACCCAACCGGAGAGATAGCCGGAGGTGAGGCCGACGATGACGCCGATCGTGCCACCGAGCGCGGTCGAGCCGATCCCGACCGCAAGCGAGATCCGCGCGCCGTGGATGATGCGGCTGAACACGTCGCGGCCGAAGGAGTCTGTTCCCATCCAGTGCGCCAGGCTCGGGCGGGCCAGAGCGCGGGCCGAATCGATCGACAAGGGATCATAGCGCGCGATGAAATCGGCGAAGATGGCCGTGAACACGAACACGGTCATGATGACGAGGCCGGCGGCGCCCAGCACATGCCGCTGTGCCAGAAACAGCACGCGGCGCCAGCCTCCGGTCGCATGCGCGCCGGCCCGCCTCAGTTCAACGTCGAAGTCGATCGCGGCCAAATTGATCTCCTAATCCGTGTACCTGATGCGCGGATCGAACACGGCGTAGAGCATGTCGACGATGAAATTCGCGCTCACCACCACGACGGCGATCAGCATCACGAGGTTCTGCACGATCGGATAGTCGCGCCAGCGGATCGCCTCGACCAGGAAGCGGGCGACGCCGGGGATGTTGAACACCGTCTCGGTGACGATCAGGCCGCCGATCAGGAACGCCGCCTCGATGCCGATCACGGTGATGACGGGCAGGATCGCGTTCTTCAGCGCGTGCTGATAGTTCACGGCGGCATCGGAGGCACCCTTGGCGCGCGCGGTGCGGATGTAGTCCTGACGCAGCACCTCCAGCATCGAGGATCGCGTGATGCGCATGGTCAGCGCCGCGCTGCGGAAGCCGACCGCGGCGGCCGGCACGGCGTAGGTTGCGAACGCCTCGAGCCAGGTCTGCGGATTCGGATTGAAGATCGGCATCTGGCCGAACATCGCCACCGACGCCGTCAGGATGAGCAGGCCGAGCCAGAACGAGGGCAGCGACAAGCCGCTGAGGCTGACGACACGCAAGGCGTAATCCAGTCGTGTGCCCTGCTTCACGGCGCTGATGACGCCGAGCGGAATGCCAATCGAGACCGAGAACAACAGCGCGAGGCCGGCGAGCCGCGCCGTGATCGGGATCCGCGGCAATATCTCCTGCAGCGCCGGCTTCTCGGAGACGTAGGAGTAACCAAAATCGCCGCGCAGAAAACCGCTGATCCAGTGCCAATATTGCACGATCAGCGGCTGGTCGATGCCGAGCTCCTTCTCCAGGTTGGCCTTGTCGGCGGGATCGACATAGCCGGCCGCGGCGAACAGGATGTCGACGATGTTGCCGGGCACGATGCGCAGCAGGAGGAAGATGACGATCGAGATCCCGAACAGGGTCACGAGCATCAGGAACAGGCGTCGCACCAGATAGGCAAACATCCTTCGCCCTCCGCGAGCCGCTAGTCTTCAGCCTGCCGCGCTACTTGTCGAGCCACGCGTCCTCGTAGCGAAAGCCGTTATAGGAGCTGTTCGACATGATCGTGATGCCCTTGACGTAGGGCTGCCAGCACGTGCCGGCCCGTGCATGGAAGATGATCGGACGGGCGACATCCTCCTGCAGCTTCTTGTCGATATCCCAGACCAGCGGCTTGCGCTTGCTGGTGTCGGTCTCCTGCGATTGCACGTCGAACAGCTTCTCGATCTCCTTGTTGCAGTAATTGGTGTAGTTCCGCTCCGAGCCGCAGGAATAGTTTTCGTAGAAGGACTGGTCGGGATCGTCGACGGAATTGCCGGTCAGATTGAGGCCGAGCATGTAGTCCTTGCGCGCGACTTTCGGGAACCAGTTCGCGGTTTCGACGACGTCGAGCTCGCCGTCGATATAGATGCTCTTGAGCTGGTCGATCAGGATCACGGCGGGGTCGCGATATTCCGCGAGATTGCGCGTCGAGACCTTCACCGCGAGGTGCTTGTCGGGGCCGTAGCCCGCCTTCTGCATCAGCTTCTTCGCGTCTTCGCGGTTCGCGTTCACGTCCCGGCCATAGCCCGGAATGGTCTCGAGCTTGTCCTTGGGCATGCCCCAGACGCCTTGGGGCTGTGGCAGCATGGTGCCGCCGATATCGGCCTGGCCTTCGAACAGGATATCGACGAACGCCTTGCGGTCGAGTGCAAGCGCCACCGCCCGACGAATATCGATGTTGTCGAACGGCGCCGAGGTCGAATTGACGATGATGTTGGTCGAAACGTTGGTCGGCTCGACGACGCAAGTCGCGTTCGGCGCCTGCGACTTGATATCCTTCAGGAGCGGGATCGTGATGTGCGTCGGGAAGGTCATGTCGAACTTGCCGGCGACGAACGCCAGGATCGCGGTCGAGCGGTTCGTGATGATTGTGTACTCGATGCCGTCGAGATAGGGCAGGCCCTTCTTCCAATAGTCCGGATTTCGCGTCAGCTTGATCGATTCATTGGCCTTGAACTCGACGAACTTGAACGGTCCGGTTCCGACCGGATGGGTGCGCATGTCCGCCGGCGAGACGTGACAGGGATAGACCGGCGTATAGCCGGACGCGAGCATCGCCAGCAGTGACGGCTGTGGCCGCTTCAGGTCGAAGGAGACCTCGAAATCGCCGCTCGTCGTGATCTCGTTGACTTCGTTGTACCAGGCCTTGCGTGGATTCTGCCGCAGCTTCTGCTGCGATTTGCCCATCAGGAGATCGAAGGTGCATTTGACGTCGGCCGATGTGAACGGCTTGCCGTCGTGCCATTTGACGCCCTGGCGCAGCTTGAACGTCAGCTTCTTGTTGTCGTTGCCCCAGGACCAGCTTTCGGCCAGCTCGGGCCGGAGGGTCTCAGGACTATTCTGCGCGATGTGCTGGTCGTAAATAACGAGGTTATTGAAAACGCCCATGAACGGCACGTTGACCGAATAGGTCGCGCCCTCGAGGATCGATGCGTTGGCCGGGCTGTCGCGGTGATACATTCGCAGGACGCCGCCCTGCTTGGGCTCGCCGGCGAGCGTGGTGGTTGAGGCCGTCAGCACAGATAGCGCCGCCATTGCGGCGAGCGCCCACACGCTCCGCATGCTCATCCTCCCTGGACATCAGTCTTTTTGGCCTTTGCGGCCTGTTTGTCGCGACGATAGCACGCGAGTTGAGGGAGGCAACCGGTAAGGCCGCATGCCGCCTCGACAATTCGGATGACCGAAGGCCGCAGGTCTTCATGCTCTCACGATGTGAGAGTGCAGGTGCGAAGAGATGGTTCCGGTGCTGGTGTTGCGGATGTTGCGCGCAATCGCACCAACAAACTCCGCTGTCGTCCCGGGGCGCGACGAAGTCGCGAACCCGGGACCCATAACCACAGGGAGACGCTGCGGCGCGCGCTCGCAACTCCGAGTCTTCGCCAAACACCTTCCTGTGGCTATGGGTCCCGGATCAGCGCTTCGCTTGTCCGGGACGACAGCGGAATTCGTAGATACGCCCTCACACGATCCTCGACGCCTTGTTCCCCCAATACCGGTCCCGCAGCAGGCGCTTGTACAACTTCCCCGTCGGCAGCCGCGGCAATTCCTTCTCGAAATCGACCGAGCGCGGCACCTTCTGCCGCGACAGCGATTTTGCGCAGAATGCGATCAGCTCTTCGGCGAACGCCTCGCCCGGCACGACATCAGGCATCGGCTGTACCACCGCCTTCACCTCTTCGCCGAGATCGGGATTGGGCACGCCGAACACCGCGGCATCGGCGACCTTCGGATGGGTGATCAGCAGATTCTCGCATTCCTGCGGGTAGATGTTCACGCCACCGGAGATGATCATGAAGGTGGCGCGATCGGTGAGGTAGAGAAACCGGTCGGCATCGACATAGCCGACGTCGCCGACCGTGCTCATGCTGCCGTCGGCCGAGCGCGCCTCCTTGGTCTTCTCCGGATCGTTGAAATATTCGAACGGCGAGGCGGTCTTGAACCACACCTGGCCGGGCGTGCCGGTCGGGCATTCCCGCATGTTCTCGTCGAGGATGTGGAGGTCGCCGAGCAGCACCTTGCCGACGGTGCCGCGGTGGCTAAGCCATTCCTCGCTGTTGCAGGCGGTAAAGCCGAGGCCCTCGGTGGCGCCGTAATATTCGTGGATGATCGGGCCCCACCATTTGATGATGTCGTCCTTGACCAGAGCCGGCCAGGGCGCAGCGGCGTGGATGGCGATCTCCAGCGACGACAGGTCGTAACGGCCGCGCACCTCCTCCGGCAACTTCAGCATGCGCGAGAACATCGTCGGCACCAGCTGGGTGTGGGTGATGCCCCACCGCTGGACCAGCTCGAGATAACGCTCGGGATCGAAACTCTCCATGATGATCACGGTGCCGCCCATGCGGATCGTGAGGTTCACGGCCGCCTGCGGCGCCGAGTGATAGAGCGGGGCCGGCGAGAGGTAGACCATGCCCTCCCGGTAGTGCCAGAGCTTGGTCAGAAAATCGAACAGCGGCAGATTATGCTTCGGCGGCTCCTCCGGCAGCGGCCGCAGAATGCCTTTCGGCCGTCCCGTCGTGCCGGACGAATAGAGCATGGCCGTGCCGAGCCATTCATCCGCGATTCGAGTCGCCGGCATATCCGCGGTGACGTCCGCAAGTCCGACGATGCGCTCGCTCTCGCCGGGGCCGTCGGCGACGATGCAGAGCTTGATGTCGGGGCAGGCCTTGATCGCCTCGCGGGCGATGTCGAGCTTCGCCACCGAGGTGATCAGGATCTTCGACTGGCTGTTGACCAGCAGATAGGCGAGTTCGCCCGGCGTCAGGAACGAGTTGATGCAGGTGTAATACAGCCCTGAGCGTTCGCCGGCGCCGCAGGCCTCCAGATAGCGCGAATTGTTCTCCATGAAGATCGAATAGTGGTCGAGCCGCTTCAAGCCGTGCTTGCGGAACAGATGGGCCAGCCGGTTGCTGCGCGCATCGAGCTCGCGATAGGTGACGGCCTCGCCTGTGGCCGCCATGATGAAGGCGGGCTGCAGCGGGCGTAGGCGGGCATGCTGACCTGGGTACATCTATCCTCCGGCTTTGGATTATGCGGCGAGAAGCAGGATTTCGCGCACCTGCGCCGGGCCTTCGATCTTGCGCGGGTTGCGCGGGATCCAGTTGGTGCGCATCGCCTGCTCGGCGATTGTCTCGAAATGCTCGGGCGATACACGCACCTCAGCGAGGCTGCGGGGCATGCCCAGCGAGCGGATGAAGGCATCGAGCACATCGGCGGCGTTGTGGCCGGGAAAGCCCATGGCGGCCGCGACGATCATCTGCCGCTCGGCATTGGCGCTCGCATTCCAGCGCATCACCGCCGGCAGCATGATGCAGGAGGTGTAGCCGTGCGGCACGTCGAAGGCCGCGCCCAGCACGTAGCCGATGCCGTGGCTCGCGCCCATCGGAACGCCGGCCGCGAGCGCGCCCATCGACAGCCAGGTGCCGATCTGCGCGTCCATCCGCGCGTCGAGATCGGCGGGGTCGGCTTTCACCCGCGGCAGCGCGTCCGCGAGCATGGCGAGGCCCTTCACCGCTTGCGCGTCGGCATAGGGATGCGTCTCGCGCGAGCAGATCGCCTCGACGCAATGGTCGATGGCGCGGATGCCGGTCGACAGGAACAGCCATTCCGGCGTGTGTACGGTGATCGCGGGATCGAGGATGGTCGCGCGCGGCACGGCGAGCGGATGCCGCAGTATCTGCTTCACATGCGCAGCTCGGTCGGTGACGCCCGCGATGGATGAGAACTCACCGCCCGCGATCGTGGTGGGCACGCTAACCTGGCGCACGGTCGGCGCCGTCATCTCCGGTGCGACGCCCTTGTGCACGCGGATCCGCTCGATCCCGTCGACATCGTCGATACCGTTGGCGAGGCAAAGCTGTACCGCCTTGGCGCCGTCAGTGATCGAGCCGCCGCCGACGGTGACGATCAGGTCGGCGCCGGCCTCGCGCGCCGCGTTGGTTGCCGCGATCACCGCCTCGCGCGGCGTGTGCGCCGGCATGGCATCGAACAGGCCAGCGCAGCGGGGGCCCAGAGCTTCCTTGATCTTGCTGATTTCGTCGGTCTGCCGGTTCAGCGTGCCCGAAACCATCAGGAAGGCGCGGCGCGTTTCCAGCCGGTCCATCTGCGCGACGATGGCCTCAGTTGCAGGATGGCCGAACACGACCTCCTCGATCGCGCCGAAAACGACACGTCCCTGGTGCACGCCTGTCCTCCCGGACAATTCGTCTTGTTTTTGTAAGGGCAATCTAGCCGAGCGGATGGCGTTCGTCATGTGCGAAGGCGCTGGCTGCTCTTCCCCTTTCCCCGCGTGCGGGGAAAGGGGAAGGACGTTTCCATTCAAGAGCCCGGCGAATAAAGTCCAATCGCAAACCTGCCGGCTACTCAGCGCGTGCGGGGTGGGTTGCCACCCCCGTCAACCCGCCAACCGGTCAGGGCGCGCTTGGAGCCCTGCACGCGCTTTGGTCTTGAAGTGGTCATCAACTCCACCCATCTTGGGACGCCCGCGGGTAAATGCCTACCCTGCCTTTTCCGCGGCTTTTGGCATGAGGACGATGCGAGGACCTGGGATGGCTGGACCGGATGGAAGCGAGCGACTTGTCAAAAAGCACGAATTCGTCCAGCCGCGGCATTACGCACTAGCGGGTCTCCTCGTCGCTTCGTTCGCGCTCACCGGTTGCGGGCAGCCCACCTCGCAAGCGTCTGCGCCGCCGCCGGCGCCCGTGACGGTCGCCCAGCCGGTCAAGCGCACCGTTACCGATTGGGACGAGTTCACCGGCCGCTTCGAGGCGGTGGAGGAGGTGCAGGTGCGCCCGCGCGTCGGCGGCTTCGTCAACTCGGTCGAATTCCAGGACGGCGCCATCGTGCGTCAGGGCGATTTGCTTTACGTGATCGACCCGCGTCCGTTCGAGGCGGTGGCCACGCAGGCGGAGGGGCAGCTGTCGGATGCCCGCGCCAAGGTGGAACTTGCCAAGCGCGAGCTCGACCGCGGCCTCAGCCTGGTGCAGACCAGCGCGGTCTCCGAGCAGGTCGTCGATCAGCGCCGTCAGGCCCTGCAAGCTGCGCATGCCGCGGAGGTGCAGGCTGAAGGCGCGCTCAAAGCCGCCAGACTGAACATCGAATTCACCCATGTGACGGCACCGTTGACCGGCCGCGTCAGCCGCCATCTCGTCAGCCCCGGCAATCTCGTGCAGGGCAGCGACAATGGCTCTTCGACCCTCCTGACCTCGATCGTCACGCTCGACCCGATCTACGTCTATTTCGACATGGATGAGGCGACCTTCATCAAATACAGCAAGCTGTGGTTCGAAGGGCGGCGCCCGAGCTCGCGCGACACGGCCAATCCGGTGCAGGTGACGCTGGCCGGCGAAACCAAGCCGTCCCATGAAGGCACCATCAACTTCCTCGACAACCGGCTCGACGTTTCGACCGGCACGCTGCGCAGCCGCGCCGTGGTCAAGAATACCGATCTGTCGATCCTGCCCGGCCAGTTCGGGCGCGTACGGCTGATCGGCAGCGCACCTTATGAAGCATTGCTGATCCCGGATGTCGCGGTTGCGACCGACCAGTCCCGCAAGATCGTGTTCGTGGTGAAGCCCGACGACACCGTCGAGGCGCGTCCCGTGGTGCTCGGGCCGCTGGATGACGGCCTGCGCGTGATCCGCGAAGGATTGAAGGCCGAGGACCGCGTCATCGTCAACGGCATCCAGCGTGCCCGTGTCGGCGCCAAGGTTGCCCCGCAGACCGCGCAAGCCCCAGCCGGTGGCAAGTCATGAATCTCGGTCGTCTCTCCATCAACCAGCCCATCCTGGCGATGGTGCTGTCGATCGTGCTCCTGATCATCGGTGCGCTCGCCTACACCACGCTGCCAGTGTCCGAATATCCGCAAGTGGTGCCGCCAACCGTCGTCGTCACCACGCAATATCCCGGCGCCTCCGCGCAGACCGTGTCCGACACGGTCGCAGCTCCGATCGAGCAGGAGATCAACGGCGTCGAGGACATGCTGTATCTCTACAGCCAGGCGACCTCGAACGGCCAGCTCACCATCACTGTTACCTTCAAGCTCGGCACCGATCTCGACAAGGCCCAGGTGCTGGTGCAGAACCGCGTCGCGATCGCGCAGCCGCGCCTGCCCGAAGAGGTGCAGCGCAACGGCGTCACCACCCGCAAGAACTCGCCCGACATCCTGATGGTCGTGTTCATGCTGTCGCCCGACGACACGTTCGACCAGCTCTACATCTCCAACTACGCGCTGCTCCAGGTTCGCGACCAGCTGCTGCGTCTCGACGGCGTCGGCGACATCCAGATCTTCGGCGCGCGCGACTATTCGATGCGGCTGTGGCTCGATCCTGACCGGATCGCCAATCTCGGCCTGACCTCGGCGGAGGTGCTGGCCGCGATCCGCGCCCAGAACGTGCAGATCGCCGGCGGCCAGATCGCCGAGCCGCCGATCGCCGATCGAGCCTTCCAGCCGAATCTCACCTTTACCGGGCGCCTGAAGGACCAGAAGCAGTTCGAGGACATCCTGATCAAGGCCGGCTCCGATGGCCGCGTCGTTCGGCTGCGCGACGTCGCCCGCATCGAGCTCGGGGCGCTCGCCTACAGCACCAACAGCTTCCTGCTGCGCAAATCCGCGGTCGCCATGCTGGTGACGCAGCGGCCCGGGTCCAACGCTCTCGCCACCGCAAAGAACATCACCGACACGATGACGAGGCTCAAGGAGAGCTTCCCGAAAGGCCTCGACTACAATATCGGCTACAATCCCACCGAATTCATCGCGCAGTCCGTCCACGAGCTGATCAAGACCATCTATGAGGCGATGCTGCTCGTGGTCATCGTCGTGCTGGTGTTCCTGCAGGGCTGGCGTCCGGCGATCATTCCGATCATCGCGATCCCGGTGTCGCTGGTCGGCACCTTCGCGGTGATGGCGGCGCTGGGTTTCTCGATCAACAATCTCACTTTGTTTGGTCTCGTCCTCGCGGTCGGCATCGTGGTCGATGATGCCATCGTGGTGGTCGAGAACGTCGAGCGGCATCTCGAGCACGGCATGAGCCGGCGCGATGCTGCTCTCAAGACCATGGAGGAGGTCGGCGGCGCACTGGTCTCGATCGCGTTGGTGCTCTGCGCGGTGTTCGTTCCGACTGCCTTCCTGGGCGGTATTTCCGGGCAGTTCTTCCAGCAATTCGCCGTCACCATTGCGGTCGCGACCGCGATCTCCTGCTTCTGCTCGCTGACGCTGTCGCCGGCGCTGGCCTCGCAGATCCTGGTGCCGCACGAGGAGAAGCGGCCGCCGGCAAGCTGGAATGTCATCGCGCGGGCGTGGGGTGCCTTCACCGGGGTCTTCAACCGTGTGTTCGACCGGCTGGCGCATGGCTATGCCGGCCTCGCCAATTTCGTCATCCGTCATGCGGTGGTGATGATCCTGATCTACGTCGCGCTGATCGGAAGCGCCGGCTGGCTGATTGCGACCACGCCGCAGGGCTTCATCCCGGCGCAGGATCGCGGCTACGTCATCGTCTCCGTGCAATTGCCCGGAGCGGCTTCGCTGGCGCGCACCACCGAGGTCGTGCGCGAGATCGAGCGGATCGCGCTAGATACGCCGGGCATCGTCCGCGTCGCCGCTTTCGCCGGCTTCTCCGGCGCCACCCGCACCCAGGCCGGCAATGCGGCGGCGCTGTTCCCGGTGTTCGACGAGCCCGAGGCGCGGATGGAGAAGGGATTGTCTGCGAACGCCATCACGGTCGAGCTGCGCAAGCGCCTGTCCGCGATCCAGGGCGCCTTCATCATCGTGATCCCGCCGCCGGCCGTGCCTGGCATCGGCACCGGCGGCGGCTTCACCATCCGCATTCAGGACCGTCAAGGCCGCGGGCCTGAGTTGCTCGCCGCGGCCACCGACGAGCTTGTCGCCGCGGCGCGCAAATCGCCCTCGCTGCTCGGCCCCACGGTATTCTCGCCGTTCTCGGCCAACACGCCGCAGCTCTTCGTCGACATCGACCGCACCAAGGCGCAGAAGCTCGGCGTTCCCATCTCCAATATCAACGACACGATCCAGAGCTATTTCGGATCGACCTATGTCAACGACTTCAACCTGTTCGGCCGCACCTATCACGTCACCGCGCAGGCCGACTTCCCGTTCCGGAAAGAGCCCAGCGATCTCGCGCGCTTGCGTACGCGCAACGCGTCCGGTGACATGGTGATGCTCGGCAGCGTGGTCGAGTTCAAGGACGTCTCCGGACCTGATCGCGTCGCGCGCTACAATCTCTACGCCGCGTCCGAGCTCCAGGGCGAGCCGGCGCCGGGCACCAGCTCGACCACGGCGCTCAACACCATCAAGAAGCTCGCGGACGACACCTTGCCGAGCGGCTTCACCTTCGAATGGACCGATCTGTCCTATCAGCAGGTCACCGGCGGCAATGCCGGCCTCTACGTGTTCCCGATCTGCGTGCTGTTCGTCTACCTCGTGCTCGCTGCGCAATATGGCAGCTGGACCTTGCCGTTCGCCGTGATCCTGATCGTGCCAATGTGCCTGCTCGCGGCCACGATCGGCGTGCGCATCATGGGGCAGGACGTCAACATCCTCACCCAGATCGGCTTCGTCGTGCTGGTGGGGCTGGCGGCCAAGAACGCGATCCTGATCGTCGAGTTCGCGCGCGACATCGAGAACGAGGGCAAGCCGCGGCTGGAGGCGGTGATCGACGCCTGCCGCTTGCGCCTGCGGCCGATCCTGATGACGTCGTTCGCCTTCATCCTCGGTGTCTTGCCATTGGTGATATCGAGCGGCTCCGGCTCGGAGATGCGGCAGGCCGTCGGCGTCGCCGTGTTCTTCGGCATGATCGGCGTCACCCTGTTCGGCCTGTTGTTCACGCCGATCTTCTACGTGGTGGTGCGGAACCTGGCCGAGGGGCGGAATGAGGGGAAGAAGCCGCAGGTGGCGGCCTGACGCTGTCTCTATGGCCATCGACGCCTCCACACCCTCTGCCGTCATCCCCGCGAACGCGGGGATCCATAACCACAGGGAGGAGTTTGGCGCGACTCCGGTAACTCCGAGTCTTCGCCAAACTCCTCCCTGTGGCTATGGGTCCCGGATCTTCGCTTCGCTTGTCCGGGACGACACCATTTCTGTGGCGACCTCCATACTAACGACCAACGTGAAATGGATGGGCAGGCGCAGGGTTCTTCACTAGTATCCGCGCGATTTCAAAACAGAAAACTGCTGGGAGCTAACAGATGAAATCAGCACTTTTGGCCGCCGTCGCAACCTCCGCCCTGGTGCTGGCGGCGCCGGCCTCCGCGCAAGGCGTCAAGATCGGCATCCTCAACGACCAATCCGGCGTCTATGCCGATTACGGCGGCAAATGGTCGGTCGAGGCGGCCAAGATGGCGATCGAGGATTTTGGCGGCGAGGTGCTGGGTCAGAAGATCGAGCTCGTCACCGCCGACCACCAGAACAAGCCCGACCTCGCGACCTCGATCGCGCGGCGCTGGTACGACGTCGAGAACGTCGACATGATCACGGAGCTGACGACCTCCTCGGTCGCGCTCGCGATCCACGAGCTGTCCAAGGAAAAGAAGAAGATCGACATCGTCGTCGGCGCCGCCACCTCGCGGCTGACCGGCGATGCCTGCCAACCCTACGGCTTCCACTGGGCCTACGACACCCGCGCGCTCGGTGTCGGCACCGGTGGTGCGCTGACCAAGGCCGGCGGCGACACCTGGTTCTTCCTCACCGCGGACTACGCCTTCGGCTACGCGCTGGAGAAGGACACCAGCGAGATCGTCACCGCCAATGGCGGCAAGGTGGTCGGCTCGGTGCGCGTGCCGCTCAATTCCTCGGACTTCTCCTCGTTCCTGCTGCAGGCGCAGAGCTCGAAGGCGAAGATCGTCGGCCTTGCCAATGCCGGCCTCGACACCACCAACTCGATCAAGCAGGCGTCCGAGTTCGGCATCGTCGCCAGCGGCCAGAAGCTCGCCGGCCTATTGATGACGCTTGCCGAAGTGAACGGCCTCGGCCTCCAGGCTGCACAGGGCCTGGTGCTGACCGAAGGCTATTACTGGGACGTCAACGACAAGTCCCGCAATCTCGGCGAACGCTTCCTCAAGCGCACCGGCCGGATGCCGAACATGATCCAAGCCGGCACCTATTCGGCGACGCTGAGCTATCTGAAGGCGGTCAAGGCGGCAGGCACCAAGGATCCCGATGCGGTTGCCAAGAAGCTGAAGGAGCTGCCGGTCGACGACGATTTCGCGCAAGGCGGCAAGGTGCTCGAGAATGGCCGCATGATCCACGACATGTATCTGTTCGAGGTCAAGAAGCCCTCGGAATCGAAGAAGCCCTGGGACTATTACAAGCTGCTCGCCACCGTCCCCGGCGACAAGGCCTTCTTCACCGCCAAGGACAGCGGCTGCCCGCTGACGAAGTGAGGCTCTCGTGTCCCGGACGCGCTGCAGCGTGAAACGCTGCACCGCGCCCGGGACACGTGCACGCGTGATGTGATTCACTACACTAGCCGCAACACCACCGCTCCCAGCGCGCCGGCCCATAGCGCAATGGCGGCGATGCCTTGGATCATGAAACCGGTGCCGCGCTTGGCTGCCGCCTTCGTATAGCCGATGAAATAGACGACGCGGCCGATGATCCAGACCGCGCCGATCCCTGCGGCGATGCCGTCGCCGATATAGACCGCGAACAGCCAGAGCGCCGGCAGGACA
This sequence comes from Bradyrhizobium shewense, assembly GCF_900094605.1. Classification (GTDB taxonomy): domain Bacteria; phylum Pseudomonadota; class Alphaproteobacteria; order Rhizobiales; family Xanthobacteraceae; genus Bradyrhizobium; species Bradyrhizobium shewense. The sequence continues at coordinate 63,825 of NZ_FMAI01000017.1, read as the reverse complement.
ATCGGCATCCATTCCAGCGTGTTCATCTGGATGCGGAAGGCGCGTTCGAAATCCGGATGGCCCGACATCGCCGGCACCTTGACGCCGGTCTTGGTGCGCGAGCGCGACACGTTGATGGCGGTGAAGAAATAAAACGCGATCGCCAGCAGCGTGACGAGGGCGGTGAGGTGATACATCGCGGAATCCCTTTGAAGAGGTCGCCGCTTCAATACCCGGTCAGCTCGAGATAGCCAACGCCGTGATGCGTCCCGGCAAAGCCGATCGGCCCCTCCCAATAGGAGAAGCCGGTCCCCATCCAGGCCCTGGGATTGAGCGGCTTGCAGAGGATCGAGAACGATCGCGACGGGATCGCGATCTGCCATTCCACCGGCAGCTTGCGTCCCGCAACCTCCGCCGTCGCTTTCGGCATCATCTGGATGTCGCTGCCCGCGATCATCTGCGTTTCGCCGGCGGCGCTGATCCAGTTGCCGAACGGATAGTCTTTGCCGTCCTTCTGCCGCAGCCGGTACAGCATCAGCTTGTCGCCGGACGACAGATGCAGCGACAGCCAGTCCCAGCCGGTCTGGTCGGCGTCGAGCGGCTGGCTGCTCCATTCGCGGTCCATCCAGGCCTGGCCCGAGACATCGACCGGCTTGTCGTCGATGGTGAGCGTGCCGCGGGCGCGGTAGAACGGCTGGCTGTAATAATAGGATGCCTGGCCACGCTCCGACTTGCGACTGTAGCCGCGGTCGCCCTGTAAGACGACCGGACGATCGGCCTCCAGCGTCAGTGCGTAGCTGAAATCGGTGCTGGACGCCCTCAGCGCCAGCGGCGCCAAAGTGCGGTCATCGGTTCGCTCGAGAGCCTTCATTTCCCAATCATCGATCCAGGCCGCAAACGGCTTTGCCGTAACGCCGGCCTGCCCCACGCCGCCGCGTGAAAAGACCTCGTTGAAGCGGTGGGTGTCGGCGCGCGTCACCGCCGCATGCGCCATCCAGATTTGCTGATTGGCCCAGCCTTCGCCTTGCGGGCCCGGCTGCGCCGCCTGACGGAACAGCGTCCATTGCAGGCCGCAAGCCGCACCGCTGGAATCGACGAGGTTTGCCGTGAGATACCACCATTCGATGCGAAACTCCGGATGCGGCCCGTGATCGCCAGGAAAGGCAAACAGCTTTCCCGGCGTCACCTTCCCAAAGCCGTCCGCGGTCTCACCGAGCCCCGCATAGCCTTGCGCGCCGGCGCGGCGTGCGAGCGTCAGCGCGGCGATGCCGCCGGCGAAGGCGCGGCGCGACATGCGATCAGCGCTCATTGGCAAACACCTTGACGAGATTTGCTGGCTGCATTCGCGCCAGCCGTGCCACCGGCAACAGCGCCGCAAGCAGCGACGCCAACAGCGCGACCGCGACCAGCTCGACCAGTTGCAGCGGAAACACGTGGAACGGCAGCCGCCAGCCGAACGCCTTCACGTTCACGATCGCGATCAGGCACCACGCCACCAGGAGCCCGAGCGGCACGGCGAGCAGCGCCGTGAACAGCGCCACCGACAGCGTCTTGGTCAATTCGATCGCGGCAAGGCGCGGTCGCGTGATGCCGATCGCCCATAGCGGTGCAAGGTGCGGCAGACGGGAATTCGCCAGCGTCAACAGGCTGGTGAACAGCGCGATCCCGGCGACACCGAGTGTGAACGCGTTCAGCGCCGAGGTCACCGCGAAGGTGCGGTTGAAGATGCGGACCGATTCCGCCTTCACCGTCGCCTGGTCGGCCACACTGCGGTCGTCGAGCGCAAATTGCTTCTGCAAGGCCGCGATCAGGCCGGGAATGTTCTCCTTAGCGACGATCAGGCCGATCCGCGTTTGCGGCGTCTGCGGAAACTGCCGGATCAGCGCGGCGACGTTGACGGTCAGCTGCCCCTTGGGATTGCCGTAATCGGCATAGACGCCGACGATGTCGAGCTCCCAGGTCCCGCCTGGCGCCGGCACCTCGACGACGTCGCCGATGCGGACGTTGAGGCGGCGGCTGAACTGCTCGCTGATGAAGGCGGCATTGCCCGGCATGAGCCGGCTCCAGGCGCGCGGCGCGGCTTCCAGCAGCGGCCAGCGCTCGCGGTAGAGCGCGTGATCGGGCAGGCCGAGCAGCTCCACCGGCTGGCCCTGAACCTGCGCCTCGGCGCGGCCGCCCGACAGGATCGCCTGCACGTCGCTGCGCTCGCGCAGCCAGTTGCGGATGGCGACGCCTTGCGCATTGTCCGAGGCGCTGATGTAGACGTCGGCGGCGAGCCGACCGTTGAGCCAGCCGAGGAAGGTGCGGCTGAAGGTTTCCACCATGGTGGACACGCCGACATTGACGGCGAGGGCAAGCAGCAGCGCCATCAGCGCCAGCGACAATCCGGAAAGCTGCTGCCGGCTGTCCGCCCAGAACCACAGTGCAAGCGGCTTTCTCGCGGCGCGCTGACCCGCGAGCAGGATGATCTCGAGCAGCGCCGGCAGGATCAGGGCCGCACCGAACATCAGCGCCGCCAGCACGCCAAAGCCCGCGATCAGTGATTGCCCGTACTGAAGCAGCAACAGCGCGACTGCGAACACGGCGCAGGCGGCGAGACTTTGCAAGATCAACCAGCGGCGCTGCCGCTGCTGCCAGGCGTGCGGCTGCGCCGTCGCCAGCACCGGCATCCTGATCGCCTTGATCAGGCTGGTCGCCGCCGCAACAAGCGCCCCCGCAATGCTGATGCCGATGCCGGCGAGCCACCATTCAGGCTGTAAGGTCAGCTGCCCCGGAATCTGAGCGCCATAGAGCCCGCGCAGTGACGCCGCGACGTCGGGCAGCAGCACTGCCGCAATGAAATATCCGCAGACGAGCCCGATCAGCCCGGCGATCAGTGCCAGCGCCACGAGCTCGACCACCAGCACGCTGTTGACCAGCCGCGCGGAGGCGCCGCAGGCGCGCAGCGTTCGCAGCATCGGCAGCCGCTGCTCGAAGGCGAGGCCGACGGCAGAGTTGACGATGAACAGGCCGACGAAGAACGACAACAGGCCGAACGCCGTGAGGTTGAGGTGAAAGCTGTCGGTGAGGCGCTCCAGCTCGGTCTCTGCAGTCGGCTCGACCAGCTGCAACTGGTCGCCGACCACGCTTGCCAGAGGCGCAGGCTTGCTCTTGGGCTTGCCGATCAGAAGCCGCGACAGCTGATCCGGCTTGTTCAGCAGACGCTGCGCCACGCCGATATCGACCACCAGCACGCCGGGCGCGAGCTGCGGAAGCACGCGCAGCGGCGGCAATTTCGCGCCGTTGCTGATCGGTGGCGTCGCGCCTTCCGCTTCCTGCAACTCGCTCAGCGTCTCCCGCGCCACCAATGTCTGGCCCGGCGGTGCAACAAACCTGCCTAAATCCGCAGCACCGAGGCGCGGTGCGTTGCCGATTTCGACCGGCAGCGTGACCGGTTCGATCCCGAGCAGCCGCACCGAGCGTCCGTTGACCTGGACCCGGCCCTCCAGCGCCGACGACACCGGCCAACCGGCACGACGGAGTTTGATGAACAGCTCCTGGGGAAAGGTCGCGCCAGCAGGCGCGACCAGCATGGCCGTGCGGATGCCGCCAAATGTCGCCGCGGCGCGGTCATAGGCATTGCGGGCCTGCTGGTTGATGGCCTGCACGCCGCTCCACAGCGCGGTCGCCGCGATCAGCCCGACCAGCAGCGTCGCGAACTGCATCTTGTGACGCCGCCAATGGCTGAGCAGCACAGCGAGCACCCAGAGCGCGCGTCTCATGCGATCCGCCCCGCATGCAGGGTGAGATGGCGGTCGAGCGTGCCGGCCAGATGCAGGCTATGGGTCACCATCAGGAAGCCGCAGCCGGTGCGCGCGACGAGGTCGCGCGTCAGCGCCAGCACGTTCTCGGCGGTGGTCTCATCGAGATTGCCGGTCGGCTCGTCCGCCAGCAGCAGCGATGGCTTTGTCGCCAGCGCCCGGCCGATCGCGACCCGTTGCTGCTGCCCGCCGGACAATTGCTCGGGATAGCGCTTCAGGAGAGCGCCGAGACCAAGCCGTTCGACCAGCTCTTTGGTCCAGGCCGCATCGTGACGGTCGGCGATCCGCGCCTGGAAAACCAGATTGTCCGCGACCGACAGGCTCGGGATCAGGTTGAATTGCTGAAAAACCAGGCCGATCCGGTCGCGCCGCAAGCTGGCACGCCCTGCGTCGGACAGCGCGGTGACCTCTACGTCCTCTAGCCGGATCGCGCCCCCATCGGCGGCATCGAGTCCCGCGATCAGGTGCAACAATGTGCTCTTGCCGCTGCCGGACTCACCCGTCAGCGCGACGCGTTCGCCGGCCCTGAGGTCGAGATCGACGCCACGCAGCACATGGACCGGCTCGCCGGCCGAGGAGAAGGTCTTGGAGAGATTCTTGATGCTCAACACGATGAATGGCGCCGGGCGGAATTAACGGAATTGCTGCGTAGCACACTTGCTGCGGAAATGCCGGGTTGCGTTGGTCTCGAAGCCGTTGTTAGCTCCCAAGACAGCCAAATCAAAAAAGTGCCAAAAGACATCGACGGGGGAGAATCATGAGCGTTGAGGGAACGACGGAGGTAGCCGGCAAGACGATCGGGACCACGGGAACGCCAAAGGGCGCCTGGACCGTCACGTTTCTCCTCTTCCTCTTCATGGTCGTGAACTTCGCCGACAAGATCGTCGTCGGTCTCGCCGGCGTGCCGATCATGACCGATCTGAAGCTCACCCCGGAGCAGTTCGGCCTGCTCGGCTCCTCGTTCTTCTTCCTGTTCTCGATCGCCGCCATCGTGGTCGGCTTCATCGTCAACAAGGTGCCGACGCGCTGGGTGCTGCTCGTGCTCGCAGTGATCTGGGCGCTGGCGCAGTTTCCGATGGTCGGCACCGTCTCCTTCACCACGCTGTTGATTTGCCGCATCGTGCTGGGTGCCGGCGAAGGCCCGGCCTTCTCCGTCGCCGCGCACGCGATCTACAAATGGTTCCCCGACGAGAAGCGCACGCTGCCGACCGCGATCCTGTCGCAGGGCTCGGCCTTCGGCGTGATCCTGGCGGTGCCGGCGCTGAACTGGGTCATCGTCAATCATTCTTGGCACTATGCCTTCGGCGCGCTCGGCGTCGTCGGTCTGATCTGGGTTTGCGCCTGGCTCGCGCTCGGCAAGGAAGGCCCGCTGGAGGACACGCAGGTCCTGGCCGCGACCGAGCAGAAGATCCCTTACTTGCAGCTTCTCACCTCTCGCACCTTCATCGGTTGCGTCGCGGCGACCTTCGGCGCCTATTGGGCACTCTCGCTCGGCCTGACCTGGTTCACGCCGTTCATCGTCAAGGGGCTCGGCTTCTCGCAGAGCCAGGCCGGCTTCATCTCGATCCTGCCCTGGGTGTTCGGCGCCACTATCGTCATTCTCACCGGGTGGATCTCGCAGGTGATGATGGCGCGCGGCTACAACACCCGCGTGGCTCGCGGCGTGCTCGGCTCGGTGCCGCTGGTGATCGGCGGGCTGATTCTGGCGATGATGCCGCATGCTCAGGGCGCGGGCTTGCAGATCGCGCTGCTCGTGGTCGGCTCGGGCCTGTGCGGGGCGATCTATGTGGTCTGCCCGCCGATGCTCGGCGAGTTCACGCCGACGTCGCAGCGCGGCGCGATCCTCGCGATCTACGGTGCGCTCTACACGCTGGCCGGCATCATCGCGCCCGCCGTGATGGGGGCGATGATCCAGCGTGCCGGCAGCACGGTCGATGGCTACATGGCCGGCTTCACCATCAACGCCGTGATCATGGTCGGCTCCGGCCTGCTCGGCCTGCTGCTGCTGTGGCCGAACTCGGAAAAGGCCAGGCTGACGCGCGGTGCGGCGGCACAGGCCAGCGCGCTGAAGGGTGCGGTGTCGCCGACGTAAGGGTGCTGCTCTCTTACCCTCCCCAACCACCGCTGTCGTCCCGGACAAGCGCGCCCAAAGCGCGCGCAGATCCGGGACCCATAGCCACAGGAAGGCGATTGGCGAAGACTCGGAGTTGCCAGTTTAGCCCCATAACAGCTCCCTGTGGTTATGGGTCCCTGCGTTCGCAGGGACGACACTGAGAATGAGGCTCGGACTTCGCGCCTCACTCACCGTCAGCTCCTAATTCACCCCCTGCGCCCCGCGAATCAGCTTCCCCGGCCGCCTGCCCGTGGCCTCGCCATGCCGCCGCGTCACCACGCCCGAGACGATCGTGGCCTCATAGCCGTCGACGTCCTGCAGCAGGCGCCGCCCGCCGACCGGCAGATCGTAATGCACCTTCGGCGGATGCAAATGCAGGCGGTCATAGTCGATCACGTTGACGTCAGCCTTGTAGCCTGGCGCAATCAGGCCGCGATCGGTGAGGCCGACCGAGAGTGCGGTCTTGCGCGACTGTGCCGCGACCACGAACGGGATCGACAGCTTCTCGCCGCGCTTGCGGTCACGCGTCCAGTGCGTCAGCAGATAGGTGGGGAAGCTGGCATCGCAGATGATGCCGCAATGCGCGCCGCCGTCGGACAGGCCCGGCACCGATTGCGGATCGATCAGCATCTCGCGCGTCGCGTCGAGATTGCCGTCGGCATAGTTGAGGAACGGCACGTACAGCATGCCGCGGCCCTGGTCCGACAGCATCGCATCATAGGCGAGCTCTTCCGGCTGACGGCCCTGCTTGCGCGCCTGCGGCCCCAGCGCGTTCTCCGGCGGCTGCTCGTAATCGGGGGGATCGCCGAGCAGAAACATCTTGTCGTAGTTGGGCCGGAAGAACAGCGGATCGTCGGTGGCGGTCGCCGTCTCGCTCAGGATTGCCTTGCGCACGTCGGCCTGGTGCAGCCGCGCCAGCCGCTCCTTCAAGGGAAGATGCGCGATCGCCTTGTAGCTCGGATGAGTCTGGAACGGATTGCGCGACAGCTCGAGCCCGAGCAGCAGGCCGACGGGGCGCGCTGCGATCTGCGCGGTGATGGAGAGGCCGCGCTTCGCCGCCGCATTGATCTCGTCCAGCGTCTGGCGCCAGCGGTTTGGCGATCTGTCGTTCTGCGTGATCGAGAACGAGATCGGGCACTTCGTCGTGTCGGCGACCCGCAGCATCATCGGCAGGTCCTCGTGGATGGTGGAGAGATCGAGCACGAATTGCAGCACGCTGCGGCCCTGGCTGTGCATCGCCCCGGCAATCGCGGTGAGCTCGTCCTCTCCGGCCTTCAGCGTCGGTGTGAAGTCGCCGGTGGAGGTGCGGTGGTTGAGCGTGCGCGAGGTCGAGAAGCCGAGTGCGCCGGAGCGCACCGCTTCGCCCGCGAGCTTGGCCATCGCGGCATTGTCTTCGGCGGTCGAGGGATCGCGGCGTGCGCCGCGCTCGCCCATGACGTAGACCCGCAGCGCCGCATGCGGCAGTTGCGCGCCGACATCGATGTCGAAATCGCGCTTGGAGAGCCAGTTCATGTAGTCCGGAAAGCTCTCCCACGCCCACGGAATGCCGGCGCTGAGGACAGGCTCGGGAATATCCTCGACGCCTTCCATCAGCTGGATCAGGCGGGTGTGGTCGGCGGGCTTGCACGGCGCAAAGCCGACGCCGCAATTGCCCATGATCGCGGTGGTGACGCCGTTCTGCGACGACGGCGTGATGTCCTGGCTCCAGGTGACCTGGCCGTCGTAATGGGTGTGCACGTCGACGAAACCCGGCGTCACCAGCTTTCCGCGTGCGTCGATTTCCTCGGCGCCTTTGCCAGAGACCTTCCCGACCTCGCTGATCCTGCCGCCGGTGATGGCGACATCGGCCTCGAACAGTTCGCCGCCGCGACCGTCCGCGACGGTGCCGCCGCGGATGACAAGATCAGGATGGTTCATGTGTTTCTTCCCGGTTTGTTTCTTGTTTCTTGTCGTCGTCCCGGACAAGCGCGCCCTAAGCGCGCGCAGATCCGGGACCCATAACCACAGGGGGGCATTTGGCGAAGATTCGGAGTGACCAGTCTCGCGCCACGTCTCCTCCCTGTGGTTATGGGTCCCCGCCTTCGCGGGGACGACGACCGAATTTGTAGCTACGCCTTCGCTTCCCGCTTCCGCTCCGTGAACGGCGATAGCACCACCGTCGCCACCATGAACACCACCGACGCGCCGAACACCCAGTGTGGCGCACTCTGGTCCATGATCCAGCCGAACAGCAGCGGTGAGATGCCGCCGCCGAGATTGAAGCCGGTGGAGACGATGCCGAAGGCGCGCCCCGCAGCGCCGGCAGGTGCTGCGTTGCGCACCAGCATGTCGCGCGAGGGGGCGATCACGCCGGAGAGAAAACCCGCCGCCGTCATCGCCGCGGTCAGAGCCCAGCCGGGCAGCGTCACCAGCGCGATCAGCAGCACGATCGCCGCGTTCACGGCAAAGCAGGCCGCTGCGACATAGCCATGGCGTTCGGTGTGATCGGCGAGGAAACCGCCGGCCAGCACGCCGGCGGCGCTGGCGCCAAGGAATGCCGTCAGCATGACGTTGGCGGCCGAGTAGGACGTGCCATAGCCGCTCATCAGCGCGACAACGCCGAAATTGTTGATACCGGCGACCGAGAGACTGAGCAGCATGAACAGCGCGGTCAGCACGATCAGCGCCTGTGTGATGACAGCCTGCTTCGGCGCGTTCTCCGCGCCCGGCCTCTTCTTGCTGGCGCCGGCGTCGGGAATGTTCATGACGAGCAGCAGCAATGCCACCAGAATGCCGATCGCACCCGATGCGATCAGCGCGCCGACGCCGCCCGACAGGGTGACGAGCGCCGCCACGATCGCCGGCGCCACCGCGCCTCCGAGAAAACCGGCAAAGGTGTGGATCGAGAAGGCGCGGCCCATCCGTGCCTCGTCCATGTGCTCGGCCAGGATCGCGTAGTCGGCGGGGTGATAGACGCTATTGGCGAGACCCAGCAGCACGGCGCAGGCGATCAGCGAGGCGTAGCTGAGGTGCAGGCCGAGCAGGATCAGCGCGAAGCCGCCGAGCGTGAGGCCAGCCAGCAGAATTCGCCGCGCGCCAAAATGGTCGACGAGATAGCCGGTCGGCGCCTGCGTCAGTCCGGACACCACCGCGAACACGGTGAGCGCGAAGCCGAGCTCGATATAGCCGACGCCGAGCTGCGCCTTGAGGAACGGGAACAGCATCGGCAGGACCAGCAGATGGAAATGGCTGACCCAATGCGCGATCGAGATTCCGGTCAGCGTGCGTAGCGCGCTGTCCGCCTTGCCTTGCTGCGGTGCGGCGAGAACGTCGATCATTGCAATTCCGGTTTCACTCCCTGGAAGGCGCGCAAACTATCGGGGAGAGCGGTTATTTGTCCATCAACGCAGGCGCATGGCAGGTAGTGCGGGTGGGGCGCTGCCATCTCAAGACCTGCTCACTGGTTCAGCGAGGCACACTGCGCTCCCTCCCCCCTTGTGGGGGAGGGCGGGGGAGAGGGGTATCCAGCAAAGGCTCCATCCGGTCGATGCAGAGTTAATCGCCGCGCTCTCGAAAGAGTGTGCCGTGTGGCACCCCTCTCCCTAACCCTCCGCCACAAGGGGGGAGGGAACGCACCGTTCGTGAGGTGAACTTCACGCCCTCACAACGACTCGTCATCCGGACCGTAGCGGTCGCGTTTGGGCGTCGCAATGTCGCCGTCCTCGTAGTCATCGTCGTCGAGAGGGGGCGGCGGTATCTTCGCCTTGTCTTCCGCCCGCTTCTTGTCAGCGATTTTGGGCGGCTCGATTGGCTTGCCGATCTTGGCCATGGCTGTTCCCGGATGGTGATGCTGCATCCGATCCTATCCGGAACATATGTGTAGTTTCTGACCTATCGCAAGCAGGGCCGTCAGTGCACGAGCGGCCCGCCCGCCTTCTTCCAGGCATCCACGCCGCCGGCGATATGGGCGGTGTTGGAAAGGCCGGCCGCCTTGGCGGCGGCCACCGCCATCGCCGAGCGCTCGCCAAAGGCGCAGAAGAACACGATGCGGCGGCCGGTGGCGGCGGCGACCTCGCGCAGCATGCCGCCGGGCTTGAGGCTCTCCTCGACGGACGGATAGGGCGTATGCAGCGCGCCTTCGAGCATGCCGTGCTTCATCCGCTCGTTGGTCTCGCGCAGATCGACCAGCAGCATGTCGGGCCGGCCGAGAATGCGGATCGCCTCGACCGCGCTGAGCGCACGGCCTTCCTTCTCCAGTTCCTCCTGATGCAGGCCGACATGCATGTTGGCGGGCACCGCCACGTCCATCATCTTCGGATTGGGCAGCTTCAGGTTGGCCATCAGCTCGATATATTCGTCGACCGACCGCACCTGGAGTCGCGGGTTGTAGCGCTTCTCTTCGCCGATGGTGGAGACGGTGTCGCCTTTGTAGTCATGCGCCGGGAATACCATCGTCTCGTCCGGCAGCTTGAGCAGGCGGTTGAAGATCGATTCGTATTGTGCGCGCGATGAGCCGTTCTGGAAATCGGTGCGGCCGGTGCCGCGGATCAGCAGCGTGTCGCCGGTGAAGACCCGGTCGCCCATCAGATAGGAATAGGAATCGTCGGTGTGGCCAGGCGTGTACATCACGTCGAGCGACAGGCCCTCGATCGTCACCTTGTCGCCGTCGGCGACCCGCATCGCCACCACGTCGGCCTTGGTCTGGTCGCCCATCACGGTCATGCAATGGGTGCGGTCGCGCAGCTCGCCGAGGCCGGTGACGTGGTCGGCATGCAAATGGGTGTCGACCGCCTTGACCAGCTTGAGGTCGAGCTCGCGCAGCAATTGGCAGTAGCGATCGACCTTCTCCAGCACGGGATCGAGGATCAGCGCCTCGCCGCCGGGGCGGCTGGCAAGGACGTAGCTGTAGGTGCCCGAAACGCTGTCGAAGAGCTGGCGGAAGATCATGGCAAGACCCCGGCGTGGCGTGATTTATAGATTCTACTACGTCGGGAGGCAAAAAGAGAAGTAATTCACTGCGCGAAGAAGAAAATTTGGAAGATTTTTATTCCGCGTGATGGGGGCGAGAGGGCGGGCGGTCCACAAATTCGGTGTCGTCCCTGCCTGGTGCGCAATTGCGCACTAGGGCTCATAAATCTGCGACGCCCGCTTTCAGGAGCGAAGCGGACACGCGACCCGGCCTGAGGGATAACGCCTTGTGACCCATTGCCGACATGATCCGTGTCCGACATTTTGGTCGCATGCTTGGGGATGAGAGCTATCTTGAAAGAATTGCTGATCTTGCACCTCAATTGAGAGAAGTGCTCGCTGAGCTAAAGGCCGAATGGTCAACTGAAGTGGTGCCCGTAACCCTCGTGGGTGCCGGATTGGCGGAAGCTCTTGTCGAGCATTTCAATCGACTGCCAAAAAGCACAATACAATCCGTCTTTGAACTCTGCGAACAAGCGCTCGAAGACGGCCCTGCTCAAGAACGTGCCGCGTTATCAACCGGCTTTCTTGAATCACTACAGCATGCAGATGGCACAAAGGCATTCGATTTCAGGTCGGTGGCAGGCTTCCTGGGGCCGAAGTTCAGAGAGCATTGCTCAGCGATGGATAGGTTTTGGAAAGCCACGACGAGCGGCTTGTAGAGGTCTGCTTCTAGCCCGAACGCGAAGTCCGGGCCAAGCCGCTCCCCGTCGGGTCATCAGGGTGGACAAGGCCACGGCCGACAGCTCTGACCTTCGGCACCACGCACTGTCCTTCATCCGCCTTGAGTGGTCTTGATTTTGCCGGTGGCGATGGGGCGGGCTTGAAAAACGCTGTCAGCGGCGGCAATCTCGGCCTGATTGAGGCTTCGATCTGACGAATCTCGGCTTATGCCGATCGATGCGAGGATCGACGATGAAGCAGCGGCCGATAGTGTGGCTTGCCGTTGTTGCAGGCGTGGTCCTGGTGCTTGCTGTCGCCTGGGCCGCCGTCCTCTGGACGCGCCCAGAGCCTATTCGCATCGCGTTCGCCAATTCGCTCTCTGGCCCGTCCGCCCCGATCGGGGCGGAAAGCCTGGTCGCGACGCAGCTTGCAATCGACGAGGTGAACGCCAAAGGGGGTGTCAACGGACGGCTGATTGAGCTCGTTCTGTTCGACGACGCAAGCAATCCAGCCGTGGCGCGCGCGAATGCGCAGGCGATTGCCGACAGCCCGTGCGTCGCTGTGCTCGGACATTATCTCAGCTCCGCGTCGCTCGCGGCGGCGCCGATATACAAGGATGCGCGGATACCGGCACTCACGGGAAGCTCGGCTGCCGACGATCTGACAAACAACAGTGAATATTATTTTCGTGCGCTGTCGCCGGTCTCCGTGCAGGCGCGCTCGATCGCGGAGCATCTGCGCGCCGTGATGAGGGAGCCAAAAGTCCGTCTCGTTCACACGCGCGATTCCTACGGCAAGAGTTTTGAGCATGGATTTGCGACGGCCTATCCGGCGGAGCAGCTGCGTGTGTTCGGACTGGACGTCGCAGCCGGTCAGATCGGATCGACGGATGAGGCGCTGGACGCTGCCGCGCAGGAGCCCGGGCCCGGTGTTATTGTCGTCGGCGCGGCAACCGATTTTAGCGCAGACATCGTCAAGGCGCTCCGCCGCCGCGGTATCAAGGGAATGATCATTGCATCCCAAGCCGCGGCCCGCGAAAGCTATTTGCAGAATTTCGCCAATGAGCCCGAGGAAAAAGCGCAGCCGGGTTTCTTCAGCGAGAATCTGTATGCTGCTTCCTCGCTGATGTTCGACAGTGCCGGTGTGGCAGCGCAGGTCTTTGCCGCCGACTACAAAGCGAAAGCGGGAACCTTGCCAAGCTGGGTTGCCGGCGGCTCGTATGACGCTGCGCGCCTGATGATCGATGCGCTAAAACGAGCTGCCGTACATCCCCGGTTTATGGGGCAGGGGATTCAGAAACGATCCGACAGCAAGGTTGCAGATCGCGACCGTGTGCGCGTCGCGCTTGCCGCGATCAACGATCCGAAATCGGCGGTCGTCGGGCTGACTGGGCGGCTCTATTTCAACGCGAACCGCGACATTCCGCGCCCGATTCGACTGGGTTTCTTCCGTTACGGTTTGTTCGTCACTGCGCCGCTGCAACTCGTACGCATCGATCAGCCCAAAGGAATCGATCTCGCCGCGGAACGAGAGGAGGGCCATGTCGTCACGTTCGGCGACCGACACTACTGGATACAGCGCGTCGTTTATACCGGCATCGACATCATTCGCGTCAGCCGGATCGACGTGAAGCAAAATTCGTTCAACGTCGACTTCTATCTCTGGATGCGGTTCGCCGGGGACGATGAAGCGCAGACGCACGTCGAGTTCCCGGCCTTGCTGGATCGCGGGGCGTTCGATCCGGCTCGGCCGATTCAGATTGGACAGGAAGACGGCCTGAGCTATCGGCTCTATCGAATCAACGGCGATTTCAAAGCCCGTTTCGATCTCCATGATTATCCGTTCGACACGCAGGAATTGCGCCTACGTTTCCAGAACACGGAGCAGCGGCGGGAACTCATCACCTATGTCATCGATCGGTTCGGCTTGCGCCTCGCCGACGACGGAAGCTCGCGGGCCGAGGATGGGGCCTATTCCGGACTTCAGCTCTGGCGATTTCTCGGACTGAACTACTTCGTCGAATCTCAGTCCAGCGGATCGACGCTCGGAAAGGCGTCCTCGTTTGGTGCCGAGGCAATGACGGAATTCGCAGGCTTCGATGCGACCATCATGCTGCGCCGCAGCTCCGCCATCTACATGCTGAAGAACCTGTTGCCGCTGTTTCTGCTCGTGCTCGTCGTGTTCGCGACGCTGTTCTTTCCCGAAACCATGTTTCGTGAACGCGTGACGATTCCAGTGACCTCGATCCTGGCGAGCGCGGTGCTGCTCGTGACGGTCGCCAGTCAGGTCGGCGATGTCGGATACACGGTGGTAGTCGAAGAGATGTTCTACATTTTCTTCATACTATGCCTGATGACGATATTGGCGGGCTACAAACATGAAAAACTTCGAGACGCCGGCCGAAAGCGCGCCGCTATTATTTTGGATCACGCCGCTCGGGTCATTTATGCCGGGACGGTACTCGCTGTAATCGTCGTGCTCTACCGGCGTTATGCCGTGTGAGGCAAGCGTGGATACCTCGCCGGTCCGCCACACCTCCTTGAAATTCGCAGCATGAGTCCGGATCTGGCCCTTGGCCGACATGACCAAGCGCGCCTCTTTTGTCCGTTTCCGATGGTCATGCGGACGTCGTCCGCCGGGCGGATTGGGTACACGCGTGTTCGGCGGGACAACGCCCCCTACGGCCTCACCACCGTATACCCGTTCTCCGCCAGGAACAGGATCTGCCCCACGCCCACCTGCACCGGCGTCGCGGACTGGATGAACTCCGGCCGCTTGCCCGTCTCGCGCTCGATCGTATCGACCGTGTTGAGACAGATGTCGAAGCGCACGCCCTGCGCGATCAGGCTTTCGACCTGCTTGCGACGCTCGCTGCCGGACAACAGGAGATCGACGCCGGGGCCGAACGCGACGACCTCGATCGCGATCTTGTCGGGGTCGTACGCCTTCAGAAGATTGTTGGCGACGCTTAGCACCAGCGCCTGCTTCCTTGCATCGCCATCGGAGAGTTGCAGCACGATCTTGTGCTCGGCGAACGGCTTGTCCTGAAGCGGCACCTGCTGCGCCGAGGCCGGCAGGATCGCGGCCCGGACCAGTAGCGCCAGCAGCAGCGCAAATAAGATCTGCGCCCGCATCATCCTTGTCCCGCAATACCCGGATTGTCCTCGACGCCCTTCAGCGTCACGCCGGAGCCGAGCCGCTCCTGAAACATCCGGCCCGAGCGCAGATATTTGCCGACGACGTCCCACACCGGCGCGCCTTGCTGGCCGTTGACCGAAGCCCAGCCTGCGACCTTGTAGCGGTGGCTGGCGCTGAGCGCCTTGCCGCCATGGAGCTTCACTTCCGAGATGCGGCCGCCGATCGCGGCGGTCGGCGTACAGGTGTAGCTGAGCCCACCGGCGCGCACCATGTCGCCGCCCTGCTGATAATAGGGATCGGCGTTGAAGAGGTTGTCGCAGACGTCTTCCAGCACGTCCTTGATCTGGGCTCCCGTCATCTCCTGCACATAGGTCTCGGGATAGGTGATCGCAGTCTCCGCGAGCAGGTCCTCCATGGTCAACGCCTGGCCCGACAGCGCGGTGACGCCCCAGCGGAACCCCGGAGACAGCGCGATCTCGGCATCGAGCTCGGTGCGCAGCGCGGTGCAGATCAGCTCGTCGACCGGCCCGGAGAAATTGCCGCGCCGATAGAGCAGGCGGTCAGGCGTTGCGATCTTTGCCGACCAGTCGGTCACATGCGGCGCGCGCAGCCGGCCGATCAGCTCGGCCATTCCAGGATCGGGTTTCAGCAGCTCGGAATAAACAGGCAGCAGATGATAATGAATGTCGCTGACCTTGCCCTTGTCGATCGCGAGATCGACCACGGCGAGGAATTTTCCGTTGGAGCCGGCATTGGTGACGAGCGTGGTGCCGCCGGCGTTCTTCACGGCGATCGGCTGCGGCACGGCGTCATGGGTATGGCCGCCGAGAATGACGTCGATGCCGGTGACGCGGCTTGCGAGCTTGAGGTCGACATCCATGCCGTTGTGCGACAGCAGGATGACGGCATCGACCTTGTCGGTGCCGCGCAAGGCATCGACATGCTTCTGCAACTCCTCCTCGCGGATGCCGAAGGTCCAGTCCGGCGTGAACCGCTTGGGGTGCGCGATCGGCACGTAAGGGAAGGCCTGGCCGACGATCGCGACCCGATGACCGCCGATCTCCTTGATCATCGAAGGCTTGAACACGCGCCCCGTGGCCTTGTCGAATGCGGGAGCGTCGTTGAACGCGGCTTCCTCGGTCAGGAACACGTTCTGCGCCAGAAACTCGCCCTTGAAACGCTCGAGATTGTCGCGCAGCGTCTGCTCGCCATAGGTGAATTCCCAATGCCCGGTCATCGCTTCGATGCCGAGCAGATTGGCGACCTCGACCATGTCGCGGCCCTGCATGATGTTGGCAAGCCCGGTGCCCTGCCAGAGATCGCCGCCGTCGACCAGCAACGAACGCTTCTCTCCGACATCGCCACGCAAGCGATCGACCAGCGTCTTCAGATGGGCAAAGCCGCCGAGCTTGCCAAAGCGGCCTGCCGACTTCTCGAACTCGACGCAGGTGAAGGCATAGGCATCGGCGCTGTCGGGACGGATGCCGAAACGATCGAGAAAGGCGCGGCCGACCAGATGCGGCGGCCGCCCGGCCATCTCACCGATGCCGATATTGATGCTGGGCTCGCGGAAATAAACCGGGTTGAGCTGCGCATGCGTATCGGTGATGTGCAGGATGCGCGCGTTGCCGAAGCGCTCGAGGTCGTAAATGCTCGCGGTCTCAGTCCCCCGCGCAAGTCGGGGCAGACTGAGCGATGCAGCGGCAAGGCCTGCGCTCTTCAGGAAATCGCGGCGGCGGATCGCCATACCAAAATTCTCCGCGCCCTCAATGTCGCAAGACTGTTTCAGTTGAGGCCAGTCTAGCGGATTTCCATCGCCTTCCAGGCTTCTTTTTCGGACGCCGCCTGGAAGATCGACGCCTTTGCCAGCGCCTCGGCCTCCCTGGCTGCGGCTGTGGCGCGGTCGAAATCGCCGCCATCCGCCGCTTTCTTGGCCGCGGCCAGCGTCGAGACGGTCACGGTCCACTGGTTGCGCAAGCCGGCAGCCTCCTTCGATGCGGCTTCCGCGGTGGCATAGGCCGCCTTGTAATCCGCTTCATTTGCCGCGCGCGCCGCTGACGCGAGGCCGAGCGCCAGCAGCATGGCGAGGGGAAGTGACCGCTTCATGGCCGCGCTCCCGGGCCAGATATCGGCAGGCCGTTGGCGACGTAGGAGAGGAAATATTCGACGTCGCGATATTCGTCCGCTTGCGGCTCCAGCGGAACCGCGCGGGTCTGGCTGTTGCAGGTCACGAAGCGGCGGCTGGTGGTGCCCATGCCGCTCCATTCGGAGCGGTAGATCGGCATCGCGTTCAGGATGCCGAGCGCTGGCGCCAGGACCTCGGCGCGGATGCGCTCGCCCGGGCTTTGCACATGGCAGCTGGCGCAGGAGAAATTCATCTGGCCGCGCCGCGTGTAGAAGTAGCGCTTGCCGTTCTCGAATGCCGCGAGCGCACGGGGATCATCGGGAATCTTGATGTCCATCGGCTTGCCGCGCGAGGTGAAGGCCATGTAGGCGGTGAGCGAGGCCATCTCGTCCTTGACGTAGGAGTAGGGCGCCTCGCCATTGGCCTCGCGGCAGCGGTTGAGCGCGAGCTCCAGCGTGACGACCTTGCCCTCCTTCTCGTCGAAGTAAGGATAGTTCTGGCGGATGCCGACGCCCCCGTTCGGGAAGCAATCGGCGTAGGTCTTGCCGTTCTTGAACGGGGTGGCGAACATCTCCTTGCCGGCGTCGAGTGCGAACTCGTAAGGCGGGAACTCCTCCTTCTCCTGCCACTGCCGCTTCATGTCCGCGTTCATGGAATACGGACCGTTGACGAAGTCCTCGTGCTTCACGTCGGGAAACTTCTGGAAGAAGAAGTTCTGGAACGCCTTGGCGTCGGCAACGGGATCGACCTTGTCGGCCGCGACGACGCGCGGAGAGGTGAGGGCGAACGCCACGAGCGCGGCGCTGAGCGAGCCAAGCAGCAGGGCAGATCGGGTCTTCATCACGAAATCTTCGCGGTGGTCGTATCCGACGCACCCTTGTTGTCGGTCCAGGAGATCTTGAGGTCGTCGCCCTTCTTGGCACCCTTGAAGCTGAACTTGACGTAGGGATCCTTGGAGACCGCGGTGCCCCAATCGGCGACGAAGACGTCCTTGCCGTTACATTCGAACTTCAGCTCCTGGATGAAGTGCGCGGGGATCAGCTCGCCCTTGGAATCCTTGACCAGGCCGGTGTCCATGGGGTGCTGGATCAGCGCCTGCACCTCGGTGATGTCGCCATTGGATGTTGCGCGCACGCGAATGCTTGATGCCATCGGACCGATCCTCCTAGCCGCCGCAGCCGCCGACGGTGACCTTCACTTCCTTGGTCGCGCTGTAGAGCTTGCCGTCAGCCTCGACGATGGCGACCAGTTTGGTGGTCTTGGCCATTTTCAGCCGGTTGGCGACGCCCGGAATGGTGCCGTCGGCGAACTTGTAGGATGCTGCAAGCGCGTACGGGTTCTCGGTCACGAAGAACGAGATCGAGCTCACCTTGTCGAGCGTCGTCGTCACCGACACCGGCACCACGCCACCGTTCTCGGCGATCTCGGGCGCATCCAGCTTGACCTTGTCGGAGGGCTCGGCGGTCTTGCCATAGAGCGCCTTGATCGCGTCGGCCTCGTGCTTCTGCTTGAAAGCCTCTTCCGGATATTTGTCGTTGGCCGCGGCACGCGCGGGCGCCGCCGCGAACGGCAGATTGCCAAGGCCGAGCAGGGCGACAGAGGCCGCGCCCTGAAGGATCAGGCGCCTCGTCGCAAGCGCGCCGGTGGTCGTGGTCATCTCAAGTCTCCTGGGCAGCCGGCCGTTACAGGGTCTGCAGGAAATCAACGATCGCGCTGATCTCCTGTTCGGTCAAAATCCGGTTCCGGCCGAACGGCGGCATCATGGTCTGCGGATTGCGCTTGGTCTCGTCGAAGATGATCGCGGTCAGCTCATTACGATCGGGGTATTTGGCTTTGAGGTCCTTCAGTTCCGGCCCGATTGTTCCCGGCAGGTCGCCGCCTTTGATGACGTGGCAGGTCAGGCAATTGCCCTTGCCGCGATCGAAAGCGAGCTTCTGGCCGTCGGCGACAGCGGATTGTGCCCGCGCCGGAGCCACAGCCGCGCCGGCGGAGAGGACCAGCGCCGCCAGGACGGCAAGCTTGCAAGGAAAGGCGGTCAAGGCATCGTCCCAGGCGTTATGTCGATGATCTCGTTTGCGGAAATATAAGCGTTCCAAAGCACAAAGGGCATCGTCTGACAATCAAGACTATGCACGCGGCAAAATGGAGTTAATATCCTGCGCATTGCAACCGATGAGATCGTTTGTTCATCCTAACAGGTTGGCACTAGCAAATTATTCTAGGGCGTTTGGCCCTTACGGGCCGTCTCTTCTGTTTCACATTTATTGGGGACTGACTTGGCTGAATATGTCGTCGAATTTGGCAGGGATGGCGGACGGGTCGAGCCGGATGGGCGGCTCGATGCACCGGCGTTCCATCGCAACCATGCGCCGATCTGGGCGGCGCTGGAAAAGCACCTCACCGGGCTGACCGGCAACGTGGTCGAGCTCGGCAGCGGAACCGGCCAGCACGTGGTCCATTTCGCCCGCCACACGCCTGGCCTGATCTGGTGGCCGAGCGACCTCAATCAGCGCCATCTCAAGAGCATCGAGGCCTGGCGCGTCCATACAGGCCTCGCGAACATCCGCAGCCCCCTGCGGATCGATCTCACCGATCCCGACTGGTGTCCGGAGATGAAAAGCGGACAGGCGCCGACGAGCCTTGCGGCGGTGTTCTGCGCCAATGTCATCCACATCGCGCCCTGGGCCGTGGCCGAGGGCCTGTTCGTCGGCGCCGGCCGCTACCTGCGCCCCGACGGCAAGCTGTTCCTCTACGGCCCGTTCAAGCGCGACGGCAAGCACACCGCGCTCAGCAATGCGGTGTTCGACACCTCCTTGCGGGAAGGCAATCCCGACTGGGGCGTGCGCGACATCAGCGATGTCGAGACGCTCGCGAAGGCTGCAGGTCTTCGCCTCGTCGATACGATCGACATGCCCGCAAACAATCTGACGCTGGTGTTCGAGCGATAAGCGACGTCTGCTTGAGCCGAGGGGCGTGCCGCGAAAGTGGTGCGCTCCCTCCCCCCTTTTGGGGGAGGGCGGGGGAGAGGGGTAACCCAGCAAACGGTCAATCCATCTGTGATCGTGACGCGCGCACAAATCGAGAGAGTCCCCGTGTGGCACCCCCCTCCCTGCCCCTCCCCCGCAAGGGGGGAGGGAATGAGAGAGCTGGGCCCGCCTCACCTCGCGATACGATCAGAGCTTCGAGAGCCCATCACTACTAGCCTTCATCCTTCCACCCGATCTTCTCCTTCAAGAACCGAAAACCGAGCACCTCGAAGCCAGCGCGCTCCTTGTTGTCCTTGCCGTAGCCGTGGCCGCCGGCTTCCGGCTCGTAGAACCAGGCCTCGTAGCCCATGGTCTGCAGCTTGGCCGCCATCTTGCGGGCGTGGCCGGGATGAACGCGGTCATCGCGCCTTGTGGTGGCGATCAGGATCGGCGGAAAGGTCTGGCCGGCTTTTACATTGTGATAGGCCGAGTAGGTTTTCAGCCACTCCCACTCCTCGGCCTTGTCGGGGTCGCCATATTCTGCGATCCAGCTCGCGCCCGCGAGCAGTTTTGTGTAGCGACGCATGTCGATCAGCGGGATGGTGCAGAACAGCGCGCCGAAGCGCTCGGGGTAGCGCACCAGCATGTTGGTGATGAGGATGCCGCCGTTCGATCCGCCCTGGGCCGCGATCCGTTTTGCGCTCGTCACGCCGCGGCGGACGAGATCGGCCGCGACCGCGGCGAAATCGTCATGCGAGAGTTTCTTGCCGGCGAGCCGGCCAGCATCGTGCCAGCGCGTGCCGAACTCGCCGCCGCCGCGCAAATTCGCCTGCACAATGGTGCCGCCGCGCTCCAGCCAGAGCTTGCCGAGCGAGGAATTGTAGTACGGCTTCACCGAATGGGCGAAGCCGCCATAGGCGCTCATATAGACCGGCGCATCGCCGGTCTCGCCTCCCGGGCCGGTCTGGACATAGGGAATGCGCTCGCCGTCAACAGAGGCCGCCTCGTGCTGGGTCACCACGAGGCCGTCGGCGGTGAACGTCTTCGGCGCCTGCTTCAGCACGACGGGGCTTGCGACGCCGCGCTCGATCAAGAGCAGCGACGGTGGGGTGAGCGGATCCTGCACATTGGCGAGCAGATCGCCGTTGCTCTCGCTGGGATGACGATCGAGCGGCCAGACGTCGACGACGCCGATTTGCGGCAGGCCGGGAAGCGTCTCGCGGCTCCAGCCGGCGGCCGACGGCGTGCGGATCTCAAAGCGCGGACGCAGCTCGTCAAGGATCGACAGCACGAGCTTGCCCGCCGCCCAGAACAGGCCTTGCAAAGCGCGCCGCGGCGCCGGCTCGAACAGCACCGCAAAATCGCGGCTGCCGTTCAGGAATGCCGACAGTGAGATGCCGAGCACGGTGTCGGTGGCGTAGGTCCGCCCGCCGGCCGTCCAGTCCTTGCGCAGCTTCATCGCGAACCAGTCGCCATGGGCCTGCAACCAGATGCCGGTCGGCAGATCGAGCTTGGTCATGCGACCGGCCGCGTCGCGCAGCCAGACCGCGTGATTGAAGAAGTCGATCTGCTCGACGATCCAGGCCCGCGGCTCAGGGCCGGTGTCGTCGGCGCCGCCATAGATCATCATGTGATCGGCGGTGGTCTCGATGATCACCTCGGCCTGATCGACCGGCTGACCGCGCCGCCACAGGCGAACTGTCCGCGAGTATCCGGAGTCCGTCACCATGCCCTTGCCATGGGCGCTCGACAGCAGCAGCGTGTCGGCATCAAGCCAGTCCGCACCGCCCTTGGCTTCCGGCAGTGTAAAGCCGTCCGCCACGAAGCTCTTCGTAACGAGGTCGAATTCGCGCAACGTCACAGCGTCGCTGCCACCGCGCGACAGGCTTAAAATGGCGCGCGAGCTTCCCGGCGTCGTGGCGATCCCGCTCAGCAGCCAGTCCTCGCCTTCGCGCGCTGCGAGCTGGTCGATATCCAGCATGGTCTCCCACGCAGGAGCAGCTTTGCGAAACTCCGTCAGCGTGGTCCGCCGCCACAGGCCGCGCGGGTTGGCGGCGTCCTTCCAGAGATTGTGCAAGTCGCTGCCGCGCCGGCTGACATAGGGAATGTTGTCGGGGCGATCATAGATCGCTGCGAGGATGTCGCGGTCGTGCTCGAAGGCTTTGCCACCGAACGCCTGGAGCGTCAGGCTGTTCTGCCGCTCGACGAAATCGAGCGCCTGCGTGCCCTCGATCTCCTCCAGCCACAGCCAGGGATCGTCGTCGGGAGCGCTGAGCGTGGGCCTGTCGTCGACGGTCATGAACGAAACTCCGAAAAATAGCGGCGGATAGGATTTGATCGAGCGCAAGCCGTCAAGTGCGCAGCCCGCTATCATCGCACCGATTGCGTCAGAGGCATGGCCTGCGCCCGTTTGCGCCGGTTGCCCGGCCATGCGCGTCCCTCCATAGTGCCGGGAATCAACAAGCCCTTGAGCCCGTTCGGGCAGAAAAAGCCGATGCTTGACGTGACTTCTGCCCATGAGATCGCCGACGACGCTCGCGTGCGCGCCAATGTGGTGCGCCTCGCCGCAGCCCAGGCGCTGACCGGCGCCAACTCGGCCGTGATCTTCGCCACTGGCGCGATCGTCGGCGCCACGCTCGCGCCCGACATGTCGTTCGCGACGGTACCGATCTCGATGTATGTGGTCGGACTTGCCGCCGGCACGCTGCCGACCGGCGCGATCTCGCGCCGCTTCGGCCGCCGCGCGGCCTTCGTCATCGGCACCGCTCTCGGCACGCTCACCGGCGTGCTCGGCTCGTTCGCGATCCTGCACGGCTCGTTCGCGCTGTTCTGCATCGCGACCTTCCTCGGCGGCCTCTACGGCTCCGTGGCGCAGTCCTATCGCTTCGCCGCTGCCGACGGCGCCAGCGCGGCCTACCGGCCCAAGGCGGTGTCCTGGGTGATGGCCGGCGGCGTGTTCGCCGGCGTGCTCGGTCCGCAGCTCGTGCAATGGACCATGGATGTCTGGCAGCCCTATCTGTTCGCCTTCAGCTTCCTGGTGCAGGCCGCAGTAGCGCTGATCGCCATGGGCATCGTCGCCGGCGTCGATATGCCCAAACCCGCACCGGCCGATCTGCATGGCGGCCGGCCGTTGCTCACCATCGTGACCCAGCCGCGCTTCGTCGCCGCGGCGCTGTGCGGCATCATCTCCTATCCCATGATGAATCTGGTGATGACCTCGGCGCCGCTCGCCATGAAGATGTGCGGGCTGTCCGTGTCCGATTCCAATTTCGGCATTCAATGGCACATCGTCGCGATGTATGGGCCGAGCTTCTTCACGGGCACGCTGATCGCCCGCTTCGGCGCACCGAAGGTCGTGGCCGCCGGCCTGCTGCTGGAAGCCGGCGCCGCCGGCATCGGTCTCTCCGGTCTCACCGCGATGCACTTCTGGGCCACGCTGATCGTGCTCGGTGTCGGCTGGAATTTCTCCTTCATCGGTGCTTCAGCCCTGGTGCTGGAGACGCACCGCCCGCAGGAGCGCAACAAGGTGCAGGCCTTCAACGATTTCCTGGTGTTCGGCATGATGGCGATCGGCTCGTTCTCCTCCGGACAATTGCTCGCCAGTTACGGCTGGTCGGCGGTGAACCTGGTGGTGTTCCCGCCGGTGGTGCTGGGCCTTGCCGTGCTCTCGCTGGTCTCCTGGGCCCGCCGCCGCAAGGCGCGGCTGGAGGCGGCAATGGGCGAGTTCCCGGACGCGATTTGACTGGCAGGAGATTGTCAGCAACGTTGATACTTCGATCCAGGTCGAAGTGATTTTAAGGCGAGGGCTATTTAGATGTCGTCATGGCCGGGCCTGCCCCGGCCATCCACGTCTTAGGTGCTGGGATCGAACAACGTGGATTCCCGGGCATGACGGAGTAAGCGGCGATGCTCGACAATCCCCAAGCCCCAGCGATCGATGAATCCTCCCTTCGCTACGAAGGCTGGCGCATCGTCGCGGTCTGCTTCCTGCTGGCGACCTTCGGCTGGGGGCTCGGCTTCTACGGCCAGAGCGTCTATGTCGCCGAGCTGCAGCGCGCGCGGGGCTGGCCAACCACACTGATCTCATCGGGCACCACGTTCTTCTATCTGTTCGGCGCGCTGCTCGTCGTGTTCGTCGGCGAAGCCGTGAGGAGATACGGTCCGCGCCTCTGCCTGATCGCCGGCACGCTGGCGATGGCGGCAGCTAGCGTTGCGATCGGCGCGGTGCGCGAGCCCTGGCAGCTTTATCTCGCCGACGCCGTGCTCGCCTTCGGCTGGGCCGGCACCAGTCTCGCCATGATCACCAACACGATCAGCTTGTGGTTCGACCACAAGCGCGGCATGGCGATCAGCCTTGCGCTCAATGGCGCCAGCTTCGGCGGCATCGTCGGCGTGCCGCTGCTGGTGACGCTGATCGGCCATGTCGGCTTTGCCAGCGCGATGTACGCCGCTGCCGGCGCCATGCTGGTGCTGCTGCTGCCGGTGATCCTTGTTCTCGTCGGCCGGCCGCCCGATCACCATGGCTGGCACGCGGCGGCGAAGGCGAAGCCGCAATCATCGACGCAGATCCGCGCATGGGCGCTGCGCGACGTCGGCTTCCTCACGGTGACGATTGCGTTTGCGCTGGTGCTGTTCGCGCAGGTCGGCTTCATCGTGCATCTGATCTCGTTCCTCGATCCCGTGATCGGCCGCGAGCGCGCGGCGGTCGCCGTCGCGGTGCTGACCGCGATGGCGGTGGTCGGCCGCGTGCTGTTCTCGCTGGTGATCGATCGTCTCAACCAGCGGCTGGCCTCCGCGTTGTCGTTCCTCAGCCAGGCCGCGGCGCTTCTGGTCGTCATCAACCTGCACAACGATTACGTGCTGATCGCGGCCTGCGCGGTGTTCGGCTTCTCCGTCGGCAATCTGATCACGCTGCCGTCGCTGATCGTGCAGCAGGAGTTCGATTCGGCTTCGTTCGGCGTGCTGATCAGCCTCAATACCGCGATCAACCAGGTGACCTACGCGTTCGGCCCGGGCGTCGTTGGCTTTCTGCGCGATTGGTCCGGCGGTTATTCGCTGCCGTTCTATCTCTGCATCGCGCTGGAGGTGGTAGCGGCGGCGTTGATCATGGTGTGGGGCAAGCCCCGGGCGAAGCTCGCGTAGGGTGGGCAAAGGCGCAAAGCGCCGTGCCCACGATTGCTCGATGAGTCAGCAGGATTCGTGGGCACGCTTCGCTTTGCCCACCCTACGAGACTATCCTTGCCGATCCCTCAACAACGCCTCCACATCCAGCCGTTTCGTGAACATCGCAAGCTTGCCATCCGGCCCGAACGGCCATTGCTCCCTCGGCTTGTCCCAATACAGCTCGACGCCATTCTCATCCGGATCGCGCAGATAAAGCGCCTCGCTGACGCCGTGATCGCTGGCGCCATCGAGCGCAATGCCGGCCGAGCGCACGCGGTGCAGCGCATCGGCGAGCGCGGCGCGCGTCGGATAGAGGATGGCGGTGTGATAGAGCCCGGTCGTGCCTGGCGGCGGCGGCGAGCCGCCCTTGCTTTCCCAGGTGTTGAGCCCGATGTGGTGATGATAGCCGCCGGCCGAGATAAAGGCCGCGCCCGAGCCCATGCGCTGCATCAGCTCGAAGCCGAGCACGCCGCAATAGAAGCCGAGCGCACGATCGAGATCGGCGACCTTGAGGTGAACGTGGCCGATCCTGGTGCCGGCGGCGACGGCTGGGCTTTGCGGCATGGGAATACTCCGTTGAAAACCAGCAGATAAGGCGGGCTGCGGCACATTGCGACGGCCCATTCCGAAACCCAGCGTTTCCGGAAACAGAAACTAAGCCAGCTCCGGCACCTCACCCTCGGGCAGCTCGAATTCGAACGTGTTCAGCGTCATCGACACCATCGTGTAGTAACCGCACAATCCGATCACCTCGACCACGCCGCGCTCACCGAGAAGCTTCACCGCCTCATCATAGAGGCCCTTCTCGACGCCGTGGCCCTCGTGCAGCGATTTCGCCACGTCGTAGATCATCCTGCCCCTGGGATCGTCGAACTCAGGCGTGCGGCGGTCGCGGATCGCGTCGATGATCTCGGGCTTCATGCCGCCCGCCAGTGCCAGCCGTTTATGCGCGTACCATTCGTAATGCGCGGTCCAGTGCCGCGCCGTCACCAGGATCGCAATCTCTGAAAGCTTTGCGGGGAATATCGTGTCGAAGCGCAGCACTTCGCCGAGCCGCGTGGCGTGACGGGCCATCTCAGGGCTGTTCAGCCAGGCCATCATCGGCGCCGGCGGCTTGCCGCGCTTGCCGGCAATCGACTCGTCATAGGTCTGCCGCTGGCTCTCGTTCATTTCGCCAGGCGAAAGAAGTTTCAGGCGCATCGTCGTTTCCTCTTTGTTTTCAAGCACCGCCCTGGTCGCGACTATAGCGGAATGCGGGTCGCGGAAGTGGTTGAATTCCGCGGGAGCTTGGCCCAGAGTCGCGCCCAACAAGTCGATTTTGATTGATGGAAACGACCAATGACTGACTCCAAAACCAGCGATTCTGAGACCGCCGAACTCGAAACATTCCGCGCTGAGACGCGCGCCTGGCTGGAAGCCAATTGCCCGCCGGAGATGCGCAAGCCCGCGGCGTCGGATGCCGACGTGTTTTGGGGCGGACGCAACGCAAAGTTCTCGTCCGAGCCGCAGCGCATCTGGTTCGAGCGCATGCGCGACAAGGGTTGGACCGTGCCTGACTGGCCTAGGGAATATGGCGGCGGAGGTTTGAGCGCAGCCGAGCACAAGGTGCTGCGCGCCGAGATGGGAAAAATCGGCGCGCGGCCGCCGCTGTCGAGCTTCGGCATCTGGATGCTCGGGCCGGCGCTGCTGAAATACGGCAACGACGCGCAGAAGAAGGAGCACCTGCCGAAAATCGCGGCGGGCGAGATCCGCTGGTGCCAGGGCTATTCCGAGCCGAATGCCGGCTCCGACCTTGCTTCGCTGCAGACCCGCGCCGAGAGCGATGGCGACGATTTTGTCATCACGGGTTCGAAGATCTGGACCTCCTACGCCAACTACGCCGACTGGATCTTCTGCCTCGTCCGTACCGATCCCGCCGCCAAGAAGCATGACGGCATCAGCTTCATCCTGTTCGACATGACCTCGAAGGGCGTGACGACCAAGCCGATCCTGCTGATCTCCGGCTATTCGCCGTTCTGCGAGACTTTCTTCGACGGCGTCCGCGTGCCGAAATCGCATGTGGTCGGCACCGTCAACCGCGGATGGGACGTTGCGAAATACCTGCTGCAGCATGAGCGCGCGATGATCTCGGGGATGGGCGAGCGGGGCGTCGGCCGGCCGCTCGGTCAGATCGCGGCAAACTCCGTCGGCACCGATGCGCAGGGGCGGCTCGATGATTCCATGCTGCGCGGCAAGATCGCGACGTTCGACGTCGATGAAGCCGCACTCGCGGCCTGCGCCGAGCGCGCCGTCGATCTCGCCAAGGCGGGACAGGCGCATCCGGCGTTCTCGTCGGCGATGAAATATTACGGCACCGAGCTCAACAAGCGCCGCTACGAGATCCTGATGTCGGCCGGCGGCGTCGATGCGCTGGAATGGGAGAGCGAGCGCTCCAAGCAGGGCGCCCGCCCGCGCGCCTGGCTGCGCACCAAGGCCAACTCGATCGAGGGCGGCACCACCGAGGTAATGCTCGGCATCGTCGCCAAGCGCATCCTGGATTTGCCGGGGGCTTGATCGTCGTTCCGGGGCGGTCCGTAGGACCGAACTATGGTGCGCAGTTGCGCACCTGAGAACCTCGAGATACCGGGTTCGCGTCTTCAACGCGCCCCGGAATGACAGCAACAAACACGCATTCCACCAGACGTTAGAGACTCAAGCACATGGCCCTCGTCCTCACCGAAGAACAATCAATGCTCCGCGACTCCGCGCGCGGCCTGATCAGCGACAAGGCGCCGGTGTCGCACCTGCGGCATTTGCGCGACAGCAAAGACCCCGCCGGCTTCTCCAAGGAGTTTTGGCATTCCTTCGCCGAGATGGGCTTCGCCGGCCTTTTGGTGCCGGAAGAGTTCGGCGGCAGCGGGCTCGGCTATGTCGAGGCCGGTGTCGTGATGGAGGAGATCGGCCGCACCTTGATGCCGTCGCCGTTTCTCGCCACCAGCGTGGTCGCGGCCTCGGCGCTGAACCGCGGCGGCAATGCCGCGCAGAAATCGGAGTACCTGCCAAAGATCGCGAGCGGCTCGCTGCTCGCGACGCTCGCGATCGACGAAGGCACAAAGCACCGCCCGCTCCAAACCAGTCTGCAGGCCGTGCGCGCGGGCAACGGCTTCAAGCTCTCGGGCGCGAAGGCGCTGGTCGTCGATGGCCACGTTGCTGATGTGCTCATCGTCGCCGCGCGCACTGCCGGTTCCGCCGGCGAGCGCGAAGGCTTGACGCTGTTCCTGGTCAACCCCAAGGCCAAGGGCGTCGCGATCGAGCGCACCATCATGGTCGACGCGCACAATGCGGCGCGGATCGAGCTCACCAATGTGGAGGTCAATGCCGACAGCGTGCTCGGCGAGATCGATCAGGGCGCCGCGCTGCTCGACGGCGTGCTCGACATCGGCCGTGGCGCGGTCGCCGCCGAAATGGTCGGCCTCAGCGAAGAAGTTTTCAACCGTACCGTTGAGTACCTCAAAAACAGAAAGCAGTTCGGCAAGCTGATCGGCGAATTCCAGGCGCTGCAGCATCGCGCCGCCGAGCTCTATGTCGATATCGAGATCACCCGCGCCGCCACCATGAAGGCGCTTCAGGCGCTAGATGCCGATGTTGCCAAGGCAACATCGGCCGTCGCGGTGGCAAAAGCCCGCGCCGGCACCACCGCCACGCGCGCGGTGCAGGAAGGCGTGCAGATGCACGGCGGCATGGGCATGACCGACCAGTTCGACATCGGCTTCTTCATGAAGCGTGCCCGGGTGTGCGAGGAATTGTTCGGCGACGCCAACTACCACACCGAGCAGCTGGCGCGCGCGCGGGGGTATTGAGGCGACGGCCCAAGGCACGATGGTGCCTCACCCCGGGTGTCGTCCCGGCGAACGCCGGGACACATAACCCCTGGGAGTAATTTGACGAAGGCTCGGAGTTTGAAGATCTCTCCGCGGTACTGTCACCTGTGCTTATCGATAGATCACGCGGTATGGGTCCCGGCGTTCGCCGGGACGACAGCAGAGAGAGCCGCCTCTTCCTTACCGCATCGGCGGCGCGTACTGCACGCCACCCGCGTTCCACAGCTGGTTCATGCCGCGCGGGATCTTCAGCTTCGACTTCTCGCCGATGTTGCGCTCGTACATCTCGCCGTAATTGCCGACGTGGCGGATGATGCGGACGGCCCAGTCCTTGGTGAGGCCGAGCTGCTCGCCGTAATTGCCTTCGGTGCCGACGAGGCGCATCACCTCCGGCTTCTTCGACTTCAGCGCCTCGTCGATGTTCTCCGAGGTGACGCCGAGCTCTTCGGCGTTGATCATCGCATAGAGCGTCCACTTCACGATCATCATCCAATCGTCGTCGCGCTGGCGCACCACGGGGGCGAGCGGCTCCTTGGAGATCATGTCCGGCAGGATCATGTTGTCGCCGGGCTTCGCCAGGTTGATCCGCAGCGCGTAGAGCTGGGAGACGTCGGCGGAGAGGGTGTCGCACTTGCCGGTGTCGTAGGCCTTCACGACCTCGTCGAGCTTGTCGAACTTCACCTCGTCATACTTCATGTTGTTGGCACGGAAGTAATCGGCGACGTTGAGTGCCGTCGTGGTGCCGGCCTGGACGCAGACCTTGCTGCCGGTCAGGTCCAGCGAGGTCTCCTTGTTGCGCGACCGCGGCAGCATGAAGCCTGCGCCGTCGTAATAGGCGACCGCGGGGAAATAGAGGTCGTAGTCGAGCTCGCGCGCCATGCTCCAGGTCGAGTTGCGCGAGAGGATGTCCACCTTCCGGCTCTGCAATTCCTTGAAGCGCTCGCCGGCATCGAGCGGGATGAACTTCGCCTTGCCCGGATCGTTGAAGATCGCCGCGGCCACCGCGCGGCAGAAATCGACGTCGAAGCCGGTCCAGTTTTTGTTGTCCTCGGAGTACGAGAAGCCCGGCAGGCCCTTGTTGACGCCGCACAGCACCTCCCCGCGGCGCACGGTGCGCTTCAGCGTACGGGTGTCGTAGAACTCGTAGATGATGGCCAGAACGGCGACCAGCACGGCGACCGCGAGCCCGATCAGCAGGCCGCCTCGAAAAGTGCGCATCATGTTGCTCTCTCGAAAAATCGGGAAAAGGAATCAGGAGGGAAGGCGACGAGCATGGTCCGGAGGACCATGCTCGGATCAAAAACCTCAGAGCTCGGGCTTCTGCCGGATCACCACTTTGGTGCCGACGGGGACGCGCTCATAGAGATCGGCGACGTCGTTGTTGACGAGACGGAAGCAGCCCGAGGACACCTTGGTGCCGATCGTATCGGGGCGGTTGGTGCCGTGGATGCGATAAACGGTGGTGCCGAGATACATGGCGCGGGCCCCGAGCGGGTTGCCGGGCCCGCCGGCCATGAAGCGCGGCAGATAGGGCTGGCGCTGGATCATCTCCGGCGGCGGCGTCCAGTCCGGCCACTCCTTCTTGTTGGTGATGTTCACGAGCCCCTGCCACTGGAAACCGTCGCGGCCGACACCGATGCCGTAGCGGATCGCGCGTCCGCCCGGCTGCACCAGGTAAAGGTGGCGCTCGGCCGTGGAGATGATGATGGTGCCCGGCGTCTCGGTCGTGCGGAAGTAGACGACCTGCTTCTGCCATTCCGGTTCGAGCTGGTAGCCGTCGTCGGCGACCAGACCCGGCTCGTCGCCGCGATCAGGCTGCTGCGCGATGGCATGTGGTGCGGACAGGATCAGGCCGATCGCGGCCACGAACATCCCGGTCAGGCGACGAAAATCCGTCATTTCAAGCTCTCCCCACTGCCACGGCGCAAATCATTCGGAACCATCAAACCTGAGGGGCATGTTCATGGCAAGTTGATGGCGCGCCGCCCTGATATGTCACGAGAATGCTTTGGTTTTTTGACGCCCGCCTGGCAATGCCACAAACAGGGGATGGCGCGAAAAGCCTAGTTTTTGGCTTCGCCCAAGGGTGAAGCGCTTTTGTGCGTGATGGAGTGAAGCTCCATCGTGTTTGGCCAATGCGGCGCTCTCTCCGTTCCCTCCCCCCTTGTGGGGGAGGGGCAGGGAGGGGGGTGCCGCACGGGGATTCTCGCCGTCGCACACCACACTCGGCAGCGCCAACCACCGACACCTTTTTCCGGGCTACCCCCCTCCCTAGCCCTCCCCCACAAGGGGGGAGGGAACGCACCTCAATCGGGGAGCCAGTCGGGCCTTATCTCCGTCATCGTCAGATCTTATTGCTCTCCGGCGCGATACCGAGCCGCCTTACAATCTCCGTTCCCACCGCGCGCGCCTCCACCCGCGAGCCGATCCGCGGGCTGCGAAACCGCCGTCCCGAGTGCAGGCGGATCGTGACAATGCAGTGCTCGTCCTCGGACCGGCCGCGGCGCTCGACGGTGATCGTCTTCACGTCATGCCCCTCGATATGATCGGCGCGCGGCGTGCCGTCTCCCCACAGGCGTTCGACGCGGATGTCGTCCTCGCGGATGATCCAGAACGCGCCGGTGACGAGGTTGGCATAGCGATGCACGGCGAACGCCGCGAGCACGCCGAGCGGCAGCAGCAGGATGTCGACATGGCTGGGCGGCCATCCGCGCCACAGCTTGTAGGCATAGGGCAGGGCGGACAATGCAACGGCGATCAGGGACACGATGCGGATGTCCCGCGCGGAAAACGCCTCCAGCGGCTCGCCGAGATGCATCTCGGGATTGCTGGCATCGAGCGGGTTGACGGGCTCCTCGACATTGGGAACCTCGAACTGCGCTGCGATCCGGGCCACGGTGTCGCGAACATGGGTGACGTCGGAGATCGGCGGGGACGTCAGTCGCTCTCCCGAAGTCAGCGTGAAGACGAGCTGAAAGCGGGCCTTCACCCGCTTGCTGCCGGGAACCTGCAGCCTCGTGATGACGTCCTTCGCGACGATGCGCGTACGCAGCTTTCCGAACGGGCTTTGCCGCCCGATCAGGATCTCGCCCGGCGTGATGATCCACACCACCGCCGGCGCCATCATGATGCCAACGACGAACCCGGCTCCCACCAGCAGCGCCGCCACCGATATGATGATTTCCAGCGTGTCGTGCGTAAGCAGGCCCGGCGTGAAGCAGAGCGCAACGGCGGCCGCGAAGCCGGACATGACCAGCCGCTGCGCGATCGAGGCGCCTTCACGAAGCCGGATGTCGTTATTGAGGGGCGTGTCGTCCATTGCGGGCGGCTGATTGCGTCAGCGCGAAACTCCACGGACGGGTCCGTGGAGTCAAGCAACAAGGGTGACAGCCGAAACCCGCCGCACCATGCCCGCGCCGCATCAGCTGCTGACGTTCAGCAGCTTTGCCACCGTGCGGTCGATCTCGTCGTAGCGGCCCTCGCCGGCGTGCTGGAACACGATCTTGCCGGTCTGGTCGATGATGTATTGCGCCGGCCAGTACCGGTTGCTGTAGGCGTTCCAGGTCTTCGAATCGTTATCCTGCGCCACCGGATAGGTGATGCCGTGGCGCCTGAGCGCGGCCTGCACGTTGGAGGCGGAGCGCTCGAACGGGAATTCCGGCGTGTGGACGCCGACCACGACCAGGCCTTTGTCCTTATACTTGGCATAGAGGTCGGTCACGTGCGGCAGCGTGTTGACGCAGTTGACGCAGCCATAGGTCCAGAAATCGACCAGCACGACCTTGCCGCGGAGATCGGCCATGCTCAGTGGTTTCGAGTTGAACCAGTTGGTGACGCCGGCGAAGTCCGGCGCGGTCTGCTGGTTTGCGGCGGCGGTGAGGACAGGCGTGGCGCGCGCGGCCTCCTCGCAGATGCCGGGAATGACGGCGCCGGTGACGGTGAAGCCGATCAGGGCGGCCGAGACGGCGAGCAGCTTGAAAGTCATGGAAGCGTCCTCCGGTGAAGATGAGGGATGATCACAGGCCGATCTGGCCGGTGGGATAGAAGCCGGTGAGCCACGCCACGATCAGCGTGTCGTATTGGAAATAGGCGGCGACCGCGAAGCCGATCACGACGATGCCAAAGCCCTGCTGCAGCCGCGGCGAGATCCGCGCCAGCCTACGCACGCGTGTGGTCGCGGCCTGCCCGCCATAGGCGATCCCAAGCATCGGGATCGCGGCGCCGATCGCATAGGCGATCAGCAGCGTGCCGGCCCAGCTGAGGTTCTTCGAGGTCGCAACCAGCGTCAGGATCGAGCCGAGCACAGGGCCGGCGCAAGGCGTCCAGACCAGGCCCAGCGTGGTGCCGAGCACCAGCCCGCCGAGCGCGCCCTCGCGCTGGGTAGCGCCGGAATTGCCGAGATCGAGCCAGCCATTGAGCCGGCTCGACAGCCATTCGAACGGCGCCGGCCACAGCATCAACAGGCCAAAGCCGAGCAGCAGGATCGCGGCGGCTTCGCGCAGCACATTCGGATCGAAATCGAACAGGCGGGTGATCGCACCCAGCAGCAGCGCGGTCGCCGAGAAGGAAAGCACGAAGCCGAGCGCGATCATCGCCGGGCGCAGATGCCCCGCGCGCCCGATCGAGGCGCCAAGCAGGATCGGCAGCATCGGCAGCGTGCAGGGCGCGGCGATGGTGAGGATGCCGGCAAGGACGGCGAAGACAAGTTCGAGCATGGGGCACTCGTGAAGGAGGTCACGAGGGGAGTTCGGGCGGGATGGGGCGATCGTTACGGAGCGTCACGGCTTCGTGACGGGGAGCGGGTTTGCGAGGCAGCCCGTTAGCCGCAGCGGCAGTGCGCTCCCTCCCCCCTTGTGGGGGAGGGCAGGGGAGAGGGGTAGCCCAGGAAATGGTCCATCCATCTCCGCTCATTCCGCGTGCAAAATCGAGAGAGTCCCCGTGCGGCACCCCTCTCCCTGCCCCTCCCCACAAGGGGGGAGGGAATGAGAGAGTGGTGCCCTCCTTACTCAGCCGGCGGCTAGAGTCGGCAACATGCCCCCAAACACAAAACGACCCGGAGGGGGGCATCCCGTCCGGGTCGTAGAGGTCCTTGGGAGGTTTAAGCAAAACCGTATGTGAGCTTTATAGGAGGGAAGTTTTTCCGCCTGATGTTGTGCTTTGTTTCAATTGTTTCGTGGGCGGTAACACTTCCGTGTCCCGGGAGAGGGCCAGATCGGTGGCCCTATCCCTTTGAATTCATTGAGCTTAGGCGGCGAAGCGCTCGACGCCGCAGCCCCTAAGCAATTCCGCCAGCTGCTTGCGGGCGTAGAACATCCGCGTCTTCACGGTGCTCTGGGGGATGCCGATGATCTGCCCGACCTCCTCCACCGACTTCTCGTGGTAGTAGACGAGGGTGATGATCTCGCGATGCGCGGGCGACAGCTTCTGCACGCAGGCGCGCAGGATGGCGCTGGTGTCGCTGCGGTCGAGCGAGGTCTCCGGCGTATCGGAATCGTCGGGGATCTGGCGCACGTCCTCCTGATCGATGTCCTCGAAGCGGCGCTGGCGCATCGCGGTCAGCGCCTTGAAGCGGGCAATCGAGAGCAGCCAGGTCGAGACCTGCGAGCGGCCCTGGAACTGGCCGGCAGTGCGCCACACGTCCAGAAACACCTGGCTGACGAGATCTTCTGCCGCGGTGGCGTCACGCACGATGCGCAGGATGAAGCGGTACACCCGCACGCTGTGCCGGCAATAAAGGATATGCATCGACGTCCGGTTGCCGTCGGCAATGCTTTCGAGAAGCATGTCGTCCGAAGTCGCCTGAGCGGCGATGATGCTCTGGCTGGCCTGGGCGTTGATGGCGATGACGTTCCGCATTGACTTGGCTCCCCGTAGCGCCGCGACCGAGCGGCGTTTCCTTGGACCAAAGTGTTAATGAGCCAACGTTTCGGGACGTCTGCACGAAAAGGGGAAAATGGTTTCGTGCGCCGCCAAATTGTTTCGTCGAAGGAGGGATGACGAAACATTCGGGACAAAAAAGCGTGGAATTTCAATGTACGGAAAATACGGGGGTAGGGGTTTTGAGCCGGACGGAGGCGCCACGGAACGAATCCCGGAGATTTGCGTTCGGTCGCGCTAATCACTCTCCTGTCGTCCCGGGGCGCGAAGCGAACCCGGGACCCATAACCACAGGGAGAAATTTGGCGAAGACTCGGAGTTACCCTTTTGGCGTCATAACCACTTCCTGTGGTTATGGGTCCCGGATCATCGCTGCGCTCGTCCGGGACGACGGCGGGGAGTGTGGCTGCTCTTACGCCTTCTCGCCCGCCGGCGAGAACAGATAGCCGCCGCCGCGGATGGTGCGGATCACGGCGGGCTTGGCCGGATCGGGCTCGATCTTGCGGCGGATGCGCATGATGCGGAGATCAACGGCGCGGTCGAAGGCTTCGGCGTCGCGCGCGTTGGCGAGTTCGAGCAGGCGCTCGCGCGACAGCACGCGCTTCGGATTGGCCGCGAACACCTTCAGCAGCCCGAACTCGGAGGCGGTCAGCGGATGCTCGTTGCCCTCGTCGTCGCGCAAGGCCTGGGCTTCGAGATCGAGCCACTTTGTCCCGAACCGTACCAATTGCTCCTTGTCGGATTTCGCCGCCGCGGCATCGGGCGCTGCGGCCTTGGCCGGCCCGCTCCGCCGCAGCACTGAACGGATGCGCGCCATCAGCTCGCGCAGCTCGCAGGGCTTGGCCACGTAATCGTCGGCGCCGAGCTCGAGCCCCACCACGCGGTCGATCGGGCTCGCGGTTGCCGTCAGCATGATGACGGGCACGTTGATGCGGCTCTTGAGGTCGCGGATGATCGAGAGGCCGTCTTCCTCGGGCATGTTGAGGTCGAGCACGACCAGATCAGGCATGCTGCCCTGGATCGCGGCGCGCAAGGACTTGCCGCCGTCGCACAGCGTCACGGTGAAGCCGTGCATCTTGAGATAATCGCCGACCATCTCCCGGGCCGGGGCTTCATCGTCGACGATCATGATGTGCTGGCTTTGGGTCATGGTCTTGAGATCACGGCATTTCGGTCGCGGGAAGGGTGATGGTGAAGGTCGAGCCCTTGCCGGGCCCTTCGCTGTCGGCGGTCACCTCGCCGCCATGCATGTCGACAATACGCTTGACGATGGAGAGCCCAAGTCCCGTCGAGCTCTCGCCGGCGGTCGGTTTGGCCGACAGCCGCTGGAACCGGCCGAACAGGCGGCCGAGATCTTCCGGCGACAAGCCGGCGCCCTCGTCGCTGACGCGGATGACGGTCTCGCTGCCCTCATGGCTGACGACCACGTCGATCCTGCCGCCGATTGGTGAGTATTTGATGGCGTTGCTGATGAGATTGTCGATGGCTTCGCGGATCCGGTCGGTGTCGCACATGGTGACGATGTTGGCCGGCGCGGCGACGCTGATCGCCTGCTGCTTGTTGACGGCGAGCGGCTGGTTGGCCTCGGCGACCTCCTTGACCAGGGCGGCGACATCGACCGGCTCGCGGCGGATGGTGATGTCGAAGGCATCGGCCATCGCATCCGAGATCAGATGGTCGACCATCGTGGTCAGGCGCTTGGTGGCGTCGCGGATATGGTCGACCTGGGCGACCACGCCGTTTTCCGAGGCGCCGGTCGAGATCAGCTCCTTCAGCATCTCGGTGCGGCCCAGGATGACGCCGAGCGGATTTTTCAGATCGTGCGCGACGGTGCCCAAAATCTCGTTCTTGAAGCCGTTGGCACGCTGCAGCCGCAGCCATTGCGCCGAGAGGCGGCGGTTGGCCTGCATCAGCGCGCGGGTGCGCTGGGCGACGCGGTCCTCCAGCTGGGTGTTGGCGGCCTGGAGCTGCTGATAGAGGATGACGTTGTCGAAGGCGATCGAGAGCCTTGAGGAAAAGATCTCGACCAGCGAGCGATCGGTCTCGGATAATTCGCGCTCGGCCTGCAGCAGCACCACCACCTCGCGGCCGGACCCGGTGCGCAAATAGATCACGCTGCGGTGGTCGGCGAATTCGTTCTTGCGGCGTTGGAACGCGGCCTCCACCATCTCGCGCAGTTCGGGATCGAGCGCCTTCGACGTCGTGGTGCCGATGAAGCGGCTGTAGCAGCCGCTGCCGGCGAGCACCGAGAGTTCGGGGTCGAGGCCGCCATTGTCGCGCAAGACCAGTATACCGGCGCAATCGACGTTGAGCAGCGAGGCGAGCTGGGTCAGCACACCCTCGGCGAGCCGCTGCATCGACTTGAAGTCGTACAGCGTCGAGGCCGCGTCGATGATGATCTCGAGCCCGCGCCTTGTCTGCACCATGCGCTCGAGCTGCTGATAGGAGCGCAGCGCCGCGGTCAGCGAGGTGAACAGCTTGTCGGCGGTGAGCTCGGTCTTGGCCTTGTAGTCGTTGATGTCGTACTGCACGATCACGCGCCGCTCGGGCGCCTGGCCGGGCTGTCCCGTACGCAGGATGATGCGCACCGTCTCGTTCCGGATTTCGTTGCGGATGAACTCGACCAGCTCGAGGCCGGCGACGTCGGTCTCCATGATGACGTCGAGCAGCACGGCGGCGATGTCGCTGTGCTCGGCCATCAGCTTGCGGCCTTCCGCCGCGGAATAGGCCGACAGGATCTCCAGGCTCTGGCCGTTCAAGCTGTAATCCGAGAGAGCAAAACGGGTGCCGTCATGCACGGCCGGATCGTCGTCGATGACGGCGATCTTCCATTTCCGGGCGTTGGCATCCTCCGACGCGGTACCGGTATCGTCGATCAGGTGGAGGACATCGTCCTGTTCGGCCATTGAGAAGTCCCGTCACTTTCTGTGCTTTGCGCGCCGCCCTTGGCAACCCGGGGCATGATAATGCGAAAAGTGGTGCCTTGTCCCAGCTTGGATTCCAGCATCATGCGCCCGCCGAGCTGCTGGGTGACGAGGTTATAGACGATATGAAGCCCGAGTCCCGTGCCGCCTTCATTGCGCCGGGTGGTAAAGAAAGGGTCAAAGGCCTGGCGCTGCACGTCGGAGGTCATGCCGGCCCCGTCGTCGGTGAAGATGAGCTCGACGTCCTCGGTCCCGCGTGGCCGCGCCTGGATGATGATCGTGCCGGCACGCCCGTCGGCGAAGGCGTGGTTGGCGGCGTTGAGGAAGAGGTTGGTGAGGATCTGGCCATAGGAGCCGGGATAGCCGTCGAGCAGCAGCCCCTCGGGCACGTCGACCTGGAGCGTGATCGGCGAGCGCTTCAGCACCGGGCGCAAGCTGGCGATGATCTGGTCGGTGGCCTCGCTGAGCGAGAATTGCCGCCGCTCGGCATGGGAGCGGTCGACCGCGACCTGCTTGAACGACTGGATCAGCTCGCCGGCGCGCTGCAGATTGGCGACCAGCTGCTGCGAGGCGTCGCGCGAGGACTGCACGAATTCCTCCAGCTGCGAGCGGCGCAGGCCCCCCTCGCCCCTGAGCTGGGCCTCGAAGATCTCGCTGCGCCGGGCAAAGCTTGAAGCAACGGTGAGGCTGATGCCGATCGGGTTGTTGACCTCGTGCGCGACGCCGGCGACGAGACCGCCGAGCGCCGCCAGCCGTTCGGCATCGATCAAATTCTGCTGTGCGGTATTGAGCTCGAGCAGCGCGCTCTCGGCCTTCTCCTTGGACGCGCGCAGCTCGTCCTCGGTCTCGCGCTTGGCGATCGCGTTCTCGCGGAACACCTCCACCGCGCGCGCCATGGCGCCGACCTCGTCGCGGGCCTTGGTGCCCTGCACCTCGCGGTCGAGGTCGCCGAGCGTGATCGCGCGCATCGCCGCCATGATCTGCTGCAGCGGCAGCCGGATCGACAGCGCGATCATCACGCCGGCGGTGAGGATGATGCCGAGGAAGATCACCGCAATCGAAAGGACGCGGCGGGAAATATCCGCCAGCGTGCGGTCAAAGGTCTCCTGCGCTCTCTGCTCGCGCCGGCGCATCTTGGTGGAGAGGTCGTCGATGGCGCCGATCGCCTCGGCCTGGCTGGCGTCGATGGTGTTGCGGAGCAGCTCGGTGCGGCTGGCAAGTTGCTCGGAGAGCTTTGCAAAGCCCTCGCGCAGCGCGGCGGTGCGGGCCCCGAGCCGCCGCAGGGCCATCTTCTGCAGGTCGTTGTCGGCGAGATCGATCATCACGGGGATGGTCTTCTCGATCGTCTCGGTGTTGCGGCGCGCGTCGTCGGCGGCGCCCGATGACAGCGACAGATAATAGGAATTGGCCGCGACCAGCATCGCGGTGAAGGCCTCGCGGGATTTTCCGAGCGATGGCCAGATCAGCGCGTCGCGATGGCCGGTGGCGCCTTCGATGATGGAATAGAGCCCGGCCATGTCCCTGGCCGGGCCCTGCACCTGGTCCTCATAGGTCTTGGCGATGGTGGCCTGCACGCTGCGCAGCTCGCCGAAACCGTTGAGGAAGCGGTCGGTGGTGCGCTCCAGCTCCTCGACCGAGCCCGACAGCATCGGGTCCTTGGCGGCGCGGTTGGTCAGCGTGCCCAACACCGCCTCGCGCAGCAGCAGGATCTCGGCGAACAGGTCCGGGCTCGGCTGGTTGATGTAGCGATGGATCAAATTGTGCAGGCGCCCGGTCTCGCTTTCGAGCAGCGCCAGGATCCGGTCGGATTCGCGCACCTGGCGCACGTCGCCCCAGGCCGAGCCCAGCACCTGCGCGCCGTTCCAGATCATCGCCACCAGCACCACCACCACGGCGGAGTTCAGCGCCGCGATCGACAGGATGCGCCAGCGGATCGGCACCGCCCGCAGCACGCCGACCAGCCGTGCGCGCAGCCGTCCGATCGGGCCGGACGGCCTGTCTGCGTGCTCGGTATGTCCAAGTGCAGCCAACGCGGCTCACTCCACCTTGCGAATGCGTTCGATCAGCGCGGCCGCGGCGGGCTCGCGCCCGGCCTTGGCGTAGATCGCCGCCATCGCGTCCTCGAACGGCTTGCGGTCGATATCCCTGATGATGGTGACGCCGGCTTCCAGCGCCTTGCGCTGCGACTGTTCTTCGAGGTCGCGCCATTTCTCGCGCATGAACCGGCTGGAGCGCTGCGCGGCCTCCCTGAAGATGGTCCGGTCGTCCGGCGACAGGCTCTGCCAGGCCTTCAGCGAGATCACCAGCACTTCGGGGCTCATCGTGTGCTCGGTGAGCGTATAATGCCCGGCGTGTGTGTAATGGTCCGTCGTCACGAAAGATGGCCAATTGTTCTCGGCGCCGTCGATCAGATGGTTGGCGAGCCCGGTGAGCACCTGCCCATAGGGCATCTCGACCGGCTCGGCGCCGAGCGAGCGGATCATCTGGCTCATCAACTCCGACTGCTGCACCCGGATCCGCAATCCCTTGAGATCCGCGATGGTCTTCACCGGACGGGCGCCGTTGTAGATCGACCGCGCCCCGGAATCGTAGAAGGCGAGCCCGACGAAGCCATAGGGCTCGAAGCTATCAAGGATCTCGCTGCCGATCGGCCCGTCCAGCACCTTCTGCATGTGCTCGATGGACCGGAACAGGAACGGCATGGCGAGCACGTTCATCGCCGGAACGAAGTTGCCGATCAGCGCCACGTTGGTCCGGTTGAGGTCGATCGCACCAGCCCGGGTCTGCTCGATGGTCTCCTTTTCCTCGCCGAGCTGGCGGGAGTGGAACACCTTGATCTCGTGGCGGCCGCCGCTGCGCTCGGCGATCAGCGCGCCCATGTAGCGCAGCGCCTGGACGGTCGGGTAATCCTCGGTCTGGGTATCGGCGGCGCGAAATTCGCGTGCGACGGCGCCCGTCGCACAGACGGTAAGCAGAAGCGCGACGACGATCACTCCGGTCCGCGAGAGTTCGGCACGGCTCAACACTGGCACACTCAACCCCTCAGTGGTGGAGTCTATGGCGGGGGCAAAAGGTTCAATGCAATCTAGCAGATGGTCGGGGGAAGGCCATCCCGCTCGGCGCGGCGTGTAATTGTGCGGCGCGGCCGGCGCTCATTCCCGGTTGAAACCGGATATGCCGCGCCGTAAGCAGGGCAGCCGCCTTTGTCGCGCGGCATGGGAAGAGCCATCGTGACTTCAGCATCGCGCCTTTTGCAGCTCGTCGCCGCATTGGCGGCTCTCTCATTGGCCGCGCCCGTGCGCGCCGCCACCGACATCGCGTGGTGGCACGCCATGTCCGGCGAGCTTGGGCGGCAATTGGAAAAGCTCGCCTCGGACTTCAACGCCTCGCAGTCCGATTACCGCATCGTGCCCGCTTACAAGGGCAACTACACCGAGACGGTGACCGCCGCGATCTTCGCCTTCCGCTCGCGCAGCCAGCCCGCGATCGTCCAGGTCAACGAGGTCGCCACCGCCACCATGACCGCGGCCAAGGGTGCGATCTATCCGGTGTTCAGCCTGATGCGGGACCAGGGCGAGCCGTTCTCGCTCAATGACTACCTGCCCGCCATCTCCGGCTACTACACCGATGCGGCCGGCAATTTGTTGTCGTTCCCGTTCAACTCCTCGACGCCGATCCTCTATTACAACAAGACCATGTTCCGCGACGCCGGCCTCGATCCGGAGACGCCGCCGAAGACTTGGCCGGAGCTTGGCGCCGCCGCAAAGCGCCTGCGCGACCGTGGCGCTGCGTGCGGCTTCACCACGTCATGGCCGTCCTGGATCCATGTCGAGAATTTCTCCGCCTTCCATAATTTGCCGCTGGCGACGCGCGGGAACGGCTTTGCCGGGCTCGATGCCGAGCTGACCATCAACAATCCGGTCGTGGTCAAACACATCGCCCAACTCGCCGAATGGCAAAAGACGAAACTGTTCGACTATGGCGGCCGCGGCCAAGCGGCCGAGCCGCGCTTCCAGAGCGGCGAATGCGGCATCTTCATCGGCTCCTCGGCGACGCGCGCCGACATCAAGGCGAATTCGAAATTCGAGATCGGCTACGGCATGATGCCGTATTGGCCCGACGTGAAGGGCGCGCCGCAGAACTCGATCATCGGCGGCGCCACCCTGTGGGTGCTGCGCGACCGGCCGCGCGAGGAATACAAGGGCGTGGCGCGCTTCTTCGCCTATCTGTCGCAGCCCGGCGTGCAGGCCGCCTGGCATCAGAACACCGGATACTTGCCGATCACCCGCGCCGCTTCCGAGCTGACGCGCGCGCAGGGCTTTTACGAGCGCAATCCGGGCTCGGCGATCTCGTTCGAGGAGATCACGCTCAATCCGCCGACGGAGAATTCAAAGGGCATCCGGCTCGGCTCCTTCGTCCTGATCCGCGGCGCGATCGAGGACGAGCTGGAGCAGGCCTTTTCCGGCCAGAAGAGCGCGCAATCCGCCCTGGATTCCGCCGTCGAGCGCGGCAACAAGCTCTTGCGCCAGTTCGAGCGCGCGAGTCCAGAGCGGTAGAGGACGGAAGCGAAGCTTGACGTTAGCGTGCAAGCTCTCTCCGCAGCGTCATGGCCGGGCCTGTCCCGGCCATCCACGCCTTGCCACACGCTACGAAGAACGTGGATGCCCGGGACAAGCCCGGGCATGACGAGCTCAAACGGACCAAGCAGGTGATGTCGCTGAAATTGTCTCAACTCACCGACGCCGAAAGCTTCCGCGCCTTTCGCTCTGCGCCTGCGCAATGGCTGCCGATCGCGCTCGACATTGCGCACAGCCACGATCTCGATGTCAGCGCGCCGCATGTGTTCGCGACCGGCACCAACCTCGTCGTCGGCCTCGGCGAGGGGCCGATCCTCAAAATCTTCCCGCCGATGCTGCACGCGCAATTCGTCTCCGAGCGCGGCTCGCTGATGCAGCTCAAAGGCCATCTCGATCTGCCGATCCCCGAGATCGTCGCCGAAGGAACCCGAGACGGCTGGCCCTATCTCGTCATCACGCGGCTATCAGGCACGCTCGGTTCGGAGGTGTGGCCGCACCTGGCGGAAGCGCAGAAGGAACGCCTGCTGCGCCAGATCGGCGAGACCATCGTCAGCGTCCAGCGCGCCCCGCTCGGGCCGCTCGCGCGAATCGAGCCGCGCTGGGACGACTTTATGCGTGCCCAGATGCAGGGCTGCAGGGCCCGGCACACCCGTCTCGGCCTTGCGCCGAAATTTCTTGCCGGCCTCGATGATCTCCTGCGCGATGCGGAAGAGCTGATTCCGATGGATGCGCCGCCGGTCTTTCTGGTCGGCGAATACATTCCGGAGAACTTCCTGCTCGCCTGCGATGACGGTCAGTGGTCGCTCAACGGCCTGTTCGACTTCGGCGACGTGCTGGCGGGATGGCGCGATTACGACCTGCTCGGCCCCGGCGCGTTCATGGCGGCGGGCCGGCCGGGAAGGGTGAAGAGCCTGCTCGAAGGCTTTGGCTATGCGAAGCTCGACTACACGCTCAAGCGCCGGTTGATGGCCCTGATGCTGCTGCATCGCGCCAGCGACCTCAACAGCCACATCTGCATCGATGGCTGGCAGGAGCAGGCGGATGATCTGGTCGAGCTGCAGGAGCTGATCTGGGCGGGCTGAGCGCCGGCGAGCGCCGGCCGCGCCTCTTTCCGTCATTCCCGAGCGCCGCGGAGCGGCGAGCCCGGAATCCATGATCCTGCGCGTGCTGCCGCCCGATGGATTCCGGGCTCGATGCTGCGCATCGCCCTGGAATGACAGCCGTGCTTATTGGGCGGGCGCCAATCAAATTAAGCTCATTGAATAGGCAAATCTGTATCTTTGTATGCAATTTCGGGAGGTCGAGACGAAGGCCGCGACGCGCCTAAATCGACATTTCCTAAGCGATATCAGTTCATTAAATTGATCGTAACTCCTCGTTAAGCTCTGGCACGAACCTTGCGAATCCGGTTCCAACCAAAAACGTTGTGTTGGAGCGATTTCATGAAGCGCCGCGATTTCCTCAAGTCCGTTTCCGGATTGGCCGCCGGAGCGGCGCTTCCGGCGATGCCACAGGTGATTTCCTCTGCCTATGCCGACGCCCGCTCGGAGACGCTGCTGATCGTCTCGGAAGGCGGTCCCAACAATCTCGACATCCACGGCGTCGGCACCAATGTGCCCGGCTACGAGGTGTCCTGGAATTGCTATGACCGCCTGATCAGCCACGAGATGAAGACCGGCCCAGGCGGCGTGCCCTATTACGACCGCGACAAGTTCAAGGGCGAGCTCGCCGAGGATTTCAAGATCGACGACATGTCGGTCACCTTCAAGCTGAAGAAGAACGCCAAGTTCCACGACGGCGCGCCCGTTACCGCCAAGGACGTGAAATGGTCGCTCGATCGTGCCGTCAGCGTCGGCGGCTTCCCGACCTTCCAGATGAGCGCGGGCTCGCTGACCAAGCCGGAGCAGTTCGTCGTCATCGACGACTACACCGTGCGCGTCGACTTCCTGAAAAAGGACAAGCTGACGATTCCCGATCTCGCCGTGATCGTGCCCTGCATCGTCAACTCCGAGCTCGTGAAGAAGAATGCCAGCGAGAAGGACCCCTGGGGTCTCGAGTTCACAAAACAGCAGACCGCGGGCTCCGGCGCCTACAAGGTGACGAAATGGACCGCGGGCACCGAAGTCATCATGGAGCGCAACGAGGATTGGGTCGGCGGCCCCTTGCCGAAGATCAAGCGCGTGATCTGGCGCATGGTGCCGCAGGCCGGCAACCGCCGCGCGCTGCTGGAGCGAGGTGACGCCGACATCTCCTACGAGCTGCCGAACAAGGACTTTCAGGAGATGAAGGCCAACGGCAAGCTC
This sequence comes from Bradyrhizobium shewense, assembly GCF_900094605.1. Lineage (GTDB taxonomy): Bacteria > Pseudomonadota > Alphaproteobacteria > Rhizobiales > Xanthobacteraceae > Bradyrhizobium > Bradyrhizobium shewense. Next base: position 19,390 of record NZ_FMAI01000017.1, on the reverse strand, counting down.
AACGTGGTGTCGCTGCCGTTCTCCAACGGCATCCAATATATCGGCATGAACGTCACCAAGCCGCCCTTCGACAATCCGAAGGTGCGTCAGGCGGTCGCCTACGCGCTGCCCTATCAGAAGATCATGGACGCCGTGATGTTCGGCCTCGCCAACCCGATGTTCGGCGCGGCCAAGGACAAGGCGACCGAAGTCGCCTGGCCGCAGCCGCACAAATACAACACCGACATGGAGAAGGCGAAGGCGCTTCTCATCGAGGCCGGCTACGCCAGCGGCTTCGAGACCACGATCTCGTTCGACCTGAATTTTGCCGGCGTCAACGAGCCGCTCTGCGTGCTGGTGCAGGAGAGCCTGGCTCAGATCGGCATCAAGACCACCATCAACAAGGTGCCCGGCGCCAACTGGCGCACCGAATTGAACAAGAAGGAGATGCCGCTCTTCACCAATGTGTTCTCGGGCTGGCTCGATTACCCCGAATACTTCTTCTACTGGTGCTATCACGGCAACAATTCCGTCTTCAACACCATGAGCTACAAGTCGGCGGAGATGGACAAGCTGATCGACGGCGCGCGCACCGCTGCTGCGGCCGGCGATACCGCGACCTACGACAAGGACGTGAAGGGCTTCGTCGATCTCGCCTACACCGATATCCCGCGCATCCCGCTGTACCAGCCCTTCGTCAACGTCGCGATGCAGAAGAACATCAGCGGCTATCAGTACTGGTTCCACCGCAGGCTGGACTATCGCGCGATGGCGAAGGGGTGAGGCATGATTGGCGCGAGCGACATGTCCGCGTCCTTCTGTGTCTCTTGGTCTAGTGAGGTGAGCGCCACTCTCTCATTCCCTCCCCCCTTGTGGGGGAGGGGCAGGGAGGGGGGTAGCCCACGAACTCCGACCTCTCCCGGAGCCACCCCCCTCCCTAGCCCTCCCCCGGTGAGCGTGGCGCGATCTCATTTCCAAACCGAGCACATCAGGAGCGCCCCATGCTGACCATGATCGGCAAGCGGTTGATGTTCGCGATTCCCTCGCTGATCGGGGTCGTCATCGTCACCTTCCTGCTGACGCGGGCGCTGCCCGGTGATCCCGCCGCCTACTTCGCCGGCCCGGCCGCGACCAAGGAAGCCGTCGAGCAGATTCGCAAGAAACTCGGCCTCGACAAGCCGCTGATCGAGCAGTTCTTCCGCTACACCAACGATCTCGCCCATGGCGATTTCGGCAACTCGCTGACCACGGGCCAGCCGGTGGCAGCCGAAATCCGCAACCGCCTGCCGGCCTCGGCCGAACTGACACTGCTCGGCCTCATCGTGTCCGTCGTGATCGCGATTCCGCTCGGCGTGCTGGCTGCAACGCGGCCGGGATCATGGCTCGACCATCTATGTCGCGTGACGACGACAGCCGGTGTCTCGCTGCCGGTGTTCTTCACCGGCCTCGTGCTGGTCTATGTCTTCTATTTCCGGCTCGGCTGGTCGCCGGCCCCGCTCGGCCGGCTCGACGTGTTCACCAGCGCCCCGCCGACCGTCACGGGCTTCTATCTGATCGACACGTTGATCGCGCGCGATCTCGAAGCGTTCCGCTCGGCGCTGAGCCAGCTGATCCTGCCAGCGACGACGCTCGCGATCTTCTCGCTGGCGCCGATCGCGCGCATGACGCGCGCCTCGATGCTGGCGGTGCTCGCGTCCGAATTCGTCCGCACCGCGCGCGCCAGCGGCCTGTCCCCGACGACCGTCATCGTCACCTACGCCTTCCGCAACGCGATGCTGCCCGTGATCACCACGCTCAGCATGGTGTTCTCGTTCCTGCTCGGCGCCAACGTGCTGGTGGAAAAAGTGTTCGCCTGGCCGGGCATCGGCTCCTACGCCGTGGAAGCGCTGATCTCGTCGGACTTCGCGCCGGTGCAAGGTTTTGTGCTGACCATGGCGGTCATGTACGTGCTGCTCAATCTCGTGATCGACATTTTGTACGGCGTGATCGATCCGCGCGTCAGGCTTGAAGGCTAGGGGGACACAATGAGCTCCGTTGCGCCTGCTGTTGAACCCGTCGGTCCCGCACGCACCTCGGGACTGACTGCGATCCTCGAACAGACCCGCTACGTGCTGGGCGAGAACAAAGTCACCGGCTTTGCCTTCGCGTTGCTGATCCTGATCCTCGCCGCCGCGATCGTCGGCCCCTATGTGGTGCCGTACGATCCGCTCGCCTCCGACACCGCCGCGGCGCTGAAGCCGCCGTCGGCCGCGCACTGGTTCGGCACCGACCAGCTCGGCCGCGACATCTTCAGCCGCGTCGTCGTGGCAACAAGGCTCGATACGTTCATCGCGGTCGCCTCCGTCGTGCTGGTGTTCCTGATGGGCGGCCTTGCCGGCATCGCCGCCGGCTATTTTGGCGGCTGGACTGATCGCATCGTCGGCCGCATCGCCGACACCATCATGGCCTTCCCGCTGTTCGTGCTGGCCATGGGCATCGTCGCCGCGCTCGGCAACACCGTGCAGAACATCATCCTCGCCACAGCCATCGTGAACTTCCCGCTTTACGCCCGCGTCGCGCGCGCCGAGGCCAATGTGCGCCGCAACGCCGGCTTCGTGCAGGCCGCGCGCCTCTCCGGCAACGGCGAATTCCGCATCCTGCTGGTGCACATTCTCCCTAACATCATGCCGATCATGATCGTGCAGATGTCGCTGACCATGGGCTATGCCATTCTCAACGCCGCCGGCCTCTCCTTCATCGGCCTCGGCGTCCGCCCGCCCACGGCCGAATGGGGCATCATGGTCGCCGAAGGCGCCGGCTTCATGGTGTCAGGCGAATGGTGGATCGCGCTCTTCCCCGGCCTTGCCCTGATGATCGCCGTGTTCTGCTTCAACCTCCTCGGTGACGGCCTTCGCGACATCGTCGATCCCCAGCGGAGGACGTGATGGTGGTCGGGTTCGAGTGCGTGCCGCGAAGCTGGGACGAGGGCACGTCTCTCTCGCTCCCTCCCCCCTTGTGGGGGAGGGTTGGGGAGGGGGGTAGCCCAGGAAAAAGTATCCGTGGGATGGATGTCGCGGTGCTCGCATGCGGAGAGAGTCCCGGTGTGGCACCCCCCTCCCTGCCCCTCCCCCACAGGGGGGGAGGGAATGAGGAAGGGACGCCTCCCTCACACGCAAGAATCCGTGAAAAATTCTCCAATGATTACAACCCCATTCTACTGTGCATGGGGTTGTTTTCGACCTTTTTGATTGGCTGGCATCCATGACCGCCCAGCCGCTGCTCGACGTCCAGGACCTCACCGTCGAATTCACCACCCGCCGCGGCATCGTCAAAGCCGTGCAGCACGTCAACATCTCCGTTGCCAAGGGCGAGACGCTGGCGATCGTCGGCGAGTCCGGCTCCGGCAAGTCGGTGACGTCCTACGCGGTGATGCGCATCCTCGACCGCGCGGGGCGGATCGCCGAGGGCTCGGTGATGTTCTCCGGCATCGACGTCAAGGCCGCGACCGAGGACCAGATGCGCGATTTGCGCGGCCGCGAAGTCTCGATGATCTTTCAGAATCCGCGGGCAGCACTGAATCCGATCCGGAAAGTCGGCGACCAGATCGAGGATGTGCTGCGCACCCATGTGCAGCAGGCCCAGGTCGCCGATCACGGCGAGAAGGCGATCGAGGCGCTGGAGCAGGTCAAGATCGCCCGCCCGCGCGAGCGCTATCATGCCTATCCGTTCGAGCTCTCGGGCGGCATGTGCCAGCGCGTCGTCATCGCGCTCGCGCTCGCCTGCAATCCGCAGCTGCTGATCGCGGACGAGCCGACCACCGGCCTTGATGTGACCACGCAGAAGGCGGTGATGGACCTGATCGTAGAGCTGACCAAGCGCCGCGCGATGTCGACCATCCTGATCACGCACGATCTCGGTTTGGCCGCCGCCTATTGCGACCGCGTCGTCGTGATGGAGAAGGGCCGCGTGGTCGAGACCGCCAAAGCCGCCGACATCTTCGCTAACCCGCAGCACCCCTACACCAAGAAGCTGATGCGCGCGACGCCGCGGCTCGGTGTGTCGTTGCGGGATCTGCTGCCGGAGGAAGACGCTGCACCGGTCATGGCCGGGCTTGACCCGGCCATCCATCACGCTTCGCAAGATTCATCTCCGTCGATGGACCCCCGGGTCAAGCCCGGGGGTGACGAGACATCAAAGCCCCTCCTCCGCGTCGAAAAGCTCGTCAAGGAATACCCGCGCCAGGGTGCCACCGCGACGCTCGGAAAGCTGTTCGGCCGCAAGCCACCGCTGGAGCCGGATGCGTTCCGCGCCGTCGACGGCATCAGCTTCTCGATCGGCCATGGCGAGAGCGTCGGCCTCGTCGGCGAGTCCGGCTGCGGCAAATCGACCACGTCAATGATGGTGATGCGCCTCCTCGACCAGACCTCCGGCCTGATCCAGTTCGACGGTGAGGACATCGGCGGCATCGCGCCGGCCTCGTTCGCCCGCCTGCCGCAGCGCAGCCGCATCCAGATGGTGTTCCAGGATCCGACCGACAGCCTCAACCCGCGCTTCACCGCCGCGCGTGCCATCGCCGACCCGATCATGCAATTGGGCGATATCAGGGGGCGCGACGCGCTCCGCGCCCGCTGCGAGGAACTGGCGACCATGGTCGGCCTGCCGCACAATCTGCTCGATCGCTTCCCGCACCAGCTCTCCGGCGGCCAGAAGGCCCGTGTCGGCATCGCCCGCGCCATCGCGCTGCATCCAAAACTCGTCATCCTGGACGAGCCGACGGCGGCGCTGGACGTCTCGGTGCAGGCCGTCGTCCTCAATCTGCTGCAGGACCTCAAGGCGCGGCTAGGTATGAGCTATCTGTTCGTCTCGCATGATTTGAACGTAGTGCGCTTGCTGTGCGATCGTGTCATTGTGATGCGGACGGGTCGAATCGTCGAAGAGGGCTCTTCCGAGCAGGTCTTGAGCGATCCGCAGGACGACTACACCAAGGAGCTGCTGACGGCGATCCCGCATCCGCCGTTGCAGGTACACCGAGATAGTTTGGGAGCGTGATGGCCGAGCCGCTGGACGATTATATCGACGCCGTATCGAAAGCGCTGGCATTGCCGATCGAGGAGGCCTGGAGGCCTGCGGTGCGCGCCAACCTCGAAGTCTCGCTGCGGCTCGCCCGCCTGGTCGACGAATTCGCGCTGCCGGACGAGACCGAGCCGGCACCGATTTTCACCGCGTGATGTTGCCATGACCAGCAAGCCAGAGATGACGGCCTCGGAAATTGCGAGTGCGGTCGCGGGCCGCAGGATGTCCGCGCTCGATGCCACTGAAGCGGCACTTTCGCGTATCAAGCAGCACGACGGTATCCTCAATTCCTTCACCGACGTCACCGCCGAGCGCGCCCGCGCGAAGGCGCGTGCCATCGACGCCGAGATTGCCGCTGGCAAGGAAGTCGGCCCGCTCGCCGGCGTGCCCTTCGCGGTGAAGAACCTGTTCGATGCCGCGGGCCTTTCGACGCGCGCCGGCTCGAAGATCAATCGCGACCTCGCGCCCGCCAAGCGTGACGCCAGCTTGATCGAGCGCATGGAAGCCGCCGGCGCCGTGCTGGTCGGCGCGCTCAACATGGGCGAATACGCCTATGACTTCACCGGCGAGAACGTCCATGACGGTCCCTCGCGCAATCCGCACGACACCACGCGGATGACCGGCGGCTCGTCCGGCGGTTCGGGCAGTGCGGTCGGCGGCGCGCTGGTGCCGATCGCGCTCGGCTCCGACACCAACGGCTCGATCCGCGTGCCGTCCTCGTTCTGCGGCATTTTTGGTTTGAAGCCGACCTATGGCCGGCTGTCGCGCGCGCGCTCGTTCCCCTTCGTCGCGAGCCTCGATCATCTCGGGCCGTTCGCGCGCTCGGCCGCCGATCTCGCGCTCGCCTATGACGCGATGCAGGGCCCCGACGCGGAGGACAGCGCCTGCACGACGCGCGGGCTGGAGCCGACGCTGCCGCTGATCGCCAATCCGGTCTCGGATCTGCGCATCGCCATCGCGGGCGGCTATTTCCAGAAGAATGTGTTTCCGGAAGCGGTCGAGGCCGTCAGTCGTGTCGCCAAGGCGCTCGGCGCAACGAAGGTGGTCGACGTTCCCGGAGCCGCGCGCGCCCGCGCGGCAGCCTATGTCATCACCACCACCGAGGGCGCTTCGCTGCATCTCGATCGCCTGCGCAAGCGGCCGAACGATTTCGATCCGGCCGTGCGCGACCGGCTGATCGCGGGCGCGATGGTGCCGGCGCCGATGGTCGACCGCGCGCAAAAATTCCGCCGCTGGTATCGCGCGCAGCTCGCCGAGATCTTCAAATCCGTCGACGTGCTGCTCGCGCCGGCGACGCCCTGCACCGCGCCAAAGCTCGGCCAGGTGAATTTCAACCTCGACGGCGTCGAGCTGCCGGTGCGCGCCAATATCGGCGTCCATACCCAGCCGATCTCCTTCATCGGCCTGCCGGTGGTGGCCGTGCCGGTGCCGCTCGAGCCGCTGCCGATCGGCGTGCAGATCATCGCTGCGCCCTGGCGCGAGGACATCGCGCTCCGCGTCGCGCACGCCCTGGAAAAGATGGGCGTCGCCGCAGCGCCCGCGCCGAGAGGAATATGAAATGGAGATCGATCTCCCCGAGGTGATCGCGGAAGTCAAAGCCGCGTTCGATCGTTATGAGCAGGCCCTCATCAGCAATGACGTGGCCGTGCTCGGCGAGCTCTTCCGCAACGATCCCCGCACGCTGCGCTACGGCATCGGCGAGAATCTCTATGGCTACGAGGCGATCAACGGCTTCCGCGCCGCGCGCTCGCCGGTCGGCCTGAACCGCCGCACCGCCAAGACGGTGATCAGCAGCTATGGCCGCGACACCGCGGTGGCCTCCACTTTGTTCTATCGCGACACAGCGCCCGGCAAGGTCGGCCGGCAGATGCAGACCTGGATTCGCTTTCCCGAGGGCTGGCGCGTCGTCGCAGCCCATGTCAGCATGATCGACGAGCCGAAAGAGACCTGACCGCATGACGCTCGACGATCTTCCGCAGGGAGCGCTGCCGGCCGAGCCGGTGGTGCCCCGCGTCGACCGCGCCTCACCATCGCTGCTGAAGGTCACGCGCGCCGAGGAGCTGCGCTTGCAGCTCGCCGACGAGATCGTGCGCGGCGCCCTGGCCCCCGGCTCGCCCCTGGACGAGACCGACATCGCGCGCCGCTTCAGCGTGTCGCGAACGCCGGTGCGCGAGGCGCTGCGTCAGCTCGTAGCCAGCGGCCTCGTCGAAGCGCGTGCCCATCGCGGCGCGGTGGTGGCGCAGCCCTCGATCGAGCGTCTCACGAGCATGTTCGAGGCGATGGCCGAGCTCGAGGCGCTGTGCGCCGGCCTTGCCGCCGAGCGCATGTCCGCGGCCGAGCGCCACGGCCTGGAGGCCATCCACGAAGAGCTGCGGGTGCTGAGCTACACCGGCAATCCCGATCGCTTTCACGAGGTCAACGAGCGCTTCCACAATGCGATCTATGCGGGATCGCAGAACGGCTATATCGCCGAGATCACGCTGGCGACGCGGGTGCGCGTGCAGCCGTTCCGCCGCGCCCAGTTCCGCAACCTCGGCCGTCTCGCCAAATCGCAAGCCGAGCACGACCGCGTCGTCGTCGCCATCATGCGCGGCGACAAGCAGGGCGCCGCGGCGGCGATGCGTGCACATATCGAGCTGGTGCGCGGGGAGTACGAGATCTACGCGGTTTCGGTGTAGGGCCGCACATGCGGTGCCGTAGGGTGGGCAAAGGCGCAAAGCGCCGTGCCCACGGTTTTCATGAAGGTCGGGATCGTGGGCACGCTTCGCTTTGCCCACCTACGAGACCTACTTTGTCGCAGCTTCCTTCATATACGCGCGCCAGCCGCCATACGCCGTGATGTCGCGCGCATCGCCCAGCACTTCGGGCTCGACGAGAAACCCTTTTACGCTGCGTCCGTCCGCCAGCCGCACCGTGCCAATCGCCATCGGCGAAGGAATCGCATTGACGAACTTGCCGAAGGCAGACGGCGACAGCGACCAGAGCTCCAGCTCGATGGCGGCGCCCTTGCCGGCTTCCACGCGCAGCATGCCGGGCTTCGGCGGCGTGGTCTTGAGCGCGTAGAGCTTGTAGTCGGGCGCGGTTCTTGTCGCCTCGATCAGCTTTGCATCCAGCGCCTTCAATTCGCCGTTGAGCACCATGCCGGACAGATGTGCGCCGACGACCGCGATGGGGATCTCGTCGCTGCTGCTTGGCGGCAGCGGCGACAGCGGAGCTTGCGCCGTGCCCTTCGCGCCGAGGCTCAACTCGGTATCGGCATGGAAAACGCGGCCGATGCTCGCGAGCAGCGCGTCATGTCCTGCGGGCGCGAGCAGCGTGATGCCGAACGGAATGCCGTCGGCGCGCATCGATGCCGGCACGGCGAGGCCGCAGAGGTCGAGCAGATTGACGAAATTGGTGTAGGTGCCGAGCCGGCTGTTGAGCTCGATCGGATTGGCCAGCACCTGCGCGGTCGTATAGGCCGTCGGCGCGGTCGGCAGCACCAGCGCGTCGATATTGGCAAACGTGCGCTCGGCGATCTTGCGCAGGCCCTGCAGGCGATAGAGCGCCGAGAACGTGTCCGCAGCGGTGAGCCGTGCGCCGGCCGCGGTGATCTCGCGCGTCACGGGATGGATCGTATCCGGCGCGGACGCCAGCAGATCCTTGATCACGAGATAACGCTCGGCGACCCAGGGGCCCTCGTAGAGCAGCCGCGCCGTCTCGTAGAACGGCTCGAGATCGAACTCGACGAGCTTCGCTCCAAGCGCAGTCCAGCGCTTCAGCGCATCGGCGTAGGCGGCTTCCGCCTTCTTGTCGCCGAAGAAGATCAGCTGTCCGTTGCGCGGCACGCCGAGGCGCAAGCCTGCCGGGAACGGCGTGAGCGCGCCCAGCGGCCGGTCGCGCGAGAACGGATCGGCCGGGTCGGGACCTGCCATCACGGAGAGCGCGAGTGCGGCGTCGTCGACCGTCAGCGCGAATACCGAGATGCAATCGAGCGTACGGCAGGCCGGCACGAGGCCCGCGTTCGAGATCATGCCGAGGCTCGGCTTCAGACCCACGATGTTGTTGAGCATCGCCGGCACGCGGCCCGAGCCGGCGGTGTCCGTCCCCAGCGACAGCGGCACGAGCCCCGCGCCGACCGCCACAGCGGAGCCCGAACTGGAGCCGCCGGGAATGAGATCCTCGCGGATCGAATTCTTGGGAACACCATAGGGCGATCGCACGCCGACGAGGCCGGTCGCGAACTGGTCGAGATTGGTCTTGCCGATGATGATGGCGCCGGCTGCGCGCAGCCGCGCCACAGCGGTCGAGTCATGCGTCGGCGTCGTGGAGAAGGCCGGGCAGGCCGCCGTGGTCGGAAAGCCCAGCGCGTCGATATTGTCCTTCACCGCAACGGGCACGCCGTAGAGCGGCAGGCTGGCGGCGTCCTTCGTAGCAAGCTTCTCGGCCTCGGCGATCGCATCCTTCTCGTCGCGCAGGCTGATGAAGATGGCGGGATCATTGTGGTCGCGGATGCGCTGATAGGTCCGCGCGATCGTCTCTGCCGGCGTCAGCGTGCCCGCGCGATGCGCGGCCACAATCGCGGCGATCGTTTCAGGCTGCTCAGCCCCCATTTCAGCCCTCATGGCGATAAAACTCCGGCAACTGCTTCACCCGGAGTGAAGCAAGCGATGTGCCATTGTGTACATTATCCGGGCAGGAATGCTGCTGCGGATATTATCGTGCAATCAGAGGCTTGGGCGGAATTTCGACAGGTCGATGGGTGCTCGCGCCGGCGCCCTGTGACGGGCACCTGCTCAAATCATAGGCAGTCGAGATCAGGTGAAGCCGGCGAGGATCCGAAGTAGCTGCGCCCGGTTTTCCTTGCCGATCTTCTCTTCGACATGCCGCTCGTGCTCGGCCGCAAGCCGCTTGAATTTCGCCAGCGCCGTCTCGCCCTGGGGCGTGAGATGCAGGGCATGCGAGCGCCGGTCCGCTTTCGATTTGACCCGCTTCACGAGCTTGCGCTGTTCGAGGCTGTCGAGCAGATGCACCAGCCGGGCGCGCTCGATGCCGAGGCGTTTTGCCACCGCCATCTGCGACAGGCCCGGATTGGCGCCGATCACCGTCAGCACCGAATATTGCGTCGGCCGGATGTCGACATTGCCGAGCGTTCTGATGAAGTCCTGAAAGATCCAGATCTGGAAGCGTCGCACCGCATAGCCGGCGTGCCCGACCAGTGCGTCGAGGCCGATATCGTCGGCCATATCCCGAGGCGCCGCGCCGTTGCCGGCGCGCTTGCGTGCGGAAGTCTGGGCTGCGGTGGCTGTCAAATCGCGTCTCCTGCCGGACCTATTGTAGCGTCTCTGTCGCTCGGGCGAAAGATTGTTGTTGACGACAACAATTGTCATGCCCAACATTATGGCCAAAGCAGCCCGGAACGAGGCTGCGGCCGATCCGGGATCCGGGCGGAGGAGGAAATCATGACAACCGCCGCACGCGGCGATGCCGCAAGCCTGTTTGCAACGCCACGGACGGTCGCAGAGCATCGCGCCGACGGCAGCATCGTGCTGCGCTCGCCCGATCCATTGCGCGATGGCGCGCGCTGCGTCGGTGACTGGCTGGAGCAATGGGCGCGGCAAACGCCGGATGCGATCTTCCTTGCCGAGCGCGGCGATGTCGACAGGCCCTGGACCACCGTCAACTATGCGCAGGCGCTGCGCCAGGTGCGTGCGGCGGCGTCCTGGATCTTGGCGCAGGGTCTGAGCGCCGAACGCCCCCTCGCGATCATCTCCGACAACAGCATCGACCACGCGCTGCTCGCGCTTGCCGCACAGCATGTCGGCGTGCCCTCGGCCGCGATTTCGCCGGCCTATTCGTTGATGTCGAAAGATTTCGACAAGCTCAAGAGCATGATCGCGCTGCTCGAGCCGGGCGCGATCTATGTCTCCGCCACGAAACCATTTGCGCCAGCGCTCGCCGCGATCAAGCCGCTGCACAAGGCGCAGATCATCAGCGGGAACGCTGACGATGTCGATGCGCTCGCGTTCCACACCATCGCCGCGACGCCCGAAACGCCCGACGTCGCAACGGCGTTCGCCGCGGTGACGCCGGATACGATCGCAAAACTCCTGTTCACCTCGGGGTCGACAGGTACGCCCAAAGCCGTCATCAACACCCAGCGCATGCTGACCTCGAGCCAGCAGGCCAAGGCGCAGACTTGGACGTTTCTGGAGCAGGGTGGTGGCGATCTCGTCATTCTCGACTGGTTGCCCTGGAGCCACACTTTCGGCGCCAACCACAATTTCAATCTCGTGCTGCGCAATGGCGGCTCGCTCTATATCGACGGCGGCAAGCCGGCGCCCGGGTTGTTTGCGACGTCGCTGGCCAATTTGAAAAGCGTGATGCCGACGGTCTATTTCAACGTGCCGCGCGGCTTCGACATGCTGATCGCGGCACTGCGCGGCGACCAGGAGCTGCGCCGCCGCTTCTTCAGCGAGGTGAAGTTCGCCTTCTATGCCGGCGCGGCGCTGCCGCAGAATCTCTGGGATGCGCTCGAAGACCTCTCAATCAGGACCGTCGGCCGCGCGATGCCGATGGTTTCGGCCTGGGGCTCGACCGAGACGTCGCCGCTCGCGGCCGACTGCCATTTCCTCGCGGAGCGCTCCGGCAATATCGGTGTCCCCATTCCCGGCACCGAGCTGAAGCTCGTCCCTTCCGGCGACAAGCTTGAGGTGCGGGTGCGCGGTCCCAACGTCACGCCGGGCTATTGGAAGGCGCCGGAGCTGACGAAGCAGGCCTTTGATGAAGAGGGTTTTTATCTCATCGGCGATGCCGTGAAGCTCGCCGATCACGCGCGGCCGGAGCGCGGTCTGTTCTTCGACGGCCGCGTCGCCGAGGATTTCAAGCTCAATTCCGGCACATGGGTCAGCGTCGGCACGCTGCGCGTCGCCGGCATCGCCGCGCTGGCGCCGCTGGCGCAGGACATCGTCGTCGCAGGCCATGGCGGCGACGAGGTGCGCTTCCTGGTGATCCCGAACATCGCGGCTTGCCGCGCCCATGCCGGCTTGGGCGAGACGGCCGATGTGAACGAGGTGCTCGCCCACGACAAGGTCAGGATCGTCATCGCGCAGGGACTGGCGAAACTGAAGCAGCAGGGCCCCAACTCCTCCGGCCACGCCACGCGCGCGCTGCTTCTCGCCGAGCCGCCGTCGGTCGATGGCGGCGAGATCACCGACAAGGGCTACATCAACCAGCGCGCCGTGCTGACGCGCCGCGCCGATGCGGTGGCGCGGTTGAACGATGATGCGTCGGGCGAGTGGATCGGGCTGTAGCTGGCCGCGATCTTCCCCTCTCCCAAGGGGAGAAGGAAGCAAGCGAGACGTCCCCGCCCAATACGCCAGTCCCCCTGCCGCAATATATTGCTGATTCTTTTGTTGCCTAAGCAACTAATTTATGCGAACCGTTCCAGAGAGCGATGACGGCGGGAAAACCGCCGCGTCTGATCCTGGAGGAAACGATGCTCGGCCCGAACGGTGCCGTCCGCAAACGGCGGCGCATGCCTGGATGTGACGGAGGGCGATGCCTGAAGCGCGCCCCGTCAGGTCTCAGTGCCGCCGGTGACTGCGCCGAGATTTTCGTGCAGCCGGCGGAGCAGGCCGATCAGCACCTCGCGCTCGTCCTTGTTGAGGCAGGACAACAGCCGCCGCTCGCGTTCGAGCGCGGCGGCGATCACCTTGTCATGGGTGGCGCGGCCCCTCGCCGTCAGGGAAATCGAATGGGTGCGGCCGTCGTTTGGGTCGGTGCGGATCGAGATCAGCCCGCGCTTCTCGAGGCCCGCCAGCGTCCGGCTCACTGGACCCTTGTCGAAGCCGATGACGTGACAGATGCGCGAGGCCGGAATGCCGGGCTCGATCGCCAGGAGCGACATGACCCGCCATTCCGTGACGTTGACGCCGAACTCCCGCTGATAGAACGCAGTCGCGCTGTTCGAGAGCTTGTTGGCGATGAAGGTGACGAAGGCCGGGACGTAACGCTCGAGATCGAGCGTCGGTCCCGCCTCTGCGGGCGCAGGCTTGTGGCGGGGTCTGGTCGAAGGCGCAGGCATGTCGGCGTTCTGTCTCGCGGTGAGGCCACCGACCTAAAGGCATGCGCCGCGCTTTCACAAGATCAAAATGAGAGAGGTCTCCCATGACCGCATCCGGCACCCCTGCATCGACAGGCTCTGCGGCCGTCCCGCATCTCGACGTCGATCCCTTCGACATGAATTTTTTCGCCGACCCGTATCCGACGCATCAGCGGCTGCGGGAGGCCGGTCCAGTGGTCTATCTCGACAAGTGGAACGTCTATGGCGTGGCGCGCTATGCCGAGGTCCATGCGGTGCTGAACGATCCCGCGACCTTCTGTTCCAGCCGCGGCGTCGGCCTGTCCGACTTCAAGAAGGAGACGCCGTGGCGGCCGCCGAGCCTGATCCTTGAGGCCGATCCGCCCGCGCACACCCGCACCCGCGCCGTGCTGTCAAAGGTGCTGTCGCCGACCGTGATGAAGCAGGTGCGCGATCGCTTTGCGGCCGCGGCGGAGGAGCGGGTGGATGCGCTGCTGGACAAGCGCAGCTTCGACGCGATCACCGATCTCGCCGAGGCCTATCCGCTCTCGATCTTTCCGGATGCGCTGGGCTTGAAGGCGGAGGGGCGCGAGCATCTGATCCCCTATGCGAGCGTCGTGTTCAACGCGTTCGGCCCGCCCAACCAGTTGCGCCAGGAGGCGATCGCGCGCTCGGCGCCGCACCAGGCCTATGTCGCCGAGCAATGCCAGCGCGACAACCTCGCACCCGGTGGCTTCGGTGCCTGTATCCACGCCCGCGTCGATGACGGCGAGATCACCGCGACCGAGGCCCCGCTGCTGGTGCGCTCGCTGCTGTCCGCCGGTCTCGACACCACCGTCAACGGCATTGGTGCGGCGGTCTATTGCCTTGCGCGCTTCCCCGACCAGTGGCAGCGCCTGCGCGCTGATCTGACGCTGGCGCGCAACGCCTTCGAGGAGGCCGTGCGGTTCGAAAGTCCGGTGCAGACTTTCTTCCGCACCACCACGCGGGAGGTCGAGCTATCAGGCGCGACGATCGGCGAGGGCGAGAAAGTGCTGATGTTTCTGGCCGCCGCCAATCGCGATCCCAGACGCTGGGACGAGCCTGATAGCTACGACATCACCCGCCGCACCTCCGGTCATGTCGGCTTCGGCTCGGGCATCCACATGTGCGTCGGCCAGCTCGTTGCCCGCCTCGAAGGCGAGGTGATGCTGACGGCGCTGGCCCGGCGCATCGCGAAGATCGAGATCACGGGCGAGCCGAGGCGCCGCTTCAACAACACGTTGCGCGGGCTCGATAGCCTGCCCGTCACGATCACCCCGGCCTGACCAGGAGCTTTGATGCCCGCCATCACTTTCATCCATCCCGATGGCAAGTCCGAGCGCGTCGAGACCGCGGACGGCGAGAGCGCCATGCAGACCGCGACCCGACACGGTCTCGACGGCATTCTGGCCGAGTGCGGCGGCAACGCCATGTGCGCGACCTGCCACGTCTATGTCGACGATGCCTGGCTCGCGCGGCTTCCCGCCGCGGCTGACGACGAGGACGCGCTGCTCGACGGCACTGCGAGCGAGCGGCTGCCCAACAGCCGGTTGTCCTGCCAGATCAAGATCACGCCGGAGCTCGACGGGCTCGTGGTGAAGCTGCCGGAACGGCAGGTCTGAGTCTCGACGCGCCGGCAACGTCCGGCGCGGCAAACCATCAAACAGGGGAGGGAAGAATGAAACATCTGAAATGGACGCTTGCGCTGGCCGCCAGCCTGGTGACCGGCGCGGCGACCGCCGAGATCTCGGACAATGTCGTGCGCGTCGGCGTGCTCAACGACATCTCCGGCATCTTCCAGGACACCAACGGCATGGGCTCGGTGGAAGCCGCGCGCATGGCCGCGGAGGATTTCAACGGCGGCGGCAAGAACATCAAGGTCGAGATCGTCTATGCCGACCACCAGAACAAGGCCGATGTCGGCAACGCCATTGCGCGCAAATGGCTCGACGTCGAGGGCGTCGATGCCATCGTCGACGTGCCGAACTCAGCGGTTGGTCTTTCCATCAACACGCTGCTGCGCGACAGCCGCATGACGTTCCTGGCCTCTTCGACCGCAAGCTCGGATCTCACCGGCAAGGCCTGCTCGCCCAACACCATTCAGTGGGTCAACGACACCTGGGCCACCGGCAACACCACGGCGGCCGCGATGATCTCGCGCGGCGGCAAGGACTGGTATTTCCTCACGGTCGACTACGCGCTCGGCAAGGGCATCGAGGCTGAGGCGCAGAAATACATCGAGGGACACGGCGGCAAGGTGCTGGGTTCGTCCAAGCATCCGCTCGGCACTTCCGATTTCGCCTCGTTCCTGTTGCAAGCGCAGGGGTCGAAGGCCCAGGTGATCGGCCTTGCCAATGCCGGCGGTGACACCATCAACGCCGTGAAGCAGGCTGCCGAGTTCGGCATCCAGCAGAACGGACAGAAGCTTGTCGCCTTCCTGCTCTTCATCAACGACGTTCACGGCATGGGCATCAAGGTCGCGCAGGGCCTCCAGCTCATGGAAGCCTTCTACTGGGACATGAACGATGACACCCGCGCGTTCGCCAAACGTTTCGCCGCGCGGCCGGGCATGAACGGCAAGATGCCGAGCGGCAACCAGGCCGGCGTCTATGCCTCGACGCTCGCTTATCTCAACGCGGTCGCCGCGACCGGCAGCGACAACGCCAAGGACGCTGTGCCCGAGATGAAGAAGTTCAGAGGCAAGGACAAATTGTTCGGCGACACCACCATCCGTCAGGACGGCCGCGTCGTGCATCCGATGTACCTGTTCGAGGTGAAGAAGCCGGAGGAATCGAAATATCCGTACGATTATTACAAGCTGGTCTCGACGATTCCGGCGGACCAGGCGTTCCGCCCGCTGGCTGAAGGCGGGTGCGAGCTGGTGAAGTAGCTGTCGCGGCGAGCGCCGCTGCACCCTCTCCCCCTGTGGGAGAGGGTGGCTTCGCAAAGCGAAGCCGGGTGAGGGGTTCTCTCCTCGCGGGTACTCTCGTGAGCGGAGAGAGACCCCTCATCCGGCGCTTCGCGCCACCTTCTCCCACAAGGGGAGAAGGGAAGAAGACGCTACACCACCTTACTGCTTCCTTGCGTGATTAGCCGCGCTGCGCGCTGGTCCCGCGCGTAGATCCAGAGCCAGCTCAGCGCGACACTGAGGCGGTGGCGCAGGCCGATCAGGAAGTAGATGTGGGCGATACCCCAGATCCACCATGCGATGGTGCCGCGCAGCTTGATGCGGCCGAAGTCGATCACCGCAAGCCGCTTGCCGATTTGCGCGAGGCTGCCGGAGTGCTTATAGCGGAATGGGCCAGTCGGCTCTCCGCGCAGCCGCGCCTTGATCGTTTCGGCGACGTGACGGCCCTGCTGCTTGGCGGCCGGTGCGATGCCGGGCACCGGCTTGCCCTCCCAGGCATTGATCAAGACGGTGTCGCCGATCGCAAAGATCTCGGGATGATCAGGGATGCTCAGATCGTCCTTGACCTGCACGCGGCCAGCACGATCGGCCGGCGCGTCCAGCCATTCTGCGGCGGGTGAGGCGCGCACGCCGGCCGCCCAGATTCGGGTCTTTGCCTCGAGCAGCTTGCCGCCGAACACCACGCCCTCGCGATTGATCTCGGTGACGGCCTGTCCCAGCACGACCTCGACGCCGATCTTCTCCAGCGAGGCCTGCGCGTAGGCTGAGAGATCGTCGGCGAAGCCCGCGAGCACGCGCGGCCCCGCTTCGATCAGCACCACGCGGGCCTTGGTCGTGTCGATGTTGCGGAAATCGCCGGGCAAGGTGTGACGCGCCATCTCGGCGATGGTGCCGGCGAGCTCGACCCCGGTGGGGCCGGCGCCGACGATGACGAAGGTCAGCCGCGCCGCGCGCTTTTCCGGATCGGTCTCGCGCTCGGCGCGCTCGAACGCCACCAGGATGTGGCGGCGCAGCGTGGTGCCGTCCTCCAGCGTCTTCAGGCCCGGCGCGAACTGCTCCCATTCGTCGTGGCCGAAATAGGCGTGGCGCGCGCCGGTGGCGAGCACCAGCGTGTCGTAAGGCACCTCGCTGCCGTCGTCGATCAGCACGCGGCGCCTTGCGGCGTCGACGCCGCTGACCGTCGCGAACAGCGTCGTCACCTCGGGCCGGTCGCGCATCAGATGACGGATCGGCCAGGCGATCTCGCTGGTGGCGAGCGAGGCGGTCGCGACCTGGTAGAGCAGCGGCTGGAACAGATGATGGTTGCGGCGGTCGATCAGCGTGATCTCGACCGGCGCACCCGCAAGCCGGTAGGTCGTCTCCAGCCCGCCGAAGCCGGCGCCGACGATGACGACGCGATGCGGTGTCGTGGTCATGATGTGCCCTCGAATCTCGCTGCTCCACACCCCCATTTAAGTGCGGATTGGACGCCGCGGTCCAATAGCTGTCATCAATCGCCGCATAGGCCGGATGTATCGATCGGGCGCGAAAAAGCGCCGCAGGCTCGGATCAGGCCTTGGCCGAAGTATGTAGAATTATATTTCTTGCCATCGCCGATTGGGGCGAAATATGGTGCAGCAGCGGCCGCTGAGCCATTGGCGGCGCGACAGATTTTGCGTTCAATAGAGACAGGCCCGGGGCGGCGATCACCCCGTTTTCCGGGACCGATAATAAGGAGGGGAGTGGTTATGAGGACGGCATTCTGGCTGGCGGGCGCAGCGGCGCTGGTGCTGGCGAGCCCGGCTTTCGCCGGCGACACCATCAAGATCGGTTTCGTTTCGACCTTCAGCGGCCCGACCGCCGTGATCGGCAACGATATGCGCAACTCCTTCGAGCTCGCGCTGGATCACATGGGCCGCAAGATGGACGGCAAGCCGGTCGAGGTCATCTACGAGGATGACGGGCAGAAGCCCGATGTCGGCAAGCAGAAGACCGAGAAGCTGGTGCAGTCGGACAAGGTCGATTTCATCGTCGGCTACATCTGGTCGAACGTGCTGCTGGCCTCGCTGAAGACCGCGGTCGACTCGCAGACCTTCCTGATCTCGGCCAACGCCGGCCCGTCGCAGCTCGCCGGCGAGCTGTGCTCGCCTTACGTGTTCTCGACCTCATGGCAGAACGACCAGACGCCGCAGGCTATGGGCCTCTACATGAACCAGAAGGGCGTCAAGAGCGTGTTCCTGATCGGGCCGAACTACGCGGCCGGCAAGGACATGCTCGCGGGCCTGAAGAACACGTTCAAGGGCGAGATCAAGGGCGAGGAATACACGGTGTGGCCGAGCCAGCTCGATTTCTCCGCCGAGCTCTCCAAGGCGCGCGCCTCGGGCGCGGAGTCGATCTTCGTGTTCTATCCGGGCGCAGCCGGCGTGCAGTTCCTCAACCAATATGCGCAGGCCGGCCTGAAGAGCACGATGCCGCTCTACACCGCCTTCACGGTGGACGAGCTGTCGCTGCCGCTACAGAAGGAGAACGCGCTCGGGGTGCCAGGCGCGCAGGAATGGGTCAACGACCTCCCCAACGAGCAGAACAAGCGCTTCGTCGCCGACTATCGCAAGAAGTACACCGGTCTGCGCCCGACCTATTACGGCGCGCAATCCTATGACGCCGCCCAGCTCATCAACAGCGCGGTGGTCGCGGTGAAGGGCGACACCAGCAAGAAGGATGCGATGAAGGCCGAGATGGAGAAGGCCAACTTCAAATCGCTGCGCGGCGCGTTCAAATACGGCAAGAACCACATCCCGGTGCAGAGCTTCTATCTCCAGGACGTCGTGAAGGACGCCGAAGGCCAGCTCTCGCTGAAGACGGTCGCGACCATCGTGGAGAACGACCAGGATCGTTTCCACGACAAGTGCAAGATGAAGTAGCTACAAGCGACGTTGCCCCTTCTCCCCTTGTGGGAGAAGGTGGCGCGAAGCGCCGGATGAGGGGTATCTCTCCGCAAAGCAATTTCCATCGAGTTCGCCGAGAGATACCCCTCACCCGTCTCGCCGCTGTCGCGGCGAGCCACCCTCTCCCACAGGGGGCCTGTTGCGTAATCCGCCAGTTGTGATTCCCTAGGGCAAAGCCTTGGAGGTATCGATGGCGGTGAAGCGGACAGGACAGCCGAGCTTTGTGGAAGCGCTGATGCCGAAGGGCGCCGGCGCCAATGCGGCGCTGGATCGGTTGGCTGGCCTGGTCAAGTGGTACCGGTTCGAGAAGCTGATCGGCCATTTGCGGGATGAAGGGAGCCCCGGTCGTCCAGGCTATCCGGTGCTTGTGCTGTTTCGCGCGGTGCTGCTGCAGTCGCTCTACGGTCTTTCGGAGCGCGAACTGGAGGAGGCGCTGGGCGACCG
>NZ_FMAI01000035.1:6345-66317 GCF_900094605.1 Bradyrhizobium shewense | reverse complement strand
CCCAACTCGGCCGCTCAAGCCGCAGCCCCACAATCGCATCCACGATGTGCTGTGGCCTCGCTCGCCCATGCACACGCGCGGCATGCGAGCGATCCGCAAGCCCTCCAGGTCCTTCCAGCCGGTAGCGCTCCAACCATTTGTAACCGGTCTTGCGGCTTATCTCGTAGCGCTCGCAAAGCTCCGTCATCGTCCACAAGCCGGTTCGATGTTCCGAAATGAAGCTAACCCGTTGGTCCACTGCACAGCTCTCTCGCCAAGGCATCGGCTGTTCCTCCAGCCGATAGAGAACTGTCACCCATCCATCCGGTCTACTGTGTTACCTCTCTATCCGGTCTGCACACCTATGCCACCTTCTCCCACAAGGGGAGAAGGAAGAAAGAAGCCCTGCGTTCGCAGGGACGACGGTGGAGTTTGTGGTGGCGCCTACACCGCCACCTCTTCACCGAGATACGCGACCGCCGCCTCCAGTCCGCCCTTGCCGTGCGGAATCTTCAGGGCGTTGAGGCCGATCTCGATCACCCCGAGCGTGCCGAGCAGCATCGGCGCGTTGACGTGGCCCATATGGGCGATGCGGAAGGCCTGGCCCGAGAGGTCGCCGATGCCGGTGCCGAGCACGACGCCGCACTTGTCCTTGCAATAGCGTTGCAGCACCGCGGGATCATGGCCGTTGCTCATGGTCACCGTGGTCACGGTGTTGGAGCGCTCGTTGGCCTCCGCCACGTTGAAGCCGAGCACCTGGCCTTCCGACCATGCGCCAACCGCGCGGCGCGCGGCTTCGCCGAGCAGGCTGTGGCGGCGGAAGGCGTTCTCGAGGCCTTCCTCGTGCAGCATGTCGATCGCCTTGCGCAAAGCGAACAACAGATGCACCGGCGCGGTGCCGGCGTATTTGCGATAATTCTCGGTGCCCTCGCGCTCGCTCCAGCTCCAATAGGGCGTCGACATATTGGCCTTCTTGTGCACCTCGAGCGCGCGCGCATTGGCGGCGACGAAGCCGAGGCCGGGGGGCGTCATCAGGCCCTTCTGCGAGCCGGACATCGCAACGTCGATGCCCCATTTGTCCATCTCGAACGGCATGCAGCCGAGCGAAGCGACGGTGTCGACCATGTAAAGCGCGGGATGGCCGCTCGCCTTGATCGCCTTGCCGATCGCCTCGATGTCGTTCTGCACGCCCGAGGCCGTGTCGACCTGGACGACGACGACGGCCTTGATGGTGTGCTCCTTGTCGCGGCGCAGGCGCTCCTCGACCTCCTGCGGCCGCACCGCGCGGCGCCAGTCGCCCTTGAGCACCTCGACCTCGGCGCCCATCAGCGCTGCCGCATTGCCCCAGCCGATCGCGAAACGGCCACTCTCCAGCACCAGCACCTTGTCGCCGCGCGACAGCACGTTGCTCAGCGCCGCTTCCCAGGCGCCGTGGCCGTTGGCGATGTAGATGTAGGACCTGCCCTTGGTGGAGAACAGCTTCGAGATGTCGCCGAGCAGGCTCTCGGTCAGGTCGAGCATCTCCTTGGAGTAGATGTCGATCGCCGGACGATGCATCGCCCGCAGCACCTCGTCGGGCATCGTGGTGGGCCCGGGGATGGCCAGAAATTCCCGGCCCGCGCGAACGGTCATTGCTGTTGGTCCTTATTGCTTGAGAACGGACTGGTGGGTTTGCTGAATCACGTTTTACGCGCCGTGAACCCCCAAGAAAAGCACGCAAAACGCAGGTCTGGGGCTCTCATCTCTTGGTCTCGCGGCAGCCGGCGGCTTCCGCCTCCTCGACCGAGCAGAACCAGCGGGTGCCCTTGCTGATCTTCATCTTGATCTGGGTGTACCAGCGACTGGTCGGCTGGTGAAAGATGCACTCGCCGGCGCTGTTGACGTTGCCCTTGATGGTGCAGTCCGGGGAAGGCGCCACCGGTCCCGAGGCCGAGGCGAGCAGCACCGCATGCGCCCCGTCGGGCGGCTTGGTGGCGCCGAGGATGGCGGTCTTCTTGTTGCGGACGCGCCAGTCCCAGGGCGCGATGAAGGCGCCCTGCCACATCCCGGCTTTTGCCTCGCGCGCGGCGGCCTCGTCGGGCTCGTAGTCCTTGGAGATGCGGGTGTAGGCCAGCGCCCAGCCGCTGCGCACCAGCCATTTCTGGATGTCCTCGCCGCCGACCTCGCAGCGCGCCACGGTGCGGCCGCGCCGGTCGATCGAACGGGTATGGCAGACCCAGCTCTTGCCCTCGGCATATTTGGCAAGATCGTCGCGCGCCGCGACGCCGCAGGTCCAGCGCTCGCTCTTGGTGTTGAGGCAGAGCTGGTCGACCGCAGGCGCGTCGATGCCGCCGAGCCGGATCCGCGTGTTGCCGATCACGACGGCATCGCCGGCGCGGACTTTTGCGGTGCCGGTGATGTCGGCGGCCTCGGCCAGCGACGGGAGAGCGAGCAAGGACAGCGCAATCAGGATCTTTCGCAGCATGCCGTTCCGCGTGTGATGAATATCTCGATAGATCGCGCAATTGTGGTCGGCTTTTGGCCGTCGGGCCAGCGTATGCCTAACAGATAGGCTTTCAACTTCCCGTCATTGATCGACGGTCACTCGGCTCGTGTCCCGGACGCGGTGCGGCGTGCAACGCCGCTCCGCAGAGCCGGGACCCAGAAATTTACAGACACATCTCGCAGAGGCATAGGCCCCGGCTCTGCAGCGCACCGCCGAAGAGGCGCTGCGCTGCGTCCGGGGCACGGATACAGTGTGCCCTCACCCCCGCGTCATCGCCCGCTTCGCCACCGCCAGCCCCATCAGCACGAAGGCCGAGGTCACCTCCGGCCCGCCGACCAAAATCCGCGTCGGCGTCTTCATCTTGTTCCACTCATAGGCGCGGAACGGGCCGCGGCGGCCGCCCTCGCCGAGACCGGCGACGATCACGTTCAGCGCCGGCGCGAAGGCGCGCGGGTCGGCGCCGAGATGGCCGAGCGCGATCAGCGCCAGCGCCGCGTCGAACACGTTCATCTCCGCCGCCATCAGCTCGCCCTTGACGTAGGACAGCACGCGATGGCGGATGAAGTCGAAATCGCCGGCGGGATCGATCGCGGCCTGCGCCGCCAGCGGCAGCGCCAGGAACGCCGCATAGCAGCGGCCGAAATAGGCGCTGTAGAGCTCGGGCAGATAATAGATGTGCGAGCGCGGATTGGCGAAGGCGCCGCTCGCCGCCAACCGCTTCTGGAAGCCGATGATGCGATGCACCGTGGCGAGCCGCGACGGCGTCTCCAGGACTTTCCAGCGCGCGAGGTTGCGAAAGCTCACCTCGAGAATGTCGAGATTGAGCGTCGGATCGAGATCGTTGCCGTAGGGACGCTCGCCCTTGAGATTGTCGATCCAGGTCGCGACGCCGCCCTCATAGTCGATATTGTCGTTGAGCGGCACGGTCACGCGCGGTTCGTTGACGCCGGCGCGCACCTGGTAGCCGGCGTAGAAATCCAGCAGCGGCTGATTGATGATCTCATCAAGGCAGCCGGCCTGCGTCGCGGCCGAGATCGAGCAGGCCGTGGTGTCGCAATCCGGCACGTAAACGCCGAAGCCGAGATCCTGCTTGATCTGCGCGAAGTAGCGGGAAAAGCGCGGATGCGGCGGAGGCGCCAGCGCAGTGACGACGTTGAAGCGCGCACCGTCGATGCCTTCGACCTCCTCGCGGCTGATGTTGACGCAGAAATCCACCATGTCGGCGATGGCGCGCTCGGCCGCAATCTTGTCGGCCACCGAGGCGAGCCCGGTCTCGCCATAGCTCAGCAGCGCCTCGATGAAGAACGCATCGTAATAGGCCGAGCGATGGCGGATCTGCACCGGTTCCCACATCGGCTCCGCGATGCCTCGCCAGGGCGGATTGACCACGGCACGCGCTGGCGTGCGCGCGATGAAGACACGGGCGAGGTTGAACAGCAGCGAGGAATTCTTGTAGCCGCGTGCGTTGAGGCCCGTGAGCGCCATGATCAGCTCGCGGCCGCGGAAATCAGGATCGCCGATCAGGTTGAAGGCGGCGTAGGTCGGCAGAAAGCCGTTTTTGCGGTACGAGCCGAGCAGATGCTGCGCGCAGTCTCGGATCACGCCGTCGATCTGCGCCTCTGGCGGCGCGGAGCCGGTGAACATCGCCGGCGGCGGCTTGGGATGGTCGAGCGCGATGCTGTCGACGAGATCGGCGACCGGCTGGCCGACCGCCGCCCAATCGGGCTCCGCCCCGTCGCGGGCGCGCGCCAGCGCCTCGCGCAGCGCCGAGAGCCTGGCCTCGTCGCGCAGCTCGGGCAGCCCGGCCCGTCGCAGCAGCACCCGCAACGCGGGATTGCCGAGCGCGGTCTTGTAGAATTTGGCCAGATGCGGATCGCCACTGGCCGTAACAGACAATACGGGATCGCACACATCGTAAAGCGAGGGGCCGTCCTTCCGGGCGGTCAGCGCCCGGCAGGCGGCGCCGGCAAAATAATGAAGGCTCATGAAATACCTGGTCGCGGGACTTTGGCGGGGTCTTTGGCAAGGTCTTGGCCGGGGGCCGGCCGGCGCGCTCCCAGCCACGCGCGACCCCCTGCAAGTCGTTGAAAAGGCTACCCGGATTCGCAGGAAATACAAACGTGATGAAGGTCACGGAAAAAGCCGGCACGAAGGCTGCATGATCGAGGCTCGGAAAGGGTCGCCAGGGGCAAAAACGCACAAATCTACCCCGGAAAATTAACGAACATATTCAGCCACTTAGTTCAATTTTTGGGCAATCTATTGCCGGGGAGGCGATATCCGGTTAAGGGTTTGTTTGGTGCGGCGCCGCAAATTGCGCGCAATTCGGGGGCACATCCCCGGCCAATCCCTCAAACCTAAAGACGCTATCGCGCTACTCAAACAGTGTGCGCGCGCTTGGCTGGTCTTTGGCACTGACAGGAATGAAGCGAGATGAATGTTAGGCAGCTCGACATTTCCCGACGCACGATCGCGTTGGCCGCGGCCCTCATCGGCACGGTGTCGCTCGTGATCGGCGCCCATGCTGCTCTCAACATGCGCGCGATCGACGCCGCCAAGGCCGTCTCGACCGACCAGATCACGGGTTCGATCGCCCAGACCTCGCGCCTCGCGCTCGTTATCGGCAATGGACATTATCCCGACGCCAGCGCGCCGCTGACGCAGTCGATCAACGACGCCCGCGCGCTGTCCTCGTCCCTGCGCAAGAACGGTTTTGACGTCGACATGGTGGAAGACGCGACCAAGGACGACATGGTCCGCGCCGTCAATCGCCTGAAGTCCCGGATCAAGCGCGACACCGTCGTCATGCTGTTCTTCGGCGGCTACGGCGTGCAGGCCGGACGCGAGAGCTACATGCTGCCGGTCGATGCCGTGATCTGGAAGGAAAGCGACGTCCGCCGCCAGGGCGTCTCGATCGACGGCGTGATCGACATGATGAAGGAGCAGGGCGCCAAGGCCAAGCTCGTCGTCGTCGATGCCTCGCGCCGCAATCCTTACGAGCGTCGCTTCCGCTCGTACAGCCACGGGCTCGCGCCGATCAGCGCGTCCGACAACGCGCTGATCCTCTCCTCCGCCTCGCCCGGCAAGGTCGTCGACGACGGCAAGGGCGAGCACAGCGTGCTGGTCAGCGAGTTCCTGAACAACCTCAGTGCAAAGGGCAGCGCCGAAAGCGTCTTCAACAAGACCCGCGTCGCCATCTCCCGCGCCAGCGAAGGCGACCAGGTCCCGACCGTGTCGTCGTCCTTGCTCGAGGACGTTCACTTCGGCGAAGCCGGCGGCTAGTTTTTCTTAGATCTTGCGAAGTCTCGTGCCCCGGACGCGGCGCATCATGAAATGATGCGACGCTGAGCCGGGGCCCATTTTTTTTTAGGCTATCGCTCTGTGAGACGAGATGGGTCCCGGCTCTGCGCAGCAGCGTTGCACGCTGCAGCGCGTCCGGGACACGAGCCACTTTGCCTACTTCGCCGCTTCCGCGGCCATCACCGGGCGCACCGGATCGCCTTCGCGCAGCAGCGCACCGGCGCGGGCGACGACGACATCGCCGTCGTTGAGGCCGTCACGGACCTCGATATTGCCGCCCGACATCAATCCGACCTCGACACGCTTGGTCTCGACGCGGTTGCGGCGGATCACCTGCACCACGGTGCCGGCGGATGAATATTGCACGGCGGTCAGCGGCACCGCGACGTTGCAGCTCTGCCCGGTCTTGATCAGCGCGCGTCCGCTCGCCTTCAGCAGCAGCCGCTTCTGCGAGGAGATGCCGATATAGACCATGCCCTGCTGGATGTTCGGCTCGACGGTCGGGCCGATGCGGCGCACCTTGCCGTCGATGTCGCCGGCGCCTGCGATCCGCACGGTCGCCGGCTGATTGACCGCGAGCTTGCGCATGTCGGTGGTCGCCACCAGACCGACGAGATCGTATTCGCTGCGCGCCACGATCGTGAACAAGGCCTCGCCCTTGGCCGAGGCAAAATTTCCGATCTGGGCGGTCGATGTCGCGATCACGCCCGCCACCGGCGCGGTGACCTGCAGCGTGCCGCCCTCGGGGAGCGCCAGCCGCGCCAGCACCTGGCCGGCGGTGGTGGTGTCGCCGGCTTCGGCCAGCACGTCGGTGACCTTGAGGCCCGGACGCTCGGGCCGCACCGACGTTTCCTCCCGCGCGATGATCGTGCCGGTGGCCTCGACGATGTCGGAGAAGCAGGATTTCGCGACCTTCAGCACCGTGACCGCCGGCCCCTTGGGCGCGTCGTCATCGGCGGCTCGGGCCGGATAGGGACCGAGGATGAGCATGCCGGCGACGGCTGCGGGACACAGGCTTCGAACGACGGCACGGGGCAAATGACGCATCGGAAATTCCACGGGGGCTATGCCTCCAATCGATAGCAGATGGCAGCCGTCCGGACTATGGCAGCGTTGCCCCAAAAAGGAAGGCCACGCCGCCGCGGGCCGACGCAGCAAGTCTTTGATTAGTCGCAGGATTGGAGAACAGGTTCGCGTCTGCCGGGCGGCGCACTACTCCCAAAGTGCCGTCGATCACGGTCCTCTCATCTGTCAACGGCACAGGTCGCGGCGCGGCCGTAAACGGCCCGTCAGCCGCGGCGCTCTCCCAGCAGCTTGCCGCTCGCCCGGTCGATCAAATGCAGGCGCGTGCAGGCCGGACAGGACACCGACACATGCGTCCGGTCGGCCGGCTCGTCGCCGAGCCGATGCTGCACGTTCATGCCGGTCTGCGGGCATTTGAAGACGATATGACGGTCCATCACCGATGATATGCCGGCAAGGCGCGCCTTCCGAAATTACGGATGATTACGTAGGTCGGCGGCGGCCGTCTTCTCACGGCAGGGTCAGGAACTCCACCCAGTTCGGCTTCTTGCCGGTGGGGTAGGATTTCAGCCTGGCCAGCGCGCCGCTGCCCTGGTCGATCGCATAGACCGTCATGCTGTCGGAGAGCTCGCCGACCGCCGCGAGGTAGCGCCCCGTCGGATCGATGTGGAAGCCGCGCGGCTGCTTCTCGGTCGGCACGCTGCCGATCGTGGTCAGCTTGCCGCTGGCCGCATCGACCTTGTAGGCGGTGAGCGTGTTGGTGGTGCGCTCGGAGGCGTAGAGGAAACGGCCGTCCGGGGTGATGTGGATGTCGGCGGCCCAGGGTTTTCCGTTGAAGCCCTCGGGCAGCGCGGTGGTGCGCTGGATCTCGTCCCATGCGCCGCTCCTGGCCTCATAGGTGAACGCCGCGACGTCGCCGTTCAGCTCGTGGATCAGATAGACGAACTTGCCATTGGGATGGAATACGAAGTGCCGCGGCCCGGATTTCTCCGGCACCTTGTGGGCGGGCGGATCGTTCGGCGTCAGCGTGCCGGCCGTGGCATCGAACGCGAAGCCCAGCACCTGGTCGGAGCCGAGATTGGTCGCGAACGCGAAGCGGTTATCGGGCGAGGGCAGGAAGGCGTGCGCGTTCAGCCCGGTCGGGATCACCTGCTTCGGCTCGCCGGCGACGCCGTTTGCGGCAAGCGGATTCAGCGCGACCTTGTTGCCGCCATAGGAGGCGCTGAACAGGAATTTTCCGCTGCGGTCGACGGCGATGTTCGCCATGCTGTCGGCGAGCGGTCCGTTGCCGATAGGACTGAGCTGGCCCGTCTTGGGATCGATCGCAAAGCTGACCGCCTGGAATGGCTGCGAGCGGACACCGGCAATCAGCACGCGGTGGTCGGGCGTGATCGCGAGCGGCGTCGAGGAGCCGGGCTTGTCGACGCCCTTGAAGGCGGCCGTCTGCACGGGCGTCATCTCGCCGCTCTCGGTCATCTTGAACACACTGATGTCGTTGCTGTCGGCGTTGCCGACATAGGCGAAGGTCTCGGCCATGCCGGCGTGGACTCCAGAAACGAGGGCGAGGAAGGTGAGGGTGGTGGCGATCGCAGCGCGTGGCGCTTTGGATGCGATGCGTCGGGTCGGTCTCAACATGGGCTCCTCCTGAGGGCCGGCCGCGGCCTTGTCGTTTTGCCCGCGAGGATAGCGGGCGGCGCGCCGCCGCACCAAATTCCAGTTGGGATTGATCGATGCCGAAATTGCATCGGTCGCCGGAGAGGGGCTACCGCATCGCCGCGGTCCGGGAGGGCAGATGCGGACTGGACGGATGCGCGGGTGGTCCGAGCACAGTCCAGACGGCGACCGCAACCAGAGCGGAGGTCAGGATGGTCCAGGCGATGAGTCGTTTCCGCATCTGGTCGAATCCGTTGCTGTCATGAAGTCGCGGGCACCGGAATCGTGCACTGCAAACCGCGGCAATCCTATGAACTCGTTCACAGGCGAAAACGGCTGGCGCAAGGCGAACCAATGCCGCGCCAGCGCATTGAACCGGCATGCCTCGTGAAAACGATCTCGAAGGTAAGCCCGACATGGGCGGCAAGCATGGCGGTCAAGCCGGCCAGCCCAAGTCGCCGCCGCGCCCGCACCAAGGCGAACACGATGAGGACGTCGTGGCAAAGCGCCACACCGGTCAAACCGATCACGCCTCGCCGCCGACCAAATCAAAATAGCGCCTCGCGGCATGGTAGTGCCGCGCCGCGCGTTGGGAACGGCAGCGTCGCTGTGCCGTTACCCCGGTCCCGCGGGCGTGAGAGATCAAAACGGAGGCTGGCTCGTGTTTTGGATTTATTGGAACACCGCCTGGTCGCTGATCATCAGCGGCATCATGGTCGCCACCATCGTCGGCCATCCCGACGCGGAATTCGTCGAGATCACCGCGGCAAAACAGAAGCTCTGAGCCCGCGCCAGAAGTCGTCGGCGATGCGCGTGACGCAATGTCGGCCAATGCCCGTCGGCCGGCGTGCCCGTCCCTCTCGGTCGCGACGTCCGCTTGCGGGAGGTGAGCCGAGCAGGCCATCTAGCGCGCGCGGGCCTGTTCTCTTTCTTCTGTTGTAGGTAGGCGATCTCGCATGCAGAGTTTGCCGCCGCCGTGCATGCCCTTAGTGGCGGACACATGCCAGCCGGGCCTCGTGTAGTGTCGTTGTGCCATCGGATCGGGAATCCAGCCCGGCGAATATGACCCACGGTACACGCCGTGACTACAGAAGCAGTAGACACCAACAGGCGTGTACCGAGTACACGGTCCCGTTCCGGCCGTGGGAGTGGCGGCAAGCGCACCCGAGCTAACCGACACGAAAAACAGCGTCAGAATAGTCTTCATATCAAACCGGTTGAGTAAGAATGGCCTGAAACAGCCTGGAGTCTGCAGAACTCTCGGCTTGGCATCAAGAGGAGAATATACGCGAGGATCGCTCACTGATGCCTTGGTCAAGCGGGCCTTCAAGTAGCGAATGAGTCGGCTACTGGCCCCCTAGCTGACGTCCATCGATGCTTGGTCAAAAGTCCGCAAGTGACCCGAAGCTGACATCAGGACGCAGGGGTTGGCACTTTCGGGAACTCCGAGCTTGGTGCAGACTTCAGGCCATATTTCGAAGAATTAGATAAGGTGCCGCCAATGCCAATTTTCCTTGACCGGCACGATCTCTCGGGGCTGACCGCTGCCGATATCGCCGAGGCGCATCGCAAAGATTTGGAAGTACAAGATCGATACGGCGTTCGTTTTCTAACGTACTGGTTTGATGAATCGCGCGGTACGGGCTTCTGTCTCATTGACGCGCCGGATATCCGAACGGCGATGAGGGTTCATGACGAAGCTCACGGCGACGTAGCGAAAGATGTCATCGAAGTGGACCTCTCGGCGGTCCAGGCGTTTCTGGGGAGGGTGTCCGACCCGGCACCGAGCAGCGCGGCAGAGGATGTCAAATTCGATTCGGCGCTGCGAGCTATCATGTTCACCGACATCGTTGGCTCTACCAGCATGACGGAGCGTCTTGGCGATGCCCGTTCAGTGGAGATGGTTCGGGCTCATGACGCGCTGGTGCGCCGGGCCTTGAAGGACGAGGGCGGGCATGTGGTGAAGCACACCGGCGATGGTATCATGGCATCCTTTGCCGACGCCTCTGCCTCCGTGCAATGCGCCCGGGCCATCCAGCGCGCATTTGAAGCCTTCAATCTGGCGAGCAAGGAGAAGCTTCAGGTGCGAATTGGCATCGATGTCGGTGAACCGATTGCTGACAGCAACGACCTTTTCGGTGCGGCCGTTCAACTGGCCGCTCGTTTGTGTCAGTTGGCCGAACCGGATGCCATTCTCGTGTCAAAGGCTGTACAGGATTGCATCCGGGATCGCGTGCAAGTGTCAAGCTTGGGTGCCCACCATCTCAAAGGCTTTCAGCAGCCGATTGATGCATACGGAATCGAATGGCGTTAACTGTCGCGACTACTGGCGACGTCTGCGTTTAGCCCGTCGCTGACGCTATCACGCGGAACGCCGGCCTTCAGCCTTTGGCTCAAGGCAGAAGAACGCAACGTCGGCCCCGACGTCCGCTTCCTTGGGGCGCGGACATCTCTCCGACGAGGGAGCGCCGCGCTAAGCCGCAACCGCCTGCGACGCCAGCAGCTGCTTCAGCTTCGCCGCCGGCACGGCCGGGCTGAACAGCCAGCCTTGCATCTGGCTGCAGCCGAGTTGGCGCAGCACCTCGCGCTGGGCTTCAGTCTCGACGCCTTCGGCGGTCGTCGCCATGTGGCGCGCCGCGGCCATGTGCACCACGGCCTGCACGATCGGGGAGGAATCTTCGGATTGACCGATGTCGCTGATGAAGCTGCGGTCGATCTTGATCTTGTCGAACGGGAAGCGGTGCAGATAGCTCAGCGAGGAATAGCCGGTGCCGAAATCGTCGAGCGCGATGCGCACGCCGAGCTCGCGTAGCTGCTGCAAGATCGTCAGCGCCTCCTCGTCGTCGCGGATCAGCACGGTCTCGGTGATCTCGAGCTCGAGCCGGCCTGATGCAAGTCCGGACTCCGCGAGCGCGGCCGCGACCTTCAGCGCCAGCGTCCGCGAGCGGAACTGCACCGGTGAGACGTTGACGGCGATGTGAATCTGGCCGGGCCAGGAGGCGGCCTCGCGGCAGGCCTGCTTCAGCACCCATTCGCCGATCTCGCCGATCAGTCCGGTGTCTTCCGCCACGGGAATGAAGTCCGCCGGCGAGACCATGCCGCGCTCGGGATGGCGCCAGCGCAGCAGCGCTTCGCAGCCGGTCACGACATTGGCCGCGAGATCGACCAGCGGCTGGTAGTGCACCTCGAACTCGCCGCGAGCCAGCGCCTGACGCAGATCGAGCTCGAGCTGACGGCGCAGCCGCGCCTTGGCGTCGTATTCCGGCGCGAAGATGCGGAAGGTGCGGCGTCCCTCCGACTTCGCCGCGTACATCGCAAGATCGGCGCGCTTGAGCAGGTCGTCGAGATTGTCGCCGTGGTCGGGCGCGATCGCGATGCCGATGCTGGCATCGGTCGGGATGTCCTGGCCCTTGCAATCCACCGGCGCGCGCAGCGCCTTGAGGATATCTTCCGCCAGCGCCGACAGCTCGGCCGGATCGGAGGTCTCAGCCTTGACGATGGCAAACTCGTCGCCGCCCAGCCGCGCGACGAGGTCGTTGCCGCTGACGCAGGCGCGCAGGCGGTTCGCCACCTGCCGCAGCAATTCGTCGCCAACCTCGTGTCCGAGTGAATCGTTGACGCCCTTGAACTCGTCGACGTCGATATAGAGGATGGCGAACGACTTGCCCTGGCTGAGCTCCGCCACGCGCCGCTCCAGATGCCCGCGCAGCAGTACGCGGTTGGGCAGGTCGGTCAGCGCGTCGTAATGCGCCATATGCGCGATGCGCTCGTCGGCGCGGATGCGCGCGGTGACGTCGTCATGGGTCGCGAGCCAGCCGCCGGCAGCGCCGGGCTGGTTCTTGATCTCGATCAGGCGGCCGTCCGCGGTCTCCACGATGGTGCTCTGGGTGCGCCCGATATGGCTCAGAATGTCGTCGCAATAGGTCTCGACGTCGCCGTGGAACGAGCCGGTGTCATGGCGGTGCCGGATCACGTCTCGGAAAGTGGCGCCGGGCTTCACCACTTCAGGGGACAAGCTGTACATCTCGATGTAGCGCCGGTTGCAGACGATCAGCCGCTCGTCCTGATCGAACATCAGGAGCCCCTGCGTCATCGTGTTCATCGCGGTGTCGAGCCGCTGCTTCTCCAGCGAGAGCCGGTTCGTGACCTGGCGGAAGATCAGGAACAGCGTGAGCACCAGGAGGCCGATCGACAGCACGGCGACGGTGACGAAGAATTTCGTCTGCGTGTGCCAGGTCGCAAGCGTCGCATCCAGCGACTTGGTCGCGACCACGACCAGCGGCTCGCCGGCGAGCAGGCGCGAGGCGACGATGCGGTCCTTGCCGTCGATCGGGCTCGCGATCTGCATCGAGACGAAGGTGCGATCGAACACCGCCATCTGCTCCGGCGTGCCCTTGCGAAAGTTCTGCCCGATCATCGCATCGACACGCGGAACGCGCGCCAGCAATTGACCGTTCTGGTGGTGCATCGCGATCGAGGATTCCTCGCCGAGCCCGGTCGAGGCGAAGAAGGATTCGAGCTGCTCGGGCGCGATCGCGCGCGAGACCAGCCCGAGGAATTCGCCATGCGGGCCGGACACGCGCCGCGCGAACACGATCGCCGGTCCGTTGCCGATCCGGCCGTTCACCACCTCCACGTCCTCCTGCGCGGTTGGATCGTTCTTGAGGCGGTTAAAGTAGCCGCGGTCCGCGACCGAGACGTCTGCGACCGGCCAGCGCCGCGACGAGTTGATCAGCACGCCCCTGGCATCGAACACGTTGGCACCGGCAACGTCGGACCAGCCGCTGGCTTTCGCACGCAGCACCTCGTGCATGGCGAGTGTGCCCATCTCGCTGCGGAAGACGTCGGCGGATTCGATGCCGCGGCTCTCGAGCTCGGTGACGATGCTCTTCTGCAGCACCGCGAAATCCTCGAACTCGCGGTCGAAATGCCGGGCCAGCAGGCGCACGGCGTTTTCAAGACTGTCGCGGCCGCTCTCGATCGCATTCTGCCGGAAACGGTCGACCGTGAGCGCGGTGCCGATTGCGGTCGCGGCCATCAGCACGAAGCCGCCGACGATCAGCCATGTCAGTGGCGCTCCCCGCCAACGGCGGAGCAGCGCGCGCATGCGCGCGGTCCATCGGATCGATGTGCCCATGCAGCCCTCCCGTGGGATGCAAGGTGCAGCAAAACCGACAAGACCCCGTTACCAGCGAAGGTTAGGGAACTATGAATCGGAACGGAATCAGAGGGTTGGTTCCATCGCGCGCGGCGATTGCGGTGCGCTCACCGCTTGATCTCCCAGTTCAGCGCTTCCACGTTGCCCTTGGCGAACATCTTGGGGACATCGAACTTGCCGGTCTTGAGGTCATAGCGGCATTTCCAGTCGGCGAGCCCCTTCACGGCGACGTTCTTCGGATGCTTGTCCATTTCGCCTGACAGCGAGATCAGCAGGTAGCGGTTGTCGGGCCAGTCGACGCCGAGCCAGCGATAGGCAGTCTCGGCGCCCTTCATCAGATTGGCCGAGATATGGTAGTCGAGCTTCATCTTCTTCGTGTCGGGACGGCTGTGGAAATAGGCCCAGGCGAGATCACTGAGTGACTGCTTCGTCGCGCTGACGAAGGCGCCGTTCTCGACATGGTAGAGAAAAAGGTCCTGCTCGCCCGAGCCGGTCTTCTGCATGCGCACCAGCCATTGCGAGTCGCTGGTGAAGCGGAAGCCGGCCGGATAGCCCTGCTCAGGCTTCAGCTCCGTCATCTGCCCGCCGTGCCGTGCCCAGGCCTGCCATTTCATCTCGAAATCCCCGCTGTCCTTTTTGTACTGCTCGATCCCAGTGGCCTTGTCGGGCGAGGTGAAGGCGAACTCGGCATTGTCGGAGAGAACGAAGCCCGGCGGCGGGCCGGAGACTGCGAGCGCGGGGGAGGCGGCGAGCGTCAGGGCAAGCGCCAGCCCGAGGGCCAGACCGAGCGCCAGACTTGGGGCGGAACGGCAAAATGTGGTCACGGGAAAATTCCTCAAAAAATGCCGCGATGCGGTCTCGCGTGATTTGACGCCGGCGGGGTGGCGCCGGTTCATCCCTGAGTGCCGGGACGGCGGTCTCATCCCATCGAACGTCTTGCTGCCGCAGCCAATTCGGCGCACCTTGGCCCCTCGGCTGATTTGCCATCCAAGGTTCTTTTCCGATGATGACCGCATCCAAGGCCTTCATTGCCTTCTGCCTGCTCGCGCTGGTCGGCACCGTGCTGGTGATCGGCCCGACCGAGCTGCGCCGCCTGCTGCCGGACGGGACCAAGACCGCCGTCGCCGCCAAGCCGGAACCCAAGGTCGAAGCAAAGGTCGAGGCCAAGGCCGAACTCAAGGCCGAACTCAAGCCCGAGCCGAAACCGGAACAGCCAAAGCTTGCCGCCGCCACGCCGCCTGCGCCAGCACCCGCGGCGGCCCCTGAGCCGAAGGTGGCCGGGCTGGCCGAGACCCAGAAGCAGGTCACGGCCGCGCTCGCCGACCTTGCACCGGTCAAGCCGCCGCCGGCGGTCGCCGACACCGGCCCCCGTTTCGACGTCGCCCGCGTCGACGATCACGGCGAGGCCGCGGTGATTGCGGGCCAGGCCGCGCCGGGTGCGAAGGTCGAGCTGCTGCGCGACGGCAAGCCGCTCGATACGGTGGTCGCCGACGCCTCGGGCCAGTTCGTCATGACCCCGCCGCAGCTTCCCGCCGGCTCCTATGAATTGACGCTCCGCGCCAGGGCGCCGGATGGCACGGTCACGCAGTCCAGCCGGACCATGCCGGTGACCATCGCCGAGGCGGCGCCGCCGCCCGCGCGTCCGGTGCCGGCCGCCAGGCAAGACGTGAAGCAGGCCGAGAAGCCGGACGACAAATCGGATGTCGTGGCTTCCTTGCAGTCGGCCGCGCCGCATCTGGCCTCAACAGCCGACAGGTCGGCGGCCCGGCCGAGGCTGGTCGGCGCGCCGAAGCCCCGCGTCATGGCGCGGGCGCCGGCGGCGACGACCGTTGCATCGGCCTCGCCGGCGGACGGCCTCAGCGCCGCGCCGGCGGAGACCGGCAGCCGGGTGATCTCCCGCGGCGACAGCCTGTGGGCGCTCAGCCGGCTCGCTTATGGCGACGGCGCCCGCTACGCCGTGATCTTCAAGGCCAACCGCGACAAGATCCACAATCCCAATCTGATCTATCCCGGCCAGACGTTTGTGATGCCGCAAAAAGCGGAGTGAGAGGCGTTTCGAGGCGCGCGCTCAGGCCGTAGCCAAAGCGCGTCTGCGCAGGCGCCGGGATAGGTAAGTCATCTCCCCGCGACGCTTTGCCCTGTGTCCCTCCGGAACATTTGGTTCCCCGGCGCGTCATCTCGATGCGACGCAGTGCGCGCTTGGGCAGCCGGGAGGAGGCCGAATTGGTCAGGTCAGCGGTGTTGTCAGGACGCATCGGACTGGCGCTGGCGGGCGCGACCATCATGATTGCGGCCGTGCTGCTGCCCGGTAAGGCCGAGGCGCAGTTCGGGTTGCGCGGCGGTCCGCTTGGCGTCGCACGCTTCGCCGTCGGCCACATGATCGGCGTGTCGCGCTTGCGCCATTCCCGCATGGCGGTGCGGGGCGGCCGATACCGCTCCGCCGCGTTGAGGTCGCAAGATCCACGTCAAGATCCGCGCGGGGCCGAGCGCGGACAACAGTCCAATCCTTACGTCCTGCGTGCGGCGCTCACGGCGCAAGCGGCGTTGTCGGGCTGGCAGGGCGGCCGCCGACCGCAGGGCTGGTGGCGCCATCCCGATGGCAGCTACGGCTGGGTCGGCCCGGTGTTCTGGCCGTTCGCGCATGACGATCTCACCAATGCCGTGGTCTTCGGCGATGCGACCAGTCTCTCGCTTTACGGCTATGGCGACATCTATGCCGCGATCTTCACGCCCTATGCGGCGACCGAGCTCGCGGCCTACACCGCACCGCAAGGCCGGCGCGGACGAAGAGTCCCGACTGCGGAGACCCTGTGCGAGGCCAGCGACACCGGCGGCCTGCCGGTCGACCGCATCGCCGCCGCCCTGCAGCCGAACGAATTGCAGCGCGTGGCGCTCGACGAGCTCGCAACCGCCTGGACCAATGCGCGCGACACCATCCGCGCCGCCTGCCCGGCGCAGGCGCCCGCCACGGCCTCGGAGCGCCTCGGCCTGATGCAGGCGCGCATCGAGGCCATGATCAAGGCAACCGACGCCATCGCGGCGCCGCTGTCGAAGTTCACAGGTCTCCTCGACGACGGCCAGAAGGCCAAGCTCGAGGCGCTCTCCAAGGACCGCCGCGCCGCGCTCGCGGCCATGCAGCGCAAGGATACGAGCAAGGATACGAGCAAGGATGCGCAGGCCTCAAACGCCTGCGATGCCAACAGCGATCCCCGCTATGACGAAAAGCTGCAGCGTCAGTATGAGCAGCTCGTGCAGCAGCAATGGCCGGCAGGCGATATCGCCACCACGCTCCGCCTCGACGAGACCGCCCGCGCCCGCTTCGAGGTGCTCCAGGACACCACCCTGCGCACGATGCAGACGCTCAGCGCCTGCCCGGCGGAAGCCGCCGCGACTCCGCAGGCGCGCCTCTCCGCCGCAAAGGCGC
Source organism: Bradyrhizobium shewense (assembly GCF_900094605.1). Lineage (GTDB taxonomy): Bacteria > Pseudomonadota > Alphaproteobacteria > Rhizobiales > Xanthobacteraceae > Bradyrhizobium > Bradyrhizobium shewense. The sequence continues at coordinate 49,295 of NZ_FMAI01000035.1, read as the reverse complement.
GGCTGCGGACAATGCTGCAAGCCGTGAACGGCGTCATCGATGCGCTCGACGATTTCGAGGCCGATCTGAGCGACGAGCAGAAGGCCGGCTTCGAAGCGATCGGGCCGAAGCGGGGGGCGTGATCAGTCGCACGCCCAGTCGAACTTCATGTCTCTGAAGTCGAGCTGCGCGTTGCCGCTGCCGAAATTGTAGCCGCCGAAATATTCCTCGAACTCGATGTAGAACGGGCTCATCTCCGGCACCGCTTGGCATGGCCGCATGGTGCCGCCGAGATGGATGCGGGCGTGGTCCTTGCACCAATCGTGCAGGCGGTAATTGTCGGCGGTCGGGATATTGTCGGCAAAGTAGTAATAGGACTGATAGCCGGTCGGCGGGTTGCGCGGGATGTGCGGGTCCTGCGGGGCCTTGCCGGCGTTGGGATCATCAGCACGCGGCATCAACGCGATCGCGAGGTTCTCGGCCAGTTCGGCACGCGGAGGGCCGGCGAACATCTTCGAAGGGCGCGGCCGTCTCGAAGAAGGCGCTGGCGCCGCCGACATCGAGCCAGCGCGGCCGGTCGGCCGTCGCCAGCGCAAGCGGTGCGGGCGGTGTCGCGAACGGGCCGTCATATTCCGCCTTCGTCAGCAGCAGCGCAGCATATTCGTAGTCGAGAATGTCGGTCATCCGGGACAGGCGCGGATGCGAGGCGCGCGCCTGCACGGCCTCGCGGATTTCAGGATCGTCGGGCGCGCCGCCGTCATTGTGGTCGGGCGCGGTGGCAAAGAACGACACTGCAACGATGTCCTCGCCATGGACGCGGTAGTCCTCCGGCAGCAGCAGCGTGAAACCGTGCATCAGGGGATAGCCGGTGACGGGATCGAGCGGCCATTGCTCGCTGCTGATGCCCGGCGGCAGGCCATAGACCCAACCCTGGTCGCGCGCGCGATCGGCGGGACGGTCCAGCATCTGCAGATCATAAGCACGCGAAGGCAAGGCGAGCGTCACAGGTGGTCTCCATTGGAATCGCCTCGCCGTTGAGGCGAGGGTTAGTTGCGGGGAGCAGGGATGTGGTTCGGGGGAGGGATTTTGGCAACGCCGTCGCCTCATTCTCCCCTGCCGTCCCGGCGAACGCCGGGACCCATAACCACAGGGAGAAGTTTGGCGAAGATGAGGTGTTCGGTCCTTCTACGTCCCGCAACCGATAGATCACGCGGTATGGGTCCCGGCGTTCGCCGGGACGACCCCGGGGAGGTGGGTCCTCGACTGTCTCTCATAACCCATTGATCCGGCAACTCACGTCTACTGTGCATGGGGTTGTTTTGAAATTCCAAGAAAGCTCGATATCCAATTTCGTATTCGAATAATCCAAAATTCTCTTTACTAGAAAAACGAAACACCCTATGCTCCCTCCCAACTCATCCCATGGTAAGGGACGGATCGCGATCGTCAGGGTTCGTGGGGTGAGGGGCGGTGGACGCGGGCGGCGTTGGTGCCAGATGCGGTCGCAGGGCGGGTTGTCCCCGTGAGCGATCAGCGGGCGCGTGTACGACGGTGCTGCCTGCGTACGGCAAAATCGTGTGGTCGTGACGCCCGAATATCCGGCGTCAAGTCTTGCAGCGGTGCGCTGGTCCGACCGGACCTGCGCATCCCTCGAAAGCTGCAAGGCGACGGTGGCAAAGGGATCGTCTCACCGGCGAGAGCGCGACATAAGCCGTTTCAACCACTGCGCAGGGAAGGCCGGGCATTCGGCCGCACCTGTTTCTCCCCTGTGAGCGACTATCACGCACTCATGCACAGGGGTCTTGCGGGTGCCAGCCGGTGCCCGGTCTTCCCTGCGCCCTTCCACTTCGAAGGGTGCCGAGATCAAGCAAAACCCGGGCGCAACCCGTCGCGGGATCGCGAAACGCTGTCAGTGAACTATAAGAGCAATGCCTCACCACTTGGGACAGGCGAGGAAGCTACCCCCTTCGCCGCACCACTGAAGCATCCACCACGTTCTCGACTTCCTCGCGCCAGTTCAAAATCTCCATCGCGAGCACCGGGTGATTAAAACCCTTGAGCTGGAGATCGTCGAGGGCGCGCGCTTCTACCCAGGGCTCGACGATGCCGTAGACGCGGCGGCTGACCACGATCTGGTTGGGCTTGGCTTCGCCGCACAGGCGCGAGGCGAGGTTGGTGACGCTGCCGATCGCGGCATATTCCAGCCGCTGCTCGAAGCCGACCTGGCCGAGCGTGGCATAGCCGACCGCGATGCCGATGCCGAAGCCGAGGCTGTGCCCGCGGTTGCGCCAGCGCTCGGTCAGCGGGCCGATCGTGTCGCGCATCTCCGCCGCCATCTTCACGGCGCGCTTGGTGTGGTCCTCGAACTGGATCGGCGCGTTGAACAAGATCATCACGCCGTCGCCGGCATATTTGTCGAGCGTGCCTTCATATTTGAAGATCAGCTTGCCGAGCGCGGCGTGATATTCGCGCAGCACGTTCATCGCCTCTTCCGGCTCGGTCGCCTCCGTGAACGCGGTGAAGCCGCGGAGGTCGCAGAACACCACGGTCACCTCGCGGCGCTGGCTGGTGAGCAGCCCCTCTGGGCTGTCGGAGGAGGCGATCAGCTGCGCCACCTGTGGCGCCAGGAAACGCTCCAGCTTGCGGATGCGCTCGATCTCGCCGAGTTGGGTCTTGACGCGCTCCTCCAGCGACTTGTTCCAGTTCTTCAATTGCTCGGTCTGCTCGCGCAGCTTGTCGGCCTGGGCGCGCACGGTCTCGTTCGCCGTCTCCAGGGCGTGGCTCTTGTGGTCGACCTCGGTGAACAGCCGCGCATTGCGCATCGCCAGCACGGCCTGGTTGGCGAAGGTGCGCATCAGGCCGATGATGCTGGCGGCGAACTCGCCGCCCGGGCGGCGCAACACCACCAGCGAGCCGAGCGTGCCCTGCTGGTCGACCAGCGGCACCACCAGCACCGAATGGAAGCCGGCCGCGATGGCGACCTCCCGCAGCGGCTGCTCGGCGGCCGCGCCGAGTTCGGAAATCGCGATCGGCTCGCCGCTTTCGGCGGCATCGCTCAGGATGTTCTCGCCTTCGTCGATGGTGACATGGGCGCCGTCGGGGGATTTGTCGATGCCGTTGGCCTCGACCAGGTTGAAGCGGTGCGTCTCGGCATCGAAGCCGTAGATCAGCACCGCATCGGCATGGGTGATCTCGATCGCGCGCGCGGCGATCGTCGGCAGCACGGCGTTGAGATCGAGCGAGGAGGCGACGGCGCGACCGACCTCCTCCAGCACCTTCAGCTCGTTGATCGACTGCGCCAGATCGCGCGTGCGCTCCTCGACCTTAGTCTCCAGGTCCGAATAGGTCTCCTGGATCTGGCCGGCCATGCGGTTGAACTGACCGGCGAGATCCTCCAGCTCGTCCGAGGTGCGCACTTCGATGCGGTGATTGAAATCGCCCTCGCCGAGCCTGTAGGCGCCGTCGCGCAGCGCCGTGATCGGAATGATCATGCGGCGGGCGAGCAGCGTGCCGGCGAGGATCGCGACCATCAGGCCCATGCCGATCAAGAGCGCGATGCGCACCAGCTGGTCGCGGATCGGCGTCAGGGCCTGCGTGGTCGGCTGCTCGAACAACACGCTCCAGCCGAGCTTCGGCACCGTGCTCGCGGCGCTCATCACCGCATGGCCGTTGAAGTCGGTGCCCGAGCTGTCCGCCTCATGGCCAGGTGCGATCGCGGCCGCCACCTGCGGCAGCTTCGACAAATCCTTGCCGACATCCGGCCCTTTCGACGACGTCGCCAGCACGCGGCCGCGGGGGTCGACGACATAGGCAAAGGCGGCCTTGCCTACTTGCGCGTCGGACAGGAAGTCGGAGAGAAAGCTGAGATCGATCTCGGCCACGGTGACGCCGGCATTGAAGCCGGAATGCGCCACCGAGATCGACATGAACGGCGTCCGGTCGGCGAACCAGGCCGGCGCATAGCTGACGCCGCGGGCGACGGTGTCGGTGAAGCGCATGTCGCGGGAGAGGTCGGCATTGCTGCCGGTCGTGGTCGACTGGCGCGAGACGCGCAGCACCTCGCGGCCTTCGCCGTTGAGCTGGAACAGCTGGTTGACGACCGAGACCTGGTGCAGCAGCGACGCGTAGTCGGCGCGGCGCTTTTCGAGGGTGTCCTGGCTCGCCCGCGTCACCCAGCTGATCTGGCGATCGAGCTCCGAGATCGACTGCTCGATCCGCCGGGCGGCTGCTTGTGCCTTGTCCTCCAGCCCGTCGGTCAGCTGTGTCTTGGTGGCGCGGTAGGAGATCCAGGTCTCCATCGCGCCGTTGACGGCGAGGACGAACACGACGAGGCCGACGAGGGAGACGACGTATTTGGCGAACAGGCCCTCGCGCAGAAACCGTGTCTTGTCGTTCGCTCCTGCCATCCCGATCCTCTCGCGCCGCCATCGACGCCGGCGCTCACGGGCCGTGCAGGCCCTTCCCGGCCGTTCTATCACAATTTGGGCCAAAGGACCGCCGCGCGGGCCGGGGACCGGCCGGCGTGGTTACTCCCGGTGGACGGGCGGGCCGGCGGAAGGCCGGTGAATTGCCGCAGTCTCATCCGTTCGGAGGAAGCCGGTGGCGGGGAAGCTGATGTAAGGGGATTGCCGTGGAGCCCAGCCCGCCAATCACCGGTTAAAGAGTTGCCGCAGCACGTCGTTCATTGGCTGACTGTCCTGCTGCGCGACCGGCGGGTCCTCAAGGGCCGGAGCCGCGGGCGAGGCCTGCGGCGTCGGCGTGGACGGCGTTGCCGGCAGGCTCCGGCTGCGGCCACTGCCTGGCGCGGCGCCGGTGCTGCTTCCCGCGCCGCTGGACAGCCCCTGCTGAAGCAAATTGCCGATGGCTTCGCCCAGCGGACCGCCGAGCAGATTGTTCTGCCCCGGCTGCTGGGCTTGCGGATTGGCGTTGCCGGCCGCATTGCCGCCGGGCGCAGGCGTGCCGCCGAGACCAAGATTACTTCCAAGGCTGCCCAGAATGTTGCCGAGCCCGGCGCCGTCAGGGCCGAACAGGCCCTTGCCCATCTCGCGCAGCTTGGCATAGGCGGCATCCGGATTGTCCAGCATGCCGGCCATGTCAGGGTAGATCCTAGGCTGCGACCAGCTGCCCTGGATCATCACGGGAATGCCGAAGCCGACCGGCTCATTGGCGCGGCCCTGACCTTCGGTCGTCATCACCAGCTTCGGCTCGACGCGAAAACCCATCATCTTGGTGTCGAGCGCGATGGTGCCCGCGCCGGTGACGCGCACCAGCGGCCCGATCAGATTGAGATCGGTCGTCACTGCCTGGCCCTTGTCGATGCGGAACGAGGCCGAAAGCTGCGACAAATCCGTGCTTTGCTCCTGGCCGGCATTCTGGTTGTCCTGCCAGCCGGACAGCGTGCCCGATGTCAGCGAGCGGATCATCTGTGCGACATTGATACCGCGGATGGCGCCATCCTGGAAATTGACGAAGGCCGTGCCTTGCATGTTGGCCATCAGCGCGCGCTGGCTGGTGCCGGCGCTGCGCAGAGCGAGCTTGGCCTGCAGCTTGCCGTCGATGCGGTCGAATTCGGCAAGGCCCTGGAGCAGCGGCAGCGCGCGCACGCCGACGAGATCGGAATGCATGGCAAAGCTCGGCGCGCCGGTGGTCGCATCGAGGATCACCTCGCCCGAGACCTGGCCGCCATAGGCGCCGAGATTGGCGGTGCCGGCCTTCAGCACGCCGCCGGCGAGCTTCGCATCGAGTGCCAGCGGCGCGATGCGGGCATCGCCGATGACGGCTTCGTTCGCGGAGATCCTCACTTGCGCATCTACATAATTGAGCCCGGAGACGTCGATCGGCGCATTGCTCCAGGGCTGCCCGGCTGCGCCCTCCGGCGATTTCGCCAGCGGTATAGCCAGCCGCTGGAAGTCGAGGTCGAGCTTGACCAGCGGCTTGCTCGCAATGTCGACGGAAGCCCAGCCGTTGAAGGCGCCGTCGCCGAGCCGGCCATTCACGCCGTTGATCATCACGACGTCGCCGTTCATTCGCATCTCGGCATGACCGGTGAGCTGAGACTTCAGCACGTCGGGCATGTCGATGGCGAAATCCACCGGGATCGTCGGCCGGTCGGCCGGCGGCGCAGGCGTAGTCGCCTTGATGTCGAACTTGGTCGGGTGGTCGCCGACGCGCGCGGTGCCGGTGATGTCGACCTTGCGGTCGCGGCCGATGGTCGCCTCCGCGTTGATGGCGCTGATGCGGCCCTCGACGCGATCGCGCACGCGCGCGAATGCGACCTCACCGTCGGTGACCTTGACGCGGTCGATGGATGCCCCGTCGACATCGAGCGCAGGCGGTTTCGACGAGCTCCCCGCATTCGGCAAGCGTTCACGCAGCAGCGGCTGGTAGAGCACCGGATGGGTGATGATCAGCTCGCGGATCTCAGGGCGGCCCGACCAAACGCTGGAGAGCGACATGTCGGCCTGCACGCGGTCGACCGTCAGCCGCGTGATGCCGCTGCGATCCCGGGGATCGGCAAGCGAGAGGTCGTTCAGGGTGACGTTCAGCGTCGGCCACAGGCTGATCTTGGTGGTGCCGTCGATCGAGAGACGATAGCCGGTCGCGCTCTCGACGCGCGAGGCGATCGTCGTCGTCAGGAAGCCCGAGGGGATTCCGACCACCAGCAGGAGTGCGATCACGATGATGGCGGCGGCCAATGCCGCGCCGGCGAATTTTACTGCTCTCATCTCGACTTTCCACTGACGGACAATCGGCGTCGAATCCCGCCGGCTATCCATCCTTCGCGGCCGAGTTTATCCCCGGACGGGAAGCGGCTCCAAGCGCGTAAAAATAGTCAGGGGGTGCTGCAAAGTTATGTGACTTATGACACACTTCCCCGACGCGGTTTTACGCGATCCTGATCGTGATGGTTTCAAGCGATTTGCCAAGCGTCTGACAAGATGACTGACCAGGACTTCACAAGGACATTGAAATGAGCAAGCAGGCCGAATTTGCGGTCATTTTGAAGATGAACGCGATGTTCGCGGATCTCGGTGCAGACGAGCTCCAGCGGCTGTCCAATCTCTGTCACACCCAGCATCTGGGGAACGGCGAGGTGCTGTTCCAGAAGGGCGATGCCGGCAACGCGCTGTTCGGCGTGCGCCGCGGCCAGGTCCGCATCGAGACAGGTGCCTCCGACGGCAGCCGGCTGACGCTCAATTTCATGGGCCCGGGCGACCTGTTCGGCGAAGTCGCGGTGCTGGACGGCCAGAATCGGACCGCGGATGCGACCGCCGGCGAGGCCAGCGAATTGTTCGTGCTGCGGCGCGAAGATTTCCTCAGCTTCCTCGAACGCGAGCCGAAGGTCGCAATCAAGATCATCGCATTGCTGTGCCAGCGCATCCGCTGGCAGAGCGAGCGCATGGAGGAATCCATGCTGCAGCCGCTGCCGGTGCGCCTGGCGCGACGGCTCTGCGCGCTGGCCGCCGATTTCGGTTCCGAGGTGCACATCTCGCAGGAGCAGCTCGGCGTCTTCGTCGGAGCCGCCCGCGAGAGCGTCAACCGCCAGCTCCAGGCCTGGCGCAAGGAAGCGATCCTCGATCTGCAGCGCGGCCGGATCCTGCTGCGGAACATGACCAAGCTGACCGCGATCGCGCGGAACGAGTAGGGCGAAGCCGAACGTAGCCTACGAATGCAGGGCTTGCCGGTGCAGACCGCAGGGCCGAGCGTGATCCGCGTGAAAGCTATTGGGGTAACAGAGCGCCTTGAAGGCGCCCTGCGTTGACGCGCCCCTCCAGCCGCTCGCCTGGAATTTTACTCCGCAGCACGGTGGGCAACGTCTTTTGATGCCGGCGCCGCGCCGTGATGATTGTCCGTCTCGGCGTCCTCGCTGTGCACGATCAGCCGCTTGGCGAAGCGCCAGATCAGGGCGCCGAGATCGTCCATCACCATGAACATCGCGGGCACGAACACCAGCGACAGGATGGTCGAGAAGATCAGGCCGCCGATCACCGCGAGCGCCATCGGCGAGCGGAACTCGCCGCCTGCGCCGACCGCGAGCGCGCTCGGCATCATGCCCGCGGCCATCGCGATCGTGGTCATCACGATCGGCCGGGCGCGCTTCATGCCGGCGTCGATCATGGCTTCCTCGCGCGGCTTGCCGTCGCGGATCGCTTCGATCGCGAACTCCACCAGCATGATCGCGTTCTTGGTGACGATGCCCATCAGCATCAGAATGCCGATCCACACCGGCGTGGTGAGCTGCTTGCCCGTGATGAGCAGAGCCGCGATGGCGCCGCCGATCGAGAGCGGCAGCGAGAACAGGATGGTGATCGGCTGCAGGAAGGTGCCGAACAGCAGCACCAGCACGGCGTAGACCATCATCAGGCCTGCCGTGATCGCGGTGGCGAAGCCGTCGGACAGTTCGTTGAGGCTTTCGGCGTCGCCGGAGGGAGAGACCTTCACGCCCTTCGGCCGGCTCTTCATCACCGGCAGGTCATAGATCTTCTTGGTGGCGTCGCCGAGCGCGGCGGAGCCGACGAGGTCGGCGGCGACGGTCGCCTGCCGCTCGCGATCGTAGCGGTTGATGCTGGTCGGGCCCTGGTCGAGCTTGACGTCGGCGATGACCGAGAGCGGCACGCCGCCCTTCTCGCCGTGCTCGCCGAGCGGCACGCGCAGCTGTTCCAGCGTCTTCAGATTGCCGCGCGCGGCATCCTCGAGCTGCACGCGGATCGGCACCAGACGGTCGCCGACGTCGAACTTGGCGAGCGCGGGTCCGACGTCGCCGATGGTGGCGACGCGGATGGTCTGCGACAGGCTTTCAGTCGAGACGCCGAGCCGCGCGGCAAGATCGGCGCGCGGCTCGACGCGCAGCTCGGGCCGCTCCAGCGTGGTTTCCGAGATCACGTTGGAGATGGTGGGAATCCGCTTCATCTGCGTCGCGAGCTCGCTCGCGAAATTGTTGACGATGTTGGCGTCGACACCGGTTACGACCAGGGAGATGGCGCGCAGGCCGTTCTCGTCGAGGAACCAGAAGCGGATGTCGGGGATGTTCTCCAATTCCTGGCTGATTGAGAATTCCAGCTCGCGCTGGGTGATGTCGCGGGCATCCTTGGGCGTGTAATTGATGATCAGCGCGGCGCGCCGGACTTCCTGGGTGCCCGGTGGAACGCGCCCGCCGTCGACGAAGATGCTCTTCACCTCGGGCCGTTTGCGCAGGCGTGCGACGATGTCCTCGGTGACCTTTTCCGTATAGGCAAGCTGGGTGCCCGGCGGCAGCTCGAGGGCCAGCAGTGAGCGCGAACTGTCCTGCGCCGGCAGAAAACCCTGCGGCAACAGCGTGATGCTCCAGATCGAGGCGGCGAAGACGCCGAAGCCGACCAGCACCGTGATGAAATAGTGTTTCACCGACCAGGCTACGATCCTGTGATAGGACCGCAGCACGCGGCCGGGAGGCGGTTCTTCGTGAGTGCCAGGCTTGAGGAAGTAGGCGGCCAGCACCGGCGTGACGAAGCGCGCCGCCAGCAGCGAGAAGAACACCTGCACCGAGACGGTGATGCCGAACTGCTTGAAGAACTGTCCGGCGATGCCCGACATGAAGCTCGCCGGTGCGAAGATCGCGATGATGGTGAGCGAGATCGCGATCACCGCGAGGCCGATTTCGTCGGCAGCTTCCAGGGCGGCACGGTAGGGCGATTTGCCCATGTTCATGTGCCGGACGATGTTTTCGATCTCGACGATGGCGTCGTCGACCAGAATACCTGTCGACAGCGTGATGGCGAGGAAGCTGACGAGGTTCAGCGAGAAGCCGAGCATGTCCATCGCCCAGAACGCCGGGAAGATCGACAATGGCAGCGAGATCGCGGCGATGATGGTGGCTCGCAGGTCCCGCAGAAACAACAGCACGATGACAACGGCGAGGATGGCGCCCTCGAACAGGGTGGAGATCGCCGCGTGGTAATTGCCGTTGGTGTATTCGACCGAGGTGTCGATCACCTTCAGGTCGACGTCGGGATAGGCGGCCTTGAGCGCGTCGACGCGCTTCTGCACAGCCTCGGCCACCTTCACGTCGCTGGCGCCTTTAGAACGCTTGATGCCGAGCGCGACGATCGGCTCGCCGTTGAAGCGGGCGAAGGTGCGGCGGTCGGCGATGGTGTCAGTGACGGTACCGAGATCGTCGAGCCGGACCTCGCCGCCGCCGAACAGCGGGATCATGGTGCCGGCGAGATCGCTCAGCGTCTTGGCGCCCGCGAGCGTACGGATGGCCTGGTCGTTCTTGCCGATCTCGGCGCGGCCGCCGGCGACGTCGACATTGGTGCCGCGCAGGCTCTGGCTGACGTTGACCGCGGTCAGGCCCATTGCCTGCAAACGGTCCGGGTCGAGCGAAACCAGGATCTCGCGCTCGACACCGCCGATGCGCTCGACCTGGGCGACGCCGCGGACACCTTGCAGCGCGCGCTTGACCACGTCGTCGACGAAGTAAGAGAGTTGCTCGGGCGTCTTGCCCGGCGAGATCGCGGCATAGGTCACGATCGGCAGGCCGATCACGTCGACGCGCTGGATCAGCGGCTCGGTGACGTTCTGCGGCAGGTTCGAGCGCACACGCGTCACCGCGTCCTTGACGTCGTTGAGCGCGCGGTCGGTATTGGTCTCCAGCGCGAACTGGATGGTGGTGACCGACACACCGTCGGTGATCTGTGAGGTAATGTGCCGCACGCCCTCGACGCCGGAGACGGCGTCTTCGACCGTCTTGGTCACCTGCGATTCGAGCTCGGCGGGCGCCGCGCCGAACTGCGAGACCACGACCGAGATCACGGGAATGTCGGCCGAAGGCAGCCGCGTCACCGCGAGCTTGGTGAAAGACACCCAGCCGAGAATCAAGAGGATGATCGAGAAGACGACCGACGGCAGCGGATTCCGGATCGACCAAGCCGAGATATTGAGAGCCATCAGCGTACCCGCGTGCGATCGAGTTCATCGGCGAACATGGTCTTGATCTGGTCGCCGTCATGGAGCGAAGAGCCGGCGTCGGCCACGACGATTTCGCCGACGTCGAGGCCTTCCAGGATTTCCGTCGCGTTGTCGGACGACAGCCCGACCCGCACCTTGCGCGTCTCGATCGTGTTGCCCTTGACGACCTGAATGGTGAGATGGTCGATCGCGGTCTTGGGGATCGAGACGCCGCAGCTTCGCTTGGCGTCGATCGAGGCGCGGGCGAACACGCCGACCTTCAGCGACGGATTGTTGGTGACGCTGATGCGGACGCGGCCGAGCTGCGTGGCGCGGTCGATCTCGGGCGCAACCAGCCGGACCCGGCCGATCAAATCGGGCGCGTCGTCGCGGCTGATCCGCACGGTGGCGCCCGAACTGAGCTTGGGCATGTGCACCGCCGGGACCTGAGCATCGAGCTCGATCTCGTTGTTGACGGCGATGCGGAACATCGGGCCGGCCTGCGGGGAAGCGGGCGCGCCGACGATGGTGCGGACTTCAGTGATGAGGCCGGGCGCAGGTGCCTTCAGCGAGATCGGGCCTTGCGGACCGGGTCTCTGCGGCTGCCCCGGGATCTGCGGCGGCGCGGTCAGGCGCGCCAGCTCCTGGTTGTCGGCAACGACGGTGCCTTCGGTGACGAAGAGATCGGTGACCTTGGATCCCTCCTGGTCGGCGATGACCACGGCCTCGCGGCGCGGCACGAAGAAGCCGGTCACCCGCACGAGGTCGGAGAAGCAGGCATTGGTCGATTTCGTCACGATGACGAGCGCCTCGCTCTGCGTTTCCTTCGGCTCGGCGCGCTTGCGATGCTCGAACAGGTAATAGCCGACGCCGAGCGCGACGACGAACACCACCGTTCCGGCAGGCTTGAGATATTCGGAGAGGTTCATCGCCGGATCATCCTGGCCTGGCTCACGGCCATCCGCGCGAGGCCCATCGAGAACGTTTCCCTGAAACAAAGCGGCGTCCCGCAAGGCCGCGGGACGCGCTTTGGAGGCGAGACTTTACACCACATCACGACTTGTCACTTCAAAGGATTACGTCGTGCTCACTTCGATGCGGTGGTCTTGTTTTCCATGTTGACGACCTGCACGCGGCGGTTGGCCTCCGCCATCGGCTGGCTCGGATTCTTCAGCTTGCTCTTGCCGTAGCCGACGGTGACGAGGTCGGTGGCGGAGATGCTGTACTTGTCGACGAGGTAGCGCTTGATCGCATCCGCGCGGCGTTCCGACAGGTCCTGGTTGTAGGTTTCGCCGCCGGCGGCATCGGTGTGACCGGCCACCACGAAGGTGGAGCCCTTCAGGTCGGGACTGGTCAGCGCGCGACCGAGCGCCTGCACGGATGGCATCGACTTGGCGCTGATATTGGCGGAGTTGTAGTCGAAAGTGATTTCGAGATCGATGTTCGGCTTGTCCTTGGCGACCGATGCGATTTCCTCGCGCTCGGTCGAGGACAGCGAACGCGTCGAGCGGCCGCGCACCGACTGGATCAGCTTGCTCTCGGCGGCGTTCGGCGCGGGATCAGCCTGCGGGGCGATCGAGAGGCCGCGGGTCAGGGGCTTCTTGGCCGGCGGCGCCAGCGCGCGGACGATGTCATCCTCGGTGACGTTCTTGCTGTTGCCGTCGTCGCCGGCGAAGGCGGGCGAGGCCGGCAGCGACAGCGCGGCGCCAAGAGCGATGATGGACAGGATCGCGGTAAGTCCCTTTGCAGCCGATTTCATAACCAGTCCCTCCTGCGCAGCCAGCTCGCGCGGTTCCAAAATTCCTGCCAAATTCCTGCAATGAGCCCCCCGGGGAAGGCCGCCTGCGGCGTCCGTTCGTTAGTCTTCCCTGGGCCACCAGGGGTTCGAGGCGCCGCCTGCCTCAATTCAAAAAAATACTAGCGCACTCCGTAGCTTGCGAACTCCTGAACGATGTTCGGATCCATTGCCTTTGCATTGGCGATATCAAGCGCGCCTTCCTGGGCGGAGCCATTGCGCTGCTTGGCGAGGCCGCGTCCGTAGAGCGAGGAAGTCAGGCGCGGGTTGATCCTCAGGGCCGCATCGAAATCGGCGATGGCATTCTTGACCGCGCCCGATTTGAGGTTGACGAGCCCGCGGCTGTCCAGCGCGTCGACGAAGTTGGGCCGCAGCCGCAACGCCTCGTTGCAATCCTTCAGCGCGCCCTGGAGGTCGCCGACCACGGTGCGGGTCCAGCAGCGGTTGTTCAGCGCCTCGACATCCTTGGTGTTGATCCGGAGCGTGTCGTCGAAATCCTTGATGGCAAGGTTGTAGGCGCCCTTGCTGGCATAGACCTGGCCACGCCGGTACAGCGCGTTCACGTCATCAGGATTGGCGGCGATCTTTGAGGTCAGGCTCTTGATCGTGGGATCGTCGGCCAGCGCAGCAGCGCTCGGCCCGCTGTCCATGCTCGGTGCCGGAGCGGGATCTGCCGGCTTTACCGGCGGTGGCGGCGGGGGCAGGGCGGCCTCGATCTGCGGCTTCGGCGTGGTGGCCGGCGCGGGCGCAGGCGCAGGTGGAGAAGCCGGCGCGGGTGCCGCCGCGGTGTCGGCCGGCTTCGGCGGCGGAGGCGGTGTCGGCGGCGCGGGTGGTGCCGGCGGCGGGTTGTTGGCGACAACCGGCGGCGTCGCGGGAGGCGCGGGCGGCGTCGCCGGTGCCGGACGCGATCCGCCGGCTCCCGGGCTGAACGAGAAATCTTCGGCCAATGAAGAGGATATCCAAGGCACCTGCTCGCCGCGCGAAGCGCGGGTGACGCCCATCTTGGTCCGATTCAGCGTCTCCTCGGCCATCAGGTCGGGGACCCGGATTTCCTTCAGGAGCTCCTGGACGAACAGGCTGTGCCCGCCGCCGGCGTCGGAGACCACCGAGGCCAGCGCCGCCGAATACATTACCAGCGTTCCGTTCGGCGCGATGACCGGGGTCAGGCCGGCCGAGAAGCTGCGGAACCGGCGCTCAAACGGATTGCGCCTGGAGGCGTCGATCAGAGCGATCTTGACGCCGGCGCCGCGGGTGTTGAGCTCGCCGAGGACGGTCTCGAGGCTGAAACCGTCGCGGCGCACGTCGGATTCGGTCCATATCTGCGCATCGATCGGCAGCATGTAGCTCTGGCGCGCCGACTGGATGCCGAAGCCGCTGTAGAATACCAGCGCCACCGATCCCGGCTTGATCTTGCCGTAGAGCTTGTCGAACGCGCGGCGCATGCCGTCGCCGGTCAGATTCTCGCCGATCTCGACCGAAAAGCCGTCGCGCTTGAGCTCGTCGGCGACGTCACGGGCATCGTTGATCGGTTCCTTCAGCGGGGCATCCGCATCCGGATATTTCGCGTTGCCGATGACCAGCGCAAAGCGGTCACCGGCCGCAAGCGATGGTGCAGTCGGGACGAGCGAGACGAGCAAGGGCAGAAGAAAAAGGAAGCGAATTTTCATAATCAGCGCGGTCCAGCCAAAAAGGCGCCGTTCCCAGCTTGCGCCGCGGCGACCTTAACTTACGCTTCCTGCATTATCAAACCGGGGACGGGGGGCGTCAACCGCTTGGAGATTCGGCGTTATCGCGACGATTGACCGCAACGCCAGGGTGCGCCGCAGGGGGAATAAACAGGCTCTCATGTTTGTGCTCGACGTGATCCGGCTCGATCTTACCGGCGGCACGTTAGGGCCTCCATGGCGACGAAAATGTGATTGGTCTCACATTGAAGGCCTGCCGCCCTGATGCGGCGCGGCGTTTGACCTTTGCAGCGGAGAATGGCTTGGTGCGCAGGATCGTGCCGAAGATCCACTCAGAAAAGCAAAGCAAAAGCAAAAACCATGGGAAACGCCTACGAGATCTACGCCCTGCGCTATGCGACGATGTCGCCGCGCACCCCCAGCATGAACTTCCTTCAGCCCGATCCGCATGACAGCGCGGCGCAGGACCTCGACTATTTCGTCTGGCTGATCCGCGGCGGCGGCCGCGACATCCTGGTCGACACCGGCTTCAATGCCGAGGAGGCGAGCGCGCGGGCGCGCAAGCTGACGCTCAATCCGGTCGATGCGCTGGAGCGTTTTGGCGTCGCGGCGTCAAGCATCCGCGACGTCATCGTGACGCATCTGCATTACGACCATGCCGGCAATCTCGATCGCTTCCAGAATGCGCGCTTCCATCTCCAGGAGCGCGAGATGGCCTACGCGACGGGACGCTGCATGTGCAACGGACTGCTGCGACATCCGTTCTCGGTCGAGCACGTCACGCAGATGGTGCGCCACGTCTATGGCGAACGCGTCACTTTCTATTCGGGTGACGGCGAGGTCGCGCCCGGCGTCACCGTGCATCGTGTCGGCGGCCATTCGGACGGCCTACAGGTGGTCAGGGTCGAGACCGCGCGCGGGCCGGTGGTGCTGGCGTCCGATGCCGCGCATTACTACGCCAATCTGCAGCGCAAGAGCCCGTTCCCGATCGTCTACAATGTCGGCGACATGGCGGTGGGCTGGGAGACGATCGAGCGCCTCGCCGGCCATCCTGATCGATTCATTCCCGGCCACGATCCGATCGTGACGGAGATCTATCCGCGCGCCAGCGACAAGGTCGATGCCTGGGCGCTGCACCTGCCGCCGTCGCGGTCGTTTGCGAAGTGAGGGCGAAGCCGTCATTCCGGGATGCGCCGAAGGCGCAGGCCCGGAATCCATAACCACGATCGGGAGTATGGATTCCGGGCTCGCGCCCAAGAGGGCGCGCCCCGGAATGACAGCGTCGGCTAATACGCCTGCTTGGCGTCGGCTTCTTCGCTGGTCTGGATCAGGTCGAGACTCGCTTCGATCTTGCCGAGCCGGGTCGAGAGCGGCGGTTTGAGTCTCGATCGGCAATTCCGGTCTGACCTTTTCTTCGGACGTGTGCGGTCTCCGAGACGGGCGGCAGATATGGCTTCAACGAGTGCCGGCAGGATCCTCGCAAGCAACGATATCGTGGGGAGATTTTCGAGCCGCTAGCTCCGGGGGAGAGAATACCGCTAGGTATCCTCCGTCCCCTGCGAGCTTATATGTGGCGATCTCGCGATAGCCGACGACAGTTAATTCGCAGCGCAAGAGCGCAATTGGCGTGCCATGCTTCGACGTCGGAAGCTCAAGATCGACAATTCCCACCCGCGCACCCTGCTTCAAGGCGGGCGCGAGATTGTAGAGGAAGGCATACGGTTGGGCTATCTCGTGATACATATGCGCAAGGATTGCGGCGTCCAGCGAGGAAGCGGGCAGACGCGGGTCGTGTGGTTCGCCGAGCGCGAATTGCACGTTCGTCAACTTCAGAAGTTTTGTTCGCCTGGCGAGTTCGACGAGGTAATCCCGCGTGACGTCCTGGGCAACGACAGAGCCGGCGGGTCCGACGAGGTGCGAGAGCCTGACCGTGTGGTAGCCACTGCCTGCTCCAATGTCGCCGACTGTCATGCCTGGTTTCAGTTCAAGCATACGTGCGATTTGACCGGCCTCATCGAGGGCGTCGCGGCGCTCATCGGCGGAGCGGCGCGGGCTGACGATTCGTGCGATAGGGCGCTGCGGTGAGGGAAACTCGTTTGCAGCGACTCCGGGGGGAGCCAGATAACCCATATCAACGGCGTATGCGCGAGTTGCAGCAAAGGCCACAAGTAGCATCGCTATATACGCCACTGCCGTCACGGGCCTACCAAGCTTTCTCAACCGGACTCCCAAAAGCCGACGTCTGCGCGTCCATGAGTACGCGTCCTAATACGCCTCTTTCGCGTCGGCCTCTTCGCTGGTTTGGATCAGATCGAGATTCGCTTCGATCTTGCCGAGCAGCACCGAGAGCTGCTTGCGCTCCTGCGCGGAGAGGCAGGCGAGGATTTCGTCTTCCCGCCGCAGCAGCTGCGGGAACAGCTCTTCGTAGAGCGCGCGGCCCTTCTTCGTCAGTTGCAGGCGGAATTCGCGGCGGTCGGCTTCGTTCTCCACCCGCTCGATCAGATCCTCGTTGAGCAGCGCAGTCACCGCGCGGCTGATGGTGGATTTGTGCGTGCGGGTGCATTGCGCGATGTACTGCGCGCTACAGGCATCGTTGCGGAACCCGAGCGTGGCGATCACGCGCCAGGCCGGAATGTCGAGACCATGCCGTTCCTGATATTCGACCGAAAGCGCGGAACTGACTTCCGCTGCGAGCCGGTTGAGACGAAACGGTACGAACTTGAACAGGTCGAGCCGTGCCTTTGGCCGCACGGAGGCCTCTTCGGCTTCGCGGGCCTTCACTGCGATGTCGCTGGATGTCCTCGCCAAGGAGCGCGCTCCGAATTCCAGTTGACGGCCGGCCGGCTCCGGTCCAAAATAGTTGCACGTGAGACTATCTAGCAGATCAGTCCTCTCCTGACCAGAGCCGAGGTTCGAGTATGGCGCAGGCCAAGACTCTTCAGGTCAAGACGCATCAGGCCAAAGCCCAGTTCGGCTATCGCCGCCATGCCGATCAGGACCGCGCCGGCCAAAGCCCGGCCGAGCATCCCGTCGTGGTTGTCGGCGCCGGTCCGGTCGGGCTGTCGCTCGCGATCGACCTCGCCCAGCGCGGCCAGCGCGTCGTCCTTCTGGATGACGCCGACCGCATCGGCGAGGGCTCGCGCGCGATCTGCTTCTCGAAGCGGTCGCTGGAATATTGGGACCGGCTTGGCGTCGGCGATCGCATGGTCGCCAAGGGCGTGGTGTGGAGCGTCGGCCGGATCTTCCACGGGGAGTCCCTGCTCTACCAGTTCAACCTCCTGCCCGAGGACGGCCATAAGCGGCCCGCCTTCATCAATCTCCAGCAATACTACGCCGAAGCCTATCTGGTCGATCGCATCCAGGATCTGCCCGAGATCGACCTGCGCTGGCGCAACAAGGTGACGGCGCTGGAGCAGCGCAATGACGGCGTGGCGCTGACGATCGAGACGCCGGAAGGCGCCTACCGGCTGCACGCGCAATATGTGATCGCCTGCGACGGCGCGCGCTCCTCGCTGCGGCAGATGGTCGGCGCCGAGTTCGCCGGACAGGTGTTCGAGGACCAGTTTCTGATCGCCGACGTCAAGATGACCGCGGAATTCCCGACCGAACGCTGGTTCTGGTTCGATCCGCCGTTCCACGCGGGACGTTCCGCGCTGCTGCACCGGCAGCCCGACGATGTCTGGCGCATCGACCTCCAGCTCAACCGCTACGCCGATCCGGTGGTCGAGAAGAAGCCGGAGAACGTGCGGCCGCGGATCGCGCGCATGCTCGGCCACGACAAGTTCGAGTTCGAGTGGATCTCGCTCTACAAATTCCAGTGCCGGCGGATGGATCGTTTCATCCATGGCCGCGTGATTTTTGCGGGTGATTCCGCTCATCAGGTTTCGCCGTTCGGTGCCCGCGGCGCCAATTCCGGGCTCGAGGACGCCGAAAACCTGTCCTGGAAGCTCGACCGCGTGCTGCGGGGCACCTCGCCCGCAAGCCTGCTCGAAAGCTATCACGCCGAGCGCAGCATGGCGGCCGACGAGAATATCCGCGAGTCGACGCGCTCGACCGATTTCATGGCGCCGAACTCGCATCAGGAAGCGCGGCTGCGCAAGGCGGTGCTGTCGCTGGCCAAGGAGACCGAGTTCGGCAAGCGTATGGTCAATGGCGGGCGACTGTCGGTGCCGTGCAGCTACGCCTCCCCGTTGTCGTCGCCGGATGCAGATGTCTGGGGCGGCGGACCGTCTCCCGGCTGCTCCATGCTCGACGCGCCAATTGCCGAGCAGGCCTATCTGACGGACGCCTTCCGCAAGGGTGGAACGGACTTCACCCTGCTCTCGTTCAACAATGGCGCGGCGATTGATGTGCCCGACGGGGTCAAGGATGTTCGCATCGGCGGCGAGGGCGGGCTTGCCGATCCCTCGGGCCTTGTCGCAAAGCGCTACGACGCCGCCCCGGGCGCTGCCTATCTGCTCAGGCCCGATGGCTATGTCGCCGCGCGCTTCCGCCATCCGACGCGCGCCGCGATCGCGGCGGCGTTGTCGCAGGCCCAAGGGCTGAATTGAGGTTTCGCATGCCGTTGTCTACCAGCTCCAACTTTGCGCGGCCGGACGATGCCTTCCGCGCCATCGTCGAAGCGCATCGCGGGCTCACGGAGGAGCAGAGCGCCGATTTCGACGCGGCGCTGGTGCTGATCCTGGCCAACCATATCGGCGACATCGATGTCCTGCGTGAGGCGGTCGAGCTTGCCAAGCGCCGCATGATCGACGGCCAGCAGCAGCAACAGCAACAACAATAACCCAAAAGACTCAAAGGACGAATTGATGGCGAAGAACTTCGCATCCACCGGCGATCTCTCCGAGAAGAAGATCACCTTCTCCGAGATCGGCACCGATCTCTATGCTTTTACCGCCGAGGGCGATCCGAACACCGCGGTGATCGTCGGCGACGACGGCTGCCTGGTGTTCGACGCGCAGGCCACGCCGGCGATGGCGAACAAGGTGATCGAGCGCGTCCGCACTGTGACCGACAAGCCGATCAAATATGTGGTGCTGTCGCACTATCATGCCGTGCGCGTGCTAGGGGCCTCCGCCTACAAGGCGCAAGGCATCGTCGCCTCGCAGGAGACCTATCGGCTGATCGAGGAGCGCGGCAAGCAGGATTGGGATTCCGAGTACGGCCGCTTCCCGCGGCTGTTCCAGGATGCGCAGAGCATCCCCGGCCTGACCTGGCCGACACTGACTTTCGAAGGCGAGATGTCGATCTATCTCGGCAAGCGCGAAGTGCGGCTGATGCAGCTCGGGGCCGGCCACACCTCCGGCGACATCGTCGCCTGGGTGCCTGATGCCGAAGTGATGTTCTCCGGCGACCTCATCGAATATCACTCGGCCTGCTATTGCGGCGACGCGCATTTGCGCGAATGGCCGCTGACGCTGAACGAGATCCGTAACTTCAATCCCAAGGCGATCGCGCCGGGCCGCGGTGATGCGCTCAACGGCACGGCCACGGTGCGCGAAGCCATCGCGATGACGCGCGATTTCGTCACCTCGCTCTATGGTGCAGCCGAAATCTCGGTGGCCAAGGGGCGTACGCTGAAGGAATCGATGGCGGCGACCCGCGAGGTAATGGACCCGAAATTCCACAGCTTCGCCATCTACGAACACTGCCTGCCGTTCAACGTGTCGCGCGCCTTTGACGAGGCGTCGGGGATCGACGATCCCGTGATCTGGACCGACAAGCGCGACCAGGACATGTGGGCAGCCCTGCAAGGAGGAGGATAGTGATGAACATCAACACCTCGCCCGATCAGATCATCCGAAGCTCGGCGCAGGTGACGCCGGGCTACATGTCCGGCTTCGGCAACAGCTTTGAGACCGAAGCGCTGCCGGGCGCGCTGCCGATCGGGCGCAACTCGCCGCAGCGCTGCGCCTACGGGCTCTATGCCGAGCAATTGTCCGGCTCGCCCTTCACCGCGCCGCGCGGCACCAATGAGCGCTCATGGCTCTATCGCATCCGCCCCTCGGTGAAGCATTCCGGCCGCTTCGAGAAAGTCGAGGCCGGCCTGTGGCGTTCTGCGCCATGCCATGAATACGATCTGCCGATCGCGCAGATGCGCTGGGACCCGACGCCGCTCCCGAAGGAGGATGTGACCTTCGTCCAGGGCGTGCAGACCATGACGACGGCGGGCGATGTGAACACGCAGGCCGGCATGGCCGCGCACGTCTATCTCATCACCAAGTCGATGGTGGACCAGCATTTCTACAATGCCGACGGCGAGCTGATGTTTGTGCTTCAGCAGGGCAATCTTCGCCTCGTCACCGAGTTCGGCCGCATCGATGCCGAGCCCGGCGAGATCGTGGTGATCCCGCGCGGCGTCAAGTTCCGCGTCGAGATTCCGAACGGGCCGGCGCGCGGCTATCTCTGCGAGAATTACGGCGGCGCGTTCACGCTGCCGGAGCGCGGGCCGATCGGCGCCAACTGCCTGGCCAACGCGCGCGATTTCCTCACGCCGGTCGCGCATTACGAGGACAAGGACACGCCGACCGAGCTCTACGTGAAATGGGGCGGCTCGCTGTTCAAGACCATTTTGCCGCATTCGCCGATCGACGTTGTCGCCTGGCACGGCAATTACGCGCCCTACAAATACGATTTGCGTACCTTCTCGCCGGTTGGTGCGATCGGCTTCGATCATCCCGATCCCTCGATCTTCACGGTGCTGACCTCGCCGTCGGAGACGGCGGGCACCGCAAATATCGATTTCGTGATCTTCCCCGAGCGCTGGATGGTTGCCGACAACACCTTCCGGCCGCCCTGGTACCACATGAACATCATGAGCGAGTTCATGGGCCTGATCTACGGCGTCTACGATGCCAAGCCGCAAGGCTTCGTCCCCGGCGGCATCTCCTTGCACAATTGCATGCTGCCGCACGGCCCCGATCGTGATGCCTTCGAGCATGCCAGCAACGGCGAATTGAAGCCGGTGAAGCTGACGGGGACCATGGCCTTCATGTTCGAGACCCGCTACCCGCAGCGCGTCACCGCGCACGCCGCGAACGCGTCCACGCTGCAGGACGACTACGCGGATTGCTGGAAGGGACTTGAGAAGCGGTTCGACCCGAACAAGCCGTAGTCTCTCTTACCCTCCCCTCGAGGGGGAGGGTCGTTACGCATGCAGCGAAGCGGAATGCGTAGCGGGGTGGGGTGACGGTCTCTCTGCGTGGAACGCTGCCCGTGTTGAGAGATCACCCCACCCCGTCCCATATTTCGCTGCGCTCAATATGAGCCGACCCTCCCCCTCCAGGGGAGGGTGACACCGTCACCGCTGTGCAACGGGAAGCCCATGCCCCACCCCAACGACCCCAGCCTCCGCTCCTTCATCAACAACGATCCCGCCTCCGACTTCCCGATCCAGAACCTGCCCTACGGCGTGTTCTCGACCGCGGCGAATCCGACGCCGCGTGTCGGCGTCGCGATCGGTGATTATGTGCTCGATCTCTGGGAGCTCGAGCAGGATTCCCGGCTCGATGTCGGTCCGCTCGGGGTGTTCTCCGGGCCCTCGCTCAATCCTTTCATGGCGCTTGGACCAAAGGTCTGGGCCAAGACGCGGGCGCGGATCAGCGAGCTCCTCCGGGCCGATCATCCGGAGCTGCGCGACAATGAGGAGCTGCGCAAGCAGGCGTTGGTGCCGATGCGCGATGCAAGACTGCATCTGCCGTTCGCGGTCTCCGGCTATACCGATTTCTATTCGTCGAAGGAGCACGCCACCAATGTCGGCGTGATGTTTCGCGGCAAGGACAATGCGTTGCAGCCGAACTGGCTGCATATGCCGATCGCCTATAACGGTCGCGCCTCGACCGTCGTCGTGTCAGGCACCAAGGTGAAGCGACCGCGCGGACAGCTGAAGCCGCCGAATGTGGACGTGCCGAGCTTCGGGCCGTGCAAGCGGCTCGATTTCGAGCTGGAGATGGGCGTCGTCGTCGGGCAGCCCTCGCCGATGGGCGGCATGCTGAGCGAGCAACAAGCCGAGGAGATGATCTTCGGCTTCGTGCTGCTCAACGACTGGAGCGCGCGCGACATCCAGCAATGGGAATATGTGCCGCTCGGCCCGTTCCTCGCAAAAGCCTTCGCGACCTCGATCAGCCCGTGGGTGGTGACGCGCGAGGCGCTGGAGCCGTTCCGCTTGAACGGACCGGAGCAGGAGCCGGTGCCGCTCGATTATCTCAGACAGGGCAAGCCGCAGAATTACGATGTCGAGCTCGACGTCTCCTTGCGCGCCGCCGGCGCCAACGCGCCCGCCAGCATCAGCCGCACCAATTTCAAATACATGTATTGGTCCTCGGTGCAGCAGCTGATGCATCACGCCTCCAGCGGCTGCGCGATGAATGTCGGCGATCTCCTGGGGAGCGGTACCATCTCCGGTCCGGCGAAGAACCAGCGCGGCAGCTTGCTCGAGATCAGCTGGAACGGCACCGAGCCGGTTGAATTGCCCGGCGGCGCCAAGCGCTCCTTCCTGGAGGACGGCGACAGTCTCGTCATGCGCGGTTGGTGCCAGGGCAATGGCTATCGCGTTGGGTTCGGCGAGGTCGAGGGGACGATTTTGGCGGCGGAGTGATTGCCGCACGCTCGGTCTCGTAGGGTGGGCAAAGCGACTTGTCCGCCATAGCTCGAAGAGCGACGGCGGAAGCGCGCCCACCATCGCTCGGCGTATCGAAAGATCGTGGGCACGGCGCAAGAGCGCCTTTGCCCACCCTACGGCATCAACGGTGTGGAAAGACCTAGCGCCTCTCCGGCGGCACGTCCCGTATCCGCGCGCAATGCGTCGCGACGTCCTCGACGCTGTATTTCAGATGCACCCGCTTGTCTGACGGTGCCTGCTTGCTCGTGCAGACGCCCGGCCGCCATTCCTGCGTCGGCCTGATCGGACGCGGCGCAAAACCGCCGCCGCAGTTCGGGCAGACGTTGGAGAGCTTGGTCTCGACGCAATCCGCACAGAACGTGCATTCGTAGGAGCAGATCCGCGCATCAATTGCATCGGGCGGCAGGTCGCGGTCGCAATATTCGCAGTTCGGTCGAAGCTGGAGGGCCATGGCTGAATCTCCGGATTGGCTGGGATCATCGCAGATCGCGCGGGAAGCGCGAATGACGTAGTTCCCTCGATTTCAGCCGGCCTTGATCTCCCTCAGCGGCAATCGCGAGCTCTCCTTCAGCCTGTCGAGCACGATCGAGGAGCGCACATGCGCCACGCTCTGATGCGGCATCAAGACGTCGTTGACGAGGTTGGAAAGACCCTTGAGATCGCGCAGCACCGCCTTCAGCACGTAGTCGGCGTCACCGGTGAGCGAATAGGCCTCCTGGATCTCGTCGATGCGGCCAACCAATGCGCGAAACCGCTTCGAATTATCCGGCGAGTGGGTCGCGAGCGTCACCTGGATGAAGGCGATCACGCCGAAGCCGAGCGCCTCGCTGGAGAGATCGGCATGATAGCCCGCGATCACCTTCTCCTCCTCCAGCCGCATCCGCCGGCGCGAGCATTGCGAGGCCGAAAGTCCCGCGAGGTCGGCAAGCTCCTGGTTGGTGAGGCGGCCATCGTCCTGGAGCGCGCCCAGGATCTTGAGGTCGAAGGCGTCAACCGAAATCATGCGTCATTTGTCCATTTCATGCACGGATCGTGCATATCATAGTCAAAACGCGTCCCGTTTGCACGCTCCTTGCGCGTCCTATGAAGGATAGTTCCTTCCAGCAACCTTTCGGGAGAACACCATGGGACCGTTTCCGCACGATGCACCGCCGGCCACTGTCAGTGCCGACAATCCGATGGGCACCGACGGGTTCGAATTCGTTGAATATGCGCATCCCAATCCGGAAGAGCTGCACGCGCTGTTCAAGCTGATGGGCTATGCGCCCGTCGCGCGCCACAAGACCAAGACAATCACAGTCTACCGCCAGGGCGACATCAACTATCTCGTCAACGAGGAGCCCGGCAGCCACGGTTACGAGTTCGTTGCCACGCACGGGCCCTGCGCCCCCTCGATGGCGTTCCGCGTCGTCGATGCGAAGGCGGCCTATGACCGCGCGATTTCGCTCGGTGCGGAGCCTGCCGATGTGTCATCGGCGCAGAAGACGCTCGACGTGCCCGCGATCAAGGGCATCGGCGGCAGTCTGCTCTATCTCGTCGATCGCTACGGCGCCAAGGGCTCGGCCTATGATGCCGAGTTCGAATGGCTCGGCGCGCGCGATCCGCGGCCTGCCGGCGCCGGCCTGTTCTATCTCGACCATCTCACCCACAACGTCCATCGCGGCCGCATGGATGTCTGGGCCGGCTTCTACGAGAAGCTGTTCAACTTCCGCCAGATCCGCTTCTTCGACATCGAGGGCCGCGCCTCCGGCCTGTTCTCGCGGGCGTTGACCAGCCCGGACGGCAAGATCCGGATTCCGATCAACGAGGATGCCGGCGATTCCGGCCAGATCGAAGAATATCTGAAGACCTATCGCGGCGAGGGCATCCAGCACATCGCCTGCGGCTGCCGCGACATCTACCCCACCATCGAAGACCTGCGCGACGCCGGCCTGCCCTTCATGCCGTCGCCGCCCGAGACCTATTTCGAGCGGATCGACGCGCGCCTGCCCAAGCATGGCGAGGACCTCGCGCGTCTCCGGAAGAACGGCATCCTGATCGACGGCGAAGGCGTGGTGGAGGGCGGCCAGACCAAGGTGCTGCTCCAGATCTTCTCGGCCAACGCGATCGGCCCGATCTTCTTCGAGTTCATCCAGCGCAAGGGCGACGACGGGTTCGGCGAGGGCAACTTCAAGGCCCTGTTCGAATCGATCGAGGAGGATCAGATCCGGCGCGGGGTGTTGAAGGTGGATGCGGCGTAAGCACCTGCGTTAGACGCGGGGGGCACCCTCAATGTCGGTGTCGTCCCCGCCTAGTGCGCAATCGCGCACGGGGGCGGGGACCCATAACCACAGGGAGTAGTTGCGGCGCGAGCAGATAACTCCGAGTCTTCGCCAAACCGCTTCCTGTGGTTATGGGTCCCGGATCTGCACTCGCTACGCTCGCTTGTCCGGGACGACGGGGGAATTTGAGGCGGCAGCGGAGAGTCTATCTTTTCCACGCCTGCATCACCGCCCCGATCTCCGCCGCCTCCGGTTCACGCACCGCCGACGGCGTGCGCGAAAACCGCGGCGCGGGCGCGGGCTGCTTCACGCCGTGGCGCTCGACGAACACGTTGCGGGCGACCATGTGCGGATGCCGGGTTGCTTCCGACATGGTCAGCACCGGCGCGAAGCAGATATCGGTGCCTTCCATGATCTTGCACCAGTCCTCGCGCGTCTTGCTCTTGAATACGGCCTTCAGCTTCTCCTTCAGCGCCGGCCAGGCCTTGGGGTTCATCTGCGCGTCGAAGTCGGCATCGGTGAGACCCGCATGCTCGCGCAGCAGCGCGTAGAACTGCGGCTCGATCGAGCCGATCGAGACGAAATGGCCGCAGGCGCATTCATAGACGCCGTAGAAATGCGCGCCGCCGTCGAGGAAGTTCTGGTTGCGCCCTTCGGTCCAGCGTCCCAGCGTGGTCATGTCGAAGAAGAACGACATCAGCGAGGCCGCCCCGTCGCACATCGCGGCATCGACGACCTGGCCCTTGCCGGATCGCTGCGCTTCCAGCAGGGCCGCGAGCACGCCGACGACGAGATAGAGCGCGCCGCCGCCGAAATCGCCGACCAGATTGAGCGGCGGCACCGGTGCTTCCTTCGTGCCGATGGCGGCGAGCGCGCCGGTGATGGAGATGTAATTGATGTCGTGGCCGGCGGCATTGGCGAGCGGGCCTTCCTGGCCCCAGCCGGTCATGCGGCCATAGACCAGCTTGGGATTGCGTGCGAGCACGACGTCCGGCCCGAGCCCGAGCCGCTCCATCACGCCGGGACGAAAGCCCTCGACCAGCGCATCGGCGCTGGCAAGCAGGTCGAGCACCTCTGCGATCGCCGCCTTGTCCTTCAGGTCGAGCTCGATCACCTTGCGGCCGCGCCCCGCCACCGACTTCATGCTCTTCTTCGCGCCGACCCGGTCGAGCGTGACGACGTCGGCACCCATGTCGGCCAGCATCATGCAGGCGAACGGGCCGGGGCCGATGCCGGCGAATTCGACGATGCGGAAGCCCGAAAGCGGGCCGGAGGCGCGGACGGTCGAGGTGGGCGCTGATTTATCGAGCACGTTGTTGTTTCCTCGGGTCGCGGGCGGATGCCGATGGTTCGGCAATCGCCGCTGACATTCTTCTTTGGAGCGAGTTAATCGGCTGATTAACTTTTCTCGCCTTCATGCCAGCGAGGCAAGCGCTTTTGATGCCGCACCGCCAAAATAAAACGGCGCGCACCGAAGTGCGCGCCGCGGAAAATTTGTGTCGAGGCGCTATCAGCGCGCCGCAGCCACCGCGCGCTGCGCCATTACCTTGATGAGGTTGGCGCGGTACTCGGCAGTGCCGTGGATGTCGGCCAGCAATCCGTTCGCCGAAATCGTCACGCCGTCGATCGCCGCCGGCGACCAGTTCGCCTTCAGTGCGGCTTCAATCGCAGGAACCCGCATCACACCGGATTGCGAGGCACCAGTCGCGGCGACGCGGACCTCGCCCGATTTGCTCTGCGCGACGAACACGCCGGTCAGCGCAAAGCGCGAAGCCGGATGCCGCATCTTCTCGTAGCCTGCTTTCGCCGGAACCGGGAACGACACGGCGGTGATGATCTCGCCGTCTTCGAGCGCCGTGGTGAACAGGCCTTGGAAGAAGTCCTCGGCCGAGATCGACCGCTTGTTGGTCTTCACGGTGGCGCCGAGTGCGAGCAGTGCGGCGGGAAAATCCGCCGCAGGATCGTTGTTGGCGATCGAGCCGCCGATCGTACCGCGGTAACGCACGGCGGGATCGCCGAGCACCGAGGTGAGATAGGAGATCGCGGGAATCGCCTTCTTCACATCGGCATTGGTCATAATGTCGTAATAGATCGTGGCGGCCTTGATAATCAGCGTGTCGCCCGACAATTCGACGCCTTGCAGCTCCTTGATCTTGCCGAGGTCGATGACGTCGGAGGGGCTGGCGAGCCGCTGCTTCATGACTGGAAGCAGCGTCTGGCCGCCGGCAAGGAACTTTGACTCGCTGCCCTTGGCGAACAGGCTGGCGGCCTCGTCGACCGAGGAAGCGCGATGATAGGTGGTCTGGTACATCTTCGTTCCTCCTCTTAAGCCGCGTGGATCGTGCGCCACACCCGGTCAGGGGTTGCGGGCATTTCCAGATTGTTCTTCCCGATCGCATCCGTGATCGCGTTGATCACGGCCGCAGAGGCGCCGATCGCGCCGGCCTCACCGCAACCCTTGATGCCCAAGGGATTGCCCGGGCAGAGCGTCGTGGTGTGGGAGAGATTGAAGGAGGGCACATCGTCGGCGCGCGGCATGGCGTAGTCCATGAACGAGGCCGTGACCGGCTGGCCGTTGGCATCGTAGATCGCGTGCTCGAGCAGCGCCTGCCCGATGCCTTGAACGAGGCCGCCATGGACCTGGCCCTCGACGATCATCGGGTTGATCAGCCGGCCGAAATCGTCGGCCGCGACGAAGTCGACGAAGGACGTCTTGCCGGTGCCGGGATCGACCTCGAGCTCGCAGATATAGGTGCCGGCCGGGAAGGTGAAGTTGGTCGGATCGTAGAAGGCGCTCTCCTTCAGACCCGGCTCCATCCCGTCAGGCAGATTGTGCGCGGTATAGGCTGCAAGGGCGACCATCGGCAGGGCAATCGCCTTATCGGTGCCGGTCACCTTGAACTCGCCGTTCTCGATGACGATGTCGGCCTCGGAAGCTTCCAGCGCATGCGCCGCAATCTTCTTGGCCTTGGATTCCATCTTCTCCATCGCCTTCAGGATCGCGGTGAGGCCGACG
Organism: Bradyrhizobium shewense; assembly: GCF_900094605.1. Taxonomy (GTDB): domain Bacteria; phylum Pseudomonadota; class Alphaproteobacteria; order Rhizobiales; family Xanthobacteraceae; genus Bradyrhizobium; species Bradyrhizobium shewense. The sequence goes on along the minus strand of NZ_FMAI01000035.1, from coordinate 21,013 downwards.
GCCGCCGAGCGCGAGCCGTAGGTGCCCATGCCGAACTGCACCTTGTCGGTGTCGCCATGGACGATCGAGACCTGGCTGATGGGAACGCCGAGGCGCTCCGCGACGAGCTGGCAGAACGTGGTCTCGTGACCCTGGCCGTGGCTGTGCGATCCCGTGAGGATCTCGATGGTGCCGACCGGGTTGACGCGCACCTCGGCCGATTCCCACAGGCCGACGCCGGCGCCCAGGCTACCGACCGCCTTCGACGGCGCGATGCCGCAGGCCTCGATGTAGCAGGAGACGCCGATGCCGCGCAGCTTGCCGTCGGCTTTCGCCTTGGCCTTGCGGGCGGGGAAGCCGGCATAGTCGATCGCCTTCATGGCAGCGTCGAGCGAGGCGTTAAAGTCCCCGGTGTCGTAGGCCATGATGACAGGCGTCTGATGCGGGAACTGGGTGATGAAGTTGGTCCGGCGCAACTGGGCCGGATCGACCTTCAACTGCCGCGCCGCCGTTTCCATCAGCCGCTCGATCAGATAGCTCGCCTCGGGGCGCCCGGCGCCGCGATAGGCGTCGACCGGCGTGGTGTTGGTGTAGACCCCGACCACCTCGGCATGGATCGCCGGGATGTTGTACTGGCCCGACAGCAGCGTCGCGTAGAGATAGGTCGGCACCGAGGACGAGAACAGCGACATGTAGGCGCCGAAATTGGCGTAGGTCTTCACCTTGAGGCCGGTGATCTTGTTGTTGGCGTCGAACGCCATCTCGGCATGGGTCACATGGTCACGGCCATGCGCGTCGGTGAGGAAGGCCTCGGTGCGGTCGCCGGTCCATTTCACGGGACGGCCGATCTTCTTGGAGGCCCACAGCGCCACCATCTCTTCGGGATAGATGAAGATCTTGGAGCCGAAGCCGCCGCCGACGTCGGGCGCGATCACGCGCAGCTTGTGCTCGGGGGCGATGTTGTAGAAGGCCGAGAGCACGAGGCGGGCGACATGGGGGTTCTGCGAGGTCGTATAGAGCGTGAAATGCTCTTCCGCCGCGTCGTAATCGGCAATCGCCGCGCGCGGCTCCATCGCATTCGGCGCGAGGCGGTTGTTGGTGACGTCGAGCTTGACCACATTGGCGGCCTTGGCGAAGGCTGCATCGGTGGCGCCCTCGTCGCCGATCACCCAGTCATAGACCTGGTTGCCGGGAGCCTCGGGATGAAGCTGCGGCGCGCCGGCCTTGATCGCGGCTTGCATGTCGGCGACGGCCGGGAGCTCTTCATAATTCACGACGACGGCCTCGGCCGCGTCGCGCGCCAGATTCTTGCTGTCGGCGATTACGACCGCGACGGCCTGACCGACGAAGCGCACCGTCTCCGGCGCCATCGCCGGCCAAGCGCCCATCTTCATCGGGCTGCCGTCCTTGGAGGTGATGGCCCAGCCGCAGATGAGGTTGCCGACCTTGTCGTCGACGATTTGTTGGCCCGTGAGCACCGCGACCACGCCCGGCATCTTCAGCGCGGCGGAGGAATCGATCCCCTTCACCTTGGCGTGTGCGTGCGGGCTGCGGATGAAATGGGCATGGGTCATGCCCAGCAATTTGATGTCGTCCACGTACCGGCCCTTGCCGGTAATGAAACGCTTGTCTTCCTTGCGCACGACTCGCGCGCCGATGCCTTCAACACCCATGTCTGGTCCTCCCGACCGGAAATTTTATGGCTGCGCCTTCCTTCGAGAGCGGCAGCGGTGATTTTGTTCGTTCGAGGCGTGCCGCTTTACTCGGCCGCCTGCGAGACCTTCATGCGCCCGGCTGCATCCAGCACGGCCTTGACGATGTTGTGGTAACCGGTGCAGCGGCAGATATTGCCTTCGAGCTCGGTGCGGACGGTCGCCTCGTCGAGCTGACCACCATGGCGGTGCACGATGTCGATCGCCGACATGATCATGCCCGGCGTGCAATAGCCGCATTGCAGGCCGTGATTGTCGCGGAAGGCGGCCTGCATCGGGTGCAGCTCGTCGCCCTTGGCGATGCCTTCGATGGTGGTGATGCTGGCGCCGTCGGCCTGGCCCGCCAGCATGGTGCAGGATTTCACCGCGCGACCGTCCATGTGCACGACACAGGCGCCGCACTGGCTGGTGTCGCAGCCGACATGGGTCCCCGTGAGATTGAGGTGATCGCGCAGCAGTTGGACCAGCAGCGTGCGGTCCTCGACGTCGACAGCAACGGCCTTGCCGTTCACTGTCAGTTTGACTGTAGACACGGTGTCGTCCTCCCAGAATGTTTGTAGTTATTCCAATTAGAAACAGCGCGATGAAACTTTGCAACTGGGATTTTGGGTCGCCGGGCGTCACGAAACGGTCGTCGAGGCGCCGCGATCAGACAGCAGCGATCCGTGCCGCAGCCAGTGCATGGCGCGACCTGTCCGAAACCTGCGGGGAGATGGTCTCTCGTCTTCCGCGGCGTCCTCCTCTGCCATCGCGCGAAGGCTGCTCGCCCGCGGATTTCGGTCCAGCGCCGCCGATTGTCTCTCCCTTGGGACCTCTGTCGTCGTTCCGCAAATAGGAGCACGGCCGAGCAACTTTGTAATCGCGATCTTGGTAGTAGGATTTTGCGCGATAAGCCATTGATATTATTGAAGCGTTGATCGATTCATGAGGGGCCTGGCCGGCTCGGCGGGGCTGCCGAGAGGCGGACTGCCCAAGTCCGCCTCTACTCCCTGGCGATCAGTGGATGCGAAGAGCCAACCGAACTCTCGAGATGGCTTCGCGAACCGAGTGCCACCGTCGTGCTGAAGGCCTGCCGGTCACAGCGGGCGACAACCACACGGCGACATTGACGGATATCGTAACGCCCAGCGGTCATCCGCCGCGGTTGAACCGCCGTCGTGATTTGCGGTCGTGGCTGACGCCGACTTTCGACGGAACGCGCGGATGGCTACACGATGTTGCCGCAATCCGATCGCCGGTTTCGAGCTGCCAACGAGCGACAAGAAGCGAGTGCCGACAACGAGATGAGTGGTCAAGCCTGACAGTGATTTGCACTACTACCTTCCGCCTATACTAAGCGCGAAAAGGCGATGCTGTAATTTCCGTGATGGTTCGCAGGTGAACTGCGTATCGAAATGCGCAAAGCGCATCGGCGCCCAACGTGGCGCGCAAAGCAACATCACGGAGGGAATAAATGACCTTTGGAACGAGGGGCTTCTTGGCCGGCATTTCGATGATCGCGATGCTGGGCACGGGCACGGTTGGCGTTCGCGCCAACGATTCACTGCTCAAAGCGCAATCCGATTCCAATCAATGGGCGGTCGCGGGCCACGACTACGCCAACACGCGATTCAGCCCGCTCAACCAGATCAACGCCGAGAACGCCGGCAAGCTGTCGCTTGCCTATTCGTTCTCGCTTGCATCGCTGCGCTCGAACGAATCCTCGCCGATCGTCATCGGCAACACGTTGTACGTCTCGACCTCATGGGGGCCGAAATACGTCTATGCGCTCGACGCTGCGACCGGCGCGCGCAAGTGGACCTACGAGCCGGAGATTCCGGACGACGTGCTGCAATACGCCTGCTGCGACGTGAACAATCGCGGCGTCTCCTACGCCGACGGCAAGATCTTCGTCGGCCGGCTCGACGGCAAGCTGACCGCGCTCGACGCTGCGACTGGCAAGGCGCTGTGGACGGCGAAGGTGGTCGATTACAAGCAGGGCTCGGTCATCACTTCACCGCCGCTGGTCGTGCGCGACAAGGTCATCACCGGCTTCGGCGGTGGTGAGTACGGCGTGCGCGGCGCGCTTCAGGCCTTCGACATCAACACCGGCAAGCTCGCTTGGCAGACCTATACCGTTCCCACGCCGGAGGAGCCCGGCGGCGATACCTGGAAGGGCGATTCCGCGCAGCATGGCGGCGGCGCGGCCTGGCTGGTCGGCTCTTACGATCCCAAGACCGATACCGTGTATTGGGGCACCAGCAATCCCGGGCCGTGGAATACTGCCGTGCGTTCGACCGGCAACGGCGATTTCGGCAAGCTGACCAACCTCTACACGGCCTCGACGCTCGCGCTCGACCCCAACACCGGCAAGATCAAGTGGCATATCCAGACCACACCCGCCGACGCCTGGGACTATGACGGCGTGAACGAGGCCGTGCTCGCCGACCTCAACATCGGCGGCAGCAACGTTCCAGCGCTGATGAAGGCCGATCGCAACGGGTTCTTCTTCGTCGCCAACCGCGAGACCGGCAAGGTTCTTTCGGCGGAGAAGTATGTCTTCTCGAACTGGGCGCAGAAATTCGATCTTGCCACCATGCGCGCGGTCGAGGATCCCGACAAGCGTCCGGGCCCCGGTCATCCCGCCAAGGACATCTGCCCCAATTTGATCGGCGGCAAGAACTGGCAGCCGATGTCGTTCAACCCGCAGACCGGCCTCGTCTACATTCCCTCCAACAATGTCTGCATGGATTGGTCGGTCAGTGACGTCGCCTACAAGCGCGGCGTGTTCTATCTCGGCGCCGAATTCCCGACCAAGGAAGGCCCCGGCGGCTTCCTCGGCGAACTCGTGGCCTGGGATCCCGTCAATCAGAAGAAAGTCTGGTCCATCAAGGAAGACCTGCCTTTCAATGGCGGTACGCTGACCACTGGTGGGGGCCTGGTGTTCGCCGGCAACATCCATGGCGACTTCCGCGCCATCGATGCGAAATCCGGCAAAATGCTCTGGAGCAAGAATCTCGGCTCCGGCATCGGTGCGGGTCCTGTGACCTACATGGTCGACGGCAAGCAATACGTCGCCATCGTCGTCGGCCGTACGGCAGCGCTGCCCGCGTTCCTGGGCGAGGTTGGCAAGAAGATGACGGCTGCAGCTCCCGAGGGCGGCTCGCTCTTCGTGTTCTCCGTCCAGTGACCACTGGCGCGTGTATCCCCAAGTGACGGGATACACGCGCTCTTTTCCCAAAGTGTGATCGCGTCGTTGCGGCCGAGGCCAGGCCTTGTCGCAACGTCACGCCAAAGATGCCCAACCACGGGAGGTGAAGATGCGTCCAATTCATTCTGGCCTTGGCAATAGCAGATGTCGCGCCATCGCAGCTTTACTTGCATGCATTGCCGGCTCCGCGCTCATCGTGCCGGCCGCCATAGGCCGAGCGGACGAAGTGCAGCCGTTCCGGCTCTGTGCCGATCCGACCAATCTTCCGTTCTCGAGCAACAGCCCCTCGCAACCCGGCTTCTATGTCGAGATCGGGCAGGCGCTGGCGCGGGCACTCGGCCGGCCGATCGCCTACGATTGGTACAAGTCGTATTTCGGCAAGCGCACCGTCCGCGTCACTCTGCTCGGCAAGCAGTGCGACGCCATGATCGGCCTGCCGCGCTCCGAGGATTTCATGGGGCCAGCCGTCATCTTCTCGAGCACGGTTGCGCGTGAAGGTTACGCCCTCGTGACCGCAAAGGACCGGACGATCTCAGGGGTCGACGATCTCCGGGGCAAGCGGGTCGCCGTGCAGTTCGCCAGCACACCGCAAAACCTCCTGGCGACGCGTGACGATATCCAGAAGGTGACGGTGCTGTCGCCCGAGGAAGGCATGCAGGCGCTCGATCGGGGCAAGGCCGACGTCGCCTTTATCTGGGGGCCCGTGGCCGGCTGGCTGAACAAGACCGTCTACCAGGATCGCTATCGCGTTCAGCTCACCGAAGGCGAAGGTTTGTCGTGGGACGCGGCGATCGGCTTCGCGAAGGCCTCGACAGAGCTGCGCGACCAGATCGATGCGGTCTTGCCGGACCTCGAGCGGACCATCGCCGACCTCAAGGTGAAGTATGGCCTGCCGACCGGTCAGCCTCTCCGCCTCAGCGCCGTGCAGACGCCGGCGGGAACCACGACCGGAGCCGGGACCGGCGTGGCGCAAGTGGCCAACGTCGTCGCGACCGAGACCAAGGGCGACGCGCTGGCGTCAAATGCCGAAGCTGTCGGTCAGGGCAAGGAGATCTTCAACGGCACCTGTGCGCATTGCCATGGTCCCGACGCGATCCAGAGCGAGCGGAAGATCGATCTGAGGCTGCTGCGTCACCGCTACGGCGACGAGATGCGAGAGAAATTCTTGACCACGGTGCATGAGGGGCGTCCAGCCAAGGGCATGCCGTCCTGGAAAGAGGTCTTCACCGACGGCCAGTTCGACAGCATCTACGCCTTTCTACTGACGGTTCAGACCGAATCGAACGATTGAATGGTCTTGACCGGACGGCATCGCGGAGATGTTCTAGGGTCCGTTTCGCATCCATCGGCACCAACGTCCGATGGATGCGCCCGCGCGATGGACCCCGGGGAAGGTGCCATGACCAGCTTCCTGATCATCGATGATCATCCGCTGTTTCGCGAGGCGCTCGGCAATGCCGTGCGGTTGGCGCTGCCGGAGGCCCGCATTCTGGAGGCGATGTCGATCGAGGACGCCTTGCGGGTTCTTTCGGTCGAGCGGGGGATCGACCTTGCGCTGCTCGATCTCTCGCTTCCCGACGCAACCGGTTTCTCCGGTTTTCTCAGGCTGCGCGAGACCTATCCGCGCCTGCCGGTCGCCATCGTCTCGAGCGAGGAGGATCAGCATGTGGTCCGCGAGGCGCTGGCGCTGGGTGCTGCCGGCTATCTGCCAAAATCCACGTCCAAGCGCGAGCTCGCGCAATCGATCGAAGGCGTCCTCGGCGGATCGGTGTCGGTGCCGAAGGATTTCGTGGCGCAGCCGCAGCGGAAGCGCGCCGACAGCAGCAAGGCACTGAGGGTCAAGCTTCGCGAACTGACGCCGCAGCAGCTTCGGGTGCTCGATCTGCTTCGCCGCGGCTATCCGAACCGGCAGATCGCGCAGGAGCTTCAACTCGCCGAATCGACCGTGAAGGCGCACATCACCGAGATCCTGCGCAAGCTCGGACTGTTCAGCCGCAACAAGGCGATCGTCGAGATCGGCAAGGTCGATTTGCCGGATCCGCGGCAGCGGCCCCATGCGAGGATCGATCGCGGGAGGCCGCAATGAGCTGCTGGCCCGACTTGATCTGGATCAAGCAGGATTGCTCCGGCAACGGCATGCTCGCCGCTCTGATCGCTGACTTCGGTGACGAGCTGGGAACGGCCCAAATCTGATGCGGTTTCTGATTGTCGAGGATCATCCGCTGTTTCGCGAGGCGCTCGAGGGGGCGCTGCAAATGGCGACGCCGGATGCCGATATGCTTCAGGCCGCCTCGATCGACGATGCGCTCGAGCTGTTGGCGTCGAGACCCGATGTCGACCTCATTCTTCTCGACCTGTCGATACCCGGGACGACCGGACTGTCCGGTATCATCCGCATCCGCAAGGCGTTTCCGCGCATTCCCGTCGTCATCGTGTCGGGGCACCAGGACGCGCAGATCATCTCGGGCGCATTGTCGCTCGGCGTATCCGGCTACATCCTGAAATCTTCGTCCAAGCAGGAGCTGGCGCATTCGATCAGCGAAGTCGTCCGCGGCGCGGTATGTCTGCCGGCCGCTTTTCGCGCGCTGGCCCGCCCGCAGCGTTCGCCGATCGCGGCCCAGGAGCTCCTGAAGCGCCTTCACGATCTGACGCCGCAGCAATTGCGCGTTCTTGAAATGCTCAAGCGCGGCCTGCAGAACAAGCAGATCGCCTTCGAGCTGAAGATCTCCGAGACCACCGTGAAGGTTCACGTCTCGGATATCCTGCGCAAGCTGAACGTGTTGAGCCGCACCAAGGCGATCGTCGAAATGTCGAAGATCGATTTTGCCACGCTGGCGGGCTCGGGAGCGGCCGCGAAGCGCGACCGCGCCCGGACCGATCCGCAAGCATGATGCAGCCCTCTTTCGCCGTCGATGCGGCGCGGGGTGATGAACTAGCTCAGCAGGAACGACAGCAGTGCGCGCATTTCCGCCGGCCTGATCGGCTTCTTCAGCACTTCCAGCCCATAGCGGCTGGCTTCCGCCGCAGCCTTTTCGGAATAATCCGCGGTGATGATCATCGCCGGCACGTCCGAGTTCAACTGGCGCCGGATTCCCTCGACGGCCGACAATCCGCTTTCGCCGTGATCGAGATGGAGATCGGCGATGATGGCGTCCGGCGTGCCGCCTAGCTCACTCAAACGCTGGGCGGCGTCCGCGGCGGATCTTGTGGTCGCGACATCGCAGCCCCATCCCTCCAGCAAGGCGGCCAGCGCCTCCGCGCCCGAGGCGTCGTTCTCGATGAGCAGGATCTTGGCCCCTCCCAGAGCGCCATAGTGCAGATCGGCGGGCTTCATTTCCTGGAGATCGTCGCTGACATCAGCGCGATCGGCCTGCTCCAGGTCGAGTACGAAGGTCGATCCCCGGCCGAGATGCGAGGACAGCCGCACCTCGTGCCCGAGCGCCGTCGCGAAGCGGCGCACGATCGAAAGACCGAGACCGAAGCCGGCCTGGTCGGTCGCGCTCGCGTCGCCGCGCTGGAACTCCCGGAAGATCGCCTCCTGCTGCGCCTGCGCAATTCCGGGTCCGGTATCGGAGATCTGGATCGCGATGCGATCGCCACGACGTCTGCATCCCATGATGACGCCGCCGCTGCGAGTATAGCGGATCGCGTTCGCAAGCAGGTTTTGCAGGATCCTCCGGAGCATCATTGGGTCGGACAGGACCGCGAGCGGCGAGGTGCGGACGCGCAGGGACAGTCCCTGCCTCCAGGCGATAGGCTCGAACTCGTCGCGGAGCTGGTCGAGCAGCGGCCCAAGCGCAGTCGGCCGCACGTCGGGCCGGAGCGCGCCCGCATCGAGCTTCGCGATCTCCAGAAGCGAGCGCAGCAGGTCTTCCAGCGTGACCAGGGACCGGTCGACCTGGTCGATGAGCAGGCCCGCTTCCTGCGACTCCATCATCTCAGTGAGGGCCGACAGGGTCAGGCGCGCCGCGTTCAGCGGCTGGAGGAGATCGTGGGTGACCGAGATCAGCACGGACGATTTCAGCGAGCTTGCAGCTTCCGCCTGCTGCTTGGCGCGGTACAGGCCTTCATTGGCCCGTTCGACCGAACGCAGAGCATCCCGCAACTGATGCGTCCGGTCGCGAATCTGATGGTCGAGCGCAATTGCGGTTTCGAACAGCGAGAACGCATTGAGCTGCTGATCCATCGACCGCTCGACGCGGGACATCAGCGCCGCATTGATCTTCTTCAGCTTGACGGACTCCCGCCGAAGCTGCTCGATCGTTTCGGCATCCTGCCAGGTCTCTGCCACGTCGGCTCCGTTACGTCGGCCGCCTGCCGATGGCGACGCCGGTGAAGGTCTGGTTCACGTGCATCGAGCCGAACTGTTCGCCGTAGGTATGGAATCCGACGACGCGGTTCTGCCGGTACAGCTCGGACATTTCGCGGGAAAGCTGATGCTGCTCGGCATCCAGCCGGCGTAGCAGGCATTCGAAGCCAATATAGAGAGAGACGTCACCGATCTGGTCACGGGTCTCCGCAAAGGCGTCGCGAGTAGCTCCGACCAGGCTGCACGAAGTTGCCGTCGTCAGAACCATGCCCTCATCGATCGCGCAGAAGAAGCGCAGCGAGCCGTCGGGATCGACGCGCTGGATCGACCGCGCATAATAGGAGCCGCCGACCCGGACCAGCACCGGATGAGATGCGAAAGAGAACGGGTCGAGCTTGGCGTCGATGATTCCGACTGCACGGGAATATTCCGCGGCGGCAGGCTCCGCGTTCAATTCCTTGACGACGCGCTGCTCGATATCGGCCTCGGTGACCACCAACTTCTGTGCGGTCGGCTCGAAATTGTCGCATTTGAACACGCGGAACGGCAGCGAAGTGTTGAGGAGAATGAGGAGAGCCGCGTCGGTGTGGGCCTTGCCGTCGAAGAACACCCAGGTCCTTTCGAAGCGCAGGCCGTCGCCGGCCGACCCGCCGACGATCGGGATATTGTCGAGCGAGGCATAGAGGGCGGACATCACAGCTTCTTCGCGGCGGCACATGCCGTCGATCAGCACCAGGCCGAACGGGTTGCGGCCGCCGACCTCCGAGGTCGTCCGCAACAGCTCGTGGCGGAGCTCGCTGCCGATCCGGCGGCCGTCCTCGACTTGGAAATTGGCGAGATTCAGGATCGGCCGGACCACGGCGTTGAAGTCGGCCTGGCTGAACGTCATCGCGACAACGCTGTTCTCGTCCCAGCCGTCCGGCGCCAGCTCGCCTGCCGTCGTGCAACCGCAGACCGGCGTGTCCGCAAAGTGTGTCGTGATCTCGGCGATGAACCGATGAGGATCGTAGCGGGGGGAGAGGAAGACCAGGACCAGGGCCAGCTCGTCCGACGGAAGCTGGGCGACCAGCTCGGCAACGGCCTCGTCGACGGTCGGAGCTTTCGATTTCGCGACCGCAACGCCGGACGAACCGCCAAACCGAAGATCGGCCTGCCCCACTTCGTTTCTCTCCTCAAGGACCGGCTTGGTCTGTCGCCAAGATCTGTCGCCAAGTGCCGAAAACAGTAGGGCTTTTTCAATCTAGCCGCAACAAGTCGCGCGGTGTCCGGTCCGGACTGGAAGTTGCCGGTCTGGCTCGCGCAGCCCGGGATTGCGGGCCGGAGGAATTTACCGCCCCTTGACGATTCTGCCTTAGTTTTGCGCATGCGGTCGGGGAGGCGGGGCGCCTTCGGATCGCGGCTGTTTGGAATAAATAATGGGGGTGGGAATGTCCGGGCGTATCGCGTCGCCGTCAAAGCGCACAATATTTCCCACCCTGAGGTTCCGCGCCAAGATCATCCTGGGTTTCGCGGTCGTGCTGGCGATCTCCGCCGGCAGCATGGCCTTCTCCTATTTCGGCTTCGAGCGAGTCTCGGCCGGGGTCGGGTCCTACCGCAGCAGCGTGTCGGAGGCGGACCTCGCCCGCAACATCGACCGCGAGCTGCTCGGCTACCGTTCGGCCGTCAGATATTTCGTCGTGACCGGCAAGGAAGATGACGCCAAGGCGGCGCTCGAGGCCGAGGCCAGCCTGAAGAATGCCATCGACCAGGCCGTCAAGAGCGCCAAGACCCCGGCGCGGAAGGACAGTCTCGACAAGCTCGCCAAGGAGTTCGCGAATTTCTCCGCAACCTTCGGCAAGGTTCTGCAGGCCAAGCGTGACAGCACGTTGCTGGTGCAGAACCAGTTGCAGCGCCAAGCCAATCTCCTGAAGTACAAGCTCGACGACGTCGGCAACAACGCGTCCGATTCCGAGGCGCAGGCGATCGAGTTCGGCACCAAGCAGGTCAACGCTCAGTTCCAAACCGCCAGTGCTGCAGCCACCAATTTCGTGCTGACGTCCGATCAGGCAATCGCGACCAGCGCGCTGGCGCGGCTGAAGTTCGTCGAGAACTCGCTCGGCGCGGTCTATTCCATGGACGACAAGATCGTCGCCGGCCTGAAGGAGGCCAAGACCATCCTCGGCGCCTATCGCGAGGCGCTGGAGAAGCTGATCGCCAACGCCAAGTTGGTCGACGGGCTCGTCACCGAGATGAGCGGTTCGGCCGGTGCGATCCTGCAAGGCGCGACCGCCATGAAGGCGGACCTCGTCGCCGAACAGCAGCGGTTGGACACGGAGTCGGAAGCGACCATCGGGCAGACCGAGCAACTGGTTCTGATGCTCGCCATTGGCGGTACGCTGCTTGGTCCGATCCTCGCCTTCCTGCTCGGCACCGGCATCTCGCGTCCGATGATCGCGATGTGCAAGGCGATGCGCGAGCTCGCCTCGGGCAATTTCGACGTGGTGCTGCCGGGTCTCGGCCGCAAGGATGAGATCGGCGAGATGGCCGGTGCGGTCGAGGAGTTCAAGGTTCAAGCCGTGGCAAAAGCCGAGCGCGACGCCGCTGCCAGCGAAGCCCAGAACAGGGAGGCGAGCGCTGCCCGCCGCTCCGAGCTGATCCGCTTCGCCGATGATTTCGAAAGCGCGGTCGGCGCCATCGTCTCCAACGTTTCGGCCTCGGCCGTGCAGTTGGAATCGGCGGCGTCCACGCTGACCCGCACTGCCGAGACCACCCAGAGCCTGTCGAGCCAGGTCGCCGGCGTCTCCGAGCAGGCCTCCTCCAACATGCAGTCGGTCGCCACCGCGACGGAGGAGCTCTCCGCCTCGGTCGAGGAGATCGGCCGCCAGGTCCGCGACTCCAGCCGGATTGCGGAAGCTGCCGTGGTCCAGGCCAGGGAAACTGACGGTCGCATCGGCAAGCTGTCGCATGCCGCCCAGCAGATCGGCGAAGTTGTGAAGCTGATCACGGCGATTGCCGAGCAGACCAACCTTCTCGCGCTCAATGCCACCATCGAGGCGGCACGCGCCGGTGAAGCCGGCCGCGGCTTCGCGGTGGTCGCGAGCGAAGTGAAGTCGCTGGCGAGCCAGACCGCCAAGGCCACCGACGAGATTTCCTCGCATATCACGGGCATGCAGGGCGCCACCGCCGAATCGGTTGCCGCGATCAAGGAGATCGGCGCGACCATCGGCCAGATCTCGTCGATCTCGACCTCGATCGCGAGCGCGGTCGAGCAGCAGGGCGCCGCGACGCAGGAGATCGCGCGCAGCGTCCAGACCGTCGCGCAGGGCACCCAGACCGCAGCCACCGACATCGGTGAGGTCAACCGCGGCGCCGCCGAGACCGGCTCGGCCTCGGAGGAGGTGCTGCACTCGGCCAAGACGCTGTCATCCGAAAGCACCCGCCTGCGCGCCGAGCTCGATCGCTTCATGGGGAATATCAGGGCGGCGTAGGAAAAGCCCTGAGGCCCTCGCTCTCGCTTCATCCTCCGCTGTCGTCCCCGCGAAAGCGGGGACCCATAGCCACAGGGAGTGGTTATGGAGCGAGCAGGTAACTCCGAGTCTTCGCCAAACCACTCCCTGTGGCTATCGCGACGAGCGCAAGCGCTCGCGCGGAGGTCCCCGATCTGCGCTTCGCTTGTCGGGGACGACAGCGGAGTACACATCTTCCCGCGTCACCTAACCGCGAGTTGCGGCGCCACAAATTTACCACAGCTTATCCTTTGCCGATTACCGTGCGGGCGAGTCAGGAAGCGGGCTGCTTCCGGGCTGCGCCTGGTTTTCCGCGAATGGAATGGGGTGGGGGAATGTCGGTCAAGTCCAAGTCCAAGTCGAAGTCGAACCAATCGAAGCTGCCAACCTTGCGTTTTCGCGCAAAAATCATCCTCGGCTTCGTGGCGGTGCTAGCCATCCTCGCCGTCAGCATGGCTTTCGCCTATTTCGGCTTCGAGCGGATCCAGGCCGCGGTGGCTTCCTACCGCGCCAGCGTGTCGGAAGCCGACCTCGCGCGGACGGTCGATCGCGACCTCATCGCCTATCAGGGACTGGCTCGGGCCTATACCCTGACGGGCGTGATGGATGACGAGACCGCAGCCAAGGCCGCCGAAGACAATCTGAAGAACGCGATCGCCAAGTCGATGTCCGCCACGACCGGCGCCGCCCGCCGTGAGCAGGTCGGCAAGCTGGAAGCCGAGTTTCAGCGCTTCACGAAGGTGTTCGGAGAGATCATCGTCCTGACGCGCGAGAACAACAAGATCGCGGCCGATGAGCTCAACAGCGTCGGCAACAAGATTCGCTTCAAGTTCGACGATCTCGCCGATACCGCGGCGCTGGCGGGGCTGGCATCGGTCCAGACCACGGCCAAGGACATCACCTCGCAATATCTGGCGGTCTCCACCTCGGTCAGCGCCTTCGTGGCCAAGCCGGAGCCGAAGACCGCCGATGGCGTGATCGCCCGCATCAAATTCCTCGAGACCCTGCTGGTCTCGATCTATGCCAGCGACCAGAAGATCACCGACCGCGTCACCGAGATCGGCAATCTGCTGAAGCAGTACCGCACCTCCTTCTCAAAGCTGACCGAGAATGTGAAGATCATCGTCAAGTCGAACGGTGAGATGACCAAGACGGCGGCGACCATCCTCAAGCTCTCGGCCGAGCTGCGTTCGGACCTGACTGCTGACCAGCAGCGCATCGAGGCGAGCGCCAACGCGACGATCGGAGAGACCGAGCAGCTGATGCTGATGATGGCGCTCGGCGGCCTTGCGATCGGTGCCGTGCTGGCCTTGTGGCTCGGCAACGGCATCTCGCGTCCGATGATCGCGATGTGCAAGGCGATGCGTGAGCTGGCCTCGGGCAATTTCGACGTGGTGCTGCCGGGTCTCGGCCGCAAGGACGAGATCGGCGAGATGGCCGGTGCGGTCGAGGAATTCAAGGTTCAAGCCGTGGCAAAAGCCGAGCGCGATGCCGCTGCCAGCGAAGCCCAGAACAGGGAGCAGGCCGCAAGCCGCCGCTCCGAGCTGATCCGCTTCGCCGATGATTTCGAGAGCGCGGTCGGCGCCATCGTCTCCAACGTGTCGGCCTCGGCCGTGCAGCTGGAATCGGCCGCGTCCACGCTGACCCGCACTGCCGAGACCACCCAGAGCCTGTCGAGCCAGGTCGCCGGCGTCTCCGAGCAGGCGTCCTCCAACATGCAGTCGGTCGCCACCGCGACGGAGGAGCTCTCCGCCTCGGTCGAGGAGATCGGCCGTCAGGTCCGCGACTCCAGCCGGATTGCGGAAGCTGCCGTGGTCCAGGCCAGGGAAACTGACAGTCGTATCGGCAAGCTGTCGCATGCCGCCCAGCAGATCGGCGAGGTGGTCAAGCTGATCACCGCGATTGCCGAGCAGACCAACCTTCTCGCGCTCAATGCCACCATCGAGGCGGCACGCGCCGGTGAAGCCGGCCGCGGCTTCGCGGTGGTCGCGAG
>NZ_FMAI01000035.1:0-6165 GCF_900094605.1 Bradyrhizobium shewense | reverse complement strand
AGCGCGGTCGAGCAGCAGGGCGCGGCGACGCAGGAGATCGCGCGCAGCGTCCAGACCGTCGCCCAGGGCACCCAGACCGCGGCCACCGATATCGGCGAGGTCAACCGCGGCGCCGCCGAGACCGGCTCGGCCTCGGAGGAGGTGCTGCATTCGGCCAAGACGCTGTCATCCGAAAGCACCCGCCTGCGCGCCGAGCTCGATCGCTTCATGGGGAATATTCGGGCGGCGTAGGAAAGCCCTGAGGCCCTCGCTCTCGCTTCATCCTCCGCTGTCGTCCCCGCGTACGCGGGGACCCATACCCACAGGGAGCGGATATGGAGCGAGCGGACAACTCCGAGTCTTCGCCAAACCACTGCCTGTGGTTATGGGTCCCGGATCTTCGCTTCGCTCGTCCGGGACGACATCGGAGTGATTGGTGCGAGAATCACTCCCTCCCGAACGCCCGCTTCAGCTCCAGCTTCGCCTTCTCCAGTCGCGTACGCTGCGTCTTCGGCAAGGTCTTGCCGGCGCGGTTGATGTAGAAGGTCAGCATCGACAGCGCCGAGCGATAGGCGCCGGTCTTGCGGCGTGAGCTGTGCTCGGCCGATCGCTTCAGCGACGTCGCGATTCTCTTTGGGCTGGTCAGCTTGAACACGCCGCGCTTCAGGTCGAGCGCGTCGCTCTGCTTCGTCACGCGCTGCGACCAGCGCTTCGGCGCAGCGCGCTTCGCACTCTTCCGCTCGGTGCCGCGCTTGGCGCTCGTCGTCCTGCGCGCGGCTGTTTTGCGGGATTGTGTCGTCTTTCTGACATGAGCCATGCGTCAACTCCTTGCGGCTCCATCGGAAACGGACGGTACGAAGGGCCGTTCCCGTGGGAACCCGGCCTCGCCGCAGACGTTGTCGCAGGTGGCAGGCGGAATGCCGCACCCCGATGATCGGATCGACCCCGTCCACATCATGTGAACCGGGGGCGCTTCCATTGATCAGACACAACAACCCGATGGAATTGCAGCAAAGCCCAGCGCCGAACTATGCTCCTGTGGTCGCGGCAGCCGCGGCCGATCGCATCGTCGAGACCAGTATCCCCGCGCGGCTCGACGCGCTGCCCTGGAGCGGCTTTCACACCCGCGTCGTGCTGGCGCTCGGCATCACCTGGATCCTCGACGGGCTCGAGGTGACGTTGGCCGGCGCGCTCTCCGGTGCGCTGAAGCAGAGCCCGTCGTTGCAATTCACCAATCTCGATCTCGGCATTGCCAATTCCGCCTATCTCGCCGGCGCCGTGCTCGGTGCGCTCGGCTTCGGCTGGCTGACCGACCGCATCGGCCGCAAGAAGCTGTTCTTCATCACGCTGGCGCTCTATCTCTCGGCGACGGCCGCGACCGCGCTGTCATGGGATGTCGGAAGCTACGCGCTGTTTCGTTTCCTCACCGGCGCCGGTATCGGCGGCGAATACACCGCGATCAACTCGACCATCCAGGAGCTGGTGCCGGCGCGCTATCGCGGCTGGACCGATCTGGTCATCAACGGCAGCTTCTGGATCGGGGCCGCAATGGGCGCGGTGGCGTCCATCGTGCTGCTGGATCCCGCTGTGATCAATCCCGATCTCGGCTGGCGCCTGGCTTACCTCATCGGCGCGACCGTCGGTCTTGTCGTGCTCCTGATGCGGATGTGGATTCCGGAGAGTCCGCGCTGGCTGATGATCCATGGCCGCCCCGATCAGGCCCACGCGATCGTCGACGAGATCGAACGCTCGGTGATCGGACATGACCAGGATACGAGCGACGGGCGCTTCACGAAAATCCGGCTGAAGATGCGCGATCACACGCCGATCCGCGAGGTCGTGCACACGCTGTTCTCGGCATATCGCCAGCGCGCGCTGGTCGGCCTCGTGCTGATGAGCGCGCAGGCGTTCTTCTACAATGCCATCTTCTTCACCTTCGCGCTGGTGCTGACCGATTTCTACGGCATCAGTGCCGATCATGTCGGCTGGTACCTGCTCCCCTTCGCTGCCGGCAACTTCCTTGGGCCCCTGTTGCTCGGCCGGCTGTTCGATACGCTCGGACGCCGCATCATGATCATGTTCACCTATGGCGTGTCGGGCCTGTTGCTGGCGATCTCGGGCTATCTGTTCTCCATCGGCGTCCTCACTGCGCAGGGGCAGACCATCGCCTGGATGGTGATCTTCTTCTTCGCCTCGCCGGCCGCGAGCGCGGCCTATCTTACCGTCAGCGAGACCTTTCCGCTCGAAGTTCGCGCGCTGGCGATCGCGGTGTTCTACGCGGTCGGCACCGGCATCGGCGGCGTGATCGGGCCGGCGCTGTTCGGCGTATTGATCGACACGGGATCACGCACCAGCGTGTTCGCCGGCTATCTGCTGGGGTCATTCCTGATGATCGCAGCAGCGATCGTGGCGTGGCGCTATGCCGTCCCTGCGGAGCGCAAATCGCTCGAACAAATCGCGCGGCCGCTCGCCTTTATGGAGTAGACTGATGAAATCGGAACTTGCAGAAATGGCGTTGGACCAGAAGCGCACCATGCCTGACGACGAAGCACCCGATGCGGTGCCGGTGCCGCACGCGCTGGTGCCGCATCTCAACGAGACCGCAATTCTGCTCGACATCGACGGCACGCTGCTCGACCTGATGCCGACGCCGCGCGAAGTGTGGGTGCCGCCAGGCCTCTCGGACACGCTGAACCGGCTGACCGAGCGCACCTCCGGCGCGCTGGCGCTGGTCAGCGGCCGCTCGCTCAACGACATCGACCTGATCTTCGCACCCGATGTGTTCCGCGCCGTCGCCGGCCACGGCGCGGAGATGCGGCTGTCGATCGACAATGAGGCCGATGACGTGCACGCGCCGCCGCTGGACAAGGAGCTGAAGCGGCGCCTGGCCGCGATCGCCAAGCTTTCGCCCGGCATTCTGCTCGAGGACAAGGGTTATTCACTCGCGCTGCATTACCGCCTCGCGCCGCACGCGGAGAAAGCGATCTACGAATCGGTCTCGGTGATCCGCGCCGACCTGCCCAATGCGCCGATCGAGGTGCTGCCCGGCAAGTTCGTCTGCGAGATCAAGCATTCCGGATTCACCAAGGCGACCGGCGTGCGCGAACTGATGAAGCGGGAGCCATTCAAAGGACGGCGTCCGATCTTCATCGGTGATGACGT
Organism: Bradyrhizobium shewense; assembly: GCF_900094605.1. GTDB lineage: Bacteria > Pseudomonadota > Alphaproteobacteria > Rhizobiales > Xanthobacteraceae > Bradyrhizobium > Bradyrhizobium shewense. The sequence goes on along the minus strand of NZ_FMAI01000035.1, from coordinate 3,024 downwards.
CACCGATGAAACCGTGTTCGCGATCATGCCCGACATGAACGGGCTTGCCTTCTCGGTCGGCCGCCGTGCCATGGGCGTGAACGGTCATTTCGACGCGCCGAGCGATGTGCGTGCGTTCCTTGCCCGCCTGCTCGACCCGAGGTGAAACCAAGGCAGCGCCATGTCGCGGACAAGATGCTCTGGGAACGGCGCCGCCGCGCGCTGCAATGCGTGCTGCGCAACATGGCCGCACAGGCTGTCTTTGCAACGAAATCTAGGGTTCCCGAAGCGAAACCAGTTCCAACGCGCGTGCCCGATTTTGGTTTCAATTGGTTGAAACGATGATCAGGAACCATATTGATGAACGGCAGTTAAACGGGGTGGAATGAAACAGGAGGGGACGACCTGTGAATTTAGTCGTCGTTTCGAATCGCGTCGCCCGCGGCAAGCCTAACGAGCCCATGACGGGCGGCCTCGCGGCGGCCTTGTTGCCGGTTGTGGAACATTCGGGCGCGATCTGGGTGGGTTCTTCGGGCCGTGTGCGTGACGGCCATCAGAAGGAACCGTTCGCGGAGATCGAAGCGCTCGGATCGGGCGCGATCGCAACACTGGACCTGCCGGCGGCGCATTACGGCGGCTATTACGAAGGCTTTGCCAATTCGGCGCTGTGGCCCGCGCTGCATTCGCGCAGCGATTTGATCCGCGTCTCGCGCGAGGACTACGTCAGCTATCGCGAGGTCAACGCCTTCATGGCGCGCGCCTTGATGCGGTTCCGAAAAGCCAAGACCGCGTTCTGGGTGCAGGATTATCATTTCCTCGCGCTCGGCGCCGAACTGCGTGATCTCGGCGTCGACGATCCGATCGGCTTCTTCCTGCATACGCCGTGGCCGGTCGCCGCGGTGATGCAGGGCGTGCCCAATCATCGCGAGCTGATCACGGCAATGCTGGCCTACGATCTGCTCGGCTTCCAGACCGAGGAGGATTGCCAGAATTTTCTCGGCTATGTCGCGAGCGAACTCGGCCTCGCTGTCGAGGACGGCGTTGCGATTTCGCAGCATGGCCGCACCCGCTGCGAGGTCTTCCCGATCGGAATCGATGCGGAGAAGTTCGCGCAATACGCGGCGAAATCGGCCTCGCATCCCGACGTGTCGCGGCTGCGGCGCAGCCTCAATGGCGAGCGCCTCGCGATCGGCGTCGACCGGCTCGACTATTCGAAGGGCCTCGTCAACCGCATCAGCGCGTTCGACCGGCTCTGGACCGAACAGCCGCAATTCTCGCGCAGCATCTCGCTGCTGCAGATCGCCAACCCCTCGCGCGGCGGCATCGAAGCCTATGGCAATCTGCAGAACGACGTCGCGCGCCTCGTCACTGACGTCAACGGCCGCCATGGCGAGGTCGACTGGACACCGATCCGCTATTTGAACAAGGGCTTCAGCCAGGCGGTGCTCGCAGGGCTCTACCGGACCGCGCAGATCGGCGTGGTGACGCCGCTGCATGACGGCATGAACCTCGTCGCCAAGGAATATGTCGCCGCGCAAAACCCGGCCGATCCCGGCGTGCTGGTGCTGTCGAAATTCGCAGGCGCGGCCAACGAGCTCGACGCCGCGCTGGTCGTCAATCCGCACGACATCGACGGCATGGCCCGCGCGATCGCGATCGCCGCCGCGATGCCGCTCACCGAGCGCAAGATGCGCTGGGACGCGATGATGAAGAAGCTGCGCGGCCACACCATCCAGCAATGGTCGGCCGATTTCGTCGCCGAGCTCGAGAAGTGCCGGACCGAGAAGGCCGCGGTCGCCCCGCTCGCCACGCAGCCGCCACAGGCACTGCGCTGGCTGAAGTCGGCGATATCAGGCGTAAGGCTGATTTAGCTATCGAGAGCTTGCTCGACGCTCTTCCCCTCTCCCCTTGCGGGAGAGGGTGGCTCGCCGCATATGCGGCGAGACGGGTGAGGGGTTTCTCTCCTCGCGTAAATCTTCCGCAGCATACTTCGTTGATGCACACCCCTCATCCGGCGCTTCGCGCCATCTTCTCCCACAAGGGGAGAAGGAAGAGGACATCAATAGCAATACGACACCCCATCCAGGATTGCGCATTGCCGCTTGTTCGGCGCGTTCGGATCGTCCATCGGCACCATGCCCTTGCCCTGGCCGACGAACACGCCGGGCCCGACATGCACCGAGCTCTTGTTGCCGATGATCACGCTCGGATGCGGCGCCGAGCTCGAGCGCGTGCCGTCCGGCCAGATGATGGCATCGCCCGACAGCACCCCGCGCCGGCCGTCGTTGCAGCTGACATCGACCCCTTGCCGGGTGCAGACTTGGGCGGCGGCGGGCACGGCGAAGGCGGAGCCGAGGGCCGAAATCAGGCTGACGGCGACGATGGTGCTGCGGATGGTCATGGCGTCCCCGGTCGTGTTTGCCGTTCTCACGTGAATCGTCGCGCCAAACCCGTCACCGGTTCAGCCGGCAGGCCGGTCAGGGCACCTGCCACGCCAGATATTATCCCCTAAATACAACATCTTACGGAAAATTCACCCGATTTGCCCGCGATCTCTTGCAAAATCGTCGGCGCCCCTTCAAGAGAGGCGCTCCGGAGAGATGGCCGAGTGGCTTAAGGCGCACGCTTGGAAAGCGTGTGTGCGGGAAACCGTACCGTGGGTTCGAATCCCACTCTCTCCGCCATCTGCGCGATTGTCCAGCCCGAAGAGATGGGTAACGCATCGTACCTAAGAGATGGGTGACAACCTCGTGCCGAACGGGTTGTCGAGGGGCTGCAGGGTCTTCTGCTCCAGGTCGAAATATCCAAGATCATAGTGCATGAAGCTGACGAGCCAAATGCCCTCGTCGACCTCCTTGATGCCGAGCTTCTGGCCGGCCAACACCAGGGAGATATTGATTCTCTTGCGGTGGAGGCAGAGGCGCCCGCAGGAGGTGACGACGACGTCGCGATCGTGAAAGGGATAGGCCAGTTCCGGCAAACCCTCGTAGTGGCGGGCTGAGGCGGTGTAGAGATCTGCCGGGCGCTTCATGTCGAGAGCCTCAT
>NZ_FMAI01000022.1 GCF_900094605.1 Bradyrhizobium shewense | reverse complement strand
GGGGGAAAATCCGTCGGCAAGGCTCGCCATTGGCAGCCACTCCACAGGACATAGAAGATCGCCTCGACGATCTCGCGCAGATCGACCTCCCGCGGCCGGCCCAATCGGTGTCGCGGCGGCATCTTCCGAGCGATCAGCGCCCACTCGGCATCGGTCAGATCGCTTGCGTAACGCAGTCCAACGCGCTGATACTGCAGACGAGCGGATTTGGTCCACGGCATGGTGTCCTCCCTCGAATCTTTGCAAATCCGAAGGAATCACAAGCCCGCCAAAACCGCTCACCCTTTTTCGGTCAGGCTCTCAGGATGAGGACAGAGTGCGTGGCAGGCAGTTTCAACGAGCGCCGACGCCAAATAGCCTCATCCTGAGGAGACCGCGCAGCGGTCGTCCCGACGAGGCGCTTGGTCAGGCCGCTCCGCAGTTCAATGTTCCTTGGCCTCTTCTCTGTCCGCCCCCAGTGACACCGATTCCCACACCGCGACGATGATCATGATCACCGTCGATGCGACCGACAGCCAGAGCGGCGGGAGGTCGGCGGCGAACCACCACAGCACCGCGAGCGCGATGATGCCGATGCCGTGGGAGAGCTGGAGGAAGCCGCGGATCGCGTGCTTGAACAGGATGGTGCCGATCAGGAACACCAGCGGCCCGCCGATCGTGCTCAGAACCGTCCTGATATCGGAATGACCGGTCGGGTGCTTCAGCACCAGCTCGTCCGAGACCGCGGTCAGGATGATGCCGGCGATGATCGGTGTGTGCAGGTAGGTATAGGCGAGCCGCGCCAACCGGCCGGATTCGGCGGACTTCGAGATCCGCTCGGAGCCGGCCTCGGCGCCCTTGTGGAAATAGACCCACCACATCGCGATGGCGCCGACCAGTGCGGAGACGAAGGCCATGATGTTGTCCGCAGTCCAGTCCAACTCGGCAAAGGTCGCGCCGTTGACGACGACGGCTTCGCCGAGCGCGATGATGACGAAGAGCGAGCAACGCTCGGCCATGTGGCCGCCCTCGACCGCCCAGGCCTCAACCGACGAGAAGCCGAGCTTCGGAACCCAGAAGCGTGCCGCCGGCGAGACGTACTCCCAGGCGACTGCCGCAATCCACAGCCATAGCCGCGTCTCGCCTTCGGACAGGCCGCCTGCGATCCACAACACCGCGGAGATCGCGAGCCAGGTTAGAATGCGGATCGCGTTGTGGCGGACCGCGGTTCGATGCCGCGGCGTTGCGAACAGCCAGAAGGCCGTGCGCCCGATTTGCATCGCCGCGTAAGCGATCGCAAACCACAGACCCCGCCCTTCGAAGGCGGTCGGGATCGTCGTCGACAGCACCAGCCCGCCCAGCATCATCATAAAGAGCATGATGCGGACCGGCGTCAGCTCGGGATTGAGCCAATTGGTGACCCAGGCGGTGTAGACCCACACCCACCACACCGCGAGAAACAGCACCGTGATGTGCACCGCGCCGAGCGGCGTGAAATGGTGCAGCAGCGTATGCGACACCTGCGTGACGGCGAAGACGAAGACGAGGTCGAAGAACAGCTCGACATTGGTGACGCGGCTGTGCTGGTTCGGCACGATGACGCGAAACATCGCGCCGCGAGAATTGTCCGCAGCCATCGTCGTCTCCCGTCGCGCGATCAGGTCAGGCGCCCGGCACGCCGGTTTGCAGCGCCAGCGCGTGCAGCACGCCGCCCATCTGGCCGCGCAGGGACTGATAGACGATCTGGTGCTGCTGGACGCGGGATTTGCCGCGGAAGGATTCCGAGATCACGGTCGCGGCATAGTGGTCGCCGTCGCCGGCGAGGTCACGGATGGTCACCTCGGCATCGGGGATCGCTGCCTTGATCATCGCCTCGATATCGTGGGCGTCCATGGGCATTCGGGTCTCGCTCCTTCTGGTCTCGAATCGCTGCCAGGGTCCCCTCTCCGGCAGCGCCAAACTTAGCGTGAACGGTCTTCTGCGTCACGCTTTCCGGCACTATATCCATGATCCCATCAGGATAAAGGCACGACAAAGTGCCGCGCGCGGCAGATTGATCGAAAAGGCGTGAAATCATGAAGCTTCCAGGGCCCGACCATCCCATCACCATCACCCCAAATCCCCGCCGCGTCCGTGTCACCGCGGGCGACATCGTGATCGCCGAGACCAGCAAGGCACTGACGCTGAAGGAGGCCAAATATCCGGCGGTGCAATATGTGCCGCGGGAGGACGCCAACATGGCCCTGCTGGCGCGCACCGACCGCGTCACCCACTGCCCCTACAAGGGGGATGCGAGTTATTACAGCGTCAAGGCCGACGGCAAGGTGCTCGATAATGCGACCTGGACCTACGAGACGCCCTTTCCCGCGATGAGCGAGATTTCCGGCCATCTCGCCTTCTATCCGGATAAGGTGAAGATCGAGGAAGTGGGGTAGGCGCACGCGCTGTGACGCCGGGGCGATCCTGGATCGCCTCCTTCCAGCCGACACAAGGCACGAGATGCCGCGCCGGGCCGCAAGACTGATTGGGGTCTCGTTGCTGGGATTGTCCGGCATCCTCGTTGTGCTCGCTGCTGCCGGGCTGGGTTTTCGTGCCTATCGTCAGCACCTTGCTGCCCAAACTCTCGCGATCCGCTCTCCTGCCGGCGTGCAGGAGGGAGAGTTCATCGAGATCGGCGGCATCAAGCAATGGATTCAAATCCGCGGTGAGGATCGGGATAACCCGGTTCTCCTGTTCGTCCACGGCGGCCCCGGCGGCTCCACCCTGCCGATCTCGTCGGGCTGGCGCCCCTGGGAAGAGCATTTCACCGTTGTCCAATGGGACCAGCGCGGCACCGGCCGCACCTTTGGCGCAGCTGGAGACGCGCTCGCCCCCACGATGACACTGGAGCGGATGACGCAAGACGGCATCGAACTGGCCGAGTACCTGCGCGCGCATTTGCACAAGGACAAGATCGTCCTGGTCGGGCATTCCTGGGGCTCATTCTTAGGGATTCGGATGGCGAAGCAACGTCCGGATCTGTTCTCGGCCTATGTCGGCACGGGCCAGGTGGTCGGCAGGGCGACCTTCGAGAAGGCCTTTGAACTCACGATCGCGCGTCTGCAACGGCTTGCGGCAGCGGCCACCAACAAGGAGGCGCTGGCCGAATTGGCGCCGATCGCTTCGCAGCCGGTCCTCACCCCGGAAAATCGCCTGATTGCGGACAAATGGAGCAATGTGCTGGGGCTGCCGCTCGCCGACGACTTCCAGCTCGCCGGTCCTATCCCGCCGCTTTTCATGCCGGACGTATCGCTGCTTGATCTGTACAATTGGCGGAAAGGTGCCGCCTTCTCCGCAAAGTATTTGACGGGACGGAACGGGCCGATGTTTCAGAGCGACACGGCCTCGCTCGGATTCGAATTTTCAATACCCATGTTCTTCATTGAGGGCGATGCAGACGCTGTGACGCCGGGAGGACCCGCCGAGCAATTTTTCAACCTGATCACGGCCCCGCATAAGGAATTCGTCTGGGTTCGCGGCGGGGATCATTTCATTCCGTTCGATCGCCCCGATCAGTTCTTGGCAGAGCTGGTGGCTCGCATAAGACCGTTCGCAAGCCATTGACGGCCGGCGCTTGGGAACCGGCGCGCCGTTCCGGCTCGACCGACTGCCCCGCTACGCCCTGAAGATCGTGAGCCCCAATATCAGCAGCACCAGGAAGATCACGACGAAGACGTAGAACAGGAAGCGGGCGATATCGGCGGAGACGGTCGAGATGCCGGTGAAACCGAGCACGCCGGCTACGATCGAGACAAGTAGGAAGATCAGCGCCCATTTCAGGATCGTCATTGCCAGCTCCGAATTGTGCCGCTTATCGCGGCCGTCAGCCCTTCCCTTCGGCGGACGCTAACTTCGCCGCGCGGAACTGGTTCCTACGGGTGTCAGGACCCAAGTCGGGCTCAACTACCGCGCAAACGAGCCTTGCTGAATCCGGCTCGCGGCGGCACAGTCCGGTCCCGGGGCAGGAGTGCGGGGGCGACCAAGATGACGATGGCAGATTCAGCGACGATCGGCGCGGAGGTGCATGCCGCGCCGAAGAGCAAGGCGCGCAATTTGGCGATTGATCGCGCCCGCACCTTCCTGACTCTGGTGGTGCTGCTGCATCACGCGGTGATCCCCTATACTTATTTCGGTCATACCGATCCGAAGTACTTCTTCGGCTTCGACATGATCGTGCTCGCCACCGACAGCTTCTTCATGGCGATGTTCTTCTTCCTGTCGGGACTGTTCGCCTGGTCTGGCATCGCCCGGAAGGGAGCACGGAGCTATTTGGCAGATCGCCTGCTTCGGCTTGGCTTACCCTTCGCGATCTGCGCCCTTACGGTCATTCCGCTCGCCTACTACGCGATCTCCCTGCGGCAGCATCCCGAGATCGGCTTTTCGGAATTCTGGTGGAATATGGTCACGAAGGGCCCGTGGCCGAGCGGGCCGATTTGGTTCCTTTGGGTCTTGTTCGCTTTCGACCTGGTTGCCTGCCTGCTGCACCGGCTGTCGCCCAATCTGCTCGATCCGATCAATCGCCTCTCGCTCCACGGTCGCCGTCGGCCCGCCGTGTTCTTCGCGGTCATGCTTGCCGTCACCGCGGCGTTCTACATTCCCGGGAGGGTTCACTTCGGACCAAGCAGTTGGTTCGAGTTCGGGCCGTTCTCGGTCCAGCACGGGCGCGTGATGCTCTACGCGACCTACTTCTTTTTCGGTGCAGGCATCGGCGTTGCGCAAATGGATCGCGGGCTGCTCGCTGTCGACGGCCGGATGGCAAAGGTCAGCTGGGACTGGATGGTGCTGGCGATCGTTCCGTATTGCCTCTTGTGGGTGCTGATCTTTATCAAGCGCGAAATACTGGGCAACCCGTCGCCGTTGCCGGACTGGTATGAAGCGCTCTATGCCATCTGCTTCACTGTCTTCAGCGTGGCCATCATGTTTCTGATCCTGGCCTTTTTCCAGAGGTTCAGGCAATCAGGCTCAGCCAAGCTGCTCGATCCAATGCAGAGCGACGCGTTCGGCATGTTCCTGGTGCACTATCCGATCGCACTGTGGCTGCAATATTGGCTGTTCGACTATGACCTGCCGGCGATCGTCAAGGCCACGATCGGATTTGTACTGACAGTCATGGCGAGCTGGGCGCTGACGCGAGCGTTGCGGCAGATCCCGGGCGCGACGAAGGTGCTTTGAGGAAGCGGCACCGGCCTCCTATCGTCGTTGCGGGCGCAGCGAAGCAATCCATCTCACCGCAGGCAGCAGTGTGGATTGCGTCGTCGCGGAGCCTGTCATCGGGCCCGCCAAAGGCGGGACCCGGTGGCTCCTCGCAATGACGGAGAGATGGCGTCGCTACGCCGCCTTCCCACCCATATATTCCGGCAGCCAGCGCTCGAACGACTTACGGAGCGCATCGATCGTAACAGGCGCCTCGCCCGCGATCGCGATCGCATTGCCGCCGGTGGTGCCGATCCGCACGCACGGCACTTCGCAGCCGCGCATCTTGGCGAGCACGCGGCCGGCTTCGGTTTCCGGCACGGTGACGAGATAGCGCGCCTGGTCCTCACCGAACCAATAGGCCTGCGAGATCAGTGAAGTCGGCGCCGCCAGCAGCTTGGCCCCGATGCCGCTCGCCATCGCCATCTCGGCCAGCGCGATCAATAGACCGCCGTCGGAGAGGTCGTGCACGGCGGTTGCGGTACCGCCATGGATCATGCCGCGCACGCAATCGCCATTGCGCTTCTCGGCGGCGAGATCGACCGGCGGAGGCGCGCCCTCCTCGCGACCGCAGATGTCGCGCAAGTAAACGGACTGGCCGAGCCAGCCATGGGTCTCGCCGACCAGGAGGATCGCTTCGCCCTCGGCCTTGAAGGCGAGCGAGGCCGATTTGGTGAAATCGTCGAGCAGGCCGACGCCGCCGATCGAGGGCGTGGGGAGGATCGCGCGACCGTTGGTCTCGTTGTAGAGCGAGACGTTGCCGGAGACGACCGGGAAGTCGAGCGTGCGGCAGGCTTCCGAGATGCCCTTCAGGCAGCCGACGAACTGGCCCATGATCTCGGGCCGCTCGGGATTGCCGAAGTTGAGATTGTCGGTGATCGCGAGCGGCTTGCCGCCGACCGCGGTGATGTTGCGCCAGGCTTCCGCCACCGCCTGCTTGCCACCCTCAAACGGATCCGCCTCGCAATAGCGCGGCGTGACGTCGACGGTCAGGGCGAGCCCCTTCGGCCCGTCCTCGAGGCGCACCACGGCGGCATCGCCGCCGGGACGCTGCATGGTGTTGCCGAGAATGACGTGGTCGTACTGCTCCCAGACCCAGCGCTTGGAGCACATGTCGGGCGTGCCGATCAGCTTCTCCAGCGCAGGCCCAAGGCCCATCGGCGCAGGCACATCGCGCGCATGCACGACCGGCAACGCGGCGGAGGGGACATGCGGACGGTCGTAGAGCGGCGCCTCGTCGCCGAGCTCCTTGATCGGCAGATCGGCCATGACGTCACCGCCATGCTTGACCACGAAACGCTTGCTCGGCGTGGTGTAGCCGACCACGGCGAAGTCGAGGCCCCACTTCTTGAAGATCGCCTCGGCTTCCTTTTCCTTCTCGGGCTTAAGCACCATGAGCATGCGCTCCTGGCTTTCCGAGAGCATCATCTCGTAGGCGCTCATCCCGGTCTCGCGGGTCGGCACCGCATCGAGATCGAGATCGACACCGAGGTCGCCCTTGGCGCCCATCTCGACCGCCGAGCAGGTCAGGCCCGCCGCGCCCATGTCCTGGATCGCGATGACGCAGCCCTTTTCCATGATCTCGAGGCAGGCTTCCAGCAGCAGCTTCTCGGCGAAGGGATCGCCGACCTGCACGGTCGGGCGCTTCTCCTCGGACTTGTCATCGAACTCGGCCGAGGCCATCGAGGCGCCGTGGATGCCGTCGCGCCCCGTCTTGGAGCCGAGATAGACGATCGGCATGTTCACGCCGGAGGCCGCCGCATAGAAAATCTTGTCGGCATCGGCGAGGCCGACAGCCATCGCGTTGACGAGGATGTTGCCGTCATAGCGGGTGTGGAAGCGCACCTGGCCGCCCACGGTCGGCACGCCGAAGGAATTGCCGTAGCCGCCGACACCGGCAACGACGCCGGAGACGAGATGCCGGGTCCTGGCATGCTCGGGCGCACCGAAGCTCAGCGCATTTAGGCAGGCGATCGGGCGCGCGCCCATGGTGAAGACGTCGCGCAAGATGCCGCCGACGCCGGTGGTCGCACCCTGATAGGGCTCGATATAGCTCGGGTGGTTGTGGCTCTCCATCTTGAAGACCACGGCCTGGCCGTCGCCGATGTCGATCACGCCGGCGTTCTCGCCCGGGCCCTGGATCACCCAGGGCGCCTTGGTCGGCAGACCCTTGAGATGAATGCGCGAGGATTTGTACGAGCAGTGCTCGTTCCACATCGCCGAGAAGATGCCGAGCTCGGTGAAGGTCGGCTCCCGCCCGATCAGCTTCAGGATGCGCTCGTACTCGTCGGGCTTGAGCCCGTGGGCGGCAACCAGTTCGGGGGTGATCTTGGGTTCGTTCTTCATGGATTCCAGGCTTTCGGCGGCGGTTTGGCCGTTCTTAGGAACATCGAGGGCTTCCGGAAAGCCCTTTATGGCGCATTTTCCCGCTGTCCCACGTTTTGCAGGCGGGGACGGCGGGAACAGGAATTGCACGGCGCGGACAGATCGGATTTAAGGGCTAAAGACCCGCAATTGAAGGCCCATTTCCTTGCACGAATTGACCAAAGCGCCCCCGCCCCGCCGCCCCGACCTCCACGTCGCCACCGAGGGTGAATTTGTGGGCTGGCGGACCTGGATTCGCGACAGTTTTGAGTCCCATGTCGGCCCCTTCTGGCACCGGATCGAGGCGGACGGCAGCGTCCGCAGCGCCTTCCGGGTCGAGAAAAAGCACCTCAACGGGTCCGGGAACGTCCATGGCGGCTGCTACATGGCCTTTGCCGACTACTCCCTGTTTGCGATCGCCACCCATGTCCTCGACAGCCGGGCTGTGACGACCAATTTTGCCTGTGAATTCCTCGACGCGGCACGCGAGGGCGAGCTGATCGAATGCACCGGCGAGGTCACCCGCGCCGGCGGCTCGCTGATCTTCCTGCGCGGCAAGATGATGTCCGGGACGCGGGTGCTGCTCACCTTTTCCGGCACGATCAAGCGGATGAAGCGGAAGGCGCTACCTCAGCCAAACGCATAGCTCGGCGCCTTCCCTTTTCGCGCCCCCTCGCCCAGACTTCCCGGCAAGCGCTATCGCGCCGGGGAGCAGGAATAAGGTGCCGCAGAGCACATCGGAGGCGGGGCGCGCAGCAGCCTCCGTTTCATCGCCGTTGCCGTCCATGGCCGCCACCGGCGCCCGCAACTGGCGCGACTATGCGCTGCTGCTCGCGCTCGCCTGCTGCTGGAGCTCGACCTATCCGCTGGCCAAGCTGGCGCTTCCCACCATCCCGCCCATCACCTTCATCTCGGCACGCTCGCTGATTGCGGCTGCCTTCCTGTTCGCGATCCTGTGGATGCGCGGCATCAAAGTCCCGACCGACGCGAAAGCGTGGAAGCTGTTCGCGACCCAGCAATTGATCAACTCGACCTTCCCGTTCCTGATCATCACCTGGTCGCAGCAATATGTGCCGGCATCGAACACGGTGGTGCTGGCCTCGACGACACCGATCTTTGCCTTCCTGATCACCTCGCTGATCACACGGCATGAGCCGGCAACGCTGCTCAAGCTCGCGGGCGCAATTTTGGGACTCGCCGGCACGATTCTCATCGTGGGCCTCGACGCGCTGCGCGGTTTTGGTAGCGAGATCGTGGCGGAGATCGCGATCCTGCTCGCCACCATCTCCTTCGCCTGCGCCACGATCTTCGGCCTTCGCCTCTCCGAATACGACCCGATGGTGGTAGCGGCCGGCTCGCTATTGTTCGGCGGTCTCATCCTGCTGCCGCCATCGCTGTTCATCGACCAGCCCTGGACGCTGCAGCCGACGCCGACGGCGATCGTCGCCACCATCGTCATGGGCATCGTCTCCAGCGCGCTGGGCCTGATGCTGTTCTACGTCTGCCTCGGCCGCCTCGGCACGCTGACGACGAACGCTCAAGGCTATCTGCGCATCCCGATCGGCGTTGGCCTCTCCGTGTTGCTGCTCGGCGAGAGCGTGCCGTCGAACCTGGCGCTCGGCCTGCTGCTGGTGATGGCGGGTGTTGCGGCGATGACGGTGCCGGCGGAGCGGCTGAAGCTGCGGTAAGCTCCCCGCTCAAGCCGAAAGCTGTTTCTCCGCGATCGACAGCCATTCGGCCTGCGCCTTGCGCAGGTATTTCGGCGCCCGCCGCATCTGAATCAGGAGCTCGTTGAAGACCATGCGTGCCTCGGCGCTGCGGCCGACCGTTTGCAGCAGCATGCCGTAGCGCACTTGCGCTTCGGCGCCCGGGAAGTAGCCGGCGAGCGCGTGATATTCCTCGAGCGCCTCGTCGAGCCGGCCGACCTCCGCGAGCGCGCGGGCGTAGAGCAGATGCGCGTCGGCGGAGTCGAAAGCTGGCCATTGCTTCTGCAGATCGTCCAGTGTCGCGAGCGCATCTGCGGGGCGCTTGGCGGAAAACTCCGCTTGGGCCTTGCGAAGCGCATAGGCCGGATCGTGGCCCATTGGCAGCTTCAGAATGTGATCATAATGCTGCTCGGCCTCGCCGAACCGGCCGACATTTGCGCACTCTTCGGCCAGCGCTGCGCGATTGGCGATGGTGTCGGCGCCAGCCAGGTGGTCGGACAGCTCACGATAGCGTTTCTCGGGATCGAGCCGATTGGCGACGCGCTGCCGCGCCTGACGCGCGCCGGGGCTGGAAAACCATTCGGGAACGAGCTCGACGGCGATATAGGCGAGCGCGCCGATCAGCGGCACCATCAGGATGATGAAGGCCCAGGGCTGCAACCGCCCGGTCCGCGAGGCGTGATAGATCAGCGTGATATCGAGCAACAGAACGACGAGAGCAACGGGCATGTGACATCCGGAAGCACAACGACGGCGCAGGCTTCCTGATATCGCAACTCGTATGATGAAACAACTTTGAGTTGCTGCTTCTCGCGAAAATCCACGATATCGAACGCATGCGCCTTGATGGCGACGAGAGTCAGTCGTCTTGAACGCAATGGAGGTTCATGAGACAGCAGTAGCGCGCCTAATGTCTGGCGCCGCGAGCTGCGCATGGCGGGTCACGAACATGTGCATCATGCGCAGTCAAACCGGCTTGAGCAACAATCCGCTTGCCAGCGCTCGAAACGCGTCCACGGCCTTGTTCAGCACGACTTTCGGATCGTCGGCTGCGGCGACCCATAATGCGGCACTGAGCGCGGCGCCGTTCAGCAGTCGCCCGGCCGCTTCAACATCCAAAGGCTTCACCACCTTCTCGTCGATCAGTGACCGGATCGTTCGCATGGTGATATCCAGGCAGGCGTTCTCGCCGGGCCATTTGGATGGATCACCGAGTACGGCAGGTCCATCCAGAAGCATGATGCGCTGAATTTCAGGATCGAGCGCCATTTCGATATAGGCACTGCCCTCTGCGAGCAGGCCCTGCCACAAGGTTGGCGCCTGCTCCCGGATCGCTCGCAGCCGCTCTGCCATTTCGCCATCGATCTGCGCGACGACGGCCCAGAGCAGTCCCTTCTTGTCTTCGAAATTGTGATAGAGCGCGCCCCGCGTCAGCCCGACCGAGGCCGTCAGCTCATCCATCGACGCTTCTGCATAACCCTGCGTGGCGAAGGCCTTGCGCGCAGCGCGGATGAGCTTGGCCCGATTTTCCGCCATGGCTGCGGCACGTTTTCCCTCGATCATGCTCGACCCATTTTCTATTGACATACGCCGCGTATGTGAGCGATAAGTTCACATACGAACCGTATATCAACAATGTCTCGGCCAGCGCTGCAAGGCAATTCGCGGTCGCCTGCCCCCTGATCTTCCGAAAGGCACAGCTCATGCTCCAGCGCGAGGCCATCTTCCCCGCTCACCGTCACGCACTTTATGAAGCCCATCGGTATTCTGCCGCGATCCGGTCCGGCGACTTGCTGTTCGTCTCGGGACAGGTCGGCAGCCGCGAGGACGGGTCACCCGAGCCCGTGTTCGAGGACCAGGTCCGGCGTGCGTTTGCCAATTTGCGCGCGGTGCTCGCAGCTGCCGGATGCACGCTGGACGATGTGGTGGATGTCACCACGTTTCACACCGATCCTGCCCAACAGATCGATACGGTGATGGCTGTTCGTAGCGCCGAGATTGGCGACGCGCCCTATCCGAATTGGACGGCTGTTGGCGTGAATTGGCTTGCCGGGTTCGACTTCGAGATCAAGGTCGTCGCGCGGATTCCTTGAGTCGCGCAAGGCCGTCTCTCGCCAATAAGGGAGCCGGCAGGAGCGGCCTACTTGGCGTCGTCCGCCAGCATCTTCCGGTATTTTTCGACGTCGCGCGTCACGAGCTGCTGCAGCAGCTCCGGCGTATGCTCGCCTGCATCGGGCGCAACGGTTGAGAGGTCAGCAAAGCGCTTCTTGACCGCGTCGGTCTCAACGGCGGTGCGCGCCGCGGCGTTCAGCTTGGCAATCACCGCCGGCGGCGTGCCCTTCGGCGCGAACAGGCCGTTCCAGCCCTGTGCCTCGAATTCGGGCAGGCCCGCCTCCGCCGACGTCGGCAGCTCCGGCAGCGTGGCGAGCCGCACGGTCGAACCGACCACGAGCCCCTTTACCAGCTTCTCGTTGATCGACTGCGAGACCGAGGCCGCCGCATCGCAGACGCCGTCGATCTGGCTGCCGACCGCGTCGGTCAGCGCGGGCGCTGCGCCGCGATAGCCGACCAGCGTCGCGTCGATGCCGGCGGCGGTGACGAAGCTCTTGCAGATCAGATAGTTCGACGAGCCGACGCCGGCATGCCCGAGATTGATCTTGCCGGGATTGGCCTTGGCGTAGGCGATGAACTCCTTGAGGTCCTTCGCCGGAAAGTCCTTGCGCAGCGCGACGATGCCGAACGTCTTCGCCACCATGGCGATCGGCACGAAGGAGTCCGGCGTGAACGGCAGCTTGGGATAGATCGTATAGGTCGCGGCGTTGGTGCCGGCATTGCCGATCGCGATGGTGTAGCCGTCGGGCTCGGCGCGGGAGGCACGTGCCAGCGCGGTCGAGCCGCCGGCCCCAGCGACGTTCTCGATCACGATAGTTTGGCCGAGCGCGATGCCCATCTGCTCGGCCACCGCGCGCGCGATCACGTCCGAGGTGCCGCCGGCCGCGAACGGCACGATCATGGTAACAGGACGCTTGGGATAATCCTGCGCGAACGCGCCAGTTGCGAGCGAAAATGACGCGAACGACAGCGCCGCGATCGCAGCGAGTACCCGCTTCACCGCGAACGCAATCACGCGGCTTTTTCCAGATGCGCGGTCAGGCCGGCAAACAGGCCGCGACCGTCGGTGCAGCCCATGATGTCTTCGACGTGGTTTTCCGGATGCGGCATCATGCCGAGCACGTTGCCCTTGTCGTTGACGATGCCGGCGATCGAATGCGCCGCGCCGTTGATGTTGCTGTCATCGTCGACCACGCCGTCAGCGGAGCAGTAACGATAGAGCACCCGTCCCTCGCCTTCGAGCCGCTTGATGGTCTCTTCATCCGCCTCGTAATTGCCTTCGCCATGGGCGACCGGCACGCGGATCACCTGCCCGGCATTGTAGCCGCGGGTGAACGGCGTGTCGGACCGCTCGACGCGCAGATGCACGTCATGGCAAATGAATTTCAGCCGCTCGTTGCGCATCAACACGCCCGGCAACAGGCCGGATTCGCAGAGGATCTGAAAACCGTTGCAGACGCCGAGCACGAGGCCGCCCTTGGCCGCATAGTCCCGCACCGCGTCCATCACCGGCGCGCGTGCCGCGATGGCACCGCAGCGCAAATAGTCGCCGTAGGAGAAGCCGCCCGGCACCACCACGAGATCCGTGCCCGCAGGCAGCAACGGCTCGGCGTGCCAGACCATCGCCGGCTCGCTGCCCGAGATCATCCTCAGCGCACGCGCCATGTCGCGTTCGCGGTTGATTCCGGGAAAGACGAGGATGGCGGCTTTCATGTTCAGGTTCCGACGGTGATGGGAATCGGGCTGGCCAAAGGGCCAACTCGCGAAGAGACATAGCCATTTGACGGGGATTTTACCAGTGCTAGCCTTGCCGGACGGCCTTGTACACAGGCCATAGCCGAGGCACTTTTGCCCGACGATCTTGCCCGGGATTGAAGCCATGAACGTCCCGTCTCTGCCCACATCCCCCTCCGAGCCCGTGTCCACCGAGGGCGTCGTCGCCGCCGGCGCCTATGTCGACGGCCGCCGCATCGCCAATATCGCCATCAGCGAGGCCTCGAGCTGGCGGGCCAAGCCCGGCCACGTCGTCTGGATCGGTCTGCACGAGCCCGACATGGCGCTGCTCGGCGCGGTGCAGAAGCAATTCGACCTGCACGAGCTCGCGATCGAGGACGCCAACCACGCCCATCAGCGGCCGAAGATCGAGCAATATGGCGAAGCCCTGTTCATCGTGGCGCGAACGGCGCAGCTGGTCGAGGGCCGCATCGTCTTCGGCGAGACTCACATCTTCGTCGGCGAAGGTTATCTGGTCTCGGTGCGCCACGGCGCCTCGACGTCCTACAAGCCGGTGCGCGAACGCTGCGAAAGCTGCCCGCGGGCGCTCGCGCGCGGCGAGGATTACATCCTCTATGCGATCCTCGATTTCATCGTCGACAATTACTCGCCCGTGCTCGAGAGTATTCACGAAGAGGTCGAGGAGATCGAGGACTACGTGCTCGCGCACGCGATCACCAAAGCACAGATCGAACGTCTGTACATGCTCCGCCGCGACCTCTTGCGGCTCCGCAACGCCATAGGGCCGCTGGTGGAGGTCTGCCGCCGTCTCGAGCATGACGAGCTGTCAATGGTGCGGCAGGCCATGCAGCCGCTGTTCCGCGACGTCACCGACCACGTCCGCAACATCCAGGAGCGCATCGATTCCATGCGCGAGGTGCTGGCCTTCGCCTTCGAGGCCAGCCTCCTGGTCGGCCAGGCGCAGGAGACGGCGGTGTCCAAGAAGCTCGCCTCGTGGCTCGCGATCATCGCGATCCCGACCGCGCTTGCCGGCATCTACGGCATGAACTTCAAGCACATGCCGGAGCTGGAATGGGACTACGGCTATTACATGCTGCTCGGCGTGATGCTGACGGCGTGCACCGCGCTGTACTGGCGGTTTCGCCGCGTCGGGTGGTTGTGACTTAGACCAACGTCACCGAACCGGCGCATCGCCGAATTCAAGCCGACGCTCGATACGGTCGAGCCGCCCTTCATGCCTCACCAGCGTGGCATGAACACCTGCAATCTCCTGAAAGACACTCGTGACGTCCTGGCGAGCCGCGTTTTGAGACGTCCGCAACGCCAGCATTTCCTGCTTCATTTCGTCGATCTTGCCATCGACCTGCGCCAGCCGCGCTTGGATCGATTTCAACGCCTCGAACATCAGCTCGGGCGTCACATCGGACATTTCGCCTACCTTTATGCCTTCATCTCGATAGCATAATTCTCGATCACGGTATTCGCCAGCAGCTTGTCGGCGGCTTCCTTCAGTGCGGCTTCCGCCTTGGTCTTGTCAGCGCCGGCGAGCTCGATGTCGAACACCTTGCCCTGGCGGACGCTGGCGACGCCGTCGACGCCGAGCGACTTCAGCGCGCCTTCGATGGCCTTGCCTTGCGGATCGAGGATGCCCGTCTTCAAGGTAACGGTGACACGTGCCTTCACGTCGAAAATCCCCTCAGCTCTTCACCAGCACCGGGCCGGAGCCCTGCGGACGCTCGTTCTCCATGAGGATGCCGAGACGTTTTGCAACTTCAGTATAGGCCTCGAGCAGACCGCCGAGGTCCCTGCGGAAACGGTCCTTGTCGAGCTTCTCGTTCGACTTGATGTCCCACAGACGGCAGCTGTCCGGCGAGATCTCGTCGGCGACGATGATGCGCATCATCTCGTTCTCGAACAGGCGTCCGCACTCCATCTTGAAGTCGACGAGGCGGATGCCGATGCCGAGGAAGAGGCCGGTGAGGAAGTCGTTGACACGGATGGCGAGCGCCATGATGTCGTCGATCTCCTGGGGCGTCGCCCAGCCGAAGGCCGTGATGTGCTCTTCCGACACCATGGGGTCGTTGAGCTGGTCGTTCTTGTAGTAGAATTCGATGATCGAACGGGGCAGCTGGGTGCCCTCCTCAATGCCGAGGCGCTGCGACAGTGAGCCGGCGGCGACGTTCCGCACCACCACCTCGAGCGGCACGATCTCGACCTCGCGAATCAACTGCTCGCGCATGTTGAGACGGCGGATGAAGTGGGTCGGCACCCCGATGTCGTTGAGGTGCTGAAACAGGTACTCCGAGATCCGGTTGTTGAGGACGCCCTTGCCCTCGATCACCTGATGCTTTTTCGCATTGAACGCGGTCGCGTCGTCCTTGAAGTGCTGGATCAGGGTACCGGGCTCCGGGCCTTCATACAGAACCTTTGCCTTGCCTTCATAAATGCGACGCCGACGGCTCATGGGGATGTACCGTGTTTTGTTGAAATCCATGTATTTGGTGTGCTCCGGTTACTAGGATTACGACCCACAGCGGAGCTGCCGTGAACAGCCCGGAACCCCGTCCATAACCCTTGGAAACAGAACGGGAACCATGCCTTCAGGCAACCTATCCGATTGGCTGACCGAGCACAATCGATCCGGCCGTCCGGCGCCAACTTATACCGTCTTGCCCTGCGGCTTAACGGCCCGTTGTTTTGCCGATTCGTGCTATCTATGTAGGCATGCAGTCGGGTCGCCGCAACGGAAGGCTCCCGCTCCATTCAGCAGGGGATTTGGAACAAGGCATGAGCGAGTTCGACAAGCGCCAGGAAGGTTTCGAGAAGAAATACGCCCTCGACGAGGAGCAGAAATTCAAGGCGGAGGCCCGCCGCAACCGGCTGCTCGGGCTGTGGGCGGCTGAAAAGCTCGGCATGTCAGGCGATGCCGCCACCGCCTATGCCAAGGAGGTGGTCGCGGCCGATTTCGAGGAGGCCGGCGATGCCGACGTCCTGCGCAAGATCACGGCCGATTTCACCGCCAAGGACGTCGCCGTCACCGAGCAGGCGATTCGCGCCAAGATGAGCGAGCTGCTCGCGGTGGCGGCCGCCGAGGTGAAGTCGGGGAAGTAGCCCCGCCTTCTGGCTCTATTTCAGCGTGATCTGAAAACCCATCGATCCGCTGATATTGAATCCCTCCGCTTGTTGCGGTCCGAACTGCCGGTTGATGTTGGTGTTGACCGACTCCATCCGGCAATCGCGGGCGAGAACCTCGCGCAGGAGATCACATTCGCGCGCCGCCATCTCATAGACCGTGCGGCGCGCGCGGTCGCGCAGTTTCTGGGCCTCCTCGCTGTCCCCGGTCGGACCGGCGACAAAGAAGTTGATCGAAGTCTGCACGCGCACCGATCCTTCCTGCCGCAGACCACCGCCTTGCTCGACCATGACGCGCTGGGACTGGGCCTTGGCGGGAGCAATCACGACGAGCAGACCAACGCCTGCCAAAACAAAACGCGAGCGAAATTTCATTAGGGGTACCTGTGGTTGAAGCGAAGGCCCGTTACCTAACCTCCAGAGGTTGCCATCGGACAAACCCTGGACCGCAAACACCGGGCCGCCGCTTCACCAGCGGTTAACCGCGTCGGTCACTCCTCCTTGAAGCCGTACTCCGGCACGTTGCCGCTGGCGCCGTAATATTTGTACGGCAGGAATTTGCCGCTCATGGTGATCTTGACGCGGTCGCCCTTCGGGTTGGCCACGCGTTCGATTCCCATGTCGAAATCGATCGCCGACATGATGCCGTCGCCGAATTCTTCTTCGATCAGCGCCTTCCAGGCCGGGCCGTTCACCATCACCATCTCGTAGAAGCGATAGATCAGGGGATCGGTCGGCGGCATCGGCGTGCCGGTGCCGCGCATCGGCACCTCGTTGAGCATCGCCGTCTCCGCCTTCGACAGGCCGAACAGCTCGCCGGCATTGGCAGCCTGCGGCTTTGTCAATTTCATCTGGCCGAGAATGGCGCCGACGATGAGGACCTCGGAATAGCCGCCGATCTTGTCGCAGATGTGCTTCCAGCTCCAGCCCTTCTCGCGCTTGATGTCGAGCAGCTTCTCGGTGAGGTCTTCGCGTTTCATGTCAGGTCTCCGTTTCAGGCAGTCAGTCCGGGACTGGTCCCGGGAATCCAGGTCTGGCGTTGCTCGTCACCACTGGACGCGATCGTCAGTCCGGGCTTGCCGATATGCACCAGCGGCACATTACGCGGATCGTGACCGGGTGTCTCGGCGGTAAACGTCTTGCTGCGCGTCACCAGGAAATCGATGATGTGGTTGCGCAGCGCGTAGTAGAGCGGATGGCGGTGCAGATCGGTGCGGCCGCGGTCCCTCGGCAGCGGATTTTCGACGACCTCCGCGAGCAGCGCGCCGGGCCCGTTGGTCATCAGGAAGATCTTGTCGGCGAGGTAGATCGCCTCGTCGACGTCATGGCTGATCATGAACGCGGTCTGCCCGGTCTCGAGGCAAATGCGCCGCACCTCGTCCTGCAACGTGCCGCGCGTCAGCGCGTCCAACGCCGAGAACGGCTCGTCCATCAGCATGATCTTCGGCGTGATCGAGAGCGCGCGTGCGATGCCGACGCGCTGCTTCATGCCGCCGGACAGCTCTGACGGCCGCTTGTGCTCGGAGCCGGTGAGACCAACGAGGTCGATGAAGGTCTGCGCGTGCGCCTTCACCTTGGCGCGGTCCCAGTTGCGCCATTTCGAACTCGCGGCATAGGTGACGTTGCCGAGCACGGTTCGCCAGGGCAACAGCGCGTGGCTCTGGAAGATCACGGCGCGGTCGAGGCTGGTGCCCGAAATCGCCTGCCCGTCGACGATGACGGCGCCCTCGCTCGGCGCATCGAGGCCAGCGAGGATGTTGAGCACCGTGGTCTTGCCGCAGCCGGAATGCCCGATCACGCAGGCAAACTCGCCGCGCGCCATCGACAGCCACAGGTTCTCGAACACGGTGGTCGTGGCGCCGCCGGCGCCCGGATAGCGCTTCGCGATGGCTTCGATGGAGATGAATTTGTCGGTCACCGCCCCTACTCCGGAAACGTGACCATGCGCGTGAAGCGCGCCAGGATCTGGTCGAGCAGCATGCCGACGATCCCGATCAGCAGGATCGCGATGATGACGTTGGTGATTGACAGATTATTCCACTCGTTCCAGACGAAATAGCCGATGCCGGTGCCGCCGACGAGCATTTCGGCGGCGACGATCACGAGCCAGGCGATGCCGATCGAGATGCGCATGCCGGTCAGGATCGTCGGCGCCGCTGCGGGGAGGACCACGGTGAAGGCCCGCCTGATGGTGCCGACCTCGAGCGTACGCGCGACGTTGATCCATTCCTTGCGCACGCTGGCAACGCCGAACACGGTGTTGAGCAGCATCGGCCAGATCGAGCAGATGAAGATGACGAAGATCGCCGAGATCGAGGAATCCTTGATGGTGTAGAGCGCGAGGGGCATCCAGGCCAACGGCGAGATCGGCTTGAGCACCTGGATGAAGGGGTCGAGCGCCTTGCTGAGCAACGGCGACATGCCGATCAGAAATCCGAGAGGGATCGCGACCAGCACCGCCAGCAGATAGCCGGTGCCGACGCGCGCGATGGAATAGCCGAGTTGGATGCCGAGCCCCTTGTCGTTGGGCCCGTTGTCGTAGAACGGCCGTCTCAGATGCTCCCACAGCTTGGCGCCGACATCGAGCGGTCCGGGCATCGCCGATTTGCCCTGCGTCGCGGTCAGCCCCATCAGCTTGGCGTATTCAGGGCTCATCGTGGCGACGGGGCCTGTGGAGTGCGTGGCGAGATGCCAGATGCCGAGGAAGGCGGCGAGCAGCGCGATGGAGACGAGGCCGGCGCGGAGACGGAGGGAGGAGCTCATCGCTCAAGGCCTCTCCACCCGTCGTCCCGGCGAACGCCGGGACCCATACCGCGAAATCTATCGATCGCACTCGGTGGGCGTACCGAACAGCGAGCCTTCGCCAAGCGTCTCTCTGTGGTTATGGGTCCCGGCGTTCGCCGGGACGACGCTGGGGAAAGAACGCGGCTTCTCACGACGACTTCCTGATCTTGAAGCTCGCGACATAGTCCTCCGGCTTGGCCGGATCGAAAGTCTTGCCCATCACCGCAAACGACTTGTAGCTACTCGCCGGCGGCGTCAGCCCCATCTCGGTCATCAGCCTCTTGGTGTCGGTCGCCAGATACACCTGCTCGGCCACCGCCTTGTAGTCGACGTCGCCCTTGATCTGGCCCCAGCGCTTCATCTGCGTCAGCATCCACACCGCGAAGGACTGCCAAGGGAACGGATCAAAATCGACGCGCTTCGCATCGGTCTTCACGCCGCCGAGACCGTCGGCATAGGTGCCAGTCAGGACCTGTTCGAGCACGGTCACCGGCGCGTTGATGTAGTTGGCCGGCGCGATCGCTTCCGCGATCTGCTTGCGGTTCTCCGCCTTCGAGGCATAGGCGGTGGCATCGACGATGGCGCGGGTCAGCGCCGCAAAGCTGTTTGGCGCTGACGTGATGAACTCGCGGCTGGCGGCGAAGCTGCAGCAGGGATGACCGTCCCAGATCTCCTTCGACAACAGATGCATGAAGCCGACGCCGTCATAGATCGCGCGCTGGCAGATGTTGTCGGGCGCGAGGAAGCCGTCGATGTTGTCGGCACGCAGATTGGCGACCATCTCTGGCGGCGGCACCGAGCGCAGCTGCACGTCGGTATCGGGGTCGAGACCGTGTTCGGCGAGATAGTAACGCAGCAGGTAATTGTGCATGGAATAGTCGAAGGGAATGGCGAATTTCAGGCCCTTCCAGTCCTTCGGGTCGCGTTTGTCCTTGTGCTTGGCCGCCAGCACGATGCCCTGCCCGTTGATGTTCTCGATCGCCGGGACCGCAAACGGAATGGCATTGGCGCCAAGGCCGAGCGAGATCGCGATCGGCATCGGCGCCAGCATGTGCGCGGCGTCGTATTCCTTGTTGATGGTCTTGTCGCGGATCACGGCCCAGCCGGCAGTCTTGACCACTTCGACATTGAGACCGTGCTTGGAGTAAAAGCCCATCGGCGCCGCCATGATGATGGGCGTGGCGCAGGTGATCGGGATGAAGCCGACCTTGAGGTCCTTCTTCTCGGGCGTACCGGCCTGCGCGAAAACCTCGGTCGCCGTCTTCAGCGGGAAGAACTGCGACAGCGCGGCCAGCGCGGTCGACGCCCCGACCGACTTCAGAAACGCCCGCCGCGCCACATCCTGCGGAAACATCGCGCGCATCACTGCGGAGGCAACCACGCCCTCGTAGCGTTTCTCCTCGCTCTCGACCGGCTCGCAGCGCAGCGCTGCCTGCTCATGCTCCCGAGCCGAACAGTGCTGGCCGCAAACGCAGCCCGCCCGGAGATTGCGGTCGGCATCAAACGGATCGTCGAACGTGGACATGCTGCTGCGCCCCTTTGTCACACTGCGCGGCGGACGCCGTTGTCCGCCGCGTCAGGTCAAAATTCCATCGTGGCCCGGCTACAGCTTGCGCAGCCGGGCCACGAGAAACATGCAGGTTCTATGCCGCCTTGCCTGTTACCTGGGCAGCAATAGGCAACCCCTGCTCGATCGGCAGCGAGGGGTCACGCGACCATTCGTTCCAGGAGCCGAAATACATCCGCACGTCCTTCACGCCGGCATTCTTCAGCGCCAGGAAGGTGTTCGAGGCGCGCGCGCCCTTGAAGCAGTAGAGATAGACCGGCGTTGTCGGCGAGATGCCGACGGTGGCGCATTCGGCCAGGATCTCGTCCTTGGACTTGAAGCGTGGCCCTTCCGCGGTCGGCTTCATCATGCGGTACCATTCTAGCCACACTGCACCGGGGATGCGGCCCTTGCGGGGGCAGAAATCCTTGCCGTAGGGCGAAGAGCTGTCGCCGATCCATTCGTCGACATCGCGCACGTCGAGAATGGCGATGCCGGGCTTGCCGACCGCGGCAAGCATGGTCTTCGCATCGATCAGGATCTCGCCGGCTTCCGGCACGACCGCGAACGAGGCCTTCGCCGGCGCCTGGACATCCTTCGTCACCGGAAGACCCGCGGCCGACCAGGCATCGAAGCCGCCATGCAGCACCTTCACCTTGGGATAGCCGAGCATCGTGAGCAGATAGTAGCCGCGGCAGGACTGGCCGAAGCCGGAATTCATCGACTGCTCGTAGATCACGGCGGTCTCCTTGCCGGAGAGACCGGCAGCGCCGAAAGCGTCGGCGAATTTGGTCTTCAGCTCGCTCATGCCTTCCGGCGTCGAGGTCGCAAGAAACGTGAAAATCTCGTGCACGTTCACGGCGCCCGGCAAGTGCCCGGCGCCATAGGCATCGGGATTGCGGGTGTCGATGACGACACAGGGTTCGAGCTTCAAGAGATCGGCAAGTTCGCTGGCAGAGATCAGAACGTCCGTCATTGGCAGCCTCTCCGTTGAGGTTAAGTGGTCTTCTGGGGTGGACTCGTGAAGCTCAGTAATCGGCGAGCATCTTGCGCAGCTGCTTGGTGGCCGGCGTGACGATCGCGACGAAATAGGCCTCGCGCAGCCGTCGCTGCGCGCGGTGACTCCTAAGATAGCCGCGCGCGCCACAATGCAGCATCGCCGCATGCGCCGCCGCGACGCTGGCCTCGCCGGCGCGCAGGCGCAGCGCGATCACCTTGCGCCAGTAGGTCTCGTCCTCGTTGTAGGGATCGCGCGCCAGCACCATGGTCTCGGCTTCGAGCTCCGCGGCGAGATCGCGGAAGTGCACCGGCTGCTGCGGCAGATAGCGGTTGATGTGGCCGAGGGGACCACCGACCTCGTCCATGATGTTGATGCAGTCGCGGATCACGCCCAGCGCCATGCCGGCCTGCAGCAGGATGAACCCGGCGCGGATCTTCTTGACAAAGGGGCCGGCGGGATCGGCCAGGATCAGCTCGTCCGGCACGAAGACATCGCGGAACTGCACGCCATAGGTGCCGGTGCCGTCCATCGCCATGAACGGCTTGCACGGCGTCAGCGTGATTGCGGGATCGGAGCAGTCGGCCAGGAACATCACAGTACCCGGTTCGCCGCCTGCGATGCCCTGATCATCTTCGCGCTCGAAGATGGTGCCGAAATAATGATCGGGACCGAGATTGGAGACCCAGGGCAGCGCGCCGCGCACGATGTAGCCGCCCTCGACCTTGCGCCCCTTCAGCTTCAGTTTCTCGATGCCGAAAAAGCTCTTCATCGGGTTGGAGAGCCCGGTGCCGCCGAGCACCCGGCCGGTCGAGAAGGCATCGCCGAAGCGCTTGGCGACCTTCAGATTGGTCGAGTTGGCCGCGTACCAGACCAGCGTGTTCTGGCACCAGGCCATGAAGGCCGTCGCGCCGCAGACCTCGCCGATAGCAGCCATCGCCTGGATCGCGCAGCGCAGATCTGCGGGACCTTCGTGCGGCACGTGACTGCCCCAGGCGCCGACCGCGCCGAACTTGCGCAGCACCTCGGCCGGGTAGACCGAGCCGTCGTCGATGCCGGCGGCAAGCGGCGCGAGATCTTCGCGCGCGATCCGCGCCACCTCCCCTGCAATGGACGGTGCGGGCTGATCCAAAACCTCGGTCCGCGATAAAGCCAGTGAACCCATGATCGTCTCCCGCACCTTGTCCTGGTTGCTAACAGCTAGATGCCGACCTCGAGATTGACCGGGCGCGTGAAGGTGTTGGCGACCGGCGACCATTTCTTCACATGGGCGACCAGCGCGTTGATCTCGTCCTGCGAGACGCCCTCGCACGCCATGTCGACCTTGACCCGCACGTCGGTGAAGCCGACCGGCTTGTCCGAGGTATCGCCGGTGCCCCAGACCGCGGTGATGTTGAGATCGCCTTCGAGCTCGAGCTCGAGCTTGTTGACGATCCAGCCGCGATGCACGGCGTTGGCGTGCAGGCCGACGGCGAGGCACGAACCGAGCGCAGCAAGCGAGGCTTCCGACGGATTGGGCGCGGTGTCGTCGCCGAGCAGCCCCGGCGGCTCGTCGACGATATAGGGCGGCAGATTGCGGATGTAGTTGGCGTGGCGGAATTTGCCTTCCGCGACCGTCTTGCATTTCAAGGTCTTAACGACCTTCGGATTGGCCTTGCCGCTCGCGATCAGTTGCTCGAGGCCATTCTTGTCGATGGGCGCAAGGCACCCCGTCAGCACTGTCTTTTGAACGACGGCAGTCATCATCTTCTCCCTGGCAGCCGTGGAAAACGGCATGATACCGAACGGTCTGTTTCCTTGCATGGAGCGTGCCAGACGAGACCGAAAACGAAATGCGAGGCATTGGAGCCGCTTAGCGATGGGTACCTGCGGATTGATCAGCCGCGCTCTGCTCAAAGGCGATGCAGCTGAGATCGTCGATGCGAATCTTTTTAGCGCGAAGCAGATGCGGCTTGATGATACCGCGCGGCTGCGATTAAGTTGCAATCCATGGCCAAACCTTCACTGAACAAGCCCTCACTGAACAAGATATCGTCGAAGAAGAACGCGCCGCATTCAGGCGCTGGCGATGACGAATCCGCGCGCGGGCGCCTGCTCAGCGCCGCCTCGCATCTGTTTTGCAAGAACGGGATCAACGCCACCGGCATCGATGCGATCATCGAGGAAGCCGGCACCGCGAAGACCACGCTTTACAAATTGTTCGGCTCCAAGACCAACCTCGTCAACGCGGTGCTGGAGAGCGAAGGCAAGCAATGGCGCGAATGGTTCATCGGCGCCATGGAAGACGGCGGCGGCGACGCGCAGGCCAAGCTGACGCGCATCTTCCCGGCTCTGAAGAGCTGGTTTGCCGAAGAGCGGTTCTACGGCTGCCCCTTCATCAACGCGGTCGGCGAGCACGACAAGGACTCCAAGCAGTTCCGCAACATCGCGCTGAAGCACAAGAAGATCGTGCTTGGCCATATCGAGAAGCTCGCCGGCGAGCTCGGCTCGGGCGAGCCCGCCGTGCTCGCGCATCAGCTCGGCCTCCTGATCGACGGTGCGATCGTCGCCGCGATGATCTCGCGTGATCCCGGCGTGGCAGATACGGCAGCGCTGACGGCAGGCCCCCTGCTCGGCCAGTCCAAGGCGAAGAAGAAGCGCGCGGCGGATCAGCTGGAGGCGGTGTGAGCTTGCACTGATCTCGTAGGTGGGCAAAGGCGCGAAGCGCCGTGCCTACCATCTCTGCCTCGGCGCATGTTGAAAGAAATGGTGGGTACGCTTCGCTTTGCCCACCCTACGAGACCGAGCCCTACGGCCTCATCCCCTCCATAAACCGCTTGATCGCCCCCAGTACCGGCTGCTGATCACCCGCAAAGAACCAGTGATCGTTGCCATCGAGCTCGACGAACTCCGCTCCGCTGATCCGGCTCGCGATATCACGGCCGGCCGCGATCCGCACCGCCTGGTCGCCGCGTCGGTGCAGCACCAGCGTCGGCACCGCGATCTGCGAGAGGAGATGCCGCACGTCGGCATCGCGAAAGGCCTCGAGCACGGCCGAGATGCCGCCGGGACTGGAGGCCGCACGCAATAGCCCGGCCCACCAGGCGCGCGCCTGGGGATCACCAGCCAGACTCGGCGCAAAGGTCTCGATCCCGACCGGGCCGCCCCATTGCGCGACGAGCTGCCTGCTCCAGGCGTCATACTGGCTGGCGCGCAACGCGTACGGATAATCCTCCGCCCAACATCCCTTGGCGAGCGCACCGAACAGGATGAGCCCGGCCACGCGGCGCGGCTCATCGACGGCAAATTTGACGCAGGCCGGCCCGCATTCGGAGGCGCCGAACAGCACGACGCGGCGCGAATCCACTGCCCGCAGCACGGTGCCGATGTCCTCCGCAGTCACGTCGATCCCAGGTGCCGATCCGACCCGGTCGGACAACCCGATCCCGCGGCGATCGAAAACGATCAGCCGTCCAAGCTTCATCAACGACGCCAGGAACGTCCGGCTTGCAGGGCTCTCCCAGACCCGCTCCACATGTGACACGAAGCCGGGCATCACCAGGATATCGAGCGGACCACTTCCGTAGGTCTGATATGCCAGATGCACGCCGGCGCCCTTCACGTAGCTCGTGATCGGAACAGCGTGCAGCTCCGTTGCGGGACTCATGAGCGCCTCGGTCTCGGCCTCCGGCGCAATCCCGAGCTCATCCCGCAGCCGCTGTGTCAGGGCCGCGTGATGACGCTCGGCCGCGCTGCGGTCGCCGGCCAGCAGCAGGCTGCGGATCAGATGCCGCCCATAGACCTCGCTGAGCGGATCGAGTTCAGCCAGGCGCGCCGCGTACGCGGTCGCGGGAAAATGATCGCCGGCGGCATTCTTGTCCTGCACCAGACGCTCCAGCGCATGCATCAGCCGTCCTCTGAGCGCCTCGCGGCGAAAGAACGCCCAATCGTCGAATTCAGGGCAATCGTCGAGAGCGAAGCCCGCAAGGAAGTCGCCGCGATAGACCCGGCAGGCCGCTTCAAAGTCGCCGCGGTCGCAGGCGCTCTCGAATGAATGCGCATCGACCTTGAGCACGACCGCCGGAGACCACCGCACGCTGGTGCGGTCGGCCTCGAACGCCGGCTGGCCGAGCGCGAGCTCGACGCGATGAAGCAGCCGCCGCAACCGCGCAAGGCCCGTCTCGCGATCGGTCTCAGGCCAGAGCAGCGTGGCGATGACGTCGCGCGCGACCGCAGCCTTGGCCTCCGCGAGATAGACGAGCAGCGCAAGACCCTTGCGCAGGTTCAACTTGATCGGGCCGCCGTCAGCATGGACCTCCGGGAACCCGAATGTCTCCAGCGAGAAAGCTGTCATGGAAACCCTCTCACCCCTTGGGACGTCCCCAGGGGACGCACAGGGGACGGCGCCGCGGTAGCCATTGGCCCAGATCGAGCCCGCTGGCCGGCGACCGCCTCTAGCTCTGCATGCGGCACCGCTGGATCAGGCACAATAGGAAAAACCATGTTCTCGCGCCTCGCAATCCTGCTCTACGCAATCGTGAGCTATGCCGTCTTCACGGCGTCCTTCCTCTATGCGCTCGGTTTCGTCGGCAATTATGTCGTACCCAAGTCGATCGATCAGTCGATCGACGTCGGCAGCTCTTTAGATTTGACCGAGGCCATCGTCGTCAACCTGCTGCTGATGAGCCTGTTTGCCATCCAGCACAGCGTCATGGCGCGCCCGGCCTTCAAACGCTGGTGGACCAAAGTTCTTCCCGTGGCCTGCGAGCGCAGCACCTATGTGCTGCTCTCCAGCCTCATTCTCCTCCTGCTGTTCTGGCAGTGGCGTCCGATCCCGATGCCGATTTGGCAGACCACCGGAATCGTGGCGTGGTTGCTGACCGGCGTCCATTGGCTCGGCTGGCTGACCGCGTTCGCCTCGACCCACATGATCGATCATTTCGACCTGTTCGGCCTGCGCCAGGCCTTGTCGGCGCTGCGCGGGACCGAGCCGCAGGGTCACTCCTTCAAGGCGCCGCTGCTCTACAAGATCGTGCGGCATCCGATCATGCTGGGCTTCCTCCTCGCATTCTGGGCCACGCCCGAGATGACCGCCGGCCATCTGCTGTTCGCGCTCGCGAACACCGCCTATATCCTGGCCGCGTTGCAGTTCGAAGAGCGGGATCTGATCGCGGAGTTCGGGGAGACCTATCGGCAGTATCGCCGCCGCGTTCCGATGCTGGTGCCGCGCCTTTTCGCGCGGACCCGGACGAAAGACCGTGACGTGGCCGGAGCATCGGAGCGCCCCGATGAAAGCCATTCTGTGCCACTCGTTCACCGGACCCGGCGATTTGCGCCTCGGTGAGATCGATGTGCCCAAGCCTGCCGGCGATGAGATCCTCATCGACGTCCACGCGGCCTCCGTCAGCTTCATGGACCAGTTGCTGGTCTCGGGTCTCTACCAGATGCGGCCGCAGACGCCCTTCGTGCCCGGCACAGAAGCCTCCGGAACCGTCGTCGCAATCGGCGACAGGGTGACAAGGTTCGCGCCAGGCGATCGCGTGGCCTGCAGCAGCTGGACCGGCGGCTACGCCGAACGAATGATCGCGAAGGAATCGAAGACCGTGCGCCTGCCTGACGGCGTCGCGTTCGAGGCGGCGGCAACCATCCTGCACAATTACGGCACGGCCTATTATGCGCTGGTCGAGCGGGCACGAGCCGAGCGCGGCGAAACGCTGTTCGTCACCGGCGCTGCCGGCGGAGTTGGACTGGCCGCCGTCGACCTCGGCCGCCATCTCGGCCTGCGCGTCGTCGCCGGCGTCGGCTCCGACGACAAGGCGGCCCTGGTCCGCGGCTACGGCGCCAGCGAGGTCATCAATTATCGCAGCGAGGATCTGCGCGACCGGATCAAGTCGGTCACGTCACGAGAAGGAATCGACGTCGGCTTCGACAATGTCGGCGGTACGATCTTCGAGCAAATGGCCCGGCTGATGAAATGGGGCGGACGGCTGATGCCGATCGGCTTCACCGGCGGCGAGATTCCGTCCATCCCGATGAACCTGCCGCTGCTGAAGAACTATTCCATCATTGGCGTCTTTGCCGGCGCCTGGGCGGAGAAATTTGCAGCAGAGGCCGCGCGCATGAACGACACGTTGATGCAATTGCTGGCCGAAGGGCAGATCAGTCCGCACATCGACCGCGTCCTTCCCTTGGAGGAGGCAGGCGACGCCATGCGCGCTGTGGCCAATCGCACGGTTCAGGGACGAATTGTGCTCAAGATCAGGTAGAGTGCGCCATGGCTCCGATCATCATCGACAAGCGCTATTGCGGTCCTCCGAACTCCGGCAACGGCGGCTATGTCTGCGGCCGGCTTGCCCGTCACATTCCCGGGCCAGCGGAAGTGACGCTACGCGCACCGCCTCCTCTGGACACGCCACTCGCTGCGGTCGCGACAGACGGCGACACATGGGAGCTCCGCGACGGCGACAAGGTGGTCGCGACAGGGCGCGCCGTGAGCGTCGAGCTTGCGCAGATCGAGACAGCTAACTTGCCGGAAGCCCGCGCGGCCGAATTGCTCGCACTGTTCAATCCGCACGAGCATCCGCTGCCAAACTGTTTCGTCTGCGGTCCCGCAAGGGCGAAAGGCGACGGCCTGCGCATCTTCGCCGGCCCGCTCCGCCGTCATGCGCGGAACGCCGTTCTCGCCGCGAGCTGGGCACCCGATCCGAATCTCGCCGCCGAGGATGGCCTCATCGCGCCCGAATTCCTCTGGTCCGCGCTCGACTGCCCGACCGGCTTTGCCTGCAACCACGATCCACAACGCGGCAGCTTCGAGAAGACCCCGCTGCTGCTCGGACGGATGTCAGCCCGCATTGAAGTCCGCCCCCGCCCCGGCGAGCGCTGCATCATCACCGCCTGGTCCACCGGCCGCGACGGCCGCAAGCGCATGGCCGACGCCGCGCTTCATGATGAAGCCGGGAGATTGCTGGCGTTGGCGCGGACGACATGGATTGCGGTGGAGCGCGACGTGCAGCTCGGGCGTCTTTCGTAGGGGCGACACGAGCGCCTGGCACCAGCCCGGGCCTGCCAGCCGCTCGGCTGGCCCGGGGCGCGATCCACTTTGCCCACCATGTGGACGCTGCCAAACCTTGAGAAGCGTTGAACCTGTGTTTGATCAAAGATACCCTTGAAAATCTTCGTCCAGAAAAAACAAGATCCAGGGGGACGTGATGGTTCGCAAGTTAATGGCATTTGCAATCGTTGCCGCGGGCATGTGGTTCGCTGGCGTCGCAAATGTTGAGGCGCAGCAGCCGGAGCTCAACGCGCCTGACCTCGTCCTCATCAACGGAAAGGTTCTGACGCTGGATGAGCGATCGACGATCACGGAGGCAGTCGCCGTCGCGGATGGAAAGATCATCGCAACCGGAACCAGTGCTTCGATGAGGGCGCTCGCCGGCGCTCGGACCCGAGTGCTCGATGTGGCTGGCAAGACCGTCATCCCCGGATTGATCGATACGCACGCTCACTTCAAGGCCGCTGGTCTTGGCGACTATGTCGTCATCATGGGCCGAGCCAAGACGGTCGCGGAAGCGCTCGAGGCCATCAAGGCATTCGCTGCGAAGAAGAAGCCGGGCGAGTGGATTGTAGGTGGCGCGTGGCATCCGCCTTCACAACTGGCCGAGAAGCGATATCTGACCAGGCAGGAGATCGATAGCGTTGCTCCAGACAATCCGGTCTATCTTCGCACCGTCGGGCATTTCTCAATGGCGAACAGCATGGCTCTACAACGGATCGGAATCGACAAGACCACCGCGGCTCGGAGCGGGGGAAAGTTTGAGCGCGACGCGGCCGGTGAATTGACCGGCGTGCTGGTGGAGACGGCGATCGATCGGGTCGAGAAGGCGGTGCCGCCCTGGACAGAAGACGATGAGATGCGGCAATTCACGATTGCCGAAGGTGTGCTGAACAGCTTCGGTATCACGAGCGCGGTCGAAGGCGCGACAGAGGCACGCGATATCCGCATGCTGCAGAAGCATGTCGCCTCCGGGAAAGCCACATTGCGCACCGGCGTGATGTTTCGACCGGAGCCCCCGGCCGATCTGACCGCGTGGGAAGCGATCATGGCAGGCAACGGGGCCTCTTCAGGCTTTGGCGACGATTGGCTGAAGTTCGCGGGAATCAAGATCTTCTACGACGGCGGCATGACGCTGAAGACAGCGCTCATGCGCGAAGTGTATCCCGATTCACATGACAACTATCATGGCGTTGCGCAGCAGACACCTGAGCGATTGAAACAACTCATCTCCATCTGCAACCGTTACGACTGGCGGGTCGGTGTCCACGTGGTGGGTGACCTTGGTGTTGACCAGGTGCTCGATGCGTTCGAGGCCGCGGATAAGGAGAAATCGATCCGAGACCGTCGCTTCGTCCTCATTCACGCCAGCCTGATCCGGCCAGAACAGATGGAGCGTGCGCAGAAGCTGGGAGCCCGTGTCGATTTCCAGAACGCTTTCATGTGGGATAAGGCAGCGACCGTCGAACGATTTCTCGGAAAAGCGACCGCTGACCGCGCCGTACCGACCAGGACGTTGATCGAAAAAATGGGGCTCAATAGTCTTGGTGCCGGGACGGACTTTCCCGTCAACCCGATCAACCCCTTCCTCAACATGTACATCATGGTGACCAGGAAGGACCCCAACGGAAACATCTACGGCGCGGCAGAAGCCATTACGCGCGAGCAGGCCCTGCGGCTCTACAGCAGCGCGGCCTCGCGCTACACGTTCGATGAAGCACGTAAAGGGACCATTGAGCCCGGAAAGCTTG
The DNA here is from genome assembly GCF_900094605.1 of Bradyrhizobium shewense. GTDB lineage: Bacteria > Pseudomonadota > Alphaproteobacteria > Rhizobiales > Xanthobacteraceae > Bradyrhizobium > Bradyrhizobium shewense. The sequence continues at coordinate 87,296 of NZ_FMAI01000022.1, read as the reverse complement.
CGGACATCGTGGTGCTCTCCGCTGACTACACGGCCGTGCCGGAGGAGCAGATCAAGGACATCAAGGTGGACCTGACCCTGGTCGGCGGCAAGGTTGTCTTTCAGCGCTGAACCGGCGCTGATTGGCCGGGGTGCGGTTGGCTCAAATTCGGCATGAGTTTCGGAGGGTGGGCAAAGGCGCGCAGCGCCGTGCCCACGACTCTGGTCCCGGCCTCGTCGGTCGAGATGGTGGGCACGCTTTCGCCTTCGCTCTTCGAGCTACGTCGAAAGCTTTGCCCACCCTACGAGACCGTCACGCGCCGCAATCTACGCGCTCTGCTCCATCATCTCCTGCAGCCGCGCCAGCTCGGCCTCCAGATCCCGCTCCACATCCGCCGCGCGAATCTCCAGCACGCGATAGTCCCGCGCCTCCAGCCAGGCCCGCCGCGACGCACGGTCTGCCGCGATCGCCTCGCCCTCGCCCGGGTTGACCAGCTCGATCGCGATCCGATGCGGGAACGAGACGAAGTCCGGGATGTGGCGGCCAACCGGGGTCTGGCGCTTGAACTGGCCTGCGAAGCGGCGATCACGTGTCAGCGCCTGCCAGAGCAGGCGCTCGGCGTCGGTCGGGTTGCGGCGAAGCAGGCGGGCGAGGCCGCGCACGGTCGAACCGCTGTCGGGCACGCCGCCGCCCTGCCCGTGCTCGGCCAAAAGCGCGCGCAGGCGCGTCGCCTGCTCGCCATCGAGCACGCCGCCCTTGGCCGGGCCCTTGCGCCCTTCCGCGATCGCCATGATCACCCCGTGCAGGGTGTGCATGTCCTGCTTGGTCGGCTCCATCCGGCTGAAGATGTTGCGCAGGTTCACCAGCATGGTGTCGCGCTTCTCGGCGGGGCGCAAAAATTCCACCTTGTCGAGCTCGCGGATGAGGTTGTCGAAGAACGCCTGCATCTGGTGCTGCGAGGCGCGCTCGGAGCGCTCCGGCATGGCGTGGGGCAACTCGCCCGAGGTCGCTCGCTTGAACCATTCATAGCCGACCAGCAGCACGGCCTGGGCGAGGTTGAGCGAGGCGAAGCCCGGGTTGACCGGGAAGGTGATGATGCGGTTGGAGAGCCCGACCTCTTCGTTGGTCAGGCCCCAGCGCTCGCGGCCGAACAGAATACCGGCCTTGCCGCCGGTCGCGACGTGACCCGCGATCTCGCTGGCAGCTTCCTCCGGCCCGACCACCGGCTTGGCCTGGTCGTGGGGGCGCGCGGTGGTGGCGAACAGCAGATCGAGATCGGCGACGGCGTCTTCCACCGTGCCGAACAATTCGACCTTTTCCAGAATGTGGTCGGCGCCGGCGGCGGCGCGCTGTGCCGCGATGTTGGGCCAGCCGTCCCTGGGGTTGACGATGCGCAAGGCGCCGAGGGCAAAATTGCCCATGGCGCGCGCGGCCATGCCGATGTTTTCGCCCAGCTGCGGCTCGACCAGGATGACGATGGGACCGTCGAGGGACAAACCCGCCTTGCTCTTGTCAGTCCCCGACATCTCGTTTCGCTTTCACTCTTCGTCTCAAGGCCTTGCCAGGGCACTCTCAGGAATTGATTCAAGCCGGCCTTTCCCAAGTCGTCCTTGGGCCGGCCGGCGCTGTCCGCCTCGTTTGCCTGTCCTGACGAAATTCTCAAGGGAAATAACGGGTTGGAATCGACTTTTGAATCTCCTCCGGATCCTCGGATCCGGCCCTGCGGCAGGGCGGCCCTGCCCCCACGTCTGGGGAAGCTGGATGAGCTAAAAGTGCATAATCCCTTGGCTTTCGCCCGCCGCGCGGCGGTGCTAAGAGGCGGCGGATATTCCCGTGGCGCGCCAAAAGCGCCGTTCCCAAGAGGCTTCCCCGATCATGGCAAAAATCAAGGTATCCAATCCCGTCGTCGAGCTCGATGGCGACGAGATGACCCGGATCATCTGGCAGTACATCAAGGACAAGCTGATCACCCCGTTCCTGGATGTCGAGCTGATGTATTTCGACCTGGGCATGGAGTACCGCGACCATACCAACGATCAGGTCACCATCGACGCCGCCGAGGCGATCAAGAAGGTCGGCGTCGGTGTCAAGTGCGCCACCATCACCCCTGACGAGGCCCGGGTGAAGGAGTTCAACCTCAAGCAGATGTGGAAGTCGCCGAACGGCACCATCCGCAACATCCTCGGCGGCGTGATCTTCCGTGAGCCGATCATCTGCAAGAACGTGCCCCGCCTGGTTCCCGGCTGGACCAAGCCGATCATCATCGGCCGCCATGCCTATGGCGACCAGTACCGCGCCACCGACTTCAAGTTCCCCGGCAAGGGCACCCTGTCGATGAAGTTCGTCGGCGAGGACGGCACCGTCATCGAGAAGGAAGTGTTCAAGTCTCCCGACGCCGGCGTCGCGATGGGAATGTACAACCTCGACGACTCCATCATCGACTTCGCCCGCGCCTCGCTCAATTACGGCCTGCTGCGCAACTATCCGGTCTATCTCTCGACCAAGAATACGATTCTGAAGGTCTATGACGGCCGCTTCAAGGACATCTTCCAGGACATCTACGACCGCGAGTTCAAGAAGGAATTCGAGGCCAAGGGCCTGACCTACGAGCACCGCCTGATCGACGACATGGTGGCCTCGGCGCTGAAATGGTCCGGCGGCTATGTCTGGGCCTGCAAAAACTACGACGGCGACGTGCAGTCCGACACGGTCGCGCAGGGCTACGGCTCGCTCGGCCTGATGACCTCGGTCCTCCTCACCCCCGACGGCAAGACCGTGGAAGCGGAAGCCGCCCACGGCACGGTGACCCGCCACTACCGCGAGCATCAGAAGGGCAAGGAGACCTCGACCAACTCGATCGCGTCGATCTTCGCCTGGACCCGCGGCCTGTCGCACCGCGCCAAGCTCGACAACAATGCCGAGCTCGCCAAGTTTGCCAACACGCTGGAGAAGGTCTGCGTCGACACCGTCGAGGCCGGCTACATGACCAAGGACCTCGCGCTGCTGGTCGGCGCCGACCAGCGCTGGCTCTCGACCACCGGCTTCCTCGACAAGGTCGCGGAAAACCTCACCAAGGAGCTGGCGGCCTGAGCCGACCGCAATTTCGCCCGACTGGGCCAGACATCATCACGGGCCGCGCAACAGCGCGGCCCGTTTCTTTTAGAGACCTTGCGCGGAGATGCCACCATGTTCATCAAGCTTGCCGGCCCCACCATGCTGCTCGCAGCCCTGATCGGACCGGCCGGAGCTGCCGAGCCGCTTCCCGAGGCCATCGCCGTATCAGGCGAGAGCGTCGTGCTCAGCGTCCACGCCGAGGGTGCGCAGGTCTATGAGTGCAAGGCCGGCGCTGAGGGCAAGCTCGCCTGGACCTTTCGCGAGCCAATCGCAACGCTGCTCTCCGATGGGAAGACCGTTGGACGACACTATGCCGGACCGAACTGGGAGCACGCCGACGGCAGCGCCGTCGTCGGTAAGGCGATCGGAAACGCGCCGGGCACCACCGCGGCCGATATCCCCTGGCTGAAGCTGGAAGTGACCGCCCGCCGCGGCAGCGGCGTGCTGACGCCCGTTACCACCGTGCAGCGCATCAACACCCATGGCGGCAAGCTCGACGGCGCGTGCGACAAGGCCGGCGAGTTCAGGAGCGCACCCTACTCGGCCGAGTATGTCTTCCTGAAGAAGGCCTGACCGCTCAGCGGCCGGTATTTTCCTTCTCCGCCTGAGCGAGCTCGGCCAGCGCGAGGTCGCCGGTATCGGCGAGTCTCGCCTTGGCGGTGGTGTGGACGTGGTCGGCGAGCGTCGGCATGCGTTCGATCAAGGCGTGAAAATCCTGGGCGTCGAGCACCAAGAGGCGCGTCTTGCGCGTCGCCGTCACCGTGCCGCTGCGTTTTGTTTTATGCAGCAGCGCGATCTCGCCGAAGAAGGTGCCGTCCGTGAGGTGCACATGCTGGCTAGGCAGCGCGATCTCGACCTCGCCGGCGGTGATGAAATACATCGACGAGGCCGTATCGCCGCGGCGGACCAGGATCTCGCCCTGCTCGATGGTGCGCGCGCGCAAGAGCCGCATGATGTCGGCGATCTCCGCGGCCGACAGATGCGAGAACAGCGGCACCCGCGCCAGCATGCCCCAGGTGACGACGAAGTCGCGCCGCTTCACCTCTTCGGCAAAGGCGGTGGAGATGATCGCAACCGGCAGCGCGATCATGGCGAAGCCGCTGATGATAGCGAAGGTGGAGACCAGCTTGCCGAGCGGCGTCACCGGCACGACGTCGCCGTAGCCGACGGTGCCGAGCGTCACGATCGCCCACCACATCGCCTGCGGGATAGTGCCGAGCTTGTCCGGCTGCACGTCGCGCTCGATGGCGTAGAGCAGCGAGGCGAACGTCAAGACCGCGCCGATCAGGATGACGACGCAGCCGATCAGCGCGCGACGCTCGGCATGCACGGCGGCGAGCAGCGAGCGCATCGCCGGCGAGTACCGTATCAGCTTGAAGAACGGCAGCACGCCGAGCGCCGCCAGCGTCGCGTGCCGGCCGTTGACGAGCACGATTGCCGCGGGCAGGAACGCCATGAGGTCGATGATGCCGAGCGCCGAGACGGCGTAGCCGAGCCGGTCCGACAGCGCGGAGCCCTTGCGCTGGGTGTGGCCCGCCACGGTCCAGAGACGTGCGGCATATTCCAGCGCGAACACGATCACGGACAGGATGGTGATGGCCGAGAACACCGTGCCAAACTGCGCGTCCAGCTCCGGCACCGAGGCGAGGATCATCGCAGCCACATTGAGCACGATGACGCCGATGATGATCTGGATGAAGCGCGACCCGGCTGAATAAGCCAGCGGATCGTGCTCCAGCAATTCGTAGAGGCGATCCCTCAAGTTCGGATCGGCTGAGCCACGTCCTCGCGGAACGGGGCGCACGGCCTCACGCGCCCGCCATCGCTTTTTCGATCGCGCTCAGCGCCTCGGTCGCCTTTGCGCCATCAGGGCCGCCGGCCTGCGCCATGTCCGGCCGGCCACCGCCGCCCTTACCGCCGAGCGCCTCGGAGGCGACACGCACGAGGTTGACCGCGTTGAAGCGCGAGGTGAGGTCCGCGGTGACGCCGACCACGATGCCGGCCTTGCCGTCCTCGGTGACGCCGACGATGGCGACGACGCCGGAGCCGATCTGCTTCTTGCCGTCGTCGGCGAGGCTCTTGAGATCCTTCATCTCGATGCCCTCGACCGCGCGCGCCATCAGCTTGACGTTGCCGACCTCGCGCACGCCGCTGGCTGCGCCATTGCTGGCGGCCGAAGCGCCACCGCCCATCGCCAGCTTCTTGCGGGCGTCGGAGAGCTCGCGCTCGAGCTTCTTGCGCTCCTCCATCAGCGCGGTGATGCGCGCGGGGACGTCGTCGAGCGAGGTGCGCAGCTCGTTCGCCGCAGTCTTGGCCAGCGCCATGGTCTCGTTGGCGTGCCGGCGCGCATAATTGCCAGTCAGCGCCTCGATGCGGCGCACGCCCGAAGCAACCGCGCTCTCGCCGGTGAGCGTGATCAGCCCGATATCGCCGGTGCGCCGCACATGGGTGCCGCCGCAAAGCTCGACCGACCAGCCGAGCGCGTTGGCGCCGCGCTCGCGCGCGGTCCTGCCCATCGAGACGACGCGGACCTCGTCACCGTATTTCTCGCCGAACAGCGCACGCGCTCCGGCTTCGCGGGCTTCATCCACGCCCATCACGCGGGTGGTGACCTCGTCATTCTCCAGCACCACGTCGTTGGCGATGTCCTCGACGCGGGCCAGCTCCTCCGCCGTGATCGGCTTCGGATGCACGAAGTCGAAGCGCAGGCGATCTGGCGCAACCATCGAGCCGCGCTGGGCGATGTGGTCGCCCAGCACCTGGCGCAGCGCCTCGTGGATGAGATGCGTCGCCGAATGATGCGCGCGGATCGAGGAGCGCCTGGAATGATCGACCTCGAGCTGCAGCGCGGTGCCGAGCTTCAGCTCGCCGCTCTCCACCGTGCCGACATGCACGAAGAAATCGCCGAGCTTCTTCTGCGTGTCGGTGACGCGGAACTTGATGCCGCCCTCGCCCGTGAGCACGCCGGTGTCGCCGACTTGGCCGCCTGATTCCGCGTAGAACGGCGTCTGGTTCAGCACGATCGCACCGGTGTCGCCGGCCTTCAGGCTGGCGACCTCTGCACCGTCCTTCACCAGCGCCGACACCACGCCTTCAGCGCTCTCGGTCTCGTAGCCCAGGAATTCGGTGGCCCCGAGCTTTTCGCGCAGCGGGAACCAGATCGCCTCGGACGCAGCTTCCCCGGACCCTTTCCAGGACTCGCGCGCCTTGGCCTTCTGCCGCTCCATCGCATCGGAGAAGGAAGCCTGGTCGACGCTGATGCCGCGCGACTTCAGCGCGTCCTGCGTCAGGTCGAGCGGGAAGCCGTAGGTGTCGTACAGCGTGAAGGCGACGTCGCCATCGAACATGTCGCCCTTTTTCAACGACGCGCTCTTCTCGTCGAGGATGGCAAGGCCGCGGGTCAGCGTCTTGCGGAAGCGGGTCTCTTCCAGCCGCAGCGTTTCCTCGATCAGATTCTCCGCGCGCATCAGGTCGGGATAGGCCTGGCCCATCTCGCGCACCAGCGCCCAAACCAGCCGATGCATCAGCGGCTCTTTCGCACCTAGCAACTGCGCATGGCGCATCGCGCGGCGCATGATCCGGCGCAGCACGTAGCCGCGGCCCTCGTTCGAGGGCAGCACGCCGTCCGCGACCAGGAAAGCCGAGGAGCGCAGATGATCGGCGATGACGCGGAACGAGGCGACGGTCTGCTCGTTCGGCCCGCTGCCGAGCGCGGACGATGTCGCATCGATCAAATGGCGGAACAGATCGGTCTCGAACACGCTGTCGACGCCCTGCATGATGCAGGCCATGCGCTCGAGGCCCATGCCGGTGTCGATCGAGGGACGCGGCAGATCCACGCGCTCCTCCTTCGTCACCTGCTCATATTGCATGAACACGAGATTCCAGAATTCGAGGAAGCGGTCGCCGTCCTCTTCCGGCGAGCCCGGAGGTCCGCCCCAGATGTGATCGCCGCGGTCGATGAAGATCTCCGAGCACGGGCCGCACGGGCCGGTGTCGCCCATCGCCCAGAAATTGTCCGAGGTCGGGATGCGGATGATGCGGTCGTCGGAGAAGCCGGCGATCTTCTTCCAGAGTCCGTGCGCCTCGTCGTCGGTGTGATAGACGGTGACGAGCAGCTTGTCTTTCTTGAGCCCGAATTCCTTCGTGATCAGCGTCCAGGCGAGCTCGATCGCGCGCTCCTTGAAATAGTCGCCGAACGAGAAATTGCCGAGCATCTCGAAGAAGGTGAGATGGCGCGCGGTGTAGCCGACATTGTCGAGGTCGTTGTGCTTGCCGCCGGCGCGTACGCATTTCTGCGAGGTGGTGGCGCGCTGGTAGGGCCGCTTCTCGACGCCGGTGAAGACGTTCTTGAACTGCACCATGCCGGCATTGGTGAACATCAACGTGGGGTCGTTGCGCGGCACCAATGGCGAGGAGGACACGATCTCGTGGCCGTTCTCGGCAAAGAAGTTCAGAAAGGTCGACCTGATCTCGTTGACGCCGCTCATGTTCATCCAATCGGGTGTGCTTGGACCCGCTTCTCGCCATCCAAACCGGAGCGTTAAGGCTGATATCTGCGGGCCAAAGCGCTTTTAGACAAGGCCAGCTTCGCTGTCCAGAAACTGTGCAGAGAGATCAAAGCGTTGCCGCAGGCGCGCAATCCCGTTGAAAGCCGCAAAGCCCGCGTTGACAGGCTTGGCCGCCCTGTGGTCTGTACCCATCTGTATCGTACGGCCACGTCGGGAGAGACCGGCTTTAGGCAGCCGGCGCCGAAGGAGCAACCGCCCCGGAAACTCTCAGGCAAAAGGACCGCGTGGCTTTGACAGCATCTGGAAAGAGGCGCCGACGGGTTTAGACCCGGATGGCACCCGCCGACGGGATAATACTCTCAGGCACAGCGACAGATGGGGCTTCGACCGGTGTCCTCAGGGAATCGTCCCGGGGGAACCGCCGAGGGCCCCTGTGATGCTAGCGCACGACGACCAAGATTCCCTGAAACGTACGCCCCTTCATGGGCTTCATGTCTCCCTGGGCGGCAAGATGGTGCCGTTCGCGGGCTATGACATGCCCGTGCAATACCCCGCGGGCGTGCTGAAGGAGCACCTCCATACCCGAGCGTCCGCCGGCCTGTTCGACGTCTCCCATATGGGCCAGATCGCGCTCAGGCCGAAATCCGGCAGGGTCGAGGACGCCGCCCGCGCGCTGGAACGGCTGGTGCCGCAGGATATCGTGGCGATCGCGCCGGGACGGCAACGCTACGCCCAGTTCACCAACGCCGATGGCGGAATTCTGGACGACCTGATGGTCGCCAATTTCGGCGATCACCTCTTCCTAGTCGTCAACGCCGCCTGCAAGGACGCCGACGAAGCGCATCTGCGCGCGAATCTCTCTGGCGACTGCGTCATCGATTCCCTCACAGACCGTGCGCTGATCGCGCTGCAGGGGCCGAAGGCCGAGGCGGCGCTGGCGAAATTGTGTGTAGAGGCGCCCGCCATGAAGTTCATGGATTCCGACCCCCGCAAGGTGGCCGGCCTCGACTGTTTCGTCTCGCGCTCCGGCTACACCGGCGAGGATGGTTTTGAAATTTCGGTTCCCGCAGCCGACGCCGAACGTCTCGCCAAAACGCTGCTCGAAAACACCGACGTGCTGCCGATCGGCCTCGGCGCCCGCGACAGCCTGCGGCTGGAAGCCGGGCTCTGCCTCTACGGCCACGACATCGACACCACGACCACGCCGGTCGAGGCCGCGCTGGAATGGTCGGTGCAGAAGTCGCGCCGCAGCGGCGGCGCGCGTGCCGGCGGCTTTCCCGGCGCCGAAAAAATCCTCGCGCATTTCGACAACGGCGCGGCCCGCCGCCGCGTCGGCCTGCTTGCCCAGGGACGCGCGCCGGTCCGCGAGGGCGCGCGACTGTTTGCTGACAGCGCCGGCGGCGAGCCGATCGGACAAGTCACATCGGGTGGTTTCGGCCCAAGCCTGAATGCGCCGGTCGCGATGGGCTATGTGCCCACCGCATCGAGCGCGCTCGGCACACAACTCTTCGCCGAGGTGCGCGGCCAGCGTCTGCCGGTCGCTGTCGCGGCCATGCCCTTCGTCAAGAACACCTACAAACGCTGAGGATTCGACAATGACCACGACGCTGTACACCTCCGACCATGAATGGCTCGCCATCAAGGGCGACGTCGCCACCGTCGGCATCACCGACTACGCCCAGCAGCAGCTCGGCGACGTCGTGTTCGTCGAACTGCCCAAGGTCGGCCGCACCCTGAAGAAGGCGGAAGCCGCCGCCGTGGTTGAGTCCGTCAAGGCGGCCTCGGACGTGTACGCGCCCGTGACCGGCGAAGTGCTCGAGACCAACGCCGAGCTCGCGGCCGAGCCGGCGCTGGTGAACTCGGACGCGCAAGGCAAGGCGTGGTTCTTCAAGATCAAGATGGCCGACAAGGGCGAACTCGGCGGCCTGATGGATGAAGCCGCGTACAAGGCACATACGGCTTAAGGACGATGGAGCAAGCGATGACCGCGCACCGCAAAACCAACGGCGACGCCGCCGCCAGTTTCGTTCGCCGCCATATCGGCCCGTCGGCGCGCGATGTCACCGCCATGCTCGAAACCGTCAGCGCCAAGAGCGTCGACGCCCTGATGGCGGAGACGCTGCCGGCCTCGATCCGGCAGGCCGCCCCGCTCGATCTTGGCAAGCCGCTCAGCGAGACCGAGGCAATCGCGCATATGGGCGAGCTCGCAGCCCAGAACCAGGTCTTCACCTCGCTGATCGGCCAAGGCTATTCCGGAACGATTTTGCCCGCGGTGATCCAGCGCAACATCCTGGAGAACCCGGCCTGGTACACGGCCTACACGCCCTACCAGCCCGAGATCAGCCAGGGCCGGCTGGAGGCGCTGCTCAACTTCCAGACCATGATCTGCGACCTCACCGGGCTCGACGTCGCCAACGCCTCGCTGCTCGACGAGGCCACCGCCGCGGCGGAAGCGATGGCGCTCGCGGAGCGGCACTCGCAGGTCAAGGCGCAGGCCTTCTTCGTCGACAAGGATGTACATCCGCAGACGCTGGCTGTGATGCGCACCCGCGCAGAGCCGCTGGGCTGGACCCTGATCGTCGGCGATCCCCTCACCGATCTCGCTGGGAGTGACGTGCTCGGCGCGCTGCTGCAATATCCGGGCTCTTCGGGCGCAGTGCGCGACCTCAGGCCCGCGATCGCAACATTGAAGGCCAAGGGCGCGCTCGCGATCGTTGCCGCCGATCTGCTGGCCCTGACGCTGCTCGCCTCGCCCGGCGAGCTCGGCGCCGACATCGCGATCGGCTCCGCGCAGCGTTTTGGCGTGCCGATGGGCTATGGCGGACCGCACGCGGCCTATATGGCGGTGCGCGATGCGCTGAAGCGTTCGCTGCCCGGCCGCATCGTCGGCCTCTCCGTGGATTCCCGCGGGATGCCTGCCTATCGCCTCGCGTTGCAGACCCGCGAGCAGCACATCCGCCGCGAGAAGGCGACCTCGAACATCTGCACCGCGCAGGTGCTGCTGGCCGTGATCGCCTCGATGTACGCGGTCTATCACGGCCCCGAAGGCCTGACCCAGATCGCACGCAATGTGCATCGCCGCGCCGCCGTGCTCGCGAGCGGCCTGCGCAAGCTCGGCTTCGCGCCTGATAGCGAAGACTTCTTCGACACGATCAGCGTCGATGCCGGCGCCAAGCGCGCCGAAATCGTCGCACGCGCGGCAGCCGAGAAGATCAATCTCGGCGTCGGCGCCACCAGCTTGCGCATCGCGCTCGACGAGACCACGACGCCCGCGACGGTCGAAGCGGTCTGGCGCGCCTTCGGCGGCAAGCTCGCCTATGCCGAGTTAGAGGCGACCACGCGCGAGGCGCTGCCGGAGGCGCTGAAGCGCGCGACCTCCTTCCTCACCCATCCCGTCTTCCACGCGCATCGCTCGGAGACCGAGATGCTGCGCTACATGCGCAAGCTCAGTGACCGCGACCTCGCGCTCGACCGTGCGATGATCCCGCTGGGATCCTGCACCATGAAGCTGAACGCGACCACCGAGATGATGCCGCTGACCTGGCCGGAGTTCGGCTCGCTGCATCCGTTCGTCCCGCGCGAGCAGGCGGCCGGCTATCATGCGCTGTTCGCGCGGCTGGAAAAATGGCTGTGCGACATCACCGGCTATGACGCGATCTCGCTGCAGCCGAATTCGGGCGCGCAGGGCGAATATGCCGGACTTCTTGCCATCCGGGGCTACCATGCCGCGCGTGGCGAGACGCATCGCAAGATCTGCCTGATCCCCTCCTCCGCCCACGGCACCAACCCGGCTTCGGCCGCGATGGTCGGCATGGACGTGGTGGTGGTCGCCTGCGAGAAGAACGGCGACGTCGACGTCAATGATCTCCGCGCCAAAGCCGAGAAGCATGCGAACGATCTCGCTGCGGTCATGATCACCTATCCCTCGACACACGGCGTGTTCGAGGAGCACATTCGCGAGATCTGCGACATCGTGCACGGCCATGGCGGCCAGGTGTATCTCGACGGCGCCAACCTCAATGCGCAGGTCGGTCTCTCCAGGCCCGGCGATTACGGCGCCGATGTCAGCCATCTCAATCTTCACAAGACCTTCTGCATCCCGCATGGCGGCGGCGGCCCCGGCATGGGCCCGATCGGCGTGAAGGCGCATCTGGCGCCGTTCCTGCCGGGTCATCCGGCGACCCAAGGCGACGCACCGGTCGGCCCGGTCTCGGCCGCGCCGTTCGGTTCGGCCTCGATCCTCACCATCTCCTACATCTACATCCTCATGATGGGCGGTGAAGGCCTGAAGCGCGCCACCGAGATCGCGATCCTCAACGCCAACTACATCGCCGCGCGCCTCGATCCGCATTTCCCGGTGCTCTACAAGAACGCCAAGGGCCGCGTCGCCCATGAGTGCATCGTCGATCCCCGTCCACTTAAGACGACGAGCGGCGTCACCGTCGACGACATCGCCAAGCGCCTGATCGACTACGGCTTCCACGCGCCGACCATGAGCTTCCCGGTGCCGGGCACGCTGATGATCGAGCCGACCGAATCGGAATCCAAGGCCGAGCTGGATCGTTTTTGTGATGCCATGATCGCGATCCGGAAAGAAATCGCCGAGGTCGAAGCCGGCCGCTTCAAGATCGAGGCCTCACCGCTGCGCCACGCTCCGCACACCGTTCACGACATCGCCGACGATGATTGGAAGCGCGCCTACACCCGCGCTGAGGGCTGCTTCCCCGCCGGCACTTCGCGCACCGACAAATATTGGTGCCCCGTGGGCCGCGTCGACAACGTCTACGGCGACCGCAACCTCGTGTGCTCCTGCCCGCCGGTGAGCGATTACGCGGAAGCTGCGGAATAAGGCGCGACGGAGTCTCGTAGGGTGGGCAAAGCGAAGCGTGCCCACCGCCTTTGCATGACGTGAAAGATCGTGGGCACGGCGCTTACGCGGCTTTGCCCACCCTACGGCTCCTGACCTAAGGCGCGATCAACGAGCGACTCTCCTCCTGCCACCGCCACAGTCGATCGTTGGTCAGCAACGTACCGCCCCACCAGCGCCGAATCGGATTGTACCGGCGGAAATCCTCCCGACCTTCCAGAACCGCTTTGCCAAACTCCGTCAGCGACAGCCGGCTCCGGCGAAAGGCGGCGTTTCGACCTCGCGCATCGTGCGGGGGGAGCGTATCGAGTTTCGGATCGAGACCTGCGATCGCCGGCATCGGGCCGGACGCAAGCCCTTCGAGCAACGGCCCAAGCTCCCACTGGTCAAACACGCGCGTTTCGAGCAGCCCGCCCGGCTGAAACAGCTCCTTTGTGCGGCTGTAGCCCGCCGCAATCAGATCGAGAAGCCGCGATTCCGTCGCGCCCAGTCCAGTCGTCGTTGACGGTAGTTCTGCCAGCAATTGCTCCATCGCCGGCTTCAGGAAGGGCAGCGTGGGAAACTCACGCCCCAGCAGTCCAAAACAGAGCTCCGGCGTGGGGGCCCGATAAGCTTCCCAGGCCATGCGAGCGGCCTCGAAGTCGGGCTCCGTCACGTCGAACACCCGCACGGCACGATCGCGCAGCCTCGCAGCGTCTGATTCGAGCAGATCGAAATCGACGAGCCGCAATTTAAGTCGCTCGGCCATGTAGGATTGTGAGCGCAGGTAATCGAGAATCCAGACCAGCTGCAGTTGATCGTTCGGACGCGGATCAAACCACAGTTCGATGAGATCGAAGCCGTAGGCCTTGCAGAACCAATCTAGCGGGAGCTGTTTGTGCGCGAGGCCCATCTCGGGAGATCGGGCAACAAGATCGGACCACCGCACTTCGCCGATGTGACGGCCTCCCTTGAGGTACGCTTCGAGGTGGTGCGACGTAGGCAGGGGCCCAGATACGAATCGAAAGATCAACGGGACGACCATGTCAGCGCGATCGGCATAGGTGAGGCCAGCGCCGGACGAACTGGTCAGAATCATCCGTTTCATCGTCGGCGCGCCCCCCACCCTCACGCAAAACGAAACGGGCACTGACGACGTCGGCAACTCAACGTCTTCAGCGCCCGCTCCTCGCGAAAACTCTTCGCGTTAGATTTTACTCCTCCGCCGGCTCCTCGCCGTCGGCGTCGCTCTCCGGCGTGCCGGCCAAAATCTGCTCGGAGATCAGGCCGGAGTTCTGGCGGATCGAGGTCTCGATCTTGGCGGTGATGTCGGGGTTGGCCTTCAGGAACGCTTTCGAGTTCTCGCGGCCCTGGCCGAGGCGCTGGCTGTCATAGGAGAACCAGGCGCCAGACTTCTCGACGATGCCGGCCTTGACGCCGAGATCGAGGATCTCACCCATCTTGGAGACGCCCTCGCCGTACATGATGTCGAACTCGACCTGCTTGAAGGGCGGCGCCAGCTTGTTCTTCACCACCTTGACGCGGGTGGTGTTGCCGACCACTTCGTCGCGCTCCTTGATCGCACCGATGCGGCGGATGTCGAGGCGGACGGAGGCGTAGAACTTCAGCGCGTTGCCGCCGGTGGTGGTTTCCGGCGAGCCGTACATCACGCCGATCTTCATGCGGATCTGGTTGATGAAGATCACCATGGTGTTGGACTTGTTGATGGAGGCGGTCAGCTTGCGCAGCGCCTGGCTCATCAGACGCGCCTGCAGACCCGGCAGCGCATCACCCATCTCGCCCTCGAGCTCGGCCTTCGGCACCAGCGCGGCGACCGAATCGATCACCATGACGTCGACCGCACCCGAGCGCACCAGCGTGTCGCAGATTTCCAGCGCCTGCTCGCCGGTGTCGGGCTGCGAGATCAGAAGCTCGTCGATGTTGACGCCGAGCTTGCGGGCATAGACCGGGTCGAGCGCGTGCTCGGCGTCGATGAAGGCGCAGATGCCGCCCTTCTTCTGCGCTTCCGCCACCGTGTGCAGCGCCAGCGTGGTCTTGCCCGACGATTCCGGCCCGTAGATCTCGACGATGCGTCCCTTGGGCAGGCCGCCGATGCCGAGCGCGATATCGAGCCCGAGCGAGCCTGACGACACCGCCTCGATGTCCATGGACCGGTCGTTCTTGCCGAGCTTCATCACCGAGCCCTTGCCGAACTGGCGCTCGATCTGGGAGAGCGCGGCGGCCAGAGCTTTACTCTTGTCCATGGAAGATCCTTCGACGATACGCAGGGCAGTGGCGGACATTGGGTCGTGCTCCTTATGGCGAGGATTCGCGTGAGGGACAAACGATTGGCGAGGCGGCTCGGCGATAAAAGCAACGTACCCCATTTGTTCTAGGTTCGCAATATGTTCTTTTGCAGATTTGGGGGTTGTCCGTGAGCATCTCCACGTCCCCCTCCCCATTCGCGTTGTGCACACAACTGGACAGACGCGGCTCCCGTTAATGGTCCTCAATGGGCCATCACCGCACGAAGCGTGGCCACTATCGGTGATGAGAACGCCGATTGCGCTCCCGCCTTCCTCGCACGGAAAGGAGCGCGCCATGTCCAGGCGGCGACGTTTCAAGCAGCAGCTGACGCTTCAAGACCGACTCTCCGCATGGGTGAAGCAGATCGAGGAACAGGCCTCCAGGCTTCCACCCGGGCCCGAGCGGGACGCCCTGCTCAAGAAGGCCCGCCAGGCCGACGTCGCAAATCATCTGCACGACTGGGTCATATCCCCCGGGCTGCAACCGCCGAAATAACAGGGCTGCCCTAACGTCCTTCCCCGGCCGAAGCTGACGCGCATCAAAGACGCATGGCCCGGCCGCCGTCAGAATTCCGCAATCCTGCGGCACCGAACCTTTTCGCGGTCTCGGGCCTTCTCCAGGATGGGACCGCAACTCTGGGGACCTCAGTCATGACGGACAACACGGACCGCGATACGATCAGGCGCAATCCCCTGCTGGAGGCGGCGCATGAGGAGCTGATGAAGTTCGAGCGCGCGGAAAACGAGTTCCGCAAGAAGGACCGCCAGGAGCGCGCCGCCGAGCTCCACCTTCCCCTGAACGAAATCAAGATCCACTAGACCCGGCCGGGGCCGGCTTCCGAAGCTGACAAGAGCGCGCCGGCGATACGGCTGGCCGGAAGCGGTCGCCCCATCACCACAAGATGTCGGCAGCCCCAGTCGAGTCGATTTGAACGGCCCACAGAGCGCATCGCGCGCGATGACGGCATCTAAACACCAAATTTAAGTTACTGAGAGGACAACGGAATTTCCATGCCGCCTACTGTGCATGGGGTTGTTTTCCAGTTTTGAGAATGCGGCATGCCCCCGTCCCACCAGCGCAGGGGACGGCCGTCGCCCGCACGCCTGCCCTAAAGCAGCGCCAGCAGCACGAGGCCGATCACCAGCACCACGAAGCCAGCCGCTGTCGCGGCGGCGAATGACCGCTCTACGTTATCCATGATGCCACCCCGTGGTCGGCGTGCCACGTTTCCCCCATGGCTGCGCCGAACGCTGTGGAATCTTGCCGACGGGTGTGTCCGCAGTTGTGCGAACGGATGTCGAAATTGGGACCGGTGCGGGGCCAGTCTGCGGCCTCGGCGGTCGGCCCGGAAATCTGCCGCCTGTCAGGCTGCCGTAAGCGGAGCCGGCTAGGATGATGCGGCTATGGTGTTGCAGCCCAGCACCTCAGCCTCCAATAGACTTTTTGCCCCGTCTGGCTCTCCCCAGACGGGGCTTTTTCATGCCTGCCGGGCGGTTCGCGGATCCCTCTCCTCCTGCGTCAGGAGCAGCGAGAAGGCGCGGATCGCGGGCGCAGCCAGCAGCACGATCGGCAACATCGCGGCCCATGCGATCAGCCACGACACCATCCAGTGCCCGACGAAGCTCATCGCGCTGCCCGCGGGCAAGCTGGCGATCCCCGCCGCGATCAGTGAGGTCAGTCCGGACTGGATGATGCCGAAGACGAAATGACTGTAGCGGCGGGGAATGCCGAGCATGACGGGCCCTTGCTGTTTTTGCCGTCGCCAGACCAAGCAAGGCATATGCCGCCGCTTGCAGGGAAGCCGGCGGGCTCCCCCGCGGCGCGCCGATCGGCGTACCAACGCAGCCGGGTGCAGCCCAGGAACTTTGTTCATGGTCGGAGAACCACGGGTATGCGACAGCCTCACTGTCTCACGGACCGGCGTCTTTCGAGAGCTGGCTTCGCCTGTTTCGGGGCAGGCGCGCTTTCGAGATATCCCCGAACTATCCGGGGCTTACCGACAAAATTTGCTTGTCCTGGAATATTGGGACGCCCAACATGTTTGCAGTCATGGAGAGTGAATCGTGGGAGGTCGCCATGAATCACAGGGGCGTCGAGTTCACCGTCGCCAAGACGGCGATTCCCGGAATCTGGCAGTGGCAGTTCCGCGTTGGCGAGCAGGTCAAGACCGGCAAGACCGAGACGAAAATCGATCTGTTGGCGATTCGGCGCGTGCAGCTGCGTATCGACCGGGAGCTGAAGCGATCGGCGAGGCGGCCTGAACCGGCCGGATGAAGGTCGGCATCGGATGGCGCCTTCTGCGCCGGGCTGGCGGTCCCGGCGGAACATCATCCGTAGCCGCCCGGAATTGATCTGGCGGTGGTTTGGGATTGGACTGCGCGCGCCCATGGCCCTGGGGACGAGGCCATCACGCGCGCGATCGGTGCCAGCTATGCCGTTGTATTTCTTTCGAATCCGGAATGGAAGTTACTCCGGCTGCGCCGATCAGGCGACGGAATTTGCCGATCGCAATTCGGCCTGGAAAGAGATGACCAATGTTTGCGCCGACATGACCGCCGGCATTGCCCGCAAGCTCCAGGAAAATTCCGAATGGCACATGGAGCTGCTGGACGAGACCAAGGAGCCCGTGTTCCGGATCCGCATCGTTGCCGAAACCCTCGACTAGCAAGCAGCTTCAATCCGCGCTGGGCAGCCGCCGCATGGTGAATTCGATATCGCCGCCGGGCAGCTCGCGCCAGCTCTCGACAACGCTCATATAGCCGGCCTTGGGGTAGCGGGCGAAGAAGGCCTGCGCCCTTTCCCGCGCCGCCGCGCGCGGCAGCGTGAAGGTCTCGCGCAGATAGCCGTCGCCGACCGTTTGGCCCGGCTTGCCGGCGATCTTGCGCCGGCCCGCCATCCGCTCGGCGAGATCCCGCGGACGGTCGGCCATGTCCTCCTCCTCTACGCGCTACGCTCCAGCCCAATGTAGGGCGCAAGCCGGGTGAAGAGGAGTCCCGTCCGAAAGGCGTTGTGCTGCCCCCGGACGGAGCTGCGGTCAGTTGGCGGCCGTGCCACTCTTGGACTTCTTCGGCGCGCTCGTTGCGGCCGAGGCCTTCGGCGCCGCCGGCTGCTTCGGCGGATCGGCGCGCATGCCGCCCCAGGGATCGTTGGAGGTCTTGGAATCCGGGATCTTCTTCAGCGTTTCCTTGTAGGCCTTGTCACGCTCGGCTTCCGCGGCCTTTTCCTCGGGGGTCTTGCTCGGGGCGTCCTGCAGCAAATTCAGATTGGGCATTTGCGCATAGGCAGGTCCCGCCAGCACGGCCAGCACCGCGGCCAAACGGAAAAGCTTCATCGTCTACTCCTTGATCATCCATGGAGGCACGGTTCGCCCGTGCCTGGTCATCCTTGTCGCGGCCGGTCGCGACCGCCGAGGCCCGCTAGAGCCGATCCGATCTGCACGATTTCGGCGCATGCAGCCAGTCGTCCCAGATCGGACCGCATTTGGTGCACCCGCTCAGCGCGAGGCCGAGCGCGGCCATACAAAAGACGAGGACACACCGACGCAACATCATCCACCCATACCCCGAGCAAGCCATCATATCGGGCCAAGTCAGGCATTTTCAAGCCGACGGGACCGGCGCCAGACCGGGTGACTTTGCCGCGCCGATGCGCGCACAATGGGTCGAAACATCCGGCAATACAGGAGAGCGCGCCAGCAATGCAAATGCAGCCAGACACCGAATTCGGCCTCTCCGACGCCAGACGCATCCTCGGCGAGATTATTGCGCCCTGGGTCCAGGATCTCAATCTCGCGGTCGAGCGCCTCGAGCACGTGCAGCCGGCGGATGCGCCGGACTGGCAGCCCGGCGCACTCCTGCGCATGCCGTTTTCGGAGCGCTTGTGCCGGAACGGCGGCATGGTCTGCGGCCAAGCCCTGATGGCGCTCGCCGACACCGCGATGGTGATCGCGAACCTCGCGGCCAATCGCGGCTACCGCCCCATGACCACGGTCGACCAGACCACGCATTTCATGCGCGCGGTTTCCTCGTCGGACGTGCTGGCGGACGCGCGCGTGGTGCGGCTCGGGCGCACCATGAGCTTTGGCCGCGTCACGCTGCTCTCGGCGACCGACAACAAACCGATCGCGATGGTATCGAGCGCGTTCGCGATGCTGCCGGGCTGAGCAGCATCTCAAAAGAAGAGAGCCGCGTGGGCGCAAAGCGCACCGCGGCTCTCCATCACGATCGTGTCGAAGCAAGAGACCGAAGCGCGATTGCATCCTCGCTTCGGTCGCACGATTCATGACTTGCCGGGATTATTTTCCGAGCACTTCGTCGGCCGCGGTGACGATGCTGGCGGTCGGATTCTTTCCGCAGTAGGCACCGAACTTCTTGGCGTTCTCGATGAACACGTCGGTGTCGATGATCGCGTTGTCCTCGTCGCCCTTGTACCAGCCGTCCATCCAGGTCAGCACGACCTGGATATTGTCTTCGCCGCTCTCGAGGAACTGCTTGCAGCTCATGGTCGAGAGGTCCCACTTGACGGCGTGGGCGGGCATCGACGACAGCGAGAACGCGGCGGCGAGCAAAATCGAAAGCGTGGTCTTCATCAGTATCTCCATCGGCGCGTAGCGCCATAAAAAGAAGAGCGTGTGGGGAAAGTCAGCGGAGAGATTCTCCGCGTCAACGTCGTAAACGAAGTCTGAAGCGCTGTGCAAGTAGCGCCAGTATTGAGTTTAGTTCAACGTAATTTCTATGCACTACTTCACAATCATCATGATGGACCAACGCGGATGATCGAGAAGCGTGCAGCGCAGCGGTACCGTGTTTTCAAGGGTGGAACGATCACCTTTGAAAGCAGCGGCATTCCCTGCACCGTGCGAAACATGTCAGCGGGCGGCGCGGCGATCGACCTCGATACCCCCGTCACATTGCCGCAATCGTTCACGCTATCGATCGCGCGCGACGATTTCGTGCGGAATTGTCGCACAGTTTGGCGCAGTGACAAGCGCGTCGGCCTCGCCTTCGTGCAATAGCGCGCGCGATGTGAACGAACGTTCGCATCGCATCCACAACACGATTATGATTGCGTGATACGACGACGGCGACGCCAGCGCAGGCTTGCGATCACGAGCGCGGCGATCGCGATTCCGATCGCCGCGGATGCCCCGAAAAATCGTCCACCGGGACGATCGATGGTGCGCGACCACAATGTCGGCGCCTCGCCCGGCCGCGCCAGGCGGAACGCGACCACGCTATCGCCGATCGAGGTGCCGACTTCGGAGTGGCCGCCGGCGCCGATCGCGACATATTGCTCGCCCTTCCACAGATAGGTCATGGGATTGGCGACCCCGGGCACCGGCAGCCGTCCCTGCCACAGCTCCTTGCCGCTTCGCGCATCGAAGGCGCGCAGATAAGCATCCATCGCGCCGCTGAGGACGAGACCGCCCGCCGTGACCGCCAGTCCGTTGACGAGAGGCGCGCCCCAGGGCAGCGGCGCGCCGAGTGGTGCCAAGTCTTCGGTGGTCCCGACCGTCGAACGCCAGAGGATCTTGCCGGCCTTCAGATCGACCGCAACCATCTCGCCCCAGGGCGGCTTGTTGCAGAGCAGACCGAGCGGCGACATCGCCACCGCGCGCGACATCGCAAACGGCGCGCCGCGCTGCTGGCCGAAATCATGCCCCGGCGGCGGATTGAATCCGGCAGCCTCCGTGCGCGGGATCAGCCTGATGAGATGAACGGCGCGCCCGGTGTTGGCGTAGAGAATCTGCCGGACCGGATCGAAGGCCGCGCTGCCCCAGTTCACGCCGCCGCCGGTGAAAGGAAACTCCAGCGTGCCCTGCACGGAAGGCGGCGTGAACAGACCCTCGTTGCGCGCCTCCGTGAACAGGCGCTCGCAGGACGAGGGGCGCAGTTCCGGCAACAGCGAGAGCGCGTCGTCGGCCGAGATCGTCTGTGATGTCAGCGCCGGCACATGCGTCGGAAACGGCTGCGTCGGCGACAACATCTCCCCTTCCGCGCCGCCCTGCGGCACCGCGCGTTCTTCCACCGGCCAGACCGGCTTGCCGCTGTCGCGGTCGAGCACGAAGATAAAACCTTGCTTGGTCGGCTGGATCACGACGTCGCGCTGGCCATCACCGGCATCGAGGCGCGCAAGCGTCGGCTGCGCCGCCAGATCGTAATCCCAGACGTCGTGATGCACGGTCTGGAATGCCCATGCGAGCTCGCCGGTCTCGATGCGCAATGCGACCACCGAATTGGCATGCTCGTTGTTGCCCGGCCGCTTGCCGCCCCAGAAATCCGGCGACGGCGAGGACGTCGGCAGGAACACCAGGCCGCGCGCCGCGTCGACCGACATCGGCGCCCAGACATTGGCGTGCCCGGCTTCGATGCCGTCACGCTTGAGCGGCTCGAAGCTCCAGCGCGCCCGGCCGGTGCGCGCGTCGAACGCACGTACGACGCCGCTCGGCGCATCGACGCGTCGGTTGTCGGAGATCGAGGAGCCGACCACGACGACATCCCGGCCAACGGCCGGCGGCGAGGTGATCTGGAATTCGCCGGGCCATTCCAGGGCAATACCGATATCGAGCTTCACCTCGCCGGCATTGCCGAAACCGGCACAGGGAATTCCCGTCTTCGCGTCCAGCGCGATCAGGCGGACGTCGTTCGTGCCCATGAAGATGCGCGATCGACAGGCGGCATTCGCGGGCGCCTCATCGTCGGTCCAGTGGGTGACGCCGCGGCAGACGTAACGATTGGCGGGACGCTGATTGGTCGCGATCTTCGGATCGTAGCGCCATTTCTGCGCGCCCGTGCCGGGATCGAGGGCAATCACCTCGTTGAAGGGCGAGCAGAAGATCAGGCTGTCCTCGACGAACAGCGGCGTTGCCTGGAATTTGGTTCGCCGCATCACCTCCGGCGGGCGCGCCGCGAGATCGCCGGTGCGGAATTCGAAGGCCCGAACCAGATTGCCGACATTGTCGGGCGTGATCAGTTGCAGCGGCGAAAAGCGCGAGCCGCCGGCATCGCCGCCCCAACTCTCCCAGGCCGCGCTTGGCCGCGCGAGAAACAGCAGCAGCGCAACGAGCCCGATCGGAAATCGCCGGCCGGTCCGCAACGCTCGCCTCGCCCTATTTCGGCTTCTTGGCGGGTTCGCTCGGACGGGCCCCGCCCCACGGGTCGTACTTGTCCTTGGGCTCGGGAATGCGCTCGAGCGCGGCCTTGTAGGCTTTCTCGTCGACCTTGGGCTTGTTGTCCGCCGGTTTAGCTCCGTCATTGGGTGGCCGCCGGCCCTGCGCCTGCGCCGAGGCAACCGTCAGCGCCATGACCGCAGCCGCTATGACCAAAATCCTCATTGGTGCAATCCCCCTCGTCTGGGTACAAACTTAGCCTGCAATTCCGGAATATGAAATCCGCGAGTTCCAAGGTTTCCATCAGGCTTCCATAAAGACTTCAGCAAAACTTGATCGCCGGGGACTTCGCCGGATCGCATTCCTGCCTATCTGTTGGCCCGCAGGGGACCTTCACGGATGTTGCGGATCATTGCTCAAGCGGCGCTGCTCGCCGGCGCGCTCGCGCTCGGCGCCTGCGGCGTTGCCGACAGCCGCGCGCCAGTGCCGGAATTCATGCGCATGAAGGAAACCGAGCAGCCGCCGCCTGAACCCGCCCCCGACGTCAAGCGCGTGGTGCGCGAGCAGATCGATGCCGTCTTCCTCACCACCTCCTATCCGCGCGAGGTGCACGTCGCTTCGCCCCATCGCGAGGTGCGCGGGCCAGGCTGGACCGCCTGCGTCCGCGCCCAGCTCACCTCCGCGACCGGCACCTCGCTCGGCGCCCAGACCTACATCGTGACGATATCGGGCGGAAAGGTGGTCGATCGCCGCCGGGCGGAAGCCGACGACATCTGTGGAACGGAAACCTACGAGCCGATCTAGCAGCGAATCCGCGTAACAAAGCTCCGGTTCCGGGAAAAACCAGCATCGCCACCGGGAACGATCGCCGCCTCCCCTTCTTGTTACCGCCGAGGGCAGTTTCGGTGGAGGACACGATGAAGACATTTACGATTGCGCTGTTGGCGGGTGTCGGCGCGCTGGCCGCGGCAACCGGTGCCAAGGCGGCGGACATCTATTCGACCAGCGAATACACGAACTCCGATCTCATTCAGGAAGTCCGGCTTGTCTGCGACGACGCCGGCAATTGCTATCGTACCCGCGGCGGCTCGCGCGTGATCGTGCGCGACTCCTACGCGACCATGCCGCGCGATCGCTATTATGAGCGACGCACCTATCGCGACTGGGACGATGGTCCGCGTGCCGGCGTCGGCATCCGGACACCCGGTGTCAGCGTGGGCGTCGGTGTCGGCGACCGCTGGTAGTTGATAGATCCAGCATGGGCGGGACCGGGCGAGACAACTCGCCCGGTCCCGTCGCGTGCTTGACTCAGATCACCACGTCAGGCGGCGACGGGATTGCTGCTGAAACTGCTCGTAGGCTGCGATTGCATCGGCGGCGTGGCGGCCTGGGCGAGTGCGGAAAACCCCTTCATGGTATCGGGAATGCGGCTCCCCAGCTTGTCCATGAATTTTACTCGCTGCAGTGACTTCAGGTTTCGAGCGGATCGGCCGGCGCAACGACGCGCGTCAGCGACGGCAGGTGGGTGACAAAGCGTGCGAGCACCATGCCGGCACACATCGCCGCGACGAAGATGAAGGCGGAAGAAGACCCGAACCCGAGCGCGGTCAGCGCCGGCCCCGGACAGAAACCGGCCAATCCCCAGCCGATACCGAAGATCGCCGGACCTGCGACGATTCTGAGATCGATATCGCTTCGCGTGGGGAGAAAAAATCGTTCGGCAAAGAACGGACGCGCGCGCCGCAGGACGCGCTTGAAGCCGATGAAGGTCACCGCCACCGCGCCGGCCATCACGAAGGCAAGGCTCGCATCCCATGTCCCGGCCGGAATGCCGCCGACGTCGAGGAAGTTCAGAACCTTCGCCGGGTCGGACATGCCGGAGACGATGAGGCCGAGACCGAAGATCAGGCCGATCACGAATTGAACGAGAATGGCCATCGGCGTCAGCTCCAGTGCCGCATCACGAAGACGGTCGCCATGCCGGCTGCCATGAAGGTCACGGTCGCGACCAGCGAACGCGTAGAGAGCCGCGACAGGCCGCAGACGCCGTGGCCCGATGTGCAGCCGCTGCCCCAAACCGAGCCAAAGCCGGTGAGCAGGCCGCCGACAATCAGGATTGCCGTGCCCGCCTCGATCGTCTGTGGCGGCAGGCTTCCCGTGGTGAGCCGTACCAGCACGGGCGCGGCGACAAGACCCGCGACAAAGGCCAGCCGTCCGGCGAATTCGCCGTCCTCATAGGGCGGAAACAACCGGGCCGCGATGCCGCTGACGCCGGCGACCCGTCCCTTCGCCCACATCAGCAGAACGGCGGACAGGCCGATCAGCGCGCCGCCCACGAGCGAAGCCATTGGCGTGAAAGACGTCGCAATCATTCGACCCTCCGCAAGATGCGCGCATTGAGCCTGGTCAAACCCAGGCGGGACGGCCAGACGATATACTACAGCATCGCGAGCCGGGAAGTCCGCGTTGTGCTGGAGACGCTGTACCGCCTCTTCTGCGCACCCTAGGACGTCGCTGGCGCTAACGCGGGAGCGCGGCATGACCGACGACACCTTCATTGAGGGGCCTCTCTACGAGAAGCGCAGGCGGCGATCCGTCGTCGCAAGCGAGGGACGGGCAAGCGCCCGTGATCACTTCCTGCCCGGAGACAAGTAAGGGTCTGCGTTGGACATCCGGCGCCGGATGCTCAACGAGACGTTAACATTACCGTTCGAATTGGAGCCGCGTCCCAACGGTATTTTCCAATCTTTGCGCTAAGCATGGCCAGATGACGCGGCATTTGCCCGCGTGAATGGGACGAGGGGACGTGGTCGATATCGCGCAGCAGGCAGCGATCCATCCGGCATCCGGGGATGCCATGGCCGCGCGCGTCCCGCTCATTGCGATCGATCCCGGCCAATGGCGCGCACTCGCGCAGCGGGCGATCGAGCCGAACGGATATTACCTGCCCGCCTGGGAGCTCGCCGTCAGCGCCACCGCGCGCGGCCGCACCGAAGCTTCGGCGTTGCCCGCGTTCGATGGCACGTCGTCGCGGCTGATCGGGCTGATGCCGGTGATCCCGCTGTGGCGCGCCCTGAAGATTCCCCTACCCGCGCTGGTGAGCGCGCATCCCTACGGCACCCTGTGCAGCCCGCTGATCGACCGCGACGCCCCGATCGAGGCGGCCACGCAACTGTTGCAGCGGGCGCGCGGGGCCGGCGCGCATGCGCTCGTGCTCAACGACGT
The DNA here is from genome assembly GCF_900094605.1 of Bradyrhizobium shewense. Taxonomy (GTDB): domain Bacteria; phylum Pseudomonadota; class Alphaproteobacteria; order Rhizobiales; family Xanthobacteraceae; genus Bradyrhizobium; species Bradyrhizobium shewense. The sequence goes on along the minus strand of NZ_FMAI01000022.1, from coordinate 62,206 downwards.
CGCGCTCGACGGCGCTGCGATGACTGTGCTCAGGCAGGTCCTGACCCGCGACGGCCTGAAGCCGCGCGTGCTTTCCTCCTACATCCGCGCCAGCCTCGATGCGACGCAGGATGACGAAACGTTACTGCGCGACGCACTCGGCACCAAAAAGCTCAAGGAGCTGCGCCGACAACGCCATCGGCTCGAAGAGCACGGCCCTGTTACATTCGACGTCGCACGCCGGCCTGACGAGATCGGGCCCGCACTCGAAACATTCCTGCAACTCGAAGCCAGCGGCTGGAAAGGCAAGCGCGGCACCGCGCTGGTTCAGCAAGCAGGCGATGCGACCTTCATTCGCCGCGCGGTGCCGGCGCTGGCGGAGACCGCGCAGTGCGAAATCATCACGCTTCGCGCCGGGACGACGCCGGTCGCTGCCGGCATCGTGCTCCGCCATCAGGATCGCGCCTTCTTCTTCAAGCTGGGCATCGACGAACACTTTGCGAAATATTCGCCGGGCGTGCAGCTAACCCTCGAGCTCACCCGCCATCTCTGCGCCGATTCCAGCATCGCCAGCGCGGATTCCACCGCGAGCGCCGATCACCCCATGATCAACCCGATCTGGCGCGGGCGTTTTGCGGTCGGCGACGTGCTGATCCCGCTGCGGCGGCACGATCCGGTCGTCGCCCTGATTCACGCAGCACTGGCCGGACTCAATGCCGCGCACGAGGGCGCGCGACACGTGGTCCGCCGGCTACGCAAATAAGCGAAAGCCTATTCCGCCGCCTGCGCGTTGATCTCCTCCGAGACCTGGCGGATGGCGCGCGCGAGCAGGTTCGGGTCCTGCGCACCGGAGACGGCGTATTTCTGCGCGAACACGTAGGTCGGCACGCCGGAGATTCCCTTCTCGGCGGCCTCCTGCGCGTCGGCCGAGACGCGCGCGACGTCCTCGTCGGTGGCAAGGCGTCGGCGCACGTCCTCGGCATCGAGGCCGACATCGGCGGCCGCCTGCACTAGCACGTTCACATCGGTGAGATCGCCGCCGTCGCGGAAATACAGCTCCATCAGGCGCTGCTTCATCTCGGGCGCCTTGCCGATCGCTTCCGCCCACAGGATGAGGCGATGGCAGTCGGTCGTGTTAGGCTGACGCGCGACCAGCTCGGGCTTGTAGACGAGGCCCTCCTCGCTTGCGGCCGTAACGACGCGCCCCGCGATCCCTTTATAGGCTTCGACCGAGCCGAACTTCTGGGTGAGATAGGCCTCGCGGCTGATACCCTCGCGCGGTACCCAGGGATTGAGGAAGAACGGGCGGAAATTGAGCTTGACCGGAACGTCCGGCACGAGCGCCAGCGCACTTTCGATCCGGTGCTTGCCGATATAGCACCAGGGGCACACCACGTCGGAGACGACATCGATCTGGAGCGGTTTCAGCGTGCTCATGTCAGGCGCCTCCTTCGGGCGGGTCACGGGTTCGCCGGAACATAAGCCGAACCGGGAGCGGCGCAAGACATTGGCCCTGCATGGCTCACGACTTCACCTCTGCGGTTATTGTGACCGCTGCACCCCGCCCCGATACTTGCGGCCACAATCAAGTCCGAGGGGAGACCGCGATGAGCGCCATTTTCAGGCCGGAAGGCCAACAGTTCCGAGCCACGGAGCACGCCGGCGGTCCGTGGTCTCCGGACATGCTGCAGGGAAGCGCCACCACCGCCCTGATGACCCGCGAGGTCGAGCATCTCGCCACCAAATCCGGCTTCGCGGTGCGACGCCTGACCTTTGATCTGTGGCGACCGGCGGGCCTGCGCGCCTTCAGGACCGTTGCCGAATTGCTGCGCGACGGCCGCAAGGCCAAGACCATGCAGGTGCGGCTGATGGACGGCGAGGCCGAAATCGGCCGCTGCACGGCGCTGCTGACCGCGTCGAGCGGGGAATCTCCCGCCGATCCCTTTGCGAGGCCCATGGTGGTCGACAAGGCGCCCGAGGCGGGCAGCCCGCCGCCGGCCTTCGCGCAGAAATGGAGCCGCTATTTCCAGAACGTGTCGGTGCGGCTGATCGAGGGCGCATTGGAGAAGCCGGGCCCGGCGGCGGCCTGGATGCGGCTCGATGCGCCGCTGGTCGAGGGCGAGCCGAACACGCCGCTGCTCCAGGCGGTGCAGGCCGCGGATTTCGCCAGCGGCGTCGCGCAGATCGTCGACATGCGCGACTGGACCTTCATCAATCCCGAGATCAGCCTCTACTTCTTCCGTCCGCCGGAGGGCGAATGGATCCTGATCCGCGCCGCCACGCGCGTCGGCGCCAATGGCGCCGGCCTCACCACGGCGACACTCAGCGATCTCAAGGGTCCGTTTGCGGAGGTGATGCAGGCCATGAGCTTCGAGCGGCGTGAGGCCGCGCAAGCTCAGGCGTCCTGAGCCGCAAGCGCGGCCAGGGTCGCCTCGGAGGCGGCATCAACAGGCATGAACATCTCGACGCGAAGCTCCTGCAGCGTCACATCCTGCGGCGTGCCCAAAGTCAGAACCGCGCCGATCAGTGAGACGCCGACATCGCCCTTGCGCAGGCGCACCTCGCAGAGCGGCCCCGGCACGGCGTCGTCCTCGATCCCAAGCGTGGGCAGCTCCGGCAGCCGCATCAATTCGCGCCATGTCGATTGCAGGGCTTCGTCGAGCGGCGCGGCCATTGCCTCTTGGCGCGCACGAGACAGCAGAGCCGCGGCCACCGCGGGCCAGTTCTCGACGAACGGCTTGAGCTCGTTCGGCGCCAGGAACATGCGCATGTGATTGAGCGGCCGCTGCATGCGCTCAGGGCCGAGCAGCATCGTCATCAGGCGCGAGGCGGCACGGTTGGCCTGCATCACGTTCCAGCGCCGGTCGGTAACGATCGCGGGAAACGGCTCGTGCCGCCGCAGTAGCAGATCGATGGCGCGGCGCGCATCGGCAAGCTCGGGCGCGGCGAGGTCGCGCTCGCCATATTGCCGGGCGAAGCCGCCGGCCTCGAGCAGCGCGTTGCGATCGCGCAGCGACAGATCGAGGGCGGATGCGAGCTGCAGCAGGATCTCCCGGCTCGCGGCCGCCTTGCCGGTCTCGACATAGCTCAGATGCTTGACCGAAATGCCGGCCTCGAACGCCAGCTCCGCCTGGCTCAACGCTCGGCGCATGCGCCAGGCGCGCAGGAGATCGCCGACGGGGTTGGCCGGCCGCAATCGCCGAAACGAGCGTGTGTCCATCGGCGGATTATGCGGGGACCGCTGCTGCCTGTAAACGCCGCTATGGCAGCCCGGCCGCCATCTGCCTCAGCCGCTCGGCGGTGCGCTCGTCCGCCGGGAAGAAGGTCTCCAGCGCCAACTCGGACAACGTGATGTCCACGGGCGTGCCGAACACCATCGTGGTGGAGAAGAAGCTCAGGATTTCTCCGCCATGGCGCAGCTTGAAGGGGATGGCGACGTTGTCGCTCGACAGCGGCCCCGCCCGCGCCGGGATCGGATAGCTCTTGAGGTCGTTGTAGAGCTTGATCAGCTCAGGATCGGCCGTCACCTCGCATTGCCGGTGTAGACGCTCCAGAAGATGGCCACACCACTCCGCGAGATTGACCGTGCGCGGCGCCAGCGCCTCGGGATGAAAGGCGAGCCGCAGCACGTTGAAGGGCTGGCCAAGCAGCCGCTGCGGAATGCCGTCGAGCAGCGGCGCCACCATGCGGTTGGCCGACACCAGGTTCCAGTGCCGGTCCACCGCGAGCGCGGGATTGGGCTCGTGCGCCCTCAGCACGAGGTCGATCGCCTGGCGGGCTGATTTCAAGGCGGGATCCTCCAGCGGGCGCTGCTGGAATGCCGGCGCATAGCCGGCGGCGACCAGCAGCACGTTGCGTTCGCGCAAGGGCACGTCGAGACGCTCGGCGAGCCGCAGCACCATGTCGCGCGAGGGCGCGGCGCGGCCGGTCTCGACGAAGCTCAGGTGACGCGCCGAGATTTCGGCTTCGCCCGCGAGATCGAGCTGGCTCATGCGGCGGCGCTGCCGCCATTCGCGCAAATGGTCGCCGATGTGAACCGGCTGGCTGCGGTCGGCCTGTGCCGTGGATGCATGTGCGTTCATGACCAGAAACCTATCATGCGGATTTCGGCCCTTCCATTACCCGCGAGGTAATCGAATTGGTCCTCGGGTCGGCGCATCTTCAGTGGCGACAGGAGATGACCATGATCGCGCTGCTGCTCTATCGGACCGTCGCAGACCACCTTGTTCCCTGGGCCATGGCCTTCGCAACGCGGATGCTGGCGCGCAGCCTCAACATGCCGGAGCCGCTGGTGCATTCGACCGGCGACTATGTGCTCGCGCAGGTCACAGCCTTCGAGCACGGCGTCGGCAGGAGCCTTTGTCCGTTCCGCCTCGCCCGCCTGCTTCGCGCCTGGTGGCGCGGATGGCACTGAGTTTCACCCCGAGCCCACCCCAACCATGGAGACCTCTGATGATCGACGCTTCCACCTTCCTGCGCCGCGCGCTGCTTGCAGATAGCATCTTCAGCGGCGTCGCCGCCCTCGGCTTCACTTTCGGCGCGAGCGCGTTCGCTGCGCTGTTCAACCTGCCGGAAGCGCTGCTGCGCGAGACCGGCCTGTTCCTGATCGCCTACGCCGCGCTGGTCGGCTGGCTGGCGTCACGCGCCTCGGTGGCGAAGGCACTCGTGCTGCTGGTCGTGATCGGCAATGCGGCCTGGACGGTCGGCAGCATTGCGCTGCTGTTGTCGGGCGCGGTGTCGCCGAACCTTGCCGGCGCGCTCATGGTCGTCGCGCAGGCGATCGCCACCGGCGTGTTCGCCGAGCTGCAATATGTGGGATTGCGGAGAAGCGGGAGTGCGGTGGCGGCTTGAGGCCCGGGCTTGGCCGCGCACCCTTCGCGGCCATCGCCCCTCGGCTACGCCCTCGCCCGGCCGACCTTGCCGGCGAAGTGCTTGCCGTTCAGCTTCTTCTTTTTCGCCGTGCTTTTGGTGCCCGCCTTCTTGGCCTTTGCTTCCGTGCGCGCCTTCACCTTGGCGCGCTCGGCCCGCGCCTCGGCGCGCAGCTTCTTGCGCTTCTTCTCGCAAGACTCGCACTTGCAACCGATCGGCTTCAGATAGGCTTTGAAATAGTCGGTGCCGTAATCGTAATTGATCTCGTCACCCGGCTCGATGTTCCTGATGGCGCGGATGAAGACCTTGCGCTCGCGCGGCCGCACGTCGGACTCGGCATTGGGCCGGCAGGAATGATTGATGTAGCGGGCCAGGTTCTTGCGCACCGAGCCGTCGATGGTCCAGCGGCCGTTGAGCTCGAACAGGTACTTGTTCTCGATGTCGTCCTGCTCGGGGATCCGCGAATCCAGGATCGGTCCGAAATAGCGGATGATCCGGGTGCCCTTCTTGATCGGCTTGGTGGCGAAGAGGCCGAGCCCGGTCTTGGAGCGGCCGACGCGATAGGTTTTTTGCGAGGAGATGGCTGGCATGATCAAGTAAAGGAGGACGCGAACGAGGCTGGAAGAGCCCAAGCGAAGCCGCTCTTCTAGAACGATTCCGCGCCGCTGTCAGGTCTATCCCACCCCTGTTTGAACCTTGCCCACAATGAAGACGTCTGATGGTGCGGAGTTCCCTGCGATCGAAGCCTCATGATGAACCGCATCACCTGCATAGGCCTGGCTGTCTTGATGATCTGCATCGGCCTGAACAGCGCCGCCGCCCAAACCGTGGGCAGCACATACACGTCGACCGGGCCAAAGGATTGCCGCCAGATCGGCAAGCCCAGCGAGCTCGACGGCAGCACCACGCGGGCATGTTCGGGCAAGGACGGCCTCCTGGTGCTGATTGCCGAGGACGATCTTCGCGAAATCGTCTCGATCGGCCGCAATCGCAAGCAAGCGGCCGAGGAACCGGCGGCCAAGGTCTGGTTCGCGCCGTTCAATTCGTCGGAGACCACGATCGAATGGCGCGCCGTGGGCGCAAAGCCGTTCGCGATCATCCAGCGCTGGCACATCGCCGACAATGCCGATCCCGACAAGCAGGGCCGCCCGAACACCAAGGCCATGCTGGTCGTGACCCGGCTGCCGCCGGGCCCGGTCTGTCACGTTGCCTATGTCGATGCGATCGCAAACCCCACCGCCAACGAGCTTGCGCGCAAGGCCGCGGACGATTTCGCCCGCGGCTTCGCTTGCGGCAAGGACGAGGTGAAGATCATCGGCACGCGCGGCCGCGCCGTCGAGCTGGCGACGATGCGCTAGGCCTTGGCGGGCTCAAACGGCCGCTATGCGGGGAGTTTCGTGGTGATGGGCGCCGTCAGCATCGCCTCGAGCAGCCGCTCGGCCGTCGTCCCCTCGGGCAGACGTCCCAAGATATCCTTGAGCCGCCCGTCGAGCAGCAGCATGGTGAAGCCATGCACCATCGACCAGGCACGGGCGATCGCGGCGCCCTGGCTCAGCGTCAGCGCGTCTTCGCTGATCTGCTCCTGCCGCATCATGCCGATCGCATTTGCAAGCCCGGCGAAAGAGGCTTCGGCCGCCTCGTGCAGCGAGGGCCTGGAATAATCGAGCCGCTCGGTACGGAACATAATGCCGTACATGCCGGGATGCGCCTGCGCATAGGCGACATAGGCCTTGGGCCGCGCCAGCGCGGCTTCGAGCGGCGTGGTGGCGGCGTCGCATGACGACGCCATCGCCGCGTTGAACTGGCGGAAGCCGACCGCCGCGAGTTCGCTGAGCAGGCCAGTAAGATCGCCGAAATGGTGGGTGGGCGCGGCATGCGAGACGCCCGCCTCGCGCGCCACCGCGCGCAATGTGAGGCCAGCGAGCCCGTCGCGTTCCAGCACCCGTTCGGCAGCCTGCAGCAACGCCTCGCGCAAGGCACCGTGGTGATACGGCGTCTCGGACTTAGCGCTCGCCGCGCCGCGCCTTGGGCGCGATGCCGCATTCGAAATCGTCTTTCTGGGGGCACGCGCACTTCGCGCCGTTTCGCTCTTGGTATCGGTCTTGGCCATTTGCAAGCTATATGACGCAATATTGACAGTGTAAAGATTTTGCTTGACCGACGCGACGATCGGCTCTATTTGATCTTTACGATGTAAAGATAAGGAGGGATACGCCGTGCAGCACGACGCCGTCGCCGAGCGCCGCAACAATATCGCGCCGATCCCGTTCGAAGCGGACGCGCCATTCCTGAAGATCATTGGCGAATTGCCGCGCGAGCTGAATGGCGTGCTCTATCGCAACGGTCCCAATCCGCAGTTCGATTCCCCCGGCGCGCATTGGTTCGTCGGCGACGGCATGCTGCACGCCTTCCACCTCGAGAACGGCCGCGCCAGCTATCGCAACCGTTGGGTCCGCACGCCGAAATGGCTCGCCGAGCACGATGCCGGCCGCGCCTTGTTCGGCGGCTTCGGCCGCAAGCTGCCGGATGCGCCGACTGATCTCACCGACGGCGGCGTCGCCAACACCAACATCATTTTCCATGCCGGCAAGCTGCTGGCGCTGGAAGAAGCGCACCTGCCGACCGAGATCGAGCCGGGCACGCTGGCGACGCGCGGCTATCACAACTATCAAGGCCGTGTCGCCGGCAGCTTCACCGCTCATCCGAAGATCGATCCCGTGACCGGCGAGCTGGTGTTCTTCGGCTACAACGCGGCGGGGCCGCTGACCCCTGCCCTCTCCTACGGCTCGATCGATGCCGCCGGCAAGGCGACGCGCTTCGAGCGGTTCGAGGCGCCCTATGCCAGCATGGTGCACGACTTCATCGTCACCGCGAACCATGTGCTGTTTCCGATCCTGCCGATCACCGGCAGCATGGAGCGCGCGATGAGCGGACGGCCGCCCTATGCCTGGGAGCCGGACAAGGGCGCCTATGTCGGCGTGATGAAGCGGAGCGGCACGGCAAAGGACATCGTCTGGTTTCGCGGTGAAGCCTGCTACGTCTTCCACATCATGAACGCGTGGGAGGATGATAACCGCATCATCGCCGACGTCATGCAGTTCGAGGAAGCGCCGCTGTTTCCGCATCCCGACGGCCGGCCGACCGATCCGGAGAAGTCGCGCGCCCGGCACTGCCGCTGGACGTTCGATCTCTCCGGCAATACCGATCGCTTCCAGCAGACCTATCTCGACGATCTCACCGGCGAATTCCCGCGCATCGATGACCGCCACGCCGGGTTGAAAAATCGCCACGGCTGGTACGCCTGCGCCAATCCGCGCCAGCCGATGTTCGGCGCGCTCTCCGGCGTCGTCCATGTCGACGGCAACGGAAGGCGTCTCGGCCATTATCTGCTGCCCGCCGGCGACACCATCTCCGAGCCGGTGTTCGTCGAGCGATCGAAGGATGCGACTGAGGGCGATGGCTGGCTGCTCACTTTGCAATACGCGCTTGAAGCGGTTCCGGCCGAGACCGCGGCGATGCCCGGCTTTCTCTATGCCAATTACGTCATCACCGGCGCCTGGACCGTGGCCGCGCTGTTGATGGCGGCTGGCAATCTCGTGCTGCTCTACGTCCCCGGCGTGCCGCTCTGGTCGAGCCTCGCGGTCGCCTTCGCCGCCCGCAACTGCGCGATTTACTTCACAAAATGGTATCCCGAGTATCGCCAGATCAAGTACGGTACGCCCGCCCGCGCATTGCCCAACTCCCGCTGAACAGGATTGACGATGAAGGACGTATTCGCCCGCCTCGGCTCCGATCTCTTCTCCGCCATCCTCTTCCTGGTCATCTATCTCGTCACCGACAACGTCATCCTGGCGACATCGGTGGCGGTCGCCGGCGCGATCGCGCAGGTGATCTACGCCCGCATCAAGGGGCAGCAACTCAATTACATGACGTATGCGAGCCTCGCGCTCGTCGTCGGATTGGGCGCGATCACACTGCTGACCAATGATCCCCGCTTCATGATGGCAAAGCCGTCGATCGCGCATTTCGCCATCGGCGCGATCATGCTCAAGCGCGGCTGGATGCTGCGCTACATGCCGCCGATCGTCGTCGAGACCGTTCCGGAATATGTCACGGCTGCAGGCTATGCCTGGGCGGCGCTGATGTTCGTGATCGGTGTCGGCATGATCGTCGTCGCCTCCACGGGCGATCTGAAGCTGTGGGCGTTCTACCTCACGGTGGTCGCCGGCGGCGCCAAGATCCTCGCCTTCGCCGTGCAGTACGTCGTGCTCCGGCTCATCGTCACCAGTCGCCGTCGCGCTGCGGCCCGCGCCTAAAGCGCGATGTGATCGCGCTTTAGGTTGTTGTCTGAGCATGATCTTTTCCGAAAACCGCTACGCACTTTTCGGGATCATGCTTCTATGCCTCAAATGGAGCGTTAGGCAGGAGCTGCGAGTTGGGCTATAGGCTCGTCCGGGACTGGCCGCGGATCGTCGCGGTCCGCCGGGATTTGTTCGGGAGACGGGAATGGCCGTAGACGGCAACTGGAATCTGACCATGACGACGCCGATGGGCGAGCGCCAGGCGACGCTGAACCTCAAGGCCGCCGGCGGCACGCTCACGGGCACGCAAGGTGCGGAAGGTAATACCGCCGAGATCTTCGACGGCACCGTCTCTGGCGACAACGTCTCCTGGAAGGTCTCGATCACCAACCCGATGCCGCTCACGCTCGAATTCGCCGGCACCGTCTCCGGCGACAGCATGAACGGCGAGATGGGCATCGGCCCGATGGGCAGCTTCCCGTTCACGGGCGCCCGCGCGTAAGGCCGCGCAGCATCATGCGCGTGCTTCGTCTCATCGCGGCGACCATGCTGTGCGTCGCGACACAAGCGGCGCGCGCGGATGACACCGAACCGGCGTGGCGCGCAAGCGCGCTCGCCCTGGTCCCGGCAGGTTATGTCGCCGGCGCCGCTTATCGAACCGATGGCTCGATAGGATATCTCGCCGTCTATCCCGCGCCATCGAACGATCCAAAAACACCGGCAAGCGTGTTCGCTGCGCGCCAGGCCCTCGCGGTCATGCTGACACCGGATGCGACACGCGCGGTGTCCGCCGAGTTGAAGCCGCGCACAGAGCCCGATCCCGACAATGACGACAGCGATTTCGCAAAACTGCATGCCGATCTCGCCGCCGGACGTGCAAAGCTGCCCGAGGGCACCGAGCCCTGCAGTCTCGGCGCCTGGTCCATCGACAAGGACCCCAACGGCCTCAACGTGCGCGCCGAACCGTCAGCTACGGCGCGTGTGCTCGGCACGCTGCCCTCGCCCTACCGCTTGAAGTTAGGCGGCGCCGAGAACACGCCCGACGGCGGCTGGCTCACCGAATTCCGCATCATCGGCTTCAAGAACGGCTGGTTTCTGATCGAAGGCGCCAAGCCGCCGGGCAAGGACTACGAGGACGAGAAGAGATATCCGCGGAGCGCGCCCAAACCCTATGCCGGGCGCGGCTGGGTCGCCTCCAACAAGGTCGGCGCGAGCTTCGCCAACGGCTATACGCGCGCGGGCGGGCTGTTCCAGGCTCCCTTCGTCGATGCCAAATGGATGCCGGCACAGCGCGAGCTCGGCGGCCCGATCGACGGTGACGGCGGGCCGAAGCGCCTGCTCGCCTGCAGCGGCTTCTGGGGTCTGGTCGAGAGCCACGACGGCGTTCGCGGCTGGTGGCGCGCGTTGTGCTCCAACCAGGTCACCAATTGCAGCTGAGAAGACAGCGGCTCCCGCGACATTCTCGCTCTTGTCTTTTAACAACTCCGGATTGAATTTGAGCATTGCACCCGGGAGGGAAAAATGCCGTACAGCATCACGCATGCATTTCATCGATCACTGACAGCCGCGTTCGTTTGCATTCTGCTGGGAGCAGCGATGTCGCCCGGGCGCGGCGAACAATTGCCGCCGAAGATTGCCCCGGAGGCAACCGCCTGGAAGCCCGCCTCGATCTTCGAAAAAGACGACAAGGACGACAAGTTCAAGGATCAGCCACGCATGAACCTGAGCGGAGCGGCGTGCGTGCCCACTACGCCGAAGTTCACGTCATGCCTGATTGCCAATGATGAGAAGAAATACGCGCAGTTCTTCTCGATCGAAGGCAACGTCCTCGTTCCCCGGAAGCTCATCCGGCTGTCGGATGACGACAAGGACCCCGATGCCGAAGGCGTCGCGTATGAAAAGGGCTTCTTCTACGTGACCGGCTCGCACGGCCGAAGCCGCAAGAGCGACAAGGAGAATTTATCGAGCTATGTCGTGTTTCGGATTGCCGTGGATCCGCAAACCGGCGCTCCCAAGACCGAACCCAACGCCAAGAAGGTCGAGGGCGTCGAGCCGAGCCCGCGGCTGCGTGAGGTGATTGAAAAGAATAAGGACGTCGGGTCGAAATTCAACAAGCCGCTCGCGGAAGGCGGTGTCAATGTCGAAGGGATTGCAGTCAGGAACGACCGCATCTATTTCGGGCTGCGAGGTCCATCGTTGAACCGTCAGGCCTTTGTGCTCAGCGTCGATGCAAACGCGCTCTTTACCAAGGACGACGATCTCAAACCCGACTCGACGCCGTTCGATCTCGGGGAGAATACCGGCATCCGCGACCTTGCCGTGGTGAACAACGGCATCTTGATCCTCGCAGGGCCAACGCGTGACGAAGACGTTCCCTATAGCGTCTGACTGTGGGACGGCAGCAGCAAGACTGCCAAATCCCTGGCGACGCTCGATCTGAGCTCAGCCCCAAAAGAGGCGAAAGCGGAAATTCTGCTTCCCCTCGAGGAAGACGCAGCCAACATTCGCGTGCTTGTCATGTTCGACAGCGCCGAAAATGGCGGCGCTATGTCGTTCACAATAAAGCGCTGAGCGCGCTGCGTAAGTCGTCCGCCGGTCCGAGTACCGGCAGACGACGCAAGACTGGACTAGCCCAGGTTCAACTCCTTGAAGAAGTCGTTGCCCTTGTCATCGACGATGATGAACGCCGGGAAGTCGACGACCTCGATGCGCCAGATCGCTTCCATGCCGAGCTCGGGATATTCGAGCACCTCGACCTTCTTGATGCAGTGCTCGGCAAGGTTCGCCGCGGCGCCGCCGATCGAGCCGAGATAGAAGCCGCCATACTTCTTGCAGGCCTCGCGCACCGCCGGGGCGCGGTTGCCCTTGGCCACCATCACCATCGAGCCGCCGGCGGCCTGGAACTGGTCGACGAAGGAATCCATGCGGCCCGCCGTGGTCGGACCGAACGCGCCGGAGGCGTAGCCCTCGGGCGTCTTGGCCGGGCCGGCGTAGTAGACCGGATGGTTCTTGAAGTAATCCGGCAGCGGCTCGCCCTTCTCCAGCCGCTCGCGCAGCTTGGCGTGGGCGCTATCGCGCGCGACGATCATGGTGCCGGTCATCGAGACCCGGGTCTTGATCGGGTGCTTCGAGAACGTCGCCAGAATGTCCTTCATGGGCTGGTTGAGATCGATCTTGACGACCTCGCCGCCGAGCGCCTCTTCGACCTCAGGCAGATATTGCGCCGGATTGTGCTCGAGCTCCTCGAGATAGACGCCGTCCCTGGTGATCTTGCCGAGCACCTGGCGATCGGCCGAGCACGACACGCCGAGCCCAATGGGGAGAGAGGCGCCGTGACGCGGCATGCGGATCACGCGCACGTCGTGGCAGAAGTACTTGCCACCGAACTGCGCGCCGACGCCGAGCGATTGCGTCATCTTGTGGATTTCCTTCTCCATCTCGACGTCGCGGAAGGCATTGCCGTCGGGCGAGCCCTGGGTCGGCAGCGCGTCGAGATAGCGGGCGGAGGCGAGCTTCACCGTCTTCATGCAGAGCTCGGCCGAAGTGCCGCCGATCACGATCGCGAGGTGATAGGGCGGGCAAGCAGCGGTGCCGAGGGTGAGGATTTTTTCCTTCAGGAAAGCGAGCAGCCGGTCCTTGGTCAGCACCGAGGGCGTCGCCTGGAACAGAAAGCTCTTGTTGGCGCTGCCGCCGCCCTTCGCCATGAACATGAACTTGTAGGCGTCATCGCCTTCGGCGTAGATCTCGCACTGCGCCGGCATGTTGTTGGCGGTGTTCTTCTCCTCGTACATCGAGAGCGGTGCGACCTGCGAGTAGCGCAGATTGCGGCGCAGGTACGCGTCGCGCGCCCCTTCCGACAGCGCCGCCTCGTCGTCGCCGTCGGTGATGACGTTGCAGCCCTTCTTGCCCATGATGATCGCAGTGCCGGTGTCCTGGCACATCGGCAGCACGCCGCCGGCGGCGATGTTGGCGTTCTTCAAAAAGTCCAGCGCGACGAACTTGTCGTTCGGGCTGGACTCGCCGTCCTCAAGGATGGCGCGGAGCTGCTTCAGATGGCCGGGACGCAAATAATGGTTGATGTCGCCGAAAGCCGCCTCCGACAGCGCCCGCAGCGCCTCGCGCGACACCACCAGCATGTCCTTGCCCAGGACCTTCTCGACCCTGACACCCTCGGCCATGATCTTCTTGTAGGGCGTCTCGTCCTTGCCCAGCGGGAACAGCGGGGTGTGCTTGTAGGGCGGAACGGGCTTTGACGGGTCGGGGAAGGCGGTCGGAGCGTTCATGGGGCGAATCTCGGGGTTTTGGAGCCCTGGCGGGCCTCTCAGCATAGAAGCGTTCTAAGCTCATTTTGAGCGGAAAGGAAAGGGAGCGGCACGCATGGGGGACGCCGACCCAGGGCTCGGGAAGGCACTGACACAGCACGTGGAAAGGCCGTTCCCACCCTTGCGCTTCGCGCCCGACGACGCTTGAATGCGCGCCCTAAGGGGCTTTTCATCATGACATTGAAACTGAACGTCCGCGGCGCGATCCTGGTCGCCGCCGCCATCACCGGCCTTGTGACCCTCATTTCGCCCGCACGCGCCGACCGCTGCGACGACAGTGCCAAGGAGCTGGCGAACCAGGTCGATCGCCTCAAGGTGAACTTTCGTGCTGCGAACACCGTCTATCTGACACACCCGGCGGCCAAGGAGCTGTCCGTGGGTTGCCGCGGCGACAAATATTCCATCGAGCTCTATGCCAAGGGTGATCGCAAGCCGACGCCGGAATTCTATGCGCTGGTGGGATCGATGGCGGCGATCGTCTTCACCGTGACCAAGGACGACACCACGACGGGCGCGACACGCTGCCTGAAGCGGATGGGTCTGCTGCGCGGCGACAAGATCAGCATGCGCTATCGGCGACTCAACATGGAATGCACCCGCACCAAGAAGGACGCGTCCATCGCGATCACGCGCGGCAAGGACGAATAGAGGGGACGTCGCCTCCTCGCGCTTTCCACGCGCTCGGCGGCCTACCTATCGCGACGCTGTCCGCCACTCGCTCCGTCATTGCGAGCGGAGCGAAGCAATCCAGAATCCTTCCGCGGTGACGGTCTGGATTGCTTCGTCGCAAGAGCTCCTCGCAATGACGAGGAGGGTTTAGTCGTCGCTCGCATAAGGCACGATGCGGGGCACGAACAGCGCCTCTTACCACACCAATCGCTCGCATTTTAACGATTGCCTTGAAGGAATTTTCGCTCCTCGCAGCGCAGGGTCAGTTGTTTCCATGTGTGAGGATTTGCGGATGAAGGTTTCCACCGTTGCGCCGCCGCCGATCGCGATCGTGGTTCCGAGCTACGACACGACCAAGCAGCAGGACGATCAGACCAAGACCAAGGACGCCGACCCCACCTACAAGCCGCAGCCGCCCGCGCCGCTGCCGCCGGGTCAGGGCACGCGGATCGATCAGCTCGCCTGATCGATCCTCTCGAAGTGGAATCGCCCGATCCGGTCGATCGGGCCTGTTTCGCGTCCGGCCGCATCTTCGCCGGATAGCGGGAACATCATGCGCGGCCTACGCATGATCGCACGACGGCCCTTCCTTAACACCACGCTCGTTGCCGCCATGGGCGCGCGATCGTTCGCGTCCACGCGAACGTTGCACCCAGCCCATCTACCCCAGCGCGGCCATTTCCCCCTTCGCGCACGATTGGGCCATAAACCACCGCTCCGGCTCGGAGCGCGCCCTTCAAGTGTGATCCGGCTCATCAAATTTCCGCATGCGGCGTGCTCATCTGCGAGGCCGAACGAGCATGCGTCGATGGGACAAACCAATGGAACTGAATGAAGAGCTGCTGTCGCTGGTGGCGGACATCTACGATGCAGCGCTCGACGATTCCCGATGGTCGGCGACGCTTCGTTGCATCGTCGACCTGGCGGGTGGCCAAAGCGGCGGTCTGGTCCGGATCGGAGCAGCCGGCGAGGCCGTGATCGCGCATGCCGTCGGTGTCGAGCCCGCCTATGTTCAGTCCTACATCGAAACCTATGAACCGTTCGATCCGTCGCGCAGCGTGCTCCACGCGCCGGTCGGCCAGATCCAGACCATCAGGGACTGGATCGACGTCGACGAATTCCGCACCACCATGTTCTACAACGAATGGACGCGGCCGCAGGGCCTCGAGGATGCCGCCAATCTCCTGCTCGACAAATCTGCCGAGGGAATATCCCGCCTCTCGATCATGAAGGCCGGCGGTCCCGTCGACCGCAGGATGTATCAGGTGATCTCCCACCTCACGCCGCACGTGCAACGGGCCATGGTCGTCAGACAGAAACTGCAGCAGCAGAACGCATTGGAGACGATTTCGGTCCGCACGCTCGACGCCCTGCGAACCGCCGTCCTGCTGCTCGATGCCGAGGCTCATATCACGCACGCCAATGCCAGCGCGCGCGACATTCTGGACGAGGCCGACGTGCTTCGTTCGGTCCGTGGCCGGCTGGTGACGTCCGACCCGAATGCCGATCGCGTGCTGCGGCAGGCGCTGGCGGGCACGGTTGTCGGCGACCGCGCGATGACGAGCGCAAGCATCTCGCTGCATCTGGCGGCCCGCGACGGCTCGCATTTTGTCGCGCATCTCCTGCCGCTGACCGCCGGGCGCCGGCAAAGCTTCGCAGCCAGCTACGACGCCTGCGCCGTCCTGTTCGTCAGCAAGGCAGCGCTCGATACCGTCGTCGCGCCCGACCTCATCCGCAAGCTGTTCAAGCTGACGCCGACCGAGCTGCGCGTCTTCCTGTCCATTGTCGAGATCGGCGGGGTTCCCGATGTGGCCAGGAGCATGGGCATTGCCGAATCGACGATCAAGACCCATCTCGCCAGGATCTTCGCCAAGACTGGAACCAAACGACAGGCGGATCTGGTTCGGCTCATCGCGGCCTTTACACCGCCCATCAAGGTCTGAACTGGTCTCTGTCGCGTCACGCCGCATGTTTGCCGGAAAGAACGCTATCAATGCGCCGGCGTGGGGTAGAACAAGATCGACAATGATCGCCAGGCTGCTGCTGCAGAACACGATTACCACCGCCGCGATGGGCGCGCTGCTGTTCGCCTCCGCAGGGACGCTGCGCTGGCCCTCGGCCTGGGTGTTCCTCGCGACATGCACCCTGCTCGGCCCGCTCTGCGGCTGGTGGCTCTACCGGATCGATCCGGCGCTGCTCGCCGAGCGGCTGCGGCCGGTGCTGCAGAAGGATCAGCCCGCAGCCGACAAATTGTTCATGAGCGTCTTCGTCGTCGCGATGCTGGCCTGGCTGGTGCTGATCGGCATCGACCGGCGCCTTCAATCGTCCGACATGCCGGTCGCGCTCCAGGCGTTCGGCCTCGCGCTGTTCCTCGCCTCGACATTGTTCACGATGTGGGTGTTCCGCGAAAACTCGTTCGCTGCGCCTGTGGTGAAGCTGCAGGCTGAGCGCGCCCAGCGCGTGATCTCGACCGGTCCCTACGCCCATGTGCGTCATCCCATGTATAGCGGCATGGTCCTGTTCTTCGCCGGCGTGCCGCTGCTGCTGGGCTCGTGGTGGGGACTCGTGATGGTCCCGCTCCTGGTCCTCCTGTTCGCGATCCGCATTGGAATCGAGGAACGCACCTTGCGCGAGGGCCTGCCGGGCTATGCCGATTATGCGGCGCGGGTGCGCTATCGCCTGATGCCCGGCGTTTGGTGAGCGCGCATCGCTGTCCTCCTCCGAACGGCTGACGCCTGGGAATGCGGACTTCGCTAGACAGCGGCGGCACGCCACGCAATGAAAGACGCGACGATGTTCTGCAAGCCGCCCTGCCCCGACGAGCATGACCTCTCGCCCGTGCCCGATAATTCAGACGACCGCTCTGGCCGGAGCGTCCACAGACGCTGGCCGGCCACGACGCGTTCGGGCGATTGATCGCGCCCGAAGCGGCCGGTCCGGAACGGGGGCTGCCGCCAGCCTCCCTCCGGACCGGCTAAAATTTCTTCTTTGGACGCGTTTTCTTGACGCGAACCGGTATCCACTTCGCTCGAGAACGCTTTAGCCATCGAGCTCGCGATAGCTTCGGAAGATGCCCTGCTCGTTGAAGGGAATGCGGCGCTCGCTCGCCAGATAGGCCTTGATGTTCGGCCGCGCGGCGATGCGGTCGTGCAGGCCGAGGAGGCCTGGAATGTCAGTCTCGAATGCCTTCATGCGCTTGGGGAAGGCATAGCGCAGCCCCGCGACGATCTGGAATAGCGAGAGATCGACGTAAGTGAGCCGCCGGCCGGTGACATAGGCGCCGCCATTCTGGGCGAGAAGCTGCTCGAAATAGCCGAGATATTTTGGCACCCGCTCGTCCCAGAAATCGGCCGTGCGTTTCTTCGCCGGCGGCTTCTGGTCCTCGTAATAGAGCGAAGGTCCGAGCGGATGATGGGTGTCGTGGATCTCGACCACGAGGTCGGTGATGGTGAGTTGAAGCTGGTGCACCCAGAGTTGCCCGGCCTCCGCCTTCGGCGCGAGCCCATGGCGTGCGCCGAGATAGAGCAGGATATTGGCGGTCTGGCCGATGACGAGCTTGCCGGCCTTCAGGAACGGCGGCGCAAAGGGCGGCCTGCCCTTCTGGGCATCCATCATCTTCATCATCGCAGCCGTGCCGCGCGGCCCGCGCGCGACGTCCGCATAGGCGGCGCCCGCCTCCTCCAGCGCCAACCGCACATATTCGCCGCGGCCCTGGATCTCGGGCCAGTAGTAGAGCTCGTATTTCATGGGAGAGGTCCGTTAGCGTGGATGCGTTAGGACCAATGTAACATGTAGCCCGGAGTTCCGGCAGGGTGAGACGGAATAGCGGTTCAACATGCTCCGTCATTGCGAGCGCAGCGAAGCAATCCAGACTGCCTCCGCGGAAGACTCTGGATTGCTTCGTCGCAAGGGCTCCTCGCGATGACGAACGGAAGGAGCTTCGCGCCTTAATTCAATTCGCAGCGAAGCAATACAGCAGCCCGTCGCCGCCCGTGCTCTTCAGATCGGCCTGCGAGCAGCCACCATCGGGACCGCGCGAGGGGTGCGAGCTATTCCAGGATTTTGACGGCTCGTCATCGCGCAGGCCCTTGCGATCGAAATGGCCGACCATCGCGGTGCCTTGCGTGCTCGACGTCCAGTTCTTGCACGTGCGATCGTCCGGACCGGCAAACGCGGTGCCGTCTGGTTGCGATCCCGTGAGGACGTCGTGCCGGTTCGGCTGGTCACCCATACCGTTGACACCCTCGCCCTTCTCGCTGAGCGCCGTCTGCTTGGTGAGGTTGTTGGCGGGGCCGTGCAGCTCGGCAACATCCTTGGCAATGACCGCGCCCTTGGCATTCTGCCACGGTCCCTTGCCGATGCGATCGCGCGCGTTGACGACCGGCTTGCCATCGGCGGCCTGCGTCGAGAGATAGGCGCGCCAGGTCTTCGCACCGGCGCCGGCGGTCTGGGCGAGCTTCTGGCACTGCGCATCAGCTCCCTCCAGGCCGCCGAGATCGGCGCCCTTGCCCGGGCCATTGGACGTCACGAAGAACGTCATGTCGGCCGACTGCGCCTGCACGGCTGGCGCCGCAAGCAATGCAAGCGAGGCCGCAGCGAGCGCTGAAATCGTCACGGATCTCTTGATACGGATCATCTTGTCCTCCCGTTGTGTTTGTCGTTGGCCGCCTGATTTCAACCCGATGCGCCCCCACTTATTCCGATGCCACGGTGAAAGGGGGCGCAAAAGAAAAGGGCGCCGTGCCGGAGCACGACGCCCTTTGTTCTCCATCGCTTTGCGATCAGTTGGTCTGCTGGATCGCCGACAATTCCCAGCCGCTGCCGGGCCGTCGGGCGAAGGTCCAGACTTCGGTGACTTCACCCGGCTGCTCGCTGCCGGCGACGACCGTGCCGCTGTTGCGGTCGAGCGTCTTGTCGGTGAGCGCGAAGCGCAGCGCCACCGTGGCGTAGTCGGTCTCGCCTTCGCGCCAGGCTTCCGCGAGGTCGCCCTGCAGCAGCTTGACGCCAGTCACCTTGTTGACGACGTTGCGCGCGCGGTTCTGGGCGAGGTCCTGCTCGAAATAGGAGACCATCTCCGGCGTCGCGAGCGTGTGCAGCTTGGCCACGTCCTCGTTCGACCAGGCGGTCTGGACATCGCCGAGCAGGCGCTCGAACGCCTCGTAATCGTCCGGCTTGATCTCGAGCGGCGCGTTATTGGCATTCGCGCCGAAGCCGAAGCCGCCAAGCCCACCACCAAGGCCGCCGCGCTGGTTCGGCTGCGGTCCGGAACCTGCGCCCGCATCGGCATTGGCATAGGCCGCCTGCGGCGTGTGACGGCGCTGCCACCAGGACATCGCCAGCCGCACCACCAGCACCACGAGCGCGATCTGGATGATCAGGCCCAGGATCGAGGACAGGCCGCCGAGGCCGCCGAACAGGCCGCCGCCGAACAGCATGCCGAGCAGGCCGGCGCCGAGGAAGCCGGCCGCAAGGCCGCCCATGAAGCCGCCGGCGCGGCCGAACAGGCCGCCGCGCGCGGGCGCGGTGGCAGCAGAGTTCATGCCTGCACCCGGCTGGGTGTAGGTGCGGTTGAACTGCGAGGCCGAGCCGGGCGCCGTCGTGGTCGAGGGCGGGGCCGAATAGGTGCGCGAGCCGCGCGAACCCGACGAGCCGCCGCCGCCGACACGCGCGTCGGCAGACGAGATCGCCAGCGCAGTCGGCAGCGCAAGCGCCAGCACGACAGCGATCGTCTTGAAGAGCCTGCGGGAGCGTAGCGAGAAATTCATGTGCGTTTCCCAAATCCCCGGCATGGGGACGTCCGCCTAAGATGGGCAGACTTCCCGAAAAGTGAAGCCGGTTTCGGAACCTATGGCTGCGGCCCTCAGTCGCGGGGTTGTGGCAAAAGCCCATATTTGGCGGGGGCTTGGCCGGGCGCGCCGGGGAACCATGGTCGCGGGATACCGGCGGTTTTTGGGATGAGATTTCCGCTCTTTCCTCGTCATTGCGAGGAGCCCTCACCCCTGCTTCGCCATCGTCTCCTTGACCGCCGCCACGAGCTGGCTGAGCGTGAACGGCTTCGGCAGGAAGTCGAACTGCTGGCCTTCTGGCAGGCTCTTTTCGAAGGCGTCCTCGGCATAGCCGGACACGAAGATGAACTTGATGTCAGGATTCTGCTCCCGCATCGCCTTCAAAAGCGTCGGGCCGTCCATCTCAGGCATGACGACGTCTGAGACGACGAGATCGATCGCGCCGCTCTGCTCCTCCAGCACTTCCATGGCCTCGACGCCGTTCTCGGCCTCGACCACAGTGTAGCCGCGCGAGCGCAGGCCGCGTGCGTTCAGCGCGCGCAGACCCTCTTCGTCCTCGACCAGCAGGATGGTGCCCTGCCCCGTGAGATCGGTGCGCGGCTTGGCCTCGGCCGCCGCGGCGTCCTTCCCGGCGCCGCTGGTCGCGCTCACCACAGCCGCCGGCTGCTCGACCTGCGCTTCGGGCTCGGCATGGTGACGCGGCAGGAAGATGTGGAACGAGGTGCCCTGGCCCGGCTCGGAATCGACGTAGATGAAGCCGCCGGTCTGCTTGACGATGCCGTAGACCGTGGAAAGGCCAAGACCCGTACCTTTGCCGACTTCCTTGGTCGAGAAGAACGGCTCGAAAATCTTGTCGCGGATGTCGGCGGGAATGCCGGTGCCGGTATCGGCGACCTCGATCCGGACATAATCCGCGGCCGGCATGCCCTTGTAGGCGAGCTTGGCCGCTTCTTCCGCGGTGACGTTGGCGGTGCGGATGATCAGCTTGCCACCGTCGGGCATGGCATCGCGCGCGTTCACCGCGAGATTGACGATCACCTGCTCGAACTGGGAGACGTCGACCTTGACCGGCCAGAGATCGCGGCCGTGGATGGTCTCGTGCTTGACCTTCTCGCCGATCAGGCGGCGCAGCAGCATGGCGAGATCGGACAGCGCGTCGCCGAGATCGAGCACCTGCGGCCGCAGCGTCTGCCGCCGCGAGAACGCCAGCAGCTGCCGCACCAGGGTCGCGGCCCGCGTCGCGTTCTGCTTGATCTGCATGATGTCCTGGAACGACGGGTCGGTCGGCTTGTGCGCGTTCAGCAGGAAGTCGTTCGCCATCATGATGGCGGAGAGCACGTTGTTGAAGTCGTGGGCGATGCCGCCGGCGAGCTGGCCGACCGTCTCCATCTTCTGCGACTGATTGATCTGGTTCTCCAGCGCGCGCCGCTCGGTGGTCTCGAGCATGTGCACGATGGCGGCTTCCGCCTCGTTCTCGGCGGCATCGACCGGCGTGACGAAGAACTGGCCCCAGCGCTCCTTGGTCCCTTCCAGCGCCACCTCGACCGGGGCGATGTCGGCCTGGCCGTCGGCGGCCTGGTTGATGGCCGCGATCAGGAGGTGCCGGTCGCGCGCATTGACCGCGCGGAAGATCGACTTGGAGGCGCTGTCGAGCCCGAGCGCCTGGCCGAGCTTTGCGTAGCGCGCATTGGCGCGCACCACGTTGCCGCCGCGATCGACGGTCGCGATCGCCATCGGCGTATGGTCGAAGAAGCGCATGAAGCGCACTTCGGCCGCGCGGTCGGGATCGCTGCGCTCGTCGCGGGCGCGGCTGATCACCAGCGTGCGCGACGGCCCCGGCGCGCCGTCGGCGCCGAAGGCGAGCTTGTGATAGAGCCGCACCGGCATGGTCTTGCCGGTGCGCATCCGCAGATCGATGTCGAAGACCTCGGTCTTCACCTCGCCCGGCACCGCCACGATCGCGGTGAGCAGCGAGGCGCCGTCGCCGGAAACGATGTCGGTCAGCTTGAGGCCGCCCGAGCCGATCTCGGCCAGGTCGTAGTCGAGCCAGTTCGCCAGCGTCGCGTTGACATAAGCGAGCTCGCCGGCCGGATTGACCGAGAAGAAGCCGCACGGCGCGTGATCGAGATATTCGATGGCGTGCTGGAGCTCCTGGAACACGTCCTCCTGGCGCTCGCGGTCGCGGGTGATGTCGGCGATCGACCACACCGCGTATTTCGCCTCGCGCTTGCCGGTGCCGAGCGGGCGCACCCGCATGCGCAGCCAACGGCCCTGGCTGCCGTCCTGGCCGGAGATGCGGACCTCTTCCTGCTGCCGCTTGCCTTCGCGCGCGGCCTTGAGCAGGCGGAACACGGCTTCGGAGACGTCGGGGTTGCCGATGAAGACACGCTCGACCGGGCGCACGTCCTGCGGACCGGTCGCGCCGGTCAGCGTCAGATAGGCGGCGTTGGAATAGACCACGTGGCCGCGCGGATCGGTCACGGCGAGGCCGTCGAACCCATGATCGGCGATGCGGCCTACGACCGGATCATCGAGACTGCGGTCGGCGAAGCGGATGATCCCGGCGGCGAAGGCGAACAGGTTGAACAGGCCGACCATGGCCAGCACGGCGAGGATGCCGAGGATATAGGGCTGCGCCTGCGCCCGCCCGAGCGTCATCAGCCCGACGGCGACGGCGACGAGGCCGGCGGCCACCAGCAGCACCAGCGCAATGCTGCCCGAGCGCGGCGACGGCTCGTGCGTCGCAACGGGCTCGCGGGTGAGGTCGTGGTCGGTCTCGGCGGTCATTCTCGAGCTGGCGCAGCCTGTCGGCAGAGAATCAACGCGCTACGGGGCGCGTGGGGTCCTCCCTGCCTGAATCGGACCCGCAGGCGCAAGGGCAGCAAGGGCGAAAGGTACGCTGATTCCCAGATTACGGCCATTTCCGGTACTTTTCGGGTGTTTTATCCTCGCCCGGCGCCGAATCCGCGCTTCAGCCGCATGACGTAGCCGATGACTTCGGCGACCGCATGGTAGTGCTCGGTCGGGATTTCCTGGTCGATCTCGACGGTGGCGTAGAGCGCGCGGGCGAGCGGCACGTTCTCCACGATCGGGATGTCGTGCTCGCGCGCGATCTCCCGGATCTTGAAGGCGAGATTGTCGACGCCCTTGGCGACGCAGATCGGAGCCGTCATGCCGCGCTCGTAGGACAGCGCCACCGAATAGTGGGTCGGGTTGGTGATGATCACCGAGGCCTTGGGAACCGCCGCCATCATGCGCTTCTTGGCGCGCTGCTGCCGCAACTGCCTGATCTTGCCCTTGATGTGCGGATCGCCTTCGGACTGCTTGAACTCTTCCTTGATCTCCTGGAGCGACATCTTCTGCCGCTGGAACCAGCTGCGGTACTGGAAAAAATAGTCGGCAATGGCGACGATCGCGAGCGCGGCGACCACCGCACCGAGCAGATGGATCGTCATGCTGGTGCTGGCGCCGAGCATGGCAGCCGGATCGAGCCTGACCATCGCCTCCATGCGATGCCGCTCCGGCCAGAGGATCATGGTCATGACCACGCCGAGCAGCACCAGCTTGCCGATGCCCTTGAGAAAATTGGCCGCCGCCTGCTTGCCGAAGATGCGCTTGAAGCCGGCGCCGGGCGAGATCTTGCTGAACTTCGGCGTCAGGGATTCGGCCGACCAGACCAGGCGGTGCTGCAGCATGTTGCCGGCAATCGCCGCCAGCATCAGCATCAACAGGGGCACGCCGATCGCGGCAAGCAGGGCGAATTCGATCTGCTGCATCAGCGCGAGCAGAGCCTTGCCGTCGGTCTTGATCATCCAGGAATTGGCGAGCAGGTTGCGCATCGGCGTCAGCAGCCCGCTGCCCACCGACCCCGAGAAGGTCGAGACCACGAGCGTGCCGCCCGCCATCATGAACCAGGTGTTGATCTCCTGGCTCTTGGCGACGTCGCCGCGTTCGAGCGCGTCGTCCAGACGCTTTTGCGTCGGGTCTTCTGTTTGACTCTCTGGGTCCTTGTCTTCTGACATCGATCTACCGTGACCTCAGCGGCATCAACTGGTGCATGACACCGATGAAGTAATCCAGATAGGTGCCCATCATCGCCGTGAGCACCACGGCGAGCACCAGGAAGCCCGCGAAGATCGAGAGCGGCACGCCGACGAAATAGACCTGCATCTGCGGCATCAGCCGCGCCAGCACACCAAGGCCGATGTTGAAGACCAGGCCGAACACCAGAAACGGCCCCGAGAGCTGCAGGCCCAGGCGGAACGCGGCGGCAAAGGCGCGCGTTGCGAGCGAGGCCACATCGCCGCTTGATATGGTCTCGCCCGGCGAGAAGATCGTGTAGCTGTCGTTCAGCGCCGCGATCACCAGATGATGGCTGTCGGTGGCGAACAGCAGCGTTACCCCGAGGATGGTCAGGAAGTTGCCGACCAGCACGCCCTGCTGGCCCTGCGTCGGGTCGACCGAGGTGACGAAACCGAGTCCCATCTGCTGTGCGATCACCGATCCCGCAACCTGGAGCGCCGACAGCGTCACGCGCGCGGTCGCACCCAGCACGATTCCGATCGCGATCTCATGCAGCATCAGGACCAGGAGCGGCGCGAGCGAGCCCATGTCGACCTGGTAGGCGTTCCGATGCAGCGGCAGGATGATCAGCGTCAGCAGCAGCGCGATCGACAGCTTGATCCGCGTCGGAATATTGGTCTCGCCCAGCCCCGGCAACAGCATCACCATCGCGCCGACCCGGGCGAAGGCGAGCATGAAGGAGGCGGCGAGCGCCGGCAGCAGCGAGACGTCGATGCGCATAATTGACGCATCTTGCCTCAGCCGCCGATGATTCGCGACGAGATCCGCAGCATGTGGGCGTGGAGCGCGTCGGCCATGAACGGCAGCGCCAGCAGCATCGTGGCAAAGATGGCGAGGATCTTCGGCACGTAGATCAGCGTCTGCTCCTGGATCTGCGTCAGCGCCTGGAACAGCGACACGATGACGCCGACCACCAGACCGACCACCATCAGGGGGGAGGACACGATCACGATCGTCCAGATCGCATCGCGCGCAACGTCGAGGGTTTCGGGTCCGGTCATTGTTTGATACTCGCTCTTGGTTGTCTGACGTGCCGGGAAATGCGAGTGGCGAGTAGCGAATGGCGAATCGGAGACGTCCCCATTCGCCATTCGCTACTCACCATTCGCCAAAATCAGATCGGCATCTTCATGATGTCTTCATACGCTGCGATCACGCGGTCGCGGACCGAGACCAGGGTGGACACCGCGACGTCGGTGTCTGCCACCGCCGTCACCACGTCCATCACGTTGGCCTTGCCGGAGGCCATCGCCACCGTCTGCGCGTCCGACTTGCGGCCGGACTCCATGACGCTGCCGACGGCGTCCTTCAGCATCGAGGCAAAGGATTGCCCGCCGGCCTCGGTGGCTTTGCCGGCACCGCTGTTCTCCAGTACCCGGGCGAGGTTCGCATAAGCGTTGGCGGCGATTGTCGGTGATGCCATGGCTCAATTGTCCTGTTCAGCTCTTGAGGATGTCGAGCGTGCGCTGGATCATCCGGCGCGTCGCACTGATGATGTTGAGATTGGCCTCGTAGGACCGCTGCGCGTCGCGCATGTCGGTCATCTCGACCACCGAGTTCACGTTGGGATATTTGACGTTGCCGCTGGCGTCCGCGACCGGATTGCTCGGCTCGTATTTGACGCGGAAGTTCGACTGGTCGGGCTTGATCTTGCCGAGGGTGACGACCTGCGCGTCGAGCGTGCGGTCGAGCGCGGAGGAGAAGGTGGGAACCTTGCGCCGGTAGGGATCGCCGCCTGATGTCTGCGAGGTCGAATCCGCGTTCGCGATGTTTTCCGAGATCACCCGCATGCGGCCGGCTTGCGCCCGCAGACCGGAGGTCGCGATCGCCATCGAGCGGGCAAAGTCGCTGCTGTCATTGGCCATGATGCGCCTCCTCTAGCTCTTCTGTTCCCGGATCATGTCGCTAGCCCTTGCCGATCGCGGTCTTGAGCAGATGCAGGCTCTTCGAATAGAGCGAGGTCGCCGCCGCGTAGTCCATCTGGTTGCTGGCCGCCTTCATCATCTCCTCTTCGAGATTGACGGCGTTGCCCGCGGGGCGGGTCTCAAAGCCCGCGTTCCTGTTCTGGTCGAATCCGGAAGCAGCCCCCGACGGCGTCATGTGAGAACCGCTGGTGCGGGCGAGCGCGAGGGGGCCCATCGAGCCGGTGACCGCCCCGGACTTGTCGAGCTTCGGCTCGACCAGGTCGCGCGGCCGGAATTTGGGCGTGTCGGAGTTGGAGACGTTCTCGGACAGGACGCGCTGGCGTTCCTGGTGCCACTGCATCTTGGTGCGAAGCGCCGACAGTACCGGGAGGTCGTTGATGGACATCGTCGCGGCTCCTTCCGCCTCTTGCGAACCTTGAGGTCCGCTACTAGGCAGAATTTGCCGCGTGTATGGTTAACAGCTGGTTAAGGACGCCCTCGAGGCGTGTCCCCGGGCGGAACACTATTTTGCGCCCGTGATTCTACGCCTCCAAAAATGGCATTAACCCAACCATTTGGCGGCGCATTCACGGGCCAAGAAGTCGTTTTGGATCGAGCGATTCATAGGTTATTAGGAGTTGGGGACGGCAAAACTTGCCGTGGGACGTTAAGAGATCGCAGTTTGGGGCATCGTTAAGCCGGTGGTTGGCGCGTCTGACCACGGGCACGAGAACAGCGCCATTTGTCGGGGACAAGTATGCAAGGCAGCCCTATCACCTTCATCGTCGCGTTCATCGTCGTCCTGGCGTTGATCGGCGTCGCTGCCTGGCTGGTTCGCCGATTCGCCGGCAGCCGGGTCGGCGCCAACACCCAGCGCGGCAGGATGCCCCGGCTCGCGGTGATCGACGCTGCCGCGGTCGACGGTCGGCGCCGCCTGGTGCTGGTCCGGCGTGACAATGTCGAGCATCTCCTGATGATCGGCGGGCCCACCGATATCGTCGTCGAGCCCAATATCGTTCGCGCCGCGCCCGGCCGCGACCAGCTTCCGCAGCGTCCGAACGCCGCGGAACCGCCGCGGCTCGCGCCCATGCCGGATACCAGCAGCTGGGCCGACGAAGCACCGCGGCCGGAGCTGCTCGATCATCCCGAGCCGCAGATGCCCGAGCCGCCGCCGCGGCCCGCGCGCCCGTCCTTCGCCGACGAGGTGCGCCGGCCCGCTCCCGCGCTGGCCGAACGCCGCAGCGATCCCCTCGCCGGCTTTACGGCCGAGCCGATCGCGCCGCGCCCCGAGCGCGAACCGCGGCCCGAGCCGCTGCCGCCGCGCGTTCCGCGCAGCGAGCCGCCACTGATGCCGCGGCCGCCGCGCCAGAGTGAGCCGCCGAAGATGCCGCCGGTCCGCGCCGAGCGCGCCGCTGCGCCGCCGCCGCCTCCGCCGGTGCCGCAGGCTCCCCCCGTTCCGCCGCCGGCTCCCGCCGCGGCCCCCTCCAACGCCGAGCAGAATCTCGCCGAAATGGCGCAGCGGCTGGAGGCTGCCTTACGTCGCCCGGCCGGCGAAACGGTCGCGCCTCCGGTTGCGCCCGAACCGCCTGCGCCGCCGCCCCGCGCCGCACGCAGCGAGCCGCCGGCACCACCGGCCCCGCCGGCGAAACCAGCCGCGGAAAAGACCAGCTTTGAAAATCTCGAAGACGAGATGGCCTCCCTGCTTGGCCGTCCGAAGCCGTCTTCGTGAGGCTGCCGTCCCTCCCGCGTAGAGTTGTTTTCCTTTCTGTCCTGATCGGCGCGGCATCGGCAGCGATGCCGGCGCATGCGCAGGACATCAGCATCAATCTCGGCGGCGGCGCTGGCGGCGGCGGCGTCACCGAGCGCGCGATCCAGCTGATCGCGCTGCTCACCGTGCTGTCGATCGCGCCGTCGATCCTGATCATGATGACGTCGTTCACGCGCATCGTGGTCGTGCTGTCGCTGCTGCGCACCGCGTTGGGCACTGCGACCGCGCCGCCGAACTCGGTGATCATCGCGCTAGCGATGTTCCTCACCTTCTTCGTGATGGGGCCGGTCCTGCAAAAATCCTACGACGACGGCATCCGCCCGCTGGTCGCCAACCAGATCGGCGTCGAGGACGCGCTGCAGCGCGCCTCCGTTCCCTTGCGCGGCTTCATGCAGAAGAACGTGCGCGAGAAGGACCTCAAGCTGTTCCTGGATCTCTCGGGCGAGGCGCCGCCGGCCACCCCCGACGACCTCGCACTGCGCATCCTCGTCCCCGCCTTCATGATCTCCGAGCTGAAGCGCGCCTTCGAGATCGGCTTCCTGCTGTTCCTGCCCTTCCTGATCATTGACCTCGTCGTCGCCTCGGTGCTGATGTCGATGGGCATGATGATGCTGCCCCCGGCAACGATCTCGCTGCCGTTCAAGCTGATCTTCTTCGTGCTGGTCGACGGCTGGTCGCTGGTGGCGGGGAGTCTGGTGCAGAGTTACGGGGGGTGAGGCGCGCCCCGTTCGCTGCCCGCATCCCTCGCCCACACGATTGCCTCCGCTCTCTCCCCGTCATTGCGAGGAGCTCTTGCGACGACGCAATCCAGACCGCCTCCGCGGATAGACTCTGGATTGCTTCGCTGCGCTCGCGATTACGAGAACGTGGAGCCGTCACGGGCCGCGCTTGGCGCGGCAGCCTCCCTACCGCGTCGTCTTGATCTGCCGCACGACCGGGATCGTCGGCAGCGAGCCGGTGTGGTCGACTTGTTCCCTGGCCTGCGGTGAGCCGGGCGCGCGGGCGGTGGCGTCGGGGAAGCGTTGCTTCATCTCGCGCAGGAAGCCGTCGAGCGTGTCGACGCTGGCAGCCAACTTCGCGATCTCGGCGAATTCGGAGCTGGAGGCCGCGGCCGGCTTGCTGGCGATGTCGAAGGCGAGACGGTCGGCGCTCTCGCTCATCAGCGGTGCGTATTTCTCGCGGAAGCGCGACAGGCCTATGGAGTCGTCGGCGAGCGCATAGCCGACGGCGGCGCGGATGATGTCGCTCTTCTCCACCGCGTTGAGCGGCTTGAAGTCGCGGAAACGCTCGCCGTAATAGAGCTCGATCTGCTCGGCGGACTCGCGCCAGCGCCGCCCCGCCCAGAAGATGTCGGAACGCAGGCGCAGCACTTCGCGCCCGGAAACGTTGGAGACGATGTCGAGCGCGAGATCGTGACGGCCGACGTCGCTCTGCGCGCGCGCTTCCAGCAGCAGGCGCTGCTGCCTGAGCTCGCCGGAGAGATCGCTGATGCGGCTCGCGCGCAGCGCGGTGATCGCCATGTCGGGCTTGCGGTTGGCAAGATAGATCATGGACAGGCGCGCGGCGACCTGGGCGCGCGCGGCGCCTTCGAGGCGGTGGTCGACCTGGTATTGCAGCAGCTCGGCGGCCTGGTCGAGCAGGTCGATCGAGGCGAGACGGTCGGCGAGACGGCGGATCAGCTCGTCGCCGCGCCGGCCGATCGGCGTCAGCTCGCGGAATTCGTAGAACATCCCGAGCGCCTCGACCGGCGGCAGCTCGTCGCCCTTCGGTCCCAGGAAGATCTTCGTGAACAGGTCCGAGGCGAGATCCTGCGCCTGGCGCGAGGCTTCGGCGTTCGGCTGCAGCCTGGTCGCGGTGCGCGCCGCGGTGAGCGCATCGCGGTAGCGCCCGTTCTCGGCAAACATCTGCGAGAGCATCTGCAGCGTCTTGACCTCGATCGCGTCGCCGCGCCAGGTCATGGACAGGGTCTCGAGCTCGCGCAGCGCGTCTTCCTTGCTGATCTCGTCACGCTTCTGCCGCAGCGCGACTTCGAGCTGCTTGGCCTCGGCCGCAGCCGGCCGATCGGCCGAGGCGGCCGCGAACCTGTAGTCGTCGAGCGCATCCTTGTCGTGGCCGAGCGCCTCGGCGAGCCGGCCGCGCAGCACGGCGAAGCCGGGCGCGGCCTCGGGCGAGACGCCGACCACCTCGAGCTCGCTGCGGCGCTTGGAGGCGCCGGCATAGTCCTTCACCTCGAGCGAAGCGCGCATCGCGTCCATCGTCACGATGCGCTGGATGTCGAGCGGCAGCGAGGCGATGGCGAATTCGACGTTTTTGAATTTTTCGCGCGCATCGGCCCATTTGCCCTGGCGCGCAAAGGCGAGCGCCTTCCAGAGCTGGGAATCGTGGCTGTTGCCGATCACGGGATTGGCGAGATCCTTCAGGCCCTGCGCCGGCCAGCCGATCAGGATGCTCGCGATCGCATGCATGATCAGCGCACCGCTCTCCTCCTTGTTGAGCGGATCGCTCAGCATCAGCTCGGTCACGGCCTTCGCCTCGTGATACATCGCGCGCGACATGTAGAACTGCGCGAGATCGAGCCGCGGCAGGGAACGCAGCGCCGGTTCGACGGCCGAGATCGCCGTCATCAGCTCGGCCTGGCGCCCCATGAAGTTGTCCGACTGGCCCTTGCGCCAGCCTTCGGGGCTAAAGATCGGGCGCACCGCGGTCGGCGCGCGCTCGGCCGAGATGTCGACCGGCGACAGCGTCAGTCCGCCCTTCTTGCCGAGGATCACCTTGTCGGCGCCGACCTCGACGCCGACCTCATCGGAGTTCGGCCGGATCGCGATGCCGTGCGCGGATTCCAGCAGCGAGATATCGACGAGGTCCTGCCGCTTGATGAAGCCGCGCACCGGCCGCTGCGCGGTGACGACATAGAGCGTGTCGCCGGCATCAGGATCGGTGAGCTTGTGCAGCAGGCCCGGATTGGCGAAGGGGATGGCGATGTTGGCGAGCGCGGGGTCGGTGATGTTGCGCGACATCATCAACGGCAGCGGCGTCGACTGGATCTTGTCGGCGAGCGTCAGGAGCCAGTTGGTCTCCTTGCCGACCTCCTCGCTCGCCAGCGAGTAGACCAGCGGGCGGGTGAGACGGATGCGCACCGCCTGCCCCTTGTCGAGCGGGATGCGGCCGACCTCGCCGATCATTGCCCCGCCCCTGGCGCGGATCGGCTCGACGTCGATCGGCTTCGGCGTATCGAACACCAGCCACACCGTGTCGCCTCGGCGGAACGCCGCCGCCGGTGTTGCGACCTGAAGCGGGAACGTCACGCGCAACCCGTCGCTGTCGCGGCGCGCATCGACGCTGGCGATCGTGGGTTGCGGCGCGGCCGCCGCCTCAGCGGACGCAGCCTTGACGGCTTCTTTGACGGCCTCTTTGGGTGCTTCGGCAGGCGCCGGCTTGGCAGGCGCGGCCGCAGCTTCGGAAACCGGCGGCGCGGGCTTCAAAGTTTCCTTCGCAGTTTCCTTGGGGGCCTCCGGAGCGTGCGCAGGCTCAGTCGCGGCAGCCGGCGCCGGTTTCGGCGCTTCAGCGGGCGGCATCGCGGCGGGCGCTTCGGGCTTCACCTCAGGCTTGACCTCGATCTTGGCTTCGCGCGCGATCGTCTCGGAGGTCGGCGGCGCGACCTCGCGATGGGCTTCCTTCGGCTTCTCGGCCGCGGGCTTGTCGGGCGTCGGTGCGTGACCGGCAGGCTTCATCTGCGCGATCGCCGCCTCGGGCGTTGCCGCCGTCTTGCCCTTGTCGGGCTGGAAGGAGACGTCGACGACGTAATTCTTCTCGTCGCGGAACGAATGCACGTCGGAATCGCCGATCAGCGCGATCTCGACATTGGTCTGGTCGATGTCGGCCTTCTGCTTGATCGAGGCGACGTTCGGCGGCGCCGCGACGACCGCGTCCGCCAGATCGAAATTGAGGTTGGCGTTGAAAGCGAGCGTGAGCTTCTGCTCGTTGAGCACGGAGGAGACGCCGACGCCGTCGGGCATCTCGAACACGAAGCGCACGAAGGTCGGCTGCACCGAGGCCCGCACGCGGATCTGCGGACGCTTCTTGGTCTCCGCCGCGGCGCGCTGGGCACGCAGCGCGCGCTCGGCCACGCGGGCGCGCTCGGCGAGCTCCTTGACCACGTCCATAGGCAGGCTCGGCGGCGGTCCCTTCCAGCCCTCCGGCAACAGGTCGACGAAAGTGCGCTCGCCGGCATTCATGGTGTTGACGGTGACGCGCCGCGCGAGCGACAGGCGGATGGCGCCCCCATCAGGATCGCGGCGCGCGGAGTTGACGTAATCGGGCGCGCCTTCGGGAACGCGGTCGACGGGAACGTCGACCGCCCGGTCGAAGCGGATGATGAGGATGGAGCCTGCGGTCGTCACCTCGGAGGGAACGTCCTCGCCGAGCTTGATGACGAGCCGGGCAAAGCCGCCGCCGGCCGAAAAGCTCGCCTCGCCCCTGATCGGATCGGCCGCCCGGGCAGGCGCACCGAGACCGATCAGCAGGCAGGCCGCCAGCACGCCCGCTGTTCGGACACGACGCGACAGCCCCGGCGCCAAGGCGCGGGCTCCCGATACAAATCCAGCGGCAGCCTTTCGCGCCATTGGCGGCATTTCTTCCGGTTCGGCGGTCCATGCCGGCACTACGGCCGACCCATGCCGTCGACTGTAGGTCTCGCCAATTAAGGACTTGTTAATGCTATATCTTGATTTGCTTTGGAGGCAGCACGCTGTGCCGCATCGAGCGTGGGGGATCCGCCGGATTTGAATTTGAGACGCCGATGGTTAAGGACTCGTTAACACCTGCAAAACGGTGCCGTCGCGGTTGACCAGTCCCTTCACGGGCACCCCATAGCGGTCAAAGGCCTGGTCGATTCCAGCGTCGATTTTTCTGGCCGCCGAGATATCGCTACGGCCACCATCTGTGTCGCCGAGCTTGAATTTGGCAATCCCTCGGCCGTAGAGCGCGCTCGCAAGCTTGGGCGCGAACCGCAGCGCTGAGTTGTAGTCATCCATCGCCGCGGAGAATTGCCCCATTTTCAGATTTATGAGAGCGCGCGAGTCGTATGTTGCCGCATTGTTTGCTCCCGATCGAAGCGCAATATCGCAGTCTTCCAGCGCAGCCTGCAAAGCGCCAAGGACGGCTCGGGTCCAACAGCGTCCGCTCCGGACCACCTCCAGCTTCGGATCAAGGCGAATTGCCTCGTCATAGTCCCGCGCTGCGCGGTCGTACGCGTTCCCTTGCAGGTGGGCCGCCGCACGGTTGGCAAAAGCGGCGCCGTAGTTCGGGTTGAGCTTGAGCGCCTCATCAAAGGCGCCGATCGCCACTTCGCGCGCCCCCGTTCTCAGATAGGCCACGCCGAGGTTGTTGAACGCTTTCGCATAATTCGGATCAAGCCTGGTCGCTTCAACGAAATCCTTGATCGCGCGTTCGTAGTCGGCTTTAGCGCTATAGGCATTCCCCCTGTTGTTGTAGGCGACAACGAAGCCGTTCACCGCTCCCTCGCCCGCATCGATAAACGCCGTGCAGCCATCGATCCGCGCTTCGGGTGACACGCGGTCTGAGCCGTTACACAGTTCAACATTCTTGAGGGAGCTGCCCTTCTTCTGCGCCCAGCCCGACGAATTGGACAGCACAAGGACAAGAATGAGCATCACGGCCTTGATGAAACTGGCTCTTGCGGTCATTTCCACACCAAGTGTCCACACCGACAGCGAACGAAGCGCCAATCCTGGTCTCCCTTCCCAAGCAAGTTTCTCAGCATCCCCGACAGATGTTGAGCCTCCGATTGCTGCTTCGATCAGGCTCCGGCGCCGCCGATGTCGGCGGTTTCTTCAAGAGCTTACTCTTGCCCTCTTCGATCAGGGTCGAAATTTTGACCGACCCATCATCCGAAATCTCGATATGCGGCGTCGTGCCTCGGATCCCCAGCGTGGCGACGGGAGTATCGACCTTCATGTCGCCGGTCTTTGCGACACCGCCCGCAACAAAAGTGAACGTTCCCCTGGCGAGATTGAACATGGTCGCGTTGGACTTGCCGGCCGGCTCATACACATAATGATCCAACACCATACGGGCGTTGCTCGATAAATTGAATGAGCTGCCGTCGGTAAAGTTGATGCCGACGCGGCCGTCGGCCCCGGTCTGCACCACGTCACCAAGATATACGGGATCACCCGTGTTGGCCCGGCCAGGGTCACTCGAGACATTCGCCTGAACGACCACGGCGCCCGCATGTTCGATCGTGACCGAGCCTGTGGCCACCACCACCTTCCCAATCGGTTTTGATGACGAGGCAGCGACGGCGGGCTTGGCGGAATCGATTTGCGCTCGAGCCGCACTCGGCAAGAAATTGGCAAGGGCCAAAACAAGGCCGGCTGTCAAAGCGGCTATCGTAGGTCTGCACATGATCCCCCCTTTCTGAGAAGATCTTGTCGCTATCGGCGGCCCATTTTTGAACCGCGCAGCGCTGCCACAATAACTATAATTGTTGTTTAATTTTATTAATCAGTCTAATTTATCTCCAGCGCTACGCGGGCGCCACAAATTAATCTGTCTCGTTTGTAAATTTAATCACATTGGCGGGAGGGGGCACGGCTGGAATGGCGGTACGCGTCGCCGTCTCCCGCGCAATGCATCTCTCTCGATCGACTTGATTATTTCGGCGGGCAAGCCTTCGGGGCTGCCAGCGCCCAGGAAATTTTGTGCCTTGGCGAGGGCCCGAACTCGGTTTTGGCAGCACGCCGAGCCTGAATCGATCACCCAGGCGAGGTCTAGCCATGTTAGTTGCATCCGGCGTCCAGCTTGATAGCGGGGCCACCATGGCCCTGCCCGTGGAACTCATCGGCCATATTCATAGAGTGATCGGTTCCTGTGCGCTTACGCGAGCGAGCGGAGTCGCCACACAGGCGGTAACGGGTGCGCCTATCTACCGGGGCGACTTGCTGGAGACCGATGCCGACGGGCAGACCACGATCTGCTTCATCGACGGTACTTTTTTCAACATCGCCTGCGGTACTCACGTTGTGCTGAGCGAGTTCGTCTTCGACGTCGAAGGCATGCCACCTGCAGCCTCGTTCGACGTGACCCGAGGGACCTTCAGTTTCGTACCGGGCCGGCTGGCCGAAACCGGGGCGCTCCAGCTGAATACGCCCATTGCAGGCATTCGCGCCCGGGGCCACGCGGGCGGTTTCGGGATGCTGACGCTTGCAGCATTGACTTTCTCGGCTGTGCAAACTGCCGAGGCCGCGGATCCGGATGTCACATTCCTGGATGACGACTCCATTACCTACAAGGACCTTGCGCACGGCGCATTTGAGCTCGTGACCAAGGAGCGGGTCCCGCGACACATCATCGTCGAAGATCCCGGCGAGACGATCGTCATCAAGAAGGTGGGATCCACTATCAGCGTCAATCAGGTCGCGAACACGGCGGCTCGCATGGACGAGTTGCGCGCCGCCCAACAGGATGTCCTCGCCAATCTCACCGAAGGGCAAGGGCCGCACGGCTCGAGCACGCCTCCCTTTGTCAAATCCGAGCGGCCGCAGCCGATCAATTTCGTTCAACCTGACGTGCCCACGCTGCAGGCTTCGCCGACTGTGTTGCCATTCGTCATTCCCGAGCCTCTGGGACGTCTACCTCCGACTCTCAGCACGGGAGCCGGGCCAACTGAACGCGACACGGTGATATTTGACACATTCACTGCGACGAAGGGAACTTTCAGTGCCAGTAGCACCAACAGCGGAGGCAATCTGACCTTCGGCGTCATCGGGGCCAGCGCCGGCAATACGGTTCTGGATGGAGTGACGTACGATCTGTCGAAGACAAGCGCCTACGGGATTCTCTACGTCAACAGCACGAGCGGCGCTTATACGTTCGTGCCTGACAGTGCCGCAATCAACGCGCTGAAGGCGCCCACGACCGACGGTTTCGTCGTCACCGTCTCCGACGGATTCACCTCTGTCACCCAGACCTTCACGATCACCATCAACGGTGTCAACGACGCTGCAATCATCTCCGGCACCACGACCGGTTCGGTCATCGAGGCTGGCGGCATCGCTAATGGAAAGCCCGGCACGCCGATTGCGACCGGCACCCTTTCCGATACCGACGTCGACGATCCGCCCAATACATTCACGACCGTAAGCTCGCCAACAACGAGCACCGGTGGCTATGGCACCTTCACCATGACGGCGGCAGGCGTGTGGACCTACACCTTGGACAATGCCAACCGCGCGGTGCAGGCGCTCAATGCCGGCGAGACACTGACCGACACGTTCACAGTGACTACGATCGGAGGAACCGCCCAGGTCGTGACGATCACCATCCTCGGAGCCAGTGACGCCGCGATCATTTCCGGCGCGACGACCGGCGACGTGATCGAGGCCGGCGACGTCTCCAATGCAAACCCCGGCACACCCACCGCGACCGGCACCCTCAACGACACCGACGTCGACACGACCGCCAATGCTTTCACGGCCGTCGGCTCGCCGACGGTGAGCGCCGCCGGCTATGGCACCTTCACCATGACGGCAGTGGGCGTGTGGACCTACACGCTCGACAATGCCAACGGCGCGGTGCAGGGGCTCAATACCGGCGAGACACTGACCGACACGTTCACAGTGACCACTCTGGACGGAACTGCCCAAGTGGTAACGATCACCATCCATGGCGCCAACGATGCTGCCATCGTTTCCGGCACCACGACCGCCTCGGTGACCGAGGCCGGAGGCGTTGCCAACGCGACACCCGGCAGCCCGAGCACAACGGGCACGCTCTTTGCCGCCGACGTCGACAATCCGTCCAATACCTTCACCGCGGTGAGTTCGCCCAAGGCAAGCACGAATGGTTATGGCACCTTTACGATAACCGCCGCCGGCGTGTGGACCTACACGCTCGACAACGCCAGCGGCGCGGTGCAGGCGCTCAATGTCGGCGGCACGCTCACCGACAGTTTCACCGTCAACACCCTCGACGGTACGCCGCAGGTGGTGACGATCACCATTCAGGGCAGCAACGACGCCGCCCTCATTTCCGGCACCACGACCGGCTCAGTGACAGAGGCAGGAACTTTCTCACCCGGCATTCCCATCGCGACCGGCACGCTCACCGATACGGACGTCGACAACGCTCCGAACTCGTTCACCGCAATCTCTTCGCCGGCTGCGAGTGACGGCGGATACGGCGCCTTCACGATGACCGCAGCCGGCGTATGGACTTACACCCTCGATAACAACAGCACCGTGGTTCAGGCGCTCGAGGTCGGCGACACCCTGACCGACACCTTCTCGATAACTGCCATCGACGGTACGACGCAGACGGTGACCGTTGCCATTCATGGAGCCAGCGACGCAGACCCCAACGATTTTGATAATTTGGCCACCGGATCTGCCGTGATCTCCGATCCCCCCAACGTGTATGGAACGCCGGGGAGCGAAACGATTGCCGGCGGCGGCAACACAGGTCAGATCATCTACGCGGGGGCGAGCAGCGACACGGTCAACGGGACCGGCAAGGCCGACGTTCTCTATGGCGGCTCAGGCAATGACACGATCAAAGGCAATGATGGGGATGACACCATCTACGGCGGCTCGGGCAACGACACAATCAACGGCAACAATGGCGGCGACACCATCACCGGCGGATTTGGCGCGGATCAGCTCACCGGTAGCAATGGAAACGACCGCTTCGCTTATTTGTTCG
Source organism: Bradyrhizobium shewense (assembly GCF_900094605.1). Classification (GTDB taxonomy): domain Bacteria; phylum Pseudomonadota; class Alphaproteobacteria; order Rhizobiales; family Xanthobacteraceae; genus Bradyrhizobium; species Bradyrhizobium shewense. Next base: position 24,805 of record NZ_FMAI01000022.1, on the reverse strand, counting down.
TAGCCGATTCTCGCGCAGGCCAGTTCGACACCATCACCGACTTCGCCTCAGGGGCTGACAAGATCGACTTGACTGCTATTGGCGCGCTTGGATTTGTCATATTGGCCTTAAGCTCGACCAGCACGGCCGTACCGGCACATACGATCGCCTGGCTGTATGACAGTGCGGCGAATGAAACGATCGTGTACGTCAATCCAACTGACCAGACCCTGCACGTCGGCGATTCCAGCCTGCTCGAAATTCATTTGCAGGGGATTGCAACCATCGACGCGTCGGACTTCATCACGGCGCCGGCAGCGGCGCCTGTGACGGCGGTTGCCGGCGAACTGCTCGACCCCATCGCAACCTCGCAGGTTGACGCGACCGCCGTGATGACGACCACTTCCGGAGTCTCGTCCGATTCCGGCAGCGGCGACGGCTCGCTTCTCGCTGCAGGGAGTTCGACCATCCAATCGACCGAGGCGGCCACCAGCCTCGATTCGAACTGGGACCAGATCGGACAGACCGGATATTTCAGCTTCTCCAGTTCAGACGAAGTGCAAACGCTCGCGATCGAAACGCCCCGCAGCGACCCGGCAGCTCCCTCGGCCGGCGGATTGTCTCCGATCGTGCAGCACGTGGCCCCACTCACCGAGGCCACCTTTGTCTTCAACAACCCGACCGGGTTCGACGCAGCATTGGCTGGCAAAAATGGCGCGATTGCCGCAAGCGGCCAGGTGCCTGACGTCGCCATGCTGAATTTTGCCCACGGCGCTGCCGAACAGCACGCCGGGGGCGGGCTTGCGCTCGGACATGATGCAGGGAATGACGGCGTCGCGTCATCAAGAGGCGCCGCCCAGGCGGCTCATGCCCACGGTCATACCAGCGATCAAACGGCAGACACTTCGCTCAACCCAAGCCTTCTGAAGTCATCGACCGGCGGTGCCAACCATTCGCTCTCAAGCGAGGCGGACCAGCACAACCCGTCGGGGGGAGCGTCTGGATCAAAGCCTGCCAATCCGCAGCAGCTCGGCGACTCGTTCCAGTTCAGGGATGACGCGTCGCAGGGCTCACCGCACGGCGCAATGTTGGATCATCTCTCAGACTTCGTCGGTCATCACGAGCACGCTCGGGAATTCCGTGGATCCGAGCCGGCATTCATGCCTGAAACATCGCCGTCCGATGTTGATCCACCTTTCTCGGCAGGTACCGTTCACGGCCATGTGTCGCACGATCTGATCGTGTGACGGCCTCGAGCCGATTGCGGCTTCAATGTTGCTTGCCGGCGCCTTCCGGCGCCGAGGAGCTGTCTTCGTCGAGAGAAGATTCATCATCGTTGCCGTCGTCGCCTTCTGGCGGTGCTGCATGCTGATGGCTGAGGGCGGATGTCCACGCCGATGTCATCGCCGCTATGAGCAGCCGGTTGATGGCCTCGATGACGCGTTCTGCTGCGGACGAGTAGTTCATGGCCTCCTCCTGCGCTGCCGATTGCGACTAGCCAAAGCGTAGGACCGGGCCTTGAGCACCACTGTACGCCACTTCACACCTGCGCGCGTCAACTCATCGCAGTCTCAGAAGGTGCCGCCAGCTTCGACTGCATCCGCCACGGGAGCTTGATCTGCCGCCTTGAGGAGTTGCTGAGCGCGCGCACTCACAACCTTCGGAGCGTTGCGGTTTTCGCGCGACTCTGAATCAGATGTGACCTCGGCGATGCGATTCGCATTGGTTAGCTTTGGGGGTAATCAATGAGCGGAGAAGCCGGTTGCATTGTGTGTAGCAGGGCAAGAGCGGTCGTAGCGATCGTTCCGATCGCCAGAGGATATGCCCTGAAAATATATGAGTGCTCCTGTTGCCATAGCACCCTGCAGCTCGTGACTCGGGTCACGAAGGCAGCGCTGATCAAGCAGCAGGCCGATACTCTTCCGCGGGTGGAGAAGCAGTTGCACCCGCCTGTTCGCAGGGTGGAACAGGTCTTCGCGAACTAGACCCGCAAGGCCTCTCGCTGGGCGCCAGTCGAACTGGCCACGCGCCAACGCGCCAGGTCGCGATGGCACTCTTCGCCTCGCGCCCTCAATTCGGCTTTTGCGTCGGCTTGCCGTCGATCTTGGGCAGCTCGCCGGCGGAGGCCGACTGATCGCCGCCGCCATTGGCACGGCGGGCCATCTCGACCGTCAGCTTCTCGGCGGCCTCCGGCGACATCAGTCCCATGATGTCCGACATCTTTCGCGGCGCGATCGCCGAGGCGATCTCGATCAGCACACCCATCTCCAGCCGGTCGAACACCCGTGCGGCGTCCTTGGGCTTCATGCCCTCGTACATGGTCACGAGGCCCTTCATGCGCTGGGCTTCGGCGGCCTTCTGCTCGGCCTGCGTCGCGGAGATGCGGGTTTCCACCGCCTTCATCTCCTCGACCTTGCCTTCGATGCGCTTCTCGGCCGACTTCAACAGGCTCTCGCGGATGTCGATCTCGCGCTGGCGGGCCTCGATCTCCTGGCGGCGCGCCTGCAACCGCTCGAGGATCGCGCGCTCGGAGGCCGAGACCTGCGGCTGGGCTTCGTCGACCTTGACCACGGTGCCTTCCGGCTTGGTCTCCGGCGCGGCGGGCTTGGGCGCCTCCTTCGGCGCGCCATGGGTCGAGCCGGTGATGATCTCCGGCTCCTCGCGGCCGGTCGGGAAGTTCAGATTCTCCTGCGCCCAGGATTTCTTGGTCTGGTTCGGCTTGTAGTCGAAGACATAGCCGCCATTGATCACGAGGCCCGCCACCTTCAGCGTGGCGAGGCCTGCGACGGCAACCAGGACGACCGGGATGACGCGGATATTACGAAAGGACTTCATACCCTGACTTTATGCGGCAAGGCCGTTGGATCGTCGGCGCTCGGAGAAGGCTTCGGCCGCAGCCGCCACCGCCTTCGCCGTCGACGGCTTGGCTGCGGGCGCGACGACCGTTTCCGGACCGGTCATGGGGCGCGCGGCGATCGCGATCTTGGACAGCCGCCGCACCACGTTGTCGGCCTCGCCGAGCTGCTTGTAGAGCTGGTCCGACATCTGCGTCGCCGCGGCGAGCTGGCTGCCGAGGTTCTCGTTGACGTCGCGCACGGCGAGCTTCAGCCCGCCGATCGCGCGCTCGGCGATCTCGGTCGCGGTGATCAGCTCGCCGATTACCGCCTTCAGCGAATGCTCGTCCGCCTTCAGTCGCGTCAGCCGCTTGTTCAGCATGACACAGTAGAAGATCGTCAGCATCAGCAGGATAGCCACCAGCGTCTCGATCGCCATTCCCAGGGAGTGGTTCATGGGGCCTCCATCATCTTGTTCTGCTCGTCTACCTTCTCGAACATCGCAAGTGTCGTATTCGGCTTGCGCAAGGGTTTCGTCACGCGGATCGCGACGCGGTCGCCGACCCGGCCCATCCGCCCCTCGGTCAGCGTGACGTCGCCGCAGCGCACGGTGACGTTGGCGTCGGCGCGCATGTCCAGCGGCAGCGTGTCGCCGACCTTCAGCCGCATCAGCTGCTTGAGCGGAATGTCGGCCTCGTAGAGCACGGCATCGACGGCGATCTCGGCCTGCACGATCTCGGTGGCGAAATGGCCTTCCCAGACCGGATCGCGGCCGAACTTTTCGCCCATGAACATCTGGAGCAGGACGCCCCGGATCGGTTCGATGGTCGCATAAGGCAGCAACAGCTCGATGTTGCCGCCGCGGTCCTCCATGTCGATGCGCAGGCGCACCAGGATCGCGGCATTGGCGGGACGGCTGATCGCGGCGAAACGCGGATTGGTCTCGAGCCGGTCGATCGTGAAGGTCACCGGCGACAGCGGCCGGAATGCCTGCTCGGCGTCGGCCATGACCACCTCGACCAGCCGCTTGACCAGCTCGGTCTCGATCGTGGTGTAGGGCCGCCCCTCGATGCGGAGCTGGCTGGTGCCGCGGCGGCCGCCGAGCAGCACGTCGATCATCGAGTAGATCAGGCTGGAATCGACCACCGCCATGCCGAAATTGTCCCACTCTTCGGCCTTGAAGACGGTGAGGACGGCGGGCAGCGGGATCGAATTCATGTAATCGCCGAAGCGCACCGATGTTATGCGGTCGAGCGAGACTTCGACGTTGTCGGAGGTGAAATTGCGCAAGCTTGTCGTCAGCAACCGCACCAGGCGGTCGAAGACGATTTCGAGCATCGGCAGACGCTCGTAGGAGACCATCGCCGAATCGATGATGGCGCGAATGCCGGAATGGTCGTCGAGGGTGACGTCGCCGACGGCGAAGCCGAGGAGGTTGTCGATCTCCTCCTGCGACAGCACCCGCTCGCCGGAGTTCTTGCCGCTGCCGAGATCGCGGCTGCCGTCCTCGACCATGGCCGCCCATTGCAGCGCCATGGTCTCGGAGAGTTCGTTTTCGGCCGCAGCCTTCGCGGCCTCGGCGGGATCCTCGGAATCGAGCGACGCCTCCCATTGGGCGGCAATCGCATCCTGGTCCATTTGTTCGTTGCTGGCCATGACGCTAGCCCGTTACCTTCCGCAAGCCGTCACTGGATCACGACTTCCTTGAACAGCACAGCGCTGACCTGCACCGGGGCGACCGCCGCGTTGACGCGCTTGGTCAGCTCTTCCTTGAGGCGGAAGATGCCGGCGGACCCGTTGAGGTCGGAGGGGCGCAGCTCGCGCACATAGGTCTGGAAGATGTCGGTGACGCGCGGCATCGTCGGCTTGATCGCCTCGATCTGCTTCTCTTCCTTCAGCTCCAGCACGATCTTCAGCCGCAGATATTGTACGCGCTCGCCGGGCGCACCGGCGAGGTTGACCATGATGTCGGGGACGTCGACAAAGGACGGCGGCTTCGGCGGAGGCGCGGCCTCGGCATGATGCTCGTCGTCGCCGTGCCGGAAGAAGAAGAACCAGGTCGCAGCACCGCCGCCGAGCACGGCGAGCAGGCCGACGGCCATGATGATGAGCTTCAGCTTGTTCTTCGGCGGAGCGGCTTCCGCGCCTTCAGCGGCCGCGCCGCCTTCCGCTTCATTCTCTGCCATGGTCGCCGCGCCCGGATCTCTCAAAGGGGTCGAAAGAGCGAAGCCTTAAGACAAGGACGCGATACAAATGCCCCGGCGCAATGCGCTCCTCTTCATGGCAAACGCTACGGTAATAATGGTTAACGGAATCTTTCGATTGGGCCTCCACTAGGAAAAATCTGCCGGGCAGACATGGCTAACAGAACCTTTCTGCCGCCCTCCTGCGCCCCTTCGAAATCGACAAGCCACTGAAATTACGACGCTTTCCAGGTTGGCACGGCTTTCGCTGAGAAAGGACCGAGACCCGACGGTTTGGGAGAACCCGACGGTCTCGTTCACGGGGTCCGCCAAGGCGCTTGGGAGAGCGAAATGGCAGATCCGCTCAGGGGAGATTTCCGATGCAGAACGCGCTTCTGATCGGCTTGTCACGGCAGATGACGTTGGAACGGCAGATGGATGTCATCGCCAACAACGTCGCCAATGCCAACACCAACGGCTTCAAGGCCGACCATTCGCTGTTCGAGGAGTATCTCAACTCGAACGCGCGTGAGGACAATTTCATCGGCGCGGACCGCCGTGTCTCCTACGTGCAGGACCGCGGCACCTATCGCGACATCGGCCAGGGGCCGATGGAGCCGACCAACAACCCCCTCGACATGGCGATCGACGGCAACGCCTATTTCGCGGTGCAGGCCAATGGCGGCGAGCTGTTCACCCGCGACGGCAAGTTCTCGCTCAACAGCACCGGCCAGCTCGTCACCCCGGACGGCAATCTGGTGCTCGGCACCGGCGGCCCGATCACCTTCCAGCCGACCGATCACGACATCAACGTCGCGCCCGACGGCACCATCACGGTGCTCGAGGGCACCGCCAAGACCGACTCGATCCGCGGCAAGATCCGCATGGCCTCGTTCGACGATCCGACCAAGCTGACCAAGCTCGGCGCCAATCTCTATGCTGCCGGCTCCGCCACCCAGCAGCCCGATGCCAAATCCAGCAGCGTGCGCCAGGGCTATGTCGAGAAGTCGAACGTGAATTCGGTCGGCGAGATGACCCGCATGGTCGAAGTCATGCGCAGCTACACCGCCATCGCCAATCTGCTCCAGCAGCAGAGCGACCTCCACAAATCGGCGATCGAGAAGCTCGCCGACGTTCCGGCCTGATTGAGGGAGAACTGACATGCAGGCGCTTCACACCGCAGCGACCGGAATGGCGGCACAGGAACTCAACGTTCAGGTGATCTCCAACAACATCGCCAACCTGCGCACCACCGGCTTCAAGAAGCAGACCGCGGCGTTCCAGGACCTGATCTACGAGCACGTCCGCCGCGTCGGCGCGCAGGCCTCGGACCAGGGCACCATCCTGCCCGTCGGCGTCGACATCGGCGGCGGCGTCAAGACCGTCGGCACCCCGCGCAGCATGACGCAGGGCACGCTGTCGCAGACCGGCAACGATCTCGACCTCGCGATGTCTGGCGAGGGCTTCTTCAAGATCCTGATGCCCGACGGCACCTACCAGTACACCCGCGACGGCACCTTCCAGATGGACAATCAGGGCCGTGTCGTCACCGCCCAGGGCAACCCGGTGCAGCCGACCATCACGATCCCGAACAACGCCTCCGGCATCAGCGTGAGCGAGCAGGGCCAGGTCTCGGTGACGCTGCCGGGCTCGTCGACCTCCTCGATCGTCGGCCAGATCGGCGTGACCCGCTTCATCAACAAGGCGGGCCTGCAGCCGGTCGGCAGCAACCAATTCACCGAGACCCCGTCGTCCGGCCCGCCGCAGGACGGCACCGCGAACTCCGAGGGCTACGGCAAGATCACCCAGGGCAGCCTCGAGCAGGCCAACGTCGACGTCGTCTCGGAGATGAGCGACCTGATCGCCGCCCAGCGCGCCTACGAGATGAACGCCAAGGTGATCAGCGCCGCCGACCAGATGATGCAATCGACCACGGCGCTGTTCCGCTGAGGTGATGACGATGATCCGCACCACCCTCGCCACAATCTCCGCCCTGCTCGCGCTGGCCCTGCCGGCAGCGGCCGCGGACGACTTCATCGCCTCGCCGATGCTGCGCGCGAGCGTCACCGTGACCTCGGACGTGGTGCGGGTCGGCGATCTCATCGACAATGCCGGATCGGCCGCGCTGATCCCGGTCTACCGCTCGCCCGATCTCGGCACCACCGGCACGCTGACGGTCGCGCAGGTGTTGTCGGTGCTCCGCGCCAAGCAGGTGATCGGCGTGATGACCGGCGACCTCAAGGAGGTCCAGGTCACCCGCCTCGCCCGCACGCTCGCGAACAAGGATCTCGAAACCGCGGTCGCCTCGGCGCTCGAGCGCCGCTTCGGCCTCGGGGACGCAGCCAACATCACCGTCACGCTCGACCGCGGCGTCGCCGAGATGCGGCTGGACGCCTCCAACTCCGGCACGCTGCAGCCGGTCGCGACCCGCTACGACGCCCGCAGCGGCCGATTCGACATCGCCTTCGAGATTGCCAACGACAGCAATCCGACCCCGACCAAGCTGCGCTTCACCGGGACCGCGATCGAGACGGTGGAAGTGGCCGTGCTGACGCGCGACATCGAGCGTCTCGATCTCCTGAAGTCTTCCGACGTCGCACTGGAACGCCGGCCGAAGGCCGAGGTCACCGGCGAGCCCGCTTCGCGCGACCGCAGCCTCGGCATGCAGCTGCGCCGGCCGATGCGCGCGGGCACCCCGCTCCGTGCCGCCGACATCGTCAAGCCCGACTTCGTGGTGCGTGATCAGAACGTCACAATCATCTACCAGGTGCCCGGCCTCTATCTCACCTCGCGCGGCAAGGCGATCGAGAGCGGCGCCGAAGGCGACACCGTCAGCGTGCTCAATGTGCAATCCAAGCGGACGCTGACCGGCGTCGTCACCGGCCGCGGCCAGGTGACGATCCAGGGCGCAAGCCAATCCGCACCGATGGCGCCCGCGGTCGAGCAGACCTCCTCGCTCAAGCGTGATGAGGCGCCCGCCCCCGTCGACACCGCAGCCCTCGTCCGGAACCTGGTGCAGGCCCCCGCCTCGCCGGCCCAGATCGCAGAAGCCCAGATCCCGCAAGCTCGCGTCTCGCAAGCTCAAGCCAAGTAAGAGTTCGTCATGTCCGCTTTCAGTTCGGCTTACCGTCTTCGTCGCATCGCGATCTCTGCCCTGCTGCTGGCCAGTTGCGCGCTGGGCGGTTGCTCCTCGATCGACCGCCTGTCGCAGATCGGCGAGCAGCCGAAATTGTCCGCGATCGACAATCCGACGACGCAGCCTGGCTACAAGCCGGTGCAGATGCCGATGCCGAAGCCGGAGGTCGCCTCCTACAATCCGAACTCGCTGTGGCGCAACGGCAGCCGCGCCTTCTTTAAGGACCAGCGCGCCCGCCAGGTCGGCGACCTCCTCACGGTGACCGTCAACTTCACCGACAAGGCCAACATCGCCAACGAGACCCAGCGCAGCCGAACCGCGAAGGAAGATTCGGGGATTACCGATTTCATCGGCAGCCAGACGGTCACGCAGCCACTGAAGATCCTGCCCGGCCGCATCCTGACCACAGACTCCACCTCCTCAGCCGACGGCAAGGGCTCGGTCAATCGCCAGGAAGCGTTGCAGACCAACGTCGCTGCGGTCGTCACCCAGGTGCTGCCGAACGGCAATCTCGTGGTCGAAGGCAAGCAGGAGATTCGCGTCAACTACGAGATCCGCGAGCTCGTGGTCGCCGGCATCGTCCGCCCCGAAGACATCCAGAGCGACAACACCATCGATTCCAGCAAGATCGCGCAGGCCCGCATCGCCTATGGCGGCCGCGGCCAGATCACGGACGTGCAGCAGCCGCGCTACGGCCAGCAAGTGATGGACGTGCTGCTGCCCTTCTAAGTCTCTCCCGAGCTCCCACATCGTGTTCGCGAACTTAAGGCGCGAACGACGATGTACTACGCGGCCCTCGCTAGCTCCCCTGGCGAGGGCCGCATGTATTTTGCCTGCGCCGCGGAAAGCGGCGCAGGCAACTCTCACAGCAGCATGATCCCGCGTGCTTGCGCCCACCGCTCCAGGATCTTACTCTCCTCCGCTAGCGGCGGACGGTTTGCAAACCCGCGAACCTGAACCGCCCGGGAACGGGTATCCAGCTCGATGGTCAGCAGCCGCTGGACATCGCCCGAGGCACGGCGACGGAGCGACCAGATCGACGCATGCCCGGCAATGCACTTTGTCGCGTAAGTGGCGACGCAGTGACGCATACCCCGCGTCTCAGCCACGAGAGCGGCTGCGGTCCGCAACTGGACCACAACGTACTCCTCACGCTTGGCCCGGTCCTTGGACGACGTCGTCCATGACCAGTCCGCGATCGCTACACCGAGCCAACGGTCCTCGATCTGCTCGGGGCTTGCTGCCAGCCCACGCGCACGGTTTCGCGCAGCCTCGGCGCGACGGCGTGCGGCCTCGATACGAGCGATCGCATCGAGATCGCGATGCCAATCGCGCATCTGCCGACCAAGCGAGATCAGTGAACGCCCCTTAGGGGTGTACTCCGGATCACGCCGGTGGCAATCGGCGAGGTAATCGTGGAAGTCATCCATGTCCTCGACCGTGGTGGGATGCGCGCAGAAGAAGCGCACCACATCTCGCCAGAAGCGATGCTGAGCGCGCGGCGTCTGCGTGATCCTGGTGCGCGCGATCCGCATCGCAACGGCGGGATCGTTCGCATAGGATCGCGCGATGGCCTGCCAGACCGCAGCCTCGAAGCCAACGCTCCCCAAAGGATTGAGGAACGCATGGACCTCCTTGCGAGACAGCCATTCGGCCGCACCGGCAGCGTAGAGCGAACCGCCGCCGGCCGCCGCGATGTACCAGCGCTTGCGCAAATGGATCTCGCCGGCGCCCAGTCCCGCGCCGTCGATCCAGATATGCTCCAGATGTTCTGCGACAGGATAACGCGCAAAGAGATAGCGAGCCGCGGCAAGACGAAGACGCGCGGCATCGCGAGTCTTCATCCGCGGCTTCCAGGCCTCGGCATCGCGCACGATGTCGGCCTCGAAGCCACGCCTGGCGTCGTAGATCGCGGTCTCGAAATCCGGTGGAGGACGCGTCCGCTGCGACACATGCCGCAGCGACAGCTCGTAGGCTTCAACCCGCGCGCGCTCGGCCTCCCGCCGGCGCTGAATCAATGAATGTGCCATTGTCGTTCAACATGATTGGATGACTGTCAGCCGGACGCAGCGAGAGCGTCGGCACGGAGCGTGTCGATCGCCACAGACTGTTCACGGCTGGTCTCCTCATTGTTGAAGCGCAGGTTGAATGGGACGGGGCTCATAGACCCGATCGCCGGCGGGCGCAAGATGTCTCTGTCGGATGGAGTCAGAAACTGCACATCACGATAGAGGCTCGCGACATTTTGGCAACGCTGTCGCCGCATGCCGTCCTTGCGAGCGGCTTGTCCGCCAAAGCTCAAAGAGCGAAGACGGAAGCGAAGCAATCCAGACTGTCACCGCGGAAAGATTCTGGATTGCTTCGCTTCGCTCGCAATGACGTGGATGAGGGTACAGCATTCAAGCCACCCCCTCTGTCATCGTCCGCGAAGGCGGACGATCCAGTACTCCGAGATATTCGTGATTGTACTGGTGCAGCGCGGCGTACTGGATTCCCCGCCTTCGCGGGGAATGACTGCGGGGACTACCGGTGCCTCTCAGGTAAACTTCACCTCCACCGTCCCCAGCCCGTCCAGTTCCATCCGCACCTTGTCGCCGGCCTTCAGCCACAGCGTCTTGACCAGGCTGCCGGTGAGCACGAGCTGTCCCGCGTGAAGACTCTTGCCTTCGGCGGCGAGATGGTTGGCGAGCCAGGCGAGCGCGTTGTGGGGATGACCGAGCACGTCGGCGCCGGTGCCGTGGCTGACCTCCTCGCCGTTGAGGATGGCGCGGCCCTTGACCGCCTTCAGGTCCGGCACCGACGAGCGCGGAACCGCCGGAGCCAGCACGCAGCCGGCTGCGAAGAAATCGTCGGCGATCAGCATCGGGGCACCCATCGCCTCCCACTTCACGTAGCGGTCGTCAACGATCTCGATCGCGGGATGATAGGCCTCGACCGCCTCGCCGACCCATTCGGCCGTGAACGGCGCCTCGCCGGCGGCCAAGTCGCGCTTCAGCCGCACCGCGATCTCGCATTCGACCCCGACCCGGACATAGTTGGAGGCGGCGAGCTTGGCGCCGGTGTCGTGCACTCCCTTCTGGAACACGCCGCCGCCGCAGGGATGCGGGATGCCGATATAGTCCTGCATCACCTGGCTGGTGCAGCCGATCTTGTACCCGACCAGCGGCCCGAGATGCGGCAGCAGCACATCGTGCACCGCACGCTGGACCTGGTAGCCCTCGGCCTCATCAATGGGGGGACGCTCCAGCGCCGCGAGCGGCGCATGATTGCGACGCGCCAGCGCGATCGCCTTTGCGGATTCGAGAATCTTATCCATCGGCGCCGCCTCCCACGCTACGCAACATTGCGGCTCAGTTCAGCATCCCCGTCCGCGCCTGACAAGCGCTGGTCGGCGCTCGGCCAGGCCGAATACGGGGGGCTCCCGCCGCTTAAGGAAATATTGAGTTGGTCCGGTCTTTATGGAGCCACGCGCCAGGCCCACCCCGCCCCGCGCGGAACGAGACCCTGATTGCAGCGATGCGTGAAGCCGCTGCGCCGCCGTCTCAAGATGCCGGTCGATCTCCTTGATGCGACTCGCAAAACTTCCCGCACCTGAAGTGAAGGCTTTTTCTCATGCGAACTCACGTGAGCATGCAGGATTCGACTCTAGCCCATTGATCGCGATTCATTTTTCGCGATCCCGGCAATTGGCATCGGACGACAGCGGCGTTGTGGCGCAGGAACCCGCCACAACGCCGCGTGCAGTGACTTCGCTTCCGTCAAATGCGTCCAAGCGCGAGGCGGATGGCGACCTCGACCGGCGAGTAGTCGCCCTCGCTCCGCTCCAGCCGGTACGGCTCGGCGAGATGCAGCGGTGGTTGCGCCAGGAAGCGCGGTCGCGTTCCCCGATGCTTCTGCGCGGCATGAACCAGGAAGGGATGACAGAGATAGACCGTGCCGGCCGCACCCGTCGCGAGCGCCACCGGACAATCGGCCCCCATCTGCTCCAGCATCATGTGCGCCCGCCCCGCATCGCCGGCTGGCGCCAGGTAGCGCGCCATCGGCAGATGCGAGCCGACCCGGATCCGCGTCGGCGCATCGTCGTCACCGACATCGGAGAACAGGAACAGCAGCAGCAGCGCCCGCCCCCGCGAGGTGATGTTGACGCGCCAGGCCGAGAAATCCTGCATCTCGTTCGGGTTGCTGGCCTCGCCGGGAAAGCTGAGATCGACATGCCAGCCGTCGTCGCCCGGATCGTCCGGATGCGGAAACCGCACCGGAAAGGTGCCGATGTCGCCTCGCGGCCGCCATCGCCCCTGCCCGACGATCTGGTCGAAGGCGGCATGGAGCACGGCGGTGTTGATGGCATCCCGGAACGGCGGACCGCCATAATAGGGCAGCCGCACCACGGGCCGGGTCCAGCTCGCGGGGTCGTGCTCGCTGCATGGCAGATCGCGCCAGATGATGGCGCGGGCGGCCTCGGCGAGCTCACGAGGGAAAGCATTGTCGATCCGGACAAAGCCGTCGCGGATGAATTGGGCTATTTGCGCGTCGTCGAACGCGCGCGGATTGGCAGTCATGATGATCTCTCAAAGGCTCGCCAGCCCTCATCGTCCGCTCACTGCGGAACCGGCTGGCTCAATCGGTTGGGAAACCGCAAGTCGAACTTGCGGGACGCAATGCCTCCGCGGCGGAGGCGCCTGCGCTCAGCCCAGGAAGAAGACCGATGCGATGTTGAGAGTGCAAATCATCATGACGGCGCGAATCTACGCGCCGGACCAGCGGCGTTCAAGCGACGCCGTGAGCCAAAAACAAAAGAGCCGCACGCGGCGGCTCGGGCTCTATTCGTCGCGATAGACCTTCTCGCGCTTCTCGTGGCGCTCCTGCGCCTCCACGGAGAGCGTCGCGATGGGCCGGGCCTCGAGCCGCTTCAAAGAAATTGGCTCGCCGGTGTCCTCGCAATAGCCGTAGGTGTTGTCCTCGATCCGCTGGAGCGCGGCGTCGATCTTGGCGATCAACTTGCGCTGGCGGTCGCGGGCACGGAGCTCGATGGCACGGTCGGTTTCGGACGATGCCCGATCGGCGAGATCGGGGTGGTTCACGTTCTCCTCCTGCAGGGCTTGCAGGGTGAGCTTGGACTCTTTGAGGATCTCATCCTTCCAGGCGAGGAGCTTCAAACGGAAGTACTCCTTCTGCCGGTCGTTCATGAAAGGCTCTTTTTCGGTCGGTCGGTAGTTTTTCAACTTTTCCAAGGGCGGCCTATCTGTCTAAGCAACGACTCGCGCAACGGAACGAAGTCCGCTGAGCGGGGCCTTATATAGCGGCCACCTGTGACAGACAATATTTCCCTCACCGTCCGATCGGCGCCCCCAAGCCCTTGCACAGGAAGGTTTATCCTGGAGGGCCCGGGAGCGGCCGAAAGCCTAGTAACCGACCGTGAAACGCTGCCGCAGATGGGCCGGCCGCTCGATCTCGTCGGCGAGCGCAATGGCGTAGTCGGCGAAGCTGATCCAGCTCTTGCCGTTCGCATCTGCGAGAAGCTGGTCGGTACCCAGGCGGAACTTGCCCGTGCGTTCCCCCTCGACGAACAGGGCCGACGGCGAAATGAAGGTCCAGTTCAGCTCCTTTTCCTGCCGCAGCAGGTCGAGGAAGACCGAGCCCGCCTCCGCTTCCGCCTTGTATTGGGCCGGAAAATTGGGAGTCGTGACCAGTTTCACGCCCGGTGCGACCTCGAGGCTGCCGGCGCCGCCGACGACGAGGTAACGACCAACCCTGGCGTCCTTCGCCGCGCCGATCAGCTTCCGCGCATCGCTGGCCAGGAAGTGCACGGAACTCACGGCGACGTCGTGCCCGGCCCACAGCTTGGCAAGCCCCGCCTGGTCGAGCACGTCCCCCTTGGTCGGCGTGACGTTCGGCAGGGCCGCGATCTTCTCGGGGTTCCGGGCGATGGCCGTGACCGCATGGCCGCGGCGGGACAGTTCCTTGGTGATTTCCGACCCGGCCCGACCCGAGGCGCCGGCAACTGCGATTTTCATGGAAGGCTCCTTTGCTTCTATGGTAACTAACAGTGACTAGATATCGCAAAGAATGCTGGTGTTAAGAGAGCACTTTGTGCTTACCTGATTACGCAAGGGTAACCGCCACGCGCACCGCGAGCGACGAAAACGGATTTCGAGGACCGACGATGAAACCCGACGTTTATGCAGCGAACTGCCCCACCCGCCAGATTCTCGATCGCATCGGCGACAAATGGGCGGTGCTTATCCTGCTGCTGCTGCGCGAGGAGCCGATGCGCTTCAATCAGTTGCGCCGCACGATCGAAGGAATTTCGCAGAAGATGCTGAGCCAGGTTCTCAAATCGCTCGAACGCGACGGGCTGATCAGGCGCCATGCCATCGCGACCGTTCCCGTCACGGTGGAGTATTCGATCACGCAGCTCGGGCTGACGCTCGCCGGCGCAGTCGATCCGCTGCGCGATTGGGCCGAGCAGAATCTGAAAGACGTTCTCGCCGCCCAGCGCCGCTACGACACGCAGCAGAAGGAGGAAGCGGCGTAGGCGCGCGCGGGAGCGCACTCCGCACCCCAAACCTCCGCTGTCATGCCCCGGCTTGACCGGGGCATCCAGTACGCCGCGGCTTCTCGACTCTACAATGACTGTCTCTGGAATACTGGGTCGCCCGGTCAAGCCGGGCGACGACAGCCTGTCTGATTAAGCCCGTCCGGCCTTGGCGAGCTCGACCTCGACGCGCAGCTCGATCTCGGAGAGCACTGCATCGAGACCGGGATCGCCGGAGGATGATTTCAGGTTCGCCGCAGCATCGCGCAGGCGCATCACGGTCGAGGCGTCGAGATTGCCGGCCAACAGCCCCATCTTGAGATCGTCGAGCACGTCGAGCGCGGTCCTGCCGCGGACGACCGAGCGCTTGCGGCGCTCGACCGGGTCCTCCTCGACGCCTTGCAGCGCCAGCAGCCCGTCGATGTTGGTGGCGGCCTTTGGTGCGGCAGCGCTCCGGGTCTCCTGCGCCGACGAGGTGTCGGGCAGCACGAAGGTGCCGGAGCCGGTCCGCCTGGCCTGGCTGGCCGGCGTTCCAAGCGTCGTGCCGTTCGGTCCGTAGATGCGCATCGGAAGGAATCCGGGTGATCACTGCCGTCACCTTCGCCGTCTTATGGTTAACGGCGCGTAAACGGCCCGGCAAAATCTGCCGACAGGCGGCAGTTTCGCTCCTCAGGGACAACGCCCGCTGACACCGCTCGAAACAGATTTATTCAACCTATTCAGCGGCCTATCCACGCCGCCCGGGTTGGCACAGCCCTCGCAAGGACAGCGCCGGACCAGCTCGTCATGGGAGTGTCGTGCAGGTCCTTCCGATTTGAGGAGCCTTTTGAGGATCCTTGGGGAGCAGAGGATGCCAAGCGTTCGTTGGGTGAGGATTGTTGGGGTGGCCTGCGCGGCGCTGTCGGCGCTGATGCTGTCGCTCGCGCCGGCGGCTGCGACCTCGCGCATCAAGGACCTCGCCAATATCGAAGGCGTGCGGCAGAATCAGCTCATCGGTTACGGTCTCGTCGTCGGCCTCAACGGCACCGGCGACACGCTCAACAACATCCCCTTCACCAAGCAGTCGCTGCAGGCGATGCTCGAGCGCATGGGCGTCAACATCCGCGGCGCCACCATCCGCACCGGCAACGTCGCAGCCGTGATGGTCACCGGCAATCTGCCGGCCTTCGCCACCCAGGGCACGCGCATGGACGTCACCGTCTCTGCGCTCGGCGATGCCAAGAACCTCCAGGGCGGCACCCTGCTCGTCACCCCCCTGTTAGGTGCCGACGGCAATGTCTACGCGGTGGCGCAGGGCTCGCTCGCGATATCCGGCTTCCAGGCCGAGGGCGAGGCGGCCAAGATCGTGCGCGGCGTTCCGACCGTGGGACGCATCGCCAACGGCGCCATCATCGAACGCGAGATCGAGTTCGCGCTCAATCGGCTGCCGAACGTGCGCCTGGCGCTGCGCAACGCCGATTTCACCACCGCCAAACGGATCGCGGCCGCGGTCAACGACTATCTCGGCGTCAAGACCGCCGAGCCGATCGATCCCTCGACGGTGCAGCTTTCGGTCCCGCCCGAGTTCAAGGGCAACGTCGTCGCCTTTCTCACCGAGATCGAGCAGCTCCAGGTCGACCCGGATCTCGCCGCCAAGATCATCATCGACGAACGCAGCGGCATCATCGTGATGGGGCGCGACGTCCGCGTCGCCACCGTCGCGGTCGCGCAGGGCAACCTCACCGTCACCATCTCCGAGAGCCCGCAGGTGAGCCAGCCCAACCCGCTGTCGCGCGGCCGCACCGTGGTCGCGCCGCGCAGCAGCGTCACCGTCACGGAGGACGGCAAGAAGCTGGCCGTCGTCAAGGACGGCGTCTCGCTCCAGCAGCTCGTCGACGGCCTCAACGGCCTCGGCATCGGTCCGCGCGACATGATCAGCATCCTCCAGGCAATCAAGGCCGCCGGTGCGATCGAAGCCGACATCGAGGTGATGTGATGCAGACCAGCACGATCAACATCCCTCGCCTCGCCACCTCCTCGGCTTTCTCGGTCGAGAGCCGCAACGGCCGGCCCGATTTCGAGCTCGCTGCGGCGCTACAAAAGGTCTCGCCGAAGCAGCAGGCCAGGGCGCAGAAGACCGCCACCGACTTCGAGGCGATGTTCCTCAACAGCATGTTCTCGCAGATGACCTCGGGCCTGAAGGGCGAAGGCCCGTTCGGCGACACGCCCGGCACCGGCGTGTGGCGCTCGATGCTGACCGAGCAATATTCCAAGAACTTCGCCAAGGCCGGCGGCGTCGGCGTCGCCACCGAAGTCTACCGCACCCTCATCATGCAGCAGGCGAAAACGATCCGCACGGCATAAGGTCAAACGAGATGAACCATTTCAACGCCTCACGTCAGCCGATGCAACAGCGCCCGAACACCGCGCCCGGCAGCACCGAGGCGCGCAAGCTCGCAGAAGACCTGATGGACGCGATGAGCGCCCTGCTCGGACTGATCGAGCGCGAGACCGAGCTCGTTCGCGCCGGCAAGGTCCGCGAGGCGATGACGCTCGAGAGCAAGAAGCAGGAGCTGTCGCGAAACTATGTCGGCGCCGTCAGCCAGTTAAAAGCGAACCAGGCGCAGCTCGCGAAGTCCGCGCCGGAGCTGCTCTCGACGCTGCATCGCCACCACGATGCCTTCCGCGCGATGCTCCAGGTCAATCTCACCGTGCTCGCGACCGCGCACGCGGTCTCCGAAAGCGTCGTGCGCGGCGTCAATGCCGAGATCCAGAAGCGCAACGTGCCGAACACCTATACGGCCGCAGGTCGCCGCGCAGCTCCGGGTCCGCGTCACATCACACCGCTCGCGGTCAGCCGCTCGCTCTGAGCGCACACAAAACAAGCGACAATTTTACGAAAATCCGCGCGGCGAAATCGTCGCGCGGTTAGTCACGTTTCCTTACCGGGTCTTCAGTCCTGGTGTTCCATGGTTGCGTTATTAGAGGGGTTGGGATTTGACTCACGTTAGGCAACCAGGAGGCTGCCATGAGTACAGATTTCAGCATCAGGCCGGTGGGGATCCCGGCACCCGTGCAGATCGTAACGACGTCCAATGCGGCGGCGAACGAGGCTGTGCAAACCGATCTTCCGGTGAACCAGACGGTCGCCGCGGCGGATACGAGCGCGCCCGTGCGCAACGATCTGCCGAACCACGAGAACGTCTCGCGCCAGGTCGTATTCGACCAGGCGGCCGCATCCTTCGTCTTTCAAGTCGTCAACGACAGGACCGACGCGGTGGTGAACCAGTTCCCCGACGAAGCGATGCTGCGCCGGCGGGCCTATTTCCATGCAATGGACATGAAGTCCGAGCCCTCGCGTCCGCTCAGCACCGACGTCAGCGCCTGACGATCGCGTATTGAGCGTGGCGGGATCGGCGACGATGTTCCTGGTCTGCGCCTGACCGGCGCGTGAGCGTCGTATTGCCGAAGCGAAGCGACGGGGCGTTGATCAGCACCTGCTCACATTGTGAGATGCCGCCGCTGTGACGGCGGCTGGCCCGAGGCACTCGCTAGAACGTTCGATCTATGCGCGGGCGCGAAAGATGCTCGCGACGCCGACCATCACGAGTCCTCGTCACGGCCGTCCGGACAGGCCCGCAGCGATATTGCGGTTGATCTCGATCAGCGGACGGAAGTGATCGAACTGCGGGCTCATCTGCAGCGCGGCGGTCTGGCTCAGCACGAACACGCTGATGTTGGCGATCTTCTGCCGGACGTCGATCGGCTGCGGATTGTTGTCGCGCATCGCCTCGCTCAGGAAGATGGTCCAGAGCTTGCGGTTGAACATCAGCGCCTGCATGGTCTGCTCGCTGAGCGGATCGGCGTTGTTCACCGCATCCTGGAGCTTGTTCGCGGCCTTGAGCAGGGTCTGCGCCTCGATGTCGCGAGGAGATGCAGTGGTCGTTGCAACGCGCGCGTAAGCCGAGGCAGCGGAGTTCGACATCAATCACACCCTGGAGGTTACCTAGCGCGTTGGACGCGCTTAAGGATTTCTTTCCCAACCCTAGGCAGCACCGCTTAAGATTTGCTTACATGTGTGCTTGGAAGCACTCCGGATAATTACGGGTCGCGGAGCTCTTCGTCAGCGCAACGCTAGATCCACGCACGCACGATGTAAACTCGCTCGCGTGATGCGTGTCGATCTCAGCTAATCTTGTCTTAGCGATCTCCCTCAAAAGAACGGCGGAGCGTTAGCCCCGCCGCGATATATCGTGTGGCGATCTTGCGCTGCGAGATTAGCGGAGCAGCTGCAGCACGCTCTGTTGCGACTGGTTGGCCAGCGACAGCGCGGACACCGCGATCGACTGGCGGGTCGACAGCGCCTGGCTGTTGGCCGCTTCCTCGTTGGTGTCGGCGAGCGTCAGGTTGGACGAGCCGGTCTGCAACACGTTGATCAGGTTCTTGGAGAAGTCCTGACGCACCTGCACGATCGAGAGGTTCGAACCGAGCGAGGATCCTTCCGAGCGCAGCCTGCTCGAGGCGGCATTCAGGCTGGCCAGCACCTTGTTGGTGGCACCGTTGTCGATGAAGTCCGTGCCGGGAACGAGATTGCTGAGGCCGAGGCCGGCCGCGTTGAACACGACGCCGTTGATGCCGAGCGTGGAGCTGCCGGTTTCGTTGAAGACCAGCTTCAGCGTGTCGCCGTTGAGCAGGTTGATGCCGTTGAAGGACGAGTCCTGCGACGTCGTGTCGATCTGCGCCAGGATGTTGTTGAACTGGCTGACCAGGCTCGAACGCGCCGTCTGCGCGACGGGATCCTGAACCGGCGGCTGCGCGGTGGTGAAGGCGAGCACGCCGGTGAGCGTACCACCGACCGCGCCGCCCGCCGCAGTCGAGCCAAGGGTCGAGGAGGCGTATTCGTTGACGGTGGTGACCGTCAGCACGCCGTTGGCGTCGATCGTCGCCGTCAGGTGGTTGGCCTGAAGCTGCACATTGAGCTGGTCGAGCGTCTTGACGGTGCCGTTGGTGCCGTCGCCGAAGGTGACGTTCACCGGCGTACCGCCGTTGAAGGAGGAGAAGGTCAGAGTCTTGCCGCTGACACCGCCAACACCGGAGGTTCGCGCCGCGGTGAAGGCGGTGGCCGTTCCCGTATTGCCGCTGAGGCCGAACGCGCTGAGCGCGTTGCCCGTGCCGGTGATCGAGAGATCGGCGTTGATGCCGGTGGAGAGCGCAAGCTGACCGCTGCTGTTGACCGACGACGGGATCTGGCCCGCGGTGGTCGACAGCGCCGCCGCGCCGTTGAAGATGCTCGCGGTCTTGACGCCAGTGGCGAGGTCGACCGCGTTGAGCAGGTCAGTCAGCGTCGCGCTCTGGATATAGACCGTCGAGTTGCCGTTGCCGTCGGTGACGATGTTGCCGCTGACGCCACCCGACGTGACGCTCGCCGCCGATTGCGGCGTCTGCGCGTTCTTGAAGGTGATGGTGTGACCGTCGATGTTCAGGGTCGAGCCGTCCTGAACGAGAGAACCGAGCGAGCCGGCGGTCGTCGACCGGTTCGCGGTCACGGCGGCATTGCCTGCGCCGGTCGCCGCGGTCAGACCGAGCTTGTTGAGGAAGTCAGCCTTGCCCGTCACGCTCAGATCGGCGCCGGTCGAGCTCTTCAGCGTGACCTGGCCGCCGGTGATGGACGATGCCACCTGAAGCGTACCGACGGGACCCGCCGAACCGCTGACCGCGATGGTCGCCGCGCTCGCGCTGATCGTGGCGGTCTTGACGCCGCTGGCGAGGTCGATCGCGGTGAGGACGTCGTTAACGGTCGCCCCGGGCGCAGCCGCCGTTCCTTCATAGACGATCGAATTGCCGTTGCCGTCGGTGGCAATGTGTCCGCTGGCATCAAGGCCCCAGCCGGTCGGTTGCGTGCTCGGAGCGATGCCGGTGCGGAAGGTGATGGTCTTGCCGTTCACCGTGATGGTGTCGCCATCCGCAGGCGCACTCCCGAATGTGGTGGATGCGGTGGTGCCGACCAGTGTGGCGGTGCCGGAGAGTGCGGTGGTGCCGTCGGCGGCAAGCGCTGCCGTGCCGGTAAAGGTGCCGGCGCTCGAGCCGAGCGACGCGCCGAGCGCCGCAGTCCCGGTGACCGGGGTCGTGCCACCGGCTGCACCGGTATAGAGCACGTTGCTCTTGGCGGTCGCACTCGCATAGGAGGTCGTGCCGCGCAGGTCGGCGGGCGTTGCGCCGGGAATGGTGGTGGAGACGTTGGATTTGGTGGAATAGCCGACCGTGGTCTGCAGCGCCTGGTTGGCGATCGACTTGGCGCTGTCGATCAGCTTTTGCAGCGAGGTGATGCCGGTATTGGCGGCCTGCAGCACCTGGACACCGTTGTTGATGCCATCGAGCAGGTTGCTGATGTCGCTCGCCCGGTTGTCCAACCCCTGCGCCGTGAAGAAGTTGGTGGGATTGTCGAGCGCGGTATTGACCTTCTTGCCGGTCGACAGCCGCTCCTGCGTCGTGGCCAGCAAGTCGGCCGTCGACTGCAGCGACAACAGGTTCTGGCGAACGGACGCCGAGAGAACGATGTTGGACATTGGCGAGTCTTCCTCTTGAACCGGATACGAATCGGCCGCGCGGTCTCGAAAGCGGGCTTTTGTCCAGTTTTAGGAGGTGTCCTTTAAAGTATGGTTAACGCCGGTTTAATCGATAGGGTTAACCGCCGGTGAACGCCCCTGCCCGCCTCCGGACGCAAAAAAGAGCGGCGGGGCAAATGACCCCGCCGCTCGGTTTTATTTAGTAATTTCAGCCGCTTATTAGCGAAGCAGCTGGAGCACGCTCTGCTGCGAGGTGTTGGCCAGCGACAGCGCGGAGACCGCGATGGACTGGCGGGTCGACAGCGCTTGGCTGTTGGCCGCCTCGACGTTGGTGTCGGCCAGGGTCAGGTTGGACGAGCCGGTTTGCAGCACGTTGATCAGGTTCTTGTTGAAGTCCTGACGGATCTGCACGACCGAGAGGTTCGAACCGAGGCTCGAGGCTTCCGAGCGCAGCGTGCTCGACGCCGCGTTCAGATTGGTCAGCACCCTGTTGGCGGCGGCGTTGTCGATGAAGTCGACGCCGACGGTCAGGGCAGCGAGACCAAGACCCTTGGAGTTGTAGGTCACGCCGGTGATGTTCAGGCTCGACTTGCCGGTCTCGTCGAACACCAGCTTGAGCTGGTCGCCGTTCAAGAGGTTGACGCCGTTGAACGAGGAGTCCTGCGAGGTCGTGTCGATCTGGTTCAGGATGTTGTTGTACTGAGCCACCAGGTTCGCACGGGCCGTCTGGGCAACGCCATCCTGGACGGGGGTGGAAGCCGTCGAGAACGTGAGCGCCGAAGTCAGCGTGCCGCCGATCGCACCGCCGGCGGTCGTCGAGCCGAGCGTCGAAGACGCGTAGTCGTTGGACGCGGTGATGGTCAGCAAGCCGTTGGCGTCGATCGTCGCCGCGAGGTTGTTTGCGGTGAGCTTCGTGTTGAGTTGGTCGAGCGTCTTGACCGTGCCGTTGGTGCCGTCGCCGAAGGTGACGTTGACCGCCGTGCCGCCGTTGAAGGAGGAGAAGGTCAAGGTCTTGCCGGCAATGCCGCCGATGCCGGAGGTGCGGGCGGCGGAGAATGCCGTTGCGTTGCCGGTGTTGCCCGCGAGGCCGAACACGTTGAGCGCGTTGCCGGTGCCGGTGATCGACAGATCGGCATTGACGCCGGTCGAGATCTTGAGCTGACCCGAGGCGTTGATCGACGAGTTGGTCTGGCCGGTGGCGGTCGCAAGCGTCGCGGTGCCGTTGGCGTTGACCGTCGCGGTCTGCACGCCGGTGGCAAGGTCGATCGCCTTCAGCACGTCGTTGATCGTGCCGCCCTGGAGGTAGACCGTCGAGTTGCCGGCGCCGTCCGTGAGAACGTTGCCGCTCGCACCGAAGCCGCTCGCAACGCTCGGAGCACCGGTCGAACCCGGGATCGGCGCGTTCTTGAAGGTGATGACGTGACCGTCGACGTTCAGCGTCGAACCATCCGCGATGGTCGCACCCAGTGAGCCCGCGGTCGTAGTCCGGTTGACGTTCAAGCTGGCATTGCCTGCACCCGAAGACGAGGTCAGACCGAGCGCCTTGAGCAGGTCGGCCTTGCCGGTAACGCTCAGATCCGCACCCGTCGAGCTCTTCAGCGTGACGGCACCCGCACCAACGCTCGAAGCGGTCTGGTTGAAGCTGGTGGCGAGCGTCGCAGCACCGGCAGTGATGGATGCCGTCTTGACTCCGCTGGCGAGATCGACCGCGGTCAACAGATCGCTGACGGTCGCAGCCGGAGTGCCTGCGGTACCGAGATAGACCGTGGTGTTGCCGTTGCCGTCGGTGACGAGATTGCCGCTGACGCCCGAACCGGACGCAACCGCAGTCGACGCTGGAGCAGAGCCCGAGCGGAAGGTGATGGTCTTGCCGTTCACGGTCAGCGTGTCGCCGTCGGCGGGCTGGGCGTTGCCGAGCAGGCCGGTGGCGGTCGTGCCGTTGGTCGCAATCAGGGTGATGGCGCCGGTCAGGGCCGTGGTGCCATCGCCGGCCGTTCCGGCGGTGCCCGTGAAGGTGCCGATGGTGGCGCCGAGCGTCGTGGTGCCGTTCGCCGCCGTGGTGCCGCCGGCCGTGCCGTTATACAGCACGTTGCTGCTCGCGGTCGCGCTGGCGAAGCTGGTCGTGCCGCGCAGGTCGGCCGCCGTCGCACCGGCGATCGTGGTGGAGACGTTGGACTTGGTGGAGTAACCGACCGTGGTCTGCAGCGCCTGGTTGGCGATCGACTTGGCGCTGTCGATCAGCTTCTGCAGCGAGGTCAGGCCGGTGTTGGCCGCCTGCAGCACCTGCACGCCGTTGGCGATGCCATCGAGCAGGTTGTTGATGTCGCTGGCGCGGTTGTCGAGCGACTGTGCGGTGAAGAAGTTGGTGGGATTGTCCAGGGCCGAGTTGACGCTCTTGCCGGTCGACAGACGGCTCTGTGTGGTGGCGAGAAGATCAGCGGTGGACTGGAGGGAGAGCAGGTTCTGACGAACCGACGAAGAGAGGACGATACCGGACATTGAGTGTTACCCTTCTGGTACGCAACGCAACAAACAAACTTCGATTAGGATTAATCGATGCCGGGACGGTGAACGCAGACGGCTAACAAAGCATGAAGCGTGTCGCGGCAGTCCTTGCCCGGATTCACCATATCCGCGTTCGGAGCAAGAGCGTGCTCGGTCATATCGTCATGATTGCATGATGGTTTTTGGTGAAGCGGCGAGGCATTTGCGACTTGTCAACCATAACTCAGAGTGAGCAATTGGCTGCATCCGAACGCATCCTCTCCACCTCGCCGAAAGGCACTTGGATGCCGGTACAAAAAGAAAGCGGCGGGGCCGAAGCCCCGCCGCCGTAGTCGTCTTGCGATGTCGTCCGCTTGTTAGCGGAGCAGCTGCAGCACGCTCTGCTGCGACTGGTTGGCCAGCGAGAGCGCGGAGACCGCGATCGACTGGCGGGTCGACAGCGCCTGGCTGTTGGCCGCTTCGGTGTTGGTGTCGGCCAGGGTCAGGTTGGACGAACCGGTCTGCAGCACGTTGATCAGGCTCTTGTTGAAGTCCTGACGAACCTGCACCACCGAGAGGTTCGAGCCGAGGCTCGAAGCTTCCGAGCGCAGCGTGCTCGACGCCGCGTTCAGGTTGGACAGCACCTTGTTGGTCGCGGAGTTGTCGATGAAGTCGACACCGCTGGTCAACGCAGCAAGGCCCAGACCCTTGGAGTTGTAGGTCACGCCCGTGATGCTGAGGTTCGACTTGCCGGTTTCGTCGAACACCAGCTTGAGCTGGTCACCGTTCAAGAGGTTGACACCGTTGAACGAGGAGTCCTGCGAGGTCGTGTCGATCTGGTTCAGGATGTTGTTGTACTGAGACACCAGATTGGCACGCGCCGTCTGAGCAACCGTATCCTGGACGGGGGTGGAAGCCGTCGAGAACGTCAGCGACGAAGTCAGCGTACCGCCGATCGCACCACCTGCGGCGCTCGAACCGATGGTCGAGGACGCGTAGTCGTTGGTGGTCGAGACCGTCAGCAGGCCGTTGGCGTCGATCGTCGCCGTCAGGTTGTTGGCCTGAAGCTTGGTGTTGAGCTGATCGAGCGTCTTGACCGTGCCGTTGGT
>NZ_FMAI01000004.1:227475-443425 GCF_900094605.1 Bradyrhizobium shewense | reverse complement strand
CCACAAAGCTCGGCTGTCCTGTCCGCTTCACCGCCATCGATACCTCCAAGGCTTTGCCCTAGGGAATCACAACTGGTGGATTACGCAACAGGCCCCTTGTGGGAGAGGGTGGCTTCGCGATAGCGAAGCCGGGTGAGGGGTCTCTATCCTCACGAATAGTCCGGCGTGCGGGGAGAACCCCTCATCCGGCGCTTCGCGCCACCTTCTCCCACAAGGGGAGAAGGGAGAAGAGCTCCTCACAAAATCGCGTGCGGCAGAAACCGCGAGCGGTTGCCGGTGATCGGGCTCTCGTCCTCGCGGATCGACAATCCGCACGGCTCGTGGTTCACCAGCCAGCTTCCCACCACCGGATAGAAGCCTGAAAAATTCGGCAGCGGCGAGAGCGCCTGGCGCACAAAACCTTCGGCGCCGTAGGGACCTTCCTGCTCGTCGAGCGATACGCCGCCGGACACGATCGTGACGTTGGCGCCTTCGCGCGACAGCAGCGGCTTGCGGACATAGGACGTGCCGAGCTCTGCTGCTCGCGCGTCGTCCTCGAAGAACGCCGGCAGCAGATTTGGATGGTTCGGAAACATCTCCCACAGCAGCGGCAAAATGCCCTTGTTGGAGAGCACCGCCTTCCACGGCGGCTCGATCCAGCGCGTCGGTGCGTCCTTCAGCTTTGCGCCGAAGGCATCGTGGAACATCCACTCCCAGGGATAGAGCTTGAAGGCGAGCGCGATGTCGTTCTCGTCGAGATCGACGAAGCCGCCAGGCTCATCGCGCCAGCCGACCTCCTCGATGTCGAGCAACCTGGTCGAGAGGCCGGCCTGGCGCGCGGTGTCCTCGAGATAAGCGAGCGTGCCGGCGTCTTCCGAGTTGTCGGTGGTGCCGGTGAGATGAATGTGACGGCCCGCGGCGATCTCCTTCCACGCCGCGATCAAGCGCTCATGGATGGAGTTGAACTGATCGGCGCGAACAGGGACGATGCGGCGCTCGATCGCCTGCTCGAGCCAGGTCCATTGGAACACTGCGGCCTCGAAGATCGAGGTCGGCGTATCCGCGTTATATTCGAGCAGTTTTGCCGGCGACTTGCCGTCGAATTTCAAATCGAGCCGGCCATAGAGGCTGCGGTCGTCGCGCTGCCAGCTCTCGGCGATCAGGCTCCAGAACGCTTCCGGAATCTGCAAGCGCCGCAGGTATCGCTCCTCGCCGATGACGCGGCCGGCAAGCTCAAGGCACATCGCCTCGATCTCGGCGGTCGGCGTCTCGATGCCGCGCTCGATCTCGTCGAGCGTGAAGCCGTAATAGGCGCGCTCGTCCCAATAGCGTTCGCCGTCGATGGTGTGGAAGACGAAGCCGCATTTCGCCGCGGTTTCCCGCCAGTCGTCGCGCTCGAGACAGGTGATGCGCTGCATGGATCAGCCACCGCCCGAGAAGCCATGGCCGAACGAGCCGAAGCCGCCGCGGCTGACGCTGCTGTGGCCGGAATCGGACGACGTGCTCGAGGAGGAATGGCTCGAGGAATCGCTGCTGAAGAAGCTCGACCGTGACGACCAGCGCGAGCTGCTGCCGCCTGACGAGCTGCTGCCGCTGCTGCTTGTGCAGGTCGTGGTCGTCTGCCCCGGCACGGCGCCGGGTGTGGGCTCGCAATTCTGCCGCGGCATCATCGTGTAGGCGGTGGTGCCGACCGCGAGCGTGCCCATCACCAGCAGCGCGACATGGCCGGAGCGCTTCACCGGCTCTTTGGCCGGCAGCGGCAATGGCTGTGGCAGGCGTGGCCGGCGCTTGCCGAACTGCTTGTTGGAAGGTTTGTCGGCCATCTCAATAGATCATGCTGGCGGCGTTGAGCAGGCCCGCGGCGAGCGAGGACAGCCCGAGCCAGATCGCGGGCGCAAGCTCGCCGGCGGCGATCCGCTCCGACAGCTTCGGCACCGGCACTCTCACGAGAAAGAACACGATGATCTGCACGATCAGCGCGATCATCGCCCAGATCAGGCAGTCCAGCACATTGGCCGAATGCGCGATGGCACTGACCAGCGGGGCCACGAAGCCGAGCAGGCTGAGGCCGAGCGCGATCGCCGCTGCCGGCTCGTTGTCGCGGATCAGCTGGAACTCGTTATGCGCGGTGATGCGGGTATAGACGAACAGATACGCGACGATTGCGATCAGCCCGGTGCAGAAATAGACCAGGAAGGCGGGCAGGCCGGCCAGTGATTGCAGGATCATCGTTCCCCCATCGTGCAGCGACCATTCGTCGGCGGGGGAAGGATAGCGGTTCAACGGCGGGAGGGCGATGAAGCCGCATTTGAACCCGCCTTGGCATCCCCAAAAAAACAAAACCCCGCCATTTGCGGCGGGGTCCAGGCTGGGAGGAGCGAGCCCGAAAGGGGCTCGCGACGTAAACCCAGAGATCAGGCGGGAATGCGCTCTTCGTGCTCGTGCGGCTCGCGCAGCACGTAGCCGCGGCCCCACACGGTCTCGATGAAGTTGCGTCCCTCGGAAGCGTTGGCCAGCTTCTTGCGGAGCTTGCAGATGAAGACGTCGATGATCTTCAGCTCGGGCTCGTCCATGCCGCCATAGAGGTGGTTGAGGAACATTTCCTTGGTGAGGGTCGTGCCCTTGCGGAGCGAAAGCAGCTCCAGCATCTGATATTCCTTGCCGGTCAGATGCACGCGCTGGCCGCCGACTTCCACCGTCTTGGTGTCGAGGTTGACGACGAGGTCGCCGGTCTGGATGACCGACTGGGCGTGGCCCTTGGAGCGGCGCACGATCGCGTGGATGCGGGCCACCAGCTCGTCTTTATGGAAGGGCTTGGTCATGTAGTCGTCGGCGCCGACGCCGAGACCCTTGACCTTGTCCTCGATGCCGGCGAGGCCGGAGAGGATCAGGATCGGTGTCTTGATCTTGGAGACCCGAAGCTGCTTGAGCACGTCGTAGCCGGACATGTCGGGCAGGTTGAGGTCGAGAAGGATAATGTCGTAATCGTATAATTTACCGAGATCGACGCCTTCTTCCCCCAAATCGGTCGTGTAGACGTTGAAGCTCTCAGACTTCAGCATCAGCTCGATCGACTGCGCGACGGCGCTGTCATCTTCAATCAGCAAAACGCGCATGCCAGTTCCCCATAGTCGCCGCTCCTGGGCGTCAGGTCGGCCGCATTCGCGGCACTCAACAAAACGCCTTTGAACAACTGATTCGGATCCTGACAACAGATGGTTAACAAACTCTGATTCTGGAACGCAAGTCCCCCGGGTGCAATTTTTGTCGAATCGCCCTAAGGTCTTGCGTGTGAAGCAGCTTTCGTCGCCCAGCTCCGTTCAAGTTCCACTTTAAGAGACGGGCCTAACCGACTCCCGCGACTCAGCCTTCTTCTGAAGGGGAGTCACGCTCAGTCACAAAGACAGTGACGCAATGATTAATGATGCGGGTAAACACGAAGTTAAGCGCCGTTCAGAAATATGGCGAAACTTAAGGTTTTCACCGTGAAGTCCCGGGGATCGCAGGGCGACCCCTGGGGATGACCAAGGCGCGCTCCTTAATGAAGGCCCCCCCGATGAAGGCTCCCCGATGAAGGCGCTTGCCGAACAGATCGGCGACATCGACGGCATCAATATTTATGGCCGCGTCGTCGGTGTCCGCGGCCTGATGGTCGAGGTGGCCGGCCCTATTCATGCGATGTCGGTCGGCGCGCGGCTCGTGATCGAGACTGGTGCCAACCGTTCGATTCCCTGCGAGGTGATCGGCTTCTCCGGCAACAATGCTGTCGTGATGCCGTTCGCCGGTCTCGACGGCGTGCGCCGCGGCTGCAAGGCCGTCATCGCCAATGCCGCCAATCTGGTGCGGCCGTCGTCGGCCTGGCTCGGCCGCGTCGTCAACGCGCTGGGCGAGCCGATCGACGGCAAGGGACCGCTGCCGCAGGGCGCCTCGCCGATGCCGTTCCGCAATGCGCCGCCGCCGGCGCATTCGCGCAAGCGTGTCGGAGCCCCGCTCGATCTCGGCGTGCGCGCGATGAACACCTTCCTCACCTGCTGCCGCGGCCAGCGCATGGGCATCTTCGCAGGGTCCGGCGTCGGCAAATCGGTGCTGCTGTCGATGCTCGCGCGCAACGTCGACGCCGCGGTCAGCGTCATCGGGCTGATCGGCGAACGCGGCCGCGAGGTTCAGGAATTTCTGCAGGACGACCTCGGCGAGGAGGGCCTCGCCCGTTCGGTCGTGGTGGTCGCAACCTCCGACGAGCCGGCGCTGATGCGCCGCCAGGCGGCGTATCTGACGCTCGCGGTCGCCGAATATTTCCGCGACGAGGATCAGGACGTGCTCTGCCTGATGGACTCGGTGACGCGCTTTGCCATGGCCCAGCGCGAGATCGGCCTGTCCGCCGGCGAGCCGCCGACGGCCAAGGGCTACACCCCGACCGTCTTCACCGAGCTGCCGAAACTTCTGGAGCGCGCCGGGCCGGGCCTGGGGGAGGGCGCCATCACCGCGATCTTCACGGTGCTGGTCGACGGCGACGACCATAACGAGCCGATTGCGGACGCTGTCCGCGGCATCCTCGACGGCCATATCGTGATGCAGCGCTCGATCGCCGAGCGCGGCCGCTACCCCGCCATCAACATCCTCAAATCCGTCTCCCGCACCATGCCGAAATCGGCCGACCCGCCGTTCTGGCCCGTCATCCAGAAGGCGCGGGCGGTGATGGCGACCTATGCCGACATGGAGGAATTGATCCGGCTTGGCGCCTACCGGGCGGGCTCCAGCCCCGAGGTCGACGAGGCGATCCGCCTGCACGAACCGCTCGAGGCGTTCCTGCGCCAGCGCAAGGACGAAAATGCGTCTCTGGCGGACGGCTATCGCCAATTGGCGCAAATCCTCGGTAATTTGGAAACGGAACGCTAACTTTGTCCCGTCATCATCCCATCCCACAGAGTAGCAGAGCCGGTCTTGGCCCCAGTCGGGCCTGTGGGGAGACCGGTGACGTCCCACGTGCAGCGAGGGGACTTCTGGGGAGTATGAGTCGATGAAGTCACGAGATACCCTCATCCGCCTGAAGAAGTTTCAGGTCGACGAGAAGCGCCGCCGGGTCACCCAGATCGAGACCATGATCGCCGACTTCCAGCGGATGTCGACCGATCTTGAACGCGAGATCACGACCGAGCAGGAGCGTGCCGGGATCAACGATCCCTCGCACTTCGCCTATCCGACCTATGCCAAGGCCGCCATTCAGCGCCGCGAGAACCTGACCCGCTCGGCCGACGAGCTCAAGGGCCAGCTCGACGAAGCCAAGGCCGCGCTGGCCGAGGCCTTCGAGGAGCTCAAGAAGGTCGAGCTCCTGGACGAGCGCGACCAGGCCCGCGAGCGCGCCGAAGAGAATGCCCGCGAGCAGGCCGACCTCGACAGCATCGGCCTGATGCGCGCCCGCATCGGCGCCGTCGCCTAAAGACACAGCCAGCGGCCAAACCGCCGAAATATGTAAAACCCGGACCCGCAAGGTCCGGGTTTTCGCATGTGCTATCCACAGTGTGGCACCGCACCCCTTGGTGGACGGCTTGGCCACGCGCTATGGTGGTGGATGGTTTACCTCGCCCCCGCTTTAAGGGGAGAGGTCGGATCGCCCCGGCGACGCGTAGCATCGTCCGGCGGGATCCGGGTGAGGGGGACTCTCCGCGAGTCCGTCTGCAACCTCCCTTGCGGAGACTCCCCCTCACCCCGACCCTCTCAGGGCGAGCGTAGCTCGTCCCGACGCCGCAGGCGGGGAGAGGGAGGAAGGTTGGGGGACTGAATGCTGACGCCAGCAGAGCTGGTCGGGTTGATCGAGGCGGTGGCGAAGGGCGATCAGGCGGCGTTCGAGCGCCTCTACGCCGCCACGCGCGCGAAACTCTATGGCGTCGTGCTCCGTATCTTGCGTCGACAGGATCTCGCAGAGGAGGTCATTCAGGAGACCTACGTCAAGATCTGGAACAGTGCGGGCCAGTTCAATCCGGCGCTGTCGTCGCCGATCACGTGGATGGCCTCGATTGCGCGCAACCGTGCGATCGACATCGTGCGCAAGAAGACGGAGGTCTCGATCGAGGAAGAGCCTCAGGCGATGGAGGTCGCGGCCGACAGCCCCGATCCGCTGGCGCGCCGGGAGATGACCGAGGAGTTGAAGCGGCTGCTGGAATGCGTCGGCCGGCTCGAGCCCGACCGTCAGCGGCTCGTGCTTCTCGCTTATTACAACGGCTGGAGCCGCGAGCAATTGGCGGAGAAATTCGCGGCTCCCGTCAACACGGTGAAGACGTGGCTCCGGCGCAGCATGTTGGATATCCGGGAGTGCCTCGGACTATGAGGGTTTATACTGTGAGGATGGTTCTGGACTGCATGTGATGGCCTACTCGGAGGACCATATCGCGCTCGCCGCGGAATATGCGCTCGGTACGCTCGAGGCCGATGAGCGCGCACAGGTCGAGACCATGATGGCGGTGGACCCGGCGTTCGCCGACATCGTGCAGGCCTGGGCCTATCGGCTCGGCGCCCTCAACCAGATGGTCGGCTCGGTCGAGCCGCGGCCGATCGTGTGGGAGAACATCAGGTCCGAGATCGCGCGCACGGCCCTTGCGCAGGAGCCGCCTGTGCTGGCCGACGTCGCACCGCCGCCAGTCCCGCCCGTCGAAGCCGCGCCGCCGGAAGCGCCGCTGGAGCAGGTGCCGCAACCGGAGCCGCAGCCTCCCGAAGCAGAGCAGCCCGAGCCGATGCGCTCCGGATCCGATGCGATTGCCGACATCGCGCCGGTGTTCATGCCGCAGGTCCATGCGCCCGATCCCGAGGTCGTCCGGACGCCGCAGGTGCCGGTCGCCGACGACACCAACGTGATCCGTCTCGAGAGCCGGGTGAAGCGCTGGCGCTCGATCGCATCCGCGGTCGGCGCGCTCGCGGCTGCGCTGCTGGTGACGCTGTCGCTTCAGATCTTCCTGCCCGACGCGCTGCCGGGGGCTTTACGTCCGGCGCCGCGCATCCAGACGGTGGAAGTGAAGACGCCGGCCGCGCCGCTCACCGCCGCGGCGCAATATGTCGCGCTGCTGCAGGGCCAGGGCGGCGGCCCCGCCTTCATCCTCACCATCGACGGCGCGACCAAGAACTTTACCGTGCGCAAGGTCGGCGCGACGCCGGAGCCCGGCAAGAGCTTCGAGCTCTGGCTGATCTCCGACAAGCTGCCGCGCCCGCGCTCGCTCGGTGTGATCGGCGCGGGCGAATTCACCGCGCGTCCGCTGCTCGCCTCCTATGATTCCGAGGTCGTCAACGGCGCCACCTATGCGGTCACGGTCGAGCAGGCCGGCGGCTCGCCCAACGGCCAGCCGACCTCGGCCCCGGTGTTTTCCGGCAAGCTGATCGAGACCGTGCCGCCGTCCCAACCGCAGGCGCCCGCCCCGGCGAAGAAGTAGGCGCCGTAGCCCGGATGAGCGAAAGCGATATCCGGGACCACCGTCCCCGCATGTCGCTTCCGCCTTCGCTCTGCGAGCTACGGCGGACAAGCCGCTCATGCAGGCTACAAGCCGCGCCCCTGTCGCCACGGTCCACCCTGCCGTCGCATCCCGACAAGTCGCCTTGAATCCGCCCCCGGTTTGAACCTTCACCCCTTTTGCGGCGTCAAATCCCCGGAATTTGCAGTCGGCGCCGCCGATCGCGGAGCCGAAGAGGGGCTAGAAATCAGATGGATGCAGCGAAAACGCCCGGCATCTTCGTTCACCAATACACCGGACTGCCGCACGGCCCTGCGTTCGAGCATTGGCGCGAGCGGGCCTTCGGGGCCTGCGGCCTCGATATCGGGCCGAGCCATGGCGACAGCATCGATTGCCGGCTCCAGATCAGCGTGGTCGACAACGTCGCGCTCGCGATTCCGGAAGGCGCCTCCGCGCAATATTCCCGCACCCAGAGCCACCTCGCCGACGGCAGCGACGACCTCGTGCTGATCGCCGCACATGCCGGCCTCGTCCGTGTCGGGCAGAATGGCCATACCGTGGAGCTTGCGCCCGCGCAGATGGTGCTCGTCGACATGAGCATCACCGGCACCGTCGGTCACACCGATGAGAACCGCTTCACCACCATCCGCATGCCGCGCCGCGCGCTGCTCGACATCAATCCGCGTGCCGAGAACAAGCTGTCGCAAGTGCTCAGCGACGGTGCGGTCGCCGAGACCATCTTCCGCTACCATGCGCTCGCCGCCAATCACGCGCCGCATCTCGACGCGGTGGGCCAGCGCCTGACCGCGCAGCATATGGTCGATCTGGTCGGCCTCCTGCTCGGCACCGATGCCGAGCATGCAAGTCTTGCGCGCGGCCGCGGCCATGCGGCGGCGCGGCTCGACCTCATGCGCGCCGATGTGATGGCCGCGCTCGGCCGCAACGATCTCTGCCTGTCCGAGATCGCGACGCGCTCGGGCTTAAGCCCACGCCAGGCGCAACGCCTGTTCGAGCAGGCCGGCACGACCTTCACCGAATTCGTGCTGGAGCAGCGCCTGCTCCAAGCGCGCAAGCTGCTCGGCGATCCCCGCGCCAGGGCGCGCAAGATCAGCGACATCGCGCACTCCTCGGGCTTTTCCGATTTGTCCTATTTCAACCGTGCCTTCCGCAAGCGCTTTGGCGCGACACCGTCGGAATTGCGCGAGGCGTGAGCCGCGCCCCGGTTTCGTTCTGCGGATCACAGTTGGCCCATTCGCGGCGATGAGCTATATCTACCTGTGCGAGTAGACCGCTCGATCGCTTGTCGTTCCATTGGGAAAGTGCAGTCAACGGACATGGCGCGTATCGTCGTGCTCGGCGCCGGATTTGCAGGCCTGTGGGCGGCCATTGGTGCCGCGCGCAAGCGCGACGAGATCGGTGCTGTCAGCGACATCGAGATCTGCCTGATCGATCGCAATCCCTATCACAACATCCGTGTGCGCAATTACGAGGTCGATCTCAGCGAGGTCGCGATACCGTTGCCGCAGCTGCTCGATCCAGTCGGTGTCAGTCACGAGATCGGCGAGGTCGAAGCCATCGATCCGGTCCGGCACGAAATTTCGCTGGTCACGAGCAGCGGCGAGCAGGCGCTTGCCTATGACCGCCTGGTGCTGGCGCTCGGCAGCGAGGTGATGCGTCCGGACATTCCCGGTCTCGCCGAGCACGCCTTCGATGTCGATACCTATGTTGCGGCGCTGCATCTCGAGGATCATCTCGTCTCGCTCGGCCGCAGCGCGCCGTCGCCAGGGCGTTCGACGGTGGTGGTGGTCGGCGCGGGCTTTACCGGCATCGAGGTTGCGGCCGAGATGCCCGACAGGCTGGCGCGTGCGGGTATCACCGGCAGCCGCCGCATCATCCTGGTCGATCCCAACGCCGCGGTCGGCGCCACCATCGGCACGCCAGCGCGTCCCGTCATCGAGACTGCGTTGGCCGCGCTCGACGTCGAGACGCGCCTCGGCGTGCGCGTCGTATCGGTCGAGGCCGCCGGCATTCGCTTGAGCTCCGGCGAATTCATTCCGACGCAGACCGTGATCTGGTGTGCCGGCATGCGTGCGAGCCCTTTGGCGGCGAGCTTTCCGGACGCGCGCGACCGGCTCGGGCGTCTCCTGGTCGATCCCTTCATGCGGGTTGCGGATGTCGGCGGCGTGTTCGCGGCCGGCGATGTCGCCTCCAGCGTGGTCGACGGGCTGCATCCGACCGTGATGTCCTGCCAGTTCGCGCGTCCCATGGGCCGCTTCGCCGGCCACAATGTGGTCGCCGATCTCGCCGGCCTGCCGCTGCTGCCGCTGCGGATCGACTGGTACGTGACCGTGCTCGATCTCGGCGGCTGGGGCGCGCTCTACACCGAAGGCTGGGATCGCGAGGTGAGGGCGACCGGTCAGGCTGCGAAGGCGACCAAGAACATCATCAACCGCAAGCGCATCTATCCGCCGCTCACCGGCAGCAAGGATGAGCTGTTCGCGGCGGCAGCGCCGACGGTGCAGGCGCCGCCGCCGAGCTATGGGGCGCGGTAGGCTCGCGCTGCTCCCCCTACCAGCCCTTGCGTTGGTCGACGGGCAAAACACGCGAGCCCTGGGTCAACGCGCGGCGGCGAAAATATTCCACTTTACCGAAATTCGGAAATGACGTATGTGTCGCGGTAACCCGGCCCAAGGAAGAGGGGCGTATCGCGATCGTCACGAACGCGGGCCGGGCGGCGGTGGACGCAGGTGACATCGGCGCGAACAGCTTTCGCAGGGCGGAGAGCCGTGAGCGAAAGTATCGCGCACACGACCGGTGTGATCGGCGTACGGCAAAATCGTGTGGTCCTGGCGCCCGGGGTCTGTGCGCCAAGTCTTGTGGGGGTGGATATCGTCCAACCGGACGCATCCGTCAGTCATCCGCCAGGCGACGGGGGCAATAGTGCAACGCTCCCCGGGGAGAGCACGACATAAGCCGTAAAGCCACTGCGCAGGGAAGGCCGGGATGTCCTGGCTACACCTGTATGCCGCTGTGCAGCTTCTTGTTACGCAGATTTCGCGCAGTGGACCGCGGGTGCCAGCCGGCGCCCGGTCTTCCCTGCGCCCTCTTTCAATCGAGGGTGAAGCGGCAAAGCAAAGCTCGGGCGAGATGAGTCGCGAGGACGCGAAACTGTGTCTGCGACAGCCGTAGGATGGGTAGAGCACTTGCGAAACCCATCATGCATCCGCGCAGAAAAAAGCGATGGGTTTCGCTTCGCTCTACCCATCCTACGAGGACTGCGAATGATAAAGCCACGCTATCACTCCGCACTCCGTCATTGCGAGGAGCCCTTGCGACGAAGCAATCCAGACTGTCTCCGCGGAGGGATTCTGGATTGCGTCCGCCTTCGCCAAAGGGCTTCGGCAGACAAGCCGCAGCGTTAGCAATGACGAGCTTGAGGCGTGTGCGATCTAAATCAATCCCTACCCCAGACATGAGAAAGCGCCCGTGGGGGGCGGGCGCTTTCTGTAGTCGACTTGGGGTTGGGGTCGTCTACATATCCACGTGGCGACTTTGGGGGGCTGGTAAAGAGCCGCGTGAATTCACAAAACTCGTCAGATCTCCTTAGCGAACGAGGGACGCATTCGCGCTGGTGATAACAACCGGCTTGTCGGCCTTGATGACGCGGGCGGTCTGGGTCAGACCTTCGTCCGAACCCGTGCGTGCCGTGATGCCGAAGCCCGCCACCGCGATCCCCGCGACGAGGGCGACGACCACGACTTTCAAATGGGTCGCGCGATCTGCGCTGTAGATCGAGTGGTTCATGGAAGCCTCCTGCCGCCATCTACCCGAAGTAGTCGCCGGCCGATTCAGGCAGGTTCATGCTTCCGGTGCCCAACAACCTAGTATTGGGGGGATTCGTTCCCAAGAGGCCATCACAAGAGCGTGACAGGACGTGAAAGATCGCGATCAAACGCGACCCTTGACCGTGCATTTTTGTAATTATTTCAAAGCTATAATGTGCTTGTCAGGCGCCTTGTCGAGGGTTGGTCCACAAGGCGCCAGGAACTCAAAAACCATTTGCCTGTGGCTGAAAAACACACGGCTTCTTAAGGCAAATCAGATGCTTCCGACCGTTTTCAACCTCGCCCTGGGGTGGATCTCCGCCTGCGACAGCACCGTCGTCTGGGCCCGGAACCGCTCCACCAGGGACCGGACGAAGGGACGAATTGCCGCAGAGGTGACCAGCACCGGCGCCTCGCCTTCGCGGGCGGCGCGCTCGAACGCCTCGCGCACGCCGGTCATGAACTCCGACAATTTCGAGGGCTGCATCGCAAGGCTGCGCTCCTCGCCCTGGCCGATGATGGATTCGGCAAAGGCCTGCTCCCACCGCGCCGATAGCGCGATCAGCGGCAGATAGCCGGCATAGGAGGTGTTCTGCGCGCAGATCTGCCGCGCCAGGCGGGCCCGGACATGTTCGACCATGGTGGCGGGATTGCGCGAGAAGGCCAGCGAATCGGCGATGCCTTCGAGGATGGTCGAGAGATCGCGGATCGAGATGCGCTCGGCGAGCAGCAGTTGCAGCACGCGCTGGATGCCGGAGACCGTGACCTGTCCCGGCACGATGTCCTTGACCAGTTCGCTCTGCTCCTTCGGCAGCTCCTTGAGCAGCTTCTGCACCTCGCCATAGGACAAGAGGTCCGACATGTTGGCCTTGAGCAGCTCGGTGAGGTGGGTCGAGAGCACGGTTGCGGCGTCGACGACGGTGTAGCCCTTGAGCGAAGCCTCCTCCTTGAGGCTGGCGTCGACCCAGGTCGCGGGCAGGCCGAAGGTCGGCTCGGTGGTGTGGATGCCGGGCACCTGAACCTGGCTGCCGCCGGGGTCCATGACCATGAACTGGTTCGGCCAGATCTTGCCGGTGCCGGCGTCGACCTCCTTGATCTTGATGATGTAGGTGTTGGCCTCGAGCTGGACGTTGTCGAGGATGCGCACCGCCGGCATCACAAAACCCATCTCGATCGCGAGCGAACGGCGCAGCGCCTTGATCTGCTCGGTGAGGCGGTCGGTGCCGTCGGGGCCGTTGACCAGCGGCAGCAGCGCATAGCCGAGCTCGATCTTGAGATCGTCGATCTTGAGCGCCGCCGAGATCGGCTCTTCGGCCGCCGCCGTGCCCGGTGCGCCCGGCGTTCCCGCTGCAGGCGCGGCCATGGCGGCTTCCTCGGCCTGAACGGACGTCTTCTTGTGGTTGCGGGCGTGCCAGGCCAGCGCGCCGGCGCCGGCGCCGAGCGCCAGGAAGGGGATGGTCGGAATGCCCGGCAGCGCCGCCAGCACCAGCATGACCGCCGAGGACATCGCGAGCGCCTGCGGATAGCCGGAGAACTGCTTCATCAGCGCCTTGTCGGCGGCGCCGGAGACGCCGGCCTTGGAGACGAGCAGGCCGGCGGCGGTCGAGACGATCAGCGCCGGCACCTGGGTGACGAGGCCGTCACCGACGGTTAGCAGCGTGTAGCTGCGCCCCGCATCGGCAAAGGACATGCCCTGCTGCGCCACGCCGATGATCATGCCGCCGACGACGTTGATGAAGACGATCAAAAGGCCGGCGATGGCATCGCCCCGGACGAATTTGGAGGCACCGTCCATGGCGCCGAAGAAGCCGCTCTCGTCCTCCAGCTCCTTGCGGCGGTGCTTGGCGACCTTCTCGTCGATCAGGCCGGCGCCGAGGTCGGCGTCGATCGCCATCTGCTTGCCCGGCATGGCGTCGAGGTGGAAGCGGGCGGCGACCTCGGCGATACGGCCCGAACCCTTGGTGATGACGACGAAATTGACGATGATCAGGATGGCGAAGACGATGATGCCGATGACGAAATTGCCGCCCATCACGAAGTTGCCGAAGGCCTCGATGACGTGACCGGCGGCGGCCGTGCCCTCGTGCCCGTGCGACAGGATCAGCCGGGTCGAAGCCATGTTGAGCGACAGGCGCAGCATGGTCGAGATCAGCAGGATGGTCGGGAAGGCCGAGAATTCCAGCGGCGTCTGGATGAACAGCGAGGTCATCAGGATCAGGATCGACAGCGTGATCGAGATCGCCAGGAACAGGTCCAGCACGATCGCGGGCAGCGGCAGGATCAGCACCACAAGGATGGTGAGGATGCCGAGCGCCAGCGCGATGTCGCCGCGCTTGAGGACGTTGACGATCTCGTTGAGGGAGGGAATCGAGGGCCTTGTGGTGCCTACGCCCTGTCCCGCGGTGACGTCGACCATGGTAGCTGCCTCCCCGCGCGACTGCCGTCCGCGCGCCCCAAACGTCTGCGCGGCGGCCGAAGGGCCGCCGTTCCGAAAGTGAGGCACCGCACTGGCGTCCACGGGAGCTCCCGTTCTACGCGGCTGACGACACTCGACTTCACCCGGCAATTTTTGCCCGGTGTATGGTTAGCAAAGGGTTAACGCGGGGGCGGGAAGAGTCCGGGGAGGGGTATTTCGGGGGCGCGGGTAGGGCGCGCCGTCGTTCGGGGCGGCTCGCAGAGCCGAAACCGGAACCTCGAGATTCCGGGTTCGCGCCAAGCGGCGCGCCCCGGAATGACGGTTGATGGGGCGCTACTTCGCCTTGTCGATCTTGGTCACCGTATACCCCGTCGCCGCCCCCTCGGCCTCGAAGGTGACCTTGTCGCCGACCTTCACCTGCTTGAGCAAGGCGGGGTCCTTGACGCGGTAGACCATGGTCATGGGGTCCTCCATGCCGAGGCTCTTGGCCGGCCCGTGCTTGAGCGTGATCTTGCCGGCGCCCTCGTCGATTTTCTTGACCTCACCGCTGATCGCGGCGGTCCCCGCCGCGAGGGCGGCAGTGGTAAGGCCGACAGTCAGCGCCAGCGCAGCAGTGATACGAATGATGCGGTTCATGGGAGTCTCCTTATCGCTACTTCACGGTGACGTGGCCGACCATGCCGTAGTCGCGATGGTCGGGAATGAGGCACGAAAATTCGAACGTGCCGGCCTTGCTGAACTTCCAGAGGATCTCGGCCGTCTTGTTCGGTGCGAGCCTGACACCGTTGGGATCGTCGTGCTCCATGTGCGGATGCTTCTTCATCTCCACGGCATGCGCGAGATTCTCCTTGGTGGTGGCGAGCAGGAATTCGTGGTCCTCCTTGCCGACATTGCGCAGCACGAAGCGGACCTGTTCGCCGCGCTTGACCTCGATTTTCGCTGGCGCGTAGTCCATCTCGTTCAGCAGGATCTCGATGGTGCGCGCGGGCTTGTTGGGATCGCCGGGCTCGCCGGCCGAAAAGGTCGCGTGCTCGTGCTTGTCGTGCGCAAACGTCGGCGCGAGCGACAGCGCCGCCAGCGCGAGGCCGAGTTTGATCGTCTTCATCGTCATCTCCAGTTGGTGGTTCATCGAAACGCTCACATCTTCATCTTGTGCGTCGGCTTGCCCGGTTGCCGCACTGGTGCCGCATCGGGCGCCTCCACCTCGTAGGCGACGGTGCCTTGCGGAAACTTGTACGGGCCCGGATCGCGATAATCGTCGCGCGCGAGGTCCTCGCGGATCTTCATCACCGTGAACATGCCGCCCATCTCGATCGGGCCGAACTGGCCGGTGCCGGTCATCATCGGCAGCGTGTTGTCGGGCGCGGGCATCTCCATGTTGCCCATCGCCATGCCGGTCGAGCCCATCGCCATGCTGTCGGGCGCGAGCTTGCCGACGGCCTTGGCGAGGTCCTTGCGCGACACGCCGATCAGGTTGCGCACATCGTGTCCCATCGCATTCATGGTGTGATGCGATTTGTGGCAATGGAACGCCCAGTCGCCGGGATTGTCGGCGAGCACGTCGAACACGCGAACGGCGCCAACCGGCACGTCCGTCGTCGTCTCCGGATATTGCGCGCTCTCCGGAACCCAGCCGCCGTCGGTGCAGGTCACTGCGAAGGCGTGGCCGTGCAGATGGATCGGATGGTTGGTCATGCTGAGATTGCCGATGCGCACGCGCACCTTGTCGCCGAGCCGCACCGGCAAGGGGTCGATGCCGGGAAACACCCGCGCATTCCAGGTCCACATGTTGAAGTCGGTCATCTCGTTGACCAGCGGCAGATAGGTGCCGGGATCGACGCGATAGGTGCTCATCACGAACACGAAGTCGCGGTCGACGGGCCTGAAGTTCGGATCGCGCGGATGCACGACGACCATGCCCATCATGCCCATCGCCATCTGCACCATCTCGTCGGAATGCGGGTGGTACATGAAGGTCCCGCTCTTCCTCATCTCGAACTCGTAGACGAAGGTCTTTCCCGGCTGGATGTGCGGCTGGGTCAGCCCGCCGACACCGTCCATGCCGCTCGGAATGATCATGCCGTGCCAGTGCACGGTGGTGTATTCGGGCAGTCTGTTGGTGACGAAGATGCGGACCTTGTCGCCCTCGACCGCCTCGATCGTCGGGCCCGGCGACTGGCCGTTATAGCCCCACAGATTCACCTTCATGCCCTCGGCGAATTCGCGCACTACGGGCTCGGCGACGAGATGGAATTCCTTCCAGTCGCCGTTCATGCGGAACGGCAGCGACCAGCCGTTCAGCGTGACGACGGGGCGATAGTCGGGTCCGCTGACGGGATGCAGCGGCGGCTGCATCACCACCTTGTCCATGTGCGCAGCTTCCGGGATAGATGCCGCCTGCACGCGGCCTTGCACCGCGGATGCGCCGACGAGCGCGGCGGTGCCCAAAAATCCTCTGCGGGAAAACATGCCGGCCTCCATCTCAGTGGCCGCCGTCGGCAGGGGCTGCCGCGGCGATGGTGGTTGAAGTGTCGCCGCCCGCAGCGGGCGCGCCGCCGCCATTGACGGCGGTCTGCAGGTCGGACTGGGCGAGGAAGAATCGTTGCCGGGCATCGATCGCGCCGCGTAGCGAAGCCAGACGCTGTCGTGCTTCGGTGAGCAGCGCAAAGATATCGACCTGCATGCTGGAAAAGCGGAGCTGCATCTCCTCGGTGATGATCTTGCGCAAGGGGACGATCTCGCGCTGGTAGTGGCTGGCGATGTCGTAGCTGGAGCGATAGACACGATACGCATCGCGCGCCTCCGAGCGAACGTTCACGGCGCGCTCGGTCAGGCGGTTGAAGGCGAGGTTGTAGATCTCTGCCGCCTGTCGCATCCGCACCTCGCCGCCGTCGAAGATCGGGATCTGGAACTGGACGTCGAAGCCGCGTTCGCGGAAGGGCGCGCCTTCGGGATCCCGGGTGCGGCGGGAGATGCCGGCGAGATCGAGCAGCGTCACGAAGCGGGTCGCCTCGGTGAGGTTCAGCGACTTCGCCAGCGCCGTCAGCTCCAGCCGGGCGATCTGCAGATCGATGCGATGGGCCACCGCATCGGCCTCGATCGAGGGCAGTGCCTGCGGCCGGCGCGGCAGCGGCGGCAATTGATTGGGCAAACGGAAGTCGAGGCCGCCGTCCCACAATCCCATCAGCCGCGCGAGCCTTTCGCGCGCACTCGTCGCAGCCTGGCGCGCGGTGGCGAGGTCGGCGGTGGTCTCGGCGTAAAACACCTGCTCGCGGGCCTGGTCGAGCTTGTTGAGCGAGCCGGTCTCGCCGAGCTTGACCGCGAGCTGCGCGGTCGATTCCGCCGTCGCCTTCGCATCCGTCAGCAGCGCCACCATCTCGTTGCCGGCGACAGCGCGCACGTAGGTGCCGCGGACGTCGGCGGCGAGCCGCAACGTCGCCAGCGCCGCGCGCAACTGCGCCTGGCGGAACCGGTCGCGGGCAATGTCGGAGCGGAACGGCAGGGTGGCGAGCGCAAGGATGTCGCCGACCACCTGACGCTCGATCTCGCTGGCGCCGTTGCCTGAGATCCGCGAGATCGAGAACACGGGATTGGGCGGCAGGTTCTGCTCGACCAGATCGGTCTCGGCCAGCGCCAGCTCGTTATAGGCGGCTTGCAATCCCTTGTTGTTGAGCAGTGCGATCTGAACGGCGGCCTCCACGTTCAGCGTCCGCGAGAGCAGTTGGCGGACACGTTCGTCGACTGCGCCCGCTCCCTCGGGCGTGCGAACGAATGCGACATCCTTGTTGATGGTCTGGCTCGTCAGCTCGGAGACCGCGCTCATGCCGCTGTCGGGCGAGAACGCGGCGCAGCCGACAAGTCCGGGTGCGCAAAGGCCGAGCGCGGCGAGAACGAGCAGGCTTCGCGCGAATTGATGTGCCATGGCGCGCTCCTACCGGTCTTGCTTCGGCCGCGGCGCGACGGCGTCATTGCGGTCGCGCCATGGCGCCGGCGCTGCAGGCCGCAGGCTGGTGTAGGGCGCGATGGTCGAGTGATAGCCGACATGCGCGACCTTCGCCGAGGGATCGGCGGGATCGGCGCCGGCGACTTGCGTCGTTGCCGGGGTGCAGCCGGACAGCGCCAGCGCAAGTGCGGCCAGCAACGGCCAATGACAAAGAAAGTGTCGTCCACGCACCGCGGATGCGGCGGCGAACTTCGCCCCGGAAAGCGTAGGCATGATTCATTCCTGATCTGTCTGAAGACCACAGGTTCGCGCGCGCAGACT
This sequence comes from Bradyrhizobium shewense, assembly GCF_900094605.1. Lineage (GTDB taxonomy): Bacteria > Pseudomonadota > Alphaproteobacteria > Rhizobiales > Xanthobacteraceae > Bradyrhizobium > Bradyrhizobium shewense. Next base: position 425,506 of record NZ_FMAI01000004.1, on the reverse strand, counting down.
CGCGCTCGGCCCGAAATCGTCGTGTCAGATCAGGCGATGGGAGGACGGTAGTGCAGGGGCGGCGCCGCGCTGTGCAGGCTGGCCACGATTTCGGGCGCACAGGCGGAGACGGGCTGAACCGGCTTGGCGAAGCTCGGCAGATCGGCCGGCAGCGCGCTGATGCACATCATCGCGCAGCACGGTCCGGCCGTGCCCTTGCCGCCATGATGATGCGAAGAAGCGGGCGCGTCCTGCGCGGCGGCCTGGTGATGCGCGTGTGCCGCCGCGTGATTGTGCGAGCTGCCGTCGTGCATGTGATCGCCCGGCATCTGCTGATGCACCGGCACGAGATCGACCAGCAGGGTCTCATCGAGACACGGCGCCGGGCCGCTGCCCCAGGCGAGGCTTGCCGCCGGTGCGAGCACGCAGAACAGATAGGCGAGGGCAATGAAGCGCCCCACCTTGATCCGCATCGATCGTGTCAATCGCAGCAACATTCCGCCGACATGCTTTTCGCGCAGCGATTTGCTCACGCGGATTGCAAACTAATGGCAAATCGCGCGTTCGCCAAGCTGCTTCTTACCGCAGTGCACCGCGCATGCCCAATATCGCGCCACGATGCTTGACCCTGTGACGATCCGCGGGCCATGTTCCGCCCCGTGCACGCGCCAAATCACTCCGGACAAACGCCTGGAACATTCAGCCCTGATTCCCGTCAGGCCTGGATACGGCTTGTCCTTGCGCTGGTGATCGGCTCGATCGGCGGCGTCGGCATGTGGGCGATCGTGGTGATGCTTCCCGCGGTGCAGGCCGAATTCGCCGCCACCCGCGGCGCGGTGTCGCTGGCCTTCACCCTCATGATGTTCGGCTTCGGGCTCGGCGGCGTGATTGCGGGCAAGATCACCGACCGGTTCGGCATCGTGCCGGCAATGGCGATCAGCATCGCCTTCCTCGGCGTTGCCAACGTGCTCGCGGGGCTATCGACCCAGCTCTGGCAGTTCGTGGCGGCCTATTTCCTGATCGGTCTCGGCACCTCGGCGACTTTCGCGCCGCTGATGGCGGAGGCCTCGCACTGGTTCGAGCGCTATCGCGGCCTCGCCGTGACCATCGTCGCGAGCGGCAATTATTTCGCGGGAACGATGTGGCCCCCGATTGTGAACTGGGGCATGCAGACCATCGGCTGGCGCTACACTCATATCGGCATCGGGCTCGTCTGCGTCAGCCTGATGACGATCCTGGTGCTGGTGCTGCGTGCGCAGATGGGCGACGACAAGGTCCAGGACCACGCCAATGCGCCGCCGCCGCGCGTCGATCTCAAGCTGTCGACCAACACGCTGACGGTGCTGCTCTCAATCGCCAGCATCTCCTGCTGCGTCGCCATGGCGATGCCGCAGGTGCATATCGTCGCCTATTGCGGCGATCTCGGCTACGGCGTGGCGCGCGGCGCGGAGATGCTGTCGCTGATGATGGCCTGCGGCATCGTCAGCCGGATCGGCTCGGGCTTCCTCGCCGACAAGATCGGCGGCATCCGCACGCTGCTGGTGGGATCGCTGGCGCAGGGCTTTGCGCTGGTGTTCTATCTGTTCTTCGACAGTCTCGCCTCGCTCTATCTCATCTCCGCGATGTTCGGCCTGTTCCAGGGCGGCATCGTGCCGAGCTATGCCATCATCGTGCGCGAGGCGATGCCGGCGAGCGAAGCCGCAACGCGCGTCGGCATCGTGATCTTCGCCTCGGTGTTCGGCATGTCCTTCGGCGGCTGGGTGTCGGGCATCATCTTCGATGCGACCGGTTCCTACGCCGCGGCGTTCGCGAACGGTGTGGCGTGGAACGCGCTCAATATCGGCATCGTCCTGACGCTGTTGATCCGCTCGCGGATGAAGTCGGTCAGGACCGGACCGGGCTTCGCAACCTAAACCGCCTGTCCCGCCTTCAGCAGCGAGCAGCCGGTGATCTTGTAGCTGCCGTCCGCCTGCTGCTCGAGCGTGTAGAGCGCTTCCCAGGCTTCGCCATTGGCGTCGATGATGTGAACGCGCTGCGCAATCCAACCGCCCTCGATCTTGCTTTCTCCGAACTCGAAACTCTTGTGCCGGTAGACCGGCGCGTAACCGTTCTGCACCATGGACATGAAGATGTCGGGCGCGGGGAAGATTTCCTTGATCGCCGGTGCGGCATGGGAATAGGCGGCGCTTGCATCGTCGCGGACGAAAGCCTGCTCCTGGGCGCGGATGACGCCCTGCGCCGTCGCGACATCGTCGGCGCGTGCTGAGATGGGGTTGAAGGCAATACTGATAGCGACGAGCAAGGCGGCAATGCGCATGACAGGCTCCGCGTTGAAATCCCGGCAATGCTGATCCTAGCATGACCTCAGGGAAATACGGGCGCGCTATCGCTTCCGTTTCACCGCCGGCTTCGCTGGCTTGGCCGCGCGCGCCTTGGTCTTGGCAGCGGATTGTACCCGCAATCCGTCGACGAACACGTCGAGCAGGCGCAGCACCGAGGATTGCCATCCCCGCTGATCGTGCATGTAGCACATCCCGAAAAACGCCCGCAGCAGGTCCTCCGGGCTGATATCGGCGCGCATCTGGCCGGCTGCGACCGCGCGCTCGAGCAGCGAGCCGATCGCCTTGGTCAGCCGGTCCATGGAGAAAACGGCAAGTTCCGACGAGCTCTGATACGCCAGCGCCAGCGCGGCCAACATGCCTTTCTTGGTGGCAACGAATTCGACGGCGGACTGCAGCCAGCGCCGCAGCGCCTCGACCGGATCCTTGGCACTTCGCAGGTGCTCGGCGAGTTCGCTGAGCTGCTCGACCTCGCGCCGGTACACCGCCTCGAACAGATCTTCGCGCGTGGGGAAATGCCGATAGAGCGTGCCGATGCCGACGCCGGCGCGCTTGGCCACAGCCTCCAGGCTCGCCTCCGGACCGCCCGCGTTGAACACGGCCTTGGCTGCTTCGAGCACGCGCTCGCGATTGCGCACGGCATCGGCGCGGGGCTTTCGGGTCTGGTCGCTGTGGTCGTCCATATCAGGCAATGTAGATCACGAATTGGTTAGATTGAACCCTCGTTGAACCCTTGCCGGGCTGCATCGCGTTGGTGGCGCACGGGCTTTTGACCAATTCCAATATTTTTCAGCCGGCCCTTGTTAAGCGGAGGGAGCCTCCGTATCTTCGCCTTGATGTTGGCCGGCTTCTGCCCGCGTCAACGTAGATCGACGGCGGTCACGGCGGTGGCGCGCTGCGCGATCACTCATGTCCATATCTGATCGGAGCCTTGTATGAACCACTCCATCAGCCTCACCGTGAACGGTGCGCGACGCGACTTCGTCCTCGACGATCCGCGCGTCACGCTGCTCGATCTCTTGCGTGAGCGCCTCCATCTCACCGGAACCAAGAAGGGATGCGACCGCGGTCAGTGCGGCGCCTGCACCATTCTGGTCGACGGCAAGCGCATCAACTCCTGCCTCGCGCTCGCGATCAGTCATGACGGCGCCGACATCCTCACCATCGAAGGCGTTGCGCGCGGTGACCAGCTGCACCCGGTGCAGGCCGCCTTCATCGCCCATGACGGATTTCAGTGCGGCTTCTGCACGCCCGGTCAGGTCATGAGCGCGATCGGCATGATGCGCGAAGGCCAGGCCGGCAACGATCCCGAACGCATCCGCGAATGCATGAGCGGCAATCTGTGCCGCTGCGGTGCCTATGCCGGCATCGTCGATGCCGTGCTCGATGCGCAAGGACGCATGGACGAATCCGATCAGAGGCGCTCCGCATGAAACCGTTCGATTATGTCAGGCCCGCCACAGTTAGTGACGCGGTTGCCGCCGCGGCCCAGTCGGGCGCGGTCTATCTCGCCGCCGGCACCAATCTGCTCGATCTGATGAAGGGCGGCGTCAGCCGTCCGGATCGCCTGGTCGACGTCACGCATCTCGACGGGCTCGATGGCATCGAGCGCCTCGCCGACGGGTCATTGCGCATCGGTGCGCTCGTCAGCAACGCCGATCTCGCGCATGATGCGGACTTCGCAAGGTCCTATCCCGCTGTCGCGGAAGCCCTTCTCTCCGGTGCATCCGCGCAGTTGCGCAATGCCGCGACCGTCGGCGGCAATCTCCTGCAACGGACGCGCTGCGCGTATTTCTACGACACTGCCAGCCGCTGCAACAAGCGCGAGGCCGGCAGCGGCTGCGACGCCCGCGGCGGCGAGAATCGCACCCACGCGGTGCTCGGCTGGAGCGACAGCTGCATCGCCACGCATCCCTCCGACTTCTGCGTGCCGCTGGTCGCGCTCGATGCTATCGTGGAGATCGAGGGCAGGGGCGGCCGGCGCGAGATCGCGCTCGACGAGCTGCATCGCCTGCCCGGCGATACGCCCGAGCGCGAGTCCGTGCTCGAGCCCGGCGACCTCATTGTTGCAGTGCGCCTGCCGCCGGCGGCGCGCGAATTTGCCCCGCATGCGCGCTACCTCAAGGTTCGCGAGCGCACCTCCTACGCCTTCGCGGTGGTCTCGGCCGCCGCTGCGTTGCGGATCGAGAACGGCAAGATCGCCGAAGCGCGGCTCGCACTTGGCGGTGTCGCCGCAAAGCCTTGGCGCGCCCGCGCTGCGGAGGACGTTCTCAAGGGCGTCGCGCCCACGGCCGATGCCTTCCAGGAAGCCGCCTGGCGTGCGCTCACCGACGCAAAGCCGTCCGGTGACAACGCCTTCAAGATCGAGCTCGCCCGCCGCATCGTTGTGCGTGCGCTGACCCTCGCCGCCGCCGGTACGCCCGCGCGCTTGTCTGCACTGCCGGCCTCTCCCTTTGCCTCGACATCAGGAGCCATCCATGCCTGAGCTCAACCTCACCAGCGCGCCCGCCCATCTCAGGCACGGCTCGAACATCGGCCAGCCGCTGACCCGCCGCGACGGCGTCCTCAAGGTCACGGGGCAGGCAACCTATGCCGCCGACAATCATCCGCCCGGCATGCTGTTTGCGGTGATCGCCGCGGCCAGCATCGCGCATGGCCGCGTAACCTCGCTCGATGTCGCCGCCGCAAAACGCCATCCCGGCGTCGTCGATGTCATGACACCCGACCACAAGCCACCGCTCGCCATCGACCCCGAGATCAAGACCAATCCCTTCGTGTTTCGGATGGAGGCTTTGCAGAGCAGCGAGGTCCGCTACGCCAATCAGCCGATCGCCGTCGTGATCGCCGAGACGCTTGAAGCCGCGACGGAAGGTGCCGCGCTGCTGGCGCCACGCTACGAGGCGCAGCCTCCGCTCATCGGCCTCGATGCCGGTGAGAGTTTTGTGCCGCCCGTCGTCGGCGTCGGCAACCCCACCGAAAATCACCGCGGCGATGTCGAGGCGGGCCTTGTCTCGGCCGAGACGCAGATCGACGCGACCTATGAGACGCCGCCGCAATATCACAACGCGATGGAGCCGCATGCCGTTGTGGCTCACTGGGATGGCGACAAGCTGTCCGTGGACATGCCGACCCAGGGCCTGAAGCTGTCGCTCGCGCGCATCGCCGAGCTGTTCGGCATCGCGCACGACAAGATCCACATCCGCAGCCCGTTCCTCGGTGGCGGCTTCGGATCGAAGGGGCTCATGGGCGGTCCGCCGGTCCTTGGCATCATGGCCGCGAAGCTGGTCGGCAGGCCGGTCAAGCTGGTGCTGCGCCGTGAGCAGATGTATGGCCCGGTCGGCCATCGCGCGCCGACCCGTCAGCGGCTGCGCATCGGTGCCGACGGCGAGGGACGGCTGACCGCGCTCGATCACCATGCGAGGACCGTGTCGAGCACCTTCGACGATTTCTACGAGCCCGCGGCCGATGCCTCGCACACGCTCTATGCGGCACCTGCCATCCGCACCTCGCATGACGCCGTGCGCGTCAACACCGGCACGCCGCTGTTCATGCGCGCGCCGGGCGAGGCGACCGGCTCGATTGCGCTGGAGAGCGCGATCGACGAGATAGCCTGGACCTGCGGCATCGATCCGCTGGCCTTCCGCCTGAAGAACTATGCCGAGGTCGAGCCGATCACCGGCAAGCCGTTCTCGTCAAAGGCGCTGCGGGCCTGTTACGACCAGGGCGCGGCGCGCTTCGGCTGGGCGAAGCGTCCGCTGCAGCCGCGGCAGATGCGCGACGATGCCGGCTTGCTGGTCGGCTGGGGCATGGGCACGGCGACCTTCCCGGCGCTGATGTTCCAGGCCGAAGCGCGCGCGGCGATCCGCCGCGATGGCTCGGGCGTGATGGAGATCGGCGCGCACGACATGGGGCAGGGTGCCTGGACGGCACTGGCCCAGATCGCCGCCGATGCCGTCGGCCTTGATATCGGCCGCGTCGCGTTCAAGGCCGGCACGTCCGACCTGCCCGATGCCGGCATTGCCGGCGGCTCCGCGCACACCGCAACTGCGGGAGCTGCGATCCACAGCGCCGGCGCGGCCGTGATCGCAAAGCTCGCCGATCTCGCCACCAATGACGAGCGCTCGCCGCTGTTCGGCGCCGGCAATGCCGGCGTGATCGCGCGCGACGGCAGGTTGATCAGGCGCGACGACGAGAGCCGCGGCGAGAGCTACGCCGAGATCCTCGCGCGCGCCGGCGTCGCTGAGGTCGAGGCGCGCGGCACCGGTGCGCCGAACCCTGCGGCGATGGAAGAATATGCGATGCATGCCCATGGCGCGGTATTCGCGGAGGTGAAGGTCGATCCCGAGCTCAGTCAGGTCCGCGTCACCCGCATGGTCGGCGCCTTCGCGGCCGGGCGCATCGTCAACCCGCGCATGGTGCAAAGCCAGCTGTTCGGCGGCATGATCTGGGGCCTCTCCTTTGCACTGCACGAGGAGGCCGTCACCGACCGGCGCAGCGGTCGGATCATGAACGCCAATCTCGGTGAGTACCATGTCCCCGTGAATGCCGACGTGCCGCCGCTCGACGTGATCACGGTCGAGGAGCACGACCCGCACGTCAACGCGCTCGGTATCAAGGGCGTCGGCGAGATCGGCATCACCGGCAGTGCCGGCGCGGTCGCGAACGCCGTCTGGCATGCGACCGGCGTGCGCGTCCGCAAATTCCCGATCCGGATGGAGGAGTTGCTGGTGTAGCGTTGAGGCGGCAGGCGGGGCGAGGCCTGCTCGCTCCGCGGCGGCCGATCAGTTCATCAACCTGCGGAGAGCCTTGATCTGCTCTTTCTGCACTTCGATGTATTTCGCGATGGCTTTGCGCAGCTCGCGCGAACGGAGCTTGTCGGTGTCGCGCAGGACCTCGTCGAGCGCGGCTTCCGCATTGGCAAGAGTGATCTTCATGCGCGAGCCCATGTTACGAAGCGGCCCCGGAATACCCTGGAGTCCGGGGCCATAACCTCAGCACCTCTAAGCCAGGCTGCTCGGCTACGGTTCGTAATATATAGCGGTCCGGCGCACAGAAATTGAGATGGCTCAACCACCGTAAGATACCGGTGGCCGCCCGTAACCTTCCGGATGCACTGTTCCCGATTCAGAACGTCGGCGGCGTGCAGGCCGAGATCACCTCGCACGGCTTGCCGCCGACGCAGCGGAAGCGATGCGGGCGGCGGCTCTCGAAATAATAGGCATCGCCCGGATTGAGGATGCGGCGCTCGTCCTCGACAGTGACTTCGAGCTTGCCCGAGATCACGATGCCGCCTTCCTCGCCGTCATGGACGAGGTGGACGCGCCCGGTGTCGCTGCCGGGCTCGTAGCGTTCTTTCAGGATCTGCAGGCTGCGGCCGAACAGATTGTCGCCGATCTGCCGATACGAAATCGGCTTCTTGCCGACTTCGGTCAGCTCCTCGGCGCGGTAGAAGATCTTGCGTCGTGACTCCGGCTCCAGCGCGAAGAACTCGGCGAGCCCCATCGGGATGCCGTCGAGGATGCGCTTGAGGGCGCCGACCGAGGGGTTCATCTGGTTGGATTCGATCAGCGAAATCGTCGAATTGGTGACCCCGGCGCGCTTGGCCAGCTCGCGCTGCGACAGCTTGTGGCGCGCCCGGATGAATCGCAGCCGTCCACCGATGTCGACGCTCATAACCCAGATCCTGTGTTGCAGGTGTTGCGGATCGGGCAAATATGGACCGGCGGCCCCAGATAAATCAATGGCTTGCAGGTCACCAGAAAAGGACTTGTTGCGCATTCCAAGCCGTGGCTCTGCTAGAGGGTCAGCAAAGGAGCGCGGCCGTGACCCTTCATCAGATTCCGAACACTATCAAGACCGACTCGTTCTGGATGCCGTTCACGGCCAATCGGCAGTTCAAGAAGGCGCCGCGCCTGTTCTCCTCGGCCGAGGGCATGCATTACACCACCGTCGACGGCCGCAAGGTGATCGACGGCTCCGCCGGCCTGTGGTGCGTCAATGCCGGCCACGGCCGCAAGCAGATCGCCGCCGCGGTCGAGCGGCAGTTGATGACGCTGGATTTCGCGCCGTCGTTCCAGATGGGCCATCCGCTGGCGTTCGACTTCGCCGAGCGTCTCGCCGAGATCGCGCCGAAGGGTCTCGACCGCATCTTCTTCACCAATTCCGGCTCCGAGTCGGTTGATACCGCGCTGAAGATCGCGCTCGCCTATCACCGCGCCAACGGCCAGGCGAGCCGCACCCGCCTGATCGGCCGTGAGCGCGGCTATCACGGCGTCGGCTTCGGCGGCACCTCGGTCGGCGGCATGGTCGCCAACCGCCGCGCCTTCGCCACCCTGCTGCCGGGCGTCGACCACATCCGCCACACCCATGATCTCACCCGCAACGCCTTCGCCAAGGACCAGCCGGAGCATGGCGCCGAGCTCGCCGACGATCTCGAGCGTCTGGTGGCCCTGCACGGTGCCGAGACGATCGCTGCCGTCATCGTCGAGCCGGTCCCCGGTTCGACCGCGGTGCTGCCGCCGCCGAAGGGCTATCTCCAGCGCCTGCGCGAGATCTGCGACAAGCACGGCATCCTTCTGATCTTCGACGAGGTCATCACCGGGTTCGGCCGCCTCGGCACGCCGTTCGCCGCCAACTTCTTCGGCGTCACGCCTGATATGATGACCACGGCCAAGGGCATCACCAACGGCACCATTCCTTGCGGCGCGGTGTTCGCGCATCGCAAGGTGCACGACGCCATGATGATCGGCCCGGAAAACGTCATGGAGCTGTTCCACGGCTACACCTATTCGGCACATCCGACCGCCTGCGCCGCGGGCATCGCGACGCTCGACATCTACAAGGACGAGGGCCTGCTCACGCGCGGTGCGTCGATCGCCGAATACTGGCGCGATGCGCTGCATTCGCTGAAAGGCCTGCCCAACGTCATCGACATCCGCAATTGCGGGCTGATGGGCGCGGTCGAGCTGTCGCCGCGTGACGGTGCGGTCGGTGCGCGTGGCTACGACGTCATGGTCGACTGCTTCAATCGCGGGCTGTACTTCCGCATGAGCGGCGACTCCTTCGCGCTGTCGCCCCCGCTCATCGTCGAGAAGAGCCACATCGACGATATCGTGTCGATCCTGGGTGATGCCATCAAGCGGGTGGCCTGATAATTGCTCTCGCCGTTGCGAGTTGTTTCCTTGCAGCGGCGAGCGTGATGCCGCGGGAGTTTGACCAAGCGTGAAAGTTCTGATCCTCGGCAGCGGTGTCATCGGTGTCACCTCTGCTTACTACCTTGCGCGTGCCGGCCACGAGGTCACGGTCGTCGACCGTCAGCCTGAGCCGGCGCTGGAGACCTCTTTCGCCAATGCCGGCGAAGTGTCGCCCGGCTATTCCTCGCCCTGGGCCGGCCCCGGCGTGCCGGTGAAGGCGGTGAAGTGGCTTCTGATGAAGCACGGCCCGCTTGTCGTCCGGCCGAAGCTCGATCCCGTCATGTGGGTCTGGCTGCTCAAGATGCTGCGCAACTGCACCAGCGCGCGTTACGCGGTCAACAAGAGCCGGATGATCCCGATCGCGGAATACAGCCGCGATTCCTTGCGCGATCTGCGCCGCGACATCGGCATCCAGTATGACGAGCGCTCGCAAGGCACGCTGCAGCTGTTCCGGTACCAGGCCCAGCTCGACGGCACTGGCGAAGACATCGCCGTGCTCAAGCAATATGGCGTGCCCTTCGAGGTGCTGAGCCGAGAGGGCTGCATCGCGGTCGAGCCGGCACTCGCCGGCGTGAAGGAGAAGTTCGTCGGCGGGCTTCGCTTGCCGCAGGACGAGACCGGCGACTGCCACATGTTCACGCAGGCGCTGGCCAAGCACGCCGAGGCGCTTGGCGTCCGCTTCATGTTCAATACCGGCATTGACCGCATCGTCACCGACGGCGCGCGCGTCAGCGGCGTCGTGACCAGTGCCGGCATGTTGCAGGCAGACGCCTACGTGCTCGCGCTCGGCAGCTGGTCGTCGCGGCTGGTTGCGCCGCTCGGCATCTCGCTGCCGGTCTATCCGGTGAAGGGCTATTCGATCACGGTGCCGATCAAGGAGGCCGCAGGGGCGCCGGAATCGACCGTGATGGACGAGAGCTACAAGGTCGCGATCACGCGGCTCGGCAATCGCATCCGCGTCGGTGGCACCGCCGAAATCTCCGGCTATTCGGACAAGCTCTACGATGCGCGCCGTGCCACGCTCGATCATTCCTTGACCGACCTGTTCCCGCGCGGCGGCGATCTCGCCAAGGCGACGTTCTGGAGCGGCCTGCGTCCGATGACGCCGGACGGTCCGCCCGTGATCGGCCCGACGCAATACGCCAATCTTCACCTCAACACCGGCCACGGCACGCTCGGCTGGACCATGTCCTGTGGCTCCGGTCGCGTGCTCGCCGACATGCTGTCGGGCAAGAAGCCGGACATCGATGTGAGTGCGCTGACGGTGGACCGGTACAATCACCGGTTCGGGTAGGACTCTATCCCCGCGTCATTGCGAGCGCAGCGAGGCAATCCAGTATCCCTCCGCGGAGACAGTCTGGATTGCTTCGCTACGCTCCCAATGACGATGTGGAGGTAGCGCGCGTCCAAATCCATCACCGTCACCCTGAGGTGTGAGCTGCGCGGCGCAATAGCGCCGTGCGGCGAGCCTCGAAGGATGACGGGAAGTTGGTGGTGCCCGGCTCAAGGCCGCTTGCGGCGCGCAGATATGGTCCGGGCGATATGGCCTTCGTCGCCATACATTGCGTCCCACAGATTGACGCCGGAGGCCCACGATCCAATCCAGTCTTCGATACTGGGAGCGTCCTCGAAGAATGCGTCGGTCCAGTCATCGCCATCATGAACGTTGGGATCGAAAATCCGCATCCGGAAATCCGGATCGCAACAATCGACGCACGAGTAGATGGCGCATCCCCAATGGCAGATCGGCAGAAGGCCGTCCGGCCAAGCCAACTCTGGCGCACTCCGAAACAAATCGTAGATCGCCACAGCGGTCTTGCCGGAATCGTCGGGAACGCCGTTCGTCAGTCCGATGAGCCCGTATCCGGGGCCAAAACCTCCATTGCCGATATCTGCATACATTCGCTTCAAGAGGGGTGGCAGCCGGAAACGAAGATGTTCTTCGTCGGAGGCAATATTGCCTGCCCTGGCGGGGATGAGTCCCGTGCGCAGAGGTCGGCCCAGATCGGTTGGCCTTGTCTTCAGCCGTCGCCGGATCGCAGCGATGATGAGGTCAACCATCGACGGGGCCCTTCGTCCTGCAGAATGCCTTCACATCATGCCAGCAGACGGCGTGCCGGCAAACTACCCCACCCCCGTCACGCAATTCACCCAGAGCACCACGGCCTTCGCATCCTCGGCCGGATTCGAAAACCGGTGCGGCCGGCGGCTGGCAAAGCGAAAGCTGTCGCCCGTCTTCAGCGACCAGGTCTCGCTGTCCACCGTCAGCATCATCTCGCCTTCGAGCACGAGGCCGGCCTCCTCGCCGTCATGGGTGTAGAGCTCGTCGCCGGTGGAGCCGCCGGGCTCCAGATGCACCAGGAACAGATTGAGCTTGTTGTCGGCACTGGCCGGGCTCAGCAATTGCTTGGACACGCCGGTGCGCCAGAGCTTCAGCTCGGGCCGCTGCAGCCCACGCGTCACCACCTGATCGGAGGTTCCGTCGGCGCTTGGGCTTGCGCCGAACAGTGCGGCGATGCCGACGCCGAGCACGTCGGCGAGCGTCGCCAGCACGCGCAGCGAGGGTGACGACAGGCCGCGCTCGATCTGGCTGAGAAAGCCGATCGACAGGTCCGTGCGCGCCGCGACCGTTTCCAGCGAGAATTGCCTGACGCGCCGGAGATCCCTGATGCGGCGGCCGACCGCGACGTCCATCGCGGGCTCGGCAGGTTTGGCGACGGCTTTGGCCTTCACCTTCTTCGCCGGCTTTGTCGCGGCCGGTCTGCGCATTCTTTTGCCACCGCTCACGTCAAACCGCATCCTTCATGTGCATGAAAACCGCTTGCATCGTTCGCGAAAGTGTGGCCAAATTTTCATATTGGTGAAAATAGGCCGAAACGGCTCGGCTCGCAACGTCTGATCACGACACCCGCGAGCGCCGCCATCGGCCAGACCCAAAGGGGGATGCGATGAAGCGTTTTGGTCTGGCCGCGGTCGCGGCGCTCGCACTGGCAGCCGTGGCGCCCGCTTCGGCGCAGCAGGTGCTGAAGGTCGGCTCGACGCCGACAGGCATTCCCTTTACGTTCCTGGACACCAAGACCAACAGCATCCAGGGCATTATGGTCGATCTCGTCACTGAAGTGGGCAAGGATGCCGGCTTCAATGTGCAGATCGAGCCGATGCAGTTTTCGGCACTGATCCCGTCGCTGACGTCGAGCAAGATCGACATCATCGCCGCCGCGATGTTCATCACCGCACCGCGCAAGGAGGTCGTCGACTTCTCCGTCCCGATTTACACCTATGGCGAAGGCCTCGTCGTGCCGAAGAGCGACACCAAGGCCTATGCTACGCAGGACGATCTGAAGGGCGAGACGGTCGGCGCCCAGGTCGGCACCGCCTTCGTCGACGCGCTGAAGAAGTCCGGCCTGTTCGCGGACGTGAAAGCCTATGACACCATTCCGGACATCCTGCGCGACGTGAACACCGGCCGCCTCAAGGCCGGCTACGCCGATTATCCGATCCTCGCCTATAATCTGAAGCAGGGCGGCTTCCCCGAAGTGCGTCTCGTCGATGGCTACAAGCCCGTCACCGTCGGCTCGGTCGGCATCGGCGTGCGCAAGGGCGAGGCCGCGCTGCTCGGCAAGATCAACGCCTCACTCGCCAAGCTGAAGGCCAACGGCACCATCGACAAGATCCTCGATAAATGGGGCCTCAAGGCTCAGGGCTGATCGGTAGCGTCGGATCGATGAAGGCCGCCCGATGAAAGGCTTCTGGCACGACGCCGTCGAGTTCTTCCCGATCCTGATGAACGGCGTCGTGCTGACGATCGTCGTCACCATCGGCTCGCTGCTGCTCTCGACGGTGCTCGGCCTGATCTGGGCGATGATGCGGGTCTCCGGCATCAAGGCGCTGTCGATGATCAGCGCCAGCCTGATCAATGTGATCCGCGGCATCCCGATCATTGTGCTGCTGTTCTACCTCTACTTCGTGATGCCCGATCTCGGCGTCACGCTGTCCGCCTTGCAGGCCGCGATCCTCGGGCTCGGCATCGCCTATTCGGCCTATCAGGCCGAGAATTTCCGGGCCGGCATCGAGGCGATCGACAAGGGCCAGATCGAGGCGGCGCAATCGATCGGAATGGGTTGGTGGCTGACCATGCGCCGCGTGGTGCTGCCGCAGGCGGTGCGCATCGTGCTGCCGCCTTACGGCAATGTCATGATCATGATGCTGAAGGATTCCTCGCAAGCCTCGACCATCACGGTCGCCGAGCTTGCGTTGCAGGGCAAGCTGATTGCGTCCTCGACCTTCAAGAATACCAGCGTGTTCACGCTTGTTGCGCTGATGTATCTCACCATGAGCATTCCGCTAATCCTGCTGGTCCGTCACTTCGAGAAGCGGGCCGGCAAGCGATGATCGAGCTGAACGACGTCCACAAGAGCTTTGGCGAGAACGAGGTGCTCAAGGGCATCACGGCCTCGGTGCAGAAGGGCGAGGTGGTCTGCATCGTCGGTCCCTCCGGCTCCGGCAAGTCCACCATCCTGCGCTGTATCAACGGGCTCGAGAGCTACGACCGCGGCGAGATCAGCGTCGAGGGCCTGAAGGTCGATCGCGACGCGCCGTCGATCGTCAACATCCGCACCCAGGTCTCGATGGTGTTCCAGCGCTTCAATTTGTTTCCGCATCGCACCGCGCTGGAGAACGTCATCGAAGGGCCGCTCTACGTGAAAAGGGAATCGCGCGCGCAGGCGCTCGAGCGCGGCCGCGCGCTGCTCGCCCAGGTCGGGCTTGCCGAGAAGGCCGATGCGCATCCGCCGCAACTCTCCGGCGGCCAGCAGCAGCGCGTCGCGATCGCGCGGGCGCTTGCCATGCAGCCCAAGGCGATCTTGTTCGACGAGCCGACCTCGGCGCTGGACCCCGAACTGGTCGGCGACGTGCTCGGCGTCATGCGCAAGCTCGCCGACGACGGCATGACCATGGTCGTCGTCACCCACGAGATGGGCTTTGCCCGCGACGTCGCCGACCGCGTGCTGTTCATCGACGGCGGCGTCATCGTCGAGCAGGGGCCGGCCAAGGCGCTGCTCAACCAACCCCAGCATCCGCGTACGCAGGATTTCTTGCGCCGTGTGCTGCATCCGCTTTGACTGGTCTTCGCCATGCCTGCGCGCCTGCCTCTGCCGCCCTCGCTCTATGCCGACACCGCCGTCGCGCCGGTCGCCACGCCGCCGCTCGATATGGACAAGAATGTTTCGGTCGCGATCATCGGCGGGGGCTACACCGGTCTCTCCACCGCCTTGCATCTGGCGGAGCAAGGCGTCGAGGCGCTGGTGCTGGAGGCGCAGGAGCCGGGCTGGGGCGCGTCCGGCAACAATGGCGGCCACACCAATCCCGGCCTGAAGCACGATCCTGATCAGATCGAGGCCGATTTCGGCGCGGACCTCGGCCGCCGCATGATCGAGTTCTCCTACGGCACCACGAACTTTACGCACGATTTGATCCGCCGCTACCAGATTCCGTGCGAGGCGCGTCAGAACGGCACGCTGCGCGCGGCCTATAACGCGACCAGCGCCGCGGCGATCGAGACAACGGCGCAGCAATGCATCCGCCGCGGCATGCCGGTGACATATCTGAACCGCGAGCAGCTCCGCGAGATGACCGGCACCGACCGCTACATCGGCGCCATGCTGGATGCGCGCGGCGGCGATCTGCATCCGCTCAGCTATGCCCGTGGTCTCGCGCGTGCGGCGATCTCGGCAGGCGCGAAGGTGCATGGCGAGACGCAGGCGCTGTCACTGCGCCGCGACGGCAGCCGCTGGCGCATCGAGACGCCGCGGGCCGTGGTTCATGCCGACAAGGTCCTGCTCGCCACCAACGGTTTTACCGACGATCTCTGGCCCGCGCTCCGCCGCACCATCGTGCCCGTGTTCTCCTCGATCACGGCTACAGCACCGCTCTCCGACGCGGTGGCCCGCGCGATCATGCCGACGCGGTCCGTGCTGTACGAGAGCGGTCACATCACCGTCTATTACCGCATCGACCAGCACAATCGCCTCTTGATGGGCGGCCGCGGCCCGATGCGCTGGATCAAGTCGCCGTACGACGTCGCCTATCTCATGCGCTATGCCGAGCGGCTATGGCCGCAGTTGAAAGGCGTTGCCTGGACGCACGGCTGGAATAGTCGTCTCGCCATCACCGGGGATCACTATCCCCATGTGCATGAGCCTGCCGAAGGCATTTTGATCTCGCTCGGCTGCAATGGCCGCGGCGTCGCGCTCGCGACCGCAATGGGTGCGCAGCTTGCCCGCCGCCTGATCGGCGGCGCCAAGGCCGAGATCGACATGCCCATCACGGGAATCAAGCCGATCCCGATGCACGCGTTCTGGCCGGTCGGGGTAACGACCGCGGTGATTACGGGCCGCATACGGGACCGGCTCGGCATGTGAAGAAGGCGTCGCCCGGTCAGGAGCGGCGCCTCGCATCATTGGCAGATATCGGGCTTCAGCAGCGGCCTTGCTTCCACAGGCCGGGCGGGCAACCGTGACCGCGCCAGCCGACTTTGCGCCCACGCGACCAGCCGGGCGGCGAGCCGTGGTGATGATGACCCATCGAATGGCCATGACCATGGCCGTGCCCATGTCCGCCGCCATGTCCGCCACCATGCCCGCCCTTGGCCAGGGCAGGACTGCTGAATGTGAGGCCGGCTGCAAGGATCAGCGACGCGGCGAGCGCAAGTTTCTTCATATGTCCTCCACTGGGGCGAGCGCACTTGTCCGTTCAATCAACGAACGGCCGGTAGGTAAGTTCCCTGCGAATGTGGAGGAGTCGTGACGCTCGCGAAGATGCGCAATCGCGCGAGAGCTCAACGCGCGCTGGCACAATCCCGCATTGATCGATGCGCTCAGGCTTCGGCCACCGCGTCGGCCCAGGGCTGGAAGATCTCGACCGCGCCGGAATTCGTGTCGCCCTCGCGCATCACCGCGCTCGGGCAGGCGAATTTTTGCGGCAGCGTCTGCACCCGGCTTTCTTCATAGTCGAAGCGCGCGGCCAGCGCGTTGCGTATCTCGGGCGGCAAACGAGCATCGCCGATCACCACCGCGCCCTCGCTGGCGTCGATGCGCGGCTGGTGGATGGCGGCATCGAGGTCCATGCCGAAGTCCATCGCAAAGGAGACGAGCTGCATCACCGACGGCAGGATGCGGCGGCCGCCTGAGGCGCCGACCGCGAGCCGCTTGCCGTCCCTGGTCTCGGCAATGACGGGCGTGTAGTTGCAGAGGCAGCGCTTGCCGGGCGCGAGTGAATTGGTGGTGCCCGGCGTCGGATCGAACCACATGATGCCGTTGTTCATGGCGATGCCGGTGTGCGGCGTCACATATCTCGAGCCAAAGGACGAGAGCAGCGTCTGCGTCACCGCGGCGATGTTGCCGTGTCGATCGACCACGGAGAAATGCGTGGTGCAGGCGGGCGCCAGATATTCGGCACCGAGCGAGCGTTTGCCGTCGGCATCGCCCATGTCCTTGAGCCGCTCGCGGAAGGCCGCCTGCAGAGCGAGGGCATATTCGACATAGGCGGCCGCGTCCGGCGCGCTTGCTGGCGTCAAGCTCTGCTGCAACAGGCGTAGCGCGTGCGCCATGGTGGGCCCGGCCGTGAGCTCAGGCGTCGCATACACCTTGCCGCCGCGATACGGGATCGCCAGCGGTTCGCGCAGATGCGCGCGGAAGGCGGCGAGGTCCTCGACCGACAGCGAACCGCCATCGGTCTTGATGTCGGAAGCGATGCTCCTGGCGAGATCGCCCTGGTAGAAATCGCGCGGTCCGGCCTCGGCGAGATGCGACAGCGTCGCCTTCAGCGTGTCCTGCGGCAGTCGCGTCTCGGCCTTGATGCCCCATGGCGCGCTCGGCGGCAGCCCGTCCTTCAGGAACGCCGCCGCGCTGGCGGGATAGCGCCTGAGATCGGCGGCCGAGCCCGAGATCGTCACCGTGGTCCACCAATCGACCAGCAGGCCTTCACCGGCGAGCCTGGCTGCCGGCGCGACCAGATCCTTCCACGGCATTCTGGCGTAGCGGCGATGCGCCTCTTCCATCCCGGCGACGACGCCGGGCACGGCGATCGACCCGGGGCCGTGGATGTTGCGATCGTCCTTCACCCGCGGCCAGGGGAAGAGATCGGAGGCCGCGCCTTCGCCGCTGAGCGGATAGTCGGCAACGCGCAGGCTCTGCGGCGCGCACATGCCGTAGTCGATCACCTCAGAGCGATTTTCCTTGGCGCGGTAGAGCACCATCGCACCGCCGCCGCCGATGCCGCTATTCCAGGGCTCCAGCACGTTCAGCGCCATGGTGGTTGCGACGATCGCGTCCACGCAGTCGCCGCCCGCCGCCAGCACCTGCGCGCCCACTTCGGCCGCCCGCCGCGACTGCGAGGCGACGATGCCGCCCTTGGACGTGACGGCGGGTTTGCGGACGGCTTGGTTGAGGCTGAACTGATGAGGCATGATGTCGTCTTGATCTCTGTTGTTCTGGCGTTGCTGTGCTGGCGCGGAAGCTCAGCATTGGCGGGCGTTGCGAAGGATGGCACATTGCCACCAACGAGAAAATCCAAAGGGAGACGCGACATGGCTGGTGTGAAACAGGCGCGGGATGGCGCGGTCGGGATCCTGACGCTCGACGAGCCGGCGAGCCTGAACGCGATGACGCCGGACCTGCTCGGCGCGCTCGCCGCCGCCATCGGCGAGATGGCGCAGGACGAGGGTATTCGAGCCCTGATCCTCACCGGCGCGGGGCGCGGTTTTTGCTCAGGACAGAATTTGAAGGCGTCGGAAGCGCTGGGTGAGGATCTTGCAGCCGGCGTCATGCGATTCTACTGGCCCGCCTTCAAGGCGCTGCGCGAATGCCGCGTGCCCGTTGTCGTCGCCGTCAATGGCGTGGCGGCCGGCGGCGGCTTCAGCCTGGCGATGGCCGGCGACATGATCGTGGCGGCGCGGTCGGCGAGCTTCATCCAGGTGTTCAGCCGCATCGCGCTGGTGCCGGATCTCGGCTCGACCTGGCTGTTGCCGCGGCTGATCGGCCGCCAGCGCGCGCTTGAGCTGATGCTACTGAACGAGCCGCTGATGGCCGAACGCGCCCAGGAGATCGGCCTGGTGCGGCAGGTCGTGGACGACGCGAAGCTGATGGACGAGGCGCTGATTCTGGCGCGCCGTCTGGCGGAGGGCCCGACACGCGCTTTGGTGGCAACGCGCCTGCTCGTGGAGGAGAGCGAGCATGCGACCTACGAGGCGCAGTTCCGCCGCGAGATCGAGCTTCAGGCGGTGGTCCGCAAGAGCGCGGATGCCGTCGAGGGGCGCAATGCCTTCGTGGAGAAGCGCAAGGCGAGGTTTACCGGGAAGTGAGGTGGGGTCCTATCCACCACGCCGTCATGGCCGGGCTTGTCCCGGCCATCCACGTCTCGCGTAGGTGATCCAAGAACGAAAATGGCCGGGACAAGCCCGGCCATGACGAAGGAGAGACGGAGATTGGAAGCGGCGAGGCCGCTCAGAGCGAGCGGTTCAGCCGGCTGGCCTGATACTTGGCGCGCCATTTGGGGCCCGGCCCGCGCATGTAATGCAGCTCGGGGCGGTAGGGGTCGCCCGCGACCCTGATCAGCGTCTGCCATTTGGCGGCGACGAAGTTCACGGGCTGGCGGAACAGGCTCAGTGAAGCGAGCAACATGACATCACCTCAATGCGGCTTGCCGAGCATGGCGGTGAAGGGAAGATCGAACAGATCCTCGCCGTCGGAGCCGCTGACATGGATCACCCAATCGCGCCAGTCTTCAGCGCCGGGCGTCTGGATCATCGAATTCATGATCTGGGAGGCACGGTCGCGCGCCTCCGTGAGATTGGAGACGGCGGCGCCGTAGCGGTCGATCAGCGTGCCCTCGGTGTTGGAGCAGTGAAAATAGACCTGGACCATATGCGCCTCCTGGCGGGAGTACTTGGATGGCAAATCGATACCACCCGAGGCCTTCGCGAAACATTCGGGTCGAGCCCGGTAAGGGAATCTACGGATATTGGTCGGCTCAGAGGTCGTTACAGGTTTAATCACAGGCGAGTGATGTTCGACTGGACGGCGTTCGGACGGCATGAAACAGCTGTTTCGCGGGAAGTCGGGGGGAGACGCCGTGAGCTACTTCACATCCAGGCGTGGACGCCGAAGCCTGCGCGCGTGTGCGGGGGTGTTGGCGGTCCTGTTTGGGCTCATCTCGGCGGCGTCATCGGAGCCGCTCCGCCGCAGCGGCTATGCGATCGGCGCGGAAACCTGCGGCAATGGCGATCTCGCTTTTCCCAGGATCCAGATCGACATGAAGGCCGGATACTGTGCCGGCCTCGTCGCCAGCGAAGAGGATGGCCTGAAATTCCCGCGCGCGATTGTCCAGGTGTCGGGCCGGGAGCTGTTCGTGGTGGCCGACATGGGCGGCTGGGGCCACACCGACGGACGGCTGCTGCTGCTCGACCCGCGCGCGCTCCCGGGCCAACGGTTCAGGGAGCTTCTGGCGGGAATCGAATATCCGTTCGGCCTCGCGATCGGCCCGGACAGGAAGCTCTACGCCTCGACCGCCGAGACCATCTTCCGGTTCGACCCGCTCGCCGACAATCCGCGCGGCACGGTCGAGACCATCATCCGTCATATGCCGGGCCGCCGGATCACGCTGCCCGACGGGACAAGGCTCGAGGAGAGCGCGCATCCGCTCAAGCAGTTCGTCTTCGACAGGAACGGGCGGCTATTCGTCAATGTCGGCTCGCACAGCGACGATTGCATCACGCCGGCGCCGATCACAAAGCCCTGCGCGGCGGCCGAGGGCGCTTCCGCGATGGCAGCGATCTGGCTGTTCACGCCGCCCACGGGTGGCGTCTTCCCGGAGCTGAAGCCTGGCGATGCCGATCCGCCGCACACCGTCTATGCGCGAGGCTTGCGCAATTCGATGGCGCTGGCGCTGCATCCGAAGTTTCCCGAGGCCGGCTACGCCTTCCTGCAGGGCGAGAACAGCCGCGACTTGCCCGACATCTTCAAGCCGAACGAGGAGATCAACGCGATCGAGCAGGGCAGGCATTATGGCTGGCCCTATTGCTACGATTTGTCGACGCCGAGCCCGGAATTCAGAAGCCTGCTGCAAGGTGGGGTCTACAAGTCGCTCTGCACGGCCAACGCCCTCTACAAGCCGCCGTTCTCGCTGATGCCGCCGCACGGCGCGCCGCTCGCGATGCTTTATTATCACGGCAGCAAATTTCCGGAGCTGGAGGGCAAGCTGCTGGTCGGCCTCCACGGTTATCGTCCGACCGGCAGCCGCGTCCTCGTCTACGATGTCGACGATCGCGGTTTCCCCAAGCCTTCCCCGGCGCCGGTGCGCTACTACGTCAGTTGCGCGGCCGATCCGGTGCGCAGCTTTCAGACCGACGCCGGCGAGGTCGCCGCCGCGCCGTTCGACGAGCTGATTGCAGGCTGGCACCGCGTCAACGGCGCGCGGCCGCAAGGGGCGCCGGTCGGCATGACAGTCGCGGAAGATGGTGCGATCTGGCTGGTCGAGGACAAGAATCAGACGGCGATCCGGATCGATCGTGCCGCGGGTGATCCGCCGCCACCGCTGCCGTGCGACATGCACAGCCAGGCGATGATCGACCAGCTTGCGGCCTTCGTCGCCAGGGATGCGCCGAACAGCGTCCGGCTGACCACGTTGCGCAAAGGCCTCGTGGAGAAGCATTGCCTCGGCTGCCATTCCGATTTCGGTTTGAAGGGCGGCCAATCGGAGGCCGAGAAGGACGCGGCGGTGCTCCGTTTCATGCTTTCGCAGGACGGCTGGATCTATCCCGGCGATCCCGACGCCGGCAAGCTGCGCACGCGGCTCCGCGGTCTCGGCGCGGAGAAGCTGATGCCGCCGGGCGGCGAGAGCCTGGCGAAGACCGAGCCCGGCTACAAACGTCTGCTGGACACAGCGGATCTGCTCGTTGCGACAATGGTTCCGGGTACGCGGATGCGGATCAAGCCGGGCCCGCCGCAGCGCAAGTTCTTCGGCAAAACCAGCAAGGAATGCGGCGAAATACCGGCCGGAAAGGTCGTTGTCGTGACACAAAGGAGCGCTGTAGACAAACCCGGCTTCAGCCGATTCTTCCGGCCTGCCGATCCCTATTTGAATGGCGAGTGCACCGACGGCGATGGCTATTACATCCGGCAGGAATTTCTGGTGCCTGTGCAGTAGCGTCCTCCTCGCCGTTGCGACGGCATCCGCGCAAGCGCAGACGAAGCTGTTCGAGAGCGCGCAGGTGACGCCTCCCGGCGAATACACCTTCGGCATCGAGGGCCCCGCGGCTGACCTCGACGGCAATTTGTTCGTGGTCAATCTCGGCAAGCCCGGCACCATCGGCCGGCTGCCCGCCGGCGGCACCGCGTCGGAGCCGTTCACGGCGCTGCCCGATGGCAGTGTCGGCAACGCCATCCGCTTCGACCGGAGCGGCACCATGTTCATCGCCGACTACAAGAAGCACAACATCTTCACGATTGCGAAGGGGGCGACCGAGCCGTCCGTCTGGTTTCACTCCGACGAGATGAACCAGCCCAACGACATCACGATCGCGCGCGAGGGCACGATCTATGCGACCGATCCGAACTGGAAGGGCCGGGAAGGCCATATCTGGCGGATTGCGAAAGCCGCCGACGGCACGGTGCAGGGACAGATCATGTCGGCGCCGCGCGCGATGGGCACCACCAACGGCATCGATCTCAGCCCTGACGGCAAGACGCTCTATGTCGGCGAATCCAGCAGCGGCCAGATCTGGTCCTATGCGATCAACGGCAACGAGCTCACCGGCGCAAAGCTCGTCAAGGCATTTCAGCCCGACACCGTCGACGGACTGCGCACGGACGTCATCGGCCGGCTCTATGTCGCGCGCATTCTCAAGGGCACGATCGCGCTGATGAAGCCGAACGGCGCGGTCGAGCGGGAGATCGCGCTGAAGGCCAAGGAGCCGACCAACCTCGCCTTCGGCGGCAGCGACGGCAAGACCGTCTTCGTCACCCAGCGTCAGGGCGGCTTCATCGAGTCCTTCCGTACCGATCAGCCGGGTCGCGAGCACTGCCTCCAGCGCGGACGCTGCTGAGGCCAGGGCGATCTGCTTCCGCCGCAGGGCGAGACGGCATTCTTCTTGCTTGCATCTGGCCGCCGCAGCGATCAAGACATCTGCGAGTACGCGACCACGGAGTGTTTGAGTGAAAGCCGTCCATACCGAACTGCACCGCAGCCACGATCCGCAATTCTTCCTGGTTCGCGGTGTCGTCAAGCGCACCACTGAGCAGCCGGAGCGCGCCGACCGCCTGCTCAAGGGGTTGAAGGACGGCAAGCATCAATTGGTCGAGCCGACCACATTCGGACAGGGCCCTCGCGCGCGCATTCACAGTCCGGAATATCTGTCGTTCCTGAGCGAAGCCTGGGACGCCTGGACCGCGCTCGGCGATTCCGGGCCGGAGATGATCGGCAACATCCATCCGGTGCGGCATGCTGCGACCTATCCGACCCACATCGTCGGCAAGCTCGGCTGGCACACCGCCGACACCGCGGCGCCGATCGGTCCTGGCACCTGGGCTGCGGCCTGTGCCGCGACGGATGTTGCGGTCACCGCCGCGCAGATGGTGATGGACGGCGAAGATGCGACCTATGCGCTCTGCCGTCCGCCCGGTCATCACGCCTATCGCGACATGGCCGGCGGCTTCTGTTTTCTCAACAACAGCGCGATCGCCGCGGCGCATCTGCGGCAGAAGCACGAGCGCGTCGTGATCCTCGACGTCGACGTCCATCACGGCAACGGCACCCAAGGCATCTTCTACGCCCGGCCCGACGTCTACACGGTGTCGATCCACGCCGATCCCATCGCCTACTATCCCTATGTGTGGGGCTATGCGCACGAGCGCGGCGAGGGGCCCGGCCTCGGCACCAATCTCAACATTCCCCTCGCCATCGGCACCGGTGATGACGGCTACATCCAAGCGATGGACGTCGCGCGCAAGGCGATCGAGTCCTTTGCCCCGGGCGCGCTCGTGATCGCGCTCGGCCTGGATGCCTCCGAGCACGATCCTCTCAAGGGATTGGCAGTCACCACGCCCGGCTTCCGGCGCATCGGCCAGGCCATCGCCAGGATGGGCCTGCCGACCGTGTTCGTGCAGGAGGGCGGTTATCTCTCGGATATTCTGGGCGCGAACCTGACCTCGGTGCTGGCCGGATTTGAAGAGGCGAGGTGAGGGATCTTCACCTCTCCCAGCGTTGGTCGTCATGCCCGGGCTTGTCCCGGGCATCCACGTTCTTCGAGCGTGGAGCAAGGCGTAGATGGCCGGGACAAGCCCGGCCATGACGGCGAGAGTGATCTAAAACATCCCGCTCGCCGCCAGCGCCCTGCAGACGTGCTGCATCTCGGCCTCGTCGGCGACCATGTCGAGCATAACAATGGTCAGACCCTTGGCCGCAAAGTCCTTCAGCTTCGCGCCGATCTCCTCGTAGCTGCCGACGAGATAGGGGCAGTCAGCCTGGAAGGTCAGGAACGGCAGCAACCAGTAGCCATTGTCCGCGAGATCGCCGCTCTGGCCGGCATAGAGGTGCCGCTTCCACACGGAATCGGTGTTCTCCACGGTGAGCGCGAGCAGCTCGCGATCGTCAGGGTTGTCGCGGAAACGTAGCTTCGCAGCCTGCCGCGCCTCCTCGCGTCCCTCGCGGGCGAAGATGCCGAAATTCATGCCGGGCGAGTGGAGGCCGCGATCGAGATCCGGCGGCAGCATCTGCATCTTGATGCAGCCTGTCTCCTTCGCCACGCGCTGGGCCGCCTCGGATTGCCCCGCAATCAGGAATTCGGGCATCAGCTCCGCCGGCAGGTGCGGGCGAAGCTGCAGATGGTGGGCACGGTAGAAGCTGCCCTCGAAATTCACCGGCCGCGGGCTCGCCAGCAACTGCCGCATCAGCTCCACGAATTCGCCGAGCCTGATATAGCGCTCGGCATGCGATTGGTCGTCGCCGAGCCCCTGCAAGTCGCTGACCGCGGTCCCCGTGATCATGTTGAGATAGACCTTGCGGCCGTGAAGCTGGGCCAGGGACGAGACGAATTTCGCCGCCGTGAACGGGTGCATGTAGACCGGATTGACGGCGATGAGCGGCGAAGATCGCGTCGTCTCCGCCATGACGTGCTGGGCCATGGCCCAGGGCTCGACGAACACGTCGTTGCCTTCGAACAGCAAAATGCCTTCGAAGCCGTTGCGGTCGGCGAACTGCGCCACCCGCATCAGCTCGCCGATATATTTCTGGGGGTCGCGGTTGCGCGAAATCGCGGGAAAGACGCGCAGCCGCGGCGGCGTCATTCAGCCGCTTCCTGGAGCGGCCAGGCATTGCGGCTGATGGGAAGGCCACCGTTCGCACGGGAGCCGTCGGCGATCGCGAGGCGATGCGAGGGCGAGGGCGAGCACAGCGAGAAGCGCCAGCCGTCGGGATCGTCGGCGATATCGGGCTTGAAGCTGATCTCGATGGCCTCGCGCGAGACCTGCATCGCGAAAGCGTCGAGCGGCAGATTGAGCCCAAAGCCCCTGGCCTTCAGATAGGCTTCCTTGAGCGTCCAATAGTCGAAGAAGCGCTCGGTCGCCGCCGGCTCCGGCAGTGCGCGCAGCGTTTCGACCTCCTCCGGCGCAAAGAAGCGAAGCGCGGTGGACAGCGGCGCCACCCGCCGCGACACGGTTTCGACGTCGACACCGACGGACTCATGCCTCGACACGACGCAGGCGACGCAGCCGTCGGCGTGAGACAGGCTGAAATGCAGCGCGCTCGAGGTCGCGGGCGCTGCGACAAACGGCCGCCCATAGCGGCCGGCTGCAAAGGACCAGTCGGACGGCGCGACGTTGGAGGCGATCTGCGACAGCGCCAGGCGCAGCATCGCATGCGCGAAAATATACTGCCGCCGATGCCGCTCGAACATGAAGCGATCGGCCCGGACGCGTTCGTCGAACGAGAGCAGCCGTCGGCACGCCTCGACCGCGCCCGGCGCGTCGATGGACTCGATCAGTCCGACAAAGAGTTCAATTCTGTCGTCCGCCATCAATTGGGCCTTTTGCGTCGGGCAGAGGCCAGATCCCCGGTCCCGACGGAAGAAACAACTGAGCAAGAATCAATCAAGCGGACCGCTTCTAGCGGTCCACCCGGGCGAATTCTTGTCGATTTGCAGGCCGGTTTACAGGCGCAAGCTTGTGCGAGACCCCAACTCGACACGCGAGCGGCCCATCCCCGAAAAGTGAGGCCTAGAGATTCGTTCGGCGTCCCGGCCGACGAATCTTACCTCTTCTTCTTCTTGGCTTTCTTCGAGCCGCCAAGCACCGAAAGGCTGGCGTCGACGTCCTTCAGTGCGGACTGGAGCTTCTTCTTCTCGGCACCGAGTAGCTTCTGGAGGGCCTTGCGGTCCTTGTCGCTCAACGAGGTGCCCTTGGTAAATTTGATGAAACCCATAACACTCCCCCGGTTGAAAATAATCGTCCAAATCAAAACGCCGGAATAATCTTGCGCGACGGCGCCAAATAATCAAGATGCAACTTGGTCATGCACAGCTTTGACGAGTGAACCCGTATTCGTCCGTGATGTCATTCGCTCAAGCCGCGTTGCGCGCGAGTAATCCGTCGAGCGGCGTGTTGGGCTGGGCGACGGCGGCCCCCAGCAGCGCAACGAGATCCTCCATCCACGCGCCGATGCGACGGCCATCGAGCAGCTCGTGCTTGTAGTTGCATGAGCCCGTGATGCCGGTCGGGCGCTCCTTGAGCATCAGCGACAGCCAGGTCTGGTCGATCGGCAGCACCGGCTGGCCTTCGCGTGCAATGTTGCCGATCGATCCTGTCGCGAGATCCGGGAGATCGAGCGGCTGGCGCAGCGGATTTTGCAGGGTGAAATAGACCTGGAGCAGCGAGGCCGGATCGATCCCCTCCCGTTCCAGATGGTCGGCCAGGATGTTGAAGGGCAGCTCCTGCCGCGCATGCGCGTCGAGCACGCTCTGGCGTACCCGCGCCAGCGCCTGCGTGAACGACAGCTCCGGCGTGATTTTGGTGCGGACAATCACCGTGTTCTCGAACGGGCCGACGATTCGGTCGGTGTCCGGCTGGGCGCGATTGGCCATGGCGGTGGCGATAGAGATGTCGGTGCGACCCGTCCGGGCCAGCAGCAAGGCCTTCAGACCGGTGAGCAGGCACATGAACAGCGTGCCATTGTGCCGGCCGGCGAACGCCGTAAGCCGGCTGATCAGCTCACGATCCAGATTGACCGGATGATGCCCGGTGGACGCGCCCGGGCTTGATTCGCCGTCGAAGACAGGGATCGCGCCGCGCAAATTCTCCGTCCAGTCCGCCGCCTGCCGGCGGGCGGCATCCGTGCCGCACCACCAGCGCTGCCAGCGTGCGACGTCCGAAAAGGCCGGAGGCGGGCTCGGCAGCGGCGCCGACGGATATCCGGCCAGCGCCGCATAGCGGCTCGACAATTCCTCGAACAGCACGCCGATCGACCATCCGTCGACAATGGCGTGATGCAGCGTCAGCAGCAGCACGTGCTCGTCGTCGTGGAGCCGCAACAGCCGGGCGCGGAGCAGCGGCGCGCGCGTCGTGTCGATCGGCGTAGAGGTCTCCTGTTGGATCAGAAGATCGATCTTCCGGAGCTCCAGGGCCTTGCGCCGCTTGTTATTGTGAGCGTGACCGTCGCCGATCGTCTCGATGGTCAGGACACGGCCGAGGGTGCCGGGTGCGGCGATATGGCTGACGGGCTCCTCACCGTTCCAGCCGAACGCGGTCCGCAGCGATTCGTGCCGGCGCATGACGTCCTCGATCGCCTGTGCCAGAGCGGCCGCATCAAGCGGACCCTGCAGGCGGAAGGCGAAGGGCAGGTTGAACAGCGGCAACCCCGGGAGGTTCTGCTCGATCCGGAGCATCTGGTCCTGCGCGATCGAGAGCGTTGGTCCGCCGTTGTCGGTCAGGCTCGCTTCAGCCAGGCTTGTCGCGCTTGCGACAGGCTTGCGCGGCGTCGCCGCCATGGCCTGGTCGACCCGCCGGGCAAGCCCCTCGATCGTCGGTGCCTCGAAGATGGTCTTGATCGGCAGCGACACGCCGAGCGCGCGGGCGATGCGCGCCATCGCCTGGCCTGCCAGCAGCGAGTGGCCACCGAGGTCGAAGAAATTGTCAGCGACGCCGATGCTGTCCACCTTGAGCAGGTCGATCCAGATGTCGGACAGCACCTTTTCAGTAAAGCGCCGCGCCGGCACGGGCGCGTCCGGTCCGGGCGCCTCGTGCTGCGTCGGCGCCAGCAGTGCGGATCGGTCGATCTTGCCATGGGCATTGAGCGGTACGTGATCCAGGAACAGGAATGCGGACGGGATGGCGTGGCCCGGCAATCGGTTCTTCAGGAATTCGCGCAGCTCGCTGGCGCTGATCCGGCTGTCGGGCTTTGCGACGATATGGGCGATCAGCCTGACGTCGCCGCTCGCCTCGTGGCGCGGCTCAACGATGCCGGCCCGCACGCCCGGATGGTCGGCAAGCGCGTTCTCGATCTCCTTGAGCTCGATACGGTAGCCGCGGACCTTGACCTGATGGTCGGCGCGGCCGAGGCAGTCGATCGTCCCGTCGGCACGGCGGCGGGCAAGATCGCCGGTGCGGTAAAGCCGACTGCCTGCCTGGCGCGAAAACGGATCGGGCAGGAAGCGCTGCCGGCTCTGCGCGGGATCGTTGACATAGCCGCGGCCGATTCCGGCGCCGCCGATGCAGAGCTCGCCGGTCACGCCGACCGGCTGCGGCTGGAGGTTGGCGTCGAGCACGTAGAGCTGGGTGTTCGGCAGCGGCGCGCCGACCGGAACGTTGCTGGTCGCGGTCGCCGGCGCTTTGGTCAGGCGGTGCAGCGAGACGTCGTCGGAACATTCCGACGCGCCATAGGCGTTGATCAGCGGTACTTTCGGGCAGCGGCCGAACCAGGCCCGGCAGAGTTCGACGGGCAGCGGCTCGCCGGTCGAGATCAGGAGGCGCAATCTCGCAAAGGCGCGCTGGATCGGCGCCTCGTTCATCCGTTCGACGATGACGCGCAAAAGCGATGGGACGATCTCGAGCACCGTGACGCCTTCGCGCTCGATTTCCCGCGCCAGCAGGATCGGGTCCTGCACGATCGCATTGTCGCAGACATGCACGCGCGCGCCGACCATCGGCCCCGCCAGGAACTGCCAGACCGAGATGACAAAGCTCTGCGGCGCGGACTGCGCGATGACGTCTCTGGCGGAGAGGCCGAGCTCGGCAATCAGCGAGGCCAGATGGTTCGACAGCCCGCGCTGCTCGATCATGACGCCCTTCGGCGAACCCGAGGAGCCGGACGTATAGATGAGATAGGCGAGGCCGGAGGCTGCGCGCCGAACGGCGCGGGTCGGCTTGGTCGATCCCGAGGCGATCGTATCTTCGAGTTCGGCCACCGGGATGCGCTCGACCAGCGGTTCGAGTAGCGCGCCGACCATGGGTGACCGCGCGCGGCCGGTCAGCAGCATGCGGGCGCAGCTCGATCCGAGAATGGTCGTGAGCCGCGCCGGTGGAAGATCGGGATCGAGATTGAGAAAGGCCGCGCCCGCGCGCTGCACGCCGATCATTGCGGCGAGCAGGTCGGGGCCGCGATCCGCAAGCAAGGCCACCACGCTCTCGGCACCGACGCCTTCGCGCACCAGCCAGCGCGCAACCGACCGGCTGCGGCGCGCCAGCTCGCGATAGCTCAGGCAGGTGTGTCCGTCCGTCACCGCGATGGCGTTCGGTGTCCTCCTGGCCTGGCGGTCGAAGCGTTCGCTCACATTGCCGCGGGTGGTGAAATTGGCCGGCACGCCCCGGCCCGTCGCCAGCAATTGCCGGCGTTCGGCCTGGTTGAGGAGCGGCAGGCGAGAGATGCGCTGTTCCGGATTGGCGATGGCGGCCTTCAGCAGAGACTTGAACTGTGCCGCCATGCCGTCGATCGTCGCGGCGTCGAACAGGTCGGTGGCGTATTCGAAGAAGCCGGTGAAGCGGCGGTCGGCCTCGACCAGCTCGAGCGTGATGTCGAAGCGCGCCACTTTCGGATCGATCTCCAGCCGCCGCGTCGAGAGGCCGGGAAAGCGTGCCGCCTCGATCGAGGCATTCTGAAGGATGAACATGATCCGGAACAGCGGATTGCCGTCACTGCGGCGTGCGATCTGCAATGCGCGCAACACCTCCTCGATCGCAAGGTCCTGGTTGCGGTAGGCATCGAGCGTGACCTGCCGGACCCGCCGCAGCATCTCGCTGAAGCTCGGGTCGCCGCCAAAATCGTTGCGCAGGATCAGGGTGTTGGCAAACAGCCCGATCAGGCGCTCGCTCTCGATCTGGTTGCGATTGGCAATCAGCGATCCCGTCGCGACGTCCTCATGCCCGGTGTGGCGGAACAGCAGGCACTGGAAGACCGCGAGCAGCGTCATGAAGGGCGTGACGCCCTGATCCTGGCTCAATGCGCGGACATCGCCCGAGAGAGCCTTGGAGAACTCGAAATAGTGGCGAGCGCCGTGACCGCTCCAGACCTCGGGCCTTGGCCGGTCGGTCCGAAGCGGCAGCGTGGTGACGCCGTCGAGCTGGCCTCGCCAATAGTCGAGCTGGTCCTTGGCTGCCGGCGTCTGCGCCCAGCTCTGCTGCCAGAGCGCGAAGTCGCGATATTGGAAAGCGGGCAAAGGCAATGCCGCCACGCTCTTCTTGTGTGCGGCGGCATAGCGGGCGGCAAGCTCCTCCCAGAACAGGCGTTGCGACCAGCCGTCGGTGACGAGGTGATGGACATTGACCACCAGCGCATGGCTAGTCTTATCGAACGACAGCAGGGTGACCTTCAGCGGCGGCTCGCGCGCCAGGTCGAACGGATATTGCGCGAGCTTGAGCGCCTCGCGCCTGATCAGTGCGGCCCGCTTGTCGGCAGGACAGGGCTTGAGCTTAATCCGCTCGAACCGCGGCGGCGATTGCAGCACGAGCTGCGCCGGCTCGCCATGCCGCTCGACGACGACCGAGCGCAGCACCTCGTGGCGCGCGCAGATCGCCGCAAGGCTTGCCTGAAGTGCGGCGACGTCGATCTGGCCTTTGAGCACGGCGACTTCGACGACGTTGTAATTGTAGCGGGTCGGATCGAGCCGCGAGAGCACGTACATCCGCTGCTGCTGGAACGAGAGCGGCGCGTCTGCTTCCGTCGCCTGCCGCCAGGCCGGTAGTGCCGCCCCACGCCGGCCTGCGGCGGTGTCGATCCGGGCTGCGAGCGCGGCGACCGTGGCGCAATCGAAGATGTCCTCGAACGAGAAGTCGATGTTGAAGCGTTCGCGCAGACGCGAGCGCATCTGCGTCACTGCGAGCGAGTCCGCGCCGAGCGCGAAGACGTCCTGATCGATTCCGACCTGCGGCAGCTCCAAGAGAGCAGCCCAGATCGCGGCGAGCTGGGTCTCCAGCGCGGTGCGCGGCAGCCGCGTCCCATCGGAGTCCTCCTTGGCGATCAGCTCGGCCAGCGCGTTGCGCTTGACCTTGCCGCTGCCGCCTTTCGGCAAGGCTGCCACGCTGCGGATCAGGCTCGGCACCTTGTAGGCTGCGAGCCGCTTTCGCGCGAACTGGCGCAGCTTATCCGAGGTCGCCTCGGCATCCGGCCGCAGCACCACAACGGCGGCGACGTTTTCGCCGAGCTTTTCGTGCGGGACGGCGAACACGCCGGCCTCCAGCACCGCCGGATGGCTGAGCAGGACCTCTTCCACCTCCAGCGGTGAGATCTTCTGTCCGCCGCGGTTGATGACGTCCTTGATGCGGCCGACGATGAAGAGATAGCCGTCAGCGTCGAGATAGCCGAGATCGCCGGTCCGGAACCAGCCGTTGCGGAATGCGGCCTGTGTCGCCGCCTCGTCGTTGTAGTAGCCGCGGCTCATGTTCGGTCCGCGCAGCATGATCTCGCCACGCGCGCCGCTCGCAAGCGCGCGGCCAGTCTCGTCCATGATGGCGATCTCGGGGCCGGCGGCGCGCCCGACCGATCCGACCTTGCGCAGCTCGAACGGATTGGCCGCGATCTGCGAGGCCGCTTCGGTCATGCCGTAGGTCTCGAGCACGGGAACGCCGAACGTCGCCTCCAGCCCTTCGAGGATCGTCGGCGCGAGCGAGGCCGAGGCCGAGCGGATCACGCGCAGCGACGACGAGCGGGCGCGGTGCGGGTCGGATTCCGCCGCCGTCAGCAGCGCGCGATGGATGGTCGGCACGGCCGTGTACCAGGTCGGTTGCAGCTCCCGCATCCAGCCGAAGAAGGACAGTGCATCGAAGCCGTCGGTGCAGATCACGCTGGAGCCTGCGGCCAACGCCGTCAGAAGGCCGGAGATCAAGCCATGGGCGTGAAACAGCGGCAGGACGTTGAGCAGGCGATCGTGGGAGGTGAGCGACAGCACGCGGCCGGCATTGGCGGCGGACAGGCATACATTGCGATGCGTCAGCGGCACCATCTTCGGCCGCGCCGCCGTGCCCGACGTCAACAGGATGAACGCATCGTCGTCGCCGCGCGAGGCGCCCCCGGCCGCCGCCGGCCCGACCGTCGGACCGATGAATTTGCAGCCGCCCAGATCGTCTTGCGGTCCCGGCACGAAATCGATCACCGCGATATCCAGCGCCTTGGCGACGTCGCG
Source organism: Bradyrhizobium shewense (assembly GCF_900094605.1). Lineage (GTDB taxonomy): Bacteria > Pseudomonadota > Alphaproteobacteria > Rhizobiales > Xanthobacteraceae > Bradyrhizobium > Bradyrhizobium shewense. The sequence continues at coordinate 393,338 of NZ_FMAI01000004.1, read as the reverse complement.
GCTCGCCGAGTTCATGTCGGCCCGGGTCACGAGCGCGGTCAGCTTCAGTTCGCTGAAATAGCGTTGCAGCTCGTCCGCGGTCAGATCGGGATTGACGGGGACGCAGGCGCCGCTCGAGGCAACCGCGATCAGCGCCAGCGCGCTGTCGGCGCCGCGCGGCAATGCAACCGCAATCCGGTCGGCAGGGGTGATGCCGAGCCGGCGCAGCGTGCGGATGAGATCCTGCGTCACCTCGCCAAGCGCGCCGTAGTTGAGGACGGGCCGACCCGGGGCGAGGAGGGCCGGCGCCGCCGGCGTCTTGCGGGCGTAGAAATCGAGAACGCCGCCGATGTGGGCGAATGTCTTCGTTTCAGCAGCCGTGCCGCTTGATTCCTCCGGCGCTGGGAGTGTGACGTCCGACAATTCCGTTCCCTTTTGATCCGGTTGAGCTATTCTTCCAAGAAGTCAGGGAACGCGTCCAGTCTGAGGTGAAGTTTTGGCCCCAAAATCTGTGGTTGAGGGGCCCTAAGCCCTTCGACGGAATTATGGTCGGGCAGAAATCACCATGCTGGAGAATGGGCCGGACATCGGAAGGGAAGGCGGGCTGAAGCGCTGGCTCGAGGGCGTCGGCCTCGGCCATTACACCGATCTCTTCGTACAGCACCGTCTCGATCTCGACGTCATGGGTGACCTGACCGAATCCGATCTGGTCGAGCTCGGATTGCCGCTCGGTGATCGCAAGCGGCTGCAGCGGGCGATGGCGGCGCTGTTCCAGGCGGAAACGGCCGAGGCGCCCGCGACAATGGTGCCGCCAACGCGCACAGAGGTCGGCGCTGAACGGCGTCAGCTCACCACCATGTTCTGTGACATGGTGGATTCCACCTCGCTCTCCGTGCAGTTCGATCCGGAAGACGTCCGCGACATGATCGCGAGCTTCCGCGAAACCTGCGTCCGCGTGGTCAAGCATTACGAAGGCTTTGCCGCCCGTTTCGTCGGCGATGGTATCCTCGTCTATTTCGGCTATCCGACCGCGCATGAGGACGATGCCGAGCGCGCGGTGCGCGCCGGGCTCGAGATCGTGCGACTGCTGTCGACCGCACGCGCGACCGAGCTGCGTGGTGGGCTCAGCCACGCACCCGCCGTCCGCATCGGGATCGCGACCGGCCTCGTCGTGGTCGGCGACCTCGTCGGACAGGGCACCGAAGAGCGCGACTCCGCGGTCGGAGAAACCGTCAATCTCGCCGCGCGCCTGCAGGGCCTCGCGCCGCCCAATGGCGTGGTGATTTCCTCGTCGACCCAGTCGCTGCTGAAGGGGAAGTTCGACTACCGCAATCTCGGGGTCCACGCCTTGAAGGGGATATCCGAGAAGACGCAGGCCTGGCACGTGGTGCGTGCCTCGAGGGTGGAGACCCGATTCGCCGCCGCCATGGGCACGCGACTGACGCCGCTCGTCAACCGTGAGGAGGAGATCGCGCTGTTGATGGGCCGCTGGGAGCAGGCCAAGGATGGTGACGGCCAGGTCGTGGTCAAGTTCGGCGAGCCCGGCATCGGCAAGTCGCGCATCATCCAGGAGATCTTCGAGCGGATATCGGGCGACCGGCATGGCCAGGTCTCGTTCCAGTGCTCGCCCTATTACACGTCCACCGCGTTCTATCCGTTCGCCGAGCAGCTCAAATTCTCCCTTGGCCTCGACCGCGAGGATGCGTCCGCGCTGTCGCTGGCGAGCCTGGAGAGCGCGATCGCCGCCGCTCATGGCGACATCGAGCAGGTCACGCCGCTGTTTGCCGCGCTGTTGTCGATACCGACCGGCGACCGCTATCCGCGGCTCGAGCTGTCGCCGCAGCAGCAGAAGGATGCGACCGTCCAGGCGCTGGTCAATCATTTCCTCGGCCTTGCGCGCGAGATGCCGCTGGTGATCGCGTTCGAGGATCTGCATTGGATCGACCCGACCTCCCGCGAGGTGATCGACCTCCTAGTCGACCGGGTGCAGAACCGGCCGATCCTGGCCATCATCACAGCGCGGTCCGAATTCCAGCCGAGCTGGAACGCGCATTCGCACATCACGACGCTGGTGCTGAACCGCCTGAGCCGGCAGTTGCGCACCACGCTGGTGGAGCGCGTCGCCGGCAGAGAGCTGCCCAAGGAGGTCGTCGAGGAGATTATCGTCAAGACCGACGGCGTGCCGCTGTTCCTGGAGGAGCTGACCAAGACGGTCCTCGAATCCAACCTGCTGACCGAGCGGCATGGGCGCTACGTGCTGTCGGGCCCGTGGCGGCAGCTCGCGATCCCGGCAACCCTGACCGACTCGCTGATGGCGCGGCTGGACCGGATGGGGCCGTTCAAGCGGATCGCGCAGATCGGCGCCACCATCGGCCGCGAGTTTTCCTACGAGACGCTGCATGCGGTCGCCAACACGCCGGCGGAGCAGATCGAGGCCGCGCTCAATCATCTGGAGCAGGCCGGGCTGATCATGCGGCGCGGTCTACCGCCCGACGCGCTCTATTCCTTCAAGCACGTCATGATCCAGAACGCCGCGCATGCGAGCCTGCTGCACAGCGAGCGGCGCAAGCTGCATTCGCGGATCGCCCAGGTGCTTGCCGAGATGTATCCGGAGAAGACCGAGCGTGAACCGGAGCTGCTCGCCCATCACATGACCGAATCCGGCCAGAGCGAGGGCGCCGCGAGCTTCTGGCTCAAGGCCGGCAAGCAGGCGGCCAAGAGCGGTGCCAATCTGGAGGCGATCGGCCATCTGCGCCGCGGTCTCAGCGTCGTGCAGGCCAATGCGCGGATGCAGGGCGCCGACGAGATGGAGCTCGAGCTGCGCATCGCACTCGGCAACGCGCTGATCGCCGCCAAGGGCTACGCGGTCCAGGAGGTCGAGGAGAACTACATCCGCGCGCTCGAGCTCGGCCAGCAGCTCGACGACGACGAAAAGATCTTTGCCGCCACCCGCGGCCTCTGGGTCTGCCATTTCATCCGCGCCGATCTCACCCGCGCGCACGATCTCAGCGTCGAGCTGTTGAAGTTCGCCAAGCGCGAGCGGCTCAACGAGCGGACGCAGCCGGCGCAGCAGACCGGCTATCTGATCGAGGCGCACCGCTCGATCGCGATGACCATGCTCTATCGCGGCCGTTTTGCAGCTTCCCAGCATCATCTGCACCGCTGCATCAATCTCTACAGCCCCGATCTGCACTCCGATCTGATGGAGCGGCACGGCACCGATCCCGGCGTCGTCTCGCTGTCCTATCTCGGCTACCTCCTGTGGTTCCTCGGCCGGCCCGACGCGGCGCGCCAGCACAGCGAGCAGGCGATCGCGAATGCCGAGAAGATCCGTCATCCCTTCACGCTCGCCTTCGCGCTCGTGTTCGGTGCGTATCTCTGCCAGCATTTGCGCGACGTCGAGGGCACGCGCGACCATGCCAACCGCGCCATGATCATCGCCACCGAACATAATTTCCTGCATTGGAAGCAGCAGGCGGCGATCCTGCGCGGCTGGGCGCTGGCGCAACTCGGCGAGGCCGATGAAGGCCTCAGCCAGATGCGCTTCGGCCTCGACGAGTACGAGGCGATGGATTCCTGGCTCGCCGGTTGCTGGTTCCGCTGCCTGCTTGCGGAAGCCTACGCCAAGGTCGGGATGCGCGAGGCCGCCTTGCGCGCGCTCGACGGTGCGCTCGCAACCGCGCGGCGGACCGGCGATCACTCCTATCTTGCCGAAGTCTATCGCCTGCAAGGCGAGATCACGCTGTCGGACGGCGACCCGGCCTCGGCGCAGGAGGCCGGCGATCTGTTCGCGCTGGCGCTGGAGACCGCGCGCAAGCAGGGCGCGCTGTCCTGGGAGCTTCGCTCCGCCGTCAGCCTCGCGCGCCTGTCGCAACAAGCCGGCAGACGCGAGCAGGCGAGTCTGCTGCTCGTGCCCGTTGTCGGCAAGTTCAGCGAGGGTTTTTACACGCCGGACCTGAAGCAGGCGGTGCAGCTCGTCAACGAGCTCGGTGCGGACGCGCCGGTCCGCGAACGCGCCGACCCCTGACATGAGCGATCTTGCCGCCGCGCGTGCGCGCTATGTGGAGAGGATTGCAAAGCGCGAGCGGATTGCCTCAAAGCGCGTGCTCGAAGCGCTCGCCGCCATCCCGCGCGAAGACTTTCTGCCGAGAGGGCCCTGGCGGATCAAGAGCGAAGCGGCGCGCAGCTATCGGCTGACACCAGATGGCGATCCCGTTCATCTCTATGACAATGTCCTGGTCGCAATCGACGCGCGCCGCAAGCTCGACACGGGGCTGCCGAGCCTGTGGGCGCATTTCATCGATTTGCTCGACATCAAGGAGAAGGACCGCGTGGTCCAGATCGGCTGCGGGCTCGGTTATTTCTCGGCGGTGTTGTCGAAGATCGTGGGACCGAAGGGCAGGGTGATCGCCATCGAATGCGACGAGCGTCTGGCGCGCCGCGCTGCAAGTTTCCTTCAGACTTATCATAACGTCGAGGTGGTCCATGGCGATGGATGTGAGGAGATCCGCGAGCCCGCTGACGTGATCATCATCCACGCCGGGTTCTCGCATCCGCATCCGCTCTGGCTCGAGGCGCTTCGGCCGCGCGGCCGCCTGTTGGTGCCGCTGACCCAGCGGGACCGTGAAGGCGCCGCCCTCAAGATCACGCGCAAGGGCAAGGGGTTCGAAGCCGAGGCGGTGCAGCAGATCCGGATCTATCCCGGCCACGGCCGCGGCACGACCGCGCTCGACGACCGCGTCGCCGACTGGTGGCAGCGAGCCTCAGCTCTGGCGCCGCTGCGCTTTCGCGGGATCGAGCAGGGACTGCCGTCGGATGGCTAACGCTTCGTTTCATTTTACCTTGATTGCGAATGGAAGTATCCAACGCACCCCGACGCCGCTATGAGTACGGCCTGATGGCCATTTGAGCGCGCTCCATGCATTCCGTTGCCCTGCTGACCGCCAGCTATGCCAAGGATATCGAACGCTTTTCGCTGCTCAGCGAGAGCATCGACACCTGGCTCACGGGATACACGCGGCATTATGTTCTCGTTAACGATGAAGACGTGCCGCTGTTCGCGCGGTTCGCCTCCGACAAGCGCGTCATCGTTCCGGCCTCGCGCTATTTGCCGAAATGGCTGTTCGCGCTGCCGCCGGCGCTTCAGTTCATCAGCAAGCGCCGCGTCTGGCTGTCGCTGCTGTCCTCGCCGGTGCACGGCTGGCACATCCAGCAGATCCTGAAGATCGCCGGCGTCCTCAATGCGCCCGAGCAGCGCGTCTGCATCCTGGATTCGGACAATCTGTTCTTCCGCGAATTCGACGTCGGCCAATATGCCGGGGCTGAGAAGACGCCGCTGTTCGTCACGCCGAAGGACATCGGCGCTGACCACCCGTTGCATGGGCTGTGGCTGCGCACCGTCGATCAGCTTCTCGGTATCAAGGACCGCTCCTTTCCCGCCGACGATTATGTCGGTAACGCGCTGGTCTGGGACAAGGACACTGCCCGCGCGATGACCGCCGCCATCAAGTCGGCGACCGGCTTGAACTGGGTTCTGGCGCTGTGCCGGAAGAAGAAGTTCTCGGAATATCTGATGTACGGCCACTTTGTCGCGAACTCGCCCGCGCATCTTGCCGCCCATCGGGTCACCGAAGACAGCATCGCGGTCTCGCATTGGGACGATACGCCGCTCGACCGCCCGGCTATCGAAGCGCTGATGCGTGCCGCTTCGCCCGAGCAGGTCGCGCTCTGCATCCAGTCCTATTCGTCGACCTCGGTCGAGGACATCCGCGACGTGTTCCGCCTCAGTTCGCGCGACCGTCGCGCTCCGAGCCTGTCGCCCGAAGATATGGGAGACGCGGCCGAGTTCGAGGTGAAGACGCGCAGCTAAGCTCGCGCGTTCAAACGTCCTTCGTGAACTTGCTGATTACGTCCATGAACGGCTTTGGCTTGAACTCGCCGTCGAGCGGCAGCGGCCGGTTCGGCTGCTTGTCCGCGCGGGCGAAGGTGCCGTTGATCCAGCTGTAGCGATCCGAGAGGCCCCAGGTCAGGATCGAACGCACCGGGCCGCTGGTCGAGATGGCGGTGAGGAGATCGTCGACGCGTTTGGCGACGATGGCGTCGCGCTCCGCCGGATTGCCCGTCAGCTTCTGGTCGTCGACGTCGAGCTCGGTGACGTACACCTCAAGTCCCCACGAGCGCAGCTCGGTGACGAACTCGGCGAGCCCATGGGTGTCGATCTCAAGCTCGGCATGCAGATGCGATTGCAGTCCGACGGCGTGCAGCGGAACACCCTGGTCGAGCAGGTCCATGATCAGATGGCGATAAGCCGCGCGCTTGGCAATGAAGGAGTCCTTGGCCGACTCGATGTCATATTCGTTGATCGCGAGCTTGACGAAGGGATCGGCCGCAGCCGCCGTGCGGAATGCCAGCGGAATCCAGCTCTGGCCCAGATGCTGCGTCCAGAACGTGTCTCGCCGGTCTTTTGGACTGCGGGGATTGTCCGGGATCGGCTCGTTGACGACGTCCCACGACGTCAGCTTGTCCTTGTAGTAGGAGACGACGGTGCCGATGTGGTCGACATAGGCGCGCTCGACGCCGCGGGTGTCCTTGATCTGCTTGGCCCAGTCCGGAATGTCGTGATACCAGGCGAGCGCGTGGCCGCGCATCGTCAGATCGTTGTCCCGCGCGAAATCCAGGATCGCATCGGCGCGCTCGAAATTGAACGTGTGCGCATTCGGCCGCAGCATCGGCCATTTCAGCTCGAGCACCGGGACGACCTGGGTGCAATAGGTGCTGATGGCTTCGCCGAGCCTGGGATCGGCTTGCAGGTCCCAGAGCGTGGCCGCTGCGCCAAACCCCTGATGGCGCTGCGCCAGTTTCGACGCCGGTGCGGCCGACGCGGATGCGCCTGCCGCGAGGGCTGCGGCGCTGCCGAGGAGAAATTCGCGTCTGTCGAGCCTGGTCACGGCCGTCCTTTTCGAACCAATGCACCATCGTACCAAGCGGCGCCTCGCGACGCCGGGGTTTCGCCTTGTTGGGTTAACCTCTGCCGCTTGGAAGTCGGTTCCTTTTCGTGATCGCGCCTTGCCATTCGAGGAAGGGCAAATTTAACGCTAACGCGCGAAAGCGGCTCCAAGGCTTCATTCGCCGCCCGATCTGCAGACTTATGTGACACTCTTGAGCGATGCTGCGGCGCATTCGTTTGCCCCGCCAAGGCCCCATTTAAGGCCCCATTCAAGGCCCCATTGATGAAGGGCCGCCACACTCGCAAGACCGCTGCCGGTCCCGTGCTCGCATGCTGAACCGCCATTTCTCGATTTATCTCGTCGCCTACATCCTGCCTGCGGCGGTGGGCTTCTTCGCGGTCACGGCCTATACGCGGCTGCTGACGCCGGCGGAGTACGGCGTCTATGTCGTGGGCATCAGCCTCGCCGGCATTCTGGGCGCGATCTTCTTCGCCTGGATCAAGCTGTCGGTGTCGCGTTATCAGGCGATGTCGGCGGAGGTGGATTTTCGCGGCACGGCGATGGTGGCTTTCGGGCTCACCGTCGCGGTGCTCTGCGCCACGACCCCGCTGGTCTTCCTGTTCCGCAGCGACCTCAGTGTCGAGCTGCTGCTTGCCAGCATGTTCGTCGCGATCATGGCCAATGCGGTCGATGTCGGCCAGGAGTTCGAACGCGCCAAGTTGCGACCCTACCGGTTTGCCGCGATCTCGATCGTGCGCAGCGTGTCGAGCGTCGGCTTCGGCCTCCTCGGCATCTGGCTCGGCTGGGGTGGATTGGGGCTGCTTGCCGCGTTCGGGCTGGGGTCGCTCACCGGCATCATCCTGAACCTGGTCGGCGACCGCACGAAGATTGCCCGCTTCCAGCGCAGCCAGTTCATGCAGCTGGCCCGCTACGGCCTGCCGCTGACGCTCGCCGGATTGTCCGTTGCGGTCTATTCGGCCTGCGACCGGCTGATTGTCGCCTATCTGCTCGGCAAGGATGCTGCCGGCATCTTCGGCGTTGCCGCCGACCTGCCGCGCCAGTTCATGGTCATGATCGCATCCAGCGTCGCCGCGGCCACCGTGCCACTGGTGTTCCGGTCGTTGTCCGAAAATAACAAGGAGACGACGCGGGAGCGGCTGACCGAGAGCCTCGAGCTGCTGCTCGTCGTCGTCACCCCCGTTGCGATCTGGCTCGCGCTTGCAGCGGATCAGGTCGCCGGCACGCTCGTCGGCGTCGACTTCCGCGCCGGCGTGTCGGCGCTGCTGCCGACCCTGGTGCTTGCCCGCTTCTTCGGTATCGCCAATCAGTTCTACGTGCAGATCAGCTTCCAGCTCGCCGAGCGGCCCTTCATGCTGGCGGCGCAATCTTTTCTCACGCTGGTGGTCAGCGTGGTCTTGATGTTCGCGCTGGTCGCCGGCTACGGCATCTACGGCGCTGCGCTTGCGACGCTTGCGACCGAGGTGCTCGGTTTCGTCGTCGCCGTCGTTCTGATGCATCGCGCCCACCCGGTCCCGTTCGACCTCGGCCGCCTCGCCGGTATTGCGGCCTCCGCTGCGGCGATGGCGGCTGCGATCCTGGCTGCGCGGTCGCAAGCGGGCGGCACCGGCTTCGTCTCGCTCCTCATCGTCAGCCTCGCCGGCGGCCTTGCCTATGTCGCGGCGGCCTGGCTGCTGAACGTCGCCAATGTCCGGACGCTGTCGCTGCGCTTCCTGCGAGGCTTCAACCGTAAGGCTCTGGGCGTCTGACGGGCGTGTCCTCGCCGGCACAGCCGGACATTCTGCCGCAGTGACTGCCACCAGGTTCGGACCATCCCCGGGCTGCAACCGACCTTCCGCCGGCTCGGGCCGTCGTATATGAGGGATTTGTCGCCGGACCGGGCCGAATATCGCCACAGACGGAACGTATGGCGGCTGCGATTTCTTAATTGAATGACCGCAATCTGATACATGATCGGCACGAGCGGGCCGGCATTTCGACCGAGGATGGCATGAAAAACCGACTGACGACGGCGCAACCCACCAAGGCGATGCGGCGTCGGGTGCCTCCCGGAATCGTGACATTGGCGGCAATGGCGGTCCTGGCGGCGGTCGCGCCGGCGAGCGCGGCCAAGCAGGCGCGCCAGCCGGCCGAGGCGGTGGCGCAGCGCCAGGCCGGCGATCCCATCATGGCGATCGTGTCGATCAAGAGCCAGCAGGTCACGTTCTACGATGCCGATGGCTGGATCCTGCGCGCGCCGGTGTCGACCGGCACCACGGGACGCGAGACGCCGGCCGGCGTCTTCGCCGTCGTCGAGAAGGACAAGGACCACCGCTCGACCATGTATGACGATGCCTGGATGCCGAACATGCAGCGCATCACCTGGAACGGCATCGCGCTGCATGGCGGACCGCTGCCCGGCTATGCCGCCTCGCACGGCTGCGTGCGCATGCCGTTCGGCTTCGCCGAGAACCTGTTCGACAAGACGTATATCGGGATGCGGGTGATCATCTCGCCCCATGATACGGTCCCGACCGATATCTCTCACCCCTCGCTGTTCGTACCGAAGCCGGAAGCGATCGCGGCAGCGCCCAGGCAGGCCGACAAGCTCTCCGCCGAAGCCGACGAGGCCACAAGGGCTGCCGACGAGGCCAAGAAGGCCGCTTCCGCCGCCGCGAAAGAAGCTGCCTCGCTCCCTGCCGCGCTGCGCAAGCTGGAACAGCAGAAGGCCCGCGCTGACGCCGAGCTCGCCTTCGCCGACAAGACGCTCGCGAACGCCAAGAACGATCAGGCCCGCGCCAAGGCCGAGGAGTTGAAGCAGAAGGCGGCGACCAAGGCCGCCGACGCGGCGACGCAGCTCGACGCCGCCAAGGCCGCCGCGCAGCCGAAGCGCGATGCCGTGGCCGTGACGAAGGAGGCCGCGAAGGCCACCGCGGCCAGGAAGGCCGACGCCGTGAAGGCAGCGACCGACGCAAAGCTCGCGGGTGAGCCGGTCTCGGTCTACATCAGCCGCTCGACGCAGAAGCTCTACGTGCGGCGAAACACGCATAAGCCAGCACCCGATGGCGGCGGCGAAGTGTTCGACACCAGCATCGAAGTCCCCGTCACGATCCGCAATCCCGAGCAGCCGATCGGCACGCATATCTTCACGGCGATGGCGAAGTCCGCTACGGGCCTGCGCTGGAGCGTGGTCACGATCGAAAACGGCGACGAGGCGAGGAATGCGCTCGACCGCATCACCATCCCGCAGGACGTCTGGGATCGCATCGGGCCGACCGCGTTGCCGCGCTCCTCGATCATCATCTCGGACGAGCCGCTGAGCGCCGAGACCAATTACCGGACCGAATTCGTCGCGGTGTTAAGCGACCAGCCGCAAGGCGGCTTCATCACGCGCAAGCCGACCGCACCTGCCATGATCGCCAGCGATGACGGCTGGGACAATGGCGGTAACGGTTTCGGCTTCTTCTACCAGCGTGACCCCTACGTACAGCCGGCCAATCCGCGCCGGCAGCGCGGCCAGTACCAATATTATCAGTCGACGGAGCCGATGCAGCGGAGCTGGTGGTAGACAGGACGGCAGCTCGGCCGCGGCCTGCAGCTACGGCCGGGCTTCGATCACCACAGCCTGAATCTTGCCCTCGACCGGGCTGGCGCCATGACGCGTCCGGATCGTCTCGGCGACGATGTCGGTCGCGGCCTGAAGCTTACTGGCATCCCTCGCCTCGATCTCGCTGCGCAGCGGCGTGCCCTGGCAAAGGGCGAGCGCGACATATTCGGGCGATGGCGCGCGGCTTGTTTCAGATCGCGTCTCGATCGAGATGTCGCGGAAGCCGGCTCGTTCGAGGTCGGTTCTGATGATGGCCTTGTCGTGATAGCCGTGGGGCGTGCGGACCATGAAGCGCGGCGGGTCGTCGGGAAACAATTTGCCGAGCGCGACCGTCGCTTCATGCGTCAGCACATTGTCCTCGATCCGATCCCAGACGTTGAACACGAACGTGCCGTCCGGTCTCAGGACCCGCTTCACTTCTCCGTAAGCCTTCACGCGGTCCGGAAAGAACATCGCGCCGAACTGGCAGCAGACCACGTCGAACTCGGCATCACCGAAGGGCAGGGCCGATGCATCCGCCTGGCGCCAGCTGATGCGGTCATCGTCCGCCTGACGCTGCGCAGCGACCGCGAGCATGGGCTCGTTGAGGTCGGTTGCAACGTAACGGATGCCGCGCGGCAGCGCCGCCGCCACGGCGCGCGTCACTGCGCCTGTGCCCGCGGCGATCTCGAGCAGCACGGAAGGCGAGCGGGCGGCGATGCGTCTTGCGATGTCCTCCGCATAGACGGAGAAGATCATCGGGACCAGATACTCGTCGTAGATTTTCGGAATCGAGCCGGCGAAAACCTTGTCAGTGTCGGACATGATTGCCTCGCTGAAGGTGCGGACACACCAAGTTTACCATGGTTTGCCGGCCAATGCGCCTGCCCAGCCGGCGACCGATCCTACGATTTCCCGCCACCGACCTCGCGGATCGGCCGCGTGCCGTCCCAGCTCATCGCGGCTTGCCGGACCTTCTCGAAGAACGGCCCCTTGGTGCCGCTGATGTCCGAGATCTCGATCACCGTGCCCGGATGGTCCTGCGTGTCGAAATAGGCAAAGCGTCCCTTGTCGCCGCCGATCTGGCCCTCATGGCCGATCCTGTAGCCGAGCCCGATCGCCTTGTCGTAGAGGGCCTGATAGTCGTGGCTCCAGTAGGACATGTGCTGGAGGCCTTCGTGCCCGGCAGTAAGAAACTCCTTGTACAGCGAGGGCGCGTCGTTGCGCTGCTGGATCAGCTCGATCTGGAGGTCGCCGGAATTGGCCAGCGCGATGCTCATCTCCACGGCGGAGTCCTCGCCGCGGTGACGAAACCAGTCGGTCTTGACGCGGTCCATGTAGTACCAGGGGCCGACGCCCATCACCTCGATCCAGTGCTTCATCGCGGCGTGGATGTCCCGCACCACATATCCGTTCTGGCGCACCGCGCCGAAGATGCGGCTCATGCCCGCGCTCCTGTTCTCTGCCTATTCACTTGACCTCAATGCCGGCGTCCTTGGCAACCTGCTTCCAGGCCGCGATGTCGCGCGCGTTGAGATCGCGCTGCTCGTCGCCGGGGACGAATTGCGGGGTGATGCCGAGTGCGAGGAGCTTCTGCTTCACCACCTCGTCACCGAGCGCCTCCTTCAGGGCCGCCGAGAGCTTCTGTGCGATCGGCGGAGCGAGGCCCGCCGGCGCATACATCGCCCAGGACAGGCTACGGTCGAACGGCACGCCCTGCTCCCCGTAGCTGGCGACATCGGGCAGGCTCGGCGAGCGCTCGCCGCAGGCGGCCAGCGCCTTGATCGAACCGTCTTTCACCAACGGCGTTGCGGTGGCCATGTCGAGCGTTGCAAGGGAGATGTGGCCGCCGAGCAGGTCGCCGGCGAGTTTTGCGATGCCGTTGAACGGCACGTGGTCCATCTTGATGCCGGTCTGCTGCATCAGGATCTCCGCGCAGAATTGGCCGGTCGAGCCGACGCCCCAACTGCCGTACTGGATCGGCTCGCCCTTCTTGGCCAGAGCGACCAGGCCCTTGATGTCGTTGGCGGCAAAATTCTTGGTCGCAACCAGCATGATCGAGGAGGTGCCGACGCGGCCGATGGTCGTGAAATCCTTGATCGGATCGTAGGGCAGTTTTGGATAGATCGCGGGGGCCAGCACATGCGTGGTCATGCCGCCGACGGTGACGGTGTAGCCGTCATTCGCGGACGTCGCGACCATCTGCGTGCCGAGCGTGCCGGCTGCACCGGTGTGGTTCTCGATATAGATGCTCTGTCCGAGCGTCTTGCCCATCCTGTCCGCGAGCAGCCGGCCGACCACGTCGCCGCCGCCGCCGGCCGCGTAGGGCAGCAGCATCCTGATCTTGTGGCTGGGGTAGGCGGCCGGATCCTCTGCCCGTGCCGGCAGGGCCGTGAACCACAATGCGAACAATGAGAGCGTGACGGTGCGCAGCTTCATGATGTTTCCCCCTTAATCCTCGAAACGAAATCTGTAGGCATCGCCGTGCCTGACCACGCGTCCCGCGGTCGGTGCCGGAAAATGGCCGGTGAGCAGATAGCTCGGCGTATCCGCGAGCTCTTCCAGCAACGCCATGCGCGTTGCCAGCGCCGCAGCCGGATCCACATCGGCGGCGTTGGAGAGCCACGGCGCGGCGCACTGGATCGGATGATGGATGACGTCGCCGGACATCACCGCGTGATCGTGGCCGCCGTTGAGGTGGATCTGCATGTTGCCGGCGGTGTGCCCAGGTGCTGGCGCAAAGCGCAAGGCAGCGTCGCGGTCGCTAAACAGGCGATGATCTGTCTCGACGAACTCGGCAAGGCCGGCCGCCACCACCGGCAGCACGGAATCCTCGAACGAGCCGTGGTTCACCGGGCTTCTCGGCGCAGCATTGTGCGCGGCTTCGAAGTGGCGATATTCGGCGCGGCCCATCAGATAGCGCGCATTGGGGAAGGTCGGCACCCAACGGCCGTCGATCAGCCGCGTGTTCCAGCCGACATGATCGACATGCAGATGCGTGCACATCACGAAGTCAACCTGTTCGGGCGCAACGCCCAGCGCCTGCAAGTTCTCGAGGTAAGGCTGGTCGAGGTTGTTCCACGCCGGCACGCGCGGTCGCTTCTTGTGATTGCCGCAGCAGGTGTCGACGATCGCGGTCCAGCGCGGCGTGCGGACCAGATAGGAGTGATGGCTGAGGATGAAGCGGCCGGTCTCCGGCTCGATGTAGCGGTGATCGAGCCAGCTCCGGTTTTCCGCGATCACCTCGTCGGTGACGTTGGCGAACAGCCAGCTCTTGTCGAAGGCAAGCGAAGGGATCTCGCTGACGAGATCGACCCGCATGCTGCCGATCGTCACCTGTCGCATCGATCAGTTCTTCAGCAGATCGCCGAACGCCACCCAGCGCGTGCCGTCGAAACGGATCAGCTGCAGGCTCGTCATCGGCGTAAAGCGCTCGGGCGAGTTGCTCACCGCGGTGCCGTTGATCAGCATCGGCAGCTTCACGTCCTTCATGGCGGTCGCCTGCTTCATCACGTTGGCGCGGGTGAGGTCGTTGCCGGAGGCCTTCAGCACCGTCACCAGCGTCTGCGCGATGGTGTAGCCGTAGACGTTGAGCCAATCGCTCCTGTTGGCGTCCGGCATGTACTTGTCCATGAACGCCAGCCATTCCCGGTAGCCGGGGTCATCCTTGTTGGCGGGGTCGGTGGCGTCCTTCAGATATTGGCTGGAGATGACGCCGGTGGAATTGTCCTTGCCGGCCGGCTCCAGCACCCCGCTGATCGAAGCCGAGACGTTGGAGATGATGGTGACCGGCTTCCAGCCGATCTCGCCGATCTTGCGGATCGCCTGCGCGGCAAATTTCGGCGTCGCCGCCACCAGCACGACGTCAGCGCCTGCGGTCTTCAGTTGCAGGATCTGCGTGTCGACGGTCGGCGCCGAGGTCTCATAGGCCGCGCGCGCGACGATCGCTTCGCCGCTGCCGAGGCCTTCCTCCAGCGCCTTCAGGTAATCCTTGCCGAGATCGTCGTTCTGGTAGAGCACGCCGATCTTCGCATTGGCGTGGCTTGCCTTGATGAACTTCGCGTAGGCGATCGCCTCGTCGCGATAGGTTGGCTGCCAGCCGACGGTCCACGGAAAGTTCTTGGGATCGTCCCACTTCGCCGCGCCCGAGCCCAAAAAGAGCTGCGGCACCTTACGGTCGTTGAGATATTTGTGCACGGCGCTGTTGGTCGGCGTGCCGACGCCGCCGAAGATCAGCAGCACCTCCTCGCTCTCGACCAGCCGCCGGGTCTGCTCCACCGTCTTGGGCGGGCTATAGGCATCGTCAGCGATAATCATCTGGACGCGTCGGCCGTTGACGCCGCCGTCGTCGTTCACCTTGCGGAAATAGGCCTCCGCCGATTTCGCGATCTGCGCAAACGCCGAGACCGGGCCGCTCAGCGGCGCGGTGGTGCCGATTTTGACGGTCCTGTCGTCGGCGCCGGGATCGTATTTGCTTTGGGCAGAGGCGGCGCTGCTTGCGAGCAGCGGCAACAGGATGCAGGCCGCACGAAGGCGGGCAAAGCGCGCCATGACGTCGTCTCCCCAAATTGCTCTCCGCCTCTCGAGGAGCGGAGTTGAAACGCGAGAACAGCGCCCGCAAGCGGGCTTGCGGGCCGCGACCGTTGCCGCCAGACTGGTAAACGAACGATCGTTCGTACGGTTGACTAGCGAACGATCGTTCGTTAGTCAAGCCGACATGGCTGTCCACACCTCCAGCGCGGCGGAAGCCGCTGCGCCCACGACCCGTGAGCGCATCCTCACCGAAGCGCTCGACCTGTTCGCGCAGAGCGGCTATGGCGGCGCCTCGATGCGCGAGCTCGCGCGCCGTGTCGGCATCCGCGAGAGCAGCCTCTACAATCATTTCCCCGGCAAGGCCGCGATCCTGGAGGCGATTGTCAGCGAGCATGGCCCAGCAAGCTCGGCGAGCCGGCTTGGGGAGCCGCGCTACAAGCAGCTCGCGCGGCAGCCTGCAGCGTTCTGCCGGCAGTTTGCGCTCGACCTCGTCGAGCAATGGTCCGATCCGCGCGAGCACCAATTTCAGAAGGTCATCACCGCCGAGCGTAACCGCGTGCCCGGCATCCGCGCCAAGTTCGCCGATCATTTCTACGCGCGCGAGCAGAGCATGATGACGGACTATTTTCGTGGCTTTGCGCTCGCCGGCCTGGTCAAGACGCCGGACCCGCGCGAGACCGCGCGGCTGTTCGCGGCCGGCCTGATCTACATCCGCCTCGAGCATTACGTGATGGGCGCATCACCTTCGCCGCGGCCCAAGGTGATCGAAGCGATCGACCGCTATCTCGCCTTCTTCCTGTCGCTGATCGCGGCAGGCGAGGACACCGACAACAAGAAACGAAAAACCAAGGGAGAGAACCGTGGCAAGGCTGCCCCTGATTGATCCGGAGACGACGAGCGGCGACATCCGCGCCTCGTTCGACCGTATGCCGGTCAAGCTCAATATCTTTCGCATGATGGCCCATGCCGAGGCCAACATGATCCCGGCGATGCGGCTCGGCAATTCGATCCTGCATAAGCAGAAGCTCTCGGCCGTCAACCGCGAGCTCCTGATCCTTCAAGCCGCCCAGTTAGAGGGCGGCGCCTATGAATGGCGCCAGCATGTTCCGATCGCGCTCGGCGTCGGCTGTACGCAAGCGCAGGTCGACGCCGTCGAGCGCGCAGATTATGACGCCGCCGCGCTGAGCGAGGCCGAGCGTGCGCTGCTCAGGTTTGGCCGCGAGGTCGTCGAGAACGTCCGCGTTCCCGAGGCGACCTTCGCCGCTGCCCGCGCGCATTTCAGCGATCAGGAGATCGTGGAATCCATCGTCGCGCTCGGCTTCTACATGATGATGGCGCGCCTGACCGAGGCGACCGAAACCGATCTCGATCCCGCGGCCGGCATGACGGTCTATGACGGCGGCAAGAAATAGGCGGTCGCGATGACGGAAACCGACAACAAGCCGGAGCGCTATGTTCGTCCGCCGAGCGCGGAATCGCTCGGTGAGGCGCCGCGCAGGGGGCGGCTGAAAGGCCGCCGTATCCTGATCGTCGGCGGCGGCCAGCGCGTGTTCGATGCCGCCACCGATCCGATCGGCAACGGCCGTGCCATGAGCATTTTGTGCGCACGCGAGGGCGCGAAGGTTGCAGTGGCGGATCTCAACCATGCCTCGGCTCAGCAGACCGTCAAGCAGATCACCGATGAGGGGGGCGAAGGGTTTGCGATCGAGGCCGACGTGACATCCGAGGCCGACGTCCAGCGCATGATCGAGGAAGCCCATCGCGCCATGGGCGGCCTCGACGGCATGGTGCTGAACATCGGCACCTTCGGCAAGACCGGGCTCGATAACGTCAGCCCCGAGGAGTGGAACAGGATCTACGACGTCAATGTCCGCGGCCCCATGCTGTGCTGCCGCGCCGCGCTGCCGAGATTCGACGATGGCGGCGCCATCGTCTTCATCTCCTCGATCGCCGCGCTGAAGGCGGGATCGCAGATGGCGGTGTACGATTCATCGAAAGCCGCGCTCGGCGGCCTGATGCGCAACATCGCTCATCTCGGCTCGCGCCGCGGCATTCGCGCCAACCTCGTCTATCCCGGCCTCGTCGACACCCCGAACGGCCGCGAAGCCGGCGCCGGCCGTCCCAACCGCGGCAAGGGCCACGCACCGTTCGGCCGCCAGGCCACGGCGTGGGAGATCGCCTATGCCGTGCTGTTCTTCCTGTCGGACGAGAGTGTCTACATCACCGCGCAGACGCTGGCGGTCGATAGTGGCCTGAGCGGGATGTGAGGCCTGTAGCCCGGATGGAGCGAAAGCGTAATCCGGGACCGCTGCCTCATCGCGCGAGTTGACCCGGATTGCGCTGCGCTCCGTCCGGGCTACGGACTTGCGCGTCCTTATCGCGCGCGCGATCGCGCGCGACAGAGCAGATGATCGAGCGAGATGTTGCCGGGCCCGTGAGCCATGATGCCGAGCGCCATCGCCGCCCAGGTGAGGTGGATCGGCCAGCCGTCGGGCACCGTGAGCTCGACGATGACAGTCATGAACAGCAGCCCGAGCGCGGCCAACCGGGTGCCTAGTCCGAGCACCAGCAGGATCGGGAACATGATCTCGCCGGAGCCTGAAAGGAACGCCATCACGGTCGGTGCCGGAAAGTGATAGGGCCCGCCGGGCAGATGTAGCATGAATTCGTCGCTGAACAGCGTCACCGCGGTGTCGTTCAGCCTGAGGAAGCCCGCCCATTTGAGCATGCCCGAGCGCCAGAACGGCACCGCCAGCGCGACGCGCAGCACGAGCTGGACGAGCGACGGCGTCGCAAGCGTCTGGATCAGACGATTGGCCCTGTCGACGAGCAGCCAAGGCGACGGCAGTCCGCTTTCGGTGGTCATGTGCTGGTCCGTGATCATGATGGGTCTCCGCAAGCGAGCGAGATGAAGGCGCCGGCTTCGATCAGCCCGGCGATGTTCGCGGCGATGTCGAATTCGGGCGCAGCGGCCAGAGCCGACGCCGCGGCCTCGCCGAGAGGCCGCCCCGAGATCAGCCCGTCCGCGAAGACCGCTCCGCCGGGCGGGAGGCGGCGCACGGTGACGTCGAATTCGGGCCGTGTGATCAGGGCGTCCTCCGGCGTCGAGGCATCGATGCGCAGAAGCGGTGCACCGTCGCGATTGGCCGCAAAGATCGTCACGGCCGCGTATTGCGAGCGCAGGCATCGCGTCGCCGGATGCGGAACGAACGTCAAATTGGCCAAACGGTCGGACGTGACCGCCGACAGCCGGTCCGCCGGCAGCGGGACGGCATCGCGAGCATGGTAGCAGTCGAGCCAGGCCCGCTCGATGCGCGCGACGTCGGCGAGAAAGGGCATATCTTGCGCATGCTCATAGGCTGCGATGAACTCCGGAAAGTCGCGGCCATACTCGAACAGCAGCGGCGAGGTCGGCGGATTGCTGCGAACATGGAAGCGCGCCATGGCGCGGAAGAACTCGGCGCCGGTGATGCGTTGCACCGCCGGGTAGACCGCCGCCAGCGCGTCGATCAGGCTGAGGGTGACGTTGTTGCGGTAGACATCGTAGCGTCGGCCGGCCGCCTTGCCGTTCGGGCCGGTCACGATCGCAGGCGTCCTGCGCGTGGGATCCAACAGCGCCGGTGCGAACGCGGCGGCGTAGGACAGACCAGGTTCAGGCGGCATGACGCTCTCCTGCCATTGCTGTGGATTGATGACGGTCGAGGATCGCCTGTGCGGCAAGGGCTTCCGCTTGCAGCACCGGCCAGTCCGGAATTTTGCTGTCCCATTCGACCAGCGTCGGCACCGCGCCGCGGCGCCGGATGACGATCTCATAGAGCTTCCAGACGGCGTCCGCGACTGGGCCGTCATGGCTGTCGATCAACAGCAGATAGCCTTCGTCGTCGGCCTGCTCGGCATGGCCCGCAAGATGAATTTCCTGGACATGCGACAGCGGGAGGTCCGCGAGGTAGTCGAGCGCCGAATAGCCCTGATTGGTGGCGGAGATGAACACGTTGTTGACGTCGAGCAGCAGCCCGCAGCCGGTGCGCTCGGCAATGGCGCGGATGAACTCGGTCTCGCGCATCGAGGATTCGCGGAAGGCGACATAGGTCGAGGGGTTCTCCAGCAGCAGCGGACGGCGGATCGCCTCCTGCACCTGGTCGATATGGTCGCAGACGCAAGCCAGCGTCGCTTCGGTATAGGGCAGTGGCAACAGATCGTTGAAGAAATTGGTCTCATGGGTCGACCACGCCAGATGCTCGGAGACCAGCGCCGGCTGATAGCGTGCGACCAGGCCGCGGAAGCGCGCCAGATGCGCCTTGTCGAGCGGCCGCGGTCCGCCGATCGACATGCAGACGCCATGCAGCGACAGGGGATGGTCGCGCCGGATCGCTTCCAGCGCGCGATGCGGCGGACCGCCTGCGCCCATGTAGTTCTCGGCGTGAACTTCGAAGAAGCCACGCCGAGGTCCGGCCTCGAGGATTGCGGGCAGATGCTCGGGCTTGAAGCTCGTCCCGGCAACGCCGCCGATGGGCGTTGCGAAGCGGAGCGGCATGGCTGCTGGTCGGGTCGGCTGGATCACCGTGCTCATCGTGCTGCTCCGTTCGTGCTCGCTGGCGACGTCGCGTCGGCCGTCAGACCGGCTTGAGCGAACCCTTCTTGCCGCCCGGCAGCTCGATGCTGGTGCAGGTGCCGCCCTGCACGAACTTCCAGGCGTTGCCCTGGAAATCGACGGTCGAGGTGCCCTGGCAGGTCGTGCCCGGTCCTGCCGCACAGTCGTTCTGGCCCTTCAGCGCGACGCCGAAGCACTTTTCCTTCTTGGCGGCGACGGCAGCCTCGCCCTCGGCCTTGGTCAGCGGCCCGGCGGCGGCGAGGGTCGCGAGCGCGGTCGAGACCGCGCCGGCGAGGACGAGCGAGGTGACAGCATGTTTGGCAGACATCGAGATTCTCCTGTTCGAGATGGCATCGCCTGGCAGGCGACGCGCGCATGGTCTCCTTCGTTGCGCGCGCAGCCCGCGTTACGGCGAGACTGCTCACGAACCCGTGAGACCGTTTGGATCGGGCGCACCGCCGGTGCGCTTGGGCCGCCATTAGCGGGCAAGCGTCCGCCCAAGGCCAATGCCTTGGGTCTATCGAGACGGTAGCCACCGGGCATTGGCGGCGCGCGTCCATTTTCTGCCAGACGTAACGGGCGAGCGCCGGCGGCGTAGAGCTGTCAGTGGCTCGTATGGACCGGCAGGCGAAGACAGCGATGAAGGTTGATCCCGAACGACGGCTTCATGCGCTCGCTGGGCTAACGGTCAGCATCCGCCTTGCGGTGTCCGCGCTGGTCCTCGCTGCGATCCTGCTGACGGCCGCGCTCTCCAGCCTGTTGTGGTGGCGCACGGCGGAGGCGACCAGCCGCCAACTCGCCGCGACCATCAACGAGCAGATCGTTGCGGCGGTGCGCAAGGAGGTCTCGGCCATCGTCGACGAGGCGCGCGCCGCGCACACCGCGATCCGCACGCTGTTCCTGCAGAACGTGCTCGACACCCGCGAGGCCGACAAGCGGGAATTCGTGTTCCTGTCGCAATTGCAGTCGCAGGCGACGATTTCCTGGGTCGCCTTCGGCTGGCCCGACGGCTCCTTCTTCGCCGCGCACAAGCTCGGCGATCGCCGCCTGGAGATGATGGAGATCTCGCTGACCGATCATCCGGGCCAGCGCCGCGTCGATGAATATGACGTGGTGCCCGGCGACATCGAATTCGCCAATCGCCGGTTCGAGCCGAGCGGATTTCATGTCGCCGATCAAGCCTGGTTCAAGGCCGGGCTGACCGCGGATGAGCCGCAATGGTTCAGGGTGATGGACCATGCGACCGGCGAGCGGCCGTCGATCGCGTTCGCGGGGCCGATCGACGTCTATCAGGAGCGGCAAGGCGTTCTGGCGGTCATCATCGAATACACGAGGCTTGCGCGTTTCCTGTCGCAGCTCGAGGTCGGGCGCACGGGGACTGCCTTCATCGTTGACGGAAGCGGCGAGCTCGTCGCGGCGCCGGACAAGGAGGCCGACGAGCTCCATCCGGCGCGCGGCGACACGACGCTGCTGCCGCTGGCGCGCGCTGCGCTCGACAAGGCGGGCGAGGACGGCCGCAAGGAGGCCTGGCGAAGCCGGCTCACCTCCGGCGGCGCGGCCTACGAGGTTGCGCTGACGCCGCTGCCGTTCCCCGGCTGGTCGCTCGCCACCGTGATTCCGGAGGCCGAATTTCTCGGGCCGGTCGAGACGACGTTGCACCGCCTGATCCTCGGTCTCGCCATCGGCGCCGTGCTCGCGGCGCTGGCCTCGGCGATGCTGGCGCGGTCCGTCATCGCCGCGCCGCTGTCGCGTGTCGTCGGCGAGCTTCGCCATGTCGAATCCTTCGCGCTGGAGCAGGTCCGCCGCCACCCCTCGCGGCTCGAGGAAATCGCGAGCCTGTCGGGAGCGATCGCCGAGATGGCGGCCGGATTGTCGGCTTTCCGCAAATTCATCCCGGCCGATCTGGTCCGTGGCCTGTTGCGCCAGGGCGTCGAGGCAAAGCCCGGCGGCAGTGTCCAGGAGCTCAGCGTGATGTTCATCGACATTGCCGGCTTCACCGGGCTGTCCGAGCGGCTGGGCGATCGCGTGGTGCCGCTGCTGTCGCGCTATCTCGACGTCACCTCGGAGATCATCGTTGCCAATGGCGGCACCATCGACAAGTTCATCGGCGATGCCGTGATGGCGTTCTGGGGTGCGCCGCAGCCGCAAGGCGATCACGCCGCGCGATGCTGCCGCGCGGCGCTCGCCTGTCGCAGGGCGATCGAAGAGTCCGGTTTGGCCGACGATCTCGGCCAGCCGATCCAGATCCGGATCGGCATCAATTCGGGCCGCATGCTGGTCGGCAATATCGGCTCGGAGCTGCGGCTGAACTACACCGTGATCGGCGATGCCGTGAACGTCGCCAGCCGGCTCGAAGGCGCCAACAAAGTCTATGGCACGCAGATACTGATCGGCGAGGCCACCGAACGTCTGGCGCGCGGCGCCGTCGTCACGCGCGAGGTCGATAGTATCGCGGTCTACGGCCGGGAGGAGGGATTCTCTGTTTACGAGCTGATCGGGATCGTGGACGGGGACGCCATAGACGGCGAGGCGATCGGCTGGATCGCGGATTACGAGCGCGGCCTTGCCTCCTATCGCGCGCGGCGGTTTGCCGATGCGCTCGCCGATTTCGAGGTTGTGCTGAAACGGCGCGGCCACGATCGTCCCGCCGAGCTGATGCGCGAGCGTTGCCGGCAGCTCGCTGCAGCTGCGCCCGATGTCGCCTGGCATGCCGTGGCGGCACTGACCTCGAAATAGCGGCGTCGGAGTCCGGGACACCCGGCGCACCAATCACGGCGTCCGCGCATCCGACGGGCCAGGCCCTTGAGCTCGCCGGGCGTCTATAGTAAGGGTCTGGCCGGGTCTGCAGTTCACCCAGGCGTCACCGTCCCGCGAGGGAAGCTAAACCTGCAAGGCGAAATCGAATCGACACCAAACCTCGTGCCGCGTCGTAAGCCGGTGACCTCCGACAATCCATCTGTGGATCGGCACATCGAGGATTGGTCATGACCAGAACCCCCATTGAATTCGTTGCGGGCGACATCTCCGCGCTCGCGAAATCCCTGCGCGCCCAGCTTCTGGAGCGCACGTCACCACCCGGTCACGTCGAGCTGCTCAACATTCTTGCGCGTGCGACGGGGCACAGGAACTATCAGCATTTCCGCGCGCGTGCGGTCGGCACTGCCGTGGATGACCGCGGCTTGCCGGCACCACAAGTCGATGCGGTCGATCTGAAGCGCGTGCAGCGCGCCGCGCGCCATTTCGACGACCACGGCAGGCTGTTGCGCTGGCCGGCCCGCCACAGCCTGCAGCAGTTGAGCCTCTGGGTGTTGTGGGCCGGCTTCCCGCCGCGGAGCAATCTGGCCGAGGCGGAAGTGAAGACGCTGCTGAATCGTCAGCACGCTTTCGCCGACGATGCCTTGCTCCGCCGCGCGCTGTGCGATCACGGCCTGGTCTCCCGCACGGCCGACGGGCGCGCGTATCGCAGGGTCGAGCGTCGGCCGCCGGTGGATGCCGCAGCGCTTCTGCGTCATCTCAAGGCCGGTGCATCCGGACGATTGGAAGCTGCGACATGACCGCAAATCCGGACGCATTGCCGCCCGCCGGGCGAACGCGCTTCCCTGCATCGCCATCGCATCGAGGACCGTCATGAAGGCAACTCTGCTCAGACCTGAAGACTACACCCGCTCGCCCTGGAAGAACGGCGGCGGCATCTTCACCGATATCGCGGATGCACATTGCGCTGACGCAGCGGTGAAGGACTGGAGCAGTCTGCTCTGGCGTTTTGCGAGCACGCCGATCGTGGCGCCCGGTCCCTTCTCCCATATGCCGGGCATCGACCGCTTGCAGATGGTGGTCGGTGGGCGCGGGCTGGTGCTCAAGGCTCCGGGCCAGGAATTCGACGAGCGTGAACCTTTTACGACGGTGCGCTTCACCGGCGAGCTCGAGATCGTGACGGAGCTTCACGCCGGGCCGGTCGAGGTCGTCAACCTGATGGCGCGGCGCGGCGCCGTGGAGATCGAGCTCGAAGCGCTCAGGGAAGCCGGCGATCGATCGTTGCCTGCCGGCACGCATCTGGTCTACGCACCGCACGGCGATTGCCGCATCCGCCTCGATGGGGAGGATCTTGCCATCCCCGGCAACGGCACGCTCAGGATCGAATTGACCGAGGCATCGAGGCTCGCGCTCGTTTCGGGTCCGGTGGTGCTGGGGTCGATCCGGATCGTCGGTTAAGCGGGCGACAGCCCCGACAGCCCGATGCGCTCAATCCATGCAACTGGCTAGGTTGACGCGGCGGAGCCGGGGCACGATATCTGCCCTGATGCAGACCGCCGTGAAGGGCAGGATATGACCGCGCAAGACAACCACGCCCCCGCCACGCAAGTCGACGGTGTCGTCGACTGGCTGACCAACGGCACGCGCGATGAGCGCTTCATCGACAATATCTTCGCGCAGATGTCCATCCGGCTGCAGCAGGCAGGCATTCCGCTCAAGCGGGCGACGCTTCACGTCCAGATCAATCATCCGCAATGGCTCGGCGCCCGGATGATTTGGTCCGACGGAATGACTGGGGCGGAGATCGCACGGGTGGATTACGACGTCCGTGAGCGGTCCGAGTATATCGGCAGTCCCGCCAACGAGATTCATGATGGTGCCGCCGAGGTGCGGGAGAGGCTCGAGCAGGATTCATCTCTCGGCCGCAAGCACGCTCTCTACAACGAGATGCGGACGCTGGGCCTGACCGACTACGTCGCTTGGCCGCTGTACCACACGCTCGGCAAGCGGCACATCGTCACCTTTGCCACCGACCGACCCGGTGGTTTCGATCCGGCGCATATCGCAGCGCTCAAGAAGGTCCTGCCGGTGCTGGCGCTGGTCAGCGAGATCCGCATCAAGAACCGGCTGGCGCGCACCCTGCTCGAGACCTATGTCGGCTCCCATGCCGGCGAGCTCATCTTGGCCGGCGCCACCAGGCGCGGCACCGGCACGACCGTGCGCGCCGCGATCATGATCTGCGACCTCAGGGATTTCACCAAGATCTCCGACAATTGGCCGCGCGACGACGTCATCGACCTGCTCAACGATTATTTCGACGCGATGTCCGAGCCGATCGCGCGGCACGGCGGCGAGATCCTGAAATTCATCGGCGACGGCTTGCTCGCCATCTTCCCGCTTCATGAGCCCGATGCCTGCGCGAACCTGCTCCATGCCGTGACCGAGGCCCGTCAGGCCATGACAGCGCTGAACGAGCGGAACCGTGCGACCAGCCGCGCGCCGCTGAACTACGGCATCGGCGTCCATGTCGGCGACGTCATGTACGGCAATATCGGCTCGACCAGCCGGCTCGACTTCACGGTGATCGGCCCCGCCGTCAACATGGCCTCCCGCCTCGAAGCCCTCACCAAGCAGCTCGGACGAACGGTGCTGCTGTCACGCGACTTTGCGGAGCTGGTGGAGGAGAAGTTCGAGCTGGAGCACGTCGGCAAGCACGAGGTCCGCGGCTTCAGCGATCCGATCGAGCTGTTCGCGTATCACGGGTAGGGCGACTGCCCCACCCAGGACGAATTGCCAGCGGCTCATCTATTTGCGGTTCGCTCCGGTGGAGCCCGAGTTCGGCATCGCCTGCTGGCCGCCCTGGGTTTGCCTGGGATCAGGCAGCCCCGGCTCGCGGTCCAAGGGGGCGGAGGTCGAGCCGAGGCCGCCATTCGCCGGAACTGTGAGACCGGTGCAGGCCAAGGCCCTGGGGTGGCACCCCGTAACGCCTACGCGGACCAACAATCCTGCTCTTCCTGGTGCGCGTGCTCGTTCAGACGTTCGGCGATCTGGTCCGCAATCTTGTCCGACTCCGCCGAGGCGACGGGCTCGCCCTTGCGTGTCCTGAGCTTGTCCTTGTCGGCCTCGATCGGGAAGTCGTCAGGCTTCAGTCCGTCATCCTTGCTCATGGCGCGCCTCACCGTGTCTGATGTCGGAAGAACACGTCTGAAGGCTGATCGTTGCTTGGACGAGTGAAAACTCTCGACCGACGAATGGACGGGCGGCTCGCGTTTAGGCACTGTCAGCACGATCCTGGTGTCAGGTGCCGCCGACAGCCTTGGGAAGCCCCTATTGCCGATGCAGGATTGTACGAATAGGCTTCCGCCCCGAAGACCCCAAACGGTCTTTTAAATTGGCCGCACGTTCATGCCCAAATTCCTTCGCATCGGAGTCCTGCAGTCCAACGTATCCGGCTACACGTCGAAGGCGTGGTGCGTTCGGCGCGTCGGCTCGGCGGTGTTCCTGAAGTGGGGTGCCGTTGAGGTGCAGGGCGCCGGCGATGGACGAAGGGTCTACTGGACGCGATTGCCGCAGGAGAAGACAGTTCGCTGCGGCACGACGCAGCGCGCCCAGGACTACGCCAAAGCCGCCATCGCCCGGCGCCGCAGCCACCGTTACGAGCCGCTAGCCGGGCCGATCGCGCTCCGGCGCCGATCCGCCGAGCGGAGCGCGGAGCTCAAGCAGGCACTCGCCACCATCCTGATCGTCGATATCGTCCGCTCCACCGAAAAGGCGGCAAAGCTCGGCGATGCGCGTTGGACCAAGGTCATGGGCCACTATTACGCAGCGGTGCGCAAGGAGCTGAAGAGCACGCGTGGCAAGGAAGTGGTGACGACCGGCGACGGCGTGCTGGCGACATTCAAGGCGCCGGCTTCCGGCGTCCGCTGCGCGACCGCGATTCAAAAGGCCGTGCGCACGCTGGGGCTCGACATCAGGGTCGGGCTGCATGCGGGCGAGTACAGTGTGAGCGGGGGCGAGATGGTCGGTCTCGCGTTTCACATCGGCACGCGCGTCGCCGCCAAAGCGCGCGCCGGCGAAGTCCTGGTCTCGAGCGCGGTCAAGGACCTGATGGCGCAGTCGGAGATCCGCTTCAGGGATCACGGCGTGCATCAGCTCAAGGGCGTGCCGGAGCGGTGGCGGCTGTTTCGGGTGGAGGATTGAAGGAATTGAGGCCTATCTGTTCGGATCGGTCCGGTCGCATTTGGGGCATCGTCCGTCCGCGGCGGCGGCGAGTTGGCGGCCGATCTCTTCCCTGAGAGCGTCTGCCTCGAAGGCCGTTCCGTCGCTCCTGAGGATTCGCTTGGCGCGTTCGTAGGCATGGCTCTCGGCGGCGTCGTCGCCCACGCGGACGATCACCTCATCGTGGAAAGGGCAGACCGTGGTCGCACGGGTGGTTTCGAGCGCGTAGCGCACAACTGCGGTCAGATCGTCGACGTTGGCGGATATCATGGCTGCTCTCCTGATCGTGGCGGTCGTCCCGATGGTGTCCTGTTTCCGGCGGAGGGCCGTACCCCCGGGCCGTGTCGGTCCGGTACGGCCGTGTCGGTCGGGTCAGGCGACAGGGACGACGTCAATCAGCGCCGGCTTCCTTGAAAGCACCGAGGCGTGTTCTGTTCAGAGCTGCGCCATTTCAACCCGCGGTTTTTGCCCTGGTTCCATCGAAGCCGCTCGTGCCGAGCCGGCTCCCTGGTCGCGGTCGGTCAGTCCCCGTCTTGCGAAGCGGTGCCCGGAGTGCCTAGGAGTCCGGGCTCCGCTTCGTTCGGCACCGGAGCAGGAGCGGCCGATGTCATGCAGAGCATAGGCGTGAGCAGGCCCTTTGCATTGACCCATCTCAAACACAGGGAGGGCCCCTAAGGAAACATCCGCAATTTCGCCGGCTGCGGTTCGGGCGCATGAATAAGGACATGCAGCGCCAGATCCTCTTCAGGTGCCCGCGCACCGGCATAAACGTCCAGCATCGGATCGATGACGAGCGGCCCGAGAGTTCCGAGCCGGCGGACGGTTATGTGTCCGTGAGGTGCCCGGCCTGCATGTCGCTGCACTTCGTCAACAGCACCACCGGCAAGCTGCTGGGTGAGCGAGGCCGGCAGCCTGTCTCCATGTCGCGTTCCGCCTGATCGGCTCGTGTCGATTGTGCAGCGACGTGGCGGCCGTCAATGGATCGCCGCGTACATGATGGCTTCCTCGGTCGCTTCCAGCGCGGAAAACTCCTCGACGACCTTGCCTTGTCTGCAAACCAGGATGCGGTCCGACAGCGCCATGATCTCGGGCAGGTAGGAGGAGATCACGACCACCGCCTTGCCTTTGTCGGCCAGCGAATTGATCAGCTCGTGAATCTCGACGATGGCACCGACGTCGACGCCCCGCGTCGGTTCGTCGAATATGATCAGCTCCGGATCCTGGATCAGCGATTTGGCAATCACGAC
The DNA here is from genome assembly GCF_900094605.1 of Bradyrhizobium shewense. GTDB lineage: Bacteria > Pseudomonadota > Alphaproteobacteria > Rhizobiales > Xanthobacteraceae > Bradyrhizobium > Bradyrhizobium shewense. The sequence continues at coordinate 365,486 of NZ_FMAI01000004.1, read as the reverse complement.
CTTCTGCTGGTTGCCGCCGGACAATTCGACGACCTTGGCCTCGTCGCCGATGGCGCGCACCTTGAGGCGCTCGATCCAGGACTTTCCGGTTGACGTGCTTTCGCGTCGTGACAGCCAGGTGCGTCCTTTGGGAAACTTGGCGAGCAGGCCGAGATAGATGTTGCGCGCAATGGATGCCGTCTCGAAGAATCCTTCGACCTTGCGGTCTTCCGTCACGTAGGCGATGCCGGCCTGCACCGCCGGCGCGGGGACGCGGTAGCGTACCGGCTTGTCCTCGAGGATCACCTCGCCGCCGTGGAAGAAGTCGCGCTTCATGACGCCTGCGACGATCTTGAATGTCTCGGTGCGCCCCGCGCCGACGAGGCCGAAGACGCCGGTGATCTGGCCTGCAAACACCGACAGCGAATTGTTCTTCACCATCGGCGCCATCTTCAGGTTCTGCACCGTCAGCACCCGCTTGCCCGAAGGCCGCACCGTCGGCTTGCGCGCGCCGTAGAGCGTGTTGGAGAGATCGCGCCCCACCATCGCCTGGACGATGCTGGCCCGATCGAAGCGGGAGGCGTCGTCGGTCACGACATGCTTGCCGTCGCGCAGCACCGTGATGCGGTCGGCGAGCAGCAGCGCCTCTTCGAGGGCATGCGAGATGAAGATGATCGAGACCCCGCGCTTCTTCAGGTCCTTGACCAGATCGAAGAAGTATTTCTTCTCCTCCGGCGTCAGCGTCGCCGTCGGCTCGTCAAAGATGATCACCTTGGCCTTGTGCAGGACCGCGCGTGCGATCTCGACCATCTGCTTCTTGGCCGCCCCTAACCCGCCGACTGTCGCCGTCGGCGTCACGTCGAAATTGAGCGATTGCAGGAATTGCTGGGCCGCGATGTAGATGCCGCGCAGGCGGTTGTAGAATTTCTCCTGACCGAGAAACAGGTTCTGCGCCACCGTCATCGTCGGCACCAGGCTGTTCTCCTGGAACACCATCGCGATGCCGAGGTTGCGCGCCTCCAGCGGAGTCCTTGGGGTGACGTCGACGCCGTCGACGGTCATGCCGCCGGAGGTCAGCGTCACGACGCCGGCCATGACCTTGGTCAACGTCGATTTTCCCGCGCCGTTTTCTCCGACCAGGGCGTGGATTTCGCCGCGCCGCAAGTCGAAATCGACACCTTCGATGGCGGGCACGCCGGCGTAGAGCTTGGTCGCCTTCGACAGCGACAGGACGAGGTCGTTCATGCGCGGGCCTCCTCGCCGAGGGATGCCAGCGGTAGCCTGATGACGCGCCCGGGTCCCTTTGCGATCATGACGAGGTCGCTGCCGGCTTCCACGGCCGCGACAATGCCGTGGTTGACGCCGTCGGCCCGGCTGTGGAGCGAATAGCGCGGAAGGCCGTCGGCTCCGAGCCGGATGATGAGACCATACGATCGCGGCGGCGCCCAGGGCTTCATCACGCCCATGGTCTTGATGTGGGCGCCCTGCAGCGGCTCCTTGAAGGAGTTGCCGGAGCGCAGACGCGGCGCCACCCAGAACTCCGGGTCGATCTCCGCGATCATGCGGCGGCGATAGCCCGGCTCGCGGAGCACGAACTCGACCAGCTGGGTGCGCGCGGTGAATGCGGTGAGCCAGAAGCCGCCGCCGCTCGCCGGCGAAAGCCGGGACGGATAGACGGGCAGGTGACGCAGCAGATCCTTGCGGCTTCCGTCCGGCGCGATCGAGACCAGGCGATGCCGCCAGCTTTCGCTGACGAGCACCGCGTCGTTGCTAGCGATGGCGCCGAAAGCGTAACCCAATCCGGCGGCAAGCTCTCTGATTGTGCCCGTCTTCGGATCGAGCCGCAGGACCCGGCCGGTTCTGCCGAGCTCCATCAGGTCGCGCGCCCAGTCGCCGACATCGTGCAACGACGATCCGTCGGTCGCGATCAACGTCCCGTCGGCCGCGGGAGCCAGCGCATTGACGGTGTGCAGCCCTTGCGTAAAGGCGGCCCTGGGCGTCTCGGCCGCCGCGTGGTCATAGAGCCGGACCTCCGTGCCGCCGAGTGCGACGGCAAGGCCTCCACCGGGCAGGGATGCCAGCGCCGAGATCGGCCGCTCGAAGGTGCGGACCGTCGTTGTCGAGTTTCCGGTCAAACGCGTCAGACGTGCGCCGTCGGCAATGAGCAGCGACGTGCCCTCCGTGCAGAGATCCTCCGGCGCGTCGCATTCGAGCAGGATCTCCGCCTGCTCGAGCGCTTGGTTCGGCTTCAACGCCCCGTCGAACGACGGAACGGTGATGGCGGCCTCGCCGCGGCCGAGGAATCGGTTGGCGATTTCGCTGATAGCGGCGATCACGACGACTTCCCCCAGCGCTTGTCGTACTGCACGAAGTCGGGATCGGCGTTGTCGAGCTTGAAGCGGCCGATCCTGTTGTTGGCGATGCCGCCGAGATAGAGATAGCCGCGATGCTCCCGCATCGACGTGATCATGGGATGATTGAGGCCCTTGAGGTCCCAGAACGATTCTAGGATCTTGCCCTGCTCGTTGAACTTGACGACGCAGCCGGTGTTGATGTTCGGGAACAGCCATTCGTCGACCGGCACGCGCTTGGCCATGCGCCGGCGGAAGCCCGGCATCTTCCAGGCGAGATCCAGTGACGGGCTGCGCATGCCGACCAGCGCCAGCCAGTAATTGCCGTCCGAGGCAAGGTTGATGTTGTCAGGGTAGCCCGGCAGATTGTCCATGACGGTTTCGACGTCGCCCTTCTTGGGACCTGTGAACCAGTAGCGCTTGATCGAGCAGCCGAACGTCTCCGCGAACAGGATGGATTGCCCGTCGCTGGCGACCGCGACGCCGTTGGGGAATTTGAGGCCGCGCAGCGCGGTGTGGGTCGTGCCGGTCTTGGTATCGTAGCAGATGATGCGGCCGTTGCCGCGCGCTTCCAGCCCGTCGACCGGCCATTCGTCCATCTCGTAGCGAACCGTGGCCTCGGAGAAGAAGATCAATCCGTCGTCGGTGATGTCGAGATCGTCGGCAAGCCGGAGGCGGCTGTCGTCGTTCACGGAGTAGATGCTGCGATTGGTCTCGTCGGTGGCCTTCTCCACGGTGCCGTCGGGCGTGATGCGATAGAGGCCCATGCCGCCGATGCAGACATAGAGATTGTCCTCTTTGTCGAACGCCATGCCGAGCGGCTGGCCGCCGATATGCGCGAACACTTCCATCCGCTCGTAATCGGGCGGAAAGAAGCGGATGATGTCTCCGTGCCGCGATCCGGCGTAAAGCACGTCGTTGCGGTCGAGGATTACGTCCTCGGGCGCCTCGATCCGTCCGAGCCCGATCAGCGAGACGTCACGCAGCTTGTCGTTCTGCTCGAACGGCCCGCCGCTGCCGATCTCGGTCGGCGGCGGTGGCGGCAGCGCGTGATAGGTCGGCGCAACATAGACTTTGCTGATGATGCGGGTGCGGTTCTTCTGCCAGCGGATGTCGACCATCGCGGCCGCCAGCAGGATGGTCGCCAGCGCCATGCGGTTGACGCCGCCGCGCGCGTTCATGGCGGTCAGGCCGTTGGTGACGAGCAGGACGACGAGCACGCCAACCATGGATTTGACGACCGACCCCTTGCCGCCGCCGAGCGTGATGCCGCCGAGCACGGTCGCCGTCAGCACGATCACCTCTAAGCCGACACCGATATCGCCGCCGACCGTGCCGAGCCGGGCCGCGAAGAACAGCGCGCCGATGCTGGTCAGCACGCCGCTCGCGACATAGCAGAGCGCGATGGTGCGGCGGACGGGAATGCCGGAATTGTAGGCCGAGCGGCGCGAGCCGCCGATCGCCGTGATGTGCCAGCCCGGCCGCAAACGCGTCAGGAAGACGTGGCCGAAGATCGCGATCACGATGTAGACCAGGGCGACGCTGGGAATGCCGAACACGCTCCGGCCGCCGATGAAATCCCAGGACGGAATGTCCGGGAAGGCCGACGCGATGGCGTTGGAATAGCGCTGGATCAGCAGATCGTAGGCCGAGCGGTAGATGATCAGCGTGATCAGCGTGGTGATGAAGGCGCGCAGCCTGAGATACCCGATCAGCACGCCGTTCACCGCGCCGAGCAGCCCGCCGACGATCATGGTGACCACCACCACGGCGGGGACCGGCCAATTGAGCACGTCGAGCAGATAGAGCGCGCAGAAATCCGTCAGGGCGAAGATTGAGCCGACCGAGAGATCGATGCCGCCGACGATGACGACGAGCGCCATGCCAAGACCGATGAACCCGATCTCGCCGGCCTGCCGCGCGGTATCGGCGAGGCTCGATGCGGACAGGAAGTGCTCGAGCGAGCGGCTGAGCGCGAAGCCGACGATCAGCAGCAGGATCACCGGAATGGCAGTTTCGGTCCAGCGTTTGGACAGGATCTCGCCGAGGAGATGGTCCGGCCAGTAGCGATATCGGAGCCTCGTCAGTGTCTCGCGCATCTGCCTTCCGCTGATTCCATGAGCAAGGTTGCGCGTTCCGCACCCGGAGGGACGGAACGCGCAGCTTTAGTGTGCGATCACTTCTTGAGATCGGAGAGATTCCAGCACGCCGTCTGGGTGTCGGCGTTTTCTTTCGTGATCGGGATCAGCGTGGTGTATTCCGAGCCCTTGACCGAACCCGGCTTGGCGCCCGACGACAACAGCCATTTGATCGTGCCGGCCATTTGCGCGGCCTGTGTCGGCACGTCGTAGCTCATGTTGAGATCGAACGAGCCGTTCTTCACCAGCTCGCACGCACCCTTGCGCTCGCCGCCGCCTGAGGTCGCCAGGAACACCTTGCCGGTCAGGCCGGCTTCCTTGATCGCGGCGGCGGTGCCGATGTCCATGCCGTCCCAGAAGCCGACGATGCCGCAAAGATCCGGGTTCTGCTTCAGCACCGTCTGGGTGATCGCCTTGGCCTTGGCGGCATCCCAATCGGCGGCCTGGCTGGAGACGACCTTGATCTCGGGATGCTTGGCGAGGATGTTTTCGACGCCCTTGAGCGTGTAGGCGCTGGCCGCCGCGGAGAGCGCGCCCTGGATGATGGCGATCTTGTTGGACTTGCCCTGGCAGGCCTTCACCACGCCTTCGGTCTGGCGCTCGCCGATCTCGATCCAGTTGGCGCCGACGAAGGCCGAACTGCGATAGGCCGAGCCCATGTTGATCTGGATGACGTAGATGCCTTCGTTCTCGGCGCGCTGCAGCAGCTTTGCGTAGGTCTGGACGTCCGGATTGTGGATCACCATCACCGCCGGCTTCTCCGAGATCAGCGAGGTGACGGCTTGCGCACCGGCATTCGTATTCCAGTTGGGATCACGAATGACGAACTTGACGCCGAACGGCTCGAGCTCCTTCTTGAGGCCGGCGTACCAGCCTTCCGTCAGGTCGAAGTTCATCGCGACCGGCACGTAGGCGACGGTCTTGCCGGCGAGCGCTTCGCGGAAAGGCTTCTGGAACGGCTCGTCGAGGCCCTGCTGGGCGAGGGCCGGAGCCGCGCTGGCTGAAAGCGCCAATGCGGCGATACTTCCAAGCGCAAACTTATGAACGCTGGCCATTGTCTTCCTCCTTGTGGATACGCGTTTTTTCAGGCAGATCAGATGTCGCCCTGTTGGGCCGTTTCTTCGTTTCGTGGGTTGAGCAGCGTGTCCGTGATCACCGCGATCAGGAGCACCAGGCCCTTGATGAGGTTTTGGCCGGCATAGGGGATGTTGAGGATCGTCATTCCGTTCAGCATCGTTCCGATCAGGAGCGTGCCGATGATGACGTTGACGACCCCGCCGCGCCCGCCCGACAGGCCGATGCCGCCGAGCACGACGACGAGGATGACGTCGTAGATCAGCGTCGAATTGAAGATCCGGGTCGGCATGGAGTTGACGGACGCCGCCAGCACGAGGCCGGCAAAGCAGCCGATCAGCGCCGCGAGGACATATTGCAGCACGATGATGGGCCGCGACGGGATGCCGGTCACGCGCGAGGCGAACGGGTTGTCGCCGATCGCGTAGATGTAGGCGCCCCAGCGCGTCTTGCGCAGCAGGATGAAAACCACGACGCAGGCGATCGCGAACATGACGATCGAGGTGGGGATGCCGAGGATGCTGCCCTGGCCGAGCCGCTCGAACCCGGCCATGCCCTCGCTCCATTGCACGACGTCGAGCTGGAAGAGGGCGGCCTGGCCGAGACCGGCGACGAACAGGCCGGTCGCCAGCGTCGCGAACAAGGGCGGCACTTCCGCATAGGCGATGAGCCAGCCGTTGACGAGACCGATCGCGATCGACAGCAGGCCGGCGGCGAGCAGCGAGGCAGGCAGCGAATGCCCATTCTGCACCATCTGCAGCACGAGGCCGCCGGGGACCGCGAGTGCCGCGATCAGCGACAGGTCGATGCCGCGGCCGATCACGACGATCGCCATGGCGAGGCCAAGGATGCCGAGCACCGCCACGTTCTGCAGCAATGTCAGCATGTTGTCGGCGGAGAGAAAGCCGCTGAGGAAGACCGAGAAGGTCAGGAAGAGTGCCGCGAAGACCGCAAACACGATCTCCTGTTGGCTGATCCGAACGCGCTTCATCGCTTGCCTTCCCTGGGATCGGCATCGCGCGTGCGGGATCGCCGTCTCCGCGCGCGCTTGCCTCCCCCCGTCCCAAATTTCGTTTTGCGCTTGATAGGCGAGAGACCTCAGGGTGGCTTGCGTCAACGCGCAAACCTTTTGCGTTGGCGCGCAAAGAGTCTTGCGCGAAGCTGACAGGAACCTAAGATCGGCCGGCAGTTTTTGTGCGCTGCACAGATATATCTCGACGTAACGGGCCGCCGATGGATCTCGTGTTTACGACCGAGGAGCTAGACCCCGCCAAGCGCTTCGCGGCCTGGCAAGATGCGATCTGCGACCACTATGTCCATGTCGACGTGAACGCGGTGAAGCCGGCCGACTATCAGGGCTTTATCCGCGAGGCGCAATTTGGCCCTGTTACGATGAGCGACGTCTTCCTGTCGGAGCAGCGCATATCGCGGCGCGACCGGCACATCGCAAAGCTCGACAAGGATTGTTACTACGTCCAGTTTCTGCAGCAGGGCAGCATGGACGTGCTCCAGGCCGGCCAGACCCTGGTGACCAGCCCGGGCACTGGTGCGATCTTTTCAGCCTCCGACGCCTACGATCTGGAGTGCTCGGATCGATTCCGGTCGTTGTATCTGGAGATTCCGCGCAAGGAGTTTTCGTCGCGCTTCGCCGAAGGAAAGATGCCGTCGGCGGCGACGATCGCGACCGGGCGGGGTCTGGGCCGGATCGCTGCCGAATTCTGCGCGCTGCTCGCCTCGGAGGCATCAAGCCTGGAGGAGACGGCGCGAGGCCGGCTCGGTCATGAGCTGATGGACGTTCTGGCGCTCGCGCTGGACATGGGCGATAAGGACGAATTCTCGGAGGACGCGACAGCGCGGAACGCGCGCCTGCGCTCGGTCAAGGCCTGGATCGAGGAGCACCTGACCGATCCGGATCTGTCGCTGGAGAAGATCGCCAGGAGCAACGGCGTCTCGCTCCGCCATCTACATTACCTGTTTCGATCGACCGAGATGTCGGTGTCCGAATGGATCCTGAACCGCCGCCTGCAACGTTGCCACGACGCGCTGATGCGCCCGGAGTTGCGCGCGTTGTCGGTGACCGAGATCGCCTATCGCCTGGGCTTCAGCAGCTCATCGCATTTCAGCACGGTGTTTCGCAGGAAGTTCGGCCACAGCCCGTCCGAGCTGCGCCGGCGGCAGATGACGTCGATTGATTAGGGCGGCGCGCGCCGAGCGCCGGTGATGACGTTCGGCGGCAACCAGGCCCGGCAGGCGGCCGGCCCGCGTGTTCTATTTCTCCACCGCTCCCGACCAGTCCTTGAAGCCGCCGACGTTATAGACCTTCTCGTAGCCCATATCCTTCAGCACCTTGCCCGCCAGCGCCGACCGGCCGCCGGACGCGCAGTAGAGAATGACGGACTTGCTCTTGTCGAACGCCTTGTCGTGATAGGGCGACTCCGGATCCGCGCGAAACTCCAGCATCCCGCGCGAGACATGCACGGCGCCCGCGATCTTGCCGCTGGCCGCAACCTCCGGCGCATCGCGAACGTCGACGACCAGCGTGTTGCCGTTCTTGATCATGTCAGTGGCCTGTTCCGATGTGATCTTGGGGACCGCCGCATTGGCGGCTTCGAGCATTTGCTTGACGCTGGTGGGCATGGGTTGTCTCCGTTGGTGGCCTCGCCGCGAGGATAGCATATCGGTCGCGCTTCGCCTCCTTCTGTTGGAGGAGCATGCCCTGCTTGATCATGCGCTCATTCCGCGCCCAATATCGCGCGAGCCAGCTCCGACGGATTCTCGACAGCCGAGAAGTGGCCGGTATTCCTGAGCGTCACCACCTGCGCGTTGGGAATGAGAGACCGTGTGCGCTCGCGCTCGTCGGGCCGGGACCAATCGCTGTCGCCATAGATGAGCGTCACCGGCGCCGAGATCTGCCGATAGTAGTCGCGGGCCTGGCTCCAGGATCGCCATCCCGCCAACACCTTGCGTGCGGCCCGCTTGTAGCCTGGGCGGTGGGCCACCTTGTCGAACTCGGCGAGCAGATCGGCCGGCAGCTTGCGCGGGTCGTGATATCCGCCGCCCATGATCTTGCCGAGAACGATCTTGTTTTCGAGCGACGCGTTGATCGCGCCGAGCACCGGGATCTGCAGACTTCCGATGATGAAGTTCGCGAGCCAGTTGCCACGTCGAATTCCGTCCCCGTAGCGGGTTTCGTAGTCATAGGGGTTGATTGCATAGACCCGCTTCACGCGGTGTGGGAGGGAGGCCGCCACCGTGAGAGCCAATGCACCTCCGATCGACTCGCCGACGAGCGTTACATCCGAGAGGTCCAGCGCCTCGATGAAGCGTATGACCGCCTGCCTGAAATAGGGCTCGTTGAAGCTTGCGTCCGGATCGATCGGTGAGTGTCCGTGGCCGGGCAGATCGATGGCGTACACCGTGTGCGATCGGGCGAGGAGAGGCGCAAGACTGCGGAAATACTCGAGCTGCGTCCGGATCGTATGCAGGAGGAGCAGCGGAGGCCCGCTGCCGGTCTTGTGAAAACGCACACTGAGCTTCTCCGATAATTTGAGCAAACTCGGCCCGGCTTCGCTCACGTCAAGCATCCGATCTCTCCATGTTTCGCGGGGGCCGTCGTTCAAGCGGTGGCGGCTTCACGGACCAGCGCGGCCGCGGCATCCAGAAGGGCCCGTGCGAGGTCTGTGTCGTTGACCGCGCGCGCCAGCGTCACTGCGCCCACCATCGTCGCGAGAATGGCCATGGCCTTGTCTCTCGACCCCTTGCCGCCGTCCTTGGCGATGAAGCGGCCGAGCACGTCGAGATGGGCCTTGATGCCCGCTTCGAACTCGGCCTTGACGTCGGGACCCTGCCGGGCGGCATCCGAACCGAGGGCCACGATCGGACAGCCCTCCATTCTCTCTTCGCGATGATCTGCGCTGAGATAGAATCCGATCACCGCGCTGAGCGGATCGTCAGGATTGCGCGCGGCCGCGTCCGACCATCGGCCCGAAGCGCTCTCCAACGCTCGCTTGGACGCCTCGACAGCCAAGTCCTCCTTGGACGCGAACTGCTTGTAGAAGGCGCCCTGGGTGAGCCCGGCCCCCTCCATCAGATCCTTGAGCCCAATTCCGTCGAAGCCGCGCTCCCTGAAGAGGCGACTCGCCACATTGATCACGGTTTGGCGGTTCTCCGCGGCTTGAACGCGACTGACGCGCATCGTGCTCCTCCATTTGGATTTCAGTCGAAATCTATGCTTAACATAGATTTCGAACGACATCTATCAAGTTACCCTCGAACGGCGCCGTGGCTTCCTGAGATCACGTTTCCGTCAGGAGGCGAATTTAGATTGCGATCGAGCGCTAAGTCAATATAGAGTTCGAACGAAATCTAAATCCTAGAGGAGACCGTCATGAAAAGGGGTGTTGCCGTTTTGGCCGGTATTTTGATCCCGGCGGGGGTGGCCACGTTCGTCAGTCTTGGCATTTTCGCCCCCAACGCCTCTGCCGTTAGCGACCCGAGACAGGAGCCGCCGATGGTCAGCCTGGCGACGGCCACGCGGGTGAGCGGATCCGACCGCGGGTTCACGGGCACCATCGGCGCGCGGGTGGAGAGCAATCTCGGCTTTCGCGTTGCCGGCAAGATCGTCGAGCGGCTGGTGAATGTCGGTGAGCAGGTCAAGGCCGGGCAGCCGCTGATGCGGATCGACGAGACCGACCTCCGCCTTGCGCTTGCGGCGAAGCGCAACGCTGTCGCCGCAGCGCGCGCAGCCGTCGTGCAGACCGATGCGGATGAGCGTCGATACGCCAACCTGGTCAACGACGGATGGACGTCCAAACAGCGCTACGAGCAGGCGAAGGCCGCCTCGGATACGGCCAAGGCGCAGCTCGCCGCGGCCGAAGCCGAGGCAGGGGTCGCCGAGAACCAGGCGACCTATTCCGTGCTGGTGGCAGACGCGGACGGCACGGTCACCCAAACGCTTGGCGAGCCCGGCCAGGTGGTCTCGGCCGGCCAGACGGTCGTTCGGCTTGCGCAGTCCGGGCCTCGCGAAGCCGTGGTGGCGCTTCCCGAAACGATCCGGCCGGCGATCGGCTCGCTCGCCGAGGCCAGCCTGTATGGCAGCGATGGACGCCGTTACGCGGCGCATCTGCGCCAATTGTCGAACTCTGCCGACGCGCAGACCCGGACTTACGAGGCCCGCTACGTGCTCGGCGGCGAGGCGGCAGCAGCACCGCTTGGCGCGACGGTCACCATTCGGCTCGCAAGTCAGGACAGTCAGTCGGAAGTCCAGGTGCCGTTGGGCGCCGTGCTCGATGATGGCAGGACCACCGGCGTCTGGGTGTTCGACAGCGCCAGCTCGACCGTACACTTTCGCCCCATCAAGCTTCTGCGTGTGACCAGCGAAGCGGCCGTCATCTCTGGATCGAGCTCCAGTGATCCGATTGTGTCCCTCGGCGCTCACCTCCTGCACGAGGGCGCCCGCGTCAGGACCGTCACTGACGGCGGGAGCAAATCATGAGCTTCAATCTCTCCGCGGTCGCCGTTCGCGAGCGGGCCGTGAACCTGTTCTTCATCATCCTGCTGGCGGCCGCAGGCGCCTACGCCTTCTTCATGCTCGGACGGGCCGAGGACCCGTCCTTCACCATCAAAACCCTGACGGTCACGACGGTATGGCCGGGTGCGACGGCACGCGAGATGCAGGATCAGGTCGCCGAACCCCTGGAGAAGCGGATTCAGGAGCTGACCTGGTACGACCGGGTGGAGACGACCACGCGGCCGGGTTATGCCTACATGACGGTGACGCTGAAGGACAGCACGCCGCCATCGAGCGTGCAGGAAGAGTTTTATCAGGCGCGCAAGAAACTCGGAGATGAAGCGCGCAAGCTGCCGACCGGCGTGCTGGGCCCCTTCGTCAACGACGAATATTCGGACGTGAGCTTCGCACTCTACGCCCTCAAGGCGAAGGGCATGCCGATGCGTGAGCTCGCCAGGAAGGCGGAGGTGATCCGCCAGGACCTGCTGCATGTGCCCGGCGTCAAGAAGATCAATATTTTCGGCGAACGTCCCGAGCAGATCTTCGTGGAGTTTTCCTATCCCAAGCTGGCAACGCTCGGCGTGTCGGCACAGGATATCGTTGCCGCCTTGCAGCGGCAGAATACGGTGACCCCGGCAGGGTCGATCGACACGAGCGGGCCACAGGTCTTCATCCGGGTCGACGGCGGTTATGACAGCGTGCAGGCGATCGCCGACACGCCGATCGTTGCTGCGGGACGAACCCTGAAGCTGTCCGATATCGCCGAGGTCCGTCGCGGCTACGAGGATCCTCCCACCTACATCATCCGGCACCAGGGCGAGCCCACGATCATGCTCGCGGCAGTGATGCAGGAGGGCTGGAACGGACTGGCGCTCGGCAAGGCGTTGGAAGAGAGGTCCGCGGCCATGGCGCGGACACTGCCGCTCGGGATGACGCTCGACAAGGTGACCGATCAGGCCGTGAACATCACCTCCGCGGTCGACGAGTTCATGATCAAATTCGCGATGGCGCTCGCTGTGGTGCTGCTGGTCAGCCTGCTCAGCCTCGGCTGGCGCGTGGGAATCGTCGTGGCCGCCGCAGTCCCTCTGACGCTCGCCGTCGTGTTCCTCATCATGCTCGAATCCGGCCGGTTCTTCGACCGCATCACGCTCGGCGCCCTCATCCTCGCGCTCGGCCTGCTCGTGGACGACGCCATCATCGCCATCGAGGTGATGGTGGTGAAAATGGAAGAGGGCATGGACCGCCTCAGTGCGGCGGCCTACGCATGGAGCCACACTGCGGCGCCGATGCTCTCGGGCACGCTGGTGACGATCGCGGGATTCCTGCCGGTGGGTTTCGCGCGCTCGACGGCCGGCGAATATGCCGGCAACATCTTCTGGGTCGTCGGGTTCGCTCTCATCGTCTCCTGGATCGTTGCGGTGATCTTCACGCCTTATCTTGGCGTCAAGATGCTGCCCGCGATCGAACCCGTCGAGGGCGGCCACCACGCGATCTACGACACGCCGAACTACCGGCGTTTGCGGCGGCTCATCACCTTCGCCGTGCGCCACAAATTCCTGACCTGCAGCTTCGTCGTGATCGCTTTCGCGCTGTCCGGCCTCGGCATGGGCGCGGTCAAGCAGCAGTTTTTCCCGACGTCGGATCGCCCCGAGGTTCTCGTCGAGGTTCGCCTGCCGGAAGGCACCAGCATCGAGACGACGACCGCTGCCGTCGAAAAGCTCGAACGCTGGCTGCATGATCAGCCCGAGGCGAAGATCGTCACCAGCTATGTCGGTCAGGGCGCGCCCCGCTTCTTCTTCGCGATGGCGCCGGAGCTCCCCGATCCGGCCTTTGCCAAGCTCGTCGTACTGACGCCTGACGCCGAGGCGCGCGAGGCTTTGAAGCAGCGGCTCCGGGAGGCGGTATCACACGGCCTTGCCCGGGAAGCGCGTGTGCGCGTCACCCAGCTCGTCTTCGGACCCTACACGCCGTTCCCGGTGGAGTTTCGGGTGATGGGCCCCGATCCCGCAAAATTGTACGCGCTCTCTGAGAAAGCCGTCGAGGTCATGCGTGGCGTTCCCGACGTGCGACAAGCCAATCGCGATTGGGGCAATCGCACACCCGTGCTCCGCTTCATTCCAGATCAGGATCGGCTGAACCTCATCGGCCTCTCGCCGGCGGAAGTCGGGCGGCAGCTTCAGTTCCTCCTGACCGGCATCGCCGTCACGCAGGTCCGCGAGGACATTCGCAATGTCCCGATCGTGGCGCGCAGCGCCGGCGGCGAGCGGCTGGATCCGGCACGGTTGGCCGACTTCTCGCTGACGAGCCGGGACGGCCGTCTGATTCCGCTCGACCAGATCGGCCATTCGGAAGTCCAGCTCGAAGAGCCGATCCTGAAGCGCCGCGATCGCACCCCGGTCGTCACGATTCGGTCGGACATCAATGAGGCGACCCAGCCTCCCGAGGTCTCCAAGGACATCGTGAAAGCGCTTCAGCCGCTGATCGCATCGCTTCCGGCCGGCTATCGCATCGAGACGGGCGGCTCGATCGAGGAGGCCACGAAGGCCAATGACGCGCTGGCGACCATCTTTCCCGCCATGATCGCCGCAACGCTGATCGTCATCATGCTTCAGGTCAGATCATTCTCGATGATGGCCCTCGTCATGCTGACCGCGCCGCTTGGTCTCGTCGGCGTCGTGCCGGCGTTGCTGATCTTCAACCAGCCTTTCGGATTCAACGCGATTCTCGGACTGATCGGACTGGCCGGGATCCTGATGCGCAATACCCTGATCCTGACCGAACAGATCAAGGAGAACCGTGCGGCAGGCCTCGACGACTACCACGCCGTCATCGAAGCCACGGTGCAACGCACGAGGCCCGTGATCCTGACCGCACTTGCCGCCGTGCTGGCGTTCATCCCCCTCACACACTCCGTCTTCTGGGGATCGATGGCCTATACCTTGATCGGCGGCACGGCAGTCGGCACGGTGTTAATCCTGCTCTTCCTTCCTGCGCTCTATGCCGCGTGGTTCCGCATCAAGCCGACTGCGGATGAGATCCCTGAGAGTTCGACGGACAAACCGGAGTTGCGAACGGCGATGGCTGCCGAGTAGGGCGATCTGATCAGCCGGCCGAGGAGGCTGGCGTCTTCCGATCGCAGCAAGAAAGCTTCTATTCGAGCGGTGTCTCGAACGTTCAAGGCGGCGCAACGCGTCGCCCGCCTTCGCCCTGGGCTGCGGCGCGGCAGCCTTCACTCGCTTCGCTCTTGATGTGTGGCGCCGGCTTGCCGAGCCGAAGCTCGCGGCGGAAGTCCGTCTTCGCTTCCGCTTCGCTCCAGCTACGCCGGACACGCTTCGCTCCTCGGCCTTGCATGGCTGCGCCAGGCGTAGCCCGAAGGGCGAAGCGTGGTGGGCCCGGCAGGACTCGAACCTGCAACCAGACCGTTATGAGCGACGGGATAATGGTCGCGTTCGTTGATTTTCCTGCGGATTTGTTGGATTCCGACCGCGTTCGTTGCATTTCGTTCAGGCCGTTTCTGTTGCGAAACTGGTGCGGTCAGTGCATTGGGCACGCATCGCGCGACTAGTCGCGATCGTCCGAGGTGCTGAATGGAGCTTCGTTGCTTTCTGTGACGACGCAGCACTTTTCCGTCTCGTTCTCATCTCGATTCACCCTTTCGGGGAATTGCGACTTGGAATCGCGCGGCGTCGAATTGGCGCAAGCTGTCCGGTCGCTCACCAGCTCCACCAACGGGAAACGAGACATCATGAGCCAAGCCCTCTACGAGAATTCTGAAAGCGAGCCGAACCTGGAGCGCCGCCGTCTCCTGGGCATTGCCCTTGCAGGCGTCGCGGGGGCGGTCCTGCCGGCAGCGTCGAGCGCGGCCGCCGCCGGCCCGTCCGAAAAGGTCGATGTCGACGGCATTGCCTACCTGACGGCCGGCGAGGCGCTCGCGAGATTCAAGGCCAAGACGCTATCGCCGGTCGAACTGTTGCGGGCGCAGATCAAACAGGTCGAAGCATGGGAGCCGACGCTCAAGGCAACGACGTACACCTATTTCGACGAGGCGCTGGAACAGGCACGGATTGCGGAGGGCAAGTACGCGCGCGGAGAACCGGTCCGCCCGCTGGAAGGCATCACGTGTTCCATCAAGGACTATCACTCCGTCAAGGGCAAGATCACCACCTACGGCTCGCGGCTCTACAAGGATTTCGTTCCGGACCAATCCGCCCCGACGGTGGAGCGCCTTCTCGCCGCCGGGGCGATCATGCATTGCCGCACGACGACACCGGAGTTCGCGCATTCAGGTGTGACGGCATCCCTGCTTTGGGGCGTCACGCACAACCCGTGGAACCCTACCTATACCCCCGGCGGCTCGACAGGCGGAGGCGGCGCGGCCCTGGCCGCCGGCTACACGACCTTGCAGGACGGCACGGATGGTGGCGGGTCCATTCGCATCCCGGCCGCGATGAACGGCGTGTTCGGCTACAAGCCGCCATGGGGACGCAACCCCGACGACCGCGAGCACCCGAATGAATGGCTGATCCACTATGGCGGACTGGCCCGCAGCGTCGTTGATTGTGGGCTGATGCAGAACGTCACGTCCGGCCAGCATCCGGCCGACATGTCGTCCCTGCGGGACAAGGTGGTCATCCCGCCGACCTTCGACGGCATCGCCGGCATGAGGATCGCGCTGTCGATGGACCTCGGCTATTTCGCGGTCGACCCCGAGGTCGAGAAGAACACGCGCAATGCCGTGTCGGTCCTGCGTTCGCTCGGCGCCGTGGTCGATGAAGTCGACATCGGCTGGACCAAGGAAATCGAAGAGACGTGGAACACCCGGTGGCAAGGCGTGTTCTACGCGCTGGCGGGCAGTCTTCTGACCAAGTCCCGCAACGACGTGGACCCGTATGTCATCAAGATCCTTGAAGAGGGCAAGAAGCACGACGTCACGAAGTTCTACAACCTCAATACCGTGCGGCAGAAGACGTACGCAGCGATGACGAAGATCTTCGAGACCCACGACGCGCTGATCTGCCCGACGACGGCAACGACGAAGATCGTCGCAGGGCGAAGCAGCGAAGAGCCGCTCACCATCAACGGTAAGTCGGTGAACCCGTTTATCGGCTGGTTCATGACGTATCCCTTTAACCTAGTCGGCACGCTCCCCGTGATGTCCGTGCCCACCGGTTTCGATGCTGAAACAAGCGTGCCCACCGGGATGCAGATTGTCGGTCCAGCCTATGACGACCTGAGGGTGTTCCGCATTGCGTCCGCGTTCGAAGGCGCGACGCACCCCTGGCAGCATCGGCGACCGAAACTGGCCGCCTAGCGTGGCTTGACACATGCGAGCCGCAGGAGGACCATTATGGCCCATGATGAGAGATGGACCTTAATGTCTCTCCCAGCGGCTCACGCATTTTCCACCGCCGACCGCGAAGCTCTGATGGGAAGCTTCGCGGCCGACCTCGAACGGGCGGGCGACCTCGAGTCCGCCCTGGATGCGTTGCATCAAACCCTGTCGGGCCTGGGTTTTTCCTCCTTCGCCTACGGCATGGCCAGCACGCCGAGAGCGCAAGACGGCAGCTTCGCGTCACCCATCGTGAAGACGCGAGCCTTTCCAAGTCGATGGGATCGGCACTGGAGCCACCTTTGCGACCCCTACTACCGGTTCTGCTTCACGACGACTTTGCCCCTCAGGTGGGTCGACGTGCAGGCCCACGAACGCCTGAGCGCTGGCGAGCGTGCGTGCGTGGACCACCTGAACGACAAGAACCTGCACTACGGCATCACCGTTCCGATGCACATGCCGAACGGGTCATTTGCGTTCGTCAGTGCGATTTCGGAAAGCGCGACCAGGTACGAGACCGGTTCTTCACCGACGATCGTCAATGCGCTTTTCGCTTTGTGTCATCAATTTCAGAACACCTCTCTGCGGAGATGGTTGTGGCACCAGGCCGCCGACACCAAGGCATGGCTCAGCACGCGTGAGAAGGAGTGCCTGTCCCTTGCCGCGCAAGGGAAGACCTCGGATGACATCGCCCTGATCCTCGGCTTGTCCTGCGAGACGGTACGTTCGCACATGAAGCGCGCGATCGTGCACCTCAATGCGTCGAACAGGCCGCATGCGATAGCTAAGGCGATCCAACTTCGGCTCATCGACATGCCATTCGCCTAGATTTTGCAAGTTGGGGCGTCACTAACCTGCCTTCGGTTCAGTAGCACGCAGCCATCAATCCAAGTGGTGGGTACTGCCGATCGATTGCCACTAGCTCATCCCGCATCTGTACGATGATCCAATCCCGGATCTCAGCAGCGATCGGGCGCATCGGCCGGTTGCGCGGCGGCAGGAATTCGCAGACGCGGCGCGTGGTGGTCAGCCGGTCGGAGGCTGGCACCAGCGCGCCGGTCAGCAGCCAGTGCGAGGTCACCGTCAGCCAGCCGAGCGCGATGCCCTGGCCGAGCAGGGCGGCCTGCATCACGACGGCATAGTCGGTGAAGCTCAGCGCCTTGGCTGCGCCGCGGCGCCCCGTGAGAAGCGATGCATAATCCGCAGCCCAGTCGCCCGGCGTCTCGGCGAGGCGGATGATGGTGTTGCCCTCAGTGGGATCGGTCTCGCCGAGATAGCCGGGGCTGCACATCGGCAGCATGACTTCCTTCATGATCAGCGTGCCGCCGGAGGACGGCTCCTCGCGGTCGCGGAAGCGCATGCCGAGATCGACGTTCTCCACCGGCCCGCGCAGCGCGCCGGAGATCAGCTGGAAGCGCAGATCGACCTTGGGAAATTGCTTCTGGAGCTTGTCGATCCGCGGCATCAGCCAATGCGTGGTGAAGGCGGAGGAGACCGACAGCGTCACCGTCTCGGTGCCCTTGCGCCGCCGCTCGATCTCGACGAGACCGCTCTCGATGCTGCGAAAGCCTTCGAGCACGCGGCGATAGAGCAGTTCGCCTTCCTCGGTGAGCACCGCGCGTCCCGCCTTGCGGTCGAACAGGCGAACGCCGAGATGCTCCTCGAACTGGCCCAGCATCCGGCTCACGGCAGGCTGCGTGACGTTCAGTTCGGCGGCCGCGGCCGTGAAGCTGCCGTTGCGCGCGGCTGCGTCGAAGACGAACAGGGCGTTACTGGACGGCAGCATGCGGCGAAGCTCTGGCATAACGTCATGTTATGAGCGCGGTGAGAATTTGGCAATTGCCGGATTTTGCCAAGTCTGGTGTCATTGGCACGACAGCCTAAAGACAGGGCTTGCGAGAGAAGATTAGGTGCGGTGCACCACTTCAATCGTGAAGGGTCAGAATCCCTGTCTATAAAGCAGGCTTATGGCGCGCAGTGAGGCACGCCGTTGCAGGGACAGGCGAGGTCGATCGTTGGACAAACGAGCGGAAAGCGTCGAGATCAGGTCCGCGAGCAAGGCGTATGGCCCCGTACGCGCCCTCGACGACGTGTCTCTCAATGTCGGCGCCGGTGAGTTCGTCTCGCTGCTCGGCCCGTCCGGTTCCGGCAAGACCACGCTGCTCGGCATCCTGGGCGGCTTCATCCTGCCCTCGAGCGGAACGATCCTGTTCGGCGGCCGCGACGTCACCTGGATGCCGCCGCACCAGCGCGACATCGGCGTGGTCTTCCAGAACTACGCGCTGTTCCCGCATATGAGCGTCGGCGAGAACGTCGCCTTTCCCCTGCGCGCGCGGCGCTTGCCGAAAGCGAGCTGGCCCGACAAGGTGCGCGCGGCGCTCGCGATGGTCGGCCTTGCCGGCTATGAAGAGCGCGGCATCGCGCAGCTCTCCGGCGGCCAGCGCCAGCGCGTGGCGCTGGCGCGCGCCATGATCTTCGAGCCGCGCCTGATCCTGATGGACGAGCCGCTCTCCGCGCTCGACAAGCAGCTTCGCGAATCCATGCAGATCGAGCTGCGCGCGCTGCATCGGCGCATCGGTGCCACCATCATCTATGTCACCCATGACCAGCGCGAGGCGCTGACCATGAGCGACCGTGTCGCCGTGATGCGGGACGGCAGGCTGATCCAGATCGACGAGCCCGCGCGCTTGCACGACCATCCCGCGGATTCCTTCGTCGCGAGCTTCATAGGCGAAGCGACGATGCTGCCGGTGCGCCGTGTCGATGCCTCCAGCGTCGCGCTCGGCAACGCGCTGCTGCGCAGCGCCCGCGCCATTCCCAACGGCGACGCGCTGATGCTCGCCGTGCACAGCGAAAAACTGTTGATCGACGACGGCGCGCAGGATGCCGCCTGCAACCGGCTGAGCGGCACGGTCACCGACATCGTCTATCAGGGCGAGAGCCTGCGCATCTTCCTGGCGCTCGAAGGCGGCATCGCGCTCAGCCTCCGCCAGCCGAGCTACCACCAGGCCTATAGCCGCATCCCGCCGCTCGGCGGCAGTCTCACCGTCACCCTTCACCCCGAGGACACCATCGTCGTGCCCAGGGTGGGGGACTGAACCAAAGCCTTGTTCAACCGAGAGAAGAAGCCAAAATGTCGTCAGCAGCCTCGTTCAGCAATTTCAAGGTTCTCACCTTTGATGTCGTCGGCACCTTGATCGATTTCGAGACCGGCGTGCTCTCGGCGGTGCGCAGGATCTCGGGCAAGTCGCCGGCCGAACTCAGCGACGACAAGATCTTCGAGTCCTACAAGCGCGGCCGCGACAAGCACTATGAGCGCTCGAGCGAGGTGATGTTCCACGTCTATCGCTATCTCGCCAAGGAGCTCGGACTGCCGGCTGACGATGCGTCCTGCGATGTGTTCCAGCTCGCCGTGCTGCGCTGGGGGCCGTTCTCCGATTCCGTCGAAGCACTCAAGCGCCTGCGCACCAAGTTCCGCCTGGTCGCAATGACCAACGCCGACCGCGTCGCGCTCTCCTGTTACGCGCACGCGCTCGGCGATCCCTTCGACGACACCGTCTGCGCCGACGACACCGGCGTGGCAAAACCCAATCCGGAGTTCTTCGCCTACAACAAGGGTCGCCAGTCGGCCTTCGGCTACAAGCAGTCCGATATCCTGCACGTCGCGCAGAGCCAGTATCACGACATCGGGATCGCGCGGAAACTCGGCTACAAGGTGTGCTGGATCGAGCGCCGCCAGGGCATCGGCGGGTTCGGCGGCACGCCGGCCGTGGAGACGCTGACCAAGCCGGACTTCCATTTCCCGACCTTGAAGGCGCTCGCCGACGCGGCGATCGGGCCGGCGGCGTAAGGCATGAGCGGCGGCGTGACACGGGACTGGAGCGCATTGCCATCGGCCAATTCGCTGTGGGAAGCCACGGCGCAGCCGGCGCGCGACTTCCCCGTGCTGTCGGGCGAGAGCCAAGCGGATGTGGTGATTATCGGCGCGGGCTATACCGGCCTGTCTGCTGCGCACCACATCGCCAAGAGCGGTTTGTCGCCGGTCGTGCTGGAGGCCAACCGCCCCGGCTGGGGCGCGAGCGGCCGCAATGGCGGCGTGATCACCGCAAAGTTCCGGCTGTCGTTTCGCGAGATCGACGCCGCGCACGGCCGCGCCATGGCGCAGCGCATGTACGGGATCGCGCATGAATCGACCGATATCGTCGAGGAGCTGGTGTCCGAGTTCGGCATCGCCAGCGCGGCGCTGACCCGCACCGGCCAGGTCAAGGCCGCGCACAACGAGACCACGCTGAAGGCCGCGATCGACGAAGCCAATTGGATGAAGCGCGAGATGGGCGATGCGGAGGTCCGCATCCTCGACAAGCGCGAAGTGCGCGACGAGACCGGCTCCGACATCTTCGTCGGCGGCGTGCTCAATCCCGGCTCCGGCGGAATTCATCCGCTGAACTATCTGCGCGGCCTCGCCGATGGCGTGGCGCGCCGCGGCGTGCCCATTTTCCAGGACTCGCCCGTCGTCAAGCTCAGGCGTGAGAATGGCGGCATCATTGCGGAGACGCCGCGAGGCGCAGTACGCGCAAAACAGGCGATCATCGCGACCAACAGTTATTCCGACCTCACCGGCGCGACTGCGAACATGCAGCGCACGCTGATCCCGTTCCGCAGCGCCCTCATTGCGACCGGACAACTGCCGCGCAACCTCGCCGGGCGCCTGATGCCGACGGGGCGCACCTACACCGAGACCAAGCGCATGATGCGCTGGTTCCGCATGGTCGACAACCGCGTGATTTTTGGCGGCCGCGGCGCGTTCGGCAAGCAGGACTCCCAAGCTGCCTTCGACGCCTTGCGCAAGGCGATGGTCGGGATCTTCCCGGATCTTGCCGAGGTGCCGCTCGCCTACAAATGGTCGGGCCTCGTCGGCATGACGCTGGACTCGGTGCCGCATATCGGCCGGCTCGACGAGCGCACGCTGTTCTCGATGGGTTACAACGGCGCCGGCGTTGCGATGTCGAGCCTGATGGGCCGCTATCTCGCAGCCTTCGTGCGCGGCGAGACGCCCGATGTCGGGCTGCTCGATGCGCGCCGGCTGAAGACCATTCCGTTCTATCCGCTACGCGAGCCCGCCGTGCGCATGGTCGCCGGCTGGTACCAGTTTCTCGATGCGATCGGTCAGTGAGATCTAGTTTGGTGACAGAGGAGGCGAGGATGACGACGAAACGCGACTTCAGATTTGGCTACGCTTTGTTGGGTGCTTCGCTCAGTGCGATCGGGCTTGCCGGCACCGCGGCCAACGCCGCCGAGCAGATCACCTTCGTCTCGCAAGGTGGCGCCTATCAGCAGGCGCAGACGGTGGCGATCCTCGATCCCGCCGCCAAGAAGCTCGGCATCACCATCAACCAGGATTCCATTCCCGACGCCTGGCCCGCGATCAAGACGCAGGTCGGCAGCGGCAAGCCGATCTGGGACGTCGTCGACACGCCGACCGGCAACTGCCTGCGCGGCGGCGAGCAGGGGCTGATCGAGAAGCTCGACTTCTCGAAGATTCCAAACGGCGCGGCGATGCCGGAGGCCTATCGCAGTCCCTATTCGGTCTCCTATGAGTTCTATTCCAGCGTGCTGTCCTACAGCCAGAAGACGTTCCCGAAGGATGCGCCGAATAGCTGGGCCGATTTCTGGAACGTCAAGAAATTTCCCGGCCGCCGCGCGCTGCGCAACCACCCGTTCGCAACGCTCGAGGCCGCGCTGATGGCCGACGGCGTCGCGCCCGACAAGCTCTATCCGCTCGATGTCGACCGCGCCTTCAAGAAGCTGGAGGAGATTAAGCCGCACATCACGGTGTGGTGGACCTCGGGTGCGCAGTCGGCGCAGTTGCTCAACGACGGCGAGGTCGACATGGAGATGGCCTGGAACGGCCGCGTCAGCGCGGTCGCGAAGGAAGGTGCGAAGGTGTCATTCACCTACAATCAGGGCATCCTGCAGAGCACCTCGCTTTGCATCCTCAAGGGCGCGCCGAATCTCGAGACGGCGGTGAAGTTCCTCAACGAGGCCGTCGATCCCGTGAACCAGGCCAATCTGCCGCTCAACATCGACTACGGCCCGGGCAATCCAAAAGCCTTCGACACCGGCGTGATCAAGCCGGAGCGCGCCGCGCAATTACCGAGCGAGCCCGCGAACGCGGCCAAGCAGGCGCTGATGTCCTACGCCTGGTGGTCCTCGCCGGCGGGCGAAGCCGCCGAGAAGCGTTGGGCATCCTTCATGCAGAAGTAAGCGAGGCAGCGTTGTCGACATCAGTGCTAGATCCATCGCAAAAGCATCAGCGCCGTGAGCACGGGCTGATGTTGGCATTGGCGTCGCCGGCGCTGCTCGTGATTCTTCTCCTGATCGTGCTGCCGGTCGGCTGGCTCGCCTGGCAGTCGATCTATCATGACGGCTTCACACTGGAGAATTATCGCCGCGTCTTCACCGAAGACATCTACTGGCGCAGCTTTGCGCTGACTTTCGAGATCAGCCTCGCGGTCACTGTGATCGCGCTGCTGCTCGGCTATCCCGTGGCCTACCTCGCCAACGCGCTGCCGAAAGGGTGGAGCATCCTCATCCTGTCGCTGGTCGTGCTGCCGTTCTGGACCAGCGTGCTGGTGCGCGCCTATGCCTGGCTGGCGCTGCTCCAGCGCACCGGCGTAATCAACCAGCTTTTGCGTTACCTCGAGGTGACAAGCGAGCCGCTCGCGCTCGTTCACAACACGTTCGGCACGGTGGTTGCGACGGTTCACATCCTGCTGCCGTTCATGGTGCTGCCGCTCTACGCCACCATGCAGAAGATCCCGGGCGATCTGATGCAGGCCGGCGCCAGCCTGGGTGCGAGTCCGTCGCTGACGTTCTTCCGCGTGTTCCTGCCGCTGTCGCTACCGGGCGTCCTCGCCGGCTGCACCATGGTGTTCGTGCTCTGCCTCGGCTTCTACATCACGCCGGAGCTGCTCGGCGGCGGCCGCACCGTGATGGTGTCGATGCTGGTGAGCCGCAATGTCGAGCTCTACAACCAGTTCGGGGCTGCGAGCGCCGTCGCCGTGGTGCTGCTCCTAAGCGTGCTCGCGATCTTCTTCGTCGTCAGCCGCTTCATTTCACTCGATCGCATATTGGGGCAGAAATGATGCGCGCCTCAGCCGCACGGATTGCCCTCTACGTGGTCAGCGCGCTGGTGCTGGTCTATCTGATCCTGCCGGTGCTGATCATCGCCCCGATCTCCTTCTCCAGCGCGCGCTTCCTGACCTTCCCGCCGCCGTCCTTCTCGCTGCGCTGGTACCAGCAATATTTCGCCAATTCGGCCTGGATGCAGGCGACGCGGGTGACGCTGACGGTCGCGCTGCTGACCGTCGTGATCGCAACACCGCTCGGCGTCTCCGCCGCCTATGCCATCAGCCAGTCGAAGCTGCGGATCATGCGCGTCATCCACATGGCGCTGCTGCTGCCGCTGGTGGTGCCGATCATCATCACCGCGGTCGGCATCTTCTTCGTCTATGCCAAGGTCGGCCTGGTCGCGACCTTGCCGGGCCTCGTGCTGGCCAATGTGATGCTCGGCCTGCCCTACGTGATCATTTCCGTGCTGGCCGGCCTGCAGAGCTTCGATCCCGCGCAGGAGATGGTGGCGCGGAGCCTCGGCATGAACCGCCTGCGCAGCTTCTTTGCGGTGACGCTGCCGCAGATCAAGTCCAGCGTGGTCGCCGGCGGCATCTTCGCCTTCATCTCGGCGATGGACGAGACCATCGTCGCGCTGTTCATCTCCGGCGGGCAATATCAGCCGCTGACCAAGCGCATGTTCACCGCGCTCCGCGACGAGATCGATCCGACCATTGCCGCGATCTCGACGCTGATGACGGCGGCTTCCTTCGTGCTGGTGCTGCTCGCAACTGGGCGACGCCGTAGGAATGCCTGATGTATCGCGAATATGGCATCAGAGCTAACGGATGGCGAAATGCCCGAAGCCAACGCTTCAGCAGCCTGTTGCTGGAGTAGGAATTACGCCATCACAAATTTGCGGCTGCGGGGCATCGGTATCGAGGGGCGTCCAGGTGCCGTACGTCCTGGCCGGTTTGCCGAGTCCAAAAGGATTGGACATCGCCAATCTGCACGTTTCGCTTGCAGGTTCGCAACCATCGAGTGGCCGTGCCGCCCATAAAAGTGCAACCTGCCGCCAGATCTCCTCTTGCGAAAATTCCGCCGAATCTAGGATCGCGAGGAAGATCGTCGCCATATCGGAAGCCAGCGAAGTAGCTTGAGGATAGCCGAAGCATCACTCGATGCCAGGAAGCGCAGCGTTTCTGGTGCTGTGGCCAACAGCTATGAAGTGAAACCATTGATTCGCTGGTGGGCCCGGCAGGACTCGAACCTGCAACCAGACCGTTATGAGCGGCCGGCTCTAACCATTGAGCTACAGGCCCCGCCGCGAGACAGCTCGCGGAAACGCGCGGCCGGCAACGGTGCGCGGTTCGTTTACAGGGATGGGGGCGGGGGTGCAATGCTGGCTCTGGCGGATGGGAACGCTGGCGCGGTACCATGAGTCAATTTTGAATAACCGAAATAGGCAATGATGCCTCTATACCTTTGTTTTGCCCGACGAAGCAAACCGACTTGCGAAGGACCTGCTTTTCAGGGCCGTTAACCCATTGAAATTGCTAGACTTGTCTACTGTGCATGGGGTTGTTTTGCCGTTTTTGATGAGAGGGGGCCTTCCGTGGTCCCCTCCGATGTCTCGCCGGCGAACCGCAGGCTCGCGGCTAAGCCCGGCTTTAGTCCACCGACACCCCCGCGAACTCCACCACCTTGCGCCACTTCTCGGTCTCGTCTGTGACCAGCTTGCCGAACTCGGCCGATGTCATCGGCTTGGGGAGGCCGCCGACTTCAGTGAGGCGCGCCACCAGCTTCGGGTCCTTCAGCGCCTCGCCGACGGCCTTGTTGAGGGTCTCGATCACTTCGGGCGGCGTGCCCTTCGGCGCGGAGATGCCGTAGAAGCCGACCGATTCGAAGCCGGGCACGGTCTCGGCGATCGCGGGCACGTCGGGCACGCTCGGCCAGCGCTGCGGCGAGGTCACGCCCAGCGCGCGGACATTGCCGCCCTTGGCCTGCTCCAGCGCGGAGGGCAGGTTGTCGAAGATCAGCTGCACCTTGTTGGAGATGATGTCGGGGAAGGCGATCGCCGAGCCGCGATAGGGCACGTGCACCATGTCGCACTTCGTCATCACCTTGAACAGCTCGGCCGACATGTGCACCGAGGTGCCGTTGCCGGACGAGGCAAAGGAGATCTTGCCGGGATTGGCCTTGCAGTAGTCGACGAACTCCTGAACCGTCTTCGCGGGGAACGCGTTGGAGACGACCAGCATGTTGGTGAGCTGCATGATGCTCGCCACCGGCACGGTGTCGCGCAAGAAGTCGAACGGCAGCTTCTTGTAGAGCGAGGTCGAGATCGCGTTGTTGGGCGCGACGAACAGCAGCGTGTAGCCGTCGGGCGGCGAGTTGATCGCGGCGGCGGCAGCGATGTTGCCGCCGGACCCCGTGCGGTTCTCGACGATGAATTGTTGGCCGAGACGGTCCGACAGCCACTGCGCCATGATCCGCGCGACGATGTCGACCGGGCCGCCGGCGGCAAATCCAATCAGCCAGTGCACGGGTCGGTCGGGATAGGCGGCGGAGGCGGGAGGCGTTGCGCTGAAAAGACCTAAAAGGACTGTTAGCCCGAAAAAACCGTTACGCAAAATTCGCAACATGACGCCTCCCATTGTTCTATTGTCGTTGGGGATATGCTTTCACAAAATCCGCTCCCTGCCTACATCGCCGCAAGTCGGTGTTGACGCAGGTCCGTCAGGGATGACCATGAGATTCGCGATCCTCACCCTTCTCGGCGCGGCGCTGCTCGCAAGCCCCGTTGCTGCTCAAACCGGAGGCACGGCAATTCCGACCACGACGATCAGTCCTATGATCAGCCTTGGCACCGCGACGCCCGGCGGCGGCTTTCCGCTCTATGGCAACGCTTTTGCCGAGGTGATGAACGCGGCCGATCCGCAAATCTCCATCGCGCCCCGCAACATCAAGGGCAGCAACGAGAACATTCCGCTGCTCGAGAAGGGTGAGCTCGATCTCGCGCTGGTCGCGGGCGAGCCGGCCTATGAGGCCTTCGCCGGCATCGGCCGTGCGCCGGTCCGGCTGAAGATTCTCACGGCGATCTATTCCAACCCCGGCATGTTCGTGGTGCGCGCGGACAGTCCCTACAGGACGATCCGCGATCTCGTCGGCCAGCCGGTCGCGTTCGGCGCCAAGGGCTCGGGCCTGCCGATCCTGGCTCGCTATGTGCTGGATGGGCTCGGCCTGAAGCAGGACGAGGACTTCAAGGCCATCTATCTCGACCGCGCTGGCGACGGCCCCGCGATGGTCGAGGACGGCCGCGTCGCCGCGCTGTGGGGCGCCGGCATCGGCTGGCCCGGCTTTGCCGCGGTCGCATCGAGCGCGTCAGGCGCGCGCTTCATCGCGCCTGATGCCGAGGAGATCGCGCGCATCCGCGCCAAGCATTCCTTCCTGAAGCCACTGACGGTGCCGGCGGGTAGTTATCCAAAGCAGGACGCGCCGATCGCCTCCCTCGGCTCCTGGAGCTTCGTGCTGACGCGCGAGGATCTGCCTGACGATGTCGCCTATCGCCTGGCAAAGACGCTGCACGGCAATGAGGCGACTTTCTGCAAGAAGCTCGCGCAGGCCTGCGAGACCACAGCGTCGAACACGGTTGCCGCGGCGCCGAGGCCGGAGCTTATCCATCCCGGCGTGATGAAGTATTTTCGCGAGATCGGCGTGGTGAAATAAGCGAATGGCGAGTGGTGAGTAGCGAATGGAGTTGGTCCATTCGCCACTCCCTATTCGCCACTCGCCAAACTCACTTCTTCACCATCGCACACGCCTGGTCCGGCGGACCGAACGCCTTGTCGCCCGAGATCGTCGTGAGGATCTTGTAATAGTCCCACGGATATTTGCTCTCCTCCGGCGTCTTCACCTGCACCAGCCAGAGATCGTGCACCATCAGATTGTCCTCCCGCAGCGTGCCGTTGCGGGAGAAGAAATCCTCGATCGGCTTCTCGCGCATCTTGGCGGCGACCTTGAGCGGATCGTCGGTGCCGGCTTCCTTGATGGCGTTGAGATAGTGCATCACGGATGAATAGACGCCGGCCTGCCACATCGACGGCATCTTGTTCATCTTGGCGAAATAGCGCTTCGACCATTCGCGGGTCTTGTCGTCCATGTCCCAATAGAACGACGTGGTCAGCAGCAGACCTTGCGCTGCCTGCAGGCCGAGGCCGTGGATGTCGGTGATCAGCGCCAGCAGCGCCGCCATCTGCTGGCCGCCCTTGAACACGCCGAACTCCGAGCCGGTCTTGATCTCGTTCATGTTGTTGGGCGGGCCGGCCGCGATGCCGATGATCTTGGCCTTGGAGGCCTGCGCCTGCAGCACGAAGGAGGAGAGATCCGGCGTTGCCAGCGGCGGCCGCACCGAGCCCAGCACCTTGCCGCCATTGGCGGTGACGACCGCGGACGCATCGCGCTCCAGCGAATGGCCGAAGGCGTAATCGTCGGTGATGAAGAACCAGCTGTCGCCGCCGCGCTTGACCACGGCGTCCGCGGTGCCGACCGCGAGCGCGCGGGTGTCGAACACCCACTGGATCGCGTAAGGCGAGCAGAACTTGCCGTGGAAATCGGCGGTGCCGGTGGAGTGGGTGATGAACAGCCGCTTCTTCTCGTTGGCGACGTTCTGCACCGCGAGCCCGACCGCGGAGACCGGTACGTCGACGATCAGATCGACCTGGTCGACGTCGTACCAGCGCCGCGCGATGGTGCCGCCGATATCGGCCTTGAGCTGGTGGTCGCCGATCACGATGCTGATCGGCTTGCCGAGCACGGTGCCGCCGAAATCGTCGATCGCCATCTGCGCCGCCGTCACCGAGCCCTGGCCGGTCGGCGCGGAGGCCGGGCCGTTCATGTCGGTGAGCACGCCGATCTTGACGACGTTGTCGGAAACCTGCGCCGATGCCGCACCGGACAGCAGCGCCGCCGTCAAGGCGGCCGCGACCGGCAGTCCAAATCTGATTGGATTCACGCTTGTCCTCCCCTGATCCGGCACGTTGGCCGGTGTTGCCCCGGGTATGCCCGGCTGAATTGGTTTCTTTTGCAACTATTTTGGGGCGGGCGTCAATGTCAGGCTGCGAAGCGGATCCGCCCTGCGGGTGAGGGATCGTAGCCGGTCAGCTCCTCGGCGCGCTGGCGCAGCCGCCGCTCGTTCAGGAATCCGATCAAGGCCTGCATGGCGGGGCGGAAATAGCTGCGCTGCCGCATCGCGAGGTCAAAATTCTCCCAGACCAGCGGCACGAAATCGAGGCCGGCCGAACGCGCGGCGGCGCGCGTCGCGATGCCGCAATCGGCCTGGCCGGCGCGGACTAGTTCCGCAAGATCCGGTCCGGTCAGGGCCGGCGTCTCGACCCGGCGCAAATCCCGCGTCGAGGCGCCTGCGCGCTTCAGGAGCACGTCGAGCAGCATCTGCGCGCCCGTGCCCTGTTGCCGCATCGCCATCCGGGCGCCGAGCGCGAGCACGTCGGTCAGGCCGTGCAGATGCTTGGGATTGCCCTGCGGCAGCACGAGACCCTGTTCGCGGCGCACGAATGCGACCAGCACCGCATCATGCAAATCCGGAGCGGCCCGCAGCGCTTCGACACTGGCATCCGCAGCGAGATCATCGGAAGCATCCAGGCCGTGGAAGTGTATCGCCGCCGCCATGACCTCGTTGCGCTGCAAGCGCTCGAGCCCGCGCACGCTGCCCTCGCTCATCGATCCCAGGCCCGAGCCGGATTCGCGTAAGGCCCAATCCAGCAGCTCGTCCTGGCTGCCGCCCACGACCGGCGGCGGCTCCGCGATCAGCATGCCGGCCGGACGCGCGAGGCCCGAGAGCACCCAAAGATCGAGTTCGTGGCGTGGGAAGAGCCACTTCCCGGTCACCTTGGTGCAGGGGATCGCGCCTGTGGTGACGAGTTCGTAGAGCTTGCGTTCGCCGAGCCGAAGATAGTCGGCGGCTTCGCTGGTCGTCAGGAATTCCATCCTGCATTCCTATGCAAATTCTTGCTTCTTTTTGACGTCTAACGCAGGTGGAATTCTGCATTTCAATTCGTGTCCGCCGGAACCATGCCTGATCATCTCGCTGCTTTGCAACACATCCGCGCGCGCGTCGTTTGCTTTGGTGAATGATCCTCAATCGCTCGGCGCGTTGCCGAAATTTCCCGGGTGACGTGCGCAAAAGGCAAACGCGTCACGAGTGCGGCGCAATCGATCATCATCATGATCGGGTCGTAGCCAAGGGAACCCCCGATCATGGGCCGCCGCCTGTCCGTTGCATTAGCGCTTGTCTGCGGCCTCATCGCGAGCGCTGCGGCGTCATCTGCGGAGGACCGCGCCATCGTCCTGGCTACGACCACGTCGACGCAGGAGTCCGGCCTGCTCGACTATCTGCTTCCGATCTTCCGCGACAAGACCGGCGTCGACGTGACGGTGATCGCGCGGCGCGCCGACGAGGTGCTCGACGGGCCGCGAAGGGGCGAGGCCGACGTCGTGCTGATGCATGCGCGACCGCAGGAGGAGAAATTCGTCGCCGACGGGTTTGGCGTGAAGCGTTTTGACGTGATGTACAACGACTATGTGTTGATCGGGCCGAAGAACGATCCCGCCGGCGTCAAGGGCAAGGATATCGCGACGGCGCTGAAGGCGATCGAGGCCAAGGGTGCGCCGTTTGTGACGCGCGGCGATCGGTCGGGCACGCATGCTGCGGAGCTGGCGCTCTGGATCGTCGCCGGCATCGACATCGCCGGGGCCAAGGGCGCCTGGTATCGCGAGGCCGGGCAGGGCATGGCCTCGGCGCTCGACGCCGCGCGCGCTGCCAATGCTTATGTGCTGTCGGATCGCGGCAGCTGGATCGGCTTCAAGGATCGCGGCGATCTCGATATCGTCGTCGAAGGCGACCGGCGGCTGCTCAATCAGTATGGCGTGATGCTGGTGAACCCCGAGAAGTTTCCGAACGTGAAGAAGGATCTCGCGCAGACCTTCATTGATTGGCTGACCTCGCCGGAGGGGCAGACGGCGATCGCAGGCTACAAGGTCGACGGACAGCAGCTGTTCTTCCCCAATGCGGACCGGTCGGGCGGTTGACGTCGGCATCGCCGGTGGTTGCCAAACCGGGCGATGCATGGTCCACCATGGCGCATGACCCAGCGCCTGCCGCCATCGCTGACGCCGCTCGACACCGCGCTCGCCGCGTTGCTGAGCGGGCTTGAGCCGCTTGCACCGGTGGAGTTGCCGCTGAGCGAAGCGGCCGGCTGCATCGCGGCGGGCACGCCGCTGCTTGCGGCCCATCCGCATCACGACATCGCCGCCGCGGATGGCTGGGCGCTCTGCGCCAACGATCTCGTCGGCGCGTCCTCTTATTCGCCGCTGCCTTTGACCCAACCGCCCGCGTGGGTCGAGGCCGGTGATGCGATGCCCGCCGGCTGCGACTGTGTGCTCGATGCCGACGCGGTCGATGCATCGGGGCCGCTCGTGCAGGTGCTGGCGGAGGGCGTGCCGGGGCAGGGCGTCAGGCGTGGCGGCAGCGATATCGCGAAGCGCACGCCGGCCGGCGCCGAGGGCCAACCGGTCGTCGCAGCCGATCTGCTGCTCGCACGCATTGCCGGTTTGGACAAGCTCGGCGTGCGTCGGCCCCGGGTGCGCATTGTCAACGTGCCGGGTGCAACGGCAACGATGCATATGATCGCCGGGATCGCGCGCGCTGCGGGACTGGATGTGAAGACGTATGAGACCGGCGCGCGCGATGCGGCGTCGATTGCCGATGCGCTCGATACGTCCTCCTGCGATCTGATCCTGACGCTCGGCGGCAGCGGCGTTGGCCGCGGCGATGCGGCCGTCGCCGCGCTGGCTCAGCGTGGTCATGTGATCGCCCACGGTCTTGCGCTTCAGCCTGGGCGTACCGCCGCGGTCGCGAAGCTCGGAAAGGTTCCCGTCGTCGCCTTGCCGGGCTCGCCGGATCATGCGTTGGCAGCGTGGCTCGCGCTCGTGCTTCCACTCGTCGACCGACTATCGGCGCGCCGGCCGCGCCGGCAGGTGAGCCTGCCGCTTGCGCGAAAAATCGCGTCCAGCGTCGGCATCGCCGAGATCGCTTTGCTGGCCCGGGAACATCGCGCGTGGATGCCGCTTGCCGTGGGCGAATGGCCGCTCCAGGCTATTGCCGGTGCGGACTCATGGCTGCTCATTCCCGCCACGGACGAGGGATTTGCGGCGGGCGTGCCGGTCGATGCCTATCTGATGCGGGAATGATATGGATTTTGACATGTCGATGAACCCGCAATCGCAAATCCGCAGCGCGCTCGAACAAGAGCAGTTCCTCAAGATACTCTCGCGCGAGGAGGCCCTGGCGCGCTTCCAGGCCGCGTTGTTCCCGCGCGCCGTTCCGAGCGAAAAGCGCAAGCTCGGCGATGCGCTCGGCGTGGCGCTCGCTGAAGACATCACTGCGCCGATCGACGTGCCCCCGTTCGATCGCTCCAACGTCGACGGTTTTGCCGTGCGCTCGGCCGACCTAGCGGCGGCTGGCGAAGGCGCTCCTCGGCGCCTCACGCCGAACGGCGAGACCATCCACTGCGGCACCGCGCCAAGGATGCAAGTGGCGGCGGGAACCGCAACGCCGATCGCCACCGGCGGTCCGTTGCCGCGTGGCGCCGACGCGGTCGTCATGGTCGAGCACACCCAGCCGGTTGGATCCGATGCAATCGACGTCCGCCGCGCCGTCTCGCCGGGACAATTCGTGTCGTACGCCGGTTCCGACATTGCGCGCGGCGAGGCGCTGCTGCGTGCCGGCACGATCATCGGCTCGCGCGAGATCGGCATGCTCGCGGCTTGCGGCATTGCAGAGGTGCTCGTCGCGCGCAAGCCGCGGGTTGCCGTGGTCTCGACCGGTGACGAGCTGGTCCAGCCCGGCGAGATGCTCGCGCCCGCCGCGATCTACGATACCAACGGCGCGATCGTCGCGGCTGCGATCGATGAGAATGGCGGCGAGGCGATCTTCCTCGGCGCCATTCCGGACGATGAGACGAAACTCGAATCCGCCATGCGCCGCGCGCTCGCCGAGTCCGACATGCTGGTCCTGTCGGGCGGCACCTCGAAAGGCGCGGGCGACTTGTCGCATCGCATCATCGGCCGGCTCGGCCAGCCCGGCATCATCGCGCATGGCGTTGCGCTCAAGCCTGGCAAGCCGTTGTGCCTTGCGGTGTGCGACGGCAAGCCGGTGGTGATCCTGCCGGGCTTTCCGACCTCGGCGATGTTTACCTTCCACGACATGATCGTGCCGGTGCTGCGCAAGCTGGCCGGCTTGCCGCCGCGCTCGGATGCCAAGGTGAACGCGACCGTGCCGGTGCGCATTGCGTCCGAGCTCGGCCGTACCGAATTCGTCATGGTGTCGCTGGTCGAGGGCAGGGACGGCCTGATCGCCTACCCCTCCGGCAAGGGTTCTGGTGCAATCACGTCCTTCGCTCAGGCCGATGGTTTCCTGCGCATCGACGCGCTCGCCGACCAGATGCAGGCCGGGACCGAAGCCGAGGTGACGCTGTTCACGCCGCATGTGCGCGTGCCCGATCTCGTCATCGTCGGCAGCCACTGCACCGGCCTCGATCTCGTCACCGCACAGCTCGCGCATGCCGGCCTGACAGTGCGCTCGATCGCGGTCGGCAGCCTCGGCGGACTCGCGGCCGCAAGGCGCGGCGAATGTGATTTCGCGCCGATCCATCTGTTCGATGACAAGAGCGAGACGTACAATTCGCCCTATCTCGTCGAGGGCCTCGAGCTCGTGCCGGGCTGGCGGCGGATGCAGGGCATCGTCTTCCGCAAGGACGACAGGCGTTTTGAGGGCCTCGGTGCGAAGGAGGCCGTCGCCGCTGCTCTCGCTGATCCCGCCTGCATCATGGTCAACCGCAACCAGGGCGCCGGCACGCGCATCCTGATCGACCGGCTGCTCGGTGGCGCGCGGCCGGAAGGCTACTGGAACCAGCCGCGGTCGCACAATGCGGTCGCGGCAGCTGTTGCGCAGCACCGTGCCGACTGGGGCATGACCATTGCGCCGGTCGCCCAAGCGGCCGGCCTCGGTTTCATTCCGTTCGCGGAAGAGCATTATGACTTCGCGCTGGTCACGGCGCGCAAAGACCGGCCGGCGGTGCAGGCGTTTCTCGACGCGCTTGGCTCGAACGAGGCCCGCGCCGCGCTGGAGCGCGTCGGATTCCGGCCTGCGTAGCGGCGGTGCAGAAGACCTCGCGCATCAAATATCCGGCTGAAGGAGCGGATGATACCGGCTGGATCTGCAGCTACGATGCCTGGTCGGTGCTGCTGGCGGCTTGATCGGACTGACTGCGTTTGCGCTCCCGTTCCTCGGCGAGCGAACGCTGGGCGGCGGCCGGCAACGGTTTCGGGTCCGGCGGGACTTCGACGGTGTCAGGCTTGCTCAGCTGCTTTGTGCGATCGATTACGTCCGAAACATCGAACGCGATATCGACAACATCGAAAATGACTTCCAAGAGAGAGTCGGCCATGGCTCATCCGG
This sequence comes from Bradyrhizobium shewense, assembly GCF_900094605.1. Taxonomy (GTDB): domain Bacteria; phylum Pseudomonadota; class Alphaproteobacteria; order Rhizobiales; family Xanthobacteraceae; genus Bradyrhizobium; species Bradyrhizobium shewense. The sequence continues at coordinate 331,459 of NZ_FMAI01000004.1, read as the reverse complement.
GGCAACGTCCCAATCATTGGTCGTTCGCTTCTTAGGTCCGGTTCATAGCCAGGAGCTCAAGGCCATGAACAGGCAATGCCTCAGGATGCATCATCCAGCGCTGCCAGTCGTTCCGCCTCGGCGATATCCTCGACCGTATTGGCGTTGAAGAACGGATCTAGCGGCTCGGTTGGCCACGTCACCGTTGCGAGTGGATAGCGCACGGTCCAGCGGTCGATCTTGCGGAGGTCCTCGACGACCAGCGCGTGCCTGAGCTCGTCGCGCAAGCCGACGCGCCACAGGCCGATCACGGGATGCGACTGCTCGCCTGATGCCGCGACCGCGAGCTGGGCGTTCTCTTGGCTCCGCGCTTCATGCAGGCGCGCAACCAGATCGCGCGGCAGGAACGGGCAGTCGCCGGCGGCGCTGAGCACCCATTCGATGCCCGGCCGGTTCGCCGCAGTCCAGTCGAGCGCGGCGAGGATGCCGGCGAGCGGACCGGGAAAGCCGGGCACGTCGTCGGCGACGACTTGCAGGCCGAACGCGGCGAAACGCGCGGGATCGCCGTTCGCGTTGAGGATCAGTCCGCTGCACTGGGGCGAAAGGCGCGCGATCACGCGCGCCAGGATGGTGCGGCCGCCGATGGTGCGCATCGGCTTGTCGCCACCGCCCATGCGCCGCGCCAGGCCGCCGGCGAGCAGCACGCCTTGCGTCGGCAGAATGTCAGTCGTCACCAGCTTCACCCTTGCGCTTGTGCTTCGCCGACTCTTCCTCGACGTAAGCGAGGTCCTGGTCGTAGACGATGCGTTCCTCGCCCGCGAGCGCGATGAAGCGCTTGCCGCGGGTGCGTCCAACCAGCGTCAGCCCGACCTGTCTTGCGAGATCGACGCCCCAGGCGGTGAAGCCGGAGCGCGACACCAGGATCGGAATGCCCATGCGGACCGTCTTGATCACCATCTCCGAGGTGAGCCGCCCCGTGGTGTAGAGGATCTTGTCGGAGGCGTCGACGCCGTGGCGGTACATCCAGCCCGCGATCTTGTCGACGGCGTTGTGGCGGCCGACGTCTTCGGTGTAACAGAGCGGAGTACCCTCCCTGCACAGCACGCAGCCATGGATCGCGCCGGCCTCGAGATAGAGCGAGGGCATGGTGTTGATGGTCTGCGTCATCTGGTAAAGCCAGGAGGTGCGCAGCTCGGCCTTCGGCAGTGCGACGCTTTCGACCGCCTCGAGCAGATCGCCGAAGGCGGTGCCCTGCGCACAGCCCGAGGTCTGCGTGCGCTTCTTCAGCTTGGCCTCGAAATTGGTGTGGTGCGTGGTGCGCACCACGACCACCTGGAGGTCGTCGTCGTATTCGACCTCCGTGACCACGTCATTATATTTCAGCATGTTCTGGTTCAGCAGGTAGCCGAGCGCCAGATATTCGGGGTAATCGCCGATCGTCATCATGGTGACGATCTCCTGGGAATTCAGGTAGAGCGTCAGCGGCCGCTCCATCGGCACCTTGATCTCGACCCTGGCGCCGGTCTGGTCGGTCCCGGTCACGCTCTGGGTCAGGCGCGGGTCGGCCGTGTCAGGGACGATCAGGGGCACGGGGGCTTTGTCGATCTTCATCATGGCGGCGAGGTTAGCATGACATTCGGGTCAAGCCGATATAAGCATGCTGACGGAAAACGAAATGCCTCCGTTCGTCATTGCGAGGAGCGGAGCGACGAAGCAATGCAGAGTGCCACCGTGGAAGCAGTCTGGATTGCCTCGCTGCGCTCGCAATGACGGGGAGGGATAGCGGTTCCACCAAAACCAAGTCGCTCGCGGACACGGAGCTGGAATGAAAATCATCGGCCTTGCAGGCTGGAGCGGTGCGGGCAAGACCACGCTGTTGACGCGGCTGATCCCGCATTTCAACGCGCAAGGGCTGCGCGTCTCGGTCATCAAGCATGCGCATCACCAGTTCGACGTCGATGTGCCCGGCAAGGATTCCTGGCGCCATCGCGAAGCCGGCGCGGCCGAGGTGCTGGTTGCGTCGTCAAACCGCTGGGCCCTGATGCACGAATTGCGCGGGGCGGCGGAGCCGCGGCTGCCAGAGCTCCTAAGCAAGCTTTCCGCGGTCGATCTCGTCGTGGTCGAGGGCTTCAAGCGTGAGCCGCATCGCAAGATCGAGGTGCATCGCGCGGCGAACGGCAAGCCGTTGCTGTTTCCCGACGATCCGGGGATTGCCGGGATCGCGGCCGACACCGCCATTGACACCAAGCTGCCGACTGTCCATCTCGACGATATCGCGGCAGCCGCATCATTGATGCTGCGCGCGGCGATGCCGGTCGAGGAAGCGGTCGCTAGAAGCGCTGCGATGCGCTGACGAGGCACCATGGCGCAACTGTCGGACGATTGCTTTGCCTTCGGCGGCCCGATGATGTCGGTCGACGAGGCCGTCGGCCTGATCACGACGCGCGTCAACGCGATCGCCGATCTGGAGACGGTGGCGCTCATCGATGCAGACGGGCGCGTGCTGGCGCGCGATGTCGCAGCGCCCTTGCCGCTGCCGCCCTTCACCAACTCGGCCGTCGACGGCTATGCCGTGCGCAACGGCGACATTCCTGAAAGCGCGGAGCGGGCGTTCCCGCTCGATGGCCGCATCCAGGCCGGCGGCCTCGCACAGGCGCCGATCAAGCCCGGCCACACCGCGCGCATTTTCACGGGCGCGCCGATGCCGCCGGATGCAGAAACCGTCTTCATGCAGGAGGACGTTCGCATCGACGATGACGGCAAGATCGTGCTGCCGCCGGGGCTGAAGCCCGGCGCCAATGTCCGCCCCGCGGGCGAGGACATCCCGAAGGGGCACATTGCGCTGCGCGCCGGCCAGCGCTTGCGGCCGCAGCATGTCGCGCTCGCCGCCGCGTTCGGTCTTGTCAGTCTCGACGTCATCAGGCGCATTCGCGTTGCGGTGTTCTCGACCGGCGACGAGTTGGCCTCGCCCGGCGAGCCGCGCGCGGCCTCGCAATTGTTCGATTCCAACCGCTTCATGCTGATGGCGATGCTGCGCCGGCTCGGCTGCGAGGTCAGTGATCTCGGCATCTTGCGCGACGAGCGGACCTCGCTCGCGAATGGCTTGAAGCAGGTGGCCGGTGATCATGACCTGATCCTCACCACCGGCGGCGTCTCGACCGGCGAGGAGGACCACGTCAAGGCGGCGGTCGAGAGCATCGGCTCGCTGGTGTTGTGGCGGATGGCGATCAAGCCTGGCCGTCCCGTGGCAATGGGTATCATCGACGGCACGCCGCTGATCGGATTGCCCGGCAATCCCGTCGCGAGCTTCGTCACCTTCGTCCATGTGGTGCGACCGACAGTGCTGGCGCTCGCCGGTGGCCTGCCGGAGCCGCTTCTGCCGATCCCCCTGCGGGCGGCTTTCGCCTACAAGAAGAAGGCGGGCCGGCGCGAATATGTTCGCGTCTCCTTGCGGCGGGCGCAGGACGGCACGCTGGAGGCGGTGAAGTTCCCGCGCGAAGGGGCCGGGCTGTTGTCCTCGCTGGTCGAGACCGACGGTCTCGTCGAGCTCGGTGAGAGCGTCACGGGCGTCGAGCCAGGACAAAACGTAGGCTTTTTGTCCTACGCCGATCTGCTCTAGCGGCCTTGCGTTGACGCCATCGATCGGTCCCGCCATGTTGCGCCCATGACCAGAATGACGCTCGATCTCACCGGACTGAAATGTCCGCTGCCCGCCCTGAAGACGCGCAAGGCGTTGAAGCCGTTACAGCCGGGCGATCAGCTCGAGGTCCACTGCACCGATCCCTTGTCGGTGATTGACATTCCGAACCTGATCCGCGAGACCGGCGACAAGGTCGAGATCACCGAGCGCAACGAGGCGCGCATCGTGTTCCTGGTCGAAAAGAGCGACGCCCCGTAGAAAGGCGAATATTCACGGCGGCGACGTTTGACTATGTTGCCTGCGCGGGACCCGGCCGGAACTTCGTTGCAATGCGAAAGGCGCCGATTGGTGCCGTGGATGAGCTCAAACCCAAGACTCTCAAGCCCAAGACCCTCAATCCCCCTCAAACCCAAGACTCTCGAAGACGTCGGGCATGACTTTCTCAACATCGCGGGCAGGCGCTGCCGCAGGTCCCGCGGCGGGCCGCGAGCCTGCCGTCAAGCCCGGCAAGACGGCTGCAGGGCCGGAGTTCGGCGCGCTGGCGCAGGCCTCGATCCTGATCGTCGACGACGAGCCGGGCATGCGCAATTTCCTGGTGCGTACGCTTGCGCCGCGCTGCAAGCTGGTGGACGAAGCGGCCGATACCGACCAGGCCTCGCGCAAGCTCGATTCCAACCGCTACGACGTCGTCATTCTCGACAACATCATGCCAGGCAAGAACGGCGTCGATTGGCTCGCCGAGCAGCGCGCCGTCGGCTTTTTCGCCGACGCCATCCTGATCACCGCTTATGCCGACCTCGACACCGCGATCCAGGCCCTGCGCGCCGGTGCAGCCGATTTCGTGCTCAAGCCGTTCCGCTCCAACCAGATCCTCAACGCGGTGGCACGATGCCTCGACCGTGTCCGCCTCCAGCGCGAGAACTATGTCCTGCGCTATGCCCTGCGTGCCTCGTCCGACCGCACCTTTCTGCGCGACAATCTGATCGGACAATCGGCCGCGACGTTGCGCGTGCGTGAGACCATCGCGCGCGTCGCACGCCTGCCGACCTCGGTTCTCCTCACCGGCGCATCCGGCACCGGCAAGGAAGTGGCAGCACGCTCGATCCACTCGTTGTCCGACCGCGCCGACAAGCCCTTCGTGCCCGTGAATTGCGCGGCGATCCCGCCCGAGATGATCGAGGCGGAGCTGTTCGGGCACATCAAAGGCGCCTTCACCGGCGCCGATTCGGGGCGTGAGGGCTTGTTCCTGTATGCGCATGGCGGCACGCTGTTCCTCGACGAGATCGGTGAGCTGCCGCTGCCGATGCAGAGCAAGCTGCTCCGCGTGCTCGAAGACCGCCGCGTCCGTCCGGTTGGCTCCGAGCGTGAAGTTCCGGTCGACCTGCGCTTCATCTTCGCAACCAATGCCGAGCTTCAGAAAGAGGTCGAGAAGGGCCGTTTCCGAGCCGATCTGTTCTACCGGCTCAACGTGATGCAGATCCACCTGCCTCTCCTGAAGGATCGTGGCGACGACGTGCAGGAGCTTGCCGCCATCTTCATGAGCAAGCTGTCGACTCAGCTCGGCATGCCGCCGGTGCCGATCGACGCCTCGGTGCGGGCGGCGCTCGCAAGCTATGACTGGCCGGGCAATGTGCGCGAGCTGCGCAATTTGATCGAGCGCACGCTGATCCTCGGCGCCTTCCCCGACGATTTCGCCGGTCCCCGCAACGACGGTCAGTCGGCGCCTGCCGACAGTCTCGCCGAGCTCGAGCGACGTCACATCCTCGGCGTGCTGAAGGAGGTCAATGGCAATCGCGAGGAGGCGGCTCGGCGTCTCGGTATCTCGCGCAAGACCATCGACCGCAAATGCGCGTTATGGGATGTCTGATGGTGCCGGCCGCAGCAGTGAGCTCGTGCGGGGACGCTCCGTCCGTTTCCGGCTGCTCGCGATCGCTCTGCTGCCGATGCTGGTCATCCTGCCGCTCCTGCTCGGCGTTGCAATCTATCGCTGGAACGCGAAATTCGACGCGGCCCTGATCTCCAAGGTGAATGGCGATCTCACCATCGCCCATCAATATCTCGCCCGCATCCTGGAAAAGACCGGCGTCCAGATCCGGGCGCTCGGCCTGTCGGCGCGCTTCCAGGAGGTGCTGGCGCCGGATGCGCGCGGCTCGCTGCAGGACCTGCTCGACGAGACCCGCAAGGAGATCGGTCTCGATTTCCTGTACCTGACCAACGATCGCGGCGACATTCTGGCCTCATCGCCCCCGCTGCAGCATCAACCGAGAGGCGACTGGCCGATCATCATGTCGGCGCTGTCGGGTCAGGTCCCTGCGACCGGCGTCGATATTTTCGGCAATGACGAGCTGGCCGCAATTTCGCCGGCCCTGGCCGAGCGCGCGCGATTGGATCTCGTGCCGACCCCGAATGCGGTGCCGACCGACCGCAGCACGGAGACGCGCGGCATGGTCGTGCACGCGGCGAGCCGGGCGATGCTGCCTGACGGGGGTGCCGCTGCGCTGGTCGGCGGCACGCTGCTCAATCAGAATCTCGAATTCATCGACACGATCAACGATCTCGTCTACCGCGCGGCGAGCCTGCCGGAGGGCAGCCAGGGCACCGCGACGCTGTTCCTGGACGACGTGCGGATATCGACCAACGTCCGTCTGTTCGAGGGACGGCGCGCGCTCGGCACGCGCGTGTCGGCGGCGGTGCGCTCGGCCGTGCTGGGCGAGGGGCACACCTGGCTCGACAGCGCTTTCGTGGTCAATGACTGGTACATCTCCGCCTACGAGCCGCTGGTCGACAGTTATGGCAAGCGGGTCGGCATGCTCTATGTCGGCTTTCTGGAGAAGCCGTTCAGCGAAGCCAAATACCAGACGTTGGTGATCATCATCGCAGCGTTCATCGCGATCACCGCCGCGACCGTACCGATCTTCCTGCGCTGGGCGACCTCCATCTTCATGCCGCTGGAGCGCGTCACGGCGACGATCGGCGAGGTGGAGCGCGGGAACCTCTCCGCCCGCACCAAGATGCCGGTGTTGGGTGACGAGATCGGCCGCGTCGCGGTTCATCTCGACAGCCTGCTCGACCAGATCCAGGAACGCGACCGACAGCTCCGGGAGTGGAATGAGGAACTGAACGTCCGCGTGCTGGAGCGCACCCGGGACCTCGAGCACGCCAATCTCAAGCTCGAGGCAACCACCAAGCAACTCATCATGTCCGAGAAGCTGGCTGCGATCGGCGAGATCACCGCCGGCGTTGCGCACGAAATCAACAATCCGATCGCCGTGATGCAGGGCAATCTCGACGTCATCCGCAGCGTGTTCGGGGCCGATGCCGACAAGGCGAAGGTCGAGTTTCGCCTGCTCGACGAGCAGATTCACCGCATCAGCCAGATCGTGACCAAGCTGTTGCAGTTTGCAAGGCCGGAGGAATATGCCGGCTATGTCGAGCGCCATGCGCCGACAAGCGTCATCTCCGATTGCTTGCCGCTGGTGCAGCATCTTCTGAACAAGACCGAGATCGCCGTGGTCAGGCACGACCGCGCCAGCCGGCTCGTGCTGATGAACCGGAACGAGCTGCAGCAGGTCCTGGTCAATCTCATCGTCAACGCGATCCACGCCATGCCGGACGGCGGAACCCTGACGCTCCGCTCCTTCGATGCCGAGCGCGACGGCCATCAAGGCGTCGCCATCGAGGTCACTGATACCGGCATCGGCATGAGCGCAGACGTGATCGAAAAGATTTTCGACCCCTTCTACACCACGAAACGGCGGCAAGGCACCGGACTGGGCCTCTCCATCAGCCAGACGCTGATCAAGCGCCAGGGCGGACAGATCACGGCCGAAAGCCACCTCGGTTCCGGGAGCACCTTCACGATGTGGCTGCCCGAAGCGACCTGATTGGACATTTTGTCCTTGGATTCAGGACATTCTGTCCGGCGCGGCACGTTGCGCTGCGGGAAGTCGTTGAATCGTCACGATGCGACTTCTGGCACGCGCGTTGCTCTTCTCAAGACAGGGTGTTGAGGGGGACGAGGGCGCGATAGCCGTCACGGCAACGCTGCTTGCGAGGCGAAGGGACATCGCCCGCGATCAGTTGCTTGCTCGGCGCACAAGACGGATGCGCACCAGACGATTCCACTTCGGCATGAATGAAGTCCGACCTGTCATGCGCGGCTGACAAGCACGCACATGACCGGTCTCGAACCGATGTGCCGGCAAGGCCGCGCTTGGGAGGGAATGCTTATGACGACTGCCGATACCGTTCTTGCACCGGTTGGTGCTTCCGGCTTCCTCGATCGTGAACGCACGATCGCGACCGCCGGGTTCAATCGCTGGCTGGTGCCACCGGCGGCGCTGTGCATCCACCTCTGCATCGGCATGGCCTACGGCTTCTCGGTGTTCTGGCTGCCGCTGTCGCGCGCGATCGGCGTGACCGCGCCGAAGACCTGCGGCGACATTTCGCTGTTGCAGGAACTGTTCACGACTAGCTGCGACTGGAAGGTCGCCAGCATGGGATGGATGTACACGCTGTTCTTCGTGCTGCTCGGCATTGCCGCGGCGGTGTGGGGTGGCTGGCTGGAGCGAGTGGGTCCGCGCAAGGCCGGCTTCGTCTCGGCGCTGTGCTGGTGCGGCGGACTCTTCCTCGGTGCGATCGGCGTCTACACCCATCAGCTGTGGCTGTTGTGGCTGGGATCGGGCGTGATCGGCGGCGTCGGCCTCGGCCTTGGCTACATCTCGCCGGTGTCGACGCTGGTGAAGTGGTTCCCGGACCGCCGCGGCATGGCGACCGGTATGGCCATCATGGGCTTCGGCGGCGGCGCCATGATCGGCGCGCCGCTGGCGAACCTGCTGATGAACTATTTCAAGACCCCGAGTTCGGTCGGCGTCTGGGAGACCTTCGTCGCGATGGGTGTCATCTACTTCGTGTTCATGATGATCGGCGCATTCCGCTATCGCCTGCCGCCGCCCGGCTGGCAGCCCGAGGGCTGGACCCCGCCGGTCAAGGCCAACGCGATGATCTCGAAGAACAACGTCCATCTCAACGACGCGCACAAGACCCCGCAGTTCTGGCTGATCTGGTGGGTGCTCTGCCTCAATGTGTCGGCGGGTATCGGCGTGATCGGCATGGCCTCGCCGATGCTCCAGGAGATATTCGGCGGCAAGCTGATCGGCCTGCCCGACGTCGGTTTCAACGCGCTCGATGCCGGGCAGAAGGCGCAGATCGCGGCGATCGCCGCCGGCTTCGCCGGATTGCTGTCGCTGTTCAACATCGGCGGCCGTTTCTTCTGGGCGTCGCTGTCTGACAAGATCGGGCGCAAGAACACCTATTACACCTTCTTCATCCTCGGCATCGTGCTCTACGCACTGGCGCCGACCTTCGCGGCGATGGGCTCGAAGCTGCTGTTCGTGCTCGGCTTCGGCATCATCCTGTCGATGTATGGCGGTGGTTTCGCCACCGTGCCGGCCTATCTCGCCGACATGTTCGGTACCCAGTTCGTCGGCGCCATCCATGGCCGGCTGCTGACGGCGTGGTCGACGGCCGGCATCATCGGCCCGGTTGTCGTGAACTACATCCGCGAGTTCCAGCTCGCGGCCGGCGTGCCGCGCGACCAGCTCTACAACACGACCATGTACATCCTGTGCGCGATGCTGATCGCGGGCCTGATCTGCAACTATCTGATCAAGCCGGTCGATTCGAAGTGGCACATGAAGGAGGCCGACGTCGCCAAGTTGCAGGCGGCGAGCGCCAGCGCCGCTGCCGCGGGGCCGCACGGCTCCTATGGCATCGGATTTGGCGGGCTCGACGCCAAGGCGGCGCTATTCTGGGCCTTCGTCGGCGTTCCCTTGGCTTGGGGTGTCTGGAAGACGCTGGAGAGCGCGGTCAAGATATTCTGATCGCCCATTCATCGCGAGCGGGAGCGCGCCATGCGCGCGCTCCCGCCGCTCATTTCGAGAGTTCAAAATCACCCCTGGGGGAATTCGATGGTTCGTAAACTCGTTTGTGTCGCCGCCATGCTGCTCGTTGCCGGCGCCCTGCAATCCGCATCCGCGCAGACCGCCGCTACACCGGCCGCAACGCCGCCCGCCGCGACCGAGGCCAAGCCCGGCAAGATCAAGCTGACCGCGCAGAAGCTCAAGGACATGAAGGCCAAGTGGATCGCCAACAAGCCGAAGCTTAAGGAGTGCCGCAAGGACGTGAAGGCCAAGGGCCTCGCGGGCGACGATCGCTGGTTCTATATCGAGGAGTGCATGGGCAAAAGCTGACCCGTCAGCATCCGAGTCTTGGCGGAGCACCCACTGCCTCGAATGGAGCTTGATACGACTTCGCTATCGCAGCATGGGAAGCCTTTATTGATCTCCAGATCGATTCAGGCTTCGTTCTATCGATTGGCGCGTCGGACGAGCGCAAGGCCGTGTCCGGCAGCGATCCAAAGCTTCCCTAGGGCTGCGCTTAACTGCTTCCGCGAGCGTGATAATTTGCTTGGCATCTGGCATGCCAGGGGCTAAGACTAGACCCGTTCTAAAAGACGAGATCGAGACGAATCGATGAGCCACGACGACGTGCACAAGGTCCGCCCGTTCGAGCATCCCGGTGAGGGACGCAAGCGAGCCAAGGCCACGCCCAAGGGGCGGCAGGTCGATCCCACCGCCGCGCACGAGATCGAGCAGCTGCTCGGCGACAGGCCGCGGCGGCGTGATCTCCTGATCGAATATCTGCACCTGATCCAGGACAGATATCATCAGATCTCGGCCGCGCATCTGGCCGCGCTCGCCGACGAGATGAAGCTCGCCTTCGCCGAGGTGTTCGAGACCGCGACGTTCTACGCGCATTTCGACGTGGTGAAGGAAGGCGAGTCGGATATCGCCCCGCTGACGATCCGCGTCTGCGATTCTATCACCTGCGCGATGCTCGGGGCTGAGAAGCTGCTCGAGGATCTGCAGAGCTCATCGGGTCCCGGCATCCGCGTCGTCCGCGCGCCCTGCGTCGGTCGCTGCGACACCGCGCCAGCCGCGGAAGTCGGCCACAACTTCGTCGATCATGCGACCGTCGCCAATGTGATGGCGGCCGCGAAGGCCGGCGACACCCACGCCCATCTGCCCAAATATGTCGACTACGACGCTTATGTCGCCGGCGGCGGCTACAAGCTGCTCAATCGCGTGCGCTCCGGCGAGTTGTCGAAGGACGATCTGTTGAAGGGGCTCGACGATGCTTCGCTGCGTGGCCTTGGCGGCGCCGGCTTCCCGACGGGACGTAAATGGCGCGCCGTGCTCGGCGAACCTGGTCCGCGGCTGATGGCGATCAACGGCGACGAGGGCGAGCCCGGCACGTTCAAGGATCGCGTCTATCTCGAAAGCGATCCGCATCGTTTCATCGAGGGCATGCTGATCGGCGCGCATGTGGTGCAGGCCTCCGATGTCTACATCTACCTGCGCGACGAATATCCGGCCTCGCGCGAGATCCTGGAGCGCGAGATCGCAAAGCTTCCGCCGGGCGGCCCGACGCTGCACATGCGCCGCGGCGCCGGTGCCTATATCTGCGGAGAAGAGTCCTCGCTGCTGGAAAGCATCGAGGGAAAGCGCGGCCTGCCCCGGCACAAGCCGCCTTATCCGTTCCAGGTCGGCCTGTTCGGCCTGCCGACGCTGATCAACAATATCGAGACGCTGTGGTGGGTGCGCGATATCGTCGAGAAGGGTGCTGATTGGTGGAAGGGCAATGGCCGCCACGAGCGTCATGGCCTGCGCAGCTTCTCGGTCTCGGGCCGCGTCAAGAATCCCGGCATGAAGCTCGCGCCCGCGGGCATCACCGTGCGCGAGCTGATCGACGAATATTGCGGCGGCATGGCCGATGGCCATCAATTCTACGCCTACCTGCCGGGCGGCGCATCCGGCGGTATCCTGCCGGCGTCGATGGACGACATCCCGCTCGATTTCGGCACGCTGGAAAAATACGGCTGCTTCATCGGCTCTGCCGCGATCGTGATCCTGTCGCAAAAGGACAGCGTGCGCGCGGCGGCGTTGAACCTGATGAAATTCTTCGAGGACGAGAGCTGCGGCCAGTGCACGCCGTGCCGCGTCGGAACCCAGAAGGCGGCGCTGCTGATGCAGAAGCCGGTGTGGAACCGCGCTCTTCTGGAAGAATTGAGCCAGGCGATGCGCGATGCCTCGATTTGCGGGCTTGGACAGGCGGCATCGAATCCGCTGGCCACCGTGATCAAATATTTCCCTGACGAGTTCAAGGAAGCGGCCGAATGACCAAGATTACGTTTGAGCTCGACGGCAAGCAGGTCGAAGCCAATCCCGGCGAGACGATTTGGCAAGTCGCAAAACGCCAGGGCCGCGAGATCCCGCATCTGTGCTATTCGCCGGCGCCCGACTATCGGCCTGACGGCAATTGCCGTGCCTGCATGGTCGAGATCGAGGGCGAGCGCGTGCTCGCTGCATCCTGCAAGCGCACGCCGTCGGTCGGCATGAAGGTGAAGTCGGAGTCCGCGCGCGCGGTGTCGGCGCAGAAGATGGTGATGGAGCTGCTCGTCGCCGACCAGCCGGCGCGCGAGACCTCGCACGATCCGGATTCGAAGTTCTGGCACTGGGCCGAGACGACGGGGGTCACAGAGAGCCGCTTCCCCGCCGCCGAGCGCTGGGCAACCGACGCCAGCCATCCGGCGATGCGCGTCAACCTCGACGCCTGCATCCAGTGCGGCTTGTGCGTGCGCGCCTGCCGCGAGGTCCAGGTCAACGACGTCATCGGCATGGCCTACCGCAACCATGGCTCGAAGATCGTGTTCGACTTCGACGATCCCATGGGCGAGTCCACCTGCGTCGCCTGCGGCGAATGCGTGCAGGCTTGCCCGACCGGCGCGTTGATGCCGGCCGTGATGCTCGACGAGAAGCAGACCCGTGTCACCTACCCCGACAAGAAGGTGGATTCGCTCTGCCCGTTCTGCGGCGTCGGCTGTCAGGTGACCTACGAGGTCAAGGACGAGAAGGTGATCTATGCGGAGGGCCGCGACGGCCCCGCCAATCGCAACCGTCTCTGCGTCAAGGGCCGCTTCGGCTTCGACTACATCCATCACCCGCATCGCCTGACCAAGCCGCTGGTGCGGCTGCCGAACGCGAAGAAGGATTCCAACGACCAGGTCGATCCCGCCAATCCCTTCACGCATTTCCGTGAAGCGAGCTGGGAGGAAGCGCTCGACATCGCCGCCAAGGGCCTCGTCAAGATCCGCGACGAGAAGGGCGTGAAGGCGCTGGCGGGCTTCGGCTCGGCCAAGGGCTCGAACGAAGAGGCCTATCTATTCCAGAAGCTGGTGCGCACCGGCTTCGGCTCCAACAACGTCGACCATTGCACCCGTCTGTGCCACGCCTCGTCGGTGGCGGCGCTGTTCGAAGGCCTGAGCTCGGGCGCGGTGTCGGCGCCATTCTCGGCCGCGATGGATGCCGAGGTCATCATCGTGATCGGCGCCAACCCGACCGTGAACCATCCGGTCGCCGCGACCTTCATCAAGAATGCGGTCAAGCAGAACGGCGCCAAGCTGTTCGTGATGGATCCGCGCCGGCAGACGCTGTCGCGCCATGCGACCAAGCATCTGCAGTTCAAGCCCGGCTCCGACGTCGCCATGCTGAACGCGATGATCAATACGATCATCACCGAAGGCCTGACCGACGACCAGTACATCGCCGGCTACACCGAAGGCTTCGAGGACCTCAAGGAGAAGATCAAGGAGTTCACGCCCGAGAAGATGGAGGCGATCTGCGGCGTCCCGGCGCAAACTCTGCGCGAGGTTGCCCGGACATATGCCCGCGCAAAATCGTCAATCATCTTCTGGGGCATGGGCATCAGCCAGCATGTCCACGGCACCGACAATGCGCGCTGCCTGATCGCGCTGGCGCTGATCACCGGCCAGGTCGGCCGTCCCGGCACCGGCCTGCATCCGCTGCGCGGCCAGAACAACGTGCAGGGCGCCTCCGACGCCGGCCTCATCCCGATGTTCCTGCCGGACTATCAGCCGGTGGGGCGCGACGATCTGCGCGGCAGCTTCGAAAAGCTGTGGCAGCAGGACCTCGATCCCGTCCGCGGCCTGACCGTGGTCGAGATCATGAATGCGATCCACGCCGGCGAGATCACGGGCATGTATATCGAGGGTGAGAACCCCGCGATGTCCGATCCGGATCTGCAGCATGCGCGCCAGGCACTCGCCATGCTCGATCATCTCGTGGTGCAGGATCTCTTCGTCACCGAGACCGCGTTCCATGCCGACGTCATCCTGCCGGCTTCGGCGTTCGCGGAGAAGGACGGCTCCTTCACCAACACCGATCGCCGCGTGCAGCTCGCGCGTCAGGTGATCAAGCCGCCCGGCGATGCACGGCAGGATCTCTGGATCATCCAGGAGATTGGCAAGCGCATGGGCCTGCCCTGGAATTACGCCGGCCCCGGCGATGTCTTCACCGAGATGGCAGAGCTGATGCCGTCGCTGAAGAACATCACCTGGGAGCGGCTGGTGCGCGAAGGCGCCGTGACCTATCCGGTCGACGATCCGAACAAGCCCGGCAACGAGATCATCTTCACCACGGGATTCCCGACCGCCAGCGGCCGCGGCAAGATCGTGCCGGCCAAGGTCATTCCGCCGGACGAGATTCCCGACGCCGAGTATCCGATGGTGCTGTCGACCGGCCGCGTGCTGGAGCACTGGCACACCGGTTCGATGACGCGCCGTGCGCAGGTGCTCGATCAGATCGAGCCCGAGGCCGTCGCGTTCATGTCGCCGAAGGACATGCGCAAGAAGAAGCTGGTGCCGGGCGATTTCATTCGCCTGGAGACTCGCCGCGGCGCGGTCGAGGTCAAGGTCCGCTCCGACCGCGACGTGCCGGAGAACATGGTGTTCATGCCGTTCTGCTACGCGGAGGCGGCTGCGAACCTTTTGACCAACCCGGCGCTCGATCCGTTCGGCAAGATCCCGGAGTTCAAGTTCTGCGCGGCCAGAGCCGAACGCGCGGAGATGCGGGACGCTGCGGAGTAGGGTCCGGTATTCGTTTGGCGGCGCGTTGCTGCCAAACCCTCGGTGTCGTCCTGGCGAAAGCCAGGACCCATACCGCGTGATCCATCGATTGCAGACGGTCGCAGTACCGCGCACCACTAATCTTCGCCAAATTCCTCCCTGGGGTAATGGGTCCTGGCTTTCGCCAGGACGACGGCTGAGAGCGTGGTGTTCGACTTCGTTCTCCGCCGCACCGGTGCTACACATCGCCCATGTCCAAAGCCACCCCAGCCACCCGTGCGCTTGAAGCCGCCGGTGTTGCCTTCACCGTTCACACCTACGAGTACGATCCTGATGCCGAGAGCATCGGGCTCCAGGCGGCGGCCGCGCTGGGCGAAGACCCGGCGCGCGTCCTCAAGACGCTGATGGCGCTGGTCGATGGCAAGCCGGTCTGCGTGATCGTGCCGTCCGACCAGGAAGTCTCGATGAAGAAGCTAGCAGCGGCCGCGAGCGGTAAGTCGGCGCAGATGATGAAGCCGCCCGAGGCCGAGCGCGTCACCGGCTACAAGGTCGGCGGCATCAGCCCGTTCGGTCAGCGCAAGCCCGTGCGCACCGTGATCGAGCAGAGCACGCTCGCGCATGACCTGGTCTATCTCAATGGCGGCCAGCGCGGCTTGCAGGTGCGGCTGAAGCCAGCCGATGTGCAGGACACGTTGAAGGCGATCGTTGCCGACGTCGTGGCCTGAGCGTCACGCGCCTACTGCTTCTGCAACAGCTTGAGCCGGCAGCGCAGCGCCTCGCGGATGTGTGCGCGCGCAAGCTGCTCGGCCTTGTCGCCGTCGCGGGCGGCGATGGCGTCGATGATCGCCTGATGCTCGCCGTGACTGGTCGAGGGACGGCCTGTCACCGTGAAGGTGGTCGGACCCAGCAGCGCGATCCAGTCCTGTAATTCGCGCGAGGCATTGTCGAGATAGCGGTTGCGCGCGGCGCGGCAGATGGCTTCGTGGAACGCGCGGTTGAGCCTTGCCAATTCTCCTGCCATCTCGGCGGCGTCTGTCGCGGAGGACTCGACAAAAGCCTGCTCGATATCCCGGAGCGCATCGACCTCGGGCGCCGAAGCGTGTTCGGCGGCAAGGCGCGCCGCGGCGCCTTCCATGATCTCGCGCATGGCGTAGAGCTCAAGTACCTCGGAGATGTCGAGATTGCGCACGATCAGCCCGCGGCCGCCGGCAGGCTCCACGAAGCCGCGCGCGGCGAGCCGGCCGAGCGCTTCGCGCACGGGGGTGCGGCTGACCTTGAGCCGCTGCGCGACCTCTTCCTCGCGCAGACGGTCGCCGGCGCGATAGCTGCCGGCCTGCAGCGCTTCGCAGAGCGAGCGAAACACGGCTTCGCCCAGCGCAACGCCGGCGCCGCGCGCAATCGATCCGCCTGTCTTCGTCGGCCGTCTGGCCATGGCCCCTCATCGGCCGCCACGCGCATCCTGCCCATGCAGAGATGGCGCTTGCGGCGCTTCTGTATATCTTTGTATACAAACGTACGCAATGGCTGTCTGGGTTGACCGCGACGGCCGGCAGGCAGAACGTCTCCAACTTCGTCGCATCGGACGGACGGCATGAGCAGCAAATACGACGTGCTGGTGATCGGCGGCGGCAACGCGGCGCTGTGCGCGGCGATCGCGGCGCGGCGCGGCGGTGCTTCGGTGCTGGTGCTCGAAGGCGCGCCGAAATTCTATCGCGGCGGCAATACCCGCCACACCCGCAACATGCGTTGCGCCCATGACGCCGCAACCGAAATCCTGACCGGCCCCTACACCGAAGAGGAATTCTGGGAGGATCTGCTGCGCGTCACCGGCGGGCAGACCGACGAGATGCTCGCGCGCCACATGATCCGCGAGTCCAAGGATATCCTGAACTGGATCGTGGAGCAGGGCGTGCGCTGGCAGCCCTCGCTTGGCGGCACGCTGAGCCTCGGCCGCACCAATTCCTTCTTCCTCGGCGGCGGCCGCGCAATGCTGAATGCACTCTATCTCACTGCAGAGCGGCTCGGCGTCGAGGTCAAATACGACGCCGAGGTCACCGACCTCGTGATCGAAGACGGCATGTTCCTCGCCGCGCGCTTGAAACGGCCGATCGGGGACGAGACCGAGATCCGCGCGACCTCGCTGGTCGCCGCGGCCGGCGGGTTCGAGGCCAACATCGACTGGCTCAAGCAATATTGGGGCGAAGCCGCCGACAATTTCCTGATCCGCGGCACGCCCTATAATCGCGGTTCGATCCTGAAGATGCTGCTCGACAAGGGTGTGCAGGAGGTCGGCGACCCCACGCAGTGCCATGCGGTCGCGATCGATGCCCGCGCGCCGAAATTCGACGGCGGGATCATCACGCGGCACGACTCCGTGGTGTTCGGCATTGTCGTCAACAAGCATGCCCAGCGCTTCTATGACGAGGGCGAGGATATCTGGCCGAAGCGCTACGCGATCTGGGGCCGGCTGGTCGCGGCGCAGCCCGACCAGATCGCCTACATCATCTTCGACTCCACCGTGGTCACGAGCTTCATGCCGACGCTGTTTCCGCCGATCGCCGGACAGACGGTGGCCGAGCTCGCCGGCAAGCTGGAGCTCGACCCGGCCGCGCTGGAAAAGACTATTACCGAATTCAACGCCGCGGTGCTATCAGGCACCTTCGATCACACCATTCTGGACGACTGCCGCACTGAGGGCATCACGCCGCAGAAGACGCACTGGGCGCGCAAGATCGAGACGCCGCCTTATCTCGCCTATCCGGTGCGGCCCGGCATCACTTTCACCTATCTCGGCACGCGCGTAACCAAGGAGGCGCGGATGCTGATGGCTGACGGTAAGCCGTCGGCCAACATGTTCGCGGCCGGTGAGATCATGGCTGGCAACGTGCTCGGCAAAGGCTATGCCGCCGGCATGGGCATGACCATCGGCAGCGTGTTCGGGCGGATCGCGGGTCGGGAAGCGGCACGCCATGCGAAGAACTAAAGAAAAGAATCTGGGAGGAACCATGTCGCGCATTGCCATTGCTTCGATCACGGCGCTGTTGACCGTCAGCCACGCCTACGCCGCCGAGCCGATCACCCTGCGCGACATGGGTTCGTTCCACGTCGGCGGACGTCTCGTCGAAATCTCCGGCAAGCCGGTGAAGGAGGTCGTGTTCACGCCAGGCGGCGTGCCGGCCAAGGTCGATCCCAACGGGACGTATCAGGTCGAGCAGATGTACGTGCAGTATTTCCTGCCCGCGAACGAGAAGGGCGCCTATCCGCTGCTGATGTGGCATGGCGGCGGACTGACCGGCGTCACCTACGAGACTACGCCCGATGGGCGCGAAGGCTGGCTGAACTATTTTCTGCGCAAGGGGTGGGCGGTCTACAATTCCGACGCGGTAGAGCGCGGGCGCGCTGGCTGGGCGCAATACCCCGACATATTCAAGAGCGAGCCGGTCTTCCTCACCACCGCCAATGCGTTCGAACGTTTCCGCATCGGCGAAGGGCCCAACTCCTACGATGCCGATCCCGCCAAGCGAAAGCTGTTGCCGGGCAACCAGTTTCCCGTCGAGGGCTACGAGAACTTCGTCAAGCAGAACGTGCCGCGCTGGACCACGACGGATGATGCGATCGTCGCTGCCTATATCGCCGAGATCGATCGCGTCGGCCCCTCGGTGATCCTGTTCCACAGCCAGGCCGGCAGCTTCGGCTTCAAGGTCGCGCAAGCCCGGCCCGGCAAGGTCAAGGCGCTGATCGCGATCGAGCCGGCCGGCATCGGCGATCCCGCCAAGGCGGATGTGCTGAAGAACATCCCGACCCTCATCATCTATGGCGACTATATCGAGCGCGATTCACGCTGGCCCAAGATCCGCGCCAACGGCATCGCCTTTGCCGACGCCATCAAGGCTGCCGGCGGCAGCGTCGACGTCGTCGACCTCCCACAGGCCGGCATCAAGGGCAATTCGCATATGGTGATGATGGACAAGAACAACCTCGAGGTCGCGGGCCTTATTCAGAAATGGCTCGAGACTAAGGGCCTGACGAAGTAAAGCCATGCACGGAACCAGAATTCTGGACGAGGCCGACCGTCTGATGACGGTCTGCAATTCCTGCCGCTACTGCGAGGGGCTGTGCGCGGTATTTCCCGCGATGGAAATGCGCCGCGCCTTCTCCGACGGCGACCTCAACTATCTCGCCAATCTCTGCCATTCCTGCGGCGCCTGCTACGTCGATTGCCAGTTCTCGCCGCCGCACGAGTTCAACGTCAACGTTCCCCAGACGCTTGCAATTGCGCGCGCGGAATCCTATGCCGCTTATGCCTGGCCGAGGGCGCTGTCCGGCGCCTTCGCCCGCAACGGCCTCGTCATCAGCATCGTCGCCGCGCTCAGCATGGCCGCCTTCATCCTCGGCTTCGCTGCCCTGAACGACCGCAGCGTGCTGTTCGGCGTGCACACCGGCCCCGGCGCGTTCTACAGGCTGATGCCGCATAATGCGATGGCGGCGCTGTTCAGCGTCGCGTTCCTCTATGCGATCCTGGCGCTCGTGATGAGCGTGCGCGCTTTCTGGCGCGACATCGGCGCACCCGTCGGCGGCCGCGCCGACGGCGGTTCGATCATTCAGGCGATCCGCGATGCGGGCGAGCTGCGCTATCTCCATGGCGGCGGTGTCGGCTGCTACAACGAGGACGACAAGCCGACCGACCGGCGCAAGCTGTATCACCACCTGACCTTCTACGGCTTCCTGCTGTGCTTCGCCGCCACCTCGGTTGCTACGCTGTATCACTATCTGCTCGGCCGCGAGGCGCCGTATCCGTGGTGGGACCTGCCCGTGGTGCTGGGCGCGCTCGGCGGAATCGGTTTGATCATCGGCCCGGTCGGTCTGTTCACGGCCAGGATGCGACGCGATCCGGCGCTGCTCGACGAGAACCGCTACGGCATGGATGTCGGCTTCATCGCCATGCTGTTCCTGACCGGATTCACCGGCATGGCGCTTCTGGTCCTGCGTGAGACCGCCGCCATGGGGCCGCTGCTGGCGCTGCATCTCGGCGCGGTGTTCGCGCTGTTCGTCACCATGCCCTACGGCAAGTTCGTGCACGGCATCTATCGCTTCGCCGCGCTGGTGCGCTATGCGCAGGAGCGGCGGACCGCAGCGTGACCCGTTACCTCGGTTGAAAGCGGCCCTCGCGCAGGAAGGCGATGGTCTGTTCGATTGCGGCAGCGTGACGCGGAAGCCCGGTATGCGACGTCTTCACGACGATATGGTCGGCCATACCGGCCAGCATCGCGCTCCGCACCGACACCCGCCCGTCATTCGGCTTCGGTAGAACGACGAGACCGGCGACAGGGTCGATGAAGCGGCTTCCTGCGATCACGCCGACCGGATAGTCGATGGCGGGGAGGGCATTCGGCGCGGTCGCAGGCGTGGTGGTGAGCTCGAGCCCGGCTGGCCCGTAGAATTTGCGATAGGGCAAAAATCCCCGCAGGAGATCAGCGACCTCGCTGCCGCTGTTCGGCGTGCCCAGCATCACGACGCGGCCAAGCCGGGCCGGCCGGTGTTTCGCGATATAAGCGCGCGCGACGAGCCCGCCCATCGAATGCGCGACGAAATGCAACGGCGCGTCGCGTTCGGCGAAACGGGCGATCGCCGGGTGAATGTCGTCCGCAAGTGCCGCGATCGGCTTGCTGCAGCTGGGATAGTCGATGTTGAGCGTTGCGAAGCCGGCCGCGCGGAGCGCCCGCTCCAACCTCCTCAGGGATGCCGAGGTTCGCGCGATGCCGTGAAGCAGAACCACTCTCGGGCGTCGCGCGTCGCCTGATTGAGGCGCCTCGTGCATCTGTCCTACGCCACCTCGCGCTCCGGCGCGGACGCCTGCTCGCGGGCCATCGTCGTTGCGGTGACGTAGTCGGTCTTGCCGGTGCCGAGCAGCGGCACCTTGTCGACCACGATGATCGCCGCGGGAACGGTCAGCTCGGACGCGCCGATCGACTTGGCCTGGCCCTGCATCGCGCTGCGCTCGGCGTTCTTCTCCGTCGTCAGCAGCACGATGCGCTCGCCCTTGCGCGGATCGGGGATCGAGACGGCGACCGATGCAGCCTGCGGCCACAACGTCGCGGCGATGCTCTCGACCGCGGACAGCGACACCATTTCGCCGGCAATTTTGGCAAAGCGCTTGGCGCGCCCCTTGATGGTGATGAAGCCGGCCGCGTCGATCGCGACGATGTCGCCGGTGTCGTGCCAGCCGTCGGGAAGCGTTTCGAGCACGCCGGGATTTTCGGCCCGCAAATATCCGAGCATCACGTTCGGTCCACGCACCGAGAGCCGTCCACCCTCCTCGATGCCGGGGACCGGATCGAGGCGGCTTTCCATCAGCGGTGAGAGGCGGCCGACGGTGCCGGGGCGGTTGGCCATCGGCGTGTTCATCGCCAGCACGGGCGCGGTCTCGGTGACGCCGTAGCCTTCGAGGATGCGGATGCCGTAGCGCTCCATGAACACCTGCCGCGTCCGGTCCTTGACCGCTTCGGCGCCGGCGATCACGAGGCGCAGGGTGCGGAAGTCGTAGGCATGCGCCGAGCGCGCATAGCCGGTGAGGAACGTATCGGTACCGAACAGGATCGTCGCGCCGGTCTGGTAGATCAGCTCGGGCACGATCCGGTAGTGCAGCGGCGAGGGGTACATGTAGATCGGAATGCCTGCGAGCATCGGCATCATCATCCCGCCGGTCAGCCCGAACGAGTGGAATACCGGCAGCACGTTGAACACCTTGTCATTGGCGTTGGCATCGACCCGCGCCAGCGCCTGCGCCGCGTTCGCAAGGATGTTGCGATGGGACAGCACCACGCCCTTGGGCGTGCCTTCCGAACCCGACGTGAACAGCACGACGGCGGGGTCGCTCGCTTGGCGGGCGACGCGCGGCGCGGTGCCTGCGAGCAAGCCCTTGATCTTGTCGGCCACACCGATCGAGGCGCGGACGTCCTCGAGATAGACGACCCGGGCTTCCGCGGAGATCGCAGCCATCAGCTTGTCGAGCTTGCCTTTCTCGATGAAGGCCTTCGATGTCAGCACGGTCTTGACCTGCGCGGCCTTCATGGCGGCGAGGACGTTGACCGGGCCGGCCGAGAAGTTGAGCATCGCCGGGACCCGGCCGATGTTCTGCAGTGCCATGAAGACCACGGCGACGCCCGCGGAATTCGGCAACAGCACACCGACATTCTCGCCCACGGCGGTGCAGGTCTCGAGCTTCCGGCTCAAGACCTGCGCGCCAAGGATCAGCTTGCGATAGGTCAGCTTGGTACCGAGCGCGTCCTCGATGATGACCTTGCCGGTGTCGCGATCGCGATAGGCGTGTCCGAGCGCCTCGAACAGCAAGTGATCGAGCATGGCGTTCTTGACCATCGCATCGATCATCACGTCCTGAAGTGCGGCGCCGGCGGCATTGCGGCGCGCCTTGCCCTTCAGCGCCGGGTCGACCGGAAGCTTGACGGGCGGCAGGATGGTGACCGTCACCCGCGGAAACCACGAGCGCTTGATCTGGCTGGAGTTGAGGTAGCTGAGATGCGAGCGCTGCGCGCCTTCGATACGAACGGGCACGACCACCGCGTCGGCCTTGTCCGCGATCATCGCGGTGCCGTCATAGACCTTCATCAACGAGCCGGAGACGGTGATGCGTCCTTCCGGAAAGATCACCACCGGTTCGCCGGCGGCAACCAGCTTGATCAGGTCGCGCGCAGCCAGCGGCTTGCTCGGATCCATGGTGTAGTGCTTGACGACGCGCAGGAACGGCTTGGCCCACCAGGCCTTGGCGATGCCGGTGTCGACCGCGAAGCTCGCGTCGATCGGCAGCACGGCGTGCAGCATTGGGCCGTCGATCAGGCTGACATGGTTCGGCGCGATCAGCATGCGCGTGCCGGCAGGCGGCAGGTTCTCGAGGCCGCGAACCTCGGTGCGGAACAGTGCGCGGAACAGCAGTCCGCCGAAATCGCGCACGCCTTCCTTGCCCCATTTCGTCAGCACGAACCAGACCGCGCCGAAGCTGGCGACGCCGAGCCCGAAGAAGATCCAGCCGATGTGAAGGCCAGCCGCCTGCAGCAGCGCGACGAACAGCGAGCCGACCACCATGAAGGCGGCCTGCAGCACGTTGCCGGCGGCGATGATGCGGGCGCGCTCGGATGGTGCCGACCAGGCCTGCACCGCGGCAAAGGAGGGAACGACGAACAGGCCGCCGCCGAATGCGAAGGCGACGAAGTCGACGAGCATACGCAGGCCTGCGAACGAGGTCGCGAAACCGGCCGCGGTGATGTCCTGGCCCTTGGCCGTCACGCCGATGGCCCAGGCGAGATCGAGGCCGGCAAACCCCATGATGATGGCGCCGATCGGCACCAGCGCGAGGTTCGGGCGAACGTGGCTGAGGCTGGCAGCGAACAGCGAGCCGATGGCGATGCCGATTGCGAAGATCGCAAGGCACAGCGTCACTACACCCTCGGTGCCGCCGACGACATCCTTGACCAGCGCCGGCAGCAGCGACAGCACGATCGCGCCGACCAGCCAGAACCAGGAGACGATCACGGTGCCGTCCCACAGCCGGTGGTCGGCATGCAGGGTCTCGAGAAGGCCCACCGTCGAGGTCCAGGGATTGGCGTCGACAGGCAGATCGGGCGCAGAAGGCGTCGTCTGCGGAATGCGGGAGGCGAAGGCCCATGACAACAGGGCCAGCACGACCACGGCCGATGCGACCCAGCCCATATGCGCGGATCCCGCCACGAACTGGCCGCCGGCGACGGTGCCGAGCAGGATCGCCATGAAGGTCGCGCCTTCGACCAGCGCGTTGCCGGTCGCGAGCTCACCGAGCTCGAGCTGATCCGGAAGCATGGCGTATTTCACGGGTCCGAACAGCGCGGCGATGACGCCGAACAGGGCGAGCGCTGCGAACAAGAGCGGCACCGAGTGCAGGAAGAAGCCGGCGGCGGCAAAGGCCGCGGCGAAGATCTCGGCGAATTTGAGCCGCCTTGCGACGACGGATTTGACGTATTTGTCGGCGAGCTGGCCGCCGAGCCCGGACAGGATGAAATAGGGGAAGATGAAGACGGCGCCTGCCACCGTCACCAGCGCATCGCCGTGGCCGGTTGCGGCACTGTAAAGCAGGATGATGACGAGCGCGTTCTTGAGCACGTTGTCATTGAGCGCCGAGAAGAATTGCGCCCAGAACAGTGGGGCAAAGCGGCGTGACGACATCAATTCCCTGATCATGACTAGTCCTGTTTTGGAAAGGCAGAATGAGGTTCGTTACGTTGTCTTTGAAGCGTCACGACCGGAAGGGGAGGGGACGAACGATTGCGGGCGCTGATGGCCGGCCTGCCTTGTCCCCTCGATCCCTCCGATCCTGTTGGTCTCCAAGCGGTGTCGTTAGGTTCGCAAAATATCTGGGCGCGCCTTATCGGGTATGCGCCGAGCGATGAGGAAAAGCTGAACCGCGTCACTGAAGTCTGGCGAGATCGGCCGCGAACATCGGGACATGGTGAGTCCTTCCTTGCAACCAGTTCTTGCATTCGAGCCGACCCGCGTGTGCAGGTCGCGTGCGCCTCAGGTGAGATGGGTGAGGTGACGAAAGGGCGAGAGGCGGCGGAGCAAGCTGAATCGGCGGCCCTCTTGACGGGCGCGCGCGCGGCTCGAATGCCACATCCGAAAGGTCGCGCGGCGTTCGGCAAGCACGCCGGCGATGTCGCAGGCATTTGCGATGCGATCGATCGGCGTCATGGCGAACCGCAGCAGGGCGCGGCCAAGGCCTGTCACCAGGGCGGTGGCGTCGTCGACGAAGGTGGCGGCGATATCAACAGCGAGGGTTTGCATTTTGGTCGTCTCCAGGTTAATTTGAACAATGTTCACATGAGTAGCTCGAAAATGAACAATGTTCAAGAAGAATCGTTGCGGGATCAGAAAAAAAATCGGCGGCGGCTCCAGATCCTGGAGATTGCCCGGGGGATTATCGCGACTAAAGGATTGAGATCGTTGAAGGTTCGGGACGTTGCCGAGGCCGCCGGCTGCTCCGTTGGCAGCGTCTACAACGAGTTCGGCGACTTCGACGGGGTAATCCTGACCGTCAATCGGGAGACCGTTCAGGCCCTTACGGCCCGGCTTCGCGGGGTTCCGGCCGAAGATCCCGTTCGCCAGCTCTATGGGCTTGCCGAGACCTATCTCGAATTCTTCGCGGAGCACGCCAATCTGCTGCGCTCGCTGTTCGAGCATCGGATGGAGGACGACCGTCCTTATCCCGACGACATCCTGCAGATGGTGATGGACGCTTTTGCGCTGATGCATCCGCCCCTGGTGCGGCTGCTACCGGATGCGGATGACGTGAAGATCGCGCTGTTGTCGCGCACCTTGTTTTCTGCCGTGCATGGCATCATCTCGCTCGGTCTCGAGGAGCGCATGGTGGCCGTGCCGCCGCAGATGCTGCGTCAGCAGGTCGAACAATTCATCGATGCGCATCTGGTGGGTCTCGGGATCGTGCCTCCGCGGTGACGGCGGAGAGCGTCAGGCGCGCGCGGCCTCGCGCGGCCGGGCCGCAACGACGACGACATCAGATCTTCCGCCGTCGACCTGAACGCGGTTGCGTCCCTTTTCCTTGGCGCGATAGCAGGCAGCATCCGCGCGCCGCATCGCACCTTCGAGCGTGGTGTTGGCGTCGGTGATGCAGGTGACGCCGATGCTGGCGGTCACCGCAAAGCAGCGATCGTCCCAGGCGAAGTTGAACAGCTCGAGCGATCGCCGCAGCCGTTCGGCGATGTCGACCGCGTTCGCAGGCGAGCACTGCGGCAGGATCAGGCCGAATTCGTCGCCGCCCAGCCGGGCCACCAGGTCACGCGGATGCCGATCCTGTTGCAGGAGGCGGGAGACCTGGCAGAGCAGGCTGTCGCCGGCAAGGTGCCCGCAGCTGTCGTTGACGTTCTTGAACTGGTCGAGGTCGAGCAGGATCAGGCCCAGCGAACCCGCCGCGGCAACGTCCAGCTCGCTTTGCAGGCGCGCCTCGAAGGCGCGGCGGTTGGACAGGCCGGTCAGCCAGTCGTGCGATGCCTGCCACGCCAGGCGTTCCTTCTCGGCATGCAGGGCGTCTTCGAAGGACTGCCGCTGCAGCACCAATCGCCTGGTGTGCCAAATCAGGAGCAGGATCAGCGTCACGGCGGTGACGATGTTGATGCCGGTCAGCGCCAGCTTGATGGCGCGGGAGCCTTCGCCGAGCACAGTGGAGAACCGGTTGGCATGCACCGTGAACTGGGTGTTGAGCTCGGAGAGCCGCGACGACAGGAATTGCAGGCGGTTCGTGTCCTGAATGGGACCGTTCTCCAATTCGGACCGGATGACTTCGCCGAAGACGCTGAGCTCGAGCAGCATCGGGTCGGTGGCGGCCCACTCGCGGATCGCTTCCTGAAGGAAGCTGACGCGGTTGAAGTAGCGAAACAGCCAGATCAATCCCGGGACGTCATCGGGATGGTTGCCGCCTTGCAGGAAGCCGATGCGAGCGGTCTCGACGTCGACCGGATCGCGCTCGAGCGCCCAGCGCGCGAACTCGTCGCCGATGGGAACGGCAAGCGAGGCCTGGTATTGCGTGAACTGGCTGGCATCGCCCGAATGCAAATAGAGATTGAGGAAATAGACGGCGTTCTTCTGCGAGCGCGACCACATCGCTTCGCCCGCGACATAGGCGCGGACCGACGACATTACCTCGAGACTGAATCCCGCGATCGCCGCCTGGAGCACGACGACCGTCACGAAAGGCGAGACGAGCTTGATGACATGAAGGAAGCTGTGTCCCTTCGTCGACGTCGCTGTTCTGCGAAACACCCTGCGTTCCCCAAATCGCGCAATGACCCCCAGCGGAGCGCTGCGCCTACAACGCGAAGTAGAGGAGATGGTTGCTTAACTCGGCCTGAAAGGCGGGGGAGACTGCATCGCAGGGTGAAAGCGCTGTGAAGCCGATATGCGCAGATCGCTTCAAATGCCGGCAAATCGGACAAGGCGCGGCATCGACGAACCAATGCCTCGCATTGATCGTGCGTGGTTTACCCGATGGAGAGAATCTCGCCGCGCCGTTAGACCAGCACCGGCTTGCGGACGCGGCCGGCGTCGCCGAACACGCGCAGATAACGCTCGATCTCCGAGGGCATGCCGGTCGCCTTCTCCGGATTGTCGGAGAGCTTGACGGCCGGATGGCCGTCGACCGACGACACCTTGCAGACCAGCGAGATCGGATCGAGATTGAACGAGCCGTCCGGCGGGCAGCCGACGAAGTCGTTGGTGAGGTTGGTGCCCCAGCCGAAGGAGAGCCGCACCCGGCCGGCGAAGTGGTGATAGGTCTCCTCGATCGAGCCGACATCCATGGCATCGGAAAAGACGAGCAGCTTGTCCCTGGGATTGCGCCCCTTCTTTTCCCACCAGGCGACGATCTCCTCGCCGGCCTGGATCGGCGGCGCGCTGTCGGGGCGGAAGCCGGTCCAGTCCGCGACCCATTCCGGCGCGTCGCGCAGGAAGGCCTTGGTGCCGAAGGCGTCGGGCAGCGCGATCAGCAAATTGCCGCCATAAGTCTGGCGCCACTGGTCGAGAATGCGATAGGGCGCCCAGCGCAACTCCTCGTCGTCCCTGGCAAGTGCCGCGGCGACCAT
Organism: Bradyrhizobium shewense; assembly: GCF_900094605.1. Lineage (GTDB taxonomy): Bacteria > Pseudomonadota > Alphaproteobacteria > Rhizobiales > Xanthobacteraceae > Bradyrhizobium > Bradyrhizobium shewense. Next base: position 304,218 of record NZ_FMAI01000004.1, on the reverse strand, counting down.
CGGCAGCTCATGCGCGTTGGTGCCGATGGCTTCGAGGTCATTGTCCATCGCGAGCAGCACGTTGGAGGTGCCGATGAAGGACGGGCCGAGGCCTTCCTTCACCGCCTCAACGCACCAGCGCTGCCAGAGGAAGCCGTGACGGCGACGTGTGCCGAAGTCGGACAGGCGCAGATTTTCAAGCTTGCGCAACCGCTCCACCTTGGTCCACAGCTTGGCCTTGGCGCGGGCGTAGAGCACGTCGAGCTCGAAGCGGCCGCGGCCTTTCGTCGCCGCGCGCGAGCGCAGCTCGTTGAGGATCGCGAGCGCCGGGATCTCCCACATCGTGGTGTGGGTCCACGGTCCGTGGAAATGCAATTCGTACTGGCCCTCGACCTTGCGCAGCTCATACTCGGGCAGGCGGAATTCGGCCAGCCAGCGGATGAAGTCCGCCGAGAACATGTGGGTCTTGCCGTAGAAGGTGTTACCAGCCAGCCAGATCAGCTCCTTCTTGGTGAAGCGGATGGTGCGGGCATGGTCGAGCTGGGCGCGCAGCTCGCCTTCGTCGATGATCTCGGCAAGCCGGACATGGCGCGAGCGGTTGATGACCGAGAAGGTCACCTGCTGATCCGGGTAGTCTTCCCGAATCATTTGCAACATCAATAGCTTGTAGAAGTCGGTATCAAGCAGGCTGCGGATGATGGGGTCCAGCCGCCAGCTGTGATTGTAGGTCCGGCTCGCAATATCGGTCACTGTCATGGGGGGATTTTAGCGCGGCGGCCCGCGCGCAACCAGTGGGTTTGGCGAGGGGTGGTCTTCCGAAAGGCGGTATCGGCGATCAGGTCTTATCAAGCCTTGGCGGCCGTCGCTGCGACCGTTTCGAGCTGGCTCCTGACCCAGCGATGAGCCGGATCTTTCTGATAGCGCTGGTGCCAGACCATGAACATCGGCAGCTCGGCCAGCGTCCGCGTGCGGGACGCCAGCGGGATCCGCGTTTGCGCGAAACCGCGCATCACGCCGGATGCAAGCAGGCTCGGCATGCTCGCCAGCATCTGCGAGCCGCGCAGGAAGGACGGCACGCCGGAAAAGCTCGGCACCGAGATCGCGATGTCGCGGTGAAGACCGTTGGCCGCCAGCCGGCGGTCGAAATCGAGCCGCTCATTGTCGGTATAGACGACGGTGATGTGGCGCGCGGCGAGATAGGCGCTGCGGCTGGCCGGTGCGGTACGTGCCTTGGCATCGAAGTAACAGACGTAATGGTCATGGAGCAGGCGCCTCTGCACGATGTCGATGCCGGACGGTGGCAGCGGCGTGATCAGGAGATCGCAGCGGTTCTCGCGCAGCATCGCGGGCGAGGGCGATTGCGAGGGGATCACGCGCAGGTTCAGGCTCTTCACCTGGCCGGCGACATAGTCGAAGAACCGGGGCAGCAGCAGATCGCGCTGGAAGTCATTGGCGGCGACCGTCAGCGAAAGCTGCGCGCGTGGCGGCTCGAAGCTGACGCCGCCGGCAAAGCTCCGCATCTCGTCGATCAGTGCGCGCGCCTTTGCGGCCAATGCTTGCGCATGCGCGGTTGCGACGATGCCTCGGCCGGATTTGGCGAACAGCGGATCGCCCGCGATCCGCCGCAGCTTGTTCAGGGCGTGGCTGACGGCGGATTGCGTCAGGCCGAGCCGGGTGGCGGCTGCCGTGACCGAGCCTTCCTCCAGCACGGCGAGGAACAGTTCGAGAGCGTGGCCGTCGAGCGCCAAATGATCGATTTCTTTCATGCAATATATTATAATCGATCTATTTATCTGTGGAATAGATCGGCCCATGGTCTCCCAATAAGCCGCGCGTCCGGTCCCGGGCGCCCCAGGGAGAGACACGATGAATGCCCAGGCGCCAGCCTTGCGGGATCCCCGCCTCAACAGTCTCGAGCCCTTGACGCCGCCGCTCGGCGATGGCGGCTTCTTCCAGCGCGACCGCTCGATCCATCCGCCGGCACATGCGCCCGGCTACAAATCGTCGGTGCTGCGCTCGCCGCGCCAGTCGCTGCTGTCGCTGGAGAACTCGGTCTCCGAGATTACGGGGCCAGTGTTCGGCCACAACGACCTCGGCCCGCTCGACAATGATCTGATCCGCAACTACGCCAGGGACGGCGATCCCGTCGGCGAGCGCATCATCGTCCACGGCCGCGTGCTGGATGAGACCGGCCGGGGCGTTCCGAACACGCTGGTCGAGTTCTGGCAGGCCAATGCCGGCGGCCGTTACCGGCACAAGAAGGACACCTATCTGGCGCCGGTCGACCCGAATTTCGGCGGCTGCGGCCGCGCGCTCACCGACGACACCGGTTACTATTATTTCCGCACCGTGAAGCCGGGGCCTTATCCCTGGCGCAACTACGTCAACAGCTGGCGTCCCGCCCACATCCATTTCTCGGTGTTCGGTTCGGGCTTTGCGCAGCGGCTGATCACGCAGATGTATTTCGAGGGCGATCCCCTGATCCCGGTTTGTCCGATCCTGACGACGATTCCGGACAAGGATGCGCTCGACCGCCTCGTGGCGCCGCTCGACCTCAACGCCTCGACGCCGTTCGACTCGCTGGCCTACCGCTTCGACATCGTCCTGCGCGGCCAGCGCTCCACCTATTTTGAAAACCGCACCGCGGGGAACTGAGCCATGCCGCAGCCGCTCAACTATCTCAAGGAAACCGCCTCGCAGACGGCCGGGCCCTACGTCCATATCGGCTTGATCCCGGCGATGGCCGGCTTCGATATCTTTGAGAAGAACTTCTCGAATGTCCTGACGACGCCGAATACGGAAGGCGAGCGCATCACGCTGGAAGGCAAGGTGCTCGACGGCGCCGGCACGCCGCTGCGCGACGTGCTGCTGGAGATCTGGCAGGCCAATGCGAGCGGCCGCTACAACCATCCGGCCGATCGCTCGGCCGGCGCGCTGGAGCAGGAGTTTCGCGGCTGGGGCCGCGCCGGCTCCGACTTCGAGAGCGCTCTCGTCACCTTCGAGACCATCAAGCCGGGCGCGATCCTCGACAAGGCGGGCCGGACATGCGCGCCGCACATCAATGTCTGGATCGTCGCGCGCGGCATCAACATCGGTCTCAACACGCGGCTCTATTTCTCGGATGAAGAGGCCGCCAACGCCGCCGACCCCGTGCTCAACCTGATCGAACAGCCGGCCCGGCGTTCGACGCTGATCGCAAAGCGCAGCGAGCGCGCCGGCAAGGTCGTGTATTCCTTCACGATCCATCTGCAGGGGCCGGAGGAGACGGTGTTCTTCGACGTGTGAGGATCCGGCCGCCGTCCGGCAGGATCACTCCACCGGATCGCCGCGATTGATCGCTCCGCGCGCGAGGAATTGCGGCGACTGACGCATTTCGCGCGATCCCGGCCGGTCGACCGGATCGCGCCCCACTTTTTGTCTCAGTTCTGCCAGGTCAATGAATATGTCGGCCTGTCGGCGAAGGTCGTCGGCGACCATGGGTGGCTGGGTGGAGAGTGTGGAGACGACCGTCACGCGGACGCCGCGGCGTTGCAGGGCTTCCACCAGCGAACGAAAATCCCCGTCGCCCGAGAACAGCACGATCTGATCGACGTGCTTGGCGAGCTCCATCGCACTTACGGCGAGATCGACATCCATGCTGCCCTTCACCTTGCGGCGGCCCGTGGTGGCGTCGACGAACTCCTTGGTGAGCTTGGTGACGACGGTGTATCCGTTATAGCCGAGCCAATCGATCAACGGGCGGATCGACGAATACTCCTGATTCTCGATGACGGTCGTGTAGTAGAAGGCCCGCAACAGCACACCCCGGCTTTGGAATTCGCCGAGCAGACGCCTGTAATCGATGTCGAAGCCGAGCGCCTTGGAGGTGGCATGGAGATTGGAGCCATCGATAAAGAGTGCGATCTTCTCAATCGAAGACATTGTGCTCAAATCTCCAGTTCCAGACGAAAGCTGGCCGATCAGCTGTCAGGGTACGTATGTCGGCCGAAAATACTGAAGGCGCCGATGGCTCGCCGAAAAAACGGCGCAGACGACCGGACAGGGGTGGCCGTCTTGCGCCAAGGTAAGGGAGGTTCCATGCCACCAGCGCCAGGGCGCCGAATGCAGCCACGCTAAGGCGCGAGCAGGCCCTGCTCAATTGTACTGAGGTAAGGCGCTTCTATGCAAAGGATAGGACGCGATATACGAAGGTAAGTGGCCGCGCCGGCAACAAAGGCAATTGCGGCAACGTGGCTTCACCGTGGGCGCGCTCGGTCTTTCGTCCGACGCGTCAAGCTTCATCGCCATGCAACTGGGTGCGAAAGGCGCGCGGTGAGACCCCCGTGGCTGCGGCATAGACCCGGCTGAAATAGGCGGGGTCTTCGAAGCCGAGCGTGTAGGCAATCGTCGAGACCGGCAAATTGGTGTAGACGAGGTTGCGTCGCGCCTCGCGGATCAGCCGGTTGAGGATGAGGTGCGAGGCGGTATCACCGGTCGCCGCCCGCGTGATCCGGTTGAGATGTGTCGGAGTCACCGCCAGCGCCTCGGCATAGTCCGCGACGCTCCAGCGTTCCAGGTGATGCTGCTCCAGCAGCGCCTCGAAGCGGCGGAACAGGCTGGACTCGACCGTGCCGTTGCCGCCGCTCTCGCTCGTAAGTGCGCGGGCCACCAGCCCAATCATGGCCGACGACAACGCCCGCAGCACATGCGCGCGGCCGAAATCGCGCGCGGCATGTTCGGCGAAGATCTGCTTCATGGTGGCGCGGATCTGCGGCGTTCCGCGCACCACGGCCGAGCGCGCCAGCGCACCGCGCAGGCCCTCGGCGGCGAGCAGCGCCTCGTCCAGAATTTCCGCGGCGATGGTCAGCACCCACCCTTGCGTGTCAGGCACGAAGCGGAAGCCGTGGACGTGACCGACCGGCACGTTGACGATCTGCATCGGCTTCAGCTGCACCACGCGCCCGTCAAGCGTCGCCTCGCCGCCGCCGCGCTCGATCAGCAGCACCTGGTGCAGCCGGGCATGGCGGTGCACGGCCAGGGTCCAGTCGTGCAGCACCGAGCGGGACGCAATGGTCTCGCAATGCACGACATCAGGCAGATCGCCGGACTCGCCGAACAAATTGTAGACCCGGATGGCCGGGGCAGGGAGCACGCTTCTCATGTTCGAATAGTACAAGACAATGACGAAACCCTCCATCGGTCTGCGCCGCCAAATCTGCAAAAAAGTGCCGACGGGAGGACGCAAGAATGAAGGTTCAGGTCTGTATCATCGGCGGCGGGCCGTCCGGGCTGTTGTTGTCCCAGCTGCTGCACCTGAAGGGCATCGACGCGGTCGTGCTGGAGAAATACAGCCGCGACCATGTGCTCGCCCGCATCCGCGCCGGCGTGCTCGAGCATGGCTTCGCCGAGTTGATGCGCGAGGCGCAGTGCGGCGAGCGGATGGACCGCGAGGGCGAGATCCACACCGGTTTCGAGATCGCCCATGACGGCGTGCTGTCCAAGATCGATCTGCACAAGCATTCCGGCGGCAGTTCGGTGCTGGTCTACGGCCAGACCGAGCTGACGCGCGATCTCTATGAGGCGCGGGACCGCCTCGGCGGCAAGGTCGTGCACAATGCGCAGGAGGTGACGCCGCATGATCTGACGTCGGACCGTCCCTACGTGACCTATCGAGCGAACGGCGAGACCGTCCGTGTCGATTGCGACTATATCGTCGGCGCCGACGGTTTCCACGGCGTCAGCCGCAAGTCGATCCCGAAGGACGTGCTGCGCGAATATGAGAAGGTCTATCCGTTCGGCTGGCTGGGGGTGCTGTCGCGCACCAAGCCGGTGTCGCCCGAGCTGATCTATGTGAAGCACGAGCGCGGCTTTGCGCTCTGTTCGCTGCGCTCGCAGGTGCTGAGCCGCTACTACATCCAGGTGCCGCTGACCGACAAGGTCGAGGATTGGAACGACGATGCGTTCTGGGCCGAGCTAAAGCGCCGCCTGCCGGAGGAGATCGCCGGCAACCTGATCACCGGGCCGTCGATCGAGAAGAGCATCGCGCCGCTGCGCAGCTTCGTCGCCGAGCCGATGAGCTATGGCCGGCTGTTCCTCGCCGGCGATGCCGCTCACATCGTACCGCCCACGGGCGCGCGCGGGCTGAACAGCGCGGCGTCCGACATCTATTATCTCTACCACGCCTTGCTCGCGCATTATCAGAGCGGTGATGATTCCGGCCTTGCAGGCTATTCCGCCAAGGCACTCGCGCGGATCTGGAAGGCGCAGCGCTTCTCCTGGTGGATGACGATGCTCTTGCACCGCTTCCCCGACCGCCTCGAATACGAGGACCGGCTTCAGCAGACCGAGCTGGACTATCTGCTCTCGTCCGAGACGGCGCAGCGCCTGCTCGCGGAGAATTACGTGGGCCTGCCGTTTTAAGGCGGCCGCTACTTCCCTTCCAGCGTATTCACCGGAGTCCAATCCGCAGGCGGCGGATTGGCGGTGAATGCCTGGGCGCGTTTTGCAAACAGCGCTGACGCCGGATCGGTCTCCGCCATCTGCCCGAACGCATCAGCCGCCCTGGCAAAATCCCGCGCGCGCCAGCGGGCGAGCCCCTCCGCATACACAGCGGCCACCTTCGCCTGATCGGCGCCTTCCGCGCCCTTCTCCGCCAGCGGCTCGAACACCTTGATGGCTTCGCCGCGCCCCAGCACCCTGATCGCATCCAGCTCGCGCCAGGCGAAGGCGTCGCCGCTCTGCGTCATGGTCGTCTCCGAGGCCATGATCGCGGTGTCGTAATATTTGTTGGCGCCCTCGAGCCGCGAGGCGACGTTCACGGTGTCGCTCATCACGGTGTAATTGAAGCGGCGGCGCGAGCCGATATTGCCGACCACGGCTTCGCCGCTGTTGAGCCCGATGCGATGCGACAGGCCGTGACCGGCGAAGGCGGGATTGCCCGCATTGAGCTCCGACAGCTTCTCATGGCACTTCAGCGCGGCGCGAACGGCGTTGGCGGCGTGTGCGGGATCGTCGGCCGGTGCACCGAACATCGCGACGATGGAATCGCCGATGTATTTGTCGACGTAACCGCCATGGCCTTCGATGATATCCGTCATGGCGGACAGATATTCGTTCATCAGCGTCACCAGCTCGCCGGGTGTCATGGTCTCGGCAATGGACGAGAAACCGCTGAGGTCGGAGAAGAACATGGTGACGTTGCGCATCTCGCCGCCGAGCGCGGGCATCTTGCCGGAGGTGACCATGGTCTCGATGACCTCGGGCGCGAGATAGAAGGCAAAGCTCTTGCGCAGGAAGCGCTCGTCGCGATCCGCCAGCATGAATCGGTAGCCGATCATGATCGCAAGCGCGGCAAGGCTGGCGAGTGCCGGCTCCGTCAGCGGCAGCGCCAAGGCATGGACGAACACGCTGACGGCCACGGTTGCGTAGGCGACCGTGAGGCCGAACCAAGCCATCAGCGCGCCACTCGGTGCGAGCAGGCAGGCCGCGCAGGCGATGATCGCCGCGAACGCGATCGTGAGAATGGTCCGCATCGGGAAGCCGAGCTCGGTCACGGCATCGCGCTCGATCAGATTTCGGACCGCGGTGGCGTGCACGAACACGCCCGCAATGTCGCTGCGGGACTTTTGCACAGTGCCTGCCGGCGCGGGCAGGGCACATCGTGCCGCCGGCGTGCCGTCATACCCGCCGGACAGGCGCATCGAGGTGAGCTTGCGATCCTCGAAATTCAGGACCGTACCAAGCAGCACGACCTTGCCGTCGAAAGCGCGGCGAAAAAAGTCGCGGTCACCCTTCTCGACGCAGGCGCGCAGATCGACGAAGGAGAAGGTCGGGATGTCGCGTCCCAGCCCTCGGAAGTTGAGCGTCATCGTATTCGGCACGGCACTCGGGATCGCATAGCCGGACAATTCGGTCGCGCCGGAGGGCGCAATCTCGGGCTTTGCGCCCGTCGCGCGCGCAGTGAGCTCGACCGCCATCGCGGTGACCGGCCGCCCCTCGATGGCAAAGCTCAGCGGCATCCGTCGGATGACGTCGTCGTGGTCGGTGTGGACATTGAGCGCCCGCACGGTGTTGCGCACGGCGACTTGCTGGGCGCGATAGGGCACTTCCGGATGGTCATTGCTCAGGATTTCGCCGAGCACCAATTTGCCGCTGTCGGAGATTTGCCGCAGCGCGATCAGGTAATCCCGATCGAATCCCTTCATGCGGCCGCCAACGGCGGTGTCGCCAAAAGGAATCTCCGATTGCTCGATCGAGCTCGGAAAGATGACGTCGAAGCCGATCACCTTGGCGCCGCCCTCGGTGACGCTGCCGAGCACCCGGCCGATCTCGCGCGTCCAGGTCTGCGTCGGCGATCCCTTGAACGGTGGTGTGTCGTAGGTTTCACTGTCGATCGCCACGACGACGACCGGCGATGTCGCGGTGTTGCGGCTGTCGCCGAGAAGCCTCCCGCGCATCGCCGTGAGGATGTCGAGCGAAAGGCCTTGCAGGGTCTGTAGCGGCGGCGACGTGAAGATCGCGCCAGTCACGAGCGCAATCAGGGTCGCCGCAACGATGTCCCGTCCCCCGATCCGCCGCATCGCCCGGTCGCTAGGTCCGCTTATTCGAGCCGCAGCAGGCGGCCGATGATCGGGGTTGGCGCCGAGGTAGCGCTGGCATCGACCTGGAAGGTGTAACGCTTGGCTCCGAGGCTCGCGAGATAGCTGCCGCCCGGGGTCAGCGACTTCCCGGCCTTGGCAAAGTCATAGAATTTGCCGCGGATCATGATGTCGTTCTTGAGCGGCACGCTGATCGTGGGTTCCTTGCCGTCGGTGCGCTCGATCACCAGCGTGCTGCCGCTCTTGGCCTGGATCAGGGGCGCGACGCCATAGATCGTCGGCAGCTTGGACGGAGCGCTCTTGGCGTCGGACCGCATGGTCCGGAACGTGGTCGCCGCACTCTGGTTCGCCTCGCGTTCGGAGAGCTGCGCCGCCTTGGTGTCACAGGGCACCTTGGCGCGCTGCACATCGCCGAGCTGCACGGTGCTCTGCTCGGCGCCGACCAGCACGACGCCCTCGCTGATGGTCTCGCGCAGGCAGGATTTGAGATAGCTGAGCGTAATGCTGGCCTTGGGCCCGAGCTTGATGATCTTGCCTGCGGCGACATAGTCCATGAACTCGACGCCATCGACCTTGCCTTGCACATCCTCGACGATCGCGGCCGGCGTCTCTGCCAAGGCAGGGGCCGCAGTACAGAACGCGCCGACAACAGCGCCGATCAGGCTTCTCATGACTATTCTCATTCAATTCGACCGATACTTTGCTGGTCCCCGTCCCGGCGCGATTTTTAGCATCGGGGCGCCCAGGTAAGTGTGACCAGAATCACTCTTTGATTATTGGTGCACTCTAGCAGGAAGTGGTTCAAGCCGGCCATCGCCGACAAAGGAGGGTGCCAAGTTGTTGGCCGGACGGCGAAATCAGGTGGCCGTGACAGCCTCAGGCGAACGGCCCTCGGCCTGGAGACGCCATGATCGGAGTGAACGGAGCTTCGGCCTTGTGAAACGGCGTCGCCCGCTCGCCGGCGATCTCGACCACCTCGTCCCAGCGCGACAAAAAGGCCTCGACGCAGGCCGGATCGAACTGCCGGCCCTTGTTCTCGACCAAATAGCCGCGAGCCACCTCGATCGGCATCGGCTCTTTATATGGTCGTCGTGTCGTCAGCGCGTCGAAGACGTCGGCCACCGCGACCACGCGCGCGGCGACCGGAATCTCGTGTGCCTTCAGACCGTTTGGATAGCCCGCACCGTCCCAGCGTTCGTGATGGCCTGCGGCAATTTGTGCACCGAGCTGGATCAGCTCGCAACCGGAGTCCGCCAGGATCCGCTCGCCGATCGTTGCATGGGTGCGGATCACCGCCATCTCGTCGTCGGTCAACCTGCCGGGCTTGAGCAGAATGTTGTCGGGAATGGCGACCTTGCCGACGTCATGCAGGGGCGCGGCCAGGTAAATGTCGCGGCAAAGCCGGGCCGGCAGTCCGAGCTGCTCGGCGATAATGCGGCTGTACCTGGCAACCCGCAGCGTGTGCTCGCCGGTGTCGTTGTCACGGTATTCGACCGCGAGCGCGAGCCGCAGGATGATCTCCTCCTCGCGTTCGCCGAGCTTTCGTGTCGCGGCTGCGACTTCGCTGGCCAGATGCGCGGCACGGTCGTTTAGCTTGCGTACGGCTGCACCAAACTGAATCAAATTCCGCAGGCGCACCGTCATCTCGACGCTGTGCGGCTGCTTGGGCAGGAAATCGGTTGCACCGGCCTGCAGCGCTTCCATCTTGACGTCATCGGTCTGTCGCGACGTGATCATCGCGATCGGGATGTCGGCACAGCCGGGCAGGGCACGGAAGGTGCGGATGAAGCTGATGCCGTCCATGTGCGGCATCTCGTAGTCGACCAGCACGAGATCGAAGCCGCGTTCGCGCGCGCAAGTCAGCGCTTCCACGGGATCGAGGAAGGTGGTGGCCTCGACCAAGCCTTCGGCCTCGATGTGACGTTTCAGGAAGTTGAGGACGGAACGGCTGTCGTCAACCAGAAGCGCTTGAGTCAGCATCGGCGGCCGGGGCTCTCTTCGCTGGCAAAGACACGAACCCAAGCCATAACCCGAGCGAATTTAACGCGAAGCAAATGCGCCGTACGGGAGCACCCGCGCCGTGGATATGCGCGCCGCGCATGAAGGATTTCAGCAGCCTGTGTACGTCTGCATGCAGTTGCGCGAATTCCGCAAAAATGTGACCCGTAGTTGTACGGATACCCGCGTTAGGGGTTTGCTCACCGGATTCGCGTCAAACGAGTAGTGGAATTTTAGCAAAGGCGGAGCAGCGATGGCGCTCAATCCCACGGAGCCGAAGTGGTCGTTGCGGTTGCCCGCCGATTGCAGCATCGCGGCCATTCGCAATGTCTATGAGCTCATTCGCGAGGCGTTCGGCCGCCAGGAGCGGCTCGAGATCGACTGTTCGAGCGTCGACAAGGCCGACGTGACCTCGATCCAGCTTCTGCTGTCGACAGCCAAGACGGGGCAGGCCCAGGGCCGCCCGGTGGTGCTGACCTCCTTCTCACAGTCTCTTCGCAACACCCTTCGCCGCGCCGGCTTCACCAGCGAGGCGATGATCGATCAGCATTTCCCGCAAAAGAAAGATGGCACCTAATGGCCACGATTCTGACCGTCGACGATTCCCCCAGCATCCGGCAAATGATCAAGGTGGTGCTCGAGCCGGCCGGTCACAGCGTGATCGAGGCCGGCGACGGTGCGCAAGGGCTCGCCAAGGCGCAGGCCGGCAAGCTCGATCTCGTGATCACCGACCTCAACATGCCCGTCATGAACGGGCTGGAGCTGATCCGGGCGCTGCGCAAGCTGCCGAGCGCGGTCGGCATGCCCATCGTGTTCCTGACGACCGAATCCAACGACACGGTGAAGCAGGAAGCCAAGAGCGCCGGCGCCACCGGCTGGATCACCAAACCGTTCAAGCCTGAGCAGTTGCTCGCCGTGGTCGGCAAGCTGGTGCGCGCATGAGCGCAATGGACCCGACCGAGGTCTTTCGTCAGGAAGCCAGCGAGCTCTTCGAAGTCCTTGAAGGGGCCTTGCTCGATCTCGGCCAGCGTCCCGACGACCGCGAACTGGTCGATTCCGCCTTCCGCGCCCTGCATACGATCAAGGGCTCGGGCGCCATGTTCGGCTTCGACAAGGTCGCCTCCTTCACCCACGAATTCGAGACCGCCTTCGACCGCGTCCGCAAGGGCGAGATCAAGCCGACCCAGGAGCTGATCTCTGTCGCGCTCGCCGCCAAGGACTACATCCGCGCGTTGATCGAAGATCCCCAGTCGACCGACGACATCATCGGCGAGGCCATCCTCGACGACCTCAAGCGCTTCGTCTCGGCCGACCAGCCGGTTGCAGCGGTCGCGGAGATTGCCGAAGCCCCGCCGCTGGCTCCCGCCGGAAGCAAGCAGGCCGGCTGGCATCTCTATCTGGAATTCGAAACCCATATCCTGCGCAACGGCTCAAATCCGCTCGACCTGCTGGAAGACCTCTGCAAGCTCGGCCCCTGCTTCGTCGTGCCTGTCACCGACGGCATCCCGTTCCTGGACGAGATGGAGCCGGAAGACTGCTATCTGAAGTGGGACGTCAAGTTGCACGCGGCCTGCGACAAGGATGCGATCGACGACGTCTTCATGTTCGTCCAGGACGAGATGAAGCTGACGCTGCAGCCCCTGGAGCATGTCGAAGCGCCTGCGCCGGCACCGCTGTTCCAGCTGCTCGACGAGGAGCTGGCCCCGGTAGTCGAAATGCCTGCGCCGGTGGTCGAGGCCGCTGCCGCGCCGGTCGCCGAGCAGCCCGTCGCAAAGGCGGAGCCGAAATCGGAATCAAAGCCTGAACCGAAGCTCGAGGCCAAGCGCGACGATCGCGGCATCGCCACCGTTCGCGTCCAGGCCGAGCGTCTCGACGAGCTGATGGACCGCGTTGGCGAGCTCGTCATCGCCCAGGCGCGGCTGACCCAGCTCGCCGCCTCCGGCTCCGACCTCTCGATCAAGATGATCGCCGAGGAGATCGAGCGCCTGGCCTCCTCCTTGCGCGATACCACGATGGGTGCCCGCATGGTGCCGATCGGCTCGCTGTTCGGCCGTTTCCGCCGCCTGATACATGACCTGTCGCGCGATTTGTCGAAGCCGGTCGAATTCGTCACCTCGGGCGAAGATACCGAGCTCGACAAGACCATGATCGAGTGCCTGGCCGATCCGCTGGTGCACTTGATCCGCAATGCGATCGACCACGGCATCGAAGACACCGCCACGCGCGCTGCCAACGGCAAGACCGAGCAGGGCCGGATCGAGCTCGCCGCCGTCCATTCCGGCGCGCAGGTGCTCGTCACCGTGAAGGACAATGGCGGCGGCCTCAACACCGCGCGCATCCGTGCGAAGGCGGAAGAGCAGGGGCTGATCGCGACTGGCGCCGTGCTCACCGATCACGAGGTCCATCAGTTCCTGTTCCATCCCGGCTTCTCGACCGCGCAGACCATCTCGGCGCTGTCAGGCCGCGGCGTCGGCATGGACGTGGTCAAGCGAACCATCGAGAACATGCGTGGTTCGATCGACCTGTCGACCCGGCCGGGCCAGGGCACCACGGTGACGCTGCGCCTGCCACTGACGCTGGCGATCATCGAAGGTCTTCTGATCCGCGTCGGCGAAGGCCGTTACATCATTCCGCTGTCCGCGGTCGAGGAATGCATCGAGCTGACCGCCGAGGACGAGCGCTCGCGCGGCCGCAATTTCCTCAACGTGCGCGGCAATCTCGTGCCCTTCCTCCGGCTGCGCGAGATCATGACGGCATCGGGCACGCCCGACCGTCATCAGAAGACGATCATCATCTCGACCGGTGAGACTCACGTTGGCCTCGTCGCCGACCAGATCATCGGCAACCACCAGACCGTGATCAAGTCGCTCTCAAAGCTGCATTCGGATGTCACGACGTTCTCGGGCGCGACCATCCTGGGCGACGGTACGGCGGCATTGATCCTCGACGTCGCGCAGCTCGTCGCGTTGGCGCAGTCGAAGGTCGAGAAGCAGCATATCAGCGAGGCGGCGTGATGAACGAGGGTTCGGTTGGCGAACGGCAGGCTGACGCGATGCAGGTCGTGATGATCGGCCTTGGCGAGGAGAAGTTCGCGCTCGACGCCAGCCTCGTGCGCGAGATCATCGATCCCGTCCCCGTGACCAAGGTGGCAGGCGCGCGCGCCTTCGTTCCCAGCGTGATCAACGTGCGCGGCAACGTCATTCCGCTCGCCGACCTGCGCATCCGCTTCGGCATGCCGCAGCTCGATGATTCCGCCGATACGCGCATCGTGGTCATCGAGCTCGAGCTCGACGGCGAGCCGGTTCTGGTCGGCGTCACCGCCGACAAGGTCTACGAGGTCACGGAGATCTCCCAGACCGACGTGCAGCAAACGCCGCGCGTCGGCATGCACTGGAAGCCGGAGTTCATTCGCTTCATTGCCAAGTGGCGTGAAGAGTTCGTCATCGTTCCGAACATGGAACGCATTCTAAATTGAGATGAGGTCTCGGGCGAGACCGGGGTAGGGGCTGGAAATGAGATTTACCGTCAAGGCAAAGCTTGCCAGTGCGTTCGGCGTGATCATCGTTCTGTCCGGGATCGCAGGCGGCGTAGCTTACATGAAGCTCGGCGACATGATGGCGACCGCCGACAGCATGGTTCTGCGCGCAAACCGCATGGAAAAGGCGACGCAGATCGAAAAGGACATCCTGCTTCAGCTGCGCGCCGAGAAGAACTCGGTGCTCGGTACGGAGGCTCAAGCCGAGCAGTTTGCCGCCGATGCCGCGAGGCTTCGCGAGGAAGCGATGAAGACCAGGGATGAGGTCTACGCGCTGGCGAGCGAGGGAGGCAGGAAGCTGCTCGACAGCTTTGCAGCCACATACGCGAAGATGAATACCTACCAGGAAGAAACGATCCGGCTGGCGAAGACCGACAAGACGAAGGCCATGGAGCGCTCGATGGGTGACGGTCGCAAGGTCGTCGCAGACGCGATGGAATCCATGGGCGCCTATGTCGCCAATACGAAGAAGCAGATGGCCGAGCAGGCCGTCCAGTCCAAGGCAGAGGGGCACCAGGCCCAGTTCCTGCTGATGATGCTGATCGGCATCTCGCTGGCGGTTGCGATCGGGGCTGCGCTCTGGATTTCCATCTCGATCAGCCGTTCGCTCGGAAGAGCCGTTGGCCTTGCAGGTGCGGTCGCGGAGGGCGATCTCAGCCAGACCATTCCCTCGGCAAGCAACGACGAGATCGGAGATCTCATCAAGTCGCTGAATGGGATGGTCGAAAAGCTCCGGCAGATCGTCGCCGAGGCGATCACTGCGGCCCAGAACGTCTCCGCCGGAAGCCAGGAGCTGTCCGCCAGCGCCGAGCAGCTCTCGCAAGGCGCGACCGAGCAGGCTTCGTCCGCCGAGGAAGCCTCCTCCTCGATGGAGGAGATGGCCTCGAACGTGAAGCAGAATGCCGACAACGCCAATCAGACCGAGAAGATTGCTGGGCAGTCGGCCAAGGACGCCGAAGCCAGCGGTGTCGCCGTGGGCCGCGCCGTCGAGGCAATGCAGACCATCGCCGAGAAGATCACGATCGTGCAGGAGATCGCGCGCCAGACCGACCTGCTCGCGCTCAACGCGGCCGTGGAAGCCGCGCGCGCAGGCGAGCACGGCAAGGGCTTTGCGGTGGTCGCCTCCGAAGTGCGTAAGCTTGCCGAGCGCAGCCAGGCCGCCGCGGCCGACATCGGGACGCTGTCCACGGAGAGCGTGAAGGTCGCCCAGGAGGCCGGCCAGATGCTGTCCAAGCTCGTGCCCGACATCAAGAAGACCGCCGAGCTGGTGCAGGAGATCACCGCGGCCTGCCGTGAGCAGGACGTCGGCTCGGCCCAGATCAACCAGGCGATCCAGCAGCTCGACAAGGTCGGCCAGCAGAACGCCAGCGCCTCCGAGCAGGTGTCCTCGACCTCGGAAGAGCTCGCCTCGCAAGCCGAGCAGCTGCAGTCGACCATCTCGTTCTTCCGGATCGAGCACGCCACGCGCAAGGAGAAGGCCGCGGCCGAGCCGATCGACCGCGCCGTCGGTCAGCTCCGGGCCAAGGCTGCGCACATGGCGGCCGCCGATCGCGGCATGAAGAAGCCGGTGCCTGCCCGCAAGCCGGCACGTGCGATGAAAGTCGCCGGCGGCGGTGGCTTCGCCTTCGACATGAATGACGGCGAAGACGACCGCGACGCCGAGTTCCAACGCTGATCAACCGGTCCGGCCTTGTGCCGGACCGTACTCATTTCCAACCTTCGGAATCCTGGACTGCATCATGGCCGCAACCTCGCAATATCTGACGCTCGGGCTCGCCGGCGAGACGTTCGGCATCAGCATCCGCAACGTCCGGGAAATTCTCGACATGCGGCCGATCTCGCGGCTTCCACACGCGCCGAACTTCCTGCTCGGCATGATCGACGTGCGCGGCAGCGGCTATCCGATCGTCGATCTCAGGAACAAGCTCGGCCTGCCCAGCGTAACCGCCACTGAAGCGACCCGCATCATCATCCTCGACGTGCCGATGAAGGACCGCCTGGTCGGCGTCGGCTTCGTCGCCGACTGCGTGTTCGAGGTCACCGACATCGACGAGCAGGCGATCGAGCCCGTGCCCGAGGTCGGCGGGAAATGGCAATCGGACTATGCCGCCGGCATCGGCCGCAAGGGCGAGAAGTTCGTCGTGATCTTCGATCTCGCCAAGCTGATGGCCAATGACGAGGTTCCGGAAGGCCGCGACACGGCAACAGATGCGCCTCGCGCCGCCTGAGTTTGCAAGAGTGAAGCGTGGTCACGCGTAAGCCCCCCAATTCGAACCAACGAGACTGAAAATGAGATTCACCGTCAAAGCCAAGCTCGCCAGCGCGTTTGGCGTCGTCATTCTTCTGTTCATGGTAGCAGGCGCTGTGAGCTACATGAAGTTGTCCGACATGGCCGCGACCGCAGATTCCATGGTGCTTCGTGCCAAGCGGATGGAGAGAGCAGCCGAGGTCGAAAAGATCATCTGGCAGCAGGTCAGGGCGGAAAAGAACGCAATTCTGGGAACGGCAAGCGAGGCCGAGGAATTCGCGGTGAACGCGGCCAAGCTCCGCGACGAGGCCACGAAGATCAGGGACGAGGTCTATGCGATGGCCAGCGAAGGCGGCAAGAAGCTGCTCGACAACTTCGCCAGCGCCTACGCCAGAATGAACGTCTATCAGGAAGAGACGATCAGGCTGGCAAAGACCGATAAGACCAAGGCAACCGAGCGCTCGATGGGTGACGGGCGCAAGGTGGTTGCAGATGCGACCGAGGCGATGGGAGCCTATGTCGCCAATACGAAGAGGCAGATGGCCGAGCAGGCCGTGCAGTCCAACGAAGACAGCCGTCGCGCCCAGTTGGTTCTGATCGTCCTGGTCATCGTCTCGCTCATCGTTGCCGCGATTGGCGCCGTCTGGATCTCGATCAATATCAGCCGGTCCCTCGCCAAGGCGGTCGGGCTGGCGGACGCCGTCGCGATCGGTGATCTCAGCCACAAGATCGATGCTTCCAGCAACGACGAGATCGGCGATCTTGTGAAATCTCTGAACGCGATGACCGCCAATCTGAACGCCACCGCGGCCGTCGCCAACGAGATCGCGCAGGGCAACCTCACGATCGAAGCCAAGCCGCTGTCGGACAAGGACACGCTGGGCCTTGCGCTCGAGCGCATGGTGGAGAAGCTTCGCCAGATCGTGTCTGAAGCTCTGACCGCGGCGCAGAACGTCTCCGCCGGCAGCCAGGAGCTCTCGGCGAGCGCCGAGCAGCTGTCGCAGGGCGCGACCGAGCAGGCTTCGTCCGCGGAGGAAGCCTCCTCCTCGATGGAGGAGATGGCCTCCAACGTGAAGCAGAATGCCGATAACGCCAATCAGACCGAGAAGATCGCCGCGCAGTCGGCCAAGGACGCCGAAGCCAGCGGTGCCGCGGTCGGCCGCGCCGTCAACGCGATGCAGACCATCGCCGAGAAGATCACGATCGTGCAGGAGATCGCACGCCAGACCGATCTGCTCGCGCTCAACGCCGCGGTCGAGGCCGCGCGCGCCGGCGAGCATGGCAAGGGCTTTGCCGTGGTCGCCTCCGAAGTGCGCAAGCTCGCCGAGCGCAGCCAGGCCGCCGCGGCCGAGATCGGCACGCTCTCGGCCGACACCGTCAAGGTGGCACAGGAGGCCGGCGCGATGCTCTCCAAGCTGGTCCCTGACATCAAGAGGACCGCCGAGCTGGTCGAGGAGATCACCGCGGCCTGCCGCGAGCAGGACGTCGGATCGGCCCAGATCAACCAGGCGATCCAGCAGCTCGACAAGGTCGGCCAGCAGAACGCCAGCGCGTCCGAGCAGGTGTCCTCGACCTCGGAGGAGCTCGCTTCGCAGGCCGAACAGCTTCAGTCCACCATCGCCTATTTCCGCATCGAGCACGGCGCCAAGAGCCAGGCGCCGGCGCCGATCGACCGGGCTGTGAGCCAGCTGCGCGCCAAGGCGGCCACCATGGCGGCTGCCGAGCGTCCGGCGAAAAAGGTCGTGCAGGCCAGGCCGGCCCGCGCCGTGAAGGTTGCCGGTGGCGGCGGCTTTGCCTTCGACATGCATGACGGCGAGGATGATCGGGACGCCGATTTCCAGCGCTAGGACTTTTGCGGGCCGCTCTGCCCTGGGACGGTGGACCGGTCTCCTTTCAGCGGTTGTTTAAACGCGTAGGATTCGAGATGGCCCGTATGGCCCGACATTCAGTGCAGGTGGCCGTCGCGGACCGGGGCCGGCGGCCATGATGCCCGCCGTACAGGATACGGCCGTGCATCTGTCGGACCGCCACTTCCGCACCATCGCCGAACTGATCGAGGGTCAGGTCGGCATCAAGCTGCCGCAGGGCAAGCGGCTGATGCTGGAGGGGCGGCTGCACAAGCGCGTGCGCGCGCTCAACTTCACCGGTCTCAACGAATATGTCGAGACCCTGTTTGAGGCCGATCATTTCGATACCGAACTCACCCATCTCATCGATGTGGTGACGACCAACAAGACCGACTTCTTCCGCGAGCCGCAGCACTTCACCTTCATGCGCGACGTCGCGATTCCCGGCCTGCTCAAGTCGCATGGACGCAAGAACGCGAACCTGAAGATCTGGAGCTCGGCGAGCTCCACGGGCATGGAGGCCTACACCACCGCGATGGTGCTGGACGACATGACGCGGAACGGCTCGCGCTTCCAGTACCGCATCCTCGGGACCGACATCTCGACCGCGGTGCTGCGCCTCGCCAAGACGGCGATCTACACGCGCGACGTGCTCGGCCCGGTGCCGGAGCAATTCGTGAAACGATATTTTTCGACGTCGCGGGACAAGTCGCGCGGTGAGGTGCGGGTCGTACCCGAGCTGCGGCGCGCGACACATTTCATGAGGATGAACCTCATGGACAAGTCCTATCCGGTCGATCGTGACGTCGACATCATCTTCTGCCGCAACGTCCTAATCTATTTCGAGCGCGAGACCCAGCGCAAGGTGGTCGAGCAATTGTGCAGCCATTTGCGTCCGGGCGGCTATTTGCTGGTCGGACATTCGGAATCGATGATTCACAGTGCCGTGCCCGGGCTGAAGCAGGTTCAGCCAACCATTTTCCAGGTCTAGCCGGAGCGCAACCAAGATGCCGAGGGAGAAGGTTCGCGTGCTGATCGTGGACGATTCGGCGTCGGTGCGCCAAATCCTGCAGACGATCCTCAACGACGACCCCGATATCGAGGTGATGGCAACGGCCTCCGATCCGTTCGTGGCGGCGAAGCGTCTCCAGGACGAGATTCCCGACGTCATGATCCTCGACCTGGAAATGCCGCGCATGGACGGCATGACGTTCCTGCGCAAGATCATGGCGCAACGCCCGATCCCGGTGATCATCTGCTCCTCGCTGACCGAAGAGGGCTCGAACGTGATGTTCGAGGCGTTCGAGGCGGGCGCGGTCGATATCGTGCCGAAGCCGAAGATCGACACGCGCCTGGCGCTGCTCGAATGCTCGACGCGGCTGCGCGAGGCGGTGAAGTCGGCAGCGCGCGCGCGGGTGCGCCCGCGTGCGGAACGCCGGGCCATCGAGAAGAAGCTGACCGCCGACGCCATCATCCCGCCGCCGGTGCAGGGCAAGGTTCGGCCGACGACGGAACGCATCGTCTGCATCGGTGCGTCGACCGGCGGGACCGAGGCGCTCAACGACGTCCTCGAGATGCTGCCGCCGCACTGTCCGCCGATCGTCATCGTCCAGCACATGCCGGCAGGCTTCACGGCGGCCTTTGCCAAGCGTCTCAACGGCGTCTGCCAGATCAGGGTCAAGGAAGCCGAGGATGGCGAGCCGGTGTTGCCGGGCTGCGCCTATATCGCGCCCGGTGCCCGCCACATGCTGCTCCAGCGCATCGGTCTGCGCTACCAGATCGCGATCAAGGACGGCCCGCCCGTGTCGCGGCATCGCCCCTCAGTCGACGTGTTGTTCCGCTCGGCGGCCCAGCACGCCGGCGCCAACGCGCTCGGCGTCATCATGACCGGCATGGGCGACGACGGCGCGCGCGGGATGCTGGAGATGCGCAAGCTCGGCGCCTCGACGCGGGCGCAGGACGAAGAG
This sequence comes from Bradyrhizobium shewense, assembly GCF_900094605.1. Classification (GTDB taxonomy): domain Bacteria; phylum Pseudomonadota; class Alphaproteobacteria; order Rhizobiales; family Xanthobacteraceae; genus Bradyrhizobium; species Bradyrhizobium shewense. The sequence continues at coordinate 284,068 of NZ_FMAI01000004.1, read as the reverse complement.
AGCTGCGTGGTGTTCGGCATGCCCAAGGAAGCCATCGCCCATGGCGGTGTCGAGAAGGTCGTTTCGCTGCATCACATCCCGCGCGAGATCATGCTCTGGTATCGGGCCGGGCACGCCGCGGTGGCGGGTTGATGGCCATGTCGCCCGTTCCGGCCAACACGCTCGCCGAGGCAACCACCGCGATCGAGGACGTCTCCTCGCGCATCGAGGACGTCTCCTCGCGCATCGAGGACGTCTTCGCGCGCGTCGGTCACGAGCTCGGCTGCGGCCACCTCATCTTCAAGGAGCTGAACCAGGGCTTAGCTACGCTCTCGGGTGAGCTCTCCGGCGCCGAGATCGAGGGCGCCGCAATGGCGCTGCAGGAGATCGCCGCGCAGCTGAGCGAGCTGGCGCAGGCGCTGCCGGCGGAGAGCGCGCTGCTGGAGACGATCGGCAAGAGCACGGCGGAGGCGTCCTCGCTGCTCAAGCCGCTGTTCAAGCACATCCAGATGATCACCATCATCGCGCGCAGCGCGCGGATCGAGGCGGCCTCGCTCGACGGCGACCGCGAGGGCTTTCTCGCCTTTACCCAGGAAGCCTACGATCTCGGCAGGGCCGTGCAGCGCTCGATCGAAGGCTGCGCGCGCGACCAGCAGCGCCTGTCGGAGGCGGTTGCCACCGCCTCCGGCCGGCAGAAGGAGTTCGAGAGCCGGTACCGGGCCCAATTGATGTCGGAGAGCGTCGAGCTCGGCGCGGCCTATTCCGGATTACGCGACCAGCGCAGCAAGAGCAGCCATTTGGCCGACCGCGCCAGTTCCAGCACCAGGAAGATCGCCGAGGCGGTCGGCAGCGCGATCATCTCGCTCCAGGCAGGCGACAGCACGCGTCAGCGTCTCGAGCACGTGTCCCATGGCCTCGGCCTTGCGTCGGAATCCGCGCCGAGCCACGTCCCTGAAACCGTGCCGAGCGACGACGACGTGCGTGCGATTTGCCGGCTGCAGGCGGCCCAGCTCAGGGATGCCCAGCGCGAGTTCGGCGGTGACGTCGGTCAGATCGTTGGCGCACTGACGGCCATCCTGCATGATGCGGGCAGCGTCGTCGGCCACGGCCGCACCCTGTTCGGCGGCGAGGAGGGCGGCTCGTCGTCGTTCCTGACGCGCATCAAGCAGACGCTGGCGCATGCATCGACCCTGATCGCCACCTGCGAGAGTGCCGGCCGCTCGGTCGACGAGGCGCTCGCGATCGTCGAGGACACGCTGACGAAATTTCGCCAGGCGATCGCCGGGCTTGCCGAAGCGACTGTCGACATCACGCTGATCGGAATGAATGCCGGCCTCAAGGCGAGCCATCTCGGCAGCCGCGGCAGCGCCTTCGTCGTCATCGCCAACGAGCTCAAGGCGACCGCCGACCAGGTCTCCGCGGGGGCCGCGCGCCTGAGGCCCGTGCTCGATGGGATCGAGCGCTCGGCCAATGAGCTGAAGGAGCTCCGCGTGCAGGGTGATCCCACCCAGCTTGCCAAGCTCGAGCCGCAAATCCTTCAGGCGCTGCGCGAGGTCGAGGCCGGCAATGAACGGCTCGGCAAGCTGATGAGCCGGCTCGTCGACGAAGGCGCGGAATTCGAGAGGCTGATGAATTCGGCCCAGGGTCAGATGACCAGGCTCGGCGAAAGCTCCGCAGCCTTGCCTGCGGTCGCCACGCGGCTCGAGACTGCGAGCTCGGGCGGGCAGCGGCTACAGCCGGAGCTGCAGGATCAGGCGATCCTCGACGATCTCTTCGCGCGCTACACGATGGAGCGTGAGCGGCACGTTCATCGCGAGTTCCTGCAAGCTCTCGGACTTAAGTCGATCGCCGCGACGCGCCGGGTCGAGGCGGTCGAGACCGCGGATGACGGCATAGAATTGTTTTGATGGTGTCGCCGCGCGCTGCGGTGGCAATTTGACGAGTTGGCTTTGCAGGGCGTTAACCGTCGCGGAATACTCGCCGCATCGGTCATTGTCGCGCCCCAGAGTTGGTTGCAAATACCAGTGGATTTTACGGCGGACATTTCCATGATGCGAGACGGCAAATACGCGGCCTGGTTCAGGACCCCGCGCGGCCAGGGCACGGGTATCGTGCATCTGGCGGAGGGACGGATCTCCGGCAGCGACAGCTTCTTCACCTATGGCGGCTCCTATCAGTTCGATGACGATCAGCGCTTCACGGCCATCCTGACCACGCGGCGCTATGCCGAGGGACCGCCGACCGTGTTCGGTCTGGACGAGGTCGAGGTCAGCCTCGCCGGCGTGTGCAGCGGTGCGATGGCGACTTGTTCCGGAACGGCCAGGGAAGCGCCCGACGTGATGTTCGAGGTGACGCTGATCTACAGCCAGGAAGATGCGCCGGCTGTGGAAGCGCGAGGCGCCGTCGTGAAGCTCAATGACAAATTGCCCAAGGGTCTCGACAGCCGTTCGCGGCCGCGCCAATTTCCTGCGCCTTCCAGGCCTCCCGCATCTTAGTCTTGCGTTGACGCTATCGCAGCGAAGCGGGCTGCGACCGGGCCTTGGCAACAGTGCATTCAGGCGCGGAAAGCTAGGATGAGGCGGCAATAAAGGACGGACGAGACCATGCCTCAGATCTGGATGACATATAACGAACTGGCGACACTCAGCGGCTGTACGCCGGCAGAAGCCAGAATGCGGGCCATCCATCTGTCGCTCGACCGCCGCAAGAGCCGCGACGGCGCAACGCGCGTCAAGCTTGACCTCGCGCTGACGGCGAGGTTCTTCGCATCCGTTCGCGAGGCCGATTTCGATCTCGACGGCGCCATCGAGGCGCTCCAGAGCACGCACAGGCAGATGGCCGAACTCCTGGTCCCGACCGGGTTCCGCGAGCGCGGGGCAGCCTAGCTCGCTTGGCGTCAGGGCGCGCAGGTCGTTCCACGCGCCACCGGTGGATCCCCGCCAGCTTTTCGCGAATCAGGCATAGACTCGTCTCCGGAATTTCAAGCCGGGGCCGGGGTTTCAACCGCATCGGGCCGTAGAGCCTGTAGGAGAATGCCATGAGGAAAGCCAAGTATCGGGTCGGCGTGACGCTGTTGGGAACGGTGATGCTCGGTGGGCTGCTGATCGTCACAACCGCGCCGTCACGTGCGGAGGTCGTCAAGCTGCAGGCCGACCTCAAGGGCAGCAATGAAGTGCCTCCGAACGGCTCGTCCGGTTCGGGCAAGGCCGAGGCCGCGTTCGACACCCAGACCAAAGTCCTGACCTATACGATTACGTTTGCCAATCTGACGGGTCCGGCGATGGGGGCCCATTTTCATGGCCCCAGTGATGCGGGCAAGAACGCCGGCATCGCTTTGCCCTTCAAGACGGTCCAGAGTCCTATCCAGGGCAGCGCCACGCTCACGGATGCCCAGGCAGCGGATCTATTGGCCGGCAAATGGTACGCGAACATTCATACGGCCGCGAACCCAGGCGGCGAATTGCGCGGGCAGATGATGAAGTAGGGGGATGTCGCCGTGGCGCTGAAGAATTTTGTCAGCGCCGTGGGCCTCAGGCTGGCGGCCGAGGCAAGAACGCCAGGATCGTCTGGGCGAGAATGACGCCGACGGTGCCTCCTGCCGCCTTTTGCAGCACGTCCAGGAAACCCGGATCACGATCGGGGGTCAGCGTTTGCAGGACTTCCAGCCCCTTCGCGACTGCGATGACGAGCGAGCAGGCCAAAGCGAGCCGGCCGGGCAACAGGAAGGCCAGCAGGAAGCCCAACAGGCCGTAGGCGCTGAAGCGCTCGATGACGACGATCCAATACGCCTCGTGATGCCCCATCAGCGCCGGCCGTCCCGCCAGCCTCGCCAGGGTGGCATAGGCGATGAGGGCAAGGCAGATTCCCGCGGCTGCGATGAGGTGATTTCGACGCATGGCCTACCATAGCCGCTCGAGGGCCATTCTGCTTCGAAAGACGAGAACATCGTTAAAACGCCACGTCGTTCTTCCGGGGGCGCGGGCCGCCCAAAACCTGGCCGCCATCGCCGGCCCGGAGGCAGTCGAACGAAGATGGTCAGGCCACCAGGACGTCGCCGGCCGGCGCTGCGGATGCGGAGTGGCGGCGTGAATCGACCAGCTCGCTGAATTTCGCAAAGGGCAGCGGTGCGGCGACGAGATAGCCCTGTCCTTCCTCGACGCCGGAGGCGATCAGGGCGCGCCGCTGCTCCTCGGTCTCGATTCCTTCGGCTACGACCGTCATGCGGAAGTCCTTGGCGAGCGCGACCAACATCTCGACGATCGTCGTGGTCGATGCATCCACGGTGATGGTGTCGACGAAGAACTTGTCGATCTTGATCGTGTTGGCGCCGAGCCCCTTCAGCCGCGACAGACCGCTGTGCCCCACGCCGACGTCGTCGATGGCGACGCGGAAGCCGTGGTCGCGCAATTCGGCCACGACGGTCGCGGCGTGCGCGAGATCGTCGAGCTCATCGCGTTCGGTGACTTCAACCACGATCTGGCGTGCGGAGATTCTCGCCGCCAGGACCGTGCGACGCAGCGTCTCGACGAAGCCGGCACTCAGCAAGTGTTTGGGCACGACATTCACGGACATCTTGAAGGTCTTGTCCGCCTTCAGCACGCCCTGCAGGTCGGCGAGTGCCGATTTCAGGATCTGCCAAGTCATCACCTGGATGCGCCCGCTGGATTCGGCCAGCGGAATGAAGTTCATCGGCGGCACCACCGAGCCGTCCCGACGAACCCAGCGCGCCAGAATCTCGCAGCCCGTGATCTGGCCGGTCCTGAGGTCGAAGATGGGTTGGTAGTAGGGCTTGAATTCGCCGGCCGCGAGGCCGCGATCGAGATCGGCGACCGGCCCTTCCATCCGGCGGCTGCGTGCCAGCAGGATGCCGAACAGTGCACCAAGTCCGAGGGCGACTGCGAGCGCCGGCCAATACGCCTCGCTGTTCCAACTCGAAAGCACGGCCTGCTCGAGCCGGATCGTAGCGTGAAGCGGAAAGCGCGTGGAATGCCTGTCGAAGCTGATCGGCCCTGGCAGGGGCCTGTCGGCATCGAGCCGGAATTCGCCGAGCTTCTCGCCATTGCTCAAGGCGAGGATCACCTCGCTGTGCGCGCGCAACTCGGCGGGCATGAGATCGAACAGGCCAGCGTTGATGCCGACAATGGCGACCAGCGCGGAGCTGCGATTGACGTCCCTGAGCACGCCCAATGCGTCGCCGCCGAACTGCTCCACGCGGAACAGCGAAAGCCTCGTGTCGTGTGAGGGCAGCATGTCGCGCCGATCCGCCCATCCCTTGTCGAACTCGAGGGTCTCGGAATAGGCCGAGCAGATCACCGATCCGTCCGGGTTGACGAGACGGACGTCCTTGATCGCCGAGCGCTGGTAGACGTGGAGCCGGATGGCTTGCAGCGCTGCCGGCGCGCAGCTGGCAAGATCGCGCTTGGCGAGCTCGTCCAGGCTGGCCGCGGCGAAATCGACCGCAAATTCGGAGCGGCGCAGAACGACCTCGGTCAGCTCGTTCAGTTGGTGCGCCTGCTGGTGGCGAATGACGCCGTATGCCGCAAAATGGCCCGCCAGCCCGAACGCCATCGTGCTCGCAACAACGAGCGCCGCAAACGAGAGGTTCGGCCGCTGTAATCTCATCCGGTCCAGGCGAAATTCAGGAGGGGCTTGGTGATTGATCTCGGAACTGATTTTGGGAATTGATTCTAGCCAGCGGGGGCTAAGATAGGGTTTAACGGGCGCACCGGTCCGGAAGGGCTACCGAGGGGTTGCCCGACTGATGGTCGCGCGGCCCGAGCATGGAAAGTTGAGCAGTATGATCAGGACGTTAAGCCTCCTCCTCCTGTCGTTCGTCGTCGGAAGCTCCGCGGCCTGGGCGCAGGGAACCAAAGACCAGCCATCGGGCACTCAGCCCACCTCCCGCAGCGGCACAGCGACGAATTCCGGTTCGGACAGCATGGGTGGAGCTTTCAAGGGGACGGGGACACCCAACTACGGCACCAGCCCTGGGATGGGGTCCCAGAAGAAGACGCGCAACTAGGTCTGAATAGGCCAGGCGGACTGAAGGCAGGACGCTTAGTCGCGCTCATCGGGGACGCGTGGAGACGGCCTCTGGATAAGCTCTGCCTGACCTGTCGGTGTGGGGCGCTGCGGGATCACGGGCGGCCCGCAGCCGAAGCACCACGAAAGCGATGTTAATCGCCAGCCAAATCAACATTGCGGAAATGGCAAAATGGACCACTGCCAGACCTCACTGCGAGGTCTGGATAACATCCAGTGGTTGCTTTGGTTCCGTCCTGCAGGGTGAAAAGCTGGACTGGTCCTCGACGAACTGTTTCCAAGACTAGCCCTTCTTACCGGTCTTCGGCTTCAGCGAAAGACCAAGCCGCAAGGCCATGCGCTTGATCGCATCAGGCGAGCGTCCGAGAACTTTCGCCGCCTCTTCCAGCGAAGCCGAAGACTTGGCCAGCTCCATGAGCCGGCGGTCTTCCTTGAACGACCAGGGCTTGCGCGCCATAACCGAAATCATCCTCTTGTCGACACAACGACAAAGCCGCCAAGCGACCCATGTTCGCTCGACGGCTTTGCTAGGGTGGGGCCGGGCTTGGGGGAGCCCGGTGCGAGATGGATATGCGATCGGTGAGACTTCGCAACAAACAACGCGGATTAAGCTAACTGCTCAACCTTACCGCGATGAAATCGATGCGCGACGCTCCGTATAACCACGGTGTTTCGCTGGCGAATCCGATGCGCGCCCTCCGACGGCGGTCTCATCCGTGCCGGTCGACGTTTGAAGCGCCAGGATGAACGAGGGTTCATGGTGTCGGCGTGGCGAGTTCTGGTAAAAAGAACTGGAGCCTCTTCTCCGCGCTCTGTGCACTCGCGTGCCGACCAATCTTCAAGCATCACGTTGCACAAACTTCATCTTCGTCTGACAAAAGTTTCAGCGGTGGCGATCTTGAAGTCGACACAACGAAAAGATGAAAATGAGCGCGGGAGGAACGTTCCGGCAAACGTGGGAATATTCCAATGTTAGCTGCTTTGGTTTTGATTTCGATTTTCGCAGCGGGTTTTGGCTGCGGCTATGCCGTACGGGCGTGGCGCTCGCGGAAGCGATCGGCGCGATATCGTCTTTATGCACCCTATACCCCTGCCTCGATGGAAGCTGGTCGCACCCAGGGGCCATCGTAACCGCAGGCCGCGCGCGTGCTGCCCCATGGTCGTGGCGAAGTCGAAATAACCATGTGCGGTTAGGTTAATCTGTCGCCGTCCTTGAGGGCCCAGGAAAGGCAACCTAAGACGGATCAGTTCATTGCGAGTTCGGGCCCTCTCTTTCCGGAGGGCGCGCGGGTAGGCGTAGATGACGTGGCTGATTGCGTTGCTGGGCGCGACGACTTGCGCTCTTATTTTGATTGCCTTTGTTTGTAGCTATGGCCGGCATCTGAGAGATCTTCCAGGTCCTTGGATCATGAGCGAGGGTCATTCGAATGATTGATCAACGGCAGAACGCGCCGCGCAGGTATTTTGTTGACGCGCAAGGGCATCGTGTTCTGATCGGCCTTTCGCTGGAAGAGACGGCGGAATTCGAGACGCTGGATCTTGCTCCGAAGGAGACGCAAGTCGGGGCCGAAACCGGCGCAGGCACGGGAGCGGCCGCGGTTGACGACGTTCGGTGGCTTGAGCTCTATTCCAAGCACGAAGGAGCCTGGCGGGTATGGATCGTCCAAAGCCAGGCGGGGCGGACGCAGGATTTAGGCTTTGTTAACTATGCCTGACCGATGGTAGCGGCTTAGATCTCGAAAATGGGGATGGCCCACATGTTTCAGCTGTTCCTGAGAGCACGCGCGCACAACCTCCTCGGCTCGCGCCGCGAGGACAAGGGCTTCAAAGCCCGCTCCGCCGAGCGTGATGCTGAGACCGACCGCGCGAGGGTCGACGCCGTCATGGTCGCCATCGACACGGCGCTACGAGATGCGGAGAAGGAGCAGGTCGGGCTCAGTCGACGTGTCGATGACGCGCTTGCGCGTGCATCCGTCACCTTTGGAAACGGCACCGACGAGTACCTCGAGCGGGAGGCGCTCGACAATCATCACCAGGATCTCTTCGCGGCGGACATCTCCAATGGCCAGCGGCGGCTCAAGGAGCTGGCAAGCACCATTGCTCACTTGAAGTTCGTCAAGACCGCAATGCTCACGCGTTTTCCGAATTTCAAGCCGCCGCAGCTCAACAGCTAGTATTGGAGCTCTTGCTGCGCGCTCGGCCATCCTTCGAGACGCACAGGGCAGACCGCGTGACAATTCGAAGCCGTTTGCCGTTTGGCGCGTCGATCCTTTTTGCTATGGTTCCGGCAAGCATTCACGCTTCGAGGGAGCAGCAAGGTGCCGGTCAGGAATATGCGAAGGTTGGTTGGATTGGTATGCGTGTTGACATTGGCTGCGCCGGCGACGGCGTCGGCCATTACCGCCGAAGTGGCGCGCGCATGCGAAGCGGCGGTGGCCAAGGCGTTTCCGCCCAGGCAAATCGGCAACCCGGCGGCCGGGAGTGCCAAGGGAACGGCCAAGGATCAGCGCGCATACTTCCAAAAGTGCGTCGCGAACAACGGTAAGGTCGACGACGCGCCGGCGGAGGCGGCCAAGGACGGCAAGCCTAGTAAGTAGCGGCCGTTGTTCTAACGCGGCGGCGGGCAGGGAGAATAGAACGCGCCGTTCGCCGCGTTGATGCGTTCGACGCATTGGTTGGGATCGGTGATCGTCCCTGCCACGGTGAAATCGTAGCCGATGCCTTTGACGACGACGATGTAGCGGCCCGGCGAAAGCGTGAAGCCGTCCTGCTCTGGCTGCAGCAACAGCATCCTCTGCTGATCCTCGACCGGCCCCACTTTGTAGGGGTAGGACATGCTGCGAATGACCCAGGAATCGCCCGCGTTGACTATGGCGGCCTTACCGGAGGCATCGACGCCCATTGACCGGGACACCTTCGCGACGACTCGAACCTCGGTCACGCTTGCCTCAATGCTTCCGTCCGGTCTGAACACGATGAAGTTGACATCTCCGCTTGTCAGGGTCGTTGCACTCGGCGTGTTGATGGCCGCCGAGATCGCAACGCGGCGGTCTGGAATCTTTCCGGGGACCGGTTTCAGTTCCTGGAGTTGCCCCTCGTTCAACGCGTAGACGCCGAAGGTCGTCGGCAAAGGCATGGAGGGGTGTGCAGGTGGTGCCGGCTCCTTTGCGCTGTCGGGCGATCGTTCGACACTCACGCTCTCCGACGGGGGCGGGGCGGTGGCCGGCCGGGGCTCGGGGTTGCCCGGCGCGCGCTCGGATGGCAGCGCCAATTGTGACAGTGCGGACAAGTGGGTCCTCAAACGCGGCCAATAGATCACCGTGGTGCTGGCGCCGGCCATGAGCAGGAGAATGCCGGCCAGTCGAACCAGAAAGGTGAAGGCGCCGCTCCGTTTGGGTTGATCCGGCGATCGCGGCGAAGCCACGGGACGGCGCGCGGCTTCCGCGTCCTTCGCAGCAGGCGGCGAAGCGGAAACGGGTGACGACATCGGAATGGGCGGGGGAGCGGGGGTATGGCCCGGGGGCGGGACCGGAACGTCGGTTGCCGCGACAATTTTTTGCGGCTCGGACGCGGCGCTACGCTCGAAGGAACGCTCGACCTCCTTGATGGCACGTTCGAGGACTTGCTGAAGCTCGCGCGATTCCCGCGCGTCGGCATGCGTAAATTGCTCCAGAAGCTTGACGCGCGCCAGCTCATAGACGATCTCCCGCATCTGCCGGGGATCGTCGGATACGGCGCGGATGCGGCTTGACAGGAGACGGATAAACCCGGCTTTGATCTGTTGCGCCGAGGGAGCGTTGGCCGCAGTTTCACCGGAGTCGGTCATCAAGGCCGATCAAGTAGCCCGGATAGGGCTATTTCGCTAGGTCTTTCCGCTTCAAACGTCTCGAGTTGAGGCGGTTTGGCTTCGATTGGCGGGTCCGCAAAGGCCTCGCGCGGTGTTCGAAGGTGCTTGCTTTTGGGCGAGAACCTGTGACATTTCGCCAAGCTCTTCTCTTTCTGGTGCTCGACCATGCGCGGCGTTCTGGCAGTCCTCACGGTTTTGACCTTCCTGGTTTCGCCTGCCGTTGCGCAAGGGACCAAGGATCAGGCCAACACCACGAGCTCCAGCATCATCACGACCCCCACGAAAAAGGCGCAGACCAATCAGGCTGCCTCGCGGCCGACCGCCGTTCGGAACCTTTCAGGCAGGCTGCCTGCTGGAAAGTCGGCCCAGGGCGTCTGGCGAGACGGCAAGCTGGTTGCCGTTCCCCGCTGAGGCCGCCGCCCAACGAACCGTGAAGGAACGGTGATCGCCTCCCTGACGTTCATGCTCGGGAGATATCGTATGAAACGACCAGTTCTGATCGCCATTGCGTTGCTTGTGCCCGCCGCTGCCTGGGCCCAGGGCGTCAATGACCCATCGACGCCCAATCGCAACGTGATCATTGTCAATCCGTCGCAGCCGTCGGGCAGCACGGCCACGCCGAATTACCCGAGCCGGATCCAGGCGCCCCTGACCCGCGGCGGGCGAGCCATACCCTATTACGGAAACAGAACCCGGGGCAGTGCCTCAAGTAGGCGGTAGGTGTGCCGCCGGCTGGCCTAAGAGAACATCGCCAACCATCAGCCATTCGGCCGCCGTGCTCGATTTTCGGTAAATCCAGGAACGCTCCTGTCCCCTAAGAGAGCGGCGTCTTGGCGAGCTATTGAGGATTGACCTCGACCTCCAGGGTCGATGTCCCTGCACCGTGAAGGTTTTTACCCGAGATCAGAAGTGTGAATTTATCGGGGCCTTGCTTGTCGGCTGCTGCCAGATAGCGGAAGCCGGACCCGACCACGGTCAATTGTCCCCTTGATGGTCCGCTCACGACCGATACCTTGAAGATCTGCATGTACGACCAACGCAGGCCCTGGATGCAGTCGGATCCAGGCTGGATGGTCAGCGTCCACGTCACCGTGTCCCCCGATAGTTCGAACGGCGTCCGTTCCTTGATGCAGAGCGGACTGGCGTGAGCCGCCATGACTAGCGCAGCGGAAGCTGCGATGCAGGCAGCTAGCAGCAACAAGGGTTTTTGAGGCATGCGACGGCAGCTCCACGCGCAATTCCCGAAGAGAATATCAGCGAGCTAACGAGGTCTTCGACTCCTCGGGCTCGCCAGGTGCTCGTCAACTTCGTGCCAGACGAGGTTGCAAGCTAAAGCGCAAAGCTTGCCTGCGAATTCGCTTTCTTGCAATTGGCAAAGGTATAGATTGATGAGCCGGGCATAAGGGGTTTCCGGCCAATGGTCGTCCTTATGCTCTGTCTTTGGAGTGATCAGCGTGCGAACCGCTCGACGTGACCATTCGCAAGATGACGGAAGGCGGTTTGGGACGCTGTCTCGAGCTGTCGTTTCCCTTGCCGCTGCCCTCGGCCTTGGTCTCGCCTGCCCTTGCTTCTGTCTTGCTCAGGCCGAACCGGAGCCCTCGCTCAGCGACTATCTTCCACCAAGCGAGCCAGAAGTAACGCGCGACGAATGGCGGCAGCGGATCGAGGACGCACGGCGACGCGCCAAGGAGGTTTCGCGCGAGCGGCGGGACCATCCCGAGCTCTACAAGCCGATTCCGGAGGATACGGACCTTGTCGCGACCGAACGCCTTCTCCGCGACGACAGCCTGCAGCGAGGCGATATCGTCACGACCAAGAAGGGCATGTTCGTCTATCAGGGGCGATCCGACCAACCGCGTCGCGATCAGGACTTCGTGCCGGTCAACCCGAAATCGATGCGCTGAAATTCAGTACCGCCGCAAGATCTCGTTGAATTTGGGATCGGTCACTTTCGTGGTCTCGAGCAGCAGCGCCTTGCCTTGCGGAGTTGCCTGCACATAGGCCGCGATCAGCAGCGGTTCGTAACGCGAGCGGTTGGCGAGCGCCGAGCGGATGTCGGATTGCGCCAGCAGCTTGATCTCCTCGTCCGTCGCAGCCGCGCCCGAGGTCACGGTCCGGACCCGAGCGAAGGCGACGTCGATCGGCACCGATCCGGTCAAGTAGGACATCTTCACCGCAGGCGTTGCCGCTTCGCCGGCCTGGGCCTGCAGCGTGCCGAGCGTGAGCCAGAGCGCGGGCCTGATCGGTGAGACCTTCAAGGCAGCGACGACGGCGCTTTGGGCGGCCTTGTTCTCGCTGGCCCGTCCGGCCGCATCGGTTGAAGGACGGTGAAGAACGTCAGCCGCCATTGCCGCCGCGTAGTTCGCGAGCAGGTCGCCATCCAGCGAAACTGATGCCAAGACACCGCCGGCCGCCAGCTTGGCCTTCTCGGGCGGAATCTCACCCGAGAACAAATCGCTCGCGCGAAAGTTCGGTCGTATGAGATCGCCGTAGAACGTCATGCCGGCATGGAGCGCCAGCACGATCGCAGTGCAGATGCCGATGACGCGAAGCAGGAACATGCGGTTCATGGTGAAATCGACGAGGCCTGTGAGGGCGAAGCGAGCACGGGATTGAAACGAGAGCAGGGCTCTCAAATTGCGAGCAGACTATCACCTTGGATCGTCAGCAGCGTCAAGTTTCCGGTCGCATAGGCGCCGGTGTCGATGTTGATGCGGTTCGGGCGAATATCGGGCGCGCTGACCGGGGTGTGACCGTGGACGATGTATTTGCCGAAGCGCTCCTCGGATGCGAGGAATTCCTCGCGGATCCAGAGCAGGTCCTCATCCTTCTGGCGCTCGAGCGGCACGCCAGGCTTGACGCCGGCATGGACGAAGAAAAAGTCGCCGCAGGTAAAGGACGAAGGCAATTGCTGCAGGAAGGCGAGGTGCTCGGGCGGTAGTGCACGCTTCAGTCCTTCGATCAGCTCGACCTGCTGCTCCGCGGACGGATTCATGGTCGGCGTGATGCCGTAGGAGACCAGCGTCAGGAGGCCGCCATAGTGGCGCCACTCCTGCAGGCGGGCCGGATCCTTGAGGACCTCGAGCAGGAAGATCTCGTGGTTGCCCTTGAGGCAAACCGTCTCGTGTGTCTTCGAGCGTTCGATCAACAGATCAAGAACGGCGCGCGAGTCCGGGCCGCGGTCGACGTAGTCGCCGAGAAAGACCTGGATGGCCCGTTCGGGGGCCGAGCGGGCCAGATCGACGTCGATGACGGTTAACAGCGATTGAAGCAGATCGGCGCGGCCGTGCACGTCGCCGATGGCATAGACGCGAACGCCGTCGGGAAGCCGAGGCTTGGTCTTCTTTCGAAAGCGTGAGGAAAGGCCCATCAGGTCGGTCGAATCGCTTCCAGCGTCACGAGCGGAACGTCGCGATGGCTCTTAGCAGAACAAGTCACACATCGGTATTCTTAATTGTTTCCGACCAAGGCGCCTGCATTTTTATTAAAGGATCGCGCGGCCTTTGAGCCGTATTTCAAGACGTCTCGCGTAGCGTCTCCCCAACAAGAACGGGGAGCGCGACATGCGCAGAGTTGTAAAGTTCCTGGCGGCCGTGGCCGCCATCGTTGTTGCTGCAGGGGTGCAGCAGCGCGCTGAAGCCGCATTCGTCGGTGCGCCCTTGGGGCTGCGCGGGGCCATCCAGTACATCAAGTTCGACCAGCCGACGCTGGCGCCAATGGCGTTCACGCTGTTTTGCCTGAAGTACAAGGACGAGTGCAAGCCGCGGCCGCAGCACATCGTGTTCAGGGGCGGGCGCCTGAAGCTTACGGCGGAGCGGCTGGCGCAGATGCAAGAGGTCAACCAGAAGGTCAATACCGCCATCCGTCCCGAGGCCAATCTGGAAGGGCTGCGCGGCGAGAAATGGCTGCTTCATCCGACCAGCGGCGACTGCAACGATTACGCTGTGACAAAACGCCACGAACTGATCGCCAAGGGCTTTCCGGCGCGCTCGGTGCTGCTCAGCGAGGTCGTGACCACCTGGGGCGAGCATCATCTCGTGGTCGTAGTGCGCACCTTCGCCGGCGATCTCGTGCTGGACAATCTCTCCGGCCACATTCTGCCGTGGTCGAAGAAGCCCTATCGCTGGGTCCGCATTCAGTCGCCCAAGAACCCGAACTACTGGGCCTCACTCGGCGATCGCGCGGTTTGATCACCCGCGCTCTATCGTGATCCGGATTGGCTGACGCTCTGCGACAGCCCCAGTCCCACGATCACTGCAAGGCACAGGATTGCTGCGGGCCGCAGCAGCCCGGGACCGGCCAAGCTCTGAACCAGCGCAAACAAAACACAGGCCGCGGCGGCGGCAGGGAAGAACGAGTCGCGTCCGCGCTGCAAGGCGCCGAAGAACAGGCGCAGCAGCGCGATCAGGCTCACCGCCAGCGCGGCCGCCAGGCCAATCCATCCCATGCCAGCAAAGACCGCCGTGGCTGTCGAGGGCGCCGTCAAAGCGGCTCCGACGTCGCTTTGATAGATCCGGCCCACCGCAGCAAAGGTCCCGGCGCCCGCGCCGAACCAGCGCGTGTCGGTCAACATCCGCTCCAATGCCGCCCGCGTTTCAGCTCCCACATCCGGGATGAGCCGCAACAGGACCGGTCCGGAGCCTTTTTCGAACAGGAATGACAGGACGATCGCCGCCCCGATCAAGGCGGCGGCCGACAAGGCGCCCGCGGCCAATGGCGATAGATCGAGCCTGCGAATGACGAGGATCAGCAGGATCAGCACAATGCCGAAGGCCGCGGCGATCGCGCTGTTCGTGCCCGACAGGCCGAACACCGCAAGCGCGCTTGCCAGCGCGCCCATAAGCCCGCAAAGGCCGATCGCCACCGAGCGAAGGACCGAGTGATGCGTCTCGGCCCGTTCCGCAGCGAGCTGCATCACCGCCAGATTGAGCATGAGACCGAGGCCGGCCATGGTTGCCGTGAGATCAGCAGGAACGGTCGCCGCAAGCGCCGGCGACAGCCGATGCAGGTCCAACATCAAGGCGGAGACCCCAGTTACGCCGCTCAGCACAAAGAGAACCAGCTCGGCTCGGCTGCGGTTGCGGACCACCAGGATGGTGACACCGAGCAACGAGATCGCCGCAAGCGCCAGCAGCAGCGCGCTGACGGTCAGGCCGATATCGGCCGTGATCGGTCCGAACGGCAGGCCACCTATGGCATCGCGGGTGCTGGCCCAGATCGGATGGGCAAAGCTCAGCGGAAGCGGGACGAGCTGAGCCGCGATACACAGCGGAATGGCGATTGGGATCCAGCGGCCCCACGAGGTCGCGCGGACATAATGGTCGTAGTCGGCTTTTCGCGCGCTCGCGGTGGCCGCCAGCAGGCTCAGCGCGGCGGCCATCGTCCCGAACTGCGCACCGAACTGGGCGCCGGCGATTTCGAGAGTGGAAGCGGAGACGATGGAAACGATGAGGGCAAAATAAGCGAGGGACAAACGGCGCGCTCGAAGGGAATCCTGAAACGGTCAGGTCACCATACAAGCGAGCGGGTAGTTTTCAAACAGAGGCCTGCCTCGGTCCAACGCTCAAACCTTGGGCCGTTTGCGCGCGGGCTCGTCGGTGGCAGCGTTGATCGGCCGATCAGCGGGTGGCCTTGATCGGACGGCCGAAGACGCGGGCGGCACGTGTGGCGGCAAGGCCAAAGCGCGCGGCCGAGCCGAAGAGATAGCCGCCCTGGAGGGCGATGGCTGCGAGTGCCACGCCTTTCAGGCTCTCGAGCAAGGTGAGGTCGAGCATCAAGCCGACCGGGATGGCGGCGAGCACCATGACGAAGGTCAACGGCAGCAGCACCAGGACGCGAAAGCGTTGGCCCAGCACGGCACCTACGAGAAAGCTGAAAATCAAAAGCGCGGTCATCCGAAACACTCTCCGTGCTTCGGACCCTAGGTTCCCCACCCTAAAAAGACCCTTAAGCTGTATGGCTAAATTTGGCCTATTGGCTGCAATTTGCCAGCAGCGAATGATAGGCCTCACGCAAGCCGTTCAGGGCCACCACGCCCTTGATCTCGCTGTCGCTTTCCCTGACCACCACCGACAGCGAGGCCGTTGACTGCCACTTGCCGGCGGCAAAGGCCGCGACCTCGTCGGGCAGCAGCACCGCGGCGCCTGCGGCCGCCATGCTGGCGTCAAAGGTCAGGGTACCGCCGCCGCTCGCGGCGATGGTGACCTTGGGGTGGCTCCGCGGCGGAAAGGGCCGGATCAGAGCCACCAGCACGTCGATCTTGCCCTTTGGCGCACAGCGCACGATGAGGCCGGCAAAGTCCGGGTCGGATTGGGTGGTATCCGCGGTCTTCGTGATGGCGGCGAAGCTTTCGCCGTCCTTAGCCCCTTGCGTGCGGCTGAACTTCCAGACGGAGGAGGGGGCGGCCACCTCAACGACGGGGGCGCCCTGGCACGAGGACCGCGCGCTGCCAGCGCAGGAGGTAGCAGAGCCCCATGGGCGATCGGCGGCGCCAAGGAGGTAGCCTGCCAACAGCGGGACAAGAAGGAGGCCAGACAATGGGAGTTCCTATCCTTAACGGCCCAGACTTAGCAGGGCGGAGAGAGGTCAAGAAGCCTCGCGCTCGACACACGGAGCCCTTGAGTTGGGCGGTTTGCTCGCCGACCGGGCACACGAAATACAACAAATGGTCACAAAGGGTTAAACCAAGCCCCAAAGAGTGGCCCGCACGCAACAGTAGCCGACCGATCGCTCCATTAACCACCGGGAACCCTTGTCGCACCACCCCCTAGGCCGTACCAATCAGGACTAATTGGGGTCTCTTGGGGCGCGCGATTCATGCATTCCTTTGCCAAGTCATATCTTTTCAAGCCAGCATTTCTGGCCGCCGCTTTGGCGCTCGGAGCGTGCTCGACCAATCCCGGCTCGGGTCCGCTGACGGACGACGTCAACAACAAGATTCAGACTGAAAACGCTCCGGCCTACGAGCTGGTGCCGCTCAATCCGGCGACGGTGAAGATCCTGCACACCCATGAGCCCAAGGGGCTCGCTGGGGCGTTCACGGACAAGCGGCCGCCGGCCAGCATCGTGTTCGGCATCGGCGACGTCGTCAGCGTCACCATCTTTGAAGCCGCGGCAGGCGGTCTGTTCATTCCGGCGGAAGCCGGCGTCCGCCCGGGCAACTATGTGACGATCCCGGATCAGTCGGTCGACAATGACGGCTTCATCACGGTGCCCTATGCCGGCCAGATCAAGGCCGCGGGGCTTACGGCGGTGCAAATCCAGCGCGCGATCATCGACAAGATCGGCAACCGCGCCATCGAGCCGCAGGCGGTCGTCGCGATGTCCTCGCAGCGCACCCAGCTCATCAGCGTGCTCGGCGAAGTCAATTCGCCGGCGCGTTATCCCGCGAGCGCGGCGGGCGCAAAGGACAAGGTGCTCGATGCGATCACCCGCGCCGGCGGCATCAAGGGCCAGGGCTTCGAGACCTGGGTCATGCTGGAGCGTGGCGGACGGCGGGCCACCGTACCGTTCGAAAATCTCGTGATGGCGCCCGAGAACAACGTCTATGTTCGCCCCGACGACAGCATCTACGTCTATCGCGAGCAGCAGAAGTTCCTGGCGTTCGGCGCCAGCGGCCAGAGTGGCGAGTTCAACTTCGATGCCTGGCGCATCAACCTCGGCGAAGCCATGGGCAAGGCCGGCGGTCTTCTCGATGGCCAAGCCGATCCGGCCGCCGTGTACATGTATCGCCGCGAGCCGCGCGAGGTTGCGGCCCAGCTCGGTATCGACGTGAGCAAGTACACTTCCGAGACCGTTCCGGTCATCTTCAACGTGAACCTCCGCGATCCCGGCGGCTTCTTCCTTACCACCAAGGTCATGATGAAGAACGGCGACGTGATCTACGTCTCGAACTCCCGCAACGTCGAAGTTACGAAATTCCTGCAGTTCCTGCGCGTGATCATGGCCACCGGCTCGGATGCGGTGAATCTCTCCAACGACGCCCTGATCTTCCGCAACAACGTCAAGCTGGCGCCGTAAGACGCCAACTTGATCCAGCGAAACCGATGGCACCGGGGCTTTGTCCCGGTGCCATTTTCGTTTAGATCGAAGCCGTTCTGCTGCGGCTACGAGTTCGGGAAAGATCAAGGCGCCACTGGGCAGGGCGCCGGTCATCGGGCACCCCGCACTGTTGCAAGGGGCTTCATGCGCTTTCGGACACTTTGCCGTCTTTTGGCTCTCGTCCCCGTCGGCTTCGGGCTTGCACCGCTCGGGCAGGCTCTCGGCGCTGCTGCAGAGCTAGGCGTCCGCCACCGCATCGACGTGATGGTCTCCGCGGAGCCTGACGCTCCTGTCTTGTCGCGCCTCAAGGGAGCCAAGGGCGAGCTGTCGTTCACAGTCCGGCTGTCGGCGAACTCCAAGGAGAGCAAGTTCTTCGGAATGCTGCGCCCGTCCTTCCCGGATATCGTTGTCCCCGATGGTGCGGGAAAGCCGCTGGTCCAGCAGACCAAGCTATGGGAGGAGGAGGTTTGTCATCAGCGCCGCGGCCTGCCTAAAGTCACGGTGACGCAGCTCGGCGGGCATTTTGGCGAGGGGGAGGGGCGGATCGAGATTTCGGCCATCAACCGGCACATCGGCGTCCTGGTCCCGCCCGACGAATTAACCCCTGGAATAAAACTCGATCCGGGCAGTGATAGCTTTGGAGTATTCTTGGCATTCCGGGCGCAGACCCGGAACAGCCGCCTCAACGTCGATCTGAAGATCTATCCGATCGATTGCTTCCTCTAAGCTCAAGCAGAGCTCGCCTTAAGAAAGCACGATGCGCCTTTGGCCTCCCAATATGATCTGGTTCAGGATTCGTTGGTCATGGAGCTTGCCCGCGACCTTCGTCCTATTCTTTGTGGTGGCTGGCGCGCCGTTCCCGTTCGGCTCGACCAATGATCTGTCGATCGCGTTCTGGTGCCTGTGTCTCGGGATCGCGGTGATCTTCGCGCCGACGCGCGATCTGCGCCGGCCGCATCTGTGGCTGCTCGCGGGGATCGGCGTGATCGTCGTTGCTTACGCCTTCGTGCTGCATGAGCAGCTCTCCGACCATCCCTGGGTCGCGCCGTTCCAGCCGATCTGGAAGCAGGCCTCGGATCTGCTGGGCGTACCGATCGCTCCCTCTGCTTCCATCGTGAAGAACGAGGCGTTCTTCGCGCTCGGCGCGCCGCTCGCCAACATCCTCGCTATCGTTCTCGGTATTACCGTCGGAGCGAACCGCGACCGCGCCCGCCGCATGCTGTGGGTGATCGCGATCTCGGGTGCGGCATACGCCCTTTACGGCGTGCTCTCGTTCCTGATCGAGCCCACTATGATCCTGTGGCGGGACAAGACGGCCTATCTCGGCAGCGTCACCGGCACCTTCATCAACCGCAACACGGCGGCGGCCTATTTCGGCTCCTGCGCGGTGATCTGGATGCTGCTGATCCTGGAGGATGTCCGCCGCCGGCTCCCTGAGCGGCACATCGAATGGAAACGCCTGTCGCTCGATGTGCGCACGATCCCGCCAAAAGAGATCCTGCCGCAGCTTGGCTGCCTGCTGATCTGCCTGATGGCGATGTTCATGACGACCTCGCGCGCCGGCGTCGGCCTGTCGCTGCTCGCGATGATCGTCGCGTTCACGCTCTTTCTCAGGAAGGATCTGCCGCCGCGCACCGGCGTCTGGATCTCGCTCGGCTCGGGCCTTGCTGTCGCGCTCGGCCTCTTGCAGTTGCTCGGCGGCCGCGTCTCCAGCCGCTTCGACAGCCAGGGCCTGGTCGACGAAGGCCGCATCGAGGCCTGGAAATCGACACTGCGGATCATCGGTGACAATCCCTGGTTCGGCACCGGCATGGGCACCTTCCAATGGGCCTTCCCGCCGTACCGCAGCCCCAACATCTCGATTCGCGGAATCTGGGATGCCGCGCATTCGACGCCGCTGGAGCTTGCCTCCGAGGTGGGCATTCCGATGGCGCTGCTGGTGGCGCTCGCCTGGGCCATCATGCTGCTCGTCTTGGCCAGGGGCGTGTTCGGGCGCCGGCGCGATGCCATCATCCCGCTGGCGGCGGTGGCGACCGCGACGCTGTCGCTGCTGCATTCGTGCCTCGACTTCACGCTGCAGGTGCCCGGTTACAGCATTCCATTCTTTGCGCTTTTCGGCGCCGGCCTGGCGCAGTCCTTCCGCAGCAAGGAGGGCCGGGCGATGGCGGAGGCGGGCGCTACCAGCCGGCGAGGCGAGGGCCATCCGACAACCGCGGACGCCGCCCCGAGCCGGGTGCCTCAGTTTCACAAAAGTGTCTAGATTTGAAGCAGTTGCGTCGTTTACGAAGTCTTTAGAATAAGTGGACAGCTCTTTTCTCTTCGGTTAGGTTCCGCACTGCACAGCCATTTGCCCGGGCCGAGGAAGCACATCGGGGCAGCTGATTTTTTGGAGGTTGATTTATGAGCGTTATCAAGATTGCGCTTCGCATGGCTGCCGCCGCGGCCCTCGCCGCGACGATTACCTCGGCCGCCAGCGCTGCCGTTTACCCGCCGCAGCGCCAGCTGCCGGCCACCGTCATTTCCGACTTCAAGGCTTCCCCCAACAGCCTGTTGCAGCAATATCCGACCGGCGGCCCGCAGCTGATCTCGCGCGTGCGCGATCTCGGCGCCTCCGATCCGACCACGCTTCCCGGCCTGATCGCGCTCCTGAAGGATCCCGCGACCACCAAGGACCAGATGCGCGCGATCGTCGGCGGCCTCGCCCAGGTCGCCCGCATGGCCGCGTCGAGCGACCAGGCCTTCGCCAATGAGATCCAGGCCGCGATCGCCAACACCGGCAACGCCGACGTCATCGCCGCCTACCAGGCCGCGACCGGCGACGTCGCGATCGCCGCGACTGGCGGTGGTGGCGGCGGTGGTAGCTCCGGCGCGGGCGGCCCGACGGGCAATCCCGGCAACACCGGTGGTGCTAACAATGGCGCGCCGGGCTTCGGCGGCCTGCACTATGCGACGACGGTCAGCCCGAACGCGAACGCCGGCGTGACCGGCACGACCAACGCCGCGAATCGGATCAGCACGCGCTGACCCGTATTTGTCCGGAGACGAAAAGCCTCCGCGCTGCCTCCTTCACGACCTAACCAAAGCGGCGCCATCGGGCGCCGCTTTCACGTTTGGGCCGTTAAGCTTCATCCAAAATGTCGTGCAAGCGGAGCTGTGCGCTGCATCATGCGCGTTCAATTGCGGATAGGATTGTGCTAGTGTTTCGCGCAGCGCGGGCTTTGGCATCAGGTTTGCTCCGGACACATCCGGGCTTTCGGCGAACATTAATCCCAATAAGACACATCGATCCATTTTCAGGAATTGCTAGATGTTGCAGGTGAACAAGCCGACCTCGGAGATCAACCGTGATTTCGCCGAGGCCGACGGCTCGGCGTCGCAGACGCTGACCTCCTATCTCGACATTATCAGCCGCCAGTTCCCGACCATGGTCGCGATCGTCTCGGCCTGCGTGATCCTGGCGCTGCTCTATCTCTTCACCGCCGCGCCGCAGTTCACCTCCACTGCCTCGATGGTGATCGACACCCGCAAGGTGCAGCTGTTCCAGCAGCAATCGGTGCTCGGCGATATCGCGGTCGATTCCGCGACGGTCGAGACTCAGGTCGAGATCCTGAAATCCGAGAACATCAGCCTCGCGGTGATCCGCGACCTGCACCTGATCGATGATCCTGAATTCACTGGCAGCGGCGGTGGACTGCTGGGGACGGTGATCAGCGCTGTCTCCGGCCTGTTTGCCGAAGGACGTGCTTCCTCCGAATTCGAGCAGACACGCAAGGCGCTGGATCGTTTCGAGAAAGCCCGCACCATCAAGCGTCTCGGCCTCACTTATGTGATGGAAATCGGGTTCACCTCGCGCGATCCGCAGAAGGCTGCAAAGATCGCCAACGCCATTGCCGACGCCTATATCGTCGACCAGCTCGAGGCGAAGTACCAGGCGACGCGCCGCGCCAGCGTCTGGCTCCAGGACCGGATTAAGGAGCTTCGCACGCAGGCTTCCGCCGCGCAGAAGGCGGTCGTCGATTTCAAGACCGCGAACAACATCGTCGACACCGGCGGCCGGCTGATGAACGAGCAGCAGCTTGCGGAGGTGAACAGCCAGCTCATCATGGCGCATGCGGCCACCGCCGAGGCGAAGGCGCGGATGGACCGCATCAACGATATTCTCAAGCAGGAGATCCCCGACGCCAGCGTCGCCGACGCGCTGAAGAACGACACCATCGTCAAGCTGCGCGGCCAATATGTCGACATGGCCTCGAAGGAATCGATCTGGGCGATGAAATACGGCTCGGATCACCTCGCGGCGGTCAACCTTCGCCGCCAGATGGCCGAGATCAAGAAGAACATCATCGACGAGCTGAAGCGCATCCAGGAATCCTACAAGAGCGACTACGATATCGCAATGACGCGCGAGGAGGCCATCAAGTCGAGCCTCAACAACGTCGTCTCGGAATCGCAGCTCACCAACCAGGCCCAGGTGCAGCTTCGCGAGCTCGAGAGCAACGCGCAGTCCTACCAGGCGATGTACGACAATTTCCTTCAACGTTACATGGAGAGCGTGCAGCAACAGTCGTTCCCGATTACTGAGGCGCGGGTGATCAGCGCCGCAACAACGCCGCTGAAGAAGAGCTATCCGAAGACGCTGGTCATTCTGGCTGGCGCGTTGTTCGGCGGTTTTCTGCTGAGCTTTGGCGCGGCGATGGCGCGCGAGTTCACTGACAAGGTCTTCAGGACCACCGGGCAAGTCGAGCAGGAACTCGGCGCGAATTGCATCTCGATCCTGCCGGCGCTCGGCAACACGGCCTCCGCGAGGGGGATTGGCGGAAGGGTGCTGGGCGGCAAGCGCGCCGGGAAGAACAACCCCGAGCCCGATCTCTTGCGCTATGTCGTCGAGAATCCGCTATCGCGCTTCGCTGAGGCGGTGCGTTCGCTGAAGGTGGCTGTGGACCTCAACTCCATCGTACGCGAGAACCGAGTACTCGCGGTCACGTCGACCCTCCCGAACGAAGGCAAGAGCACGCTTTCAACCAACCTCGCGCAGCTCATCGCACATTCCGGTGCGCGTGTTATTCTGGTCGATTCCGACCTGCGAAACCCCTCTCTATCGCGCGCCTTGGTGCCGAATGCGCAGGTTGGTCTCGTTGACGTAGTCGCTCAGAAGGCGCAGCTCGAAGATGCGCTCATTGTTGATGCGGAGACTAAGCTGTCCATTCTGCCAGCGGGCACCACCTCCAAGCTGCTGCACACCAACGAGGTCCTTGCCTCCAAGGCGATGCATGCCCTCATCGCGCTGCTACGATCGAAATACGATTATGTGGTGCTCGATATGCCGCCGATGGCGCCGGTGGTTGACGTGCGCGTCACCTCGGCGTTCGTTGATTCCTACATCTTCGTTGTTGAGTGGGGTAAGACCAAGATCGATGTGGTCAGGCACAATCTGCGTGGTTCGCCCGAGATCCAAGACAAGCTGTTGGGTGTGGTCCTGAATAAGGCCGATACCAAGGCGCTAGCTCGGTACGAGTCCTATCACGGCCGCTATTACTACCAGAAGTACTATGCCCGCTACGGGTATGTGGAATAGCGCCGGCCTACCATGGGACCCAGTGCTGCGCGGGCTATTGCTGCCGCTCGGCCTTCTTGGTGTGTTCTGGTCGCTGACTGCTCTGCCCTCATTCTGGCGAAGCACGCCAGCTCGCGATATCACGGCACGGATTATTGCCGATGAACGCTTCAAGCCTGGCGCTCTCAATCAGATGCTAGCGCGCATTGAAGCCGATCCGGCGCCCCCAATTCAGCAATCGCAACTCTCGTTGGCTGATGTCCTCGTCAGGCTACGCACGGCTGAGGAAGCAATGCAGCGAAAGACTTCAGAGGAAGCAGATCGCGAGGTCGAAGCGGCCGAACGCAAACTCATTGCCGCGCTGCATGTGAGTCCAACCGAGTCCCTTCTCTGGCTGATGCTTTATTCAGTTGAGACGACTCGCAATGGCTTCGATCCTAAGACTGTGAGTTATCTAGATCGCTCCTATTTGGCTGGACCACATGAGGGATGGATCGCCCTCCGACGCAATCGGCTTTCGCTTGCCATTTTTCCGGTGCTCGGAGATTGGACACGACAGGCTGCTGTGTCTGAATTCTCAGAGATGGTTGATGCGGACTTTGTCGAAGAAGCGGCGTCGAACTTGATGGGAGTAGGATGGACTCAGAGGGAGAGCCTTTTGGCCGCGCTGCGCGACGTCGACGTGTCCTCGAAGACCAGCCTCTTGAAGCGGCTTCAAGCAGATGGGATCAATGTCAATATCCCTGGAATTGAACGTAATGAAAGGCCCTGGCGCTGATGCAAATTCGCTTGCTTCCGATGCTGATTGCCTCTGTCCTGTTGGGCGGAGCGAATGGGACTTTCGGTCAGTCAGGTCCGTCAATGTCGAGATTAACCCTTCAGGGGCCAGCCGAACAAGCCGGCAAGGTAGTCAAAGATGCTCTTGGACGTCCCTGCCTCGATATCGAAGCCGCTGCGGTCCCTCACGCAGTAGATCCGAAGATTCTAGATCACGTGGTGAGCTTAAAGAACAATTGCCCACGTTTGATCAAGACCAAGGTTTGCTATTTTGGCTCACAGACGTGCAACGAGGTGGCGCTGCAGGGGTATAAAAGGGTAGATACGATACTCGGATCCATGCGCGGGATTACGGCTTTTCGCTACTCAATCGAGCAGAAGTAAACAGAGATGCTTCATAACGAAATTGAGCCAGGTCTAGCGTGCTCCTAGATCAGCGAAAGTTGGCCGGTGCAGCGACGTATGCCTACGCTAATAGGTTCGCGTCATTTGCAATATCATTCGGTTCGCTTGCCATATTGGCGCGGTTGCTAACACCGCACGAGTTTGGCCTGGTCGCCATGGTGGCGACCTTCACTGGGCTACTCACGTCGCTCCGCGACTTCGGTCTTTCCTCGGCGGCTATACAATCAGCTGACTTCTCATCTGATGATCGAAACGCTCTCTTCTGGTACAATGCTCTTCTTTCCGTAGTGACGTCGGTCGCTATCCTCCTCGCTGCGCCGGTCGTCAGCGACTTTTACCATGAGGAAGATATTAGGGTTCTTCTCTATGTGTCTTCCGCAAGCCTGCTGGCGAGCGGGCTCAGCTCGGTTCACGGTGCGCTTCTCCGACGCGATTTTAATCTAAGAGGTATTTTCTTTGCTGAGATTGGCGGGCTTGCGGTCGGGGCACTAGTGTCTACATCGCTAGCTTATGTAACCAGGAGCGCTGTCTCTGTGGTTCTTGGTACACTTGCGCAAGCTGTTTCGACTTCTGTGATAGTCCTCTTATTTGGAAGTTGGATACCGAAGATAGATGGAGCAATTAGATCAGGACTTCATCACTTGGCATTTGGTGTGCGAGTTAGTAGCTTCACCGTCCTCAATTACATAACAAATAACATTGGATCTGTTGCGGTCGGGTTTCAGTCAGGGTCCTCGGCTATGGGCTTTTTTAATAGAGCGCAGAGCCTGTATGCTTTACCGGTATCGTTTATATTGGCTCCCTATCTCCAAGTGCAGTTTCCGCTGCTCTGTCGCGTTCAAGGGGACATCAACCGTACTCGCGAGGTTTATGGTCGCCTTCTCACGCTCACCAGCATAATCTTTGTTCCGCTCGCCATGGTGTTGCCGTTCATTGCGGTGCCGGGCACAATTTTGGTGTTAGGACCCCAGTGGGGAGAAGCAGGTGAGATCCTCGCATGGCTTTCTCCGTCACTGGCTGCACTTGGATTGGTGGGGCCGTTCGCTCAGTTTATGACTAGTCAAGGGCGCGTCATGGAGCTGCAGTGGTGGGGAATTGCTGACGTTGGTCTCCGAGGAGGAAGCGCGTTGGTGGGCTCTTACTTTGGTCCAACATATGCTGCTGCGGCCTTTTCTTTCGCGACGTTGGTGTTGGCTGTTCCGATCATAATCTGGATCACCCAGCGTAATGGGACTTTCTCCCTTTTAGACTACGCGAAGGCTTGCGTGCCGGGTGTTTTGATCGCGACGGTTGTGGGGGGGGCGGCTTTGGGCGCAAGTCGACTGGCAGTCGGCCATTCGTTGGGTCCCCTCGTCGAGACCGGCATCATTCTCATCGCAG
This sequence comes from Bradyrhizobium shewense, assembly GCF_900094605.1. Classification (GTDB taxonomy): domain Bacteria; phylum Pseudomonadota; class Alphaproteobacteria; order Rhizobiales; family Xanthobacteraceae; genus Bradyrhizobium; species Bradyrhizobium shewense. The sequence goes on along the minus strand of NZ_FMAI01000004.1, from coordinate 258,044 downwards.
CTGCGTTGCCTTGGTCAATGCTTGTCGCTGCTGTTCGTCTTTCACCCATCCAAGTTCGGACCCATTTCAGTAGTCGAGAGCGCTAGATGTCTTACTCGTTACTAACCTTTTCCGCGCGGAAGCAGCTAAGTCGTCTAGGCACCGCCTTGCGAGGCGGTGTTCGACCGGAGTTTGAGGCCGTTTATCAGCGGATTTTCGATCGCGATATTGAACGTCTTGGCATCGTGAACGATTTTTATCCTGTAAGTTCTGCGGCGAACTACAGTCTTATGTACCTGATTAGCCGTCTAGTTCAGAGCTTCCAATTCCAGCAGATCGTCGAACTGGGCGCTGGCCAAACAACTCTTCTCATCGATGCTTTCAAGAAGCGGGGTATTTTCGACGGCTCGGCTATTACGGTTGAGCATGATAATTTTTGGAGGAACTTTATCCAAGAGAAAGTCGGGCACGAACTCAAGCTAGTTCCGTTGTCGGGCAGCGCGTACGCTGGCGGGTATGATTTCGCAAAGGTCGAGATCCCCTCCAAAATTGAGCTCTTGCTGATTGACGGTCCTCCGGCTTTTGGCTCGAGATATCTCTCGCGGCATTCGGCGCTCCCGCTGGTGGAGTTGCTAAATCATAATGGGTTTGTAATCGTGATTGATGATGCGGAGCGACGCGGCGAGTCGGAACTCGCTAAGCGAATTGCCGACGTGCTGAGCAAGAAGCACCTCAACTACCGTATTGGTGACGTGCTAGCTGCAAAGCGTCAGACAGTGATTGCTTCCGGGAAGTTCGAATCGGCAGCGTTCTTCTAAAGCGATTTGGTGAATCTGCCGCAGCTAGGCTGTCAAGTAGCTTAGCCACTGTTCGCGTTGAAACCTAGATGCATCGACCATCAGAACGGCTGATTGGCGCGTGGTCAGCCGAAGATCGTCCATCTTGGATGGAGCCGTTGCTAGCTCGAAAAGCCACTTATGAATTCCAAGCCAAGCGTCTTCTGAAACAACTCGCCCCGCTCCGTTGGGCAGCATTTCAGAGATGCAGCCGCGCGCGCTTGCAACTACCGGAACTCCTTGGGTTACTGACTCAAGGATAACAATTGGCTCTGCTTCATTGACGTAACGAGTCGGGAACAGCAGAATATCAATCGCCGAAAAGAACTCCTCTTTAGCCTCACCATAAACAGGCCCTCGGTATTCTAGCGGAACGCCCCGGTTTAGGGCCAATTCGAAGGCCTCGCGGCTCTCGTTATCCGAGAAAGGACCAGCGATGATGGCGCGAATGTTCGGACATGACTTATGAAGCTTCTCGACTACTTCGATAAAGGTCAGAAAGCCTTTTTCCACGGTGATGTTGCTCAGGTAGCCGACACTGCGCAGCAGCCCGGTTCGTTCGAGACCTCGCGCGTGCAGATTAACACTCCCGGTTGCTTCCATTAATGCAAGGTTAGAAAGGCAAATCACTTGCCGCGCATCTGAGTATAAGGTCCGCAGCTTCTGGGCCATGCAGGAGCAAAGCACGACGTGAATTGCTGCCTGGCCTGCAATCTTGGTTATGATGGCTGTAAGGACCTTCCGCTCATTGATGTATGCAAAACTATGGTGATGTATCATAATTTGGCGATTTCTGACGCGCGCTATGAAAATAGCGAGTAGGTCAACTAGCTGCCGCGAGCCGCCCGAAAATCCGATGTACGTGAGGCGAACATCGGTTGATATCAAGCATAGTAGCATCCTAAAGAGCCGACATACGAAGTCGAAGGAGCGCTCCCACGAGTAATCTCCTCGCCCGGGCGACAGATCGCACCGTGTCGTTTCAAGCGAGTTGATCTCTAGAACTCGTCCCACTGATGCATTTGCAATGGAGAATCCATGTACCGGCGGCGGAAATGCACCAACGAGTACGATTTTTCCGCTCGGAGCCATCAATCGTTGGTCCGTTTGCTAAGCAGGCGATGTGACGCAACCTTGCGAGCTGCCCGCAGCGTTCCCAATCGACGAACTACACGAGTCCGATAGGTTCGATAATCCGGAGCTCCGACAATCGAAATAAGCATCAGTCCTGCGATCACTGCGTTAGACGGTTTTGACTTCATGGAATACATGCACAACCTGCGAAACGACCTTCGCTTGTTTAGGTTGGCCGCTATATCAGCAAAGGTAAGAGCGAGGGTTGAGCGAGTCTTAGTATCTCTCTTGCATGGTCGAATTGCCGTCTTCCACATAAAGACGTGGCCGGCGCGGCGCTTCTTTCCGTCAAGGGAGATATTAGCATTGCTGGTAACCCGGTAGAATACCGATCCAGGTCTCGCTATCGCAATCGTCCCCCTTCGCGCGATCCTTATCCAAAGATCCCAATCTTGGCAGGATTTTAGAAAGGGAGTGAAGCCGCCAATGCTGGCCAGCGCTTCTCGTCGCACAGTCATTGTCGAGCACGTGCCGAGATAGTTCTCCACCTTTAACAGGGCCAACGGTTCCGCGATTCTTTCCTTCCGCGTGGCCGGCTGTAAATTACCGCCATCAGTCTCGGCCACGTGGTTCGACGCAATTGCTATTGCATCTGGGTTTCGCTCTAGCGCGCGGAGATCCTGCTCCAGCTTGTCTGGAGTCCAAACGTCATCGCTGTCCAAAAAAGCGATCCACGAATTCTTCGTTGCAAAGGCGCCACGGTTCCTGGATTCCGCGGCGCCCACGTTGGTCTGATTTCGCATTACCCTTACAATCGAACTGCGAACGCTCTCAACAAGGCAGACCGTTTCGTCGCTGGAGCAGTCGTCAACTATTATAATTTCGTTCACCGGAAGCGTTTGCTTTAGAACACTTTTCAATGTCTCAAGGATGGTTGTGGCGCGATTGAAAGTGGGGATGACTACCGCAACGTCAAATGTCGCGTGCGCTGCCCGGTCGATGATTGCTTCGGCTTCGTTCGACATCTATTGATACACCCCGCGAAGCCGCGTTAGCCGGCGCTTCTTTTTTAGCTGGCTCCGAGCAAAGCTCCACAACAGTACTGGCAAGCTATTCCACATCACGAACTTGGTGATCTGAACGACGCCACCATCTCTCAGCCACTGTATTGTAAGTGGAAGAATGACTATTCCAAGCACCACGCCAGGCTTGCCCATGCCTCCCGACATCAGTTTGCGAGCTGTCGCAGATATAAGTCGGCCAAATACTCCGGCTACGATCACTACGCCCGGGATACCCAAGCTCATGTAAGCGTCACCAATCATGCCTCGGGAGTAGAAAAAGAAATTCCCGTAGTGATTCAGACTAAATAGCGAAATGGGAGCTCCGACCGGCTTGTCGGCCCAGAGGATGCGAGGAATCGGTTCGGTAAAAAGCTGGAGCCATTGAGCGAAATAGCTGTATGTTCCAGTCCGATCCGGGACGGTATTGACGATGAAGGCCAGAAACTCGAAGTTTGCTATGTCAGGTCCGTTCAAGCGATCGATAATGGTCTTCACTTCAGCAGGTTGTCCGGACGAAAGCGCGGTCCCAAAAAACAAATCTCTTATGAAATATCTCGCCTCACCCAATAGCGTGAAGATCGCAAACGCAGGAACCGCTGCAAGATACACCCAAAGTGGAATTCTGTAATTCCCTCGTCTGGCCGAGGTTAGGATGCCCAGGCTGCAGAGCAAGAAGACAACGGTCCAGCGATCGTTTCCGATCGAGAGGCGGACGATAAGGAAAGCGGCGAGAATCGCCAGACGAACAAACAAGCCTTTCAGACACACCATTGAGAGCAGAACCAGGCTCCCTAGCATGTACTGCGCGTCATTTAGGTAGCCGGTTGAGGTCGAGTTGATCGTGACGCCCGTAGCCTGATCCAAAACGAGCCCCGCCTCGCCCGAACCATTGAGCACGCGCGCCTCGATTCCGATATAAGCAGAATAAAGGGCGATAGGCCCTAAAATTGCAATCGCCACAAAGAGCGCGGTTTGCTCTTCATGTGGCGTTCGACTCAATAGCGCGCTGACTTCACGAAGTTGGTTTTTGCCGATGCCCCTTACGGTTGCGCCAACGGCCAGCCATGCAATGAGGCCAACGTCAGAACAAAGGAGAGTCCAAACGAAGAGTTCATCGCTGAGTTCGAAGCCGATTCGATTTACGACGAAGCGGAGGTCGAACAGGTGAACAGCAATGGGCCGAAGTACAAAAAAGATTCCATGGAACACCAGATAATAGAACAGTGGGTCGCCAAGATGGAAGCGGCGAGAACTGATAGCGAAGTGCATTGCCAATGCAAAGATCGCCACTTGGAATACGAGGGCGAGCTCTATCATTGAAGATAATACCTTCTTACTCGCTCTCTATATGCGACGGCACTATGAGCGCTAGCCAGTGCACCGGATCTGTGGGACCATTCCTCGATCAAGCTGGGCTGATCGACAACTTTGGTGACCGCTTCCAGAACGCATTCTGTAGACACCCGGTCAAGAATCAGCCCGTTCCCGTCGACAATTCCATCGCCAGCAGATGTGCTGTGAATGATTGGCAGGCCCGAAGCCACCCCTTCGTGCAAGGATAGGCTGCAGCCCTCAAATAGACTCGGCAGGATAAGACAATCGGCGCTTTTCATGACACGAGGGATGTCCTTGCGCGCGACAGAAGGATGTATGTGCACGTGAGGTAGATCACTAGGAATCAAATCAGGGCTAATCTCCATCGGGCCGACAATGTGGATCTCGGCAGCCGTCGGACTAATGTGGCGAAAGGCTTCAAACAAATACTGCGCGCCTTTTCGGGGATTAATCGACCCCACCATCAGGAACTTGATAGGCCGATCTTGCGGCGTTCGCCTGAGAGTCGGCTCATCGAATAACATTTCATCGAAGCCATATCGAAGAACTGTTATCTTATCCTTTGAGATGCCGTTCTGCACCAGAGTGTCTGCGGCAAAATTCGAACCCACGACAACCGCATCAGCAATCATAAGCTCTTCGGCTTGTCGGTCGATGGCCCTGGTCGGAATCTGGAAAGTGCCGCCGCGAAAGTATTTCGGATTCTTTCTAGCTTCCTCGCGCAGAGCTCGATCTAGAGACGCCATATGGCCGATCGTTTGATCTAGGACGGATCTGACTCCAGCTTCCTTCGCTACCTTCAATGCTTCAAGACCGACAGTATCAAATGTCCAAAGACTCTCGATGTTTGTCCCTTTTATTAAGCTGTTGACCTTTTTGGCGCCAGATCGAGCGCTGGCCTCCGAAATCGCACGCGCGGCATTCGTCATCCGGGCTCGGCGGAATGGTACTGCGGCCCACTCTAGCCAGCCGAACTGCTGTACAAAACGGTTGTCCAACCTCGGGAATTCGCGACGAGAAATTTCCCGTTGCGCCCGCTCTCGAAGGCCGCGCGGCAGAAGTTTTATTGCAGAGTACGGAAACCGCGTAGGATCGTATAGAATTGAGGTTGTGAACCAGGACAGCATCTGGCCTTCTTGGAAGGCCAACGCCGTCTGCCAAGAGTGTTGAGTGCCCGGGTGATATACCCCGACTTGTCCCCGATTGGTGTTTGTAGCAATCATTTCTCTGAGTCTTTCGGCCGCGAGGAGTCTGCGATCAGTGGCGTAACATTTCCGCTGAAGTAATTAAAATTGCCAGTGATCGCGAGGCTGCTTATCTCGAACTCAAGTAACTTCGTCGCAACGACTCTCTCGTTTTGGATCATTTGAACCTGGATCGATCCCAAGTTCATGGGTACGGAGAAGTCGGAAACGCCAGCTTGCATCTCGAAGGCTTCTTCGCGATCTTTGGTCGAAACCAAAATCTGCGTCGGCCTCGTCAGGAACGCCGTAAAGAAAATCCGATCATTCAGCGCTTGCCAGCCATATGGTTTGCCCAACGAGCCGGTCCGAAGGTTAATCAGGCCATCCGAGTCCCTTGGATGGAGTCTGTAAAAATAAAACAGCTGATCCCGAACTATGATCGGCTCGATGCCCGATTTAAACCACTCAATAAAATGTCGGCTCGCATCAAGAAAGCCGGAATGTGAAAGAAGAGGGCCCCAATGATAGTTGAGCACATTCTGATCGGATGCGCTTCCGAATGGTGCGAGGTAGGTGGCCTCAGCCCAATCATTCCAAGTTACGAGTTCTACAGCTTCAGGCGCGGCTCTTATAGCCGAGATCCATTGCTCCTTCATGCCTTGAAAGCCGTTACTTTCGAAGACGCGTGAATTGCGAGGCCCAAAACCTTTATAATACGGACTAATACCCAGCATTGTGAACTTTTGAGCCCCCTTGACTGTCCGTGTGATAGTCAAGAACGCCTTGGCTAAATCATCCGGTGATCTGGCCGCGCCAAAGTAAAAGTATCCATCCAAACTGGGCATGTCATTCAGCACTTTTGAAGCGACGTATGTGTCTCGGCTGGGTTGTCCAAGTAATGCAGAACGATCAGCTAAGGGATAAAAAAGGTAAGGTACGAAAAAGATATCGATCCCCTGAGCTCTGGCACCCTCCTTTACGCTTACAGCCCATTGTGCGCTTCCACCAAAAGAAGACACAAAAATCCGGTCGTCGGTTAGCAGCTGGCTCCTATGTACTGTAGCGAGCCTAATGGCATCGATCGAATCCTCCAGTGGAAGTCCATCGAGTGACAGCGCGAGCTTGAATTGGCGCCGAGTTTGATCCGCCGCTTGATACATCCGTTCAGTGATTTTCTTGTAGTATGGTTCGGCAGACCAAGCTCCAATGTTGAGAACAAAGCCATCGATCCCTCGATCTTGAGCCTCGTCCATCTCATTTTTCAGTTGCTCGATCGTTGCGTCGTGACCTAAGTGACTGCAGCAGACCATGTAGTGCGCCAGAACGAGCGGCTTACGCGATCCCGTTTGATGTTGACCCGCAGCACCCCAGTTTAGCGAGAGCAAGACAACTACGACTGTCCAAAGGCTTAGGATTGAGTGTCTATAAGGCGCAGGCGAGAAGCTGATTCTATTTTTCATTTAACTTTATCGACAAGACGTTAGAGGGAGCGCCGAGAACTACTACTCCTCCGCGCACGGCCGAAATCCTTTTTGGGCGGCGGGATGCCCCGCTACTATCGCGCGTGCCTCCACGTCACGAAGAACCGTAGTTCGCGCACCAACGATCGCTCCTATGCCGATTGTTACTCCTGGAGCGATAAAGCAGTCAGCAGCAATCCAAGCTTCCCGCTCAACCACAACTGGTACCGCAACGAGCGGAAACTTTATGTCCTTGTAGTCGTGGGTGGCTGCGCAAATATAAGAGCGCTGTGAGACCACCGCGTTGTCGCCGATGGTGATTGGCCCGAGGCTGTAGAGTTCGGCATTGTCGCCAATCCAACAGTAATTGCCCAGCTTCACCTTCCACGGATAGGTCACTCGCGCCGTAGGTCTCACGAGGACGCCTTTACCCACCTCAGCTCCAAACAGTCGCAGCAGCCATCGTCGCCAGCCATAGGCTGGCTGAGGAGACCAGGCAAACAATGTCTGTTGGACCGTCTGCCACAGCAGCACAGTCAAGCCCGAACGCCCTCTGAAACCAGGCGGCGCTTTGGAGCGCGAGAGGTCCTGAAACCTCGGTCGCTCATCGACGTTCATGAGTATCTCGTTAGATTAATAAGCAGTCGGGCGGGCGAAAGTGACCAGCGCCGTTCCGAGCAAGATCCTTATGTCCAACGCCAAGCTCCAATTATTGATGTACCACAGGTCATACTCCACGCGCTTCTGCATCAGGTCGAGCGTGTGGGTTTCTCCCCGGTAACCATTAACCTGGGCCCAGCCGGTGATGCCGGGCTTGACGTGGTGGCGGAAGGCGTAGTTGCCGATGATCTGCTCATATTCGGTGTTGTGGGCGGCCGCGTGCGGGCGGGGGCCGACCAGCGACATGTCGCCCTTGAGCACGTTGAGAAGCTGCGGCAGCTCGTCGATCGAGGTCTTGCGCAGCCATTTGCCGATTCTCGTGACGCGCGGGTCGTTCTTCTGCGCCTGGACGATGGTCGGGCCGTCCTCCAGCACGCGCATGGTGCGGAATTTGAAGATCTTGAAGGCGCGCCCGCCAAAGCCGTGGCGGGTCTGGCGGAAGAATACCGGACCCTTCGAGGTCAGCTTGATCAGGATCGCGGTCACCAGCATCACGGGCGCGAACACCAGGAGTGCAAAGCTCGCGCCGACGAGATCCAGCGCCCGCTTGAGCGCACGTTCGCGAAAGGTGAGCGGCGCGCGGCGCAGCTCGGCGGTGAAGGTGTTGCCTGTGCCGACCAGCGGATAGCGCAGGAAGCGCGCCGTGTTGGCGTCCGGCACCAGATGCACCGGGACGGGGAGGATCTTCAGCGCATCCAGAATGCTGTCGATCGCGTGCTGCCGGCTCCAGTTCATCAAGAGGAAGACGTGCTCGATCCGGTTCTCGCGCGCATAAGTGATCAGCTCCTCGAAGCGCGGCGCCTGCGAGGAGAGCAGCAGCGGCGAGGCGAGCTCCGTGGCCGGAATTTCCATGACCCGCATCAGGCGGTAGCCGTGCTGGCCGAGGTCATCGACCGCGTTGGACGAGGTGGCAAGGCCGAACTCGGCGATCATGATCGCGCGGCCGTTGGCGAAGGCGCCGGTGCGCAAGCCATGCGCGGTCCAGCGCGCGGCCGCGATTTTCCAGGCGAGCAGAACGGCGAGGCCGACCAGATAAAACGAGATGGTGGTGCCGCGGGAGAACTCGTCGCTGACCTTCATCGTGAAGGCGATCGCCAGCAGCGCGCCGAACAGGCCGGTCCACGTCGTCAGCGTCATCCGGAACGTGCGGGCTAAGTCGGTGACGGTTTTCAGGCGGTAGCCGTGCTGCACGATGGTCAGAAGGATGAAATTGATTGCAACCAGGACGCTGGCCGCCGCATAGACGTCCGCCTTGCCGAGCGTGCCCGCGGTCGCGATGTGATAGCCGACCGCGCAGCCGATCCCGCTGAACACGATCAGCGCCGCATCGACCACAGCCATCAGCCGCTCGACAACCACAGGACGCAGCCAGCTCGGCGCATAGCCTGTTGCCGGGGATTGCTCGACCGTACCAATTTCCGTCGCAGAATCAGGGACGGGCACCGGTCGAGTGGAAAGAATCGTCATCTTGCCAAGCCCATTGACGCAAAATTCATTATCCGAACGCGCTGTGCTATCGGTCAAAATCGCTTTTAAAACAAGGCGAAGGGAAAATTAACCTTACCCCAGAAGCTTCATTGTAGCCCATCTCGCCTCGACTGATATGTTAAATTTCACAACCCGTTAGGAAGTTCTCGTTGCCCCGAACCCAGTCCCGGCGGCGGACCCGGCCGAGAGGAAGGCGTTACCTCGCCATTGGCCTCGCTGCGGCGGCATTGGTGGGGACCGCGCTTCTGCTTCTTCGCCCCGATGTGGCCCCCGTACGAGCTCCGACGGCCTCCGCGGCCGTCGTGGTCGAGCTCCTCCTCGACGGCCAGTATGGCGCGCGATTCGCCGGCGAGCTCTCGGCGTCGAGGCAAGGATATTTCTCCTCCCGCATAGAGGTGGCGGCCCAGCCCGAAGACCCCGAGTTCGTCCAGACCGTTGCACGCCAACATGCCATCGGCGTGACGACCGGCCAGAAGTTCCTGCTGGCGAGCTGGCGCGGCGTACCCGTGACCGCCTTCGCCGCGAGCTTCCTCGATACCTCCGTCGCGATCTTCACCCTTGAAGCCTCGGGTTTGCGGCGTCCGGCCGACCTGGTCGGAAAGCGGATTGGGTACCGCAGGGCGAGTGAGGGCGACGTCGTTTTCGACGCCATGATGGCGCAGCTCGGCCTTCCCCGAAGTCAGATCACCAAGGTGCCAGACCGCGACAGCTTCGAAGCCCTGCGGGGCGGGCAGGTGGATGCCATCATCGCCGCAATCGACGAGCAACCGGATCCCTCCAGTTCGAAGTTCACGAAGCTGAATGTCATCAAACCGCAAGACTACGGCATCCATGTTCCTGGCTTGGTCTACTTCGCGAGTAACGCTCTCGTCCATGAACAGCCATCCATGATTGCCGATGTCCTTCAGGGCCTCATCCGAGGATGGCAATTTACCTACGCCGACAATGCACGGAGCGTGCCCGTTCTGGCTGGCGCCGGGCCGGCCAGGCTGAATTCAGAGCGGCTGAAATTCGAACTGCAGCAGCTGCGTCCGCTCGTGTTGCCGACAGGGGGGCGCATCGGCGATTACGACGAAAGCCGTTGGCGGACGCTTCGGGACATTCTCCTCTTCGCCAAACTTGGCGAAGAGGACGTGCCGCTGGCCCAGACCGTCAACTATCAGTTCCTTCGAGATGTGTACCGACGTTCACCGGACCTTGCTGCCCCGGGCGCCTGGAGCGAGGAAAAATAGGACCAAGAAGCCACAGTTGCGCGCCATATCGCTACAAAGGGCCTCCCCAAGCTGCAGCGTCGGTTGCCTTTTTGGTCCTAGCCTTGGTAATCTAGGCTTTACTATTCAGGCTGGTTCGCGGTGGTTCTCGGGTTGCGGCCTGGTGGGGCGCGGGGAATGGACCAAATCCGCAGGGGCAAGGAGCTTTTTGGGATGTTTAAGACCTTGATGCGAGCAGGCCTTTTGGCCGCCACCGTTTCCTTCTGTGCCGCGAGCGGAGCAAGCGCGGCGATGCAAATGCCGGCGCCGGCGGCCCTGTTCACGGGTGCAAGCCAGGCGACCCCTGTCACGTTCTGGGCGCAGCCCTACCCATATAGGTATGTGCCGTCGCGCCACTGCCCCTTGGTGCGGGTCGAGACGCCCTATGGCTGGTATATGGACCGTGTCTGCGCGCCCGTCGGTCCTGTCCTGCGTCGGGCATACTGAGCTTCGGCTGACCTGAGCGGCGAGCGCCGCTTTTTAGAAGATTTACAAGGCAGCCGCACAGCTCATGCGGCTGCCTTGCTCATTTTTGTTTCGCCGTGTGCTGCTCTTTTGTGCGCGCAGCACGGGTTCACCATGAATATCTTTGTCGGGCCGGGACAGGCTGGTGCATGGTGAAGATTGTGTTACCAGTTTGGCGGGGCTGCATCGGCAGCGTGATTGCGTCATGCGGCGGTAGCCGGATCTCACGGGAGTGACGATCCGGCCAATCGATCGCCGGTAGAGGATACGATGACAGGGGCTTCAACCTACGATCTCACGGGCAAACGTGTCTTTGTCGCGGGTCACCGCGGCATGGTCGGATCGGCTGTCGTCCGAAGGCTTGCGTCAGAGAATTGCACCGTGCTGACGGCTGATCGGCGTGAGCTGGATCTGACAAAGGAAGAACCCACGCTCAGATGGCTCGCAGCCAATCGCCCGGACGTCGTGATTCATGCCGCTGCAAAGGTTGGCGGTATCGCGGCCAACAACAATTTTCCGGTCGACTTTCTCTGCGACAACCTTGCGCTGGAATTGAGCGTGATCCGTGCAAGTCACGCGGTTGGTGTGCGGCGCCTGCTGTTCCTCGGCTCGTCGTGCATCTATCCAAAGCACGCCAAGCAGCCGATCGCCGAAAGCGAATTGTTGACCGGTCCGCTCGAGCCGACCAACGAATGGTATGCGATCGCCAAGATCGCCGGCCTCAAGATGTGCCAGGCCTTTCGTCGGCAATATGGCGATGATTTCATCTCGGTCATGCCGACCAATCTCTACGGCCGCGGCGACAATTATCATCCCGATCATAGCCACGTTCCGGCCGCGCTGATCCGGCGCTTCCACGAAGCCAAGCTTGCCAAGGCTCCGACAGTCACTGTGTGGGGCACCGGCACGCCGCTCCGCGAATTTCTCAACGTCGAGGATTTTGCAGATGCCTGCGTTTTCCTTCTGAAGAACTATTCGAGTGACCTGCCCATCAATGTTGGCAGTGGCGACGAATTGTCGATTGCCGATTTTGCGAGGACAGTCGCGGAGGTCGTGGGCTATCAGGGCGAGCTCGCGTTCGATACGTCAAAGCCTGACGGCACGCCACGCAAGCTGCTCGATAGCTCGAGAATTCGAGGGCTTGGCTGGCGACCGAACGTCGCTCTGCGGGCCGGTCTCGCGGCCGCCTACGCAGACTTTTTAAAGGGCTCTGGACGTCATCTGGAAGTCAGCGCGACGCGCTGAGAAAAACTACGTAAGACTACAAGAAACTTTTTTATTCTGAACTTTTGATTTGGGCGGGGCTTTATGCGTGTTCTCTTGGTCGGCATCAACTATGCCCCCGATCTGATCGGTGTGGCAAAATACAACGCTGAGCTCTGCGAAAGTTTGGCCGCCGAAGGTCATGAAGTCAGGGTCATTACGGCACCTCCGTATTATCCAGCCTGGAAGATTCCCCCGGCGTTCAAGTCGTCGTACTTCAGGTCGAGAGACATTCACGGCGTTCGCGTGACCCGTACGCCGATTTATGTGCCCGAACATCCCTCGGGCGCCAAGCGGTTGGTTCATCACGCTTCATTCGCGCTTACGAGCGGGGCGCCGGTCCTCGTTGAGGCGCTATCCTGGCGCCCCGACGTTATGATCGCCGTCGCACCATCATTAATGTCGGCTGCCTTCGTCTCATTCGTCGCTCGTTGCGTCGGTGCCAAATCATGGCTTCATGTGCAGGACTTCGAGGTGGACGCTGCATTTGATCTTGGTCTGCTACGCAATCCTAACTTGCGAAAATGGATGCTTCGAGCCGAAGCCGCGATCCTCAAATCGTTCGACCATGTTTCCACCATCTCTCAAGCGATGGTGGACCGGTTGAGAATCAAGGGGTTGAGTCCTGACAAGACAGCCGAGGTGAGAAACTGGATTGACACCAACGCGATCTGCCCGGGTTCGCGAATGACCAAATACCGTCAGCAGCTAAAGCTGGGCGCGGCCGATATCGTTGCGCTCTACTCCGGAACAATGTCGAACAAGCAAGGCCTTGAACTCGTGATCGAGGCTGCGATCGGTTTGGAGGAGAGCCATCCTCATATCCACTTCATCCTTGCAGGCGAGGGGCCACATAAAATGAGGCTGGAGCAGCTCGCTGCCGGACGTCGCAATGTCCATTTTCTCGGGCTTCAGCCCAACGAAAGTTTCAATCAATTGATGGCCACGGCCGATTTTCATCTGATCCCGCAGAAAGCCGAGGCCGCCGATCTGGTGTTGCCCTCCAAGCTTGGCGCGATCTTCGCGTCAGCTCGGCCGGTCATTGCGATGGCTGAAGAAGGCACGGGCCTTGCGGCGGAAGTCACGGATGCAGGCCTGGTGATTCCACCCGGAGATTCGTCCGCGCTTGAGCTTGCAATTTGCCAGCTCAGCGAGGCGCCGGCTCTCCGTGAGCATTACGGCGAAGAAGGAAGAAGGCGCGCGCTTGATCGTTGGGATCGACGCGCAATTGTGCACCGGTGGTCGGAGGCCATGGCAGGGCAGGGCAGTGCGACAGCGCAGAAGAATGTCGACTCGAAAAACGCTGCTGGCGACATTGGGCTTCCCGTGGAGGATGCCGTTCGGTCACCTTAAAGCATCTGATCTCAATTCGTTGTCGTCCAAAAAAATGAGCGCCGCGATGGGCGCTCATTTGGCTTTTGCCTTGCTGGCCGATCTGCCAGGACTACTCGTGGCGCGGGAAATACCTAAAGCCGTGCTGCTTAATCAGCTCATCGCGTTTTGCGGATTCGAGATCTTCCTTCATCATCTCGCGAACGAGGCTCTCGAATGAGGTCTGGGGCTGCCAGCCGAGTCTTTCTTTCGCCTTGGACGGATCGCCAAGCAAAGTGGCGACCTCTGTTGGGCGGAAATAGCGCGGGTCGACCGACACCACGCATTTTCCGTTTGCAACATTGTAACCCTTCTCGTCGACGCCGGCCCCCTCCCATCGGATCTGCATGCCGACTTCGCTCGCCGCCACGTTAACGAAATCTCGAACCGAATGTTGAACACCGGTCGCGATGACGAAATCTTCCGGCTTTTCTTGTTGCAGCATAAGCCACTGCATCTCGACATAGTCGCGCGCGTGTCCCCAATCGCGCAATGCATCGAGATTGCCGAGATACAACCGCTGCTGCAGGCCCAGATGGATCCGGGCCAATGCCCGCGTGATTTTTCGGGTGACGAAAGTCTCACCCCGGACGGGAGATTCGTGATTGAAGAGAATGCCGTTGCAGGCATACATCCCGTAAGCTTCACGGTAATTGACCGTGATCCAGTAAGCATAGAGCTTGGCGACGGCGTACGGCGAACGCGGGTAGAAAGGAGTGGTCTCCTTTTGCGGGATTTCCTGGACCAGACCGTACAGTTCCGATGTCGATGCCTGGTAAAATCGGGTCGTCTTTTCCAGCCCAACGATCCGCATGGCCTCGAGAATTCGAAGTGTGCCCAGGCCGTCGGAGTTCGCTGTATACTCCGGCTCCTCGAATGAAACGGCCACGTGACTTTGCGCAGCGAGATTGTAGATCTCGTCGGGCTGCACCTGGCCGACGATCCGGATCAGGCTCGAGGAGTCCGTCAGATCGCCATAGTGAAGCCGGAAGGGCGGATCGGGCTCGTGCGGATCGAGATACAGATGATCGATGCGATCAGTGTTGAACAGCGAGGTCCGGCGCTTGATGCCGTGGACCTCGTATCCCTTCTGCAAAAGAAGTTCGGCCAAATAGGCGCCGTCCTGGCCAGTGACGCCGGTAATAAGTGCTCGTTTCTTTGTCATATCAGTCCCAAAAATGGAAATTGGTGCTTACACGAAATTGACCTGGTTAGGGAGGGCGAAATAGAGCGAAAATCAAGCTTAGATTAACAGCGTCTGGCTCCAGCCGGCGCGCCAAAGATTTCCTCCGAGTACGTGCGAGGCGCAGTGCCCCTCAGGGTGTCCGTCCCTCGTTTAACCGTAGCCCGGCGAGGAGCCTTCAAATCGCGGAAAAAACTAGATCGGATCTTATGCCCGTATGAGGCTTGGCCCCGTTGATCGGAAGGCCAGCTAGAAGGTCGCGACTTCCCGTGTCCACCGTTGTGGATCCGCTCCCGACTCCGCACGCAGGATAGTGAACCGATCCAAAGCATCCACAAGCGGCGTGACCACTGGACTCAGATTATCGAGTACGAGGACTGCTCTTCCCTCACGCACGAGCAGCACAAGATGGTGCTCTCCAGTCGCTCGGACGACGACCTCGGCGAGAAGGAGGGCCGAGCTGGGCCAGCCGGATCGCAACAGCAGATGGCGCTTGGTGACGGCATAGTCGCCGCAATTGCCCTCATCAGGGAATATCTGCCATTCCGCGTCGCGTCGGCTTGCGGGCGGATCCTTCGGCGCTATGCCGAAGTTCACCGTTGAATTGATCTGCGCGAGTTCTCGCCAACGTTGGATTGAGGAGCGGAAGTCTTGGATTCTGCGATCGTCCTGGCGCCGGCAGTCCTCGGGATATTGAATGCAAAATTGTGAGAATGACAGCGGTGGTGTCACCGCTTGGGATTCGTAGTTCGAATAGGCGGGCTGGCTGCAGACGCAATACATTATGGCCAGCATGCGGGCTGCATGCCTGATCATCGAAGGTTCGCCTGACATTTCTGATTGCTAGGCGAAGTATATTGCGATGCGATGGAAGCGCCATGACAATTGTGAGGCAATCGATGCACAATCGTGGAGCAGCGTGCGCGCGCTTGATCTGAACGAGGTGAAGGCTGCCACGGTATAGGGGTCTGTGGCCTCGAACACCTGCAAGATTTGGAGGTGTCTCCTCCCGCTCGGTCGTATGAAGCTGCTTGCGGAATGAAGCTAGGGTCCGTGCAAGACCTCGTCCGGATGTCCTCTTCGCCGGAACGTGACGTAAACCTTGGTGCAAAAAGCACAGTTGGAGGAACGGCTCCACAGGATTTGGCTAGCCGATAAGGCCACAAGGTTCGAGCGTAATCGCCGTCCATACCCGCCCGTTCGTCCCAAATACCGAAATCCGAAGCACCCGTCGGAGACATGGTCCGGTCGCGGCAGGCTACCGCGATGGTTGCAACCGCAGCTCCGAGGCGGTCGGCAGTTAGACGATTTCCTCATCGAGCGGGCTTCGGTTCAAAAGCGCCAGACAAAATTGAGCGGTGGGTAGCGATCGCGTCGGAAACGCGAAATACTGATCTGCCCGCCTGATCAAGGTAAGCAGCTCAAAGCCCCGGCGTCGCCCGGGGCTTTTGTTATGTGGTGGTGAGCAAGCTCCCCGGGGAAGCCAGCAATTCCGCGTCGGGGCCTTCAGCGACACGCGTGAGCGGGCAAACGAGCGATAGGATGGGGGCCGGCGGAAGGCCCTGACGATGTCAGTCTTTGGCCCGAAGCTGCCCGGTTGAGCGCGGAGCAAGGGTCCGCTTCAACGGGAGAACGGACACTTGCCGGCCTAGCTTCGTTCGTCCACCTGTGACCCTGAGCAGACCTCAGCTCCTTATAATCTCGCTCCCATTGCGATGCGGTATTTCTCGACGCGCGACAATCTGCGTCGCGCGCGACGAACAGCTGACCTATACTCACTTAGCCGCCTGCACTTACGACTTTGAGGGCCTGCCCATGAAGTGGCGAGGATTGATTGCGCTTTTCAGCGTCGCGGCAATTGTCTCCCCTTGCGCGGCATACGCGCAAAAGGGCGCACTTCCAACAATTGGCTATCTTGGCTTCGACTCGGCCGACAAAAGTAGGGAGTTGCTCGTCGCCTTTCGGGATGGTCTCCGCACCAGGGGCCTTGTAGAAGGCCAGAACGTCACAATCGAGTACCGCTTCGCTGATGGAAAGTATGATCGCTTTCCGGAATTGATCGCAGACCTGATTCAGGATCGCGTTCGAGTGATCGTCGCTGCCACTGGTACAAACGGAGTCTTGGCGACAACGAAAGCGACTAAGACGATTCCGATCGTGTTTGCAATTGCCATGGACCCGGTACTTCTTGGCGTTGTTTCCAGTTTGAACAGGCCGGGAGGAAACGCGACTGGCGTGAGCATGTACACTCCGCAACTGACCGCCAAGCGACTTGAGTTATTGGCAGAGTTGACACCGGGAGGCGGAACAATCGCTATGCTGGTAAATCCAACGAATCCAAACGCGAATGTAGTGGTATCGGATGCCGAAGCTGCGGCCAAGTCGCTTGGCCGACAAATTCGCGTCCTGAAGGCGAGCACCGACGAGCAAATTTCTGCTGCCTTCGGCGAAATCAGAAACCGGAAGCATGCCGCGCTTCTTGTCAGTCCAGATGCATTCTATATTGCACGCCGAGAGCAACTCGCAGCGTTGTGCGAGCAGTATCGGATCCCCGCGACTTATGAATGGTCGTTCTTCGTCAAATCCGGCGGACTTATGAGTTATTCGCCACGCATTACCGATGTTCAGCGTCAGCTTGCCGATTACACAGCTAAAATTCTGAGCGGCGCTCGACCCGCCGACCTTCCGATTGAACAGCCGACTAGATTCGAGTTGGCGATAAATATCAAAACAGCAAAGAACATCGGCCTTACTATCCCGCCCTATCTCCTCGCTCGCGCCGACGAAGTGATCGAATGACGAAGTCATGCTTATGCTCCTAGCCCTGAGACGAAGATCGCGGTTCAGCTCGGCATGTCAGCAGTTAAGGCAACCCCAGACGTGCCGAGAACGCGACTAGATCGACACGATTAACCCAGGGCGGGCATACTGTTTGTAACTTCGATATCGGCTTTGCGCTGATTAGGGAACGTGGACCGCGCTCGACTGAGGTTTACGCCAGGAAGCGCACCTAGCTTCAACGGAACTGGAACAATGTCCGGGCGATCTGATTGGAAATTGTTGCGGCTGATGAGAGAGACAAGGAAGTATTCCTGGACGAGTGTCTTTATCGGTAAGGAGCAGCAAATGGATGACGAACGAAAATCATCAAAGGCGGGGGAACGGGCCGCTGAAGGCTTGCGCGAGGCAACTGCCAAGGAAGAAGCGAAAAACGAGAGCAAGACGGGGCACGATCTAGCCAAGGGCGCTGATCGCTTCGAAGGGCGCTCTGAAAGCTCCGATGGAAAAAGCGCAGAAGAAAAACAAAAGGGGTAAATGAAAGAGCAGACTCGGCGCGGCGTTTCCGAGCGGGTCTGCCGCAATGACGCTGGAGGCCTTTACTCACGAGGGCTACATGCGCCCTCGCTAACTACTCGTTCTTTTTTTGGGCTTGAGAATGAGGCGATCCGCGCGTGAATCGCGCCTAAACACTCCCCGAAGATCGGCTGCCGCGGAGACCTCTCCCGTACCTTTTGATGGGGGCCGAAGCTGACGTCGGGCGCCTCGACCTCGATGTTCGCTCCCGGCGAAGTGAACGTGGGCAGGACAGGTTGGGATTCTTTTCTGGCCCTTAGCCGAACCGGGCCGAGGCATTCGCAATGTCGGTTTTGGGAGGCAGAGCGGACGCGGGCTAGGGCTTCCTGACCGCCGCGTGTGACCCTCAGAGGAAGTCGCTACTGGGCACATGCGTAGTGCGGCGTCGCTGCTGTTGATCTATGTCAATTATCGCCCATCCTTTGGCTTCAAACTATTAAAGTCGTCCTCTCCTCCCGATCCTGCAGAAGGCCTCCTGAAGGTTCGGCGCCAAAGTGAGAGATTGCTCATGATAACAATCCCAGAACTGACGTCCCAGGCTCTTGGTGCGTTCCTGATCTCGGAGACAAGCGGTCGCTTCGGCTCGTCCCACGCGAGCTTGCCGGAATTGCTGCCCTATGCAGCAAAGCTGGCCCTGGAATGTATTGGTAACAGCGATGCACTCTACCACAACGTCGAGCACACCTTGTTGGTCACGCTGGTGGGGCATGACATCCTGATCGGGCGCTCCCTTCTTAGGCCAACGACGGCTGGTGACTATGCTCACTTCATCCTGGCGTGCCTGCTTCACGATATTGGCTACGTTCGGGGAATAGTTCACGGAGACCAGGACGGTGCCTATGTGGTTGATGGTACCGGCCGAACGGTTGAGTTACCGATCGGCTCTTCCGATGCAGCGCTTGCGCCCTATCATGTCGACCGCTCAAAATTATTCGCCATGGAGCGTCTCGACGCAGTTGACGAAATTGACGCTGCTCGCGTTACCCAAGCCATCGAATACACTCGTTTTCCTTATGCAGACGCATCAGCGAACGAACTCAAGGATGATCTTGACGAAGAGGAAGGTTTGTTGCTTCGCGCCGCCGACCTGATCGGTCAGCTCGGCGATCCGAATTACATGAAGAAATCAAATGCGCTGTTCTACGAGTTCGAGGAGATAGGACTCAACAAGTCGCTCGGATACACCACGCCCGCGGACGTGGTGTACAAATATCCTCAGTTCTACTGGACCAAGGTCGCACCGCACGTCCAAACTGCCATCCGCTATTTGAATGTAACCTCGAGCGGAAGACAATGGATCGGCAGTCTCTATGGCAACGTCCTTCGCGCTGAGCGAGAGGTGGGACTTTCTGGTCCGGAGCTATAGGCGTTCCAATACTGTGATTTCGGGTTGATTCCGATCAATCCCCCGACGCTCAGAACTGACGATAGCTGACATAGCGGCGGCTCTAGGCGCGTGCTGACGTCCGTTGTCGTTTGGCCGAAAGTCCGCAAGTGACCAATATTGATGAAGAAGTAGTCCCCGAGCGATCTTGAGGGGAGCGTGGCCGACCTACAGCCCAAAGCCTCGGCCAATCTCCCGCGCAAGCTTGAGCGCGGCGTCGGTATTGCGACCATAGAAGAACGCTCGATCAAGCTGCGAAAAGATGCCCAATCCAAATAGCGCGATGGCAATGCCTCTAAACATGGTTGTGGACCGGGTTGAACGATGCAGCGAAAGTTCAAAACGGCCCCAGCCGCAGGTTGGGAGAAACAGCCGGGGCCGACATTCCCATTCCGTGTGCCGTAATCAGCGGTAATCGGCACGCTCCCAGCAAGCCACAAGAAAGCTAACGAACTCTTTCTCCCGCCGCCGTCCGGGCGCGTCCCCACGCGTTGAGGTTGGATCAATGTGAAGCGCAGCGTGGGCACTCCCCATCTGCTGCTCTGCTGAGCTGCCGTGCGATCACTTGCCTGAGCTCTTGCGTTTCCCAATTCGCGGCATCGCTCCTAACGATCGGGATGGCAGGCTCTCACCTTGATGCTGCAAGCCCCCTCGGGCCAGCCTTGGCCCCTTGGGGGCTGGAGGGGACAGTGCGGGGCCAAGGCGGTCCGACGGATGGCGCTGAGGAGCGCCACGCAATTGAGGCTAGTCCCAGTCGGCGAAATCGCTGTGTTCACTTGTGACCGGGACAACTATTTGTAATGTTCCAACAAAGGAACATGGCGGCTGGCTATGAGACCTTCAGGCCCAGTCCGAGAAGCTTCGCCGAGGCGCCGCTGAGTGCCGCCCTTATCCGCGACTTGGCGACTGATCCCAAGAAGCGCGAGTTGTTTGCCAGATTGGCTGAACACCTTGACGTGCTCGCATCGGCAGGGGAGCAAGTTATTGCCGACAAACTTGGAGCGTCTGCTGGCGCGGCGCCACGAGGGCGTCTTCATCAATCCCCAGGGCCCACTCCAGATTGACACATCGGAACTGGCGTGAACGCCGGAGCGGGGTTTCAAAAGCAACCATGCGGGATCGTCAGGACGCGCTGCCCGGATGGGCTGGCACCGTGAAGTGGAAAGTCGCGCCATAGGGCGCATTGGAGGTCACCCACAGGCGCCCGGCATGCGCTTCGATGATCGAGCGGCAGATCGACAGTCCCATCCCCAGACCGCCAGGCTTCGTCGTGTAAAAGGGGTCGAAGATGCGCTTGAGAGCGTCCGGGACCAATCCTGGTCCCGAATCCTTCACCGCGACGATAATGCCGTCAGATTCGGCCCGAGCGGTCGTAATGAGCACGCTTCGCGATCCCCTCGCGACCGTGCCCATGGCTTGGATGGCATTGACGATCAGGTTGAGGATCACTTGCTGCAATTGGACGCGATCACCTTCGACGAGTGGCAAACCGTCTCCGAGTTCCGTCTGCATCGCGACGTCGTTCTTCACCGCTTCGCTGCGGGCGAGCTCGATCACGTCCCGGATCGCCTCGTTGATATCCAACCGATCCTTCCGTGGCGGTGCTTTTTTGATGAGATCACGTATCCGCCCGATGATGTCGCGGGCTCGATCAGTATCGTTCACAACATAACCGAGCGTGTCCCTGGCTCTCCCGACATCCGGCGGGTTTCTGTCCAGGAAATGCAGGGCGGCATCGGCATTCATCGATGCGCCAGCGATCGGCTGGCTTACTTCATGGGCGATCGAGGCCGTGAGCTCACCCATGGTGGCGAGGCGGTTCGCATGCGCCAATTCCCTTTGCGCCTCCCGCAAGGTCTCTTCGGCCCGCTTGCGCTCGGTGGTGTCCCGTCCGACGCCGCGGTAACCGATGAAGCGCCCTGCATTGTCGAGGACCGGCAGCCCCGAGATGGACATGTAGCGTTTGCCGCCGTCAGGCGTAGGCCGCGCCAGCTCGAAATCACGGAACGGCAGGTGGGCATCGAGAGTCTCCCGGTGCTTGCGCCAGGCCTCCGCGTCGGGCTCCAAATAGGGCACTTCCCACCACGTCTTCCCCATTTCGGAGCCAGGCGCCGGCGCGTCGGCAAGACCCTCGCCGAACTCCTGGCGGGTGAGGCGATGCTGCGCATCGGATTCCCAGTACACGTCGAAGGAGAATTGTACAAGGGTGCGAAAGCGCTCCTCGCTCTGCCGCAGAGCCTCTTCCGACCGCTTGCGCTCGGTCAGGTCGACGACAAAAGAGACGCCGTGTTCTCGTCGCTCGTCGAATGCAGCCATGCCGATCAACACGGGGACGCGGCTGCCGTCCTTGCGGAAATATTCCTTCTCGAACGGCTGCACGCTCCCCATCATCTTTAGCTCCGGGATCCACAATCGCGTGTGGCGGTCGAGCCACTCCGGCGGTGTAAGGTCAGTCCAGCGTAGGCGGCCCGAAATGAGATCCTCGCGATCGTATCCCACGATGCGGAGAAACGCATCATTCGCCTCCAGAATCCGACCTCCAAGCTCCCAGATGATAATCCCGATGATGTTGGCCTCGACCAGGCGCCGAATCCTAGCCTCGCGTTCTGCGAGATCCTGGTACAAGTGAGCGTTCTCCAGCGCGATTGCCGCCTGCGAGGCGAGCAGCTTTAGCACCGCGATCCGACCCGGCGCGAAGACGTGCGCAGCCAGATTGTTTTCCAGGTACAGCACGCCGGTGAAATTGGCATGAGCGATCACCGGCAGCCCGAGCACGGAGCGCGCTCGGCGCTGAATGATGTAGGGATCCGCTGAAAACGGTTTCTGGGCTGCGGCATCATCGAGAATGATGCTCTCCCGCGTACGCAAGATGTAGTGGAGGATCGCCTCCGGCAGGAGCGCCGCAGTCACGGGCTCGTCGCGCAGCTGCACGACGACCGTGTCGCCGTCGGTGGTCGCTTCGGCGGCAATTCGCAACTCGGCCCCGTGCGAGAGAACCAACAGGCCGCGCTCGGCGCCCGCGTGCTCGATAGCGGTGCGCATGACGGTGATGAGCAGCTTCTCCCGGACGATTGCGCCCGAGACCGCTTGCGACAACTTGATGACGGTGGCGAGGTCGAGCTGCTCAAGGGGGGTCCCGATCGTGCTCGTAGGGCCGGGCGCCGCTGTTTCCTCTGCCAGGTGGGCATAGACGCGGTCGAGTTGCCGCACCTTGCCATCAGCCCCCCACCGCAGATAAGCACGCCGAGCGTCGGCCAAGTACGCTCGAGCGATTCTCTCAAACCCGCGCGCCGCGTAGAAGCGCGCGGCGAGTTCGTTGGCAAGCGCGTCGTTTTGAACAAAGCCATTGGCGCGGGCCGAGCGGATAGCGTGTTCATAGAGGCGCTCGGCATCGAGCTCGCGGCCCTCCAAGCGGGCGACCTCCGCCTCGACAAGCGCAGCGCGATTCTCGAAATTCTCCGGACAATTCTTTGCCCAGATTTGGATCTGTCGCCGGTGCGCCGCCAGTGCCGCGAGGTACTCCCGGTGCTGGGCAGGCGCGGCGGAGGCGCAGGCCATCGCGAGGGACAATGCACCATAGAATTCGTATTCGGCAGTTTCGAGCTGCGATATAGACGTCCACAGCAGCCGCTGCGCCCTTTGTGACGCCTCAATCGCAGCCGCGTAGTCGCCTGCAAAAAAGCGCGCCTGCTGCTTTCGGATCCAATACCAGCAGTCCGCTCGCATGAGGTTGGCATTCTCGGCGAACCGGCGCTCCGCCTCAAGCTCTTCAAACTGCTCATCGTCGAAGGAGCCGAATTTCGACGTCAGCCCCCGCAGGGTCCGGATGAGCTGCAGTTGGCTGACGACAACGTCAACGACCAGCCCGAACTGTGCCGTTTTCGCAAACGCGAGGCCACTCTCGACTTCGCGTTGCACCTCGGCGAGCGGGTCACCAGCCGCGAGCAGATTCGAATTCAGATTGACGCGGGCGTACGCGGCGAACGTGAGATCGCCGGTTTTGTTTGCGACGTCGAAAGCCCGAAGCAGCGAATCACGCGCACTCCGGACATGTCGCGTCCATGGCGCGAGGTGCGCTCCGAAGAGCATATAGGTCTGCGCATGAAGTCGCGTCAATCCGCGCCGTTCGACCAATTCATATCCGAGCAGACCAAATCCAAATCCCGCCTCGTAGTCGCCGAAGCGAGGACCGGCAATCATGCCAAGCCTCATATAGGCAACGCACGAGGCATCGCAGTTTCCGTGCTCAAGGCTGAGATTAACCGCTCGACAAACGGTCAAGGAAAAGAGATTCAAATCCGTGAATAGTGCAGGCGGCAGCAGCCTGGTCAGCACGCCCAGAGTCGCGAGAGACACCGGATCACTCATCAAGGGCAGTTCGATCAGAGCTTCGATGCGGCGCCCGCCAAGTTGGGACCGGACGCGGTCGTATTCACCTCGCGCCTCCTGCTCCGTCGGATGGGCTGGCCAGTCGATGGTCAGGTGGCGGAGGTAATCGAGAGCAACAGCAATTGCATCGCTACTCCGATCGAGCCTCGTGTACAGGTCGATACGCAGGCATGAGACCGTGGCTAACTCGACAGGGCCGGCCGCGCGGGCTGAGAGAGCCATCAGGCGTCGCTCCGCTTCCGCCAGCGCGCCGGTCAGAAACTCGCATTCTGCCCGGTTGATCTCCAGCGAGAAGGCAAGTTCATGCCTGCTCTCCCAGCAATCCTCCAGCAACAGTGCCGCGCCGGCATTGAGATAAGTCAGTGCCGAGTCGTAGGCGGTGGACGCTTTGGCGCGCTTGGCTGCGAGCAGGTTGAGCTCGGTCAGCTTCGCTTGTTCGTCTCGTGAGGTGATCAACGCAACGCCGCGGTTGAGCTGATTGACAATGTCGAAGATCACGTCCCCGTGCTGTTCTGTGGGAGTATTCGCCACGAGCAGCCGGCCGATGGCGAGATGGGCTTCCGCACGCTCGGCTTCCGGTTTGCTTGAATAGGCGGCTTCCTGCACCCGGTCGTGGGTGAATCTGTAATAGCCTTGCCGTCGCTCGACCAGCTCCTCGTGCGCGGCTTCCCACAGCGCTGCGTCGACTTCAGCCGCCGATCTTCCCAGAACAAGGGCCAACAGCGTGATCGTGGCGGTGTTACCGAGACAGGCGAGCTGCTGCAACGCTGCCTGCGTGTCGGCCGGAAGGCGCGCGAGTTTGCCGACCATGAGGTCCACCACATTGTCGGTATAGCCCTTGGCGCGAATGAGATCGAGATCCCACGTCCAGCACGACGACGTATGATCGAACGCAAGCAAACGCTCCTCGACGAGCTCGTAAAGAAACTGGATGGCGAAGAACGGATTGCCGCCCGCTTTCTCCTGCACTATCTGCACCAGGGACGCGGCATAACTCGGCGCGCAACGCAACGAGTCGGCGATCAGCTGCCCGACGTGCTCGGTGGCAAGCGGCGCTAGCGCGATCTCCTCAACGATGCCGCTGCAATTCTTGATGGCGGCGATCTTGCGCCGCAGAGGATGCGCGGCGTCGAGCTCGTTATCGCGGTAAGCGCCGATCATCAGCAGATGGCTCACATCCGCCTGAGTCAGCAGATCCTCGAGCAGGTCCAGCGTCGCCGAGTCTAGCCATTGCAGGTCGTCGAGGAATAGCGCCAGTGGATGCTCCGGTCGCGCGAACACGCCGATGAAGTGCCGCACCACTTGGTGGAAGCGCCTTTGCGCATCCTGCAGAGCCAGGTCGGGTACCCGAGGCGGCTCGCCGATGATGAGCCTCAGCTCGGGGACGAGGTCCACCAAAAGCCCGCCGTTCGGGCCTAACGCCTTGTGCAGGGCATCGCGCCAGGGCGCCAGCTCGACCTCACTCTTCGCCAGAAGGCCCCGGAGCAGGCTGCGGAACGCCTGCGCCAGTGTGGCATAGGGAATGTCGCGTTTGTATTGGTCGAATTTGCCGTCGGCGAACAGGCCGCGCGAGGGCACCAGCACCTTGTGCAGCTCGTTGACGACAGCTGACTTGCCGATGCCGGCGTATCCCGAGACCAACACCAACTCAGGCGTGCCGCTCTGGACCATACGGTCGAAGGCCGCGAGCAAGACTTCGATGTCTCGCGCGCGCCCATAGAGCGTCTCGGGGATGAGCAGCCGGTCCGGGATGTCGCGCTCGCCCAGGGGGAAGTCGTCGATCCCCTGCCGAGCCTCCCAGGCGGCGAGGCAGCGCCGGAGATCGCTCTCCAGACCGGCCGCGGTCTGATAGCGCTCCTCGGCGGTCTTGGCGAGCAGCTTCATGATGATGGCCGAAAGGAGATTGGGCACTTGCTTCCGACGCTGGGCGGGTGGCACAGGCCTCCTGGCGATATGGCAGTGCACCCATTCCATCGGATCGGCTGCGGTAAACGGGGGCGCGCCGGCGAGCATCTGATAGAAGGTGACGCCCAGCGCGTATAGATCACTGCGCGCGTCGATCGAGCGGTTCATTCGTCCGGTCTGCTCGGGTGCCATATAGGCGAGGGTGCCGGCGATGGTTTCAGGCGGTTCGGGTGATTGGCGCTCGCGCGGGAGTCGCGAGGCAATGCCGAAACCCGTGAGTCTGACTTCGCCGGTCGCGCGATTCACGATGATGTTGTGCGGCTTGATGTCTTTGTGCACGAGCCCACGCTGATGGACCTTGCCAAGAGCCGCCGTGATGTGGACGGCGAGATGCAGGAATGTTCCAACCTGCATAGGCGCTTGGAGCTGGCACTCCAGCGGCTCGCCGCCGGGATCCTCGAGCAGCAGCACGGGCCGGCCGCCCTCACTGACAAGTTCGAGCGGCCGCAAGGCCCACGCGCTGTCGAGCTCGTCCTTTAGTGCATATTCGTGAGCCAGGCGATCCCGGCTCGTTGATGGGGCATGCTCGGCGGGAAGCACGGCCAGCACAGTTTTGCGGCCACCATCGGAGCCCTGGCGCGATGCCCGGCAAAAGATGCGGTCGTCGTCCTCCAATAACGCCTGGAAGTCGCTGTCCATGCGCGCCGAACCGAAAGACTGGGTTCAACTGCTGGCCTCTACGGAACCCGATGTCGGGTGGCGAGATACCTGTTGAGCTCGTTGAATAAAATCGAGCTTGCCACAGATGGAGCGGCGTGGCCAGCCGAGCTAAGCTCGACTACCAACGGTGCGGTCCTGAATTCTGGCTGCCGATTAGGTGCGGCATCGGTCGAACGCGGACAGGCGTTCTGTCTTGCAATAGATCGATGAAATTCGTCCGATCGTCATTTTCTCAGAAGTAACCCCATTTCTCGCGCCATCCGCTTGACTGAGCCGACATGCCGGCGAAGGGCCGCGGCAATCTCCGCCGCGCCGTACCGCCGGCGGCTCATTGCCGAAAGCTTCCTGCGTTCGAGGTCGCTCCACTCCTTCGGCTTCGATGCTTTCATGTTGTCATGTTGCCGCCGGCCCGAGGCAGGCGACATTGGGAAATTTACGGGTGCCATCTAGAGTTTGCCCGACGGGCCGAAGCGTGGATCGTCGAGGAGCGCCTGCCAGTATTCCGGCGGGAAATCGGTGTGGGGTGGAATGGCGGGCTAGCTTCGCTATCCGTCAGGATTTTCATTGGCGGGCGGTGGAGTCTGACAGACGTGCCTCCCTAACGCTAATCCTCCTATGGACTCGCATCACGAATGGGCAGATCCTTTCAACAACGGCAATTGCCATCGCCCATTTCAGCACTACGAACTTCGGCGCCACAACTTTTATCAGCGCAATCCGACCAAATTTGTTCTGAACAGAAACGGAGGGGCCGATGCGCGCGCTCGCCTTGAGAACCGTCTCTCTTCTCACTTTCGCTACCTTGGACTCGATCTCCGCCACGCCTGCCGCCCGCGCGGAAGACGGGACCGACGAGCAGTTTGGCAAGGTTCACTTCCAGACCTCCTGCAACGAGGTGGCACAACGGCGCTTTGACCGCGGGATGCGCTATCAGCATTCGTTCTGGTACCGGCCCGCGAAGGTGATTTTCGAGGAGGCGTTGCAGGCCGATCCGGAATGCGCGATCGCCTATTGGGGCATTGCCGTCAGCCCATTGTACAATCCGCATTTTCCCGCGCCGAAGGAGATCCTCACCGAGGGCCTCGCCGCGCTGCAGAAGGCCAGGGCACTCGGCGCCAAGAGGCAACGCGAGCGCGACTATATCGACGCGCTGCTGGCCTTTTATTCGGGCGACGAAGCGACGACGTTTGACCAGCGTGCGCAGGCCTATCCCAAGGCAACCAAAGCCGTCGCCGCGCGCTATCCCGACGACGACGAGGCGCAGATCGCCTACGCCATCACGCTGAACGTCACGGCGTCACCAAATGACAAGACTATGCCAACCAGCTCAAGGGCGCTGCCATCCTGGAGCCGATCTTCAAGCGACAGCCGCGCCACCCCGGCGTGGCGCATTACCTCATCTCTACGACTGTCCGGGGATCGCAGAACAAGGTCTCGACGCTGCTAAGCGCTATTCCGAGATCGCGCCGGTGGCGCCGCACGCTTTGCATATGCCCTCGCACATCTTCACGCGCGTCGGCTACTGGAACGAATCCATCGAGGCCAATAGCCCGTTCCGCCAAGGCTGCCAAGGAGGGCAAGGACCCCAGGGAGCAGCTGCATGCCGACTACTGTAAGCAATTCACCGCGAGACTGAGACTTGATCTGCATTAATTTTTCTGCCATTTTAAATCTGTTATTATATTTTTGTTTTTTGAAGCGGCTTTTCAGAGCTATTTTGCAATATTGCGCCGCTGCTTATTTGGATAGAACATGAGCGACGAAACGATTGTCCGTTTGCAGACCCATAGGAAGAATGTTGAGCGGTATTTGCGCCTGCTGGAAACTGCGTTGACCGACGTTGAGCAGCAGTACATTGAGAAGCGCCTGGCTGAAGAAGGATCGGCCATGGACCAGCTATCGCTTCAGATGGCCGTGGCGGTGAACGCTCTCCAAAAGACGTGCGATCAACCGCCCAGCGACAAACGGTAAAAACTGCAAGCAGCGGTCAACCCGCGGTCTGTCGCAATTGTCCACTGGCCGAGATGTGGCAGGATACGCGTGGCGAGTGAACGCAGCCGAGCAATCGCGGATGATAAAGGGGCGGGGCGCGGGACTTTGGTCAACTAGTCCTTGGATGTATCTCGCAGCACAACTTGAATGGCTTTGCGGATTCGCCGATCTCTTTGGGGGTCGATCGCATCCAAGTGATAAATTCGACATAGCAGACCGTTGATGCGCCTCACAATGCTCCTGTCACTGGAGTGCCGATTGCGCGCGCGCACCAGCTGACGGCGCACTTCCAACAGATCCAGGCGATGAAGCCCTCTTGATTGCACCATGCGAATGGACCCAGCGCGTGTCGTCTCGGATCGTCAGCCACGGACACTCGGTCCAGCGTGATTATCACGGGCCAAACCACCGCAGGCTTTCAGCGTTCTAGCCCAGATCAAAAATCTCTTTTAATTCAATTTACGAGGTGTTATTAGCATTTAATTATTTAATTTGCAAATTTATGGGCGGGGCGCTGGTTTGACTACCCCATTGAACCAAACGTCTGAGATGGCTGGGGCGTCCTTTAGTTTCCCTAAGCCTGCCCCAGCTCGCGCACTCATCATTTCGGACGCGCATCTCCTGTTCTCAGGGGACTATGCACGTTCAGGTCATGATCTCATCATTTCCGATTCTGACCATCGGATCACGATCCCCAATTACTTTCTCGGTGAGAAGCGTTTGCCGCTCAGCTCCTCGGACGGCGCGCTGCTCGACGCGAGAGTGGTCGAAGCCCTCACCGGTTATCAAACCTTTGCGCAAGCCGGAGGTAATGCCGCTGCTGGAAAGGTGATTGGCCGTGTCGCGACCGTAACGGGAAGCGCCAGCATCGTTCGCAACGGCGTTACGATCGAGGCGAATAATGGGGATGTCGTTTATCAGAACGATGTCGTGCAAACTGGAAGCGGCTCTACCATTGGTCTCGTCCTTATCGACGGCACCACGTTCAACCTGAGCGCCAATGCTCGGTTCATGTTGAACGAATTGGGGTATGAGGGGCAGAGTAGTGCGAGTGGCACCTTAGTCAGTCTGACGAGTGGCACGAACCATTCGATGTTCACTCTCATCCAGGGTGCCGCCAGTTTCGTCGCTGGGCAGGTCGCGAAAACCGGCGACATGCAGGTCGCGACGCCTACTGCCGCGATTGGAATTCGCGGTACTGCCGTCCTTCTCAGCGTCGATGCTGTGGATGGGAAAGTCTCGGTCTCTGTCGCTGATCAGCAAGACGGCCGAGTTCATTCCGTACAAGTCTTCAAATGCGTTCCAGCGACGAACTTGCTTCAAGGCGTTTGTACTGCGGGGGATCCGATCGGGATAGTGACCAGCGACGGTCCATCGCTAACCATCACGCCAACCGCGAATTTTGAGGTGATCACCCAAGCCGTCAGCAAGACCCCAGGGCAAGTTGCGCAGGAGTTCAACGCTTTTCAACAGGTGTTAACGACCTACGATATCGGGAAACAGATCGCTCCAGACACTCCGGCACCTAGCGACGGCAAGCGAGGAGACGTCGACACAAAGTCGCTGCAGAAGTTCGCCGGGAGCCCCCCACCATCACCCACTGAAGCTCCAACCACCGTTATTGGGGACGACATAAAAGGCCAAGCTGGTGGGGGATCGATCACTCCGGTTGTTGTGACCCTCGCTTCCATCGCGGGGACTTCTGCCTCCGCCTCGAAACCGCTCGTCCCCACTTTGGACCCATCGCAAGCTGTTGTTGTGGCTTCATTCGGACCTGTCCTTATCAGCAGCGCAGGCGGTCCAACCAACCAAGGAAATCAAACAATCAGCGGAACAGTTGATCCGTCCTTCGTTGGAAGCGCGGTGACGCTGTACGACACATACAATGGTGTTACGACGCAGATTGGAACCGTTACCGTTGGCTCCGGCGGCGTTTGGAGCCTGACGGTCACACTGGCTGGTGATGGCGACCACAGCATCGTGGCTTTGGACCCTAGCGCCAACGTTACAACGAGCGTGCCCGTTGTTTTCACGCTCGACACGACGGCACCCGCGGTCGCGATCACCAGCGCGGGCGGACCCGTCAACCAGGCGAGCCAGACCATCACCGGCACGGTCGGCGTCGCCGATGCCGGCGCCACCGTCACCATCCTGGATGGCGCCACGACGATCGGCACCGCCATCGTGCAGGGCAACGGCAGCTGGAGCACCAC
>NZ_FMAI01000004.1:0-226940 GCF_900094605.1 Bradyrhizobium shewense | reverse complement strand
CGGCCACCGACCACCTCACCACCAACCCGGCGCTGAGCGGCACCGGCCTTGCCAACACCGTGGTGCACTTCACCATCGACGGCAGCCCGATCGCGACGACGACCACCGCCGATGCACAAGGCGCCTGGTCGTTTACGCCGGGCGGGCTGGCCGACGGATTACACACCATCGTCGCAAGCCAGACTGACATCTTCGGCAACACCGGCTCGGCCTCGCTGAGCTTCACCCTCGACACGACGGCACCCGCGGTCGCGATCACCAGCACCGGCGGTTCGACCAACCAGGCCAGCCAGACCATCACCGGCGCGGTGGGCGTCGCCGATGCCGGCGCCACCGTCACCATTCTGGATAATGCCACCGCAATCGGCACCGCCATCGTGCAGGGCAACGGCAGCTGGAGTACCACGCTCACGCTCAGCAACGGCCCGAACTCCCTGACGGCACGGGTCAGCGACGCGGCCGGCAACGTCGCGACCAGCGGCGCGGTGGTCTACACGCTCAGCACGACAGGTCCGACGGTGACCGAGGCCCTGGTTGCCGACACCGGCGCTTCGGCCACCGACCACGTCACCGCCAACCCGACAGTAAATGGCACCGGCCTCGCCAACACCGTGGTGCACTTCACCATCGACGGCAGCCCAATCGCGGCGACCGTGACCACCGATGCGCAAGGGACGTGGTCGTTTACGCCGAGCGGGCTGACTGACGGATTACACACCATCGTGGCGAGCCAGACCGACACTTTTGGCAACACCGGCTCGGCCTCGCTAAACTTCACGCTCGACACCACGGCACCCGCGGTCGCGATCACCAGCGCGGGCGGACCCGTCAACCAGGCGAGCCAGACCATCACCGGCACGGTGGGCGTCGCCGATGCCGGCGCCACCGTCACCATCCTGGACGGCAACACCGCAATCGGCACCGCCATCGTGCAGGGCAACGGGACCTGGAGCGCCACGGTCACGCTCAACAACGGCCTGAACTCGCTGACCGCTCGGGTGAGCGATGCGGCCGGCAATACCGCGACCAGCGGCGCCGTGGTCTACACGCTCAGCACCACCGGTCCGACCGTGACCGAGACCCTGGTCGCCGACACCGGCACGTCGGCCACCGATCACGTCACCGCCAACCCAGCGCTGAGCGGCACCGGCCTCGCCAACACCGTGGTGCACTTCACCATCGACGGCAGCCCGATCGCGGCGACCGTGACCACCGATGCGCAAGGGGGCTGGTCGTTTACGCCGACCGGGCTGGCCGACGGATCACACACCATCGTCGCGAGCCAAACCGACACTTTTGGCAACACCGGCTCGGCCTCGCTGAGCTTCACGTTCGACACGACGGCACCCGCGGTCGCGATCACCAGCGCGGGCGGACCGGTCAACCAGGCCAGCCAGACCATCACCGGCACGGTGGGCGTCGCCGATGCCGGCGCCACCGTCACCATCCTGGACGGCAGCACGACGATCGGCACCGCCATCATGCAGGGCAACGGCAGCTGGAGCACCACGGTCACGCTGAACCAGGGCGGTAACTCCCTGACCGCACGGGTGAGCGATGCGGCCGGCAACACCGCGACCAGCGGCGCCGTGGTCTACACGCTCAGCACCACCGGTCCGACGGTGACCGAGACCCTGGTCGCCGACACCGGCACGTCGGCCACCGACCACGTCACCGCCAACCCGGCGCTGAGCGGCAGCGGCCTCGCCAACACCGTGGTGCATCTGACGATCGATGGTGTTCTCAGCACCGCTACGGCGACCACGGATGCGCAAGGCGCCTGGTCGTTTACGCCGAGCGGGCTGGCCGACGGATTACACACCATTGTCGCAAGCCAGACCGACACTTTTGGCAACACCGGCAGCGCATCGCTGAGCTTCACCCTCGACACCACGGCACCCGCGGTCGCCATCACCAGCGCGGGCGGACCCGTCAACCAGGCCAGCCAGACCATCACCGGCACGGTCGGCGTCGCCGATGCCGGCGCCACCGTCACCATCCTGGACGGCAGCACCGCGATCGGCACCGCCATCGTGCAGGGCAACGGCAGCTGGAGCACAACGGTCACGCTGAACCAGGGTGGCAACTCCCTGACCGCCCGGGTGAGCGATGCGGCCGGCAACATCGCGACCAGCGGCGCGGTGGTCTACACGCTCAGCACCACCGGCCCGACCGTGACCGAGGCCCTGGTCGCCGACACCGGCGCTTCGGCCACCGACCACGTCACCGCCAACCCGGCGTTGAGCGGCAGCGGCCTCGCCAACACCGTGGTGCACTTCACCGTCGACGGCAGCCCGATCGCGGCGACGACCACCACCGATGCGCAAGGGGCGTGGTCGTTTACGCCGAGCGGGCTCGCGGACGGACCGCACACCATCGTCGCGAGCCAAATCGACACTTTTGGCAACACCGGCTCGGCCTCGCTAAACTTCACGCTCGACACGACGGCGCCGACCGTCGCGATCACCAGCGCGGGCGGGCCGGTCAACCAGGCCAGCCAGACCATCACCGGCACGGTGGGCGTCGCCGATGCCGGCGCCACCGTCACCATCCTGGACGGCAGCACCGCAATCGGCACCGCCATCGTGCAAGGGAACGGGACCTGGAGCACCACGATCGCACTCAACAACGGCCTGAACTCGCTGACCGCTCGGGTGAGCGATGCGGCCGGCAATACCGCGACCAGCGGCGCAGTCGTCTACACGCTCAGCACCACCGGCCCGACCGTGACCGAGGCCCTGGTCTCCGACACCGGCACCTCCGCCACCGATCACCTCACCACCAATCCGGCGCTGAGCGGCACCGGCCTCGCCAACACCGTGGTGCATCTGACGATCGATGGTGTTCTCAGCACCGCTACGGCGACCACGGATGCGCAAGGGACGTGGTCATTTACGCCGAGCGGGCTGGCCGACGGATTACACACCATTGTCGCAAGCCAGACCGATACCTTTGGCAACATCGGCTCGGCGTCGCTGAGCTTCACCTTCGACACAACGGCGCCGACCGGCGGTACACCGGACCTGACAGCGGGCTCGGACAGCGGTACCTCGGCTACCGACAACCTCACTTCGGCGACGTCGCCAAGCTTCACGGTGGCGCTGAACCCGGCGGCTGCCATCGGCGATACGGTGCAGCTGTTGCTGGGTGGCTCGCCGCTGGCGCATCCGGTCACGTATGTGATCACGGCAGCCGACATATCGGCCGGAAGTGTCAGCTTGACGGTGACTGCCGGCGATCTCGGCGCCAATGGCGCCAAGCAGGTGACGGCGCGGTTCAGCGATGTCGCCGGCAATAGCTCGACGAGCGCAGCGCTGAGCTTCACGCTCGACACGACGGCACCGACGGTCGCCATCACCAGCGCGGGCGGACCCGTCAACCAGGCGAGCCAGACCATCACCGGCACGGTGGGCGTCGCCGATGCCGGCGCCAGCGTCACCATCCTGGATGGCACCACGACGATCGGTACCGCGGTCGTGCAGGCCAACGGCAGCTGGAGCACCACGGTCACGCTGAACCAGGGCGGCAACTCCCTGACCGCACGGGTCAGCGATGCGGCCGGAAATACCGCGACCAGCGGCGCGGTGGTCTATACGCTCAGCACCACCGGCCCGACCGTGACCGAGACCCTGGTCGCCGACACCGGCACCTCCGCCACCGATCACGTCACCGCCAACCCGGCGCTGAGCGGCAGCGGCCTCGCCAACACCGTGGTGCATCTGACGATCGATGGTGTTCTCAGCACCGCTACGGCGACCACCGATGCGCAAGGGGGCTGGTCGTTTACGCCGAGCGGGCTGGCCGACGGATTGCACACCATCGTCGCGAGCCAGACCGACACTTTTGGCAACACCGGCTCGGCCTCGCTGAGCTTCACCCTCGACACCACGGCACCGACCGGTGGCACGCCAGATCTGACGGCGGGTTCGGATACTGGTTCCTCGAGCACGGACAACATCACCTCGGCGACCTCGCCGAGCTTCACGGTGGCGCTGAACCCGACCGATGCCATTGGCGATACGGTGCGGCTGTTGCTGGGCGGCGCGCCGCTGGCGCATCCGGTCACGCATGTGATCACGGCCGCCGACCTGACGGCAGGCAACGTTAATCTGACGGTGACTGCCGGCGATCTCGGAGCCGATGGCACCAAACAGATCACGGCGCAGTTCAGCGATGTCGCCGGCAACAGTTCGACGAGCGCAGCCCTGAGCTTCACGCTCGACACGACGGCACCCGCGGTCGCCATCACCAGCACCGGCGGACCCGTCAACCAGGCGAGCCAGATCATCACCGGCACGGTGGGCGTCGCCGATGCCGGCGCCAGCGTCACCATCCTGGACGGCAGCACGACGATCGGTACCGCGATCGTGCAGGCCAACGGGACCTGGAGCGCCACGGTCACGCTCAACAATGGCCCGAACTCGCTGACCGCACGGGTGAGCGATGCGGCCGGCAACACCGCAATAAGCGGCGCAGTGGTCTATTCTGTCGGCGTGCCCGGCGCCATTCTCGGCGATGCTGGCGACAACACCCTGACAGGGACCGCCGGGAACGATGCATTCCAAGGCTTCGGCGGTAATGACACATTCAATGGTTTGTCGGGCGTTGATCGAGCGGTCTATGTCGACGCGACCGGGGGCATCACCGCCGATCTGACGGCAGGAACCGTGACGGGGCCGGGTGTCGGCACCGACACTCTGGTCGGTATCGAAGCCATCCAGGGCAGCAACTTTGCCGATCACTACTCGGCGGTCGGTTTCAGCGGCAATTCCGGGGTGCCTGGCACGCCAATTGGCTTCAACGGCTTCGAAGGCATGGGGGGAGATGACATCATCGCCGGCACGGTCAATCCTTCCGGCGAGATTCTGACCCGCATTTCCTATGTCAGTGCGACAGCGGCAGTGGTCGTTGATTTCGCCGCGGGAACGGCGAACGGCGATGCATCAGTCGGCAACGACACCTTCACCAATGCCAATGCGGTCATTGGGTCAGCATTTGGAGACACGCTGCGGGGCAGCGACAATCCGAACGGCACGTTCGAGCAATATGACGCTCGTGCCGGCAACGATCTGATCGATGGCCGCGGCGGCTACGATTTTGCCGTCTACAACAACGACGCCACCACCACCACGGGCATAACCGTCAATCTTGCGGCCGGTACCGTCACTGGCGACGCGACAATCGGGACCGATACGCTGCGTTCAGTGGAAGCCGTCCGCGGCACCAACTTCACCGATACTTACGATGCCACTGGTTTCAGCGCCACCAGCACCAATGCCGGATCGAGCGGCACCTTCAACAATTTCGAAGGCATGGGCGGCAACGATGGCATCATCGGCAACGGCAACACCCGACTCCAGTATACGCAATCAACCGCCGGCGTGACTGTCGATTTCCTCGCGGGCACTGCAACCGGCGATGCCTCCGTGGGTACCGATACATTCACCGGCGTCAACGCCGTCATGGGCTCGATGTTTGCCGACACCTTTTCTGGAAGCGGCGCCAATGAGAACTTCATGGGCCTTGCCGGCGATGATTTCATCGACGGAAAAGGCGGCTTCGACACGGCGCAATATGCCAACCTGACCTTCACGACGGGGTGGATCAGCGTTCACCTTGCCGCTGGAACGGTGACCGGAGATGCCTCGAGCGGCACCGACACCTTGCGTTCAATCGAAGGCATTCAGGGCACTAATTTTACCGACACTTATGACGCGACTAACTTCGGCGTCACCGGCGCTATCGATCCCGCGACCGGCCTTCCTTATACCAATGTCGGCAACAATGGCACCTTCAATCAATTCGAGGGAATGGGCGGTAACGACATCATCACCGGCAACGGCAACACTCGTCTGATCTACACCAATGCAACCGGCCCCGTGACGATCACTTTCGCTCTCAACGGCTGGACCAGCACCACCAGCGGCGCGTCGGGTACCGTAACCGGTGATGGGTCCGTAGGCACCGACACCTTCTCCGGTGTCGGCTCGGTGTCGGGGTCGTCATTTGCCGACACCATCACCGGCTCGAACAATCCAAACAACACCTCGGAGGAATTTGCCGGTCGCGGCGGCAATGACTTCATCGACGGTAAAACTGGTTTCGACAGGGCTTTCTACAACAACGATGGTTCGGCGTCGGGTATTCAAATCGATATGGCTTCGGGCGTCGTGACCGGCGACGCTGCTATCGGAACGGACACCCTCCGATCCATCGAAGCGATCCGCGGAACCGGCTTCGCCGACACTTATGTCGCGACCAATTTCGGCGTCTCCGGCGCAAATGTCGGCGATTTCGGTACCCTCAACGAGTTTGAGGGAATGGCCGGCAATGACACGATCACCGGCAACGGCAATACCCGCATCGCATACTACAATGCTCTCGATGGGGTGACCGTCGACCTCGCCGCCGGCAACTCCCACGGGACTGCCTCCGGTGACCTCGCAGGTGTCGGGACAGACACGTTCACCGGCGTGAATGCCGCCCGCGGTTCAGCTTTCGCTGACGTCATTCTCGGCGACGCCAATGCCAATGCCCTCGACGGCAGGGACGGCAATGATCGGATCGACGGCCGCGGTGGCGCCGATACCTTGACCGGCGGGAACGGCGCCGACACCTTTGTCTACGCCGATGGTGACGGAGCAGACACCATCACGGACTTTAACCGTACCCAAGGCGACACGATCGATCTGACAGGGTTGTCAGGCTTCTTCACGCTCGCAGATGTTCAATCGAAGGCAACGGTGAGCGGCGGCAACACCATCATCGATGTCGGAAGCGGGAATACTCTGACGCTGATAGGTGTAACAAGCCTCCAGCAGAGCGACTTCATCTTTCCCAACGCCACCAACGGCACCTCGGGCTCGGATGTGCTGCTCGGAACGAGTCAAGCGGATGCAATTTCCGGCCTCGCCGGAAATGATCGGCTTCAGGGATTCGGCGGCAACGATCTGCTCGATGGCGGGGCCGATTTTGACCGCGCTGTCTACACCGATGCCACGGGCGGGATCTCCGTGAACCTTGCGGCGGGAACGGTATCCGGACCGGGAGTGGGTACCGATACGCTCGTTGCGATCGAAGCCGTGGTTGGCAGTGATTTTGCGGACACCTTCAATGCGACCGGTTTCGCCGGGGTCACCGGTACGCCCGGTACGCCGATCGGGTTCAACGAGTTCGAGGGCCGCGGTGGCAACGACACCATTCTGAGTGACGTGAATCCTTTAGGCGCGGCTCTGACGCGGGCTTCCTATGTGGGCGCCACTGCCGGTGTGACTGTCGACATCGCAGCCGGAACGGCGGATGGAGATGGATCCGTTGGTCACGACACGTTTGTTGGCTCTGGAATTCTTGCCGTCTGGGGCTCTTCGTTCGCCGATACTCTTTTCGGAAGCAACAATGGATTCGGTACGATCGAGGTATTTGCGGGGTTCGCTGGCAACGACGTGATCGACGGCCGCGGCGGCTTCGACCGCGTCGACTATAATAACGATCCGACCACCACGTCAGGTATCACGGTTAGTCTCGCGGCAGGCACCCTGACGGGGGATGCCACGGTTGGTTCTGATACACTTGTGTCGATCGAAGCGGCGCGTGGCACCAATTTTGCCGATACCTACAACGCCGTTGGATTTGGCAGCACCAGCACGAACTCCGGCTCCCTCGGGACCTTCAATGAGTTCACCGGCGAAGGCGGCAACGACATCATCAACGGCAACGGCAACACGCGCCTCGGATTCAACAATGCGACTGCAGGCGTCGTGGTGGATATAGCAGCCGGCACGGCTACCGGGGACGTCTCGGTCGGAAGCGATACGTTCACGGGCGTCAATGCCGTCATGGGCACGATGTTCGCCGATTCCTTGTCGGGAAGCGGCATCAACGAGATATTTACCGGGCTTGGCGGCAACGACACGATTGACGGTCGCGGCGGCTTCGATACCGCCAGCTACAACAACATCTATCTTTCGACCGGCAGTGTCACCATTGACATGGCGTCCGGCACGGCCACGGGCGACTCCTCGATCGGTACGGACACGCTGCGTTCGATCGAAGCCATCCAGGGAACCGTCCTTGCCGACACCTATGTGGCAACGGGATACGGCCTCGCAGGCGCTCTTAACGTCGGCAACAACGGCAGCTTCAACCAGTTCGAGGGACTTGGTGGTGACGATGCCATTACCGGCAACGGCAACACGCGTTTGATCTACACCAATGCAACCGGTCCCGTGACGATCACGTTTGGCCTCAATAGCTGGACCAGCACCACCAGCGGCGCGTCGGGTACCGTAACCGGCGATGCGTCGGTAGGCACCGACAGCTTCTCGGGCGTTAGTTCGGTGTCAGGGTCCTCATTCGCCGATACCATCACCGGCTCCAACAATCCCAATGGTACAGCGGAAGATTTTGCCGGTCGCGGCGGCAATGACTTCATCGACGGCAAAACTGGCTTCGACAGGGCGTTCTACAACAATGACGGTTCGGTTTCAGGTATTCAAGTCGATATGGCGTCAGGCGTGGTGGCCGGCGACGCTTCCATCGGAACGGATACCCTCCGATCTATTGAAGCGATCCGCGGGACCAATTTCGACGATACATATGTCGCAACCAACTTTGGCACCTCAGGTGCAAATGCCGGCGACTTCGGCACCCTCAACGAGTTCGAGGGAATGGACGGCAATGACGCCATTACCGGCAACGGCAACACGCGCATTGCATTCTACAATGCGCTGGATGGGGTGACTGTCGATCTAGCCGCCGGCAACTCCCATGGGACGGCCTCCGGTGACCTCGCCGGCACCGGGACAGATACCTTCACCGGCGTGAATGCCGTCCGTGGGTCATCCTTTGCTGACTTCATTTTTGGCGATGCCGGCAGCAACACGCTGGATGGGCAAGCAGGAAATGACGTGATCCAGGGCCGAGGAGGTGCCGACACGTTAATAGGAGGAGCGGGAAGCGACCAATTCGTCTTCACTGCGATTTCTGATTCGACGATTGCAAATCACGATACGATCAGCGATTTCGTTCATGGTGCAGACATCATCGACACCTCGGCGATCGCGGGGGTGACGAGTGCCCAAGGCTTGCTAAGCGGGAGCGCCCAAGTCGCCGCGCACAGTATCGGGTGGATTCAGAGCGGCGCAAATACGATTGTCTACGTCAACAACTCGACCACAGCGCAGAATCAAGGGTCGGCGGATATGGAAATTGTCTTGACCAATGTAACCGCGAATATACTGACCAGTCAGGATTTTCTCCTCCACATCTAACGGATGCGGCTGACAACCAAATTCGTTGCGATCAGCGCAGCCTCCGCGCTGCTGTGCGCAGCCGCTGCGATCTGGATATTGCGATCCGGCGAACCGGCGCGCGCAACGGCGGCATCCGGCGAGGTCCGTCCGGTGTGGACGGAAACCGACTGGCCTTTCGCCGCAGATCCCTGGGGCAAAGGAAAAGCGTTCCGCTGCAAGGCCGACGATTGCGGCGGCGAGGTCCAGCTCTGCGTTCGCGCCAAGCTCGGCTTCTGCAATTGCGCCACCGGCGTCGCTGACGATGGCGATCTCGAGCAAATGGGCGACCTGGCGCTGATTGGCAAGGCAACGCCGCTCGGTGCCGGCCGAGAGATCATCGTCGGTCCGATGCGCGGCCGCAGTCGGGCCTATCGTCTTGAAGGAAGTCGCAACGCCGCGCTCTCACTCGCCTTCAATCAACGCTGCGACATGGTGGCAGCGACGGCTTTGGTTGGACCGGGCGCGCCCGCGTCACTGGAGCCGGCGGTGCTGGCGTTCCTCAATGGCGACCGCATGTTGAAATGGGCCGAGATCGCGCTTGGCTTATAACTCAGAGCGATTCGGCTTCCGTCCTTCGCAGAGCCGACGACCTTCTCGATGCGCGCACCGAGCGCGCTGCGGTCAGCGGAGCCGACCATTCCGGCAGCGTCACTGCTGTACGCCACATCTTTGACCGGCAAATCCGCAGGTGCGTAGTTCTTGGTGGAAGCAGAGGCGCTCGTTTCGTCGTCCAGGGAGAATAGTGTCTTGGCCGCGCCACCAAGATCGTTTGCCGGCACCCAAGATGAGAATGTCATGGTCCCCTCCGAAGCGTCCGCTGACTGCCTCGCACGCTTGAACGAATGGAAGGACGAGAACGGAAAGAACCCTTGTCGCAACCGAAACAATAAAGCTCCGGAGCGATGGTGGCTCATCCTCTTCCAGGCGACGAGCGATCTTGTTGATCGGGTGTCGGCGAACCAGTTCTCCCCGACGGCTTCGGCGGGGGAATCGGCCTGCGTGAGGGCAAGACAACCATAACAAACAGAACGTTGATCAGGAGCCATATCCCAAGAATAAGAAGGACAGTACGCACGATAAACGACCATCGTTTGATTGAAATCTGCCGAACTTACCTCCTGCCTCATATCTAGGATGCAGCCGGCACCATACCGCGTCGCAAAAAGGGAGCCGCCGTAGCGCAGCCCCGATAAAAACGGCCTCGACATCCACCCTACCAAGACGCCGAGGCCGTCAGGCCCTGAGCGCGTTGGCGGCGCTCGGAGCGGTCACAGCCTAGTCCGGCGCAAAACTCGGGTCTGTGCGGTTTCGAACATTCATGCACGTTGACGGCGCCGTGTTCCAACAGACACGGATGGCTGGGCCTTGCGGCCTGTGGCCAACCGCTGGCACCGGATCGATCGGCGGCGGCTAGGACGGGATGACCGGGCCGGTCCGCGAAACGCCGGTCCAGCTCCTCAGGCGGCACCGTCCGAATCTGCTGCCGAAGACCCTGACTTGGTCCAACCGGCGCGATGGCTACATATCGCACGGTGAATAGCGACTAATTGGCAATTAAGAAGAACCAATAGCGCGTTTCGGTAGTTGACTCATGCGCGATCCGAACAACGGGCTTATTGTTCGCGCCGAGCACTAGTCTAGAACCCCGGGCCGAAACAACATGAAGGACCTCAGGCGACGATTAGAGAAGCTCCGCTCTGACGCCAGAGAATTCGACCTGATGAGTCAGCGGGCAACGGACGTAGAAAAGCGCGAGCTGTTTAAGCGCTTGGCGGATGAACTTGCCATAGAAGCTCTTGAGCTTGAGCAGCTCGTGAAACAAAAAGGGCAATCGGATCCCAGCGACCAGCATGAGGTCGTGGAATTGATCCGTCCCGAGCGGAAGCGCGGCTGACACGGAAAAGAGGCCAAGCCGTCGGCTTGTCTTCCTTATCCGCCCCGCGCACATAACGATTTTTGAGCATAGCTCCGTCGAATCGGCGGTTGCTGCGCCGCCGGCGCTGGCGCCCGACTTCGTGCCCTCCATCAATATCCCCCGCGACCGGCTTCGGATGACTCGGCGCGATCACCATCTTCGGTGCTGTTCTCGCGTCTGAGCTGAGGCAGAGCGGAAAACGACAGCGCCAGGCCCAGAGCGGAAGAGGACTGCTGCTGCCGCCGTTGGCACAGCGAAAGAGTCCGCGCATCACGCGGCACGGGCTGCGCGCCGTAGCATCATCAGCGAAATCGCATGCGAGAGTAGGCCAGTCCACGAAGTCTAATGCTGTCTCTGTTCCAGCTCTTTGAGCAAGGCGTGGAGAAACGCGCTGGCATGGTCGTGATTTGCATTGTCGTCCGCCACGCCACGCGCGCAGGGACTGAGCACGCTGCCGACAATTTCCGGTCCAGGCGCCTCAATGCGCTCTGACCAATGATCGAGGAGATCATCGGAAGTGTCTCGGGCGGACGTAAGTAGCTTCAGCAGCCGAGGTGCACGATCGTGCTGCTTGCCAGGTCGGTCTGCGCATGCATAGAGCGCGAACAAGCTTCGGAAATCATCGCGGGATATTTTACGACTCTCATTTTGTCTGACAGCCAAATGTGGCGCGGGCGCAACACTTCGCTACCTCGCCTGGTCTTGCAGAATGGTCGCCATCCTGGCTTTGAGGCTCGTGGGTCCTCGGTCCCAAATCGGATCGCCATAAATCAACCTGAAGAAGCCGAAGGATGGACGAGACGCCACCGCAGCTCTGGTTCGGCATCCGTATAATTACGGGCGGTGCTCGTCTTGCGTTGGGCTGTGGTTTGCGCAACAGCAACGCGCATCACACCGAATTCGGGACACGCGAAATGGTTCATTAGCTTTCCTGTGGCTAGCTGGGAGCGTGCCGATTACCGCCGATTGCGGCACATTGGAATGGGAATGCCGGCCCTGGCTGTTTTGCCCCATCCTGCAGCTGGGGCCGTTTTGAACTTTCGCAGCATCGTTCAAACCCGGTCCGCAACCATGCTTAGAGGCATTGCTATCGCGCTA
This sequence comes from Bradyrhizobium shewense, assembly GCF_900094605.1. Classification (GTDB taxonomy): domain Bacteria; phylum Pseudomonadota; class Alphaproteobacteria; order Rhizobiales; family Xanthobacteraceae; genus Bradyrhizobium; species Bradyrhizobium shewense. Next base: position 214,637 of record NZ_FMAI01000004.1, on the reverse strand, counting down.
TTTGGAATGGGCATCTTCTCGCAGCTTGATCGCGCGCTGTTCTATGGCCGCCATACTGACGCCGCGCTCAGGCTGATGCGGGAGATCGGCCGAGGCTTTGGACTGTAGCACCTGCCACATTGTGGAGCGCGGTCGAGGCGGTCCACGGAGCGCGATGGTGCGGTATTTCTCTGGTGTGTGCGGCGTTCAGCAGGCGCCCGACGGCTCTAATCTCAGTTGATGATGCGGCTCCCAGCCGCCGGCATGCCGGGATACGGGCGAATGTTCGGTGTGCCCGCCAATTCGCTTTGATCAATCCGGACGAAGGCGTGTAGTACGGCGCATTCGTCTTCGGATCAGGCGGGCGCCCACGCTAGTGATCAATTGCCGCCCGGCTGGCGGCGTGAGCACGCCAGTGCTGCTTTTTTCAAAGATGTTTGAATGCGGTGAAGTGAGTGCGCCGTTTTGTCAGCGATAGCGAACAAAGGACGCAGCGTTCAAACATGACGACCGCCGTGCATCGTCGAACGATGGCACTCGATCACAGGCTTCTTTAGGGTTGTTCGATCAAGGGAGAGTTGCACCGCCCATCGCAACGCCACGGCCGACGCGACGGACTCGTCGCCTCATCGGTGATGGAGATGCTTCTATTTTCTGAGCGAAGCTTCCGCTTCCTCGTCACGCCGCAGCAAGCTATCGTGCAAGTGGTTCAGTCCCGAAACTCCAACGAGAGATAGGCCTTTGTCGCACACAGCGACATGGTCCAGGTCCAAATCCGGCTTTCGGAGCGCCTATCTTCGTCGTACGATGCATTCCCCCAAGTTCGGGGTGAACACGAGATGGCGCGAATTCCTTGGGGTGCAACGGTGCCCTGTTCGTCCCACTGGTTCTGACGCAATCCGCGGGGATTGAACAGCAAGTCGGCCAGCTCGATCGCACGTGCCGTCTCTTAGTCCGCAGCAGACTGCTGTGATCAATTGGACCTGAGTGCATCTGCCCGTATCCATCTAGCGATCTTAGATCCAGAGATCAAAAGTCAGTTTCGATAGACGAAGCATTTGCCTAGTCCAGGACGTGGACGATGTCCAATCCTCGATCATTAGCTCCCGCGACAAATTCTAGCCGAGGTGTCAGCTACGTCGGTAGTCTGGTCGCAATCGGCGCCATCTATCTCGTCTTGGCCAAAGGTGGGCTTGCTCTCGCGTCCATTCATCCCAGTTCAACGCCAATTTGGCCGCCGACAGGTGTCGCGCTGGCGGCGGTGCTGTTGGGGGGATATCAGACCTGGCCAGCAATTTTTGCGGCAGCGTTGATCGCAAATGCGACGACGGCGGGCTCGGTTGCTACCGCAATCGCGATTGCGGCCGGTAACGCTCTTGAAGCGGTTGTAGGCGCTTATCTCATTAATCGGTGGTCGAGCGGATGTAACACGTTTTCAACCCCCGATTCTGTCGCAAAGTTTGCGGTGATCTGCGTCGTCATCGCGACGCCGATTAGCGCCAGCATTGGGCTGACCAGTCTGACAATCTTCGGGTACATCGAACAGAAGAGTTTCGCCGACGCGTGGATCACCTGGTGGCTGGGAGATGTGACAGGCGCACTGGTCATTACTCCCGTTATCGTGCTTTGGGCATCAAGCCGCTATCATGACTTCGAACGCCATGCGCTTCAGGAGACGGTCGGCGTCCTCACGACAGCGGCGGTTGTTGGACTCATTGCTTTCAGCCCTTTGATCGAGCAAACGCCCGGCCGAGATCCACTGGGTTTTCTGGCGATCTTGCCAATGTTGTGGGCGGCGCTGCGCCGCGGTCCTCGCGATACCGCGACGGTCGCCCTGATGCTTGCGGGCATCACGATCTGGGGCACGCTCACGGGCGGCGGCCCGTTCACAACCACGGACCTTAACGCATCGTTCCTGCTGGTGTTGATGTTCTTGATCAGCATTACCGTTCCAAGCTTGTTGCTGAGCGCCGATGTCGAGGTACGCAAGAAAGCGGAGGAGCGTCTGCGCCGCGCGCGCGCCGAACTCGAGCAGAAGGTCGCAGAGCGAACGCAAGAGCTGGAGCTCGCCAGTGCCGCAAAATCACGCTTTTTTGCCATGGCAAGCCATGATTTGCGGCAACCGTTACATGCATTAGGGCTGTTTGTTGCCCAGCTGCGCACGCCGCTCGAACCGGGGGAGAGGGCGAGGACGATCGAGCGGGTCGACGCAACGCGCAAGGAAATGGACGAAATGTTCAATTCGCTGCTGGACATTTCGAGAATCGATGCCGGGATGCTGAACCCTTACATTACCGAATTCCCGATCGGGCGCCTGTTGCAGAAAAGCGAGACGGCGTTTGATCAGGCGACGCGTGAAAAAGGCTTGCGCTTACGCGTCAGGCCAAGTGAGGCCTGGGTGCGGAGCGACGCCATGCTGCTCGAACGCATACTCCTGAATCTGGTGTCCAATGCTGTACGCTATACGTTGCACGGCGGGATCCTGGTCGGATGCCGTCGGCGCGGTGAAATGCTGCGCATCGAAGTATACGATACCGGTCCCGGCATTCCCGAGGATCAAAAGCAGAATATTTTTGGCGAGTTTTTTCAAGTTCCTGCTCCGGAGCAGAACCGGTCCGGCGGCCTGGGACTCGGCCTTGCCATTGTCGACAGGCTTCGCTTGCTTCTCAACCATCCCATTGAGCTCGCTTCGACTGTGGGTCGCGGTTCGCGATTCACGATCCTGGTTCCGAAGGTCGACGAATGCGTCAGAGCCGCAGCGCCCGCCGACTTACCACACCCCGGTGCTTTTGCAGTCGACGGCAAGGCAATTCTTGTTATTGCCGATACTCCCATCGTGCAGGAGGGAACGGGCGGATTGCTCAGCAAATGGGGATGTTCGGTTCTTGCCGCCGGATCCGACGAAGCCGCACTGGTTCGACTTGCTGAGCGCGAACAACGCCCCGACCTCATCATCTCGGACTATCATCTCGCACGCGGGAAGACCGGAATCAGGGCAATTGAACAAATCAATGCGGCGTTTGGCTCGTCAATTCCTGCCATTCTCATCAGCGGCGATACAGCAGCTGAACCACTGCGGGACGCCAAGGATAGAGGATACGTTTTGCTGCATAAGCCGGTTGACCCAATGCAGCTCCGCGCCGTCATGCACAAGCTGTTTAGGGATCACGATGGTGGGAGAGACGCTGGGGCAGTTTCATGATCCAGATTTCGGCGGCCACTCCCAGCCCATTTTTCCGACCTTTATGATGGCCTCGGTGCGCGTCGCTACGCCGAGCGTCTTGAGAACGACCGTGATGTGATTCTTCACCGTAGGCACTGCCATATTGAGTATCGTGGCAATGACCTTGTTGCTCTTCCCCTTCATCAGGAGCGCAAGCACTTCAATCTGCCGATCGGTCAACCCGAGCCCCTTGAGCGAGTCGGGCGCCACTGGCTTGTTTGCATGCCGTGGGCCCGCTGTCTTCTCCAGTATCTCCAACGGGATGTAAACTCCGCCGGAGAACACCAATTCAATAGCCTTGAGCATCACCTCGCGTTCCGTGGTTTTCGGAATGAAACCCAGCGCGCCGAATTTGAAGGCGCGCCTGACTGTGTCTTGATCATCGGAGGACGAGAGAATGACGACAGCAGTCCTCGCATAGCGATCGCGCAGTTCGCAAAGGACGGAGAAGCCGTCGCGATCAGGCAAATTGATATCAAGCAAAATGAGGCTGATGTCGGGATGCTCCTCGACGATGTGCATGGCCTCTCGGCCGCTCGAAGCTTCGAATATGACGGCTTCTCGCTTTAGTTGCTTGAGGACAGCGTGCAGCGCGGCCCGAATCAATGCGTGATCGTCAACAACAAGCACCTTCATAAAAAAGCTCTCCGTCTTCTGGCCGCCCGGAGATCAATAGAAAATCATACACCCACCTTCGAAATCGTCCATCTTCCATCTCGTCTCAAGCCGGCGGTTCGCCTTCAGGTAAGAAGGGAGCTGACTACGTGAAGCGCGCAGCTCGCGGGCCCCGCAGGACGGACGGTACCTTGGTCATAGGACCTAGGCACCTCTCTGTACCGACCTCCGGCCGATTTACAGGCTGCGGCGCTTGCACGATGATGACGACAGTCAGCCACCTCACCAGAGGGTTGTGCGCAGCCCGGCGATATCATCATTGTCGCAATTGCTGTCGTGGCCGGGTGGGTGTGAAGCAATTCCGGACTGCGGTGCTGTCAGAACCCCGCAGCGTGCTTTTTGTTACATTCAGTTCCTCTCGCTCGTTCCTCTCGAAGCCTGCGCGTACCCTGGACGAGGCAAGCCAATGCAGGATCGGACCGCATCCCCGAAGCTATTTGCGGGCGCTCTGCCGGAGCTCAAAGTCAACAGCCGCGACCTTCGCATTGATGCCTGCCGCGGCATCGCGCTCTGGTGCATCTTTCTTGATCATGTTCCCAATAACATTGGAAGTTGGCTGACGCTACGGAACTACGGCTTCAGCGATGCCGCGGAAGTGTTCATGTTCGTCTCGGGAGTGACCTGCGCGCTGGCCTACGGCAAAGTGCGGAGTTGCGAGGGGTGGACCAGCGTGATCCGCCGGACCCTGCGGCGAAGTTGGGACATCTATGTCGCATTTCTGCTGCTGACGCTCGCCTGCGCCATCTTGGTTCACCTCGCAGGCGGGGACCGTCTTGCTGATGAGAGCAATACGCGGATTCTGTTGGACCAGCCGGGCTCGGCGCTCGCCCACGCAGCGATCCTGCAATACCGTCCGGTCAATACCGACGTATTGCCGATCTTCGTGCTTCTCCACCTCTTTTTCGCGCCGTTGCTGTGGTTGCTGCTCCGAATGCCGAACGTGACGCTTGGTGCCTCGCTGGCGCTTTATGCGCTGGTGCAAATGTTCGGCTGGTCCATGCCGGCGTGGCCGAGCGGCCATTGGGCTTTCAATCCACTGGCCTGGCAGCTATTGGCGGTTCTTGGTGCGTGGATGATAATCGAGGGCGAAAGAGTGCGCCCCTGGCTAACGTCTCGCACGGTGCTCGTGCCTGCCGCTCTCTATCTGATCTTCGGCCTCGTCATCGCATTGAGCTGGAGGGTCAAGCCGTTGGAAGCGTTGATCCCGCAGGGGCTGACCAAATTGGCTTACCCGCCAGACAAATCCAATCTCGCTCCGTTGCGTCTATTGCATTTCTTGGCTCTAGCGGTTGTGGCGGTATGGTTCGTACCCCCCAATCGGCAAGCATTGACGAGTGCGGTGATGCGCGGCGCCATCCTCTGTGGCAAGCACTCGTTGCCAATCTTCTGCCTCGGCGTCCTGCTGACGCTCGCTAGCCTCCTGGCGCTGCTCGACATATCGGAAGGGCTTGCGATGCAGATCACGCTCAGCGTTGGCGGGATCCTCATGATGATCGTGGCAGCGACGCTGCTGAATTTGGTCAAGATCACGCCCAGACGGCAGCCGTCTGTTGCTCTGGCTGCGGGCGTGCCCGTCCAGCCGGACGCCTGGGGCACCGTTGGCTGGCGCCCCTGGGAGGCGTTTCGCCGGGGACTGCGCGAGCTCGGATGGGCCGGCGGCCGGAATCCCGTCATCAATTGCTGGTTCGCGGATAAGCAATCCCACCGGGTGTACCAGGTGTTTGGCCTCGCAGACGGATTATTACGGCCGAAGGCGGATGTCATCGCGGCGTCGCCGAAGCCTGCAGCGACGGCGGCCAGGAATGCAACAGCGCCCATTGCATCGGCGGAATATGGCTTTTGACACATCGGCACGGAAAAGTTCCGGCAGAGCTCGAGCCGCTCTGAGAGATCACCAGGAGGTGAAGGATCGCGTTTCTTCGCAGCGTGAGGCGGAATGTTTCAGCAACGGGAATCGTACGGTTCAGTCGCCATCTTGCGTTCCGCCGTGTTGCTCATGCATCGAGCCATTTCCCCAAGGTCACAGCACGCACCCGCAGCGGGCAGATTGAGCATAGGCCAAGAGCCGAAAGTCAGCTTTAGCATGCACCGTGCAAAAGCGGTCGATGATTGGGGTCACCTTGTCACTGTAGCCGCGTTGCCAGTGTCCGAGCCCGTGCAGAGCGCTCTCCTGACAGGCAATCGAGTTGAGGTGAAGGATGCGCTCCATCGTGCGGAGCGCGCAATCGTGGAGAGTTGGCAGGTGCGGATCGTCGGCAAGAGCCAAGCACGGAAATGCATCCCACCACATATAACAGACACAGTTTAGCGTCCCGGCATCGGCTTCGCTCAGGTGGGACAAACTGGAGGTGCACCGCGATTCGAACAATTTGGCAAAGAGTTCTGCGATGGACGTGACGCAGCGGGCACGATCTTTGATGGGCACGTCAGTTGAACAAAGCCATCTGTTGTCGCCGCTTGCGCTGGTATTGACAAGATAGGTTAAGCCTTGTGCGATTTGGCTGTCGGCAAATCCCTCTAGCGCGGTCTGCGGGTCTTCAAACAGCCGAGTGAGATAAGACACGGCTTCTGCTGGTGGCGGGTCCCACCAATCATGCTCGGGATCGAAGTACCAAGGTGCTTGCTGAAAGCGAACCTCGCGTCCAAATGCGTGCTCCAGCCAATCATGAAACGAGAGCGTTTGCAGGCGCATCACAAACGCCGCCTCCCCGGAGACATGAAACTCCCTAATGCTATGCCAGGTCCGGGATCACGCCAAGGCGCGAAATTTTTCAGGCAAATGCCTCCTTGCGATCATTAGATGAATGAGATCGGTTCTTCACCTTGGGCCGATCGGCCAATTCGCCCATTCAGGCAGCTCCTGATTGTCATCCCGCTCGCGCGGCGCAAGGGGAGGCGCGCCACTGAAGTCCGCCGGATATATTTCCGTGCTCATGGCCACGCGAGTCCCTATTCGCCAGCGAAAATTCCCTGCTCCGATGAGGCCGCGACGCTCGGGATTTCTGGCAATTTAAGGTACTTCTCGCCAACTCTCGTTGCCAAGGCGGGTCCTGCGGTGGGCGTTTTCCCTGTAAACTTTCCCTGTTCGCAGGGAATTGGCGCGTTCGTGTTTGCCGCGGATGATGGCTGATACCACGCGCGGTTCAGGACCTCGGTCCCTGTCCCGAGCTGGACGATGCAAATCAAGCGAGTTGAGAAACAAGACTGACCAGCTCCGTCTGGCGGTGCGCGCCTGTCTTCGAGAAGATCGACTTGAGGTGGTTGCGGGCGGTTTCGCGCGAGATGCGCAGGTGCTCGGAAGCGCTGGCGAGCGATGCGCCGGTTGCAAGCAGGGCGGCCAGGCGGGATTCCGCCGGGGTGAGATCGAAGGCCTGGCCGATCAGCGCCGGGTCCGGCGCCGGGCGTGGGATGAGGTTGGACAGGATCAGCATGGCGCGGGCTCCGAGGAAGACGGAGCGCGCCGCGCCGTCCACCGGCAGGATCCGCAAGACGACCGGTGGCTTTGTCGTCCGGCGGATAAGGATCGGAGAGGCGGGGATGGCGGAGGCGTCCGGCGTGGAGCGCACCGCGCTGATCAGCTGATCGAGCCTTGTCATCGCATGCTTGTCGCGAAGGATGAGGCGCCGCTCCCTGATGCGGATCTCGTTGTCGAACCCAGCTTCGGCTGCCGCATTGGTGCGCAGGACCATTCCTTCCCGATTGAGGATCAACGCGGGCTGTCGGACCCGGTCCAGAACATCGGTCATCGCGGTGAGTGCGGCCCTGCCGACGACCGTCGCGAGCGTGGCCGTCTCGGTCAGGCGCGGCGCCAGTTGGGCAAGCCGTTGCTTGTCGGCTGCCTCGAATGCGCCTTCGCGGCCGGTTCGCTGGATCGTCAATGCCCACGCTGCGCTGTCAGCCCAAAAGCCGATGCCGGCAAACCACCGATATCCGGATGGAAACAGCAACTCGTTGTACATGGGATCGGCGCGAATCTGCTCCGGGGTCATCACATCGAGGTCGGTCACGACCTCGCCCGCCATCATGCGCGGAAAAGCCTTGGCGCGCGGGTCCCTCAGGTGCCAGTTATTCCTGAAGTAGAGCTCGGTGGCCTCAGCAATCGACGCCGTGCGCGGAACGTCCGGGGTCCGGATATCGCTTTGAAGGAGTAGGGCCGCCGACGCGCCCACCGCCTTGCAGATGTCATCCATGATGTCGCGCCATGCTTCCGGATTCACGGCGGCTTCGCCAAGTCGATTGAGGACCTTCGACAGCTCGGCATCGTCGATTTTGTCGAATTTCAAGCGCGGCCCCCTCCGCCTAACCCCACGCATTTCGTTGCGAGCCCGCATGCATCCCTGCTGCATGCATGCAAGTCCCCGACATTTGAGGCCCTGGAATGCGTTTCCCTGACCGGCGATGCTTCGTGAGGAGGCGGCTCGAAGCAAGCCCCCTTGCCTGTTTTTCCTGAAAAATCGCACTTGACGAAAGTCTAGCGGATGGCTGCGGGAGGCGGCGGCGCCCGGACCGGAATGACCCATTCGGGTCATGCGTCCAGATGTGCCGGCGCTATTCCATGGAGGAGGAATATTTGCCGCACCAGGAATTGAGATGACATTGCTTTGCTTGAGTCAGTCGGATCTCGGCGACGGCTTTCGGCTCCCGATATCGATCTGCGGGGATATCTGGGCGCGTCAGAGTGACGCAGTTCGCGTTGGCAGGCGCGGCGCGAATTGGTCAGCCGCGCTATCAACGGTCGCAATCCATTTTCTCGGCAGCTTAAGCGATCTGGTCAAGGCCAGCCGGGGAGGCAAGGCGATCGCTTCATTCCATCCCGTATTGTGCTGCAATTCGGCAACGCTTCGATATCCTGGTTTGCCGAAATCGGGCGCAATCGCAAACCTGGGACGCGCGCTTTCTCCGCTGCGCAGTTCGATTCACACCGCGCTTAAGGTTAGCAGCTGTGCTGTCTTGACGCAGTCACGCAACAATGGAAACAATTTGCAATTATCAGAAGTCCTTCGTCGCTCCGTGACAGGACTTCGCCGTTCGACGTCGGGCAACGACGCCTCGTCGAATCGATACCCGATACAACCATAACAAGACCATTTCATTTCCAACTCGCGCCGTTGGGCTGACGGCGAATTTTTGAGCATCAGAACGTTAAAGGGGGGCTCGCCATGAGCGACCAGACGATTTTGCGCGCCAGTTTTGTCTCGGAGTCCGCGGCCTATCGCAACACCTTTGGTTGGTACAACAGCTCAACAGGGCTCGGCGGAATTCTGTTTGCAAATGCGGATTCGCAAGGGGCTGGCGCCCTCACCCCCGGTGTCTCCTATGTCGACTTCGCGGTAAACACCGCCGATCTCGGCAAGATCCAGTTCTTCCTCATTCCGGACGGCGCGGCGCCGGGCCGCAACGATGCCGACGATCTCTCCGGCGCCATCAAGGTTATCAAGCTCCCGGACGGCACCTGGGCGGTCGCCGATGTCGATGCTAACGGCAACGTCATTTACGTTGCCGGCAAGCCCGACCTGCTCAGGGGCGCCGGCGCCAATGCGTTGTTCACCGAGACCTCCAAGAACGCGGGCGGCGTCGATTATGCCTCCTCGGTCACGGGTAGCCAGCAGACGGCAGCCAAGCTCGCCGGCGACACCGCCGACGGCGCAACCGGCACCATCGCCTGGGAGGACACCGCCGCGACGCGCAGGTCCAACGGCACCTACACCGCGCCGGGTGACGCCGACTACAACGACGCCGTCTTCCAGGTTTCGCTCGTGCAGAAACCGGTCGCCAATGCCGATGTGGTCACGATCGGCGAGGATGCCGGCGCCACCGCGATCAACGTGCTCGCCAATGACACCAACCCCGCGAGCGGGACGCTGCGCGTCACCTCCGTCAACACGCAGGGAATTTTGGGGACGGTCAGCATCGCCGCCGACGGCCACAACATCGCCTATACGCCGGGCGTGGCGTTCCAGTCGCTGCGCGCCGGCCAGTCCGCGAGCGAGACCTTCACCTATACCGTAACCAACAGCGCCGGCCTGACATCAACGGCGACGGCGACCGTCACGATCCAGGGCGCCAACGATGCCGCAATCATCGGCACACCCTCGGCTGCCGATGTCACCGAGGATTCCCGCAATCCGACCCTGAAGCTCACCGGGACGATCGCGATCTCCGACGTCGATCAGGGCGAATCGGCGTTCAAGACGACCGTGGTATCCGCGGTGGGCAATTTCGGCACCCTGTCCCTGAAAGCCGACGGCAGCTACACCTATTCGATCGCCAACAGCGCCGTTCAATATCTCGGCGCCGGCGAGACCAGGGTCGAGACGTTCACGATCAGCGCGCTGGACGGCACGGCCAAGCAGGTCTCCTTCACGGTTCACGGCACCAACGACGCCGCCGTGATCGGCGCGCCTGCCTTCACCACCGTCACCGAAGACGCGAGCACGCCGACGCTGTCGGTGTCAGGCACGATCTCGATCTCGGATGCCGACCAGAACCAGTCCGCGTTCCAAGCCGGCGTGATCACGGGACAGGGCAATCTGGGCGCGCTGACGCTGAATGCCAACGGCACCTACAGCTATTCGGTTGCCAACAGCGCCGTGCAATATCTCGGTGCGGGCGACACCAAGGTTGAAACCTTCACGATCAAGTCGTTCGACGGCACGGCCAAGCAGGTCTCTTTCGTCATCAAGGGCGTCAATGACGCCGCGGTGATTGGTACAGCCACGGTTCACGACGTCTACGACAATCCGTCCGCGCTCGTGCTCACCGCGTCCGGCAGCATCGGCATCACAGACGTTGATCAGGGCGAAGCGGCGTTCAAGCCGGCCGTTGGCTCCGCTGCCGGCAATCTCGGCTTCCTGCTGCTGTCGGGCGACGGCGGCTATGTCTACGTCGTGGCCGAAAGCGCTGCACATAATCTGGCGGCCGGCACCGTCAAGGTCGACACCTTCACCGTGACCGCTGTCGATGGCACCACCAAGCAGGTCAGCTTCACGGTTCATGGCCCGGCCGGCGGCAATCACGCGGCGACGATCGGCGATCCCACCATCGCCGATGTGACGGAAGACCTTGCGGCGAACAACGCCGGGAATCTGACCGCCGTGGGCAGCATCTCGGTCAGCGACCCGGATGCGGGCCAGTCGTCGTTCCAGGCCGGCGTGCTCACAGGGCCGGGCAATCTCGGCACGCTGAACCTCTCGGCCAACGGCAGCTACACCTACACCGTCGCCAACAACGCCGCGCAATATCTCGGAGCCGGCGAAACCAAGATCGATACGTTCAGGGTCACCTCTCAGGACAGCACCTCCAAGGACGTCACGTTCACGATCCACGGCGAGGACGACGGCGCGACCATCGGCATTGTTGGCGATCACGACGTCACCGAGGACGGCCAGCTGACAGCGTCCGGGCAGCTGTCCATCGTCGATGCCGACCAGAACCAGGCCGCGTTCCAGGCCGGCGAGATCACGGCACCAGGTAACTTCGGCACGGTGACGCTGCTGGCCGACGGCCACTACACCTATTCGGTCGATAACGCCGCTATTCAGCATCTCGGCGCCAACGACACCAGGACGGAGACTTTCACCGTCACGTCCGTCGACGGCACGACCAAGAACATCAGCTTCGATATCCATGGCGCGCAGGACGCGCCGAATCTAAGCGTTCAGGACTCATCGGGCGCCGCCGACGGAAACATCACGCTTCACATTGCCGCCGATAAGGTCGACCAGAGCAGCACCTTGTCGGTGAAGATCGACGGGGTTCCGTCGAGCTTTACGGTCCAGAACGGCGCAGCGATCGGGGACGGCGTCTGGCTCGTGACGGGCGACTCCATTCAGAACGTCATTCTGATCCCGAACCACGCCGTCGGCAGCGCTGATCCGTTCACCCTGCAAGTCACCGCCGTCTCCGACGACGGCGTTCATCAGGCGGTGAGTTCGGCCCAGCTCTCGCTGACCGTGACGTCCGGTGCCAACGAGATCAACGCGCTGGATATCGACGGCTATATCGGCGGCGCCACCGTATTTGCTGACGCGAACAACAACGGAATACTTGACGCAGGCGAAGCGTACACGACGACGCGGGCTGACGGCAGCTTTACGTTGGCGGGCGGCTCCGGTCCACTCGTGAGTATCGGCGGTGTCGATATCTCGACGGGATTGCAGGTCGCCGGCGTGCTGAGGGCGCCGGAGGGCTCCACCGTCATCACTCCGCTGACGACATTGATCGTTGCGCTGGTCGATAGCACGGCAAACGACGAGCACCCGCTGACGGTGGACCAAGCCATCAACGCCATTGCGGCCGCGTTCAACGTCGATCTCGCCTCTGATCCCGCCAACCCCATTGACCTGCTGTCGTACGATCCGGTGCCCGCTGCGGTGAATGGCGATCCGACGGCAACGGCGGTGCTCGCGGCAGCCATCCAGGTCCAAAGCACCGTCGCCCAGGTGTCGGCCGTCGGCGTGGAGACGGGCGCGGTCATTACGGCCATTGCAACCGCCATTACGGCCTCCCTGAGTGGGCCCGGCGCGCCCGTCTTCGATCTGGCCTCTTCAGAAACGGTTCAGAGCGTCGTCACGTCCTCCGGCGTCGACGCGGCGGCGGCCGCGACGGTTATCGAGGTGGTTGCTGCCGCGAACGACAGCATTCAGGGGGCCACGAACGTCACGGAACTGGCGCAGGCCGGTCAGGTCGCTCAAGGCGCGGCCGCCGACCAGTTGGCTGCGACCGATTTTTCGGATCAACAATCGATTGATCAGCTCACAGACCGCTTTGTCGAAAATCTGGACACGGAGGTTTCGAATGCCGTGCTGACCCCGGTCGGGAATGCCCTGTTCGGCTCGCTCGGCGATGACCTGCTTTCGGGCGGAGCAGGCAACGATCTGATTGACGGCCAGGACGGCAACGATCGCATCAGCGCTGGTGACGGAAACGACATCCTCTTTGGCGGCGCCGGCAAGGACTATCTCGGCGGCGGCTCGGGTGACGACATCCTCGACGGTGGCCCGGGCTTCGATCGCGCCGTCTATACCGACGCAACCGGCGGCGTCACGATCAACCTCGCGGCCGGGACGGCGTCCGGCGCGGGCGTGGGAACAGACACCCTCGTCAACATCGAAGCTGCCATCGGCAGCGACTTTGCCGATACGTTCAACGCGGCGGGCTTCACCGGCGACGCCCATGTCCCGGGTAGCCCCGTCGGCTACAACGAGTTCGAAGGCAAAGGCGGTGACGACACCATCATCAGCAACACCAACAGCCAGGGTGCGGAGCTGACGCGCGTCTCCTATGTCAGCGCCACCGGGGCGGTGACGGTGGATCTCGCCGCCGGCTATGCGCAGGGTGATGCATCGGTCGGTCACGACACGCTCGTCGGGTCCGGCTTCAACGGCGTCTGGGGCTCTGCGTATAACGACACCATTTTGGGCAGCAACAATCCGATGTTCACCGCGGAGGTGTATTCGGGCTTTGCGGGCAACGACTACATCGACGGCCGCGGTGGCTATGACCGCGTCGACTACAATGTCGATCCGAACACCACGACTGGAATTACGGTCAATCTCGCCGCCGGATCTGTCACCGGCGATTCGACCATCGGAACGGATACGTTGCGCGGGATCGAGGCGATCCGCGGCACCAACTTCGCCGATACCTACAATGCCACCGGTTTCGGCTCGGGCAGCGTCAATGCCGGCTCGAACGGGACGTTCAACGAGTTCACCGGCAATGGCGGCGACGACTTCATCACTGGCAACGGCTTCACGCGGCTCGGTTTCAACAACGCGACGGGCGGCGTCCAGGTCGACTTTGTCACGGGCTTTGCCACCGGCGATTCATCCGTCGGAACCGACCAATTCAGCGGCGTCAACGCCGTTCAGGCATCGATGTTCGACGACACGCTGCTGGGCGGGGCGACCAACGACACATTCACCGGCCTTGCCGGCAACGATTATATCGACGGCCGCGGCGGCTTCGACGTCTCGTCCTACAACAACATCTTCTTCATCACGGGAAGCATCACCGTCGATATGGCGGCCGGCATCGTCACCGGCGATGCGTCGAACGGCACGGATACACTTCGTTCGATCGAAGGCATTCAGGGCACCAACTTCGACGACACCTACGACGCGACCGGTTACGGCGCGAGTGGGGCCAATATCGGCAACAACGGGACCTTCAACCAGTTCGAAGGGCTGAGTGGTGACGACGTCATCACCGGTAACGGCAACACGCGCCTGATTTTCGCCAACGCGACCGGCGGGGTGACCATCAATCTCGCGGACGGCACCGCAACCGGTGACGGCTCGACCGGTCACGACACGTTCACCGGCGTCAACAGCGCCACGGGCAGCAGTCTTGATGACGTTTACGATGCAACGGGTTTCACCGGCGCCAACGCGAACTTCAACACATTCCAGGGCAATGCCGGAAACGACACCATTGCCGGCAATGGCAATACGCAGATCCAGTATGGCAACGCGACCGGCGGTGTGAGCATCAACCTCACCGCGGGCACGGCCGATGGCGACGGCTCGGTCGGCCACGACATCATCACCGGTGGCGTGTTCAACGTTCTGGGGTCCAACTTCAACGACACCATCGTCGGCAGCGCGAGCAACGATGGTCTCTCCGGCAGCAACGGCAACGACACCCTGGATGGTCGATCCGGTAACGACTTCCTCAGCGGTGGCGCCGGTGCGGACACTTTCGTCTATTCGAGCGGCGGCGGCTTCGACTTCGTCCAGGACTTCGTCCATGGCCAGGACAAGCTCGATCTGACCGGGGTCTACGGCATCTTTAGCCTCTCCGACCTGCAAGCGCACGCGGTGCAGAGCGGCCCCAACACGGTCATCACCTTCAGTTCGGGTGACGGCCTCACGCTTCAGAACGTCAATCTGAGCAGCTTGACGGCGAGCGATTTCCTGTTCGGCACGCCGGCCGCGCCGATCGTCGGCGACGAGAACGCGAACGACCTCGTCGGCACCGCCAATGCCGAATCCATCAGCGGACTCGGCGGCAACGACCGCCTCCAGGGCCTCGGCGGCAGCGATCTCCTCGACGGCGGCTCCGGCTTCGACCGCGCCATCTATACCGATGCGACCGGCGGCATCGCCGTCAACCTCGCGGCCGGCACCGTCTCGGGACCCGGCGTCGGGACGGACACGCTGGTCAACATCGAAGGGGTGGTCGGCAGCAACTATGCCGACGCGTTCAACGCAGCCGGGTTTACCGGCTCGACCGGTCTGCCCGGAGTAGCCGCCGGCCAGAGCGAGTTCGAAGGCCGCAGCGGCGATGATAGCGTCGTCGGCGATCTCAACGCCCTCGGGCAGGCGGTAACGCGACTGTCCTATCTGAGCGCGACCAGCGCGGTCACCGTCGATATCGGGGCAGGGACCGCCGATGGCGATGCCTCCGTCGGCCACGACACCTTCTCCAACGTCTCGACGATCTGGGGTTCGGCTTCCAACGACACGTTCTACGGCAGCGACAATGCGGCCTTTACCTACGAGACCTATGAAGGTCGCGGCGGTGACGACTATATCGACGGCCGTGGCGGCTACGATCAGGTCACCTACAATTCGGACACGACGACCACGTCGGGCATCTATGTTCACCTCGCCGCGGGCACCGTGAACGGCGATGCGACCGTCGGCACCGACACGATCCGCAACGTCGAGGCCGCCCGCGGCACCAATTTCGACGACACGTTCGATGCGACCGGATTCGGTCAGGCCGGGGCGACCAACGTCGGCTCCTCCGGCACCTTCAACGACTTCGCCGGCGCCGGCGGTAACGACACAATCATCGGCAACGGCTCCACCCGCCTGAACTACCAGATCGCCGCCTCGAGCGTCAGCGTCGATCTCGAGACCAGCGTCGTCGGGACGACGAATGCGGTCACGGTTGCCGGCAGCGCCACGGGTGCGACCGAGGGCACCGACACCTTCACCGGCGTCAATGCGGTGCAGGGCTCCACCTTCGCCGATACGCTGCTCGGAAGCAGCTTCAACAACAACTTCACCGGTCTTGGCGGCGACGATTACATCGACGGCCGCGCCGGCTTCGACACGGCGATCTACAACAGCCTCAGCACGGTCACGGGTGGCGTGAGCGTCGACATGGCGGCGGGCACGGCGACCGGCGACGCGTCGATCGGAACCGATACGCTGCGTTCGATCGAGGGCATTCAGGGCACGGGCTACGCCGACAGCTATGTGGCGACGGGTTATGGCCAGGCCGGTGCGCTCAATATCGGCAACAACGGCACCTTCAACCAGTTCGAGGGCCTCGGCGGCGATGATGCCATCACCGGCAACGGCAACACGCGACTGCTCTACACGAATGCCACGGGCGGCGTCACCGTCAGTCTGAACGCCGGCTCGGTCACGGGTGACGTGTCGGTCGGGCATGATACCTTCACGGGCGTCAACAGCGCCTATGGCGGCAATTTCGCCGATACTTACGACGCGACCGGCTTCGTCGGTTTCAATTCCTTCCAGGGCCTCGCCGGCAACGACCTCGTCACCGGCAACGGCAGCACGCAGCTGCTGTTCGCCAATGCGACCGGCGGCGTCGTTGTCGACCTCGCCAGCGGCACCGTCAATGGGGATGCTTCGGTCGGGCATGACACCATCACCGGCGGCGTGAACGGCGTGTCGGGATCTGGCTTCAACGATACGCTGAAGGGCCGCAGCGGCGCCGACAATCTGCTCGGAAACGGTGGCGCCGACACCTTCGTTTATGTCAGCGGCGGCGGTGCCGATTTCATCGGCGACTTCTCGCATGCGCAAGCCGACAAGATCGACCTTTCGGGCGCAGACATCTACAACCTCGCTGACGTGCAGGCGATCGCCTCGCAGCAGGGACCGAACACGTTCATCAATTTCGGCAATGGCGACAGCCTGACGCTGCAGAACGTGACTCTATCGAACCTGACTGCTGCGGATTTCATCTTCGCGCCAGGCGTTCACCTGATCGGCGATGCCAATCCGAACACGCTGGTCGGCACGGTCTATGCCGACAATTTGAGCGGTCTCGGCGGCAACGACGTCCTGCAAGGCCTCGGTGGCAACGACCAGCTCGATGGCGGCCAGGGCTTCGATCGCGCCGATTACGGCGATGCAACGGGAGGCATCTCCGCCAATCTTGCGGCCGGCACCATCTCGGGACCCGGCGTCGGGACGGACACGCTGGTCAACATCGAAGGCGTGGTCGGCAGCAACTATGCCGACACGTTCAACGCGGCCGGGTTTATAGGCTCAACCGGTCTGCCCGGCGTAGCCGCCGGCCAGAGCGAGTTTGAGGGGCGCGGCGGCGATGATAGCGTCGTCGGCGATCTCAACGCCCTCGGGCAGGCGGTAACGCGACTGTCCTATCTGAGCGCGACCAGCGCGGTCACCGTCGATATCGGGGCAGGGACCGCCGATGGCGATGCCTCCGTCGGCCACGACACCTTCTCCAACGTCTCGACGATCTGGGGTTCGGCCTCCAACGACACGTTCTACGGCAGCGACAATGCGGCCTTCACCTACGAGACCTATGAGGGTCGCGGCGGCGACGACTATATCGACGGCCGCGGCGGCTACGATCAGGTCACCTACAATTCGGACACGACGACCACGTCGGGCATTTATGTTCACCTCGCCGCGGGCACCGTGAACGGCGATGCGACCGTCGGCACCGACACGATTCGCAACGTCGAGGCCGCCCGCGGCACCAATTTCGACGACACGTTCGACGCGACCGGATTCGGTCAGGCCGGGGCGACCAATGTCGGCTCCTCTGGCGCCTTCAACGACTTCGCCGGCGCCGGCGGCAACGACACCATCATCGGCAACGGCTCCACCCGCCTGAACTACCAGATCGCGGCCTCGAGTGTCAGCGTCGACCTCGAGACCAGCGTCGTCGGGACCACGAATGCGGTCACGGTCGCCGGCAGCGCCACGGGTGCGACCGAGGGGACCGACAGCTTCACCGGCGTCAATGCGGTGCAAGGCTCGACCTTCGCCGATACCCTGCTGGGCAGCAGCTTCAACAACAACTTCACCGGTCTTGGCGGCGACGACTACATCGACGGCCGCGCCGGCTTCGACGTTGCCATCTACAACAGCCTCAGCACGGTCACGGGTGGCGTCGCGATCGACATGGCGGCGGGTACGGCGACCGGCGACGGGTCGATTGGCACCGACACCCTGCGTTCGATCGAGGGCATTCAGGGCACGGGCTATGCCGACAGCTATGTGGCGACGGGCTATGGCCAGGCCGGTGCGCTCAATGTCGGCAATAACGGCACCTTCAACCAGTTCGAGGGCCTCGGCGGCGACGATGCCATCACCGGCAACGGCAACACACGACTGCTCTACACGAACGCCACCGGCGGGGTCACCGTCAGCCTGAACGCCGGCTCGGTCACGGGCGACGTCTCGGTCGGGCATGACACCTTCACGGGCGTCAACAGCGTCTATGGCAGCAATTTCGCCGATACTTACGACGCGACCGGCTTCATCGGCTTCAATTCGTTCCAGGGTCTTGCCGGCAACGACCTCATCACCGGCAACGGCAGCACGCAGCTGCTGTTCGCCAATGCGACCGGCGGCGTGACAGTTAATCTCGCAAACGGTACTGTGGACGGCGATAGTTCGGTAGGTCATGACACCATCATTGGAGGGGTGACCAACGTTGCGGGCTCGAACTTCAACGACACGATCACCGGTTCTGGTGGCAATGACCAGCTGTTCGGCAACGGCGGCAACGATTTGCTCGGCGGTGGTGTCGGCAACGACGGCCTGAACGGCGGCATCGGTGCAGACACCTTTGTCTACGCTACCGGCGGCGGCGCCGATACCATCGGCGACTTCCTGCAGACGGACGCCGACAAGATCGACCTCACGGGGATCCCTGGTGTCTCGACCCTTGCCGACATTCAGGCGCTTGCCACACAACAAGGGCCGAACACGGTCATCAACTTCGGCAATGGCGACACCCTCACGCTGCTGAACGTGACGCTGTCGAACCTCACGGCTGCCGACTTCATCCTGGGGCAGGGCGTGAATCTCACCGGCGACGCCGGAGCAAATACACTGGTCGGCACCGCCTATGCCGACAGCCTGAGCGGCCTCGGCGGCAACGATCGCCTCAAGGGCCTCGACGGCAACGATCTGCTCGACGGCGGCCTCGGCTTCGACCGCGCCGACTATGTCGCTGCAACGGGAGGTATTACCGCAAATCTCGCGGCAGGCTCCGTGACAGGTCCAGGGGTCGGCACTGACACGCTGGTGAACGTCGAGGGGATCGTGGGCAGCGACTACGCCGACACGTTCAACGCGACCGGCTTTGCGGGCGATACCGGTATTGCCGGGACCAATGTGGGCTTCAACGAGTTCGAAGGCCGCGGCGGGAACGACAGCATCACGGGAGCAACGAATAGCCTGGGTGCGCTCCTGACGCGCATCTCGTATGCCAATGCAACGGGCAGCGTGACCGTCGATTTGACGGCCCACTCGGCGACGGGAGATGCTTCGGTCGGTACCGATACCTTGGTGGGTTCGGGCTTTGCGGGTGTTGTCGGCTCCGGATTTGTCGACCAACTGCTCGGCAGTGCCAATGGCCCAGGAACAGTGGAAACGTTCGAAGGCCGCGCCGGCGATGACTTCATCGACGGCCGGGCGGGCTTCGACCGGGCGGACTACGCGCTCGATCCGGCCGCAGTGGGTGGGATCAACGTTCAGCTGGCCTCGGGAACCGTGACAGGCGACGCCGCGACGGTCGGCACCGACACGCTGCGATCGGTCGAGTCCGTGCGCGGCTCGAACGCTGCCGACGTCTTCAACGCCGTTGGCTTCAGCGGGGGCAGCCAAAATGCCGGTTCCAACCTCACCTTCAACGAATTCATCGGCATGGGAGGTAATGACAGCATCACCGGTAACGGCAACACGCGCGTTGCATTCACCAACGCCACCGGCGCGGTGACGGTCGATCTGCTGGCGGGTACTGCAAGCGGTGACTTGTCCACGGGCAACGATACGTTCAGCGGCGTCAACGCCGTGATGGCCTCGATGTTCAACGACACCATCAGCGGCAGCGATATCACCACGGCCACGGAGACCTTCACCGGACTTGCCGGTGACGACTTCATCGACGGCCGCGGTGGCTTCGATGTCATCAGCTACAATAACATCTACTTCTCCACCGGCCCAGTCACCATCAACTTCACAGCAGGCACCGCGACCGGTGACGGTTCGATCGGCAATGATATGTTCCGCCGAATCGAGGGTGCCCAGGGCACCACGTTCAACGATGTCTTCACGGCTACGAATTTCGGCGCCGTTGGTTTCCAGAACGGCGCAACCAACAATGTCGGCAACAACGGCAACTTTAACCAGTTCGAGGGCCTGGCTGGCAACGATGGGATCACCGGCAACGGCAACACCCGCATCATCTATTCCAGCGCGACCGATGCGGTGACGATCAACCTGCAGGCTGGGACCGCGGCAGGTGGCAGCTCGATCGGCACCGACAGCTATGTGGGCGTCAACAGTGCGACCGGCAGCAACCTGAACGACACCTACAATGCCGCGGGCTTCACCGGCGTGACCTCCGCCGGATCGTTCGGCACCTTCAACCTGTTCGAAGGCCTGCTCGGTAACGACACCATCACCGGCAACGGCAATACGCGGGTCTCGTATTCTCAGGCGAGCGGGGGCGGAGTTTCCGTCGATCTTTCGACGGGAATTGTGAGCGGTGCGGCCGGCGCAGACTTCATCACGGGAGGCGTCAACAGCGTCCAGGGTTCGAACCAGGTCGATACGTTGCTCGGCAGCTCGAATAACGAGTTCTTCTTCGGCGGCGGCAGTGGCGACACGATCAACGCAGGCGGCGGCAACGACGGCATTACCGGCCAGGGCGGCAACGATACGATCGACGGCGACGCCGGCTCCGATTTGGCGATCTTCTCGGGTACGCAATCGCAATACACCGTGACGACGGCGGGATCGATCCAGGTTCAAGACAATGTTGTGAACCGTGACGGCACCGACAGTCTGATCAATGTCGAAGCGCTGCAGTTCAGCGACGCCATCGTGCTGCTGTCGTCGGGAGTTTCGGGCAGTCCGATCGATCTCTCGGCGCAACAGTTCTCTAACACGGCACCCGTGATCGGAACGGCCGGAGACGACTATCTTCGCGTCGGATCCAACATCTTCGGACACGGGATCAATCTGGGCGCCGGGACGGGCGATACCGTCTTGCTCAACGGAACCTTCGGTAACGGCTACACGCTCAATCTCTCGGGTGTCGAAAACCTTGTCGGCAACGGCAACGACGAGTTCGTCAACCTCACGACGACCGCCAACGGACTGGTCGTCGACCTCGGGGGCGGCAATGATCAGCTCAATCTCGCGGGCGGCGCCAACACGCTCAGCCTGATCGGTGTCGAGGGAGTCGGCGGGTCCGATTTCGGCGTGACGCCCGGCGTCAACGACGTGCTCACCTTGTCGACGATTGTCACGGGCCTGAACATCAGCCTCGGCAACGGCGACAATACGATGAATCTTGCCGCCGGCGCGAACTCGTTCGTGAATATCTACGACGTCAACCACGTGCACGGAACCGCGAGCGACGACACCTTGACTGTCACCGGCGCGATCGCAGCCGTCAACGGCGTCGCGATCGACCTCGGCGGCGGCGAGGATACGATCGTCCTTAACGGAAACTTCGCTGCATTCGCCGTGGCCGGCGTCGAGCATATCAACGGCAATTCTAGCGACAATTCAGTCAGCTTGACGAACAATGTCGACGGCATCGTCATCGACATGGGCGGTGGAAACGATCTGGTGTCCCTCGCCAATGGGGTGAATTCGGTCAGCATCAATGGCGTCGAAAACCTCAACGGCAGTGATTTTACCGGCAATCTCAACCCGTCGGACGATATGGTCACGCTTCTGAACACCGTGTCCGGAGTGTCGGTCAATCTCGGTGAAGGGACGGCAAACGTCCTGAATCTCGCCGCAGGCAGCAATTCGCTCGACAATCTGTGGAACGTGAATCTGCTCAACGGGAGCTCGTCGGACGACATTCTGACGTTGCAGGGCAGCCCGGCGAACGTGATCGATCTCGGCGGCGGCAACGACACTCTGAACTTCAACGCGAATGTCTATGACATCACGGTGACCAATGTCGAAACCGTCAATGCCGCCGCGAATTTCGACAGGATCACGATCGGCAATGCGTCAGGTAACACGACGATCACTGCCGGCGCGGGTGCGGATGAGATCTTCGCCAGCGCGGGCCATGACAACTTCCGCTTCGTCAGCACCGCGGATTCCGCCGCCGGCGCTGCGGATACCATTCACAATTTCGACGCCGATAATGACAGCTTTACGTTCTCGGGCATTAGCGTCGCTGGCGGTCACATCGAGTACGTGGAGAATGCGGCGCTGCTCGGTGCTAACCAGGCTTCGGCCCACCTGCAGAATTCCGGGCCGGGTAACGACTATCTTCAGATCGATATTGACGGCGACGGAACGAGCGATATGGACGTGAGCCTGCAAAATGTCACGGGCACACTGCACAACGGCAACTTCCTGTTGGCCTAAGAGGGAACCCGCTTCGGAGAGGCGCCCAAGCAAAAACCGCCGCCACCGGCTATCCGGTGGATCGGCGGTCTGTAGTCGAAGGTCGCTGGGTCGAAGGTGGCTGGCCTCTCAGGGGGGCTCTTAGCTAAGCGCTCCTGCGCTCACCTGACGTACCAATAGCCCCACCAGCGCTGGGACACTGGACGCGCCTGCGCCTTCATGGCGGCGACTTCCTCGACGGAGCGAAGCTGCGGGCCGTAGATCGCGGGCGGATAGACGTCATCCCACAGCACGACCCCGGTTTGGGCGTAGGCCGCCCGCTGATGTGCCGGCGCAAGCGCGAGCTCGGCGGCCGGCGCTACGGATGCCGTCAAAGCGAGGCCGAGAGCGGACAGGGCAATGGATGGAATAAGAGCGCGGACGGTCATTGGATTGAATCCCTCGTAATATGAGATGCGAAATAATGCGACGGGTCCCGAATGGTTGCAAGGGCATGGATTGGCCGGTTGGCCCGAAATTTCCTGTTCGTGGGAAGGCGTGCCAGGTCCGTTCGACGGCAGCAGCCTTTGGACGGATCGGGATCGCGAGGGCATCTCTCTATATAGAGTGACTCTCATAGAGCGATCTTGATCGCAGCGGTCGATGCACGGGAGGTTATGCCGCATGCACGTAAGAGGTCAGGCATGAACAATCTTTCGGCGCCCGAAGTCGGCAAGAACCATGATGTCGACACACTGCTCGCTCTTGATGAGTCCCGGACTATCTAGGGCGACTCCTATGACTTCTGCATTCCTCTCCGCTTTCATTTTCGGCGCTGGCCTCACCTTGGGATACGCGCTACGCGCTTGGCGCGTGCAACGAAGCCCTGCAAGCTCATCCCGCGGCGCCTCGCGCCGAATGACCGGACCGACTCCCACCTCGACGTTCGGCCACGCCCGACGAGCCTTTTAGGCAACGTCCGATTCGCTGGCGGGATCTCACTGGTACTATGGGGCATGACGAGATGAGCGAACCCAAGAAGGATGCGCCGCGGCGTTACATCGTCGATGGCGCCGGACAACGCGTGCTTGTCGGGCTGACGATCTCGGAGACGGTCGAGTTCGAAGCGCTGGATAATCCGAGCTCCCGCCCCGGCGCCGATTTGCTTGTCGAGGCGCGCCGTGTCCGCCAGGACAGACATGGGGAGCGCTGGCTGGAGCTTTACGTCAAGCACGAGCGAGCCTGGAACGATTGGATGGCTGAAACACGTGCGCGGCTGGAAAAGCCCCGCTTGCTCAACTAGATCCGCTCGAGGTCGATGCCATAGTCCGATAGGCGAGCCGTCGCGAACCAAGGCTCCGCGTCATACCGCGAGCATGCGGCTGCCCTGGATGCTCATCAGGGTGAGGTTGCCGGTCGCATAGGCACCGGTGTCGATGTTGACGCGGTTCGCCATGAATTCGGCACTACGGACCGGCGTATGGCCATGCACGATATACTTGCCGAATTGCTCCTCGCTGCGCAGGAACTCTTCGCGAATCCAGAGCAGATCGCGCTCCGTCTGGTCGGCCAGCGGAACGCCCGGGCGAACGCCGGCGTGAACGAAGAAGAAGTCCCCGCAACTGAAGCTCAGCCGCAGATTGTCGAGGAATTCCAGATGCTCGGTGGGCATCGCCCGAATCAGATCGCGCATGATCGATGCCGGCTCGTCGCGCTTCAGGTCCGGCGGCGCGAGCCCGTAGGACATCAGCGTCTGGGTCCCGCCGACGGCAATCCAATCCTCGAACAGTGAAGGGTCTTCGAACACCCTCACCAGAAATGCCTCGTGATTCCCTTTGAGGAAGACCGCGTTGCCCCGGCGGCTCCGTTCGATCAGGACGTCGAGGGTGGAGCGCGTATCCGGGCCGCGATCGATGTAATCGCCCATGAAGACCTCGACCGCGTAGCGCGGTCGGCTGCAGGCGACGTCGGCGTCGATCACCCGCAACATCGGCTGGAGCAGATGCGCGCATCCATGAATGTCCGAGATGGCATAGATGCGGACTCCCTCCGGCAACTGCGGTTTGGGAATAGGCGGGCGTGGTCGGGCGAGAGATATCATGGCGCTCAATCGATCGGGTGGTCGAAAAAATTTCCCCAAGTCGCCGGCACCGGAGAGCTTCCATCTAACACGAACGAGGTGAATTCGGTGAGGGAGCGTCCTTGTTCTCCGGCTCGATCACGCCAAAAGAAGGGCGGCATTTTTTGCCGACCTTGTTCGGCGATCGGCAGCGCGAATGGCGCGGCCCGCCGGAATTGCATCGCTGAAGGCGAGAGTGCAGCAAAGATGCATGCCTGGGCGCAATTTCGCATCGCACGCCCAGATAGAAAATCATCGAAATTCTCGCAAATGACTCATTGTGCTTCGTCGAAGGATTGCATCGCCCGAAAGATGAGCGAAGAGGTGCTCGCGCGATGGCCAAGCATCGCGATGGACGTGGAACTTGATTCAAAATAGGGCAACGCGTTCGCTCGTATGTCATCACTGTGACGACATTTTCAGCGCGTCGAATTTCGCTGCGCATTTCAACACGACGCATGATCCGTGCGCCGCAAAAGTTTTGCGTGCAACGCCACAATGTCGCTGCGATCACTCAACACTTTCCGTGCGGGGCAGTGACGAGTCTTCAGCATCACGATGAGCGTCAGGCACACTCTCGATAGGCAGAGGTTCGAATGGCTGTTGCAACTTATGGTTCTGAAAACGCTCACGCGCTGTCGTCGACGCGAGGTGGCGCTCTTCAGAGGCCATTTCAAATCGTCGTCATGGCGGCTGACTTTCTGCTGATCTTGTTGAGCTATGCCGCCGGGGCTTCGCTGTACGGCGCCGCGGTCGCTTCGCCCACCGACGGCGCTTCGGTGGGAGCGGGGTTGTTTGTCGGCGTGGTGTTCGTCGCAGTCGCCTATTTCCGGGACGTCTATGCCACGCACCGGCTGCTCAACATCGTCTGGCAGCTTCGAAAGGCGGTGTTGATCTGGCTGACGTCGCTGACGATCCTTGCTGTTGCGGCGTTCCTGCTGAAATCGACCGACAATCTGTCTCGCGGCACTGTCATCGTGTTTGCCGTGATCGGCGGACTTGGTTTGGTCAGCCTCCGCTTCGTCTGGCAGGCGGTGTTCGGCACGAGCTTTGCGCGAAGCCGGCTGGTCGATCGCAAGGTGATCCTGCTCAGCCTCAAGCCGCTCGACTTCACCTCCAGCCGCTTCAAGGACCTGCGGAGGAATGGCTTCGACGTCATGCGCCATTTCGTGCTCGGCGACGAGCGGGATGACGGTCATTGGGAGCGGCAGATTCGCGACGTGATCCGTCAGTCGCGCTCGGCCGACGTCGATGAATACCTGCTTGCGATCGACTGGGACGAATTGCCGATGCTCCGCAAGCTCGGGCCATATCTGCGCGCCGTCCCCCAACCGATACGCCTTTTGCCGGACGATCCGGTCGCCGATCTGGTGGCTCGTCCCTTCCTGCCGGTCAGCGGAACCGTAGCGGTCGAAATCCAGCGGCCGCCTCTCACCATTCTCGAGCGGTTGCAAAAGCGCTGTCTCGACGTCGGCGTGGCCCTGTTCGCTCTCGTAATCTTGACGCCGCTGCTGCTCACCGTTGCCGTGCTGATCAAGCTGGATTCCCCGGGAGCCGTCATATTCCGCCAGTCGCGCCGCGGCTTCAATGGCAGGCCGTTCGAGATCTGGAAGTTCCGGAGCATGACCGTCTGCGAGAACGGCGAGACGATTGCCCAGGCGACCAAGAGGGATGCTCGGGTCACCAAGATCGGGCGCTTCCTTCGTATGACGAGCATCGACGAACTGCCGCAGCTCTGGAACGTGCTGCGCGGGGACATGTCGCTGGTTGGACCGCGTCCGCACGCGCTGGCCCATGACAATTACTATGACGAGATCATCAGCAAGTACGTCTACCGCCATCACATGAAGCCGGGCCTGACCGGCTGGGCCCAGGTGAACGGGTTCAGGGGGGAAACGCCGACGATCGATCTGATGGAGAAGCGGGTCGAATATGACGTCTGGTACGTCAGCAACTGGAGTATCTGGCTCGACCTGAAGATTATGGCCCGGACGGCGTCCGCAGTGATGTTCCAGGAAGCATACTAGTCGTTCAATTTCTTCACTGTCCGGAACCGGATCCTCGGGGGATCAGGTTCCGTCTCTCGACGACCTGCTGAAGAGCCGCATGATCGCGTCGCGCAAGGCAAGCAACGGCGGCACCAGCACGAAGAAAGCCCCCATCGCAACGGAAACGATGACATGGCGGATCGAGAAGGGTTCGTCCTGCTCGATTTCCCTTTGACTCGGGTCGATGGGCGCGGGTGAGAGCGTCGTCGCCATCGGCTGCCGACGCGGCTTGCGTGGGGGAACCACGATCAACACGAACAGGATGTTGAGCAGAACCCAAATAGTCAAAATCGTCAGGACGATCAGCATTCCGAGCCCGCCGGAAATGAACGACAAATATCAGCCGAGGTTAGCCTCAGGGAACCCAGAAAGAAAGATGCCCAAAGTTTCAGCATTTTGAAGCATCGAGGACCGGATTGTCTCGTCTTGCCGATGAATGGTTGCCAATTGGCGCACTGTCCTAGCCATCGCAGCCTTCGTCAATCCTTGCTTTTGGCTAGAGCAATAACTGCAAGTTGTGGATTCCGGACGAATACGGAGGCCTCAGCAGTCCGAGGTGGGCTCGGCGCAATCCTCCGTTCGTGTGCGAAGGCGTACTCGCTCCTCTTCAGGCGATAGTTCCGAAGAACGCAAAAAATTGGCCCGCTGCCAAATGGCAGCGGGCCCGACGTCTTTACAATTCGGCTGGGCGCGGCCTGCCGCGCCTCCGCCTAAAGCGCGATGCGATTAGGATGAATCGTCATCGCGCTTTAGGTTGTTGTTTAAGCATGATCTTTTCGGAAAACCGCCGCGCACTTTTCCGGATCATGCTTTAGGCATGCTCGACGTAGTAGCTGTTGTGATGCTTGCCCTTGTACGCCTCGATGCGCTTGAGCATCTTCGGGTTGGCGCGGTTGAGCACGGCGCCGAGCAATTTCTTCTGCAGGACTTCCGACCCGGAAACCGACTCCTGAAGAGCGCTTCGTGTCGTCTGCCCCCACTCGATCACATAGACCATGGCATCGATCAGGAAGCTGACGGCCTTTGAATCCGCCACCGGCATCACCGGGGCAAGATCGATCACGATATACTCGTAGTGCTCTTTCAGCACCTTGAGCAGATCGGCCATCGCCTTCGATCCAATGACGTCTGCCGAATTGACCATGCGGGAGGCCACGACGGACGGCAGGAAATCCAGGCCCGTTTCCTTGCTTCGCTGCACATGGTAGCCGAGGCTGGCCGGATCGCTGAGCGCCTCTACCAGTCCGCTCTTGGCGTTCGGCGCGAGCTCTCGCGTGAGCGAGCGCGTGTGCAGATCGCCGTCGATCAGGACCGTGCGATGCCCGGTGAGGGCGATCAACTGGGCGAAGTTGGCCGCCACCGTCGTCTTTCCTTCCTTGGGAAGAGACGAGACGATGCCAATCACCTTGATCTCGCGGGTCAGGCGCGCAACGTCGATCGATACCTTGATGTTGCGCAACGTCTCGGCAAATCGCGAGAATGGATGATCGACGACGTAGCGGGACAGATCGGGTGGACCGGTCTTCGCGGACGTCGATAGCAACGCGCCGGTCTTCGTCG
Source organism: Bradyrhizobium shewense (assembly GCF_900094605.1). GTDB lineage: Bacteria > Pseudomonadota > Alphaproteobacteria > Rhizobiales > Xanthobacteraceae > Bradyrhizobium > Bradyrhizobium shewense. The sequence continues at coordinate 186,488 of NZ_FMAI01000004.1, read as the reverse complement.
GCGGACGAATGTCCGGCAGGACTCCGAGGCACTTCACGCCGAGCTCGTCCTCGACCTCGCCAGGGGTCCGCAACACGTCGCTGAGCAGTTCACGGGCAAAGGCGGCGCCGAAGCCGAGGCACAGGCCGCCAACCAGGCCCCCCACCAGGGCCAGGACCGTGCGCGGCGAGCTCTTGCGATCCGGCTTGGTGGCGGTGCTGATGAGGCGCGCCTCGCTGAGCGGAAAGCTCTGGTTCTGCGTCGCGCTCTGCAGCTTCTCGAGGAAGTTGTTGTAGAGGTTGCGGTAGGTGTCGGCAGCGCTTTCGAGATCGCGCAACTTGACTGCAGCCTGGCCGGTATCGCCGGCTTGGGCGACGAGTTCCTTTACGTTCTTCTCGAGCGAGGCTTCTCGGCTCTTTGCGATCTCATAGTCGCTGCGATAGGCGTCGCCGATCCGATGCAGCTCGTCGGCGATGTTCTTGCGCAGTTCCTCCATCTTGTTGGCCAGATTGACCGCAGCAAGATGTTGCTTGCCATAGCGCCTCGACCAATCGGCATACTGGGCCTGGAGGTCCAGATATTGCGCGCGCAGGCGGGTGATGACCGAGTTGTTGAGAGCATCGGTCACCGTCGATTGTGCGACGTCCTGGTCCGAAATCGCGGTGATCCGGTCGAGCCGGGCCTTGGCTTCGGCCGTCGACGCCCGCGCTTGAACCAGCTGGGTGTTGAGGTCCGACAATTGCTGTTCGGACATCAGGCCGCGGCTGGTTCCGACGATGTTGTTTTCGGCCTTGAAGGTCTGCACGGCGCGGTCGCTGGCCGTTGCCTGCTCGCTCAGCTCGATGCTGCGCTGCTGAAGCCATTCGGTCGCCCGCTTGGTGGACTGATATTTGGCTTCCAGGGCGCCGACAAGGTAGGCGCTGGCGACGGCGTTGACGATCTTGGCGGCCTTGTCAGGGCTTCGCGAGCGATAGTTTAGCGACAAGACATAGGTCGTCAGGACGCGTTCCGTCCTCAGATTCTTCTGAACCTGCTCGACCACGGCGTGCTCGAGCCGCTCCTGCGACGCCGGTTCTCCGGAGCCGAACAGCGCCATGAACTTGCCGAGGACGATGGAGAGCAGGCCCGGATTGGAGCCATTGAACTCCGGATCGTCCGTCAGCTTCAGGCGACGGACCACCGAGAGGATCAGGTCGTCCGAGTTGATGACCTCAACCTGGCTGTCGACGTATCCGGTATCGATGAGGGCGCTGTTGGCGTTGCTGTCCTTATCCAGCACCTGCGCCTGACGGGTATCCATCATGATGCGGGCATTCGCCGTGTACATGGGTTGCGCCATGATCAGATAGACGAACACCAGCGCCAGCGAAGCGCCGGTGCACACCGCGATGATCGGCCACTGCCGGCGCAGGACGTCGGCCACGCGTTCGAAGCTGAGGACCGCTCCGCCGAATTCGATGCCGAATCTGTGGCCCGACGGGAAATGTTCTCTAGGCTGATACATTTGCTAATTCGCTGCCTTTTGACGATCGCTGATCAATTCGGAAGGGGGACGGGCTTGAACGGGTTGGCCAGCTTGGTCTTCCACTCGCCGTCGAGCAGCGCCCCGCCTCGGGGCGGTTGCGCACGGCCCTTGTCTTGCGATTGGGCCTGGGCGCCGGAGGCGTCCTCTCCGGCGGCGGAATAACCTGCTTGCACGTTGAGATCGCCGATCCGCTGCGTGAAATCCCTGATCTTGCGCGCAGCGTCTGGCTTCGTCGACGTGCACCGCCCTTCGGCGATCCTCAACGCGGCGCCAATGGCTGAACGGTCGGTTGAAGTCGACGCCGAGATGAGGGTCTGCACGGACGGCAACACTGACGGGTTCGTGGCGATAAAGGTGGCGAGCCGATATCTCAGCTTCTCCTTGTCATTGCGCAGCTGCTCCAGAAGCGAGGAGGGCGATTTTACGAACGTGTCGAGTTGGAGCTGCGAGGCACGATCCGTAAATTCGACGCACTGGGCGCGGCAAGCATCGATGCTCGACACCATCAAGGCAGAACATGCCAAGACGATCGGTAGCCATCGCGATCTCGCAAGACGACGTGTTAGTCCGCAACCCATCCGTGTCCCTTGCTCCCTGTTGCAATAGGAGAACACGCGAAACTTGGCAGGCAACTGTGTCAATTTTTGTGCGGCGCAAAAGCTGCGTGCGTGTGCTCGGCGAGACAACGTGCATTGTCTGTTTCCCGGTCGGTTGCAAAATGAAGATATGCAATGCCTGCGAGATCGGCACGCTGGCGCCTAGGAATGTTGCAAACTGAAAACATAAGAGGCGTTGAATGTCGAAGTGTCGCGAGCATGCGTCGCAAAACCGACACAAGTCGTCACGCGACTCATTGTTCCCCGCTTGCAAAAAATTATCAGCGCAATATGTGGGACACGGTGCATGGGGATAGATCAATGACTTTGCGGTCGCCTTGATCGCAACAGCGCCGAATTTAGCGCACACTTTGCACGCAAATACTCGCAATCATCACGTCCGGATTGATTTGCGCGCCGACGCACTTCGATCTCAAGCAAAAAGTGGCGTGAACTTGGCGCTCGCATGTCCGAATGATCTGCGAGCTTTGAAATTATCGTCGACCCTCATGCGTCGAATGCGAGTCCGCGATCGCAGAGATTGAACGCGCGCAAGACCTGATACACACTGCTGCGGTGCAATAGCTACGGAATGTTGATGTGACGGAGATGGTTCATCGTGAGAAGGCGCATGTCCTGCCGCTCGATAGCATTCGGGGGATCGCCGCGACGTCGGTGGTGATTCACCATCTCCTGCTGATGCCGACATTCCTCGCGGCGTTCCCGCACAATGCGTGGATCAATTGCTCGTTCTTCAGAAGCTCCTGGCTGCTGGTCGACTTGTTCTTTGTCCTCAGCGGGATCGTCATGTCGCTCAGCTACGTCGAGAGCGACTTCGGGCGCTTCTCGCTGCGCGAGTTCATGGTGCGGCGCCTGGCGCGGGTCTATCCGCTGCACATCGTCATGCTGATGGCAAATCTTCTGTTTCGCCTCCTGCGGATCGGTCTGGTCATGGCCGGTGTTGTGGTGGCCGCGCCGGCGGCGTTCGAAGTGAATAATGCCTATTCCTTCGGTCTCAACGTCCTGCTGCTGCATTCGATGGGGTTCATCGATTATCTCAGCTGGAATGCACCGAGTTGGAGCATCAGCGTCGAGTTCTACACATATCTGGTGTTCGGCTTGATCGTGCTGCTGGCCCAACGCATGCGTTCCCTGCTCTGGTTCTACGTCCTCTGCGGGGCGCTTGCGATCGGCAGTCTGGTCTTCATCATTTTCGTGCTGGACAAGAGGAGCCTCGGGCTTCAGACCGACTTCGGCATCCTGCGCTGTTTCGTGAGCTTCTTTCTGGGCGTGCTGACGGTGAGAATCGTCGATCGCCTGCCGGCCAAGCCGGGCCCTGCCGTGCAGGGCGTACTGCAGTTCGCCGCCATGGTCGCGAGCATCGCTCTGGTGTCCCTGGCGGAGACCAATCCCGCGGCAACGTTCCTCGCGCCGGTGACGTTCGCGATCTTCCTCGGCAGTTTGATGGCCTTTCCGGATGCGCTGCTGGTGCCGCGGATGCTGGTGGCCGGGCCGCTGGTCTGGCTCGGGAAACGTTCCTACTCCATCTACATGGTGCACGCGCTCGTGGTGCTACTCGCTGAATATTTCGTGCGGGCAGTGGGGGCGGGGCGGATCGCCGCCCTGGATTCGGTCTGGGCAGGCCTGCCGGCGACGCTGAACCTCGTCGTCTCGCTGGCTGCCGTGCTAGCGGTCTCGCACTTCACTTATCTCTACATCGAAATTCCCGGCGGCAAGTTCATGCGAAATGTGCTCGGAAGCCGTCGGGATTTCGCGCGATCCCCCGCGCCATCGGCGCGGCTGACGAACTGAGTCGGTCATGAGCATCCTCGCAATGCAACGGCCGCGGCTGATCCTGATCAGCCTCAGCATCGAGGCGATCGCGCTCGGCGTCTATCTGGTCCGCGACGCCTTTGGTGGCGTGATCCGCTATTATACCAGCATCTATCACATGGATGCGCTCTGGTATCTGCCCGATGCGGTCGCGCTTGCGTGTCTGATCCAGTTCATCGTGCATTGCATCCTGCGCAATCGCAGCACCATGGCCCTGTTGGTGTTGGTCCAGATCATGCTGTCGCTCGTGCTTGGCTATTTCATGATGGGAACGGCAAACGCGGCGATCTCGTCCTTCAAGATGATGCTGCCGGTGTTCGTCGGCTTCTGCTTCTGTGATTCGAGTCTCGGCTCGTACAAGAAGCTGCTATCGGTCATCGCCGTGACCTTCTACCTCTCGGTCATCGGGGTGTTGCTGACGAAGTTCTACCTCATGCCCTGGGTCGGGTATAAATATGAGTCCTTTGGCGCAGTTCGAGAGGCGGGCCGGCTGTGGTGGGCCTATGGCGGCGACGACCAGCGGCTCATGGGTTTTGCGGCCGACAACACCATGGCCGCCTTCTTCATTCTCGTGTCGTTTGCGATCACCTCGATTCGCAAGAGCACGACGTGGTGCCTTCTGTTCGGCTCGCTCGCGGTCTATGTCATCAAGCTGACCACGAGCAAGACGACGATGATCGTCCTCGTGCTCTATCTGCTCCTGCTCGTGTTCGTGCGTATGCTGCCGGAGAAGTCGCGATTTCCCGCAATCAGAGGCATCGCGCAATGGTCCTTTGCCGCGATCTTCGTTCCGTTCTTCATGATCGTGATCGCTTCCGGCACCGCCGCCGTCCCGCACTCGACCCTGTTCAGCATCGTCGATCGCATCAACAATAGCTGGCAGTTGCCGTTCGTCTACATGAACCAGCTCATGCCGATCGGTCTGGTGACGGGCTGCGGCGCGGGTTGCTTCAACTATCCGCAGAAGCTGTTCTCGCCGCTCGCGCACTTCTGGGTGCCCGTCGACAATTTCTACATCGGGACCTACCTGATGTTCGGTCTGCCGTTCGTCGCGTTCATGGTGATGGTGTTCAGGGCGACATTCGGAGCGACGGACGTGTACAAGCTGACGCTGATCTTCGTCGTCAACCTGTTCACGATCACGGTGTTGAATTACGGCCCGGCGTCCGGCCTCCTGATCATCGCATTGAGCTTCAGCGACGTGTTTTCGCGCCGCGCGGCCTCCGCACGGGCGGGCGACGCCGTGCCGATTGTCATGCGGCCGCCGATGCCGTCATTGGAAGGCTTCCGCCCGGACATACCGGCGGCGAGCGGAAGCAGGTGAGAACGAATAATGCATAAACGGCTCGCATTCATCGACACGCTGCGCGGCATTGCCGTGTTGTCGGTCCTGGTCCAGCATGTGTTCGAGGTGATCGTCGAGAAGCACCCGACGGGTGCCTATTACTGGCCCATCCACGATTTGTTCGGCTACTACATGAACTTTGGCCGGTTCGGCGTGGTGTTGTTCTTCTTCGTCAGCGGCTTCGTCATTCCGTTCAGCTTCCCGGACAGCGCCACGCCCGTGCGGGATTTTTCGATCAGCCGCTTCTTCCGGCTCTACCCGGCCTACTGGACCTCGCTCGTGGTCGGGCTCGTGACGATGCAGCTGATGGATTCGAAGATCTATCCGCTCGGTCAGATCGCCGCGAACGTGACGATGTTGCAGACCTTCGTGAACGTCCCGAACCTCTGGGTGTTCTATTGGACGCTGGCGATCGAGCTGCTGTTCTATGTCGGATGTACTATTCTCTTTGCGATGGGGCTGCTGAACCGACGCTTCACGGCGGTGACGATCGTCGTTGCGGCCGCGCTGGTCGGAACCACCGCTGCGCTCCTGGTGGAGAACAGGGCGGTTTCCTCGGTGATGGAGGTCGGGCTGAATCTGTCGGCGATGTTCCTGGGCAAGATCATCCGCGACACCGTCGTCGGCGGAAAGCTGCGATGGTCTCACGTGGCGGTCTGCACGCTCCTTTATGCGATCTTCGCCATCACCCTGGCCGACCGGCGGTTCGGAGGCGTATATCACGAGAACTTCTTCTACAGCTATTCGATCGCATCGGCCTATGTCTGCGCGGCGCTCGTCTTCATCGGCTTTGCCGTGTTCGGTGAGCGAATGGCGTGGCGGCCGATGGCATTCGTCGGCGTGATCAGCTATTCGGTCTACCTGATGTCGCCGTTCGTGCTCGTCTTCATCCATCGCCTTTTCTGGTTCGGCGATGGGCCGCTCGGATGGTCGATCTTCATGACCCTGATCCTGGCGTTGTCGATCCTCGTCAGCTGGATGACGTTTACATTCGTCGAGAAGCCCAGCATCGCCTTCGGACAAAGGTTCCGATCAGCACGGCGAAAGAAGGTCGTTCTCGAGCCCGCCCTCAGTACTCAGGGTGCTGCAGAGTGAGTAACGCGCTGCACCAGCCGGGCGCCGCCTACGACGGATCGTTCGTTCCCTCGGTCCAGGGGCTTCGGGGGATTGCCGCGCTGAGCGTGCTGATGGATCATTTCTACGACATGCCGAAGGGAGGCATGTACGACATCCCGGATCCCGGCTTCCTGCCGCCGCTCTGGCTCTGGCTGCAATCGGTGATCAATGTCGGCGGGCATGGCGTCGAGCTGTTCTTCATGATCAGCGGCTTCCTGATCCCGGCGAGCCTGGTGCGGCACGGCTCGCTGCCGCGGTTCTTCTTCGACCGCGTCCTGCGCATCATGCCGGTGTTCGTCGTCCTGCATCTTGCGCTGTTCGCGATAGGTCCGATCGTCGGCTACAAGTTCTTCCGTGGGATCGATCTGACGAGTTATCTCGGGATTTTCGCGGCCAATCTGTTCTTCGTGCAGGACGCGCTTGGCTTGCCCATTGCCCAGCAGAATGCCTGGACACTGACCTATGAGTGGGCATTCTACATCTGGTTTGCGCTGACATTCTCCATGTGGCGCGGCGGGGGCAAGCTGCTGGCGGCGCCCCTGATCCTGCTGGGTCTGGCCTGCCTGATGCACTGGCCGATCACGGCGTTCTTCTGCATCGGCATGCTGTTCAGCGCCACCGGGTTTCGCATCTCCATTCCCGGACGGGTCGGCCTGCTCGCGGGCCTCGCCTGCGGAGCCGCCCTGTATGCGAGCCTCGTGCTGTTTCACCCGTTCGTGGGACTCCTTCCCGGATTCCTGCTGTTCGGCATGGTGCTTGCCCCGGAGTCGGGCCTTGGCAGGGCTCTGAGCGCCCCGGCCCTGCAATATGTCGGCAAGATCAGCTACAGCCTCTATCTCGTGCATCCCTTCGTGCTCTTCCCGTTGCAGGTGATCGGCCTGAAGCTGGTCGCCGCCGGCGTCGATCGCTGGCTGCTGTGGGCTGCCTTCATCGTGCTCGGGCTGGTGATGTCATTGGTCGCAAGCGCGATCAGTTATGAGCTGATCGAGGTCAGGCTGAGGCGCCTGCTGGACGGCGCGATCCGCGGCATGTTCTTTCGACCGTTGAAGGTCGGGCAATCGGTTTGAGCGACCGCGTGCCCGTCGCGGTCAGGTTACGGTACGGCCGGCGAGCTTGCGATAGGATCCCAGCAGCTGTTCGGCGATGTGGTCCCAGTTCAAAATGCCGGCCGCGGTCTGCCGTGCGCCATCTGTCAATGTCGCGGCGAGCGGCTTGGAAGTCAGCACGCGTTCGAGTGCATCGGCCAATGCAGGGGCATTCCCGGGAGGAACCAGCAGCCCGTTAACGCCGTCGGTGACGACGTCGGGTATGCCGCCGGTGGCGCTGGCAACGACGGGACGAGAATTGCCGTAAGCGGAGGCAAGCACGCCGCTCTGTGTTGCATCCTTGTACGGCAAGGCGACCACGGTGGCGGATTGAAACAACTGTCCGGTGTCCGCAGGCGAAATGTAGGCGTTGATGGTCTTGACCGTCGGCATCGCTTCCATCCGCGCGCCGAGCCGTGTCATCTCGGGGCCGCGCCCGGCGACGATCGCCTCATGCGCCACACCGCGCTTGGCCAACATGTCGATCGCGTCGATGAAGACGTCGAGGCCTTTGTAGGCCCACATCCGCCCAAAAAACAGGATGCGTGCGGCTTCAGGCGCAGCGACCGCCCCTCGGGCCGGCGGAACCATGAGCACGCCGTGCATGCTTGAGATCGTTCCGCCCTTGAAGTCGGGCGAGGCGCGACGAAAATCCGCAATACAGCTCTCGCCATGCGTCGTGACGATCGACGCGGCGGCGCGCATGCGTCCGCGCCAGCCGTCTTCACGCGGCGAAGTGCCGGAGCCGCCTTCCGAATGCGGGATAGCATCGTGAACCGTGAGCACCAGGGGAATGCCGAGTGGTCGAAGGAACTGAATCAGCTTGGACGTATAGATCTCCGGAACTTCGTGACAATGAACGACGTCCGGACGAAACGAAATTATGTCGAGGAACGAAGCCGGGATGCCGATCACGCCGCCGCGGCGCAGGCTCAAATCGCGAACCCTGGTCTCGAAGGGAGCCGCGACGGCGATATCGGCCAGTTCCCATTGCTGGTTGGCATCCTTGCGGTTGAGCACGAGCCTGACGTCGCAATGGTGAGCCAATCCCGAAGCGAGCCGGTAGGAATATTCTGCAAAATGCGGGGCGTAAATCGCCACGCGCAAGCGTTTGGAGCTACGGAGAGAACGCGGGGCCGGCGAATTCATCAAGGCATCCATTTTGCATCACATCGCAGAGAGCGATTGGAGTGTAGTCCACGATTTGAACTCACTTCCACTCTAAATCGGAATCGTGATGGCGCTCATCTGATTGCCATCACTCCGTCGTATTGTAGCGAGCAATCAGTCGCCGTTGTGAGCGGCGACAAGCGGTGGCGTGTCATCATCATTGTCGCGTCGTCTGGATCGGAATTGGGTCGAATTGTTGATGAACGTCACTCGAGGCAGGCAACATCAGGTCGTGGTGGCGCTGTTTTGGTCGCTCGCGCAGAATTGGGGCGGCCGCGCATTGTCGTTCGTGCTGTTCCTGGTACTGGCACGGCTGCTCGATCCCGCGGATTTCGGTCTTGCGGCGCTAGTCGCCTTTATCCTACTGCTTTTGAGCTCCATCGCGGAATTCGGCTTCGGTGATGCATTGATCCAGCGGCGGACGCTCGAGCCCGCCGATGTGACGCTGCCGTTCTTCTGCTCGTTTGCAGCCTCAGTGCTCCTGGCCGTTCTGATCGCATTGCTCGCGACGCATATCGAGCATTGGTTCGACGTGAAGGGGCTCGCGCCGCTGCTGACCGCCGCCAGTCTCTCGCTTCCGATCGGCACCGCGACCCTGTTCCAGGAGGCGCTCTACAAGCGCCAGATGGATTTTCGGGTGCTCGCAGTCAGGACCATGGTGGCGACAGCCGTCTCGGGGGTCGTGGGGATCGCCTGTGCCTATGCAGGGTTTGGCGCCCTCAGCCTCGTGATCCAGGTGGTGGTTCAGAGCGCGATCAGCGGCTTATGGCTCTGGAGCCAACCGCGATGGTTGCCGATGCGCGGCTACGATCTGAAGAGCTTTCGCGAACTCTCCGGCTACAGCATCCACGTCCTGCTGAACAGGCTGCTGGACTTCGCCATCGTTCGGACGATCGACATGATCATCCTGTCGCTCTATGGCGTGGCGGCGCTCGGCATCTATACGGTCGGCGCGAGGGTCTACATCATCCTGATGCAGTTGCTCACGCAGGCGGTCATGGACGTGGCGCTGAGCGCCTTGTCCAAAATCGCGCACGAGCGGGACCGCATCGCGGGCGCCTATTTGCGCAGCGTCAGTCTCGGTGCACTGATCGGATCTCCGGTCTTCGTGCTCCTCGCGGCGATCGCGCCGGAGTTCTCCCTGCTGCTGTTCGGTGCGAAGTGGGGTGGCAGCGAAGCGGTGATGCGGCCGCTGATGCTGATTGGCGCGGTCCAGACGGTGCAGTTCGTCAACAGCGCCTATTTTGGCGCTCTGGGCAAGCCGAACTACGTCTTTCTGCTCAACATTCTCAAATTCTCTACGGTCGTGCCGGCAATGTTCCTGCTTCCCTCGCGCGACATTGGTCAACTGGCCACGATCTTCGCGTTCTCGCAGCTCGTGGTGACCCCCGTCACGTTTGCGCTGGCGCTCCGGCTGCTGGGCTTGAGCTGGAGCCAGTTTCTGCGTCCCATTGCGGGCTGCCTTTGCGCCATCGCTCTGGCCTACGGCGCAGTCGTGCTGTGCCGGGAGGCGACGCCGGGCATGAACCCGTACTTGCGGATTGGACTGCTGTCGTCCTGTTTTGGCGCGACTTATCTGACAGGCATTCTGCTGTTCTGGCGGAAGCAGCTCCTTTCCCTGATTGATTTCGTCGTGAAGCGCGGTGCGACCGCTTGATGAAGACGAGGAGAATGTCGTGAAGCAATTGATCCCGGTGCCCGTACGCAGGCAGCTCCGAGGCTGGCTCAACAGCGCGAAGAATACGCCGTTGGCACTCGATCTGCTCGAGCTGCGCAGATGGCAGATCGCCCGGAGGGACGTCGGCGTCAACGCCGCGCCGCGCAACACTCCACGCCGGCTCGTCGTGCTCCCCTCCGATCCCTGGAGCGTTCGTCAATCGCGCGGCGATGAGGCGATGATCGAAGCGGCCACTGGGGAGGTGAAGAAGACCTATCCGAACCTCGAGGTCTACATCGTCACCGCTACCGCAGCGGCCAGCGCGGACGTGCGCGCGATGGGTTTCAAGCCCCTCGAACTCTGGCGTCAGCCGTTCTCATACGAGACGGTCGCGCAGGAGCTGTCGCTCACCAGGCCGGATTTCGGACTGGTTTTGGGGGCCGACGTGCTCGACGGCTACTATTCTCCGGTGGATGCCGCGCGCATGCTGCTCGTGGCCGACCTGATGGCTGCATTCGGCGCCAAGGTCAGCGTGCTCGGCTTCAGTTTCAACTCCCGCCCGGCGAAGGCGCTACGCGAGGTGTTCCGGCTGCTGGACCCGGGAGTGGTCCTGAATCTGCGCGATACAATATCTCTTCAGCGTTTCGACGATTTCGCGCGGAAACGCGCCCGTCTGGTTGCCGATGCGGCGTTCATGCTGACGCCGCGGGCGGATACGGCCGCAGTGAAGCAGATCGCGACGACGATCGCACGACAGCGCGAGCAGGGTCGCAAGGTCTTCGTCTTCAACATTCATCCGATGTTGTTCAAGAAGCCGGAACCGGCCAAGCTGCGGCAAATGATAGAGCTCGCCGCGGGCGCCATGGAGCGGCTGTCTCGCGAGCACAATGCAAGCTGGTTGTTGCTCGCTCACGACTACCGCCCCGAGATCGCCGACGACAATTGCCTGCGGCCACTGGCTGACCGCCTGAAGCCAACGCTCGGCGATCACGTGCATCATGTCGATCAGGCGCTGTCGGCGGGCGAGATCAAGGCCGTTGTCGGTCTGGTCGACGGCGTGATCACCGGCCGCATGCATCTGGCGATTGCGGCGCTGGGGCAGGGAACGCCCGTCGCAGCGATTACCTATCAGGACAAGTTCCAGGGCCTGTTTGCTCACTTTGGCGTCAGCGAATCGCTGTTGCTGTCGCCGGTCCAGTTCCTGGTCGACGACAGTTTTGAGAAGTTCGTGCTGCAGTTCCTTGGCGCGCACGAAGCCGTCGGTGAGAAGGTACGTCAGATGCTGCCGGATGTCATGGAGCTGTCCCGCGCCAACATCGCACCGCTACTGGGCGAGAGCGCGATGCGGACGGTGCAGGAGGTCGGCGGCAAGGTCGCCTGAACGCCCTCATGTCGCCGGCAGGCGTCAGTTGACCGCCCGCTCGGTGTTTTCAAAGCGCACGGAGCTGTCGGCTGCGGCCGGCTTGCGCGAGGACGTGGCACCCGAGGACGTGGCACCAATGTCGGCCCAGCGGTTGATGAAGCGCCGCGCCGGATTTTCGAAGTAGGCGTAGGTGCGGTCCGCGGCGATAGTCAGGACCGCGCAACACGCCAGGGCGAACAGGCCGAACTGATCAGGACGCAGTCCGAGCCAGATCCACAGCGGCTTGAACACGGCAATGAGAATGGCATCGTGCAGCATGTAGATCGCATATGAGGTGTTGCCGAGCCGTCCGAGCAGGCGGGCGCCCGGAAACTCCTTGAAGGCGCTTTCGCCGACCGCAGTGAGCAGGATGGCGCAGGAGAACAGCAGGATGGCGAGGTCGGGCTTGGCGAAGACGTTGAGAACGAGCACGGAGAGGCCGAACGTGCCGATGCCGGCGAAGATCATCCGCTTGTGCCGGTAGGGATGCGACATCCGGAATAGAATGGCGAGCAGGATACCGTTCAGGAAGCTCGGCAGCGCGCGGAGCATCCCGTAGTCGAAATTGGCGCCATACATCTGCGACCGTTCCTGCCAGAGCGGCAAATGGCCGTGGGCAAGGACCAGATAGAGCGCGGCCACGATCGCGCCGAGCACGATCGGTTGAACCTTGCGGGCAAGCAGCATCAGCAGCGGAAAGACCAGATAGCAGAAGAGCTCCGCGCTGATCGACCAGGACGGCGAGTTGAAGCTGAGATGGTCGGTGACGCCCCACGCCTGGAGCAGCAGAAGGTTGTACAGGAAGTCCAGCGGGGTCGAGCGGGCTGTGCGCTCCAGGCCGACGCCGATGAGCACCACGAAGATGAGCAAGCTCAGCAGATGCAGCGGATAGATCCGCGCAATACGCCGGATCATGAACCGGGAATAGGCCGCCACGCCACGTGCATCGGACGGATAGGAATAGGAGATCACGAAGCCGGACAGGATGAAGAACATGTCCACGAACAGGCCGTAGGACCCGTTCCAGGCCGGCGAGATGCCCGTGTCGATCAGCTTCAGGTGGAAGATGAAGACCCCGAGCGCGGCGACGAAGCGGTAGAAGTCGAGAACGACAAAACGTCTTGCTTCACTTGCTTCCATCGGGCCTCGGAGTCCTTGCGCGGTTCGTCTCGCTTCTAGAGACGAATTGTGACGCAAGTTCGCTGGATGGAGCGGCGGAGGTGGCGTGATCGCGGATCGATCGGCCTTGAGTTCCTCGAGACCTCTTGCCCGGGAAGGGAACGACTTCATCGTCCCAACTCTGCCTCTTGATGAGGCAGGCGCCTAATGAGCGGGCCGGGACCTTGGCTGGTCCCGGCCCGTGTCAACGTTGATGCGTCCTGTCGTCAGTGCGCCGTGCTCAGACGAACAAGAAATCGTGGCTCGTCAGGCTGCTGACATACACGTTCTTCAGCAGGATCGAATCATTGGCCGAAAATGTGATCAGCGCATTCGTGCCGGACTGCGTGATCTGCAGATGACTGTAATCCGCAGCCAGGAGCTTCGAGATCTGAACCACGTCATGAGTTGTGCCGTCCCCGGCCTGGAAGTTGAGGATCTGGTCCTGGCCATGATCGTAGGCGACCGTGGTCGAGTTTGGCGCGGCCGAGAACACGTCATTGCCGGCCCCGCCCTGGATCGTCACGCCGCCGGCGACAGCCGTGACATTGTGAGTGCCGTCGGCCTTGCTCTGATCGAAGAATTGCAGCGCGCTGGCGGAGTTGTAGTTCTCGTGCTGCGTCGTACCGGTCTGTCCGTTGAAGTTGAACAGGAAGACGTCCTTCGAGCCGTCGACGTTGTTGGCGATCTCCTGGGTCTTGGTCCCGGAGCTGTTGTAGATGTCGGTCAGCTTGCTGCCGTCGTCATGGATGACCTGGGTATAGTCCAGAGTGCCGTCGGCGTGGGTCCGGGTGAGCTCGACCATCTTGCCCGAGGCATCGAGGTGCTGATGCTGGGTCGTATAGGACTGCCCGGTGATGTTGTAGTTCCAGTTGTCGGATGTGCCGTCGGCGTTCTTGATGTAGGCAGCGCTCTTCACGCCGCCGGCATAGACGGTCGTGGAGCTGTAACCATCGCTCTTGGTCGTCACCTCGCTGGTGATGACGCCGTTGGCATCGTACCAGTCGGAGGTCTTGGTGCCGTCGGCGCTCTGCTCCAGCGTGAAGGCCAGGCTGTTGTCCGCGTGGGTGCGAACAATATCGGTGAGGAAGCCGGTCGAATCGTAACTGTCGTGCTCGTTCGTGTAGTTCTGGCCGACGACGTTGAACTGGAAGACGTCCTTCGACCCGTCGGCGTGGTAGTCGGTTTCCGTCTTCTTGACGCCTGATGCATCGTAGTTGGTGACCACGCTGCTGCCGTCGCTGTTGACGACCTGGGTATAGTCGAGCGAGTTGTCGGCATGCCAGCGGGTCACCTCGGTGGTCTGGCCCGATGGATCGAGGTGCTGATACTGCGTGGTATAGCTCTGCCCGGTGATGTTGTAGCTGTAGTTGTCGTGACTCATGTCCGCGTTGGTGATGTAAGCCGCGGTCTTGACGCCATTGGTGTACACCGTGGTCGAGCTGTAACCGCTCGGCTTCTGGACGACCTCGCTGGTCAGCACGCCGCTGGCATCGTACCAGTCCGTGGTCTTGGCCCCATCGGCGCTCTGCACCAGCTTGAACGCCATGCTGCCGTCGGCGTGCTTGCGAATCAGCGTGGTGAGGAAGCCGGTCGCATCGTAGATGTCGTGTTCGGTCGTGTAGGTCTGCCCGGTGATGTTGAAGAGGAAAACGTCCTTGCTGCCGTCGGCGTGATAGTCGGTTTCCTTGGTCCGCGTTCCCGCGGCATCGTAATTGGTGACGACGCTGCTGCCGTCGCCGTTGATCACCTGGGTATAGTCGAGCGTGCCGTCGGCATGCTTTCGGGTGACGGCGGTGACCTTGCCGGACGGATCGACGTGCTGGATCAGCGTGGTGTAGCTCTGGCCGGTGATGCCGTAGGCGTAATTGTCCTGGCTGCCGTCGGCATTCTTGACATAGGCGTTGGTCTTGACGCCGTTGTTGTAGAGCGTGGTCGAGGAGAAGCCGTCGGCCTTCTGGATCACCTCGCTGGTGAGGCTGCCTGCCGCATTGTACCAATCGGTCGTCTTGGTGCCGTCGGTCGTCTGAGTAAGCTTGAAGGCGAGGCTGCCGTCGGTGTGCAGCCGCGTCAGGCTGGTGAGGAAGCCGGTCGAATTGTAGACGTCGTGCTCGGTCGCGTAGTTCTGGCCCGTGATGTTGTAGGTCCAGACGTCCTTGCTGTGGTCGGCATGATAGGCGGTCTCGACCAGCTTGACGCCGGTGGCGCTATAGGTGGTGATCACGCTGCTGCCGTCGGCGTTGTAGACTTGCGTCGAGTCCAGCGATCCGTCGGCATGGCTGCGGGTCACCGAGGTGACCTTTCCGGATGCATCGAGATGCTGAACCTGGGTGGTGAAGCTCTTGCCCGTGATGCCGTAGGTGTAATTGTCCTGCGAGCCGTCCGCATTCTTGACGTAGGCGGCCGTCTTCACGCCGCTCGTGTAGAGCGTGGTGGAGTAATAGCCGTCGGACTTCTGGACGACTTCGCTCAGAAGGGTTCCGGCCGTGTTGTAGGTGTCGGTGGTCCTGGTTGCGTCGGTGTCGATATGAACGAATTTCGTCTTCACGCCGCCGGTGTAGCTGATCAGGTCCTTGGACCCATCGGTGTAGGCGACGGTGGTCGAGGTCGGCTGTCCGCTCGCATTCAGGCCGGTGTCCGACTTCGACACAAGCGTTCCGCTGGAATTATAGGTCTTCGTGCTGCTCCAGGTCGCAGCCGAGTTCGTCACCGAGAACGAGTAGCCGCCCTGGATCTTGGAGAGGGCGCTGCCGTAATGGGCGATCATGTAGTCCATGGTCGCCTTCGAGGCGACCGGCAGGACGTGGGAGTCGGTCAGCGTGATGGTCTGCAGCGCTGTCGAGTCGCTGAGGTCGGACAGTTGCGGCACGATCTCGGCGGCGGTGCCGCTGACACTGGTCCTTGTGTCCGGCGGAGTCGTGGTGGTCGGGGGCGCGTCGATCTCGATGATCAGGGGGTGATCGCTGACCGGGATGGTGATCGTGCTGACGTCGGTGTAGCTGGCGATCGCCGTGGTCCCCGTCAGCGTGTCGTACACCTTCACCGAATGATGCACGCCGCCGAGGTTCACCGTGACAGTCTCGGTCGGATTGGAAATCTCGGTGTCGTTGGCGTCCTTCCAGAGCTTCGGCTCCGCCCACACGACGAGCTCGTAGGCGCCGTTGCTCTTGCCGAGCACCATGCTGTTGCCTGTAGCTGGCATGTTGCTCAGGGTGTAGTTCAACGGATCAGTCGGCTGCAGGCTGCCCTTGCCGTCGTCCGCCAGAATGGTCGTCAGGTTGTGAATGGCGGTGGCGGCGAGCTTCGGCGTCCCGTCGGAATTGAACAGTCCGAAATTGGCCTCGGGATTGGTATTGCCGGCGGAGGAGTCGCGGTCGAACAGCTCGTAGAGATAAGTCGCGCTGACGCCGGCCTTGTAGGCATCGACCAGGGTGTTCAGGATCGATTTGGCCTGCACCGTCTCGTTGACGCCGAGATATTGGGTGTTGGCCTGCGTGGTGTAGCCGGTTTCCGTAATGACGACCGGCTTTCCCGGTGCCGCGGTCATGACTGCGCTCAGTGTCGCCGCAATCGAACTGCTGGTCGTGAGGCTGGTGCTGACATAGGCATGGGCGTTGGCGTAGTCGACCGAGCCCGACATGTTGCCGAGCTGGCTGTAGCCCTGCGGATCGTTGTAGGCCAGTGACAGATTGTAGACGGGGATGCTGCCGAGCGCGGCGTTGGCGTTGACGGCCTGATAGAGCGCGCTCTGGAACTGAGCTGCGGCGGTAAGGCTCGAGCTGCCGTTGTAGCTGAAGGGCTGGTGATTGGCCTCGTTGAGCCCTTCGATGGCGCTGATGCTGCCCGGGTGGCTCGCCGCGAACTTCTGGAGCGAGGCGATGTAGTTCTGCAGCCCGGCCGTGCCCGTCTGGGGCAGGGCGGACGACACCAGGAAGTCGAACTTGTAGCCGGCAGCGGCCAGACCCTCGACGACGGGTTGCGCGGCCGGGCTGGTCCCCATGGCGTCGCGGAGATGGTTGACGCCGAGATACTCGAGGTCATCGACCATGAGCGCGAGATTGTTGTAGCCGGTCCAGCCGAAGCCGGCGTGCGTGTTGACGCCGATGGAGTCGATGAAGCCGCTGGCGGACAGGATGGTTTGATCGGACATTGTACACTCGAGTTTCAGCGCGAACGAAATTGCTCGCAGGGATTGCGTTCAAGCTTCTCTGTCGAGTGTGAATTTCAGATAAAAATGGAAGCTACAAATCGTGAGCGAAACGAGGTTCCTTGTGCAGGAACAGACTTGCTCTGTGTTGCAGCAGAATATTGATGCGATGCCCGGGCAGCATGGCGTGAGGAAGGCGCTTTCAAGATTTTCGCGATTTGCACTGCTGAATGTATGCGCAGGCCGCGCGAACTGGATTTTATATGATAGATTTCGAACGAGCGGTCGGCGCGCTCGCGGCGCGCGAGGTCGGCAAGGAGCAGCAAGACATTTTCTCGCTGGCCGTCAATCGAAGTATCTTCGTCTCATTCCTCGCGCAGCTCGCGCTTTCCTGCACGGGAAGTTAGCAGATGCCGCTTCCATGGGCGGTTAAACCAATCAATTTACTCGTAATGGTTGTGGTTGCTCAGGGATGGTGCAGCGTTCGCCGCGGGATCTGCTGATCAAGACCATGCAGCCCGGTTCCGTATCGAACCAGATCTGCTTCGTACGCGGTGCGACCAATCAGCCGCGGCGGGCCAGCATCAGAAAATCTCCGCGCCATCCGATGACCGCCGTTGCAATCGCGGCGATCGCGATCTTGCCGGCCAGCCATGCCGCGGGCTCCGTCGGTATCGAACCGAGCGATCCGATCAGGATTGCGGCCACCCCCGCCTGCATGACCAACGGCCAGCGCGGGAACGCCTCAAACCGCAGCGTAGGACCGAGTGCGACCAGTATGGTCGCGAGCGTGGCGAGCGAAGCATAGCTAACCGCCGCTCGCGGCGACAGGCCGGTCGATACCGCGACCACGGCGAAGGACACGACGAGGGCGAGCTGGCTGGCCGCGACGACGACGAGCCTGGTCGCCAGCTTCTCGAGGTGGGGAACGACCGCGATCGTCGCCTGCAAATGGGTGTGCAGGAAATAGAAGGCGGCTACCGTTGGCGCCGTCTCCAGAAAGCCATCCAGGCTCGCCTGCGGCACCAGGATACGGGCGGCATCTGGAATGAATCCAATGAGACCACCGAGCAGCACGAGGGTCGTGCAGATCATGAATTCGAACATTCGCCGCGCCGACTGCACCGACTTTGCGCTGCCTCCGTGTTCGAAATCGTTGACCACTTCGGGATAGCTCACGGTGTGGATCGCGGCATTGAGGACCCAGAAGGGACGTTGCAGGAGGTCGAGCGCAATCGAAAAGCCGGCCCCGGCCCCGGTCGCGCCCAGCCGGCCGAGGACGATGACACGGAGCAGCACCGGCACCGACAGATGGATGACGGACGCGCCCGCCGCGAGCATGCCGTAGCGGGAGAAATCCTTCCAGTCGGCCATCATCGCCTGCAGCGAGACGCGCTCCATCGGGGTGCGATAGGCGACCAGGCCGGCGAGAAGGCCGAGGGCGTGACCCGAGGCAATACCGAGCAGCGCCGCTTCCGCTGTTCCCGAGATCATCGCGCCCGCGGCGGCTCCGATCAGAAGGGCGGTGGCACGCAACGCAAGCAGAAAGGATGCGATGCCCAGCCGGTCGGACAGGCGGACCGACAGGAAGTAGAGATCCGTTAGGCCCTGAAGCACGGATATGCCGAGGCCCAACGCGACGATCCCGGTCGGGAGCACGCTGGCCAGAGACGCGCAGCTCCCGACCACGACGAGCGCGGCTGCGCTCGACAGGCCTGCTGCAAACAGCGACCACCTCAGCCGCGCCGCCTCGTTCTCTTTGGCTGCCGCCAGAAACCGCAATCCGGCCAGCTGCAGCCACTCGAACATCAGGACGCAGAGCAATTGGCTCGAGGCCAGCGCGAGGGAAAAGTTGGTGTAGTCGGCGGCGGGCAACAGATGGCTGATCGCGAAGATCAGGATGATCGCCGCGGCGCTCTGATAGACGTAGCCCGCCATCGCGAGGAGGCGTGTCATCGCGGAATGAGGCGCTCCTTGCCGACGACGGACGGTCCGTGTGGCGCTTCGGCCGTTGCTGCGCGGACGTGCGACATCCGCTGCTCGCGCAATTGTTCATACAGTGTCTTGTATGATGACAGCACGTCGGAGAATATCCACTTGTTGGTATCGGCGATCAGGCGCCGGCTGATCTCGTCGATCTTGTGCGGATCGGCTGCGACCGCGAGCATGCTCCTGGCGAGGGATTGTGGATCGGCTTCGGTCAGCCAGCCGGTCATCCCGTGCTCGATGACCTCGGGCATGCCGCCGAAGCGCGTTCCGAGGAGCGGCCTGCCCGCCGCCTTGGCATCTGCAACGACCAGCGGACCGGGGTCGTGCCAGATGGAGGGCGCGACCACCACGTCGACCTGCTTGTAGAAATCGTCCGGCGCCACGAAGCCCATGAACTCAATTCGCGCATCCGGCGCGAGCGTCCTCAGGCGTCGCTGTTCCTCGTCACTGACCCGTCCGGCGATCAACATGCGGATGCGATCCCTGGGCAGCAGGGCCAGGGCGCGCATCAGGTTCTCGATGCCCTTTTCCTCCGTGAGACGGCCGATGAACCCGAACGTCACTTCCGTGGTGCAGATGGGGCGGGGGTAGGGCTCCTGCGGCGGCTCGGTCGAGGCGTTGCGGATCACGGTGCGGATCGGCGTCTCCGAGAACATGCCCATGTCGGTATGAATGGACAGGACGCGCTCGCTCACGCCGACCACGGCGCTGAGCCAATGCGTGGCGCGCTTGCGGTGAAAGCTCAGAATTCCGCAGCTCGTGCAGGTGTGCTCGCAGGACCGTCCATTCTCGAAGCGGGAGCAGCGCGGACAGGTCAGGTAATAGTCGTGAAGCGTATGGAGCACGGGGACCCCGAGCTGGGCGGCAACGCGCCAGACCGCGGTGGTGAGTCCCGACAGATTGTTGGAGTGCAGCACGTCCGGCTTGAAGGCCCGGATGCGTTCCGCAATCAGGGGGGCCTGCATCTGCCAGTCGTCGACCGCGTGCCAGATGCTACGCAGCGCGACGTTCTTCTGCTCCGTGAAGGGCAGATACACGTTCCGCACCGGCGCGGAATAGACGTTGATGCCGTCGCAGGTTTCCGGAGCCTGATGAGGCGTGGATGCGGCCCGAATCACTTCCACCTCGTCACCGCGCTGCACCAGGCCTTCGGCGAAGCGCCGGGCGAAGATCTCCGCGCCGCCGACGATCTTTGGAGCCTGAGGCGTCGGATAAAGCGTGGACGTCAAAAGAACTTTCATCGCGTCAACCTCATGTCTGCAAAATCGCGTCTACCGCGCCGGCCTTATCTCCAGGGCGGGAACGGCACTGTCATTGGCTGCAATCAGAACCGGTGTGCTCGAAACGGGGATCCAGACCCCGGATGCAGGCCTTGCCGCCTGGTCGCACGGCATCGCAAAGCTTGCGCCCTGTTGATCGCCCTTGAGCCGGATCTCGTAACGTCGGTCCGGGGCCTCGGACCAGACCGCAACTCTGCCGCCGGAAGCCGTCGATGCATTGATCGACACGACGCCGCTGGCGAGCTCGCGGCGCTCGGCACTCAGGCTGGGGCGAATGAAGGCCCAGGCCCCCTGGGCCGCGCAGGCAACCGGCTTTGGCGAATTATCGAAACGATAGAGTCCGAAATTATCCTCCAGCTCCGACGGGTTCTTTCCACTGTCCTTGAGCTCGTAGAGCCACATGCCCTTGAGCCAGCGTGTCGCGGTCGACGCCCACAGGATGAGCTGCGCGGTATTGTCGGCCTGGGCCTGCTCGCTGACGCCGCATTTGTTGGTGGCCGTGGTCCAGCCCGTCTCGGTGACATAGATCGGGAAGTCAGGATTTCCGCTGGCCTGGCCGACCATACGGTGAAACGCCGTGAGCCGGTCGATGATCTCGGCCGACGTGCGTTTGCTCGGGCCCATGCAGAAATTGTAGAGATGGATCGAAGCACCGTCCGCATGCTGAAGAATGCCGGTTCGCAGCATCTTCTCAGTCCATGTCCAGCCCGGATCGTCGCCGAGAGCTCCGACCAGGAAAGGCGCATGCGGTGCAACGCGCTTCACCGCCGGCCGCGCGGCCTCGGCGAGCGCCAGATAGTTCTCCGGCGAGAACGCCGGATCCTTCTTCGCCGCCAGATTCCATTCGTTCCAGAGTTCGAAGACCGGATGCTGTGCCACGACCGATTGCGCCGCCGCAGCAGCATAATCGGCGAACCGCTGCCGGGCCTCATCGGTTGTCGGTGGCGAGGAATTCGGAACCAGATGATGACCGAACGCAAGGATCAGGAGGGGGCGCGCGACGCCGGATCTGACTTGCGCTTCGAGCCTGCCGAGCCTGGGCGTGAAGCCCATCCGGCGTCCCCCCACCTCGAAATCGGACCAGGGAAAATCATCGCGGAAGGCGTTGAGGCCGAGCTGCTTGATCTGCGCGACGTTTTCCGAAGGAACGTATCCGCGCGCGCTCACCGGGCCACCCAGCCCCTGATGGGTGCCGACGCCCAGCAGGAATCGGGCATCGAGCGGCTGCGCCTGCTGTGCGCAGACAGAGACCGGCAGAAAAATCGATGCGATGAGGCCCGCGAGGCGGAAGCTGCCGCGAACCAAGATGCGTGAGAATATCATCGGCTAGTTCATGCTCGCGCGTGCTGCGTTCGCGGTGACACCCAGTCCGGTCAATGACATCGCCATCGCGATCTCCTGCATCTGCGAGGGCAAGTGTGAACGTCGAGTCGCCCAGCCATCAGAAATTCTTGGAGAGGTCCGACTGCAGCCCCGCCTTCGCGTCGATCGGTGTCCGGTCGTCATGGAGCAGCTCGGCATAGACCTGCTGCAATTGCCCATGCGTCTTCTGAACGTCATAAAACTGCTTGAACCGGTCGTAACCGCGCTGACCCAGCACCTTGAGGTCGAGATCGAGTGCTCGCCGGAAACCGTCGACGAGCGGCTGGACCGCGACGGGCTCGCAAAGCACGCCGGTCACGCCATCGACGACGATCTCGGGCAATGCTCCGCTGCGGAACGCCAGGATGGGTTTGGCCGCGCGCATCGCTTCCAGGGCAACGAGGCCGAAGGCTTCCCATCGTGATGGGATCACGACGAGGTCGGCAGCCTCGAGCTGGGTCTCGATGGTCGGGCGATCGAGCCAGCCCAGCAGGGACACGTTGGACGGGACGCTCGGACCTTCGTACTTGTTGACGACGGAGGCGCCGATCATGCGGATCTCCAGCACATCCTCGAGCGAGCGTGCCGCTTCGATCAGGAGATCAAAGCCCTTCTGGCGGTCCAGGCGTCCAATGAACAGCACCTTGACCTTTTTGGACGTCCAGTCGGCCGCGACAGGCTGCGGCGTGCGGCTCTTCGAGATGCCGTTATGGACGAGGGTGAGGCGCTCGGCGGGAATTCCAGCGCGAACGGCTTCGTTGAACTCGTCGCTCGAGATGCAGATGATTCGGTCCGACGTACGGGCGAGGAGGTTCTCCGCCGCTTTCGTCACGAGATGACTGAGGCGGCCGGTCTCGCGTGAAAACGCCCAGCCGTGCGGGCAATAGACGACGCGCGGACCGTCGGAGCGGGCGGCCAGCGCCGGGCGCAGCACGAGGCCTGCAAACGAGGAATGCAGGTGGACGACATCAGGACGAAAAGCATCCAGCGCTTGCATGCTTGCGCGCAACATCTGGAATAGTCCGGCGATGCCGCGGCCGGATCGTTCGAACGTCGTAATCTGGTTGTCATCGATCGCCGGAAGATCGCGGCGATGATCCGACGGCACGACATAGTGCACGTTCTCGGTACCGAAGCTCGCCTGTTGCTGTGGGTGCAACTCGTTCAGGTAGCTGGCAATCCCGCCCCGGATCGTCTCGGCGATGTGCAGCACTTTCATCGTTTGCCTTCCGTAGGGCCGCGTTGGAGAGCCGGACATCCTGTATCCCTGTTCTGAGTTCGCTAGTGCGAGAGACAGTTCCTCGAATACGTAGCGATATTGGGGCAGCGATGTGGTGATGTTGCGCCAAGCTCTTTGCGCGCACGATTGTCATAGGAAGAACGAAAACATTTCGTGGAACCATGCGGACGTGCGCGAGTTGCAGCCAGTTGCAAATTGTTTGTGCGAAAACCGATGCGCGCGATAAGCGAAGTGCATCGAACTTCAAGCAGCGCTGGCAACGTTTGCCGATGGTGTGAGATGATCGAGCAACGACTTCGCCGACTTTTGCCACGAAAAGAACGCAACGCGTTCCTGCTGCCGCCGGCGCTCCTGATCGGAGATGGCGCCGATTGCCAATCTTTCGAGCATCAGTTGCTTCAACGATTCGGCATCATTGGCGTCAAAATACGCAGCGGCGTCGGCACACGTCTCCACGACCGCATCGGCCGTCGAGCAAATGACCGGGCAACCGAAGATCATGGCTTCGAGCGGCGGCACGCCGAAGCCTTCATACAGCGAGGGAAACACGAACGCCGATGCATGCGCATAGAGCGCAGCGATCTCGCTGTCCGTCAGACGCCCAGCGAGCAGCAGGCCGGCAGCACCTTCGCCCGAATTGTCTTGAAAGACCTTGCTGTT
The DNA here is from genome assembly GCF_900094605.1 of Bradyrhizobium shewense. Lineage (GTDB taxonomy): Bacteria > Pseudomonadota > Alphaproteobacteria > Rhizobiales > Xanthobacteraceae > Bradyrhizobium > Bradyrhizobium shewense. The sequence continues at coordinate 162,944 of NZ_FMAI01000004.1, read as the reverse complement.
GTCGCCACCGACGATGACCAGGGGAACGTCAGTCCGGTCGAGCAGCTGGATGGCACGGATCGCGACCGAAAGATTCTTGTTCTTGGTTCTGGAGCCCACATAGAGAAAGAACTTCTGCGGCCGAACGCCGAGCCGGGCAATGATGTCGGGATCAGGCTTCGTCCTGGCGAAGTGTTCGGCGCTATTGGGGAAAACCGGGATCGCCGTTGCTGACAGATTCAGCACCTCGGCAAGCTCGTTGCGCGAAAAGGCCGATACGGTTGCGATGCTTGCGTGCCGGGCGAGCAGCCGGCCCATGGTTCGGTGAACTGCCAGATAGCGCCAGTTGAAGAAGTCGGGCCTGCGAAAGACCTGTGCGTCGTGGATCACCACAATGTGGTCGCGATGGAACACGGGGCCGGAATTGGCGAGACTGATCAAGCGGCCTCCCGCAGCGGCGCGCGCCAGGTCGATTTGGTCCCAGGCGTGCCCGCGCAAGCGGCCGACGGCGTGAATCTTGATTCGCTCCAGCTGGAGCTGCTCGCTTGCATCCACGGGCGTCAGCAACTGCCAGTCTGCGTTCCGTAGCGAGGCGGGAGTTTGCTCCGACGCCAAAAGCACGTCGATCGCCTTGACGATCTCGGCGGCATAACGCTGAACGCCGGTGAGCTTTTGCGACAGAAAGCGGCCGTTGATGAAGAATTTCAATTGGCTACCACAATGGTTGATCGGAGTCCGGGCCGACCCTGCAACAAGCAGGCGGGGGACGAACCGCAAAGGAGCAACCGTTAGGTACAGAAATATGACGCAGCCCTGCACAGTGGAGACGCCCCGCCTGCATGGCTGGCGCTGCCTTGCTGCATGTGAGGTCGCGGTGTAGATGTCCGCCATGAGTGACGATACCCACTCCCTCCGCAGCGGAGGGCTGACCGTGACCATCAAGGCGCACGGCGCCGAGCTGTGCTCGTTGAAGGACAATGTCACCGAGTTCGTCTGGCAGGCCGGGCCGGAATGGCCGCGCCATGCGCCGCTGCTGTTTCCGATCGTGGGGCGCCTCGCCGGGGACGAATTGCGGCACCGGGGCAAGACGTACCGGATGACCCAGCATGGCTTTGCGCGCGACAGCCGCTTTGCATGGACGGAGCGCGGCGAAAGCCGCTGCACACTGGTGCTCGAAGACAGCGAGGCGACCCGCGCGCTCTATCCGTTCGCGTTCCGTCTGACGGCCGCGTATGCGCTCGACGCCGCCGGCCTCGATCTGACACTTACGATCGCCAACACCGGCAAGGAGACATTGCCGGCTTCGATCGGCGGCCATCCCGCCTTCAATTGGCCCCTCCAGCCCGAAAGCGCGAAAGAGGACTACGCGCTGACCTTTGCGAAGGTGGAATCGTCTCCCGTCCGCCGTCTTGATGGCGGGCTGCTGCGCGCGGCCGCGGAGCCTGGTCCCGTCAAGGGTACGCAGCTGACCTTGTCCGAGTCCCTGTTCGTCGATGACGCCATCATCTTCGACCGGATCGAGAGCAACGCGGTCCGCTATGCTGCGTCCTCCGGCCCCTGGCTGAAGATATCATGGCGCGGCTTTCGCGAGCTCGGCGTCTGGTCGAAACCGTCGGGCGCGCCGTTCCTCTGTATCGAGCCCTGGCGCGGCTATGCCAGTCCCGCCGGCTTTGACGGTGAGTTCACGGACAAGCCGGGCCTGATGCATATCGCGCCGTGTGCGGAAGAGCGCTTGTCGTTCCGGATCGAGGTCGGATCGTCTTGAGGCCACAGGGCGAGCTGATCGTTGGCGCTCAGACCTCGATGCGCGTGAGATCCTCGCCGAGCACGACCGGCCCCGCATAATCCTGCCGGACATCCGCAAGCAGCGCGTTCAGCATGGCATCGTCGGCGCGCGGCCGGTGATGAGTCAGCGCGAGCTTTTTGACGCCGGCCTTGGCCGCAACCTTGCCGACGGTGTCGCCGCAGGCGATCGTGAATTTCGCAAGCCGGCGGAGGTGCTCGTTGTTGATCTCCGGCGTTGCGAGGAAACAGCACTGGACAAGCAAATCGGCTCCCTCAGCCAGCCGCTCGCCCGGGGCAGGGGACCGTGTCCCCCGAAATTGCAATGACCTTGCCCTCCGCTTCGAAGCGGTAGCCGAGACACATCCATCGCGCGAGAAAGGCCGGCGGCATGTCGAGGCCGTCGCCATGCGACACCAGCTCGGCGCTGATCTTCCATCGCCCGGTGTCGAGAACGGGGCCGGGGATGATGTCCGTCGCGACCACGGGTTTCCAGCCGCCGAAGGTCGGCTCGCCCTTATCGCGCCAGGTGATGTCCTTGTCGTAGACCTGCGTGATCAGCGTGTCGACGAGCCGCTCGGTATCCGGCGGTCCATAAACGCGCAGCTCGTCCTTGCGTCCGTGCATCCATGAATTCAGCATCACATCGTAGAGATCGCCGATGTGGTCGAAATGGTGATGCGTGAGAAAAACCGTGTTGATCGCGCCGAGCGCAACGCCGGCCTTGCTGAGCTGCACCACAACGCCGCGGCCTGCGTCGAACAGGATATTCTCGTCGCCGAGCCTGATCAGGGTGGTCGTCGCCATGCGGCGCGGGTCCGGCCGCGGGCCGCCGGTGCCGAGCAGTATGACCTCCATGGTGCCTACTCCAGCGTGAAGAGTCTCCACAGTAGAGTTTAAGGCGGCAATGAAGCAAGCCGCATCGGGCCGGCAGGGACGGAGCAGGGGCGTTCAGCGCGTGCCGGCCGCAGTGGCGGCGATGGTCGGCGGGAGGATTGATCGGTCCGATCCCGCCGATGTCAGACGGTGCGCCAAATCCTGCGCGCGCCGTTCGACCAGATGCCAGGTCGCGCGCGCGACGAGATAGCTCAGCGCGGCGGTGACGACATAGGCGATGAGCAGCGAGACCAGTCCATCGGCGAGCGGCCAGATCTGATGCAGGCCGTAGATCACCGCGAAGTGCGACAGGTACATCGAATAGGAATTGCGGCCGAGCGCCTCGAGCGGCTGGAAGCGGATCGCAAGCTTGATGCAGCCGGCAACCAGCGCGCCGAGCACGAGGTTGATCATGAGATAGTTGAATTCGTGCGAGCCGGTTATGCGGTTGGCGACGAAGGACAGCGCGATGAAGACCGCGTAGATCGCTGCGTCCGACCGGGCAAACCCGTCGCGTAGCGCGAAGAACAGCGCGCATCCGACCAGGAAGACCGGAAGCTGGTTCAGGAAGCTGATGTGCAGCGTGGTCCAGACGAACGCTTCGTGACCGGGACCGTAATAGGCGGAGAACAGCGCGAAAGCCCACGGCTTGAACAGGCAGACATTGACGAGATGCAGCACGATTGCCAGCGCGAGATAGAGATGGCGGCGCGACCCGAACGCGGTGATCAGAAGCGGGAAGACGAGATAGAAGGTCATCTCGGCCGCGATCGACCAGTCGCCGGGCACGACGCTGTTGACGCTGTCCGGCCAGAAGCCGTGCAGGAACGTCGCGGTGAGGATCACTTGAGCTGACCCGATGCCGTTGGGCGCGTTGTCGCTCGGCCCGGTGCCGTTGATGACGAGGTAGATCGGGATCGCGAGCCAGAACAGTGGCGCGATGCGCAGGAAGCGGCGAATATAGAACTTCCGCGTCGGACTGGTTTCGACCCGTTGCGTCCACATCAGGCACATCGTCATGGCGCTGACGAAGTAGAACACGTTGACGCCGGTCCAGCCGCACATGAAGGCGTAGTCGACGGCGTGGATATTGGATGGAAACGATTGCGAGACGTGGATGGCCATCACGCCGGCGATGGCGAGGCCGCGCAGGACATCGAGCGTGTGCGAACGGCCGAACGGCGCCGTGCCTTGCTCGATTCGACCGGCAGCCAACCGGGCCTGCCCCTGCATCACGTCTGCTCCGTGGTTCCACATTGTGCGGGCGGGACAATAGAGGCGCAGGTGGGCCTTCCGAAGCCGAAGGCCATTTTTACGTTAACCGGCGGTTGAGTCCGAAGCCGAATGTGAGGGATCGGCGGCCACGGACCGGCGCAAGGCCCCTGCGGCGCCGCCCTACGCTATGGTGCGCGGAATGAGAATTGTGGGCCAATTCATACTTAATCCCTAGAGACCATGAGCAATATTGTTTGCGCGTCGCAACGCGCCTAATATTCCGGCAGGCAATTTCGGGGGCTCGAACAAGTCGTGAATGTCCGTTCACATGGCAGCGCATTGCGCGGTGACTTGAATTTCCAGGTCGGGTCCCAGGCACACAGGACACCCAAGACCGTGGTTGATCCCGCACTTAAGGAGTTGCGTCCCGCCGGCCGCGAACGGCTGATCGTCGTCGAGGACGATCCGGTGACGCGGACCATGCTGGTCGGCTATTTCAGCGAGAACAATTTCGACGTGATCGGCGCCAGCTCCTGCGCGGAGTGCCGCCAGGCGTTGCGCGCCCGAACCGATCTCATCTTCCTCGACGTGCAACTGCCGGACGGCGACGGCTTCGAGCTCGCCAAGGAGATCCAGGCGACCAGCAACGCCGGCATTATCTTCGTGACGCGCCGCGACACCGACGTCGATCGCATCCTCGGCCTCGAGATCGCCGGCGACCATTACGTCACCAAGCCGATCAATCTGCGTGACCTGCTCGCGCGCGCCCGCAGCGTGCTGCGGCGTCGCTCGCTCGATCGCAAGGCGGCGCGCAACCACAATTCTATCTCCTTCGGCGACTGGATCATCGATCTCACCCGGCGCGAATTGCTCGGCAGCGACGGCAAGCCGGTGGCGCTGACGCGCGCCGAATTCGATCTGCTCGCGGCGCTGGTCGGTGCCGACGGACGGCCGCTCAGCCGCGACTATCTGATCGAGGTCGTCAGCAACCGCCAGGCCGAGGTCGACATCCGCACGGTCGATGCGCTGGTGGCGCGGCTGCGCCGCAAGCTCGTCGGCAGCGGTACGCCCGTGATCGCGACCGTCACCGGCGTCGGCTACAAGCTCGCACTCAGCGAGCGGCTGTAGGGCACTTGTCGTCAGCGCGATGCGACGCGCTTCCATCGCGCTTCGATGCGAGCCTTGATCTGGCTGACCCGGGCCTCGTGGGCGGCCCAATAGGCGCGGCTGGCGGCTGCGGTGCCTTGGCGATAGCGGGCATAGACGGCTTTGGGCTGCGCCGCCATCTTCGGGCGGCTCGCCGGTTTTGCCGGAGCTGCCGCAGGTGCTGCGGAAGTGGGCCGGCGCGCCGGATCCGGAGCGGCCGCAACCTCGGTCTCAAGAGCCTTCGAATTCATGGCGGCAAGACGGTTGCGGGCCCGATTGCAATAGACCTGCGACCGCGCGGTCATATCTTCTTCGCCATGGCCTGCCCGATACTTCATGAGCGCGCGGCACATGTCCCCGCCAGCCAGCCGCCACGCCTGGCTGAGATAAAGCACCCCATAATGGATGTTGATGTCGGGTTCGGCGAGTTCCGCCGCGCCGCCCTTGAAGCCCAGCATCGCGGCCGTCTCGGGCCGCACCTGCATCAGGCCGATCTCACCGACGCTGCCGATGACGGCCGAATTGTAGCCGCTTTCAACGAAGACGACCGCTTCGGCGACATCGGCCGGCAAATTGGTGTTTGCGGTTTCTCGCTCGATGATCTTCCGGATCATGGCACGGGATGACGGCGTTTCGCTGGCGCCGAGCTCCGTCCTGCCGGTGGAGATCGCCGACGTCGCGTGCGGCCCGTCCAGATCGCCGTCTCCAGCCTGTGCGCAGATCGGGGCCGACAACAGCAGAACGACCGCCACGTGTCTCCACGTCGCGCCGAGATTGAAGCATGCCCGATCCCACAGCATCGGTTCGTCATACAGCTCCGTAGTTAACAAACCGGCCTCCGCTGCGGCGACTAGCGCGCGCGGGCGCTCTGATCGGTGGACGTCGCTTGCGCAGGTTCAGCCAGCCGGTCGTCGATCGCATAGAGCGTGCAGGTGGGCGACCATTTCATGCAGGCCGCCAGCGAGTCGCGCTGGGCATCGTCGGCCGTAACGCGTCCCGCGCGCCAGCCGTAGCCGCCGTTCGGCGACACCGCGAAAGCCTTGTGCGGCAGCATGCTGGCGAGATAGCGCGCGAACTCGGCCCGCGCGGCCTCATTGAGCTGGCGCGGCGGCGGCAGCGGGTCGGGCGGGCTCAGGATGTCGCGGCTGACGAGGGCGCGCTCGCGCAGGAAGGCGTCGACATAGGGCGTCCATTGCGCACGGCTCGCCACCGCATAGAGGTAATGGCCGTCGTCACCGAACGGCGGCGCCGCGATGAATTTTGCATTGCCGCCACTGGCGCGAAATCCGTCATGGAGGCGGCGCGCGAGGTCGGGGCCGAAGTAGGAATCGTTGGTCGCATAGACCCACAGCATCGGTACGCGCGAGGATTTGCCGAAGGCGGTGAAGGCCTGCACCAGCCCATCGGGATTGCAGACGTCGTCGTCGTCGCGCGAACCGCGGCCGCCGGCGAAGTTGATCGCGGCGACGAGACCAGCCGGGGCCTGCGCAGTGAGCGCGACCGTTGCGAGCCCGCCGGCGGAATGGCCGGCCGCGATCATGCCTGACGTCGTCACGTCGGTCCGGCGCGCCATCGCATCGATCGCGGCGCGCAGGTCGGCAACGGCGACCGCGGCTGCGGGTAGGTAAGCGGCTTTCGCGCAGCCGCCGACGCTGTCGACGCGTCCGCCGGGCGAGGTGCCGTAGCCGCGCCGCATCACGATCAGCGCGGCAAAGCCGCGCCGAGCGTATTCGAGCGCGATGCCGTAATATTTATGCGCGGACATCGTCGCGCGGTCGTCGAAGCTGCGCGGCGAGCCGTGGCTGAGCAGCGCCAGTGGATAGCGCTTCGTCCCGGCCGGGCGGACCAGGAAGGCCTCGAGCCCTTGCGGCCCGGCCTCCGCCATGGGGATGCGGAGATCCTCGGTGTAGAACTCCGTAGCACGCGCCGGCGCACCGGCCACGACGAGGCCGGCGATCAGCAGAAGCAGCTTGCGCGAAGGGATCATGGGACGATTCGAAGGGGCCACGTTGGTTGGAGCATAGCATGATCCCGTAGCCCGGATGAGCGAAGCGACATCCGGGGCAGGTGGTCCCGCATATCGCTTCGCTCATGCGGGCTACGGTAGCCTCCAGGGAACGCCTTCCCCACCGCGGGTGTTGTGCCCTTGGCGGGGGCCCCGCCGATGCTATGGTGTCGCGCTATCTCTGTACGACAGGACGAGGATATTTTCAGTGGCTGATGTTCATCCCGCGGCGGGCAAGCAGGCTTCGCCGGACGCGCTCACCAACATTCCGCGGCTGGTGACGGCCTATTTCGCCGGCAAGCCCGACGTCGCGGATCCCGCGCAGCGCGTGGCGTTCGGCACCTCCGGCCATCGCGGCACCTCGTTCAAGAACACTTTCAACGAAGGCCATATCCTCGCGACCACGCAGGCGATCTGCGACTACAGACGGGAAAAGGGGCTGACCGGACCGCTGTTCATCGGCATCGACACCCACGCGCTGGCCGAGCCGGCACTGGTCAGCGCCGTCGAGGTGTTCGCCGCCAACGGCGTCGACATCATGATCGACAAGGACGGCGGCTACACGCCGACGCCGGTGATCTCGCACGCGATCCTCACTTACAACAGGGGCCGCACCAGCGGTCTCGCCGACGGCGTCGTCATCACGCCCTCGCACAATCCGCCGGAGGATGGCGGCTACAAATACAATCCGCCGCATGGCGGCCCGGCCGACACCGATGTGACTGGTGTCGTCGAGAAGCGCGCCAACGCCTATCTCGCCGACGGCCTCAAGGGCGTGAAGCGCATCGACTATGCCAAGGCGCTGAAGTCTTCGAACGTCCATGCCACCGACTTCATCACGCCCTACGTCGCCGATCTCGGCAATGTCGTCGATCTCGACCTCGTCAAATCCGCCGGCATCAAGATCGGCATCGATCCGCTCGGCGGCGCCGCCGTGCACTACTGGCATCCGATCATCGAGCGCTACGGCCTGAAGGCCACCGTGGTGAACGAGGCGATCGACCCGACCTTCCGTTTCATGACGGTGGACTGGGACGGCAAGATCCGCATGGACTGCTCCTCTCCCTACGCGATGGCGAGCCTGATCGCGATGCGCGACCGCTTCGACGTCGCCTTTGCCAACGACACCGATGCCGATCGCCACGGCATCGTCACACGCTCCGGCGGCCTGATGAATCCGAATCATTATCTGGCGACCGCGATCTCCTATCTGTTCGCGCATCGTCCGAACTGGGGCAAGGATGCCGCGATCGGCAAGACCGTGGTGTCGAGCTCGATCATCGATCGCGTCGCCAAGAAGCTCGGGCGCAAGCTGGTCGAGACGCCGGTCGGCTTCAAATGGTTCGTCGACGGTCTCCTCACCGGCGGCTTCGGCTTCGGCGGCGAGGAGAGTGCGGGCGCTTCGTTCCTGCGCCGTGACGGCACGGTGTGGACGACCGACAAGGACGGTGTCATCCTTGGCCTGCTCGCCGCCGAGATCATGGCGAAGACCGGCCGCGATCCCAGCCAGCTCTTCAATGATTTGACCGCCGAGTTCGGCGTGCCGCATTACGCCCGCATCGACGTCGCCGCGACCGGGCCGCAAAAGAACATCCTCAAATCCGTCACGCCCGAGGAGCTCGGCCTGAAGGACCTCGCCGGCGACCCCGTCCGCTCAACGCTGAGCAAGGCGCCCGGCAATGGCCAGCGGTTCGGCGGGATCAAGGTCGAGACCGACTACGGCTGGTTCGCCGCGCGCCCGTCCGGGACCGAGGATGTCTACAAGATCTACGCCGAGAGTTTCCGCAGCACCGAGCACCTGACGCGGATTCAGGAAGAGGCCAAGGCGGGACTGGCCAAGGTGTTCGCGGCGTAGCCGCCAGGGCCAAAGCGCGGACTCGTCTCCAACCTAGTGGGAATGACGCTGATTGCTTGGCGTGTATACAGGAGTTAAGTCATCGGTATTTAGATACGTATAATTCGTCCTTGAACGATTCCATTCCTGCGCTATTGTATACATAACGTATTCATAAGCCGTGGGAGTGAGACCAATGACAAAGCCCTTCCCCATGAACGCCTGGTACGCCGCGGCCTGGGACGCGGACGTGAAGGCTGCGCTGCTGCCGCGGACGATCTGCGGCAAGCATGTCGTGATGTACCGCAAGGCCGACGGCTCGGTCGCTGCGCTCGAGGATGCCTGCTGGCACCGTCTGGTGCCGCTGTCCAAGGGTCGGCTCGAAGGCGACACCGTCGTCTGCGGCTACCACGGCCTGAAATACAATGCGCAGGGACGCTGCACCTTCATGCCCTCGCAGGAGACCATCAACCCCTCGGCCTGCGTCCGCGCCTATCCCGTGGTCGAGCGCCACCGCTACATCTGGCTCTGGATGGGCGATCCTGCGCTGGCCGATCCCGCGCTCGTCCCCGACATGCACTGGAATCACGATCCGGCCTGGGCCGGCGACGGCAAGACCATCCACGTCAATTGCGACTACCGCCTCGTGCTCGACAACCTCATGGACCTCACCCACGAGACTTTCGTGCACGGCTCCTCCATCGGCAACGAGGCGGTGGCCGAGGCGCCGTTCGACGTCACCCATGGCGAGAAGACGGTCACGGTGACGCGTTGGATGCGGAACATCGAGCCACCGCCGTTCTGGGCGAAACAGCTCGGCAAGACCGGCCCCGTCGACCGCTGGCAGATCATCCGCTTCGAGGCCCCGTGCACCATCGCCATCGACGTCGGCGTCGCGCCGACCGGCACCGGCGCGCCGGAAGGCGACCGCTCGCAGGGCGTCAACGGCTTCGTGCTCAACACCATCACGCCGGAGACGGAAAAGACCTGCCATTATTTCTGGGCCTTCGTGCGCAACTATCAGCTCGGTGAGCAGCGCATCACCTCCGAGATCCGCGAGGGCGTTTCCGGCATCTTCCATGAGGACGAGCTGATCCTGGAAGCGCAGCAGCGCGCGATGGACGAGAACCCCGATCGCATCTTCTACAACCTCAACATCGACGCCGGCGCGATGTGGACGCGCAAGCTGATCGACAGGATGGTGGCCAAGGAAAACGGGCCGCAGCACCTTCAGGCGGCGGAGTAGATCATGGCCGAACGTGAGGTCGACCGCTCCGTCTCGCAGACCGTGAAGGCGCAGCTCGCGCTGCGCGACCAGATCCTGTCCGGCTCCTTACGACCGGGCGAGCGCATCTCCGAGCTCCAGGCGGTGGAAACCACCGGCGCCTCGCGCACGCCGGTGCGCATGGCGCTGGTGCGGCTGGAGGAGGAGGGTCTGCTGGAGGCGATCCCGTCCGGCGGCTTCATGGTGAAGGCGTTTTCGGAGCGTGACATCTCCGATTCCATCGAGCTGCGCGGCACGCTGGAAGGGCTCGCCGCGCGCTTCGCCGCCGAGCGCGGTGTTTCCGCGCGCGAGCTGGAGCCGCTGAAGGAGTGCCTCGCTGCGATCGACGAGCTGCTGCGCCAAGTGCCGATCTCGATCGAAGCCTTCTCGTCCTATGTCACGCTGAACGCGCGCTTCCACGCCCTGCTCACGGAATTGTCGCGGAGCCCACCCTTAATCCGCCAGATCGACCGCGCTTCGGCGCTGCCGTTCGCATCCCCGAGCGGCTTCGTGATGGCGCAATCGGCGCTTCCCGAGGCGCAGCAGATCCTGATCATCGGCCAGGAGCACCACCGTGTCGTGATCGACGCCATCGAGAACCGCGAAGGCGCGCGCGCCGAAGCCGTCATGCGCGAGCATGCGCGGCTGGCGGTGCGCAATCTGCGGCTCGCCCTGCGCAACCGCACCCATCTCGACCTCTTGCCGGCGCTCGCGCTGATCAAGACCGCAACCGATTGAGGCTTCACCATGCGCTTCATCGAAACCTGGATTCCGGCGACGCTCGTTTCGACGCGCGATCTCGCCCCCGGCATCCGCGAATTCCTGATCCGGCCGGATCAGTTCGACGCCGCCGCTTATCCGGTCGGCAGCCACATCAATATCAGCGTGACCATCGACGGCCTGCCGGAGACGCGGTCCTATTCGCTGGTCGGCGAAGCCACCTCGGCTGGCTTCAAGATCGCGGTGCGCCGTGCCGATGATTCCCGCGGCGGCTCGCGCTACATGTGGCAGCTCGCGCCGGGCGCGCGGCTCGACATCACTCAGCCCGCTTCGCTGCTCGCGGTCGACTGGGCGCGCGAACATTATTGCCTGATCGCCGGCGGCATCGGCATCACGCCGATCCTCGGCGCCGCGCAGGCGCTGGCGCGGCGCGGGGCCGACGTCACGCTGCATTATGCGGTGCGCTCGCGCGGCGAAGCCGCCTATCTCGACGATCTCGCCGCCATGCTCGGAGATCGCCTGGTCGTTCATGCCAGCGATGAAGGCAGACGGCTCGACCTCGATGCGGTGTTCGCGTCATTGCCGCAAGGCGCGCTCGCGTTGTTCTGCGGCCCGATGCGGATGCTGGATGCCGCGCGCCACGCCTGGATCGGCGCGGGCCATCCGCTGCCCGATCTCCGCTACGAGACCTTCGGCTCCAGCGGCACGCTGCCCACCGAGACGTTTCGCGTGCGCCTGAAGGGCTCCGACGTCGAGCTCGAAATCCCGCGCGAACGCTCGATGCTGGACGTGCTCAATGCCAGCGGTCACGACGTGATGTACGACTGCAAGCGCGGCGAATGCGGCCTCTGCGCCATCAACGTGGTCGAGGTCGACGGCGAGATCGACCACCGCGACGTCTTCTTCAGCGATCACCAGAAGCAAAGCAACCAGAAGATCTGCGCCTGCGTCTCGCGGGCACGGGGCACGATCACGGTGGACACGCTGCTGCGGGCGGATGCGATCTGAGGCAGCCTCTCGAGACCCGGCAGGGTCTGAAGGATTGTAGCCCGGATGGAGCGGAGCGAAATCCGGGGCGGTCTTGCTCCGGCGCGCACTCGTCCCGGATTGCGCTCCGCTCCATCCGGGCTACGAAGCGTCAGCCGCAAGTGACCTACGCCGCAAACGTCGCCCGAAGCTTCTTCGTATCCAGCAGCGCCAGCACGCCATCCACCGACACCGGCCGGCTGATCAGATAGCCCTGCACCTCGTCGCAACCGATCTGCCTGAGATAGTCGAGCTGGTCGGCGGTCTCGACGCCTTCGGCGACGACGGCGATGCGCAGGTCGCGCGCGAGCGAGATCACCGATTTGACGATGGCGGCACAGTCCGGCTGCACCAGCATGTCGCGGATGAAGGACTGGTCGATCTTGATGCGGCTGAACGGCAGCTTGCGCAAATAGGTGAGGGAGGAGAAGCCCGTCCCGAAATCGTCGAGCGCCACAGTGACGCCGAGCTGCAGCAGCGCGTTCAGGACCGGCTCGGCCGAGCCGTATTTCGACAGCAGCATCGATTCCGTGATCTCGATCTCGAGCCGGTGCGGGGCGATCTTCGCCGCCGCGAGCGCCTGCACGACGATCTGGAGGATACCGGCGTTGTGAAATTGCGCGGCCGAGAAGTTCACGGCGACCCTGATGTCGTCCGGCCACTCGGCCACCGTCGCGCAGGCGCGGCGGACGACCCATTCGCCGATCTCGTGGATCAGCCCGGTCTCTTCCGCAATCGGAATGAATTCGCTCGGCGGCACCAGTCCGCGCTCAGGATGTTGCCAGCGCAGCAGCGCCTCGAAACCGGTGATCCGGCTTTCGTCGAGATCGAGGAACGGCTGGAACACGAGGAACAGCTCGTTTCGCGCGATCGCGCCCTCGAGGTCGGATTGCAGCGCCTTGCGATCGCGTGACACCCTGTCGTCGCTGGCCTCGAAGAAGCGGATCGTGCCGGGGCCCGCCTTCTTGGCGCGGTAGAGCGCGGCATCGGCATTCTTCATGACGTCGAGCGGCGTGGTGCCGTCGCGCGGCGCCAGCACGATGCCGACGCTGGTCGCGCCCACGATCTGGCGGCCCTCGATGCGGAACGGTTCAGTGAAGGCCGCGACGAAGCGTTCGGCGATCTCGAGTGCATCCTCGGGACGCGCCAGATTGGCCATCACCAGCGCGAACTCGTCGCCGCCGATGCGCGCGACATGCTCGGCGGCGCGCGTGCAGCGTCGCAGGCGGCTTGCCACCTGGACCAGGAATTCGTCGCCGGCGGGATGGCCGAACTTGTCGTTGACCTCCTTGAAGCGATCGAGATCGAGCAGGAGCACCGCAAACTCCTCGCCGGACAATGCCAGTCGCTTGAGCGCGGCCTCGAGCGTTTCGTTGAAGGCGACGCGGTTCGGCAGGTGGGTCAGAGGATCGAGCCGCACCGTGCGCTTCGCCTCGATCTGCCGCATCACGCGCCGCGCGAACGAGAACGAATTGACGAACACGCCGCGCAGCAGCACGCTGCCGTAGACCACGACGAGGAAGGCGATCAGCAGAAAGGCCAGATCGCCGTTCCTGCCAAGGCAGATCGCGATCCCGACGAAGATCGGGGCCGTGAAGGCGATCGCTGCGATCGGGATGGTGGCGAAGGCGAGCGCGCCGCCGGCCAGCATGCCCGAGCACAGGCAGGTGATGACGAGCTGGCCGCCGGTCGAAGCGTCGGCGAAGAAGGCGACCGGGACGATGCCCCAGGCGGCACCGAGGACGAAGGCGTTGCGCACCAGCCGGTGCATGGCGCGGCGCGAGACGAATTGCGGCTTGGTGATGCGGCGCGCCGCGCGGGATTGCAGGCCGAACGCGATCGCGGCGCTGGCGACGGCGGCCGCCCAGATCAGGGCAGATATCCTGTCCGGCGACTGCCAAAGCGCGATGGCGAGCACGATGGCGTTGCAGGCGTTGGCGAGCATGATGCCGACCGAATAGCCGAGCACCAGCGACATCTGTTCGGCGCGGATATGGCCGGCCACGGCTTCGTCGGTTGCGGGACCGCCAAAGGCCGATAAATCGCCCGCGAACAGCCGCGCGACATAGCTGGTCGTTTGAGTCCGCATTTCAGAGCCTAGCAGGACGGGCCGTTGGTCGGCTCCTCCAGGGAGAATTCGCCGCAAACCTTTGACGAACTATGAATTATCCCTGACTGCGGCGTTCCCCGCGACCACTTCTGCGTGTTCGTGACGTGATATCGATAACAAATCGATACAAATGCGGACTTCGGATTACGGTTGTAACGAGAGCAGGGCGCTCCCCACTAGCTCGCCGTCATGCCCCGGCTTGACCGGGGCATCCAGTACGCCGCGGCCTATCGAGGAATCACAACCGTCTCTGGAATACTGGATCGCCCGGTCAAGCCGGGCGATGACACCTGTGTGGAGAGACGTCGTCACCGCCCGAGCTGCTTGGGGTCATAATAGAACCGCTCCTCGACCAGCTTGTCGCCGCGCCAGGTTTGCCAGGCGATCTCGTCCAGCGTTCGTGAGACACCCTCTGCGTTGGTGAAGCTGAAGTTCCAGCGCGTCGCGACATGGTCGCCGTCGATCAGGCTCGGTCCGATGCGGACGGCCCTGACCTCTTTCGAGGCCGCCAGCACGGCACGCTCCTTGGCGACGAGCTTGTCACGGCCGATCGTCGGGGCGCCGTTGTTCTCATAGGTCGCGGCGTCGGGCGTGCAGAACTGTTCGATCGCACCGATGAAATCCCCGGCCTCCAACCGCTGCGCAAAAGCTTCAACGACGTCACGGCTCGGCATGGCAAACCTCACGATTAAAACCGACTGATAGTCGGTAAATACCGACCGATAGTCGAAAAGTCAACTGGCCGTGTTTGGTGAATTCGACTAGACGAGAGCCATGGCGAAACAGGCGGAGCGGCGGGCGGCGACATCGGAGGCGATCCTGACGGCGGCGCGCCGCCTTTTCGGGACGCAAGGCTTTGCCGCCACCACCATGGACGAGATCGCGGAAGCAGCCCGCGTCGCCAAGGGCGCGGTCTATCATCACTTCAAGACCAAGGAAGCGGTGTTCGAAGCCGTGTTCGACCAGGTCTCGCGCGACCTCGTCGTCGAGATCGACGGAACGGCTCGCGCCGAGAAGGACGTGCTCGCAGCGATGGTCGCCGGCACGCAGCATTATTTCGCGGCGACCGCCAAGGGCCCGACCGGCCAGATCATCCTGCGCGATGGCCCGGCCGTGCTCGGCTGGGAGCGCTGGCGCGAGATCGACGCACAGCATTTTGGCGGCAAGCTGCCGCGGGCGCTTTCGGTGGCGATGGAGGCTGGCCTGATCGCAAAGCAGCCGGTCGAGCCGCTCGCCCGCCTGCTGCTCGGCGCGGTGACGGAGGCCGCGGTCGCCTGCGCCGGACGCGCTGACATCGCAAGGGCGGGCGCGGAATATGCCCGTGCGTTCAGGTCGCTGGTCGAGGCGCTGCGCCTGCCGGAATGATTGTGCTAAGCCACGCAGACGGAAACGCCCCAACCAACAAGAAGACTGACAAGACATGACCATAAACTCCTCTCTCGCGCCCTCCGATCCCGAATTCGACTACATCATCGTCGGCGCCGGCTCCGCCGGCTGCGTGCTCGCCAACCGTCTATCGGCGAGCGGCAAGCACAGCGTGCTCCTGCTCGAGGCCGGTCCGGGGGATTCCAACATCTGGATCCACGTGCCGCTCGGCTACGGCAAGCTGTTCAAGGAGAAGACGGTCAATTGGATGTATCAGACCGAGCCGGAGCCCGAGCTGAAGGGGCGCCAGGTGTTTCAGCCGCGCGGCAAGACGCTGGGCGGCTCGAGCTCGATCAACGGCCTGCTCTATGTCCGTGGCCAGCACGAGGACTATGACCGCTGGCGCCAGCTGGGCAACACCGGCTGGGGCTACGACGACGTGCTGCCCTATTTCAAGAAGGCCGAGAACCAGTCGCGCGGGGCCGACCAGTATCATGGCAGCGGTGGTCCGCTGCCGGTTTCCAACATGGTCGTGACCGATCCGCTGTCAAAGGCCTTCATCGACGCCGCGGTCGAGATCGGTCTGCCCTACAACCCTGATTTCAACGGCGCCACGCAGGAAGGCGTCGGCCTGTTCCAGACCACGACGCGCAACGGCCGGCGCGCCTCGACCTCGGTGGCCTATCTCGGCCCGGCAAAGGCCCGCGGCAATCTCAAGATCGAAACCTCCGCGCTCGGCCACCGCGTGCTGTTCGAGGGCCGCCGCGCCGTCGGCGTCGAATATCGGCAAGGCGCAGCTGTGCGCCGGGCCCGCGCGCGAAGAGAGATCGTGCTGTCGAGCGGCGCCTACAATTCGCCGCAACTGCTGCAGCTCTCCGGCGTCGGCCCCGGTGACCTCCTGCGCAAGCATGGCATCGATGTCGTGCTGGATGCGCCGGGCGTCGGTCACGACCTCCAGGATCACATGCAGGTCCGCATCGTGATGCGCTGTTCGCAGAAGATCACGCTGAACGACACCGTCAATCATCCGCTCCGCCGCACCATGGCCGGCGCGCGATATGCGCTGTTCCGCAAGGGGTGGCTGACGATTGCGGCGGGCACGGCGGGCGGGTTCTTCAAGACCAGCCCGCGGCTGGCCTCGCCCGACATCCAGGTGCACTTCCTGCCGTTCTCGACCGACAAGATGGGCGAGAAGCTGCACGATTTCTCCGGCTTCACCGCCTCTGTGTGCCAGCTTCGTCCTGAGAGCCGCGGCAGCCTGCGCATCCGGAGCGCCGATCCGACGGTGCCGCCGGAAATCCGCATCAACTACATGTCGACCGAGACTGACCGCACCACCAATGTCGAAGGTCTGAAGACCCTGCGCAAGATCTTGAATGCGCCGGCGCTGAAGCCGTTCGTGGTCAATGAGTACGATCCCGGGGCGAAGGTATCCACGGATGCCGAGCTGCTGGATTATTGCCGCGAGCGCGGCAGCACCATCTACCATCCGACCTCGACCTGTCGTATGGGCAATGATGCGCTCGCGGTGGTCGACCAGCGGCTGAAGGTGAGGGGGCTCGACGGCCTTCGCGTCGTCGACGGCTCGGTCATGCCGGACCTCGTATCGGGGAACACCAATGCGCCGATCATCATGATCGCCGAAAAGGCCTCCGACATGATATTGGAAGATGCGCGGTAGAGCATGGTCCGGAAAAGTGGGAACCGGTTTTCCGACAAGATCATGCGCAAATAAAACGGCGCGCAGTGAAAGGACGAGAGCTTGGCTATTCGATTTCGGATCGGCACCCGCAAGAGCGCGATGGCGCTGGCACAGACGGAAGAGATCGCGCGCCGCCTGACCGCCGCCGTGCCCGGTCTCGACGTCGAGATCGTCAAGTTCGACACCACGGGCGATCTCGACCAGACCAGCAAGCTCCTGCCGCATGGCGGCAAGGGCGGCGCCTTCGTGGCGCAGATCCGCGCCGCGGTGCTGTCGGGCGAATTGCGGGCGGCGATGCACTCGCTGAAGGACATGCCGGGCAACGAGGATACGCCCGGCCTCGTCATCGGCGCTACCTTGTCGCGCGATCCGGCCAGCGACGCGCTGGTGCTGCGCGATGGCGTGACGCTTGAGGCGCTGCGCCAGTCCCGCGGCAAGGGTTTTAAAATCGGCACCAATGCGGTCCGTCGCGCCGCTTACGCGCGACGCCTGTTTCCGGATGTAGAGGTGATCCACTTCCGCGGCGCCGCCGACACGCGCGTGCGAAAGCTCGACAATGGCGAGAAGCAGCGCCTGCCGGACGGCGGCACGGTGGGGCCGGCCGACGCGCTGATCATGGCGCGTTCGGGCCTCGACCGCGTCGGCCTCGCCGGCCGCATCGCCTACGAATTCACCGCGGCTGAGATGTTGCCGGCGGCGGGGCAGGGCATCGTCGCCGTCGAATGCGCGGCGCAGGACTGGCAGACGCGGCAGATCCTGTCGTCGATCGACGATCCCGCCGCGCATGCCAGCGCGGACGCCGAGCGCGAGGTGTTGTGGGTGCTGAACGGCCACTGCAATTCGCCGGTGGCGGGCTTCTCGACCATCGCGGGCGATCAGATGTCGCTGACCGCATCCGTGCTCGATCTCTCCGGCAATACCATCATCGAGGCTTCGCGCGCAGGCCCCGCCAATCGCCCGCGCGAGCTCGGCCGTGCCGTGGGTCTAGATCTGCTGACGAAAGGCGCCGCCGAGATCATCGAGCGCAGCCGGCCGCGCTAGGCGGTCGCGATCACGAGATCATGCAGGCGTGCGCCTGTTTTGCCCGACGCGTCAAACGCGCGTCTGAGCCACACGCGGCCGGTCCTGAGTTTTCAATGACTTGTCTACTGTGCATGGGGTTGTTTTCGCGTTTTTGTTTTCGCCCCTGTTGGGGGCGAGCGAACTAGCCCCGCACGCGCTTGATCATCTGCTCGACATGGGCGATCGGCGTTTCCGGCTGGATGCCGTGGCCGAGATTGAAGATCAGCCGCCCTTGGGCAAAATTGGCCAGCGTGTTGTCGACCGCGCGGTCGAGCGCCGCGCCGCCTGTGATCAGCACCAGCGGATCGAGATTGCCCTGCACGGCGACCTTGCTCTGCACGCGTTCGCGAATGAAGCCCGGCTCCGCAGTCCAGTCGATGCTGACCGCGTTGATGCCGGTTGTCTCGACATAGCCAGGCAATTGCGCACCGGCGCCGCGGGGGAAGCCGATGATCTTCGCATCCGGCACCTTGGCCCGCACGCCCTCGACGATGCGCCGGGTCGGCTCGACCGACCAGCGCGCGAACTCGGCCGGCGGCAGCACGCCCGCCCAGGTGTCGAAGATCTGCAAGGCGTTGGCGCCGGCGGCGAGTTGCAACAGCAGATATTGAATCGAGTTCTCGACCAGCACGTCGATGATTTCAGCGAACGCCTCCGGGTGCCGGTAGGCCATCATCCGCGCCGGCGCCTGATCCGGCGTGCCCTGGCCCGCGACCATGTAGGTCGCGACCGTCCACGGCGCGCCGCAGAAGCCGATCAGCGCGGTCTTTGGATCGAGCGCGCCGCGGACGAGCTTGAGCGCCTCGAACACCGGCTCGAGCTTGCCGAAGTCGGCGCGCGCGGCGAGCGTTGCGACCTTCGCCGGGTCATCCAGCGGATCCAGCCGCGGGCCCTCGCCGACCTCGAACCGCACCGAGCGCCCGAGCGCATAGGGGATCACCAGGATGTCGGAGAAGATGATCGCCGCATCGAATCCGAACCTGCGGATCGGTTGCAGCGTCACCTCGGCCGCAAGCTCCGGGTTGAAGCACAGATCGAGGAAGCCGCCGGCCTTGGCGCGGACCTCGCGATATTCCGGCAGATAGCGGCCGGCCTGCCGCATCATCCACATGGGCGGGATGCTCTGGCGCTGGCCGGAGAGCACGTCGATGAAAGGTTTCGTCGCAGATTGGGGCACGAATGGTCCTGAGCAAGGTTATGGCCTCTGATACACCGCTCCGGCCCTCAGCGGAACAGGGGAACCAGCGCAATCGGGCCGCGTTGACCAGCCGATGGAGGACATCATGGCTGAGACATTCAATCCCGCGCCGCATGACAAGCACGCCGACGATCTGCGTGAAGCGCTCGTCGCCGACCGGCAATCCAAGCTCGACGCCGGGCTCAGGGACAGCTTCCCAGCATCTGATCCCGTAAGTGCCACCCAGCCGACGCCCTCGAAGGCCGATGCGGAAGCCGACAGTCCCTCGCTCTGGGACAAGGTGAAGGCGATCTTCAGCTAGGGGAAGGCGACGCCGGGATTCCGATCGGCTTGCTAATACCTTGTTAGCGATGTGCTGATCGCGGCGTCCGTAGGACTACTGGAAACCGGGTAGATGGCTGCGTATTCCAGTAGTGATTTCAGAGTTCAATAATAGAAGCGGCAGAGTTTCCGACGATCGGAGAATTCTGCCGCATGAGCCTTGCGACCCAAAGAGCCGGATGGAGCCGCCTGCCGCTGCGCGCGGCGGCGTTCGTCGTGCTGACCTGCGCGACCATCCTCGGCGTCAGCGGCTGGCGGGAATGGGCTGCGCGCGACGCGGTGCTCAGGGGCGCCGAGACCGAGATGGCGAACGTTGCCCGCTCGCTGACCCAGCATGCCGAGGACAGCCTCGATCTGCTGGATTCCGGCGTCGTCGGCGTCGTCAGCCGGCTCGAGATGGACGGCACTGCACCGGCCACGATCGCCAAACTGCGCACCCTGCTGGAAGTACGCAAGAAGGCCATCGAGCGCGTTCACAGCCTCGCCATCATCGACGACCAGGGCAACTGGCTGACCTCGCCCGGCATGATCGGCTCAACGCTCAGCGACGATGCGTTTTTCCGCTATCATCAGCTCTCCCCGAAACGAGAGCCCTATGTCGGCCGTCCCGTAAAGAGCCTCCTGGACGGCGAATGGGTCGTCACCCTGTCGCGCCGCTTTAACAAGCCCGACGGCAGCTTCGGCGGGGTGGTGCTCGCGACCATCAGCTCGAAATATCTTTCGCATTTCTACGAGCAGTTCGAGATCGGCCGCAACAGCTCGGTGTCGCTCACGCATGGCGATGGCCTGATCATCGCGCGCAACCCCAGCAACGAGACATTCGTCGGACGCAGCGTTTCCGACAAGCCGTTATTCCGCGACGCGAGCCTGCAACGGCCGAGTGGTGCCTACTATTTCAAGTCTCCCCTGGACGGCGCCGAGCGCGTCAGCTTCTTCAAGCGCAGCAGCCGTTTCCCGCTCCTTTTGCTTGCCACAGTCGACAAGGACGAGTTGCTCGCGCCCTGGCGCGCCGCGGCAATCTCCCGCATGCTCTACGTCGTCGCGCTGGTGATGCTGATTGCGGTCATCGGCGCCGTGCTGGTGCGGCAGTTGCAGCGGGGCCAGCGCATGGCCGCGGCCCTGGTCGAGAAAGAGGCGCATTTCCGCCTGCTTGCCGAAGGCTCCAGCGACATGGTGACGCGCATCGGGCTCGACGAGCGGCTGCGCTATGTTTCGCCCTCGTCCGCGCGCGTCGTCGGCTGGCGCGCCAATCAATTGATCGGCACGCCGGCGCTCGCGGGCATCAATCCGGAGGATCTGCCGGAGGTCCAGGCGATCGTCGACGCCATGAAGCGTGGCGAGCGGGAGGAGGCGCGCCTCACTTATCGCAACTCGCACCGGCAGAACGGCGAAGTCTGGCTGGAATCGACCATGCGGGTGACGCGCAAGGACAATGGCCGCGTCGACGGCGTGGTCGCGATCTCCCGCGACATCACCGAGCACAAGAAGCTGGAAACCAGGCTCGAGACGCTTGCGATCGAGGACAGCCTCACCGGCCTTGCCAATCGCCGACGCTTCGACGAGCGACTGAAAGAGGAATGGGCGCGCGCCTATCGCGACCGCTCGAGCCTTGCTTTGCTGATGATCGATGTGGATCACTTCAAGGCCTATAACGACGAATACGGCCATCCGGCGGGCGATGCCTGCCTGCGTCTGGTCGCAAAGATCATCGCGGCCGAGACGCAACGCGCCGGCGATCTGGCGGCGCGCTATGGCGGCGAGGAATTCGCCATGCTGCTGCCCAACACCGATGCCGTCGGCTGCGCCCTTTTCGGCGAACGGATCCGCAGCGCCATCCACGAAGCGGGCCTCGTCCATGCCACCAATTTGGAGTCCGGATGTGTCACCGCCTCGGTCGGCGGTGCGACCTGTCGGCCGGCGCTGGAGCGCACGGCGGGCGTGGCCTCGCTGGTTGAGGCTGCCGACCGGGCGCTCTACGCCGCCAAGGATGCAGGCCGCGACCGCCTGGTGATGTCCGGCGAGCTCATGAATTTGATGCCCAAGGCCTCCGGCCAGTAAGACGGCATCAATAATGCGGCGGAGGCTCGTTGGCTGGTCCAGGCGCATTGGCCTCGGCTTCCTGCAGCCGCTCGCCGAGCTCTGCGATCTTGCGCGTCAGCAGATCGATCTGCTTCCACTGCGCAGTGATGGTCTGGTTCAACGTCTCGATCGTGTCGTCCTGGTAGGCGAGGCGCGTTTCCAGCGTGTCGATGCGCTCGGCGAGCGTCTTGATCTCATTCGTCACGGCCGTGTCCCTTGTCCCGTTCGCGCAAACCGGATTCTTGCAAGCCAGATTCTTGCAGACCATGGCCGAGCGCGACGCGCTCGTCGAATACGAAGCATTCGCCGCGCCAGCGGCTCTGCGCCTCCGGCACCTTTTCCAGATATTTGAGAATGCCGCCCTTGAGGTGATAGACCTCGGCAAAGCCGCGCGCGAGCAGATGCGCGCTCGCCTTCTCGCAGCGGATGCCGCCGGTGCAGAACATCGCGATCCTGCGGTGCTTTGCCGGATCAAGCTCGACGGCGGCAAAATCCTTGAACTGGCCAAAGCTCCTGATGCCGGGATCGACAGCGCCTTCGAACGTTCCCATCGCCACCTCGAAGGCGTTGCGGGTGTCGAGCAGCAGCGTGTCGGGCGCGGAGATCAGCGCGTTCCATTCGCTCGCATCGACATAGGTGCCGACCTGGCGGGTCGGATCGGCAGCCTCATCGCCAAGCGTGACGATCTCCTTCTTCAGCCGCACCTTGAGCCGCCCGAACGGCATCGCTTCGGCGGCCGAGAATTTCAATTCGAGATTGTTCAGCCTGCCGCCGAACATGTCGCCGTTCGCCAGCTCATGGGCAAGGGCGTCGATCGCCCCCGGCGCACCGGCGAGCGTGCCGTTGATGCCCTCCTGCGCCAGCAGCACGCTGCCCTTCAGCTTAAGACCGGCGCAGAACGCGCGTAGCGGCTCGCGCAGCTCGCGGTAATCCGGGAGTGCGGCGAATTGGTAGAAGGCGGCGACCTTGATCGAATCTGGATCAGACATGGCGGCTCGTTTAGCAGGCGCAGGCGGCCCGGAAAACCCGCACGGCGCCGGCCTCGAAAGGTCTATTCGCTCAGCGGATGGCAGCCATTTCCCTGGTATGCCAGCATTGCCGAAGGCCGCCGGAATGTGTCATGTAACCCCGGTTTTTCCGAGATGGCGCGCCGTCCGCGCCACGGGCCCAAGAGAGCAAGAATTCGATGAGAAACTTTCATTTCCCAGGCAGGTCCACGGTCCACGCCACCAACGCGATGGTGGCGACCTCGCATCCGCAGGCCTCGCTCGCCGCGATCGAGGTGTTGCGCGAAGGCGGCACCGCGGTGGACGCGGCGGTTGCGGGTTCGGCCCTGCTTGGCGTGATCGAGCCGCAATCGACCGGCATCGGCGGCGACTGCTTTGCGCTGATCCAGCCGCGCGGCGAGGGCAAGATCATCGCCTATAACGGCTCCGGCCGTGCCCCGAAGGCGGCGAACGCCGACTGGTACCTGGAGCGCAAGATCAACTCGGTGCCGCTGACCTCGGCGCATGCGGTCTCGATCCCCGGCGTGGTCGATGCCTTCGCGACCGTCTTGCGCGACCATGGCAAGTTTGGCTTCGACCGGCTGCTCCAGCCCGCGATCAAGGCGGCCGAGGAAGGCTACGTCGTCGCCCCCCGCATCGCCTTCGACTGGAAGAACCAGTTCGAGAAGCTGAAGGGCGGTACCAACACCGTGCGTTACCTGTTGCCGGGCGGCAAGCCGCCGGTGGCCGGCGACGTCATCCGCCAGGCCGAGCTCGGCAAGACGCTGCGCGCGATCGCCAAGGACGGCCGCGACGCCTTCTACAAGGGCCCGATCGCCGAAGACATGGTCGAAACCCTCAGGGGCATCGGCGGCCTGCACACGCTCGACGATTTCGCCGCGCACACCACCGAGACGACGACGCCGATCGGCACCATGTACAAGGGCTACGACGTCTGGCAGTGCCCGCCGAACGGACCCGGCCTCACCATGCTGCTGATGCTGAATATCTTGTCGCGGTTCGACCTGACGAAATACGCGCCGCTCAGCATCGAGCGTTTCCATCTCGAAGCGGAAGCCGCGCGCATCGCCTACATGCACCGCGAGCTGCACGTCGCCGATCCCGACCACATGCAGGTCGAGGTCGCCAGGATCCTTGCCAAGGAATTCTGCGACGAGCACATCGCCAAGATCCGCATGGACGGCATGCTCGACCTGCCGAACGTCGCACCGCCAATGAATCCGTCGACGATCTACATCACCGTCGTCGACAAGGACCGCAACGTCTGCTCGTTCATCAATTCGATCGCGCATTCCTTCGGCTCGGCGATCGTCTCGAACAAGACCGGCGTCCTGTTCCAGAACCGCGCCGGCGGCTTCCGCATTCAGCCGGGCCATCCCAATTGCATCGCCGGCGGCAAGCGGCCGCTGCACACGATCATGCCGAGCCTGCTCACCAAGGGCGGCCGCTCCGTGATGCCGTTCGCGGTGATGGGCGGGCAGTACCAGCCGGTCGGCCAGACCCGCGTCGTGACCAACATCCTCGACTATGGCTGCGACGTGCAGGAGGCGATCGACATGCCGCGCGGCCTGCACTACGAGGGCCAGTATCAGCTCGAGGACAGCGTGCCGGCTGCGATCGTCGAGGGCCTGAAGAAGCTCGGCCACAAGACCACCAGCGTGGTCGGCCCGCTCGGCGGCGCGCAGGCGATCTGGATCGACTGGGACAAGGGCACGCTCACCGGCGGCTCCGATCCGCGCAAGGACGGCTGCGCGCTCGGCTATTGAGCGCTGCCGCGCGGGGTTCCGCGCGCACGATCAGGAAAAGTTGACGAAGGGCGGCGCGGCATTTGCTGCGTCGCCCTTTCTCGTTCGGAACAGAGCTCATTGCTTCCGGTTAAGGGGCGATGAGCGGTGCAGGCGTGCGCTGCTGTTGCAGATAAAGCGGCGGAGGCCGTCCATGTCCGACCAGTCAAGTTCCCGACCATCCGGATTCGATCGGCGCGCCTTCATGGCGGGCGCTGCCGGCAGTGCGCTGATGCCGATGACCGCGCGCGCGGCCGCGCAGGATGCGAGCGCGCCGGCCGCGCAGGATCCGTCGCTTCCCGTCGAAGTCACGCTGCGGGTCAACGGCAAGGACAAGCGCCTGCGCATCGACGCACGCACCACGGTGCTCGATGCGCTGCGCGATCACCTCAAGCTCACCGGCAGCAAGAAAGGCTGCGACCACGGCCAGTGCGGCGCCTGCACGGTGCTGATCGACGATCGGCGAGTGGTGTCATGTCTGACGCTCGCGCTCGCGGCGGAAGGGCAGGAGATCACGACGATCGAGGGGCTGGCGACCGACGACCGCCTGCACCCGATGCAGCAGGCCTTCGTCGACAACGATGCATTCCAGTGCGGCTATTGCACGCCCGGCCAGATCATGTCCGCCGTAGCCTGCGTCAAGGAGGGACATGCCGGGAACGAGGCCGACATCCGCGAATACATGAGCGGCAACATCTGCCGTTGCGCGGCCTATCCCAACATCGTAGCGGCCGTGAAGCAGGCCGCGCCCGAGATCATGAAAGGCTAGGCGCATGCGACCCTTTTCGTATCAGCGGGCAACAGACCCTGACATGGCCGTGCAGGCGCTGAGCGCCGCCGCAGCAGCCAACAATCCGTTGACGCAGGCGACAGCCCAGCCGCTTGCCGGCGGCACCACGCTGATCGATCTGATGAAGCTGGACGTGACGCGGCCCACCGCGATCGTCGATATCAATCCGCTCGCGCAAGCCTGGTCGGCAATCGAGCCGGGCAGCGACGGCTTGCGGCTCGGCGCGCTCGCAAAGATGTCCGACGTGGCCGCCCATGCCGAGATCCAGCGCAATTATCCGGTGATCGCCAATTCCCTGAAGCTCGCCGCCAGCGCCCAGCTGCGCAACATGGCGACGCTCGGCGGCAACGTGATGCAGCGGACGCGTTGCAGTTATTTCCGCGACGTCTCCTATGAGAATTGCAACAAGCGCAATCCCGGTTCCGGCTGTGCCGCCATGGACGGCGTCAACCGGATGCATGCCGTGCTCGGGACGTCCGATCAGTGCATTGCGACCTATCCCGGCGATTTCGCGCAGGCGTTGATCGCCCTCGATGCGGTGGTCGAAATCACCGGCAAGGGCGGCACGCGCAGCATGTCGTTCGCGGAGCTGCATAAAGCGCCGGGCAACTCCCCCGACATCGAGACCACGCTTCAGCCCGGCGAACTGATTTCGGCCTTCTCGATCCCGGGCCGCTGGCCTCGCTCGGTGTATCTCAAGGCGCGCGACCGGCAATCCTACGAGTTCGCACTGTCCTCGGCTGCGATCGCGCTTGACGTGCAAGGCGGCACGATCCGGGATGCGCGCGTCGGGCTCGGCGGCGTCGCCACCATGCCCTGGCGGGCGCGCGAGGCGGAGGCGCTGCTGAAGGGACAAAAGTTCGACGAAGCCCTGGCGCAGCGCGTCGCCGACGCCGCCTTTGCAGACGCCCGCGGCCGCCGGCACAACAGCTTCAAGATCGCGCTCGGCAAGCGCGTGGTGGCGCGCGCGCTCCAGCAGGCCGTAACGATGGAGATCTGATCATGACCGCTGCAGCTCCCTCGCCCAAGGCGAATATGGGCCAGCCCGTGCCGCGCTATGATGCGGCTGCAAAGGTCACGGGGCGGGCGACATATGCGTCCGACATGCCGCTGGATAATCCGGCCTACGCATTCCTGGTCACCAGTGCGATTGCCAAGGGCCGCATCGACCGTTTCGATCTCGATGAGGCCAAGGGTGTCCGCGGCGTAATCGAGATCGTCACGCACGAGAACGCCCCGAAGCTGAAGGAGTCGAAGCTGTTCAGCAACGGCGGCTATGCCGGGACCACGATCCAGCCGCTGAAGTCGGCCGACATCGCGCATGACGGCGAGATTATCGCTGTCGTTGTCGCGGAAAGTTACGAAGCCGCGCGCGAGGCCGCCAATCGTGTCAAGGTCAGCTACACCGCCACGGCGCCCAGCGCGAGCTTCGACTCGACGGGAACAACCACGGCGGCCGCAAAGGGCCAGAACGCGCAGTTCAAGGAAGACCCCGCGGTCGGCGATTTCGCCAAGGCATTCGATGCGGCCGAGGTCAAGCTCACCGCCGCCTATGACACGCCGACGCAGCACCACAATCCGATGGAGCTGTTTTCGACGAGCTGCGCCTGGATGGGCGACAATCTCGTGATCTACGAAGGCAGTCAATTCGTCTACGGCTTGAAGCACGGCGTCGCCGAGCAGCTCGGCATCGATGCCGACAAGGTACGCGTGGTCAATCCCTATGTCGGCGGCGGCTTTGGTTCGCGCGGTTCGATGACGCCGCGGACCGCCATCATCGCCGGCATCGCCAAACGCCTGGGCCGCCCGATCAAGCTGGTCCCGACCCGCGATCAGGGGTTCACCATTACGACCCACCGTGCCGAGACGCGCCAGGAGATCAAGCTTGGCGCAAACCGGGACGGCAAGCTGCTGGCTTTGAGGCATGAGGGCGCCGAGGTCTCCTCGCGCGCCGACGCCTATTGCGTCGGCGGCACCAAGACGACGACGCGGCTCTATGCCTGCCCGAACGTCGACAGCCTGGTGTCGATCGTGCGTGCCGACCGCAACACGCCGGGCTTCATGCGCTCGCCGCCGGAGGTGCCGTATCTGTTTGCGCTGGAGAGCGCGATGGACGAGCTCGCGGTCAAGCTCAACATGGATCCTGTCGAGCTCCGCCGCATCAACGACACCAATGTCGAGCCGATCGGTGGCAAGCCCTACACCTCGCGCTCGCTGATGGCGTGCTTCGACGAGGCCGCCAGAGCCTTCGGCTGGGCGCAGCGCTCGCCGCAGCCGAAATCGATGTCGGACGGCGACTGGCTGATCGGCTATGGCTGTGCCGCGACCTGCTATCCGACGCAGATGGGGCCGTCGGCCGCGCGCGTGCGCGTGCAGCGCGACGGCCGGACCCGGGTCGAGATCGCCGGCCACGAGATCGGCACCGGCGCCTATACAGTCATCGCCCAGACCGCGGCCGAACGCCTCGGCGTGCCCCTCGAGAAGGTTGCCGTCTTCATGGGTGATAGCGATCTGCCACCGGCGCCGGTTGCCGGCGGCTCGAACTCGACCGCGAGCACCTGCTCGGCGGTGATGATGGTGTGCGACCAGATTCGCCAGCGCCTGTTCAAGGCCGCGATGCCGGCTCAAAGCCTGACCGACCGGGCCAAGGAGACCGTGGGTCTCGGCCAGACGCCGGCCACGCAAGCGGCGAAGGGCGATCGTCCGCTCGATATCGAGAAGGCCTTCGATGCGCTCGGTGTCGGCGTCGTCGAGGAATATGGCGAGTGGAAGCCGGAAGGCGCGCCGCTAGATTCCTTCCGCGCCATGCACAACGGGCAGGTGCGGCTCGTCGGCGGTCACGCCATGAAAGACCAGATCGCCTACGCATTCGGCGCCGAGTTCGTCGAGGTCCGTGTCAATCGCTTCACCCACGAAATCCGCTGTCCTCGCCTCGTCGGTGCGTTTGCGGCGGGCAGGATCATGAATCCGCGCACGGCGCGCAGCCAACTGATGGGCGGACTGATCTGGGGCATGTCGTCGGCATTGCTGGAGGGCACCGAAATCGACGAGCGCAACGCGCGCTACGTCAATGACAATCTTGCCGACTACCTCGTGCCCGTGAATGCGGACGTCGCCGGCGTCGAGGTCATTTTGCTCTCCGAGCAGGATGACCGCATCAATCCCGTCGGCGTGAAGGGCCTCGGCGAGCTCGCCAATGTCGGCACCAATGCCGCGATCTGCAACGCGATCCACCATGCCACCGGCCAGCGCATCCGCAAGCTCCCGGTTCGGCTGGAAAATATCGAGGTGTGAGGGGTGGAAACCGCACCCGCGTTGCGCTAGACACCTTCCGCCTCAAACGGAAGGTGCCTTATGCAGCGTTTCCAGCGCGCGCTCCTCACCCTGATGTCGGCACTCGCGATCACGGTGATCGCAGGCGTGTCGCATTTCGTTTCCACCACGGCCTCGGCCCAGACCGCAGGAAAGACCATGACCACAGCTTCAGGCTTGCAGATCATCGATTCCAACGTCGGCACCGGTGCCTCGCCGCAGCCCGGCCAGATCTGCGTGATGCACTATACCGGCTGGCTCTATGAGAACGGCCAGAAGGGCAAGAAATTCGATAGCTCCGTCGATCGCAAGGAGCCGTTCGAATTCCCGATCGGCAAGGGCCGTGTCATCGCCGGCTGGGACGAGGGCGTCGCCTCGATGAAGGTCGGCGGCAAGCGCACGCTGATCATCCCGCCGCAGCTCGGCTACGGCGCCCGCGGCGCCGGCGGCGTGATCCCGCCGAACGCGACGCTGATGTTCGACGTGGAATTGCTTGCGGTGAAATAACTGACGTCTCCACGTCGTCCTGCCCGCGCTTGTCGTGGGCATCCACGTTCTTTCTTCGTGCTGCTAAGACTTGGATGGCCGGGTCAAGCCCGGCCATGACGGAGATAATCGATACGAACAAAAAGACCGGCCGAAAGGCCGGTCTTTTCGCTTTCAGTCCTGCGCGCGCTATTCCGTCGCGCGCTTTGCCCCGGCCGCCGCGCGATCGATCGCGTCCTTTGCGGCGTCCTTGGCATCGCCCATGGCCTGCTGGCCCTTGCCCTTCACTTCCTGGACCACGCCTTCGCCCTTCATGCGGTCGGAACCGGTGGCTTCACCGATGCCCTGCTTGGCCTTGCCGATCGCCTCGTTGGCGTTACCCTTGATCTTGTCGGTCGTGCTACCCATGAAACTCTCCTTCCATTCTGCTCGCAAAGACAACGTCCCGCAGCTACGAGGGTTCCGATTTTGGCATGGCTCGCGAATGCGGCTTCGGGTTAGGTTGCCGCGCACGGAACCAACAGAAAGCAAGTCCCATGACCGGCCATGACCATTCGCATTCCCACCATGACCACGATCACGACGATCGCTGGAAACATGACGGCGTGCGCGTCATTCCCGGCAACCAGCTCGATACCAACGTGCCGTCGACGGCAGGCATGGACCGCGCGGCCGCGATCAATTTCGCGCGCGTCGGCGCCCAGAAATTGTGGGCCGGCACCGTCAGCATCAAGCCGGATGCCAAGACCGGCGCACACCATCACGGCCACCTCGAAAGCGTCATCTACGTGGTGAAGGGCAAGGCGCGGATGCGCTGGGGCGAGAGCCTGCAATTCACCGCGGAGGCGGGCCCCGGCGATTTCATTTTCGTCCCGCCTTACGTGCCGCATCAGGAGATCAACGCCAGCCCGGACGAGGTGCTTGAATGCGTGCTGGTGCGCAGCGACGGCGAGGCGGTGGCAATCAACCTCGACATCGAGCCGGTTGAGAAGCCCGAGACCGTGCTGTGGGTCGACCCCATCCACCGGGATCCGAACGAGAAGAAGTAAGACCGCCCCGCGATGGGAGGCGCGATCGTCTCCGGGGGGTGAAAAAATATTCGGAAGCTGTGTCGGGTGGCCCCCCGGCGATCCGTCCTTGGGCAGAACCCGCCCAAGGAGCTTCCGATGCCCAGGATGATCTTCCTCAATCTTCCCGTGACCGACCTCAAACGTGCGACCGCCTTCTATGAGGCGGTCGGCGCGACCCGGAACCCGCAATTCAGCGACGACACGGCGAGCTGCATGGTCTTTTCCGAGGCCATCTACGTGATGCTGGCGACCCACGACAAATTCCGCCAGTTCACGCCGAAGCCGATCGCAGATGCCAGGACCTCGAACCAGGCGCTGTTCTGCCTGTCCGCCGACACCCGCAACGAGGTCGACGCGATTGTCGGCAAGGCAGAGGCGGCGGGCGGGGTGGCCGATCCCAGCCCGAAGGACGAATACAGCTTCATGTACGGCCGCAGCTTCGAGGATCCGGATGGCCACATGTGGGGTGTGAACTGGCTGGACATGGCGGCCGTCCCTCCGCAGCCCGCCATGGCGAATGCCTGATCGCAGCCCGTCGAACGCTAAACCAACGAGGAACATTCACGATGTCCAAGGTCGTACCCTGCATGTGGTTCAACGGCGATGCCGAGGAAGCCGCGAAGTTCTACGTCTCGCTCGTGCCGAATTCGGCGATCACGCACGTTCAGCGCAATGTTTCGGACGGGCCCTCCGGCAAGGAGGGCTCCGTGCTCGTCGTCGAGTTCACGGTCGCTGGTCAGCCGCTGGTCGCGCTCAACGGCGGGATGAAGATGGAATATACCCACGCCATTTCGCTGATGATCCATTGCGACGACCAGGCCCAGGTCGACAGCGTCTGGAATGCGTTCCTCGCCGATGGCGGCAAGGAGGAGCAATGCGGCTGGCTCAGGGATCGCTGGGGCGTGGCCTGGCAGGTGGTGCCGAAGGTGATGTTCGAATTCCTGTCGAGCCCGGACAGGGCAGCGGCCGCGCGCGCGATGCAGGCCATGATGAAGATGGTGAAGCTGGATGTCGCCGTGCTGCGCCGCGCGTTCGAGGGCAAGTCGGTGGCGTGACGACGACACGGGTGCCGTAGGGTGGGCAAAGGCGCTCTTGCGCCGTGCCTACCATTCGTCTCCAGTTGAGAGAGTTGGTGGGCACGCTTCGCTTTGCCCACCCTACGAGACTGTGCTCGCCGCTAATAATTTATCCGTAGCCCCACGCCGCCGTGGATGGTGTTGCCGACGGGCTGTGGGCCGAGCGTGCCGTTGGCGAAGAGATCCACGACCCAGCCCTTCTGCACGCGGAAGCCGAGCCGCCCGCCATATTCGAACCAGCCCTGGTTGCCCATGGTCGGCACCACCACGCCGTCGCCGGTCACGGTGGCGACGATGCCGCTGCGGCTCGCAAACGACTGCACCCAGCCGCCATTGATGTTGGTCTCGACGTTGCTGCCGAACAGATGCGTCCACTGGCCGCCGATCTTGACCAGGCTGGTACGGTCGGTGCCGGTCGCGATGGTGGCGTCGAACGGGTTGAAGGCCACGGCATTGTCGCTATAGCCGGACACGCGCTGCCAGAGCTGCCAGACCTCGATCGAAGCTGCGACCTCGTCGCGCGGCGACACGCGGCTCATCCAGCCGGCGCGACCGTAAACCGCGTAGTTCGAAGCGTTGGTCGAGCTCGTCACGCTCACAGGACCGAGGCTGGTGTTGTAGCTGCGGGTATAGCGCGCCTTCTCCCACGGCGTCAGGATCGTTCCGATGTCGAAGAACGGACGCGACGATCCCCAGTCGGTGAAGTCGTAGCGCAGCGCAAAGGCACCGATCGGCGCGCTCGTGATCTTGTAGCCGCCCTCGTTGTAGTGCGTGTAGGCGATGCCGGCGAGCAGCGACAGATTGTTGGTGAGCTCCTTGCGGCCGTGGATGCCGGCCGAGAACGAGCCGGCCGAGCCGAACGCGCTGATGCAGTCGCTGCAATTGACCTGCTCGTTGACGCCGAGCAGGACCGTGCCGAGCACCCGGTTGGTGATCATCTGGTTGAAGCGCTGGCCCGCGAGGCCGCCGATCGAATTGCCGCTGGAATCGGCCCCGGTCGGTGTCGGGCTCGGCGACGGATATGGACTCGGCGATGGGGAAGGATAGGGGCTCGGCGAAGGGGAGGGTGAGGGCGACGGAGAATATGTCGGCGTCGGAGACGGTGAATACGTCGGGTAGGGCGTCGGCTCGCCGCATCCGATTTCGCAGGTCGCTTGAGCTGCGGCGGGACGAATGTCGAGCGCGACAAACGCCAGCGCAGCGGCCGCGGTCAGCAGGCCGGTGAGGGCGAAGAGCCGAAAGCTGATTTTCGCCATCGTCAGCGCCCGCACAGCATGCCGTCGTCCTGGACGGCCGGCGTGATGGTCGGCGAGGCGCCCGCATATTGGTTCACCGCGCACAGCCCGGCACTTGCGGCGCAGTTGGCGGCAAAGGTCCAGGGCGGCGTGTTGGTCTTGGTGATGCTGACCTTGCCGCCGGTCGATGTGATGATTGCGGTGTCGCCCGGCTGGGTGAGCTGCACGCATTGTGAGCTCGTTGTGCAGACGCTGGCCGCGCCGTCCTGAAGCACGACGACGGAGCGTCCCCGCTGCGAGAGGATGTCGAGCGTGGTGCCGCGCACGCCGATGGTCGCAAGCGGCGTCGTGATCTTGTAGGCGCTCTTCTCGGAATGTCCGGTGACGAAACGGAACGCGCCTGTTGTCATGCGGATCGCGACGTCGCGATAGCTGCGCTCGTCGTTGAACACGGTGCGGTCGAGCTTGAGCGTGGCGCTGGGGCCGAGCGACAGATTGGTGCTGTCGGCCATCACGAAGCGCGCGGCACTGTCGGCGCCGGTGCGCACGGTCTCGTCGCGCAGCATGCTGTCGCCGACAGAGATCGGCGTGGTGGCCGCGGCCACGCGGACCACTTCGTTCTGGATCACGACGGCTTCGCCGACGCGCGTCTGCGCCAGCGCAGCAGGCGCCGCGCACAGTGCGGCCGACAACAGGGTGGAGAAAAGCCAGAAACGCAAATTCATTTGACAACCGATCGATGTGCCCCTGATCGTACCGGATCGCGCGCGCTTCTGATGTGGCGAAATTATCACAAGCGGCGCGGACGTGCGTTATGCTTAGTGACAGCCGCGGCGGAATGCGTTCAATGAAAACCGCGATCCTAATTTTTTGTCCGCGGTGACGCAAATTTGCCACGCAAAACATCCCCACAGCAGCCGCTTGAACGGTCCGCAGTTCCGAGATTGTCGCGAAGCGCAGTGGTTGCTGTCGCTATTTTCCTAGCTGCCCATCTCGCGCTGCTGATCGGACTGACGACGCCGGAGAAGTTCGTCTTCGACGAGGTGCACTACGTGCCGGCGGCGCGGCAGATGCTGGCACCGGCGATGTCGCAGCCGATGCTCAATCCGATGCATCCGCCGCTTGCCAAGGAACTGATCGCGGCCTCGATCGCGGCCTTCGGCGACAACGCGCTCGGCTGGCGTTATCCCGCGACATTGTTCGGCGCATTGGCGATCGTCGCAATCTATCTGTGCGGCCTCGCGCTGTTCTCCGCGCAAGGGCCAGCGATCGCCGCGGCGCTGATCGCCGCCCTGAACCAGATGCTCTACGTGCAGGCGCGCATCGCCATGCTCGATATCTTTGCGCTCGGCTTCGGTCTGCTCGCGACTGCCGCCTTCATGCACGGCTTTCGACGGGAGCGGCCGCAGGCGCTGTTCGCGCTCGCCGGCAGCCTGTTCGGCTGTGCTGCGGCCTGCAAATGGAGCGGCCTGTTTCCGCTCGGCGTCTGCATCGTCATCGTTGCGGTGATCCGCCTGATGCAGGGCTGGCGCACGCTGTTCGCCGACGCGAAGCCGGACGACTGGTACCGGCCGGACTTCTGGCCCGGCCTGAGGCTGCATCATGTCGCGCTCTGCTTCGCCATCCTCCCGGCGATGACGTATCTTGCGGCTTTCGTTCCGCTCTACGGCGTGTCGTTGCCGGATCTGATCGAGGCGCAGCGCCGGATCTTCGCCGACAACACCACCACCGCGATCGCCGGACACACCTATATGAGCGCGTGGCCATCCTGGCCGCTGCTTGCGCGCCCGGTGTGGTTCCTGTTCGACAAGAGCGCGGAGGACAACGTCTCCGCAATCGTCTTCCTCGGCAATCCGCTGGTGTTGTGGCCGGCTCTGCTCGCACTCGCGCTCGTACTCCGCGATTTCATCGTGCTGCGCCGCTGGGATGCGTTCCTGATCGCGGCGTTCTATTTCGGTCCCTGGCTCGCCTGGGCGTTGCTGCCGCGTACGCTCGGGTTCATCTACTACTATCTGCCGGCCGCCACTGCGGCGTCGCTCGCGCTGGTCTATGTGCTGCGCCGGGACGGCCTGCCGCGCTGGCTGCTGTGGGCCTATGTCGGTGTCGCCGCGATCGGCTTTGCGGTCATGCTGCCGATCTCTGCGGCCTTCATCGGCACGTCGATGCGGAGCTTCAGCCGGCTGATGCTGTTCCAGAGCTGGATATGACATCGCCGCCTGCCGGGGCGGCAGGCGGCGTGTCTTCTGTCGCGATCAAATCGAGATCACTTAGACGCGGTCTTGGTGTCCATGTTCACGACCTGGACGCGGCGGTTGACCGGGTCGGCGCCGTTGGCAGTGTCCTTCAGCTTGGTTTCGCCGTAGCCGACGGTGACCAGATCGGTGCCGTTGAGGCCGTAGTTCTGCACCAGGTACTTCTTGATGGTGTCGGCGCGCCGTTCGGAGAGGCCTTGATTGTACTCTTCGCCGCCGGTCGCATCGGTGTGGCCGGCGACCACAAAGGTCGAGCCCTTCAGCGCCGGATCGGACAGCGCCTTGCCGAGCGCCTGCACCGAGGTCATCGAGGTCTTGGCGATATCGGCGGAGTTATAGTCGAACTGGATTTCCAGGTCGATCTTCGGCTTGGTCGCGGCGAGCTCGGCGATCTGCTCGCGCTCGCCCGTCGAGAGCGACCGGGTCGAGCGGTTGCGCACGGTGTTCAGGAATGTCGATTCCTTGGCCTGCACCGCCGGATCGGCCTGCGGACCGGCGGACAGGCCGCGGGTCGCCGGCTTCGGCTTCAGTGCATCCAGGATCTGGCCCGTGGAGACATTGTTGTCACCGGCCACAGCCAGGCCCGCCGTCATCGACAGCGCGGCGGAAAGAGTTATCGCCTTCAGTCCAAAGAACTTATCAAAACGTGTCATTGTCGTATCCTCGCTGTTACGCCTGATAGCGATTTGATGCTGCGAGCATAGGGCAGGTTCAAAGGTCCAGATGTGATCTTGGTCACGGTGGCTACAGCCGGTTCCGGGCCATCCTCGCGCATTCCCGGGCGTTTCGGGCATCGGACCGGCGCGTTTCGCGATGGCCCCCGGGGACAGGGCCGATCGGACCAATAGCAGTCGTCGCACGCTCCGCGGCGTGGGTTCAAGCAGCGGCAATCCCAGGTGTGATTGAAATCACCTTGCGAGCAGGCTCATTCCCCTCCGTGCCGTGGGAGGTGGCTGACCAAGGGTCCCGGCGCAGGCGATGGCCCGGCAGACTCGGCGCCGGAAACCTCTGCACACCGATCGTCGCAAAGCCGTCGCCGCTTGGCCCGGCCGTGAACAAGAAATCGGCCAGATGCGCGCCTAGCAGGACGTTGTCCCCGCCAATCTACGAATGAAGGAGCCGAGTTCCGTCCAGTGCCGAGGCCAAGTGACTATCAGCGTGACTACTTCAATCGCAGCGGCCCGCCGGATCGGACAGTGTCCCTGAGCTCAATGCCCATCTATATCGGTGCGGCCATGATCGCGGTGGCCATCCTGCTGTCGACGCTGATCACGGGGCTGACCTCCCGTTATGTCGGACTTGAAGCGCCGACCGACGAGAACGTGTGGCTGGTCGACCGCCTCACCGGGAGCGTCTATCGCTGTCAGGCGGAGGGGCGCGGCAAGGCCCTGTGCGAGCCGGATGTCGCCACCGGAAGCCTCGGGGACCGGCCCAAGACCCCGAAGGATGGCCGCTAGGCCCTCCGCCTTCGCACCGCAGCAAGAAAATTGTCTTCTCCGCGAAACGTCAGCGCGCGAGAGAATACGTAATTGCGAAGGCCGGCATGACGCCGGTTTTGTTTTACGGAGGAGACTTTTCCATGAAGATCTTGCTCACGTCTGCAGCCTTTGTCGCGTTCACCCTTTCGCTGTCCCCCGCGTCCGCCGCGATGATGGCGTGCACCAAGGACAACATGATGAAGTCCGCAGCCATGATGGGCGGTACGCCCGACACGCCGGCCAAGATGGCGGCGAACAAGGAAATGGCCATGGCCAACACCGACATGAGCAACGGCAAGATGAAGAGCGCCTGCATGCACTATATGAAGTCGCAGAAGGCGATGACGATGAAGTAGGCGCGAGGCGCGCCGCATCCGGCCGCGCTGTCAGCAGATGGCAGCGCGGTTTTTTTGACTGCTGCCTCGAGGTCTTCTTTTTCTTCTTCTTTTTCTTGGCGCGAATCCCGCTACATTCCTCCCCGCAATGTCACGCGCGCCCAAACCGCTCCACCTCACCACGACACAGGCCCGGCAGATCTGGCTGGATGCCCAGCGGCTGGATGAGCGCGCCCCGTTCGGCGAGGGAGCGCAGGCCGTCGCGGACGCGGTCGCTCATCTCGGCTATGTGCAGATCGACACCATCAACGTCATCGAGCGCTGCCATCACCACATCCTGTTCAGCCGTATCCCGTCCTACCGGCGCGCCGATTTGCGCCACGCCCAGAGCGTCGACAGAAGCGTGTTCGAGTATTGGACGCACGCGCTTTCCTACGTACCCGCCGGCGACTTCCGCTTCTTCCTGCCGGCGATGCGCGAGCACTGCCGCGAAGGGCACAAATGGTTCGCCTCGGTGAAGCCTGCCGACACGCGCAAGGTGATGCGGCTGGTGCGCGCCGCGCCGCTGACGATCCGCGACATCGAGGACGACGTGCTCACCGAGAAGGAGCATCTGTGGCAGAGCCGCAAGCCCTCGAAGCGGGCCCTACAGCTCGCCTTCTATACCGGCGCCGTGACCATCAGCAAGCGGCAGGGCATGCTCAAGACCTATGAGCTGATGACGCGGCATTTCGGCTGGGACACGCTGCCGAGGCCGGCGTCGGCCAGGGAGATTACGACCTATCTGCTCGACCGCGCGCTGCGGTCGCAGGGCGTGGTGAGTCTGGATTCGATCTGCCACCTCGACGCGCCGCGCAAGAAGGCGGTGGCCGGCCTGATCGCCTCCCGCGTCCGCTGCGGCGAGCTCGCGCCTGTTGTGATCGACGGCGCCGGCAAGCAGGAGCATTGGGCAGCGCCGGCCGCGCTCGAGGTGAACGGCGAGGCGGTCTCGCCTGATCTCGTCCACATCCTCTCGCCGTTCGATCCCCTGATCATCCAGCGCAAGCGCACCAGTCTCATCTTCGGCTACAACCACCTGTTCGAGGCCTATGTGCCGAAGGCCAAACGCAAGCTCGGCTATTTTGCGCTGCCGGTGCTGGTCGGCGACGAGATCGTCGCCGCGCTCGATTTGAAGACCGACCGGCAGGCGAAGAAGCTGCTGATGCAGAAATGGACCTGGGTCGGGCAGGGCAAGAAGACGGTGGGGCGCAAGGAGCTCAAGCAAAAGATCGAAGAGGAGCTCGATCGCTTCGAGCGGTTTCAATTGGCGGAGTGAATCTGGCCGCCATGTTGTCGCTCTCGTAGGGTGGGCAAAGCGAAGCGTGCCCACGTCTTGCCTATTGATGAGAAGACGTGGGCACGGCGCTAGGGCGCCTTTGCCCACCCTACGAGACCGCGCATCTTGCCAACTCGATCGATCCAAGCGCCGAACGCAATCCCGACCGCATACGCCACCAGATTCCACAGTGAGAAGATGCGCCCGAGCAGCAGTGCGCCGGCCGTCGTCAGCCGGAACGCATCGAGCCAGGGCGTATGCACCAGTCGGGAAAATTCGACCACCACCGCGATGACCAAGGCGATGGCCGCGAGCCCGCTCCGCGACAGCCGCGGCATCAGAACCCCGACCAGCAGAAACACCATCGTCGCCCACAACAGCGAGCCGCCGTATTTCACGACGAAGGCGGGCAGGCCGAGCGGAAAGCCGTACCAGCGCAGCGACAGCCCGCAGACGATCACCGCGAGCGCGAGGGCGGCGCGGATCAGCGATGTCCGTAACAGCGCAACAGGTTTATCCGGCTGCGTCCCGTGCATTGCTCGCTCCATTGACTCTTTGGCCGCGATGCTGAAAACCGCAACCAGCCCATAAAAGCAACAACCCTGGGGGAAGCCATGAGCCAGACCACGACCTATGCCGGTTCCGCGGGCGCGGCCAAGAGCTTTAACAAGTCGGAAATCGAGACCTCGACGATCCGCGCCATCTCCTGGCGCTTGATCCCGTTCCTGGTGCTGGCCTACTTCTTCTCCTATCTCGACCGCGTCAATCTCGGCTTCGCCGCTCTGACCATGAATGCGGAGCTGAAGTTCACGCCGCTCATCTTCTCCTGGGGCGCCGGCATCTTCTTCTTCGGCTATTTCATCTTCGAGGTCCCGAGCAATCTGGCGCTGGAGAAGTTCGGCGCGAGCCGCTGGATCGCCCGCATCATGGTGACCTGGGGCATCATCTCGGCCCTGATGGCGCTCGTCAGCGGCGTCACGAGCTTCTATGTCCTGCGCTTCCTGCTCGGCGTCGCCGAGGCCGGCTTCTTCCCCGGCATCATCCTCTATCTCACCTATTGGTATCCGGCCGAATATCGCGCCCGCTTCCTGGCGGCCTTCGCCATCGCCGTGCCGGTCTCGACCGTGATCGGTGCGCCGATCTCCGGCCTGTTGCTCGGGCTCGACGGTGCGATGGGCCTGAAGGGCTGGCAGTGGCTCTTCATCATCGAGGGCATCCCTTCCGTGCTACTCGGCATCGTCACCTGGTTCTATCTCACCGACAAGCCGGAGAAGGCGGATTGGCTGTCGGCCGAGCAGAAGGCGTGGCTGAAGGTGAAGCTCGATTCGGAAATCGCCGCCAAGCAGGCGGTGAAGCATTTCTCGCTCGGCGAAGCGCTGTCCTCGCCCAAGGTGATCGCGCTCAGCCTGATCTATTTCGGCTTCGTCGGTGCGCTCTACGGCATGCAGTTCTGGCTGCCGCAGATCGTCAAGGCGTTCGGGCTGACAAACGCGCAGACCGGCTTCGTCACCGCGATCCCGTATCTGTTCGGCACCATCGCCATGATCCTGTGGGCGCGGCACTCCGATGCCACGCGCGAGCGCGTGAAGCATGTCGGCGCGCCGCTGCTGCTCACCGCCGTTGCGCTCGCCGTCTCCAGCTACCTCACCGATCCCACCATGACGATGGTGGTGCTGACGGTCGCCGCGATCGGCGTGTTCTGCTGCTTCGGTGTGTTCTGGACCCTGCCGACCGCCTGGCTCTCCGGCACCGCGGCCGCCGGCGCCATCGCCCTGATCAACTCGATCGGCAACCTCGCCGGCTTCGGCGGGCCATACCTGATCGGCTGGGTCAAGGAAGCCACCGGCCAGACCTCGACCGGCTTGCTGGTGCTCGCCGTGCTGCCCCTGATCGCTGGCATCCTGGTGTTCGTCGGGGGCCATGACAGCAAGCACGAGTTTGCCGAGCACGGGCG
Organism: Bradyrhizobium shewense; assembly: GCF_900094605.1. Taxonomy (GTDB): domain Bacteria; phylum Pseudomonadota; class Alphaproteobacteria; order Rhizobiales; family Xanthobacteraceae; genus Bradyrhizobium; species Bradyrhizobium shewense. The sequence continues at coordinate 123,166 of NZ_FMAI01000004.1, read as the reverse complement.
GTAGAGGCGAGCAAACGGTCCCGTAGGTGGGCAAAGCGTAGCGTGCCCACCAAACCGTCATTGTGATCCTCAACTGAGAGATCGTGGGCACGGTGCTACGCGCCTTTGCCCACCCTACGATATCAGCCCGCCCTCCGATCACACCTCCCTGGCAATGGTCCTCCCCATCTCACCACCCCTTAACGATCACGCATTCCTGATGATTGACGATTATTGACTTTTATCAGTGATTAGTCGACATTCCTCTCATTCGAGATGCAGGAGTGTCCTTCGATGTTCGTCCGGTCGGTTTTGTCGAGCTATTCCAGGCTGTTGGCAGGTGTGTCGTTGGCCCTGATGGCGGCTGGCCTAGCCGGGTGCAATGACACCGTCGCCGAGAAGGCCGAGCCGCCGCGGCCGGTTCTGGTCGCAACCGCACATTATGATGCCGAAACCCCCGAGCGCAGCTTCGTCGGCACCATCCGGCCTCGGATCGAGAGCGATCTCGGCTTCCGCGTTGCCGGCAAGGTCGCCAAGCGCCTCGTGGAAGTCGGCCAGACCGTCGAAATCGGCCAGCCGCTCGCCACGCTCGACGAGGTCGACCTGAAGCTCCAGGCCGAGCAATCCGTCGCCGAGCAGACCGCCGCGACCGGCGTGCTGGCCCAGGCCGCCGCTGCCGAGCAGCGCGCCAAGGATCTGAAGGCCAAGGGCTGGACCACCGACGCGCAGCTGGATTCGAGCCGGGCATCCGCCGATGAGGCCCGCGCGCGCCTCGATCGTGCTGTCCGCTCGGTCGAACTGACCAAGAATTCCCTTTCCTACGCGACGCTCGTTGCCGACGCCCGAGGCGTCGTCACCGCAACGCTGATCGAGCCCGGCCAGGTGGTTTCCGCGGGCCAGGCTTCGATCCGTGTCGCCCGCTTTGCCGAAAAGGAAGCGGTCGTCGCGATCCCTGAGACGCTGGTCGGACGCGCCAAGTTGGGCGTCGCCAGCGTCACTCTTTGGTCGGAGCCGGACAAGAAGTATACGGCCAAGCTGCGCGAGATCGCGCCGACGGCCGATCCGGCCACGCGCACTTATCTTGCAAAGTTCTCGCTGCCGGAGGCCGACGACAAGGTCGCGCTCGGCATGACCGCGACGCTGACGCTGTCGGACGCCGCCACCGAGCGCGTCGCGCGGCTGCCGCTGTCGGCCTTGTTCAACGAAGGCGGCAAGCCCTCCTTCTACGTCGTCGACGACAACGGTGCGCTCACGCTGAAGCCGGTGGCGGTGAAGTCCTACGAGAGCAACGACGTCGTCATCACCGGTGGTGTGGAAGAGGGCGCCAAGATCGTCGCCCTCGGTGTGCAGAAGCTCGATCCGGCCCAGCGGGTGCGGGTCGTGTCGTCATTGTCGTTTTGATCCGTCATTCCGGGTTCGCCCTGCGGGCGCCGCGGAATGACAAGAGAGCGAGTTACGTCGTGTGAGGTGAGTTTCGGCCTTTGTCCCTAAGCAGAGGCTGAAGCGGCGAAGCGATCCAGAATCTGCCCAGCCCCCTGGATTGCTTCGCTGCCTCGCGATGACGGCCTGAACAGAGTGGCTGTCGTTTTTTGGCAATTGGATCGTCTTTTCGGAGAGAGCGATGAAGCGCTTCAACCTTTCGGCCTGGGCCGTCAGCCATCCGACGCTGGTTCTCTTCCTGATGCTCGTGCTCGGCGTCGCCGGCTTCTTCTCCTATGAGAAGCTCGGCCGCGCCGAGGATCCGTTCTTCACGGTGAAGGTGGTCAACGTCTCCGTGCTCTGGCCGGGCGCGACCGCGCAGGAGATGCAGGCCCAGGTCGCCGATCCCATCGAGAAGAAGATCCAGGAGCTGCCCTATTTCGAGAAGGTGCAGACCTACTCCAAGCCCGGTTTCACCGCGCTCCAGGTCACCTTCCGCGACTCCACGCCGCCGAAGGACGTGCCTTACCTGTTCTATCTTCTGCGCAAGAAGCTGGTCGACGTGCAGGGCCAGCTGCCCTCCGGGATCCTCGGGCCCGTCGTCAATGACGAGTTCTCCGACGTCGATTCCATCCTCTACATGATGACCGGCGACGGCGCCGACTATGCCCAGCTCAAGAAGGTCTCCGAAGGCTTCCGCCAGCGCCTCCTGAAGGTGCCCGGCGTGACCAAGGTCGACGTCTACGGCAACCAGGATGAGCGCATCTTCGTCGAGTTCTCCCACGCCAAGCTCGCCACCCTCGGCATCACCCCGCAGGCGCTGTTCGATTCGCTCGCCAAGCAGAACAACGTGACGCCGGCCGGCACGGTCGAAACCTCCTCGCAACGCGTGCCGCTGCGCGTCACCGGCGCGCTCGACGGTGCCAAGGCCGTCGCCGAGACGCCGGTCGAGAGCAACGGCCGCGTGTTCCGCCTCGGTGACATCGCCACCGTCACTCATGGCTATGTCGATCCGCCCAGCTTCGTCGTCCGTCAGGAAGGCAAGGCTGCGATCGGCATCGGTGTCGTCACCGCCAAGGGTGCCAACATCCTCGAGCTCGGCAAGGAGGTCGAGAAGGCGACGGCCGAGTTCATGAAGGCGGTGCCGCAGGGCGTCGACGTCAAGCTGATTGCCGACCAGCCCAAGGTGGTCGAGCACGCCGTCGGCGAGTTCGTGCACTCCTTCATGGAAGCCCTCGTCATCGTGCTGTTCGTTTCGTTCCTGGCGCTCGGCTGGCGCACCGGCATCGTGGTCGCGCTGTCGGTGCCGTTGGTGCTCGGCATCGTCTTCGTCGTCATGAACATGATGTCGCTCGACCTGCACCGCATCACGCTGGGTGCGCTGATCATCGCGCTCGGCCTGCTCGTCGACGACGCCATCATCGCGGTCGAGATGATGGTGGTGAAGATGGAGCAGGGCTGGGACCGCATGCGCGCGGCGTCTTTTGCCTGGGAATCTACCGCGTTTCCGATGCTCACGGGAACGCTGGTCACGGCCGCTGGCTTCCTCCCCATCGGCTTTGCCAATTCCGCCGTCGGCGAATATGCCGGCAGCATCTTCTGGATCGTGGCGATCGCGCTGGTCGCCTCCTGGTTCGTGGCGGTGATCTTCACGCCCTATATCGGCGTCAAGCTGCTGCCGGAGATGAAGGCGCATCACAACCACGATCCGCACGCGGTCTACGAGACCCGCATGTATCGGGGCCTGCGCGCCATCGTGCAATGGTGCGTCAATCACCGCATCACCGTGGTGGTCGCGACCGTCGGCGTCTTCATCGCCTCGGTCGTCGGCTTCGGCCATGTCCAACAGCAGTTCTTCCCGCTGTCGGAGCGGCCCGAGCTGTTCTTCCAGCTGCGCCTGCCTGAGGGCACCGCGTTCAACGTCACCGAAAAGGCGGTGAAGAAGGCCGAGACGCTGCTGAAGGACGACAAGGACATCGAGACCTATACGTCCTATGTCGGCCAGGGTTCGCCGCGCTTCTGGCTCGGCCTCAATCCGCAGTTGCCGAACGAGGCCTTTGCCGAGATCGTTATCGTCGCCAAGGGCGTGGAGGGGCGCGAGCGCGTCAAGGCCAAGATCGAGAACGCAGTTGCGGACGGCATGCTGTCCGAGGCGCGCGTCCGCGTCGACCGCTTCAACTTCGGCCCGCCGGTCGGTTTCCCCGTGCAGTTCCGCGTGATCGGCCCCGACGCCAACAAGGTGCGCGAGATCGCCTATCAGGTCCGCGACGTCATGCGGCAGAACAAGAGCGTCAAGGATGTCCAGCTCGACTGGAACGAGCAGTCGCCCTACCTCAAGCTCGTCGTCGATCAGGACCGCGCCCGCGCCATGGGCCTGACCCCGCAGGACGTGTCCCAGGCGCTCGCGATGCTGATCTCGGGCTCGCAGGTCACGACCGTGCGCGACGGCATCGAGAAGGTCGGCGTGGTTGCCCGTGCGATCCCGTCTGAGCGCCTCGACCTCGGCGGCGTCGGTGATCTCACCATCACCTCGCGCAATGGCGTTGCCGTGCCGCTGCAGCAGATCGCCAAGATCGAGTATGCCCATGAGGAGCCGATCATGTGGCGGCGCAACCGCGACATGGCCATCACCGTGCGCTCCGACGTCGTCGACGGCGTGCAGGCGCCGGACGTCACGGGCCAGATCACGCCGAAGCTGAAGGCGATCAAGGACCACCTCGAGCCGGCCTACCGGATCGAGGCGGGCGGCGCGTTCGAGGAATCCGCCAAGGGCAACGCCTCGATCTTCGTCCTCTTCCCGCTGATGGTCATGGTGATGCTGACGCTGCTGATGATCCAGCTGCAGAGCTTCTCACGCCTGATCCTGGTGTTCCTGACCGCGCCGCTCGGCATCGTCGGCGCCTCCTTCGGGCTCAACGTCGCCAATGCGCCGTTCGGCTTCGTGGCGCTGCTCGGCCTGATCGCGCTCGCCGGCATGATCATGCGCAACACGGTCATCCTGGTCGACCAGATCGAGACCGACGTCTCGCATGGCCTGACCCGGCGCGAGGCGATCGTGGAGGCAACCGTCCGCCGCGCCCGTCCGGTGGTGCTGACGGCGCTCGCCGCCATCCTCGCCATGATCCCGCTGTCGCGCTCGGCCTTCTGGGGCCCGATGGCGATCACGATCATGGGCGGTCTGTTCGTCGCGACCTTCCTGACGCTGCTGTACCTGCCGGGCCTCTACGCGCTGTGGTTCAGGAAGAGCCTGGACGAGGCGGGTACCCCCGAGCAGCCTGCCGCGCCGCAGCATGGGAGCAATGACCCGCACGCAATTCCGCTTGCTGAAGCGGCTGAATAAGTGAGATGAAGTGCTGATTGACGAGTCCTGACAGATGACACTGATTGCGGAACATATCGAAGGCGACACCCGGGATCGTATTCTCGAGGTGGCCGAGCGGCTGTTCCGCCAGATCGGCTACCAGAAGACCACGGTCGGGGACATCGCCAAGGAGCTCAGGATGAGCCCCGCCAACGTCTATCGCTTCTTCGAATCGAAGAAGGCGATCCATCAGGCGGTGGCGCAGGGCCTGATGGGCGAGGTCGAGCTCGAGGCGCAGCGGATCGTGGCGAGGCCTGGTCCGGTCAAGGAGCGTTTCCGGGAGCTGCTCACCACCATCCATCGCATGAACACCGAGCGCTATGTCGGCGACAACAAGCTGCACGAGATGGTCGCGATCGCGATGGAGGAGGACTGGGACGTCTGCGTCGCCCATATGGAGTGCATTGCCGGGGTGATCGGCCAGATGATCGCGCAAGGCGTTGCCTCCGGCGAGTTCGAGGCGCCGGACCTCCAGCTGGCCTCGCTGTGCGCCTGCACCGCGATGATACGCTTCTTCCACCCCCAGATGATCGCCCAGTGCGCCACCAAGCCGGGCCCGACCATCGACCAGATGATCGATTTCGTCATCGCGGGTCTGTCGCCGCGCCACTGACGGGCGGGGGCGTTTGCTCCTATAAGCACGATTGCCGTCATTCCGGGGCGGTCCGCAGGACCGAACCCGGAATCTCGAGATTCCGGGTTCGATGCTTTGCATCGCCCCGGAATGACGGAGCGGAGAAGCAAGCGCGTGACCGACAAAGACCTGTACTTCTACGAGCCCTCCAAGGGCCACGGCCTCAAGCATGATCCCTTCAACGCCATCATCGCGCCGCGGCCGATCGGCTGGATCTCCTCGCGCGACACCAAGGGCCACGTCAATCTCGCGCCCTACAGCTTCTTCAATGCGTTCTGCTACGTGCCGCCGATCATCGGCTTCTCCTCCACCAACTGGAAGGACTCGGTCGAGAACATCCAGCAGACCGACGAGTTCGTCTGGAATCTCGCCACCATGGACCTCGCCAAACACATGAACGCGACCGCCGCGCATGTTGCCCCTGAGGTCGACGAATTCGAGATCGCGGGCCTCACCGCCGTGCCCGGCAAGCTCGTCAACGTGCCACGCGTCGGCGAAAGCCCGGTCGCCTTCGAATGCAAGGTGTCCGACATCGTCCGCCTCAAGGGCGCCGACGGCAAGGAGGCCGATGCCTGGCTGACGCTGGGCGAGGTCGTCGCCGTCCATATCGACAAGGCCATGATCAAGGACGGCGTCTACCAGACCGCCGCCGCCCGCCCGATCGTCCGCGCCGGCCGCCGCGGCGACTATTTCGAGATCAAGCCGGAAAACATGTTCGAAATGGTGCGGCCGGATTAGGCCGGCCTCTCTCTCCGCCGTCATTCCGGGGCGACGCGTAGCGTCGAGCCCGGAATCCATAACCACCATCGGGAGTATGGATTCCGGGCCCACGCTTCGCGTGCCCCGGAATGACGCTGGGGGATATTGCGCCCATTCCCCTCCCGGAACTGCCGCCGCACCCTGGCCGTTATGGTCCGGGGGCGCTTGGCCGCGTCAATGTCGCAGGCGAAGTCTTCACCGCCGCCGGCCGCTTTCCGCTAAAATGCCCGACAACCGCGCCGATGCATGAGGTCCGCCATGAGCTTCCGCCGCGACAAAATCACAAAACCGATCTTCTCCTGGGCCCGCGGCGTGCTGCCGGCGATGTCCGACACCGAGCGTGAGGCGCTGGAAGCTGGCGATGTCTGGTGGGATGCCGATCTGTTCACCGGCAACCCTGATTGGTCGAAGCTGCTGAAAATTGCGCCGGCCAAATTGACCGACGAGGAGCGGGCCTTCCTCGACGGTCCCGTCGACGAGCTCTGCGCCATGCTCGACGAATGGAAGATCTTCTGGGAATGGCGCGACCTGCCGCCGGACGTCTGGCACTTCGTCAAGCACGAAAAATTCTTCGGCATGATCATTCCGAAGGAGTTCGGCGGCCTCGGCTTCTCGCCCTATGCCCATTCGGAAGTGGTGCGCAAGATCTCGACCCGCTCGATCGCCGCTGCGGTGACGGTCATGGTGCCGAACTCGCTCGGGCCGGGCGAGCTCCTGATGCGCTTCGGCACGAAGGAGCAGCAGCAGCGCTGGCTGCCGCGCCTTGCCGACGGCCGCGACATTCCGTGCTTCGGCCTCACCAGCCCGGAAGCCGGTTCCGACGCGGCTTCGATGGTCGACACCGGCATCATCTGCAAGGGCACCTTCGAGGACCGCGAGGTCGTCGGTCTCAGGCTCAATTGGCACAAGCGCTACATCACGCTCGGCCCTGTCGCGACGCTGCTGGGCCTCGCCTTCAAGGCCTATGATCCCGACCACCTCGTGGGCGACCAGGAGGAGCTCGGCATCACCGTGGCCCTGATCCCGACCCATCTGCCCGGCGTCGAGATCGGCCATCGCCATCTGCCGTCGATGCAGGTGTTTCAGAACGGTCCGAACCGGGGCCGCGACGTCTTCATTCCGCTCGACTACGTCATCGGCGGCAAGGAGCGGCTGGGGCAAGGCTGGAAGATGCTGATGACCGCGCTCGCCGCCGGCCGCGGCATCTCGCTGCCGTCGCTCTCTGCTGCGGGTGCCGCCTACGCCGCGCGCACCACCGGTGCGTATGCCCGCATCCGCGAGCAGTTCGGCATCTCCATCTCGAAATTCGAAGGTGTCGAGGAGCCGCTCGCGCGCATCGTCGCGACCGCCTACCAGCTGGATGCGGCGCGGCGGCTGACCTGCGCGGCACTGAATGTCGGCGTTCATCCTGCCGTCATCTCCGGCATCATGAAGCTGCACGCCACCGAGCGGATGCGCACCGCGATCGACGACGCCATGGACATCCATGGCGGCAAGGCCGTGATCGACGGTCCGCAAAACTATCTCGGCAATCTGCACCGCGCCGTTCCGGTTGGGATCACGGTCGAGGGCGCCAACATCCTGACCCGCAATCTCATCGTGTTCGGGCAGGGCGCCATCCGGGCGCATCCCTACCTGCTCAACGAGATGAACGCGCTGGCCGATACCGATCGCGAGCGCGGGCTCACCGCGTTCGACAAGGCGTTCTGGAAACATGTCGGCCATAGCCTCCGTACCTTGTTCCGTGCCTTCGGTCGGAGCTGGACCTTTGGCGCCTTTGCGATGGCGCCCGATGCGGGCGATGCCACGCCGTTCTATCGCCAGCTCTCGCGCTACTCCGCTGCGTTTGCGCTCTGCGCCGACATGGCATTGCTGACCCTAGGCGGCGCGCTGAAGCGCAAGGAGATGCTGTCGGCGCGTTTCGGCGACATTCTCTCCGAGCTGTACCTGCTCTCGGCGGCGCTGAAGCGGTGGCAGGACGAGGGCCGTCAGAAGGAGGACTTTGCCGCGCTGGAATGGTGCATGGCGACCGGCTTCAAGACCATCGAGAACCGGCTGGCCGAAATCCTGGCCAATCTGCCCAACCGCTTTGTTGCCGGCTTCCTCAAGCTCGTGGTCCAGCCGTTCGGCGCCCGCGTGCTCGGCCCCTCCGACCGCGTCGTGCACCAATGCGCTGCCATCGTGCTGGAGCCCTCGGCCGCGCGCGAGCGCCTCACGCCGGATCTCGCCCATGTCGATGACGACGGCGGCTTTGCCCGGCTGGAGCGCGCGTTCCTGCTGGTCACAAGCACCGATGCCATCGCCAAGCGCATGCGCGCCGCGCGTATCCGCGACTGGAAGGACGCTGTCACCAAGGGCGTGATCACGCAGGCCGAGGGCGAGCAGCTTGCGTCCGCTCATGAAGCCGTCACAAAAGTGATCGAGGTCGACGATTTTGCGCCGGAGGCACTGTCGCCGATTTACAAGAAAACCGTCAATGTGCATCAGTTCTTCCAGGAACTCGGTGAACAGAGGGCGGCGAGCTGATGGCACGACCGGTATTCATCGTCGACGGCAGCCGGACGCCGTTCCTGAAGGCGCGTTCGGGGCCGGGGCCGTTCACGCCGGTCGATCTCGCCGTGCAATGCGGACGGCCGCTCTTGGCGCGCCAGCCGTTTGCGGCTGACAGCTTCGACCAGCTCATCCTCGGCTGCGTCAACGTCATCGCCGACGAGATGAACCCGGCCCGCGTCGCCGCGCTCCGGCTCGGCATGGGCGAGGACATGGTCGCCTTCACCGTCCAGATCAATTGCGGCTCCGGCATGCAGTCGATCGACACCGCCTACCGCTATATCCGCGAAGGTCATGCCGATATGATTTTGGCGGGAGGTACCGAGGCACTGAGCCACGCGCCGCTGGTTTGGCCGAACTCCGGCGTGCGCTGGTTCGCCGGCCTTGCCACCGCCAGGGGCATGGCCGCGAAGCTCGCCGCTGCCTTCAAGCTGCGTCCGCGCGACCTGAAGCCGATCATCGGCCTCGAGCGTGGGCTGACCGATCCCGTCACCGATCTGAACATGGGCCAGACCGCCGAAGTCGTCGGCCATCTCTTCGGCATTACGCGCGCACAGTCGGACGCCTATGCTGCCGAGAGCCATCGCCGGCTCGCGCATGCGCAAGGCGCGGGCTATCTGAAGGGCGAAGTCGAGACCGCGTTTTCCCGCGACGGTAAATTCTTCGACCATGATGACGGCGTGCGTCCGGACTCGACGGCGGAGACGCTGGCAAAGCTGAAGCCGGTGTTCGAGCGCCCGTGGGGACAAGTCACCGCCGGCAATTCCTCGCAGATCACCGATGGCGCGTCCTGGGTGATCCTCGCCTCCGACACAGCCGTCGCAAAGCACAGGCTGACACCGAAGGCCGCGATCGTCGATAGCCACTGGGCCGCGCTCGATCCCAGCATCATGGGGCTCGGGCCGGTGATGTCGGCAACACCATTACTACAGCGCAACGGCCTCACCATCACGGACGTCGAGACCTGGGAGCTCAACGAAGCCTTCGCCACGCAGGTGCTCGGCTGCCTCGCCGCCTGGAACGACGATAAATTCTGCCGGGAGATTCTCGGGCTCGACGGCGCCGCCGGCGAGATCGATCGCGAAAAACTTAATGTCGATGGCGGCGCGATCTCGCTCGGCCATCCCGTCGGCACCTCCGGCAACCGCATCGTGCTGCATCTCGTCAACGCGATGAAACGGCTCGGCGCGCGGCGCGGAATTGCCACCGAGTGCATTGGCGGCGGGCTCGGCGGCGCCATGCTGATCGAGGCGGTGTGACCATGGATTCCAGGATCATGACCGTGCTCGGTGACCGTGTGCTCGAATTCGGCCCCAAGCCCGCGACGGACAGTCCGTACAGGCACTTCAAGCTGACGCGCGATCGAGACGGCGTCGCCTGGCTGCTGTTCGACCGCGCCGATGCCAGCGCCAACACGCTGTCCTCGGATGTGATGGAGGAGTTCGACGCCGTGCTCGCGGCGATCGAGACCGAACGCCCGGCCGGCCTTGTGATCCGCTCGGCAAAACCGTCCGGCTTCATCGCCGGCGCCGACGTCAATGAATTCCGCGGCGCTGATGATCCCGAGATGGTGGAGACGCGCATCCGCGCCGCGCACGCGGTGGTCGATCATCTGGAGGCCTTGAAGCTACCAACGGTCGCGGTCATCCACGGCTTCTGCCTTGGCGGCGGGCTCGAGGTTGCGCTGGCCTGCCAGTCGCGCATCGCCATCGACGGTGCGCGCTTCGGCTTCCCGGAGGTGATGCTCGGCCTGCATCCCGGCCTCGGCGGCACCGCGCGTTTCACTGCGCTGGTCAATCCCACCCAGTCGATGGCGCTGATGCTGACCGGTCGTACCATCGACGCGCGCCGCGCCAGATCGCTCGGCCTCGTCGATACCGTGACGCAGGAGCGCCATGTCCGAGGCGCGGTGAAGGACGCACTGTTCGGCCGGCTGAAGCGGGCCAAGCCCGGCCTGCTCGCGCGTGCAGCCAATTTTGGCTTCGTGCGTGGTCTCCTGGCCAGGCGCATGCGCGCGGAGGCGGCGAAGGCCGCGTCCCGCGAGCACTATCCCGCGCCTTACGCGCTGATTGATCTCTGGGAGACCCATGGCGGCAGCAAGGCCGCGATGCTGAAGGCGGAGCAGGCCTCCTTCGCCAAGCTGATGGTGACGCCGACCGCCCAGAACCTGATCCGAGTCTTCTTCCTGCGCGAGCAGATGAAGAAGGCGGCCGGCAGCGACAACATCATCAAGCACGTCCATGTCATCGGCGCCGGCGCCATGGGCGGCGATATCGCGGCCTGGTGTGCAGGGCAGGGACTGCGCGTCTCGCTCGCCGACATGAAAGCCGAGCCGGTCGCAGGCGCGGTCAAGCGCGCCGCCGAACTCTACGGCAAGATCATCCGCAAGCCGACCGAGGTGCGCGACGCGCTCGATCGTCTGATCCCTGATATGGACGGCGAGGGCGTTCGTAACGCCGATCTCATCATCGAGGCGGTGCCGGAAAAGCTCGAGCTGAAGCAGAAGGTCTATGCCGGCCTCGAGCCGCGCATGAAGCCGGGCGCGATCCTTGCCACCAACACGTCGAGCATCCCGCTTCAGGATCTGCGCACCACGCTGGCGCGACCGGAGCGGCTGGTCGGCCTGCATTTCTTCAATCCGGTGTCGCGGCTACAATTGGTCGAAGTTGTCAGCCATGACGGCAACGAACCGCAGGTGCTGAAAGACGCGCTCGCCTTCGTCGGCGCCATCGACCGGCTGCCGCTGCCCGTGAAGAGCTCGCCCGGCTTCCTCGTCAACCGCGCGCTGACGCCCTACATGCTCGAAGCCATGGTGATGCTGGACGAGAAGATCGACCAGCGTCTGATTGACGCCGCGGCCGAGCAGTTCGGCATGCCAATGGGACCGATCGAGCTCGCGGATCAGGTCGGGCTCGACATCTGCCTCGACGTCGGCGACATGCTGCGCACCAAGTTCGGCGATCTCCTGCCGCCGACGCCGGCCTGGCTGCGCGACAAGGTCGCCAAGGGCGAGCTCGGCCGCAAGACCGGCAAGGGTTTCTACACCTGGAAGGACGGCAAGGCGGAGAAGGCACCGCTCCCCGAGACCGGTCCGCGCGTCACCGATCAGATGATCGACCGCCTGGTGCTGCCGATGTCCAATGTCTGCGTTGCGGCGCTGCGTGAAGGCATCGTCGACGATCCTGATGCGGTCGACGGCGCCATGATCTTCGGCACGGGTTATGCGCCGTTCCGCGGCGGTCCTTTGAACTATGCCCGCACGCGCGGCGTGGAGAATGTCGTGTCCACCTTGCGCGGGCTCGCCGAGCGATTCGGCGGACGTTTCGCGCCGGATGCGGGCTGGGACAGTTTGCAATAGGGGGCCGTCGGTAGAAAGATGCTATCATGGGTGGTGGAGCCCGTGGGGAGTATCGCCGATGCCGACGATCCCGTTCTTCAAGCAAGCGACCCTGCGCGAGATCATCATCACGCGGCTATGCTGCGGGGCCGATATCGTCGTGATCCTTTGTTGCGGAGGCTATCTCGTCGGGCGTTATCCCGCGGTGGGATTGCGCTGGCCGTGGTTGATCGTGGCGCTCCTGGCCGGATATTTCCTCGCTGACCTGTTTTCAGGGCTGGTGCATTGGGTGGTCGACACCTGGCTCGACGAGGGGATGCTCGGCCGCGGCATCGCGATCACGCGGGAGCATCACACCCACCCCGGCCACGTTTTGCTCTACGGATTCCTCGACCAGGCGTCTCTCGGTGCGGCGCCGAGCGCGGCGGTGGTCGGAGTCGCGGCCACCGTCACGGCGTTGTTTCCGGTTTCCGCGCTCACCTATGCGCTGATGATCGTCTGGTTCGTGATCGCGACCTGCATGCTGTTTGGCATGAGCTTTCACAATCTCGCGCACCGGCCGGTCCGCCCGCTGCTCCTGCGCATGGCGCAACGGCTGCATCTGGTCTGCTCACCCGAGCATCATTGGTGTCATCACCGTGACCACACCATTCGCTATTGTGTCATCAATGGATGGGCCAATTATCCGTGCGACCGTCTCCGGCTATGGAGCAGGCTGGAACGGCTGGTAACGGCAACGACCGGACGCGCGCCGCGGGCCGACGATGCGGAGTGGCAACGCAAACTGAACGATACCGGAATCTTCGTCGGGTCGCCGCGGCCGATTGGATAGCGCGAGCTTGCCTCGTGTCGATGTTGCGCAAGGCGCCGCGGCTTTGTATCCAGAGCCGAGAGCCGCGGGAGATCAACCATATGACCGACACGCACGTCCACGCCCCTATCAACCCCGACACCGGGCCGAGCGGCGATCTCTGCATCCGCACGCTGGCGATGCCCGCCGACACCAATGCGAATGGCGATATCTTCGGCGGCTGGCTGCTGAGCCAGATGGATGTCGGCGGCGGCGTGTTTGCGTCAAAGGCGGCGAAGTCGCGCACCGTGACGGTTGCGATCGAGGCAATGAATTTTCGCAAGGCGGTCTATGTCGGCGATCTCGTGTCGGTCTACGCCAATCTCGTACGCGTGGGCCGCACCTCGCTCACCGTGCATCTGGAAGCGTGGGCGCTGCGCCGCGGGGAGGAGCATCCCTTCCTCGTCACCGACGGCAACTTCACCTACGTCTCGATCGACGAGCACGGCCGCCCGCAAGCGGTTCGCTCGACCGACACGACGATCGCGACGTAATCGCGCGCGACGCTCTGCCTCAGGGGCGCGGCGTCGCCAAACGCGGCGCGCGTGAGTCATCGCGTCGCGGCTTCGCCAAGAACCAGTCATAAAACGGATGAGGTCTCGGCGTACTCAATTGCGTGTCGATTCGGGGTGAAAACGGCCTCAAAATGCCTGGGAACCTTTGGGCAGGAGTGCCGTTATTTGCCCGCACTGAGGAATCCACGGACCATGCCGGACAGCTACATCATCGAAGTCAATTCGCAGACCGCAGGTATCGTCGTTCGTTCTTCGGGAGGCTATTGCTTCTTTGCCTCGTCCCACCGATTCAACCGTCTCGAAGGCCAGCTCTTCCGCAACGCCCGCGAAGCCGAACGCGCCGCGCGCAAGCTGGTGAACGGTTATGTGAAGGAAGCGGCGTAAAGCGTCTGCTGGTGATTTCTGACACGCAATGCGTGGTCGGAATTTTTTGCAGCCCTTGATACTGCTGTTTTCTTCCTTCTCCCCTTGCGGGAGAAGGTGGCGCGAAGAGCCGTACGCGTCATTCCGGGGCGCGAAGCGCGAGCCCGGAATCCATCTTGCCACAGAGAATGCCGATGAATGGATTCTCAGCTGCGCAATTGCTCACCGTAGCCCGCGCCTTTCGGCGCGAGCCAAAATGACGTCGTTGATCACAACTTCGTTGCTGCCCGCGACAGGAGCTTCCACTCGTCGCCCTGCTTCTGCCAGTTCATCAGGATGTGGAGGTTGGTCGATACTTTCTTCCCGTCGGCTGCCATCTCCTGTTCGCCCAGCCAGTGGAAGCGCACGATCGCTGCAGGACCGACGACCTTGATGGTGGGGTCCTTGTAGTCGATCGACAGGAATTTCGACTTGCCGTCGGTGGCGTTGGCGATGAAGGTCGCCTTGTCCTCGACCTTGCCGCTGGAATGGCTGTAGCTGAGATCGTCCCAGCACAGTGCGCCGAGCGCCTTCGGATCGGCCGCGATCTGGGCGAGGCGGAAGGCCTCGACCTTCTTCGCCACGGCGTCCTCGTCCGCCGAAGCGGCGAGCGCCGATGTCGTGAGCGCAAGCGCGGAGACGGCAAGAGTCGAGAGAGCCAGATCGCGTCGGTTGATCGTCATCGTTTCCTCCTTTTTGATCTTGCGGCGAGTGTTGCAGCCGCGCGCGGCTTTGTCGAGTGTCACGTCGTCGTCATCAGCATGCGTCATTGCGCGGTCGAAGCCATATTGATACGTCTCGCGCATCAATGCGCCGTGGATTTGGGAAAGTACGGAAATGATCGAAGCCAAAACGGAAGCGATGGGCAGGGCTTTGCTGTTCGACATCGATGGCACGCTGGCCGACACCGACCCGCTGCACTTGAGGGCGTTCAACCAGGTGCTCGGCCCTCGCGGCCACGTCTTCGATCACGCGCGGTTCTCCAGAGAGCTGCAAGGTTTCGCCAATGTCGCGATCGGTGAGCGATTCCTGCCTGACGAGGCGCCGGAACGGCGCGCCTCGATCCTCGATGAGAAGGAGGAGGTCTTCCGCGCACTCGTGGCCGGGCAGATCGAGCCGCTGCCGGGCCTGATGGCGCTGCTCGACCGGGCGGACGCCGCCGGCGTTCCCATGGTGGCCGTGACCAATGCGCCGCGTCTCAATGCCGAGCTGCTGCTCTCAGGCCTTGGCATATCGCATCGTTTCAAGGCGCTCGTGATCGGCGCCGAGCTGCCGCACGGCAAGCCGCATCCGCTGCCCTATCAGGAAGGGCTGCGTTTCGTCGGCGCGAGCGCAGAGGCCTCGATCGCATTCGAGGACTCCCGTACCGGCGTGCAATCGGCCACGGCGGCCGGCATTCCGACCATCGGCGTCCGGACCAGCCTCAGCCATGCTGACCTGGTTGCAGCCGGCGCAGTCGCGTCCGCCAGCGCCTTCGACGATCCGGAGCTGCTCGCGCGTCTCGCGAGCACCATGGCGTGGTGACGGGCCGCATAAGTTAACCGTGATCGGCGCGCGCATTGACCGAAGGCGCGAACCGCCGCACCATGCATTCTCCTGATTTGAGGCCCTTGCCGTGACCGGATTGACCCATCGCCAAGCCGAAATCCTCAACATCGCGCGGGCCTCGGGCCGCGTCATGGTCGAGGAGCTCGCGCGCCGCTTCGAAGTCTCGGCGCAGACCATCCGCAAGGATCTCAACGACCTCTGCGAGCGGAGATCGCTGACGCGCATCCATGGCGGCGCCATCATCGCTTCCGGCGTCGAAAACCTCGCTTATGAGGCAAGGCGCTTCGTCGCCGCCGACGAAAAGAAGGCGATCGGAGCCGCGGCCGCCTCGCTGATCCCGAACGGATGCTCGCTCTTCATCAACATCGGCACCACGACGGAGGAGGTTGCGAGCGCGCTGACCTCGCATGAGGACCTCCTCGTCATCACCAACAATCTCAACGTCGCGATGCTGCTCTACCGCCATCCCCGCATCGAGGTGGTGGTCGCCGGCGGCACGGTCCGGCGTGCCGACGGCGCCGTGGTCGGCTCCACCGCGACGCAGCTGATCGGCCAGTTCAAGGTCGACTACGCCATCATCGGCGCGTCCGCGATCGACGAAGAGGGGGCGCTGCTCGACTTCGACTATCGCGAGGTGCAGGTGGCGCAGGCGATCATCGCCAATGCCCGCAGCGTGATGCTGGTTGCCGATTCCACAAAGCTCCGCCGCAGCGCGCCGGTGCGCATCGCCCACATGACCCAGATCCAGACCTTCGTCACCGACCAGGAGCTTCCCGAGCGCCTCGCCACCATCTGCCATAGCAAGGGCATCGAGGTGATGGCGGCGATGCCGAAGGGGGCGGACATCGACGATGTGCCGGCCGATACCCAGGATGCGGCACCAGAAGCCGCGCCGGTGGTGCGGCTTCGCTGAGGCTTATGTACTGCTCCACGGATTGAGCAGTGGCACGCCCGTAGGTTCAAAATCCCCCACATTGCGCGTAACGACGGTCAGGCCGTGGACAAGCGCGGTGGCTGCAATAAGGGCGTCGCGTTCGGCCCGCGGATTGGGAACGTGCAGTTGGGCACAACGCTGCGCCACGGCCGTATCGATGGCCAGGATCCGCCCTTCGAAGCGGGCCAGAATGTGATCGTTGATCCAGGCGCGCAGGACAGCACCTTGCACCGCGTCTTTGCGCTCGATCAGGCGCGCGCCAAGTTCAATTTCGAGAATCGAGATGGCGGACATGAAGAAATTCGCCGCGGGCGCTGTATTGGCCCAAGCAAGCACGTTGCGATCAGCCTTATCCGGCCGCCTCAGTTCGGAAATGACGTTGGTGTCCAGCAGAAACATCAGTCGAGATCGGCTGGCCTGGAGATTCCGCCGCTGACGCGAGGCGGATCGAAATCGAAGTCCGCGTTCGCCTGTGCCAAAGCTTCGGCAAGGCTCATGTGCCCACCGCTCAGGCGCAGATAATCTTCGATGCTCAGCAGGACATGGGCTGGACGGCCGCGGTCGGTGATGAAGACGGGCCCCTTTGATGCTGCTTTCTTGGCGCCGCTCGTATCCTGATTGAACTCTCGGCTGGTCAGGGTGGTGACCATCGTTCGCGCCTCCTCGCCTGCGATGAGGTAAATTATATGTAGGCATGTTGCTACATTCAAGTTTTCGATCAGCTGAAGCGGTGCGGTGCGCCCCCTGTGCCGATCAGTCGAGCCGTCCGCCTCAAAACTTGTCCGTTCTCCTGCTGATTTCTCCGCCGCATTGGCGCTGAAAAAGTTTTGCTTTCATTTCTTTTCCTCCTCTCTTTCGTCTTGCTTTCGTTTTTCGGTGTGATCTAATCAAAAAACGAAAGTAGCCGCTCGACGGAACGAGCGGTCGCCGGGGGATGCGTCTGTTGGAGCGTATTTTCGACCTCGCCATCATTGGAGGCGGTGTTAATGGCTGCGGCATCGCGCGCGACGCGGTGGGCCGCGGCAACACGGTTTTCCTGTGCGAAATGAACGATTTGGCGAGCGGGACGTCGTCCTGGTCGACCAAGCTGGTGCATGGCGGCCTGCGTTATCTCGAATATTACGAGTTTCGCCTCGTTCGCGAGGCGCTGATCGAGCGCGAGATCCTCTGGGGCATCGGGCCCCACATCATCCGTCCGCTGCGTTTCGTTTTGCCCCATCACGCCGGCCTGCGCCCTGCCTGGCTGCTGCGGCTCGGCCTCTTCCTCTATGACCACATCGGCGGCCGCCATCTGTTGCCGGCGACCCGCTCGGTCGATCTGCGGCGTGACGAGGTCGGCAAGCCGCTGATCCCGAATCGCTACTCTCGCGCCTTTGAATATTCCGACTGTTTCGTCGATGACGCCCGCCTCGTCGTGCTCAATGCGCGCGATGCCGCCGACAAGGGTGCCGAGATCCGCACCCGCACCCGCGCAACGGATATCAAGCAGTCCGACGGCCTCTGGACGGTGAGCATGGTCAACACGCTGACCGGTGAGCGCTCGCAGGTCCAGGCAAAGGCTCTGGTCAACGCCGGCGGCCCCTGGGTCGAGGACGTGCTCGGCCGCGGCGCCGGCGTCAACGCGAAAGCCAAGGTGCGCCTGGTGCAGGGCTCGCACATCGTGGTCAGGAAGCTCTACGACCACGACCGCGCCTACATGTTCCAGAATGCCGACGGCCGCATCATCTTCGTGATCCCGTACCAGGACGATTTCACGCTGATCGGCACCACGGATCGCGATTATGACGGCGATCCCGCCAAGGTGAAGGCGACGGCGGAGGAGATCCAGTATCTCTGCACCGCGGCGAGCGAATATCTGGCGAAGCCCGTGACCCCGGACGACGTGGTCTGGACCTATTCCGGCGTGCGGCCGCTCTATGACGACGGCGCCAGCGAAGCCAAGGCCGCGACGCGCGACTACGTGTTCGAGCTCGACACGCCCGGCGGCGTGCCGCTGCTGTCGATCTATGGCGGCAAGATCACCACCTATCGCCGCCTCGCCGAGGAAGCGCTGGAGCGGCTCGCGCCCTATCTTCGCAGTGCAAAAGCACGGGAGGGGTGGACCGGCAAATGGCCGCTGCCCGGCGGCGACATGAATGTGTCCGACATCGACGGCCTGATCGCCGAGCTGCAGCGCGGTTATCCCTTCCTCAGCCACGAGCACGCCAGGCGGCTCGCGCGCGCCTATGGCACCAAGGCCATCAAGCTGCTTGGCGACGCCAAATCATCGGCCGATCTCGGCCAGAGCTTTGGCGCGACGCTGACCGAGCGCGAGGTCCGCTACCTCATGGCCAACGAATGGGCCGTGACCGCCGAGGACGTCGTCTGGCGCCGTTCCAAGCTCGGCCTGCGACTATCTGCCGATGAGATTGCTGCGCTTGACGACTGGATCAGGACCCACGCCGTGCCGCAAAGTCCTCTGCTGGAAGCGGGAGGACGCTCATGACCGTGACGCTCGATCACGTGACCCGAACCGTCGAGGGGGTCCAGCATATCCGCGACGTCTCGCTGACGCTCGAGAGCGGCACGCTGAACGTGCTGCTCGGGCCGACGCTGTCGGGCAAGACCTCGATCATGCGGCTGCTCGCCGGCCTCGACAAGCCCACCTCGGGCAAGGTGCTGGTCAACGGCAAGGACGTTACCGGCGCCGACGTGCGCCAGCGTTCGGTCGCGATGGTCTATCAGCAGTTCATCAACTACCCCTCGCTCACGGTCTACGAGAACATCGCCTCGCCCCTGCGCGTGCAGGGCAAGGCGCGCGACGAGATCGAGACGCGGGTGGCGGAGGCCGCAAAACTGCTGCGGCTCGAGCCCTTCCTGAAGCGTACGCCGCTCCAGCTCTCCGGCGGCCAGCAGCAGCGCACCGCGATCGCGCGCGCGCTGGTCAAGGGCGCCGATCTCGTGCTGCTCGACGAGCCGCTCGCCAACCTCGATTACAAGCTCCGCGAGGAGCTGCGCGCCGAGCTGCCGCGCATCTTCGAGGCCTCGGGCGCGATCTTCGTCTATGCCACCACCGAGCCGACCGAGGCGCTGCTGCTCGGCGGCAACACGGTATGCATGTGGGAAGGCCAGGCGCTCCAGATCGGCGAGACCGCCAATGTCTACCGCCGGCCGCAGACGCTGCGCGTCGCCCAGGTGTTTTCCGACCCGCCGCTCAATCTCGTCGGTATCGAGAAGAAGAACGGGCAGGTCGCTTATGCCGGCGGCACCGCCTCGCCGGCCTCAGGGCTCTATTCGTCGCTGGCCGACGGCGCCTATCGCGTCGGTTTTCGCGCGCATCAGCTCGCGCTCGCCAATGGCGAGGCTGATCGCCATGCCTTCCATGCCACTGTCACGGTGACCGAGATCACCGGTTCGGAGAGTTTCGTGCATCTGACCCGCGAAGGATCGAACTGGGTGGCGGTGCTGCACGGCGTGCACGAGTTCGAGCCTGGCCAGACGCTCGACGCCGTGCTCGATCCCAACGACGTTTTTGTCTTTGATGCTGCCGACCGGCTGGTCGCAGCACCTGGATCGTAGGAGGGGATGCGCCATGGCCCGCATTGACCTCGTCGATCTCGCCCATTCCTACGGCGGCAACGATGCGCCGCAGGACAGTTTTGCGCTGAAGCCGGTGACCATGACCTGGCGGCAGGGCGGCGCATATGCGCTGCTTGGTCCGTCCGGTTGCGGCAAGACCACGCTGCTCAACGTCATCTCCGGCATCATCACGCCGTCGCGGGGCCAAATCCTGTTCGACGGCAAGGACATCACGCCTCTGTCAACCCAGAAGCGCAACATCGCCCAGGTGTTCCAGTTTCCGGTGATCTACGACACCATGACGGTCGGACAGAATTTGGCGTTTCCGCTGAAGAACCGCGGCGTGCCGAAGGCCGAAATCGACAAGCGCGTCGCCGAGATCGGCCGTCTGCTCGATCTCGAACCCTATCTGAACCGCAAGGCGACGCGGCTCACGGCCGACGCCAAGCAGAAGATCTCGCTCGGCCGTGGCCTCGTCCGTTCCGACGTCGCCGCCGTGCTGTTCGACGAGCCGCTGACGGTGATCGATCCCGAGCTGAAATGGCAGCTCCGCTCCAAGCTGAAGGCGTTGCATCGCGAGCTCGACCTCACGATGATCTACGTGACACACGACCAGACCGAGGCGCTGACCTTCGCCGACACCGTCGTCGTCATGCATGACGGCCGCGTGGTGCAGAGCGGTACACCTGCTGAGCTGTTCGACAAGCCGGCGCATACCTTCGTCGGCTATTTCATCGGCTCGCCCGGCATGAACATCCTGTCGGCCGAGGTGAGGGGGCGCGAGGCGCGCATTGACGGTCACGTCATCGCGCTGAACCGTGCTTACGACAATCTGCCTGTCGGCGCGAAGATCGAGATCGGCGTCCGTCCCGAATTCGTGGAGGTCGTGGCCCCCGCGCCCGGCCTGCTCACCGCGAAGATCGAGCGCCTCGACGACCTCGGCCGCATCCGTTTTGCGCGCGCCCGCTTCGGCGATGCCAAGCTCGCGGCGCGCGCGCCCGCGGGATTCACCAGCTCGGATGGCATGGCCGGACTGAAATTCGATCCGTCCCACGTCCACGTCTATGCCGACAGCCTTCTGGTGGAGGGGGCCGCCTGATGGACAAGACCGTCAACCAAAAAGCCTGGTTCCTGGTGCTGCCGGTGTTCCTGGTCGTCGCCTTCTCGGCGGTGCTGCCGCTGATGACGGTGGTGAACTATTCGATGCAGGACACCTTCGGCAACAACCAGTTCTTCTGGAACGGCGTCGGCTGGTTCAAGGAATTGCTCGATCCTTCGACCGATCTCGGGGGCCGCTTCCTCGCTTCCCTCGGACGCAACCTGTTCTTCTCGCTGGTGATCCTCGCGATCGAGGTGCCGCTCGGCATCGTCGTCGCGTTGTCGATGCCGCGCGAGGGCTGGACGGTGGCGGCCTGCCTCGTGATCCTCGCATTGCCGCTGCTGATTCCGTGGAACGTGGTCGGCACGATCTGGCAGATCTTCGGGCGTCCCGACATCGGGCTGCTCGGCTACGTCCTCAACGCCGCGGGCATCGACTACAATTACGTCTCCAACGACATCGACGCCTGGGTCACCGTCATCGTGATGGACGTCTGGCACTGGACCAGCCTCGTCGCGCTGCTCTGCTATGCCGGCCTGAAATCGATTCCCGAAGCCTATTACCAGGCCGCCCAGATCGACGGTGCCTCGCGCTGGGCCGTGTTCAAGGCGATCCAGCTGCCGAAGATGAATCGCGTCTTGCTGATCGCGGTGCTGCTGCGCTTCATGGACAGTTTCATGATCTACACCGAGCCGTTCGTCGTCACCGGCGGCGGGCCCGGCAACTCCACGACCTTCGTGTCGATCGAGCTCGTCAAGATCGCGCTCGGCCAGTTCGACCTCGGCAAGGCCGCGGCGCTGTCGCTGGTCTACAATCTGATCATCCTGATCGTCTGCTGGATCTTCTACACCGTCATGACCAATGCCGGCGCCGAACGGAAGGTTCAGGCGGAAAGTGAGCCGGCGGCGGAGCCGAAGCCTGCGGCCGCGCTCAAGCCCGTGCCCGCGCTCAAGCCAAAGGAAGGAGTGGCCTGATGCATTCGATTCCCGGCCGCCGCCTCATCATGGGGCTGTTCCTGATCTTCCTGCTGCTGCCGATCTACTGGCTCGTCAACATGAGCTTCAAGACCAACAGCGAGATCGTCTCGACGATGACGCTGTGGCCGCATACCCCGACGCTGCAGCACTACAAGCGCATCTTCACCGACGAGAGCTGGTATTCCGGCTACATCAACTCGCTGGAATATGTCGTTCTCAACACCATCATCTCGATCTCGGTGGCGCTGCCCGCGGCCTACGCCTTCTCGCGCTACCGCTTCCTCGGCGACAAGCATCTGTTCTTCTGGCTGCTGTCGAACCGCATGGCGCCGGCCGCGGTCTACGCGCTGCCGTTCTTCAATCTCTATTCGGCGATCGGCCTGTTCGATACGCCCTGGGCCGTCGCGCTCGCGCACTGCATCTTCAACGTGCCGCTGGCGGTGTGGATCCTCGAAGGTTTCGTTTCCGGCGTGCCGCGCGAGATTGATGAGACTGCCTTCCTCGACGGCTATTCCTTCCCGCGCTTCTTCATCAAGATCCTGGTGCCGTTGATCGCGAGCGGCATCGGCGTCGCCGCCTTCTTCTGCTTCATGTTCTCCTGGGTCGAGCTTTTGCTTGCGCGCACGCTGACCTCAGTGTCGGCCAAGCCGATCGCTGCGATCATGACGCGCACGGTGTCGGCATCGGGCATGGACTGGGGCCTCTTGGCAGCCGCCGGCGTGCTCACCATCATCCCGGGCGCGCTCGTGATCTGGTTCGTCCGCAATTACATCGCGAGCGGTTTTGCGCTCGGTCGCGTCTAAGGAGGCATCAATGGAATCGATCGCATGGATGGCCTGGACGCTGCCGACGGCGATCTTCTTCGCCGCGCTGGCCTGCACGCTCGCCGTGATGACGTGGCTTGCGGCGGTCTATCCCGAAGCCGAGCGCGTCGGCGTGCTCCGAATTCCGACCACGCGCGGCGACCGCCTGTTCATCTCGCTGATATCGGCGGCGGTCATCCACCTTCTCTGGATCGGCTTCTTCGGCACCGATGCGATCGCAACACTGCCGATCGGCGAGGAGGGCGTTGAAATCTCGCGCCTGTGGCTCGCAAGTGGAATTTCGCTGGTCACGGCCGTGCTCATTTTTCGCACGGTCTGAAGCTCGCGAAGGGACGGCCAGATCCGGGGGCAATCCGGGTCTGTATAAAAGTTTGTCGCTGCAACGGAGGAACAACATGCGACAGTTTAGGAGAAGGAAAGGCCCATTGACCAAGAATAGCTTTCTGACCATGTCCAGCGCCGCCGCCATCATTGCGGTGTCGTTCGCCGTCTCGGCGCCGGTCCGCGCCGCCGACGACGCCGTGATCCAGAAGTGGATCGCGGAATTCACGCCCTCGACGCTGTCGAAGGAAGACCAGAAGAAAGAGCTGGAGTGGTTCGCCAAGGCCGCCGAGCCCTTCAAGGGCATGGAGATCAACGTCGTCTCCGAGACCATCACGACTCACGAATATGAGTCGCAGACGCTGGCCAAGGCGTTCTCCGAGCTCACCGGCATCAAGCTCAAGCACGACCTCATCCAGGAAGGTGACGTCGTCGAGAAGCTGCAGACCCAGATGCAGTCCGGCAAGAACGTCTATGACGGCTGGATCAACGATTCCGACCTGATCGGCACGCATTTCCGCTACGGCCAGACCGTCGTGCTGTCGGACTACATGACCGGCGAGGGCAAGGACGTCACCGATCCCATGCTCGACGTCAACGACTTCATCGGCAAGTCGTTCACCACGGGGCCGGACGGCAAGCTCTATCAGCTGCCCGACCAGCAGTTCGCCAACCTCTATTGGTTCCGCTACGACTGGTTCACCAACGCCGACTACAAGGCCAAGTTCAAGGCCAAGTATGGCTACGAGCTCGGCGTGCCCGTGAACTGGTCCGCCTATGAGGACATCGCCGAGTTCTTCACCAACGACATCAAGGAGATCAACGGCGTCAAGGTCTACGGCCATATGGACTATGGCAAGAAGGACCCCTCGCTCGGATGGCGTTTCACCGACGCCTGGCTGTCGATGGCCGGCAACGGTGACAAGGGCATTCCGAACGGCCTGCCGGTCGACGAATGGGGCATCCGCATGGAAGGCTGCCGTCCCGTCGGCTCCTCGGTGGAGCGTGGTGGCGACACCAACGGTCCGGCCGCGGTCTACTCGATCACCAAGTACCTCGAGTGGCTGAAGAAGTACGCGCCGCCGCAGGCGCAGGGCATGACGTTCTCCGAAGCAGGCCCGGTGCCGGCGCAGGGTAACATCGCCCAGCAGATGTTCTGGTATACCGCTTTCACCGCCGACATGGTGAAGCCGGGCATCGCCGTGATGAACGCGGACGGTACGCCGAAATGGCGTATGGCTCCCTCGCCGCACGGTTCGTACTGGAAGGAAGGCATGAAGCTCGGCTACCAGGACGCCGGCTCCGTGACGCTGCTGAAGTCGACCCCGGCGGATCGCCGCAAGGCGGCCTGGCTCTATCTCCAGTTCATCATCTCGAAGTCGGTGAGCTTGAAGAAGAGCCATGTCGGTCTCACCTTCATCCGTGAATCCGACATCTGGGACAAGTCGTTCACCGAGCGTGCGCCGAAGCTCGGCGGCTTGATCGAGTTCTACCGCTCGCCCGCGCGCGTGCAGTGGACCCCGACCGGCAACAACGTGCCCGACTACCCGAAGCTCGCGCAGCTGTGGTGGCAGAACATCGGCGATGCGTCGTCCGGTGCGAAGACCCCGCAGCAGGCGATGGACGCGCTGGCCGCCGCTCAGGACTCCGTCATGGAGCGCCTGGAGAAGTCCGGCGTGCAGGGCGCCTGCGGTCCGAAGCTGCACAAGAAGGAGACGGCCGAATACTGGTTCGCCAAGGCCCAGAAGGACGGCACCATTGCTCCGCAGCGCAAGCTCGCCAACGAGAAGCCGAAGGGCGAGACCGTCGACTACGACACCCTGATCAAGTCGTGGCCGGCCACCCCGCCCAAGCGCGCGGAAGCGAAGTAAGCGGCGCGTAGCGTCACCAAATCGAAAGGCCGGGAGCGATCCCGGCCTTTTTCTTTGCGCTTCTGGCACAAGCGCGTCCACACATTCGATGTCATTGCCCGCGAAGGCGGGCAATCCAGTATTCCAGAGACGGTTGTGATCGAACCGAGAGGTCACGGCGTACTGGATGCCCCGCCCCCGTGCGCAATTGCGCACTAGGCGGGGCATAACAGCGGCTTGTGTGGATGGATGCTCCCTTACTCCGCCGGCTCGGCCGCCAGCGTCGGGTAATCCGTGTAACCCTTCGCACTGCCGCCGTAGAACGTGTTCTTGTCCCAGTCGTTCAGCGCTGCGCCCTGCTTCAGCCGCTCGACAAGGTCGGGGTTGGAGATGAAGGGTTTGCCGAAGGCGATGAGGTCGGCCGCATTGGTGTCCAGCACCTTGGTGGCGAGATCGAAATCGTAGCCGTTATTGGCGACATAGGCGCCGGCAAAGCGCTTGCGCAAGGATGCATAATCGAACGGCGCGATGTCGCGCGGGCCGCCGGTGGCGCCCTCGACGACATGGAGATAGACCAGCTTCAGCGCGCTGAGGCCGTCGACGATATGGTCGTACAGGGCTTGCGGGTTGGAATCCGAGATATCGTTGGCCGGCGTCACTGGCGAGATGCGGATGCCGGTACGGTCGGCACCGGCCTCGGCCACAACGGCCTTGGACACCTCCAGCATCAGCCGCGCGCGGTTCTCGATCGAGCCACCATAGGCATCGGTGCGCTTGTTGGCGCCGTCCTTGGCGAACTGCTCAAGCAAATAACCGTTGGCGCCGTGAATCTCGACGCCGTCGAAGCCGGCCTCCAGCGCGTTCTTCGTGGCGCGCTTGAAATCGTCGATAATCCCGGGGATTTCGGAGAACTCGAGCGCCCGCGGCTCGGAGACGTCGGCGAAGCCGCCGTTCACGAAGGTCTTGCCCTTGGCGCGGATCGCGCTCGGTGCCACCGGGGCTGCGCCACCCGCCTGCAGGTCGACATGCGAGATGCGGCCGACATGCCAGAGCTGGATGAAAATCTTGCCGCCGCGCGCATGGACCTTGTCGGTGACCTTGCGCCAGCCGGCCACCTGCTCCTTCGAATAGATGCCGGGGGTGTCCTGGTAGCCTTGACCCTGCTGCGAGACCTGGCTTGCTTCGGTGATCAGGAGGCCGGCCGAGGCGCGCTGGCCGTAATAGTCGGCGGCGAGTACGCCGGGCACGAAAGTACCGGGCACCGCGCGGTTGCGCGTCAGCGGGGCCATGACGAGACGATTGGCCAGCGTGATCGGGCCGAGCTTGTAGGTCTCAAACAATTTGGTCGAACGGCTCATGGGGAATGCTTCCAGGGGTGTGAGGTCCCGAACACTTGTGCATCGCGACATCAGGCGCAAGGGAGAAGCCATACGGAAAGTGCAGGCGAGCTACGCGACGGGGCCCGCGTAGCATAATTCATGTGCGATTTTGGCCGTGACAGTGGATTACGACTGCCACGGCCGTGCAATTTCGCAAATCAGTTCGCGCCCATAAAATCCCGCTTGCCGATCTCGACGCCGTTGTGGCGCAAAATGCCGTGGGCGGTCGTGGCGTGGAAATAGAAGTTCGGCAGCGAGAACGCGCTCAGGAATTGCTGGCCCTTCATGGTGATGGATTTGTCGGGGCCGGCGGGGAAGGTGACGTCCTTGGTCTCGGCACCTTCGAATTGCTCGGGCTTGAACGACTTCACATAGTCGATGGTCTTGGCCAGCCGCTGCTTCAATTCCGTAAAGCTGGTTTCGGTGTCGGGCGTCGAGGGCACCTCGCTATGGGTCAGCCGGGCGCAGCCCTTGGCGGCGAAATCGCTGACGAGCTGGACCTGCTTCGACAGCGGCAGCATGTCCGGGAAGAGGCGCGAGCCGAGCAGGACACTGGGGTCGATCTTCCTGGCCGCGCAATGTGCCTCGGCTTTGGTGAGCAGGCCGGTGAGGCTGTTCAGCATTTGCAAATAGGCGGGGACGGCCGCGTCGTAGAGGGACATGTGATGCTCGCTTGTGAATGGGAAATCTCAGGAGAAAACCTGAGCTACTCACATGGGAGGCTCACGGAAAAATACAATCGCGGAAGCGGCTTGTGCAGTGCGAAAATTCTACCTCACCATCCCCGCCGGCTGCGCCTGCGCCGTGGCGCCGCGCATGCGCGCCAGCAGGTCGGCGGTCGGCCAGGAATCGGCCGGGAGGCCGTGCTTGATCTGCATCGCCTTGACGGCCGCGCGGCTCTGCTGGCCCAGCACGCCGTCGACCTTGCCGACATTGAAGCCCGCACGCACCAGCAGTTGCTGCAATTCCTTGAGCTCGTTGAACGGCAGCTGCGCCACCGGCGCCGTCGGCTTGCGCATCGGCGCGGCACCTGCAATGCGCGAGGCGAGATAGCCCGCGGTGGTCGAATAGATCAGCGAGTTATTCCACTCGGTGTAGGCCGCGAAATTCGGGTACGCCATGAAGGCCGGACCATTGCGTCCCATCGGCAGCAGCACGGAGGCTGCGAGATTATCATTCGGCAGCGGCCGGCCGTCGGGATAGGTGAGGCCAAGCTGCGCCCATTTCGAGCGCGGCTCTCGCACCGTGAGGTCGGTCTGCTCCCACGGCAGGTTTTGCGGCACCTTGATCTCTTCCAGCCACGGCTCGCCGCGCCGCCACTTCAGGCCGTTGGCAATGTAGTTCGCGGTCGAGCCGATCACATCGGCTGGCGACCGCAACAGGTCGCGCCGTCCGTCGCCGTCATAGTCGACAGCGTAGTTGACGTAATGCACGGGCAGGAATTGGGTCTGCCCGAGCTCGCCGGCCCACGAGCCGATCATCTCGTCGGGATGCAGATCGCCGCGGTCGATGATCTTCAGCGCGGCGATGGTCTCGCCCACGAACATCTCCGAGCGACGGCAGTCATAGGCGAGCGACACCAGCGATTTCAGCGTCGGCAGATTTCCCATGTTGGCGCCGAAGTCGCTCTCCAGCCCCCAGAACGCGGCGATCACCGCCGGCGGCACGCCATATTCCTTTTCCGCACGCGCGAATGCGGCAGCGTATTGCTTGATGTGCTGTTGCCCGTTCTGCATGCGATAGGGCGCCGCCATGCGGCCGGCGAATTCGGTGAAGAGCTGGCCGAACACGCGCTGACCGCGGTCGCGGTTGACGATGCCCTGGTCGTAGACGAGGTAGGGCGAAGCCTCCGCGATCGTCCGCTGCGATACGCCGCCGGCCACAGCCTGTTGCTTCACGTCGGCGAGAAAGCGATCGAAGCTCGCACCGTTGTGGCACGACGCCGCACGCGGCGAGGCTGCGGTGGTCCTGGGCGCCACGGGTTTGGCGGGCGGCGGTACGAACTGGGCGGAGGCGGTGGCGGAGCATGCGAGGAGCGCGACGGCCGCGATCAGAAATCGGGTCTGGACCATAGGGGTTCCGGTGGGGAAGGGGCAGGTGTGGATTCGCCCGAAGTTTAGGTGAAGTGATGGCCTCAGGCCATCCTTTCCGTCCTGCCAGCATACGGAATGCGAGTGGATGCCGGCCTAGCCGAACAGCCGCATCAGCAGCGCTTTCCCGACCGGGAACGCCCTCACGCCCTGATAGGCGCGAACATACTCGCCGGCATAGAACGCCCTGATCGCATGCACGCGTGTATCCATGCCTTCCTCGAAACGCACCGCAAATCCATCCGCGGTCCGCCGCACCACGACCGCGGCGATCGGGCGGCCATAGATCCGGCATTCGATCGCGCTGCCGGGGTGCGGCGGATCGGGATCGATCAGGCGGGCGCCGGTGATCGAGATGTCGGCGAGCCGCGCGAGATGCGACTTGCCGTGCTGGCGCAGCAGCACCGTCTCATTGCGGTCAAAACGCTCCGCCTTGCGCTTGCGCGGTTGCTCGATGCAGACGAAGCAGACCACGGTGAGGATGAATGCGTTGTAGAGGCTCCAGGTCAGAGCCAGCCCGCCGTAGGCGATGTTCTCGCCGCGCAGGTGCAGGATGAAGGCATAGGCGATGGCCGCGAGCGTGACGAGAAGCGCGGTGCCATAGAGCCGCAGCAGCGGCCATTCGACAAATCTCCTGTCCCGGTCCCCGCCTTTCGCCGTGACCTTGAACTTGTGTCCTTTCGGCTTCAGCAGACCGGTTGCCACCGCCTTCAGCACTGCGGGCGCGGCGATGAATTGCGACACGTCCGTCATCATGGCCAGCGAGCGGCCGTGCGACAGCCAGGCCATGCTCAGGCTGTGCCAGACATAGAACGGCAGAAAGAACTGGAGCAGCTCGCTCAGGTCGGCCCGGACCGCCTTGATGCCGAAGAGCAGGAACAGCCAGGGCACCACGAGGCCCGCCACCTTCGACGTGTAGACCGCGGACCAGCTCATGAAAGCATCGACCAGCGAGAGTCGGTCGATGAAGGAGAGCTTCGACTCCCTCGACAGCGGTCCGCTGCGGCCGCGCACGATTTGCATCAAGCCGAGGCACCAGCGGGCGCGCTGGGTGATGTATTCCTTCAACCCTTCCGGCGCGAGCCCGATCGTCAGCCGCTCGTTGAGATAGATCGTGTTGAGGCCGCGTTCCTTCAGGCGAAGGGTGACGAGATAGTCTTCAGTGACGGAATCGGTCGGAAATCCGCCGATCAGCATCAGTCCGTCGTAGCGAATGAGCGATGAGGTGCCACAGCAGAATGCGACGCCCCAGGCGTCCTTCGCCGGCAGCAGGATGTCGAAGAAGAAGCGTTGCTCGTCCGGCCAAACGTCGGTTGCAGCAAGGTTGCTCTGGATCGGGTCGGGATTGATGAAGTGCTGCGGCGTCTGCACCACCCCGACCGAAGCATCGTCCATGAGCGAGATGGTCCGCGCCAGGAAGTCGGGCCGCGGCACGAAGTCCGCATCGAGGATGGCCACGAATTGCGGCGGCTTCGGCATCGCACCGACATGTCGGAGCGCATGATTGATATTGCCGGCCTTGGCGTGATGGTTGTCGGGCCGCGTGAGATAATGGCAGCCGAGTTCACCCGTGAGTCGCCGCAGCCAGGGCCGTCGGCCGTCGTCGAGCACCCAGACGCGGTAGTTGCCGTACGTCATGCCGGTCGCGCCGATGATCGTGCGCTCGAGGATCGATCGTTCCTCGTTGTAGGTGCAGATGAACACGTCGATCAGCGGCGCGCCCGGATCGAAGGCGCGGCTATCGATCCTGGCTGATCTGGAACGATCGATTGTTCGGCTCAGGAACAGCAGAGACAAACTGACCGCGACGAGCGAGGCCGCTTCCAGCAGCATGAAGGGATAGCCGATCACGGCATCCGCGGTCAGATGCGGCGGCGGGAGAGTCGCTGTGACGCGCCAATGGAGATAGCGGAGCAGGAAAACGACTGACACGATGGCCAGGAACGAGCGTGCCATCGTGCTGTCGCGCCTGAGCAGCGGCACGATCGCCATGAAGGCGCCGAGCGCAATCAGGCCGGGGGTCAGCGCCGTCGTCACGGCGCGGTCTCTTGCCTTGCAAACACCACGCGGCCGGTGCGTCCCACCGTGCAGGCGTGGGCAGCGCCATCACCGAGCGCAACGGTCACGCGATAGGGCTCCTTGCTCAGCGCGTCGGGATTGATGGCGAGATTGGCGGGCGCGCCGGCGGCGCCGGTCAGGTTGACCACGGTGCCGGAAATCGCTGCGCCGCCGTCGTTCGGCTCGAAGGTCGCGTGGTCGCCGAGCTGCAAACGGTTGTAGACGTTCTCGGTGACGTTCGCGGTGATGACGGCGCCGCTGCAATCGAGCACCTTGAGCAGCGGTTGGCCGGCTTGCACGTCCTCGCCCGGCGAGGTCATCATCTCCCAGACGCGCCCTGTGACGGGTGTCGTGATGTTGGCTTCGGACAGATCGGCGAAGCGAATCTCTTCGGTGATGATCTCGCTGGCGAGCCAGGCGATCTCGGTGTCGGTGCGTGCGAGGTCGGCCTCGAGGTCGCCGGCACGCTGGCGCATCTCTTCCTCGCGCTGCACCGAGCTCGGCCGGTCGTTGTAGCTGTCGCCGAGGAAGGAGCCGTTCCGTGCCGCGGTAAGCTCGACCTTGGCCGCGTCCAGCCGCTTGCGCGCACCGAGCTCGATCTGCTGCGACACGGAGAGCTCGCGCGTCAGCCGCGCCAGCTCGACGGTCGAGACATTGCCGGATTTTGCCAGCGAGGATGCGCGGTCGACCGCGGCACTGGCTTCCTCCCGCCGCGCTGCGGCGGCCTCGATCGAGGTCTGGATCTCGGCGATCCGGGCCTCGAGCTGGAGCACGCGCCCGTCGCGGAATTGCGTCGCCTGCCGCGCCAGGTCCTTTTGCGCTACCTGGGCCGAGGCAAGCTTGGCGGCAAGGCTCGGCCGCTCGTTCTCCAGGCGCGATTTCTGCCGCCGGAGATCGTCGAGCCGGGTGCGATCGCCGCGCGGGTTGACCACGCGCAGGACCACGGTCCCGGCGTCGAGCCTGGCCTGATCGGTCAAGCGCTGCGCGGCTGCCACACGGCCGCCGATCGGCGTGCGCAGGGTGACGAGGCGGGAATTCAACACGGCCTCGACGCTCGAATACTCCCAGACCGCGCGCAGCGGCAGCCAGCCGAAAATGGCGATGAGGGCAAGTCCGATCGCGATCTTCGCGCCGCGCCTCAGATGTGGCCAGCGCCGCTGCGATTCCTGCTGTGTCTGCGCATCGGGCGCGGGGCCGGGCTCGTCATTGGCGAACATCTGCTCGTACAGCGCCTCCTGCAAACCCTTCGCGTCAGTCCTCGCGTCGATCTTGGCGTCAATCTTGGCGTCGTGAGGGGAGGGAGCAGATGCGGGATCGACGGAAGCGGCGCTCGAGCGGTCCATCATGACGGTCACCTTGCTGACAGGGTGCCAACGGAACCGGTCAATGCGCCGCGACCGCGCGGCGTGCCCGGTTACCACGAATTAAGCCGCGATTGCGCTTTCCAGGTTGCTAAACGTCTGCGGGTGTTTTTCCGCAAATCCCGCTCAAGCTTTAGCGGCGCGGGAAAGGCTGACGCCACGATGGAATGTGCGGCCGGGCGACGCACGAACCTTGCGGTAGCGGGCAGCATTCATACCTCCGGGGTGCCGGCCAGAGGTTCGCCCGCGGCCGCCTTGGGAGACGGCCATGAACTATTTTCGTACCGCAATGCTGCTCGCAGGCCTCACCGCCCTGTTCATGGGCGTCGGCTATCTGATCGGCGGCGCCTCCGGCGCCATGATCGCGCTCGTCATTGCCGCAGCAACGAATCTTTTCACCTACTGGAACTCCGACCGCATGGTGCTCTCGATGTACGGCGCCCATGAGGTCGATCGTTCGACGGCACCGGAGCTGGTCGGGCTGGTCGCGGAACTTGCGGGCCGGGCAGGCTTGCCGATGCCGCGCGTGTTCCTGATGGATGAGGCGCAGCCCAACGCGTTCGCGACCGGCCGCAACCCGCAAAACGCCGCCGTCGCCGTCACCACCGGCCTGATGCGCCAGCTCAGCCGCGAGGAGCTCGCCGGCGTGATCGCGCACGAGCTCGCCCATATCAAGAATCACGACACGCTGCTGATGACGATCACTGCGACCATCGCCGGCGCGATCTCCATGCTGGCGCAGTTCGGCATGTTCTTCGGCGGCAACCGCGAGAACAACAATGGTCTCGGCATCGTCGGCTCGATCCTGATGATGATCCTCGCCCCGCTCGGCGCCATGCTGGTGCAGATGGCGATCAGCCGCACCCGCGAATATGCCGCGGACAATCTCGGTGCGCGCATCGCGGGGCAGCCGATGTGGCTGGCTTCCGCGCTGGTGAAGATCGAGGGCGCCGCGCATCAGGTGCCGAACTATGAGGCCGAGCGAAACCCCGCGACCGCGCACATGTTCATCATCAATCCGCTGTCGGGCCATGGCGTGGACAATCTGTTCGCCACCCATCCCTCGACGCAGAACCGCATCGCGGCGCTTCAGCAGCTCGCGGCCGAGCTCGGCACGCGGCCGGCGCCGTCGGTTGGCGCCAATGAGAACTATCCGCCGCGCGGCCCATGGGGGCGCTCGTCCTCGCGTGGTCCCTGGGGCTGATATGGAACCTGCGGCAATTTGCGGTCGGCTTTGTGACCTGGCGCACACAGGATCGTCGGAGCCGGTGTTAAGACCCCGACGAGACACTTCCTTCGAAAGGGGATGCGTGACCGGCTCGCTGCCGGCCACCGTCGAAGATGACCAGAGCTGCCGTACCATTGCTGATCGTCCTGTGCGTGCTCGTCGGCCTGTCCACGCACATGGTCGTCAATTGTGGCGACGAGGACGATCCCGACATCTGCTCGGCCGTGATCGGCTTCTCGCCGCTGCGCGGCTCGCTGATCGCCTTTGCCTATGAGGGGCGCGGACGGATCGCGCTGCGCCATGGCGACTTCAGGCGGGCGGTCGCCGATTTCAACGAGGCCATTCACCTCAATCCCAATCGCGCCTCGCTCTATCGCGACCGCGCGCTCGCGCGCCGTCAGAGCGGCGATCTCGAACTCGCCATCGCCGACTATGACGAGGCGATCGCGCATGATCCCAAGCGCGCTGCGCCCTATCACCAGCGCGGTCTCGCGCTCGCCGCCACGGGCGATCTCGACCGCGCGATTCTGAGCTACAACACGGCGGTTCGCCTCGACCCCTCCGATGCGCAGGCTCGCCTCGACCGTGGCCTTGCGTTCCTCGCCCGCGGCCAGGCCGACGATGCGCGCGCTGATTTCGAGGCGGCGCTGGCGCTGCCGGCCGGCAAGGACGGCCGCACCCGCGAAGCCGCGCGCGCCAGGCTCGGTGAGCTCGCCAGCGCCGAGCCGACGCAGGTGTCAGTGCCGAGGCAGTGAGGGGGCTCTATCCACCGAATCCTGGAATCGCAGGGTGGGCAAAGGCGCCCTTGCGCCGTGCCCACGATCTCTACAATACGGCAACAGACGCGTGGGCACGCTTCGCTTTGCCCACCCTACGGCGCTGATTGTGCGGAGGGATACTCCTCATCCGCCTACTTCGCCTTCTTGGCTTTGGCCTTCTTTGCCTTCGCGGCCTTCTTTGCAGGCTTCTCCTTCGCCTGCTTCTCGACCTTCACCGCCACCGGGGCGCTGGCGGCAAGCCGCATTGACCGCGCGTAGCTGTCGGCGACGTTGTCGGCGGACATCTGCAGGCGCTTGGCGGCGGCAGTGGCCTGCTCCATGGTGGCCTTGGCCATCACCTTGAAGCGGTCGCCGGTCTCCTTGCCCTTGGCCTTGGCCGCCAGGCCGTTGAAGCGATCCCGCCGCTCCTTGGCGCGGGTCATCAGGCCCGTATGCAGCTGTCTGGCCAGTTGCCGGATCACGACATCCAGGTCGGCGTCCGCCATGTTGTTCTATCCTCTTCGAAAAATGGGTCTCGATGCGGGCGGGACTATGCAGATCGGGCCCCGCCTTGGCAATTCCCGCCTGGGCGTCATCCGCAGCTTCCGGCCTGCAAAACAAAAAAGCCGCGCATTTCGCGCGGCTCTTTGGCTGATTTGGCTAATGCAGCTCTACGTTCGCCTCACTTCAGCGAGGCGACCGGGCCGTTTGCCGCCGCCGGCTCCGGGTCGAAGCCGAACACGCCGACCAGGTATTTGTAATAGTCCGGCATCTTCTCCTTGAGCGTCTCGCGCGACTTCGGATCGTGGAATTCGCTCTTTCCGGCCAGGAAGATGCTGGCGGTCACGGCAAAGAACTCCATGGGGTTCTTCAACGCATAGGATTCCTTGGGGAGCAAGTCCTTGGACTTGGCAAGGGCGAAGTAGGCGATCACGCCCTTGTTGGCGTAGCCGTCCGGCAACAGCCGCGCGTGATAGGCGTGCAGGAGCTCGTGCAGCAGCACCGCCTCCTTTTCGTAGCGCATCATGTCCGGCCGCAGCATGATCACGCCGAGGCCCGAATCGACCGC
Organism: Bradyrhizobium shewense; assembly: GCF_900094605.1. Lineage (GTDB taxonomy): Bacteria > Pseudomonadota > Alphaproteobacteria > Rhizobiales > Xanthobacteraceae > Bradyrhizobium > Bradyrhizobium shewense. The sequence continues at coordinate 88,306 of NZ_FMAI01000004.1, read as the reverse complement.
GAGGTCGACGGCGTTCGGATTGGTCCAGCGCTGCTTGTCGTGGTCCCAGACCGTCAGCGTCCGCGGCACGCGGCGTTCGACGTTGGGAGCGACGCGGCCGTAGCAGGCGGTGGCGGCGCCTTCGTCAAGGCAGGCGAGCTCGCTGGCGATGATCGGCACGGTGCGGAAGAAGCGCAGCACGCGCGGCGACAGGCCGGCCGCCTCGACCGCGTCGATCTGGCTCTTCAGATTGTCGGTGAGCTTGTCGACATCCTTCCGGTCGGAGTTCTCCGACAGGTCGAACATGTAGCCGCGGTAGCTCTGGAAGCCCGGCGGCAGCGACTGCGCCGCATCGGCATCGAGCGATCCGGCTTGGGATGGATTGGCGAAGAGCGCGCCGACAATGGTTGCGGTCAGCAGCAACGCAATGCGCATGATGAACCCCCTGATGTCACTTCGCCCGGCAGAATAGGCCACCGTTGTTTGCGAAAAGTGAGTGGGGCAAGACTAAGGCACCGATCTTGAGGCGTGCTTAACCGTTGGTTGCAGATCGCTGCGGGGGATTAAGGTGGGGTTAACCAAGCGTGGATTGGTGCCGCGCTTCGGCGTAACATCGGCTCCGGGCACCAGGCCCGTAAATCGAGACAGCCGGTAGGAGGATGCCATGTATGCCGCCATCCGTCAGGCCAAGGCGAAAAGTGGGAGCGCGGAAGAGCTGGCGCGCCGCATCAAGGACGGCGCCGTTCCGATCATCAGCGACGTCGACGGTTTCCGCGCCTACTACGTCGTCTATGCCGGCGACGACACGGTGACCGCGATCTCGATCTTCGACAAGTTCGAGCAGGCGGAGGAGGCGAACCGGCGCGCGATCGCCTGGATCGAGAAGGATCTCGGGCCGTTGCTTGCGGGCCATGCGAGCGCGGCTGCGGGGCCGGTGATCGTGCATACGCTGGCGTAGGGCCTTGTTTGCGATAGTGGCGAGCAGCGGCCGCATATTCGGTCGTCATGCCCGGGCTTGTCCCGGGCATCCCACGTCTTTCCTCGCACGCTGAAGCGCGTGGATGGCCGGGTCAAGCCCGGCCATGACGGAGGAGAGAGTGCCCCTTACAACTCCCGCGCATTCGAGAACGCGAAGCTCGACACCCGCCGCGTCGTCTCATCCAAAATCAGCGTGCGCGTGATCGGCGGCTCGGCGCGCTGGGCGCAGTTTTCGCGCTCGCAGAGGCGGCAGTTGACGCCGATCGGGGTGCCCTCGGTCTTCTCCAGGTCGACGCCGGCGGCGTAGGTCAGGCGCGCGGCGTGACGAATCTCGCAGCCGAGCCCGATGGCGAAGCGCGGTTGCGGCAGCGGGTGCGGCGCGACGGGGCGGCGCACCATCTGCGCGATCGAGAAATAGCGCGTGCCGTCCGACAGCTCGATCACCTGCTTGAGCAGGCGATCCGGCGTATCGAAGGTCGAGTGCACGTTCCACAGCGGACAGGTGCCGCCGAACTTCGAGAACGGGAAGGTGCCGGAGGAGAAGCGCTTCGAGACGTTGCCGGCATTGTCGACGCGGAGCAGGAAGAACGGAATTCCGCGCGCATTCGGCCGCTGCAAAGTGGTGAGACGGTGGCAGACCTGCTCGAAGCCGGAATTGAAGCGCTGCGCCAGCACGTGGATGTCGTAATTCAGGGCCTCGGCCGCGGCGAGGAACGCGGGGTAGGGCATCATCACGGCCGCTGCAAAATAGTTGGCGAGCGTGATGCGGAACAGTCGGCGCGGCGCGTCGTCGAGCGGTCCGGCACGGCCGATGATGCTCTCGAGATGCTGCGCGCATTCACCGAGGCCGAGCTGGAAGGCGAGCTGGAAGGCGCGGCCGGGCGGATCGACCAGCTCGGAGATCAGCAACTGGCGGCGATGGCGATCGAAACGCCGCAGCGTCTCGCGCATCACGTCGACCGGCATGACGCGGGTCTGGATCGAATGCTTTTCACGCAGCCGCGCCGCGAGCGCTGCATAGAGCCCCTCGGCCGGCACGTTCAGCTCATCGCGAAGAGCCTCCGCGGCCTGCTCGAGCTCCGGAAAATAGTTGCGGTTGGCCTCGATCAGCTCGCGCACGCGCTCGACCGGATTGGCCTCATAGCGCGTGCCGACGTCGCGGTCGGCCATCTGCGCCGCCGCCAGCGTCTCGCCCTGGCGCGCCTCGGTATAGGCGGCGTAAAGCCGCTGCAGCGCGTGGGTGACGCCGGGGCAGAGCTCGGCGAGGTCGCGCAGCTCCTGCTTGGGCACGTCGATCTGGCGGAACAGCGGATCGGAGAAGATCTCGTTGAGCTCGGCGAAGAAGCGATCCTCGTCGGCGGTGGCGAGGTCGCGCAAATCGAGGTCATAGGTCTCGGCCAGCCGCAGCAGGATCTGCGCCGTCACCGGGCGCTGGTTGCGCTCGATCAGGTTGACATAGCTCGGCGAGATCCCGAGCCCCTCGGCGATTTGGGTCTGCGACAGCCCCAGTTGCTGCCGGATTCTGCGGAACCGCGGGCCGACGAAGAGTTTCTTGCCGGAATTGGCGGGCATTTCTCAAGGACTCCATGCCATTAAGGACAGTCTAGCTGACCTATAATTTTTACAAGATTTACAAGATAACATCTAATACATGTTCTGATGTTACATGACATCACCAATAAAAAACAAGCCGTCTATACGAAGTTTCTGTTTTCGCGTTTAGCTCCTGACACGCATCTCGCAATGCACTGTCAAGAATGTCGATGGCAGTTATCGCCATCGTCAGCGAAAGGATCAGGCACATGAACTACCAGCCGCGCGGCATCAGCACCCTTCAGGGCCCGGGTTCGTATCAGAACGAGGTCGAGGCGGCCCAGGCGCTCCTCAAGACCCAGCCGACCTGGAACGGGGTGACGGCCGAGGCCGTCGCACGCATGCGCCTGCAGAACCGCTTCAGGACCGGCCTCGACGTCGCCCGCTACACCGCGGCCTTGATGCGCGCCGACATGGCCGCCTATGACAACGACCCCACCAAGTACACCCAGTCGCTGGGCTGCTGGCACGGCTTCATCGCCCAGCAGAAGCTGATCTCGGTCAAGAAGCACTTCGGCGGCAAGACCGATCGCACCTATCTGTATCTCTCGGGTTGGATGATCGCTGCGCTGCGCTCCGAGTTCGGCCCGCTGCCCGACCAGTCGATGCATGAGAAGACTTCGGTGCCGGCGCTGATCGAAGAGCTCTACACCTTCCTGCGCCAGGCCGACTCGCGCGAGCTCAATGACATCTTCCGCAGCCTGGATGCCGCCCGCAAGGAAGGCGACAAGGCGAAGGAGAAGGAGCTGATCGAGAAGATCGACAACTTCCAGACCCATGTCGTCCCCGTCATCGCCGACATCGACGCCGGCTTCGGCAACGCCGAGGCGACCTACCTGCTCGCCAAGAAGATGATCGAAGCGGGCGCCTGCGCGCTGCAGATCGAGAACCAGGTCTCCGACGAGAAGCAGTGCGGCCACCAGGACGGCAAGGTCACCGTGCCGCACGAAGTGTTCATCGCGAAGATCCGCGCCTGCCGCCACGCCTTCCTCGAGCTCGGCGTCGAGGACGGTGTCATCGTGACCCGCACCGACTCGCTCGGCGCCGGCCTGACGCAGCAGATCGCCGTCAGCCACAAGCCCGGTGACATCGGCGACCAGTACAACAGCTTCCTCGATTGCGAGGAAATCACCGCGGAGAACGCCCGCAACGGCGACGTCATCATCAACCGCAACGGCAAGATGATGCGTCCGAAGCGGCTGCCCTCCAATCTGTATCAGTTCCGCCCCGGCACCGGCGAAGACCGCTGCGTGCTGGACAGCATCACCTCGCTGCAGAACGGCGCCGACCTGCTCTGGATCGAGACCGAGAAGCCGCATATCGAGCAGATCGCCAAGATGGTCGATCGCATCCGCAAGGTCATTCCGAATGCGAAGCTGGCCTACAACAACTCGCCGTCCTTCAACTGGACGCTGAACTTCCGTTGGCAGGTCTACGACGCGATGAAGGAAGCCGGCAAGGACGTCAGCAAGTACAACCGTGCCGAGCTGATGAAGCCGGAATACGACGATACGCCGCTGGCGCAGGAAGCCGACGAGCGCATCCGCACCTTCCAGGCGGATTCGGCCAAGCGTGCCGGCATCTTCCATCACCTGATCACGTTGCCGACCTACCACACGGCGGCGCTCTCGACCGACAATCTGGCGAAGGAGTATTTCGGCGACCAGGGCATGCTCGGCTACGTCAAGAACGTCCAGCGCGCCGAGATCCGTCAGGGCATCGCCTGCGCCAAGCACCAGAACATGGCCGGCTCCGACATCGGCGACGACCACAAGGAATACTTCGCCGGCGAGGCAGCCCTGAAGGCGGGCGGCGCCCACAACACGATGAACCAGTTCGGCTAACGCAGCACGCTATTGGACAGGAGACTGACAATGACCAAAGGCAGCAATTTCTGGGTGATCGGCGGCGAGTTCGGTTCGATGAACTTCCACAAGCTCGTGGAAGGCTCTGCCCAGGTGCAGGGTCCGTTCAAGACCCGCAAGGAGGCCGAGGACGCCTGGCGCACGGTCTCGGAAGAGAACCGCCACAAGGCCGGCGTCCGCTTCTCCATCGTGGAAGAACCGTCGCGCGTCTCGGCCTAAAGGGCCTGGCTGCCGACCTGAATTAAGAAGACGTCCAAGGACGGATGGTCCCATCCAGGCTCTGCCTGGGTGGGATCGTCTGTTTTTGGCACAGGTCAATCGCCTGTGGGTGCCGTAAGTCTCTGGAATTATGGACCCTTTGCGGGCCTCGTGGTTGCTGATAGGTTAATGGAGGAAAGTCGAGGACGAGGCCGACAATGTCAGAGCCCGAGACCAGCGGGACCCATCCCGGCCAGCCACGCCCGGTGCGGCTGCGCGATGCGCTGCTGCGCGCGCGGATCGAGGCCGCCGACCGGACCGGCGTCGTCGTCGATCTCAGGGACGCCGAGGTGGCGCGGCTTGAGATCCTCAACGACGCGCTCGATCCCCTGTTCGCGCAGGTGCCTGACAGGATCGATCTGTTCGACCGCGGCATCAGCCAGGGCGATACGCCCAGACTCTGGATCGACGTCGTCGCCCACATCGTGATGGGGCGCGACAAGCGGATGTACCGCTTCGTCCAGGACACCCGCTTCGGCCGTATCGTGCTCGCCGAATCGCACGACACCGCTGTGATCGTCGAGGCCGTCACCGACTATGTCGCGCGCCGCATGGTCGAGCGCGAGCATGCGATGGTGGTCCCGCCCGAACCGAAGCCAGCGATCGCGCCGCCGCCGCGCCGCTCGCGCCTGTGGCCGTTCGTATTCGGCTTCGTGCTCGGCGCCGCCGCCTTGTTCGGCCTCGCCGTGCTGGCGGCCTTGCGGAGCTGGTGAATTTCTCTCCGTCGTCATTCCGGGGCGCGCGAAGCGCGAACCCGGAATCCATTCATCGTCACGTAGTGCGGACCGATAGATTCCGGGTTCATGCTTCGCATGCCCCGGAATGACATCGGGTCTAAATCAACCTTACATGCTTGATCTGCCCAATTTGAAACCCAGCCCCAAGGCTCCGCACCGTCTGCTCGCAGCGCCAGCCGGCATTGTCCTTCTCGATCGTGAAAAGGTTGTAGGCCGCGGCCGGATAGCGCCCGTGCGCGAGCGCGGAGGCCGAGGGCACGCCGAGCGCGGGAATGTTGCCGTTGGGACCCTCGAACCACATCGTCGAATGAATGTGGTCGTGCCCGTGCAGGATCAGTTCGACGCCGTGGCGCTTGAGCAGCGCCAGCAGCGCGGCCGAATCTGTCATCCGCTTCTGCCGTGCATCGGACTTCAGGGGATGGTGCACCAGCAGCACGCGGAAGACGTCCTCGGCCGCGAGCCGTTCGAGCATTGCTGCAAGAGAGTCGAGCTGATCGCGCCCGAGCGTGCCCGTCGCCATCAGCGGCAGGGTCGGCACCGCCGTGGACAGGCTGATCAGCGCGAGCGGCCCGCGCCGGCGCACGGATGGAAAGCCGATGCCGCCGTCATCGCCGGCGAGATAGGGTGCAAACGTCTCGCCGAAGCGGTGCGAGGTGGCGCGGACATAGGCGTCGTGATTGCCGGGAATCGTGGTGACGCGGTCGGGCGGGCCGACGCCCTCGAGCCAGGTGCGGGCAGGGGCGAACTCGGCTTCCAGCGCGAGGTTGACGAGATCGCCCGTCACCGCGATGTGGTCAGGCGCCTGCGCCTTCATGTCGGCGACCAGCGCATCGAGCACCTCGCGGCGCTGGTACTTGTGGCGGTTGCGCGTCCAGTTGACGTAGCCGAGCACGCGCTTGCCGGCGAGCTCGATCAGCCGCGGTTTCGGCAAGGGCGCTAGATGCGGATCGGACAGATGGGCGAGCGTGAAGGGGGCCAGCGTGTTGGGAGTCATGGCGTGCGATTGCCTCGCTATTGCTACGTTGTAATGGCAAGGTCGCGAGGACTGTGCAAGCGGGGCTGGGACAGCGGCCTCAAGGAAGCCTGATGGGAGATCGTCTGGACCGTATTCGACGAAAATTCGAGCCGCTGCTTCGGCGAGTCTTCCACGCCTATTTCCTCATCGTCCGCGGCATGACGCTCGGTGTCCGCGCCGTGGTGCTGGATGCCGAGAATCGGGTGTTTCTGGTCAGGCACAGCTACGTCAGCGGCTGGTACCTGCCCGGCGGCGGCGTCGACCACGGCGAGAGCATGGAGCAGGCGATGCGGCGCGAGCTCAAGGAGGAGGGCGACATCGACCTCACCGGCGAGGCCGTACTGCACGGCATCTTCCTCAACAGCCACGTTTCCCGCCGCGACCACGTCGCGGTCTACGTCGTCAGGCAGTTCAGGCAGGACCGCCAGCCCGAGCCCAACCGCGAGATCGTCGAGTGCGGGTTCTTCGCGCTCACGGCGCTGCCCGAGGGCACCACGCGAGGGACGCGGCTGCGGATCGCCGAAGTGCTGGACGGCAAGCCCCCGATTGCGACGTGGCGCTGAGGGCGGCCTGTGCTGGTGCGTCAGGATTTGGGAGTTGAACGAATGCAAGCCGAGGGTTTCAGAACACGTCTCCCATCGACCTTGAAAAGGAGCTGAGCGCCTTGTTGCCCGATGGACCGCGCTGCGTTCAGGTGCTATCCCGCGAATTGACATGACCGATCTTTCACTGACCATTCTCCCCGAGGCCGCTGGCGATGCCCAGTCGATCGAGCGGCTGCACGAACGTACCTTCGGTCCCGGCCGCTTCGTCCTCAGCGCCTACCGGATCCGCGAGCACGTCGACCATCTGCTCGAATTGTCCTTCACCGCGCGCATCGGCACGCTGCTGGTCGGCTCGGTCAGGCAATTGCCGGTGCTGGTCGGCGAGACGCCGGCGCTGCTGCTCGGGCCGCTGACGGTCGAGCCGCCGTTCCGGGGCCGCGGTGTCGGCCGTCTGCTGATGGAGCGCGCGCTAAAGGACGCGAAGGCGAAAGGTCACCGCCTCGTGCTGCTGGTCGGCGACGAGCCATATTACAGCCGAGTCGGCTTCAGGCCGGTCCCGAAGGGCCGCGTCACCATGCCCGGCCCGGTCGACGCCGCCCGCATCCTGGTGTTCGAGCTCGTCGACGGCGCCTTCGAAGGCGTGTCGGGCCCGGTCGGCCCGGACTGGAGCAAGGCGCGGGCAGGGTAGGGCGTCAGGCTCGTAGCTTGTAGTCCGGATGAGCGAAGCGATATCCGGGAAACCTGTCGTTGCAGATGCACCGTCCCCGGATGTCGCTTCGCTCATCCGGGCGGCTACGACGCTCATACGGAGTATCGCCAATGCAGGTGCGTCCAGCCGATCCCACCGAGATCGACCACCTCGCGCTTCTGTGGCACGATGCCTGGCACGGGTCGCATGCGCATCTTGCGCCGCCCGAGCTGGTCCGCCTCCGTACACTGGCGAGCTTTCGCGATCGTCTCGCGGTCATGCTTACCGACATCTGCGTCGTCGGCCCCTCCGGTGCGCCGCTCGGCTTGTGCGCCCTCAAGGGCGACGAACTGTACCAGCTCTTCGTGTCGCCAGCCGCCCACGGGACGGGCGTGGCTGCGGCGCTGATCGCCGATGCGGAAGCACGACTCGCCGCGCGTGGTGTGGGGCTGGCGTGGCTCGCCTGCGCGGTCGGCAACATGCGCGCCGCCCGGTTCTACGAGAAGAGCGGCTGGCGCAACGCCGGCGCCTTCGTGATGATGTCGGAAACTTCGAAGGGGCCTTTCCCCGTGGATCAGTGGTGCTTCGAGAAGCGGCTCGCGCAGATTCCGTAGCCCGGATTTCGCTGCGCTTCATCCGGGCTACGATGCTGTCAATGACGCGCGCGGCCGCGCCTTAATGACCGTCAAGCCGGGGCTCGCGGGCCCCGGCTTGATCACCGTCAGAACTTGAAGTTCGCGAACGCGCGCACGCCGATGCCGGGCATCAACACCTCGTCCTTGGTGTAGGACACCGAGTTGCGGATGTTCTCGTTGAGGAGATTGTTGCCGACGATGCCGGCCATCATCTCGCGCGCGCCGAACCAGTTGCGGTCGAGCTTGGTCTTGTAGCTGACCTCGGCCTTCAACAGATTGTAGCCCGCCGTCGGCGTCTCCGCGATCACGGCAACGTTGTTCTGCGCGAAGGCGTGCAAGAGGTTGACGCGCATCAGCCAGTTGTCGTCGCGCCAGAACAGGCCGCCACCCATTCGCATGGGGGGAATCCTCGGCACGTTGGTGCCGTCACTGAAGGTGGCGCGGACGAAATCGAGCTGGTTCTCGATGCCCCAGATGCCGCCCTTGAACGCGCCGACGTCGAGCTGCGACTGGAATTCACCGCCGCGGAAGTTGGCATTGCGCTGCGAATACACCGCCTGGTTCAGCTCGGCGCCCGGCGTACCGCACGAGGCAAAGTCGTCATCGCAGGACACGCCGGTGAGGCGGCGATAGATGAAATTGTCGAAATGCGTGTAGTAGACCGTCGCTTCGAAGCGGAACGGCCCCGTCGCCTTGCGTACGCCGAGCTCGACCGATTTTGCGGTCTCGATGGTGAGGTTGGGATTGCCGATGTCGAAGGTCGCAGTCGCGTCATGGCCGCCGCGCGAGAACAGCTCGGCCGCCTTTGGCGCGCGCTCGACATATTGCGCGGTGATGCTGCCGACCATGCCGCCCGGCAGATCCTGCAGCAGGCCGATGCTGCCGCTCTTGGGCGTGAAGGACGGATTGCGCGCGATCGCCGCCTGCGGCGTGCCGTCGGGCAGATAATCGGCCGGGAAGTCCGGCGTCGTGCCATGGAGCTCGACATGCTCGATGCGGCCGGCGATCTGCGCCCGCGTCGCCTCCGTGAACTTGAACTCGTTGAAGGCGTAACCGGCAACGCGCGTGCTGTTGTTCGGATCCCACAGGCCGTTGAACAGCGTGCCGGGATTGTCCGGGCTCGGCGCGCTCAATTCCTGATGCCCGACCTGGAAGCCCAGCGCGGTCGTCACCTCGGCAAAGCGCGCGTTGAACGGCATCAGCTGCACCTCGGTGCGGATTTCCTGCTCCTTGTTGGTGAAGGTCTGCCTGATGCCGTCGCTGTTGAGGTCGGCGGGATCGGCAAGGCCGATCTCGTTGTGGCGGTAGTCGGTCGCGCCGGCCCAGAAGCGGACGGCGTCGATCGCGGCGGCGTCGGGATGATACTCGCCCTTGACGTTGATCTTGGTCTGGTGGCCGTCGATCCGCGTGCGGTGGTCGGCGCCGTCGATGCCGGGGATATGGTAGAGCGAGTCGTTCTGCGTGATCGACGCGCCGATATAGCCGCCCTGGAAGAAGTAGGAGCCGCCGATCGAGGCGCCGTCCGAGCGCGTCGCCGAGTTCGGCTGGCGGCCGTTCACGGGGCGCGACTGATCGTTCAGATAGGGATAGCTCGGGATGGAATAGTCCGAGGTCGTGCGGCCGTAGGCGTCGGCATGGAACGCAAAATTGCCGCCGCCGGTGTCGAGCAGTACGCCGCTTTCGACGCCGCGGTCGACCGAAGAGAACGCGGTGCGGGTCTCGGCGGTGACGCAAGGCGAGGTCGCGGCGGTCGCTAGCGGCGCCTTGGTCGGCAGGCCGTAAGCCTGGAATGACGGCGCGCAGGACGGCACCGCATCCGGAATCCGGTTGTTGGTGGCACTGACGACGCCGCCGATCGAGGTCGAGCCGTAGCGCAGGGCGGCGGGCCCGCGCACCACTTCGATCTGGTTGGTCGCGAGCGGATCGATCGGGACGAAATGATCCTCGCCGAGATCTGACGCGCCGTTCGAATTGGTGCCATTCTCGACGATGCCGACGCGGTTGACGTCGAGACCCCGGATGATCGGCCGGCTGGATGCGCCGGGCGCGAAGCTCGAGCCGGTGATGCCCGGCTTGGAGAACAGGAGATCGCCGAGCTGGCCGCCGCCCTCGCGGCGGATCTCCTCGTTCGGCACCACCGTGACGGTCGCGAATTGGTTGGTCACAACAGGCAGCACGCCCTGCTGAGGCGCGGCGGGCACGGAGGCTGCCGGCTCTGCTTCCGCAGCTTGTTGGCGGCTGCGCACCCGCGCGGTCCGCGTGCCGCGGCCCGGATTGCGCGTCGGCACCACCGCTCTGCGCACGATGGGGCTCGGCGCCGTCACGGTGACGGCGGGGATCTCGGTCGACGATTTGTCTTGCGCAGGCGTTTGGGCGAAAGCGGGCGTGGCGGCGGCGCCGAGCAGGAGCAGGCTTGCTCCGCCAAGACGCTGCGCGCGTCGCAATTTGAATGACATGGTCCTGATTCCAGTCAGGCGCCGTCCGCGTGATTGTGTGCTGATCGGAGGCGGCCTGCCGTCGCGGCGCGACGGAATTCGACTTCAACGTCTCCCGGGCATTGCCGATGCGCGGCGAGCCCGGGCGTGATCAAGCGAAGTTGAGAGTCAGGACGCGGGAGGGGCGCGCGGCTGGAACGCCGTGCCGGCCGATTTCAGATGGAGAAATTCGGCATCAGTGGTGCGGTGGAGCAGCTCGATCGCCTGCGGCAGCAGCAGCACGGGCGGCGTTGCCGAAATGACAGTGCCTGCCATCGCGACGACGGCGCAGATCGCGCAGTTGTCCTCGCCGGGATGCTCGCGGTCGGGAGCGGCGGGCGATTGCTTCTGGACCGCGGCGCGGTCGATCGCAGCAACGCCGTTGGCGCCGTCGGTCTGCTGGAGCGCGCCCTGGGCAAGCGGCGCAGCCTGCGCGAACCAGTGGCTATGCCCGAACGTCAGCGCGAACTGCACCAGCATCGCGAACAACGCGACCCGGGCGCCGTGCCTGATATTCGACCGGAACCACTTCATCGGAAAAAGCTACCCCTACGTCGCGGCACATCAATTCCCTGACGTCGCGACGTTATAATGTAACATCGCGCGATAGGTCGGCGGATGTCAACGGCGGGGCGGGTCTGCCTGTGCAGGCAGCCGGCCCGATGTGTCGTTCGGGCAACTAGAGCACGATGGATTCAAGTCCAGTTCAGCGGACAGCGTTTGCTCTCTCCGTTCCCTCCCCCACAAGGGGGGAGGGAACGCACCGCCGTCGCGGCGCTACGCGAGTCTCGTCCAATCAAGCTTCGGGCAACTACCGCCCCTCGCGGACCCAGGTCGCAGCAAACGCGCCGAGCAGCAGCAACAGGCCAATCAGGCCGGCGAAGATCGGCAGCACGCCGACGCCCTTGACGACGCTGGCGTCGCGCATCCGCACCCCCATCCAGCCGTCGCCGGCAAAGACGCTGGCCGAGCGCACCGGCAGGATGCGCGGCAGCTCGACGTCGGCGCCGCTGGCCACGCGCACGGCGTTGCCGCCGGTCGCCTGTGTCAGTGGCTTCAAGGTCTCGACGGTGGAGGTGACCTCCGAAAACTCCTTCGGATTGGTCGGGCCGACATTGATCAGCGCCTTCAGCGTGCCGTCGGTGGCCTGCCACAGACCGAGCTCGCTTGCGGGAAGGCTGGCGCGCCATTCACCGGGATCGCCGGGGCTCAGCGTCAAATCCTGCGATGCGCCGGACGGCGAGGTCACGCTCACCGGCTGGACGCTGTCGGCCATGGTCTGACGCACCACGACGAGGTTCTTGCCCTGCACCTGCAGACGCAGCGCCTCCTCGTCGAGGTCCGGCTGCTTCATCAGCCAGTGCGACATCCGCCTGAGCAGGTCCAGATGCGGGCCGCCGCCCTCATAGCCGCGTGCCCACAGCCAGATGTGGTCGGAGAGCAGAAGCGCGACGCGGCCCTCGCCGAAGCGCGACAGGAACAGAAGCGGCTTGCCGTCGGCCCCCGTCATCACCGGCGGGTTGACGGAATTGCGGGTGTCGACGGTGCGGAAGAAACGGCTCCAGCGCGGCGGCTCGCTGGCGGAGCCCTCCAGGGCGCGCGTGACCGGGTGGCGCTTGCCGATGTCGGACAGATGCGCATAGAACGGCTTTTCCGTCACGCCCACGGGCTCTGCCGGCAGCACCGAATCCAGCGGCGTGCGCCAGATGCTGGTGTTGGAGGCGTAATCGGGGCCGGCCGAGACCAGCACCGCGCCGCCGCCGCGCACATAGCGCGCGATGTTGTCGAAATAGGCGATCGGCAGCACGCCCTGGCGGGCGTAGCGGTCGAAGATGATCAGCTGGAATTCGTTGATCTTCTGCTGGAACAGCTCGCGGGTCGGAAACGCGATCAGCGACAATTCGTTGATCGGCGTGCCGTCCTGCTTCTCCGGGGGACGCAGAATGGTGAAGTGCACGAGGTCGACGCTGGCGTCGGACTTCAAGAGGTTTCGCCAGGTGCGCTCGCCCGAATGCGGCTCGCCCGAGACCAGCAGCACGCGCAGCTTGTCGCGCACCCCGTCGATGGCGACGACGGCGCGGTTGTTCACCGGCGTCAGCTCTCTCTCGAGCGGCGAGGCCTCGATTTCGACGATGTTCGGGCCGGCATGCTTGATGTCGACGTCGACGCTCGCGGCCTGGCCGCTCGAGAGCGTGCGCTCGTTGATGACCTCGCCGTCCCTGCGGATCGTGACCTTGGCGCGCTCGCCGGAGACGCCCTGGTCGTCGAGGCGATAGCTGATGGTCTGGGTCTGGCCGACGATGCCGAAGCGCGGCGCCGCCGTGATCGCGATGCGGCGGTCGCGCTCGTCCTTCTGGCCGGTGATCAGCGCATGCACCGGCGCCTGGAAGCCGAGCGCCGTGGCGCTCGCCGGAATGTCGTGGACGCGGCCGTCGGTGATCAGGAACGCGCCGGCGACACGGTCGACCGGCACGTCCGACAAGACCGAGGCGAGGGCGCCGAACAGCTTTGTGCCGTCGGTCTCGCCGTCGGCCTGTCCGGCCTCGACGACACGGACTTCGAGCCCCTTGACCTTCTTCAGGCTGTCGACCAGCGCTTCCTGCGCTTGCGCAGCCTCGCGATTGCGGTTGCCGAAATTCTGGCTCGGGCTCTTGTCGACGACGACGGCGGCGACAGAGGTGAGGGGATCGCGATCCTCCCGGGTGAAGGAGGGATTGGCGAGCGCGAGCAGGAACAGCACCAGCGCGGCCACGCGCACGGCGGCGCCGCGCGCGCGCGCAACCAGCAGCACGATCGCGATGACGACGATCGCGGCGAGCGCGAGCCAGAGCACGATCGCGGGGACAAGCGGCGTGAATGCGATGCCGTAATTCATCTCAATCCTATTGCCCCAGCCGTTCGATCAGGGCCGGTGCGTGTACCTGGTCGGCCTTGTAATTGCCGGTCAGCGTGTACATCACGATGTTGGCGCCGGCGCGGTAGGCGAATTCGCGCTGGCGGGTGTCGCCGCCGGTCACCGGCAGCATGGCCTGGCCGTCGGGCCGCACCGCCCAGGCGCCGGCAAGATCGTTCGAGGTGATGATGATCGGCGAGACGCCGTCGCCACCGCGCGCCGGCCGCTGCGCGCTGTCCTCGTCCTCGTCGCGCGGCAGGGTCTCGACCCAGGTCTGGCCGGTGACGAAGCGGCCGGGGAAGTCGCGCAGCAGATAGAAGGTCTTGGTCAGCACATGCTCGCGCGGCACCGGCTCGAGCTCGGGCACGTCGAGCGACGACAGGATCTCGCGCAGCGTTTGCATGCCCGGGGTCTGCGCGGCGCCGTTGGCGCCGGGCGGCGCTTCGATCGCGTCGCGGGTGTCGAACAGCACGGTGCCGCCCTGCTTCATGTAGGCGTCGATCTTGTTGATGGCGTCCTGCGGCGGCTTGGGCGCTCCCGGCACGATCGGCCAATAGATCAGCGGGAAGAAGGCGAGCTCGTCGCGCGCGGGATCGATCCCGACGGGATCGCCGGCCTCGAGCGCGGTGCGCTGCGCCAGGAACAGCGTCAGTCCGGACATGCCGGCCCTGACGATGGAATCGACGTCGGCATTGCCGGTCACGACAAAGGCGAGGCGGGTCTGCGACGTCGCCTTCATCGCGAAATCGTCCGCGGCGCTGTCGGCGCGTGACGGCGCGGGCGAGAGCGAGGCGAACAACAGGCCAAGCACGATCATCGCGGGCGCGGCGCGTCGGCGCAGCAGCGCGGCGATCCCGCCGCCGAGCACCGCGACGATGATGGCGTCGACCAGGAACAGCGCGAGTGCCGTCGACAGCAGCCAGCCTCGCAAATCGCGCGGCTCGGCATTGGTGTAGGTGGCGTGCCGGGCGCGCAGGCTCGCGGTGTTCAGCGCGGCGATGCGGTCGGCGCTGGCAAGCGTGTTCACGGCGAGCGGTCCTTCGGCCGGGCCATAGAAGCCCGGCGGATGATCGGATGTGGCGCGGTCGCGATAGTCCGCGGGCAGCGGCTTTGCGGTGGCGGGCGGCGGCCCGAAGGCGCCAAAACCGTCGAGGATGTGCAGCGGCGCCACCGTCTCGGTGGTCGCTTCGCTGGCAACGCCTGCGCCGGGCTTGGACGTGTAGCCGGACATGTCGACGACCCGCCGCAGCATTTCGACGAAGGTGCCCGACATCGGCAGATCCGACCAGCGCATGTCGGCGCTGACGTGGAACAGGCTGACGAGGCCCTTGCCGCGATGCTCGCCGGTGACCAGCGGTGTGCCGTCTTCCAGCGAGGCCCAGCTCTTGGTGGCGAGCACCGCATCGGGCTCGGCCAGCACCTGGCGGCTCACGGTGACGTCCTTGGGGACGACGACGCCGGCAAACGGGCCGTCGGCTGCGAAGGTCGCAAGATGCTGCGGCTTCTCCCAGGTCAGGCTGCCGCCGAGCGTGCGGCCGCCCTTGCGCAGCTTGACCGGCACGAGATCGTCCTCGGCCTGCGCCAGCCGGGGGCCGGCGAAGCGCACCAGCACGCCGCCCTGGTCGACCCAGGCATTGAGGCGCTCGCGCAGCTCCGGCGCGATGGTGCCGACATCAGCGAGGATGATCATCGGCAGCTTCTGGTCCAAAAATTGTGTGATGCCCTGCTGCGGCGAACCCTTGTCGGCGAGCCTGACGTCGGCGAACGGCGCCAGCGCGCGGGTGAGGTAGAAGGTCGGTGCCAGCAGCGGCTGCGCAGTCTCGCTGGTCGCACCCGAGACGATGCCGATGGCGCGGCGGCGCCAGCGCTTGTCGAGCAGCTGCACCGCGCCGGCGGAGCGCTCGCCCGATATCTCGAGCCGCGTGATGTCGTTGCGCAACTCGACCGGCAGGTCGAACGCGGCGTCGGTTTCCTTGTCTTGCGGACCGAACGTGTAACGGGCCTCTCCGATCGGCGAGGCCTTCTGGTCCAGCGCGCGCACCGTGCCCATGGCGATGCCGCTGTCGGTGCGCAGCACCTTCACCGTCATCTTCGCCGCGGCGTTCTCGGCCGCGACCAGCGCCAGCGGCGAGGAGGTGCCGCCTTCGAACACGGTCAGGCTGCGATCGCCGATGGTCTTGCCGAGGCCAGCCACGAAGTCCTCGCCGCGGCCGGTGTCGACGCCGTCGGACAGCCAGGCGATCTCGCAGTCGCCAGTAGCTTTCAGGAAACGGTCGACCGCGGCCAGCGTCTCGACGCGGTCGATCGAATAGGGCTTTGGCGCGAGCTGCCGCAGCGCGACGCGCGCGGCACCCGCCGGCATCAGGGTGATGTCGCGGTTCGGCTCGGACAGCGGCACCAGCGCGATGGCGCGGCGGTCGTTGTCGGCATTGGCGATCAGCTCGTCGGCGGCCCTGATCCTGATGTCCCAGTGCGACGCCGCGCTCCAGCCGTCGTCGAGCATGATCATCAGCGGCGCCTTGCTGTCGGCTGTGCCTGTTTGCGGATTCCAGATCGGGCCGGCGGCCGCGAAAATGACGAGAGCCGCAGCCAGGAGACGCAACGCGGTCAGCCACCATGGCGTCCGCGAGGGCGTCTCCTCGCGCGGGGCGATGTCGAACAGCAGGCGTGTCGGCGGAAACTCGATGCGGCGCGGCCGCGGCGGCATCACGCGCAGCAGCCACCACAGCACGGGCAGGCTGACGAGGCCGATCAGGAGCAGCGGTTCGGTGAAGGCGAGCGGCAGTCCCATCATGCGGCCGGCCCCACCTTGATCGTCGTGGTGCGGGCGCCCGACTTGCTCACCTGCATGCCGGCATGCAGGAACAGCAGCAGCTCGGCGGCGGAGCGGTCGGTGGCGTGCGTGGTGAACAGCCAGTCCAGCTTGTTGGTCTCTGCGCGGATCTGGTCGCGGTGCAGCGCGAGTCGCGCGGTGTAATCTTGTGCCCAGCTCTCGGCGCGGCCGGCGGTGATCACGCCGAAGCCTTCGGGCTCGACGAACTCGACGCGGCCGGAATAAGGGAACGATTCTTCGGCGGGATCGACGATTTGCACCATGGTGCCATGCGCGCCGGAGCCGGAGAGGCCCGTGAGCGTCGTCTTGATCTCCGCGATCGGCGACCAGAAATCCGACAGCACGATGATCTCGGCTAGCGCCGCCGGCACGAAGGACGGCGGCAGGCTGAGGCGGTCGGCATCGTCATGCAGCATCGCCTGCGCCATCTTGTCGATCACGCTGCGGCTCGCGGTCGGCGCCATCAGGCCGGGAATGCCGACGCGCTCGCCGCCGGACACCAGCAGCTCGGCCAGCGCGAAGGCGACGATCAGCGTGCGCTCGAGCTTGGACTCGCGCGCGGTCTTCGAGGCGAACGCCATCGACGGCGAGCGGTCCGGCCAGATCCACACCGTGTGCGAGGCTTCCCATTCGAGCTCGCGGACATAGAGATGGTCGTCGCGCGCCGAGCGGCGCCAGTCGACGTTCTGCGCCGGCTCGCCGGAGACGAAGCGTCGGTATTGCCAGAAATTCTCGCCGGAGCCGGCGCGGCGGCGGCCGTGCAGGCCGTGGATGACGTTGGCGGCGATACGGCGGGCTTCGAGCACCAGGCGCGGCAAGGAAGCTGCGAGCGTGCGGCTTTCGCCATCGGCACGTCGGATCGCGATGATCTCCTTCGCTGTGTGCCCGTTCTCCGCTGCCATCAACCGATCCGTGTCTTCAATTGCCGGATCACGTCCGGAATCGTGCGGCCTTCGGCGCGCGCCTGGAACGTCAGCGCCATGCGGTGCTTCAGCACGGGCTCGGCGAGGTCGAGCACGTCGTCGACCGAGGGCGCCAGCCGTCCGTCGATCAGCGCGCGCGCACGCACCGCCAGCATCAGCGATTGGCTGGCGCGCGGGCCGGGGCCCCAGGCGATGAACTTGCCGGCTTCGCCGGCGTCCGGACCAGGACGGGCCGAGCGCACCAGCGACAGGATCGCCTCCACCACGGAATCGCCGACCGGCAGGCGCCGGATCAGCCGCTGCGCTGTGATCAGCGCGTCCGCGGTCATCGATCCCCTCGCCAGCGTCTCCTCAGCGCCGGTGGTCTCGAACAGGATGCGGCGCTCGGCGTCGCGATCGGGATAGTCGACGTCGATCTCCATCAGGAAACGGTCGAGCTGCGCTTCGGGCAGCGGATAGGTGCCTTCCTGCTCCAGCGGGTTCTGCGTCGCGAGCACGTGGAACGGCTTGGGCAGATCGTGGCGTGCGCCGGCCACGGTGATGTGCTGCTCCTGCATCGCCTGCAGCAGCGCCGATTGCGTGCGCGGGCTGGCGCGGTTGATCTCGTCCGCCATCAAGAGCTGCGCGAACACCGGACCTGCGATGAAGCGGAAGGCGCGCCTTCCCGCGGTGCTCTCATCCAGCACTTCGGCGCCGAGGATGTCCGACGGCATCAGGTCGGGCGTGAACTGGATGCGCTTGGCATCGAGGCCGAGCGTCACGCCGAGCGTCTCGACCAGCTTGGTCTTGGCAAGGCCGGGCACGCCGATCAGCAGCGCATGGCCGCCGGAGAGGATGGTGACAAGCGTGTTCTCGATCACGCGATCCTGGCCGAAGATGACGGACGCGATCGCATCCTTCGCCGCGCGAATCTGGCTCGACACCTGCTCGGCCGAACGAACGATCCCGTCCTCGAGTTTCTCGACACTCTCCGCCATCCGTTTAGCTCCTTCAGCCTGCCGCGCGGCTTGCTTACGTCGTCACGTCACCACATCACGGATCATCACGTCAGATCATCGCGTCAACTCATGGGCCTATGCTAGACTTGCAGGAAGGCCATGTATTCGTTGAATTAACCTATCCCCACCTTATCGGCTTCGGGTTATGTACGGCATCACGAAGTGGCGACCTCCCCCACCGGACTAATCCGGGGTGGAACCGTGCACCCGATCACAACGTAGACCTGCACCAATCGTGCCAAAGGACAAAGTCAGGGCAAACCATGGCGAACCAAGGGCAGAGCGCCGATCGCGGTCTTGAGGGGCTGACTGCCGCCGCCAAAAGTGCTGCCAATGCCGAAGGCGCCAAGAAGGGCTTGCCTCCGGTGCATCTGTGGAATCCGCCGTTTTGCGGCGATCTCGACATCCGAATTGCCTCCGATGGTACTTGGTTCTACTTGGGGACGCCAATCGGGCGCCCCGCTCTGGTGCGGCTGTTCTCGACTATCCTGAAGCGCGAGGGCGACAAGCATTTCCTGGTCACGCCGGTGGAGAAGGTCGGCATCCGCGTCGACGACGCGCCCTTCATGGCGGTCGAGATGCAGAAGGACGGCGAGGGCAACCATCGCGTGCTGCGCTTCCGCACCAATGTCGATGACTGGGTCACCTGCGATGCCGCGCACCGGCTGCGTTTCGAGCAGGCCAGGGACGGCGGGCTGACGCCATATCTGCACGTTCGCGCCGAGCTCTGGGCCAAGGTCACAAGGGCGCTCTATTACGATCTGGTTGACATGGGCGAGGAGCGGATGGTCGATGGCCAGCCGATGTTCGGCGTCGAATCGGCTGGCGAATTCTTCGCCATGGCCGATGCGGAGCAGGTGAGGGCCGCGCTTTGAACAAGCCTATCTTGAAGAGCGATCCCGTCGCCCCCGGCGCGGCGGATTTCTTCGCCCGCTCCAGGGCGAAGCTCGGCTTCGACGTTCCGCTCGGCCTCTACGATCCGAACATCATTCCCGCTTCGGGCGATCCCGGCACCGACAAGATGCTCGAGATCGTCGCGCGCGAGCAGCCGGTGCGCCCCGCGGCGGTCCTGATCGCGGTGGTCGATCATCCCGAGCCGACCATCTTGCTGACGCAGCGCTCGGCGCATCTCAACGACCATGCCGGCCAGATCGCTTTCCCCGGCGGCAAGATCGACGCCACCGACGCCTCGCCGCTGGATGCGGCGCTGCGCGAGGCCGAGGAGGAGGTCGGGCTGTCCAGAGACTTCGTCGAGCCGATCGGTTATCTCGATCTCTACGGCACCGCCTTCGGCTTCCGCATCCTGCCGACGGTCGCCAGGGTCAGGCCCGGCTTCGAGCTCACCATCAACCATTCCGAGGTTGATGATGCGTTCGAGGTGCCGCTATCCTTCCTGATGAACCCGGTGAACCATCAGGTGCACAGCAAGGAATTCCGCGGCATGGAGCGGTTCTACTACGCGATGCCGTTCGCGGAACGCTACATCTGGGGTGCGACGGCGGGCATGCTGCGTGTGCTGTATGAGCGGATCTATTCATCATGATCCGGCCGGTTCTGACCGAGATCGGAATCTTCCTCATTCCCTTTGCTGTCTACGCGTTGTTCCTGGCCGCGACGCGTTCCGGCCTGTTCGCGCGTTCCTCCTGGCCGGTCGCGGTCGTCGCGCGCCTTGCGCTGGCGGCGATCGTGCTGGTCATTGCGGGCCTGATCGGACTTGCGCACTTCTCCGGCGCCGCCCCGGATTCGACTTACGTTCCCGCCCATATCGAGAACGGCCGGCTGGTGCCGGGCGTGGAAAAATAGGGGCCGCACGATGAGCGCGGAGCCGATACTTGCGCCGATTCTCGCCGATGCGCCCTGGCTGACCGCAGGCGGGACCGCGCGCGTCCTGCAATTGCTCAACTCTGACGGCGAGGAGGCGCGGGTCGTCGGCGGCGCCGTACGCAACGCGCTGCTCGGTCTTGTGCCCGGCGACATCGACATCGCGACCACCGCGCGGCCGGAGGAGGTGATCCGGCGCGCCAAGGCCGCCGGCATCAAGAGCGTGCCGACCGGCATCGACCACGGCACCGTCACGCTGGTGATCGACAGCCACCCCTATGAAGTCACGACCCTGCGCGAGGACACCGAAACCTTCGGCCGCAAGGCCAAGGTCGCGTTCGGCCGCGACTGGGTCAAGGACGCCGAGCGGCGCGACTTCACCATGAACGGCCTGTCGGTCGATGCGCGCGGCGTCGTCTACGACCATGTCGGCGGCATCGCGGATGCCAAGGCGCGCCGCGTGCGCTTCATCGGCGATCCTGACCAGCGCATCGCCGAAGATTATTTGCGCATCCTGCGCTTCTTCCGCATCCACGCCGCCTTTGGTGCCGGCGATCCCGACCGCGACGGCTATCTCGCCTGCATCCGGGGGCGTGCCGGTCTTGCCAGCCTCTCGGCCGAGCGGGTGCGCATGGAGATGCTGAAGCTGCTGGTGGCCGGCGGCGCATCCGCGGCCGTGCTGGCCATGGCCGAGGGCGGATTGCTGCAAGCGCTGATCGGCGGCGTCGCCTATACCGGGCCGCTGTCGGCGATGATCGCGATCGAGCGCGAACTCGGCCTCATCGCCAGCAGCACGCGGCGCCTCGCCGCGCTGACCGTCGCGGTGACCGAAGACGCCAAGCGCGTCGCCGCGCGCCTGCGGCTCTCCAATGCCGAGACCAAGGCACTGGATTCGATGGGCCACCGCTGGTGGCGCTTCGCCACCAAGGATGAGGCCAATGCACGGCGGCTGCTCTATCGGCTCGGCCCCGAGCGCTATCACGATCGTGTGTTGCTCAGCTGGGCGCGCGCCGGTGGCGATTTCACCTCGATGCGCTGGCGCGCTCTCGCCGAGCTGCCGCAGCGCTGGACTGCGCCGAAATTTCCGCTGAAGGCCGCCGATTTCATCGCGCGCGGTCTGGCCGAAGGACCCGCGCTCGGACATGTGTTGACGCTCGCCGAGGACGCTTGGCTTGCGGCGGATTTTCCCCTAGAGGAAGCCGCACTCGCTTCCATCGCCGATCAAGCTGCGGCACGAATCAGCCGCGACGAGAGAACGTGACCATCGTCTCAGGCTTCGCCGACATCTCGATCTTTCAGCTCCTGCTGGTCGCGTTGATGGCGTTGTTTGCTTCGATCATCGGTGGTCTCGCCGGCTACGGCACCGGCGCCCTGATGCCGCTGGTGCTGGTGCCGCTGGTCGGCGCCGAGCCCGTGGTGCCGATCATCGCGATCTCCGCCATCTTCACCAATTCCAGCCGCGCCGTTGCCTATCTGCGCTACGCCGACCGCCGCCGCGCGCTGATCGTGCTCGCCTGCGCCGCGCTGACGACCGCGCTCGGCGCCTACGGCTATACGCGCCTCACCAATGCCGGCGCGGCGCTCGTGATCGGCTCCATGCTGATCCTGAGCGTGCCGCTGCGCCGCGTACTCCGCCGCCGAAAGGTCAAGATCGGCGACAGCGGCCTTGCCGCCGGCTCGGTCGGCTACGGCGTGCTGGTCGGCGGCACCTCGGGCTCCGGCGTGATCCTGCTCTCGCTGCTGATGGCCGCCGGCCTCGAAGGCGCCGCCGTGATCGCAACCGATGCCATGATCTCGCTCGGCACCGGCCTCATCAAGATCTCGGTGTTCGGCCTTGCCGGTGCCGTCACCGCGCAGGTGCTCGCCTTCGCGCTGCTGATCGGCGCGATCGCGATCCCCGGCGCGTTTCTCGCAAAGGCCTTCGTGGAGCGGATGCCGGTGCACATCCACACCGCGATCCTTGATGTCGCGGTGATCACCGGCGGGCTCGTGATGATCTCGGCGGCGGCGAGGCAGCTCGTCGCGTAGATGGCCATGGTCCAATCGGATATTCGCGACTTTCCGCGATCCAGGTTGTTCTCATAACGTCCGCTCCTGAGGGACAATCGGAAGTCGCTCGGCTCAATTGTCCCGCGGCAGCTTATGACCCGGAGCAGACTTTTGGCATATTGAGCGGATGCAACCACATGCTATGCTTCATTCACATCATGCCTAAGGTCTGATGGGCAGGCTTGATCAGGCTTACGGACTGCAGCCTGCAATTTGGAAATTGGAATAATTGAAGCCATAGGCCCCGCCTCCGGACGCATTTCAAAGGCGGCCGGGGAATGTTCATGGACGTCATTTCCCTCCGTTCTTCCCCTTGACTCGGAGGCGGGCTTTTTCTGTCAAGCTTGATTGAAAAAGTGATTCCGCCATGTCTATTCCAAAAAGCATAACGCGATGCACCGCAGTCAATCGTCGCAACAGAAGCACGGCGTGCCACTACTTAGTTGTTCTAATCCTTTCAGTTTGCATCCTTCAGCTCGCAAGCAGTACGGCGCAGACCCAGTGCGCAGCTCGCGATGTTTTGGAGAGACAGCTGAAATTCAAGACACGCGCATCCGAAGCGCCTCAACGGCTTATTCAATCCGAGCGCGACATTGCGACATGGAAGTCAATTACAATAGGCACGTTCGCCGACTCACTTAAGCTGCGCAATGCAATGGACAGCATGCGATGCAGTGTGGGCAGCCAAGCGGGCGAAATCCTTGCCCGACCGTCCTTTATTACTGCTTCTCAGAAGACAGACATGGAGCTTGCACTCGTCTCCCCGACGCAACTTGGGTTCACGAGCGATCGTGTGACGTTAGCTGACCTTTACTCACGGGCTCGAAAACTCGGCTTTGAACTTGCACCGGCAGAGGTCGGACCACAATTGCGCATCCAATATTTCGACCAGCCCGTGGGCGAGTTCCTCATCATCGGAATGGAGGCGATCATGACCTGGAGCGGGGACCCGATTATACTGAATGTAGCAAATGGCGGCGCCGGATTGATCCTAATCGGCCAAGACGGTAGAGCCGAAGCCGAGATACCTGCCACGTCTCGGATCGTTTTTGCGCGCTCGCGTAAACTTGCGCCCAATACCAATCTCATCGATCAAGCTGCTGCAGTTCCGCGCGAGTAAGGAGGGTGACCGCAATTGGCCTGTCGCTGACGTTACCCCCAAAGCAACGAAGGCGTCCGCTTCCGACAGGTGACCCGATCAAGCTCATGCTGGCCGGCTAGAGCAGCCTTTGACCCGTAGCGGACTCGGGGGGTCCCTGAAAGGAGCAGGATTTGATCGGCAGCGTTGAAAGGGCGGATGAACTACCCCTCGTGGCAGCAGGCCAGGAACCCATTCAATCGTAATTTGTTGAATAGATAGATTTCGACGCTTTTGTGAGTCGGTGGAACCGACAATAAATGACTTCCGTAGACGTCGTTGTTCCCTGCTTCCGGTACGGGCATTTCCTGCGAGAGTGCGTCGAGAGCGTTTTGACGCAATCCGATCCCGAATTGCGCGTGCTCATCATCGATGATGCGTCGCCCGACAATACTGCGGAAGTTGCGCAAGAGTTGGTCGGCTCCGATCCCCGCGCCAACTACCGCAGACACACCTCGAATCAAGGTCTCATCGCTACCGCCAACGAAGGCATCGCCTGGGTGAGAGCCGACTATATGCTTCTGCTGTCTGCGGACGATTACCTGCTGCCCGGTGCCCTCAAGAGATCGGCCGATCTGATGGATGATCATCCTTCTGTCGCTTTCACCTTCGGAGGCGCGGTCGTTCTCGATCAACGGGGGGAGCGTTCGCGCCATAGAACAGGAGTGGGATCCAGAACCCACGTTTTGTCCGGACGTGATTTCGTCGCACTTAGCGGCGCAAGAAACATTGTGCTGTCACCGACCGTAGTGGTTCGCACGAGCCTGCAGAAAAGAGTGGGCGGGTATTTGGCTGACTTGCCCTATGCCTCTGACATGGAAATGTGGTTGCGACTCGCCGCACATGGCGACGTGGGGGTCATTGCTGCTGATCAAGCCGTGTATCGATCGCACTCGGCCAATATGTCAGGTGAGCCTTCGCGGGAGCAAGACCTGCTCCAACGCAAGGCGGCGATTGAACACTTCCTGAATAGTTGCGCCGCCAGGTTGACGAACGCTGACGATCTTCGTGCCTGGTTGATCCATATGTTGGCGCTTGAAGCGATCGGCTGTGCAAGCGCGGCCTTCAACGAAGGAGCGACGGAAAGCTCAGCACGGCTTTCTCAGCTTGCGGTGAGTATCGATCCGAGCGTTCAAGGAACGCCTCGGTGGTGTTTTCTCGCCTGCAAGAAGGCTCTTGGGTCACGAGGATGGCTCCTGGTGCGGCCTTCAGTTGAGTGGTTGAGATCTATCTTCCATAACGGGCGCCGCTGAGTCTGCTGAAGCGACTGGAGCGTCATTATCGCTTTTGGCCGTCGCGACATTCGCCGATGAGCCCACTATCGCAGTGATTGGCAGAGAAGCAGACATCAAGTGCGCTGGAGCGGCGGACTCCAGGCTGACCGGAATGCGGTCTTAGGCGTGCTCACTCATCGTCGTCTTCTCCCTCGTCTTCATTCTCATCCTCCTCCTCGTCTTCCTCTTCCACGCGCACCAGCACGGCCAGCGGCAGCGTCTCGCGGAACAGATCGCCTTCCATGCCCATCCAGAGGCAGAGCGCCTCGTCCTGCTTCACTTCCGCAACCGTCAGCGGCTGGCCGCCGGATTTCAGCATCACGACATCGCCGGCTTTCAATTCCATGGATTGTCCCTTCGAGTTGATCGACCCGAAGGAGGCTAGCAACTTGTCATGACACGCGGAAAACGGAGGCGGCCGGGAGAGGAGCTTGAGACGGGCTGCGCGGTCCGCTGCATCAAGCTTCGGTGCCGGAAGGCCACTTCAGGGCGCTCTCATCGCAAGCGTCGACGATGGCATCATACCCCTGTTTTGCCCGACGGAGCAAAAGCCGATTCGAAAAATCCGCAAGCTATTGATTTTGCAGCAGCGCCCTACTGTGCATGGGGTTGTTTTTCGATATTTTGTTTTCGGGCCCTGGTTACGGCCGGCCCGGCACCAGCTCGGTCAGCGAGCGGATGATGTGGTCGGGCCTGACCGTCGAGCCTTCGGGCAGGCCGTCGCCGTGCACGTCGATCCAGATCGAATAGATGCCGAGGCGCTGCGGCGTCACCACTTCCCATTCCAGATTGTCGCCGATCATCCAGGTGTCCCTTGCGGAGACGCCCAGCGCCTCCATCGCGTGCAGATAGGCGCGCTCCTCCGGCTTGCCGAAACCGTGCTCACCCTCGATCTGGATATGGTCGAAGCGATGGGTCAACTCGAACCGCTCGACCTTGGCGCGCTGCATGTCGGCGGCGCCGTTGGTGACCAGTGCGAGCTTGATGCCGCGTGCCCTGAACGCGTCGATCGCATCATGCGCGCCGGGGAACACGAATATTGCTTCCTCGCGATAGGTGGTGAAGCGGTCGGCGATGCGATCGGCGAGATCGTCGGGCAGGGCGCGATGGCCGTTTGCGGCGAGCGCGGCGAAGCCGCCGCGCACCGTGAGCCGCCGCGCCTCGCCGAGCTTCATCCGCCAGATCGGCTCTGCAGTCGACCAGAACTGCCGCGCAAAGGCGAGCACTGCGGTTGCGACTTGCGGCGGCGGCAGCGGCGCCAGCTCTTCGGCAAACTCGTTCGCGATCGTGTTCCAGGCGATCTCGGGCCGGCCATAGGCCGACAGGATGGTGTCATCCATATCGATCAGCATGGCGCGCGGCAGCGGCCTCGAAACAGTCATGGCCACTTCACCTCCGGCGGCATCGACGACAGGATCGAATCCACATTGCCGCCGGTCTTCAGCCCGAAGATGGTGCCGCGATCGTAGAGCAGGTTGAATTCGACATAGCGGCCGCGCCGGATCAATTGCTCCTCGCGGTCTGCGGCGGTCCAGCCTGCCGCGAAATTGCGCCTGACGATGTCGGGGTAGATCTTCAGGAAGGCGCGGCCGACGTCCTTGGTGAAGGCGAGATCGGCGTCCCAGTCACCGCTGTCGTGCCAGTCGTAGAAGATGCCGCCGATGCCGCGCGCCTCTTTGCGATGCGGCAGGTAGAAATATTCGTCGCACCATTTCTTGTACTTGTCGTAGTCGGCAACGCCGTTCGGCTGGTTGCAGGCTTGCTTCATCGCGGCGTGGAAGGCGATGCTGTCGGCATCGTCCTGGGTGCGCCGTCGGTCGAGCACCGGTGTGAGATCGGCGCCGCCGCCGAACCAGGCTTTCGTGGTGACCACGAAGCGGGTGTTCATGTGCACGGCGGGCACGTTCGGATTGCGCATATGCGCGATCAGCGAAATGCCGGACGCCCAGAATTTTGGATCGTCCGCGGCGCCGGGGATCTGGGCGCGAAATTCGGGCGCGAACTCGCCGTGCACGGTCGAGCAGTGCACGCCGACCTTCTCGAACAGGCGGCCATGCATCATCGACATCACGCCACCACCGCCCGCCGCGCCGGTATGGTCGGTGCGCTGCCAGGGCGTGCGCTTGAAGCGGCCGGCTTCGCCCGGATAGAGGCTTTGCGGCGCGTCATCCTCGAGCCGCTCGAAGCTCGCGCAGAGGTCGTCGCGCAAGGCCTCGAACCAGGTGCGGGCGCGGCCCTTGCGGTCGTCGATCTTCGACATGTCCATCTGCATTCCCAGGCGCGTCCTATCTGATGCCGAGCGATTTATGCGTCTGCACGCTGAGCCGCCATTGCGGATGATGCAGGCAGTAGTCGATCGCGCGCGCGGTGTTCTCGATGACCTCGGGTCCGTCCATCGGCTGCAGCGAGAAGCGCTCGAAGGCTAGGTCCTCGAACGTCTCGGGCGCGGCGAGGGCCTGCGGATAGACCAGCTTCAGCTCGTGGCCCTGGCGCAGCACCAGCTCGCTGCCGCCCTTGGGGCTGACGCAGATCCAGTCCAGCCCCTCCGGCGCTGCGATGGTGCCGTTGGTCTCGACGCCGATCTCGAAGCCGCGGGCGTGGAGCGCCTCGATCAGCGCGGCGTCGACCTGGAGCAGCGGCTCGCCGCCGGTCAGCACCACGTAGCGGTTGGCGGCGGCCGCAGTCCATTGCGCGGCGATGGTGTCGGCGAGCTCCGCGGCCGAGCCGTAGCGGCCGCCGAGGGTGCCGTCGGTCCCGACGAAATCCGTGTCGCAGAACTTGCAGGTGGCCTCAAGACGGTCCGCCTCGCGGCCGCTCCAGAGGTTGCACCCGGCAAAACGGCAGAACACGGACGCGCGCCCGGCATGGGCGCCTTCGCCTTGCAGGGTCAGGAAGATTTCCTTGACCGCGTAACTCAATCGTCTCTCCTCAATCTATCAGGCTTGCGGGTTCCGGATCTGCCGCAGCGCCTCGCCGGCGGCCATGGCCGCGGTCATGGCGACGTTGAGCGACCGCAGCCCCGCTTTGATCGGGATCACCAGCCGCGCATCCGCGGCCTCGACCACCGCGTCGGTGACACCGGCGCTCTCGCGCCCGAATAGCAGGATGTCCGACGTCTGGTAACGGAAATCGCGGTAGTCGGTGGCAGCTTTCGTGGTGAACAGCAGCAGGCGGTAGCTTTGTGCCGCACGCCAATCCTCGAATTTCGACCAGGAGTCATGGCGGGTCAGGCTGACATGGTCGAGGTAGTCCATTCCCGCCCGGCGGAACAGGCGGTCGGAGACGGGGAAGCCGGCCGGTTCGATGATGTGGGCGGCGACGCCCAGACAGGCGCAAAGCCTGAGAATCGTGCCGGTGTTCTGGGCGATGTCGGGTTGGAAAAGCGCTATCTGCATGGGCTGTGCGAGGGCTGTGTCGGGGGCGATGCGGGCCGGAAATGTCTCAATAAAACATCGCCTGCCCGGGAATTCGTGCATGGCACGCTCCAGCGCCGATAGCGGGCTTGCGCTCGCCCGGCAAGGGTGCCAATAGAACGATTCTGGACTGCTGTTTCATCCGTTTAGAGGTGAATGAGCGAAGTTCTGCCGCCGCGGGGGGCCGCGGGCGCCGGCAGACTGTTCCGGGGACCTTGGGGGCTCCTGGAGCGGTTCCTCCGGTGGCGTAAGAAGAAAGGGTTGGAATCGTGACGACAGCGTCTTCGGCGGACCATCCGACACGCCGTGATTTCTTATTCGTTGCAACCGGGGCAGCTGCAGCAGTAGGGGGCGCAGCCGCGCTCTGGCCCTTCATCTCCCAAATGAATCCTGATGCTTCGACCATCGCCGCCGGTGCGCCGATCGAGGTCGATCTCAGTCCGGTCGCCGAAGGGCAGGACATCAAGGTGTTCTGGCGCGGCAAGCCGATCTACATCAGCCACCGCACCAAGAAGCAGATCGACGAGGCGCGCGCCGTCAACGTGGCGAGCCTGCCTGATCCGCAGTCCGACGAGGCCCGGGTCAAGTCCGGCCATGAGCAGTGGCTGGTCGTGATCGGCATCTGCACCCATCTCGGCTGCATCCCCATCGCCCATGAGGGCAATTACGACGGGTTCTTCTGCCCCTGCCATGGTTCGCAGTACGATTCGTCCGGCCGCATCCGCCAGGGGCCCGCGCCCGCGAACCTGCCGGTGCCGCCGTACCAGTTCGTTTCCGACACCAAAATCCAGATCGGCTGAGCCTCGGACCCTCGTCCGAAGCTTCGCGCCGTCTCGTCGTACTATTTCCTCAGGATCGCATCATGAGCGGACCATCCGACTACCAGCCGAGCAATCCGGCCCTGCAATGGATCGAGCGGCGCCTGCCGATCCTCGGCCTCATGCACTCCTCCTTCGTTGCCTATCCCACCCCGCGTAACCTGAACTATTGGTGGACCTTCGGCGCCATCCTCTCCTTCATGCTGGGGATGCAGATCCTGACCGGCGTGATCCTGGCGATGCATTATACGCCGCATGCCGATCTCGCCTTCAAGTCGGTCGAGCTGATCGTCCGTGACGTGAACTACGGCTGGCTGCTGCGCAACATGCATGCGGTCGGCGCATCGATGTTCTTTGTCGCCGTCTACGTTCACATGTTCCGCGGTCTCTATTACGGGTCCTACAAGGAGCCGCGCGAGGTGCTGTGGATCCTCGGCGTCATCATCTACCTCTTGATGATGGCGACCGGCTTCATGGGCTACGTGCTGCCCTGGGGCCAGATGAGTTTCTGGGGCGCCACGGTCATCACCAACCTGTTCTCCGCCATTCCCTATGTCGGCGAGAGCATCGTGACGCTGCTGTGGGGCGGCTATTCGGTCGGCAATCCGACGCTGAACCGCTTCTTCTCGCTGCATTACCTGCTGCCGTTCCTGATCGCGGGCGTCGTCGTGCTCCACGTCTGGGCGCTGCACGTCGCCGGTCAGAACAACCCCGACGGTGTCGAGCCGAAGACGGAAAAGGATACGGTGCCGTTTACGCCGCATGCCACCATCAAGGACATGTTCGGCGTCGCCTGCTTCATGCTGCTCTACGCCTGGTTCATCTTCTACATGCCGAACTATCTCGGCGACGCCGACAACTACATTCCGGCGAACCCGGGCGTGACCCCGCCACACATCGTGCCGGAATGGTATTACCTGCCGTTCTACGCGATCCTGCGCTCGATCCCGAACAAGCTCGCCGGCGTCATCGGGATGTTCGGTGCGATCATCATCCTGTGCTTCCTGCCCTGGCTGGACGCCGCGAAGACGAGGTCGTCGAAGTATCGCCCGCTGGCCAAGCAGTTCTTCTGGATCTTCGTCGTGGTTTGCATCCTGCTCGGCTATCTCGGGGCGCAGCCGCCGGAAGGCATCTACGTGATCGCCGGCCGGGTTCTGACGGTCTGCTACTTCGCCTACTTCCTGATCGTGCTGCCGCTGCTCGCTCGCATCGAGAAGCCGCGGCCGGTGCCGAACTCGATCTCGGATGCAGTCCTGGCCAAGACCGGAAGCAGGTCGACGCCGATGGTCTCGACCGCGATCATGCTGGCGCTCGCCGGTTCGTTGTTCGCAGGCTCGGTCGACAGCGCGAAGGCGTCTGAAGGCAGCGATACGCCTCCGGGCAACAAATGGTCGTTCTCCGGCCCTTTCGGTAAGTTCGACCGCGGCGCGCTGCAGCGCGGCCTGAAGGTCTACAAGGAGGTCTGCGCCAGCTGCCACGGCCTGTCCTATGTGGCCTTCCGCAACCTCGCCGAGCCCGGTGGGCCCAGCTATTCGGTGGCGCAGGCGGCGGCCTTCGCGTCGGAATACAAGGTCAAGGACGGCCCGAACGATGCCGGCGACATGTTCGAGCGTGCGGGGCGTCCGGCGGACTATTTCCCCTCGCCGTTCCCGAACGAGCAGGCCGCTCGCGCGGCGAACGGCGGCGCGGCGCCGCCCGATTTGTCCCTGATCACCAAGGCGCGCTCCTATAAGCGCGGCTTCCCCTGGTTCATCTTCGACTTCTTCACCCAGTTCCAGGAGCAGGGCCCGGACTACGTCTCGGCATTGCTGCAGGGCTTCGAGGACAAGGTGCCGGAAGGCGTCACCATTCCGGAGGGCTCGTACTACAACAAGTACTTCCCGGGCCACGCCATCAAGATGCCGAAGCCGCTCAGCGACGGCCAGGTGACCTATGACGACGGCTCGCCGACCACGGTCGCGCAATATTCCAAGGACGTCACCACCTTCCTGATGTGGACCGCAGAGCCGCACATGGAAGCGCGCAAGCGCCTCGGATTCCAGGTCTTCGTGTTCCTGATCCTGTTCGCGGGCCTGATGTACTTCACCAAGAAAAAGGTCTGGGCCAGCTCGCACTGAGCGCTCTGATGCGACGAGAAAATGAAGAAGCCCCCGCAAGGGGGCTTTTTTGTTGGGTCCGTGTCCCTGACGCGCGAAGCGCGAGCCGGGACCCGGAATGCTCGTAGCTGGGCCCCGGATCAGCAGCGCATCACGCCGCAAGGGGCGGCGCGCTGCGCAGCATCCGGGGCACGAGAGTTTGTTTGCGCGGTGATTGCGTCATTCGCATGCACCCGCCAAAATGCCACCAACCACTCCCCCAAGAACTCATCGGAGGACACTATGGGAACCGCCATCACCTTCAAGCGCCCGGACGGCAAGGACGCCTCGGGTTATCTCGCCAATGCCGCGCGCGGCAACGCGCCGGGCGTGGTCGTGATCCAGGAATGGTGGGGCCTGTCGGACCAGATCAAGGGCCTGTGCGACCGCTTCGCGCTGGCCGGTTTCGATGCGCTGGCGCCCGATCTCTACAAGGGCAAGGTGGTGCCGTATCACGACACGGACAGCGCCAACAAGGAGATGAACTCGCTCGACTTCATGGACGCCACCACGCAGACCGTGCGCGGCGCCGCGCAATATCTGTCGCGTAACGGCGCCAAGGTCGGGCTGACCGGCTTCTGTCTCGGCGGCGCCGTCACCATCATCGGCGCGACCAAGATCCCGGAGCTCGCGGCTGGCGTCGTGTTCTACGGCATCCCACCGGAGCAGGCGGCCAAGCCCGCCGACGTCAAGATCCCGCTCCAGGCCCATTTCGCCAACAAGGACGATTGGTGCACACCGGAGCTGGTCAGCGGCTTCGAGAAGGCCATGAAGGCGGCCGGCAAGTCGCTGGAGCTATTCCGCTATGACGCCGAGCACGCCTTCGTCAACGAGCAGCGCCAGGCCGTGCATGACCGCGAGGCGGCCGAGCTCGCCTGGGGCAGGGCGATCAATTTCTTCGCCAATCATCTCGGCGGTAACAGCGCAGCCTGACCCAGCCTGCAGCCCGGATGGAGCGCAGCGTAATCCGGGGACTTCCATTGTGGCACGCCCCCGGATTGCGCTGCGCTCCATCCGGGCTACTGCCCCGGCCGCCCTTGACGCCGTCCCCGTGCCATGGTGAGTATCCGCCCCATGAGCACCGCCGTTCGCCCAGCCCGTCTTTGGTGGCGCACCTCCTAACGAGGTGGCCGGTGCGATTTTCCTTTCCCAAATCGTCTGAGGTCGCCAGCGCAGTGCGGCGGCCTGATCGTTTGTCCTGTGTGGCGTTTCCTCGGCAAGTCTCGTAAGAGGACCCCAAGAGGATCACATGAACAGGACAGTCTTTGCCCTCCCGGCCAGAAGCGATTACGTGACCCGCGCGGGTCTCGCGATCACGCGCGTGGCCGAGCAATTCACCGGCGGCGCGAGCCGGCTCGACGACCTCATCAATCTGCTCGACCGCCGTCGCGGCGTGGTGCTGTCCTCGGGCACGACCGTCCCCGGCCGCTACGAGAGCTTTGACCTCGGCTTCTCCGATCCGCCGCTCAAGCTCGAGACATCAGGCGTCAATTTCAAACTGGAAGCGCTGAACGAGCGCGGGCAGGTGCTGATCGCCTTCCTGGCCGATGTGCTGCGCGAGCCCTGCGTCGTCATCTCCGAGAAGACCACGACGCGCCTTGCGGGCCACATCATCCGCGGCGATGCTCCGGTCGAGGAGGACCAGCGCACGCGCCGTGCCAGCGTGATGTCGTTGGTGCGCGATCTCGTCGCCGCCTTCTCTGCCAATGACGACGGGCTGCTCGGCCTGTTCGGTGCTTTCGCCTACGACCTGGTGTTCCAGATCGAGGACCTCGTGCAAAAGCGCGCACGAGAGAGCGACCAGCGCGACATCGTGCTCTACGTGCCCGATCGCCTGCTGGCCTATGACCGCGCCACCGGCCGCGGCGTGGTGCTCTCGTACGACTTTGCCTGGAAGGGCAAATCCACCGAGGGCCTGCCCCGCGAGACCGCCGAGAGTCCTTACCTGAAGACGCCGCGGCAGGGTTTTGCCGACCACGCGCCCGGCGAATATCAGGCGACGGTGGAGACCGCACGCGCGGCCTTCGCCCGCGGTGATCTCTTTGAAGCGGTGCCTGGGCAGCTGTTCGCCGAGCCTTGCGATCGTTCGCCGGCTGAAGTCTTCCAGCGCCTCTGCGTCATCAACCCGTCGCCTTACGGCGCGCTGATGAATCTGGGTGAGGGCGAATTCCTGGTGTCGGCCTCGCCGGAAATGTTCGTGCGCTCGGACGGGCGCCGGGTCGAGACCTGCCCGATCTCGGGCACGATCGCGCGCGGCAGCGATGCGATCGGCGATGCCGAGCAGATCCGCCAGCTCCTGAACTCGGAGAAAGACGAGTTCGAGCTCAACATGTGCACCGACGTCGACCGTAACGACAAGGCGCGCGTCTGCGTGCCCGGCACGATCAAGGTGCTGGCGCGGCGCCAGATCGAGACCTATTCAAAGCTGTTTCACACCGTCGATCATGTCGAGGGCATGCTGCGTCCCGGCTTCGACGCGCTCGACGCCTTCCTGACCCACGCCTGGGCCGTCACCGTGACCGGTGCGCCAAAGCTGTGGGCGATGCAGTTCGTGGAGGACCACGAGCGCTCGCCGCGGCGCTGGTATGCCGGCGCGATCGGCGCGGTGAATTTCGACGGCAGTATCAACACCGGCCTGACCATCCGCACCATCCGCATGAAGGATGGTCTCGCCGAAGTGCGCGTCGGCGCCACCTGCCTGTTCGATTCCGATCCGGCCGCAGAAGACCGCGAATGCCAGGTCAAGGCCGCCGCGCTGTTCCAGGCGCTGCGCGGCGATCCGCCGAAGCCGTTGTCGACCTTCGCGCCGGATGCGACCGGTTCGGGCAAGCGGGTGCTGCTGATCGATCACGACGACAGCTTCGTGCACATGCTCGCCGATTATTTCCGCCAGGTCGGCGCTGACGTCACCGTGGTCCGCCATGTGCACGCGCTCGACATGCTCAAGCGGAAGACATGGGATTTGCTGGTGCTGTCGCCGGGCCCCGGCAGACCGGA
Organism: Bradyrhizobium shewense; assembly: GCF_900094605.1. GTDB lineage: Bacteria > Pseudomonadota > Alphaproteobacteria > Rhizobiales > Xanthobacteraceae > Bradyrhizobium > Bradyrhizobium shewense. The sequence continues at coordinate 54,247 of NZ_FMAI01000004.1, read as the reverse complement.
AGATTTCGGGATCAAGAAGACCATCGATGCGGCGCTGGAGAAGAAGCTGCCGGTGTTCGGCGTTTGCCTCGGCGTGCAGGCGATCGGCGAATATTTCGGCGGCGAGCTCGGCCAGCTCACCCATCCTGCGCACGGCCGTCCCTCGCGGGTGCAGGTGCGCGGCGGACGCTTGATGCGCAATTTGCCGAACGAGATCGTCATCGGCCGCTATCACTCGCTCTTCGTCGAGCGCGACAGCATGCCGGAGGTGTTGTCCGTCACCGCCAGCACCGAGGACGGCGTTGCCATGGCGCTGGAGCACAAGACGCTGCCGGTCGCCGGCGTGCAATTCCACCCGGAATCGCTGATGTCGCTCAGCAATGAGGTGGGACTACGTATTGTCGAGAATGCGTTCCGGCTGGATGCTGGGGCGAATTGAGTAAGAGCCGTCATTGCGAGGAGCCCGCGACAAATTGCGAAGCAATTTTGCGCTGGCGACGAAGCAATCCAGATTGTTGCGCGGAGAAGGTCTGGATTGCTTCGCTTCGCTCGCAATGACGGTGGAAAAGCCAGAGCGAGATAACCATGACCTTTGACCACGACATCAAGGCGAGCGTCCGGACCATCCCCGACTATCCCAAGCCGGGGATCATGTTCCGCGACATCACGACCCTGCTCGCGGACGCGCGCGCGTTCCGCCGCGCGGTCGACGAGCTCGTCAACCCCTGGGCCGGCAACAAGATCGACAAGGTCGCCGGCATGGAGGCGAGGGGCTTCATCATCGGCGGTGCGGTGGCGCACCAGCTCTCGGCCGGCTTCGTGCCGATCCGCAAGAAGGGCAAGCTGCCGCACACCACTGTGCGCATCGCCTATTCGCTCGAATACGGCATCGACGAGATGGAGATGCATGTCGACGCCATCCAGCCCGGCGAGCGCGTCATCCTGGTCGACGACCTCATCGCCACCGGCGGCACCGCGGAAGGCGCGGTGAAGCTGCTGCGCCAGATCGGCGCCAACGTCGTCGCCGCCTGCTTCATCATCGATCTGCCCGAGCTCGGCGGCGCCGCCAAGCTGCGCGCCATGGACGTGCCGGTGCGAACGCTGATGACGTTCGAGGGGCATTGAGAGGTCGCCGCGATCCTCAGATCGCTTCGGCCTTCAGTTCATCCCGCCAATGCAGCAGGCGCTCCTTCAGGAGCGCGTTCCTGACATAGGCGGTTTCCTCATCCTCCAGGCGCTCGCATTCGCCAAAGGTCAGGCCGGCCTCGCCATGCGCATTCCAGGCAGCCTGAAGGCTGCGGCAGGTGTGGCTGCCCTGGCGTAGCGAGAACCAGATGCGGTTCCGGATCGTCTCGAGGTTCGGCGCCTGGCCGACCCAGGCCTCGCTCGAGACCGCGCAGCGCACGACGAAGATGCCCGCAATGGTCTTTCGCTCCTTGTAGGCGGCAATCGCTGCTTTCCGGTCGATGCTCACGGTGACGGGCCTTGCTGAGGGGATACTGATGTCCGCCTCAATAAGCCCGCTCCAACCCGCAGTCAATATTATCCGGGTGAAATTATCTAGGATCGCTGCAGGATCAGGCTGAGCTCGAGCTCGCGGAAGGCAAAGTAATTCCGCCGGGTCCATTGGTGCAGCTCGGTCGAGGCGTCCTTCTCCTGGCGCAGATAGCCGGTGAAGGAGAAGTTCAGCCGGTCGACATAGATCTTGAGGAAGCCGGGCAAGGCAGGCAGGCGGAACAGGCGGCCGCCGGCCATCGCGGCCGGCAGCTCGCCGCGCACGACATATTCGTTGTCCACGGTGATCAGGTTCATCCGCGGGATCTGCCCGCGCAGCATCTCGTGGGCGCGGGCCGAGGCGCGGTCGGTGTCGGCGACGAACAGGATCTGAGGCGCGACATGGCGGCGGGCGGCCTCCTTCAAGAGGCCGATCTCGTCGGTCATCTTGAAGAACTCGTCGAAGGCGTGGAAGCCGAGGTCGATCACCTTGGCCATGCCGTCATCGACGATGACGCGGTCCATCAGCTGCATCTTGCCGTAGGTATCGATCACGTCGGCGGTCTCCGTGATCTTTGGCAGGTAGTCGAGCAACGACGGTTCCTTCAGATTGACGTCGAAGGCCGCGACATTGCCGTTCTTGAGCAGCAGAAATTCGGCAAGCAGCCGCGCCAGCAGCGTCTTGCCGACCTGCGGGCGGGGCGAGCAGATGATGTAGACAGGCGTTGCGGGCATCGGCAGCTATATCAGTCGAACCTGGCGACCAATCCAGCCGTATCAGCCCTGCTTGCGCAACTATTTTTCGCTGTTGCGGGTCGCGGGTTTCGAGCCGACGATGTCGGTCAGCCGGATCCGGTCGAACTCGCTCCAGACATTCGCCAGCCAGTGCCGGACATAGCCGCGCAGCACGAACGAATAATTCGCGGCCTCGTCGCTGATGCCCTTGTTGGCGACGAATTTCAGGAACGGGACGGAGGACACTTCGACCTGCTCATAGGCCATTTCGTTGAGCTTGGGGATGGTCAGCTCGGTCGCGTCCTTGATGCGGTGGAAGTAGGAATTGTAGGTCGCCTGGTCCCATTGGAAGAACTGGGTGTCGTTGATGAAGTTCTTCACCAGGAAATATTTTGCGCCGGTCATGAAGCCGGCGGTCTCGGCGATCTCCTCCAGCGAGGCGATCGAGGGCCCGAGGATGTGGAACACCGCGAAGGTGATCTGGCCGGCCTTGGCGGCGTCGAGGAAGCCGATGTCGCGCAGCGAAGCCAGAGCGGGCGAGAGCAGGCCGGCGCGAACGTCGATCACGGTCACCGACGGGCTCACCGCGTTGAGCGTGTCGAAGATCTTCATCTGGTCCGATGTCGTCGTCATGTCGACGATCTCGGTGATGTCGGGGTGGAAGCGCTTCAGGGTTCCGCGCGGCGATTCCGTGTCGAAGGCGCGCGTCGGCACGTTGTTGGCGGAAAAATAATCGAGCAAGGTACGCGATACCGTGGTCTTGCCGACCCCGCCCTTGTCCGCGCCCACCACAACCACTGCCGGCTTTGCCATTGCTGTCCCCTAACGCGCGCCCCCGATCGCGAGGTCGCAATCGGCCGGGCCCCAAATCGATGTCCCAAGGATGCCCCAAGGATGTCCCAAGTCTGCTGTTGGGCGCGAACATGGCAGAAACAAGGGAGAATTCAATTCCTCGGCATGTCGATACGGCAATTCCCGAAGTTTTTCCCAATCGCGGCGAAACCCACCGCGCATGGCGGGACATCGCGTGCTTAATGACGGCCCCAAGGACCCATGAGATTGCCCGCGGGGTTGCTGCTCGCGGTCCCGGAGGGGCCGGGTGCGGGTAGGGGCGGCGGAGCGGCCGGCCCACTCGCATCGTCCCACGGGCCATGACGCAGCGGTGGTGGGGCGTTCTGCGGGTCAGCTTGCGCCTCGGGCTCGTCCGTTTCCTCGGTCGGCGGCAGCGGGCCCGGATCGTGGCCGCCGGCGAACTTGACGAGCGCGTCGACCCGGGACTGCACGGAGGGGTGGGTCGCGAACAGATCGGCAAAGCCCTCGCGGGGATTGTCGACGCAGAGCTCCATCACGGCCGAGGTCGCGCCGGGCAGCTCGCCGCGATTCTCGATCTTGCGCAGCGCCGAGATCATCGCATCGGGGTCTTTCGTCAGCTCGACGGAGCCCGCGTCGGCGAGATATTCGCGCGAACGTGACAGTGCGAGCTTGACCACCTGGGACAGCAGCCAGGCCACCACGATCAGCACGATCGCGATGATGATCACGATTACCGCGCCGCCGCCGGAACTCTTGTTGTCGCTCGATGATGAGGACGACCGCGACGACGAGGAGGAGCCCGAGGACCATGAGCCGCCGGAGCCGGAGTTCCAATTGAAATTGGTGAACAGGCGGAAGAACAATTCGCCGAAGAAGCCGACCACGCCGGCGATGATGACCGCGACCACCATCAGCTGCACGTCGCCGTTCTTGATGTGGGTCAGCTCGTGGCCCAGCACCGCCTCGATCTCCTTGTCGTTCAGCGCGTTGAGGAGACCCGTGGTGACGGTGATCGAATATTGCCTGGGATTGAGGCCGGTCGCGAACGCGTTCAGCGCCGGGCTCTCCATGATCTTCAGCTTCGGCATGGTGATGCCGCGCGAGATGCAGAGGTTTTCCAGCAGATTGTAGAGCCGCGGCTCCTCCTGCCTCGTGACGTCGTGGCCGCCGGTCACCGCGTCGATCATCGACTGGTGGAAGAAATAGGCGATCACGACCCAAGCCGCCGCCACGATCGTCGCAACCGGTGCGGCCACGATCAGATCGTGGAGGGCCCGCCTCAGGTAATAGACGACGGTCTCATTGCCGTTGATGACGACTTCGGCGACCAACGCGCCAGCATAGACCAGCACGTAGACCAGCATGAACAGGCCGGCGAGCAGCAGCATCGAACGAAACTTGTTCGAGGCGATGTGCGTGTAGAGACCATACGCGGCCATGACGCGGGTGCCCTGCCGGCCTATCGGCTCAAGATCAGAACTTCACCTGCGGCGCGGCCTCGACCTCGGTGCGGCTGGCGCCGAGATCGAAGAAGTCCTTCCTGGTGAAGCCGAACATGCCGGCGAACAAAGCGGCGGGCAGCTGCTGGATGCCGGTGTTGTATTCCTGGACCGCGTTGTTGAAGAAGCGGCGGCTCGCCGCGATCTTGTTCTCGAGGTCGGAAAGCTCGGATGCGAGTTGCTGGAAATTGGCGTTGGCCTTGAGGTCGGGATAGGCCTCCGACAGCGCGATCAGCCGGCCGAGCGCGCCGGACAGCTGGTTCTCGGCCGCGGACACCTGCGCAGGACCCTGCGCCGACATTGCCGAGTTGCGCGCCTTGATGACATCGTCGAGCGTGCCGCGCTCATGCGAGGCGTAGCCCTTCACCGTCTCGACCAGGTTCGGGATCAGGTCGTGGCGCTGCTTGAGCTGCACGTCGATATCGGCAAAAGCCTGGCCGACGCGCTGGCTCAGCGCCACCAGGCGGTTGTAGGCGTTGAAGGCGAACAGCGCGAGGACGACGATGACGCCGAGAACGATCCAGCCGGTCGACATGGAGAACTCCTGAAGGGGGAAGAAGCAGGGCGCTAGGGTAGACCAAATCGGCGCGAAACGAGAGCCCGGCGCAGAGGGGAGGTAAGACTTGGTCGAATGAGGAACCGCCCGAGTTCAAGGCGAAAGTCCGGAACGAGGTTAACTTTCGGACAGAATGGCGTCGCCCCAGCGCCAACGCCGGGCACTTGCATAGGCGGTCTTGTCGCGCCGCGGGACTTTCGTCAGCGCGACGCCATCCCCGGTGCAGAGCTTCGCCGTGATCTCGGCCTTACCGACATCCGGCGGCGCCAGCACGCGCGCAGCACGCGTTGCGGGCGGCTTGCGAGTCAGCGCGACGTAAATAAAACGTTCGTCCTCGAACGGCACGTCGGCGCCCTTGATCTGGCGGTGGGCCTGCGAGCGCGGCAGGCGCTGGCTGAAATGGCACCAGTCGGGGGCGGTGAGCGGGCAGGGCCTTTCGTGCGGGCACGGCGCGGAGACAAAGGCGCCCAGCGCGATCAGCTGCTGGCGCAGGGCGAGGATGCGCGCGTAGCCCGCGGGCGTGCCGGGCTCGATCACGACCAGCGCGTGGCGCGCTTTCGCCCACATCGCTTCCGCGAGCTTGCGTTGATCGGCCTCGCTCAATTCGCCGATGACGTAGCTCGCGACGACGAGATCGGCTTCGGAAACTTCGACGAGATTCGCGCCTGCATCGCCCGGCAAATAACGGCACTCCGCCAATCGCGAGCTGTCGCGCGCCAGCTCGAGCGCGAGCCGGCTGAGCGTGGCGTTGGCGTCGAGCAGGGTGAAATCTTGCAGCGAGGAAAAGGCCTCCGCGGCAGCCCAGCTCGCGGTGCCCGGGCCCGCGCCGACATCAAGCAACGTTTCCGGGGCGAGATCGGGCGCAATCTCGGTGAGCGCATTGAGGCTGGCGGCCACGGCCGCGTAGGTCGCCGGCATTCGCGCGAGCGCATAGGCGAGCGCATCGGCGTCCGACTTGATCGTGCCGGAGCCGCCGCCGGCGCGATAGGCGGTCGAGATCTTCTGCGACCGCTGTGCAGCGTCGGTGCGGGAGAAGCCCTGCAGCTTGCCGTCGAGGGCGGCCTTGAGTTCAGGAGGGAGCGTGGGCGAGATCATCATCAACCTCACGTCATTCCGGGTTCTCGCTTCGCGAGCCCCGGAATGACGCCAAGGATATCACGCCACGTTCTGGTCGAGAATGTCCACCGCCTCTGACAGGCTGACCGACACCAGCTGCGAGACGCCGCGCTCGGCCATCGTGACGCCGAACAGGCGGTTCATCCGCGCCATCGTGATCGGATTGTGCGTGATGATGATGAAGCGCGTGTCGGTCGAGCCGGTCATCTCGTGCAGCAGGTTGCAGTACCGTTCGACGTTGTGGTCGTCGAGCGGCGCGTCGACTTCGTCCAGAACGCAGATCGGCGAAGGGTTGGTCAAGAACACCGCGAAGATCAACGCCATCGCGGTCAGCGCCTGCTCACCGCCCGAGAGCAACGACAGCGTCTGCGGCTTCTTGCCGGGCGGCTTGGCAATGATTTCGAGGCCGGCTTCCAGCGGGTCGTCGCTCTCGATCAGGTGCAGCGCCGCTTCGCCGCCGCCGAACAGCTCGACGAACAGGCGCTTGAAGTGGTTGTTGACGACCTCGAACGAGGTCAGAAGCCGCTCGCGCGCCTCCTTGTTGAGGCTCTGGATGCCCTGGCGCAGACGCTTGATGGCCTCGACGAGGTCGTCGCGCTCGGTGACCAGACCATTGTGCTGGGTCTCGACCTCGCGCAGCTCTTCCTCGGCGCGCAAATTGACGGCGCCGAGGCGCTCGCGGTCGCGGCGCATCTTTTCGAGGTCTTCCTCGATGTCGTGCAGCGGCGGCAGCTCTGCGCCGGGCTCGATCTCGGCGAGGCCGGCAACGGCCTGCGGCTCGACTTCCAGCATGTCGCGGATCTCGCGCTCGATGTCCTCGAGCCGGCGCCGCGCGCCTTCCATGCGCTCCTCGGCGCGGGCGGTGGCCTCGCGCGAGCTGGAGAGTGCCTCCAAGGTCAGCTTGGCGACGCGATCGGTCTCGGCCATCGCGGTCTCCGCGGCGGCGAGCGCGTCGGCGGCCATGCGGCGGTCGTTCTCGGCGTATTCGATCTCGGTGATCAGCGCGCTGCGCTTTTCCGCGAACACTTGCGGCGCGTTTTCGAGCTCGCTGCGCTCGATCGTGAGCTCGGCGATACGGGCCTGGATGGTGTCGATGTGGGAAGCCGCGCTCTCCTTGCGGTTCTGCCACTCGGTGCGTTCGGCCAGGATTGCCTGCACGCGGCGGTCGGCGAGCTCGGCCTCGCGCGCCAGCGCCTGCGCCTCGGCGCGGACCTGGGCGGCCATGCGGCGATGGCCTTCGATGTCGCTGCGGACCGCGGCGAGACGGGTCTCGGTGTCCTCGCTCGACGGCAGCTCGGAGATGCCGGCTTCGGCATATTCATACGCAGCTTCGGCCTCGGCGCGGTCGGCGGCGAGACGGCTGTGCGCTTCCGACAGTGTCGCCTTGCGCGCGGCGTGACGGCTGATCTCGCGCTCGGCGGTGGCATGGCGCTCACGCGCGACGTTGAGCTCGCGCTGCGCGGCGCGCCAGGCTTCGCGGCTGGCGCCTTCCGTGCTGGCCGCCATCTGCAGCTCGGACTCGGCATTCTCCAGCGCCTGGCGCTTGATCTGCGCGTCGATGCGGGCCTGCTCCAGCTCGTTCTCGATGTCGACGAGACGGGCGCGCTCGGCAAGGCGCCGCGCGGCACCGGTCGGCGCATGCGCCGCGGCAACAAAACCGTCCCAGCGCCAGACGTCGCCCTCGGGCGAAACCAGCCGCTGGCCGGTCTTGAGCTGCGAGACCAGCTCGGCACCGCGCTCGCGCGGCACCACACCGATCTGGGCCAGACGGCGCGTCAGCTCGGCCGGCGCCTGCACATGATTGGCGAGCGGCACGGCGCCTTCGGGCAGCTCCGGATCGCCGTCGGTCTGTCCGACATTGGTCCAGCGCATCGGCGCCGACGGGTCGATCGGGGCATCGAGGTCGTCGCCGAGCGCGGCGCCGATCGCCTTTTCAAAGCCCTTGTCGACGGTGATGCCGTCGATGATCGGCGGCCACAGATTCTTGGTCTCGCCGTTGAGGATCTTGGAGATCGTGCGCGCCTCGGTTTCGAGCCGCTGTGCGCGCTTGTCGGCCTCGACCAGCGGTGAGCGCGAGGATTCCAGCGTCTGGCGTGCCGCGACGTGGGCGGCTTCGCTCGCTTGCGCTGCGGCTTCCGAGGCGGCCAGCGTCTGCTCCGCGGTTTCGACCGTCGCGGTCAGCTCGTCGAGATCGCCAAAGCCGCCGGTCTCGGCGGCAAGCTTCTGCTCTTCCGCAGCGACGTTCCCGATCTCCTGGTCGAGCCGGGCGAGCTTGTCGCGGTGGGTGCGGACGTTGGCCTCGAGCTGATTGCGCTTGGCGGTGAGGTCGGCCAGCGCGGTGGTAAGCTCGGCGAACTGCTGCTCGGTTTCGGTCAGCACCGCCTCGGCTTCGCCGACGCGCTCGTCGACGCCCGAGCGCTTCTCGACGCGCGACTTGATCTCTTCCTTCAGCTCGGAATCTTCGGTGTCGAGCCGCTGCAGCGCGACGTCGGCGTCCATGGTCTGCTGCTGGGCGCGCGAGATATCGCCTTCGAACTGGGCGAGACGACGCTCGAGCTCGGCGACGCGCTCCTTGGCGCGCTCTTCCTCGCGGTCGAGCAGCTCGCGAGCATTGGTCAGGCGCTGCAAGCCTGCGGCGGCGCGCGCCTCGGCATCGCGCAGCGCCGGCATTTCGGCGGCGCGGATCGCCTGGATGCGGGCGGCTTCGGCCTGGTGCTGGGTGCGCTCGGCCATCTCGCGCACCGCGAGATCATGAGTCTGGCCGGATTCGTTGACGTCGGCATGCGCGCCGATCCAGCGCAGGTGGAACAGCGTGGCTTCGGCCTTGCGGACCTTGGCCGCGACCTCGCGGTAGCGCACGGCTTGGCGGGCCTGCTTCTTCAGGCCTTCCATTTGTCCTGCGAGCTGGCCGATCACGTCCTCGACGCGGGTGAGATTGGTTTCGGCCGCCTTCAGCCGCAGCTCGGCCTCGTGGCGGCGGGCGTGCAGACCGGCGACGCCGGCAGCGTCTTCCAGCACGCGACGGCGCTGCTCGGGCTTGGCCTGGATGATCTCGCCGATCTTGCCTTGGTGGACGAGAGCCGGCGAACGCGCGCCGGTGGCGGCATCCGCAAACAGGATCTGCACGTCGCGGGCGCGCACGTCGCGGCCGTTGATGCGATAGACCGACCCCGCCTCGCGCTCGATGCGGCGGGAGATTTCGAGAAGCTGGCTGTCGTTCATCGCTGCTGGGGCGGTGCGATCGGCATTGTCGATCGTCATCGTCACTTCGGCGTGGTTGCGCGCGGGACGGTTGCCGGAGCCTGCGAAGATCACCGCGTCCATGTCGGCGGCGCGCAGCGACTTGTACGAGGTCTCACCCATCGCCCAGCGCAGCGCTTCGACGAGATTCGACTTGCCGCAGCCGTTGGGTCCGACCACGCCGGTCAGGCCGGGCTCGATGACGAAGTCCGTGGCCTCAACGAAGGACTTGAAGCCGTGAAGGCGCAGGCGGGTGATTTTCATAAGCACGCATCTCTGTTGGCAGGCGCGAATCCCCCCTGCCGGGACAATACCATGGAAGGCAATGTCGTTATCCGGGCGAGTCGCGCGAGGCGCCTCATGCGGCTGGACAATGGCCGCGGTGCGCCGCGAGGGCAACCGGCGAAAGCCGCTTTTCCCAAGGGATTTATGCCGGGAAAGATACGGCTTTCGAGATGCGAATCAGAATTGGGGCGTGCGAATCAGCTCTTCAACAGCGGATTGATCTTCTTGGCGAATTCCTCGAACGAGGCCTCGCCCTTGATCTTCTCGCCGTTGATGAAGAAGGTCGGCGTCGAATCCACCTTCAGAACGTCGCTGGCATATTTCTGGTCGGCGGCGATCTTGTCGAGCAGCGCCTGGTCCTTCAGGCAGGCTTCGACCTGCTGCTGGGTGAGACCGGCCTGCTTGCCGATCCGCGTCAGGGTCTCGGTGGTGTTCTTCACCACCCAGTCGTTCTGCTGCCGGAACAGCATGTCGGTGACGGCGAAGTATTTCGGCCCATCACCATTGGCGATGCAGCGCGACAGCATCGAGCCGGCGGCGGCTTTGATGTCGAGCGGGAACTCGCGGAAGATGTACTTCACCTTGCCGGTGTCGATGTATTCCTTCTTGATCTTCGGGAACACCTGCTCGTTGAAGGCGGCGCAGTGGGGGCAGGTCATCGAGGCGTATTCGGTGATGGTGACGGCGGCATCGTTGGGCCCGAGCGCCATGTCGGGCAGCGACACGGGCTTGGCGACGTCGGCAGCCGACTGCGCCATGGCGTCGGAGATGAGCCGCAGCGGCGAGAACCCGGCGACCGCGGCAAGCCCGGTCAGCGACAGCATCGTGGTGAAGGCGCGGCGGGTGATGATCAAGGTCGGCTCCCGAATTGGCAAAAATGTCGCCCCAGGGTCTATGAAGTTCCCGCCCGGGCGGCCTGTCGCTAGCTTGAAACGTAGCTTGAGGCAATGGCGAGCGGTAGAGACGGGTCCAGATTGACCGCGAAATAAGGCTCAATTTCGCTTGATGGCGGCCCCCAGCCGCGCCAGCGCCGTCTTCAGTTGTTCATCTTCGATGTCACCAAGGCTCTCCGCCACCTTGGCCACCGATTTGGGATCGGGCGGGCCGGGCCGCACCGGCCGGCGCGCGCGCGACAGCGGAGCCTGGCGGAAGGCGAGCTTGCCGACCGCGCTCCAGCCGAAGAAACGGTTGACGCGCTCCAGGATGATGTCGGCGGAATGCTGGATCTCCAGCGCCATCGGCCCCTCGACCCGCAGCACCAGGGTCGCCGGCTCCTGCGGCTGGCCCTCCACCGGGCGGGGCCATTGCATCTTCAGCGGCTCGGCATGGGCCGCGATCTCGGGACCTGCAATCTGCGCCCACCGCGTCACCAACTCGCGCGCCGCAAAGCCCTGCTTGGCATAGGCCTCGGCAAAGACGTCGTTGAGCAGGATGCCCAGCGGCTTGGCGCTGATGGGACCGGGTTTGGGAGGGAATTTGGACATGGGTCCTTATAGCACTCTGACGCGCCGGCCGCAGAGACTTCGTCGTCATGGCCGGGCATAGCCGACCGAAGGACGGCGTCGCTTCCGCTCGCCTATGTCCCGGCCATCCACGTTCTCCCGCGAAGAAAGGCGTGGATGCCCGCGACGAGCGCGGGCATGACGTAGAGAGATTGGTGTCACACCGCTACAGTGGGAGCATGAGCCCTAAATCCGCGCTGAAGGCGAAATCGGAACCCAGTCAGCCGGAGACCTCGTCGCGGCCGGTGGCGTTGCTCGCTTGGTACGACCGCCACCGGCGCAGGTTGCCGTGGCGGGCCGCGCCCGGCGAGACGTCGGACCCATACCGCGTCTGGCTGTCGGAGATCATGCTGCAGCAGACCACGGTGAAGGCGGTCGGGCCCTATTTCGAAAAATTCGTAGCGCGCTGGCCGGATGTCACTGCGCTCGGACGGGCCTCGCAGGATGATGTGCTGCGGATGTGGGCCGGGCTCGGCTATTACTCGCGCGCGCGTAACCTGTACGCCTGCGCGGTCGCGGTGACGCGCGAGCATGGCGGCATCTTTCCCGACACCGAGGAGGGGCTGCGTGCGCTACCGGGCATCGGGCCGTACACGGCGGCGGCGATCGCGGCGATCGCCTTCGATCGCCACACCATGCCGGTCGACGGCAATATCGAGCGCGTGGTGTCGCGGCTCTTTGCAGTTGAAGATGAACTCCCGCAGGCGAAACCTCTGATTCAGCAATTGGCGGCGACGCTGCTTGCAAACTCCCGCGCCGGCGACAGCGCGCAGGCGCTGATGGATCTAGGCGCCTCGATCTGCACGCCGAAAAAACCGGCTTGCTCGTTGTGTCCGCTGAACGAGGATTGCACGGCGCGCCTCCAGGGCAAGCAGGAGACCTTTCCGCGCAAGGCGCCGAAGAAGAGCGGAACGTTGCGGCGCGGAGCGGCCTTCGTCGTCACACGCGGCGAGGAGCTGCTGGTCCGCAGCCGGCCCGAAAAGGGCCTGCTCGGCGGCATGACCGAAGTGCCTGGCTCGGACTGGCTCGCCGGCCAGGACGACGCGGCGGCGAAATTGCAGGCGCCGGCGCTGAAGGGGCTGTCGCGCTGGCAGCGCAAAATGGGCGTCGTCACCCACGTCTTCACGCATTTTCCGCTGGAACTGGTGGTCTACACGGCGAAGGCCGCAGCCCGCACCCATGCGCCCGAGGGCATGCGCTGGGTGCCGGTCGCCACCCTTGCGGACGAGGCGCTGCCCAATGTCATGCGCAAGGTGATCGCGCACGCGCTCAACCTTTCAGCGGGCTCGTCCTCCTGACAGCACGCTGGCAGCAGCGCTACGCTATCGGGATGCGAAACGGAGGCTGCCAATGGTCAAGACCGCGCTCGACAATTTTCCAAGGCCACCCTGTGCGGAGCTGTTGGGATGGCGCCTGCTCGATGCCCGCCCCGAGGAGGGCTGGATCCAGCTCGGCTTCGAGGGTAAGCCGGAATTTCTGCAATCCGGCCGGCTTCATCCAGGGCGGCATGCTCTCGGCCATGCTCGACGACACCATGGGCCCGGCGGTGCTGGTGATGAGCGAGGGCCGGCTCTATACCACCACCATCAGCATGACCGTGAATTTCCTCAGCCCCGCCAAGCCCGGTCCGATCATCGGGGAGGCGAAGGTGACGCAGCTCGGCAAGACGATTGCGTTCGTCGAGGCCAAGCTGATGGCGGAGAACGGCACGGTGCTGGCAACGGCAAGCGCGACCGAGCGGTTGCTGGAAGCGGCGAGGGTGGTGCGGTAGTCGTTACCGTCGGGGCCGTCTCGCGGAGTGCTGCGCGCAAGGCTTATACAGCGCCTGAAGTGCTTTGCCGCGCAGCAAGATGAGTTGCGGCCTCAACCCGCCGCGCGCCGCGATCCAACGCTGCACCGGCGCGGGATACATGGAGTATAGGTAATTGGTGGCGTCAGGGTCGGTAATCGTCCTTCCTTTCCGACCGAAATCCCAAGCAGCGTGGAAGCCGAGAGCGGCCTTCGAGGTCACACAGATTTTGTCAGCGCCAACTGCGCCGAGAACGATGGTGCACGATGAGGCACAAAGTCCATCGATGATGACGGTCTCTCCGGAAGTGCGCAGGCGTTCATATCTGTCAACATAGGTGTCGATTAGCCCGCCACGATCGCCGGCGATCCGTATCGCCGCATGACTTACGTGTATTTCGGCCAGCAAGATGGCCGCCGCAAGCAACCCCGCCCGGAACTTCATGATCGCAGCCTCGGTTATTCGCGTCTATCGAATGGACAAATTTCTCTCGCATCCAAGGATGTGGCTTAGATCGAAGCGCACCAGCGGGCGGTTGCGGCCGCTCATGGTCTTCAGCCTCGGCCTGAAAGCGCTGGACCATTCCGGGTCTTTGAAACAGGCAGGCGTTGATCTAGGTCAATTGGACATGCAGGGCGCGCCAAATGATGGGGCAAGTGCCTGTCCCGTTGACGGCATCACCCTGCGGATAGAACCGGCACTCCAATGACGGGAGGACGCCCATGTTTCGATATGCTCTGGTTGGCTTGGCCGCAGCCGTTCTTGTCGGCGCAAGCCTTGTTCCCGATGACGCACTCGCCCGCGGCGGCCGCGGAGGAGGTGGCGCCTATCGGGGAGGGGGATTTCATGGAGGAGGCGCGCACTACAGAGGCGGTGCCGTTCACGCTGGTCGCTACGGCCGCGCTCACGTCTCCCGGCCGATAGCAGGGTACCCCGTAGCACGTACTGCGGCGCGTAGAGGCGTCTACCGGGGAGCCGCATACGGAGCCGCGGCAGTAGGAGTCGGAGCGGCGGCGGCAGGTGCATACGGCTACTACAACAACCGTTGCTACGATGCCTACGGCAACTGGGTGTGTTCCGGACAGTATGGTTATTGATGGGCCGTGACGGACGCGGGGCGGTTGGACAACTCTTACCGCCCCGCCTTCAGGCGCTCGCGCGCTTCGCATCTCCACTGACGATCGGCGGCTTCGCGTTCAGCGCCTCGACCTGGAAGCCCGCAACGCGCTTGTAGTTGGCGGCGATGTCTTCCAGTTCCTTCTGCGACAGCACGTCGGTGACGACCTCAAAGCCGTCGGGCGCGCGCTCCTCGACCAGTTGCATGACCTGCTCGGGTCCGTTCTTGCGATTGAGCAGGACGAGGTCGGTGGTCGCGGACCGGCGCTCGGCCTCATAGGCGAGCAGCGCCGCGGTCGTCGGTCCATGCGCGAGAATCTCGCGGGTGATGGTGCGGGCATCGAGGATTGCCTGCGAGGCGCCGTTCGAGCCGATCGGGTACATCGGATGCGCGGCATCGCCCATCAGCGTGACCTTGCCGAAGGTCCATTGCGAGACCGGATCGCGGTCGACCAGCGGATATTCGTAGGCGTGCGGGCAGTTCTTGATCAGGCCGGGCACATCGAGCCAGTCGAACTGCCAGCTCTCGAACCAGGGCAGAAACTCTTCCAGCCGCGCGGTGCGATTATAGTCCTCGCGCCGCCATTGATAGGTCGGTGGCATGTGGCGCTCGGCGACCCAATTGATCAGATGGTTGCCCGCGGCGTCCGGCGCCTTGCTGATCGGATAGCAGACGAATTTGAGGATCTCGTGACCGGCCATGATCATGGTGCGGCCAGTCAGGAAGGCCTTGGAAGGCGTGACGCCGCGCCAGAGGATGCGGCCGTTCCAGATCGGCGGACCTTCATTGGGATAGAGCTTTTCGCGCGCGGCGGAATGAATGCCGTCGGCGGCGATCAGGATCGCGCCGTCGTAACTCCCGGCGGCCTTGCCGGTCGCCCGATCGATGAAGTCGGCGCGCACGCCGTCTGCCGTCTCGCTCCAGCCGGTCAGATGGTGGCTGGTGAGGATGTTGTCACGGCCGAGCCGCTCGATCGCGGTGTCGAGCAGGAGCTGTTGCAGCGTGCCGCGATGGATCGAGAATTGCGGCCATTTGTAGCCGGCCTCCAGCCCGCGCGGCTCGCTCCAGATCGGCTTGCCGTGCTTGGAGAAATAGGCGAGTTCGCGCGTCCGCACCCCGCTGGCGTCCAGTCTGTCCATCAGCCCGAGCTCGATCAGCTCGCGCACCGCATGCGGCAGCACGTTGATGCCGACGCCGAGCGGCTTCAGTTCCGCGACGCTCTCGAACACTTTTGCGGGAACGCCGATCTGGTGCAGGCTGAGCGCAAGCGTCAGCCCGCCGATACCGCCACCGGCGATGAGTACGGTCATGACAAAATCCCCCTCCGATTGACGGCGTCTTCGCACGGCCGGGCGGCCGTGGGCAACTGCGAAGAGGTCCCTATGGACGGGGCGGCGGAGGGCCGTTAACCTCGGGCTTTCCCATGAGGCCCGACATGCTCAAGCTCTACTACGCCACCGGCACCTGCGCGCTCGCCACCTACATCACCCTGGAGGAGGCCGGCGCCGACTACGCGGCTGAACGGCTGAGCTTCAAGGACAACCAGCAGAACAGCCCGGACTATCTCAAGATCAACCCGAAGGGCCGCGTGCCGGCGCTGGTGACCGATCGCGGCGTCCTCACCGAGACGCCGGCGATGCTGGCCTATCTCGCGCAGACCTTCCCCAAGGCAAAGCTCGCGCCGCTCGATGATCCCTTCGACTTCGCCCAGGTGCAGTCGTTCAACTCCTACCTCTGCTCGACCGTGCACATCAATCATGCCCACAAGATGCGCGGTCCGCGCTGGGCGACGCAGGAGAGCTCGTTCGCCGATATGAAGGCGATGGTCCCGAAGACCATGGCCGCCTGCTTTGCCCTGATCGAGCAGAAGATGTTTCGGGGGCCCTGGGTGATGGGCGATCAGTTCACGATCTGCGATCCGTATCTCTACACGCTCTCGACCTGGCTCGAAGGCGACAGCGTCGACATCAACGCAACCCCGAAGATCGCCGACCATTTCAAGCGCATGTCTGACAGGCCCGCGGTGCGCAAGGTGATGGACGCGCAGAAGGCGTAGTGCGCGGCTCTTGTAGGGTGGGCAAAGGCGCAAAGCGCCGTGCCCACCATCTTTCCGCGAAGACGACAGAATGGTGGGCACGCTCCGCTTTGCCCACCCTACGAGAGCTTGCGCTTGGCTTGCTCCAATTCCCGCCCCGTCTCCAGCATCAGTCGGCGCAGCCAGATCGAGCCGGGGTCCATCTGCGCGCGGGTCGGGTAGAACATGAACTGCTCGTCGATCCCGGGGTCGAGCGGCGGGGTCACCGCGACGAGGCCGAGCTGTTTCGACAGTGCTGCGATCAGCCGGCGTGGCACGAAGGCGACGAGATCGGTGCGGGCGGCGACGTGCAGCGCTTCGAGATAGCCTGACACGACCAGCGAGATGTGCCGCTCGATGCCCTTGGCCCTGAGCCAGGTGTCGATCAGATCCTCGTTGCTGCCTCGGATGATCACGCCGACATGGCGCGCGGCCAGGAACGTCTCGCGCCGCTTCAGCTTCGCGGCCAAGGGGTGGCCGCGCCGCACCGCCAGCGCGTCGCTGTCGACGTAGAGCAGCTGGCGGTGAAAGCCCTTGAAGGCGTTGCCGATCGAGATCACGAGGTCGATGGTGCGGGCGAACTCGGCGTGGAAGATCGCCGATCCCCGCCATGGCACGATGTCGATGCGGACGTTGGGCGCGGCCCGCGTCACTTTCTCCATCAGCGGCGGCATCAGCAGCTCGACTGCGAGATCCGGCATCATCAGGCGGAATTGCCGCTCGCTGCGTGCGGCATCGAAGTCATCGGGCACGAACAGGCCGCGCACCTGATCGAGCGCCTGCGCCAGCGGCGCGCGCAAGGCCTGCGCCCGCGGCGTCAGCTCCATCCGTGCACCGGTGCGCACCAGCAGCGGATCGCCAAGTATGTCGCGCAGGCGCTGCAGTGCGTGGCTGGCCGCCGGCTGCGACAGGCCCATTCGAAGCGCGGCGCGGCTGACACTGGCCTCGCGCAGCAGGGCGTCGAGCGCGGTCAGCAGGTTGAGGTCAAGCGAATTCAAATTCATCAGGCGAATAGATATCATATTCTCTATCGATTTGAAGAATTATGATGCTGCGGCGATGATCTCCGCGTTCCCACCAAACGGAGATGCCGCCATGAACGTGAGCGCCAACAAGAAACTGATGCAGGATATTTTCGCCGCCGCCGCCAATCCAGATCCGGCTGCGCGCGATCGCGCCCTGTTCGCTGCAAGCCTTGCCGAAGATGCCAAATGGGTCGTGACCGGCCAGTATTCATGGTCGCGCACCTTCTCAGGCAAGGAGTCGATCCTCAACGATCTGCACGGCTATGTGCGCACCCGCCTGCGCGACCGCACGCGCACGGTCGCGCACCGCTTCATCGCCGACGGCGATGTGGTCGTCGTGGAGGCCAAGGGCGACAACGTCACGCCCGAAGGCGTGCGCTACGACAATGACTACTGCCTGGTGTTTCGTCTCGAGGACGGCAAGATCAAGGAGATCCGCGAGTACTGCGACTCGATCCTGACCGAGCGGGCGCTCGGTTCTTTTCCCCAAGGGGGCGTCAGAGCCGCGGGCTGACTGACTTGAGCATGATCTGGTCCGCAAGCCGGCGCCGTCCGTCACGGTTGGCGATGGTCGCGTCGGCCTGGCAAAGACTGGCGAAGATCGTCCGTATCAGGCGCGAGCGGTCTTCGGCGCGCCGTCAGCTCGTGGCGATGAGCGAGCGGGAGCTTCTGGACTGCGGGATGTCTCGTTCGGAGATTGAGTACGAGCTGAAGAAGCCCTTCCGGCGGAAATGAAAACAGAGAGAGAATGGGAGGGATTCGGGGCGGCAATTGCAGCAGGCCACCGCGTAACAGGCATGCATCCGGGCGCCCATGCGGGTATCTATCTGCATGGGTCGCACGCCTTGCGCCAAGGGCGCACGCAACTGGCTATAAAATCAGCAGATATTGTGCGCGCCACTTTGGTGCGCGCGAAAAATTTGAAGGTTCAATTAACGAGTGTCCCCCATTGTGTCGCGGTGCAGCGTGGGTCGCAAAGACGCGCGGCTGCCAGGGTGGTCGTGACGATTTGCCGGACTTGTTCGGCCGCTCGAAGTGAAATGACATCTGGGTGGACAGTGGGAATGCCGAAGTTTCGTTTGCGGATCAGGGGACGCCTGTACGCAGGCTTCATGGCCTTGGTGGCGGTCGGTCTCGCGATGGCGGTGGTTGCCGTCTGGAATTTGCGGGCGGTGCAGGATCAGGTCGCGAGACAATCCGCACTTTCGGACAGCACGGCGCGGGTTTTGGAAATATCGACCCATCTTCAGGCGATCCAGCGGGCCAATCTGCGTTACGTCTACGACGCCAACGAGCCCGCGATGAAGGAGGCGCAAGAGCGGGAAACCGCGGCGACCGAGCTGTTGCGGATCGGCGCCAAGGGGACGCTCTCGGAGGATCGGCGAGCGCTCTACAACGGCCTCATCGACGACATTGCCAAGATGCGACGCCTGCGTGACAACCTCGGCGACGCCGTCAACGAGGCGCGAACGGGCAAGGCCACGTTGCTGCCGAGCGGCGAAGAGCTGGCCGTCAAGATGGGCAAGCTGGTCGATGCAGCGCGCGCAGCCGTCGACGAAGACACCGCGGCCCTCGTCGCCGACCTCGAATCCAGGATCCTCCTTGTTCGGGTCGCAAACTGGCGTTTCCTGGCCTTGCGCGACGCGCAGGGACCCGCGAATTTCAGGGCGAGCGTAGATAGGGCGGCGCAACGGCTCGCGGCTCTCGAAAAGAGCCCGCAGGCAGCGGAATTGCGATCCACGCTCGCGCCCGTAAAGACCTCGCTCGGAATCTACAAATCGGCGTTCGAGACGACATCCGCCGCGATGCTTCAGGCCGACGAGATCTACCACAAAACCCTCGCGCCCCTCATCGTTGACAGCGTCGGCAGGCTCAAGGCCGCGGAAACGACCCTGAAGAAGGACTACCAGGAATCGCGTACGACCGCCGAAGCCGTGATCGCCGGTACGACGACCATTCAGGAGATCGCCGGTGGCCTCGCCATCCTCTTCGGCGGCATCGTCGCCTTCCTGATCGCCCGCAGCATCGTCGGTCCCCTGACCTCGATGACGCGCGCGATGGGACTGATCGCGGGCGGCAATCTCGAGGTCGAGATCCCCGGACGCGGCAAGGCCGACGAGATCGGCGACATGGCCAAGGCGATCCAGGTGTTTAGGGACAACATGGTCGAGACCGAGCGCCTGCGCGCCGAGCAGACCGAGGTCGAGGCGCGGCAGGAGGAAAGCCGCAAGGCCGACATGGTCAGGCTCGCCGATCAGTTCGAGCAGGCGGTCGGCGAGATCGTGAACACCGTGTCGTCGGCATCGAACGAGCTCGAAGCCTCCGCCGGCACCTTGACCACGACCGCCTCGCGGGCCCAGGATTTGTCGACGGAGGTCGCCAGCGCCTCGCAGGAGGCCTCGGCCAATGTGCAGGCGGTTGCCTCGGCGACCGAGGAGCTGTCCTCCTCGGTGTCCGAGATCGCCCGCCAGGTGCAGGAATCCGCCCGTATCGCGGTCGAGGCCGTCGGTCAGGCGAGCAGGACCAATGACCGGGTCGGCGCGCTCTCCAAGGCCGCCGCGCGGATCGGCGACGTGGTCGAGCTGATCAGCACCATCGCCGGCCAGACCAACCTCCTGGCGCTGAACGCCACCATCGAGGCGGCGCGCGCGGGTGAAGCCGGCCGCGGCTTTGCCGTGGTCGCCTCCGAGGTCAAGGCGCTCGCCGAGCAGACTGCGAAGGCCACCGGCGAGATCGCCCAGCAGGTGTCGGGCATCCAGGCCGCGACGGAGGAATCGGTCGGCTCCATCAGGGAGATCAGCGGCACCATCGAGCGGCTGTCGGAGATTTCGTCGACGGTTGCGGCCGCCGTGGAGCAGCAGGGCGCGGCGACGCAGGAGATTTCCCGCAACGTCCAGCAGGCGGCTCATGGCACGCAGAGGGTGTCGTCCAACATCGGCGACGTGCAGCGCGGCGCCTCCGAAACCGGGTCGGCCTCATCGCAGGTGCTGTCGGCAGCGCGCTCGCTGTCGGCCGACAGCAACCGCCTCAAGCTCGAAGTGGCCAAGTTCCTGAACTCGGTCCACGCCGCCTGAATCCCAAACGCAAAAGGCCACGCGCATGCGCGTGGCCTCGAAGAGCGGCGCGGTGCGATCAGGCGACCTTGGTCGCCATGTGCTTGAACATGTTGGCGCGCGCCTCGTCGTCCATCTCGGCCTTGAAGGTGAACTTGTCCTTCAGGGCGATCGCACGCCCGGCCGCGGGGCGCGCCGAGATCTCGTCGACCAGCCGCTTCACGTTCGGGTAGCGCGCAAAGGCGTCGTCGCCGAGCTTGAATGGCAGCATCCGCGCCCAGCCCCACAGCGCCATGTCGACGATCGAATAGCTGTCGCCGACCATGTAGCTGCGCCCTTTGAGGTGAGCGTCGAGAATCTTGTAGTGGCGATCGGTCTCGTACTGATAGCGGTTATGGGCGTAATCGTGGTTCTGGTCCTTCGGCGCAAAATGCTTGAAGTGCACGGCCTGACCCGAATATGGCCCGACGCCGGTAGCGATGAACATCAGCCATGACAGCGTCTCGCCGCGCACGCTCGCGGCGGGCAGGAACTTGCCGGTCTTCTCGGCGAGATAGAGCAGGATGGCGTTGCTGTCGAACACGATGGTGCCGCCATCGTCGATCGCCGGCACCTTGGCATTCGGATTGATCTTGAGGAATTCCGCCGTGAACTGCTCGCCCTTGCGGGTGTCGATCTTCACCGGCTCGAAGGGCAGGCCGGACTCCTCCAGATAAAGCGCGACCTTGGTCGGGTTCGGTGATCCGTTGAAATAGAATTTGAGCATCGATCTCCCCAGTGTTTGTTGCAAGGCGCGAACGCAGCGTCATTGCCGCGCCGCCTGTCTTGCCTGAACCCGTTGCGGAAGGGCAACTGGCGAGTTTGCCGGGCGGTATCTGCGCGCCACGCAGATCAGCCGGCGTAACAAAGGCCGATTGCCGCCGTAATGACCATCGCGGCGCCGACCGCTTCCAGCCGCAGCCCGAGCCGCGTGGCCAGATGCATGTCGGAGGCCCGCGCCGCGCGCTCCGATCCGCGCGCATAGCCGTGAACGATGACGTCGTGATTGAAATTGTCGTGAGCCTCGTTGCTGCTGGCGAGCCCGACGCAGATCACGAGCACGCCGAACAGCGCGAGGCCGAAGAATCCCAGCAGGGCGATCAGGAACATCGGAAACATGCCGAGCAGGAAGATCGGCAGCAGCGGCACCAACAGCAATGTCTCGGACTGTCGTCGCATAGGGCCCACCGGTCAGGACGGGGCTGATCGAGGAAACTTAATCCCGGCTGGCGCGGCATTCAAGGCGCCGTAGGGTGGGCAAAGGCGCGTTTGCGCCGTGCCCACGTCTTCGCGTCAATTGGGTAGGACGTGGGCACGCTTCGCTTTGCCCACCCTACAAGATCGCTACGAGAGCGGAGGGAAGCTACTCCGCCGCCATGCCGGCGCGGATTTCGGCGCGGAGCTCGTCGATCAGCTTGAGACCCTTCTTGGTCTCGACGTGCCAGAAGGTCCAGCCGTTGCAGGCTTGCGCGCCCTGCGCCACCGCGCCGATGCGGTGGATCGAGCCGACCTTGTCGCCAAACATGATGGCGCCGTCGGCACGCACCAACGCGCCGAGCTTCTTCTTGGCGTCGAACAGCTTCGTGCCGGGCATGATCATGCCGCGCTCGATCAGCTCGGAGAACGCGACCCGCGGCGCTTCGCGCGCGGTCATGAACGGGGCGAGGCTCTCCTCCGGCAGCGGCTCGACTTTGGCGATTCGGGCCTCCGCGGCCTTCGCATAAGTCTTGTCGCGCTCGAAGCCGATATAGGAGCGGCCGAGGCGTTTTGCGACCGCGCCGGTGGTGCCGGTGCCGTTGAAGGGATCGATCACGAGATCGCCGGGCTTGGACGAGGACAGCAGCACGCGCGCGAGCAGGCCTTCCGGCTTCTGCGTCGGATGCACCTTCTTGCCGTCGGCGCCCTTGAGGCGCTCCTCGCCGGTGCAGAGCGGGATCAGCCAGTCGGAACGTGCCTGCACGTCCTCGTTCGCGGCCTTCAGCACCTCGTAATTGAACGTGTAGCCCTTGGCTTTTTCGTCGCGCGCGGCCCAGATCATGGTCTCGTGCGCGTTGGTGAAGCGGCGGCCGCGGAAATTCGGCATCGGGTTCGACTTGCGCCAGACGATGTCGTTCAGGAGCCAGAAGCCGAGGTCCTGCATGATCGCGCCGACGCGGAAGATGTTGTGATAGGAGCCGATCACCCAGATCGTCGCCGACGGCTTCATCGCGCGGCGCGCGGCAAGCAGCCAGGCGCGGGTGAAATCGTCATAGGCGGAGAACGAATCGAACTTGTCCCAGTCGTCGTCGACGGCGTCGACATGGGACTCGTCGGGGCGCTTGAGATCGCCCTTGAGCTGGAGATTGTAGGGCGGATCGGCGAACACGAGATCGACCGAACCAGCCTGAAGCTTCGACATCTCGGCGACGCAATCACCGAGAATGATGCGATGCGAGGCGGACTCAAAATTTGTGCGGGGCGCCCTTGCAGACGCCCCGCGACGCGACTCTACCATGACTCAAGAACTCTGACTCAGGCGACGCTGTCGGCGACGCGGGACCAAACAACCGACTGACCGTTACATTGAAGCGGCAAAGTAAAAATCGACTTAACCCGCCGCTTTCGTGAGCAGTCCCCGCATCGCGTCCGGCGCGCCGATCGTCGCGCGCGTTTATCGTGTTTTGCAGTGTATTTCGCAATTCTTCGCGTTGCGGGAGCAGCCCCGGCGCCAAAAAAGCCCCAAATTTCTCTCGGAAAAAATTGCTCGACCCTCGGAAAAAATTGCTGGCATCGGCATGTTGCCGCACTAGGCAATTTTTGCCGGCCACGATATTGATAAAGGCAACGGAAATTTTACGTGTGTGGCGCGTTGAGCTTTCGCGCTCCTGCGCGCCGACGAAACTGAATCAGGGATCCCGGGAATCGGGGACTCCAAAGGGAAGGCCGCCATGCGTTACGATGACTTCCGCCGCAGCGACGACATCGAGGATCGTCGCGACGAAGGTGGTGGCGGCGGTGGAGGCGGCGGGTTCGGCCTGCCCATGGGCGGCGGCGGGCTCGGTATCGGTACCATCATCGTGCTCGGCCTCGTAGGCTACGCCTTCGGCATCGATCCGCGCATCCTGATCGGCGGCGCCGAGATTCTCACCGGCGGCGGCCAGGCGCCGAGCTACCAGACCGACCGCCAGTCGTCCTCGACCGCCAAGCGTGGCGCGCCGACGGACGAGATGGGCAGCATGATCTCCGGCATTCTCGGCGAGATCGACGATCGCTGGAGCGAGATCTTCCAGGCCTCGGGCCAGTCCTACACCGGTCCGAAGGTCGTGCTGTTCCGCAACGTCACCAATGGCGGCCGCTGCGGCCGGGCAGAGTCGGCGATGGGGCCGTTCTATTGTCCGCCGGATCGCACCATCTTCCTCGACACCTCGTTCTTCCGTGAGGTCGAGACGCGCTTCCGCGGCTGCTCCGGCAAGTCCGCCTGCAATTTCACCACCGCCTACATCATCGCGCACGAAGCCGGCCATCACATCCAGAACCTGCTCGGCATCATTCCGCGCGTGACGCGGCTGCAGCAGCAGGCGGGCTCGAAGGCGGAGGCCAACGCGCTCCAGGTGAAGGTCGAATTGCAGGCCGATTGCCTGTCCGGCGTCTGGGTCAATCGCGAGTCGAAGAAGCGTCCGAACTTCCTCGAGCCCGGCGACATCGACGCCGCGCTGACCACGGCGAGCGCGATCGGCGACGACACGCTGCAGCGCCAAGCCACGGGACGCGTCGTGCCTGACTCCTTCACCCACGGCTCGGCCGCGCAACGCAAGCAGTGGTTCATGACCGGCTATCAGCAAGGCACGGTCCAGGCCTGCAACACGTTCGGCGGCGGGCAGTAGTTGCCACAAGCGTCCGTGCCCCGGGCGCAGCGTGAATTATGATGCGCCATTGCGCATCATGGGATTCAGAAGTAGTGGCGTCATCCTGAGCTCGCCTCTTCGGCGAGCCCTGGAGGAGGACGGGGCCCCGGCCCATCCTTCGAGGCTCGACGAGCGGTGCGCTTGCACCGCACGGCGCGCACCTCAGGATGACGGCGGTGATTGGGGAAATAGGAGCGAGCAATGGCCTCCATCGACGAAGCAAAACAGTTCATCCCGCTCGACATCGCGGTGCTCACCGTGTCCGACACCCGCGCGCTCGCGGATGACAAGTCCGGCCAGACGCTCGCCGACCGCCTTGCCGCCGCCGGCCATCGCCTCGCCGCCCGCGAGATCGTCACCGACGATGTCGAGGCGATCCGCGCCGTCGTTCGCCGCTGGATCGCGGATGCCGGCATCGACGTCGTCATCACCACCGGCGGCACCGGCTTCACCGGGCGCGACGTCACGCCGGAGGCGATCGAACCGCTGTTCGAAAAGCGCATGGACGGATTTTCCATCGCGTTCCACATGCTGAGCCACGCCAAGATCGGCACGTCGACGATCCAGAGCCGCGCCACCGCCGGCGTCGCGGGTGCGACCTACATCTTCTGCCTGCCAGGCTCCCCCGGTGCCTGCCGCGATGGCTGGGACGGCATCCTGGCCGCTCAGCTCGACTACCGCACGCGCCCCTGCAATTTCGTCGAGATCATGCCGCGGCTGGACGAGCATCTGCGCCGGCCGAAGGCGCAAGGCGCAACGGTGTGATTGCTTTCTCCCTTCTCCCCTTGTGGGAGAAGGTGGCGCGAAGCGCCGGATGAGGGGTATCTATCCGCACGGAATACGCTGAGACACACCCCTCACCCAAGTGAGCCTGTGTCTGCCGGCGTCGCTGCCCTCTCCCACAACGGGCGAGGGCACATTCATGCGCATCGCGCTCGTCGCAAAATCAGAGATCCCGCTCCCAGGTCTCGCCGACCAGATCGGCACCGAAGCTGTGGTGCTTTTCTTCCTTCACGAGCTTGAAGCCTGCACTTTGATAGATGCCGCGTGCGGCGACCAGGATGCTTTGCGTCCACAGCGTCATCCTGCTGTAGCCCCGCTCGCGTGCACCCTGGATGCATTGCTCGACCAGCGCGCGGCCGACACCGAGCCCGCGCGCTTTCTTCTCCACCTGCAACAGGCGCAGCTTGGCGATCTCGTCGGTGGCCTTGACCAGGAAGATCGAGCCGACCGGCTCGCCGCCCACTTCCGCGATCCAGCAGTGTTCGCGCGCGGCATCGTAATTCTTGATGAACTGTGCGCAGATCTCGGCGACCAGCGCTTCGTAGCTGATGTCCCAGTTGTAGTCCGCGGCATAGGCGGCGGCCTGCTTGGAGATGACCCAGCCCATGTCGCCGACGCGGTGGCTGCGCAGCATGAAGGCCGCAGGCTGGGTTCGACGTTGCTCCAGCACGGCCTCGATGGTCGCCATGGCCTGCGTGAGCCGCGTTGCATTGCTGGCCGAAAGCTGAGCCAGCATTGCGGCGACCTCGTTTTGCGAGCTCAGGTTCAGCTTGGCGTAGGTCTGGCGGCCCTTGGCGGTGAGGCTGAGCTGGTATTGCCGGCGATCGGCGGGCAGGGGCCTGCGCGTGATCAGGCCCTTTTCGTCGAAGCTTTGCACGATGCGGCTGAGATAGCCGGGGTCGAGACCAAGCTCGTTCCCGATCTCCTTTGCCGCCAGTTCGTCGCGATGCGCGAGTTCGTAGAGCACGCGGGCCTCGCTGAGCGAGAACGGACTCTTTCCAAGATGCTGGTCGAGCACACCGAGCTTGCGGGTATAGAAGCGGTTGAAGGCGCGGACCGCCGCGATGCGATCGTCGGCGACCTGTTCGATCGCAAGGGCTGATGGGGAAGAGCTTGATGGCATGACGGCACCTCGATATTTGCCATTGTCAAATAATTATTTGACTTTGGCAAGTATCAGGTGACTTCAGCCGACCATGACGATCTGGCTGCGCAGCACGGTCCGGGACGAACGGCCGAGCCGGCGGAGCAGCCGTGCCTCGGACCGGCGGGCCTGCGGCGGGTAGCCGCCGATCCGGTCGTAGTG
The DNA here is from genome assembly GCF_900094605.1 of Bradyrhizobium shewense. Taxonomy (GTDB): domain Bacteria; phylum Pseudomonadota; class Alphaproteobacteria; order Rhizobiales; family Xanthobacteraceae; genus Bradyrhizobium; species Bradyrhizobium shewense. The sequence goes on along the minus strand of NZ_FMAI01000004.1, from coordinate 27,958 downwards.
ATCACGCGCAATCAAAAGGCCCTGATCGCCGAGCGGGCCGATCACCCTGCGCACCACGGCCCGGAGGATGTCGCGCAATCCGGTATCGGCGTAAGGCGAGCGGGCATAGCGGAACACGGCAGCACGGTCCCGTCCGCTGGTCGCGACGGCTTGGATGAACTGGGTGGTTTCCTCGATCCAGCCGGTTTCGAGCACGGCGCCTGCGGGCAGGAACATCAGCCACGGCGAGCGGGCCTGGAGCGCGCCGGCCGCGAGCGCGGCGCCTTGCGAGGATCCCTCGAAGCCGACGAAACGGCAGCCTGCGACGTCGGCAACCCGCTCGATGACGCCGTTGCGGGTGCCGTCGACCAGAAGCACCTCGCGGATGACGCCGGCGGCGGCCCCGGGGACCAGCGCGGCCAGAGTCGCCACCGCGGTCTGCTCGACGCCTTCGGTCGGAATGATGACGCTCAGCATGATTGAGGCTTCAATGTCTGCACTTCGGGAGAAGCGTAGCTTGTTATGATGTTGTCATAAACACGTGGCGTTGCCGAGTGCAACTTTCCGGCCGCGCTTCGGCGTGCGATGGTAAACTGCAGCCAGTCCTCGCAGCCAAATGTGTCGCGCGCGGGTTGGCAACGTTGCCGAATGTTTCGGCTCAAGCTCGTCCCGGGGGTATTAATCCGGAGTTTTACGGCGACATTGCGCGGCGCACGGGTAGCCGGCTCCTGCAGGGACGGGGCGCCCTGCAAGAAAGGTTCGAACGGGAAATGTGTGACTTTGGCGCCGGCGGAGGCTTCCTGTGAACGCCGATCAACTCGCTGTTGGCACGGCGTCGACATCGCCGAAGCCGGAGGCAGTGCCGACCTTGCGGATCCGCGCGCTGATGCTGGGCGACCGCATCAACGCCGCCGGTCTCGAGATCGGCACGCTGGTCTCGTCGACGCCCGCCGCCTTCCGCGTCCATGCCGGCCTTGCCGTGATCTTCCGCTACGGCGTCGTGGTGCTGATCGGGCTGCTTCCTTCCGAGGAGAAAGTGCTGATCGACAGCCTGAAGCCGCGGGTGATCGGCGAGCTCAGCCCGTATGAGGAAGAGATTGCGCAGGCACAGCTCTGTAAGGATGAAAGCACTGAAGCGATCCAGCCGGGCGGGCCGATCTGCCTCGCAAAGTTCTCCGACGACCGGCTGCTGCTGGTTGCGGACGCGCTCGCCAAAAGCACGTCGCTGGCGCGCGATGAGCGCCGCGTCGCCGCGGTCTTCGATGTGATCGAGCCGTTTGCGCGGGAGCTCGCCGAACACGGCCGCACGCCGCGCCGTCGCAAGGGCATCCTGCAACTGATCGGCAATGCACTGCTGGTGCAGCAGCGCGTCGCCGGGCGCGTCGCGATCGCCGAGAAGCCCGACGTGCTCTGGGAGAAGCCCGAGCTCGACCGGCTCTATTCCCGCCTCGAGGACGAGTACGAGCTGAAAGAACGCCTCGACACGCTCGAGCGCAAGCTCACCGCGGTGTCGGAGACCGCCAACGCGCTGACCGACATCATCGACACCCAGCGCTCGCTCCGCCTGGAGATCGCGGTCGTGGTGCTGATCGTGATCGAGGTCGCGATCGGGTGTTTTCAGATCCTGACTGGGACGCATTAGCTGTCGGCCTACGGGCGAGATGCGCACTGCTGTGCCCTCTCTCCCCTTGTGGAGAGGGCAACACCGCTGGTGGACGCAGGCTCACTGGGGCGAGGGGTCTGCCTCCGCATGCTCGGCTGTGAACGGCGTAGTGGCTCAGCTTGCCGTGCCTCTACCGAAGAGAGCGCCAGTCATATCCTCACGGCTGACCCGCACCGCCTGGCTTCCCAATGAGATGGACTCGAACTTTTAGATCCCAATGGGAAATTCGAACCGAACAACGACTTCTGGATAAAACCATGTGAGTTTGCAATATCGACTAATGCCGGGGCGGCTCCTATTCATCGGGGCCGTAGAACTTCTCTTCAACTTCGACACCGATGAGGTTGGCTCTCGGTCACATCCTGCGAATAAGGCTCTTAATCCAGATCATTGCATTCTCAATGGCCCAGTTGGTTTGCTCGTCAGTAAGGCCCGGCATCGGCGCTGCGCCAGGGCCGTGCCCAAATGGATTGCGGACCTTCGCAAAGAAGTGCTTTAGGGCCTCCATCTCCCAGACTTCGGTGAATTTCGCGCCCATCAGGTTATCAATATAGTTGGCAGCGCCTTTTTCTTTGCCTGTGGTCAGCTGCTTTTCGTCTGAAATGATCTTGATGGTGCTTTCCAGTGAACGGGCTGCATAGAGGGCAGGGTCGCGGCCGCCCGTATCGCGCAGATCGATGGCCTCCTTCATATCGTGGTCGACGTTGTGCCATTTCGCCTCTGCCACAAGCTTCCAGAAAGGTGTCTCAACTTCCTGCGCGATCGTTTGATCCTCAGAGACTTGAATGTAGCCGTTATGGTAGTGCAATTGGCACTCCGCTTGGCGAAAGCGGGCATTCAGCTCACTAACTGCCATCTGAAATTTAGCATTCATAGTGGCGTTTGCCGCTCGCACCCCATTGGCGCTGCTGCCGGGTATCCGGAGGCCGCCTATGCGGAACTGGTCGAGCTGCTCAGCGGCTGCAATGCTGCCTACAAGTTTAGCGTTCAGTCCCGCTACGAAATTCTCATGCTCACGGAAACCAATTTCGACTAAGCTGAGGCGCTCCTTGACGAAGCGATCAGCGGATATCTTGCCGTCGAAAGGTGTCAACATCCACGTCTCGCACATCTGCGCCGTATTGTAACGACCGCTCTGCCATTGATCTTGCTTGTTGTAGAAGCCCCAGAACTGCGGAGATAGCTCCTTCAGTCCAAGCTCTCGCGCAAGCAAATCGTGTATCCGCGTCCAAAAGTCCTTCCCATATTTGTCCGTTTTGCCATCCACAAAATAGGGGCAAAGGTCATTCAACAGCTGGTAACCTTGCACGAGGAGGCGGCGCTGCTGCTCGAAAAATGTTTCCCACATGATGGGCTGTGCGTAACGATGAGCAAAAATATCGGTCAACATCGGTGGCTTCCCGCAATCTCCTAGCGAATCGCAGGCCCTATGATGGCATAATGCAAGGTGGCAGCGGGAGGGGGCGGCGGCCAATCGTATATCGCATCTCGCTCTAGTTGGCTGGATTCCTCATCGTTCGCAGCACCGCTGCACAGTGGCGCGCGATCGCCAGTTCCTCGTTCGTCGGAATGACGAACACCTCCGCCGCACTGTCGCCAGCGCTGATCCGCTCACGTGCCTCCTCGTTCGCCGCCGCGTCGATGCGCACGCCGAGCCAGCCGAGACGTTCGCCGATCGCGCTGCGGATCTCCTTGGCGTGCTCGCCGATGCCGCCGGTGAAGACCAGACAATCGAGGCCGCCAAGCGTGGTCGCCATCATCGCGACCTGCTGCGCCGCGCGTAAGGTGAAGAGATCGACCGCGTCTCGCGCGGCAATCTCGCCGCTCGCAAGCAGCGTGCGCATGTCCGCGGAGATGCCGGAGACGCCGAAGAGGCCCGACTGATGATAGAGCAGGTGCTGGACATCCTCGATCGACATCTTTTCGTGTTGTTGCAGATAGAGCAGCACGCCGGGATCGATCGTGCCGCAGCGTGTGCCCATCACGAGGCCGTCGAGCGGCGTCAGTCCCATGGTGGTGTCGACGCTGCGGCCGTTGCGCAACGCGCACAGGCTGGCGCCGTTGCCGAGATGCGCGATGACGGTACGCTTGGCGACGAGCTCCGGCGCAATCTCGGCGAGGCGTCCTGCGACATATTCGAAGGAGAGGCCGTGAAATCCGTAGCGTCGCACGCCTCGTTCCTCGTAGCGCCTCGGAATGGCGAAGCGGCTCGCCGGCGGCGCCAGGCCGTGATGGAACGCCGTATCGAGGCACGCGATCTGCCTCAGCGCTGGCCGGATCGCCGCGAGCGCGCGAATTGGCGCGAGGCACCGCGGCTGGTGCAGCGGCGCCAGCGGCGTCAATGCCTCCAGCTTCGCGACGACGTCGTCCGTCAGCGCGACCGGGCCTGAATAGTCCGGCCCGCCATGAACGATGCGATGGCCGACGGCGCGCAGATGCAGATGATGTTCGCCGAACCGGTCCTCGATGAAGGCGAGCACATCGGCGAACAGATGGCCGCCGTCGGCGTCCGGCGCCTCTGTCCGCGTCTCGAACAGGTCTTCGCCCGCGGGGCTCTTCACCACCAGCCGGGGCTTTGCCTCGTGCTCGTCGAGCAGCCCCTTGCAGAGCAGGCTGGGTTCAACAGCCGAGATCTCGAACAGGCCAAACTTGATGCTCGACGATCCCGAGTTGAGGACGAGGACCGTGTCCGGCATGGCTAATCGCCGGCTTCGGCGGGGGTGTTGCCGCCGGAGCTATTGGGCCAGACCCATCCCTGGACATCGGGCATGTCCTCGCCGTGCTCGCGCACGTAGCGCGAATGCTCGATCAGCTTGTCGCGGAATTGCTGCTTCGCCTGTGCAGCCTTGGCCGCGAGCCCGGGTACGCGTTCGATCGCCTCGATCGCGAGATGGTAGCGGTCGAGCTCGTTGAGCACGACCATGTCGAACGGCGTCGTCGTGGTGCCTTCCTCGGCAAAGCCGCGCACATGCATGCCGGCATGGTTGGTGCGGTTATAGGTCAGGCGGTGGATCAGGTAGGGATAGCCGTGATAGGCGAAGATGACGGGCTTGTCGCGCGTGAACAGGCTGTCGAAGTCGCGGTCGGATAGGCCGTGCGGATGCTGATCCCTCGGTTGCAGCGTCATGAGGTCGACGACGTTGACGACCCGGATCTTCAAATCCGGCAGCGCCTTGCGCAAGAGGTCGACGGCAGCGAGCGTCTCGAGCGTCGGCACGTCGCCGGCGCAGGCCATCACGACATCCGGCTCGCCCGTTGCATCTTCTGTCCCCGCCCAGGTCCAGATGCCGATGCCGGCATCGCAATGCGTGGCTGCTTCCTGCATCGAGAGCCATTGCGGCGCGGGCTGCTTGCCGGCGACGATGACGTTGATGCGGTTATAGGTCCGCAGGCAGTGATCTGCGATCCACAGCAGGGTGTTGGCATCGGGCGGGAAATAGATGCGAACGATATCGGCCTTCTTGTTGGCGACAAGATCGACGAAGCCGGGGTCCTGATGGCTGAAGCCGTTATGGTCCTGCCGCCAGACATGCGAGGTCAGGAGATAGTTGAGCGAGGCGATCGGGCGCCGCCACGGCAGATCGCGCGTGACCTTCAGCCATTTGGCATGCTGGTTGAACATGGAATCCACGATGTGGATGAAGGCCTCGTAGCAGGAGAAGAACCCGTGACGTCCGGTGAGCAGATAGCCCTCGAGCCAGCCCTGGCAGAGATGCTCGCTCAAGACTTCCATGACGCGGCCGTCTTGCGCCAGATGCACGTCGTAAGGCTCGATCGGCTCCATCCAGACCCGCTCGGTCGCCTCGAACACGGCGTCCAGACGGTTTGACGCGGTCTCGTCCGGACCCATGATGCGGAAATTGCGCTCTTTCGCGTTGAGGCGGATGACGTCGCGCAGGAATTTGCCGAGCTCGCGCGTCGCCTCGGCGATGACGCCGCCGGGCTGCGGCACTTCGACAGCGAAGCTGCGGAAGTCCGGCAGCTTCAGCTCCTTCTTGAGCAGCCCGCCATTGGCATGCGGATTGGCGCCCATGCGGCGAATGCCTTCGGGCGCGAGCGCCTGAAGTTCTGGAACGAGCGCGCCGCTCTGGTCGAACAGCTTTTCCGGCTCGTAGCTGCGCATCCAGTCTTCGAGCACTCTCAGGTGCGCCGGGTTCTCGCGGCAGCCCGCCACCGGGACTTGATGCGCGCGCCAAAAACCTTCGACCTTCTTGCCGTCGACCTCTCTCGGGCCGGTCCAGCCTTTCGGGCTGCGCAGCACGATCATCGGCCAGCGCGGCCGCTCGACGGCCTCGCGGCCGTCGCGGGCGTGCTGCTGGATCGAGCGGATGCTGGCGAGCGCGACGTCGAGCGCGTCCGCCATGGCCTGGTGCATCAATTTGGGATCATCACCCTCGACGAACAGCGGCTCGTGGCCGAATCCGCGGAAGAGATCGCGGATCTCCTCGTCCCGCATCCGCCCGAGCACGGTCGGATTGGCGATCTTGTAGCCGTTCAGATGCAGGATCGGCAGCACTGCGCCGTCATGGGCGGGGTTCAGGAACTTGTTGGAGTGCCAGGAGGCCGCGAGCGGACCGGTTTCCGCTTCGCCGTCACCGACCACGCAAGCCACGATCAAATCAGGATTGTCCAGCGCCGCACCATAGGCGTGCACCAGCGCGTAACCGAGCTCGCCGCCTTCGTGGATCGAGCCCGGCGTTTCCGGCGCCGCGTGGCTCGGAATGCCGCCGGGAAAGGAGAACTGCCTGAACAGCTTGCGCAATCCGTCCGTGTCGCGCGCGATGTCGGGATAGATCTCGCTGTAGCTGCCTTCCAGATAGGTGTTGGCGACCATGCCCGGCCCGCCATGGCCGGGACCGCAGATATAGAGCACGCTGGTATCGAGCGCGCGGATGACCCGGTTGAGATGGGCGTAGATGAAGTTCAGACCGGGCGTCGTGCCCCAATGGCCGAGCAAGCGCGGCTTGATGTGCTCGGCCCGCAAAGGCTCGCGCAGCAGCGGATTGTCGAGCAGGTAGATTTGCCCGACAGAGAGGTAGTTTGCCGCGCGCCAGTAGCGATCGAGGAGGTCGAGGTTGCTGCTTGCCGCGGCCGACTGTTGTTGATTTGTCATGTTCCTGTTGACCTTCACCCGGCGATCGTCACCAACATTGTTCCGCGACGATTGATCCCTGGCCGGCATCAAACGAAATCGTTGCGACCGGCGTGTTGCGTGAGGTCAAAGGACCGCGCCCGAAATTTGGGCGGCTACTGTGCATGGGGTTGTTTTCCCATTTTTTGTTTGTGTTCTTGATTTGTTCCGTTGTCGTGCTATCTTGGCTTCATGAGTCCAGCAGCATCCTCTCATGCTCTCAAACACCCGCCGGTCAAGGCGCCCTCCGAGCCGGCGGGTGTGGACTCTGACTTTCCAGAACTTGGCGTCGCCATCGACCGCGCGCGCAGGCGAGGGCGGGGCGCACAGTCGAATGCCAGCGGCCGCTATGAGGCCGAGGCGCGCGTCGCTTTCGACGACGGCTGGCAGAGCCTGGAAGAGCTGCCGCCGTTCAAGACCAGTGTCGGCGTCGACACCTCGCGCAAGGTGATCACCCGCAACGACTCCCCCGATATCGGCTTCGATCGCTCGATCAATCCCTATCGCGGCTGTGAGCATGGCTGCGTTTATTGCTTCGCGCGGCCGACCCATGCCTATCTCGGCCTGTCGCCGGGGCTCGACTTCGAGTCAAAACTGTTCGTCAAGCCCGAGGCGCCGGCGCTGCTGGAGAAAGAGCTCGCCGCGACCGGCTATGAGCCCCGGATGATCGCGATCGGCACCAACACCGATCCCTATCAGCCGATCGAGCGCGAGCGCAAAATCATGCGCGGCATCCTCGAGGTTCTCGAGCGTGCCGGCCATCCCGTCGGCATCGTTACCAAGTCGGCGCTGGTGGTGCGCGACATCGACATTCTCGCGCGGATGGCCAAGCGCAACCTCGCCAAGGTCGCGATCTCGGTCACCTCGCTCGATCCGAAGCTCGCGCGCACCATGGAGCCGCGCGCCTCGACGCCGCCGAAGCGGCTGGAGGCGCTGAAGCAGCTCTCGGACGCCGGCATCCCGACCACCGTGATGGTCGCGCCCGTGATCCCCGCGCTGAACGATTCCGAGATCGAGCGCATCCTCGATGCTGCCGCCCATGCCGGCGTCAAGGAAGCCTCCTATGTGCTGCTGCGGCTGCCGCTGGAGGTGCGCGATCTCTTCCGCGAATGGCTGATGGCAAACTACCCCGATCGCTATCGCCACGTCTTCACCCTGATCCGCGACATGCGCGGCGGCCGCGACTACGATGCGAAATGGGGCGAGCGGATGAAGGGCACCGGACCAATGGCCTGGACCATCGGCCGCCGCTTCGAGATCGCCTGCGACAGGCTCGGCCTCAACAAGCGGCGCTCCAAGCTGACGACCGATCACTTTGCCCGGCCGAAGCGGAACGGCGATCAGCTCAGCCTGTTCTGATCGGGAAGTGGAAGAGGCGTCGCATGGTCAAGGAACTTCACTCGCCGGTGCCGCGGCTCACTGTCATCACGCTCGGCGTCAGCGATATCCGCGCCAGCATCGCTTTTTACGACGCGCTCGGTTTTTCGCGCCGGCTAAAGGCGACCGGCGAGGCCGTCGCTTTCTACGATACCGGTGGTCCGGTGCTCGCGCTGTATCCCTGGGATCAGCTCTCGGCCGACGCGGCGTTGCCGGACCAGCCGAGGCCATCGACCTTCCGCGGCATCACGATCGCCTGGAACTGTCGGACCCGAGAGGAGGTCGATGCAGTGCTGGCCTTTGCCCTCGGCAAGGGGGCAAAGCTCGTGAAGGCCGCGCATGAGACCGATTATGGCGGCTATTCCGGTTATTTTGCCGATCCTGACGGCCATCCCTGGGAGGTCGTGGTCGCACCCGGCATCGAGGTCGGCGAGGACCGGCGGGTGCACCTGGCGGAATAGGGCGGCCTGAATAACGGGAATTGCGCGGGGTTCCCGGTTGCGCCGGCCGGGCCGCTTGCGCACGATCCCCGCCATGATTCGGGACAAGTCCGCCAAGACACCGGCCAAAGACGCGCCAAAGAAGGACGCTGCGAAGAAGGCAGCGCCCGCCAAGGCCGGCAAAGCGCCTGCGACCAAAACAACGACCGTTCCGGCAGGCAAGAAAGGCATCATCGCAGTCGCACCGCCGAGCTTCCGGCGCGAGCGCGCGCTGATCAAACGCGGTGTCTGGCCGGTCGCTGGCTGCGACGAGGCCGGCCGCGGGCCGCTCGCCGGCCCCGTGGTAGCCGCGGCCGTGATTCTCGACCCCGACCGGATCCCGCGCGGCATCGACGATTCCAAGCGCCTGACCGCCGAGGAGCGCGAAAAACTGTTCGACAAGATCTGCGCCACCGCCCAGGTCTCGGTCGCCGTCGCCTCGCCCTCGCGAATCGACCGCGACAATATATTGCGCGCCTCATTGTGGGCGCTGAAGCGCGCCGTGGTGGCACTGCCGGAGGCGCCGAGGCACGTCTTCGTCGACGGCCGCGACCGGCTCGACACGGAATGCGACTGTGAGGCCGTGATCGGCGGCGATGGCATCGTGCTGTCGATCGCGGCGGCCTCCATCATCGCCAAGGTGACGCGCGACCGCTTGATGTGCGCGCTGGCGCAGGACTGCCCCGGCTACGGCTTCGAGCAGCACAAGGGCTACGCCGTCCCCGAGCACCTCGACGCGCTCGACCGCCTCGGCCCCTCCGTTCATCACCGCCGCTTCTTTGCCCCGGTCGCCGCCGCGCGTGCCAAGCACATGCCGTGGACGGTCGAGCCGGTGCAGGACTTGTTTACGGTCCCCGAGGTCGAGGTGCCGGTGGAAGCCAGCGTCGAGATCGACGCGTCGGCCAATCTCTAGAGTTAGCCCTACAGCCTCTGCATCGTCATGGCCGGGCTTGACCCGGCCATCCACGCTTTGCCAAGTGGTGCGAAGAAGGTGGATGCCCGGGCCGCGCCGGAGCGGCTTCGGCCGCGCAGGCGGGACAAGCCCGGCATGACGAGCAGACCGAAGTTGCCACAACGCGTGACGCCCCTTATCAAAGTACACGTGAGCGAATAGGGCCGGCTGGACGGGTTGGCTGCATCTTTCGGACGTTGCATGCGGTTTACCTCCCTGGTCATCGAGCTCATTCGCGCCCGGCCGCGGCTGATCGTCTGGATCGCCGTGCTGCTGCAGGCCGCGATGTGGCTGTTCGTGGCGCTGGTGTTCTACCGCAGCCCGCCCGGCAGCCTTGCGACGCTCCTGGCTTTCGGACGCGAATACCAGGTCGGCACCGATCTCGGTCCGCCCTTGCCGGTCTGGCTCGCCGACATCGCCTATCGCGCCGCCGGCGGCCACATGTTCGGCGTCTATGTACTCGCCGAGCTCTGCGAGATCGCGACGTTCATTGCGCTCTATCATCTGTCCCGCGCCGTGGTCGGCTCGCAGCAGGCGGTGCTCGCCGTGCTCTTGACCATGACGGTGCTCGCGTTCTCCTCGTCGGCGCTCGACTTCGGCCCGCTCGTCCTGGCCCGGCCGCTCTGGGCGCTGCTGCTGCTGCACTCCTGGCAGATCATAGGCCAGCGCCGCGGCAATGCCTGGTTCGCCTGGTCGATCGAGGCCGGTCTCTTGCTGCTGACGACGCCCGCGGCGATCTTCCTGTTGCTGCTGCTCGTCGTCTTCGCGGTCTTGACTGCTGGCGGCCGCCGGACGCTGCGCGCGCTCGATCCGCTGTTCGCGCTTGTTGTCGTCGCGGTGCTGGCGCTGCCCTATGCGGTCTGGCTGATGCGCGCCGAGACTCTCGTGATGCCGGCCCTGCCGCAAGTTGCGGAGCTGAATGCCCGCGCCCTGCATGCGGCCTGGCTGTTCGGCGGCCTTGTGCTCGGGGCGGCCGCGATCCCGGCGCTGACCTTCCTCAACACCGGCCTGTTCGCCGGCAAGGGCGAGGAGCCGCCGATCATCTATCGGCCGCCGGTCGAGCCGCTGGCGCGCAACTTCGTCTATTTCTTCGCGCTGGCGCCTGCGCTGGGGGCGGTGCTCATCTCCGGCCTGCTCGGGCTCGACTCCGTCGTCGGCGGCGCCGGCGTCGTGCTGGTTGTGTCCGGGCTTGCCGTGGTGGTCGCAGCCGGCGATCTCATCGCGATGCGCCGTACGCGGATGCTGCGGACGGTCTGGGCCGCCGCCGCCGTGGCGCCGGCCGTCGGCGTCGTGCTCGCCGTCCTGCTGCTGCCTTGGACCGGCACGAACGAGATCGCGACCTCGATGCCGGCGCGCGCGATCTCGGACTTCTTCGACGAGAGCTTTGCCCGCCGCACCAACCATCGCCTGCGTGCGGTGGCCGGCGAGACCTCGCTTGCGAGCCTGATCACGCTGCATTCCGGCCGGCCGCATCTCTTCATCGACGCCGACCCTGCGCGCACGCCGTGGATCAATCAGGCAAAATTCAGCGAGACCGGCGGCGTCGTGGTCTGGCGCGCCTCCGATACCGCCGGCACGCCCCCGCCGGATATCCTCAAACGCTTTCCCGGCATCGTCCCGGAAGTCCCGCGCGCCTTCGAATGGCTGGTGACCGGTCGTCAGCAGCTCCTGCGCGTCGGCTGGGCCATCGTGCGGCCGAAGGGGACGTAGGATAGGTCTCGTGCCCCGGACGCAGAAATCGTAGGGTGGGCAAAGGCGCAAAGCGCCGTGCCCACGTCAACTTTATCCGCCGCCATGATAGAGGTGGTGGGCACGCTTCGCTTTGCCCACCCTACGAGAGCTCGCTAGCCCGCCAGCACCTTGGCGATCGCGCGCAGATCCTGCCAGGCCAGCCGCTTGTAGGACGGCGAGCGGAGCAGATAGGCCGGATGGAACGTCGGCAGCGCGCGGATGGTGCGCGCCCCCGTCTCGTAGTCGAACCAGCGCCCGCGGGTGCGCATGATGCCTTCGCGTGTTCCGAGCAGCGTCTGCGTCGAGGGATTGCCGAGCGTCACCAGCACGTCGGGATTCACCAGTTCGATCTGGCGCTGGATGAAGGGCAGGCAGATCTGCGTCTCCTGCGGCGTCGGCGTGCGATTGCCGGGCGGCCGCCAGGGAATGACGTTGGCGATGTAGGCGGTGGTGCGGTTGAGGCCTATTGCTCCTATCATCAAATCGAGCAGCTTTCCGCTGCGCCCGACGAAGGGCAGACCCTCGATGTCCTCGTCGCGGCCCGGCGCCTCGCCGACGAACATGATGCGCGCCTGCGGATTGCCGTCGGCAAATACCAATCGCGTCGCGGTGTGCTTCAGCGCGCAGCCCTCGAAGCTCTGCATCAGCTCGCGCAGCGCTTCCAGCGTCGGCGCAGTGCGCGCGGCCTCGCGTGCGGAGGCAATCGCGACGTCCGGCGCCGGTGCGGCCTCGCCGCGCATCACCGCCGGGGCGGCGACAGGACGAGGTGCCTCGATCGGAGGTGCCGCGCGCGGGGCAGGCGGCGGGGCATCCAATTCCGCCAGGCGGTCGATCGGTTCCTCCGCGAGCGCGCAATCGACCCCGGCCTCCAGATAGAAGGCGAGAAGCTCGCGGACGGTGGGTGCGGGTTCGGGTATCATGGGAAAGTCTGACTATTAGTTCAGTTTAGGGCGCCTTGCACCCCCCTTGCACCCCGGCGAAACGCATTTCCGTGGTTGTCCTACCCGGAAAAATCGGAAACAAGAGGGCGCAAATGACCAAGGACCGTCTCAAGGGCTGAGATCAGATGAGCACCGAAGAACTTCCCCCGCGCGAATCCATGGAATTCGACGTCGTCATCGTCGGCGCCGGCCCCTCGGGCCTGTCGGCTGCGATCCGGCTGAAGCAGCTCAGCGCCGATCTCAACGTCGTCGTGGTGGAGAAGGGCTCGGAGGTCGGCGCGCATATTCTTTCCGGTGCCGTGATCGATCCTGCCGGGCTCGACAAGCTGATCCCGGACTGGCGCGAGGATTCCGACTGCCCGCTCAAGACGCAGGTCAAGGACGACCGCTTCTACTGGATGACGGGCGGCGGCGCGATCAAGCTGCCGAACTTCATGATGCCGCCGCTGATGGACAATCATCACTGCTACATCGGCTCGCTCGGCAATGTCTGCCGCTGGCTGGCGCGCAAGGCCGAAGCGCTCGGCGTCGAGATCTATCCGGGCTTTGCTGCGGCCGAGGTGCTCTATGACGACGCCGGCAACGTCAAGGGCATTGCCACTGGCGACATGGGCATCGGCCGGGACGGCAAGCCGAAGGACTCCTTCACCCGTGGTATGGAATTGCTCGGCAAGTACACGCTGTTCGCCGAAGGCGCCCGCGGCAGCCTGACCAAGCAGCTCATTGCCAAGTTCGCGCTCGATTCCAAGAGCGAGCCGGCGAAGTTCGGCATCGGCCTCAAGGAAGTCTGGCAGATCGATCCCGCCAAGCACCAGAAGGGCATGATCCAGCATTCCTTCGGCTGGCCGCTCGACCTGAAGACCGGCGGCGGCTCGTTCCTCTATCATTACGACGACAACCTCGTCGCCGTCGGCTTCGTCGTGCATCTGAACTACGACGATCCGTACCTGTCGCCGTTCGACGAATTCCAGCGCTTCAAGACCCATCCTTCGATCCGCGGCACCTTTGAAGGCGGCAAGCGTCTCGCCTATGGCGCGCGCGCCATTACCGAGGGCGGCTACCAGTCGGTGCCGCGGCTGAGCTTCCCCGGCGGCGCGCTGATCGGCTGCGCGGCCGGCTTCGTCAACGTGCCGCGCATCAAGGGCGTGCACAATGCGATGGGCACCGGCATGCTCGCGGCTGAACATGTCGCGGCGGCGCTGGCCGCCGATCGCGCCAATGACGAACTCGTCGAATACGAAAATGCGTGGCGCTCGTCGTCGGTCGGCAAGGATCTGTTCCTGGTCCGCAACGTCAAGCCGCTGTGGTCGAAGTTCGGCACCGTGCTGGGCGTCGCGCTCGGCGGTATCGACATGTGGTGCAACACGCTGTTTGGCGCTTCGCTGTTCGGAACGCTGTCGCACGCCAAGCCGGACCGCGCCACGCTCGATCCGGCCAAGAGCCACGCGCCCAAGAACTATCCGAAGCCGGACGGCAAGATCTCCTTCGACAAGCTGTCCTCGGTGTTCCTGTCCAACACCAATCATGAGGAGGACCAGCCGGTCCATCTCAAGGTTACCGACATGAACCTGCAAAAGACCTCCGAGCACGACGTGTTCGCCGGTCCCTCGAATCGTTATTGCCCGGCCGGCGTCTATGAATGGGTCGAGGAGGGCTCGAGCCCGCGCTTCCAGATCAACGCCCAGAACTGCGTCCACTGCAAAACCTGCGACGTGAAGGACCCCAACGGTAACATCACCTGGGTTCCTCCGGAGGGTGGTGGCGGTCCGAACTACGAGGCGATGTAGGGCCGGCCGAGCAAAAAGGACCTGATCACGAGGGTGATCCGGCGCACGTTCGCGTGAGGACACCGCTGCGGCCACCGGTCGCGGCCACGATAAGGCCATACTGGCAGCGTCTTGGGACCGCTCTTGGCTGATTTAAGGCGTGCGGAGGGGATCGCCCGGCCCGAATCCTTGCGGCGAAGCGCCAAAAGCGGCATTGTCCGCCGGACGGTTCCGGGTCCCGATGCCACCGGCCGCGTTCGCATGCGATACGGCCCTCTGCTGCAAACCCAGGCACTACCAACTCAAGGCGAGCCCTGATGTTTTCAAATCGTTTCAACCGCTGGACTGTTGCCGCCATCGCCCTCATGGGCACAGCGATCGCGACCGTCCCCGGCAGGGTCCTGGCGCAGACGCCGGATCACCCGGAGAACACGGCGGCGCAGTTTCCGACCCGAAACGATCTGAAGTCGCTCACCGGTGCCGGTAGCTATCTCGCCGCCCGCCACGCCAGCGTCGAGCGCGACGCCGCCTCCGCCGCCGCCTTCTACCGCTCGGCCCTGCGCACCGATCCCAAGAACAACGAGCTGCTCGACCGCGCCTTCATCTCGTCGGTCGCCGACGGCGACATCGACGAAGCGGTCAAGCTCGCCGAGCGCGTCCTCACCATCGACAAGACCAACCGCGTCGCGCGTCTCGTCGTCGGCGTGCATGATCTCAAGGTGAAGAAGTACGCGGCCGCGCAGACCAACATCAACCAGTCGATCCGCGGTCCGATCACCGATCTCGTCGCCACGCTGCTGTCGGGGTGGGCCGCCTATGGTGCGGGCGATGCCAAGGGCGGTGTCGCCACCATCGACAAGCTGGCAGGTCCCGAATGGTACCCGCTGTTCAAGGACCTTCACGCCGGCATGATCCTCGAGCTCTCCGGCAAGGAGAAGGACGCCGGCACCCGCTTCGAGCGCGCCTACAAGCTCGACGATTCCATGCTGCGCGTGACCGAGGCCTATGCGCGCTGGCTGTCGCGCAACAAGGATTCCGCCGCCGCGACCACCGTCTATCAGGCCTTCGACAAGAAGCTCGCGCGCCATCCGCTGGTCCAGGAAGGCCTGCGCGAGACCAAGGCCGGCAAGAAGATGCCGCCGCTCGCCGATACCGCCCAGGCCGGCGCTGCCGAGGCGCTCTACGGCATCGGTGCCACGCTGACCCGCCGCGGCGGCGAGGACCTGGCGCTGGTCTATCTCCAGCTTTCGCTCTACCTCCAGCCGACCCATCCGCTGGCGTTGCTCTCGCTCGCCGATCTCTACGAGTCCGTGAAGCGGCCGCAGATGGCGATCAAGGTTTATGAGCGCGTGCCGTCGACCTCGCCGCTCAAGCGCAACGCGCAGATCCAGCTTGCCATCGATCTGGATTCCGCCGACCGCACCGACGAGGCGATCAAGATTCTCAAGGGCGTGACATCGGAGGATGCCAAGGACCTCGAAGCCATCATGGCGCTCGGCAACATCGAGCGCGGCCGCAAGAGGTTCGGCGACTGCGGCGCGACCTATTCGCAAGGCGTCGACGTGCTGCCGCCCGGCAACGACAAGGCCAACAGCGTCTGGTACTATTATCGTGGTATCTGCGAGGAGCGCTCCAAGCAGTGGGCCAAGGCCGAGACCGACATGAAGAAAGCGCTCGAGCTCCAGCCCGATCAGCCGCACGTCCTCAACTATCTCGGCTATTCCTGGATCGACCAGGGCGTGAACCTCGACGAAGGCATGAAGATGATCAAGCGCGCCGTCGAGCAGCGTCCCGACGACGGCTACATCGTCGATTCCCTGGGCTGGGCCTATTATCGCATCGGCAACTACGAAGAAGCGGTGAAGAACCTCGAGCGCGCGATCGACCTCAAGCCCGAGGATCCCACCATAAACGACCATCTCGGCGACGCCTATTGGCGCGTCGGCCGCACGCTGGAAGCCAAATTCCAGTGGTCGCACGCGCGCGATCTCAAGCCCGAGCCGGAAGAGCTGCCGAAGATCGAGGCCAAGATCGCCAATGGCCTCGCCGACGACAATTCGAACTCTTCGGCCGCGCAGGCGGAAAAGAAGAAGGATGACGGCAAGGGCGGCTAGTTTAAGCGAAGTTGGGGGCGTGTCGCCGATGCCGGCGTTGATTGAAGAAGGACGGGCGAAGGTCAATCTCAGCCTTCGCGTCGTCGGCCGTCGCGCCGACGGCTATCATGATCTCGAAAGTGTGGTCGCGTTCGCCGATTGCGCCGATCGGCTGACATTGGAGCCGGGCGGCGAGCTGAAGCTCGCCACCACCGGACCGCTTGCCGCGGCTTGCGGCGATACCGCGGACAATCTCGTCTTCAAGGCGGCCAGGCTTCTGGCCGACGCGGTGCCGAACCTGAAGCTCGGCGCCTTCGCGCTCGACAAGGTGCTGCCGGTTGCCGCCGGTATCGGTGGCGGCTCGGCTGATGCGGCAGCGGCGCTGCGGCTCTTGGCGCGTCTCAACAATTTGTCGCTCGACGATCCGCGCCTGCAGAAGGTCGCGCTCGCGACCGGCGCCGATGTGCCGGTGTGCCTGCTCTCGCGCGCCTGCGACATGACCGGCGTCGGCGAGCAGCTGCTGCCGCTCGCACTGCCGAGCATGCCTTGCGTGATGGTCAATCCGCGCGTGCCTGTGGCCACCAAGGATGTCTTCCAGGAGCTGGGCCTGCGCAACGGCGAGCTCCTGGTCGGCGCCACCTCGGTTCTGGGAGCTCCGGCCTGGCCGGAGGAGGGCGGGTCGATTGCCGATTGGGTCGACGTTCTCGAAACCGTCGTCAACGATCTCGAAGAGCCTGCGCTGCGTATCGAACCTGTGATCGGCGACGTGCTGGAGGCCTTGCGCGGCTCCGCCGGCGTCAAGCTCGCCCGCATGTCCGGCTCGGGCGCGACGTGCTTTGCGATCTACGGCTCGCCCGCCGATACGCATGCCGCGGCCGAGAAGATCCGCAGGGATCACACCGGCTGGTGGGTGCATGCGGGGACGTTGAGCTAGGTATTTCGCCGGCGACAGTGCCGTAGGGTGGGCAAAGGCGCGAAGCGCCGTGCCCACCATCATCCACTCACGCGATCGAAGTGGTGGGTACGATTCGCTTTGCCCGCCCTACGGCAGCGGAGCTAGCACACGCCGTCCTCCGCCAGCCCGAGAAACCGCCGGATCTCACCCAGCACCTCTTGCGGTTTGTCATGCTGCAGCCAGTGCCCGGCCCCGGCGATGGTCTCGATGCGCGCCTGCGGGAAGTAGCGCTCCAGGCCCGCCGCTCTGGCACCGGCGAGAAAGCTCTCGCCGGCATTCAGCAGCAGCGTCGGGCACGTAATGCGCGACCACAGCGCGACGTGGTCGTCCGGCCAGAGCCGGTGCGGCGCACTGGCGCGCTGATAGGGATCGAACTTCCAGCTATAGGTGCCGTCCTCGTTCTGCCGCGCGCCGTGCGTGGCCAGATGCAGCGCGAGGTCGCGGGACAGACGTTTGTTGTGAAGCACCATCTGCGCCGCTGCGTCTTCGAGGGTCGCATAGCGGCGCGGCGTGCGGTCGTGTAGTTTGTCGAGCTGGCCGATCCATTTGCCGATGCGCTCGTGCGCCGGCGGCTTCGGCGTGTCCGGCAACATGGTCACGCCGTCGAGCACGACCAGCTTCGACACCTGCTCGGGAAACGCCCCTGAAAAGATCAGACTCACCATGCCGCCCATCGAATGGCCGATGAGGGTCACCTCGGGCGCTGCGATGGTGCGGATGAGCTGGGCGAGATCGTAGACATATTCGGTCAGCGCGTAGCTGCCGCCTTTGGTCCAGTCGGAATCGCCGTGACCGCGCAGGTCGGGTGCGAGCACGTGAAAATGCGGTTGCAGCGACCGGGCGATGACGTCCCAGCTGCGGCAGTGATCGCGGCCGCCGTGAACGAGGATGAGAGGTGGCGCTCTCTCATTGCCCCAATCGGCGTAATGCAGCCGCAGGCCGTGGGACTCGTAGGTGCGGCTTTGCGGGGCGAGCATCGCGGCGCTATCCATTCGCCGGCCGCCGCACCAGGGCCAGCGACAGGCCAAGGCCGGCGATGAAGACGCCGGAGCCCTGGGTGAGACGCCGCATCAGATGCGGCCGTCCAATCAGCTGCGTGCGTGTCGCCGAGGCCATCAGCACCACGACGACATCGGCGAGCGTGTTCAACGCCACCGAGATCGCGCCGAGCATGATGAATTGCAGCGTGGGATTCGATCCCGCGGGATCGAGGAACTGCGGAATGAAGGCGAGGAAGAACGCGGCGGTCTTCGGGTTCAGCGCCTCGACCAGCACGCCGTCGCGGAACGCGCGCTTGTCGCCGAGAGCTTCGCCGTCGAGCGACAGTGTCCGGCTGGCGCTGCGAAAAGTCTTGATGCCGAGCCAGACCAGATAGAGCGCGCCGACGAATTTGACGGCAGCGAACAATTCGGCGCTAGCAAGGATGATTGCGGAGATGCCGAGGCTGCCCGCGACGACATGAACCAGCCCGCCCAGCGCCGTGCCCGCGGTCGAGGCGAAACCGCTGGCGCGCCCCTCCGACAAGGTCCGCGCCGCGACGTAGAAGATGCCGGGGCCGGGAACGGCGGCAATGAGACAGGCTGCAGCCAGGAACAGCCAGAAATTCGTTTCAATCATCCTGTTTTCGTAGCGAAGCGTGCCACGATTGCAAGGCCTGTTGTCTAGCCCATGCGGCGAAAGATCACGCTGGCGTTCACCCCGCCGAAGCCGAAGCCGTTGGAGATCGCGTATTGCATCGGCATCGCTCGCGCGGCGCCGGCGACGATGTCGATGCCGTCGGCGCCCTGATCAGGGTTTTCGAGATTGAGCGTCGGCGGTGCGATCTGGTCGCGCAAAGCAAGCACGGTGAAGATCGCCTCAAGGCCGCCGGCGGCGCCGAGCAGATGGCCGGTGGCCGATTTGGTCGCGCTGACAGCGATGCCGCGATTGCGGCCGAACAGCGCGGCAATGGCGCCAAGCTCGCTTTCGTCGCCGGCGGGCGTCGATGTTGCGTGGGCGTTGAGGTGCTGCAGATCCGCCGGCGCAAGGCTCGCCTGCCGGAGCGCGATCTCCATGGCGCGGCGCGCGCCGTCGCCATCGGGCGGGCCTGATGTCATGTGGTAGGCGTCCGCCGTCGTGCCGTATCCGATCACCTCCGCGATCGGCGTGGCGCCGCGCGCGAGCGCATGTTCGAGTTCCTCGATGACAAGAATGCCGGCGCCTTCGCCCATCACAAAGCCGTCGCGGTCCCGATCGAACGGGCGCGAGGCGCGCGCCGGCTCCTCGTTGAACCCGCTCGACAGCGCGCGCGCTGCCGCAAAGCCGCCGAGGCTGACGATGTCGATGCAGGCTTCCGCGCCGCCGCAGATCGCGATGTCGACTTCGCCGGCACGGATCATGCGCGCGGCATCGCCGATCGCCTGCACGCCGGCGGCGCACGCGGTGACCGGTGTGCCGAGCGCGCCCTTGTAGCCGTATTTGATCGAGACCTGGCCGGCGGCGAGATTGGCCAGGAACGAGGGGATCGTGAACGGCGAGAGCCGGCGCACGCCGCGCTGCTCGGTGATGCGCACCGCCTCCGCCATCGCAGGGAAACCGCCGACGCCGGAGGCGATGATCGTCGCGGTGCGCTCCAGCGCGGCAGCATCCTGCGGCGTCCATTTCGCCTGCGCGATCGCCTCGGCGGCCGCGAGCAGCGCGAACAGGATGAAGCGGTCCATCTTGCGCTGGTCTTTTGGTGCGGCGGCCTGCGCGGGATCGAAGCCGCTATCGGCATCGTCGGCCTTGTCGGGCACGAGTCCGGCAATGCGCGCCGGTAGCGCCTGCGCCCATTCGGGCAGCGGGCGCAGGCCGCTATGGCCGGCGAGCAGCCGGCGCCAGGAGGTTTCGACACCGCAGCCGAGCGGCGACACCGCGCCCATTCCTGTCACGACGATATGACGCATGTTACTCTCCAGCCGGCGCGACGGCCGGGTTCATGGCCTTGAGTGAAGCGATGCGCTTGCGCATGCCGCGGCTGGCGCGGGGACCGGCGACGACGACCGTATTGGCGAGCGTGATCGGCTGCATGTCGGCAGCGTCGACAACGACCGGATCGAACGGGCGAGCGTCGCTCCGGTTCGCCAGCAGAATGGATTCACCTTTGGGCGCGAGATGCTTGTTGCCGAAGGCGAGCAGCATAGCGATCACCGGGAAGAAATCCCGCGCCTTGTCGGTCAGAACATATTCGTAACGCGGCGGCCGCTCCTGATAGCGGCGGCGCACGAACATGCCCGATGCGGTGAGATGGGCAAGCCGCCGCGACAGGATGTTCGGCGCAATGCCGAGGCTTTGCGAGAACTCGTCGAATTTCGTCGCACCCTGAAACGCATCCCGCAGGATCAGGATGCTCCACCATTCGCCGACCGTCTCCACGGCACGGCCGACCGGGCATTCCAGGATCGATGGGGATTTGGGCTGCATGGCGGGAAGGTAGGAGAGTCACTTGCAAAATGCAAGTCACTAGATAGGCCGCACGAGCGCTGGCGAAGGGCGGGCCGCACATCCGGAAAGCTGTCACTGTGATTTGAAATGCGAATTGGCGAGTGCCGGCTTCGCGCCATACTCCGTCATTCCGAGCGTCACCCCGAGTTGCGCGACGAGCGACGCAACGCATCGCGCCACTCGCGCCTCAGGATGACGGAACTAATAGCCGTGCAAAGATCGAAAGCGGGTCGCTCAGTGCGACCGTGCCAGACAGAACGCCACCACCTGTTCCAGCGCGCTTTTCATCGGCGAGGCGGGGAACAGCGCCAGTGCGTCCACCGCCATGGCGCCGTAGTGCTGGGCGCGGCTGAGCGTGTCCTCGAGCGCGCGGTGCTTGTTCATGAGCCCGATGGCGTGATCGAGGTCGCTATCGCCGATCTCGCCGCGCTCCAGCGCCCGGATCCAGAACGCGCGCTCGGTGTCGTTGCCGCGGCGGAAGGCGAGCACGACGGGCAGAGTGATCTTGCCCTCGCGGAAATCGTCGCCGGTGTTCTTGCCGAGCTTTGCACTCTTGCCGCCATAGTCGAGCACGTCGTCGACGAGCTGGAAGGCGATGCCGAGATTCATGCCGACCGAGCGGCAGGCGGTCTGCTCGGCCTTGGGGCGGTTGGCGATGACAGGGCCGACCTCGCAGGCCGCGGCAAACAGCTCGGCGGTCTTGCCGCGGATCACGGCGAGATATTCGTCCTCGGTGGTCGCGGTGTTCTTGGCGGCGGCCAGCTGCATCACCTCGCCTTCGGCGATGGTGGCGGCGGCCGCAGAGAGGATGTCGAGCGCGCGGAGCGAGCCGACCTCGACCATCATGCGGAAGGCCTGGCCGAGCAGGAAGTCGCCGACCAGCACGCTCGCCTCGTTGCCCCAGAGCATGCGGGCTGAGAGCTTGCCGCGGCGCATCTCGCTCTCGTCGACGACGTCGTCGTGCAGCAGCGTGGCGGTATGCATGAACTCGACGGAGGCGGCGAGCTTGATATGGCCGTCGCCGGTGTAGCCGGCGAGGTTGGCCATGGCGAGCGTCAGCATCGGCCGCAGCCGCTTGCCGCCGGAGGAGATCAGATGATTGGCGACCTCCGGGATCATGGTCACGTCCGAACCGGTCCGCGACAGGATCGTGGCGTTGACGCGCTCCATATCAGGGGCGACAAGGGCAACCAGCTCTTCGATCGACGCGCCGGGAGTTTCGAAAGGTACGATGACGGCCACGCCGGTCTCCAATATTTGCCCCGGAGGGGCTATTCTGACGGAAAGACAATAGAAACTGGCGGCGGATGCGGCAAGGCCCGCGGAACCATTGACATTTGCCGCTTTAGCCCCCTCTCAGGCAAGGAAACCTGCGTTTTGCGTGAACTGGTTCGGACCAACGATATGGTGCTGGTGTCGGCGATCGGCGCGCTGCTCGACGGCGCCAACATCCATCATCTGGTGCTGGACCAGAACATGAGCATTATCGAGGGCTCGCTCGGCATTTTGCCGCGGCGGATCCTGGTTCACGAGGACGACGCCCAGGAGGCCAGGGAGCTCCTCACCGAAGCCGGCCTCAGCCACGAACTGCGCGGCGATGAGTGAGGCCGCAGATATTACCGAGGACGCCTTTCTCGGCGGGCAATTGCGCCTGAGGCAGAAGCGGAGTGGCCACAGAGCCGGGCACGACGCCATTTTGCTTGCAGCGGCGACGGAGGCCCGTCCCGGGGACCGCGTGGTCGATTTCGGCGCCGGTATCGGCACGGCCGGGCTGGCGCTGGCCCGGCGCGTCGCTGGTATCGCGCTGAGCCTGGTCGAGATCGATCCGGAGCTGGCCGAGCTCGCACGCGCCAATGCCGCCGCGAATGCGCTTGCCGCCGAGACCATCCTGCTCGATGTCACCGCCGACGCCGCGGCCTTTGCGGCAAACGGGCTGTCGCCCGACAGCTTCGACGTGGTGCTGATGAATCCGCCCTTCAACGATCCGGCGCGGCATCGCGGCTCGCCGGATCAGGCGCGTCACACCGCGCATGTGGCGACGGACGAGACCCTGCATGCCTGGGTGCATGCAGCGCGGCGCATCCTCCGATCGAATGGTGTGCTGACATTGATCTGGCGCGCAGATGGCATCGCCGATGTCCTGGCGGCGCTGTCACGCGGCTTCGGTAGCCTTTCGATCCTGCCGGTTCATGGTGAGGCGGGGCGGCCTGCGATCCGCGTGCTGGTGCGTGCGGTCAAAGGTGGCCGGGCTCCGACGCGATTGCTGCCGGGCCTCATGCTCAACGACGAGTCAGGCGCGTCCAAAAAAGAGGTGACGGAGATTCTGGAGGGGAGAGCGGCCTTGCCGCTGGTGGAACCGTGACGGCTTACTGCGGAAGCGATTCCGGCTGCTGCTCTTGCGGGGACGTCAAGCGGATCGCCATGAACAGCGCACCGATCAGCAGCATCAGCAGATAGATTTTCATGGTGTTCTCCGCTGCCTCATTGCAGCCTCCCAACGGGAAATCTGCAAAACACGTTCCAGGCACTTCCAATGACAGTCGCGTGATAAGAAATGGTTAATCAGAGGTAACGGCATGGCCGAGCAATTGAAAGATCGTGAGAGTTCCGGCCTGGCCGACAAGCTCATGCAATATCTGCCGGCGCGCTTCCGCCCCGGTACCGCGGTCGTGCCGGTGGTGCGGCTGTCCGGTGTGATCGGTGCGGTGACGCCGCTGCGCCCGGGCATGACGCTGGCGGGCGTTGCGCGGGTGCTGGAGCGCGCGTTCTCGTATCGGCACGCCAAGGCGGTGGCGCTGGTGATCAACTCGCCCGGCGGCTCGCCGGTGCAGTCGCGCCAGATCTATCTGCGCATCAAGCAACTCGCGGCGGAGAAGAAGCTGCCGGTGCTGGTGTTCGTCGAGGACGTCGCGGCCTCCGGCGGCTACATGATCGCCTGCGCCGGCGACGAGATCATCTGCGATCCCTCTTCGATCCTCGGCTCGATCGGCGTGGTCGGCGGCAGCTTCGGTTTCCAGGAGGCGATCAAGCGGCTCGGCATCGAGCGGCGCCTCTATACGGCCGGCGCACACAAGGCGATGCTCGATCCTTTCCTCCCCGAGAACCCCGACGACGTCGCCAAACTGAAGGCGCTCCAGCGCGAGATCCATCAGATCTTCATTTCCCTGGTGAAGGAGAGCCGCGGCGCGCGCCTCAAGGGCGCGGACGACGCCCTGTTCACGGGCGAATACTGGGCCGGCGAGAGTTCGATCGCGCTGGGGCTCGCCGACAGCATCGGCGATCTCCGCTCAACTCTTCGTGCCCGCTATGGCGAGAAGGTTCTCACCCCCGTGATCGCGCAGCCGACCGGGCTGCTCTCCGGCTTTCTGGGCCGGAAATCGCCTGGCGCGGGGCAGCTTTCGGCCATGGAATCAATGGCGGGCCTGCCGGACGATCTGATCTCGGCGCTTGAGACGCGGGCGATCTGGGCGAAATTCGGGTTCTAGGCCGAGCCCTCCCGCGCCATTTGGCCTCTTGGCCTGCCGATTGCGGCGCAGCCCCGACTGCGCAACAATGTGCGTGGGGGCTGAGCACTAGACGAGGATCGACCGATGCCGCCGTTCGTCGCTTTCGCGGGCGTTCTGGGTGGGCTTGCCGTGGTCCGCTGGGCCTACAAGACCGCTGTCAGGATCAACCAGGAGCTGGAGGAGATGCGCCTGTCGCGTGTCGCCGAAGCCGCCCATATGGGGAACATCCAGACGCTGAAACGTGACCCCGTGACCGGAGCCTACCGGCCGGGGTAGCGCTCTCAACACGTAAGGTGCCGTAGGGTGGGCAAAGCGAAGCGTGCCCACGACAGCGCCTCAATTCTGGCAAGATGGTGGGCACGGCGCAAGAGCGCCTTTGCCCACCCTACGGCACCGTCCGGGATGAGGGCTGATTGGCCCGAATCCGCCCCCTTTGCCTTGATTCCCACTCCCGCCGTCGATACGGTCCCGCGCGATTCAAACCCCCCGCGAGAGCCTGATCTGACGATGGACGCCTCATTGCCCGCCCATATGCGCCCGGAACGCTCGTTCCAGGGCTTCATCCTCGCGCTTCAGAGATTCTGGGCCGAGCAGGGCTGCGTGATCCTGCAGCCCTACGACATGGAGATGGGCGCGGGCACCTTCCATCCGGCGACCACGCTGCGCGCGCTCGGGCCAAAGCCTTGGAACGCGGCCTATGTGCAGCCCTCGCGCCGGCCCAAGGACGGTCGCTACGGCGAGAACCCGAACCGGATGCAGCACTATTACCAGTTCCAGGTGATCATGAAGCCGTCGCCGCCGAACCTTCAGGAGCTGTACCTGAAATCGCTCGCCGCGATCGGCATCGATTCCGCCGTGCACGACATCCGCTTCGTCGAGGACGATTGGGAGAGCCCGACGCTGGGCGCCTGGGGTCTCGGCTGGGAGTGCTGGTGCGACGGCATGGAAGTCAGCCAGTTCACTTACTTCCAGCAGGTCGCCGGCTTCGAATGCGCCCCCGTCGCGGGCGAGCTCACCTACGGGCTCGAGCGTCTCGCGATGTATGTGCAGGGCGTCGACCGCGTCTACGACCTCAACTTCAACGGCCGCGACGGCGATGCCAAGGTCACCTATGGCGACGTCTTCCTGCAGGCCGAGCGCGAATATTCGAAGCACAATTTTGAAGTCGCCGACACAGCGATGCTGTTCGAGCAGTTCAAGATGGCCGAAGCGGCCTGCCGAAAGTACCTCGATGCAGGTTGGAAGGACGACAAGCGCGAGGCGCATCTGATGGCGCTGCCGGCCTATGACCAGTGCATCAAGGCGAGCCACGTCTTCAACCTCCTGGACGCGCGCGGCGTGATCTCGGTGACGGAGCGGCAGAGCTACATTCTGCGTGTGCGCGAATTGGCAAAAGCCTGCGGCGAGGCCTGGATCCATACTGAAGCGGGCGGAGCGGCCTGATGCCCGAACTTTTGCTTGAACTGTTCTCGGAAGAGATTCCCGCGCGCATGCAGGCTAAGGCGGCCGACGATCTGCGCCGCATGGTCACCGACAAGCTCGTCGCCGAAGGCCTCGTCTACGAGGGTGCGAAAGCCTTCGCGACGCCGCGCCGCCTTGCGCTCACCGTGCACGGCATTCCTGCGCGTCAGCCTGACCTCAAGACCGAACGCCGAGGCCCGAAGATGGGCGCGCCGGATGCGGCCGTGCAGGGCTTCCTGAAAGCGACGGGTCTGAAGTCGCTGGATGAGGCCAAGATCCAGCGCGACCCCAAGGGCGACTTCTACATCGCGCTGATCGAGAAGCCCGGCCGCGATGCGATCGACGTGCTCGCGGAAATCCTGCCCGTCATCATCCGTACCTTCCCCTGGCCGAAATCGATGCGCTGGGGCGCGCGCTCGGGCAAGCCGGGATCGCTGAGCTGGGTGCGTCCGTTGCACGCGATCACCGCGACGTTCGGGCTCGAGACCGAAGAGCCCGATGTCGTGAAGTTCGAGGTCGACGGCATCGAGACCGGCCAGACCACCTACGGCCATCGCTTCATGGCGCCGAACGCGATCAACGTGCGGCGGTTCGAGGACTATGAGGCGAAACTGAAAGCCGCCAAAGTCATTCTCGATCCGCAGGCGCGCAAGGACATCATCTTCGCCGACGCCAAGGAGCTGACCTTCGCGCAGGGCTTCGAGCTGGTCGAAGATCAGGTGCTGCTCGACGAGGTCTCGGGCCTCGTCGAATGGCCCGTTGTCATGATGGGATCGTTTGAAGCGGAATATCTCGCGATCCCGGACGAGGTGATCCGCGCCACCATCCGCAACAACCAGAAGTGCTTTGTGGTCAAGGACCCCAAGACCGGGAAGCTGACCAACAAGTTCGTCCTCACCGCCAATATCGAGGCGGCCGACGGCGGCAAGGTCATCGTATCAGGCAACGAACGCGTGATCCGTCCGCGCCTGTCGGATGCGAAGTTCTTTTACGAGACCGACCTGAAGACGAAACTCGAGGATCGTCTGCCGAAGTTCGAGCAGATCGTATTCCACGAGAAGCTCGGCACCCAGGCCGCGCGCATCAAGCGGATCGAACGCCTTGCTGCCGAGATCGCGCCGCTGGTCGGTGCCGACGTGGTCAAGGCGACGCGCGCCGCGCATCTGGCCAAGGCGGATCTGCTGGCCGAAGTCGTCGGCGAATTCCCTGAGGTGCAGGGCCTGATGGGCAAGTACTACGCGCTGGCGCAGGGCGAGGATGCCTCCGTCGCCGCTGCCTGCGAGGAGCATTACAAGCCGCAGGGTCCCGCCGATCGCGTGCCGACCGATCCTGTGAGCGTCGCGGTGGCTTTGGCGGACAAGATCGATACGCTTGTTGGCTTCTGGGCCATCGACGAGAAGCCGACGGGGAGCAAGGACCCGTATGCGCTGCGTCGTGCAGCGCTGGGCGTGATCAGGCTGATCGCCGAAAACGCGCTGCGTCTCTCGCTCACGAAAGTCGCGGCTTCCGCACTTGCGGGCTTGTTGTTGAAGCCTGCCGATGCGCAGAAGCTTCCGAGCGATCTGCTCGCCTTCTTTGCCGACCGCCTGAAAGTCCAACTTCGCGAGCAGGGCGCGCGTCATGATCTCGTCGATGCCGTGTTCGCGCTGGGCGGCCAGGATGATCTGCTGATGATCGTCCGCCGCGTCGAGGCGCTCGGAAAATTCCTCGACACCGATGACGGCAAGAATCTGCTCGCCGGCACCAAGCGCGCCAGCAACATCCTCTCGATCGAGGAGAAGAAGGACAAGCGCAGCTTCGAAGGCGCGCCCGATGCTGCGCTTTACAGCCTGGCCGAGGAGAAGGCGCTGGCCAAGGCGATCGGCGAAGTGCAGGCGGAAGCCAGCGCTGCCGTCGCCAAGGAAGACTTCGCCGCTGCGATGAGCGCGATGGCAAAGCTGCGTCCGCCGGTCGATGCGTTCTTCGACAAGGTTCGCGTCAACGACGACGATGCCAAGGTGCGCGAGAACCGCCTGAAGCTGCTGAACGAGATCCGCAGCGCCACGCGTGCGGTGGCGGATTTCTCGAAGATCCAGGATTGAGGCCGCGGCTGTTGCGGCTTTCGCGCCCCGGACGCAGCGCAGCGCCACTTGGCGGTGCGCTGCAGAGCCGGGGCCCATGCCGGCCGCGTGCTCGGAGCTTCTGGGTCCCTGTGTCTTGGAAGTCTGTCAGGATGGGGTTGGGCGGGAAGCCGTTGGGTCCTTGGCGCTTGACGCCGTGAGCCGGCTCGGTCTCCCGCCCGTTCCATTACCAACCTGAACAGTTGCACGAGGCTGCGCCAACAGACCTCGCATCACAGGGACAGGCACCGTGATCATACCCGCTCGTTGCGTCGGAATCGACGTCTCCAAACAACACCTCGATATCTTCGATGACGGTTTAGGCGTGCCGGAGCGCATCGCCAACGCGCCGCAGGCCATCAC
>NZ_FMAI01000007.1 GCF_900094605.1 Bradyrhizobium shewense | reverse complement strand
ATGCCGGAACTCGGACACGTCGGAGCCAAGCAGATCGCGGCGCTCGCCGGCCTTGCCCCCTTCAACGTCGACAGCGGCGCCTTCCGTGGCAAACGCAAGATCGCCGGCGGTCGAAAGCGCGTTCGCGACGCTCTCTACATGGCTGCTCTCAACGCGGTTCGACGGGCCGATCCGTTCAAGGCCTTCTATGAAAGATTGCGACAGGTCGGCAAACCGGCCAAGCTCGCCCTCATTGCCGTTGCCAGGAAGCTGCTAACGGTCCTTAACGCTATGATGCGCGACAGGAAACCGTACCTGAAGGCCGGCCCCCAATAACAGTTGCCGGCTCTGCGTCGCGTCACTTCGTGCCGCGCCTTGTCCGGGACACGGGCTGGGCTGGCTTCGTATCCCGGCTCAGCAGAGCCTCCGGCATCGAAATGAGACGTCCGTTTCAGGATTTTCTTTTGTGCACTTGCGCAGGGCCGGCAAAGGCGACTATCTCCAAACGGATCGTTCCGATCGCCCCTGAAAGCGAAGCTGCCTTGGATTCCCCGCACGATTCTCCGCCGCAGGATTCTCAGCCCGGCCTGCCGGCCGCCCATGAGGAGGCTCCGCGCGAGCCGGTCCTGACGCTGCCTGCGGCGCTGACCGCCTATATCGTCCTGCTGGCGGTGATCCATCTGCGGGTGCTGCTGCCGCCGGAGCTCGAAAACTGGACCATCGATGTCTTCGGCTTCATCCCCAAGCGCTACGATTCCTCGCTGCTGAACTTGCAGATCCCCGGCGGCGCCGGCGCCAAGGTCTGGACCTTCGTCACCTATTCGCTGCTGCACGCCAACCTGACCCATCTCGGCTTCAACGTGCTCTGGCTCTTGCCGTTCGGCAGCGCGCTGGCGCGGCGGTTCGGCGCGGTCAGGTTCTTCCTGTTTCTGGCGGTGACGGCGGCGGCCGGCGCGCTCGCCCATCTCGTCACGCATGAGCACGCGGTGGCGCCGATGATCGGCGCCTCGGCTTCGGTGTCGGGCGCGATGGCAGCCGCAATCCGCTTCGCCTTCGTCCGCGGCAGCTTCCTGTCATTCAACCGGTCGGACGCCGATACCGCCGCAAGGGTTCCGGCGCTGCCATTGTCGCGCGCGCTGCGCGACGGGCGGGTGGTGGGCTTCCTCGCCGTGTGGTTCGGCGTCAACATCATCTTCGGCGTCGGTGCGATTGGCATCGATTCCGAAACCACGAGCGTGGCCTGGCAGGCGCATATCGGCGGCTTCTTCGCCGGCCTGCTGCTGTTCGCGCTGTTCGATCCCGTGCCGCGCGTGCGAAACGATGCTGCGGATGCGTCATCACAGGACGTTTCAGATCGTATTTGAAGCGGCGCTTGCGGCGCGGCCCGAATTCATCCATCATTTGCGGGAAGAATGTTCCGAGGCTGCAAGCCGCTAGCGGCGATGCTTCGCAAAGCGCCTGAGCCTGCAACCGGCGCTGAAACTGTTAGTTGAAGACTCGAGAACAAGTCCGGACCGCCACAAGGCGGGCGGCTCCGATTCAGGGAGGCTACAATGACGGTACGTTCTATTCTCAACACCAAGGGCCACCAGATCATGAGCGTCGAGCCCGATGCGAAGCTGGCTGCCGCGGTCAAACTGCTCGGTGAGAAGAAGATCGGCGCGGTGCTGGTGATGAACCAGAGCCGGCTCGAAGGCATCCTGTCCGAGCGCGACATCGTGCGCGTGATCGGCGAGCGCGGCGCCAGCGCGCTGGAGGAGCCGGTCACTCAGGTCATGACCCGCAAGGTCGTGACCTGCAAAGAGACCGACACGGTCGCCGAACTGATGGAGATGATGACATCAGGCAAGTTCCGCCATCTGCCCGTGATCGACAACGGCCAGGTGGTCGGCCTGATCTCGATCGGCGACATCGTCAAGCGCCGGGTGCAGGAATACGAGTCCGAGCAGGAAGCTCTGCGCGACTACATCAAGACGGCCTGACCGGCTTTACTCGCCGGCTTTGGGCGCGGCGCCCTCGGGCGGCGGCGCCAGCACGTGGATTGCCTCCTGGATGGACTCCAGCGCACGCTCGGCGGCGCGGGTGCCCAACGAGATCAGGTCCTCGGAGCGGTGGAAATCGAACCAGCCGAAGTGGCCGACCCGCGGTGTGATCAGCAGGTCGGGCGGATCGCCGGCGAGGCGGGCGCGGGTGATGCGGTCCTGCATGATGTTGAAGGCATCGACCATCACCGAGGAGATGCCCGGGCGCCCGGCGCTGCCGAAGAACTCGCGCTTCATGGTTTTCTCGGGTGAGAAGAAGCGCGGAAAGCGCCGCTTGGCGGTCGTCTCCTCCGGCCCGGCTGCGACCGGCGCGGGCATCGCGCCGTGCGAATAGATCGTCGTGGAATGGGTGAAGATGTCGCTGGAAAGGTTTGCGGCGATGACGATTTCGGCGCCGAGCGCGCGGGCGGCCGAGACCGGCACCGGGTTCACCAGCGCGCCGTCGACCAACCAGCGATCGCCGATCAGGACGGGAGAGAAGATGCCCGGCAGCGCGTAGGAGGCGCGCATCGCATCGACCACCCGGCCGCGTGTCAGCCAGATCTCGTGGCCGGTTCGGACTTCGGTCGCGACGCTCGCGAACTTGACCGGCAGGTCCTCGATCAGGGTCTGTCCGACCGCGTTCTCGAGGCGGGTCGCCAGCTTCTCGCCGCCGAGCAGGCCGGAGCCGTTGAGGCGGATGTCGAGATAGCCGAGGATGTTGCGCATCCCTTGCAGGCTGCGCCCCCACTCTTCGAACGTATCGAGCCGGCCGGCCGCATGGAGGCCGCCGACCACCGCGCCGATGGAAGTGCCGACCACGACGTCGGGAACGATGCCGTTGGCGATCAGGGTCCTCAGGATTCCGATATGGGCAAAACCGCGCGCCGCGCCGCCGCCGAGGGCGAGGCCGATGACCGGCCGGCGGGTGGGGCCAAGGCCAATCTTCTCACCGTTCGAGCCGTTCGCACCACGACCCTTCAAGATATCAAGCACCGAAACTCTCCTACCCGGGCCAGCCCCCGACACCAGAATAGGCACCGGACTTCCGCTGCACCAGAGCGAGGGCCAAGCATGGTTTATACCGTTCGGGAAGCAGGAGGCAGCAGTGTGGCGGGGGTCGGCTGCCTCTGGACTAATCACGCAGGCGTCAATCGGGTTCCACGGTATCGTCCTAAGACCGTATTTCCTGGGGTTTCAGAGGCTTGAATTTGCCGCGTTTTCGGTGAAAAGCAGGGGGCATGACACGCGGGGGTGACGGCATCATCGGATGGCGGCGCAGCGGCAGGCTGCTGCCGGCGCTGATCCTTGCCGTGTGCCTCGTTACCTCAGGCCAAAACGCTGCGCAGGCGCAGCTTTTCTCGGACCGTCCGCCGCCGGTCCCGCCGGCTTCGGTGCCCGACCTCGGCGGCGCCGTCAGCCTGGCGCCGCCCTCCGGGCCTGGCGCGGGACCCCCGAGCCTGCCGCCGACCCTGATGCAGCCGACGACCCCCAGCATGCCGCCGCCCGCGGTCACGACCGTGCCGCCGGCCGCCCCGCTCAATGCGGCCGTGCCCGGACAGGGCGTGCTGTCGCTGACCGCGAAATACGGCAAGGATTCTCCGGCGATCACCAGCGGCCTGGTCTGGCGCGTGTTTGCCGACCGTCCCGACGAGAACGGCACCTTCAAGCTGATCCGCGAGGACCGGAGCGCCACGCCCAACATCGTGCTGCCGCCCGGCAATTACGTCGTACACGTCGCCTTCGGCCTCGTCAGCGCGGTGCGCACCGTCAGCCTGAAGGCCGAGACCGACCGCGAGTCCTTCGTGCTGCCGGCCGGGGGCCTGCGGATCGAAGGCCGGGTCGGCACTAGCCGCATTCCGCAGAACCAGATCTCGTTCGCGATCTACAAGGGCAGCCAGTTCGAATCCGGCGAGCGCGCCTCCCTGGTGCCGAACGTCGCCGCCGGCGACGTCGTGCTGCTGCCCGAGGGCACCTACTACATCATCTCGAACTATGGCGACGCCAATTCGGTGGTGCGCTCCGACATCCGCGTTCAGGCTAGCAAGCTCACCGACGTCACCATCACCCACCGCGCAGCCGTGATCACGCTCAAGCTGGTCAGCGACAGGGGCGGCGAGGCGCTCGCCAACACCGCCTGGTCGGTGCTGACCCCGGGCGGCGACGTCATCAAGGAATCGATCGGCGCCTTCCCGCGCGTCGTGCTCTCCGAAGGCGAATACCGCGCCATCGCCAAGAACGAGGGCAAGGTCTACGAGCGCGGATTCAACGTCGTCAACGGCGTCGACGGCGAGGTCGAAGTCGTCGCGCGCTAAGGCCCTCGCGCGCTAAGGTCCTGGCGGCGGTGCCGCCTGCAACCTGACACCGACCTGACGTCCGGCACGGCAATTCTCATCGAGCGCACGAACGTGACATCTTCTATTACCGCCGCATCCGTCGTGGGGACTGGTAAGCAAATGCTCGTCCCCATCACTCCCTGTGTTCTGCTTTGAATACTGCAAGCGCCAGCTGATTGCTGGAGCCGAGGAAAACACCGCTGGCGAAAGCTTATTCCCGCACCTCGCGTCTTCATCACAACGGTGCAAGAGACGTATTTCCGATCATCAATTTTATTCTCTTTCCACTCCGCTAGGTTATATGTCGGGCATCCGTCTAATGGGGGAGGCCGGAGCAAGGGCTTGGATGCCTTTGCGAGACCGGCAAGGAGCAGGGGACCAAGCTCGTCGGCATGTTCGAAGTGATCCTCACCAGGCGCAAGCGGTTTGGCTGGCGATGGCAGGTGTGCGACCAGTCCGGCAAGATATTTGCCGACGGTTTCGAGCGCACCCGGCCGTCCGCCAAATATCATGGCGAGCGCGCGTTGTTCTTCCTGTTGTCGCAGGCCTACTTGCGCAACCGTTCGGCTGCGTCCAGCGAGGACTAGCGGCGCGCACAGCTCTATTCGGGCTACCGCTTTACCTCAGACATCAACGACCAGCTTGCCCTTGGCGGCGTGATCCCTGATCAGCGCATAGGCGTCGTCGACGTTCTCCAGCGTAAAACGCCTGGCGTCGAGCAGCGGCACGAGCTTGCCGGCCTCGGCGAGGCGCGTGGCTTGCGCCATGATCTCTCCATGATGCGCACGGCCTTCGCCCGACAGCAGCGGCAGCAACGTGAACACACCGGAATAGGTGGCCGCCCGGAATGACAGCGGCGCAAGCGCATGCGTGCCCCAGCCGAGCGCGCTCACCACATGGCCGAAGCGGCGCACCGCTTCGAAGGAAGCGTCGAGCACCTTGCCGCCTACGGTGTCGTAGACGATGTCGAAGCCGCGGCCGCCGGTATGCTGCGTCACGTAGGTTTCGACCGAGCTGCCGCGGTCGATGAATACGGCGCCGAAACCTTCGATGGTGGTGCGCTGCGACGGCGAGCCGGTTGCGAACACCTCCGCTCCGACGGCGCGCGCGATCTGGATCGCGACATGACCGACGCCGCCCGCACCGCCATGAATCAATACCTTCTGGCCCGCCTTCAACGCCGCCCGGTCGATCAGGCCTTCCCAGGCCGTGATGACGATCAGCGGCAGGGCGGCAGCTTCCCGCATGCTAAGATTGACAGGCTTCGGCGCGAGGAGATCGGCATCGACCGCGGCGAATTCGGCCAGCGATCCCTGTACGCCGCCGACACCACCGGTCATGCCGTAGACCTCGTCGCCCGGCTTGAACCGCGTCACCTCGCGCCCGGCCAGTTCGACCACGCCGGCGAGATCGATCCCTGGAATCGCCGGCAGCGGATGGCGCGCATGCGCCGCGGCCCCCGCCTGGATCTTGGTGTCGAGCGGATTGACCCCGCTCGCGCGCACCCGCACCAGCACGTCGTGCGGGCCGATCTCGGGCGTAGAGATGGTTGAGAGGCGCAAGGGAGCGTTGTGGGTCTCCAGGACGCCGGCGCGCATTGTCGATTGTCTCGTCATGATCGTCTTGCTCCGTGATCGGCTCAATATGCCCATGAAATTTTGCATGAGAAGGAACAAGGCTGTACGCTCGTCATACATTTTTGTATGGCGGGAATCCTGATGGACTGGAGCGATCTTCGCATCTTCCTGGCAATTGCGCGCGAAGGCACGCTCGGCGCTGCCGCACGAAAAATCGGCCAGACCCAGCCGACGATGGGCCGGCGGCTTCGCGCGCTCGAGACCTCGTTGGGTCAGACCCTGTTCCAGCGCACGGCGGATGGCTTGGTGCTGACCGACGAGGGCGCCGCCGTGCTCCGCCATGCCGAGCGGATCGAGGACGAGGCACTCGCACTGGAGCGCCACGTATCCGGCGCGGAGACGCAGCTCGACGGCCTGTTGCGCCTGTCGTCGTCGGACTGGTTCGGGACGGTGATGCTGTCGCCGGTGATCGCCGCGTTCGGCAAGCGTCACCCCAAGGTGACGGTGGAGCTCCTGACCGATGCGCGGCTCTACAGGCTGCCGCGGCGTGAAGCCGATCTCGTCTTCCGCATCAAGCCGTTCAGCGAGCCCGAGGTGATCTCCAGAAAGCTGCTGCACATTCCCTACGCGCTCTACGGCAAGAAAGGCAGCAAGCCGCCGCGCGCCGGCGACGGCGGCGCTGTCCGCGTCGTGACGATGAATGCCGAGTTCGCCGACATGCCGGACGCCGTCTGGCTGAAGCGCGCGCTGCCGAATGCAGCAATCGCCTCGCGCAGCAACAACAGGCAGGTGCAGGCCGAGCTTTGCGCCAGCGGTGACGGCTTTGCCGTGCTGCCGCGTCCGCTCGGCGACCGCGACCGCCGTCTGGTCGCGCTCGACGTCGGAACGGCGCCGCCCGGCCGCGACACCTATGTCGGTTATCACCGCGATCTCAGGCGCCTCGCCCGTCTGCGCGCGCTGCTCGATATCGTGATCGAACGGCTCGCTGGGTGAGGCTTCGTAGCCCGGATGGAGCGAGAGCGTAATCCGGGGCGCTCGTGCCTCGTAGCAGGACGCCCGGATTACGCTGCGCTCCAGCCGGGCTACAAGATGTCGCGTTGCCCGACGGGCAAAACACCCAAGTAATCGGTCAACGCGCGCCAGCGAAAATATTCAACTTTACCGAAATTCGGAAACGGCGTATGCATCCCCTCAACCCGGCCCAAGGAAGAGGGGCGTATCGCGATCGTCACGAACGCGGGCCGGGCGGCGGTGGACGCTGATGGCATCGGCGCGAAGGGCTTCGCAGGGCGGGCAACCGTGAGCGAGAGTGTCGCGCATACGACCGGTGTGATTGGCGTACGGCAAAATCGTGTGGTCCTGACGCCCGGGGTCTGTGCGTCAAGTCTTGCGGTGATGGATGTCGTCCAACCGGACGCATCCGTCAGCCATCCGCAAGGCGACGGGGGCAATAGTGCATCGCTCCCCGGGGAGAGCACGACATAAGCCGTAAAACCACTGCGCAGGGAAGGCCGGATGTCCTGGCTACACCTGTATGCCGCTGTGCAACTTCTTGTCACGCAGGTTTCGCACAGTGGACCGCGGGTGCCAGCCGGCACCCGGTCTTCCCTGCGCCCTCTTTCAATTGAGGGTGAGGCGATGAAGCAAAGCTCGGGCGAATGCGCTGCGAGGATGCGAAGCTGTGTCCATCTTGAACGAAGGTCTCATGCCCCGGACGCTGCGCAGCGCCTCTTCGGCGGTGCGCTGCAGAGCCGGGGCCCATGTATCAGCGAGTGCGCGGCTTCCTGGGTCCCGGCTCTGCGCAGCAGCGTAAGAACGCTGCAGCGCGTCCGGGACACGAGAGCTTCGTACGACCGTCATAGTCTCTAACGCCCACTAACCAACACCCGACTTAAAACTGTCATAATCGCCGAATGGAACCCGCGCCTGCGGCCTTTTTACATGTCGTTAAGCGCAGCTGCATTGGATGCGCCGGGAAAGTGCGTTGGGGACTGCCATGAATGCCGCGAAGAAAGTGTCGGGAAAACCGGCCGCCGAAATGTTCGACGACATCCCGGTGCTTCAGCGCAAATGGCGTGCCGCACTGAAGCCGGGCGATCGGCTGCCGCGCTATGAGGACGTGATGCTCGGCAGTCTCGGACGGCTCGCCGATCACATTGCGCTGCTGAGGAACGACGGCACACTCGAGCTGTCGCGCAGCGGACGCTACGTGCAGAAATGGCTCGGCGAGGAGCGCTGGGATATCCCCGTCGCCGAATTGTCGCCGGATTGCGCCACCGCGCTGTCGGAAGCGGCGACGAGCGCGCTTGCCAACGAACGACCGTATCACGCCAGCGCGCATTGCGTGCGCGACGGCATGGTGCGGACCTATGATGTGCTGGCGCTGCCGACGGCGTCGCGCTGGGGCGCCACGCTGGTCGGCGCTTACATCAATGAGCGCGGCACGCAGTACAATCTGCTGGACGCGATCTTCGCCTCGACCGACGACGCGGTGATCTCGCTGGCGACGCTCCGCGATGCCGGCGGCAAGCCGTCCGATCTCCAAATCGTGCACCACAACAACAGCGCAAGCGCGCTGCTGAATGTCGCGACCGGAAACCTGTTGTGGCGGCGGATCGGCGAGGGCAACACGCTGCTGGCCTCGCCCGAGATCATGGACTTTCTGCTCAAGGCCGTTGCGGGCGGCCGCGGCGAGCAGCTCGAGATCGAGAGCGAGGGCCGGCATCTGCGCCTCAGCGCCACGGCCTTCGCTGACGTGGTCTCGCTGACGATCTCCGATGTCACTGCGCTGAAGCGGCGCGACGCCTCGTTCCGCCTGCTGTTCGACAATAACCCGATGCCGATGTGGGTGTTCGACGCGCAGACCAAGGAGTTCCTTGGCGTCAACGACGCTGCGGTCCAGCATTACGGCTACAGCCGCGCCACCTTCCTGCGCATGAAGCTGCACGAGATCTGGCCGGCGGACGAGTGGGACAGCCACGCCGAGGCGCTGGAGCGCGTCGGCGAGGCCTACCACTCCTCGCGCAACTGGCGGCATTTGTGCGCCGACGGCAGCGAGATCGAGGTGCTCACCTTCGGCCGCCGTGTCGCCTTCGACGATCGCGACGGCTATCTGGTCGCGGTGGTCGACATCACCGAACGGCGCAAGGCCGAGGCGCGCATCGCACACATGGCCCACCATGACGGCCTCACCGACCTGCCGAACCGCGAATATTTCCAGGAGCGCCTGAAGCAGGCGCTCGAGCAGGCGGCGGGAAAACGGGTCGGCGTGCTCTACATCGATCTCGACCTGTTCAAGAACATCAACGATTCCTTCGGTCATCCCGTCGGCGACCGCCTGCTCAAGGAAGTCGCCGAACGCCTGACCCTTGCTGTCCGCGGCGGCAGTCTGGCGGCCCGGCTCGGCGGCGACGAATTCGCGGTGATCCTTGCCGCCGACGTCTCGCCGAACGAGGCCAGCGCCTGCGCTGGCTTGCTGATCGACATGCTGAAGGCGCCCTACGATCTCGACGGCCAGGAGATGGTGATCGGTGCCAGCATCGGCATCGCGCTGTCGCCGGGCGACGGCACGACGCCGGAAGAGCTGATGCGCAATGCCGACATGGCGCTGTACCGGGCGAAGTCCGACGGCGGCGGCGTGCACCATTTCTTCGAGCGCGAGATGGACCTGCAGGCGCAGAAGCGCCGCGACATGGAGCTCGATCTGCGCCGTGCGTTCGCCAATGGCGAGTTCGAGCTGCACTACCAGCCGCTGGTGTCGATCGCCTCCGACCGCATCTCCGGCTTCGAGTCGCTGCTGCGTTGGCGTCATCCGGACAAGGGCATGATCTCGCCGGCGGAGTTCATTCCTGTTGCCGAGGATATCGGCCTCATCACGCAGTTAGGGGAGTGGGTCTTGCGCGAAGCCTGCGCCGAGGCCGTCAAATGGCCTGCCGACGTCAAGGTCGCGGTCAATCTGTCGCCGGCGCAATTCCGCAGCCGCAACCTGGTTCAAATCGTGATCTCGGCGCTGGCGCAGTCAGGCCTGTCGCCGCGGCGGCTCGAGCTCGAAATCACGGAGTCGATCTTCCTGGCCGAGACCGATGCCAATCTCGCCATCCTGCACCAGCTCCGCGAGCTCGGCGTCAGTATCTCCATGGATGATTTCGGCACCGGCTATTCCAGCCTGAGCTATCTCAGGAGCTTTCCCTTCGACAAGATCAAGATCGATCGCTCCTTCGTCAAGGATCTGGCGCAGCGGCCCGATTGCAGCGCGATCGTGCGTGCGATCTCCGGGCTCGGCCGCAGCCTCAACATCACCACGACTGCGGAGGGCGTCGAGACCGAGGATCAGCTCGACTGGCTGCGCGCCGAGGGCTGCAACGAGGTGCAGGGCTTTCTGTTCAGCGCGGCACGGCCGGCGGCCGAGATCGCAAAGCTGCTCGCCGATTTCGGTCAGCGCGCCTCACGGGCGGCGTAGCCCCTCGGGGTAGCAGTCGTAGACCAGCGCCTTGAAGGCGGGCGTGATGCGGCTGCGCTCGTTCTGGGTCTGCTGCATCATGAGGTAGACCATGTCGAGCTTGGGATCGACGGCGAAATAGGTGCCGCTCCCTGAGTCCCATTTCAGCTCGCCGAGCGAGCCCGGCGGCGGCGGTTTGGCGTTGCCGGGATCGGTCCGCACCGCAAGGCCGTAGCCATAGCCAAAACCGTCGCCCGGGAAATAGAAATAATCGCGTCCGACGCCGGAGCCGGGTCCGATGTGATCGGTCGTCATGGCCTTGAACGCGGCAGGGCTCAGGTAACGCTTGCCCTCGAATTCGCCGCCGTTCAGCAGCATCTGCGAGAAGCGCTGATAGTCGGTGATGGTCGAGAGCAGGCCGCCGCCGCCGGACTGCCATTCGGGATGATCGAGGCGGTCACGCTCGGCGGCGAGCAGGATGAAATCGTTCGGCAACGGCCGCGCCATCCGCGCCAGCTCGTCCTCGGTCGCCAGCGTGAATTTGGTGCTGGTCATGCCGAGCGGATCGAAGATGCGCTGTTTCAGGAACTGATACAGCGTCTGGCCCGAGATGATCTCGATGACGCTGCCGAGCACGTCGGTGGAATGGCCGTAGCGCCACAGCGTTCCCGGCTGCCGCGCCAGCGGCAGCTTGGCGATGCGGTCGGCGAATTCGCGGTTGTTGAACTGGCCTTCGAAGATATTGGCGGCCTTGTAGGCCTGCTCGACCCATTTGCCGCCGATATAATCGTAGCTGATGCCCGAGGTGTGCCGCAGCAAATCCTCGATGTTGACGGGGCGGACCGGCGGCACGAGATCGAGCTCCAGCTTGCCGTCGGGCAGGGTGACCTCGAGGCCGACCTTGGTGTCGGCAAACAGGGGAACGTATTTCGACACGGGGTCGGTGAGGGCGAGCTTGCCCTCGTCGATCAGCATCATCGCGCCAAGGCAGGTGATCGGCTTGGTCATCGAGTGGATCGCGAAGATCGTGTCCGGCGTCATCGCAAGACTGGTCCTGACGTCGCGCACGCCAAACGTCTTCAGATAGACCGGCTTGCCGTGCTGCTGCACCAGGATCACCGCGCCCGGCAACCGGCCGCTTCCCACCTCGTTGTCGAAATACGCCGTGATGCGGTCGAGCCCCTCGGACGAGGGGGCGGGGAGGTCTGCGGCGCGGCTTCGTGCCATCGTGCCGGCGAGCAGCGCGGCCCCGACCAGAAAATCACGACGCTTCATACCGGCTTCCTCCCTGGGCGGGATCAAAGCCGCAAGACGCCAGAGGCGTCAACAAGCGTTCGATTAAAAACGCGTCACGATTTCCGAAAGGAACGGTCGCGGACGGTCTTCGCTCGGCTTGGTCGGCTTGCCCACGTGGATGAAGCCGGCGAGCTTTTCGTCCGGCTTGAGGCCGAGGCCATCGAGCACGTCGCGATCGAACGAGAACCAGCCGGTCAGCCAGCAGGCGCCATAACCGAGGGCGGTCGCGGCCGTGACGATGTTCATGGCGCTGGCGCCGGCCGACAATTCCTGCTCGAACGCCGGCACCTTCGGATGCGGCTTGGTGAAGCTGACGATGCCGATCACCAGCGGGGCGTCGGTGAGGCGCTTGCGCTCAATCTCGACGTCGGCGGCGGGCGCGCCGGGATTCTTCCGGGCAAACACCTTCGCGATCACCTCGCCGGCGCGCTGGCGGGCATCGCCCTCGAAGATGATGAAGCGCCAGGGCGCCAGCTTGCCATGGTCGGGCACGCGCGCGCCGATGGTGAGGATGGTCTCGAGCTCGGCCGCGGAGGGGCCGGGTCCGGTCATCTCGCGCGGCTTGACCGAGCGGCGGGTCTTCAGGAGTTCGATGGCGTCGGGCACTGGGAGATCCTCTTCAACTGGTCGTCGGGCGTGCCATGCCGAGATAAGCATGCACGCCCGCAACCGGAAGCGAGTTTAGATCGATTTCAGGGATCAGACCGCGCCCCGCACCCGCTTGACGTCCGGCGGGGTTGCCTCGTCGACCAGGGCGGTGATCGCCTCCTCGGTCGTCATCACCTTCTGGCCGTCGCTGCCGAGGCGGCGGACCGAGACCGAATGCGTCTCGGCCTCCTTCTTGCCGACCACGAGCAGGGCGGGGATCTTGGCCAGCGAGTGCTCGCGGACCTTGTAGTTGATCTTCTCGTTGCGCAGGTCGATCTCGACCCGAAGCCTGGCGCGCCGCGCCTGCTCCATCACCACCTTCGCGTACTCGTCGCCTTCCGAGGTGATGGTCGTGACCACCGCCTGCACCGGCGAGAGCCAGAGCGGGAAGTTGCCGGCATAGTGCTCGATCAGGATGCCGATATAGCGCTCCATCGAGCCGCAGATCGCCCGGTGCACCATGACAGGCGGTTTCTTGCCGCCGTCATGGTCGATATAGAACGCGCCGAACCGCTCCGGCAGGTTGAAGTCGACCTGCGTGGTGCCGCACTGCCAGTCGCGGCCGATGGCATCGCGCAGCACATATTCGAACTTCGGCCCGTAGAACGCGCCTTCGCCCGGATTGATCTCGGTCTTGATGTGATTGTTCTGCGACTGGATCTCGCGCAGCACCGTGGCCATCACGCGCTCGGCGTGATCCCACATCTCGTCGGTGCCGACGCGCTTGTCCGGCCGCGTGGACAGCTTCACCGTGAGATCGCCGGTGAAGCCGAAATCGGCATAGGTCGACAGGATGAGCTCGTTGATCTTCAGGCACTCTTCGGCGAGCTGGTCCTCGGTGCAGAAGATGTGCGCGTCGTCCTGGGTGAAACCGCGCACGCGCATCAGGCCGTGCATGGCGCCGGAGGGCTCATAGCGATGCACCACGCCGAACTCGGCGAGGCGCAAGGGCAGGTCGCGGTAGCTCTTCAGGCCGTGCTTGAAGATCTGCACGTGACCCGGGCAGTTCATCGGCTTGAGCGCAAACCAGCGCTTGTCCTCGGCCTCGTCGCCGGCCGACTGCGCCGCGAACATGTTCTCGCGGTACCAGCCCCAATGGCCCGAGGTCTCCCAGAGCGACTTGTCGAGGATCTGCGGCGCGTTGACCTCGCTGTAGTCGCCGGTCAGGCGGCGGCGCATATAGGCGATCAGCTGCTGGAAGACGGTCCAGCCCTTCGCGTGCCAGAACACGACGCCCGGACCTTCCTCCTGGAAGTGGAAGAGGTCGAGCTCGCGTCCGAGCTTGCGATGGTCGCGCTTTTCGGCTTCCTCGATCTGCCTGAGATAAGCGTCGAGGTCCTCCTGCTTGGCAAACGCCGTGCCGTAGATGCGGGTCAGCATCGGATTGTTGCTGTCGCCGCGCCAATAGGCGCCGGCCACCTTCATCAGCTTGAAGGCGTTGCCGACCTTGCCGGTCGAGGTCATGTGCGGGCCGCGACAAAGATCGAACCAGTCGCCCTGGTAGTAGATCTTGATCGGCTCGGTGCCGGGAATGGCGTCAACCAGCTCGACCTTGAAGGCCTCGCCCTTGTCGCGGAACACCTGCTTGGTCTTCTCGCGGTCCCAGACTTCCTTGGTGAAAGGTTTATCGCGCGCGATGATCTCGCGCATCTTCTTCTCGATCGCGGCAAAGTCTTCCGGCGTGAACGGCTCGTTGCGGAAGAAGTCGTAATAGAAGCCGTTCTCGATCACGGGACCGATGGTGACCTGCGTGCCCGGCCACAGCGTCTGCACGGCCTCAGCCAGCACGTGGGCGCAGTCGTGGCGGATCAATTCGAGCGCGCGCGGATCGTCGCGGCTGATCAGCTCGAGCTTGGCGTCGGCCTCGATGGGATCGTTGAGGTCGGCGACCACGCCGTCGAGCGCCATCGCGACCGTGCGCTTGGCCAGCGACGGCGAGATGCCCTTGGCGATATCGAGGCCGGTGATGCTCTGGTCGTATTGGCGCTGGGCGCCGTCCGGGAAGGTGAGGGTAACTTTGGCGGCGGGGGTCACGGGCTTCAGATTGCTGAGGGAATATTGGAAGCCGGATTCGGACTTCGGCTGGTCCTTGGACTGGTCGGTCATTGCTTTTCTCCTGAGGCTCACTCCTGCGAACGAGCGCAGGTAAGCGGGAACGAGCGATATATCAGGCGATTCGGCCTGCGCAATCCGGCAATTCCAAGAAAATCGGCGCATAAAACGGGCGTGCGCACGAACTATTTCGCACCGGCCCTTTAACTGGCCCGGCGGCTGCTCTACATGCACTTGCATGGAAAATGAACGCGCCCCGCGTTTCGCGCCAACCGCCTTGATGCTCGGCAATCTCGTCACCGGCTGCTCCGTGCTGGCCCCGGCGGGCATGCTCCCGGAGTTGGCGACGGGGCTCGACGTCAGCATTCATGCGGCGGGGCTCCTCATCACCTTCGGCGCGATCACGCTGTGCATCGGCTCGCCGCTGACGGCCTGGCTGACGAGCCGCATCGAACGGCGGACGCTGCTCGCGACGACGCTGGCGGTGCTTGCCTTCGGCAATCTCGCCTCCGCCTTTGCACCCGATTACACCAGCCTCCTCGCCATCCGTCTCGTGATGCTCGCGGTCGGTGCGCTCTACACGCCGCAGGCCGCCGGCACGGCGGCGTTGATCGTGCCGGTGGAGCGGCGGGGCAGCACCATCGCCTATATCTTCCTCGGCTGGTCGCTGGCTGCCGCCGTCGGCCTTCCGCTGATCACCTTCATTGCCAGCCGCTATGGCTGGCGCGCGGCCTATGGCGAGATCGGCGTGCTCGGTTGCGTCAGCTTCCTCTTGTTGCTGCTGCGGCTGCCGGCAGGCCTGAAGGGCGCGCCGGTGGACCTGAAGACCTGGCGCGAGGTCGGCCGCAACAGGACGATTCTGCTGCTGCTGGCGATCACCATGCTGCAAATGTCGGGGCAGTTCGTGGTGTTCACCTTCATGGGCCCGCTGCTCAAGAAGCTCACTGGCGCCGGTCCCGATGCGATCGGCATGGTGTTCGCGCTTTACGGCGTCTGCGGCTTCCTCGGCGTCGTCGTCGCCACCCGCATCGTCGACACCTCGGGACCCTATCGGACCTCGCTGCTGTTCACCTGCCTGCTGCTTGCAGGCATCACGGGCTGGGCGCTCGGCGCCGGCACGCTTGCTTTCATGACGGTTGGAGTCGCAATCTGGGGCCTCGGCTTTGCCTCGACCAATTCGATGCAGCAGGTGCGGCTGGTCGCGGCCGCGCCGCCGCTGGCCTCGGCGACCGTCGCGCTCAATACGTCCGTTCTCTATATCGGCCAGGCGCTCGGCTCCGCCGTCGGCGGGCTGCTGTTCGCCCGCGAACTCCTGCATGCGCTCGGCTTCGTCGCGGTCGGTTTCGTCGTGCTGGCGCTGATCCTGGTGGTCCTGACCCGGCCCCGGCCTGCGGCTGCAACGGCCTGAATCCCGCGGCTTCGTGTACGCAATGTGCTTGGCAAACCGCGCGCGGGAGCGCTAGAACGCCGGTCATGGGGACCAAAGAGAGTTGACTGAAATGAGGATGATTCTGGCGGTTGCCGCGGTGCTCTATTCAGCCTC
This sequence comes from Bradyrhizobium shewense, assembly GCF_900094605.1. Classification (GTDB taxonomy): domain Bacteria; phylum Pseudomonadota; class Alphaproteobacteria; order Rhizobiales; family Xanthobacteraceae; genus Bradyrhizobium; species Bradyrhizobium shewense. Next base: position 329,035 of record NZ_FMAI01000007.1, on the reverse strand, counting down.
CGCGTTTGCGCAAGCCGACAAGCCACCGATGGTGGGGGACAAGCCCTTGGTGCAGGTCAAGCCCAAAGGGACCAAAGAGGCGGCGGCCAAGCCGGCCGCAGCGCCGAAGGGCAAGCCGCAGTCGATCGCGGCCCGGCTCCAGGCCTGCCTCGAGCTCGACGACGGCACCAAGGACCGCCTCAACTGCTACGACGCGGTGATCGCGCCGGCGCCGAAGCCGAAGCCGGCGAAGGCCAAGGGCTACGCCGATTGCCGTTTCTTCAAGGAAGAGGACGAGCGGCTGGCCTGCTTCAACGGCTTTGCCGAGAGCATTCCGAAGCTGCCCAAGAGCTGATACTTACAAGAGCCAATCTTGAATGAGCTGATGCTCAGTCGCTGATCCGGCTCAGCACGGCTCGGAAGGCAACGCCCGGCGCCTGCAGCGCGTTGCCTTCGAATTCCGCGTTGTCGCCGTCCTCCCGGCCGGCGAGCGCCAGCGTGATCCGGTCGGCGCCGAACAGAGCCTTGAAGGACGGGTCGTCGTTATAGCGCTGGGTCGAGATCTTGACCTTGATGCTGTCGCCTTCGCCCGTATAGGTGCCGATGAAGGCGAAAGCGGAATTGCCGCCGCGCATCTTGCCATCCATCACATAGACGACGCCGCAGCCCGTTCCATGAACGGTATGGAAGTCGACCTTGTACAATCCCTGACGCACTGCCTGTCCCCGCGAAATTCCAATCACAAACTGGCCGGCAAAGTATGAGCCTTGCTGGCGGAAGCAATCCGGTGGCTTCCGGGGATTTCGGCCATCAACATTACATTTTGATCAGAGCCTGGGGGAATTGCAGGCAATGCAGCCGGACACCGGCTGGACCAATATCCAAACCTATCGGCTCGATGCGGCGGAACTGGTGGCGGCCACGCGGGTCAGCGCCAGCGCCGGCGTCGCCGACATCTTCACCAGCACGTCCTTGAGTGGATCCCGCGTCCAGGCGCGGGTGACGTAGTCGCGATGGGTGATGCCGTCGCCGGTCTCGACGAACACCACGCTGCCGGGACGCAAGGGGCCGTCCATGTCCTCGGCGACACTGACGCCCTTCTGCCGGAGCATGCTCATCAGCTCGCGGTCGCGCCGCGCGGTGTGGCGGGTGTAGGCACTGACGAAGAAGCCGGAGCGGTGACTCTCGATCCAGGACGCGAACTTGTCCATTTCGCCATAGACGGCGTCGAGCAGCACGACGCCGCGGACGCGGTCGCTGATGCCGCCGACCTCCAGGCTCCAGGCCGTCGGCAGGAAGCCGCCGCTGTAGCCGACGATCACGATCGGCATGTTGGCGAAGGCGCGGGCGCTGTTGGGATCGCCGGTGACGCGGGCGAGGTGATCGGCCGATTCCGCCATGAAGCGCTTGAAGCCGCCCGGTTGCCAGAACTTGCCGGCGCTGGAATCGGCGGCATCGACCGCCATCTGCGGGGCAAGCAGCACGGCATTGGCGCCGGAATCGGTGATCTGCTTGGGCACCAGCTGGCGATCACGCACGTCGCGTTCGAGCGTCGCGCCATTGCCGTGGAAGAACACCACGATCACGCCCGGCTTGCGGACGTCGAAATGCTCGGGCACGTGCATCAGCACGCGGCTGTCATTGTAGGTCTCGTCCTGCCAGAACACGCGACCGGAATAGCTGCGATGGCCGCGGCGGTCGCCCTTGGCGATGTTGAGAAACGGCGCGTCGGAGGCGGGGTTGTTGCCGAAATAGGGAAAGGCCGACGATTTCATGCTGACGAGCGTCGTCAGGTCGTCGCGGGGCGAACGCTTGTAGGGGACCTGCGGCTCGAGCGACGCGACCTTGTAGGGGGCCGTCTCCGCCGGCGGTTGCTGCACGGCGCGCTTCGGCGAGAAGTCCGACATCTGCCGCTGCAGAAAACTCTCGCTCGCTGAGGGGAAGCGCTCCCCGAATTGCGGAGTGGGGAAGCGATCCTCGAAGGTGTCGCCGCTCGCGACTTGCTGATTTGTCTTCGCAACGACCTGAACATTGGCCTGCGAGTTCGCCGCGAGCGCCGCCGGATTGGGCGCCTTGCCGCATTGAACCAGTGTCAGGGACAGCGGCACCAAGGCTGAGATCAGGCCGACCCGGAGCGCACGACCGCGCGCACCGGACGTCGTCCGGTCGGCACGCATGTCAGCTCTCGGTTTCGGAACGGCCCCGACCATCCACCCATGACCCCAAAGTCACGTCCATCGGCATCTCTAGACAATTGAGCCGACTGGCGTTTAGGCGACGTTAAGTGTCCGGAGAAACTTCCCCACATCCAGAACGCTCAAAAGGACCATGCAATCGTGTCCTGATTGTGGGGAGGAGGAACGGGATTTCCCGGGGCGGGGGCAGCGTTATCGCTCGGGGGCGGAATAAGCGGTGCTCTATTACCCGCTTCCGTCGCCTCATTTAGCCCTTGTTAACCCTGCTTGAATTGACTGGGCCAACCTGCACGATGCGCCCACGAGGCACGACGCCTGAGGTTAAGGACCCCGATGACGGCATCAAATGCGGGAACCGCGCCCTGGACTGGCCGGCTGACCGGAGGCGGGACCGGGGTCTCGGTTCTGGTCGCAACCGCCATCGTCGTGGCCGACATGATCGGGGTCGGCGTCTTCACCAGCCTCGGCTTCCAGGTCAAGGATATCCCGTCCGGCTTCTCGATCCTGCTGCTGTGGACCGTCGGCGGCATCGTCGCGTTGTGCGGGGTGTTCGCCTATAGCGAGCTCGGGGCGATGTTTCCGCGCTCGAGCGGCGAGTACAATTTCCTCAGTCGCGCCTATCATCCCGCCTTCGGCTTTCTCGCCGGCTGGGTGTCGGCGACGGTGGGCTTTGCCGCGCCCGTCGCGCTCGCCGCGATGGCGTTCGGCGAATATGCCAAATCGGTCGTGCCCGATCTGCCGCCGATCCCGCTCGCCATCGCCGTGGTGTGGCTGGTCTCGCTCGTGCAACTGACCGGCGTCAGGCACTCCTCGACCTTCCAGCTGATCTCGACGATCATCAAGGTCGCGCTGATCGTCGCCTTCCTGATCGCCGGCTTCGTCATCGCGGCCCCGCAACCGATCACGTTCGCGCCGCAGCCGGGCGATCTCGCGCACATCGTCAGCGCGCCGTTCGCGATCGGGCTCGTCTTCGTGATGTATTCGTTCTCGGGCTGGAACGCCGCGACCTACATCATCGGCGAGATGAACATGCCGCAGCGGAATCTGCCGCGCGCGCTCCTTGCGGGCACGCTGATCGTGCTCGTGCTGTACGTCGCGCTGAATGCAGTGTTTCTCCATTCGACGCCGGTCGGTGCGCTTGCCGGTCAGCTCGATGTCGCCAGCGTCGCCGGTAGCGCCATCTTCGGCAGCCTCGGTGGTCGGATCGTCGGCGCGATGATCTGCGTTGGCCTGATCTCCTCGATCAGCGCGATGATGTGGATCGGCCCGCGCGTGATGATGACGATGGGGGAGGACATTCCCGCCTTACGCGTGTTCTCGAAGCGATCGGCGAGCGGCGCGCCGGCCTACGCGATCCTGTTTCAGCTCGCGGTCGCCAATCTGCTGCTGTTCACGCGCAGCTTCGAGGCGGTGCTCGACTTCATCCAGTTCGCACTGTTGTTCTGCTCGTTCTTCACGGTCGCCGGCGTCATCAAGCTGCGCATCACCGATCCCGATTTGCCGCGGCCCTATCGCGCCTGGGGATACCCGTTCACGCCGCTGGTTTTCCTGCTCGTGACCGCGTTCATGATGTACTACCTGTTGACCGAGCGGCCGCTGCAGTCGCTCGCGGGGATGCTCGTCATGCTCTCGGGCCTGTTGATTTATGCCGTTTTCCGCAGGCGGCCGGTCGCCGCTGGCAATTCACACGATCGCGCATAGACATGTTTCGTCCCCTCAGAATCGCGGCCACAGCTCTTGCCTTGCTGGCCGCGGCCGTCTTCTCCGCGCACGCCGCCGAGGTGAGCTTCGATGACACCGCGCGCTTCCTCGCGGGCATGCAGCCTTCGGCGGACTCGCCGCTGGTGCCGCTCACGAAGGATCCGGGCTGGCAGCGCCACGCAAAATTCTTCGACGGCGCCTTCGCCCAGCTCGAACAGCGCCAGCTCTCCAAGATCCGCGATTGGGCTGACGTCAATCTCGCCGCGCCCCGGCCGACCATGTTCTACATGTTCAGCGGCCCCGATTTCCTCTACGCCAACACCTTCTATTCCAAGGCCAGCACCTACGTGCTCGGCGCGCTGGAGCCGGTCGGCGCCGTGCCCGATTTGACGCGGCTGCCGCGCGGCGCGGTCGGCGCGGCGCTCTACAATGTCGAACGCTCGCTCGGCTCGATCCTGAGCTTTTCCTTCTTCATCACCAAGCAGATGAAGGTCGACCTGCACGCCAACCAGGTCAACGGCACGTTGCCGATCCTCTATGTTTTCCTCGCGCGCTCCGGCAAGACCATCCGCAACGTCGAGATGATCGCGCTCGACGACAAGGGGGGCTTGCATGTCGGCGACGACAATCCGGGCCGTAACGCGACGCGCGGCGTTCGCATCACCTTCGCCGGCAGCGATGGGGGAACGCGCACGCTATATTATTTCTCGACCGACCTCTCCAATGCCGGCGCGCGCAACACGGGATTCCTGAAATTCTGCGAGACGCTCGGGCCCGGCAACAGCCTGCTCAAGAGTGCGTCCTATCTCATGCACTCCGGAAACTTCACCGTCGTTCGCGACTGGCTGCTCGCCAACAGCGCCACCATCATCCAGGACGATTCCGGGATTCCGCTTGCGAACTACGGCGCGCGGCAATGGCGGTTCTTCCCGTTCGGCCGCTATCTCGGGCCGATCGACGAATTCCCCGGCCGCTACCAGGAGCGCTATTCCGAGTTGTTCACACGGGCCCAGCCCATCGATTTCGGCGTCGGCTACCGCTGGCGGATGCACGAGTCCAATTTGCTGCTGGCGGTCAGGGTGCCGGGCACCGAAACGGCGCCGGGCGGGGAGGCCAACTCGTCGGCCGATCCGACGCCGAAGCCGCCGCGTCCGAAACGGCTGCGGCCGCCCGAGCCGATCCCGCCGCCGCCCGGGCGCTTTTACTGGTTCCGCTAATTACCAGTGCACGCTCTGGCTCGGCACGATGAAGGCGGTCGTGCTCGGCGCGGTGGCTAAGCTCGTCGCCAGATACCAGCCGGAGCCAAGCACGAGCGCCAACAAGGCGACGATCGCGAGCAGATCCAAGGTTCTGGGGTCGTGGTGCCGCCTGGAGCCGGGGGTGGGCCCAGGCCTCAAGTGCGAAAGCCTGAAGTGAAACGGCCTGAAGTGAAGATGAGGGCTGATTTTCCAGCGCATTGTTGTTTCCTCCCGGGGGAGCAATCAAAACAACGCGGGAAGAAAGCTTGCGGTTCCCCTCAGGCCACCGATGCGCAAAGCATCGCAGCAATCTCAGGATGCATTGACGCCGCGCCAGCGGCCGTAACGCCATGGCAGATACCAGTGTGCGCCTGGCGGTGCGGCGAGCGGTACATTGTCGATGCCCGACGTGCCGAACGGATTGCAACGGAGCAGGCGCGCCAGCGTCATCCAGCCGCCGGCCCAGAGCCCGAACCGTTCGATCGCCTCGTCGCCATAGACGGAGCAGGTCGGCAGATGCCGGCAATTGTACCCGACCAGGGGCGACAGCGTGTGCCGGTAGAGCCAGATCAGCGCACGGCCGAATCTGCGTGGGAGCCGGAGCACACCTTCGATCGAACTGGAACAATGCTCGCAGGCTGAATGCTTCATGTGCGGTTTGCTGCGATGTTAATCGAGGTGTTGCACAGTTCCGGCGCAGGGAACCGTAAGCTGTTGTTTGCACGCCATATTTTGCGTGCTTTTTGGGAGCAGTGCAGCAAGTACCTGTGGACGAACTGTATTCCCACGGATACCATTTTTGTGACGTCCATGTGTAGAAACATACGCCTGTATGATGGACTCAGAGGGCGCTACCAAGGATTGTTGGGGACCTTAGGGGCTTGGGGAAGGAACCAGATTGAGACTTCTGAACTCCCTTAATCTTCGCGGCTGGTTGCTGGTGGGAACCGCCGTCTGTGGAGTCGTGCTGGCTGGCGCCGTCGCGACACTCGGGTCATCGGCCCGCGCGGGTGTTGCTCTCGAAGAGCGCAAGCTCCCGATGAAGTTCAACTGGATTGCCTGCGAGCCGAACTGCCGCGGCTGGGTCAGCGCGGTCGGCATCATCACCGCTGACACACCGAAAGAGTTCGAAGAGTTTTCCCGCGGACGGCAGCTCGGAGGCGCCACCGTGGTGCTCGATTCCAGCGGCGGTTCCGTCAACGACGCGATCACCCTCGGCCGACGCTTCCGCAATCTCGGACTCCTGACGACGGTCGGCGTAAGTCTCCGCGGCGGGCAGTCCGCCCGCCCGGCGGTTGCGCCGGAGGCCTATTGTGAATCCATGTGTGTATTCCTGCTGCTGGCCGGCAAGAAGCGCTACGTACCCGAAGCTGCCCATGTCCGCGTCCACCAGATCTGGATGGGCGACCGCGCCGACGATGCCAAGGCGGCGAGCTACAGCGCGCAGGACCTGATGATCGTGGAACGCGACATCGGCCGGCTTGCCAAATACACCTTCGACATGGGCGGAGCCGGCGACCTGCTGTCGCTCGCGCTCAGCGTGCCGCCCTGGGAAGACCTGCATGAGCTGGACGCCGGCGAGCTCAAGCTCACCAATCTCGTGACCACCGACCTCGTGGCCGACGTGCTGCCGCATGTGGACATCTCCGCGCCGGCGATGGCGGAGCTTGCGCCGAAGACGCAGGCGAGGTTCGGCGCAGAACCGGAGCAGTCGCAAGCTGCCAAGTCGACCAAGACGGCGGAAGCCCTGGTGCCGACGGGTGGCGTGGCCGCGCCGGCTCCGGCGACGCAGAAGTAAGCTCTGAAATCTTGATAGTGATTTCGGGTTGGCCGCTTTGCGACGCCCCGGAATGACATGGGGAGTTCAGCCCTGCGCCGCAGCCGGCTGCTTGGCCTTGGCTTCGATCTGGCCAATCGCGTCGACCACGGCATCGAAGGTCAGGAGCGTCGAGGCGTGCCGCGCCTTGTAGTCGCGGACCGGCTCGAGGAACTTGATCTCCTCCCATTTGCCTTCAGGAGGCGCACCGTTCTCCTTCAGCATCTTGCGAACAGTTTCGCGTAACTCACGGAGTTCGCTTGCAGTCGAGCCGACGATGCGACTTGCCATGATGGATGAGGAGGCTTGTCCGAGAGCGCAGGCCTTCACGTCATGAGCGAAGTCGGTGACCCTGTCGCCCTCCATCTTGAGATCGATCTTCACGGTCGAGCCGCATAGCTTGGAGTGGGCGGTGGCGGAGGCATCGGGGTCCGGCAGCCGTCCGAGGCGCGGAATATTCCCGGCCAATTCGATGATCCGCTTGTTGTAGATGTCGTTCAGCATGTGATGGGGTCCAGCACTTCCGCATCGGATCGGCCTTGGCGGGCGCCGTCCACGGTCCTATATAGGGTCGGAACTGGCGGAAAAACAGTCCAGCGGCGGTGGCGATAGCCATGCAGCCGACGGGAGAGGTGAGGGCCTTTTCGTCAGGTTCAACTGTTCTCTTCAGGCGTCCGGCGGCATTGCCGCCCCGTCTGCCGGTGACACTCCGGCCGCAAGGCCGTCGAACGGAGTAGACATGGACGCGACCATCAAATCCATCCGCCCCAACAAGCCCTCCGACCGGCAGCCCGAGAGCCGCCCGGCCGAGCTTGACCCTGCCGAATTCCTCGCGGCCGCCGTCCGCGCCGACCAGCCGCGCCCGGCGCGTGCCGAGGCCGAACAGGCGGTGAAGACGCTGCTCGCCTATATCGGCGAGAACACCGAGCGCGAGGGCCTGCTCGACACGCCGCGCCGCGTGGTCGAGGCTTTCGACGAGCTCTATCAGGGCTATCACCAGTGCCCGGCCGAGGTGCTCGACCGCACCTTTGGCGAGACCGCGGGCTATGACGATTTCGTCCTGGTGCGCGACATCGAGTTCACCTCGCAATGCGAGCATCACATGATGCCGTTCTACGGCAGGGCGCACATCGCCTATACGCCGGTGGAACGTGTTGTCGGCCTGTCCAAGCTCGCCCGCCTCACCGACATCTTCGCCCGCAGGCTCCAGACCCAGGAGCATCTGACGGCGCAGATCGCGGCTGCAATCGACGAGGTCCTCAAGCCGCGCGGCGTCGCGGTGCTGATCGAGGCCGAACATACCTGCATGTCGGTGCGCGGCGTCGCCAAGCATGGCGCCTCGACCTTCACCAGCCGCTTCACCGGCATGTTCCGCGACAATCCGGCGGAGCAGGCCCGTTTCCTGTCCCTGGTGCGAGGCCTGCAGCGCTGACCTCGCAAGGCTTTGTTGTTTGAGCATGATCTTTTCGGAAAACCGCTTCACACTTTTCCGGATCATGCTCTAGCGAGGTCACTGTGTCCGCCCACTCCCATGAGATCGAGGAAGGCCTGTCCTTCCAGCCCCGGTTCGACGCGAGCGGCCTTGTGACCTGCGTCGCGACCGACGTCGCCTCCGGTGACGTGCTCATGGTCGCGCACATGAACGAGGAGGCGCTGCGCAAGACGATCGCGACCGGCGAGGCCTGGTACTTCAGCCGCTCGCGCAATGCCTTGTGGCGAAAAGGTGAGACCTCGGGGCAGACCCAGCGCGTGATCGAGATGCGCACCGATTGCGACCAGGACGCAGTCTGGATTCGCGTGGAGCAGATCGGCGCGGCCTGCCACACCGGACGAAGGTCGTGCTTCTACCGCAAGGTCGAGGCCGAAGGCGGCGGGGCGAAGCTGGTCTTCGCCGATGCGGAGCGGCTGTTCGACCCGGACGCGGTCTACAAGAAGTAGCTCGCTGTCATTCCGGGGCGCACCGCAGGTGCGAGCCCGGAATCCATTCAGCCGCGCGTAATGCCCTGCGATGGATTCCGGGCTCGCGCTACGCGCGCCCCGGAATGACGGGCACGGCCAATTAACCCCGCATTAACCATACCTGTCCCACGGTGATGCGACAGGCGCCGAATTGCCGGCGCTGCTCAACGCCGCGCGAGGCGGGCACTTCATCATGTCGGTCGACAATTCCAGTGCCACGCAAACGGCGGTTCTCGATCCGTCGCGGGCGCGCGTCGCCGGTGCGATCAAGCAGGCCTCGAATGTCTCCGGCGTCAGCTTCCAGTACATGCTGACCACCGCCAAGATGGAATCGGATTTCGATCCGACGGCGGGTGCAACGACGTCATCCGCGCACGGGCTCTACCAGTTCATCGACCAGACCTGGCTCGGCACGGTGAAGGAGGCGGGCCCCCAGCTCGGCTATGGCAATTATGCCAACGCGATCTCCAGGACGACGTCGGGCGGCTACGCCGTTGAAGATCCCGCGATGAAGCGGTCGATCATGAAGCTGCGCGACGATCCCGAAGCCGCCTCCAGCATGGCGGCGGCGCTGACGCAGTCGAACAGCTTCAAGCTGACGGGCCTGCTCGGGCGCAGGCCGAGCGACAGCGAACTCTACATGGCGCATTTCATGGGCGTCGGCGGCGCCGCAAAACTGATCGCCAATGCCGAGGACAATCCGCAAGCGGTCGGCGCGCGGCTGTTTCCCAATGCCGCATCCGCCAACCGTTCGATCTTCTACGCCAAGGACGGCCGCGCCCGCAGCGTCTCCGAAGTCTATTCGGTGCTCGACGCGCGCTATGCCAGCGCGGCCAATTCGAAAACGACCCGCAGCGCGATGGCGATGTATGGCGGCGCGCCCTCGACAACAGAGGTTGCGAGCGCGAGCGGCGTGCGGCCCACCGTACCTGTCATCGACAATGCCGCCTATCTCCAGACCTTCCCGAACACACGCGCGGTGACGCCCGTCAGTGCGACATCGCCGACGACGGTCGCGGACAATGCCCCGACCACGCCGGTGTTTCGTTCGATCTATCAGCCCGGCGATGCCACCCAGCCGGTCTCGACCACGGTGCAGAAATTGTGGGGCAACAACGCCTCGTTCACCTCGGTCGCACCAGCGACCTCAGTTGCATCCGCGACGCCGGATGTGCGTCCGCCGCAGCCGCTCGATCTTTTCAGCGATCGCAGCGGCACGTTCTCGAGCTAGTCGCGTCCTGTGTCCCGGACGCGCCGCAACGCGTAGCGTTGCTGCGCAGAGCCGGGACCCATGCGGCAAGCGCTCTCGAACATGGTGGGCCCTCGGCTCAGCAGCACATCACTTCGCGCTGCGCTGCGTCCGGGCACGCAAGCCGAGCGCCTTTGTTCCCTTAACAAAACGTCAATAAAACCAGCCAGTTATGGTGAACGCTTTGTTAAGCGTCGTGGTTTATTTTGTGTTGCAGGTGACGAGCCGTCACCATTTTCGTTTGTTGTGTAAGCCGGAAGCAGCATGATTGTTCGGCAGTTTATCAATTGGATCAGGACGGCGCCCGCGGGCGAGCGGGCCGAGGCCACACGGGCGTTGGCCCGGGCCTGGCTGATCTCAGACCTTTCGACCGACGACCGCATCGCCGCCGAAGGCGCGCTTCTGATGCAGCTCGACGATCCTTCGCCGCTGGTGCGGCAGGCGATGGCCGAGGCTTTTGCGCGCAGCACGGATGCGCCGGCATCGATCGTGCGGGCGCTGTCAGCGGACCAGCCGACCGTCGCGCTGCCCGTGCTCGAACATTCCCCGCTGCTGATCGATGCCGATCTCGTCGACATCGTCGCGACCGGTAATGACGAGGTGCAATGCGCGGTCGCACGCCGCATCGCGCTGCCGGTCTCGGTCTGCGCCGCCATCGCCGAAGTCGGCTGCGCGGCGGCCGCGCTGGAGCTGATCGAAAATCCCAACGCCGAGCTCGCGCCGTTCTCCTGGGACCGCATCGTCGAGCGCCACGGCCATCTCGCCGCGATCCGCGAGGCGATGCTGGTGCTGGACGATCTGCCGTCCGCAACCCGGGCCGCGCTGGTGGCGAAACTCTCCGAGACGCTGGCGCAATTCGTCGTGGCGCGGAACTGGCTCAGCGCCGACCGCGCCGAACGCATCGCGCTCGAGGCACGCGACCGCTCCACCATGAACATCGCATCGCGCTCGCGCGGCGAGGACATGCAGGGCCTGGTGCGGCACCTGCGTATCACCGGCCAGCTCACGGCGGGTCTCATCCTGCGCGCGCTGTTGTCGAGCAATCTCGATTTGTTCGACGCGGCGCTGGCCGAGCTTGCCGACCTGCCGCTGGCGCGCGTCACCGCGCTGCTGCACGACCGCGGCGGCAACAGCCTGCACGCGCTGCTTCGCCGCGCCGGGCTTCCCGAGGCGACGTTCGCGGCGTTCCAGGTCGCGCTCGATGCCTGCCACGAGCAAGGCTTCGTCGACAGCGACGACGGCGCAGTGCGGCTGCGCCGGCGCATGGTCGAGCGCGTGCTCACCCATTGCGAGACCGACCGCGGCGTCACCGAGCCGCTGATGGTCCTGCTGCGCCGCTTCGCCACCGAATCCGCGCGGGAGGAGGCAAGGCTGTTTTGCGACGAGCTGGTCGCGGACGAGGCGATCGATCCTGTGTACGACGATCTGATTGCCGCGTAGCGAGCTGCAGTAGGGTGGGCAGGGCGCACAGCGCCGCGCCCACCATTTATCAGTATAATTCGAGATGAATCGTGGGCACGCTTCGCTTTGCCCACCCTACGATGCTGCCCGTGTGGATGGAGCGGCCTCACACGAGATGAAAAAGACGGGCGCTTACTCCGTCGGCGCGATGCTCGGCGCGAGGATCACCTCGAGATGCTCGGGGCGGTCGCGGTTGACGTGGGCGAGATAGTCGTCGGCGACCTTGCGCAGGCGGCGGCTGAGCTCGGCGGAGACGCTGATGCTGTCGAGCCTGGTGTTCTCGTGCACGATGGCGAGGATGGCGTTGATGTGGTGCGTGAACAGTTCGGCCGGCACCTTTTCCAGATCAGGCGCGTGCTCGATGACGCGGCACAGGCTCTCGGCGATTCCGGCTGCGGCCGGATAGCCGAAGGTCGCGGCGCCGCCCTTGATGTCGTGCGCGGCGCGGAACAGCTCGTCGCGCCGCTCCTTGGTGAAGCCGTCATTGCGGATGGCGACATAGGCGGCCGACAGACGGTTGACCTCGGTCGTCATCCAATCCTTGAACTCGCCGGACAGGCCCGCGAGCGCCTGCTCGGCGCGGCCGATCGGATCGTCCATGTCCTTGTCTTCGACCCGGCGCAGAACCTTCCGCAGCGGGTTGGGCTGCGTGATGATCTGATGCGTGGCGAAGGCCGTGACCTCGATGTCCTTTGCGCTGTTCTTCGCCATGATGCCTGCCTCGTCTGAAGAGGTTGCGCTAGATGGATGAGCGGGCCTTGTCGAGCAGCGAGGGCTGCTGGAGCACCTCGTGCTTTTCGCCGACGCGGCGCTCGGGGCCCATATAGGCGGAATTGGTGTTGCGGCGCCGGTCCGGCCCAAAATAGGTCTTGGTCTTGATGAAGGGGCGGGGATTGGCCACCACGTTCAGGATGCGCTGATAGAGCCCCTTGGCCGAGATTGGCTTGGCCAGGAATTCGGTGACGCCGGCATCGCGCGCCACGGTGACGCGGCGCTTCTCGGAGTGGCCGGTCAGCATGATGATCGGCGCGTAGGGGTTGCCCTTGGATTCCGGCTGCCGGATCATCTGCGCCAGCTCGAGCCCGTCGAAGATCGGCATGGCCCAGTCGGTGATGACGATGTCAGGCACGTAATGGCTGTACATTTCGAGCGCGGTGGCGCCGTCCTCGGCCTCATAGACCTCGCGCGCGCCGAACGAATGCAGCAGCGTCCGCAGGATGCGGCGCATGTGCGGATTGTCGTCGCAGACGAGGAAGCGCAGCTTGTTGAAGTCGATACGGAACATGACGCCCGGGCCAAAGCGGTCAACCTTCGTTAACCATATCGTGGCGAGGGTTAACGAAGGGTTGCGACCGGCCTCCCGCAGCGCGCGGGGGGCGGGGGCTCAGTAGCCGAACTGCTCGCGCAAAATGCGTTCTTCCAGGCTGTGGCCGGGGTCGAACAGCATGCGCATCGAGATGCTCTTGTCGGACAGGACCTCGACGCGCCGGACCCTGCGGACCTCCTCATGGTCGGCGACGGCCGCGACCGGACGCTTGTCGTCCTCTAGCACCTCGATCACGACATAGGCGGTGTTGGGCAGCAGGGCGCCGCGCCAGCGGCGCGGGCGGAAGGCGCTGATCGGGGTCAGTGCCAGAAGGGCGGCGTTGATCGGCAGGATCGGTCCCTGCGCCGACAGATTGTAAGCCGTCGAGCCGGCCGGCGTCGCCACGATGATGCCGTCGGCGATCAGCTCGGGCATGCGCTCGCGCTCGTCGATCAGGATCCGCAGGCGCGCCGCCTGCGAGGTCTGCCGGAACAGGTAGACCTCGTTGATGGCGTGGTGCAGGTGGACGCGGTCGTTGACGTCGGTTGCGCGCATCAGGAGCGGATTGATCTCGGATTCATGCGCCGTCTCGAGCCGCGCGCGCAGATCGTGCGTCGCATATTCGTTCATCAGGAAGCCGACGGTGCCGCGATGCATGCCGTAGATCGGCTTTCCCGTGCGCATGTTCTGGTGCAGCGTCTGGAGCATCAGCCCGTCGCCCCCCAGCGCGACCACGACGTCGGCCTCCCTGGGGTCGCAATTGCCATAGTCCCTGGTGAGCTGGCTGAAGGCGGCCTGCGCCTCGCTGCTCGGGCTGGCGACGAAGGCGATGCGGTCGTATCGCTGGGGCTTGATCATGGCTTGTCGGGCAGGCCGCTGGCTGGAGGAAGTTCCGCCGGGCTCGTCTATACGACCTGGGGCTCCATTGTCGAGGATGACCGCCTCTCAAGGCAAACGGGCGATTGTCGATCCGGAGAACAAAACGGGTTGATTTGAGCCAGCCCGGGCGCCTTACTTGCCCATCGGACCGGTGATCCCGCAAAGCGTCGCAATTCCGCGCTAGTTCGATACGCGCCGGCTGTGACAGCCGGGCAGGGAGAACGATCATGTTCACGATCTTGCCGACGCTGCGACGAACCGGGCTCGTGCTGGCCGTGTCCGCGGCCGCGCTCGCGAGTGTCGCGCGCGCGGATGATCCGCCGCAGCCGCGCTCCGAGGCGGCATCGCCAGCGGGACAGAAGGGTGGGCGCGCCGCCAATCCGCAAAGCGCGACGCAGGCCTCGCCGTCCGCGGCCGAGCCGCACCGTCTCCCCCCGGATTCGACCACGAAGCAGACGCTGGATCTGCCCGGCCGCACCCTCAATTTCGCCGCGACCGCCGGCTCCATCCGCGTGTTCGACGGCAAGGGCGAGCCGCTGGCCGACATCGCCTATACCTCCTACCAACTCGACGGCGCCGACCGCGCCACGCGCCCGGTCACGTTCCTGTTCAATGGCGGGCCCGGCGCGTCCTCGGCGTGGCTCCAGTTCGGCGCGGCCGGTCCATGGCGGCTGCCGCTCGACGGCGAAGCGCTGTCGCCGTCAGCCTCGCCCGAGGTGAAGCCGAACGCGGAGACCTGGCTCGATTTCACCGATCTCGTCTTCATCGATCCCGTCAGCACGGGCTACAGCCGCTTCATTGCGAGCGGCGAGGACGCACGAAAATCGTTCTACTCCGTCGACGGCGATGTCAACGCGATCGCGCTGGTGATCCGCCGCTGGCTCGAGAAGCACGACCGGCTGACCTCGCCGAAATACGTCGCGGGCGAGAGCTATGGCGGCATTCGCGGGCCGAAGGTGGTGCGCCAGCTGCAACTCCAGCACGGCGTCGGCGTCAAGGGCCTGATCCTGGTGTCGCCGCTATTGGATTTCCGCGAGTTCACCGGCACCAGCCTCCTGCAATATGTCGCGACCTTGCCGAGCTATGTGGCGGTGGCGCGCGAGGCAAAAGGGCCGGTCAAGCGCGCCGATCTCGCCGACGTCGAGGCTTACGCGCGCGGCGAATTCCTGGCCGATCTCGTCAAGGGCGAGGCGGACAAGGAGGCCACCAATCGTCTTGCCGACAAGGTCGCCGCGCTCACCGGCATCGACCAGGCGGTGAGCCGCCGGCTCGCCGGCCGCTTCGACGTCGGTGAGTTCCGCCGCGAATTCGACCGCAAGAACGGCAAGGTGACGGGACGTTACGATGCCTCGGTGCGCGGCTTCGATCCCTATCCGGATTCGAGCAGTTCGCGGTTCGGCGACCCCTCGGGCGACGCACTCCAGGCGCCGCTGACGAGCGCCGCGGTCGACGTGCTCACGCGCAAGCTCAACTGGCGGCCCGACGGCTCCTATGAAGTCCTGAACGGCAGCGTGGAAGGTCACTGGGATTTCGGTCGTGGCATCAACCCGCCGCAATCGGTGTCCGATCTGCGCCAGATCCTCGCCACCGACGCGAAACTGAACGTGCTGGTCGCGCACGGCCTGTTCGACCTTGCCACGCCCTATTTCGGAACGAAGCGGGTGCTCGATCAGATGCCGGGCTTTGCGACGCAGCGCGTGAAGTTCGTCGTCTATCCCGGCGGCCACATGTTCTATTCGCAAGGCGGCTCGCGGCAGGTGTTTCGCAGCGAAGTCGAGGCGCTGATCAGGGAGTAGGCCGACGTTTGCGCGGCTTATATCGACGGGCGATCTCCTTCGCCACGACGCTCGCCGGCTTGAGGTTGGCGCCGGCGATCCAGACCTCGCTGATCCTGCCGCGCTTGTCGCGGATCCGGTGCACCGGCTCGCCATGACTGGAATAGCCCGCAGCCCAGGCGAGCTTGCCGGTGTCGCGGCCGGTGACCTCGATCTCGGCGGCATCCATGAACGGATTGATGAATTGCGGATTGGCGACGAGCACGCGGTTGCCCATCGGCACGAGGTCGCTCGCGCCCCAGATCGTCCACCAGCGGTCGGTCCAGTCGCGCAGGCGCCGGTCGGCCGTGCCGCGCGTCTTGAACACGCGCAAGATCTGCATCGCGCCGTCCATCCAGAACGGCGCCGCGCCGTCGATGGAGTTGCTGAGGATACTGATCGTGAGCTCGCAAGCGGGGATGGCGCAGGTCCGGGAGATGTAGCCCTGAAAACCGCCGCCATGGCCGAACCAGTCCCAGCCGTCGGTCTTGCCGGCATTGACGCCCAGCCCGTAATAGCCCTCGAAGCTCTGCGGGATGCGCCACTGGTGGCGCGTCATCTCGCGGCGGCTCGCGACCGAGAGCACGCTCTTCTTCGCATTGGGCGCAAGCTGCGCGAAGAAGCGTGCGGTGTCGCCGGCCGTCGCAACGAAGCCTGCGGCGGACGCCATCGCGTGTGCGGGATTGTCGCCGGGGATCACGCATCGCTCGCCGAATGGCAGCTTTCGCGTATGGCCGCGCGCGAACGATGCGTCCTTGGGTAGCGGCGCGTCCGGCTCGGTCGCGCGCAGGCCCGCAGGCTCGATGATCTCGCGCTTGATCCAGGCTGAGTAGGGCTGCTTGGTCACCGTTTCGATGACGAGGCCCAGCAGGCCAAAGCCGTGATTGGAATATTTGAAGCGGGTGCCGGGCTCGATGGCGGTCGGCAGCTTCAGTTCCGCGAGCAACTCCTTTGCGTTGAGATAGGAACGGCGGTCGATGAACTGGCCGGAATCGGCGCCGTCGCGCGTCAACCCGGCGCTGTGCGAGAGCACCTGCGCTATCGTGGTCTCGGCGACGCGTGGATGCAGGCCACCGACATATTGGCCGACCGGATCGTCGAGCCGGAGCTTGCGCTGCTCGCGCAGCTTCATGATGCCGGCCGAGGTGAAGCTTTTGGAATGGGAGGCGATGCGGAATCGGTGGCGCGGGGTGAGCTTCTCGCCGGTGTCGAGATTGGCAAGGCCGAACGCATGCTCGGCGACGATCTCGCCGCGATGGGCGAATGCGATGATGACGCCTGGCTGCTGGATTGTCGTCAGTTGGAATTCGATCCAGGAGCCGATGTAGTCGATCGCGGATCGCAGCCACGGGTCCATTGCACACCAATTTGCTGGGAAAATCGATGCGAGAGGCTAGCCGAGAAAGCCGAACGGGCACAACCGAAAGGTTGTGCCCGTTCGCGAGGTTGAAGATGCGATTGTCTTAGTAGACGAGCGTCGCGCCGGTCGGCTTGTCGAGCGCCGTGGCGAGCGAGCGATACTCGGAGCTGTCGGTGCCGGCGAGCGAGGCGATCTTGTTCAGATGATACTGCGCCTGTTCGCGGTTGCCCTGCTCGAGCTGCCAGAGGCCGTAATACTGCCAGGTGCGGACGTGGTTCGGATCGTCCTTCAGCGCCAGCTCGTAATAGACCTTCGACGACTGGTAGTCGCCGAGCTTGCGATAGGAGTAGCCGATCAGGTTGGCGACGTCGGCGACGTCGTCGCGCTTGAGTGACTTCAACTGATCGATCGCGCCGGTGTAGTCGTGGTTGTCGTAGATCGCAGTATAGGCGGTGCGATAGGCGGCGAGGAATTTGGGATCGCTGACGGAAGAGCTCTTCTTCTTGCCCTTCTTGGACGAGGAGTCCGACTTCGGCGGCGGCGAGGGCTCGTCACTGCCGGCGGCATAGGCGCTGGACAGCACCGGCGCGGCCGCCAGCGACATGGCGACCAATCCCGGCACGACAAGCATTGAGAGTTTGCGCATCTAAATTCTCCCGTATGGAACGTGGCGATCCTACACGATTGCCCGAAGACCGGAACACCCGTCTGGCGAAAACATTCCCGCTTCGCACGATCTATTCGCCCGGGCGCGGATGACAAACTTGTCATGGAGATGAACGGAAGCCTGCAAGGGGCTTCAGACAGGGTTCAGCGCGCCGCCCCTAGGCTCCCACCCACGATCGAAGGGTAGGCGAGAGGGCGCCGCCTCAAGATCCTTCCAAGAGGAGACCACCATGTTGAAGACCATTTCCGCAGCCTTGCTCGCCGCTTCCGTGATCGCAGCCCCGGCCTTCGCCGCCGAGGCCGGCAAGACCACCACGGCCCCGGTGATCAAGGCGGACCAGAGCCAGACCAAGGCCTCGACCACCGCCGCGAAACCGGACACCGCCATCAAGGCCGATGCCAAGGTCGAGGCCAAGACCGATGCCAAGACCGATGCGAAGGCCACTGCCAAGACCGACGTGAAGGCCGGCGACGTCAAGCCCGCAGACGTCAAGGCGGACGCCAAGGTGGATACCAAGTCGAAGGCGATGAATGCTAACGCCGCGGTCACGTCCGACGAGCACAAGACCGTGCGCACCCATCGCCACCACCACAAGCATCTGTCGGCGAAGAAGCTGAAGGCGCAGCCTGAGGTGACCAAGCCGCTGGCCACCGAGAAGCGCAGCTAACGACTGATCCTGCGCGGCGGCATCCCAAGCATTGCCCCGCCGCCGCGTCAGGACTTCAGACCCGGCCCGTCGTCTCGGCGCCTTGCGCGAAAGCGCAGACGCCGGCGGCGGGACGGTGCGTGCGTCGCAAAGCCCCGGCGATGCGAATTCCCTTTGCACGACCTTGCGGCTAGAAAGTCCCCTTAGTCTGTTCGAGCGGGAGCGGATACTGTGGGGCGATTGGCGAAACGTGCGGCGAGCTTGGCATCGGTCCTGTTATTGCCGTTGGCGCTCGCGGCATGTTTCGGCAGCGACGGTGATCGTCCAACCATCATCGGTGGGACCCAGGCCGGAGGCCCGCAGCCGTTTCCCGACAATTTCCGCGGCGACATCCTGGCCTTGATGCGCACCTATCTGAACAACCCGGTCGGCGTGCGCGAGGCCAGCATGGCCGAGCCCGTCCAGCGCGAGGTCGGCGGCCGGCAGTTCTATGTGAGCTGTCTGCATTTCACCCCGCGCGAAACCGATGGCAGCTACAAGGCCATGCGGGAACGCGCTGTGATCTTCGTCAACGGACGGGCGGACCGCGTCGTCGACCGCACGAGCGAGCTCTGCGCCGGCGCGGTTTACGTACCCTTTCCGGAACTGGAAAAGATGACGCGGTAGCGCAAAGCCCGCCTTCATCGCCGGGTGTTAGAACGATGACTGCCGGAGCCGCTGGATCACATTTCGGCGAGCTTTGAACGGGGTGGTTTGACCTCGCGACAAATTGTTACGGCAGGCCCTGCGCAGACGACAAAAATAGTCGGTGCAGGACGACGTGACGGAACAAAATCGCGTTGTTGCCCCTCCGTCACAGTCACGAGCGATCAACGTTCCGGCATCGCCGCGAAGCAACCCAATTCACGCCACGTTGTTTCCTGAGTGTCGTAAATGAAAGAACGGGGATGATCATGAAATCAATTTTGCTGGGTGCAGCTGCTCTGCTTGCGCTGGCCGCGCCGGCTGCAGCCGCGGACATGCAGCCGCGCACCTACGCCAAGGCCCCGGCCTATACGCCGCCGCAGCTGATTTATAACTGGACCGGTTTCTACATCGGCGGCCATGTCGGCGGCGCGTTCGCCGGCGACAGCAGCTTCCAGTCCAGCGACGCCCGCTTCCTCGGCGGCGTGCAGGGCGGCTTCGACTACCAGTTCGCGCCCAATTGGGTGGTGGGTATCGAGGCCCAGTATTCCTGGCTGCCGACCAACAACAACGGTGTCACGTTCCCGCTGGGCACGCAGGTGACCTCCAACACCGACCAGCTCGGGTCGGTGACCGGCCGCATCGGCTACACCTGGGGTCCGGCGCTGCTCTACGCCAAGGGCGGTTACGCTTGGCGCAATGGCGGCCTGGGCGTCAATGTCGCAGGGGTGCCGCAGGGTTTCACCACCACCGGCAACAGCAAGGACGGCTACACCGTCGGCGCCGGCCTCGAATACATGTTCGCGCCGAGCTGGTCGGCCAAGGCCGAGTACCAGTACTACAATTTCGGCAGCACCACCTTCACCTCCGGCCCGGCCGATATCGTCGGCGTTCGCGGCCGGGAGGACGAGCATACCGTCAAGGTCGGTGTGAACTACCGCTTCGGCTGGGGCGGTCCGGCAGCCACGCGCTACTGACCCTCCACCGCGATCATCGCTCTGACAAAGGCCGGCTTCCCGCCGGCCTTTCGTTTGTCAGCCTCTTGCCTGCTGGCCCCATGTTTGCTTTGCGTGAACCATCTGGCGCGTCATTTGCAGGAAAACATCCGACGGGCGCCTTCTCACGCGCGTCATGGGACTTGGGTAAAGCAAAAATAATTTTTGCCGCTTACGGAACTCGCGCTCCGGAAAGCGTTATATGAGAATTACCGGGCTGGTGGGACGACGGACATGCGTATCTTGGTGTCGGCGGTGGTGCTCTCGTGCTTTGTCTGCCTGCCGTGCTCTGCACAGACAATCCTCAAATCCGAGCCTCTGATGCTGGCACCTTACGAGGTGGCTTTCGTCAAGGACGCGTCCTGCCCGTCGGGCAAGGTGCTCAAGGTCACCGGCGCGATCCGCGGGCTGCATCGCCGCAAGGCCTGCGTGGTGCTGGCCGGTGAGCAGGCCTCGCTGGCAACCGCAACGCCTTGACCGCTTTGCGGCTTGCTCCGCCGGACCTCACGAATTCAGCTCGAGCTCCATCGTCGACTGGCGGTCGGCCTCGGCCTTGTTTTGGGCGGGGTCCTCACCCTGGGCGACCCGGCAGGGCCTGATCTCGTAGTCGTTGTCGAGCACCCGGCGTGGCCCGGGACGCTCCTCGTCGGCGCTGACGTCCACAACCAGGCCGCTCCGATACGCGAGCTTCCAGACGTCAGCTTCGCTCGGATAGGCCTTGCTGATCTGGGCGTCGTTGCAGAACAAGGCGTAGGGCATTCTTCCCGCTCCCGGAAACCGCGTTAACGACCTCATGGGCCGCCGGTTCCGGGCGGCTGCTGATCACGGGGCCGTGATCGGGCTGCCGGGCCCTGAGTCCTTAACGAGTCCTGAATCGCGAAAAAAAGAATCCTTGGGACTCGTTTGGCGGAATCAGCGGATGTTTTCCGCCATGACGAGCGACCTGAAGACCTCCTGCGGGCACATGCTCCTGCCGCTGACGCTGGCGTTATTCGGCGCCTGCGCGGCCAATCTTTGGCTGGTGTGGTCCTGGCTGTAGGGCCCCTCTGACGGGAGGGCGGCCTTATTTTTTGGCCCATGGGCCGGAGGCGTCGTGGATGGCGGCGCGCAATTTGGTCAGGGTTTCGGCACAATATTCCTCGCGCTCGCGCTCGAACCGCTCCTGATGCTTGCGGAAATTGGCGATGCGGGCCTGCATCTCGGTGCGGAAATCACCGATCACCCGCGGTGGCGGCAGAGGAGTGGGTGGTGGGGGCGGTACCGGAGCTTGCGCCAGCTCGATCTCGACTGCGGCGGCTTCCACGGCAATGCTCTCGACCGCGACTGTCGTGGCAACCGGGGTCCCTTCCGGCTGAAGGACATCATCCTTCCTGCCGGTCACCGATTGGACGAAGGCCAGTGTCTGCGCGATCAGCGCGTCGCGTTCCGCGATCCATTTCATGATCCACCTCAGCCGGCCCCATTCCAGCAAAGCGGCCGCGCCGAATCAAGGCGGAAACAAGGGGATTGCATATTTTTCCCGGTCGCCTGAAAATAGGCGGATGGATTCCGGAAAAGAACGGTCGGACGAAGTGGAGGGCCTGAGGCTCATCCGCGCGTTCCTGTTGCTGCCGCCCGACAAGCGGGCGGAGGTGATCGCGTTCGTCGAGGAATTGGCGCGTGCGCATGGCCGGCCCGAGGAGGGCACGCAGGCGTCGCCGAGGTGAGCGCTATCGTTGGCGCGGATTGATGTTGGGCTCGAACGGTGCGCCAACCACCCGGACCGGTGTCTGAACCGGTGTCCGGGTGACGTCGATCACGGCTGTCTCGGCGACCCGCTTTTCGGGGGCCGGCGAAGGCATCGGCTCGAACAACGTCAATGTCCCGGCCACGGCGACACAGCACAGCGTCACGGTCGCCAGCAGAAACATATTTCGGTTTTCTTCCCTGATCCGCATAGGTCGACAACGGCTGACGCGGAGGCTCGGTTCCGGGCCGGCGACGCGGATCGCGCGACCGAAATGGGCCGAAGCTTACGCCAAGCTTACGTCGGAGCGCAGAAGGGTTATTTTTGCGTAAGAATACCCAGGCGACTTGAGGTTAAATCTTAACATCCGCCGGTTCCAATGCACGGTGCTGGGATTATCGCCGGCAGCACCATCATTGGACGGCTTACATCATTGGACGGCTTATATGAGCTTTTTGAACAATCTGAAGATCGTCTGGAAGGTCGCGTTGATCGTGACCGTGATGGGCTGTGCAATGATCGCCGTCGCGGCCTTTGGCGTGCGCGAACTTTCCGCGACCGTGGACGGTTTCGGCGAGCTCTCCGCCGCGCAATCTTCCTCTCTCAACCTCACCCGCGCCCAGCGCCGCGCCGAGACCTACCACGCGGCGCTCTATGCGGTGTTCACCGAGGCAACCGAGGCGGGCAATGCCAAACGCCTCAAGACCGCGACCCAGAACCGCGACGAAATCCGTCAATTCCTCGATGCGGCCGAGCAGGACGACCCATCGCGTGCCCGCGAGCTGAAGAGCATCGGCGACCAGTTGAAAGCCGCCTTCATCGGCTGCGATCCGGTGCTCCAGGCCGGCTCACAGGCCAGCAGCACGGAAGAGAATGCCAGGGCAGCCGAACGCGCGCACAAGGAGTGCGATCCCCTGATCGATGCGGCCCTGCTGCGCATCGCCAAGTTCACGACCGAGACCGCCCAGGCCGTCGCCAAGCGCAAGGACACCATCAGCCGCGACGCTCACGCCGCGACCTGGACCGTGATCGGCGTCAGCGCCGGCGGCCTGATCCTGGGCATTGCGATCGCGCTGTTCATCGGCCTCAAGGCGATGTCGCAGCCGATCGCCCGGCTCAAGCTCGCCATGGAGGGGCTTGCCCGCAACGACCTCAAGACCGAGGTGCCCGAGAAGGACCGGCGCGACGAGATCGGCGACATGGCCAACACGGTCGAAGTGTTCAAGACCAATGCACTGGAGGTCGAGCGCCTCAAGGCCGCACAGCTCGAAGTCGAGAAGCAGGCTGCCGAGCAGCGCCGTCGCGACATGGTCAACCTCGCCGACGGCTTTGAACGTGCAGTCGGCGAGATCATCGAGACGGTCGGATCCGCCTCCACCGAGCTCGAAGCGTCGTCCTCGACGCTGGCGACCACCGCGCAGCGCGCGCAGGAGCTGACCTCGGTCGTCGCAGTCGCGTCCGGC
Organism: Bradyrhizobium shewense; assembly: GCF_900094605.1. Classification (GTDB taxonomy): domain Bacteria; phylum Pseudomonadota; class Alphaproteobacteria; order Rhizobiales; family Xanthobacteraceae; genus Bradyrhizobium; species Bradyrhizobium shewense. The sequence goes on along the minus strand of NZ_FMAI01000007.1, from coordinate 305,897 downwards.
GAAGCCACCGGCAATGTGCAGTCGGTCGCGACCGCCACGGAGGAGCTGTCCTCCTCGGTCAACGAGATCAGCCGGCAGGTGCAGGAATCCGCGCGGATGGCGGGCGAAGCCGTCGCCCAGGCCCGCACCACGACGGAACGGGTCAGCGAGCTCTCGGTTGCCGCGACGCGGATCGGCGACGTCGTCGAGCTGATCAACACCATTGCCGGCCAGACCAACCTTTTGGCGCTGAACGCCACGATCGAAGCGGCGCGTGCCGGCGAGGCCGGCCGCGGTTTCGCGGTCGTCGCGTCCGAAGTGAAGACGCTGGCCGAGCAGACCGCGAAAGCGACCGGCGAGATCAGTCTGCAGATCTCCGGCATCCAGACCGCGACCCAGGAATCCGTCAACGCGATCCGCGATATCTCCGTGACCATCGAGCGGCTGTCGGAGGTGTCTTCGACCATTGCCGCGGCCGTCGAGGAGCAGGGCGCCGCGACCCAGGAGATCTCGCGCAACGTCCAGCAGGCCGCTCACGGCACCCAGCAGGTCTCCTCGAACATCACCGACGTGCAGCGCGGAGCGGCCGAGACCGGCTCGGCCTCCTCGCAGGTGCTCTCGACCGCCAAGATGCTGGCGACCGACAGCAACCGGCTGAAGGACGAGGTCGGGAAATTCCTGCGGACGGTGCGCACGGCGTAAGTCCGCCGGCATCCGTCCATCGCGCGTTCTAGAGCGCCAGCAGACAAGCGAGCACGAACACCAACAGCACGGCCGTCATGACGACGGCCGTCACCGCGCCAGCGGCGATCTTGGCCTTCTCTCTCGGGGTGGTCGAGCGCATCGGACGCGAGTATAGCGTGTTTGCACCGGAATCTCGACCTTGAGTCCGATCCCATGATCGCCAATCGTCCTCCCGTGCTCGCCCACGAACGCTTCGTCGCCGACCGCGACAATTTCTCAGGGCTAGATCTCGCCGCACGGTTCGAACGGATCGAGCGGACGAACCTTTGGGGCGCTGCCGACTCGGTGTCGGGCCTCGGCTCGGAGGACACGGCCACCGCCGCGATCCGGGAGGCGCTTCCTTCGCTGCTGCAGCGGCTCGGCGTACGCTCGCTGCTTGATGCGCCCTGCGGCGATGCTGGCTGGATCGGCCACCTCAATCTCGATCTCGATTACATCGGCATCGACATCGTGCCGTCGCTGATCGAGACCAACAACGCGCGTGCGGCGCGCGGTGAATTGGCCGGCCGATTCCTGGTGGCTGATATCACGCGCGATGCACTGCCGCGCGCCGATCTGATCCTGTGCCGGGACTGCCTGGTGCATCTGAGTTTTCAGAACATCGCCCGCGTCATCGCCCGCTTTCGCGAGAGCGGCGCGCAATTCCTGCTCGCCACGACGTTTCCGGAGTGGGAGGAAAACCGCGATTGCGAGGATGGCGACTGGCGCGCGCTCAACATGACGAAGGCGCCGTTCGACTGGCCGGCGCCGCGTGAGTTGATCGACGAGCGCTGCGAGGAGGGCGATGGCGGCTGGCGCGACAAGAGCCTCGGGCTCTGGCGGCTGGACGAGTTGCCGGATCGCGTCCGCACGGCCACGGATGTGTGACAGCTGCGGGCGGAACGTCCATTGCGTCCGTGATCGCCCCGGCGATAGACTTCGGGTTGTGTTGCGATCTCCTGTCGTATGCCGGAGCCCACCATGAGAGCATGTGCTGTCCTGGCCGCGTTGTTGATCTGGTGCAGCGCGCCGGCGCTGGCGCAGCAGGAGGGGGCAGCGCTCTATGCCGCGCATTGCGCGCAATGCCACGACGGCGATGCGCAGAGCCGCGTGCCGGGCCGCGGCGCCATGCAGGCGATGTCGTTCGATCATGTGTTGGGCACCTTGACCTCGGGCAGTATGGCGGCGATGGCGAAGGATCGCAGCGATGCGGAGCGCCGCGCGATCGCTTCCTTCGTCACCGGCAAGATCGCGAGCGATGGCATTGCAGCCGACGCGGAAGGCCGCTGCACGCAGCAGGTCAGCGGTTTTCCGCAAGCCTTTGACGGTCCGCGCTGGAACGGATGGGGCGTCGACACCAACAACAGCCGCTTCCAGCCCGCCGACATGGCGGGGCTGACCGCGGAGCAGGTGCCGCGCCTGCGGTTGAAATGGGCTTATGCGTTCCCCGGCGCCTCGGTGTCGTTTGCGCCGCCGACCATCGTGGGCGGAATCCTGTTCATCGGCGGCACCGATCGCAAGGTGCACGCGCTCGACGCGCGCAGCGGCTGCACGCTGTGGACGCTGGCGATCGATGCGGCGGTGCGGGCCGCGATCAGCTTTGCGCCACTTCCGGGCTCCGACCAGTTCGCGATCTTCTTCGGCGATTTGCGCGCCAACGCCTATGCCGTGAACGCGCTGACCGGCGCGCTGATCTGGAAGACGAAGGTCGAGGAGCATGCCGCCGCGCGCATCACCGGCGCGCCGACGCTGCATTCGGGCGTGCTCTACGTACCGGTGTCCTCGATCGAGGAAGCCGCAGGCTCGCAAGCCAGTTACGAATGCTGCACCTTCCGCGGCAGCGTCGTGGCGCTGGACGCGGCGACCGGCAAGCTGGTCTGGCAGGCCTATACGATTCCGGAAGTGCCGCATCCAACCGGCAAGAATGCCAGGGGCACGCAGCTCTTCGGTCCGTCCGGAGCCGCGATCTGGTCGGCGCCGACGATCGATGCGAAGCGGGGCGCCGTCTATGTGGCGACCAGCAATTCATATTCGAACCCGCCGGCGGCGACCGCCGATGCGATCCTCGCTTTTGAGCTCGCAACCGGGAAGCTGCTCTGGAAGCAGCAGGCCACGCCGAAGGATGCCTTTGTCGTGGCGTGCTTCACCGCGGACAAGTCCAATTGTCCCGAGGATCACGGACCCGATCACGATTTCGGCCAATCGCCGATCCTCGTGACCTTGCGCGACGGCAGGCGCGTGCTCGTCATCGCGCAGAAGTCCGGCGTCGTGCACGCGCTCGATCCCGACGACGGCGGCAAGATCCTGTGGCAGAGCCGGATCGGGAAGGGCGGTGCGCTCGGCGGCAGCGAGTGGGGCTCGGCCGCGGACGGTGAGCGCATCTATGTTGCCAACTCGGACGTGCGTTTCATGCGTGACGGCACGCGGCAACTCGATTCCACGCAAGGCGGCGGCCTGTTCGGCCTCGATCTCGTCAGCGGCAAGATCGCGATGGAAGTGCCGCCGGTCGCCTGCGGCGACCGTCCCCAATGCAGCCCCGCGCTTTCGGCGGCGGTGAGCCTGATCCCGGGCGTGGTATTCTCCGGCGGCGTCAGCGGCTTCCTGCGCGCCTATGCCACCGACGGCAAGCTGCTCTGGGAGTTCGACACCGCGCAGGATTTCAAGGCCGTCAACGGCGTCCCCGCCCATGGCGGCGCGATCGACGGCCCCGGGCCGGTCATCGCCGGCGGCATGCTCTACACCAATTCCGGCTACCGCCAATGGAGCGGCGTCGCCGGCAACGTGCTGCTGGCGTTCGAGGTCGGGACGGACTGAGACCCGGACGCGCTGCAACGCCTTCAGCGTTGCGGGGCTGAGCCGGGACCCAGAAAGCGGCACGGAGGAATGGGCGCGATGGACCCCGGCTCTGCAGCGCATCGCCGAAGAGGCGCTGCACTGCGTCGGGGGCACAGTGCAGGGCTGCTTCGTCAACCTCGTCATAGGCGCCTCCCTTTCAACTTGCATCCCGACCAACGAGGAGAGAATTCGATGATCGATGCCAGATGCAGCTGCGGTGCTCTCGCACTGTCGCTTCCGGGACCATCGCAACTCGTCGTCGCCTGTCATTGTGTTGATTGTCAGCGACGAACCGGCGCGCCGTTCGGCGTCGGCGCCTTCTATCCAGTAGAGACCGTCACGATTACAGGGACGCCAAAGCCGTACGTTCGGACAGCCGCAAGCGGCGGCAAGGTCCGCAGCTATTTTTGTCCTGACTGCGGCTCGACGGTTTATTGGCAAGCCGAGAATTTTGCCTGCGATGATCGGCGTTGCCGTCGGCGCGATCGCGAATTCCGATTTTCCACCGCCCATCAGATCAGTGTTCGAGCAGTCGAAACATGGATGGGTGGAGATGTCAGGTGCCGCGCACTTCCAGCAAGGCAGCGTGCCGAAGCGTTCAAGCTGAAAACTGCGCGCCAGATGCTGGTGCCGGCTGAGGGGATTGAACCCCCGACCTTCGGTTTACAAAACCGCTGCTCTACCGCTGAGCTAAGCCGGCGACGCCTGACGACGCGGGTAGGGCCGGCATGGGCCGGGGTGTCCACCCGTTGCGCGCCGCAATACCAGACTTGATCGGAAAGTGCCAGAACCGGAAAGGCCGTCGCCGCAGACATGAATCAGGCGGCCCGGAGGCCGCCTGATCTCTCGCATCGATTTAGATCGCCTTACTGGCAGATGTGCCGGCGGCCGTCTGCGCCCTTGAACCAAGTGCCGGGCGTGCAGACGAAGCCGTTACGCTGGGCGTAGGTGCGGGTGTCCCAGCCGCGGTTGTCCCACGAATTGTCGTAGGCATAGGAATTGTCCCAGGCGCGGAACGGCGCGCTGGCAATCGCGCCCGCGGTGCCGATCGCGGCGCCGGCTACGCCGGCCGCGACGTCGGTCGGCCAGAAGCCGGTGCGGCTCCTGTTCCAGTCGTTATTCCAGTCGCCATTGGTCTGACGATAGGACACGCGGCGATGGCGGTATCCGCTATCGGTGTAAGGATTGCCGGGGCCGAGATTCTGGCAATTGGCGTTGGGGAATTGCGCCGAGCAGCGGCCGGGATTGGTGACGACGGCCTGTGCCATGGCAGAGCCTGCCAGCATGGTCGCCGCAATCGCCGTCGCTCCAAGAAGTTTGATGTTCATGGTTGTTGGCTCCCATTTTGTTGACGGGGGCTAAACGCTTGCGGCGCCGGACGTTCCGATGAAACCGGAGGATTTCGCAAGCAAACGGTCAAACGGATGTGAGCGCACGGCGCGGTTCCGTGCGGCGGAGTCACACGCCGTTAACGCTTCGCTCATTCGGTTTGCAGCATTTGAGCGGCGCGCAATCCTTACACATTAGGCTTACCGGAATTTGGTGAGCGGGCCTTAACCCTCTCTGCGCCGCGATCGGATAGGTTGCCGCCGCATAACCGGGGTCCCCCTCATGCGCGTTGTGGCGCTCGCTGCCTTTCTGATCGGACTGCCCGCGACGGCGTTTGCCGGCAGCGGCTTCGATATCGTCGTTCCCGGCCGGCCCGGCGTGCCGATCATCATCAACAACATCGACGCGTCCTATGCCGTGGTCGAGGGTGTCTGGGGCCTGGGCAAGAACCAGCAGGTGCAGCCCACGATCTATGGCGGGCGCTATATCGCCGAGCGGCAGCCCGCCGACGTCGGCCATTATTATCCGACGCTGGGCCTGCGACCAGGCTACGGCCGGCTCGAGGTCGAGCCGCCCGCGAACCGCAAATTGCCGAAGCCCGCCGAGAGCTATCACCAGAGCTGGGGCGCGCAATCGGCGCCGCTGCCGCCGCAGATGGACGTGCCCGTCGATCCGCCGCCGGTGATCCTCGCGCCTGAAATCAACGATCGTCCGCGGCCACCGCGACCGCGGCCGCATGTCCAGGTCCCCGGCAAGCCGCCGGGTTAAGAAACGTCAAAATCCAACAAACAGAAATCAACAGGAGAGAGTAATGCGTCAAATGATTTCGGGACTGGTCGCGGCAGCTGCCGTGATGTTCGTCGCCACGGCACCCGCCGCGGCGTGCGGCTTCAACCCGTGCCAGCCAGTCGCGCCGGTCTATTCCGGCTGCAACACCGGTTGCGGCGGCTACGGCTATGGTGCCGGCTACGGCTATGGCGCCTTCGAGCGTCTCGCCGAGCCGACCACGCAGTATTATTACGTCAACCAGGGCCCGACCTACACCGGCCCGGGCGCTTTCGCGCCGTATCCGACCTACCGTGAAGACGCGGTCGTCGCGCCCGCCAATTACGGCTACGGCTATCGCGCCGCCGTGGCTCCCTATCACCGCCCGTACTACCGTCCGTACCGCTACGGCTACGGCCCGCGGCACGGCTACCTGCCGCGCACGCATTACGGCTACGGTCCGCGCTACGGCTACGCCCACCGTCACGTGCCGGCGCCGTACTACGGCGGTCACCGCGTGCTGCGCCGCTACTACTGATCTCTGATCGGTTGAGCTAAAGAGACGCCCGTTCGCGCGATGCGGACGGGCGTTTTGCTTTTTGGATTTTTGGTTTGACGCGATTTCTTGACGCGAACCGGTATCCACTTCGCTCGAAAACACTTACCGCTTCATCAGCCCCAGCCGGCTCGCGCCGACATAAAGCGAGAGCACGGCGGCGTTCGAGACGTTGAGGCTCTTGATCTCGCCGGGCATGTCGAGCCGCGCCACGACGCTGCAGGTCTCGCGGGTCAATTGCCTGAGGCCTTTGCCTTCGGCGCCGAGTACGAGCGCGAGCGGCTCGCGCAATGCGACGTCCGAGAGATCCTCACTGCCTTCGCTGTCGAGGCCGACGGTCTGGAAGCCGATTTCATTCAGCGTGGTCAGGGCGCGAGCGAGGTTCTGCACGGTCACAACAGGCACCAGCTCCAGCGCGCCGGAGGCAGCCTTGGCGAGCACGCCGGTTGCTTCCGGACTGTGGCGCGCGGTGGTGACGATCGCCTTCACCGCGAACGCTGCGGCCGAGCGCAGGATGGCGCCGACATTGTGGGGATCGGTGATCTGGTCGAGCACCAGCACCATGCCTTCCTGCGCCAAGTCCTCGATGTCGGGCGAGGGCAGGGGATCGGCCTCGGCGAGCAGGCCCTGATGTACGGCGTCGGGCGACAGCAGGCGGTCGATCTCCTGGGGCCGGACGATCTCGGGGGTGACGCGGGTTTGGATATTTTCGTCCACGAGCCGCTTCGCTGCGTTCTCGGTCAGCGTCAGCTTGCGGATCCGCCGCTCCGGGTTGGCCAGCGCCATGGTGACGGTATGCCAGCCATAGAGGATGACCGGCCCGTCGGCATGCGAATCGCGGTCGCGCCAGGCCGGCCGGCCGCCCGATTTCCCGGGCCTGTTGAAGGGCTTAGCCCCGCCGCGAGGGCCCCTGGGGGTGAATTTTCGATCCTTCATGGGCTCGCTTGTGTCACGGGTCCCGGAATATGGCAATTTGGGTGGCTTCGAAGGCGATTTTAGCTGTTCGCCTCGGTTGACTTTGCCCCATCGGATCGCCCATAACCGCGCCCGGTCGCGCCCCCATCCGGGCTGTCGCGGCCTTCACGTTCCATGGCCGTCTTCGGTCGCCGGCAAGGTCCGGCCCGATTGTGCTGCCGTCGAGCGGGGGAGTGTCCCGAGTGGCAAAGGGAGCTGACTGTAAATCAGCCGCCTCATGGCTTCGCAGGTTCGAGTCCTGCCTCCCCCACCAGCCTTCGCTCGCTTCGCGAGCTACGGCTCGGCAAGCCAGCATAAGTGCTCGTGGCGCGAAGTGAGCGAAGGCTGTCGCGCCGTAGCCCGCAGGGCGTAGGCGGACTGGTCGTGAACGTAACTCACCCCATCATCTCCCGCACCATCGGCACCACCTTGCGCCCATAAAGCTCGATGCTCTTCATCAGCTTCTCATGCGGCAAGGGGCCCGCCGAATACTTCAGCTGAAACCGCTCAACGCCAAGCGTCTTTGCCGTCCTGGCGATCTTGCGCGCCACCGTCTCCGGCGAGCCGGCATAGAGCGAGCCGTTCTCGACCTCGTTGACGAACTCGTCGCGGCCCATCGGCGGCCAGCCGCGCTCCTTGCCGATGCGGTCACGCATGGCCTTGTAGTCGGGCCATAGCTCCTCGCGCGCCTCTTCATCCGTCTCGGCGACATAGCCGGGCGAGTGCACGCCGATCGGCTGCGCGGGGCGGCCGAATTCCTTGGCGGCGCGGTGATGGAGATCGACGAAGGGCGCAAAGCGCGCGGGATCGCCACCGATGATCGCGAGCATCAAAGGCAGGTCGTAATGCGCAGCGCGCACCACCGATTGCGGGCTGCCGCCGACGCCGATCCAGGTCTTAAGCCGGCCGTTCTCGACCGGGGGATAGACCAGCTGATCCCGCAGCGGTGGACGCAGCTTGCCTTCCCAAGTGACCGGCTTCTGCGACAGCAATGCGGCGAACAGGTCCAGCTTCTCCTCGAACAGCTCTTCGTACTTGCGCAGGTCGAAGCCGAACAGCGGAAAGGATTCGGTGAACGAGCCGCGGCCGATTATCACCTCGGCGCGCCCGTTCGAGAACGCATCCAGCGTCGCGAAGCGCTGGAACACGCGGATCGGATCGTCCGAAGACAGCACCGTTACGGCCGAGCCGAGATGGATGCGCTTGGTGCGCGATGCGATCGCGGCCAGCACGGTCTCCGGCGAGGAGATCGCAAAATCGGCGCGATGGTGCTCGCCGAGGCCGATGAAATCGAGGCCGATCTCGTCGGCCAGCACCGCTTCGTCGACGACGTTGCGGATCACCTGCGCGTGCGGAAGCATCGCGCCTGCGGCGTCCCTGGTGACGTCGCCAAATGTATCCAGTCCGAATTGAAGCGATGCAGTCATCGGTAGGTCTCTGCGGACGCAGCTTGCGCTTGTCGCTGTGGGAGGGGATCGTTTGCGGTGGAGCTAGGCCGCGGCGGCCGGTGCAACAATGCTGCTTTGAGAAACCCACCGTTTCCTTTTTGGATCGTGCCAGGCCAGCGCCCGCTCAGTCGGATCGGGTGAACATCTCGACCAGGGTCTCGCGCAGCCAGCGCTGCGCCGGCACGGTGTCGTTGCGCTGGTGCCAGAACAGGCTGACGATGCGCGGCGGCGCCTTCAGCGGCAGCGGCATGGCGTGCAGGAACGGCGCGTGCCGGGATTGCGAGCGCAGATCGCTCGGCAGAACCGCGATCAGGTCGGACTGGCGCACCACCTCGTAGGCGGCGCTGTAGTGATTGACGGTCGCGACCAGATTGCGCGACAGCCCGCGCGAAGCGAGGAAGAGATCGTAGGACGGCAGGGTCTTGCCGGCGAGGCTCACATCGACATGGCCTGCGCCGAGGAAGGTGCGCGTGCTGAGCCGCTTCTGGGCGGCGAGCGGATGGCCGCGCCGCATGAAGCAGGCGTAGTCGACCGTCCACAGCGAGCGCGAGCGGATGGCGGCCGGCTGCTGCGCCTCGTTGACATAGACGCTCAGCACGCAATCGACGCGATTGTCTTCGAGCTGATCGGCGATCTCCAGAATGGTGTTGGGGACGGTGTGCACGCGCGCCTTGGGCGCGACGTTGCCGAAATGACCGAGGAGATTCGGCATCACCAGCGAGGCGACGTAGTCCGACATCGACAGGCTGAACTCGGTCTGCGCGCGGCGCGGATCGAACACCTGCTCGTCGAGCGCGCCGCGGACGGTTTCGAGGGCCTCGCCGATCGGCTCCCACAACACCACCGCGCGCTGGGTCGGACGGATGCCGGTGCCGGACCTGACGAACAGGGGATCACCGAGCGCATCGCGCAGCCGCGCGAGCGCGTTGCTGACCGCGGGCTGCGTCATCAGCAGCGCGTTGGCGGCGCGCGTGACGCTGCCCTCGGTCATCAGTGCTTCGAAGACTTTCAGCAGGTTGAGGTCGAGCGATCGAAACGACAGAACATTCACCGTGGTGATGTATGGGATCACGATTATAAATTATGACGATAATATCTCTTTGTCTATGGTTCCCCCAGGGACTTGCGGATGCCGGGCCGCCGGACAGAGGGGACTTACATGTCGATGATCTCGGCGCGCATCGAGCGCCTGCCATTCGCACGCTTCCACACGCATCTGTTGTTGATGGGCGGGCTCGGCTACATGTTCGACGCGATGGACGCGGCCGTGCTGGCGTTCATCCTGCCGGTGCTGCGCACCGCCTGGAATTTGACGAGCGTGCAGATCGGCGTGCTCGGCAGCAGCACCTATATCGGCTTCCTGTTCGGCGCGTTGCTGGCGGGCACGCTCGGCGACCTGATCGGACGCCGCGCGGTGATGATGTCGGCGCTGGCGCTCTATTGTGCCGCATCGATCGTCAGCGCCGCCGTGGACAGCTGGCCGTCCTTCTTCGCCGCCCGCGTCGTCGCGGGCATGGGCACCGGCGCCGAGAGCGCGATCATCGCGCCTTATCTCGCCGAGTTCGTGGCGCGGCGCTTCCGCGGCAGCTTCACCGGCGCGCTGGCCGGGTTCTTCTCCTTCGGCTTCGTCGCGGCCGCCTTGCTCGGCTACTTCATCGTTCCCGCTTATGAGAACGGCTGGCGCATCGTGCTGGTGATCACCGCCGTGCCGGTCGTCATGCTGTTGTGGTGGCGCAGGGCGCTGCCGGAATCGCCGCGCTGGCTGGAAAGCCGGGGCAGGGCGAAGGAAGCCGAAGCGGTGCTGGACAAGATCGAAGCCGGCTTCGCACGCCAGGGGCATGTGCTGCCGCAGCCGGTCGTCGATGCAGTCAGCCCGCCCGTCGCCGGAGGAACGCTGCTCGCCAATTTCGCGGCGCTGCTCGAGGGCCGGCAGGCGCGCATCACCGTCATGACCTGGATCATGTGGCTTGCGATCACCTTCAGCTATTATTCCTTCTTCGTCTGGATCCCCGGCCTGCTGGTCCAGAACGGCATGAGCATCACCAAGAGCTTCGCCTATTCGATCGCGATCTATTGCGCGCAGATCCCCGGCTATTTCAGCGCCGCCTGGTTCAACGAGCGCATCGGCCGGCAGGCGACCATTGCGTCCTACATGGTGCTCGGCGGTATCAGCGCGCTCGGACTCGCCTTCGCGCAGAGCGACCAGCACATCATGGTCGCGGGGATCCTGCTGTCGTTCTTCATGAACGGCACCTATGCCGGCGTCTATGCCTATACGGCGGAGGTATTCCCGACGCCGGTGCGAACCACCGGCGCCGGCCTTGCCTCGGCGATCGGCCGCATCGGCGCGATCGTCTCGCCGATCCTGGTCGGCTACCTCTATCCCAATTTCGGCTTCGCAGGTGTGTTCGGCCTTACTACCAGCGTGCTGCTGCTCGGAGCGCTCACCGTCGTGGTGATGGGCGTGCCGACGCGCGGCCGTTCGCTGGAAGACATTGCCGCGGGCGAAGTCGCATGAGGGAGACGACACGCCGGGCCGATCCGCTGCTCAACGCCGTGGCGGCGGCGCAGGGCAGGGCGGATCAGCCGGAGGCGCTGTTCTCGGCACTGGACGACGCCTTGAAATCGGCGATCGGGCACAAGCTGTTTACAATCCTGACCTATGACGACGACACCGGCGAAGCGGCGCGGATCTATTCCAATCTTCCCGGGCCTTACCCGACGGGCGGACGCAAGCGCCTCGCGCCGGGACCATGGACCGAGGCCGTGCTCGACCGCGGCGAGGCCTATATCGGCCGCAGCCTCGACGATCTGCGCAATGTGTTCGCCGATCACGAGCTGATCGCTTCACTCGGCTGCGAGAGCGTGCTCAACATGCCCGTGCGCTGGCGCGGCCGCACGCTCGGCTCGCTCAACCTGCTGCACGAGGCGGGCTGGTACGGCGCGGACGATGCCGCCGCGTGTCTTCCATTTGCCCAGCTCGCATTGCCCGCGCTGCTCACACAGTCCTGACCAGACAGGAAACGACCATGCCCAGCACCCTCTTCAAAAACGCCGCTCTGCTCGATCCGCTTCAGCCGGATTTGCTGGAGGGCCATCACGTGCTGGTCGAGGACAATGTGGTCAAGGAGGTCTCGGACCGGCCGCTCCAGGCTTCGGTCGACCGCACCATCGATCTCAACGGCAAGGCGCTGATGCCCGGCCTGATCGACCTGCATGTCCATGCGATCGCCGTCGAGCTCAACCTGGCGCAGCAGGTGCACATGCCGAACGTGCTGGTGACGCTGCGCTCGACGCTGCTGCTGCGCGGCATGCTGCGCCGTGGCTTCACGACGGTTCGCGACGCCGGCGGCGCCGGCCATGCGCTGAAGCAGGCGATCGACACCGGCCTCACCGACGGCCCGCGGCTGTTCGTCTCCGGTCGTGCGCTGAGCCAGACCGGCGGGCATGGCGACATGCGGGCGCGCTCGGATTATCTCGCCAGCGACGCACCATGTCCGTGCTGCGTGCGTGTCGGCGCGCTGGCGCGCGTTGCCGACGGCGTTGACGGCGTGCGCAAGGCGGCGCGCGAGGAGCTGCAGATGGGCGCCGACCAGATCAAGATCATGGCATCCGGCGGCGTCGCGTCACCCACCGATCCGGTCGGCGCCTTCGGCTACTCCGAGGACGAGATCCGCGCCATCGTCGAGGAGGCGCGCGGGCGCCAGACCTATGTGCTCGCCCACGCCTACACCGCTGCCGCGATCGAGCGCGCCGTTCGCTGCGGCGTGCGCACCATCGAGCACGGCAATCTGGTCGATGCCCCGACCGCGCGCCTGATGGCCGAGAAGGGCGCCTATGTGGTGCCGACGCTCGTCACCTACGAGGCGCTGGCCAACGAGGGCGCCCAATATGGCCTGCCGCCCGAGAGCGTGGCCAAGATCGCCGATGTCCGCGACGCCGGCCTGCGTTCGCTCGCGATCTATCGCGACGCCGGCGTGAAGATGGGTTTTGGCAGCGACCTGCTCGGGCCGTCGCAGCGCCTCCAGAGCGACGAATTCCGCATCCGCGCCGAGATTCTCGGCCCGCGCGCCGTAATCGCCAGCGCCACGGTGATCGGCGCCGAGGTGCTCGGCATGGAGGGCAAGCTCGGCCGTATCGTGCCCGAGTCGATCGCGGACCTGCTCGTGGTCGATGGCAATCCGCTCCGCGACGTCGCTTGCCTGCTCGGCCAGGGCGAGCACATTCCGCTGGTGATGAAATCAGGCAAGGTTCAGTTCGACCGGCTGAACGCGTAATTATCGCCACAGATCAGGCGCATCCGCGCGCCCCGATTTCGATCGCGCGCCCTATGTCGCGATGCGCACCACCATCTTGCCGAGCGCCCCGCGCGTCTGCATGGTCCTGAACGCTTCCCGGAAATCGCCCAGCGCGAAGACGCGACCGACCACAGGCTTCAGCTGGCCGTCGGCGAGCCAGCCCGTCAACTGCGACATCAGGCGCTTCTGCACCTCGGGCTCGCGCACGGGAATCTGCGCGAGGTCGACACCGAGCAGGGCGCCGCCCTTCAGCAGCGGCAGATTGAACGGCAATGCCGGGATCGCACCGGCGGCAAAACCGACCACGAGATGACGGCCACGCCAGGCGATGGAGCGAAAGGCCTGAACTGACATCTCGCCTCCGACCGGGTCGAAGATCACGTCGGCGCCGTGTCCTCCCGTCAATTCCTTCAGCGTGTCGCGCCAGCCCGCCTGCGTGTAGTCGATCACGGCGTCGGCGCCGTGTTGTTGGGCGAAGGCGCGCTTGTCCGGTGTCGATGCTGCTGCGATCACACGGGCGCCAAGCAGCTTGCCGATCTGGACTGCCGCAATTCCCGTGCCGCCAGCTGCGCCCAGCACCAGAAGCTGTTCGCCTGCGCAGAGCGAGGCGCGTGCGCTTAGCGCATAGAGCGCGGTCAGATAATTGGCGCGAAACGAGGCGGCGACTTCGGCCGCGACGCCGTCCGGCAGGGGATGGAGCGCTTCGGGTCTGACGACGATCTCCTCGGCAAGCGCGCCCGACCGCGTCATCCCCATCACGCGCATGCCGGGTTGATAGCCGCCGGGTGCGCCGGGCGCGTCCGTCACCACCCCGGCAAACTCCGTACCGGGAATGAAGGGCAGGGGATCTTTTGTCTGATAGCGTCCCTCGATCTTCAAGCCGTCGACGAAGCCGATCCCGGCAGCTTCCACGCGGATGCGCAGCTGTCCCGGTTCCATGGACGGGGGCGGGACGTCCTTCAGTTCGATCTGATCGATCGGTGCGTATTGCTCGACGACGACGGCTTTCATGTCGGACCTCTGTTGTTCCAGTTACCCTGACAGGTCCCGAGACGAGCCTCTTGTGTCTACCGCCACATCCCGCGCATCCGCGCCCCGATGTCGATCTTCGGGCCCTGTGCCGCGGTGCGGGCAGCGCCGCTTGCTGCCTTCGGCCAGGCGGTACGCTCGAACAGGTAGACCAGCTGCTCCGGGATGAAGCGGGTGCGCGAGGCGTAGACGTGGCGGTCGCCCTTGGCGACCTGGCCGTGGGTGAAGAAGCGCTGGGGCACCACGAGGTGCAGATCGTCCTTGGCGCGGGTCATCGCGACATAGAGCAGGCGGCGCTCCTCTTCGAGCTCGGCGCTGGTGCCGGCGCCGAGATCGGAGGGCATGCAGCCGTCGACGACGTTGAGCACGAACACCGACTTCCACTCCTGGCCCTTGGCCGAGTGGATGGTCGAGAGGATCAGATAGTCCTCGTCGCGCAGCGGCGGCCCGGATTTGTCGCTGGTCGCATCGGGCGGATCGAGCGTGAGCTCGGTCAAAAATTTCTCGCGCGAGGCATAGCCGCTTGCGATCTGCTCGAGCTGCATCAGATCGGCGCGGCGCGTCTCGGAATCCTCGTGAAGGCGATCGAGATGCGGCTCGTACCAGAGTCGCACGCGTTCGAGATCGACCGGCCATTCCGAATAGCGCAAATTCTCGACGGTGCGGACGAAGTCGGTCCAGTCGGCGCCGGTGCGCGCGGGCACCGGGAGCTGGCCGAGCGCGGCGAGCGGATCGGTGCTCTCCGCCATCTGGTCGAGCACGCGCTGCGCGGTCGCGGGGCCGACGCCCGGCAACAGATGCAAAATGCGGAAACCGGCGACGCGGTCGCGCGGGTTCTCGGCAAAGCGCAGCAGCGCAAGCACGTCCTTGACGTGCGCGGCGTCGAGGAATTTCAGCCCGCCGAACTTGACGAAGGGAATGTTGCGGCGGGTCAGCTCGATCTCGAGCGGGCCGGAATGCGAAGAGGTCCGGAACAGCACCGCCTGGTGCTTGAGCAGCGCGCCTTGCTCGCGGTTCGCCAGCACTTCCTCGACAATGTAGCGCGCCTGGTCGGCCTCGTCGTGCACGGTGACGAGCTGCGGCTTGTGCGAGGCGGTGCGGTCGGTCCACAAATTCTTGGTGAAGCGCTCGCGGGCGAGCCCGATGACGCCGTTGGCCGCCGCCAGCACGGTCTGTGTCGAGCGGTAATTGCGGTCGAGCGTGATCATCTCGGCGCGCGGCGAGAAGCTCTGCGGAAAGTCCAGGATGTTGCGCACGGTGGCGGCGCGGAACGAATAGATCGACTGGGCGTCGTCGCCGACCACGGTGAGCCCGCGTCCGTCGGGCTTGAGCGCCAGGAGGATTGAGGATTGCAGGCGGTTGGTGTCCTGGTATTCGTCGACCAGAACGTGATCGAAGCGGCCGCCGATCTCTTCGGCGATCAGCGCATCGCTCATCATCTGCGACCAGTACAGCAGCAAATCGTCGTAATCGAGCACGTGCTGGGCCTGCTTGGCCTCGACGTAAGCCGCGAACAGCCCCTTCAGCTCGGCGGCCCAGCCCGCGCACCAGGGATAGTGCACGCCCAGCACCTTCTCGATCTCCATCTCGGCGTTGACGCAGCGCGAGTAGATCGACAGGCACCTGCCCTTGGCGGGGAAGCGGCTCTCGGTCTTCGACAGGCCGCGTTCGTGCCGGACCAGGTTCATCAGGTCGGCGGAATCCTCGCGGTCGTGGATGGTGAAGGCGGGATCGACGCCGATCCGTTCGGCATATTCGCGGAGCAGCCGCGCGCCAATGCCGTGGAAGGTGCCGGCCCAGGCCAGCGCATCGCGCATGATGGCGGCGTTGTTCTCGCCGAGCACCTTGCGAGCAATGCGCTCGACCCGGCCGGCCATCTCGGCCGCCGCGCGGCGGGAGAACGTCATCAGGAGGATGCGGCGCGGATCGGCGCCGGCGACGATCAGATGCGCGACGCGGTGGGCCAGCGTGTTGGTCTTGCCGGAGCCGGCGCCGGCAATCACCAGCAGGGGAGCGCCCACGGTCGCGCCATCGGCCACGCCATGCTCGACGGCGCGGCGCTGCTCCGCATTGAGCGTGTCCAGATATGTCGCCACGAATCGCCCCGGTGAAAGGGCGAGAGTCGGCGATCCCGGCGCGAATCGCAATGCGGCTGGACGGGACCGGGTTTAGGATTTAGGGGGAAAGACGCCCCCAGGTTCCAGTCCGAAAAGCGCACCCGGCATGACCGAGCTCAAATCCGACCAGTTCGAGATGCGGCGGCTGGAATCGCTCAGCAACACCATTTTTGGTGTCGCCATGACGCTTTTGGCCTACGACCTGCCCAAGGCCGCGGTGTTCACCAGCGCGCCCGACTGGAGCGATCTTGCCCATGTCTATTCCGGCAAGCTCGCCGGTTTCGCACTCAGCTTCATCATCGCCGGGGTGTTCTGGATCAGCCATCACCGGCGGCTGGCGCGCCAGCCGGTCGGCAGCCGCGGCGCGGTGATCCTGAACCTGTTCTTCCTGCTCTCGATCGTGCTGCTGCCTGTCACCAACGGCCTCTACACCAATTACGGCATGAGCAGTGCGGTTGCGGTGCTCTACGGGCTGCACCTGACCGCGATCGCCGGTCTCAATGCCTGGCTGTGGTGGACCATCCTCGGCAGCTGGCGCAACGAGATCATGGCCTCGCTGTTTCCGCTTCTGGTGTTCATTCCGGGCACGATCGTGGCGGCATTCGCCCCGCACGTCGCGCCCTTTGTCTGGTTCATCGCCTTCGGCGGGCTCGCGATCCAGCGCTTCTACGGTGCGCGGACCGAGCCGGGCGCGTGAGGCCGTGCCTCACCCGGACGTCGCGCCGAACCCATCGGCCGGCACGTAAAGCCTGACCGGGCGGATTTCGTAGACCGCAGTCGGGTTGACCGCACGCAGCTTGCGCGCCGCCGCGATCGCCTCCTCCTCGGTGGAGCATTCCATGAGGTGGAAGCCCAGAAGCTGCTCCTTGGTCTCCGCAAACGGGCCGTCCAGCACCATGCCCGCGCCGGGGCCACGCAAGGTGCGCGCCTTTCGGGTCTCATCCAGACGGGCGGCCGGCCCGAACTGTCCGCTGGCCCGCAAGGGCGCCTGGACCTCGATGACCTTGGCCACGACCGCGGCGTCCTGCTCAGGCGTCCAGGACAGGATCTCGTCTTCCACGTGGTAGGCCAGGATGGCGTACAGCATCGTCACCTCATTGTTTTTCTGCACCGATCCCAAAGGACGTAGCACCGCAGGCGATGCCGACAATCCCCAAACAAGAAATTCAAGCACAAAATATTGCGTGGCCATGCCGCGACGAAACCGTCCCGAAACCCGATTGCGGCGTTGCCGTGTGAACGCCGCCGGAAGTGGTCGCGACTGATGACCACAACAACAAGATTTCTGCTGGAGGCGGCAATGTCGGGTCACATCAAGATCATCTGCGACGCACGTCGGGCCGGACAATCTCAGACGGCCGATCTGCACGACCAAAGCGGCCATCACCGCTATTACGGCAGCTCGGCCGAGAATGGCGGCGAGCGCATCGTCGAAAGCCGGCGCGGCAAGCGGCCGCGCGCGCTCGGTGTTTGCGGCTTCTGAAGCCTCGCGCCCGTTCTCCAAATGGACGTCCTGCAAATATCGATCGCGGCGATGCCGTTCCTGCTCGCACTGACGAGCCGGACGGGCAAGGTCATCGTGCCGTGCCTGCTGACGAGCATCTTCACGGTGCTGCTCGGCGGGGAGCCTCACCGCGCCGTCGTGGCCTGGTGCGTCGGCATGCTGATCGCCGCCGTTGCCTTGCGCGAGAGGCTTCGCGCGGGCTGAGCCGGCGCCCCGTTACGGGGCGTTCAAGACCTGCTTGACCAGGGCCTCGCGCAGCGCCGCCAATTCGCCGCTTGCCTCCATCTGGGCGATCACCTTGCCGACCTCAGGCACCAGGTCGCGATGGCGTTCATGCAGGTAATGGTAGATGTGGATGCGCTCGAGCGGCGGCGAAAGCGGGTGGATCCTGGCCTGCAGATTGAGTTTGCGCACCGCGGCGAGCCCGCTGAAGAGATCGGTGACCATCACGTCGAAACGGTCGGCATCGAGCATCCTGACCATGTTGTCGAGGCCAGTGGTCGCCGTGACGCGGGCCATGCCGCGCGTGCCGGCCTCCGAGGAGCCGACGCCGCGGACGATGCCGATGCTGTAGTCCCTGATCGAATCCCAGCCGGCGACGTCGAACCGGAGTTTGGTCGCAAACACCGCAGGCTCGATATAGTTGATCGCCGGCGTGACCTGGACCAGCGTCGGGTAGTCGCGCGAGAGCGTTCCGATGCGCTGGATCTCGCCGTCGACCGCGCCGGCGCTCGACAGCGCGAGCGCGCGCTTGCCGGGGACGTCCTCGAACTCCAGCTTGATATTCAGCCTGGCGTAGACGGCCCGCAGCATCTCGCCGCCGACATATTGATCGGGGATGTCGGCGATGCGCGCCAGCCGGATGACTTCCTGCGCCTGCGATGGGCCGCTTGCAAGCAGTGACAGGCAGGCGACGATAATCCGCCACATGACGCGCCTCCACGTTGCCCGATGCTATCGCTGGATTCCGATGTCCGCCCGATCTACGGAGACGGGTCCTGCGCGTGGCCATAGCGGTCACTGCCCGCCTGAGGTGCAGGCGACTTCCGGACTTTCACCGATGTCATTCTACCACGCGAAGTGATAGTTTGCGCGACAATCCTGCTGCCGGACGCAAGATATGACCCCGCCGACCTCAAGCCGCCCAGGGGTTGACAGGAAATCGGCCGACGGGATCGCCGCGCACATCGCGGGAAGGGGAAGTCTCGACGATCGAGATGCTCGAGGCTGCGACCGCTCGGCCGCAGCGTGCCGCCATTTCCGGGGATGTGGTGCATGGCCAAGGCTGGTGACGAGGACTCCAATCGCGGCCGCGCAGTTGCACCGGCGGCTGCGAAGCAGGATTTGATCGGCACCGCGCTCGCGCCTTCGATGTTCGCCGCGCTGCTGTCCCGGCTCTTCAACTGGTCGCGCAGCGGCGTCGGGCCGCGCCTGCTCGCCGCCGTGCTGCTGTTCTCTTCGGTCGTGACGCTGACGCTGACCGCGCTCCAGCTCTATCTCGATTACGATCGCGAGGTCGGCCTCATCGAGACCAGGCTCGACGAGATCGGCCGCAGCACCACCGGCAGTCTCGGCGAGAGCCTGTGGAATCTCGACCAGAACCTGCTCAAGCTCCAGCTCGACGGTATCCTGCGGCTGCCCGACATCCGCGCCGCCGAGGTGCGCGAGATTGCCGATCGTCCCAATCCGATCCGTCTCGCCATCGGCGAGCCGAGCACCCGCTCGGTCGTGACGCGCGACTATCCGCTGAAGACCAATGTGCAGGGGACTGCACGCGAGATCGGCGTGCTCCACGTCGAGGCGACGCTGACCGACGTCTACCAGCATTTGCTGAACCGCGCGCTGGTCATCCTGGCAAGCCAGGCGGCCAAGACGTTCCTCGTCTCGCTGTTCATCATCTACATGTTCCATCTGCTGGTGACGCGGCATCTGGTCGCCATCGCCGAGTTCGTCAGCAAATACAGCCTGGCGCGGCCGCCGCCGCCTTTGCGCCTGGAGCGCCGGCCGCCCTACGATGCCGACGAGCTGGACAAGGTCATCGACGCCTTCAACGCCATGTGCGCGAACCTCCAGCGGGCCTATGGCGAGCTGCGCGAGGCCAATGCAAATCTCGAGCGCGACCTCAAGGTCCGCCAGCGCGCCGAAGAGGACGCGCGTGCGAGTGAAGAGCGTTTCCGCGACTATGCCGAGACCGCGTCCGACTGGTTCTGGGAGACCGGACCGGACCATCGGTTCACCTACATATCCGACCGGGCCGGCGTCTTCGGCATGGACAACAAGGCGCTGATCGGCAAGCGCCGCACCGATGCCGCGTCCGGCAGCGACGCCGAGCCCGAGAAATGGCACGCGCACATGGCGATGCTGGATCGCCACGAGCCGTTCCGGAAGTTCGAATATCGGGGGCGCGACACCACCGGGCGGATGCATCATTTCAGCGTCAACGGCCAGCCGATCTTCGCCGCGGACGGAAGCTTCATGGGTTATCGCGGCTCCGCGACCGACCTCACCGAGCAGCACGAGACCGAGGAGCGGCTGCGCCAATCCCAGAAGATGGATGCGATCGGCCAGCTCACCGGCGGCGTCGCGCACGACTTCAACAACGTGCTCACGGTCATCACCGGCACCATCGAGATCATCCAGGAGGGGCTTGCGGACAAGCCAGAATTCGCCGCGATCGCGCAGCTGATCGACGATGCGGCCGCGCGCGGCGCGGAGATCACCTCGCAGCTCCTGACCTTCGCGCGCCGCCAGCCGCTGGAGCCGCGCGAGATCGACGTCAACGCCCTCGTGATCGAGACCGCGAAGCTGCTGAGGCCGATCCTCGGCGCCCATATCGAGATCGTGACCCGGCTCGCCGACGACGCCTGGTCCGCGATGGCCGATCCATCGCAGCTCTCCTCCGCGATCGTCAACCTCGCCGTCAACGCGCGCGACGCGATGCCGGGCGGCGGCAAGCTCACGATCGAGACCGCGAACCGCGAGCTCGACGACACCGACGCTGCCGGCGACGGCGATGCCATGCGCGGTGCCTTCGTGATGGTCGCGGTTGCCGACACCGGCCACGGCATCCCCGCCGACATCCGCGAGCACGTGTTCGAGCCGTTCTTCACCACCAAGGGCGTCGGTCGCGGCACCGGCCTCGGGCTCAGCATGGTCTACGGCTTTGCCAAGCAGACCGGCGGCACCGTCGCGGTCGAGAGCGAGGAGGGGCGCGGCACGGTGATGCGGCTGTTCCTGCCGCGGTCGAAGGGCGAGGCGCCGGTCAGGACCGCGCCGGTCCACGCGCTCGACACGGCACGCGGACACGAAACGATCCTCGTGGTCGAGGACGATCCGCTGGTGCAGGGCTATGTCATCGCCCGGCTCGGCAGCCTCGGTTATCGCACGCTGGTGGCCGGCGACGGCGCGTCCGCACTGGTGCTGGTCGACCAGGGCGCCAAATTCGATCTGCTGTTCACGGATATCATCATGCCCGGCGGCATGAACGGGCGGGAGTTGGCCGATGCGGTCCGGCTCCGCCGGCCGGGAGCAAGGGTGCTCTATACCTCCGGCTACACCGACGACGCCATCGTCCACGAAGGACATCTCGATCCCGGCGTGGCGCTGCTCAGGAAACCCTACCGGAAGTCGAAGCTGTCGCAGAAGATTCGCGAGGTGCTGGCGGGCGAGCCGCCGGCCTGAGCGGAGCTCCCGGACGAAAAAGGCGCGGCGGGGAAGCCCCGTCGCGCCCGATTTCTTGCTCGCTGGTCCAGGGCTGAGAGCGCCCCGATGCCAAGCCCTTATCTAGAGCTTAGCGGGCGATCCCAGCGAGGTGACAGCGCTTGGTAAAAGACACTGGATCACCTCCTTTCGTTGGTTTCGGAAGATTTCAATATAGGGGGCATTGCCGCCGCTGTTAAGAGGCGGCGGCTCCGGAGGAACCGGGGCGGTTCGCAAGGCCGGGCAGGCGCCGGAAAGCGACCGCCTGGGCAGTTGAGACCGCCGCCCGGCCGTGTTAGGGAGCCCGTAACGCGGGTGTAGCTCAATGGTAGAGCAGCAGCCTTCCAAGCTGAATACGAGGGTTCGATTCCCTTCACCCGCTCCAATCCTCAGCGCCCGCCGCGTCTAGGCAACGGTGCCCCCGCGCGCGTCGGGCCCCCCTGCGTCTCCTGCAGCTCACCCTTCCTCAGAGGGTTTGCTTCCAGCCGAGATATTGCAGCGTCTCGGTCTCGGACGTGGCGCAAATCTTCTCCATCTTGCCCGGCTGAACGGTGGCGGACAGCTTGATTCTGACCTTGTTGCTCTTCACGGCAAAGGACACCGGGTACCCGCATTTGTTCTCGAATTTCTGACAGACGACGTACGATCGCTCGTGAACGTTGCCGCCCTTGATGCCGTTATCCTGTTTCTCCTGTGCAAGAAGACCGCCGCAGGCGGCAGTCGTGTTCGATCCTGCGGGCTCACGCGGCGCCGACAGTTTTGGGGCGGGTCCGACGCGTGTGACCACGATGCCGTCGCGCGCAGTCATGGTGCCGTCGGCCTGAAGAGTGTAGTCGGTCTTGTACATCCCGTTGTCGTAGTTCAGCACGTTGCCACTACAGGTCCACGTGCCCTCAACGCAGTTTTTGTTGTCGCTGCAGAGAGCCCGCCCATCCGGTTGCAGGTTCGCGGTGTTGGTCTGGCCGACAATGCCATGGTGAATCCAGGTGCCGACGAACTTGTTGACGCAACTCGCCGCAGGCTGCCCGTGAGCAGTTGCGCAAAGCGCTAGCGTCAAGGAAACCGCCACGGATAATATCGATTTCATTCTATCCCCCAAAAGAAAGCATCGAGCATATTGACCTCTGCCCGCAAGAACAAGGATGGCCCAGCCGCGCCGGCCTGATCCAGGTCAATGTCGCGCGCGGCGGCAGGACGAAGCGGCGCGGGTCCTCCAGGAACCATCACACCGCGCATGAGTTGGCCGGTCGGGCAGGACCGAAAGTCACACGAGGCCAAACCGTGCAGCAAGACGTGCGCGTGCGCACCACCGCGCAGATCGCGGGTCATCCCATTCATCCGATGCTGGTGCCGATCCCGATCGCGTGCTTCGTCGGGGCGCTGCTAACCGACATCGCCTATGTCGCCAGCGCCGAGATCATGTGGGCGGATTTTTCCGCCTGGCTTCTGCTCGTTGGTGTCGTCTTCGGCGTGCTGGCGGCGATCGCGGGCCTCACCGATTTCCTCGGCAACCGCCTGGTGCGGGCGCAGACGCCGGCCTGGCCGCATCTGATCGGCAATGCCGTGGCGCTGATCCTGGCCATCGTCAACGCGCTGATCCACACCCGCGATGCCTGGACCTCGGTGTGGCCGACCGGGCTCGTACTTTCGGTGATCACCGTGCTGATCCTGCCCGTCACCGGCTGGCTCGGCTGGGCCATGGTCTACCGCCACGGCGTGGGAGTTGCGCGATGACGTTCTCGATTGGCCGCGCGCTGCTGTGCGCCTCACTGCTGCTCTTGGCCGGCTGCAACGACGGCAGCGGCGATCCCAAGGCGCAAATCGGGGCCAATCCTAAGCTTCCCGACATCCAGCAATATCTGCTGCCGCCGGTCCACATCGCGCGCATCGTCGGCTGGAAGAAGGACGAAACGCCGACCGTGGCGCAAGGTCTGCAGGTCAAGGCTTTCGCGACCGGCCTGCAGCATCCGCGTTTCCTCTACGTGCTGCCCAATGGTGACGTGCTGGTGGCGGAATCCAAGGCGCCGAAGGGGGCCGGGATCAAGCGGCCCAAGGAGATCGTCATGGGCTATATCGAGTCCTGGGCGACCTCGGGCGGCAACGACACCGGGCCGGGCAACCGCATCACGCTGCTGCGCGACAGCAATGGCGACGGCGTGCCGGATACGCAAAGCGTCTTCCTCGACCACCTCAATTCGCCGTTCGGCATCGCTTTGGTCGGCAACGAGCTCTATGTCGCCAATGCCGATGCCATCGTCAAGTATCCCTACACGGAAGGCGACATCAAGATCACCGCGCCGGGGACGGTGCTGACGCCGCTGCCGGGCGGGCCGATCAATCATCACTGGACCAAGAGCCTGGTCGCGAGCCCCGACGGCTCGAAACTCTATGCCGGTGTCGGCTCCAACAGCAACATCACCGAGAACGGCATGGAGGCCGAGCACAATCGCGCCGCGATCCTCGAGGTGGATCGTGGCAGCGGCCGGTGGCGCGTGTTCGCAAGCGGCCTGCGCAATCCGAACGGGCTCAGCTTCGAGCCGCAGACCGGCGCGTTGTGGACGGTGGTGAACGAGCGCGACGAACTCGGTCCCGATCTCGTTCCTGACTACATGACCTCGGTGAAGGACGGCGGCTTCTACGGCTGGCCCTACAGCTATTACGGCCAGCATGTCGATCCCCGCGTCAAGCCGCAGCGGCCGGATCTCGTCGCCAAGGCGATCGTGCCGGATTATGCCCTGAGCTCGCATGTCGCCCCGCTCGGGCTCGCCTTCAACACCGGCTCCAGCCTGCCGGCCGCCTATCGCGGCGGCGCCTTCGTCGGCGAGCATGGCAGTTGGAACAGGCAGGTGCTCAACGGCTACAAGGTCGTGTTTGTGCCGTTCAAGGATGGCAAGCCGAGCGGACCGGCGCAGGACGTCGTGACCGGCTTCCTCAACAGCGACGACAAGGCGCGCGGCCGGCCCGTCGGCGTCGCCATCGACAAATCAGGCGCGTTGCTGGTCGCAGACGACAGCGGCGACACGGTGTGGCGCGTCACCACCGCGCATCCGCAGCTGACGCAACGTTAAGTCCGCCGGCGCGTTATCGGACAGACGGTGAAAGCCAAATTCTGAAACTCAAGCCAGGAGTTGGACAATGGGCCTTGCTCAATATGCCATCGTGCCGGTGCAGGACGAATGGGGCGTGCTGCACGACGGCGACGTCAAGAACACATACGCCACCAAGGAAGCTGCGTTCGAATCGGCGGTTGCCGCCGCATCCCTCGCGCTGCGTGAGGGACATGAAGTCCAGGTCAGCGTGCCCGGACGCGAAGCCGGCGGCAACGCGCTCGGCGTCTAGAGCCGAACCACGAAGCAGCATTCGAGAAGGAGGCCGCGATGACCAAGCCGCGTGAGCCGAACGGCGTCGAGCCATCCCGCTCCGAGGACGACATCCAGCGCGAACAGCTGGGTCCCCGCGGCGTGCCCGGTGCGCCTGATCCGGCCAAGATGACGCCGCAGCGCGACAAGAAGACGCCAAAGCATGTCGATCCCGGCCACACCGCGTGATGCGGCTTGGCGGCCCAACATGATCACACGATCAGCCGCCCGCGCCGCGCGGCAACCCCGATCGTCACCTCGGCACCCGCGTTGAAGTCGAGACGGTCGGCTTCGATGCCGTCGCTGAAGATGACGCCGTTCTCCGCCATCAAGGAGCGGATGCGCAAGTGGTCTACAGAGGCGAGCCGGCCGCAGACGAGATTGGTCTGCGAATGGCGGCTGGGGAAGGGTTCTCGCACCGCGAAGCGCAGCTCCGGCGCGTCCCAGGGCAGGGCCTCGTAACCGGTCAGCGGGGGAGGCCCGCCAAAGCTGCCGGCAATGGCCAGCGAGCCGGTGACGATGCTCTTGAACCAGGCGGTCGATCCGAGCCCGGTCGAGACGATCAATCCGCTCGAAGATTGCCGTTCCGTCGCCCCGCCAGCCGCAAGCTCGTAGATCGCGGAGACATGCGTGCGGGCGCCGATGAACAAATCGTTGACGGCGTAGAGCACCTGGCCGTCGTTGAGCCGCGCTTCGGCCATCGTCACGGCCTGGTTGTCGCGCTTGTCGGCAGCGACCTCGGGCAGGAGTTTTGCGAACTCGCGCGGCGCAAAGGGCAGGAGGATGCCGTCGTGGCGCGCGGGATCCGGATTGAGCCCGATCAGCGGATGGTCGTCGAGATATTTCATCGTGTTGGCGACGACGCCATCCTGGCCGAGCGCGGCCACGATGTCGTCTGGCCCGAAGAGGAAGTTCGGCAGGAAGCCACGGTCGATGACCTGATAGCGCCCCCATTGCTCCAGCACTTGCAGCGTCGTGTGACGCTGCGCACGATAGACCTCGTGCTCGCGCTCATAGTCGGAGAAGTCGGCGCCGAGATGTTCGACATAGAAGCGCGCCTGCGCCGCCGTCAGGTGGCGCGCGATCAGGTCCTCCAGCCTGGTCTTGCGCGTCACCAGCACCACCTTGCGGTCATTGGCGGCGGGCATTGGCGGCCTCCGTCGGCTTCGGCTTCTCCATCAACTGGCTGAGCAGGTCCGGAGAGACGTTGAGCTGGCCGATCTTCTCGGCCTTCTCGGCAATGCCGGAGAAGGCTTGTGCGATCAGCTGACCCGGCTGCATGCCGGCGGCGGCAAGCGCCTGGATCACGCGGGTGTCGACGCCCTCGAAGATCTTCATCAGCGCACCGACGCGGTAGGCCTCGGCGTCGGCCAGCGTCCTGGTGTTCTCGGCGTTGAGGCCGACGAAATCCTTGCGCTTGCCTTCCAGCACGATGTCCGCGGCCATGCCGGCCTCGCGCAGCTCATTGCGCTTTGCCGCAACGCTCGCCTCGGCATCCATCTGGGTCTCGCGGATTGACCGCTTCTTCTGCTCGACCGCGATCTCGGTGTCGAGCTCGCTCTCGCGAATGGCGCGCTCCTGCTCGACGGCGAAGTTGCGCCGGGCGAAGATGGCTTCGTCCGCGTTCTTCAGGATCGCTTCGCGCGCTTGCGCCTCCAGCGCCTTTGCGGTGTCCGGCGTCGGCTTGATGCCGCGGATCGACACCCCGAGGATTTCGAGACCCAGAGCGGCGATGTCCGCGCGCGCCCTCAAGCCACCCGCGATGATGTCGGCGATGCGATCGGACGCCTGCAACGCGTCCCTCAGCGTCAGCTCCTTCACCGCCTGCTGGGCGAGGACCTCGACCGCGCTGAGGATGCGTTCCGGCAGCTTTTCCGGATCGTCGCTCGCATAGGACTTGCCGTCGGCCTTCAGCGTGAAGTCGAGCATCGATGCCGCCTTCTTCGGTTCGCTGATGCGATAAGTCACCTGACCCTGCACGGTCAGCGTCTGAAAGTCGCGCGCGGTCTGCTCGAAGATGAACGAGGCGTCGCGGCTGCCGATGGGCACCGCCACCAGCATGGTCACCGGCGCGTAATACAGCGCGGAAAGACCAGCACCCTCGGCGACGATCGCGCCGGCGCGGTACTTCATCAGATAGGTGGTGGGCTGGGCCTTGATGAACCTGACGCCGAACATGTGCTTCTCCAACGGCTATAATAAGTGTGTCTGAGCAACTAAGTAAGTTGGACTGTACAACTAACTATGCTACTGTCAAGTTCGAACAGGGGAGGCTGCCGATGGCGGGCGAAGGTCGGGCTGAAGGGTCTGGTAAATCAAGGCAATTGGACTTCCCGCGACCCCTGACCACGGTCGATGTCGTGATCTTTACGATCCTCGACGACAGCCTTCAGGTGCTGCTGATGCAGCGCCCGGCGGGCGAGGGCGAGCCGTTTCCGCTCAGCTTGGCGCTGCCGGGCGGCTTCGTGGACGTCACGAAGGACCGCGACCTCGCGGCTTGCGCGGCCCGCAAGCTGAGGGAGAAGACCGGGGTCACCAGCCCTTATCTGGAGCAACTCGGAAGCTGGGGAAGCGCGACGCGCGATCCGCGCGGCTGGTCGGCGACGCACGCCTATTTCGCGCTGATCCCGGCGGACGCAAGCGTGCTGGCGAACGATGCGCGGTGGTTTCCAATTCGAGGGGGCAGGCTCAAGGACAAGCTCGCCTTCGATCACGGCGACATCCTGGCAACCGCGATCCAGCGCCTGCGCAACAAGGTGGAGTACACCTCGCTGCCTGCGTTTCTGATGCCTGCGGAATTCACCCTGCCGGATTTGCAGCGCGTCTACGAGATCGTGCTCGACCGCCCGCTGGAGAAAAGCGCCTTCCGCACCCGCATCCTGTCGGCCGACATGATCGAGCCGGTCGCGAAGATGCGGCGCGGCCCGAACCGCCCGGCTCAGCTTTATCGCCTCAGAAAGGGCCGGGATCCCGTGTATTTCGTGCGGACGTTCAATCCGCCGGAATGAACTCCGCGGCGGCATGCCGAGCCGTCGGTCAGCGTGCAGGACGGCCGGCTCCGGCCCCTAGCCCTGATAACATCATGTTAGGTTTATCGCATAACTGGGTAATTGTGTTAGGCCAGCGAAAGCCTAGTGTTGTCCTCACTCAAGACACCGACCGGCAGTGCCAAGCGCTCGCGGAGCTCCGCAGAGCGCCCGGGGATTGCTGTCCAATTTGTCCAGCGAAGCCCGCCAACGGGACGCCAACAAACGAACAGATCGGGAGGAACTTTTGTGATGGGTACCACGCGCGCGATCCACGACATGAGTCAGTCCAGGAA
The DNA here is from genome assembly GCF_900094605.1 of Bradyrhizobium shewense. Classification (GTDB taxonomy): domain Bacteria; phylum Pseudomonadota; class Alphaproteobacteria; order Rhizobiales; family Xanthobacteraceae; genus Bradyrhizobium; species Bradyrhizobium shewense. Next base: position 277,980 of record NZ_FMAI01000007.1, on the reverse strand, counting down.
GGCTGCTGCCAGCGGCTGGATCGGGTCGGCTCTCGAATATTATGACTTCTTCATCTACGCGACCGCTGCGTCGCTGATCTTCCCGCAAATCTTCTTCCCGTCGGACAATCCCACGGTCGCGATCGTCGCATCGCTGGCGACCTATGGCGTTGGATATGTGGCCCGGCCGATCGGCGCCTTCGTGCTCGGACATTGGGGCGACACCCATGGCCGCAAGACCGTCCTCATCGTCTGCATGTTCCTGATGGGCATCTCGACCATGGCGGTGGGCATCCTGCCGACCTATCAGCAGGTCGGCATCCTGGCGCCGATCCTGCTCGTCATGTTGCGCCTCGTGCAGGGATTTGCCGTTGCCGGTGAAATCTCCGGCGCAAGCTCGATGATCCTTGAGCATGCGCCGTTCGGTCGACGCGGCTTCTATGCAAGCTTCGCCCTTCAGGGCGTACAGGCTGGACAAATTCTCGCAGCTGCGGTCTTCCTGCCGCTGGCGGCCTATATGCCGACCGACGCCTTCAACAGCTGGGGCTGGCGGATTCCCTTCCTGCTCAGCTTCTTCGTCATCGTCGCGGGCTACATCATTCGCCGCGAAGTCGACGAGACCCCCGCCTTTGCGCGCGAGGGCGAGCGGGGAGAAACGCCGCGGGCGCCCATCGTTCAGGCCATCAAGCTGAACTGGCCCGACATGCTCAGGGTCATCTGCATGGCGCTGATGAATGTCATTCCGGTTGTCGCGACCATCTTCGGCGCGGCCTACGCGGTGCAGCCGGCTTACGGCATCGGCTTTGCCAAGGACGTTTATCTGTGGATCCCGGTCCTCGGAAACATGCTGGCCGTGTTCGTCATTCCCTTTGTCGGCAATCTCTCGGACAAGGTCGGGCGCAAGCCTCCGATCGTCGTGGGCGCGCTGCTCTCCGGCTTGCTCGCCTTCGGCTATCTCTACGCCATCAGCATCAGGAACGTGCCGCTGGCGATCCTGCTGTCGCTCCTGATGTGGGGCGTCGTCTATCAGGGCTATAATGCGATCTTCCCGAGCTTTTACCCGGAGCTGTTTCCGACGCGCACACGGGTGTCGGCGATGGCGATCTCGCAGAACATCGGAACGACCATCACCGCGTTGCTTCCGGCCCTGTTCGCCGTCGTAGCGCCTCCCGGCTCGGCCAACATTCCCTTGACGGTGGGCGCGATCGCCTTCGGCATTACGGTGATCGCGGCGCTGGCGGCCGTCACGGCCCGGGAGACCTATCGGATCAGCATCGATGATCTCGGCAATCCCAAGGCCGTTCCGATCGCCCGAGCCGACTATGAGCGGCAGCGGGCGGAAGCGGCGAGTGGTGTGGCCGCAGTTCAGACCTGACGCGAACGCAAGGAAGCCGTGCCGCTGCGACAATTGATGTTTGCGGCGGCAGGGCTCCGCGCGCTATGTCAGGGCCTGATCGAACTTGGTGCGCGTGAGCGCGATCATCATGAGGTTGCAGGATGAACCCCGTCGTCGTTGCTGTCGCTATCACCGGCTCCGTTCCGCGCAAGAAGGACAATCCGGCGGTGCCGATTCTGCCGTCCGAACAGATCGAGTCGACGCAGGAGGCCTTCGAGGCCGGCGCCACGCTTGCCCACATCCACGTTCGCAACGATGACGAGACGCCGTCGTCCGATCCCGAACGTTTTGCGAAGGTAGCGGAGGGGATCAGGAAGCATTGTCCTGGCATGATTGTCCAGTTCTCGACCGGCGGGCGGGGCCGCGATCCCTCGGCGCGTGGATCGTCGCTCTATCTGCGGCCGGACATGGCCTCGCTGTCCACGGGATCGGTGAACTTCCCGACGATCGTTTATGAGAATAGCACCGCCCTGGTCGAGACCCTCGCCACCGGCATGCAGACGAATGGCATCCGGCCGGAGATCGAGATCTTCGATCTGTCTCATATCCATGGTGCCCGCCGCCTGATCGAGGCGGGGCTGATGGACTCACGTCCGCACGTCCAGTTCGTCATGGGCGTCAAGAACGCGATGCCAGCCGATGAGCATGTCCTCGACATCCTGCTGGCAGAGCTCAGGCGGCTGATCCCGCACGCGACCTGGACCGCGGCCGGAATCGGACGTCACCAGGCCGAGGTCATGGGCTGGGCGCTGGCGCGGGGCGCCGACGCGGTTCGGACCGGGCTCGAGGACAATATCAGGATCGACAAGACACGCCTGGCCGCCAGCAATGCAGAGCTCGTGACCATCGCCTGCGAGGCTGTCACGCGCCACGGTCGCCGCGTTGCGACCGCCGCCGAGGCGCGATCCTTGCTCGGGATCGCGCGGTAGAGGCTACGGCCTCCTCCTGACATGCTCCGGGCTGCCTTCTGCCATTCGGCGGTCGGCGTTCCCGTGCGCTGAGTCTCCGGCTAAGAGAGGTGTCACAGGCGTGATCGGCGCCTGCCGGGCAGGCGACGGTTGGAATGCGGTTCTTGAAATCTGACAGCAGGCTCATCGGGGTCCTGTTGGTGCTCGCGATCACCCAGCTTGTTGGATGGGGTACAATAGGTCTTCCTGCCATCGTCGGGCGCGATCTCGCTGCCGATCTCGGCATGAGCCTGCCGGCGGTGTTCGCCGGGACATCCGTTCTCTATGTCTCGATGGGGCTGTGCGCGCCGTGGCTCGCCAGATCGTTTGCACGGCATGGCGCGCGGACGGTCATGATGGTCGGCACGGTCGTCACCGCGCCGGGCTTCGTGCTGCTGTCTCTCGCGCATGAGCCGATGCTCTATTTCGCGGCCTGGATCGTCCTCGGCGTCGCCGGCAGCGCCACGCTCTCGACCGGCGCCTATATCATGCTGAACGAGATCGCCGGGCGGCAAGCCAAGAACGCGATCGGGGCCTTGATGCTGGTGACGGGCCTGTCCAGCAGCATCTTCTGGCCGACGACGTCGTTCCTCAGTGGGCACCTCGGCTGGCGGGGGACGTGCCTGGTCTACGCGGCCATGCTGATCCTCGTGTCGCTTCCGCTCTATGCATTCGTGGCGCCGCGCCGGAGACTTGCGAGGGACGATGGCGGCACGCCGGCCCGGGCTGCCGATGTGCCTGCGATTCCGAGGAGCACGTTCGGCCTCGTCGTCGCCGCGATCACGCTCAACGCCTTCGTCAATTTCGGCATCAGCGCCATCATGATCGAGCTGTTGCGGGCGGAGGGGCTGGCGCCGGCGCAGGCACTCCTCTTCGGCTCGATGCTGGGCGTGATCCAGGTCAGCGCCCGCGGGCTCGATCTCCTCGGCGGCGGGCGATGGGACGGGATCACGACCGGGCTCGTCGCGGGCACCGCGCTGCCCGTCGCGATGCTGCTGCTGATGCTGAGTGAAGGCGCGACCTGGGCGGTCGCGGTCTTCATCCTGCTCTATGGCGCCGGCAGCGGCGCGATGGCGGTGGCGCGGGCCACCATCCCGCTCGTGTTCTACGACCAGGCCGAGTTCGCCAAGGCGGTGTCGATGATCGCGCTGCCGCTCAATCTGGCGTCCGCAATCTCGCCGCCGCTTCTGGTCGGCCTGCTCACCGAATTCGGCAGCCGCGGCGCGCTCGGTCTCACCTTTGTCTGCTCCTGCGCGACGGTGCTGATCCTGGTCCTGCTCGGCCGGCGGCGGCCGCGGGTGGTGGCGGCGGCCGTGTCCTGAGCCGATCAGGCAATATTCGCGGCGCGGAAAGTTGCGGACAGGAATTGGCTTGCTGCCGGAGCCGGGGATAGCCGTATGCCGCCAGTGCAGTGCTCAAGGCGCCAAAATAGTGTATCCGCTGGGGAGCGCGGCCGCTCAGAGCCGCCGCGCCAAAATCAGCTCTAAGATTCAGTTCCCCGGAGGAAATCGACATGTCGGCCCTGCCGCTTTCAGGCATCAAGATCCTTGACCTCACGCGCGTGCTTGCCGGGCCTTTGTCGGCCCAGATGCTTGGCGATTTGGGCGCGGAGGTGATCAAGATCGAGCGGCCGGGCACCGGCGACGACGCGCGCGCGTTCGGGCCGCCTTACCTGACCGACCCCGAGGGCAAGGCGAACAACAACAACTCGTTCTATCTCTGCGCCAACCGCAACAAGAAGTCGGTCACCGTCAACATCGCCAAGCCCGAGGGGCAAGCGATCATCCGCGAGCTCGCCAAGGACGTCGACGTCTTCATGGAGAACTACAAGGTCGGCGATCTCAAGCGCTACGGCCTCGACTACGAGACGATCAAGGCGATCAACCCCGGCATCATCTATTGCTCGGTGACCGGCTTCGGCCAGACCGGACCGTATGCGCCGCGCGCCGGCTATGACGCCATCCTGCAGGCGATGGGCGGCCTGATGAGCGTCACCGGTCATATCGACGGCGAGCCGGGCGAGGGACCGATGAAGGTCGGTCCCTCGATCGTCGACTACATGACCGGCATGAACACCTCGATCGGGATTCTCTCGGCGCTCTATCACCGCGACGTCAATAACGGGCAGGGCCAGCACATCGACGTCTGCCTGTTCGACACCGTGATCGCATCGCTGTCGCACTGGCTGCAGATCTACCTCGTCAACGGCAAGACGCCGCCGCGACGCGGCACCTGGGGCAATGGCGGCATGCCGGCCGGCGTGTTCCGCTGCACCGACGGCGAGCTGATGCTGGTGGTCGGCAATGACGGCCAGTTCCGGAAAACCTGTGCCGTGCTCGGCGAGCCGGAGCTGGCGAGCGACCCGCGCTTCATCAAGAACAACGACCGCGTCGTGCACGGCAAGGAGATCATGGCGATCTTCGCCGGCCTGTTCCTGAAGCAGCCGGTGGCCCACTGGCTGGACAAGCTGGAAGAGGCCGGCGTGCCCTCGGGTCCGATCAACAATTTCGAGCAAGTGTTTTCCGATCCGCATGTCCAGTCGCGCGGCATGCGGGTGAAGACCGAGCACAAGTTCGAGCCGGAGCTCTCGCTGATCCGCAACGCGCTGACTCTTTCGGGTACCCCCATCACCGAATATCGCGCCCCGCCGCTGCTCGGCGAGCACACGCACGAGATCCTCGGCGGCAAGCTCGGCTATGATGCGGGCAAAATCGAGACGCTGAAGCAGCAGGGGATCATCTAACTCATCAGAAGCTCTTACCCTCTTCCCTCGTGGGAGAGGGTGGTTCGCAGCAAAGCGGCGGCCGCTGAGGACGCGCGCGCGATGCTAGGCCTTGCCTGAGGCTTGCGCGCCATCCCCAGATAGTCCCGGTCCGTAGTCTCACAGGCTTCCGTTCCGCGCGAGACTCTGTTTCGATCTCTCCACTAACGTCGGGAGGGAAATGGATGTCCTACACGATCGGGTTCCAGGCCAAGGACCAGAAGGCAATTCTGGCGACCGAGGCAGCAACCGCCAATCAGGCCGTCGCCATCGTTGCCGCACTGCGGCAGAGTGCCGAGGAGATCAAGTTCATCCGCTCGCCGCAGGAAGGCGAGATGGGCATCGAGATGCTGCTGCTGCTCGCCAAGGAAGAGGCCGAGGAGATGCCGCAGCGGGCCTGAACCCGTCGCGACAACCACACTTCGATTAAAAGCGAAGCATGCCGGCTGCAGGATAATGTAGTCAGGCGTCGGTCTCGCTTGAACCGAAGGTGGCTGCATGAAACGCGAAGCGCTCCGCGTCGAACCGATCTCGACCTTTCTCGACCGCCGCAACGCACCGGTCTCGCCGGTGACGCGCGCCGGCAACATGATCTTCGTCGCCGGCCTGCCGCCGTTCGACCCGGAGACGGGCGAGATTGCGCAAATGCCGATCGAGCGGCAGAGCGAGATCGTCATGGAGCAGATGAAGCTGTGCCTCCAGACGGCCGGCGCCTCGCTCGACAACGTCATGAAGTGCAACGTCTACTGCACCTCGACGAAATATTTCGCCGCGTTCAACGCCATCTATGCGCGCAATTTCCCGATCGATCCGCCGGCGCGGATCTTCGTCTGCACGCCGGAATGGTTCGGCCCCTTCGACGTCGAGATCGACTGCATCGCGATGGCGTGAGGGACTACCGCGCCGCAACCCGCGCCGGTGCCTTCGTCTCGGCTTTTCCCGCCGTCAGCGCCATCGTCGCCACGCTGACCACGCGCGAAACCACGTCCTCGACGTCGTCGAGGTCGCATTTGCCTTCCGACAGCTTTGTCAGCCGCTCGCTTTCGCGGATGGTGTGGTGTGCCATGGCGAGCGCGAAGTTGAGGCCCCAATAGATATCGACGTCGCTGCGGTCGGGCAGGGCGCGGCGCATCGCGCCTGCGAATTTGCGCAAATGGTCGATCTCGCGGTTCTTGATGCGGCGGATCGGCGGCACGGATTCAATCGAGGCGCGGATCATGAAGCGCGCTGCGGTCGAGCGCTGGTTCTCAGGCCCGAGGCAGCCGCGCAGCGTCGGCCCGACCAGCGCGTGCAAGATCACCTCGATCGGCGCACGGCCGCCGCCTTGCTCTTCCGCCGCCTTCAATTCTCGCAGGCGCTCGCGGTTGGTGGCGATCGAGCGGGTGACGAATAATTCCGCGATCAGCTCATCCTTCGAGCCGAAATGATAGTTCACCGCGGCGAGGTTGACACCCGCCTCCGCGACGATGTCGCGCAGCGTCACGTCGCCGAAGCCGCGATCGGCATAGAGCCGTTCGGCGGCGGCGAGAATGGCAGATCTCGTGTGATCGCTGGCCATGGGAAGTCCCTGAGGGAGGGAGTTGCAATTCAAACAGTTGTATGAAACTATCGTTTGAAGGCCGGAGATGTCAATCGCAATCGGGATTCGTTCGCAACTTGCGAAGCCGGTTCCGAAGCGTCCGCAAGCTGCGCGCTTGCGGGCTGCGCGCAGCGGGAGGACGGTCCGGCGCAAAACAGGCTCGCGAAGCAAACAGGTTCGCAAAGAGAGACGAGGAGCGTCCCATGGATTTCGATCTGTCGCCCAAGCAGAAGGAATGGCTCGACCGCGTGCGGTCTTTCATGGCCAAGCACGTGCGCCCGGCGGTGCCGATCTATGATCAGCAGGATCACGCCGGCGAGCGCTGGAAGGTGATCCCCATCCTCGAGGACCTCAAGAAGAAGGCGAAGGCCGAAGGCCTCTGGAACATGTTCATGCCGCCGTCCGAGCATGAGGATGATGAATTCCGCGGCGCGGGATTGACCAATCTGGAATACGCGCTGCTGTCGGAAGAGATGGGCCGCATCACCTGGGCCTCGGAAGTGTTCAACTGTTCCGCGCCCGATACCGGCAACATGGAGGTGTTCATCCGCTACGGCTCCAAGGAGCAGAAGCGCAAATGGCTGCGTCCGCTGATGGACGGCGAGATCCGCTCCGCCTTCCTGATGACGGAACCGGCGGTGGCCTCGTCGGATGCGACCAACATCGAGACCCGCATCGAGAAGGACGGCGATCATTACGTCATCAACGGCCGCAAATGGTGGTCGTCCGGCGTCGGCGATCCCCGCTGCAAGATCGCGATCCTGATGGGCAAGACCGATTTCAAGGCGGCCAAGCATCAGCAGCAGTCGCAGATCCTGGTTCCGCTCGACACCCCCGGCATCAAGGTCGAGAAGATGCTGCCGGTGTTCGGCTTCGACGACGCCCCGCACGGCCACGCCCAGGTGCTGCTCGACAACGTCCGGGTGCCGAAGGAGAACATCCTGCTCGGCGAAGGCCGCGGCTTCGAGATCGCGCAGGGCCGTCTCGGCCCCGGCCGCATCCATCACTGCATGCGCACCATCGGCAAGGCCGAGGAGGCGCTGGAGAAGATGGTGAAGCGTCTGTCCTCGCGCAGCGCCTTCGGCAAGAAGATCGTCGAGCACTCTGTGTGGGAGCAGCGCATCGGCGATGCCCGCACCAACATCGAGATGACGCGCCTGCTCTGCCTCAAGGCCGCCGACATGATGGACAAGGTCGGCAACAAGACCGCGCAGGCCGAAATTGCCATGATCAAGGTCGCAGCGCCCAACATGGCGCTGAAGATCATCGACGAGGCGATCCAGGCTTTCGGCGGCGCCGGTGTCTCGGATGAGGCGGGCCTTGCCAAGGACTACGCCCACATCCGCACGCTCCGTCTCGCCGACGGTCCGGACGAGGTGCACAATCGCGCCATTGCCAGACTTGAGGTTCGGAAGTATGCAAATTCTCCCAATCATTGAGAGGGAGGGCCGGGAGGCGCTCCCGATCTGAAGAAACGACAGGGCATGATGCGGTGACCGCTTGACGCAAGTGCGTCAGCGGTTACCGATTAGGATCATGCTCGACCTGAAATGGTCAGGACTGAAGAGGGAGCGTCATCGTGGCTGACGGCGTCAGGAAAGACGAAGAGTTCTCGGGCACCAAGCCGGTCGAGGAGCGTCATCGCTTCGACGAGATGCGGCTCGAAGCCTGGATGCGCGACAACGTCGAAGGCTATGAGGGGCCGCTGGTCGTGCTCCAGTTCAAGGGTGGCCAGTCCAATCCGACCTACCGCCTGAACACGCCGAAGCGCTCCTATGTGATGCGCCGCAAGCCGTTCGGCAAATTGCTGCCCTCGGCGCACGCGGTCGATCGCGAATATCGCGTGATCGCAGCGCTCGGCAAGCAGGGTTTCCCGGTCGCGCACGCCTATGCGCTGTGCCAGGACGACAGCGTGATCGGTGCCGCCTTCTACATCATGTCGATGGAGGAGGGCCGGGTGTTCTGGGATCCGACGCTGCCGAGCCAGACGCCGGAGGATCGTCGAAAAATCTTCACCAGCAAGATCGAGACGCTGGCGAAGCTCCACATGTACGACCCCACGGCGATCGGGCTCGGCGAGTTCGGCAAGCCCGGTAACTATTTCGCGCGTCAGATCGACCGCTGGACCAAGCAATATCGCGCGTCCGAGACGCAGCACATTCCCGAGTTCGAGAAGGTCGCCGAATGGCTGCCCAAGACCGTGCCGGAGCAGGCGCGCGTCTCGATCGTCCACGGCGACTATCGCCTCGACAACATGATTTTCCACGCGACGGAACCGCGCGTGCAGGCGGTGCTGGACTGGGAGCTGTCGACGCTCGGCGATCCCATGGCCGACTTCACCTACCTGTTGATGCAGTGGATCATGCCGGGTCTGCAGGGCGCCGACCTCAAGGCGCTCAACATCCCGAGCGTGGAAGAGGCCGCGCAGATCTATTGCAACGTCACCAAGATGACGGTGCCTGATCTCAACTGGTACTTCGCCTACAATCTGTTCCGTCTCGCCGGCATCACGCAAGGCATCGCCGGCCGCGTCCGCGACGGCACCGCCGCCAATGCCAAGGCGCTCGAATCCGCCAAACGTACCGTGCCGCTGTCGCAGGCCTCATGGGAATACGCGCAGAAGGCGGGGGCGGTTTAGAAGAGACAAAGGCGCGGCTGTTGGGCCGCGCCTTTTCGTTGTCTCGCAACGCTTTATCGGGTGGACATGCGCCCATGATCGATCCAACGACCCTGATCACCTACACCCTCATCGTCCTCGGCTTCGTCTTCATCCCCGGGCCAGCCACGATGCTGACCATGGCGCGAGCGGCAAGCTCGGGGACAAAGGCCGGCATTGCGACCGGCGCAGGGATCGCAGCGGGTGACTTGTTCCACACGACGATGGCAATCGTCGGCCTTTCGGCCGTCATCGCCACCTCCGCGCTGCTGTTCAGCGTCATCAAATACGCCGGCGCGGTCTTCCTCATCTATCTCGGCATTCGCGCCATGCTCGACAAGGCGCCACTCGGGGTCACCGGCGACGCGCCCTCGATCTCCGTGGGACGGGCATTCCGGCAGGCCGTGCTGACCGAGATGCTCAATCCGAAGACCGCGCTGTTCTTCCTGGCGTTCCTGCCGCAGTTCGTCCGGCCGGAACACGGCGCGATAGCGCTGCAGCTTGCGGTCTTCGGCGTCGTCTTCGTGTTGCTGGGCCTGTTGAGCACAGTCGTGTTCGCCGTCGGAGCCGGTCGTCTTGGCAACCTCCTGCGTCATCACCCGGCGGTCGTGCGGTGGCAGGGCAAGGTGGTCGGGACCATCTATTGCGCCGTCGGGGTGCGGCTGGCCTTGCAGGAGCGATGAGGGGCGTGGAGGCCCTAGGGAATGTAGTCTTCGAATTCCCATTTTCCGAGGCGGCCTAGCTTGTCTGCCACGTTCTTCCAGGATGCTCCCGAGCATTCCGCACAATAGGTTTCGACAAACGCTTGCAGTCGAGCATAGTCGTATCGCTTCACAAACACATGGTGCCGCCCAATCGTGATGTCGTGCTCCATAGTCGAGCTGAACCAGTCGGGTGTGCAGAGCATGAAGTCGAAGGATTCTTGTCCTGGCCCATCGGCGGGGCCGACGATAGCCATTACCAGAATCCCAAATGGTCCATCTGGCGCGAAGGTCTCCAACGGGTCCGCGTCCGGGCTGTGTAAGAATCTGAGTTTGGCAGTAATCATGAGCGCGCCATTCTAAGCACTTTCGTAGGGCGGATTACGCTGCGCTAATCCGCCCTACGCTTTCAATCCTTCGCACAATGCGCGATCAGTCTCTCCACAAACCCCGCGCACTTTTCCAGCTCGGCCATCTCGACGAATTCGTCCGGCGTGTGCGCCTGTGCGATCGAGCCGGGGCCGATCACCACCGAGGGGATGTCGGCTATGCTGGCAAACAAACTCGCTTCGGTGCCGAAGGCGACCTTGGCGTGGTCGTTGCGCCCGGCAAGGCTCTTGGCCAGCGTGACGATCGCGGCGTCGGCGGCGGTGTCGAGCGCTGGGTAGTCGAGGATCTCCTCGAAATCGATGCCGCACTCCGGATGCTGCTTCTTCATCGCCGGTTCGAGCTCGGCCTTGGCCCAGGCGACGATCGCATCCGTCACCTCCCTGGACTCGGTGATACCGATGCCGCGGCATTCGAAGTCCACCGTACAGGTATCGGGCACGATGTTCAGCGCGGCGCCGCCGTGCACGATGCTGGTGAGCAGCGTCGAATGCGGAACGTCGTAGAGGCTGTCGCTCGCTCGCACGGCTGCGAGCGCCACGGCGCGGCGGCGGATCTCGACGATCAGCTCGGCGGCATATTCGATTGCGTTGACGCCGTCAGGTGCGATCGAGGAGTGGCGGGCGAGCCCGCGAAACGTCGCGCGCACGCCGTGCTTGCCCTTGTGGCCAATGATGACCTTCATCTCGGTCGGCTCGCCGATGAAGGCGCCGAGCGGTATGATCCGTTTCTTCGCGACCTCGCCGAGCATCGGCCGCACGCCGACGCAGCCGATCTCCTCGTCGTAGGAGATCGCGAGATGAATTGGCGTTGCGAGCTTTGCTTCCAGCATCTCCGGCACCATGGCGAGGCACACCGCGACAAAGCCCTTCATGTCGGTGGTGCCGCGGCCGTAGAGCTTGCCGTCGCGCTCGATCAGCCTGAAGGGATCGTGGCTCCAGTCCTGGCCCACCACAGGCACGACGTCGGTATGGCCCGACAGCACCAGGCCCGGGCGGTCCTCGGGGCCGATCGTGACCCACAGCGAAGCCTTTTGCCCGGTCGTGTCGGTGATGCGCTCGCCCTTGATGCCGAACGCGGCGAGGTAGCTCTCGATATGGGCAATCAGGGGCAGGTTGGTGCGGTCGCTGACGGTGTCGAAGGCGACGAGGTCGGCGAGGAGTTTGCGAATACGGTCGGGTCTTGAGCTTGGCATTGTCTCGTTCTGTCAGGGAGTATGGAGGCTGAGGTGCTTGCAGGAACCATACCAACGCGGTGGCTGATTGCGCAAATCAACACAGGCCCGTAGCCCGGATGGAGCGAAGCGTAATCCGGGGCCTTCGTGCCTCATGACGGGACCCCCGGATTGCGCTGCGCTCCATCCGGGCTACAAGATGTCGCGCTGCCCGACGGGCAAAACACCCAATTGGTCGGTCAATCCGCGTTGCCAAAAATATTCCACTTTACCGAAATTCGGAAATGGCGTATGTGTCGCGGCAACCCGGCCCAAGGAAGAGGGGCGTATCGCGATCGTCACGAACGCGGGCCGGGCGGCGGTGGACGCAGGTGACATCGGCGCGAAGGACTTCGCAGGGCGGGCAACCGTGAGCGAGGGTGTCGCGCACACGACCGGTGTGATCCGCGTACGGCAAAATCGTGTGGTCCTGGCGCCCGGGGTCTGTGCGTCAAGTGTTGCGGTGATGTGGCGGCCCAACCGGGCACGCGCATCAGCCATCCGCAAGGCGACGGGGGCAATAGTGCAACGCTCCCCGGGGAGAGCACGACATAAGCCGTAAAGCCACTGCGCAGGGAAGGCCGGGATGTCCTGGTTGCCCTGTGGTCTTTCCGCCTGTGCTTTTCTGCACACGCAGATCTTGCGCACAGGCGGCCATGGGAGCCAACCGGCTCCCGGCCTTCCCTGCGCCCTCTTTCAATGAGGGTGAGGCGATGAAGCAAAGCTCGGGCGAACAAGCCGCGAGGATGCGGACGTTTGTCTGCACGTCGAAGGCGAATATCGAATGCTTCCGCAAGTATCATCCGAGACCGTCACCCTGAGGCGGCCGATTCTTCAGCGGCCCTCGAAGGGCGACAGCCCGGCTGCATCTCGGCCGTTCATCCTTCGAGGCTCAGCTTGCGATGCGTGCGCATCACAAGCTTCGCGCCTTAGGATGACGGAGCTGATATCAGCGACGAGATTAAACCGGCTTGCCCGTATACGGCATCGACGCGGTGAGGCCGCCGTCGACCGGGAACGCCTGGCCGTTCACATACGAGGCTTCGTCGCTGGCCAGGAACAGGCCCATCGCCGCGAGCTCATGCGGTTGGCCGGGGCGCTTGAGCGGATTGAGCTGGCCGATCTTGTCCTGGGTGCCGCGCTCCTTGGCGCGGTCGAAGATCGGTTTTGTCATGCCGGTCTCGATCAGGCCCGGGCACACCGCGTTGATGCGCACGCCGGTGCCGGTGAGCGAATACGCCGTGGTCTGCACTAGGCTGATGACACCGGCCTTGCTCGCGGCATAGGGATGTCCGCTGGCGCCGGCCTTGAGGCCCGCGACGGACGCGGTCAGCACGATCGCGCCGGACTGCTGCTTCACCATGTGCGGCATCGCATGCTTCACCGCGAGGAACGGCCCGATCAGATTGACGCGCAACACCTCCTGCCAATGCTCTACGGTTTGCTCGCCGAGCGGGACGAGCCCGCCGGAGACGCCGGCATTGGCCCAGATCACGTCGAGCCGGCCATGCGTCTTCACCGCCTTGTCGATGACGGCGATGACGTCCGTCTCGGAGCCCGCGTCCGCGATCATGGCTTCCGCGACGCCGCCGGCCTTCTTCACCTCCTCGACGGTCTCCTTCACCGCCTCGGTGCGATCGACCGCGATCAGCTTGGCGCCTTCCCGGGTGAACAGCAGCGCGGCGGCGCGACCGATGCCGCTGCCGGCGCCGGTGATGATGACGGATTTGCCTTGCAGGCGGCCCATGCGTTTCTCCCTGTGGTGCCCCGCGCGACGCTTGCCGCGCGACGGAATTTCAAACAAGATTTCAAACGGTAAAGTGTCTTGAGACACGTTCACACCTGACGTACAGCGACATCAAACGGGATGGAAGGGTTTCGATGGCAGGCGCAGACAAGCCCAATGTGGTCATGACACGGTGGTGGTGGGTCCGTCACGCGCCGGTGCGCAACGACGGCGGCAACATCTACGGGCAGAGCGATATCGCCTGCGACACCAGTGATACCTATGTGTTCAACGCTGTTGCCAAGGTGCTGCCACGCACGGCGGTCTGGTATTCGAGTAATCTGATGCGCACGCACCAGACCGCGGAAGCGATCTGGGCGGCGGGTTTCCCAAGGCCCGCGTCGATGAAATGGGAAGCGGACCTCGCCGAGCAAAATCTCGGCCGCTGGCAGGGCATGAACCGCGCGCAGTTCATCGCCAGCCGCCCCGTTGGAACGAGCTGGTTCGCCGACATCAACGAGCCCGCGCCCGGCGGCGAGAGCTTCATGGATCTCTACAACCGCACGCGCCGCACCATCGAGCGGATCAACGCTGAGGCGGGAGGCCAGGACATCATCGCGGTCGCCCATGGCGGCACCATCAAGGCGGCGCTGGGGCTCGCACTCGACGGCCAGCCGGAGCGGGGATTGTCGTTCGACATCGACAATTGCTCGGTGACGCGGCTGGATTATTTCGCAACTCCCGAGCGCAAGGTCTGGCGGCTGCCGATGGTGAACCAGCAGCCGTGGATCGCGGATGCCGCGCACGCGGCGATGCATCAGCCGGCGGGACCGGAAGTCAAGAAGCTGGCCTGACGAACCCGTCATTCCGGGGCGCGACGAAGTCGCGAACTATGGTGCGCAATTGCGCACCTGAGAATCTCGAGATTCCGGTTCGGTCCTGCCGACCGCTCCGGAATGACTTAGAAAACGAAAATCAATCTGGGAGAGAAACATGACCTTGTTCGACATGAAGGGGAAAGTCGCCGTCATCACCGGCTCGACGCGCGGCATCGGGCTTGCGATCGCCGAGCGCATGGCCGAGCACGGCGCCAAGGTCGTGATCTCATCGCGCAAGGCCGACGTCTGCGAGCAGGTGGCCAAGGGGATCAACGACAAGTTCGGCAAGGGCGCCGCGGTCGCGGTCGCCGCTAACATCTCATCGAAAGAGAATCTGCAAAACCTTGTCGACGAGAGCAACCGCGCCTTCGGCAAGATCGACGTGCTGGTCTGCAACGCCGCCTCGAACCCGTATTACGGTCCGCTCGCCGGCATCTCCGACGATCAGTTCAGGAAGATCCTGGACAACAACATCGTCGCCAACAACTGGCTGATCTCGATGGTGGTGCCGCAGATGATCGAGCGCAAGGACGGCTCCATCATCATCGTGTCATCGATCGGCGGATTGAAAGGCTCGACCATCCTCGGCGCCTACGCCATCTCCAAGGCCGCCGACATGCAGCTCGCGCGCAACCTCGCCTGCGAATACGGCAAGGACAACATCCGCGTGAACTGCATCGCGCCCGGCCTGATCAAGACCGACTTCGCCAAGGCGCTGTGGGACAATCCGGAGAACCTGAAGGCCTCGACCGCGCGCTCGCCGCTCCTGCGCATCGGCATCCCCGACGAGATCGCCGGCGCCGCTGTGTTCCTGGGGTCCAAGGCCGGCGACTTCATGACCGGCCAGACCATAGTAATCGACGGCGGCGCGACGATCAGTTGAGAAGCGTTGTAGGCCACGGTGTGGCCGCGAGTGACGGTGCGCTCCCTCTCACGCTCGCGGGCTACGATATTCACACATCGCGGTTGAAGAGCGAAAGAATGGCTGATTCCATGTGGTCTTCCTGAAGAGCTTGGACTGGGGCGGTTTGGCGAGCGTCGCCTGGAAAAAGGGGGGCCTTTCTTCTGGGCCGCCTCATCGCGTCGGGCGGTAGAAGGCTGCGGGTGCGTCGATTGGGCGGCACTCGGGCGGGAGAGATTCGCCTGACCCGGCGCTTGCGTAATGAAGCCTTCAGCTGCGAGGAGATGCTGTCGGAAGCAGCCGGGCGGACGGCGGAACGCTGCATGGGACGGCACGTTCTGGCGATCCAGGACACGACTGTGCTGCGCTCGGAGGGTGGCGGGGGTGAGTATCTGCATGCCGTATTGGCTCTGGATGCACAGGACGGTGCGATCCTTGGACTGATCGACGGTTGCTTCCTGGAGCGTGAGGGCGGCCGGCGGGCAGCGCGGCGATCCGTACCGATTGAAGAGAAAGAGAGCTTCCGGTGGCTTGAAGGCGCTGACCAGGCGGCGTCGGTGTGCGCCGGCGCGGCTTCAATCGCGGTGATTGCCGATCGCGAGAGCTATATTTTTTGAAGCGTTTGCGTTGCGTCCCGAACGCGTTGATTTGCTGGTGCGTGCGGCGCATGACCGTGCGCTTGCCGATGGCCATGCGCTGTTTGCACGAGCCGATGCACTCCCTGCGATGGGGCGGGCGGAACTGGAGTTGCCCGCCAAGTCCGGGCGCAGGCGGCGCATCGCACAGCTCGAAATACGCTTCATGTCGGCGCAGCTTGCGCGACCCAAGAACGGATTGCGCGCCAACTGGCCGGAAAGCGTCGCCGTGAACGTCATTGATGTTCGCCAGACCAACCCGCCAGCTGGCGAGGCTCCGATCCACTGGCGGCTTTTGACGACACACGCAATAACCAGCGAAACGGAAGCCTGGGCGACGGTCGATCTTTATCGGCAACGCTGGGCCATTGAGCAGCTGTTCCGCACCCTCAAGACCGCAGGCTTCGACATCGAGCGCGTACAAATCGAAGACAAGGCGCCTCGTGACCGGTTGATAACTGCGACGTTGATCGCGGCTGTGCGCATCCAGCAATTGGTGCACGCCCGTGACGGTGGTCCGGGACCTCTGCGGCCTCTGAGTGATGCTTTCGAGCCCGAAGACATTTCACTGCTCGAGGCCTGCTGCGCCGACCTTGAAGGCAAGACGGAGCGGCAGAAGAACCCCCATCCGAAGGGATCGCTCGCGCGCGCAGCCTGGGTCTGCGCGCGTCTGGGCGGATGGACCGGCTACTACGGCAAGCCGGGTCCCGTCGTCATGCTCGAGGGCTGGCTTGAGTTCCAGGCCCTGAAACGTGGCACGAACCTCATGATGCCCCACCGCCAAGACCAGAGCGATGTGTGAATCTGGTAGCCCGCTTGCGGGGGAGGGCCGGGGTGGGGGTATCTCCGCGGACGAGAGCCCCAATGTGGAGAGAGCCCCCACCCGGCGCGCTGTGCGCGCCGACCTCCCCCGCAAGCGGGAGAGGTTGCACCGAGCTTGGCGCTTGATCATTCAACTCAAGCGACGCCACCTCACTCCACCGCCGCGTAAACCAGATCCCGCACCAGCGTGCGCGTAAAATCGCGCTGGCCCGGGCCCTGGCTCATGAACACCGCGAACAGATCCTCCTTCGGATCGATCCAGAAGAACGTCCCCGCAATGCCGCTCCAGAAATACTGGCCGACGCTGCCGGGGAACGGCGCGATGCCGGCCTCACGGCGCACGGCGAAGCCGAGGCCGAAACCGTGGCCGGGCGAGAGCAGGGTGCCGTTGGTCTGAACGTGCGGCCCGAGATGATCGGACGCCATCAGCTCCAGCGTCTTGCGGCCGATGATCCTGTGGCCGTCGAGCGTGCCGCCGTTGCGCAGCATCAGGCAGAAGCGGGCATAGTCCATCGTGGTCGAGACCAGCCCGCCGCCGCCGGACTCCATCACCGGCTGCTCGAGCACATTGAAGAGGGCGACCTTGTCGCCGGTCCAGGGATCGGCCGCGAACGGCTCGGCGAGCCTGCCCGCATTGGCCTCGGAGGTCGAGAAGCCGGTCTCGGCCATCTGCAGCGGGCCGAGCACGCGTTCGGTGAGGAACGTGCCGAGCGACTTGCCGCTGACGACCTCGATGATGCGGCCGAGGATGTCGGTGGAGCGGCTGTAGTTGAATTCCGCGCCGGGCTGGCAGACCAGCGGGAAGCTCGCCACCAGGGTGGCGTGCTCGGCGTTGGTGATCTTGCGGCTGCGGACGCGGGACTCCTGGTAGAGCTTGTGCACGGGGCCGTCGCCCTGGTGCTCGTAGGTGAGGCCCGAGGTGTGGCGGAGCAGGTCCTGCACGGTCATCGGCCGCGCCGGCGGCACCAGCTCCAGCTTGCCGTCCTTGACGATGCCGACCTGCTGGCTGGCAAATTCCGGGATGAACTTTGCAACAGGGTCGCTGAGCAGGAGGTGGCCGTCCTCGACCAGCGCCATGATGGCGACCGAGACGATCGGCTTGGTCATCGAGAAGATCCGGAAGATCGAGTCCCGCGCCATTGGCGTGGCGGACGCCGGGCTCTGCCTGCCGAGCGCCTCGAACCAGCCGATCTGGCCGCCCCTCGCCACCAGCACAGTGACCCCGGGAACGGTTCCCTTGTCGATCTCGCGCTTGAAGGCCTCCGACATGGCCTGCAGGCGCAGCCGCGACAGCCCCAGCGTCTCCGGGCGGGCCTCCGGCAAGGGCGGGGTGTGCGGCCCGATCGTGGCCTGTGCGGCGGTAGCGGTCGCTGTAGCGGTCATAGGCGCTCCCATTGTTCTTCATTGTCGGGAGGCGACTGTGGCCCAGAAACCCCGGTACAAACAAGCGAAGCCGGCGCGGTTCACGCTTGCAAACCGGTCGTCGCCTGTGCTTGAAAGCAGCCCTGATCCTAAGGCGAGGCAGGGTCTGTAGGAGTGTAGCTCAATTGGTAGAGCACCGGTCTCCAAAACCGGGGGTCGCAGGTTCGAGCCCTGCCACTCCTGCCAAGAAATTTCAATGACTTAGCGCGAAATTAGTCGAGGTCATGCTACCGGCTACTTCCCCGTGGGTAGCGTCTGGGTAGCAGTGCGGTAGTCCTTTGCCATCTCCAGAGGCCGGCGCCGAGTCTTCGTGGACGCGCGCCATATTGATCATGTTTGCAACCTTCTGGGACGTCGATTGCCGGCGCGGCAACCGATATACTTGACTTCGCGGAGCGGGCATGGTTCTCGCCGCCCTCGGAACATAGCGAACGGTGTTGGCATGCGCGCAGACATAGGTGCGTCGGGTGCCCAGTACTAGTTCGTCGGAGACGTGACGTGCGCCATTTCTTCGCATCACATCATCTTGCGGATGCCGGACTGCAGTGTGGCGACCCACGCGTCGTAGCCGCGATTTGAAAGATGGACCCCGTCGATTGTCGATCCGGCCGGAACTGCTTTGTCGATGGCGGTCCGGACATCGATCATCTCTACGCTGATGTCCTCGGCCATCCGCGCGAGTTCCTGGTTGAGCTGGGGCGCTAGGCCGGGTCGAAGCCGCCCCCGCGAGTGACGTCACCTGGTTCTATCGATGGGATCGTCACGATAGCAGTGCGGGCCGCGATGCTGTCGGATACCTTGAGCAGAGCGGCATGCGCCTTTGCAAACGTGGCGACGCGGTGGCGCGGTGGAACCGCGTCGTTGGTGCCGAGGGCGATGACGATCAGGGCCGGAGATGTGTTCGACAACAGCGAACGGGCATTGTCCGGCGACCGCCCGGCCGCAGATCGTCTCGGGCAATGGTGTCGCCTCGGTGATGCTGTCGCCGAGGACGGTGATCGGGCCAACGCGGCTCAGCGCTTGTCGGAACATCCATTGCCTGATGTCGGCGTGCTTGTGGCCGGTGGCTGGCTTGATGCCGGCAAGCTGGGAGACTGAGTGTTTGAAGATAACCGTTCGCCCGATGCAGCTTCGGCAGCGTCATGGCGAGGCCGACCGTTGCCAGAACGGCAACGGCCAATGATGCCCGCCAAAGTGGTGGCAGTCCGTATCACACGCGCAAATTAGCCGGTTTCATCTCCAGGCAAGCCCGCTCAATCGCCAAGCAGTGGCGCGTTCTTTTCCTGGCACTTTCGGACGGTTGGCTGCTGGCTACGGTGCTGCGCCCGACGCGATCGCGAGTTCGTCGATATCGTGCAGATGTTGCCCCATGCAGCCGATCAGACTCCGACTGATGGGGATCGTCAAGAGTCGGCGTTGTCCACACCCACG
Organism: Bradyrhizobium shewense; assembly: GCF_900094605.1. GTDB lineage: Bacteria > Pseudomonadota > Alphaproteobacteria > Rhizobiales > Xanthobacteraceae > Bradyrhizobium > Bradyrhizobium shewense. The sequence continues at coordinate 258,546 of NZ_FMAI01000007.1, read as the reverse complement.
ACGCGTTAGCTCGCGCGCGCTCTGAGGCCCAAGGGATTGATGATTTGCGAGGTACGGACGATGCCGCTTTGATGGCGGCATGCCTCGCCCGATCAAACGCCACACACCTACCCACGCGGACGGTAGGCCGCTCAAGATCACCTTCGGCGAGATGCACGGGACGGGCCTGCGCGGCGTGCTAATCTACTGCCATTGCGGCCATCATGTTGCCATCAGCGCCGATCGCTGGTCTGACGATGTTCGCTTGTCTGATATCGAGCCACGTTTCGTCTGCGGTGGATGCGGCAACCGCGGAGCTGAGGTCAGGCGGATTTCGAGCGGCAAGACCACCGCAATTTGCGCGCTCGAATGCGCGCCAGAATCCCAGGAATTTCTCGGGGGGGACCGCGCGAACTCGCAGGCTAGATCTCCGCTCTCTGATCCTGCTGATGAGCTTGTCAGCCAAGATAGCGGCCAAGGCACATGCCCCCACCAATAGGCCAGAAAAGACGGCGAGAAACCAATTTTGGATCATCCCTGATCTTGTCTCCATCTGCGAGCGCCTTACAAGCACAGCAGCACGAGGGCCCGCCAGCGTGAATCGGCGGGCCTCGTGTTCATCGCCCGCACTTCATCGATCGCGCTCCGCCATGCGGCGCATCTCGGCCGACACGATCGCCTGTTGCTCGAATGACAACTGCGCATACCTTGCCGCAATGTCGGTGCGCGTGGTTAGCAGCTTAAGGGATGCCGCTGTGATTAGACGGAATTTGTCTATTGGTTCCTCCTGATCTCGAATGCCGAGCAGGACTCCTCTGCGACACCGCATAATTCGATGGTTATACACGAGGGAGCTTTGCTCGACAAAGTGCTCATACCAACAAATCTTGGATCGCATCCATCCTGGATGTCCTGCACAAAGAGACGCTAAGCGCATCATTCGCTTGTCGATCACGATGAAGTCTTACGGCGATGGGATTGTGAACGCCAAGACTCCGCAAATAGGTGTTCATTGAGAACGCTGGTTCGTAAGCGTCAGGGCCATGGGCTTCCAGAATAATCGGCGCCGACGGCTGCGACGCGGCCGATTCCCGCACGAGATACAGTACGGCGGCAAAATGCTTTGTCGCATATGCTTTGATTGATCGCCATCGCTAAATGCCGCATGCATCCCGTCGTAATCGCGGGCGATCGCGAGGGCCTAAGGGGGGCATCAAGCTGCCTCGGTCGGTTCGGACAGCGGGGTGTCGCTCATCAGCGTGCTTCTGTGGGATGGGGAAATTGACGCGCATATCCGTCGCCGCACGCGCCGTTCCGCCTCACCGAGGTCACCGGCATGCTCCTCCTTGCCTGGGGCAATCGGCCATTCTTCGGATTTGCACTGCGCGCCGAGCGGCCCGACATCCTGCGGGGAATGGACGAGGCGCGGAAGGCTCCGAGAAGCGCCTCCATCATTTCGATCCGTCGGGGCCGCGGCGACGATTCGTTCCAGCCGGACCCTGGCACGGCGCCGAACCAGACGACCTTGGTGCGGGGGTATTACGCGTGTCGGTTGCTGGCGCGCTGCGCCGTTGCAGAGTTCCTTGCTCAACTTGCGCAGGTCACGATCAAGCTTGGGGCCCATCGCGTACATCCTGCCGCTCGAGAAGGATGTCGCGCTTAGCCGCTAGCGCGCTGTTTCCAAACGGTCTCGGCAAGCGCGATGTCGGTGATAGAATCCGCGCCGGAGGCCAAGGGTACGCCTCGCGCGGCGATATCGGAAACGAAGGCGTCGGCCTGGCGCCGAAATGCCCAGCTCTTATCACCCGTCAGCCGCGTGCTCTGACCATCGTGATCGACGATGACCTCCGCCTCTTGCTCGGCGAAAGGTGGCGGCAATTCCAGGGCCACTGCGCCGCGCTCGAAATCGATCGTTAGCCCCTCGCGCCAGCTGCCCTCGGAGCCGCCCACGAGATCCAGCGTGCAGGCGATGCCGTCAAAGTCGAGCGTGATGCGCGCGGCTCCCGAAATCTCGATCGAGCTTTCGGCGACCGTCGGCGACGGTCCGAGCAGGTAGCGCGACAGATTGATGATATGGCTGAAGACGTTCAGAAAATTGTCGTAGCCGGGACGCATCGCGGGCGGCAGCCAGTCGGGACCATCCTGCCAGAGTTCGATTCCGTCCGGTCGCGCTTCGCCGGTCATCACGAAATTGTCGTGCGACCGGCCCGTGTCGCCGCCGAAGCACCAGCCCTTGGCCCGGACAATGCGTCCGAGCGACTGGTCTTCGCGCAAGCGCGTCAGCACTTGAAGCGCCCGTGCCACACCGGCATCGTGACGCTTCATGTAGCCGATGCTGTAGACGAGGTTTTGCTGCCGCGCGGCTTCGACCAGCGAACTGGCCTGGGCCGTCGTGTAGGCCATGGGCTTTTCCGATAGCACGTGCCGGCCGCTGTTCAACGCGTCCAGGACGATCGGTCCTGTGGCACGACGCTTCGTCACGACGACGACGGCGGACACCGCACTGTCCGCGAGCAGCTCCCGATGCGTGCCGTAAACCCGGGGGATGCCGAACTTCTGCGCCGCGGCGGCAGCGAGGTCCGGCCGGAGATCGGCAATCGCGACGACGCGGCAGGCGGGATTGGCAGCGAAATTGGCGAGGTGGCACATCTGGCCGACCATGCCCGTTCCGATGATGCCAATGCCGGGTTTCATTGGCTAAGATCCTTTAGCGCTTCCGGATCACGAGGAAATGCGCCGGCTGTCCCCACGTGTTGATGAAGGTCGGATCCGACTGGGTGAGGGCGGTGACCGCGGACGCATCCCGTCGCCCGATCGCGCCAAAGATGCGATGGAAGCTGTCGAGCGTCGCAATGATGGCTTCGATGTCGGCGGCATCGTCGGCGAAAATGTTGGTGGTCCGGATCGTCTCGCGCAGCGACGCAAGGCCCGCGACCACGCGCGGCAGGCTCTCGCCGAAGGGGTCGTCGATCATGCCATCGACGTCGAGAACCAGCGCCTCGATCGATGCCGAGATCGCCTGCACGGCATCGGCTTTGCCGACCAGATAGAGCTTTCGTCCGCCGAGGAAGCTCAGGCGGCTGCGGTCGAGATGGCGCGTCGCGCGGTGCAGCTTCCCGTCATCGGACAGGACCTTCTTGTGCCAGTAGATGTTCAGGCTGTCGCGATAGGCCGGCCATGCCGAATGGACGTCGAAGCCCTCTTCATGCGCCGCCGCGCACAAGGTGGCCGCGTCGAGGAAGTAGCGATGCCGGACGAACGGATTTTCCAATACGTCCATCAGCCAGGATTCGAAGCTGCGGGTGTGCGGAATGCTGTCCCACTTCGCCTCGAACAGCATCTTTGCCGTGTCGAGCGGAGCGCGACCGCCCAATGCCTTGCCGGCCGCATGGATCGCCTTGAGCGCGAGCTCGAAGAAGCCGCCATAGCGCTCGTAATAGGACACGACGGCATAACCGTCCGGATTGAGCAGGCGGTGGAAGATGCCGAGCCATATTTCGCTCGGCTGCACCGTGTAGATGAAGCCTTCGGCATCGATGATGTCGAAGCGGCGATCGCTGCTGAAGCCCTCGACGTCGGCCAGTGCGAGCTCGCGGAGACGTTGGGTCAGACCGAAATGTGCGAAGTAGGCCTGGATCTTCGGGTGTGCATGCGGGTTCGGCTCGGCGAGCGTCATGTTCGCGCCCCAACCGGCAAACACCAGCGCGTTCTCGCCGGAATCGGGACCGAATTCGAGCACATCGGCATCGCGGAACAGCCGCGGCGGCAGCACCAGCTTGTCCGAAAACAGCTCGCGCCGCTGGCTGGCGTAAGCCTCTAGCTCGGTGGACGATTTGAAATTCCCGAACGTCGGCAGAACATCCTGACGTTCGTAATAGTTGAAGAGCTTGTCCTCAGCCATGCCGCGACCCTGCGGCCGCCTCGAGACGGTCGAGCTCACTCCAGATATCGGAGGGCGCGAAGATCGAAACGATCTGCAGCGGGCGCTTCACGCTCTCGCGCAGCCCGCTACTGACCTTGGCCTCGTTCTCCTCGTTCACGGCCAGGAGACAGACGAGCGGACCCGGCTTGCCGGCGAGATCCTCGGGCGAGCGGATCGGAATGCCGGTGCCGGGCAGGAACAGTCCCTGGCGCTCCTTCTGGTCGTCGACCGAGAGGTCGACGAGATCCGCCAGCTCGTGGGCGTTGGTAAAGGTACAGGCGCGGCAGCCGGCGCCGTAGATGGCAATCTCGGCGCCGTTGGCGCGGGCCTTCGTGAGAATCGGGCGGAGACGTGCGCCATACTCGCGTGCGTGCTGACCGAATTTCTCGCCGACGCCGGACGGCGCGGGCGGCGGCGTCACGTCGCCCTTGGCACGGCGGGCGGCGATCGCGAGAGTGCCGCCGCTGAAATTGTATTTCTTCACGGACACCGCCTCGAAGCCGTGGCGCGCCAGCAGCGTGAGCAGGGTCGGTTCGGTGAAATAGCTGACGTGCTCCTCCCAGAGGACGGAGAGGTCGCCCACTGCCGAGCCGGGCGCGAAATCCGGCACGTCGATGAACAGCAGTCCGTCGTCGCTGAGCGCGATCTTGACGCAGTCGAAGAAGTTCTCGAAATCGACGATGTGCTCCAGCACCTGGCGCGAGACTACGAGGTCGAACTTGCCGGCCTGGGCAACCGCGTCATGACACAGCTCCGGGCTGACCATGTTGGCATAGACCTTGATGCCGCGCTCGCGAGCGATCTTGCCCGACACCTGATTGGGCTCTACACCGACCAAGACCTTTGCGCCGCGTTCACGAAGCCTGTCCATGAACAGGCCGTCGTTGCATCCGATCTCGAACACGGACTGATGGCTCGAGAATTTTGCGATGGTATCGAGCTCGTCGACCTGGTGCGGCTCCGGCTTCCAGCTGCTGAAATTGTAGTTGAACTGCCGGTACAGAATGTCGGGATCGATCGGCTTGACGATCTGGGGCAGGCCGCAATCACCGCAGGCCAGCACCTCGAACGGATATCGTTCATCCTGCTCGTTTCGGCTATGCCGAAGCCGATGCGCAATCGGCATCAGTCCGAGGTCAATGACAGGGCGCAAATTGATCGAATGGCAGAGGCGGCAATGATCGGTCACTGGTTTGGCTCTGTGCAGGAAGAACAAGGAAACATCGGCGCCCCAGGCGATGCGCGACGCAGTTGAAGCCTATATCGCCCTACAGGTCGTGTCACAATTCTTAAGTTGCCGTGCGGGGTAAAACCCATTTCTGTCATGGTTAGACCGGCGCAGCGTCTGTCATTCGGCGACGGCCCGCGCCTGGTCTGCGCTGAAATTGGCGCGATCCGGTGCGGGGCGACGATGCTGCTGATGGTCGGCGACCATCGCTTGCCATGACGCCGCAACATCCATATCCGGACCGCGTCGCCGCTCGCGGGCAGCACCTGATTGAAAAAGTGCGTCGTCCTCGATCAGTCACGGCGGGCTCGCGGAGCGGCGATAGCAGTTGAAGTCTGTTGTCTCGCCAGATGCTGCATGACGAGCCCACCAAGCTCTGCGACATAGCCCTGGACCCCGGCGGCATCGTTGCCGTTGGGAGCCCAGTCGGAAAATGCCGTGCGTGAGGGATCGAACGGGCCAGCGGTGGTTTCGTGGAACACCAGCCATTCCGAGGTGATCAGGATCGAGTGGAAGACCTTTTCCGGCATGCGGTAATAGAAGTGGGCGCCTTGGCCGTACGGCGCCATCTCGAGCACGTCGCGAATGCGGCCGTCATCCTCGAAGATCACGACCTGCGCAGTGCCCTCGATCACGTGAAACGATTCAGGTTTGCCAAAATGCTTGTGGGGCCGGACATAGGCCTCGCGATGATGCACGATCAGCATCTCGTGGAGGCCGGCCGCGGGATCGGGGTGCGTGCACAGCCGGCTGCGGAGACGCGGGTTGCCGGCGGCGATGCGTTTCAGCTCCGCGATCGTGGCGTCGTCCACCGTGACGATGGCGTCGTCCGAATAATACACTTCCGGATTCTGCGCGCGTAGCGACGTCGGCCGGCGCAGGCCGGCTTCACTCGAAGAAGATGAACCCATGGTCGCCCCGATAGCCGCCTTTGTCGTAGATCCACGCCCAGGTTTCCGGGCCGTGGAAGCTCAGGCAGGTGAGCTGCCAGTAGAGGAGGTTCGCCTTCTCGCGCTCGTTGCGGAACGATTCCACCATCAGATATTTCGAGGCGCCGCGCCCGACGCGCTCGATCTCCGACACCGCGCGGAACACGTCCTCAAGCGGAAGGTTGTGCAGCACGCCGAGCGACACCACGAGGTCGAAGCTGTGATCGGGGTAGGGGAGCTCGAAGGCGCTGCCGACCTTCAGCAGCGGCCGCACCTCCTCCTTGGCGTTGGCGATGCCGTAGTCGGAGATGTCGATGCCGGCGATCGTGAGGTCGGGGACGAGCTGGGTGAACTCGTAGAGCAGGTAGCCCTTGCCGCAGCCGACATCGAGCACGCTCATGCCGGGCTTGATGCCGTAGCGATCGATCAGGGTCTGGGTGAGCGGGCGCCAGCGTCCGTCGTAATGATAGCCGCCATAGCCGTAGCGCCGGTCGCCGTCCCAGTAGTCGGGCCCCCATTGCCGCGCGACGGTGGCGGATTCCGCCTTGTCGTGCTCGACCACGCGCTGAACGTAGTTCCGCCTGGTCGATGCGTGCATCGGTTGGAGCAGTTTGATCTCGTTCATGGGGCCGAACCGGTCCGCGGCATCGTCACAGTATGGTGGCGTATTTATTGACCAGCAGGATGTCCTCGACGGCCTGGATGTCCTTCTGCGACGACAGCGTAATCTCCTCGACGGCGGCGTGGAGGTCGCAGCCCTCGCGCAGAACGCGGTCGTAGATCTCTCGTCGCCGTGCCTCGTCGGGCGGCAGCATGAAGATGCTGTAGAGGATCAGGCCATTCAAGCGGGGCAACTCGTCCAGGATGTCCTCGAGCACCATGTAGCTGCCGGGCATGATGTGCTCGACGGCGCTGAGCAGAAATTGCAGATTCTTCCGCCGCGCGTAGTCGCGGATCACGATGTTCTGGACGTGCTGCGGGGTGCGGCTGCCGTTCAGCGGCCGCGCGCCGATATAGCCGCGATGGCCGGCTCGCTCAGCCATGGAAGCCCCCTGGGAGCTTGTACTGCATGCCGACCCGCGTCGCCGGGCGCAGCAGGATCGGCTCGAAGAACTCGCCGAAGCGCTTGTCCGCATAGGGCGACATGATGCTCTTGAAGCGGCAGTTCATGCTCCAGCGCGTGCCCGGCTCCTCGTTGACGCGATTGCCGTGCATCAGGGTCTGGTTGAACAGCATCACGTGACCGTAGGGGATCTCGATGAAGGTCGCGTGCGGCTTGATCGACTTGTACAGCTCCTCGGCGCTGCGCAGGCTTGCCATCCGGTCCTGCATGTCGCCGTTCAGCGACGGCGGCAGCAGATACATCGCCTTGGTGTGGTGGACGTCCACCAGCGGCACCCACACCACGACCTCGAACGGCGAGTCGCCCGACCAGACATCGGAATGGGTGGCGAGCAGCGAGGAATCGTCGCCGGGCATCTGGATGCTGAGATTGACGCGGCGCTGCATGCAGAGCTCGTTGCCGACGATGGTCTCGATCGTCGAGCGCGCCAGGCGGAAATAGGTCGGCCGAAACCACGCCTCGGCGTTGAGGCCGTTGAAGACGTGCAGCCGCAGGCCGTTGAGATCGTCCACGCTCACCCGTGTGTGGATGCTGTCCAGCATCGCATAGGGATCGTTGCTGTGCGGCAGCTTCAGATAGTCCGCGGCAAGCTCCGCGGCGCGCCGTTGGATCCGATCGAGCCCGGCGCGATCATCGGTCGGCGTGGTGACGAAGCCGTTGTCGATGAAGCGCTGCGCCAGAGCCTGCTCGTCGGCCTGAAAGAAGTCCGTATCCGTCATGCAAAATACTCCCGGGCGGTCGCGCAGATATAGCTGATATCGGCGGCCGACAGGAACTGGTTGATGGGAAGCGTGAGGATCTGGTCCGCCTGCCGCTCGGTCACCGGGAACGCGCCGCGGCCTTGACCCAGATGCGCCGCCGCCGGCTGCAGGTGGATCGGGACCGGGTAGTGGATGGCGGTCTCGATACCCTTGTCGGCCAGATATTTCTGGAAGTCGTTGCGGCGGTCGGTCTGCACCACGAAGGTGTGGAAGGTGTTGAACTCGATGTTGCGGCAGGGCGGAATGAACAGAGAGAGCCCGGCGAGCTCGGCGCGGTATTGCTCGGCGTTGCGCCGCCGACGCTCGATCACCGAGGGCAGGTGACGCAGGCGAATGCGCAGCACCTCGGCCTGGAGCGTGTCGAGCCGGGACACGATGCCCCACTCCTGGACGTCACTGCGGTTGATGAGGCCGTGATTGCGCAGCCGGCGGATTCTTGCGGCGAGCTCGGCGTCGGCAGTGACGAGGAAGCCGGCATCGCCCGCGGCGTTGAGATTCTTCAGCGGATGGGCGGAGAAGCAGCCGAATGTGCCGATGGTGCCGCTCATCCGGCCGTCATAGGTCGAGCCGACGGCCTGGGCGCTGTCCTCGATCACGGCGAGCGCATGCTTTTCCGCGATCGCCATCAGCGGGGTCATGTCGGCCATGCGCCCGGTCAGGTGCACCGGCATGATCGCCTTGGTGCGCGAGGTGACCGCCGCCTTGACCGCGGCGGGATCGATGTTCTGGTCCGGCAGCACATCCGCAAAGACAGGCGTGGCGCCGACCGCGACGATCGCGGCGGTCGATGCCACGAACGAATTCGGCGGGGTGATCACCTCGTCGCCGGGACCGATGTCGAGCCCCCGCAAGGCGAGGATCAGCGCGTCGGTGCCGGAATTCAGCGTCACGACATGGGGCGAGCCGAGATAGGCGGACAACTCCTCCTCGAGCTTTCCAACCGCTGCGCCCCCGATGAAGTCGCCGCGCTGGAACACGCCCTCGACCGCCTGCATGATCTCGGCGCGCTCTTCCTCGAACTGGGCGGGAAGATTGACGTAACCGATGCGCCGGCGGCCGGTGTCAGCGTCCATGGCAGAACTTCCTGACGGTTTCGATGACGCGGTCCTGCTGCGCGCGCGTCAGATGCTGGTCGACGGGGAAGCTGATGACTTCCTTGGCGTGGCGGTCGGTGACCGGGAAGGTGCCGGGCGCGTAGCCGAGATGCTTGAGGCCTTCCTGCTGATACAGCGGGATCGGATAGTGGATCTTGGCCTCGATGCCGTTGTCCAGGCAGTATTGGTAGAGCTCGTCGCGGCGCTCGGCGAACACCATGTAGAGATGGTAGACGTGCTTCACGTTGGGCCGGCGCGGCGGGACGCGCAGGCCGGGCAGGCCGGCAAGGCCCGCGTCGTAATAGGCCGCGTTCTCGATCCGGCGCCGCGTGATCTCGCTGGTCTGGCCGATCAGCCAGTTGCCGACGACGGCCTGCAAGGAATCGAGCCGCGAATTGCAGCCGAGGATCGCGATCTCGTCGCGGTTCTTCATGCCGTGGTTGCGGATCAGGCGGAGATTCTCGTTCATGCCGTCGTCATTGGTGACGACGACGCCGGCATCGCCCCAGACGTTGAGGTTCTTGAGCGGATGCAGGGAGAAACCGGCCGCGATGCCGTGGGTGCCGGAGCGCTTTCCCGCAAACTCCGAGAGGATGCCCTGGCAGGCGTCCTCGACGACGGGGAGATTATGGCGCTGCGCGATCGCCATCAGCTTGCCCATGTCGGTGACCTCGCCGGTCAGCTGAACCGGCATGATCGCCTTGGTCTTCTTGGTAATGGCGGCTTCGACCTGGTCGACGTTCATGCAGAAGGAATCGTCGCAATCGACCAGCACCGGCGTCGCGCCGGTTTCCGCGATCGCACCGACGGTGGCGATAAAGGTGTTGGCGGCGGTGATGACCTCGTCGCCATGACCGATGCCGAGCGCCTTGAGCGGCAGCTTGAGCGCATCGGTGCCGGATCCGACGCCGATGGCGTGACGCACGCCGATCAGTTCGGCAAAGCGTTTCTCGAATTCGGCGACGGGCTTGCCAAGGGTGAAGTCACCGGTCGCAACCAGCCGGCCGATCTCGGCCAGGATCGGGGCGGGGTCGGAGAATTGCTCGAGCAGATAGGAATATCGAACGTCGTACATGTGACCCGTCAGGTGGAATGAAGTTGAGGAGCGGAGGTGCGCGACGCCGCGAGCGCGTGCTCGATCGAGGTCGCAATGGCGTTTGGCGCGAGGCCGTGCTTCTTCAGCAGCGAGTCCTGCGAGCCGTAATTGTGCATGAAGCGGTCCGGCAGCGAGAGCCGCAGCATTGCTGGCAGGCCGGAGCCGAGCTTGTCGATCAGTGTCTCCGCGACCGCGCTGCCGAGGCCGCCGGAGGGCACGTGCTCCTCCAGCGTTGCCACGAGCTTGATGCCGCGGATCGCCTGCAGCAGGGCTTCGGTGTCGAGCGGCTTCACCGTATGCATGTGCAGGATGCCGGCGCGAACGCCTTGCGCGGCCAGCAGGTCAGCCGCGGCGATGGCGCGCTGGAGCATTATGCCGGTTGTCACCATGAGGACGTCGCCCGGCGGACGCATCAGGATGGCCTTGCCGATCTCAAAGCCGTGCTCGGCCTTCGAGACGACGGCGTCTCCGCCCTTGCCGAGCCGGATGTAGATCGGTCCGGTCCAGTCAAGCGTCTTGTCCATCATGCGCGCGGCCTCGTCGGCGTCGCACGGGCAGACCACCGTCATGTTCGGCAGCGCCCGCATGATGGCGATGTCCTCGATCGCCTGGTGGGTCGGGCCGAGCGGCGCGTAGACCAGCCCGCCGCCATTGGCGATCAGCCGCACCGGCAGATTGTGCAGGCAGAGATCGACGGCCACCTGCTCGTAGCAGCGGCGGGTGAGGAATGTCGCGATGGTGTTGACGTAGGGCACGAAGCCTTCCATCGCCAGGCCAGCCGACATGCCGATGATGTGCGATTCAGAAATGCCCTCGATCAGATGGCGCTTGGGAAACTCCTTGCTCATCGCACGCAGCGTGCCGGCGCCGGGATCGGAGCCGATGTAAAGCACACGCTCGTCGCGCGCGGCGAGCTTGTGGACCATGTTCATCGCGGTGTTGCGCATGGGGAGCCGATCAAAAATCGCCGACGGCGACGCGGATGGCGTCGAGCTCGCTGTCGGACAGCTTGTTCTTGTGATGCCAATCGGCGTTGGATTCCGCGGCCGGCAGACCCTTGCCCTTGACGGTATGGCAGATGATCGCGGTGGGCTTGCCCGGAACGGCCGGGACCTGCTTCAGGACGGTGCGCAGGGCGCCGACGTCGTGGCCGTTGAGCTCCTGCACGGCAAAGCCGAAGCTGCGCCATTTGTCCGCGAGCGGCTCCAGCGGCAGCACGTAGTCGGTGGGGCCGTAGCTCTGGAGCTTGTTGTAGTCGATCATCGCGACGAGGTTGTCGAGCCCGTGCTTGGCCGCGCCCATCGCAGCTTCCCACACCGATCCCTCGTTGATCTCGCCGTCGCCGAGCAGCACGAAGGTCCGGTAATTGCGCTCGCGCATGCGGGCGGCGAGCGCAAGGCCGACGCCGATCGACAGACCGTGTCCGAGCGCGCCGGTTGACGCCTCGACACCCGGCACCATGCCGTATTCGGGATGTCCGCCCAAGATACTGTCGGAGCCGCAAAAGCCGTCGAGCTCCGACAGCGGGAAGAAGCCGCGATCGGCGAGCAGCGCGTAGAGCGCCAGGCAACCGTGTCCCTTGCTGAGGATGGCGCGGTCGCGTTCGGGATCGCGCGGGTTGTTCGGATCGATCCGCAGGATGTCGTCGTAGAGCACGCGGACGATTTCGATCAGCGACAGGGCCGGACCGACATGGCCGCGTCCGGCGGAGCGGACAGAACCAAGGACTAGGCGGCGCAAATAAAGACTGCGCTCGTCCAGCGTGCAGGTGAGGGCGGCTTCAGCGTGGGGTGAGATCTGGATCACGTCGGCGACTCGCTTGGCAAATCGTTTGGTGGAGCCGGCGAGCTTTGTCGAGCTGACCGACAAGGCGAATCGTAACATCGCTACCTTGCGCAGCCATTGCGCGCCGGGAGCGGCTTTCCGGCAAATAGGCATTCAGCACAATCAGGCACCAAATCGCCCCAAACAGAGGATACAGTGCGTCACGGCGGATCGCAAACGCGTCATCGCTCGCTTCGAAGGTCCGCGACAGCCGTTCGATCAATCGATTCGCGCTCGCCTCGGGCAGATCGCTCCCGGGGTGAATGGCGGCGTCGGATACCAGCTTGACCGGATCGTCCCAGCCGAAATATTCGAAATCGATGAATCGCAAGCACCCGTCTTCGGCACGCAGCGCGTTGTGCAGTCCGAAATCGGACGGACTTAGGGCGCGATGGGCGGGCGCAAGGTCCGCTGCGGGATCATGCCCCAGTTCCGCGTAGCGTCGGCGGAGCTTGCGAATCGTGGCATCAGTGCCAGGAATCAGGCTGCGTTCCAAGAACGCACGCAGGTCGGGATGATCATCCGCGGGTCGTCTCAGTCCGTCCAAGCGCTGCTCGTACTGGGCGATGGCTTGCTCGGGTGAAAAGATGCTGGCCGAGGCGTTGCGCAAATTCTGCGCGCCGTCGGCGTCGCGTAACCTCTGCAGCTCGATCAGGAAATCGGCGAGCTGGTCGGCATCGTCGCCCCGGGGGTGCAGCCCCGCGGCCTCGCCGTCGAACCATTGGTACAGCGCGCAGAACGCATCCGCGTCCTTCCCCACGGGCCGCGGTGTCGACATGATGCCGTGGCGCGACAGAAACGAGAGCGCGTCATATTCCTGTCCTAGGCGATCGCGTCCGTCGGACGGATAATGCTTGAGGGCGAGGGGCGGTCCCTCCGCCATCTCTAGCCGAAACACCCTGTTGTTGCCGCCGGACCGTGCCGGTTGGGCGGCAGCGACCCGTGCCCCGGCCAGGCGGCTGCCAATCGCCGTCGCATCTGACTCGGTGATGTCGGGCTGGCTCATGCAGCAAATACCTCGCGGCGGATATCGGCCCATGTCGCGATCGGCTTGCAGCGCGCAGGGTGGGGAGGCTGCGAACGCGTGAACAGGATCGATCGCGTGGCCTTCGGAAAATGGGGGTGCTCGAAAACGTCGACGAGATCGTCGATGAAGACATCGAGCGACAGCTGCACAAGTCTATCGACCTTGGCGGCCAGTGTGTCCTCGAAATAGACGTCGCCAACGGCCAGCGCCGCGTCGATCAGGCCGGCTCTCAGCAGCCAGCTGCGCGCGGCGTCGCGCAGGTCGGTGCGATCGGGGTCCTGATGACCGTACCGGGTCTTGTGGCTGACGATGTAGACCTTCGCGCCGGCCTGCCTGCACGCCGCGAGGAATTCCCGCACCCCCGGATAGATTTCGGCGCCGCGAATTCCCTTGCCGTAGACGAAGCCTTGCAGTCCTTGCCAGGCAAGCTCGCCGCCCGCGCGGGATCGCAAGAGATCCCGTACATCGGTCTTCAGCCCTTCCCACCCATCAGGCACCAGCTCACGCTGACGCGCGACGGAAGCAAAGACCTTGTCGTAGCAGATGATCGTGTTGTCGAAATCGATGCCGATGCGCACGCCGCTCACTTCAGGCTGATGTTCTGCATCATCTTGATGTTGAAGTACCGGGGGTCGTTGAGCGAGTTCGGCAGGCGGCCGGATTTGAACGCGTCCACGAGGCCGGAGACGGCCTGTTCGATCGTGTGCGTCGGTGCGAATCCAAGCTCGCGGCGGATCTTCTCCGAAGAAACATGGTACGAGCGGAGATCGTCGGTCGGCTCGACGACGACGTCGACATTACTGCCGACCACCGACTTGACGATCTCGGCGATCTTCATAAGCGAGTGGTTCTCGTAGCCGATATTGTAGGTCTTGCCGTCGATCTTCGCATCGCCCTGCTGCAACAGGAACAGATAGGCGGCGGACATGTCCTTGATGTGCAGATTGGGCCGGCGCTGCGTTCCGCCGAACACGCGGATGCGGCCGGTGTTGACCGCGAGATTAGTCAGGATGTTGACGACGACGTCGAGTCGCTGCCGCGGTGCGAAGCCGCAGACGGTGGCGGGACGAACCGTGCAGGTGACGAAGCCGGACGCAGCCTCTTCGGCGAGGTCGGTCTCGCACATCGCCTTGAACTTGGAGTAGTCCGTGAGCGGCTCACAGGACAGTTCCTCGGTCACCTCGGCCTCGTCCTTGATGCCGTAGACGCTGGACGATGAGGCATAGATGAAGCGCTTGATGCCTTCCTTCTTGGCGGCCCGCACCATCGGCCGGAAGCAATCGTAATTGATGGATTTGCCGAGCTCCGGATCCAGCTCGAACGACGGGTCGTTGGAGATGCAAGCGAGGTGGATCACGGCGTTGTTGCCGCGCAGGGCCTTGTTGATCGCGGCCCCATCGCGGATGTCGCCCTTGATTAGGCGCAGATTGGGATTGTTGCGGACCGCATCGAAAACGTCCTCGCCATACATGAACAGGTCGAGCACGGTGACCTTGTGGCCCGCAGCGAGCAACTGGGGAACTAGCACGCTGCCAACATAGCCGGCGCCACCGGTAACCATCACATTCCATTTTTGATCGATCACTGTCGTTCTCCAGTATTTGCCGTTCGCGCTACTTCAACAACGCGGTGACGAACTTGACCAGCGGCACCTTCTCGACCGAGCTGCGGTGGCCGACGATCCCAACCTTGATCGCGCCGGCCGCGTTGCCGATGAAGGCGACGTCCTCGATATTGCCGCCGGCGGCGACCAGTGGCGCGGTGATCGTCAAGAAAGCATCTCCCGCGCCGACGGTGTCGACGACGGTCTTGGTGAAAGCGGGAACGCGCGCGACGCCGGTTTTCGACGAGAACGGGTAGCAGCCGAAGGAACCGTGCGTGATGATCATGTTGTCGCAGTCGATTTTGCCGTGCAGGCCGGTCTCGATCACGGACGCGATGTCGCTGAACTTGTCGGTTGCCGCCAGACGCGCCTCCGGCGCGTCGATGCAGATATAATCAGCGCGCGGATATTTCGTGATCAGATTGTAGCCGTGATTGCCGCTGTTGCTCTGGGCATTGACCGCCAGGAACTTGGCATTAGCGTTCAGGGCATCGATCGTGCTCGAGGCGATCATCCCGTGACCGAAATCTGTGACGATCACGACATCGGCGCCACGAACGCGATCGGCGATGACACGGTCGATCTCATTCCGATCGGCCTCGTCGAGCGGCGTGTCGTCCATGGTGTAGACTTCGAAGAGCTTGTGCAGATAGCCCAGCTCGACGAACCGCGATTTGCGGGTCGTCGGACGGCCCTGAATGCGGATCGGCGTCAACATGACATTCGGGCGGACATGCGCGCGGATGAACTCTTCGGGGTAGTCGTTTCCACCCAGCGTCGTGACGATCTCCACCGACTTGCAGAAGCTCGCGACATGGTTGGCCGCGGCAATGACGCCGCCGGCGAATTGCTCGCCGTTCTTGAACAGCGTGGCGACGATGTTTTCCTTCGAGGACTTTCCGAGCGCAGTGACGTACTGGTATTCGTCGATGATGGTGTCGCCGACCAGCACGACGTGCATGTCCTGCACCTTGTCGATCAGCTTCAGTAGGCGATCGGAGCCGCCACCTTCACGGACCTTTTGCAGATAGTCGCGCAGTGGCGGATCGTAGATGTCGAAATAGCGGTTCACCAGTGACGAGGAGCTGAACGTCAGGTCGCGCGTGAACACGATGCGTCCGCCGTGACGCTCGACGGCTTCGCGCTCGGTCCGGATCTTGCCGGTCACGTCGTCTTTGGGGTTCTCGTAGTCGGACCCCTTCACGTAGATGTCCGGCCGCACCGTATCCAGGATCGGCTCGGCGCTCGAGGCGTGATTGATACCGACCCAATCGACGTTCGCGAGCGAGGCCAGCATTTCGGCACGCATGTTTTCGGGGAAGATCGGCCGCCCCGGGCCCTTGTTGACGTAACGGTCGGCGGTGATCGTCACCATGACGATGTCGCCCTCGTTATGCGCCGCTTGGATGTGCCTGATATGGCCGAGATGCACGAGGTCAAAGACGCCGTGGCAGAGTGCGACCGCCCGGCCATGCGCTTGTGCGGACCGCGCGATCTCGCCCAGTTCCTCGATTGTCTTGATCTTTTCGTGCGCCAGTTGGTCGGTCGACGCCGGATTGTCGGTCGGAAAATTACCCATGTATCATATTACCCCAAGGCGCCGGTCCGCCTCGGCCGGCGGGCCCGGAATTGATCGATTCGCGGCAACGATACCTAGCGAACCTGTTCAATAGCTTGCGTTCCGCGGCGTGCCGGACGCGTCGTTGTCGTCACCAAGATATTTGAACCAGTCCTTCGTGGCGTTCGCGATCTTGTCCACCGTCCACAGGGGCGCGTCCTTGTACTGATCCATCGACTTCAGCATCGTCGCGACGCCGTCCTCGAATTTCACCATCGGCGTCCATTTCAGGATCCGCTTGATCTTGGTGATGTCGGCATAGGTGCAATCGGGCTCGCCGGGACGCTTAGGAATGTGGACCTTGTCGCCGCCGAGAAGCTCGACCAGCCGGTTGACACTGTAGGTGTTGTCGGAGCCGACGTTGAAGATTTCGTTCGAGACCTCGGAGCGCGCCGCGGTCACGAAGGCATCGGCGACATCGCTGACGAATGTGAAGTCGCGGGTCTGCTCGCCATCGCCGACCACCGTGAAGGGCTTTCCGGCGAGCTTCTGCGCCATGAACACGCCGAACACGGCGCCGTAGGTGCCCGTGGTACGATGGCGCGGTCCGTACACATTGAACAGGCGCAGCGCGACGGAGGGCAGCTTGTAGACCTGGCACCAGTGCATGACGCACTGCTCGCCGAGATTTTTGGTCAGCGCATAGGGGTACATCGGCCTGATCTCGGCGCTCTCCGGCGTCGGATAGGCGTTGGGAATTCCGTAGCAGGACGACGACGCGGCGTAGACGAAGCGGCGGACGTCTGCCAGCCGCGCAGCCTCGAGCACATTCACGGTGCCGTCGACATTGGCGCGGTGATACGGGATCGGTGACTCGATCGAGGGAACGATGTCGGCCAGCGCAGCGAGGTGGAAGACCCAGTCGATACCGTAGAAATACGGCTTGATCGATTGGAGGTCGGTGACGTCGGCCCGCACGATCTTCAGCCGTCCCGAATCGGCGCGCGACGATAGATTTTCGGGGCGTCCGATGACGAAATTGTCGAGTGCGACAACGTCGTGGCCGTCGTCAAGGAGGCGATCGACGAGATGACTGCCGATGAAGCCGGCGCCGCCAGTAACGATGCATTTCATTGGGAACATCCATGCGCGAATGCCCTGCGGGCGTCGCCAATGTTAAGTGAACCCTGACGCCGACTAACAGTGGTTCGCGTGTTTTGCAAGCAAGATACCTTTGCAATCCCTAGTAATAATCGGTATCACGACTCATGTTGCAGTCGAGCCGCCAACCTATGCCCGCCGAGTCCGTCGATCCCGATCACAAGTCTTTTCTCGACGATTACGTGGGGCGCCTCCATCGCGCGACCGCGATTGACGACGGGGTTTTCGCCAGGATCTCCGCCACCCGCACGACCTGGTTGCGCGCGCGCGAGCAGGGCGGTCGCGTCATCTTCATCGGCAATGGCGGCTCGGCCGGCATCGCCTCGCATCTCGCGATCGATCTAGCGAAGAACGCGTCGGTGCCTGCGCTCTGCTTCAGCGACGCGAGCATGATGTCGTGCCTCGCCAACGATTATGGATTCGAGGACTGGATTGCGCACGCCGTGCGGCTGAGCGCGCGTATCGGCGACTGCCTCGTTGCGATCAGCTCGTCGGGACGTTCGAAGAACATCCTTAATGCAGTCGCGCAGGCGCGGACGATGAAGCTCGACGTGATCACGCTGTCGGGCATGAATGCGGGCAATCCGCTGCGCAATCTCGGCGACGTCAATTTTTACGTCGACAGCCGCAGCTACAATATTGTCGAGACCACGCACCAGTTCTGGATGATGGCCGCGATCGACCTCGTCATCGGTCGCGCGGAATATCCGGCATCCTGAGGCGGCATCCGATGCAGTCGCGGTGCAAGCAGGCGGCCCCGTTTTCGGTGAAGCTGCTGCTGTCGATTGCCTCGCTGGTCTACATCGCGCGCGGTCTCGACCTGCCCCAGTTGCGCAACCATCTCGTCTCGGTCGATCCCTTGCTGTTCGTCCTCGCGCTGGCGCTGATCTTCTTTCAGACCTTCGTGCTCAACGGTCCACGCGCCTCATCGTGCTTCCCGCGATCGCAGTCTCGCTGGGGGCGTGATCTGGCTGGTCAATCCGGAGCGCGGCTTGTATTCAGCGGCGAAGGCCGCGGACGAATCGCTGACCTGGTTGCTGGCGAAGGCCGAGGAGGCATCGAGCCACACCCTTGAGTCGCTTGAACCATTGCCGTCGATCTCATCTCTACGGTATGGGATTGCCTCACCCGCGCGCATGTCTCCGTTTTCTGGTTCCGCAATGAAAAACCTGTTCTACGTCCGCCACACCTGCCGCCTCTGTCATTCGGACAAGCAGGAGCTTGTCGTCCCGATGGCAGGCATGCCGATCGGCACGCCGAACTTCCAGGTCCCGGACGCCAGCGTCGACGATCCCGTGTTCCGCGCTGCGGTGCCAATGGCGTTGCATCTGTGCAGGGATTGCGGCCATCTCCAGATTCTCCATGTCGGTAATCCCGAGATCCAGTACCGCAACTACGTCTACACCACCTCGCTCTCGCTCGGTCTGCGGGAGCACTTCGCGGGCTATGCCAACGACGTCGTCAGCCGCTTCGGCGTCGCGCCGGGCTCGCTGGTCGTCGAGCTCGGCAGCAACGACGGATCGCTGCTCGGCTTCTTCAAAGAGCGCGGCATGCGGGTGCTGGGTGTCGATCCCGCTGTCGATATCGCGAAGCGCGCGACCGAGGCGGGGATCGAGACCATCGGCGATTTCTTCACCGATGCCATCGGTCACCGCATCCTGCAGAGCCACGGTGCGGCGAGCGTCGTGATCGCCAACAACATGATCGCCAATGTCGACAATCTCGATCCACTGGTGATCGGGGTTCGCGACGTGCTCGCGCCGGACGGATTGTTCGTCTTCGAAACGCAATACGGCGTCGACGTCACCGAGAAGAACCTGCTCGACACCGTCTATCACGAGCATCTGTCGTATTTTAACATCAAGCCGCTGATCCGTTTCTTTGCCCGGCTCGGCATGGAGCTGATCGACGTCCAGCACATCTGGACCAAGGGGGGCTCGATCCGCGTGACCGTGCAGCGCGCCGGCGGCGCCAAGAAGCCGTCGGCTGAGGTCGCGCGCTTCGTCGCCGAGGAAGAACGGCTGGGCGTCGATCAGCCGGCCTATTATGCGCCCTATGTGAAGCGGATCGCCGCGATCCGCGACGAGCTGGTCGCGATGGCTGATGCCGCTCATGCGCGCGGGCAGCTCGTTGCCGGCTACGGCGTCTCGGTCGGCACCACGATGCTGCTGCCGCAGTTCGGTCTGGAGAACAAGATCGACTTCCTGGTCGACGACGATCCCAAGAAGGGGAACGTGATGGCCGGCCCGGGTTACGATATCCCGATCCTGCCGCCTGCCGCCCTTTACGAGCGCAAGCCGGCGTTCGTCGTCGTCTTCGCCTGGCGCTACGTCGACCCGATCCGGGCCAAGCACGCCCGCTACTTCGCCGAAGGCGGAAAGTTCGTGGTGCCGCTGCCGGGCATTTCCATGGTCGAGCGGGCCGACTGACCCGCGCAATAGGGCCGAGGCGGACGCTCCGGGGGAGCGTCTGGGAGGAACCGGACGGGCGCTGCGATTGCGCCCTGAAGGGTGGGTGGATAAGCCGTTGATCCGGCTGGGCTCTACTCTAGCGCCCGGGAAGGTCGGCTGGTCCAGTCGGGCCCTCTATATCTTGACCTTTGGTCCTATCCGCAGTAGATACCCCGCACTCGCAGCCGGCCCGTTAGACGCGGATCTCCGGCGCGGCTTTGAAATCCCCGAACAATCGAGCCCGGTTTCCGGCTCATCCTTCGAGACAGAGGGCTGGGCCAACGGCGGCTGTTCGGATCCCTGAAATTCATTCGCGTCTGTCGACGGACGTTGGACATCAAAACGATGGCAGTCAGCCCGTTCAAGTTCTTGCAGGAAGTGCGCTCGGAGACCGCCAAGGTCACTTGGCCGACCCGCCGCGAGACCACGATCACCACCATCATGGTGTTCGTCATGGTCGCCGTGGCCTCGATCTTCTTCTTCGCCGCCGACCAGATCATCCGTGTCCTCATCACTTACCTTCTGGGCATTCACTGATGGCAACCGCAACCGCTCAACTGTCCGACAAGCGCTGGTACATCGTCCACGCCTACTCGAACTTCGAGAAGAAGGTCGCCGAATCGATCCGCGAGCAGGCCAAGCAGCGCGGGCTCGAGGAGCTGTTCGAACTGGTGCTGGTTCCGACCGAGAAGGTCACCGAAGTGCGCCGCGGCCGTAAGATCGACGCCGAGCGCAAGTTCTTCCCCGGCTACGTGCTGGTGAAGATGAAGCTGACCGACGAAGCGTTTCACCTGATCAAGAACACGCCGAAGGTCACGGGCTTCCTCGGCGCCGAAAACAAGCCGATGCCGATCTCGGAATCCGAGGCCATGCGCATCCTGCACCAGGTGCAGGAAGGCGTGGAACGGCCGAAGGCGTCGGTGTCGTTCGAGATCGGCGAGAACGTGCGCGTGGCCGATGGCCCGTTCGCCTCGTTCTCGGGTGTCGTCGAGGAAATCGACGAGGCGCGCTCGCGCGTGAAGGTCGCTGTGTCGATCTTCGGCCGTGCCACGCCGGTCGAATTGGAATTCGGTCAGGTCGAGAAGGTCTGACCGGGTAGCGCGTGAAGCCGAAAAGCTTCGCGCAAAGAGAGGCCGTGGGAGGGAGAGGGCGGTTGCCAGCCGCATCCGACCCAGACCACGAACCTGAAACCGCTGGCAGCCAGCCGGCACAACAGGAGTGATACATGGCAAAGAAAGTGACCGGATACCTGAAGCTTCAGGTCCCGGCCGGTGCGGCGAATCCTTCGCCCCCGATCGGTCCCGCGCTCGGTCAGCGCGGTCTCAACATCATGGAGTTCTGCAAGGCGTTCAACGCGCAGACCCAGAAGGAAGAGAAGAACACCCCGATTCCCGTCGTGATCACGATCTACGCCGATCGTTCGTTCACGTTCGAGATGAAGACGCCCCCGATGTCCTTCTTCCTCAAGCAGGCCGCCAAGATCCAGTCCGGCTCGAAGGCGCCGGGCCGTGACAAGGCCGGCAAGGTGACCAAGGCGCAGGTGCGCGAGATCGCCGAGAAGAAGATGAAGGATCTCAATTGCGATTCCATCGAGTCGGCCATGAAGATGGTCGAGGGCTCTGCCCGTTCGATGGGCCTGGAAGTGGCGGGGTAATTGGTCATGGCAATCGGAAAGCGTTTGAACAAAGCCCGCGAAGGTGTTGACCGCGAAAAGCTTTATCCGCTCGCGGACGCCATCAAGATGGTCAAGGAACGCGCGAAAGCGAAGTTCGACGAGACCATCGAGGTCGCGATCAATCTCGGCGTCGATCCGCGTCACGCCGACCAGATGGTCCGTGGCGTCGTGACCCTGCCGAACGGCACTGGCCGTACGCTCCGCGTCGGCGTGTTTGCCCGCGGCGCCAAGGCCGATGAGGCCAAGGCTGCAGGTGCCGACGTCGTCGGCGCCGAAGACCTGGTCGAGAAGGTTCAGAATGGCTCGATCGATTTCGACCGCTGCATCGCCACCCCCGACATGATGCCGCTCGTCGGCCGTCTCGGTAAGGTGCTGGGCCCGCGCGGCCTGATGCCGAACCCGAAGATCGGTACCGTGACCATGGACGTCACCGGTGCGGTGAAGGGTGCCAAGGGCGGCTCGGTCGAGTTCCGCGTCGAGAAGGCCGGCATCCTGCAGGCCGGCGTCGGCAAGGCCTCGTTCTCCGAGGAGAAGCTGGTCGAGAACATCAAGGCTCTCGCCGATGCTGTCTCGAAGGCGAAGCCGGCCGGTTCCAAGGGCACCTACATCCAGCGCGTTGCGGTGTCCTCGACGATGGGCCCGGGCGTGAAGGTCGAGCCGGGCACCATTCTCGGCTAAGTCTGGAAATTGCATGAGGCGAGGGGCGGAATTGGGCAACCGATTCCGCCCCTCGTCGTTTGTGGCAGGGCTCACCGGAAACAAGAACAATGACTGACAAGGTCCTGATCTATTCGCGCTTTCCCAAGACGATGATGGCGCGCTTTGCCGAACGGTTCGAATTGCTCGACACCGGCGGCAAGCCCGCCGGGGAGGTGTTTTCGGCGGAGGAGCTGAGCGGCATCCGCGCGATGCTGACCGCGGGCGGCTCGCCGCTCGGCGCGGAGGCGATGGACCTGTTTCCCAAGCTCGGCGCGATCGTTTGCTACGGCACCGGCTATGACGGCGTCGATCTGAAGGCGGCAGCGAGCCGCGATATCGCGGTCGGTCACAGTCCCGGCGCCAATGCGGCTTCGGTCGCCGATATCGCGATGACCCTAATGCTGGCGACGACGCGGCGGATCCTGGTCGCCGACCAATATGTCCGCAGCGGCGACTGGGCGGCGTCGAAGCAATCGCCGATGATGCGCCCGCAGGCGGGCATGCCCGGCCGCCGCATCGGCGTCTACGGCATGGGCGAGATCGGCCGCAAGATCGCAGGCCGCTGCGCCGCCTTCGAGAGCGAGGTCGGGTATTTCAGTCGCAGCAAATACGATCTGCCCTATCAATATTTCCCGACGCTGGAGGCCCTGGCCGACTGGTGCAGCGTGCTGATGATCGCGGTCCGGGCAGGGGCCGAGACTCAGCATGTCGTCAATGCCGATATCCTCAAGCGCCTCGGGGAGCACGGCTACGTCGTCAACATCTCCCGCGGCTCTGTTATCGATGAGAAGGCGCTCGTGGCGGCCCTGACCGACAAGACCATCGCCGGCGCCGGCCTCGACGTCTTCGAGAAGGAACCGCACGCCCCCGACGCCCTGACCGCGCTCCCGAACGTGGTCTTCGCCCCCCACATCGGCGGCCATACCCTCGAATCGCACGTCGCCATGCAGAACTGCGTGCTGGCGAACCTGACCGCATTCTTCGAGGGCAAGCCGCTGCCTTATGCGGTCAAATCGGTCTGAATCGGTCCTTATCGGCCCGGATCAAGCGCCCAGGGCAACAGATTGGAACTGGTGCGAATTTTGCTCTTGGCAAGCAGGCGGAGAGCGGTTAAAGAACCGCTTCCGGACGTGCCGGCCTCGGCTGGCGCGTTCGTGCACGCATTCCGAAAACCCGACAAGACAGGAGATCATTCCTTTTCAGGACGTCCGTGAGGATTTGCCCGAAAAGGAAGGAAAACCCGTCGGTTGGTGGAGTGCGGGCAGAGGTCGGACGGTTCGCCGGCTGACCTTGTCCTGTCCAAGACTGCAGGCGCTCGCGGGAAGTTTCGACTTCTCAACGGCTTAATCGCATGGCCTGCATAGACGGGTGAAGACCGAATTTTCACTTCGCGTTCCGCCTTAAGGTGGTTGCGGAATGGGTTTGGTTCGGACCTCGACACGCCGTGGGCTCTCACGAGCTCCCGGAGGGCAGGCTTTGAATCGTCGTCTCGCCCGGCGCGTGTCCGATGGGTATTGACCCGGAGGTTCAGGTTTTGGGTGGGACGATGGGTGCAACCCGGCGGTCCCGCTTTTCGCGATGACCGCCAACCGGAAAGAGCTTGCTGTGGAACGAGCGGCAAAAAAGGAAGCGGTCGAACAGCTCAACGGGGTCTTCAAGACCACGAGCGTCGCGGTCGTTGCTCAATATTCCGGCCTGACCGTTGCCCAGATGCAGAAGCTGCGCATGCAGATGAAGCAGGCTGGCGCCTCGGTGAAGGTCTCGAAGAACCGTCTCGCCAAAATTGCTCTTGAAGGCACTGACGTCATTGCCATCGGCCCCATGCTGAAGGGACCGACTGTGATCGCCACTTCGAACGATCCGGTAGCGGCGCCAAAGGTCGCCGTCGAATTCGCCAAGGCGAACGAAAAGTTCGTCATCGTTGGCGGCTCGATGGGAAAGACCGTCCTGAATGTCGACGGTGTGAAGGCTCTCGCCTCGCTGCCGTCGCTTGATGAACTGCGCGCCAAGATCGTCGGCCTGCTTGTGGCCCCGGCGACCAAGATCGCTCAGCTCGCCAATGCGCCCGCGGGCAAGCTCGCGCGCGTCATCCAGGCTCATGCCTCAAAGGGCGAAGCGGCCTGACGCCCTTCGCAAAACTCAAACCCGAACCAGACTTACACGTAAGGAAACTGAACAATGGCTGACTTGCAGAAGATCGTTGACGACCTCTCGAGCCTCACCGTGCTCGAAGCTGCTGAACTCGCGAAGCTCCTCGAAGAGAAGTGGGGCGTTTCGGCTGCCGCGGCTGTCGCCGTGGCCGGCCCGGCTGGTGGTGGCGCTGCCGCCGCTCCGGCGGAAGAGAAGACCGAGTTCACGGTCGTTCTCGCCAGCGCCGGCGACAAGAAGATCGAGGTCATCAAGGAAGTCCGCGCCATCACCGGCCTGGGCCTGAAGGAAGCAAAGGACCTCGTCGAGGGCGCGCCGAAGCCTGTCAAGGAAGGCGTGAACAAGGACGAAGCCGAGAAGATCAAGGCCCAGCTCGAGAAGGCTGGCGCGAAGGTCGAGCTCAAGTAAGCACCGCTTACTGGCGAGGTCTCGGGCGAGCGTAAGCAGGCCCGAGATCCTGGCTTGCCCCTCAAAAAGGGGGGAGCCTGATGCAAAAGGCGTGCGACGGAACGTCCCGACGCAGGTCGAACACGAAAAAGTGTGGGGATTTGAGGGTTCACCCCTCGAATCTCCACTATTGTCGCCCCATATCGGTTCGGCAGCACGAAAGCGCGGTGGGCAGGGATACCGGATTCCCTGTAAGCCGTTGGGAGAGCAGGCTATTTCGGGCTTTTGCAGTCCGTGAAGAGGATGGTTGTGACGGGCGGGCGCGCATCAGCGCCCCGCGCGTCGTTTTGCGTTTTGAAGGTCTGAAGAACAGATTCAGGACATTCCGGCCTGAACTTGAGTCTCCGGCCCCCAAAGCGGGTTCGAAAAATTCAACCCGGGGAGCGGTGGCAGCCGCGTTCCGGAGGGCGCGCCCAGAGCGGGCGACGAAAATGAGAGGCCACGATGGCGCAGCAGACATTCACCGGTCGCAAACGCGTTCGCAAGTTCTTCGGACACATCAAGGAAGTCGCCGAGATGCCGAACCTCATCGAGGTTCAGAAGGCGTCCTATGACCAGTTCCTGATGGTCGATGAACCCCAGGGTGGCCGTCTCGACGAGGGTCTGCAGGCGGTATTCCGCTCGGTGTTTCCGATCTCCGATTTCTCGGGCACCTCGATGCTGGAATTCGTCCGTTACGAATTCGAGCAGCCGAAATACGACGTCGACGAGTGCCGCCAGCGCGGCATGACCTTCGCGGCTCCCCTCAAGGTGACGCTGCGCCTCATCGTGTTCGATATCGACGAGGAAACCGGCGCGAAGTCGGTGAAGGACATCAAGGAGCAGGACGTCTACATGGGCGATATCCCGCTCATGACGATGAACGGCACCTTCATCGTCAATGGCACCGAGCGCGTCATCGTCTCGCAGATGCACCGTTCGCCCGGCGTGTTCTTCGATCACGACAAGGGCAAGACCCATTCCTCGGGCAAGCTGCTGTTCGCTGCCCGCGTCATCCCGTATCGCGGTTCCTGGCTCGACATCGAGTTCGACGCCAAGGACATCGTCTATGCGCGTATCGACCGTCGCCGCAAGATTCCGGTGACGTCGCTGATGTTCGCCCTCGGCCTCGACGGCGAGGCGATCCTGTCCACGTTCTACAAGAAGATCCTCTACAAGCGGACCAAGGAAGGCTGGCGCGTTCCGTTCGACGCCAACCGTTTCCGCGGCTACTCGACCGTCAACGACCTGATCGACGCCGATACCGGCAAGGTCGTGCTCGAGGCCGGCAAGAAGCTCACCGTCCGTGCCGCCCGCCAGCTCCAGGAAAAGGGGCTGAAGGCGCTGCGCTTGGCTGATGAGGAGCTGGTCGGCAATTACATCGCCGAGGACCTCGTCAACCCGAAGACGGGCGAGATCCACGCTGAAGCCGGCGAGGAAATCACCGACAAGTCGATGAAGGTGCTCAACGAGCACGGCTACAAGGAGCTGCCGCTCCTCGACATCGACCACGTCAATATCGGCCCCTACATCCGCAACACGCTCTCGGCCGACAAGAACATGACGCGTGAAGACGCGCTGTTCGACATCTACCGCGTGATGCGTCCGGGTGAGCCGCCGACGCTGGATTCGGCGCAGGCCATGTTCCAGTCGCTGTTCTTCGATGCCGAGCGCTACGACCTCTCTGCGGTCGGCCGCGTTAAGATGAACATGCGCCTCGACCTCGATGCGCCCGACACCCAGCGCACGCTGCGCAAGGAAGACATCCTCTCCGTCATCAAGACGCTGGTGGACCTGCGCGACGGCAAGGGCGAGATCGACGACATCGACCATCTCGGCAACCGCCGTGTGCGCTCGGTCGGCGAGCTCATGGAGAACCAGTACCGCATCGGCCTCCTGCGCATGGAGCGCGCGATCAAGGAGCGCATGTCCTCGGTCGATATCGACACGGTCATGCCGCAGGACCTGATCAACGCGAAGCCGGCGGCTGCCGCCGTGCGCGAGTTCTTCGGCTCCTCGCAGCTCTCGCAGTTCATGGACCAGACCAATCCGCTCTCGGAGATCACCCACAAGCGCCGTCTCTCGGCGCTTGGACCGGGCGGTCTGACCCGCGAGCGCGCCGGCTTCGAAGTCCGCGACGTGCATCCGACGCATTACGGCCGCATCTGCCCGATCGAGACGCCGGAAGGTCCGAACATCGGCCTGATCAACTCGCTCGCGACCTTCGCGCGCGTGAACAAGTACGGCTTCGTCGAGACGCCGTATCGCAAGGTCAAGGACGGTCGCGTCACCGACGAGGTCGTGTACCTCTCGGCGATGGAAGAGGGCCGCTACACGGTCGCGCAGGCCAACGTGCCGCTCGACCCGAAGGGCCGTTTCACCGAAGACCTCGTGGTCTGCCGTCACGCTGGCGAAGTCTTGCCGGTGACGCCGGACAAGGTCGACTACATGGACGTGTCGCCGAAGCAGCTCGTTTCGGTCGCCGCGGCGCTGATCCCGTTCCTCGAGAACGACGACGCAAACCGCGCGCTGATGGGCTCGAACATGCAGCGCCAGGCGGTGCCGCTGGTTCGCGCCGAGGCGCCGTTCGTCGGCACCGGCATGGAAGGCGTGGTTGCGCGTGACTCGGGTGCCGCGATCGCGGCGCGTCGTTCGGGCGTGATCGACCAGATCGACGCCACCCGCGTCGTCATCCGCGCCACGGAAGATCTCGATCCGACCAAGTCGGGCGTCGATATCTACCGCCTGATGAAGTACCAGCGCTCCAACCAGTCGACCTGCATCAACCAGCGTCCGCTGGTGAAGGTCGGCGACATCGTCAGAAAGGGCGACATCATCGCCGACGGTCCGTCGACCGATCTCGGCGAGCTCGCGCTCGGCCGCAACGTGCTCGTCGCGTTCATGCCGTGGAACGGCTACAACTTCGAAGACTCGATCCTGCTCTCCGAGCGGATCGTGAAGGAAGACGTCTTCACCTCGATCCACATCGAGGAATTCGAGGTGATGGCCCGCGACACCAAGCTCGGACCTGAGGAAATCACCCGCGACATTCCGAACGTCTCGGAAGAAGCGCTGAAGAACCTCGACGAAGCCGGTATCGTCTACATCGGTGCGGAAGTCCGCGCCGGCGACATCCTGGTCGGCAAGATCACGCCGAAGGGCGAGAGCCCGATGACGCCGGAAGAGAAGCTCCTGCGCGCCATCTTCGGCGAAAAGGCTTCCGACGTTCGCGATACCTCGCTGCGCGTTCCTCCGGGCGTGCAGGGCACGATCGTGGAAGTGCGCGTGTTCAACCGTCACGGCGTCGACAAGGACGAGCGTGCGCTGGCGATCGAGCGGGAAGAGATCGAGCGTCTGGCCAAGGACCGCGACGACGAGCAGGCGATCCTGGACCGCAACGTCTACAACCGTCTTGCCGAGCTCCTCGAGGGGCGGCAGGGCATTGCCGGCCCGAAGGGCTTCAAGAAGGACACCAAGATCACCCGTGCGGTGCTCGAGGAGTACCCGAAGTCGCAGTGGTGGCTGTTCGCCTCGCCGAACGACAAGCTGATGGCCGAGATCGAGGCCATGCGGAAGCAGTACGACGAGTCGAAGAAGGGGCTGGAACAGCGCTTCCTCGACAAGGTCGAGAAGCTTCAGCGCGGTGACGAATTGCCGCCCGGCGTGATGAAGATGGTCAAGGTCTTCGTCGCGGTGAAGCGCAAGATCCAGCCCGGCGACAAGATGGCCGGCCGCCACGGCAACAAGGGCGTGGTGTCGAAGATCGTGCCGATTGAGGACATGCCGTTCCTCGAAGACGGTACGCACGCCGACATCGTGCTCAACCCGCTCGGCGTGCCTTCGCGCATGAACGTCGGACAGATCCTCGAGACCCATCTCGGCTGGGCCTGCGCCGGCCTCGGCAAACGTATCGGCCAGACCGTCGATGCGTACCTGTCGAAGCAGGACATCAAGCCTCTGAAGGAGACCTTGAAGAAGGTCTACGGCGAGGACGAGACGATCAAGACGCTCAACGACAACGAGTTGATCGAGCTCGGCCATAACCTCAGCCGCGGCGTGCCGATCGCGACGCCGGTGTTCGACGGCGCCAAGGAAGCCGACATCGAGGAGATGCTGAAGCTTGCCGGCCTCGACGCTTCGGGTCAGTCGACCGTCTATGACGGCCGTACCGGCGATGCGTTCGATCGCAAGGTGACAGTGGGCTACATCTACATGCTCAAGCTGCACCATCTCGTGGACGACAAGATCCACGCGCGTTCGATCGGTCCGTACTCGCTCGTCACCCAGCAGCCGCTGGGCGGCAAGGCGCAGTTCGGTGGCCAGCGCTTCGGCGAAATGGAGGTGTGGGCGCTCGAGGCTTACGGCGCGGCGTACACGCTCCAGGAAATGCTGACGGTGAAGTCGGACGACGTCGCCGGCCGTACCAAGGTGTACGAGGCGATCGTGCGCGGCGACGATACGTTCGAGGCCGGTATTCCGGAATCGTTCAACGTGCTGGTCAAGGAAATGCGCTCGCTCGGCCTCAACGTCGACCTGCACAACTCCAAGGTTGGACCGGCGCCTACGTCGGAAGCGGCCGAGTAACACGACCTGTCATGCCCGGCCTTCACGGCCGGGCATTGGCGCCCCTCCCGATGCCTTGAGGGCAGGGCGCCCTGCTAAGTGATTTTCGAATTTGCGGCCGGAGGCGACCGGCACGCGAGGAGAAGACGATGAACCAAGAAATTATGAATCTCTTCAACCCGACGACGCCGGCTCAGGTCTTCGACCAGATCCGGATCTCGATCGCGTCTCCAGAGAAGATTCTGTCCTGGTCCTACGGCGAGATCAAGAAGCCGGAGACCATCAACTACCGCACCTTCAAGCCCGAGCGCGACGGCCTGTTCTGCGCCCGCATCTTCGGGCCGATCAAGGATTACGAGTGCTTGTGCGGCAAGTACAAGCGCATGAAGTACAAGGGCATCATCTGCGAGAAGTGCTCGGTCGAGGTCACGCTGTCGCGCGTCCGGCGCGAGCGCATGGGCCATATCGAGCTCGCTGCCCCCGTCGCCCACATCTGGTTCCTGAAGTCGCTGCCCTCGCGCATCGGCCTCCTGCTCGACATGACGCTGAAGGATCTCGAGCGGATCCTCTACTTCGAATATTACGTCGTGCTCGAGCCGGGCCTCACCGCGCTGAAGGACCGCCAGCTGTTGTCGGAAGACGAGTATCTGAAGGCGCAGGACGAGTACGGCCAGGACAGCTTCACCGCCATGATCGGCGCGGAGGCGATCCGCGAGCTGCTCAAGGGCATGGACCTCGAAAAGCTCGAGGCGACCTTGCGCCTCGAGATGCAGGAGACCGAC
This sequence comes from Bradyrhizobium shewense, assembly GCF_900094605.1. GTDB lineage: Bacteria > Pseudomonadota > Alphaproteobacteria > Rhizobiales > Xanthobacteraceae > Bradyrhizobium > Bradyrhizobium shewense. Next base: position 228,498 of record NZ_FMAI01000007.1, on the reverse strand, counting down.
TCCGACATCAAGCACAAGAAGCTCGCCAAGCGCCTGAAGATCGTGGAAGCGTTCCGCCACTCCGGCAACAAGCCGGAGTGGATGATCATGACCGTGGTTCCGGTGATCCCGCCGGACCTGCGTCCGCTGGTGCCGCTCGACGGCGGCCGCTTCGCGACCTCGGACCTCAACGACCTCTACCGCCGCGTCATCAACCGCAACAACCGCTTGAAGCGGCTGATGGAGCTGCGCGCGCCCGACATCATCATCCGCAACGAGAAGCGCATGCTTCAGGAAGCGGTCGATGCGCTGTTCGACAACGGCCGCCGCGGCCGCGTCATCACGGGCGCCAACAAGCGTCCGCTGAAGTCGCTCGCCGACATGCTCAAGGGCAAGCAGGGCCGCTTCCGTCAGAACCTGCTCGGCAAGCGCGTCGACTATTCGGGCCGTTCGGTGATCGTGGTTGGTCCCGAGCTGCGTCTGCATCAGTGCGGCCTGCCGAAGAAGATGGCGCTCGAGCTGTTCAAGCCGTTCATCTACTCGCGGCTTGACGCCAAGGGCCTGTCCACCACCGTGAAGCAGGCGAAGAAGCTGGTCGAGAAGGAGCGGCCCGAGGTCTGGGACATCCTGGACGAGGTCATCCGCGAGCACCCGGTGCTGCTCAACCGCGCACCGACGCTGCATCGTCTCGGCATCCAGGCGTTCGAGCCCGTGCTGATCGAGGGCAAGGCGATCCAGCTTCACCCGCTGGTCTGCTCCGCGTTCAATGCCGACTTCGACGGCGACCAGATGGCCGTGCACGTCCCGCTGTCGCTCGAAGCGCAGCTGGAAGCGCGCGTCCTGATGATGTCGACCAACAACATCCTGCATCCGGCGAACGGACAGCCGATCATCGTGCCGTCGCAGGACATCGTGCTCGGTCTCTACTACGTGTCGATCATGCGCGAAGGCCTGCCCGGCGAGGGCAAGGTGTTCGGCGAGATGGCCGAGCTCGAGCACGCGCTGCACGCGAAGGTCATCCACCTTCACACCAAGATCAAGTACCGGTGGGAAGGCATCGACGAGACCGGCAAGATCTCCAAGCGCTGGATCGAGACCACCGCCGGCCGCGTCATGCTGGGTAACCTCCTGCCGAAGAACCCGCGCGTCCCCTACGAGATCATCAACAAGCTGATGACCAAGCGCGAGATCTCGGGCGTCATCGACCAGGTCTACCGTCACTGCGGCCAGAAGGAGACGGTGATCTTCTGCGATCGCATCATGGCGCTCGGCTTCTACAACGCGTTCAAGGCCGGCATCTCGTTCGGCAAGGACGACATGGTCGTGCCGCACTCCAAGTGGAAGATCGTCGACACCACCCGTACGCTGGCGAAGGATTTCGAGCAGCAGTACAACGACGGCCTGATCACCCATGGCGAGAAGTACAACAAGGTCGTCGACGCCTGGTCGAAGGCCACGGAAGAAATCGCCAAGGCGATGATGAAGGAAATCTCCTCCACCAAGAAGACGGCGGCCGGAGCGGATGCCGACATCAACTCGATCTACATGATGGCTCACTCCGGCGCCCGCGGTTCGCCGGCCCAGATGCGCCAGCTCGCCGGCATGCGCGGCCTGATGGCCAAGCCGTCGGGCGAGATCATCGAGACGCCGATCATCTCGAACTTCAAGGAAGGTCTCTCGGTTCTCGAGTACTTCAACTCGACCCACGGCGCCCGCAAGGGCCTCGCGGACACCGCGTTGAAGACCGCGAACTCGGGCTACCTGACCCGTCGTCTCGTCGACGTCGCGCAGGACTGCATCATCACGCAGAGCGACTGCGGCACCAAGCTCGGCATCAAGATGCGCGCCATCGTCGATGCCGGCACCGTGGTGGCTTCGCTCGGTTCGCGCATCCTCGGACGCACGGCCTGCGAAGATATCCGTGACAGCTCCGGCAAGGTGATCATCAAGCGCGATACGCTGATGGAAGAAAGCCATCTGGACGCCATCCAGCAGGGTGGTGTGCAGGAGGTGAAGATCCGCTCGGCGCTGACCTGCGAACTCGTCAACGGCATCTGCGGCAAGTGCTATGGCCGCGACCTCGCCCGCGGCACGCCGGTCAACCACGGCGAAGCGGTCGGCGTCATCGCGGCGCAGTCGATCGGCGAGCCGGGCACCCAGCTCACCATGCGCACCTTCCATATCGGTGGTGCGGCGCAGCTCAACGAGCAGTCGTTCGTCGAAGCCAACTTCGACGGCAAGATCGTGATCCGGAACAAGGCCATCGCCCGCAACAGCGAAGGCCATCTGGTCGCGATGGTGCGCAACATGGTGGTGGCGATCGTCGATGCCGACGGCACCGAGCGTGCGACGCACCGTGTCCAGTACGGTTCGCGCCTGCACGTCGATGAAGGCGACATGGTCAAGCGTGGCCAGCGCATCGTCGAGTGGGATCCCTACACCCGTCCGCTCCTCACCGAAGTCGAAGGTACGATCGGCTTCGAGGATCTGGTCGAGGGGCAGTCGATCTCGGAAACGCTCGACGAGGCCACCGGTATCGCCAAGCGCGTGGTCATCGACTGGCGCTCGACCCGCGGCGGCGCGGACCTGCGTCCGGCCATCGTGGTCAAGGGCAAGGACGGCAAGGTGCTCAAGCTCGCCCGTGGCGGCGATGCCCGGTACATGCTGTCGGTCGACGCCATTCTCTCGGTCGACGTCGGAGCCAAGGTCAACCCGGGCGACATCCTGGCCCGTGTCTCGACCGAAAGCGCCAAGACGCGTGACATCACCGGCGGTCTGCCGCGGGTGGCGGAACTGTTCGAGGCACGGCGTCCGAAGGATGCGGCGATCATTGCCGAAATCTCGGGCACCATCCGGTTCGGACGCGACTACAAGAACAAGCGTCGCATCTCGATCGAGCCGATGGACAAGACCGACGAGCCGCGCGAGTACCTGATCCCGAAGGGCAAGCACATCCACCTTCAGGACGGCGACGTCGTCGAAAAGGGCGACTTCATCGTGGAAGGCAACCCGGCACCGCACGACATCCTTGCGGTCAAGGGCATCGAGGAACTCGCGGCCTACCTGGTCAACGAGATCCAGGAGGTCTACCGGCTCCAGGGCGTGCTCATCAACGACAAGCACATCGAGGTGATTGTCCGTCAGATGCTCCAGAAGGTGGAAGTCACCGACCAGGGCGACACGGACATGATCTCCGGCGAGCAGGTCGACAAGATCGAGTTCGACGCGCTCAACGAGAAGGCGAAGGAAGAGGGCAAGAAGATCGCCACGGGTACGCCGGTTCTGCTCGGCATCACCAAGGCGAGCCTCCAGACCCGCTCCTTCTTCTCGGCGGCCTCGTTCCAGGAGACCACCCGCGTCCTCACGGAAGCGGCGGTCAACGGCAAGGTCGATCCGCTCGAAGGCCTCAAGGAGAACGTCATCGTCGGCCGGCTGATCCCGGCAGGCACCGGCGCCTCCATGGCCAAGATTCGCGAAGTCGCCATGAAGCGCGACAAGCTGATCCTGGACGAGCGCGAGAAGCAGGCGGCGGTCGTGTCGCCCGCGCCGGAAGCGGAGCTTCCTGCGCTGCCGCCCGCGGAATGATCGTTCATCCGTAGGACTACCGAGGACAATGAAAAGGCCGGCGAAAGCCGGCCTTTTTGTTGCTTTGCTTGTCTGTTGCGATGCGGGATCAACCTTTGTTCATCTTTCCTTCAGCCGCAAAAGCGCTTCTGCTAGGAGAGTTTAGACCGGTGGTCCCGTGAAGGGGGCGGGCCGGAGACCACGGAACTCACATGCTTGATCTCGCAATCGTAGGCGGCGGCCCCGGTGGGCTGATGAGCGCTTGGTATCTGAAGCGCAAGCTCGGCGACCTCTGTCGCGTCACCATCTACGAGGCCTCCGATCGGCTCGGCGGCAAGATCGTCACCCGTAAATTCGATTCCGCGCCCGCGATGTACGAGGCCGGCGTTGCCGAGATCTACGACTACTCGATGACCGGGCCGGATCCGCTGCGCGAGCTGATCCAGCATTTCGGGCTGCAGACGATTCCGATGGATGCCGAGCAGGTGCAGTTCGGCGGCGAGCTTCTCGACGACGTGCCGGGCGTGCGCCGCAAGTATGGCGCCAAGACCGCCGCGGCGATCGAGGCGTTCCGCAAGCGCTGTGCCGAGGCGATGTCACCGATCGAATATTACGAGGGCGTCGGCGCGCACGACAACGAGAATCCCTGGGCCTACAAGACCGCCGAGCAGGTGCTCGACGAGGAGGTCGAGGACGAAACCGCAAAGCGCTTCTTCAAGGTGATGGCGCGCTCCGACATCGCGACCGAAAGCCACAACACCAACGGCCTCAATGCGCTCAAGAACTATCTGATGGATGTCGACGGCTATATCGGCCTCTATTCCATCCAGAACGGCAACGAGCAACTGATCGAATGCCTGCAGTCGGAGGTCAACGCCGACATCCAGCTCAATCACCGCGTGCTCACCGTTGGCAAGGCGCCGACCGGCCGCTACCAGCTCAAGATGATGAACGGCAAAGGGCCGGAGACGCGCGACTTCGATCTCGTGCTGGTCTGCCTGCCGCATTCCTGGCTCGCCACCATGGGGTGGGAAGGCGAACAGCTCCGCAAGTCGATGGTCAAGCACGTTTCTTATTTCGACCGTCCCGCGCACTATTTGCGCGTCTCGATTCTGTTCGACACGCCGTTCTGGGGCGAGAAGATTCCCGGCGCCTGGTTCATGTCGGAAGCCTTCGGCGGCTGCTGCGTCTACAACGAGGGTGCGCGCCACGACGTCGGCAAGCACGGCGTGCTGAACTGGCTGATTCCCGGCTCCGACGCGCTGGCCTTCGCCAATCTGTCCGACCAGGAGCTGATCGATGCCGCGCTGAAATCGCTGCCGGCCTCGCTCGGCGATGCGCGCCTGCATTTCATGGAAGGCAAGATCCATCGCTGGTTGTCGTCGGTGAACGCGATTCCGGGCGGCCTGCCGGTGCGCGACGTCATGACCAATCACCGGCCCGAGCCGAAGGAGCATCCCGGCATCGTGGTGGTCGGCGACTATCTGTTCGATTCGACGCTGAACGGCCTGCTCGACTCCTCGGATGCGGCAACCGACATCATCCTGACTGAGATGATGCGCCTGCGCCGCGAGCGCGCGCAGGACGACAAGCCGCTCTCCGACAAGATCGATCGCGACTATTTCGAGAACTATCGCGGCCTCGGCCCCTATCATGAGGCGTGGCGCCACTTCACCGATCCCGATTACCTCACCCGGCTGCTCGGCATCGTCTGGGGCAAGACCAAGGGCGCCAAGCTGCTCGTCGCGGGCTCGGCCAGCGGCGAACTGGTCGGCGCGCTGCGCGAGCGCGGCATCGATGCCTTCGGCATCGAGAGCAACCGCGCCATCCACGCCAGGACGCCGAAGGCGCTGAAGAAGTACAACAAGCTCGGCTCGATCACTGACATGCCGTTCAAGGACGGCGCGTTCGACTTCGTGTTCGAGACCAGCCTTTGCCACGTTTCCCCGAAGCAGGTGGTCCGCGCAATCAAGGAACTGAACCGCGTGGTCAAGACCGGCCTCGTGTTCGGCTCGATTACCTCGGACATGGCGCCGGCGCTGATCGACCGCTACGACCTCCTGCGCGGGGTCAAGAAACTCGGCACGTGGTGGGAATGGTCCGAACTGTTCTTCGGCAACGGTTTCGACCTCTCGATGCACCGCAAGGATTGCACCGATGCGCTCTGGGAGGCCACGCTCGCCGCCAACAAGGGGCCGGGGCAGTGGTACGCCGACGCCGACAGTCTGCGCTATTCCTTCTTCGACAAGGTCGAGGAGGAGGACGAGGACTAGCCGCGGGGCGCGCGTTGAATTCGCCAATTGTTTTGCCGAATTCATCCTGATCGCATAGAATCGGTGCAATAGCGGCTTTCCGCTATGTCCTGCTTTCTCTGCGGTCATGCCGGCCGTCAGCATCGGTTGGTTTCATGGCATCCAAGCCTCTTTCGCCCGACAAACAGAAGCTCGCCGCCGATGAGGCGGCCGAGCTCGACGACAAGCTCGCCTCGACTGCCAAGCCGGACCTCGAAGACGACGAGGATGCCGAAGACGAGGCGGATGACGAGGTGGAGCTCGACGACGATGATGAGGACGAGGACCTCGTCGTCTTTACCGCCCGCGAAGCCGCCGGCGCGCTCGCGACCATCGTCGGGTTCGTCAAGCCGTTCCTGGCGAACTACAAGCGGATGCTGTCTTTCGTGGCGTTTGGCGTCTGCGTCGAGACGCTGTTCAACGTCATCATGCCGCTCAGCCTCAAGTTCCTGATCGACGACGCGCTCGGGGAGGAGGACTTCCAGGCGCTGTACAAGATCCTCGGCGTGCTCGCCGTCGCCGGCATCTTCACCTCGATCGTCGCCGTCTGGTACGAGCGCTGGGACGCGCGATTGGCGGCCTGCATCATCTCCGACGTCCGCAAGCGCCTGTTCGAGCACGTTCAGGACCTGCCGGCGGCCTATTTCGGCCGCACCAAGCGCGGGGAGATCCTGTCGCGCTTCTCCGTCGACCTCTCGGCCTTTGAAGGCTCGGTCAAGACGTTTGCCAACAGTGCCGCGCTGCCGTTTCTGGAGCTGATCGCCGGCATCATCCTGATGGTGTTCCTGAACTGGCAGCTCGCGGCGGTCGCGCTGCTCGTGTTCCCGATCACACTGATCGGCCCGCGGATCCTGACGCCCAAGGCGGTGCAGGCCAATTACGAGCAGAAGCTCAACGAAAGCGCGCTGCTCGGCATGGTGCAGGAGAACGTGGCGGCGCAGGCCGTGATCAAGGCGTTCAGCCTGCAGCGCAAGATGTTCGGCTTCTTCACCTTCCGTAACCACGAGGCGCGCGACAAGATCGCCTCCGCCGCGTTCCTGTCGACCATGGTGGAGCGGACGGTCACCATCTCGGTGCTGATGCTGCACCTCGTGGTGCTCGCGATCGGCGCTTATCTCGCCACCAAGGGCCAGATCACCATCGGCACCTTCGTCACCTTCGAGAGCGCGTTCTGGGAGGTCTCCTACAACATCGCCCATGTGATGCATTTCATCCCGGTGTCGATCTCCTCGGCGGCGGCGATCCGGCACATGCAGGAGCTGCTGGACGAGCCGACCCGCGCCGCCGACCGCCCCGGCGCGCCCGATTTGCCGCGCATCACCAACGACATCACCTTCGATCACGTCACCTTCCAGTACGAGGGCAGCCAGACGCCGGTGCTGGACAATCTCAGTCTCAAGCTCAACGCGGGCAAGCGCATCGCGATCGTCGGCCCGAGCGGCTCCGGCAAGAGCACGTTGCTCAACCTGATCCTGCGGCTCTACGTGCCCGACGAGGGGCGGGTCACCATCGACGGTGTCGACGTCCGCAAGGTGACGCTGGATTCGCTGCGCCGGAGCATGGCGGTGGTGTTCCAGGAGAACATGCTGTTCAACATGTCGATCCGCGAGAACATCCGGCTCGGCAAGGAGGGCGCGACCGATGAGGAGGTGGAGGAGGCCGCCAAGAAGGCCGAGATCCACCGCTATATCATGAGCCTGCCGCAGCGATACGACACGCCGGTCGGCGAGCGCGGCGACACCCTGTCGGGCGGCCAGCGCCAGCGCATCGCGATCGCGCGCGCGGTCATCCGCAACCCCTCGGTGCTGCTGCTGGACGAAGCCACCTCGGCGCTGGACCAGACCACGGAAGCCGCCATCAACCGCACGCTGCTCAAGGTCGCGAAGGGCCGCACCATGATCTGGTCGACCCACCGCCTGACCTCGGTGGTGGAGATGGACGAGATCATCGTGATCTCAGGTGGCAGGGCGATCGAGCGCGGCTCGCATGCCCAGCTGCTCGCCAAGAACGGGACTTATCGCAAGCTCTGGAACGACCAGATCCACCAGCCGCACGGCGCGGCGGCTCACGCCGACGACGGCAGGGACGATGAGGACGAAGACGACCTCGAGGATGCCGAGGACGAGGACGACGAGGAGGAATGACCGAGCAAGTTCGGCTCCAGCTCGAAGGCGCCTCCAAGCGGCCGCAGCAGGCCTTGAGCCGACCAGGCGATGAAGCGGGCCCAGCGCTGCGCCGTCCAGTAGGGGCTCGTCGCGATTGAGACTGAGCGGAAGTCGAACGCCTTCGCCGCCGACCATTCGTCGCAGGCCCGTTTGACCGGATCTGCGTAGAAGGCAGCGATCTTGGCCGCACTCATCCCGTCGCAGGCGAGCCAGTCCGGGACGTGGACGTTGCAGAGCCGCTCGACGTCGGTGAAGACCTTGTCGCAGCCGGTGCCGGCGACGGGGCAGGAGGTCGCGAAGGCATCGCCCACCAGCACGAGGCCGGGCTGGCCGCGGCAATCGTTCACATAGAGATCGACAGGGCGGATCTTGATCTCGCCGGGGATCTCGAACGGGCCGGTGATGGCCTTGAGCCGGGGCAGGGCCGCATCCAGCGTCTCGGTCGGGGCGCGGCGCAGCTCGCGCAGCCAGGGGTCGTCGCAGGCGCGATAGACGAACAGATTGGCGCGCATCCGCGTGCCGACCGGAAACAGCGTGATGTACGGGATGCGGTCGCTCGGACGTTCGGAGAAGTAGGTCAGGGCCGGGAAGGCGAATGCTGGGCACCCGACCGGAACGATGTCGAACCCGATCGAGATCGAATGGCAGGCGCTGATGACTTTTCGGACGATGCCGAGCTGGTGGCGCAGGCCGACATTCAAGCCATTGGCGAGCACCACCAGGCGGGCCGAGATCGTCTCGTCATTGGAGAGCACGACCCTTTGCCGCTCCTCGCTCGTCTCGACGGCTATGGCCTTGGCACAGATGCGCTCGACGGAAGTGGGGATTTCGTCGCGGACGGCGTTGACCAGGGAATCGTACAGGATGTTGAACTGCTGGCTCGGCGCCTTGTCGAGCAGGCGGCCGAAGCGGGCGATCCAGTTCTCGCCGGCAAAGGTCGCGCGGCGCAGCACTGATTCTGCGATTCCGGTCCTCAGGAATCGCCCAATCTGCTCCTGGCCACTGAGTTTCTCGACGCGAAAGTCCGCCGGATAGCTCTCATGCGGATCGACCAGGACGGTCGAAATGTCGGCCCGGCCGAGCATCGCGGCGGCGGTCGAGCCAGCCAATCCGCCGCCGATAATGGCAATGTCGGTGTACTGCATGGCGCTGATCCCTGCCGAAGGCCGCAGATTGGCGCATCAACAGGAAAAAAAGCCTTAGCTCTGGTTATAAAAGTACTTTTCACCCGGATATAATAATTCTCAGGCTGGCGGAACCGAGAGTCCGTTCCCATATCGGAGTAACGCGGCGAGGGCGGCAAACAGCGATTTTGACAGGCTCCTGAAGCGCTTCGTGGCTGTCGTTTCGCCTTGACTTGATCGATTCTCACTTATAGAAAGCGCCTCACTTACGACAGGCGGTGAGCATCGCCAGCGTCGGAACGGGCCACCCGTTAGATCCCCAAGGACTAAAGCCAATAGGGATCGCTCAAGGCGGGCACCAACCTCGACGAATGCCGCTCAAACGCTGTCGATCATAGCTAGGCAATGCCAGTGCGATTCTAGTTCTCTTGAGCTTATTCTCTTGAGATCGAATTCGGATGCATGACCTCAGTGCGCGGGCCGCGGCTTTATGCTGACCGGCCTCAATACTGCGGTCCTCTGTGGCGTCGAAGCGCTTTCCGCCCGTTGATGGGGCGGTTGGCGCGATTTCGCTTTGTGCGGATTGTTCCGCGGAAGGCGACCTCGTCGGGCGGGTAGCTCGAAAGAATTTGCAGTCCCGGCAACGGGCTGCGGCAAGACAGCGGATCCGAAAAGGGTCTGCGACAGAACAAAGGGTAAGGCCAGGATGCCGACGATCAACCAGCTGATCGCTCAACCGCGTGAAGTGCAGAAGTCGCGCAAGAAGGTGCCGGCGCTGCAGCAGTCGCCGCAGAAGCGTGGTGTTTGCACCCGCGTCTACACCACGACCCCGAAGAAGCCGAACTCGGCGCTTCGTAAGGTCGCCAAGGTGCGCCTGACCAACGGCTTCGAGGTGATCGGTTACATCCCCGGTGAGGGCCATAACCTCCAGGAGCACTCGGTGGTCATGATCCGCGGCGGTCGCGTCAAGGACTTGCCCGGCGTGCGCTATCACATCCTCCGCGGCGTTCTGGATACCCAGGGCGTCAAGAACCGTAAGCAGCGTCGTTCGAAGTACGGCGCGAAGCGTCCGAAGTAAGCGGGAACCAGGTCCATGTCTCGTCGCCACTCAGCGGAAAAGCGCGAAGTCCTTCCCGATCCGAAGTTCGGGAACATCATCGTCACGAAGTTCATGAACTCGGTGATGTACGCCGGCAAGAAGTCGGTCGCCGAAGGCATCGTCTACGGTGCGTTCGGTATCATCGAAACCAAGACCAAGCAGAACCCGCTCGGCGTGTTCGAGCAGGCACTCGAGAACGTCATGCCGACGATCGAAGTGCGCTCCCGCCGCGTCGGCGGCGCGACCTACCAGGTTCCGGTCGAAGTTCGTTCGACCCGCCGTCAGGCGCTGGGCATCCGCTGGCTGATCTCCGCTGCGCGTGATCGCAACGAGAAGACCATGACCGAGCGGCTCTCGGCCGAGCTCCTGGACGCGTCGAACAACCGCGGGAATGCCGTCAAGAAGCGCGAAGACGTGCACCGGATGGCGGAAGCCAACCGCGCCTTCTCGCACTATCGCTGGTAACGGCGACACACGGAATCTAAGGAACACCCTATGCCCCGCGTTCATGCCATAGAGAATTACCGCAACTTCGGTATCATGGCGCATATCGATGCCGGTAAGACCACGACCACCGAGCGCATCCTTTATTACACCGGCAAGAGCCACAAGATCGGCGAAGTGCACGAAGGTGCCGCGACGATGGATTGGATGGAGCAGGAGCAGGAGCGTGGCATCACGATCACCTCGGCTGCGACCACTGCATTCTGGGCCGGCAAGCGCCTGAACATCATCGACACCCCCGGCCACGTCGACTTCACCATCGAGGTCGAGCGTTCGCTGCGCGTGCTCGACGGCGCCGTCTGCGTGCTCGACTCGAACCAGGGCGTTGAGCCCCAGACCGAGACCGTCTGGCGCCAGGGCGACAAGTACAAGGTTCCGCGCATCGTCTTCGCCAACAAGATGGACAAGACCGGCGCTGACTTCTTCAAGTGCCTGGCCGACATCGTCGACCGCCTCGGCGCCAAGCCGATCGCGATCCAGCTTCCGATCGGCGCCGAGAACAACTTCAAGGGTCTCGTCGACCTCGTGAAGATGCAGGGCATCATCTGGAACGATGAATCGCTCGGCGCGAAGTTCGACTATGTCGACATCCCGGAAGATCTGGTCGAGCAGGCCAAGGAATACCGCGAGAAGATGGTGGAAGCCGCCGTCGAGCTCGACGACGACGCCATGGCCGCCTATCTCGACGGCAAGGAGCCGGACGAAGAGACGCTGAAGCGGCTGATCCGCAAGGCGGTCCTGACCGGTGCGTTCTATCCCGTGCTGTGCGGCTCGGCCTTCAAGAACAAGGGCGTCCAGCCGCTGCTCGACGCAGTCGTCGACTATCTGCCGTCGCCGATCGACGTGCCCGCGATCAAGGGCACCGACGATCGCGGCAACGAAGTCGTGCGCAAGGCGGACGACAAGGAGCCGCTCGCGCTGCTCGCGTTCAAGATCATGGACGACCCGTTCGTCGGCACCATCACCTTCTGCCGCATTTACTCCGGCGTTCTGCAGAGCGGCACCGGCGTCGTGAACTCGACCCGCGAGAAGAAGGAGCGCATCGGGCGCATGCTCTTGATGCATGCGAACAACCGCGAAGACATCAAGGAAGCCTATGCCGGCGACATCGTCGCACTGGCCGGCCTGAAGGAAGCGCGCACCGGTGACACGCTGTGCGATCCCGACAAGCAGGTGATCCTCGAGAAGATGGAATTCCCCGAGCCGGTCATCGAGATCGCGATCGAGCCGAAGTCCAAGGCCGACCAGGAAAAGCTGGGCGTGGCTCTGGCCAAGCTCGCTGCGGAGGATCCGTCCTTCCGCGTGTCGACCGATCAGGAGTCCGGCCAGACCATCCTCAAGGGCATGGGCGAACTCCACCTCGACATCAAGGTCGACATTCTCCGCCGCACCTACAAGGTCGACGCCAACATCGGCGCGCCCCAGGTTGCGTTCCGTGAGCGCGTCACCAAGAAGGCCGAGGTCAAGTACACCCATAAGAAGCAGACCGGCGGTACCGGTCAGTTCGCGGAAGTGTCGATCGTGGTCGAGCCGAACGAACCCGGCAAGGGCTACGAGTTCGAGTCCAAGATCGTCGGTGGTGCGGTTCCGAAGGAATACATCCCCGGCGTTGAAAAGGGCCTCAACAGCGTGATGAGCTCTGGTGTCGTCGCGGGCTTCCCCGTGGTCGACGTCAAGGTTCAGCTCGTCGACGGCAAGTATCACGACGTCGACTCGTCGGCGCTCGCCTTCGAAATCGCATCGCGCGCGGCATTCCGCGAAGCCTTGCAGAAGGGCAAGTCCGTCCTGCTCGAGCCGATCATGAAGGTCGAAGTGGTGACCCCGGAAGACTACACCGGCTCGGTCATCGGCGACCTGAATTCGCGGCGCGGTCAGATCCAGGGTCAGGACATGCGCGGCAACGCCAACGTCATCAATGCGATGGTGCCGCTCATGAACATGTTCGGTTACGTGAATAACCTGCGCTCGATGAGCCAGGGTCGCGCAACCTTCACCATGCAGTTCGACCACTACGCAGAAGCGCCGGCCAACGTGTCGGCAGAAGTCCAGAAGAAGTTTGCCTGATTGTCGTCGGTCACGAACTGACGATTGAACGGAGAGTCAAATGGCCAAAGCAAAGTTTGAACGTAACAAGCCGCACTGCAACATCGGCACCATCGGTCACGTCGACCATGGCAAGACGTCGCTGACCGCGGCGATCACCAAGGTTCTCGCCGAAGCCGGCGGTGCCACGTTCACCGCGTACGACCAGATCGACAAGGCGCCGGAAGAGAAGGCGCGCGGCATCACCATCTCGACCGCGCACGTCGAGTACGAGACGCCGAACCGCCACTACGCCCACGTCGACTGCCCCGGCCACGCCGACTACGTCAAGAACATGATCACCGGCGCCGCCCAGATGGACGGTGCGATCCTGGTCGTGTCGGCCGCTGACGGCCCGATGCCGCAGACCCGCGAGCACATCCTGCTCGCCCGCCAGGTCGGCGTGCCCGCGCTCGTCGTGTTCCTCAACAAGTGCGACATGGTCGACGATCCGGAGCTGCTCGAGCTCGTCGAGCTCGAAGTCCGCGAGCTGCTCTCGAAGTACGACTTCCCCGGCGACAAGATCCCGATCATCAAGGGCTCGGCGCTCGCCGCTCTCGAAGATTCCGACAAGAAGCTCGGCCACGACGCCATCCTCGAGCTGATGAAGAACGTCGACGAGTACATTCCGCAGCCGGAGCGTCCGATCGACCAGCCGTTCCTGATGCCGGTTGAAGACGTGTTCTCGATCTCGGGCCGCGGCACCGTCGTGACCGGCCGTGTCGAGCGCGGCATCGTCAAGGTCGGCGAGGAAATCGAGATCGTCGGTCTCCGTGCGACCCAGAAGACGACCGTCACCGGCGTCGAAATGTTCCGCAAGCTGCTCGATCAGGGCCAGGCCGGCGACAACATCGGCGCGCTGCTCCGCGGCACCAAGCGCGAAGACGTCGAGCGCGGCCAGGTGCTGTGCAAGCCGGGTTCGGTCAAGCCGCACACCAAGTTCAAGGCTGAGGCTTACATCCTCACCAAGGAAGAGGGCGGTCGCCACACCCCGTTCTTCACCAACTACCGTCCGCAGTTCTACTTCCGCACCACCGACGTGACCGGTGTCGTGCACCTGCCGGAAGGCACCGAGATGGTGATGCCGGGCGACAACATCGCGATGGAAGTGCACCTGATCGTGCCGATCGCGATGGAAGAGAAGCTCCGCTTCGCGATCCGCGAAGGCGGCCGCACCGTCGGCGCCGGCGTCGTCGCCTCGATCATCGAGTAACAAGCGAATAGGGAATGGTGAGTGGCGAATAGGGATTTCTATTCGCTACTCGCTACTCGCCACTCACTAAAGAAAGCACGGCAATGAACGGCCAAAACATTCGTATCCGTCTCAAGGCGTTCGACCATCGTATCCTCGATACGTCGACCCGCGAGATCGTGAACACGGCGAAGCGCACCGGCGCGCAGGTCCGCGGACCCATTCCGCTGCCCACCCGCATCGAGAAGTTCACCGTCAACCGTTCGCCTCACGTCGACAAGAAGAGCCGCGAGCAGTTCGAGATGCGCACTCACAAGCGCCTGCTCGACATCGTCGATCCGACCCCGCAGACCGTCGATGCTTTGATGAAGCTCGACCTGGCCGCCGGTGTCGACGTCGAGATCAAGCTCTAAGATTTTTGGATCCCGTTCGCGCAAGCGGACAGAAAGAACAGGAAGCAAGCCGATGCGCTCCGGAGTGATCGCACAAAAGGTCGGGATGACGCGGGTCTTTACTGAGGCCGGCGAACATATCCCCGTGACCGTGCTGAAGCTCGGCAATTGCCAGGTCGTGGGCCACCGTACCGAAGAGAAGAACGGTTACGTGGCGCTCCAGCTTGGTTCTGGTGCCCGCAAGACCGTTTACATGCCCAAGGCTGAGCGCGGCCAGTTCGCGGTCGCCAAGGTCGAGCCGAAGCGCCGGGTCGAGGAATTCCGCGTCACAGCGGATGCCATGATCCCGGTCGGCGCCGAGATCCTTGCCGACCACTTCGTCGTCGGCCAGTTCGTCGACGTCACCGGCACCTCGGTCGGTAAGGGCTTCGCCGGCGGCATGAAGCGCTGGAACTTCGGCGGTCTGCGCGCCACCCACGGCGTCTCGGTCTCGCACCGCTCGATCGGTTCGACCGGCGGCCGTCAGGACCCCGGCAAGACCTGGAAGAACAAGAAGATGCCCGGCCACATGGGTGTCGACCGCATCACCACGCTCAACCTTCGCGTCGTTCAGCTCGATGTCGAGCGCGGCCTGATCCTCGTCGAAGGCGCCGTTCCCGGCTCCAAGGGCGGCTGGATCCGCGTGCGCGACGCCGTCAAGAAGCCGCTGCCGAAGGAAGCTCCGAAGCCCGGCAAGTTCAAGGTTGCCGGTGGCGAAGCCGAGGCTGCGGCCCAGCAGGAGGGTGCGTGAGATGGAATTGAAGGTCACCACCCTCGAAGGTAAGGAAGCCGGCTCGGTCCAGCTGTCCGACACCATTTTCGGCCTCGAGCCGCGCCAGGACATCATTGCGCGTTGCGTGCAGTGGCAGCTCAACAAGCGTCAGGCCGGCACGCACAAGGCCAAGGGCCGCGCCGAGATCTGGCGCACCGGCAAGAAGATGTACAAGCAGAAGGGCACCGGCGGTGCTCGTCACGGCTCGGCCCGCGTGCCGCAGTTCCGCGGCGGCGGCCGTGCCTTCGGTCCGGTGGTGCGTTCGCACGCCACCGACCTGCCGAAGAAGGTCCGTGCGCTGGCGCTGAAGCATGCGCTCTCGGCCAAGGCCAAGGACGGCGATCTCGTCGTGATCGAGAAGGCCGCGCTGGAAGCCGCCAAGACCAAGGCGCTGCTCGGTCACTTCTCGGGCCTGGGTCTGACCAACGCGCTGATCATCGACGGCGCCGAGCTCAACAACGGCTTTGCCGCTGCGGCCCGCAACATCCCGAACATGGACGTGCTGCCGATCCAGGGCATCAACGTCTACGACATCCTGCGCCGTCAGAAGCTCGTTCTGACCAAGGCCGCCATCGATGCGCTGGAGGCGCGCTTCAAATGACGAAGAACATCGAGGCTCGCCACTACGACGTGATCCTGTCGCCGGTCGTGACCGAAAAGGCGACGATCGCCTCGGAGCACAACAAGGTGCTGTTCAAGGTGGCTGCGAAGGCGACCAAGCCGCAGATCAAGGAAGCGATCGAGAAGCTGTTCGACGTCAAGGTCAAGAGCGTCAACACGCTGGTCCGCAAGGGCAAGACCAAGATCTTCCGCGGCAATCTCGGCTCGCAGTCGAACTCCAAGCGCGCGATCGTGACCCTCGAAGAGGGTCACCGGATCGACGTGACCACCGGTCTGTAAGGTCGCACGACGATGGCACTGAAGACATTCAATCCCACGACGCCGGGCCAGCGCCAGCTGGTCATGGTCGATCGTTCGGCCCTCTACAAGGGCAAGCCGGTCAAGGCGCTCACCGAGGGCAAGCACTCCTCGGGCGGCCGCAACAGCACCGGTCGCATCACCGTGCGCTTCCGCGGCGGTGGTCACAAGCGGACGCTGCGCACCGTCGATTTCAAGCGTGAGAAGATCGACGTTCCCGCGACCGTCGAGCGGCTGGAATACGATCCGAACCGCAGCGGCTTCATCGCGCTGATCAAGTATCAGGACGGCGAGCAGGCCTACATCCTGGCGCCGCAGCGTCTGGCCGTGGGTGACACCATCATCGCCGGCAACTACGTCGACGTGAAGCCGGGCAACGTCATGCCGCTCGGCAACATGCCGGTCGGGACGATCATTCACAACATCGAGCTCAAGATCGGGAAGGGCGGCCAGCTCGCCCGTTCCGCGGGCACCTATGCCCAGCTCGTCGGTCGCGACCAGGACTACGTGATCATCCGCCTGAACTCGGGCGAGCAGCGCCTGGTGCACGGCCGCTGCCGCGGCACGATCGGCGCGGTGTCGAACCCGGATCACATGAACACCTCGATCGGCAAGGCCGGCCGCAACCGTTGGCTGGGCCGCAAGCCGCATAACCGCGGTGTTTCGATGAACCCGATCGACCATCCGCACGGCGGTGGTGAAGGTCGTACCTCGGGCGGTCGCCACCCGGTCACCCCGTGGGGCAAGCCGACCAAGGGCAAGAAGACCCGCACCAACAAGTCGACCAACAAATTCATTCTCCTAAGCCGCCACAAGCGGAAGAAGTAAGGAACGCCGGACATGGTTCGTTCAGTCTGGAAAGGCCCGTTCGTCGAGGGTTCTCTGCTCAAGAAGGCAGATGCCGCCCGCGCGTCCGGCCGTCACGACGTCATCAAGATCTGGAGCCGTCGCTCGACGATCCTGCCGCAGTTCGTCGGCCTGACCTTCGGCGTCTACAACGGTCAGAAGCACGTGCCGGTGGCCGTCAACGAGGAAATGGTCGGTCACAAGTTCGGCGAGTTTTCGCCGACCCGGACCTTCCATGGCCACTCCGGCGACAAGAAAGCCAAGAAGGCTTGAGGATTAAACGATGAGCAAACCTAAGCGCGAACGGAGCCTCGCCGAGAACGAGGCCAAGGCGGTCGCCCGGATGCTGCGGGTGAGCCCGCAGAAGCTCAACCTGGTCGCCCAGCTCATTCGCGGCCGGAAGGCAGCTGCTGCGCTCGCCGATCTGCAGTTTTCGCGCAAGCGGATTGCGGTCGACGTGAAGAAGTGCCTGGAATCGGCTATCGCCAATGCCGAGAACAACCACGATCTCGACGTCGACGATCTCGTCGTGGCTCAGGCCTTCGTCGGCAACGGCCTCGTGATGAAGCGCTTCGCCGCCCGCGGCCGTGGCCGCTCGGGCCGTGTCTACAAACCATTTTCGCAGCTGACGATCATCGTTCGTCAGGTCGAAGCCGAAGCAGCCGCTTAAGGGCGCAGGAGAACACGATGGGTCAAAAGATCAATCCGATCGGTCTGCGTCTCGGCATCAACCGCACCTGGGATTCCCGCTGGTTCGCCGGCAAGCAGGAATACGGCAAGCTGCTGCACGAAGACGTCAAGATCCGTGAGATCCTGCACAAGGAGCTCAAGCAGGCGGCCGTCGCCCGCATCGTGATCGAGCGTCCGCACAAGAAGTGCCGCGTCACCATCCACTCGGCTCGTCCGGGCGTGGTGATCGGCAAGAAGGGCGCCGACATCGACAAGCTGCGCAAGAAGGTCGCGGACATCACCTCGTCCGACGTCGTCATCAACATCGTTGAAATCCGCAAGCCGGAGCTCGATGCGACGCTGGTGGCCGAGTCGATCGCGCAGCAGCTCGAGCGCCGCGTGGCGTTCCGCCGTGCCATGAAGCGCGCCGTTCAGTCGGCGATGCGTCTCGGCGCGGAAGGCATCCGCATCAACTGCTCGGGACGTCTGGGCGGTGCGGAAATCGCGCGCATGGAGTGGTACCGCGAAGGTCGCGTGCCGCTGCACACGCTGCGCGCCGACATCGACTACGGCGTTGCGACCGCGTTCACGACCTTCGGCACCTGCGGCGTCAAGGTCTGGATCTTCAAGGGCGAGATCCTCGAGCACGATCCGATGGCCCAGGACAAAAGAATGGCCGAAGGCGAGACGGGTGGCAGTGGTGATCGTGGTGGCCGTCAGCGCCGCGATACGGCTGCAGCCTAAAGCCGCACAGGAATTTGAGGGCTTAAAGCCATGATGCAACCTAAGAAAACGAAGTTCCGGAAGGCGCATAAGGGCCGCATCCACGGCGTTGCGTCTTCGGGCGCGACGTTGGCGTTCGGCCAGTTCGGCCTGAAGGCGACGGAGCCTGAGCGCGTCACCGCGCGCCAGATCGAAGCCGCTCGCCGCGCGCTGACCCGCCACATGAAGCGCGCCGGCCGCGTCTGGATCCGCGTGTTCCCCGACGTTCCGGTGTCGAAGAAGCCGGCCGAAGTCCGCATGGGCTCCGGCAAGGGTTCGCCGGAATTGTGGGTCGCGCGCGTCAAGCCGGGCCGGGTGCTGTTCGAGATCGACGGCGTCAACACCCAGACGGCGCGTGAGGCGCTGACCCTGGCGGCCGCCAAGCTGCCGATCAAGACGCGCTTCGTCGAGCGCATTGCGGAGTGATGGCCATGGCCCAGATGAAGATCGAAGACATCCGCGCGATGAGCCCCGACCAGCAGGACGACGCCGTCCTGAACCTGAAGAAGGAGCGCTTCAACCTGCGCTTCCAGCGCGCCACCGGGCAGCTCGAGAACACCTCGCGCCTGCGCGAGGCCCGCCGTGACATCGCCCGGATCAAGACCGTCGCCGCGCAGACGCGCGCGAAGAAGAAGTAAGAGGCTTACGAAGATGCCGAAACGTACTTTGCAGGGCGTGGTCGTCAGCGACAAGCAAGCCAAGACCATCGTGGTGCGCGTTGATCGCCGCTTCACGCACCCGATCTACAAGAAGACGATCCGCCGTTCGAAGAACTATCACGCGCACGACGAGAGCAACGAGTTCAAGCCGGGCGACATGGTGTGGATCGAGGAATCGAAGCCGATTTCGAAGTTGAAGCGCTGGGTCGTGATCCGGGGCGAACACAAGAAAAGCGCCTGATCTGTTGGCTTTAGCCGACTGACTTCAGGGAAATGTTGAGCGCCGGCTGGGCTGGCGCAAATAGAAGAGGACGAGGTGCATCAATGATTCAGATGCAGACCAACCTCGACGTGGCCGACAATTCTGGCGCACGCCGTGTCATGTGTATCAAGGTGCTCGGGGGCTCCAAGCGCCGCTACGCCACGATCGGCGACATTATCGTCGTTTCGATCAAGGAAGCAATTCCGCGTGGCAAGGTGAAGAAGGGCGACGTGATGAAGGCCGTCGTGGTGCGCGTCCGCAAGGACATCCGCCGCGCCGACGGTTCGGTCATCCGCTTCGACCGTAACGCCGCCGTCCTGATCAATAACCAGTCCGAGCCGGTCGGCACCCGTATCTTCGGGCCCGTGCCGCGCGAGCTGCGCGCGAAGAACCACATGAAGATCATCTCGCTCGCGCCGGAGGTGCTGTGATGGCTGCCAAGATCCGCAAGGGCGACAAAGTCGTCGTGCTGACCGGCCGCGACAAGGGCCGCACCGGCGAAGTGTTCGAAGTGCGTCCCGACGCCGGCACGGCGCTCGTGCGCGGCATCAACATGGTCAAGCGTCACCAGAAGCAGACGCAGGCCCAGGAGGGCGGCATCATCTCGAAGGAGTCGCCGATCCAACTGTCCAACATCGCGTATGTCGGCAAGGACGGAAAGCCGACCCGCGTCGGATTCAAGATTCTGGCGGACGGCAAGAAGGTCCGCATCGCCAAGAGCTCGGGAGCTGAGATCGATGGCTGAGGCCGCTTACACCCCGCGCCTGCGCGCGGAATACGATGCGAAGATCCGCACGGCCATGACCGAGAAGTTCGGTTATGAGAACGTCATGCAGGTTCCTCGCCTGGACAAGGTCGTGCTGAACATGGGCGTTGGCGATTCCGTCAACGATCGCAAGAAGGCCGAGACCGCCGCTGCCGAGCTGACCCAGATCGCCGGCCAGAAGGCGATCGTGACCTATTCGCGTATCGCGATCGCGACCTTCAAGCTGCGTGAAAACCAGCCGATCGGCTGCAAGGTCACGCTGCGCAAGGCCCACATGTACGAGTTCATCGATCGCCTGGTGACGGTCGCGCTGCCGCGCGTCCGCGACTTCCGCGGCCTGAACCCGAAGAGCTTCGACGGCCGCGGCAACTACTCGCTCGGCATCAAGGAGCACATCATTTTCCCCGAGATCGACTTCGACAAGGTCACGGAAGCCCGCGGCATGGACATCACCGTCTGCACCACGGCCAAGACCGACGAAGAGGCGAGGGCCTTGTTGACCGCTTTCAATTTCCCGTTCCGGCAGTGAGACGCTGACCTAAAGCCTCTCAAACGCGGATACCCAGGAGCCAAGCATGGCAAAGAAGAGTTCAGTCGAGAAGAACAACCGGCGCAAGCGGATGGTGAAGAACGCCGCTCCGAAGCGCGAGCGGTTGAAGGCGATCATCGCCGACAAGAAGCTGCCGATGGAGGAGCGGTTCGCCGCGACCCTGAAGTTGGCGGAAATGCCGCGCAATTCGTCGGCAACCCGCATCCGCCTGCGTTGCGAGCTGTCGGGTCGTCCGCGCTCGAACTACCGCAAGAACAAGCTGTCCCGTATCGCGCTGCGCGAACTTGGCTCCAAGGGCATGGTCCCGGGCCTCGTGAAGTCCAGCTGGTAAGGAGGGTCGTTTAGATGTCTACGCACGATCCAATCAGCGATCTGATCACCCGTATCCGCAACGCGCAGATGCGCGCCAAGAGCAAGGTCTCCACGCCTGGTTCGAAGATGCGCGAGAACGTGCTCGAGGTCTTGAAGACCGAGGGCTACATCCGCGGTTACGCCACGCTCGAGCACTCCTCGGGCCGCAGCGAGATCGAGATCGAGCTGAAGTATTTCGACGGCGAGCCCGTCATCCGCGAGATCGAACGTGTTTCCAAGCCCGGGCGTCGCGTCTACGCCTCGGTGAAGAACCTGCCGCGGGTCAACAACGGGCTCGGCATTTCGGTGTTGTCGACGCCGAAGGGGATCATGGCCGACCACAGCGCGCGCGACGCGAATGTGGGCGGTGAAGTCCTCTTCACGGTGTTCTGAGAAGGATTTTTGATCCATGTCACGTGTTGGCAAAAGGCCTGTGCCGGTTCCGTCGGGTGTGACCGCGACCGTCGATGGGCAGACCGTCAAGATGAAGGGCCCGAAGGGCCAGCTTCAGTTCGTCGTTCATGACGACGTCGAGGTGAAGCTCGAGAACGGCCAGGTGAAGGTGAACCCGCGGGTCGAGACCAATCGCGCCCGGGCGCTGTACGGCACCGCTCGCGCCCAGGTCGCGAATCTGGTCGAAGGCGTCACCAAGGGCTTCGAGAAGAAGCTCGAGATCACCGGCGTCGGTTACCGCGCCGCGATGCAGGGCAAGAACCTGCAACTCGCGCTCGGTTACAGCCACGACGTGGTCTATGCGATCCCGGAAGGGATCACGATCACGGTGCCGAAGCCGACCGAGATCACGGTAACCGGCAGCGACATCCAGCGCGTCGGCCAGGTCGCCGCCGAGATTCGCTCCTATCGTCCGCCGGAGCCCTACAAGGGCAAGGGCGTGAAGTATGTTGGCGAATTCATCTTCCGCAAGGAAGGCAAGAAGAAGTAACGGAGCCGGTCATGTCGAAAGCCAAGGTTACGAATGCCCGGCGCAAGCGCAGTGTACGGCTGAAGCTGCGCCGCTCCGGTGGTGGTCGTCCGCGTCTGTCGGTGTTCCGCTCGTCCAAGCACATCTACGCCCAGGTCATCGACGACCTGAAGGGCGAGACGCTGGCCTCAGCCTCGTCGCTCGAGAAGTCGATGCGCGACGGCGGCAAGACCGGCGCCGACATCGATGCGGCGAAGGCGGTCGGCAAGCTGCTGGCCGAGCGCGCTGCCGAGAAGGGCGTCAAGGAAGTCGTGTTCGATCGCGGCAGCTACCTCTACCACGGGCGCGTCAAGGCTCTCGCCGACGCAGCGCGTGAGAGCGGGCTGAGCTTCTAACAGAATTTGAGGATTGAGGCGCAAGCCTCTGAAGGATTGGAAAAATGGCAGAACGCGAACAACGTGGTGGACGCGATCAACGCGGCGGCGGCGGACGTGAACGCAGGGAGCGCGAGGAGCGCGACAGCGAGTTCGTCGACAAGCTCGTCCACATCAACCGCGTGGCCAAGGTCGTCAAGGGCGGCAAGCGCTTCGGTTTCGCAGCGCTGGTCGTGATCGGCGACCAGAAGGGCCGCGCCGGCTTCGGTCACGGCAAGGCGCGCGAAGTGCCGGAGGCGATCCGCAAGGCTACCGAGTCCGCCAAGCGCAACCTGACGCGCGTCTCGCTGCGCGAGGGCCGCACGCTCCATCACGACATCGCCGGCCGTCATGGCGCGGGCCGTGTCTACCTGCGTGCAGCTCCCGCCGGTACCGGCATCATCGCCGGCGGCCCGATGCGCGCCGTGTTCGAGACGCTCGGCGTCCAGGACGTGGTCGCCAAGTCGATCGGCTCGTCGAACCCCTACAACATGGTTCGCGCGACCTTCGACGCGCTGAAGCATCAGGATTCGCCGCGTTCGGTCGCAGCCCGCCGCAACATCAAGGTGTCCACTCTGCAGTCGCGCCGTATCGGTGGCGATGCCGAGGCGGCTGCCGACTAACGGAAGCTTTCGGAGTAGACTCCCATGGCCAAGGCCGCAAAGACGATCAAGCTCGAGCAGACGGGCAGCGCGATCCGCCGCCATCACTCGCAGCGCTCGACGCTGATCGGGCTCAAGCTCAACAAGATCGGCCGCACCAGCGAACTGCCGGACACTCCGGCGGTCCGCGGCATGATCGAGAAGGTTCACCATCTCGTTCGCATCGTCGACGAGAAGTAAATAAGGAGAAGGGCGATGAAGCTCAGCGATATCGCCGACAACGCCGGCTCGCGCAAGAAGCGTATGCGCGTCGGCCGTGGCATTGGTTCGGGCAAGGGCAAGCAGTCCGGCCGCGGTGGCAAGGGCCAGACCGCGCGTTCGGGCGTGCGCATCAAGGGTTTCGAAGGCGGCCAGATGCCGATGCATCGCCGTCTGCCCAAGCGCGGCTTCAACAACATCTTCCGCGTCGAGTTCGCCGAGATCAATCTCGACCGGCTGCAGGAAGCGGTCGATGCCAAGAAGATCGACGCCGGCAGCGTCGTGAACGTCGAGGCCCTGGTGAAGGGCGGCGTGCTGCGCCGGCCTAAGGGTGGCCTGCGGCTGCTCGGCCGCGGCGAGCTCAAGTCCAAGCTCAACATCGAAGTCCACGGCGCCACCAAGACCGCGATCGCCGCGGTCGAGAAGGCCGGCGGCTCGGTGAAGATCCTCGCCCCTGCCAAGGAAGAAGGCGAGGCGGCGTAACAACTGCGTCATTGGCCCGCGGCTCGCGGGCCTTTACGCGTGCGGGACGTGGACTTATCGAAGCCGAGCCCCAGATAATGTCCGGTGTCCGGTATAATGTAGCCCGGCCGCGGGCATGACGGCGCAACAGGCGGCGGGAGAAAGTCCAAGATGGCCTCTGCAGCGGAACAACTGGCAGCCAATCTCAATTTCGGTGCGTTTGCCAAGGCTGACGAACTGAAGAAGCGCATCTGGTTCACCCTGGGTGCGCTGCTCGTTTATCGGCTCGGGACCTACATCCCGCTCCCCGGCATCGATCCCAATATCTGGGAGCAGGTGTTCCGCTCCCAGGCGGGCGGCATCCTCGGCATGTTCAACATGTTCGCCGGCGGCGGCATCCACCGCATGGCGATCTTCGCCTTGAACATCATGCCGTATATCTCGGCCTCGATCATAATCCAGCTCCTCACCACCGTCTCGCCGCAACTCGAGGCGCTGAAGAAGGAAGGCGAGTCCGGCCGCAAGCTGCTGAATCAGTACACCCGCTACCTCACGGTGATCCTGGCCGCGTTCCAGTCCTACGGCATCGCGGTGGGCCTCGAGGGCGCCGGCAATGTCGTCAGCGACCCTGGCCTGTTCTTCCGCCTGTCCACGGCGATCACGCTGACCGGCGGCACCATGTTCCTGATGTGGCTGGGCGAGCAGATCACCTCGCGCGGCATCGGCAATGGTATCTCGCTGATCATTCTCGCCGGCATCGTCGCCGAGCTGCCCGCCGCGCTCGCCAACATGCTCGAACTCGGCCGTCAGGGCGCGATGTCGACCGGCCTGATCCTGGTCGTGATCATCATGGCGGTCGCCGTGATCGCCTTCATCGTGTTCATGGAGCGCGCGCAGCGCCGCCTCCTGATCCAGTATCCGAAGCGCCAGGTCGGCAACAAGATGTTCGAGGGCCAGTCCTCGCATCTGCCGCTCAAGCTCAACACCTCCGGCGTGATCCCGCCGATCTTCGCGTCCTCGCTGCTGCTGCTGCCGACCACGGTGGCGAACTTCAACGCGGGCAGCGGGCCGGAATGGTTCCAGTGGATCACGACCCAGCTCGGCCATGGCCGTCCGCTGTTCCTGATCATGTATCTGGCGCTGATCGTGTTCTTCGCCTTCTTCTACACCGCGATCGTGTTCAACCCGACCGAGACCGCGGACAATCTGAAGAAGCACGGCGGCTTCATTCCGGGCATCCGTCCCGGCGAGCGCACCGCGGAATACATCGACTACGTGCTCTCGCGCATCACCGTGCTCGGCGCGGTCTATCTGGCGATCGTCTGCTTGATCCCGGAGATCCTGATCTCCTACGCCTCGGTGCCGTTCTACTTCGGCGGCACCTCGCTGCTGATCGTGGTCAGCGTCACCATGGACACGGTGGCACAGGTGCAGGGTTATCTGTTGGCGCATCAGTACGAAGGCCTGATCCGCAAGTCGAAGCTCCGCGGCCGCCGTAGATGAGCAGGGAGCTCGCGCGCCGGATCGCTTTCACGATTGGCGCGCTGCTCCTCTTCAGGCTCGGCACCCAGATCCCGGTCCCGGGGGTGAGCACGTCTAGCTTCTCGCCGACGTCGGACCTGATCGCCCGTCTCTCGCTCTTTGCGCTCGGCCTCATTCCCTATCTGACCGCTGCGATCCTCATCCGGCTGCTGTCCGTGGTCTGGCGCGGCCTGAATACGCTCGAACGGTCAGGCGAGCGCGGCCGGCGCAGGATCGCCCGTGCCACGCTCGGACTCACGCTGGCTCTTGCTGCCTTTCAGGCCTACGGCATCGCCACCGCGCTGACGTCCATCCCAGGGCTGGTCAAGAATCCCGGCGGCTGGTTCGTGGTGACGGCTACGGCCTCCATGGTCGGCGGCGTCTTCGTGCTGGTTTGGCTGAGCGAACAGATCACCCGCTACGGCATCGGCAACGGCTTGGCGCTGATCTTGAGCCTCGGCATTCTCGTCTCCATTCCGCGGGACGCTGCCGCCATCGTGGAACTCGTGCGGAGAGGAGCGATCTCGGGCAATCTCGTCTTCGCCCACGCCGTGTTCTGGATCGTGACCGTCGCTGTGATCGTGCTCGTCGAAGGTGCGCGGCGAAATGTGCGCGTCGAATTCGGCGCGCTCAGCGTTGGAGCGCGGCAACTGCCGGCGCGCGACGCTGTGCTGCCGATCAAGCTCAACAGCGCGGGCTTTCTGATTCCGGTCACCGCGGCGCCGTGGATCTTCTTTCTGCCGCTCGCCCTTGCGGGCCTCATCCTTGGCGGCGATCATCCCCTGGTCGCCGCGGCGTACCGGCATCTTCAGCTCGGGCAGCCGGCACATCTCATCCTCGTGTCGATCGCCGTGTTCGTGCTGGCCTTCATTTACACTGCCTACGTCGTCGATCCCGAGCACGCGGCCAAATCCCTGGCCGCGCGCGACGGCGCGATTCCCGGTGTCGCGCCGGGCGAGGCGACCGCCGACTATCTCGACCGCGTCGTGTCATTGACGACAGTCGTCGGAGCCGTCTACCTGACTGTGTTGCAGTTGATTCCGGAGGTCTTCGAGCTTTACGGGATCGGGCTGCCTTATAGTATGATGATCAATGGCGGTGGGGCGCTGGTTGTGGTTTGCACCGCTCTTGATATCAAAGCACAGGTGCGCGACGTATCGCTCACCAATCCGGGGGGCGTACGCCGATGAGAATTATACTTCTGGGACCGCCGGGGTCGGGCAAGGGGACCCAGGCGCAGTTGCTGGTGCAACGCTATGGCATCGTCCAACTCTCGACCGGCGAGATGCTGCGTGCCGCGGTTGCGGCCGGTACGCCGGTCGGGCTGAAGGCCAAGGAGATCATGGCCAGCGGTGGTCTCGTACCCGACGAGGTCGTGGTCGGAATCATCTCCGATCGGATCGACCAGCCGGACGCCAAGAACGGTTTCATCCTCGACGGTTTCCCGCGCACCGTGCCGCAGGCCGAGGCGCTGGACGAGCTGCTCAAGCACAAGCACCTCAAGCTCGACGCCGTGATCGAGCTTCGCGTCAACGAGAGCGCGCTGCTGAATCGTGTCGAGACCCGCGTCGCCCAGATGCGTGAGCGCGGGGAGGAGGTCCGACTCGACGACACGCCGGAGGTCCTGACCAAGCGGTTAGCCAGCTACCGCAACCAGACGGAACCGCTGATTCACTACTATTCCGAGCGGCGCAAGCTTTCGACCATCGACGGTATGATGGCCATCGACGAGGTCACCCGCGCCATCCATCGCCAGCTCCTGGCGCTGGGGGCGGTCGAGCCCAAGACCCACGCCAAAAGCGCAGCCAAGGCGGGCCCGGCCAAGAAGGCCAAGGCGAGCAAGAAAGCCAGGAAAACAGCCAAAAAGCCGGCCAAAACGACCAAAAAACCCGCCAAATCGGCCAAAAAGGCCGCCAAGACGGCGGTGAGGGGCCCCAAGAAGACGGCCAACAAAGCCGGCAAGAAGGCGGCCAGGAAGACCGTCAAGAAAGCGGCGAAAAAGGCAGCCCCAAAGACCGCCAAGAAGGCTGTCAAAAAGGGTGCCAAGAAGGCCGCAAAAAAGGTCACGAAAAAGCGAGCTAAGCGCTAGCAGCGGTTGACGAAAGCCCCTGGAATCCCCTAATAAGCCCCGCATCCAAGTCGGATAGTTTCAAACGATGCCGGGCCCCAGGAAGACTAGGGGTGGGCGTCGTGTTCGCGTTTGTGAACACCTGCCCGAGAAACCAAGCACTTAAAGACCGGTTCCTGACGAGGGATCGGCAACAGGAGAGAAGGCCGTGGCCCGTATTGCCGGCGTGAACATCCCGACCAACAAGCGCGTGCTGATCGCGCTCCAGTACATCCATGGCATCGGTCAGAAGATCGCCGGTGAGATCCTGGAGAAGGTGAAGATCCCCGTGGATCGTCGCGTCAATCAGCTGAGCGACGCCGAAGTGCTCCAGATCCGCGAAGTGATCGACCGCGACTATCTCGTCGAGGGCGACCTGCGTCGTGAGGTCGGCATCAACATCAAGCGTCTGATGGACCTCGGCTGCTATCGCGGCCTGCGTCATCGTCGCGGCCTGCCGGTGCGCGGCCAGCGCACCCACACCAATGCGCGCACGCGCAAGGGTCCGGCCAAGGCCATCGCCGGCAAGAAGAAGTAAGTTTTCGAATCCAATCGCGGCGTGTGGCGAACAGGGATGACCCGTTCGCCACGCGCCTTTCGTTCCACAGGTGTAGCCGCTGGCATTACGGCGGCGTTTGAGATCTTCAGGAAAGGTACTCTATGGGCAAGGAAGCCACCCGCGTTCGTCGTCGTGAGCGCAAGAACATCGCCTCCGGCGTCGCGCACGTGAACTCGTCGTTCAACAACACGACCATCACCATCACCGACGCGCAGGGCAACACGATTGCCTGGTCTTCCGCCGGCACGATGGGCTTCAAGGGCTCGCGCAAGTCGACCCCGTACGCCGCGCAGGTTGCCGCCGAGGACGTGTCCAAGAAGGCGCAGGAGCACGGCATGCGCACGCTGGAAGTCGAAGTCGCAGGTCCCGGTTCGGGCCGCGAGTCGGCGCTCCGCGCGCTTCAGGCCGCGGGCTTCACCGTCACCTCGATCCGTGACGTGACCACGATCCCGCACAACGGTTGCCGTCCCCGCAAGCGTCGGCGCGTTTGATCCCGAGTTGCGGGCGCATTGGCGCCCGCAATGACTTTTCTAAGAAGCCGCGGGAATGATCTGCGGCCTTTCTCCAACGCCAGTATTTGAACTCTCAAATTGACTGGCCTGTATGGGTGAAACAGTGACGATCCAGAAAAATTGGCAAGAACTGATTCGACCGAACAAGCTCCAGGTCACGCCCGGCAGCGATTCGAACCGTTTCGCGACCATCGTCGCCGAGCCGCTCGAGCGCGGCTTCGGCCAGACGCTCGGCAACGCGCTGCGCCGTATCCTGCTCTCCTCGCTCCAGGGCGCGGCGGTGCAGTCGGTGCACATCGACGGCGTGCTGCACGAGTTCTCCTCGATCGCTGGCGTTCGTGAGGACGTCACCGACATCGTGCTCAACATCAAGGACATCTCGATCAAGATGCAGGGCGAAGGCCCCAAGCGCATGGTCGTGAAGAAGCAGGGTCCGGGCGTCGTCACCGCCGGCGACATCCAGACCGTCGGCGACGTCGTGGTGCTGAACCCCGATCTGCAGATCTGCACCCTCGACGAGGGCGCGGAGATCCGCATGGAGTTCACGGTCGCCACCGGCAAGGGCTACGTACCCGCCGAGCGCAACCGCCCCGAGGACGCGCCTATCGGCCTGATCCCGGTCGACAGCCTGTACTCGCCGGTCCGCAAGGTTTCCTACAAGGTCGAGAACACCCGCGAGGGCCAGATCCTCGACTACGACAAGCTGACCATGACGATCGAGACCAACGGCGCGATCTCGCCGGATGACTCCGTGGCTTACGCCGCGCGCATCCTGCAGGATCAGCTCAACGTGTTCGTCAACTTCGAAGAGCCGCGCAAGGAAGTCGCCCAGGAGATCATCCCGGACCTCGCCTTCAACCCGGCCTTCCTCAAGAAGGTGGACGAGCTCGAGCTGTCTGTGCGTTCGGCCAACTGCTTGAAGAACGACAACATCGTCTACATCGGCGACCTCGTGCAGAAGAGCGAAGCGGAAATGCTCCGCACTCCGAACTTCGGCCGCAAGTCGCTGAACGAGATCAAGGAAGTGCTGGCCCAGATGGGTCTGCATCTCGGCATGGAAGTGCCGGGCTGGCCGCCGGAGAACATCGACGAGCTCGCCAAGCGCTTCGAGGATCACTACTGAGCGAATGGCGAATAGGGAGTGGCGAATAGCGTTGTGAGACGACTATTCGCCATTTCGCTACTCACCACTCGCTTCTAACGGGCGAACGCAGGCAGCCCACCTGAGCAACATGTCCGACGAACCGTCGCGGCAGTTTTTACGTAAGGAATAGTCACATGCGTCACGGCAAGGTTCATCGGAAGCTCAATCGCACTGCCGAGCATCGCCGCGCGATGTTCGCCAATATGTGCGCCGCGCTGATCAAGCACGAGCAGATCGTCACCACGCTGCCGAAGGCGAAGGAATTGCGTCCGATCGTCGAGAAGCTCGTCACCCTCGGCAAGAAGGGCGGGCTGGCCATGCGCCGCCAGGCCATCTCCGAGATGCGCGACAAGGACCAGGTCAAGAAGCTGTTCGACGTGCTGGCGCCTCGCTACAAGGATCGCCAGGGCGGCTACACCCGCATCATCAAGGCCGGCTTCCGCTACGGCGACAATGCCGCGATGGCCGTGATCGAGTTTGTCGATCGCGACGTCGATGCCAAGGGCCAGGATTCCGGTCCGGTGCAGGAGAAGGAAGCCGAGGCGGCGTAAGCCGATCGGTATTGAATTCAGAGAGCGGCGCCTTCGGGCGCCGCTTTTTTTTTGGGCCGGCGCCGGTACCTTATCGGTGCTTGCGGTATCGTCCCGGCTTTCGCCGTGACGACGAGCCCATGTCTTTCTCACGCCTGAGTGAGCGCCAATTGCGGTCTCATGTCGAGCGCCCGATATCTCCACCGACATCGATGGAGATGAGACATGAAGATCGACCTTTCCGGAAAGACCGCCCTCGTGACCGGCTCGACCGCCGGCATCGGCCACGCCATCGCCAAAGGCCTCGCGGCCTCAGGTGCGAGTGTCGTGATCAACGGGCGCGGCCAGGACAAGGTCGATGCGGCCGTGCGCAAGCTGGAAGGGACGGGCGCAAAGGTGCGCGGTATCGCTGCCGACGTCTCGACCGCAGCGGGCTGCAAGGCGCTCGTTGCGGCGCTGCCAGAGGTCGACATCCTCATCAACAATGCCGGCATCTTCGAGCCCAAGGATTTCTTCGAGATTCCGGACGAGGACTGGAGCCGCTTCTTCGAAGTCAACGTCATGAGCGGCGTGCGGCTGTCGCGCACTTATCTGAAGGGCATGCTCAAGCGCAATTGGGGCCGCGTCGTCTTCATCTCATCGGAATCGGGGCTCAACATTCCCGTCGAGATGATCCACTACGGCATGACCAAGACGGCCCAGCTCTCGGTCTGGCGCAGCTCACCCGCGGCACCGGCGTCACCGTCAATTCCGTGCTGCCGGGCCCGACAATGTCGGAGGGCGTCGAGACCTTTGTGAAGGATCTCGCGAAGCAGAACGGCCAGTCGGTCGACGAGGCTGCGGCTAATTTCGTCAAGCAGCATCGCCCGAGCTCGCTGCTGCAACGCTTCGCCAGCGTCGACGAGATCGCCAACATGGTGGTCTATGTTGCGTCGAAGGAGGCGTCCGCGACCAACGGTGCGGCGCTGCGGGCCGAGGGCGGCATCGTCAACACCATCGCCTGAGCCGCGCATGACAGCCTATGTGATTTCCGAAGTCGAGATGCGCGATCCCGAGGGGTTCGAAGCCTATCGTGTGCTCGCCGCAGAGACGATCGCGCAGCATGGCGGGCGTTATCTCGTCCGCGGCGGCAAGGCCGAGCTTGCCGAAGGCAACCTTCCAGCGAAGGCCATCGTCATCGTCGAATTCGCGTCGATGGCGCGGTTGAAGGAATGGTACGCCTCGCCGGAATATGCCGAGGCGCTCAAGCTGCGGCAGACCGCGCTGGAGCGGCGGCTGCTGTTCGTCGAGGGCGCGGCGGAAATATAGCTGCCGTGGGGTGGGCAAAGCGCAGCGTGCCCACCAACTTTGATCGAGCGCGTCAAAGGTGAGTGGTGGGCACGGCGCTAATGCGCCTTTGCCCACCCTACGAGGCTTTCGCCTACCACCCCTCCAGCACGATCTTGCCGCGCGACTTGCCGCTCTCCAAGAGCGCATGCGCGCGCTTGAGGTTGGCGGCGTTGATCGTGCCAAAAGTCTGGTCGAGCGTGGTGCGCAGCACGCCCTTGTCGATGAGGTCGGCGACGTCGTTGAGCAAATGATGCTGCGCGATCATGTCTGATGTCTGGAACGAGGAGCGCGTGAACATCGATTCCCAGTGCACCGAAATCGCCTTGCCCTTGAACGTGCTCATGGTGAATTCCGGGGGATCGTCGATCAGGCCGAACCGGCCCTGCGGCGCCATGAACTCGGCGATCGCCTTGTAATGCTGGTCGGTGAAGGTGAGGCTCGCCACCAGCGCGACCGGCGGCAGCTTGAGCTTCTCGATCTGCTCCTTCATCGGCTTGCCGTGATCGATCACGGCGTGTGCGCCGAGATCGAGGCACCATTTTTGCGAGTCCGGCCGCGTCGCGGTCGCAAGCACCGTGAGGCCGGTGAGGCGGCGGGCGAGCTGGATCAGGATCGAGCCGACGCCGCCGGCGCCGCCCGTGATCAAGAGCGTACGCGGATCGACGCTCTTGCCGGGCACCGCGCCGAGCCGATCGAACAGCAATTCCCAGGCGGTGATGGAGGTAAGGGGAAGGGCGGCGGCTTGCGCGAACGACAGGCTCTTCGGCTTGTTGCCGACGATGCGCTCGTCGACCAGGTGGAATTCGGCGTTGGTGCCCTGGCGCAGGATCGAGCCGGCGTAAAACACCTCGTCACCCGGCTTGAACAGCGTGACCTTAGGCCCGACGGCATCGACCACGCCGGCCGCGTCGTAGCCCAAGATCTTGGTCTCGCCCTCGGGCGGCGCTGCGCGCTTGCGCACCTTGTAATCGACCGGATTGGCCGAGATCGCCTTCACGGCGACGCGGATGTCGCGCCCTGCGGGCTCGGGCTTTGCGGTCTCGAAATCGATCAGCGCATCCTGATCCTCGATCGGAAGCGATTTCTTGTAGCCGACGGCCTTCATGGCTTGTCTCCATCAGATGGGGCGCAGCTTGGCATGGGCGCGCCTAGCCTGCTAACTGTCGCGCTAGCTCCAATTTGGCAAGTACTGTAAATTCGGGGATATAGTCCCTGTTTGGATACTATTGGGAAAACACGCATGAAGCGGCGCGATTTTACCCGGCGCCCGGGCTGCTCGGTCGAGGCGACGCTGGACCTGATCGACGGTAAGTGGAAGGGCGTGATCCTCTACCATCTGCAGAGCGGCACCCAGCGTTTCGGCGAATTGCGCCGCCGAATGCCCGGCATCACCCAGCGCATGCTGACAAAGCAGCTGCGTGCGCTGGAGGAGGACAAGCTCGTCATCCGCAAGGTCTATGCCGAGGTACCGCCGCGCGTCGAATATTGCCTCTCCGAGCTCGGCGAGAGCCTCAAGCCGGTGATCGATATCCTGAAGGCCTGGGGCGAGAGCCACCAGCAGCGCCTGTCCTGCGCGCCGCCGCCGACGGTCGTGAAAAAGCCGAAGCGCGCGGCTTAGAGATCCGGGAGCGGCGTGCCGCTCCCGGGAGAGATACCCCTCAGAACGCGAACTGCGTGCGCATCGCGACCGCATCGAACTTCGAGCCGACATCTGCGGTCGCGATCGGCGAGGCTTGCCTCGACACCGTGCCGTGCAGATAGTCGAGCATGAAGCGGACGTTGCCGTTGACGTACCAGTTGAGCGCCAGCGTGTAGACGGTCTGCCGGCCGCCGGCGATGCCGGTCGCTGTTCCCAACTGATTGTTGAGGTCCACCGTCGAGAAGCGCCCCGCGATTTCCCACGCACCCCAGCCGCCGCCTTCGAGCGAGAACGGATGCGCCGGCTTGACCCCGCTATAGGCCGCGTTCGCCGCGTTGTAGCTGCGGCCTTCGCCCGTCAACACGTAGCCGGCCTGCGCGTAGCCACCCTGGAATTTCAGGCTGGGTGCGCCGACCAGCGGCACGCCGGTGTTGGCGGTCCGGTCGACATTGTACCAGAAGTACTCGCCCTGAACGATGAGCGGGCCGTAGGTTGCCGCGGCTTCGACGCTGTAGACCTGCGCGCCCGAGGCATTGGCGATCGCGCCGGTCGAGATCAGCGTGGTCGGATCGAGACGCAATTCCGGACGATCGCTGAGCGTGACGGTTTGCGTGTTGGCGATGAGATTGCGCGGCGGCTGGATCAGCCACTGGGCGTCGGCGCCGATATGCACCGAATAGTCCTTGCCGCTGATCGGGTTGCCGGCGATGCGCGCCACAGCGCCGTATTGCTCGCTCGTGCCCGCCGGCGCCGCGCTTGAAGCCGAGTGGATCGCGCCGGTCGACGGTCCCGTGACATAGCCGCCGATCCAAAGCTGGTCGTTGTACCAGCGCGTACCGGCCGCGGAGCGGAAGTCGCCGGCGGCGATATTGGTGGCGATGATGCCGGCCGAGGCGCGCTCCATGAACATGATGTCGTTGGAGCTCGTGGCCTCATCGAGCGTGTAGGGCAGGTCCATGATGCCGGCTTCGATCGCCATCTTGCCGCCGAACGGCTTCAAGCCGGTGTAGCTGAGATAGGCGTTTTCGACGCCGGAGACGCCGCCGCCCGGCAGTGATCCAGGAGCCGTGCCGCCAAAACCGTCGGACGAGCCGCCAAAATCGTAGACCAGCGCGAAATTCCAGTCGTTGAAGAATTTGCCGGTGACGCCAATGCGCGCGCGGCGGACGTTCTGGCCGCTGTCGAGCTTCTGCGGCACGGTCGCCGCCGTGTTCGGACGATAGTCATAGCCGCCGACATCCCAGTGCAGGCGGCTGGTGATGGCGACGCAATTGGCCTGGTCGGCGGTGCAGATGGTCGGCCGGTTGTTCGGCATGGTCACGACGACGCCGGACGCAGGCGCCGGTCCCTTGACGGGGATCGCCGCGTTCGCATTGGCCACCACCGCCTTCGCCTCCGAGCGCGCTTCGGCTTTGGCTTCGGCCTTTGCTTCGGCTTTGGCTTTGGCCGTGGCCGCCGTGTTCGCGGCGGTCTGGCTCTGGAGCTTGTCGAGCTTCTGCTCCAGCATCTTCAACTGCTGCTTGAGCAGCGCGATCTCCTGCTCGCTGCTGCTTGCTGATTGGGCCTGGGCCTGCGAGGCCGCCAACGCTCCGGCGAGGCCAATCGCCGTGGCTGCAATCCTTATCCTGCTCACGTCATGACTCCATCGTTTGACGAAACTTCTAAGCCGCCGGCGGAAGAGCCTAGGTATGATAGATGACTGCCCCGCGACGCTGCGCCCCGTTAAGCGGGTTTCTGCTGATGCAAATTCGCCGCAACCGAATCCCCTCGGCTCCACAATGCGGGATGATGCACATCATGCCAATCGAGCCCTCAGGTAAATTGCCGATTCGCACGCCGAGCTTGCATTCCGGACACACCGGAAAGGGGGGGCGAATTGCCGCCCGGCGCCCTTCTATTGGGGGGCGAACACGCCTATATTCCGGCGTCTTTTCCAAGAGGTAGGAATGTTTCGATCGATCCGGACCGCCGTCGTCACGGCACTGTGCATAGGCTTTTCCGCCCACTTCAACCCGGCCGCGGCGCAGGACCGTCGGGTCCCGTCGTCGCCGGCCGAGTTGCGGCTGTCCTATGCGCCGATCGTGCAGCGGGTGCAGCCGGCCGTGGTCAACGTCTATGCCGCCAAGGTGGTGCAGAACCGCAATCCGCTGCTGGACGATCCGATCTTCCGCCGCTTCTTTGGCGTGCCGGGCCAGCAGCCCGAGCAAATGCAGCGCTCGCTCGGCTCCGGCGTCATCGTCGATGCGTCCGGCCTCGTCGTCACCAACGTCCACGTCATCGAGGGCGCCGACCAGGTGAAGGTGTCGCTGTCGGACAAGCGCGAGTTCGAGGCGGAGATCCTGCTGAAGGATACGCGCACCGATCTTGCCGTGCTGCGCCTGAAGGACACCAAGGAGAAATTCCCGACCCTCGATTTCACCAATTCCGACGAATTGCTGGTCGGCGACGTCGTGCTCGCGATCGGCAATCCCTTCGGCGTCGGCCAGACCGTGACTCACGGCATCATCTCGGCGCTGGCGCGCACGCAGGTCGGCATCACCGATTATCAGTTCTTCATCCAGACCGATGCGGCGATCAATCCCGGCAATTCCGGCGGCGCGCTGGTCGACATGGCCGGCAAGCTCGCGGGCATCAACACCGCGATCTATTCGCGCTCCGGCGGCTCGCAAGGCATCGGCTTTGCGATCCCTGCCAACATGGTGCGTGTCGTCGTCGCCTCCGCCAAGAGCGGCGGCAAGGCGGTGAAGCGTCCCTGGCTCGGAGCAAAATTGCAGGCGGTGACGCCCGAGATCGCCGAGAGCCTCGGCCTGCGTTCGCCGACCGGCGCGCTGGTCGCGAGCGTGGTGTCGAACGGCCCCGCCGCGAAGGCCGGCCTGAAATCCTCCGATCTCATCACCGGGATCGATGGTCAGACCGTGGATGATCCCAACGCCTTCGACTATCGCTTCGCCACCCGTCCGCTCGGCGGCAGCGCGCAGATCGACGTGCAGCGCAGCGGCAAGCCGCTCAAGCTGACGGTGGCGCTGGAGACCGCGCCCGATACGGGACGTAACGAGCTCGTCGTCACCGCGCGATCGCCGTTCCAGGGCGCGAAGGTTTCGACCATCACGCCGGCGGTGGCCGACGAGCTGCATTTGGATGCAGACACCGAGGGTGTCGTGATCACCGACCTCGGCGGCGACAGTGCGGCCGCAAATGTCGGCTTCCAGAAGGGCGATATCATTCTGGCGGTCAACAACCAGAAGATCAGCAGGACCGGCGACCTCGAGAAGGCGGCAGGTGAGCGCCCGCGCATCTGGCGTATCACGCTGGTGCGCGGCGGCCAGCAGATCAACGTCACGCTGGGCGGATGAGTCCGAAGCGACCACAAACGCCAACGCTCTTTGCCGCGGCGGGGCTCGACCACGAAGCTCCGCATCCGCTGCCGGACCGGCTGCGCCCGCGCGCGCTGTCGGAGGTCGTCGGCCAGGACCACATCCTCGGTCCCGACGGCGCGCTGACGCGCATGCTGGAGACGCGCACATTGGGATCGCTGGTGTTCTGGGGCCCGCCCGGCACCGGCAAGACCACGGTGGCGCGGCTGCTGGCGGATGCGACGGACCTGCATTTCGAGCAGATCTCCGCGGTGTTCTCCGGCGTCGCCGATCTGAAGAAAGCCTTCGACGCCGCGCGCGCCCGCCGCGAGATGGGCAAGGGCACGCTTCTGTTCGTCGACGAGGTGCACAGGTTCAACCGTGCCCAGCAGGATTCGTTTCTGCCCGTCATGGAAGACGGCACCGTAGTCATGGTCGGCGCCACCACCGAGAATCCGTCCTTCGAGCTCAACGCGGCGTTGCTCTCTCGCGCGCGCGTCTTGGTGTTTCGCTCGCTCGATGCCGCCGCGATCGAAAAACTGTTCGCGCATGCCGAGGAGGTCGAAGGCAAGAAGCTGCCGCTCGATGCCGAGGCGCGCGCGGTGCTGGTGCGCATGGCCGATGGCGACGGAAGGGCGTCGCTGACGCTTGCCGAAGAGGTTTGGCGCTCGGCGCGGGCGGACGAGATTTTTAATGCTGCGCAGTTGCAGGAGATTTTGCAACGCCGCGCGCCGATCTACGACAAATCGGCCGATGGCCATTACAATCTGATCTCGGCGCTGCATAAATCGGTGCGCGGCTCCGATCCCGATGCCGCGCTGTATTATCTCGCGCGCATGTTAGATGCCGGCGAGGATCCGCTGTTCCTGGCCCGCCGCGTCGTGCGCATGGCGGTGGAGGACATCGGCCTTGCCGATCCGCAGGCGCTCGTCATCGCCAATGCGGCCAAGGACGCGTTCGACTTCCTCGGCCATCCCGAAGGCGAGCTCGCCATCGCGCAGGCCGTCGTCTATCTCGCCACCGCGCCGAAATCGAACGCGGTCTACACCGCCTTCGGCACGGCGATGCAGGTCGCCAAGCAGGCCGGCTCGCTGCTGCCGCCAAAGCACATCCTCAATTCCCCGACCAAGCTGATGAAGTCGGAAGGCTACGGCGCGTCTTACGAATACGACCACGACGCCCCCGACGCGTTCTCCGGGCAGGACTACTTCCCGGAAGCCCTGGGCCGACAGACCTTCTACGACCCACCCGAGCGCGGCTTCGAGCGCGAGATCCGGAAGCGGTTGGATTACTGGGCCAAGCTGCGGAAGGAGCGGGGCGGGACGCGCTAAAAACGGCCATTTCGCCGTGACGGGACCCGGCTTTTAGGGTACGCAGGCAACCATGAGCCGCCGCATCAAAAGAACCGATCCAAAGCCCCGCTCGCGCGACGAGCGCAAGGAATCCCGCCCGTTCAAGGCGCGTAGCGCGAAGACCGCGGGACCGCGGCCGGGTGGCAAGCCCGGCGGCAGCAAGCCGCCGCGTTTTGCCGGCGAGCGTGCCGAGCGGCGCGCGCCCAAGGCTAGGCTGGAGAAGGCCGAGCTGGAAAGGGCCGCGCCCGAGAAGCCCGTCGAGGCGCTGCTGCCGACCAAGGTGCAGACCGTCAAGGTGACTGCCGACGAGAACAACATGCGCGTCGATCGTTTCCTCGAGGCGCGCTTTCCCGGCCTGTCGTTCTCCCACATCCAGCGCGTCGTCCGCAAAGGCGAGTTGCGCGTCGACGGCAAGCGTGTCGACAGCAAGGACCGCCTGGAGGAGGGCCAGAGCGTCCGCATTCCGCCGCTCAAGCTCGACACGCCGAAAGCCGTCGGCGAGCTCTCGGAAGCCGCCCAGAAGACGCTCAAGACGCTGAAGGAGATGACGATCTTTGAGGACGACGACGTCCTCGTCCTGAACAAGCCGGCCGGCCTTGCCGTGCAGGGCGGCTCGGGCATGACGCGGCACATCGACCAGATGCTGGAGGTGATGCGCGATTCAAAGGGGCAGAAGCCGCGCCTGGTGCATCGTATCGACCGGGAGACGTCAGGCTGTCTGCTGGTCGCCAAGACGCGCTTCGCCGCTTCGCATCTGACCGGCGCGTTCCGCTCGCGCTCGGCGCGAAAAACCTATTGGGCGCTGGTGCCGGGCCTGCCGAAGCCGAAGCAGGGCCGCATCTCGACCTTCCTGGCCAAGGAAGAGAGCGAGGACGACACCATCATGCGCATCGCCCAGCATGGCGACGAGGGCGCGAGCCACGCGGTGACCTATTATGCGGTGGTCGAGACCGCCGGCAACAAGCTGACCTGGGTGTCGCTGAAGCCGGTGACAGGCCGCACACACCAGCTGCGCGCCCACATGGAGCATATCGGCCATCCCATCGTCGGCGATCCCAAATATTTCAACATCGAGAACTGGCAGCTGCCGGGCGGCCTGCAAAACCGGCTGCATCTGCTGGCACGCCGCATCGTCATTCCGCATCCGCGCGGCGGCATGATCGACGCCACCGCGCCGTTGCCGCCGCACATGCAGCAGTCGTGGAATCTGCTCGGGCTGGATGCAAGCCGGTTTGATCCGATCGAGAACGCGCCGGAGGAGTAGGGGCTGGATGAGGTAGGTAATGTCGCCTTATTCTCAGCTGTCATCGCCCGCGAAAGCGGGCGATCCAGTATTCCAGAGGCCGGCGTTAGAGAGCTCGCTCTCACTACATCCGCCGCGGCGTACTGGATGCCCCGCCTTCGCGGAGCATGACAGCGGTGTTTATGGTTGCGACCGATAACTATGTCACTTCCGAAACTGCTCCAGAAACATCCGCAGACTGTCATGCGCGCTCTCGATGTCCGTGATCAGCCAGCCCTCGGGGCCGTCGACCAGGACGAAGTTCAGCGCGACCTTCCGGCCGCGATTGTCGAAATTCGCCGCGACATAGGTCTTGTCGTATTGTCTGCGCACGACCGCGATCGTAACAGGGCCGAGCTGCCAGCTCGGGCTCTGCACCAGGAAGTCGTAGGGCTCGACCTGGGGCGCGCTCCAGGCCTTGCGCAGGGGCGCATCGAAGAAATGCCGGGCGGTGGCCGCGTCCCGCGGCAGGCCCTTGGACAGCTCCGGCGCGCCGTCGCCGTAATGGGCGTAGACGTTGCGGACCAGCGATTCCGGGGTGCGAAAGCCTGCTTCCGCCGCGGCCAGCCATAGCCCGGTCAGCAGGGCCGCAATGCCCGCAAGTTCCCTCATGCCCGCGCTCGCTTTATCGGCCGCCGCTCTTATCTTAAAAGCCTAGCATCCAGCGACCGGGACCGAAAACTCACATGCGCGAATTGTTCGAAGAAGCAGCAGGGCAGCCCCCGCCGGATCCGCGGGAATCGGCGCGCGCGTCCGCGCGCCCGCCGCAGCGCAAGCGCTTCTACAAGGAGGCGAGCGCGACCGAAGCCGAAGGCGGTTTCGCCATCACGCTCGACGGCAAGCCGATCCGCACGCCCTCCGGCCGCCAGGTGGTGATTCCGTCGCGCGCGCTCGCCGATGCGGTGGCCGCGGAATGGGCGGCTCAGGGCGAGAGCATCGACCCCGTGACCATGCCGCTGACGCGGATCGCCAACAGCGTGGTCGAGGGCGTGGTCGATAAGGTCGAGCTGGTCAGCGACGACCTCGCGAAATATTTCGAGTCCGATTTGCTGTTCTATCGTGCCGGCCATCCCGAAGGGCTGGTCGCCCGCGAGGCCGCGCATTGGGATCCCGTGCTGTTCTGGGCCGCGGACACGCTGGGCGCGCATTTCATCCTGTCCGAGGGCGTCATGCATGTGAAGCAGCCCGACGAGGCGGTCGAGGCCGCGCGCGCGGCGCTGCCGGGCGACGCCTGGTCGGTCGCCGCGCTCCACGTGGTGACGACCCTGACCGGCTCGGCGCTGCTGGCGCTGGCGCTGGCTCATGGCGTGCGCGATGCTGGCCAGGTCTGGGCCGCCGCCCATGTCGATGAGGACTGGAACATCGACCAATGGGGCGTGGACGAGGAGGCCGCCAGCCGTCGGGCCACCCGTCTCAGGGATTTCGAGGCCGCCGTGGCGGTTCTGGCGACGGCAAAGGCGTCCGCGGCCGAAGGTCCTTAACGAGAGGTTTACGACGGCGGCCTTAGGGTGTGGTCAGCGCTCCATGGGCCCCCTGAGATGCCGACGCCGGTCACTTCCATCCTTCCCGTCAGTGCCGCCAGCCCCGTGGCTGATGCGACGACGCCCGACCTCGTGCTGCAGGCCGGCAGCGTCGTCGATGCCAGGGTCGTCAGCGTGATGGCCGACAATCTGGTGCGGATCGCGATCGCCAACCTTTCGATGGATGTGATGTCGGAGGTGGCGCTGACGCCTGGGCAGAATCTCCAGCTGGCGGTGTCGCAGAACGACGGCACGATCAGGCTCGCGGTGATGAACGGGGCAGGGGAGTCAGCCGCCGATCAGATCACGCTGACGCCGCGTGCGGCTTCGCTGGTGGAAAGCCCGCCGCTGGCGCCGTCCGCGGCCGCGACACGCAACACGCTGACGCCATTGGAGCAGGTCGCCGTCACCGCGGCCTCGGCCGAGGCTGCCACAAAACAGGGCAGCCAGGCGCCGCTGTTCGCCAATCTGGCGTCCGTCGTCACCGGCAGCGATTTGCCTGCGGGCTTGAAGCAGGCGGTGCTGGACGTGCTGGCGCAGCAGACGCCGCTCAGTCCCGGGCTCGATGGCGCCGATGTCGAAACCGCATTCCAGAAATGCGGCTTGTTCTTCGAGGCTTCGCTGGCCGCGGGCGCGAGGCCGCCCGCCGGCACGACGCCCGACCTGAAGGCGGCGCTGCTGGTGCTGCGCCAGACGCTGACCACGCTCGAGACTGCCGCGCCACAGGGCGCTGCAATTCCGGCTGCGACGACGGGGACACCGCAGGTCGCCACTGCGCCTGCTCAGGCCGCAGGTGAAGCCGCGCAGTCCGCGTCCCCTTCCGGCCCCGAGATCGCGCAGACGTCGCGCAACGCCAATCTCGCGGCCGCGGTGCTGGCGGACGTTGTCGGCAACGCTCAGCAAGCCGCGATGCCGCGCACCATGTCCGCCGGCCTTGCCGCGAGCCTGCTGCAGGAGGCCACGCAAAACCTGCCGCGTCTGACCGGCAACGTTCCCGGCTCCAATAAGGCGGTGCCGGACGGCCACATCTTCGAAGCAGCCGCACGCGCGACGCCACCGCCGTTCCGCGGCGCATTGCCCTCGCCGCAGGCGATTGCCTCGCCCTCGCTCGCGCCGGACACGCCGCTTTCCGCAACCGTGCATCGCCTGCTCGACGACACCGACGCCGCGATCGCGCGGCAGACCTTGTTGCAAATCGCTTCGCTCCCCGATCGCACCGACGCCTCTGGCCACCGCATCGACCCGGCCGTGCCGCAGTGGAATTTCGAGATTCCGTTCGCAACGCCGCAGGGCACCGCGATGGCGCAGTTCGAGATCTCGCGCGATGGCGCTGGCGAATCCGCCGATGCCGCCAAGCGCGCCTGGCGCGCGCGCTTCTCGCTCAACGTCGAGCCGGCCGGCCCTGTGCACGCGCTGATCACGCTGAACGGCGACAAGACTTTCGTGCGGATGTGGGCGGAGCGGCCGGCGACGGTGCAGCAGCTCCGCGCCGGCATCGGCGAGCTCAATCAGGCGCTGACGCGAGCCGAGCTGAAGCCCGGCGACATTCTGGTCCGTGAGGGCACGCCGCCGCAGCCGGCACCGGCCCGCGCCGGCCACTTCCTGGATCGGGCGACATGAGCGACCCATCCAAGCTCGCCATCGCGCTGCATTACGAGAAAGGCTCTGGCGCGCCCGTCGTCGTCGCCAAGGGCAAGGGCACGATCGGCGAGAAGATCGTCGAGATCGCTAAGGCTCACGACATTCCGATCGAGGAGAACGAGGTTTTGGCCGGGGCGCTGTCCAAGGTCGAGCTCGGCGAGGAGATCCCGCCGGACCTCTACAAGGCCGTCGCCGAGGTGCTGGTGTTCGTGCTGCGGCTGTCGGGCCGGGGGCGATAGAACTCAACTGTCATCGTTTCACCACGGAGCGGCTGCATGGTCGCGCCGCTTTCATGACTCAATGGACATCGCTCTTGCTCACCCGCCGTTCTACCCTCGGCCTTCTCGCCGCATCCGCCATCCTGCCCCAGCGCGCGCTCGCCCATGTCGCGCCGCCGCGCAATGAGATCCGCGACAGTCTCGCAAAGCGCTTCACCGATCTCG
Source organism: Bradyrhizobium shewense (assembly GCF_900094605.1). Taxonomy (GTDB): domain Bacteria; phylum Pseudomonadota; class Alphaproteobacteria; order Rhizobiales; family Xanthobacteraceae; genus Bradyrhizobium; species Bradyrhizobium shewense. Next base: position 185,923 of record NZ_FMAI01000007.1, on the reverse strand, counting down.
GCACGGCGGGCACCTTCGTCGGCTACAAGGTGGAGGACTATCTGGTCGTCGCCAGCGACAAGGAGCGCTCGGGCGAGGGCAAGCTGCCGGCCTCGACCTTCAAGATTCCGAACTCGCTGATTGCGCTGGAGACGGGCGTCGTCACTGACCCCGACAAGGACGTGTTTGCCTGGGATGGCGTGAAGCGTTCGATCGAGGCCTGGAACAAGGATCACACGCTGCGTAGCGCGATCGCTGTCAGCGCAGTGCCGGTCTATCAGGAGATTGCGCGCCGGATCGGGCAGGAGCGCATGCAGAAATATGTCGACGAGTTCGACTACGGCAATCGCGACATCGGCGGCGGCATCGACCAGTTCTGGCTGACCGGGAATTTACGCATCGATCCGGTCGAGCAGATCGATTTCGTCGATCGGCTGCGGCGCCGCGCGCTGCCGATCAGCAAGCGCAGCCAGGATCTCGTCGCCGACATTCTGCCGGTGACCAAGGTCGGCGACAGCGTCATTCGCGCCAAGTCCGGACTACTGGGGGCCGAACGCGGCGAGCCGTCGCTCGGCTGGATGGTGGGCTGGGCCGAGAAGGGCGAGGCGCACACGGTGTTCGCGCTCAACATGGATTGCAAGGAGCCGCGACTCGTCGGCGAGCGCATGACGCTGACGCAAGCCTGCCTTTCCGAGATCGGCGCGATCTAGTGCTGTCAGTCGTGCAATCGTTCTCGTCGAGCGCAGCCGCCGTAGGGTGGGCAAAGGCGCGTAGCGCCGTGCCCACGATCTTTATGCCGTAAGCGACGATTCGTGGGCACGCTTCCGCCTTCGCTCTTCGAGCTACGGCGGACAAGTCGCTTTGCCCACCCTACGGCACCGGTGCAGGCCGAGATGCCTCTCACCCCAACTTAAACAACACCTGCAAGAACTCCTCCACCGCCTTGCGCGACTCGGCGGCCGTCTTCGGATTGCCGCCGACATGCGGGTTGAGCTCGACGCAGGCATCCTTGTAGCTGAAGGGCGCATTGGTATCACCGTTCATCAGCACGCCGCCGTCGCCTTCCTTGATCTGGCAATTGCGCACGGTCTGCGCATTGGCTGATACGGCCACGGTGTTGGCACCAAGCAGGCCGCTGTCGAACCCGTGCGCGCTATCAGGATATTCTGTCAGCACCACGTCGCGGCCCGCAGCCTTGAGCCGCTCGATGAAGGCCTTGCAGCTCTTGACGGGGTTGTAGTCATCAGGCGTGCCGTGGAAGATGCGGATCGGGCGCGCCGCGACCTCGTCGTCGCTCCGATACGTCGTCGAGCAGTCCGGATAGAACGGGATATAGGCGGCAAACTGGATGCCGGACTTGTTCCAGAGCTTGTTGAAGCGCGCGAGGCTCGCATAGAGCGTCGCCTGTCCGCCGCGCGAAAAGCCCATCAGCACGATGCGGTCCGGATCGACACGCGGGTGCTTTGCCAGAATTTCCAGCGAGCGGTAGATGTCGATGATCAAATTGAGCCGGCCGAGCAGGGCCTGATTTGGTCCCACCACCGTCAGCCCGCGGCCGGTGAAACCGTCGATCACGAAGGTCGAGATGCCCATGGCGTTGAACGCGTGCACCCAGGCCTCGGTGGTGGCGCCGACGCCGCTGGAACCGTGCATCAGCACCACGACGGGGAGTTTTCCGCTGCCTTGCGCGACGCGGAATTCGCCGGCGACTGTCACCGGCTTGCCGACCGTCGCATCGCCGCTGAGGAATTGCTGGTCGGAGAGGGTGAGCGAGGGGATCGGATAGATCTCGGCCCGGGTGGCGACTTCCTTCGGCAGGGATTGCGCGCTCGCCAGCTCAGTTGAAACGCAAAGCGCGATGAGCGCGGCTGCGATGCGGAATGCCGTCGGCATCGGATCCTCCCTGATGATTTTGATTCAGTAGAACAAGGGGCCCGCGCGCTGTCAATTTGACGCAAGGGGCGACCGCCTCAGGCGGTGTCCGCCTTCTTCGCCGTCAGCGCCTGGTCGATCGCAAAGCCGCCGATCTCGCTCATCGCCTGCGAGATCACGTCCCCCTTGCGGGCAAAGCCCGCGGAGAGGAAATCGAACTGCGTGCGCGCCAGCCGCAGCACCTCGATCGGTACCGAGACCGCGGTCGCGTTGAAGCTGTCGACGGAGGCGCGCAAGCCGTCCAGCTCGGTCGTGAGCTTGCCGATATGGCTCTCGGCATTCTGCATCACGCCGATCAGCTTGCCGCGCTCCGCATCGAAGGCGGCGCGCTCGGCGGCGGCTGCCGCGGTGACCTCGGCAAGTTGTGCGCGCAGCACCTCGATCTGGCCGACCATGGCATCGGAGGCGAGATCGGCGGCCTCGCGCAGCTCGGCGTTACGCGTGCTCGCATCCAGCTGCTCATGATAGAGCCGCTCGGCCGACATTGCCCGCTGTGCCAGCGACTCGATCAGGCTTGCGGCACGCAGCAGCATCTCGCCGTTCCGCCCCGACACCATGCTGGCCATCCGCCGCAGGAAGTCGATGGTTTGGGATGACGAGTTCGGCGGCAGGGGGACGACCGTCGCGGACATCTCAGTGATGCTTGCGTGATGCTCGAGCCAAGGCGTAATGACCGCCGCCGTACCAACTGAGCTCACGCAACATTCGGCGCCTGATCGCGAGCGCGAAGCAAGCCTGAATCGGCAGGCCCGGTCAACCGGGCCGGGCCACCAAATTCGCCGTCGTCAGGCGTCTTTTTGCCGCCCGATCCGGCCCAGATGGGTGAAGCCGAACCCGGCGGAATATTTCAGGCCATAGCCGAGCGCGCGGTCGATGCCGATATGGGCGAGCCAGATCAAGGCGATGGACAAGGTGAGCGGCGAGCCGAGGCCGAAGCCCAGCGTCAGCAGCGACACCGGCGCCATGTAGCTGTGGGCGGCGTTGTAGACCAGCGCGCCGAATTTGGCGTCGGACAGGTATGCCAGGAAGCTGAGATCGGGCACGAAGAAGAGCAGGGCAAAGACCAGCCAGGAGCCGTCCCAGGCCCAGTAAAGCATCACCATCCCGATAAACAGGGTGAGGCCCTCCAACCGCAGCAGAATGTTGACGCCGCCCGTCGCCGCACCAGTCTCGGCCATTCTCTCGTCCATGCTCGCCTCCCGGGCAAAACTTTGTAATCTCTCACGCTTTTAGCCCGGACAGGGCAGCTCTGCGGCGCGGAAAGGCGCTTTCCGGTCCGCAAAATGCCGTGTTAGAACCCCGCATCACTTAAGAACTGGCGGGAGCAAATGAAACACATCCTGGACGCCCTTGAAGATCGTCGCGCCGGCGCAAAGCTCGGCGGCGGGGAGAAGCGCATCGAGGCGCAGCACGCCCGCGGCAAGCTGACCGCGCGTGAGCGTATCGAGCTGCTGCTCGACAAGGGATCGTTCGAGGAATTCGACATGTTCGTCGAGCACCGCTCCACCGAGTTCGGCATGGAGAAGAACAAGGTGCCCGGCGACGGCGTCGTCACGGGATGGGGCACCGTCAACGGGCGCAAGACGTTCGTGTTCGCCAAGGACTTCACGGTGTTCGGCGGGTCGCTGTCGGAAACGCACGCGCTGAAGATCACGAAGCTCCAGGACATGGCGATGAAGGCGCGGGCGCCCATCATCGGCCTCTATGACGCGGGCGGCGCCCGCATCCAGGAAGGCGTCGCTGCGCTCGCCGGTTATTCCTACGTGTTCCGCCGCAACGTGCTGGCCTCCGGCGTGATCCCGCAGATCTCCGTCATCATGGGCCCCTGCGCCGGCGGCGACGTCTATTCGCCTGCGATGACCGACTTCATCTTCATGGTGAAGAACACCAGCTACATGTTCGTCACCGGCCCCGACGTGGTGAAGACCGTCACCAACGAGGTCGTCACCGCCGAGGAGCTCGGCGGCGCCTCGGTGCACGCGACGCGCTCCTCGATCGCGGACGGCGCCTTCGAGAACGACGTCGAGACGCTGCTGCAGATGCGTCGCCTGATCGACTTCCTGCCGTCCAACAACAGTGACGGCGTGCCGGAATGGCCGAGCTTCGACGACATCGGCCGCGTCGACATGTCCTTGGACACGCTGATCCCCGACAATCCGAACAAGCCCTACGACATGAAGGAATTGATCCTGAAGGTCGTGGACGAGGGCGACTTCTTCGAGATCGCGGACATGTTCGCCAAGAACATCGTCACCGGCTTCGGCCGCATCGCGGGCCGCACCGTCGGCTTCGTCGCGAACCAGCCGATGGTGCTGGCCGGCGTGCTCGACAGCGACGCATCGCGCAAGGCGGCGCGCTTTGTTCGTTTTTGTGATGCCTTCAACATCCCGATCGTCACCTTCGTCGACGTGCCGGGCTTCCTGCCGGGCACCGCGCAGGAATATGGCGGCCTGATCAAGCACGGCGCAAAGCTCCTGTTCGCCTATTCGCAGTGCACCGTGCCGCTCGTCACCATCATCACCCGCAAGGCCTATGGCGGCGCCTTCGACGTCATGGCCTCGAAGGAAATCGGCGCCGACATGAATTACGCCTGGCCGACCGCCCAGATCGCGGTGATGGGCGCCAAGGGCGCGGTCGAGATCATCTTCCGCTCCGACATCGGCGACCCCGACAAGATCACCGCGCGCACCAAGGAATACGAAGACCGCTTCCTGTCGCCGTTCATCGCCGCCGAGCGCGGCTACATCGACGACGTCATCATGCCGCACTCGACGCGGAAGCGCATCGCCCGCGCGCTGGCGATGCTGAAGGACAAGAAGGTGGAAGCCCCGGCGAAGAAGCACGACAATTTGCCGTTGTGAGGGAACGTAGCCCGGATGAGCGCAGCGACATCCGGGTTACCCATCCCACGAAAACCTTGAGGACACCAAGTGGGCGACCTTCATCGAAGCATCTTCCTGAAGGAGCTGAAGGACACCTTTCCAGATCTGATATCTGAAATTAATGCGCAATATGGCTTGCTGCATCAGGAAATGCACGTGTTTGCCGACTTCGTGCAACGAGCCATCGCCGTGGGGCATGCAAAAGACGTCGCGTCGTGCTTCGAGTTCGCCGAGAAATTCTACAGGGATGGAAACGATCAATTGCAAAACGCGATCGGGGTTTCGTTTATTGAACACCTGAGCCTACAAAACGCGCAGTGGGCATGGGACTTATTGGGTCCAATCCTGAAAAGAGAGTATTTGCAGCTAGCCGATGCTGGTATGGCCAAGCCATTGCCTTATCTTCGCTAGCATCGCTGGTTGAATCCCGATGACCGAAGACGATCCGACCGACGAAATCTCCGAGATTGAAGATCGCATCGAGCGGCTGGCTGAGATCGCCGAGCGGTGCCGGAAGTACATCCTGGCGTCCAAGATCGCGATCGGCGGTGGGGCCGCGCTGTTGCTGATCACGATCGTCGGATTGTTTGGATTTGGCCAGACCGCAGCGCTCGGATCGATCGCGCTGGTGCTGGGCGGGATTGTGTCGCTCGGCTCGAACGTCTCCACGTTGCGGCAGACGGACGACGCTATCAGCGCTGCGGAGGCGCGACGTGCGGCGTTGATTGGCAGCATCGACTTGCGCGTCGTCGCCGACGCGCCGCTGAAGCTGGTGTGAGGTGTAGGGCGGATTAGCGACAGCGTAATCCGCCAATGTCTTTATCGCCGGATGCAGGCGTTGGCGGATTACGGTTTCGCCTAATCCGCCCTACGAATTACGAGCGTGCCTTATCCGCCGCAGCGAAATGCGCCATCTGGTCGGCGTGGGCTTTTGCGAAGGTCGGGCGGGCCGTCGCGCGCGCGACGTAGGCGCGGCAGGCAGGACTGTCCGCCAGCCCGTCGAAACCATCGACGACGCGCAGCACGTCCGACATCAGGATGTCGGCGACGGAGAAGGAGCCCGCCAGCCATTCACGGCCGGCCAGCACCGGCTCGAGATGCTTCAGCCGCAGCTTGAGGAAGTCGTCGACGAATTTCCACGCCGCCGTGTCGGTCGGATGGCCCATGAACTTCGACATTCCCCAGGGCAGGCTCGCCATCTCCACCGAATTGAGCGCCGCGAACACCCATTCCGTCGCCTCAGTGCGACCGCGCGGATCGGTTGGCATCAGCTTCGCGCTGAGCCCGCCGACATGCAGCAGGATCGCGCCGGTCTCGAAGATCGAGAGGTCGCCGTCGGTCAGCCACGGCACCTGGCCGAAAGGCTGGTGCGCGAAATGTGCGGCGCCGCGATCGTCGAACGGGGCGCTTGCGACGCGATAGGGCAGCGCGGCCTCTTCGAGCGCCCAGCGCACGCGAAGGTCGCGCACGAATCCTCGCGGCGCTTCGGGAACCCAATTGAAGGTGGTCAGGGTGAGGTCGGCCATTTGCTGTCTCCGTGTCCTGGTTCGAAACAAAGGACGAGCGAAGGGCGCCCGTTCCGACACCCGCGCCAACTCTTTTTGTCGGCGGCGGCGTATCCGGCTAGGCTCGCGCCAAACAGCAGGAGGAAACCCGATGCCATCAGCTTTCTTCGTCGTCCGCGCCACCGTCTCCGATCCCGCCCAGCGCGCCGCCTTCGACACATGGTACGAGAGGGAACATGTGCCCGACGCGGTGAAGGCATTCGGCGTGAGCAAAGCCTGGCGATTCTGGAGCCTGGACGATCCCTCGCTGCATCAGGCGATGTATCAGTTCGATGACGAGGCCAAGCTTGCGGCGATGCTGAAGGGCGATGCGCTCAGGCAGCTCGTCGCCGATTTCAACCGCGATTGGCCCGACGTCAAGCGTTCGCGCGAGACGCTGGTGCTGGCGCAGGAGTTTGCGAAGTAGCGAGGTCCATCCAGGCTACAAACTCTCCACTCACTTCATTTCTGAATCTGAACGCAGGATTCAGCCTTGGTTCATGTCGTGACCGCGACACTCCTCCGGCATCACTTGCTCGATAGCCTAGAGGACATGTCATGGAGCGCCGGAACTTTTTGAAACTTGCATTGGGAGTGACGGCGGGCGCCGCCGCCTTCGCCGCGACCGCACAGGCCGCGCCGTTGTCGCCGCAGCCGGTCGGCGATCCCGCGCGCATGCCGCAGGGCAACCCCGACGCTCATCCTGCCGTCACCACCAGCGAGGAAGCCGCCAAGCTGACGCCGGAACACGTTCACTGGCATGGCCGCCACCGGGGCTGGGGTCACCGTCATTGGGGCTGGCGTCGCCGGCGCTGGCACCGCCGCCACTGGTAAGCCGCGGCAAGCCGCGAATTTGGACGGGGATCGCAGCCGCGGTCCCCGTTTCGTTTCTGGCCGCTCAAACTCCGCGGCGGGCGAATCGTCGGCAGCAAGCCTGAAAACGAACAAGACTGAAAACGAAGATGGCCGCGCAGGCTGATCCTGCGCGGCCATCTTGCGATGCAAAGAGATCAGAACGGGCGGCAGCGGCCGGCGTACCAGCGGAAGCCATAGGGGCACGCGCGCGCGCGCGGCACGACGACGACGGGCGGAGCGACCACCACAGGGGCGGGGCGCACGACGACCGCGCCGCGCATCGGGCGGCAGCCACCGTAGGCGCCACGATACCAACCCGGGCCGCAACCCTGCGCGGCGCTGGCGGCCTCGCTGAAACCGACAACCGCGCTGGCGAGCATGGCGGCGGCGAACAGGTATTTCATGTGATCTTCCTTCTCGTCCTTGGGGCAAGTCTTTGGGGGAAAGTCTTCGGCGGCTTGGCGCTTGCGGCGCACAATGAATCAAAAGACACGATTCGACATGTTAAATTTTGCAACATGCCGGCACGGCGCGATCCAAACCTGCCAATCATGACCTGAATGCGGCATGAACGTTCTCCGCGTACGGCTTCATGCGACGCGGATGGCGCTGGAGCCCGTCCGATGAATCGGAACGGGCTCCAGGTTCTTGTTTGACGCGTTTTCTTGACGCGAATCGGTATCCACTTCGCTCGACAACGCTCTAGCGGCCGAGAAAGCCCAGCACCAACTCCTTGTACTTGTCCGGAGCCTCCAGGAAGACGAGGTGGCCGGTGTCCGGAATGACTTCAGCTCGCCCATTTGGCATCTTCGCCGCAAATGCCTTCGCCAGCTCGGCGTTCTGACCCATCTTGGGCCGTAGTGCTTCCGGCGCGTTCGGCCGGCCAGGCGCGTTGTGGTCGTTGGCGCCCATGATGAACAGTGTAGGTTCGGTGATGAGAGGAATCTCATGCGCGACCGGCTCGCGATAGATCATCTGCCCGGAGCTGACATAGGCGCGCAGCCAGCGCGGGTAGTCGGGGCTGCCCTTGATGTTGAAGCGGGCGTCGATGTACGGCGTGATCGCATCGGGGGGCAGCTTGATTGCGTAGTTGGTTTGCAGCTGCTTGCGATAGCCGTCGGCGGTGAGCTTGTCCTCGGTCTCAATGATTGCCTCGGTCGGCGTCGGCGGCACGTAGAGGCGGTAGTCCTCCAGCCCGATCGGCGCGGTCAGCACGAGGTGGGCGACGCGGTCAGGGTAGGCGCGGACGATGCGCACGCCCAGCATTCCGCCAAGTGAATGGGCGACGATGTCGGTCTTGTTGATCTCTAAGTGATCGAGCAGCGCGATGGTGTTGCGCGCCAGCGTGTCGAAATGCAGTTCGCCCGCAGGCTTGGAGGATTTGCCGAAGCCGATCTGGTCCGGCACCACGACGCGGTAGCCGGCCTCGTTGAGCATCTTGATAACAGGGGCCCAATAGCTCGACGGAAAATTGCGCCCATGCAGCAGAACCACGGTGCGGCCGTTCGGCTGTGCAGGCGCGACGTCCATATAGGCCATGCTGAGCTGCTCGCCGTCGTTGACGAGCGGCAACTGGTGCACGGGGTAGGGATAGGCAAAACCCTCGAGCGCGATGCCGTAGGGCTCTCGTGGGGGCGTGTCTGCGGCGTGGGCGGTGGTGAGCAGGGAAGCAAGGAGAGCGGCGGCGAGGGCGGCCGGGAGGATGCGGAACATGGGGGTCTCTAACGGTCACTGAATGACCGTTCGCATAAGCGCGTGGATGGCCGGGTCAAGCCCGGCCACGACGAGAGTGGGAGTTCACACGCAAATGTGCGACGTCACGCGAATAGCGTGATCAGTGCTTCCCGTCGCCGAACAGCGCGGCAAACTGCTTCTCGCCGGTGCGGGTGAAGTTGACGACGCGGCTGCCGGGCGTGGCATCGCGCGCCGCCCATTTCAGTTCGGCAAAGCGCTGCATCATCGCGGCCCCCAGCGTACCGGCGAGATGATGGCGCCGTTCGCTCCAGTCGAGGCAGGCCTTGCACACCGGGCGACGCGGATGGGTGAGCATGCCGGGCGAGATCTGCAAATGCTTGGCAAGGAAGCGCTCGCCCTCAGCCGTCAGCTCGATGTCCTGCTTCTTCTGCCTGACCAGATGCCGCTCGCGCAGGGAATCGAGCATCTGCACGCCGAGATCGCCGGCGAGGTGGTCGTAGCAGATCCGCGCGCGCCGCAAGGCCGGATCCTTCGGCCCGGTGCGCACGCGCATGTGGCCGGTCCGCGCGGCAAGGCCGGCGAGGCCCTCGAGCACGCTGGCGACGTCGTCGTCGGTGAGGCGATAGTAGCGGTGCCGGCCCTGCTTCTCCGGCTCGACCAGCCCGCCGGCCTCGAGCTTGGCCAGATGCGAGCTCGCAGTCTGCGGCGTGATGCCGGCCTCCTGCGCCAGCTCGCTCGCCGTGAGCGCGCGGCCGTTCATCAGCGCGGTGAGCATGTTGGCGCGCGCGGGATCGCCGACCAGCGAAGCGACCAGGGCGATGTCGGGTCCTGATTTCATGCTTCGATGGTAGCCGAAGCATTGTGGTGGGGCAAGGGCGTAGCGTGTTGCTGCAAACACGTCATTGCGAGGAGCCGAAGCCGTAGGGTGGGCAAAGGAGCGTAGCGACGTGCCCACCAATCGTCGTCGCGGACAAAGGACGTGGGCACGCTTCCGCCTTCGCTCTGCGAGCTACGGCGGACAAGTCGCTTTGCCCATCCTACGAGACTGCGCTCGCAATGACGAAAGACAATCAGGAGCCCATCATGTCCGTCACCGTCTTCATCCGCTACCAGATCGACCCGTTCAAGCGCGCGCAATTCGAGGAATATTCGAAGCGCTGGCTCACCATCATCCCGAAATGCGGCGGTGACCTGATCGGTTATTTCATGCCGCATGAAGGCACCAACAACATCGCCTTCGGTCTGATCAGCTTCGAGAGTCTGGCCGCGTACGAGGCCTATCGCGCGCGGCTGCGGCAGGACGCGGAAGGAATGGCGAATTTCCATTTCGCCGAGGAACACAAATTCATCCTCGCGGAAGAGCGCACCTTCCTGCGCAAGGTGGTATTATAGGTCCAATAGCAGCAGGAGATGCCCATGATCGCCGTGATCTTCGAGGTCTGGCCGAAGCCGGAACACCGCCAGGATTATTTCGACCTCGCAGCCGACCTGAAGCCGATCCTGCAAACCATCGACGGCTTCATCTCGGTCGAACGTTTCGAGAGCCTGACCGAGAAGGGCAAGATCCTGTCGGTGTCGTTCTGGCGCGACGAGGCGGCGGTGCAAGCCTGGCGCAACACGATGGAGCACAGGCGCACCCAGGCCAAGGGCAGGGCAAAAATCTTCGCCGATTACCATCTGCGCATTGCCAGCGTCGTCCGGGACTACAGCATGAATGATCGCGAGCAGGCGCCGAAGGACAGCCGGGCGGTGCATGACGCGCACTAACGCTGCCGGGCGCGCTCTGGCGCTGCCAGGCGCGCACTGGCGCTGCCGTGTTAGCGCGCCTATGTCTGCGCGGCCAACAAGGGAGAAGAAACATGCACGTCACGACCGCGGACAAGCGCGCGACCTTCAAGAAGATGCACGAAAGCGGCTGCTTCATCCTACCCAATCCGGTCGATATCGGCAGTGCCAAGGCGTTGCAGCATCTCGGTTTCAAGGCGATTGCGTCGTCGAGCGCGGGCTTTGCCTGGACCATCGGCAAGGCTGATAATCACGTCAGCGTCGAGGACGTCTGTCAGCATCTGGCAGCATTGAGCTCGGCCGTCGACATCCCCGTCAACGCCGATTTCGAGGGCGGCTTTGCAGTCGAGCCGGACAGGGTCGCGGACAATGTCGAGCGCTGTGTGCGCACCGGCGTTGCCGGCCTGTCGATCGAGGATTCCACCGGCGACAAGGACAGGCCGCTCTACGATCGCGCACTCGCGGTCGAGCGCATCGAGGCCTCGCGCAAGGCGATCGGTGACAGCGGCACGCTGCTGGTCGGCCGCTGCGAAGCCTATCTGTGGGGCGTCACCGACTTGAAGCTGGTCATCGACCGGCTCACCGCTTACGCCGATGCCGGCGCCGACTGCCTCTATGCGCCGGGCCTGAAGACCCGCGAGGACATCTCTGCTGTGGTGAAGGCTGTCGCACCAAAGCCGTTCAACCTCTTGATCGGCGCATCCGGCCTGTCGTTGCAGCAGGCCGAAGATCTCGGCGTGCGCCGGATCAGCGTCGGCGGCTCGCTCGCCCGCGCCGCCTGGGGCGGCTTCATGCGTGCGGCGAAGGAGATGGCGGAGAAGGGCACATTCACCGAGCTCGGCACCGGTTATCCCGGCGGCGAACTCAACAAGATGTTCGGCTAGGGACACAACGAAAAGCGGCGGGACTTTTTGAGCCCCGCCGCTTCACGCGCTATTGCTAAGTGTTACTTCGCGCCGTCAGACGGCTTCTGCGTGTCCGGGGCCGGCTTGGTTGGCGCAGCACCCGTGGTCATGCCCGGCTCGGCGTTGTTGCGCGGTGGTGTCACGTCGCGCATGCCGGGAGGCGCGGCCGGATTGGTGGGCTGCGTCTGTGCCGTCTGCGAGGCCGGTGCGTTGCTGGCCTGGTTGCTGGTGGTCGTATTGTTCAGGCCGTAGAACACGGCACCGAGCACCAGTGCAATCGCAACGGCGAACAACGCAACCTTGCCGCTGGAAGCGGGGCCTTCGCCAAGCTCGGGATCGGCCTGAAGGTCGGCATCCCGGCGCGCCGCGCGAAGATACTCATCGTCGGCGAGGTTCGGGCGGTACGGATCGTTGGGAAAACGGTCGTCAGCCATCGATTGGATCTCCTCGGTTATGACGCCCGGACAACCCGTGGATGCGAGATTCTGTTCCGCGGCTCCTCATGCTTTCGTCGAATGTTGCCCTCTGCGCGGGAATCGGGAACCTGTCTGACAGGGAACTGGACGCGGGTTCCATGGCCGCGACGAAGGGAACATGCCGATGTGGAGCCTGCCGCCGACGGATAGCGTGCTGCACCTGCTCGGACTCATCGCCATCACGGCAGAAGGCATGACGGCGGCACTGGCCGCCGGCCGGCGCAGCATGGACTATGTCGGCGTTTGTCTTCTCGCCTGCGTGACCGCGCTCGGCGGCGGCACGCTGCGCGACCTGTTTCTCGGTCACTACCCGCTGGTGTGGGTGGCGAGCCCGATCTACCTCGCGCTGCCGGGTGGCGCGGCGCTGCTCACGATCCTGATCGCGCGGCTTGTGCATCGACTGCACCTCGCGTTCATCGTGCTCGATGCCATCGGCCTCGTCGTCTTCACCATGATCGGCTGCAACGTCGGCTGGCAGATGGACGCCTCGCTCCCGATCGTGATCGTGTCGGGCATGGTGACGGGCTGCGCCGGCGGCGTGTTGCGCGACGTGCTCTGCAACGACGTGCCGCTGCTGTTCCGATCCGAACTCTACGCCAGCGTCTCGGTCGTGACGGGACTGTTCTACGCCACCGCTTTCGGCTTCAACCTCAATGCCGAGCTCTGGACGATCCTCACCTTCGTGCTCGGTCTCAGCTTCCGCCTGCTCGCGGTGCGCTACAAATGGGAGATGCCGAAATTCGTGTTTACCGGAGATGAGGAGAGGTGAGCGCTGCGCGCGCGAATGGCGAATAGCGAATAGATCTGGCTATTCGCTACTCCCCATTCGCCCCTACTGCCTGGCCTTCGCCACCTGCGCCGGCGTCACCAGCGGGGCCGCATTGCCCCAGGAGTTGCGGATGTAGTTCATCACCGCCGCGATCTCCTCATTGGACAGCCTGGCATAGGGCGGCATCTCGCCGGTGTTGGGCGCGCGCGGGGTGGTCACGGTGTGGGCGCCGTCGAGAATGATGCGCAACGTCGAGGACGGATTGATCGATTGCAGCAGCGCATTGCCCGGCAGCGGTGGATAGATGCGCGGCGCACCCGAGCCGTCGGCTTCATGGCAGGCGATGCAGAGCTTTGCGTAGACCGCCTGGCCCGCCTTCATCTCGGCATCATCAGGCGGCGTCACGATCGTCTCGCGCCGCGACGGCGGCAGGCCCTTCAGGTACACCGCGATCGCGCGCACATCGGCATCGCTCATCTTCGAGGTCGAGTTAACGACGACCTCCGCCATGGGCCCGCCAGCATGGCTCCTGGCGTTGCGTGCACTCTGCAGATATTCGGCGATGTCCGCCTCGCTCCACGACTTCAGGCCCGTTCGGGAAGCGCCGTCGAGCCTTGGCGCGTACCAGCCGCCGACCTCGTTGCCCGAGAGCGCCTGCGCCTGCTTGTCCGCGCCAAAGTAGTTCTTCGGTGTGTGGCAGGCACCGCAATGACCGAGCCCGGTGACGAGATAGCCGCCGCGATTCCACGCCGCGCTCTGGCTCTGGTCCGGCTCGTACAGGCCGGGTTTGAAATACATTGCGTTCCAGACCCGCATCAGGCCGCGATAGCCGAACGGCCAGCGCAGCTCCGGCGGCTTGTTGCGGCTGACGACGGGGGCAAGCGTGCCGACATAGGCGCGGATCGCCAGCGTGTCGTCCTTCGTCATCTTCGTGAAGTAGGGATAGGGGAAGGCCGGATAGTAGTTCGAGCCGTCGGGCGCGACGCCAGTGCGCACGGCGCGGGTGAAATCGGCATCCAGCCAGGCGCCGATCCCGGTGTCGCGGTCCGGGGTCAGGTTCGGCGCATAGATCGCGCCGAATGGCGTGTCGATGCGCTTGCCGCCCGCGAACGGCTTTGCCGGATCGGCGGTGTGGCAGCCCGCGCAGTCGCCAGCCTCGACCAGCGTCTTGCCGTAGGCGATCAGCTCCGGCGACGGCTCGGCGGCGCGGGCTGCGCTTGCAACCGCACTGCACAACGCCAAGCCGACAAGAGCCGAGCCAGCCAGAATCGTCCGCATCGAAAGTCTCTCCTGCGACCAATCGCCCGCACCCGGCACGACCGGGGCATCAGTTCATTTCGCCACAGTGGGGGTATGGTGACACAAATTGAAAATGCCCAACGTGTTTCAGGCCACGAAATTGCGATTTTTACCCGGCGCTCCCTTTGGTCCAGATTTGTGATGCGGATCCTGAAATATCCGACATAGAGTGGCGAAACCGGTCGGCCCGCCCTAGCTAAAAACAACGGGAAGGCAACGGCTTAAGTCGGCAAGACCTGTATAGGGCGATAAAGAGGACAGCATGGGAATCAACCAGGGTCCGATCAGTCTCGATCAAAAATACACGCAGGAAACCGGACACGTCTTCACCACGGGCATCCAGGCCCTGGTCCGCCTGCCCATGGCCCAGATCCGGCGCGACCGTGCAGCGGGGCTCAACACCGCGGGCTTCATCTCCGGTTATCGCGGCTCGCCGCTCGGCGGCTACGACCAGCAGCTCTTTGCCGCCCGCAAGCATCTCGAACAGTACAACATTAAGTTCCAGCCCGGCGTGAACGAGGATCTGGCGGCCACCGCCGTCTGGGGCTCGCAACAGCTTAACCTCTCGCCCGGCGCGAAATATGACGGGGTGGTCGGCATCTGGTACGGCAAGGGCCCCGGCGTCGATCGCTGCGGCGACGTGTTCCGCCACGGCAATGCCGCAGGCTCGGCCAAGAACGGCGGCGTGCTGTGTCTCGCCGGTGACGACCATGGCGCAAAATCCTCGACCGTCCCGCATCAGTCCGACCACGCCTTCATGTCGGCGCTGATGCCGTATCTCTATCCCTCGAGCATCCACGAGATGATCGAGATGGGCCTGCTCGGCATCGCGATGTCGCGCTATTCGGGCTGCTGGGTCGGCATGAAGGTGATCACGGAGACGGTGGAGACCACCGCCGAGATCGACCTTACCGACGAGATGAAGCCGTTCATCATTCCGACCGATTTCGAGATGCCGCAAGGCGGACTCAATCTGCGCTGGCCCGACGACCGCTTCGAGCAGGACCGCCGCCTGCAGGACTACAAGGGCTTTGCCGCGATCGCCTTTGCGCGCGCCAACAAGGTCAACCGCATCACCATGGATTCGCCGAACGCCCGTTTCGGCATTATGGCGTCAGGCAAAAGCTATGAGGACGTCCGTCAGGCGCTGCGCGAGCTCGGCGTCACCGAAGAGGTCGCTGCCAAGATCGGCCTTCGCCTCTACAAGATCGGCATGCCCTGGCCGTTGGAGCCGGAAGGCGTGCATGAATTCGCCGTCGGCCTCGAAGAGATATTCATCGTTGAAGAGCGCCGCGAGATCGTCGAGAACCAGGTCAAGCAGGTGTTGTTCAACTGGCGCGACGACGTGCGCCCGCGCATCGTCGGCAAGATGGACGAGCACGACAAGCGCTTTTTGACCTTCGCCGCCGAGCTCAGCGTTGCCTCGCTTGCGACCTCGCTTACCGAGCGACTTCTCAAGCTCGATCTCAACCCCGAGATCGCTTCGATGCTCCGCGCCAAGGCCGACTGGTTCAACGGCCGTCAGGCGAGCCAGATGCAGGCGGTCGCACCTGTCTCCCGCACTCCGTATTTCTGCTCCGGCTGTCCCCACAACACCTCGACGAAGGTCCCCGAAGGCAGCCGTGCGCTCGCCGGCATCGGCTGCCACTTCATGGCGCTGTGGATGGACCGCTCGACCGAGACCTTTACGCATATGGGCGGCGAGGGCGTGCCGTGGGTCGGCATCGCACCCTTCACCAACGAGAACCACATTTTCGCCAATCTCGGCGACGGCACCTATTTCCACTCGGGCCTTCTCGCCATCCGCCAGGCGGTGGCGTCCAAGACCAACATCACCTACAAGATCCTCTACAACGACGCGGTAGCCATGACCGGCGGCCAGCGCCATGACGGCGATCTCTCGCCGCAGCAGATCACCCATCAGCTCCACGCCGAAGGCATCCGCGAAATCTATCTTGTCTCGGAGGCGCCCGATGCCTATCCGGCCAGCACCATCGCGCCGGGCGTGAAGCTCTATCATCGCGACGAGCTGCAAAACGTCATGAAGATGTGCCGGGAACACAAGGGCACATCGGCGATCGTGTTCGTGCAGACCTGCGCGGCCGAAAAGCGCCGCCGCCGCAAGCGCGGCCTGATGGAAGATCCGGCACGCCGCGTCATGATCAATCCTGCGGTCTGCGAAGGCTGTGGCGATTGCTCGGTGCAGTCGAACTGCATCTCGGTCGAGCCGCTGGAGACGGAGTTCGGCCGCAAGCGCGCCATCAACCAGTCCTCCTGCAACAAGGACTATTCGTGCCTGAAGGGCTTTTGCCCGTCCTTCGTCACCGTCGATGGCGGCAAGCCACGCCACCGCGCGCCGGCTGAGCTTGTCGATATCGGTGCGCCGCCCGAGCCGGCGTCGCGGCCGACACTCGACAAGCCCTATAACATCGCGGTCGGCGGCGTCGGCGGCACCGGCGTTCTCACCATCGGCGCGCTGCTCGGCATGGCCGCCCATATCGAGGGCAAGGCCTCGATGATCCTCGACATGTCGGGCCTTGCACAGAAGGGCGGGGCGGTGCTCAGCCATGTCCGCCTGTCGGATCACCCCGCGGAAGTGACCTGCTCGCGCATCGTCACCGGCACGGCCGATCTCGTGCTCGCCGCCGACGAGGTGGTCGCGGTCGCCAAGGACACGATCTCGCTCTGCGATTCCACCCGGACCCGCGGCATCATCAACAGCCACGTCATTCCGACCGCCGATTTCGTCCTCAACCGCGACTTCAATTTCCAGACCCGCAAGCTGAATGGGCTCTTGGAAACCGCGCTGCACAAGGACTCGGCCTTCTTCGATTTCACCAAGCCGGCCGAGCAGCTGCTCGGCGACAGCATCGCCACCAACATGATGATGATGGGCTACGCCTATCAGAAGGGCCTGTTCCCGCTGTCGGCGGAATCGATCGAGCAGGCGATCGAGGTCAACGGCGTCTCGATCAAGATGAACAAGGAGGCCTTCCGCCTCGGACGCCTCGCGGTCGCCGATCCCGCGCGTCTTGCCGACATGCTGAAGGGCACGGACCAGGTCGCCGCGCCCAAGACGCTGGAGGCCATGACGCTCGATGAAGTCATCGAGCACCGCGCCAAGCACCTCGCGGCCTATCAGAACAGCCGTCTCGCCAAGCGTTATCGCAGGCTGATCGACCAGGTGCGCGACGCCGCGGTGAAGGGCGGTTATGGCGATGCGTTGCCGCGCGCGGTCGCAGTGAACTACGCCAAGCTGCTGGCCTACAAGGACGAATACGAAGTCGCGCGCCTCTACACCGACGGCGCCTTCGCCCAGCAGCTCCGCGACCAGTTCGAGGGTGACTTCAAGTTCAACTTCAACCTTGCGCCGCCGATCCTCGGCGGCGGCCTCGACGCGCTGGGACGTCCGAAGAAGCGCGCCTTCGGCCCCTGGATGCTGAACGTCTTCGGCGTGCTGGCGAAACTCAAATTCCTGCGCGGAACGCCGCTCGACATCTTCGGCCGCAGCGCCGACCGCAAGCTCGAGCGTGATTTGATCGCAGGCTACGAGAAGGACGTCGCCACCGTGCTCGGCCTGTTGTCGCCGGTGACGATCGACACCGCCGTGGAACTGCTGTCGCTGCCCGACCGCATCCGCGGCTACGGCCCGGTGAAGGAGAAAGCTGTCGCGGACGCAAAGATGCGTTACGCCCAGCTCGCCGCAGATCTCGCCAACCCGCCGCCCGCGCCGAGGCAGATCGCGGCGGAGTAGGGCGGTTCCGTAGGTGCTGTAGGGCGGATTAGCGAAGCGTAATCCGCCACTTCCGTTGCCCAATACGGCGGATTACGCCTTCGGCTAATCCGCCCTACGGCAACGGACGACAATTCATCCGTTTGACAAGAGTTGTGGCCGCGCGATATCAGCAACTTGCGATAGTGAAGCGCGCCGGGCGATGCGCGCCGTGCGCTATGCGGGGCGATGATCGATGTCATTGCGCACTGTGTTGATTCTGTTTTTGGCCGTCGGTGTGTTGGCGGCGTTGGGGATGTTCTGGAATCAGCATGCCATTGAACGCGTCATGCGCGATGGCTATGGCACCACCGGCAAGATCATTTCGGCCAAAGCCGTCTCGCCGCGGTTTCCGTTCGTGTTTGACGGCGGCTGGCCGCGCTATGTCGACGAAAATCTGTCGATCGGATTGCAGTGGACCGGCAGGGATGGCGTTCAGCGCGAGCGCACGGGCATAGCGGTCAGTGCTGCCTATGCGGCGCGGATCATGGTTGGCAATCAGCTCAAGCTCCTGACGATTCCCATTCAGGCTGTTGACGACGATTCATCGCTTCCGGTCATTGTCGAAGATCTCGACGACCATCTGAGCCATATCCGGTCCACGTCCAGGTTCTTGGCGGCGGGAGCGGGCGTTTGCGCCGTGCTCGTGATGCTCGTGATCGGATGGCAGGCATGGTCGGCGCGTCGCGGCGGGCCGGGGAGCGCGACGATCGCCGCCGGAGCAAGGCGTCCCTTTCCTTACATCCTCGGGACTCTGACTGCTGTGATGCTTCCATTCGGCGGCTACATGCTGGTGAACTCCTACATTGAGCAAAGCACGTTGAATGAGATCCTCGCCCATGGCGATGAAGCCACTGCCGATGTTACCCGCGCCTACGGCGAGGTGAACAAGGCCGGCGAGGCCGCGAGCTATCTCGTTGCGCTGGCGTGGACCGACAAGAGCGGACGACAGCAGACCTACGGACCGACCCATATCAGCCCGGCCTTCTGGCGGCAGATCACGCGCAACGGCGTCCAGACCGTCAGGCAGACCAGGATCCGCTATCTCACGGGCAGATCGGATGCGCGGCCCCTGATCGTCGACGACGCGGCCGAGCGCCAACACCAAGACAGTTTTGGCGTGAAGGGAGGCGCTGTTTTTTTTGTCTTGGGCCTGATAATGGCCGGGCTGACCGCGTTCCGTTATCGCGCGCGCCCGAGCACCGCCTCGTAGCGAAGAGTCTGTCACCCGTCGTATCGGACGAGCGAGCAATGTTCACAGCCCTTGATGCGCCTCCCGATCGGCTCGATAAGCACGAGCAGAATTTCGTCGAGAAAGTTCGCAATCACGGCTGGTTCGGCACGCATGTCTTCCCCGATGGCGAAGGACCGGGCTTCGCCTACACGACCGGCTTCTGGCTCAAGTTCAGGTTTCCGGAGATGATCGTGTTTTCAATGGGGCAACAGACCGCCCAGGATACGTTCTGGACGATCTACCACGAACTCGACGCAGGACGGCGACCGCCGGTCGGCGAGCCCACCGATGCGCTGTTTCAGAATGGCGCCGCCATGCTCCTTCCGGTGGCGTTGCAGCACTACCGCTCGCATCTCGGATGGAGCAGATGGTTCTACGGCAATGACGAGTTCGAATGCCTGCAAGTCGTGTACCCCGATCGCGACGGGCATTTTCCCTGGGCTGCGGAGGCATCCGCTGAAGCCCGTGCCGCACAGCCCGACCTGACGGAAGGCAACTGGTTGGGACGGCGCAAGGTCTCGTAGGGTCGTAGGGTGGGCAAAGGCGCACAGCGCCGTGCCCACGGTCCGGTAGACGTGGGCACGCTGTCGCTTTGCCCACCCTACGACTGCGACACCACCCCTTGTATTGCCCATCGGGCAAAACACCCACGCTGTGGGTCAATCCGCACGCGCAAAAACATTCCACTTTACCGAAATTCGGAATTGTCGTATCGATCGGCCACCTCATCCCAGTCAGAGGGGCGTATCGCGATCGTCACGAAACGCGGGGTGAGTGGCGGTGGACGCGGGCTGCGTCGCGCGGGCGATTGTCTCGTGCACGACGGGCGCGGTCTCGCGTACGGCAAAATCGTGTGGTCCTGACGCCCGGGGTCTGTGCGTCAAGTCTTGCGATCGCTCGCAAGGCGACGGGGGCAATAGTGCATCGCTCCCCGGGGAGAGCGCGACATAAGCCGTAAAGCCACTGCGCAGGGAAGGCCGGATGTTGGGCTTCACCTGTATGCCGCTGTGCATCTGTTCTTCGCGCAATTCGCGCACAGCGGACCGTGGGTGCCCAGCCGGCACCCGGTCTTCCCTGCGCCCTCTGTTCATGGAGGGAGCGAGACGGAAGCAAAGCTCGGGCGAAACATGCTGCGAGAATGCGGGGGCGTGTCTGCAGGACAAGGTCTCGTGCCCCGGACGCTGCGCAGCACGAAGTGATGCGCTGCTGAGCCGGGGCCCATCTCGCAACGAAAACGCGGCCGCATGGGTCCCGGCTCTGCGCAGCAACGCTGAAGCGTTGCAGCGCGTCCGGGACACCAGAACATACCCCACTTGCGCCGAACCGCAGCCCTCTCGCGGGGCGGAATATTTCCGCGCTTGCCAACAGGGCCACCGCGGTTCAGAAAAAAGAGCCAAGAAGAAACGCCAGCGGAGACCTGAAGTTTGACCATCAAGGGCAAGGCCTACATTGCCGGGATCTACGAACACCCGACCCGGCATGCGCCGGACAAATCCACCGCCCAGCTCCACGCCGAGGTCGCCAAGGGCGCGATCGAGGATGCCGGGATCAGTAAGGACGACGTCGACGGCTATTTCTGCGCGGGCGATGCGCCCGGCGGCGCCTGGCCGATGGTCGATTATCTCGGCCTGAACACCAAGAAACTCCGCCACATCGATTCCACCGAGACCGGCGGCTGTTCCTACATCATCCATCTCGGCCATGCCGCTGAGGCGATCGCGGCGGGCAAGTGCTCGATCGCGCTGATCACGCTGGCCGGCAAGCCGCGCACCGGCGCGATGCCGCCGCGCGCGGCCGGCGCCGAGCTCGATTTCGAGTCCGCTTACGGCGCGACCACGCACAATGCCTACGGCATGTGTGCCATGCGCCATATGCACGACTATGGCACCACCTCGGAGCAGCTCGCCTGGATCAAGGTCGCAGCCTCGCATCACGCGCAATACAATCCGCATGCGATGCTCAAGGACGTCGTCACCGTCGAGGACGTCCTTAACTCGCCGATGATCTCCGATCCCCTGCATCGCATGGATTGCTGCGTCGTCTCCGACGGCGGCGGCGCGCTGATCGTGACCACGCCCGAGATCGCCAAGAGCCTGAAGAAGCCACTGGTCAAGCTGATCGGTCATGGCGAGGCGATGAAGGGCCCGCGCGGCGGCAAGGATCTCGATCTCACGTACTCCGCCGGCATCTGGTCCGGCCCGCGCGCGTTCGAGGAAGCCGGCATCACGCCGAAGGACATCAAATACGCCTCGATCTACGACAGCTTCACCATCACGGTGCTGATGCAGCTCGAGGACCTCGGGTTCTGCAAGAAGGGCGAGGGCGGCAAGTTCGTCGCCGACGGCAATCTGATCTCGGGCGTCGGCAAGCTGCCGTTCAACACCGACGGCGGCGGCCTCTGCAGCAACCATCCCGTCAACCGCGGCGGCATGACCAAGATCATCGAGGCTGTCAGGCAGCTGCGCGGCGAAGCGCATCCGAAGGTGCAGGTCAAGAACTGCGATCTCGCCATCGCCCACGGCACCGGCGGCCTCCTGGGCGTTCGCCACGCCGCCTCGACGGCCATTCTGGAGCGCGTGTGATGGTAGATGCAAAGAAATATCCGGCTCCGGTGACGAACCCCGAGACCGCGGCGTTCTGGGATGCGGCGAAGCAGGGCAAGTTCATGATCAAGCGCTGCACGGCGTGCGGCGAAGCGCATTACTTCCCGCGCTCGATCTGCCCGTTCTGCTATTCGGACAAGACGGTGTGGGAGGAAGCTTCGGGCGAGGGCACGATCTACACCTGGAGCCTGATGCGGAAATCGCCGACCGGCCCTTACGCGATCGGCTACGTCACGCTGAAGGAGGGGCCGTCGGTGCAGACCAACTTCGTCGACTGCGATCTCGAGAAGCTGAAGATCGGCCAGAAGGTGAAGGTGGTGTTCAAGCCGACCGACGGCGCACCGCTGCCGTTCTTCACGGTGGCCTGATTGCTTTCTTCCTTCTCCCCTTGTGGGAGAAGGTGGCGCAAAGCGCCGGATGAGGGGTTCTCTCCCCAGAGAGACTTTTTGCCGAGGAGCCAACCCCTCACCCAAACGAGTTTGCCGCACGGCTCTCGCAGCCCTCTCCCACAAGGGGAGAGGGCACTTCGACTGGCAGCGGCGCATAAGAATCCGGAGAGGAAACCAAAAAAATGTCCGCCAGATACGACGAACTGAAAGGCCTCAAAAACCTCGGCCAGAAATACGCCTACAGCGATCGCGAGGTGATGCTCTACGCCTATGGCATCGGGCTCGGCGCCGATCCGATGGACGAGAAGGAGCTCGCTTTCGTCAACGAGGGCACGCTGACGCCGCGGCCGCTCAAGGTGGTGCCGACGTTTGCGTCCGTCGCCGCGTGGGGCGCAGGTCCCGGCGAGATGAATCTCAACCGCGTCATGGTGGTCGACGGCGAGCGCGACATCACCTTCCACCAGCCGCTGCCGGTGGCCGCCAGTATCACCGCCGACTCCTCCGTCGTCGAAGTCTACGACAAGGGCAAGGACAAGGGCGTCGTCATCGCCCACCAGACCGTGCTCAAGAACGAGAAGGGCGAGAAGCTTGCGACCCTCGTCGCCTCGCGCTTCGCTCGCGGCGACGGCGGCTTCGGCGGGCCGAGCCTGACCCAGCCCGATCCGCACGAGATCCCCTCGCGCAGCCCCGACACGACCATCGACATCACCACGCGTCCCGACCAGGCGCTGGTCTATCGCCTCTGCGGCGACCGCAACCCGCTGCACAGCGATCCGGAGTTTGCCAAGAAGGCCGGCTTCCCGCGTCCGATCCTGCACGGCATGTGCACCTACGGCATCACCTGCCGCGGCGTGCTGCAGACCTATGCCGACTACGACGCGAGCGCCTTCCGCCAGCACGTGGCGCGGTTCTCCTCGCCGGTCTATCCCGGCGAGACCGTGACCATGGACCTCTGGAAGGACGGCAACACGATCTCGTTCGAAGCCAAGGTGGACGCGCGCGGCGTCACCGTGATCAAGAACGGCAAGACGGTGCTGGGTTAGCGCAGTCTCGTGCCCCGGACGCAGCGCAGCGCGCCTTCGCGGTGCGCTGCAGAGCCGGGGCCCAGAGCCGCAACAAAGAACTGGGTCCGGCTCTGCGACGCATCGTTTCACGCTGCATCGCGTCCGGGACACGATAAAAACAAAACAGGGAGAAGCCACCATGGGACTACTCGACGGCAAGGTCGCGCTGATCACGGGTGCAGGCGGGGGGCTCGGTGAGGCCTACGCGAAGTTGTTTGCGCGCGAAGGGGCCTCGGTCGTCGTCAACGATCTCGGTGGCCCCCGCGACGGATCCGGCGCCGACAAGTCGATGGCGCAGCTTGTGGTGGACTCGATCAAGGCCGAGGGCGGCAAGGCGGTCGCCAACGGCGCCGACATCTCCACCATGGAGGGCGGCCAGTCGGTATTCGACGACGCCATCAAGCACTTCGGCCGCGCCGACATCCTGGTCAACAATGCCGGCATCTTGCGCGACCAGACCTTTCATAAGGCTTCCGAGTCCGACTGGGACAAGGTCATCAAGGTGCATCTGAAGGGCACCTTTTGTTGCACTATGCCGGTGTTTCGCTGGATGCGGGAAAATGGCGGCGGCGTCATCGTCAACACCGCCTCGACCTCAGGGCTGATCGGCAATTTCGGCCAGACCAATTACGGCGCGGCCAAGGGCGGCATCTGGGGCCTGTCCAACGTGCTGGCGATCGAGGGCCGCAAGTACAACATCCGGATCTGGACGCTCGCCCCCGGCGCCCTGACCCGCATGACCGCAGACCTGCCCCGCTATAAGGAGAACCCGGGGGCGGCGCTGGGGCCGGACGGCATCGCGCCGGCCGTGCTATACATGGTCAGCGACTTGTCGGGCGACCAGACCGGCAAGGTGCTGGGCGTGTCCGGGCCCCGCGGCGTGCGCGAGATGCGGATGATGGAAATGGAAGGCTGGAAACCGCCGCACACGGGCTGGAAGGCCCAGGACATCGCCGATCACGCCAAGGAGATCTTCTTCTCCGAGGAGCAGATCAAGATGGGGGCGCGGCGGTTTTAGCCATGGTCGTCCCGGGGCGTGCGAAGCGCGAACCCGGGACCTCGAGATTCCGGGTTCGATGATCACGCATCGCCCCGGAATGACGAACAAAGGGATATTGGACTTATGAAACTGACCGCCGACGCCAAGGGCACCTTCGCAATCGCGCCGACGCCGTTCCACGACGACGGCCGGATCGACGAGCGCTCGATCGACCGCCTGACCGATTTCTACGAGGAGGTCGGCTGCGACGGCGTCACGGTGCTGGGCATCCTCGGCGAGGCGCCAAAGCTGGACGCGGCCGAGGCCGAGCAGGTGGCAGTGCGCTTCGTCAAGCGCGCCAAGAAGATGCAGGTAATCGTCGGCGTCTCCGCGCCCGGCTTTGCCACCATGCGCTCGCTGGCCAAGGCCTCGATGGATGCCGGCGCGGCCGGCGTCATGATCGCGCCGCCGCCGTCGCTTCGCACCGATGACCAGATCGTCGGCTATTTCAAGCAGGCGGCCGAAGCGATCGGGCCGGATGTGCCCTGGGTGCTGCAGGACTATCCGCTGACGCTCTCGGTGGTGTTCACCCCCGCCGTGATCCGCAAGATCGTCATGGACAATCCGAATTGCGTGATGCTCAAGCACGAGGACTGGCCGGGCCTGGAGAAGATCACGACGCTGCGCGGCTTCCAGAAGGACGGTTCGCTCCGTCCGCTCTCGATTCTCTGCGGCAATGGCGGCACGTTCCTGGACTTCGAGATGGAGCGCGGCGCCGACGGCGCCATGACCGGCTACGCCTTCCCGGAGCTTCTGATCGACGTCGTGAACCTCTCCAAGGCCGGCAAGCGCGATGCCGCGCATGATTTGTTCGACGCGCATCTGCCGCTGATCCGCTACGAGCAGCAGCCCGGCGTCGGCCTGACCATCCGCAAATACGTGCTGCAGAAGCGCGGCATCATCGCCTCCAGCGCCCAGCGTAAGCCCGGCGCGACCATCACGGCGACGGCGAAGGCGGAGGTCGAGTACCTGCTGTCGCGCGTTGCCCGTGTCGACAAGCGCGCCAATCTCGGCCCGCAATCCAGCGCCGCAGGTTAGTTGGATGGCCGAAACATCAGCATCACGTCCGGCGTCGACGATCCTCCTGCTGCGCGATGGCGCCAAGGCCGACGGCAAGGGCCGCGGCGAAATCGAAGTCTTCATGATGGTCCGCCATCATCAGATCGAGTTCAACTCGGGCGCGCTGGTGTTTCCCGGCGGCAGCGTCGATGCCGGCGACAACGAGATCGTCGCGCGCTCCGACCTGTATTCGGGCGGTGAAGGCCTCAGCGAGGCGGATCGCGGTTTTCGCATCGCTGCGATCCGCGAGACCTTTGAGGAGAGCGGCATCCTGCTGGCGCGGTCAAAGGGGACGGGCGCGCCTGTCGATGCCAGGCGTGCCGGCGAGATCGCCGACAAGCACCGCGTCGCGCTCAACGAGCACAAGGTCAGCTTCCTGAGCATCCTGGTCGACAACAACCTTCAGCTCGCGCTCGAGACGCTGGTGCCTTACGCGCACTGGATCACGCCGGAGGGCATGCCCAAGCGTTTCGATACCTGGTTCTTCCTTGCCGCCGCGCCACCCGACCAGCTCGGCGCCCATGACGGAAGGGAGTCGACCGATTCGATCTGGGTCTCACCGCGCGAGGCGGTGGAGGGCGGCGAGAGTGGCCGTTTCAAGCTGCCATTCCCGACCACGCGCAACCTGATTCGCCTTGCGAAGCAGGGCAGCGTGGGCACCGCCCTGGACCATGCCCGCGGCATGTCGATCGTCACGGTGATGCCCGTCATGACCAAGACCGAAACCGGCCGCCAGCTGCGCATCCCCCGCGAAGCCGGCTATGACGGTGAGGTGTTCGAGGTCGGGGCGGTGGGCTAATACACTTCGACACGTAACGAACTATCTGCGACCGCGGACGCGCTAGGTTCCGTCCCTGACAACGGGACGGGGCGCGCGAAATGGACAGCCGGCAGGACACCAATATCGCCGTCGAGCTGGCGCTCCTGGTCGCGCTCGCAACGCTCTGGGGCGGCTCCTACACTTTCATCAAGCTTGGCGTCGCCACGATCTCCCCGATTACCTTGATCGCGGCGCGGACCACGATCGCGGGCCTCCTGCTGCTCGTCGTGATGTGGGCGCGCGGCATCAGGATGCCCACGGACGCCGCGACCTGGCAGCGCTTCGCCTTCCAGGCCGTGCTCAACAGCGTCATCCCCTGGACGCTGATCGCCTGGGGCGAGCGCCATGTCGATGCCGCGCTCGCCACCATCCTCAACTCGGCGGGCCCGATCTTCACCTTCCTGCTCACGGCGGTCGTCACTCACCACGAGGCGACGACACCGCGAAAGCTGTTCGGCGTGGTCGCCGGCATGGCCGGCATCCTGCTGATCGTCGGCGTCGATGCCTTCCATGACATGGGCAGCGGGATCATTGCGGAGGCGGCCATCGTCGCCGCCACCATCTGCTACGCCTGCGCCGCGATCTTCGGCCGCAGCTTCAAAGGCCTCGATCCGATGGCGCCTGCAGCCGGCTCGCTGCTGGCGGGGGCGGCGGTCCTGATCCCGGCCTCGCTCGTGGTCGAGCAGCCCTGGACGCTGTCACCGTCGCCGAGTTCGCTGCTGGCGCTGCTCGCGCTCGCCGTGTTCTCGACGGCCGCGGCGTTTGCGATCTATTTCCGCCTGATCCAGACCCTGGGCTCGGTCGGCACCACCGCACAGGCCTATCTGCGGGTGCCGATCGGGGTTGCCATCAGCGTCGCCTTCCTCGGCGAGAGCCTGAGCCGGACCGCCTGGATCGGGCTTGCCTGCGTCGTCCTCGGCGTCGCCGCCATGACGATCCCGGCCCGGAGGCAGGCAAGCGTCAAACCGTCATAGATCGGGGGAAGGGGGCTCCGAGCCCACAATATTAAGGATAATCGGCGGCCCGAGGCATGTTTCCCCGGGGCCGCAATACGTCGTATATTGGGCCTCCAATATCCCGGTCCCTCAAAGCCCAATGTCCGCCGAATTGACGCCGACCCCTGAGAAAAAGCGAACATTCTCGCTCTCCATCGGCCAGCTCACTTTCGGCAGCTTCCTGTTGGTGCTGGCGGTGATCATCGTCACGTCGACCGCGAGCGTGATCGCGATCCGGCACATCGACACCACCTTCGCCGAGCTGCAGCGGCTCCAGAGCGTCGGCGACCTCGCCGAGGACATCGATCGCCGCATGAACGAGTTGCGGCTTGCCGCGCGCGACTTCGTCACCGATCCCGGCGCCGGCATCCAGTTCAAGCAGGTGGGCGAGGCGGCCTCGACGCTCAGCGACATCCTGAAGAAGACCCGCATCGAGCTCGCGCCCGAGCAACAGGACATGATCGACGGGGTCACCGAGCGGCTTGCGACTTATCGCAACGGCCTCGAGCGGATATCGACCCTGATCGATCGCCGCGCCCAGCTGCTCGCCGGCCTGCCGCCGCTGCGCGAACAGTTCGATGTGGCTGTCTCCGGTGCCGCCGACCGTGAGCTGGCCTCGCGCCTGTCGGAGGCGCAGAGCCGGATCGCGCTCGGGCTGCTGGCGCGCAACCCGTCCGCGGCGCAGCAGGCCGCGCAGAACATGCGGGCCCTGAACATTGGCGATGCCAGGCTGAAATCGGCGGTGAACGATTATGCCGAGGCCATCATGGCCGTGGCCGTTCGCGAGCGGCAGATCGCCGACATCGACCGCGAGGTGCTGGGAACCGAGGGGCGGCTGATCGGTCGCGTCACCGAATTGCTGCGCGAAGTCAGCGACCGGCGCGGCCACGTGCTGTCGCGCGACTTTGCCCGGACGCTGACGGAAGCGCGATGGCAGAGCATCGTGCTCGGCACCATCGGAGTTCTGATCGGTATCGCCGCGGCGTTGTTCGTGGTGCGCAGGACGGTGCGCCCGCTCGCCCAGATCGCCCGCTCTATCCGCGCGCTTGCGGCGGGCCGGAAAGACACCTCGATCCCCTCGGCCGACCTCGACAACGAGATCGGCGACATCGCCCGCGCAGCCGAAGTGTTCCGCCGCGCGCTGGAGGAAGCCGACACGGCGCGCGAGGCCGCGGTGCGCGCGCTCACCGAGCAGCGCCTCGCCGAAGAGAGCTACCGAAAGCTGTTCGAGGGCTCGGTCGACGGCATCTACGTCACGACGCCGGCCGGCGATCTGCTCAACGCCAATCCGGCGCTGGCGCGGATGATGGGCTATGACAGCCCGCAGCACCTCATCGACAGCATCAACGACATCGCCCACACCATCTACGTCCATCCCGAGGCACGCGTCGAATACCAGCGGCTGATGGCGCGCGACGGCATGGTGCGCGAGTTCGAGTACCAGGTGCGCCAGCGCAGCGGCAACATCCTGTGGCTCTCCGACAGCGCCACCGGCGTGCGCGACGAAGCGGGCAACATCGTCCGCTATGAGGGCACGCTGCGCGACATCACCGACCAGAAGCGGGCGGAAGACGCCATCGCCGAAGGCCGGCGCTTGCTCCAGCAGGTCATCGATACCGTGCCCGCGGTGATCAACGTCAAGGACCGCGACCTGCGCTATGTGCTGATGAACCGCTACATGGCCGGCATCTTCGGCATCGAACCCGGCGACGCGCTCGGCCGCACCACGGCCGACCTGATGTCGCGCTATGGCGCGGCCAAGACCGACGAGAACGACAAGCGCGTGCTCAGCATCCGCAAGGGGCTCGGCTTCTATGAAGAGGAGTACAAGGACTCCTCCGGCAACATGCGGCAATGGCTGGTCAACAAGCTGCCGCTGCTCGATGCCGAGGGCGAGATCGAGCGGATCGTCACCGTGGCGCTCGACATCGGCGAGCGCAAGCGCGGTGAGCAGGAGATGCGCAAGGCCAAGGAGTCCGCCGAGACCGCGCTGCGCAATCTGCGCGAGACCCAGGCCTCGCTGATCGAGGCCGAGAAGCTCGCCGCGCTCGGGCGCCTCGTCGCCGGCGTCGCGCACGAGGTCAACAATCCCGTCGGCATCAGCCTCACGGTCGCCTCCGCGCTGGAGCGCAAGACCGCGATGTTCACCGCCGAGGTCGAGCGCGGCGAGCTGCGCCGCTCCACGCTCAACGACTTCCTCAACACCAGCCGCGACGCATCCTCGCAGCTCGTCTCCAATCTCAACCGCGCCGCCGAGTTGATCCAGTCGTTCAAGCAAGTCGCCGCCGACCGCAACTATTCGGATCAGCGCAGCTTCGATCTTGGCGACCTCACCGAGCAGGTCGTGATGAGCCTGAGGCCGGGCCTGCGAAAGCACAATCTGACGCTCAATGTCGAGTGCCAGCCCGATCTGACCATGAACAGCTATCCGGGCCCGTACGGCCAGGTGCTGACCAATCTGTTTCTCAATTCGGTGGCGCACGCTTTTCCGGACGGGCGGCCGGGGACCATCGACATCCAGGTTCGGGAGTCCGGCAAGGACAATGTCGAGATCATCTTCTCGGACAATGGCTGCGGCATGTCGCTCGACGTCCGTCGCCGTGCCTTCGATCCGTTCTTCACGACGCGGCGCGACCAGGGCGGCACGGGACTTGGACTGCATATCGTCTACAGCATCGTCACCAACCGGCTCGGCGGGCGGCTCGATCTCGATTCCGAACCGGGCAGCGGCACCCGCATCCAGATCATCCTGCCGCGCACGGCGCCGCTGGAGCAGGCTGCGGAGTAGCTTCTATTGTTTGAGCATGATCTTTTCGGAAAACCGCAGCACACTTTTCCGGATCATGCTCTAATCAGCCTCGGCGAGCTTGTGCAGCGTTGCGCCGAAGATCAGGCTGGCCTTGCCGACCAGCGCCGTGCCCGTCATTTCCGCGCGCGTGTCCGTGTAGGTGCCGCTGACGCCGATACCGACGGGAGCAGGACCGCCGAACAGCGGATTGTCGTCGCCTCGCGGCGAAGTGTGTCGTTGCACCAGCACCTCGCCTTTGAAGGTGGTGTCGTCCTTCACCACGTAGCTGCCGGTGTAATAGAGGTAGGCATCGCCGCCAAGGATCTTGCCGTCGCGAAAAAGGATCACGCCGCTGCCCTTGCCGGCTCGACCATCGAGCAGGGTCACGTGAATCGAATAGAGACCGTTTTTCATAACGTCCCGCAGGCCGGCCGCCATCGCCCAATGGCGTAACCGGTCCCGCTTTTATGCCAAAGCGCATTCTCTCGCGCAACGCGGCAGTTTGCCGGCCGGCCACGGGAAGTTGCCGCCGCGAGCCGTAGTTGTCCCGGCTTGTGCGTGACGCCGTCATGACGGTCTGATGACGGGGCGAGGCCGGCCGCCTGCGAATCAGGGTTGGCCCGCGAAATGCATAACAATTGTTGCACTGGCCGCGGGGTGCTGGAGCAAGACGATGAGCAACTGGATCAATTCCGGCGGCGATGAGCCGCGTCTGTACAGTGCGCGTCCTACGAATTGCAAAAGCGAACAACGGTGTTCCGGCAGCGTAACATACTGGGCAAGACTGGCAGGTGCCCTGGTCCTGGTTGCACTCGCAGCCCCCATCGGCCATGCGCGCGACCGCGGCCAGTTCGTCAACACCAATGCCGATCTGAAGGCCTGGTTCGACGGCCTGCGCAGCGGCAAGGGGCCGTGCTGCTCCGATGCCGACGGTTCGGCGCTCTCGGACACCGACTGGGACAGCAAGGACGGGCACTATCGTGTCCGTCTCCCGCGCTATGGCTCCAGGCTCGAAGGGCAGCCGCAGGAACTCGTCTGGGTCGACGTTCCCGAGGAGGCCGTGATCTCCGAGCCCAACCGGGTGGGGCGCACCATGGTATGGCCGATCTACGGCTACATGGGCGTCAGCATCCGCTGCTTCATGCCCGGCAGCATGACGTAGCCGCGCCGGCGGCGGCGTGTCGCGTCTGGTGAGGGCGCTCGCCGCGTCAGGTATATTTCTTGTCGCGTTCGAGCAGCTCGATCGAGATGCCTTCGGGGCCGCGGATGAAGCAGATGCGCACGCCGGGCCGGATCGTGGTCGGCTCGCGCGTGAACGTGACGCCCTTGGCCTTGATCTCGGCCGCAACGGCATCGATGTCCTTCACCGTCAGGCCAAAATGATCGAGACCCTGATGTGGGTGCGGAGGCGGCGGGTTGACGGCGTTGTCGCCCTCGAGTGGCGCGATGAAGATCCTGGCGCCGCCCAGATTCACGTCGATCCGTCCCGGCGCGTGCACGATCTCGCCACCGAGGATGTCCCGCAGCCAGGCCGCCGTGGCCTCCGGATCGGGGCTGCGCAGATGGACGTGATCCCAAGTGACGTCTGGCATTTCAATTCTCCCAACGGGCCTTTGCGATGTTGCCGCGCATGTTAGCGGCCGCGGGCGGTGATCGCCACCGTCCTTGCCGATTCGCAACTGCGCGGGAACCTTAGTTCCTCTTCCGGATTAAGGTAAGCAGTGGCCGGGTCCGTCGTTGGATGGGCTTTGGCCGCGATCGGTGATGCAACCATGAACGCCAGGCTCGACCGGATCGGATTGGGGCGCTTCGCCGGGACCGGCGAACGAGTGGCGCGGGCCGTGACAATCGCGAGCGTCTCATTTGGCCGCAGCCTGCTGTGGCTGCTGGCGGCCATCATTGTCGGCTGCGGCGTCTGGATGCTGCTGCCTCTGTCCAAGGGAAATAGCGCTGAGCCGGTGAAGGCGGAGCTGGCGGCCGTCGAGGCGGCTCCTTCGGGCGATGCGGCCGCAACGGTGTCGCCGGCCTTGGAAGCCCAGGCACCGGCGTTGGCAGAACTCGGTCGTCTCAGGATTTCATCGCAGACCTGGCGCCGCGGCGGCCTTGGCTCGAGAGCCCTGGTGACGTTCACGCTGCGAAACGACAATGACTATGCCGTAAAGGATGTCGAGATCGTCTGCGCGTTTGCGCGGCGCGACGGCAGTCATCTCACCAACCGCAGCCGTGTGCTGGCGGATCCGGTCAGCATGAAGAGCCGCAAGACCTATGCGCATATCCCCGTCGGCTTCATCAACGTGAATGCCGATCAGGCGAAATGCTCGCTGGTTGCAGCACGCCGTGCTTAACGGCGGAATGTTCCGGTAGCGGAAAAGTTACCCTCCTTGGTCCTTGTTGGTCCTTGGCGAAAAAACCTCGCGTCGCCATTTGAACCGAACGGCTGGGCCAGGAACAAATTAACAGATCGCCTGTTGAGGCGGAGAGCCCACGCGGGGATGCGGGGGGCGGAGCGCGGCCAATGCCCATCTTTCGATATTTCACCTTTGTCGGTGGAGCTTTGCTTGCACTGTTGTTCGCGGTGAATTTCGCTTTCCCGGCGGCGCCCGTGGCGCAAGCCGTTGCGACCGTAAGCAACGATCAGCCCCTGATCCGAATCCGATCCGATCGGCACCTGCCTGAGCGCGTCGTGCTCGACACCAGCCAGCCGACGATTGTCGCGCCGGCGGTGAAGACCGCCGCGGTTGTGGCTCCCCAGCCGCCCGTGCAGGAGGCCCAGTCGGCGGCCTTGGCCGATCTGTCAGCCAAGGCGCGGGTGCGCGAGACCTTCGCCCAGTTCACGCCTGGTTCGAAGGCCGACGCCGCCAAGAAGCCGGAGGTCCAGGCTCAGCCGAAGCGTAAGGTCGCCAGAGCGCATCCGGCCCCGCAATATGGTGGGCCGCAGTATGGTGGGCCGCAGTATGGTGGGCCGCAGTATGGTGGGCCACAGTATGGCCGGCCGATGATGGTGGCACAGCAGCCGCATTTCGGCCTCTTCAACACAACCTGGTGACAAGCCGGCTGTGACCCGCCTCGATCGAGGCGGGAAGGGCTTTTTATTGGCCAGCCTCTCTGCTAATTCGAACCCATCCGAACGCCGCCCGGTGCGCTGGCTCGCCAGCAACGGTCCGGTGTTTCGCGGTTACGGCCCAATCCTTGGGCCAAGGGCGCTCGTAGCTCAGCTGGATAGAGCATCGGATTTCGATTCCGAGGGTCGGAGGTTCGAATCCTTCCGAGCGCGCCAGTAAAATCAATGACTTAGATTGATTTTCGCTTTCGCGTCATGCTGCGCCTGTCGCGCCAAAATCAAACGTGAATTCAAGGGATCAAATCCAGTCAAAGCGGCTCGACGCAACACGAGGCGCAACAAAGCCTGTGAATAGGTCGGACAGCTTCTCGGGACCGCGCTGCGTGCGGAGCGCGCGTGCCACTATCGGCCGTTGATTCGCGCCACTCGCTACGAGCAGTTTCATGTCGGATACTGAGCAGTCAGGACAACGGTTCTCGCACGTCTACTTGCGCAGGGAAGAGCTATTGCAGGACAGCCCTCGCGCACGGCGACGGGTCGCAGCTTGGATAGCCGCAATCCCCAAAGATGCCGAAGATTTGGGTACGTTTTTAGTTGCAGAGCTAGGCATCGACGTCGTCTTGAACTACGGAGTCGACTGGAGCACAACGCTGGGTCGATTTAGCACCGCGGATTTTTTGGACTCAATTACTTTGATCTACCGGCACTTCACGCTGAAGCGTCAGAGCCCGGTCGGTATGCGGAATCCGCGCCTGAATGAGTATTTTCTTGTGACGTCGCGGCGCATTTTTTCCGAAGAACGACTCTCTTATCGCATCGATGATCGCGGTGGAGTGCATTTCGTAGTCGACGCGGAATTTGCCGCAAATAGAAATGCTACCATCACTGCAATTGAAGCCCCCCGCTACGCGAACGTGCGCACTGAATTCGAAAAGGGCATGTCGGCTCTTTCGAATGCGATCCCGGACGGGAAAGAGGCAGTTCGCGGCGTATTCGGCGCTGCAGAGGGTCTGTACAGACTGATGTTCGCGAAGGCCCCCAAGCTTACATCCGCCGATGCCGCGAAGAACCTTGGGAGCGCAATCCAATCCCTCTATGCAGCTGATGCGGTCGCGCAGCGAGCGGCCAGTAAGATGGTCAGCTCATTCGCCGACTGGGTTGATGCTTGCCATAACTATCGCCATGAGCAGGGCACCGAAGAGCCATCGCAACCACCATTGGATCTCGCAATCGAGATGGTCAGCGCTGGATCCGGATTCGTCCGATGGCTCGTGCTTTTCGATAAACATCTTTCGGAAAAAACGGTGAACTGACCTATGACTTCGGACAACCCAGAACGTCCATTTAATTTTACTAAGAGTGCAATTTGGATCGTCGGAAGTCTTAGCTTGGCCATCCTTGGCTCTGCTCTGTGGGACTTCGCTTTCAAACCATTGGTGCTGTGGCTTGGCGAACAACTTGCTTTCTTAACGAATCTAGGCTCGACCGCTCTCAGCGACGCGATGTATCGGGAGATAGCGAAAGGAAACTACGAGCGCGTCAGTTTGATCGTCTTCCAACTACTTCTTGGGTTTTTCGTCGGAATAATTCTTGTCGCCGTCACGATGCGACGTCGACGGGACAAAAAGCGCGCGAATGATCTTGAGGTTCCTCACAAGCCAAATATGAAGAAAAGTTTGGCGATCGCGCTTCTGCTCGTA
Source organism: Bradyrhizobium shewense (assembly GCF_900094605.1). Classification (GTDB taxonomy): domain Bacteria; phylum Pseudomonadota; class Alphaproteobacteria; order Rhizobiales; family Xanthobacteraceae; genus Bradyrhizobium; species Bradyrhizobium shewense. The sequence continues at coordinate 151,278 of NZ_FMAI01000007.1, read as the reverse complement.
ATATCAGGCATCTTATTTCTGCAATCGGTTCGCACTTCGTACGTTGTCCGTGCTGCCAATCACTTGGAGCAATTGCAAGCAATTATCGCACCCTACATTACAGCAGAGCAGCGGATAGAGATTAAGTCTCGAATTGCGCAGATCCAGTCAAAGAGCGATTATGAAGCCATCGTGAACGAGGTCGCTTCAGCAATTCACAATAGGCACCTCGTGATGCCTACATTCGATCCGCTCAGATAGAAACTATCGGGCTCTCTCAAACCCGCAGCTCCTCGCGCCAAAACCGTCCCGCCCCCGACGTAGACCACCAGATCCCGTAACTGACGGCCAGCACGATATCGTCGTGCTTGCCCGTTCGCGCGGACCACGTGTTGGCGCCCGAGGCAGTGACGTGCCGCTGGAAGTCCCGCAGTTCGTCCCGCAGGGATTCCGCCTCCGACAAGTCCGCGGCAACGTGAAGCTCTTTCGAGTGCATCGCCGCTTCGAGCTTCGAAATCAGGATCGTCTTTGCGACCCGATAGACGTTGCCTTCGTGCGTTTGCTCGCTGCCGGCGGTGATCTGCAGTCGGATCGGCCGCAAGCCGTTCGCTTCCATTAAGTCGACAACGCCGGCCCCGACGCCGCTTTGGTCAATGACCAGCTTGGCCCTGGTGCTCTTGAGCGGTTCGCGCTGCATCAGCTCGCCGATCGCATGCGCCTGCGCAACGTAGTTCATTCCGAGCGGCAACCGTTGTAGGTGCAGAAGGTCAAAGCGCCGGATGGTCTTTTCGCGCCTGATCTTCAATCGATTGTCAACGATGTCCTCGCCGGTGCCCTTAACTGTGTGATGGATGACGCCAATGGCTGTGTTGTCGGCAGACTTTCCGAGGTCGACCCCCACCACCCACTCGTCGACCGCGCGAGCGGGAACGTATTTCCAATCCCCAACAGCGATCATACCCATAGTGGACGCAACTCCTTGTCAAAAATGCCGTCGATGATTTCGTTCGGAAAGGCGGCTTCCTGATCGTCCAAGAACTCAAGGCCGTATTCGGTGCGGAACGTTGTTTCGCCCAGGGCCTTCCGCTCGCTGGCTAGGAACTCAGGCGTGATCCGCGGGCACATGTCCGGCGTGACACGTATCTTCTCGAAGTCGGACTCGGGATCGGTCCATCCCTCGTAGAACCAACCGCGCTTTGCGGCGCCTGTGGTCAGTCCGATCAGTTGGCCGCGGGGATGCACCGCCAACATCGGGCGGACCGCCGCATAGATTTCGTCCGACACCCGCGCGCCCTCGTCGATCAGCACCAAGCGCACACGGGCGATACCGCGCACGTTGTCCGCCTCGCCGGGCAAGCCAATGATGCGCGAACCGTTGGGCAGCTCGATACGTTGCACGGCGTCGTTGGCCAGTTCGGCGCCGGGTAGGTGCAGATATCGATTCTTGGCCCGACGGATGAACTCCGAACTGATGCGCTGAGCAGGGCTGATCACGACAATGGTTTCGCCCGGCTCTGTGTGTGCCACATGGTCGGCCAGCAGCACGCACGTTTCCGTCTTACCGGCCTGTCGGCACGCCAGGATCAGCCCGCGGCGAGGCGGCTCGCGCAGGAAGGACTGCTGCCACGCGTCGGGCTGCACACCGCAGTCATTCGCGAAGGCGACGGGGTCGCAGGCGTAGGCCAGGTCTCGCGCCATCGTGCTCATGCTGGCAGTGCCTCCGGGAGCGGCACGGGGCAGGGCGTTGGTCCGACTGGCTTCGCGTCGATGACGAGGGGCGCCTTGCCGGCCGCTTTGGTGATGTCGTCGGCCGCCTGCGTCTCGATGCCGGCGAGCGCCCGGCCCACCGCGAGCCGTGCGTCAGGGAAGGGCGCCAGGGCGCGCAACAGGACCTCGCGCAGGCGCAGGTAGTCCGGATGCGTCAAGATGTGCTGGTGCCGCGTCTCGTGGACATTGACCAGCACGCCGAGCAGCTTCGAGACAAGTTGCAGGTTGTTGGTGATCGCCGCTTCGCCGCGGATGGCTGCGCCCGGGTCGCCGACGGCCGCGGCCAACTCGATGTGGTTCGCCAGGCGAGCGCGCTGGTGGACGAGGTGGTGCAGCAGATTCTCACCCTCGCTCACCTTGAGTGCGTCGAGGTCAACGGCGCTTGGGTGCAAGGCGTGCTGCACCGCCGCCATCATCTGGGGCGACAGGTGGTTCTTGCCGTGGCGCTGAACGCTGTGTGGCGATAGGTTGAAACGCTTGCCGATCGCATCATGGCCAAGTCCATGTGCCAGTGCGACGTCTACGCTGTGGCGGTGCTCACTGTTGCAGACTTGACAGGATCCGGGGCCGGTCTTGACCATGATGGGTTCGCTTTCAGACAGCGCGAAAAGCGCCTTCGACCCGCATCACCGGCCGAGGGCGCAACATAGGCGCATCGTGTTTTAGAAAAAGGCGCTATTTCAGTAGTTTAGAATGTGACCCAAAGATATAAAATCCGTTAATCGGCGCAAAAGCTGGACGACACGACCGCAGCAATACCGAAAAGCCGGCGCGGATTGAAGGTAAGCCAGGCAAGCGTCCACTCCCCCAGGGATGGCGGACCATTTCCCTTCAGGAGCGGCGAAGGATCTGAATAAGCCGAGTGAGGCTACAGCCTGCTACTCCGCCGCCGCACTTTTCCAAGGCGTCGGCAATGTGACCATGCCTATCGGGGGTTAGGTGTTGCGCAAGTTCAAGCGAAACGGCGATCGTTAAGACGAAGATCATGACGCGGGTAAAGTGCCGAGGGTAAGCGCTCATAAAAAGCGTGCTCAACACCCCGTAGGCGACAAACCGTTCTGGCCCCGCATGGCCGGTCTCTGGTCGGAGACCGATAGGGGACAAGCTCATAAAAATGATGGCGATGAGTGCGGTCCAAGCCGCCATAAGTAGCAAATTGCGTAGCATACTGCCTCAAAGGGACCGGCGGCGACAATTGACCATTGGCGCAAGCCGGCTTGTAACCGCCGTAACGCTGTAACCGCAAGATTCCCACGGGGGCTACGGGAGCATATAGCTACAGGATTCAATTTTCTCTGCTCTCTTAGAAGAATCTACAGTTACAACGGTTACAACTGAGCATCGGCCTGAACTCATTGTAGAATTTCTGTAACCGTCAGAGCGACCCAGCGGTTACAGTAACGGTTACACTCAGCCTCGCGGCGGTATGGGTGGCAGGCCAACCGGACACAGCGGAATTGTTGTAACCGCCACCATTCCCACATCGGTTACAGCCTTCGTCATTTGCGCCAATCTGTCGACGACCAGTTCGCACGGTCGATTCACGAACGACTCCGCCTTGAAGCGAACCGCTGCCTCAGGCGGGCCGCGCCGCCACACCTTGCGGACGTCGTCACCTTCTCGATGCGCGACGGACACGAACCCGAGCCCCTTGAGCGCCGCGCGGACGTCCCTCAGAGGCAACCCACGTTCCGACGCGAAGGTTTGAACGTCCGCCGCGGTCACGTAGCAATCGGCATTACCAAAGGTGAAGGCCAGGACGTCTTCCGCCCCGGTTCGTTCGCGCGCGGCGTCTTGGTGCTTCCCAGCGACCGCCCACAGCGCCTCGGGGATCCTAAAGTCCTCGCCGGTCGCGTGCCATTCGGCGGCCTCGGCATAGAGCTGTTCGATATTCTCGCGGACCCATTCAATGTCGATCTTGTCGGCGATGTGGACGGGCAGCCATCGCCGGTTGCCAGTCTGCGACAGCAAGGGCGTGTCCTCATTGGTCGTAGCGATGAAGATGTGCCGCCGGAGGTGATCGCTCGCCTCTTCCTTCCACTTCAGTGTGGCATTGTCGTTCTCGCGCGACATGAACGCCTTGAGCTTGGTCGTCTCGGTCTTCGACATGCCGGCCAATTCAGCCAACTCGATGATCTGCTTTCCCTTTAGCTGCGGGATGACATCTTGCGGGCGGCCGCCCAGCTCCACCGAGTCGATGAACCATTCTGGCCGCAGCGCGAGCGCCTTACACATCGTTGATTTGGCTTTGCCTTCCTCGGAGATGAAAATCACGGTTTCGTCGTGCTTCGCTCCCGGCTTCCGCGCTCGCTTGACCAGGCCGCCGATGAGATTTGCCCCGACCGCACGATGGTAGGCGTCATCTGGACAGCCGACGGCCTTCGACAACCAGTTATCGAGACGCTGCACCCCATCCCATTTAAGGGAATCGATAGCGTTCCGCAGGGCGTCGTAGCTGTATTCCCGGGCGATGCGTTCGACGCTGGCCCGAAAGAAGTCCCACGAGCAATAGAAACCGTGGGCGCTCGCGTGTGTATCGAGCCACAGAGCCTTGCGCTGATTTTCATCGAGTCGCCGCCAATCATCGTAGCGGCCCTGGTTCCCCTCGATTGAGTTGGTGAATTCGTCGAAGCGCAGATCGACCCCACGCAGATTCAGAAAGATGCGAACGTTATCGAAGCTGGCAGGGTCCGGCTTTCCGGTACTGGTCGTGATGTAAGAGCCGCGATTTTTTCCCTGCACTTCCCAGACGACTTTTTCCTCGAAGCTCTTATAGGACCGGGCCAACGTATCCTCTGGCAGCGCACACTTGTTCTCGCGGATAAGGTCAATGAGGGCTTTCACCGTCTCCTCATGGACGACACCGACAATGGCGATGATGTGGGCGCAGCGATCGGCGCGAAATGTCCGCGGCTTCTGAGCCATCGTGACGATACGGCGAATGGCTGAATTGAGCTGATGGAATATGGCGGGATAGGTCGCCTCGACTTGCGGCGGCAGTTGCGGCGCATCCGGCCAGCGCTCATGGCCTGCCCATCCCTCATTGAACTCGTCGATGGGACGGGCAGCGAGGTTGGCAATGGCGAGCGGCGTTTGTCCGATTAGGGAGCCGGCCGGTGGCCCGTAAAGCTTCTGGCGGCGCACTTCGTCTTGCGATTTCGGCTCTTTGTTTTCCACGGGAACTTGGCTCCAATATGCCTCGGCGGTGATCTGAACTTTCTTGCTGATGGTGTCAACGGCGGCGCACTGTTCGGAATTCAGTGCCGGTCGACCTTGTTTGCGAGCTTCTGGGGTTAGCTCGCGATCGAGTCTCGCATACAGGGCGTCTTTGTCGGCTAGTACGGCTTGCCAAGCCTCCCATTCCGCACGGGCCGGCTCGAAGACCGGTTGCGGTGGCAGATCGTCGTTGGTGACATCGGGATTGGCCGCGGAGATCCTTGCAACTTCCTTCTCCCATCTTGCCACCGCATCGACGTGGGTTCGCCGGTAAGCTTCAACCTTAAGCGCCGGGAAGTCTTCGATGATGAATTGCCGGTTGACCTCGCGGTCGAACCAAAGGTGTTCATCGCCTGTGTCAGGTATGACGCCACGTTCGAAAATTCGCAGCGTCTCGGGCTTCAGCCGAACCAACATGCGGTCGCCGCCCTCCCAATCGTCGGGGTACAACTCGATCGCCTTCTCGGTGCCCGATTGTTGCCCTGGCTCTTGATCCTCGTGCAACTCGACACGGGCGAGAGCAAAGCTGTGATCGTAGAAGATCAGCCATCGCCCATCGATTTCGGCCGTGTGCGGGAAGTAGTTCGTTAACATCGTGGACTCCATCAGTTTGGAGCCCCACGCAACATTTACATTGCGACCGACATCGAAGTGTGGTAGCGGTCAACTTGCGACGGTTTACGACTACCTTTCGACGCCTCAGCAATGCCCGTTGCTGGGGCGTTTGCTTTTAGACGGTGCGAACGTTCACGGCCTGTGGCTTTCCGGTGCGCGAGCTGATTTCGATCTCGAACCCGACGTGCTGCCCGACATCGAGCGCCTCGACACCGCGCGGTAGCGCCGAGACGTGACAAAAAACGTCGTGACCATCCGTGCCGATGAAGCCGAAGCCACGGTCAGCGTTCCACTTTTTCACTTGTCCAATCTTCATTTTCGATTTCCTCGGTTGTGTTGGTTAAAGGCAGGCTGCCGGGGTCGACTCGCGCGCGGTCAACCACTCGGCGGCAGCGGCCTCGCTGATGCGGGTGCTTCGTTTGCCGACCTTCACCACGCGTGGTCCGTCGCCGTTGGCGAGAAGTCGATAGAACGTCCGCCGGCAAATGCGGTAGCGCTCGCAGAATTCAGACACGGTCAACATGCTGCCTCCGGGGTGAACGCAAAAAATCCCGCCGGCGGGCAATCAAGCCGCAGGCGGGTGGATGTCGCAATTATACACGAAAGGCACGCCGAGTAAACTAACGGCGCGTTAAGGAGGGCCTTAGCGGCTTAATGACGCCCTAATGCCAAAGCCGTCGGGTGATGTTTAAGAAGCCGGCGAGAGGCACGCCAACCAACACGCCAGCCAGGCCGTATGCCATCGCGAACAGTGTCGCTGTCCATGCGCCCGAACTTGTTGCAATGCCGTAGAACGCTCCGAATGCGCCGAGCGTACCGGCAATCACGAACATGTTCCGATCGTTGCGCCCTTCGACATTATGGATCGGTGGCCGCTTGCGATGAAGAACAGGGGGGCCGAACGGGTGTCTTGATCCGCAGCTCGGACACGCGGTCGCGTTCCCCGAGACAGAGTGTCCGCAGTCGTAGCAATTGATCAGCGAGTTCGCCTGGCCCATGCATGGGACCATAGGGGCGGCCCCATCGGCAAGCAACCTCACTCGCAGCAGATCGCCGGCAGCCATCGGCCGGGGTGGCTCGCGACGACGCGGATCTGCGGTGCCGGAATGCCGAGCCCGAAAAGCGTCGTCATCAATTCGCTTCGGCTTCCGCCGCGCGCGAACCGTTCGACGGCGGTTTCGTATGCGTCAAGATCGGCGAGCGTGCGCAGCGCAATAGCGTTGGCGCGGATCGTATCAAGCATGGTGATGCAGCCCCCGTTGATTCCCACGCACATGGAACCATTTTTGCCATCGAACGTCAATTAACATATTGATTTTATTCATTTTTGTAGATTTTTAACATGCGATGTTTGTTGTCAACATACGCACGCACACTCGTGGCCGCCGGGCGTCGAGCGTTTCAATTGCATGCGCTCCGCCACTTTGCAGTGTCGTACTGTAAAGAGCAAAAGTTGCAGCCGAAAACTGTGCAAACCTACGTAGATCATGCCACGTTGCAGATGACCATGGACACGTACGGTCATATGTTCCCGAGCGACGATCACGCTAAGGCGATGGACGCGATTGCCAAGGAGTTGTTTTCGTGAATGAGCAGTCTGAGCGTGGTGAGCCGGATCGATACGTCGATCAGCCGGAGGCCGTTCGACGTCTAATTCACTCTGCAATCCGGATGTTTGCCATCGGTGAGGATCCGTTTGCGATCCATTTGCTGATTCAGTCGGCCGACAAACTGATCTTAGATATTGCGAGAAAGAGGAACGTGAGTCTCGCGTTCGATTGGGAACATGTAATCAAAAAAGAGCATCAGCGTGAATTTTTCCAGCTGTACCGCGAGACGTACAATTTTTTTAAGCACGCCGACAAAGGATCGGAGCGGTTGCCTGTTCATAACATCGCAGAGGGAAACGCCGCACAGTTGAGTATTGTCATCGAAAATTACCTGACCCTGTTTGGATCTGCTACGGCTCACATGACAGCGTTTAGATGGTTTGCACGGCTCTGGAAGCCGAGCTGGTTTTTCCAATCAATAGAGGACTTGCTGCCGCAAGACAGAGCCCAAGAGCTTCTCAAGGCTTGGACGGTCATGCGCAATGGACGGCCGCAGGAATTTTTTGCGGCAGCGTTTGCAAAAGGGGTCTGGAATACGGCTGCTCTTGAAGAAGAGCGGAACCTTGATTTTGCGGATAACATCGAGTTTTACTCGACGCGTTTCGTCGACATGGACTGATCGGCACTAAGTATGGGGGAGACGTCTATACCGCAGTGGCTGCAAAGCCTGATCTCGGGTTGGCCGATGATAAAGGCGAACCCCGTCGTTTTCATCTTGATCCTAATAGCGGTCGTTTCCGCACTGTGGATCATATTCAGCTGGTCGTACGGCAGCGTCCTTGAAAGCAAGAAAAGTCAGATTGAGCTGCTGGAACGCCAGATTTCTGACTACAAAGAAAAACTGCACGGCGCATCGCCGGATCAAGCTAAAGCAAAAATTGATGCACTAGAGCAAACGCTGAAAGTCACCGTTGGAGCCAAATGGGATCCGCTCAGCGGCTCGCAGATATCTTTCCTTACGTCCAGATTAAAGGATATCCAAAAGAGTCGCGTCAGCGTCATGTATGAAAATGCACTCGGCAAAGAACTAGCACAGAACATATTCGAAGCGTTCAAACAGGCAGGTTGGGAAGAGGCGCAGTTAGGCCCTGGTGGAGGACTTGGCGACGGCATCGTCGTCGGATGGAGTTCGCGCGCGGTCGCAGTGAAGGCCGCCTTGGAATCGACGGCAAAATTCCCTCGCGTTTGGGCGAAGGATACGGAGAAAGAAATTCCGGACCTTATCATCGTAGGTGTCGGCCTGAATTCTTTTTAATTTCGCTTGTTCTAGGCCGGCGCCGCATGCCTCCGAAGTGTCCCGGGCCGTGCCAAGCTACAGAACCTGCCTTCCTGCATAGCAGATCCATCGCTAATTAATGCCCCCCACACACATGCATAGTCGTGCAAACAGCAGATTGAGACGCGATCGAGCAAGAAAGCGGCTCTCCGAGATGCTGAGCTTAGCCGATGACGAGTCCTTCGTTATCATGGTGTGGGCCGTGGACGCCGCTCAATCCGGGCGGGCGGAAACGGCGAGTCGATTGTTGTCGTTTCCGAAGGAAGTCCGAGAAGCGAAGTTCGGAGAGCGCTATTTCGTCTTTAAATGGGCACTAGAAACGTTAGTCAACGAGCTGCTCAGCATCAAAAAGAGAGGCGCACCACCGATCGGGCGGCCCGGCCGTCGACTTGACTGCAGCAAATTCGAGACGGTCGCTCAATGCATTAATACTCTTCGCGAACTGGAGGATGCAGAAGATGGGATGGTCCTGTCCCAATTCAACGTCCTGAGCGTCATGCACAAGATCGGCCACCGACAATTCGAGTGGCAGCGCGGATTTTTTAGCTATTCTCAAATCTATAGGACTCTCGCAGTGTTTGGTGGCGATCTGGCCAAGCATTACTTTGAATCGACGTATCAAATTTCCATTGCAAAGTTCTTCGAGTGCGGTTTCGCCTTTTTCGCGCTTTGCCAGACTCATCCCGGCTTCAGAACCAACGTGAATCTGACCGAAGTGGGCCTATCGCCTGAAGTGTGTGACCGAGCGCTGAAGTTGCTCTCCTCTCCAATTGAGGTCATTCGAGCAGAAGCCATTACAATTCGGAAAGCAGATGGATCGACCGCTTATCAAGCGAGCGTGCTCCGGAAAGCTCCTCTCTTAATCTTCCATCCAAACGTTGCCCGGGCGCCCCTGCCGTCTCTCATTCTGCAGAGGCTGACTGCTGGCTTGTATTACGACCTCGTCGGCGGCGGATCCCACATCTGGCGCGAGATCGGAGCCAGGTTTGAAAGTTATTGCTTAGAACTGTCGACTGCCATTCTCCCCGAACTAAAGCCAACCGGTAGCTTCCACTACAAATTTGGCAAACAGTACGATTCTCCTGACCTGTTTCTCCATGATCAGTCTGGCAGGGCATGCGTCGTAGTGGAGTGCAAAGCTAAAAAGATGTCTTTAGCCGCCAAATTTTCCGACGATCCGATGACGAGCGCGTCAGCGGCGTTTTCGGAAATCATTAAAGGTGTCGTTCAGATTTGGCGATTTCATTCCCATTGCCGCCGGAATCCAACAATCAAAGATCTGGCTCCGAGCTCGATGGGCGTTCTTTTGACCCTCGATCCTTGGTTGCAGATGTCAAATCAACATGAACGCGTCTTTGAAGAGGCGATAAAGATAGCTGATCAAATCGACCCCGACATAATCGATGATGATCGCAAGCCGATATTGTTCTGCTCTATTGATGATTTCGAAAATACCTTGGAAGTAGCTTCGGAAAAATCCTTTCTCGAAGCCCTGAATTCAAGCGCTTCGCCAAAATTTAGAGGATGGTTTCTATTCAACGTGCACCAAGCGATAGGCGCTCAAGAGAAGAAAAACCCATATCCGTTTGCTGATCGGGTCGCTGGGCTGTTGCCAGGGTGGAATGACAATCTTCCGTCGCCATCCGGATGACGTGCTCGGCGTCATAGCATCCGCTTTTTCTTCGCGTCGGTGACTGCGGAGACGACGCGGCCCGGCAGCTCGGACTTGAGCTGGCGCAATTGCCCTTCAACGCGTGCGAGCCCGTCCTTGTCGGCGCCGCGGGCGTCGATGTTGATTGAAACGGGAGCGCTGACGTTGCCGGCCTCCGCGGCCGCGCGGCCCATTTGTCCGACCAAGCCGCCGTCGGCATAGCCGCGCAGGCTGTCCAGATTGGCCACGCCGACGCGACGCACGGTGACGGCGTCCATCACATATTCGCCCTTGTGTACGATGCCGGCCGGCTCATATTTGCCACCGGGGCCGGTGTATCCACCATCCGCAAAATTAATTCCTGCCTTCGGGATCGCGTAGCTCCCTGCCGACACAGCGGCGCTATAGCCGCCACCGCCACCGCCGACCCCGAACAGTGAACCAAGCCCGAGCCCGCCCGACGAACCGCCGAACGCCGAAGCGAACAGCTTGTCGGCCGCCATCTGCATGAGCTTGTCGGCGATTTTGCCGAGCGCACTCAAACCTGCCGACTTGAACGCGTCCCAAGCGCTCGCGCCGGCTCGGAGTTGCTGCCCGAACTCGACAAAGAACCCGCGGTTCACGCTCATTCCCTCGACCATCAGGGAGTCGAGTTGTTTGCGTGCGTTGCCGGCGTCGTTCAAGGCTTGCTGGAATTGCGGCAGCATTGACCCGGCGACCTTGGCTTGGTCGTTCAGGTCTTCCATGGCTTTCGCGGCATAGTTGCTCGCGGCCGTGAACTCGTTGAGGTTCTTCGAATCAAGGAGGCCCCGATCGATCCACGATTGCAGTTGGTCACCAGCAGCCTTTGTGGCGTCCTTCACTCTAAAGATGCCGATCTGCGCCATGTTCAATGCTCCCCGATCGACATGCGCGCGCCGATGCAATCCTCTGGCCAACGATGGATGACGTGTTGCTCGATGCCTTCAGGCGTTACGGTCGTCAGTTCAGCGAAGCCACCGACTCGCGAATAGCCATCATCTACGAGTACGCGGCGCTGCAACTTGATCAGATCACGCAGGCTACTTGCGATGTTCTCGGGAGCGTCATCCGGATCGGGCTCGACGAAACCCGGCTCCCAAGGACCAAACATTGTCGAGCCAACAGGGAGGCAAAGGTATGGTTGCAGGCCAAAGCCGCTGCTATCGTGGCCGCCTGGAGTCCGGATAAAAAAGATCATTGGTCGACCGCGGAAAAAGCCCGCCAAGTTGAGTTCGAACGGCCGATCTAACTTGAACTGCTCGACGATCTGAGGAAGTTCGCGCGAGACGATGCCGACCAGATCATCGAAATTTGCAGCACGGCGCCTTAGCTCGCCTGCCGCCGTGTCGATGCCGAGCGTGTTGCCACGCCCTGTGATCACGGCCGGCCACTCAGGAACAGCGCGAATCTTGGATTTGATGTCTCCAACAACGCCGTGATCGTCGTAGCTCGCGCCATCCGTCGCGATCCAGATGCGGCTGTGCTTTTTGGATGCGACCAGATTGTTGGCGGTCATCCCTTGATCACCTTCAACGCCATGTCCAATTTCAAACCAATCTCGCCAGCAACGTCGAAGATCGTTTCGAGGGCCGGCGCCGCAGGACTTTCCTTGACGGCGCGCAGACGGTCGAATGCCTGGTCTCGGATCTTCGCTAGTTCGACTTCGTCAGCGCCGCTGCGGACGCCGCTCAGCAAAGCCACGTCGAAATCAGTGACGATCTGTTTGAGGGCGGCGATCACGCGAAGTCGCCGCCCGTCACGAATTCGATATCGCCGAGGAGTCCCGGCCCGCCCGTTCGCTTAGTAACCATGAGCCCACCGGACTGGTATTGTATGGACAGTGCCGGCTTTCCTGACTTGTTGGTCGCGTGGGGAGCGGCAGCAAGCGTCACCGTGCCGGTGCCGTACATGATGAAACCGCAGTTGAAGCCGGTGTACAAATCGTTGGGGACGCTCACGGTGACGTTGCTCGTGTCGTCACAACGGAAAATCTTGCCATTGTCATTGATGGTCAGCGTAAAGCTGCCGGTGAACGGCACGACATTTCCGCGGAAATCGGCATACTGATAGCTCATGGCTTTCTCCACGGTTGATCGATCCCAAGCGACTTCTTGAGCGGCGCCGGCATGGGCTTTTGAGCCGGCGGAGCCTGGCGGGGATCTTTCGGTTCAACGATGCGGAAATCCGCGGCGTCTTTCTTGGTCACGAGTCGTACTCCTCGGTTACGCGGCGGCGAGATTGGTTTCCCTCTCGACGTCGGCTTGAATGTGCCGCTGATCGGGCACGGCTTGGTTCAGGAAGTCGTTGAGCGCGTGCGCATTCGGCAGTTCGGCCAGTTCGCGCATCGCGTTGGCGGCCGCCGACGTTGCGTTGGCCAGGAGCTGCACGGCGGCGCGCTCGCGTTCCAACTCGTCGAGCTTGCCCGGATGGACAATGTCGATTGCCCGGATGCGCGCCGCTTCGGCGGTCTCGCGGTCTGCGCCGACGAGTTCGGGTGCTTCGAGAAGCGTCTGCAAGTAGAGCAGCGACATGGTCGGAACCAGCGCCTTGATTTCCTTCGCCGACTTCGGCAGGCGCTCACGAACCTGGCTGCGCAGATGCGCACCGGCCACGTCCGCTTTGTCGAAGGGCGGCAATTCGATCTTGGCGCTCTTCTCGTTGATCCGCTCATTGAGCCGAGCCGCGAACGCTTTGGCGCGGATCACTTTCCACGCGATCTTCTTCCCCTCGTCGCGGCCCTTGTTGATCCTGCCCTGCGCGGTCAAATCGTTATCACCACGGATTTTGGCGGCGGTGGCCATCAATTCCCGGTGCAGTTCGATCAGGCGATCGAAGGTGATGCGAACCGTCGCATTGGGGATGCCAGCGGCCTGATCCTTGAGAAGCTTGAAGTAAGGTTCGTTCATTTTGGTGGTGCCTATGTTGTCAGTTTGGGTGAATGTTGATTGCGTCAGGCCGCGATGTTCGCGCCCGGCGTTGCAGTGAAACTGGCGAGGAAGGTGGGGACGTGCATGCCCCATCGGCCGGCGATCTTTGTCGCGCCTGGCACGCGGCCTTGGTCGAGCATGTACCAAGTCGTCTCTTTGGAGCGACCAAGGTATTTGCCGATATCAGCGGCGCCCCAAACGAATTCGTCGGGCATGGCCGCAAGCTTTGAGGGGTCGGATTTCACGGCGAGACTCCGCAAATGGTCTCGCCAGGGCATAAAAAAGCCGGAAGCGAGCCATGATGGCTTCTTGCTCCCGGCAGCATCTCGCTGTCGTCAAGGACCGCTACAGCATCCCGCTGCTGGTCCCGTAGAGAGTACGATCAAACGCAACAATATTGGCTAAAGCTTAATCAAATCCTACCAAACCCAGCCTAGCCGAACTTACCCTCCGCGGCGGCCAACTCAGCGGAGTCGTCCGCGCGCGGAAAAAGGTGGCCATATCGGTCGGCCGTCATCGTGATGCTGGAATGCCCCATCCGGTCCTGAACCTCCTTGAGATTCAATCCCAAGCCGACCGGCGGCCGATTGATGCACCAGCTAGCGAAGTAGTGGCGCAAAGCGTGTGTGCCGGAGTATTTCGCCTGAAGGATTGGCTTTCCGTCGTCGTCATGCTTGGGGGCGCCTTGATCATCGACATCGGGCACCGCCACGGCCGCGGCGAGCATGGTCGGGATCACTCCGCGTTTGACGATGTTGGAGTGGTTCTCGATGTTGCCCGAGCCGTTGGGAAAAACGTAGAGCAATTCCCGAATCGGTTCGCCACGCTCATCGCGCCGGCCAGTATTGCGGCGAGGGCAGGCCAATTTCCATTCTCGAAGGACAGCCAGTGTTTTCGGCGGAACCGGTACCGTCCGCTCACCGGCTTCAGACTTGGGTCGACCGATCTCATTGAAGGCATCGGCACGTTGGCGAACGTGGAGCTTGGCCTTCTTAAAATCAATGTCTTCCCAACGAAGCCCGCGCAATTCGGACGCGCGTAAACCACAGCGAATTGCCACGAGCATTAGAGGGCGCCAACGTCCGTCAACGGCTTTGAGAATCGAATCAATTTCCTCAGGGGTCGGAATGTCGACGCCGACTTTGAGCTTGCCCTTTGCGCGGCGCTCCGCCTGGCGCTGCTTGCCGCGCTTTCGGCCGGCGCGGAGACTGCGGACGACGTTTTGGCCGACTTGTCCACGCTCTTGAGCATCAGCGAGCAGCGCACCCAAGTCGCCAGTTACGCGCTTCACCATGTCGGCTGATCGTGGCTCGGCTTCGCCCTGGCCGGGGGCTGGAGTGCCTTTGCGGAGCTTGTCCTGCCAATCGCGGACGATCGCGATGGTGAGGGCGGACAGCTTTATGCCGCCGAGATACGGGCAAATGTGATCTCGAAAGTGCTGTTCGTAATTGTCGCGGGTGGTGCGTTCCAGATCCCCGCAGGCGTCGAGCCAAGCCCGTCCGGCCTCGGCGATGGTGATACTTTTCGAGTGGGGCACATGGACGCCTTTGGCCACGTCGACTCGCACCTGTGCGTGGAAGGCGTCCGCGTCTTTTTTGCGCTGGAAGAATTTCAGGTGCCGGCGGCGTTTGCCGCGGCTGTCCAGTTCGGGCGTGCTGTATTGGACCACGTAGGCTTGCCGAGACTCGCCGGCTTTGGTGGTCCACGTATGAGTTCGAACCGACATGCTGCGCCCCGTGCCCTGAGAACGAATAGGTCGGAGTTTACAGCAGGCGCAGCAAAGGCGCAATACGAGTGGAAATTATGTAGTATTTACAACGTGTGACATCGGATTTCGATTCCGAGGGTCGGAGGTTCGAATCCTTCCGAGCGCGCCAATCCTTTGGCGTTCCAGATATGTTCCAGAACGGCGCTGATGCCGCGCAGGCTCGCAAGGGCTTGCCGCGTCGGTCAGGCTGACGGGATACGGCTGTGCCGGCCGCGGGCCAGCGTATCCGAGGGTGCCTCGTGGAACGTCGCGCGGTAAGCCGCGGCAAACTCGCCCATGTGATGGAAGCCCTGCGCGCGCGCACACGTGGCGACGGTGGCGCCGCCGCCCTTGAGCAGGCGGGCGCGGGTCGCCCACAGCCGCTTGAGGCGAATGTACTGGTGCAGGCTCATGCCACGCACCTTGCTGACCGCGCCGCCGAGCGTCCGGATCGAGACGCCGAACTCGCCGGCGAGATCGGCGGTATAGATCGGCACGGTCGGATGGGCTGCGACGTAATCGTCGATCCGCTGCACCAGCTTGATCGAACGCTCGCCCTGGACCGAGGCGCTCCGATCCGACATCAAATCGATCCGAAACAGATCGTCGAGTGCGAGCAGCAGGCCCTCCTGCAGATGGGCCGCCGCCTCGGTGGTCTCGAACAGGAGCGGCTGCATTGACGCGGTTCGCAGGATGTCGAGCAGGAGCTGCCGCGTGTGGAGCAGGGCGGGCCGGCTCGCGACATGAGCCCGCAAATCGTCGGCGCGATCGAACCAGCCCCGGTCTTTCAGCTCGGGGGAGAAGATGATCATTGCATGATGATTGGTCTGAGGCTCGACGAAATGGCATTCATCGTTGCCGCGGAGCGTCACGAAGAAGCGCGCGTCGAGATCCAGGCCCTTGAAGTTGACCTGGAGGTCGTCGGTCATGGACAGGATCACCATTCCGCCCGGCATCCGATAGGCGGTGTCGAGGATGCGCGCGAACGATCTCATCATGATGATGCGGCACGCCGGCAGGGAGACGACGGCGCGGGCCGCGGCGAAGTTCGGAATGTCGAGCGGAATGCTTCTGGCGTCCTCCATCGTCTCGATCGGCCGAAACGCATCGACGTCGGCAAAGCCGATCAGTTGAAGGGCGGAGGACGGAGCGAGGGCGTCGAACAACATGGTCTGGCCGGCTGCTGAAATATGACAATCAAATGAAACGTCGATACACCGCCATCAATGGCGAAACATCGCGTTTCAGTAAACCGAATTTCAGGCCGTAGTATTGCGGACATCATGCCATGACGTCCGTCAGATCAATGCGACCGTCAACGTTCGCGGCTCATCGGCTGGCCGGAGGCTAGGTCGATGAAATGCAGCCGCGTGCAGGCGGGACAGGCGAAGGATGCAAAGCTCCGTTTCTCCTGTCTCAGCTGTTTCTCAAGATGCGTCTGTACGTTCATGCCCGTCTGAGGGCATCGAAAAACGATCAACTCCGCCATCACCGTAGAATGACGGTGCGGGCCGAATTCATCTTTGATCTGGATCAGTTTTGGAATTGCTCCAGGCCGGCGACGACTGCGCAAGGAATGATCTCGCAAAAGCGAAGGGGCCCCGAGGGCCCCTTCAGATGTTACCAGCGACGGTAGCGTGGGCCATAATAGCGTGGACCGTAACCGTAAGAGCGCGGCCCATAATACCGGGGGCCGTAATACGGCCGGGGCCCGTAATACCCATAGTAGTTCGGACGCCAAACGCAGCGCCCCCAGGCGTCGCAGACCATGCGGACCTGCTCGACGCCGGAGGCCTGCGGCGTCGCAGGCGCGGGCGCGATGGGCATGGCAGACGCCGCCGGCGATGTCGCCAAAGCGCCGAACATGGCACCGAACAAAGCTGCGGCGACGAGGCCGATCTTGAGATTCATGATGTCTTCCTCCGCTGACGCGATCCAGGATATCGAACTTGTTCTGATCAAATTGTGGCGGAACCGAAATGTAATGCTGATGAACAAATCTTCAGCCGGTCCGCCGCAGGCCTGACCTCAACCCCGCCAAACTATCCAGGTTCGCGCGAGTGGCCAATGCTGCGCCTGCGCTGCGATGGCCCCGCAGGACATCGATCCGGTTCTTGATCCTGCGCAATTCGCCGTCGGGGCTTCGTTCGTAGTCTTGTCGCGTGGCCAGTCCTTCCACGAATTCGAAGGGCAGGCTCACAGGTTGCTTGGAGCTGTGCAATGGACAAGATGAGATTAGACAAGGGCGGCTGGCTGGTCGTGTGCGATGGGCGCAAGGCGCTCATTCTGGAAAACCTCGGCGACGAGATGTTTCCGAACCTTCACACCAGGGAGGTGCACGAGCAGCCCAATCCCCTAACCAGCGCGCAAGGGAGCGCCGCGCCGGGCCGCCTGCATGCCGCTGCCGGCGGCGTGCGCAGCTCGGCCGAGCAGACCGATTGGCACGATGAGGCCGAGCGCGCCTTCCTGCGCAGCCTTGCCGGCCGGCTCGATGCGGCCGTCAGCTCTGGCGAGACCACGGCCCTGACCATGGTGGCCTCACCGCGCGCGCTCGGAATGATCCGCGCCGATTATTCGGACGTCATGCGCAAGGCGCTGCGGGGCGAGGTCGGCAAGGACCTCGTCAAGCTGCCGGTCTACGAGATCGAGAAGCAATTGCTGCTGTCGGGTGCCGCCAAATAGAGGCGTCCGCAGAGGCCGCGCCAGCGCCCCTCAGTAGCAGGGGTGCCGGCGGCGGTCCTGGCCGACATAGGCGGCCGCGCTCCGGTAGCAATGGTTGGTCGAGGGGCCGTCGTAAAAGGCGAAGGTACCGGGGGTGATGCCGGGGCCGTAATTGTGCAGATAGCTGATCGGGTAGGGCAGCGGATTGGCGTAATGGCGGTAGTGCCGGTGATGACCCCGCGCCTCCGCGAGGCCAGGGGCTAGGATTGCGGCCGACAGGGCAGCAACCGCGGCTACAAGCGTCAACTTGCTCATCTCGATTCTCCGGAACCCGCGCGAAGTGGTCAGCCATCTATAGCCACTTCGCACCTCCAGGGCACCCGTCCGGCGCCCGGAAATCGGGGCTGATCCCTCAGATTCCCGGGTGGGTGTGACAGAATTGCCCGACATGCGGTCGAAGGCTGCCCATTTTTGGCCTTTTCGGGATGCTTAACGAATTCCCCACACAAGTATGACCAAAGACTATTCGGTTAAGAATCCTGTTGCCGGCCTAGGGGCTCATTTCGCGGGTCCTTCGAGGCCGGTCCATTCCTGAAGGCTTTCGCCGTCACGCCGCCATGCGCATCACGCTTCTGAGCCTGCTGTTGCTCTGCCTCGCCGCCGCCACGCCGGCGCGGGCCGAGCTGCATATCACCCGCGACCACGGCGGCTATGTCGAGGAATACAAGACCAAGTACAAGCGCGTCCGCGAGAAGGGCGAGCGCGTTATCATCGACGGCATCTGCAACTCGGCCTGCACGCTGGTGCTCGGCATGGTGCCGATGAACAAGATCTGCGTGACCCCGCGGGCAAGCCTCGGTTTCCACCAAGCCTATTACGACAAGGCCTTCACCTTCGGCATCAAGGTCACCAGCTCCGAGGGCACGTCCGACCTGATGTCCTACTACCCCGACAAGGTGAAGGACTGGATCCGCCGCAATGGCGGGCTCACCACCGACATGAAAAAGATCAAGAACGGCGTCGAGCTCTGGAAGATCATCGACCCCTGTCCGGAAGAATGGTGAGCGGCTGAGCTGAGCCGTCATCGTCCGTCGCAGCGCAGCATCGTCCGCACGAAATTCGCATTGCCGCATAGCTGCCGGTGGGGCAATGAGGGCGGCAATGAACCATAATCAAGAAGCCCTGACCGCCCGCGCCGCGCCGATCCTGTTCGTCCTGCTCTGGAGCACCGGATTCATCGGCACCAAATACGTCGTCAACAATGCCGATCCCTTGACCTATCTCGCCATCCGCATGGCGATCGTGGTCGGCCTGATGGCGATCATCGCGGCGATCGCGCGGCCGAAATGGCCCGACAGCACCGGCATCGCGCACAGCGCGGTCGCCGGCATTCTCGTCCACGGCTTCTATCTCGGCGGCACCGCGATCGCGATCGCGCATTCGATCCCGGCCGGGCTCTCCGCCCTGATCCCGGGCCTGCAGCCGATCCTGACCTCGACCATCGCCAACCGCTGGCTCGGCGAGAAGGTGACGCCGGTGCAATGGGCCGGGCTCGTGCTCGGCCTCGGCGGCGTGGTGATGATCCTGCACAACCGTCCCATGACCGGTGAAGCCGGTCTCGGCTGGCTTGCCTCGGTTGTCTCCCTGATCAGCATCACCCTCGGCACGCTCTATCAGCGCCGCTACTGCAACCAGATCGACTGGCGCTCAGGCAATCTCGTGCAATATGTGTCCGTCACCATCTTCTTCGCGATCGGGGCCTTCCTGTTCGAAGACCGCGTGGTGCACTGGACGCGGGAGTTCGTGCTCGCGCTCGGCTGGCTCGCGGTGGCGCTCTCGATCGGATCGATCGGGCTATTGTACTGGCTGATCCGCCACGCCGCGGCGACCTCGGTCGCGAGCCTGTTCTATCTGGTGCCCGCCGTGACCGCGCTGATGGCTTATTTGCTGTTCGGCGAGAAGCTCGACGCGCTGGCGATTGCCGGCATGGGGATGTGCGCGGCCGCCGTGTTCGTCGTCAACAGGCGCTTCTAGGCGGAAGGAGCGGGCGACGGGATACATCCCTGACGTGTGCGGCAGGTTCGTGTTAGGCTGAACGCATTTCAGTTTCACATTCACACGGTGATTTCCATGAAGAAGGCGAGGCGCGCGCTGCTCGGCAGATCGTTGAAGCCGGTCCGGATTGCCTGCATCAACTACGCGGAGGAGATGATGAGCGACCGGATGATGGCCAAGCTCACAGCCGCGCTCCAGAAATGCTACGACGAGCATTTCCTCCCCGTCTGGGGCTACCCGGTCGATCTCGACGTCACCCGCAAGCCGAAGCCGACGGACTGGCAGCTCGTCTATTTCGACGACGCCACCCACAAGAACTTCCTCGGACGGCACGAGCTGACGCATCGGGGACAGCCGATCTCGAAGATATTCCTGAAGGCGCTGGGTGAGGACGATCCCGTCAGCCTGGCGGCATCGCATGAGCTGTTCGAGATGGTGCTGGACCCCATGGCCAATCTGTGGGCCGACAAGACCCGCCACACCCAATATGCCTACGAGGTCTGCGACGCCGTGGAGGAGGACTCTTTTCTCGTCAACGGCTTTCCGATGTCGAACTTCGTCTATCCGTCCTGGTTCGAGCCCTTCGAGCATCCCCGCGGCACCAAATTCGACCATATGGGATCGCTCAAAGCACCGTTCTCGATGACCGAGGGTGGCTACGTCATCAAGAAGGTCAACGGCAGGCGGCTGATCAAGCAGTTCGGCTCACCGGAAAAGCGGCGGCGCTTCAAGGCCGAGGACCGCCGCGGTCATCGCAGCGAATTCCGTGATCCGAAGGGAAAGCATCACCCGGGCCGGCGCGCATCCAAGCCGCGGGGGTAGGGTATCCCGGGAGCTTGTCTCCGGGCGCGCACGCACCCGGAGACAAGCTCGAGCGCCCCGATCAGCGCTTGGCCTTCCGAGCCTTCTTTTTCGACTTGGTGGCTTTCTTGGCCGCTTTGGCGGTCTTCTTCGCGGCCTTCTTTGCAGTTTTTTTGGTCGCTTTCTTGGTCGCTTTTTTCGACGACTTCTTTGCAGCCTTCTTCGAACTCTTCTTCGAGGCCTTCTTGGCCTTCTTCTTGGAAGCCTTCTTCGGCGCTACTTTTTTCGCGACCTTCTTGGCGGCTTTGACGGCGGTAACCGCCGCATCCTTGGTCGCTTCCACGGCTGTGGTGATCGTCTCCATCGCCTGTTCGGTGATCGGCTTATCGTCGTCCATGTCGTCCCCCGCGGTTTGATTGGCGCGATGACGATAGCGGGTTTCGAAATTGTGTCAAAGCAGCGCTCAACTTCTGCGGATCTTTGCGTAGGCGGCGAGCGCACGCTCGCGCCCTTTGGCATGATCGACGATCGGCTGCGGATAGGTCTTGCCGAGCGTGATGCCCGCGCTTGCAAGCTCGATCGGCGTGGCCTGCCAGGGCCGGTGGATCAGCTTGGTTGGCATGTCCTTCAACTCCGACACCCAGCGCCGAACGTAGGTTCCATCCGGATCGAACTTCTCGCCCTGGAGCTGCGGGTTGAACACGCGGAAATAGGGCGCCGCGTCGGCGCCGCAGCCGGCGACCCATTGCCAGTTAGCGGGATTGCTGCCGGCATCCGCATCGACCAGCGTGTCCCAGAACCAGGCTTCGCCCTCGCGCCAGTCGATCAAGAGGTGCTTGACCAGGAACGACGCCACCACCATCCGCACCCGGTTGTGCATCACGCCGGTGTGCCAGAGCTCGCGCAGTCCGGCGTCGACGATGGGGAAGCCGGTGTGCCCGCGCTGCCAGGCCGCAAGCGCTTTCTTGTCGCCCTTCCAGGGGAAGCCGTCGAAGTTCGTTTGCAGGTTTTCGGTGGCGAGGTCGGGATGGTCGTGGAGCAGGTGACGGCAGAATTCGCGCCAGCCGAGCTCGCTCAGGAACTTTTCGATACCGGGCCCGAGCGCCGGATCTTCATCTGCGGCAAAGCGCGCCGCGTGCCAGACCTGGCGCGGGCTGAGCTCGCCGAAGCGCAGATGCGGTGACAGGCTTGAGGTGCCGTCCCGATCCGGCCGGTCGCGCTCGCCGACATAGCGGCGCGCGGTGTGCTTGAGGAAATCGCGCAGACGCGCCCGCGCAGAGGCTTCGCCCGGGGTCCATGTCTCGCGCAGGCCACCCGCCCAATCCGGCCTGGTCGGTTCGAGCTGCCAGCTTTCCAGCTCATCGCTCGCAAGCCTCGGCGCAGGGCGCAGCTGCTTCGGTGCGGGCAAGGGCTTTGGCGGATCGCCGAGCGACAGCACGCGCCGCCAGAACGGCGTGAATACGCGCAAGCCCCGGCCTTCCTTGTTTCGGATGGCCGAGGGTGGGACGAGGAGATCGCCGGGGAAGGTTTGCGAGTCGATGCCGAGCTTTGCCAGTGCGGCTTCGAGCTGCCTCTCAACCGCCTGATGCGGCGCCTGCGCAATTCCATTCCAGTAAACGGCGCGGGCACCGCTTTCGCGGGCCAATTCGGAGATGACCTTGGCCGCCGGTCCCCTGCGCAGGACGAGCGATCCACCGCACGTGGCAATCTCGGCGCCAAGCGCCCGCAACGACTGCGCCAGCCACCAGCGCGCCGCGCTGCCCGGCGGGCGCCCGGCGGCCTCGTCGAGAACATAGAGGCAGACCACTGGCGCGCCGGTTTTCACGGCAGCATGGAGGGCGGGATGGTCGGACAGGCGAAGGTCATCGCGAAACCAGACGATGACAGGCGCGCTCGGCGTGGTCAGGGGCGTCCTCGTTTACACTTTGGAAAGCATGCCGCGTGCGGCGGTGTGAACCGCCGTTAATGGGACCGTAAGCGGGCTGCACGAATATGCAGGAATTACGGGGGTAGTTCCATCCATGTCCAAACTTTCGACGGCAAAACGCCTGCCGCAATTCAAGCTCGGCACCAAGGCGGTCCTGTGCGCCGTGCTGCTGATCGCCATGAACACCGCGCTCGTGGTCGGCGTCGGCTATTGGTCGCTGACATCCGCCTTCAATGACCGCGCATTGCGCGACATCGAGGTCAATCTGCGCACGCTGGCACTGGCCTTTACCGAGACCGTTCCGGCCGCCAAGATCACGATGAGGGATGGCACGGTCGCGCGCGCCGAGATCCCCAAGATGCCTGACTTCAGGGATCACGCCATCGTCGATCGCGCGGTGTCCTATGTCGGCGGCAATGCGACTCTGTTCGTGTTCGACGATGCGAGCGGGCAGTTCGTGCGACGCTCGACCAATGTGAAGAAAGAAAATGGCGATCGCGCCGTCGGCACCCAGCTTGCCGCGGACCATCCGGGGCAGGCACCGCTGCGCCGTGGCGAGGCCTATAAGGGACCGGCCACGCTGTTCGGCAAATCGTTCATGACCGCCTATTTCCCGATCGTGGACGGGGCCGGCAAGGTCGTCGGCATTCTCTATGTCGGAATCCCCATGGCCCAGTACGAGAGCATGCTGGCCCAGGCGATCGAGAGCATGGCGGCGGCCGCCGGCCTCGCCGCACTTCTGGTGCTGGTCCTGACCCTGCTGGTGGTCCGCCGCATCACCCGGCCGCTCACCTCGGTCACGCGCTCGCTCACCGCGCTTGCCAACGGCCAGAGCGACGTTGCGATCGAATGCGAGGATCGCGCCGACGAGATCGGCGAGATCGCCCGCACGGTCGCGGTGTTCAAGAGCAACTCGCTGGAGCGGGCGCGCATGCGCAGCGAGCAGGCGGCAGCCACGGCCGCGGCGGCCGAGCAGCGCAAATCCGACCTGCGCGGCTTCGTCGAGGAGTTCCGCGGCAGCGTCGGCGGCATCCTCGACAAGGTGCTGGCCTCGTCAGGCGAGTTCGAGCGCGCCGCGCGGCAGCTCACCGACGTCGCGCGCTCCACGGCCGACCTGTCGGCTCAGTCGGCGGGAGCGTCCGAAAACGCCTCCGAGCACGTGCGTTCGGCGGCGTCGGCCTCGGACGAACTGTCCCAATCGATCTCCGAGATCACGCGGCGCGTGCAGGAATCCAACCAGATTTCCGCCGAGGCGGTGCAGCAGGCCGAGGCGACCGATCAGCGCATCGCGCAGCTCTCCGAGGCGGGTGCGCGCATCGGCGACGTCGTCAAGTTGATCACCTCGATCGCCGAGCAGACCAACCTGTTGGCGCTGAATGCCACCATTGAGGCCGCGCGCGCAGGCGATGCCGGTCGCGGCTTCGCGGTGGTGGCCCAGGAGGTCAAGACGCTGGCCGGCCAGACCGCCAAGGCAACCGACGAGATCTCGAACCAGATCGCCAGCATGCAGCTTGCGACCGAGGAATCGGTCGTCGCCATCAAGGCGATCGGCCAGACCATCGAGCGCATCAGCGGCATCGCCGGCTCGATCTCGGCTGCGGTCGAGCAGCAGAAGAGCGCGACCCACAACATCGTGGCCAGCGTTCGCGCCGCGGTCTCAGGCACAGCCGATGTCGCCGTCAACGTCCGCCACGCCGCCAAGGGCGCCAGCGAGACCGGCGAGACCTCGAGCCGGATGTTTGCCTCAGCCCAGGCGCTGTCCGGCGAGAGCCTGCATCTGAAGGCCGAGGTCGACGGTTTTCTGGATCGCGTGCGGGCGGCTTAATTCGATGCAGTCATCCCGGGATGGTCCGAAGGACCAGACCCGGGATCTCGAGATTCTCAGGTGCGCAAGTGCGCACCATAGTTCGGTCCTGCGGACCGCCCCCGAATGACAGTGAGTTATTTCGGCTGCGGCACGATGCGGATGTAGGGCTTCGGCTCTTTCCAGCCCTGCGGGTAGATCGTCTTGGCCTCGTCGTTGGAGACTGAGCCTGCGATGATCACGTCCTCGCCCTGGCTCCAGTCGGCCGGCGTCGCGACGCGATGCTTGGCGGTGAGCTGCAGCGAGTCGATCACGCGCAGGATCTCCTGGAAGTTCCGGCCCGTCGTCATCGGATAGACCAGCACCAGCTTGATCTTCTTGTCCGGTCCGATGATGAAGACGTTGCGGACGGTCTGGTTGTCGGCGGCGGTGCGGGTGAGGGGATCGCCCGAGATCGCGGCCGGCAGCATGCCGTAGAGCTTCGAGACGTTGTAATCGGTGTCGCCGATCATCGGATAGTTCGGGGCCGCGCCTTGCGTCTCCTTGATGTCTTCCGACCATTTGGCATGGCGGTCGACGGGATCGACCGAGAGGCCCATCAGCTTGACGCCACGCTTGTCGAATTCCGGCTTCAGCTTGGCGAGCGCGCCGAGCTCGGTCGTGCAAACCGGTGTGAAGTCCTTGGGGTGCGAGAACAAGAGCGCCCAGCTGTTGCCGATCCAGTCGTGGAACTTGATCTTCCCTTCGGTGGTCTCGGCTTCGAAGTCGGGTGCGGTGGTGCCGATCGGAAGTGTCATGGTTCTACCTCATCGAATTGAATATACTGGAGAATTTGTCTCTGGCCGTCCCCCTCATTATAGGGGTCTTACAACGCCAAGTGAACGCCAACTGAACCGGTTCAAGTAAAATGTGAATTCCTTCCTTGAAGGGCTGATTTTCTAGCAACTTATTGTTACGGCCGCACCTGCGGCGAAACAGCTCCAACGGGGTCACACGGTCTCGCTCGCCCCGATAATGCCTTTTATGACTTCCATCACGCTCGCCCGGCGCGTCCTAGAACCAAAATGGTCCTGACAGCGACCAATTGGCAACCATCTGGAAAAGTCGCGATCCCCGTATCGAATCGTTAACCACCCCTTTACGCCGGCATGAAAATGCTGGCCGATCAGAAGAAATCTGGAAGTGAACTATGTCTGCCGCTGCGCCTAAATCTGCTGACTCGCCGTCCCTCGAACCGTCCTGCCGCGATACCGCGGCCCATGCACTCTCCATCGTGCGCGACGGCGTGATCACGGGCGAAGGCCCAACCACCAAGGGCCGGGTCCATTTCTCCCGCTCGCTCGATGTCGATGACACCGCCTGGTGCACGCGCATCCTCACCGCCACCGCCGTCAACGACCAGCCGGTCAGCCGCACCGAGGCCGAGGTCCTGTTCGAGATCAACGAGGCAGCGACCGAACGCACCGATGGCGGCCGCTTCGATGATTTGCTCGCCAAGGCGGTTGCCCACTATGCCGCAAGCGCCTCGGGCCTGAAGGTGCCGCCGCGCAGCGTCGCGCTGTCGGCCGATACAGAGATCGAGAGCTGGGCCCCGTCCTATGCCTCCAAGGTCAACAGCGAGATGCTGGAGTGGATCGCCGGCCAGATGCGCGGCAAGCGTCACAACAACCGCCGCCTGATGGCGATGGTGGCGACGTTCCTTGGCGCCACCGCGCTGCCCCTGGCGGGCCAATTGCCGAACGTGTTCGACATTGGGATGTAAAAATCTGGGCATGTAACAACCGAGACCTTTTCGCGCCCGTTCGGCGCGCGAGCGAAAGCGGCGGGGTTATTTCCCCGCCGTTTTTTGTTTGCCGCCGTCCGGCTCGAGGCCGAGCGTGCGGCCCGGGAAGCCGGCGGCGTCGAAATAGCGCTGGCTGCCGACGCGCTGGAAGTTCAGCACGGTGGTCAGGCCGCCCTCCGCGGGCTTGGACTTCATTGTGCCGGCATAAGCCTTCGGCACGGTGCCGTTCGGCATGGCTTCCGACATCACGCGGCCGGCCAGGTCTCCTTTCTGTGTCGCGCTTAGGCCCATCAGCCGGGCGGCCGTCATGCCGACGTCGGCATTGCTGACCGGCAGCTCGTCGACGAAGCCGGCTTTGAAGTCCGGGCCGATCGCCGCCATGAAGTTCATGGTGTCGCCGCGACTGAAGCTGCCATGCATGCCCTGGCCCTGGCGCAGCACAGTGTCGGCGACCTGTACCGAGCAATTGGTCGGCGCCTCGCCGCAATTGCTGGCATAGGAGCGGAAGTTGACGACGATCGACGGCGTCGGCGTCGCCGCCTTGCCGCGCAGATTGATGCTCGACAGCGGCAGGGTGCCGGGGAAGCGGCCGAGCGAGTCCTCGACGAACAGGCCGGAGACATAGTCCTGCGCGAGCAGCGCCTTGATGGTTTTGGCCGCCAGCTTCTTGTCCCTGTTCGGGAGATAGACGAGGTCCGAGCCGCCATTGGTGGCGACGACGAGGTCGGGCTTTTCCGGATCCTTGCCGAGCACGCCGTTGCCGGCCTTGGGATGCTTGTTGCCCTCGATCTTCGCGTTCTTGTCGTTGGGGTCGAACAGCGGCAGGTCGAGCGCCTTGGCGAGGTCGAGCGCCAGGAAGCCCATCGGCAGAAAGTCCTTCGGCGTGTCGTCATAGCTGACCTTGGCCGAGGGGCTGGTCTTGCTTTCCTTGGAGATGGTCGAGAAGCCGTGGTCGGCCGAGACGATGATGTTGGTCGAGGCCGCAAGCCCGAGTTCGTCCAGCGCCTTGCGAAGCTGGGCGAGGTTGGTGTCGGCGTTCTTGATGCCGGCCATCGAGGTCGGACCGTTGATGCCGGGCATGATCTGGTTGAGGCTGTCGCCGGTGTTGTGCTGGCTGCCATCGGGGTCGCGCGACCAGAACACCAGCACGAACGGCTTGTTGCGTGCCTTGAACATCGGCAGCACCACCTTGGCGGCGACGTCGGCGAAATAGGCCTGCTGCGCGACGTTGGCGGCGGTCGTGCCCGGCGTCTTGGCATCGCCCGCCTTGGAATTGTCGCCGCGCGGCGGCGTGGTGGTGGGCAGGCCGGCCTTGGTGAGCGCGTCCTTCACCTCGTCCGACAGCGCCACGCCGTTCTTGCCGCCGGTGGCGTCGTCGAACACGATCGAATGCAGGCCGGCTTTTTCGGGCTTGTCGGTGTGATCGAACTGATAGGTCGGACCGTGCTTGCCCAGCGCAGCGGTGCTGTACCCCTGGTCGCGGGCAAGCTTCAGGATGGTGTCCTCGTTGAGGTAGTTGCCCCTAAAATGCTCGTCGATGTCGCCGAGCACCGCATCGTTCTCGATGAAGGGCACCACAGTGTTGCCGGCGGGCACCGAGGTGTAGTTAGTCCAGATCGTGTTGGAGAACACGCCGGTGTCGCCGAGATAGTGACCGGTCGACATCGCCGAGCCGTTGGCCATGGTGAAGGTCGGGAAGAGCGAGTGCGAATTCTTGAAGTTGACGCCCTTGTCGCGGATTTCGGCCATGGCAGGTGCCGTGTCGGGGTTGACCTTCAGCGCGCGCAGACCGTCCGGGATGAACAGGATCAGATTGCGGGGCGTGTTGTTCTGGGCGGAGGCAAATCCGGTGGATAGCACTGTCAGTCCGGCGGACAGCAACACCAGTGAACGGCGCATCAAATCTCTCCCTGCGGTGAGGCGGCATGGCCGCAATCCGCGGCCCCCCAGCTTCGTTTAGTTTCGCTGCATGACGGCTTTGTTACAAGGCCCGTCGCCGATGCAAGAGGGTTGGGGGAGGGGGCTTGCTACTCCAATGTCCCGGACGCGGTGCGGAGCCGGAATCCAACTCGTAGGATGGGTAGAGCGAAGCGAAACCCATCACGCTTTTGTTGACGCGGATGCATGATGGGTTTCGCAAGGGCTCTACCCATCCTACGCTTTCGCAGACACGCCTTCGCATCCTCGCGGCGCATTTCGCCCGAGCTTTGCTTGTCGCCTCACCCTCAATTGAAAGAGGGCGCAGGGAAGGCCGGGAGCCGGTTGGCTCCCATCGACCGCCATGCCAGAGCAGATTGCGTGTGCTTCATGCATAGCGGGTAACAGGGCAACCGGAGCATCCCGGCCTTCCCTGCGCAGTGGGCTTACGGCTTATGTCGTGCTCTCCCCGGGGAGCGTTGCACTATTGCCCCCGTCGCCTTGCGGATGGCTGATGCGCGTGCCCGGTTGGGCCGCCACATCACCGCAAGACTTGGCGCACAGACCCCGGGCGCCAGGACGACACGATTTTGCCGTACGCGGATCACACCGGTCGTGTGCGCCAGGTGTTTCGCTCACGGTTGCCCGCCCTGCGAAATCCTTTGCGCCGATGTCACCTGCGTCCACCGCCGCCCGGCCCGCGTTCGTGACGATCGCGATACGCCCCTCTTCCTTGGGCCTGGTTGCCGCGACAAATATGTCATTTCCGAATTTCGGTAAAGTGGAATATTTTCGTCGCGGTGCGTTGACCGATTACTTGGGTGTTTTGCCCGTCGGGCAACGCAAGGGATTGTGGCCGGGACGTTCAATCCGTCGCGGTCTGCACCCGTGGTGCAGGGGTTTGCGCGGGCTTTGTTGCCCTCGGATGGCGGTCGACCCTGGCAAGATCGCGGCGGAGCGAGGATGGCGCTGCGTGCAGGGCAAACACGATCGCGATCTGCGTTCGGTTCGAAAGCCGGTATTTGCGCATGATGTTGCCGATATGCGCCCGCACCGTATTCTCTGAGATCTTGAGCTCGTAGGCGATATTCTTGTTCTGCATTCCCCGTGCGATCAACATCATCAGCTCGCGCTCGCGCGGCGTCGGTGTAATCGAGTCCTGCGGATCTCGGCTCATGGCTGGCTGCTCCCTGGACTGCGGGTTGACGTGGCCACTCCCAGCATGTTGTCACTCCGTCTTGAGCGCCTCGATCGGGCTGAGCTTGGACGCCTTGTGCGCGGGATAAAAACCGAAGATGAGGCCGGTCGCGATCGAGAAGGCGAGGGCAAGGCCGATCGCCTGACCGTCGATCGAGGTGACCCATCCTGCCATACGGGCCACCGTCATCGAGAGCGTGACGCCGCCGGCGACGCCGATGGCTCCGCCGAGCAGGCAGAGCACCAGCGCCTCGCAGAGGAATTGCAGACGGATGTCCCGCATCCGACCGCCCAGCGCGCGGCGGATGCCGATCTCCCGCGTACGCTCGGTGACCGACACGATCATGACATTCATGATGCTGATGCCGCCGACGAGCAGCGAAACCGAGGCGATGGCGACGAGCAGAAGCGCGACGGTGCGGATCGCTCCCTGCTGCGCTTCCATGGCGGCGGCCGGGTCCTGGACCTTGAAATCGTCCTCCTGGCCGGCGGGGACTCGGTGGCGTTGCCGCAGCAGGTTCTCGATCTCCGATCGTGACCCCGCCATCTGTCCGTCGCCGGCGACCTTGGCGATGATGTAGGCGACCGAATCCCGGTTGATGTTGCTGGCACTGCCGAGGAAGCGCAGCTTGGCGGTGGCGAGCGGCACGAAGGCGACGTCGTCCTGCGCGGGTCCCTTGCGATCAAGAACGCCGACCACCTCTAGCGGGACCTTCATGATCCGGATCTGCGCACCGATGGGGTCGTCGCCGGGCGCGAACAGCTCGCGTGCGACCGTGCTGCCGAGGATCACGACCTTGCCGGCTCCGGCTTCCTCGGTGCCAGAAAAATAGCGACCGGTCGCGAGCTGCCAGTCGCGCACCATGAAATGTCCCGTCGTCGTGCCGTTGATCGTCGTATTCCAGTTCTTGCCCTCGTGGATGACCTGCGCCGTTCCGGCGATCGAGCCGGCGGCGGCCTGAACTTCCGGAATCTGCTCGAGGATGGCCTGCACGTCACTCTCCGTCATCGTCAGCTTGCTGCCGTCCTTGAGACGTACGCCGCCCTGGTAGACCGCGCCGGGGGTGATCATCAGCACGTTGGCGCCGATCGAGCGGATCTGTTCCTGCAGGCGCAACTGCGCGCCGGAACCGATCGCAAACACCGTGACGATGGAGGCGACGCCGATCACGATGCCGAGCATGGTGAGGAAGCTGCGCAGCGGATTGAGCCTGAGGGCGTGCAGGGCGATCTGGAATCCCTGGAGCATCGTCATGGCGCAGCGCTCCGTTTCGGCAGGGCCGGCGCCGGCGTCTCGTCCGCGACGAGCTCGCCGTCATGCAGGTGGATCGTGCGGCGGCACTGCGCCGCGATGCCGGGATCATGCGTGATCATCACGATGGTCTGGCCGGTCCGGTTGAGGGCGGCGAACAGCGCCAGGATCTCGGCGCCGGTACGGCTGTCGAGCGCACCGGTCGGCTCGTCCGCGAGCACGATCAGCGGAGAGGCGATCAGGGCGCGCGCGATCGCGACGCGCTGCTGCTCGCCGCCGGAGAGCTGCCGCGGAAAATGATGGGCCCGGTGCAACATGCCGACGGCCTGAAGGCTCGCTTCCGCGCGCGCCAGGCGTTCCCGGCGACCGATGCCGCAATAGACCAGCGGCAGCGCGACATTCTCGATCGCATCGTGACGCGCGAGCAGATTGTAGGACTGGAACACGAAGCCGATGCTCCGGGCGCGCAAGGACGACCGGCGATCTTCCGAGAGATCGGCGACATCGGCCCCTTCGAGATAGACCGCGCCCTCGCTCGGCAGGTCGAGCAGCCCGATCATGTTCATCAGCGTCGACTTGCCGGAGCCGGACGGACCCATCACGGCGACGATCTCGCCTTGCGCGATGTCGAAGCTGACATTGCGGACGGCGGTGACCGCGACTCCGTCGGTGCGATAGGTCCTGCCGACCGACTGGAGGCTGATGAGCGGCGGGGACGCGGTCATGATCCGAACCTGATTCCGAGAAATTCCATGCCCGCGGGACGGATGGCCTGGCCGACGGCAACCTGGCTGCCCTCGTCGAGATCTCCGCTCTTGAGGGCGACTTGTTCGGTGCCGGCCGCGCCGACCGTCACCGCGATGCGCTGGAGCGAGCCGCTTGCGGTGCGCACCCACACCCCGCTGCGTGCGGCAGGATCCTGCCGCGTGCCGGAGGGCTGGAAGCGCAGTGCGGCGAGCGGCACCTTCAGAACATCGTCCTGCCGCTCGATCACGATCTTCACCAGGGCGGTCATTCCCGGGAGCAGCGCGCCGTCGAGATTGGAGGTCGCCAGGACCACGGTGTAGGTGACGACGTGCTGCTGGGTCTGCGGCGCCTTGCGCACCTGCCGCACCACCGCCTCGAAGCGGCGGTCGGGGTAGGCATCCACCGTGAAATGGGCGCGCTGGCCGGGGGCGATGCGGCCGATATCGGCTTCGTCGACCTGCGCGTGAATCTCCATGTCCTCCAGGCGGTGGGCCACCACGAAGGTGGTGCGCGATTCCAGTCCGACCGCGAGCGTCTGGCCCTCGTTGACGAACCTGCCGACGACGACGCCGTTGATCGGCGAGCGGATCACGGTGCGGTCGAGATCGGCCTGGGCCGCGGCGAGAACGGCTGCTTTCTCCGGCACAGCCATTCGTGCCTGTTGCAGCTCCGCCTCGATGCGGCGGACGTCGGCCTGTGCCCCCTCCACCGAATAGGAGTTGAGGGACATCAGGATCTCGGCCTCGCGCTCCTGGGCGAGGCGTGCGGTGAACTCGGTCTGCGCGTCGTCGACTGTCGTCGTCGCCACCACGTTCTGCGACTGCAGCGCCAGCTTCCGTTGCAAGGTCTTCTGCGCCGAGGTCTTGACCGCCTGGGCGCTCTCGAGCTTGGCGGCGAGCACGTCGCGGCTGCCTCTGGCGTTTTGCAGGTCGATCCTGGCGCGATCGAGCTTGGCCCTGGCGATGTCGACGAGCGAATTGGAGACGGCAAGGGCGGCCCTGGCTTCGTCGACCTTGGCCGCAAAGCTGCGCGGATCGATCAAGGCGAGCGGCTGATCCTTGCTGACGGTGTCGTTGAAATCGACATAGACCCGGGCGAGTTGCCCGGACAGCTGGGAACCGACCTCGATTGTCTTGACCGGCTGCAGGGCACCGGTGACCGTGACGGTCTGCTCGATGCTGCCGCGCTGGATCGAGGCGTAGCGGAACACGGGCGAATCGGATCCGAATGTCGGAGCTTCGCGTCCGGTGGGGACGAGCAGGCGCCTGGTCGATTCCAAGGCGTGCGCCGCCTTGTCCGTAGCCCTCCCGGCCGCGCCGGTGATGACGGCCGGCCCCACGGTGGTGACCGCGGCGAGGCTGCATGCAGTTCCAAGCAAGGCAATAATTAGCACAAATCGCATATCAAAACCCGCCTGGTTGAAATGGCTTCGTTGCGGCAGGAAAAAATGGCAAGCTCGCTATGGTTGTAAATTATCTAAGGTAGTATCGATTGTCAGTATGTCGTTCTCGTCGGGGCGACGGTCGGGTGCGCCTGATGATCCAGTAGTAAAGGCGCGGGGTGCGACTTTTCGTGATTTGCTGAAGATGCATACGAAGCGTATCGATATGACGCGCGCGGTATCGAACTCGATTAGCTGACTAAACGTCCCGTCTGCTCCGGCCGAAAGCGGCCGGCGCTCGGCGTTCGACTCGGCACATGAGTGGCGATGCCATGATGCAGTTGGCAATACCGCGATCACGCGACCGGACTCCACGCTACTGGACTCCACGACACCGGCTTGCCGCATTCTCGATATCGCACTCCGCCGCGATGCGGACGGAGGCGCGCTCAATTCCCTCCGATCACGAAGCCCGATATGTGAACGCCTTCACTCGTCACGAGCGGGTGTTGGCTCTAAGACGTCGAACCGGTGGACCGATGCGCTTCGCCCGGACCCCGCGAATTCACCCAAGCACCTTGTCTGCGCTTGCAAGAAGAATGGATGGCTCGATGCCTGCTCATCGAGCCCCAAGCCGGGGAGTCCGTTGCAATGGTTTCAGGTCAAGCCATAGTTTATGTCGTTGACGACGAGATTCAGATTCGAACTGCGATCGGAAATCTCTGCGAGGAGACCGGACACCAGGTGAAGTTGTTCGCCTCGACGGAAGAGTTCCTCGCGGAGAGTATTTCGCCCGGGCCGTCGTGCCTCGTGCTCGACGTCCGCTTTCCCGGCACGTCGCCGACCGGCCTCGAGCTTCAGCGCCGACTCGCCGAGACGGGCGTGCCCATTCCGATCGTCTTCATCAGCGGCCATTCCGACGTCCGCGTCTCGGTCGAGGCCATGAAGCGCGGCGCGGTCGAGTTTCTGCCAAAACCGTTTCGCGAGCAGGAGATTCTCGATGCGATCAGGCACGGCATCGAGCGCGACCGCAGGCGGCTGGAACGCGAGGATATCGTGCGTGAAGCCCGTCAGCGCGTCGAGACGCTGACGGCGAGAGAGCGCGAGATCATGCTGCTGATGGCCGAAGGGCTGGTGGCCAAGCAGATCGCGGCGAGGCTCGGCGTGAGCGAAGTGACGGCGAAGGTCCATCGCGCCAGGATGATGCGAAAGCTGGAGCTGCGTACGCCGATCGAAGTGGTGCGGCTGATCGACAGCATGGGGCGCGAAGCCGAGACGATTCGCGCGGGCGCGGGATAGCAGCTGTTTCTGCGCTTCGATGTGCCGACATCTCGCGCAACGTCTAGTCCGTACCGATTAGCATGAACTGCAGTCTGTCGCGCAGGCCACGATCGGTTCACAGTATCCCTACGATGTCGGCCTCTTCCAAGACGGCATCCATACTCAGTCAGACAACTTGGTCAGAAAGGGATACTCCATGCGTAAATTGTTTTTTGCTTCCGTTGCATTGTTCGCCCTGTCCTCCGCGGCGCAGGCCGCCAACACCTCGACCACGGTGCAAGTCGGCGTCGTGAACGGCTCGTCCGTCACGCAGAACGGCCTCACCAACGACAGCTCGTCGACCAGCCAGCTCGGCATCGTGAACACTGCGTCCACGATGCAGGGGACCGGCGCTGCCTCGCTCAACAACGGCAGCACGGTGAACCAGGTCGGCGTGCAGAACTCGGCGACCACCGGCCAGGTGGCGTTCGGCAACAACACCAGCGCGATCACCCAGAACTCGTTCGGGCCCCCCGCGCTGCAGAACAACGCCGCCGGCGTCGGCCAGCTCAGCGTGTTCGGCGTCAACGGCAGCACCGTCTCGCAGACGGCGCACTGACACACAGCCCCGTTTGGCCGGACGCATCCAGTTGCGGTTGCGTCCGCGCCATTCTCGAATGCACCGCAATCCGGCCGGCCGATCAATTGCGATGGCCCGCCCATTGTCGCGGAGGAAATGACATGCGGATCACCTATTTCATTGCAACTTTCGTGGCGCTCGGTGCGCTGACGGCCGCCGATGCAAATGCCGGCAACACCGCCAGC
Organism: Bradyrhizobium shewense; assembly: GCF_900094605.1. Lineage (GTDB taxonomy): Bacteria > Pseudomonadota > Alphaproteobacteria > Rhizobiales > Xanthobacteraceae > Bradyrhizobium > Bradyrhizobium shewense. The sequence goes on along the minus strand of NZ_FMAI01000007.1, from coordinate 116,859 downwards.
GTGCTGCAATTCGGAACGACCAACACTTCGTTCATTTCGCAGAGCGGCGGCACCAGCAACAACGCGACCACGATGCAGTTCGGCGCCACCAATACGGCGACCACCTTGCAGACGGGCTCGCTCCTGACCGTCAACAATTCGGTGATCGGGCAGGGCGGCACGACCGCGACGGCGTCCAACACCGCGCTGGCCGGCCAGGTCGGCGGCTTCAATTCGAGCCTGATCGGCCAGATCGGTGCGAACAATGCCGCCGGAGTTGGTCAGCTCGGAATCCTGAACGGCTCGACGATCATCCAGCAGGCTCCGTGAGCCGACCGAACTGACGAGGCATGTCATGAAACATCATTTGGGACGCGCGGGCGCCGTCGTGCTCGCTCTGTGCTCGGCGGGCACCGGATCAGCCGGTGCCCAGACCGCCGACATCAAGACCATTGTCTCTGTCGGCGGGCCGCCCGTGGTGCTGAACCAGAACAGTCAGCTCAACATGGCGGGCGTGTTCATGATCGGCGGCAGCACCAGCGCGACAGTGACGCAGAACGGCACCAACAATGCCACGGGCGTCCTGCAATTCGGCGGAACGAATTCCGCATCGATCGGGCAGGCCGGAACGAACAATCTCGCGTTCGTTGGTCAGACCGGCCAGTCGGCGACGAGCCTGATATCGCAGCTCGGCACGATGAATGCAGGCACGGTGGCGCAATTCGGCGCGATCAACACCTCGACGATCGTCCAGACCGGCCCGTAAGACGCGAGCGAACGCGCCGGTGTCAGGAACGAACGGGGAAGCGCGATGCGATGCGGACAGATCTTGAGGCACGTGTTGGCCGTGGCGGCGATGCTCGCCGCCATCGGCACGGCGACGCAGGCGAGCGCCGGCTCCGTCCAGCGCAGCGTGACGAACCGGAATGTGACCATTGAAACCGTCGTGCAGTTCGGCAACGATGTTCAGCCTGTGACGATCGAAGAGAACAGCCGCATCAATATCGCGCGGGTGATCCAGATCGGCGGCACCGGGACGGTGGATGCGACCATCATCCAGAACGGCACGCGCAACTATGCCAATGTGATCCAGGTGGGCGGCACCACCAATGCGATCATCGGTCAATCCGGTGCGAGCAACACCGCCGAGATCACCCAGATCGGCAATTCCACCAACGCGCTCCTGCTCCAGATCGGAGACATGAATACAGGAGCCGTAAGGCAGTTCGGGCGTTTTAACTGGCTGGCGATCTTTCAGTTCGGCCGATGATGGAGGTGTGACATGAGATTGCTCCGGCTCGCATCCGGAATAGGACTCATGAGTGTGGTCGCGACGGCGCCGGCCGGCGCTGCCGACGGTCACACCACGGTGGTCCAGGACGAGAACGGCACCTCGGTGATCACGCAGAGCGGCGATCCCCCGCAGGCCGAGGTCAAAATCGAGAAGGAGCCCGGGCGCACGACGGTCTATCGGCGCAGTGGTGGCAACACCGCCATCGTGACGCAGGGCACCGGCAACGCGCAGGACTTGCTTGACTGGCTGCGCAAGCAGCAGGGCCGTTGACGCACGAAGGCCCACCGTCCGCGAAGGACGGTGGGCCTCGCCGCGAGCGGGCCTTACCAGCGATAGCCGCCGGTCAGCGTGCCGTTGTTGTTGCCGTCAGGGCCGACGTCGCCCTGTGTCGAGCTCGGGGTCGGATGGTTGGTGCCGTTGAGCGCACCATAGGGCCCAGCGACATCGGGATAATACGCGCGCGGCTGAACCGGCTCGTAGGTGGGCGCGGTGCGGTCCCACCCCACGCGCGGTCCGTTCCAATCATAGCCCTGCGCCGAGGCAGCCGCAGTGCCGGCGACGAGTGATGCCGTGATCAGGCACAGGAGTTTTGACTTGTTCTGCATTGGAGATGCTCCTTGCTTGTGTCGGGGGCCAACGGTTGCACTGCGGGAGCGTTCCGGGATGCGCTCGGCGGGAGCAATCAACTCCGATCAACTGGTTATGAAGCGCGGGCCGCGGAACGAAGTGCCTGAAATGAGCCGGGAATTCCGGGCGTCTTGCCGCACCTGTTCCCCGGTTAAGCCCGTGCCTTAACCAATAATTAATTATACGTTTGCGGGTGGGCGACGGCCCGGCCTAGCGTAGCGGCGGGGAGCCGCTATCGCTTAAGCCAAACGAGTTGGTGCGTATCATGATGTCCAGATCCCATGCGGCGCTATTCGCCTCGCTCAGCGCAGCCGCGCTGCTCCTTAGCCCCACTGACAGTTTTGCCAGACCCGGCGGCGCCGCGCCGCATGGGGTGACCGCTGCGCCTTCCGGCGCGATGGCGCGTGCGCCGATGGGGCCGGGAGCCCGGTTCCACCGGCGGAATAACCCCTTCGTGTACTGGCCGGGCGGCGGCGGGTTCTTCTACGACGGCGCCGGCTACACTCAGCCCTTTGGCGATGCCGGGCAGCCGGTCTCTACCGACGTGCGCTACACCTACACCTATGATGTCCCCTGGGACTGGTCGCATCGCTTCCCGCCGAACGTGGTGCCGTCCGACCGGCCCTATGTGCCGAGCTGCCCGACGGAGCAGGTGACGGTGCCCGGCCGTGGCGGCAGCGAGCACACCGTCAACATCACGCGCTGCTACTGAGTTTTAGCCTAGCTCGAAGCTGGTCACGCCGAAGACGCGGTCGATGCGCAGCGGCGGGATCGCTCCCGTGTACATCCGCGCCGTCTCGAACACCGGCTTGAGACCAAGTGCTTCCGCGAGCGCGATCGCCTCGCGATTGACGGCGGGGACGTCGAGGAAGATTTCGCCGACATCGGCGCTCGCAAGCAAAGCCTGCACGATCGCCTCCGCCGCCGCGCGGTCGTCGGCGACGAGCGGGCCGATCTTGCAGCCGGTCCGGCAGGGCCGGATCACGCCCCATGCGGCGAGCTTGCCGTCGCGCATGAGGGCGCGGCCGACATGGCCTGATGTATCGATCCAGGCGCGCAGGAAGGCGCTGCGCCGGGCCGGGAAGACGGCGGCGTCGTCGGCCTCCACAAGCGCAAACGGAATCGTGTTCAGCGCAACCACGTCAGTGGGCGGCCTCGAGCGCGCTGCGACGATGCCGCCATAGCGGATGTTGGCATAGGCCAGCTGGAAGCCGGACTTCCTGTAATTGTCCTGCTGCGCCACGACGCCGTCGAGCCCGATCACGCGCGCGCCCGCATCTGCGATCGCCGCGTTCCAGATGCGCAGGCCATGGCCCGCGCCGCGAAAACTATCGCGCACGATGTAGAAGCCGAGGAAGGCGAAGCGATCATCGTAATTGACGCAGGAGACGGTCGCCACCGGCTCGCCATCGATCTCGCCGACGAAGAAACCTTGCGCGTCGGGAACCGCGAAGCAGGCGGCATCGCCGTGGCCCGGATTCCAGCCTTCGGCCGCGGCCCAGTCGATGGCGAGGGAGATCTCCTCGGGGCGCAGATTGCGGATCAGCAAATCACTCATCTCGGGTTGCTCATGATGGATGCCTTCGACCATGGACCTGCCGACAGGTCTGGCTGTAGAAGGCCTCATGATAGGCCGAGCCTGCGGCTCGCCTCAACTGAAGGGATGATCGGTCATGGCAGCAGAGAAGGTTGCGCTCGTTACCGCCGGCGGCAGCGGCATGGGGGCAGGGGCTGCGCGGCGGCTGGCGGCGGACGGGTTTCGCGTCGCGATCCTGTCGTCCTCCGGCAAGGGCGAGGCGCTGGCGGCCGAGCTCGGCGGGCTCGGCGTCACCGGCTCCAACAAGGAGAATGACGATTTGAAGCGCCTCGTCGACGGCGCCCTGGCGAAGTGGGGACGCATCGACGTGCTCGTCAACAGCGCCGGGCACGGGCCGCGGGCGCCGATCACGGAGATTACCGACGAGCAGTGGCACACCGGCCTCGACACCTATCTGCTCAACGTGATCCGTCCGACCCGGCTGGTGACGCCGATCATGCAGGCCCAAAAGGGTGGTGCCATCATCAACATCTCGACGGCCTGGGCGTTCGAGCCCAGCGCGATGTTCCCGACCTCGGCGGTGTTCCGCGCGGGCCTTGCCGCCTTCACCAAGATCTTCACCGACACCCATGCGGCCGACAACATCCGCATGAACAACGTCCTGCCGGGCTGGATCGACAGCCTGCCGCAGCTGGAGGCGCGCCGCGACAGCGTGCCGATGAAGCGCTACGGCAAGGTCGAGGAGATCGCGGCGACGGTCTCGTTCCTGGCCTCCGACGGCGCGGCCTACATCACCGGCCAGAACATCCGCGTCGATGGCGGGCTGACGCGCTCGATCTGAAGCACAGTCTCGAATCGCGCTTCTGGCGGCCTTGTCGTGATGCGACACGGGCATGCGTCACGCGCCGCTATTGATGGATGAGCCGTTGCTCCCCGGTCACACCCTTCATGCGTTCGCACGATCTGAGGCGCACACTACGTCACAGTCCTTGCGAACTGCGCCGCAGCCCAAGACGAGCAGCGGCACCCGCCCTATGCCCTAACTGCGCCGGTTGCCTTTTACCTGCGCGCATTCGAAACGCGAGGTCAATCGCGTGGGGCAAGGAGACTGAAATGAAGAAGTTTTTGCTGGCGGCTGCCTCGGTTGTCCTGGGCACCGCGTCCGTTCAGGCGGCCGATCTCGCGGCGCATTACACCAAGGCGCCGGTGATGGCGCCAGTCTATAACTGGACCGGCTTCTACGTCGGCGGCAATGTCGGCGGGCAGTGGGGCAGCGCGAACCCCGCCACCACAACGCTGTTTCCGGTGGCAGCCTATTTCGCGGATTCGAGCGTGACCGCCATCGGGACGGTCGGCGCCCAACACATCAACAGCTCCGGCGTGACCGGCGGCTTCACCGCCGGCTACAACTGGCAGGTCAACAACGCCGTGCTCGGCCTCGAGGGTGACATCAACTATTTCGGCTTCAAGGGCAGCGCGAGCAGCACGGCCGTGTATCCCTGCTGCGCGCCGACCACCTTCACCGACAATTCGTCGGTCTCGGCCGATTGGCTCGCCACCATTCGCGGCCGCATCGGCTTCCTCGCGACGCCGAGCTGGCTGATTTACGCCACCGGCGGCGCCGCCATCGCCGAGGTGAGGGGCAACTTCAGCTTCACCGACACCTTTGCTGGCGCGACCGAGTCCGGAGCGATCCGCGACACCCGCGTCGGCTGGACAGCAGGCGTCGGCGGTGAGTACGCCGTGGGCAACGGCTGGTCGCTGAAGGCCGAATATCTTTACGTCGATCTTGGCCGCAGCAGCATGACCAGCAACAATTTCAACGTCGGTGTGCCGTTGCCGGCCCAGACCTTCACCCATTCGGTCGATCTCAAGTCGAACATCGTGCGCGTCGGCGTGAACTACAAGTTCGGCGGACCGGTCGTCGCCAGATACTGATCCCGTTCCGATCCTGACGTGGAAAGCCCCGGCCTGGCCGGGGCTTTCTGTTGTGAAAAGGCTTTCTGTTGTGAAGCTCAGCCTGCGTGCGATGGCAGCAGATGCGCCAGCGCGGGCAGGATCTTGTAGCGCGCGATCTCGTGCGGGTACTCGCCGCGGTTGGCGAGCAGGACGATGGCGATCCGCCGCGACGGAACGAGGCCGATATAGCCGGACGCATTGTTGAGGCCACCGGGCTTGTCGATGACAGTGACGCCCGGCAGACGCACGCTCTCCCAGGCCATGCCCTGTCCGAACTTGTCGTCGATGCGGAAGACTTCACGCTGCGTCATCCGCAGCGCTTCGCGCAAATGCGGATCGATCGTCCGGCCGTCAACGCAGGCCGCTGCGAAGGTGGCAAGATCCCGGGCGGAGGAGAACATCTGGCCGGTGCCGGGAAAGTCAAAATAGCTCTGCTGATCGCCGATTGGGCCGATCGCCGTGCCCTGGTCGGAATAGCCCTGGACCACGCGCCGCGTCCAGGCCCCGTCCATGACGGCGCGATTGTCCGCGCCGCGCTCGGGGATGAAGCTGGCGTCCATGGCGAGCGGGCGCAGAATGCGGTGCTGGATCAGCGCACCGATCGGCATGCCGTAGCAGCGCTCGAGCACAAGCTGAAGCAGCACGTAGCCGGCATGGGTGTAGATGCGCTGCCGGCCGGGTGCGACACCGGGCGCCGGCGCGAAGGCGTTCAGCATCGCGACGAACTGCTCGCGCGTGAACTGATCGTTCGGCCACGGCGGATGGTCGGTCGGCAGCAACAGCCCCGAGGTGTGCGTGACGAGCTCGCCGACGCTGACGCGGCGGATGTATTCGCCGTCGAGCTCGGGAAGATATTTAGGGACGCGGTCGTCGAGCCGCAGCTCGCCGCGGAGCGTACCGAGAGCGACCAGCGTCGCTTCGAACGGTTTTCTTACAGACGCGAGGTTGAACAGCGTGTCCGGCGTCACCTTCCGTTTGGCGGCATCATCGGCAAGACCGTAGTTGAAGAACTCGACATGGCGTCCGGCATAGAGGGCGGCGGCAAGGCCGCCCGCATGGTCGGGCGTTACGGTCGGCGCCAGCTCGCTCGCGACGATGTCGCGCATCTGCGCGATCATGTCGGAATCCGCGGAGGCGCGGCGCGGGCGAAGCGCGATCGCGAGGGGAACAAGCGCGGCCCGGGCGAGCGCCCGCCGGGTGAACGATGATGATGTGACAAAAGACGGCACGTGCCCTGACGAACGATGCAATGGTGCCCCCGGTCTCATTAGCGGGAAGCGCCAGGCGGCCCAATTCACAATTGCGCGTTGTGGGTTCCGCATGCCACCTGCGATCAAATTACTTAGCTTGTGAGCTAACAATTGTTGACGTCCGCCGTTGGCCGTGTATAGTTAGCTTCATGGCTAACCAATCGCCCTGCCTCGACCAGGTTTTCGCAGCGCTCGCCGATCCCACCAGACGGGCGATCGTGATGCGGCTGTGCGCCGGCGAGGCCTCCGTCGGCGAGCTCGCCGATCCCTTCGCCATGGCGCTGCCGAGCTTCATGAAACACATTCATGTGCTGGAGACGAGCGGGCTCGTGCTGTCGGAGAAATCCGGCCGCGTGCGCACCTGCCGCCTTAGCCCGGATGCGCTGCTCGGTGCGGAGGACTGGTTCCAGCAGCAGCGCGCAATCTGGGAGGCGCGGCTCGACCGGTTCGAAGCCTACGTGATGAAGCTCAAGAAAGAGAAGGAGCGGGCGGCCGCCAAGCGGCCGTCCCGAACAACCAAACGGAAAGGTTCTGAGTGATGACGAATTCTGCCAATCCCGCTCTGTCGCAATGGTCGCTCGACCGTGAGATCGTGATGTCGCGCGTGATCGACGCGCCGCGCGATCTGGTGTTCGGGGCGTGGTCCGACCCGAAGCACCTGCCGCAATGGTTCGGGCCGAAGGGGTTCAAGGTCGAGACCTTCGAGATCGACGTACGCGTCGGCGGCGTCTGGCGCTTCAACATGATCGGCCCCGACGGCACGGTCTATCCGAACCGCATGCGCTTCCGCCGCATCGAGCGGCCGCAGCTGATGGAGATGGATCACGGCGTCGACCAGGACGAGGATCCCGGCATGTTCCGCTTCACCGTCACCTTTGCCGAGCAGAGCAATGGCAAGACCGTGCTGATGATGCGCCAGCTGGCCTCGAGCACCGCGCAGCGCGATGGCATGATCGGCTTCGGCGCTGTCGAATATGGCTATCAGACGCTGGACAAGCTCGCGGCCTATGTGGCGGGCATGAAGCGGTGAAGACAAAGCGGTCCCGGCGAAGGATTCCCCGGGACCGCTTTCGTACACCTCGAAGGATCGGTTTCCGAAGAGGGCGATCGACGAGGCAACTGAAGCGCGATGAGATCAGGATGAATCGTCATCGCGCTTTATTTATCATTTGAGCATGATCTCTTCGGAAACCGCCGCACACTTTTCCGGATCATGCTCTAGCGCCGCGGTGCGGTGCCGCTCGTCGGCGGAGTGGTCTCGTTGCGCATGCCTGGAGCGCTGGACGCGCCCTGTCCGCCACGTTGCGTATGGGTGATTCCGCCACTGCCGCCGCCTGAGCCGTCTCCAGCGCTTCCGCTTCCTCCGGCAGCGCCGCTGCCGCCTGCACCAGCACCTGCTCCCGCTCCGGCACCCGCCCCTCCGGCACCCGCCCCACCGGCGCCTGCACCTCCCGCACCACCCGCACCCCCGGCACCACCGCCGGCACCTTGTGCGACCGCTGCGCCGACTGAAGCACCAGCCAGAACGGCTGCTGTGAAGATCGTCAGAATTGTCTTACGCATGTTGCGTCTCCTGTTGCACATGACGGACCAATCACGCGCGACAGCAACCGTTCCTGCGCAAGACGTTCCGGGTGCATCGAACTGGAGGCCTACGACCCAGCGTCGGAACGTGTCTGCCAGCGCAAGTGCATTTCGTTCCAGAGACCGGACATCCATCGGGGACTCATGCAGCCCGTGATAAGGGGGAGGTAGGAAGGGACCACAGGAACGATCGCCCGCCTGCGGCTTTGCCGGTGATGACGCACATTATCTTCAGCGACTACCGCAACCCCGCCGCCGAGCAGGCCTATGAGATCGCCTGGAACTTTCTCACGCGGACGGGCGCCATCGGCGACGAGTTCGAGGCCTGCGTGTTCCTGGCACAGCGCATCACCATGATGGTCGAGGAGGGGCAGACGAACCGGATCCGGATGGCCAACCGCGCGATCTCCGAATATCAGCGCCATGTCGGCCAACGCGACGATGTCATCCGCAGCGGCAGCCGTCTTGCTGGAGGGCAATGAGCGCCGCAACGGCATTACGCTTCTCGCCGCCTCACTCCTTCGCTTCGTCCGTCACGATGTCGCCGAGCTTCTGCCAGCGCTGGCCGTCGAACTGCACCATCTGGAACTGCTTGTTGACGCGATAGTCGGTCGGCGTGGTCGTGACCGAGATCCCCGGCAGCGTCAGGTCGAGCTCGACGTTCTTGAGACTGGCGGCCTGCCGCATCACGTTGTCGCGAGTGAGGTCGTCGCCGCATTGCTTCAGCACCTGAACCAGCAGCTGGGCCGTGATGTACCCATAGACGTTCAGGTTCGAATCCTTGTCGCCGTCGGGATAGTATTTTGCCATGAAGGCGAGGTAGCGCTTCATGCCGGGATCGTCCTTCCATTCGGGATCGGCGGCATCCTTGACGTAACCGACGCTGACGACGCCCTTGGAATTATCCAGACCCGCCGGCTTCAGCACGGCGCTGAGCGAGGAGGCGTTGATGTCGATGATGTGCAGCGGCTTCCAGCCGATCTCGGCGACCTTCTTGATCGCCTGCGCCGCCTGTTTCGGCGTCGTGGCGCTGAACAGCACGTCGGCGCCGGCATCCTTCAGCCGCAGGATCTGCGAGTCGATCGTCGGCTCGGTGATCTCGTAGGATGTCTCGGCCACGATCATCTTCGCCTGGTCGCCAAGGCCGGCTTTGAGGCCGGTGAGATAATCCTTGCCGAGGTCGTCGTTCTGGTAGAGCACGCCGATCTTCGCGTTCGGGTGATTCTTCAGCAAATATTGCGCGTAGATGCGGCCTTCGACCAGATAGGAGGGATTGAATCCCATGGTCCAGGGAAAGTTCTTGGGATCGGTGAAGCGCGCAGCGCCGGTCGCGGCAAACAGCTGAGGGATTTTCTTGGCGTTGAGATATTTCTGCACGGCGACGTTCGGCGCGGTGCCGATGATCTGGAACGTCAGCAGCACCTCGTCGCTTTCGACCAGCCTGCGGGTCTGCTCCACGGTTTTCGGCGGCGAATAGGCATCATCATACTGGATCAACTCGACCTTGCGGCCGTTCACCCCGCCCTGGTCGTTGATCATCCTCATATAGGCGGCCTGGGTCTTGCCGATCACGGCATAGACGGAGGCCGGGCCGCTGAGCGGCACGGTCTGACCGACCCTGATCGCCGTGTCGGACGCGCCGGAATCGTATTTCTTCTGCGCCTGCACTGCCGCGCTCGATAGCGCGAGAAGCAGTGCGGAGGCCGCGATGTGTTTGAGCAGTGTGCTTGTCATGTCCGGTCCTTCCCGATTGCTATTCGCCCTTGAGACCGGCGTCGCGGATCAGCTTGGTCCATTTCTGGGTCTCGGCGTCGATGAACTGGCCGAACTCGGCCGCAGTGCCGGCGCGCACTTCGAGGCCCTGAGCGGTCAGCTTGTCCTTGATCCTGGGTTCGGCGAGTGCGCGCAGAACTTCGGCCTGAAACTTGTCGACGATCGCGCGCGGCGTCGTGGCGGGCGCCATGAAGCCGTACCAGCCTGCGGCTGCGACGTTGGGAAAGCCCTGCTCGCGCAGTGTCAGTGCCTGCGGGTAGAGCGCGCTGCGCTCGGGCGAGGCGACGCCGAGCACGATGAACTTGCCGCTCTGGATGTAGGGCAGGGCGGTCGGCAGCGCTGTCAGCGTAGCATCGACGCGGCCGGCGAGCAGCTCGGTGTAGGAGGCGGCATCGCCCCGGAACGGAATGTTCAGGCCCTTGACGCCGGCGTCGCGAAACAGGAGCTCTCCGGCGAGGTGCGGCTGCGAGCCGGCGCCGGGAGACGCGAAGGTCAGCCCATCCGGTTTCGACTTGCCGTAGGCGATCAGCTCGGGGAGCGTCTTAAACGGCGCGTCGGCGCTGATGATGAGGAAGAGCGGCGCGACCACGACCATCGCCACCGGCTGCAGATCCTTGCGGTCATAGGTCAGCTTGGCGAACAGCGCCTCGGCGGTCGCGTAGGGGGCCGCGACATAGAGAAGGGTGTAGCCGTCGCCCGGGGCATGGGCGACCATGTCATTGGCGATGCGGGTGCCGGCACCGGGCTTGTTCTCGACGATGAACTGCTGACGGAGACTGCGGCCGAACTCTTCGGCCAGCAGGCGCAACGAGATGTCGTTGGAGCCACCGGGCCCGTAGGGCGAGATCAGCCGCACCATGCGCGAGGGCCATGCATCCTCGGCCTGTACCGTCAGGCCTGAGCCGGCGGCGAGCCCGCCTGCGAGCGTGCCAAGCAGGGTTCGGCGTGTGACCTTGAATGATGTCACTGTTTTCTTCCTCCCTTTTTATTGTTGGTCTTCTTGTTAATTTCAGATCACCTTTCGCGCGGTGAGCCTTTCGATCTCCTGGTCCGAAAGGCCGAGCCAATTTCGAAACACCTCGTCATTGTCCTCGCCGACGTCGCCGGCGGCGTGACGCAACCGCGCGGGGTCATTGGTGAAGCGCGGAACGACATTGGTCATGGCAACCGTGCCGAAATGCTTGTCGACAACTCGGGTGATCACCTCGCGCGCCCTCACTTGCGGGTCGTCGGCGATCTGGTCGATCGAATAGATCGGGGCGAGCGTGCCCTGCGCGGCATTGAATCGCGCGAGGACCTCGTCGAGGGGATGGGCGGCACACCAGCCGGCGAAGATGTCGTTGAGCTCGGCGGCGTGCTTGACGCGCCGGTCGTTGCTGGCGAAGCGCGGATCGTCGATGAGATCGGGGCGTTCGATCGCCCGGCAGTTCGCCGCAAACAGGGCGTTGGTCGAACCTGCCAGCGTCACCCAATGATCGTCGCTGGTGCGAAACACGGCGGCCGGCGCCGAATAGCCGTTGGCATTGCCGGTGCGGCTGCGAACGGTGCTGAGCTGGTCGTGCTCGATGGCGAGGACGTCGAGTAGGCGGAAGGTTGCCTCAGTCAGCGAAAGATCGATCTCCTCGCCGGGCGCATTCGGGTCGCGTGCCCGTTTCCACAGCGCCGCGAGCACGCCGACTGCGCCGAACAGGCCGCCGATCGAATCCCCGATCGGGTATCCCGGATGGGTCGGTTCGCCGTCACTCTCCCCCGTGATGTAGGTGAGCCCGCCCATGGCCTCGAAGATGCGGGCAAAGCCGGGTCGCTCGCGATAAGGTCCATCCTGCCCGAAGGCGGTGGCGCGCAGGATCACGAGGCGCGGCTGGATCGACCACAGCACCTCCTTAGGCAAGCCCCAGCGATCGAGCGTTCCCGGACGGAAATTCTCGATCAGCACGTCGAAGCGCGGAAGCAGCTGCTTGAACAGCGCAAGTCCTTCCCCAGTGCGCAGATCGAGCGTGGCAAACTTCTTGTTGCGATTGGCGGCCTTCCACCACAGCGGCTTGCCGTCCTTGAACGGCGGAAACGACCTTACGCCGTCACCGTGTCCGGGCATCTCGATCTTGAGCACCTCGGCGCCGTAGTCGGCCAGCAGCGTGGCAGCGAACGGCGCTGCAATGATCGTCGCGATGTCGAGAACTTTCAGTCCCTCGAGCGGTCCAGCCATGTCATTTTCCGGCGCTTGTGATTTTCTTGGTCTTGCGCGGCGGCGCGAGCTCGGTCTGCCCGACGATGGCGCGGATGCTGTCGGCAAGCGCCGCGATGCGCGGGCCGATCTCGCCTTCCAGCTGGCCCGGCTGGAGCCGGAAGGCGGGGATGCCGCAATTGATCGAGAACGACTGCCTCGATTCGCTGGCGCGAAACAGCGGCGCGGCGACGGCATGGATGGAGGCCATGTACTCGCCCCAACAGGTGCAGAAGCCCCGGCTTTTGCATTGCGCGATCCCGGCCCGGTATTTGTCGCGAAAGGCCGACCACAGCTCGGGGTCTTCAGCACCGATGTTCCGCTCGAGCCGGTCTGCATCGGCCGGCGGCAAGGTCGCCGCCGCGGCGCGTCCCATGGCGGTCATCACCACGGGAATCGGCATGCCGATGTCCGGCGCGTGGGGTCCGACATCGCCGGAGCGCGCGGTCTCCACATAGATCATCGACGTCGCGTCGAGCAGGCCGATCGAGACCGTGCCGCGGACGCTAAGCGCCAGCTCCTGCATCATGGGCCGCGCCATCTGGCGGAATTGCATTCCGGCAAGCAGAGGATGCGCGATCCGCAGTGCCCGCGCAGCGACGCGGTACTTGGCGCGCTCGGCGTCGTAGCGGAGGTAGCCGAGCTCGGCGAGCGTGTGCGTCAACCGCGCCACCGTCGGCCGCGGGATGCCCGTCAGCGCCGACAGCTCCATGTTACCCAGCAGCGTGCTCCCGGCCTTGAACGCCTCGAGCACGACGAGTCCCTTTGCCAGTGTCGTCGCGAAGGCGGCGTCATCGACACTCTCGGCCAGCACTGCGGCGGCGGAGGAGAGCGGATGTCGCGGTTTGGATGAATCTCTCGGGGCCATCCCCGAATATCAGACGGTCAAATCGCTTCTGTCCAATAGATTCGACAGAATCGACGAAATTGTCCGATATGTGGACACTGATATCGCGTCGACGTCTTCGTTGAAGGACGCGCCGGACCGGGCCGCACACACAGATTTTTGTCGTGATTGCATGTCGTGTTGTGACAGGATTATTACGACGACATGTCAGATCGATAATTTGCGGAGCGGTTCATGTTGCAGTGGCAGGCGCGGTCAAATCCCCTCGCGTGGTGGTGGGGATCCCTCACGCTCGTGAGCGGCGCCAATATCCTGGTGTGGTTCATGCTCTACCGCGAATTCTACCCGACACCTGCGGGCAGCCTCAGTGGCGGCTCGGACATCGGGCTGATGTTGCTGCTGTGCGCCGGCTATGTGTTCGGCTGCGCGTTCCGCTCGTTCCTGCCGCGGGCCGACGTGCAGCGCATCTGCCTGTTCGACACCTGGCTATCGAGCGTCGTCGTTGGCCGAACGGTCGCGACCGTGGCCGAGCTCTGCTTCGTCGCGCAATGGGCCATCATCCTGCATCAGCTCGGCAAGATGACGGGCGCCGAGACCGCGGTGAACATCGCGCTCGTCATCGTGCCGATCATCATCATCGCGGAGTGCTTCTCCTGGTACGCGGTGGTGACGACCAACTTCCTCTACAACGCGATCGAGAACTCGTTGTGGGCGGTGACCTTCTTCCTCGCCGGCATCGCGCTGTGCCGCCTGATGCCGGAATTCCAGGGCGTGGTGCGCTGGGCGCTGATGTCAGGCATCGTCGGCATCGCCTGCTTCCTCGCCTTCCTCGTCACCGTCGACGTGCCGATGTATCTCAGCCGCTGGCGGGCCGGGCACGCCGAGGGCGGCAGGTTCCTGGGCTTCCTCGAAGGCCTGCATGACGTCTCGACGCGCTGGGTGGTGACCCACGACATCGCGCATTGGAAGGGCGAGCTGACCTGGATGTTCCTGTATTTCAGCGCCGCGGTGTGGTCGAGCCTGGCACTCTGCGCGCTCTATGCGATGGAAGGCTATCTGGCGCGGTATCTGGCCTGAACGATCAGGCCTCGCCGAGATCGGGCTCGGTCAACAGTCCCTGGCGCAAGGCCAGGCGGACCAGCTCGATGTCGGAGCCGACGCCGAGCTTGTCCTTGATCAGGGAATGCAGGTTCGCCACCGTCTTCGGGCTGACATGCAGCGTTTCTGCGATCTCCTCCGTCGTCCGCTCCGCGAGCAGCAGCCGCATCACCTCGAACTCGCGCGCGGTGAGGACGTCGGCGGCCGAGCTTTCGCCGCCGAGCCGGCTCAGCGCCAGCTCGTGGTCGATGTCGGGGCTGATGGCGATCTTGCCGGCGAGCACGTCCATCACGGCCCGCACCAGCGTTTCCGGCGGGCTGGTCTTGGTGACGTAACCCCTGGCGCCGGCGCGGATCGCCTGCACGGCGAAGCCCGCATTCTGATGCATGGTGAAGATGAGGATCCTGGCGCCCTTGTCCCATTGCCTGATCCGCCTGACCGCCTCGATGCCGCCGATGCCGGGCATGCTCAGATCCATGATGACGAGGTCGGGCGCCTCGGATTTGTACAGCCGGTAGGCCTCCGCGCCGTCGGCCGCCTCGGCGATGACGCGCAGGCCCGGCTGCTTCTGGAGCACGGAGCGATAGCCCTCGCGGACGACGGAATGGTCGTCGACCAGCAGGATGGAGGCATCGGCCGCGCTCATGCCGCATGCTCCAGCGCCTGCCGCTCGGCGGCGGTGAGCGGAATGACGACGCGCAGGGCCGAGCCGCCGTTGGCACCGACTTCGAAGCTCATCCGGCCGCGCAAAGCCGCAACGCGCTCGCGCATGCCGAGCAGGCCCATGCCGGATTTGACCGACGCATCGCTCGGCCGGCCATCGTCGTCGATGGCAAGCGCGATCTCGTCTGCCGCCATCGTCAAATGCAGGTCCACCTTGGTGGCGCCGGCGTGCTTGGCGGCGTTGGTCAGCGCCTCCTGCACGATGCGGTAGAGGTTGGCGCTGATCGCTGCGGGCAGAGTCTCGAACGCGCCGTCGAAATGGATCGAAAAGCGCGTCTCGCCGCGGCTGCGACCGTTCCAGCCCGCGACGAGGCCTTCCAGGCTCGCCACCAGCCCGAGCTCCTCGACGTCGGGCGGGCGCAGCCGGAACAGCGCACCGCGCAGCGTCTCCATCATGCTGGTCGCGGTCCGCGCGATACCGTCGCATTCGCCGAGCAAAGCGGGGCAGTCCTGCGCGGCGGTCTGGCGGGCGGAGGAGGCGAGCGCGCGGATGGCGGCCAGCGACTGGCCGAACTCGTCATGCAGCTCGCGCGCGAGATGGCGGCGCTCGTCGTCCTGGAGCGCGATCAGCTTGCGCGTCAGCTCGCTGCGCTCGGCGAGCGCATTGTCGAGGCTTTCGGCGAGATGGTTGAAGCCGTCGCGGATCGCGGAGAGTTCGGCCAGATCGAACGGCGGCAGCCGCGCCGAGAGGTCGTTGGCGGCGATCCGCTCGAGGCCGGTGCGGATCAGGCGGGTCGGGCGCAGCGCGCGCGCCAGCGCGGCGTAGACCAGCAAGCACAGCAGCGGCAGCGCGATCGCAAGCGCAATCATCAGGCGGCCGGCCTCGTGCCAGGCCTCCGCCGTCTGCACGGCCGGATCGACCGAGACCACGGTCTCGCCGAGCTTGGCGCCGCGCACGACCACCGGCCGTGCCGCTTCGCGGCCGGGGTCGAACAGGCTGCGATAGAAGGCCGCGAAGATTTGCGGCGACGGGCTCGCCGGGGCAGGCGCGCCGCTGCAGAATCGCTGGAGCATCTCGCCGCTGGGGCCACGGAAAGCCAGACACAGGCCGGGCGTCATCACATAGGCCGCGACGGGATCAAGGTTGGGAAAGTCGCGCGGGCCGGCCACCCACTGGATCTTGCCCTGTTGCAGCTCCAGCGACTTCGCCACGATCGCGGCGATGCCGTCGATGCGCGCGTGCACCGCGCGGTCGGCCGCGATCAGGAAATAGGCGGAGATTGCGGCGAAGCAGGCGGCCGTTATGGCGGCGACGCGCAACGTCAGACGGACCTTGAGATCGAATCTCGGGCGGTTCCACATCGGGCAGCACCTAGCGCGAACGGGCTTGTCGCCGCCGCATTAAACGGCAGAACGCCAGCCGCGCAAAGCGCTGCGCGTTACCGCAGTGCAACGACGTGAAATTTTCCCGGCGCTCGCCGGGACGGGCCCCATTGCAGGGCGTCGGGCTGCCGCCGAGATTTGCTGATCGCTCCATCTGCGAGGCCACGCTCATGTACCTCTCCCGGTTGATCCTCCCTGCTTTTCTCCTTGCTGTCCTCGTGGGTGTCCGGCCTGCCGGCGCGGGCACCGAGGCGGCCGCCGCAGCACCGGCCGGTGTGTCGATCGAGGATTTCCAGTACCTGGATACGTCCGGCGAGCCGGTCGATCAGACCGCCGCCCACGAGAAGCGGCTGAGCGCGTTCATGGCCGCGCTGCGGCGGGATGTCGGAGCGGACAAGCGCTATCAGCTCACGCCCGCCGGGCAAGCCGATGCAAAATTCAAGGTCGTCGGCGGCGTCCAGAAGACGAGCACGCTGGTGCAATGGGCGCGGGTCGCCGTGATCGATACCGCGGCCAAGAAGGTCCTGTTCGAGAAGCTCTACACGTTCCGCGGCGACAATGACGAGGCCTGGGACCGTGCCGAGGCGTTCCTCGCCCGCGAGGTCATAGCGGCGCTCGGCACGCCTGCGCCGGTCGCGCTCGCCGTGTTCGATTTCGAGCTCGAGGACATGACGGCCGCATCAGGGAGCACCCTGGGCGCTTCGGACGTATCGTACCTCGCCGAGACCACCGGCGGCGTGCGTGACGTGCTCAGCCAGTCCGGCCGCTACCGCATCGTCGACGTCGGCAGCGCGAGCGGCGAGGCGGCGAAGGCGCGCGCGTTACGCGACTGCGGTGGCTGCGAGGTCGCGATTGCGAAGGAGCTCGGCGCGGATCAATCGCTGATCGGCGTGGTGCGGCGGGTCAGCCGCACCGAATACACGCTCGGCTTCCAGCTGCGTGATGCCCGCACCGGCGCGGTGCTGGCGCGCGGCGACAGCGGCCTGCGCCTCGGCGCAGACTATTCGTGGAAACGGGGCGCCGTGCGGCTGATCAGCGACCGGCTGATCGAGAGCCAGCAGGCCGAGGGCGCCGCTAAAAGGTAAGCTGCACCTTCATCGACTGCGAGCGGTCGCTGGCCAGCTCGAAGGCGGCGACCGCGTTCTCGAACGGCATGGTGGCCGTGATCAGCGGCTTCACGTCGATCAGGCCTTCGCCCATCAGGCGCACAGCGAGCTCGAATTCGGGATCGAAGCGGAAGGTGCCGCGGAGCTGCAATTCCTTGGCGACGATGGAATTGATCGGCAGCGTCATCTCGCCGCCGAGGCCGAGTTGCACCAGCGTCGCGCCGGGCCTTAGCACGTCGAGCGCGGTGCGCAGCGCCGCTTGATTGCCGGAGGCTTCGAACAGCGTGTCGAACACGCCTTTGCCGGCGCGCCAGGGATCGAGCGCGCTGGCATTGGCTGCGACATTGATGGCGTGCGTCGCGCCGAGTTTTCTCGCGACTGCGAGCGGCGCCTCGGCAACGTCGGTCACCACGATCTCCGCCGCGCCGCCGAAGCGCGACACCAGGATCATCAGCGCCCCGATTGGGCCGCAGCCCGTGATCAGCACGCGCTTGCCGAGCAGGGGGCCGGCCTGCTTGCCGGCATGCAGGCACACCGCGAGCGGCTCGGCGACCGCAGCTTCCGCCAGCGAGAGCTTGTCGGCGATCGGCACCGCCTGCGTGGCATCGACCGTGATGAACTCGCGAAAGCCGCCCTGAACATGGGGAAAGCGCATCGCGCTGCCGAGGAAGCGCATGTCGAGGCACTGGTTGCGCATGCCCTCCTGGCAATGCAGGCACTGGCCGCACGGCTTGCTCGGATTGACCGCAACGCGCGTGCCTGCTTTCACGCTGGTGACGCCGTCGCCAACGGCGGCGACCACGCCGGCGATCTCATGCCCCAGTGCCATCGGCTGCTGGATGCGGACGACGCCGAAACCGCCGTGATGGTAGTAGTGCAAATCAGAGCCGCAGATGCCGCCATTGGCGATCTTGACGCGGACCTCGCCCTGGCCGGGCGCCGGATCCGGGTAGGTGTCGATCCGCAGATCTTTCGGGGCGTGGATGACGACGGCGCGCATGGCTTGCTCCTTCGTTGTCTTCGCGATCACATCGCGGCGATCATGCCGCCATCGACATAGATGATCTGGCCGTTGACATAGGTCGAGGCGTCGGACGCGAGGAAGATCGCCGCGCCCACCAGCTCGTCCGGCTTGCCCCAGCGCTTGGAGGGGATGCGGCCCATCAGCCAGTTATTGAAATCGGTGTTGTTGACCAGCGCCTCGTTCATGTCGGTCAGCATGTAGCCGGGACCGATCGCATTGGCCTGGATGCCGTGCTGAGCCCATTCCACCGCCATCGAGCGGGTCAGGTTCTTGATGCCACCCTTGGCCGCGGTGTAGGGCGCGATGGTGGGGCGGGCGAGCTCGCTGCCGAGCGAGCCGATATTGATGATCTTCCCGTGCTTGCGCGGGATCATGCGCTTGGCCGCCTCGCGGCCGATCACGAAGGCGCTGGTGAGGTTGGTCTCGATCACCTTGCGCCATTCGTCGGTGGTGAACTCCACCAGCGGCTTGCGGTGCTGGATGCCGGCATTGTTGACGACGATGTCGACGGCGATGTTCTTCTTGTCGAAGTCGTTGAACGCCGCGACGATCGCTGGCTCGTCGGTGACGTTGAAGGCCGCGCCTTCGGCCTGATGCCCGGCGGCGCGAAACTCGGCGACGGCCTGCTCGACTCGCTTGGGATCGACGCCGTTGACGATGATCTTCGCGCCGGCCTTGGCCATGCCCTCGGCGATGGCGCGGCCGAGGCCGCGGGAGGAGCCGGTCACGAGCGCGGTGCGGCCGGAGAGATCGAAGAGGGAGGTGCTCATCTCAAGAATTCCTCAGACGTTGGAGCGGCGCACGGTGAGATCGGTGCGCTCGAAGACGGCGGGCAGGAGGTCGACGCCGAGACCGGGGCCTTCCATCGGATAGACAAAACCGTCCTTGATCACGGGCATCGTGGTGACGAGCTCATTGTACCAGCCTTTGTAGAAGGCGCGCACCGATTCCTGGATCAGCGTGTTGGGCTGGCTGAACGACATGTGGATGGCGGCGATGAAGCCGATCGGGCCGATGCAATCGTGCGGCGCGAAGGGCCGGTGATAGGTCTCGGCCATCGCCGCGATCTTGCGGCCCTCGGTGAGGCCGCCGGTCCAGCATAGATCCGCCATCACCACATGCATGGCGTCGCGGTCGAGCATGTCCTTGTAGGGGAAGCGCGAGCCCAGCGTCTCGCTGGCGCAGACCCAGACGTCGGTCGAGCGGGCGTATTCGGCCAGCGCCTGCGGCGAGTTCATCCGGATCGGGTCCTC
This sequence comes from Bradyrhizobium shewense, assembly GCF_900094605.1. GTDB lineage: Bacteria > Pseudomonadota > Alphaproteobacteria > Rhizobiales > Xanthobacteraceae > Bradyrhizobium > Bradyrhizobium shewense. Next base: position 97,258 of record NZ_FMAI01000007.1, on the reverse strand, counting down.
GTACCAGGTCGGCTTGTACGGCTCGAGCGCGCGCGCGATCTGCTTGGCGGTCGGCAGGTTCCACAGCGAGTGGAGCTCGACCATGATCTCCATCTTGTCGCCGACGGCCTTGCGGATCTTCTCGAACGGCTCGATCGCCTGCTTCATCTGGGCGGCGGTGATGTAGAGGCCCTTGTTTTCCTGCGCCGCCGGATCGAACGGCCAGATCTTCATCGCGGAGATGCCGCTCTCCAAAAGGCTTTCGGCCAGCGCATCGGCGCGGTTCATGAAGCCGTCGAGATCTTCATAGGGGCCCTTGGAGGCGCCGAGATTCCAGTTGGAGACCGGGCTGATATTGGTCGAGCGGACATATTGCGTGCCGGCGCAGGTGTTGTAGATGCGCTGCTTGTCGCGGCAGAGACCGCCGAGCATCTGGTGCACCGGCTGATTGCAAACCTTGCCGAACAGGTCCCACAACCCGATGTCGATCGCGGACGCCGCGCGATATTCCACGCCGGTGGAGGACTGCGCCATCGGCAGGTTCAGCATGTCGCGGTGGATCGCCTCGATGTGCAGAGGATTGCGGCCGAGCAGGCGGCCGGCAAAAGTGTCGTGGATCTGCGCCTCGACCGCGCCCGCGCCGTAGAAGGTCTCGCCGAGCCCGATCACGCCGGTGTCGGTGTGGATTCGCACCCAGATGACGTTGGAGAATTCCTCGGTGCGCAGGGTCTCGATCGAAGTGATCTTCACTGCAACAGTCCTCCCATGATAAGGCGCCTCGCGCCCGTCTTGTTCTTCGTGTCTATGCCGGTCAAAAGCGGCGATCTCGGCAGGCAGTCATACGCCCGCTTGTAATATATCACAACATGTTTTAAGGATATCACAAATAAGCCGCCGCTCGGCAGCGCGAGCAGGGTGGCAGGGTGGCAGGGAGGACAACATGGCACGGCGCAAGCGCGCGCTCGAAGTGGTGAGAAGCGACGATGACGGCGAGGGAAGGCCCTCCCGGCGCAACCGCCTCAACTTCTTCGAGCTGGCCTATCAGAGGATCGAGGAACTCCTCGTTCATTGCGAGCTCAAGCCCGGTCAGTTCATGACCATGCTGGAATTGCAGCAGATCACCGGCTTCGGGCGCACGCCGGTGCACCACGCCGTCAATCGTCTCTCCGCCGATACGCTCATCATCATCCGTCCGCGCCACGGTCTGCACATTGCTCCGATCGATCTTGCGCGCGAACGCATGCTGCTGGCCTTGCGCCGCGACATGGAGCGTTTCGTGATCCGCCTTGCGGCCGATCGCGCCAGCCTTTCGCATCGCAATCAGGCGCTGCACATCGAGCGTCTCCTGCGCGAGCGCCGCGCCAGCCTCACCCTCGACGAATTCAACAGCATCGACCGCCGCATCGACGCGCTGGTGCTGGAAGCCGCCGGCGAGCCGTTCCTGGTGCACACGCTGCGGCCGCTGCACACGCTGTACCGGCGCATCGGCTACATCCACCACCGCTTCATGCCGGGGCAGGCCGATCTGTCGGGCACGATCGATTGTCATCTCGCCATTCTCGCCGCGGTGGCCAGCCGCCGCGTCGATGACGCAGTGAAGGCGAGCGATGCACTGATCGACTACATGGGCGAGATATTCACGGGCATGGAAGCGGGGATCGATCCGCGCCTGCTCGATTGCAGCATCGAGCCGCTGCTCGGCACGTAGCGAGTTTTGAAAAGAGGACCAAGCATGACAACGATGGCGATGCCACAACCGACCGCGAGCGAAGCCGCGGTCCGCTACCTCATCACGAACTACAGTCCCAAGGGCAACAAGGTCGGCTGGCTGATGATGGCCTCGATCCTGGTCGAAGCCTGGGACCTCTATTCGATCGCCTTCGTGCTGATCTTCATCAAGGAGCAGTACAATCCCACGGCGCTGATGCTGGGCCTTGCCGCGGCGGGCACGCAGGGCGGTGCCCTGATCGGCGCGCTGCTGGGCGGCTGGCTGTCCGACAAGATCGGCCGCCGCGTCATGTTCCTGGTGACGATGGTGATGTTCATCGTGCTGGCGCTGGCGCAGGCCTTCGTGCCTGACGTCACCTGGCTCATCGTGATCCGCTTCCTGCTTGGCATCCCGCTCGGCTCGGACATCTCGACCGGCTACACCTACATCATGGAATCCATGGCCAAGGGCGAGCGCGAGGTCATGGGCAATCGCTGGCAATTCATGTTCGCGGTCGGCGAGGTCCTGACCATCGGCGTCATCGTGATCTTTCTCTTGATCGACATGCAGCACGAGATGCTGTGGCGCGTGACGCTCGGCCTCGGCGCGGTGCCGGCGCTGATCATCCTTCTCATGCGCCACGACGTGCCGGAGACGGCGGTGTGGCTGGTGCAGAAGGGGCGCTATCGCGAGGCCAAGCGGGTGGCGCGCGAGATGTTCAACGACAATCTCGACATGCTGCCGGATCGGGATGTGGTTGTTCCGAAGACCAGCACGCGTGCGTTCCTCGCCGACCTCAAGAAGGATCCGATCCGCTGGCGCGCCACGGTCTACGGCTGGATCGCCTGCTTCACCCAGGCGAGCGAGTTCTCGACCTTCGCGTTCTATTTGCCGGTGCTGTTCGTGATGGTCGGCGTGTCGAGCGTGCTCGGCATCAACCTGGTGACGATGGCGCTGTTCTCCTTCGCCGCTCTGTCCGGCTGGGTCGGGCCGCTGCTGACGCCGAAGATCGGCCACCGCGGCATCGCGATCGCCGGATTCTCGATCGTGTTCGCCTCGCTGCTGGTCGCCGCCTTCGCGCTCTACACCGACAACAAGATCCTGCTGCCGTTCGCGGCCGCCGCGATGCTGTGGGGCCATTATTGGGACGCGTCGAACTGCATGACGATCCCGACCATGGTCGCCAAGCCGAAATATCGCGGCACCGCCAGCGGCTTCGCCTACATGTTCGTGAAGCTGCCGTCGTTCCTGGCGATCTTCCTGTTCCCGACGGTGTTCGCCGCGATCGGGCAGGCGAATGCCACGCTGATGGTCGCGATCTTCCCGCTGATCGGATTGCTCGCCGCGATCTTCATCCTGCCGGAAGTCTACGGCTACGAGAACGACTGACGATGCGCTTCCCGGTCGCGGCGTCGTCGCCGCGATCGGGACTGACTTCGGAACGCTGCGGCCGGCGACTACGGGCTCAAGAAGACCGGATCGATTCCCATCCCATGGCCGAGCAGGCCGAGGGCCTGAAGCTGGGCGGAGTGGAGGTCGACCTCCACGATGACGAACAGTGTGAACAACGCCACTGCGGAGACGACCAGCAGGGGATGAGCCGTCTCGGCGCTGCTCTCGCCCGCTGCGAAGAGGCTCCGAATCGCACGACGCAGAAAAGAGCTCTGCGGCAACGCCTTCGATTGGATCTGCATGATGAACCTTCCTTGCCGCGTGACTGCGCGACATCGGAATTCTAGCCGCAGCGTGGCTGCCGGCATTGACGCACCGCAAATAGCTTGCACTTAATTTCGAAGGCCGGAGCCTGCGTTACCTGATTGCCGCCGCCAGTGCGGCGATCAGGGCGGGCGGCGTCACCAGCAGGCCGAGCTTGAGGAAGGGCCAGGCGCCGACCTCGATCTTCTCCCGCCGGAGCGCGACCAGCCAGAGGATGGTGGCGAGCGAGCCCGTCACCGACAAATTGGGGCCGAGGTCGACGCCGATCAGGATGGCGCTGACGACCGGGGCGGGCAAATGATCGCTGGCGGCGACCGAGCCGGCGACGAGGCCGACCGGCAGGTTGTTGGCGATGTTGTCGGCGAGCGCGGTTGCAATGCCGACGCTCCAGGCCGCCTTCGGGACCGATTGAGCCACCGCCTGGTGCAGCAACGCGCTGAGCTGCGCGATCACTCCGGTCTTGATCAGCGCCTCCACCATGACGAAGAGCCCGCCGACCAGCGGCAGCACGCTCCAGGACACGCCGCGCAGCACGGGCAATGGCGATTGCCGACTGAGCAGCAGCACGATGGCGGCCGTCACGCCGCCGCAGATGAAGGTCGGCAGGCCCAGTTGCTTGTCCAGCGCCGACGCCGTGACCAGCACAGCGCCGATCGCGACGATGCCGATCGCCGTCAGCTTGCCGCCGTGGCCGAGTTTTGGATGCGGCACGCGGCGCGCAATCGTCTCCTCCTTCAGGGCCCGGTGCTGGGTCAGGCGCAGCACGATGTAGGTCAGCAGGATGGAGGCCGCCGAGGGCAGGGCGAACAGGCGCAGCCATTCCGCCAGGTGCGGCATACGCGCACCGAACACGACGAGATTGGCGGGGTTGGAGATCGGCAGCACGAAGCTCGCGGCATTCGCGATGAAGGCGCAGACGAAGAGATAGGGCAGTGGCTTGGCGCCGGCTGCGCGCGTCGCGGCATAGACGGCCGGCGTCAGCACGATTGCGGTGGCATCGTTGGAGAGCAGCACCGTGACGAGCGTGCCGACGAGATAGATCAGCAGGAACAGCCGCTGCGGCGAGCCGGCCGCGTATTCGACCGCGAGCGCGGCGAGATAGTCGAACAGGCCTTCGAGGCGCGCGAGCTCGGCGATCAGCATCATGCCGATCAGGAAGAGGTAGACGTCGAGGCCTTTTTCGATGCCGGCAAGCGCGTCTTGCCACGGCAGCAAGCCTGATAGCACCAGGGCGCTCGCGCCGATCACCGCCCAGACCGCCTCGGGCAGGCGGAAGGGGCGGATGATGACGCCTGCTGTCGCGACGACGATGATGCTCCAGGCCCAGATGGCGTCAGACGGCACGGTCGGCAAGTTGATCTCCGGAAAAACCGCTCCTGACTACCGTGCCCCGGATCGATCCGCCAGCCTCAAATCTCGGCTCACGTCACCTTGCGACCGACAGCTTCTCCGTGATCGCCTTGCGCAGGATGCGTGAGAGCGATTCCACCGAATACGGCTTCTGGATCAATTCGAAACCGCGATGGGCGTTTTCTGCGAGCACGTTGCTGTAGCCGGAGGTGAGCACCACGGGCAGGCCCGGATAGCGCTCGCGGATGATGCCGGCGAGCTCGACGCCGTTCATGCCGGGCATGATGACGTCGGAGAACACGAGGTCGACGGCAAATTCGTTCTCGCCGAGGATCGCCAGCGCGGCGTTGGCGTTGGCGACGCGGCGAACGACGTAGCCGAGATCTTCCAGAAGCTCGGTCGAGAAGCGGCCGACTTCGTCGTCGTCCTCGACCACGAGCACGCGATAGCCGCGCCCGGTGGCCGCGGCCTCATGGGTCAGTGCCGCGGCTTCCTTGTCGGTCGCGGGGCTTTGTGCCTGCGGCAGATAGATGGTGAAGGTCGCGCCCTTGCCCTGGGTGCTCGTCACCGCGACGTCACCCTCGGACTGCTTGGCGAAACCAAAAGCCTGGCTGAGGCCGAGGCCGGTGCCCTTGCCGACCTCCTTGGTGGTGAAAAACGGCTCGAAGATCGAGTCGAGATGTTCCGGCGCGATGCCGCTGCCGGTGTCGGTGACGGAGATGGCGACGTAGTCGCCGCCGCGCGCCGATTGCGCGCGTAGGCTGGGAATCCCGGAGACCTTGCGCACGGCGATGATGAGGCGGCCTTCGCCGTTCATGGCATCTCGGGCGTTGATGGCGAGGTTGATCAGCGCGGCCTCGAACTGGGCGATGTCGGCGACGGTAAAGCAGTCGGCATCGTGAATCTCCACCGCGATGTCGATACGGCCGCCGACCAGCGGCCGGACCAGCTGCGCGACGCCCTCGACCTGGCTGCCGACGTTGAAGATCTGCGGCTTCAGCGGCTGCCGGCGCGCGAACGCCAGAAGCTGGGCGGTCAATTTGGAGGCACGCTCGACGGTCTCGGAGATGGCATCGACATAGCGGCGGCGGCGCTCTTCCGGCAACTCGCGGCGGCGCAGGAAATCGGTGGCCGAGCGGATGATGGTGAGGAGATTGTTGAAGTCGTGGGCGACGCCGCCGGTGAGCTGGCCGATCGCCTCCATCTTCTGCGACTGCCGCAGTGCTTCCTCGCCGCGGCGGCGCTCGGTGATGTCGACGGCTTCAGGGACGGCGCCGGTGATGTTGCCGTGACGGTCGAGCACGGGGCGCATGCCGAAGTCGAAATCGCGCTCGCCGATGGGAAGGCGCAGCCGCATCTCCAGCCGCACGGCTTCGCCCTTGAGCACGGTGTGGAAGGCCTCGCGCACCAGCGCGCTCATGCCCTCCGTTGCGCTGAACCAGGGCGTCTCCCACAACGGCTTTCCGATCACATCCGACGAGTTCGCCCCGATGCCATCGAGTGCGGTGTTGTTGGCGTAAAGCAGCTCGCCCCTGAGATTGACCAGGCCTTGATACTGGTTGCTGGTCTCCAGGATCGCGCGCAGCCGCGCCTCGTTGGATTCGAGCTGGGCGGTGCGCTCGGCGATGCGCTCTTCCAGCGTCTCGTTGAGCTGCCGCAGCTCGATCTCGGCCTGCTTGGCGACGGTGATGTCGTGGGCGACGCCGATGAACCCGATATGCTTGCCGGTCGGATCCCAGCGCGGCTGCGATTCCGAGCGCAGCCAGCGCCATTCGCCGCCGGCGTTCTTGTAACGCGCTTCCAGCACGAAGGGCTTGAGCGACGCTTCACCCTGGACCGATTGCTGCAGCACATGCGGCAGGTCGTCGGGGTGCAGCACCTTGCGCCAGTCGAAGTCGATGGCCTGATCGTAGGGCAGGCCGACGAAGTCGACATAGGCCTGGTTGGCGAAGGAGCGCTTGCGATCGAGCTTGGTCACCCAGATCGGCACGGGCGCGCTGTCGGCGATCAGCCGGAAGCGCTCCTCGCTCTCGCGCAGCGTCTCGCGCGCGAGCGCCTGGTCGGTCATGTCGATATGGGCGCCGACGAGGCGGATGGCGCGGCCGTCCTTGTCGCGCTCGATCTTGGCGACGACCCGGATCCAGCGGGTTTCGCCGTCATTGGGGCGGACGATGCGGTACTCGGCGCTGTAGTCTTCGCTCGTACCGGCGAGTGCATCGATGAAGTGCTTGACGGTGGCGTCGCGGTCGTCGGGATGGATGCGATTGACCCAATCCTCGTGCGACTCCTCCGCAGCCTCCGGCGGCAGGCCATGGATCATGAGGTATTCGGGCGAGCGGCGGTTCTTGAAGCCTTCGCGAAAATCGACCTCAACGCCGCCGACCTTGCCGATGCGCTGGATGCGCGCCAGCTCGGCCTCGCGCTCCTGGAGCGCGCGATAGGCGTTGTCGCGCTCGCGCGCGACGTCTTCGAGGTGTTGACGCAGCCTTTCGGCGGCTATGGTCTCGGGCAAGGGATCGTTCAAGGCATCGGCCGTTGTCATGCGGGAGCGCACGTGCCGGACCGATATTCACACAGACGGAGCGTGATGGCCATTGTTTAGAGGAATTAGGCTGGGAAAGGCGCCATGAAACGGATAGCGCATGAACGAAACGCCGGGTCTGGCAATTTGTTCCGGAGACTGGAACGATCGGCCGGCGGACGCGTCTTCGCGAGGCGTCGCGAATGTCTTTGATAAGGCTCCCTTTCCGAAGAGGATAAATCTTGAAGCTCTTTGTCTGCCAGGCCTGCGGCAACGTTCTCTATTTCGAGAACCGTGCCTGCGAACGCTGCGGCCATCGGGTCGCCTTCCTGCCGGAGAAGGAGACGATGTCGGCGATCGAGCCCGACGGAGAGGCCTGGCGGATCCTGGCCGACAAGGGCGAAAGCCGGATGCTGTGCCGGAATGCCGAGTACGATGCCTGCAACTGGCTGACGGATACGGGCGAGGGCAACGGCTATTGCCGCGCCTGCCGCCACAACGGCATCGTGCCGGATTTGTCCGACCCTGCCCAGCTTGCCGGCTGGCGCGAGCTGGAGGTGGCGAAACACCGTCTGTTCTATTCCCTGATCCGCTGGAAGCTGCCGCTCCAGGCCCGGCAAGATGATCCCGAGCATGGTCTGATCTTCAATTTCCTCGCCGACGATCCGAACAGCGCGGAGAAGGTCATGACCGGCCACGACAACGGCCTGATCACGATTGCGCTCACCGAGACCGACGACATCGAGCGCGAGCGGCGCAGGCTCGAGATGGGAGAACCCTATCGTACGCTGCTCGGGCATTTCCGGCACGAGGTCGGGCACTATTTCTGGGATGTGCTGGTGCAGGGCGGCGGCAAGCTCGAGGAATGCCGCGCGGTATTCGGTGACGATTCCACCGATTACGGCCAGGCCCTGCAGCGTCACTATGCCGAAGGCGCGCCGCCGGACTGGCAGCAGAACTACGTCTCGGCCTATGCCACGATGCACCCCTGGGAAGATTTCGCCGAGACCTGGGCGCATTATCTTCACATCGTCGACACCCTGGAGATGGCCGCCGAGTTCGGCATGGAGGTTCGCCCCAAGGTCGACCGCGACGGGGAGTTGACGGCGCGCATCCGCTTCAACCCCTACGAGGCGAGGGACGTCGAGGCGCTGGTCAACGCATGGCTGCCCTTCACCTTCGCCATGAACAGCGTCAACCGCGCCATGGGCCTGCGCGACCTCTATCCCTTCATCCTGTCGCCCGCGGTGGTCGGCAAGCTGGGTTTTGTTCATGGCCTGGTCCGGGACGTCGCCAAGTCCGTGTCGAGGCCCGGCAAGCCGTAGGTCGTCCGAGGGCTCGTCAGGCCGGTTTCGGTCTTGCGCTGGTACGCCAGATGGCCCGGATTTAGACCGTTGCCTCCGGCCGATTTTGATGTACCACGGGAGCCACACGGCCCGTCCCCCATAGGCCCCAACGGCCAGGGAAGGGTCCCGCCCAAGGTCGAGACTCAAGAAAAGCATGTTCAAACGCATTCTGATCGCCAATCGCGGCGAAATCGCCTGCCGGGTCATCAAGACTGCCCGCAAGATGGGAATCGAGACGGTTGCCGTCTATTCCGAAGCCGACCGCGACGCCCTCCATGTCGAGATGGCCGACGAGGCCGTGCTGATCGGCCCGCCGGCGGCAGCCGAGAGCTATCTGCTGATCGAGAAGATCGTCGAGGCCTGCCGCAAGACGGGCGCCGAGGCCGTGCATCCCGGTTATGGCTTCCTGTCCGAGCGAGAGGCGTTTCCGCGCGCGCTGGAGGCCGCCGGCATCGTCTTCATCGGCCCGAACCCGGGCGCGATCGCGGCGATGGGCGACAAGATCGAGTCGAAGAAGGCGGCCGCCAAGGCCAAGGTCTCGACCGTACCCGGCTATCTCGGCGTCATCGAGGACGACAGGCACGCGGTCAAGATCGCCGACGAGATCGGCTATCCCGTGATGATCAAGGCGTCCGCCGGCGGCGGCGGCAAGGGCATGCGCATCGCGCATTCGACCTCCGAAGTCGCGGAAGGTTTCAACCTCGCCAAGGCCGAGGCCAAGGCCTCGTTCGGTGATGATCGCGTCTTCGTCGAAAAGTTCATCGTCGATCCCCGCCACATCGAGATCCAGGTGCTGGGCGATAAGCACGGCAACGTCATCTATCTCGGCGAGCGCGAATGCTCGATCCAGCGCCGCAACCAGAAGGTCATCGAGGAGGCGCCGTCGCCGCTGCTCGACGAGGCTACCCGCCGCAAGATGGGCGAGCAGGCCGTCGCGCTGGCCAAGGCCGTGAATTACGATTCCGCCGGCACCGTCGAGTTCGTCGCGGGGCAGGACAAGAGCTTCTACTTCCTGGAGATGAACACACGTCTCCAGGTCGAACATCCCGTCACCGAGCTCGTCACCGGCATCGACCTCGTCGAGCAGATGATCCGCGTTGCCGCCGGCGAGAAGCTCGGCATCGCGCAGAAGGACGTCACGCTGACGGGCTGGGCGGTGGAATCGCGCCTCTACGCCGAAGACCCGTTCCGCAACTTTCTGCCCTCGATCGGGCGGCTCGTGAAGTATCGCCCGCCGGCGGAAGCCAGCAAGGACGGCATCACCATCCGCAACGACACCGGCGTGCAGGAGGGCGGCGAGATCTCGATCCATTACGATCCGATGATCGCAAAACTCGTCACGCATGCGCCCTCGCGCGCGGCCGCGATCGAGGCGCAGGCGACCGCGCTGGATTCGTTCTATGTCGACGGCATCAGGCACAACATCCCGTTCCTGTCGGCGCTGATGCATCATCCGCGCTGGCGCGAGGGGCGGCTCTCGACCGGCTTCATCGCCGAGGAATTCCCCAAGGGCTTTGCGGTGCGCGTGCCCGAAGGCGAGGTCGCCCGGCGCATCGCCGCGGTCGGCGCCGCCATCGATCACGTGCTGGGTGAGCGCAAGCGCCAGATCTCGGGGCAGATGGGCGGCCGCGTCGTGCAGCGCGAGCGGCGCCGCGCGGTCTGGCTCGACCGTCAGGAGATCCAGCTCGAGGTCGGACGCGAAGGCGAGGCGATCGCGGTGCGCTTCATCGACGCCGAGGGCAAGGCCGGCAATTCGCACCTGCTGGCCTCGCCGTGGAAGCCGGGCGATCCGGTCTGGCAGGGCACCATCGACGGCCATGTCGTCGCGGTGCAGGCGCGGCCGATCCCGAACGGCATCCGCCTCGCGCATCAAGGCGTCGAGGTCCCGGTCTATGTCTGGACCGAAGCGGAAGCGACCTCGGCGCGGCTGATGCCGGTGACGACGGCCTCCGACACGGGCAAGAAGCTGCTGTGCCCGATGCCCGGGCTCATCGTCTCGATCGCGGTGACCGAGGGGCAGGAGGTCAAGGCCGGCGAGACGCTCGCGGTGGTCGAAGCCATGAAGATGCAGAACGTGCTGCGCGCCGAGCAGGACGGCACCGTGAAGAAGGTTCACGCCAGCGCCGGCGCGACGCTCGCGGTGGACGCGCTGATCTTGGAGTTTGCGTAAGTGTGAGTGGGCCCGGTGGGGCCACAAACGCCGTCATTGCGAGGAGCGTAGCGACGAAGCAATCCAGACTGCTTCCGCGGATGCATTTCTGGATTGCTTCGCTTCGCTCGCAATGACGGAGTATGCTGCGGCTCCGTGACCTAACCGAGACAGCAACATGGCCTTTCGTTCCCGCCGCGAGAAACTGCGCCTCATCCTGTCGGGCTCGGCCTGCATCCATCCCGGCTCGGTCTACGATGCGATCTCGATCCGCATCGCCGAGGATCTCGGCTTTCCGCTCGGCATGTTCGGCGGCTCGGTCGCCTCGCTCGCGGTGCTCGGCGACCCTGACGTCACGCTGATCACGCTCACCGAGCTTGCCGAGCAGATGCGGCGGATGTCGCGCGCGGCAGTGCTGCCGGTGCTGGTCGATGCCGATCACGGCTATGGCAATGCGCTCAATGTTCGTCGCACGGTGCAGGAACTGGAGACCGCTGGCGCCGCAGGCCTCACCATCGAGGACACGCTGCTGCCGGCCGCCTTCGGTGAGGCGAAGACGCAGCTGATCTCGCTCGAGGAAGGCGTCGGCAAGATGAAGGCGGCGCTCGATGGCCGCAGCGATCCTTCGCTGGTCATCATGGGCCGCACCGGAGCTGCCTCGATCACCTCGATCGAGGACGCGATCCGCCGTGCGCAGGCCTATGAGGCGAGTGGTGTCGATGCGCTGTTCTTCACCGGCATCAAATCGCGCGCGGAGCTCGAGGCCGTCGCAGCCGCCACGCGCCTGCCGATCGTGCTCGGCGGCGCGCCGGAGGAGCTGAGCGCGCTCGACTATCTCGCCAGCCAGCGCGTGCGTATCGCGCTTCAGGGCCACGCGCCGATCGCCGCTGCGACGCAAGCCGTGTATGAAACGCAGAAAGCGCTGCGCGAGGGCGCGGCGCCGAAGGCGCTGAGAGGTCTGGCATCATCGGACCTGACCAACCGCGTCGTGCGCGAGGCCGATGTCAAGGCGCGCGGCGCCGACTTTCTCGGGCTGAAAAAATGAGCCGGGCGATCCTCCAGGTGATGATCCGCGGCCGCGTCCAGGGCGTCGGCTACCGGGCCTGGGTCGAGTACCAGGCAACTGCGAGCGGCCTCGAAGGCTGGGTCCGCAATCGCCGCGACGGCTGCGTCGAGGCGCTGTTCGCGGGCGCGCCGAAGCACGTCGCCGACATGGTCGCGCTATGTCGCCACGGCCCGCCGTCCTCCCGCGTGGACAGCGTGACGAGCGAGACCGCCAGCGCCGATGAGTTGAACCTGCGCAGGGCAGGGGAAGCGTTCTCGGTGTTGCCGACGGTGTAGGTAGTTTCTCGCTCCGCAGACGGTGCGCTCCCCGCCCCGTTCTTACGGGGAGAGGTGAAGACGAAGCCTCACCTTGGCAGCTTGGCGATCGCCTCGCTCAGCTCGTGGATTTCGTAGGGCTTGCGCAGGATCGGGAAATCGCCGCGCACGCCGGCGGCGACGTCGCTGTAGCCGGTGGCGAGCAGGATCGGCAGGCCAGGGCGGATCTGACGGAGGCGATGGGCGAGGCTGAGCCCGTCCATCTTGCCGGGCATGACGATGTCCGAGAACACGAAGTCGACGCCGTTTTTCTCGATCTCGCGCAAGGCGGCTTCGGCGTCGGCGACCCGGCGGACGTGGTAGCCCAGCTGCTCCAGAAGACCGATGCTGACGAGCGCAACGTCGGGATTGTCCTCGACCAGCAGCACCGTGCCGCTGCCTTGGAAGGATGGTCCTCCAGCCGCCTCTCGCGGTGGCGTGTCTTCTCCGCGCGGCAGCAGGATGGTGAACGTCGTGCCCTTGCCGAGCGCACTCGCGACCTTCACCGTGCCGCCGGCCTGGTGGGCAAAGCCGTGCACCTGGGACAGGCCGAGGCCGGTGCCCTTTCCGATCGGCTTGGTGGTGAAGAACGGCTCGAAGATCTTGTCGAGAACGTCGGAGGGAATGCCGAGCCCGGTATCGGTGACGTCGATTGCGACGAAGTCGCCGGCGAGGGGCGCCTCGTCCAGCACGACATTGTGCGCGCCGATCGTCACCGTGCCGCCGTCGGGCATTGCGTCGCGGGCATTGATGACGAGGTTGAGCAGCGCGGTCTCGAGCTCGGAGGCGTCGGTCTTGACCGGCCAGACGTCGGGGCCGATGTCGAAGGCCAGGCGTACGGAACTGCCGACGCCGGCATCGAGCACCTCGCGGATCGCCGCGATGCGTTCGGCGAAATCGATCGCCTGCGGATTGACGCTCTGCCGCCGCGCGAAGGTGAGGAGCTGGTTGGTCAGCGCCGCGCCGCGCTTGGTGGCGGTCTCGATCGCCGAGATCGCGCGCTGAACCTTGGCCGCGTCGTTGGGGCCCCGCTTCAGCATATGCAGGCTGCCGCTGATGATCATCAGGAGGTTGTTGAAGTCGTGCGCGACCCCGCCGGTGAGCTGCCCCAGCGCATCGAACTTCTGGGACTCGGCGAGCTGCTTCTGCATCGCCTCGAGCTTGAGCTGCGTATTGCGGCGTTCTGTGATGTCGCGCGTGATCTTGGCGAAGCCGACCAGCTCGCCGTCCTCGTAGATCGGGTCGATCACGACGCTTGCCCAGAAGAAGGTGCCGTCCTTGCGGACGCGCCAGCCTTCCTCCTCATAGCGGCCCTTTTCCCGCGCGATGCCGAGCGCGCGGGCCGGCTTGCCGTTGGCACGGTCGGTCTCGGTGTAGAAGCGGGAGAAATGCTGGCCGAGGATCTCCCCGGGCGAATAGCCCTTGATGCGCTCGCCGCCGATATTCCAGCTGGTGATGATCCCCCTGGGATCGAGCATGTAGAGCGCGTAGTCCGCAACTCCCTCAACCAACAGCCGGAAACTGCGCTCGCTCTCGAACAAGTCTCGCTGTTGACTGAACTTTCCGATCATTCCGGGACCCTGCCTCGACGGGAGCAAACGCCACAGAAAGCGGATGGTTCCCTGAAGTTGGGACATTTTTAGGCAGATATCCCGCACCCGTATACGGGACCAAGCCCGCTTGACAAGGGGACGTTATCGTCAGATATTTCTGTAATGACAGAAATAACCGGAAAGAAGAAACTCCCAGCCGCCGTCGAGCGCTTCATCCTGCATTGGGGCGACATGGGGGACGAGTGGGGCGTCAATCGCTCGGTCAGCCAGATTCACGGGCTGCTCTATCTCGCCGAGGGGCCGATGACGGCGGAGGACATTGCCGACACGCTCGGCATGGCACGCTCGAACGTCTCCAACTCGCTCAAGGAGCTGCTCGCCTGGAACCTGATCCGGCGGGTGCCGATCCTCGGTGACCGCCGCGACCATTACGAAGCCGAGACCGACATCTGGGAGGTCGCCGCCAGAATAGCGGCGCGGCGCAAGGAGCGGGAGCTCGATCCGGCGATCACGGCGCTCAGGGCCTGCGTGTCCGATGCCGCCGGCGATCCCACCATCAATCCGGTCGCAGCCAAGCGGCTGAAGGAGATGCTCGCCTTCACCGAGCTCGCCGATCACTGGTTCATGCAGATGCTGAAGGTGCCGCGGCCGCGGCTGGTCGCCTTGATGCGGCTTGGCGAGAAGATCGTCAGCCTGCTGCCGCTGGGCAAGGCCAAATAGCTGAGGAGGGTGCGATGACGTCGGCTCGACTATCAAGCTCCAACGCATCGACCTCCGCTCACACCAAACTGCTAGACGACCGCCGATTTCGTGCGTTGCTGTCGGACGAGGATTGGGGCCGCCTGCCGCTCGCGACCTGGCGGCGTTTCTCTAAACGCGTCGCGGACGGCGAGAGCGTCGTCTATGTCGGCGTGGTCGACGAGATATTCTTCAGCGAGATCGGCTGGTGGTTCGCCCAAGCTGCGCGCCTGATTGGTGGCCCGCTGCCGACCGGCCGCGATGCCGGTGTTCCCATGATCGTCACCGTGACCGAGGACGGCACGACCGGCGGTCAGACCTGGACCCGCATCTGCGCGCGCAAGCGCGGCTTTCCGCACGTGATCCATTCCGCCAAGCGTTTTGCCGGTCCGACCGGGCTCGAGGAATATGTCGGCTTCGGCGTCTCGATGGCGCTCCGCACCGCGGTCGAGGACCAGACGCTGACCTTCCGCAGCGCCGGTTATGGGCTCCAGCTCGGACGCCTGTGGATCCCCTTGCCGCGCTGGCTGACGCCGGGCGATCTCACGGTGACGCACCGCGACCTCGGCGACGGCGCATTCCGCTTCACCCTCGATGTCATCCATCCACGTTACGGCGCGCTGATCCACCAGTCCGCCACCTTCAGGGAGGCCGTATCATGACGCCGCTGTTGTGGACGCTCATCGCCATCCAGATCGTGATGGGCGTGTTCGACACCTTCTATCACCACGAATTCACCGAGCGCCTGGCCTGGCGGGTGTCGCAGCGCTTCGAACTCAAGCTGCATGGCATCCGCAACATGCTCTATGCGCTCTTATTCCTGCTGCTCGGCTGGCTCGAGGTCTATGGCGTGCTCGCAATGCTGATCGTCGCGATCCTGGTCGCCGAGATCGTCATCACGCTGATGGATTTCGTCGAGGAGGATCTGAGCCGGAAACTGCCGCCGAGCGAGCGCATCAATCACACGCTGCTCGCGATCAATTACGGCGCCATTCTCGTGCTGCTGTTGCTGGTGCTGACCGATTGGGCGATGCAGCCCTTCGGCGTGAGCGTCATGAACCAGGGTCTGCTCAGCATCGCCGCGACCGCCTGCGCGGTTGGCGCCGCGCTCTGCGGCCTCAGGGATTTTGCCGCAATGCGCCGGCTCGGCCGGATGCGCAGCGTTCCCGCCGAGGGGCTTGTCGAAAAGCTCCCGGGCCGCAAGACCGTGCTGATAACAGGTGCCACCGGCTTCATCGGCAGTCGCCTCGCGGCGAGCCTTGGCGGGGCAGGGCATCACGTCATCGCGCTGATCCGCAATCCCGCGAAGGCGGAGATGCTGCCGCCACCGGTCACGCTGATCACCAGCCTCGATCAGCTCGCTTCGGACACGCCAATCGACGCCATCGTCAATCTCGCCGGCGAGCCGATCGGCAACGGCTTGTGGACCGAGGCGAAGCGCGCGACGATTCTTGGTTCGCGCATCGACATGACCGCGGAGGTCGTGAGGCTGATCGCACGGCTCGAGCGCAAGCCCGAGGTGCTGGTCAGCGGCTCCGCGATCGGCTGGTACGGATTGTGGGCCGACCAGGTGCTGACGGAGTCAGCCAAGTCGCACACCTGTTTCAGCCACGAGCTCTGCGCGGCCTGGGAGAAGGCGGCGCGGCCGGCGGAGGAGCTCGGCGTGCGCGTGGTCTGTTTGCGCATCGGCCTCGTGCTCGGCACCGAAGGCGGCTTCGTCACGCGCATGCTGACGCCGTTCGAGTTCGGCCTCGGTGGTCCCATCGGCACCGGGCGGCAGTGGATGTCCTGGATCGAGCGCGACGATTTGATCCGGCTGATCGCCTATGTAATGGCAACGCCTGATCTGTCGGGGCCTGTCAACGCCACCGCGCCGATCCCCGTCACCAATGCAAAATTCACCGAGGAGCTCGGCCGCCGCCTGCATCGGCCCGCGATCTTCCGCATTCCCGGCGGCCTCTTGCGCCGGATCGGCGGTGGCTTTGCCGACGAGCTCCTGCTCGGCGGTCAGCGCGTGCTGCCCAACAAGGCGCTGAGCCGAGGTTTTGTGTTCCGCCACGAGACGCTGCGCAGTGCGTTCGAGGCGATTTTGTGAGACATCACGTGGCCGCCACGCTCCGAAACGTTGCCGCCACCGCGCGTAACGCCGCGAGTTTTGCGGGGTCGCTGACCTTCGAATGCAGCATCACCTTCGAGCTGCCGAGTGTTGGCAGCTTGTGCGCGGGCCCGATATCGACCAGCCCGGGCGGCGCGATCCGCCGCGCCAGTGGCGCAATCGCAAGTCCCGCGAGCGCAGCTGCGACCACCGCGGTGACGCCGCCGCCGACAAAGCGCTCGCGCCAGGCGAGGCCGGCCTTGTCGAGCGAACGCACGGCGATGGCGCGGACGCCGCAGGGCGGGGCGAGGGTCGCAAGCGGCAGCGCTTCGCCCTTCGGCACGGTGAAGCGCCGTGACGCGAACCAGCCGAACTCGTCCTCGGTCAGCTTCTCGCCGCCGCGGCGGCTGCCTTCCTGGCGGACGATCACAGCGTCCAGCTCGCCGGCGTCATAGGCGTCCTGCATCTCGCGCGAGAAGCCGATGGTGACGGCGAGGGCGAGATTCGCCGACATCGCGTGCAGGCGTTCCAGCAGCGGTACCAGCTCGGGGCCCGCGGCGTGATCGGAGATGCCGAGCGAGAGCGATTGTGCGGCTGGGGCCTCGCCCGACAGCGCGCGGTCATGCGCCGCTATCAGCGCGCGGGCGCGATCGAGGAAGCTGGCGCCTTCGGCTGTGAGCCGGACCGCGCGCGGCGAGCGCTCGACGAGGCGTTTTGCCAGCAATGTCTCCAGCCGCTGCAGCTTCAGGCTGACGGCGGCCTGCGTCGTGCCTAGCGCCTCCGCAGCGCGGGTGAAGCTCTGGAGGTCGGCGACCAGCAGGAAGGCCTGGATCGTGGCGATGTCGAGGGTGGCTGTCATTATGGATCGTTATCATTGGTATCAATAGAGATAAGATACCAAAATGACGGGGGGAGGTCTAGCTTCTCACCAACGCCGCGCAAATTCCGTCGCTGCATCTTGAGGAGAGCCACCATGCCGCTGATCACCGTGTCCTACACCTCGTCCCGCCAGTCGCCCTCGCTGAAGGCCGAGATCGCCAACGCCGTGTCCGAGCTCACCGCAAAGATCCTGCACAAGGATCCCAAGGTGACTGCCATCATCGTGAAGTCGGTCGAGGCCAGCGACTGGTTCGCCGGCGGCAAGTCGCTCGCCGAGCAGAAGCTCGCCAGCTACTGGATCGACATCCACGTCACCGAAGGCACCAACACCAAGGACGAGAAGGCCACCTATCTTGCCGCCATGTTCAAGCGCATGGCCGAGATTTTGGGCCCGTTGCATCCCGAGACCTATCTGCATGTCGACGAGGTCAAGGGCGACGCCTACGGTTTTGGCGGCCTCACCCAGGAGCGCCGCTACATCGCCGGCAAGCTCGACGTGTCGCTGCAGGCGGCGTGAGGCTGCAAGCCGCGGGTGAGCCATCTCACCCGCGGCCTGATCGTCAGCTTGCTGCCCGGAACTGAACTTCGGAATTGTTCAGGAAGCACGTCTTGTCGAACAGCTTCAGGTCCAGCGGATTTGGCAAACGGACATCGCCGAGGTCGGGGCAGGGCTTGACTGCGGGATCGTAGGACCGGTCGATCTGCGAGACGAAGACGACGATCAGTCCCTTGTCGCGTGCGAACGATTTCAGTGCGCGAACCTGAACGGAGAGGTCGGGGTTTTCGCGCCTCTGGTCGAGCAATTGCAGATAGTCGATCACCACGAACGTGCCGCGTGGTGCCGCGGCCATCTCCTTGACGACGTAATCGGCGTTGATGGCGTCGGAGCAGTCGACCGCGAAGAGCTCGTGGAATTGCGCGGGGTTCACGCCGATCGCCTGGAAGCGCTCCAGCACATCCTTCTCGGTGTATTCGAGCGAGAAGAACGCAGCGCGATGGCCCGACCGCATGGCTTCCACTGCAAGTTCGAGGCTCATCAGAGTCTTGCCCTGGCCGGGACGCGCGCCGACCAGCACCAAATCGCCGGGCCGGAATTGCGGAAAGAGCCTGTTGGCCGGCGTGATGGCCGCGGCTTTCGCTACGAGCATGCTCCAGGCGGAAAACCCTTCCGTCGTCGCGATGCGATCAAGAGCATCGTGCAGCGGAATGCCTTCCTCGCGGGACAGGCGCTTCGCCTTGCGTTTCAGATGATAGATCGGTGCGGACAATCTCATCGTCAAAACCTCCCATTGCGAGCAGAAAGCGCAATCCCTCCTTATGCCTGGCGCTCGAACAGTCGGCCGATGATCTCATCGCCCGGCATGAAGTCTGCTTTCCCGGCGGAGGGGGGAGGCGTGGGCGACACCTGACGCGAGCATAGCCGATTCCGCGACGAGCTGGGACCGGGCGCGGTTGGGCGCCACAAAAAATGCTAGGCGGCCGCTTCCGGCACCAACGCTTTGGTCGGCCCGAACAGCTCCTCGAACGCCTGTCGAAGCGCAATGTCGACGTCAGCCATGGTCACGAGCTGGCCGAGATCGACCAGCGAGGTGACGCCGTAGCGGGGATCGACCACGCCGCACGGCACGATGCCGGTGAAATGCGACAGCTCCGGCTCGACATTGATGGCGATGCCGTGGAACGAGACCCAGCGCTTCAGCCTCACGCCGATCGCCGCGATCTTGTCCTCGTGGTCGGCTCCCTTGTCGGGCCGCCTGACCCAGACGCCGACCCGATCCTCACGCCGCTCGCCGCGGACGTTGAAGGCGGCGAGTGTGCGCAGAATCAGCTCCTCCAGGCTCGCGACATAGGCCCGGACATCCGGCCGGCGGCGCTTGAGGTCGAGCATGACATAGGCCACCCGCTGGCCCGGCCCGTGATAGGTGAGCTGCCCGCCGCGCCCGGTGGCGAAGATCGGGAATCGGGGATCGAGCAGGTCGGCTTCCTTGCCTGAGGTTCCGGAGGTGTAGAGCGGGGGGTGTTCGAGCAGCCAGACCAGCTCCGCGGCCTCGCCCGCTGCAATCGCGGCGACCCGGGCTTCCATGGCGGCTACCGCCTCCGGATAGGGCACCGGCGCGTTCGAGATTCGCCACTCTACGGGCTGGCCGTGGGACGCCGAAAACGACGTCAAATCCAGCTCCTGGCGCGGGTTTTGGGGCAAATTAATCATTGGCTAACCATAACGTGGTGATCATTGCAGGCGCAAATGCCAAGGCCTTGTTCTAAGTCCTTGGTCCTTAGTCCCTGGTTGCGGCGGTCCTGACAGTGCCCACTCTCGATAAAGTCACCGTGGATCTCATGGTCGTCCTCGGGACGACCACGATGCCGATCCATCAAGTATTACGTCTTTCCCGCGGCGCCATCATCGAGCTGGACGCAACTGAGGCCGATGAGGTCAAGGTTTTGGCCAATAATCTGCCGGTCGCCTCCGGCGTCGTGCTGGTCGACCGCAACCGGATCGCGGTCGAGGTCAAGCAGATGCTGCCGCGCACGCCGGGGACCCGTTAGGGCCCGGGCACTCAGTAGCGGCCCGGGCACGGGCATCGTCCCGGGCACAGTAGCGGCCGGGACCTGCGGTAAGGCCCGATTCGGGGGAAGGCCCGGAACTTTCCTGCAAAGCTGTGGAATTCAGGGCCTTTGCAGGCTTGTACCCCTCTGATGGATTTGTTAGATCGGCGCCGTTGATCCGGCTGGTCCCTTCAGGCCTCAAGCCGGCATCCCCAACGCGCTCGTGGCGGAATTGGTAGACGCGCTGCCTTGAGGTGGCAGTGAGTAAAATCGTGGGGGTTCGAGTCCCTCCGAGCGCACCACCTTCATCTCTCATTGTTGTTCCGGATTTCGGCAGTCGCCTCGTGCGCCGCCCATTGATCTGACGGATCATGCGCGCAGCCGCCGGCGGGGACGTCCGGCGGGAAGATGCTTTCGTAGATCGCACGCGCCTCGCGGATGAGGCGCTGCCGCTCGAGTTCGGATTTCGAGGCGAAGCTGACGATTTTGGTCATTCGCGTTCCAAAACTTCGTTCACGCGTCGCCAGACCGGAAACGGGTCTGCGAGCTTCGCCCATTCCGTGACGTTCATGGCCGGCTTGCCCGGGACAAGGCAGGCGTCCAGGCGTGCGCGGAGCGCGCTCTCGTCCATGCCCGCGCCGATGAACACGATTTCCTGGCGACGATCGCCATAGACGTCGTTCCAGTTCGCGCGCAACCGCTTGCGCCAGAACGGGTCGTCCGGCCAACGTTCCGCTGGCACGCTCGCCCACCAGAATCCAAGGGCCTCGGTGCGCGTGATCGCGCCGGCCTGGCTGATCTCGCCAAGCCATTGCGGGCGCGTCGCCAGCCAGAAATGTCCCTTGGCGCGAATGACGCCGGGCCAGGGCTCTCGCACGAACTTGTCGAACTTTTCGGGATCGAACGGCCGACGCGCGCGATAGACGAAGCTGCTCACGCCGTATTCCTCTGTCTCCGGCACGTGATCGGCAAAACCGTAGAGTTCCTTGAACCAGAGCGGATGCGCTTGCGCCTTTTCGAAGTCGAACCGGCCGGTGTCGAGAATGCGATCGAAGGCGACCCGGCTGTGGTTGGCTTCGATCAGCTCTGCTTCCGGATTGAGCGCGCGGATGATCTTTCGCGCTGCTTCGCGTTGTGCCGGCGAGGCGTCATCGACCTTATTGAGCACGATCACGTCGGCAAATTCGATCTGCTCGACGAGGAGATCGACCAGCGTGCGCTTGTCGTTCGCCAGCGCTTCGCCGCGCTGCTCCAGGAAATCCGTCGATGAATAATCCCTCAGCAGATTCACCGCGTCGACCACGGTGACCATGGTGTCGAGGCGTGCCACGTCGGAGAGGCTTTCGCCGTCCTCGGCACGGAAGTCGAAGGTCGCTGCAACCGGCAGCGGCTCGGAGATGCCGGTGGATTCGATCAGCAGATAATCGAACCGGTCGTTTTCGGCGAGGGCGCGCACCTCCTTCAGGAGGTCGTCGCGCAGCGTGCAGCAGATGCACCCGTTGGTCATCTCGACGAGCTTCTCGTCAGTCCTGGACAGGCTCGCACCGCCACCACGGACCAAATCCGCATCGATGTTCACCTCGCTCATGTCGTTGACGATCACCGCCACTTTCAGGCCATGCCGGTTGTTCAGGACGTGGTTCAGCAAAGTGGTCTTTCCAGCCCCGAGGAAGCCGGACAAGACGGTGACGGGGAGTTTTTGCATGGAGATCGAACAGTCTTTTCAAGGGGATAGAGTGACGAGGGGGCATGGGACCGACTATGTAATGTTATAACATTACATTCATTGTCGGCGTCCTCGTCAAGCCGTTTTGCGGTTCAGCTGAAGTTACGAACGTTCAACTGATTGTTCTTTGCCCTGTGGGAGCGGTCGGGGCAGGCAAAATGCCGGACAGCGGTGCGCCCGAAGAACGGGCGGCGTAGAAATCGAACTGAACGGCACATCACTGCGGCAAGAACACCAGCAGCCAGGCGCCCGCGGCCACACATGCGATGCCGGCAGCGCGCGCGATCCATCGTCCGACCGGCGTAACTTTCTCCAGGAGGACAAGCAGCGCTAAAATCGCAATCCAGAGCACGTTCATCACTCCGCCCACGAACAACAGCGCCATCAAACCCCAGCAGCAGCCGACACAATAGCCTCCGTGCCGAAGTCCCAGCAGCAGGCAGCCGCGCAGGTCGCTGCGAAAGCCGCCATGGCGCATCAGGAACAGAAACGGCGACTGGCATTGGGCGAGACAGACGTCCTTCAGCGGTGTCCATTGATAGACACCTGCCGCGACCAGCACGATGGCGCCGAGCAAGTTGCTTGCGAGCGCCATCCGGGAGTCCAGCAAGGTGGCCCGCTCGACCGCCCATTGAAGAAAGGTGGCTGCCAGCGACAAGCCGCACCAGGCGAGGAGATAACCGGCCGCAAACCAGCCGGTCGCGGCGAACGGCTTGCCCTGTGCTTTGCCCTGTCGGCCTACGCGGGCGTACATCAGGATCATTGGCGCGGCTGAGGGGGCCATCATTCCGATCATCATCACCGCCCACATCAGCAGCACGTAGGCGAACTCGAACGTTCGCCACGGCTCGCTCGTCGGCAGCATGATTCCGATCCCGGCCGGGATCATGCGGAATCCGGTCATGTCCATGCCGCCCATGTCCATGTCGTTGGCGAGCCAGAGCACATAGCTCCATGCCAGTGCGACCATGACGCCGATCGCGCCGCCAACGATCCAGCGATCGCGACGCAGCACGGTTTCCAGAGGGCTGTCCTTCATTTGCGACCGAAATTGCCCGGCCCTGACGCCGGCCGGTATCGGAAGATTACATCACGCCTGGTTCGACCAGCGGATCGGCGCATAGAGGCCGTTCCTGCCGGAATTATCCCAGCGCATGCCATGATCGCTGAAGGTATTGCCGGGCGCGCCGACGGCCATCACCATGGCATCGGGGCTGACCGGATGGCCGATGTTCGTCCACATCTCCCCGCTCGGATGCATGGTTGGCAGGGGATCGACGGACATGTGCAGGATGCCGGGGATTTCTGCGGACCGCGTCTTGCCGTCGATCCGGAACGTGATCGGGACCTTGCGCACCCCAAGGTTCTTGCTGATCAGCGGCGCGAACGCGGCCATCGGACCGCCGGCACCGCCGGTGAAGATCGCAGCCAGGGCCTCGGTCTGCTCATCGCTGGCGCGCTGATCGATATAGGCAGCCACCGACCAATCTCCGTCTGCCATGACCCCAGGTGCGTGGAGGACGACAAGCACATTCAGCCCATCGAGCGCGATATCGCCATAGCGGCCGCTCTCGATGTGGAAGATCAGCGGTACGTTGCAGAAGCCCTCGGTCGGTCGCGCGGTCAATGGAGGCGCCGCCGACACCAGGCAGGGACACACGATGCTGCAACTGCAATTCTCGAAATAGTCACCGGAAAGGTGCCATGGGACATCCGCCATCGCTTGCTCCCGCTTGGCCGAACCCGATAGATGCTTTCGAATGAGCTACGTAGAGTTGAAAGTTACGCCTCGCGACGAAGTCCCGCAATGGGGCTCGGCCGACCTACGGAAAAGTGCACCGATCAGCTGGAACTGCACCTGAACTCTCAACGCGACCACCACTCGAGTGCCCCAAAGTCAATCTTCCCTTTGAAATCACGGATATTCTGGACGTGATCAGAACATGGCGCGAACCTACTGCGGCTCGATTCCGGCCGCTTTGATGATCCGCCCCCATTTGCCGATCTCCGCTTTCAGGAAAGCTTCGAGGGCTTCCGGCGTCGCGCGCTCGGGCTCGACCGGCGCCATGCTGAGCTCGGCAAAGCGGCTGATCAGCGCGGGATCCTTCAGCGCCGTCTGCAGCGCGCCGACGAGATGGTCGACGACGGGCTTGGGCGTGCCACGCGGTGCGTAGAGGCCGTACCAGGTCGTGACATTGAACTCGGGAACGCCGGCTTCAGTCGAGGTCGGCACTTCAGGCAGCGTCGCGACACGCGTCTTGCTGGTGATGGCATAGCCCTTGATCGTCTTCGACTGGATGTACGGCGTCGGCCCTGTCGCGGGATCGCAATAGACGTCGATATGGCCGGCGATGACGTCGTTCAGCGCCGGCCCGCCGCCCTTGTAGTAGATCGGGGTGAGCTTGGTATCCGTGGCGCTCATGAACATCAGGCCGCAGAGCTGCGAGGCCGAGCCGAGACCGACATTGCCGAAAGTGACCTTGTCACCGGCATTGCGGATGTGCGCGACCAGCTCGCTGAGATCCTTGGCGGGAAAGTTCGGTCGCGCCACCAGGATCATCGGGACGTCGGTGACCAGCCCGATCGGAGCGAAATCGCCAACCGGATCGAACGGCAGCTTGGCGTAGAGGGCAGGGGCAGCCGCCTGGCCGACATGCATCAGCAGCAGCGTGTAGCCATCCGCAGCCGCCTTGGCGACGCGGTTGGTGCCCAGCGTGCCGCCGGCACCGACGACATTCTCGATGACGATGGACTGTTTCAGCGTTGCGCTCATGGCGCTGCCGAGGATACGTGCGATGACGTCGCCGGGACCGCCGGCGGAGAACGGCACGATGACCGTGACCGGGCGGGAGGGGTACTCGTCCGCGATCGCCGCGTCCCGAGGGCAGAGCAGGAGGAACAGGATCAGCGATCGTACGAGAAACTTCATCGAACACTCCCTGGCGGCATTGTTCTAGTCGTCGGAAGGCGCCGCCTCCTTGGCCGCCGACGATTTTTCGATCATGTCGAGCGCGGCCACCGCGGCCGCATTGATGTGGTCGACGCAGCAACGTTCGGCGAGATCCGGATCGCCGTTCTGGATCGCACGCCAGATCGCGGTGACCTCGCGAAGGCTCTTGTTGATCCGCTTCGGCTGCGACATCGATGTGATCCGCAGCAGCTGGATGCGATCGTGCAGCGGCTTGAGCATGCGCTGGATAAACGCATTGCGGCAGCCGCCGATCAGCGCTGCGTAGAAATCGGTCTTGGCTTCGAGGCATCCGACGAGGTCTTGCTTGGCCGCGGCCGCCTTCAGCCGTGTCAGGGCGTCGCCGATCCGGCGCGCCACCTCGGGGTCATGAAGTCTGGCGCATTCGCGGCCGGCGAAGCCTTCGAGCACCGCGCGTGCGGCGTAGAGCTGCCGGGCCTCTTCGAGGCTGATCGTGGACACCACGGGGCCGCGGTGCGGGACCATATTGACCAGCCCGTCGGCTTCGAGCGCACGCAGCGCTTCGCGGATCGAGGGGCGGCTGACGCCCATCATCTCGCAGAGCTCGCGCTCGACCAGGCGCTGGCCCGGCTTCAGCGTTCCCGACATGATCGCCTCACGCAGCTTCTGCGCCACCATCGCCCGGACGGTCGGGACGTCTTCGATGCGGAGTGTTGACTGCAATTCGTTGCGTCTTTCCATGTCCGGGTCCTGTTCGGGAAAACTCAGTACCGGTTTACAGGCAGAATCATCATTTCGGCAATTTGAACGTGGGCGGGCTGGTCGAGCGCGAAGACGATCGAACGGGCGATATCGGCCGGATCGAGTGCCATCCTGAACTGGTCGAAATAGTCCTTTTCCTTCTGCGTATCGCCGCGATAGCGGGTCAGGATGATATTGGTCCGGGTCAGGCCGGGCTGCAGCTCGGTGACCCGGATCGCGGTGTCCGCCAGCTCGCCACGGAGGGTCTCGGTGAACATGTGCACGCCCGCCTTGCTGGTGCTGTACGCGGCCATGTCAGGCACGATCCGCACCGCGTTGATGGAGCTGATGTTGACGACATGGCCGGCGTTGCGCTGGACCATGCCGGGGAGGATCGCGCGCGTGACGCGCATCAGGCCGATCAGATTGGTCTGGATGATGTTGGACCAGTCGTCCGCAGAACCGATGTCGAAGCGCGTCCGGCCGCCGATGTCGTGGCCGGCATTGTTGATGAGAACGTCGACCGGCCTAAAATGACCGGGAATGGCATCGGGCAGGCGATCGACGGCCTTTGCATCGCTGACGTCGAGCTGGATCGGAAACACCGGATCGCCCACTGTCGCCGCCAGCTCCTGAAGCGCCTTGGCGTCGCGATCGACCAGCACGACGCGGCGGCCGCTGTCGAGCAGCGCCTTGGTGATGGCTCGTCCCATGCCGCCGGCGGCACCCGTCAGCACGACGGTCTGGCCTGATTGTTCAGTCATCGCAACACTCCCGTTCCAGTTCTCATGCCACCGACCAGCCGCCGTCGATCGGCAGGCTGGCGCCGGTGATGTCGTTTGCGGCGGTGCCGCAGAGGAAGACGACCATGGCGGCGACCGCATCCATTTCGACGAAGCGCTGCGTCGGCTGGCGCTCGCCGAGATAGTCGCGCGTCACGTCCTCGACCGAACGATCGCTGTTCGATGCCATCGTCGCGATCTTGTTCAGGATGGCGGGCGTCGGCAGCGTGCCGGGGCAGAGCGTGTTGCAGGTGACGCCGCTGCGCGCTGTCTCGATGGCGACGGCGCGGGTCATGCCTGCGATCGCCGTTTTGGTGGTGACGTAGTCGATGCGGTCCTCGACCGCGCGGCTCGAATAGATCGAACCCATGTTGATGATCCGGCCCCAGCCGCGCTGCTTCATCGCCGGCAGCGCCAGGCGAATGAGGTGGAACGGCGCCGACAGGTTGACGGCCAGCGCCTCGTC
Organism: Bradyrhizobium shewense; assembly: GCF_900094605.1. Taxonomy (GTDB): domain Bacteria; phylum Pseudomonadota; class Alphaproteobacteria; order Rhizobiales; family Xanthobacteraceae; genus Bradyrhizobium; species Bradyrhizobium shewense. Next base: position 70,674 of record NZ_FMAI01000007.1, on the reverse strand, counting down.
CCAGCGATCGGGCGGAAACTGTTCGATGGCAGAGAAGTGCCGCACCACGGCATTGTTGACGAGGATGTCGATGGCACCGCAGCGATCGAGCAGGTCCGCCATCATGGCCTCGATCGCCTCGCGCCGGGACAGATCGACGCCGGCGGCGACGACCTCCACGCCGAAGCGGGCGCGCAGATCATCCGCGGCCCGCTTCGGCGTGACGAGATCGTGAAGGACGATATTGGCGCCAGCGCCGGCAAGGCCTTCCGCCACGGCGAGGCCGAGGCCTGCGGTCGCGCCGGTCACGAGTGCCCATTTGCCCTTCATGGCAGCCACGCTCCGCTACTTCTTGTCGAGCTCGGCGAAGACTTCCTTCGCGTTCCTGAATGCATCCACGCCGGCCGGCACCCCGCAATAGATCGCCACCTGCATGAACACCTCGCGGATTTCCTCCTTGGTCGCGCCATTGGCGAGCGCGCCACGGACATGGGTCTTCAGCTCGTGCGGGCGATTGAGCGCGCAGAGCATTGCGAGGTTGAGGAAGCTGCGCGTCTTGCGGGTGAGGCCCTCGCGGCCCCAAACGTAACCCCAGCAATATTCCGTGGTGAGGTCCTGCATCGGCCGGTTGAACTCGTCCGCGGAGGCGATCGCCTTGTCGACGAATTCGTTGCCGAGCACGCTCTTGCGGATTTCGAGGCCGCGGTCGTAGGTCGCCTTGTCCATTGTGGTCTCCGTTTCTTGTTCGCCCGTTATCAGCTCTTCGGCCAGAACGGCTTTGCCAGCGCGAGTTCGGGCGGGAACACCGTTACTGGAATGCCGGCTTGCCACTGCACGATGGTCATGCCCGCGCCAACGCGGCGGCCTTTCTCGTCGAACTTGATCTCGCCCAGCGGGTAATATTTGGAGGGGCCGCCATCCATGGTGCGCAGCGCTTCGCCGACGGCGACGCGATCGGCCTTGCCGGCCTTTTCCAGCGCGTCCTTGATCACCCACATGTCGCCATAGGTGGAGATCGCGTTCTGCGTCATCCACGGCTCCTTGTAGCGGGTCTTCAACTCGGCGATCAGGGCCTCGTGGCCCTTGGCGCCCCAACTGGCGACGCAGGTCAAGACGCCCTGGAGCAGCTCGGGGCTGACGGTCTGCAGCATGTCCGGCTCGGCGATCGCGATGCCGAACGAGATCGTCGGCACCTTGCCCTGGCCGAGGCCGAACTCGTTCATCTTCTCGAGCAGCAGTTTTGCGTCCGAGATCACGGTCGGCAGGAAGAACAGCAGATCGGGCTTGGCCGAACGGATCTTCTGCACCAGGGACGTCGCATCCGCCAGCGGCGGCGTGAAGGTCTCGTCGACGATCAGCTGCAACTGGTTCTCTGCCAGCAGGCCTTCGCGCATCGCCTTGGCGGAGGCGATCGAGGCCCCCGTGTTGTCGGTGAGGATCGCGACCGTCTTCGCCCGCTTGCCCGAGGCCGTCTCCGCCAGCTTGATGAGCTGGGGCAACGCTTGCCGTGCCTGCGACCCCGCGGTGGCCGCGGTCTGGAACACGTATTTGAATCCGCGCTCGGTGATCAGGTCGGAGTAGGAGAGGGTAAGCATGGGCAGGTTGGCGCGCTCGGTCACTTCAGTCACGGCGAGCGTGAACGAGGACAGATAGGCGCCGCTGGCCGCAACCAGGTCGGTCTCTTGCGCGACCATACGCTGTGCCGCGTTCTTGGCCTTCTCGGTGGTGTCGCCGGAATCGAGCACGACGAGCTTCAGCTTGGCGCCGCCGAGCGCCTTGACGCCGCCTTGCGCGTTGATGTGGCCGATCGCCATCTCGGCGCCTTCGCGCATCACCGTTCCCGGACGGGCATAGAGCCCCGAGATCGGCACCAGCAGGCCGACCTTCACTTCAGAAGGCTGCTGCGCCCAGCCGGCCCGGGACGCGATCAGCGTGCCGGAGGCGCCGGCCAGCAGCGTTCGCCGCGATATCGTGATCTTGCTCTTGGCAGTCATGACAATCTCCTCCCTGAAAAATTGCGCGACGTTGTCAGGATTTTTTCGGCCAGAACGGCTGCGCCTGCGCGAGCTCGGGCGGATAAACGGTGACAGGCACGCCCGATTGCCATTGCACGATGACGACGCCGGCGCCGACCCGGCGGCCCTTCTCGTCGAATTTGAGCTGACCGCCCGGATAATATTTCGACGGGCCGGCATCCATGGCGCGGAAGGCCTGCGCGACCGCATTGCGGTCGGCCTTGCCGGCCTTCTCCAGCGCTTCCTTCATCAGCCACATGTCGCCATAGGTCGAGATGACGTTCTGCGTCATCCAGGGCTCCTTGTATTTGGCCTTGAGCTCGGCGATCAGCGCCTCGTGGCCCTTCGAGCCCCAATTGGCGACGATGGTCATGATGCCTTGCACGGTCTCCTGGCTCACGCTCTGCAGCATGTCGGGCTCGGCAATGGTGATGCTGAAGGACACGGTGGGGATCTTGCCCTGACCGAGGCCGAACTCGCTGATCTTCTCGAGGCCGAGCTTGGCATCCGACACCGCATTGGGCATGAACAGCAGCAGATCGGGCTTGGCCGAGCGGACCTTCTGGATCAGCGGCGTCGCATCCGACAGCGGCGGGGTCCAGACTTCCTCGACGACGAGCTGGAGGCCCTCCTGCGCGAACAGCCGCTCCTTGAGAGCCTTGGCGGTGGCCACCGACGTCGCGGTGTTGTCCATCAACATCGCCACGGTCTTCGGCTTCTTGCCCGAGGCGTTCTCGGCGAGCTTCATCAGCGTCGGCAGGCCGAGCTCGGACTGGCGGCTCGCGGTCGCCGCGGTCTGGAAGATGTACTTGAAGCCGCGGTCAGTCAGTAGGTCCGAATAGGACAGCGTCAGCACCGGCAGTTCGGCGCGCTCGGTCACCTCAGTGACTGCGAGCGTGAAGGAGGAGAGATAGGAGCCGGTGGCGGCGACCAGATCAGGCTCCTGCGCCACCATGCGCTGCGCCGCGTTCTTGGCCTTCTCGGTGGTGTCGCCGCAGTCGATCACGACCAGCTTCAGCTTGGCGCCGCCGAGCGCCTTGATGCCGCCCTGTGCGTTGATGTGCTCGATGCCCATCTCGGCGCCCATCTTCATCACCTGGCCGGGGCGGGTGTAGATGCCTGACAGTGGCACGATCAGTCCGACCTTGATCTCGCCAGGTGCCTGCGCGCGCGCAACGCCCGCGAGGCCGACGGCGGCGGCGCCGGAGAGCACGGTGCGGCGACTCAGTCCTTTTGAAGTCTTGTTCATTTTGTTTTCTCCCTGATCTCTGTTTTTTTGTTGGTCACATGCCGAGATAGGCCTTCCGCACGCGGTCGTCGGCGCGCAGCGTGGCGTTGTTGCCTTCGAGCACGACGTGTCCGGCTTCGAGGACATAGCCGTGGTCGGCGGATTCCAGCGCTTCCGCGACGCGCTGCTCGACCAGCAGCATGGTCAGCCCGGACTGGCGCCGGATCTCGATCAGCCGCTCGAAGATGAAGTCCGCGGTCGAGGGCGCGAGCCCCATCGAGGGCTCGTCCAGCATCAGAAGCTTCGGGGAGGAGGCGAGGCCGCGGCCGATCGCGAGCATCTGCTGCTGGCCGCCGGACATCGTGCCTGCGAATTGATCGCGGCGCTCCTTCAGCACCGGCAGCCATTCGAAGATGCGCTCGATATTGGCCTGCCAGTCCCGCCGGCCGCTTTCGGTCATCGCGCCCATTTCCAGATTCTCCATCACCGTCAGCGACGGGAAGACCTGTCGTCCCTCCGGGACGTGGGCGATGCCGAGATGGGCGCGCTGTGGCGGCGGCACCGCGAGCAGGTCGACGCCGTCGAACGTGATCGCGCCGCCACTCGGCTTGACGATGCCGGAGATCGTCTTGAACAGCGTGGTCTTGCCGGCGCCGTTGGGTCCGACGATCGCGACGAACTGGCCCGCGCCGACATTGATCGAGACGTCGTTCAGGACGGGCTTGGCCGAATAGCCCGCGCTCAATCCCTCAATTCGCAGCATGGCCCACCCACTTCTTGCCGAGATAGGCCTCGATCACGCGGTTGTCGCGCGTCACCACTTCCGGCAGGCCTTCGGTGATGACGGCGCCGTGGTCGAGCACGAGGAATCTGTCGACCAGCCGGACCATCGCTTGCATGGTGTGCTCGATGATCGCGATGGTCATGCCGTCGCGCGCGAGTTGCTGGATCACCGCAACGACCTCGTCGGCCTCGCCATGGCCGAGACCGGCGAGCGTCTCGTCCAGCAACAGGATGCGCGGCTGGCCCGCGATCGCGCGGGCCAGCTCCATCAGCCGCAGTTCCTTGGTCGAGAGTTCGCCGGCGACACGGTCTGCCACCGCAGACAGCCCGACGCGGGCGACGGCGTCGGCGGCAAGCTTGCGGGCTTCATCGTCGGAGCGGGCGCGCACATAGGCGCCGACCACGACGTTGTCGAGGATCGACATGCGCAGGAACGGCCGCATCACCTGGAAGGTGCGGCCGATGCCGGCCTCGCAGATCACGTGCGGCCTCTGGCCCGACATGTTGCGGCCGTCGATCAGCACCTCGCCCTGGCTCGGTTTGAGGAAGCCGTTGAGGAGATTGAACAGCGTGGTCTTGCCGGCGCCGTTGGGGCCGATGATGCCGAGGATCTCGTTCTTGTGCAGCTTGAAGCTGACATCTTGCACCGCCTTCAGGCCGCCGAAGGAGCGCGAGAGGTTCTTCACTTCGAGCACGACCTCGCCGGTGGCGGCACGCTGCCGGGAGGCGGGCTTCAGGGCCGTCACGTTGGCAGCTGCCGCTTCCGGGGTTTCACTGACCGCCGCCTTCGATGTGGTGCGCTTGCGCAGGAGATCGCGCAGCTTCCAGAACAGGCCCTCCGGCGCGAGGAGAATGACGCAGACTATGGCGATGCCGAAGATGACGCCCTGGATGCCGGGGATGCGCGCGCCGGCTTCGGCGTGCAGGATCTCGGCGAGCGGGATCAGGATCACCGAGCCGATCACCGGGCCCCAGACCGTACCGACGCCGCCGAACATCGCGACCGTCAGCGCCTGCGCGGACACCAGCATGCCGAACACCGATGCCGGGGTCACGACCAGCAGCACCTGCGCGTAAAACCCGCCGATGGCGGCGGCAATCGCCCCGCTCAGCGTGATCGCGCGCAGCTTCCAGGCGAGCGTATTGATGCCGGCGGCTTCGGCCGCAGCCTCGTTCTGCTTGATCGCGAGCAGCGCCATGCCGAAGCGCGATCGCTCGATCATTTGCGTCAGAACGATGGTGGCGAGCATGAGCGCCAGCCCGAGGAGCGTGTATAGGTGCGGATCGGCGAACTGCATGTAGGCGATCGGCGCCTCGCGCTTGATCGGAAGCGTCACCTCCTGGAAGCCGAGCCACTCGAACACGTAGAGAATGGCGAGCGGGTAGGCGAGCATCGCCAGCGCGAAGTAGTGGCCCTGCAGACGAAAGGTCGGAAAGCCGATCAGCAGCCCGGCGATGCCGCCGAGCATGGCGGCGATGGGAATCAGCAGCCAGGGCGAGATGTCGAAATAGATCTGGCCGAGCGCGGTCGCGTAGGCGCCGATCCCGAAAAAGGCGGCGTGGCCGAACGAGATCAGGCCGGTATAGCCGCTGAGCAGATTCCACGACAGCCCGAACACCGCCCACACCGGCACCAGCGTCAGGATGAGCTGATAGTAGGAGTTGGTGACGCCGAGCGATACGACCGCATAGGCGAGCGTGAAGAACAGGGGAGGCAGAAAGGAGCGCATCCGGAGCATGGTCACGTCCTCTCGACCATGCGCCCGAAGAAGCCCTGCGGACGGAAGAAGATGATGAGGAGGAAGACGGCGAAGATCGCGGCGTTCTGCAATTGCGTCGGCAGGATCAGCGTCGACATCTGCTGCACGAGGCCGATCGTCATGCCGCCCCAGAAGGCGCCGATGATGCTGCCCATGCCGCCGAGCACGACGCCGGCATACATGACGATGACGTATTCAAGACCGACGAAGGGGTGGAACGGGTAGTTGGTGGCGAGCAGGCCGCCGGCAATCGCGGTGATGCCGCAGCCGAGTGCGAAGGCGGTGCGATGCGCGCGGTCGACGTCGATGCCCATATAGGTCGCAGCCGTCGGATTGTCCGCGGCGGCGCGGAGCGACTTGCCGATCCGCGTGCGCGTGATCAGCAGCGAGAGCAGGATCATGATTGCCAGCGAGACGATCATATCGATGCTGCGGGCCTTGTTCAGGAAGATGCTCATGTCGAAGAAGGGCCCGAGCTCCCAGGCCGAGCTCGACAGCGGCGTACGGATCGAGGCCAGCACGGAGCCGAACACGATGAGGCCGCCGTTCTGCAGGATCAGTGCGATGCCGAGCGTGAGGATGAGCTGGGCGTAATGGCCTTCGCCTTCGAGCGAGGCAGTGCGTGTCCCGGAGACGTGCGAAATCAGAGCCAGATGCACGAAATAGCCGAACACGGCGAGCACGGGCCCGGCCAGCAGGATGGCGATGAACGGCCCCACGGCATTGCCGAACAGTGTCTGGATGCCGGCGGCGGTGAAGAGATAGAAGGCGGTGTACATGCCGAGCATCATGAAATCGCCATGGGCGAAGTTGATGACACGCATGACGCCGAAGATCAGGCCGAGCCCGACGCACATCAGGCCGTAGACGGCGCCGATCAAAAGCCCCGCGGCGAGCGCTTGCAGAAAGCCTTCCATCAGCCCCGCCTCCGCGCCGCTGACAAATCTAAGCTGGTCTCCAGATCGACCATGTTTCCCCCGTACTTTCCGGCACTTCTCATGATGCCGATCGTAAAACCCGTTCCGTTGCGTTCAGGCGGCACTGCGCGGCGATGTCGCCTGCATTGCCGAGCTGCTCGCAGCCGTCGATGAGTTGCTCGAGCCGATGCGCGCGGTCCTCGCCGAGGACTCCGGCTGCCGAGCTGCGAAAGCGTGCGCGAATATCCGCAGGTGTTGCGGCAATGACGTCGGGCAGAGCGTGCCGGATGGTCCGGCCGTCGCGCAGCTGCACGGTCACCTCCGCACCCTGCTTGCCGGGGAAGGCGGCGGTGAAGCCTGCGTCTGCCTTGAGCTCGGTGATCGCGACCAGGCGGATGATGTCGGCATCATCGAGCCCCGCGTAGTTCTCTTCCTCGATCTCGCCCCGCGCCAGCGTCGCCGCGACGCTGAAGGGAATGCTCATCTTGGCCTGAAGCGCATTGCGGTAGGGACCCGTGGAGTCGCAGCCGGGATAGCGAACGGCGGCATCCGGCGCACGGATGACGACGCGGTCGATCTCCTCCGTGCTGGCGAGTTCGTGCGAAACGCGCAGCGCGGCTTGCGCGGCGGTTTGCGCGAAATTGCAGGCGGGCACCGGCTTGTTGTAGACGGCCATGATCTCGCACGCGCCGTTTGGGAAGAGCGCGATGCTGTCCGGCGCGGCCTGGCGGCGATAGGCGGCGAACAGGCCGGCTTCACCCTCCAGTATGGTTTCCGAGCCGAAGGCGCCGGCCCCGGCAAGGCCGACCGCCTTGATCGCATTGCTGGCGGCAAAGCCGGGATGGAAATACATGTCGGAGCCGCCGGCATGCGGCCACTCGTTGAGACCGCTGGAGGTATTGGCCGCGATCGCGATCGCGCTGGTGGCGGCATCCTCGGAAAGACCGAGTGCAAAACTCCCCGCCAGCGCGGCGCCCAGAGGGGCCACGAGGCCGGTGGGCCGATAGAGGCGTGCGAGGTCCGAGGTCAGCAGCGCGCGGCCGATCCGCGCGCCCGTTTCATAGCCGATAATGGCGGCCGCCAGCAGCTTCGCGCCGTGCAGCGGCGTCTGTTCGGACAGCGCGAGCAGGGTCGGCCAGATCACGACGCCGTGGTGCGCGATGCTGGCCGCATGCATGTCTTCCCGCACGAGGCCATGCCCCATCACCGCATTGGCGAAGGCCGCATCGGCCCGTGAGGAGAGTTGCGACGTCCCGATGATCGTCGCGCTGCCGCCGTCATGTGCGATCGCAATCGCCTGACGGCTCCAGGGATGACGGCCGGCCTCGAAGGCGCAGGACAGGAAGTCGAGCAGGCAGAGCTTTGCCTTGGCCACGACTTCCGGCCCGAAATCACCAATATCCAGCGCAAGCACGCTCCGCGCCATCTGGCGCGAGAGCGGGACCTTGCCTGATACGGTCGGGCCGATCGTCATCGCGGGTCGCTCTCCCCTGGCTTGCGCGATCAGCCGCGCATCTCGACCCCGGCCCACTCTTCGAGCACCTTGGCGATCGAGGTGAAGTCGGATGAGGCGCCGTATTTGGCGTTGGTGATCGCGAGCATCTGCCGCACCACCGCGCCGCAGACCATCGGCACGCCCATGGCCTCGGCCTCGTCCACGCAAAGACGGACGTCCTTGTAGGAGAGGCCGGTGGCGAAGCCGAAATCGAAGGTGCCGGGCAGCACCGCACGGGGGAATTTGTCTTCGGAGGCGCTGTTGCGACCGCTGCTGGCGTTTATGATGTCGATCAGCACCTTGGCGTTGACGCCGCCCTTGACGCCCATCGCGACGGCTTCCGAGGTGATCACGAGGGCTGTGGCCGCCATCAGGTTGTTGGCGAGCTTGGCCGTCTGCGCCACGCCGGGCTTGTCGCCGGTGTAGAACAGCTTGCCAAAGTTCTTCAGGATCGGTTGCACGGTGTCGTAAGTCGCCTGCGGGCACGAGACCATCACCGCCAGCGTGCCGTTGACGGCGCCCTTGATGCCGCCGCTCACGGGCGCATCGACCAGTGTCATACCTTTCGCTTTGAGGCCTTCCGCGACGAACTTCGCCGCGCCTGGACCCGAGGTCGAGAGATCGATGACGATCTTCGCACGGTTGCCGCTGCTGATGCCGTCCTGGCCGAGCGCAACGGCCTTGACGATGTCGGGCGTCGGCAGGCTGGCGAGCACGATGTCGGAGCGTGAGGCGACGTCGGCCGGCGAACTGGCGAGGAGCGCGCCGCGCTTGACCAGCGGCTGAGTCGCCTCGGCCTGCGTGTCATAGACGACGAGCGAATAGCCCGCGTCCATCAATCGTCCCGCCATCGGACCGCCCATACGGCCCGTGCCGATTACGCCGAGAATCTCTCCCGCCATCGTCTGCTCCCTGTCGCGCGATCCCGTGACGGGCGCGCCTTCTTCATCTCGTTGGTCGAACGCGTTCGCCGGCGGGCCGTCTCGGCCACCGTCGTCGTGGCAGCGGGGATCCCGCGCCAACGGGCTGGATTGTTATGATTGTCAGACAAGCTGTCAAGCATAACATTTGGGGTCGACAGTTTGCCGCGGATCGGCATAAGGTTCGGGAAAACGAGGAAGACACTCCGCGTGCCGCAAGTTCCAATTCCGAGTGTGAGCAAGACGCTCGCCGATTTCGTCGCTGCTTCGTCCTGGGCGGAGGTGGAGGCGCAGAGCCTTGAGGCGCTACGATCGATCCTCAATTTCTTCGCGACGGCGCTCGGCTCCGCACGCGATCCTGTCGTCATCGCGGCGATGCGAACGCTGTCGCCGTTCAGCGGGACCGCGACATCGACGGTCATTGGTCACTCGCAGCCGATGGATGCGTTGTGCGCGTCATTTCTCAATGCCATCTCGGCTAATCTGCTCGACTTCGACGACACCCATCCCGAGACAATCATTCATCCCGCCGCACCGGTTGCCGCGCCGATATTGGCGCTTTCGGAGATGCGCAAACTGTCGGGGCGGGAGGTATTGACCGCGTTCATTCTCGGCGTGGATGTGGAGTGCCGCATCGGCAATGCAGTCTCGCCACGCCACTACGCGCGCGGCTGGCACATCACCTCGACCTGCGGGATTTTTGGCGCGGCGGCGGCGTGCGCGAAACTACTAGGCCTGCCCGCTGAGGGGATCGCAAACGCGATTGGACTTGCGGCCAGCCAGTCGGCCGGCAACGTCGAGAACCTGCCCAGTGCCGCCAAGAATGTTAGCGTGGGCAACGCGGCGCGGAACGGGTTGTTCGCGGCACTGCTGGCGCAGCAGGGCTTTGAGGCGGCGCCCCGCGCCATCGAAGGCCCGCTCGGCTGGGCGCGCACCATGGGAGACGAGCCCGATATTGCTCGCCTGCTCGACGGTCTCGGCAAGACCTGGGAGATTGCGAAGAACACCTACAAGCCTTACCCCGCCGGCATCGTCTTTCACGCGGTGATCGATGCCTGCCTCTCATTGCGCGAGCGCATCGGCGGGCGGGTCGACCAGATCGAGTTGGTGACGGTGCAGGGCTCGGCGCTGCTGCTCGCCCGCGGCGATCGCCCGGTCAACAACGAGCGCGATGCGCGCGTCAGCATCCATCATTGCGTGGCGTGCGGATTATTGCTCGGCACGGCCGGGGTGGCCGAATTCGCGCATGAGACGGTGATCCGGACCGACATCGCGCAGCTGCGGCAGAAGGTGAGGGCGAAGCTGGATAGCGAGATGCCCGATGGCGCCGCGCGCGTGACGTTGCGCTTGTCGTCCGGTGAGGTCCTCACCGAGACCGTGATCGCGCCGCGTGGCAGTCTCGCCGCGCCGCTCACAGATCGCGACCTCGAGGCCAAGCTGCGCGAGGCCGTGCGGACCGGCCGAAGCGATTGGGATGCGGACCGGATCATCAACGCGATCTGGCACCTCGACGCGGTGGATGACGTCGCCACTCTCCTGCAATCGCTGCGGCCGCCGTCGGCGTCGCCCCACACCGCTTCCAACTCAACTCTCTCAAGACCTGAAAGGGACGATCATGAGCAAGACCGAACTGTTCGAAAAGGGCCTCAAGGTTCGTAAAGAGGTGCTCGGCGAGGACTACGTCAACAAGTCGATTGCCGGGGCCGACGAGTTCACGCGTACGATGGCGGAATGGTCGACCGAATTCTGCTGGGGTGCCTTGTGGACGCGGCCCGGCGTCGACCGGCGCACGCGCTCGATCGTCAATCTGGCGATGCTCGGCGCGCTGAACCGGCCGCATGAGCTGAAGCTGCACATCAAAGGCGCCCTGAAGAACGGGCTGACCAAGGAGGAGATCAAGGAGATCCTGCTCCAGGTCGCGGTCTATTGCGGCGTGCCCGCCGGCATCGACGCCTTCCGCAATGCGCGCGAGGCCTTCAACGAGGTCGACGCGGCGGGTTCCTGAGCAAATCCCATGGCTGACCCGGACTACGAGCTCTTCGCCATCCGCTACGCAACGCGGGAGGCGCAGCGGAGCGAGCACTTCATCGGCGGCGACCCGCATGACGGGCCGATGCCGATGGACTATTTCATGTGGCTGGCGCGGGGAGGCGGGCGCAGCTTCGTCATCGACACCGGCTTCAACGCGGAAGTGGCCAGGCAGCGCAGGCGGAATTTCCTGCGCTGCCCGGTGGAGACGCTTGCCGCGTTCGATATCGACCCCGCCGACGTCAAGGACGTGATCCTCACCCATCTGCACTACGACCATGTCGGTAATTTCGACCGGCTTCCCAATGCGCGATTTCATCTCCAGGAACGCGAGCTCGCCTATGCCACCGGGCGCTATATGCAATATCCGCGGCTGTCGCATTCGTTCGAGGTCGAGGACGTCTGCGGGATCGTGCGGCTGAATTACGCGCGCCGGGTGCTGTTCTACGATGGCGATGCAGAGATTGCGCCCGGTCTGACGGTGCATGCGGCCGGCGGCCACTCGGCCGGTCTTCAATTCGTCCGCGTCAACACACGCCGCGGCCCTGTCGTGCTCGCCTCCGACGTCAGTCATTTCTACGAGAACATGACCAGCGAGCGACCGTTCACGACGGCGTTTCATGTCGGCGACATGCTGGTGGGCTTCGACAAGCTGCGCGCCACGGCGCCTAGCGCGGAGCACATCGTCCCCGGCCATGATCCGCTCGTCATGAAGCTCTACCCGGCGCCAAGCCCGGAGCTGAATGGGATTGCGGTTCGCCTCGACGTGGCGCCGACCGCAACGCCGGCGTAACCGCGCGTCGCGGGTTCCAAGTCCACCTCTGCACCGCGGCGGTTCGGAACCAAAACCGTCGCCTTCGCATTCGCAATTGATCGCCGAATGCTTGACGGTGGAGGACGATGAGGGACAGCACGTCGGAAGTGGCCGAGATCAGGGAGGCCGTTCACCTCTGCATCGATATGCAGAACATTTTCGCCCCCGGCGGTCTGTGGGCGACGCCGTGGATGGAGCGGGTCTTGCCGGCGATCGTCTCGATCGTTGCGCGCCACCAGGCCAGAACCATCTTCACGCGCTTCATCACGCCGCAGAATCCGGAAGATCGGCCCGGCCAGTGGCAGAGCTATTTTCATCGCTGGAGCCAGGCCACGCGCAAGCATCTGCCGCCATCCGCACTCGAGCTGGTGCCCGCGCTGAGCAAGTTCGTTCCGCCGGCTGCCATCATCGACAAGCCGGCCTATTCCGCGTTCAGCAATCCCGCCCTTGCGGGCCGGCTGATCGACAAGAACGTCGGCACGGTCGTGATCTCGGGCGCCGAGACCGACGTCTGCGTGCTCTCGACGGTCCTGAGCGCGGTCGATCTCGGCTTCAGGGTCGTCATCGTCGAGGACGCCTTGTGCAGTTCGTCCGACGTCGGGCACGACGCGCTCATGACGATGTACCGCACCCGCTTTCACGGCCAGGTCGACCTGGTGACCGCGGAGGAGCTTGCGGAGTTCTGGCGCGAGTAGGGGCGCCCTAGTTGACGTTGTCGCCGAGCATGTTGCGGACGGCCGTGGCGACCGCCGGAATGCCGCTCGCATCGTGCATCAGCGCGATCTCGCCCTGCTGGGCGTGACGAATGGCATGCGCCATGATGCGCAGCCGTGGGTCTCCGCCACTGTGCCACATCTGGTCGGCCATCCTGACCGCGCCCATGTGATGCTTGCTCATGGTCTCCACGAACACCGCGTCGAACCGGTCCGCCGGCGCGGCCTTGACCTGTCGCATCTCGGCCTGAGTCAGGAAGCCCGGCATGGCGGCACGCTCTTCGGTGCTGCAGTCGGGCATCTCCGTGTCGAACCAGCTCAGCCACCAGTTCTCGAAGATCCGGCTCTCGCCGGCCTGGCTCGCGACCATCAGCATCGCGAGCTTGCGCAGATGCGGGTCCTGGGCGCGCTCCACGGCGATCCGGGCCAGATCGATGCCCTGGGCATGATGCGCTGTCATGTGACGGATATAGGTCTGGTCCGCATCCCTGTCGCGGCCCATCCACGGCGGCTCGTAGCCGTGGCTGCCGAACAACGCGATCGCGCCTAACAGCGCCACCACGACCAGCGCACCGGTGATCCAGGCGTTGGTGAAGCGGATGTCGCGCTCGGCTGCAGCGCCGCGTCTCCAGCGCAACCGGGCGAACAGAGGATACATCAGGGCCGAGGTGCCATGAACGAGCAGGCCGATCCAATAGGGCTGCTGCAGCGTGAACAGCGGCTGCCAGAACGGAAACAGCGGCACCAGCACGAACCATTCCGTGGCTGACGAGAACACCGCCCAGGGCAGCGCGAGCAGCAGGATGGTCGCCGGCCGCAAGTCGGCGGTCCAGCGTCCCAGCACACCGAAGAACACCAGCGCCCAGGAAAAATCCGCCCATTGATGGAAGGCGATCCCGGTCAGGACCGCAGTCCAGGACGGCTCCGCGCTGATCGCCCAGTCGCGCGCGGGAATGGCGGCGACCGTCATCCAGTCGACTGCGGCATCGCGGCCGATCCGGGCGGCGAAGAGCTGGCTGACGATGGTCGAGAAGGTGCTGCTGATCAGGCCGAGCTCGGCGGCGGCAATCCAGCGCGAACGTCGTCGTCTCCCCGTGACCGGCGACAGGCCTTTGTCAGTGCGCCGCGCTGCATTGGCAAGTGCTGGTCGCGGCTCTGCGTTCACGTCAGCTGCTTGAGCTTCTTCAGCGGGTTGAGCTTGCTCGGCTTGTCCTGTTCGTCGCGGCCGCGCTGGGCCTCGGCCTTGCCGTCATCGTGCAGATCCTGGTCGCCGATGATCTCGCCGACGGCTTGTCTGGTCTTGCCGACGATGCGTTGCTGAAGTCCCTTTGTCTTGCCCATGGATGTCTCCAAATGGCTTGTCTCCAAGGTGACCTGCCTCCAGACCCACGCCGCTAACCCCGGCGCCTGAAGGGGCGGTGAGCGCCGGGGTTGCGGTTTCGTGCAGTCTGCCTCCGGCAGGGGGGACGTCGGAGGCGTTGATCAGACTCTCTGCCGCGCGGATGGTTCCTCGCGGCCTTCAGCGCGGATCGAGCGCGATGATCACGCCTTCATTGCCCCGCAGCAGGATGGACGCGTCCGGCAACGGCTCCGGCGGCCGGTCGAGATGCGTCGACATCAGCAGGCGGCCGCGGCCCAGCCAGTGCCATTTGCGCGGCTCGGCGGCGATGTTGAGCGCGACCAGAAATTCGTTGCGGCCGTCGGTCCGCTTGTAGGCGAGAACGTCGTTCTGCGCGCGCAGGGGCTCATGACCGCCGTGATGCAGGCCCTCATGCTCGCGCCGCAGCGCGATCAGCGCGCGAAACAGCGCCAGGATCGAACGCTCGTCGCGCCGCTGCCCGGCAACATTGGTCGCGCCATCGGGAGGCTCCAGCGGCAGCCACGGACGGCCCGTGGTGAAGCCGCCGTCGGGGCTGTCGTCCCATCGCATCGGTGCGCGCTCGGGATCGCGGCAGAGGCCATATCCCGGCACCAGCCTCTCGAAGGGATCGTGGACGCGGTCGGGCGGAATGGGCACGCGCTTGCGGCCGATCTCGTCGCCCATGAAGAGGAACGGCGTTCCCCGCAGCGTCATCAGCAGCATCGCCAGCACGCGCATCTGCGCCTCACCGATCTTGCTCGCGACCCGCTGCTTGTCGTGGCCGCCGACGATCCAGACCGGCCAGGCGTGCTCGGGGATGGCGTTGAAATACGCATCGATCGTTGCCTGCAGCGACAGTGCGTCCCATTGCGAGTCGAGCAGGGCGAAATTGAGCGGCAGATGCAGGCGCGGCCTGTCGTTGCCGTAGAAGTGGCCGATGCGGTCGGTCTTGCCCTGGACTTCGCCGCAGAGCATGCGCCCCCGATAGCCGTCGATCACCTCGCGGATGAATTCGATGCAATCCATCGTCTCCGGCCGGTCGTCGGTAAAGACGGGCGTCTGGCGCTGCGGCGGCGGCTTGCCCTTGGCCGCCGGATTCGGCGGATTGTCGCGAAGGAATTCGTCCTTGATCAGGACCGCGCTGGCATCGACGCGAAAGCCGTCGACACCGCGGTGGAGCCAGAACCGCATCACATCGGCGATCGCGCCGCGCACCTGCGGATTGCGCCAGTTGAGGTCGGGCTGCTCCACCAGGAAGGAATGATAATAGTATTGCCGCCGTGCCTCGCACCATTCCCAGCCGCTGCCGCCGAAGCGGCTCAGCCAGTTGTTGGGCGGGCCGCCGTTCTCGGCCGCATCGGCCCAGATGTACCAGTCGGCCTTGGCGCTGGCGGGCGAGCTGGAGCTCTCGACGAACCATTCGTGATCATTGGCGGTGTGATTGGGGACGAGATCGAGGATGAGCCGGATGCCTTCGGCGTGCAGGGCTTCGAGCAGCCGGTCGAAATCCTCGAGGCTGCCGAAGGCATGATCGATCGCGCAATAGTCGGAGATGTCGTAGCCGAGGTCGCGGAACGGGCTTTTGTAGATCGGCGTCAGCCAGACTGCGTCGACGCCGAGCCATTTCAGGTAGTCGATCCGCGACAGCAAGCCGGCGAGATCGCCCTTGCCGTCGCCGTTGGAGTCCTGGAAGGAGATCGGTGCGATCTCGTAGATGACGGCGGATTCCCACCACGCAGCTTTATCACGGGACTCGACGCTCATCGCCTTGCTTCACCTCATTACCGGCCGGCGCCGCAATCTGCCTGGCCGCCGTTCTGACGCTCTCGATGCCCTTGGGAAAGCCGCTGCGGTTCGGATACAGCTTGCGTCGTGCCTCGCGCGGCGGGCGCCTCGGCTTGGTGTCCTGCGCGGCGCGGTAGTCGAGCATGGCGATGCCGCCGACCATTAAGAGCGCCAGCGCGATGTTGCCCTTCTTGGGATTGTCGGCTGTCAGCCCCGACAGCAGCGCGGCGGCATCGAGACCGTCGCCGCCGACGCGGGCCCACAGGCCGGCGTTCTTGTCGACCGACAGCGACATGATCCCGGCCAGGATCTCGCGCACGCCGAAGGCGCGGACCATGGTCTCATGGCCTTCCATGCCCAGCGTTTCCGTGACGCGTCTCGGCGCGAAGAATTCGACGACGCCAAGGCCGATGCTGAACCAGCCGAGCGCGCGGGCGAGCTGATCTTCCGGCCGCTTCAGGCTCGGCCCGCCCTCGACGATTTTCGGATCGCCCTTGGTGCGGACGATGTTGGAGAAATGAAACATGGCTTGCTCCTTCAGGGCCTCAGCACGACCTTGACGCAGGAATCGCGCTTGTCGCGAAACACCTGGTACATCTCCGGTCCTTGTTCGAGCGGGACGGTGTGGGTGATGACGAAGGAGGGATCGATCTCGCCCTCCTCGATGCGGCGGAGCAAATCGTCGGTCCAGCGGTTGACGTGGGTCTGGCCGGTCCGCATCGTCAGGCCCTTGTTCATGAAGGCGCCCATCGGCAGCATGTCGGACAGGCCGCTGTACACGCCTGGCACCGAGATGATGCCGCCGGGCCGGCAGACATAGATCATCTCGCGCAGCACGTGGGGGCGGTCGCTTTCCGCCATCACCATCTGCTTGGCGCGGTCGAGCAGCGTGTCGGGCAGGGAGGCCATCACATGGGATTCCATGCCGACGCAGTCGATGCACTTTTCCGGTCCCCTGCCGTCGGTGAGATCGTTCAGCCGCTCCACCACGCTCTCGGTCTCGAAGTTGATGGTGGTGGCGCCGCCGGCTTCCGCCATGCTGAGCCGTTCGGGCAGGCAGTCGATCGCGATCACCTGATTGGCGCCGAGCAGGATGGCGCTGCGGATCGCCATCTGCCCCACGGGACCGCAGCCCCAGATCGCGACGGTGTCGGTGGGCTCGATGTCGCATTGCACGGCGGCCTGCCAGCCGGTCGGGAAGATGTCGCTGAGGAACAGCAGCTGCTCGTCGGGAATGCCCGGTGGCACCTTGATGTGGGTGGCATCGGCATAGGGCACGCGGAGATATTCGGCCTGGCCGCCTGGATAGCCGCCGGTCAGATGGGTGTAGCCGAACAGGCCGGCCGTCGTGTGTCCGAACACCTTGTCGGCCAGATGGCGCTTGCGGTTGGTCGTCTCGCACACGGAAAAATTGCCGCGCTTGCACTGGTCGCATTCGCCGCAGATGATGGTGAAGGGCACGACGATGCGATCGCCCTTCTTCAGCTTGCCGTCGACGCCGGAGCCGACCTCGACCACTTCGCCCATGGTCTCGTGGCCCATGATGTCACCGGGCAGCATGCCCGGAATGAAATTGTGGAAGAGGTGCAGGTCGGAGCCGCAGATCGCGCAGCTCGTGACCTTGATGATGGCATCGCGCGGGTCTTGGATCTCCGGGTCGGTGACGGTGTCGCAGCGGATGTCCTCCTTGCCATGCCAAACCAGCGCCTTCATCCTTCGTCCTCCCGACTGAACCAGTTGGCCATCTAAGTCGAGGCGTGAACGATGGTTGCTAACGCCGCGCGCAAATTCTTCGCGCTGCACCGGCTCGCGCAAATCGCGACGCGGATAGGAACGAGAGCGCAGGGCAGTGATTGGGCGTGATCAACCTCAAGCGAGGACACGCTCATGCCCGCCAATCAACTCGCAATCGTCACCGGCGCTTCCACCGGTATCGGCCTGGAACTCGCAAGATGCTGTGCCCAGGCGGGTTTCAACCTCGTCATCGCGGCTGATGAGCCGATGATCGAGCGGGTGGCAGTCGATCTGCGCAGGCTCGGCGTCAGCGTGGAGGCCATTGAAGCCGATCTCGCCACCACCGAGGGCGTCGACAAGCTCTGTGCCGCGGTCGGCGACCGGCCGATCGATGCGCTCTTGGCCAACGCCGGAATCGGCCTCGGCAAGGCGTTCCTCGATCAGGACTTCGCCAGGATCAAGCATCTCGTCGACACCAACATCACCGGGACGCTCTATCTGATCCATCGCGCCGGCAACGAGATGCTGCGGCGCAAGTCCGGGCGCATCCTGATCACGGGCTCGATCGCGGGCTTCACGCCCGGCAGTTTCCAGGCGGCCTATAACGCCAGCAAGGCGTTCCTGGACTCATTCTCCTTCGCGCTGCGCGAGGAGCTGCGCGACAGCGGCGTCACCGTCACCTGCCTGATGCCGGGCGCCACCGAGACCGAGTTTTTCCGCCGCGCCGGGATGATGGACACCAAGGTCGGCACCGAGAAGAAGGACGGCGCGTACGACGTCGCCAAGGCGGGGTTCGATGCGATGCTGCGCGGCGAGGCCGATGTCGTCACCGGTCTGAAGAACAAGATCCAGACCACGGTCGCCAACGTCACGCCGAACGAGATGCTGGCCAGGCAGCACCGCAAGATGGCCGAGCCGGGCACGGCGAAGTCGTAGACCGATGTCGTCGCAATTTCCGCGGCGCAGCGTGGCTCAACAAGCGGGCCGACAGAAGGAGGAAGGCCGATTCACATAGCCTAATGCGGGGCGGCCCCGAAGCGGTCACATTGCGTGGGCTGGAAAGGGGGCTGCGATGGCGATGGATCGCATCGAACAGGCCTTTGTCGCGACCGCGATCACGGGTTTTCTCGTGATGGTGGCGGCATTTACCTGGATGATGATGAGCTGACGCGGAAAGGCTTGCCGTCTTGCGCATCGCGCTACCTTACGTCGCGTTGTGTTGTGCCTGGCGGTGACCGCCTGGCTCGCCTTCGCGCATCTGTTTTGATCCGGGTTTGGTTGCGGGCTCGCTCATCCCGCAGGCGCAGCCCGTTCAGGCGATGATTGCTGCGGCGATGACGGTTGACCGTCGACGAGGCTCGCCAGATTCCGCACCATGGCCACGATGTCGATCGGCTTCTCCCAGATCGGCACGTCCTGGAATTCCGGCTCGATGCTGATCCTGTCGTAGCCCGTGGTGAACACGAAGGGCACCTGGCGTGCCCTAAGCTCCCGGGCGACGGGAAAGATCGGCTTGGCGCGGATGTTCACGTCGAGCACGGCTGCATCCAGAACGCCGCCATCGTGCAGCATCTCGACTGCATCCTCGATGTGGCCGACGGGACCGGCGATCTCCGCGCCGAGCGCGCGCAGCGCCTTACCGATGTCGTCGGCGAGAAAATATTCATCCTCGACCACAAGGATACGGCGACCCGCTAGTGGCGAGCTTGGCCTAGGCGGGGCGGTGGATACAGACATGATCCCTCCAGCAAGCCTGCCGGACCGATGGGAACATAGCGTCGGAGGCCGGTTTGGTCCCAACGATGGAAGCCAAGGTGGGTTCCATCGCCAAACGCGACTCCTTCGTCATTTGGTTTTGATCCGTTGGGAGAATATCGATTTTTGCTATGGTAGGGACCAGTGCACGCCGGGCATGTCAAGCGTGCCGGGAGCGAGCTGCGCGCCACAGGCGAGCGCCTCCAGGCCACATTCGAGGAGTTCGAGAGCAACCCTGAAGAGCATCCCTGAGTAGCCGAAACCGTCCACGAGGATACCAGTCTCTCAACGAGGAGTTACATTTGGCCCACGAGGAGCCCGGAGCTTCGCCCGAGGAGTTGCAGTTGGTCAACGAGGAGCTGACCATCATCAACGGCGAGCTGACGCACCGTGTCGAGGAATTGACGCGCGCCACCCGCGATCTCAAGAGTTTCCTGGAGAGCACGCGCATCGCGACCGTCTTTCTCGACAATGAGCTGCGCGTGATGAACTTCACACCGGCGATTACCCAGGTCCTGCATCTCGTGGAGACCGACACGGGCAGGCCGATCGCTCACATCAAGGCGCGCATCCCGATCGAGGAGCTCTATGACGACATTCGCCGCGTGCTGCGTACGCTTGCGAGCACCGAGCGTGAGCTGAGCGCGCTGGACGGCGGCACGCGCTACATCGTGCGCATCCTGCCTTATCGCAGCATCGACGATGTCATCGCCGGCGTCGTCGTCACTTTCATCAATGTTCCGGCGATCACCCGCGCCGAGGAGCGGCAGCGCCTGCTTTTGGCCGAGCTGCAGCACCGCGTTCGCAATACGCTTGGCGTGGTGCGCTCCATCGCCCGCCGTTCGGCCGACTCCGCCACCACTGTCGAGGAATATGCATCCCATCTCGACGGACGGCTCAACGCATTTGCCCGCACCCAGGCGCTGGTGACACGCGATCCCGAGGGCGGTGTCGACCTGGAATATCTCGTGGTCGAGGAGCTTCTCGCCTATAATGCGCGCGAGGGCGAGCAGATGCAGGTCTCAGGTCCCAAGGTGCGCTTCCAGCCCAAGGCCGCCGAAACGTTCGCGCTCGCGATCCACGAGCTTGCGACGAACGCGCTGAAATATGGCGCCTTGAGCCAGCCGAGCGGACGTGTTGAAATCTCCTGGCGCCTCGATGAAGGCGCCCAGCCCGCGGAGCTCGTGTTCAAATGGCGCGAGCACGGAGGGCCACAGGTCAAGCCGCCGCTCCGAAAGGGTTTTGGCACGGAGCTTCTGGAGCGGACGCTGGCGTTCGAGTTCAAGGGGGAGACCACCCTGGCATTCGACCCCGCGGGGTTACAATGCACCATCGCCATTCCGCGGAGCAAGCGCGCGTTCCACACACCGGCGGTGGCTGATTGATGTCCTTGTCGACCTCCGATCGCAGCCTGGTGGAGCTGGTCATTCGCCGGCTGAATGTGCTGCGGCCGTTGTCGACGGAGGCCCGTGCATCGCTCGAATATGCGTTGCTCGAAGGTCTCGAGCACGCGGGGGCGGGTGAAGACCTGATTTCGGAGGGCGATCCCGTCGATAGCGTCCGGGTTGTGCTATCGGGCTGGCTCTGCCGCTACAAGTCGCTCGAGGACGGCCGGCGCCAGATCGTCAATTTCATCTTTCCCGGCGAGAGTTGCGACTCGCACGCGTTCTTGCTCCCCGTGATGGACCATTCCATCGCGACAATGACGCCGGTGGTCTACGCCGAGATCAAGCGCGCGCGTTTCGAGAGTTTGACGAGGGACGCTCGCTCGCTCGCCGAGGCGTTCTGGTGCGAGACCCTCGTCAACAACGCCATCCAGCGCGAATGGGCCATCAACCTTGGTCGCCGCACCGCCCTGGAGCGCGTGGCGCATCTGTTTTGCGAGATATTCGAGCGGCTTCGCCCCGTCGGGATGGTCGACGCAAATTCCTGCGTCATGCCGGTCACGCAGATGGACCTCGCCGATGCCACCGGCCTGTCGGTCGTCCATCTCAATCGGACGGTGCAGGAGCTGCGTGCGTCCGGCCTGATCGTGCTGCGCGATCGCATCCTGACCATCAACGATCTCGACGCGCTCAAGGACACCGCGCTGTACTCGCCGAGCTATCTGCAGCTCTATCGGCGTAGTTGATCAAGATCGGGGACGGCTGGTTCGGCCGAGACCTTCAGTGCGTTCGGGATTGGCTGGCTCGGACCCATGAAGCGCCTTGTATTCGGCTCGCGCGCGATACTCCTCCGCCATTTCTAGTAGCGCAGTTCGCGCTGCGGGCGAGGAGCTGAGAGCGGCCTGGCTCTCGCAGGTTTTCTGCAGTCGGCGATAGTTGTTCATTTGCGCCAATCCCAGGCGGTCATCCGACGTTCCTAAATTAGCAAATTTGGCCACCGACTAATTTAACCCATGTTACGCAAGCGAGCTTGTCTCGCAGAGTCCCGTCGTGCTTCCGACGCCGGCCAGTAACCGTTCCGCCTCTGGAACGTTGTGGGAGCGTCGCCTGCGCGCGATTGACGGGCTCGCCCTGTCCGTGTGACAGGGAGCGAAGAGTGCAGCGTATCAGGCTGCACGCGCCGGGAACGGGTTAGATGTCGGCGCGTACCGATGCGCTGGTGTCGTGGGCAGAAACCGGAAAAATGAGCGCCACGTCCATCGTCCCCGTTGTGTCCGGTTGTCACCCGGCGGTGCCTTCCGTCAACGCCGCTTCGCGGCTTTGGTTCGCCGGTTGTAGGGTGAGCGGTTGGCCGGACGCAGCGAAATCCCTTCGCGATGGGCCTTGCTGCGAATGGCCGCGACCGGGCGCTGCAGCTTGATGCTCATCACGCCGGTCGGCGTGTTTCCCTTCGCGAGCTGCTTCAGCTTGCTCACATCCGCAGGCGTCCACGGTTGGCGCGCGCGGCGCTTGTACGCGGGATTGGCCTTGCGCGGTCCCTTGCGGCCGATCGGTGAGCCCGGCCGTTTCCATGCTGCTTTTGCCATGATGATCCTCCTTCAAGTCCTTCATGAACAAGCGAATCAGTAATTCGGTTCCGGCGCAGTCGATTGTCGTGACGAGCGGCACGCGAGCACGAGGGACCATGCCGCCGTCCTCGCGCAAAATCGCGCAGCTTTAACTTTTTGAAATGCCGGAACCCGCCGTTGCGACGGAAGCTGAATGACAAGAGAACCTCGACCCCGGCACCCGATCCCGGCCGGGGCCGATTTCCGTCCAACCGAAATCACCGCGAAGAACAATGACCGCCAAACGCAACCGCAGGAAACAGACCCAATCGCTCCAGGAGCGATTGGCCGCATTTGCCGAAAACGCCCGCGAGCGCGCACTCAGCCTGCCGCCGGGCAAGGAGCGTGAGCTGCTGCTGCAGCGCGCCAAGCAGAACGACGTGACCTCGAACCTGACGGACTGGCTGAGCGCGCCGGTCTACCCAAGACGCGGAGGATGATCATGCGAAGTATCAAGCATTACCGCGCGTTCCAGATCGATCCGGACGGGCATGTGTTCGGATGCATCAATCTCGTCTGCGATAATGACGAGCAGGCCAAGCGCGAGGCCGCCTCGCTCGTGCTGGCCCATCGCATCGAGTTGTGGCGGCTGGACCAGCGTATCGCGAAATTCGATACGCCGCAGGACGTGGCGCGCCAGTAGCGGCAAGGAACCGGGTGCTGCCCGCCGGGTTGGTCGGATGATACCGCCTTCGCCGGGAGCCAGCATGACGGACGCCGAAATTCGCAAGGGGATGCCGCCCGTCAAGCTGTCGCGCGAGGAGTTCGAGCGGCGCTACAAGCGTCAGTTCGTCGATCCCGCCTTTGCCCCGCTGCAGCGCGAGCTCGATGCCGTCGTCGGTGCCGCCTGGGACGCCTATAGCCATTCGCGCAAGGCACCACTGACGCGCAAGGCGGGCGCAGGTTTCTCCGACCCCGATTACGACATTGCCGTCGATTGGCTCGATGCGCGCGCGAAGATCCTGGCAGCGCAGCGTCGGCATGACGATGCGCAGGGGACGCCGCGCATTCTCGTCATCAACGGCTCGGCCCGCAGCGAGCACAGCTGCCCCGGCGAGATGTCCAAGACCTGGCGTCTGGTCAAGCTGGCCGAGCCCGTCTTCGTCGAGATGGGGTTTGCCGTGGACATCCTCGATCTGTCGCGCCTCGCCTCGGAATTCGGCAAGACCATTCATCCCTGCAAATCCTGCGTCTCGACCGCGATGCCGCTCTGCCACTGGCCGTGCAGCTGCTATCCGAACTATTCGCTGGGGCAGACCGGCGACTGGATGAACGAGATCTATCCGCTGTGGGTCGCGGCCCACGGCATCCTGATCGTGACGCCGGTGAATTGGTACCACGTGCCTTCCGGGCTGAAGGCGATGATGGACCGCATGGTCTGCGCCGACGGCGGCAATCCCGATCCGACCTCGACGCATGGCAAGAAGGCCGGCGAGGCCAAGGCGATGGAGCTGAAGGGCTGGCCCTATCCGCGCCATCTCGCCGGCCGTCATTTCGGCGTGGTCGTTCATGGTGACGCCGTCGGTGCCGAGGGCGTGCGCCGCGCCTTGTCGGACTGGCTGACCGACATGCAGCTGGTCTCAGCTGGCCGCTTCGCCGAGCTCGACGGCTATGTCGGTTACATGGAGCCATATGCCACCTCGCATCGCGAGCTCGATGACGACGGGGAATTCCAGCAGGAGGTGCAGAACGCGGCGCGCGCGCTCGGCAACGCAGTCCGGCTGGCGCGCAGCGGGCACCTGCAGGAGCCCGGCGCCGGTCTTGCGGATCCGAACCCCAAATGACGGCGCAGTTCGATTGCCTGGTCGTCGGCGGCGGCCCCGCCGGGCTGATGGCCGCGATCTATCTGGCACGCTTCCGCCGCAGCGTCTGCGTCGTGGACACTGGCGCCAGCCGGGCCGCGTTGATCCCCCGCAGCCACAATGTTCCCGGCTTCGTCCACGGTCTCTCCGGCGCGGACCTGATCGCGCGCATCTCGGCGCAGTTGGGCGAGCTCGCCGTCGAGCGCGTGGAGGCCGAGATCACTGCCTTGCAGCGGCGCGACGACGGATTTCAGGCGATCTGGAACGGCGGCGCGCTTGAGGCCACCACCGTCATCCTCGCCAGCGGCATCGTCGACAGCCATCCGCCGTTCGAGCAGTGGCGCGCCGCGGTTGCGGACGGGCTGTTGCGCTATTGTCCCGTCTGCGACGCCTTCGAGGTGATCGGCCGACGCATCGGAATCGTCGGCCCGCTTGGCCGGGCCGCCGGCAAGGCGCTGTTCCTGCGCGGCTACTCGCGCGAGGTGACGCTGCTCGCGACCGGACAGGATGAGGAGGAGAGCGTGACATCGGAGCTGGCCGAGGCCGGCGTCGACATCGTGTTCGCGCCCGGCCTGCGTTTGCGGCGGAGGGTGGGGGGCCTCGAGGCCGTCCTGGCCGATGGCCGCACGATGCAGTTCGACACGGTCTATCCGGCGATGGGTGCCGAGGTGCGTTCGCAGCTCGCGGTCTCGCTGGGCGCCGAGCATACCGGGGAGGGCTATCTGAAGGTCGACGACCATCAGCGCACCTCGGTTGACGGCCTTTACGGCATCGGCGACGTCGTCACCGACCTGCACCAGATCTCGGTCGCATTCGGCCACGCCGCGCTTGCCGCCTGCACCATCCACCACAGCCTGCCGCGGCGCCTCGCATGACCGGGAACGAAGGGCGCGGCTTTGCCTTGGTTGAGCGGGACGCGCGACATCGACGCGCAATGCAGGCCTGAAGGAAGAGCGCATGCTGGAAGAGAAACTGAAGGACGCCATCATCGGCGAGTTGCAGCGGCAGGCCGCCGACCGGCCACAATCTCTCAAGGTCCAGGGCGCGGGAGAGATGAAAAGCTCGGAGGAGCTGACCGTCAACGGCAAGATCGACCTTGGCGCCCTCGTTATGGTGATCGCGGGATCAGTCGCCGGCGGGCCTTAGGTTCGACCGGCCGCTTCTCATGCGCTTCGTGCCGCGCGTCGCAGCGACTGCGGCGGCTGACCGAATGCGCGGATGAAGGCTCTGCGCATCCGCTCGGGGTCGCGAAAGCCGGTGGATTGAGCGACGCGCTCGATGGCCTCCCCGGAGGACTGCACCCGCTCGCGCGCCACCTCGACCCGCAGGCGCTCGACCGCCTTGGTCGGCGTGGATCCGGTCTCGGCGGTGAAGGAACGGACGAAATGCCGGGCGCTCAATCCGGCGCGTTCGGCGAGCGCCTCGACTGTGAGATGCGCATCCAGATTCTCGCGCACCCATGACAACAGGCTGCCGAAGCGGCCGTTCGGCGTCTTGAGCTCGAGCAAGCTCGAGAACTGCGATTGTCCGCCGCTGCGGCGATGATAGAGCACCAGCTGCCGCGCGGTCGCTTGCGAGATCTCCTCGCCATGGTCCTGCGCGATCATGGCGAGCGCCAGATCAATCCCGGCCGTGATGCCGGCCGACGTCCACACCCGATCGTCGCGGATGAAGATCTGGTCCGGTTCGAGCCTCACCTTCGGGTAGCGTCCGATGAAGTCGCGGGTGCAGGACCAGTGCGTGGTCGCGCAGCGGCCATCCAGCAGTCCCGCCTGCGCGAGAAGATAGGCGCCGTTGCAAACGCTTGCGATGCGCACGCCGCGGCTCGCCAGTCGCTGAATGAAAGCGATCGTCGTCTTGCAGCGCGCCGCCGCTTCCACGCCCTCTCCACCGGCGACGAATAGCGTCGTGACCGAGCTTGCCGATCGCAGATTGCGCGCCAGCATCTCGATGCCTGACGAGCTGCGCACGGCGCCCGCCTTCGTTGCGACCGTGATCACGCGCGGCGCATTCGGCGTATGACGCCTGGCGATCTCGAACACCGAGATCGGACCGGCCGCGTCCAGCAACTGGAATTCGGGAAAGATCAGGAAGCCGATCATGGGCGTGTCCAGAATTGAGGGAATTAAGCCATTTCGACCGCAAGGCCAACATGGCAGGCTGCAACCGTCAAGCGCGTTGTCGAGGTTGGACATGTCGGGCCCGTTGCAGATCGGTCTTCTGGTTTTTCCGCGCGTCACCCAGCTCGATCTCACCGGTCCGGCCCAGGTCTTCTCCAGCCTGCCTGACGTGACCGTGCATCTGATCTGGAAACGCATCGAGCCCGTGCCGAGCGATTCCGTCATCGCGCTGACGCCGACCGTCACCTTCGCGGATTGCCCGCAGCTCGACGTGATCTGCGTTCCCGGCGGCTACGGCACCGACGAGCTGATGCTGGACGAGGACGTTCTCGCCTTTCTGCGACAGCAGGAGAGGCGCGCGCAATACGTGACGTCGGTCTGCACCGGCTCGCTCGTGCTTGGTGCCGCCGGTCTGTTGAAGGGATATCGCGCGGCCACGCACTGGACGGCGAGGGATGCATTGCCGTTGTTCGGAGCCGAGCTGTCGCTGGAGAGGGTCTGCGTCGACCGCAATCGCATGACGGGCGGCGGCATCACCGCCGGCATCGACTTCGCGCTCACCCTGGTGTCGATGCTGCGGGGCCGCGCCGCGGCGGAGATGATCCAGCTGCGCATGGAGTACAATCCCGCACCGCCCTTTGCGGCCGGCTCGCCGGATACGGCGCCAGCGGTAATCGTCGCTGCCATGAAGGAACGGGTTGCGCCTGCGCAGGCGCGGCGGCTGGAGTTCGTCAGGAAGGCCGTCGAGCGGCAGGGATAGCGAGGCAGCTTCGACCGGCCGTGCGCCGCGTGGATCGGCGCACGGTGCGCGGTGGGCGAGGGGACATCGATCGATCATCGCCGACATGCCGTCGCGATGCTGAAGCGGAGGGGGCAATGGCGCCTTGTCGTGTTGGAGAATTGCTATCGCGGCGCAGCCGGCTTTGCCGTTTGACCTTCGGCCTCATCCTGGCGCTCGGTCCGGCAGCGCTCGCCGAACGGAGCGCGGCCGCCGATTTCTCCGGTGGCGTGGTCAGGATCGGCATCATCAATGACCAGACCGGACCGTTGTCGGACTTGGCCGGACCCGGCTCCGTCGTTGCCGCGCGGATGGCCGTGGACGATTTTCAACGCGCAACGCCGGGGCTGAAGGCCGAGATCGTCGTCGCCGACCATCAGAACAAGCCGGATATCGGCGCCCAGATCGTCCGCAAATGGTTCGACGTGGATGGCGTCGACATGGTGGCCGACGTCGGAAACTCCGCGGTGGCGCTCGCCATCCAGTCGATCGCGCGCGACAAGAACAGGATCGTGATCTATTCGGCGGTCGGCACCACCGAGATCGGCGGCAAGCAATGCTCGCGCACCGGCCTGATGTGGCTGCACGACAATTACAATCTGGTCGCCGGATCGGTCCGAAAGCTGGTGTCGCAAGGCTACGACAGCTGGTTCTTCATCGCGTCCGACTACGCGTTCGGACGCAACATGGTGGAGGTGTCCCAGCGCGTGCTGGCGGCGGCGGGCGCCAAGTCGCTGGGCGCGGTCTTTCATCCGCTGGGAAATGCCGATTACGGCTCCTTCCTGCTGCAGGCCCAGGCTTCCAAAGCCAAGGTGGTTGCGTTCGCCAATGCCGGCGAGCAGCTCGTGACCTCGATGAAGCAATGGAACGAGTTCGGAATGAACGCGGGGCCGCAGAAGGCGGTCGCCGAGCTGATGTTCCTGACCGACGTGCACGCCATGGGGGCCGAAACGGCCAAGGGGCTGACGACCGTCACTGCCTGGTATTGGGCGCTCAACGAGGAAACGCGCGCGTTCGCCCAGAGGTTCTACAAGCTTCACAACGCCATGCCGACCGCGCCGCAGGCCGCCGTCTACTCCGCCGTGTCGCAATATCTGAAGGCCGCGTCTGCGGCGGGAACGGACGAGACCAACGCCGTTCTGGAGCAGATGCGCGCGATGCCGGTCGACGATTTCTACGCGCGGGGCGCGCGGCTGCGCGCCGACAACAAGCTGGTGCACGATTTCTATCTCGTCGAGGTCAAGAAGCCCTCGGACGTGAAGACGCCGTGGGACTATTACAACGTCGTCGAGAAGATACCTGCCGAGGACGCCTTTCTGCCCCTCAGTGACAGCGAATGCCCCTTGCTCAAGACGTCACGAAACTAGCGCTTCTCGTCGAGACAGGCGACGGCCGCCTCAGCCATATTCCTCGCCGATGCCGTATTCCCGGTAGATCTCCAGCGGGTCGAGGTCGGGAAACAGGCGGCATTTGGCCTGGGCGAGGTGCAGGCTCACCGCCGCCGGCTCCTTGCCGTTCGCCAGTATCTTGCGGATGTCGTCCATATGCGCGTTCGGCTGGTGCTTTGGTTCGAGCTGCTCCAGCGCGACCAGGGCGGTCGCGAGGGCCTCGGTCAGAACCCAGTCGTCGTGGCCGGTGATTCCCTTCTTCGGCATCGGCAGACCCCAGATGTGGCGGCAGCGTCCAGTCTAACGCGACTTCCGCCAAATCGCCATTGAGCCATAGCGGGTGCGCTGCGTCAGGGCAGGCGCCACCGCCATGGTCCGGCTTGCATTATGGCGGCGTGTGGCTAAAAGGCGGCGACTTGCAGTATCTTTGTTGAAACAAGGTTGGCGTAGACGGGCCGTCACAACCCAGCTCCCGGTCTGGGTCCCGATCGCGAATTCGCAGCACGATCCGGCTGCGCACCCCTCAAGGCTCGAGCCAGCATGGTTTTTCTCAGCTTCGTCTACCGCTTCATCACCAACTTCGCGTTCATGGCGGTGGTCTATTTCAGCCTGAACTTCATGGAGAAGTATCCGAACCGGGCGATCCTGGCGATCCTGGTGCTGGTCTATGCGTCGATGCGTGCGGTCTCGACGCTGCGCGCGTTCTACTTCTTCCAGAAGATCGAGAAGCTGGAAGCCGAGACGAGGCGCCTTCAGGGTCCGATCAATGACGGCTCCGGGGGAACGAACGCGCGCAAGCAGGTGGTCGCCGACGTGGCCCGGCTGCGCCGCGACGGCGAGCTCAAGTCCTATATGGACCTGTTCTTCCTGGCGCTGATCGTGCTGCTCTGCGTCGCCGCCATCATGCGGCAGTAGGTAGGGACTAAGCGCGCTTCTTCAGACTGGCGATGCGGGTCGAGCGCGGCGTCGCGCTCTTGGCCTGCGGGGCAGGCTTCGGTGCGGCCGGTGCCGCATGCGCGGTATGTCGAGCCTGGAACTTGGCCGTCGTGCCCTTGGCTGCCTTGCCCCTGGCCGCATGCGGCGTCTCGGCCGCCATTGCCAGCCGCGTTGCGGCACGCCGCGACAATGTCGTGGACAGCAGCACCTCGACCGAGCCTTCCGGAATCGCGAACAGAGCGCGGCCGGGCACGGGCAGGGCGGAGGCGATGTCCATCTGACCCTTGGTCCGGCGCGGCAGCAGCGGCTGATGCTCGGTCTGCGCATTGAGGTCGGCGAGCGAAGGCGCCGGCAGCGTCCTGGTCTGCGTGAACACGAAGCTCGGAACGGAAGGCCAGCGCGCGATCGGCACGGTCTCGGTCGGCGGATGCAGCAGCCATTCCACTGGCGTGGTCGGCGTTGCCGGCCGCTCGGCGGTCGCCGGCACCACATGCACGATGCGATAGCCGCGCGCCTTGAGGTCGCGGATGATTTTTGGCAGCGCCGCCACCGTCCGCGCCTGGATGTCGTGCAGCAACAAAATGCCCTTGCCCTTGGCCTCCAGCCGCTGGATCGCGAGCTGATAGACGCGGTCGGACGACACATGGCGCCAGTCGTCGGCGGGGAAGTCGGCGCTCCACACCTGGATGCCGCGCGAGATCAGATGATGCTCGACGCCTTCGGCGCGCATCAGGCCGGGAATGCGGAAGAACGGCGCCAGCTTGGACGGATCGGTCATCGCGGCCGAGGTCCATTCGATGCCGCCGTTGATCTCGGCCTCGGCCTTCTCGATCGGCATCCGGTCGAAGGTCAGCGGATGGTTCATGCTGTGGGTGCCGACCGTGTGGCCCGCCGCCACCAGCTTGCGCACGCCTTCGGGGTTCGCCTTGGCCTGGCTGCCGATGATGAAGAAGGTCGCCTTGATGCACTCGTCGTCGAGCATCTTGAGGACCTGGTTGGAATATTTCGGCAGCGGACCGTCGTCGAAGGTCAGGACGACCTCATGATCCCTGAGCGGCAGCGTCTCGCGGTACTGCATGGTGCCGATCAGCGGATGCTCGCGCGGATCGACCACCAGGGTGCGGGACGTCCCGAGCGCGTCGGGATGGCCCGGGCAGTCGGCGGCAAGCGCCGCCGGCGATCCGATGGTCGAACATCCAAGGAATCCGCCGAGGCAAAGGACGATCCACGATCGCGTCCGCAAGACAACGCTACTTCCGATCATGAACCCTGTCTGCCCTCATGTGCGATTGCCGCCATAGTAGGTCGGAGACATCAGGAAACGGTTCAGGCCCAAAGAACCTTTCCCGTCACAAAATCCCCATCCATTTGCATGGGGTATCATGAACAGAGTGTTAATAGGCCCCAAATCACCCCATTTTGCGCCGGCGTGACATTCCGGCATCAGCGCGCATCGGCGCTCTTCTGCGGCGGGCCGGCCGGCACGATGTGGACCACGCGAAAACCGTTCTCCCTCAGATACCGCAGGAAGGCCGGCATGATCGCGGCGGTGCGCGCCTTGGGGTCGTGGAAGAGGACGATGCCCTTGCCGCTAGCTGCGAGGCGCTCCGTGACCAGCTTCAATTCCTGCTCCGGCGTCATCTCGTTCCAGTCGCTGGCCCAGAGGTCAGCGCCGAACACGACGATGCCGCGTGATTGCAACAGATCGAGCTCGGCCTGCGTGGCCTCGAAATAGGGGAAACGGAAGAACGGCGTCGAAGGCGTCGTGGTCGAGGCGCCGTGCAGCGCCATCTCGACGGCCGCGATGCCGCGGTCGACCTCGCTCTTGGCCTTGTCGAACGGGATCCGCGCCATGAACGGATGCGAGAAGGTGTGGTGGCCGATGCTGTGGCCCTCGCGCGCGATGCGCTTGACCATGTCGGGATGCTGGCTGGCGTGCAGGCCGATCAGGAAGAAGGTCGCGCGCACGCATTCCTGCGCCAGCGCCGCCAGCACCTTCGACGTCGTCGGCGGGTTCGGCCCGTCGTCGAAGGTCAGCACGACCTCGTGATCGGCCAGCGCAAGCGTCTGCGGAAAGCTCTTCAGGCCCACGCGCGGCGTGCTCCTGGCATCGACACTCAGCACGCGCGAGGTGCCGAGCGCGTCCTTGCGCGGACACTCGGCGGCCACGGCCGAAGCGATGCCGATCAGGGCAGCGAGGGCCGCGCCTGATGACATCGAGGTCCACCGCAGTCGAAGCATCTTTGTCATTGCGCTCGGAGTTGCCTTGTGGGTATTGCCTGACCGTCAGCCCAGACCATTCGTTCCAACCTGTCAAACGGCGAGGCGCGCCATGGATGAACATATGGACGTTGCCCGATCCGTCGCGGATTCGGTACTCGACCACGTGCCGATGCGCAATGAAGACGGCGATATCAGGCACGAATTCGTCGAGGAAATCGCTCATGCGATCGAGGCCGGCGACAGCGCCTCGCTGCGCGCCTGCGTCGCCGAGCTGCACGAGGCCGATCTCGGCGATCTCATCGGCGCTCTGGAGCCCAACGACCGCGTCCGCCTGGTCGAGCTGACCGGCCGCGATTTCGACTTCTCCGCGCTGAACGAGCTCGACGAGGGCGTGCGCGAGGAGATCCTCGAGGAACTGCCGCCGGAGACCGTCGCGGAAGGTGTTCGCGAGCTCGAATCCGACGACGCCGTCGAGCTGCTCGAGACCCTCGACCAGGCCGAGCAGGAGGAGATCCTCGAAAAGCTGCCGCTCAAGGAGCGCGTCGCGCTCGAACGCAGCCTGCTGTACCCCGAGAATTCCGCGGGCCGCCGGATGCAGACCGAGTTCATCGCGGTGCCCCAGGATTTCACCGTGGGGCAGGCGATCGACTACATGCGCGAGACGCCGGATCTGCCCGACCGCTTCTACGAGATCTACGTCGTCGACAAGGACCAGCACTGGCAGGGCGCAGTCCCCCTCGACGTGCTGCTGCGCGCGCGCCGGCCAGTGCCGCTCACCGAGCTCACCGACGAGGACCGCCGCCGCGTCTCCGTTCTGGAGGACCAGGAAGAGGTCGCGCGCATGTTCGGCAAGTACAATCTCGTCGCAGCTCCCGTGCTCGACACCCAGGACCGCCTGGTCGGCGTCATCACCGTCGATGACGTCGTCGACGTCATCGAGGAGGAGGCGGACGAGGATCTCAAGGCGCTCGGCGGCGTCACCAGCGACGAAGAGCTGTCGGACACCTTCCTGACGATTGCGCGCGCGCGGTTCAACTGGCTGCTGGTCAATCTCGCCACCGCCTTCCTGGCATCCTCGGTGCTCGGCCTGTTCGAGGGCCAGCTGGAGAAGATGGTCGCGCTCGCTGTGCTGGCGCCGATCGTGGCGAGCCAGGGCGGGAACGCCGCGACCCAGACCATGACGGTGGCGGTGCGGGCGCTGGCGACGCGCGAGCTCGGTTCTTCCAACGCCTGGCGCGTGGTGATGCGCGAGGCGCTGGTCGGTCTCGTCAACGGGCTCGCCTTCGCCGTGATCACGGGGATTGCGGCGGTGGCCTGGTTCAAGATCCCCGGCCTCGGCATCGTCATCGGGCTGGCGATGGTCTGCAACCTCATCGCCGGCGCGCTCGGCGGCATCCTGATCCCGATGGCGCTCGAACGCGTCAGGGCCGACCCCGCGGTGGCGTCGGGCACCTTCGTCACCACGGTAACGGATGTGGTCGGCTTCTTCTCCTTCCTCGGCATCGCGACGCTCTGGTTCGGGCTGAGGTAGGGCGGCGCTCTCGCTCTTGTGTCCCGGGCCCGCTGCGGCGCGTAGCGCTGCTGCGCAGAACGGGGACCCAGATGGCGACACGGTCCGCCCGGCGAAATGGGCCCCGGCTCAGCAGCGCACCACGCCGCGAACGCGGCGCGCTGCGTGCGTCCGGGGCACGAGACCTCGTATCTTTAATCCGAACTTAAGCGACCTGCCGCATCATCGCCTCGCTTGGGGGAATGAGCATGCGGTTGCGGCTGAAGGCGGACGGACGGGTCGTTGAGTTGCGCGATGGACAGGAATTTCCGGTCCAGCCGTCTCCGGTCGAGCCCACGGCCAATGCCGCGCCGGCCGACGCCAACCCGCTCGCGGTGCGCGATTTGCGTCGCCGCGCCTGCCTGACCCAGATGGAGTTCGCCGCCAAGCTCGGTGTTCCCGTCGAGACCATCCGCAACTGGGAGCAGGGCAAGCGCGCCCCGCGGGGACCGGCCCGCGCGCTGCTCGCCGTGATCGCGCATGCGCCGGATACGGTGTTCCAGGCGCTCGCCAAAGCCTGAGCTAAGGCCTCAAGGCCTGACGTCAAAGGCCTGACATCAAGGCCTGGCGCGAACCTCCCGTTAGCATTGCGCTGAAGATCCGGCCCGGCGGCCGGCGTCGTCCGTTGGCACCGTGACGGGCCGGGTCCATAATGACACCTGGACGATGATTTGGGGCGACCGCGACAGAGAGGATTCCTCATGCTGTTCGTCGAGACCAATGGCGCAAGGATCCCGGCGATCGGGCTCGGGACCTGGGAGCTGAGCGGAAGGCCTGCCGCGCGCGTGGTCGAGCAGGCGCTGCGGTTCGGCTATCGCCACATCGACACCGCGCAGGTCTACGAGAATGAACGCGAGGTCGGCGACGGCTTGCGCGCCTCCGGCGTGCGCCGGGACGAAATCTTCCTCACCACCAAGGTCTGGACCAACCATTTCGCGCCCCACGATCTCGAGCGCTCGGTCAAGGAGAGCCTGGTCCGCATGCGGCTTCCCTCCGTCGATTTGTTGCTGCTGCACTGGCCGAATTCGCACGTGCCGTTGGCGGAGACGCTCGGCGCGCTGTCGCATGCGAAGGCCATGGGCCTGACCCGCCACATCGGCGTCTCCAATTTCACGGTGGCGCTGATCGAGCAGGCGGTCGCGCTGTCGCCGGAGCCGCTGGTCTGCAACCAGGTCGAATACCACCCTTATCTCGATCAGGCGAAGGTGAGGGCGGCCTGCGACCAGCATGGCCTTGCGCTCGTAGCCTACAGCCCGATCGCCAAGGGACGCATCAAGTCCGACCAGAGGCTGGCCGAGATCGGACGCGCCCACCGCAAGACGCCGGCGCAGGTCTGCCTGCGCTGGCTGGTGCAACAGAATGTCGCTGCGATCCCGCGCACCTCGCGCATCGAACGCCTGTCTGAAAACATCGAGATCTTCGATTTCGAGCTGTCGGAGGACGAGATGAGCCGGATCGCCGCACTCGCCAGTCCGAAGGGCCGGCTGACCGACTTCGGCTTCGCCCCGAAATGGGATTGAGAGGGGGCTGGGGTATGCTAGGACCGCGACGGCAACCCAAGATCGGTCGATGGAACTGCGGAAGATCATACGGACGGACATTGCGGCGTCAGCAATCGCGCATCTGACGCTGGTGGCGCTGATCATCGTGATCAGCGAGGTCCATCCGTTTCGCAGCCAGCCGCCGGAGACCGTGACCGTCGACATCGTCACGCCGGAGCAGGTGAAGGAAGAGATCAAGGAGCAGGAGACGAAGGAGGCGGCCAAGGAGAAGCCGCCGGAGCCCACGCCCGATCTGAAGCTGCCGAAGCTCGATTTCACCGACAAGTCCGAAGCGGCGGACAAGCCCGCGGCCAAGCAGCAGGCCGCGGCACCGTCGCCGCAGCAGACGCCACCTGAACCGCAGCAGAAGCAGCCTCAACCCTCGCCGGCGCCGAAGCAGCGTGAGGCCAACGTGCAGCCGCAGCCTCAACAGCCACAGCCGTCGCAACAGCCGCCGCCGCAAGCGCAGCAACAACCGCCCCAGGCGATGCCGCAGCCACCGATGCAGCCGCCGCCGCAAGCGATGCAGCAGCCGGAGGCCGCGCCGCCGCCGGCCTATCAGGCTCCGCAGCCTGACGTCACCGTCAAGTACGGCGTCATGTTGGGCCTGCCGCCGGAATTGCCGCCGGAGCTGCCGAAAGACGCCCCCAAGGACGATGGCGGCGATGCCAAGGATTCAATCGCAGCCAAGCTGCCGCAGGAAGTCATCGCCGCGCTTCGTCGCCATTTGCGCAGCTGTGCGAAATTGCCGGCCGGACTCAGCCCCACCGACGCCGTTCACATCAAGCTACGCACGGTGTTCGCGACCGACGGCACGCTGGCGCGCGAGCCGATCCTGATCGAGGCTCCGCCGTCCGCGAAAGGCGTGGCACTCGTGAAGTCCGCCATGAGCGCGCTCCAGAACTGCCAACCTTACAAGATGCTGCCGGCAAATCTGTACGGGGAATGGAAGATCATGGACCTGCCGTTTAGCCCACGGGATTTCGGCGGTTCCTGATCGGGGCGAGTTCAAGACGCCCCCCTCTCTCTACCCATGCATCCATCGTGATGACGACCTTGCCGAACAGGTTAGTCGTCGATCCTCTGAACGAGGATGGATCGATAGTCTGCGCCCAGAAAGCGGTGTTGGACGGCGGCGCGGTATTCGGCGCTATCATAGAATGCGCGTCCGGCTTCGATAGTCGGGAATCTGACGATCACCACACCCTCGGGAGAAGGTCCTTCAAGAACGTCCTGAGGGCCGTAGGCGGCGAGAATGGTCGCTTCCGTGATGTTGAGAAGGGGGAGACCATGTCTGCATAGGTCCGCAGTTCACCCGGATTGCGTTCGCGAATGAAGATGGCATAGGCGCTCATGGGTAAGAAGCTCCGTAGGGTTTGCTCTCAGAGTGTTGGTGCAGTCGGCCGGAAGAGACTGCTTCGCACCGATCACGCGCCGTTGGTGATGACGACCTTGCCGAACACATTGCGCTTGCCGAAGTGCTCGAACGCAGCCTTGCCGTCGGCGAACGTGAAGCGGCTGTCGATCACTGGACGGGTGCCGTTCTGCGCGACGGCCGCAATCACGTCCTCGAGGTCCTGGCGGTTACCAGTCGCGATCGTCTGGAACCGAGCGAAGGTGAGAAACATGTCGAGGTAGCCGGGCATCTCACCTTGTGCGAGCACGCCGACCATCGACACCTGGCCGCTCAGCGCGACCGCTTTCAGCGACTGGGCGAAGGTGCCGGGTCCGCCAACCTCGACCACGCGGTCGACGCCGCGCCCGCCGGTGAGTGCTTTGGCCTGCTCGCCCCAGTTGGGATTCTCGGCATAGTTGATGACATGATCGGCGCCCAAGGCGCGCAGCCGCTCCGCCTTCTCGTTCGACGAGGTCGTCGCGATGACCTCGGCGCCGCGCGCCTTGGCGAATTGAAGCGCGAACAGCGACACACCACCGGTCCCCTGCGTCAGCACGCGGTGCTGCGGACCAACGCCGGCGACCGCATTCCAACCAGTGACCGCGGCGCATGGCAGAGTCGCGGCGTCGGCGAAGCTGATGGAGGCGGGAATGGCAACCAGTTCGTGCTGATCGACAACGCGATACTCGGCCATCCAGCCATCGATCTGGCTGCCGTATTGCGGCGCGAACTCACGGAAGGGCCCCGCATACCAGCCCGGCATGAAATTGTTCGCCACCCGGTCGCCGACCGCGAAGCGGGTGACCCCCGAGCCGACGGCCTCGACCACCCCGGCGGCGTCGGACACCTGCGCGCGGCCTTCCTCCAGGGGAAACGGCGACCAGCCATTGACGATCGTGAGGTCGCGAAAATTGAGTGAGATCGCCTTGATGTTGACCAGGACTTCGCCCCGACCGGGCTGCGGCTTGGGCTCCTCGCACAATTCCAGGCCGTCGATCGAGCCGATCTTCCGCAGACGATAGATCTTCATGCAAGTTACTCCGGTTCTGGGAGGCATGTAGGTCGGACTTGACCAGATGATCCATTACCTGGAGTGTAGGTTTCCTAACCCATCGTCCAAAGGTCCCATGCACCCCTTCGATTCCGTCCTGAGCGCGATGCAGCTTGAGAGCTCGCTCTTCGTCCGCTTGCGCGGGCATGCACCCTGGGCGATTTCGTTCGACAGCGGGGGACAGGCGCGGCTGGTAGTCGTGGCAAAGGGGCAGGGCTGGTTCACCCAGGTCGGGCACCCGCCCGTCGTCGTCCAGGCTGGGCACTGCCTCATCATCAAGCAGGGGGTTAAGGGAATATTAGGCGACACGTCCGATCGCGCCGCGATCCCCTGTTGGCAGGTGGCCGATCACGTGACGGGAGAACTGGTCGCCTTCGGCGGCGACGGCGAGCCGTGCGAGTTCTTCTCGACGCTGTTCACCTTCGATCATGCCGCGGGCGAGCCGTTGTCGGCGCTGCTGCCCGACGTCGTCCATGTCACGATGGCCGACCGCGACGCAGGGCAGATGGTCTCGATCCTCGAACAGATTGGAGCGGAGGAAGCACAGGGGTCGCTGGGCGGTTCTTACGTTGTCGGCCGCCTGCTCGACGTGCTCTTCATTCAGGCGATCCGGACTTGGGCCTCGTCCGAGGGCAACGTGTCCGATGGCTGGCTCGCGGGCCTGACCCATCGCCAGCTTGCCCGAACCTTAAGCCTGATCCATGCCGATCTTGCCCGCCCATGGACGCTGGAGCAGCTTGCCCGCCACGCCGCGATGTCGCGCTCATCGTTCGCGGCGCTCTTCAAATCGGTCGTCGGCGTGCCGCCGCTGACCTATATCGCCACGTGGCGCATCTACCGGGCCAAGCTTTTGCTCGCAGCGGGCCACTCGATCGCGGCGGCAGCCGAGCAAACCGGCTATGGCACAGACGTCGCGCTCAGCCGGGCCTTCAAGGCGACGACTGGAATGTCGCCTGGGCAATGGCGGCGCGAGCGTCGTGCCGTCGCCGGGCCGCGAGCTCCTGTCTCGGACGCACGGGCTGCGCGCCGTGCGGCGGTCTATTGAGCACTCTCTTAATTTCACTTGGCGCCAGTCGTCTCCGCCAACAGGCTCGCGATAGAGCGCGTAATCGCCATTGTCGAATAAGGTTCGTTCGGTTACCCGACGGGCAAAACACCCAGGATGCTGTCAATCGACCTTCACAAAAATATTCCACTTTACCGAAATTCGGTTTCGGCGTATGTGTTGCGCATCCCGGCTCACCAAGAGGGGCGACTATGTGTCGTCACTGTCGCGAGCCGGGCTTGCGGTGGACGCGGCAGCGTCGGCACGAGGGGCGCGGGCAGGGCGGGTAGTCCCTGTGAGCCTGAGGCTTCGTGCGACGAGCGGCGCTGTCAGGTTCGTCTCGTCTGTAAGTTTCCGCTCCGTCGACAGGGCTGGAAAAACTGCGGCGAAATGGCGGGCCGCGCGTACGGCAAAACCGTGTGGTCCTGGCCGTCGTTGCTACGGTCAAGCTGTCTGCGAAGGTGCGCGCGAGCCCAACCGGGCGGACTGCATCGTCAATTCGAGCGGCGAGGGAGGCCAGAGGGAACTCGGCTCCCGGGAGAGCACGGCATAAGCCGTCCGACCATCGCGCAGGGAAGGCCGAGTGATCGGCGCCACCTGTATGCTGCTGTGCGATTCTTTCTGCGTGTGCTTTTCGCGCAGCGGACCGCGGGTGCGAGCCGGCACCCGGTCTTCCCTGCGCCCTCTTGGATTAGAGGGTGGAGCGACGAAGCAAAGCTCGGGCGAATTAAGCCGCGAGGCCGCGAAGGCGTGTCCGTGAGCTGAGCTGCGTGCCACAAACTCGATCTCGTAGGGTGGGCAAAGCGCAGCGTGCCCACGCCTTGTTGCTTATGGACGGAGATCGTGGGCACGGCGCTCTGCGCCTTTGCCCACCCTACGGCAGCGCTGCTGGGATCTGGACTGGACATCGCAATCATGTGGAGAGCGCGCGCCACACTCCGCTCTCGCGCCCCGGACGCAGCGCAGCGCTGCCGGCGATGCGAAGCATCGTCCGGAAGTGGTGCGCTGCAGAGCCGGGGCCCACCTCGCCGCATCGCGCCCTGTCGCCTTCTGGGTCCCGGCTCTGCGAAGCAGCGCTTCGCGCTGCGTCGCGTCCGGGACACGTGCCTCAATGACCGCGCTTCATCCCCTCATCATCCCCCACCTCCGGTGCCATCGCCGCCCATGCGCTCGATGCGAATTGCCGGCGCCAGGTCACGACCACCACCGCCGCCGTAGTCACGAACAGTACCCAGGGGCTGACGAACCAGCCGAGATAGCCGAGCGCGAAGAAGAAGGCGCGCTGGCCGCGGTTGAAATGGCGGCCGGCGGATTCGAACAGGCGCGTGGTGCGGATGACATGGGCCTCCGCCTCCGGCGTGTCGCGCCGCTCAGCCGGCGGCATGCCGCCGAACAGGATCGCGACATAGTTGAACAGGCGATAGGACCAGGCGAATTTGAAGAAGGCATAGACGCAGATCAGCACGAGGCCGACGCATTTCAGCTCCCACATCGCCGGCGACGTGCTGAGGTCGATCGGCAGCTTGCTCAAAATCGTGATCGCATCGTTGGTGGCGTGTAGCAGCGCCAGCGCGCCGCCGAGCGCGATCAGGCTGGTCGAGGCGAAGAAAGCGGTTCCGTTCTGCAGCGAGGCCATGATCTGCATGTCGACCATGCGCGTCTCGCGGTCGAGCAGCCGGCGCACCCAGACCTCGCGATAGCGGTTCATGCGCGCCGACAGGCTGTCGCGGCCGTAGGCCGAATGCTCCAGCGTCAGGGCATAGACCAGCCATTCGATGATGAAGAAGCCGACCGCGGTGATGTCGACCCAGTGCCTGCTCATGTCTGTCTCATGTCCGTCTCTTGTCCGTCTCTTGGCGAGGACCGCAACGATTGCCACGCATGGCGGGACGCAGCAACGATTGATTGGCGGCAGGGGATGGCGTTAAAAGCGGCTCGCTCTAGGACGTCTCGGGAAGGACTGATGACATGGCTGCGCTGAAACTCGCGATCGGTAACAAGAACTACTCGTCATGGTCGATGCGTCCATGGCTCGCGCTTCGCGCCAACGACATCCCGTTCGTGGAGACGCTGATCCCGCTCTACACCGACAATCCCGCGGACAAGGAGCAGATCCTGTCCTTCAGCCGTGCCGGCAAGGTGCCGGTGCTGGTCGACGGCGACGTCACGGTGTGGGATTCGCTCGCCATCATCGAATACATCGCCGAGCGCTATCCGGAAGTGAAGCTGTGGCCCGACGACGTCGCCGCGCGCGCGCATGCCCGATCGGTGTGCGCCGAGATGCATTCCGGCTTCGTGCCCCTGCGCAACGAATGCGGCATGAACCTGCACCGGCCGGTCCGGCCCTTGGTGCTGTCGGCCGACGCCAAGGCCAACGTCGCGCGCATCGAGGAGATCTGGCGCGAGTGCCGCACGCGCTATGGTGCCAAGGGTCCGTTCCTGTTCGGCCGCTTCGGTGCGGCCGATGCGATGTACGCGCCGGTGGTGCATCGCCTGCGCACCTACGCGATCGACGTCGCGCCGGACACCAAGGCCTACATGGAGACGATGATGGCGCTGCCGGCCTTCCAGGAATGGACCCGCGACGGGCTGGCCGAAACCCTGGTCATCGAGAAGTTCGAGGACGCCTGACCGGTCGGTCCGAACGAGGCCGCTGGCTGTGTGCCGGCCGGCGGCGCTCACGTTCCGGACATTGACCGGGGCCATATGCCAATCGGGCTGCGACCGGCCCTGCGACATGCCGCCTGAACATGCGGCCCCGGCGGTATCATCGGCCCGCCGGTTCCATCCCTATCATTCTGAAAAGACTGTAAGATTTACCCATTCGCTATGGTGGCATGGCGCTGGCCAAATCGGCTGGCCGCGTGCTATACAGCGCTGGGTTTCTGGCCGGCCGTCGCAGTGGGACCATGGGCGAGGCAGGCGTTGTTTGAGTGATGGAGAGGGTGTTGAAGCACAAATTCCCGATTGGAACGCGCGTATTGTTCACGGCCAGCAACGTCGCGCGCCCTGCTGCCAGCGGCTCGTACGAGGTCATCCGCCTGCTGCCGACCGACGGCGACGACTGCCAGTACCGGATCAAGAGCTCGACCGAAGCCTTCGAACGCGTCGCCAAGGAAAGCCAGCTCGCGCTCTCCTGAAGACCGACGCTCCCCGCGCATTCGCGCCTCTGCGGAATTGTGTCCTGTCGCCGTCAAAAGGCCCGCTTCACCTTCCCAAGGTGGGCTTGGGGGCAGTTGCCGACTCGCGGTGCTCGCTTGACCATTCGCTCTCTGCTCGCGTGAGGGTACGTCGCGCATGAACTGGGCCTGGGCCACTCCGCTCGACCAAATCTGGCGCTCGCCGGCATTTCCGATGTGGATGACGCTGGCGGCTGCCGGATTCTTCGGATTGATCCTGCTGATCACGCTGCTGCGCGCCGACAGGTCGGTCGCCAACGGCGCGCTGACCGTGATCACGCTGCTGTCCATCGCGATCGCTGGAGCTGCCACCGTGCGCGTCTATGGACCGGCGGGGCAGGACGCTCCGACTGAAGCGCGCGCGCAAGGGGCCGTCATCGCGAGCCTGCCGGCGCTGTCCTGTCTCGACGATCTCGCCGGTGATGCGGTCGCCATCGGCTGCGAGAAGGCGCTGTTCGGCTCGCCGGATGCCGCAGCTACCGCCGTCTCCTACACCGCGGCCCGAATCGACCGGCTGACCGCGCTCGGTGATGCCGCGATCGCCGAGAAGAGCCTGACGACCGACATGAAGGTGCTGCGCAAGGCGCTGGAGCACGATCGCTACGGCCTCGTGGCGCAGGTGCTGGTCGTGCGCGACGGCTGCACGCAGTTCGACTGCGCCGCGTTCCGCTCGTTGACCGACCAGCAGCGGGTTGCCGCCAACATGGACGCCCATCTCTACGACATGCTGGTCGCGCGCTATGCCCCAACCTGGAACGCGCCTGCAACGGCGTCGGCGATGCCGGCCACGGCCGCGCTTGCCGGGCTGCCGCCCGCGATGCCGACGGGCAAGCCGACCAGCGCTGAGTTCCCGAGCGCCTCGTCGACGCCGCCAGTGAGCATCATGAATCCGGAGCCCACGGCGACGACGCGTCAGGCGGCGCCCGCCGCCGCGAACGCAGCGCCGGCACCGCGCGCGCCCGCTGCGACGTCGGCACAGGCCGCCGCACCACCGGCCGCGAAGAAGCCGCCGGCTCCGAAGGCGGCGCGTGCTCCCGCGGCAGCACCGGTTCCGCTCGCTCCGCCGCCAGCCTCGGCGGCCGCGCCCGCGGCTGCGGATAACGAGTAGATCGGCATTCCAAATGCGGTGCTGCCCGGCTAATGCTTGGGCATGCCGCTACATCTGATCAAGCTCGCCGTCGGTTGCGACTCCGTCAAGGAATTGAAGGAGTGGATCGCCGAACGGATGCAGACCGCCAAGAAGAAGGGTCTGCCGCAACATCACATCCACATCACCCGCATGGTCCCCAAGCGCGATGCCGAGATCCTCGCCGGCGGGTCGCTCTATTGGGTGATCAAGGGCGAGATCGCCGCGCGGGAAAAGATCATCGGCATCGAGCCGTTCCGGGACAAGGACGGCATCGGCCGCTGCCGGATCGTGATGCAGCCGAAAGTGGTCTCGGTGTCGCCGCGGCCGATGCGCCCGTTCCAGGGCTGGCGCTATCTCACTGATGATTCCGTGCCGCCCGATCTCGGCAAGTCCGCCGCCGGCTCGATCGCGGCGATGCCGGAGCCGATGCGGCGCGAATTGCGCGATCTCGGGCTGCTCTAAACCGCGATATTGTCGATCAGCCGGGTCGTGCCGAGCTTGGCGGCGACCAGGATCCGCAACGGGCCGTCCTTGCGCGAGGTGAGGGGCGCCAGCGTCTCGGCATGGCGCGCTTCGTAATAGTCGAGCGCAAAGCCGGCCGCCTCGATCGTCGCGGCGCCACGCTTCATTGCCGACGCAACGGCTTCGCCGGCACGGATGCGGCCGGCGCTGTCCTTCATGGCGCGGTAGAGGATGGGGGCGGTCTGCCGCTCCTCGGGCGACAGATAGACGTTGCGCGAGGACATCGCGAGCCCGTCGCGCTCGCGCACGGTGCGGGAGCCGACGACCTTGACGCCGAGGTCGAGGTCGCGCGCCATCTGCGACACCACCCGCAACTGCTGAAAATCCTTTTCGCCGAAGATCGCGAAGTCCGGCCGGCACTGCGTGAACAGCTTGCCGACGACGGTGGCGACGCCGCCGAAGAAATGCGGGCGGAAGCGGTCCTCGAGGCCGGCAATCGCCGGTCCCTCCGGCACGATGCGGGTGGCAAAGCCGTCCGGATACATCGCCTCGACGCCTGGGTGCCAGACGATATCGACATCCTCGGCTGCGAGCTTGGCGATGTCGGCCTTCCAGGTGCGCGGATAGGCGCCGAAGTCCTCGGTGGGGGCGAACTGGGTCGGGTTGACGAAGATCGAGACCATGACGCGGCTGGCGCGCCGCTTGGCGAGGCGGACGAGAGACACATGGCCGTCATGGAGGGCCCCCATGGTCGGGACCAGCGCGATCGTGGCCTTTCGCTTGCGGAGATTGTCGACGGCGCGGCGCAAGGTTGGGACCGTGCGGGCGATCAAAGGGCTTGCTGACATCAGGACTCGACAGGGTTGGGAATCGGCGCGGCATGGCCTGGCGCCAGGGGCGACTAACCTTAACAAGCGGCGATCGTGGACGCCATGCATCCGGATGCGGCACAGCATCCCGCGCAAGGTCGCGCGCGATGTCGCGACATTGTGGCTGGATCACAGACAGAAAGACGGCGCCGCGATTCATGAGAAGCAGGGCGCGCTGCGTTTTGCATTACCTGTCACGCATTTCACTTGACCGCAGACGCGGCCAACTCGAAGATATTCATCAGGGGTGTTGAGGATCGCCATGCTTGTGCAGGCTAGCCAAGGCCAATCCGGCTCGGCGCATGTGGTCGTGCTCGGCAACGAGAAGGGCGGCTCCGGCAAGTCGACCACCGCCTTGCACATCGCGGTTGCGCTCCTGAAGGCCGGCCAGCGCGTCGCCACCATCGACCTCGACTGCCGTCAGCAGAGCTTCACCCGCTACATCGGCAACCGTGCCGCCTGGGCACGCCGCACCAAGCTCGACCTCGAACTGCCGGTGCATCGCTGCATCAAGCTAGGCGAGACCATGCAGATCGCCGAGAACGAGAATTCCGAGTTCCAGCAGTTCATGGAGGCGGTCTCGGCGGTCGAGAGCAGCTTCGACTTCATCGTCATCGATACGCCGGGCACCGACAGTTATCTGATGCGGCTGGCGCACTCGATGGCCGACACGCTGGTCACGCCGATCAACGACAGCTTCCTCGATTTCGACGTGCTCGGCACCGTCGATCCCGCCAACTACGCGGTGACGGGCGAGAGCCACTACGCCGAGATGGTGCGCGACGTCAGGCGCAAGCGCCGCCAGCTCGACGGCTCGACCACCGACTGGATCGTCGTGCGCAATCGCCTG
The DNA here is from genome assembly GCF_900094605.1 of Bradyrhizobium shewense. Taxonomy (GTDB): domain Bacteria; phylum Pseudomonadota; class Alphaproteobacteria; order Rhizobiales; family Xanthobacteraceae; genus Bradyrhizobium; species Bradyrhizobium shewense. The sequence continues at coordinate 26,078 of NZ_FMAI01000007.1, read as the reverse complement.
TCGATGCTCGGCTCGCGCAACAAGCAGCTCGTCGCCGAGGGGCTGAAGGATCTGTCGCTGCGGCTCGGCTTCCGCTACGTCGACGGCTTCGCCGAACGCGTCGTCTATCGCGAATTTTTCCCGCGCGGCCTGACGGCCCTCGACGAGATCGACGAGGCCACGCTCGGCATGCGGCCCAATCTCGGCCATCTGACCGCACGGGAGGAGGTGACGGGCCTGCTCCGCCAGCTCAAGCTGCCGCTGGACGAGCGCGGCCGTCGCCGCGCCGCAAACCGGGCCGAGTGGTTCAATCAGGTCGACAAGCCGCTCGAGGTTCACGACATCCTCGGCGCCTGAGCCGGCGGTATATCGCTACTTCCGATCGATCTGATTGATCTGTGGGGCCGGTTCCGGGAACTGTGGCCGCGTTCCGCCGTTTTCACCTTACGTTGACTGTGAAATTGAACCCAATTGAGACCGGTTGCGTCGGATGGTGAAGTGCATCCTGACGTAGCTTGGCGAGGACGGGATGCCCATAAAACGTGTGCGGCGCACAATGAAAGGGCTGCCGGCTCACAATATTTGGCCTTCCTGTCACGCGCCTGTGACATATATTAGCGAATAGGCGACAAGGGGCCGAAGAGCCCCGGAAGAACACGATTTTCAACAGGGATTCAGGCCGCAAGAGCCTGAGGCTGAGGACGAAAATGAAGCGTGGAATTGCCGTTCTGGTTTCGGTCAGTGCTCTCTGCGGCATCGCCTATTTCACGGCGAGCAAGTGGGCGATCAAGCACGAGACCATTACCTTCTACGACGCCTCGCGCGACAATCGCCCGGTGCCCGTCGACATCGCGGTGCGTCGCGACAAGGAAATGCAGGCCAATGCCGGCATGATCACGCTGCCGGTCGCAGTCATCAATCACGGCAACACCGTCAAGAACACCGAGTACGGCTTCCTCGCCAACATCTTCGCTGCGCGCGGCTACATGGTCCTGAGCCCGCAGCATGACTTGCCGACCGATCCTCCGATGGTGACCAAGCCCGGCGAGCTCTATGTCGGCCGCCTGCCGCAGATCCTGCGCGGTGTCGCCAACATCCATCTCGCCGTACAGGAAATGAGGAAGCTTCAGCCGAACGCCGACTACGACAAGGTCACCATGGTCGGCCATTCCATGGGCGGCGACATCACGATGTATTTCGCCAAACAGTATCCGGATGAAGTCAAAAAAGTCGTCACGCTCGACAATTTGCGCGTGCCCTTCGTCACCGCCGGCAAGTTCAAGATCCTGTCGTTCCGCTCCACCGATCCGCAGTTCAAGGCCGATGTGGGCGTGATCCCGACGGACGAGGAATGCGAGAAGGCGGGTATCCAGGTCGTGAAGACCGAATTCCAGCACAACGACATGCGCGACACCGGTCCGGATGTCGCCAAGAACTCGATCCAGGGCATGCTCGACAAATTCCTGAGCGCGACCGACAGCGAGATCGCGCCGGTCGACACGCAATCCTCGCCGCCCAATATCCTCGAGCCCGGTCCGGTCGCCTTGATGGGGCCTGCCAAGAGCTGACGTCTTCGCCCTGACGGCGCCCACATCGTCAGTCACGATCTGCAAAGCCCCCGCCGGCCTCTGCCGGCGGGGGCTTTGCACATTGACCGGGCTGCTTGCGCTAACCACATTAGCCGCCCACGCAGGGTCAAGGCATGTCGGGCGAACCCATCAAACCGCGCAGCGGCGATGCCGTCTCGGCGCAAGCAAGCGGTGCGGTGCCGCAGGCCGGAACATCGACTGCGGAAGACATCGCCGCCTTCGTCGCCAAGGCGCAGGCGATGTCACCGCATGCGCCGGGCGCGAAGGGGCGGCTGATCTTCGCGCTGGATGCGACGATGAGCCGGCAGCCGACCTGGGACATGGCCTGCGCGCTCCAGGCCGACATGTTTCGCGAGACCGCCGCGCTCGGCAGTCTCGACATCCGGCTGGTCTATTATCGCGGCTTCAACGAGTGCCGCACCACGGGGTGGATCTCCGACAGCACCAGGCTTGCGGCGCTGATGAGCAAGATCGATTGCCGCGGCGGCGACACCCAGATCGGCAAGGTGCTGACCGAGGCGCGGCGCGAAGCGGTCGCATCGGGCGTGCGTGCCGTCGTCTTCGTCGGCGATGCCATGGAGGAGAAGGTCGACGAGCTCTGCGCCAAGGCCGGCGAGCTCGGCATGCTCAAAGTGCCCGTGTTCGTGTTTCAGGAAGGTCATGACGCCGTCGCCGAGCAGGCCTTTCGCGAGATCGCGCGCCTGACGGGTGGCGCCTGGTGCCGGTTCGATCTGGGCGCGGCGGCGCAGTTGCGCGAGCTGCTGCGGGCCGCTGCGGCCTATGCCGCTGGCGGTCGCGAGGCGCTGTTGAAACTGGCGAAGACTGCGAGCGGCGCGGCCCGGCTGATCCGCCAAATGAAGTAGCGCTCAGGCGTCGCGGCGAGGCGTATGCCATGCATTTTGCCGCGAGGGCGACTATATTCCGCTCATGACCCTGATCGCCGGCGCTGTCGCAATTATCACGCTTTATCTGCTGCTCCAGATGTTTCGCGCTGCCAATCCGGCGGTGCTGGCGAGGGCCATCAGGTTCGGCGGCGGCGTGGTGGCGCTGGCGGTCGCAGCCTTCACGGGCTTGCGGGGCGAGCTGGTGGTGGCGATCCCGCTCGGGATTTTCGGCGCCGGGCTGCTGGGCTGGACACCGCTGGCAAATGCCGGCTTCGGCAATCTCGGTGGGCTGTTTGGCGGCGGCGGTGCTGCGCCCGCGTCGGGGCAGTCCTCACGCGTGCGTTCGCAATTCCTGGATATGCGGCTCGACCACAGCTCTGGCCAGCTCGGTGGGCAGATCGTCGCCGGGCCTCACGCCGGGCGCGATCTCGGCGAGTTCGATCTCGCTAGCCTGCTGGCCATGGTCCCGACATTCGACGCCGAGAGCGTGGCCTTACTTGAAAGCTATCTGGACCGCCGGTTTCCCGCCTGGCGTCAGAACGCGCAGAGCGATGCGGCAGGGGGGCAGCGCCGCACGGCGGCGAGCGGCAAAATGACAGCGGAGGAGGCCTATCAGATCCTTGGCTTGCAGCCGGGGGCGGGGCGTGACGACATCAGCCGGGCCCACAAGACCCTGATGAAGAAACTCCATCCCGACCAGGGGGGGTCGAACTATCTCGCTGCCCGTGTAAACGAGGCCAAGGATACTCTGCTTCGTACGCATAACGGCTAACTCCGGCACCACGCTACAAACGCCCGTACCGCGTGAGCTCCGCTTGCTCTGTCTGCCGTCGCCCTGACACCCGCCATTGTCGGCGTGGTTGATCTCTTCAGTAAAGTTTTAACCGTAAATCCTTGACGAGAAGTTGTCGCGGAACTGGCATCGAGATCCGCCAAAAACAAAAATGCCCGCGCAAGGCGCGGGCATTTTGATCGGAAGGTCGCGAAAGATCAGTTGCGGACGGTGATGCAGGAGATGTCGGCGCGCTTCAGGGTACGGCAGACGGCTTCGGCCTGGTCGCGCTCGAGCCCGGCGAAGCGGGCGCGATAGAGCTTGCGATTGTCCTTGGCGACGACCTCGGTGAACGGATCGGCCTTGCTGAGCAGGCCGCGGGCGGAGCTGCGCGCGGCGTCGATGCGCTGCTGGGCCTCGTTCTCGCTCTCGAGCGCGCCGACCTGGACGATCCAGCCGCTGTGGGTGACCATCGGCTTGGTGGTGGCGCTCATCTGGATCGGCATCGGGTCGGCGGAGGCCAGCTTCGGAGCGGCCGGGGCGGGCGCAGCAGCCGTTGCGGCCGGCAGTACCCCGAGGAGGCCGTTGCCGGTGCCGAAGCCCGCGGGCTGGCGCGGCAGCTCGGTGCGGGCGATCTCGGCCTTCGGGGCTTCCGGCTGGCTGACCACCTCGGGCTTGTTGATGAGATCGGCCCGGGCGACGACGGCGGTGGAGGTTTCCGCGACGTCGGAACGGGACGAAATGGTGTTGGTAACCGGCGGTGGGACCTGGGCGGGGGCGGCGGAAGCGACCTTCACGGCGCCGGCCTTGACCTGAACCGTCTTGACCCGGACCGGCTTCATCGGCTCGGACGAGCCGGGGATGATGGAGAGCGGCTGGCTCGAGATCACGCCATTGGTGAGCGGCGCCGGCTCGATCTTGGATTCCGTCGGTCGAACTTCAGGCTTGGCTTCGGATCTGGGCTGGGCCGGCGGCACCGCGGCAGTCGCAGCCGCGAGCGTCGACAGGCGTGCGGCCAGACGCGACGGAGCGGCTTCAGGAGCAGGGGCAGAAGCGGCCTGAACCTGCGGAACGGCGCGGGCCGGGGTAGGCGAGGCGTCGGCGACCTCGGTGCTGGCGTCCGCGCCGTTGCGCTCCGTGACCGCGGCGACGGTGTGGGTGGTCGCACCCTTCTCGAGATTCTCCGCGAGCAGGTTGCGCATGATGGCATCGCGCGAGCCGCCGCTGCGGCCGCCGAGCACGACACCGATCAGATGACGGTTGCCGCGGCGCATCGAGGTCACGAGATTGAAGCCGGAGGCGCGGGTGTAGCCGGTCTTGATGCCGTCAACGCCCTCGACATTGCCGAGCAGGTGATTGTGGTTGCGGATCGACTGTCCGCGCCAGTTGAAGGTCGCGGTCGCGAAATAGCGATAGTAGCGCGGGAAGCGCTCCTGGATGGCGCGGCCGAGCGTGGCCTGGTCGCGCGCGGTCGTGACCTGCTCGTCGTTGGGAAGGCCGTTGGCGTTGCGGTACACCGTCTTGGACATGCCGAGCGAGCGCGCCTTGCGCGTCATCATCTGGGCGAAGTCGTCCTCGTCGCCGCCGATCGCTTCCGCGATCACCACGGCTGCGTCGTTGGCGGAGCGGGTGACGAGACCCTTGATCGCGTCCTCGACGCGAATGGTCTGGCCGGCGCGCAAATTCAGCTTGGTGGGATCCTGATCGGCGGCGTGCTGGGACACCGGCATCTCGGTGTCGAGCTTCATCTTGCCGGACTCGAGACGCTCGAACAGCAGATAGAGCGTCATGATCTTGGTGAGCGAGGCGGGGTGGCGGATGCCGTCCGGGGCGTTCGACTGAAGCACCGCGCCGGAATTGCCGTCGACGATGATGGACGCGAATTTCGGGCTGGAGCTCTCGGACACATCGCGCTGCACCCGGTGGTGCGCGTAATGGCGCCGATGACGCCGCGCCTCGGCGGCATCGGTGGTGAAGATGACCGCGGTGGTGACCGTAAGAAGCCCGAAAACGCCAACCCGCGCCAAGCGCGAGGAAGACAAGTTTTTACGAAGCATGGAACCCCGTCCCCGTTTCTCAACTGATCACCGGCTCGTGAGGCGAAATTGTGCCCAATGGACCCGGGATCATTACCTGCTCAGGCTGTCCCTCCGCTGGTGTTCGCCGCGGGGGACGTTGGGCCTGAACCGCTATTCTGGCTAAGGTGATGGTCTCAAACGGCTTTTGACCGTCTGCGGAAGTTGAACACGTCCAGGGAATCAGGGTAGGGGCCCGCGGTTTCCAAATGCTTAAAGAACCCTTGCGGGAAACCCCGGGAATTTCCGCGAAGTGAGTCCAATTTTGTGCGCCGCACAAAGATTCTTGACTTTCTTGTGCGTTGCACTAATTGTGGGCAGAGTCAGGGAGCCGGGGCTTCCCGACGAGAGCCAGGGAAAAGGATTCCGAAATGTTCAAGGTTGAAGACTTTCAGAACTACGGGAAAGACCACTTCGAGCAGTACGTCGCCTCCGCGACCTCGGTGCAGCACGGCCTCCAGGCGATCGCCAGCGCCTATGGCGACTATACGAAGAAGTCGTTCGAAGACACCAAGTCCTTCGTCGAGAAGCTTTCCGGCGTGAAGTCGCTGGACAAGGCCATGGAAGCGCAGACCGATTTCGCCCGTTCCTCCTACGAGACCTTCGTTGCGGAATCGCAGAAGATCGCCGGCCTCTACAGCGACCTCGCCAAGCAGGCGTTCAAGCCGGTCGAGACCATCGTGTCGAAGTTCACCCCGGCTGCTCAGTAAATTTTTCAGGACGTCCTGGAATCGAAAAGCCCGGCTGAACCAGCCGGGCTTTTTGTTTGCACGCGGTCGATCCGTCAGCGCGCCACGCGCAGCTTCGACAGCGAGGTGCCGATGTCCTTGAACACCGAAACGGTCTGACTGGCCGACGTGACGAGATAGAACTTGTCGGAGCTGCTGGCGCAATATTGCAGCACGCTCGAGGTCGGATCGCTGCCGGTGTTCACCTGCACGGTGTAGATCGTGATATTGTTGGGCTGGGCCTTGGCGTTGTCGCAGAGCTTCTTCTGCCTGGCGTCGATCTGCGAGGCGTCGCTGTACCAGCGGTTCTGCGTGTTGAGACCGTCGGAAAGAAGCACGATCGCGTCCTTGTAGGTGTAGTTGTTGTCCTTCGCCGGCGCGTCCATGGGATCCCCGCCCGATAGCGTCATCCAACCCCAGGCCAGGCCGATGCCCTGGTTGGTGTTGCCGGTGGGCTTCATGGCGTCGATCCGGTCCTTGAGCGAGCTCCAGTCGTAGCTCAGCGGCATGATCGGCTGCAGATAGGATGAGCTACCCATGTTGCAGTAGGAGTATTGCTCGGCCGGGAAGAGCGTCCCCACATTGCCGCTGGTCGGCGTCGTGTTCTTGGTGTCGTAATCCTGGTCGCGGTCGGTGACGCAACCGGTCCAGGTGTTCTGGTTGGCCGGCGTCCATTTCCAGTTGTTGCAGTTCCAGTTGTTGCCGGAGGTGCAGCTCCAGCTGCCGTTCGCGGCTTCCCAATCGCTGAAATCGACCCAGTACTTGTTGTAGTTGCTGGCGCCGACATTGACGTCCTTCGCGAAGGGAACGATCGAGATGTAGACGTCGCCGGTATTCTTGGCGAGCGTGCTGAGCTGATCGACCAGGTTCTTCGCGGCCGTCTGCATCGCCGCCATCTTGCCGTCGCTGGCCATCGACCCGGTGTTGTCGAGCACAAGGGCCACGCGCATGCGCGTCAAGCCCCAGGCGCTGGTGGAGGAGGTGTCGATGCCGAGTGTCGGGAAGCCGGCGATCTTCATGAAGCTGGTCGTGTAGGTGCCGGTTCCGGTGAGCTGGATTGTCGAGCCAAGGCTGGTGCTCGCGTTGTAGGTGGCCCCAACGGTGACCGATGGCAGGGTCGTGGTGTCGGTGAACAGGGCATTGAAATAGGTTTGCGCCTTGCTGCTGATCTGCGACGTCGTGATCGTGCTGGATGACAGGTCCCTGGAGAGCATCAGCGCGGTTGAGTCGAGGGCTGACTGCATGGAGGCGCGGGCCTGGGCGGCGCGGCTATAATCGATCGCGGCACCGACGAAGCTCAGCACCGGGACCAGCGCGATGGCGAAGATCACGGCGATATTGCCTTGCTCGGCCACTGCAAAGCGGGCGAATTGCCGACCAAGGCGGCTGACGAGCGGCAGGCGAGACATGACGATCCCCGAAATCGGTGTTTTGCCCGATTTCGCGCCACGCCATTGAACGGCAGGTAAATTGGACCGTAGAAAACCGGAGCCACCGCGTGAAACGGTCGCAGCCGGGTTAACAGCCGGGGTTCCTGGTCAACATGTTCTAAACGTGCGGGGGCGAAATTTTTGTCAAATCGGTCCGGATTGTTTAACCTTGCTCCTGATCGCCCGGACCGGGAATCGGGACTGCCGTGGCCGCATCGGCCGGACCTTTGCCCGCTTGCGGCGGGCCGGGGGCAGGCCCATATTGCTGGCGAACGATCCGGCTTGGACCGGATTGTCGGGAGCGGCGATCCAACAAGGCGGCGCGCCTGCGCCAGGCTCCGAAGGGCGGGGTCGCGCGGCGACCGCCATTCGCTTCCATGGGGAATTTGAACGCCTGAGCCATGCCGCAATTGACTTCCAGACTCGACCTGTCCGCGCCAGCCGCTGCCTACGCTCCTCGCATGAGCAATGACGAGAACCGTTCGGGCAACCCCTCGGGTCCGAACACTTCGGTCATCACCAAGGTCAAGCCCAAGACCAAACGGCCGAACCTCTACCGCGTGCTGATCCTGAACGACGACTACACGCCGATGGAGTTCGTCGTCCACGTGCTGGAGAAGTTCTTCAACAAGGACATCGAGGCCGCGACCAAGATCATGCTGCACGTCCATCATCATGGCATCGGGGAGTGCGGCGTGTTCACTTACGAGATCGCCGAGACCAAGGTGACGCAGGTGATGGATTTCGCCCGCAAGCACCAGCATCCGCTGCAATGCGTGATGGAAAAGAAGTAGTCGCCGGTCCCATCTTTAGAGTGGTTCTGCTCGTGCGGTGTGTGATGGCAGCGCATCCTGCTGCATGATCCGGTAAACTTCGGCGCCGGCGTCAACCCTGCCCAAATGGGTAGTCTGCCCAAATCGGAACGGGTTTTGCATCGAAAATACCGCGGGTGTGTCGCTGCCAGAGTCGCGGAACCGGTCTTTCGCCGCGGTCTTGTATAACTATATGTGACAAAGGTTGTTGTTGCCTGACCGGGCGATCACGACCATGATGGTGGGGGCCATAGAGGACGCGAATGCCGACTTTTTCCCAAAGCCTTGAACAATCCCTGCATCGTGCACTGGCGATCGCAAACGAGCGTCATCACCAATACGCGACGCTCGAGCATCTGTTGCTCTCCCTGATCGACGACTCCGATGCAGCCGCCGTGATGCGCGCCTGTAGTGTCGATCTCGACAAGCTCCGCACGAGCCTGGTTAATTATCTTGAGACCGAGTTCGAGAATCTGGTCACCGATGGCGCGGACGACGCCAAGCCGACCGCCGGCTTCCAGCGCGTGATCCAGCGCGCCGTGATTCACGTGCAGTCCTCCGGCCGTGAAGAGGTGACCGGTGCCAACGTGCTGATCGCGATCTTCGCCGAGCGCGAGAGCCACGCCGCGTATTTCCTGCAGGAGCAGGACATGACGCGCTATGACGCGGTCAACTATATCAGTCACGGCATTGCCAAGCGGCCTGGCGTCTCCGAGGCGCGGCCGGTGCGCGGCGTCGACGAGGAGACCGAGACCAAGGGCGCCGAGGACGCCAAGAAGAAGGGCGAGGCGCTCGAGACCTATTGCGTCAACCTCAACAAGAAGGCGCGCGACGGCAAGATCGATCCTGTGATCGGACGCAATTCCGAAATCAACCGTGCGATCCAGGTGCTGTGCCGCCGGCAGAAGAACAACCCGTTGTTTGTCGGCGAAGCCGGCGTCGGCAAGACCGCGATCGCGGAGGGCCTCGCCAAGCGCATCGTCGACAGCGAAGTGCCGGAAGTTCTGGCTGCTGCCACGGTGTTCTCGCTAGACATGGGCACACTGCTCGCGGGCACGCGCTATCGCGGCGACTTCGAAGAGCGCCTGAAGCAAGTGCTGAAGGAGCTCGAGGCGCATCCCAACGCCATCCTGTTCATCGACGAGATCCACACCGTGATCGGTGCGGGCGCGACGTCGGGCGGGGCGATGGATGCCTCGAACCTGCTCAAGCCCGCGCTGGCCTCGGGCACCATCCGCTGCATGGGCTCGACCACCTACAAGGAATACCGTCAGCACTTCGAGAAGGACCGCGCGCTGGTGCGGCGCTTCCAGAAGATCGACATCAACGAGCCGACGGTCGAAGACGCCATTGCGATCCTCAAGGGTCTCAAGCCGTACTTCGAGGACTACCACCGGCTGAAGTACACCAACGAGGCGATCGAGGCCGCGGTTCAGCTCTCCTCGCGCTACATCCACGACCGCAAGCTGCCGGACAAAGCGATCGACGTGATCGACGAGTCCGGCGCGGCGCAGATGCTGGTCGCCGAGAACAAGCGCAAGAAGACCATCGGCATCAAGGAGATCGAGACCACGATCGCCTCGATGGCGCGGATCCCGCCGAAGAGCGTGTCGAAGGATGATGCCGAGGTGCTCAAGCATCTCGAGCAGACGCTGAAGCGCACCGTGTTCGGTCAGGACAAGGCGATCGAGTCGCTTGCGGCATCGATCAAGCTGGCGCGCGCCGGCTTGCGCGAGCCGGAGAAGCCGATCGGCTGCTACTTGTTCTCAGGTCCGACCGGCGTCGGCAAGACCGAGGTTGCAAAGCAGCTCGCGGCAAGCCTCGGCGTCGAGCTGTTACGCTTCGACATGTCCGAATACATGGAGCGGCACACCGTATCGCGCCTGATCGGCGCGCCTCCCGGCTATGTCGGCTTCGACCAGGGCGGCCTGCTCACCGACGGCGTCGACCAGCATCCGCATTGCGTGGTGCTGCTCGACGAAATCGAGAAGGCGCATCCCGATCTCTACAACGTGCTGCTGCAGATCATGGATCACGGCCGGCTCACCGACCACAACGGCAAGCAGGTCAATTTCCGCAACGTGATCCTGATCATGACCACGAACGCGGGTGCTTCCGATCTCGCCAAGCAGGCGTTCGGCTTCACGCGCTCCAAGCGGGAAGGCGACGACCACGAGGCGATCAACCGGCAGTTCGCGCCGGAATTCCGCAACCGTCTCGATGCCATCGTCTCGTTCGGCCATCTCAGCGTCGAGGTGATCGGCACCGTGGTCGAGAAGTTCGTGCTTCAGCTCGAAGCCCAGCTCGGCGACCGCGACGTCACCATCGAGCTGTCCGAGCCCGCCAAGGCCTGGCTGGTCCAGCATGGTTACGACGAGCAGATGGGCGCACGTCCCATGGCCCGCGTGATCCAGGAGCACATCAAGAAGCCGCTCGCCGACGAGGTGCTGTTCGGCAAGCTGAAGGGCGGCGGCCACGTCCGCGTCATCTTGGTCAAGGACGAGGCTGACGAGACCAAGGACAAGATCGGCTTCGAATTCGTCGAGGGGCCGGTCACGCCGAAGCAGGAGAAGCTCCCTGGCACCCGCAAGCGCCCGCCGGGCAAGTCCAAGCCGGGCGGCCCCGGCGGCTCGAAGGGCCCGACCTCCAGGGGCCCGCTGGTCAAGGCTTGATCGGCACGCCATGAATCGAAAAGGCCGGCTGAAAAGCCGGCCTTTTTGTTTGTGAGGTTGTGCGTGACCCGTTACGTCCCTGCTTCAGGCGCGGGCGCCGCCGCAGGAGGCCGTGGCTTCTTCGGCGCGGCCGGCCGCGCGCGGACCGACGGCTGCATCGTCACGATGACCGGATTGGGCTTGTGATCGGTGGCCGCCCCCGTTGCGGCATCGACTCCCATCCCGACGACGCCGCCGAGCAAGAGGTTGCCGGCGAAGCCGGTGGCCCCGGTGCCTGAAACTTCCTTGGTGAGCTGCACCGTCTGGGATTGATAGCCTTCCTTCTCGAAGGTGATCGTGATGTCGGCATTCCGCTTGGCGACGATGGCGCAGGGTGTGGTGCAGGTGGTGGGCACTTCGAGCCCGGAGACCATGGCTTCCACGCCTGACGGTGTCGATGAGATGCTGATATTTTCGGTCGTGCCGCGTGTCACAGACGCGCAACCGCCCAGCATGACGCTGAGCGCCACAATTCCCACTAAACGCATGAAATGCCCCTTATTCCCCACGCCAATGAAGCGCAACCGGAGCGCGAGGGCAATAGGTCATTGGTCCTGATAGTTAAGCCACGCAGGGGTTGTGCACGGGAATGGCCCGTACCTGCACGTGGGGCTCTGTCAGTCGCCCCGCAGGCGCTGATCGTCCTGCACGCGGACCTGTTCGGCGCCGCGCGCGCCAACCGGAGACAGCCGCAACATGCTCAGCACCGCGCCGCAGAGTGCAAACCCGACGCCCACGAGCAGTGCCAGCCTGGTCCCCTCAACCGGATACCGTCCGAGCAACAGCGCCACCAGCGCGGCGCCAGTGGTCTGGCCGAGCAGGCGCGCCGTGCCCAGCATGCCGCTGGCGCCGCCGGCGCGCTCGCGCGGGGCGGCTGCGATCATGGTGCGGTTGTTGGGGGTCTGGAACAGGCCGAACCCGGCGCCGGCCAGCGCCATGCGCCAGATCACGTCGAGCGCCGTAGGCGCTGCCGGCAGGAAGGCGAGCGCGGCGAGGCCGCAGGCGAACAGCGTGAGGCCGATGCCGCCGAGCAGGCCGGCCGGATAACGCTCGACCAGGCGGCCGGCGAGGGGGGCCGCGAAGGCCACTGCGATCGGCCATGGCGTGATCAGGAGGCCCATATGCACCGCCGAATAGCCGAAGCGGCTCTGGAGGTAGAAGGGGATCGCGACGAAGGCCAGCATCTGCCCGCAGAACGAGGCGATCGAGGTCGCAATGGACAGCGCGAACACGGGGATACGCAACAGGTCGACCGGCAGCAGCGGCGAGGTCATGTGGGTTTCGCGCCAGATCAGCAGCGCGCCTGCGACGAGAGCGATGGCGAACTGGATCAGGCAGGTGACCGCGGCCTCGCCATGACCGACGCTGTCGACGGCCGCGATCCCGACGCCGAAGGTGATCGCCGAAAGCCCCGCGCTCTGCCAGTCGAACGAATGGCTGGCGGGCTTTGTGTGCGGCAGGCTGCGCAGGCCCAGCACCAGCGTCACCGCGCCGAGCGGCACGTTGATGGCGAACAGCCACGGCCAGCTTCCGACCGCCAGGATGCCTGCGGCGAGCGTCGGGCCGATGGCAGCCGAGAAGGCGACGACGAGCGCGTTGAGCCCGATGCCGCGGCCGAGCTGGCTGCGCGGGTAGGTGAAGCGCACCAGCGCCGCGTTGACGCTCATGATGCCGGCCGCGCCAAAGCCCTGGAGGATGCGCGCGAGCGTGAGCAGCGGCAGCGTATGCGCCAGCGCGCAGAAGGCGGATGCCAGCGTGAACAGCACCAGCCCGACCAGATAGACGCGGCGATAGCCGACGATCTCGCCGAGCGAAGCCAGCGGCAGCAGCGAGATCGTGATCGCGAGCTGGTAGCCGTTGACGATCCAGATCGAGAAGGCTGGACTTGCGTCGAGGTCGGCCGCGATCGTCGGCAGCGCGACATTGGCGATGGCGCTGTCGACCACCGCCATGATGATGCCCAGCGCAATGGTCAGCACAGCCTGGTTGCGCTGCGGCTGCGGCAGGCCGTCGGCGTGCTCGATGGGGGCGGACGACATGATGGAGGCGCGCTTGATTCGAGCCGTGTTTCATCTCCGGATTAGGAAATTGCCGGATTGACGGCAACCCGTCAGGCTTTCCGCAGTTCCCCAACGGAAGCACTCGTGGCGGCTCGGCAAACACAAAGATTCTTGCGCTACACCGCCGGCGGATTGCGGTCGGTAAAGGTCGTGCGCTGGTGCCAGTAGGGGTATGGCAGCGTCACCTTGCTCGCGGCGTCGAGCTTGGCGATCTGGTCCTTGGTCAAGGACCAGCCGACCGCGCCGAGATTTTCACGCAGCTGCGTCTCGTTGCGCGCGCCGATGATCAGCGTCGATACGGTCGGGCGCTGCAGCAGCCAATTCAGCGCGATCTGCGAGACGCTCTTGCCGGTTTCCTTCGCGATCTCGTCGATGGCATCGACGACCCGATAGACATGCTCGTCCGGCACCGGCGGGCCGAACTCGGCGGTCTTGGGCAGGCGGCTCACCTCGGGCTTCGGCTGACCTCGGCGAAGCTTGCCGGTGAGGCGTCCCCATCCGAGCGGCGACCAGACCACGGCACCTAGCCCCTGGTCGAGGCCGAGCGGCATCAACTCCCATTCGTAATCGCGCCCGATCAGCGAATAATAGGTCTGGTTGGCGACGTAGCGCGGAAAACCGTGCTTGTCGGCGACGGCGAGTGACTTCATCAGGTGCCAGCCCGAGAAATTCGAAACGCCGACATAGCGGATCTTGCCGGCGCGCACGAGCGTATCGAGGGTCGCGAGCACCTCCTCGGGCGGGGTGAAGGCGTCGAAGCCGTGGAGTTGGAACAGGTCGATGTAGTCGGTGCCGAGCCGGCTCAGTGAACCGTCGATGGCTGCGAGCAGATGCTGCCGTGACGAGCCGATGTCGTTGGGGCCATCGCCGAAGCGAAACGTTGCCTTGGTCGAAACCAGCACCTTGTCGCGGCGGCCTTTGATGGCCTCGCCGAGAACGCGTTCGGACTCGCCGAGCGAATAGACGTCCGCGGTGTCGAACATCGACACGCCGGCCTCGAGGCAGATATCCAGCAGGCGCCGCGCCTCGGTCGCGTCGGTCGTGCCCCACGCGGCAAGGCGGCCGACGCCGCCGAAGGTGCCGGTGCCAAGGCTCAAAGCGGGCACCATGAGGCCTGACCGGCCCAAGCGTCGGTATTCCATCGATATGCTCCTCGGCTGGCCGCTGATTGATCGTTGTCGCCTTGGCACTGAGGTTAGCGCAAGCGGACGCCTTGTCCTATCACGCGCTCACATACCGGCCTTGCTTGGACGCCCTAATCGTGCCGAAGCATGTCGTCGAACGCGGCATCAACGATGCGCGGGCCGACAATCTTCGCCGAAAGTTTCGCCTCGTCCCTCGCCTGGGATGGGGGAGCGCAGCCGAGCTCTCGATTGCGCGTCTGCTGCGGCAGGAGAGTCAAACCCCATCCCACCACGACCAGCACGGCGAGACGGATCGCGATGACGCTCAGCAACAGCTCCGTTCCGCTTATCGTGGACTGAGTCCTCATGCGTGGCAGCCTGATCCACGCCGCAACGCAAGACAATCTGGAATTGGCGAGCGTTGCCTTCGGCCAGGACGAAGGCTTGCGAAGATGGCTGCTCAGTGCCGCAGCTGGCTCTGCCTGAAATCGCGCGGCGACATCCCAAAATGCTCGCGGAAGACCCGGCCGAAATGCGAGAGGTCGTTAAAACCCCAGGCGAAGGCGATCTCGCTGATGTGGCGATGGACGAGCATGGGCGAGACGAGGTCGCGCCGGCACTGCGCAAGGCGCTCGGCGAGGACGTAACGCTGGAACGAGGTCTCCTCGTCGGCGAGAAGGTCGTTCACGTAGCGCGGCGAAATGCCGAGCGCGGCCGCGGTCTCCGACAATGAAAGGTCGGGGTCGGCGAGGTGCGCGCGCACATGCGCCTTGAGCCGGTATATCAGCGCGGAGCGGTGGGTCGAGGATGGCAGCGACGTCTTGCCGAGCCGCTCGCTCAGCGCCATCGCGAGCAGATCGACGGCCTGTTCCGACAGAACAGCGGCGTTGCCAGGGGCGAGCCGGTCGGCGCTCTGGCAAAGCCGGAAGATGAAATCATAGGCGAGCCGCTCGAGCGGTGCCTCTGTGCCGAACGACATCGCGGTCAGCGTCTCCGTGCCGCCGAGCCGGCGCTGCAACATTTCGCGCGGCACCTTGAAGATGGTCTGCGTGAAAGCGTCGTTGAACTTCAGCTCATAGGGGCGCGTGGTGTCGTAGAGCGCGAATTCGCCGGGATGAACCATGGTCTCGCGGCCGTCCTGCACCACGCCGCCGTCGCCCCGATGACCGAGCGCCACCAGGACGAAATCCTGATCCGAGCGCGCGATGCGGGAGGGCGTGCGGAACACATGCTGGCGATCGGAGCAGACCTCGGAGCACACCGCCTTGCCGAGCGCGGCTTGCGTCACCGAGCCGCGAAAGGCGCTGCCGAGATCGGACTTGCAGTCGAGCCCGACGAAGACGTCGCAGACGATGTCCTGCCAGAGGGCGAGCCGCCGGTAGCCCGGGCTGCCGTCCGTCGTGAACTGGATTGGCATCGACAGGCCTCCCTTTCACATCCAGCGAAATCGCATGTTGGCGCAGATTCAAGCCGATCCGAGGCAAATCCCGTACCGGGCCGAAATCCCGGCCGGTCGAGTTTTTGTTCCGCCGCGGTCGAGCGGCCGGTTGCCCGCTTTGGCCCAATAGACTGCATCGGAGATGGCTTCCGATCAACCGGCAATGGAGGCGGCAATGGGCATCGAACATCCGAAATACAAGGTGGCGGTGGTGCAGGCGGCGCCGGCCTGGCTCGATCTCGACGCCTCGATCGACAAGTCGATCGCGCTGATCAGGGAGGCCGCGGAAAAGGGCGCCAGGCTGATCGCCTTTCCCGAGGCCTTCATCCCCGGCTACCCCTGGCACATCTGGATGGACTCGCCGGCCTGGGCGATCGGCCGCGGCTTCGTGCAGCGCTATTTCGACAATTCGCTGTCCTATGACAGCCCGCAGGCCGAGCGGCTGCGCGACGAAGTGCGGAAAGCCAAGCTCACCGCCGTGATCGGCCTGTCCGAACGCGACGGCGGCAGCCTCTATCTGGCGCAGTGGTTGATCGGGCCCGATGGCGAGACCATCGCCAAGCGCCGCAAGCTGCGGCCGACCCATGCCGAGCGTACCGTCTACGGCGAGGGCGACGGCAGCGATCTCGCCGTGCATGCGAGGGCCGACATCGGCCGTCTCGGCGCGCTGTGCTGCTGGGAGCATCTCCAGCCGCTGTCCAAATACGCGATGTACGCCCAGAACGAGCAGGTGCATGTCGCGGCCTGGCCGAGCTTCTCGCTCTACGATCCCTTCGCGCCGGCGCTTGGGGCCGAGGTCAACAACGCCGCCTCGCGTGTCTATGCGGTGGAGGGCTCCTGCTTCGTGCTGGCGCCTTGCGCGACGGTCTCGCAAGCGATGATCGATGAGCTCTGCGACCGGCCGGACAAGCACGCGCTGCTGCATGCCGGCGGCGGCTTTGCCGCGATCTACGGTCCCGACGGCAGCCAGATCGGCGAGAAGCTAGCGCCGGATCAGGAGGGGCTATTGATCGCCGAGATCGATCTCGGCGCCATCGGTGTTGCCAAGAACGCGGCAGATCCGGCCGGGCATTATTCGCGGCCCGACGTGACGCGGCTGCTGCTCAACAAGAAGCGGTACCAACGCGTCGAGCAATTTGCGTTGCCGGTGGACACCGTCGAGCCCGCCGACATTGCCGCGGCGGCGAGCTGATCACCGAGATCGAGGGGAGGGTACGATCATGGAATCTGCAATTCCTCAGCATCTCGAGACTCAGCGTACGCGCCACAAGCGCGTGCCTGATGATTACCAGCCGCCATATCCGTCGTTCGTGGCGCGCTACAGGCCCGGCGTGAGCCGCGTCGTGATGGCTTATTTCGGCGTGCAGTATCGCGGCACGGCGCCGGCTGCCGCAACGGAGGCGTTCCTTGAGATCGCGGAGCGCTTTTCGGCCGAAAGCGGGCCTTTGCATTGGGATCGCGCGCGCTATGTCGACCAGGCCGGCTATGAGACCATCGTCTCGGTCGCCTATTGGGACGACATTGTACGCTTCGACGCCTGGCTCGAACCGGCACGCGCGGCATGGACCGGGAGGCAGCGCGAGGGCGTCGGCACCTTCATCGAGGTGCTGCGTCCCATTGTGGCGCGGCACGAGACGCTGTTCTCCTCGCCTGACCGGCCCGAAGGTGTCGCCGCCATCGCCGGCGGCATGAGCGGCGAGGTGCAGGAGCACGCTTATTGGGGCGGCATGCGCGACCGTATCCCGCTGTCGCAAACCGACGCGATGACGCCCGGCGGCGCGCCGGAACTGGTCCGCGACGGCGCGCGGCTCCGCGTGAGGGCGCACGACAATCTCTGCCTGATCAGGTCCGGGCAGGACTGGAGCGATACCGAGGCATCGGAGCGAAAGCTCTATCTCGACGACGTCGAGCCGGTGCTGCGCGAAGGCATGGATTTCCTGCGCGACGAGGGTCTTGCGATCGGCTGCTATGCCAACCGCTACATGCAGGTGCTACAGGCCGATGGCAGCGTGAGCGAAAAGTCCTACGGCCAGAGCTGGTGGAAGAGCCTGGCGGCGCTCGAACGCTGGGCGGAGTCGCATCCGACCCATGTCCGGATTTTTGGTGCCGCGATGAAATATCTGTCCACGCTCGGCCCGTCAGCCAAGCTGCGGCTCTATCACGAGGTCACGGTGGCAGCTGCGGACGAGCAGTTCTTCGAATATCTGAACTGCCATCCCAAGACCGGCATGTTGACGGCGGTGGAGGCCGTCAGCGCCTAGCCCACGCAATGACCAAGCAGCTCGGGATGTGCGGCGCAGATGTGATGCGCGCCGGCGTCCCTGAGCTCGGCCTCGCTGCCATAGCCATAGAGCACGCCGATCGCGGTCATGCCGTTGGTCCGGGCGCCAATCACGTCGTGGCTGCGGTCGCCGATCATGATCGCGCTGCCGGCATCGACCTTGGTCTCGTCGAGCGCGTAGCGCAGCAGATCGCGCTTGTCGACGCGGGTGCCGTCGAGCTCGGAGCCGAACACGCGCTCGAAGTACGGCTTCAGGCCGAAATGATCGACGATGCGGGTAGCGTAGACCGCGGGCTTGCTGGTCGCCACGAACATGCGCGGCGTCGTTGCGGCCACCGCGGCGAGCGTGTCGTGGATGCCCTGATAGAGCGCATTCTCGAACAGGCCGACCTCGGAAAACCGCTCGCGGTAGAGTAGCAGCGCCCGGTCAGCAAGTTCGTCGGTTCCGACGAGCCTCTTCAGGCTGGCATGCAGCGGCGGCCCAATGCACCAGGTCAGCTCGTCCTGGCTCGGGACCGGCTGGTCGAGTTTTTTCAGGGCATACTGGATCGAACCGGTGATCCCGGGCTTTGGATCGGTGAGTGTGCCGTCGAGATCAAAATAGATTGTCCGCATTTTGGCCGAGCTCAGCGTTGATTATTCCGGCCGTTGCTAGTTGGCTTGGGGCCCGAGTTCAAGGGCTTGGAGCGAAATGCGGCTTGGTGGGGTCCAGAAGCTGATCTGGCAGTTGCTCGTGGCAGCGTTCGTCTGCGCGCCGGCGCTGGCCGAGGACGCACCGGTTCCTCCCACGCAGCTCGGCCCCGAAGCCCCCGCAAAACCGTCGCCATCGCCCGAGTCGGCGCACGAGAGCGACACGCGGGAGTCGATCTGCCTGATCATCGAGGCCGCCGCGCGCGATGCCAATCTCCCGCTGGAATTCTTCGCCCGCGTGATCTGGCAGGAAAGCCGCTTCCAGGCCGATGCGGTAGGACCCACGACACGCAGCGGCGAGCACGCACAGGGGATCGCGCAGTTCATGCCGGGCACCGCGAGCGAGCGCGGGCTGCTCAATCCGTTCAATCCGGTGCAGGCGTTGCCGAAGTCGGCGGAATTCCTCAACGAGCTGCGCAACCAGTTCGGCAATCTCGGCCTTGCGGCCGCTGCCTACAACGCAGGTCCGCGGCGCGTGCAGGAATGGCTCGCCGGCACCGGCGGCATGCCGGAGCAGACCCGCAATTACGTTTTCGCCATCACCGGGACCAGCGTCGATGCCTGGGCCAAGGCAGGTGCGACCGGCAAGGGCCCGCCGAGCTCGCCGCCGACGAGCTGCCGGGATCTGATGGCGCTGCTCAAGCGCGCGCCGAATGCCTTCGTCGCTGAGCTCGAGCAGCATGTGGAGCTCGCGGCCGCAAAGGTCTGGGGCGTGCAGCTTGCCGCCGGCTTCGACCGCAACAGGGCACTGGTGATGTATTCCCGCGCGGTCACGCGGCTCGGCGCCGCGATCGGCGATCACGATCCGAGTCTGCTGTCATCGGTGATGCGCAGCCGCGGCACCCGCGCGTTCTACCAGGTACGCATCGGCGCCGACACGCGCAGCGAGGCGGATGATCTCTGCAACCGGATCAGGAAGGCAGGCGGCGCGTGCTTCGTGCTGAAGAACAGGGGTGTGAGCGGGTAGGGGGCCTCGTCGGCGCGCATGCCAGCCCCGCCACGTGTTTCCTTGACGCGAGACGCCGCGTCACCCGTTATGCGGGCACGATTCCGCAACCCGGCCAAAACTCCGTGGCGCTTCCTCCGCTCGATTCATCGCAATGGAATAGTCCCTGGCGTGCCTTCGGCTGGGGGCTGCGCTCGATCACGCAGACGATCCTCACCATCGTGCTGTTCGTGACCTATCTCGGCATCGGCGCGCTGGCCCATGACACCCATTTCAGCCTGGTCTGGGCGCTCGCCTCGACGCTGTTCGTGTGGGCAGGGCCGGCACAGATCATCCTGATCACCACACTCGGCTCGGGCGCCACCGTCATCCAGTCGGCGATTGCAGTCACCGTCAGCGCCATCAGGCTGTTCCCGATGGTGGTCTCGGTGCTGCCGCTGATGCGCACGCCGATGACCAAACGGCGTGAGCTGGTCTTTGCCGCGCATCTCACCGCGGTGACGCTGTGGGTCGAGTGCCACCGTTTCCTGCCGCAGGTGCCGCGTGAGCGGCGCATCGCCTTCGTTCACGGGCTCGGCTGTGGCCTCGTCTCGGTGTGCCTGGTCGCCAACACGGTGGGCTATTTCCTCGCCGCCAACCTGACGCAAACGCTCGGAGCGGCGATCCTGCTGCTGACGCCGCTGTCCTTCCTGTTCTCGACTGCGCGCAACAGCCGCGAGGTCGCCGACGTCGTCGCGCTGGTGCTGGGCATCTTGCTGTATCCGCTGGCCGCGAAGATGAACTCCGGCGTCGATATCCTGGTCAGCGGGGTGGTGGCCGGCACGATCGCCTATGGCGTGCATTGGTGGCGCGAGGTGCGCGCATGAGTTTTGCGCAGGCCATCGGCGATTGGCATGCGCTGGCGGTGCTGTTCGTCGCCGGCGTCATTCCCAACCAGATCTGGCGCATGCTGGGCCTGTGGTTCGGCGGCGGCATCGACGAAGGCTCCGAGCTGCTGGTCTGGGTGCGGGCGGTCGCGACCGCGATCCTCGCCGGTGTCATCGCGCAGATCGTGGTCGAGCCGCCGGGCGCGCTCGCCAGCGTGCCTGATACCTTGCGCTACGGCGCGGTGGCCGCCGGCCTCGTCGTGTTCCTGCTGACCCGCCGCTCGATCTTTGCGGGCGTCGTGACCGGCGAAGTCTTCATGCTGGCCGGCACCTGGTGGTTGGGCTAAAACGCTGCCCAACAGCAAGGAACTGGAAATATGGTTCGTAAAAACGAGCTCCGCGAGGGCGAGGTCGCCATCGATTTGCCGCCCGCGCAGGATGCCGGCCTGGTCTTCATCGGCCGCATCCGCACGCCCTGGACCTCGCGGATGGAGACACCGCGGCAGGGACGTCAGGATGGCCCGATCTGCCGGCTCGAGATCTTCGAGCCTTTCGTGCCGGCCATCAAGGGCGTCGACTTCTACAGCAATCTCGAAGTGCTTTACTGGCTCGACCAATCGCGCCGCGACATCATCCTGCAGAGCCCGAAGAACAACGAGAAGACCCGCGGCACCTTCTCGCTGCGCTCGCCGGTGCGTCCCAATCCGATCGGCACGTCGATCGTGAAGCTGGTCGGCATCGAGGGTAATGCGATCCTGGTGCGCGGCCTCGATTGCCTCGACAACACGCCGCTGATCGACATCAAGCCAGATCGGTGCGAGTTCACGCCATTGGCGGCGCCCCAGCCAGGGGATTTCGAGACGGAGTAATCTGTCATTCCGGCGCGCGCCGAAGGCGCGAGCCCGGAATCCGTCAGGCGTCAGAGTCGGTGGTGAAATGGATTCCGGGCTCGCACCAAGGGGACACGCCCCGGATTGACAATCAGCTCTTCAACGCCGCGATCAGCTTCGCCGCATGCTCTTCCAGCACCTTGGCCTCTTCCTTGCGGCTGGCGGGCGGCAGCATCGCCACGCCGTCGTGGCGCGGCATCACGTGCATATGCAGGTGAAACACCACTTGTCCGCCGGCGGGCTCGTTGAACTGCTGGATGGTGATGCCGTCGGCCTTGAAGGCCTTCATTGCGGCGGCTGCGATCTTGTGCGCGCCACGGGCGACATGGGCGTAATCGTCGGGTTTGATGTCGAGGATGTTGCGGGCAGGGGACTTCGGGATCACCAGCGTGTGGCCAGGCACGCGCGGCATGATGTCGAGGAACGCGAAGACGTGCTCGTCCTCGTAGACCTTGGAGCAGGGCAGCTCGCTGCGCAGGATCTTCGCGAAGATGTTGTTGGTGTCGTAGGCGGTCATGACGGCTCCCTAGAGATTTTGCGCTTACTGTCACCAGCCGCGGCAAACCGTCAAGGCGCCTCGTCGGCGCCTTTCCGGAACGGGCCGAGCTCGGCAAGCTCCCGTCCGGCCTCGGCGACATAGGCGCGCTCGCGCTTGAGGTAATCATCGATCGCGCGGCGCAGGCCGGGATCGGCGATGAAGTGCGCGGAATGGGTGGTGCGTGGCAGGTAGCCGCGCGCGATCTTGTGCTCGCCTTGCGCGCCGGCCTCGACATGGGTGAGGCCGCGTTGGATGGCGAAGTCGATCGCCTGGTAATAGCAGACCTCGAAATGCAGGAACGGATGATGCTCGACCGCGCCCCAGTTGCGGCCGAACAGCGTGTCCGAGCCGATGAAGTTGATCGCGCCCGCAATCCAGCGATTGTTGCGGCGGACCATCACCAACAGCACGTCCTCGCTCATGGTCTCGCCGATCAGCGAGAAGAACTCGCGCGTCAGATAGGGACGGCCCCATTTGCGCGAGCCGGTCTCCATGTAGAATGCGAAGAAGGCGTCCCAGGCATCCTCGGTGATGTCCTTGCCCGTCAGCCAGTGGATGGTGATGCCGGCGGGCAGCGCATCGCGCCGCTCGCGCTTGATCGATTTGCGGTGGCGCGAGTTCAGGGTACTAAGAAAATCGTCGAAGTTCGCAAAGCCCTCATTGTGCCAATGGAACTGCTGGTCGGTGCGCTGCAGGAAGCCGTGCTCGGCGAGCAGCTTCCATTCCGCCTCGCGCGCGAAGGTGACATGCACCGAGGAGGCCTTGCTGACGCCGCACAGCGCCACCAGCCCGCTCGCCAGTGCGTCCATGATGCGCTCGTGATCGACGCCGTCGCGGACCAGTAGCCGCGGGCCTGTGGCAGGGGTGAAGGGAACCGAGACCTGGAGCTTCGGATAGTAGCGCCCGCCGGCGCGCTCATAGGCGTCCGCCCAGCCGCGGTCGAAGACGTACTCGCCCTGCGAATGCGATTTCAGATAGCAGGGCACGACACCGGCGACGCGGCCGTCGACCTTGGCCACGAGATGCCGCGGTCCCCAGCCGGTGCGGATTGTCGCCGAACCCGATTTCTCAACGGCCGAGAGAAAGGCGTGTGAGACGAACGGGTTATAGGCAGGTTTTGAGAGGCCGAGGGAATCGCCTGGAAGTCCGGATGAGGTTTCCGCGCCAAGCCCGTTGCATTTGCCGGGATTGGCACAGGCGTCCCAGTCCTCCGGGGATACCTCGCCAATCGAAGGTACGGCCTCGAGCGTGATTTCGGATGATGCCATCGTTGCCCAAGATCGTGCATTGCAGCAGTGACTTCAAGGGGGCGGGGAACGCGCTCTCGTGCCCCGGACGCAGCGCAGCGCCCTTCAGCGACGCGCTGCCGAGCCGCGGCCCAACTCGCTGCGTCGCGTGCCGCCTTCTGGGTCCCGGCTCAGCGCAGCAACGCTTGCGCGTTGCAGCGCGTCCGGGACACGGGCGAGGCCTACGGCACGAACCCCTCAAAGATCATCTGGTCGGCATATTGCCCGACGCGTGCCCGCTGCTCCGGGGTGCGGACGGTCCAGCCGAGCAGGGCGCAGCCGAACAGGTTGCGGGCGATCCAGGGGGCGGGGGCCGGGAGGTCGTCGACCCTGAAGGCGACGAAATGGGGCTGGGTCTGAAAGCCATGGCGCAGGTAGAGCATGCTATCGCGCCGCTCCTGCGTGAGCTTGGCCCAGTAGTCGTCCTCATAGGTCCGCTGCGCGACGATGCCGCGCGGACGGGAGGGCAACAGCTCGCGCAGCGCCAGCACCTGGTCGGGATCGAACGACATGCCGACGGCGGGGCCGTCATAGGACGCCAGCACCTCGGCCATCCGCTTCACCAGCTTGCGGTCGCCGCCAAAATGGCTCTTCACCTCGATCACCAGCGGCACGCGGCCGGCGACCAAGGAGCAGAGGTCGGACAGCGACATCATCCGCTCGTCGGTGTCCTTGAATGTGACGGCCTTCAGCTCCGCGGCGGTCTTCGACACGACCTCGCCGGTGGCCTCGGTGAGGCGGCCGAGCGCATGGTCGTGATGCACCATGGCCTCGCCGTCGGCCGAGAGCTGGATGTCCACCTCGATCGCGAAATTGCCTGCGATCGCAGCCTGCACCGCGCCCGGCATGTTCTCGACAATGCCGCGGGAAATGTCATGCAGGCCGCGATGGGCGACCGGCCGGGCTGTCAGCCAATCAGGAGCGCGCATTGTCCGTCAGGCGACCTCGAACACGCCTTCGACCTCGACCGCCGCGTCTGCCGGCAACGAGGCGACGCCGACCGTGGTGCGGGCATGGCGGCCCTTGTCACCGAAGGCGGCGACCATCAGGTCGGAGGCGCCGTTGAGCACCTTCGGCCCGTCCAGGAAGTCGGGGGCCGAGTTGATGAAGCCACCGAGGCGCACCACGCGCACCACCTTGTCGAGGTCGCCGAGCGCCGCCTTGACCTGGGCCAGCAGATTGACCGCGCAGCCGCGGGCGGCCGCCGCGCCGTCTTCGATCGAGACGCCGGCGCCCAGCTTGCCCTTGGCGATCAGCTTGCCGGCGGGGTCGAAGCAGACCTGGCCGGAGACGAACAGCAAATTACCAGTGCGCACGAACGGGACGTAATTGGCCACGGGGGTGGGGGCCTCGTGCAGCTTGATGCCCTGTTCCGCCAGCTTTTGCTCGACCGTGCCCGCCATGTTCGACCTCGTTGTCCAGAAATTCCATTCGCTCCGGCGCATCCGTGGGGGCCGGCCGCGCCCTGTTTCGCCCATCGTGCCGCCACATGCAAGCAACCCGCGGCAGGCTGCCTTTTGTCGAGGTGAGGCCGCAGGTTCAACGGCAGGGCCGCAACTTTACGTGAAACGGCCTCAGTTGCGACGCAATGGAACGGTCATTAAAATGTCGAATCTGCGCATCCCAAGGACGCGTCCCCAAGGAACAGACATGGTGCACCTTTTCCGGACTTCGCTCGGTGTAATGGCGCTCGCGGCGGCCAGTTTCGGACTTGGCGATTTAGGCCTTGGCGACGCCGCGCAGGCCGCCAGCGGCCCGTTCCTCGCGCACCAGGCGCTTTACGACCTGAGCCTGGTGAAATCGCGCTCCAATTCGGTCAATAGCGCGCGCGGGCGCATCCTCTACAACTTCTCCGGAAGCTCGTGCGAGGGCTACACGTCCGAATTCCGCCAGGTGTCCGAGCTCGACAGCGGCGAGGGCAAGGTCACGCTCAGCGACCTCCGCTCCAACTCCTGGGAAGACGCCGGGGGAAAAAGCTACCGCTTCAAGATCGAGACCCGCATGAACGAGGCCGATGCCGGCCGCGTTGACGGCTCGGCCGAGCGCGACGGCGACCACATCAACGTCAAGCTGAAGCTGCCGGCGCCGAAGAATTTCACCCTCGACGGCAAGATCGTATTCCCGACCGAGCAGATCCAGCGCATCATCGCCGCCGCCAAGGACGGCAAGCCGCTGCTCGAGCTCTCCGTCTATGACGGCTCCGACGACGGCCAGAAGGTCTACAACACGCTGACCGTGATCGGCCAGCCGATCCCCGCCGACCGCGCCGCCGCGCCGGATCCGTCGACCTCCGACGAGCACATGAAATCGCTCAAGCGCTGGCCCGTCACGGTCAGCTATTTCGACCGCGAGGCCCAGCAGAAAGAGGGCGAGCAGACGCCGGTCTATGCGATGGCGTTCGAGCTCTACGAAAACGGCGTCTCGCGCCAGCTCGTGCTCGATTACAACGACTTTGTCATTTCCGGCGCGATGGGCAAGTTCGACGTCAAGGACAGCAAGCCCTGTAATTGAGGGATTGTTGCTACAGCTGCGTACCGCGCACACCATCACCGTCACCCTGAGGTGGCTCGCTTCTTCAGCGGCCCTCGAAGGGCGACGGCCCGGCCGTATCAGCGGGGCCGTGCATCCTTCGAGGCTTCCCATACGCCGCTTCGCGTCGCATGGCGCGCACCTCAGCGACTGTGTTCTTTGTCAAGCGGGTTGCCATGGTTTTCGATCCCTGAGCATGGCGTTGAGGATGGTGATGAGCTTGCGGGCCACGGCGATGAGGGCGACCATTTTCGGCTTACCGGCGCTGACGAGGTGACGATAGAAGAGCTTGAGCTTCGTGTGGCATCGGATGGCCGACAGGGCGGCCATGTAAAGAGCTGCCCGCAAGGCGGTGCGTCCGCCACCGATCTTACTCCGGCCTTTCCATCGGCCGGACTGACGGACGAAGGGAGCAAGCCCGGCAAGGCTTGCGATCTGGCGGCGATTGAG
>NZ_FMAI01000055.1 GCF_900094605.1 Bradyrhizobium shewense | reverse complement strand
AAGTTCGACCGTCCCGGTCTGATCGCGGCGCTGAAGGAGCAGACCGCAGGCGCCGCCGGTGCCTCCGAGCTGAACCGGGCAGCGGCGTAAGAGCAGGACAGGGATCAGGAGAGACCGAGATGAACAAGAAGACGCAAGTGGGCGAAGGCGCCATGGTCGAATACGTCACCGCGATGATCGGCGGCCAGCTGTTCGGCCTGCCGATCTCCCGGGTCCAGGACGTGTTCATGCCCGAGCGCGTCACCCGCGTTCCCTTGTCCTCGCGCGAGATCGCGGGCGTGCTCAATCTGCGCGGCCGCATCGTCACCGTGGTCGACATGCGCGCCCGTCTCGGCCTGCCGCAGCCCGAGGACGGCAAGGTGCCGATGGCGGTCGGCGTCGATTTGCGCGGTGAATCCTATGGCCTGCTGATCGATCAGATCGGCGAGGTCCTTCGCCTGCCCGAAGCCGGCATGGAAGAAAACCCCGTCAACCTCGATCCCCGCATGGCCAAGCTCGCCGGCGGCGTCCATCGCCTCGACGGCCAGCTCATGGTCGTCCTCGACGTCGATCGCGTCCTCGATCTTGAAACCAAAGTGCAGATGGCTGCATGAGCCAACGAAACATCAAAGCCGGAGAACCAAAATGAAGACGTGCTTGGTGGTTGATGATTCCAGCGTGGTGCGCAAGATCGCCCGCCGGATCCTGGAAGGCCTGGAATTCGAAGTTACCGAGGCCGAGGACGGCTCGAAGGCGCTCGAGATCTGTCAGCGGCAGCTGCCCGATGCGGTGCTGCTCGACTGGAACATGCCCGTGATGGACGGCTTCGAATTCATGGGCCATATGCGCCGCCTGCCCGGCGGCGACCAGCCCAAGGTGGTGTTCTGCACCACCGAGAACAATGTGGCTCATATTGCTCAGGCGCTCAGCGGCGGCGCCAACGAGTACATCATGAAGCCTTTCGACAAAGACATCATCGCCGACAAGTTCGCTGAAGTTGGTTTGATCCCGGTCGGACAAGCCATGGTCTGAGTGTGTCTGGCCTGAATATTCGGGCCAGAGTGTTCCAGTGCAGCTTCGAAGAGGCCATCCGTGACCCCGACCGAGTATGAGTATCTGCGTAAGTTCCTAAAGGACAATTCCGGTCTCGATCTTTCCGCAGACAAGCAATATCTGATCGAAAGCCGCCTGCTGCCGCTGGCCCGCAAGGCCGGACTCTCCGGCATCGGCGATCTCGTGCAGAAGCTGCAAGGCGGCTCGCGCACGGTGATCACCGACGTGGTCGAAGCCATGACCACCAACGAGACCTTCTTCTTCCGCGACAAGGTCCCGTTCGATCATTTCCGCGACACCATCATGCCCGAGATCATCAAGGCGCGGGCCGCCCGCCGCAGCATACGGATCTGGTGCGCCGCCGGCTCGACCGGGCAGGAGCCCTATTCGCTGGCGATGTGCCTGAAGGAGATGGGCGCGGCCCTTACCGGCTGGCGCATCGAGATCATCGCGACCGATCTGTCGCAGGAGGTGCTGGAGAAGGCCAAGGCCGGAATCTACAGCCAGTTCGAGGTGCAGCGCGGTCTGCCGATCCAGATGCTGATGAAATATTTCAAGCAGACCGGCGAGACCTGGCAGGTCAATCCCGAATTGCGGGCGATGATCCAGCACCGGCAGCTCAACCTGCTGCACGATTTCGCGCAGCTCGGGACCTTCGACGTCATCTTCTGCCGCAACGTGCTGATCTATTTCGATCAGGACACCAAGATCAACATCTTCAACCGGCTGGCGCGCCAGATCGAGCCCGACGGCTTCCTGGTGTTGGGTGCGGCCGAAACCGTGGTCGGCCTGACCGATACGTTCCGGCCGATTCCGGAGCGGCGCGGCCTCTACAAGCCGAACGATCCGCGTGTCGCAGCTGCCAAGCCGGCTCTCGCCGGCGCGGCGCCGCGCATGGCGGCCATGGCAGGACGATAGACATGGCCGAGGATGGCAAGGGTACGGAACGCGTGACTTTCAGTCGCGGCTACGATGTCTGCATCATGGCCATCGACGGCACCTGGCGCCGCGACTGCAAGCTCAACGCGATCTCCGATACCGACGCCATCCTCACGGTGGAAGGCTCGATCCAGGGGTTGAACCTGAAAGAGTTCTTCCTGCTGTTGTCGTCCACGGGCCTCGCCTACCGCCGCTGCGAGCTGGTCCGCGTCAACGGCGCCGAGATGGACATTCAGTTCCTGCGCGGCAAGAACAGGAAGAAGCGCGGCGCAGCCGGCGGCCGCGACGAAGCGGCGTGATCTGCCCGCATCCGTCGCCGTCTTTTCCGGCCCGTTGCTTCACATTTTCTGAAAACATCCGAATGAATTCGCGCCAGGAACTTTACGTGGCCTAAGCGCGAAGCGTGTATCCATTGTTGGTCCCAATCTCAGGATACTGAAATGCCCAGAAGTTCTCTTTCCCCCATCCCCTCAAACCTGCCCGACGGCGCCGAGCGGCGTGCGCTTCAGCTCCTGGTGGTCGATGACGACGCCACGCAGCGCAGCCTGATCACGGTCGCCGCCAAGCAGGCCGGCCACGAAGTCACCGTGGCGCCGTCAGTGGCAGATGCGATCGAGAAGCTCCGCGCCGCGCGCTTCGACTGCGTGACGCTCGATCTCGTGCTGGAGGATGGCGACGGCATCGACGTGCTGCGCGAGATGGCGGCGGCGAAATTCGGTGGCGCCGTGATCGTCATCAGCGGCATGGACGGCAAGCGCCGCAGTGCCGCCCGCAGCTTCGCCCGGTCCGTCGGGATCGAGCTCCAGAGCCTGCCGAAGCCGCTCGACCTCGCGGCCTTGCGCATCAGCCTCGCCAATCTCGGTAAGACCGCGATGGGCCTTCCCGCGATCCATACCTGGGGTGGTGTCGCCACGGACGCGATCGTGGAACGGCACCGCGCCTAGGCCGCGGAGCTGCCATGCGGCCGCTGCGCCGCGCTGATCGCGATTTATGCCGGGCTGCCGGATTCCGTGAGGCATTGCAGGGCGTGGCCAAGGCCCGCCCGGCAGGCGTTGAGAGCGGCGCTCGCCGTCGCATAGCGCGGCGTGACGTCGTCGAGCACGAAAATGTCGGCGGAACCGGCCGGATCGCCGTTATCGTCGTGGGCCAGCCCCATTTCCGACAGGCCAGCTTCCAACATGGCTGCGTCGATCAGGCGCATGCTGCTCTCGATCCGCGTAATCAGGGCGCGAAGATCGGCAGCGATCAACTGGCGGCTGTCAGTTTCAGGCATCGCGATGAGCGGGGGTGTGCCAGCGAAATTTAGCATGGATATTCTCCGTACCCCGCAATTAGGCACCCTGCCGCTACTTGTGCGTTAAGTCCATGTCCCGTACAAATACGGGTGGGCCGAATCCGCGCCGAACGCCATAACGGTTGGCGCGCACGCGAGTCCTTCATGCCAACTGGATGTGGCACATGGCCGAACAAAGCTCTCGCGGTGAAATCTTCGTGGTCGACGACGACCCTGCCGTTCGCGACACCCTGTCGATGGTGTTGAAGGCGGCGGGCTATGAGGTGATCTGTTTTGCGGACGGCGCAGCGCTGCTCTCCGTCGCGCGAAACCGCACACCGGCTGCGATCCTGCTCGACGTGAACATTCCCGGAAAGTCGGGCCTCGACATTCTGAAGGAACTGCACGGCGAGGACTATCCGGCGCCGATCTTCATGATCTCCGGGCAGGGCGACATCGCGATGGCGGTGGGCGCGATCAAGAGCGGCGCGCTGGACTTCATCGAGAAGCCGTTCCGCGGCAGCGAAATCGTCGGCCGGCTCGACGAGGCGATCGGCGCCTATGCGCGCAGGCAGGCG
Organism: Bradyrhizobium shewense; assembly: GCF_900094605.1. Lineage (GTDB taxonomy): Bacteria > Pseudomonadota > Alphaproteobacteria > Rhizobiales > Xanthobacteraceae > Bradyrhizobium > Bradyrhizobium shewense. Next base: position 19,615 of record NZ_FMAI01000055.1, on the reverse strand, counting down.
GAGAACGCCTCGCCGAAATTCGGCTCGCTGCACTTCCCCGGACGCGAGCCGCTGACGCGCAGGGAGCGCGAGGTGCTCGAGCAGTTCGCCTCCGGTGCGTCCAACAAGGAAGCCGGCCGCACCCTCGGCATCAGCCCGCGCACCATCGAGGATCACCGCGCCAACATCATGAAGAAGCTCGGCGCGCGCAACGCCGCCGATCTGATCCGCATCGTGATGACCGCGGCGCAGCGCGCGTCGTAAATGGTCTCGTGCCCTGGACGCAGCGCATCATGCAATGATGCGCTGCTGAGCCGGGGCCCATCTCTCCAAACTCACCGCTGACAGCTCTGGGTCCCGGCTCTGCGTCGCAGCGTTGCACGTTGCGCCTTGTCCGGGACACAAGAGCAATCAAACGCTCAGCGCCTTGCGGATGATCCGCGCGAGATCCGATTTGCGATAGGGCTTGGCCAGCAGCAGGACGCCGGAATCCAGCCGGCCGTGATGGATGATCGCATTCTCGGTATAGCCTGACGTGTAGACCACCCTGAGATCGGGGCGTGTCTTCATCAGTTCGTCGGCGAGCTGCCGTCCGTTCATCTTGCCGGGCATGATGACGTCGGTGAACAGCAGGTCGAACGGCTTGCCGGCGGCAACGATCGCCAGCGCATCCGCCGCGTTCGCGGCCTGCAAGGTGACGTAACCCAGCGCATGCAGCTGCGCCAGCACGTAGTCGCGCACCAGCCGGTCGTCCTCGACCACCAGGATCGTCTCGTGTCCGCCCTCGATCGTCGCCGGCGTCACGCCCTCGCCGATGGCTGTCGGCGTCGTGCCGGGCGGCAGGTACATCTTGATCGTGGTGCCGTGGCCTTCTTCGCTGTAGATCTTGATGTGGCCTGCGGACTGCTTGATGAAGCCGTAGACCATCGACAGCCCGAGCCCGGTGCCCTTGCCCGGTCCCTTCGAGGTGAAGAAGGGATCGAACACCCTGGGCAGCATGTTCGCAGGGATCCCGGAGCCGGTGTCGCTCACGGCGATCAGCACGTAATGGCCGGGACGGACGTCGTTGCCGCTGGCATAGACCTCGTCGAGATAGGCGACGCCGGTCTCGACGATCAGCTTGCCGCCGCTGGGCATGGCGTCGCGGGCATTGAGCGCGAGGTTGAGGATCGCGGTGGTGAGCTGGTTGGGATCGACGATCGCAACGCAATTCTCGTCCTCGAACACCGATTCGATCTGGATCTGCTCGCCCAGCGTCGGTCGCAACAGCTTCGCGGTGTCGACCACCAGCGAGTTGATGTCGATCTCGCGCGGCTGGAGCGGCTGCTTGCGCGCGAAAGCGAGCAGGTGCTGGGTCAGATCGGCGCCGCGCGCGGCGGCCTCGTCGATCATCTTCGTGATGGCCGCAAGCTGCGGCTCCTTCTCGACGGCTTCTGCGAGAATCTCGATCGTCCCGGTGATGACGGTGAGGATGTTGTTGAAATCGTGCGCCACGCCGCCGGTGAGCTGGCCGACCGCCTCCATCTTCTCGGCATGGCGGATGCGCTCCTCGGCGGCGATCTTGTCGGTGAGGTCGCGGTAGAAGACGTTGAACAGCAGGCCTTCGCGGCGCTTCAGCGCGGTGACGCTCAGCTCGGCCTTGAATTCCTTGCCGTCGCGGCGGAGGCACATCAGCTCGCGGCGGCGGTTCAGCGTTTTGCCGTCCTCGTTCTCCAGGAATTGCTTCAGGCCAGCCCTGACCCTGTCGCGTTCGCTCTCGGCGACGATCAGGTCGATCGTGCTCTTGCCGAGCACCTCCTCGCGGCGCCAGCCGAACAGCTGCTCGGCCTGCGAGTTCCAGTTCAGGATGCTGCTGGTCTCGTCGGTCTGGATGAAGGCGTCGAGCGAGGTCTCGACGATGTTGCGGGCGAGCCGCTCGCTCTCGCGCAGCGATTCCTGCGCGAGCCGCGCTTCCGTCATGTCGCGTCCGACGAAGAAGAAGCGCTGCGCCTGCTCGGACCAGTTGCCGAGCCAGGACAGCCAGACCTCGTGTCCGTTCTTGTGGAAGCAGCGGGTGTCGCCGAGCTTGGGGCGCTCGCCGCGCCGCAGCGCGCGCATGTCTTCGCGCGATTGAGCCAGATCGTCGGGATGAATGAAGTCCGCGCCGCTGCGGCCGATCATCTCGTCCGGCCGGTAGCCGAGAATGGTCTCGCTGCTCGGGCTGATCTGCGCGACATGGCCCCGCGGGTCCATGACCATGATCAGATCCTGCGAGGTGTCGAAGATCTGCCGACGCTCTTCGAGCTGCTGCTGCAGCTGCCGCTCGGCCCGCCGCGCCTCGGTGAGACTATGCGCGGTCCCGGAGACGCCGATGATCTCGCCGGACGGCCCCCTGATCGGCGAGAGGCTGAGCGAGATTTCGACCGGCGTGCCGTCCTTGCGCAGGCGCACCGTCTCGAACCGCTCGATCGGCTCGCCCCGCGCGATCCGCGCCAGATAGCCCTTGCCATGCTCGCGGCGGTCGGGCGGCACGATGATCGCGGTGGATTTCCCGATCGCCTCACTTGCCGAATAGCCATAGAGCCGCTCGGCTGCCGGATTCCAGCCCGTGATGATGGCGTCGAGCGTTTGCATCACGATCGCATCGTCGGACGATTCGACGGCGGCGCTGAACAACTGCTCGCGTGCCGCATGATGGCTTCGCGCGGCCTCGGTGCGGCGATGCTCGCGGATCTCGCGCTCGAGAGCGGCCGTCTTCGCCCGCGTCTCTTCGACCATCTGGGCGAAGGCCCGCGCCAGCACGCCGGTCTCGCCGCTCGCATCGACGGGAATGTCGGCTGGCCGTCCGTTGCCGATGGCCTCCACCGCCGCGGTCAGGCGACCGATCGGACGAGTTAGCGAGCGCGCAAGCAGCACCGCGAGTAAGGCCGCGGCGAGGACAGCGAGGATACCGACCAGTAAGGACGTTCTTTGAATCGCCGCCGGTACGAGGCCGAACACCGGCGCGGGGATCGTCTCGATGATTGCGACCCATTCTTTGCCCACGAGCAGCGCCGGCGCGATCGCCGCCCCGCTCGGCCGGCCCGACCCGTCGGTCATGAGGCGCGTGGATCCCTCCAGCGTACCGGTCAAGGCACCAAAATACGGAAAGTCCTTGCGCCAGTCGTTGGGACGATCATGCAATGTGCCGAATTCTCGCGTGCGATCCGGATGAACGAGATAGTCGCCGCGCGAATTCACGACGTAGATCTCGCCCCCCGAGGTCGATGTCGCGCGGAGGCGGTCGAGCGACGGACGCATGTCGATATTGGCGATGATGATCCCGAACGGCTTGCCATCCGGCGTGAACAGCGGCGTTGCGACCCGCAGCGTCGGAACGTGCAGGGCGGTGGTGCCTCCCTGGCGGGTCGCGAGATCGATCGGTGAAACGTAAATCTCGCCCGGCGCCAGGCGTATCGTGTCCTCAAAGTACGTTCGTTCGCCCTTGCGCTCCAGTTCGCCGCTGGGGACGATCCGTGCCGTTCCATTCGGGCCAGAGCGGTCGACGCGAACCAGCTCGCGTTGATCGTCGTCGAGACCGATGATTCGAAACTGCCCGTAGATGGGTTTGGCCTCGATCTCGGCCGCGAGCCGCGTGGCGATACGCTCGCGCCAGGTTTGCTCCGAGACGCCGTCTGAAGGGTCAATTCCTCCGGCCACGTGAGCGCGGATCAGGCCATTGATCGCCGCGGCAGAGCGATAGCCGATCAAATCGCCGCGGGCCCCGGCAACATAGGATTCCAGATTGGCCGCGAGCAGGCGCGATTGGGCCCCGACCCGCTCCAGGACGCGCGGAATCACCGCTTGCGTGGTGTTGCGAAAGCCGAGCCATCCGACTGCGGCCACGGTGACCGCCACCAGCAGGATCATCGCGATCGCTAGCCGCGTTGCGAGGGTCAAGCGGATGTTCGCAGGGCTTCCCGGATGACCGCGCCTGGTCTGGCCTGGAGCAGCGGCGCCCCCGTCATCGGTGGCCGGAGCTGACATCGGACCCCTCCGGCTCGCCTGCTTTCAGGCAGCCATCGACCGCGGCGAGCAGGGCGTCGGGCCGGAACGGTTTTTGCAAACTTGCCACCGCGCCGAGCTTGGTCGCCATCTTCAGGAAGTCCGGCTCCGCATAGGCGTCCGGCGTGATCGAGCGGCCGGAAATGACGATGATCGGAATGGCCGGACGCAGCACCCGGATGTGACGCATCGTCTCCAACCCATCCATGCCGGGCATGAAGATGTCGAGAAACAGGAGGTCGAACCGGCTGGCTCCGAACAGCGCAAGTCCCTTGCGGCCATCGCCCGCGACGGTGACGTGATGACCGGCCCTCTCCAGGAGCAGCCGGATCGTGAGTTGGACGGCCGGGTCGTCATCCACGATCAGGATGTTGGCCACGTCAGAATTCCTCCGGGTCGCATGGCACGCTCCCGCGACCTCAAATCAAAGCAACAAATGCGAAATTGTTGCGCGGATTCTGGCCGCGCCGCAAGCGCCTCGCGTCTGCCGCGATTGCCTTTCCATGGCGCGCCGGGAGCCAATGCCGTTGAACACCATACGCACTCTTGCGTGCATATGAGTTCAAATTTCGGCCCCGAATACCGTAACCCATTTCAGAAACGAGAGATATTACTCTCGCCGTAGTTGTACGGAACCTCGGCCTTCACGATGGATTAAAGGCCGTGGATTACAATCTACGATAGTTTCCGAACGTATTTCGCGCATTCAATTTCCGCATTCTGGCAACCGACGAAGCCGTCCCCCCAACCGGCCATCAGCACGAGACCTCTCATGTTCAAATCGATCGCGAACACCGGAATTCGCACCCGGCTGCTCGGCGGCTTTGCGTTGATCTGTGGCCTGCTCGCGGCGACCGTGGTCTACACCGTTGCCGCCGTCTCGGACATTTCGTCGCGGATCAGGGCGGTCGTGGACCAGCGTGCGCCGGTCGCGATTGCCAGCACAGAGCTCGTCGGCAATCTCTATTCCACGCTTTCGACGCTGCGCGGCTACCTGCTGACGGGCGACGCGCAGGGCAAGCGCGACCGGGCCGCCGTCTGGGCCGAGCTCGATCGCACGGCCGCCGCAGTCGACCGCATGGCGGAGGGCTTTTCCAACCCGCAGAACAAAGTTTAACTGGAGCGAAGCCAAGGCGCTGATGGCGGAATTCCGCCAGGCCCAGGACAAGGCCGAGCTCGCTGCCTTCACCCCATCGGCCTATCCGGCGAGCGAGCTCCTGGCGAAGGAGGCCGCGCCGCTGATCGCGACCATGTTCGCCGAGATCACCGCGATGATCGACGAGGAGGAGGCGCTGGAGGCGACGCCGCAGCGCAAGCGCCTGCTCAAGACCTTTGCCGACGTGCGCGGCAATCTCGCCGCCGCGGGATCGCAATTGCGCCTGTATGTGGCCTCGGGCGAGGCCGCCGATCGTGACAAGTTCGAAAAGCCGCTGGCGACCTTCAGGGCCGCGCTCGCATCGGTCGGCACCCAGGCGCACCTGTTCACCGAACGGCAGGCGACCGCTTACCGGGCCATCGTCAAGGCGAACGAAGCCTTCACCCCGCTGCCGCAGAAGATCTTCGCGATCCGCCAGACGCCGCAATGGAACACGCCGGTCTTCATCCTGTCCACCGAAGCCGCGCCGCGCGCTGCCCGCATCCTCGATCTGCTCGACGGCCGCAAGGACGCCGACGGCAAGCGCTCGGGCGGCCTGAAGAGCGACCAGCAGTCGAAGCTCGCCGACGACGCCCGCAATGTGGCCGACGCGGTCGAGCGGTTGCTGCTGCTGCAATGGATCCTGCTCGCCGCGGGGCTTGCGCTTGCCACAGTGATTGCGATCCTGGTTGCGCGCTCCATCACCCGTCCGATCGTCGAGCTGGTGAGCGATTCCGCGCGCCTGTCCGGCGGCGACACAAGTGTCGAATTCAGGACCGCCGAGCGCGGTGACGAGATCGGCGTGGTCTCGCAGGCGGTGGCCAAATTCCGCGACAATGTGATCGCCCAGCAGCAGGCGGCGGCGTCTCTCGCGCGCGAAGCGGAAGCGCGCGAAGCCGCCAACCGCAACATGGAGGACGCGGTCGAGGACTTTCGCGCGACCTCGCGCGAGCTGCTCGCGCTGGTAGGCGAGAATGCGGGCACCATGCGGCAGACCGCGGAGAGCCTCGGCGGCATCGCCAATCATGCGACGAGCCAGGCCGCGTCCGCAGCGACCGCCTCCGAACAGACCGCGGTCAACGTCCAGACCGTCGCCGCGGCGGCGGAGCAGCTCGCGGGCTCCATCATCGAGATCGGCCGGCAGATCGAACTGTCCAACAAGACCGTGCGCTCCGCGGGCGAGGTGACCGCGCGCTCGGAGAGCGAGATCGAAGGACTCGCACACGCCGCGCAAAGCATCAGCTCGGTGGTCGATTTGATCCAGGCGATTGCGGCCCAGACCAACCTGCTTGCGCTCAACGCCACCATCGAGGCCGCGCGCGCCGGCGAGGCCGGTCGCGGGTTTGCCGTGGTCGCGTCCGAGGTCAAGGCGCTGGCCGACCAGACCCGCAATGCGACGCAAGAGATCGCTCAGCACATTGCCGCGATCCAGAACTCGACCGGCAGCGCGGTCGCCTCCGTCAAGGAGGTCGCAACCGCCATGCGCCGGATCGACGAGGTGACCGCGGCGATTGCCAGTGCCGTGGAGGAGCAGGGCGCGGCGACGCGGGAGATCTCGCAGAACGTCCAGATGGCGGCATCGGGAACGCAGACGCTGGCAACCAGCATCGGCACCGTCTCCGGCGCCATTGCGGAAACCAACCGCTCGGCCGACGATGTGATGGGGGCCGCGAACCAGGTTTCGGGGGCGGCCGAGCACCTCACTACCGAGGTCCAGGCCTTCTTCGTCCGGCTGCGCACCGGTCCGACGGAACGGCGCAGCAGCCGCGACGCGGCCTGATTCAATCGGTCAGATATTCCGGATAATGGCTCCGGATCTTGTCGAGCTCGCTCAGCGTGCCTGACAGATGCTTGCGCATATGCTGTTGCGCGGCATCGGGTTCGCCGGCTTCGATCGCGCGGGTGATCAGCTTGTGGTGACGGACGATGTTCTGGGCCTTGCCGGGCGAGGGCAGATGCAGCCGGCGCAGCCGGTCGATATGTCCGCTGCGGCTGCGCACCAGCGTCCACAGCTCCTGCTTGCCGGCCGCGGCATAAAGCTGGGCGTGAAAATCATTGTCGGCGGCGATGAAACTCTCGAAGTCTCCAGCCTTGGCGAACTGCTGCTGAAGCGCGATCACATGGTCGAGGCGGAGGACCAGGGCCTGGTCATGCTGCTCTGCGAGCAGCCGGACGATTTCGAGCTCAAGCGCCTGGCGCAGGAAATGGGCCTGCTCGGCGCGGCCGACATCGACCCGGCTGACCACGGTCGCGTGCTGTGGAAACACGTCCACGAGCCCTTCTTCCTCGAGCCGCATCAGGGCGTCGCGGATCGGCGTCGAGCTGACGCCGAATTGCGCGGCGAGATCGGTGCGCGACAGCGGCGAGCCCGGGGGCAGTTCGAGCGCGAGAATGGCGTTGCGCAGCCGCTCGAACACCTGCGGCGCGGCCTGCCGGGCCCGGTCGAGCCGCGCGCCGGGGCGGGCCGCGCGGGGCGCGGGATGGGCTGTTTCCATGACGACGGCTCCGGCAGGCTTGCCTTTAATGCACTAATGCATTAGTGCATTAGAAGGATCGCTCGTCAATGGCGACCGGAGGAAACGAACAATTATGATCAAGCCATTCCGGCGTGGCGCTGCCGCCATCGCCCTGATCGTCGCAACCGTGCTGGCGGCTTCGCCGGCGCGTGCGCAGCAGAAATCCGAGATCGCGCTGTCGCGCCAGCCCGGCATTTTCTACATGCCGAGCCACATCATGGAGAAGCTGAAGCTGATCGAGAAGCACGCAGCTTCACTCGGCCTCGCAGGCATCACCACCAAATGGATCACCTTCTCCGGCGGCGGCGCGCAGACCGATGCGCTGCTCGCGGGCGGCGTCGACATCCTCAACACCGGCACCGGCAATCTTCTGCTGCTGTGGGACCGCACCCGCGGCGGGGTGAAGGGCATCGTCGCGACCTCGGCGCAGCCGATGACGCTGATCAGCCGCGACGCCAACATCAAGTCGATTAGGGATTTCGGCCCCTCCGACAAGATCGCGGTGCCGACCGTCAAGGTCTCGACCCAGGCGATCGTGCTTCAGATCGCGGCCGCCGAGGCCTTCGGCGCCGATCAATGGTCGAAGCTGGACGCCAACACCGTTCAACTCGGTCATCCCGACGCCTATGCGGCGCTGTCCAATCCCAAGCACGAGGTGCACAACCACTTCTCGATCCCGCCCTTCACCTTCCTGGAGCTGAAGAACGTGCCGGGCGCGCATATCGTGCTGTCATCGCCGGATGTGATGGGCGGGCCGCTCAGCCAGGCGCAATTCTTCACGACCACCAAATTCGCCGAGGCCAATCCGAAGATCATCCAGGCCGTGCGCGACGCGACCAAGGAAGCGCAGGCCCTGATCCGCAGCGACACGAAGCAGGCGGTCGAGATCTACAAGGAGATCACCGGCGACAAGACCTCGGTCGAGGAGCTGCTCGATCTGCTCAAGGAGCCCGGCATGATGGAGTGGAATCTCGAGCCGCAGGGCACGATGAAGTTCGCCGCGCATCTGTTCAAGACCGGCACGCTGAAGAGCCAGCCCAAGGCCTGGACGGATTATTATCTCCCCGTCGCGCACGATCTGAAGGGCAACTGATGGCGCTGCTCGACGTCAGCTCCGTGACGCTGCGCTACAAGACCTCCAGCGCAGTCGTCACCGCCACCGAGAGGGTGAGTTTCACGGTCGACAAGTCCGACCGCTTCGTGCTGCTCGGTCCGTCCGGCTGCGGCAAGTCGACCTTGCTCAAGGCCGTCGGCGGCTACATGACCCCGAGCGAGGGCCGCATGACCATCGGCGATCGCGAGATCCACGGTCCCGGCGCCGACCGCATGATGATCTTCCAGGAGTTCGACCAGCTCCTGCCCTGGAAGAGCGTGCTCGCCAACGTCATGTTTCCGCTGCTGACCGCGCGAAAACTGTCGCGCAGGGACGCCGAGGCGAAGGCACGGGCCTATATCGAGAAGGTCGGCCTCACCCGCGTGGTCGATGCCTATCCGCACACGCTCTCCGGCGGCATGAAGCAGCGCGTCGCGATCGCGCGCGGCATGGCGATGGAGCCTGATATCCTCTTGATGGACGAGCCGTTCGCGGCGCTCGACGCCCTGACGCGCCGAACCTGCCAGGACGAGCTGCTCCAGCTCTGGAGCGAGACCAAGTTCACCGTGCTGTTCGTGACCCATTCGATTGCCGAAGCGATCCGCATCGGCAACCGCATCCTGCTGCTGTCGCCGCATCCCGGCCGCGTCAAGGCCGAGGTGATCGACGTCGATAAGGTCTCGAATGAGGACGGCAGCGCCGGCCGGCTGGAGAAGGAGATCCACGATCTCCTGTTCGCCGGCGAAGCCACCGCGCATTGAAGGAGCCGCCATGGGCGAAGCCAAGATATTGCTGCGGGCCGAGCCGGCCGCTGCCAGTTCAGCCACGGGCGAGGTCGAGCGCAAGCTGAGCGTGCTTGAGCTGTTGTGGAACGACGGCTTCGTCCGCAAGTCGGTGATCATCCTGTTCCTGGCGGCGGTCTGGGAAGCCTACGGCGTCGCTCTCGACAATCCGCTGTTGTTCCCGACGCTGCACGATACCGCCATCACGCTGTTCGACCGCGTCAAGGACGGCACCATTCCGATGCGGGCCTGGACGTCGCTGAAAGTGCTGTTTATGGGCTATTCGGCGGGCATCATGCTCGCCGCGATCTTTACGGTGCTTGCCATCTCCACTCGCATCGGCACCGATTTCCTCGAGACCGTGACGGCGATGTTCAACCCGTTGCCGGCGATCGCGCTGTTGCCGCTCGCTTTGATCTGGTTCGGACTCGGCAATGGCAGCCTCGTCTTCGTGCTGATCCATTCGGTGCTGTGGCCGGTCGCGCTCAACACCCATTCCGGCTTCAAGAGCGTGTCCAACACGCTACGCATGGTCGGCCGCAATTACGGCCTGCGCGGATTGCCTTACGTGGCAAAGATCCTGATCCCCGCGGCGTTCGGCTCGATCCTGACGGGTCTGAAGATCGGCTGGGCGTTTGCCTGGCGCACGCTGATCGCGGCCGAGCTGGTGTTCGGCGTGTCCTCGGGGCAGGGCGGCCTCGGCTGGTTCATCTTCGAGAACCGCAATCTGCTCGATATACCCGCGGTGTTCGCGGGCCTCTTGACGGTTATCATCATTGGGCTCTTTGTCGAGAACCTGATCTTCCGCGCCATCGAGCGGAACACCGTGCAGAAATGGGGCACCCAATCATGACCAAGAAGAAAATAACGCCCGACCAGCTCCGCAGCGCGCGCTGGTTCGCGCCCGACGATCTCCGCTCGTTCGGCCACCGCTCCCGCACCATGCAGATGGGCTACGCGCCGGAGGAGTGGAAGGACCGCCCGATCATCGCGATTCTCAACACCTGGTCGGATGCACAGCCCTGCCACATGCATTTCAAGTCGCGCGTCGACGACGTCAAGCGCGGCATCCTGATGGCCGGCGGCTTGCCACTGGAATTGCCGGCGCTGTCGCTGTCGGAATCGCTGCTGAAGCCCACCACCATGCTCTACCGAAACCTGCTGGCGATGGACGCCGAGGAGCTCTTGCGCAGCCATCCCGTTGACGGCGTGGTGCTGATGGGCGGCTGCGACAAGACCACGCCGGCGCTGCTGCTGGGCGCGACGTCGATGAACATTCCGGCGATCTATCTGCCGGCCGGCCCGATGCTGCGCGGCAATTGGAAGGGCAAGACCCTTGGCTCCGGCTCGGACGGCTGGAAATATTGGGACGAGCGGCGCGCCGGAAAGATTTCCGACAAGGACTGGCTCGACATCGAGGCCGGCATCGCCCGCAGCTACGGCACCTGCATGACCATGGGCACGGCCTCGACCATGACGGCGATTGCCGAAGCGATCGGCATGACGCTGCCGGGAGCTTCCTCGATCCCCGCGGCCGACGCCAATCACATCCGCATGGCCTCTGAATGCGGCCGACGCATCGTCGAGATGGTCTGGGAGGATCTGACGCCGAAGGTGATCCAGACGCGCAAGGCGTTCGAAAACGCCATTGCGGTGGCGATGGCGATGGGCTGCTCGACCAACGCGATCATCCATCTGATCGCACAAGCCCGCCGCGCCGGCCTCGACATCGGCCTCGACGATTTCGAGAAGGCCAGCCGCAAGGTGCCCGTCATCGCCAACGTGCGGCCGAGCGGCGATGCCTATCTGATGGAAGACTTCTTCTATGCCGGCGGCCTGCCGGCGCTGATGGGCCAGATCAAGCCGCATCTGCATCTCGACTGCATCACGGTGACAGGAAAGACCATCGGCGAGAATATCGAGGGTGCCGAAGTTCACAACGACGACGTGATCCGCGGAATCGACAATCCCATCTACAAGGAGGGCGCGCTCGCCGTGCTCAAGGGCAATCTTGCGCCCGATGGCTGCGTCATCAAGCCGAGCGCCTGCGCGCCGCGCTTCCTCAAGCACACCGGTCCTGCGCTGGTGTTCGACGATTATCCGTCGATGAAGAAGGCGGTCGACGATCCCAATCTCGATGTCACCGAGGACCACATTCTGATCCTGCGCAATGCGGGGCCGCAGGGCGGGCCGGGCATGCCGGAGTGGGGCATGCTGCCGATCCCGACCAAACTGGTGAAGCAGGGCGTGCGCGACATGGTGCGCATCTCGGACGCGCGCATGAGCGGCACCAGCTACGGCGCCTGCATCCTGCACGTCTCACCGGAGTCCTACATCGGCGGCCCACTGGCGCTGGTGCAGAACGGCGACCGCATCACGCTCGACGTCGCCGCGCGCACCATCAACCTCGATGTGAGCGAGGCCGAGCTCGCAAAACGCCGCGCTGCCTGGAAGCAGCCCGAGCGCCGCTTCGAGCGCGGCTATGGCTGGATGTTCACCAAGCACATCAAGCAGGCCAATGACGGCTGCGACTTCGACTTCCTCGAGACCGATTTCGGCGCGCCGATCAGCGAGCCGTCGATTTATTGATTTCACCGTCGTTCCGGGGCGCGAAGCGAACCCGGAACCTCGAGATTCCGGGTTCACTCGCTAACGCGAGTGCCCCGGAATGACGACTAACGAGAGAGTCCATCATGTCCAAACTTTCCGAAGCCACCCGCAACAAGCTCAAATCCGTCTCCACGGCCACCGTCGCCACCGCGCTGTTCAAGCGCGGGCTGCGCATCCAGATGATCCAGGACGTGTACCCGCTCGGTGCGGACCAGCCGACCATGGTCGGCGAGGCCTTCACGCTGCGCTACATGCCGGCGCGCGAGGACCTCAACACCATCGAGGTCTTCAAGGACCGTTCCCATCCGCAGCGCAGGGCGGTTGAGGATTGCCCGGCAGGCAGCGTGCTGGTGATGGACAGCCGCAAGGACGCGCGCGCGGCCTCGGCCGGCGCGATCTTGGTGACGCGTCTGATGAAACGCGGCGTCGCCGGCGTCGTCACCGACGGCGGCTTTCGCGATTCCGCCGAGATCGCCAGGCTAGGCATCCCCGCCTATCACCACCGTCCCTCGGCACCGACCAACCTCACGCTGCACCAGGCGATCGAGATCAACGTGCCCATCGGCTGCGGCGATGCGCCGGTGTTTCCCGGCGACGTCATCCTCGGCGATGCCGACGGCGTGATCGTGATCCCGGCGCATCTCGCCGATGAGATCGCCAACGAAACCTTCGAGATGACGGCGTTCGAGGATTTCGTCACCGAGGAGGTCGGCAAGGGCCGCGGCATCTTCGGTCTCTATCCGGCTACGGATCCGCAGACGCTCACCGATTTTGCGGAGTGGCGGAAGAAGAACGGCCGGTAAGGCCAGCGCTAAATCACGTCAAGAAACAGGCCGGCCACATCAAGCGCCGGCTTTTTATCATCCAGGGAGGATCTTATGAATTTCACGCGACGCAATCTCATGGCCGGCGCCGGCGCGGCAATGGCGTCCACGCTTTTGGCCCGCGCCGCCGGCGCTCAGTCGTTCCCGTTCACGCCGAACCAGCGCTACCCCGACCCCGCCGTCCAGATCCTCGATCCCAGCTTCACAAAATACAGGCTCTATTCCTCGACGGTCGAGCAGGTCGCATCAGGCATGCGCTGGGCCGAAGGCCCCGCCTATTTCCCCGAGGGCGGCTATCTGCTGTTCTCCGACATTCCCAACAACCGGATCATGAAGTTCGACGAGAAGACCGGCCAGACCAGCGTGTTCCGCGCCAATGCCAATTACGCCAATGGCAATGCGAGGGATCGCCAAGGCCGCCTCGTCACCTGCGAGCATTCCGTCACCCGCCGCATCACCCGTACCGAGAAGGACGGCAAGGTCACCGTGCTCGCCGACAAGTTCGAAGGCAAGCGGCTGAACGCGCCGAACGACATCGTGGTGAAGTCCGACGACAGCATCTGGTTCACCGATCCCCTGTTCGGCATCAACGGCGAGTGGGAGGGCAAGAAGGAAAAGGCCGAGCAGGCCACCACCAACGTCTACCGCATCGCCAAGGACGGCAAGATCACCGCCGTCCTCACCGACCTCGTCAATCCGAACGGCCTCGCCTTCTCGCCGGACGAGAAGAAGCTCTACATTGTCGAGTGGAAGGGCACGCCCAACCGCAGCATCTGGAGCTACAATGTCGGTGAGGATGGTTCGCTCAGCGGCAAGACCAAGCTGATCGACGCCGCCGACCAGGGCTCGCTCGACGGTTTCCGCGTCGACCGCGACGGCAATCTCTGGTGCGGCTGGGGCTCCAACGGTGCGCTGCAATCCGAGCCGACCGATGTCGGCGGCCGCAAGGTGTTTCAGCTCAAGGCCAAGCCGGAAGATCTCGACGGCGTCATGGTGTTCAACGCGGACGGCAAGCCGCTCGCCTTCATCAAGCTGCCCGAGCGCTGCGCCAATCTCTGCTTCGGCGGCCCGAAGAACAACCGGCTTTATATGGCGAGCAGCCACTCGGTGTATGCGCTGTATGTCGAGGCGCACGGGGCGGTGTGAGTCTTGTTTGTGGGGCGGTAACTCGCCCACAATCCCACTGTCGTCCCTGCAAACGCAGGGACCCATAGCCCCAGGGAGCAGTTTGACGAAGACTAGCAGTTAATAAGGGTCTTCGTTGGTACCGCCACCTGCACTCCACCGATACATCACGCGGTATGGGTCCCGGCGTTCGCCGGGACGACGGCGGTGGGTGTGGCTACACCCCGGCCTCCGCCATCCCCGCCGCCCACAGCGCGAACGCATACACGATCGCCACCTCATCCAGCCGATCGAACCGGCCCGACGCGCCGCCATGGCCGGCGCCCATGTTGGTGCGGAGCAGGACCGGGCCGCCGCCGCTCATGATCGCCCGCAGGCGCGCGATCCATTTGGCGGGCTCCCAATAGGTGACACGCGGATCGGTCAAGCCGCCCATCGCCAGGATCGCCGGATAGTCCTTCGCCGCGACATTGTCGTAGGGCGAGTAGGACAGGATCGTTCGAAAATCCTGCTCGCTCTCGATCGGGTTGCCCCATTCCGGCCATTCCGGCGGCGTCAGCGGCAGCGTGTCGTCGAGCATGGTGTTGAGCACGTCGACAAACGGCACTTCGGCGACGATGCCGGCGAACAATTCGCCGGCGCGGTTGGCGACCGCGCCCATCAGCATGCCGCCGGCCGAGCCTCCATGGCCGACGATGCGTTTTGCGCTAGTGTATTTCGCATCAATCAGCGCGCGGGCGCTGGCCGCGAAATCGTCGAACGAGTTCGTTTTCTTCTCGCGCTTGCCGTCGAGGTACCAGCCCCAGCCCTTGTCGGCGCCGCCGCGGATATGGGCGATGGCGTAGACGAAGCCGCGGTCGACCAGCGACAGGCGGTTGGCGTTGAAGGACGCCGGCATCGCCATGCCGTAGGAGCCATAGCCGTAGAGCAGCAGCGGCGCCGTGCCGTCGAGCTTCAGCCCGCGGCGGTAGAGGATCGACACCGGCACCTCGGCGCCGTCATGCGCCTTTGCCGTGATGCGCGTGGTGACGTAATCGGCCGCGTTGTGGCCCGACGGAATCTCCTGGCGCTTGCGCAAGGTGCGCGTGCGCTTGACCATGTCGTAGTCATAGACTTCCGACGGCGTCGTCATCGACGAATAGGCAAAGCGCAAATTCGTCGTCTCGAATTCGTAGGAGCCCATCGTATCCAGCGAATAGGCGGCCTCATCGAAGGCGATGGCATGCTCCTCGTTCGAGACGAGATCGCGGATCACGATCGCCGGCAGTGCATTGGCGCGCTCCAGTCGCACCAGATGGCCGGCATAGAGATCGAGGTCGATGAGGTAGATGCCGGGACGATACGGGATCAGATCGCGCCAGTTCTTGCGCTCGGGCGAGAGGAGCGGCGCGGTGACGATCTTGAAGTCGATGGCGTCGTCGGCATTGGTGAGGATGAAGAGCTGATCGCCGCGGTCGGCCAGCGAATATTGCACGCCTTCCTCGCGTGCCGCGACGAGGCGCGGCGGCGCCTCGGGGTTGGCGAGATCGATCAGGCGTTGTTCCGAAGTCTCGTGGTCGCCGCCGGCGATCACGCAGAAGCGGCCGCTGGTGCTCTCGTGCAGATGGGTGAACCAGCCGGCATCCCGCTCTTCATAGATCAGCGTGTCGTCGGCCTGGTTGGTGCCGAGCCTATGCCGCCACACCTGCATCGGCCGGTGATTGTCGTCGAGCTTCACGTAGAAGAAGCTCTTGCAATCCGCAGCCCAGACGACGCCGCCATCGGTCTCCTCGACCACGTCGTCGAGATCCCTGGCCGTTCCCCAGTCGCGCACGCGGATCGAAAAATATTCCGAGCCCTTGGTGTCGGCGCTCCAGGCCTGCAGCTTGTGATCGTAGGAGTGCCGGCTGCCGCCGAACCTGAAATATTTGTGGTCTTTGGCGAGCGCGTCGCCGTCGAGCACGATCTCACCGTCGCCGCCGTCGCGCGGCATGCGGCCGAACAGCTCGTGCTGTCCGCCCTCGCGAAACCTGCGGAAATAGGCGAACGGGCCGTCGGGCGAGGGCACGCTGGAATCGTCCTCCTTGATCCGCCCGCGCATCTCCCGCACCAGCGTCTTCTGCAGGGATGCGGTGTGGCCGAGCAGGCTCTCGGTGTAGACGTTCTCCTCATCCAGATATTTGCGGATGTCGGGATCGAGCACCTTGGGATCGCGCAGCACCTCCTGCCATTTCGCGTCCTTCAGCCAGGCATAGTCGTCGGTCACGGTGATCCCGTGCCGCGTGAAGGAATGCGGCCGGCGCGGGGCGACGGGGGGCTGGGAAGGGGTTTTGGCCTGGGTCACTCGGTCCTCATCTCAATACGTGTTCCATCTTATATCGTCCCGCTTCCACGAATTGCCAGCACGACTCCGCCAAGCCTGCCGGGTTGTTGACCGGCCCCTTGTATGCTTTACGGACCAAAATCCCCGCCGCCGGTCCAGCCTGATGCTGTTCAACTCCTACCCGTTCATCCTGTTGTTCCTGCCGGTCGTGCTGGCCGGCTATTTCTGGCTCGGGCGGCGCAGCAATCTCACCCCGGTGATCTGGCTGGCGCTGGCCTCGCCCGCCTTTTACGCCATCGGCAGCTGGCAGTTCGTGGCGCTGTTGCTGCTGTCGATCGCCTTCAATTACGGCGTCGGCCATCTCCTGATCGTGGCGAAGCTCGGCTCGTCGCAACGAAAGGCGGCGCTCGCGCTCGGTGTCGTCGGCGATCTGCTGGTGCTCGGCATCTTCAAATATGCCGGCTTCGTCACCGAGAACGTCAACGCGCTGTTCGGCTCGCATCTTGCGGTTCACATCCTGCTGCCGGTCGGCATCTCCTTCTACACCTTCACGCAGATCGCGTTTCTAGTGGACGCCTATCGCGGGCAGGTCGCGGCCTATGCGCTGCCGCATTACGCGCTGTTCGTGACCTATTTTCCGCATCTGATCGCAGGGCCCATCCTCCACCAC
Organism: Bradyrhizobium shewense; assembly: GCF_900094605.1. Taxonomy (GTDB): domain Bacteria; phylum Pseudomonadota; class Alphaproteobacteria; order Rhizobiales; family Xanthobacteraceae; genus Bradyrhizobium; species Bradyrhizobium shewense. The sequence continues at coordinate 2,556 of NZ_FMAI01000055.1, read as the reverse complement.
AAGGATATGATCCCGCAATTCGAGCGGAAGGAGACGAAGCATCCGGACGGACATCTGATGTTGTGCGGTGTCATCATCTTCGCCATCGGCCTGTTCAAGAAGACCTGTCTTGCCGACGGCATCCAGCCGCTGGTCGCGCTCGCCTTCGAGGCGCGCTCGCCGAGCTTCGACCAGGCCTGGCTGGGCGCACTTGCCTACACGTTCCAGCTCTATTTCGATTTCTCCGGCTATTCCGACATGGCGATCGGGATCTCGCTGATGTTCGGCATCTTCCTGCCCGTGAACTTCAACTCGCCCTACAAGGCGACCAGCATTGTCGAGTTCTGGCGCCGCTGGCACATGACGCTGTCGCAATTCCTGCGCGACTATCTCTACATCCCGCTCGGGGGCAACCGCAAAGGCCGCTTGCTGCGCTATGTCAATTTGATGATCACGATGCTGCTCGGCGGGCTCTGGCACGGTGCGGCCTGGACTTTTGTCATTTGGGGCGCGCTGCACGGGGCCTATCTCTGCGTCAATCACGCCTTCAACGCCCTGATGCCAACCATTCCGTCGGCCCTTGCGCGCCCGGCTCGCATCGCCGGAGCAGCGCTGACGTTCCTCGCCGTCGTCGTCGCCTGGGTGTTCTTCCGCGCCGAGAGCGTTGCGTGGGCGCTGCGGGTGCTCCACGCCATGGCCGATCCCTCGAACATCGTCTTCGGCCGTGAGGAGATCGCGGCGCTGGTGCTGATCTCCATCTACGCCGCGCTGGTGTGGCTGGCGCCGAACACGCAAGGCATCTTGGGATACGATCACGCTAACCGCCGGGTCGGCGAGAATTTGCGGGCAGGGCGCATGCGGCCGCTGTTTCTCTATGGCGCATCGCTGGTGCTTGCGTTCGGGATCCTGGGCATCCAGAGCCACAGCGAATTCATCTATTTCCGGTTCTGATGCGCGGGCCGTTCACCAGTCTCGATCGCCTTCTGCTCGCGTGCATCGCATTCGTGCTCGGTGCGGCCCTTCTCAGCTACGTCGTCGATCCCCTGCAGCTGTTTCGTCCCTCGCGCTCCGCCTTCTATTCCGACGACACGCGCGTGCAGAATGCCGGGCTGATCCGCAGCCAGACATTCAACACCGTCTTCATGGGCACCTCGCTCGCGATCCATTTCCGCCAGAGCGACATCGACCGCGTGCTCGGCGTTCGCTCTCTCAAGTTGGCGATGACTGGCTCCAACTCGCGCCAGCAGGGTTTTGTGCTGGAGCAGGCGATCGACCGCGGCGCAAGGCGCGTGATCTGGGCGATGGACGATTTCATCTTCGTCGATGCGGCCGACATCGAGGCCGATCCCTATCTATCCGTCGATCTCTATCACGGGACGGCCAAGGGCATCGCGTCCTATCTGTTCAGCGCGGCGATGGCGAAAGAGTCGCTGTTCGCACTGCTGCGCTCGGTCCCGCCGCTGCAAGGACCGCTGACCCGTGCGGCGCCGTTTTTGCCCGTCAAGTTCGCGCTGGCTGATGTCGACGACATCTACGCGCTGCCGCGTGATTTCGACATCGCGCGCGAGTACAATGCGAAGAGGACGCTCGCCGCCTTCGCTTACATCACGAGCCCTGTGCGCAGCCGCTTTCTCGGCGAAGGCTACGGCTATGACGCCATGGTCAGGCATTTCGAGCGCGATGCCGTCGGCCTGATCACGCGCCATCCCGACGTGACCTTCGACATCTATTTCCCGCCCTATTCGATCCTGCAATTCGTTGCAATGCGCGATGCCTCGCCGGAGACGCTGAAGATCGTCACCGATCTGACGGCACTCATGGCGCAGCGCCTGACGCAGCTACCCAACGTCCGCCTGCACGATTTCCGCGCGATCAAGGCGGTGACGCACGATCTCGATAATTACGGCGACGTCATCCATCATTCGCCGGTGGTGGATGCGATGGTGCTGAAATGGCTGGCGAGTGGAGAGCATCGGGTCGATCCGAAGCAGCCGACGGCGTCGCTGGACGAACTGAAGGCTCAGGTCGAAGCGTATCGCGTCGAACGCTGATCTTCCCCTCTCCCCTTGTGGGAGAGGGTGGCTCGCCGCGTAGCGGCGAGACGGGCGAGGGGTTCTATCCGCGAATGAAACTCGTATTGAGTATGCCGAGACAACCCCTCATTCGGCGCCATAGCCGAAGCTTTGCTTCGGCGTTCCTAAGAACGGCGGCCGAAGGCCGCCTATGTCCAGCGGATGGATAGGTAACAAAACAGACCGGATGGATGGGTAACAGTTGTTCATGATTTGGTCGGCTGCGGCGCGGCGCTGGCGCTGCGCCGTAGCTTGCGCGTTTTCTGGTCGATGATGCCGATCGGTACGTTGAAGAAGCGCACTTGCCAGGTTCCGTCTTCGGTCTCCTCGACGGCAACGGCTTCACCAACGAGAGCGCTGCAAATGTGAATGAGCTCGCCTCGCCATTTGATCTCGCCGTTGGAGCGAACCTGGCGCACCGCGGCTTCGGCCGGGTAATCAGGCTCGGGAAGCCGCCTCGGCATCGCACGCGGCGAGGGCTGATAGACGCTGGCAGGTGGGCGTT
>NZ_FMAI01000072.1 GCF_900094605.1 Bradyrhizobium shewense | reverse complement strand
TGCTGATTCCGAGGATCTCGCCCGGGTGTACCGATTTGATCTCGCCCAGGATTCCGAGATGATCTCGCCCACCATTCCGATTTGATCTCGCCCGGGGCGCGAGGCATTCTGGCTGTCTGGTTTCTGGCATCGGCGAAGCCGCGTGGTCAATCTTGAATCGCGGCTCGACGGGTTGGTTTTTCTGTTGCTCCTGCTGTGGGCATGTGGGCAACGCTCTTGCGTTGTCCAAGCGTAGCGGCATGTCCACAGCGCCACAGGCTCAAGCCTTTCGGTCGGGTTTGCGGGTTCGCCGCAGGCTTTCGCCGTTGAGATCGATCCGGTGGGCGTTATGGACCAGGCGGTCGAGGACGGCGTCGGCGTAGGTGGGATCGCCGATCAGCGCGTGCCATTGATCGACCGGGAGCTGGCTGGTGACGATGGTGGAGCGGCGGCCGTAGCGGTCCTCGAGGATCTCCAGGAGGTCGTGGCGGGCGGCGGCGTCGAGCGGCTCGAGGCCCCAGTCGTCGAAGATGAGGAGATCGACGCGGCCAAGCGCGCGCAGCAGGCGGGAGTGGCGGCCGTCGCCGCGCGCCAAAGCGAGATCGGTGAACAGCCGCGGGACGCGCTGGTAGAGCACGGAGCGATTGTCGCGGCAGGCCTTGTTGCCGAGCGCTGAGGCGAGCCAGCTCTTACCGACGCCGGAGGGCCCGCAGATCAAGAGGTTGGCGTGGTCGCCGATCCATTGGCCTTCGACCAGCATCGTCAGCAGACTGCGGTCGAGGCCGCGCGGGGTGCGGTAGTCGATGTCCTCGACGCAGGCCTGCTGACGCAGCTTGGCGTATTGCAGCCGCTTCGACAGCCGCTTGTCGCGCCGCAGCGAGGCTTCGCGTTCGAGCAGCAGCGCAAGCCATTCGGCATGGCCAAGGCTTGCGGCATCGCCGCCGGCTTCGATGTCGGCAAAGGCCTTGGCCATGCCATGCAGGCCGAGCGCGTAGAGTTGATCGAGGGTCGGATGCTTGAGCAATGTGATCTCCTAATTGTAGTAGCGCGGCCCGCGGATGTTGGGATGAAGGATCGGCGCGTCGTCCGCGGAGCGCTTGGGTGAAGGACGCCGATCGAGATTGTTGGCAAGGATTGATTTGACCGAGCCGTAGGTGCGCGCGCCAATATCGATCGCCCGCATGGCGGCGGCATCGAGCCGCTCGTGCCCGTAGGATCGGGCGAGCCGGATGATGCCGAGACAGGCGCGGAAGCCCTGTTCCGGATGCGCGCGCTCGTTGAGGATCAGGTCGCACAGCGCCGCGGTGGCCGGCCCGATCGAGGCGGCGTCCTTACGGATGCGCTCGATGGTCCAGCCAGCGTAGCGCCGATGACTGGAGGCCATGTGCTCCGGCACGGTCGTGTGCTTGTGGTTGCCGCTCATGCGCTGATGCGCGGCGATCCGCTCACCCTTGTGGAAGATCTCGACGGTGCGAGCGGTGAAGCGCACCTCCACCTCGGCGCGGACGAAGCGATGCGGAACGCTGTAATAATGCGCCTCGACCTCGACGTGATAATCGATGCTGACCCGGCAGATCCGCCACTCGGCGAACTCGTGAGGGCTCTCCGGCAGGGCCTTCAGCGCCGGCCGGTCGATCTCCTCCAATAGCTTGCGGCGGGTGACACCGAGCCGCCGGATCGGTCGCTCCTCGTTGAGCCGGATCATCAACTCGGCGATCGCCGCGTTGACGTCGGCGAGGCTGTGGAAGGTGCGGTGGCGCAGCCGCCCGAGCAGCCAGCGTTCGACCATCAGGACCGCCTGCTCGACCTTGGCCTTGTCCCGCGGCCGTCGCGGCCTGGCCGGCAGAATGGCGGTGCCGTAATGCGCCGCCATGTCGGCATAGCTGCGATTGATCCTGGGATCGTAGAGACAGGCTTTGATCACTGCGACTTTGGTGTTGTCCGGCACCAGCAGCGCCGGTACACCGCCGATCGCTTCGAAGGCGCCGACGTGGCCGCTGATCCAATCGGCGAGCCCCTGCGTCCAGGTCGCCTGCGCGTAGGTGAAGCTCGATGCGCCGAGCACCGCGACGAAAATCTGCGCGCTGCGCCGCTCGCCGGTGCGCCGGTCGATCACCACCGGCACGCCGTCGCCGGCATAGTCGACGAACAGCTTGTCGCCGGCCGCATGCGACTGGCGCATCGTCACCGACAGGCGGCCTTCCCAGGCGCGGTAGAGTTCGCAGAAGCGCGAATAACGATACCCGCCGGATTCGCCCGCGATGTACTCCTCCCACAGGATCGACAGCGTCACATGCTTGCGCCGGAGCTCGCGGTGCACCGCCGCCCAGTCCGGCTCCGCCTGCCGGCGATGGCCCCGCCGCGTGCCGGGACCGGCACCGGCGCTGGCGAACAGCCGGGCTTCCAGCACAGCGTCGGTGATGGCGTCGGGCAATGGCCAGGTCAGCCCCGCCGCCTCGAACCGGTGGATCGTCAACCGCACCGTCGAAGGGGCTGTCCCCACCCGCCGCGCAATCTCGCGGGTCGGCATCCCGGCCGACTTCAATCTGATCACATCGCGCACATGGCGCATCGCAAACCTCTCCGTCGGCATCATGGTCCCCCTTGCAAAGCCGAAAGGCGGGACCGTAGCGGAGCCAGAAGAGGCCTCGTCACCCCGGGCGACATCATCCCGGAATGGTGGGCGAGATCATCTCGGAATGGCGGGCGAGATCAAATCGGAACGGTGGGCGAGATCATTCCGGAATAGTGGGCGACATCGAGCGGAATCAGCATCTGCCGGTTCTTCAGGGCCGCCTCGGCGATCCACGGATAGCGCTTGGTCCAGTCGGTGCCGTTGTGCGAGAGCAGGCGCACGCGTTTGTCGTCCCGGATGACCAGCATCCGGTAGCCTTCGTGCTTTACTTCGTGGATCCAGTCCGGCCCGTTCGGGACCTCCTTGCCGGCAGTCGCCAGGCAGAGCTCGTACGCCATACGCATGGGGCGCAGATAAGAGCTTGTGATCGTTTTTTCGAGCCGGGAACAAGTGGCAGCTGGCGGATTGGCTAGTTGCTCCGGTGTCCCTCGACCCCTGAAGGCCGGAGCAGACCCCCCAATGGCCTCAGCTGCCGCCCAGCTTGGGCCGCCCTTTTGTGGGGATCATCCAACAAGCCCCTCGCTCTTGGCTGGTTCACGCGGGCGGCTGTGCCACCAGTTTCTCGAAATAGAACGCTGCCGGGCTCGAAATACATGTCCCGGCAGCGTTTCATTCTCAAACTGAGCCCTGAAATCCCAGTTAGCGCTACCCTAGCAATGGCCGTGCCACAGGTTCGTGACAGGAAACAACAAATCGGCCTCAAGCATTTTCCGGGGCTGGCTCGGACGCTGAGGCCGTATGGCCAGCGAGGAATGAGCAAGCAAAAAGACGACGACCGGCACCAATTTCTGAAGATCACTAGCCAGAACAAGGCTCGCCAGCGCGGAGACCGGCAGCCAATTGAGGCGACCTTACAGGCTCGCCCAGTCTGCTGCCTCCGGACCCCAGCTCGTTCCGCGCGAGCTGGGGCATTTATTTGCGTCGATTCACAAATGTGAATCCCGAGGGGGCTGATTTTTTGGGATTAAGGTGCGTTTGCCGCGACCAGATAGCGGCAGACCTCTCGGTCCCAGCTCGTTTTTCGATCCGGGAAAACCTCCAGGCTGGGGCCGGTTGGTCTACGTTGTCAGCGCCTTCCGGCTCCAGCAAACGCACGAAAGTCCCGCTCTCGTGTAGCTCGAGCCAGCCCTTCTCAACTGCGTGCCTGATGCCAGCTCCGAACTCCGGCCCGCTGGCCTTGAGCGTGTAGAGAAATGGCGCGTTGATCCGCTCGATGTAGATGCCGCCATCCTGGACCGGCTCAATGCTGGCTGCCAATTCGACAAGCTTGCGCGCGGCGCTTCAGGGCTGGCGTAAGCTCGTCAGCAGACAGCTTCAATTCTCAGCGATCCCCGGCCACCAAACAGAAGGTGGATTACTCGCCGAGATCTTCGTGGTCCGCAAGGCGACGAGATGGCTGCGCTTAACGGGAGCCCCTGACTGAGCATTGCGCGCATCGCATATAGCGCTCGAGCTCGTGGATGGGCGTGATCTTGGGCCGCCGAACGATATCGAGCGCTACGGTCTGGTGGGTGTCGCAACCGAGACACTTCGCCTCAAGATAGCGATAGCCGGCATTGAGGGCGTCCCCGAGCACCGGGGAGGGCTGGGCAGGGCCTTCGAAACCAAGCATGCGGGCATTCCAAGCCTGACAGGCTAGGGCGTCAGCGTCCCCGCGCGCTCTTCTTCAGGAAGTTCAGCAATCTTCACTTGCTGCGCGATGGACGAAACCCATGATGGCATCGAACGCTGCTTTCTGCTCTGGCGTCACCGCTACACTCCCCCCGAAAATTGAAGGTCTATGGCAACTTCCGCAGCAAAGGCAGGAAGCCGGAACCACCGGTTTCGGGCTGCGCGTAGGCTTAGATGGCGCCAATCTTCACGCAGATCGCGTGAGCTACGATGAATATCGGGAGCGCTATCAGGAACCACACAATGGCCTCCGCGTCGCGATCCGGCGCAAACTCTCGATTCGGGTCCGTCTCCCACCCGTGGGGCACTACTGAAACGGACTCGCTGGGCCGGCTACGCTTGACTGCGCGCCGCAATAGCTGTTTGACCGTAGCTTCGCGCTTTAACGTCGCATCTGTGCGTGTTTCTCGGTCGGACATCCCAAAAAGCTCCATCGCAGCGATATCTCGACTGCCTACTGTTTGTCAGGTGGCTCGGGAGGTGTTTCCGGCGCGGCGGGTTCGGCGGCGGGTGTAGTACCCCTGAGCTCCGACGGTGTGACACAATCGCCTGCCCAAAGCTTGGTCCCCCTCACCATTCCCACGAGCTTACAACCCATCGGGGCCAGCGGCTGTTTTTGCGGCTTGGCCGCGCGGGCTTTGGGGGGCGCGGTCGCCTTCGGCGCGGCAGTTTGAGCGTAGGCAGATGCCGAAAAGCCGAGAATGGCGGTGGCGAGAATCAGCGCAGGCCTCATCATCTTCCTTCTCCCCAGATTTACTATTTGGCGTCGGAGGTAACCTCCTCCTCGACTTCAGAGCTTACTCGGCGAGTCCGTCCGATCAGGCCCAAGGCGCCGAGAACAATGAAGAGGCCGCCCGCGATTATGAGCCAATGCCCAAGCCTCACCGGCTGGAGTAGCTCGGCGAGCGCGTCCATCCCTATCTCTTTTTGGGTCGGGGTTGATCGAGACGGTCTTCCCGGAATTCCGAGGGCCCTTTCACCAGCCTGCGCCTGCGAACCACCTTCTCTTCGGATGGAGTCACCGGATCGGCCAAGCGATCGATGGTTTTTTCGGCAAGTTCTTTGGCTCGATCAGCGCTGGCGCCACCGGCCCTTGTCGCAGGCCTTGAGAAGGCTCTGCCGAGCCCCAGCTCGACCAGGCGGCGGATGGCTTCGGAGCGGCCGGGGAGGTCTTCTTGCTTGGCCGCCCAGGCATCGACGCTTTTCCGCAATTCCGAGGACAAGCGGATAGCCGTAACTGGATCCTGACCGGTGGGCGGCCGGCCCGGACGTTTCCGTACTACGTTTTTCGTTGACGGTTTCATAATAAGTGTAGTACGCTAATCGAGCTTTGAAAACAAGCGGCCTGCCGTCGTATTGCAGAGCGAGACATGGACACAGACGGGACGAGGAGACCATGGTGGCGTGGGCCTTGGTGAATGTCCCGCCCTCGATGAAGCACGGAACGCTGGAGCTGCTCCAGTACGTCACCACCAGACGCGGCTGGCACGGCGATAGCTGGCACACCGGCCTGCTCGAGAAGCTCGCCTCGGCCATCAACCGGTTCTTTGGGAGCGTCTCGTGAAGGTAACAAGCACGAACAAGTCGGTATCAGCTCAGAGATCTGGTTGGGGGACCGCGACAGAGGTTTTATGAACTGGGCTCCCGTCTTAAGTTGCGAAGGGAGCGGCACCCGGGGACGTGATATCCAATCTGGGATGATCCGCCCCAGACCGCTTTGCAGGCCGTCCTTTCCGCCATCAAAGCGAACTGAGCCGTCACAAGGCTAAAAACCCGTCGGTCACGCTGGCGGGTTTTCACGGGACGCAGAGTTTTGCCCGGACGTTGCCGGAGGGCAACGTCACCTCATTAATCAAGGGCACAACACTATCCGCTTAGTATTACGACACTATACTCTGTCTCGACGAGTGTGTTCGCGACTTCATCGGAGCTATACTCTTGCTTCGCCATTGTTCACTTAGAGTTCCTAGCGGCCTCGGTTTCGCAACTTTTGCGCCAATAAAGTAGGGAACTGTTTCGCACTTAAACCGTGGCCGAGGGAACGCAGTCGATGTCGCGCCACCGCCTGTGTTCATACTCGCGCTACGTCGCGATGACGCTGCGATGGCCGTATCGACTTGGTGCGACAGTGGCCGCATGCCCAACGACCGCAAGATCGACGGCATTGGGGCGAAACGACCAATGAGACGAAACGGAAAAATAATGTACGCCTCCGCTTGCGGCCGCCTTGATTGACGGAGGCGAGCGCCGCAGGTCCTAGGGGTAATCCTAGGAGAAGCGCTATGACGATATCGCGGGCAGAGGTGATCACATCGGTATAGCGGCGGCGGCGGTGGTCGCGAGATGAGAAGGAGCGGCTAGTTGCAGCATCGCTCGAGCCCGGAGCCACTGTTTCCGAGGTGGCTCGCATGGCCGGCCTTCATGTGAGCCAGCTGTTCCGGTGGCGTAAAGAGCTTTGCAGGCACGGTGAGACGAGTGTGGCGCCGTTCGTGCCGGTCGAGATTGGGCCGTCTGTGCCGGCGCGGGATGTGGCCGAAGCGCGATCGACGACGGCGTCGGCGCGTCGACGGAATAGCCAGGGCATCATCGAGCTTGATCTTGGTAGCGGACACCGCATCCGGGTCGATGGTGAGGTTGATGGAGACGCGCTACGTCGAGTTCTCGATGCCCTGGTGCGCCGATGATCCCGGTTCCGACAGGCGCGCGAGTGTGGCTCGCGACAGGCTACACCGATATGCGCAGAGGCTTTCCGTCGTTGGCACTCCAGGTGCAGGAGGTGCTGCACAAAGACCCGCTCAATGGTCATCTGTTCGTCTTCCGTGGTCGCCGCAGCGATCTTGTGAAGGTGATCTGGCACGATGGCCAGGGAGCATGCCTGTTTACCAAAAG
>NZ_FMAI01000048.1 GCF_900094605.1 Bradyrhizobium shewense | reverse complement strand
GCTTCAAAGCCCTTGGATGAAGCGGTCTCCCGTCCGTTACCGCACCGGACACTCTATCCGATCCAGCGATTCGAGACTTACAAGGATGACGGATCACAACGAGCGCGGCAAGCTACTGCTTCAGCGTCTCCAAAAACCGCACCGGCTCGCCCCGCGAGGGCGTCACCAGCTCGCCCTGCCACATCACGCGGCGGCCGCGGATGAAGGTGCCGACGGGCCAACCCGTGACGCGCAACCCGTCATAGGGCGTCCAGCCGGCTTTCGACGCCACCCATTTGTTGGTGATGGTCTCGCTGCGCTTCAAATCGACGATGGTGAAATCGGCGTCGTAGCCGGCGGCGATGCGGCCCTTGCAGGCCATGTTGTAGAGGCGCGCAGGGCCGGCGCTGGTGAGATCGACGAAGCGCGCCAGAGAAAGCCGGCCCGCATTGACGTGATCGAGCATCAGGGGCACCAGCGTCTGCACGCCGGTCATGCCGGAGGGCGAGGCCGGATAGGTCTTCTGCTTCTCCTCCAGCGTATGCGGGGCGTGGTCGGAGCCGAGCACGTCGATGATGCCCTGCTCGATGCCGCGCCAGATGCCGGCGCGGTGATCGGCGCCGCGCACCGGCGGGTTCATCTGAGCCAGCGTGCCGAGCCGCTCGTAGCACTCGGGCGCTACCAGCGTGAGATGGTGCGGCGTCGCTTCGCAGGAGGCGACGTCCTTGTGGTCGCGCAGGAACTCGATCTCTTCCTTGGTCGAGATGTGCAGCACGTGGATGCGCTTTCCGGTCTCGTGCGCGAGCTTGACGAGGCGCTGCGTCGCCATCAGCGCCGCGGTCTCGTCGCGCCACACCGGATGCGAGCGCGGATCGCCCTCGATGCGCAGCGACTTGCGGTCGTTGAGGCGGTATTCGTCCTCGGCATGGAAAGCCGCGCGGCGGCGGATCACCTGGAAGATGCGACGCAGGCTCTCATCGTCCTCCACCAGCAGCGCGCCGGTGGAGGAACCGATGAACACCTTGACGCCGGCACAGCCCGGCGCGCGCTCCAGCACCGGAAGGTCCTGCACGTTCTCACGGGTGCCGCCGATGAAGAAGGCGAAATCGCAATGCATGCGGTGATGCGCGCGCTTCACCTTGTCGGTGAAGGTGGCCTCCGTCACCGTCAATGGCGAGGTGTTCGGCATCTCGAACACGGCGGTGACGCCGCCCATCACGGCGCTGCGCGAACCGGTCTCGAGGTCTTCCTTCTGCTCCAGCCCGGGCTCCCGGAAATGCACCTGCGTGTCCATCACGCCGGGCAGGATGTGCAGGCCCTTGCAGTCGATGACCTCCGCGGCCGAGGCCTGCGATAATGGGCCCAGCTCGGCGATGCGGCCGCCGGTGATGCCGATATCGCGAACATTCTCGCCGTCCTGGTTGACGACGGTGCCGCCTTTGAGGATCACATCGAAACGCTGGGTCATGGCTGAAGGCCCTTGTCATCCCCAAGCGCAGGGCTCGAGGTCTTGTCGTTTATGCCTCGCGGGCTTACGTTCCGGAGCAACATGTCGCAAGAGATTTTCGCATGAAATCAGCGTTTCTTCCCGACCGGGGCGTGGTCAAGGTCGCGGGTGAGGATGCGCGCAACTTCCTCAACGGCCTGGTCACGACCGACCTCGACAGGCTGAAACCGGGGCTGGGGCGATTCGGCGCGTTGCTGACGCCGCAGGGCAAGATCATCGTGGATTTCCTGATCACGGAAGTCCCCGCGGGTCACGGCGGCGGGTTCCTGATCGACTGCCCCAAGGCGCTGGCCGAGAGCTTCGCCACCAAGCTGAAATTCTACAAGCTGCGCGCCAAGGTCACGGTGGAAAACCTCGATCTCGGCGTGCTCGCGGCCTGGGACGGCCAGCCTGCGGCGCAGCCCGATCTTGCCTTCACTGATCCGCGCAACGAAACGCTCGGCTATCGCATCCTGATCCCCGAAGATCTCAAGGAGAAGCTCTCCGACCTCATCGGGGCCGAGCTGGTCGAGGCGACCGACTACGAGGCGCACCGCATCGCGCTCGGCGTGCCGCGCGGCGGGCTTGATTTCATGTACAGCGATGCGTTTCCGCACGAGACCAACATGGACCGCCTTGCCGGCGTCGACTTCGACAAGGGTTGCTATGTCGGCCAGGAGGTCGTCTCGCGCATGCAGCATCGCGGCACCGCGCGCACCCGCAGCGTGAAGGTGCTGCTCGACGGCCCCTCGCCCGAGGCCGGCGCAACCATTCTCGCCGGCGACAAGCCGGTCGGCACCATCGGCTCGACATCAGGCGGCAAGGGCATTGCCCTGGTGCGCATCGACCGTGTCGCAGACGCGCTCGATGCCGGCCAACCCCTCACCGCAGGCGGCCTCGCCTTGAAGCTGGCAGAACCTGACGTCGTCCGTATTCCAGCGAAGCAGCCCACCGCATGAGCCGAGCCCCTCGTCTGCATCCCGACGGAAAGACCCGTTGCCCCTGGCCGGGCGATGATCCGTTCTACGTTGCCTATCACGACACCGAATGGGGCGTGCCGGAGTATGACGACCGCGCGCTGTACGAAAAGCTGATCCTCGACGGTTTCCAGGCCGGCCTGTCCTGGATCACGATCCTGCGCAAGCGCGACAATTTCCGCACAGCCTTCGACGATTTCCAGCCGGAGAAGATCGCGCGCTACAATGCGAAGAAGGTGCACGCGCTGATGAACGATGCCGGCATCGTGCGCAACCGTGCCAAGATCGACGGCACGATCGCGAGCGCGAAGTCTTATCTCGACATCATGGAGAAAGGCCCGGGCTTCTCAAAACTGCTGTGGGACTTCATGGACGGACGGCCCAAGGTCAATCATTTCAAGACCACGGCGAGCGTGCCGGCCTCGACGCCGCTGTCGGTGCAAATCTCGAAGGATCTGTCCTCGCGCGGCTTCAAATTCGTCGGCCCGACCATCGTCTATGCCTTCATGCAGGCGACCGGCATGGTCAACGACCACCTCGTCGACTGCCACTGTCACGCCAGCTGCAGCAAGACGCAGCGCAAGCCGCGCCTCAAGGTCAAATGACGGCCAAGAAGACCGCACGCGACGTGGCGTCCCGCGCCTGGCAGCGCATGCTGTCGGGACGGCGGCTCGATCTGCTCGATCCCTCCCCGCTCGACGTCGAGATCGCCGACATCGCGCATGGACTGGCGCGCGTCGCGCGCTGGAACGGGCAGACCGTTGGCACACACATCTTCTCGGTTGCACAGCACACGCTGCTGGTGGAAACCGTGATGCGGCACGAGATGCCGCGCGTTGACCAGCGCATGCGGCTCGCAGCGCTGCTGCATGATGCGCCCGAATATGTCATCGGCGACATGATCTCGCCGTTCAAGGCCGTGCTCGACGGCCATTACAAGGTGGTCGAGAAACGCCTGCTCGGCGCCATCCATATCCGCTTCGGCCTGCCGCCGGTGCTGCCCGAGGAGGTCACGCTGGCGATCAAGGCCGCCGATCGCGGGGCGGCTTACCTCGAAGCGACCGAGCTTGCCGGCTTCAGCGAGAGCGAGGCACGGCGCCTGTTCGGCAAGGATCCCGGCCTCTCCGACAGCGTCCGGCGCGACTATCTGACGCCGTGGACGGCGGCCCGGGCCGAGAAGCAGTTTCTGGAACGGTTTGGCGCGGTGTTCGCGTGAGCATCATCCCTTCGTAGGGTGGGCAAAGGCGCGCTTGCGCCGTGCCCACGTCCTTTCGCTTTTGCGACAAAGGTGGTGGGCACGCTTCCGCCTTCGCTCTTCGAGCTACGGCGGACATGTCGCTTTGCCCACCCTACGGCACCGGCTATAATCGCGGCAAAAAGGTCCGTCATGATCCACGTCTGTTCCCTCGCCGCGCTTCCCGAAACCGTCCGCCTCACCAGGGCCAGCCACGTGCTGACCGTGATGGCCAATGTCGAACAGGTGGCACGGCCGGTGTCCGTGCTGCCCGCCAACCATCTGAAGGTGTCGATGGACGACATCACCGAGGAGATGGACGGTTTCGTCGCACCGTCCGAGACCCATATCGATCAGGTGCTGAACTTCGTGCGCGGCTGGGACCGCAGCGCGCCGCTAGTGGTGCATTGCTATGCCGGCATCAGCCGCTCCACCGCGAGCGCGTTTGCGGCGGTCTGTGCACTCAATCCGAACCGCGACGAGCTCGAGATCGCCAGGAAGATCCGCGCGGCCTCGCCGATCGCCTCGCCGAACCGGCGCATCGTCGGCCTTGCCGACCGTGCGCTGGGACGCAACGGCCGCATGCTGCGCGCGCTCGACGAGATCGGCCCGGGCGCGATGATGGTCGAGGGCCGTCCCTTCGTGATCGAGCTCGAATGACAGCTGCGCCACATCGCAGATGCTGCGTCATGGCCGGGCTTGTCCCGGCCATCCACGAACTTTCGCGCGGTACGAAGAACGTGGATGCCCGGGACAAGCCCGGGCATGACGAGTTTGTGGCAACAGCTGCGCGCCATATCACATGACCGAGACGCTGCTGACGCCGATCGAGATCGGCCTGACCGCGGCGATCGTCGCGATCGAGGGGCATGAGCCGCTGATCCTCACCGCGCGCGGCAGTGACGGGCTTGCCGGCCTGCCGTTCGGCCCGTTCGACGCGCTCGCGCATCGCACCTTCGACATCGGCCTGCGCGCCTGGGTCGAGGAACAGGCAGGCTTGCGGCTCGGCTATGTCGAGCAGCTCTACACCTTCGGCGATCGCGGCCGCCATGCCGAGGCCGGCGACACCGGCGCGCATATGGTGTCGATCGGCTATCTCGCCTTGACGCGCGCGGCGGACGGCGAGCTTGCGGCAAACGCGGCGAGCTTCGCGCCATGGTATCGCTTCTTCCCTTGGGAAGACCGGCGCGAGGAGCCGCCTGCGATCATCGCCCGCGACATCATTCCCGCGCTGACCGAATGGGCCGCGGAGGAGACGCCGGAGACGACGCGCGCGCTGCCGCGCAAGGATCGCGTGCGGTTCTATTTCGGCCTTGACGGGGCGGCCTGGGACGAGGAGCGCGTGCTCGACCGCTACGAGCTCTTGTACGAGGCCGGGCTGGTCGAGGAAGCGCGACGCGACGGCCGCCCTGCGGCATTAGCGCGCAAGACGCTTCCCCCGCTCGGGACCTCGATGCAGTTCGACCACCGCCGGATTCTCGCCACGGCGATCGCGCGGCTGCGGGCAAAACTGAAGTATCGTCCTGTCGTCTTTGAACTTTTGCCGCCTGAATTCACACTTACCGAACTGCAGCATACGGTCGAGGCAATCTCCGGCCGGCACCTGCACAAGCAGAATTTCCGCCGCCTGGTCGAAATGGAAGCCCTGGTCGAACCGACCGGGGTGATGTCGACACAGACGGGCGGACGGCCGGCGGCGCTCTATCGCTTCCGGCGCGACGTGCTCCAGGAGCGGCCCGCGCCGGGCTTGCGCGTGCGCTCCCGGCGTTAACCCGACATATTACGTGACCGGCCCCTGCCCGCCGGTCGCCTGGAGGCTTTATGTTCGACGGCCCGTTTGACGTCTTTGCGTGGATCATTGCGATCGCCGCCTTCCTGATCGCGATCAAGGCCTCCAGCCAGGCGGCCGAGCTGCGCCGGCGACTGAATTCGCTCGAAGAGATGTTCTACGCGCAGCGGCAGGTGCAGCCGCCGCCGCTCATGCCCGTGCAGGAGCAGGCCCCCGCGCCCGCGACGACGGCCGCCGAGCCGCCGCCGCTTGCGCCCGAAGCCGAAGCGGCGCCGCCTCCATTCGTCACCGAAGAACTTTCACCGCCGCCGCTCGAAGCGAGCCCCGCGGCTGCCGCACCACCTCCGGTGCCGGCCGCGGCCCCCGGCTTCGAGGAGCAGCTCGGCACCCGCTGGGTGGTGTGGATCGGCGGCCTTGCGCTCGCGCTCGGCGGCTTCTTCATGGTGCGCTATTCGATCGAGGCCGGCCTGCTCGGCCCGGGCGTGCGCGTGTTCCTGGGCGGCCTGTTCGCAGCTGCGCTGCTCGGGGCCGGCGAGTGGTCGCGGCGCAAGGAAAGCATTTCCAACATCCAGGCGCTGCCGATCGCCAACATCCCGGCGATTCTCACCGCCGCGGGTACGGCGGTAGCGTTCGCGACCATCTATGCCGCCTATGCGCTCTATGGCTTCCTCGTGCCCGCCACCGCCTTCGTGCTGCTCGGCATCGTGGCCATGTGCACGCTCGCCGCCGCGCTGCTGCACGGGCCGGCGCTGGCCGGCCTCGGCGTGGTCGGCGCCTTCGTGACGCCGCTCCTCGTCTCCAGCGGCAAGCCGGATTACTGGGCGCTCTACATCTACCTCGCCATCGTCACTGCCGCGAGCTTCGGCCTCGCGCGCATCCGGCTGTGGCGCTGGCTCGCGGTCACGACGATCGCCTTTGCCGTGCTCTGGATCTTCCCGGGTCTCGACACCGAGCAGGTCCAGGTCGCGCCGCACGCCTTCCATGCCATTGCAGGCTTCGTGCTCGCCGCGCTGCTCGTGGTCTGCGGCTTCATGTTCGGCCCCAGCATCGAGGACGGCGAGATCGAGCCGGTCTCATCGAGCTCGCTCGGCGCCTACCTGTTCGGCGCCATGCTGATCGTGCTGTCGAGCGCACATGCGGATCTGGCCCTGATCGCGTTCACGCTTCTCGTCGGCGCGACGCTTCTCGTCGCCTGGCGTGCGCCGGCGGCCACCGGCGCGCTCGGCGCGGCGGCAGCGACCGTCTTCATCGTGTTCGCCGAATGGGCCGTGCGCGCCAACCCTGATATGCTGGTGCTGCCGGGCGGCGCGATGTCCGGTATCGGGCCGACCGCGATCGACAGCTCGGTGACGCTGCATCTGGTGATGGCCGCGATCTTCGCCATCGGCTTCGGCGTGGCCGGCTTCCTCGCGCAGGGCCGCTCGAACTCGGCAATCATTCCCGTGGTGTGGTCGGCGGCAGCCGTCGCTACGCCGATCGCGATCCTCATCGCGCTCTACGCCCGCATCGCCCATCTCGACCGCTCGATCCCGTTCGCGATCCTCGCGGTGCTGCTTGCCGCCGCCTTCGGTGCTGCGACCGAAGCGCTTACACGCCGCGAAGATCGACCGGGCGCGGCGACGTCGACCGCCCTGTTCGCGACCGGCACGCTCGGAGCGCTGGCGCTGGCGCTGACCTTCGCGCTGGAAAAGGGCTGGCTCACGATCGCGCTGGCGCTGATGTCGCTCGGCACCGCCTGGATCTCGATGCAGCGGCCGATCCCGTTCCTGCGCTGGCTCGCCGCCATCTTCGCCGGCATCGTCACCGCGCGCATCGGCTATGATCCGCGCATCGTCGGCGACGCCGTCGGGACCACGCCGATCTTCAACTGGCTGCTCTGGGGCTATGGCCTGCCGGCGGCCTCGTTCTGGGCCGCGAGCATCTTCCTGCGCCGCCGCGCCGACGATGCGCCGCTGCGCATGGTCGAAACCGCGGCGATCCTGTTCACCGCGCTGCTCGCCTTCATGGAGATCCGGCACTTTGCGACCAATGGCCGGATGACCTCGCCGCCGTCGCTGCTCGAATTCGCGCTGCAAGTCTGCGTCACGCTCGCGATGGCGATCGGGTTGGAGCGCTTGCGGCTACGCAGCCGCAGCATCGTGCACAATGTCGGCGCGGTCGTGTTGACGGCGATCGGCGGGCTCATCAGCGTGTTCGGCCTCCTGATCCTGGAGAACCCGCTGATCTGGCACATCGACGTCGGCGGCGCCGTGTTCAACCTGCTGCTGCTCGGCTATGCGCTGCCGGCCGTGCTGATGCTGCTGCTGTCCTACGCGGTGGTCGGGATGCGCGGCAAGGTCTACGCCAACACCATCGCCGGTGGCGCGCTGGTGTTCGCGCTTGCCTATGTCACGCTGGAGATCCGCCGCTTCTATCACGGCCCGATCCTCTCCACCGGCGCGACGACGGGCGCCGAGCAATACACTTATTCGATCGGCTGGCTCGCCTTCGGCGTGGTGTTGCTGGGCGTCGGCATTCTCGTCAACTCGGAGCGTGCGCGGCTGGCCTCGGCTGCCGTCATCGCGCTGACGATCCTAAAGGCCTTCGTCATCGACATGTCGACGCTGACGGGCGTCTACCGCGCGCTGTCGTTCATGTGCCTCGGCGTCGTGCTGGTCGCGATCGGCTGGCTCTACCAGCGCATCCTGTTCCGGCGGCAGATCGCACCGCCGCCGGCTCCGCAGGCGAGCGCGTAAAGATCAGGCCGCGCGGACCGATTCCAGGAACTGCGCGACCTCGACCTTCAGGCGGGTGCTGTCGGTCGCCAGCGATTTCGCCGCCGAGAGCACTTCGCCCGAGGCCGAGCCGGTGTCGATCGCGCCGCGCTGCACGTCGGTGATGTTGGACGAGACTTCCTGCGTGCCGAGCGAGGCCTGCTGGACGTTGCGCGAAATCTCCTGCGTCGCGGCGCCCTGCTCCTCGACAGCGGCGGCGATGGCCGATGACACCTCGGACAACCGCTCGATGGTGCCGCCGATCTCCTGGATGGCGCTGACGGATTCCTGCGTTGCGGCCTGGATGCCCGAGACCTGCGCGCCGATCTCGCCGGTGGCCTTCGCGGTCTGCTCGGCCAACGCCTTGACCTCGGAGGCGACGACGGCAAAGCCGCGACCGGCTTCGCCGGCGCGCGCCGCTTCGATGGTCGCATTCAGCGCCAGGAGGTTGGTCTGGCCGGCGATGGTGTTGATGAGTTCGACGACGTCGCCGATGCGGGAGGCCGCCTGCGACAGCGCGTTGACACGGTCATTGGTCCGCGCCGCCTGCTCGACGGCTTCCGCGGCCATCCGCGCCGAATCCTGCACGCGGCGGCTGATCTCGGTGATCGAGGACGACAGCTCTTCCGAGGCGGACGCCACCGCCTGGACGTTGGTGGAGGCTTCCTCGGAGGCTGCCGCAACGACGGTTGCGAGTTCCTGGCCGCGCTGCGCCGTGCCGCTCAGCGTGGCCGCGGAGGCCTCGAGCTCGGTCGAGGCCGACGACACGGTCTCGACGACCTCGCCGATCATGGCCTCGAAATTGCGCGTGATGGCATCGACGCGGCGGCCGCGTTCGATTTTGGCCTCGGCGTCGCGAGCAGCCGCCTCATCGGCGGCCTTCTTGGCGATCAGTGCCTCCTTGAAGATCTGGAGCGCATCCGCCATCGAGCCGATCTCGGTCCGCTCGCCGCGATGCGGCACCTCGGCCGAGAGGTCTCCTTGGCCGAGCGACTGCATCGGACGAATGATCGAGGCGATGCCGCGAGAGACGTCGCGCACGAGATAATAGGCGGCGCCGATCGCGATCACGACCGAGAGCACGATGATGCCGACCAGCACGCGGAAGATCGTGGCGTAACTGTCGGCCGCCTGCTTGGTCTCCAGCTCGGCGCCCTGGTTATTGAGCTCGATGCCCTTCTGAAGCAGGGGATCGGCGGCCTGAGCCATCTTGGCGACCTTGGTCTGCAACATCTCGTTGGCGTCGGTCGGGAAGCGGCCGACGCTCTTGCGCGACAGCGCCATGGTCTCCTGCACGCCGTTCAGATATTCGCCCCACGCCTTGCTCCATTGCTCGTAGAGCGAGCGCTCTTCGGCGGCCGTGATCAGCGGCTCGTAGACCTTGCGCGTCTTCTCGATGCGCTCCCGCAGGGAGGCGAGGCGCTTCTCGGCGGCTTCCTTGCCTTCGGCGGTGTCCTGCATCAGGTGCAAACGGAGCGCGACGCGCAGCTCGTTGATGTCGGCGCGCATTGAGCCGAGCGCGCGCACGCTCGGCAGCCAGCTCTGTGCAATCTCGACCGTGTGAGCGTTGATATTCTGCATGGTGCCGATCGCCGTCACGCCGACACCGGCGAGCGAAAGAACGAGGACCGACAGCACGGTCAGAAGCTTGAAGACGATCGACAACTTCGACATCACACAAATCCCGATAATACCTAGCAACGCACAAATGACCTGCGCCGCTGTCGTCGCGACGGACGACAGGGCGGAAGTCAGTTCAACAATGCTGGCTGGTTCTTATTCCGTGAGATTGCGCCCCATAATTGCAAGCAGGCGTTAACAGGAGCCTACGTAAAACTACGGGTCGGTCTCGTCGGGCGTTATTTTCTCCGCAACCGGGCTGCGACGCGAACCACGACGCGCCGCCACATGCACCGGTCGGCGGCCGCTCAGGCCGCCCGCACCGACTCCAGGAAGCGCGCGACCTCGCTCTTGAGCCGGTTGCTCTCCTGCGACAGCGACTGCGCGGCCGAATGCACCTGCGCCGAGGCAGCCCCGGTCTCGCCGGAGCCGCGCTGGACGTCGGCGATGTTCGACGAGACCGCGGAAGTACCTTGCGCGGCGTGCTGGATGTTGCGGGAGATCTCCTGCGTGGCGGCGCCCTGTTCCTCCACCGCAGCAGCGATGGTCGACGAGATCTCCGACATCCGCGCGATGGTGTCGCCGATCTCCTTGATCGCGCCGACGGATTCGTCTGTCGCGGACTGGATCGCGCCGATGTGCTGACCGATCTCGCCGGTGGCTTTCGCGGTCTGCTCGGCAAGCGCCTTCACTTCGGTCGCGACCACCGCAAAGCCCTTGCCGGCTTCGCCCGCCCGCGCCGCTTCGATCGTCGCGTTCAGCGCCAGGAGGTTGGTTTGCGCGGCGATGGTGTTGATCAGCTCGACGACGTCGCCGATGCGGGAAGCGGCCTTGGTCAGCTCGGCGACGCGCGCATTGGTACGCTTGGCCTGCCCGACGGCGACGTCAGCGACACGCGCCGATTCCTGCACCTGACGGCTGATCTCGGTGATCGATGACGTCATTTCCTCGCTCGCGGCCGACACCGACTGCACATTGGCGGACGCTTCCTCCGAGGCCGCCGCTACGGCGGTGGCAAGCCCGTTGCCGCGCTCTGCGGCGTGGGTCAGCGTATTCGACGATGCTTCGAGCTCGGTGGCCGCCGACGACACCGTCTCGATGATCTCGCCGACCGCGCCTTCGAACGTATCGGCGAGCCGCTGCATGTCGGCCTTGCGCTGCGCGCGCCCACGGGCGTCCGCCTCGGCCTGCTCGGCGCGCAGCCGATCGGCCTCGGCCATGTTGGTCTTGAAGACCGCGACCGCGCCGGCCATCTCGCCGATCTCGTCCTTGCGCCCGACGCCGGGGATTGCGACTGACATGTCGCCCTTCGCCAAACCGGTCATCGCGCGGACCATGGCGATCAGCGCGGTCGAGATCGAGCGCCCGGTGAAAAAGGACACGCTGCCCACCAGCAGGATGGAGCATCCGAGCGCGACCCACATCCAGAGCTTGATCGAGGCCCGCATCGACTCTTCGGCGGCCTTCGCCGCGTCGTATCGCTGACTGACGTTCTTTTCGATCTCGTCGAGGACGGGCTCGATGGTGCGGAATTCCTTGGACATTGCCGAGCCGTGCGCGGCCAGATCCTGCGCGCCGACTGCCCACGCCACGAAGTCGTCCTGGTATTTGGAGAGCTTCTTGCCGATATCGGCCTTGACGGCCGGCGGGATCGCCGAAGCCTCGACTTGCCCGGAGAATTCCGTCGCTGTCTTCTTCAGGGCGTCGAGATATTTCGGGTCGCGGCGCAACATGAAGTCTTTCTCGTGACGACGCATCGTCAGCATGCCGCTGGTGAGCCTGGGATCGTCGATCTCCTTGAGCTTGGTCTCGATATCGTGCACAGCCGTGCGCAACGAGCCTGACAACCCCAGGGTCTCGTTCAATCCAAGCTTGACCTCTGCTTGCTCGACGGCCGCAAATTCGCTCACATATCTCTCGAACCCGGTGCGGACCACTGACGCCTTTTCCCCGACCGCCGCGTATCCTGCCGCACGCGCCGCGCTGCCGAGGCGATCAAGATTGCGGGTAATGTCGGAAGCAAGTTCGGCGTGACGCTTCGCATAGGATTGATCGCGGCGGAGCTGGAAATCTTTCTCGGCGCGGCGCGCTTCGAGCAATTGCTGCGAGATCCGCTGGTTCAGGTCGGACAGCCGGCGCGCGTCTTCAGCAACGTCGCGGGACGTGTCCTGAGAGAGGCTGCCAATCTGGTAGATCGTGCCGAAGGCGACGAGCCCAATGAGGCCGAACAGTCCGATCGCCATGACCTTGTGAGTGAGGCGAATGGAAATGCCACTCATGAATGTGCTCCAACGATTGAGGCGCAGTACGCGAAGGACGACTCAGCATCCGGGAAATTGCGGCAATCATGACTGCGCCGCTTTTCCGGAAGGTTAACCCTGCGCGCGACGGTCGCGGCGTCGCAATACGTGCGCGAGCAGCCGCCACGCATTCACGCGTGATGGTTGCAAGCAGGACCTGCCGAAAGACGCCAGCGTCAGGCGGCGCGCACGGTTCCGAGAAACTTGCCGACCTCGAGCTTGAGGCGGTTGCTGTCGCCGGACAGCGATTGCGCCGCCGCCAGCACCTGCGTGGACGCCGAGCCGGTTTCGCTCGCGCCGTGCTGCACGTCGGTGATGTTGGACGACACCTGATGAGTGCCCTCCGCCGCCTGCTGCACGTTGCGGGAAATCTCCTGCGTCGCCGCGCCCTGCTCTTCGACGGCAGCCGCGATGGTCGAGGAGATCTCCGACAGCTTCTCGATGGTGTCGCTGATGTCCCTGATGGCGCCGACTGAATACTCGGTCGCAGTCTGGATGCTGGCGATCTGCTGGCCGATCTCGCCGGTCGCCTTCGCAGTCTGCTCGGCGAGCGCCTTGACCTCGGAGGCGACAACGGCAAAGCCGCGGCCCGCCTCGCCGGCGCGCGCGGCTTCGATGGTCGCATTGAGCGCCAGGAGATTGGTCTGGCCGGCGATGGTGTTGATCAACTCGACCACGTCGCCGATCCGCGCCGCCGCCTTCGACAATTCGCCGACGCGGTCGGTCGTGGTGCGGGCCTGGCTGACCGCTTCGCTTGCGACGCGCGCGGATTCCTGCACCTGGCGGCTGATTTCGGTGATCGACGACGACAGCTCCTCGGTCGCCGACGCCACCGACTGCACGTTGGTGGACGCCTCTTCGGAGGCGGCAGCAACCATGGTGGTGAGCTCCTGTCCGCGCGCCGCAGTCGACGTGAGCGTCGACGCGGACGCTTCCAGTTCAGTCGCGGCCGATGACACGGTATCGACGATCTCGCCGATCGCCGCCTCGAAGCCATCGGCCAGCTTGGACATCTCGGCCTTGCGTTGCGCGGCTGCAGCCTGATCCTGCCTGATCTTGGCCTCGGCCTCCTCGCGCGCCTTCTGTTCGGACACGATCTTGAACTTCTCGACAGCCGACGCGACGCCACCGACCTCGTCTCTGCGGCCGAGACCGGGCAGCACCACGGAAAAGTCGCCGCCGGCGAGCTTGTCCATGGCCACCGTGAGCGCGCGGATCGGCCGTGCGATGGTCAGGAACGACATCAGCCAGGAGCCGAGGAGGACGAGCGCCGTGAAAGCGCCGATGATCATTGCGATGTGCTCGCTGGACGCCATCTCCCGCGCGGAGGCCGCAATCTCCTCTTCGCTTCTGTGCCTGGCGACGTCGGCAATCTGATTGGCAGCCTGGTCCATCTCGCCTGCGATCGGCAACGTGACCTCGCGGGCGAGACGCGTCCCCTCATCGACGAGCTTGGCGAGGCGAGCAGCGGCATCCTCGCCCGTGAGAGCCAGGGCGGCACCGCGCACGGATGCGAGCTGCTGAGCTCCCTTGAGATAGTTCGCCGTGAGCACCTTGAGCTTCTCTATCCTCGCGCGGTTTTCCGGCACGCGCGAGAGCGTGAGCATTGCGTCGGCAACCTTCACCAAATGACCGGCGCGTTCGACCAGCGCGTCGCGCGCCCTCTGCAGTTCATCTGAATTATTGGCGAGGCGGATGTCGCGTGCGGCGAGTTGCATGGTGCGCGCCGCGAGCTTGGATTCGACGGCCTCGCGCGCCAGCTCCTGCTGCTCGGACGCCGTCTGGCTGGACCGGCGCACGTTGCCGTTTCCGATCACCTGACCCGCGATCATCGCGAGGACCAAGAGGATGCCGAGCGCCGATGAGATCGCCAGCTTGGTCCCAATCCGCAAATTCTGAACAAGGCTCAACATGGGCATGCTTCCCCCTAGGGAATGCGCGGCCGGGTCATTGCCAGCCGCCCTCGGCGTTGATCGCCCTTGTCCAAAAAGTATGCGTTCGCCATTCCAATTTGGTTAACGCAGCCTCCGGGCAACTACTGGATCGGTAGGAAAATCCCTTGAATTTCAGCACGGTATGCGCGCTTAACAGGTTAATCACACGCAGTGATAGGAGCCCCGCTCTGCTGCGTTACGCTCTCGCCGACGAGGCTGATGCGAAAGACCGGCTTCTTATCCTCGTCGAGCAGCTCCATGCACCACTCGGCGTTCGGCTTCAGGCCGCGCGCGATGCCGCCGAGCAGATTGGCGCAGACCTCGGTCATCTCGGTCCAGGCGGCTGTGCGATCCTCGAACTCGTACGGCTGGTCGGCGGCGCCGGAATAGCGACCGGTGCTGATGCGGAAAAAGTACAGCGACATCGTTGAACCCTTTTATCGGGCCGCGCCCCCCGGCCGTCCGCAAACTGGGGCGCGAACAGCTACCAACGCATGAAAGCCGCCGTCCGTATGACTACGGCGCGGCGGCTTGGCGTTCGATGGACATTTTCAACGACAAAGTGCGCGGACCGTCCCGCGCAGCCCTCTCACTGGGTGGAACGGCGCAGCTCCAGCGGACCCTCGTTCCTGGCGGGCTCCGACTTGATCTCCGACTTCACCGGCTCGAGCCGGCTGCTCTCGACACGCGGCGTCTCGACGCGCGCGGCGACTTCGGTGTTGGTCGCGCCGACGGAACCGGTGTGCTCTGTCCTGTGCAGCGAGCGCGGACGCGCCGCAGCGCGCGCCATCAGCATCTGGTTGCCACCCTGGTGATGGAAGTCGCAATAGGCGAAGCCCATCCCCGACACCGAGCCGCGGAAGCTGCGATCGTCGGTCTTTTCCAGGTTGAAACACGGCTCGAACGGAATGCCCTTGATCGAGGCGCAGACGTTCTGGCCACGGATTTGGAGCGTATTGCCCGGCAGGCGGAGATGCTTGACCGGGCCCGCGCCGGAGAACTGCACCGCGCCGGCCGCGCCGAGATCGTCTAGGATGCGGCCCGCGCCGCGGGTGCCGTCGAAACAGGTGAAGGCAAACACCTTGCCCGCCACGAAGCGACGCGCCTCGTCGGCGTTCATGCCTCCGGCAAGGGCCGGCGCAAACGTTGCTGCCGCCGTGACAGCCCCCAACACAATACGCGCAAGCATGCTCAACTCCGAACTAACCCCCGCAGCGGGCGATGCCTTATCTCTTTACCCGCTGCTTACCATACTAACCATGGCGACATTGAAGCAGCTTGGTTGGTAAAGTCTGAACGCCGTTAGACAATTTTTACCACGATGCGACCGCGGACCTGGCCCGCCAGGATTTTCGCGCCCCACTCCGGCACCTCATCAAGAGGGATTTCGTGAGTGATTTCAGTTAGTTTGGTCCGATCCAGATCTGACGCCAGGCGCTGCCACGCGGCTTTCCGCGGCTCGATCGGGCACATCACGGAATCGATGCCGAGAAGGCACACCCCGCGCAAAATGAAAGGTGCGACAGACGACGGCAGGTCCAGGCCGGCGGCCAAGCCGCAGGCCGCGATCGCCCCGCCGTATTTCGTCATCGACAGCAGATTCGCCAGTGTGGTCGAGCCGACGCTGTCGACGCCACCCGCCCAGCGCTCCTTTGCGATCGGCTTGGCCGGCGCCGACAATTCGTTGCGGTCGATGATTTCGGCTGCTCCCAGGTGCTTCAGATAGTCAGCCTCCGAGGCGCGGCCGGTCGAAGCGATGACGTGGTAGCCGAGCTTCGAGAGCACGGCGATCGCGACCGAGCCGACGCCGCCGGCGGCGCCCGTCACCACCACAGGGCCGCTCTTCGGCGAGAGACCGTGCTTCTCCAGTGCCAGCACCGATAGCATCGCAGTGAAGCCGGCGGTGCCGATCGCCATGGCATCGCGTGCCGACAGGCCTTGCGGCAAGGCCACCAGCCAGTCGCCCTTCACCCGCGCCATCTCGGCATAGGCGCCGAGATGGGTCTCGCCCATGCCCCAGCCGGTGCAGACGACCTTGTCGCCGGCCTTCCATTGCGGATGCGAGGATTGCTCGACCGTGCCGGCGAAGTCGATGCCGGCGATCATCGGGAAGCGGCGCACCACCGGCGCCTTGCCGGTGAGCGCGAGGCCGTCCTTGTAGTTCAGCGTCGACCATTCCACGCGGACGGTGACGTCGCCGTCCATCAGCTCGGCTTCATCGAACTGCGTCAGCGCGGCGGTGGTGCCCTTGTCCGCCTTGTCGATCCGGATCGCCTTAAATGTGGCCACGACTGAACTCCCTGACTTGTTTGTCGGGGATGTTTAGCCGATCACACAGGCTGCGCAACCGCCCGAACGACAGGTTTCTCCACGATCGGAAGATTGATCAGCGCGGAAAGCACGCCGAACAGGATCGAGAGCCACCAGATCGGCGTATAGGAACCGAAGCGCTCGAAGACGATGCCCCCTAACCAGACGCCGAGGAAGCCGCCGACCTGATGGCTGACGAAGGCAAAGCCATACAGCGTCGCAAGCCAGCGCGTGCCGAACATCAGCGCCACCAGCGCCGAGGTCGGCGGCACCGTGGACAGCCAGGTCAGGCCGGAGACCGCACCGAACGCGATCGCCGAGAACGGTGTGATCGGGAACGAGATGAAGGCGAGGGTCGCGAGCGCACGCGTGAAGTAGATGGCCGAGAGGATGTAGCGCTTGGGCAGCGAGTTCTGGAGATAGCCGACGCTGAGCGAGCCGATGATGTTGAACAGGCCGATCGCCGCGATCACCCAGCCTCCGGTTTGCGTCGAGATGCCGCGATCGACCAGGAAGGCCGGCAGATGCACGGTGATGAAGGCGAGCTGGAATCCGCAGGTGAAGAAGCCGAGCACCAGCAGCACATAGGAGCGGTGACCGAAGGCTTCGGCGAGTGCCCTGGTGATGGTCTGCTCATCCGCCGGCGTCGCATTGGCCGTCGCTGCGGCCGGCGGCGTCGAGAGCGCCAGTGACAGCGGGATGATCAGCAACATCAGGAAGCCGAACACGGAGAGTGCCTGCTGCCAGCCGAAACTGTCGATCAACGCGACGCCGATCGGTGCGAACAGGAACTGGCCGAACGAACCCGCCGCCGTGCCGGCGCCGAGCGCGAGGCCGCGCTTCTCGGCGGGCAGCAGCTTGGTGAATGCCGACAGCACCAGATTGAACGAGCAGCCGGCGAGTCCGAAGCCGACCATGACGCCGGCACCGATGTTGAGCGACAGCGGCGTCGAGGAATAGCGCATCAGCAAGAGGCCGCCGGCATAGAGCAGCGCGCCGACGCACATCACCCGGAACAGGCCGAAGCGATCGGCGACCGCGCCGGCGATGGGCTGGCCCAGTCCCCACAGCAAATTCTGAAAGGCGATGGCGAGGCCAAACACGTCGCGGCCCCAGGAGAATTCATGGCTCATCGGCTGCACGAAGAAACCGAGCGCCGAGCGCGGGCCAAAGCCGAGCATGCCGATCGCGCAGCCGCACAAAATGATGACGGCGGGGGTACGCCAGTTGGAGGAACGTGAGGCCGGAGCGAGTTCGCCCACTGATGTCGACATGGTATTCCCCGTCTGTCATTGGCGGATTCGCAAAGAGGCGGCCGCGAACGCGTCATTTAATGCATTTGCATTAAAATCCCAAATCAAAAACGGTTGCATTCCACGAGGGGCTGCCGCGGGAGCATTGCGTTCCAATCTGGCCTCGCCCGACGCGTCGGACGACGATCTGACGAGATTGTGTGCGGCAGGACCTAGCCGTCTTCGGCAGAGCGTGCTATTTTTGATTTACTCATGTTGAGCATATATGAGATTCGATGAAACCCGCTCCGGCCCCTGCCGGATTTACTCAGGCCCTACATATACTCATATTGAGTATAAATGACATGCGAGGGAGGTTTTGATGCCGATCACTGAAATCTACGGTCCAGACGATTTTGCCAACCGGCCGCAGGGCCATCTCGCCTCCTCTCCCCGCTCCGCACCGGCGCCCACAGCGCGCGCGCTGCCGACGCCCTCGCTGGAATGGACGGCGGAGGTCGAACGCGCCACCGCCCCGCTCTATGAGCGCGTGAAGCACGTCATCCCCCCGATCGAGTGGCCGCTGATGGCGCCGACGATCAAGGCGATCAACGAGCTGAAGCGCGCGCGGGGCGCGGTGATCCTCGCGCACAACTACCAGGCGCCGGAGATCTTCCACTGCGTCGCCGACATCGGTGGCGACTCGCTGCAGCTCGCGGTGGAAGCCACCAAGGTGGAGGCCAATGTCATCGTCCAGTGCGGCGTGCACTTCATGGCGGAGACCTCAAAACTGCTCAACCCGGACAAGACGGTGCTGATCCCGGACTCGCGCGCCGGCTGCTCGCTAGCCGCCAGCATCACCGGCGCCGACGTTCGGCTGCTCCGCGAAAAATTTCCGGGCGTGCCTGTCGTCGCCTACGTCAACACCTCGGCGGAGGTGAAGGCCGAGGTCGATATCTGCTGCACGTCCTCGAACGCGGTGCAGGTGGTCGAGAGCCTGAACGCGCCAACCGTGATCTTCCTGCCCGATCGCTATCTCGCCACTTACGTGGCCTCGAAGACCGACGTGAAGATCATCGCCTGGAAGGGCGCCTGCGAGGTGCACGAGCGCTTCAAGGGCGAAGAGCTGCGCGCCTTTCGCGAAGCCGATCCGTCCGTCCAGATCATCGCGCATCCGGAATGTCCGCCGGACGTGCTGGCGGAAGCCGACTTCACCGGCTCGACCGCGCACATGATCAACTGGGTGCGCGAAAAGCGGCCGCGGCGGCTGGTGATGATCACGGAATGCTCGATGGCCGACAATGTGCGCGCCGAGCTGCCTGACGTGGAGATGCTGCGCCCCTGCAATCTCTGCCCGCACATGAAGCGCATCACGCTCGCGAACATTTTGGACAGCCTGCTGACGCTCCGCGAGGAGGTGACGATCGATCCCGCGCTTGCGGATCGCGCAAGGCGCTCGGTCGAGCGGATGATCAATCTGAAGAACTAACAACGCATGCAGCGTCACACCCAGCTGTCGTCCCGGACAAGCGAAGCGCAGATCCGGGACCCATAACCACGGGCAGTGGTTTGGCGAAGACCCGGAGTGACCATCTCGCGACAACTGCGCCCTGGGGTTATGGGTCCCCGCGTTCGCGGGGACGACAGCGGAGTGAATGGAGAGAACGATGACCACCACCATCCACAACCTCACCCGCACCGACGACATCGTCATCGTCGGCGGCGGCCTTGCCGGACTGTTCTGCGCGCTGAAGCTCGCGCCGCGGCCGGTGACCTTGATCTCTGCCGCGCCGCTCGGACAGGGCGCATCATCCGCATGGGCGCAAGGCGGCATCGCCGCGGCGGTCGCCGAGGGCGACACGCCCGAAGCCCACGCCGCCGACACCATCGCGGTCGGCGGCGGCCTCGTCGACGAGGCGGTCGCACTTGGGATCGCGCGCGAGGCCGCGCCGCGCATCCACAATCTCTTGAGCTATGGCGTCCCCTTCGATCGCGATCTCGAAGGCAGGCTCGCCGTGGGGCGCGAAGCGGCACATTCGGCCCGGCGCATCGTGCATGTGCGAGGCGATGGTGCCGGTGCCGCGATCATCGCGGCCTTGAGCGAAGCGGTACGTCGCACGCCCTCGATCCGCGTCATCGAAGGGCTCGTCGCCGAAGTCCTCTTGACCGAGAACGGTACCGTCGCCGGTCTACAATTGCGCGAAGCCGGCAATCCCGCGGCACGGCCGTTCCTGCTCGCTGCGCGCGCGGTGGTGCTTGCCACCGGCGGCATTGGACATCTCTATGCCGTCACCACCAATCCGCTCGAGGCCAGCGGCTCCGGCCTCGCCATCGCCGCGCGTGCCGGTGCCGTGATCGCCGATCCGGAATTCGTGCAGTTCCATCCAACTGCCATCATGGTCGGCCGCGATCCGGCACCGCTCGCGACCGAAGCACTGCGTGGCGAAGGCGCGACGCTGATCAACGGCAATGGCGAGCGTTTCATGATTGCGCGTCATCCGCTCGCGGAGCTTGCGCCGCGCGACATCGTGGCGCGCGGCGTATTCGCCGAGATTGCGGCCGGGCGCGGCGCCTTCCTCGATGCGCGGCAGGCGCTGGGCGCCCGCTTCGCCGACAAATTTCCGACCGTGCATGCGAGCTGCATCGCCGCCGGCATCGATCCGGCCACGCAAGTCATCCCCATTGCGCCCGCCGCGCATTACCACATGGGCGGCATCGCGGTGGACGGACGCGGCCGCAGCTCGATCGATGGGCTCTGGGCCGGTGGCGAAGTGTCGTCGACCGGCGCGCACGGCGCCAACCGGCTCGCCTCGAATTCGTTGCTCGAAGCCGTGGTCTGCGCCGCGCGCATTGCCGACGACATCGCCGGCTGCTCGATCCCCGCGCCTGCCCGCCTCCCCGACGCATTGGTGACACCGCGCGGCGGCACGGCGGATGCTCTGGCCGGGAAGCGGCTGCGCGCAATGATGAGCGCGCATGTCGGCGTGATCCGCGAGGGCGACGGCCTCACCGAGGCCGTGCACCACTTCGCTGCGCTCGAACGCGAGGCGACGAGCATCGCGCTCCGCAACATGGCGATTTCGGCCCTGCTCGTTGCCGCCTCGGCGTGGAGCCGGCGCGAGAGTCGCGGCGCGCATTTCCGCTCCGACCATCCCGCTGACGTCCCAGCGCTGGCGCAGCGAACGATGACGACGCTCACGGCGGCGCGCGAGATCGCGGAAAGCCTGAACTTCCTGCCGCGCGTTGCGCAACCCATGATCGCTTGATGGAGTCCCCATGATCACCCCGACCTCACTGCTCAACCCCGACGCCTTTCTCTCGCCGCTTGCGATCGACGAAGCGGTGCAGCGCGCACTCGACGAGGACCTCGGCCGCGCCGGCGATATCACCTCGCTGGCGACAATCCCGGAAGCGACCAGGGCGCAAGCCATTCTGGTCGCGCGCCAGTCCGGCGTGATCGCCGGATTGCCGCTGGCACTCGCGACATTGCAAAAACTCTCCTCCGACATCGACGTGCGCGCGCATGTCCGTGACGCCGCACGCGTTGTCCGCGGACAGCAGGTGCTGACGATCTCGGGCCCTGCGCGCGCCATTCTCACCGCGGAGCGGACCGCGCTGAATTTCGTCGGCCGCCTGTCGGGCGTCGCGACGCTCACGGCCGACTATGTCGCCCGCACCGAAGGCACGAAAATGCGCATCTGCTGCACGCGCAAGACCACGCCCGGACTGAGGGCACTGGAGAAATACGCCGTGCGCTGCGGCGGCGGCTTCAATCACCGCTTCGGCCTCGACGATGCGATCCTGATCAAGGACAACCACATCGCGGTCGCCGGCGGCATCGGTGCGGTGCTGGAACGCGCCCGCGCCCATGCCGGCCATCTCGTCAAGATCGAGATAGAGGTTGATACGCTGGGGCAATTGCGCGAGGTGCTCGATACCGGACTTGCCGACGCCGTGCTGCTCGACAACATGGACCTTGCGACATTGCGCGAGGCCGTCAGGGTCAACGAGGGTCGTCTCAAGCTGGAGGCATCAGGCGGCGTCACGCTGGACTCGATCGCGGCCATCGCGGCGACCGGCGTTGACTACGCTTCGGCGGGCGCGCTGACGCATTCGGCGCCGAACTTCGATTGCGCGCTGGATATCGAGGCTTGATGTGGCGCGAGATCGTCATGCCCGGGCTTGTCCCGGGCATCCACGTTCTTCGTTCGGCATAGTTAGACGTGGATGGCCGCGGGACAAGCCCGGCCATGACGCAGTGGACTAACTACCGCCGCTCAGTATTACCCATCTCGGCGGAGCTCTTTGCTTCCTGCGCCAGCTCGGCCGACAGCGCGGCGGTCTGGGCCGGGGTGCCCCAACTCGGTTCCTCGCTGCCGTCGCCCCAGGCGCGCGGGCGGTAGAAGGTATGGACGCCGGTTTTGTACATCTTCTTCATCTCGGCGACCCAGGACGGGCGCACCCAGTAGGCATGATAGTGCGTGGACTTGCCAACCTCGGGCAGCCAGATCTGGCCGTCGAGCATCGCCTTCGCGATCTTCTTGGCGCGCTCCCACATCTCGGGCTCGCGGATCACATCGGCATTGTTGTCGCAGGCGAAGGTGAACTGGCAGGCGAGATGACGGTGCTTGTTCTGATAGACCGCTCCGCACACGGTGTCGGGATATTTGCCGGAGAACACGCGGTTCATCACGACTTGCGCGACGGCCATCTGGCCGCGCACGGCTTCGCCGCGCGACTCGAAATAGACGGCTTCCGCAAGGCACTTCTCGGATTTCGCGCGCGACTTGTCGTCGAGCGCGAGACGCTCCGCCGGCGATCTGGCGCGCTGGTTGTCGGCGTTGACCTCGCCCTTCGGCGCGACGCTCTCGCCGCTCTCGATATCCTTGGCGATGTCCACTGTGGGCGGCGACAGCGAGGCCGTCACCTTCATGTCGGGATCGGGCATCACGATGAGCGGCTCGGCGCCGGGCTGCCAGCTCTCGATGCTTTCGAGATTGCCGCCGAGCGAGGAGCTGCCGAAGAACAGGTTGGAGGTCTTGACGCTGAAGGGATCCCGCACCGGCGTCGTCGGCGCAGTGGTCCGCTTAAGCGCCTCGAGCGGCTGCACCGCGAACGCGCGCGCGGCGTCGCTGGCCCGCGGGGCATTGGTGTATTGCGGCAGCGGTGGCGCGCGGAGCGCTTCCTGGAGTTCGGGATCGAGCGCGGCTGCGGATTCCGGCGACATCGCCTGCGGCAGCGCGGCGGTCTTGGCGCCGAACACCGAGCTGTTCGACGTCGTGGGATCTTGCTGCGCCGGTGCCGCAGCGGGCGCTTCGGGAGTCTCGGTCGGTGTCACGGTGGCGAGGCGATCACCCTTCATGGAGCGATCGACCTTGGGAAAGTCGGAAGCCTGGTAGCGCGGCGCAGCCTGCAGCGCCGGATTGCGGCTGATCGCGCCGGTGACGTCGCGGCCATCGAGGCTTGCCAGGCGAACCATCGCGCTCTGCGGAACCGAGGTGCCGATGGGGCGGGAAAAACTGTAGGTGGCGAGCTGGATCGAGGACGCCGCGGAGAACACCTGCTTCTGCCAACGCTCGGCGACGCCGGGTTGGCGCGCCAGCAGAGAAGCAATATCCTGATAGCCGGTCTCTCTCGGCATCAATGCGAAGATGCAGAGACCGATGCCGAAGGACGCGAACCGCGCGCCCTTCGGATGGTTACGCAACACAGACATCGATACGCTCACGCTACGCTTACGCCAGAAAAATCGAAACGCAGTACATCCGTGCAATTCGATCTTTATCGTAAGTATCCAATTTAGGTTGCCGGGGCGTTAATCGGCGTTGCGCGTGCGGCACACTCAAGCGATTGCAGGTGTTTTCACGGGGTGATCGCGCACGGTGGTAAATGCGTCGTCACGTGAAGCGGTAAACAACCGGTCAACGCGAATGGTGAAGGAACTCTTGCTGGCGCGTATCATTACGGGACGCGCGCGTGGTTCCTAGTTGTCCGAGCTTCCACCTCGTCATTGCGAGGAGCTCTTGCGACGAAGCAATCCAGGCTGCCGCCGTGGAGAGATTCTGGGTTGCTTCACTGCGCTCGCCATGACGGGTTGGCGAGAGCATCGCGAAAACGAAAAAGAGGCGGGGTTTTGGCCCCGCCTCTTTCATCCCAGCATTCTAGTTCTGCTTACGCCTGGCTGGCGATCGCCTTGCCGAGTGCGGCTTGCGCCGCTGCGAGACGGGCGATCGGCACGCGATAGGGCGAGCAGGAGACGTAGTCGAGGCCGATGTTGTGGCAGAAGGCGACGGAAGCGGGATCGCCGCCGTGCTCGCCGCAGATGCCGACCTTGAGCTTAGCCCGCGTCTTGCGGCCGCGCGCGACGCCGATCTTGACGAGCTCGCCGACGCCTTCCTGGTCCAGCGCGACGAAGGGATCGACCGACAGGATGCCCTTCGCCACGTAGGGACCGAGGAAGCTCGCCGCGTCGTCGCGGCTGATGCCGTAGGTGGTCTGCGTGAGGTCGTTGGTGCCGAACGAGAAGAACTCGGCCGATTCTGCGATCTCGGCCGCGAGCAGACAGGCGCGCGGCAGCTCGATCATGGTGCCGACCTGATAGGTCAGCTTGGTGTTGGTGTCGCGCATCACCGCCTGCGCGGTCGCATCGATCCGCGCCTTGACGAGGTCGAGCTCCATCTTGGTCGCGATCAGCGGCACCATCACCTCGAGGCCGACGGCCTTGCCGGTGCGCTTCTCGGCTTCGACCGCCGCCTCGAAGATCGCACGCGCCTGCATCTCGGCGATCTCCGGATAGGCGATCGCGATGCGGCAGCCGCGGAAGCCGAGCATCGGATTGAACTCCGAGAGCTCGCGCGCGCGGTCAGCCAGGCGCCGCGGGTCGGTATTCATGGCGCGTGCCACTTCCTCGACCTCGGCGTGGGTGTGCGGCAGGAACTCGTGCAGCGGCGGATCGAGCAGTCGAACCGTGACGGGCAGGCCCTTCATGATCTCGAACAGCTCGACGAAGTCGGCGCGCTGCATCGGCAGCAGTTTTGCGAGCGCCGCGCGGCGGGACTGCTCGTCCTCGGAGAGGATCATCTCGCGCACCGTGCGGATGCGGGTCTCTTCGAAGAACATGTGCTCGGTGCGGCACAGGCCGATGCCTTCGGCGCCGAACTTGATCGCGGTGCGCGCGTCGTCGGGCGTGTCGCCGTTGACGCGGACGCCGATCTTGCGGACCTGGTCAGCCCAGGCCATCAGCGTGCCGAACTCACCGGACAGCTCCGGCTCGATCATCGGCATGCGGCCAGCGAGCACCTGGCCGAGCGAGCCGTCGATGGTGATGACGTCGCCGGTCTTGAAGGTGCGCGAACCGATGCTCATGGTGCCGCGGCCGTAATCGACACGGATGGTGCCGCAGCCGGAGACGCAGGGCTTGCCCATGCCGCGCGCGACCACCGCCGCGTGCGAGGTCATGCCGCCGCGCGTGGTCAAAATGCCTTCGGCGGCGTGCATGCCGTGGATGTCTTCCGGGCTGGTCTCGATGCGGACCAGAATGACCTTGCGCCCGTCGGCCTGAAGCTTGGCGGCCTCGTCCGAGGAGAACACGATCTCGCCGGAGGCAGCACCCGGGGATGCCGGCAGGCCGGTCGCAATCACGTCGCGCTTGGCGTTGGGATCGATGGTCGGATGCAGCAGCTGATCGAGCGAAGCCGGATCAATCCGCGTCACCGCTTCCTTCTTCGAGATCAGGCCTTCATTGGCGAGCTCGACCGCGATGCGCAGCGCCGCTTTCGCGGTGCGCTTGCCGCCGCGGGTCTGCAGCATCCACAGTTTGCCGCGCTCGACGGTGAACTCCATGTCCTGCATGTCGCGGTAGTGCTTCTCGAGCTGCGTGTAGATCCGCGTCAGCTCCTTGAAGGCCTCCGGCATCGCCGCTTCCATCGACGCCTTGTCGGAACCCGATTCCTGGCGCGCTTCCTCGGTGATGTCCTGCGGCGTGCGGATGCCCGCCACCACGTCCTCGCCTTGCGCGTTGATCAGGAACTCGCCGTAGAGCTTGCTCTCGCCGGTCGAGGGGTTGCGGGTGAAGGCAACGCCGGTCGCCGAGGTCTCGCCCATGTTGCCGAACACCATGGCCTGCACGTTGACCGCGGTGCCCCAGGATTCCGGAATGTCGTGCAGCTTGCGATAAGTCACCGCGCGCGCGTTCATCCAGGATGAGAACACCGCGCCGATCGCGCCCCAGAGCTGATCGTGCGGGTCCTGCGGGAAGTCCTTGCCGGTTTCGCGCGCGACGGCGTCCTTGTACTTGCCGACCAGCTCGACCCAATCCTCGGCGGAGAGGTCGGTATCGAGGGTATAGCCCTGGCCGTCCTTGAAGGTGTCGAGGATTTCCTCGAAGTGATGATGCTCGAAACCGAGCACCACGTCCGAATACATGGTGATGAAGCGGCGATAGCTGTCATAGGCGAAGCGGCGGTCACCCGACAATTCCGACAACGCTTCCACGGTCTGGTCGTTGAGGCCTAGGTTGAGCACGGTGTCCATCATGCCCGGCATCGAGGCGCGCGCGCCGGAGCGCACGGAGACGAGCAGCGGGTTCTTGGCATCGCCGAAGATCTTGCCGGTCAACTTGCCGACATAGTCGAGCGCCTTCTCAACCTGCGACTGCAATTCCTTCGGATAGGATTTGTCGTGCGCGTAGAAATAGGTGCAGACCGAGGTCGGGAGGGTGAAGCCCGGAGGCACCGGCAGGCCGAGATTGGCCATCTCGGCAAGGTTCGCGCCCTTGCCGCCGAGCAGGTCGCGCATCTCCGTGCGGCCCTCGGCCTTGCCGTCACCGAACGTGTAGACCCATTTGCCGGCCTTGCCCGCGGCTGGCGCGGCCTTGGCTGATGCAGCCTTCTTCGGTGCAGGCTTCGCGGCGACCTTCGGCAGAGCCGCCTTGGTCACAGCCTTCGCAGCCGGCTTGGCAGCAGCCTTTGCGGCAGTTTTGGCGGCAGCTTTGGCGACCGGCTTGGGCGCGCTCTTGGTAAGCGCCTTGCGGGCCGCCGGCGCGGCTTTCGCCTTGGCGGAAGACTTTGATTTCGCTGGAGTTTTATTGGGCTTCGAGGCGGCTTTGGCCATAGCTTGCACACAACCTGCGAGAGGAATGGGAATTCGCGGGCCTTACACCATTTTGGGCGGGCCCGCGCAAGTCGGACAGTTCCGGAAAATGAACGCCTAGAAGCGGAGCCATTTCAGGAGCCCGAGCCCGATCGCACCGTTCACAATGAGGAAGATCGCGACGATCAGGTTGAGGAGTCGCGGCATGATCAGGATGAGCACGCCCGCAATCAACGACAGGATCGGCGAAATGTGGGCGACGGTGATGTGCATGAACTATCTTTCTGTGGAGGTGGGGCGAATCGCGGGCGGATCATAGCCCTCCCGGTTCCGCGAGTAGAGACGCGCAAGACGCGATGCGAGTTCCGGCACCCACGAAAACTGCCTGAAATTGCCGCGAATGCGGCAGGCCTTTTCCCGGAACATTGCGAAGGGTGCATGCATTGGCCAACCGGTCGCGCCATTGACGCGTCCGAAAATAAAATCACGTCGAAGGAGTTGTCCATGCGGAACAGGATTCTCGCTCTTGCAGCGCTCGCGGCCGCGATCGGCTCGCCCCTTGCGGCGCAGGCGCAAAGCGGTGTCACCGTCGGACGCGCGCCCGCCGTGGTCGACAGCGCGCCGACCATTGCGGCCGATCAGCGGCCGGCCTTCCGCGACTATGTCGTCGAGCAACGTGTGCCAGCCTTCCGCATTCCGGATCGCATCGTGGTCGGCGCCACCCTACCCGAAAGCGGCGTCACTTATTATGACGTGCCGCAACGCTTCGGCGCCACCACCTATCGCTACACCGTCGTGAACGGCGAAACCGTGCTGGTCGAGCCGCGCTCGCGCCGCATCGTCGAGGTGCTGGACTGACATCGACTGGCTGACATCGACTAGATGTCCGGCGCGTCACATCAGGCTGGCGCGAGCAGTGTTAAATCGGACATCAGGCCCCGCCCGGTCCTTCCCCCCGCCGGGCGGGGCTCTTTTTGGGCAGGCGTTCGTGCTGGCGCGCTCGTGTCCCGGACAAGGCGCAACGCGCAAGCGTTGCGACGCAGAGCCGGCAACTGTTATTGGGGGCCGGCCTTCAGGTACGGTTTCCTGTCGCGCATCATAGCGTTAAGGACCGTTAGCAGCTTCCTGGCAACGGCAATGAGGGCGAGCTTGGCCGGTTTGCCGACCTGTCGCAATCTTTCATAAAAGGCCTTGAACGGATCGGCCCGTCGAACCGCGTTGAGAGCAGCCATGTAGAGAGCGTCGCGAACGCGCTTTCGACCGCCGGCGATCTTGCGTTTGCCACGGAAGGCGCCGCTGTCGACGTTGAAGGGGGCAAGGCCGGCGAGCGCCGCGATCTGCTTGGCTCCGACGTGTCCGAGTTCCGGCAT
>NZ_FMAI01000034.1 GCF_900094605.1 Bradyrhizobium shewense | reverse complement strand
GCCAGCGACGATCTGATTGCCGGCCTCCTCAATCGCAACGGCCTCAAGACCGGTAACGGCAATCGCTGGACCCGCGAGCGCGTCACATCAATGCGCTCGAACTACCACATCCCGGTGTTCAAGCCCGCGGAGGACGGGATCGAGCCATGGCTCAACCTTGGCAACGCCGCAAAGCTCCTGAAGATCGCGCCCAAGACGCTCCGACTGGCCGCTGAAGCCGGCGAGATCGAATCCATCCATCCTCTGCCGGATGGTCCTTGGATCCTCGCCCGCACCTGGCTGATAACAACTGCTGCTCAAACTATCGCCGAACGAGCGCGACAGAACCCAAAATACCCCGCGGGATCGCATCCCGCCCAACAAAATCTCTTCTCTTCAATCACATAGCCAGATGGGTGTTCTGATGCGCAGTTGTAGTCTCTACGCCAATCCTCCATTTTCTGCCGCGCGTCGTCAAGGCTCAGGAACCAGTGCGTGTTCAGGCACTCGCTTCTGAGCTTGCCGTTGAAAGATTCGATGAAGCTGTTGTCCGTCGGTTTTCCCGGCCGCGAGAAATCCAGCACCACACCCTTCTGGTAAGCCCAGATATCGAGATCGCGGGAGATAAACTCTGATCCCTGGTCGACGCGGATCGTCCTGGGATAGCCAAGGATCTTGCAGATACGCTCCAAGGTCAGCACGACATCCTCGCCTCGATAACTGAAGCGCGGATCGACGGCTGGCGAGAAGCGACTGAAGGTGTCCACGATCGTGAGAACACGGATCTTGCGGCCCGTGGCGAGCTGGTCGTGAACGAAGTCCATTGCCCAGGTCTCATTGATCTGGCGTGCTTCCGTCCTATCCTCGCGCAGCTTGGCCTTCACGCGACGCTTCGGCGCTTTGTTGCGTAATTGCAGGCTTAACTCCCGATAAAGACGATATCCTTCTTTCGACAGCGGCGCTTTCCGAAATGCGCGACTGCCCAGCCATATACTGAATTTCCCGCTGGAAGACTTCGCCTCAACGAAGACCCCCTCCTGATCCGAAAGCTGGTCGCAGCGTTCTACGGCTCCAACGAAAACTATTATCGACGAAAAGCATTCCGACCCGAAATTCTCGAAGAGCGCCACGTTCTGAGTCCGATGCATATGCAGATACTATCGCTCTCCCACCTGTATAGCGATCCATTGACGGCGACCGCGGATGATCGTCCGTCGAGTCAGCAGCTAACCGTCTATCTTCCCATCTTTGATGGCCGCCTCGGTCATGCGGTATTCGATGTTGCAGTTGTCTTTTGCGCGAACTTCGACCTTCACCGTGTTGTTGCGGAGGTTCTTATAGGACGAAGTGCCCCCCGGCGCGACCGTGAGGTTTTCCATGTTGGTGAAGATTGCCGCCAGCAGTTGCTCGCGCTCAAGATCATCCTACAAAACGAGCTGAATGCCGGTCGCATTTCTCTGGAACCGCCAGACGTTCATTAAGTACCCGGAAACGGGAAAGCAGGCGCGCCGCGAAGAACGGGGCGGTCCCAAGGGCATCTACGCTACGCGCCCGAAGCACCTGCTCTCGGGGCTCATCAAATGCGGATGCTGTGGATCGGGCTACATCGTCGGCGGAAACGACAAGCGCGGTTCGCTCTTTCTGTGCTCACGCATGAAGGAGACCGGGCTTTGTCAGAACCGGCGCTCCGTCGCCAGAGAGGCGATCGAGCAAGGAGTTCTAAGGGGCATCGAGGAAGAGTTGGCCTCCCCCGAGCTGATCGCAGAATACGTGCGCGAGTATCAGCGGATATCCCGCGAGCTGAACAGCTCGACGGCCCATCGGCGCCGCGACCTGGAAAAGCGGCTGGGCAACATCAACGCTGCGATCTCGAGGGCGGTCGACGCTCTGCTGGGCGAAGCGCCAAGCCGCGCTCTCCGCGACCGCCTGGCGTCGCTGGAGATGGAGCGCGACGAGATCGAGGGCGCCATTGCCGAGGCGGCCCCGCCCGCCGTGGAGCTTCATCCCAACGCTGGCAGCGCCTACCGCGACCAGATGCGCAATCTGAAGAAGGCCCTTGCGGAGTCAGATGAGGACAGCCGCGCTGCGGCGAACGAGGCCATTCGGGAGATTGTTGAGAAGGTCGTTATTCACCCGAGCGGACCCTACAAGCCGGTCAGGACCGAGATTTACGGCCAACTCGCCGCCCTGCTCAGGATTTCTGAGAGGGCGGCTGAACCCCTAGAGTCTAGGGGGCGTTGGTTGCGGGGAGGCGCAACACCCGGTCCTTGCGGAATGGTTCCCAAAACGCGAAAGACAATTCCCTCGGGTCGCCTAAGCAGACATCGCAAGAATCGCTGGTTGCGGGGGCACGCAAAGCGCGATTATTGCGATTGGTCGAGGGAACTATTCCGCTCTTAGCAGCCTAGAGGAGTCCACACGAGCGTGTCGTCTGCGCGAACTTCTCTTTGCCAAGCTTGGGGCCAAAACGTTCGACTTCCTTCACCCCCGAAATGGCGCGATAACAGGCGTCTAGCGTGAACTCGAGGGTCTGAGCCGCCTTCCCTGCCAGCGGATTATCACCTCCATGCCTGCTCAGAATCAAGACGCGGGCACAGAGCCAAACGCGCGGCTCGGCCTGAATCGAAAGGGGCCGCCTCACAGCTACCCCTTGCCGGTTACAATCTTGTTCGGGATGAAATGCCAGCCCCGGCGTTGTCCACTTAAAGGTATCTTAATGCCGAGTGGAATTCCGGATGACTACTGTTCGGAGCTGGCTTAATTCTCGAGTGCCATGAAGAAAACTCAACGCTACACTCCGTGGATACCCGCAAGCTCGATCCCCCTGCCGGCCAAGGGCATTGTCGTCCCGGCCCGGCCCCGATGGTTCCAAGAAGTGAAGCACGACCGCTATCGTCCGCCCGTGCGGCTGATCACGCGTGGCGGCTACAATTGAACTCAACCGCTATCCCTGGATCGTCGAGGCCGCAAGGTCTGCATGAAGGACCATCATGCTTGGCGCCGCATCACCCTTCACTCGCCCAGGCACAGGCGGAAGTGCAGTTTTGCGCTTTCGACGTTCCCGTCGAACTCGTGACGACCTCCTCATGCTTCCGTCAATGCGGAAGAGAACTTGGAGCGCTTAATGGCGCGTCGTCCTGAGGGCACCTTCTTAATCCCCTCGAACGTGGCGAGCCTGGGCCTGATCTATTTCGAGTTGCCTGCGACATGGAAGGATTGGCATCGAAATGCCGCGACCGGCCCTACGATGCTGGAAGTTGTCGTTACCGGATCAAAGTGAAGAACCGCAGGCATCTGGAATGGAGCGAGCGCTTGACGCGTTCGCAAGTCGGCAACCCGATTACGCCGGAGAAATCAAGTGACCAGAAAGACGAATAGCAAACGCAAAGAGTACACCAAGGACGACGTCAAGCTACTGAAGGCGCATTCCAAGGCCCGCACCCCCGTCGCCAAACTCTCGAAACTGATGAAGCGATCCGAAGGCTCGTTGAGACAGAAGGCTCGCAGCCTTGGAGTTGGACTGGGCCATCAGCGTTAAACGAAAAGGCGCCCCGGCGGGTTCACCCGTCGCGGACCTTCTACGCGTTCACGCCATTTCCCGGTAACGCCGGTCAGCTCGCGCGCAAGGTGTTGGCGATCGGGATCGGCGATGTCGCGAGCGAACTCGCATTTTTTAGGGCAGGTCGGCTCAGTGCATCACCATCATCGCCGCCTCGCCAGGGGTCGTGCTCAGTACCATCAGGGCATCTACAAAAAAACTAGCCTTCACTCACAGCGTCGAGACCGCTGCCACGATTTCGCCTCCGGGCGATCGGCTAATTCATCAGTGTCATGCAGCGATTCGCGTGAGGCATTGGATGCCGGACTTGACGCTCTGGAACAAGCTAACTCGCAGGGAGCAGAGAATTGTCATTAAGCTGTTCGGCGGAGGTTCCACGCATGGCGACAGCCTGATCGAGACGGTCAACCTCACGCGGCTGGGTCTCGTCACTGAGACCGGTTTAACCTCGGCCGGCCTTGAGGTCTTCGTCGCTGCTTTCAAAGCGCAACGTGACGCGCGTCAGCGGGAATTGCTGGCGTGAATCACGCTGGCGCTATCAGAACGGCAACCCGGCTGCGAGATGCTATGTTCGGTTAGACGGGTCGGGTGCGCCGGACCCGATGCCAAGCTAAAGGTGCTTGGCGGCTAGCAAGCCCAGCAGCACGGTGCCTGACACGGCAAACATCGCGATCATGTTGAGCAAGTTTTCGCACAGCGACCGAAACTGTCGTGGCATTGCCCCGTGACTTAGACTTCTTTTGCTTCGGCCTTTTACCATTGCCGAGATTGCTCAAGATGGAGGAGCTCAGAGCTGCAAAACGCTCCAATGTGTCATTCGGCCTGCAAGATATTGACCCCCGTATTGCCTCATCCGAGGTAAGCATCGTTCCGCTCCCATCTTCTCGCGGCACATGGGGTATGCGAGTTTCACGATCTCTTCGATGGGATCGGCTTGCGTCTGTGCGTGACCATACGCTTAAGGCCGACATGACGGCGCGCCGGCTGGAAGTGATCACGGAGACGGGACGCCGTCGTTGGTCTCGAAAGACAACAAGGCCCGGATCGTCGAGGAGACGCTAGTACCAGGCGCGGTCGTTTCCGAGATTGCCCGGCGACACGGGCTGACCCCACAACAAGTGTTCACCTGGCGCCGGCAAGCACGCGGATTGCCGCGGCCGATGGCGATCCGCCGTTTGTACCGGGGTCGTCGAAATTTCGACGGGCGGTGGTGAACCGTTCGCCTGCCACGCGTCCATGCCGTTTACGACCATCTGGCCGATTTCCGCGAGTTGCAGGATGTCATCGCCGACAAGCGGCGCGGTCTCGCCAAGGCGAGCATCAGCGGCGTGCTCAGCGAAAGCTGCATCCGCGATGCGAAGATTATGCCCGATGACGTGGCGCATCTGGATATTCGGAGTCGAAACCGCAAGCGCTTCCGGTGACAGCGCCACATCCCCTACGCACGCCATCCGTACCACGTTGACACGCAGGTTCCGTGACACACTTCCAATGCTGTTATTCCGCGCCGCCGCTGCCGCACATGTTCGGCACTGGCAATGCTCTTGCTGATGAAACGGTAAACCGACCAGCAGCATTGAAAGGTGTGCCGCAATGAGATCCATGGTGTTTCAAAAAAGTGCGGTCGGCCTTGCTGTCAGGTACGCACCTCCGTTCTTACTGGGCCGTCTGCTGACACGGCGAAAGACCCTCCGGCTGCGCCGAAAGCTGCCGTCCTGGACGGGCCTTGCGCTACTGGTGCTTGTCGCGGACATCCTGATGGCGGTGTTCGCCTGGGTCGCTGTCGGCTTCGTCCTGAAGTGAAATGTCTCCCTTGAGCAGGCAGAACGCTGCCAGCAGGTAGGCGATCTGGCCGACGAGGACGGATCCGATGACGACGGACACGCCAGCGAAGAAGCCAAAGCCGGAGGCCTGAAGAACGACCGCGGCGAGGACCGCGGTTGCCGGAGACACTAGCACCATGGCCCAGACCCGAAAGAAGAGGCCCGTCCCCAGTCCGATGATTGCGCTCCCTAGCAGGACTAGGATAGTCGTCACATTTCAATTCCAGTTTGAGTGCGCGCCGCACTGCAATCCATCATCTGGATCGCTCTAACAAGAATGTCGTTGTCCGCCGCGCCGACGAGGCGGAGTTAGTGTTAACCTCGACAATGTCCTTAAAATTGATCCCCACGCGGGCCAAACCTGTTCTGACGGGCTGGTCTCGAAACAGCTCGATCGGCCTT
Source organism: Bradyrhizobium shewense (assembly GCF_900094605.1). Lineage (GTDB taxonomy): Bacteria > Pseudomonadota > Alphaproteobacteria > Rhizobiales > Xanthobacteraceae > Bradyrhizobium > Bradyrhizobium shewense. Next base: position 62,784 of record NZ_FMAI01000034.1, on the reverse strand, counting down.
ACCGCGGCGGACGGCAATCAGTGTCAGGCACCGTGCTGCTGGACTTGCTAGCCGCCAGGCACTTAGCTTGGTCAGAGCGCGAAACGCAGCAAGCGCGCTCGCTTCAAGTGAACGCAAAGGCGAGCAGGCTCGAGCAGAGCACCACCAGACCGACCGCGGTCAGCGTCAGGAAGCTGTCGGAGACGAGGTCACGATTGCGCATGAGACACGCACTATTGCTCCGTAGGAGCGAGGGAGGCGGTCCCGCCTTGGCTCGACAAGAAATCAGCCGGCCACTGCCTCAAGCGCCTTCTGCCGCCAGCGCTCGTGCTTAGGTCTCGGGAATGGGACACCGGCTAGAGGGATGCGGAGATCGTCATGCGCACACCTCTATTGGCCTTCGCGACATTAGACCTAGCCCTGCGTCAGGATCGGGCGTTTCTTGGGGTGAACCCGCAGCATTGCTTCGTTCTATTGGATATGGCGCGGGAAAGCGGCGCGATGTCGAGCGACCACGATCGAGGCTGCGTTCATCTTACCGATCTCGTCGATAGAGAAAGTCGTCGGCGCAGGCGGCCGCAACTTACGATGCGTTCGCGCATCTCATCTTCGTAGAGCACTGTCGAGCTCATACCGCCCCACTGCAGGTTAGCGCACAAGCTGCCATCATGGCCGTTAGCTGAATTCGGCGATCGATTAAACGCATCGGTCCGTACGCAACGTACAGAATTGTGCCCCCGCGTTTGCGGCGACAATGGACAAGGGTCGGCCCCGCCTTAGCCACCGCTAAATAATGAGTTCGGCAACCCCATGCCGCGCCGGACGTAGCGACTTCAAGAATTCATCTTTTCTCAAATGTTTGTCGCGACCTTCCAGCACTGGCGGCAACGTTAGAACCAGTCCTGCGGGGTCCCAGATGAGGACGTATCTGAGCTCGTATCTCTCGAAGCTTTTCGCGGGGGATCTGGCGGCTTTCGGCGGCCCTGCGACCGATGAAGCGGTCGCAGGGCACATTCGCGCGGAGCAGATCTCCCTCGTCCTTGGTTATTCCCTGGGCATAATGCTGGCCAACGCCTGCAATGCGACGGTGCTGGCAATTGCCCTCTGGCACTCGCCCAACAGAAACTATGCCTTGATCTGGGCAGCTGCCGTGGTTTGCGGCGCGTTATCGATAGGCTTGAAGGCGCGTTTATCACGACGGATTAGGAAGCCGCACTTCGTCTCCGCACAGGCGATGCATCGGCTGGTGCGAAATGCGCTCGTTCTTGGAACCGCTTGGGCGGTCGTTCCGGTAGCTTTCTTCGCCGATGCCTCGAATGGCGGCCAACTCGTGATTACATGTCTTTGCTCCGGGATGCTCGCGGGCGGAGCATTCGCCTTCGCTACGATTCCGGTGGCGGCGGTTGCATTCACGGCTCCGATTTTTGTGGGTACGGCAATCTGCCTCGGCAGAAATGGCGATTTCGTCTATCTGCTCGTCGCTATCCTTGTTGTGGCCTATGGCTTCGTGCTTCTGCGCGGCGTTTTCGCCCATTCTTTCGAATTCACGAAACGCACCATTGCTCAATTGGAGGCCGAAAGGAGGGTCCGTCGGGATCCCCTGACCCAGTTGCCGAACCGTTTCGCCTTCAATGAAAGCCTCGAAGCTGCCCTCAACCGGTTGGCTCGTTCGGGCGAGGAATTCGCGGTTTTTCTGCTTGATCTCGATCGCTTTAAGGAAGTGAACGACAAATTCGGGCACCCTGCAGGAGATGAGTTTCTCATTCAGGCCGCGGCGAGACTGCGGCGATGCGCACGTGAGACCGATACTGTCGCGCGGATCGGCGGGGACGAATTTGCGCTGATCATGACCAATCTGGCCAAAGTAGAAGAAGCCTTGGAAATTGCCGAGCGCTTCGTCGGCGCTTTCGGCGAGCCATTCCTGATCGAAAGATGCGAGATCGCGGGCGCGACGAGCGTCGGAATCGTGTTGGCCCCGCGCGATGGCAATACGCCTCATGAGCTCCTGAAAAATGTCGACCTTGCGCTCTATCGCGCAAAAAAAGCGGGGCCCGGAACGGTTCGCTTCTTTGAGGTCAGCGACGACAAATCAGCGCGCGATCGCAGGGCGCTGCAACGGGATCTGGAGGAGGCGATCGAAAAAGACGAGCTTTTTCTCGTCTACCAACCGTTCTTTGATATTCGCGAGAACCGAGTAACCGGCTTTGAGGCCTTGCTGCGCTGGCAACATCCTGTCCGGGGCGTCATTTCGCCGGCTGAGTTCATTCCAATTGCCGAAGAAACCGGCTTGATCCACCCGATCGGTGAGTGGGTGGTCCGACGCGCCTGCTTAACGCTGTCGAACTGGCCCTCTGATCTCAGGGTCGCCGTTAATTTTTCTGCAGCTCAATTCCATAGCGCCAGCATTCTGCAAACAATCGTGCACGCGCTGGCGGAGGCCAGAGTTGCCCCTAGCCGCCTTGAAATCGAAATAACGGAGTCGATGCTGATTTCAAAGTACGGGCCGGCATCATCGATCCTGAATTCACTCCTGCAACTGGGGGTGACCGTGGCGCTCGACGATTTCGGAACAGGATTTTCGTCGCTGACCTATCTACTGAAATTGCCTTATACCCGCATCAAAATCGATCAGTCATTTATACGCGACATGCTGACACGGCCGGATAGCGCGGCGATCGTAAAATCAATAATCACGCTGGCGCAGGATCTGCATATTGGCGTGGTCGCGGAAGGCGTTGAGACCACGGAGCAGCTCGGGTGTTTGCGCCAAACGAGCTGTGATGAAGTCCAAGGATATCTCATCGGTCGGCCGGTATCAGCCGACCGCATCTTCGCCCTGCTCGATCAAGATAAGCAATGGTCGACGCCTGCCGCTTGAAACGCCTTGTGCAAACCGACCGACCATCATGCCGCGACGTCGCGTGCGGCGCTGGCATTGCTAGCTATTACGCCTCGAGCGACCGACGAGGCGAGCATCCCCAGAAGCATCTGGCGGTCTTCGCCGGCATCCTGCAAGCCGATTGCTACAGCGGGTTCGAACCGCTGTTCGAGCCGCAGAAGAAGGTGCGGCAGATTACGCCGGCATTTTGCCTTGCCCACGCGCGGCGGGGCTTCTTCGAACTGGCTGACATCGAGAAAAATGCTCGGGAAGGTAAGAAGGGCAAACCGGCCTCTCCGATCGCGCTGGAGGCGGTCAGGCGAGTCGCCTTAAGCGCGAGTACACGTGAACGTTCATTCGTCTGGATAGTCTGCTAGATCGAGCTTCGTCTCAAATCGGTAGTGACGAATGCGCGCTTTGCGGTAGCGCATCGCCTTCCCGTCGAGAACGAGATATTTGAAACGTCCGGCGAGCAGCATTCGCATCACGGAGTCCAAGGCGTCGATGGCCATGGTAAAGCCGCCGCTCAATCTGCTGTCGCGCTCATTCAGATATTGCGATCCGCTAGGTACAGGATGCGCGGACGGCGATGTTCGCCCGTCCGATTCCACCGCGAAGACCAGAGCTTCCAGCAAATCTGAAATGCAACAAAGGTCTTACCGGTGCCCGTGGCCATTGTGAGCAGGAGGCGCTCGTGGCCCTTGAGGATCGCTTCAACCGTGCGGTTGATGGCGATCTGTTGATAGTATCGCTCGTCCTTACCGCCGGTGTGATTGAACGGAGTCAGGAGTCGCTCGCCGACCTCGACTTTTCCGAGGCCTTGTCCTGCTTGATAACGCGCCCAAAGCTCTTGGGGCGTTGCGTAGTCTGTGACGTGGGTTTCCTTGCCGGTGAAATAGTCGATTTCAATGATGTCATGCCCGTTGGTCGCATAAGCGAATTTGAGGCCGAGCATTTCAGCGTAAGTGCGGGCCTGCTGGACGGCATCGGCAGCGGTCTTGTAGGCCGCTTTGGCCTCGACCACTGCAAGCGGAAAATCGCGCATGTAGCGCAGAAGGTAATCAACTCGCGTCGGTGGCTTGCGGATGAAGCCTTTCCCGACCGGAACGACACGGCCGTCTGTAATCGTCCGCTGCTCGGCGATGGAGTGAGGATCGCTATCCCAACCCGCACTTTGAAGTTTGGGTACAACGAATTTTCGGCAGGTGTCCGCTTCTGTGGCCATTAATCCATAAGACCAAATCGGATTGAGAAAGGAAAGAAGGACAACTTAAGGCAGCTTGTCGCGGAGGTAGTAACGTCCGCATTCTGGTCAAAAGAGATTCCAGCAAAGCACAATAAAATCAATCCCCTAATGACACGGGTAGCCTAAAGTACCGTTGAACAGCACCTTTTCAAGAGCCTCCACGAGTTGGGTGCGGCGCTCCTTCGTGAGCTTGTCGAGGTTCTGCTGGCGCCATTTGACGGCTGGTAGATTGGCCGCGTCGGGCACGCCGAGGAGACCCCAATCCGGTTGCCCTCTCTCGAACGACACCAGGAATTTTCGGTGATCGGCCGGCATCTTGCCAACGATCTCATCAACAAGCTACTTACGCGCCGTTATCAGTTCGTCCTTTGATACGGGCTTGTCGGTCATGCCTTCAAAGCCGTGAAGGAATTCATCGCTGATATCTTTCTGGGGGGACGCAAGGACCTCGGACATTGGACGGTCGTGACTTAATAGGTAGACAATGAACGCCTTGCGTATCTCATCCGTAATGCCTTCGTTCGCCAGCAGGTCGCGAACATCGAACAAATCGCGGGGATGCTGTCGATCCAGCGCGGCAACGATCTTACCGGCATAGAGATCGGCGAAGGAGACCGTGCGGGTCTCTGCAAACCCAAACTCGTTTTCGACGGCGGGCCGCGCGGCGGTTAGAGCGGGCTCGAAGACACATCCGCGCAAAACAGGCGTAACTTCAATCTTGATCTGGACGTTCTGGGAACGAACGACAAGCTTGACGGTGGCCCCCTCTCTTTGAGTCTCGTGCACCTGCGCGCCTGGGATCTTCTCTTTGATCTTTCCGACTATGCGTTTCATCGCAGCGTCTATGTCGGCAAGGGATTCAGCTCGCGGCGCTACGGGGACATAAGTAAGATCAATATCCACAGACAGTCGGGGCATGTCTCGGACGAACAGATTGATCGCGGTGCCGCCTTTCAAGGCAAAGCATTCTTCCTCGGTGACGAACGGAAGAACGCGCAGCAGAAGTGCGACCTGTTTTTTGTAAACGTCAGCGAACGCCATTGAGGTCTCCGGGGACGGTTATCTGATAGGTAGGATCGAGGACGCCACCTCTAACGAGCATACGTTTGCCGTGGCCCAGGTCGACGGTTTCTTTGCTGAGGCGTTTGAGCCAGGCATGGTTGTGGCGGTCGGCGAAGTAGAAGAATAGACGCTTGACCTTCACGCTCGCACAATCGTGCAAAAGTTTTTGCAAACGGTCCGGCCGAAGGTTGGCAAGCCCACCAAGCAGGGAATCGACCTGTTCAAAGCTTTCGTTGTTAGGCAGTTCATCGAGCAGCTCGAAGACGGCACGCTCGGGCGTCGAGAGCGTTAGAGGCCAGTCCCATTGCCCCCAGTTCAGTTGCGTGACGTCACCGCCGCGAAACGCTGTGACATCTGTCATCTTTCCGGTTTCGACATTCCAGCGGACGCTGCTTATGCCCTTCGCAACGGGATCGTTTTTGAAGAGCCTCCGGTCATTGTGATAGACGAACTTGACGGGCAGCAGCAGCTTGTGGACCCACGGCGGCGGCGCCTTAGGTCCATAGAGATGAACGCGAGTGGTCGATTGCGGGAGGTAGTGCGCATAGCCCTGTAGTTCGAGTGCCGTTCGTCCTCCGAGGACGAGAGGCGAATACTTCAGGATCGTCTGAAGCGAGATCACCACCTGTTGCCAGCTCAAGCTCCCGCGCGGTCGACGAAAGACACCGCGGGCAGGCTGCTCAAGCCAACCGGATTTGACATACTGGTGCTGAAGTTGGGTCGAATAGCCGTGGGCCTTGAGCCAAACCGCATCGACGAGCATTCCTTCCGGAAGGATGTTCGCGAGTTGGTTTAGAAGTTTCCCTCTTTGTCTATTCATAATTGATAATATAGCATACTTTCAAACCAAAGTCGAGTTTGAAAATAGGCCTATAGATCAAGCTGTTATTGATCAATCGATAGTTTTCTAAACCAGCTCGACAGCGGAGAGACGGCCCAGCCGGAGGCTTCTCGACGCCTGCGGCGTTGGTTGCGGGAGCTGGATTTGAACCAGCGACCTCAAGGTTATGAGCCTTGCGAGCTACCAGGCTGCTCCATCCCGCGGCCTGAAGAGGGGACCGGTATGCTCGCAACACCTTAAAGTTGCAAGATATTTATTTTCCTCCTGAAGTGTGTTCCCATCGTCGCGATCGACGGCCGACTGCGGCGAATGCTTCAAACGGAGGCTCCAGATCCGGGCCGGCACTCAAGGCATCTTGCGTGAGCACAGCACCCTTTTTTTTGTGCCGCTTTGTGCCAGTTTTGTGCCGTGGAATTTGTAGGAGAGATCGGGAATCTCGGACGGAATTCCCGTAACCCATTATGAAATAATGGTTTTTGCTGGTAACCGGTGAGAAGGATTTGTAAGGAATGAAAAAGCCCGCCAGAGGCGGGCTAATTCTTTGATTTCATTTCGAAATTTTGGTTGCGGGGATAGGATTTGAACCTATGACCTTCAGGTTATGAGACGGATGGTAATTGACGCAACCATTTGAAATATATTCACTAAATCGACGTCAAAATATTTACGTGCTAGCACTTGTGCTAAATCAGCGACTTGGACCGCCCCGAGTGTGATAGATGTCACACTATTGGGCAACGTTCTTGACGGGACCCCCAGCCGGGACGGATGGTCTGCTATCGCCTCGCTACCGAGCTCATCCACCGGAGCCTGCGCCCCTCCCCGCTCCTGCCCGCAATTCAGCACAGTTGCCAACCGGCAAAGAAACCGGCAAAATAACCGGCAATTTCAAGAACTTATTTTGTCATAAGCCATTGATTTACATACATTATAACCGGCAAAGAAAGCGGCAAAATTGACATCTCCTACCACCATGGAACCCCTCATTCCCGAGGAGAACAAGGCTCTTTCGGACCTTGCAACAGACTTGGTTGCCAAGAGCAACGCTCTGGCTGGCCGCCTGCACCCCGTTATTCAGCAAGGAATCGGCGACTTGGTCCGTTCGATGAACTGCTACTACAGCAACCTCATCGAGGGGCATCATACTCACCCGGTCGACATCGACCGCGCGCTCGCCGGGGATTACAGCGCCGAACCCGAGAAGCGCAATCTTCAGCTTGAAGCCCGCGCACACATTGATGTGCAGCGGAAGATCGACCTTGAACTAGCCCCCTCCCCCTCGACATCGAAGGAGTTCGTCCTTTGGGTCCATAAGGAGTTCTGCCAGCAACTACCTCCCGAACTTCTCATCGTCAAAGACCCGAAGTCAGGGAAGGAAGAAAATGTCGTCCCGGGCGAGTTGCGACAGATACACGTCAAGGTCGGCCACCACATCGCCCCGGCTCCTGAGGACCTAGCTCCGCTGCTCGAACGCTTTGCTTCCGCCTACGGAAACGAGAAGCTCCCGAAAATCCAACGCATCATCGGGGTAGCAGCCTCGCATCACCGGCTCTTATGGATTCACCCGTTCGCGGACGGCAACGGACGCGTTGCGCGGCTGTTCTCGCACGCCTTCCTCAAAGAGCTTGGTATCGGCTCCAGCCTCTGGTCAGTCTCGCGTGGCCTGGCCCGCGCCGTTGACAAATATAAAGCAGCGCTTCAAGCCGCTGACGAGCCTCGCCGTGGCGACCTCGACGGCCGAGGTAACCTGACCCAGGCTGGCCTTGTAGAGTTCTGCACGTTCTTCCTCACAAGCTGCGTAGATCAGGTGGCCTTCATGGAATCCCTGTTCGAACCCGCCGAACTCCAGCGACGCATGGAAATCTGGTGCGAGGAGGAAATGCGCGCCGATCGCCTGCCGAAGGGAAGCTGGCCCCTGCTTCGCGAAGCTCTGCTTGCAGGAGAGTTCTCTCGCGGCAAGGCGCCTGAACTTACGGGCTATCAGGAACGCCAAGCGAGAACCGTCCTCAACTCTCTCATTGAAAAAGGTTTCCTGGTCTCTCCGACCTCACGCTCGACAGTCCGGCTGGGCTTCCCGCTCGCTGTCGTCGACCGTTGGTTTCCTCGTCTGTACACCGGGCCAGCGGTTGCGGCATGACGGACACTTTGCGAGAGCAGTTTTCAAAGATTCCCTGGTCCTCTTTCGGGCGCCCGACACCTGTATCCAATCTTGCCCGCTCAGTTTTGCCAGTAGGTAATTTTCCGACACGAATGCCGTCGCGCGAATCCGGTTTCACCGTGGCCCTCGGCGAACCGGACTATGAAAAGTACCTGATGGACATTCAGGGTACAGCTTTCCAGGTCGGGCGCGGAAAACTGGTGACGTGCTGGCACGTCTGTGAGGCTCTCAAAGTAAAGGAGGGCCATGCGTATATCCAAACAACGTATCAGCGCGCGGACGGCGTGTGGCTTAAAGGCTATTGGCCCGTTGAAGGCCAGTTCAACTTCATCGATCCCCGCATTCAAAGGGGAAATCCTGACGTGGATATCGGGATCATAGTCAGCACAGCGGTCGGCGATGAAGTGGTTCCTTATGACGTGCCTCCCGTAACCTGGGGAGACTCTACGCAACTGGGTGTCGGCGATCGGGTACTTATCGGTGGCTATCCCTTGGGGAGGGATATGTTCCTGGCCCTCTCGACCAACCGTGGCATCGTCCAACCGACCTTCTACGACGGCATCATCAGTGCGATTATCCCAGCCACCAAGGAAACCGAGACGCGCCTCATCCAGATCAGCACGATTTCGATGGGCGGCATCAGCGGCGGTGTTGTCTGCGATCCGACCTCGGGCGCCGTTCTTGGCATGGTAACCAGCGGTCTTGAGACGGCTGGTCAGTCGATGCCAATCACCTATGCGATCCCAAGCGAAGTCATCCGCCCCTACGCAGACGCAATCAGCTTCAAGGTCAAAGGCGGAGAAGTCTGGCGATAGCAGCTCGCTGCTTAGCAAGCGGAGCCAGCTCGTTCAACCGGACTAAAGTACCCCACTCTGAACATGGACTCCGGTCTGCCGCGTGCAGCAGGCCGCCATCGTCCATCACACCAAAGTAGTGTTTCGGATTTTTACAACTATAATGCTAAGATAGATTCGCTCAATCCGCTCTTGAACTCAATAACCAGGTTTGAGCCAAAGAGGGATTAACTTGGATCTGCACGACCTGAAACTGATATTGCAACGTCACTTCTCCGACGGACTGGTGACAGTTGTGGGGTCGGGGTTATCCTGTGCCGAGGGATTACCTGGCATGGGCGCTCTCGCCGCTCATCTCCAATCGACAATCGAGGTCGACCTGTCGGCGGATGACAAGCTCATCTGGTCGGGATTGGCGCCCCAAATCTCCGCTCTTGGCCTTGAAGCAGCACTTCTAGCAACGCCACCTACTCCTACGCTCGAAGCCGCAATTGTTGCCAAGACCGCCGAACTGATCGCCCGACGCGAACGTGAGATCGTCACCGAGGTGTTCAACAAGACACGCACGCTAAGATTCACGAAACTTCTGAATCATCTTCTGAAGCAGGAAGCGGGCATACCAGTTGTCACAACAAACTACGATCGGTTGATAGAGATTGCGGCTGAGGAAGCTGGCCTTGGTGTGGACACGCTCTTCGTCGGTCAGTTTGCAGGGCACCTGAATGAGCAGGAGAGCAGATTAAGCTTTTGCCGAGAAGTAACTCTTCGAGGCAAACACGTTCAATACCGTTATCGACCAAGGGTGAATGTCTACAAGCCCCATGGGAGCCTGGATTGGTACCATCGCGATGGAAAGCCCGTCAGTTACGCGGGCGATCTGCCCCTCCCTCGCTTGATTATAACGCCCGGTCTGAACAAGTTTAGGAATGGCTACGAAAGCCCGTTTGACCGCCATCGCGAACGGGCGAACAGCTCCATCGACAGGGCCAGCCGCTTCTTGGTGCTGGGCTACGGATTCAACGATGACCATCTTGAGACCCATCTTACGCCCCGGATCAGGGGCGGCATTCCGACGGTTCTACTGACCCATACACTATCCGGAAATGCGCTAAAACTGGCGCAGGGGCATGACAACGTCATAGCGATTCAAAGTGGCAACGCCTCCGGCAAATCTGGCTCCTCGATCATCATCAACAAGAATGAACTCTTCGTTCCGGACCTTGCGTTGTGGGATGTCGATGCATTCGTATCGGAGGTACTCGAACCATGACCGAAGCCGCCCTGCAATTTGCGGAAACCGACAAGATCGGGCGTGTCGCCTCTGTCGATACCAGTCGCGTCGCGATCGACGTAACTAACTCGGTCCTGCTTACCCGCTTGGGAATCGGCCAGATCATCGCGATCAGAGGCACCACAGAACGAGAATACCTCATAGCGATGACGGAACGAGTTACCAGAAACATTCGGGATGAACTTCCAGAGTTGGAGGAAGCTGGCGGGGACGGAACTATCCTCACCACGGTCCCCACCGATCTCATCCAGGCGGTACTTATCGGAACATTCCGTACAGTCGAAGGCGCCAAGACCAACACATTCAAAAGAGGATCCGATAGCTTCCCACAGATAGAGCGTGAATGCTTCATCGTTGAGGGCGCCAATCTTCAACGCTTCATGGGAATACTTGGCAGCGGTTTTGCCCCCGACGAGCGCTTGAAGCTCGGCACTTTTGTCGCTGATCGCTCTGCTGACGCTATCGCCAGTGGCGACAAATTCTTCCAACGACATGCCGCGATCCTGGGCAGCACCGGCTCCGGCAAGAGTTGGGCGGTGGCGTTGATCCTGGAGCGCGCGGCGAAACTGAAGTTTCCCAACATAATTGTCTTCGATATGCACGGCGAATACGCGCCACTTGCTGACGAGAGCAAGGGAGGATTCGCAAAGCGGTTCAGGGTTGCGGGGCCCGGTGACCTAGAGAAGCCGGGTGAGGACGTCCTGTTTCTGCCATATTGGCTTCTAAACCGCGACGAAATGCTTTCAATGATCCTCGACCGGAGTGATCAGAATGCACCAAATCAGGCATCTCGCTTCACTCTTCATGTTCGAAACTTGAAAGGACAGACTCTAGACAAAGAGAAGCGGGAAGCCGTCAAGAAGACATTTACGGTCGACTCTCCGATACCATACGATATCAGCGAACTCCTCAGGCTATTGAATACGGATAACACCACAAAGGGTGTTGGAAAAACCGGACCAGTCAAAGGCGAATGGGAAGATAAGCTCACTAGGTTCATATCAAGATTGGAAGCAAAGCTGGAGGACCGCCGCTACGGCTTCATGTTCGAGCCTCCGCCGCAGGCCATGAACTACGATTGGCTGGCGAAGCAGGTGCTGAACCTCCTTGCATCAAGTGGAGGAGCGGGAATCAAAGTTATTGATTTTTCAGAGGTACCAGCAGACGTTCTGCCGGTCGTCACCGGAACGCTCGCCCGATTGCTATATGACATTCAGTTCTGGATGAACGCGGAAACCCGCACGCCTGTCACGCTCCTTTGCGATGAGGCCCATCTCTACCTGCCGGTTAGGGACGATGCAGATGCTGTACAGCGCCAAGCCCTTGGCTCCTTTGAACGCATCGCGAAAGAAGGACGAAAATATGGTTTCTCTCTTCTCGTCGTCAGCCAGCGGCCATCGGACGTTAGCAGAACAATTCTGAGCCAATGCAATAACTTCCTGGCTCTTCGGCTCACAAACGACACGGATCAAGGGGTCATCAAGCGACTGATGCCTGATTCCCTGGCTGGTCTTACAAGCATTCTCCCACTTCTCGACACGGGCGAGGCTTTGCTCCTGGGGGACGCCGTTCTTCTTCCCACACGTATAAAGTTAGATATGCCCAAGGTTACGCCCGATAGCGCAACGCGGGACTTCTGGAAGGAATGGGGAACCATTCGGCCAAATGACGACGCCATTCGTTCGGCCGTCGAGTGCTTACGAAGCCAATCACGCAAGTAAGCGCCATCCAGAGGAGAACGTTGCAATTGAAGAAGTCTTTCCAGGAACAGGTGGGAGAAGTTATCCGCTTTTATGAAATTGAGCAGGCGAAGCTTCTCCTCGATTTCGAGAAGGTTTCTCTCTTTACGAAACACCCAACGTCATTGGGGCAATTCCGTGAAAGTCGTCTGAGGCAGTATCTGAGGGACTTTACGCCGTCCCGCCTGACGGTTGGTACCGGCTTTGTGAGTGCTTGGAATCAGGGATCCGGAAAAATCAGTGACGACCAGAGCAAGCAAATCGACTGTCTTATATTCGACTCTCAGACATTCTCGCCCTTGCTCCACACGGATGACTATTCCATCATCTCCCCAGAGGCATTCTATGCGGCGATCGAGATAAAAAGCTCCCTCACCTTTCATCGCGAAAATTCGGGAACGAAGACGCGGTCCGAAAAATATCCCCTTGGCGGCGGCCATCAGGAATCATACCGATGGTCCGGCACGATGATGGAGGCACTTGCCAACATCGCGTCGCTTACACGCACTATCAAAGGTAGAACGAAGGGCAAGTTCCAGGGTGTCTTCGCTTACAGCATGACGTTTGATTGGAATCTTCTCTACCATGCCTTTGATAATAATGAGATCCAGACCCAGCTCGGCATTACGCACATCGACGAGTTGCCCGTCGCCATTTGCGTACCGGGCTCATTGATAATCCATCTTTCGCCCTACGACATGTTTGAGACTGCTCCGCACCATGACGAATCGAGCTCATTTTTCAATCTGATCCAGGCGACCGAGACACATCCTGCCTATCCGCTCCAGTTCTTTTCCACATTCTATACGAACCAGATCAATCATAAGCTGGAGAGCAAGAAGCCAGACAAGGGTGGGCTGTTTTCGGCCGTGGGGAGCAAGGTAGCAATCTGGAGCCATCATTTCGATCTGAACTCCAAGGGCTATGAAGACCAATAGCTTTACTCTAATCTCCAGCCGAGAGGACGATGAGCGCGTAGAGCAACAGCAGCAATGCAATGGCGGCGCCCCACAGGCAGGGTTCAAGGCATCTGGGCTGCTCTCCCGGAACAAACCACCGATAGAGACGAAGGATCTGCTTCTCTGAAGGGAAGAGGTATCGAACAACTAAGCGGATAGCGGTCATCGTACTCCAAGCCTTTTCTCACTTCGTCTGGACTTGATAACGGGGTGCACAGGTTTCTTGCGCAGCAGAACTTTCCTAATGTTCACGTGACGCAAGCTCATTGCCTGTGACCTTGCCCCCAAGTTTTATCCAGTCCTGAGTTCGCTCTGGCTGGTGGATTTACCCGAATGGGCGGTGGTAGCGACGGGAGCTGGTGCGGAGCCATCGGCATAGCGCAGCGCCAGATCCCGTCGCGGGTTGCAGGTGAAGGCGAACTCGGATGGTGTTTTCCATCCGAGTTGCGAGTGGGGTCGCGTATCGTTGTAGTCGGCCCGCCAATGTCCGAGTTCGACCCTGGCCCGGGCCAGCGAAGTGAACAGCGTCTCGTTCAACAATTCGTCTCGGAGGCGGCCATTGAAGCTTTCGATGAAGGCATTCTGCGTCGGCTTGCCGGGTGCGATGTAATGCCAGGCGACGCGGCTCTGATTGGCCCATGTCAGGATGGCGTTGCTGGTCAATTCGGTGCCGTTGTCGCTGACCACCATTTTGGGCTTGCCGCGCTCGATGATCAGCCGGTCAAGCTCCCGAGCCACCCGGGAGCCCGACAGTGAGGTGTCGGCCACCAACGCCAGGCACTCGCGGGTGCACTCGTCGACCACGGTCAGGATGCGGAAGCGGCGGCCATCGGTAAGCTGATCCGAGACAAAGTCGAGCGACCAGCGGTCATTCGGCACTATCGGCACCACTATCGGCGCCCTGGTCCCGAGCGCCCGCTTGCGGCCACCACGGCGACGGACCACGAGCCTCTCTTCCCGATAGAGCCGGAACAGCTTCTTGTGGTTGACCAGATAGCCCTCCCGCTTGAGCAGAACATGCAGGCGCCGATAGCCGAAGCGACGGCGCACCTCGGCGATCGCTCTCATGCGTTGGCGTAGGGCAGTGTCATCCGCCCGGGTTGTCCGATATCTGATGGTCATGCGGCAACAGCCGATGGCTTTACACGCCCGCCGTTCGCTCATCCCGTGGGCGTCCACGAGATGGGCGACAGCTTTCCGCTTCCCCGCGGGCGTCACCACTTCTTTCCCAGGAGGTCCTTCAACGCCGCATTGTCCAGCATGGCGTCGGCCAAAAGCCGCTTCAGCCGCGTGTTCTCGCCCTCCAGCGTCCTCAGCCGCTTGGCCTCCGAGACCTCCATCCCGCCAAACTTGGCTTTCCATTTGTAGATGCTGGCATCGCTGACCCCGTGCTTACGGCACAAATCGGCAACCGACACGCCAGCCTCGTGCTCCTTCAAAATCCCGATGATCTGCTCTTCCGTAAAGCGGCTGCGCTTCATGCTCTGGTCCTCATATGGGCCAGAGCGAACTTCAATCTGGATTAAGTCCAGGGGGCAAGGTCACCTGGGTAACGGTCGTCCAAGTTTCGCTGTATCCCGGCAGAAAATCCAAACCCCACGGCGAAGCGCCCTCACAGAAAATGACTCTGGCGAGAGGGTTGTGCCTTAGCGCAATGCGGGCCAGTTGAACCATCGCGCGGTACTGTGCGGACGTGATGGATATCCATTCGTCCGGCATCTGGACCAAGATCGTGAGATTGCTGACCTGGACTTCCGGATTCTTGGGCTTCAGGCTGCCATCGCGTCTGACAACCACCGTTGGCTTCGGCATTTCCTGCTTGTAGACAGAGAAGGTGACCGTCTCCGGAAATTCATTCATGCACCGCCTCCCAAACTCACTGAGTGATGCTATACACCTGTCGGCACCAGTTTTGATGGAGCACAACGATGAAAGCGTTTTGGGTCGACCACAACGTTGCGCACAAGATGGCCTTGCTCCGTGACGACATCCAGCTCTCCATTCTGGCGGCACTCACGGTATTCTTCTGCTTGGCCACTATAGCGCTCGTGGGCTCAGATTTGCTTTTCGGCATACCACTGAAAGCTCGTTGTGCCGCAACAGAAGCCCCAGCATGGGCGTCCCCCACGCTGGGGCCGAAGTAAGCGCGACCACGCGGTGTATCTGCGGGCAGGCGTCGGCAGGGCCGACCTGACTGGCTATCTCCTGGCCGCGTCCCGTGCGGCTCGAATCCTGGTGTCATTCGGCCTGCAATATTGGCTCTGACTCACTTTTGATGCAGTTCGGGCGATGTGTGGAGTTTTGATTGGAGGAGAATCAACGCCATGCAGCAGGCACTCCAGCGCTCTAGTCTGGTGCCGAGTGGGTTTGTTGTAGAGAGTGCGTGCTTCGAAGGTGATAAGATCATTATTGCGGTCCGTTCGTCGGGAAGCGTTGGGCGTTGCCCATGCTGCGGAACAATTTCCCGACGTGTCCGCAGCCGATACAAGCGCCATGTGATCGATCTTCCTCTTTCGGGACGGATCGTCCAACTCGAAGTGATTGCGCGGCGTTTTCGATGCGACGCAGTCCTTTGCGGACGCCAAATCTTCACTGAGCGCTTCGCCGAAGGCGTGCTGGCTCCATCGGCGCGACGCACGGCGAGACTGGATTCTATTGTCCATCATCTCGGTCTGGCGCTTGGCGGTCGCCCGGCGGCCGGCTTCGCAAAACGACTAATGCTGCCAGTGAGCAAGGATACGCTGCTGCGTGTAGTCCGACGCCGCAGCCGCCCGCCGACCGATCCACTCCGAGTTATCGGCATTGATGATTGGGCGTGGCGGCGCAATTATCGATATGGCAGCATCGTCTGCGACTTGGAAAGGCGCCGAGTGGTAACCCTGCTGCCGGATCGTGAACCTGCGACCGCCCAAGCGTGGCTTTCTGGTCATCCTACGATCGCGGTCGTCGCCCGAGACCGCGGTGGAGGATATGGCGAAGCGGCCGCAAGGGCGCTGCCGCACGCGGTACAAGTCGCGGACCGTTGGCATTTGATGGAGAACGCCAGCCGGGCCTTTCTTGACGCGGTTCGCAAATCGATGCGCCAGATCCGCCATGCAATCGGTGCGACAACCATCAATCCCCAGTTACTCACCGCTGCCGAGCGCCTGCAGTATGACGGATACCTCCATCGCGAGGAGACCAACGCGACTATCCTGGCTATGTCCAAAAGCGGAACGCCGATCAAGAAGATCGTGCGCGAAACCGGCCATAGCAGGAAGCTGGTCCGGCAAGTGATCCGTGGCGAGCGCCATGACGTCTTCCGGACCCGGCAGAGTTCGCTTGATCAGCACCTGCCCTGGCTCGACGGTCAGTGGGCGTCCGGCTGTCGTAATGGTGCCGAACTTTGGTGTCGTTTGAAGACGCGTGGCTTTCGAGGTTCCCTGCGCGTTATAAGTGAGTGGGCGACCCGTCGACGGCGGTCAGAAACGGCCGACGCGCAAAACCTCCAGCGGATTCCGTCGGCCAGGACAATTGCGCGCCTCATGACAATCGGACGGGACTTGCTCACCAAAGCGGAAACCATCACGGTCGCAGCGATTGAAACCGGAGCACCAACCCTGGTTGAGGCACGCGAGATCATCGCCAAGTTCCACTCGATGATCCGGCGCAACGCCGAGGCCGAATTGTCACCCTGGATCGAGCGCGCTCGCACCAGTCTTGTAGCATCGTTCGCCCGCGGCGTGACGAACGATGAAGCGGCGGTTCGCGCGGCGATCATCTCGCCCTGGTCGAACGGACAGACCGAGGGTCAGATCACGCGCCTCAAACTCATCAAACGCCAGATGTACGGTCGCGGCAAAATCGATCTGCTTCAAGCTAGACTCGTCGGTGCCGAATGATCGAAGCTGCACCAGAATTGCGTCAGAGCCAAATTTGAACGCCGATTGACACATGGCTTCTCGCATTTGCTGCCGGGGTTCTTCAGGGAGCGGATCGGCCTGAGCAATTGTCGGCACATCGGGGCGTGGACGCGTGTCGAACACGATCTTCTCGGGTAGCGTTCGCCCTGAGGCGATCCGGATGACGGTCCTGTCTGGATCGGGCGGGCCCGCGCGCTCGACAGGGGCCGGTAGGTACCGATCCGCAGCGAAGAGCAGCGCCAGCAGCAGCTCGCCGACGAAGACAAAATAACGGATGATCGGCATGAACGGCCGCTCGCAAATGGAGAGTCAGGTATCGGAGGGGCCGGATGGGGGTTAGCGGGCCGCTGCAATCAGCGACCCGCCAGGAAGGCTTAGTCGATCTCCTGGACGACCGTGCGGGTCGACGGATCGACCAGCATCACGCGTTCGCCCGAGTAGACATAGCGGTACTTGGTCAGCGAAGGACCCCAGTCGGCGGGCACCGCCTCGAGTTCGACTTCGCGCGGCAAGGGCTGACCGACCACGATCTTCTCGCGGGTCTGCACCGGCCGTACCTTGTGCTCGGTGACGTAGGTGCGGATCTTCGTGCGGTATTCCGGCTCGATCTGCACGGCGGCCGCGTGACCAGTGCCCGTGGTGGTGACGACCGTCGACTGCGCCAGCGCGCCCGTCGAGATCAGCGCAGCCATCGCCGTCGTCAGTAGAAGCTTGTTCATGTTGTTCTCCTCGCCGCCAGATGCGGCATTCGAGAACCCGCTTATGATGGCAAGGTTCCGGAACGCGGCAGGAGAATTGCCTGATTTCCCTAGTCTCAGAGACGAGAGCTCCGTGGCCCGCGACTGAGAAGTCCGGTCAATGACTGGTTCGACCCAAGGGGGTCCGCCAAGGCTGGGTGCGCTTCATCGCTTCTGCAGTACGGTCGAGAGGGCTGAGCCGTCGTTCAAGATCGAGAAGACCTCCCGCGAAGACAGATGCGCGGCGGCCTCCTCGAACGTCTCGCTCACATCCGCCCTGGCACGGCCGACAGCCAGGTTGACATCGACCGTATCGGGCCGGGCGGCGCGAGGAGGCGGCAGCTGAGCGAC
This sequence comes from Bradyrhizobium shewense, assembly GCF_900094605.1. Lineage (GTDB taxonomy): Bacteria > Pseudomonadota > Alphaproteobacteria > Rhizobiales > Xanthobacteraceae > Bradyrhizobium > Bradyrhizobium shewense. Next base: position 44,847 of record NZ_FMAI01000034.1, on the reverse strand, counting down.
GTGAAAGGCCAGCAGCTCGGGGTCTTCGCGAAACTCCACCAGAGCGGGTTTGATGCCGGCCTCCGCCGCCGCACTCAATTCGTTGGACCGGCGCAGGACCGAAGGCGGTTCTCGGTCTTCAGGGGTCGCAAACAGCTTGCCTGGCGCCGGCTTGGCGGTCAGGGCCCCGATGGGGACAGCGAACAACAGCCCAATGATGACCGGCGACATCCAGAGCAGAAGCGGCAGCGAAACGGCGTAGGCGCTTGCCGCCATCGCAACGCCGCACAGGGTTGGAACGCCGTATTTCCGATAGAGCTCGCGGCGCTCCACGGTGCCGTCGTCGCGCCTTTGAGTCTGCCAGCCAGCATCGCGGCCGGCCAGAATCTCGACGACCGCGATCGACTGAAAGATCATCATCACCGGCGCCATCAACGCGGAGACGACGATCTCCGCGAGAACTCCGGCTAAGGTTCGCAATGCCCCGCCAAATTCGTGCCGCTCCGAGCGCCGCATCCAGACGAGGAGCAAGGCTGAGCAGCTTCGGCAACAGCAGCAGCCCCATGGTGGCGACGAACACCCAAATGGCGAGCACCGGATCCTGGGCCGGCCAGGTCGGAAAGAGCGAGAAGCCCTTGGGAAAATACTCCGGACGCACGAAGCGGGCCTGCAGCGAGATCAGCATCCCCAGCAGCAGGAACAGCAGCCACAGCGGCGCCGTCAGATAGGCCCCGATCCCCACCATGAAATGCAGGCGCGACAGCCAATGGAGACCGCGTGCAGGCACGACAGCGAGATGCTGAAGATTCCCCTGACACCAGCGCCGGTCGCGCGCAGCAAAATCGAGCAACGACGGCGGCACCTCTTCGTAGCTTCCCCGGAGCGTCGGCAGCATGTAGATGCCCCACCCAGCCCGCCGCATGAGCGCAGCCTCGACGAAATCGTGGCTGAGGATGTGCCCGCCGAACGGCTTGCGCCCGTGAAGCTGCGGCAGCGCGGCCGCTTCGGCGAACGCCTTCACCCGGATGATCGCGTTGTGGCCCCAGTAGTTGCCTTCGGACCCATGCCACCAGGCCACGCCGGCGGCGATCATCGGTCCGTACAGGCGGCCCGCGAACTGCTGGACGCGGCTGAACAGACTTCTCGCGTTGACAATGATGGGAAGCGTCTGGACGAGGCCGGCAGTGGGATTGGTCTCGATGGCATGGACCAATCGGACGATGGTCTGACCGCTCATGAGACTGTCGGCGTCGAGCACGATCATGAAGTCGTAGACGGCGCCGAACCGCTTGATCCACTCCGAGATGTTTCCGGCTTTGCGCTCCGTGTTGTCGGCCCGGTGACGATAGTACAGCTTCGGCGTTCCGACCGCCTGTCGCAAGGCGAGGAGCGCCTTTTCTTCGGCGACCCAGATGTCCGGATCGGTGCTGTCGCTCAGAACGAACCAGTCGAACAGCTCTCCATGGTTCGTCGCTTCCAAGGACTCGATGATCGCCCGCAGCCGGGCCGTCAATCGGTGGGGGTCCTCGTTGTAGGTTGGAAGCAGCATGGCCGTGCGGCTTGCGATTGCCGGCAGCTCCACACCGGCGGCGAAGGCGTCCCCGTCAAACCGATGGCCCAGCAGCACGAAGAACCCTGCTACCGCAGAAGCGAAGGAAAAGGCGACCCAAGCGAGCAGAACCAGAAAGAGCGTCAGCACCATGGCTTCGAGGACGGTGACGCCCCCGACCTCCAGCACGCGATACATCTCATAGCCGCCGCCACCCGTGAGGGCCGCCGTCGAGAGCAGGATGAGGCCGCGTCGCCAGGCCATCGCGGGCGCAACCGCCGCAGGAACACGGTCGGGCACCCGGTTCTTTCCGAGGTCGCCAGGAGCCATCGGGAGGGGCGACTCGCGCGGCAGCAGGCGCTGCGTCGCGATATCGCCGGCGGCCGGCCGGGGCGCCGTGTTCAGGGTGCCCATCGGTAGACCCAGACTTCCGACAACGCCTTGTCGCCCTCGGTCAGAAAAGCCCGTAGCTCGATCGGCTCTCCCTTCACCTGGCACTGGAAGCTCAGCCGCCAACCACCGGTGTAGGAATTGGGCTGCGTGACAATGTTCTTCACTTCGGACTTCTCCGCCGTCACCACGCCTTTGACACCCGCAGGATCAATGCCCTTGAGGTTGTCGCCGATCAGGTCGAGGACGAAGAGGCGGGAGTCTTCGCCCCTCGCCCCTATGCCGCTTCGCGTGAAGCGGGCCAACGAATGCGGCTTCGGATTATCCGGGCTCCAATGCAGTCGATAGGTGTAGTTGTGTTCGCCCTTGGCCTGCAGCGGGTTCTTTGGCCGCCAAAATGCGGCGATGTTGTCGTGGACCTCTTCCTTGGTCGGGATCTCGAACAGCATGACGCCGCCCTCGCCCCAATCGCCGATCGGCTCCATCCAGAGACTAGGCCGTTTTTCGAAGCTGGATTCGATGTCCTGGTACGCGAAAAAGTTTCTCTCTCGCTGCATCAAGCCGAAGCCACGAGGATTGAGATCCTGAAAGGTGCTGATCTGGAGGTCACGGGGATTGCTGAGCGGCCGCCAGAGGCTTTCGCCCTTCCCATTGAAGATCGCAAGGCCATCGGAATCGTGGACTGACGGACGGAAATCGTCGATGTCGTTGCGATCGTTCGGACCGAAGAAGAACATGCTGGTCATGGGCGCGAGACCGGCTCGCTGCATTTCGACCCGCGGATAGACCGACATCTCGACGTCGAAGATCGTCGTCTCCCCGGGGCGCACGGTGAAACGGTAGCTCGCTGCGCAACTCTTGCTGTCCAGCAGGGCGTGGATGACCATCGAGGTGGCACCCGGCGCCGGCCGCTCCAGCCAGAACGCCTTGAACAGCGGAAATTCCTCCCCCTTGGCTTCGCCAGTATCGATCGAAAGTCCCCGCGCTGATAGCCCGTACCTCTGCCCCTTGGCCACGGCGCGGAAATAGCTGGCCCCCAGGAACACGCAGACCTCGTCGTAATAGTCGGGACGGTTCATGGGCGCATGTATGCGGAAGCCCGCGAACCCGAGATCGGCGTCCTCGAACGCCGGCACCTTCTCGCCGAAAGAAAAGTCCGCCTTGCGGTACTTGAGCTCGGTGGCCTTTCCCTCGGCGACCTCGAAGATGGTCACTCTGTTCTTGTAGAAGAAGCCGCGATGGAAGAACTGCGCTTCGAACGGCAAATTCTTGCCGCGCCAGAGCGAACGCTCAGGCAAAAAGCGAATCGAACGGTACTGATCGTAGTCGAGGTCCTTCAATCCGCCCGGCAGCTTCTCGTCCGGCGCCTCGAACGGCTTGCTTGCGACCGTACGGGCCAGGTCCCTCACCGTGGACGGCCCGAATGAGTCATCGGACGCAGCGGCGGCGAATCCGCTTCGCGATGCGAGCAGCAATGTCGGCAGCAACGCCGACCCTCGAACAAGCTGGCGTCGGTTCACGTGCACTCCTCGCTACTGCTGCCGCGGCCAAGCAACGACCATTACGCCCGCGAGTTCCACCGGTCGGCCGTTGCTGGGCCCAGGTGGACTTAACGGCCCCGTCAACCCACAAAAAGAGCTGAAATCGGAGGACCGAGCATCCCTCGTCCTGTCCCGAACTTGTGGGGCGATCCTGCGGAACGTCTCGGCTTCGTGCGCCTTCTCTGATCGGAGGACAAAATGGCGCGCGTCTGGGAAACACCGATACTCGCTATCGCGACCTTCTATTTTACCGTCGATGCGCTGTTCTCGGCGATCACGGGGCAGATCACCGCCTGGCTCAGCAGAAAGAGGCTCTTGGAACGGGTTCGGCGCTGGGTAACGTCGTTGGGGCCCCTATCAGTCCTTCGCCCTGTTTGCTGTACTGTCATCGTACTGGAACCGGCCAAGCCGCTGAGCGCCTATCTGCTCGGTACCGGCCATTTTCTGCCGGGAGCGATCGTCTTCATCGCCGCGGAAGTCCTCAAGCTGACCGTCGTGGAGAGACTTTTTCAGTTGAACAAGACGAAGCTGGTGTCGACACCTCTCTTCGCGTGGGGCTACGGATACTGGCGGCGAATGATGGACTTTCTGGAGTCCACCGCCGCGTGGCGGACTTCTCGCCGGGTGCTCTCCGAAGCTTGGCAGCGGACCTGATATCTGAAGTCGAGATTGCGATCCCGATTCCGTTCTGCCCAGGCGAGCCGCGTCGACTAGGCCGCCAACGCCCAGGTCCGCTCGCGCAACGGCGTCGCCGCAAAACGTCAGGAACACGTGGACAAGCCTGAGCTCCCCCGGTTTCGAATCCCTGCCCCGTGCTAACCGCCAGCGACGAGCGGAGGACCGAAGGATTCGTCCCGGCAGGAGCGATCTCGATGCTGACGCCCAAGGCAAGGCGACCCGCAATCCGAACGCTCCGCGGTTGGGCGATCACGGTGTTGCACGAAGCCGGTGCGATCCGCGAGTGCGAGGACCACCGCTGGATGCAGGACCGCGCCGATCCGCATGCCGGGGAAGTAGGAGCCTTTGCGCAGCTTGGGAATGCGCAGCTCGACCGTGCCGGCGCGGGTCTCCCCAAATGCGGTCGCGGTAGCCGTTGCGCTGCGCCAGACGCTCGGGATTCTTCTCGCCCTAGGTGGCCCCGGTCTGGCCTTCCACTTCCAACTCCATCAGTCGCCGGGCGGCAAAGCCGATCATCTCGCGCAGCAGATCCGCATCAGGGGTCTTCTCCACAAGCGTCGGCAGGTTCATCATCTCATCGGTCATCGGTGGTTTCTCTTTAGGTTGGTGTCAGCAACCCGACCCTACCGGCGAACCGCCGGTGACCACCGCAAAGCCGCCCGCCCGCTACGGCGTATGGGAGGGCGCGCGTGCGGACGGCTTTGCTCTATCGAGCTACACCACATCCGGGGACACGACCTACCGGAAAGCGCGTTTCTCGTCTGAATCCTGAATCCGAATGGGTAATCCAAGAGGTCCCCGAGCTACGCATTGTCGATCAGGAAACGTGGGATGCGGTCAAGGCGCGTCAGCAGACGCTCGCCTACGAGCCTTCAGCGCCTGGCGAGAACAAGCTTAATGATCGCCGCCGGCCCAGATACCTCTTCGCCGGCCTTGTGAAGTGCGGATGCTGCGGCAGCGGCTACACGATGATTTCGAAGGATCTGCTCGGCTGCGCAACGGCGCGCACCAAGGCAACGTGCAATAACCGCTTGAACATTCGGCGCGTCGCGCTGGAAGCGTGCGTTTTGAGGGGGCTAGACGCATCTCATGGAGCCCGAATCGTTCAAGGAATTCTGCCAGGAATTTACCCGGGAGGTGAATCGGCTGAGGATCGAGCGCGGAGCCGATATCGTGGCACAAGGGCGCGAGCTCGAGCGCACTGAGCGCGAGCTGGATAAGACGATTCAAGCTATCCTTGAGGGTGTGCCGGGAACGAAGTTGAAGGAGAAGATTGGTGCTCTGGGAGCACGCAAGGCCGAGTTGGCTGACCTCCTCGCGAACGCTGAGGAGCCGCCACCCCTCCTCCACCCGAATATGGCGGAAATTTACCATCAGCGCGTGGCCGCCCTGTACGAGAGCCTGCAAAGTGAGGGCGAGAGAGCCGAGGCGGCGGAGGTTTGCCGCACGTTGGTCGATCGGGTGACACTCGTCCCCGATGAATCGGTTCAGCCTCGTCGCACCGGCGGAAGGGTATCCAGCTCCCCCAGATCCCAATATAGGCCCGCCATAATCTCCAGGGCCTCACGCGCGAGCTCGATCGGCAGGTGCTCGTCGGCTGCGTGTTGGTGGCATCCAGGATAGGCATGGGGCACCCACAACGTGGGCAAATTTAGCAGGTTGGCAAAAATGTCGTTCGGAAGCGAGCCAGCAAAATTGGGCAAGACCGCTGGCGATTTCCGCGTCGTCCGAACGATCGAGGCTTGGGCCCATTTGGCCCAGGGATCCTCAGGATCGAGGCGCGTGGCGAGAAAAACATCATCCTCAGGGCTGGGCGTCACCTGGACCATGTCGAGACCGGCCTTCGCGAGATGTTGCCGCAGCGCCGGCACGACGTCCTCGCAATCAACGCCGACCACGAAACGGAGCTGACAGCGCGCCCAGGCGCTCGCGGGAATGGCATTGACCGGCGCCTGCGGATTTCCGCAACTGATAGCGAGAACATCAAATGAACACCAGCCATACACCTGCTCTGCCGGAGTCAGTCCCGGCTCGCCCCAGGCCGGATCGATCTCGGGTCCGTCGGGTCCCCCGTCAACGACACAATCGGCAAGCACCCGCCGGACGGAATCAGGCAGCTCACTTGGAAGCCATTCTGCGATCAGGATGCGGCCGGTCGGAGAGACGATCGCAGCCAGGGCATGCGCGAGCTGGATTGCGGGATCGGAAAGCAGACCTCCCCAATTGCCCGAATGATATGCGCTCTGGCGCGCATTAATTGAGATATCGAATGTAACACATCCCCGCGAGCCCAGGAATACTGTCGGCCGATGCTCGGACAAGCGCGGTCCGTCCGACGCAACGAAGATATCTGCGCACAGGAGCTTCTTGTGGGTTGTACATAGTTCGCGGAGGCCAGGCGAATCGACTTCTTCGCCCATTTCGATCAGGTATTTCAGGTTGAATCCGAGCCGACCTCTTGTTTCGAGCACAGCACGGAGGCTGGCAATGTTGATGACGTGCTGTCCCTTGTTGTCGGCGACACCACGTCCGTACCAGCGATCATTCAGCTTTGCGAGGCGCCATGGGGACCTTCCTGCGGCCCACGATCCGTCCATTCCCCGAACTACGTCGCCGTGCCCATATCCGAGCACTGTCAGCAATGATGGATCTTCTATGCGTTCTGCATAAAGGAATTGCGCGCCTGCAGCGGCCAAAACCTGGCAGTCACAGCCGAGCTCTTCAAGTATGCAGCGGAGCTGATCAAGATACTCAGCAAGCTGACGTTTTCGCTCCGGATTCTGACTCTCGGAAGGAATAGCAACGAGCCGCGAGAGCACAGTCTCGAAGCCCCCAGATTCCAGATGGCTTCTCGCGCGTGAGATTGCGTCGTTCCGGCTCATTAGGGGCAGCTCCTCGCAAGCCAAAGGCGGCTCAACGGGCAGCTGGAAACACCCGGGTATGCGCAGCATCGATCTCAATGCGGACGCGTTGACCGGATTGGAACAGCGGCCGTCCGGGGCTCACCGAAGTCCGAGCGGTCAATCGAATGCACCCCACCTGCACAAGCACGCTCTGGTTCGTGCCCGTGTAAGCAGATTCCAAAACGGTCGCGGTAGCGCGCTCGTCCGGTGTCAGGCCGATATACTCCGGGCGAACCGCCAGCAACCCTCGGTCGCCTGACGTCAGCACCTGACTGGCCTCCTGCACAACCTCGAGGCTGAGATCGGCGCTGCGGGCACAGATCTCGCCTCCAGCTTGCCGCAACTCAACCGGCAGAAAGTTCATCTCACCGATGAAATCCGCGACAAATGCAGTCGCCGGCTGCTCGTATAGCTCACGCGGTGTCCCACACTGCTGCAAGCGGCCTCGCTCGAGAACGGCAACGCGATCGGCCATGGACAGCGCTTCCTCCTGGTCGTGGGTAACGAAAATGATCGTGCTGCCGACCTCCTTATGGATCAGCTTGATCTCCATTTGGAGCTGCTGTCTGAGCTTGCGATCTAGTGCACCGAGCGGCTCGTCCATGAGCAACAGGGGCGGACGGAAGACAAGAGCGCGGGCCAGAGCGACCCGCTGCTGCTGCCCACCCGACAGCTGGCTTGGAAGTCGCGTGCCATATCCGTCGAGTGCAACGAGCTTCAGGGCTTTTGTGACCTCACGTTCGACGTCTCCGCCACTCAAGCCCCGGCGCCGCAGCGGATAGGCGATATTCTCAGCGATGGTCATATGGGGGAACAACGCGTAGCTCTGGAACACCATGCCGAAACCGCGACGATAGCTCGGAACATCATTGATCCGCACGCCGTCGAGCATGATATCGCCGGAGGAAGACACTTCGAACCCGGCGATCATCATCAGAAGAGTTGACTTTCCTGACCCGCTCGGTCCGAGCAAGGCAACGAACTCTCCTGGCTCTATCGACAGTGAGACGTCGTCGACCGCCTTGACCGGACCGAACATCTTGGTCAACGAGTTGACCGAGACGGAGCCACGTTGACTTTGCGACGTAGCTACACTTGCCGTTGCCCTTTCGCTCACCATTGCTGTGCTGACGCTCATTTCGGCCTCGTCTCGAATATCTTGCGCGGTATTGAGGTCAATCGCTTCCCACCCGAACTGGTCACCACGACGGACTCGCTGAAGGCAAGGCCAGCAGCGGATGTGTACATGTGAAAGACCATTCCTTCCTCGATGGCCCAATCCGAACGAGGCGTGAAACAGCGATATAAGTCACTCGTGTGCTGGGAAACGAGCGGAGCGGTACCAAGCGTGTACCCGGTGATATTATCGTAGCTCTCGCGCAATCCTGCCGCGACAACGCCTTCCCGCACGATGCGGTCGACATCAGCGGCAATCGCGCCTGGCCGGAGCGCGGCGATTTGGCGATCTTGGAGCTCGATTAGAGCCTGGGCTGCGGCTTGCTGCTCGCCGGTTGCCCGTCCCACGATGACCGATCGCATGATTCGTACCGTATAGAAGCGTAACCGCGGCAAGAGCTCGATATGAACGATATCGCCATCGACCAGCGGTCTCTCTGCGAGGAACCCATGCAGCGAATCCCAGCCCGATCCGACATTGAGAGGCCCAACAAAGCCATCGTCGAACCCAAGCCGATAGTAGGCCGCAGCGGCAGCTGCAGCGATATCACGTTGGCTCTTGCCGCTCGCCACCTCCTTGACAGTCGCCTCGAAGGCCGCATCCAAGAGTGAACCGGCCCGGGACATATGCGCAATCTCTTCCGGAGACTTGCATCGCCTGAGATCCCATCCCGAACGCTCAAGGTCAAAAAACTCGGTATCCGGCAAGAGCTTGCGAAGCGATTGGAGTCTTTGGATCGTGAACGAATTCGATTGAAACTCAGCGCCGATCCGGGCGGGCACCGAACTCCTTTCCCGCAAAGTGCTGACCAGCACCGCCAGCGGATCGTCCCAATCGCCAAACCCTACGATGTTATCCATCCACGTGCGCTGCCGCGCCGGGGGCATATCAAGCTTGCGCACCAGCAGGAACGGCTCGGACGATGCCGGCACAATGCACGCTCGCCAGAGGTTTTCGGAGACTGTATAGCCCGAGAGCCAGGACATCATCTCGGGCTCGTCAAAGATGACACAGTTAAGACGACGCTCTGCCATCAGTTTTCGGACGGCGTCACATCGACGCTTGTACTCCTCGACGGAGAAGGTGAGATCGCGGCTCATGGTCGATGCTCCGTTACGATTGCGAGACCTCGACCCAGATTGGGTCGAGAGGATTGCTTCAGGAAAGGCGCCATTGGCTTCCTCGTAGGGTGGACAATGCACAAGCGCGATCCATCGATCTGCTCAATGATGGAGGCTTTCCTGCGGGCGGCGACTTTGAACAACAGCGCTCACGAAGAGCCGCAGAAGCATCAGAAGCGCAAGCACGATGAGAAACAGAACGGCGATGACGGCGATCTGGGGACTGATTTCCAAGCGGATGTTGTCCCACATTCTCATGGGCAACGGCGTCGCGGTGGGCCCGCTCAGGAACAGACCGAACACAACGTCATCGAACCCCACGATGAACGCGAAGAGCGCCGCGCTCGCTAGCGTCGGCAACAGCAATGGAAGCGTCACCGTTCTCAGCGTCACGAGAGGGCTCGAGCCTAGGCTCGCGGCAGCGAGCTCCAGGGTACGATTGAAGCGCTTAAGCCCCGCGATCATGACAACGACCGTATAGGGTGCGCCAATGATCGTATAGCTGAGGGCAAATGCCAGCGGATTGCCGATCAGCGAGGATCCGGCGAGAGCGAAGAACAGGGAAACTGCGATTACGACGTGAGGAACAATCAGCGGGGAAATCAGGAGAAGATAGACAGGCACGCGCGCAGAGAACCGGTACCGCACGAGAGCGAAGGCGGCGGGTACACCAATCGCCACGCTCAGGAGAGCGGACAGTCCTGCCCATCTCAGGCTGAAGCTTAGGGCATCGAGCCATTGCGTATTCTTGAGCAAACTTGAGAACCACCGCAGTGAGTAGCCGGGCGGCGGAAAAGTAAGGTATGGTGCATCGCTGAATGCAAGAGGAATTACGACCACGAAAGGCAGCACCAGAAGAAGGAGTGTCAGCCCTGCGCTAACGTACAACGCGGGTCGGCCGACGACCGTCAAGGCCTCATGCAGCCTCATTGACGGGCCATGTAAAACCGCCGTCAGTCGCTCCAGGATCGGCCACCGCGCGGAGAGACCGGATGTCGACTTGCCGGCCAGGGGAATGTTATTATGCGGGCGATCGTCGAGTTCTTCCGCAATCCTCTGACGAAATACGAGAAAGACCGCGATCACCGTCAGCATCAAGATCGATGATTGGGCTGCGGCTTCATCAAAGTTGCCGAGAATCAGCACGCGCAGGCTAATGCCCTGAGCGATCAGATAGCTGTCAGGACCACCAAGAAGCTCTGGCGTAATATAGAAGCCGAGACTGGACAGAAAGACGAGCGTGCAGCCGCTAATCACGCCTGGCATCGAGGCTGGCAGTGTGACCCTCAAGAAGGCGTCGGTAGGAGGACTTCCGAGACTTTGTGCCGCTTTTGCAAGGCTTGGATTAACCCGTGCCAAGACAGCGTAGAGAGGAAAAACCATAAGCGGCAGCTGGATCTGTACCATGCCGATATAGACGCCGATCGAATTGAACACCATTTGCAGCGGCTCTGAGATAAGGCCAAGGTGCAAGAGGAGCTGGTTAATCGGCCCGTTAGGGCTGAGCAGGACGATCCATGCATAGGTCCTGATCAGGACACTCGTCAAATATGGGAGAGTGACAATAACAAGCAGAAATGCCGCCGGGCGCGGCGGGCATTTCGATATGGCATACGCGAGCGGATAAGCAATGAGCAAACAGACGATCGTCACGGTCGCTGCTAGGGCGATTGTCCTGAGGACGATCCATAGAAACGCCGGCGAGTTGGCGATCTCGATGTAGCTGTTGAGCGACCACGCACCATCGTGCCGCAGGCTCTTGAGCACGAGTTGCGCGAGCGGCACGACGTAGCCGACCGAGAACAGGATCACGACCGGCAAGAGAAGGAGGACTGGCACCAAGCGCACCCATCCTGAGGTGTCTCTCCTATGCGGCATGGCCAGACTCGCATCCACCATTTTGAGCTACCGTACGCCGGAAATCCAACGTTCCCATTGAGCAACGGCAATTTCATTGTTGGCCTTGCCGTTGGAGCTCACGGTGTTCCAGAATTCGTAGTCCTGAACGAACTGCAGCTTCCGTGCTTCGGGGGAGGTTGGCAGGAGCTTCGCCCGTTCAGACGGCACATGCTCGAATGCACGCGAGTTCGGTGGCGCATAGAGGATGTGCTGGACGAATTTCGCCTGATTTTCGGCTCGCGCTGAGAACGCGAGAAACTTGAATGCATTGTCCGCATTCTTCGTGCCTTTCAGGACCACCCAGGTGTCGTACTGCAGCATTCCCTGATTCCAGGTGTAGCCTATCTTGGCCCCCTGCTCGTTGGCTGCCGAAACCCGGCCGTTCCAGGCGCTACCGGCCGTGATCAACTTATCAATGATCATCTGCGGAGCTTCCGCGCCGGTGTTCCACCATTTCAAGATGCTCGGCTTGACCCGGCTGAGACTCTTGAACGCGCGATCCCAATCAAGTGGATAGAGCTTCGACGGATCAACACCGTCCGCCATCAGAGCAGCTTCAAACGTGCCGCCGTCCGAGGCCCAGGTTCCTGCCATGAGTGAACGCCGTCCCGCAAATTTTTGGGCGTCCCAGACATCCGCCCAAGAGTTCGGAGCATCGGAGGCAAACTTCGACGCGTCATACGCAATGAACAGCGAATAGATGATCGCGGGCACAGTGAACTTGCCGACCTTGACCGGACTGAACGCGCCGAGGTCTGCCTTTTCGAAGTAGCCATAGTCGATCGGAAGCAGAAGATTGTCCCGCTCGAAAGTCGGGGCCTTGCCGCCAGGAAGAATCGTCACGTCATATCGGGGAGCGCCGGCCAACACGCTCGCTCGGACGGCTCCCGTGTCGGTCCGCGGTTGAGCTATGACCTTGATGCCGGTCTCTTTCTCGAACGGCTCGAAATAGGCGATCCGCTTGGCCTCGCCCCAAGATCCGCCGCCGTCGTAGACCACGACCTCACCGGTGCCCTTCGGGATTTGCGCAATCGCGGGGGCGGGAAACAGCGAGCGGGCGGCCGCTAGTCCCCCGGTCAAGGCGGTGCCCTGAAGCAGCTTGCGTCTGACGATATCCACCATGCTCCACTCCGTTGTGTGCGGCCAATGCTTGCTCGATCCGGTTTTGCGCATATAATCTGACAAGCGGGTGGCTGAATCCGCCGTTCTGCGCCTCAAAATGCCAGAAAACTGCAAATTGAAATATTAAATGGCTGTCACGCGCACTGACCTCGATCGCCTCGATCTGAAGCTTCTCATGCTGCTGCAGGAGAATAATCTGCAGACCTCTGAGGAATTGGCAGAACGCGTGGGGCTTTCGCCGACTTCTTGCCTGCGTCGGCTCAGGCGATTGCGCGAAAACGGGGCGATCATGTCCGACGTCTCGATCATATCGCCTTCGGTCGCCGGCAAGCGGGTCACGTCGATCGTGCTTGTTGCGCTCGAGCAAGAGCAGCTCGACCTTCTGCACACCTTTAAAAATCGAATGAGCGCCTATCCTGAGGTTACCCAGTGCTACTACGTAACGGGTTCGGCTGATTTCATTCTGGTCGTCAACACTGCCTCTATGGAGGAATATGGGGCTTTCACTGAGCGGGCATTCTTTCCCGACAAGAACATCAAGTCGTTCAACACATATGTGTCGATGCAGACGGTCAAGTTCACCACCCGCATCAATCTTGACGTATCCTGACTGGCCGGGCCCTGTTCATGCCTTTTCGTTTCCGCTCCAAACCGATAGGTCGGTGGGCCCTTCCGTGGCAAAGAGCAGAACCTTGGCGGACTGATCGAGGCCAAGTCTCTTTCTGTCCTTCTCTTCGGCCGCCCTTAAGAGGCCTGCCAATCCCGCCGCTCCCGACTCTCCAACGCGAAGACGCTGATCGCCTGAAATGCCCTCATTAAGCAAACGTACCGCGTCCGCGGCCTCTTCATCCGTTACCGTGATGTAGCCGCTGGTCAGCTCTTCGATGATCGGCCAGACCAACAACGATGGGCTTTGGCATTCAAGCATCGACATGTTCGTCGCAGGCCCAGGCGGGAGCCGCACGGGCATCTTGGCTCGGGCGCTTTCGTAAAGGCATGCCGACCGTTCTGGCTCGACCATCCAAAGATGGGTATCGCGCCCGAATAGACCCCGTGCCGAGCCATGGCCGAACACGCTAGCTGCAAGACCTCCCACACCAGCCTGAACCAGAACATGCGTAAACGGCTTTGACTGTCTTGCCGTGGCCGCAATGATTTCATCGATCAGTATCGCATACCCCTGGACCACAAACGTGCAAGCAGTGTCGTCCTCCCCGGGGCCGACCGTATCCGGGACAGCGATCCAACCGTCCTGCGAGGCAGCCTTGGCCGCAGCCTCGACCGAGTCGTTATAGTCTCCGGCCACGCGCACGATCGCAGCGCCGAGCCGCGAGATATGAGCGGCCCGCTCGTCGCTCACGCCGGCGTGGAGATATACGACCGCCCGCGCTCCGATGAGCCTCGCTCCGGCCGACACCGAACGGCCATGGTTGCCGTCCGAAGCACATGAAAATGTGAGCCCTGAAAGCATAGATCGCACGCCCGGCTCCGCGAACTCTGCAGGCAGAATCGAGCGTCCAGTCCGCCTCTCAACGTGCTTCATTGCGAGTTTCAGCACTGCGTAGGCTCCGCCGAGCCCCTTGAAGCTGCCTATGCCAAGCCGCTGTGTCTCATCCTTGATCCAGATTTCGCCGAGACCCAGCTTTTCGGCGGTACGCGGCAGAGAAATCAGGCTGGTCGGTGCATAGCGCGGGCAGGCCTGAAGGAGGCGGAGGGGCTCATTTCCTGCGTTGCGGTCGCACCACCAAGGAGCCTGTTTTAAGCCGGGTGAACGATTGCGCAGCAGAAAGGGCCGATGATTGGCAAGCGTTTCCGACGGAGTTCCCGCGGGCTTCGAGGTGGGTACCAAGGTCATCCTCCTGGCAAGCAAGTACGATCCTCTCGGACCGTACTTTGCCAACCCGTGAGGCCGTTTGGCGCAATCTATGAAGCCACAAATGACGGATTTTGGCATTGTGGGCCTTAAAATGGCGGGTTTGGGCCCTTCTGTCAGGCATGTTTCCAGAGATGCTGATCGAAGACGGGTAGTGCCTGCGAATCTGTCCATCTACCTCGTCGCGAAGAAGGGACTTCAGGTGCATAATATTCGAAAGCAAACTGCAAGCTCGATCAGCGATCTTTCCGATGCCGACGTCGTTCGCTTGCGAGCGGATACGCCCGGCGTTGCACACCGAATCCACTTTAATAATGCCGGCGCTGCGTTGATGCCGAGCCCCGTCGTCGATGGCATGGTCGCATACCTCCGGCGCGAAGCCACAATCGGCGGCTACGAAGCGAGCGCCGAAAGCACGGCGCGTTTGGAGGGCGTATACGATAGCATTGCTCGACTAGTCGGCTCAAAGCGCGAAGAAATTGCGTTGACTGAGAATGCCACTCTGGCATGGCAGCGCGCCTTCTATTCGCTCCGCTTTGGCCCTGGCGACCGAATTCTCACCACCTCCGCAGAGTTTGCGGCAAACTATGTTGCGTTCTTGCAGGTCGCCCGCCGTACGGGCGCACGGGTCGAGGTTATACCCGACGACGCCGATCAGGTTCTGGACCCGGAGGCGCTCGAGCGAATGATTGATGAGCGCGTAAAGCTGATCGCCATCACGTGGATACCGACCAACGGCGGCTTGGTGAACCCAGTGGAAACCGTGGGACGCATTGCGCGCACTTATAGTGTTCCCTACCTGCTGGATGCGTGCCAGGCTGTTGGCCAGATCCCCGTCGACGTCCACGCACTTGGTTGCGACATGCTGACGGCAACAGGTCGGAAATTCTTGCGCGGTCCGCGCGGAACCGGCTTCCTCTACATGCGCGACGATTTCCTAAAGGACATTGAACCGGCCATGATAGATCTGTTCGGCGCACCTTGGGTTGGACCTGAGCGCTACGAACTTAGATCGGACGCACGACGATTCGAGACGTGGGAAGCGAACTATGCGGCCCGGGTTGGACTTGGGGTCGCTGTCGATTACGCACTTTCAATCGGCATCGATAGAATCGAACGACGTTGCCGCCTGCTTGCGAACGAATTGCGCGCAGCACTCGGCGCAATCCCGGGAGTGTCGCTGCACGATCTCGGAGATCGTCCCGCTTCAATCGTCTCCTTCACCGTTCGCAACGTGGGGGCACGCGAGGTCATGCGTCGGTTGGCAGCAGGGAAAATTAATGTGTCAGTCTCACCACCAACAAGCACCCCGTTAGACGCAACGCGCAGAGACCTTCCTGATATCGTTCGCGCATCGCCGCACTACTACAATACATTCCAGGAGGTCGAAACTCTCGTGTCGGCTGTCCACCGAATATGCACTTGATGGTAGCGTTCCCGAGGCTGGCTAGTCGGACGCATCGGCGCTCAAAACTGGCTCCCATATAAGCGAGTGGCTCCGCTCGCGGGGCTTGAGGCCGCCAGATTAAGACGGCAGTTTCCCATTCAACCGCCGCTGACAGGATTGGCTGTCGTGGGAGAGTCCTTTGGCAAGTCCTTCACGGTCGTTGAGGCGACCGGTGATGACGGTGAAACGCAGGTTTGGCTCGCCGTAGCAAAGCCCAGCCAAGCGCTGACGCTGGTCCTCTCCGCCGTTCCTGAAGGATGGACTGCGGAAGTATTGAGTGTCGGCCTGACACCCAAGCAGCAGCGGATGTTTGAGGAGCTTAACCTGGAACCCGGGGATGTTCATAGGTTGGACAAGGCCTAAGAAGGCTTCCACCTTTCGCTTTCAGCCCTGTTCGCGGCCTTGAGCCGGTCTCCAATGTAGTCGGAGATTTCGCCAATCTCAGCCTGCAAATCCGCTTCTGAAATATCCTGCCCCTTGGCAGCCTCGACTAGACGCCGCGAGAGTTCCGCCACATCCTGCGAGGCGCCGGCAGTCCGATACTGCTCGACAGCGTGGATACTGTTCTCGGTCCAGAAATCTATAAACTCGCGAGCCTTGCTCACCGTATCCCCTTACGCGGTCCTTAGAGCGTTAGCGCTGGGCGACAAATAGAGCAAGAAAAACGCGCCACTCTCGCGAGCGAGGCGCTATAAAAGGCGCGTAGAAACCGGTTGGTCGTACCCTGTTGGTGCTACCGCGCGTGGAAACGCGACTTCATTGGGAGACGGGTCGGCACTTTTGTGTCGGCCCGTTTCTCGTCAATCCGCTTCCGGCTATTCAGCCGCCTGCGCGAACATCCCGTCAGCCGACTCAGCCAGAGACAGGCGTGCGGCGTCCTCCCGGAGGCTCTCACAGATACGATCAAGCCACTCAGGCTCATAGGGCAACTCATCAAGCAGCAGCAGGGCCTTCCGTGCCTCCCTCGGCCCGAGATTGGGTTTCACCTAATCGAGTATGTCCACCATTGCCTCAGCCTCAGCGGCCTTAGATGTCGCGACTTGGCGATCTGATGGGCTCAGAGACGGATCAACCGCGTGGGCCTGATTGGCTGCAAGCACCGCAAGCGCTTGCGACCGCAGGGACGTGATGTGCCGCTCGAATATGTGCATCCATTGGTCCGTACTGCGCCGATGGATTTGAGCCGCTAACTTCGGTGGCCAGCCCGTCCTCGAAGACTGAGGCTGGCCACCTTTGCTCCCGAGAGGCTCAAATTCCCAAGGGGTGCGATCAAGGAGTATCGCTGAGAAGGACTGGAAGCACCTACCAGAATTGGCGGCCGGTCGAATTGACTGCCCCGGTCTAAGCTAGTGCCTCAGGCTTGCAGATTTGGGAGAGACTCAAATGGCCAAACGCGCACGCATTCGTTACGCCAACAAGACGGACCAAAAGAATCCTCACGAAAGAATAACACATGTCGGCGGAGTAAACCCCGATGGAAAGCCGTGGAAGCGGTCCATCGACCAGGTTGTCAAAGATATCGAGAGCGCCGAATGGGAGTTCTATGTCGAAGAAAATGGACGCAGGGTTGGTGTGGTTTGGACCACGCACAACGGGCACAAGTACATCAAGACAACGGCCGACGACATTCAACCAGACAATGTTCTCCCGCTCCTAGCCGAGTGCCCCGAATGATCTCAATCACAAAACCGTAGGCAGCGCGGGCGCGACTCGGCGCCGGTCAGCTGGGAGGGATCGGACGCTGTCCCCACCACGCCTGCGCTGCCAGTGAAGTTAGCGGCAACGTGACTCGGCGCTTGAAAGTGGACTGATGAGCGCTGTCCCTGCCACCCACCGCTAACTTCAATACGGCCAGCCTTCCGTCTGGTGGCAAAGCTGACCGCGCTCGCTCCCGAGAGGCCTAAATTCCCAAGGGGCCACCAAAGCAAAATCGTCGAAAAGTACCGGAGGGCACCTACCCGCACCAGTGGGTTGCCGCATCCCCGCGTGCCTGTCATATTAAACGCTCGGCCTGCAACTGTTCGAGCTGGCTCCGCTCATAGGAGTAACCGCCGTGCCTAGGACGGAAGTCGTAGCGGCAATCCAAGCATTCACGGACTACGTCCGTAGGCCAAGCCAGACACCGGCAGAAGACACGTAGGGGCCACAGCGAACTGAAGAACAGCTGGCCGATTGGCGATCCGGGGTTGAAGTTATCGGCTCAAAATGGATGCGGTGGCGGATTGCCCTCTTTCGACCTTATACGGATCCGAGGCGCTCAGACGCGAGATGGGGACAGATTTTCCCGCAACGCCACCCGCTTTACTTAACCGTGTAGCGGACGCATTTTTACGCCGTGGTTCGGCGGATGCCGGACCCTTAATCAGGACGGAGCCGAGATGATGCCTAGCACATTCTCGCTGCACAAGATCGGCGAAGCTATACGCGACCTCGAAGAAAAAGTTGCTCACGGTGCAGAAATCAGCCGCGAGGAGCTCGCGAGCGGCATTCTGCGGATTACGAAGCGTCTTCGAGATGAACTCGAAGCCGCGCTCAAGGTAATCGATAGCCTCAAGGATCACACCGGGCTCACGGTGGCAGCCGCGCGACCTAAACAGCGGGAACGTTAGCGGCCACGTGACTCGGCGCTTTGAAGTGGACCGATAAAGCGCTGTCCCTGCCACGTGCCGCTAACTTATCAGCTTCAAGCGGGGGCAAGAAGCTGACAGGGGTGTATTCTCCGGACGAATGCCCTAGAGCAACTACCAAGACAGGGCGGTGACTTGGCGATCAGTCTCAGGTCGCAGGCAGTGCGGGCGAGACTCGGCGCTGTTCGGTTGCGTTGGATCAGACGCTGTCCCTGCCCCGCCCGCGCTACCATTTGAAGTTAGCGGGAACATGACTCGGCGCTGACCGTTCTGGTGCCATTGCGCTGTCCCTGCCACTCGCCACTAACTTCAAAGGCGTTTTACGCGGACTACCTTTCCGAAAGCTGACAAGACGGGGGACTATAGGTCGCCGTCACGCTGCGGGCCTGCTTATAACCTCACGTAATATATTTTGTGAACAAACCTTGGATCGGTCAAACCACTGTTGCTAACCGCTGGTATTGAGCCGATGACCGGCACGGCTGGAGGCAACGCCCCAACGGACGGCCATGCCTAATACTATTCGCGAACAACTCGATGAAGTGGAGTGTGATATCAAACTCTACGAGGAATTCGACGAGCGCGAGAAAACTCGCTTCGAGCGTGAGTGCTTCCTTTGGACCGCGGAAGATCGCATCGAGTGGCAGAAGACGCAGCGTTCGGTTGCTGAATACCTTCGCGAGCGTCAGGACAGGCGCAACGCCTTGCTCGACGAGCTTGAAGAATGAGTTATCATTCGCCGACTCCAGCTTACCCGCGTCGCTTGAATCGTTCCTGCGCAAGAATAGGACGCCCCGCTATAGGTGGCCTGCACGCCTCGCCTTCGAATGTAGGCGCGCCGAGTGATTACCGAGATGTGCGCCAGGAAGGGATTGAATCCGAGCCCTCGCGTATGAGCGTTCTCAGCGCCTGGTGCTGCATCGCTCGCGTGTTGTCGTCGATGTCAACGAAAGCGAAAACGCCCGGGCGGCAAGTTGCCGAGATTGATTTTCATAGTTGGCTCGCCAGTCATCAACGCGCAGCCACCTTCTGTCCGACGACATCACCAGACCAACGATGAATGATCCGCGTAGAGATGCCGCCATTGGAAATTGTCGTCAGTTGCGCAAAGCCCCGACCCAACACGGAGTCCGGCCGTCCTTGTAATCTCGGCTGGCAATCTCGCGCTGTGCTTTCAACGCCGCGATGGCGTGTCCCCCAAGAGTTGCCGGTGCAGTTGTCAACGCCGCCCGGATTTCTTGTACGTCTGCTTCGGTGTTGCACGGGCACGGATTAAAAGCCGCGCGGAAAATCAATTACTCGCCATGGCTCCAGGTGCTCGCTACTGGCCTCCAGTGACGTAATCCGAAAACCGGAGGGGCCATGCTGTCCGGCACACCGATAGCCTCGTCGTCGAGGGGAAGTCGAGGCCTACTTCATGAGCCATGAGCTCTTCACTTGGGTGCGCTACCGGCAGCTGCTTTCGACCGAGTTGGCACCGCGATCGACGCGGTCGCAGGGACCAATGACCGAACGCCGCGTCGCATTTGTTGGGCGGGCCGCGCACGGCGACGATGGATCGGCCGAGTTGCGCGACCATCCCCGTTCCGACGCCAAGCCTTGCCAGGTTCTCATACACTCTCCGTCGCCGCCGTGGCGCAGACGGCAACCTAGCAGTTGCGGCGGAACTTAGCCGCATTCTCGGCGGCAACAGATTGTCGCATGAAGCGCGACAGCAGGCCGAGGACGAGGTGATGGGCGATCTGCTCGACATCGACGACAGGAGGCGGCGCTGGTGTTCGCCGCGTGGGAACAGGGTCTTGCTTGCGAGCATCGCCGCGACATCAGCCCGCTCGCGCTTTTGCAGGTGCCGTTGATCACCGTACCGCGCGCACCCGACGGACCATCGTCGCCGGAGCGTGCTGGCTACAACCTCATCGGCGGGTGGTGATAACACTGATAGCCACTCCGTCCCACCTCCAACCGCGACGCCACCCGGCGTCGAGCGTCGCGCGGGCTTCGTCAGAAGGCCATCTAAGAAGGCACCTATGGCCGGTTTCTTCGTTCTAAACCGCGACTGGGTATGGATACCCTCACGTACCCTCCACCGACGACGGCCCATCATTGGATAGCGGGGACAGGGCGATCGTGTTCGTTTCCGACATGAGAATGCGCCTCCCGGGAACGTGCACGGTCCACTTCCAGCCTGTTGGGCTGGAGATCTGAACGACCTGATACTCCAGGTTACGGTACTCCATGATCGATCCTCCCTTGACTGCTGACCGATAACGAAGTCGTCCCGGATCAGTTGCTGTCCGCTATCCGACATAGCGGACACCCGGGTCCGCGCCTGGCGCACCAATGTCACCGCCGAGTGGACGGTGACCCGGGGCCCTCTTGGTGTCGGTTTGTCGGGGTGGGGTCTAGCGCCACTCCTCCTCGCTCTCCCACCGAACCGCCGCGCTCTCCGGACCATGGTGGAGGCTAAAATGCCGGTGGCTCTGCATGCCAGCGCACCAGATCATCCATCGCAACGAGCATGATCTTGTCAGTCAGGGCTGTCGATGCAATGGCTTCCTCTGTAAACGTTGACGTAGTGATGATGTAGCCGCGATGGGCATTTTGCTCTTCCACAACTCCCTTGAATTGCTGGATGGTCGGTCGGCCTACTTTGTTCTCCGTCGAGTTTCGCTTGCACTGGACGATCATCAGGCCGTCAGGATGGACGGCAAAGACATCGACACCAAAGTCGTTCGATCTTCGAGTAGCCCAAGCTTCAAGGCCAGCCCTATGAAAGAAGCTCATGCTGTGCTGCTCAAAATTAAAAGGGTCCATGCTGAACGGCAAAACGCCGGAACAACGGCTTGCGGTACGTCGTGATAAGTCGAGGCCGATCGTCGCCGATCTCGAAATCTGGATGCGCCAGCAGAGAACGTTGCTCTCATCAGCGAACGATACTGCAAAGGCGATTAACTACCTGCTCAACCGCTGGGCCGCGTTTACCCGCTTCCTGGACGACGGCCGCATCTGCCTCTCGAACAACGCTGCCGAACGGGCGTTACGCGGTGTGGCTGTCGGAAGACGAAATTGGACCTTCGCCGGTTCAGATGCTGGCGGCAATCGTGCCGCCGCCGTCTATACCCTGATCGAGACCTGCAAGATGAACGACGTTGATCCGCAAGCCTGGCTCGCTGACGTGCTGGCCAGGCTTCCAGATCACCCCGCCAACAGAGTCGCCGACCTACTCCCGTGGAATTGGAAGGCGACCCGACAGTCCAAAGCGGCTGCCGCCTGAGCGCTGCGGCAGACCGGCGCGCCTCCCCGGGGTGCTGGCCGGATGCGTACTGCGAAGGACTGGGCGTCATCATCTGACATGGGTTGTGGAGGCCATTCGAGAGCTTCGCGGCTGGTTGGCCAGATGGGCCTTAGAAGGTCCCGAGCAGAGGAGGCTGTTCTCCAATCCCAGCCCCGTGGGATTTCAGGGAAGTGCGAGCTTAGCGCGAAAGCAAAGAGGTTGCCGCATCTCAGCACCACAGTGTGCATGACTTACCGACGGATGGGATCGTTAATCCTTCGGTTACCTTTGGCGTTCCAGGCGCGAGCTTTTCATATATCCCTTGAATCCCAGCTAGCCCTAGGAGCCTGCCGTTCAGCTGTCGAACAGCGCCATCCACGGTGATCGGCCGACTTAGCGCCGCGAATGCAGCAGCTATTTCCCTTGCAGCAACCTTACTTTCTGCCAACTTTTCGGGCCGGCCCACCAAATCTATTCCAATCAAAGCACCAGACCGCGCATAGTTCGCCTTGCCTACAGTATGCAAATATCCTCTTCCACGATAGCTCCACCCGTCGTCGGGCCCGACATTACCAAATCTGCCCGAATACACTTTATTTGCCAGCGAACGGGCATTGCCGACGAAAGGCTTAGCATCTGAAGCATTCGGAAAAATGTTCGGAAGCATAACCGCTATCAGCTCTGCCGAGACAATGTTGAGATATTGATCGTATCCGTTGAAAAAATCTGAAGTAAATAAAGCGTACGCTAGGATGATTGCCACTGAATCTTTTAAGTCGAACTCTCGGGCTGCGTCCAAAATATCCGCAATGCGGTTCACTCCATCGGGAGTCTTTAGAGCAGAATAACGCGCCAACACATAATCCACCGATATAGATGGCTGCTGCGTAGTTACTGACGAGCGGGTTTCGGCTAGGGCTAGCTTTACGAATCCGTCTAACCAAGCCGAGCGCACTCGATCATCCGCCGCGTGATCTGCCGCCCTGCGAGTGATCATTATACCGACAGTATTGGGAAGGGCAGACATAACGATTTCTCGCAGATAATAGACCCGTTTGATTTCTTCAGTATTGATATCGCTCTGTCTCTCCAACATTAGGCGTGCGACATCGAACTGGAACGTTCGCTCATCCTTTTCTTGGGCAGCGCTTGCCTTTGATTTCTCTAAGTTCAACTGCGCGTCGCTGGTCGACCGCTGAAGTTCAAGCTGATTTGCGCTGGACTCGCGGTTGATTTGGAGCTGAAGGTACGAGACCGCAATTGTGACTGTACCAATGATGGCAGTAATGATGACGCCGAGATTGCTATTGAAGAAGCGAAGCCCCCGAGACTTTGACTTCTCGAACTCGAATTTCTGAACCTCAAGCTGGAATTTTCGCTCCTCCAGCGAGATAGGGCCGTTCTCTGGTGGAACGGGGGGCTCTTTCGATGTGTCAGGCATGGCCGCCTTACCCAAGTATTGGCAGTTTATGCGGGCAGGTTGTCTGAACTGCCACACTGAGCTTTCTGGTGGGACGGGTGGCTCGTTCGATCTGTCAGGCATGGCCGGCCCTACCCAATGAGCAGAGTTTCCCTGATTTATACCGGCAGGTTGTGTGAACTGCCACACTAACGCTTAACGCACGTGCCTGTAAGAGCCGCTTAGCGGACATAGCTCGTCAAGAGCGGAGAATTGCAAGTCCTGCATCAGCTTCCCGGCACACGGTGCTGAGTCCCCGGCTCATGAGTAGCGGCTTTGGGCACGCCGAGCCAAGCTTCCTGTGGCCTAATCGGCTCCTCGTGGGTCGGAATAATAACACCCACGGGTATCCGCCGATGCATTTCAACACGGCAGGCTAGGTTGTGGGTGGTAGCAGTCCGTGGTAGCAATCACCCCTCAGCAAAGCTGATTTGTATTTGTTTTTCAGTATCTTCCTGTGCGGCCCGTTCCCTCCCCTAGGGAGCGTCAAGCTTCTCAAATCACGTTAGCCATCGCTTCCGTTACGGAGTTTCGCGCGGGCGATCCGATCCGCCAGCCCTTCGACGCCGCTCATCGCAACCTGATCCTGAAACGCATTCACGTGCACATGCTTACCGATCAGTTCCAACCGGCGCAGGCGATCACTGAGCTTGATTTTCTTGACGTGGCCGACCTGCCTGCGATCCTCGCTCGACCCTTCGTACAAAGCGTCGATCTCGACACCCGCAACGAGCCCTTGCCGCCAAATCTCGGGCCATTCGTCAATCGGTTTTAGATCGTTGTTGGCGTCATAGAGATCGGCAAGATCGGCCTCAGCTTCAGCGGCGAGGCGGCGCAACATCCAGTCGGCGTCGATTTCGGTTCGTTCGGAGCGCTGGAGCTTGGCGGCGTCGATCGCGGCCATGATCTCGGGATGGGCCAAAATCTGTGAGCCTTGGACGTGCGCTGTTTTCGCGCTGTAACCGGCGCGGATTGCTGCCCGAGTTGCGTTCAGGTCCAGTAGAAACTCCTGGACGAATCGTTGCTGTTTCGCGGTTAACGCCATTGGCGAGACAAGGCATGCGAACGGTTGCCGCCACCACTCGGGTCTAAGTTTTTACAAGGAGCCTCGCAGGGCTAACGTCGTTTGCCCAATGACGGCAGTCCGCCCGACACCGCGCGAACGTACCATTCGCCGATGCGTTCGGCGTCGTAGGCGGCCACCAGATCTTGAATGTATCGATCGACACCCAGCAGGCGCCGTTGGAATTCGGCGAACGTCATCGCCTTAAGACCGGGTTCGTTGTCGACCAACGCACGGCCATCCGGACTGATGGGGCCTTTCGAGATCAGCCAGGCACGGTGGGCCTTGCCGCTTCGCACGAGACCGCCGTACTCGGCCGTGAATTCGGTGCATTCCGATTTGCCCAACGTACCGTCGTAGTTCTTGGTCTCGAGCAGCTGGGTCATGCGACCGTCGATCTCTTCGCGCCACCAGCGCGCATCGGCCTTCTTGAAATCCTCGCGCACCTCGCTTTCCGCGGCGAAGCCGGCAGCCTCGAGCATTGAGACGACGGTATCGCGGAAGCCATCGCCTTTGTCCACGGTATTCGTCATACATTCCCCGGATGAGTTCCGCGGAACCGATCGAACCGCGCACTGCCCCATTCTATACGCGTCCAGCCTATACGCATCCAGACAAAACCGAGCGGCGTGAAGATCGTCCCCGGGGTGGTTCGTCAGGCGGCGCCAGGGACCACAATTCGCCGCCCCACAGGAGGACCGTGCCGACCTCTTCGAGCGGCACCGTCTGTGCGATCTCGCGCAGCGTGCCCTTCACGTTGAGCTGATGACTTGCGACGTGGAAATGCGCGCCCACTAAACTCATCAAACCATCACCAGCACCACCACAAAAGCCCCGCTACGGCGGGGCTTTTGTTTTTGCAATATCCTCTTCCACTCTCGCGTACGCTCTAGCGCGTAAAACGCCCATACCCTCGACGCGAGTCGCCCGAGGAACACCTCCACCTAGAAGAGCAGGACTGCCGGGTGCCCAAATAAGGGCGCCCCACTCATCGCCCACCGTTTTGTACTTGATGGTGTACCCCTTGTAGACTTCCTCCTCCATGAAACTCCCCAATTTGCTGTGTTACTCTTAGGTAGTGCAATGCCGCACGATAGTACTCACGGGCGAGCCCAAGTCCACCCTGCACATATACGGCCTCGCGTGGCGCGGCCGCTTTCCGCAGCGCTACATGACGCCGGTTGAGGGCGATATCGCGCTCGACATCACCCTCTACTTCGGCACCAAACGGAAGGCCGACCTAGACAACTTCAACAAGCTCTCGCTTGATGCGCTTACGGGCATTGTGTACGAGGACGACAGCCAGATAGCTGAGCTGACGCTACGGCGCGCTCACGATAAGGCCAGTCCGCGCATTAAAATCGACATCTCGGTTCAACCCTAGGAACTCTTGGGTTACTTCTTTTTGAAGTTTTCGTGCCGCAAATAAGAGCTGCTGATCAGGCCTTCCTCTGAAGCAACGCCGTCGTCGCAGATGATCGACCCGCGGACCTCATTCCAACGACGAGCAGGAGGCGGGAACGGCGTGACCGTCACGGTTACGCCTCGCGTGACGTCGCCGGAAGCAAGCGAGAACTTCTCGCCGTAATTCGTCGACTTAATAATCAAAGGCCGGCCGTCCGCATGGATGTCGAATCGGCAGTTGACCGCCGTTTTCCGCCCCGTTTAGTGAATGTGAGCGCGCAACAACTACGTCACCCTCCTCCTCGTAAGACGAGTTGAGGACGGTTACGAAGCTTTCGATGTCGATGTTGACTTGCTTCTCGCCGGCTATGCCGAAGAATGTAACGATCTGGCTTATGGCCGTAAGCAGTCCCGCTATGCCCGCACGACAGCAACAGTGATAGGCGCCCATTTGACGAGATAGTCCCACCAAGGCTTCCAAGCCTCAGGCAAAAACGAGGGCATTTCCACGGCAAATTCTCCCCAACCGGCGCAACCATATTCGCCCGCGCTACGATTTGGCAATGGCTGCCGAGGACAGCCGGGAGCCGGAGGGTTCGCCGCCCGCTTCGACGCATAGGGGCAACGGGTAACGCGAGTTCGATTCCGCGTGCGGTGCAAGTCCGCTTTTCATAGCCTGGTCGGCTTATCCGGGGCGGCTGCGGTTCGACTCCGCGCGGCTCGACAATCCCTATACCAGGCCCATTGAGCCAAGCTGGCCGAGCAGCTGGAAGATAAAGCCCACGACGATGAGGAGGATGCCCGTTCGGAGGGGCGGCCGCCATCGATCGTGCAGCCGTAGGGCCGCAGCATCAATCGCAGCGGTCACTTCCTTCTCGCTGGCGCGCAGCATGGCTTGCGGGTCTTCCGACGACTTGACGAAGTCTAGCTGAGACAACCCGACAGCATGCCTTAGAAAGCCCAACGGGCTTAGATAGCGCATGTCCATGGCCAAACCCTGAAATGGATCCTCAGGACGCTGCCGCAACTGCTCGATCTCCGACGTGAATTCCGACGACGGCGCGTGGAAGAGCTTATTTTGCGCGCGCCATCGGTAGATGCAGTATTCCGGCAGGATGTCCCACGCGAGCACCGAGGCACCGGCGATATCGGCCACCAGTCCCGCCACCGTCAGCCAGCCCACCTGAAGCATCGCCCTGCCCTTTCCATGGTAGGATGGCAACGTACGGGCGAAACATCTCCTAAGCAATGAACGACGCGGCCTACCTAGAACATATGAGCTGCTGCCCGTTTGATGGACACCAAGATTAGGTGTTTCATGAAGCCGGAGGTGGGCGATGAAGAGACGGAAGATCGAGGCGGTCAAGCTGGTCAGGGAGCGTGGGGTGTCGGTGGCGCAGGCCGGGCGCGACCTGGATGTTCATGAGAACGTTCTGCGCAAATGGGTGAAAGAGTTCGGCTCCGACCCTGTGCAGGCCTTTCCCGGCCCGCCAAGGCCAGATATACGCCTCACTACGAGGCACTTCGACTTGCTTATCGCCGCAGCCATCGCGTGGCAGATGCGCCATCACGCCACAAAACCTTAGGACTTCGATGTCTATTAGGTTTTGACGCGGTCTGCCATGTCGTATCCCTCCCGCGTAACTTGGAAGACTTGACGCTTGGGACCAGTTGCTTTGATCAGCCCGTCGTTTTCAAGCTCTTCAAGCGCGCCTTCCCAGATAGCGGATGAGCGGGGATTGCCTACTTCAACAAACTGCTTGCCGTTAGTTTGAAGTTGGGGCCCGGTCATCAACTTCGCGTACAGAATGATGCCGCCCTTGTCGTCCGCCGCTTCCACCAGAAGAGTTCTCGCTTCTGGGCTCAGAGTCGGCTCTCCCACATTATCGAAATTTCCGCCGCGAATGATCGGCCTATAACCTGCCTCGGGCACCGAGGGGATTTCCGGTTCAATCTGAACGAAGTACGGATCATCGTTCAGCCTTGTTGCCAATTGACGTCTTAGCTCATCTCGAAACTCGTCTGTTGACTGATATCCCCAGAGTACGCCGCGAGGTTTGGCCCAAGTATCGATGAACTCGCCCAACTTCTTATATTGGTCACTTGCGAACAAGCGAGGGTCGGCCGGAGTGAACGATTGGAATACCATCGCCGGCTTCTCTGTTTTCATATGCCGCGCAAGCTCCTCAACGGAGCCGCCCTCAGCTTCACCAGTCGGAGTGCCTATCCGAGTGCCAAAAATAGCGATTAGCAGATCGGCATCATCCACGATTTGCTTGTTCAGCTCGCCCTGCGCACGCCTGCCCATGGAAGAGTAGGCATCTTTCTCCCACCCCCTCGGCATGAGGACAATCTTACGCGCCCGAGAATGCATGGAATTCCACTCATGCACGACCTCGCGCGCGATGCGCCGCTCTTCCTGAACGTCCCCCGGCGAGGCAATGAGCACGTTGAAAATAGTTGCGGTATACGACATTGATTCTGCCCAACTGGTGACGCAACTTTATAGACGCGGGAGCGGTTACTCACAACTCCCAACGCGGGCGCCATCGAGTGGCGCTACACTTACGCCATGCAAGCCGCCACTGACGACCGCGCGGAGGACACGACTGCTACCGACGAAGAGACTAAAGCGAGACCGAGCGCCAAGAGGCGCTTCTTCGCAAGATAGAGGCGGAGCATGCGCTGCGACGACCCCACGTGGCGCAACAAGCAGCTCAAGCGCCTCAAGCTCTACAACAACCAGGCCCGTGACGAGAGCAAGGTGGGCGCCCCCCTGCTCTTCACCGTATTCCAGACCGTGTTCGCCGCGCTCTACGACGACCGGCTATCGAACTGTCCGTTACGCAACTCGAAACCAACAAATGGCAATGCCCCCAGTATAATCGGGATTATTGGTAATCCCATGCTGGACGATGAATTCAACCAACACCGGTCGATATTGATCCGCGAGCTGGCCGACAAAGCCGGTGATCCCTTTATCAAGCGGCGCCTGCTCGACCTGGCCCCTCGCTACGAGAAGCGGCCGATCAAGACGCGACCGCTCCCCGCGCTCGGCTGGCCCAAATCCCCGGCGCCGGGCAACGGCGAGACCCGCTAGTACTGCGGTCGCCGCATGAGCTCCGGCAGCCGTGAGATGGCCTTGGCGATCCGCCGCGCCTCATCGCGCGTCAGATAGCTGTCGGCATATTGATACCCGTTATTGTGCAGGTCCTCGCGATGCATGACGCCCGCAGATGTAGAAGCCCGCCAGCAAGTCTGGCAGCCAGCGCGTAAGGGTGCCGGCATCGTCAATCGTCAATACATTGTTCGCACAAGACCCGGCGCCCATGGGCAGGCATCCAGCGGGCCAAGTACCCCGGGCTTCATTCACTGCGACCCTTGTTTTGCGAGCTGGTGCATCAACCGCAAGGTCGATCGCGGCCTCGAACTCCCTCCAACGTCGTCCAGGAAAGGCTAGGTCAGTCCACGATTGCCGTGACTCTCGATATCTATAAGCACCTGTTTCCGCGCCATGACGACAGCGAGGAGCTTGCGGCATCGCAGAGGTTATGTCAGCGATCGCTGACATATGGAAATGTTGGCGAGCGACGACATTTCTGGATTGTCAGCGATCGCTGACATATGATAATGTAACCGAACGCTGACATTGGATCGCCCATGCTCATTCGCACACCAGCAGACCTCGGAGCCGTCATTCGGGACAGGCGCAAACGCCTCAAGCTCGACCAGTCGTCACTGGCCAAGCAGATTGGCGTCAGCCGTCAATGGGTCATCGAGATCGAGCACGGCCATCCACGTGCAGAGCTAGCACTCGTGCTGCGCGCGCTCGACGCTCTCGGCATTCCGGTGGATGCTGGCGGCCAGCAGACAACCAGTCGCGGCCCGGCTCGCAGCGGCGTCGACATCAACGCCATCGTCACCAAAGCCAAGAAGGGGAAAACATGACAAGCGAGCTTGTCGCGCTCCTGGACGGCACTGAAATCGGGCGCGTGCGCAACGATGCGCGCGGACGGCTGACCTTTGTCTACAACGACGATTGGCGCGGATCGGATGGAGCGTACCCACTTTCGCTTTCGATGCCCCTTGCCGCGCAGGAACATGGTTCGGCCGTGGTACAGGCCTTCCTGTGGGGGCTGCTGCCCGACAATGAACAGGTGCTCGACCGCTGGGCCAAGAAATTCCAGGTCTCCGCCCGCAACGTCTTCGCGCTCATTTCAAACGTAGGCGAAGATTGCGCAGGTGCCGTTCAGTTCGTTGCACCTGATCGTCTCGAAGCTCTGCGAAGCGGCAAGGATGACAAGACCGAATGGCTTGACGAGCTCCAGATCGCCCAACGCCTTCAGGCTTTGCGCGAAGATCACGCGGCATGGCGCCTGCCGCGCGACACAGGCCAGTTCAGTCTTGCCGGCGCACAGCCGAAAACGGCGCTTCTGTTCAAGAACGGACAATGGGGCGTTCCATCTGGGCGAGTTCCGACCACTCATATCCTAAAGCCACCCACCGGCCATTTCGACGGGCATGCTGAGAATGAACATGTCTGCCTGCAGCTCGCAGGAGCCCTCGGGCTGCCGGTCGCAGATACAAGGGTCATGCGGTTCAAAAACGAAATCGCCATCGTCGTTGAGCGATACGACAGGCAGCTCAACGGAAACGACATCCTCCGGGTCCATCAGGAAGACGTCTGCCAAGCGATGGGCCTTCTACCAACCAGCAAGTACCAGAATGAAGGCGGCCCGACCCCGTCCGATGTTGTCGAGCTCCTGCGCACCTACTCGACAGAACGGGCGGCCGACGTCGAGACATTCGTCAACGCTCTGGGTTTCAACTGGCTCATTGGAGGCACTGACGCGCACGCCAAGAACTACTCCCTCCTCCTCGCCAGCGGCTCCAATGTCCGGCTTGCGCCACTTTACGACGTCGCCAGCATTCTCCCCTACAAAGACATCGACATGCGCAAGGTCAAGCTCGCCATGAAAGTCGGTGGGGAATACAAGCTCGATCAGATCGGCCTGCGCCAATGGCAAAAGTTTGCACGCGAAACACGCGTCGATGCAGAGAAGCTCATTGCTCAACTGATCACGATGGCCCACCAGATCCCCAACCTCGTCACGACCATTCAAGCGCGCACGAAAAAAGAGGGGCTCGAGAACGCGGTCATCGAGCGATTAGCCGGTGTTTTGAGCAGCCGGGCGAAGGATTGCGAACGCATCTTGAAGGGGACCTAGTTACGGTACCGGCAGCACCAGTAGCATGGTCATCGTCGACGTCGGCATCGACACCGCACTCATCGCGGCGATAATCGCCGTCGGCGGCGCCGGAATTGCCGGAATACGATGATCGCCATCGTGATCGGCGTCATCGGCATTATCAGCAGCAGCGCTCATGTTGGCAAAAATGCCTGGGAATTCCTCAAGGAAAAACATACCGACCGCTTTCTAAAGGCGCCTGAGGAGATGAAGCGGTTATTTCGCCGCTATCCGGATGCCATCCGACGGACGGAAGAAATTGCGGCACGCTGCACATTCTCGTTGGATGAACTGACCTATAGCTATCCGACCGAAGTCCTCGAAGATGGTCTTACGGCCCAAGAGCGCCTTGAGAAGTTGACTTGGGAAGGTGCCGCTGAACGCTATCCGGCAGGCCTGCCGGATAATGTCGCGATGCAGCTGCGCCATGAACTGAACCTGATCGAGCGGGTGCAATATGCGCCTTACTTCCTGACGGTCGACAGCATCGTTCGTTTTGCCCGGTCAAAGGGCATCCTCTGTCAGGGACGCGGCTCGGCTGCCAACTCGGCTGTCTGCTACGTGCTCGGCATCACCTCGATCGATCCGGTGCGTCAGGGGCTCTTGTTCGAGCGCTTCGTCTCGGAGGAGCGTCGAGAGCCGCCCGACATCGATGTCGATTTCGAGCATGAACGGCGCGAAGAAGTCATTCAGTGGATTTATGAGACCTATGGCAGGACCCGCTCCGCCCTCACCTGCACGGTGACGCGCTATCGTGCGCGTGGCGCGGTGCGCGAAGTCGGCAAGGCGCTTGGCGTGCCGGAAGACATCACGGCAGCGCTTGCGAAGCTGACTTGGGGCTGGAGCGATGAAGGCGTATCCGACGCGGAGTTGAAGGAACTGAATCTCAACACGACCGACCGGCGCCTGCGTATGACGCTCAGCCTCGCTAAAGAATTGATGGGCACGCCGCGGCATCTCTCGCAACATCCGGGTGGTTTCGTGCTTACGCTGGACCGCCTCGATGAACTCGTGCCGGTCGAGCCCGCCGCCATGGAAAACCGGCAGGTCATCGAATGGGACAAGGATGATATTGATGCCCTGAAGTTCATGAAGGTCGATGTGCTGCGCCTTGGCATGGCTGCATGCGCCGCGCCTTCGATCTTCTGAAATCCTCCAAGAAGCTTGACCTCGATCTGGCAACCATCCCGGCTGAAGATCCCGCCACTTACGCCATGATCCGCAAAGCCGATACCGTCGGCGTCTTTCAGATCGAAAGCCGCGCCCAGATGGCGATGTTGCCGCGCCTGGCGCCAACACGCTTTTATGACCTCGTGATTGAAGTAGCGATCGTACGGCCCGGTCCCATTCAGGGCGACATGGTGCATCCCTATCTGCGCCGCCGGGAAGGCAAGGAGCCAATCGTCTTTCCGGAACCTGAATTGGAGAAGGTGCTCGGCAAGACGCTCGGCGTGCCGCTCTTTCAGGAACAGGCGATGCAGGTGGCGATGGTAGCCGCGGGCTTCTCGGCGAATGAAGCCGATCAGCTGCGTCGTGCGATGGCAACGTTCAAATTCACGGGCGGCGTCAACAAGTTTCGCGACAAGCTGATCGCCGGCATGATCGACAACGGCTACGATCAGGAATTCGCCAAGCGCACGTTCAAGCAATTGGAAGGCTTCGGCTCGTATGGCTTCCCGGAGAGCCACGCCGCCAGCTTCGCTCTGATTGCCTACGCTTCATCCTGGATGAAATGCCACCATCCGGATGTGTTCTGCTGCGCGATCCTCAATGCGCAGCCGATGGGCTTCTACGATCCATCCCAGCTCGTCCGTGATGCATGCAATCATGGCGTGGTGGTCCGGCCGATCGATGTGAATGCCTCGGAATGGGACTGCACGCTGGAGCCGCTGGACGGTAACCGACGCGCGGTCCGGCTTGGCCTGCGCTTGACGCGGGGCCTGGCTGAGGTCGACGGAAAGCGGCTGGTTGATGTGCGGCAGGATCGGCCTTACACAAGCATCCTCGAGCTTTCGCGCCGCGCCAACATGCATCCGGGATCACTGGTGCGCCTAGCCAAAGCCGACGCTTTCCGGTCGTTGGACATCAGCCGCCGCGAAGCGGCCTGGGCGATCAAGTCGCTTCGTTCAGATACGCTACCCCTCTTTGCCGACGCGGATTGGCGTGAGCAGGGCATCCAGCCCGAGATCAACGAAGCCGCCGTCGAGCTGCCGCCAATGACCAAGGGCCGTGAAGTCGTCGAGGACTATCGGTCGGCGGGCCTTACCCTGCGATCTCATCCGCTAGCCTTCCTGCGTGAAGAGTTGTCACGGCGCTCGGTCAGCCCCTGTCAGGCTCTGCAGCAAGCAAAGGATGGGTCGCGGATCTCGGTCGCGGGTCTTGTTCTGGTCCGGCAAAAACCTGGATCGGCGAAAGGCGTCATGTTCATCACGCTGGAAGACGAGACGGATATCGCCAACCTGATTGTCTGGCCATCGGTATTTGACAGGTTGCGTCGCACCATCCTGGGCGCACAAATGATGACCTGCCGGGGCCGCGTGCAACGTGCGAGCGGCGTCATTCATGTCATTGCCGAGCATCTCACGGATGAGACCGAATTGCTCAACAGTGTCGGTGGTCAGAACGAGGCCTTCACCCTCTCGGCCGGTCGCGGCGACCAGGCACGCCATCCCGGCGGCCCGGACCCGCGCGTGGCCGTACCAGTCAAGAAGGTTCGGGACATCTATATCCCGGACCTGCACATCGATACGCTGAACCTGAAGGCGAGGAATTTCAGATAGCCCCATCGCGGACCCGTCTTGACGGGAAAGCACAGTTCGTTCCACCTTAGGTAGTTCAGTTTGGGGGGGGGGTCGAGATGCAAGCCTTTGTTGTGAGCATAATCGCAGGAGTTTTTTTCCCATTGCTTCCGTTGCTAGCCGAGTATGGCATCACGGGCGAGGTACAAATGGACGCCCTTGTCGTAACCGCGCTCGTCTATGTCGTCGCGGTGGGTCTCGTTTCAAGAAACCAGGTGATCGCAATATCCAGCTTTTTCTTCGCTACGATCTGTGCAGTTATGTATGGTGTTGAAAAAAGTGGTCCGCCCATAAATCATCCGGATGCTTTCTTTCATCACTACGACTTGTTCATTGGCGGGGCGATTATCTGCACATATTCCGCCTGATGATGCGATCCTTTTTTGAAATATTGGCTCGATATCTCGCTGGTCTGACTGCTTCTTTGCGAGACAATCTGAGGTACTTGATCACTGGCGTTTTTCTGCTTTTCGGCTTTTTCCTCTTGATTGGCTTGACCCACGAGTATGGTGCAGCCATTTATCAAGCTGCCCAACACCAACTAATGAGCATAAATCAGGTCGACACGGTCCTTACCGTCGTGCTGGCCACCGCAGGCATCGTATTGGTGGCGCTCGCGATCAGTGATCTTGTCTTCAAAATCAAAGCGAAACGCCAATTGGCGCAGGCCATCTATCACACGCCGTATTCCAACGTTGAATACCTACGCCTCTTTATCGACCGGCCTGGAACGATGAGTTTTCGACCATTGGGTGACCGAGACCCAAGGCTTAGGCGCGACGAGGATCGAGACGGCGATCTGCATCTACTCTTTATATTTCTGGAGCAGAACCGTTACGGCATTGAAGCCTCAAAAGCTCTCTTTCAACGGTCGCGCGAAGGAAGACAAAGATATCTAGAGGATGTGTTGCGCATCGCTCACGCCATGGGACGCACGAGAAGCTAGCGTGGTCATGGGCGCCATTCGATACTCTCAAAGCTTGAATAGAGCGGTGTTGGCTTACTTGTTGCGATCTCGCACCAATCGGAATTCGCGATCGCCGCTTCTCCTGTGGCGTCCAGAAGATCGCGATAACCCACGGCGCTCATGATCGGCGGGAATCCAACGAAAATCCAATGACCCGAATTGATCGTTACTCGCTGGCAGTCGTGCCGCTCGAACAGCTCTTTAATGAAGAGAGCCTAGGCATTGCTACGGGTTTTATTTGGAGCCGAAACGGGCGCTTCTACTTGGTCACGAATTGGCACGTGATCACATGCCGGCGATTTCCAACTGGCGAAAACTTGCATTGCCAAGGCGCGCGGCCGAATAGGTTGCGTGTCTTGTTCAATCTGGGATTTCAGCAATTTGGAAAGCAGGAGCACCTGATAACGATACGTGACGACGACTCTTGCCCTTGTTGGCTGATCCACCCGAACCGGAATGTCGATGTCGCTGTGTTACCGCTTCACTATGACGGCAACGATCCCATTTTTGCGCTTAACCCGATCAATGGCAGCGAAGATCCGGACCTCTTCGTCGGCATCGGGATGGATTGCTTTGTTTTAGGCTATCCATTCGGTATCGAGCCACCCGGATATCCCGTCTGGAAACGCGGAAGCATCGCAAGTGAACCTGATCTCACTCGGATGACGGGCGACCATATGCTGGTCGACACCGCATCACGGCCGGGGATGTCGGGCGCGCCGGTGATCGTGCGAACGTGGGGTTATCATCTCTTCGACGATGGGCACACGGAAGTGGACGAATACGCGCACAGCAAACTCGTCGGCATCTATTCCGGACGGCTGGCCGCACGGCCGATGGAAGCTCAAATCGGGATGGTGTGGGGTGCCTATTTGATCGACGAGATCATCACCGGTGGTCGCCGCGACGAAGACTAAGCGGCCAACCCACTACGCAAAGACGCTCGGTGTCAGTGCCTTCTTCGGGTAGACCAGAATCAATACGTTAAATGTGGTGTCAAAGGCTTCGGCCAGACATTCATGCGCCTGCCCGTTCAGATCGGTCATCGAGATCGGCGTTGCTCTCGACATTTTGCGGCCAATTGGAAGCACGCGGCCTAGCGAATGCATCCGTGTGATAACCGTGTCTGCGGGCCTACCAAACCGCTGTCCGAAGGACGGCGAAACTTCAATGCGCCGTACCTCGGCGCGCGCCCCCGTCTCTGGATGGTAGGTGATCGGCTCCAGCACATAGACGGCGCAGGCCCGGTGATTGGTGCGTGCGAACTCGCGACATGAAGCGTAGATGGAAGCACCGAACTTGCCCGCCAGCTTCATCGGCGTCCTGATGGAAAGCTCGTGGTCGGCGGCCATGTCGCGGTAGCCGTCGCCCTGGAACATCACGTAGCGGGCGAAATTGTTGGCCTCGCGCTCGAAGAGATCGGAAATGTCGGGATCGAGCATCTTTTCGCAGTCTTGAAAGATACGAAAAATCTTTCGATGCGCCGGGAGCTCGAGATGGCCGGCTTCATGAAGCTTGAGAAAGTTCTGCTTCGATTCCCGAACGGTATGATCGATATGGATCGTGTTATCCAGGGTGTCGGCAACACCGAACATCTTGGAGATGGCCGACCGGATTGCGACCGCCGTGCTTTCGGCCTTGCCAATCAGAAATTCCATGATGCGACGCGGATCGAAGATGCTCGCGGTAGCCACCTTGATATTTGCGGCTGTCAGGACATCGCCGATCGGCGTCGGATAGACGCCCCACCCCGACGCGCGATCAAGAGCGCGCCGTGCAACAAGCTGCACGGCGCGCAATTCGTGGGGGTCAAGACTGCTATCGTCAGCCTGCACCATCGGGTTTTTTCCTGCTTCGCAAGTAACCAAGAAATTCGACCATCTTGGCCTCTTCTTCATCGGTCAGATTGTAGTCCGCGAAAGTTGGAATACGGCCGTGGCGCTGCTCAGCGTTGCGACGCGAGCGCGTGGGCACGACAAAGCCGGCCCGTTCCATCAGGCCCTCGTACGGAATGGCATAAAGCTCAGCGAGCGCATGTAGGATGTTCGGGCTCGGTCGTTTGATCTGGTCGGTCTCGATCTGGCTCAAATACGCGTTGGACACGATCTTCTCGGTCGCCCTCTCTACTTCACGCAGCGACATACCGCGATCGGTACGAATTGAGGCGAGATATTGACCGAGCGTGAGCTTTACCTCCGGCTCTTCGTCGGCGTTCTTCATAACCTCCTCCACGAAAACCATTGATTCATAAAGCAATTTAGTTCTGATCGCTAGGAAAGTCAAGCACGCTCGTAAACTGCTTGCAATTCTTAGCACGCCACCTTATCTTAGCATCAGGTTTGGCGCTGTGCCACACCGCACGACGAGATGACGGAGATAAAGTCATGGAAAATGCAGTAACCGGCGGCGAAAGCCGCATTGCCGGCGGCGCGGGCCAGATCGAGGCGCGTATTGCCGGACCGGATGGGCACTACTTCACCACAGTGAACGGCGAGACGGTGAAGTTCGCCAACCCGGACCCCAAGGGCGGACACATCCTTGAGAAGGCTGGATTCAATCCCGCCGGAGACTTCGCGCTGATCCAGCTCTTGGGGCATAGCAGCCGCTCGATTGGCCTCGATGACGAAGTCGATCTCCGCGGGGCTGGCACGGAGGTGTTTCGCGCCTTCAAGACCGACCGCATCTATCGCTTCACGCTCAACGACCACGGCTTTGAGTGGGGCACCGACAAGATCGAGGAAAACGAACTGCGCGTCATCGGCCACGCCGCCGGCGACGAAGTGATCGTGCTGGAGCGGGTCGGTGAAGACCGTGTTCTCGGGCCCGCCGATGTTCTCGACCTTGGTCATGGTGGGACCGAGCACCTCTACACCGAGAAGCGTCTGATCACGGTTTTCTACGAGAACGAACCCCGCGAGATCCCGCGCGGCACCTACACGACCGAGGCGCTGAAGAACCTCTTCGGCGTGCAGGAAGGATACATCCTCGAGTTCATTAATCACGAGGGGCAGCTGACGCCGCTGAAGCCCGGCGCCAAGCTCCGCGTGAAGGAAGGGATGAAGTTCTTCGAGCAGGTCCCGTGCGGGGGTTCCTCGTGACCGAACAGGCCAAGCAATTCGCCGGCCTCAAGGCCATGCACGACGGCGCCGTCCTCCTGTCGGAGGGCGGCCAACCGGTAGTACTGATGCCCGGCTTCAGCTTCACAACCGGCGGGCAGGCCCAGACCATGGATCTGCTGCTCGTGCCGTTCGCCCATTCCGGCTACCTGACCCGGCTGTTCTTCGCACGGCAGATCACCGGGCGCGCTTCGAACTGGAATCAGCATCGGGTTGTCGAGCGGAACTGGTGGGCACCATCCTGGAACCACGTCCCGGCGACCATGCCGTGGACGAAGATGTTGCTCGCTCATCTGAGGGCCGTCGAATGAATATCCGCTTCAAGATCACCAGCACCTTGCTGAAGGCTATCCGCTACGACTTGCACCGACCGCACCCGTTTGCGCATGAGCGCGTCGGCTTCATCAGCGCCGGTCTTGCCGCCTCCCATGATGAATTACTGATCTTGGTTCGGAGCTACGAGGCGTTGCGCGACGACGAATACCTGCGAGACACCCGCGTTGGCGCGATGATGGGTGATCAGGCGATCCGCCGCGCTCGGCAGGCAGCGATGGACACCCGCGCTGCCGTCTTTCACGTGCACAGCCATGGCGGATCCGGCATCCCCGGCTTCAGCGGCGTCGACAATCGCGAGAACGCCAAGTTCGTACCGAACTTCGTCTCGGTGGCGCCGCACAGCGTGCATGGCGCGATCGTGCTGAGCGATACGGCAGCTTTCGGGCAGGCGTGGATTGGCCGCACCGGGCCGCACCCATTCGTCAACCAGTTTGCCGAGATCGGGATGCCGATCAAAAAATGGAGAGCCGCATGAGCCGTCTCGACCGTCAGAGCTTTCTTGGTCCCCACAGCGACGCCATCCTCGATGCCGCCACCATCGGCATCGTGGGCCATGGCGGCGGCGGTTCGCATCTCGCGCAGCAATCCGCCCACATGGGAATCGGCGGCTACGTCAACGCCGACCCCGACATCATTGAGGACACTAACACCAACCGTTTGATCGGCGGCACCTTGGCCGACGTCGCCGTCGAGCGGCGCAAGGTCGACATCGCTGAGCGGCTCATCCGGGGCCTCGTCCCCAACGCAAGGGTCATCTCGGTACCCGACAAGTGGCTGACTGCGGTCGATGACCTCAAGCTCTGCGACGTTATCATCGGCGCCGTCGACGGCTTCAAGGAGCGCGAGCAGCTGGAACGTTTCGCCCGGCGGCATCTGATCCCCTACATCGATATCGGCATGGATGTGCACGATCTCGGTAAAGGGGGATTTCTCGTCAGCGGCCAGGTGATCCTCTCGATGCCGGGCTACCCCTGCATGCGCTGCTGCGGCTTCATCACGGACGAGCGGCTGGCGCAGGAAGCCAATAAGTACGGCGCGGCCGGGTCGCGGCCGCAAGTGGTCTGGTCCAACGGGGTGCTGGCCTCGACGGCGATGGGCTTGCTGACGCAGATCCTGACGCCCTGGTATCCCGACCCGCCGCGCTTTGTCTTTCTCGACTATGACGGCAACAAGGGCACTGTCACGCCGAACAAACGTATGGAGCTAATGAAGGACCATGTGTGCCCGCATCACCCCTTGGCCGAGGCCGGCGATCCGCTATTCGACGTGCGCAAGCAGAAGTTCTCGCCCAGGCCGGTGCCGGCTGTCATCGTACCCGCCGCGCCGTGGGGGCGCCGGGCGTGGAATCGGCTGCGGTCGTGGATCTGGTGATCCGCACTCCACCACGGCTCGATCGGAAAATTCTCGTCCACTATTAACTATCGGAGAAAACAAACAAAAATGACATTATGGACGACTTTTAAAACAACCTTTGAAAAGTCGTCCGCCCGGCCCTATGGTGTTCCACCCGCCCTTCTTCTAACGACTGTGGACATGACCGAGCCTAATAAGAAGACTGTAATCGAAGCTGATCTCCTCCAACTCGCGCGCATCGCCCTCTCGGGCCGCACACAGGACGTCCAAGTTATCCTGCGGCGCTTTGCAAAACGTTATTCATCGTCAATCCCGCCGCTGTCCGACGCCCTGACGTCGTTATTGCAGGAACTGCCGACCCAGGCCTCACCGCTCAGGCAGGCCGATGTTCCGCTGCCCGTCGATTTGGACTCACGTCTTCACCTCCTGCGGGTCGAGACCGATCCCGTGCTCGACCATGAGCCTATCTTCGCGCCAAACGTAACCGAAGCGCTAGGGCAGATCATTGCGGAACGGCGCCATCCACAGAAGCTGATGCGGGCCGGGCTAGATCCGACACGCGCGGCCCTCTTTCTCGGACCGCCGGGTGTTGGAAAGACCATGGCGGCCCGGTGGCTGGCGCGCGAGCTCGGGCGCCCGCTGCTGATCCTTGATCTCGCCGCTGTCATGAGCAGCCTACTTGGCCGAACCGGCGGCAATCTCCGGCAGGTGCTTGAATACGCCAAGACCATGGATTGCGTTCTGCTTCTGGACGAACTCGACGCCATCGCAAAGCGCCGCGACGATCACGGAGAAATCGGCGAACTCAAGCGCCTCGTAACGGTTCTCATTCAGCAGATCGACGATTGGCCTCCCTCTGGTGTGTTGCTGGCGGCAACGAACCATCCCGGCTTGCTCGATCCCGCCATATGGCGGCGTTTCGAATTGCATATCGAATTTCCGCTGCCCGATCGCGCCGCCATCAGCCGCTTCATCGATGGCCTGCTCGCGCCTCATTTTCCGGCCGTAGGCGAATGGAGCCAATTGCTCGGTGTCGCCTTCGCCGGCCGCTCGTTTAGCGACGTCGAACGCGACCTCTCGGTGACGCGCCGGACGGCGGTGCTTGAGGACATTCCACTGGACGAACAGTTCGGCCGCCTACTGGCAAATGGCTCGATCGCCAAGAAAAAGCGCATTCAGGTGGCAGCCGCAATGGTTGAGCAGGGCCTGGCTTCGCAGCGTAAGGCAAGGGAGCTGACCGGTGTCTCGCGCGATGCCATCCGGCGCCGAGCAACGCCGGGCAAGACAAAGATTGTGCGGCGGCCTAACAGAAAGGACACCTCATGACTAAGAGGAATTTCCTGATCGGAAAGGGCGAGCGCCTCGTCGGCGAC
Source organism: Bradyrhizobium shewense (assembly GCF_900094605.1). Lineage (GTDB taxonomy): Bacteria > Pseudomonadota > Alphaproteobacteria > Rhizobiales > Xanthobacteraceae > Bradyrhizobium > Bradyrhizobium shewense. The sequence continues at coordinate 4,149 of NZ_FMAI01000034.1, read as the reverse complement.
GTTCTCGGCGTGCGCGGAGGCGGCCCCAAAAGCCATCCCTACACCTTCTCACAGGCGCGCGAGCGTATCGCGCCGATGCTCGCCCGCGCAGTGCGCGGTATCGATCATTTGCCAGACAATGCCTGCCCTGGCGATCGCGCTGTTGCGACGATCACCCTTAATCCGGAATACATCGCAAAATCGTACTTCCCCGATAAACTGCTCGGCACACTCGGCCTCGAAGCTGTAGGCAGCCGCCCGCGACGCATCACGCCCGAACGGCGTTCGAAAGGCCGCGAGCCGGAAGAAGCGATCACCACCGAGTTGTTCGTTATGGGCCCACGGTCGGCGTTCCGCGCTTGGCGTGCGTCGCTGCCGAAATGGAACGAAGACCGCAGTGGGGCAGAGGAACTGGCGACGATTGAGCAGGTCGCCGCGCCGACAGCTCACGACAAAATCAAGGGCCGCTTGCCGAAGGCAGGAAAGGTCGTGTTCGAAGCCGTCCTACACAGCGATGCGGGAAGCATGTCGAATGGCGTGGTACCGATGTTCCGCGAGTATTTGGAAGAGCTCGGTGTCCATCAGGGCCTCGAACGCAAGTTTTCGGCCGGAGGGCTGTGCTTCGTCGAGCTAGAAGCTCCGGTGGACCTTGCCGATGATATCGCAACTTTTTCGCCCCTTCGCGCGCTCCGCCAGATGCCGACCCTGCGCATGCTGCGGCCAACTTTCCGATCGTCGAGGGTTTCCATGGAGCACACTGTTCTTCCGACCAAGGCCCCGATCGATCCAAAGATCCGTGTCGCGATTTTCGACGGAGGAATTCCGAAGGGTCATCCGCTGACGCGCTGGGTGAAGGTCATTGAGCCGCCGGGCATTGGCAAGACGATCCCTGACTTTCAGAAGCACGGCGTCGGCGTGACTTCCGCGTTCCTTTTTGGCCACGTCGATCCGGCCAAGCCGCTTGGTAAACCGTACGCCGGCGTTGACCATTATCGCGTCTTGGACACGGCGCCGGGCCAGAATCCGCATGAACTGTACGAGGTCCTGGGGCGCATCGATCAGGTTCTGGTCGAGAAGCATTACGACCTTGTGAATCTTAGTATTGGTCCTCGGCTACCAGTCGAGGACGATGATGTGCACGCCTGGACGGCCGTGATCGACGACCGTCTATCGAAGGGCACGACGCTGGCGACAATCGCGGTCGGCAACGACGGCGATAGTTCGGCCAAGGACAAACTCAATCGCATTCAGGTGCCGGCTGACTGTGTCAACGCGCTCGCCGTCGGGGCATGCGATAATCCTGAAACGCCATGGCAGAGGTGCACATACAGCTCGGTCGGGCCGGGCCGTAGTCCAGGTCTCGTGAAGCCGGATTTCGTGGAGTTCGGCGGCTGCTTGAAACGGCCCTTTATCGTGGTCAGCGACGTAGCGGCCGGCGGCCTCGAAGCGACCGAAGGCACGTCTTTCTCCTCGCCCTCAGTTTTACGCCTAGCCGCTGGTGTCCGCGCCCACTTTGGCGAAACCTTGAGTATGCTCGCCATCCGCGCGCTGTTGATCCATACGGCAGAAGGCAGCGACTTTGCCTGCGAAGATGTCGGGCGCGGCCGGGTGGCCAGGTCTGTGCAGGACATCGTGATATGTGACGACGACACAATCCGCGTTGTTTACCAGGGTGATATCGCGCCCACGCGCTATATCCGCGCGGCCATTCCGGTGCCATCGGTCCCAATCCCCGGCAAAGTCACGATAACCGCCACCTTGTGCTACCCAACCGGCGTTGATCCGCATCACCCCGGCAACTACACGCGGGCCGGTCTGGAACCAACTTTTCGGCCACACGATCAGAAGCGGAAAACGCCTGAGCAGGTGCATGCCGACAGCAAGACCTTTTTCGGTAAGACCCAAAGTGGCTTGATGGAAGATGAGCTGCGGCGCGATGCGTGGAAGTGGGAAAACTGTCTGCACACCAGCATCGGCATCATGGGCAAAAATCTGCGGAACCCGGTGCTCGACATTCATTACAACGCGCGTCTCGGCGGGAAGAATTTCGCACCGGAAGAGAAATTGCCGTATGCCTTGATCGTCAGCGTCCACGCCAAACAGCTCGGCGACCTGTACGACCGCATCATCCGCAAATATGCAGGACAGCTTGAAGCACTTCGGCCAGTAATTGAGGTTCCAGTCAAAGTGTGAGCGTTCGTGACTCATTCCACATTATTTTAGGGAGCTCCAGATGTGGAGCAAGGATAACGAAGACACTATCACCGACGAAGACGGCAACATTGTTTATTTCGGGATAGAGCGCTTCGTCCGGGATATTTGTCTCGGCGACTGCTGCTTCATCTGCGGCGCCCCACGAGACTCTGTCCCTTTCAACGATGAGCATATTCTGCCGCAATGGGTCCTGGGCCGCTACGATCTACACGCTCGCACGATCAATCTTCCTAACGGCACGAGTTTCCGCTACGACCGCTATACCATCCCTTGTTGTGAGAGCTGCAATACTCTGATGGGACGCACGCTCGAAGAACCGATGCGCGCGCTTGTTGAAGGGGGAAACAGCGCAATTTTTGGTCATCAAGAAAACACTGGTCATCTGCTTTTTTATGTATGGGTCGGACTAATCTTTCTCAAGTTGCATCTCAAAGATCGAAGGCTCCGCGCCAATCGCGACCTGCGAAAGAGCGCGGCGACGATTTCGGAGGATCTGGAGTATAACTGGCAGGGCCTGCATTACCTCCATACGCTTGTCCGTTGCTTTGCGACCGGGACAGTGATTGATCCAAGCGCCCTCGGCTCCTTTGTCTGCATACGGGTCCAGGAAGACCTATCGGCGAAGTCCTTCGACCTCGCCGATCTCTACGATGCGCAGGCCATCATGGTTCGCATTGATGGGTTTGCTTTCCTTGCGGCATTTAATGATGCCCGCGGCTCAGGATTATTCTTGAAACAGAAGCTTGACAGGGTCACGGGACCGGTTTCGAGCCTTCAATTACGTGAGCTATTTGCCGAACTTTGCTTTTTGAACCTTCACTTGAAGGAACATCCGCCTATTCAATCGGGATTTTCACTCGACGATGAGCTCCATGCAATGAAAGGGGAAATAATCGTGCCCGAGTTGCATGAGCTCGATTATGGAGTGCGAGCGCACTTACACGAGTATTATTTTCGCGATCAAATCGGGAAAATAAAAAACTATCAGTTTAGCGACGCCGAAATCGTCGCCATGATTAAGTCGGGCCGAATGACCTTTCTGTTTGACCGCAACGGCCGTTTTTTCGAGACAAGCGTAGCGGAGCCTCCCGCAAATTTCACTAGGTCAGAAGAGCCGTGACCACGGGGCAGTGCTCCGCAGGGAAAGCTGTCCTTTAGCGAGTGAAGAACTTCGGACTGCGACGCTCGGACCGGCGGCACCCATGCTGCGTCCATGCTGCGTGGAGCTGCCGAGACTGGTTAGTAGTCCTTGAAATTAAACGGGAATTTTTGCGAAGGGCACCCCCTCGAAATCCGTAAGACGAAATCGCAATTTTTGCGATGAAATCAGATGTCTTGGGATGTTTTGGTGGTTGGGGCGGGAGGGATCGAACCTCCGCCTGGTGGAATCAAAATCCGCTGCTCTATCCATTGTGCTATGGGCGCGATGGCCCGTTGCCTATAAAACTCGCCGGGATTGGCTAGACACTCCGTTAAAAACCTTTGGTCCATGTGCGGTCCGTTGTGGCGCCGAGACAAAATTAAATGATTGATTTTGTTGAAGGGTGGGACTTCTGCCGGGCCCACCATCCGGTCACTCGGGCTTTGATTTATCACGATTATTTTGTAAGCATACGACGAAGACCGCCTGATTGACGCATGCGCGCGGGCACAGTGAGCTCTATGATTGCTTGGGTGAGGTCAGGCAGCCTGCTGACCGGCGGGCTTGTCGCCTTGGCGCAGGAGCTTCCATTCCCAGGGCAGCAGTTCGTGTAGCCGTGATGTAGGAAGATCGGCGATACGGGCGAGGACATCGGCTAGCCAGGCCTTTGGATCGACGTCATTGAGACGACACGTCGTGATCATCGTCAGCATGATGGCGGCACGGTCGGCCCCGCGCTGGCTGCCGGCGAAGGTCCAGTTGCGTCGTCCCAAGGCGATGCCTCTCAATGCGCGTTCGGCGCAATTGTTGGTCAA
>NZ_FMAI01000038.1 GCF_900094605.1 Bradyrhizobium shewense | reverse complement strand
CATCGCGTTCCGTCCCAACAGACATCATCCGGAACTGCCGCCAAGGCTCAAACACTACAACCGCCTCATCGCGCGCCGACGAGCCCAGGTTGAGACCACCTTCGCCACTCTCAAACGCCGCATGCGACTGACTTGCATCCGCTACGTTGGTCTGATGAAGGCAAGCGGGCAGGTCCTGCTCGCCTCGATCGCCTTCAACATGAGGCGGTGGGCCACGATCGCGGCCTGAGCCGCCCGCCGAGGGCGACCACTACAGACTTGGCTGGCAATTGCCGTAACCACGGCCCTTCTCCTGCCGTCCTCAACTTCAAAAGCCGATAACGCAACAGGCCCACAAGGGGAGAGGGAAGAAATCTTCACGCCGCCGCCACGGTCAGATTGGCACCGTCCACCTGCACCACCTTCACCCGCGTCCCGGCCGGCGTATCCGGGCCGGCGACGCGCCACACCGTGTCGCCGATGCGCACGGTGCCGCTGCCGTCGATAATCGGCTTCTCCAAGGTGAACTCGCGTCCGAGCAGTGCCTCGGTTCGCTTGTTGAGGAACGGGCTGGCGCTTGCTTCCGACTTCGGCCGCGCAAGGCGGCGCCATATCGGCACGGCGGCGGCGGCAAACACCGCGAACATCACGAGCTGGATCTGCCACGATATGACGACGGTGAACGAGATCAGGCCGACGAGCAGCGCGGCGAGCCCGAGCCAGAACAGGAATATGCCCGGCGCCAGCACCTCCAGCGCCATCAGGATGAAGCCGAAGATCAGCCAATTCCAGCTGCCGAGCGATACGAACATGTCGGTCATGACACGACCTTTCATGGTGCACGCCCCCGTCGAAGGGTCGTGCTCCGGTGACTATCCCTGCCGCGGCGGCACCGCCGGCGGCGTGCTGCCTGTCGTCGGCACCGAGCCGGTGCGACGGGCGGCGGCGGCCGCAGAGGCTGCGCTTTCGCCGAACGTTGCCTTTGCGATCTCGCCGATGCCGGCGAGCGAGCCCAGCATGGAGGTTGCTTCCACCGGCAGCATGATGATCTTCTGGTTCGGTGCGTCCGCGAACTGGCCGAACGCCTTGATATATTTGTCGGCGATGAAATAGTTCAACGCGGCGACGTCGCCCTTGCCGATGGCTTCCGATACCGCCAGCGTCGCCTTGGCTTCGGCCTCGGCCAGACGCTCGCGCGCCTCGGCGTCGCGGAAGGCGGCCTCGCGGCGGCCTTCGGCCTGGAGGATCTGGCCCTGCTTGGCGCCCTCGGCGCGCAAAATCTCGGACTGGCGCTGGCCTTCGGCGGCGAGAATGTCGGCGCGCTTGACGCGCTCGGCCTTCATCTGCCGGCCCATGGCTTCGACGAGGTCGGCGGGCGGCACGATGTCCTTGATCTCGATGCGGTTGACCTTGACGCCCCAGGGCGACACTGCGGCGTCGACGACGCGCAGCAAGCGTTCGTTGATCTCGTCGCGGTGCGACAGCACCTGGTCGAGATCCATCGACCCCATCACCGAGCGGATGTTGGTCATGGTCAGGACCGTGATCGCCTGGGTCAGATTGGCAACTTCGTAGCTTGCCTTCGCGGCGTCGAACACCTGGTAGAAGGCAACGCCGTCCACCGTCACCGTAGCGTTGTCCTTGGTGATGACTTCCTGCTCGGGGATGTCGATCACCTGCTCCATCATGTTGATCTTGCGGCCGACGCGATCGAAATAGGGCACGATCAGATTGAGCCCGGGGCTCAGCGTCTGGGTGTATTTGCCGAACCGCTCGATGGTCCAGTCATAGCCCTGCGGCACCGTCTTCACGCCGGCGACCAGCGTGACGATGACGAGCAAGACCAGAACAATCGCGAAAATGTCGAAACCGCTCATATTTCCTCCAAGGCGGGAAAAAGCCCTTTCCCGCGCTGTCATTGGTCGGGAGCGCGACCCTACCGGTTCAGCGGTCGCAATTCACGTCGGTATCGATCCAATTCTGCACAAGACATCCAAACGGGGAAGGATCAAGATATGTATTTGTAGCGGGCCCTTGAAAGCGTGCAGCGGAAACCCAGCGGCAAAAATTAACGAATCCGAAGGCGCGCATTGGACGACTTCATTCGATAACGTCATTCGCGAGGGCGATGAGGCCCGGGTGAAGTGTGACGCCACACTCCCTGGCGGCCTTGAGGTTGACCGCAAGCTCGAACTTGGTGGGGTTCTGCACTGGCAGGTCGGCTGGCCGCGCGCCCTTCAGAATGCGGTCGATATAGTCCGCGGCGCGGCGGAGCTGCTCGGCGCTGTCGGTGCTGTAGGACATCAGCCCGCCCTCCTCGACGAAGGTGCGGCTCCAGAACACCGCGGGCACGCGCGCCTGCGCGATCGCCGCCAGAAGCTGGCCGCGATTGGCCATGGTGAAGAAGTCCGGCAACACCAGCAACCCACCGTCTTTCCGCAAGCCCAGCGCCGCGATCGAGGCCGCGTCATGCACCGGCGCGGGCTCGACCGTCACCTGAAGGGCCCGTGCCGCGTCCTCGATGGTGCGCAGCATCAGCGGCGCGAACGGCGCGGTGGCAGGATTGTAGACGACGAAGACGCGAGACACCTTTGGCGTGACTTGCGTCAGCATCTCCAGCCATTTGCCGGCCAACGGGCCGTCGTAATCGGTGAAGCCGGTGACGTTGCCGCCGGGATGCGCGAGGTTATCGACAAAGCCCTGGCTGACGGGATCTGTGACGACGGCGAACACGATCGGGATCGTCGTGGTGCGCTGGCGCAGCTCCTCGACCGAGGGTGTGCCGACCGCCAGCAGGACGTCGGGCTTGAGCGCGATCAGCTCGTCGGCGAGCTGCGCGATGCGCGCGCGGTCGCCGCCGCCGCTGCGCCAGTCGATCTTGAGGTTGTCGCGCTCTTTCAGGCCATGTCCGGCGAGTGCCTCGACCAGGACCATGCTGCGGGTCTGGCCGATCGCATCATCGGCAGCCGTGACCGAGAGCACGCCGAGCCGGCGCGCCGCGTTCGGCTGCTGCGCCAGCGCCGGGAGCGGCAGCGCGACGACGGTCCCAAGAAGCGCCAGACACTCACGGCGGTTCATGGGGCGCCCATCAGATCCAGCCCTGGAGCTCGCGCAGCACCAGGGTGCGGATCACGTCCATGCCCGGGTTACTGTCGTTGAGGCAGGGGATCGCGGAAAACTGCTCGCCGCCATTGTGCTTGAAGATCTCGGCGTTCTCCTGCGCGATCTCCTCGAGCGTCTCCAGGCAGTCGGCGGAAAAGCCCGGCGTCACCACCGCGAGGCGGCGCACGCCTTCCTTCGCGAGCCGCTCCATGGTCTTGTCGGTATAAGGCTGGAGCCACTCGGCATTGCCGAAGCGCGACTGGAAGGTCAGCAGCAGTTTGGTCTCGTCCATGCCGAGCCGGCGGCGCAGTGCCGCCGTGGTGGCGATGCAGTGCTGCTGATAGGGATCGCCCTTGTCGACATAGGATTTCGGCATGCCGTGGAACGACGCCACGATCAGCTCCGGCTTGAAGGACAGCGTTGCCAGATGGGTCTCGATCGAGACGGCAAGCGCCTCGATATAGGCCGCGTCCTCGTAATAAGGCGGCGTCACCCGCAGCGTCGGCTGGTTACGCAAACGGGCGAGCACGCGGAACACTTCGTCACACACGGTCGCCGAGGTCGAGGCGGAATATTGCGGATAGAGCGGGACCGCCAGGATGCGCTCGCAGCCTTTCGCGATCAGGGCGTCGATGCCCGACTTGATCGAGGGATTGCCGTAGCGCATCGCCCAGTCGACCACGACGTGGGCACGGTCCGACAGGGCGGCGGCGAGCTTGTCGCTCTGCGACCGTGTGATGGTCTTCAGCGGCGACTCGTTCTTCTCGGTGTTCCAGATCTTCTGGTAGTCGAGCGCCTTGGTACGGGGGCGGCTGCGCAGGATGATCCCGTTCAACACGAACTTCCAGACCAGGCCCTGGTCCTCGATGACGCGGGCGTCCGAGAGGAACTCCTTGAGATAGACCCGCACGCCGGGCGCATCGGCCGTGTCGGGCGTTCCGAGATTGATCAGGAGCACGCCAGCGCGCGGCAGGGCGGATTGGGCGGCCGGTCTCGCGGCCTCGATCGGGACGACACTGGTCATGGCTCTGTGGGTCGCGCGTTGGTCCGAACTTGTCAAGATGAGCCCGTTTTCGCTAGGGTCGCACCCAGGCGGGGGAGGCAAAGATGACACTCGCGGAATGGTGCGTCTTTGGAGCGCTGCTGCTCTATCTGTCGACGATCGGCTCGATCAAATGGATCAGGTTTCGCCGCTTCGACAATTCCCGGCCACGCGACCCCGCCTTCTACGAGGACGCGCTCTCGCAACGCGCGCTCGGCGCGCACCAGAACGGCATCGAGACTTTCCCGTTCTTCGCCTTCGCGGTGCTGCTCGCCGAATTCAGGGATTCGCCGCAGCGGCTGATCGACGAGCTCGCGGCCCTCTTCCTCATCGTCCGCCTCGCCTATGTGTTGACCTATCTCGGCAACCGCCCGACGCTGCGCTCGATCCTCTGGAGCATCGGCTTTGCGATCAATCTCGGGATCTTCTTCATGCCGGCGCTGAAGCGGTTTCTGCCGGTGTGAGGTTTTCTTCCCTTCTCCCCTTGTGGGAGAAGGTGGCGCGAAGCGCCGGATGAGGGGTCTCCCTCCGCGTATTAACCTGCCAGAGGCTCGATCGCGGAGAGACACCCCTCACCCGTCTCGCCGCTCCGCGGCGAGCCACTCCCACAAGGGGGAGAGGGGAAGAACTCAAAAACACGTCGTCCGCTCGGCCGCGATGTAGCCGAACAAGAGGCCTGCGCCGAACAGCAGCACGACGCCCGCGGCGGCGAATTCGATGCCGCGCATGAACAGCGCGCCGCCGCCGTCGCGGCCGGCGCTGAGGCGGGCAGCGATGTCCTTGGCGGAGACGGCGACGACCGCGATGGCCGCGACCGTGATCGCGGTACCCAATCCCATCAGGAAGGTGGCGGCGATGCCGGCCCAGAACAGGCCTTGGGCAAGCGCGAACACCAGCACCAGGATCGCGCCCGAGCAGGGGCGGATGCCGACGGTCAGGATCGCCGCAAAGCCGCGCCGCCAGCCACCGGGGCCGGCGAGCTCGCTCGGCGTGGGGCCGTGGGAATGGCCGCAATGTTCGTCATGAACGTGGTCATGCCCGTGGTGGGCATGGGCGTGCGCATGACCATGATCGTGGTGATGGTGATCATGACCGTGATCGTGATGATCGTGGGCATCGTGATGATGGTGATGACCGTGATCATGATCGTGCGGCACGCCGGCGATCGCCGGCACCGGCTGGGCCGCCTGCAGCGCCCGGATGAAAATGCGGCCCTTGACCCAGACGAGACGCAGCCCGAACAACGCGATCAGGGCGTAACTCGCGATCTCGATCGCCCCTTCCGCCTTGCACATGGTCTTGGCGGTCGCGTTCAGCACCCAGGCCGAGATGCCGACGATGAGGATCGCGACCAGCGACTGCATCAGAGCCGAGGCGAAAGACAGCGCGATGCCGCGCCGCGCGGTCTCGCGGTTGGCGACGAGATAGGAGGCGATCACTGCCTTGCCATGGCCGGGGCCGGCGGCGTGGAAGATGCCGTAGGCAAACGAGATGAAGAGCAGCGTCCACACCGCCGAGCCGTCGGACTTGGCGGCGCGAATGGTCGCCGACATCTGGCGATAGAATTCCGACTGTTTTGCCAATAGCCAGCCGATGAGGCCGCCAGCCTCGGGCTGGGCCGCCTGCGCCGGCCGCGGCGCGCCGAACGGGTTTTGCGCGAAGACATCGTGAAGCGCAGCATCCGCCACGCTCACGACGAGGAAAACAGCCGCGCAGGCAAGCAGGCCGCCTACAAGCCGAGAATGAAGACGGCCGATCAAGGGCAATCCACCGTGATCTTGTTGGCGAACATCATGCCGAAATTCGAATTCTCGCCGTTCATGAAGGTCTGCTCGTTGAGCTTCTGCGCGCTCGCGGTGCCATCGCTCGGGCGCTCCAGCTTCATCTGGCAGCCGGCGGGCGCGCCCACCAGTTTCACCGGGCTTTCCTTGGCCATCTGGAAGTCGATGAAGAAAGAGCGGTCGAACACTTCGAGCACCAGCTGCTTGGACTTGACCGGGTTCTTCAGCGGCAGCGTGAAGTGCAGGGTCAGCACCGTATCCTTGTAGTCGAGGAAATAGTCGACGGGCTCCTGGAATCGCTCCTTCTTGCCGTCGGCTCGCGCAAAGGTGAAGTAAGCGTATTCCTTGAGCGACTCGACGTTGGTCTGCGCCAGCGGCCCGAGCTCCTCGCGCGTATAGGCGCCCTTGGTCTTGCTCTCGAGCCCCTGCACCGCATAGGACGAGAACATGTCATCAAACGTCCAGGCGTGGCGGACGCCGGTGATCGAGCCGTCCTCAGCGTAGAGCAATTCGCTGGTCGCGGTGATCCAGACATGCGGGTGTGCGCTCGCCGCACCCGCGGCGAGTGACAGGCCGGCGGCGAGCAACAGGCCGAGAAGGGCGCGCATGCCCATCAGGCCGCCTTCGCGTCGTGGAGCAGCCCGCGGCGGCGGAGAAGCGCGTCGGGTTCGGGTGGGCGGCCGCGGAAGGCCTCATAGGCGGCTTCCGGATCCACCGATCCGCCCGAGGCGTAGATGTCGTCGTGCAGGCGCTTGGCGACGGCGGGATCGAAGATGTCGCCAGCCTCCTCGAACGCGCCGAAGGCGTCGGCGTCCATCACCTCCGACCACATGTAGCTGTAATAGCCGGCGGCATAATGATCGCCAGTGAAGATGTGACCGAACTGGGTCGGACGGTGGCGCAGCGCGATCTCCTCGGGCATGCCGATCTTCTCCAGCTCGCGTCTCTCGAAGGCGCGCACGTCGCTGGCCGCTTCGGCCGGCTGGGTGTGGAATTCGAGATCGACCAGGGCCGAGGAGACGAATTCGACCGTGGCAAAGCCCTGGTTGAATTTTCGTGCGGCCAGGAACCGCTGCAACAGCTCGTCCGGCAGCGGCTCGCCGGTCTGGTAATGGCGGGCGAACTTCTGGAGCACCTCGGGCCGCTCCTGCCAGTGCTCATAGAGCTGCGACGGCAGCTCGACGAAATCAGTGAAGACGGAAGTGCCCGACAGCGACGGATAGGTCACGTTTGAGAGCATGCCGTGCAGGCCATGGCCGAACTCGTGGAACAGGGTGCGGGCATCGTCGGGCGACAGCAGCGAAGGCTCGCCGCCGGCGCCCTTGGCGAAATTGCAGATATTGAGAACCAGCGGCGCAACATCGCCGTCGAGCTTCTGCTGGTCGCGCAGCGAGGTCATCCAGGCGCCGGAGCGCTTCGGCGGCCGGGCGAAGTAGTCGCCATAGAACAGCGCCTTGTGCTTGCCGTCGGGGCCCTTGACCTCCCAGACCCGGACGTCGGGGTGCCAGACGGGAACGTCCTTGCGCTCCTCGAAGGTGATGCCGAACAGGCGCGTGGCGCAGTCGAAGGCGGCGGCGATCATGTGGTCGAGCGAAAGATACGGCTTGATCGCGGCGTCGTCGAAATTGGCGCGCTGAAGGCGCAGCTTCTCGGCGTAGAAGCGCCAGTCCCAGGGAGCGAGCTTGAAATTGCCGCCCTCTTCCGTGATCAGCGCCTGCATGTCGTCGCGGTCGGCGAGCGCCCGCGCCCGCGCCGGCTTCCAGACCCGCTCCAAAAGGCACCGCACCGCGTCCGGCGTCTTGGCCATGGAGTCCTCCAGCCGGTAAGCGGCGAAGGTCGGATAGCCCAGCAGCTTGGCGCTCTCTTCACGCAGCTTGAGGACCTCGACGATGGTTCCATTGTTGTCGTTGGCATTGCCGTTGTCGCCCCGCGCAGTGAAAGCCTTGTAGACCTTCTCGCGCAGATCACGCCGGGCGGAGCTCTTCAGGAACTGTTCGACCGAGGACCGCGACAGCGTGACGATGGCCTTGCCTTCCATGCCGCGCTCTTCTGCCGCAGCCTTGGCGCTGGCGACGAAGCTCTCCGGAAGGCCCTGGCGGTCGGCCTCTCCCAGCTCCATGACCCAGTCCTGCTCGTCGCCGAGCAAATGATGGCTGAAGCTGGTGCCGAGTTGGGCGAGCCGCTCGTTGATCTCGGCCATCCGCATCTTGGCCTCGTCGGAGAGCCCGGCACCGGCGCGGTGGAAGCGGGTGTAGGTGCGCTCCAAGAGGCGAAGCTGCTCCGGAGCCAGATCCAGATTGGTGCGGTTCTCGTGCAGCTGGGCGATGCGGCCGAACAGCACGGCGTTCATCATGATCGGATTCCAGTGCCGTGCCATCCGCAGAGAGACCTCCTTGTCGATCTCCAGGATGGCCGGGTTGGAATGCGCCGAAACGAGGTCGTAGAACACGGCCGCCACCTTGCTCAGCAGCTTGCCCGAGCGCTCCAGCGCCGTGATGGTGTTGGCGAAGTCGGGCGCGGCCGGATCGTTGGTGATCGCCGCGATCTCGGCGGAGTGGTCGGCGAAGGCCTGCTCGAAGGCCGGCAGGAAGTGCTCCGGCTTGATCTCGTCGAAGGGCGGGGTCGCAAACGGCGTCACCCAGGCCTTCAGCAGCGGGTTGGTCTCGGAGTCCGTAATTTGGCGGGGTTCTGACATCTCAAGTCCCGATTTCGTGGCTCAATTGTTGCGGCCAGCTATAGCACGCGATAGGGCTTTTTTGGGCCATTTGGCCTTGCTCCCGGCCGCCTTTTCGGGGAGATTGCGGCCCTCGAAGACTAGGGATCCCTGAGCCCATGAACGCGCCTTCCTCCTCGTCCCGCCAGATCGCCTGGCCAAGCGTCATCACCGTCATCAGCGCCGCCATCCTGATCGGCGCGGAGGTGTTCGGCGCGGCGTTCGCCGGCGGCTGGGCGCTCGCAATCCTGTTCGGGCTCGGCGACCAGGGCACGCACATCCTGCAGGCCGTGCTGTTCGCGCTCGGTGTGCTCGTGATGACCGCGTTCATCCGCGCGGCCCAGCGTGTCGAGCCCTTCACAAAGCGCCGCTGACGCTTCTCGCGCGCGAGAGACGCGCGCGCTGCCACAGAAAACTTAACGCGTGTTCATCTTCCGCGTCGCTCGCGCAACACCGCGCAAGCAGATGTTAGGCAATTCTGTTCTCAGCCTAAAAAAATTCTTGCGAAGCTGATTCAAAACGCTTATGTGCGCTCTTGCCCAATTTCGCACGTGCCTGTGGTCGTGTGTCAGTCGGTAGGTATCCGGACAAGAGGCCGGACAGCCGCCAAGGGGTGAAGAAGCCGAGGGGCTCTTCGGAAGTGCGGAAGTCTGAAGACCGAAAGGTCGGACGAGGAAGCAAACCCGGAGCGTCCAGCATCTCTCTCAAAGAGATGCCTTGTCGAAGGTGACTTCGCTCTTTGCAACCGTGACTGGCAGCCGGAGGCGAACCGGCGCACCCCGCTCTCAACGGGGGACGCGACTTAAAGCAACGACGGATCGGGCTTTTTTGGTCTCTACCGGCATTCCAACGCCGGCGCGGGCTACTGAAAAGGCTTGTCCTTCATTGCCAGGTGTGCGGGCGGGAAATTCCCAACCAATCCACGGCAGCACAATTCGGTCTAGGGGTCTTTGCCCTGTCGCGTCTCCATCGTGCGGCAGCGGCGTAGCACCCTCGTCCGAGAACCACTTTGAACGAGCTCCGTCGCTGGGGCCGCTTTGGAGAGTGCTATGACCGAACGTATCCAGGAATTCCTGCGCAACCGCCGCAAGGATGGCCTCGACACCGAGCCGTGCCTCGTCGTCGACCTCGAGGTCGTGCGCGACAATTACCAGACCTTTGCCAAGGCGCTGCCCGACAGCCGCGTGTTCTATGCCGTCAAGGCGAACCCGGCGCCGGAAGTGCTGGCGCTGCTGGCGTCCATGGGCTCCTGCTTCGACACCGCGACGGTCGCCGAGATCGAGATGGCGCTGGCCGCGGGTGCGACGCCCGACCGCATCTCCTTCGGCAACACGATCAAGAAGGAGCGCGACATCGCGCGCGCCTTCGCGCTCGGCATCCGGCTTTTCGCCGTGGATTGCGCCGCCGAAGTCGAGAAGGTCGCCCGTGCCGCACCCGGCGCGAAGGTGTTCTGCCGCATCCTCTATGACTGCGCCGGCGCCGAGTGGCCGCTGTCGCGCAAGTTCGGCTGCGACCCGGAGATGGCCGTCGAGGTGCTCGACGTTGCCAAGCGCCTGGGCCTGGAGCCGTGCGGCATCTCGTTCCATGTCGGCTCGCAGCAGCGCAAGGTGAAGGCGTGGGACCGTGCGCTGGCGATGGCCTCGCAGGTGTTCCGCGACTGCGCCGAGCGCGGCATCAACCTGTCCATGGTCAACATGGGCGGCGGCTTTCCGACCAAGTACTTGAAGGACGTGCCGCCGGTCGTGACCTACGGCCGCTCGATCTTCCGCGCGCTGCGCAAGCACTTCGGCAACCAGATCCCGGAGACCATCATCGAGCCGGGCCGCGGCATGGTGGGCAACGCCGGCATCATCGAATCCGAGGTCGTGCTCATCTCGAAGAAGAGCGACGAGGACGAGGTGCGCTGGGTCTATCTGGACATCGGCAAGTTCGGCGGTCTCGCCGAGACGATGGACGAGTCGATCCGCTACGCCATCCGCACCGCCCATGACGGCGCGGACATGACGCCGTGCGTGCTCGCGGGTCCGACCTGCGACAGCGCCGACGTGCTGTACGAGAAGAGCCCGTATCCGCTCCCCGTCACGCTCGAGATCGGCGACAAGGTGCTGATCGAAGGCACCGGGGCCTATACGTCGACCTACTCGTCGGTGGCGTTCAACGGCATCCCGCCGCTGAGGACGTACCACATCTGATCCGCCTCTTTCTCTGAGGCCTGACGAACCCGGGAGCCGGCTTGCCGGCTCCTCCCCTGACATTTCGATCTGACGACGTCTTGGACAGGCGTGCTGCGCGCACGCCGTTCAAGCGGGGACTGACGCGCCATGACCGCTTTTCGGAAGCCACAAGTCGCCCTCACCTCGAAAGCCGCTCCGTTCGTGATCCGCGCGGAGCGTGCTGTCGACGTCGCTGTGCGTGAAGCGCTGCTCGATGCCTGCTTTGGCGAAAACCGCCACGGCCGCACCTGCCAGCGCTTGCGCGACGGACGCGCGCCTGCCGCAGGCCTTGCCCTGTCGGCGGTGCGCGAGGGCAAGCTCGTGGGAACCGTGCGGCTGTGGCACGTCAGCGCCGGAGGCAGGCCCGCTTTGGTCCTTGGACCGCTGGCGGTAGACCCTGCCTGCCGCGAGCTCGGGATCGGCGCCGCGCTGATGCATCAAGCGCTGGCCGCCGCCCGGGCGCGCGGGCATGCCGCCGTGATCCTGCTCGGCGATGCCCCCTATTATGCCCGGTTCGGCTTCTCGGGCGAGAAGACCGGCGCGCTGGCGCTGCCTGGCCCGTTCGAACGCGACCGCCTGCTCGCGATCGAATTCCAGGAGGGTGCGCTCGATGGCGCCGAGGGGATGATCGTCCCGACCGGCGCGCCCCTGTCCAAACGGAGGGTCCTTCGCGCCCTCCATGCGCACGCGGCCTGAGGGATTGCCATGATGGCGACGACCGAAGCCGCGTAAAGCGGCAACGCTCGGCTGCGCCGTCCTGACGCCTGTTCTTTCGGGGTTGCGCAGGCCCGAGAAACGCCCTTTAACCCCCGCGAAACACGCCTTTCAGTCGAGGTCCGAAACATGTCCCGTCGCCTCATCTCCACCGGCTCTCCCCTCGAGAAGACCGTCGGCTACAGCCGCGCCGTGATCGACGGCGAGTTCGCCTTCGTCGCGGGAACCACCGGCTATGACTACACCACGATGACGATGCCGGCCGATGTCACGAGCCAGTCACGCAACTGCTTCAAGACCATCGAAGCCGCCCTGAAAGAGGGCGGATTCGAGATGGCCGATATCGTCCGTGCGACCTACTACGTCACCGACGCCAGCTACATCGATGCCCACTTCGCCGTCTGTGGCGATGTCCTCGGTGATATCAGGCCGGCGGCGACGTTGCTGGTCGTCAGCGCCCTCGCCAAGCCCGAGATGAAGGTCGAGATCGAAGTCACCGCCAAGCGCCGCAGCATCTGACAAGCGCCGCAGCGCCTGATCCACCCCTCACCATTTGTTTGCCAGCACGTTCCGGAGAAACCATCCCATGAGCCCCGCCTCGCAGATCTACGCGAAGATCACCGGTCCCATCGTCATGGTCGGCTTCGGCTCCATCGGCAAAGGCACGCTGCCGCTGATCGAGCGGCATCTCGACTACGACAAGTCCCGCGTCACCGTGATCGATCCCAAGGACGAGGGCCGCAAGGCGCATTGCGAGAAGCAGAATGTGCGCTTCATCCAGAAGGCCGTGACAAAAGACAATTATCGCGAGTTGCTGACCCCACTGCTCACCGAAGGCGGCGGCCAGGGCTTTTGCGTCAATCTCTCGGTCGATACCGGCTCCACCGACATCATGGAGCTCTGCAACGAGCTCGGCGCGCTCTACATCGACACCGTCAACGAGCCCTGGCTCGGCTTCTATTTCGATTCCTCGAAGGGCCCGGAAGCGCGCTCCAACTACGCCCTGCGCGAAGCCACGCTGGCGGCCAAGCGCGCGCGCCCCGCGGGCTCGACGACGGCTGTCTCCTGCTGCGGCGCCAACCCCGGCATGGTCTCCTTCTTCGTCAAGCAGGCGCTGCTCAATGTCGCCGCCGATCTCAAGCTCAATGCCCCCAAGCCGAAGACCAAGGCCGAATGGGCGGATCTGATGCGGCAGGCCGGCATCAAGGGCATCCACATCGCCGAACGCGACACTCAGCGCTCCAAGAAGCCGAAAGAGCCCGACGTCTTCGTCAACACCTGGTCGGTGGAAGGTTTCCTGTCGGAAGGCGTGCAGCCGTCCGAGCTCGGCTGGGGCACTCATGAAAAGTGGATGCCCGAGAACGCGCGGACCCACGAAGCCGGCTGCGGCGCTGCCATCTACCTGATGCAGCCCGGCGCCAACACCCGCGTGCGCACCTGGTGCCCAACCCGCGGCGCGCAATATGGCTTCCTCGTCACCCACAACGAGTCGATCTCGATCGCCGATTACTTCACCGTGCGCGACGCATCGGGCACGGCGGTCTATCGGCCGACCTGCCACTATGCCTATCATCCGGCCGACGATGCCGTGCTGTCGCTGCATGAAATGTTCGGCCGCGCCGCGAAGATGCAGGAGAAGCACCACATCCTCGACGAGAACGAGATCGTCGACGGCATCGACGAGCTCGGCGTGCTGCTGTTCGGCCACGACAACAATGCCTACTGGTACGGCTCGCAGCTCTCCATCGAGGAGACCCGCAAGCTCGCGCCCTACCAGAACGCCACCGGCCTGCAGGTGACCTCCGCCGTGCTCGGCGGCATGGTGTGGGCGCTGGAGAACCCGAATGAAGGTATCGTCGAAGCCGACGAGATGGATTTCGATCGTCTGCTGGAAATCCAGCTGCCCTATCTCGGCCCGGTGAAGGGTTTTTATACCGACTGGACGCCGCTGACGGATCGTCCGGGACTGTTCCCGGAAGACATCGACACCAGTGATCCCTGGCAGTTCCGGAATATTCTGGTGCGGTGAGGGACGCGAGTCTTCGGCCTCACCACAGCTGTCATGCTCCGCGAAGGCGGGGCATCCAGTACGCCGCGGCGTCTCGGTTCAATCACTACGGTCTCTGGAATACTGGATCGTCCGCCTTCGCGGACGATGACACCGTTGGTCTATCAGCCAGCTACTTCTTCTCGATCGGCGGCGCGATCTTCTCGGCCGGTGCCGGCGGCAGTGCCGGCTTGGTCGCCGCGCCTTGTGTCTGCGGCTCGGGGCGTGCGGGCTCGGGGGCCGGCGTGGTCGGCCGGTCGCCGCCGGGCTTGGCTTCCGCGGGCACCTTGCTCTGCTCGTCAGAGGGCGTGCCCTGCAACGGCGGCGTTGCCTGCGCCATCTGCAGCCGGCTCTCGGCGCGGATCTGCGCGATCGATAGGCCTGATATCGCGACACCTGCTGCGAACAGCGAACAGGCGATCACCAGGTCGAGTTTCAGTCTGCGCTTGTCATTGACTGTCATGTCGATCATCCGCCTTTGTCCGCGGGATCAACGAAATTGCCCGACCAGGGTTCCGTTCCCGGCAAGGCGGAACTGCACGCCTGCGCGCCAAAACGCCGCGCTTACTCCGTCGTGCTGACTTCCCAGGTCGCGTGGCGGATGCCCGGCAGATGCTGGAGATCGGTCGCCACGGTGTTCAGCTCGTTCGGGTCGACCGCGCTCGCGACGAGCTTCGCCACAATCTCCAGCAGGTCCTCGCCGATCTCGACGACCTCGATACCCGCCACCGGATATTTCGCTGCCTCGAGCTTGTCGACGAGGCGATCACGCATGTCGGGCAGGGCGTCGGCGGTAACCGCGAGCTTGAAATAATAGGTCGCCTCCAGCGCCTTCTCGTTCAGCGGGATGCGGTTGATGGCGTTGACCAGCGGGCGCAGCATGGTGTTGCCGGCGATCACGAACACGGTCAGGGCGGCCGCCTGCGCGATCATATCGGCACCGGCACAGGAGCCGACCGCGGCCGAGGCCCACAGCGTCGCGGCGGTGTTGAGCCCGCGGACGT
Source organism: Bradyrhizobium shewense (assembly GCF_900094605.1). GTDB lineage: Bacteria > Pseudomonadota > Alphaproteobacteria > Rhizobiales > Xanthobacteraceae > Bradyrhizobium > Bradyrhizobium shewense. The sequence goes on along the minus strand of NZ_FMAI01000038.1, from coordinate 45,405 downwards.
CCATGCCCTGCTTCATGATGACGCCGGCTCCTAAGAAGCCGATGCCGGAGACGACATAGGCGATGACCCGCACCGCGCCGTCGGCGCCGTCCAGCTGCATGGCGAGATCGACGAAGGCGGCGGCGCCGACCGCAACCAGCACATTGGTGCGCAGGCCCGCGGTGCGTTGGCGATATTGCCGCTCGGCGCCGATCAGCGTGCCCAGCACGAAGGCCGTGGTCAGGCTGACCAGCGTGTCGAGGAAATCAGCAAGCTGGAAGGTCGTCAGAAATCGCATGAATGTCAGCTGCCGTAGGGTGGGCAAAGCGAAGCGTGCTCACGGCTTCCGTCAACGCAAAAAGATCGTGGGCACGGCGCAAGAGCGCCTTTGCCCACCCTACGGCCTAAAGGATGACAGATTAAAGCTCCAGCATTCCGCCGTCCCCATTTTCGTCGGCGAAAGCCAGCAGCGTGCCCTTCGCATTCCAGGCGATCGCGGCGACAGGGGGCGTGCCGTTGCGGCGGACCAGGATCTCGGCGCCGTCCTCCAGCCGCACCATCAGCACGGTGCCGTCGCTGTAGCCGGCGGCGAGGATGTCGTTCTTCGGATGGCAGGCGACCACCGACACCCGCGCCTGCAGCGGCGCGAGCATTGCGGGCTCCTTACCCATCGGGCCGTCCTTGCTGGCGAACGGCCACAGGATGATGGTGTCGGCGCCCGAGGTCGCCAGCGCCTTGCCGCCCGCGCTCCAGGACATCGAGCGGACGCGGCTGGGATAGCCGGTCATGCGCATATGCCTGTTGTCGGCAAGCCGCCAGCCATGCAGCGCCGCTTCGTGCATCGTGGTGACCAGGAATTTGTTGTCGGGGCTGAAGGTGACGCCGAGATGCGAGCCGGCCCAGGGCAGGAATTCGGCTGATCCCGCCATGTTCGGAAACCACAGCGTCGCGCCGTTGTAATGGGCGATCGCGAGCCGCAGTCCCTTCGGCGCGAAGGCAAGGCCGCCGACGGTCGAGGGCACCTCGAGCGACTTCTCCTCGGTCTTGCCGCTCTTGACGAAAGCCGTCTTGCCGGCCGACCAGGCGTAGGAGCCGTCCGCATGCAGCGCCACCGCATCTATCCAGCGTCGCTTGGGATCGGTGGCGAGCAGCATCACCTCGCCCTTGGCGTCGAGCGAGACGACCTTGCCGTCGTCGCCGCCCATCACCAGGCGCTTGCCATCGCAGGCGGTGGAGAGAATGCCGCCGCTGTGAACAGTGACCGTGCTGATCTCGCCCTTGTCATCGACGAACGCGACATTCTCCTCGCCGCCGACGAAGGCGGCGCGATCCCTGAGGAAATGCACCGAGGTCACGCCCATGCCGAGCGTAACGGGCTTGACGCGATCGGTGACGGAGACGATCGAGGCGGAATCGGGGGCCGGCGAAAACTCTTTCATCACGAGACGATGCAGCTCTCAAAACCCTTGCGGATGGCTTCTTCCGGCAGTTCGCGGCCGATGAAGACGAGGCGGCTCTCGCGCGGCTCGCCCTCCTTCCACTTCCGCTGGTGGTCACCCTCCAGCATCATGTGGACGCCCTGGAAGACATAGCGGTCGTCGTCGTCGTGGAAGGCGAGGATGCCCTTGGAGCGCAGGATCTTGCCGCCCTCGACCTGCACCAAATTCTGCAGCCAGGGCATGAACACGTTCGGATCGAGCGGCTTGTCGGTCTTGAGCGACAGCGACTGCATGTCCTCGTCGTGATAGTGCTTCAGGCCGTGACCGTGATCATGGTGGTGATGATCGTGGCCGTGATGGTGGTGATCATGATCGTGGTCATGATCGTCGGCCTCCAGGAAATCCGGCTCGATATCGAGGATGCGGTCGAGATCGAAGGCGCCGCGGTCGAGCACGTCGGCCAGGGCCACCGAGCAGCGCTCGGTGCGGTGGAGTTTCGCATAGGGATTGATGCCGCGGATGCGGGCCTCGACCTCGGCAAGCTCACCCTTGCTGACGAGATCGGTCTTGTTCAGCACGATGACGTCGGCAAAGGCGATCTGGTTCTTGGCCTCGGGCGCGTCCTTGAGCCGGTCGGACAGCCATTTGGCGTCGGCCACCGTGACCACGGCGTCGAGCCGCGCATTTTTCTGCACGTCCTCGTCGACGAAGAAGGTCTGGGCGACCGGCGCCGGATCGGCAAGGCCGGTGGTCTCGACGATGATGGCGTCGAACTTGCCCTTGCGCTTCATCAGGCCGTCCATGATGCGCACGAGGTCGCCGCGCACGGTGCAGCAGATGCAGCCATTGTTCATCTCGAACACTTCCTCATCGGCGCCGATGATGAGGTCGTTGTCGATGCCGATCTCGCCGAATTCGTTGACGATGACGGCGTATTTCTTGCCGTGGTTCTCGGACAGGATGCGGTTCAAGAGTGTGGTCTTGCCGGCACCGAGATAGCCGGTCAGGACGGTCACAGGGATTTTGTGCGAGGTCGCTTCAGACATAAGAACTCCGACATCAGGCTTTTTCGCGCGACGCGAGGCGGGGTGGCCCCTGCCCTAGTGGTCAAGCGCGCTGGTCAGGGCCTTTATATTGTGCCTGACCATATCAATGTAAGTGGGTGCCGGCCCCTTTTCGCCGGTCAAACCGTCCGAAATCAGGGTCCCGCCGACTTTTGAGCCGGTCTCGGCCGCGATCCGCCGGATCAGCCGGTCGTCGCTGATATTTTCCAGGAACACGGCCGGTATTTTTTGGGCCTTGATCTGACCGATGATGGCCGCGATGTCCCGGGCGCTGGGCTCGGTTTCGGTGGAGACCCCCAGGGGGGCGATGAACTGGATACCGTATTCGGCGGAAAAATAGCCGAAGGCGTCATGGGTCGAGATCACCTTGCGCCGCTCCGGCGGGATTTTCGCCACGGCCTCGCGGACCTCGCGGTCGAGCGTTTCGAGCTTTTCCAGATAGGCTTTTGCCTGGGCCCGGAAGAACTCCGCATCATTCGGGGCGGCCGCGTCCAGCGCATTGGCGATATCGGTCGCGTAGACCTTGGCGTTGGGGACGGACTGCCAGGCGTGGGGGTCGGCGGCCGAGCCGAGCTTCAGCGGCGTGATGCCGGCGCTCGCGGTGACCACCACGGCCTTGCTACCTGCGGACTGCACGAGACGCGGCAGCCAGCCCTCCAGCCCGAGCCCATTGACGATGACGAGCTTCGCCTCCGCCACCCGCTTCGCGTCGGCAGGCGCCGGCGTGTAGACGTGAACGTCGCTGTCGGCGCCAACCAGCGTCGTAACGTTGACCCGATCTCCCCCGACGTTACGGACGAAGTCGCCGAGGATCGAGAAGCTCGCAACGACGTTGAGCCGTTCCGCAGCGCGCAGCGGCGAGGCAGCCAGCAACAGCAGACAAAGCAGGATGAGCCGCATCGCCGTCACGCTTCCAGATGCCGGCCGGGAAACAGCTGCCGGACGATGCCGCCGACGCGGCCGAACAGCACGGAGACGATATAGAGCACCGTCGCCACGAGAATGACAGCAGGGCCCGACGGCACGCGGGTCTGGAACGACAGCACGAGGCCGGCATAGCCGGAAGCCGCGGCGGCGACCACGGCGATGCAGATCATGACCGTGAGATCGCGTGACCAGAACCGCGCGATGCCAGCCGGCAGGATCATCAGACCGACCGCCAGCAACGTGCCGAGCGCCTGAAATCCGTTGACGAGGTTGATGACGACCAGCGCGAGGAAGGCGAGATGCGCGGGACCGCCGGCGCGGCTCACGGTGCGCAAGAACAAGGGATCGACGCTCTCGATCACCAGTGGGCGGTAGATCACGGCGAGCACCAGCAGCGTCACGGTGGCGTTGAAGGCCACCACCAGCAGGGTCTGGTCGTCCATCGCGAGGATGTTGCCGAACAAGACATGGAGCAGGTCGATATTGGTGCCCTTGATCGAGACGATGGTCACGCCAAGCGCCAGCGAGGCCAGATAGAAGGTCGCGAGCGAGGCGTCCTCCTTCAGCCCGGTCGAGCGCGCGACGACGCCGGCGAGGATGGCGACGGCAAAGCCGGCGATCAGGCCGCCGGCCGTCATCGCGAACAGATTGAGACCGGAGAGCAGGAAGCCGACCGCCGCGCCCGGCAGGATCGCGTGCGCCATGGCGTCGCCGACGAGGCTCATCCGCCGCAGCATCAGGAAGACGCCGATCGGCGCGCCCGCCAGCGACAATGCGATCACGGCGGCGAGCGCGCGCCGCATGAACTCGAATTCGGTGAAGGGACCGATCAGCGCGTCATAGAGCATCGGCAATCACGCGGCCCGCGAACTGATATCGTCGGCCGCGCAGGCTGTGGCGCTGTCGTCGAAGGCCTCGCACATGCGCATCGCCACCATCAGGTTTTCCGGCGTCAACACCTCCGCCGTCGGTCCCCACGCCACGGGGCCGCGCGCCAGCACCAGCGTCTCGCTGAAATGGTTGCGCACCATCTCCATGTCGTGCAGCGCGGCGAGCACGGTGCGGCCCTCGCCGTGCCAGTGCTTCACCAGCGCGAGCAGGTCGGCCGTGGTCTTGCTGTCGATGGCGTTGAAGGGCTCGTCCAGCACGATCAGGCTTGCGTCCTGCAGCAGCACGCGCGCAAACAGCACACGCTGCATCTGGCCGCCCGAGAGCGTGCCGATGGGGCGGTTCTCGAAACCGTTGAGGCCGACGGAGGCGATCGCGCGCAAGATCTTCCCGCGCGCGGCCTTGCCGATGCCGCCGAACAGGCCGGTCCCGCGCCATAGCCCGGTGCCGACGAAGTCGAACACCGAGATCGGGAAGCTGCGGTCGATCTCCGCGCTCTGCGGCAGATAGGCGATATCGCGAGAGTCGAGCCCGCCGAGGTGGATGCTGCCGTCGAGCGGCCCGAGGATCCCGACGATGCCACGCAGCAGGGTCGACTTGCCCGCGCCATTCGGGCCGATCACGGCGACCAGCGCGCCCCGCGCGACCTCGCCGTTGAGATGGTGCACGGCCGGGTGCCGGTCATAACCGAGCGTGACATTGTGAAAGTGCAGCGCCGCCATGGTCACCTCATCGCCAGGAAGACCACGCCCCAGAGCACGGCACAGACGGCGAGCGCGGCCAGAAGGCGCGCGGCCATGGTCATGCGCAGGATCGACCAGGGCGCGGCCTGGGCGGGATGCGGCGAGGCCGCGTCATGGACATGGGCGTGGGTGTGGTCGTGCCCGTGCGAATGGTCATGAGCAGGCGAATGGTCATGGGAATGACCGTGAGCATGGTCGTGATGATGGGCGTGGGACGCGGCGGGAACCATGCAGAGACGTTATATTATAACATTACCCCTGTCCACGACCCCGGTGTCATTCCGGGGCGGCTCGAAGAGCCGAACCCGGAATCTCGAGATTCCCAGGTGCGCAACTGCGCACCGTAGTTCGATGCTTTGCATCGCCCCGGAATGACGTCCCTAGCAGTCACGCCGGGCCTCAGGGCTTGCCGATCACCATTGCAATCGCCGCTGCCACAAAGGGAAACGGCACCGACACGGCGCAGCGGAACCAGACGAAACGGGCCGGCATGAACGGGATTTCCCACAAGATCACCCGCTGGAAGGCGAACAAAGCCCAGGCGACGACATAGGCCACCACCTGCGGCACCCCGCCGCCCGACTTCAGCGCCACCGTGCCGATGGAGAAGCCGATCACGGGCCCGCCGGGCGTGGCGGCGCCGGCGACCACGGCGGTCGCAACCCCGAGCCAGCCGCTGTCCGGCCCGAGCCAGCCGGTGATCACCTCCTGCGGGATGATGGCGGCGATGTAGCCGGAGCCGATCACCCCGAGCGCGATGCGCGGCACGATGTTGATGAAGTCCATCGAGCCTTCGCGCAGCGAGGCTTTGAACACCGGAGGGCCGCGGCGAAAGGCGATCAGGCCGACGCCGAACACTGAGCCCCACAACAGGATGTCGATGAAAAGCGCGGCACTCATGCCGCGTCCTCGTCGCTTTCGCGCTTCGGATAGAGCCGGACATAGACGAAGCGGCCGAGGGCCCCTGCGAGCACCGGCAGCGGCAGCGAGATCAGAATCCGCCACAGCGTGAAGTCGGTGCCCATGATCGGGATTTCCCAGGCCACCGCCCGGCCATAGCCGATCAGGGTCCAGCTCACGACCATGGCGATGGTGGCGCCGAAATCGGCGCCGACTGCGAGCAGCGCACTCGCCACGGGATAGGCAGTGAAGGGACCGCCGGGCAGGATCGCGCCGAAGGCGGTGCCGATCAGAAGGCCCGTCAGGCCGGATTTCGGCCCGAGCGAGCGCGAGACCTTTTCGTGCGGCAGGATCTCCGAGATGAAGGCGCCGAGCAGGCAGCCGGCGAGCACGCGCGGCAGGATGCCCGAGAACAGCGAGAGATCGTGGGTGAGAATATCGAGAACGCCGTCGGTGCCGTCACGCCGCCAGACCAGCGCCGCGCTCACCGCGACCAGCGCTGCGATGATGATCGTCGACCAGCCGATCGGCTTGCGCACTCGCCCCGGCCGCGGCTCGGACTCCGCGTCCTCGGCAGGCGCCGGGTTCTTCGGGGAAGGTTCTGACAACGGGCTCGGTTGGCTCGAGGGTGATGCCCGTCCTGATTAAGGGCGCCGCCCACGCGATGCAAACAGTAGGATGACAGGCCGGTGCGCGCGCCACGCAGGGCAATTCCGCACAGCAAAAAGGCGGCCGCGTGAGCGACCACCTTTTGTTTCTGTCATTCCGGGGCGCACGAAGTGCGAACCCGGAATGACGAGTAGAGCTTACGCCTTGTCGAACAGGGACTCGACGTATTCCCAGTTCACGAGGTTCTCGACGAACGCCTTGAGATAATCGGGGCGGCGGTTGCGGTAGTCGATGTAGTAGGAGTGCTCCCAAACGTCGCAGCCGAGGATCGGGGTGGCGCCATGCACCAGCGGATTCTCGCCGTTCGGGGTCTTGGAGATCTCGAGCTTGCCGTTCTTGACCTGGAGCCAACACCAGCCGGAGCCGAACTGGCCGACGCCGGCTGCCTGGAAGTCGGTCTTGAACTTCTCGAAGCCGCCGAGGTCCTCGTTGATCTTCTTCTCGATCTTGCCGGGCAGCTTGGTGCCGCCGCCATTGGGCTTCATCCAGCTCCAGAAGTGGGTGTGATTGTAGTGCTGGCCGGCATTGTTGAACACCGCGGGGTTCTTGCCGAACGAGCCCTTGACGATCTCTTCAAGGGACTTGCCTTCCCATTCGGTCCCCTTGAGCGCGTTGTTGCCGTTGGTGACGTAGGCCTGATGATGCTTGTCGTGGTGGAATTCCAGCGTCTCCTTCGACATGAACTGGCCGAGGGCGTCATAGGCGTAAGGGAGGGGGGGCAGCGTAAAGGTCATGGGATGTTGTCCGCGACTGATGGGGAACTGGCTTAACGGGGACTCTTATAGAAGGTTCCACCGCCGTTAAATACCGCCAATTTGCGAAAAGGCGCGATGCCACGGCTTGGCCGGATTGCACAAAATCGCCGCACCGAGTGACATTCAACCCGGGCCGGTCGCCCGCCGCAAAATATCATTGCCTTTGAACCGGTTATGACAGAACGAATGGACCGCGCAGCGTGTTGCGAGAGACAAAACCATGAGCATCGAGATCGACATTTTGAACGGCGACGCCTCGTGGCCGATCGCGGAGCCGCTGCATCAGGCGGTCTGGGGACCGCACTTGGTCGCGGACAAGCCCTGGGCTCACATCAAATGGGCCAATGCGGACCTGCGCGTGCTGATCGAGACGCCCGAGGACGGTCTCGTCTGTCATGTCGGCATCTACTTCCGCACCGTCATCTGGAACGGACAGAAGGTCCATATCGGCGGCATCGGCGGGGTCTGCACCCGCGAGGACCGGCGCGGTCGCGGCTATGCGACCGTGGCGATCGACGCGGCCGTGCACACCATCAGGGCCAACGAAGCGGTCCGGTTCGCGCTGCTGTTTTGCGAGCCACACAATTTTTCGTTCTACGAGACCCGGAGCTGGCTGCCCTTCAAGGGCGAGGTCTATTGCGAGCAGCCGGAGGGGCGGATCCGCTTCACCGAGATGGCGCCCTACGTCTTCAACATCGTCCGCGCGCCGACGCTGGGCACCATCGACCTATGCGGTCTGCCGTGGTGACCCCTGCGTGGCGTGAGGGCTGCCGCAGGGGCTTGGCCATCCTATAATATGTCGATCATCATCTAAATTCCGCCCGGTGAACATGACGATCGACGCCCCTGCAGACGCCGTCCCGCCGCTTGCGCCGGTCGCCTTCCCGATCGCCAGCCTGCTGACGGCCCCGATCCTGCCGACGCTGCTGCGGCTGGCGATCCCCAACATGATCGCGATGGTCGGCAGCACTTTGGTTGCGATCGCCGAGACCTCCTATATCGGCCGGCTCGGCACCATTCCGCTCGCCGCGATCGCGCTGGTGTTTCCGTTCGCAATGCTGACGCAGATGATGAGCGCGGGCGCGATGGGCGGCGGCGTTTCGTCCGCGATCAGCCGCGCGCTCGGCGCCGGGGATCGTGACCGCGCCGCGACGCTGGCGCTGCATGCCGCCATCATCGGCCTCTGCGGCGGGCTGTTCTTCACGGTGATGATGCTCGTCTTCGGCCGCTCCTTCTTCACGCTGCTCGGCGGACGCGATCGCGTGCTCGAGGAGGCCAGCGGCTATTCGCAGGTGCTGTTCTCCGGCGCGGTCGCGATCTGGTTGGTCAACACGCTGGCCTCGGTGATCCGCGGCACCGGCGACATGCGCCTGCCCTCGATGACGCTGATCGGGGCCAGCGTGCTGCAGATCGCGCTCGGCGGCACGTTGGGGCTCGGCCTGTTCGGCGTGAAGCCCTTCGGCATGCCGGGCGTCGCCACCGGCCAGCTGATCGCGTTCACCTGCGCCGCGATTTTCTTCCTCTGGTATCTCGCCTCCGGCCGCAGCCGGCTGCCGCTAAATATTCGCGCGTTTCATTTCGAGCGCGCGATGTTCCTGGACATCCTCAAGGTTGGTGCGGTGGCCTGCCTTTCGCCGCTCCAGACCGTGCTCACCATTTTGATCTTCACCAAGATCCTGGCCACGTTCGGCACCGAGATGCTGGCCGGCTACGGCATCGGCTCGCGGCTGGAATTCTTGCTGATCCCGATCACGTTCGCCTTCGGCATCGCCTCGGTGCCGATGGTCGGCATGGCGATGGGCGCCGGACAGGTGAAGCGCGCGCGACGTGTGGCCTGGACCGCCGCTGCAGCTTCCGGATTGACGGTCGGCCTGATCGGCCTCGCTGTGGCGCTCGCTCCATCGATGTGGGTCGCACTCTTCACGCGGGATCCCGGCGTCACCGCCGCCGCACACAGCTATTTCCACTGGGCCGGCCCGACCTTCGTGTTCTTCGGCATCGGCGTGTCGCTCTACTTCTCCTCGCAAGGCGCGGCGCGCGTCGGCGGCCCCGTGCTCGCTTCCACCGCGCGGCTTCTGATCGTCGCGGTCGGCGGCGTCGGCCTCATGATGACGCAGGCGCCGGCGTGGACCTTGTTCGCGCTGGTCGGCGGTGCCATGGCGGTGTTCGGCCTGTCGACTGCGGCCGCGGTCGCCTTCGCGCGCTGGGACAAATGATCGCAGGACAATGAACGAAGGCAATGAACGCAGGAATGTGATTCCAGCCTGCGTTGCACTATCCCGCCGGGCTGCTATGGAGGCGCTCCATTTTCGGGGCCTCTTCCATGACTTCCAGATTCGCTGCTCTCATCGTCCTCCTCGCTGCGCTGCTCGGCGCGCCGGCCGCGCATGCGCAGAGCGCCGATGGGACGTGGCTCACCCAGGCGGGCGATGCGCGCGTCAAGATCAGCAAGTGCGGCGGCGGCATCTGCGGCGTCGTCGCCTGGCTGCGCGAGCCCTACGACACCGCGACCGGCCAGCCCGCCAGCGACAGCAAGAACCCCAATCCCGCGCTCGCCAGGCGCCCGATGATCGGTTTGCCGTTGTTCAGCGGCATGCAGCCCTCCGGTCCGAACAAATGGTCCGGCCAGATCTACAATGCAGACGACGGCAGCACTTATGCCAGCAACATCTCCGTGACGGGAGCGGATTCGCTGCGGGTCGAAGGCTGCGTCGGCGCGCTCTGCGGCGGAGAGACCTGGACGCGCGCGGGGCACTAACTGATCCTCTTGTCCCGGACGCGCCGCGGTACGTAGTGACGCCGCGCTGCGTCCGGGCACGAGAGCGCAGTTACGCCATCATCGCCTTCAGCGCCGTCGCCGCCGAGGCGTAGCCGCCCCGTGCGCCATCGATGAAATGGACGTGATCGCTGCGTAGCGCCGACGGCGTGAAGCAGGTCATCATGGCGGCATCCTGCTGGTAGAGGCCGTAGCGTACGATGCCGTCACGGGCCGCAATCGCCAGTCGGTCGCTCAGCGCGCGCTCGAGCTGCGGCGTGCAATCGAGGATCATGCGCAGGCCGTCGTCAAATTTGCGGAAGTCCGAGTTCTCGACGACCTGGCGCCTGTAGAGCTTGGGCACGAAGCCGCCGACGTTGAGGTCGAAGCGCATGATCAGATAGACGAACAGCGTATAGGCCAGCACGCTGGCGCGGCGCGCGAGCAGCGGACCACCGCGCCTGGTGCGGGCTTCGTATTCCAGCCCTTGCGGCGGCCATTTCAACGGCGGTCCCTGCGGCGGCACCGGACGGGCGCCGTCCGGACTGCGCTCGACGAGGTGGATGATGTCCTCGATCACCTTGCGGAAGGCATGCGGGTCGGCGCCGCGCGCCGGCATCACCAGAATCGACAGGATCAGCCCGCGTGAGGCCGGTATCACCTCGAAGCGGCACGACAGGCCCGAGAGATCGGGCTGCGTGCCCGCCGACGCTGCCGGGACGGCAAACTCCCCGCGCTTCATTGCGGCATCGGCGAAGGCGAGCCCGCCGCCCGAGAACATCGCATAGGACAGGTTGGCCGACGGACCGAATCGCGCGACGCGCACGTCGAGGCCCTGCGCGCGGATGGCGCTGACCGGCACCAGCGCGACCCGCATCGTCAGATCGAGATCTTCCCGCACCCAGGTCGCGGTTGCCGCCAGCGCCTCTCGGGCAGGTTCGAGATCGCCCGGCGCAACCGCAAAGCTCGCGCCGTCGCCGCCGAACACGAAGGGGAATTCGCGTCCTTCCAATGCGTTCGTCACCGCCGCGATCACGGCGGCGCCGGCCATGTTCACCGCCTTGTAGCGCTGCGCCGCGATCGCCTTGGTGGAATCGACGATATCGGCAACGCCGATGCTCCAATCGTCCGGCAGCGGCGCATAGAGCGCAGGGTCCATCAGGCTGGTGAAGCCGCGGAAGACGGGAATGCCGCCATAGAAGGATTCGCCTGAGGTCATCGGGAATGCCGGATGGTTGGAATGCAAAACAAATACGTGGCAGGATCGATCCGGGTTCGCCGGCCGGCGGCCCCTTTCAATCATTGGCCGAAACGGGCCAGGACAACAAGATACGGCAACAACAAGGTGAGGCCGCGTTGCAATACCGCAGCGGGTCATTGATCGGGATCAAGCGGCCGGCCGGGGAGAACGGCTATCGTTGGCCAGCTCCAAGGGTTGCATGGGATGATCGAGGTGTCAGACTTCGGCAGCAAGGATTCCACCTCTCCGGTCCGCCGGCGCACGGGCATTGACCCGATCAGCGCGGTGAAGATGCCGGAAAGACTGACGGCAGCCGTCGATGCCTGGGCTGAAGCCCATCAGCTGACCCGCTCGGATGCGATCTGCAAGCTGATCGAGCTGGGCCTGAAGATCGCGCCCTCGGTCCACTCCTCGGCGCATCCGATCGCATCGGACGCCACCAGGATCGAAGAGATCGCGGTCCACGAGATCGAGACGCTGCTCGATCCGGCATTGCCCGTGGACGAACGCGACCGCCGCATCCGCCGCCTCACCGAAGGGCCGCCGGAATTTTCACACGAACGAATTGACCTGCCGAAAGACCGGACGTGAGCTGCTAGTGCAGCTTCTCGTCCTGACGCTTGCGCAAGCTATCGAGAGACGCATCATGGCAGCCGACCAGGCGTACGAATTGCTGCGGATACATTTCGTGGCCATGACCGCCGGAATTCTGGTGCGTCATCGGCGGGCAACGGGCATCGTCCTGCTTCGCGCGGGATTGCTCGGTCCGGCCCTGATTTGAAGCGGTCATGTTGGGCATGGTCATGGACTGCTCCCTGTCGATTAGGGCAGATCGATTGACGTAACCCAATCGATTGCGGGGCATCTTACGACCAAATCCGGCTGAATGTCATTGTGCCGGATCAATTCAATTGTGACGGCGGAGTTCCGCTTACGCCGTGTTTCCCGCATCGATGGTGAACACCGTCCCTGTCACGTTGCGACCACCCTCGCCGAGCAGATATTCCACCATGCGCGCGACGTCGTCCGTTTCCGGCAGGCGGCGCAGCGCGCTGCGGCTGGCGATGCGCTTGCGGGCCTCGTCGGACAGATTGTGCGTGAGCTCGGTGTCGATGAAACCCGGCGCAATCGCATTCACGGTGATGCCGAGCTTGCCGACCTCGCGCGCCAGCGAGCGGGTGAAGCCTGTGGCAGCCGCCTTGGTCGCGCCATAGACCGACAGGCCGTTGTAGCCGGTGGTCGCGATGATCGAGGAGATGTTGATGATGCGCCCAGTGCCGTCGGCCATCATCTGCCGCGCGACATATTTGGTGAGGATGATCGGCGACAGCACGTTGAGCTGCACCAATGCCTCGATCTCGGAATTATGCATGGTGGCGAGCAGGCCTTCGGTGCCGAGGCCGGCATTGTTGACGAGGCCGTAGGTCGGGCCGAACTCGTCGCGCACGAGTTTTGCAAAAGCCGGAATGGCGTCGATCACGGCAAGGTCGCAGGCGCGGAAATGCAGGCGCCCTTCGGACTCCGCAATCGCGGCCTTGAGCTCCTCGCTCTCGCGCCGGGCGGCCGCGACCACGTTGTAGCCGGCGCCGGCGAGGCGCTTGCCGATCGCAAGGCCGATGCCGCGGCTGCCGCCGGTGACGAGGACATTATGCATCGGTGCGCGCCAGTTTTCCGGCCGGGGTGACGTCGAGCGCCTCGACGAAGCGGATCACCACCGGCACCTTGTGGGACGCGAGCTGCGCGCGGCACCGCTCCAAGATCTGGTCGCGGATCTCTTTCGCGCGCGCGGGATCGGTGCCCTCGGTGAGGATCACGTCGGCGACCACGATGCCACCGGTGATCGGGCTCTTGCGCGATTTGGCCCGCGACATCCGCACGTCGGGATGGCGGTTGATGACCGCCTCGATCTCTTCGGGGTGGACCTTGAGTCCGCCGATATTGATGATGCCGCCGCGGCGGCCGACGAAATAGTAGCGCTCGCCGCGCAGCTCAACGATGTCGCCGCTGTCGACAAATCCGTCGTCATCGGTGAGCGCGGCGGCATTGCGGCCGACATAGGCATGCGCGGTACGCGTCGAACGGATACGGAGCGAGCCGTCCACCACTTTCATCTCGACGCCATTGCGATTGCCGAGATAGTCGGCCGGAAAACCTTCCAGCCCGTCATTGACGGCAAAGCCGACGCCGGCTTCGGTCGAGGCATAGGCATGACCGACGGAGGAGTTGGGGAATGCCGCCTTCAGCCCGTCGAGCACCGCCTGGTCGGCGATTTCACCGGAGAGGCGGACGTAAGCCGGTGTGAACTGCGCGGCCGAACCGCTCATCAGGAGCTTGCGCCAGTGCGAGGGGGTGCCGGAGATGTGCGAGACGCCGCGCGCCTTCAGCCGCGCGACGTGATCGCCGAGCGCCTCATGCGGATCGGACAGCACCATCGAGCCGCCGGAAAGGACGGCGCGGAGGAATATCTGCAGGCCGCCATAGCGGCGGATGTCGTAGAAGGTCGCCCAGACCGGCGCCGGGCCGCGCGCGGGCCCTTCGGCAACAATCGCACCCGTCAGCGCTTCCAGCGTGTGACCAGCGATCTTCGGCACGCCTGAGGTGCCCGAGGTGAGCATCAGCCATTCCGTCGCGCGTTCGGTCTTGGCGGGCGCGGTGGATACAAGCGGCAATTGCGCGGTGACGATGAGCGCGATGCCTGAGCCGGCCCAACGATCAGGCTCGTCCGTCACGACGGCATCGATCCCGGCATCCGCGATCAGTGCGTCGAGATGCGCCGGGTTGAGATCGGGCGGGCACAGCAGCATGCGACGCGCGATGCCGTCGAGCTCGATCATGGCGAGGCCCGACCGGAGCTGGTCGGACAATTTGAGCAGCACGGAGCGGCCGGACAATTCGCGCAAGCGGCCACCCAGGACCGTCTGCGACAGGATATCGGTCAGCGACACGCAGGTGTGCGCGTCCGACAGCGTACGGCCGGTCAGCTCCGCGCCGAGATGGTCGCGAAGCGCAAAGATCTCACGCGGGGACATTTTCGTAGGCCCGCACGAAATCGCCGACCGTGGCGGGAAACGCTGCGTCCTCGGAGATGGTGAAGGGGTCGACGCCGGTCTCGTCCTCGAGGCGCGCAACCAGGATGGCGAAGGCGAGCGAGTCGAAACCCGTCTCGTGCAGCGACAGATCGTCCGAGAGCGCGGGAAGCGTGACGTGCTGCTCTTTGGCGATCTGCTGGATCGCGTCAATGACCTTAGACCTTACCGACATGGCTGGCTCGCTTTGTTATCGTTGGTGTTGCGGCGGCTCTTACTGGCCGCCTCCCCATGGCCGCTTGTTTACCCGACAGAAGTAAATGGCTTCTTGGACAATTCAGATAAAATTGGACCTATCTGCGGATTTTGGCGGGATTTACAGCCGGATCGAGCCGTCCACGATTCGCCCATAGGCCACCGTATCGAGCGCCCCATAGGCGCCCGACTTCGGGTCTGCCATGAACAGCGGATCGGAGATCGCGGCGGGATCGAACCCTTCCCGTGCGAGATCGCCCTTCTTCTGCTTGAATGTCTCGGTCGCATCGATCTCGCTGGAGATGCGAATGAAGACGGGGCGTGCATAGGCCGGCAGGCGCTGCGCGAGATGTGCGGGCAACGCCGCAATGTCAAAACCCTCGTTGACGACGATCGCGCTCATGCCGGCGCGGCCGTCGGCGCCGGGGATGCTGACGCCGTAAGTGGTGGCATCGACCACGCCGGTGAAATCGCGCATCGCGTCGTTCACCTCCGAGGTCGCGACGTTCTCGCCCTTCCAGCGGAAAGTGTCCCCGATCCGATCGACGAAATGGAAGAAACCCTTGTCGTCGATCCGCATCAGGTCGCCGGTGCGAAACCAGGCATCGCCCCTGGCAAAGACGTCGCGTAGAACCTTCTTCTCGGTCTCGCCGGTGTCGGTGTAGCCCTCGAACCGGCCGCCGCCTTCATCAGCGGTGCCGATGCGGCCGATGGCTTCGCCGGCCTCGCCGCGGGCGCAGGCGAGGCAAAACCCCTCTTCGTTGCGCAGCGGCGCGCCGCTGTCGGGGTCGAGCTTGACGAGATTGGCAGGGAAGCGATGCGCCAGCAGCGGCGGGATGCGACCGATCGCGCCCGGCTGCCCCTCGACGTTGAACAGCGAGAAATTGCCTTCCGTGGCCGCATAGAATTCGAGGATGCGGGGAATGGCAAAACGCGACTGAAAGTCTTCCCAGATGTCGCCGCGCAGGCCGTTGCCGCAGACGAGGCGGAGACGATGCCGGTTCTCATATTCCGACGGCGCCGCCTTGAGCAGATAACGGCAGAGCTCGCCGATATATTGAAACAGCGTGCAGTCATGGCGCACGATGTCGGACCAGAAATGCGAGGCCGAGAATTTCTCCGCGATCACCACCGAGCCGCCGGCAGCGAGCATGCTGCAGGGCGCGACGATGCCGCCGACCGAGTGGAACAGCGGCAGGCAATCGTAGAGCCGGTCTTGCGGGCTCGCGCCGGTGAGGCCGGCGAACCAAAAGCCCCAATTGAGAATGCGGCGGTGGCTGATGCTGGCGGCCTTCGGCAGGCCGGTAGTGCCCGAGGTGTAGATCAGCAGCGCACGGTCGTCGATGACGACCTCGCCGTGCTCCTCCGGCGAAAGGGAGGCGTCGTCCAGCGCCGCGAGGGCGACGTCGATGGCGCGCTCGCTGCGGGCATCGCCATGCGTCCAGACCTTGGCCTGCGTCTTCAGATGCGGCGTGGCGCTCTCCAGCATCTCCGTCAGCTCATGCGCGACGATGATGTGCAGGGGCTTTGCCACATCGAGGCAATGCGCGAGCGAGGGTCCCACCAGCTTGGTGTTGAGCAGCGCCGCCACACCGCCGATCCGGCTGATGCCGAGCCAGGCCGCGACATAATCGATGCCGTTCGGCATGATCAAGGCGACCGTATCACCCTTGGCTACGCCGGCCGAGCGCGCCCAGCGCGCGTAGCGGTTGATGCGCTTCGACAGGCCTTCATAGTCGAGGCTTGCGTCGTCGGTGATCAGCGCGACGCGGTCGGGCTGGCGCTGCGCCCAATCGTCGATGACGTCGGCGAACAGACGCCCCGGCAGCGTCTCGATCCGCGCCGTAAGCTCGATGGCCTTCAGCCATATCTTTGAAGCCGAAGGCGCGCGCGCGACGTTTTGTCGTTCGATGACACCGGTGGTCATGCCGTTGATTCTTTCGGGCCGCCTGCTGACATCAGGCAATCTAGCCCCCGCGCCCTGCCCAGGTGTTAAGAGACAAGGTAAAACTCTGTTAGGGCGCGATTAACTCTAGCCATCCTCTACCACTGCCACGGCAACGCCGGTGAGTTCGGCGGCATGGTGACGGCCGAAACCGACCGCGCTGGCAAGGTGGTCGAGCTGTGGGGGCAGGAAGGAGTAGCGCGCAGCACCTGCCGACGCTAGCCGCTACGCCTGTAGCGCAAGTGCGGCGGCGGCGCCTGAACCGGATAATACGGATTGAGATCGCAGATCGCGGATCGGCCATAAGCCGTGGCGCGGCACTGGGGCAACGAGGTGAAGGAGCAGTCGTACCACTCCCCACCTCCCCCGTTCGCACCTGAATAAACGTGCATGCAGACGGGATAGCGCGGATCAAAAGTCTGCGCATGCGACGGCGCGGCTGCGAGCACCGCGCCCACGGTCACGACCATTCCGAACGAGAAGCGCATGAACTGTGTTCCGGTACGAGGCATCGCGGATTCGCTAGTGCACCTTCTTGTGACGCCGGCGCGGCTGCGGCGGCGGCTGGTCGAAGGCGTAATAGGGGTTGACGTCGCAGCTCGCCGAGCGGCCCGACGCGGTCGCGCGGCACTGCGGCAGCGAGGTGAAGGAGCAGTCGAAATAATCACCGCCGCCACCGCCGAAGCCGCCGCCGGGCGTGTAAACGTGCATGCACACCGGGTAGCGCGGATCATAGGTCTGGGCGCTGGCATCTGCCGCGACGAACAGCGCGGCAATCGCGGTGAGGGTCAAAATCCACAGGCGCATGGACTTAATCCTTGAATCGACGGCGCCGGCGGATCTGATGCCGGCAGCCTCGTATGGCATAACACCAGGCCGGAGGCGACTGTTCCTAGGGACAGATGACGGCAAGGTGAGCGCTGCGGGCTGCGGCGCTAGGCGCCGAGCCCCTGCAGCACGAGCCGGTTCAGCCTTGCGGCAAACGCAGCCGGGTCTTCCGGCAACTCGCCGTCCAGGATCTGCGCCTGCTCGAGCAGGAGCAGGCTGAGATCGTCGACCGCCTTCGAGCCGGCTTGCGCCTTGGTGATCGCGCCCACCATCGGATGGCGCAGATTGATCTCCAGGATCGGCTTGGTCTTCATGCCGCGGTTCTGCTGCGACAGGATGCGCTCGAGCTCGCGACTCGGGCCCTGGCTGTCGGCGACGAGGCAGGAGGCCGAGCTGGTGAGGCGCGTCGAGGCCTTGACGTCGCTGACACGCTCGCCGAGCGCGGCCTTGATCACGGCAATGGTGGCCGCTTCATCCGCCTCGGGCTCGTCCTTCTTTGCCTCGTCCTTGTCGTCGACGCGCGGAATCAGGTCGAGATTGAGATCGCCCTGGCTTAGTGACTTCAGCGGCTTGCCGTCGAACTCCGACGGCATCGAGGTCCAGAACGCATCGACGGGATCGGACAGCAGCAGCACCTCGATGCCGCGCGCGGTCGCGGCCTCGAGCCGCGGATTGGACTTCAGCCGCTCGATGCTGTCGCCGACGAGATAATAGATCTCGGTCTGGTTCGGCTTGAAATCGGCGATGATCTGCTTCAGCGACCGCGTCTCGCCCGACGTCGTGGTGAAGCGCGACAGTGCCAGCAGCTTTTCGCGCCGCTCGAAATCCTCGTAAATGCCTTCCTTGATCACCGCTCCGAAGGCGTCCCAGATCTTGGCGAAGTTCTCCGGATCCTTCTCGGCCAGGCTTTCGAGCTCGGACCCGACCCGGGTCGCCACGGCTTTCCGGATCTGCGCCAGCTGCGGATTGTTCTGCAGCATCTCGCGGGAGATGTTGAGCGGGAGATCCTCGCTGTCGACGACGCCGCGGATGAAGCGCAGATAGCCCGGGAGCAGATCGGCATCATCGGTGATGAAGACGCGGCGGACGTAAAGCTTCACCCGGCCCTTGCGGTTCGGCTCGAACAGGTCGAACGGCTTGGTCGAGGGCGCGAACAACAGCACGGCGTAGGAGTAGCGGCCTTCGGCACGGTAATGCAGCGTCATCGCGGGATCGTCGAAGGCGGAGGCGATCTGCTGATAGGCCTTCTTGTAGTCCTCCGGCGTCAGCTCGGATTTCGAGCGTTGCCACAGCGCACTGGCCGAATTGATCTGACGGGGCTCGCCCTCTTCCGGCACCAGCTCGATCGGGAACAGGATGTTGTCGGAATAGGCACCGACGATGCGCTCGATCTCAAAGCCCTCGAGATATTTCTTGGCATCGTCCTTCAGGTGCAGGACGATCTCGGTACCGCGCGCCAGGCGCGCCGCCTCCTCGTCGCTGGCACGGGCGATCTCGAAGCCAGAGCCGCCGGAGGACGTCCAGGTCCAGACGTCGCTCTCGCCAGCGCGGCGGCTGACCACGACGATCTTGTCGGCGACCATGAAGGCGGAATAGAAGCCGACGCCGAACTGGCCGATCAGGCCGAGGCCGTCCTTGGCCTCCTTCAGCTTCGACACGAATGCCTTGGTGCCGGAGCGGGCGATGGTGCCGAGATGGTCGATCAGCTCCTGCCGCTCCATGCCGATGCCGTTGTCGGCGATCGTGAGCGTCCCGGCCGCCTTGTTCGGGATGATGCGGATCTTGAGCGCGTCGCCCTCGCCGAGCAGCGAAGGGGTCGCGATCGCCTCATAGCGCAGCTTGTCGCAGGCGTCCGAGGCGTTGGAGACGAGCTCGCGCAGAAATATGTCGGTCTCCGAATAGACGGAGTGCACCATCAGGTGCAAAAGCTCGGAAACCTCGGCCTGGAAGGGCTGCGTATGCACAGCCGTGTCTGACGTCGTCATGCGTTTACCCGGTCAAAACGAAAGGGAAGAAACCCGGGATATAACGCGAGCGTGGAGGGGATCAAGTGGACGTGAAGAATCGTCCTCCAGGCGGGAGAACGATCTATTCGGCGCCCCGGGCGGATCAGGTCACGCAGCGGCCGGGCTGGAGCAGCTTTGCGACCTCGGTCAGGGAGCTGACCATCGGCTCGCAGGCGATCGTCGGCCTGTTGCGCACCTTCTTCTGGTTCTGGAGCAGCGCCGGCGGCTTGGCATTACCGGTCTCGATCACCGCGGGGACCCGTAGCAGCACCGACGTGTCGGCGAGGTCGTTCAGCCGCATCGAGACGGTGCGGGTCGGAACAGCTGCCTGCTTGATCTCGGCGAGCCGGTCGGCCTTGCCGGTACGATTGACATTGTGGCCGGGCTTGTCGGCCTTGTCGGCGACCGCCTGCCAGCGGTCTGCCAGATCATGACCCGAGGCCAGTTGCACGGCACCGAGCGTCGCAGCAGCGGCGACGACGCTCAAAAATACCTTATGAATCTGTGACATGGCTGTCGATCCCTCGCCCCATGGCGATCGCGGGAACAACGCCGGTGAAGGATCAGGGGTTCTTAGCGATTACGATCACTTAACCGTGTGCGACAAATACGACAGCGTGCGCAAAATATTTCGCGAGGGGTGGAACGACTTTCGCAGACTGGAGTCGTCTCAACAGCCGGCTATTCCCCCCTGCCCCATAAGCCGGTGACGTAGGGCGCGACTGTGGTGATGCCAGTCGCGCCTTACTTTTTTCTGGGGGTCACTTCCCCGTCAGCCAGTCGCGCCCTTCGCCATAGAGCTTCTCGACCTCGGGTCCGATCAGGCCCGGCATGTCGCGCTTGACCTTGTAGCCGATCAGCTCCTGCATATAGGCGAGGTGGCGATAGCCTTCGGGCAATGCGGCCAGCGCCTTCTGGTCGAGGCGGAGCTCTGCTGCGGGATCGACCGGGTCGATCCGATCCTTCTCGTAGATCGGCTGGCGGCGGACAATGCCCCACCGCCCCTGTCGTTTTTCCAGGAAATCGTAGAAGCGCCCGGTGCAGACGACGTCGCAGACCACGTCGTGCACGGGGGCACGCTGCGAGATCGTCATCTTGGTCTGCGCGATGGCCCGCTCACCCGCGAGATCGATGCTGGTGCCGCCGAGGAAATGCAGGATGCGAACGCCCCTGGCGAACCCCTCCTGGCTGACGCGCATGAAATCCCGCGCCGGCCCCTGAAACCAGGTGGCGGACATCCAGCCCTCTTCATGCCAGACCGTGGCAAAGCGCTCCCAATCACCGGCATCGCGCCAGACCGCCCAGTTCTCGACGAGGTCGCGAATGGCGAGGCGATCGAGGAGTTGCTGGTCCATGGGCACATCTCCGGCTGGGATCAATGCAGGAGGTATGAGCGGCGTAGCCGACGCACGTCAAGCACGGCAGGCGACACGAAAAATCCGGCGTGCCTTGCAGCACGCCGGATCGGATCGCTTGGCCAAATGGCCAGTTCTATTAAGCCGCTGGCGCCTTCGGCGCGCGGTTGCGCGAGTTGCGCTGGAAGAATAGCGCCTGGCTCGCCACCGCCGACACCATCGCGGGCTGGAACGGTTTTGAGATCAGGAACGCCGGCTCGGGCCGCTCGCCGGTGAGGAAGCGCTCCGGATACGCGGTGATGAACACCACCGGCACCTCGAAGGTGCGCAGCAGCTCGTTGACGGCGTCGAGGCCCGACGAGCCATCGGCAAGCTGGATGTCGGCGAGGATCAGGCCGGGCCGCCTGTTCTTGGCCAGCGCCACCGCATCGGCATGCGTGCGCGCGACGCCGACGACGTTGTGGCCGAGATTCTTCACCAGGCTCTCGAGGTCCATGGCGATGAAGGTCTCGTCCTCGATGATCAGCACATCGGTGGCGATCTCGGCGGCCATCTCGCGTCCGGCGGCATCCGCAAGCCGCCGCGTCTCGGCGACGTCGGTGCCGAGGATGTAGCCGACTTCCTCTTCCGAGAATCCCTCCAGCGAGAGCAGCAGGAAGGCCTGGCGCGGCAGCGGCGTGATGTTCGACAACCGACGCTCGGGCGGCATCGGCAAGGTCGTCACCTCGGAATCATCGTTGACGGAGACCGAATTCCAGATCTGGGTGAACAGCCGGAACAGGCCCGCGCGCGGCCCATGGCTCTCGTCGAGCACCGAGGGATCCCCCAGCATGGCTTCCAACATGGCTGCGACATAGGCGTCACCGGAGGCCTGGCTGCCCGTCAGGGCGCGTGCGTACCGGCGCAATAAGGGCAAGTGTTCAGCAACAAGCTGTGAACGGGACATCCCCACTCCATTCATCTTCGGGCCAACCTTGACGTCCAGGCAATCCGAGGGGGGCCCGGGTTCCCCTGCTCGGCTGATTACGCCTCAGGCCAAGAAAAGTTCCGTCTGAGCGGGAACTTTTTCTCGAACCTCGAATTGAGCCTATCCAGGGAACGGCTCCCGGTTGAGAAAACCTCTCGATTTTACAGTCACTTAACTCGGGGAAACGTGGAACAGGTCATGAAAGATCTCAAGTCTCAAGCCAGCAGAAGCACGACCCCCGGCAAGGGAGGCCTCACTCCGGAGATACAATCCCGGATCGGGCACCAGTTGCGCGCCATGTATGATGATGTGGTGCGACAAGGGGTTCCAGATCGGTTCGCAGAACTGATCAAGAAGCTTGATGCGCCAGGAGCGACACCCCACGTGGGACATGAAGGCGGATCCAACGACAACAATGGGAGGGATTAATGCCTCTCACGGACTCCCTGCGTAACGACATCCTGGCGGCCGTGCCCAGTCTGCGCGCGTTCGCCATTTCGCTCAGCGGCAATGCGGATCGCGCCGATGATTTGGTCCAGGAGACGCTGCTCCGCGCGCTCGCCAACATCGACTCGTTCCAGCCCGGCTCCAATCTGCCGGCATGGCTGTTCACGATCCTGCGCAACCTTTTCCGCTCCGACTATCGCAAGCGGCGGCGCGAGGTCGAGGATGCTGAAGGCAACTACGCCAAGACGCTGAAGACACAGCCGTCGCAGAACGCGCATCTTGAGTTCGAGGAGTTTCGCACGGCGCTCGACAAGCTTCCGCAGGACCAGCGTGAAGCGCTGATTCTGGTCGGCGCCTCCGGCTTTTCCTACGAAGACGCGGCCTCGATCTGCGGCTGTGCAGTCGGCACGATCAAGAGCCGCGTCAACCGCGCGCGCTCGAAGCTCGCCGCGCTGCTCTATGTCGATGGCGCCGAGGATTTTGGCCCGGACGAGACCGTGCGGGCCGTGATCGGCGGCAGCGGCGGCTGACGGCCGGCGTCCTCAAGGACTTAGATGAAGATGAAGGCGGCCGTTTCCACGGCCGTCTTCGCGCGCGTCTGATAACGATGGCGCAGAGCTGCGCCGCTTGATCACTCGTCTGCGAACGTCACGGTCTCGGCCACGCTGGCGCGCGAGGTGCGGTAGCTGTTGACCTTGTGAGCGTCGTCGGCATAGCCGAACGAAATGCCGCAGACGACGCGGCGATCGTCGGGCAGATTGAAATGGCGGCGGATCAGTCCGGAATGCCGCGCGAGTGCCGCCTGCGGAATCGTGCCGAGCCCGAGCGCCTGCGCGGCCAGCATGAAATTGGAAACATAGGCGCCGCAATCGATCGCACCGTAGATGCCGAGCGGCTCGTTGGTGTGAATGATGGCGACATGCGGCGCGCCGAAGAAATTGTAGTTCTCCAGCGCCTGCCTGGCGTAGGCGCTTCTGTCGCCGCGGGCGATGCCGAGCGTGTTGTAGAGCTGAAAGCCGCTCTCGCGGCGGCGTTCCAGATAGACACCGACATACTCGCGCGGCGGCGTGAAATCGTAATCGTCGCCGAGACCGCCGGAAGCCTCCGTGTAGATCAGCTGGCGGAAGCGCTCCTTGGCCTCGCCGCTGGCGATGATCACCTGCCAGGGCTGGCTGTTGCACCATGACGCGGTGCGCTGCGCGGTGGTCAGCAAATGCTCGATGGTCGCGCGGTCGACCTCTTTGGGAAGGAAGGCGCGGACGGAGTAGCGCTCGTTGAGGAGCTCTTCGAGCACGCCGATGCGGTCGTTTTGTTTGACTGTAGCGTCCATGGTTCAGTTCGCGCTCTTCTCGTAGGGTGGGCAAAGGCGCATCGCGCCGTGCCCACCGACAGACTTGCTGCGGCGCATCTGCATATGGTGGGCACGCTTCGCTTTGCCCACCCTACGAGATGCAGCGAGAGGTGAGATCACCGCCCCTTGGTCGGGATCTTGTTGTACGGCACGTCCTTGTCGACGCGGATGTCGCCGGGCAATCCCAGCACGCGCTCGGCGATGATGTTGCGCAGGATCTCGTCGGTGCCGCCGGCGATGCGCATCGAAGGCGAGGACAGCAGCATCTGCTGAAACTGGCCTTGCACGGTTTCCTCGTCGTTGCCGGTGAGCACACCAGCCGCGCCTTGCAGGTCCATGGCATAGGTCGCGATGTCCTGCAGCATCATGCCGGAGACCAGCTTGCCGATCGAGTTCTCCGGGCCCGGCCGCTCGCCCTTCGACAGCGCCGAGATCGTGCGATAGCTGGTGTATTTCAGCCCGCTCGACTTCGCCGCCCAACTCGCGAGCCTGGAACGCACCGCAGGATCGTCGATCGCGAGGCCATCTTCCAGCATCAGATTGGAGCAGAACTCGAACATTTCCGGGACGCCGGTCGCAAGGCGCGAGCCGATCGACATGCGCTCGTTCATCAGCGTGGTCAGCGAGACGCTCCAGCCCTCGCCGACGGCCCCTAGCCGCTGGCTGTCTGGGATCACGACATCAGTGAAATAGACCTCGTTGAACTCCTGCATGCCATTGGCCTGCCTGATCGGTCGCACCTCGACGCCGGAGCTTTTCATGTCCAGGAAGAACATGGTGAGGCCCTTGTGCTTGGGCACGTTCGGATCGGTCCGCGCGATCAGTAGACCGTAGTCGGAGTAATGCGCGCCCGAGGTCCAGATCTTCTGGCCGTTGACGACCCAATTGTCGCCTTTCTTCTCCGCGCGGGTGCGCAAGCCTGCGACGTCCGAACCGGCGGACGGCTCGGAGAACAGCTGGCACCAGATCTCCTCGCCCGAGGCCAGCTTCGGCAGATAGCGGCGCTTGGCATCCTCGCTGCCGAACGCCATCACGGTCGGACCGCACATGCCCTCGCCGATCTGGAACGGCTGCGTCAGCTTGCCGTAGACGCCCTCTTCCTGCTGCCAGATCACCTTCTCGATCGGCGTCGCGCCACGGCCGCCATACTCCTTCGGCCAGTGCAGGCAGGCCCAATTGCCTTCGAACTTCTTCTTTTGCCAGGCCTTGCCGACCTCGACGATATCTTGCTTGGCAAGCCGAATGCGGCCGAGCGAGGATTTTGACAGCTCGACGTGCAGCTCTTTCGGCGCATTGGCGTCGACCCATTGGCGCGCGGTAGCGCGGAATGCGGCTTCCTGCGGGGTGTCATCGAAATTCATCTTCGAGCTCTCCTCTCTCGTGCCCCGGACGCGGCGCAGCGCGAAGCGGTGCGCTGCAGAGCCGGGGCCCATTGTAGCCTTCTGGGTCCCGGCTCTGCGGAGCGGCCCTTCGTGCCGCACCGCGTCCGGGACACGATCAGCCTCTTCCCTTCGTCGGGATCTTGTTGAACGGCACGTCCTTGTCGACACGGATATCGCCGGGCAGGCCCAGCACCCGCTCGGCGATGATGTTGCGCATGATCTCGTCGGTGCCGCCTTCGACGCGGGTGCCGGGCGCACGCAGCAGCATCGCCTGGAAACGGCCGGCGAGCTCGGCATCCTCGCCGCTGATCACCCCGCTCGCGCCTTGCAAATCGAGCGCGTAGGTCGCGACATCCTGGATCATCGAGCCCGCCACCAGCTTGCCGATGGAATTCTCCGGCCCCGGCCGTTCGCCCTTCGACAGCGCCGAGATCGCGCGCATGCTGGTGTATTTCAGCCCGCTCGCCTTCACCGCCCAGTTCGCCAGCTTCGAGCGCACCGCGCGATCCTCGATCGCCGGACCGTCGTCGAGCATCAGGCTGGAGCAATACTCGAACAGCTCCGGGAAACCGGTCGAGACGGCCGCGCCGATCGCGCTGCGCTCATTCATCAGCGTGGTCAGCGAAACGTTCCAGCCATCGCCGACCTCGCCGAGGCGCTGATGATCGGGAATGCGGACGTTGGTGAAATAGACCTCGTTGAAGTCGGAGGCGCCGCTGGCCTGCTTGATCGGCCGCACCTCGACGCCGGGGCTCTTCATGTCCAGGAAGAACATGGTGAGGCCCTTGTGCTTGGGCACGGTGGGATCGGTACGGGTCAGCAAGATGCCGTAGTCGGAATAATGCGCGCCCGAGGTCCAGATCTTCTGGCCGTTGATGACCCAGTCGTCGCCGTCCTTCTCGGCACGTGTGCGCAGGCCCGCAACGTCGGAGCCGCCGGCGGGCTCGGAGAACAGCTGACACCAGACCTTTTCGCCCGAGGCCAGCGGCGGCAGATAAGTGCGCTTATGCTCCTCGCGCGCGAATGCCATCATGGTCGGCCCGCACATGCCGTGGCCGATGATGAACATGCGGGAGAGTTGGCCAAAGGGACCTTCTTCCTGCTGCCAGATCACGCGCTCGATCGGCGATGAGCCGCGCCCGCCATACTCCTTCGGCCAGTGCAGGCAAGCCCAGCCGGCATCCGCCTTCTTTTTCTGCCAGGCTTTCGCGACCTCGAGAATGTCAGCGCTCTTGAGCGCAGTGCGGCCGAGCGAGGATTTGCGCAGCTCGTCCTCGTATTGCTTTGGCGCGTTGGCGCTGATCCAGGCGCGGGCGGTGGCGCGAAATTCGGCTTCCTGCGGGGTGTCGTCGAAGTTCATGGTCTCAGTCCTCGGCCGCGCCGTTCATCTCGTAGGATGGGTAGAGCGCAGCGAAACCCATCTCTTTCAATCTTCGTATGGTGATGGGTTTCGCTGCGCTCTACCCATCCTACGCATCCATCATCACGCCGCATTCTTCTTCCGCATGCGGTCGATCAGCTGATCTTCCCAATAGCTGAGACTGCCGAGGCCGAGCGCCATGGCGTTGGCGCGGCGGTAGTACATGTGGCAGTCGAACTCCCAGGTGAAGCCCATGCCGCCATGAACCTGGATGTTGTTCTTGGCACAGTGCTGGAACGCCTGCGTCGCGCTGATGCGCGCGGCGGCCGCGGCTTCCGGCAATTCAGCTGCGTTGGTCGAGAGCGCCCAGGCACCGTAATAGCTGTTGGAGCGCGCCAGCGTCGCCGACACATACATGTCGGCGAGCATGTGCTTCACCGCCTGGAACGAGCCGATCTGGCGACCGAAGGCGATGCGGTCGAGCGCGTAGTCGCGCCCCATCTCCAGCGCGCGGTCGGAGCCGCCGACCTGCTCGAACGCGCAAAGCACCGCGGCGCGATCGAGCACCTGGGTGAGGATGCTCCAGCCTTCGCCGGCAGCTCCCAGTGGCTCAGCCTTGCAGTCTTTGAAGGTGATCTCGGCCTGCCCGCGGGTCGGATCGAGATTGGTGAGGCTTTTCACCTCGACGCCGCCGGCTTTGAGATCAACCAGGAACAGCGAGATGTCGCTGTCGCGGCCGCTCGACCCGATCCGCGCGGCAACCACCGCGAAGTCGGCAATCGCACCATCGGGGACCGGCTTCTTGACGCCGGTGAGCACGCCGTTCGCAGCGGTGAGCTTGACGTTGTTCGGCGCCGGATTGCCCTTGCCCTCGAACAGCGCCAGCGTGCCGATCGCCTCGCCCGAGGCAATCGCTGGCAGCCATTTCTTCTTCTGCGCGTCGCTGCCGGCGATCAGCAGCGCTTCGGCGGCGAGATACACGGTGGACGAGAACGGCACCGGCGCGTTCGCGCGGCCCATCTCCTCGGCGATCACGCAGAGCTCGAGATGGCCGGCGCCGGCACCGCCGAACTCCTCGGGGATTGCGACGCCGAGGAAGCCCATCTCGGCGAGGCCCTTCCACAGCTCCTTGTCGTAGGGAGCCTTGCCGTCGAGCACCACACGCACCGCCTTCGGCGAGCATTTTTCGGTGAGGAATTTGCGCGCCTGATCGCGGAGCTGCTTCTGGTCGTCAGAGAAGTCGAAGTTCATGGCGGGCTACCCTATTATTGCTGTTCTGTAGGATGGGTGGAGCGAAGCGATACCCATCGATTGTCTGAGCAAGAATGATGGGTTTCGCTGCGCTCTACCCATCCTACCGTCTTCATCGCAACACGATCACACCTTCATCCGGCTTCTCGGCATAGAGCCGCTCGACCAGCGGCGAGCGGCGTTCGAGGCCGGCGCGCTGGTTGATGTAACCCTTGTCGGTGAGCTCGTTGCCGTCGATCGAGGGCGGCTCGACCATCAACATGGCGCGCGCGATGATGCGGCTGCTGGCGCCTTCACAGTCCCGGTTGTGAGCCTCCAACCCACGCCTGAAGCAGGCGATCACCTCGGGATGCTTCACTGCGTCCTCGAAGCTGAGATCGGCGTTGCCGACAAGTTGCCGGCAGGCGTGCAGGTTTGGCCAGGCGAGCAGGCCGATGAAGGCCCGGTCCTGCCCCGCGACCAGCGCGTCGTGCACGACAGGCGTCGCTGCGGCGATGGCATCGGTGCGGAGTGAGCCGACATGCACGAAGGTGCCGGTGGTGAGCTTGAAATCCTCGACCACACGTCCCGCAAAGATGATGCCCTTCACCGGATCGGCATCGTCGACGAAAACGCCGGCATCGCCGATGCAGTAATAGCCCTCCTCGTCGAACATCTTCTTGGTGAGATCAGGCTGGCCGAAATAGCCCGGCGTGACGTTGACGCCGCGCAGGCGTAATTCGTATTTCGAACCGCACGGCACCATCTTCAGCTCGACACCGGGGAATGGCAGGCCGATCAGGCCGACGCGCTCGGTGTCCCAATAGGTGCCGGTCGAGGTCGGCGCGGTCTCGGTCGAACCCCAGCCGGTGTAGAACACGATGCGCTCGCCGGTGGTCTTCACCGCGAGGGCCTGCATGCGGTCGTAGAGATCGTCAGGCAGGCGCGCGCCGCCATAGGCCATGATCGAGAGGTTCTTGAAGAAGGAGCGGCAGAGCGCATCGTCCTTCTCCATGGCGGCGGCGAGCGCCGCATAGCCGGCCGGCACGTTGGCGTAGTAGGTCGGCGAAATCTCGCGCAGGTTTCGCAGCGTCTCCTCGAATTGGCCCGGCATCGGCCGGCCGTCGTCGATATAGAGCGTGCCGCCATCGACCAGGATCGGGTGGAACGCCGCGTTGCCGCCCATGGTGTGATTCCACGGCATCCAGTCCAGCATGGTCGCAACAGGGCCATCAGCCGAGCGCGGCCGCACCTGCATCATCATCGCCGCATTGGCGCACATCATCTCCTGCGTATTGATGACGGCCTTGGGCATGCCGGTCGAGCCGGAGGTGAAAAGCAGTTTTCCGACCGTCTGCGGCGTGATCTTCGCGATCGACGCATCGACATCGGCGGTTACCGGCGTTGCCGCAAGCTCGGCAAAGCTGACGCTCTTAATACCGTCACAGGGACGCCCGACGTGAACCACCGTGACGCCGGTGAGATCGATCGCCTTGAGCGCCTTCTCGAACGTCGGCCCGTCCTGCACCATCACCACGGCCGGTTTGATCAGGTCGAACAGGTACTTCAGCTTGACGTGATCGTGGCTCATCAGCGAGTAGGCCGGCGACACCGGCGCCGCTGGTGCGCGCGCCTGCATCGCGGCCTGCGTCATCAGCGCATGCTCGATCGAATTGCCGGAGAGGATCGCAACGGGGCGACCATCGAGAGCGAGTTTGAGCAGGCCTTGGGTCAGCGCATCCACGGTGCGCTTGGCTTCGCCATAGGATACCTTGCGCCATGCGCGGTTCGCGCCACCGCGCTGGGCGAGCCAGATGCGCTCGGGCGCTTCCTTCGCCCATTTGGCCAGCGACGCCGGGATGTGCGTCTCGTAAGCTTGTAGCGGAATGCGCGACTTCAGCACTACCGTGCCGTCGTCGCGGCGCTCGACGTCGATGTCGCGCGCGAGCCACTCGATCTTGCGAAAGGCGGGCTTCGTCATCACAGCCGCCGCGCTTCCACTCATTTTGCGTCTCCCGGAATTATCGTCCTTTGCGGATCGTTCTCGTTCAGCGCTTGATATAGACAGGCTTTCGCTTCTCAAGGAAGGCCCTGATGCCTTCCGAAAATTCCTCGGAACGGCTGCACAGGACCTGGTTGCGATCTTCCATGGCGATAACGGCCTCCAGCGATCCCGCGTCGACACTCATGTTGAGGCATTCCTTGGACAGACGCAGGCCGACGGGCGAAGCCGTCATCATTGCGTCGACATAAGGCTCAGCCGCGGCGTCGAGCTTGTCCTCGTCGACGACCTCCGAGACCAGCCCGACCGCCAGCGCGCGCTCGGCGCCGATGAACCGGCCGGTGAGGATCAGCTCCGACGCCACGGACACGCCGACCAGCCGCGGCAGGAAATAGCTGGTGCCGATGTCACAGCCGCCGAGGCCGAGCTTGATGAAGGCGCAGTTCATCCGCGCCGACTTCGTCGCGATGCGAATGTCGGAGGCGAGCGCCAGCGCAAAGCCGCCGCCGGCCGCCGCGCCCTGCACCAGCGACAGGATCGGCTGCGGGCAACGCCGCATCAGCATCACGATGTCGGCGATACGCCGCTGCGAGTCCAGCGACTCCGTGACGCCAGGCGGCTCCTGCTGGCCGGCACGGCGGGCCATCGCAGCCTTGAGATCAAGGCCCGCACAAAAATTCTTACCAGCGCCCCGGAGCACGACGACGCGCGTGTCGCGGTTACGCTGGAGGCCCTGGAAATAAACGTTGAGCGCATCGATCAGCGCGGGATCGAGCGCGTTGAGGTGCTCGGGCCGATTGAGCGTCACCCGGTCGACGCCGTCGTCATGCTCGATCAGCAGCGGTTGGGACATGGGGGCGCTCCTGGATCCGCTCTTTGAGTGGCGGTTATTGCGCCCTCTCCCCTTGTGGGAGAGGGCATGTACGTCGCTAGCCCGGAATTCGTTTGGGTGAGGGGTCTGTCTCCGCGAATAGAGACCCCTCATCCGGCGCTTCGCGCCACCTTCTCCCGCAAGGGGAGAAGGGAAGAGAGCTACCTCGGCGCCATGCGGATGGCACCGTCGAGGCGGATGGTCTCGCCGTTGAGCATCGGATTCTCGACGATGTGCACGGCGAGCGAGCCGTATTCCTTGGCATCGCCGAGACGAGAGGGATGCGGCACCTGCGCGCCCAGGCTCTTGCGAGCCTCCTCGTTCAGCCCCATCAGCAGCGGCGTGAAGAACAGGCCGGGCGCGATGGTGTTGACGCGGATCTTCTGGCTGGCGAGATCGCGCGCGGCCGGCAAAGTCAAACCGACGACGCCGCCCTTCGAGGCCGAATAGGCGATCTGGCCGATCTGGCCTTCGTAAGCGGCAACCGAGGCCGTATTGATGATGACGCCGCGCTCTTCACCGACTGGCTCGATCGTGACAAGGCGCTCGGCGAACAGCCGCAGGCAGTTGAAGGTGCCGATCAGATTGACGTTGATGATGCGCGCGAACTTTTCCAGCGGATAGACGCCGTCGCGGCCGACGATGCGCTGCGAGCCGCCGATGCCGGCGCAGTTCATCAGCACGCGGGCAACGCCATGCGCGGCTTCCGCCTTGGCGATCGCGGCCTTGATCTGCTCTTCGCTGGTGACGTCGGCATGGAGCGCGACGCCCTTCACCTCGGCCGCGACCTTCTCGGCATTCTCTTTGTTCTGGTCGATCACGCCGACCTTGGCGCCCTTGGCCGCCATAGCGCGGGCGGTCGCCTCGCCGAGGCCCGAACCACCGCCGGTGATGAGAACGGCTACGTCTTTCAATTCCATGACAGGCTACCTTTCCTTGGACGTTTCTTCTCTAGACTCGAGAGTTGCGGCCGGATCATCCGGCCGCGGCAGCTTCCTCGACTTGCGTGAGGATGCCCCCGCAGATCAGCGTTTCCATGTGCTTGATATATTGCCGGCAGACGTCGTCGGTGACCGGGCCGACGCCGGTCGCGCGAGACATCGCGTGCCGGCCAAAGAACAGATGATCGCAGGCTCCGATCAGGCTGGTGTAGAACAGCACCGGATCGGTGGCGCGGAACTCGCCCTGGCTGACGCCTTCGGCGAGCAGGCGGCGGTGAAAGTCGAGCAGCGGCGCCACGAAGAATTTCGACACTTCGTCAGCGGAGGCCGTGTTGGTCTCGTGCAGGAGATAGTGGATCAGCCGGTTCATATAGGGGAACCGGTAGTAGGCGCGGATGATGCCGCCGATATGCAGCTTGAGCTTCGCGGTTGCCGTAATCGGCTGTGCCAGCAGATATTCGAGATTGGACATCTCGGTCGCGGCATCCCGCGCGAGCAGTGCCAGCAACAGGCCGTCCTTGTTGCCGAAGTGATATTTGACCAACGCGGCGTTGGCGCCCGACTTCTGCGCGATGTCGCTGAGCGAAATCTCGATCGAGGAGCGTTCGATCATCAGCTCGCTCGCGGCCACGAGCAATTTCTCTGCCGTGGAATTTTTTCCGCTGGGGAGCCTGTTCGGTACGCTGGTAGTCACGGAGTTCCCTGAGTGCGCGTCGAGACGGGGCGCAGATAAGCCCAAGCAGCGGCTCATCACAAGAATTAATTGATCGATTGACTAAATCATCTTACGTCCCTTAAATCCGCCCCGACAACCGACCCAATCAAGAATTCAGGGAGAAACCGACATGGCCGAGGCTTACATCGTCGCCGCTGCGCGTACCGCGGGCGGGCGCAAGGGGGGCCGTCTCGCCGGCTGGCATCCGGCCGACCTCGCCGCAAAGGTGCTGGACGAGCTGGTCGACCGCACCAAGGTCGATCCTGCGCTGGTCGAGGACGTGATCATGGGCTGCGTGATGCAGGTCGGCGAGCAGTCCAACAATGTCGCGCGCAACGCGATCATGGCCTCGAAGCTGCCGGAGAGCGTGCCGGGCACCTCGATCGACCGCCAGTGCGGCTCCTCGCAGCAGGCGCTGCACTTTGCCGCGCAAGCGGTGATGTCCGGCACCATGGACGTCGTGATTGCCGCCGGCGTGGAATCGATGACGCGCGTGCCGATGGGGCTGTCCTCGCAGCTTCCCGCCAAGAATGGCTTTGGCAATTACAAGAGCCCGGGCATCGAGCAGCGCTATCCGAACATCGTGTTCAGCCAGTTCACCGGCGCCGAGATGATGGCCGAGAAGTACGGCCTGTCGAAGAATGATCTCGACGAATACTCCTTCAACAGCCATCAGCGCGCGATCGCTGCAACTCAAGCCGGCCACTTCAAGAAGGAGATCGTGCCGCTCGAGATCACCCGCGCCGACGGCAGCAAGGACACCCACCACATCGACGAAGGCATCCGCTTCGATGCCACGCTCGAGGGTATCAAGGGCGTCAAGCTGATCGCCGAGAATGGCAAGCTGACCGCGGCCAGCGCCAGCCAGATCTGCGACGGCGCCTCCGGCGTCATGGTGGTGAACGAGCGTGGCCTCAAGCAGCTCGGCGTCACACCGCTGGCGCGCATCCATCACATGACCATGACGGGCGGCGATCCCGTGATCATGCTGGACGCACCGCTGCACGCCACAAAGCGCGCGCTGGAGAAGGCCGGCATGAAGATCGGCGACATCGACCTGTTCGAGGTCAACGAGGCCTTTGCCTCGGTGCCGACCGGCTGGCTCAAGACCACCGGGGCCGATCCTGACCGCCTCAACGTCAACGGCGGCGCCATCGCGCTCGGCCATCCGCTCGGCGGCTCCGGCACCAAGCTGATGACGACGCTGGTTCACGCTCTGCATCAACGCGGCAAGCGCTACGGCCTGCAGACCATGTGCGAAGGCGGCGGCATGGCCAACGTGACGATCGTGGAGCGGCTGTAAGAAGAACAAAAGGGAGTAGTGAGTGGCGAGTAGCGAATGGTGAGTAGGCGAAGAGCGGTTACCCTTCTCCCCTATTCGCCACTCGCTACTCGCCATTCGCGTCTTGAGGAAACGTCATGACCCACCCCTCCGTCCACGCCCGCACCACGCCCGACAAGATCGCCTACCAGATGGCCGGGACCGGCAAGGCGATCACCTATCGCGAGCTCGACGAGCTTTCGAACCAGGGCGCGCATTTGTTCCGCTCGCTCGGCCTCAAGGCCGGCGACCACATCGCGCTTCTCATGGAGAACCGCCTCGCCTTCATGGAGCTCTGCTGGGCCGCGCAGCGGAGCGGGCTCTATTACACAGCGATCAGCCGCTATTTGAAGCAGGACGAGATCGACTACATTATCGCCGATTGCGGCGCCAAGGTCGTGATCACGACGCCGAAATGCGCCGACCAGATCAAGGGCCTGATCAAGGGCGCCGCCGGCGAGCCGATCTTCTACATGATGGACGACCCGCTGCCCGGCTTCCGCTCCTACGACAAGGAGGCCGCCGCGCAGCCGATCACGCCGATCGCCGACGAGGTCGCCGGCTACGACATGCTCTATTCGTCCGGCACCACCGGCCGGCCCAAGGGCGTCAAGAAGGCGTTTGAAGGCAAGACCATCGATATGCCGAATCCGCTTCTGAAGGTGCTCTGCGCCGACATGTGCGGCATGAACACCGAAAGCACTTACCTGTCACCGGCGCCGCTCTATCACGCAGCTCCGTTGCGCTTCAACATGATGGCGATCGTGCTCGGCGGCACCTCCATCATCATGGAGCATTTCGATGCCGAGGAATTCCTGAAGCTGGTTGAGACATACAAGGTGACGCAGTCGCAGCTGGTGCCGACCATGTTCGTGCGCATGCTGAAGCTGCCGGACGAGGTCCGCGCGAAGTACAACGTCGCCACGCTCAAGGGTGCGATCCACGCCGCTGCCCCCTGCCCCGTCGACGTGAAAGTGAAGATGATCGAATGGTGGGGGCCGATCCTGATCGAGTATTACGCCGGCTCGGAAGGCAATGGCGTCACCGTCTGCAGCTCGCAACAATGGCTCGAGCATCGCGGCAGCGTCGGCCGCGCCGTGGTCGGCAAGATCAAGATCTTGGACGAGAACGACGAGGAGCAACCGCTCGGCGAGATCGGCACGGTCTATTTCGCCGACGCGCCCGCGTTCACCTATCACAACGACCCCGAGAAGACGAAGAAGGCCTACAACGCGAAAGGATGGTCGACGCTCGGCGATGTCGGCTATCTCGACAAGGAGGGCTTCCTCTATCTCACCGACCGCAAGTCCTACATGATCATCTCGGGCGGCGTGAACATCTACCCGCAGGAGACCGAGGACGTACTGATCACCCACCCCGACGTCGCCGACGTTGCGGTGTTCGGCGTGCCGAACGAGGAGATGGGTGAAGAGGTGAAGGCGGTGGTGCAGCCGCACGACATGAATCGTGCCGGCAAGGCGCTCGAGGCCGATTTGATCGCCTATTGCAAGGGCCGCCTCTCCGCCATCAAGTGCCCGCGTTCGATCGATTTCGAAGCGGAGCTGCCGCGCACGCCCACAGGCAAACTGGTGAAGCGGCACCTGCGCGATAAGTATTGGCCGAAGACGGCGGCGAAGATTTAGCGGAGGTCTCGTAGGGTGGGCAAAGGCGCGAAGCGCCGTGCCCACGACCTTTCCATGTTACGACGAGATGGTGGGCACGCTTCCGCTTTGCCCATCCTACGAAGTCAGCGCAAGCCGCCTCAATCAAACAAACTCGGCGTGTGGTTCACCAGCGCGCCTTCGATCTCGAGCATCTTCAGCTTCGTCACGACGCCCCCGTTGGCCGAGAAACCGCCGGGCTTGTTGCCGGCAGCCAGCACGCGATGGCATGGCACCACGATCGGGCACGGATTGTGGCCGAGCGCCTGGCCGACGTCGCGCGAGAGCTGGACGCCGCCGAGCTGCTTGGCGATGTCGCCATAGGTGAGGGTCTTGCCGGGCGGGATGGCACGGGCGATCTCGTAGACGCCGCGGTTGAACTCGGGCACGCCGTCGAGATCGAGCTCGATATCGGTGAGGTCGTCAGGCTCGCCCGCGAGCAGCTTGACGATGCGGTCGATCGCCTGTTGCACCTCGGCGGTCGGCTCGGCCTCAACGGCATCACCATGGCGCTGGCTGATGCGGGTGCGGATCTTCTGCTCGCCGCCCATCGGCAATTGCGTGCCGTTGATGCCGCGCGGGCCCCAGGCGATGGCGCAGAGGCCGATCCTGGTGTCGAACAGGGCGAAATGCTGGTCGGTCATGGCTTGGTTCCTGGCTTGCGTTGCCGTCGCATGCCCCCAATGTGATCTCGGGCTAAATCTAGGCTTGGAAATAGTTGCGATCCACCCGGTTTCCGGGAATCTTGCACAGGAGTTCCAATCCCTTCGCGAGCCCTGAATGCAAAGCCTCCACGTCAACGGATACGACATGCCCTATCTCGACGTGGGCGAGGACAGCGGCCGGACGCCGCTGGTCTGCGTGCACGGTTCGCTCAACGATTTCCGGGTCTGGGGCTGCGTGCTCGGCCCGCTGACCCAGCGGCACCGGGTGATCGCTGTCAGCCTGCGGCACTTCTTCCCGGCGCGATGGGACGGCATCGGCGACACCTACTCGATCGCCCAGCACGTCGACGATGTCATCGCCTTCATCGAGGAGCTCGATCTCGGGCCCGTCGACCTGATGGGTCACTCCCGCGGCGGACACATCTGCTTCCGCGTGGCGCAACGGCGGCCGGATCTGCTGCGGCGGCTGATCCTCGCCGAACCCGGGGGCGAACTCGATGCGAGCCTCGACCCCGACTATGCCGGCGGGCCCTCGCCGCTGCTGGCGCGCTTCATGGCCTCGGCCGAAAAGATCGCCGCGGGCGATGTCGATGGCGGCCTCGCCGTGTTCGTCGACACGCTGGAAGGCGCCGGCACCTGGCCGCGGCTGCCGGCTTTGGTGAAGCAGAATTTGCGCGATAATGCCTATACGCTGATCGGCCAGGTCCGCGACAACCGTCCGCCGTTCTCCAAGGCGGATGCGGAGGCGATCAAGATGCCGACGCTGTTCATCCTGGGCGCACGGACCAAGGGCCTGCTGCCGAAGGTGCTGCATGCGCTCGCTGCGCATGTGCCCTATTCGAAGACCGCGATCATCCCGAACGCGACGCATCCGATGTTCGAGCAGGCGCCGCAGAAATACTCCGAAGTCGTCCTGGATTTTCTGGCGAGCTGATCATGCAGACATTCCACGTCAACGGTTACGACATGGCCTATCTCGAAGTCGGAGAGGGTCGTCCGCTGGTCTGCGTGCACGGCACGTTGGGTGATTTCCGCACCTGGTATTCGGTGCTCGGCCCGCTCTCGAAATCCCATCGCATGATCTCGGTCAGCCTGCGGCATTTCTTCCCCGAGCATTGGGACGCGGCCGGAGACGACTACAAGATGGCGCAGCACGTTGCCGACACGATTGCCTTCATCGAGCAGGTGCAGCCCGGCCCCGTCGATCTCATGGGCCATTCGCGCGGCGGACACATCGCCTTTCGCGTGGCGCAGGCGCGGCCTGATCTGCTGCGAAAATTGGTGCTGGCCGAGCCGGGCGGCGATCTCGACGCATCCCTGCCGTTGCCGGAAGGCACGCCCGCGCATCCGCCGCTGGCCGCGCGCACGGCGCGCTCGGTCGAGATGATCCGTGCCGGCGATATCGAGAGCGCGCTGCAGAATTTCTACGAGGGCATCCAGGGTGACGGCTCGTGGCGGCGCGTGCCGGCAGCGGCAAAGCAGCAGCTGCGCGACAATGCGCTGACGTTCCTCGGCCAGATCAACGAGCAGCGCAAGCCCTACACGCTCAGCGATGCGCAGGCGATCCGGACGCCGACGCTGCTGATCGGCGGCGGAGCCACCACGGGCAGCCTCTCCGTGATGTGGCGCGTGCTGGCCGAGCACATCACGGGCAGCCGGACGGCAGTGATTCCGAACGCCGGCCACTGGATGTTCGAGCAGGCCCCACTGGAGTTCGGCGAGGTGGTGAGCAAGTTCCTGGCGGAGTAAGTGCCCCCTCTCCCCGCAAGCGGGGAGAGGTGAAGACCTCACACCTTCCAAACACCCACCGGCATCTTGATCGTTGCATTCAGCCGGTTCCAGACATTGATGGTGGCAATCGAGAGGATCAGCGTTGCGAGCTCGCGCTCGTCGAAATGCTTGGCGGCCTCGTTCCAGATCGCATCCGGCACCGGGTCCTCGCGATCGGCGAGGCGCGTGACGGCCTCGGTCAGCGCCAGCGCGGCGCGCTCGGCGTCAGTGAAATAGGGCGCATCGCGCCAGGCGGACACGGCGAACAGACGCTCGTCGGTCTCACCGAGCTTGCGGGCGATCTTGGGATGCATGTCGACGCAGACGCTGCAACCGTTGATCTGGCTGGCGCGCAGGTGCACCAGTTCCAGGAGCTTTTCCGGCAGGCCCTGCTTGGTCAGATTGCCGAGGGACTGCAGGACATTCAGGGCCTCGGGGAGGACCATGACAGGGTGATTCATGCGGGCGTGCATCTTTTTCGTCTCCATCGCTCGAATTTCGAAGGTTCCGGTCACATCGGCCGGATTGGCTTCGTCATGGGCATGACGGATCGCGACGAGGGAATGTGACCGATGACCGAAAAAAACTTCGAAGACGATTTTCTCAGCCACCAGTTCGAGGCCAGCAGAGACCATCTGCACGCGGTCGCCTACCGGATGCTGGGCTCCGGCGCGGAGGTCGACGATGCCGTGCAGGAAGCCTGGCTGCGGGTCAGCCGCTACGACATGTCCGACGTCGCGAATTTGCGCGGCTGGCTGACGACCGTGGTCGCGCGCATCTGCCTCGACATGCTGCGCGCGCGGAAGTCGCGCAAGGAAGAGCCGATGGGCCCGCATGTGCCGGAGCCGGTCGACGAAACGCGGGAGCGCGAGGCGGAGATGGCCGATTCCGTTGGCGCGGCGCTGCTCGTCGTGCTCGAGACTTTGCAGCCGGCGGAGCGGCTCGCCTTCGTGCTGCACGATATGTTCGCGGTGCCCTTCGAGGAGATCGCGCCGATCGTCGGCCGCTCGGTCGACGCGTCGCGACAGCTTGCGAGCCGGGCCCGGCGGCGCGTGCAGGGGGCGCCGGTGCCCGAGACCGACCTGTCGCGCCAGCGCGGAATCGTCGATGCTTTCCTCAAGGCGTCGCGCGAGGGCAATTTCGAGGGGCTGCTCGCCGTGCTCGATCCAGACGTCGTCTTCCGCGCCGATCAGGCCGCGGTGCGGCTCGGCACGCTACCGGAGATCCGGGGCGCGGATGCGGTCGCACAGCTCTACAAGGGCCGCGCCCAGGCCGCGCGGACGGCACTGGTTGACGGCGAGATCGGCGTTGCCGTCATCCTCGGCGGACAGCTGCGCATCGCGCTGCGTGTGACGTTCAAGGACGAGCGCATTGCCGGGATCGAGGCGCTGGCCGATGCGGAAGGGATCGCCGCGCTGGAGGTGGAGGTGCTGGAGGGTTGAGGCGGAGGTTTTTCCGCGAAAACAACCCCATGCACAGTAGACGGGCATAGCGATATCAATGGCTTAGGGAAGCTGTGCGGGCGCCCTGGGCGTGGGCGGGCAGTCCATCTTGACGCCATCCCCCTCCCGCGATACCTTCGAATACGGAATTCCGTATTCCATCGCAGGAGCTGCCGGCGTGATCCCTCTCGACCCGCTCCCGAACCTGATCGACCAAGTCTATGCCCGGATCCTGGAGGCGATCTCCGACCGCACGCTTCAGCCCGGCCAGCGCATCCGCCAGAACGAGCTCGCCGACAAGCTCGGCGTGTCGCGCCAGCCTGTCTCGCATGCGCTGCATCTGCTGCACCGCCAGGGTCTGGTCGCCGAGAGCGGACGGCGCGGCTTTGAGGTCACCCAGCTCGATCCCGCGCGCATCCGCCAACTCTACGAGGTGCGCGGCGCGATCGACGCGTTGGCCGCGCGGCTTGCGGCGAAGCGCGCCGCCAGCGACGCGGCAGGACGCGCACGGCTGGAGGCTGCGTTCGCCGCGGGGCGCGGCATCGACCGCAACACGACACTCACTGAACTGATCGTGCTCGACGTGGATTTTCACCGCGCGATCTATCAGCTCGCCGGCAATCCCGTGATCGAGGAGACGATCGCGCCGCAATGGCCGCACATGCGCCGCTCGATGGCGATGGTGCTGTCGGAGCTCGACTACCGCGGCAGCGCCTGGGCCGAGCATGCCGATATCGCCGGACACATTCTCGCGGGCGACGTGAAGGCGGCTGAAGCCGCCGCGCTGGCGCATGCACAGACGGCGGGACGGATGACTGAGGAGAGATTGAGGGCGACGGAGGAAGCGGCGGCGTAGCGATTTGCCCTGTCATTCCGGACGCGCGACGCGCGACTACGGTGCGCAATTGCGCACCGGAGTTCGGTCCTGCGGACCGCCCCGGAACGGCGAAACAACAAATAAACAAAACAGGAGGAAACGACCCATGAGACTGTCTCAGGAGCAATTGGAGTTCTTCCACCGCGAGGGCTGGCTGTTCCTGCCCGAGCTGTTCAATCAGGAGGAGGTCGATCTGCTGGCGCGAGAGGCGGTCGGCATCTACGACGCCAACCGTCCCGAAGTCTGGCGCGAGAAGAGCGGCGCGCCGCGCACGGCTTTTGCCGCGCATCTTTACAATGAGGCGTTCGGCCTCCTCGGCGCACATCCGCGCATGATCGACCCGGTCGAGCAGCTGTTCGGCGAGTCCGTCTACATGCACCAGTTCAAGATCAACGCGAAATCGGCCTTCACCGGCGATGTCTGGCAATGGCACCAGGATTACGGCACCTGGAAGCGCGACGACGGCATGCCGGAGCCCCGCGCCATGAACATCGCGATCTTCCTCGACGAGGTGATGCCGATCAACGGGCCTCTGATGCTGGTGCCGCGCAGCCAGAACGCCGGCGATCTCGAAGCCTCGCACGACCTCGCCACCACCTCCTATCCGCTGTGGACGCTGGACGAGGCGACCGTGACGCGTCTGGTCGCGCAGGGCGGCATCGTGGCGCCGACCGGCAAGCCCGGCGGCATGTTGATGTTCCACGGCAATCTCGTGCACGGCTCGGCCGGCAACATCACGCCCTTCCCGCGCAAGATCGTGTACCTGACGCTGAACGCGGTCTCGAACCACATCCGCAACCCCACGCGGCCGGACTACATCGCGCATCGCGACTTCGCCCCGATCAAGACGGTGGACGACGACGCGCTGCTGCGCCTCGCACGTGCGCCACGGCAGGCCGCGGAGTAGAGATACTCTCGTGCCCCGGACGCAGCGCAGCACGTCAGTGATGCGCTGCAGAGCCGGGGCCCATGCCATACGGATAGTTTCTCTGGGTCCCGGCTCTGCGCAGCAACGCTACGCGTTGCATCGCGTCCGGGACACGATCATTACCAGGACAATCCCCCATGAACCTCTTTCGCCTCCTCCAGGCCCGCGCGTCCGCCGGCAAGCCTGTCCGTGTTGCGCTGATCGGTGCGGGCAAGTTCGGCTCGATGTTTCTGGCGCAGGTGCCGCACACGCCGGGGCTGGAGGTGCCCATCATCGTCGACATCGACCGCGAGCGCGCACGTGAGGCCTGCCGCACGGTCGGCTGGAGCTCTGAGCGGATCGCCGCAACCGTCTTCACCGATGACGGCGCGCGCGCCATTGCCGGCGGCGCGATGGACGTGGTGGTGGAGGCGACCGGCAATCCCGCCGTCGGCATCCGCCATGCGCGCGCCGCGATCGCGGCGGGCAAGCATATCGTGATGGTCAACGTCGAGGCCGACGTGCTGGCAGGTCCGCTGCTCGCCGAGGAAGCGCGCAAGGCGGGCGTGGTCTATTCGCTCGCCTATGGCGACCAGCCGGCGCTGACTGCCGAGATGGTCGACTGGGCCCGCGCCACCGGCTTTCGCGTCGTCGCTGCCGGCAAGGGGACAAAATACCTGCCGGCCTATCATGACGTCACACCGGACGGCGTCTGGCAGCATTACGGCCTCACCGCAGGCGAAGCGCAGTCGGCCGGCATGAATCCGCAGATGTTCAACTCCTTCCTCGATGGCACCAAATCGGCGATCGAGATGGCTGCGATCGCCAATGCCTGCGCCCTCGACGTGCCCGCGGACGGCCTGCTGTTTCCGCCCTGCGGCGTCGACGACCTCCCGCACATCATGCGGCCGCGCTCGCGCGGTGGCGTGCTGGATCGGTCTGGCCTGGTGGAGGTCGTGTCCTCGCTCGAGCGCGACGGACGGCCGGTGTTTCGCGACCTGCGCTGGGGCGTCTATGTCGTGCTGGAGGCGCCGAACGACTACGCCGCCGACTGCTTCAGGCAATACGGCCTCAAGACCGATGCCAGCGGACGCTTTGCCGCAATGTACAAGCCCTATCATTTGATCGGGCTCGAGCTGAACATCTCGGTGCTGTCGGCCGCGCTGCGCGGCGAGCCGACCGGCCAGGCCAGCGGCTTCCGAGGCGACGTCGCGGCGGTCGCCAAGCGCAATCTGCGCGCGGGCGAGATGCTGGACGGCGAAGGCGGCTACACCGTGTGGGGCAAGCTGGTACCGGCGGCGGCCAGCCTGAAGGCCGGCGCGCTGCCGATCGGTCTTGCGCATCGCCTGAAGCTGAAACACGACGTCGCACACGGCGCCGTGGTGCACTGGAACGACGTCGAGTTCGACGCCGGCAACGAGACGGTGAAGGTTCGAAAGGCCATGGAAGCCGCGTTCGCAGCGCAGCATTGAACGGCAGCGACGATAGCGCAACCAAAGTGCGCTTGATTTGCGCTTCCCCTTTGGTCATCCTGCACCTCGATCCGGGAACATAGAATTTCGGACGCAATAAAACGTCGGCCACCGGCGAAGACAAAGCGACGACAAGATCGCGATCCCTCGTCGAGGACTAGACATGACAGGGAGGGACTACATGGAACGTCGTAAGTTTCTGACGGCAGGCGGGCTGGGCCTGGCCGCGACTGCAGTTGCCGCGCCGGCCGTTGCACAATCGATGCCCGAGGTGAAATGGCGGCTGGCGGCGAGCTGGCCAAAATCACTCGATACGCTGTATGGCGGCTGCGAATATTTCTGCAAACGCGTCGCCGAGATCACCGACAACCGCTTCCAGATCCAGCCCTTTGCTGCCGGCGAAATCGTGCCGGGCCTGCAAGTGCTCGACGCCGTCTCCAACGGCACCGTCGAGATCGGCAACACTGCGCTCTATTACTATTGGGGCAAGAACCCGGCATTCACCTTCGGCACGTCGCTGCCGTTCGGTCTCAACACGCGCCAGCATATCTCCTGGCTGATGTGGAGCGGCGGCCAGGACATGCTCAACGATCTTCTGAAGGAGCATAATGCGATCGGC
Organism: Bradyrhizobium shewense; assembly: GCF_900094605.1. Taxonomy (GTDB): domain Bacteria; phylum Pseudomonadota; class Alphaproteobacteria; order Rhizobiales; family Xanthobacteraceae; genus Bradyrhizobium; species Bradyrhizobium shewense. The sequence goes on along the minus strand of NZ_FMAI01000038.1, from coordinate 2,631 downwards.
GTTCCCACGGGTTCGACCGGTGCCCAGATGGGCGGCTGGTTTCGCAAGGAGATCAAGACCGTCGACGACCTCAAGGGCTTGAAATTCCGCGTCGGCGGGTTCGCCGGCACCATCATCTCGAAGCTTGGTGGCGTACCGCAGCAGATCGCGGCCGGCGACATCTATCCCGCGCTGGAGAAGGGCACGATCGACGCGGCCGAATGGGTGGGCCCCTATGACGACGAGAAGCTCGGCTTCGTGAAGGTCGCGAAGTACTACTACTATCCGGGCTGGTGGGAAGGCACCGGCCAGGGCCACAACATCATGAATCTCGAGAAGTGGAATGCGCTGCCGAAACATTATCAGGCAGCGATTTCGGCGGCCTCGCTCGATACCTTCACCTGGGTGACCGGCAAGTACGACTCGGTCAATCCGCCCGCGCTCAAGCGGCTGATCGCCGCCGGCGCGATCCTCAAGCCCTTCCCGCAGGAGGTGCTCGAAGCCTGTTACGGTGCGGCCAACGAGATCTACGCTGATCTCGCCAAGACCAATCCCCATTTCGGCAAGATGTACTCGAGTCTCACCGCTTATCGGGCCGACTCGCTTGCCTGGATGCAGGTGGCAGAACTCAGCTTCGACAGCTTCATGATGCGGATGCGGACGCGGACGTAACTGCGTCGCGCTGCGAGGCGTGAAACGACAAAAGCCCCGGAGATGTCTCCGGGGCTTTTTGGTGTTGGGCGCGGCTGCAACTTTTCCGAGTTGGCCGCGAGGTCGAGCCCACATCAGCGGTGTCATCGCCCGGCTCGACCGGGCGATCCAGTATTCCAGAGGCCGGCATGAGAGGGCTCGCTCTCACAACATCCGCTGCGGCGTACTGGATGCCCCGCTTTCGCGGAGCATGACAGTGGAGGTTGTGGCTTGCGGCGTGTCATCCTTGCCGCGCAAGCGTCGCAGATTCGAGGCCCCAGTAGCGTCTTCAGTTCTCATCGTCCCCGAGCGCGGCGACCAGCTTGTCGTAGTACTTGGCGACGAGATCGATGTTGGCCTTGTTCTCGACTGTCGGTGCCGGCGTCTTCAGCGCCTCGTTGAGCTCGTCGAGCGCTTCCTTCTTGTCCTTGGCCGGCATCTTCTTGTCGGCCTGGAGCTGCGCGATCTGCGCCTTGATCACGGCTTCGGGGCCGACATATTTCTTGGTCCCGGGATCGAAGCCGCCGATCACGAGGCTGATGTTGTCGACGACGTTGTTGTAGTCGTCATAGCCGGCAAAGCCGTGCTTCTTGGCGACGCCGTCGAGCTGCGCGATCACCTTCTGGTCGGGCGCGGTGTTTTCAGGGAGTTTCTCCGTGATCGCGTCCATGTCCTTTTGCGCAGCAAGCACGCCATCGAGCTGCTTGTCGGTCAGCGCGATCTGCTTGAGAGCCGGAGCCTGAGCGGGCGCGGCCTGCGGGGCCGGTGCTGTCTGTTGTGCCGGCGCGGCCTGCTGTTTGGCTTGCGCGAATGCGGAGCTGGACGAGGCGAGCGATGCTGCGGACAGAAGGCACGCGACGCCGAACGCGGTGAGAGCGGGACGAAGCAATGCTGGCATGGAGGTCTCCTCGTGAAGGGGCAGGTTTGTCGTGGAGCGAAAGCCCTTGGCGATCGAACGCTAGGGAACTCGAAATGAACTCCGTATGAACTCCGCTCGCTCTGCTAGCGGCCGATCATGGCTGAATGATCACAACCCTGTGGTGCCCTCGGAGATCACCAAACATTGTTCGGCATGCAATCCATCCGATGTACGGCCAGCCTGTCTCGACGATCGCGTTCTCCTGAGAGACGTGCATGCTGACCTATCGAGAGTCCCGCCATTGCGGGCGCGGCGACGTTCAGCCTCGTGTCAGAAATCGCGGAGATGACGACGTGTGACTGCTCACTGTGCCGGCGGAAGAACACGGATGACCAAGGTGCACAATCGCGCGCTCACGGTGGAGGCGGCGAGGATCTCTTGTCGGTCCACGAATGGAATACGCAGCGCGCCAAACATTGCTTCTGCTACCGCTGCGGCATCCACACGCTTCGCTGCATGCGCGCCGCGCCGGATCATCTCGGTGTCAACGCGTTCTGTCTGGAGGATTTCGCCGAGCTCGGTGCTGGTGCGCGCGACTGAGGACGCCAGCATGTCGGTGGTCGATCGCAATGCGCGATGCCAGTGGCGAGGCCCGCGGAAAGCCGGCTGGCACCGGACGTTTTCGAAGACGATGGCACAAAGAAAAACGCCGCCTCGGTTTCCCGAAGCGGCGTTCTGAATTCTTACATCGAAAGAGGAAGATTTCTTGTCCTTTGCAGGCCTGGCAGCGACCTACTCTCCCAGGGCTTAAGCCATAGTACCATTGGCGCTGAAGAGTTTAACGGCCGAGTTCGGGATGGGATCGGGTTGAGGCTCTTCGCTAAAACCACCAGGCCGGCGAAGGACAAGAAAACGAAGCAAGCGATCTTTGTTTGGCGACTAGCGCCTCTCATTCATTCTGGTCTGGGTCTTCACGACCCTATGGACACTGAAAATGAGAGCAATCAAGCCAATCGAACGATTAGTACCGGTAAGCTACATGCATTACTGCACTTCCACATCCGGCCTATCAACGTGGTGGTCTTCCACGGTTCTCAAGGGAA
>NZ_FMAI01000020.1 GCF_900094605.1 Bradyrhizobium shewense | reverse complement strand
CGCGCACCTTCCTTGCCGAGGTGCCTGAGCTTGGCGCGCTCAATCGCCGCCAGATCGCAAGCCTTGCCGGGCTTGCTCCCTTCGTCCGTCAGTCCGGCCGATGGAAAGGCCGGAGTAAGATCGGTGGCGGACGCACCGCCTTGCGGGCAGCTCTTTACATGGCCGCCCTGTCGGCCATCCGATGCCACACGCAGCTCAAGCTCTTCTATCGTCACCTCGTCAGCGCCGGTAAGCCGAAAATGGTCGCCCTCATCGCCGTGGCCCGCAAGCTCATCACCATCCTCAACGCCATGCTCAGGGATCGAAAACCATGGCAACCCGCTTGACAAAGAACACAGTCGCTGAGGTGCGAAGCATGCGATGCGAACGCAGCGCGTGCTGAAGCCTCGAAGGATGAACGGCCGCGATGCAGCCGGGCTGTCGCCCTTCGAGGCCTTCGCTACGCTCCGGCACCTCAGGGTGACGATGAAACATTTGCGCCTGTTGCTCGGCTTTGTCATTGCGAGCGCGAAGGCACGCTCCTCGCCATGAACTCTCTCAACCCGTTAGCTCCGGCCTCCAGTCCCGCAGTTTTCGCGCAGCACCCGTAACGTCGGCGATCGTCCGAAACGTCCCCGTCTCCACCATCATCGCCCGTGCGAGCCGCACCGCGCGGGCTTCGCTGACGGCGCGCTTCTTCGGATGCTCGATCAGCTCGAAATCGATGTTGTGGGCAAGGCCGAAGATGCGGCGGATGGTCTTTGCGGCCGCGAAGCCGACCGTGTCGGCGAACAGGCGGTGCAGATAGGCTTGGCGCTCGGCCTCCAGGCGCGCGGCGCCCTGCGCGCCGGCAAAGAGTGAGACCGGATAGGCGTCGCCAGTGCCTTCCGCCCGCCAGAGGTCAAGGAACTTTCGGGCGAACTCGCTCCAGACCTTTTCGACCGTCTCCAGCACCCAGGCCTCGAATGCGGCCCGCTCGCCCGTCGCACGCTCGTGCCCGGCGGAGGCGAAATAGGCCATCACAAGGTTGGCGATCACGGCCCCGACGTCGAACCCCATCGGACCATAGAACGCAAATTCCGGATCGATCACCCGCGTCTGGTGGTCCGTCACCATGATCGAGCCGGTGTGGAGGTCACCATGGAGCAGCGCCTCGGGGCTTGCCATGAATTTCAGCTTCAGCCGGGAGATCGCAACATGCAGCTCCATGTCATCACGCAGGCTTGCCGCGAGCGCATTGAGATACGGCGCAGTCCAGCGGTTCTGTTCGGCGATGCGGTAAGGATCAGTGAAGATCAGATCCTCGGTGATCTTGCAGAGCGCGTGGTTGCCGGCGAAAGCGGCGATGCCCTCCTTCTTCTCGGCCGCGGACAGCGCGAGGTCGGAGGTGAAGAACAGCGTTCGCGCCATGAAGGTAGTGATGTCACCGACGAAGCCTGGGTATTGCGTTCCCGCAACCAGCCCCTTGCGCATGATGATGTGGGGTTCGAGCAGCTCCATCACCGTCAGCGCCAGGGCCTCGTTGTGATGCAGCAAAGCCGGCACGAGACCGGGCGCGATCTGGGCCTGCCGGGACAGAGCCAGATATTCGTAATGGGCCCGCGACAGCGGCAGCGGCCAGCTCTCGCCGACGAGGCGGACATAAGGCAGCGCCTGTTTGACGGCGACGCCGCCGCTTGCGCCCTTCATGATGAAGACGAGATTGAGATTGCCGTCGCCGACCTCGGTGATCTCCCAGGAGGCCGGCTCGCCGCCCAGGAGTGCGGCGATATCAGGAAGACCTGCCAGATGATCCCGCAGCGCCGCTTCATGCAGAATTCGATAGTCCCCCGCCCGGTCCCCGGTCATGACGATCCCACCCATGCTTGGCATGGCCTGGTCGCAACTCCCGCTTCTGGGAAGCTTGGGCGATCCCTGCCATTCTTTTGGTCGGATCGTAAACGCAATCAAGGCGGTCCGCCACCTGTGTCGCTGGCGACGCCCGGGACCAGTTGCATGCAAAGTCCTTAGCGTCGGACGACCAGGCCGGGGCGCGCGGTCGCGAGCCCGCGATTTGCCGATTTTTGGAACACAAGCGGGCTGAGACAGTTTTGCGTTTCTGAGATTTTAAAGGAGTTACCGATGAGCCGCGGGATGCCTTCCATGACTGCCCTTCTAGCGATGCTGGCCATGGCCGGCTATCAGAACCGCGACAAGCTGGCTGAGCTGCTGAAAGGCGCGACCGGCGGCTCGTCCGCGGGCGGTCAGCAGCCGCCCGGGGGAGCGCTCGGCAATCTGGGCGGCATGCTCGGCGCAGGCGGGATCGGGGGTCTGCTCAATGGCGGCCTTGGCGAGCTCCTGGAGCGGTTCAACCAGAACGGCCAGGGTGAAGTCGCCGATTCATGGGTCAAGCCCGGACCCAACAAGGAGATTTCGTCGCCTGAGCTGAGGAATGCCATCGGCTCGGACGTGCTGGAGAAGCTCGAACAGCAGACGGGGCTTTCCCAAGACGAGATCCTTACAAGGCTATCGCGGGAATTGCCCTCGGCGGTCGACAAATACACGCCGGATGGACGTCTGCCTGAGGCATAGCTGTTGCCGCTTAACCTGGAAGAGGTGTGGAAATGGGTCTTCTCTGGACAATCATCATCGGCTTCGTCGCCGGCGTGATCGCCAAGTTCATCATGCCTGGCGACAACGAGCCGTCCGGCTTCATCCTGACGACCATCCTCGGGATCGTCGGCGCCTTCGTTGCGACTTACCTCGGGCAGGCGCTCGGCTGGTATCGTGCCGAAGAAGGCGCGGGACTGATCGGTGCGGTCGTCGGCGCGATCATTGTGCTGTTCGTCTACGGGCTCATCGCCGGCCGACAACGCCGAGCGATCTAGCCCGCCTGCGTGAGCAGCTGATCGGGCGTGCGCGAACTCGCGCCGCATCGAGCGGGCGGCGGCGCGCTCATGCCTACCAGCGCCGGATCGTTACTCCCGCTCCAAAAAGCTGGAGCCGATCTCGGCCTTTCTTTTGATCGGATCGTAATCACAATAGACGCTGTCCGCCACCAGCGTGTAGCTGGCGCTGACCGTGTATTTGTCCAGCTTGGCCGAGTTCAGGCCGATCACCGAGGTGCTCTTGCCCCCGTTCCATTTGAATGGCGTCGAGCTCTTGGCCTGCTCGCAGGCCATCACGGCTTCGTTGAAGACGTAGCCCTCGACGAACGCCTTCAGGGTGCGCACCTGCGCGGCCATCCGCCATTCGAAATAGCCGATGGTACCAATGCCGGCGACGATCAGCACCAGAAGTGCAATGACGATCCTCTGAAAAATCATTCGTTCCCCCAAACAATGTCGTCGGCAAAAACGTCTAGCAAGAACGTCTAGAAAGGCATTCCCATCAATTTCGACAGGCGCTCGATCGAGAGATATCCGGCGTGATAGGCGACCATGCCGAGGCCGTAGATGATCGCCGAGATGATGGTGGTCCAGATCAGCTTGCGGCCCATCCGCGTCAGGATCGGCGCGCCGGGGTCGGTGCCGGGCGCACCGACGCCATCTTCGTGCTGGCTGCGCACGCCGAACGGCAGCGTCAGGAACAGCGCGACCCACCAGATGACGAAGTAGATTGCGATCGCGGTTGAGATCTGGATGGCCATGGTTCGGCCTTATGCCTGCTCGATCTCGACCAGCGCGCCGGAAAAATCCTTCGGATGCAGGAACAGCACCGGCTTGCCATGGGCCCCGATCTTCGGCACGCCGTCGCCGAGCACCCGCGCGCCCTCCTTCACCAGCGTATCGCGCGAGGCGATGATGTCGACGACCTCGTAGCAGACATGGTGGATGCCGCCGTCGGGGTTACGCTCGACGAATTTTGCGATCGGCGAGGCCTCGCCGAGCGGTTCGATGAATTCGATCTTGGTGTTGGGCAGCGTCGCGAACACGGTGATGACGCCGTGCTCGGGCAGCGGCACGGCTTCCGAGATCTGAGCGCCGAACGCCGTGCCGTAGATCCTGGCAGCCTTGACGGCGTCCTTGGTCGCGATCGCGACATGGTTGAGCCGGCCCAGCATGTGTCTTCTCCCCTTACACTGTCAGTACGTGTACCAGACAGGGGGGCTTTTTGCCCCAATGTTCGTTGATCACGGCCCGGACAGCACGTCGCACCGACTCGCCCAATGCGTCGGCGTCGCGGCGGCGCGCCTTCGGCAGGCCCTCGATGGTGGAGACCACGGCATCGAAGACGAGGTCGTCGAAGGGCTCGCCTGCCCTGTTCTTCTCGGGGATACCCACGAGATCGACCTCGGGATCGTCGGCCAGCTCGCCCTGCTCGGTCATGGCGATGGCGACGAAGGCACAGCCGGAAAACGCCATGCGCCGCCGCTCGACCACGGCGCGGGACTTGGAGTCCTCCAGGATCGTGCCGTCCTTGTAGAGGCGGCCGGAAGGCACTTCGCCAATGATGCCGGGATCGCCCGGGCCGAGCTTGATCAGGTCGCCGTTGCGGACCACCAGCACGCGCGGCACGCCGGCGGCGCGCGCCAGCTTGGCGTGCTCGTTCAGATGCAGCGCCTCGCCGTGGACCGGGATCAGGAGCTGCGGCTTCACCCAGCCAATCATGTCGCGCAATTCGTCGCGGCGAGGATGGCCGGAGACGTGGACCAGATGGTCGCGATCGGTGATGATCTCGACGCCCTGCAGCACGAGATTGTTGATGATCGAGCCGACCGCCTTCTCGTTGCCCGGGATGGTGCGCGAGGAGAAGATGACGCTGTCGCCGCGATTGAGCGTGATCTCGGGATGGTCGTCATTGGCGATGCGCGCCAGCGCCGCGCGCGGCTCGCCCTGGCTGCCGGTGCACAGCGCCAGCACCTTGTCCTGCGGCAGATGGCCGTAGACCTCGGGTGAGCGGAAATTCTGCACGCCGTCGAGATAGCCGCATTCACGCGCGACCTGCACCACGCGCTCCATGGCGCGACCGACCACGACGACCTCGCGGTCGGCAGCCTTGGCAGCAGCAGCGACGGCCTTGATGCGCGCGACGTTGGAGGCGAAGGTCGTGACCGCAACGCGGCCCTTGGCTGATTTCACGAGGTCGATGATGGTCCGGGCGACCTCGGCTTCCGAGGGTGAACGGCCATCGCGCACCGCGTTGGTGGAATCGCCGATCAAGGCGAGCACGCCTTCCTCGCCGAGCTCGCGCAGCCGCTTCTCGTCGGTCGGGCTGCCCAGGGTCGGGGTCGGGTCGATCTTCCAGTCGCCGGTATGCAGCACCGTGCCGGCTTCGGTGTGGATCGCCAGCGCGTGCGCTTCGGGAATGGAGTGCGCGACGGGAATGAACTCGACGTTGAACGGGCCGACATCGACGCGGCCGCCGGACGGCACCACCGTCACCGGGATCTTCGGCGCGTTGCGCTCGGCGGCGCATTTGGCCTCGAACAGGGCCGCACTGAACTGCGTCGCGTAGATCGGGCATTTCAGCTTCGGCCAGAGGTCGATGATGGCGCCGAAATGGTCCTCATGGGCGTGGGTCAGCACCAGGCCCATCAGGTTCTTGCGTTCCTTCTCCAGGAAGCTGATGTCGGGCATGATCAGGTCGATACCCGGCAGGTGCTCCTCATCGCCGAAGGAGACGCCGAGGTCGACCGCCATCCAGGCGCGCTGCTGGCGGTTGCCGAGGCCGTAGATCGACAGGTTCATGCCGATCTCGCCGACGCCGCCCAGCGGCGCAAACACCAGTTCGTCGGGCTTGGCCATCACGCAGCTCCTACGGACGCGGCCGAGCCAAAGAACACCTCACCCGCGGCCACCGGCACGCGGCGGCCCTCCGCAGTGCGGACGATCAGGCAGCCGGTGTCGTCGATCGTGTCAAAAATGCCTTCCAGCGTCATCGCTCCCGTGTGGATTGCGACCCGCTCGCCGAGTCCCGCGGCGCGCTCCAGCCACAGCTTGCGGATCTCGGCAAAGCCGCTTCCATTGTCCCAGATGCCGCGGAACTCGACCCAGGCGTCGGAGAGCGCCGAGAACAGCTCCTCCGCACTGATCTGCACCCCGAGCGCGGCCAGCGACACCGCGGGCGTCGGCGTGCCCTCGGGCGCTGCGACGACATTGGTGCCGATGCCGACCACGACGGCCAGGCGGTCACCGATGGCTTCGGCTTCGAGGCCAATGCCGACGAGCTTCTTGCCACCGGCCAAAACGTCGTTGGGCCATTTCAGGGCATAGCGCGGACGATCGGGGCCGAGGCGGAGTGCGGCCTCCAGGCTGACCTTCTCCAGCGCGGCCTCCTCCGCCAGCCCGGCTGCAAAGCCGAGGGTGGCGGCGACGGCAGGCGCGACGTCCATGACTTCGAGGATGCTGGCGGCGAGATTGCCGCGCGGCGCGATCCAGGCGCGCTGACGGCGGCCGCGGCCGGCCGTCTGCTCCGACGTGACGAACCACATCGGGCCGCGCTCGCCGCGCCTGGCGTGCTCGATCGCCTCGGTATTGGTCGAGCCGGTCTGCTCGAACGCCGCGAGCCTGTAGCCCGCGGAGGATGCGCGAGGACCGAGCGCGAACCCCATCCTAGAACAGCGACTTTGCCGCGGCGGAGGCGACGCTCACCACGGGACCTGCGAACAGCGCGAACAGGATGTTGAACAGGCCAAAGACTGCCAGCACCGTCTTCACCTCGACGCGCACCGGATCGACCTGGCCGGCCGGCTCGTCGAAATACATCGTCTTGACGATGGCGAGGTAATAGTAGGCGCCGACCACGCTGGTCAGCACGCCAACGACGGCGAGCGTGAACAGGTTCGCCTTGATGGCGGCGACGAAGACGTACCATTTGGCGAAGAAGCCCGCGAGCGGCGGAATGCCCGCGAGCGAGAACAGCAGCATCGCGAACATGAAGGCGAGCAGCGGATTGGTGCGCGACAGGCCGGCGAAATCGCTGATCTGCTCGACCGCCTGTCCGTTGCGGCGCATGGCGAGGATGATCGAGAACGAGCCCAGCGTCATCGCGACATAGATCACGATGTACATCAGGACGCCCTGCGCGCCTTCGACCGTGCCGGAGGCAAGGCCGACCAGAGCAAAACCCATGTGGCCGATCGAGGAATAAGCCATCAGGCGCTTGATGTTGCTCTGGCCGATCGCGGCGAAGGAGCCCAGCGCCATCGAGGCGATCGCCACGAACACCAGGATCTGCTGCCACTGCGAGACGATGCCCGGGAAAGCGGTGAGCGTGACGCGGGTGAACACGGCAAGCGCGGCGACCTTCGGCGCCGACGCGAAGAAGGCGGTGACCGGGGTCGGCGCGCCCTCGTAGACGTCAGGCGTCCACATGTGGAACGGCACGGCCGAAACCTTGAAGCAGAGGCCGACGAGCAGGAAGACCAGACCGAAGACGAGGCCGACATTCGAGACCGTCGCGGCCGCCGCGATGCCGGTGAAGCTGACCGTGCCGGTGAAGCCGTAGATCAGCGAGGCGCCGTACAGCAGCATGCCCGAGGACAGTGCGCCGAGCACGAAATACTTCAGGCCGGCTTCGGTCGACTTGGCGTTGTCGCGGTTGGAGGTCGCCACGACATAGAGCGCGAGCGACATCAGTTCGAGGCCGAGATAGAGCGAGATCAGGTCGCCGGCCGAGATCAGCACCATCATGCCGAGCGTCGAGAGCAGCACCAGGATGGCGTATTCGAAGATGCGGCGCGACGGGTCGGACAGGAACTCGGTCGACAGCACCAGCGTCACCGCCGAGCCGATCAGGGCCAGGATCTTCATAAAGCGGGCAAAGTCGTCGACGATGAAGCTGCCGCCGAAGGTCACCTGCTTGCCCGCGGGCAGCATGTATTCGAGCACGCCGACCACGACCAGAAGCACGACCGCCAGCGAGGTGACGGCACCGGTCGTCTCCTGCCCGCGATAGGCGCCCAGCATCAGCAGAGCCATGGCGCCGATCGCGAGCACGATCTCGGGCAGCACCGGCGCCAGTTGATAACCTGCAGTCTCAAAGCTCATGGCGATATCCTGACCTGCCCGATCACTGGAGCAGTGCGGCGGCCTTCACGGCCGTCACAGCGGTGTTGTAGTTGTTGACGAGTTGCTGGACCGAGGCAGCCGACATGTCGAGCACCGGCTTCGGATAGACCCCGAACAGGATCGTCAGCGCGATCATCGGGAACAACGTCAGGCACTCCCGGAAGGTGAGATCCTTCATGCTCGCCAGCGACGGCTTGACCAGCGCCCCGAACACGACCTTGCGGTAGAGCCACAGCGCGTAGCCGGCCGAGAGGATCACGCCGAAGGTGGCGAAGAACGCGGTCGGGATCGAGACCTTGAAGGTGCCTAGCAGCGTCATGAACTCGCCGACGAAGCCTGATGTGCCGGGCAGACCGACATTGGCCATGGTGAAGATCATGAAGGTCAGCGCGTAGAGCGGCATCCGGTTGACGAGGCCGCCATAGGCCGCGATCTCGCGGGTGTGCAGGCGGTCGTAGACAACGCCGACGCAGAGGAACAGCGCGCCGGAGACGATGCCGTGCGAGATCATCTGGAACACGCCGCCGGCAACGCCCTGCATGGTGCCGGCGAAGATGCCCATGGTGACGAAGCCCATATGCGCGACCGAGGAGTACGCGATCAGCTTCTTCATGTCCTCCTGCATCAGCGCCACCAGCGAGGTGTAGATGATGGCGATGGCCGAGAGCGTGAAGATCAGCGGCGCGAAGTCGTGCGACGCCAGCGGGAACATCGGCAGCGAGAAGCGCAGGAAGCCGTAGCCGCCCATCTTCAGCAGGATCGCGGCGAGGACCACGGAGCCGGCCGTCGGCGCCTCGACGTGCGCGTCGGGGAGCCAGGTGTGCACCGGCCACATCGGCATCTTCACCGCAAACGAGGCGAAGAAAGCGAGCCAGGCCCAGGTCTGCAGCGAGCGCGGCACGGCGGTGTGCATCAGGGTCGGAATGTCGGTGGTGCCGCCATTCCAGTACAGCGCCATGATGGCGAGCAGCATCAGCACCGAGCCGAGCAACGTGTAGAGGAAGAACTTGAACGACGCGTAGACCCGGCGCGGACCGCCCCAGACGCCGATGATCAGGAACATCGGGATCAGGCCGCCTTCGAAGAACAGGTAGAACAGCACGAGATCGAGCGCCGAGAAGGTGCCGATCATCAGCGTTTCCAGAATCAGGAACGCCATCATGTATTCGCGGACGCGGTTGGTGATCGCCTTCCAGCTCGCGATGATGCAGAACGGCATCACGGCGGTGGTGAGGATCACCAGCGGCAGCGAAATGCCGTCGACGCCCATGTGGTAGGTGATCCCGGTCGCGAGCCAGTTCGCCTTCTCGACGAACTGGAAGTCGGGATTCGCCGGATCGAAGCGCATGACCAGGATCACCGACACCGCGAAGGTGATCAGCGTGGTCCAGAGCGCGATCCAGCGCGAGTTGCGCTTGGCCGCCTCGTCATCGCCGCGGCTGAGATAGACGATCAGCGCGCCGACCAGGGGCAGGAACGTCGTGACCGATAAGATGGGCCAGGTTGTCATTTACTGGCCTCCAAAGCCGAACATGAACCAGGTGATCAGGCCGGCGGCGCCGATCAGCATGGCGAATGCGTAGTGATAGAGATAGCCGGTCTGGATCTTCACGACGTTGCGGGTGACGTCCAGCACGCGGGCCGAGACGCCGTCGGGACCGAGGCCGTCGATGATGAAGCCGTCGCCCTTCTTCCAGAGCTGATAGCCGATCCACTTCGCCGGACGGACGAAGATGACGTCGTAGAGCTCGTCGAAGTACCATTTGTTGAGCAGGAACTGGTACAGCATCGGCTGCTCTTTAGCGAGCTGCACAGGGATGTACGGCCGGCGGATGTAGAACAGGTACGAGACGAGGAAGCCCAGCACCATCATCACCGTCGGCAGGACGGCGATGGTCTCGGGGATGTGGTGCATCTCCTCGATGATGTGCGGGTTCATCTTCACGGACTCGCGGAAGAACTCCTCGATGCCGTGACCTGCGAACAGCTCCTTGAACGGGAAGCCCGCAATGATCGAGCCGACCGCGAGCACGCCGATCGGGATCAGCATCCAGATCGGGGCCTCATGTGCGGCTTCGTAGTGATGCTCGTCATGCGGCTCGCCGTGGAAGGTCTTGAAGATCAGGCGCCAGGAGTAGAACGAGGTCAGGCCGGCGGCGACGACCGTCATCAGGAAGCCGTACATCGCAAACGGATTGTGCGCGGCGTAAGCGGATTCGATGATCGCGTCCTTGGAGAAGTAGCCGGCGGTGAGCGGGAAGCCGGTGAGCGCAAGCGTGCCGACCACCATCACCGCATAGGTGTAGGGAATCTTCTTCCAGAGCCCGCCCATGTTGCGGATGTCCTGCTCGTGGTGCATCGCGTAGATCACCGAGCCGGAGCCCAAGAACAGCAGCGCCTTGAAGAAGGCGTGCGTGAACAGATGGAACATTCCGACCGAATAGGCCCCTGCTCCCATCGCCACGAACATGTAGCCGAGCTGCGAACAGGTCGAATAGGCGACGATGCGCTTGATGTCGTTCTGGACGAGGCCGATGGTCGCAGCGAAGAACGCCGTGGTGGCGCCGAAGAACATCACGACAGCCTGCGCATTCGGGGCGAGCTCGAACAGCGGCGACAGGCGCGCCACCATGAAGACGCCCGCGGTGACCATGGTCGCGGCGTGGATCAGCGCCGACACAGGCGTCGGTCCTTCCATCGCGTCCGGCAACCAAGTGTGCAGCAGGAACTGCGCCGACTTGCCCATCGCGCCCATGAACAGCAACAGGCAGGTCAGGGTCAGCGCATCCGCGTGCCAGCCGAGGAAGTTGATGGTCTTGCCGGTGAGGCCAGGCGCGGCATGGAAGATCGTCTCGAAATCGGTCGAGCTGGTCAGCATGAAGATCGCGAAGATGCCCAGCGCGAAACCGAAATCGCCGACGCGGTTGACCACGAAGGCCTTGATCGCGGCGGCGTTCGCCGACGGCTTCTGGTACCAGAAGCCGATCAGCAGATAGCTGGCCAGACCCACGCCTTCCCAGCCGAAGAACAGCTGCACGAGGTTGTCCGCCGTCACCAGCATCAGCATGGCGAAGGTGAACAGCGAGAGGTAGCCGAAGAAGCGCGGCCGATACGGGTCCTCGTCCATGTAGCCGATGGAATAGAGGTGCACGAGCGAGGACACGGTGGTCACCACCACCAGCATCACGGCGGTGAGCGTGTCGACCCGCAAGCTCCAGTAGACCTGGAGATCGCCCGACTGGATCCACGGCAACAACGGAATCCGCATGTCGTGATGCATGAAGCCGACATCGACCAGCGTCATCCAGGACAGCGCCGCCGACACGAACAAGAGCGCCGTGGTGATCAGCTCCGCCCCGCGCGAGCCCGCCGCCGGCGGTTCGGCCGGGCCGTGGTCGTCGTGACCATGATCGTCGTGACCATGGTCGTCATGCGCCGCCGACGCGTGGGCGGCGCCGTGACCGTGGTCGCCGTGATGCTCGACCTCGTCGCCCGAGGGGTTGCGGGCATGCGCGCCGAACAGCGCGATCAGGCCGGCCAAGATGGCGCCCAGCAGCGGCAGGAAAACGATTGCCTGAACCATGACTGAGCTCAGCCCTTCATCAGATTGACGTCCTCAACCGCGATCGAGCCGCGGTTGCGGAAATAGACCACCAGGATGGCGAGACCGATCGCGGCTTCCGCAGCCGCAACCGTCAGCACCAGAAGCGCGAAGACCTGGCCGACGATGTCGCCGAGGAAGGTCGAGAACGCCACGAGGTTGATGTTGACCGAGAGCAGGATCAGCTCGATCGACATCAGGATGACGATGATGTTCTTGCGGTTCAGGAAGATGCCGAGGATCCCGAGCGTGAACAGGATCGCACCGACCGCAAGATAGTGTCCGAGCCCGATCGTCATTTCACCCACTCCGCCGCATCAGAGTCCTGGAGCCCCTGCCCCGGCGCCACCTTGCGCATCGCCATCGCCATTTCGGGCGTGCGCGCGTTCTGAACGTTGATGTCCTGCCGCTTCACGCTCGCCTTGTGCCGCAGCGTCAGCACGATGGCGCCGATCATGGCGACCAGCAGCACCATGCCCGAGAGCTGGAAGTAGTGGATGTACTTCGTATAGAGCACCAGACCCAGCGCCTCGGTGTTCGAGACGTTGGTCGGGATCGCCGCCGTGATCGTCTTGGCGACGCCGGGGTTGATGACCCAGAAGCCGACGGTGAGCAGCAGCTCGAACAGGAAGATGCCGCCGATGACGAGGCCGACCGGCAGGTACTCGATGAAGCCCTCGCGCAGCTCGGTGAAGTCCACGTCGAGCATCATGATCACGAACAGGAACAGCACCGCGACCGCGCCGACATAGACGACGATCAGGATCATCGCCAGGAACTCGGCGCCCATCAGCACGAACAGGCCGGAGGCGTTGACGAAGGCCAGGATCAGGTACAGCACGGAGTGCACGGGATTGCGCGAGACAATCACCATCACGGCCGAGGCGACACAGACGCCGGCGAAGAGATAGAAGAACAGCGCGGGAAGGATCATGCCCTCACCTCACCGGTACGGCGCGTCGAGCTCGATCGCTTTCGCGATCTCGCGTTCCCAGCGGTCGCCGTTGGCGAGCAGCTTGGCCTTGTCATAGAACAGTTCCTCGCGGGTCTCGGTCGCGAACTCGAAGTTCGGACCTTCGACGATGGCGTCGACCGGACAGGCCTCCTGGCAGAGGCCGCAATAGATGCATTTCACCATGTCGATGTCGTAGCGCACGGTGCGGCGGGTGCCGTCGTTGCGGCGGGGGCCGGCCTCGATGGTGATGGCCTGCGCGGGACAGACCGCTTCACACAGCTTGCAGGCGATGCAGCGCTCTTCGCCGTTCGGATAGCGGCGCAGCGCATGCTCACCGCGGAAGCGCGGCGAGATCGGGCCCTTCTCGAACGGATAGTTCAGGGTCGGCTTCGGCTGGAAGAAATAGCGCATGGCGAGGAAGAACGCCGAGACGAATTCCGACAGCAGAAGCGAGCGTGCAGTGGCGTTGATGTTGATACCCATGACGGCCCTCACTTCGGCGCGATGCCGGCGAAATGCAGCACGCCAGCCACCACGACCACCATCGCCAGCGACAGCGGCAGGAACACCTTCCAGCCGAGGCGCATCAGTTGGTCGTAGCGGTAGCGCGGCACGATCGCCTTTGCCATCGCGAACAGGAAGAACATGAAGAAGACTTTGAGCGAGAACCAGATGATCCCCGGCACCCAGTTGAAGGGCGGCAGATCGACCGGCGGCAGCCAGCCTCCGAGGAACAGGATCGTCGCCATCGCGCACATCGTGACGATCGCAACGTACTCGCCGAGCATGAACAGCAGATACGGGGTCGAGCCGTATTCGACCATGAAGCCGGCGACGAGCTCGGATTCGGCTTCCACGAGGTCGAAGGGCGGACGGTTGGTTTCCGCCAGCGCCGAGACGTAGAAGATCACGAACATCGGGAACAGCGGCCACACATACCAGTTCAGGATGGTGAGCTGCGGCAGCCCGATCAGGCTGGCAAGGCCGCGGACATGCTGGGCCTCGACCACGGCCGACAGGTTCAGCGTGCCGGCGCAGAGCAGCACCGTGATGATGACGAAGCCGATCGAGACTTCATAGGAGACCATCTGCGCCGCCGAGCGCAGCGCGGCCAGGAATGGGTACTTCGAGTTCGACGACCAGCCGGCCATGATGATGCCGTAGATCGACAGCGACGAGATCGCGAAGATGAAGAGGATGCCGACATTGATGTCGGAGATCACCCAGCCGAGATTGGTCGGGATCACCGCCCAGGCGGCGAGCGCGAGCACGCATGAGACCAACGGCGCCAGCAGGAACACGCCCTTGTTGGCGCCGGCCGGAATGATCGGCTCCTTCAGCACGAACTTCAGCAAGTCAGCGAAGGACTGCAGCAGGCCCCAGGGGCCGACCACGTTCGGGCCGCGCCGGATCTGCACCGCCGCCCAGATCTTGCGATCGGCGAGCAGGATGTAGGCGATCGCCACGAGCAGGACGACGAGCACCAGCACGCTCTCCGCGACCATGATGATCAGCGGCCAGAGGAACCCGGTCCAGAATGCGCTTTCGAAGAATTCCATCAGATCACGCTCACTCCGCTGCGGTCAGCATGTGCCCGGAGGCGAGGCGCGAACATTCCGCCATCACGGCGGATGCACGCGCGATTGGGTTGGTCAAATAGAAGTCCTCGACCAGCGGCTTGAACGGCGCCTTCTCGGGCGAACCGCCCTTCCCCGCCAGCTTCTTGATCTGGTCGGCCGAGCCGGCCTCGATCTGGTCGAGGCGGATCAGATGCGGCACGGCCTTGAAGATCGCCTGGCGCAGCGCCGAAAGCGAGTCATAGCCGAGCTTCTTGCCAAGTGCCTCCGACAGCGCGCGGACGATCGCCCAGTCCTCGCGGGCTTCGCCCGGCGGGAACGCGGCGCGGCCCGTCATCTGCACGCGGCCTTCGGTGTTGACGTAGATCGCGGACTTCTCGGTATAGGCGGCCGCCGGCAGGATCACGTCGGCGCGATGCGCGCCGCGGTCACCATGGGTGCCGATATAGACAACGAAGGTACCATCAGGCGCGTTGATCTCGTCGGCGCCGAGCAGGAACAGCAAATCCAGCGTGCCGAACGTGGTCATCTGCGCAGCGTTCAGGCCCCCGCCGGTTGCGGAGAAGCCGATATCGAGCGCACCGACGCGCGAAGCGCTCTCGTGCAGCACGCCAAAGCCGTTCCAGCCGTCCTTGACCGCACCGACATCGAGCGCGAGCTTGGCGGCGCTCGCGAGAATGGCGGCGCCGTCGTGACGCGAGGCCGCGCCCGCGCCGACCAGGATGATCGGATGCTTGGCGTTCTTCAGCACGTCCATGAAGGAGTGCTTGCCGGCCGCCAGCTCACCGAGCGTTTCAGTGCCCGCGCCGAGGTGATCGTAATCGTAGGTCAGATCGACCTTGGCGCCGATCACGCCGACCTTGAAGCCGCCGGCACGCCAGCGCTTGCGGATGCGGGCGTTGAACACGGCCGCCTCTTTCCGCGGGTTCGCGCCGATGATGAGCAGCGCATCCGCCTGCTCCACACCCACCAGCGTCGGGTTGAAGATGTAGGAGCCGCGGCCGAGCGCGGGGTCGAAGGCGTCGCCACCCTGCACCGCCATATTGGTCGAGCCGAACTTGGCGAGAAGATCCTTCAGCGCGAACATCTCCTCGACGCCGGCGAGATCGCCCGCGATCGCGCCGATGCGCTTGCCGTCAGTACGCGCCGCTTTCGCAGCGATCGCGCCAAAGGCTTCGGTCCAGCTCGCCGCGCGCAGCTTGCCGGCTTCACGGATATAGGGCCGGTCGAGACGCTGGGTGCGCAGGCCGTCGACGACGTGGCGGGTCTTGTCGGAGATCCACTCCTCGTTGACGGCCTCGTTGATGCGCGGCAGCACGCGCATGACCTCGCGGCCGCGGGTGTCGACGCGGATCGCAGACCCGACGCCGTCCATCACGTCGATCGACTGGGTCTTGCCGAGCTCCCAGGGACGCGCGGCAAACGCATAGGGTTTTGAGGTCAGTGCGCCGACCGGGCAGATGTCGACGAGATTGCCTTGAAGCTCCGAGGTCAGCGCGTGCTCGAGATAGGTCGTGATCTCCATATCCTCGCCGCGCCCGGTGGCGCCCATCTCGGGCGCGCCGGCGACTTCCGCCGAGAAGCGGACGCAGCGCGTGCACTGGATGCAGCGGTTCATCGAGGTCTTGACCAGCGCGCCGAGATATTTGTCCTCGACCGCGCGCTTATTCTCGGCGAAGCGGCTGGTGTCGACACCATAGCCCATCGCCTGGTCCTGCAGGTCGCACTCGCCGCCCTGGTCGCAGATCGGGCAGTCCAGCGGATGGTTGATCAGAAGGAATTCCATCACGCCTTCGCGCGCCTTCTTCACCATCGGCGAACGCGTGGAGATCTCCGGCGGCTCGCCCTTCGGGCCCGGACGGCAGTCGCGCACACCCCAGGCGCAGCTTGCGACCGGCTTCGGGCCGCCCTTCACCTCGACGAGGCACATCCGGCAATTGCCGGCGATCGACAGCCGCTCGTGATAGCAGAAGCGCGGAATCTCGGCGCCGGCCGCCTCGCACGCCTGAAGCAGCGTGAACTCGGCGGGCACATCGATCTCTTTGCCGTCGATGATGAGCTTGGTCATTCTTCTTACTCCGCCGCGACCATGTTCACGGGATCGCGGACGCCGATATCGTCAACATCGGCCTTATGCGAATACTGGTCGATACGCGCTTCGATCTCGTGACGGAAATGCGCGATCAGGCCCTGGATCGGCCATGCCGCGGCATCGCCGAGCGCGCAGATGGTGTGGCCTTCGACCTGCTTCGTCACCTCGAGCAGCATGTCGATCTCGCGCTTGTGGGCGCGGCCTTCGGCCATGCGGGTGAGCACGCGCCACATCCAGCCTGTGCCCTCGCGGCACGGCGTGCACTGGCCGCAGCTCTCATGCTTGTAGAAATAGGAGATGCGGGCGATGGCGCGGATCAGGTCAGTCGACTTGTCCATCACGATCACGGCCGCGGTGCCGAGGCCCGAGCGGAGCTTGCTCAGACTGTCGAAATCCATGGGCGTGTCGATGATCTGCTCGGCCGGTACCATGCGCACCGACGAGCCGCCGGGGATCACGGCCTTGAGGTTGTCCCAGCCGCCGCGGATGCCGCCGCAATGCTTGTCGATCAGCTCACGGAACGGAATGCCCATGGCCTCTTCGACGTTGCAGGGCCGCTCGACATGGCCGGAGATGCAGAAGAGCTTCGTGCCGACATTGTTCGGACGACCGATGCCGGCAAACCACGCCGCGCCGCGGCGCAGGATGTCGGGCGCGACCGCGATGGACTCGACGTTGTTGACGGTGGTCGGGCAGCCGAACAGGCCGACATTGGCCGGGAACGGCGGCTTCAAGCGGGGCTGACCCTTCTTGCCTTCGAGGCTTTCGAGCAGCGCGGTTTCCTCGCCGCAGATATAGGCGCCGGCGCCGTGGGCGACGTAGATGTCGAACGGCCAGCCATTGACGTTATCCTTGCCGACCAGCTTGGCTTCATAGGCCTGGTCGATCGCGGCCTGCAGGTGCTCACGCTCGCGGATGAACTCGCCGCGGACATAGATGTAGCAGGCATGCGCGTTCATCGCGCAGCTCGCGATCAGGCAGCCCTCGATCAGGAGATGCGGATCGTGCCGCATGATCTCGCGATCCTTGCAGGTGCCGGGCTCGGATTCGTCGGCATTGACGACGAGATAGCTCGGCCGGCCGTCGGTCGATTCCTTCGGCATGAACGACCATTTCAGACCGGTCGGGAAGCCGGCGCCGCCGCGGCCGCGCAGGCCCGACGCCTTCATCTCGTTGATGATCCAGTCGCGGCCCTTGTCGATGATGTTCTTGGTGCCATCCCAGGCGCCGCGGCGCCGCGCACCCTCGAGCCCCCAATCATGGAGGCCGTAGAGGTTCTTGAAGATGCGGTCCTTGTCCTCGAGCATATCAGTGCTTTCCGATCAACGAATGGTCTGCTTGTAAGCAAGTCCGGCGGCGCAGACGGCGAAGGTCAGCGCCCAGAGCAGACTGGATTCCAGCGACGCGTTCAGGCTGAAACGCTGCAGCAGGAAAATGAAAGCGGCCGCCACGGCGGCGTGCAACGCGATGAAGCCCCACTTTTTCATGGCACCGCTCCCCTGCACGGAAGGCTGCGAGAGATCACCCATCAGGTGCTCTCCTTCAGCGTGGTCGGCCCGGTGATCGGCGCCGAGAACTGGCGGCCGTTCTGCGGACCGGGTTTGGGCGGATTGCCCGAAGCGAAACCGTCGAGCACCTTGCCGAAGCTTTCCTTGGTCAGGTCCTCATAAGTGTCCTTGCCGATCAGCACCATCGGCGCGTTCACGCAGGCACCGAGGCACTCGACCTCCTCCCAGCTGAAATTGCCGTCCTTGGAGAGATGGAAGGGCTCGTGATGGATGCGGTGTTCGCAGACGTGGATAAGATCCTCGGCGCCGCGCAGGCGGCACGGCGTGGTGCCGCAGACCTGGACGTGGGCCTTCTTTCCGACGGGGGCGAGCTGGAACATCGTGTAGAAGGTCGCGACTTCGAGCACGCGGATGTAGGGCATGTCGAGCATGTCGGCGATGACGCGGATCGCGGCTTCCGAGACCCAGCCGTCGTGCTGCTCCTGGGCACGCCAGAGGATGGCGATGACGGCGGAGGCCTGACGTCCCGCCGGATATTTCGCGATCTGCTGCTTGGCGAACGCGAGGTTCTCATCCGTGAACGCAAAGCTCGCGGGCTGTACTTCCTTCGGTGCTAGTCGGCGAACGGACATCTCTTCAATCTCTCACTGCATGCGGCGCGCTGTTTTCGCATTCAGGGCTTCGATCCTGTCCTGCCAAAATGCGCTTGCGGTGCCGAAAACGTTGTAGCCGACGTGGGTCGAGACCTTGATGCGGTCGAGGATCGACAGCTCGGTCACGGTCTCCATGCGGTTGCTGCGCGGATCGAACACGATCAGCTTCAGCGGGGTCTGCTCGAGGATGAAGCGCGACACCGCATGAGAGCGGTCGCTGCCGTGCTCCTCGCACATGATGACGCTGTCGGCCTGGAGAAGACGCGCGCCGCCCTTGATCGCCTCGATCTCGACGCCCTCGACATCGAGCTTGATCAGGTACTTGCCGGCGCTTGCGACCTTGCCGTCCTCGATCAGATTGTCGAGAGCGATGACCGGCACCTCCTCACCGCCCGCGGAGGGATCGCCGGCGATGCTGAAGGCCTCGTGCTTGGTGCCTGACAGGCGCGCGGTGCCGCGGGTGGCGCCGATCGCGCATTTCATGGTCTCGAAGCGATTGCCGTTGACGCGCG
Organism: Bradyrhizobium shewense; assembly: GCF_900094605.1. Lineage (GTDB taxonomy): Bacteria > Pseudomonadota > Alphaproteobacteria > Rhizobiales > Xanthobacteraceae > Bradyrhizobium > Bradyrhizobium shewense. Next base: position 129,529 of record NZ_FMAI01000020.1, on the reverse strand, counting down.
CGTTGTTGGCGAGCTTCGGATAGTTCTGCCCCGATGGCTCGATCGCGATCGCCTTGTGCGAGCCGAACGGCTTGCTCGACACCAGCACCGACCAATAGCCGTAATTGGCACCGCAATCGAGCAGCGTGTAGTCGACGTCGACGGAGTCGGCGAACAAGAGCTCGAGCTCGTCTTCATAGTTGTACGAGCGGTTGAGCAGCTTGCTCCAATAGCCGTCGCCGTAAGGGAATTCGAACACGGCGTCGGGATTGAGCCTGATCGCGATGTTGCGCTCGGGCAGCGTCTTCCGCAGCAAATTCGCGCAGGCGATGTAGCCCATATGCGAGAAGTGCGAGGAGATCTTCGATCCCGTCACCAGCGCCAAGGCAGCCGTCCGCTCCCACAGGTTGGCCCCTTCAAGGGCCCCCGAGGCGCGGTCAAACTGGATTGGCGCCTGCTGCCCCATCACCGATCGACCTCTCCGAACACGATGTCGAGCGAGCCGAGGATCGCCGAGACGTCGGCGAGCAGATGGCCGCGGCAGATGTGATCCATCGCCTGCAGATGCGCAAAGCCCGGCGCGCGGATCTTGCACTTGTACGGTTTGTTGGTGCCGTCGGAGATCAGATAGACGCCGAACTCGCCCTTGGGTGCCTCGACCGCGGCATAGACTTCGCCGGCCGGCACGTGGACGCCCTCGGTGTAGAGCTTGAAGTGGTGGATCAAGGCTTCCATCGAGCGCTTCATCTCGCCACGGCGCGGCGGCGCGACCTTGTTGTCGGCGACGACAACGGGGCCCTTCCCGTCGGGCGCGTTCAGCTTCTGGATGCACTGCTTCATGATGCGGATGGACTGCCGCATCTCTTCCATGCGGATCAGGTAGCGGTCGTAGCAGTCGCCGTTCTTGCCGATCGGAATGTCGAAATCCATCTCGGCATAGCATTCATAGGGCTGCGACTTGCGCAGGTCCCAGGCCGCGCCCGAGCCGCGCACCATCACGCCCGAGAAGCCCCACTCCCAGGCTTCCTTCAGGGGCACCACACCGATATCGACGTTGCGCTGCTTGAAGATGCGGTTGGCGGTGAGCAGGCGGTCGAGGTCGTCCACGACCTTCAGGAACGGATCGCACCAGGCCTCGATGTCGTCGACCAGCTTCTGCGGCAGGTCCTGATGCACGCCGCCGACGCGGAAGTAAGCCGCATGCATACGGCTGCCCGAGGCGCGCTCGTAGAACACCATCAGCTTCTCGCGCTCTTCGAAGCCCCACAGCGGCGGGGTCAGCGCGCCGACGTCCATCGCCTGCGTGGTGACGTTGAGCAGATGCGACAGGATGCGACCGATCTCGCAATAGAGCACGCGGATGAGCTGGCCGCGGCGCGGCACCTCGATGCCGAGCAGCTTTTCAGCCGCCATGCAGAAGGCGTGCTCCTGGTTCATCGGCGCGACGTAGTCGAGGCGGTCGAAGTAAGGGATCGCCTGGAGGTAGGTCTTCTGCTCGATCAGCTTCTCGGTGCCGCGGTGAAGCAGGCCGATATGCGGATCGACGCGCGCGACGACTTCGCCGTCCAGCTCCAGCACCAGACGCAGCACGCCGTGCGCGGCCGGATGCTGCGGCCCGAAGTTGATGGTGAAGTTGCGGAGATTTTCAGGTTGCTCGTTCATGATCAGACCTTCGGTCCCGCTTTTTCATCTCCCGGAAGGACCGGATAGTCCGCCCCTTCCCATGGCGAGAGAAAATCGAACTTGCGGAATTCCTGGTTGAGCCGGACGGGTTCGTACACCACCCGCTTCTCCTGGTCGTCGTAGCGGACCTCGACGAAACCCGTGGTCGGGAAGTCCTTGCGCAGCGGATGGCCCTCGAACGCGTAATCGGTGAGGATGCGGCGCATGTCGGGATGGCCGACGAAGAACACGCCGTAGAGGTCGTAGGCCTCGCGCTCGAACCAGTCGGCGCCGGGGAACAATTCGATCAGCGACGGCACCTGGGTGGTCTCGTCGGCCTGCGCCTTGAGCCGGATCCGCGCGTTCAGGGTCGGTGACAGGAAGTGATAGATCACGTCGAAGCGCTTCTCGCGCGACGGATAGTCAGCAGCCGTGATGTCGGTGAAGTTGATGAAGCGGCAGTTCGGATCGTCGCGGAGGTACTTGACCACCTCGACGATCTTGCTGGCCTCGACATCAACCGTGAGCTGGTTGAAGGCCACCGAATGACCGATGGCGGCGCCCGGAAGCGCGCTAACGATCGTCTGCCCCAGTGCGTCGAGCTTGGCGTCGTCCATGACGTAAAACCTTAGCGTTCGATGGTGCCGGTGCGCCGGATCTTCTTCTGCAGCAGCAGCACGCCGTAAAGCAGCGCTTCCGCCGTGGGCGGGCAGCCCGGCACGTAGATGTCGATCGGCACGATGCGGTCGCAGCCGCGCACGACCGAGTAGGAATAGTGATAATAGCCGCCGCCGTTGGCGCAGGAGCCCATCGAGATGACGTAGCGCGGCTCGGGCATCTGGTCGTAGACCTTGCGCAGCGCCGGGGCCATCTTGTTGGTCAGGGTGCCAGCGACGATCATCACGTCGGACTGGCGCGGCGAGGCACGCGGCGCGAAGCCGAAGCGCTCGACGTCGTAGCGCGGCATCGACACCTGCATCATCTCGACCGCGCAGCAGGCGAGACCGAAGGTCATCCACATCAAGGAGCCGGTACGGGCCCAGGTGATGAGGTCGTCGGTCGCGGCCACGAAGAAGCCCTTGTCGGACAGCTCGGAATTGACCTCGAGGAAGAACGGATCATTGGCCCCGACCGGCCGGCCGGTCGACGGATCCAGGATGCCTTTGGGGGCCGGCGCGATAGCCGGACCTGTGGACGACACGGGGTTCAATCCCATTCGAGTGCTCCCTTCTTCCATTCATAGGCGAACCCGACCGTCAGCACGGCGAGGAACACCACCATGGACCAGAAGCCGGTCGCGCCAAGCTTGCCGAACGCCACCGCCCAGGGAAACAGGAACGCCACCTCGAGATCGAAGATGATGAAGAGAATGGCGACCAGATAGAAGCGGACGTCGAACTTCATGCGCGCGTCGTCGAAGGCGTTGAAACCGCACTCATACGCCGACAGCTTTTCCGGGTCCGGCTGCTGGAACGCCACGACGAAGGGCGCGATCAGCAGCACAAGGCCAATGAGGCCCGCTACCCCTATAAAGACGACGAGTGGAAGATAGTTCTGCAGAATGCCGCTCATGGCGAGCCCTTTTTCCCGCAGCCTCGGGACAGCCACGGATTCGTCCGATTTGGAATTATTCTGAGCCTTAGCGCAGTGCACCAATGGGCGCAAGACACGCTCTTTTTAGGCCCTTTGCCGCCCCCAGAACGGTGAAAATCCCGGAATCACCCCGCGCTGGTATGGAGCAGATCGCCAAGGCCAGCAAGGGCGGCCACCGTTTTGCAGGGCAGCCGTTCTGAGATTGCGGCCGCACGGGCCAAGACAGCTTTTTGCCATGCATTGCCCGAGAAAAGCACCTGGTTTTTTGGTGCGGCAGCGCACCCAAACCGAGCTGCGGCTGCCGTCAGGCCCCCGACTGACTGTCACCCCGGCGACATAATGCCGAGCGCCCCGGAGCAGCGCGGCCGGAAGGCCGGCGATGGTCGAGGCGGTGAGGCAGGACAGGTGCAGCAAAGACACCTATCCACAGGCGCAAGCGATCAGACGAGCCATGCATCGCGGCGGGACCGGGGCTGCCTGCTGCGAAGACAACTCGGGCTTGCGTTATATTGCAGCCCGACCGGTCGCGAGCGCGGCGGCGGCGACGTGCAGGGCCGTCGCGCGCGCCGCGCCCGGATGAGCTTCGGGCTGGGGGGCATAGCGCGGGGTGCTCATCTATCTCGTGTTGGAGGATCGGCGGCACCAGATGTCGCCGCCCTCACCCGCCCTCACCATTTGTAGGAGACGCTGGCGGTGACGCGCCGGCGGTCGCCGTAGAAGCAGGACGTCGGGAACGAACAGCTCGCGACATAGATCTTGTCGGTCAGGTTGATGACGTTGAGCGCCGTACGCCAGTTCTGCCATTCGTAATGAAGCGCGAGATCGCCAAGCACCACTGCGGGAACCTCGAGGGTGTTGGCCGGGTCAGCCCACGATGAGCCGACGTAGCGCACGCCGCCGCCAAGACCGAAGCCTTCGAGCGGCCCATCCTTGAAGGTGTAGTCGGCCCAGCCCGAGACCAGCAGCTGAGGCGTGTTGGTCGGCGTCTTGCCGACCAGCGACGGATCGAGGTCCCGGCTGTTGAAGAGATGATAGGCCGTGAACGCGCCGATCAGCTTGAGTTCCTTGGTGGCATTGGCCACCGCTTCGAGCTCGATGCCGCGCGAGGTCACCTCGCCGGTCTGGTTCAGCAAGATCGGCGTGCCCGCTGTCGTCGCGACATTCTGGCGCTTCAGGTCGAAAACAGAGGCCGTGAAATAGCCGTCGAACCCCTTCGGTGCGACCTTCACGCCGATCTCGGTTTGCTGCCCGGTCTCCGGCAGGAAGAGCTGGTTAGTGGCGTTGAGACCGATGACCGGATTGTAGCTCGTGGCATAGGAGACATAGGGCGCGATGCCGTTGTCGAAATTGTAGATCAGCCCGGCCCTTCCGCTGAACTTGCTGTCCTCGCGGCTGGCGACGGTGGCGCCGGTGTCGCGCGCTTCCTGCGTCGTCTCGACCCAATCGTTGCGGCCGCTCAGCACCAGCGTGAAGTTGCCGAGCTTCATCTGATCCTGGAGGTAAGTACCCGCCTGCTTCTGCGTGATCTGGAAGTTGCGGAACGGAGCGCCCGTCAGCGGAATGCTGAGACCATAGACGGGATTGAACACATTGACCGAAGGGACGGTGCCGAAATTGAAATTCTGGTAGTCGTCGATCTGGTAGCCCTTGAGATCGACGCCGAACAGCATCGTGTGCCTGACGGGACCGGTGTTGAAGCGATATTCCAGCTGATTGTCGAGATTGGCTTGGTTCGCCGTGTTCTTCGCATACCAATTATAGCGGCCCATCGTCGCCGTATTGATGTTGTCCCAGCCGTTCCCGATGAAACCGCGATAGGTCAGGTCGATATGCGCAAATCGCGCATTCTGCCGGAACGTGAGATCCTCGGTGAGATTGCGCTCGAACTGGTAGCCGAGCATCTCCTGCTCGCGCGTGAACTTGTCGACATTGGGATCGCCGACGAAGAAGCTGGTCGGGATCTTGCCGAACGGCGCATTCGTCACCGTGCCCTGGTAGGGCAGGAAGTTGATGCCCCTCGTGTCAGTCTTCGAGGCCGATGCGAGAACCGTGAAGGACGTGTCGGCATCCGGCTTCCACGTGAACGACGGCGCGATGAAGTAATTGTTATCAGGCGTGAAGTCGACCTGCGTACCGCCGTTCCTGACCTCGCCAACGACGCGATAGAATAGCTTGCCGTCCTTCGGCTGCGTCGCGATCGGCCCGCCCATATCGAAGCCGATATAGGCGTTGCCGAAATTGTTGACGCCGGTCTCGATGTAGCGGATTGGCTCGGCCGGCGGCATCTTGCTGATGACGTTGACGATGCCGCTCGGGCTCGATCCGCCATAGAGCACGGCAGACGGACCGCGCAGCACCTCGACGCGCTCCATGTTGGACGGCGGCAGCCGCCAGCTTGCATAGGAAGTGTAGAACAGCTGCATGCCGTCGAGGAACAGTCCGATGTCGTCGGACTTGAAGCCGCGGATCAGCCACCAGTCGTTGCGCGTGTCCGCGCCAAACGTTCCCGCCCGCACGCCGGCGGTGTAGCGCAGGACCTCATCGAGCTTGTTCGGCTTCTGGTCGCGGATCTGCTCGGCGCCGATGACGGAGACCGACTGCGGCGTCTCGATGATCGGCGTGTTGGTCTTGGTGCCGGACGAGCTGCGACCGGCGACGTAGCCGTTCACTGGCCCGCGCGGCGTCTCGACGAAGCCGACGTTGCGCTGCAGCTGCGGCCTGTTCCTGTTGGCGGTCTGCTCCGACGACCGCGGCGCACGGCGCTGAGGGGTCGTGGCCGCGCGGCGGCGCGCTTCCGGCGCGGTGACGGTCACCGGCGGCAGGGTCGCTGCGCCACCCTGCGCGGACGATTGTGCAAGCGATGCCTGCGGCATCAAAACCCAAGCGGACGCGGTCGCCAGCACGGCCGACCGCAGCATTCCAAGACTGTTCAACGCGCCACCCCAAAGCTGCATGTTCGATGCGTCATGCCGCCTGTCCCCGGACGGCATGCGCTTGGAGGCGACGCTTATGGGAGCGCGCGAGAATTCCCTAATTGAAAGCTTCTTAGAAAGGCTCTTAGAAGCGATCCAACATGTCCAGAGATTGCTGGAAGATCAGCGCGCGTTCTTCTCGCTCTCGAGCATCTCGGCGGCAATCGCCGTGAGCTGGTCGACCTGCCCCAGCAGCGTGTGGAACTCGGCTTCGCTCAGCTGTTCCAGCAGGCGGCGATTGCGCTCCTGCGCGCCTTCGACGATCGCATCATGCGCGGCGAGACCCGCCGGGGTCAGCGAGATCAGCACTTCGCGGCTATCTTTCGGATTAGCCGATTTCGCGATCAGCTTGCGCGAGAGCAGATTGGCCAGCGCGCGGCTGATCTGTCCCTTGTCCTGGCCGACGGCTTCGGCAAGCCGTGCCACGCTCATCGGCGGCCGGCGGCCGAGCGAGGCGACGAGACCGAACTCGACCGAGGACAATCCGGTGAGGCGCTTGTAGCGCAGGATCGCACCGCGCTTGAGCAGATTGGCAAGCACCATCAGTCGCGACGACAGCATCACGGTGATCGGGGCCGACGGTTCGTTCTCGTCTGCGGGCGACGTCGCCCCGCCTCTGCTCTCGATCTGGCTCATGATCCACCTCTGCCAAGAAAGCCCGAGCCTGCCAAGTCCGAGCCTGCAAGTCTGGGCCTGCAAGTCCGTGCCTGCCAAGCCCGGCCGGCCGCCTCATCAAATGCGACTTAGAGGCATTTCGGAAGATCGTTGACAATGTCATCGAATTATCTTTCACTGGACCCAAGGTGCCGAAAAGGCCCGGCCATCACGGCCAAAGCGGGAGGACCAGCATGACCATCACCCAGCGGGATCGTGACCTCGGCACGGCCTATGCGATGAAGCCGGCGCACACCCGCACCGAGCTCACCTCGGTCGCGCGCGGCACGCCGATGGGCGAGCTGCTGCGCCGCTACTGGCACCCGGTCGGGCTCGTCGGTGACGCCACCGACACACCGAAGAAAGTGCGCGCACTGGGTGAGGATCTGGTGCTGTTCCGCGACAAGCATGGCCGCGCCGGTCTGTTGCACGCCCGCTGCTGCCACCGCGGCACCACGCTCTACTATGGCAAGGTCGAGGAGGACGGCATCCGTTGCTGCTATCACGGCTGGAAGTTCGACACCGAGGGCCATTGCCTGGAGCAGCCCTGCGAGCCCGATGGCGGTCAGTTCAAGGACAAGGTGCGCCAGCCCTGGTATCCGGTCGAGGAACGCTACGGGCTGATCTTCGCCTATATGGGCCCGGCCGAGAAACGCCCGGTGCTGCCGGCTTACGAATGCCTGGAGAAGATGGACGACAGCGAGATGGTCGAGGCCGATGATTCCTCGATCGGCGGCGGCGGTCCCGCCGTCATCCCCTGCAACTGGCTCCAGCATTTCGAGAACGTGGTCGATCCCTATCACGTGCCGGTGCTGCACGGCTCGTTCTCGGGCCCGCAATTCACCAACATGATGGCGTCGATCCCGGAGGTGAAGTTCGAGAAATCGCCGCGCGGCGTCCTCGTGCGCTCCGAGCGCCAGCAGGACGACGGCAAGGTGTTCTATCGCGTCAGCGAGGCTGCGCTGCCGACCTTACGCGTCGTGCCGAACCCGCGCGTCGCGCAGTTCGCGCGCGTCGAGTCGATCGGCTGGGTGCTTCCGATCGACGACGGCTCCTTCCGGATCTATGTCGCCGGCCGCGTCAAGGCTCCCGGCGATATCAGCCGCATGCGCTCGAAGTTCAATGGCAAGTTCTGGTGGGACATGACCGAGCAAGAGCACCAGCAATTCCCGGGGGACTATGAGGCCCAGGTCGGCCAGGGCGAGGTAACGGTTCATTCCGAGGAGCATTTCGGCCAGAGCGACCGCGGCATCCTGTTGATCCGGCGCATGCTGAGCGACCAGCTCGATGCGCTCGCCGCAGGCCGCGATCCGATCGGCGTTTCGTTCGATGCCGGCGCGCCACCGGTCGAATTCGAAGCGGGGAATTACATCCGCGAAGGGTGACCTTCCAGCCCCTACTTCAGGGCTGGACCATTAACGACAATAAACACCAAATTGGGGGAAGCGATGGTCGATGTGACGTCACAGATGTCGGTGCAAACGGCTGCCGCGGCAAAGCCCCCGGCGCGGCGCTATTACGTGCTGGGGCTGCTCACGATCATCTACGCGCTGAACTTCCTCGACCGCACGATCTTCAACGTCCTGATCGAGCCGATCAAGAAGGAGTTTGCCCTCAGCGACACCATGATGGGCCTGCTCGCCGGCTTCGGCTTTGCGCTGTTCTATTCCCTGCTCGGCATTCCCATCGCGCGCGTTGCCGACCGGCTCAACCGACGCAACATCGTGGCTGTCGCGTTTGCATTCTGGAGCGCGATGACGGCGCTGTGCGGCGCGGCCACCAGCGTGACCTCGCTGGCGCTGGCGCGCATCGGCGTCGGCATCGGCGAGTCCGCGGGCTCACCGGCCTCGCAATCGATCGTCGCCGATCTCTTCGCCAAGAACGAGCGCCCGCGCGCGCTCGGCATCTACGCCATCGGCACCTATCTCGGCGTCTTCCTCGGCTATTTCATCGGCGGCTACGTCAATCAGCACTATGGCTGGCGGATGGCGTTCTATGTCGCCGGCCTGCCCGGCATCCTGCTCGCGTTGGTGTTGTGGCTGACGATCTCCGAGCCGAAGCGCGGCGCGATGCAGGAGAGTTTCGTGCCCGAGCCGCTCGGGCCGACGCTGCGCTTTCTCGCCTCGCAGCGCAGCTTCATCATCGTCCTGATCGGCTTCTGCCTCACCACCTACACGAACTACGCGACCGCGGCCTGGATCCCGCCGTTCCTGGCGCGCGTGCATCATCTGTCGAGCGCCGAGATCGGCACCTATGCCGGCACCTTCAAGGGCCTCGCCGGCATGGCCGGCACCCTGCTCGGCGGCTTCGTCGTGGCGCAAGTCAGCCGCCGCGACGACCGCTGGAAGCTGTGGGCGCCCGCGATCACCTCGGGCCTCGCTGGCCCCGTGTTCGCGCTGTGCATGCTGACTCAGGATTTTGCGATGATGGTCGCCATGCTGGCGCTGACGTCGTTCCTGGTCGGCTTCCATCTCGGCCCGATCTTCGCGATCGCGCAGACGGTGGCCAAGCCCAGCATGCGCGCGCTCGCCTCCGCGCTGATTGCGCTCACCGCCACCTGCTTCGGCCAGGGCGTCGGCCCGCTCGCAGTCGGCATGGTCAATGACGCGCTGAAGGGCAGTTATGGCGCAGAGGCCGTGCGCTATTCCCTGCTCTCGGCGGCGGTCACGACCACGCTCGGCGCACTCCTGTTCATCTGGGCCGCCCGCGCGATCCGGAACGACATCGGCCGTGCCGCCGCCTGAGGCCGGCCCGCTTGGGCCCGCCCGGCGAAACCAGCCGGGCGGCGAGATGAAACCATTTTGCGGAACCCGCGAAACCATCCGGAAACAGATGGTCCTTAAGACATGAGCCTACAGACGGCGGCAAAGCCCGTCGGGAGGCTCAGATGAACCACTCAATTCACTCTGCTGATCGTGCGACCCACCTGAAGATCGTGGTGGTGGCGCTGGTGGCCGGCATCACAGTGGCGGCCTTCGGGATCGCAGCCCGCACCAATGCCGATTACAGCCAGACCGCCCAGTCCACCCACGTCATCAAGGCCGGCAAGCCGGTGGTGGTGACGAGCGCGGGGACGTCCGAGATTCGCTGATACGTCCTCTTCCGGGCTGACCGATGGCCGCCTCCGGGCGGCCTTTTTCGTTTTCCAGAGCAATGCTTAGCCGAGATGCATCGTGCCAGCGCAACGTCCTTGACTTCACTCAGCCCCGCCTTTAATTCCCCCCTCGTTCCGCGCGCATCGAGCGAACCACGCGGGAGTAGCTCAGTTGGTTAGAGCGCCGGCCTGTCACGCCGGAGGTCGCGGGTTCGAGCCCCGTCTCTCGCGCCATTTTGGCAACCCCTTCATAGTCTTAGCTTGAACTCCTCGACTTCGGCCGCATCTGCGCCGGCGATTGCCTGCCGCTGGCGGGAACTCTCGGCATAGTCAGCCCGCGCCCGAATCGTCTACGTCTCAAAGGACTTAGAGGGATCCTTACGCATTCTCGGCTTTTCCAGGGATACCCTGTCATTGGACAACCGAGGAGGCCAGTCATGGCTAAAAAGGATACGGCCAAGAAGGATTCGGCGAAGAAGGCAGCTGCTCCCGCTACCATCACGCTCAAGCACCTCGCTGCCGATATCGCTGAGAGCCAGGACCTGTCGAAAAAGCACGCCGAGGCGGTCCTGACCGACATGGTCGATTTGATCGCCAAGCACCTTAGGAAGGGCGACCGGGTCCGCATCGTCGGGCTCGGCATCCTCCAGGTCCGCAAGCGCGCCGCCCGAACCGGCCGCAATCCCGCCACCGGCGAGCCGATCCACATCAAGGCCAGCAAGAAGGTCACTTTCCGCCCGGTCAAGGAACTGAAAGAGGCGATCTGAGGCTACTCTTCGTTAAGCCTGATCCCACCTCCTTCCTGCCGCAACGCGGCCCGCTTTTCTGGTATACCGGCTGCTCCCCCTGACCCCGGCGGTTTGACCAGAAATGTCCTCCCTCACCTTTTCGCATACCGTGACCGAGCGCTTCCTGCGCTACGTCACCATCGACACCCAGTCCGATCCGGAATCCCCTCACTCGCCCTCGACCGAGAAGCAGAAGGATCTCGGCCGCGTGCTCGCCGCCGAGCTCAAGGCCACCGGGGTCGCGGACGCGCATCTCGACGATTACGGCTACGTCTACGGAACGATCCCGGCAAACACCGACAAGAAAGTGCCGGTGATCTGCTTCTGCTCGCACATGGACACTTCGCCCGACGTCACCGGCAAGGACGTCAAGCCGCAAGTTCTGAAGAACTATCGCGGCGGCGACATCACGCTGCCGGGCGACACCAGCCAAGTGATCCGCTTCAATGAGCATCCCGCGCTGAAGAACCAGATCGGCAACGACATCATCACCACCGACGGCACGACGCTGCTGGGCGCCGACAACAAGGCGGGCGTTGCCGAGATCATGGATGCCGCGCACTTCTTCATCAACAATCCCGATGTGAAGCACGGCACCATCAAGATCCTGTTCACGCCGGACGAAGAGATCGGCCGCGGCGTCGACAATGTCGACATCAAGAAGCTGGGTGCCGATTTCGGCTACACCATGGACGGCGAAAGCGCCGGCTGCGTCGAGGACGAGACCTTCTCGGCCGACGGCGCCACCATCACCATCAACGGCGTCAGCGCCCATCCCGGCTACGCCAAGGGCAAGATGGAGCACGCCATCAAGATCGCGGCCGCCATCGTCGAGCGGCTGCCGAAGGAAGGCTGTTCGCCGGAGACGACCTCGGGCAAGCAGGGCTTTCTGCATCCGATCGGCATCGAGGGTGCGCTGGAGCAGGCGAGGCTCTCGTTCATCGTCCGCGACTTCACCGAGGAAGGGCTGAAGGAGAAGGAGGTCTTGCTCGAGACCATCGTCAAGGACGTGATGAAGGACTATCCGCGCTCGACCTACACGTTCGAGGTGCGGGAGCAGTACCGCAACATGAAGCAGGTGATCGACCGTCACCCGCACGTGCTCGAATACGCCATCGAAGCGATCCGCCGCGCCGGCCTGCGCCCAATGCGCACAGCGATCCGCGGCGGCACCGACGGCTCGCGCCTGTCTTTCATGGGCCTGCCCTGCCCCAACATCTTCGCCGGCGAGCACGCGTTTCATTCGCGGCTCGAATGGGTCAGCCGGCAGGACATGGAAAAAGCCGTGCAGACCATCGTGCATCTCGCGATGATCTGGGAGGAGAAGGCCTGAGGCTTCCGTCCGTTATGGCCGGGCTTACGCCCGGCCATTTGTTTCAGAGCTTACGGCACCGGCATTGCGCGCGGATTGCGATGGAAGCGATTTGAGCTCGCCATCCAGTTCGGCAATGGTTCGCCATCGCGATGCCGTCCACCGGCCACAGCCGCCGCCCACGCCACCGCGGCACCGATCAGGGTCGCGGCCGCGACCGAGAACGCCACGATGATCGAATTGCGTCGCGCGCGGTTGATGGCGGTCTTGGAGTCCGCGATCAGCGCATCGACCCGCCGTTCGGCGTCGGGGGCCTGTAGCCCCGTCAGACCAGCAACCTGCTGCACCAAATAGGCGCGGTCGTCGGTGCTGATTCCGCTGTGGCTGGACGACGTCATCAGAATCCGTCCCGCCTCAGCGCGCGCCTCCCTCAGATCGATGTTCGGGGCACGACGCGGCGCGCGGAACAGCTTGTCGAGCTCATAGCTGAGCAGCGGCTCGGCCGCGGACGTATTGCTTGCCGAGCTGCGCATCGGCGAACGGTCGATCGCGGCAGCGCCGAGCAGCGCGAGCAGAGCCGCGCCAGCCAGCACGGCCAGGGCCCAGGAGGTCAGCCCGTGCAGGCCGTCCCGTCGTTCGCCATCGTCTTCGATCGTCGCCAGCGCGGGCGCCGGTCGCGTCGTCCGGCCGGCGATGTAGCCGCCGAACCCGAAGCTGATGATCGCCTGGATGATCAGGTACAGCCCGGACAGCAGCGCCAGCGCCGCCGAGGCATCGCGCCATGTCGGCGAGGCTGAACTGACTCCTAGGCCGACCGCGACGCCAAAGCCGATCAGGATGAATGACATTGCACCGGCGGCGAGAGCGCCTGCGAACACCGAGCTCCACTGGATGGTCCGGCGGTTGTCGGACGCCGCCCCGCCGCCCTCCATCATGTCTTCCCGTACGAGCGTTTCCATTGCCGTTCTCTCAGCGCAGGCCGAAGAACGACAGGATCGCCATGATCACGACGATCAGGCCGATCAGATAAATCAGTCCGTCCATAGTCCCATCCTCCTCAACATTCCTGATCGCTAATCGGGAGGAATGAGGAACGTTCCTAATTCGGCATCGAGCTGCGGAACGAACCGGCCCGATGCGCATTGTCTACTCAAGTCCCAAGGATGAAGATTGTGAGCACGAAGGCCTCAGCCGGTCAGCCCCGGGCTGGGGCCTTCCTTTTGCGCTTCCTGTCCTATGTTAACGACGCCGGCTCTCCGATCATAAAGGATGCCACCGGGGCGGAACCTCCGGATCGGGGAGAGCCGCGTGGACCGCAGAACGGCGTGCCTTCATTCAGGCAGATGCATTTCGGGAAAAGGCGATCGCCGATCCCGAGCAGCACGACAGATGGATTGATGAAGCCATCAAATGGCTGGAGCGGGCAATGGAAGCCGGCCGTTGCGCAATCGTCTCGGCCGAAGCCGGCGACACTGGCGATGTTCCAGAGGTGGCATGCGAAGCGGCGGCCGACGCTCAACTTGGCCTGATCACCCGTCAATGAGACGCGCCGGCGTTTCGGCCAGCACTGCGGCAATTCTTCAAGGGACGTAGCAATGTTGCGGGTCGACACTGTTCCCGCCCCCATGCTAGGCCGGGCATAGACCGCAACCAGAGTGACGTCGTGCCCGCGAACCGCCAGCCCTCAGGAACTTTCCGCCAGCGCAACTGGCGCGGGCTGCTGTCTGTGCTGATCGCGGTCGTCTACCTGCTCGCGAGCGCGCTGCATGGCTCGCACGACATCGACGTCACCACGCCCGGCGGCGGCTCGGAGATCGCCGCGGTCCTTGATGGCCCCACGGGCCATAGTGACCACAAGGCCATCGGCGGACATCATTGCCATGGCTGCTTCTCGCTGACGGTGACACAGCCGGCGCCTGCGGCCACATCGGTCGCGCCTGCAGCCGCATCGAGCCCGCAGCATGCGCCCCGGCTCGCCGGAATTACCCCCGATACCGATTCCCCGCCTCCCAAACATATTGCCTGAACGGATTGGTCGGGCGTCCGCGCCCATTAGGTTCATCCTTCACAAGTCGGTTTTATGTTTCGCAGGAGAATGGCCGCGCGCCTGGCGTGCGCGGTGGCGTGTCTGATTGCTGGATCGGCGATTGCGCCGTCGCACGCCCAGACTTTGACGATGCGGAGCGCGCTGTCGCGCGCGCTGGCCGCGAGCCCGCGGCTGACGGCGGCGGAGCGCGACGTCGGCATCGCCACGGGCCAGCGTATCCAGGCCGGCGCCCTGCTCAATCCGGAACTGTCGTACGAGCAGGACGATTCATTCGGCTCCGGCAAATACCGCGGGACGCGATCGGCCGAGACCACGCTCCAGATCAGCCAGGCCTTCGAGCTGTTCGGCAAGCGCGACGCCCGGATAGCCGCCGGCGCGGCCGGGATCGAGGTCGCCGCGATCCAGCGCAAGGCTGTCAGGCTGGAAGTGCTGTCGGAGACCGCGATCGCCTTCCTCAGCGTGCTCGGCGCACAGCGGCGCATCCAGATCCTCGACGAGCAGATTGCCGCGATCGACCGCTTGACGCCGCTCTTGCGCCGCCGCGTCGAAGCCGGCGCCTCCTCGCCGGCCGAGACCGGCCGCGCCGAAGTCGCCTCCGCCCTGGTGAAGGCCGATCGCGAGCGCTTCAAGGCAACGCTGGCCAGCGCCCGGCGCGAGCTTGCGGTGCTGATGGGCGATCCCGCAGCGAAATTCGGCGAGGTCTCCGGCCGGCTCGACACCATGGGCAAGCCGCCGACGTTCCAGTCGGTTGTCGCCGCCATCGACGCCAATCCGCAGCTGGTGCGCTGGACCGCCGTCTTTGCCCAGCGCAATGCCGAGCTGCTGCTGGCCCGGCTCAAGCCCTATCCGGACGTGCGGATCGCGGCCGGCTGGCGCCACTTCAACGAGACCAATGACGATGCGGTGCGGCTCTCCCTCTCGGTGCCGATCCCCGTGTTCGACCAGAACCAGGGCAACATCCTCTCGGCGCAGGAAAGCCTCGCCAAGACCAAGGCCGAGCGCGAGGCCAACCGCAACACCTTGATCGTGATTGCCGGCCGCGCCTATGACTCGTTGCAAGGCTCGCTACGCGAGCTCGCCGTGCTGCGCGAGACCGCCATTCCCAAGGCCGTCGAGGCGTCCGAGGCGATCTCGCAAGGCTACGGCCAGGGCCGCTTCACCCTGCTCGAGGTGCTCGACGCCCAGGCGAGCGTCACCCAGGCGCGCCTGCGCGAGCAGGAGGCGCTTCAGAATTTCCACGCAGGCGTTGCGACCATCGAAGGCCTCGTCGGCAATCCCTTCACGCTGGCGCGGGAGAGCGCACGATGAAGACCTCCTCCACCATTCTCGTCGCCATCGTTGCCGCCGCGCTCGGCGCTTACGGCTACTCCCTGCTCGCGCCGGCCACGCCCGCGCATACCGAGCACACTGAGCATTCCGAAAAGAAGCCGAACGACCATGTCGAGCAGGACGAGCACGGTGCCGACCGCATCCGCATCTCCGACGTCAAGCTGGCGGCCGCGGGCGTCACGCTCGCCGAGGCCGCGAGCGCGACCCTGACCGACACGCTCGCCTTCAACGGCATTCTGCGCGCCAACCAGGAAGCCGTGGTGCAGGTGACGCCGCGCTTTCCGGGCCTCGCCAAATCGATCCAGAAGCGCATCGGCGATAAGGTCGGCAAGGACGATCTGCTCGCCGCGATCGAGAGCAACCAGAGCCTCACCGTCTACGAGCTGAAGGCGCCCATAGCCGGAACCATCATCGAGCGACAGATCTCGCTCGGCGAATACGCCTCCGAACAGAAGCCGGCCTTCGTCGTCGCCGACCTCTCGACCATCTGGGTCGACCTGTCGATCTACCGGCAGGATCTCCGGCGCGTCCACCTCAACGACGAGGTGCTGATCGATCCCGACGATGGCCGCGGCGAGATCAAGGGCACGATCTCCTACATGGCACCGATCGGCTCGAGCGAGACCCAGACCGCATTGGCACGCGTGGTGCTGCAAAATCCGGATGGCCGCTTGCGCCCCGGCCTGTTCGTCACGGCACGGTTGATCCTCGCCGCGCGCAACGTCGCGGTCGCCGTGCGCCGCAGCGCGATCCAGACGCTGGAGAACCGGACCATCGTGTTCGTCCGCGAGGACGGCGACAAGATCGAGGCACGCCCGGTTGAACTTGGCGATTCCGATCCGCGCCATGTCGAGATCAAGGCCGGCCTGTCGGCCGGCGAGCACTACGTTGCCGAGAACAGCTTCGTCGTGAAGGCGGAGATGGGCAAGGGCGAGGCCGAACATGATTGAGCGCCTGATCGCCGTCTCGCTGCATCAGCGCTGGCTGGTCCTCCTGCTCGCGCTCGGCGCCATCGCTTTCGGGGCCTGGAATTTCCAGCGCCTTCCGATCGACGCGGTGCCTGACATCACCAACATCCAGGTCCAGATCAACACCCGCGCGCCCGGCTATTCGCCGCTCGAAACCGAGCAGCGCATCACCTTCCCCGTCGAGACCGCGATGGGCGGACTGCCCAAGCTCGACTATACCCGCTCGCTGTCGCGCTACGGCCTCAGCCAGGTGACGGTCGTCTTCAACGACGGCACCGACATCTTTTTCGCCCGCCAGCTCGTCGGCGAACGCATCCAGCAGGTGAAGGACCAGCTTCCGGCTGGCGTCGAGGTCGCGATGGGTCCGGTCTCGACCGGGCTCGGCGAGATCTTCATGTACACCGTGGAAGCCAAGACGGGTGCGAAGACGCAAGGCGGTCACGACTATTCGTTGACCGATTTGCGCACCGTGCAGGACTGGATCATCAAGCCGCAGCTTCGCAACGTGCCAGGGGTGATCGAGGTCAACACCATCGGCGGCTTCGAGCGGCAATTCCACGTGCTGCCGGACCCGGGCAAACTGATGGCCTACCGGCTCGGCTTTCGCGACGTCATGACGGCGCTCGCCGCCAACAACGCCAATGTCGGCGCCGGCTATATCGAGCGCAACGGCGAGCAATATCTGGTTCGCTCGCCGGGCCAGGTCGGCAATATCAGCGAGATCCAGGACATCGTCATCGGCTCGCGCGGCGGCAATCCTGTCCGGATCAGGGACGTCGCAACCGTCACGGAGGGCCGCGATCTGCGCACGGGCGCGGCGACGCGCGATGGCGAGGAGACCGTGCTCGGTACCGCCATGCTGCTGATCGGCGAGAACAGCCGCACGGTGGCCCGCCGCGTCGCAGCCCGGCTCGAGGACATTGCCAAATCGCTGCCCGACGGCGTCGTGACGCGAACCGTCTACGACCGCACCGATCTGGTCGAAGCCACCATCCGTACGGTCAGGAACAACCTCCTCGAAGGGGCCGCCCTGGTGGTGGCCGTGCTGTTCCTGATCCTCGGCAACATCCGCGCCGCCCTCGTGGTGGCCTGCGTCATTCCGTTGTCCATGGCGATGACGATCACCGGCATGGTCGAGACGAAAGTCAGCGCGAACCTGATGAGCCTCGGCGCGATCGACTTCGGCATCATCGTCGACGGTGCCGTGATCATCGTCGAGAATTGCCTGCGCATGCTGGCCGCGGCCCAGCGCGAGAAAGGCGGCCTGCTCACGACCTCTGAGCGGCTGCACGCGATCCTGCGCGGGTCGAGCGAGGTGATCAAGCCGAGCCTGTTCGGAACGCTGATCATCGCCGTGGTCTATCTGCCCGTGCTGACGCTGACGGGCGTCGAGGGCAAGATGTTCACGCCGATGGCGCTGACCGTGCTGATGGCGCTGGGCGCAGCCGTGCTGTTCTCCATCACCTTCGTGCCGGCGGCCGTCGCCATCTTCGTCACCGGCAAGGTGTCCGAGCACGAAAACCTGTTCATGCGCATGGCCAAGCGCGCCTACCTCCCCCTGCTCCGCTTTGCCATCGACAACCGGCTCGCGGTCGCCGTCATGGCCGCATTCATCGTGGTCGCAAGCGGCATCGCCGCTTCGCGGATGGGCGGCGAGTTCATTCCGAGCCTGGACGAAGGCGACGTCGCGCTGGCCTCGATCCGGATTCCCGGCACCAGTCTCACGCAATCCCTCGACCTGCAGAAGGCACTGGAAAAGCGCATCACGCAGATTCCGGAGGTGAAGGAGTTCTTCACCCGCATCGGCACCGCCGAGATCGCCACCGACCCAATGTCGCCGGCGCAGACCGACGGCTACATCATGCTGAAGCCGCGCGCGGAATGGCCCGACCCGGGCAAATCGAAATCGGAGGTGATCGAAGCGATCGACAAGGCCGCCGACGACATTCCCGGCAGCGCCTATGAGATCTCCCAGCCGATCCAGTTCCGCGTCAACGAGCTGATCTCGGGGGTGCGCAGCGACGTCGGCGTCAAGATCTTCGGCGATGACCTCGACATCCTGCAAGGCGCCGCCAAGCAGGTCGAGGCCGCGATCCGCGGCATCCGCGGCGCCAGCGACGTCAAGATCGAGCAGGTCGCAGGGCTTCCGATCCTCACCGTCCGCCTCGATCGCCAGGCGCTCGCCCGCTACGGCCTTAGCGTCGGTGAGGTGCAGGGCATCGTCGAGATCGCCGTCGGCGGCAAGTCGGCCGGCAAGCTGTTCGAGGGGGACCGTCGCTTCGACATCGTGGTTCGCCTGCCGGAGCATCTACGCGGCAATCTCGAGGCGATCCGGGCGATCCCGATCCCGCTGCCGCCCGGCGAGGACGCAGCGACCGGCACGGCCGTTCGCACCGCGCTGTCGGCCTCCCCGCTCACCCAGATGCGCTATGTGCCGCTGTCGTCGGTCGCAACTGTCGATGCGACGCCCGGCCCGAACCAGATCAGCCGCGAGAACGGCAAGCGGCGGATCGTCGTCACCGCCAATGTCCGCGCGCGCGACCTCGGCTCCTTCGTGGCCGAAGCCGAGACGGCGGTCGCGGAGAAGGTCAAGCTGCCACCCGGCTACTGGATCGGCTGGGGCGGACAGTTCGAGCAGCTGGTCTCCGCGACAAAACGGCTAATGATCGTGGTGCCGGTGGCGCTGCTGCTGGTGTTCCTGCTGCTGTTCATGGGCATGGGATCGGCGGCGGACGCGGCGCTGGTGTTTTCCGGCGTGCCGCTGGCGCTGACCGGCGGCGTCGCCGCGCTCTTGCTGCGCGACATTCCCTTGTCGATCAGCGCCGGCGTCGGCTTCATCGCGCTGTCGGGCGTCGCCGTGCTCAACGGCCTCGTCATCATCGCCTTCATCGAGCGGCTGCGAAGCGAGGGGCGGCCCATCGCGGACGCCGTGCGCGAGGGAGCGCTGACGCGGCTGCGCCCGGTGCTGATGACCGCGCTGGTCGCCTCGCTCGGCTTCGTGCCGATGGCGCTCGCGACCGGTGCCGGCGCCGAGGTGCAGCGTCCCCTGGCGACCGTGGTGATCGGCGGCATCATCTCCTCGACGGTGCTGACATTGCTGGTGCTGCCGGCGCTCTACGTGCTGTTCCGCCGTGACGTCGCAAACGAAACGCCTACAATGGCGCCTGATTTGGCGGCTTCCGGGGAGCGCTAGAATTGGGCAGCCACGACCATCACGGTCATCACCACCATGATCATGGCGACCATGGTCACGACCACGGTCACGGCCATGTCCATGCCCCTGCGAATTTCGGCAAGGCATTCGCGATCGGCATTGCGCTCAACATCGCGCTGGTGGTGGCCGAGGCGGTCTACGGCTATGTCGGCAACTCCACCGCCCTGCTCGCGGACGCCGGCCATAATCTGTCCGACGTGCTCGGCCTGGTCGTGGCCTGGGGCGCGTCGATCGCTGCGCAGCGGGCGCCGAGCGGCCGCTTCACCTACGGATTTCGCGCCTCCACCATTCTGGCGGCGCTGGCCAATGCGGTGTTCCTACTGGTCGCGACCGGCGCGATCGGCTGGGAGGCGATCCTGCGCCTGCGCGAGCCGGAGCCGGTCGCGGGCGTCACCGTGATGGTGGTCGCCGGCATCGGCATCCTCATCAACGGTTTTACCGCCATGCTGTTCGCAAGCGGGCGCAAGGACGACATCAACATCGAGGGCGCGTATTTGCACATGGCGGCCGACGCTGCGGTCTCGCTCGGCGTCGTAGTGTCGGCGGCACTGATCATCTGGACCGGCTGGCTCTGGCTCGACCCCGTCACCAGCCTCGTCATCTGCGCCACTATCCTGTGGAGCACGACCAGCCTGTTGCGCGGCTCCGTCGACATGTCGATGGCGGCAGCACCCAAGGGCACCGACCTCGCCGCGATCAGAGCCTTCTTGCTCGCGCGTCCCGGCGTCTCGGCGATCCACGATCTCCATGTCTGGCCGATCTCGACCACCGAGACGGCGCTGACCTGCCACCTCGTCATGCCCACTGGGGCCGGCGATGCCTTCCTGATGGAAACGGCGCAGCTCCTGAAGACGACCCATCGCATCGGCCACACCACGCTTCAGGTCGAGACCCATCCGGACAATGGCTGCGCGCTGGCGCCGGATGATGTGGTGTGACCGCGTCTATGCCTCGCCGCGCTCGGCCCGCTCGGCCTTGGCCCCGGCCCTGAGCCAATCGAACAGCACACTCCCCAGGATCGCGCTCGAGCCGGCGAGGAAGGGAATGACGTAATACGCGTAGCGATTGAGCCCATAAACGAGGAAGGTCGGAAATGCGGCGCTGGCCAACGCCAGCAGGATCATCAAACTGCCGCCGGCGACGAGGCGGCCGGTCGGCCACCGAACCAAACCCGCATGGCTCGCAGGGACGCCAATCAGAAGCACGAGAGCGAGGCCGAGTGTCGCCGAGGACAGCCACCAGATCGGACCCGGGAAATCGTCGTATTCGGTCGAAACCTGCACCCCGCAGCACAGCGCGACCAGCTCCGAGTTGGGCGCGTAGCCACGCGCAAAAAGGCGGTTCAAGGTGAGCTGAAGCCGATCCGCAGAGAGCAGCCGCGACAGTGGCCGCCAGGGTTTGTAGTAGTCGTGAACCAACTGTCCGGACTTCAACCCGGTCGGGCTGCCAAAGAACGGGAACCTGTCGCGGTCCATGAAATATTCGTAGCCCTGCGGATTGGGCGTCCGCCGCGCAACCGAATTTGCGTCGAACAGCAGGAAGTACATTTCCCGGAGAAAGTGCTTCGTGAGGTGTCGATAGAGCGTCGACGGCGTCGTCAGCGTTTCGACGAACGCACGACCCGCTCGATATCCACTTCGCTGTCGCCGGGCTTCGCCAGCCGGTGTATCGCGCCGAACGGCCACTGATAGACACCGGTGTCGGGCCATCCCTGAGGAGTGTCCGCAGCCCGCATCTGCTCGACGTATCCCCGCGCCTGCGCCTTCCGGTCGAGATGAACGCCGTGCTCGAAATCGCCGGAATAGCCGACCACGAAGGCCATCGCGGCCACGATCTCGTTGCCGGCGGGGCGTTTGCCGATCGCCAAGTTGATCGCCGCCGGCGTCAGGTAGACGGCCGAAGCGAAAAGGCCTGCCAGTGCAAGCACGCCAAGCCGGCGCAGGAGCCCTGCGTCCAGCACCACCACCAGCCACAACAGAATGACCGCGGCCTGACCTATCGCGGCCGACCGGCATGTCATCACGGCGCCGAGCGTCAAGCCCACGGCCGCTGCGGCCGGCAACGCCGGCCATTTCCTGAAGGCGGCACCCGCGGCGATGAAAGCCGCAAGACTGACCAGGAAGTTGGAGATCGTCTCCGCACCAATCGTGTTGTCGTAGTGGACGATGCGGCCGTGCAACGCCGCCAGACAAAAGGCCACGAGCGGGAAGAAACGCGGCGCGCCGGCAAAACGCACGATCCCTGCAACAAAAAGCGCAGTGCCGACGCTCATCAGGTGCTGCGCGATGACGAAGACGAGGATGTGCGGGCCGAACAGTTTTGACAGCAGCACAAGGAAGGCGGCCACGCCGTACGGCCGCTTCATCATATCCTCGAGATATTGTCCTCTCAGGATGGATTCGGCCTGTATGATATAGGCCGCGCTGTCCTCATGGATGAAGTGATCCGGCCAGTTCATCAGGAAAGCAAGATGAACCATCAAGACCAGGCCGATTGCGCAAACCCAGACCCAGAACCACGCAATAGAGACTGCCCATCGGGGCAAGGCGGACCAAAGACCAGTGCGCTGGTTCTGTGCTGGATTCATCTTCAATGCTCGCAACCGGGAGTTCGGGGGCGACTACGTCGCCTTCGCGGTCACGATCCAGATCGCGCCCTGCAACGCGACGCTCTGCCCCTTCTGGAACGGCGCGAGCATCTCACGGATCGAGGCTTTTGCGGCCGCGTACGTCTCCGGCGGATGTCCCTGCAGCGCGCGGCTGGCGGGGCCGATCTGCAAGGCGCCGTCAACCGCGGCATCGAGGCCGCCGCCGATCGCGACATCCATCGCCAGATTGTGCGGGTCCATCGCCATGTCGACGAAGCCCGCCCCCTTCAGGATGCGCATCACACGCTCCTCCGAGGCGAACGCGAACGGGCCCGGCTCCTCCGGCCCGACCGGCGGCATCTTCGGCACGTGCTTGTAGACCGCCATCAGCGGCGCCATCATCCACGGATTTTCCTTCGGCTCGCGCCAGCAGGCGAAGGCGAGCCGTCCCGAGGGTTTCAGCGCCCGGCGGAGATTGGTGAAGGAGGCAATGGGATCGGCGAAGAACATCACGCCGAAGCGCGAGGTCAGCAGATCGAAGCTCGCCGGCTCGAACGGATGCACCGTTGCATCCGCCAGCACGAAATCGAGCGGCAGGCCTTTTGGCGCGAACGCGCGCGCCTGCGACAGCATCGGCTCGGACACATCGAGGCCGAGCGCGAACCCATCGGGCGCCACCGCCTTGGCGAACGCGAACGTCGTCGCACCGGAGCCGCAGCCGACATCGAGGACGCGCTCACCGGGCCTCGGCTTGGCGCGCTCGATCAGCGCATCGGCGATCGGTCCGAGCAGGCACTCCTGCGCCGCGTGGCGATCGGCCCAGCGCGGGCCGCTCGGGCCGTTCCAATAGGCGATCTGGTCGGCGTTTTGCTCGTGTCCGTTTGGCTGCTGCATGGTGTTCCCGGTCATTCCCATTCGCGATGCCCATCGCGGTTTTGCAACCGCACAGGGGCGATACCACGTCGGGATGGCGGGCGCACCCCTTCAAGGATTCAAGGCGTGTCGCGCGCCGGGGCCGGAATTACGAGATTGCGATGGTCGAACGGCCTCGGCTCATGCGACGCGCTTCGCGCAGGCACGCCCGGCAGCAATAGCGATAAATGAAATCAAGCAGCGCACACATTGGACCAACCCCTCCGTTGTGACTTGCAAGTCGATCATGGCGCGGGCTGGCCCGGACGCCTGTGACGTTGGTCACATAGGGGGCTTTGCCTTGATGGCATGCTCTGGACTATTCTGGTCACATTGCGATTTGGGGCTGCAATGGGCGCGTTTCGTTTTTTTCTATTTTCATTGACTGCGGCCCGGCGCACGCGGAAAAGCGCGTCGCCCTGGTGATGGGCAATTCCGCCTACAAGAGCGCGCCTCGGCTGACCAACCCGGTGAACGACGCCTCGGCGGTCGGCGGCATGTTGAAGAAGGCCGGGTTCGACCTCGTCGACATCAAGCTCGATCTCAATGCCGCCGAGATGCGGCGGGCGCTGCGCGACTTCGGTGGCAAAGCGCGTGAGGCCGACGTCGCGGTCATCTATTATGCCGGTCACGGGATCGAGTTGGATGGCAACAATTATCTCGTTCCGACCGACGCCGCGCTGGAAACCGATACCGATGTCTTCGACGAGACGCTGCCGTTGGACCGCGCTTTGTTCGCGGTCGAACCGGCCAAGCAGCTTCGCCTCGTCATCCTCGATGCCTGCCGCGACAATCCCTTTGCCAAGACCATGAAACGCACGATCGCCGCGCGCGCCATCGGCCGCGGTCTCGCTAAGGTCGAGCCGACCAGCCCGAACACCATGGTCGCCTTCGCGGCGAAGGCGGGCTCGACGGCCTCGGACGGCAACTCCAAAAACAGCCCGTTTGCCGCAGCGCTGGTCGAACGCCTGCCGACGCCGGGGCTCGACCTGCGCAAGGCCTTCGGCTTCGTTCGCGACGATGTCCTCAAGGACACCGGCTACAAGCAGGAGCCTTATGTCTATGGCTCGCTGGGCGGCGACGACGTGCCGCTGGTTGCGACGAAACCGGTCGTCGCCGGCCCCCAGGCCAACCCCGACAGTGAGATCCGGCGAGACTACGAATTGGCGCTTCAGCTTGGGACACGCGACGGATGGACCGCCTTCCTCAACCGCTTTCCGAGCGGCTTCTATACCGATCTCGCGAAAGGCCAGTTGAACAAGATCGCTGCCGAAGAAACCCGCGCGACCACGGCGGACAAGGCCCGGCAGGCGGAAGAGGAGAAGGCCCGGCTCGCAGCCGAGCGCGCCACCAAGGCCGAGCAGGAGAAGGCGGCGGCCGCGGCCAAGGCGGCCGAGGACAAGCGTCTCGCCGCCGAGAAGGCCAAGCAGGTCGAGGAAGCCAAGGCGGCCGCAGCCGAGCAACGCCGGAAAGAAGCCGAGGCGGCAGTCGCGAAGGCAATGGCCGAGAAGCAGGCTGCCGAGAAGGCGCTGGCCGAGAAACTCGCGAGCGACAAGGCCGCAGCTGAGCTCGCCGCCAAGCAGGCCGCCGAGAAACAGGCCTCCGCCAACACGGAGCAGAAAGTGGCAGCGGTTGCGCCCTCTTCGACTCTGCCGGCGATGTCGCCGCAGGAAACGACAAAGCTGGTGCAGTCGGAGCTCCGCCGTGTCGGCTGTCTGACGGCTTCCGCAGACGGCGATTGGAATGCCTCGTCACAACGTTCGCTGGCGCTATTCAACAAATATGCCGGCACCAAATTCGATGCCAAGCTCGCGAGCTTCGATGCGCTGAACGCGATCAAGGCCAAGCCCGGCCGCTTCTGCCCGCTGATCTGCGATCGCGGCTTCAAGGCAGACGGCGACACATGCACCAAGATCGCCTGCCGCGCCGGCTACCGCGTCAATGACGACAATGAATGCGAGAAGGTGCAGGACAAGAAACCGGTTGCGACGCGCGAGGACGCCAAGAAGCGGGATACTGAGCGCAAGCAAACGGAAGCCAAACCATCCAAGCCTCAGGCAAGCGGGCAGCTTATATGCGGCAACGCAGGCTGTCGTCCGGTCAAATCGGGATGCCGGGTCGAGAGTGGGAGCTCGTCGGGTGCGGGATCGGTCGGATACAGGGAAGTGTGTCCCTAACTCTTCGGCAGCTTCAGGAGTTTAGCCGGGTCGAATTTTGGTGCCGGCCTGTTCGGCCCCAGAGTTGGCTGTTCTTCACTTTCCTGGTGCCAGCATTCCGCTCCCTCTCTAATCGTTGCCGATCTCGCTCAAGGCCGCCCCCCGCGTGCATTTCATTGGGCCACCGCCTGTTGCGCAGGTGGATATGCCTGCGGTGCACGTCGCTCCCGGTCGCATCGTGCCTGTCGAAGTGAACGCCGCGGGCGCAGCGCGGCGAAGGCGAGTCTTGCAAACTGGAACATCTGTCCTCGTCGAGTGGTCTGATTGCTGTTCGACCTTTTGGCGTCGACGTTGAAGTGTTGCCTCGCTTTCGAGCAAAGGCTGGTGGGCGGTCACGGATTCGAACCGCGGACCCTCTCGGTGTAAACGAGATGTCCTAACCAATTAAGCTACCCCCTTGCCGTAGACATCACCGAAGCCTGCGCAGCCGGTCTCACCTGTGCGCATTGCGCCGCATTGGTTTCACCGAACGGCCACATCGAAATCAGATGCCAACCAGATTTCATCGATAGGTTTCGCCATTCCTCAAACTGGAAAAGGCATGACCATGCGCAGCTTCACGGCATCCGTCATCGTTGCAGCTCTCTGTCTCGGAACACCGGCTCTGGTGCAGGCACAGGGCGCATCGTCGCAACCCGGCGCGGAACAGCCGTCCACGCAGTCCAGCACGGAGATCCGGAGCATACAGGTTGTGGACGTCAAGGAATTGCAGCCGGCCGTGCGCGCGAAGGTCGATGAACTCGTGGCGCACACAAGTGACAAGGACATCCAGTCGCTCCGGCAGTCCATCGACGCCACACCGCAAGCAGCCTCCGTGCTCAAGGCCAAGGGCTTGAGCTCGTCGCAAGTCGTCGCGATCAACATCGCCGACGGCGTCCTGACGATGTTCACCAAGACAGCCTGACATCAGGCGGGGTTCCAGGCCGAGGCGTTGCGCAGCGGCGGCGAGCACGATCGCCGCCGCTTCGGGCGCGCTCGGCCCTTGCTCCGACACCCGCCGAGGCGCTAAAGAGGCGCCGTGGGGCGGTTAGCTCAGCTGGTTAGAGCATCTCGTTTACACCGAGAGGGTCCGCGGTTCGAATCCGTGACCGCCCACCAGCCTTCGCTCGCTTCGCGAGCTACGGCTCGGCAAGCCAGCAACTCGGCAAGCCAGCATTAGTGCTCGTGGCGCGAAGCGAGCGCAGACTGCCGCGCCGAAAGCCCAACGGGCGAAGGCGGGCTTTGAGCCGCGAGCTTCGGCTCGGCAAACCAACCTCAATCCTGTGGCCTCCCCGGCAGCAGCGGCACCGCGTCGATCCACACCGCCGCGGACTGGCACCAGATCTGCCTGACGGGGCGCAATTTGTCGCGCTGGCGGATGCTGCCCCACCGGATGCCCCAATCGTCGGCCTGGTCGCCCTCGCCGCTGGTGAACAGCGGGGAACCGCAATCGGCGCAGAAGTGCTGGAAGCGCATCCGGCCGTTGTCGCCGCGCTTGCCGTAGATCTTTGGAGTACCGCCAGTCAGGCGGACATCAGCGCCGGCACAGACGGCCGTCACCCGGAACGGCGAGCCGGTCAGCGTCTGGCAATCGGTGCAGTGACAGACCGAGACCTCCTCCGGATCGACCTCGGCCTCAAAGGTGATTGTCCCGCAATGGCATTGCCCGTCGATCTGCATCGGCCTCCTCCCCTTGCCCGCAAAACAAAAACGGCGCCCGAAGGCGCCGTTCTATCATCTTTTCGCTGAGCCTCAGTGAGCGGTCAGGCCGCCGGCGGCTTCATCGCCGTCCGGCTTCACCGTCACCTTGGTGTCCTCTTCCCAGACGATCGGCACAGGCTTCTTCACCAGCGCCTTGGCGACGACGTCGTCGAGGCGCGAGACCGGGATGATCTCCATGCCGCCCTTGATCGCATCGGAAATCTCCGTGAGATCCTTGGCGTTGTCCTCGGGGATCAGCACCGTCTTGATGCCGCCGCGGGCCGCAGCCAGCAGCTTCTCCTTCAGGCCGCCTATCGGCAGCACGCGGCCGCGCAGCGTGATCTCGCCGGTCATCGCGACATCGTGGCGGACCGGGATGCCGGTCATGACCGAGATGATCGCGGTGGCCATGGCGACGCCCGCGGACGGGCCGTCCTTCGGCGTCGCGCCCTCAGGCACGTGCACGTGGATGTCGCGGCGGTCGAACATCGGCGGCTCGATGCCGTAGTTGATCGCACGCGAGCGGACGTAGGACGCCGCCGCCGAGATCGACTCCTTCATCACGTCACGCAGATTGCCCGTGACCGTCATCTTGCCCTTGCCGGGCATCATGACGCCTTCGATGGTGAGCAGCTCACCGCCGACATCGGTCCAGGCAAGGCCGGTGACGATGCCGACCTGCGGCTCGCTCTCGATCTCGCCGAAGCGGTACTTCGGCACGCCGAGCAACTCTTCCAGAGTCTTCTCGGTGACCTTGACCGACTTCTTCTTGGAGATCATCAGCTCCTTCACCGCCTTGCGGGCGAGTGTGGAGAGCTCA
Organism: Bradyrhizobium shewense; assembly: GCF_900094605.1. Classification (GTDB taxonomy): domain Bacteria; phylum Pseudomonadota; class Alphaproteobacteria; order Rhizobiales; family Xanthobacteraceae; genus Bradyrhizobium; species Bradyrhizobium shewense. The sequence goes on along the minus strand of NZ_FMAI01000020.1, from coordinate 101,702 downwards.
CGTTCCAGATTACGCACGCCCGCTTCGCGGGTGTAGCGGCGGATCAAAAGCAGCAGCGCGTCGTCGTCGATCGAGAACTCCTTGGAGTCCAGGCCGTGCTTGGACACCGCGTTCGGGATCAGATGCTTGCGCGCGATCTCGACCTTCTCGTTCTCGGTGTAACCCGCGATCCGGATGATCTCCATGCGGTCCATCAGCGGGCCGGGAATATTGAGCGTATTCGCGGTGGTGATGAACATCACGTTGGACAGATCGTAGTCGACCTCGAGATAGTGGTCGTTGAACGTCCCGTTCTGCTCGGGGTCGAGGACCTCGAGCAGAGCCGAGGACGGATCGCCGCGGAAATCGGCGCCCATCTTGTCGATCTCGTCCAGCAGGAACAGCGGATTGGACGACTTCGCCTTCCGCATCGACTGGATGATCTTGCCGGGCATCGAGCCGATATAGGTGCGGCGGTGACCGCGGATCTCGGCCTCGTCGCGCACGCCGCCGAGCGAGACGCGCACGAACTCACGCCCCGTCGCCTTCGCGATCGACTTGCCGAGCGAGGTCTTGCCGACGCCGGGAGGCCCGACCAGGCACAGGATCGGGCCCGTGAGCTTGTTGGCGCGTGACTGCACCGCGAGATACTCGACGATACGTTCCTTGACCTTCTCCAGTCCGTAGTGATCGGAGTCCAGGATGGCCTGCGCCGCTTCCAGGTCCTTCTTCACCTTGGACTTCTTGTTCCACGGGATCGACAGCAGCCAATCCAGATAGTTGCGCACGACGGTCGCTTCCGCGGACATCGGCGACATCTGGCGCAGCTTCTTCAATTCATGCTGCGCCTTCTCGCGCGCTTCCTTGGAGAGCTTGGTCTTGGCGATTTTCTCTTCGAGATCGGCGAGCTCGTCGCGACCGTCGTCGTCGCCGAGTTCCTTCTGGATCGCCTTCATCTGCTCGTTGAGATAATACTCGCGCTGGGTCTTCTCCATTTGTCGTTTGACACGAGAACGAATCCGCTTCTCGACCTGCAGCACCGAGATCTCGCTCTCCATCAGGCCCAGCACCTTCTCCAGGCGCGTGGTGACGGACAGCGTCTCCAGGATACCTTGGCGATCCGCGATCTTGACGGCGAGATGCGAGGCAACGGTATCGGCGAGCTTGGCGAAATCGGTGATCGCCTGCACGACGCCGACGACCTCGGCCGAGATCTTCTTGTTGAGCTTCACATAGCTCTCGAAGTCGGACACGACCGAGCGCGACAGCGCTTCCGCCTCGACCGACTTCGCATCGGTGTCGGCCAGCGCAATGGCGGTCGCTTCGTAATAGTCGGCGCGATCGGTGTATTTCTGCACGCGCGCACGCTCGAGCCCTTCGACCAGCACCTTCACGGTGCCGTCGGGAAGCTTCAAGAGCTGCAGCACGCTGGCAAGCGTACCGGTCTCGTAAATGGAGTCGGGCGCCGGATCATCGTCGGACGCGTTCTTCTGCGTCGCGAGCATGATCAGCGCGTCGTTCTTCATCACCTCTTCGAGCGCGCGGATCGACTTCTCGCGACCGACGAAGAGCGGAACGATCATGTGCGGGAAGACGACGATGTCGCGCAGCGGCAGCACGGGATAGGCGTGCGTTTCGCCATGAACGATGGTTGGCCTGGGTTTTGGATTAGTCATGGCCTTTTCCTTTTGCTTTGCCCCCTTGCACGCAGCCCGCCATGCTCATGCGCAACCGCCACAAGGTGCCGAGGTGATCCGCAAAACCGATCGGTCCGTTTTTCGCGTTGGACCGGCTCGCCGGATCGGAACTGAGGCGAATCTGGAAGAGAATTTTCGCTCGCCGCCGACATTAGGTGGCTATCGACCCGGGGGGTGTCAAGTCATTGAAAAACGCGCGCCATCAGGCGCTTACGCAACGCGGTAAGCGACGCAACATCGGCTGCGGAGATACACTTCCGCAGCCCACTTTGGGGATACAATTGGAGCGTTCCAGCGCCGAAAGATCAGGCGCTGGCGTTCTCGACGGCGCGATCGGACCGATCGGCGTAGATGTAGAGCGGACGCGCCGTTCCTTCCACGACTTCGCGCGAAATCACGACCTCTTCCACACCTTCCAGGCCCGGCAGATCGAACATGGTCTCGAGCAGGATCGCCTCGAGGATCGAACGAAGGCCCCGCGCACCGGTCTTGCGCTCGATCGCCTTGCGGGCAACCGCGCCAAGCGCCTCGTCGGCGAAGGTCAGCTCGATGTTCTCCATCTCGAACAGCCGCTGGTACTGTTTCACCAGCGCGTTCTTCGGCTCGGTGAGGATCTTCTTCAGCGAGGCCTCATCGAGGTCCTCGAGCGTCGCCACGACCGGCAGACGGCCGACGAACTCGGGGATGAGGCCGTACTTGAGGAGGTCCTCAGGCTCGACGTGACGGAAGATCTCGCCGGTCCGGCGGTCTTCCGGCGCCATCACCTGGGCCGCGAAGCCGATCGAGGTCGACCGTCCGCGCGCCGAGATGATCTTCTCGAGGCCGGCGAAGGCGCCGCCGCAGATGAACAGGATGTTGGTGGTATCCACCTGCAGGAACTCCTGCTGCGGATGCTTGCGGCCGCCCTGCGGCGGGACCGAAGCCACCGTGCCTTCCATGATCTTGAGCAGCGCCTGCTGCACGCCCTCACCCGACACGTCGCGCGTGATCGAGGGGTTGTCGGACTTGCGGCTGATCTTGTCGATTTCGTCGATGTAGACGATGCCGCGCTGGGCGCGCTCGACATTGTAGTCGGCGGCCTGGAGCAGCTTCAGGATGATGTTCTCGACGTCCTCACCGACATAGCCGGCCTCGGTCAGCGTCGTCGCATCGGCCATGGTGAACGGCACGTCCAGGATGCGGGCGAGCGTCTGCGCGAGCAGCGTCTTGCCCGAGCCGGTCGGACCGATCAGCAGGATGTTCGACTTCGCGAGCTCGACGTCGTTGTGCTTGGTCTGGTGGTTGAGGCGCTTGTAGTGATTGTGCACCGCGACCGACAGGACCTTCTTCGCATGGCTCTGGCCGATCACGTAGTCGTCCAGGACCTTGCAGATTTCCTTCGGCGTCGGAATGCCGTCGCGCGACTTGACCAGCGAGGATTTGTTTTCCTCGCGGATGATGTCCATGCAGAGCTCGACGCACTCGTCGCAGATGAAGACCGTGGGACCCGCGATCAGTTTGCGGACTTCGTGCTGGCTCTTGCCGCAGAACGAGCAATATAGCGTGTTCTTGGAGTCGCTCGTGCCGACCTTACTCATTCATGTCTCCGTCCGCGGTTCGATCCCGTTCCGCTCGATCGCTCCATTCCGACACGAGGGTCGGCATGAAGCTTAAGTAGAGCAAATTCCGTACCAAAAAAGACCCTACGCGTTACATCCCGTGCGAATCACGGTCACTCGATTCTCCGCGATCATAGCCGATCATTCGTAGCCAACCATGCTGTCACCCGACTATCAAGAATTCGCTAATCGGGGCTCGCCGGCTACCCGTGACAATACCGTGATTTCCGGTCTTGGCACGGGCGAAGTGATCGAAATCACCCCGGCGTTGCTGGATTGCCACGAAAAACAAGCACGAAAGCGGAACCTTCTGCTTGTCGCAGGGCGCAAAACACCGTTTTGCGACGCGCGCACGCGTCCATAGCGTGAACGCCACCTGATGGTAACAGGCGATCCCAAGGAATTGCCCAAGGGCCTAACAAGGGATCGCCGCAGCCCCAGTAGTGCTACGGGGTCTTCGCCGCCGCCGGTTCCTCGGCGCGCTTGTCGATGACCCTATCGACCAGGCCAAACTCCTTGGCGTCGTTCGCGGTCAGGAACTTGTCGCGCTCCAGCGCGTCCTCGATCGACTTGTAAGTCTGGCCGGTGTGCTTGACGTAGATCTCGTTGAGCCGCTTCTTCAGGTTCAGGATTTCCTGCGCGTGCAGCATGATGTCGGTGGCCTGGCCCTGGAAGCCGCCGGAGGGTTGATGCACCATGATGCGCGCGTTCGGCAGCGAGAAGCGCATGTCCTTCTCGCCGGCGGCGAGCAGCAGCGAGCCCATCGAGGCCGCCTGCCCCGTGCACAGCGTCGAGACCGGCGGGCGGATGAACTGCATGGTGTCGTAGATCGCAAGGCCCGACGTCACCACGCCGCCCGGCGAGTTGATGTACATCGAGATTTCCTTCTTCGGATTTTCCGCCTCGAGGAACAACAACTGTGCGACGACCAGCGTCGACATGCCGTCCTCGACCGGGCCGGTCAGGAAGATGATGCGCTCCTTCAAGAGGCGCGAGAAGATGTCGTAGGCGCGCTCGCCACGGTTGGTCTGCTCGACCACCATGGGCACGAGGTTCATGTAGGTTTCAACCGGATCGCGCATGAGTCACCTAGGGTTTTAAGAGGCGGACATCGCCAGTCTTGACTGCCAGTTTGGGCTGGATCTGCTGAAGGCCGATGGACGTCCTGTGATGCAGGAACTTGGTAGAGATAGAAAGGCGTACCGACAGATATAGCCCAATTCGCTTCTGACAAGTGCGGAGCGCATTAAGGCTTAATCGGTCGGGCAGTTGAAGCTGATTCGTACAAAGAGGCCCAGCCGGCCATCTGGCTAGCTGGGCCTCTTCGCTGATCATCCTTAATAGATGACTGCCTCAAGCTCTTCAGGCAGCGGTCCTTTCGGTTTCGTCGTCCTTGTAGAGGTCCTCGCGCGAGACCTTCTTCTCGGTCACGTTGGCGAGCTCGAGGATGAAGTCGACGACCTTGTCCTCATAGATCGGTGCACGGAGCTGGGCCAACGCCTGGGCGTTGCTGCGGTAATAGTCCCAGACTTCCTTCTCGCGGCCGGGCATCGAGCGGGCGCGCTCGATCACGGCGCGGCCGACCTCGTCGTCGGTCACGGTGATCTTGTTCTTCTCGCCGATCTCGGAGAGCACGAGACCGAGCCGCACGCGGCGGTCGGCGATCTTGCGGTACTCTTCCTTGGCGGCGTCCTCAGTGGTGTCCTCGTCGGCAAAGGTCTTGCCGGCGGAATCCATCTCGGCCTTGACCGAGTTCCACATCAGATTGAACTCCTCGTCGACCAGCGAGGGCGGCGCCTCGAAGCGATGAGCTTCGTCGAGGCGGTCGAGCAGCGCGCGCTTGACGCGCTGGCGCGTCGCGCCGGCGAACTCGACGTTCAGACGCTCGCGCGCGGCTTCCTTGAGCTTGTCCAGCGATTCCAGGCCAAGCGTCTTGGCGAACTCGTCGTCGATCGCGATGTCCTGCGGCGCCTCGATCGAGGTCGCGGTGGTCTCGAACTCGGCGGGCTGGCCGGCGAGCTTGTCGTTCATGTAGTTCTTCGGGAACGACACCTTCAGCGTGCGGGTCTCGCCGGCGCCGATTCCGGTGAGCTGCTCCTCGAAGCCGGGGATGAAGGTGTTGGAGCCGATCACGACCTGGATGCCTTCGCCGGTGCCGCCCTCGAAGACTTCGCCGTTGATGCTGCCCTTGAAGTTGATGGTGACGCGGTCGCCGGACTCGGCCTTGGCGCCCTCGGCCTTCGCGGCATAGCCGCGGTTGGTATCGGCGATGCGCTTGATCGCCTCGTCGACGTCGGAATCGGTGACGTCGGCCACGGGCTTCTCGACCTGGAAGGTCTTGAAGTCGGCGAGCGCGATCGCCGGCACCACCTCGATCGCGACCGTGTAGGTCAGATCGGTCTTGCCGCTCAGCAGCTCCTCGACCTCGGCCTGCTCGCTCGGCATGGTGATCTTCGGCTCGGTCGCAAGGCGGAAGCCGCGCTCGGAGAACAGCTGCGTGTTGGTGTCGCGGATGGTCTGGTCGATGGTCTCGGCCATCACCGAGCGGCCGTAGACCTTCTTCAGGTGAGTGACCGGCACCTTGCCGGGGCGGAAGCCGTTGATGCGGACCTTGTCCTTGAGGTCGACGAGCTTGGCACCGGCCTTGGCGTCGAGATCAGACGCGGGAACGCTGATCTTGAACTCGTGCTTCAAACCTTCCGAGAGGGTTTCTGTGACCTGCATGGCGTCCAATCTTCTTCCCGTTCGGTCCCGGCGCGCATGCGTCGGGACGCTGTCATTAATCGATCCGGCGCGAGGCAAACGCCTCAACGCCGGTGCTTCATCGAACCGGCTCCCGGCGGACAAACATCCGCGCAAAAGCAGGTCTCGTAATCCGTGCAAACGCGATAAGCGCTTGGTGCGGGCGGAGGGACTCGAACCCCCACAACTTTCGTCACTGGAACCTAAATCCAGCGCGTCTACCAGTTCCGCCACGCCCGCGTAAATTTGCATCTAGACCGGCCGCGATGCCGCGGGCGGCCGGGCTTATAACATGTGCCTGACTGTTCGCAGCAAAAAAATGGCCCGATGGAGGCAGGCTTTACGTAGGCACGATGGCTGGACTTATCCAGCGTGGCGTGGTCGGGATCGGCCCATGAAAACGCGGTTCTTCGACCCGACCCGACGTGAGCTTTTGGCCGGCCTCGCCGCCGGGCTTGGCACCGGGCTTGGAGCCTCGGCGGCCGGGCTGGTCGCCAGCAGTGCCGCGCCGGCCCTGACCGCCCAGCTTTCCCTTCAGGCAAGGCCGCAAACCCTGGCTCTCAGGCCGGGTCAGCCAGCTACACCAATCTGGGAGCTGGCCGCCATAAGCCACATCGGAAACGTCCGTCTCAAGCGAGGCGACCACTGCGAGGTGGTGTTTCGCAACAACCTGCCTGTCCCACTTGCCCCAGCCTGGTACGGCCTCAATGGCCCGGCCGCGGCGGACCCGCTGCGCGGGCGCGCGCCCGCTCCGCCGGGCGCGACCGAAACCTCAATTATTTCAGTACCAAGCGCGGGAACCCTGCTGGCGGACTTCCGCCTCTTCGAGGACGTCCTGACGCGGCCTGCGCGCCCGCTTCCGGTCATCGCACAGGAGGCAAACGCGGGCGCCGTCGATCGCGACGAGGTCCTGCTGATCGAGGAGTGGCGGCTGCGGCCGGACGGCACCGCACTCCCCCCGGGACGTGCCCCAAAGGACGCGACGCCGCTCTATACGCTTAACGGACAGACTTCATTTGAACTCTCAGCTGCAGCTGGTGAGCGTTTGCGGCTGCGCTTGATCAACGGCTCCCAACGCACTGTTCTGGCGATCAAATTGGAGAACCACGACGTCCGGGTGATGGCCATGGACGGACAACCAGCCGAACCGTTCCCGGCGCGCAATGGCGCTCTGGTCCTGGCCCCAGGCGGGCGTGCCGATGCCATTGTGGATGCGGCCAGCTCGGCCCCGATTCTGCTCCATGACGGCAAGGAGGCGCACCAGATCGGCTCGCTCGCGGTCTCCGGCAGGCTGGAGCGCCGCGCGCCGCTGTTGCCGCCGCAGCCGCTCCCTTCCAACGACCTGCCCGACAAGCTCGATCTCCGAGGCGCCCTGCGGTTCGATGTCGCGCTCGGCGCAGCCGATGCTGGATGGGCACGATGTGCCGACTTCTCCAGATCCTCCGCCCCGGCCTTCCGCGCCAAGCCCGGCCGCACCGTCGTACTGGCCCTCAAGAACACAGGCCCGGTGACGATCGTCTTCCACCTCCACGGCCACCACTTCCGCCTGCTCGACAAGCTCGACGACGGCTGGAAGCCGTACTGGCTCGACACGCTCGCGATCGAGCCCGGCCAGACCCAGCGCATCGCCTTCGCGGCGACCGCATCCGGACAATGGCTGATCGAATCCGTCGTCACGGACTGGGCCGCGCCGCGGCTGGTGCGCTGGTATGGGGTGGAGTGAGTTTTTGTAGGATGGGTAGAGCGCAGCGAAACCCATCGCCACGGTATCGGGATTTGGGATGATGGGTTTCGCTGCGCTCTACCCATCCTACCCGACGTAGCACAGCTCAGTACTCAACCCCCAGCGCATCATAGATCCGCCGGTGCACGGCCGGCAGCGTCTCGGTGAGATCCTCCGCGATCAGGCCCGGCCCGGCTTCGCGTCCCGCCTCGCCATGCATCCACACGCCGATGCTGGCGGCCTCGAACGCCGGCACGCCTTGCGCCAGCAGCCCTGCGATGATGCCGGCGAGGACGTCGCCGGCGCCCGCGGTGGCGAGCCAGGGCGGCGCGTTGGCGGCGATGGTGGCGCGGCCATCGGGGGCGGCGATCGTGGTGTCGGGTCCCTTCAGGAGCACGACGGCGCCGGAGCGCTCGGCGGCATCGCGCACGCGCTCCAGCTTGGAGCGGCCCGGAAATTTGTTGCTGAGGTCGGAGAACAGGCGCGGAAACTCGCCCTCGTGCGGGGTCAGCACCACCGCATTGTCCTGGGAGGCCTTGATCGATTCGAACAGGCGCTCGGGGGTTGCGGCAAAGCTCGTCAGGGCATCGGCATCGAGCACCAGACGACGCTGCGCGCCGAGCACGGTGTGAACGAGATCGCAGGTGCGCTCACCGATGCCCGCGCCGGGGCCGATCATGCAGGTGTTGTAGCGCTTGTCGCCGAGCAGCTCGCCGAACTCGACGACGGTGTCGACGGGGCGAACCATGACCGCCGTGAGCGCGGCCGCGTTGATCGCGAGCGCATCGCGCGGGCTCGCCAGCGTCACAAGGCCCGCACCGGCGCGCAGCGCCCCGCGCGCGGCGAGCCGTGCAGCGCCGGTCGCCGCCGCATCGCCGGAGACCGCCAGCACATGCCCCCGCGCGTATTTGTGACCGTCGATGCGCGGCACCGGGAACGCGGCGCCCCAGACATCCGGATCGTCCTCGAACGTCTGCGGCGCGATCTCGTCGAGCACCTGCGCGTCGATGCCGATGTCGGCGACGCGCACGCGGCCGCAATGCATCCGGCCGGGCAGCAAGAGATGCGCCGGCTTCTTGCGGAAGAAGGTGACGGTTTCGGTGGCGTTCACCGCCGCGCCCATCACCGCCGCGCTGGTGCCGTTGATGCCGCTCGGCAGGTCGACCGCGAGCACGGGGGCGCCGTTGGCGTTGATCGCCTCGATCATCGCGCGCGCCTCGCCATCGACGGGGCGGCTGAGGCCTGCGCCGAACAGCGCATCGATGATCAGCGCCGGCCGTCCGATCGCCTGTGGATTGAACGGGAGCACCGGCTGCTTCCAGCCGCGCGCCGCGGAGGCCGCATCGCCCTGGAGCTGGTCGCGCTCGCACATCAGGATGACCGAGACCTCCCGCCCCTGCGCGGCGAGCTCGGCGGCTGCGACAAAACCATCACCGCCATTGTTGCCGGGGCCGGCCACGATCAGGATCGGCCCCTCCTCCACCAGCGCCTGGGCAGCCTCGGTGACCGCCTGGCCCGCGCTCAGCATCAGCTTGAATCCGGGCGTGCCTGCCGCGATGGTGAGCTGGTCGGCGCGCTGCATTTCAGCGGTGGTCAGAACTTCCATGCCACTTCCCTGGTCCAAACGCCTTTTCAATAGGCACGTTCCGTGCCGCCCCACCCTTGGGAATGTCGATCTGCACACATATTGAACCGTTTGCCTATTTCGTAGTCTTCGGTATTTTGTGCAGGTCGGCACCACTACTCAGAGATGCTCGTTAAAAGGCTGATAACGCTCCAATAATCAGGGCATTTGCAACTTGGCATAGACCCTGCTTTCGAGGAAGCCGCTTCGGTTCGTCGTGCTCACTGGCATTTATCAGAGTGTGGCCGGCCGTTGTTGCCGGACTGGTCAGGGATCCCGGCATAGCGAAGACAAGATCGTGCGTTAAGAAAAGCGCATCCTGACGAAGACGTTGCTATTTGATCGAAAGGCCGGGAGGCGCGCAGTGAAGAAAATCGAAGCCATCATCAAGCCATTCAAGCTCGACGAGGTGAAGGAAGCGCTTCAGGAAGTCGGCCTTCAGGGCATCACAGTCACCGAAGCCAAGGGCTTTGGCCGGCAGAAGGGGCACGCCGAGCTCTACCGCGGCGCAGAATACATCGTCGACTTCCTGCCCAAGGTGAAGATCGAGATCGTGATCGGCGACGATCTGGTCGAGCGCGCCATCGACGCGATCCGCCGCGCCGCGCAAACCGGTCGCATTGGCGATGGTAAGATCTTCGTCTCCAACATCGAAGAGGCGATCCGCATCCGAACCGGCGAATCCGGGCTGGACGCTATCTGAGCCGGGTGCTATCCCGAATTTTGCGACACTCCGACTAGAAAGAAGGCTGCTTCGGCGGCCTGATTTCGTTTGTGCGGTCGCGCAAAACTCGCCCGAGCGAGAATAATTTTGCTCATCTGGAAACCGACCCGCAGAGCCAAAAGGGGTATGCATGAAGACCGCCAAAGACGTCCTGAAATCGATCAAGGACAACGACGTCAAGTACGTCGACCTGCGCTTCACCGATCCGCGCGGCAAGTGGCAGCATGTGACGTTCGACGTCAGCATGATCGACGATGACATCTTCGCCGAAGGAACGATGTTCGACGGCTCCTCGATCGCCGGCTGGAAGGCGATCAACGAGTCCGACATGTGCCTGATGCCCGATCCGGTCACCGCGACGATCGACCCGTTCTTCGCCGAGACCACCATGGTCATCACCTGCGACGTGCTCGAGCCGACCACCGGTGAGCCCTACAACCGCGACCCCCGCGGCATCGCCAAGAAGGCCGAGGCCATGGTGAAGTCGATGGGCGTGGGCGACAGCGTGTTCGTCGGCCCCGAGGCCGAGTTCTTCGTGTTCGACGACGTGCGCTATTCGGCCGAGCCCTACAAGACCGGTTTCCGCCTCGACTCCTCGGAGCTGCCGACCAACTCCGACACCGAATATGAAGGCGGCAATCTCGGCCACCGCATCCGCACCAAGGGCGGCTACTTCCCCGTCCCGCCGCAGGACTCGGTGCAGGACATGCGCTCGGAGATGCTGGGCGCCATGGCCAAGATGGGCGTCAAGGTCGAGAAGCATCACCACGAGGTCGCTTCCGCCCAGCACGAGCTCGGCATGAAGTTCGACACGCTGACGCTGATGGCCGACCACATGCAGATCTACAAGTACTGCATCCACCAGGTCGCGCACATCTACGGCAAGACCGCCACCTTCATGCCGAAGCCGATCTTCGGCGACAACGGCTCGGGCATGCACGTGCACCAGTCGATCTGGAAGGACGGCAAGCCGGTGTTCGCCGGCAACAAATACGCCGACCTGTCGGAGACCTGCCTGCACTACATCGGCGGCATCATCAAGCACGCCAAGGCGATCAACGCCTTCACCAACCCGTCGACCAACTCCTACAAGCGTCTGGTCCCGGGCTATGAGGCCCCCGTGCTGCTCGCCTACTCCGCGCGCAACCGCTCGGCCTCCTGCCGCATCCCCTACACCGCTTCGCCGAAGGCCAAGCGCGTCGAGGTGCGCTTCCCCGATCCGATGGCCAACCCCTATCTCGGCTTCGCCGCGATGCTGATGGCCGGCCTCGACGGCATCAAGAACAAGATCGATCCGGGTCCGGCGATGGACAAGGACCTCTACGACCTGCCGAAGGAAGAGCTGAAGCAGATCCCGACTGTCTGCGGCTCGCTCCGCGAGGCGCTGGAAAACCTCGACAAGGACCGCGGCTTCCTCAAGGCCGGCGGCGTGTTCGACGACGACTTCATCGACGCCTATATCGAGCTGAAGATGACCGAAGTCGCCCGCTTCGAAATGACCCCGCACCCGGTCGAGTTCGAAATGTACTATTCGGGCTAAAGCGGCCCGGAAAGACACGACACGCGAAAGGCGCCCTCCGGGGCACCTTTTTGTTTTGAGGCGTAAGATGGGTAGAGCCCTTGCGAAACCCATCATCTCGTTCCGTGGAAAACCGATGGGTTTCGCTGCGCTCTACCCATCCTGCTCGGCCCGCTACCAGGTCGCCGTAAAAGCCTTCTGCAGCTCGGCCGCCCCCGTCACGCCGCCCGCTATCAGCAATTGCGTGAGCACCCGCGCCTTCTGCGGATTGAGGTCCTCGGACACGACGAACCCGTTCTTGTCGTCGTCGACCTCGACGTTCCGCGTCACGAAGCCCGATCGAACCCGCGTCGAGCGAACCACGATGACGCCCTTCTTCGCCGCCGCTTCGAGCGCATCGAGCGCCGCCTTCGAGGTGTTGCCGTCGCCGACGCCGGCCAGCACGATGCCCTTGGCGCCGTGCGCAATGGCATCCTCGATCGGAACGGCGTCCATGTTGGCGTGCGAGTACACGATCGCAACGCGCGGCAATTGCTCGCCGGCCGGGAGCTGATAGGTCGCGCGCTTGAGACCTTGAGCCTGTGCCATGAAGCGAATGCCGCCGGCGGTGTCGACATAGCCGATCGGCCCGTCATTGGCCGAGCTGAACGTCTCGATGCTGGTGGTGTTGGTCTTGGTGACCGAGCGCGCGCCCTGGATCTTGTCGTTCAGCACCGCCATCACGCCGCGCCCACGCGAGCGCGGGTCGGCCGCCACCTGCACGGCTTCGTAGAGATTGCCGGGGCCGTCGGCGCTGACGGCCGTCGCCGGCCGCATCGAGCCGACGATCACCACCGGCTTGTCGCCGCGCACCACGTTGTCGAGAAAGAACGCGGTCTCCTCCAGCGTATCGGTGCCGTGGGTGATGACGACCGCATCGGCCTCGTTCTTGTCGAAGGCCTCCTGGATGCGACGTGCCAGCGCAAACCAGACCTTGTCGTTCATGTCCTGGGATCCGATCGACGAAATCTGCTCGGCGTTCAGCTTCGCGAGCTTGTCCAGCCCCGGCACCGATTGCATCAGCTGCTCGCCCGTGATCTGGCCGGATTTGTACGCGCCGGTCGCACGCGCGTCGGCCTGGCCTGCGATGGTGCCGCCGGTCGCGAGCACGAGAATGCGCGGCAGGCCGGCAGCCATCGCGTCCTTGCCCGATTCCGCGGCCTCCGCCGCGGCGATCCCCCACGACCAAAGTGCGAAGGCGATCAGCGGAACGGCGAGGATCGATGGCCGATTTCGGCGGTGGATTGCGGGTCTGGCGGCATGCTTCGTCATCGAATTCTCCTCCCGTTCAAGTTGGGAGCGATATTCGATACGCCCAATGAGGCCGAAGATGGTCCTCTCAATGCTTATGGCTAAGGATTGTCCCGCCGCGGCATAAAATGGTCGAGCAAGCCCGTCGGCAGCGGAAAGACGACAGTCGACGACCGTTCGCCCGCGATGTCGTGCAGGGCCGCGAAGTAACGCAGCTGCATCGCCTGAGGCTCCTGCGCGAGAATCCGGCCGGCCTCGACGAGCTTTTCGGCAGCCTGCTGCTCGCCCATCGCATTGATCACCTTGGCGCGCCGCAACCGTTCCGCCTCGGCCTGTTTGGCAATCGCGCGCACCATGGTTTCGTTGATATCGACGTCCTTGATCTCGATCCCGGTCACCTTGATGCCCCAGACGTCGGTCTGCTTGTCGAGGATCTCCTGGATGTCGGCGTTCAATCTGTCGCGCTCGGCCAGCATCTCGTCGAGCTCGTGCTTGCCGAGCACCGAGCGCAACGTTGTCTGCGCGAGCTGACTGGTGGCGGCCATGTAATCGCCGACCTTGATGATGGCCCGTTCGGGGTCGACGATGCGGAAGTACAGAACGGCGTTGACCTTTACGGACACGTTGTCCCGCGAAATCACGTCCTGCGGCGGCACGACCTGCACCATCACCCGGAGGTCGACCTTGACGAGTTGCTGCACGACCGGAATGAGGATGATGAGGCCCGGGCCCTTCACGCCGGTAAAACGGCCGAGCGTGAAGATGACGCCACGCTCGTATTCGCGCAGGATTCGAATAGCCTGGGATAGAAACATGATGACAAGCAGCAGAAGCGCCGCATAAGTCAGGTATTCCAGCATCATGATGTACCTCCCTCACCGGTCCTGGCCGGTGCGCGCCGTATCAGCAGCGTCAGGTCGACGACGTTCGCGACTTCGACCGTCTCTCCGGGCTTGAACGTTTCGGCCCCGCGCGCCTGCCAGCGCTCGCCATGGGCGAAGACGTGACCTTCGCTCCCACTCCAGTCGAGAACCTCGGCGGGCAAGCCTCGCATCGCCTGCGCGCCGACCCGTTCCGGAGCCCGGGCGGCACGCCGAAGCGAACCAAGCACGACCAGAGCAAAGCCGGCGAACACGGCTGCCGTGATGCCGATCACCCACCATGACAGGTGGTAACCGGGCGCCTCGACCCTGAAGAGCATCAGCGCTCCCAGCACAAAAGCGATGATCCCCCCGAGACCGATCACCACGGTCGGATTGAAGGCTTCGACGGTGAGAAGCACGATGCCGACCAGCATCAGGGCAAGGCCGGCATAGTTGATCGGCAGCAAATTGAGCGCATAGAGACCGATCAGCAGGCAGATCGCGCCGACCACGCCGGGGGCGACGGCTCCGGGAGACATGAACTCGAAGATCAGGCCGTAGATGCCGACCATCAGGAGAATGAACGCCACATTCGGATCGGTGATGACCGCCAGGAAGCGGGATATCCATCCGGGGTCGATGGCTTCGACGACCGCATCCTTCGTCGCAAGACGTTGCGTCTTGCCGCCTGCAACCTCGACCACGCGGCCATCGAGCTGCCTCAGCAATTCAGGCTGATCGCGCGCGACGAGTTCGATGGCATGGGACTGCAGCGCGCCGTTGGCAGAGAGAGTGGCGGCCTCGCGGACCGCCTTCTCCGCCCAGTCCGCATTGCGGCCACGCAGCTCCGCAAGGCTGCGGATGAAGGCAACCGCGTCATTGGTCACCTTTGCCGTCATCGCATCCTTGAACTGATCCTTGGGCTCGCTCTGCTGGTCCCCGTCCTTCTTGTCCTTGCCGCCCTTGTCCGGTGTACCGCTCGGCAGCCCCGGCAGCGGTCCGCCAATCTGCACCGGCGTTGCCGCACCGATATTGGTGCCTGGCGCCATCGCCGCGATGTGGGTCGCATAAAGGATATAGGTCCCCGCGCTCGCCGCGTGGGCGCCGGAGGGAGCGACGTAACCGACGACAGGAACGGGCGAGGCCAGCACATCCGCAATGATCTCGCGCATGCTGGAATTGAGACCGCCGGGCGTGTTGATTCTCAGAAGCACGACCTCGGCGCGCCGTTCGCTTGCCTTGGCCAAGGCCTCCTTCACGTAACTGGCCGACGCAGGGCCAATGGCCCCTTCGATCGACACAATCAGTGCAAGGCGGCTCTTCTCCTCCGCTGAGCTGGGAAGGAGGCAGCAGATCAAAGCAACGACGCCAATCGCCGCAACGAGGGCCGCCTTCATGGTCTGCACGGCAGGGCTCCCTTGCAGAGCATATGGTGTTCGCCTCTCGAACCTCAATGCAGCCGTGTGCTGGTGCAGGCCCCTGTCCTGATTGTGCGATGCAATGGAAACCGCCCCGTAGATCGGTTGAGCACGGGGCGGTGGCGGGCGGACCATGCCTTGAGCTGATCCGCCCACGCATTCCGTGCTGCTAGCGCCGCGCGATCCGCACCCCGTCCGTCCCGATCGCGCCGAACGTGCTCGCGATGATCTCAGCTGTCTGCTGCATGCCGCCGAGCGACCAGTGTGTGGGCTCCTGCTCCTCGATCCTGACCCAGACGTTGCGGCGGAAATCCGGGCTGCCCTGCCCTTCGACCTCGACCAGGAGGTCGGTGACGCGTTCGAGCAGCGTCTTCTTCTGCGCGGCATCCAGAATGCCGCGGACGGTGGAAATGGTGACGTAAGGCATGTCTCTCTCCAATCATGTCGGGTGACGACGGCGGCAGATTGGACCGGACACTCTTCGCAGGGCAGTGGCGGATAAGACAGAGATCAGGCAATTTCCGCCAGGCGCTCGCGGACCCGATCGGCTAGGATCGCGGCATCAACGCCAGGGGGGTCCCATGAAGCTCGCAATTCTGGCACTGGAAGGCTGCATGCATTCGGCGATCGCCGGCGTCGCCGACATCCTGTCGCTCGCCAATCACGTCATGCAGCAGAGCGGCGCAAAATCCGACTTCAGCTGGCAGACGCTTTCGCTCGACGGCAAGCCCGTGTGCGCCGGCGGCGGCCGGATGGTCGCGGTCGATGGCGGGATCGGGCAACGCACTCGCTTCGACGCGATCCTCGTCCCCGGCAATCTCGTCGATCATGTCACCGCCGAGCGCCTGCAGCCGCAATATGACCGCGCCGGCGCCTGGCTCCGGCAGCAGCACGCGAACGGCCGCCTGATCGGCGCGTTCTGCAGCGGCGTGTTCCTGCTGGCCGGCGCCGGTCTGCTCGACAACCGCCGCGCCACCATCACCTGGTGGCTGCAGGGCGAGCTGCGGCAGCGTCATCCCTGCATCGACCTCGCCCCGGATGCCGTCGTCACCGTCGCGGATCGCATCGTCTGCGCAGCCGGCCCGATGTCATGGGTCGACCTCCTGCTCAGGCTGATCGAGATGGTCGAGGGCAAGGAGACCGCAAGATTATGCGCGGACTACGCCGTCATCGACACCGCGCAGCGCACCCAGTCGATCTTCATGCCGGTCGGCTATCTGCTCTCGCAGGACCCGCTGCTGACCAGGGCCGACCTCCTGGTTCGCCGCACCGGCAAGAGCGCGATGACGGTCAAGCGCCTTGCCGGCGCACTCGGTCTCAGCGAGCGCACGCTGAACCGGAAATTTCGGGAGCTCACGCACGAGCCGCCGCAGGCCTTCATCATGCGCCGCCGCGTCGAGCACGCGCGCACGCTGCTGGAGACGACGACGCAGCCGATCAAGGCGATCGCGCGCACGACCGGCTATGAGGACGAGAGCAGCTTTCGCAAGGCGTTCCGCAAGCTCACCTTGATGTCACCGCAGGCCTATCGCGCGCGACGGATGGAGCGGACGATGTGAGGCGCCGTCGAGTCATCCGCTTTCGTTCCACATCCGACTCTACTTTGTTCTCAAAGAACAAATCAGAGCCGCAAAAATCAGGGCGGACCAATTCCTACTGATTGGTTTACATAGGGCGGATCAGCCGAGGGCGTAATCCGCCGACTGCTGGTGACGCTCACGCGCTCTCCAAAGTCGCCATCCGTGCTGCCGTCTCTTCCCCAGTCCTCCGGAAATAATCCGGACTGTACGTCTCGGGGCTTTGAAGCTGCCCGATCAAGACAAGATGGCGGATTACGCCTTCGGCTAATCCGCCCTACACACCAGCGCGCCTCGTCACTTGTCCGGAAAATTCACCCCGATTGCGGTCACCACCGGCGCCTATTTCACCAGCGCCGCATGATCGGACGCTGCTTTCACGCCATCGCCGGACAGCGACCTCGGCGCCCCGGTCTTGGCGCCGAAGCGGATCGACACGGTGCAGCCGCCTTGCAGCGGCCGGCTCAGCGCCCCGCCCTTCCAGTCGGTGACGAAGCCGCCATAGTCCCATTCGAAGCCGCTGACGAGGAACGGCTTGCCGTTCGCCTTTTGCACGTCAGCAAGGCTGGATCCGATCGTGACGCCGGCAACGGTCCAACGGCTGGTCTTGGCGTCGCGCAAGGTCAGGCCGGAGGCGCGCCCGGCCTTGTCGTCGGTGAAGGCGACCTCGATGCGGCGGTCACTCGCCTTCGGGAACAGCACGACGCCTTTGTATCGTTCGCCCTCGGCGCCGGGCAGCTCCTGCACCACGGCGTCCTTGCCGTAGCGCTGCTTCAGGCTCCGCTCGGTATCGTCAGGGGCAACCGGCGAAGCGCAGGTGATCGGCCCCTCCTGCGGCGGCCCGCTCTGGGCGATTGCGGAGGATGCGAGCAGGAAAAGGACCGTGACGGTGGCGCTGCGCTTCATCGCGAGGCCATCCCGTCGCGGGAGAGATTCGGCCATTGAGCTGCCCTTAGCGAACAACGCCAGCCGCGTCGTCCGCGCTCGGGATCAGCCAATCGAGCCCGATCAGGCACACTTCGAGGATAACGAACGCGACAATGCCACCGACCCAGCCGAAGAAGACGATGGAAAAGGTCCCGAGCAAGATTGCGCAAAACAGGTCGGCAAGCACCTTGCAGACGCGGAAGTTTCGGTCTTGTCCAGATGGGAAATACGGCATCGGGCTCCCCTTTCGCTGCTCTGGGCCTGGACTTAGCCACAGCGCGAGGCGACCGTCTACTCCGCCAGCCTGCTGATCGGTTGCGACGTCGCAATCAAGGTCCGCGGCTCCCTGCGCAAGGGCAGCGTTGGCAGGTCACCGGCAGCCCTCCAATATTTGGATCAATCCCCGGGCAGAGATGTTTCCTCAATTCTTGGGCTGGCCGAAATCGAGTGGCGGCGGCAGCTCGATGTCGGGAATCTCGATCTTGATCTTGTCCAGATCCACCTTGATGGGAGCGTCCAGCAGCCCGGTGACCGTGATCGGGAATGCGATGACGACCGCAACCATGATCGCCTGCAGGCCGATCCAGGGCATCGCGCCCCAATAGATGTCCGAACTCTTGACCTCCTTCGGCGCCACGCCTCGCAGGTAGAACAAGGCAAAGCCGAAGGGCGGATGCAGGAAGGAAGTCTGCATGTTGACGCAGAGCATGACACCGAACCAGATCAAGGCAGCGTCCGCCCCGACGATGGGGGTGAGCAGCTTCTGCGCGATCGGCGCGATCATCGGGATGATGATGAAGGCGATCTCGAAGAAGTCGAGGAAGAAGGCGATGAAGAAGATGAACAGGTTCATGAAGATCAGGAAGCCCCAGACCCCGCCCGGCAGCGATGTCAGCATGTGCTCCAGCCAGACACCACCGTTGCAACCGAGAAAGACGATCGAGAAGCAGGTCGATCCGATCAGGATGAACGTCACCATGCAGGTGATGCGCATCGTGGTCTCGTAGCCCTGCTTGACCAGCATGCGCAGGTCCGGAATCCTGATCGCCTCGATGCAAACCCAGGCGACGGCGAGATAGGCAATCGCGAAGGCGATCTTGAACGGCAGATTCGGCGTGAGGTAGATGCCGATGATCGTGCCGACGCCCGCCGCCGCAACGCCGACCAGCAGCACCTTGTGACCAGCCGAGCTGAAATCCTTGTGATGGATGACGGCAAGGACGATCGCGCCGACGGCGCCCATCGCGCCTGCTTCGGTCGGGGTGGCGAGGCCAAGCATCATCGTGCCGAGCACCACGAAGATCAGAACGGCGGACGGGATGATGCCCAAAAGGCATTTGCGCCAGAGCGCCCAGCCCGTGAGCGTCCTTGCTTCCTTGGGCACTGCCGGAACGTGGCCCGGCTTGATCACGCTCAGCGCAAACGTGTAGCCGGCGAAGAGTGCGATCTGGAGGATCGATGGGCCCCAGGCGCCCAGATACATATCGCCGACCGACTTCCCGAGCTGGTCCGCGAGCACGATCAGAACCAGCGAGGGAGGCACCAGCTGGGTAATGGTGCCGGAGGCTGCGAGCACGCCGGTGATGTAGCGCATGTTGTAGCCGTAGCGGATCATCACCGGCATCGAGATCAGCGCCATCGCAATGACCTGCGCCGCCACGGTGCCCGTGATCGCACCGAGGATGAAGCCGACGATGATCACGGAATAGCCGAGACCGCCGCGAATGGGGCCGAACAACTGCCCCATCGAATCCAGCATATCCTCGGCGAGCCCGCATCGTTCGAGGATCGCGCCCATGAACGTGAAGAACGGAATTGCCAGCAGCAGCTCGTTGGCGAGAACGCTGCCGTAGATGCGCTCCGGAATGGCCTGGAGAAAGCTGAATCCGAAGAATCCTTCGTGGATCGCGAGAAATCCGAACGAAAGCCCGAGAGCGGCCAGCGTGAAGGCGACCGGAAATCCGATCAGCATGGCCAGGACCAGCCCGCCGAACATCAGCGGCGGCATCATTTCAATCGTGATCATTGGGTCGGCCGCTCGTATTTCGCATCGATCGTGACTTCACCACGCAAGGCCGCAATGCGTTTGATGGCCTCCGAGACGCCTTGCAAAGCCAGCATGAAGAATCCCGCCGGCAGGACGAATTTGATCGGCCACCGCAGGAGGCCGCCGGCATTGTTGGACATCTCGCCGATGATGAACGAGTTGTAGAACATCGCCCATGAGAGGTAGCTGAGCAGCAGGCACGGCGGGACGAGGAAGACCAATGTCCCGATCAGGTCGAGCCATACCTGGCCGCGTTCGGACAGCATGAGGTAGAGGATTTCGACGCGCACATGCTCGTTGCGCTTGAAAGTATAGGACGAGCCGAACATCACGACGACGGCGAACATATACCACTGCGTCTCGAGCCAGCTGTTGGAGCTGTAGCTGAAGGCATACCGGATCATCGCATTTGCAGCGCTGACCACGCAGGCCGCGAGCACCAGAATATTGCAGACGTTACCGACCTTTTCGTTCAGCCAGTCGATAGCCGTACTCACCGCCAACAATGGGCGCATCGATGCCTTTTCCCCGCTCGCTGAGTGCTACCCCCCGAACGAGCAGGACCATGGCGCTGTATCAGCGACCGTCCACGTCTGCGCGGGAGCTAGTTCACCCTCCTGATGCTTCCGCTCGTTCTTGTTGTCGGTTTTCGCCGAGACGTGTTCGGGTCTCGGCCGCGCGTGAAGCACGGCACCTTTACCGTCAGCAATTTCGTGGTCAACAGGAAAATGGACAGTTTGCCGCAGTGACCTCAAAAATGGGTCACTGTGCCTAATTTGGTCGATGCACGGGGCAGCCGGCAATCCGGCTCTCGGACGCGCCTAACCC
This sequence comes from Bradyrhizobium shewense, assembly GCF_900094605.1. Classification (GTDB taxonomy): domain Bacteria; phylum Pseudomonadota; class Alphaproteobacteria; order Rhizobiales; family Xanthobacteraceae; genus Bradyrhizobium; species Bradyrhizobium shewense. The sequence goes on along the minus strand of NZ_FMAI01000020.1, from coordinate 81,146 downwards.
TCGACGTCGTACTGCTTGCAGAGGTGATCGCCGATCTGGACAAGCATGGCAACGCATTCAGGGTAGCCGGGCCGATCCGAGGTGGCCCGGTCTGCGCTGGCTCGAAACTCCCAGGAATTGCCATCGCGGAGGATCGAAATTGTCATTCCATCGGGACAGTCGGCGTGAACCCTCAACTCGGCCTTGGCCATGGCGATCAGTTCGCTTTCAGTCTTCACAGGTCTGCTCATGAAGGTCATCCTCCGTCCTGGGACAAAACTTAAGGTGTATCTGCAAATCCACCAAACAAGTCTTCCCGATAAAGCGGCTCCCGGCATTGGGATAACGCAATAAGTCCCTGCCGGGGTCACTCCCGAGAGGCGTCGGGCAAAACACCCGGTCAAGCCCTTCTGGCAAAAATATTTCCACTTTCCCGAATTTCGGATTTGTGGCATAGACGCCCCGTCCCGGCCCTACCAAAGGGGCGCTTCGCGATCGTCACGAGATGCGGGCCGGGTGGCGGTGGACGCGGTAGCGCCGGCGCGGCTCAGCATGATGACAGGGCGGGCAACCGTGAGTCCTCAGGCGACGCGATACGACACGGCGCGGTCACAGCGGTTTCGTCGATGCCCGAGGGCGAGCACACGCAAGCCTCCGGGTACTCGGGCGGGATCGTCCGCGGACGGAGAAGTCGTGTGGTCCTGACGCCCGGGGTCTGTGCGTCAAGGCTTGCGGTGATGCGGCGGCCCGACCGGGCACGCGCATCGATCATCCGCGAGGCGACGGGGGCAATAGTGCAACGCTCCCCGAGGAGAGCACGAAGGACACCGTTAAAACCAGCCGCGCAGGGAAGGCCGGGCGACCGGCATCACCTGTGGTCCACCCCGTGTGCATCTTCGTCGCGCACGGACTTGCGGGTGCCGCCGGTACCCGGCCTTCCCTGCGCCCTTTGGTCTTCATGGGGCGCGAACGACAGCAAACCTCGGGCGAAACGCGCCGCGAGAATGGGAAGACGTGTCTGCTGATGGGAAGAGCCGTAGGATGGGTAGAGCTCTTGCGAAACCCATCATGCTTCAGCGTGGAAGTGCTGATGGGTTTCGCTTCGCTCTACCCATCCTACGAGACTACGGCCTACGCCGCCGCCTTCTGCCTCGTCACCATGGCCTCGCCAAAAGCCTCGAACAGCTTGCGGTTGACCGGATTGCGCTGGGGATCGTATTCGGCGTGCCATTGCACGCCGAGCGCGAAGGTCGGGGCTTCCGCGATCCGGATCGCCTCGATGGTGCCGTCCTCGGCGACGCCCTCGACCAGCACGCGCTTGCCGGGATCGAGGATGCCCTGGCCGTGCAGTGAATTGACCCTGATCTTCTCGCAGCCGAGCAGTGTTGCGAACGCTCCGCCCGGCGTCAGCTCGACGTCGTGACGGTCGGCGAACACCACGGTCGGATCGGGGTGAATCTCGCCGTTCTCGAGCCGGGGCATGCGATGGTTCATGCGGCCGGGAATTTCGCGGATCTCGGGATGCAGCGAGCCGCCGAAGGCGACGTTCATCTCCTGGAGGCCGCGGCAGATGCCGAACAGCGGCACACCGCGGGCGACGCAGGCGACCGAAAGCGCCAGCGCCACCTCGTCGCGATGGATATCGTACGGCTCGTGGCGCTCACACGGATCGACATTGAAGCGGGTCGGATGGACGTTGGCGCGGGCGCCGGTGAGCACGATCCCGTCGACCACGTCGAGCAGCGCGCCGATATCGGTGATATCGGGCGCACCTGCGAACATCATCGGCAGGCCGCCGGAAACCTCGGCCACGGCGCGCAAATTGCGCTCGCCGACCATCTGGACCTGAAATCGATTTTCGACGCGATGGGCATTCCCGATCACGCCGACGACCGGCTTTCTCATCTGTCGTTCCGCGCCTCTCCGATAATAAGATTCTCCAAACATGCCCTTGGGCTGGAACAAATTCAACAGAAGGGATCGCGGGACGGCAATGCTAATTTCGCGCAAATGCCTCCCGGGCCTCGCCCCCGGCGGGCAGCCCGGCGGCCTGCAGTGCAGTTGCGGCCGGATCGCCCGGGGCGGCCAGCCAGGGCAGTTTCGCGCTGATGCCGCGCGTCACGGGCTCTCCGAGCACCCCACCGAAATCAACCGGCCAGAACCCGTTGGGCACGACTTCGACCGTGATGCCCCGGATCGCATAGCCCTCGCCCAGAACCGCCTCCGCATGGTCGCCGGCGACAAGGCGCGCCGTCTTGGGATCCTTGGGATCGCCAAAGCTCACGAGCACCGGCACGAGATCTGCCTGCACCGGGACAACGCCGGTCTGCCGGTGGATATCGTTGAACGAGACGCGGTTGCCGCGCGCGGCGCCATAGGCACGGAGCGCGACATAGTTGATGTCGTCAAAGTCCAGCTTGGCGTCCTGCCGGTGCGCCAGCAATGCCACCAGATTCTTGCTCTGACCGAGATCGACGAACACCGCCTCCCCGCGCATCGTGGTGCGGCCGCCACGGTTATAGTTGCGGTCGGGCACGACGGCCAGAACGCCGGATCCGGTCTTGACGCCGTCAGGCGTCGTGACCTCGACCGTGAGACGAAATTTGTGGCCGGGCCGGTTGATCCGGATCTGGTCGCCGACCACGAGCACGGCCAGAAGCCCGAGCAGACCGGCCCATTTGCTGATGAAGCTCAAACCGCCCCCATTGTTCTTTCCTCATCGCTCTGCACCGTCGGCGCGCCGACGTCAAACCAGCGCGTTGACGCGGTCTTGATCCCAAGCGCGTTTGTCGAGAGAGTGCAGCGCGCATTGCGCTGAAAAGGACCCGATGTGACCATGTCGTCCAAAGATGAACGCTCCCGGACCCGCGGCGACCTCGCTTGGGCGATCTCGGTCGGGGGCATCGGCGTCGTGCTGTTCACCGCGTTGCTCGCCTTCACCTGGTATTTCGCCGCCACCCTGCTGCTGATCTTCACCGGCATGCTGCTCGGTCTCGGCCTCAACGCGCTGACGGGCGCGCTCGGCCGCCGCGTGCCCCTGCCGCATCCGGTGCGGCTCGCGATCGTCTGCACCGCGCTCGCCCTGATGCTGGCCGGCATCGCCTATCTCGGCGGCGCCACCATTGCCGAACAGGCTTCGCTGCTGAGCAAGACCATCAAGTCGCAGATCGGGAACGTGAAGTCCTTCCTGGACAACCACGGCATCGACACCAGCTTCTTCGATTTCGGCAACGGCGCGACCGACGCCTCGGCCACTGCGCCGTCGGAGACGGCGCCCGCACCAGCAGCGCCCTCGCGCGGTCCCCTGCCCGGCGCCGGCGCGCTGGCCTCCAGCGGCGGCGCGATCGTGAGCCAGACTTTCAAGCTGCTGCTCGGCACCATCCACGGTGTCGGCAACATCTTCATCGTGCTGTTCCTGGGCTTCGCCTTCGCCGCCCAGCCGGCCGTCTATCACGACGGCCTGCTGTTCCTGGCGCCGGCCAGGCACCGCACCCGCGTCGCCCTCATCATCGATCGCATCAGTGAGACTCTGGAGCGCTGGCTGATCGCGCAGATCATCGTCATGCTCGCGGTCGGCGTGGTGACCTGGATCGGGCTTGCTGTCATCGGCATCCCCAGCTCGTTCATCCTGGGAATTCAGGCCGGCCTGCTCGCCTTCATCCCGACCATCGGGGCCATCATCGCCGGCGTCGTTGTGGTGCTGGCGAGCCTCGCCTCGGGCTGGATCCCGGCGCTATCGGCCTTTCTGCTCTTCATGGGCGTACACGCCATGGAGAGCTACGTGCTGACGCCGATCCTGCAGCGGCAGGCGCTGGACATTCCGCCGGCCACGCTGTTCGCGTTCCAGATCGTGCTCGGCGTCGTGTTCGGCATCTGGGGCCTGGCGCTGGCGCTCCCGCTGGTCGCCATCGCCAAGGTCATGATCGACCATTTCAAGACCTATGAGGCGCCGCCTTTGGCAGAAGCGGCCTAGAGCATGATCCGGAAAAGTGTGCAGCGGTTTTCCGATAAGATCATGCTCCAGAAATAAGCCCTCAGGTCGTCAGCACGGTCTCGGTGTGCTCCACCTCGGGCGGCGAGGCAAAATACTGGCCGACAAGGCCGCGCCATTCGGTGAAGTTTTCCGAGCCGCGGAAATCGACGGTGTGGTTTTCCAGCGTCGCCCATTTCACCATCAGCCGGTAGCGCTGCGGCTTCTCGATCGATTTGTGCAGCTCGAAGCCGTGAAAGCCTTTGGAGCGGCCGAAGGCGGCCTTGGCCTTGGCGACGGCGGCCTCAAAGTCCTTTTCGCTGCCCGGCTTGACGTCGATTTGCGCGATCTCGGTGATCATCGGTTTCCACCCGTTTTTGTTCGATGGGCGTGTCTAGCGCAGCCGGCGAAAAAGAAAAAGGCGCCGAAACGGCGCCCTGGTCGGTCCTAAAATGCAGGTCTGTCAGAGCAGCAGCAGAACGGTGCCCGCCACGATCAGGGCGCAGCCGATGAACAAAGCGAGCGGCCAGTAGCTGCGGCGGCCTTGCGTGTAACGCCCCTGCGCGCGGCGCTCGGTGATCAGCGCGCTCTCGTATTCGTCCGCGGTCGAGAACAGACAGGCGAAACCGCTGCGTGCCGAGGCCGCAGCGGCTTCGAGCGACATCAGGGCAGCTTGCGGGTTCTGTCGACGGATCGATTCCATGACCGCGATGGTAGGGATCGAATGGTAAACAGAGGATTACCGCGATACTGCCCTGCGTCTCAGGCGGTGGCCGGCCGCGGCTGCGGCGCACTGATCCGCGCGGCGCTCTGGCGGCGCCAGTTCTCCAGCGACAGCGGCAGCTCCTCCGCCGCCTCGACGCGGTTACGGCCGCCGCGCTTGGCTTGGTAGAGCGCAGTGTCGGCGGATGCCAGCAGCACCTCGAGCTCGGTGCCGGCGGGTCCGCCGGCGACGCCGATGCTGACGGTGGTGTCGACCGGGCCTTCGTCGACCACGACGCCGGAGGTCTCGAACGCCTCGCGCACGCGCTCGGCGACCAGCACGCCCTCCTCCAGCGAACACGGCAGCAGTGCTGCGAATTCCTCGCCGCCGATGCGGCCCGACATGTCGGTGATGCGCAAATTGCTGACGACGACGGTCGAGAACAGTTTCAGCATCTCGTCGCCGGCGGGGTGGCCGAAGCGGTCGTTGATCGACTTGAAGTGGTCGATGTCGAAGATCATCACGGTCACGGGACGTCCGGCCTTGGCCTCGCGCTCGATCACGCGGCCGCAGGCTTCCGAGAAGCCGCGCCGGTTGAGCATGCCGGTCAAGGGGTCGGTCGACGCGGCGGTGCGGTGCGCGGTCACGGTGCGCTCGGACACCAGCATGAAGATCACGAACACGGTGCCGACGGCATAGAGGATCAGTTCGACCGCGAAGACCTTGACCCAGATGCTCTGGGAGAAGCCGGCGTCGTGCGGACGCAGGAAGCTGCCGATCAGGACCGGCAGCATCAACACGCAGCCATGCATCACCGGCATCACGAAGGCCGGCCAGCGCCGCTGCAGGCTCTTGCGCCGTTCGGTCCAGAGCTCGCTCGCGGTCAATGCCGCATAAACCGAGACGATGCCGGCGCCGATGATCATCCGCAACATGGATGCCTCGGGGGCGAGCAGCGTGACGGCGGCGACCCAGGCCAGCGCGCCGACGAGGAGACCCGGCCAGTTCGGCTTGCGGCCGTGGAAGACGCGCGCCGCATTCCACACCATGCCGCAGGCGACGAAGCCGACCGCGTTCAGCGCAAGGTAAAGATGCGGGCCCAGCCTGTCGCCGGCCGCGGTCCACAGCGCGACGGAGGCGGCACCGAGCAGATAGGCGGTGCCCCACCATTTCAGTGCAGGGCTGTTCTCCTGCCTGCCGAAAAACACCATCATGGCGCCGAGCAATGCGGCAACCATCGTGGCGACCAAATAGAGCGTGATGCTATCGAGCGACATCATGTCGGCCCCCTTTAAGACATAGCAGTTACGCGACCGGCCCCAGCCGATTTGCGCGCCCTTCCGAATGCGACGCTAGGTCGCGCGAGTTCCATTCAGGTTTTCGCGGGAGGCCAAGTTTTCGGGAAACACGCCATCAATTTGCATACAAACGAACAACAAAAAGGGCGCTGAAATCAGCGCCCTTTTGCATCTCATTGAAGCCGCTTTCGCGGCGAATGTGACCGAAGCGATTAACGCTTCGAGAACTGGAAGGACCGGCGGGCCTTGGCCTTGCCGTACTTCTTGCGCTCGACCACGCGGGAGTCGCGGGTCAGGAAGCCGCCCTTCTTGAGCACGGAGCGCAGCTCCGGCTCGAAATAGGTCAGCGCCTTGGAGATGCCGTGACGGACCGCGCCGGCCTGGCCGGACAGGCCGCCGCCGGCAACCGTGCAGATCACGTCGTACTGGCCGGAACGCGCGGCCACCGAGAACGGCTGCTCGATCATCATGCGCAGCACGGGACGGGCGAAATAGACCTCGACCTCGCGCGAGTTGACCGTGACCTTGCCGGCACCCGGCTTGATCCAGACGCGGGCGACCGCGTCCTTGCGCTTGCCGGTGGCATAGGCGCGGTTGAACTTGTCGACCTTCTTCTCGTGCTTGGGCGCATCGGGCGCCGCCGCCGTCTTGAGCTGCGAGAGCTGGTCGAGCGACTGGATGGATTCGGCCATGTTATGCGGCCCTCGTGTTCTTGCGGTTCAACTTGGCGATATCGATCTTCTCGGGCGTCTGGGCCTCGTGCGGATGATCGGCGCCGCCATAGACGCGGAGATTGCCCATCTGGACACGACCGAGCGGACCACGCGGGATCATGCGCTCGACGGCCTTCTCGAGCACGCGCTCGGGATGCTTGCCCTCGAGGATCTGGCGCGCGGTGCGCTCCTTGATGTGGCCGACATAGCCGGTGTGCTTGTAGTAGGTCTTCTGCTCGCGCTTGCGCCCCGTGAGGACCGCATGCTGCGCATTGATGATGATGACGTTGTCGCCGCAATCAACGTGCGGGGTGTAGGTCGGGAGGTGCTTGCCGCGCAGGCGCATGGCGACGATGGTGGCGAGGCGGCCGACGACCAGACCCTTGGCGTCGATCAGCACCCACTTCTTCGTCACCTCAGCCGGCTTTGCCGAAAAGGTTTTCATGTCAGAGTTTCCGTGGACGGGGAGCATCGGCGCGAACACCGCACCGGACTGCGCGGTTTTCTAGAGAAGAGACGCGCACCGGTCAATGCCCAGCAATTGAAATTAGCACCGTAATATCAATGGCTTAAAAATATGGTGCTATATTACCTGCGAAAAGCTCAAACATTTGGAATGGAATAGGTCGAGGTGACATGGGCGATCGGATCGGGCGAGCTGCCGGACAGCAGTTTCACCTCCCCGACCGCAAGCCGCTTGCCGAGCTTGAGCAGCCGCGCCTCCGCCAGCACGTCCTGCCCCGGCTGGCCCTTGCGCAGGAAGTTGATGTTGAGATTGGTGGTGACGGCGAGCCCGACCGGCCCGATCGCGGACAGAAGCACCACGTACATCGCGAAATCGGCGAGCGCCATCAGCGTCGGGCCGGACACGGTTCCGCCCGGTCGCAGCATCCTTTCACTGTAGCGCTGGCGCAAAAGGCAGGTCTGGCCGTCCGCGCTTTCAATCGTGATGTCGTCGCCGCTGAAGGCCTGGGGAAACTCGTGACGGAGGAACTGCTCGACCTCTGCCACGCTCATTTTCGCTAACGCCATGCTGTTCCCCACCCTCGCTTCACTTGCCCTGTTACATTAAGTTATCTGCGTCATTCAAATGCAATAATCCAACGGAAACGCTTCGATGTCCGCCCAGGCCGCCCGCGCCCCCTCCCCGCAACCGCCGATCCTGCTGCGCGAGACCGTAGGCCCGATCGCCGTGCTGACGCTGAACCGCCCCGCCGCGCGCAACAGCCTGTCGGCGGCGATGATCGCCAGCCTGCATGCGGAGCTCAACGAGATCCGCGATGACAAGGCCGTCCGCGGCGTCGTGATCGCCGCCAACGGTCCCGCCTTCTCCGCCGGCCACGACATGAAGGAGCTGACCGCGCGCCGCACTGACGCCGATCGTGGCCGCGCCTTCTTTGCCGAGATGATGACCGCCTGCAGCGCGATGATGCAGGCGATCGTGCATCTGCCAAAGCCTGTGGTCGCATCCGTCCAGGGTATCGCGACCGCGGCCGGCTGCCAGCTCGTGGCCAGCTGCGATCTCGCCATCGCCTCGGAGGACGCGAAATTTGCTACGCCTGGCGTCGACATCGGCTTGTTCTGCTCGACGCCGATGGTGGCGCTGTCGCGCAACGTGCCGCGCAAGCAGGCGATGGAGATGCTGCTGACAGGCGAGCCTGTCACGGCCGCGCGCGCCCGCGAGATCGGCCTCATCAACCGCGTGGTGCCCGCCGGCACCGAACGCGACGCCGCGATCGCGCTGGCGGAGCAGGTCGCGCTGAAATCGGCCTACACCGTCAAGCTCGGCAAGGAGGCGTTCTATCGCCAGGCCGAGATGAGCCTTGCGGATGCCTATCGCTATGCCGCAGAGGTGATGACCGAGAACATGATGGCGCGCGACGCCGAGGAAGGCATCGGCGCCTTCATCGAGAAGCGCACGCCGACATGGCGGGATGAGTGAAACACTAGCATCGTCATTCCGGGGCGGCTCGCAGAGCCGAACCCGGAATCTCGAGATTCCGGGTTCGCGCTCTCGCGCGCCCCGGAATGACGGAAAGAAAAAGATGAACCACGACGCCTATCCCGACAATTACATCCGCGGCATCCTCAACAGCGTGAAGTCGATCGCGATGGTCGGCGCCTCGCCGGTCAATGTGCGGCCGAGCTATTTCGCATTCAAATATCTGGCGCAGCGCGGCTATGACATGATCCCGGTCAATCCCGGCCATGTCGGCAAGGAGCTGCTCGGAAAGCCCTTCATTGCCTCGCTGTCCGACATCGGCCGTCCCATCGACATGATCGACATTTTTCGCAATTCCAGCCACATCATGCCTGTCGTCGAGGAAGCGCTCACGCTCGACCCGCTGCCGAAGGTGATCTGGATGCAACTTGGCGCACGTGACGATTTGGCGGCAGCGAAAGCCGAGTCGGTCGGTATCAAGGTGGTGATGAACCGCTGCCCCAAGATCGAATATGGCCGCCTGTCGTCCGAGATCTCCTGGATGGGCGTGAATTCACGCACGCTGAGCTCGAAGCGCGCGCCGGCACCGACGCAAGGCATGCGTCTATCCCTCAATCGGATGAGCGTCGGCGGCGGCGACACCGCGGCCTCCGATCGCGCCGCCAAAAACAAGACCGAGCAAAGCTGACGCAATTGCGAGGGATTCATTTTGCCAACGCGACAATGCGTAGCAAGATCATTCCCAAATGGTCTTGATGTGACGCGGCGCCTTGACGGCGAGCGCGGCGCCCATCAGCATGCCGCGCGATTTCAGACCAAGAGAACAGGACGCCCTCAATGAGCGATCGCCTTCCGGGATTTTCAACCCTCGCCGTGCATGCCGGTGCACAGCCCGACCCCACCACCGGTGCGCGCGCGACTCCGATTTATCAAACGACCTCGTTCGTGTTCAACGATGCCGACCACGCCGCCTCGCTGTTCGGCCTGCAGGCGTTCGGCAACATCTATACCCGCATCGGCAATCCCACCAACGCGGTGCTGGAAGAGCGCGTCGCCGCGCTTGAAGGCGGCACGGCCGCGCTGGCGGTGGCCTCGGGCCATGCCGCGCAGGTTGTGGTGTTGCAGCAATTGATGCAGCCCGGCGACGAGTTCATCGCCGCGCGAAAACTCTATGGCGGCTCGATCAACCAGTTCACGCACGCCTTCAAGAGCTTTGGCTGGAACGTAGTGTGGGCCGATCCCGACGACGTCGCGAGCTTCGAGCGCGCGGTGACGCCGCGCACCAAGGCGATCTTCATCGAGTCCATCGCCAATCCGGCCGGCAGCATCACCGACATCGAGGCAATCTCGACGGTGGCGCGGAAGGCCGGCGTGCCGCTGATCGTCGACAACACGCTGGCCTCGCCCTACCTGATCCGCCCGATCGACCACGGCGCCGACATCGTCGTGCACTCGCTGACGAAGTTTCTGGGCGGTCACGGCAATTCGCTCGGCGGCATCATCGTCGATGCCGGCACCTTCGACTGGTCGACCGGCGGCAAATATCCGATGCTGTCGGAGCCGCGGCCGGAATATCACGGCATCCGCCTGCAGGAGACCTTTGGCAATTTCGCCTTCGCGATCGCCTGCCGCGTGCTGGGCTTGCGCGACCTTGGCCCCGCGCTGTCGCCGTTCAACGCCTTCATGATCCTGACCGGCATCGAGACCTTGCCGCTGCGCATGCAGAAGCAATGCGACAATGCGAAAGCGATCGCCGAATTCCTCGCCGGCCATCCGGCGGTGGCTTCGGTCAGCTATGCGGGCCTTGCGAGCGACAAGTACAACCAGCTCGCGCGCAAATACGCGCCGAAGGGCGCGGGCGCCGTGTTCACCTTCAGCCTGAAGGGCGGCTATGACGCCGGCGTCAACCTGGTGTCGAAGCTGCAGCTGTTCTCGCATCTCGCCAATGTCGGCGACACCCGCTCGCTGGTGATCCATCCGGCCTCCACCACGCACAGCCAGCTCGACGACGCCGCCAAGGTGAAGTCCGGCGCCGGCCCCGACGTGGTGCGGCTCTCGATCGGCATCGAGGACAAGGAAGACCTGATCGCCGATTTGGAGCAGGCGCTGGGGGCGTAGTCATCGCTGTCATTCCGGGATGATCCGAGGACCAGACCTCAGGTGCGCAATTGCGCGCCGGGGAATCTCGAGATTCTCGGGTGCGCAATCGCGCACCTGAGTTCGCGCTCGCGCGCGCCCCGGAATGACGGTCGCTTTGGCCGCCGTCAGTTAACAGTCATTAACCATATCTGCCGCATAGATGGCCTTTGGATCGCCCTTTTGATTCGGAGCCGACGATGCTGCGCTGGATGGTGCCTGCCCTTGCGGCGATGCTGACGGTTTCAGCCGCCGTTGCCGCTGACTTGCCGGCCACGCCGAAGCGGCGTGCCGCCGCTCCGCCACAGGAGCCGCCGCAGGTCTATGTCGATACCGATCCGGATGCGCTGATCTCGCCGGCCTATGGCATCGGCAGCTACATCCGCAACCTGCCGGGCACACCGCTGCTACCGGGCTCGCACACCCTGCCGGGCTACTACGGCCGCCCCTGGAGCTACGACTATCAGGGCGCGTATTACGGCGGGAAGCAGGTCGATTATTTCTGGCGCCTGCCCTACGCGTGCGGCATCTACGGCTATTGCTGATCAGCCGGGCTGGCTAATCGGAACCGCACGCGGCTGCGCCTCCGCAGATCGCCGCGAAGCGAGCCGTTCCACCTGCATCACCGCGAGCATCAGCACGACGATTGCGACGGCCTGGTGCGACAGCGCGAGTTCGATCGGCACCTGGTTGAGCAGCGTGAGAACGCCGAGCACCGCCTGCAGGCTCACCGCCACGAACAGCCAGAGCGCGCCGCTTGCCGCAGCACCCGCGCGCGAGCGCACCGCGTCGATTGCGTGCAGCAGCGCCAGCGCGAACAGCGCATAGGCGGTCATGCGGTGCTCGAACTGCACCGTCAGCACATTGTCGAACATGTTGCGCCACCACGGCGTCTCGAACCACAGCCGCTCGGCCGAGGGAATGAACGCGCCGTCGATCTGCGGCCAGGTGTTGTAGGCGCGCCCGGCGCGCAGGCCCGCAACCAGTGCACCGAAATAGATCTGCACGAACGTCACGACGAGCAGCAGCGCACTCGTGAAGCGCAACCGCGCCGGTGCTGCGATCTGCGGCCGCTCCTTGAGCCGCCGCACCGTCCAGACGATGCCAGCGAAGATCAGGAGCGCGAGCACAAGATGCGTCGCCAACCGATATTGCGACACTTCGACCCGTCCCGTCAGGCCCGAGGCCACCATCCACCAGCCGACCGCGCCCTGGAGACCGCCAAGCGCGAACAGCAACCACAGCCTGCGCTTCAATTCACCGGACAGGCCACCGCGCCACAGGAAGAACAGGAACGGCAGCAGATAGGCGACGCCGATGAAACGGCCGAGCAGCCGGTGGCTCCATTCCCACCAGAAAATCTGCTTGAACTCGGACAGGCTCATGCCCGCGTTGAGCTCGCGATATTGCGGGATCCTCTTGTAGGCCTCGAACGCCTCGGTCCACTGTGCCTCCGACAGTGGCGGCACGCTGCCCGTGACCGGCTTCCATTCGACGATCGAAAGGCCGGATTCCGTCAGCCGCGTCGCGCCGCCGACCAGTACCATCAGCGCGATCAGTGCGGCGACCGAGATCAGCCACCAGCGCACGGCGCGACGCGGGTTGGTTGGGACAGAATTCGTCGTCATTTCAGAGGTTAAAACCAGGGCTTGAACCGGACTGCGTGCCCCTTATAGTCCCCCGCTCCCGCAGCGCAAGTTACGCGAAAGGCCGCTATTAGTCCGTCATGACGATCCGCACCCGCAAGTTCCTCGGCGCCATCCTGCTCCTGGTGCTGGCCACGGTCTGGGCCCTGCTCGGCATGGCGGCAGCGCAGATTCCGTGGATTGCCGAGTCCGGCTGGCGGCAGGCGATCTATTACGTCGTGGTCGGCATGGGTTGGGTGCTGCCGGCGATGCCGATCGTGAGCTGGATGCAGCGGCCCGACCGCGTCAAGTCTGGCTCGTAGCGGTCGGCCTCACCGGCGCAAACGCAACACCCGACACCAGCACCCGCAACATGCGCAGCGAGCGCACGCGGCCGTCCCAGGAAATCCGCGGCAGCGCGCGCAGATTGGTCCGCCCCTCCGCGTCCACGATGCCCGGGATCGTCGACACCGCGCTGGCAAAGCCGGCCTCCTCCGCCATCATGACGTGGCTGCGCCGGAACGAGGTGCGGTCGCCGAACGGAAAGGCGAAATGCCTGACATCGCGGCCGAAAGCGGCTTCGGCAACGGCCTTGCCCATCGCCATCTCGCGCGAGGCTGCCGTATCCTTCATGCTGGCGAGAACGGGATAGTTCACGGTCGCGCTGCCGATCGTCACGAGCGGATCGGCGGCGAGCTTCGCCAGATCCTCCCAATCCATCGACGCCGCGCGCGAGAGCGCGGCAAGATCAATGCGGTAGCGCGTGCAGAGATCGGCGATCGCGGCCGATAGATCCGCCGGTGACAGCGAGCGCAGCCAGCTCTCGAGATGCGAGAACAGCGCCTGCTTCTCGGCATTGTCGGTGACGGTGAAGCGCTGCTCTCTCTCGCCCATCATCAGGTTGATGCGGCTCTCGCGCGCGATCACCTGTTCGAGCCCAAGCCACCAGGCCTGCCCGACGCCATCGGGAAATGCGGTGGGCACGTAGACCGTGAAGGGCACGGCGTGATGCGCCAGCATCGGATAGGCAAAGTCGATGAGATCCTTGGACGCACCATCGAAGGATAGCGCCACGAAACGCCGTTTCTCCGGCAGTGTCACCGCGCGCCGGCAGACCTCGTCCATGCCGAGAAAATCGTAGTTCCAGCGCTTCAACGCGCGAATGGCGCGGTCGAGAAATTGCGGCGTGATCTCGTGCGCGCGCAGCGGCTGAAACCCGCCACGCCGCCGTGGCCGCACCCGCGCAAAGCGCAGGATGGCGCCGGCACCGCGGCTGCGCAGCGCAGCCTGGCCGGTGAACCAGGCCAGCTCGAGGCGCAGCCGTTCCAGCCATCTGTCGTCGGATGCCAATATCCCATACCTTCGCGCCCCCAAGGCGCCGTTCCCTCTCCATTGTCCTTACCCTTTGTTGACATTTCTTTGCAAAGGTCGGCCACAGGCCGAATTACGTCTATTTTGATTTCTCGACAGGTTTCGCGAATGACGATGGCTGCGGCGATGCAAAGCCGGACGGCAGAAGCGCCAGCGCGGTCGAAAGCGAGCCGTATCGCGCATGTCGATATCCTCACCGATCTTGGCGCTGCCGAGGCGGTCTGGCGCGCCTTTGAGGAGCCCGGCCATCTCTTCACGCCCTATCAGCGGTTTGATCTGCTGAGCCCCTGGCAGCGACTGGTCGGCGAGCGCGAGGGTGCGCGCCCCTTCGTCGTGATCGCCCGTGACGCCGATCACACGCCATTGATGCTGCTGCCGCTCTCGCTGCGCCAAAGCCACGGCGTGCGCACCGCCTGCTTCATGGGCGGCAAGCATACCACCTTCAACATGGGCCTGTGGAACGCCGCGTGTGCCGCGCAGACCGTCGCCGTCGATCTCGATACGCTGCTTGCGCCGCTGCGCGAGCACATCGACGTGCTCGCGCTGACGCAGCAGCCGCAGCGCTGGCACGGCCAGCAGAACCCGTTTGCTCTACTGCCGCGGCAGAGCCCGATCAACGGCTGCCCGCAACTGGTGCTGGAGCCGGGCGGGCCGCCGGCATCGCGGATCAGCAATTCCTTCCGCCGCCGCCTCAAGAGCAAGGAAAAGAAGCTCCAGGCGCTGGCTGGCTATCGCTATCACCTTGCCACGTCAGACGCCGACATCACCCGCCTGCTCGACTGGTTCTTCCGCGTCAAGCCGGTGCGGATGGCAGAACAGAAGCTCCCGAACGTCTTCGCCGAACCGGGTGTCGAGCAGTTCGTCCGCAGCGCCTGCCTTGCGCCGCGCGGTGAAGGCCGCGTCATCGACATCCACGCGCTCGAATGCGACGACGAGGTGATCGCGATCTTCGCTGGCGTCGCCGACGGCGAGCGCTTCTCGATGATGTTCAACACCTACACGATGTCCGAGCACGCCCGCTACAGCCCCGGCCTGATCCTGATGCGCTACATCATCGATCGCTACGGCGAGCGCGGCTACCGCTCACTCGACCTCGGCATCGGTTCGGACGACTACAAGCGGATGTTCTGCAAGGACGATGAAGACATCTTCGACAGTTTTGTCCCGTTGACCTCGCGCGGCAAGCTCGCGGCGATGGCAATGTCCTCGCTGAGCCACGGCAAGCGGCTGGTGAAGCAGAACCAGATGCTGTTTGATCTGGCCAGGCGGCTGCGGCAGGCGTTCGGGTAAACGTCACAAGCGCTTTAGCGCCCTCCATCCACTTGCGAGCAAACCTGTAGGGTGGGCAAAGCGAAGCGTGCCCACGTCTTATGTTATTGCATTGGATAGGTGGTGGGCACGGCGCATACGCGCCTTTGCCCACCCTACGATTCCTGGTGCGCGGAGAAAGAAGAGCCTACGCCGCCACCACGCGCGGCGCATCCACCGCATCCGAAGCCTGCACCGGCTTGCTCAGCATGGTCACCTCGCTGAATCCGACCGCCTTCAGCTGCTCGCACATCAGCGTGCGCGCATCGCTCGCCATCGAGGCATCGGGCACCACGACGGCGCGGGCATGCGCCGTCAGCAGTTCGGCCGGAAGGTCGGAGGCGCTGCCGGCGTCGATCAGCACGTGATCATAGGCGCGCAGCAGCGCGTCGATGGCGAGCGTCACCCGCGGCGATTGCAGCACGCTGCGGTCGAAGCCGGGACGGCCGGCCATGACGAGATGCAGCCGCGACAGCTTGTCCCGGGTGATGATTTGCGCGAACGACGCCTCGCCCTGCATCAGCTCGGCAAGGCCGGGCGCCGAAGCGTCGACGGAGACCGCGGCAATCGTCGGCGAGGACGCGGCGAGATCGACCACGACGACGCGCGCCTCGCGCGCCAGATGCCGGGCAAGCGTCAGCGTCGACAGCGTAATGGCTTCGCCGGAGGCGGTGCCGAGCACCGTGACCTTCTTCGCCGCAGCGCCCGCGGCGCGCAGGCTGCCGGCCAGATTTTCGATCTCGGTGAATTCGGTGACGTCGGCATCATCAGTCATCTCCGGCTGAAGCGGCGCGGGCTCCGCCATGACCGGATCGGCGATCGGCTCGACCTCGGGCCGGACAACCGGCTGGACAACCGGTTCCTGGCGCACCGGTGCCTGCGCTTGCACCGGGCTGAACGCGGCCACCGTGCGCGGTGCGGTCTGGCGCAACAGCTCGCCGGTGACGACGACGCCGGACGAGAGCAACAGCGTCGCGATCGTCGCGATCAGCACGATCGGCAGCTTCTTCGGGTAGGCCGGCGTGTTCGAGACGATGGCGCGCGAGATGACGCGGCCGTCGGTCGGCGCCGTGTCGATGGTCTCGCGGGTGTTGGCCTCACGGTACTTGGCGAGATAGGTCTCGAGCAGATCGCGCTGCGCCTTGGCCTCGCGTTCCAGCGCACGGAGCTGGACGTCCTGGCCGTTGGTCGAGGTCGCCTGCTTCTTGAGCTGCTCGAGGCTCACGGTCAGGCCATCGACCCGGCCGCCGGCGATCCGCGCGTCGCTTTCCAGCGAGCGGGAAATCTTGGCCGCTTCGTCGCGGATTTGATTGTCGAGATCGCCAAGCTGCGCCTTCAGCTCCTTGATCCGCGGGTGATTGCCAAGCAGTGTCGATGACTGCTCGGCAAGCTGCGCACGCAGCGTGACCCGCTGCTCGGACAACCGCCGCATCAATTCGGAGTTCACGACCTCGGAGGCCTCGATCGGCTTGCCGCTCTGGAGCATCTCGCGGATCAGGCGCGCCTTGGATTCCGCATCTGCCTTCAGCGCGCGCGCATTGTTGAGCTGGGTGTTGACCTCGCCCATTTGCTGGTTCGACAGCGTGGTGTTGTTGGTGCCGACGAACAGGCTCGACTTGGAGCGGAAGTCCTCGACCCTGGCCTCGGCGTCGGAGACCTTCTTGCGCAGGCTCTCGATCTCGCCGGCGAGCCACTGGCTGGCGTTCTTGGCCTGCTCCTGGCGCGCGCCCTGCTGGAGCACGAGATAGCCGTCGGCGATCGAATTGGCGACGCGCGCGGCAAGGTCCGGATCGGCGGACTGGAATTCAACCACGATCACGCGCGACTTGTCGACGGCGTAGGCCTGGAGACGATCATAATAGGCATCGAGCACGCGCTCTTCCGGCGTCATCGAAAACGGATCGCGACCGATACCGATCATTGCGGCCAGCGACTTCAGCGGCGAGATGCCTTGCAGCACGGGATCGAATTCGGGGCGTTCGGCGAGCTTGTTCTTCTTGATGATCTCCCGCGCCAGATCGCGCGACAGCACCAGCTGCACCTGGCTGGTGACGGCCTCGGCGTCGAGCGCCTGCCGCTCCTCGGTGCGGTCGCTGCTCGGACGCAGGAACACGTTCTCGCGGCCGTCGATGAGGATGCGCGATTCGGACTTGTAGCGCGGCGTGACGAGGTTGACGACGGCGACGGATGCGACGAGCGCGAGCACCGTTGGCACGATGATCCAGCCGCGCTTGCGCGCCAAGGCCGCGCCGAGCGCGTGCAGGTCGATATCGCCGGATTCGATTTGGGCCTGCTTGGTGACGACGGGCGCAGGCTTTGCTTCAAGCCTGACTTCAGCCTTGGTCTCGACCTTGGTCTCGAGCTTGGGCGCGACCTCGGGTTTGGCCTTCGAGACGGCCCGCGCGACCACGGCCTTGTCCTTGCCGGCACGCCAGAACGCTAAACGCATCGAACACTCCCGCAGGGGCAACGCCACTAAGCTACCTCAACCGGGGCGATTACACTCCATTAAGGTTGCCGCTGGGTTAATCGCGGCATGCGGCGACTTGCGCAGGCGCACTCGTCACCGTTTGTTAACCACGAGGGCCCTTAATCCGTCTCGATATTTTCCTAGGAATTGTTCGGCATTCGCCGTCGAGCGCTGGTTTTGATTCATGCCCCCCTCTCCTGACCGGCCGCTTCGTATCCTGCACGCCGTGCGTGCTCCGGTCGGCGGCATCTTCCGCCACATCCTCGACGTCGCCAACGGCCAGGTCGATCGCGGCCACCATGTCGGCATTCTCGCCGACAGCCTCACCGGCGGCGAGCGCGCCGACAAGGCCCTGGCAGAACTCGCGCCGCGGCTGAAGCTCGGCGTGCACCGGCTCGCGATCCGCCGCGAGCCGTCGCCAGACGATGTCCTGGTCTGGCTTCGCATGCGGCGCCTGATCGCCACGCTCAAGCCCGACGTCATGCACGGCCACGGCGCCAAGGCCGGCGCCTTCATCCGCATGCGACGACGCTCCGACGACACCATCCGCATCTACACGCCGCATGGCGGCTCGCTGCATTATCCCCTCAACACCTTCAAGGGTGAGTTTTACGCGCGGCTGGAGCGGACGCTGATGGACGCGACCGACCTGTTCCTGTTCGAGAGCGCATTCGCCCGCGACACCTATCAACGCATCGTCGGCACGCCCAAGGGCGTGGTGCATTGCGTCTTCAATGGCGTCACGCCCGAGGAGTTCGAGCCGGTCGTGACCGCCGACGATGCGACCGACCTCGCCTATGTCGGCGAGTTCAGGCACATCAAGGGCGCCGATCTCCTGGTCGATGCCGTGGCGCGCCTGCACGAGGGCGGCAAGAAGGTCTCCCTGACGCTCGGCGGCGACGGCGAGGAAACGGCGGCGCTGAAGGCGCAGGTCGAGAGGCTCGGCCTCACCCATGCGATCCGTTTCATCGGCCACGTCAAGGCGCGCTACGGCTTCTCCAAGGGGCGGCTGCTGGTCGTCCCCTCGCGCGGCGATTCCATGCCCTATGTCGTGATCGAGGCCGGCGCGGCCGGCATTCCCATGATCGCGTCCCGCATCGGCGGCATTCCCGAGATCTTCGGCTCCGAGAGTCCGGCCCTGTTCGCGCCAAGCGATTCCGAGGCCATGGCCGAGGCGATCGCGGCCGCACTCGACGATCCCACAGCAACGGCGCAGCGCGCCGTGTCCTTGCGCGAACGCATCTCGGCGCATTTCTCGCAAGCCGCCATGGTCGACGGCGTGATCGCCGGCTATCGCGACGCATTTGCCAATCATTAACCATCCTTAAGCCCGCTTTAGAAAATCTTCCGATTTGTTCGATAATCGAAGGACCAGGGGATGCCGCCCGGGGCGCCAACGCTATTGGCCCGCGGGTGCTTGAAATGGACGTGGACGCCCGTGGAACCGCTCAACGCACGCTCGATGCTCGATGCCGCGACCAGCGCCGCGGCGAAACCCGCTGACCAACCCTTCGTGGAGCGTCGCCGCCGGCTCTCGCCCGCAGCCCTCGACGTCGTCAACCAGAAGGTCGCCCGCGCCTATTCGCCGATCGTGATCGCCGGCTTCGTGCGCGTCGCCGACTTCGCGCTGCTGAGCCTCGTCGGTATCGCGCTCTATGTCGGTTATGTCATGCCGCTCTCCGGCTTCAGCTGGGTCTATCCCGCCGAGGTCATCGCCGTATCGATCGCGGCCGTGGTCTGCTTCCAGGCCGCCGACATCTATCAGGTGCAGCTGTTCCGCGGGCAGCTCCGGCAGATGACACGGATGATCTCGTCCTGGTCGTTCGTCTTCCTGCTGTTCATCGGCATCTCCTTCTTCGCCAAATACGGCAGCGAAATCTCGCGGCTGTGGCTTGCCGCCTTCTACTTCCTCGGGCTCGCCGCGCTGCTCGCCGAGCGTCTGGTGCTGCGCTCGCTGGTGCGCGGCTGGGCGCGCCAGGGCCGGCTCGACCGCCGCACCATCATCGTCGGCTCCGACAGCAATGGCGAGCAGCTGGTCGAAGCGCTGAAGGCGCAGGAGGATTCCGACATCCACGTGCTCGGCGTGTTCGACGACCGCAACGACAGCCGCGCGCTCGACACCTGCGCCGGCGCGCGCAAGCTCGGCAAGGTCGACGACATCGTCGAATTCGCCCGCCGCACCCGCGTCGATCTCGTGCTGTTCGCGCTGCCGATCTCGGCGGAAACGCGCATCCTGGAAATGCTGAAGAAGCTCTGGGTGCTGCCGGTCGACATCCGCCTCTCCGCCCACACCAACAAGCTGCGCTTCCGGCCCCGCTCCTATTCCTATCTCGGCGAGGTGCCGACGCTCGACGTGTTCGAGGCGCCGATCACCGACTGGGATCTGGTGATGAAATGGCTGTTCGACCGCGTCGTCGGCAGCCTCGCGCTGCTCGTGGCGCTGCCGGTGATGGGACTGGTGGCGCTGGCGGTGAAGCTCGACAGCCCCGGCCCGGCGCTATTCCGCCAGAAGCGCTTCGGCTTCAACAACGAGCGCATCGACGTCTACAAATTCCGCTCGATGTACCACCATCAGGCCGATCCGACCGCCTCCAAGGTCGTGACCAAGAACGATCCGCGCGTCACCCGCGTCGGCCGCTTCATCCGCAAGACCAGCCTCGACGAGCTGCCACAGCTCTTCAACGTGGTGTTCTCCGGCAATCTTTCCCTGGTCGGCCCGCGCCCGCATGCGGTGCAGGGCAAGCTGCAGAGCCGCCTGTTCGACGAGGCCGTCGACGGCTATTTCGCCCGCCATCGCGTCAAGCCGGGCATCACGGGCTGGGCCCAGATCAACGGCTGGCGCGGCGAGATCGACAACGAAGAGAAGATCCAGAAGCGCGTCGAGTTCGACCTTTATTACATCGAGAACTGGTCGGTGCTGTTCGACCTCTACATTCTCCTGAAGACGCCGATCTCGCTGCTGACCAAGAACGAGAACGCGTATTGAGCTGAGTTTCTCCGACATGCCCCGCGAAAGCGGGATCCAGTACGCCGCGGCGCCGACCGTCTTCTCCAATGGCCGCCACGGAGTACTGGATCGCCCGGTCAAGCCGGGCGATGACAGCGGTGTTTGTGGCGTGTGAGTAGCGTAAGCGTATGAGCATGTGATGGCGTATGCGGCAACAGCCGGTGGAGTGAACGTAGCCGTACCGGCTGCGCCCGGCGTGCTGGCGCTGCAGCGCGCGCTGGTGTGGCTGGTCGGCGCCTCCGGCGCGATCGTCTTCATCGAGCCGAGCCCCTACGAGATCATGACGCTGCTCGCAGCCGTCACGTTCTTCGCCACCGGCCTGCGGCTGCGGCTCGCGCTGATGCCGCTGGTGCTGATGCTGGTCCTGCTCAATGTCGGCTACACGATCAGCGCGATCCCGCTGTTCGAGCAGTCCGAGGTGGTGAGCTGGATCGCGACCTCCTGGTACATGGCGGTGACCGTGGTGTTCTTCGCGATGGTCACGTCCGAGGATACCGCGGCCCGGCTCGACATGCTCCGCCGCGGCCTCGTGGTCGGCGGAATGATCGCCTCGCTGCTGGCGGTCGCCGGCTATTTCCACTTGGTGCCCGGCGGCAACGACCTTCTCACGCTCTACGGCCGCGCGCGCGGCACGTTCAAGGATCCGAACGTGCTCGGCGCCTTCCTGATCCTGCCCGCGCTGTTTGCGCTGCAGAGCGTGGTTTCGGACAGACTGGGGAAGGCCTTCCGCAACGTCATCGCCTTCGGCATCATGTCGCTCGCGATCCTGCTCGCCTTCTCACGCGCCGCCTGGGGCGGCCTGGTGCTGACCTCGGCCTTCATGCTGGCGCTGATGGTGCTGACCAGCCGCACCAACGCGCAGCGCTCGCGCATCATCATCATGGCGATCGTGGCTGCCGTGCTGGGCCTCGCGCTGATCGCGGTGCTGCTGTCGTTCGATTCCACCGCCGAGATGTTCAAGCAGCGCGCGAGCTTCGACCAGAGCTACGACGAGGGCCGCTTCGGCCGGTTCGGCCGCCACATCCTCGGTGCGGAAATGGCGCTCGACCTGCCGTTCGGCATCGGCCCTCTGCAATTCCACCGCTTCTTCCCCGAGGACACCCACAACTCCTATCTCAACGCCTTCATGTCCGGCGGATGGCTCTCCGGCGTGTGTTATCCCGCGCTGGTCTTCACCACCGTCATCATGGGCTTCCGGCACATCTTCGTCCCGGTGCCCTGGCAGCGTGCTTATCTCGCAGTGTTCTCCGCCTTCGTCGGCACCGTCGGCGAAAGCTTCGTGATCGACACCGACCACTGGCGGCACTTCTGGATGATGCTGGGCGCGATGTGGGGCATGATCGCGGCCGCGCAGATCTACAAGACTGGGACTAGCGACGAAGCTTCTTCAGCTTGAGGGCCGGCCGCTTCTCCGGCGGCGTGTCAAGCAGGCCCTTCAGGGCCTCCGTCGCCGCGAGCACACCCTTGTAGCCCTCATTGGCGAAACGCAGCAGCAGCCGCAATTCCTCGTCGGAATAGCCGTTGCAGATCTTCTCCATCGCCTGCTGCATCGGCACGTAGAACTGGCCGATCTTCATCGCTGCGTCCGGCACGACCGCGATGAAGACCTTGCGGCGGTCTTTCTCATCCCGCTCACGGCGCACCAGCCCGGCCTTTTCGAGCCGGTCAACCACGCCGGTGATCGCGCCGGTCGTGAGGCCCGTGACCTCGGCGAGCCTCCCTGCGGTGACGCGTCCCTCGAGATACAGGATGTCCATGCATTCGAGGTCGGAATTGGCAATTCCGGCAACGTTGGCAACAGTTTGCCCGTAAAGCACGCCCTGCGCCGACGACCTGCGCATGGCCTCCTCGAGCTCCTGCAGCAGCGCAGCGCGCGCCTTCTTCCTTGACAAGGCCGACCTCATATCTTAGGCGATATATATCTTAGTCACTAAGAGATTTAGCGACCGTAATTCCTCCTAGCACCACGGAAACGTCGGGAGCAAGCATGTCCTATCGACCCCGCAAGGCCCTGATCATCGGTGCCGGCATTGCCGGACCCGTGGCCGCGATCCTGCTGCGCCGCGCCGGCATCGAGTCCGCGATCTACGAGGCCTGGCCCTATTCCAAGGGCATCGGCGGCGGCCTGCAGATCGCGCCGAACGGCATGCATGTGATGGACGAGATCGGGCTGGCGAATGAGTTGATCAGCCGCGGCTCGGTCGCAGAATCCTTCGACTTCTATTCGCAAGGCGGCGCGAGGCTCGGTTCGATCAACCGCGACATGGAACGGCGCTTCGGCCAGCCTGCGGTGAACGTCTGCCGCGCCACGCTGAACGAGATCCTGGTCGACAAGGCCTGGTGCGCCTGCGTTTCGCTCTATTTCGAGAAGCGCCTGATCAAGGTCGAGGACCGCGGCGACCAGCCGATCATCGCCTATTTCGCCGACGGCACCACGGCCGAGGGCGACTTCCTGATCGGCGCCGACGGCGTGCACTCGATCACACGTCGGCAGGTGGTGCCGGACGGACCGCAGCCGTTCAACACCGGACTGATCGGCTTTGGCGGCTTCGTGCCGCACGCCGTGCTCGACGGCAGATCGATCGGCCGGCACGTCGAGACCACCTTCGGCCAGAGCGGCTTCTTCGGCTATGGTTATTGCAGCCCCGATCCGACGGACGGCGTGATGTGGTGGAGCACGCAGCCCGCGCACGGCATGGACGCGGCGATGTTTCGCGCGCTCGACCCGTCGACGCTGAAGCAGCATTTGCGCGGCTTCCACCGCGGCTGGCACGATCCGATCCCTGATATCATCGAGGCCGCCGAGAACATCGTGGTCACCGACACGCTCGACGTCGCGACCCTGCCGACCTGGTCGCGCAAGCGCTCGCTGCTGATCGGCGATGCCGCGCATGCGACCAGCCCCCATGCCGGCCAGGGCGCCTCGCTGGCGCTCGAAGACGCGATGCGGCTTGCGCGCCTGATGCAGGAGGGCCAGGAGCTCGGCGCCACCTTTAGGGCATTCGAGGCGGAGCGCCGCCCGCGCACCGAGAAGATCGTCGCTATGGCGCGCCGCAACGGCAACAGCAAGCGCGAATTCAGCGCCACCGGCGCATGGGTTCGCAATCAGATGCTGAAATGGCTGCTGCCGCTGGGATCGAAAAGCATGGAGTTCATGTACGCGTATGACGCGAGGGCGGTGTAGCGGCACGAACGCTGCCGTAGGGTGGGCAAAGCGCAGCGTGCCCACCATCTCTCTCCAATCGGGACAATGGTGGGCACGGCGCGTTGCGCCTTTGCCCACCCTACGGCACCGAGCTAGCTCTCAACTGTGAACGTCAGCCCGGCATGATCCTGCAGCCGCTTGATCAGCTTGTGCTGCATCGCTGCGCCCGGGGTCCAGAAGCCGGCCGGAACGTCCGCGGCGTCGCGGAGCAGGCAGATCGCGCATTCGGAAATCATCTTCGAGGTCGAGCCGTAGCCGGGATCGCGGTCGCCGGTGACGCCGGCGCGGACCTGGCGGCCGTCCGGCGCGATCGCAACATACAGCAGATTGAACAGACCGTTCTCGCGCTCTTCCTTCGACGGCCCCTCGCCCGGCTTCGGCGCATTCGGGCCGGTCTTCTCGGCATTGACCGCCATCACGCGCTTCGCGTTGGCCTCGCCCTTCTCGCCGGGACCGGTCAGGACCATCTCGTCGTAGACGAACTCGCGGCCGTAGGGAAAGCCCATCAGCATGTTGGAACGATGGACGTTGCGCGTGTTGATCAGCGCCATCATGAACGGCGCGGCCCAGGATTGCAGATCCTCCTCGTAAGCCGCTCTGTTGCCTTTCGGCTGCTTCGGACCGGTAAATCCGGGCGTCAATGCAAAATGGTCGTTGAGGATGGCGACCAGGCTGAGATCCTTGGCGACGGCATCGAAGGTCGCTTTCGCGCTCGCTGCGGTACCGCCGGACAGCGTGCCGCGCATGTCGCGCACGCGGCCCTTGACGCGCGCGGCCGGCGCGCCGAACACGCGCCTGGCCTCTTCCTGCACGAAGAACGTGCCAAGCTCGAACGGCACGGAATCATAGCCGCAGGAAAACACGATGCGCGCGCCGCTCGCCTTGGCCGCCGCATCGTACTTGTCGATCATCTGGCGCATCCAGACCGGCTCGCCGCAGAGATCGAAATAGTCTGTGCCCGCAGCGATGCAGGCAGCGAGCAGCTCTTCACCGTAGAATTGGTACGGTCCGACCGTCGTGATGACCGATCTGGTCTGCGCCACCATCGCCTTCAGCGAGGCAGCGTCCGACGCATCCGCCACGATCAGCGGCGTATCCGCGGGCGCACCGATGGCGTCGCGCACCGATTTGAGCTTGTCGAGGCTACGGCCTGCCATCGCCCATGTCAGCGCCTTGTCGTCCTTGTAATTCGCCGCCAGATACTCGGCGACGAGCTGGCCGGTGAAACCGGTCGCGCCGTAGACGACGATGTCGAATTTCGCAGAGCTCATGACTGGCCTTTACTTCTTCGCGTAACTCACGCCCATGCCGGCACGGACGTCGCTTTGAATGCCATAGGGCGGGATCGGATAGCGCAGGCCGTTCTTGGCCAGCGCCTTCATGCCTTCAATTGCCTTGGCGAGATGCGACGGCTTCAAGGCCATCAGCATCTCCTCGTCCGGCACGCCGCCATAGCGCCGTTCGGCATAGCATGGCAAGGACAGGCTGGGCTCCCCGGTCTTGAGCGCCCGCCCCCAGGAATCCGCGCAAGCCGTCTCGCCGACGACGCCCCATTCGAACTTCTTGTAGCCGGTATATTGCAGCCCGTTGATCAGGATGATCATCTGCCCGGGCGTCGCATAGACCAGGCAGATGTCGGGCGGATCGAGCCGGCCGCTGGCGAGCAGACTGACGGCGAGCGCCTGATATTGTCCGAACGGAACCACGTCCAGCGCCTCCTGGCGCTTGCGCGCGTCGTCCGCGGTGCCGTGCCAGACCCCGACATAATTTTCGCCGGCGAGCCATTTCTCGTCCTGGGGGCTGAGCCCGATCACCGCGCGGCATTGCGCGCCGACAAGGTCGTCGGCAGTGATCCCGACGGTCCAGCCCAGACGCGAAGCCATGCTGACGATCTGGTCGGTGGTGTGGATCGCATTCGGCCGCCGGATTTTCGGGATCGCCTCCATCTCTGCCGCTTGCGCGAACAGCTTCATGCCGATCACATTCGTCTTCAGCCGCAGCAGACTGTTGAGATCGGCGACGAGGCCGCCAAGATCGATGCTGTCTGCACTCTGCTGTTGCATGGCTTCCTCCGGCCCGGCGATCGTGCGCCGGCGCTGTGTTCTTATTTTGCAGCTCTCGTTCTAGTCCTTGCCCGGTCCCGGAAGCAACTCGCCGGTCCGGCCCATCAGACGGTAGGCCAAAAGGCCGATCCACTCGCGCACTGCAACTTCGGTTCGGCCCAGCCCGTCCGCGCCCATATTGGTGAAGGAGAAAAGATCCTCACGCCCGCCCATCCGCCAGTCCACGGGATAGGCCTCGACGTCAAATCCGGCCTTGCGGAAGATCCCCATCGAGCGCGGCATGTGGAAGGCCGATGTCACCAGAAGCCAGCGCTCGCCCGGCTTCGGCGTTACCAGCTCATTCGTGAAGATCGCATTCTCCCAGGTGTTGCGGGAATTGCGCTCGAGGATCAGGCGCTGCTTCGGTATGCCGAGATTTTCCAGGATCGGCGCGGAATAGTCGGCCTCCCTGGCGTCGGTCGCGACCAGGTTCGCGGTCCCCCCGGTAAAGATGATGCGCGCATTCGGATAGCGGCGCGCGAGCTCGGCCGGCGCAAACAGACGATCGGCTGCGTGCGCGACCACGGGCGTGCGATGCGCCGCCGACAGATCGGTGTCGACCGAGCCGCCGAGCACGATGATGCCGTCGGGCGCGCCGCGTGCGGGGTCCCACGCCGGAAACCGCGACTCCAGCGGATAGATCAGGAGATTGCCGAGCGGCGAGAACGCCGCCAGCGCCAGCAGCACCAGCGTGGTCACCGAAAGCTTGCGGCCGAACGCGGCAAAGCGCGTCGCCATCAGCACCAGCGACAGGATTCCGAGCTCGACCATGAAGTTGATCGGCAGCAGCGCGGTGCCAAGCGTCTTGGAAAGGACGAAAAACAGGGGAGCCTCGCTGGAATGAACTGGCCGGTCCGCGCGGGGCTTGACCTGCCCGGCGATCTTCAGAAATCTTCTTGAAAGAGGATCGATCGCCGGGTCAAGCCCGGCCTGATGAAAGCGACCGGACGCGGCAAATGACCCATCACCACCTGCATTCCAGCTCCAAAACCTGCCATTGGGGCTTCTTCGAAGCCGCGCTCAAGCCCGTGCTGACGATCAAAAGCGGCGACGAGGTGACGGTCGACACCATCAGCGGCGGCCCCGACATGCTGCCCGACCGCGACAAGTTTCACATTCCCCCCGAGATGTTCGAGGTTCACGCCAACAACGAGCGCATGCTGCCCGGCCACATCCTCACCGGCCCGATCGCGGTCGAAGGCGCCGAGCCCGGCGACGTGCTCGCCGTCGAGATCCTCGACGTCCAGCTCCGGCAGGACTGGGGCTGGAACATGATCAAGCCGCTGTCCGGCACCCTGCCCGACGATTTCCACGAGACCCGCATCCTGAACATCCCGCTCGACCGGGCGCGGATGGTCGGCCGCATGCCGTGGGGCCTCGACCTGCCGCTCAAGCCGTTTTTCGGCGTGATGGGCGTGTCGCCGCCCCCTGGCTGGGGCCGTATCTCCTCGCTGATCCCGCGCGCGATGGGCGGCAATCTCGACAACAAGGAGCTCGGCGCCGGGGCGACGCTCTATTTACCGGTGTTCGTGCCGGGCGCGATGTTCTCCTGCGGCGACGGCCACGGCGTGCAGGGCGACGGCGAGGTCTGCGTCACCGCGATCGAGACGGCGCTGCAGGGCCGCTTCCGCCTGACGCTGCGCAAGGACCTGAAGTTCGACTATCCACGCGCCGAGACGGCGACCCACTACATGACCATGGCGATGGATCCCGACCTCGACCAGTGCGTCGTGCGCGCGCTGCGGGACATGATCGCGCTGCTCGGCGAGCGGCGAAACCTGTCGCGCGAGGATGCCTACACGCTGTGCAGCCTGGCCGCCGATCTCAGGGTGACCCAGACCGTCAACGGCGCCAAGGGCATCCATTGCATGATCGAAAAGGCGATCGTGCACGGCTGAGCCGGCCGCCCTTCCCCGACCTGTCGACGCCACGCCGCCGCCCGATGTTTCGCGCGGCGCGCCCGGCCATGCCGAACTTCTCCAGCGATTCCAACGAGCTGATGCACCGGCCGAGCCGGGATTTGACTTCCACCCCCGAACCTAAATAGAGTCTTAATCGTTACTTTTATGTACCCGAGTAAGAGGCTAGCGTTCGGCCATGGCCACCGAAAAAGCCGAGACTGACCGTATTCCCGTAACCTTGGCGCTCTCGACCATCACCTACCTGGAGAAGCTGGTGAGACAGGGCACCCACGGCACCAGCGTTCCCGGCGTCGCACGTACCCTGATCGAGGAAGGCATCCGTCTCGCCATCAAGGACGGGCTTTTGTCGATTCGCGACAACGGCAGAACGTGAGCGCGCGCCGAACGTGAGGCGGACGGATCTCGGAAGGCGGATGGCCACATCTGCAACCTGGGACCGTGACACATGCCTGTTCTCTCACCAACGTCTTCACCGACCTGTTCTGCACCGACGTCTTCCTCAAGCACTTATTCCGCGACGACTTATTCCTCAAAAACCTGGACCGACGAGCGCATCGAACTTCTGAAGCGGCATTTCGAGGCCGGCCTCTCCTGCCGCGAGATCGCCGCCGACATCGGCGTCAGCCGCAACGCGGTGATCGGCAAGCTGTCCCGCCTCAATCTCACGCGCGGCCGCACCATCGACGAGCGCAAGGTTCAGGACAGGCCGGCGCGGGCGCCGAGAGCCGTGCCGCGGCTGCAATATGAGATGCTCGCCACGATCTATGGCGACACCGACGCACCCGTGGCCACAGGTCCGATCGACGACGCCAATCGCTGCTCGCTGATGGAGCTGGCCGAGAACCGCTGCCGTTGGCCGATCTCGACGCCGGGCGCCGAGGATTTCTGCTTCTGCGGCAATGCCGCGCCCGACGCTCAGCCCTATTGCGCCGGCCACAGCCGCCTCGCCTACCGGCCGAACTCACGCGCTCGCGTGATGCGCGGTTAGCATCTGTTTGACGCGTTTTCTTGACGCGAACCGGTATCCACTTCGCTCGAAAACGCTGTGCCTCCCAAAAACGAAAAACCTCCGGCGGGGCATCGCCGGAGGTTTCTGGAGGCTTAGCGTGAAGCTAAGAGCCGCAACTTTCGTATTTGGCTTGGAGATATATAGCTTAGTAACTCATGTAAGTAAATAAATCTGAGGCGATTGAATCGCATAGCTCGTCTTCGCCGTCTGCACGGACGGACGGATTGCGAAGATCTCCGCAAACAAAAAGCCCCGGCGGTCTCCCGCCGGGGCCCTGTCGCATCGAGGGACGTTAAGCTTACCAGTTGCGCTGGGCGCGCAGCAGCATGCTGTAGGTGTCCTGGTCCTTCAGCTCGTAGGTCGCCGCCGGCTTGGCGACGCCCGTCAGTGCGCCTGTCGTGATCATGCCCGAATACTTCTGGTCGAGATGGCTGTAGGTGAAGTCAGCCGAGAAGGTCAGGTTCTTCACCGGCGTCCAGCGGGTGATGACACCGACCTGCCCGATGTTGAAGTCCGGGTTGCAGGAGCCGGTCAGGGTGGCGAACGCCGCGCTGCCGCAGATCATGCTCTTCGCCGTGCCGCTGTAGTTGACCGCAGCCCACGCGCCGTAGAGCGCCGTGTTCCAGTACGGGCTCCAGTTGTGGGTGAAGGCACCCCGGAAGCCGTAGGTCTTGGTCAGCTCGAGCTGGCCGCCTGGTCCGAACACCGCGTCGGACACGCCGGCGAAGCCGATGCTCTGATAGGCGGCGTTCGAGCTGCCGAACATCGAGTAGCTGGTCGCGGCCAGCTCCTGGAAGTTGTAGCGGCTCGCGCCTTCGGTGTAGACGCCCGAGATGTTGATCACGTCGCCGGCGCCCGTCGGGATGTTCTTGATGCCCAACGCGAGCTGAACGGCCCAGCCCCATTTGTCTTCGGGATGACCGGTGGTTTCGGTCGCACCGTAATAGGCAACATGGTTGTCGTGCGCGGCGACCGACGCCTGGAACAGGCCCCAGGCCTGCTCGACGCGAACCATGGCGACGAGATCGGGCGCGCGGGTGCCGCCGAGGTCGTTCGAGCCGTACGCACCGCCGAGAACGCCGGTGGTGGACATGCCGGCCGTGTTCCAGACGTTGGTCTGGAACACCTGCGTCTGGTCCTGCGCCGAGAATGCAGCCGTGATGCCCTGACCGAAATCGGCGGTGTAGGTGAACTGGGTCACGCCGTTGGTGGTGCCGCTGCCGCCGACGAGCTGGTCGAAATTGTTGCCGGGATAGTTGATCCAGGGCGCGTCGAACTGCGACACGGCCTTACCCATGGTGAAGCCGGCGAACTGGATGAAGGCGTAATAGACGCCGAGCGCACCGCCCGAGGTGTTGCCGTCGGTGCCGTTGATGTTGCCGCCGCTCGAGCCGGTGAGGCCGGTGCCGGCCGCGTTGAGGCCGATCGTGCCGCTGTACTGGGTCGCACCCGTGCCCGAACCGGTCCCGCCATAGCTGCCGGTCGTCCAGGTGAAGACCGCGTCGAAATAGGTGCGGACCACGCCGTACTCGGTCGCGGTGCGCGTATCGATGTTGAGGTCTTCACGAGCGCGCATCGAGTAGTAATTGGTGAGGCGGTTGTTGGCCGCGAACACGCCGTTGTACTGGGCGCTGTAATTGCCGCCGGCGTTGAGCGCCACTTCGGCACGCACATAGCCGCCCAGCTTGATGCAGGTGTCGCTGCCCGGGATGTAGTAGAAGCCCGCGCCGTACAGCGTGCAGATCTTGACGTACTCGACTGCCTTGGCCTTGACCGGAAGATCGGCCGCCTGGGCTCCACCGACGGCGATCAGGCCCGCCGCAGTGCCGAGCAAAAGGCTCTTCACCACTTTCATCTTAAAACCTCCAAGTTGCTCATTTTACGGAGACCGGACCGTGTGGCCCCCCAAGATTCCCGTCTCTATCAATCCGCTCGGCCGCTTTCGCACACACCCGCTTCGACGCGAGCAACGTGAGCGAACCACCTGCAACGGGACGATCGAGACCCCCCACCGTCAGGAACCAATATGCCTGCGTCATTCGCTAATCAAAATACTTTATTAAGTCATCTTTCCGGTTTTCGCTAAACCTGTGCCCCGCGCGCAACACCGGCGCCGGGCCAATCGCTGAGCTGATCATCTTTGTAGTTTTAGTGACGAAATTACCCTGCCCTGCACTTGCGTCAGAGCAGGCTTGCGTGGACTATGGCCCTCCACGAACACCGGCCTGAACAATCGGTTCACGGGAGTGACGCTGTGTCCGCGACGAGGAAAGAAGGAGCGCGCCTGCGCTCGATCGGCAATCTGGATATCATCAGGCGCTTCACCTGGGAGATATCGTCGATCAACATGTATCTGGAGGAGCTGCGTCAGTTCTGGGCGAAGACGCTCGGCATCAGCGGTCCGCAATGGCTGATCCTGATGGCCATCTCCGACCTCGACAAGGACGACGGCATTCCGGTCAACGTGGTCTCCAAGCTCCTCCACGTCGATCCGTCCTTCGTCACCACCCAGTCCAAGCTGCTCGAAAAGAAGGGCCTGCTCCGCCGTCGCCCCTCGCCGACCGACGCCAGGGTGGTCCGGCTGTCCCTGACCGACAAGACCCAGAAGCACATCGCAAGCCTCAACGAGCAGTACAAGACGATCCGCGAATTCGTCTTCCAGGAGTTCGACGAGAACGAATTGACGGAATTCACCGGCAAGCTGGCGACGCTGAAGAACCGCCTCCAGAAAGCCTGCGTCCGGATCTCGCTCGACTTTTGAAGCGTTGGTGCGGTGCTCAGATCCGCCGCGCGGCAGTGCCGAGCCGAGATTCGAGCCAGTCGAAGATGTATTCGTTGGCAAGGCTCGGATTGTCCGCATGGGCCTGCGCCGCGCCGGTCTCCGCCGCGGTGAACACCTTCAGCATGACATCCGAGGTGGCGAGCCGGGAGCTCTCGACGATCTGACGCGCCCGGTCGGCCTTGAGCCAGCCGTCCTCGCCGAGCGTGATCAGCACCGGGCAGTCCGCGCTGGAGGCCATCAGCGGCGCATGCGGCACCGGCACGATGCTGACGTCGCTCATCGCGAATCGGCTGGCAAAGAAGGCCCGCTCGTGCAGGTCCCACAGGCCGCCGTCGCAGACGGCGGCGGCGAGCCGCGGCTCCTGCAACACCGCGCGCGCCACGAAGGACGAGCCCCAGCCGTCGGCGATGATCCCGACCCGGGCGAAATCGATGTCGCCGCGCGTCTCCAGATAGTCCATCACGCCGGGAATCGCGCTCTCGAGATCCCGCCGCCGCAACAGCGCGTCGAGATAGTCGTCGCGCTGGTCGCCGAGCAGGTCGAGCGCCAGCATCGAGAATCCACGCTCGCGCGCATGCGGCACGAGCTTGAACAGGAATTCCTCCTTGCGATGGCCGGGCTCGCCGATGCAGATCACGGTCGGAGCCCGTCCGCTTCCCGACGGCGCGGGAAGGAAATAGCCCTGCAACGCATGTCCGTCGAGCCAGGGGATCGTCACGACTTCGCCGGCGGGCCCGCGCGCCGCGAGGTAGCGGCGGGCGCATTCCTGCATCGCAAGCACGGCAACCCAGCGGCGCTCGTCGGTCGGATCGAGCGGCATCGCCGCCGCACCATAGTAGTTCATGGCGCGCAGCCAGTTACGCTGCGCGCTCGCCATGTGGCCTTCCGCGAACGCGGCCTCGGCGCGCTGCCGATTGGCCTGCGCCAGCTTCTTCCACTCGCGATGCCAGGACCGGTCGTCACCGCGCTTCAACTGCCGCGCGATCATCAGGCATTCGGCGATCGTGGCGCCGCCCTCCTGGGCCGCGGTCAAGAGCCGCGTAAATTCAGCGGAGATGTCCTCCCTCTCCGGGCAAAGGATCCAGTCGTCGGAGAGGCATGCGGGAATCATCGGAGCTACGCTCTATCATCGCGTTATCCCTGATTGAGTAGACTATTTCAGTTGACCGACCAAGCAGCCGTGCACCGAATGAGAGCCGTTCGAGATCACCATCGCTTGAACGAAACGGTCCCCTCGCATGCGTGACATTCCAATTGGTCATAAGGCGATAAACACTGGCAGGAGGTGGCACGTACAATTACCTGCGCGCCTCTTGCCATGATGATTATCATACCTATATCGGCGCGCCGATCAGCCCCCCTCAACCGAGCCGCCAGCCGACCTCCTGCGTAAAGCTTTCGTAGAAGGCGCGGTCGTAGGCCTGCTCCGGCGTGGCGCGCACGCGTTCGTCGAGTCGCCCAGCGTCCTCGCCGACGAGGATGCGCCAGCGCTCCGCCTTGACCCCGTCGAGGATGATCTTCGCGGCTTGCGCAGCCGTGGTCGGCGCATCCTCCAGAAAGCTGCGGGCGCGCTCGGCGAACGCCGCCTGGATGTCCTCGTCCGACATCTTGTCGGCATCCGGCACGCCGGCCGCGACCATGCGCTTGCGGGTCAGCGCGACCTCGTCGGCATTGAGCCGCTCCGATCCGTCGGCGCTCTGCACCTTGCGCGAGTTGGAGACGATCGAGGTGCCGATGTGGCCGGGCATCACCACCGAGCATTTGACGTGCGGCGCGTGCAGGCGGAGGTCGTTGATCAGCGCTTCGGTAAATCCCTTCACCGCGAACTTGGCCGAGCTGTAGGCGGTGTGCGCCTGGCCCATGCCGATCGAGGCCCAGAAGCCGTTGACACTCGCGGTGTTGACGATGTGGGCCTCGTCCGCCGCGACCAGCATCGGCAGGAAAGTGCGCACGCCGAGATAGACGCCGCCCCAGCAGATGTTGAAGGTGCGCTCCCACTGCTCGCGCGTGTTGGTGAACAGGCTGCCGCCGCCACCGATGCCGGCATTGTTGAACAGCAGGTGGATCCTGTCCGTCTTCTGCTGCTCGGCGAGTTCATCGCGAAAGCGCTTCAGATGATCCTCGATCGAGACGTCGGCGACATGCGTCGTGACGCGCAGGCCCTGCGGCAGCTTCTCGATCTCGCAGAGCCGCTTGGTCTCCGCCATCGCCGCCTCGGAGACGTCGCACATCGCGACATTGCAGCCTTCGGCCACGAGTTGCCGCGCGAGCTCACGCCCCATTCCCGTGCCGCCGCCGGTGATGACTGCGATCTTTCCTGCGAAATCCTTCATGGGACTTTCGGCCCCTCCCTTGTCGGTATGTTTCTTCGTCATCGCACCCACTGGAGCGCGCACGAAATGTAGCAGCGCCGCATCCGCAAATGAAAGCGGATCGGCGAGGCAATCTTCGGCATCAGTTATTTCGGCGCGCGGATTATTGGCAGCCCTGGTGCAGTCGCTACGCGGTTGTTGCATGCGAGGCAGCCTCGCTTGCGGCACATCCTTCGACACGCCCGCCGTTGGCGGGCCCTCAGGGTGAGGCGCTTGCTCAATCGTCGCCGGAAGCACACGCGATAGCCCGGCCGTTGCGAGGGAGCGTCCGCGGCGCTGCCGCCACAGTCGGGCAAAATTGCCCGGTTCCCGTATTTCTCCGGCTTCGGTTTATGGGCAATTTTTTTACAATCCGAATCGTCAAATGGACTCCGGACGCTGGGTCGAGTCGGCCAGGCCAGCGTGTTGTTTGTGTGTCACAGGCTCTGGCACTCCGCTTGCATCCTCTTCGTGGTCTGAAACTACCGATGAGGTGACAGGAATGTTCGTGACCGTCGTTGCCGTGCTCTGCCGGCTGAGTGCAGCCAGCTCAGGCAGTTGCATCGAGGAAATCGTGACCGACAGCAACATGACGCCCGAGATGTCGATGATGCAATGTGCGATGGGCGCACAGGCGCCGTTGGCGAAATGGATGGGCGAGCATCCGATCTATCGCGCCAATTGGCGCCTGGATCGGTACAAATGCGTGCCCGGCCATTACGAGATCAAGGGCCACGCCTAAGGCCCGCAAAACTACCGATCCGAAGACGACGGATATGAGGAAACGCCCGGGGGCCGCTCGTCCCTTCGCGCGCACTGCCAGCGCCAAGCCCCAGCGAGGCGGCGCGCCCTGTGACCACGGTCACACGCTTCTCCCATCACGCCACCGCGCGCATGATGAGCGCCCGCGCTTTGCGTCCCTCCGGCGTCGGCATCAGCGCGTAATTGTGCGGCTGGTCACGCAGCAGATGCAGATCGACCGGCACGCCCACGGCCCTCGCCCGCTCGGCGAGATCGACGCTGTCGGGGTAAAGCAGATCGCGCGTCCCTGCGAAGATCGTCATCGGCGCGAGGAAACGGAAAGCGCCGTTGAGCGGGCTGACGAAGGGATGGCCGATATCGAGCTCGCCCGCGTAGAGCCGCCCCGCCTCGACGATCCCCGGAATGTCCTGGATCGGATCGCGCTTTGCGATCTCGATCTGCTCCGGACGGCTGACGGAGGCATCGGCCGCGGCCGAGATCAGCACCATCTGGTTCGGCTGCCGATGACCGCGATCGCGCAGCCATTGGCATGCGGCGAGCGCCAGGCCTGCGCCGGCCGAATTGCCGACGAGGGTGACTTTTGCCGGACCCGCATCCTCCAGCAGCATGCGCAACAGCTCGGCCGTCGCCGGCACGAGATCCTTCGCGGTGGCGCGCGGCGCCAGCGGATAGATCGGCACGACGCAGACGACGCGCGCCTTGCGCGTCATCTGGCCTATGAGGCGCCAATGCGCCGGCACGATCTCGTTGATGAAGCCGCCACCGTGCAGGAACATCACGAAATTGCAGCCCTCATGCCCCGACGACGGCGCGGTGTAATAGACCGGCCAGCCGCCCATCTTCGTCAGCGTCGCCTCGACACCACGACCAAGCCCCGTCGGCTCGAACGAGGCCGGCTGCAAGGCGAGCTTCTGCACATGCGCGTGCACCGCTTCGGCCGACGCGAGCTGCTGCTTGTAGGGCAACAGGGAAAGCAGCGCGTTGAAGCCGCGGCTCTGCAGGCTCGGCCCGGGCTCGGGGCTCCGTGGTGGGCACATGACAGGACAAAACTGCAGGGCCGACACGATCCTTGCGATGCTCATGGTCAGTTCTCCGCCTGGCTGGGCATCCATATGGCGACGAAGAGGCTTGCCGACAGATCGCCATATGCGCGTATAATGCGAGCATTCGCTCGCTTTTCCTACTCGCATTCGGATCGCAAAGCCCATGGCGCGCACGCCGCCGACGAAACCCCGGAAAAACGCCTTGCAGGCGCGATCACGCGCCACCGTCGACGCGCTGGTCGAGGCGACCGCTCGCATTCTGGTCCGCGAAGGTTTCGAGAAGGCCAGCACCAACCGCATCGCCGAGATCGCCGGCGTCAGCGTCGGCTCGCTCTACCAGTATTTTCCGAGCAAGGAGGCGCTGGTCGCCGCCGTGATCGATCGTCACAACGAGGAGATCATGGGCCTCGTCCGTACAGCGCTCACCGAGGTCGCCGACCTGCCGATCGACAAGGCCGCGCGAAAACTCGTCAGAGTCGCGATCGAAGCCCACCGCATCGACCCGAAACTGCACCGGGTGCTCGCCGAACAGATCCCGCGCACCGGCCAGCTCAAAGACGTCGAAGCCTTCAACCGCGAGGTCCAAACGTTAGTACGAACCTATCTCGAAAGCCGCCGCAAGGAGATGCGCAAGATCGACCTCGCTGTGGCGACCTTCGTCTGCGTCAGTTCGATCGAGGCGGTCGCGCACAACACGGTGCTGAACGGACCCGAGATGCTGTCGGAGAAGATGGTGCGGACGCTGGTGGACGAGACGACGCGGATGGTGGTGGGATATTTGAGGTAGGCGGACCTTACAGAGATCTGATCCGAGGCTCAAAAATGATAGTTCACGCCCACTCGCGCCACGTGGAAATCCGCCCGGCCGAAATTCGCCGTGTATCTGGACAGGTTCGGGCCAATGCCCGTTGCAAGTGCGTTGGCCGTCACTGACGATTTGCCGAGGTCAACGTAAAGATATTCGGCTTTGAAGCTCCAACGAGGCGCAAAGCGCCATTCGCCGCCTCCACCCAGCGTCCAGCCGGTCTGAATGCGGGAATTGCTCCCCGTGAAGCAAGTCAATCCCGTTGTACAGGCAAATGAAGTGCCGCTGACGGAGATACTGAAGCCTGCAGGCGGTCCGTTTACGATGTAGTCGTCAAATGTCGCGACCCGACCAAAAGCGAAGCCGCCGGTCCCATACAGAAGAACGCTAGGCGAGACCAGCGCCCCAAGGCGCCCACGAATACTCCCCCACCAATCAATCTTTTGCTCGGCCGAGATGGTCTGTGTGAAAGCTGGGGCCGAAAGCGGCACCGTTTCGCGACCGCTTCCGCGCAAGCCGGATGCGCTCAAGTCACCTTCAACGCCGACGAGCCATTTGCCACCCAGCTGCCAATTGTAGCCCGCTTGCAAACCTCCCGTTACGCCATTCATCGAAAAATCGTGAGCGCTGAGAGCAAATGCCCCGCAAACGGAGCTACAAGCGGAACTCCGGGATTGAAAAGGAAAGCGGAAGCGGCGTCACTCGTAAAACCCACAGACCGGTTTGCCCATGCGCCGCCAACGTTGCCGCCTACATAAAATCCCGTCCAGCTTGGGCTAGAGTCGCCCGTGCGCGCTTTCGTGAAAAATGAAGGGCTTTGGTCAGCAGCTTCCGCCCCCGACGCGACACTCGCCAAGACTGCTACAGCGGCCAGCACTCTTCTCACGGGACGCCCCCTCCGCGATTCCAAACGCGCCCGAAATTCTTAGATCATGTTGACGCTGCACGCTGTGACGCCAGGGCAACACTCGCGGAACGTTGCAACCCGCAAACGTGCGGCCCGCGGTAAACCCGCCCGAAAAGGAACTTGATTCTTTGAAAAATGGTCGGAGCGAGAGGATTTGAACCTCCGACCCCTAGTCTCCCAGACTAGTGCGCTAACCGGGCTGCGCCACGCTCCGAACGTCGTTCCATTAGCTAGGATCGCTGCTTTGCGCAAGGCGAGGCCGCAGCATTTTGGTGCCTCTCCCTCCATGGGCTCGGAGCCCAAGCGCCCGGAACTGCCGGCAAAGCCGACTGAACCGCCCCTAGCCGTCCTTCAGCGCCTGGTCCAGCATCTCGCGGCAGGCGACGAGGTCGGCGAGGACGCGCCCTAGCCGTTCCCGGTCCAGCGCGCTGGGGCCGGCGGGCGCGGCGGCGGTGCCGCCCTTGCGGAAGGTGGTGAGGATTTCCTCGTCGTCGACCTCGGTGAAGCGGAAGTCGATGCCTTCCTCTTCGTCACCCTGGTAGTCGTCATCGTCGGTGTCGGCGACGCCCTTGATCGGCGCCTCCTCGTCGTCGGGCTCCATCAGGCTGGCGCCGATGGCATCCTCAATGGCGCCGAACGAGACCGCGGCGGCACTGTCGGCGAGACCCTGCACCGATTTGACGCCGTGCTCCTTCAGGATCCGCTGCACCCCGCGGATGGTGTAGCCCTCGCCGTAGAGGAGACGGCGGATGCCCTTGAGCAGGTCGACGTCGTCGGGGCGGTAATAGCGGCGGCCGCCGCTGCGCTTCATCGGCTTGATCTGGGAGAATCGGGTCTCCCAGAACCGCAGCACGTGCTGCGGAATGTCGAGTTCCTGCGCTACTTCGCTGATGGTTCGGAACGCATCCGGCGCCTTGTCCAAATGCCAAATCCTTTGCGAGAGGCGTTACGCCTCCTGTGGAGCCTTGCTGGCGTCACCGTTGGCGCGGTGCTGGCCGTTGATCCGCTGCTTGAGGATCGCCGACGGCTTGAACACCATGACCCGGCGCGGCGAGATCGGCACCTCGGTGCCGGTCTTCGGATTGCGGCCGATGCGCTGACCCTTTTTGCGGACCATGAAGGACCCGAACGAGGACAGCTTCACCGTCTCGCCCTTCTCCAGGCAGTCGGTGATCTCCTTCAGCACGAGTTC
Source organism: Bradyrhizobium shewense (assembly GCF_900094605.1). GTDB lineage: Bacteria > Pseudomonadota > Alphaproteobacteria > Rhizobiales > Xanthobacteraceae > Bradyrhizobium > Bradyrhizobium shewense. Next base: position 42,544 of record NZ_FMAI01000020.1, on the reverse strand, counting down.
CACGAAGGCGGACGATTCCGTGCGCGACAGGCCCACCTTCTGGTAGACGGCTTCGCAGAGATCGACACGCGTTACGGTTTTACTTTGATCGGTCATCGCCCTGCCCCACATCACGGCGAACAATTGTTGTCTGAAATTATGAGGTTACGATACGGCGGTCAACAGCGCTCATCAATGCAGACGCATCGATCTTGCGGCCAAATCCGGCAAAATTTTATCGACTGTTGCTCTACCAGCGCACGAGCGCGGAGCCCCAGGTGAAGCCGCCGCCCATGGCCTCCAGCAGGACCATGTCGCCCTTCTTGATGCGGCCGTCCTTGCCGGCCACCGACAGCGCCAGCGGAATCGAGGCGGCTGAGGTGTTGCCGTGACGGTCCACGGTCAGCACCACCTTCTCCGGCGCGATGTGGAGCTTGTGGGCGGAGGCGTCGATGATTCGCTTGTTGGCCTGGTGCGGCACGAACCAGTCGATGGTCTCGGCATTGAGCCCGGTCGCCTGGAAGGCATCGACGATGACGTCGGTGATCATGCCGACCGCATGCTTGAAGACCTCGCGGCCCTCCATGCGCAGATGGCCGACGGTCTGGGTCGAGGACGGTCCGCCGTCGACGAACAGCTTTGCCTTGTGGCGGCCGTCGGAGCGCAGATGCGTGGTGACGATGCCGCGGTCGGTCGCCGCCTTGCCCGGCTGCTCCTGCGCCTCCAGCACCACCGCGCCGGCGCCGTCGCCGAACAGCACGCAGGTGCCGCGGTCGTTCCAGTCGAGGATGCGCGAGAAGGTCTCCGCGCCGATCACCAGCGCGCGCTTGAAGGCGCCGGTGCGGAGGAAATTGTCGGCGGTGGCGAGCGCGAACACGAAGCCGGAGCATACCGCCTGGAGGTCGAAGGCCGCGCCGTGGGTGATACCGAGCCCGTGCTGCACGGCGACCGCCGTCGCCGGGAAGGTGTTGTCCGGCGTCGAGGTCGCGAGCACGATCAGGTCGATCGACTGCGCGTCCATGCCGGCGTCGGTCAGCGCAGCCTGCGCCGCCCTGATCGCCAGATGCGAGGTGAACTCGCCCTCGGCCGCGATGTGCCGCTCGCGAATGCCGGTGCGCTGCACGATCCACTCATCGGACGTATCAATGCGCGCCGCCAGCTGGGCGTTGGTCACCACCCGCTCCGGCAAATAAGAGCCGCAGCCCAGCACGACCGAACGAATCTGAGTCACGAAACAGCCTCCTGCGCGGCTTGCACGGAATTGAGTGCACCACCTTCGCGGTTGAGCATCTGATTGATCTTGTTCAGGAGATCGAATTTGACCATCTCATAGCCAACATCGATCGCTGAGGCAAAGCCTTCGGCGCTGATTCCGCCGTGGCTCTTGACCACTAATCCGTTCAAACCCAGGAACACGCCGCCATTGGACTTGTTCGGGTCCATCTTGTTGCGCAGCGCCTGGAAGGCGTCGCGGGCGAAGAGGTAGCCGAGCCTGGACATCCAGCTCCGCTGCATCCCTTCGCGCAACAATTCCGCCATCTGCCGCGCGGTTCCCTCGGCAGCCTTGAGCGCGATATTGCCGCTGTAACCTTCGGTCACGATGACGTCGGCGTGCCCCTTGCCGATGCCGTCGCCCTCGACGAAACCGATATAGTCGAGTTCCGGCAGGTTCCTCGCGCGCAGGATTTCCCCGGCTTCGCGGATCTCCTCGTGCCCCTTGATCTCCTCGACCCCGATATTGAGCAGCCCGACCGTGGGGCGCTTCTTGTCGAACAGCACGCTTGCCATCGCCGCGCCCATCACCGCGAGCGACACCAGATGGTGCGCGTCGCCGCCGATGGTTGCGCCGAGGTCGAGCACGATGGAATCGCCGCGCTTGGTCGGCCAAACGCCCGTGATCGCCGGGCGGTCGATCCCCGGCAACGTGCGCAGATGGAAGCGCGACATCGCCATCAGCGCGCCGGTATTGCCGGCGGAAACCGCGACATCCGCCTCGCCCTTCTTCACGGCATCGATGGCAAGCCACATCGAGGAGGTCTTGCGGCCGCGCCGCAGCGCCTGGCTCGGCTTGTCCGAGCCGCTGACGGCCACGTCGGTGTGGATGATCTTCGAAGCGGCCTTGAGAGCCGGATGCTTCTCGAGCTCGGGCTCGATCCTGGCGCGGTCCCCGACCAGCAGGAACTCGGTCCCGCGATGCCTCTGAAGCGAGATGGCGGCGCCGGGAATGACCACGGCGGCGCCGGCGTCGCCCCCCATGGCGTCCAGCGCGATGCGAACCTTGCTTGGCATAAAAGTCCTGGAAACCTGGTCTGGTGCGGTCTTGGATCAGCGGGACCGCAAAATGAGTTCGCCACGGACATGGCGGCTGGCCAAGCGCCACGCCGCACCCGGGCCGGGGCGCGACAATAGCGTTTTGTTACCCCGAAACAACCTCTTGCCCCCAGCCTTTTGCTTCCAGGGCGATCCGGCTGCCAAACCGCAAATTCACAGGAAACACATCGAAATCAAGTAGATAAATCAGCCTTTCAAACCATCCACGCAAGCACCTCGCGTCCCGTAGCAAAGCGGTGTTCCCGGGAATGCTCAGCTATTTGCCCTTCTTCTTGTCTTGCAGCGCCTTCAGGGCTGCGAATGGATGGTCCTCCGGATCGGGGGCGGTGACCTCCGCCTCGAACACGACCCCCTCCTTGCGCGGATAGGGATCGACCGCCAGGAACAGGGCGTCGGTGGCGAGCCGGCCGAGGTCGATGATGCCGCCCACGATCGGCTCCGGCGGGTCGGCGACCTCCGGCGGCTCCTTGTCGTCCTGCCCCTCTGCGATCAGGTCGGCGAGACGCCGCGCCTCAGCCTCGGGGGCGAACACCAGGTCCACCTCCTCCTCGATCTCGCTTTCGATCGGATCGAGCGTGACCACGCAGGTCTGGCCGATTCGGGCCCGGACGCTGCCGGTCACCTGGACCCGGCCGCCGCTCCGGGGCACCACGTCGAAGTCGGCCTCGGCCGACAGGACTTCGCGGAGGCCCGCAAGCTCGGCCATCGCCTGCCGCTCGGCGGCCGAGGCCTCGAGCTTGCGATGCAGGCCGGTGTCGGGGATTTGCGCGACGATGACGGGGGCCCGCCAGGGATCGGGCTCGGATCCGGTATTGGGTCGGCTCATGGCGTGTCGCCCTCGGGAAGCGCTGGAGGAAACCTGAAGGAGGCGCGCAGCAGCGCAGCCTCGTCGGCCCGGCCGAGATCGGCCTCGGTGGCCCGCGCATAGGCCGCCAGCCGCTTCGCCTGGTCCAGGTCGGTCCCGTTCAAGATATTCTTGCGGATCGCCTCTGCCAGGGCCTCGCCGCCGGCCTCGATGGCCTGGTCATAGGCCTGCACGCGGCCGTAAAACGCCTCGCCGAAGGCTCGCATCCGCTTCGGCACGGTCTGGTCGCCGACCCCCATCTCGCGCAGATTGTCGTCCATGTCCTCGCAGAACCGGTCGAACAGCGCCTGCGACAGCTCCGAGGCTCCTGCGGTGGCGCCCTGGACCGCGCGCAGGCGCCGCAGCAGCAGCCACAGATGCAGCAGCAACAGGTCGAAACGCCCGTTAACCGTATCGGGCACGCCCAAGTCGCGGTAAAATATGGGTTCTCGCGCCTGCGTCACGATCATGCCATAGATGGCTTCAATGGTGCCCGACGGGGTTAGCCGGGGTTTCCTGAAGTGATTGAACGGCCAAAGCATTGTGGTTTCCGCAAGGGGGCGCGCGCGAGTTGCATTCAGACGCCCAGCCCGGTACTTCAGCGCCTCGCGCGACGCAAGGGGACGGAATCAGTTCCGCTATGACGACAACGAACCAGATCAGCCTGCGCGCGGACAAGCGGCGCGGCCTTCATGCACGCTGGCGCGGCTTGCGCATGCTCGCCGCCGTCGCCCTGGTCGGCGCCGCGCTCACGGGCTGCACCGGCGAGCAATTCCAGAAGGGTTACATCCTGCCGCCCGGCGCGCTGGAGCAGATTCCGATCGGCGCGAGCCAGGACCAGGTGCTGATCGTGATGGGCACGCCCTCCACGGTGGCGACCCTCGATGGCGAAGTGTTCTACTACATCTCGCAGCGCTCGGAGCGCATGGTCGCCTTCATGAACCAGAAGGTGGTCGACCAGCGCGTCATCGCGATCTATTTCGACAAGAACCGGCGCGTGCGGCGCCTCGCGAATTACGGCCTGCAGGACGGCAAGATCTTCGACTTCATCAGTCGCACCACGCCGACGTCGGGCCAGGAGATGAGCTACCTCACGCCGCTGTTCAAGCTGCTCAGCTTTAACTGAGTCCCCGAAGCGTTTTCGGGCGAAGCCGGGGACCGGCTCGCATCAGGAAAACGCTTCAAGACAAGCATCCAGAACGCCTTCCAATTCCGCCGGAAGGTATATGGCCCTCGCCTGCGGCGTCGTGCCGCCCTCCGTGCGGCACTGACCGCCGCGCGCGACTTGCCGTCGCACCTGCGGTTTCCTACCCTCCCTGCAAAGAAAGAAGCAGGGAGTGGATTCGTGCCTAAGACTTTGTCCCGACGTCGCGTGCTCACCGGAGTGGCCGGCCTTTCGGCCGCAGCGATCCTGCCGCGATCGAGCTTTGCGGACTGGAAGCCGACCGAAAACGTCCGCCTCGTCGTGCCGGCCGCGGCCGGCGGCTCGACCGACGTGTTGGGCCGGCTCCTGGCCGCGCATCTGCAAACCGCCTGGGGCCAGTCGGCTGTCGTGGAAAACCGCTCGGGCGGCGGCGGCACCATCGGCACCGCCGAGGTGGTTCGTGCCAAGCCCGATGGCCACACCATCCTGGTCGGCAATCCCGGTCCGAACGCGATCGCCTACAGCATCTTCAAGAATCTGACCTACAAGCCGGACCAGCTCCAGCCGGTCTCCAACATGATCCGGATCCCGAACATCGTGTCGGCGCATCCGAAGACCGGCATCAAATCGGTCGCCGAGCTGATCGCCTATCTCAAGGCCAATCCGGACAAGCTCAGCTACGCCTCCTCCGGCGTCGGCCAGAGCCCTCACCTCACCGGCGCCTGGTTCCTCCAGCTCACCGGCCTCAAGATGACACACATCCCGTTCCGCGGCGCCGGACCCGCGCTCCAGGCGGCGCTGGCGGGCGACATTCAGATCCTGTTCGACAATCTCTATCCGAGCCTGCCGCAGGTGCAGAACGGCACGCTCAACGGTCTGTGCGTTACCACCACCGAGCGCAGCGACCTCGCGAAAGACCTGCCGACCATGCGCGAGAGCGCGCCGGAGCTGGCGAATTTCGACGTCTCGTCGTGGTTCTCGGTCTTCCTGCCGAAGGGCGTCTCGCCCGAGGTGTTGAGCGCGCTCAATCTCCAGGTCAAGGCGATGCTGGAGCGCGACGACATCAAGAAGCAGATCGCCGCCATGGGCGCCCGCGCCGATTACGGCACGCCCGAGCAGTTCGCCGCCTTCGTGGATTCCGAGACGAAGAAGTTCGCCGGCATCATCCAGAAGGAAGGGCTGCAGATGGACGTGCAGTAGGTCTCGTGTCCCGGACGCGGTGCAGCGTGTAACACTGCTCCGCTGAGCCGGGACCCAGCCGCGCGAACGTGGACCCCGGATCTGCAGCGCACCACTTCGTGCTGCGCGGCGTCCGGGGAACGCGGATAGAGCGAAGCCTCATAAACAAAAACCCCGCGGCTCGCACCGCGGGGTTTTGTCTTGTCTCGTCTTCGCCGCTCAGTGCGCCAGGATCGCCAGCAGCAGCAAGGCCACGATGTTGGTGATCTTGATCATCGGGTTCACTGCGGGACCTGCCGTGTCCTTGTAGGGATCGCCGACGGTGTCGCCGGTCACCGCCGACTTGTGGGCGTCAGAGCCCTTGCCGCCGAAATGACCGTCCTCGATGTACTTCTTGGCGTTGTCCCAGGCGCCGCCGCCCGAGGTCATGGAGATCGCGACGAACAGGCCCGTCACGATGACGCCGAGCAGCATGGCACCGACGGCGGAGAACGCCGCCGACTTGCCGGCCACGCCGCCGCCCGCGATCGCGTAGATCAGGAAGTAGACGACGATCGGTGACAGCACCGGGAGCAGCGAGGGGATGATCATCTCCTTGATCGCCGCCCGGGTCAGCAGGTCGACCGCCTTGCCGTAATCCGGCTTGTCGGTGCCCTGCATGATGCCCGGCTTCTCGCGGAACTGACGCCGGACCTCCTCGACGATCGCGCCGGCGGCACGGCCCACCGCGGTCATGCCCATCGCGCCGAACAGGTACGGCAGCAGACCACCGAACAGCAGGCCCACCACCACATACGGGTTGTTGAGCGAGAAGTCCGGATTGACGCCGGCGAAGTAGGGATGACGCGCGGAGTCTGCAACGAAGAACTTGAGGTCCTGGTTGTAGGCCGCAAACAGCACGAGGGCACCGAGACCGGCCGAGCCGATCGCGTAGCCCTTGGTGACCGCCTTGGTGGTGTTGCCGACCGCGTCGAGCGCATCGGTCGACTTGCGCACCTCCTTCGGCAGGCCCGCCATCTCGGCGATGCCGCCCGCGTTGTCCGTCACCGGGCCGAACGCGTCGAGCGCGACGACCATGCCGGCCAGCGCCAGCATGGTGGCGGTCGCGATCGCGATGCCGAACAGGCCGGCAAGGCTATAGGTGACCAGGATGCCGGCGATGATCACGATCGCGGGGAGCGCGGTCGCTTCCATCGAGACGGCGAGGCCCTGGATCACGTTGGTGCCGTGGCCGGTCACCGAGGCCTGGGCGATCGACTTCACGGGCCGATAGTCGGTGCCGGTGTAGTATTCAGTGATCCAGATGATCAGCGCGGTGACGACGAGGCCGACCACGCCGCATTGGAACAGCGCCATGCCGGTATAGTCGACGCCATCGAGCTTGCCGAAGCCGATCAGGCTGTAGATCACGCCGGCGATGCCGATCAGCGACAGGACGCCGGTTGCGATCAGGCCCTTGTAGAGCGCACCCATGATCGACTGGCTCGGCCCGAGCTTGACGAAGAAGGTGCCGATGATCGAGGTGATGATGCAGATGCCGCCGATCGCAAGCGGCAGCGTCATCATGTTGGCGAGGATCGGCGTCTTGGCGAAGAAGATCGCGGCGAGCACCATGGTGGCGACCGCGGTCACCGCATAGGTCTCGAACAAATCGGCGGCCATGCCGGCGCAGTCGCCGACATTGTCGCCGACGTTGTCGGCAATGGTGGCCGGATTGCGCGGATCGTCCTCGGGAATGCCGGCCTCGACCTTGCCGACGAGGTCGCCGCCGACGTCCGCACCCTTGGTGAAGATGCCGCCGCCGAGACGGGCGAAGATCGAGATCAGCGAGGCGCCGAAGCCGAGTGCCACCATGGCGTCGATGACGGTACGGCTGTCAGGCGCAAGCTTCAGCGAATGCACCAGGAAGCCGAAATAGAGCGTCACCCCGAGCAATGCGAGACCTGCCACCAGCATGCCGGTGATCGCGCCTGCCTTGAAGGCGAGCTCGAGGCCGCCGGCGAGCGAGGTGGTCGCCGCCTGGGCGGTCCGCACATTGGCGCGGACCGAGACGTTCATGCCGATGAAGCCGGCCGCCCCCGACAGGACGGCGCCGATCAGGAAGCCGATGGCGACATAGATTCCGAGGAAATAGACAAGCAATAAGAAGATGACCACGCCGACGATGCCGATCGTCGTGTACTGGCGCCGCAGATACGCTTGTGCACCCTCAGCGACCGCTCCCGCGATCTCCTGCATGCGCGGCGACCCCGCATCCGCGCTTAACACCGAAGACGTCGCCCAAATCGCGTAGACGACGGAAAGCACTCCGCAGAGCACTATCAACCATAATGCTGTCATGTGATTTTTGCCTCAGATCCTTGATGTACCCCCGGCGCCTTTTGTTGTCCGTCGAGCGGTGCGGCGCCTTGATTTCGAACAAAGCCGCCCCTTGCCCAAAAGGGGCGGCCTTAGTCGGTAGCAAGCTTGCCAAAATCAAATTGAGGGTGCAACGCCGGATAAGGCCGAAAACGCCGATCTCGGCAGGTATTTAGGCCAAGTGCAGCGAACTAAGATGCCGGTTTGGAGCAATTCCTAGAAGTGGCTGTAGGACAGCCGCCTCAAGACCAATTCCTGGCCCTGCCCGTCCAGGAAACGCGGCCCCTGCTTGCCCGCGACGATCGTGCCGATCGCGGTGACGGCAAGGCCGGCCGCCCGCCCCGCGGCCATCAGCGCATCGACCTGCGCCGGCGGGACGGTGCACAGCACCTCGTAATCGTCGCCCCCCGCAAGCAGCGTCTCGACGCAAGCGACGTTGCGGGCGACCAGGCTGGCTGCCGCGGCCGAGAACGGCACGCTCGTTACGTCGACCGTGGCGGAGACCCCGGATGCTGCGCAGAGTTTGGTCAAATCGCCGGCGAGCCCGTCGGAGACGTCCATTGCCGCGGTCGCGTGATCGCGCACGGCCCGTGCCAGCGGGTTGCGCGGCTGCGGCACGCGATAGCGGGAGACCAGGGCTTCCCTTGCAGCGGGATCGGTCGCGAGCGCTGCGGCAGCGGCACCGCCCGTGAGCACGTCGAGGCCGAGCGCGGCGTCGCCGATTGTGCCGGTCACCAGGATGCGATCGCCTGGCCTCGCGCCGGTACGGCCGACCATCCGCCCCTGCGGCACGCGGCCGAAGGCGGTGATCGAAATCATCTGCGGGCCCGGCGTCGAGACCGTGTCGCCGCCGAGCAGCGGACAAGCGAATTCCTTTGCGTCCTCGCCCAGCGCGTCCGCAAAGGGCCGGAGCCAGGCATCCTCCTTGCTGCGCAGCGCCAGCGTCAGCACGAATCCCGCCGGCGTCGCGCCCTTGGCGGCGAGATCGGACAGATTCACCCGCAGCGCCTTGCGCGCGATGGTGTCGGGGGGATCGGTGGCAAGATAGTGCACGCCTTCGACGACGGCGTCGGTGGTGACGACGATGTCGTCGCCGGACGACGACAGCACCGCCGCGTCATCGACCAGACCGAACGCACCGGGATCGGTCGCCAGCGGTTTGAAATAGCGCGCGATGAGGGAGTCTTCGGGGGAGGACTGTGTTCGGTCCTGTGTCACGATAGCAGACCCGTCATCCCTGCGCGATGGCGAAGCCATCGTCGCTGGAGGTGCGAGCCCTTGCGAGCCTCGAAGGATGTACGGCCGAGGTGCACCTTCAGTGCCACGCCGTCGTCCTTCGAGGCCTCCGCTTCGCTACGGCACCTCAGGATGACGGCTACTGCAGGGGCCATCGACTGTTCCTACCCCCGCCCGAACTCATCGCCGCGAAACTGGCGGCCGATCTGGTCGAGCACGGCGTTGACCATGCCGGTCTCCTCGCGGTCGACGAAGGCGTTGGCGACATCGACATATTCGGAGACGACGACGCGGCCCGGCACGTCCTTGCGGTGCTCCAGCTCATAGGCCCCTGCCCGCAGCACCGCGCGCAGGATCGCTTCGATCCGCTTCAAGGGCCAGCCCTTCGACAGCGCCTCGTCGATCAGGGGATCTAGCTTCTTCTGGTCGCGCACGACGCCCGAGACGACGTCGCGGAAGAAGGCGGCTTCGGCCGGCAGGTACGTGTCGCCCTCGACCTCGTTGCCGAGCCAATGGCTCTCGAACTCGGCAAAGATGTCGTTGATGCCGGCGCCGGCAATATCCATCTGGTACAGCGCCTGCACCGCCGCGAGCCGCGCCGCGCCGCGCCGGTTCGCCTTCTTCTCGTTAAGTCCTGCCGGCTTCTTGGTGGGATCAGCCATGGCTTCAGGCCCGTGCCATGCGGCGTTTGATGCGCAGCATCGCAAGCGCCGCACGTGCGGCATCGCCGCCCTTGTTGAGCTCGCTGGCCCGCGCCCGCGCCCAGGCCTGCGCCTCGGTGTTGACGGTGAGGATGCCGTTGCCGAGCGGCAGCTTTCGCGCCACGGCAAGATCCATCAGCGCGCGCGAGGATTCCTGCGACACGATCTCGAAATGGATGGTGTCGCCGCGGATTACGCAGCCGAGCGCGATCACCGCGTCATAGGGCTTGTCGTTCGCCGCCGCCGCGTCGATCGCGATGGCGACCGCCGCGGGGATCTCCAGCGCGCCGGGAACCGTGATGACGTCATGCGTCAGGCCGGCCGCCTTCAGCTCGGCGATGGCGCCGTCCAGAAGCGCGTCCTGGAGATCGTCATAGAACCGCGCCTCGACAATCAGCGCCCGTGCGCCGGAAATGTCGGTCTGGTCCTTCAGGGGTGCGCGCCGCGCGTCAGCCATCGTTTAAGATCCGTTCTAGAGGTTGGCGCGTTATGTAGTCGCCGCAGGCACGTAAGCCAAGTTCAAAGACTGTCATTCCGGGGCGCGAAGCGAACCGGGAATCTCGAGATTCCGGGTCTGGTCCTGCGGACCATTCCGGAATGACGGCTCTGCCGTCACTTCATTTCCGTCAGCCGCGCCGCGTAGCGGGCCATCAGGTCGACCTCGATATTGACCTCGTCCCCCGCCTTCCAGCCACCGATCGTCGTGACCGAGAGCGTGTGCGGGATGATCAGCACCGAAAAGGTCACGTCCCTGACCGTATTGACCGTGAGCGAGACGCCGTCGAGCGTGATCGAGCCCTTGGTGGCGATGAAGCGCGCCAGCTCCCGCGTGGTCGAGAGCTCGAACCGCGCCATGTCGGGCAGATCCTCGCGGCTGACGAGGGTCGCAATACCGTCGGCATGGCCGGCGACGATGTGGCCGCCGAGCTCGTCGCCGATCTTGAGCGCGCGCTCGAGGTTGAGCCTGGTGCCGACCTTCCAGTGCTTGGCCGTCGTGAGTGCCAGCGTCTCCGCCGCAGCATCGACGTCATACCAGGTCCTTTGCTTGGAGTCCTTGCCACCTGAGACGCCGGAAGCAACCACAGTCAGGCACACGCCGTTGCTGGCGATCGAGGCACCGTCGGCGATGGTGGTCTGATCGTAGCGGCAGGCGATGCGCAGCCGGTGCAGCTGGCCCTGTGCCACGGGCGTGAAGCTGACGATCTCGCCGATATCGGTGACAATGCCGGTGAACATTACGCGCGCCCGTAGATGGTGAGAGTATCCTTGTCGAATGTTTCGCTAGCATGAACCTTGTAGGCCTGCGACTGCGTGATTTTCGACAGGGGCAATGCATCGAGCGCATCGACGCCGCCACTGCCTACCGCTTCCGCGCCGCGGAACAGCCAGACCTCATCGGCGAGGTCGGCCGCGACGAACGAAGCCGCAACGCGGCTGCCGCCCTCGACCATCAGGCGGGTGATGCCCTTTCCGGCCAGCGCATGCAGCGCGGCCGGCAAATCGAGCCCGGAGGCGCTTGCCGGCGGGATGCGGATCACTTGCGCGCCGGTCGCGCCGAGGCGTGTTGCTGCCGCGGCTTCCGCAAGGTCGGAGCCCATCACCCAGAGCGGCGTCTCGCGCGCGGAGCCTATGAGCTTGCTCGCCCCGGGAATGCGCAGGCTCTGATCGAGCACCACGCGCACTGGCGAGCGCGCCGCCATACCCGGCAGGCGGCAGGTGAGAAGCGGGTCGTCCGCCAGCACCGTTCCGATGCCGACCAGGATGGCATCGCTCTGCGCGCGCAGGAGATGCACGCGATTGCGCGCCGCCTCCCCCGTGATCGCGACCGGCTTGCCGCCGGCGGCGCCGATCTTGCCGTCGGGCGAGACCGCCAGCTTCAGGATCACATGCGGGCGCTTGTCCCGGATGCGACGGAAATGCCCGGCATGGTCGAATGCGGCTTCAGCCGCGCACAGGCCCACATCCACATTGATGCCGGCGGCGCGCAGGCGCGCATGGCCCTGGCCGGCCACTTCCGGATTGGGATCCTCGATCGCCGCCACCACCCGCTTGATGCCAGCGGCGATCACCGCGTCGGCGCAAGGCGGCGACTTGCCGAAATGCGAGCAGGGTTCGAGCGTGACGTAGAGCGTGGCGCCGCGTGCGGCTTCGCCTGCCCGCCGCAGGGCTTCGGGCTCGGCATGCGGGCGTCCGCCTGCCTGGGTCCAGCCGCGGCCGACGATGACACCGTCCTTGACGACGACGGCGCCCACGGCCGGGTTCGGCCAGGTGCGTCCCTGCCCGCGGCGTCCGAGCGCCAGCGCAAGCTGCATAAAACGAAGATCGGCGTCCTTGGCCTCGCGGGCCTTCTGCGCGAACTGATCCTCCAGGATACGGAAGATCATTTGCGGATCGCGGCGAGCCGCGCTTCCTCCTCACCGGAGAGCTCGCCGAGCACGTCGGCGAAATCCTTGGCCTCGCGGAAATTGCGGTAGACTGAGGCGAAGCGCACATAGGCGACGTCGTCGAGCGTGCGCAGATGCTCCATCACGGTCTCGCCGATCACCTCGGAGGAGATCTCGGCCTCGCCCCCGGTCTCGAGCTCGCGCACGATGGTGGAGACCATCTTCTCCACCCGCTCCGGCTCGACCTGCCGCTTGCGCAAAGAAATCTGCACCGAGCGCATCAGCTTGTCACGGTCGAACGGCACGCGGCGGCCGTTGCGCTTGATCACCGTGAGCTCGCGCAATTGCACGCGCTCGAAGGTGGTGAAGCGGAAATTGCAGGCGACGCACACGCGCCGCCTGCGGATCACGGAAGAGTCCTCGGTCGGACGCGAGTCCTTTACCTGCGTATCGAGACTGTTGCAGTTCGGACAGCGCATCCGCGTGACCCAGCCTTACTGATAGATCGGGAACCGATCGGTGAGCGCCTTGACCCGTTCCTTGATCGCGGCCTCGACCAGCGGCGCCTTGCCGTCGTCCGACTGCGCGATCGCGTTGAGGACCTCGGCGATCATGCCGCCGACCTGCTGGAATTCCGCGACGCCGAAGCCGCGGGTGGTCGCCGCCGGCGTGCCCAGACGGATACCGGAGGTCACAAACGGCGACTCGGGGTCGAACGGAATGCCGTTCTTGTTGCAGGTGATGGCGGCACGAACCAGCGCCTTCTCCGAGGCGTTGCCCTTCAGGCCCTTCGGCCTGAGATCGACCAGCATCAGATGGTTGTCGGTACCGCCGGAGACAATGTCGAAGCCGTGGCTCTTCATCGCCTCGGCCAGCGCCTTGGCGTTCTCGACGACGTTCTTGGCGTAGACCTTGAAGTCCGGACGCAGCGCCTCGCCGAAGGCAACCGCCTTGGCCGCGATCACGTGCATCAGGGGGCCGCCCTGCAGCCCCGGGAAGATCGCCGAGTTGAACTTCTTGGTCAGCGTCTCGTCATTCCACAGCATCAGGCCGCCGCGCGGACCGCGCAGCGATTTGTGCGTCGTCGTCGTGGTGATGTGGGCATGCGGCACGGGCGAGGCATGCACGCCGCCGGCGACGAGGCCCGCGAAGTGTGCCATGTCGACCAGGAGGTACGCGCCGACGCTGTCCGCGATCTCGCGGAAGCGCTTGAAGTCCCAGGCGCGCGAATAGGCCGAGCCGCCGGCGACGATCAGCTTCGGCTTGACCTGTTCGGCCTGCTTGGCGACCGCATCCATGTCGATGATCTGGTCCTCGCGGCGCACGGTGTAGTGCGCGGCCTTGAACCACTTGCCACTCATGTTGACGGGCGAGCCGTGGGTGAGATGGCCGCCGGCCGCGAGGTCGAGACCCATGAAGGTATCGCCGGGCTGCAGCAGCGCCAGGAACACCGCCTGGTTCATCTGGCTGCCGGAGTTCGGCTGCACGTTGGCGAATTTGGCGCCGAACAGCTTCTTGGCGCGGTCGATCGCGAGGTTCTCGGCGACGTCGACCCACTCACAACCGCCATAGTAGCGCGCGCCCGGATAGCCTTCCGCGTATTTGTTGGTCATCACCGAACCCTGCGCTTCCAGCACGGCCCGGCTGACGATGTTCTCGGAGGCGATCAGCTCGACCTCATGGCGCTGCCGGCCGAGCTCGCCCTTGATGGCGGCGGCGATTTCCGGGTCGGCCTGCTCGAGCGGAGCGGCGAAAAACGAATCGGGCGCGGAGGCGGTTTTGGGTGCGGTCATCTTGCGAATATCTCCACCGCCGCAGCCTTTTGGCAGGCTACGGGCGGTCTGGTGTGGCGATCGGAAGCGGCGAGCGCGATCTACCACATCGCCCGCAACAGGCCAAGCATTTGCGGGTCGGGCCTGATATTTATGCAAGATATGGTGGAGGGTGGCGGTTTTCGGCACTTGGGCCGGCTCCGGGGAGCCGCCCGTCCACCCCTCCCGAATGGGGCCTCTTTGGGCCCTAACTCCTCATCCGTGGAGCCGCCGGCTGTCTGTCACAGCCCGGTATACCCCGCCTTCACAGGGTCCACGCTGCCGTCGAGCTGGCGCAGATAGGTCAGGCCGCAAACCACCAACCGGTGGGTGTCCTTCTCGCCGGCTTCCATCAGGATGTTGAGATAGTTCGTGACCTTCTCCCTCGCCTCCTCGCTGGCCGCGGCGGTGCGGTTGGCGAGCAGGTCATAAGTCTGCATGATGCGGTCGATGGCGGCTTCCATGGCACCCTCTGGTTCGTGCGATATTCTGGGTTCGTCGGTATTTTGGGACTGTTGATCAGGCAACCGCGCGGGCCTCAGCCTGCGCCTGGAACCGGGCGATCGCCGTGTTGGCGAGCCGGATCTTGTTGAACTCCCCGTTCTGGAGCAGCTTGATGATGATCCCGAGCAGGCGCTCGTCGGTGACCAGCGTATCGGGAATCGCGCCGGAACGGCGAAGGTAGTTCGCGGCGATGGCGTAGGCCTCGCTCACGAGTTCCACGTTCAGCGCCTGCAGCCCGCGCTCGAACAGCATCGACATTTCTCCGATCCGAAGGAGATAAGCGCCAAGCCCGGAACAGGTTCCTCGGGTCGCAAAATTTTCTTCGCAGGTGCAAAATGCAAAACGCACCGGTCCGGGGCAACTCCGGGCCGGCGCGCTGGGGAAGTTGAGGCACGTTCGGGCGGCTTGCCGGTCTTGTTGAGGGCCGGCTTGGCCTTATCCCTTGGAAACTCAGAGCCGATAGAGGATCTGGTCGGTCCAGAACCGCTCCAGGCGGTGCAGCGACTTGTTGAGGGTCGAGAATTCCTCGCCCGAGATGCCGCCGACCTGCTCCACCGTCTTGACGTGCTTCTGGTAGAGCGCATCGACGATGCGGCGGACTTCCTGGCCCTGCGGGGTCAGGCGAATGCGCACCGAGCGGCGATCGACGCGCGAGCGCTGATGATCGAGGAAGCCGAGCTCGACGAGCTTCTTCAAATTGTAGGAGACGTTGGAGCCGAGATAGTAACCGCGCGTGCGCAGCTCGCCCGCGGTCAGCTCCTTGTCGCCGATGTTGTAGAGCAGGAGAGCCTGCACCGAGTTGATGTCCGCGCGGCCGCGGCGATCGAATTCGTCCTTGATCACGTCGAGGAGCCGGCGATGCAGCCGCTCCACCAGAGTCAAAGCTTCCAGATAGAGCGACTGCACCGAACCCTGCTGGCCGGAGACGCGCTCTGCGGTATCTGCCGCAGTTGCGACGGCTTTCATCATGACACTTCCCCTGTTGTCGTTTTTATCGACACTTATTCGACGAAACTTGTGTCCCGTCTGATAGGTGCAACTTAAGGGGCTCGTTTGAAGATCGGCTTAAATAAGAGAATAAAGAGATCATGAATTTAAGACAGTGAATTGCGGATTAAGCCTGTGCCACAAGCACTTTTCGCAACGCTCTGTTGACCTTCGCAAGGTCCTGTTCACCCTCCGTCCGCCGCAACTGTCGCATTCCAGAACAGCCCCGCTCCGTTTCGAAACGGGCGCGTAACGGCTGTGGCGGAACCGGCTGGTCAACGAAAACTTACCGCAAATTTTAGGCAACCAACGGTCAACCAATCCGGCACAACTCCGCGCCTCCGCTCTCGTGTCCCAGGGCTGAACAGATCGTAGGATGGGTAGAAGCGAAACCCATCGATGCAGGCGCAAGTCAGTGATGGGTTTCGCTTCGCTCTACCCATCCTACAAGAGATCGCTACGGCGGCCGTTCGCGCGCGGCCATCCAGGCGAGCGCGAGATAGGCGGCGAGCATGAAGGCTTCGACGCCGACGACGATCAGGCTGCCGCCGTAGATTCCCGGGAACATCAGCTCGATCACCGCCATCGACACCACGGTGGTGAGCCACACCACCGCGCCCCAGGGCGTTGCCAGCCACAGGCCGACCGCGGCGACGAGCTCGATCACGGCGAAGTAGACGGTCGCCGCCTGCCAGGCCATCGACTGGTTCTCGAACGCCTCGTCCTCGCCGCCGACGAAGCCCGTCACCTGCGCCCAGTGATAGAGACCCTTCAGGATCGAGAGCAGCGCCATCACCCGCAGGAACAGCACGAGGCGGCGCGTCCAGACATTGTCGTCGGACTCCGAGCGCTCCGACGAGATCGCAGCCACCGACATCGCGCTGTCTCTGGCACTGTCTCTGACGGCGTCCCTGGGACTGCCGTCACGGGCCGCATCGCGGGTGGAGATCTCGGACATGGCCCCCTTCTGGCTGCTTCGGCCCGCAAAATCAATCGGCGGCCCAAGCTCGACTGCCAGGTCAGCTCAATTCTGCCTTGCGGCAGGTCAAGCCGCGGTGACGGGAACCATGCGAGCTGGTATAAGAATAATTCCAGCCGGAGGAAGAGTGATGGCAATTAAATACGGACGTCCGATCGAACTGCGCGAGGTTTCGCGCCGCGAGGGAGCGGCGGTGCCCCACGCCCTCGATCTGACCGTCCGCCCGCGCCGCAACCGCAAGGCCGAATGGGCCCGGCGGATGGTGCGCGAGAACGTCCTCACCACCGACGATCTGATCTGGCCGCTGTTCCTGATCGACGGCCACAACAAGCGCGAGCAGGTCGCCTCGATGCCCGGCGTCGAGCGCCTCAGCGTCGACCAGGCCGTGCGCGAGGCCGAGCGCGCCATGAAGCTCACCATCCCCTGCCTTGCGCTGTTTCCATACACCGAGCCGTCCTTGCGCGACGAGGAAGGCTCCGAGGCGACCAATCCGAACAATCTGGTCTGCCAGGCCGTGCGCGCGATCAAGAAGGAGTTTCCGGAGATCGGTATCCTCTGCGACGTCGCGCTCGACCCCTTCACCAGCCACGGCCATGACGGACTGATCTCGGACGGCAGGATCCTCAACGACGAGACGGTCGCCGTGCTGGTGCGTCAGGCGCTGGTGCAGGCCGAAGCCGGCTGCGACATCATCGCGCCCTCCGACATGATGGACGGCCGCGTCGCCGCAATCCGCGAAGGCCTGGACCGCACCGGCCTGCTCGACGTGCAGATCATGGCCTACGCCGCGAAATACGCCTCCGCCTTCTACGGCCCGTTCCGCGACGCCATCGGTTCGGCCAAGACGCTGACCGGCGACAAGCGCACCTATCAGATGGACAGCGCCAACACCGACGAAGCGCTCCGCGAGGTCGAGCTCGACATCACCGAGGGCGCCGACATGGTGATGGTGAAGCCCGGCATGCCCTATCTCGACGTCGTCCGCCGCGTGAAGGATACGTTCGCCATGCCGACCTTCGCCTATCAGGTCTCGGGCGAATACGCGATGATCGCAGCCGCCGCCAACAACGGCTGGCTCGACGGCGAGCGCGCCATGATGGAAAGCCTGCTGGCCTTCAAACGCGCCGGCGCCGATGGCGTGCTGAGCTACTTTGCGCCGAAGGCGGCGGAGAAGCTGCGCGCGCAGGGGTAAGGTGCCGTAGGGTGGGCAAAGCGAAGCGTGCCCACCAATCCATCCATCGCGCAAGATAGCGGGCAATGGTGGGCACGGCGCTACGCGCCTTTGCCCACCCTACGGCACCGGTTTCCTGCGCGTCAGCGCCGCGCCCCACCGCCCCCGAATCGCCGGAATATTTCGGCTTGTTAACGTCCCTGCGCCCTTGGCACGGGGATGGCCTGTTCCCATGTCCTGCTTGAGGGTTTTCCTTCTGTTTCCCTCTGGGAGGACGGATCATGTCGTACGACTCGGGCAATTCGGGCGCCTGGCGCAATGACGGCGGGGCGCAGCCGCACGCCTACGACCCCTATCTGCACCCGGAGCTATTCCGCGGCGTTGCGACGCGGCGCGTGTTCGCCTTCCTGATCGACATGGTCGTGATCTCGGTGCCTGTGATCCTCGGCTACATCTTTATCGCATTGTTCGGCGTGGTCACGCTCGGCATCGGCTGGGCGCTGTTCTGGCTGGCCTGGCCGGCCTCCGTGATCTGGGCCATCGTCTATTACGGCGCCTGCATTGGTGGCCCCTCCTCCGCGACGATCGGCATGCGGGTGATGGATCTGGAGCTGCGCACCTGGTACGGCGCGCCGGGCTATTTCGTGCTGGGCGCCACCCATGCCGTGCTGTTCTGGGTGTCGGTCTCGTTCCTGACGCCCTTCGTGGTGCTGCTCGGCCTGTTCAACGGCCGCCGGCGCCTGCTGCAGGATTTCGTGCTGGGAACGGTCGTGATCAACAATTCCGTCCGCGCGCCGGTGCCGCAGGCCGCGAGGACCTGGTGATCAAGAACCTATCAACCTGGATCCTCTAAGCTGACTGATCTGACCTGCCGAGCTGACCAATTGACCGGGGGCTTCCGTAGCGCGATGCTGATACTCACTTCGGAGGCCCACGACGTCCCTTGACCCAGCACTCGCGCGATACCCCCCAATTTTACCTTACGGCGCCGTCCCCCTGCCCGTATCTGCCGGGTCGGCATGAGCGCAAGGTGTTCACGCACCTCGTGGGAGAGCGCGCCGGTGACCTCAACGACCTCCTGACCCATGGCGGCTTCCGCCGCAGCCAGTCGATCGCCTACCGGCCGGCCTGCGACCAGTGCCGCGCCTGCGTCTCGGTCCGGGTCGTCGCCAACGAGTTCCGCCCCTCCCGCAACTTCCGCAAGGTGATGGCGCGCAACGCCGACATCATCGGCGAGCAGCGCAGCGCGGTGCCGACCTCCGAGCAATATTCGGTGTTCCGGGCCTATCTCGACGCCCGCCACCGCCATGGCGGCATGGCCGACATGACCGTGCTCGACTACGCCATGATGGTCGAGGACAGCCATGTCGAGACCCGCATTATCGAATACCGCAAGAGGGGCCCCGACAGCGGCATCACCGGCCGCGGCGAGGAGCTGATCGCGGTCGCGCTCACCGATGTGCTCAGCGACGGACTGTCGATGGTCTATTCGTTCTTCGAGCCGGGCCAGGTCAGCCGCTCGATGGGCACCTTCATGATCCTCGACCACATCGCCCGCGCCCGTCGGCAAGGGTTGCCTTACGTCTATCTCGGCTACTGGATCGAGGGCTCGAAGAAGATGGACTACAAGGCCCGCTTCCTGCCGCAGCAACGTCTCGCGCCCTCGGGCTGGCTGCGCGTCGACGCGCAGGGCGATGCGGCGTCCGAGCCGCAGGATTGACCCTCACGATTGCCCCTTCCGGCCTCGCGCCGGCTTTCAGGGCGCCCGAGCTGCGACGGCCTCTGAGCCGACCGCTTTCGAACTGCCCTCGCGGCCGAGGATGAATTTGAGCGCAGAGATTCCGGGAAGGAAGAAATAGCCTCCCCCCAGCGTCTGCGTAAACGCGGCCAGCGACACTTCCTCGCCGCTTGCCAATCCCGGCATGGAGAAGCTCCTGGTGGCGGCCGGCTTGCCGACGAGAGGATCGTCCGCGTCGAGCAGACAGACGAACCGGGGATTTCGCAACCAGCGCTGGTAGATGAACTCGAACTGCCGCTCGAGATCCGCGTTGCACGCGATGAAGAAGATGCCCTTGCGCGGCTTTTCGTTCGCAACCTCCTCGCGATAGGGCCGACCTCGGCGCAGCAGCCGGTGCAGCTTGACCGACTTGATGCTCGATTGCAGGTCGATGCCGAGCGTATCCCTCGGATTGACCCGGCGGATATGGGCTCCCTTCGGACAGCCAAAGCCGTTCGCGTCGTCGACACGAAGGCGAAATGCATCGGCTTCCGAATCCGAAATCGAAACGTCGGGATCGCCCTGCCACGACAATGGCTTTCCATTCCTTCGACGGCCCATCACCTTCTCGCAGACGGCCTGGCCGTATACCGCTTCAAATTTCGCGAACGCATCGACATCCTGCTCGATCTGGCGAACCGCGAGATAGGTCCCGTTCAGCGCGAAGCGGCCGCTCGTATACGCGGCGTCGCCCGGCCATCGTTTGACGTTGGGGCAATAGGTCAGCTCGTCATATTCGTTGCGATAGCCCAGAATGAACTCGCCCGGAGCGACGACGCGATCCTCATACAGGATGCCGGCATCCAGCCTGACCTGCCTGCGCTCGGCGCCGCGCTCTTCCCTGAGCTCGCTGATCACGGGCTGCGCGAGGCCATCGCGAAAGCCGAAGGACTCGTACAATCTTTCTTCGTCGTCGCCCGCCTTTTGCTGGAAGGCGCAGGGATCGTTGTCGACCTTTATGACATCGAACACGCTGGGATCAGGATCCAGTTCTGCTGACTTCTCCGGCGCGCTCGCCATCTCGGCAGCACTGCGTCGCTTTCTCCATTCGGCAACCAGGACATGCACGGGACCGCCGGCACCGCTTTCAACATCGGACCAGCGCCATTCTCGCGGGCTGTCCCTCAACAGCAACGCGCGCAGGTCGCAGCCCATGCCGCTGCTGAACGGGGACGGGAACGGATGCGCGGCAGTCTCATCGCATCCGAGCTTTGCCAGTCCCAAATAGCTGAAAGCGATCGCGACGGCATCGTCGACGGGGTGCTTCCTCGATTCCCTAACATCGGCGGCACTGACGACCAGCTTCTTGTCGACGAGCCCTGCGAGCCACGCTCGGGCATCGTCCTCGCGGCCCGCCTTGATCGTCAGCAGCCAGAAGCGGCTGGTCTTCAACCAGCCAAAGCCGCTTCCGAGCATTCCCTGAATGTCCTTGAGCTGTTCGGAGAGATGCGAAGCCTTCATGTTTCGATCGCCCTCATGATAAAGTCGTCGTTCCTGTCGTTACGCTCGCCGAACAGGGCGTCGCGCAGCCCGGTCGCGAGGTCGATCTCCTCGATCGTCGCGTTGCACGCGTCGAAGCGATACATGTGCGGAAGCATGCTGTCGCGGGCGTAGGACTTGAATTTCAACTCGCACTTCACGCCGCGAAAAAGCACGAAACGCGTCGGCGGAAAATCGCGCGGCGTCTTGATGTCCGGTTGCCCGACCGCCGCCGATCCCCTCGGCCTCAGCGTCGTCCATCGCCAGGCCAACGTGGTCCCGATCGTCGCGCCGTTGATGAAGTCGTCGAGGTAACCGCCGAAATTGCCGTCGTAGTTCGAGCAGAATAGAAAGCGCCGACCGTCCTCGATAATGTGCCAATGGCCGAAATGGATACCCGGTGCATCACCGAGCCGCCCCTCGGTGAAGAACACCCGCCCAAAGAACGTCACGACGCGCAGGGACACGCGGATCCACCAGGCGCTCCAGCCGTTCGGGCTGCGGATATCGGTCAGGCTGATCATGTGCGCGGTCCCGCTGGCCAACAGCGCTTCGCACTGGTCGATTGACGGATGGACTTGCTGGGCCCGGGTGACATCCTCTTCGTAGGGATGAAAGAACCACTTGCTCAAGGCCTCAAACCGGCGATTGATCCAGGAGAAGAAGGTCCCGATGCAGAGCAGCGCGGCGATCGCGAGCACGCCGAAGAGCGCGAGCTCCCATCCCGGAACCCGCGCGGTCAAAGCCGTGATCCCTTCCATGATCGGCTTGGGATAGAAGACGAAGACCACCGCACACGCCAAAATGGCGAGGAGCAACGGCACGCCCACGATCCAGCCGACAACACGGGTGGAGAATGACGACCACGTCTCGGTCGGCCGTTCGAGTTCGCGGCGGACGCTGTCTACCCAGCGCCGCCAGGGCGCGAACAGGGCCGGCAGGGCGACCAGGAGCAGCCATCCCAGGAACAGCAGCGCGACAAAGGCAAGCAGTGCCCTGACGCTCGCCCACACGATCCACATGCTCACACGGCTGATGACGTCCACCACGGACTGCACATCGGGCCAGGATGCGCCGACGAACCAGGTGATCGCGCCGAACAATCCCTTCGGCAGCGCGCCCACGAGCCAGACCAAGGCCAGCCACAAGCCGAAAACCACGAGCCCATAGCCGACCTTTGCCGAGATGCTTGCACCCTTCCCGCGCCAATAGGACCGCGGCGCAGGCTGCATCGCCCAGTCGAAGCGCGGGTCCTGGAAGGCCCGCTGCGCCAGCGCAAGCGCGAATGATGCACGGTCATCGCCGTACATGGCCTTCAACTTGCGCCCCTCGTCCCGGGTCCAAATCAGGAGATCGCGCTCCTTCCTGATCTGCCGGGCCGTTCGGTCGCGAGGACCGACGAAGCCGCCATCGGCGAGACTGAGCCACCCGATCAGCTTGTCGAACAATTGTCCGTTGCGCGCGCTCACCAGCGGAGGTCCGCCGCCGGGCCAATAGGAGCTGAAGAGCGACCACATTGCGCCGCTGGGATGATGGACCAGCCTGTACAGCATGTCCTTGGGATCGATGCCTTCCTCGACGGCAAGCTCGAGCATCAGCAGCGGCGCCTGCTCTTCTGCGTCCGTGCGCGCCGGCAACAGTGCGATGGACGCGAACTGAACGACTGCAACATCCTCAAACAGTGCGTTCAGCGCGGACTGCATGTCTCCCGAGTCCGAAAAATCCACCGCGCCGCGCCAGCCTGGCGCAATGATGCAGATCATCTGCTGCCGGACCATTTCGAGCATGGATTGTCCTTCCAATCCGTCAGACGAAGTTCACGCGCATGCGAGACATCAATGGGCCGTCATAGGCGATGGCCTTGCCCTCGCCCCGCGTGAGCCGCAGCTCGGGCAGGATCAGCAGACCAATCAGCGCACTCGTCAGGATCTCGACCGCGTAATCCTTGGCGGGACATTGGCGGATGCCGTATCCGAACATCAGCCAGCGCAAATCCTGGTGCGGCCCCCAATTGCGGGCGGGACAGAACTGACCGCTCTTCTTGACCACCCTGGAATCGAACAGAGCGGCGATCGACCAGATCGCCATCTTGCCGCCAGCGGAGCACGGCGCATTGTGCCGCGCGCCGGTCTCGAATTCCGTATCGCGCGGCACGTCGCGCGCGAGCAGCGGAAAGATGGGCCGAAAACGCATGAGCTCGAGCACGTGCTCGCGCACCAGATCGCGGAACTTGGCGTTTTGCCAAACGCCGGCCGGCCCGAGCCGCTGGGCTTCCGCCCGCAGGGCCCGGTGAACCTTGGAGCGCCTGAGCAACTCCTGCACGGCCAGCGCCCCCGACTGCACCGTGACCGGATGCGAAATCCAGGCAAGACCGGCGGCATTCCGCGTGATGGTGCTGGCAGTACTCGGGACACCCCAAGCCTGTTGGATGTCGCGGCTCACGGCGGCGATACGTGCACGCAACGCATCCGAGCAGAGTTCTGCCCGTCGCTGGACCCTCAGCGTCGCAGTGCTTCCTGCAAGGAGCTGGCCTGCGACATACCTGATTTCCAGGAGATATTGCCGTTGCAGCCCCGGGTCGGTGGCGTTGCCATGCGCGCCCGCCACCACCTTGCCCGTTGCCGCCCCGAACAGCGGATCCATCGATCGAAACACGATCCACATCAGGTAATCGTCAATGAGGTCGAACGACTTGTTCGCCCCGAGCTGCCCAAGCTGCTCGACGCGTCGCTGAACCTCCTGATCGGCCGCAGCTGGCAGGCTCGCAGCCAGCAAAGCCAACCGGTCATCGAGCAGACGCCTGTCGTCGTGGTAGGTGGGCCCCGGATCCATGCCAATCAGGTAATCGCCGGCGGCCAGATTGGCCGCATGGGCAGAGTTCGAGAAACTCTGCGGCCTGGTCAGGACACCCTTGACCGCGCTGGCGCGTGCCGCCATGCCGAACCAGCCGCCGGCGAATGGCCAAAGCCGAAACAGGGCACCGACGGCTCGCAATGCCCTCGGACGGCGATTGGCCCAACAGAAGATCCCATAGGAGAGGCTGCGGAGCCCCGGCGGCATTGCATCAGGAGTGCCAGCTGAGATTTTCATGCTGCGTACCCGTCCTTCCGCCAATCTGCGAGCGCCGCGGCGGCTCGCATCCGGTAGTGAGGCATGCCCAGACGCTCCGCCGCCTCGGCGGTTCGCTTGAAATGCGCTTCGGCCCCGGCCTGATCGCCGGCTTGCCGCAGCGTTTCAGCGAGCTCATACAGGGCTTCGGTCTGGTGTCCGTATTCCTCGGCGGCCTGCTCGACCGCCTTGCGTCCGACGGCGATCGCATCGTCCAGTCGTCCGAGCTTGCGATAGGCGACACCCAGGCTGACGCGCATGAACGTCCTGCCATAGGGGCCGGCCGCCTCGTAGATGCGATCGGCGAAACCCTTCTCCAGCATGGGCACCGCTTCGGCAGCCTTGCCATTGCGCGCCAGCGCGCTGCCGAGAACGCCGGTGCACACGGACAGCATCGTCGGCACGTTGTGCGTCATGCATTGCTGCACACCCGTGCGCATCAAGGACTCGGCACGGTCGAGCTCCTCGCGTTCGACCCAGATCTGCGATTGGACCGTGTCGATCAACAGACGGGAATATGGGTGATCGATGTTCGACAGAATCTCATAGCTCTTGGCGAAGAAATCGTCCGCGGCGCCGCCATCCCCGAGGCGCCACAGCGTGCTGGCATGAAATGCGTACAGGTTGATGATCGGAATCGCGGCCCAGCCGGGCTGGACATAATGCGCCGACAATTCCGGTTCGTAGTCCGACAGCAGGATCCGGCCCTCGGCCGCCGCGTCCGCGTACCGCCCGAGCGCATGCAGATGCATGAGGCGGGTCTGATGCGCCGCCATCATCATGTGACGACGCTGTGCGAGGCGCGCCGCTTCCAGTCCCTGCGAAGCGTAGCCCAGACCTTGCTCGAAATGTCCGCGCATCCACAGAAACACGGCCGTCTCGGTCGAAACCGCCGCCCGTGCACGCTGATCGTTCAGTTGCACGGCGATGGCTTCAGCCCGCTCCATGTTGTCGAAGATCTCGTCGATCTGCCCGAGAGCCAGCATTGCGCCAATGGCCTCCAGCCGAAGCGCGAGCTCCAGGGTCTGGGCGGTCGTCGCGCCCTCAACGCGCCGTGCCGCCTGGATGCCCTTCTCCAGCAATTGGACGGCCTCCCGATTGGCCGAGCGCGAGATGGCACGAGCCATCGACTTGACGGCGAATCTTGCCGCCTGCTCCCATTCCTCGCCCCCGAAGGCATGATGCGCCAGTGCCGGCGCGGCATCGACGTCGGCGGCCCCGGGCTGGGCGTGCAGCGCCAGGAAGGCCTGGCGATGCAGCGCCTTGAGCCTGGCGCGCGTGAGCACTCCGAGCACGACGTCACGGACCAGCGCATGGCGGAATGCGAAGGCATGCGACTCGTGCGAGCCCCTCGCCTGATCCGGACTCGTCAGCAATCCGGACGCGACACAAAGACCCAGCAGTTCTTCGGCACGCTCGAGGTCCACGGCCTGCATCGCGGCAACCAGGTCGCGCGTGATGGGATCACCAAGGATGGCCGCAGCCTCGAGCGCCGATTTTGCGGCTTCGGGCAGCCTGTCGACCCGCGCCCCGATCACCGCCGCAATGGAGCCCGGCACGCGCAGCTCTCCGAAAGGCCTCTGCAAACGGTAGGCGCCAGGGGTCCCTTCCAGCGACCCGTCATCGATCAGCGTGAAGACCAGTTGCTCCAGGAAGAAGGGATTGCCGTCGGCACGCGCGACCAGTTCGGTCATGACGCCGAGCACGGACGGATCATCGCCGAGAAAGGCGCGCGCGAGCTGGAGCATTTCTCCGTCGCCCAGCGGCTCGATCACGCGCTCGGAAAACCAGGATGCTCGACGCCACTGATGGTCGAAATCCGGGCGATAGGTGACGCAAATCAGGACCGGCAGCGCCTGAAGTTTGGGAAGCAGGCCCTCGAACAGCCGCCGGCTCTCGCGGTCGGCCAGGAAAACGTCCTCGAGTACGAGCAGGAAGGCGCCGGACCGCACGCGTCTGCGCACGAGCCAGAGCAACGCCTCGCCGATCCGGCGCCGTCGTTGCGCCGGGTTCAGCGCCAGCCAGGCCTCATCCGGCGCCGCAAGTCCCAAGAGATCATTGACCGCCGCCAGATGCTCGGCGCCGTCATCGGGCCATTTCGCAATCAACGCCTGCTTGGCGGAATGCCGAATGTCTGCCGCACTCGTTTGCGGAAGCCCGACCAAACTTGCGGTCAGATCGGTGGCGGTGCTGTAGGCCCGCGTGCTCGCATATCCTCTCGCCTGGGAAAAGCAGACTTCCACCCCCTCCCGCGCGAGGCTGTCCATCCAGTCGACGATCAGGCGCGACTTGCCGATCCCGGCATCGCCGCACAACCCGATCGTTCGCATTCCGGAGTTTTGAACGGTCTCCAGGGTCCCTTCCAGGATCCTCAACGTGTCCTCGCGTCCGATCAGAGGCGCCCAGCGCGGCTTCCGCGTCAACGGCGCTGCCGCCGAACTTTCGGTCTCCACCACGACTTCATGCACTTCGATCGGAACATCCAGCCCGCGCACGGTCCGCACGCCGGCCGTACGCGTGTCGATCTGCTGCGCGACCAGCCGCTGCGTCGCGGCGCTGATCAGGATGCCGCCGGGCGGCGCCATCTTCTCAAGTCGCGAAGCGAGATGGATGGTCTTTCCGTCCGCACCGTAATGGGACCACCGGTACTGTCCGACGACACCGACCAGCACCTCGCCCGAATTGATACCGATGCGTAGCGTCGGGCTGACAACGCCTCCGACGTCATGGGCTGGAATGGATGCTCTCTGCATCTTGAGGGCGGCAAGGCACGCCCGCAGGGCGTGGTCTTCCTGCGCCACGGGCGCGCCGAACAAGGCGACGAGGCCATCGCCGAGCAACTGGCTCACCGTGCCGCCATAGGTCTCGACTGCTTCAGCCAGCCGGTCCAGTGCCCTGCCGAGATAGGCGCGGGCTTCCTCGGGGTCGACATGCTGCAATAGGGAGGTCGAATTGCAGACGTCGACGAACAGCACGCTGACCTGCTTGTTTTCAGTCAGCATCTGCGAGCGAACGGGAAGATGATGGTGCAGCTGGACGACGTGCGCATCGCGGTCCGGGGCGCCCGGCTCCTCCGCGTTACGATTGAGACTCGCGCCACATTGAGAGCAGAAGCGATGCTCGCGGGAAATACGGGCTGAACAAGCGGGGCACCTGGTCACGGCAGCACACACTCATCAATGACTTGAACGAAATTACCAACGCGTTCTGGCTTGAACATCGCCCCTTCGGAGCGTGAACCCGCTCAGCAGAAAAACAAGCTGTCGATCAATCCAAACGATCAAACCAAAAAATTCGTGCGCCAACTAAAGTCGCGCACAACCGATAGATGAGTCCGGAGAATTGCAGTGGCCGCTGTTTGGTCCGGCGCAGGACCCGCCGATCATCCCGCCGGAAGCAAAATCAATGCTGCAACAGGGGTGATTATTGTACGCCCGGTCAGCAATTGCAACTAGTATACGCGCGCCGCACAGATTGAAAAGTGACAGTTTGCCAAATCGAGTTCCGACGCCAGGATTTGCAACCCCTGCGCGCGAAATCGGGAGCACGTCGCCAGCCAACACATCTAACTGGGCAGATGCTCGCTTTCGGGAAGGTCATGCTGGCTGCCTGATCGGAGGCGCTATCCGAGCAAGGCCCACTTGAACGGGCCGGACAGATAGCCGCCGCCCTCACCCGAACAGCGTATCTACCAGCAGCTTCACGTTCAAAATCACGATGACGCCCGCGACGATCCACGCTATCGCCGCGACATATCCCGGAATCGCGAACTGCCCCATCTTGCGACGGTCGGAGACGAAGCGGACCAGCGGGATCACCGCGAAGGGCAGCTGCATCGACAGCACGACCTGGCTGAACACCAGCAGATCAGCGGTGCCGCGCTCGCCATAGATCGCCGTCACCACGATCACCGGAACGATGGCGATGCCGCGCGTGAGCAGGCGGCGCGCCCAGCTCGGCAGGCGCAGGTCGAGAAAGCCTTCCATCACGATCTGGCCGGCGAGAGTCGCCGTCACCGTCGAGTTGAGGCCGGAGGCGAGCAGCGCCACCGCGAACAGGGTCGAGGCGATACCGAGGCCGAGCAGCGGCGATAGCAGCTCGAAGGCCTGGCCGATCTCGGCAACATCGGAGTGGCCGCTCTTGTGGAAGGTTGCGGCTGCGACCACCAGGATCGCGGCGTTGATGAACAGCGCCAGCATCAGGGCGATGGTCGAGTCCGTCGTCGCCCATTTGATCGCCTCGCGCCGGCCGGTGTCGTTGCGCTCATAAGCGCGCGTCTGCACGATCGAGGAATGCAAATAGAGATTATGCGGCATCACCGTCGCGCCGATGATCCCGATCGCGATGTAGAGCATCTCGGGGTTGGTGAAGATCTCGCTCTTCGGCATGAAGCCGTGCAGGACCTCCGCGACCGGCGGCGCCGCAGCCACGATCTGGACCGCGAAGCAGACCGCGATCACCGCCAGCAGCGCGATGACGAAGGCTTCGAGGAAACGGAAGCCGCGATTCATCAGGAGCAGCAGCAGGAAGGCATCGAGGGCCGCGAGCAGCGCCCCGCCGATTAGGGGGATGCCGAACAGCAGCTTCAGCGCGATCGCGGTGCCGATGACTTCGGCGAGATCGCAGGCGATGATCGCCGCCTCGCAGGCGAGCCAGAGCAGGAAATTCACCGCCGGCGAATAGGTGGCGCGGCAGGCCTGCGCGAGGTCGCGGTCGGTGACGATGCCGAGCCGTGCCGCCAGCGACTGCAGCAGGATCGCCATCAAATTCGAAAGCAGGATAACGGACAGCAGCGTGTAGCCGAACTTGGAGCCGCCGGCGAGGTCGGTCGCCCAATTGCCGGGGTCCATGTAGCCGACCGAGACCAGATAGCCTGGGCCGACAAAGGCGAGCAGCCGGCGCCACCAGCGGCCCGCGGCCGGAACGGCGACCGTGGCGTTGACCTCGGCGAGGCTTTTGGTGACGGGCGCATCAGCGCGCCAGCCGGCGGCGTCGGGTGTCAAATCAGGCGAGCGGGCATCCATGGGGCGAGAATACCGAAATCGAGTCTTATTGCAACTCATTTGCAACTGCATCTAGCGGCATGGGTTCCCGTTCCTGCCGTTATTCGCCGCCGTGTCGGGAAGCGGGTGGGTTTGGCGGCCCTTGGCGCCGGATACTGCCGCCAACCCGACTTTGCAGGAAATGAGCCATGTCAAACCCGCCTCGCCTCCCTGACACCTTTAGCCGCCTCGCCTGGTCCAATCTCGCGGCGCAGTCGGCCGAGCAGATCGCGTTGGCCGCAGCTCCCATCGTCGCCGTGCTCACGCTCGGGGTCGCGGAAGGCCAAACCGGCCTGTTGCAGACCGCGCTGACCCTGCCCTTCGTGCTGTTCGCGATCCCGGCCGGCCTGCTCGCCGACCGCATCTCGCGTCGCTCGCTGATGGCCGGGGCGGAGGCGCTGCGGGCGGTGGCCCTCGGGACAATCGTGCTGCTGCTCGCGCTCGGCGCCCTTAATCTTCCGCTGCTGGCGCTGCTCGGCTTCGCAGCCGTGTGCGGCACCGTGGTCTACAGCGTGGCCGCGCCGGCACTGGTGCCATCGTTGGTGAGTTCCGACCTCCTGCCGGCGGCGAATGCCCGGATCGAGCTGGCGCGCACCGTCGCCTTTGCCAGCGGACCCGCCCTCGGCGGCGCCCTGGTCGGCTGGTGGGGCGCGAGCCCGGCCTTCGGCTTTGCCGCGGCACTCTCGGCCATCGCTGTCGTGCTGCTCTCGGGCATCTTCGAACCCGCGCGCGCGCCCGCCCCGCGGCGCCATCCGTTCCAGGACATCCGCGAAGGCGCAGCCTTCGTATTCCATCATCCGCTGCTGCGGCCGGTGTTCGTCACCCAGTTCGTCTTCAACACCGGCTGGTTCCTGCAGATCGCGGTGTTCGTGCCCTATGCCGTGCGCCATCTCGGCCTGAGCGCCGCCGGCGTCGGCACGGTGCTGACCATGTACGGCGTCGGCATGGTGATTGGCGCGCTGTTCGCCACGCGCGTGATGCAGCGGCTCGCGTTCGGCACCGTCGTCGGTCTCGGCCCGGTCACGGGTTTCGTTGCAGCTGTGGTGATGGCGCTGACGGTGCTGGTCCCCTCGCCCTGGCTTGCGGCGTTGAGCTTCTTCCTGCTCGGCGTCGGGCCGATCCTGTGGGTTATCTCGACCACGACGCTGCGCCAGTCGGTGACGCCGCCGCGCCTGCTCGGCCGCGTCTCCGCCATCAACATCATGAGCTACGGTGCCCGCCCGCTCGGCTCGGCGCTGGGCGCGATCGTCGGCGGTCTCTGGAGCGCTGAGGCGTGTCTCTATCTGGCAGCCGCCGTGTTCGGTGTGCAGGCGCTGGTGATCTGGCTGTCGCCGGCCGTGGCGCTGGAGCGGCAGCCGGACATGGTGGGGGATGAAGTGGCGGTGGGGTGCTAATTCGCCAGATAGCGCTCGTAGCTCCCCGTCACCGGCTCGCTGGCGTCGACCTCGGGATCGAGCGTGTAGAGATCCTGCGCGCGGCCGATGCCGCGTAGCGCATAGCGGCCGGTGGAGACGAGATAGCGCCGGCCAGCGGCATCCAGGCCCTTGTAGAATTCCGCCGATGCCAATAGCTCGCGGTCGACCGAGCGGCTCATCGAGGCGATGCGGCTGACCTCGTTGACGGTCGGCCCGACCACCGTGAAGTCGAGCCGGTCCTCGCTGCCGATATTGCCGTAGAAGACCTCGCCGACATGCAGGCCGATATAGGCCGAGGTGGTGGGACGGCCGTCGGCCTCCCGCCGCTTGTTCAGCGCCGCGACGTTCTTGCGGAACAGATGCTCGGCGCGGAGCGCAGCGCGCCGCGCATCCGCCATGTCCTCACCCCAGAACATCGCGAGCACGCCGTCGCCGATCAGCTTGAGCACGTCGCCGCCGGCCTCGTGGATCGCGTCGATCACGGCCTGCGCATAATCGTTGAGGAACGGGATGATCTCGTCGGGGCCGATGCTCTCGCTGATTCCAGTCGAGCCGCGCAGATCGGAGTACCAGAGCACGGCGTTGATGCGCTCGGTGACGCCGCGCGAGATGCGCCCGCGCAGCACCTGCTCGGAGGCGTCGCGGCCGAGATAGACGCGCCCGAGCGTGCGCGCGATGTCGACCTGCTGCCCCGATTTGATCGCGAGCCCGAGCACCGGCACGAGATCACGCAGCGCCTCGAGCTCGGCTTCGGAGAAACCGCTGTCGCGCCGCGTGGTCCAACAGGAATAGAGGCAGTCCATCAGGCCGAGCGCGCCGTTCTCGCCGAAGCGGTGCACAAAGGCGAGATAGTGCTTGTGGCCTTTTTCCGCGAGCTCGCCGATCTGCGAGAAATCCATCGACGGCGCGTCGGCCAGATCGATCACCATCTCGTCGTGGCCGTGCTCCAGCATGTGGAAGAACACCGAGCGGCGCCAGCTTGCGGCGGCATCGCCCTCGGCGGTCGAGCCGTATTCGAACGCGTCGCTCTCGTTGCTGGGCCGGTCGCTCCAGCGGAAGCCGCGGCCCTCGTAGATCGGATGCAGCGTGTCGATCACGACGAGCCCGCGCGACAGCTCCAGCCCCTCGGCGCAGCAGCGCTCACAGAAGCCGCGGAGCAGTTCGTTTTCGGGAAGGCCCGTGAGCCCCTGGCCGGTCAGCCAGTTCATCAGCGCAAGGCGCGAGGTCAATTGCATGCGCCATTATGGCGTGCATTCGTGACGAGCGGAAGGCCAAGCGCGAGCGTCATGCAACCAAGGGCCCGCCTGCAGCAGGTCGAATATGCCGCAACCGCTGTTGACGCACTGTCGTGCCGGCTGCAAATGGAACCGATGTCACTGCCGACCAGAAATACAAAAATATGAGCCAGCGCCAGCTTCCGATCATCCTGGCGCTCGGCACCACGCAGACCCTGGCCTGGGCGTCCAGCTATTATCTGCCGGCGCTGATCGCCGATCCCATGGCGCGCGACCTCGGCGTCTCCTCCAACTGGATCTTTGGCGCGTTCTCGGCCTCGCTGGTGATCTCGGCGATGCTCGGCCCGCGCATCGGGCGCCAGATCGATCTCGTCGGCGGCCGGCAGGTGCTGTCGGCCTCGAACCTGACGATTGCCGCCGGCCTCGCGCTGCTTGGCTTCGCGCATTCCGTCCCGGTGATGGTGTTCGCCTGGCTCGTGCTCGGCATCGGCATGGCGATGGGGCTCTACGACGCCGCCTTCGCCGCGCTGGGGCGCATCTACGGCACCGAGGCGCGCAGGCCCATCACGGGCATCACGCTGATGGCGGGCTTTGCCTCCACCGTCGGCTGGCCGCTCACGGCCTGGGGCCTGTCGCATATCGGCTGGCGCGAGACCTGCTTTGCCTGGGCCGCGGCCAACATCCTGATCGGCCTGCCGCTCAATTTCTTCGTGCTGCCGACGATCAAGGGCGCCAGGCAGGCGGCGGCCACGGCGGAGAAGCCGCATTTGCCACTCGACCGCACCATGGTCCTGCTCGCCTTCATCTTCGCGGCGGTGTGGACCGTCACCGGCGCGATGGCCGCGCATTTCCCGCGCATCCTCGAGACGACAGGCGCAACGCCGGTCGAGGCGATCGCGGCGGGCGCGCTGATCGGCCCGGCGCAGGTCGGCGCGCGCATCCTGGAAGCCGGCTTTCTCAGCCGCTTCCATCCGCTGTGGTCGACCCGGCTCGCCTGTCTGACCCACCCGATCGGTGCGGTGATCGTGGCGATCTTCGGCGGCGCCGCGGCGAGCGCGTTCGCGCTGTTCCACGGCTCGGGCAACGGCATCTTGACGATCGCGCGCGGCACGCTGCCGCTATCGATCTTCGGCCCGAAGGATTTCGGCTACCGTCTCGGCATCATCGGCGCGCCGGCACGCATGGCGCAGGCGGTGGCGCCGCTGACCTTCGGCCTGCTGATCGACCTCATGGGCGCCAAGGTGCTGATCGTCTCGTCCGCGCTCAGCCTGTCGGCGCTGGCGGCGTTGTTCCTGATCCGCACCAAGCCGCGGCCGGATTGACCGTACAGCCGCTTTCGCGCACAAGCGGGCGATGAGCGAAGAGACCCGCCCGCCCCGCACGTTCAAAGGCCTCCTGCGCTGGGCCACCACCCCGCCGCAGGCCTGGGGCGTCTACCTCCTCGCCCTTCTCTTGATCTGGCTGGTCTCGTTCTATGCCGGCACGCTGAAGCCGAAGAAGACGCCGGACGCGAGCCCGGCCACAGTGACGGCGCCAAAAAGCTAGGCCGGCTTTGCCTCGCTGGTTGCGATCCAGATGCCGGCGAAGACCGCGACCAGCCCCAGCAGAAGATTGGGCGTGATCGGCTCGCCGATCAGCAGCGCCGCCAGCAAGGTGGCCGCGATCGGATTGACCGTCATCGTATTGGCGACGCGGGTCGGCGTTGCCCGCGCCAGGGCCATGACCCAGAGGATGAAGGCGAGCGCACCGCCGCCAATACCCAGATAAATGCCGGCGATCCACTGCGCCGACGTGAAATGATCCAGCGCCGCAAAGCTGCCCTTCACCAGACCCACCAGCACCAGCACCACGGCGCCTGCGCCCATGCCGACCGTGAGGAAGCCGAGCGCGCTGGAGCGCTGCATCAGCGGCCGCGACAGCACGTTGTAGAACGCCATGCAGAACACCGCGCCAGTCATGATCAGCTCGCCGCGCCACGCCCCCGGCGGGCTCTGCGCAAGGCCCGCGGCCAACGCGGCCGCCACCCCGAGCACGGCGATGCCGACGCCGGTGATCTTGCGGGCGGTCAGACGCTCGACGCCGAGAAGCGCGCCGACCACCATGGTGTGGAGCGGCAGCGTCGCCAGCGCCAGGCTGGCGCGCGCGGCTGTCGTGTAAGACACCGCGAGGTTGTAGAGGATGAAGAACAGGCCGAAGAAGCAGATGCCGAGCCCCGCCACGGCCGGCCAGTCGGGCCGTTGCGGCCAGCGCACACCGAGCATCAGCGCACACGGCAGGAGGCAGAGAAAGCCGATCCCCCAGCGCAGGATCGCCAGCAGGATGGGATCGGCGCCGCCGACGAGATAGCGGGTGATCGCCGCCGCCGTGCCGCCGAGGCTGCTCGACGCCAGCGCGATCGCAACGCCGAGCCACTCCCCCACAATCGTCTCCCGCCGCGGAGCTTTTGAGAGCGGTTAGCACAGCCCTGCTGCCATCGGTGTGGCAACAGGGGCCTGCGGAGAGCTAATCGTAAAACTCCGGCGCCAGCTTCTGGCTGTCGCGCTGGGCCTTGTCGTGGTTGATCCAGAGCTGCGCCTTCTCCTTGGCCAGCGTGTCGGCGATCTTCTGCATCGAGGCCGCGCTCTGGTCCTTGTCGACGTTCATGCTGGGGACGCGGCGGTTGTCCCAATTATCCCTAAAATGGACGGCGTCGCCCGACAGCACCACCGCGCCGGTCTTCGGCAGTTTCACCAGCAGCGACTGATGCCCGGGCGTGTGGCCGGGCGTGGACAGGATGGTCACGCTGCCGTCGCCGAAGACGTCCTTGTCGCCGTTAAGCAGCTCCACCGGGTGCGAGGGCTTGAAGCGCGGCTCGTTGTTGGCGCCGGGCCAATCATATTCGGCCTTCTGCACGTTGAGCGTCGCCTGCGGGAACAGCTCGACATTGCCGGTGTGGTCCGGGTGCGTGTGCGAGACCGCCATCGCCTTGACGTCGTCGGGCTTCAGCCCAAGCTGTTCGAGCTGGGCGGCAAGCGTCTTCGGCCGGCGCCAGGTGACGGCCTTGGGATCGGCGGGCACGAGACCATTCGGCATGCTTGCGACGGAATCCGCGATGCCGGTGTCCCACAGGAACCAGCCCTTGGCGTGCTTGACGAGATAGCAGGTGTCGACGAAGTCCATCGTCTTGCCTTCGTTCAGGCCGGGCGTCCAGCGCGAGATATCGCCTGCGGTGCCCTCACCGCAGTTGAGTACATAGAGCTTCTCGACGCCGGCCTTTTCCGATTGCGCCAGCGCCGCGGGGCCGGACAGAGCGAGTGCAGCGATGGCGACAGCGAACGTGATCCTGGACATCATTGTTCCTCCGGTACAGCCATGCGGGCTGCGACCGAGGATCAACCCCGGCCGCGTCGCAGAATTCCGCTCGCGCGGTTCACGTCAATGCGGGCATGTCTCGACCTCCACCGTGACGTGGCTGAGGCCCTTCAATCCGGCGAGCCGCCGCTTGTAGACCGCCGGCTGCTTCGGCTTGTCGGACACCACCGAGAGCAGGACGGCGCAATGGCCGGGGCCGACCTGCCAGAGATGCAGGTCGGTGACGCGGTCGTCGCTGACCTCTATGCGCGCCCGGATCACCCGCTCCAGCTTCTCGTCGGCGCGCACGTCGAGCAGCACCGCGCCTGACGTCTTGATCAGGCCGAACGCCCAGCTGGCGATCACCACGCTGCCGATCAGGCCGACCGCCGGATCGGCCCAGACCCATCCCGAATACATGGCGACGGCAAGAGCTGCGATCGCCAACACCGAGGTCGCGGCATCGGCCATAACATGGACATAGGCCGCGCGAAGGTTGTTGTCGTGATGATGGTGATGGCCGTGATGATCGTGATCCCCGTGGTCGTCATGTGCATGGCTGTGACCATGATCATGGCCGTGGTGGTGATGATCGTGGCTGTCGCGCAGCAGCCACGCGCTGGCGAGATTGACGCACAGCCCGAGGGCGGCCACCGCGATCGCCTCGCCATAGACGATCGGCACAGGATTTATCAGCCGCAGCACGCTCTCATAGGCAATCTCGACCGCGATCAGGCCGAGGATGACCGCGCTGGCGAAGGCGGCGAGATCGCCGAACTTGCCGGTGCCGAAGGTGAAATGCGCATTCCCCAGGTGCCGCCGCGCGAATCGATAGGCGAAAGCGGCGATCCCGAGCGCGGCGGCATGCGTGCCCATGTGCCAGCCGTCGGCCAGCAGCGCCATCGAGCCGAACAGCGAGCCCGCCACGATCTCACCGACCATCATGACCAGCGTCAGGACGACCACGAACCAGGTGCGCCGCTCGTTCTCGTCGTGCTTCTCGCCCAGAAAAGCGTGGTCGTGGGTCCATTGTTCGATGGAATGGGAATGCATCGAATTCTCCAGGAGATTCAGCTCTGTTGGCGGACAGTATAGTCGCCGTGCATCACTTTTCGAAGGTCCAATCATCCCGTGGATTGACAGTGCTTCTTAGTTTCGCTGTAATCCGCGCCATGGGGATTTGAGCGATCTCCCCACGAGGCGACATGCCCAAGTATCGCGTCCCCCGATTTATGCGAGGACGCATCATGTCAACGTTCACGACCATATCATCTGACAAATTGGCACGGCTGATCGGCACGGCGAACGGCCCTGCCCTGATCGATGTGCGCACCGACGAGGATTTTGCCGCCGACCGGCGGCTGATCCCCGGCTCCATCAAGCTCAGCCACGACAATGTGACGGACTGGGGCGGCGACTTCGCCGGCCGCCGGGCCGTCGTCTCGTGCTTCCGCGGCGAGAAGCTCGCGCAGGGCACGGCGGCCTGGCTCCGCCAGCTCGGCGTGGAGGCCGAAACGCTGGAGGGCGGCTTCGAGGGCTGGAAGGCGGCCAAGCTGCCGCTGGTCGACGCCCGCAAGCTGCCGCCACGCGATGCCAAGGGGCGCACCGTCTGGGTCACGCGGGCGCGGCCGAAGGTCGACCGCATCGCCTGCCCCTGGCTGATCCGCCGCTTCGTCGATCCCAATGCGGTGTTCCTGTATGTGGCGCCATCCGAGGTGGTCGCCGTCGGCGAGCGATTCAATGCTGCCCCCTTCGACATCGAGAACGTGTTCTGGAGCCACCGCGGCGAGCTCTGTACCTTCGACGTGATGATCGAGGAGTTCGGCATTGCGACGCCGCCTTTGCTGCGGCTGGCCACGCTGGTGCGCGGCGCCGACACCGCGCGGCCCGACCTCGCGCCGGAGGCGCCCGGCCTGCTCGCCGCCTCGCTCGGGCTGTCGCGGATGTATGACGACGACCTCGCGCAGCTCGAGGCCGGCATGACGCTGTACGACGCCTTCTACCGCTGGTGCCGCGATGCCACCACCGAGACCCACAACTGGCCGACCAACAAGGTGAAGGCTTAATGGACACCCGTAACGTTCAAGCTGGAGCTGATGCCGGTCACGGCATCAGCTTCGGTGAAGCCTTTCGCGTCTGGCTCCGCGTCGCCTGCCTGAGCTTCGGCGGGCCCGCGGGCCAGATCGCGGTGATGCACCGCATCCTGGTCGAGGAGAAGAAATGGATCTCCGAAGGCCGTTTCCTGCATGCGCTGAATTACTGCATGCTGTTGCCGGGCCCGGAGGCCCAGCAGCTGGCGACCTATGTCGGCTGGCTGATGCATCGCACCGCCGGCGGATTGATGGCGGGCGGGCTGTTCATCCTGCCCGGCATCATCGCCATCATGGGCCTCAGCTACATTTACGCCATCTACGGCAATGTCAGCTTCGTCGAGGCGCTGTTCTTCGGGCTCAAGGCCGCCGTGCTCGCCATCGTCGTCGAGGCTGTGGTCCGCGTCGGCAAGCGCGCGCTAAAAAACCGCATCATGATCGCGCTGGCGGCAATCGCCTTCGTCGCGATATTCTTCTTCGCCGTCCCCTTCCCGATCATCATCATCGCCGCCGGCCTCATCGGCTATGCCGGCGCGCGGAGCGGCCGTCCTGAGTTCGCCCCCGCCGGTCACGGCCATGGCGACAGCACCGCATTGATCGACAGCATGCTCGGCGAAGCCGTGCCCGAGCATGTGCGCCCCAACACCGCGCGCACGATCCGCACCGGCGCGCTGTGGCTGGCGCTCTGGCTGGTGCCGGTGGTCGTGTTGCTGCTCGCGCTCGGGCAAGGCAACGTGTTCAGCCAGATCGCGCTGTTCTTCTCCAAAATGTCGCTGGTGACTTTCGGCGGCGCTTATGCCGTGCTGGCCTATGTCGCCCAGCAGGCGGTCGAGCATTATCACTGGCTGAAGCCGCACGAGATGCTCGACGGCCTCGGCATGGCCGAGACCACGCCGGGACCGCTGATCATGGTGCTCCAGTTCGTGGGCTTCATGGCCGCGTTCCGCGATCCGGGCGGCCTGTCGCCGTTGCTCGCGGCGACGTATGGCGGACTGCTCGCGACCTGGGTCACCTTCACGCCCTGCTTCCTCTGGATCTTCGTCGGCGCGCCCTATATCGAGCGCCTGCGCGGCAACACGGGATTGGCCGGCGCGCTCAGCGCAATCACCGCCGCCGTCGTCGGCGTGATCCTCAACCTCTCGATCTGGTTCGCCCTGCACACGCTGTTCCGCGAGACGGTGCCGGTGCACGCGTTTCCGCTGGATTTCGACAGGCCGGTGCTGACGAGCGTCGATCTCCCCGCGCTGGTGCTGGCAATCGCGGCGGCGACAGCGATCTTCCGCTTCAAGCTGGGCATGCTGACGGTGCTGGCGGGCAGCTGTGCGGCGGGTGTGGGGCTAAAGCTGGCGGGGGTGATTTGAGGCACGTACTCGTCGGTTCGTGTTCCGGTTTGCGGTTGGAAGGCGACATCGAATCCGACGGGGCTGCATGTCGGCTTTGGGCGCAGGGAAGAGACACGGCTCCAGCACATTGGCGCGGCCCGATAACCGGCGACGCCCGAGACATTCGTTTCAGCTCAGATGGCAGCTCCGGCCAGCAAGAAAGTGCCGCCAAGTGCGACCATCACAAGTCCAGGCCAGTTCGATTTGATGCCGAAGCCGCCACCTGGCCTTTCAGGCTCCAGCGTGTCACGCCCGGAGCGAAGCCACCTTCCACCGCTGAATCGGCCTCGCCAGATGGGCTGAAACGCCATCTGGAGTATGCCGCCGAAAACAAGCAGCACACCAAGCCATATGAGGGTCATGCTCACCTCCTCTACCCGTGATCGCCGATAGAGCGGCGCCGAAACTCTGGCCCGTTCAGCGTCTATCCGCGGCTCTCGGAATCAGACCGACCTTGAAAGCCACCGGACGCACCAGCGCGCCGCACGCAGGCTGGGGATCGCACTCACCGAAGCTCAGGCTACCTCCAAGCATCCCGCTTAGTCTTCGTCCGGCTCGCGCACGACCGGCGATTCGTCGGATTGGTTCTCCTCCTCGTCTTCGTCCTCATCCTCTTCGTCGTCATCTTCTTCGTCGTCATCAGGATCTCGAGGCGGCATCGTGCTCATAACCGCGAAGAGACGCCAGTCGATCCTGGCGGGAACCAGCTCGGGGAGTAGGGTCATGTTGTTGCTCCTCGGATGTGAGCCCTGGGGCACTTTACCCCTTTTTCGGCGAGGCAGGTGACCGAGATGGTTCGCGTGCGAGCCAGAGCTTCCTTCCAGAGTTTCTTGGGGCATCTTTCTCGCGCTCGGCACGAGCCATAGCCGTTTTGTTTGAGCGTGAGCTTCCGCGCCAACCGGATCGTGCTGCCTTCCGATCCGGGAGAGACTGAAAAGAGACAGCCAACCGGACGCTTTTCCGTCGATCCGCCATGAGCGGACACGATGGCGCAGGTCCGGCAGTTCATTCGGAGCCAAGAGCCGCCCTTCCGCCAGATGCAGTTTGTCCCTACTCGGCTCCGGGGGCATCCCCGAAACGGTATCAGCGTCGAGATCCTGATGCTAGATTTCCTGGGTCATACCGAACAGGAGGACGACATGCCTGATAGCGTCTACAAGGTCATAGAACTGGTCGGTACCAGCAGCGACTCGTGGGAGAAGGCGGCCGCCAATGCGGTCGAGCAGGCTGCGAAATCTCTCCGGGATCTTCGCGTTGCAGAGGTGATCAAGCTCGATATGCAACTGGATGAGAACGGAAAAGTTGAGGCCTATCGCGCCAAGCTCAGCGTGTCGTTCAAGTTCGAGGGCTCCTGAGCCTCGGCACCTCGGCCCCCACTTGCGGGGCGAGGATGGCTCATCGGACAAGGCGCGTTGCGCGGTCCGCCCAACCGGGCGGTGTGACCCATCCCGGAGAAGGCCCTAGTCCGACTAGGGCCGATGTGCTTTGATGCGTGGGGGCGTGTGGCGCGTGGTGGCCCCATGTACATGGTCATTCGCAAGTACGCCAAG
Source organism: Bradyrhizobium shewense (assembly GCF_900094605.1). Lineage (GTDB taxonomy): Bacteria > Pseudomonadota > Alphaproteobacteria > Rhizobiales > Xanthobacteraceae > Bradyrhizobium > Bradyrhizobium shewense. The sequence goes on along the minus strand of NZ_FMAI01000020.1, from coordinate 2,528 downwards.
GTTCGTTCGGTAGCGGACGCTGCTCGCCGCGCCAAGAGCGGCGTCGGCGAGATCCTACGGCAATCGCACGGATTCAAATCTTACTATGTGCTGGATGCGGGCGACGGTGCTGGTATCGCTGTGATGATATTTGACGACCGCGAAAGCGCCAATGCAGCAAATGCCAAGATACTGGCGTTTGTTCAAGCAAGTCTACCTGACCTCGATCTTGGAGTTCCCGAAATCACAACCGGCGAGGTTTTGGTGCACATAGAGCCTGATGGGTCCTCGGGCATAAAGTAGCCGAAAACGCCGCCAGTTGCGTGGAAGCGCCGCCCTCTTGCTGATGTCGTCGAATTTCGGACTCGCGCCTTGTAGCGAACGGAATGCGTCTCATTCATCCGCCCATGGTCATCGCACAGAGTGATCCCATGGGCGGTCCAATCGCGCCCCGGAGAAGCCGATCATGACTGACGATCAGGTCAATCTCGTCGTTCAGCACCTTTGCGAGCAATTGCACCTTGCGCTCCGATTGAAGAACAGCGAGGCACATCCACCAAATGCCAAGGATATTGGATTTGATGCTGTCTCTGTCAGAACTGTATTGCTGACCGGGTTGCGTTCGGCAGATGTCACGATCCGCCACGAGGCAGCTGGGAGGAGCGAAGAGCCGCCGTGGTCCTGAACGCAAAACGAGGGACAGAAGCCCAGCGCCAATGTCTCAGTTGGGTCAAAATGCGAAGAACTCGGGGTGAGCAGATCCAGTCCGCTATGCCTTACGGAGCGGACGTCAATCCGAGAGGGCGTCACTTCGCAGATGGGCCATCTGCGGACTCATGCACCGCCGCAATTGTGGTCGCTATTCGATCACCTCGTCGGCGCGGACGAGCAACGAGGGGGACACAGTGAGACCGAGTGCTTTGGCGGTCTTCATGTTGATGACCAACTCGAATTTGGTTGGCCTCTCTACCGGCAACTCAGAAGGCTTGGTGCCTTTGAGTATCTTGTCCACGTAGCCGCCCGCACGGCGCATCAGATCGCCCGCTTCGGCTCCGTATACCGACAATCCGCCATTGGCGTAATGTCGGAACAAGTACATTGCCGGCAGATGATATTTCGCCGCCAGCGCGATGATTCGCGGAGCCTCGACATAGGTGAGAGGATCACCAAAATCGATTATCGCATTGGCGTGCTGAGCGGCGGCCGAGGCAAAGGCGGCGTCGAGTTCTTCGGCCCTGGTCGCCCCAACTATCAGCAGAACTATACCAAGCCTACGAGCCATGCTGGGTATCTCTTCCGCCAAGTAATGCCTTTGCATTGGGTTGTCGGGATTGACCAAAAGCGCGATCTTCGAGGCGCCGGGTACGAGTTCCCGAAGGATTTCGAGACGTTTAGCGAGGAAGTCATCTGGTACCATGGTCGAAAGACCCGTTATGTTGCCACCGGGGCGTGACAGGCCTTGGACGAGGCCGAGCTGCACGGGATCTGCTACCCCCACGAATACAATCGGAATGGTGGCAGTCGCCGATTTCAGGGCCATGGCTGCTTGTGGTCCCGGAGCAACGAGGACATCCGGATTGAGTGCAACCAGGTCGGCGACGGAGGCTGGTAGTCGATCCGGGGGTTGGGAAAAGCGATACTCGATCACCAGATTTTTCCCCTCCCCCCAGCCGAGACTTCGCAGCGTATCAACGAACACACGCTCGGCTTGGTTTAGGGCCCGCCCGCTCCCATCACCTATGGCAAGAAAGCCAAGTCGACGGCGAGCTCCCTGCGCCCACGAGCGCCTTCGCGAAACGAGCAGTGCCGCAGTAGCCGCTATGAACTCCCGCCGCTTCATCGGATCCTCATCGCAGCTTGAGGACAATGGGAGACGGGAGATGTGGTATCACGTTCGATGGCCGCGCGGACTGCGATGCTGCGTCGCAAGTACGGCGTGTGGCGCCGGAAGGCTTTGGGTCACAAGCCGCCGCCTCCAGCCGAACCAAGCGATGTCCGCTCTACCTCTGTGAGGCGACATTCCGATGAACAGAGAGACCTTCGGCAAGGGGCCAAGAGGCGACATCGACCACGGATGGCGGCTCAGTCAGCTGGGATCGTACATTGAAAGAGAGCACTCCGCGGCCGATGCGGCTCACAGTACCTCAATACTCGAAGGCAACGCCGGCAACTCTCAGCGGAGCCTCAGAGATCGATGCCGATCGCGATGTTACGGCCAGTCAATTCGGCACAGGTAGCTGTGTGCGCGTACAGCTTTGCGAATGCCTCGTCCTTTGCCAATGCTTCCTGTACTTTTCCGTACACTTCCCAACTGGAATAGCGCGTAGCGATAAGAAACTCCCCGGCCCACGTACCAGTGTGAAATCGAGAAAGCCGAAGAAATTCTGCGCCATGTTTTTCGAAGATTGCCTTCGCCTGCTTGGCAGTCTTGATCATCTCCTCAGGCTTATCGCTCTTGAAGCGTGTAAATTGTACAATGGCCATGACCTAATCCCTCCGTTGACCCCCCACAGATTAGGTCTAGGAGTGGCCGTAGAGGTTCACAGGAC
>NZ_FMAI01000067.1 GCF_900094605.1 Bradyrhizobium shewense | reverse complement strand
CAGGTTGAGGTACTTGTTGACCGTGCCCTGGGCCAGGCCGAGGCTGCGGGCAACAACGCGCTGCGACATGCCGACGCTGTAGTGCAGGCGTAAAACTTCGCGAATTTGGCGCATGGACAGTCTCTCTGTCGGCATCTCGATCCTCTGCTATCGGGCAAAAGACCAAGCTACCTGGGTTGCAGACTGTCCGTGGTGTCCGGCTCGCTGTCCCCGATCACGATCCGCTGGAGATAGCGATCACGATCCCGTGGAATTGGTGATCACGATCCCCTGGAAACGGTGATCACGATGCCCTGGAATGAGTGATCACGATGGCCTGGAATTGGTGATCACCATCGTCTGGAACGCGCAAGTCAGAGCTGAATCGCGATATTCCGCGCCACATGATCAGATTCCCCCACCGAATGCTCTCCTTGGTTTCAATGGGGATCCGTGTCAGGTTGACCTCGCGCCTGAGCGCAGCGTGACCAGCGGAGCTACCTCCATCGATGCCGCCCGCGTCGAGCTGCTGTTCGATGAGTTGCGCCTGCCCGGCGTCAAGGCGATCTGGCCGAAGCTCGCCGCACAGTCGGACAAGGAAGGCTGGCCCGCCGCCCGCTTCCTCGCGGCCCTTGCCGGCGACACGATTGCGTCGATGACGCAACTGTTGTGTCGGCGACCTTTGCAGCCAGCACGCTTGCGCGCGTCAGCCCAACCGTCGCTCCTACATTCGCATGGAGGGAAACGCTGGCGTTCCTCCATGCATCCACCCCTGCAAAGTAGGGCCCAGACGCCAAAATGGCGACGAGAACAAACAGTGAACGAGTGGTGTTGAGATACCGAACCCTCCCGCGGGTGGCGACCACACGAGGCAGCCGATCGCACCCGCCGCCGCATCGAACGACACATGGTGGAAGCGCGCTGCCCGCCGGCAAGACGCTCGCCACCTTCGAGTTCGAGAGCGTGCCAATGCTGTCAAAGGCACAGGCTATGGCGCTCGCCGCCGGTGACGTCTGGTTGAAGACCGGCGCCAATCTGCTGCTGTTCGGTCCACCCGGCGGCGGCAAGGCTCATCTCGGCGCAGCGATCGGCCTGGCTCTCGTCGAGGACGGTTGGCGCGTTCTGTTCGCACGCACCACTGATCTGGTGCAGCGGCTGCAGGTGGCCCGGCGCGAGCTAGCGCTGGAGTCCGCCATCGCCAAACTCGACCGCTACGACCTCCTAATCCTCGACGACATCACATCTGTGAGCAAGGATCAGGTGGAGACCAGCGTGCTGTTCGAGCTAATCGCCACCCGCTACGAGCGACGCTCCCTGCTGATCACAGCCAATCAGCATTCGGCGAATGGGGCGTATCTTCCCAGATCAAGCAATGACGCTGGCAGCCATCGATCGTTTGGTCCACCACGCGACGATCCTCGAGATGAATGTCGAGAGCTACCGTCGAAAAGTTGCCCTCGATCGCAAGCGCGGTCCAGGCCGGCCGCCGGTTCACGCCACTCCAAACGAACTCGAGAAAGCGGTGATTGACGCTGGCAATGCGGCTTGATTGTCGCGCAGCGTCAATCAAGCCTTGCCAAGCCCGCAGCAAGCGTCAATTATCTTCTGACTCGGCCGCCTCGCCTCATCTTGATTGACGCGCCGCTCTCATCCTGGTTGTCGCGCCATAACTGATCTTCTCGCAATTGCGGCAGGCGGAGGTGCTGAATCACCTTCCAGGATTTCGGGCCACCTCCAGCGTCTCGGTGATGTTCTTGCCGAGCTTGGACAGCCGCGCGCCGCCACAGCATTCGCAGGCCACAGGCCGGGCACGATCACCAGCTCGCGAGGCAGACGCTCTGGGAACGGCTGGCGTGACGGCCGCTTGTGTGAACGACGCCACCTTCACGGTTGTGGCCCGGGCCATTACGGCTGCGAGTTCGTCCTCAGCCGCCGAACTCTCCAACTCCTCCAGCGTCAGTTCGAGTTGGCCCAATAGCCGCGCGGTACGCTCCGAGCCAAGGCCATAGCGGTCGCGGTTGAGTTTCCCGATCTGCAGCTTCAGAGTAAGCGTAGCGCGGAAGCCCTTCAGATTGTCTGTGCGCAGCGCCGGGAACACAGTTAGAGCGCGTCATCTTCGGCAAGGGTTGCTCATAACGGACGACAGCCGCAACAGGTGCATGACCGGCGGCGCCGGGCGCGCTCCTGCTCTGGTCCTCATTTGTGACGTGCCACCGCCAAATTAGCCAGTGTGAACTGGAATTTTCCGTTTATGAGGCGCAGATCGCATTTGTTTTGAAGCAAGATGAACATGGCTCGGAAGTGGCAGAGGTCTGCCGCAAGGGCGGGATCAGTGAGGCGACGTTTTTTCAATTGGCGGAAGAAGTATGCTGGCTTGTTGCCGTCAGAGATGAAGCGGCTGCGTCAGCTCGAGGAAGAGAACAGCAAGCTGAAGTGAATTGTCGCCGACCTGTCGTTGGACAAGGTCATGCTTCAGGATGTGCTGTCAAAAAAGCTCTAAAGCCTGGCCGCAAGCGTGAGCTTGTCGACAAGGTGCGAAGTGACTGGAAGGTCTCGATCAGGCGGGCCTGCTCGGCCCTTCGGATCGATCGCGCACTGTACGTCTACAAGTCGAAGCGCGGCGACCAGGCCGCTCTCAAAGATCGGATCAAGGACATCTGCGAGACGCGGGTGAGATACGGCTATCGCCGGGTCCATGTCCTGCTGCAACGTGACGGCTTGGCCATCAGCGTCAAACGTGACGATCCGCGTCGACCAGGGATCAGAGTTTATCTCCCGCGATCTCGATCTCCGGGCTTACCAGAAGGGTGTGGTGCAGGATTTCTCGCGGCCGGGAAAACCGATGGACAACAGCTTCATCGAATCTTTCAAGGGCAAGTTCAGAAGCGAGGTAAGCATGCGGTGAGAACCGCGGCAGGACCACTCAGGCGGCCTGATCGACGCGCCGGATCGTGTCGCGCCAATTCCACGGCAGGAGTTCGTCGAGCCGGTGGGCGGGATGCTCTGCGATGCGGTTCAGAACGTCAGCCAACCAGGCTTGCGGGTCAATGTCATTCATCTTGGCCGTGACGATCAGGCTGTACATCAGCGCGGCGCGGTCGCCACCGCGGTCGGAGCCGCAGAACAGCCAGGACTTCCTGCCGAGCGCGATGCCGCGCAGCGCCCGTTCTGCCGCGTTGTTGGATAGACAGATACGGCCGTCGTCGAGGAAGCGGGTGAACGCGCTCCAACGCTTGAGCATGTAGTCCATCGCCTTGGCGACGTCATTGCCGCGCGACAGCTTGGCACGTTGCTCACGCATCCAGCCTTCCAGATCGCCAACCAGCGGTGCGCTCAGTTCCTGCCGCACGGCCCGACGCCGTTCCTGCGTCTCGCCATTGATGCCGCGCTCGATCTCGAACAGAGCATCGATCCGGCGCACGGCTTCAAGCGCCAGGGGCGAGATCACCGCCGGCTTCTTGCCGCCTTGCGCCTTGCAGCGCGCGTTCTCGGCCAGGTCGGCCAGCACGAAGAACGGCCGCCGAGCGTGGACCCAGCAGGCGGCTTCCAGGATTGGACCCGCATTGCGGCCGGCCTCGTAGAGCCTGCCATAGCCGCCATAGGCGTCGGCCTGGAATATCCCGCTGTAGCTCGCCAGATGCGCCTGCGGATGCTCGCCAGCGCGATCGCGTGAGTAGTAAAATACAGCCCCTGGCGGGGCCTGTCCGCCGAACGGCTTGTCGTCCCGGACATAGCCCCAGATCCGGCCAGTCGAGGTCTTGCCCTTGGCCAGAACCGGCACCGTGGTGTCGTCGCCGTGCAAGCGCTCGGCGGCGAGCACATGGGCTTCCAGGCGATTGAACAGCGGCATCAGCGCGAGCGTACAGCCGCCGACCTGGTCGGCAAGCGTCGACAGGCTGACCGGCACGCCTTCCCGGGCGTAGCGCTCGGCCTGCCGGTTCAGCGGCTGGTGCTGGCCAAACTTCTCGAACAGCACCATCGCCAGGAAGCTCGGGCCGGCCCAGCCGCGGGCGATGACGTGGAACGGCGCCGGCGCCTGGCTGATCTTCTCGTAGTCCCGGCAGCTGAACTTCTCCCGGACGTGCTGGATCACCTTCCAGGATTTTGGGACCACCTCCAGCGTCTCGGTGATGTCTTCGCCGAGCTTCGACAGCCGCGCCCCGCCGCAGCAGGCGCACGCCATGGGTCCCGGTACGACCACGCGTTCGCGAGGCAGATGATCGGGGAACGGCTTGCGCGATGGCCGCTTGCGGCTGAACGACGCCACGGTCGTCGTCCCGTTCGCAGTCTTCGCCGCGGCCATTTCGGCTGTCAGTTCGTCCTCGGTCGCAGAGGTCTCGAGTTCCTCCAGCGTCAGCTCAAGCTGATCCAGCAGACGTGCGGTGCGCTCCGAGCGTGGACCATGCCGATCGCGGTTCAGCCTTTCGATCTGCAGCTTCAGATGCGCGATCAGCGCCTGGTCGTCGGACTGCTGGGCGCGCACGATGGCGAGTTCAGCGCGCGCCGCAAGCAACGCCGCGTGCAGCGCTTCAATGTCGTCCGGCAGCTTTTCGAGGCCGTCTCCCATGCCTCAATGGAATCATAAAAACTGCGATTTGGCGCGGGCTTTTTACAATCTCAGAGGATTTTTGCGCAGCCTATCCGGCGCTCTGCGGACGCCAGCTGTGTTGCGGATTGCGCCAGTCGATCGCTTCCAACAGATAGCCAAGCTGGGCCGCGGTCAACGCCACCACGCCGTCCACCGCCGAAGGCCAGATGAAGCGACCTCGGTCCAGCCGCTTCGCGTAAAGCGACAAACCGATCCCGTCGTGCCACAACGCCTTAATCAAAGTGCCGGCGCGACCGCGGAACACGAAGACGTCCCCAGCAAACGGATCACGCCCGAAGCCTTCCTGCACCAGGAGCGCCAGCCCCTGCATACCTTTGCGCATGTCAGTATGCCCGGTCGCGATCCAGATCCGCGCGCCTGCCGCGATCGGGATCATCGCCGCTCCAGAATGCCGAGCACCCGCGACAACGCGGCCGCGTCGACGTCAACATCGACGATGATCCGGCGTTCATTGCCCAGCTCGATCACCATCCGGCCGCTCGCCCGCGTGGCAGCTTGTATTGGTAGCGTATTCGGCGATGCTGCCGCGCTCACCACGACCGCTGGCACAAACGCCGGCTTGGGCTGTTCGGCAGCCCCACCACTACCCGCACCGAACAGCCGCCGCCACGTCAGCAGCAACGACCGCGATATCCCGTGCCGCCGCGCCGTCGACGAAATCGCCCGCGGCGCGTGCATGCTCTCAAGCACGATCTTCAGCTTCTCGTCGTCCGTCCAATGACGGCGACGGCCGGTCTCGACGACCTCGAGCCGCTCAACCTGAGTACTGAACTTATGGCTGTCCATAAGTGCTGTTACAAAACAATCCGCTCAGCCCCACAAGACGGCCCTCACCGGAGGCAGACGAAGCGAGTGCCTGAACACGCACTGGTTCTGAGCCTTGACGACGCCGTAGAAAATGGAGGATTGGCGTAGAGACTACACGAGCGATCGGCAACAAGGCGCCGATATCGCTGTTGAATGGCTCATCGGCGCCCCCGCCGGCATGAGCATAACCCCGGAAAACTCCAGCGACGGCTGGCCTAGTTTTGGGGAGCACTTCATTTGGGGCGAGAGCGAACTCCAAACTGGATTAAGCCTGTGAGGCAGGGTCACCTTCGATCGTTGTCTGCGGCGTCTTCGAGGCGCGCCGTCCCTTCCACTGCGGACCTATCCTCGCGAATCGATCAATGAATCCACGTTCTCGCCTCGACCGCGAAGTTTGAGTCTCAAGGCTTTCGGCCATGACAAAACCGAATCCTGCTGCTGAACAGCCTGGGCATTTTAAAGCGCAAGCTTATGCCTGCCTCCGGAAACGACTGAGTGGTCGATTGAGCCCGAGGTTCTCTCTTAGTGTTTTCCCAGAGTACCGGGATCTGAATTTACCCCTTCGGCGCAATTCAGGGACAACCAGATCAATAAAATCTTTGAGACCGCTCGGAACGATTGCCGGCAATACGTTGAATCCGTCAGCAGCACGTTGATCAAATGTATCCACCATGGTGTTGGCAATTTCGTCTGGCGTTCCAACAACCATGAGCTGACCCTTGCTGTCCGATATCAAGCGTATCAGTTGTCTCCAGGTGAACTTCTGACGTGCAGCCAGGTCGAGTAGCAACGTCTGAGAACTTTGGGTGGCATTCGTCCGCGGTAAAGCCTCGGGAACTAATGAGTCAAGATTTGTTGAACGAAGATCGGTCACAAATCCGAGCATGCGCTCGGCCAATCCAATTTGCACGTCGGTGTGCATATAAGAACGTAACTTTCGGAGCTTCTCACATGCCTCTTGCCTGGTTCTCCCAACGATCGGAATAATGCCCGGCATGACGAGCAGCTGATCTTCCTTTCGTCCAAGTGCGCGCGCTTTTGCTTTAAGTGTAGCATAGTATCGTTTTCCGCTCTCCAAAGAAGGTGCGGCGGTGAAGACGACTTCTCCAACTTCGGCAGCGAACCTTATTCCCGCGTCAGAGGCGCCAGCCTGAACTAATACGGGATAACCTTGCGGAGGCCTGGCGATGTTCAGGGGGCCTCTGACTGAAAAGTAGTCACCGCGATGGTTGAGAAAATGCAGCTTCGTGGTGTCAACGAAAATACCACTTTGCTTTTCGCGAATGAAAGCGTCGTCTTCCCACGAGTCCCAAAGCCCCTTAACAACTTCTACGAATTCTCTCGCTCGGTCGTAGCGCGTATCATGGTCTGGGAGTTCATTATCGCCAAAATTGGAAGCCTCGAACTTAAGTCCAGAGGTGACGATGTTCCAGGCCGCACGTCCCCGCGACAGGTGGTCGAGTGAGGCGAACATGCGTGCAAGATGATAGGGCTGGTTGTACGTCGTAGTCGCCGTCCCAACGAGACCGATGTCTCGTGTTCTCGATGAAAGCGCCGACAACACCGTGATTGGCTCGAACCCGTCGTTTCGGCTTACGCGGGCTATGTGTTCGTGATCTCGTTCTAGTACACTTGGGCTATCAGCAAGGAATACAAAGTGAAATGCGGCATCTTCCGCATGGGCTGCAAGATGAGCATAATGCTCGATATCTACTCCGCCATTCGCTGGTACGCTCGAATCGCGCCATGCACCTTCGTGAAATCCCGCCTGGACGAGGAATAGTCCGAGCTTCATTTCATCGTTGCGTCCCATGCCGTATCTTCCTTTAGATTGAACTATCATCGCGCGGCCGTATTCAGGTTCATTGGTCACGTTCATTGGACAGCGGAGCCCCAACGCTCGAGCTTTCGCAGCCTCTTTCGATTTCTACGGGTGTGTCTTCCGACAGGCCGTTCCAAACACCTTCAAATCCCCTTTCTGTCGGGTTCCGAGTGTATGGGTTTCGCGGAACTCCGATCCGGCAAATGGTACAGAGGTCCGCTTAGGGTAGCGGGCTCGGTGTCGAGCTAGCGAAAGATGACAACATCTCTACTCAGATCAACTACTATTGTTGACAGTCGACTGAGGCTATTCATTAGCGGCTGAAGTGTCCCGTCTGCACTAAGTCCCCTGCCGAGCGATAGAGAAGGGTGTGGAGGACGCCAGAATTGACTATTGCACCATTGAATACGCGAGCAGGTGTCGCGCGCTATGGAAAACAGCCCCCTCAGCGTCATGATGAATTGCCTCCTTGGATAGCTGAGGAGAGAGAGAATGGAAGCAGGCACGAATCGCCGAAAGCTTGCCGTAGAGTGATCCGCGGGAGCAGGTGATGAAGACGCCGGATGACGTGGCAGAGATGTTCCGCCTGAGGGCGTGCGCGTGGGGTGTGAAGCGGATTGCTCGGCAGCTGCGCGGCAGCCATCACACGGTGAAGGACTACGTGGCGGCGGGCGGGGTGAAGCCGTTCAAGCCACCTGAGCAGGCCGAAGTGTCTCGATGGTCTTGAGGGCCGGCTGCGCGAGAGGCTCATTCGGCATCGCGGCAATGCCGGTGTGGTGCGCCAGGACCTGTTGGCCGAGAAAGGCGCGACAGTCAGCCGGCGGACGCTGCAAGGCGCCGTGCAGCCCTACCAGGCGCTGGAAGCGGAGGCGCTGGCGACGACGCGATTTGAGAGGCCTCCGGGCCGACAACTGCAGATCGACTTTGGGGAGCGGCTGGTCGAGATCGGAGGATCGAAAGTCAAGGCATTCATCTTGGTGGCGACGCTCGGCTACTCGCGACAGCTTCATGTGCGTGCGTTCCGGGCCGAGAGGCAGGAGCATTGGTTTGCCGGCATCGAGAGTACATTCACGATTCACGACCCTCGGCGGCGTGCCGGAGGAAGTTCTGATGGACAATCCTTGGGCGCTCGTGGTGCGAAACGACGCGGTGAGCCGATCGGTTCAGTTCAATGACATGCTGATCGCCTTCACAAAACATTGGGACTTCCGTCCTCGCGCCTGCGCACCATATCGGGCGCACACGAAACGCAAGACCGAGAGCGGTGTCGGCTATGTGAAGAAAGAACGCAATTGCCGGTCATTCCTTCTCAAGCTGGGGAAACATTCGAAGCGCATCGCGAGCGTTAAGGTTGCGAACGTTCGTGTCCACGGCACGACTGGAGAGGCGCCGATCATCCGCTTCGCGCACGACGAGATACATCGGTGGAAGCCGCTCCGCGGGCTGCACTCGTTCGGATCTTTGCGTGAACTGACCCGTGTCGTCGGCAATGATTGCGCCGTCGAGTTCGACACGAACAGCTACTCGGTACCGCCTGATTGGCGAGCGCGTTGTCGTAACGATCGCGGCCGCCGAAGTGCGGATCGGCCATGGATTGCACCAGGTCGCAGTGCACAAGCAATCGGAGGGGCGCCGGCTGCAGATCATCGACTCCGCTCATCTGCGTGGAGTTGGTGGTTGCAATGGCGCGGTCTGCCGGGCGGAGATCGCGGCGGTGCCGGCGCCGTCTCCATCGCCGTCGTTCTTACGCCCTCTTGCCGAATACAAAGCCGTGATCGCAGCCCCCTCGACGAGGCGGCGCGCGCGAACCTGTCGGCGCGAGAGACATTGATCCTGCTATGCGAGCGCAAGATCGCGCGAAGGACCACCGCCGCATCGAGATGGCGCTGAAGCTCGCACACTGCCGTGACGTGAAGGAACTGGCGGGCTTCGACTTCGAGGCGCGCGACCTGGCCGCGTCACGTTGGATCGCCAACGGCGAGAACATGCTGCTGCTCGGCCCGCCGGGCGTCGGTAAAACGCGCTTGTCGATCGCGCTTGGGCGAGAGGCGATCCTGGCCGGTTATACGGTGCAGTTCACGACGGCGACGACGCTGGTGCTGGCCTCGCTAAGGCGCATGGCAAGCGACGCCTGGATGAGAAACTGCTGGCTCTGGCGAAGCCAAAGCTGCCGATCGTCGACGAACTCGGCTACCTGCCGCTTGAACCCGACGCGGCGCATCTGTTCTTCCAGCTGGGCAACCGGCGCTACGGAACTGGCGCCGTGCTGATCACGTCGGACCGCAGCGTTGCCGAATGGGGCACCGTGTTCGCCGATCCGGTGGTCGCCACCGCGATTCTCGACCGGCTTCTGCACCACAGCCACTGCTGACCATCCGCGGCGACAGCTACTGGCTCCGCTCGCCAAGCGAAAGAGCGGCCTCATCAAGCCGCCGACCGCCGGTGACGGCTCTCCGGTCGTACTCGGGCTCCCTCCAGCCCGTCACCGGCAGAGAAAACCTTCAACCGACCGATGGTTGGAGCAGTTCTTCGTGACCCAAAGGGGGCAGTTCCGGAAGGCGTTTGACAGAGCAGGAACGCGCTTGCCTGTTCGCTCCGCCAACATTTGAGGCGGCGCTTGGTAGACGCCGGGATATTTCGCTGTAACCGGAGAAGAGTTACTGCAGCGATCCGCATCGCTTCGCGCGTGCCGAGGTCGAGGTGCGCTCACCGCCCGCACCGTCGAGAATTTCCCCAAGGGCGAGCGGATTGCCGCGCGTCAGCGCATAAGCGACAATCATAAGCACACCGCCGTGGCGGAGCACATGGCATCAGCCATCGCCGCTACGCCGGCTGGACCACCGTGCGCATCCGCCAGGATGCCGCCGCCGCGATCGGCCCGGCGACCAGCGCATTGTATGACCTCATTCTCGACGAGCGCTGGCACCCCGAGCAGGGATACGCACTTGTCTCAGCATCCTCAGCTCGCCACGTCGTACGGGCGCGAGCGCCTGATTGCTGCAGCCTCGCGGGCGATCGACATCGGCGCGCGCACCTATGGCTCGGTCAAGTCGATCCTCGCCAGCGACCTCACCGATCGGTGTCCGGCTCCCGAGGGTTCCGCGAACGACCCGCCGGTCTTGCGTTCCAACATCCGCGGACCGCGCTACTACTATTAGGAGATGATCCGTTGCTCACCCACGCGGCTTGAACTATGACACAGAACCACCGGGCCAGAACGCCTCGCCCTGGGGCGACTTCGCCGGAATCCGCGTACGGGATCACCTGCGTACCGCGTCCGCATGGGCCGCGTCCGCGAGTGCCGCTAGCCCCTATCGAAACGAGTGCGCTGAGCCCGCATCTTGCATCCGCCAGCACAAAGCAAAAGGGCAAAGTTCGGATTTTCCCGCACGCGCGAGCCGATGCTCCTGTCCAAATACATTTAAGCGCGTCGCGCGGAAGGACTTGGTATCGGTAACCCGAAGTGCCCGATGCAGATACGCACGAGGCGGGTTTCTGAGCTCGCGGCCTCTCTCCGCGGTCGTGCCGATATTCGCAGTGGCATCTGGATTGTGCCGCGAACAACGGCCTGATGGAATCCATAGATTATCGAGCCCGCGCTCGAATGACAATGAAACTCCTGCTGAGGCCTGAACATGCTGAACATACTAGGTAAGCTCAAAAAGCTTGCGTGGCGATAGGGTTAGTGCTTCGGCGCCGGACCCGGTGACGCGGAATGTCTCGCTGAGGGCATAACCGAAATCTTCCTCGATCCAATTTCCTAGCATGAGATGGAAGGTCATGTTCGGCTTTAGCTCTGTCATGTCGCCATCTTGGAGACTCGCGGTGGGCTCAGTCCAATCAACGCCAATCGCGTACCCACAACGGGTGTGCTTCTTGACACCGTGCTTTTCAATTGTTCGATAGAAGGCGTTGGCGACGTCGCTGCAGGTGGCACCGGGTCGAACGACGTTCAACGCGGATTCCAAACCAGCAACCTCTGCCTCGTGTACACGGCGAAGACGGTCGGACGCGATACCGACCGAGAAGGTGCGCATGATCGCCGCAACGTAACCATGGCGGACCCCACCGAGTTCAATATTGATCTGCGATCCCTCGCGAATGATGTCCTCACTCCACCGAATATGACACGTGCCCGTCCGTGGCGAGGAGCAGAAGAACGCGTTGGCTAAATCCGTCCCTGGCTTGCCATTCGCACCGCGGGCCAGCGTCGCCAGAATTTCGGCCATTGCGTCTGCCTCCCTCACACCAGGACGAATCACTTCTGCCGCTCGCATAATGCCAGCGTCTGCGATCGCTGCAGCTTCTCGCATAACCTCAATCTCAAGATCAGACTTAATGGTCCGGATCCAGGCTACAGCTTTGCTGCAATCCACGATCTTTGCTTTTGGCATTCGCCTTTTGAACTTCTCCGCCGTCTGAGCCGAAAGGTCGCCCAGTTCGAGTCCCAAGCTGCGGTTTGCAACGCCAAGTTCATGAAGAAATTCGATAACCGGATCGAAACCATCCTTCTCAGGATTGCCAATGAAGTGTTCAGGATAGCCAATCACCCTACCACGATCCAGAAACGACTGGTGAATCGCTGCGGGTGCATCAAGGCCACGCATAATAAACGTCGGTTCCTCATTGCCCATTGAAACCACCACTGCTTGTGGAGTTATACCCGTGCGGGCCGTGCAACCGGTGAGGTAAGTGACGTTGCGCGAGTTGTTCACGACAAGCGCATCAACGCCGCGTCGTGTCATTTCTGCTTTCACTGCGGCGACCCTTCGAAGATACTCCGGTCGGGGGAAAGCCTGCGGTCCTTTGCTGATCTCCATATTATCCTAACTCCAGCTGGTCGAGAGTCATTACGAGCGACGGGATCATCATCCTTGCGAAATATCGCCGTTAATCTTCCAAACATTGCCACCCGCTTGAAGCCTTGTTTCGTTTGATATGAGCTTCTGTTCGTCGAAGTTATGCACTTAAGGCTTGAATGCGCCAGTTTTCGGCGGCCAGGAAATAGTTCGAGGTCCATGGGCGTGCGGTGCGAGACGCGTCACATTCCCTAGAATTGAAAATGAGGCGACCGGTTGCTGCCTGGACGAAAGTGCCGGCGGGGCCTGGAGTATTGCCGGCGCGTAGGGTAAGCCGCCGACTAGGGGCCCTTGGGTCCTGCGAACCCCCTTTCAGGCCCGTGGGAGTTGACGCCCTTGGTTAAAATCGGTGGTCTTCCGGTGTGATGGAGCCCCCTCAATTCGATCCTTGGCCGCTAGACGCTCGGCATCCTTGGCTTTGAGCTTGACGTAGCGAATGCCATTAGTCGTTGCGTTCCACGAGCAGAGCCGTGGAAGGAGAGGAATCTGCGGGCTACGGAGCGCTACATCCGGCTGCCGGCATTCTGTACAGCTTGTCCGAGTTTGCGCGCTGCGTGCGTATGATGAAAGCGGATGGGGGAAGTTGGCGCAAGTCGCTCGCCAACTGATCTGCGAGTCAACCCCAGTGTCCCATCTGAGGCGCCGAAATCGGCTTAACAGTCAACGGCCATTCGTCCACCACGTGCGGAGTGGGCTTATATGAGCAGGAACTCTTACGTTTTTCCAAATCAAACGCAGAATTCCGAACCGATCTGGGCTTAAATTAGGATATTCGGCGCCAAAAAAGGC
The DNA here is from genome assembly GCF_900094605.1 of Bradyrhizobium shewense. Taxonomy (GTDB): domain Bacteria; phylum Pseudomonadota; class Alphaproteobacteria; order Rhizobiales; family Xanthobacteraceae; genus Bradyrhizobium; species Bradyrhizobium shewense. Next base: position 908 of record NZ_FMAI01000067.1, on the reverse strand, counting down.
AAAGCTTCCTGCATGGGCGCCACGCTCTGATCTCCCACGATCTCTCGGAGTCTTGACTCTCGAACGAGGAGTTTCGCCCGGCGCCACGTCGCCGCCCCCGAAGCCCGGCTCCGTTTTGAATTCCGCAACTTTCAATTTTCCCGCCATCGCGAAAACGGTTGCGGGGGTAGAGAACGTCGTCCGTGGCGATCCTGCGCTCGGTTGGGCGTTTTTCGCAGATGCGCGACGCTTGGATGACCGCGGAGCTGTCGCTATAAGTTCCACGTGCGGTTTCTCGATTCGGCATCAGGCGGAGGTGGCTGCGTCGGTAAATGTGCCAGTGGCGTTGTCGAGCCTGCTCCTATTGCCGGCGTTACTCCGCCAGCTGCCGTCGCCTGCCAAAATCGCTGTGTTGACTTACGACTCGACGTGCTGCGGATCTGCTTGGGGTTAATGATCCTGACCTGCCACTGAATTTTCATCCAGCGGCAGTTAGAGTCTCGGGTTTTTTGAAGTGCTCCTGAAGTACTCCCCAAAACTAGGCCAGCCGGCGCTGGAATTTTCCGGGGTTATGCTCATGCCGGCGGGGGCGCCGATGAGCCATTCAACAGCGTTATCGGCGCCTTGTTGCCGATCGCGCTGTGGGGCCGGACTTCGTTGTACATCAAGGCTCAAGAACGCCCACAGGATCGTTCTTCGCGAGGTTCTTTATCGACATCATCCCTGGTTTGATCGCCGAGTTTGCGTTCATGGAAGGGTCGAGAAGGCTGATGATGTCGCTTTCCGCTGCTCTCTTGATGGATCGAAAATAGATCGTTGCCTGGAAGTTCCAGCGTGGATGTTCGACCGGACGGCATGCCCTGACGCGGAGCCTTTGACAGCTCAGCCGTTTGTCAGCATTGACGCACTTGCTGCGCTTTCTACGCTTC
>NZ_FMAI01000018.1:169150-183011 GCF_900094605.1 Bradyrhizobium shewense | reverse complement strand
CCGACGCTTGCCGATCGACTTCCCGGACGACAAGACGATGCGCATCAGCCACGAAGCCATCTATCAGGCTCTCTTCGTTCAGGGCCGCGGTGTACTACGCAGCGAGCTGACGGCCTGCTTGCGAACCGGGCGCGTGTTGCGCGTGCCCAGGGGGCGCGTACGCAGGCGAGGCAAGAACTTCGTCTCGCCGGCGATCATGATCAGTGAGCGCCCCGCTGAAGCGGCCGATCGAGCCGTGCTGGGACATTGGGAGGGAGACCTCATTCTCGGTCTTGGCAGCTCGGCGATCGGCACGTTGGTCGAGCGCACGACGCGCTTCACAATGCTCCTGCACCTTCCCCGGCTGGCGGGGCATGGCGAAGCTCCGCGCAAGAAGAACGGACCTGCACTCGCGGGACACGGAGCGGAAGCCGTGCGTGACGCGATCTCGCGCACCATCATCACTTTGCCCGAAGAGCTACGTCGCACGCTGACTTGGGATCAAGGAGCGGAAATGGCTCAGCACGACCGCCTCAAGATCGATGCGGGTATCCAAGTCTACTTCTGCGATCCTCAAAGCCCTTGGCAACGCGGCACTAACGAGAACACCAACGGCTTGCTGCGGCAGTACTTCCCGAAAGGTCTGAGCATCCACAGCGCCGACGAGATATCCGCTGTAGCAGCGGTCCTGAATGCCCGACCGAGAAAGACACTGGGCTGGAAAACGCCGGCAGAAGCGCTTGACGAAGTATTATCATGAGTGAAAAATTGGGTGTTGCGACGACCGTTTGAATCCGCCCAATACGCGTCCATCGCCTATCGCCAGCGACTGGCCGATCGCGACATCACCATCAGCATGAGCAGGCCGGGCAATCCCTTCGACAACGCCAAGGCCGAAAGCTTCATGAAAACGCTCAAGGCCGAGCCGGTCAACGGTCGGGCTTTTATCGATCTCGGCGACGCCCGCCGCCACATCAACAGCTTCATCGCAGAGGTCTACAACAAAGAGCGCCTGCACTCGGCGCTCGGATACCAGTCGCCCCTTGAGTTCGAAACCGCCTTCGCGCAAAACAAAGCGCGCTAACCCATCGTGACAACCCCGCTGTCACTGAAATTATCGTGTCTCACTTCAGGGGGGCAGTCCAGCATACTGATGACAGGCATCGCCGCCTGTTGTGCCCGCGCACTGAGTGGCCACGTTGCCGCTCCACCAAGAAACGCGATGAAGTGGCGCCGCCGCATGAACCCTCCGTAGGAAAGGCTTCATCGTCGTAGGAAGCCTAACAAACTCTAAAACGGTGCGGCGAGGATCAGAGGAGCCGCCTTCGTGCTAGGTGCAGAGTTCTTCTAAGAGTGCCTTGCTGTCCTTCAAGTCGCGAACATCGAAGCCCTCGTCGAACCAATCGTAGACCGGGGCGAGAAGGTCCCGTGCTTCATCACCCTTGCCCTGGCGGCGCCAGAGCCGGGCGAGAGTGACGGCAGAGCGGACCTCCCAGAGTTTCGCCTCCTGTTGGCGAGCAATAGCAATGGCGCGTCGAAACTCGGTCTCAGCCTCGGCCTCGGCGTCCGGCCGAGCCGTCAGCATCAAGTCGCCTCGTCGCCGATGCAGCTCGGCCTCGAACCATCGCACCCCCAATTTCTGGGTTAGTACTAAGGCGTCCGAGAGTTGATCAAGGCCGGTTTCAAATCGTGCTCTCTTTGCCTCGGCTGCCGCGAGCTGCGCAAGGTAGAACGGAAGAGTCCATGCTGCGCCGGACGCCTGGAATCCCTCGATACCGTGTCGCAGTAAATCCACCCCGGCCTCGGCGTCGCCGGCTTCGGCCATCGTCCAACCGCGATAGGCGGTCCCCATCGCGAGAAAGAAGGCAAATCGCTGCTCCGAGGTTAGCGCAACTAGCTCCTCTGCCAGTTGCGCGACCATACCCGCGTCATCGAGGACGAAATGCAACCGGCAAGCGACGCTCAGCGCGAAGGCAAGGCTGATCGGATGGGACGACCCGCGCGCCTCCGAGATTGCCTCACTGCTCTGAACAAGCGCCTGATCGGGAAATCCAAGAAGGCTATAGGTTAGCGAGAGGAACGAAAGCATCGCCACGCGGGCGTTTTCTGCGAACAGTGCCGTCAAAGAGCGCTGCTGCGACGGATCGTAAAGGGCAAGCCCCCGCTCGAGATGGACGCGCGCCAAGGCCAATTGTCCGCGATGAAGGCAGCTGTCGCCGACAGCCCGATGACCGGCGACAAGAATGGCCGCATCGTTCTGTCGTCCGGCCAAATCTAGCAGTTCCTCAGCGATGCGATGCGATCGGTCCGTTTCGCCTCGCACATGATAGTGCACGAACTGCCCCCAAAGCGTCTTGAGCAGGTTCGGCCTGTCGTTCAGTAGCTCGCAAAGGCGGCGAGCCCGGGCATAAGCCTTGCCGGTCTCTTCGGCCGCATGTCCCTTCGCAGCGATCAGTGCGCCGCCGAGCGCGAGCTGGAGGTCGGCTTCGATGCCTTGGCGTCCGGCGGTATCGGGCAGATGGGATAGCAGATCGAGCGCTTTTCGCATCTGCGCGATTGCTTCTGTCATTGCCGATCGAGCTTTTGAGCGTTCACCGGCTTCCTGCCAATACGACACTGCCTTTTCGATCAGACCTGCATGCGTGCAATGATGGGCTAGGATCTCCGGTCGCTCTTGAATGCCGTTATAGAGCCTCTCCTCAAGCGCGCCCGCGATTCGGGCGTGCAGCTCGCGGCGTTGGCTGCGCAACAGCGTGCCGTACGCCGCATCTTGGATCAGTGCGTGTTTGAACAAGAAATTGGCGTCAGGCGGTTCGCCGCGCCCAAACATGAGCTCAGCATTGATTAGCCGATCAAGTGCGGCCTGCAGCTCATTGTCGCATCGCTGTACAACGGCGGCAAGCAGGTCGTAGGAGAACTCGCGGCCGATGGCCGCGCCGATCTGCGCCACTTCCTTAGCTATCGGACCGATCCGGTCGAGCCGCGCCATCAATGAAGCATGGAGCGTGGCCGGCACAGCAAGTCCGGGTAGCGGCGCGAAGGAGATGGCTCGCGGGATCCCCTCGTTGCTTGTCTCGAGCACCGCTTTGGTCAACTCCTCAACGAACAGCGGCACGCCATCCGTTCGTTCAGCAATCTCATTAACAATTTCGATCGGCAACGTCCGGCTACCGGCCACGCTTCGGATCAGCGTGGCACCCGCTTTCTGGTCCAGCCGGTTCATCACAAGCAAACTGACGTGCGGCTTTCCACTCCATACCAGCTGGAGCTCGGGGCGGTAGGTGATCAGAACCAAAACTGGTAGGCTTGCTACGCGATCGACCGTCCGGTCCAGCAGCTCGCGCGAGCTCGGATCGATCCACTGCATGTCCTCGAACACGACCATGACTGGGTGTTTTTCTGCAAGAACTTCAAGCTGGCGGACCAGAGCGGCGAAGCTTCTCTCCTTCTTTTGTTGCGGCGTAGCAGCAACCGGCAGATACAGGTCACCGCTGGGAATCGACAGCAACTCGGCCAGGATCGCCACGTCCTCGTCAGACGGCAATGCTGGGGATAGTAGCAACCGGAGCTTTTTGAGCTTCACTGTTGGCGCGTCCTCACGATCGAAACCAGCAGCTCGCTGGAGTTGAGCGGTGAAGGGATAGAGCGCACTTTCCTGATGATGAGGCGAGCAGAAATATCGCAAGAAGGTGTGCGGCTCGCGCTCGATACGCTCCTGGAGAGCCGCAACGAGGCGTGACTTGCCAATGCCAGCCTCGCCGACGAGCAGCATTACTTGGCCGCTACCCGCCTTCGCAAGGTCCCAGCTCCGCTCCAGTCGCGCGAGTTCTTCCTCACGCCCCACCAGCGGAGCGAGCATCGAAGGGTGCAACGCCTCGAAACGGCTTTCTGCCGTTCCCTCATGAAGCACCCGCCAGGCTTGCACCGGGGCGGCAAAGCCTTTCAGAGCCACCGCGCCGAGGTTTTCATAGTCAAAAAGCCCGCCGATGAGCCGTCGCGTGTCCTCAGCGATGACCACGCCATCTGGTTCAGCGAGCGCCTGTAGCCTAGCAGCAAGGTTCGGCGTCTCGCCAAGGACCGCCTGTGTTTCTGCAGCCTCGCTGCCGATAAGATCACCTACGATGACGAGACCAGTCGCGAGTCCAAGACGAACCCGCAGCTCGAACTCGGGCGGCCCTCCAGGCACATGCCTGGTCGCGGCGATCTCAAGCGCAGCGCGCACGCTGCGTTCGGCATCGTCCTCATGCGCTGAGGGATGGCCGAAGAGGATGAGCATGCCATCTCCGATGTAGCGGCTGATGGTTCCTCCGTATTTGCGGACGACCGCCGCTACGCTATCGCGGTACTTGGCGATTATGTCTCGCAGATCTTCCGGGTCGAGCTTTGTCGCAAGCGCTGTCGAGCCGACAAGGTCGCAGAACATAACTGTGAGCTGGCGGCGCTCGGCGGAAGAACTTGGTACGGGCGATAAGCTCGAACGCTCGGTGACCCGTGACGTTATCGAGGTCGATGCGCCGGCAGCCGCCGTGACTTGCGGCAGTACTGTTGGCGTGAGCGCCGCACCGCAGTCACCACAGAAGTTCTTTCCTTTCGGATTGTCGGCTCCGCACGCGGGGCAGCGAAAGGATAGCGCCGCGCCGCAATCGCCGCAGACCTTCTTTCCCTCTAGGTTGAATCTGCCGCACTTCGGGCAATCCATGCCGCACCCAATCGAGCTTCGACCACTATGAGGTCGCGTCGGTCCGTGGGCGCCCCTTCAGAGCGCTCTCGACGATACTCTTCAGCTGCCTACCAAGCACCAAGAATGATCAAGTCACAAAGGTCAGAAAGGAGATAGAGGCGATCGTCACAGGGACAATGAGCCAGCCGGGTGTCATCGTTGCCTGAGAGCGCTTGTCTCGAAAAGCTTAAGCTCGCAGGCACCACAAAATTATGAACTAGCTAACACTCTGCAGCTGAAGCCAATTTTCAATCTTAGAAAGCTGACGACAGCCTGACACGACCGAAACGCGAAAATGGTGCTGCAGCCGAATACCGGCACCTGCGGTAGTCCGACTCGCACGTGTCGAAGATCATTATGAGCTCTTTGGCAGCAATTGCCTCATGCTTTCCCGTCTAAGCTCGCTTTTAAATATCTAGTCCAACCTTAGTCGGGGCGCATGCGGATGATTGCGGGTGCGGCTGTCGTGACTGTCCTCTGTGGCTCGTACTCTATCAGTTCGTTCGCTAGCAGTTTCCAGAGCATGCGCGGAGACGCCATTGCGCTCGCACTTCCAGGCGCTACCGTTCGGCCCATAAGTGCGAAACACTTTCTGGTCATTCGTCAGCAGCGGCCAGCGGCCCCAGGGGTGAGGAGTTTCATGGTAAGGGAGCCGCAGGCGGCTCGAATAGCCTGTCCACCTTCCATTGCAAGGAGCAGATCGAAGGCGACAACCTGTTGGCGCGCGGGCGAGCTTCGGTTTGTCAGGCCGCGCACCTGCAGGTGACTTTTTCATCGCAAGATGGAATGGTCCAGGAATAGAAGCAGCAATGCCCGCAACAATTGGCCCTGTGACCGATGTTGCTGCAATCGTGATTGCTACGAGAGATACGATGACTACAAGCACATGGTTCACAATGCGCCTTGAAAAGTGTCTCGTCATAAGTTGAGCCCGCGTACCGAAATAGCCTACTGAGGCAGCTACATCTTGGTTCGCGGACAAAGCGTCGTGTCTCGCGGCTGATTCAACTCGGCGCGCCGCAACTGATTTCGTGCCGCATGTCTGTTCTGCCAGGTCCATCCTGATCAGCACGATCATAATCGGCTTCAAGGCCTTCAGGATTCTGTCCTACAATCAGAAGATGTTTCCGCATTTCAGCGAGGCGGGCGCGGCAGTATTCGCGATAAGGCAGGTCGAATATGGCGGGCATGGTTGCCCCCGTCGTGTGAGTTTGGCTGTAGAATTTCCACCAAGAGTTTTCGGGTCTTACTAATCCGTCGGTCGCTCGCGCCAGCCCATTCACAGCTCGACGTTTGGCGTCGGAATTGTGCGATCGGCTAACTTGAATGTCAGCACAAAAAGAACAGGGCCAGTTACCCAAACTATAGGGTAGCAGGCTTCTGTTTCGGCAGTACTTCGTCAAACGACTCAAGATCGGTGTTGCGCGGATAAAAATCCAACTACAGCGTGAAATGACTTACCACCAGCTGCATGCACGGTCGGCTGCAACGCCGACCGCGATGTCGTGTCCAAGCTGTCGTTGCCAACGCTGCCGTCGCTCACTGGTCTTAGGGCGCCAACCTGTTAGCCACCAGCGCATCAAAAACTGATCCACGGACAGCTAAATCGGTCGGCAACCTGCGTGGCATCGGGCGCTGACTGTTTTCAGTAGGTAGCGAGCCGAGAGAGTTGACGGCCAGTCCGGTCCAAGCGGCAAGAAGAGGCGAATGAGGAAAGATCCGTCCGCATGGGCGCGGAACTTCCATTGGACGCCTGGAAAACTCACCTAAAGGACGGCGCTCTCACGTCGTTCGAAGTTAAAGCACAGAAGATCGATTTCGGGTTCGACAATATTGGCGAAAGAATCTACAGGTATATTCAGGCTCCTTTCTGGCCGCACGGCTGGAGGCGTCTCAGTCAGGAAGATGCACTTCCTACAATTGTCCGCATGGTGACGATCCCGACGCGCGTCGAGTTGCTCCCATATTTGGCGAAGCAAATCGCGAAAGTTATTTGCGCCAAGTTCAAGCGTGGCAATTGCATGGACGAGTTGTGCAATAGGGTCGCTTAAGAAAATTTTTTCTCCTCGATGAGTTACATCAAGGATCACCGAGCGCTTGTCATGATCAGAACTTCGGCGCTGAACGTAGCCCTTATCTTCGAGGCGCTTGACTGTCTGAGAAGCGGTGGCCCGAGTGATGCCGACGAACTGGGCTAACGCCGAGGGGTCCGCGAGAATCTGGTTGCGCGCGCAAGAAACCGCAGCGCCATCCACTCTCGATCACGCAATCCGTTGAGAGCATCATCAAACTGCCAACTGCCCGCGGCTTGAATTAGCAGATCGACTGCTTCCCGCGCTGCCGTGATCATCCTCGCCCCACTGGCACACTCTGGCAACATCGCGGATCGGAGCTAGCAGCGCACGAAGAAAATGATCCGACCTCTACATACGAAGGTTTGCAATCAGCGCTTGTGTGACGATGTGGATGCTCATCTGCGATAGGCAGAAAGGGTCCATTGCTTACATGAACCTGACAATACTTGCGGCCCCCAGTGCGGTAGTCAGCCTGAAGAGGTCGTGAGCAGACCGGACAATGTCGTTGCGAAGGGTCACATGCAAAGTTAAGCCTCGCCGGCGAAAGATGCCACCAACGGTGGCGGCCTTGACTTCGGTCATAAGCAGCTGAGTTTGTTCTAGTGGTTTAATTCATCTTCTTTCGCAGTTTCCTGGCGATCTCGCGAAGGTCACGTGCGTACTCCTCAATCAGGCGAAGGATTTCTTCCAAGCGCGTTGACTTTGGTTCGGCAGGCTTCGTGGTCTCACGGGACCGTTCCATTGCGGCTTCTTGAGCCGATGTAGCCAACCAAGGTTGAGCCAGATCAAGGGCACTACGAATCTAGCTCTCTCAAAATCCGGTTTCTGTCATCTACGTGGAGCGCCTGAGTTTGCCTCATTGTGGCCAGCACGGCCTTTGCGCCCTGGGTATCATGATTGTGGCCTTCCAGCTCGGCGATCAGCGCCTCCTGTTTAGCAAGAAGCCTCGTGCCCTCTTCGATGGCGCTCTGCGATCGCTAGGTGCTTCAAGAGGACAGCGCGGTCCACGTTCGCTCCCAAGCAGACAGGCCCGAAGGCGGAACCTGTGCCTTGCTGCACAGTCAGCGAAGCAGCACGAAGTTCAATTCGGTTGGAAAGCTTTTCGCGTTCTAACCATCACGACCGATCGTAGCCGTGCGATCGATTACAAGCGCCTACTCGGCGAATTTCAGAGCCGCGGCACACTTCTGCGGGCGTTTTATTACACAGCGACCATTGAGGATCAGGAATCCTCGTCGATGCGCCCTCTGATCGACTGGCTGGACTATAACGGCTACACCGTCGTCACCAAGGTGAGCAAGGAATTCATCGACGCCTCCGGCCGTCGTAAGGTCAAGGGCAACATGAGCATTGAACTCGCTATCGACGCGATGAGGCTCGCTAAGCACATAGACCAGATGGTGCTGTTGTCCGGTGATGGTGACTTCCGCTCCCTGGTGGAGGCCGTGCAGCGGCGCGGCGTCCGTGTCACCGTGATCTCCACGATCGCCAGCCATCCGCCTATGATCGCGGATGAGCTAAGACGCCAAGCAGACGTGTTCACCGAACTCACCGAGCTTCCGGCTAAGATCGGTCGCAATCCCTCTGAGCGGCCGCCGCCGCGTCCGCGCGAGGTGCGCTATCGCCCGGAGCAGGTTCCTGACCGGGAGACGAACGCGGCCCTCAAGGGAAATGATAGCGTGTTCGAGAAGTGAGCCGCGTAGCCAGTGCGCTCGTGCAATCCAGATCGCTAGTATGGTTCGGCGGCCGACGCGCGTTGTCCAAGGGATGAGCTCGACGAAAAGGAAGGCATTTGCGCCGGACTGATCGCCAATATGGTTCGGTGCTCAGCAACGGACGAACTAGAGAGCAATCCGAACCTCTGATCGGTTCGGACTCTGACATTGCAACGCTTGCTGGCAAGATTCGCATAGCATATTGCCGCTAGGCACTCGCGGGCCGTGATGGACGCGCTTTGACGCGCCAACATTATGAAAAATGAACAAGGCGGATTGCGATGCCAATAGGCTTACGCAGTCGGCCACATCTAACATCAATAAAGGGCTTGCCACTTTTTCCCGGTCTGCTGTAAAATCTTCGCGCAGTATTTTGAAGGAATGGGTTCCGCACAGCTCCAGATTTCGAAGATTCATAAAATTCTTTGGGGGACATTGCGATGGCTAAGCCTTCCGTTTCCCGTGACGCCTTTCGTGGGTTGTTCGCGTTCTATGCGGCCAAAGCCCACCATGATCATAACGGCGTCGCCGAAGGCCGGCTCCTCAAACTATTTGGATCGAGCGACCACATCCCCGATCGTCTGTTAGACTTGTGGTCATCACGGACCGAGCTGATTGACCCTGAGGCTGTTGGCAAAATAATGTCACCGCTCGCTCATCAGATCTTGGACGGCGACGCACAATATAACCACGCCAGCGACTTCTTGCATCGACTGTTGCGAGAGTTGGACCGAGACGTCCACTAACCGCCGTCGCGAGAATGTCCGCTCTTAGGTCGCCGTTTGCTGTACCTAGGCAAACTCGGCGCGAGCCTCGCCTCGGCGGCAAGGATCCGAGCGCAAGGCGCTTTAGGAGCGCAATCTTACCGCATGCCGAACCGAGCGGCTCGTACTTAGGATGGAAAGCATCCCTAGCATCATCAGCAGTACGCCGAGCCAAGTTGCCGTCCGGCTCGTCGCCTCGCCATCGGCTTTAGCGAGGCGTACGCCGACCGGAACGCTCTGAAGTTCGGACGAAGTTACCACATCGTTGGCCGGCGCGGCCGCTAGAAGTTGTTCAACGTCGACTTGATTTTGGTTCTGTCCGAAGGGCATGGTCTGGCGACTGTGCTGGGCAATGAGAGCGGCCGATGCCAGAGCAGTGCTTGTACCGAGATCAGGCTCAGCATCAGCTACCTTGAACTGTGCGCGAGGCGGCTGAGAAGGCAAGGCGGGTGCGGAGCGCAACAACTCCGCGCGCGCATCGAGGACCCCGCTCTGCCTGGGCCGCGCGGTCCCGCTCTCGTCTAAACTGGCCGTGACAGGTTTGGGGGTGCGACGAGCGATCTTCTTCACTTTCGCGGTGCCCTCGGTCAGGAACCAGCATTTGCGATGCCCGTCCAGTCGATAGACCCAATGTTGGCCGTCGGGAGCCGAGTTGCCCGGGCGTCCCACGCATTCTGCTTGCGGCGGAGAAGTCACCTGAGGTGGGGCTGCAGCAGTGTTGAAGAGATCCGCAAGAGGATTGGAGGATGCAGGCGCCGTGAGAGTTTCAAGAAGAACGAAGCTGACGAAGCACAATCGCAAAGAACCGGACATCGAAAACTCCCGGTGTTGCGCCCACCCGGGGTGACCCTTTGCACCGACCTAGGCAGCTATACGGCCCAAATCTGGCGGTGCGATGGATTCATTGTGCTCGTGCCATGGAATACGGGTGCGAATGCAAGGCCGGGCCGCCGTCTCATGGAATACGAACTTCATGGGTGACTTCTTCATAGTTCTTCAGGAGGTCTTTGAGTGCGAGCCGGGATTTGCAAGCCGCGGGAAAAGGCTGAATAGCCCCCCTCGCTTTTTTCGAGCTCCAGAACCGGGGAAAAAACCGAGACGAAATTCGCAAGTTCTTTCAGGATGATCTGGGATCGAGTCGTTCTCAAAGCGAAATCGAGTCGTTCTAAAAGCGGAAACAGAGTCGTTCTCAAAGTGTCCCCACAAAAATGCTGCCGAATGGTGGGCCCGGCAGGACTCAAACCTGCAACCAGACTGTTATGCGCAGCAAGTTCTAACCATTGAAGCTGCTCGCGAGGGAGGGTTTTGGCTCCGCCGGTCCAGACATACGTGGCGCTGAGTCCAGCCTGGTTGGCACGAGTCCAAACTTTGATGGCGTCCAACACTCGCTGGTGGGCCCGGCAGGACTCGAACCTGCAACCAGACCGTTATGAGCGGCCGGCTCTAACCATTGAGCTACAGGCCCAGTCCTGGCGACCACCGAAAAGCAGCCAGCGAGGTTGCAGGGGATCGTTTATCGGGTGGCTGGCATTCTTGCAATGCCAATTAGAACAAGTGCGAGGCTAAGTCTCACCGCGGACCAGAACAGGCAGATCGGCCAGGCGAGCATCTCGCCTTCCTACAGCAGGAGCGCCGGCACTGTCGCCGAGATACGGTGAGCACGGCCGCTCACCGTGTCCTTTGCTCCCGTCGCAGATGGTTAGGTCGACGTCCGCGGCAATCGCATCCACGGGGGTCCGACCGGCCTCGCCTGGCAAAGCATGAAGCTGCCGAAAAGCCAGTGGTTGGCATTGTCGTGTCGCTCGGATACCTGCGCTCCACGCGTATAGCAGGGCTCGTCATTCAACTCATATCCGCCGATCGAGCGGAGCTTGAAGTTCACCAGGTTGTGGGAGGCGATGGTGCGCGCGTTCCGCCAATGCCGGTCGATCGCGAGTTCTCGGAGATCAGAGAAGCTCCGCCGACCTCGAAAAGCTCGGTCGTCGCGGCGAGAGACGACAACTGTGCCTGTGCTGCCGCGAGCTCAGACGCATCAAGCTGTTGCGGGTCCTGTAAGCGGCCTGTCGAGTGTTCTCGCGAGCTCGTCGACGCCGGCGAGGACTGCTGCACGCGCACCAAAAGCAGCGCTGAAAAGCTTGCCGATGACCTGTTGCACCAGGGATCGCTCCGCGGCAGGTCGGCAACGGCGTGCGTGAACATGCGGGTTGGCGGATTAATCCACTCCGTCGTGTCGCTAGCGACGCGCCGCGCAATTCCAGCGAGGGTCGCAAGCAGGACCAGCTGAACATATGCCGTTCCAAAAAACCGGCTCTCCGTCCTAAATCCGGGACCAAGAATTCGGTCCTCGGGGATCGCTACATTCTTGAAATCAGTTGTACCGCTCGCGGTGGCCGAAGCCATCCCAATCGTCGTGGATGCTGACGCCGGGCTGATTGGTGTCGACGAGTACGGCAATCCGCTTGCCGCTCTGGTCAGCCGCTACGATCAAGTTATCGGCGTATAGCGTGCCAGTTCGTAATACTTCGTGCCATTGAGCCGCAGTCCGCCTCGGTCCGACGTCACCGCCGTCCGGTAGCGATCGGCGGTGCCGACGCCCAACTCGGTTGTCGCGCCCCCGATCAGCGCACTGTTAGCGATGGCTTTGATCTCATTTCGTCGTCAGCTCTCATTCTCGTGGAGGAATGCCGCAATGAATTCGCAACGAATTGGACGAAACGATCGTGAACAGAACGCGATCGGCGGGCTTGCGGTATCAAGAAAGTCAATGACTTAGAAGATGCTCACTGCGTTCGGGACGCAGGGGTCGCAGGTTCGAATCCTGCCACTCCGACCATTCTTCCAAAAGTCGACGTTTTCCAGAGGCTTGGCGGACCGGCCGCCGGCGCCTCGGAACGCCTTTTTGCAACGATTTCGGGATCGGGTCCACGGCCGATTTGGCCGGGCAGGGCCGCTGGCTGTGGGAGCATGGCTCTCCAAGAGCTAACGTCGCTCCGACATTGCCGGGTAGGTCAGAGGACTACCGCTCGTAGCCCGTAGGATGGGTAGAGCGAAGCGAAACCCATCGAAGTTCTCGACGGGAAGGAAAGTGATGGGTTTCGCTTCGCTCAATCCATCCTACAGGTCACCGCCGCGCCACCACCACGCCCACCAGAAACGCCACCATCAGCGCCGGCAGCGGGGCCTCGCGCACCATGCCGCGCACGATATCCGGCCAGTGCTGCTCCGGGACCAGTCTCGGAGACCGCACGTTCGGTGCGGGCTCGATGTCCCAGTGTGATGCGAGTTCGGCGATCTCGCTTTGCGCCAGCCGCACGCCGTCACGCACGCGGAAGATCGCGGCCTCCGATCGCTCGCGCGGCGCGAGCGCCGTCAGCGTCGCGATCGCCGTGCGCAACGTCATCTCGCCAAAACCTTGCAGCCGCACCTGCTCCTCGGGATCGGACGTCATGCGAAATCCTTCACAACGCAAAGTGGCGCGCGAGGGCGAATGCCGCCGTCGCGCACAGGACCAGCGTGGAAACTGCGCCGGCCAGGCCGCGTGCGAGATGGGCCCGTGTAAGATGCCTGGTCATGATCGTGCTCCATGCTCTGCATGGAAATGGCGGCGATGGATCTTGGTTCCTTTGCGTCACATGCGAATCGTCGGGTTCGCAGGATGGGTAGAGCCCTTGCGAAACCCATCACCTTCATCGCCTCGACAGGGCGATGGGTTTCGCTTGCGCTCCCCATCCGACGCGCTGGCGGATCGCCGTGTGCTGATTACTTCCGCAGCAACTCGCTCAATGCCGCCGTCGCCTCGGCGCAGCGGATGTCGTCGATCTCGCGGGACAGGCTGAGCGCGCTCGCTCTCAGTTCCTCGAGCTTCCAGCTCTCCGGATGCTGGTTTTCGAGCTGACCGAGACGCTTGTTCAGATCGTCCAGTCTCGATTGGAGCTGCCCGATGCTGGCATCTCCATTCACTTTCCAAACGCGTTGTGCACGCATCGTCGTTCCCCTGCTAGTCTCACGGCCTTGTGAGAGCGGTTCGTGGCCGGAATGGGAGTTTGTTTTGTCCGGCTTCAGATCGCGGGGAACCGTTGCAGATTCGCAACGTTTTGATGCGCGTCCGCCGGACGCTGCACAATGATACCCACAGGCATGGATCGGGACCGTGCCTTACATCGGCGGCAGCACGGCGCATGGGACGCCGATGCGGGCCGGGGAGTGAGGCTCCGTCCGTAGCCCGGATGGAGCGGAAGCGAAATCCGGGGCCGATCGCCCGGCATTTTGCACTGTCCCGGATTACGCGGAGCCTGTCATCGGGCGGCGCTTCGCGCCGACCCCGTTGGCTCCATCCGGGCTACGCGATCGTGCCTGTGTCGCCCTCTGTCAATCCGCTTCGCTAAAAATATTCCACTTTACCGAAATTCGGTTTCGGCGTATGTGTCGCCCATCCCGGCTCATCCAAGAGGGGCGATCATGTGTCGTCACTATCGCGAGCCGGGCTTGCGGTGGACGCGGCAGCGTCGGCACGAGAGGTACGGGCAGGGCGGGTAGTCCCTGTGAGTCCGTAACCGCGTGCGGACGAGCGGCGCTGCTAGGCTTCGTCTCGTCTGTAAGTTTCCGGCT
>NZ_FMAI01000018.1:0-168920 GCF_900094605.1 Bradyrhizobium shewense | reverse complement strand
CCTGTATGCTGCTGTGCGGTTCTTCCTGCGTGCGCTTTTCGCGCAGCGGACCGCGGGTGCGAGCCGGCACCCGGCCTTCCCTGCGCCCTCTTGGTTTTAGAGGGTAGCGAGACCAAGCAAAGCTCGGGCGAAATGCGCCGCGAGGCCGCAAAGCCGCGTGTGCGATTGAGCTGCGTGCCACAATCTCGATCTCGTAGGGTGGGCAAAGCGCAGCGTGCCCACGCCTTGTCGCTCATGGAGGGAGATCGTGGGCACGGCGCTATGCGCCTTTGCTCACCCTACGGCAGCGCTGCTGGGATCTGCACTGGACATCGCAATCATGTGGAGAGCGCGCGCCACACTCCGCTCTCGTGCCC
Source organism: Bradyrhizobium shewense (assembly GCF_900094605.1). Lineage (GTDB taxonomy): Bacteria > Pseudomonadota > Alphaproteobacteria > Rhizobiales > Xanthobacteraceae > Bradyrhizobium > Bradyrhizobium shewense. The sequence goes on along the minus strand of NZ_FMAI01000018.1, from coordinate 168,564 downwards.
CGGACGCAGCGCGGCGTCCCCGGCGATGCGAAGCATCGTCCGGAAGCGGTGCGCTGCAGAGCCGGGGCCCATCCATGCGCATCGCGCCCTCGCTTTCTGGGTCCCGGCTCTGCGCAGCAACGCCAAGAGGCGTTGCAGCACGTCGGGGACACGAGATCCGGCCGTCCTGCTTGTCCGACCACTCGACCTCCCCCATCACAACCAATTGTCTTTATTAGGAAACAATCATTCCCTATTATCCCGCAATGCAAAAAGCCGCCCGCCGATCGCAGTCTGCCGCCCGTCCGCCCGGTCGTCCCCGGGAATTCGACATGGATACGGCGCTGGACCGCGCCGTGCGGGTTTTTCGCGAGCGCGGCTATCATGCGACCTCCATCGGCGACCTCACCGCGGCGATGCGGCTGGCGACGGGGAGCATCTACAAGGCGTTTCGCGACAAGCATGCGGTGTTCCTGGCTGCCTTCGAGCGCTATACGGCGCTGCGCCAGGAGCAGACCCGCAGCGCCGCCCGGCGCGGCACAAACGGCCGCGATCGGATTCACAACGTGCTGCTGTCCTATGTCGCGCAGTCCCAGGGCGCCGAGGGACGGCGCGGCTGCCTCGTGGTCGGCAGCGCGGTCGAATTGTCGGCGGTCGATTCCGTCGTCGCCGCCCGCGTCGGTGCGCAGCTCAAGACCAACGAAGATTTTATCGCCGGCCTCATCCGCGAGGGGCAGGCCGACGGCTCGATTCCCGGTCATGTCGCGGCCGACGACACCGCGCGGCTGGTGATCTGCATCACGCAGGGCCTGCGCGTCGTCGGCAAGGCGCGCCTGCCGCTCGACGGGACCCGCCTCGTCGGCGTCGCGATGAAACTGCTGGCCTGAATTTATGTCTTATTAGGGAATGATCGTTCCCGATTTCTCGGAGACCGTACGTCATGACGATGAATGCCACGATCGAGACCGCGCCCGGGCCGGATGCGGTGTCGCAACGCCTGACCTTCGTGCTTGCCGCGGCCTGTGGCATGATCGCGGCCAACATCTACTACGCGCAGCCGCTGATCGCCCCGATCAGCGCCGCGCTCGGCCTGTCGCACGCGGCGGCCGGGCTGATCGTCACCATGACGCAGATCGGTTACGGCGCCGGGCTGCTGCTGATCGTGCCGCTCGGCGATCTCGTCGAGAACCGCGCGCTGATCTGCTCCGTCATCACGCTCGGCGCGGCGGCCCTGCTTGCCGCCGCGTTCGCCACCCATGCGTTGCCGTTCCTGATCGCCGCGCTGTTCATCGGCCTCGGCTCGGTCGCGGTGCAGATCATCATTCCCTATGCCGCGCATCTGGCGCCGGAAGCCATCCGCGGCCGCGTCGTCGGCAACGTCTCGACCGGCCTGATGCTCGGCATCATGCTGGCGCGTCCGGTGTCGAGCTTCGTCACCTCGGCGCTGTCGTGGCACGCGGTGTTCTTCGCCTCCGCCGCGCTGATGATCGTGCTGACGGCGGTGCTCTGGATGACGCTGCCGAACCGCAAGCCGGTGACGCGGATGCACTATGGCGAGCTGTTGCTGTCGATGCCGCATCTGGTGCGGGCGACGCCGCTGCTGCGGCGCCGGGCGCTCTACCAGGCCAGCCTGTTCGGCTGCTTCACCCTGTTCTGGACGGTGGCGCCGCTCCAACTCGCCGACGCGTTCGGCTTCACCCAGCGCGGTATCGCGCTGTTTGCGCTGGCCGGTGTGGCCGGCGTGTTCGCGGCGCCCATCGCGGGACGGCTCGCCGATCGCGGCCATAGCCGCATCGCGACGCTGGTCGCGATGCTGCTCGCGGCCGGGGGCTTCCTCGTGACCTATATCGGCATGCCCGGCTCGACGCTGAACCTGGTCTGCCTGGTCGCGGCGGCAATTGCCATCGACGTCGGTGTCCAGGGCAACGTCGTGCTCGGCTTCCGCGCCATCTTCGCGCTCGGGCACGAGCACCGCAGCCGCCTCAACGGCCTCTACATGGCAACGTTCTTCACCGCCGGCGCGGCCGGGTCCGCTGTCGGCGCCTGGGCTTTCGCGCAAGGCGGATGGACGCTCGCATCGGCCATCGGCCTCGCTCTGCCCGTCATCGGATTGCTCTATGCGGCGACCGAATAGCCGCCGGCCGCAGCAATTGTGCGATGCGGGCGTTTACCAAGGCCCGGAGACGAAGCCGCGGGCGCCGCAATTTCCATCTCGCGATTTCGGTGCTGCTGTAGTACTTTGGTCTCAAGCGGGCCCGGTTAATGGGCGGCAGGGGGAGGCTGATGAGGCGTGCGGGGCTGTTTGGCGTACCGCGGGTACGGCCATGGTCGTGGCAGGCGTTTCTGCTCGGATGCGTCGTTGTCGCCATCTCGGCTGCGTTTCAGGGTATTTGCGTTGCGCTCGGCGCAAAGCTCTATTTTGCAGCATTCCTGCCCGGTCTGTTCATGCTCGGCATCGTTGCGGGCACGCCGGCGGCGGGATTTGCCGCGCTGTTCACCATTCCCCTGGTGTGGTGGGCGTTCATTCCGCCCTTCTTCGAGTTCAACGCGCTGAGCAACGCAAATACCGATTCCATCAACCTGTTCTGCCTGCTCGCCGTGCTGCTGATTGGCCTTGCCGATCTCTGCCGCGAGACCATGAGGATCGTCAGCCAAGGCGGGCTGAAGTCCCCGGGCGAGAGCGCGGCAACGAATCCGCAATAATTCGCCTTTGCGCGGTCGTGCACGTTGCGTCCGCGCAACAGTCCGGCAACCATCCGCAGGCTTGCCGCGCGCCGCTAACTTTTCGAAAAAGATTTAGCCGCAGGTTCTCCCCCGGGAATGACGAGGGAGTTTTCGGACATGAACGGTCAAGCCATCTTGGAGAATGTGCGCCGCTATCGCGGCATCGCATCGCTTTATCGCCAGACCGCTGCGTTCCGCCCGGGCCAGAGCTGGTCGCTGCTGGAGCAGGCGAGCGATTGGGAAGCGCGGGCGTTGTCGGAGCTGGAAGCCTATTTCGCGTTGCGCGCGGACTACGCCGCTCCGCTCGCAGCCTGATTGTTAACCATCGCTCACGATATGATCGTCAGATAGGGCGTCGGCACCACGAATTGTCCACCCCAGGCGCGAACCTCCGCCAGCTGGGCGATGATCTCGTCCTTCAGATTCCAGGGCAGGATGAAGACGTAATCAGGCCTGGCCGCGATCAGGGCGGCGGGATCGCGGATCGGCAGATGCGATCCCGGAAGCAGCAGGCCCTGCTTGTGCGGATTGCGGTCGACGGTGAACGGAATCAGCTCGCGCGTGATGCCGCAATAATTGAGCAGCGTGTTGCCCTTCGCGGGCGCGCCGTAAGCCAGCACCGTCTTGCCAGCGCGCCGCGCCGCGACGAGAAAGTCGCGGATCGTCTCGCGCTTGGCCGCCACCTTCGCCTGGAAATCACGATAGCTCGCGGGCCGGTCGAGCCCTGCCAGGGTCTCGCGCCGGCGCAAGCTCTCGAGTGCAAGGGACGCGCTCGGAGGCGCGGTCTCGCTGCAGACGTGCAGACGGAGCGAGCCGCCATGGGTCGGCAATTCATCCACGTCGAAAACGCGCAAGGCATGTGCGCGAAAGACCGTCTCGAGGGTCGCGAGCGAGAAGTACGACAGGTGCTCGTGATAGATCGTGTCGAACTGGACGCCTTCGATCAGGTGCAGGAGATGCGGAAGCTCCAGCGTTGCACGGCCGGTCTCGGGCAGCAGAATGCGCAGGCCCGCGACGAAATCGTTGATATCAGGGACGTGCGGCAGCACGTTGTTGGCGACGATCAGCTCGGGCCTATGACCTGCGGCGCGCAGCGTGGTCGCGACGTCGCGGCCGAAATAGCAGGTCCGGGTCGGGATGCCCTTGGCGATCGCAGCGGCCGCCGGGCCGCTGGCCGGCTCGATCCCGAGCGCGCGGATGCCGGCGTGCAGGAAATACTGCAGCAGATATCCGTCATTGCTGGCGATTTCGATCACCTCGGACGCTGCTCCGAGCTTCGCGCGGGCGATCATCGCGGCGGCATAACTCTCCGCATGGCGGAGCCAGCTCTCGGAATAGGACGAATAATACAGATACTGCTCGAAGATGCTGGCCGCAGGCTCGAATTGCGGAAGCTGCACCAGCCCGCAGGCACCGCACGCACGGGCATGCAGCGGATAGGTCGGCTCAGTCGCATCCGCCTGCTCCGGCGGCAGATAAGAATTCGCCAGAGGCGACAGGCCGAGATCGACGAAGGTCTCGTCGAGCTCCTGCGCGCAAAAGCGGCATCGGTGCCTGTCCATGAACGGATCGTCCCGTTGTGCCGTCGTGCTGCGGCTGTTAGTGAATTCTCTCAAGCCACGGAAATTCCGACAAGGTTGCGCATGATGCAACCCAAAAGGCGTTTCGGTGAACCGACGTTCGCAACGGCGGCGTCGCGGCGCGGAGGCCCGGGATGAAGTTCACTGCATTGGCTCTCCCGGGCGTAATTGAAATCGGGATCGAGCCGGAGACCGACGCGCGCGGATTCTTCGCCCGGCTGTTCGACACTGAGGCCTTCGCGGCGCAGGGCCTGCCGACGCATTTCGCGCAACACGGCCTCTCGCATAACGAGCGCGCCGGCACGTTGCGCGGTCTGCACTACCAGGTGGGCCGGCCGGAGGCCAAGCTGGTGCGATGCGTGGCCGGCCGCGCCTTCGATGTGATCGTCGATCTGCGCCGCTCGCTGCCGACCTACGGACAATGGTGCTCGGTCGAGCTCGCCGCCGATCGCCGCAATGCCGTGTTCATCCCCGCCGGATGCGCACACGGCTTCCAGACGCTCGTCGATGGGACCGAGCTGATGTATTGCATCGATGTGCCCTATGACGCGCAAGCTGCGGCCGGCATTCGCTGGGATGATTCGTCGCTCGCGATTGCATGGCCGCTGCCCGATCCGATCCTGTCCGCGCGCGACCGCGCGCTGCCGTGTCTCGCATGAGGCGGGTGCTGGTCACGGGCGCGTCGGGCTTCATCGGCCGGGCGCTGCTGCCTGTGCTGGCTGGTCGCGGCTTCGAGGTGCACGGCATCGCGCGCTCGTCGCAACCGGCGATGTCAGGCGTGAGCTGGCACGCCGCCGATCTCCTCACCGAAGCCGGCCGCGTGCACGCGCTGTCGGCGTCGCGGCCGACGCATCTCGTTCATCTCGCATGGGAAGTGCGGCCGGGCCGCTATCGCGAGGATCCGGTCAACCGGCTGTGGGCCGAGGCGAGCATTGACCTGTTGTCACGTGCGCGAGCCTGCGGCACCAAGCGCATCCTCGGCATCGGAAGCTGCCTCGAATACGGACCGCAGAGCGGCCCATGTGAGGAACGCACCAGCCAATGCCGTCCCACGACACTGTACGGCCAAGCCAAGCTCGCGACGGCCGAGGCCTACATCGCGGCAGGCGCCGCCTGGGGCCGCGTGTTTGTCCCGTTCGGGCCGCACGAGCCCGAAGCGCGCCTCATCCCTTCGCTGATCCGGAGCCTTCGCGCGGGAGCGAATTTCGATTGCTCGCATGGCGGACAGCTGCGCGATTTCGTCTATGTCGATGACCTCGCGCAGATGATCGCCGCCATGCTCGACAGCGAGCTCTCCGGCGTCGTCAATCTCGCCAGTGGCGAGACGCGCAGCCTGCGCAGCGTGATCGAGCATGTCGCAGGTCTCCTCAAGGCACGCCATCTGGTCAGGTTCGGCGTCGTCGATGCAACGGGCGTCGACGCTGAGCCGATCATTGCCGCCGACGTCCGCCGTCTCCGCGGCGTGACCGCGGCCGTGCCGATCATCGGTTTCGAGGCGGGCGCTGCGCGCGATCTCGCATGGTGGATCGACCGTCTGCCGGGGAGGGGATGACGTGCGATCTCCTCGCAACACGCCGGCGGCAAGCGGCACCCGTGGCAATTACGGAGTTGTCTGGCTGGGTGCCTGTGCTAGCAACGGGCCGACCGAAATCTCCCTCACGTCGGCCGGGGCAAGCAATGATCACGTTCAACCGCATCTTCACGACCGAGCGTCTGCTCCAGATCATCGTGATTCTGGCGGCGACGGTTGCCATGAAGCTGATGAGCTGAACGCGAGCGGATCATCTTCCGCCGAACTCGGGCACGTCGGGCAGATAGTTCGACCCTTCCGAGCCCAGAAAATCGAACATCGCCTGCGCCGGCGGCAGCAGCACCTTGTCGCTGCGGCGGATCACGTACCATTGCCGCACGATCGGCAGGCCCGCGACGTCGAGCACGATGAGCCGGCCCTCGGTGAGCTCATGCGCCACCGTGTGGGCCGAGATGAAGGCGATGCCGAGCCCGGCGATCACCGCCTGCTTGATGGTCTCGTTGCTGCTCATCTCCATGCCGATGATCGGCTCGAGGTCGGACTTCTGGAACATGCCCTCCATCAGCGTCCGCGTGCCCGAGCCGGGCTCGCGGGTGAGGAAGGTCTCGTGCACGAGGTCGGTCAGGTTGAGGCCGGAATCGTTTTCCAGCCAGTGCCCCTTGCGTGCGACGATGATGTGCGGATTGCGCCCGAGTTGGCGGACGTCGACCGTGACGTCGGCCGGTGGCCGACCCATCACCGCGAAATCGAGGTCGTAGCCGTGCATGGCCTCGCGGATCTCCTCGCGATTGCCGATGGTGAGCTTGATCTCGATCTTGGGGTACCGCTTGGAGAACGCCGCAATCGCGTGCGGCACGAAATATTTCGCGGTCGAGACCGCGCCGAGATGCACGGTGCCGCCGGTCCGTCCCGCGAGCAGGTCGAGCGCGCCCTGGCAGTCCATGATGGCGGCCTCGACCCGTTCCGCCAGCGTCAACACCTCCTTGCCCGCCTCCGTCAGCAGCATGCCGTCGCCGGTCCGCTGCACCAGCGGCAGGCCGGCGAGGTCCTGAAGCTGCCGAAGTTGCTGGGTCACGGCCGGCTGGGTCAGCCCGAGATGGCCGGACGCCGCCGTCACGCTGCCCTTGGCCGAGAGCGCCGCAAGCGAGCGCAATTGCCGGATCGTCAGATGCCGGAGCTGGGCCGCCGCATGGCCGGGGCCATTATAAGAAAATTCTTTGACGCTCATTATGAATAGAAATTTTCCTTATTAAGCCCCCCCTGTCAATCTCCTGATGCCGGGCCCGACCGTACCGACCTCCAGAGGGGAGGGAACTGGATACGGCGCCGGCAAAGGGGATGCGCAGATGACCGGGCAACTGAGGTTGGACGACCACCTTCAACGGTATTCCGAGACCGCACCTCACGCGCTCGCCGTGGCGGCCGCGGTCGATGCCATCGCGGCGGCGGCGATCGAGATCGCCGACCTGATCGCCACCGGAGATCTCGCGGACGCCTCCGGCCTGACCACCGGCCGCAACAGCGACGGCGACGTCCAGCGTGATCTCGACGTGCAGGCGGATGCGATCCTGCGCCGTTGCCTCAGCAAGCTGCCGGTCGCGGCGCTCGCGTCGGAAGAGATGCGCGAGGCCCAGATCGGCGATCGTGAGGCGAAGATCTGCATCGCGATCGATCCGCTCGACGGCTCCTCCAACATCGACATCAACATGACGGTCGGCACGATCTTCTCGATCCTGCCCGCGCCCGATGATCTCTCGCTCGCCTTCCATCAGCGCGGCTCGGCGCAGCTCGCGGCAGGCTTCGTCACCTACGGGCCGCAGACCTCCCTGGTGCTGACGCTCGGCGAGGGCGTCGACATCTTCACGCTCGACCGCAAGGCGGGCTGCTTCCGCCTCGCGCGCAGCGGCGCGCAGATCGCCGAGGCCTGCGAGGAATTCGCGATCAACGCGTCGAATCGCCGGCACTGGGATTCGCCGGTGCGTGCCTTCGTCGACGAGTGCCTCGCCGGTGTCGACGGGCCCGCCAACCATGATTTCAACATGCGCTGGGTCGGCTCGCTGGTCGCCGAGGCCTATCGTATCCTGACCCGCGGCGGCGTCTTCCTCTATCCCTCGGACGCGCGCCCCGGCTACGGCGACGGCCGCCTGCGCCTGACCTACGAGGCGCATCCGATGGCCATGATCATCGAGCAGGCCGGCGGCTCCGCCACGACGGGACGCGAGCGCATCCTCGATCTCTCGGCGCAAAACCTGCACCAGCGCGTGCCGCTGATCATGGGCTCGAGCAACGAGGTGCGCCGGGTCGAGGAGCTGCATTGCGATCCGCTGCTGGTTGCCAGCGTCTCAGCGCCGCTGTTCGCGCGGCGCGGATTCTTCCGGCTCTGAGGAGGGCGTCCGATGTCCAGGAAGCATCCCATCATCTCCATCACCGGCTCCTCCGGCGCCGGCACCACCTCGGTCAAGAAGACCTTCGAGCAGATATTTTTCCGCGAGAAGGTCAACGCGGCCTACATCGAGGGTGACGCGTTCCATCGCTACGACCGCGCCGAGATGCGCGCGCAGATGGCGAAGGAGGCCGATCGCGGCAACAAGCATTTCAGCCATTTCAGTCCCGAGACCAATTTGTTCGAGGAGCTGGAGCGCGCGTTCCGCGACTATGGCGAGACCGGCACCGCGACGACACGGCATTACGTGCATGACGCCGAGGAGTCCGCGCTGCATGGCGCGGCGCCCGGCACCTTCACTGACTGGAAGCGGCTGCCGGAGAATTCGGACCTGTTGTTCTACGAGGGCCTGCACGGCGCCGTCGTCACCGACAAGGTCAATGTCGCGCGCTATGCCGACCTCAAGATCGGCGTCGTGCCAGTCATCAATCTCGAATGGATCCAGAAGCTGCACCGTGATCGCAGCGCCCGCGGTTATTCGACCGAGGCCGTCACCGACACCATCCTGCGGCGGATGCCCGATTACATCCACTACATCTGCCCGCAATTCACCGAGACCGACATCAACTTCCAGCGCGTGCCGACGGTGGACACCTCCAATCCGTTCATCGCGCGCTGGATCCCGACGCCGGACGAATCGATGGTCGTGATCCGCTTCAAGAACCCGCGCGGCATCGACTTCCCCTATCTGCTCTCGATGCTGCCGCAGAGCTGGATGTCGCGCGCGAACTCGATCGTGTGCCCCGGCGCAAAGCTCGATCTCGCGATGCAGCTGATCCTGACGCCGCTGATCATGCAGCTCATCGAGCGCAAGCGCAGCTTGAAGTGAACGAGGAGAGAATCCGATGAACATCTCCGTCCACGCCGAAGCCGACCTCACGGCGGTCACGCACAACGACCTCGCCAATGCCGTCCGCTTCCTCGCGGTCGACGCCATCGAGACCTCGCAGTCGGGCCATCCCGGCCTGCCGATGGGCATGGCCGATGTCGCAACCGTGCTGTTCTCGCGGTTCCTGAAGTTCGACTCGGCGCACCCCAACTGGCCGGACCGCGACCGCTTCGTGCTGTCGGCGGGCCATGGCTCGATGCTGCTCTATGCGTTGCTGCATCTGACCGGCGGCGACGTCAGCCTCGACGACATCAAGGCCTTCCGGCAATGGGGCTCGAAGACGCCGGGCCATCCGGAATATGGTCACACGCCGGGCGTCGAGATGACGACAGGGCCGCTGGGGCAGGGGATCGCGACCGCGGTCGGCATGGCGCTCGCCGAGCGGATGGCCAACGCGCGACATGGCGACGGCCTCGTCGATCATTTCACCTATGTGATCGCGGGTGACGGCTGCCTGATGGAGGGCCTCAGCCAGGAAGCGCTCTCGCTCGCCGGGCATCTCGGGCTTGGCCGCCTGATCGTGCTGTTCGACGACAACGGGATCTCGATCGACGGGCCCACCTCGCTGGCGACGTCCGACGACCAGCTGGCGCGTTTCGCCGCCTCCGGCTGGTCGGTGCGCAGCATCGATGGCCACGATCCCGAAGCGATTGCGCAGGCGATCGCAGAGGAGCGAGAGACCGCAAAGCCGTCGCTGATCGCCTGTCGCACCATCATCGGCTACGGCGCGCCTGATCGGCAGGGCACGGAGAAAGCCCATGGTGCGCCGCTCGGCACCGAGCAGACCGCGGCCGCGCGCCGGACGCTGGGTTGGGATTATCAGCCCTTCGTGGTGCCTGTTACCGTCCAGAAGGCGTGGCGGATGATCGGGCAACGCGGCCAGGTCGATCGGCTCGCCTGGCTCGATCGCTATGAATGGGTGACGGCCGAGCAGCGCGACATGTTCATCGAAGGCAAAGCGGTTGCCCTGCCGGCCGCCTATGCGCTGGCCGCGGCGAAGTTGCGCGAACGCTTTGCGTCCGAGCGTCCGAAGCTCGCGACGCGGCAGGCCTCGCAACAGGTGCTCGACGGCATCGCCGGGACGATTGCCGGCCTGGTCGGCGGCTCCGCGGACCTGACGCATTCGAACCTCACGCACGCCAAGGTGCAAGTCCCCGTCAAGCGCGGGACGTTCGCCGGCGACTACATCCACTACGGCATTCGCGAGCACGGCATGGCCGCCGCGATGAACGGCCTCGCTCTGCATGGCGGCTTCATCCCGTACGGCGGCACCTTCCTCGCATTCTCCGATTACAGCCGGCCCGCGATCCGCCTTGCGGCCCTGATGCGGCTGCGCGTCATCCATGTGATGACCCACGACTCCATCGGCCTCGGCGAGGACGGCCCGACGCACCAGCCCGTCGAGCACCTCGCCGCGTTGCGGGTGATCCCGAACCTGCTGGTGTTCCGTCCCGCCGACGCGGTGGAGACGCTGGAAGCCTGGGATTGCGCACTCAACTCCGAAGGCCGCCCCTCCGTGCTGTGTCTGTCGCGGCAGGCGTTGCCGACCTTCCGCAGCGATGCGCGCGGCAGAAACCGCGTCGCACACGGCGCCTATCTCGTCGTATCGCCGGACGGCGGCCGCGACGTGACGCTGATCGCAACCGGCTCGGAAGTCTCGATCGCGATGGAAGCCGCTCGCCTGCTCGCGACCGAGCATATCCGCGCCGCCGTGGTGTCCGCGCCTTGCTTCGCCCTGTTCGAGGAGCAGCCGGACGATTACCGCGCCAGCGTGCTCGGCACCGCGCCGCGTGTAGGAATCGAGGCGGCCGTGCAGGGCGATTGGGCGCGCTGGATCGGCTCCGACGGCGAGTTCGTCGGCATGCGCGGCTTCGGCGCCTCGGCGCCGGCGCCGGTGCTGTACCGCGAATTCGGCATCACGCCGCAAAGCATTGCGGAAGCCGCCCGCCGGGCGATCGCCCGCAAGCGACAGTAAGGAGGACTATCGTGGCCCGTATCACCCTTCGACAACTGCTCGATCACGCCGCCTCTCACGGCTACGCAGTGCCGGCGTTCAACATCAACAACATGGAGCAGGGCATCGCGATCATGCAGGCAGCGGCCGAGGTCGATGCGCCCGTCATCATCCAAGCTTCGCGCGGCGCGCGCAGCTACGCCGGCGATCTCATGCTCTCGCACATGATCGATGCGTTAGAGCGGACCTATCCCGACATCCCGCTCTGCATGCACCAGGACCACGGCAATGACGAAGCGACTTGCGCCTCCGCCATCGCCCACGGCTTCACCTCCGTCATGATGGACGGCTCGCTCAAGGCCGATGCCAAGACGGCGGCCGATTACGACTACAACGTCGCGATCACCCGCCGCGTCGTCGATCTCGCCCATTGGGTCGGCGCCTCCGTCGAAGGCGAGCTCGGCGTGCTCGGCTCGCTCGAGCATGGCGGCGGCGAGCAGGAAGATGGTCACGGCGTCGAGGGCACGGTCAGCCACGACCAGCTCTTGACCGATCCCGACCAGGCGGTCGACTTCGTCCGGGCCACCAAGGTCGATGCGCTCGCCATCGCGATGGGCACCTCGCACGGCGCCTACAAGTTCAGCCGCAAGCCGGATGGCGACATCCTGGCGATGCGGGTGGTCGAGGAGATCCATCGCCGCTTGCCGAATACGCACCTCGTCATGCACGGCTCCTCGTCGGTGCCGCAGCCCCTACAGGACATGTTCAACCAGTTCGGCGGCGAGATGCCGCAGACCTGGGGCGTGCCGGTCGAGGAGATCGTGCGCGGCATCAAGAGCGGCGTGCGCAAGGTCAATATCGACACCGACTGCCGCCTCGCGATGACCGCCGTGTTCCGCAAGGTCGCCGCTCAAACGCGTTCCGAGTTCGACCCGCGCAAATTCCTCAAGCCCGCAATGGACGCGATGCGCGAACTCTGTCGCGACCGTTTCGAGCAGTTCGGCACCGCGGGCCATGCCAGCAAGATCAAGGTCATTCCCTTGAGCGAGATGGCGCGGCGCTATCGCGCCGGCGAGCTCGATGCGCGCATCGACGCCCGCGAACCCGTCGCGGCCTAGTCAATCGGAAACAACAGAGAAAACAGCAGGAGAGAGACATGAACGCACATGCAGGCACGGTCCGCGGCAAAGAGCGCTATCGCTCCGGCGTGATGGAATACAAGCGCATGGGCTATTGGGAGCCCGACTACACGCCAAAGGACACCGACGTCATCGCGCTGTTCCGCGTGACGCCGCAGGAGGGCGTCGACCCAATCGAGGCCTCGGCTGCGGTGGCAGGTGAATCCTCGACCGCGACCTGGACCGTGGTGTGGACCGATCGCCTGACCGCGGCGGAGAAATATCGCGCGAAATGCTACCGCGTCGATCCCGTGCCGGGCACGCCGGGCTCGTATTTCGCCTACATCGCCTATGACCTCGACCTGTTCGAACCAGGCTCGATCGCGAACCTCTCGGCCTCGATCATCGGCAACGTGTTCGGCTTCAAGCCGCTCAAGGCGCTGCGGCTGGAAGACATGCGTTTCCCCGTCGCCTATGTGAAGACCTTCCAGGGTCCGGCGACCGGCATCGTGGTCGAGCGCGAACGGCTCGACAAGTTCGGCCGGCCGCTGCTGGGCGCGACGGTGAAGCCGAAGCTCGGGCTTTCGGGGCGCAACTATGGCCGCGTGGTCTACGAGGCGCTGAAGGGCGGACTCGACTTCACCAAGGACGACGAGAACATCAACTCGCAGCCCTTCATGCACTGGCGCGACCGTTTCCTCTACTGCATGGAGGCCGTGAACCGCGCGCAGGCTGCTTCGGGCGAAGTGAAGGGCACCTACCTGAACATCACCGCCGGCACGATGGAGGACATGTACGAGCGTGCAGAGTTCGCCAAGGAGCTCGGATCGTGCATCGTCATGATCGACCTCGTGATCGGCTACACCGCGATCCAGTCGATGGCCAAATGGGCGCGGCGCAACGACATGATCCTGCATCTGCATCGCGCCGGTCACTCGACCTATACGCGGCAGAAGAGCCATGGCGTGTCGTTCCGCGTCATTGCCAAATGGATGCGCCTTGCCGGCGTCGACCACATCCATGCCGGCACGGTGGTCGGCAAGCTGGAGGGCGACCCCAACACCACGCGCGGCTATTACGATGTCTGCCGCGAGGACTTCAACCCGACCAAGCTCGAGCACGGCCTGTTCTTCGACCAGAACTGGGCGAGCCTGAACAAGATGATGCCGGTCGCCTCCGGCGGCATCCATGCCGGCCAGATGCATCAGCTGCTCGATCTGCTCGGCGAAGACGTCGTGTTGCAGTTCGGCGGAGGCACCATCGGCCATCCCATGGGCATTGCGGCCGGCGCGATCGCCAACCGCGTGGCGCTGGAAGCGATGATCCTCGCCCGTAACGAGGGGCGCGACTATGTCCACGAAGGTCCGGAGATCCTGGCCAGGGCGGCCGAAACCTGCACGCCGCTGAAGGCCGCGCTCGAGGTCTGGAAGGACGTGACGTTCAATTATCAATCCACCGACACGCCGGACTTCGTGCCGACCGCGCTCGAAACCGTTTGAGGAGACGCAGCATGAAACTCACTCAAGGTTGCTTTTCGTTCCTGCCCGATCTCACCGACGATCAGATCTTTAAGCAGGTGCAATATTGCCTTGGCAACGGCTGGGCGGTGAATATCGAGTTCACCGACGATCCTCATCCCCGCAACACCTATTGGGAGATGTGGGGCTTGCCGATGTTCGACCTCCAGGACGCCGCCGGCGTGATGATGGAGCTCGCGGAGTGCCGCAGGGTGTATGGCAACAAGTACATCCGCATCAGCGGCTTCGATTCCAGCCATGGCTGGGAATCGGTGCGGATCTCCTTCCTCGTCAATAGGCCACCGCATGAGGCCGAGTTCGAGCTGGTGCGGCAGGAAGTCGGCGGCCGCGCGATCCGCTACACCACCGTGCGCCGGCCGGCCGCGCACGCCTCAACTTAAGTATCCGCTTCCGCGCGGAGCACTCCCTGCTCCGCATCCTTGGCGGACCACTGCTTCGCCGCTCCCTCGCGGCGAAGCTCTTTTCTTCGAGGGTAGCCATGCTCGATGTTCCCCACGCAACCACGACTGAGCCCAACGAGACCCAATTCGATCTCCGCAAGGAAGCCGAAGCGGCCGGGATCACCGACACGCTGCAGCAGCTCGAGCAGGAGCTGATCGGATTGAAGCCGGTGAAGAACCGCGTGCGCCAGATCGCCTCGCTGCTGCTGATCGAGCGCATCAGGCAGCGCGCCGGCCTGGCATCGACTCCGCCGACCCTGCACATGTCGTTCACCGGCAATCCTGGCACCGGCAAGACGACCGTCGCGCTGCGCATGGCCAAGATCCTGCACGGGCTCGGCTTCGTGCGGCGCGGGCAGGTGATCTCGGTCACGCGCGACGATCTCGTCGGCCAGTATATCGGCCACACCGCGCCGAAGACCAAAGAGATCCTGAAGAAGGCGATGGGCGGCGTGCTGTTCATCGACGAAGCCTATTATTTGCATCGCCCCGACAACGAGCGTGACTACGGTCAGGAGGCTATCGAGATCCTGCTCCAGGTGATGGAGAACCAGCGCGAAGACCTCGTCGTGATCCTCGCCGGCTACGGCGAGCGCATGACGAGCTTTTTCGCGTCCAACCCCGGCTTCCGCTCGCGCATCGCCCATCACATCGAATTCCCTGACTATGCGGAGGCCGAGTTGCTTGTCATTGCCGAGCTGATGCTGAAGGAGCGGGGCTATCGCTTTTCGGCCACGGCCCGCGAGGCGTTCGAGAAATACATCGCGCTGCGCCGGACCCAGCCGTTCTTCTCCAATGCGCGTTCGATCCGCAACGCCGTCGACCGCATCCGCTTGCGGCAGGCCGATCGCCTGGTGTCCGACCTCGACCGTATGCTCGATGTCGACGATCTCGAAACCATCGATCCCATGGACGTTCTGGCGAGCCGTGTCTTCAGCGGCGGCGCCGATGCGCGGAGTGCAAAGCCATGACCAGAGAGATCATGATCGCTCCCTCGATCCTGGCCGCGGATTTCGCGCGCCTCGGCGAGGAGATCGCCGCAATCGACACGGCCGGCGCCGACTGGATCCATTGCGACGTCATGGACGGACACTTCGTGCCGAACATCAGCTTCGGCGCCGATGTCATCAAGGCGATCCGGCCGACGACGAAGAAGATCTTCGACGTGCATCTCATGATCGCGCCTGTCGATCCTTATCTCGAGGCGTTCGCGAAGGCCGGGGCTGACGTCATCACGATTCATGCCGAAGCCGGCCCGCATCTCGACCGCTCGCTGCAGGCGATCCGTGCGCTCGGCAAGAAGGCCGGTGTCAGCCTGTGTCCCGCCACTCCCGAGAGCGCGATCGCCTATGTGCTCGACCGCATCGATCTCGTGCTGGTGATGACGGTCAATCCGGGATTCGGCGGCCAGTCCTTCCTCGAATCCCAGCTCGAGAAGATCGAACGGATCAAAGCCATGATCGGCGACCGGCCGATCCGGCTGGAGGTCGATGGCGGTGTCACGCGCGACAATGCCGCTGCCGTGGCGGCAGCGGGCGCTGATACGCTGGTGGCGGGCTCCGCGGTGTTTCGCGGCAAGAGCGTTGCCGAATATGCCGCGAATATTCAGGCCATTCGCATGGCCGCCGAGACGGGCCGGGTTACGAAGCTGCAAGATAATTCTACGCAGCCGCTGCGCGTCAGCGAGGCAGGCCGTATCCGGTAGACTACGGAAAGCGCAAGCCGTGGAAGATCCGCCCGTGCCGGTTGTCCCACGGCGTGGCACTTACTCCGGGGTTCCACGGAGGTTGCGGCAAAAAGCGATCGCGTCTTTCAGGTCGGGGTAACCAACGCATCCGAGGCGAAAATTCGATTAACGCCCGCGCAATGCTGTGCATCGCAACCTGCGTGCAGGAATGCCAAGAGAGCGCGGGGATGCGGATCAAGGCTATTGCCAGGCACGAGGCCTGCACGCGGCATGGGGCGATGGCGTGAGCATCCATCGCTTGTTCGCCGAGCAGCTTCGCTGCGCGACCGATGCGGCCGGACGGGTCGACGTCCTCAAGCTGGGCGAGCTCGTCAGCGCGGCCTATGACGCGAGCGATCGCGACCGCCAGCGGATGACCGACGCACGCGCTCACACGCACGATGAGGTCAAGCTTGATCTGCTGCGAACCCAGGAATTCCTCGACACCATCGTCGAAAACATCCCGATCGCCGTGTTCGCGAAATGCGCGAAGGATTCCCGCTACATCCTGCTCAACCGGGCCGGCGAGGACTATTACGGCATTCCGCGCGAACAGATGTTAGGCCGGACGCCGGAGGAGATCTTTCCGGCCGACGTCGCCCGCGTGGTCAAAGAGCAGGACCGCCGTGTCGTCGCCAGCGGCATGCCGATGTTCCTCGAAGAGCATCTGCTCGACATCGGCGTCAAGGGCCACGACCGCGTCGTCAATTCACGCAAGATGCTGATCACGGATGACGACGGCGACCCGCAATACCTGGTCGGCGTGATCGAGGACGTCAACGAGCGCGTCAACACCCAGGAACGCATCAGCCATCTTGCGCATCATGATGCGTTGACCGACCTGCCGAACCGCAGCGCCTTCAACGCCGTGCTCGGCGAGCGGCTGGGGCGGGCGCAGGAGGCGGCGACCAGTTTTGCCGTGCTCAGCCTCGATCTCGACCGCTTCAAGGAAGTCAACGACGTGTTCGGCCACCCCGTCGGCGATCTGCTGATGCGGGCGGCGGCGGACCGGCTTGCCGAGGAAGCCGACGGCGCCTTCGTCGCCCGTATCGGGGGCGACGAGTTCATGATCCTGATGCCCGACGACATCAGCCGCGATGACGTTCTGGCGCTCGCCGAACGCCTGGTCGAGACCATCGGTCAGGAGCTGGAGGTCGACGACTATCTCTCCCATGTCGGCCTCAGCGTCGGCATCGCGTTTTATCCCGACGACGGCGTGAACGCCGCCACGCTGCTCGCCAACGCCGACTCGGCGCTTTATCGTGCCAAGCGCGAGGGCCGGGGCCGGGTGCGCTTCTTCGAATCCGAGATGGACCAGGAACTGCGCGACCGCAGGCTGTTGCAGCACGATTTGCGACAGGCGCTGGAGCAGAACCAGTTCCTGGTCTACTTCCAGCCGCAGGCGCGGGTGGATGGCGAGGTCATCGGCTTCGAGGCTCTGCTGCGCTGGAACCATCCGACGCGGGGCTTCGTTTTGCCGGACCAGTTCATTCCGCTCGCCGAGGAGAACGGGCTGATCGTCCAGATCGGCGAATGGGTCTTGCGCGAAGCGTGCCGCGAGGCGGCTTCCTGGCCGCGGCCGCTGCAGGTCGCCGTCAATCTGTCGCCGATCCAGTTCCAGGCCGGCGATCTCGAACGTTCGATCCACCAGATCCTGCTGGAGACGGGGCTGACGCCAACGCGGCTCGAGGTCGAGATCACCGAGGGCGTGCTGATCGGCGATTTCACCCGCGCACTCAATCTGCTGCGGCGGCTGAAGGCGCTCGGCATCCGCATCGCGATGGACGATTTCGGCACCGGTTATTCCTCGCTGTCCTATCTCCAGTCGTTCCCGTTCGACAAGATCAAGATCGATCGCAGCTTCATCTCCAATCTCGAGGCGACGCCGCAATCGGCCGAGATTGTCCGCGCGGTCCTGAGCCTCGCGCACGCCCTGCATATCCCGGTCATTGCCGAGGGGGTGGAGACGGAAGCGCAGCGTGCCTTCCTGGCGCGGGAGGCCTGCGAGGAGATGCAGGGCTATCTGGTCGGCCGGCCCGCCCTGATCGAGCGCTATCTCGACCTGGTCGGCGTGACCGTGGAGCGCCGGCTCTACGCCTAGCCTTCGGGTCCAAGGCGCGGTTCATTTGGAACTTTGGCCCGGACATATATTTCCTAACAACGAGCCGAGGCTAGGCGCGCGGTCGGCGCAGCAAATCTTTTGCATAATCGCCATCGGCCTGACGCAAATCGGGGCAATAAGCCTTGTGAGTGCGAGGGAGGGTCTCATGGAGAACGTACGTCGCTACCGGGCGCTGGCGTCCCTCTGTCGTCAGCAGGCGGCCTACCGGCCGCTTCAGAACTGGGAACTCCTCGGCCAGGCCGAACATTTCGAATATCTCGCCGAGGTCGAGCTCAAGGCGCATTTCGACGCGTGCAATGTGCAACACGACGATGGCGCCGCTGCGCCCGCGACGTGGGAGACCCCGGTCGCGGCGTGACGGCGCCGGGCGGGCCCGGCTCAATGCGACATCAGCGTCGGGACCGTCATGGCCTGCAGCATCGCGCGGGTGACGCCGCCGAGAACGCGCTCCTGCAACCGCGAATGGCCGTAGCCGCCCATCACCAGGAGATCGAGGCCCTCGTCGGCCGCCAGCGACAGGATGGTCGGCTGGATGTCGGCGCGCGTCGCCGACAGGCCGACTGTGCGGGTCGACAGTCCGCGCCGGCCGAGATGTCTTGCCAGACCATTCGCTGAAGCTTCGTCGGGGGCCGCGTCGGCCTCGTTGATGGTGATGATCACGATCTCATCGGCGCGCGCCAGGAACGGTGCGGCGTCGTGCACGGCGCGGGCCGCGAGGCGGCTGCCGTCCCAGCAGATGCCGATCCGGCCCGCCTTGAACGCTCCATGGAAGGTGTAGGGCAGGAACAGCACCGGGCCGCCCGCCTGGAACAGGATCTCGCGCGGTACGTCGTTGTCGAACGAGCCTTGCGCCGGATCTGGCTGAAGCACGACGCTGAGGTCGTGCAACCGCGCCATCTCTCCGAGCGAGCCGGCCGCGTCCACCGGGATCGCGCCGAGCGCGCGGCAGCCGTAGGAGATGCCGGCGTTCGCCGCTTCGATGCCAAACACCGCGAGCGCGGCCTCGGCCCGCTCCACCGCGCGCTCGCGTTCCAGTTCGAACACGGCCGCCACCGCGGCGCCGCCCTCCATCACGTAAGCCGCACTGGTTGCGACATAGCCGATCGCGACTGCGTCGAGATGGGCGTTGAACTGCGCCGCGAGCGAAATCGAGCCTTCGATCGCGCAGCGCATGGGGCGTTCGGTGGGGATGTGGACGAGAATGTCTTTGTACATGGCGCGCCTCCGATGAACATCATCCGGTGGCCGCATTTTTTCACTGCCCGAAGGACCCGCGTTGAGCTGCATCAAATGCGCAGGGGACGACTTTCCCGCGGGGCCCGCGCATTCTTTGCCAAGATTTAATCGGATGGACGGGACGTCGTAAGGTGACGATGGCCATGTTGGATGCAAGGCGACACCTTATCCAACATGGACATTTCGACATGAACGATCGCGTCAATTCCGACACCACGACGTCCCGCAGGATCTTGAGGCCGCGCCGGCTTGCGCTGCTCGGCACCGTGGCCGCGCTTGGCGTGGCCGTGCTGGCGGCTGCTCCCGGCTCTTCGCCGTTCGGTCCGAGCTCCTTCATTACCCCGGCCCAGGCCGCCGAATCCGCCGCGACGCCGCCGGGCTTCGGTGACCTCGTCAGCAAGGTCAAACCCGCCGTCATCTCGGTGCGGGTCAAGATCGACCAGGACAACGACAAGAGCGCGATGCTGCAGCAGAACCGGATGGATCAGGACGAGGACACCCCGTTCGACCAGTTCTCGCGGCAGTTCGGCTTCCGCGGACCGGGCGGCATGAACGGCATGCCGCGCCAGCGCCATCAGATGATCACGGGCGAAGGCTCCGGCTTCTTCATCTCCGCTGACGGCTATGCCGTGACCAACAACCACGTCGTCGACCACGCCGAGTCGGTGCAGGTGACCATGGATGACGGCACAAGCTACACCGCCAAGGTCGTCGGCACCGATCCGAAGACCGATCTCGCGCTGATCAAGGTCGACGGCAAGAAGGACTTCCCGTTCGTCAAATTCTCCGACCAGAAGCCGCGCATCGGCGACTGGGTGGTCGCGGTCGGCAATCCCTTCGGCCTCGGCGGCACCGTGACTGCCGGCATCGTCTCGGCCAGCGGCCGCGACATTGGCAACGGCCCCTATGACGACTTCATCCAGATCGATGCGCCCATCAACAAAGGCAATTCCGGCGGCCCGGCCTTCGACATGAGCGGCAACGTGATCGGCGTGAACACTGCGATCTTCTCGCCCTCCGGCGGTTCGGTCGGCATCGGCTTCGACATTCCGGCCTCGACCGCAAAACTCGTCGTCGCGCAGCTGAAGGACAAGGGCGCGGTGACCCGTGGCTGGCTCGGCGTGCAAGTGCAGCCGGTCACCGCCGAGATTGCCGACAGCCTCGGGCTGAAGGAGGCGCGCGGTGCGATCGTCGACAATCCGCAGGATGGCAGCCCGGCGGCCAAGGCCGGCATCGAGGCGGGCGATGTCATCACCGCCGTCAATGGCACCGCGGTCAAGGATTCCCGCGACCTCGCCCGCACGATTGCGACCCTTGCGCCTGGCAGCTCAGTGAAGCTCGACGTCTTCCACAAAGGCGACAGCAAAACGGTGACGCTCGCGCTCGGCGAACTGCCGAACGAACGGCAGGCCAAGGCCGATGTTGGCAAGGACCAGCCGGGCCCCGGCACGCCGCGCCTCGGTCTTGCTTTGGCGCCGGCCGGTGACGTCCAGGGCGCTGGCCAGAAGGGCGTTGTCGTCACCGAAGTCGATCCGCAGGGGCCGGCGGCGCAGCGCGGCATCCAGACCGGCGACGTCATCCTCAATGTCGGCGGCAAGGCTGTCGCCAATGTCGGCGATGTCCGCTCGGAGCTGGCGCAGGCCAAATCGTCCGGCAAGCGCAGCGTGCTGTTGCAGGTCAGAGGCGCACAGGCGACCCGCTTCGTCGCGGTACCACTCGCCTGAGGCGAACGTCGATCGCCATGGACCAAGAAAGGCGGCCCTCGAGGCCGCCTTTTTCGTTCGCCTTCAGGACCCCCGGGAGGCGATCGATAACATTCTCGTTAACGGCAGCGACGATGACGCGGTTCGTCCGAAAAAGCCGTGTTCGCTCATCAAAGTTCCGACTCGTGCAGGTCGCCGGCGGCAACGATGCCACCGGGACCAGTTGCAAGCGTGGAACTTCGAACTTGCCGCCGGTTTCTGAAGCTGGCCGCTGGTTCGCATTTGATCGGTGCCGACATGGATCGATTGAAGCTCTCGCTGAGGAGGGCGCTACTCGTGGCGCCATTCGTGCTCTGGGGCGGAGACGCTCTCGGGCGGGACGACGGCCGCTATGCGGACTCACCCCTGAAGCCATGGTTCGACAGCCTGCGCAGCCACCTTGGTCCGTGCTGCTCAGATGCGGATGGTTTTGCCGTCGCCGATCCCGACTGGGAGTCGCATAACGGGCATTATCGCGTGCGTCTCGACGGCGAGTGGATCGAGGTGCCGGACGAAGCCGTCATCACCGAGCCGAACCGGGCCGGCCGCACCATGGTGTGGCCGGTGAAGACCGCGTTCGGCGTTTCGATCCGCTGTTTCATGCCGGGCAGCATGATCTGACACGGGCCAACGTCAGCGCTTGCTGGATTTGCGCTTCGACGATTTCTTGGTCGTCCTCTTCTTGGACGTCGTCTTGGACGTCTTCTTGGAGGTCTTCTTGGCAGCCTTCTTCGGGACTTTCTTGCCCTTCTTGCGTGCCTTCGACAGTCCGATCGCGATCGCCTGCTTGCGACTCTTCACGCGTCCGCCACGGCCTTTACGACCGCTCTTTGCCGTGCCCTTCTTGTAGCGACGCATCTCGCTTTCGACATCGCTGCCGGAGCTGCGCGAGTAGCGGCGCTTCTTTGCCTTGCGTGCCATGCATGTTCTCCCTTGGCCGGGGAGAACCATTCGACACGGGCATGGTTCCGAAGGACGCGGACAGCGTACCAGGCGCAGCCTAGAAGGAATTCGCCAGCTCGATCTCCGCTTCCAGCACCTGAATGCGCCGTGCGGCCTCGGTGAAGGACAGATCGCGCGCATATTGCGCGGGCTGATACGCTTCTTCACTCAGCCGTTTCAACCTCTGCCCCTGCGTCCGTGTCATCTGCTCGGCGAGGAAAACCCTGGCGTCGTATTTGCCTTGAACCAGCATGTCGCTTCTCCGTCCTGAAATCGTGACTTGACTATATGTTCTTATTTTGTTCTAACAAGCCATGGACAACAGAATTAATGAAATTCGGCGTAAAATCAGCGCCTTGAGGGTTGAGATGGCCGGCGTCGAGGCCTCCGTGCGCGATCTCATCAACGGCGACCGCGATTGCGTCCAGCAGGCCCTGGCGCAGATGGATTTGCGCCGGAAAGTCAATTTGCTGATCGGCGAATGGAAGGCTGCCGGCGGCGGCGATGTCCTGCCTGACGTTCGCGACCGGGTGCGCCTTCGTCTCGTGAAGACAGCCGGCAATCCCGAGCGCGCGAGCACGCGGCGCTGAAACCTTTTGGGGGCCGCCGTGGAGGAAGACCCGGACACTTACCGGATCTTGAGGTTGCGCGCCGAGATTCTCGAATTGGGCTCGGCCATCCGGCAATTGCAGCGTGCGGGGCTCGACGATGCTGCGGCCCAGCTTCTGATCGGACGCAAGCGGGCGCAGCTCGAGCAACTCGTGAAGACGAATGCTGCGAGCCGCGCGCTCAACTCTGAAACGCGTCGCCCGTAACGAGCTGACGCGGGCGCTCGACGATGTGGCGCTCGATTGCCGATCCCGCATCAAGAACAAGAAAAAAGCCCCGCGTCGCCGCGGGGCTTTTGATGTCATGTCGGCCTGAGCTCACTTGGTATTGCTCATGCCCTTGCTGCTCTTGTTCGTCATGGTGCCGCCCTGGTCCGAGCCGGGACCGGAGCCGCCCTGGCCGGAAGGATCCGCGCCCTTCGAGGCCTTGGTGTTGGCGCCCGTGGTCTGCGAGGACGACATCGATGATCCGTGTTTGGCCTTGTGCGACTTGGCCTGTGCGGCGAGCGGCGCGGCGGCGAGGCCGGTGGCCAGCATTGCGGTGAGAACGAGCTTTGCCGTTGTCATGCGGGGAACTCCCTGAGTTAAATTGACGCAGGCAGCCAACCGCCATTTGCCGAAGGAGTTCCCGACAAACGCATCTGCCGCGCCGCACGCACGCATCAAGATTGCTTGTCCTCTGCAAGGATGAACACGACGCCGGTGAGTGTCGCGCCGATCGCGAACGTCGTCACCAATGTGAGGGCGAAGACGATTGCGGCCTGGCTTCCGCCGTGATCGAGCAGCCTGGCGACGGCGGGATTGGACAGGATCAGCGTGAGGCTGAAGGCGAGGCCGAGGGCTGCGCCCATCATCGCATGCGTCATCAGCTTGATGAGGCCGGTGGGAGAGATCAGGTCCGACGACTTTTTTGCGCGCATGGGAACTGCATCCCGAACTGACATGCAAACGCGGACGATATTCACCGGTTCCAAACGCATGAAGGAATTGTCATCACCGGCTTCATCCGACGTTCATGCCGGGCCTGCGAGGATAAGCGTCGGCAAAACGGGAACATTCGATATGGGTAAGGTAGTCTTTCTTTACCGCTCGCTGGCCTATCGCAACGCGGCTGCGGACATGCTGCGCAAGGCCCGCAAACTGCCGCGCGGTGCGGAGCGAAGTGCGGCCCGCCGCTACGCGAGGGCGCTACGCGATCTCGCTCAGACGGAAGCCTGGCTCGAAGGACGCCTCGCCGAGGAAGCGCGGCCGCCGCGGCAAACCAGGATGGCGGCGTCGGGCTAAAGCATGATCCGGAAAAGTGCGCAGCGGTTTTCCGAAGAGATCATGCTCAAACAGCAAACCAAAGCGCGATGACGATTCATCCTGATCGCATCGCGCTTTAGCCCGAGGCGCGCTGCAATTCGGCTGAGCTGGGGCCGTCGAATTTTCCGGGGGCGGTCGTCGCCGTCTTGCGTGTCAGCGGCACCTTGAGGCGGCACAACAGTCCTTCGGCTCGCCAATCGAATTGCGCCTGTCCGCCGAGCTGGGACTCGACGCTCGCGAGCAGGCTCCGCGTGCCGAAGCCGCGGGATTTCGGGGTCATGACGAGCGGACCGCCGGACTCTTCCCAGCTCAGCGTCAGCAGCTGGTCCTCGACTTGCCAGCCGATCATGAGCCGTCCCGACCTGGTCGAGAGTGCGCCATACTTGGCCGAGTTGGTGAAGAGCTCGTGCAACGCCAGCGCCAGCGTCTGGGCCGTCGCCGGCACCAACTGGACCTCCGGACCCGCCAATACGATCTGTCCGCCGAGCGAATAGGGCGCAAGCTCCTCGTCGATCAGCTTGGAGAGCTCCGCGCCCTGCCAGCTCGATAGCGACAGGATGGTGTGCACGCGCGCCAGCGCATTGATGCGCCCCTCGACGGCGTTGACATAGGCCTTGACCTCGTCAGCACGGGTAAGGCGCACGATCGACTGCGCCAGCGCCAGCGCATTCTTGGCGCGATGATCGACTTCCCGCGCCAGCAGATTCTGCCGTTCCTCGGCTCGCTTGCGTTCGGTGATGTCCACGGTGACGCCGCTCACGCGCACGACACGACCGCTGTCGTCGACCGTCGCGGCCGCCGTGCCGACGCACCAGCGCACCTCGCTGTCGGGCCGCACAATGCGAAATTCGGTCTCATAGGCCCGCGTGCCCTTGTTGAACTCGGCGATCGCCTTGCGCAACTGATCGACGTCGTCGGGATGCAACAGCGCCTGAACGTTGGCCGGATTGACCTCGAAGCTCTCCGGGCCGACGCCAAAGATGCGATACTGCCCCTCGTCCCACATCCAGTCGCCGCTGATCCAGTCCCAATCCCAGGAGCCCATCTTGCCGGCGGCGATGGCCATGCTGCGCCGCTGCTCGCTCTCGCGCAGCTTCGCGGTGGAGTTCTCCAGTTCCGCCGTGCGCGCGCGGACACGGTCCTCGAGCTCCTGGTTCAGCCGTTCCAGCTCGCGGGTCTTGCGGTACAGCTCGGCAAACACCTTGATCTTGGCGCGCAGCACCTCCGGCACGACCGGGACCGGCACGTAGTCGACCGCGCCCATCTCGTAGCCGCGCAACCGGTCGATGTCGCTGACCTGGATGGCGGAGATGAAGATCATCGCGGTCTTCTGGAAGCGCGGATGCTCGCGGATCATCGCGGCGAGCTCGAAGCCGTCGAGCTCGGGCATGCAGACGTCGACCAGGATCACCGCGATCTCGGTCTTGAGCAGCACCTCCAGCGCCTCGCGTCCGGACGAAGCAATCACGAGGTTCTCGCCGAGTTCCTTCAGGATCACCTCATAGGCGAGCAGCTTGGCCGGCTGGTCGTCGACGAGCAGGATGTTGACCTTTTCGTGGTCCATTCGCGGGCCCAACTCAGCGGTGCAGCCACATGCGGATCGCAAGCAGCAATTGATCGGTGTTGACGGGTTTGGCGAGGTAATCGGACGCGCCGGCTTCGAGGCATTTTTCCCGGTCACCCTTCATCGCCTTGGCGGTCAGCGCGATGATCGGAAGGCGGGCGAAGGCCGGGTTTTCGCGAATGACGCCGATGGTCTGGTAGCCATCCATCTGCGGCATCATGATGTCCATCAGAACGATGGCGATCTCCGGATTGGATCCGACCAGGGTGACGGCTTCACGGCCGGTCGTGGCGGTCAGCACCTTCATGCCGCGCCGTTCCAGCACGCTCGACAGCGCGAAAATATTGCGGGCGTCGTCGTCGACGAGAAGCGCAGTCTTGCCGATCAAATCCTCGTCGGAACTGTTCAGCTTCTCCAGCATGCGCTGCTTCTCGACCGGAAGCTCCGTGATCACGCGGTGCAGGAACAGCGCGGTCTCGTCGAGCAGGCGCTCTGGCGATTCCACGCCCTTGACCACGATGCTGCGCGCCATGGTGTGGAGTTCCGCATCCTCCTCCGCCGAAAGCTCGCGGCCGGTGAAGACCACGACCGGAACGTTGGACAGCGCCTCGTCGTTGCGGATCTGGTCCAGCACCTCGAAGCCGCTCATGTCGGGCAGCCTGAGGTCGAGCACCACGCAGTCGCAGGGCGCCTCCCGCAGGGTCGACAGCGCGCCGGCGCCGGTGTCGGTCGTCACGATCTCGATGTCGTCGTGGTGCAGCAGCTCGCGGATCGAAAGCTGCTCGGCCTCATTGTCCTCGACGATCAAGAGCCGCTTGCGCCTGGGACGCGCATATTCCTTGATCTGCGTCAGCGCGGCCGAGACGCCCTCGGTCGTCGTCGGCTTGTTGACGAAGGAGAACGCGCCACGCGCCAGCGCATGCTGGCGGTCCTCGTCGAGCGTGATGATCTGCACGGGGATGTGGCGGGTCAGCGGATTGTGCTTGAGCTGGCTCAGCACGGTCCAGCCGAGCATGTCGGGCAGGAACACGTCGAGCGAGACTGCTCGCGGCTGGTATTGCTTGGCAAGCTCCAGCGCCTCGGCACCGCGGGCGGCGACCAGAACCTTGAATCCCTTGTCGCGCGCGAGGTCGACCAGCACGCGGGCGTAATGCGGGTCGTCCTCGACGATCAGGAGGATGCTGTCGCCAGGCTCGAGGTTGAGCCGGTCGTCGGGAAGCTGCTCGATGACGCGCTGTTGCTCCGGCGCGGCCGGCTGCAGCGCCGGCGGCTGGTTGTGTTGCTGCGACGCAGGTGCGGCGCGCGGTGCGAGCGTCGGGCCCGAATATTTGAGCGGCAGATACAGCGTGAACGAGGAGCCCTTGCCCGGCGAGCTGCGCAGATGAATTTCGCCGCCGAGCAGGCTTGCCAGTTCGCGACTGATCGCAAGCCCAAGGCCGGTGCCGCCATATTTCCGGCTGGTGCCGGCATCGGCCTGCTGGAACGCCTCGAAGATCAGCTTCTGCTTCTCCACGGGAATGCCGATGCCGGTGTCGGACACTTCGAGCGCGATCACGGCCGGCGCGGAATTCAGCACCGGGTGATCCGCTCCCCAGCCGCCGACCGCGGCGGTGACATTGAGGCGTACCTCGCCTTCGGCGGTGAACTTGAAGGCGTTGGAGAGCAGGTTCTTCAGGACTTGTTGCAGGCGCTTGGAGTCGGTGACGATGCTGCGTGGGAGGGCCGGATCGACGTCGATCTTGAATGACAGATTGCGGTTGTCCGCCTCGTGCCGGAACGGCCGTCCGACGGTCTCCAGCAGGTTCGCGGTTAGGATTTCCTCGGCGTCGACCGTCACCGTGCCGGATTCGATCTTGGACAGATCCAGAATGTCGCTGATGAGATTGAGCAGGTCGGTGCCGGCGCCGTGGATGGTGCGGGCGAATTCGACTTGCTTGGCCGAGAGGTTGCCGTCCGGATTGTCGGTGAGCTGCTGTCCCAGGATCAGGATCGAGTTCAGCGGCGTGCGCAGCTCGTGGCTCATATTGGCGAGGAATTCGGACTTGTACTTCGAGGTCAGCGCGAGCTCGGTCGCCTTTTCCTCGAGGGCGCGGCGGGCCTGCTCGATCTCCTGATTTTTGCGCTCGACCTCGACGTTGCGCTCGGCGAGCTGCTGCGCCTTCTGTTCGAGCTGGTCGTTGGTCTGCTGCAATTCGCGCTGCTGGGTCTGGAGCTCGCCGGCAAGCTGCTGCGACTGCTTGAGCAGGCCTTCGGTCTGCATGGTCGCTTCGATCGAATTGAGCACGATGCCGATGGAGTCGGTGAGCTGCTCCAGGAAGGTCATCTGCGAGGTCGTGAAGGAGACGAGCGAGGCGAGCTCGATCACGGCCTTGACCTGGCCCTCGAACAGCACCGGCAGCACGACGAGGTTCTTCGGTGCGACGCGGAACAGCGCCGAGTTGATCGGCACCACGTCGGACGGAATGTCCGCGACCACGCGCGGCCGCTTGTCGAGCGCGCACTGGCCGATCAGGCCGTCGCCGAACTGCAGCACGCGCTGATACGGATAGATGCCGTCGCTGGCGTAGGAGGCGAGCAGCAGGAGCTGCGGATTGTCCTCGCTCTCGATCTGGTAGATCACGCCGGTATGGGCGTTCACCAGCGGCGACAGCTCGGTGAGCAAGAGCCGGCCGACGGTGGTGAGGTCGCGCTGGCCCTGCAGCATGTTGGTGAATTTGGCGAGGTTGGTCTTCAGCCAGTCCTGCTCGGTGTTCACGTCCGTCGTGAGACGGAGATTCGTGATCATCGTGTTGATGTTGTCTTTCAGCTCGGCGACTTCGCCGCGGGCATCGACCTGGATCGATCGCGTCAGGTCGCCCTTGGTGACGGCGGTCGCGACTTCCGCGATCGCGCGCACCTGCGAGGTGAGGTTGGCCGCCAGGAGGTTCACGTTGCCGGTGAGGTCCTTCCAGGTGCCGGCTGCGCCCGGCACGTTGGCCTGACCGCCGAGCCGGCCTTCGACGCCGACCTCGCGTGCCACCGACGTCACCTGGTCGGCGAAGGTCGCGAGCGTCTCGGTCATGTTGTTGATGGTATCGGCGAGAGCGGCGACCTCGCCCCGCGACTTCATCGTCAGGTTCTGCTTGAGGTCGCCGTTGGCGACCGCGGTCACCACCTTGACGATGCCGCGCACCTGCTCGGTCAGGTTCGCAGCCATCAGGTTCACGGTGTCGGTGAGATCCTTCCAGGTACCAGCAACACCGGGCACCTGCGCCTGACCGCCCAGCTTACCCTCGGTGCCGACCTCGCGCGCCACGCGCGTGACTTCGCCGGCGAAGGCGTTGAGCTGGTCCACCATGGTGTTGATGGTGTTCTTCAGCTCGAGGATTTCGCCCTTCACGTCGACGGTGATCTTGCGCGACAGGTCGCCGCGCGCGACCGCCGTGGTCACTTCGGCGATGTTGCGGACCTGGGTGGTGAGGTTCGCCGCCAAAAGGTTGACGTTGTCGGTCAGATCCTTCCACGTGCCGCCGACGCCGGGCACCACGGCCTGACCGCCGAGCCGGCCTTCGGTGCCGACCTCGCGCGCGACGCGCGTCACTTCCGCGGCGAAGGAGCGCAGCTGCTCGACCATGGTGTTCAAGGTGTCCTTGAGCAGCAGGATCTCGCCGCGCACGTCCACCGTGATCTTCTTCGACAGGTCGCCGCCGGCGATCGCGGTCGCGACCTCCGCGATGTTGCGGACCTGGGCCGTCAGGTTCGAGGCCATGAAGTTGACGTTGTCGGTGAGGTCCTTCCAGGTGCCGGCAACGCCCGGCACTTCGGCCTGGCCGCCGAGCTTGCCTTCGGTGCCGACCTCGCGCGCCACGCGCGTGACTTCGCCGGCAAAACCGTTGAGCTGGTCCACCATGGTGTTGATGGTGTTCTTGAGCTCGAGGATTTCGCCCTTCACGTCGACGGTGATCTTGCGCGACAGGTCGCCGCGCGCGACGGCAGTGGTCACTTCGGCGATGTTGCGGACCTGGGCGGTGAGGTTGCCCGCCATCGAATTCACGCTGTCGGTGAGGTCCTTCCAGGTGCCGGCGACGCCGGGCACGTTGGCCTGACCGCCAAGGCGGCCTTCGGTACCGACCTCGCGCGCCACGCGCGTCACCTCGCCCGCGAAGCGGTTGAGCTGGTCGACCATCGTGTTCAGCGTGTCCTTCAGCTGCAGGATCTCGCCGCGCACGTCCACGGTGATCTTGCGCGACAGGTCGCCGCCGGCGATCGCGGTCGCGACCTCGGCGATGTTGCGGACCTGGGCGGTGAGGTTGCCCGCCATCGAGTTCACGGAGTCGGTCAAGTCCTTCCAGGTGCCGGCGACGCCGGGCACGCCGGCCTGGCCGCCGAGCTTGCCGTCGGTGCCGACCTCGCGCGCGACGCGCGTGACTTCGCCGGCGAAGGCGTTGAGCTGGTCGACCATCGTGTTGAGCGTTTCCTTCAGCTGAAGGATTTCGCCCGACACGTTCACCGTGATCTTCTTCGACAAATCGCCCTTGGCGACCGCGGTCGCGACCTCGGCGATGTTGCGGACCTGGCCGGTGAGGTTCGAGGCCATCGAGTTGACGCTGTCGGTGAGGTCCTTCCAGGTGCCGCCGACGCCGCGCACGACGGCCTGGCCGCCCAGCTTGCCTTCGGTGCCGACCTCGCGGGCGACGCGCGTGACCTCGCCGGCGAAGGCGTTGAGCTGGTCCACCATGGTGTTGATGGTGTCCTTCAGCTCCAGGATCTCGCCGCGCACGTCCACGGTGATCTTCTTCGACAAGTCGCCGCCGGCGACCGCGGTGGTCACCTCGGCGATGTTGCGGACCTGGGCGGTCAGGTTCGACGCCATCGAGTTGACGCTTTCGGTGAGGTCCTTCCAGGTGCCGGCGACGCCGAGCACGTTGGCCTGGCCGCCGAGCCGGCCCTCGGTGCCGACCTCGCGCGCGACGCGCGTCACTTCGCCGGCAAACGCGTTGAGCTGGTCGACCATGGTGTTGAGCGTCTCCTTCAACTGAAGGATTTCGCCCGAGACGTTCACCGTGATCTTCTTCGAGAGGTCGCCGCTCGCGATGGCGGTGGCGACGTCGGCGATGTTGCGGACCTGCGCGGTCAGGTTCGAGGCCATGAAGTTGACGTTGTCGGTGAGGTCCTTCCAGGTGCCGGCGACGCCGGGCACCTGCGCCTGGCCGCCGAGCTTGCCTTCGGTGCCGACCTCGCGCGCGACGCGCGTCACTTCCGAGGCGAACGAATTGAGCTGGTCCACCATGGTGTTGATGGTGTCCTTCAGCTCCAGGATCTCGCCGCGCACGTCCACCGTGATCTTGCGCGACAGGTCGCCGCGCGCCACGGCGGTGGTGACGTTGGCGATGTTGCGGACCTGTGCGGTCAGGTTGCCGCACATCGCGTTGACGGAGTCGGTGAGGTCCTTCCAGGTGCCGGCAACGCCGGGCACGATGGCCTGGCCGCCGAGCTTGCCGTCGGTGCCGACCTCGCGCGCCACGCGCGTCACTTCGGAGGCGAAGGAGCGGAGCTGGTCCACCATCGTGTTGATGGCTTCCTTGAGCTGAAGGATCTCGCCGCGGACGTCGACCGTGATTTTCTTGGAGAGGTCACCGTTGGCGACCGCGATCGTCACCTCGGCGATGTTGCGAACCTGGTTGGTCAGGTTGTTCGCCATCGAGTTGACGCTCTCGGTGAGGTCCTTCCAGACGCCGGTCACTTCCGGCACCTGGGCCTGGCCGCCGAGCTTGCCTTCGGTGCCGACCTCGCGCGCCACGCGCGTCACCTCGGAGGTGAACACGCCGAGCTGCTTGATCATGGTGTTGACGATGGTCGCCGACTGCAGGAATTCGCCCCGGAGCGGACGGCCATCGACGTCGAGCTTGACGGTCTGGAGCAGGTCGCCTTGCGCCACCGCGGCGACCGCACGCGTCACCTCGCGGGTCGGCCACAACAGATCGTCGATCAGCGTGTTGACGGAGCCTTCCATGTCGGCCCAGGAGCCCGAGGCGAGGCCGAATTTCACGCGCTGGCGGGTCTTGCCCTCGCGGCCGACCACCTGGCCGACCAGCTCGAGCTGCTGCGCCATACGCTGGTTGGCGGCGATGATTTCATTAAAAGTGTCGGCGATCTTGCCGTCGATGCCGAGATAGTCGCCGCTCATGCGGACGGAGAAATCGCCGCTGCGCATGGCCTGCAGGGCGAGCAGCAATTCGGCCCGGGAATCCGGATCCGATACACCGTTGGGTTTTGGCTTTGGGACGCGACGACCGGACCTTGATGCAGATCCGGGATCGAGGTCGCTCATACTGATTCCCCCGCAGATGTCGGCCGAATCCAAGGCCCGACGCGATTGGTCAAAATAGAGCGTCAGCCAAATTCGAAATCAAGCGCCAACGTTGCAGCGCCAGCAAATGGAACCTGCTTTGCTCAGCCCGGCCGATATAACCACGATCCGCCGAATTAGTTCCATGCGAATCGGAAAAAGAGATGGGGACCGCGGTCCCGCGGCCCGTTCGTCCGTCACCACCATCCTTCGGAACGAGCGCCAGGCCGCGCGGTTAGCCCGCAACGACAGGGAGAACGGATATGAAAGCAGGACTTGCCGCGATCGTCGTCATGCTGTTTGCCGGGTCAGCCTTGGCGCAGGGCGGAGCGCCCAGCGGCCGCGGGGCGGTGACCGGCGATCCCGCCGCGAGCTCCGCCAGCCCGAAGGCGGATACACCGACCACGGGAGCGGCGACCCGGTCGAACCCGAGCGGCAGCGGCACCTCGTCTTCGGGCGGCAAGGACGACAATGGGGATGCGGGCCGCGACCGGATGCCGGAGAGCGACCGCACCGTGCGACCGCAGAGCCAGCAACATAAATAGAGGGGCTACTTGTCCGCCATGGTACGCCCGGCGTCCTTGACTTGCGCGCGCAGCATCGGGAGCTGCTCGCGCGCAAACGTTGCGAGCGCCGCATTGTCGGGCGCCTTCAGATAGCGTTCGAGCAGCTCGATGGCCGATTCATATTCGGGAATCTGCGAGGCATAGAAGCTTCGGACGTAAGTCGGTCCGTCCGATGTTTCAGGCTCGACCAAGCCCGCGCTAACCGACATCGTCTTGTCGACGCGCGGCTCCGCGCCGATCGCCTCCTGGATCTGCTTCAGCGCCTTGTCGCGCTTGACAGCTTCCTCGGCACGCAAGGCGGCGAGGTTCTTGACCTCGGCGTTGCCCTTCAGATCGGTGCTCTCCAGGAGGCCTTGCTGGAAGCGGCTGAAATTATAGAGGCCGCTGATGACGTCGGTTGCGCTCGGAGGGCGGTCGCCAGACTTTCGTTCACCGGTGCTGTCGGCAAGCGCTGCGGTGCTGATGAATGCCAGGACGATCGCGACGGAAACTCGCATCGATATCAAACAGCCAATGGCGAGCGAAGTTCCCTGAACATTACGATCCGGCAAGCGGGTTGCGACGCGAGAGTTCCGTCCCCACGTCTTCAAGATGAAACAGTCTGACATCTTCAGGGATAATGCCGACAACTGTCTTCAGCTCGCTGAGCGCGCCGAGGGACAACCCGCGCACAAGCGCTTTTCGCGCATGGCGGACGCCTGGACGGCGCTCGCTCACGAGCAGGATTGGCTCGATGGCGAAATTCCGCCCGTCATGGTCCGTTTCCCTCAAAAGCGGGATGCGTGAGGGCTTCTTTTCGTGAATCCGCGTGTGAGACCGCTCACGGAAACCAAGTGACCAATCCAGGATGATCAGGGAATAGTCGATCGCGTTGGTTTTCGCTTCCAGAAGGAGGTTTGGTAATGGCTCCACGTCTGGCTCTTCTTTCACTCATTCTCGCCTTTGGTGTGTCGGTCGCGTTCGCGACGGTGACGACGGTGCGTCAGGTTCATCTGGAGAACGCATCGGCTGCGGTCCACGCGGCGCACAGCTAGCGCTGCGCCGGAACATTCGACGCCGCAGTGCGTAAGCGCTTCGACACATCAGAGAGAGGCGAAGCACATCATGGCCCATTCCGACCACGGCATCGTCAAGGACAAACGGGCGGAGGAACAGCCGCGCGACAAGCAGCGCGCGCAGTCCGTGCACAAGACGGATCCGCAAAAGACGGGTTCGAAAGGCTCACCGTCGCGGGAGGCGACGCGCGATCCCAAGCTGAACGACAACAGCAAGACCCCGGGCTCAGGCATGACGCCGGACGATTCCGGCGACGCGCCGAGCGGCTAGAGCACGATCCGGAAAAGTGCGCGGCGGTTTTCCGAAAAGATCATGCTTGAACAACCTAAAGCGCGATGACGATTCATCCTCATCGCATCGTGATTTAGACGCAACGGATTAGCGCGAGGAACAAATCTTCGCGCGACGCGTCGACAGGTTGCTTCCGGTTGTCATGCCCCCGGTGCGCCGGAAGCAATCTCCAAGGACGGCCCTGGCACCCACCGTGCCGGGGTCGTTCGCTTATGGACGGTTCTTGCGGGTCAGCCCCCGGTGCCGTTCTCGGGATCTTCCTGCGTATGTCCCTCCGGCCCGCGGCCGAACACGCCGAAGCTGCTCGACTTCACACCCGCGGCTGCGTCGACGCCGACGGCGGCCAGTCCGAACTTGAGCAGTTCGCGGACCGCTGCCGCCCGCGTCGGCATGCGATGCTTGAACCGGAAATCGTCAACGGCGGCCAACTCTTCCGGCGAGAGCATGACCTGAAGGCGCTCGGCGCGAAGGTCGTTCATGGTCGATCACGCAAATTGAGTAGGTTGAGTAGGTTACTCAACAAACCAACTTGGCGGGAGTTCCACAAGAGTCGACAAAAACGCCAAATGAGTATGAAAATATAGCAAAATCAATGAGTTATTATTGAACGTCTTTCGCGATGGCGCATTCTCTTGAAAAGGGAGAGAAGCCATGACTGACGAAGTCAGGTTGCCCCGTAAGCTTTCCGAAGAGCCGGAAGCCCCCAAGCCGGTGCGTCCGAGCCACCAGAAGGTCATCGAGCAAGTCGAGCGCTGGGCCAACAGCCCGGGTCTGCAGCCACCGAGGACGGAAGATGCGAAGACGATCTGAGCCACACACATTCGAGCAGCGTCTCAGGGCGCAGAAGCTGCGGCTCGAGCACGAATTGTCGGACCTGCCGGACGGCCGCCAGCGTGACGTTGTTCTCGCGCGCATCGATCAGCTTCAGACTGCCGCCGAGATGTATGGCTTTCTGATGCTACGGGAAGAGGCCGCGGCGCCTCGCTGATGGCCCCATGCGTTCGGTCTGCGTGGTGCGCGAGGTGATGCGAAGCTTTCGCCGCAGCCACCACGCCGACACCGACACGGCCGCCCATATCAGGATGGCGGCGACGAACGCCCCGATCACGGTTGTCGAAACCACGACGTAAAAGACTGCAGCGAATGCCGCCAGGCCGATGCTTCCCAGGCCGGCACCGGCGGCATCGAGGGCTGCGGCCTGCTGTCCGCGTCTGTCTCCGCTGAGGCCGGCCTTTTCCTTGGCGCGCCGCTCATGGCTTTCGATCAGCGTTGCGCTGGCGCAGAAGATGGCGGGGAGCGCGAGGAAGAGGCCGCCGACGGAGACGCCGAAACCTGTGGTCACGGCCCCCGCGAGGACCGTCGCCAGTCCGCCGAGCAGAAAGCGGACACCATACTCGTACCACCGCGTCTGTTTGAGCGCCGATGTAGACAGTTTGACCAGCATCAGGCAGCACCTCCGAAACCCGCGAGCAGAGCGAAGGCGACGACGAGCCATGCGGCAAAAGCGAGGATGGTGGCTGGCAGTGCGGAGAAGTGAAACCTCATCAGGAGATGGCAGACGACAATGCTGTAGCAGCCGAGTGCGATGGCACCATAGATCATCGTCCAGC
This sequence comes from Bradyrhizobium shewense, assembly GCF_900094605.1. GTDB lineage: Bacteria > Pseudomonadota > Alphaproteobacteria > Rhizobiales > Xanthobacteraceae > Bradyrhizobium > Bradyrhizobium shewense. The sequence continues at coordinate 133,272 of NZ_FMAI01000018.1, read as the reverse complement.
TTTCGGCGGCGACATATTGCGGGCCGTGCTGGACGACAGCGATGCTGAGGGTGGCCAGCGCGACCGACGGCGCCGCGCCGAGCAGGCCGGCAAAGCTCTTCGGTCGCAGCATGTCGCCCAGGATCGCGAAGGCAGAGACGATCAGGCCGCCGGCGATGAAGCGCAGGAGATATTCGGTCATGGCCGTATCCGTGACGCTTTAGGCCGCCGTTTCGCCAGCGTGAACGGCCTGAACAGTCGCTCGACGGCGACGCCAAGCGTAAAGCCCGCCACCACATCGCTGGCCCAATGCGCCAGCACCACGACGCGCGTCAACGATAGCACCACGGCAAGGGCGCGGACCGCCCGACGCCGGGCAGGCGGCAACAGGCCGGCCGCCGAGGCGAGCGCGCCCATATGCACGGCGTGACCGGAGGGAAATGCGTCGCGGGATCGCCCCGAGAAGGGGACGCCGCGCCAATGGCCGGTGACCGTCAGCCGGTCCGGCCTGGTCTGATCGAACACGGACTTCAGAACATGCGGCAGTATGGCTGTCGCCAGCGAGACCATCAGAACGTGATCTGCAACTGGACGCTGCTGCGGGTGCCGCAGCCGGGTGTAGAGCCATCCCGCAGCGGCCAGCGCGATGAGCACATGCTCGTCGGCACCCCAGGTCAATGTCTGGGCGGCATGCTCGAGCCCCGAGTTGGTGTTGTGTGCGATCTCGTTCGCGATCGCCGTGTCGATCCGGGTGGGTTTGACTGTTACGAGCGCCATCGGTCAGCAGGCGAGATGTTCTCAATGACAAATTTGTAAAGCCGGGAAACAAGGAAGGTTCCTGGGCTCTGCCGCGTGGCATCAGGCCCACGGCGCTGCGATTATGGCTGCCCGGATCCGCCGGCAGCGCCATAGACCTGACCGGTCGCATAGCTGGCGTCGGCGGCGGCAAGCTGCACGTAGATCGAGGCGAGTTCGACCGGCTGGCCCGGGCGGCCGAGCGGCGTCATGCCGCCGAATTTTTCGAGCTTCTCCATCGTGGCGCCGCCGGAGACCTGGAGCGGCGTCCAGATCGGCCCCGGCGCCACGCCGTTGACGCGGATGCCCTTCGAGGCGAGCTGCTTGGCCAGCGCCTTCACATAATTCGTCGTCGCCGCCTTGGTCTGCGCATAATCGTAGAGATCGGGCGAGGGATCGTAAGCCTGCTCGGAGGTCGTGCCGATGATGCAGGATCCGGGCTTGAGATGCGGCAGCGCCGCCTTGATGATCCAGAACGGCGCGTAGATGTTGGTCTTCATGGTCGCGTCGAAGTCCTGCGAGGAGACGTCGAGGATGGAGCCGCGCGCCTGCTGCCGGGCGGCATTGTTGACGATGATGTCGAGACCGCCAAGGCCCTGCACGGTCTGCTCGACCAGCCTTTTGCAGAAGGCTTCCTCCTGAAGATCGCCGGGGATCGCCAGCCCGGTGCGACCTTCCTTCTTGACCAGCGCGATCACCTCCTGTGCATCCGGCTCTTCCGCCGCCAGATAATTGATGGCGACGTCGGCGCCTTCACGCGCATACGCAATGGCGGCGGCGCGGCCCATGCCGGAATCGCCGCCGGTGATCAGCGCCTTGCGGCCGGCGAGCCGACCGGAGCCCTTGTAACTGGTCTCGCCATGGTCCGGCCGCGGCTCCATCTTGCCGGCGAGGCCCGGCCAGGGCTGCGACTGCTTTTTGAACGGCGGCTTCGGAAAGCGGCCGACGGGATCGATCAGCGGCTGCTCGGCCATGTGCGAATCTCCTTTCGCGGTCGAAGACGCCAGCGTAGCCGCGGCGAGCGTCGTGCTCGCGGCGCGAGCGACGTGCCGGCTGGATATTGAGGTCTTGTCCTGCTGGGCCATGATGCTCTCCGCGATGTTTGTGATCGGAGACAGGCATCATTGCCAGGACGCAGAGGACGCCGGCCAAGCCGGCGCCCTCGTTCAACGTTTACTTCGCCTGGCCGACGCTCGGCGCCTTGCCGAGCTCCTTGGCCATGTCGAGATGGTGCTTGAGCGCCGGCAGCGTCTTGCCGGCCCAATCCTTCAGCGCGGAATTGTCGCCGCCCTTGGCGTAGCGCTCGAACAGCGACACGGCATCCTCATGGGCGCTCACCTGATAGGAATTGTAGTCCGAGCTGAAGTCTTTGCCGTTCGCGCTCTTGAGCTTGTCGAGCTTGCTCTGGTGCGAGCTGTCGAGCGCCGTCGGAAGGGTCGCCTGCACCTTGCCGTCACCGACGAGGCCCTTGAGCTCGGTGCTGGTCTTGGTGTGGTCGGTCACCATCTGTTGCGCGAAGCTCTTCTCCTGCGCGTTGCCCTTTTGCGTGGCAAGCTTGCTCGACTCGATCTCGAACATGTCGCTGATGGCGACCTGCTTGACGAAGTCGGCAGTCGTTGGCGCGACGCCGAGCGCCGAATTGACGCCGGTCTTCTCGCCAAGAGATTGGGCGAGCGCTGGCCCTGCGACAAGCACGCAGGCAAGGGCGATGATGGTACGTTTCATGGTTCGGTCCCTCCGAGTGGGGCGCGCGGCCTCTTGCCGCGCGGTGTTGCGCCGATCAACACGTCGCATGCACCGAGGTTCCTAACGACTAATCCGTCGGATTCCGCCCGGTGCGCGGATTGATCGGATCGGTCGGTTTGCGTCGAAGCCGCTCCGGCAGAAACGGCTCGGCGGGGGCAGCCGTGGCGTCGGCACGCACATCGGCATGGTGCTGCGCGCGCTCGTGCGGAGTCTTGTTGTCGTTGAAATGGTATTTCACGTCGACGCCGTCGACGGGATCGTTGACGCCGTGCTGGATGTCGCGAAAGTCGCTCATGGTTGACCTCATTGCTTTCCGGGCAGGATCGTTTCGAGCACCTGCCGCGCTGCCCCCTTGATCATCCCGCTCTCGTTCGGGTCGCCCTTCAAGAGGGCGAGCGAGAAGTTCTTGGCCTGCTGAAGCGTGATATGCGGCGGCAGCGGCGGCACTTCGGGATCGGTCTTCACCTCCAGCACGACGGGCATCTCGCTTCCCAGCGCCTGCTCCCAGGCCGAGCCGAGCAGCTGTGGGCTGTCGACGAAGATGCCACGCAGGCCGATGAGCTCGGCGAAGCGTGAATAGGAGACGTCGGGAATGCGCTGCGAGGCTTCGAATTTGGGATCGCCGTTGATGATGCGCTGCTCCCAGGTCACCTGGTTGAGGTCCTCGTTGTTGAAGACGCAGACGATGAAACGCGGGTCGCGCCAGGAGCGCCAGTATTTCGCGGCGGTGATCAATTCGGCCATGTTGTTCATCTGCATCGCGCCGTCGCCGACGAGGGCGATCACGGGACGGTCCGGATGGGCGTATTTGGCGGCGAGCGCATAGGGTACCGCGGCGCCCATCGAGGCGAGGCCGCCGGAGAGCGAGGCCGTCATGCCGCGGCGCATCTTCAGGTCGCGGGCGAACCAATTGGCGCAGGAGCCGGAATCGCTGGCGATGATCGCACGGTCGGGCAGGCGCGGGGACAATTCCCAGGCGACGAGCTGCGGATTGACGGGCGCTGCCGGCTGATGTGCCCGGCCATCCAGCGTTTTCCACCATGTCGCGACGTCGTCTTCGATACCCTGGCGCCAGGCGCGGTCGCTCTTGGGCTTGAGCCGCGACAACAGTGCGCGCAGCGTCTCAGCGGCGTCGCCCACGAGGCCGACCTCCATGGGAAAGCGGATCGACATCATGCCGGCGTCGATGTCGATCTGCACGCCGCGCGCTGCGCCTTCCTTCGGCAGGAACTCGGCATAGGGGAAGGCAGAGCCGACCATCAACAGCGTGTCGCATTCCATCATCATGTTGTAGCTGGGCTCGGTGCCGAGCAGGCCGATCGAGCCGGTGACCCACGGCAGGTCGTCGGGCAGCGCTGCCTTGCCGAGCAACGCCTTGGCGCAACCGGCCGAGAGCCGGTCAGCGACGGCGATCACCTCGTCGGTGGCGCCAAGTGCGCCGGCGCCGACGAGCATCGCGACCTTCTTGCCGGCATTCAGCACTTCCGCGGCGCGATCGAGATCGGCCTCACGCGGCATGATGCTGGGCGCGCTATAACCAATGCCGGAATGCAGCGTGCCGTGTGCACGTGGCGGGCTCTCGAAAGCTTCTTCCTGCAGGTCGTTGGGCAGGATGATCACGGTCGGGGTCCGCCGCGCCAGCGCGATCCGCACGGCTCGGTCGATCAAGTGTCGCACTTGCGCAGGCGAGGATGCCTGCATGACGTAGGCACCGGCGACGTCCTTGAACATCGAGAGAAGGTCGATCTCCTGCTGATAGTGCCCGCCGAGGGCGTTGCGGGCTTGCTGGCCGACAATCGCCAGCACCGGCTGGTGATCCAGCAGCGCGTCGTAGAGCCCGGTGATGAGATGCGAGGCACCTGGGCCCGAGGTCGCGATGCAGACGCCGAGCTGCCCTGAGAATTTTGCGTAGGCGCTGGCCATGAATGCCGCCATCTCCTCGTGCCGCGCCTGCACGAAGCCGATCTTGCCTTCCTTGCCTTGGGCCCGGTTCATCGCGCCGAACACGCCGTTGATGCCGTCGCCGGGATAGCCGAAGATGTGGCGCACGCCCCATTGATGCAGACGCTGGACGATGAAGTCGGAGACGGTCTGGGACATCGCGCGTGGCTCTCGGTTGTGCGTGAAGTTCAGAGAACGGCTCCTTCCCTGCGATGTTCCTGGTCCGCTTCCGGGAACATCGGCGCCGGAACGATCGCTTGCTGATCCGGTTGATTCACATTGGCTGAGTGGAGGATTAAGATGCTGAATCAAGGCGAGCTGGGCCGCAGCGAGATGGGACGGCTGATCGGCAGCGACAAGGTCGAGGGAACGTCGGTCTACGGCGCCGACCGCAACCGGATCGGTTCGATCGAACGCGTGATGATCGACAAGGTCAGCGGCAGGGTGTCCTACGCCGTGCTTGGCTTCGGCGGATTCCTGGGCCTCGGCAACGACCACTACCCGTTGCCCTGGCAGTCGCTGAAATACGACACGGAGCTTGGCGGGTATGTCACCGGCATCACCACCAAGGAACTCGAAGGGGCGCCGAAATATGGCGAACGAAGCGATTGGAACTGGGGTGATGACGCCGCGGTGCGCGGCATCAACTCCTATTACGGTGTTCCCTTTGCTTGACGTTCACGGAAAGGGAGATCGATGAGCAAGGAACGGCCTAACGACGATCCCCGGCAGCAGAACGACTGGGGTTCGCACCGGCAGACGGACAAGCCGTGGAAGGGCAATCCGGAGAAGGAGCAGGGATCGGACGAGGAGAAGCCCGATCTCGAGAAATGGCACGAGACGAAGACGCACTGAGACAGGCGGGCTTCCCGTGAGACGTCAGAGACGAGCGCGGCACCCATTGTGCCGCGCTTCTTTTTGAGCAGGCGTTCACGAATGGGCGCGGGGCTCTCCCAGGGCGGAACCATGCTTCGGCGGTGCGGTTAGGCTCGCGGCGGGCGAGGCGGCTCGTTGCCACCTGCCGCCGGTTGAGTCCCGAGAAAGGTGTTGGCCGTGGATGCTCAAACCAGGGAGCGTGGGCCGTCCGCGGAGCAGCCGCAGAGGGCGAAGGAAGCTCCAAAAACGCCTCCTGATCATACGAGCGAGACCAGTCAGCCGGCGAAGGCGCCGTCGCTGCGAGACCGGCTTCGTCAGCATTGGCTGCTGGCAACCGCCGGCGCCTTCGTGCTGATCGCCGCACTCGTTGGCGGTCTGCTCTATTGGCTGCAGGTGCGCCACTATGAATCCACCGACGATGCCTTCGTCGCCGCGCGTAGCTTTTCGGTGGCCTCGAAGGTCGGCGGCTACGTGACCGACATCCCGGTGACGGACAACCAGCACGTCAGTGCGGGCGATCTCCTCGCCAGGATCGACGAGCGCGACTACCGTATCGCCATTGATCAAGCCAATGCGCAGGTCGCCAGTGCCAGGGCGAACATCGCCAATGTCGAGGCGCAGATCGATTCGCAGCAGGAGCAGATCAAGCAGGCCCAGGCACAGCTCGAACAGGCGCAGGCTCAGCTGCAGTTCGCGCAAGAGGAGTTCAAGCGCGCCGAGGATCTCGTCGAGAAGGGTGCCGGCACCGTGCAGCGCCAGCAGCAGACCCGTTCCGATCTTCAGGCGCAGCAGGCCAACACCGAACGCGCCAAGACCGCGGTGACCTCGGCGCAACTCGGCATCAAGACGCTGCAAGCCCAACTCGAAGGTGCCAAGGCGCAGCTTGAGCAGTCGCAGGCGCAGCTCGATCAAGCCAAACTGAACTTGCAGTACACCAACGTCGTCGCGGCGCAATCGGGCCGTGTCGTCAAGCTCTCGGGCGCCAAGGGCACCTTCGTCACGGCGGGACAGAGCCTGATGATGTTCGTCCCCGACGAGGTCTGGATCGTCGCCAACTACAAGGAGACGCAGCTGGGCGACATGCGTCCGGGCCAGCCGGTCGAGATCCGCATCGATGCCTATCCCGGCCGCAAGCTCACGGGCCATGTCGATTCCGTGCAGCCGGGCTCCGGCACCGCGTTCAGCCTGCTGCCGGCGGAGAACGCGACCGGCAACTACGTCAAGGTGGTGCAGCGCGTGCCGGTGAAGATCGTGGTCGACAACTGGCCGGCCAATCTGCCCGTCGGTCCCGGCATGTCGGTCGTGCTCTGGACCAGGGTGCGATGACGGACGCTGCGCAAGGCGGCGCATCCGCGGGCGGCTGGTCGCCGGAGCGATCCGCGGCCGGCGGACATAATCCCTATCTCATCGCCTTCGTGGTCTCGATCGCGACCTTCATGGAGGTGCTCGACACCACCATCGCCAATGTCGCGCTGCGCCACATCGCCGGCGGGCTCGCGGTTGGCATCGACGAGAGCACCTATGTCATCACCAGCTATCTCGTCGCCAACGCGATCGTGCTGTCGATCTCGGGCTGGCTGTCGACGGTGATCGGCCGCAAGCGCTTCTACATGATGTGCGTCGCGATCTTCTCGATCGCATCGCTGCTGTGCGGCTTCGCCTGGAATCTGCAGTCGCTGGTGCTGTTTCGCATCCTGCAGGGGCTCGGCGGCGGCGGCATGGCCACCAGCGAGCAGGCGATCCTCGCCGACTCCTTCCCTCCACACAAGCGCGGCCAGGCTTTTGCCATCTACGGCGTCGCCGTCGTGGTCGCGCCGGTGATCGGTCCGACGCTGGGCGGCTGGATCACCGATACCTACAGCTGGCACTGGGTGTTCCTGATCAACGTGCCGATGGGGCTGCTCTCGCTGTTCCTGGTCGGTACGCTGGTCAAGGAGCCCTCGGGCGCGGAGGAGGAGAGGGAGAAGCTGCTGAGCAAGGGCTTGCGCGTCGACTATGTCGGCTTCCTGCTCGTCGCGATCGGGCTCGGCTCGCTCGAATTCGTCCTCGACGAGGGGCAGCGCAACGACTGGTTCGGGTCGAATATGATCGTCGTCTTTGCGGTGCTGGCCGCGGTCTCGCTGGTCGCGCTGATCCCGTGGGAGCTGACGCGGGAAGATCCCATCGTCGATCTTCGCTTGCTCGGCCGGCGCCAGTTCGCCGCCTGCTTCCTGGTCATGCTCGGTACGGGCGCGGTGCTGATCTTGACCACCCAGCTGCTGCCGCAATTGCTCCAGACCGAGCTGAACTACACGGCAATGCTGGCCGGCCTCGCGCTGTCGCCCGGCGGGGTCGCGACCCTGGTGCTGATGCCGGTGGTCGGCCGCCTCGTCAGCACGGTGCAGCCGAAATATCTGATCATGTTCGGCGCTGCCATCGTCGCGTTCTCGATGTGGCATCTCACCGGGCTCACCGGCGACATCACCTATGGTTACGCGGCGCTGTCGCGCATCTTCCTCGCGCTGGGCCTGCCATTCCTGTTCCTGCCAGTGACGACCGCGTCCTACGATGGCGTGCCGCCCGACAAGACCAACCAGGCTTCTGCGCTGATCAACGTCGCCCGCAACATCGGCGGATCCATGGGCGTCGCGCTGGCGCAGACGGTTCTGGCGCAGCGCCAGCAATTCCACCAGAGCCGCCTGATCGAGCACGCCGCGCCGTCAGACCTCGGCTATCAGCAGACCATCGACGCGATGACGCGCTACTTCCAGGCCCAGGGCTCGAATGCGAGCGATGCCGCATCACAGGCGCTCGCCTGGGTCGGCCGCACCTTGCAGCAGCAGGTCGATTTGCTCGCCTATATCGACGTGTTCTGGACGCTGGCGATCATTGCGTTGCTGATGATCCCCACCGCAGCCGTGCTGCGGCCGATCAAGCTGGGTGCGCCGGCGCGGGGGCATTGACCGACGCGGGTCGTCAGGCGAAGGCCGGACCTATACCTTCGAGATGGAGATCCGGCCGTTCGGAGAGAAATGGTGACCGCGGCGCAAAAGTCCGGCTAGACTGAACCCAACCTGAGCAAATTCCGGGAGGCGAATTAAGTGAAGACCGCGATCACCGAGCTGTTCGGCATCGAGCACCCCATCATCCAGGGCGGCATGCATTTCGTCGGCTTTGCCGAGCTGGCCGCTGCCGTCTCCAATGCCGGCGGGCTCGGCATCATCACCGGCCTCACGCAGAAGACGCCGGAATTGCTCGCGAAGGAGATCGCGCGCTGCCGGGACATGACCGACAAGCCGTTCGGCGTGAACCTCACCTTCCTGCCGACCTTCGCGGCGCCGCCCTATCCGGAATACATCGCGGCCATCGTCGAGGGCGGCATCAAGGCGGTGGAGACCGCGGGCCGCAGTCCCGAACAATACATGCCGGCGCTGAAGGCGGCGGGCATCAAGGTCATCCACAAATGCACCTCGGTGCGTCACTCACTCAAGGCGGAGCGGATCGGCTGCGACGCCGTCAGCGTCGACGGCTTCGAGTGCGGCGGTCATCCCGGCGAGGACGACATTCCCAACATGATCCTGCTGCCGCGCGCGGCGGAGGAGTTGAAGATCCCGTTCGTCGCCTCCGGCGGCATGGCGGACGGGCGCAGCCTCGTCGCGGCATTGTCGCTGGGTGCCGCCGGCATGAACATGGGCACGCGCTTCATCGCCACCAAGGAAGCGCCCGTGCATCAGAATGTGAAGAATGCGCTGGTCGCCGCGACCGAGCTCGACACGCGCCTGATCATGCGCAGCCTGCGCAACACCGAGCGCGTGCTGAAGAACGCCAATGTCGATCGCCTCATCGAGATCGAGCGCGAGAAGGGCGACAAGCTGAATATCGACGACATTCACGATCAGGTCGCGGGCGTCTATCCCAGGATCATGCTGGAAGGACAGATGGACGCCGGCGCGTGGAGCTGCGGCATGGTCGCCGGCCTGATCCACGACATCCCCTCCTGCAAGGAACTCGTCGATCGCATCATGAGCGAGGCGGAACAGATCATCCGCAGCCGTTTGATGGGGTTCCTGGATGGGACGGGGGCGACGCGAAAGGTCGCCTGACACCGTCAACTTCTTAACCACGGCGGCACTTGGCCGCTGGAATTGCGCGCGACGCCTCCTAAATAGAGGTAAATTACCTCTTTCAGAATCAATTTCAGGAGGCGTCCGTGGTCCTGAAACGTGTTCCTTTTGCAGTTGCCGTTGCCCTCGTGATCGCATGGGGCGGCTTCGCGCGCGCTGACGACTACAAGCCAGACGAATATCTCGGCCTCGACCTTTCGAAGGCCGTTCTGTCGCCGAAACGTCTCGGGCCCGAGACGCAGTTTGCGCCGGTCGCCCTCGAAGCGCGCGGCGGCAATGACGCGCACGCGCGCGCCGAGCCGGTCGACGTGCCGAAGAAGGTCGCGGCCGAGCGCGTGCACGTGGCCCAGCCGAAGGTCGCGCACGCCAAGCCCGTGCAGCCGCGCGGTGCAGCCCGCGCCAAGCTCGCGCACCGCCGCGGCAATCCGCTGGATGCACAGGCGAGAGATACCCGCATCCAGACCTGGCCATGCCGTTCCGGCGGCATCTGCAACTGGCAGCGCTAGACTCCGCGAGTCTAACTCTCACCGTCCCCGTGGAGACTCCCCCTCACCCCGACCCTCTCCCCGCAAGCGGGGCGAGGGAGTGCACCGTTCGCTGCGACTGCTTCCCCCGTCATCGGCACGTCGCAAAACCGTAGGCGCGGGGTCAAGAAACCGTAAGGGTAGGAGTCAAGGAGCGCAGGCACCTTCCGTCGCGATTCGACGAAGGTTTCCTGAATGGCAACGCTCCGCGCTTCGCGCGCATGGACCCGGCGGCAATTCCTGGTCCGCTCGACCTCCAGCCTCGCCGTCGCCTCGCTCGGCACGCTCGCAACGCCACACCTCAGCCGCGCCGCCGACCGGCCGCAGATCGCGGGCGGTATCCAGTCCGGCGATGTCTCTGGCGACTCCGCCGTGATCTGGGCGCGCGCCGACCGGCCCGCACGGATGCAGGTGGAATGTTCGACCGTCGAGAGCTTCAAGACCATCATCGCGTCAGCTTCGCGCGACGCTCTGCTTGATGCGGATTTCACCGCAAAGCTGCTGCTGGACGATCTGTCGCCCGGCCAGGATATCTTCTACCGCGTGCGCTTCGACGACATCGCGACCGGTATTGCCGGCGAAAGCCGCGTCGGCCATTTCCGCACCGCGCCGGCTGCGGGCCGGTCGATCTCGTTCGTTTGGTCCGGGGATGTCGCGGGGCAGGGCTGGGGCATCGACATTTCGCGCGGCGGCTATCGCAGCTATCGCACCATGCTCGACAACCACCCGGATTTCTTCATCCACTCCGGCGATCACATCTACGCCGACTGCACGGTTCCTTCCGAGCAGAAGCTGCCGAACGGCGAGATTTGGCGCAACCTCGTGACCGAGGAAAAGTCCGAGGTCGCGCACACGCTGGCGCAGTTTCGCGGCAACTACAAATACAACCATTTCGACGAGAATTTTCGCGCCTTCCACGCCGAGGTGCCGATGTTCGCGCAATGGGACGACCACGAGGTCACCAACGACTGGTCGCCGGCCGGCAGCCATGACGAGGCCGGTCATGAGGACGACGGCACCCCGCGCCTGGTCGCGCGCGCCCGCCGCGCCTTCTTCGACTTCATGCCGATCCGCGATATCGGCGCGCAGCAAGGCCGGGTCTATCGCAAGATCGCCTACGGCCCGCTGCTCGACGTCTTCATGACCGACATGCGCAGCTATCGCGACGACAGCTGGAACAAGGGCGGCGATCACCGCGGCTGGATTTTGGGTGCCGAGCAGCTCGCCTGGCTGAAGCGCGAGCTCGCGGCCTCGCGCGCAACCTGGAAGGTGATTGCGGCCGACCTGCCGATCGGCCTGGTCAGCCTGGACGCCGTCGCGCTCGGCGATGGGCCGCCCGACCGGCGCGAGCACGAAATCGCCGACCTTCTGGCCTCCATCAAGCGCGCTGGCGTGCGCAATATCGTCTGGCTCACCGCCGATATGCATTACACCGCCGCGCATTATTACGATCCCGGCAAGGCGCAGTTTCAAGACTTCGAGCCGTTCTGGGAGTTCGTTTCCGGCCCGCTGCACGCCGGCACCTGGGGCCCCGGCGAGCTCGACAACACCTTTGGTCCGGTCGCGATGTACCAGAATGGCTGTAGCGCGGCGCAGGGCGAGAACCTCGCGCCCTGCTTCGGCCTGCAGTTCTTCGGCCGCGTCGACATCGACGGCGCCAGCGGCGTGATGACCGTGACCTTGAAGGACGTCGACAATAGCGACCTCTGGTCGGTCGATATCGTGCCGCAACAGCAGATCCGCCCGGCCGTGGTGGCGCAGCATTCGTGAGGGGCGGATACTCTGTGCGCGGGTCCCGCCATGACGAAGGATAGGCATGGCGCGCCTCTAACCCGATCTTGATTGGCCGCGCTGCTCATGCCGGGCTATGCTGCTCGCTCCCGCCACCTCTTTTCCATCACCAAAGAGTCTGCCCACGCGGCAACGCTGCGTGCATCCAGCGGGTTGAACGACGTCAGGAGCCTGTTCATGGACAATCTGAAGACCCAGGGCATCAGCATGCCCAAGCTCGGCCTCGGCACCTTTCGCATGCGGGGCGATGCGTGCCGTGCCGCGGTCGAGAGCGCGCTGTCGATCGGCTATCGCCACATCGACACCGCCGAGATGTACGCCAACGAAGAATCTATCGGCGCTGCCCTTGCCGCGGCTCGCCTGCCGCGCGGCGAGCTGCACGTCACGACCAAGGTCTGGCATGAGAACCTCAGCCCCGACGCGATCCGGCGTGCCTTCGATGCCAGCCTGAACAAGCTCAGGCTCGATCATGTCGATCTCTATCTCGTGCACTGGCCGTCGAAGGCTGCGAACTGGGGCGCGGTGTTCGAGACACTGATGAAGCTGAAGCAGGAGGGGCGCACGCGGGCGATTGGCGTTGCCAACTTCACCACGGCGCTGCTCAAGACCGTGGTCGAGGACATCAGGGCTCCGATCGCCTGCAACCAGATCGAATATCACGCGATGCTCGATCAATCGAAGGTGCTGGCCTATCTCGCCGCGAAGTCGATCCCGCTGGTGGCCTATTGTCCGCTCGCGCAAGGGCGCATTGCCTCGGACCCGGTGCTGGCCGAGATTGGCGCCAGGCACAACGCAACCGCTGCGCAGGTGGCACTGAAATGGCTGCTCGACCAGGACGGCATCGCCGCGATTCCGAAGGCCTCGCGCCGGGAGAGCCAGCAGGCCAATCTCGATGCGCTGAAGATCACGCTCGACGATGCCGACCGCAACAAGATCGCGGCGCTGCCGAAGGACCGCCGCTGTGTCAATCCGGGCTTCGCGCCGGCGTGGGATTAGCTTCGTTTCAAACGCGAATGGCAGGAATCGTAGGGTGGGGCAAAGGCGCACTTGGGCCGTGCCCACCACCTCTCAATCACTATGGAAGCGGTGGGCACGCTTCGCTTTGCCCACCCTACAAGACTGACGACACGCAAAATGGCCCCGTGAGGGGCCATTTCCATATGCGTCTCGGTTAGTCCCAGTGATGGTGACGATGGCTGCGCTTGATCACCACGACCTTGTCGCGATGGTGGCCGCGATGCCAGCCGTAGTCGCGATGGCCGCGGAATTCGGCGCGAGCGCCGTACGGTCCGTGATCATGGTGGTGGTAGCCGCCGCGTTTGATCACCACCGTCTCCGCGTTCGCCAGCGTCGGCGCCGCGATCACGAGCGCACCCAGAGCCGCAACCACATAACCAAGCTTCTTCATGATGTCCTCCTCCAATCGAATGCACATTTAAACCGCGCATTCGCGCGAACGTTCCGGAGGAAACGCGGGAGAATTCTGAACAGCTGTTCAGGTGACTAATCGCAGCGTTGCTGCGCCGGCGTCGGCGCGCCGGTGGCGACGTATTTGCCGTTCCTGATCGTGTACTCGCCGCGATCGCTGCGATTGTAGATCGCGCGCAGGCTGCCGTCCTTCGCCAGAAGCAGCCCGAACTCACGGGCCTGGTGCAGCGAGGGGAAGTACACCATCACATTGAGCAGGCCCTCGGCGCTGACCTGGGCCGACACCACCTCGTTCTCGTCCTTGGCCTCGCCGAAATTGCGCCGGTACATCACCCGGCCGTCCTTCCGGATTTCGTAAGTCAGGAGCGCGCCCTTGTCGCGGTCGGGCCGGACGGCGCAGTCGACCGCCCACGAGCCGAGCAGGCCCCATTGCTCGACCGTCGCGGTCAGTGTTTCGGCACCTGCCGTGGAGGTGATCGCCGCCCACAGCATCGCAGCCGCGATCCAGCGGCTCAAACAACGCGTCATGTCCTGAAGAAACCCCGCCTCGAAGAATTCCAAAGTGTAGCATCCCGCCCGCTTCCGTCCATGGCCTCCGCCGATCGCTCGCGAATTTGATCCGCGTCAATGAGGCCGGTCGTTTCCGGGGTAGGATGGCGCTTCCCGAAGGCGAACCTGGATAGACCAATGCTGAATCAAGTCATGGATTTTGCGGGCGAAGTGCTGCCGGGGAGCTGCGCCGTGCCGCCTTATTCCGAGACCGCGTTTCTGACCGAGCTGGGCGATCGCTTGCGGTCCTCGCGCATGCGCTGCGACCTGTCGCGCCGCGAGCTGGCCCGCCGTTCCGGGATTTCCGAGCGCTATATCGCCCAGATCGAGGCCGGCAAGGGCAACGTCTCGATCGTCCTCTTGCTGCGGCTGGCCTCCGCGATCCACGGCAGCCAGCCACAGGCGGCTTGATCCGAGCATGATCCCGATCCGAAGGGCCGCGTCAGCGCAAACGGCGTAGCGGTTTTCCGGCAGGACCATGCCCAAACAATAAGGCTAGGCCCGCTTCTCCACATTGGCACTCCGGGCCGGGACGCCGAATTCCTTGCGGCACACCTCGGCCAGCACGGCGACGCCTTCGCGGATCTGCTGATGCGTCGGGCTTGCAAAGCACAGCCTGAGCCGCGAGCGGGAATGGCTCTTGTCGGTCGACCATTCCGGCCCCGGATTGATCGAGACGCCGGCGGCGAGTGCGGCCTGATAGAGTTTCAGCGTATCGACCTGTTCGGGCAGCTTCACCCAGAGGAAGATGCCGCCCTTGGGCTCCTCGAACTCGGCGGCCGTCCCGAACTGCTCGTTCAGTGCCTCCATCAGCGTGTCGAGCTTGGTGCGCAGCGCCCTGGTCAGGGCCGGCACGTGGCTTGCGAAATGCGGCTTGCAATAAGCGGCGAGCACCATCTGCTCCAGCGCGCCGGAGCCCGCATCCGTCTTCAGCGCCAGCATCCGCGACATCACCTCCCAGGGCGCCACGATGAAGCCGACGCGTAGCGCCGGCGCGATCGACTTGGAGAACGAGCCGATATGAATCACGCCGCCGCTCTCGCTCATCGCATGAATCGCCGGCGGCCGCTGTCCTGACCAGACGAGGTCGGCATAGCAATCGTCCTCGAAGACAGGCACGCCATACTCGGTCGCGAGCCGTACCAGCTCGGTGCGGCGGCTCTCGGGCATGATGCTGCCGGTCGGGTTCTGCACCGTCGGAATGGTGTAGATGTATTTCGGCCGGATCCCGCGGCTCTTCAGGTCAGCCAGCGTCGCGGCCAGCACGTCCATGCGCATGCCGTCCTTGTCGAGGGGGACGCCTGCTACATTGACGCCGAGCCGTGCCAGGCGGGTCAGCGAGCCCTGATAGCTGTCCTGCTCGAAGATCACGGTGTCGCCGCGGGTCAGCAGCGTCGCGTTGACGAGGTCGAGCGCCTGGAGCGAGCCGGACACGATCAGGAGATCGTCGACGGTGCAGTTGATGCCGGCATCGCGCTTGAGCTTCGTCACCAGGAATTCGCGCAAGGGCAGGTAGCCCTGCGGGCCATGCGCCAGCCCGTAGGTCGCGAGCGACCGGCCTTCGCGCTGTAACGCTGAGGTGGTCGCCTCGATCAGGCCCTCGAGCGGCAGTTGCTCCGAATCGTTGTTGCCGCCCACGAAACTGTACTTGGCAAGGCCCGTCCAGCGCGCGGAAGGGGCCGGCAGCCCTGCCGGAAACAGGGGTGCGAAATCGAAGCTGGACGTCATGGGAGTGTTCCTCGTTTTGTTCTTGTTGAGCCCGCCGGCGTTGCGCCGGCCAGCCTTACTTCTTGCCAGCCGTCCTAGTCGGACGGCCCTGGCTGATGAAAGCGTAATGCGCATTGGCGACGCCGCCAACCATCAGGGCCTCGACCACGGGCTCGGCGATCTCGCCTGTCGCGGCCCAGTCGACGAGGAAATTGGCCCCGGTCCCGCCGCGCACGTCGTCGGTCGGAATGAAGATCGAGACGGTGGCAAGTGGCCTCACGGCCACCGGCGTCTTCAGATAACTCTCGACCTGCTTGCCTGCGGTGTCGAAATAGGCGATGCGTTTGATCACCAGTGCTTGCGTCTCGGAGGCGTTGTGAACACTCAAGGTCACCGAGAAGTCGACGCGCAGCTTGCCCTGGCTCATTGCGACGCTGGAATAGGCAGGCACGTAGAATCCACCGGAGATTGCGAGTTCCTCCTTCGGCAGCGCGGTGAGGGAATCGGCGAAGTTCTGTTCAATATTGACCTTGGATTGTGCGACGGCGGGCACGGCATAGGCGAGGGGGCATAACAGCATTGCTGCGAACAGCCCTTTTCGCATGTGACGAATTGCTCGCTTGCCGCGCCGCAACCCGTCTCTAGGGTGCGGCAAAACGGACCAATTTGGCATGCACGAGCTCATTCGCGACATCACTCTCTGTATTCTGTTTGCCTGGATGCTGGGCCTGCTCGCCCATTTCTCCCGGCAGCCGCTCATTCTGGCCTATCTTATCGCCGGCTTTTGCATAGGTCCATTCGGCGCGGGCTGGGTCCATTCGCAGGAATCGATCGGCGTCATCTCCGAGCTCGGCCTGATCTTCATGCTGTTCATGATCGGCCTGGAGATCGATCTGAAGAAGATCGTGCGGGCGGGAAAGGTGATCCTGTTCGCGGCGGGCGGCCAGTTGCTCGGCGGCTGCCTGCTCGGGGTCCTGTTCTTCGTCGGCATCGGCCTGTCGCTCGGCGGCGGGCACTTCGATGCGGTCTATCTCTGCGTCGCCTGCGCGCTGTCGAGCACTGTCATCATCGTCAAGGTGCTCTACGAGAAACGCGAGCTCGACACGCTGCCAGGGCGCATCACGCTCGGCGTGCTGGTGCTGCAGGACATCTTCGCCATCCTGTTCCTGGCGGTGCAGCCGAGCCTTGCCAATCTGCAGGCCAGCGTCATCCTGCTCTCGATCGGCCGTGTCGCGGTGCTGGTCGCCGCAGCTCTGCTGATCAGCCGCTACGTGCTGCCGCGGCTGTTCCACCAGATCGCCCGGCGGCCCGAGCTGATCCTGCTCGGCGCGCTGGCCTGGTGCTTTCTCGTCGCCGAGACCGCCGAGCGGCTGTCGCTGTCGCGCGAGATGGGCGCCCTGATCGCCGGCGTCTCGCTCTCGACCTTTCCCTACGCGCTCGACGTCACCGCCAAGGTCACCACGTTGCGCGACTTCTTCATCACCCTGTTCTTCGTCGCACTCGGCATGACCATTCCAGTCCCCGGCCTCTCCGTGATCGGGCTGGCGCTGATGATCGCGGCTTTCACGGTGGTCAGCCGCCTCGTCACCACCTTCACGCCGCTCTATCTGATGAAGCAGGGCCTGCGCGCCAGCCTGTTGCCGGCGCTGAACCTCGCGCAGATTTCCGAGTTCTCGCTGGTGGTGATCCAGACCGGCGTCGCCGATCACCATATCTCAGCGCAGACGGCGAATGCCGCCTCCTTCGCCTTCGTGGTGCTCGCGGTGCTCTCGACCTTCGCGATGAGCCGCAGCGACGAGATCACCCGCTGGGCGATCGGCCCCCTGAAGCGGATCGGCCTGCGCGACCTCGACCACGGCAACGGCCATGCCGAGGAGGGGCACGAGGGCGGCCATGGCGAGGCCCGCCGTATCGTCATCCTCGGCTTTTTCCGTGCGGCGAGCGCGCTGCTGGCCGAGATCGAACGGCAGACGCCGGTGCTGCTCGAGCAGATCACCGTGGTCGATTTCAACCCCAATGTGTACCAGACGTTGCTGTCGCGCGGCCTGCACGTGATCTATGGCGACATCAGCAGCGCGGATACGCTGCTCCATGCCGGCGTCGGCAAGTCCGAGATGATCATCCTCAGCGTGCCGGATTCGCTGCTGAAGGGCGCCAGCAACGAGAAGCTGGTCCGCCACGTCCGCGCGCTCAATCCGACCGCCCTGATCGTGGCCACGGCCGATCTCCTGTCGGACGTGGAGGAGCTCTATGCGGCCGGCGCCAGCTACGTCACCGTGACCCGGCTCAGCGACGCTCATGAGCTGTTCACGGTCATTGAGGCCGCGCAGGCCGGCCTGCTGACCGACAAGCGCGCCGAGCTCGACCAGCGGCTCGGCGAGCGCCGCGAAGTGCTGCCCTGACGGGGACCGGCCGCCTTCCACCCCGGCAATCCGCGCCTATATCCCTGGTATCTTCGGTGCAAGCCTGCCCACCTTGGCAGACCTGCCGTCAGGCATATGCGGTTGCGTCCAGGACACTAGCGCCCCGGCCCAAGTCCGGCTAAGCCTCCCGGCATAACCGATAGAGATTGGGACATGCCCGATAGCGTTCAGGAAGTCTTGCAGGCCTTTGCCCGGGGTGAGCTCGTGGTCGTCACCGACGACGAGGACCGCGAGGGCGAGGGCGATCTGATCGTCGCCGCCTCGCTCTGCACCGCCGAGAAGATGGCGTTCATCATCCGTCATACGTCAGGCATCGTCTGCGCGCCTGTGACCACCGAGGACGCGCGCCGCCTGCGGCTCGATCCGATGGTGGCCCACAACGATTCCGCGCACACCACCGCCTTCACGGTGTCGATCGACTACAAGCCCGATGGCGGCACCGGCATCTCCGCCGAGGAGCGCGCCTCCTGCTGCCGCGCGCTGTCCAATCCCAATGTCGGCGCCAATGATTTCGCCCGGCCCGGCCACATCTTCCCGCTGATCGCCAAGGATGGCGGCGTGCTGCTGCGCTCGGGCCATACCGAGGCCGCCGTCGATCTCTGCAAGCTCTCCGGCCTGCCGCCGGTCGGCGTGATCAGCGAATTGATGAACGACGACGGCAGCGTGATGAAGGGCGAGCAGGTCGCCCGCTTCGCCGCCCAGCACAAGCTCAAGCATGTCACCATCGCGGACATGATCGCCTACCGTCAGGCGCGCGAGAAGCTGATCGAGCGGGTCTCGACCTTCGTCACCGAAAGCCCGATCGGCCCCTTGCAGGGCTATGCCTATCGTTCGCCGTTCGATTCCATCGCCCACGTCGCTTTCGTCTACAACGGCGTCGGTGACGGCAAGAACGTGCTGACGCGCTTTCACAAGCCGAACATCGTCAAGGACACTTTCACGGGCCACAAGCGCATGGCGACGGTGCTCGAGCACTTCAAGAAATCCGGCCGTGGCGTTCTGGTTTATCTGCGCGACGGCGCTGCCGGTGTCCCCGTGGCCCCGCTGCCCGACGAGAGCGCGACGGAGGCAGACCGCAACCGCCAGTGGCGCGAAGTCGGCGTCGGTGCGCAGATCCTGCGCGATCTCGGCGTCACCTCGATCCGGCATCTCACCTCGTCGGTGCACGACTACAAGGGCCTGTCGGGCTTCGGCATCGAGATCGTCGCCAACGAGCAGCTCGAAAGCTGACGAGGCCGTTGCTGGGTTCTCGCCGTTGCGCGCCCCGGAATGACCGAAACCAGGATGCAATTGCACTTGTTGCCGCGGCGCTTTAGTTTGTCGGGCAAATTTTGACGGAACCAGACGAAAGGACGTTTCATGAGCGTGCGCCCTCAGGCCAAGGACAAGCCGGCTGCGGCTTCTTTCCAGTGGGACGATCCGTTCCTGCTCGACGAGCAACTCACCGAAGACGAGCGCATGGTGCGCGACACCGCCCGCGCCTATGCCCAGGACAAGCTGCTGCCGCGCGTCACCAAGGCCTATCTCGAAGAGACGACCGATCGCGAGATCTTCAACGAGATGGGTGAGCTCGGCCTGATCGGCATCACGCTGCCGGAGGAATTTGGCTGCGCCAATGCGAGCTATGTCGCCTATGGCCTGGTCGCGCGCGAGATCGAGCGGGTCGATTCCGGCTATCGCTCGATGAACTCGGTGCAGTCCTCGCTGGTGATGTACCCGATCTACGCCTATGGCGACGAGAACCAGCGCAAGAAGTACCTGCCGAAGCTCGCCAGCGGCGAGTGGGTCGGCTGCTTCGGCCTGACCGAGCCTGATGCCGGCTCCGATCCGGCCGGCATGAAGACCCGCGCCGAGAAGGTTGCGGACGGCTATCGCCTCACCGGCAGCAAGATGTGGATCTCGAACGCGCCGATCGCCGACGTGTTCGTGGTGTGGGCCAAGTCGGCGGCGCACGATAACCAGATCCGCGGCTTCGTGCTGGAGAAGGGCATGAAGGGCCTCTCCGCGCCGAAGATCGGCGGCAAGCTGTCGCTCCGCGCTTCGATCACCGGCGAGGTCGTGATGGACGGCGTCGTGGTTCCGGAAGATGCGCTGCTGCCCAACGTGTCCGGCCTGAAAGGCCCGTTCGGCTGCCTCAACCGCGCTCGTTACGGCATTTCCTGGGGTGCGCTCGGCGCCGCCGAGGACTGCATGCATCGCGCCCGCCAGTACACGCTCGACCGCAAGCAGTTCGGCAAGCCGCTCGCCGCGACCCAGCTCGTGCAGAAGAAGCTCGCCGACATGGAGACCGAGATCGCGCTCGGCCTGCAGGGCTCGCTTCGCGTCGGCCGCCTGATGGACGAGGGCAAGTTCGCGCCCGAGATGATCTCGATCATGAAGCGCAACAATTGCGGCAAGGCCCTCGACATCGCCCGCGTCGCGCGCGACATGCACGGCGGCAACGGCATCTCGGCCGAGTACCACGTGATGCGCCACGTCCATAACCTCGAGACGGTCAACACCTACGAGGGGACGCACGACGTCCACGCGCTGATCCTCGGCCGCGCCATCACGGGCATTCAGGCGTTTTTCTGATAGTCGCGGAGCACCGTGGCGATTGTCTTGCTCCACTGTCATCGTCCGCGCAGGCGGACGATCCAGTATCCAGAGACCTTGCCTTCGCCACAGACGCCACGGCGTACTGGATACCCCGCCTACGCGGAGTATGACGGCGAGGTTGGGGCAGCAGTGCACAGGAATTGCCATGTCCGACAATGACGACGTCCCGTTCAACCGCAACTTTCCGCTGAAGCCGGGCGTCGTCGAGGAAGTCCGGCCCGGCGTGCGCCGCGTGCTCTGTAACAATCCGAGCCCGTTCACCTTCACCGGCACGGTCAGCTACATCGTCGGCAAGGGCAATGTCGCGATCATCGATCCCGGTCCGGACGATGCGGCCCATGCGGCCGCGCTGCTCGATGCCGTGCGCGGCGAGACGGTGAGCCATATCTTCGTCACCCACACCCATCGCGACCATTCGCCGAACACCGCGCGGATCAAGCAGGCGACCGGCGCACCGGTTTATGCCGAGGGCCCGCACCGGGCCTCGCGCCCGCGTTTCGAGAGCGAGAAGCACAATCCGGAATCCGGCTCCGATCGCGACTTCGTACCCGACATCCGGATCGCCCATGGCGACGTCGTCGAAGGCGACGGCTGGCGGCTCGAGGCCGTGGCGACGCCGGGGCACACCGCCAATCATCTGGCATTCGCCTGGCCGGAGCGAAAGTTCAACTTCGTCGGCGATCACGTGATGGGCTGGTCCACCTCGATTGTGGCGCCGCCCGACGGCTCGATGATCGACTACATGGACTCGCTCGATCGGCTCGCCGCACGCGCGGAGGATCTCTACTTCTCCGGCCATGGCCCCGAGATCCCCGACGGCCAGCGCTTCGTGCGCTTCCTGATCCGTCATCGCAAGGCACGCGAGGCCTCGATCCTGCATCGCCTCGCCAAGGGCGAGACCGACATCCCGACCATGGTCCGCGCGATCTATATCGGCATCGATCCGAGGCTGACGACGGCCGCCGGCTATTCCGTGCTGGCGCACCTGGAAGACCTGGTCGCCCGCGGCGTGGTGGCGACGGATGGCGATCCCGTGATCGGCGGGACATATCGGATGGCCTAGCTCGTCATTCCGGGGCGCCGCAACGCGGCGAACCCGGAATCCAGAGGTTGCGGCGCGAGATCCTCAGGTGCGCAATTGCGCACCAGAGTTCGCGCTAATGCGCGCCCCGGGATGACGCTCTATCGCGTCACTTCTTCACCGTCTTTGCCGGCGCCTTCGGTGGCGCCACCGGGGTCTTCTTCACCGGCTTGAGCGCGTCGGCATCGGCGGCGGTGTTGAGATCGTCGATGAATTTCTTGACGCGCGCGGCATTGCTGCCGAGATCGCTGTCGAAATTGCGCGAAGCCGAGCGGATGTCGACGCGGGAATCATCGCCGTCCGGCACGAACCTTATCGAAATGTCCTCGCGAAAACCCATGATCGGCGTGCGCGCCACCGCCTCGATACGGCCGATGCGGCGCGGCGGCTGCGGTGCTCGCTCGTCGATGACGATCCATTTGCGCTTGTTGACGAGCTGGAGCGCGATCGCATAGGCGCGGTCGACGGAAATCTCGAGCTCGATGGGCTCGATATCAGGGTAGAAATGGCGCTGCTGCTCCGCCGAATAGAGGCCGGCATAGACCGCGGTGTTGGTGCCCTCGCCGGTGCGCAGGCGCGCCAGCGCGTCGAAACGCGGCGGATCGATCGGGTCGGTGGTGATGTCGTAGATCGCCGGCAGCTTGCGATATTGCAAGGCCAGATAGGCGGGATAGGCGAGGATCGCCCCGTCGATCAGCAAAGCGAGCAGGATGCGCGCCATGCCGCGCGAGCCGTTCTGCCAGATCGCGGCAAAGCCGGCGAGCCCGAACAGGATCGACAGGCCTGATATCGCGAGCCCGCCGAAGAAGGTCGCAAGCGCCGGCTTCGGCTCCAGGAAATCGAAGCGGACGATTATGATCGAGACCACCACCGCCACCACCGCGAACACGGCCAGATTGCGCGCCCAGCTCGCGAGGCTGGACACGGGCTCCGACTGATAGGGAGCGGAAAACCTGCGGGCCATCGAGTGAGCTCTGCCGGGGTTTGGCGATGCCGGCCGATCTGGCGCGACGATGGGCCGTTGAGACCACGGCGCGGGGGTAAATTCAAGGGAGACGGGGCTGTTACTGCCCGTCATTCCGGGGCGATGCGGAGCATCGAACCCGGAATCTCGAGATTCCGGGTCTGGTCCTTCGGACCATCCCGGAATGACAGTGCGTGGCTTAGCGCGCTACGCCGCCGCGTTCGGGAAGCGGTAATCCTTGAACTGGTCGCGCAGCGCGGTCTTCAAGATCTTGCCGGTGGCCGTATGCGGAATACCGTCGACGAAGGCGACGTCGTCGGGCATCCACCATTTGGCGATCTTGCCGTCCATGAATTTCAGGATGTCCTCGCGGGTGGCCTGCTGACCCTGCTTGAGCTGCACGATCAGGAGCGGCCGCTCGTCCCATTTGGGGTGGAACACGCCGATCACGGCGGCTTCCGCCACGGCCGGATGGCCGACCGCGAGGTTTTCGAGGTCGATCGAGGAGATCCACTCGCCGCCGGACTTGATCACGTCCTTGGAGCGGTCGGTGATCCGCATGTAGCCGGCCTCGTCGATGGTCGCGACGTCGCCGGTGTCGAAGAAGCCGTCCTCGTCGAGGATGTCGGTGTCGATCCGGAAATAGGCCTTGGCGACGGCCGGGCCTGAGACCTTGAGGCGGCCGAAGGTCGTGCCGTCCCAGGGCAGTTCCTTGCCGGCATCGTCGGTGATCTTCATCTCCACCGCGAAGGGCGCATAGCCCTGCATCTGCAGCACGTCGAGCCGCGCATCGCCGGTGGCGTTCTGGAACGGCGGCTTCAGCGCCGCGACGCTGCCGATCGGGCTCATCTCGGTCATGCCCCAGGCGTGACGCACGTTCGAGCCCATGTCGAGGAAGGCCTTGATCATTGAGCGCGGCATCGCCGAGCCGCCACAGATCACCATCTTCAGTTCCGGCAGCTTGAGATTATTGGCACTCATGTGCTGGAGCAGCATCAGCCACACCGTGGGCACGCCGGCGGTGTGCGTCACCTTCTCGGTCGAGAGCAGCTCGTAGACCGAGGCGCCGTCGAGCTTGGCGCCGGGCATGACCAGCTTGGTGCCCTGCGAGGGCGCGGAGAAGGCGATGCCCCAGCTGTTGGCGTGGAATAGCGGAACCACCGGCAGCATCGTCTCGGACGCACTGGTGCCGAGCGCGTCGACATTGTTGGCCATCAGCGCATGCAGCACGTTGGAGCGATGCGAATACAGCACACCCTTCGGGTCACCGGTCGTGCCCGACGTGTAACACATCGCGGCTGCCGTGTTCTCGTCAAAGTCCTTCCATTTGAATTTGCCGTCGGCCTCCGCAATCCAGTCCTCGTAGGCGACCACATTCTTCAGCGTCGTCTGCGGCATGTGCGCCTTGTCGGTGAGCACGACGTAGCGTTCCACGCTTGTCAGCTTGTCGGCGATCTTCTCCAGGACCGGAACGAAGGTGATGTCGGTCATCACGATGCGGTCCTGCGCATGGTTGATGATCCAGGCGATCTGCTCGGGGAAAAGGCGGGGATTGACGGTATGGCAGATGGCGCCGATCCCCATGATGCCGTACCACACCTCGAGATGGCGCCAGGTGTTCCAGGCAATCGTTGCGACACGGTCGCCGAGCTTGATGCCGTCGCGCTCCAGCATCTGCGAGACCTTGAGCGCGCGCTTGTGGATCTCGGCGTAATTGGTGCGATGGATCGGTCCCTCGACCGAGCGAGTAACCACCTCCTGCTTGCCATGAATTTTGGCGGCGTGTTCGATGATCCGGTGGCAGAGCAGGGGCCAATCTTGCATCAAACCAAGCATTCCGACGTTCCTCCGAGAAGTCGCTGGGCGCGTTGTCGCTCTCAGCGTTGGGCCAAAGAATTGTCATGAGTTTTAGCCTGCCGGACTTTCGCCGCAAATGGTCTTGTCGCGGCTATATGTCCGCTGGCGCGGCAATGGTTACCGCTGCGCTCGGGCTGTCGCTCGTGCTCGCCGAGAGGGCAGAGGCGCGAAAATACACATCCCCGCTGGATATCTTCGGTATCGCTGCACCACGGTCGCGCCCCGCGGTTCATTCCGCCCGGATTCCGCTGCCGCGACCGCGCCCCCAGGAGGCGCCCAAGGCATCGGACGAGGCCCCGCCGGAGGCGGACAGCAAGCCTTCGGCGGACAAGTCCGGCGCCGACAAGCCGGCCGAGGCTGCGCCGCCGGCCCAGAAGCCGGTCTCGGCCTGCCGTCTCGCGCTGACCGACGAGATCGCGATCGCGCCCTCAATTCCGGATATCCGCGGCCCCGGCGCCTGTGGCGGCGAGGATCTGGTGCGGCTGGAGGCCGTCGTGCTGCCGGACAAGCGCAAGGTGACGGTCAAGCCGGCGGCGATCCTTCGCTGCACCATGGCGTCGGCGATCGCCGATTGGCTGCGCAAGGACATGGCGCCGCTGGCCACCAGCCTCGGCTCGACCATTGGCGAACTCGACAATTTCGATTCGTTCGAGTGCCGCGGCCGCAACCGCGTCGTCGGCGCGCTGCTGTCCGAGCACGGCAAGGCCAACGCCCTCGACGTCCGGGCCATCAAGCTGGCCAACGGGCAGTCGATCGGCCTCACCGATCGCAGCATGTCACGCGAGGTGCGCGAGCGCGTGCTGCACTCGGTTTGCGCGCGGTTTTCCACCGTGCTCGGCCCGGGTTCGGATTGGTACCATGAGGACCATATCCATCTCGACCTGGCGCAGCGGCGCAACGACTACCGGATCTGCCAGTGGAACGTCTGGGATCCCCTGCCGCAGGTCGCCCCGTTGCTGCCGGCGGAACGCCCCGAGGAGGCGCCACCGCGCGAGGTCGCGGCCAAGCCCGAGGTCAAGCCCGAGGCCAAGCCTGGGGCCAAGTCTGAAGAAAAGGAAGGAGCTGACGACGAGGCGGCGGAGAAGTCCGCGGCGCCTGCGAAAAAGCCGGCGGCCGACGGCAGCAAGTCCCAGCCGCGCAAGCCGGCAACAAAAAAGCGCCGGTGAAACCGGCGCTTTTGGATCTCAGAGATCAGCAGGCGATCAGTAGCTGCCCGCCTGGCCGGTCTGGCTGCCGCCGAGCGCCAGCCGCGAATTGTAGGGCGAATCGCCGTGCTTCGGCTCGAGCACCACGACGAGGGTGCCGAGTTTGACGCGATCATAGAGATCGATCGCGTCCTCGTTGGTCAGGCGGATGCAGCCCGAGGAGATCGAAGCGCCGATATATTCCGGCTGGTTGGTGCCGTGGATGCGGAACAACGTGTCTTTCCCGCCGGAATAGAGGTAAATCGCGCGAGAGCCCATCGGATTGTCCGGGCCGGGTGCGACATAGGTCGGCACGCCCAGGCGCGAAATCTCGCCAGGGGTGGGGTGCCAGGCCGGCCACTCGGTCTTGCTGCCCACCTTGGCGATGCCCGACCAAGCCATGGCCTCTTCGCCAACGGTGATGCCGTAACGGATCGCCTTGCCGCCATCCAGCACGTAATAGAGGTAGTGATTGTCGGAATCGACCACGATCGAGCCCGGCGATTCCTTGCGGTGGTATTGGACGATGGCGCGGCGGAACGGCTCCGCAACCGGGGTGTTCTCGTACCGAACCTTGGCGAGCAGTTCCTTGTCCTTCGGCTTGAAGGCTTTGGTGTCGGTCGCCTCGAAATGCGTGGCCTGCATGCAGCCCGACAGCATCAGGCCGGCGGCCAGAATTCCTAACTTAACTTTCAGCGACGACATGATTTGGTTCCAATCAAAACAATACCGTGCGGAAGGCCTGAGCTTACCGCCCAAGTTCCTCGACTCCGTTAATCCCATTATCGTTGATATCTGCCACAATTCCAGCACTGAAGGCCTTATCCCGCGCTGCGAGACCCAACCTGTGGCTTTTCTGCCGCAAGTTTTGCGGCCCCGTGAAGATTTTTGGGCCAAAGGGGGCCGGACTGTCGATTCCGTGCCACAGTTGAGCCATGTCACCGCCACAAATGCAAACGCTCCGTTAATGTGGTTGTCATCGTGAACTTGTCAGAATCGCGCTAAGGGCTGTCATTCTGTCGCAGGTTCGCTGGAGTCGTGCATGTTTTCGGTGTTTGTTCCCTCCGAGTCCGTCCTGAAGAAGGTTGTCATCGAAGATCTCACCGCGTTGCCCGAAAGCGCGGTCTGGATCGATCTCGTCAACCCGAGCGCGGCCGAGGACAAGGCGGTGGAGCGGCTCGCCGGCATCGCCATCCCGACCCGGGAAGACATGCAGGAGATCGAGATCTCCAGCCGTCTCTATATCGAGAACGGCGCGCGCTACATGACCGCGACGCTGATGTGCCACTCCGATACCGACATGCCCAGGACCACGGCGGTGACCTTCATCCTCGGCGACCACCGCCTGGTGACGGTGCGCTACGACCTGCCGAAGCCGTTCGCTCTGGTCGAGGCCAAGCTCGCCCGCTCCTGCACGCCCTCCATTACCGGCGAGATGGTGCTGATGGAGCTGCTGGACGCCGTGATTGACCGCTGCGCCGACATCCTGGAACGCTGCGGCGCCGAGATC
This sequence comes from Bradyrhizobium shewense, assembly GCF_900094605.1. Classification (GTDB taxonomy): domain Bacteria; phylum Pseudomonadota; class Alphaproteobacteria; order Rhizobiales; family Xanthobacteraceae; genus Bradyrhizobium; species Bradyrhizobium shewense. The sequence continues at coordinate 106,216 of NZ_FMAI01000018.1, read as the reverse complement.
GACCAGGTCAGCCACGACATCTTCGAGCCCGAGAGCGAGCGCCACGGTCACGCCAAGCAATATTCCCAGATCCTGATCTCGATTGGCCGCAAGGGCGATCTGACCTCGAAGGTTCGCGAGAGCCTGGTGTCGATCGGCCGCGTCGTCACCTTCCTTTCGGCGGTGGTGGAGGGTGTGAAATGGTCGAAGGACATGCGCGAGCAGCTCAAGACCATGCAGCGTGACGTTTCCTCGCTGACCGACCACGCCTCCTATCTCTCCAGCAAGATCACCTTCGTGCTCGATGCCATGCTCGGCGTCGTCAATCTCGAGCAGAACAACATCATCAAGTTGTTCTCGGTCATGGCCGTCGTGCTGATGCCGCCGACGCTGATCGCCTCGATCTACGGCATGAACTTCAAGATGATGCCGGAACTCGAATGGGCGCACGGCTATCCGATGGCGCTGGTGATGATGCTCGTCGCCGCGATTCTTCCGTACTGGCTCTTCAAGTGGAAGAAGTGGCTCTGATCTCGTCGCGCTCGGAAAATAGCTACCGAGACCTTACGCCGGTCGCACAGACACGGTGAATCGTGTCGCAGAATAGATCGGGATTGAGGCCGCGCCGTGATGTGTTCGCCGTGCCGCAATTCCTCCGGTAAAATTTGAGCGGTGGGCTGAACGTTTGCGCGAAACTTGTCTGCGATAAGCAGTGCGTAGCCGCGAGGAACAACCATGGTTGAAAAACACATAACGTCGCCCCGCAACGTCATCGACCTGGCGAACTATCGTCAGGTCCTGGCGAGCGGCAAGGCGTCGTCGATGTCGGCACGCATGTGCCGGCACTGTGGTGCTCCGCTGCTCGACGGTGAGAACGACGACGACTGCTCGACCGCATTCAGCACGGCCGCTCCGCGGCCGCGCGACAGGTCACGTCGGATTCGAATCGATTGAGGAACGGAAGGCGAGGGCGATCCAGGTCTTGCGGCGGCGTTGTCTGGATCGCCTTGCTTCCCTTTCTTTTCAAGACAATCGGCTGTGACGTCCGATTGGCGGGTGCGCTGGAGAGCGACTGAACCGTCCATCCAGCCAAAACGGGGCCTGTGTCGCGCTCTGTCAATCCGCTTCGCCAAAAATATTCCACTTTACCGAAATTCGGTTTCGGTATGTGTCGTCCATCCCGGCTCACCCAAGAGGGGCGATCATGTGTCGTCACGCATCGCGAGCCGGGCTTGCGGTGGACGCGGCAGCGTCGGCATGAGAGGCGCGGGCAGGGCGGGTAGTCCCTGTGAGCCCGAGGCTTCGTGCGGACGACGGCGCTGCTAGGCTTCGTCTCGTCTGTAAGTTTCCGGCTCCGTCGACAGGGCCCGGAAAAACTGCGGCGAAATGGCGGGCCGTGCGTACGGCAAAACCGTGTGGTCCTGGCCGTCGTTGCTACGGTCAAGCTTCCGCGGAGATGCGAGCGAGCCCAACCGGGCAGACTGCATCATCAATTCGCGGGGCGAGGGAGGCCAGAAGGAAAGTTCGGCTCCCGGGAGATCACGGCATAAGCCGTCCAGCCACTGCGCAGGGAAGGCCGAGTGATCGGCGCCACCTGTATGCTGCTGTGCGGTTCTTTCTGCGTGCGCTTTTCGCGCAGCGGACCGCGGGTGCGAGCCAGCACCCGGTCTTCCCTGCGCCCTCTTGGATTTAGAGGGTAGCGAGACCAAGCAAAGCTCGGGCGAATTCAGCCGCGAGAACGAGAAGCCATGTCTGCGATAGAAAGCGAGGCAAAAGCTTATGGCCGTCACCCTGAGGTGCGCGCTCTGCTGCGCGCAGCGCTGCAGAGCAAGCCTCGAAGGGCGACGGCCCGGCTGCATCTCGGCCGTTCATCCTTCGAGGCTTCGCTTGCAACGCTTCGCATTGCAAGCTTCGCACCTCCAGCGACAACCGCTTCGCGGTTGCGCGGGGATGACGGGACCAACAGCTCGCAATGACGCGAGCCGGTCAAACGTGCTGGCCACCGTTGATGTGGATCTCGGCGCCGTTGACGTAGGACGAAGTGTCCGTGCACAGCACGTAAATGATCTTGGCGACCTCGTCGGGCGTGCCGAGCCTGTGCATCGGGATCTGCTGCTCGACGATCTTCTCGGTGCCCGGCGACAGGATCGAGGTGTCGATCTCGCCCGGTGCGATCGCGTTGACGCGGACGCCGACGCGGCCGAAATCGGACGCCATCTCGCGCGTCAGCGATGCGAGCGCGGCCTTCGACGTGGCGTAGGCGGCGCCCGCGAACGGGTGCACGCGCGAGCCCGCGATCGAGGTGACGTTCACCACCGAGCCCCTGGCCGCCTTCAACTCCTCGATCAGCCCGCGCGCCATCATGATCGGCGCGAAGAAGTTGACGTGGAAGACGTGCGTCCAGGTTTCGAGATCGGTGTCGACCGAGCCGAGCCTGGAGCCGCCCGTGCCCTTCGGCGAGATCGCGGCGTTGTTGACCAGCGCATGCAGCGTGCCGCCCTCCAGCCGGCTGCGGATCTCGCTGATCGCGCGCGCGGTGTCCTCGGGATTGCCGAGGTCGACCTGGATGTGGTCCTCGGGTCCCGCGTCCCACGGGCAGTCTTCCGGGAAGGGATGCCGCGAGCAGGTGATGACGCGCCAGCCCGCCGAGGAGAAGCGGATCACGGTGGCGTGGCCGATGCCGCGGCTGGCTCCGGTCAGGAGCAGTGTGCGGCGCGGCGCATTGGACGAATGCGGCATGGACATCTTTCAGGTCGGCCTAAAGCTTAGGGGTACATGCGCGTCTTGGACCACTTCTGGCCGGCCGCGTCACGGCGAAATTCGATGCGGTCGTGCAATCGGAACGGGCGGTCGTGCCAGAACTCGATACGTGAGGGCGTGATGCGCCAGCCGCTCCAGCCCGGCGGCCGCGGCACTTCGCTGATGACGTATCTGGCCGCGACCTTCGCGATCGCCTGCTCGAAGGCGAAGCGGCTCTCCAGCTCTTGCGACTGCTTGCTCGCCCAGGCGCCGATCTGGGCCTGCTTGGGTCGGGTGGCGAAATAGGCGTCGGCCTCGGCCTCGGTCACCGGCGTCACGTTGCCGCGGATGCGGACCTGACGGCGCAGCGACTTCCAGTGAAAAAGTAACGCTGCCTTAGGATTTGAGGCGAGTTCGCGGCCCTTCTGGCTGGCGATGTGGCTGTAGAAGACAAAACCCTCGGTATCGAAGCCTTTCATCAGCACCATGCGCACGTCAGGCAAGCCGTCGGGGTCGACGGTTGCGAGCGCCATGGCGTTCGGATCGTTCGGCTCGCTCTTGATGGCCTCGTTCAGCCAGGCCTCGAACAGTGCAAATGGCTCGTCGGCGGCGGTGAAATCACCGGATGTTAAGGGTGTCTGGTGTTTCATCGAGGTCGTGTCGGTCATGTCTGGAGTCCGAGTTGCGTCCCGCGGCCCAAAACGCGTTGTCGTCCGCTACCGCCCTATATAGGGCATGGGGACGCGTTGGCCTATCGGCGATCCGGCCGTCCGGCTTTGTCATGACGATCATTCTCATCGGGCTCGGTGCCGGAGGATGCAGCTTTTCCCGCAATGACAAGAGTGCCTACGCCAAGGCCGACGACAGCGACCTCACCGGTTCGATCGCGCGGCCGGCGAAGGACGCCCCGCCGACCGAGACCGATCTCGCCTTCGCCCGCAACGCCGCCTCCGACGTCCTCAGCAAGGGCGACAGGGATTCCAGCCAGCATTGGGAGAATCCGGAGACCGGCGCGCGCGGTTCGGTGACGCCGATCGCGCAGTCCTATGCCGCCGAGGACGGCCGCAAATGCCGCGATTTCCTGGCGAGCTACGTCAACGGGGCGACCGAAAGCTGGCTCCAGGGCGCCGGCTGCCAAAGCACCCGTGGCCGTTGGGAGATTCATACGCTAAAGCCGTGGCGGAGCTAGGATTCGGCGCGCGCCCCTAGTTGCAAAAATGCCACTCTCTTCCCACATGAATCCCTGGTGGGGCGGGGAGCCCTTTGAACAATTCGATTTCTTGAAGGAGACGTGACGGATGCGCGACCCCTATGAGGTCTTGGGGGTGCCGCGGAGCGCCAACGCTGCCGCGATCAAGAGCGCCTATCGCAAGCTTGCCAAGAAGCATCATCCCGACAGCAACAAGGACGACCCGAAAGCCGCCGAGCGCTTCTCCGAGATCAACTCGGCGAACGAGATCATCGGCGACGAGGACAAGCGCAAGCAGTTCGACCGCGGCGAGATCGACGCCGACGGCAAGCCGCGCTTCCAGGGTTTTCCGGGCGGTGGCGGGCCGCGCGGCCGCGCCGGCCCCGGCGGGTTCGAAAGCTATACTTTCCGCTCCGGCGGCGGTCCCGGCCAGGGCGGCGGCGCGTTCGAGGATATCCTCAACAGCATGTTCGGCGGCGGGGTGCGCGGCGCCCGGCCTGGGGCCGGCGGCGCCGGGCAGTTCGAATTCGACACCGGCGGCGTCGGGCTCGATCTCGACGTGAATGTCGCCATGTCCGTCTCGCTGGAAGAGTCGGTCAAGGGCGGCGAGAAGCGCGTCCGGCTGCCGACGGGCAAGGAGCTCAACGTCAAGATTCCGGCCGGCGTCACTGAGGGCCAGCAGATCCGGCTCCGGGGACAGGGCGAGTCCGCGCAGGGCCATCCGCCCGGCGATCTCCTGATCACCATCAGCATCGCGCCGCACGCCTACTTCAAGGTCGAGGGCGCTGACTTGCGGATCGATCTGCCGGTGACGCTCTACGAGGCGGTGCTCGGAGCCAAGGTCCGCGTGCCCACCCTCGGCAATGCCGTGGAGCTTTCGGTTCCGAAAAACACCTCCAGTGGCCGGACCTTCCGCCTCAAAGGTAAGGGATTGCCGAAATCTGGCGGAACCGGGGATCTCTTCGTCACCATCAGGATTATGCTACCGGACGGGAACGACGCCGAGCTTGAAGCATTGATGGAGAAGTGGCGGGACCAACACCCCTACAATCCACGTAGCGGACTCGGCTAGGGCGCTAGCCGAGGTATCCCGACGATCGGAGCATTCTCTTCCCGAAAGGATGATGCTCAACATACGCCTGAAGCGCGGCTCGCGCTTCGACGCTGACGTTCGAGACGTGTCGGTTGCCCGGCGGGGCAGCCGATAAAAAGGTGCGGCCTCGAGAGGGGGACCAGCGCGGTACCAAAAACCCCAATCGAGGCCGCCCGCGTCGATCGGCGGATCGAACGCTGCTCATTTTCGCGTGATCATCCGGTGCGATAATGAGACGCGCCGATGTCTTCATTCCAAATTTTCAATGACGGAATCTAGGCACCGCCCTCGAGCGACTGTCTAGGTGCCGTTTTTCTCGGCCTGATCATACACCGCCTGCGCCACCCGGGTCAGCCGGTCGCGATCACCGCCGCCGCTGACGACGTAGCCGACGCCACGCTCGGTCCAGAACAACGCACCATCCTTGTCCGTTTTGGCGTAGCGCATTTGCGTCGCACCATTCTCAGTCTTGGCGGTGTAGATCGTGTAGCGCTCGCCCGAGGCGCCCTCATACATCAGGAACGAGGCCGGACCGCTCGGACCCGGCAACAGCCGGCCGCCGACGAGCTTCAGCCCGCTCGCCTCCAGGTTCGGCGCGAACACGGTCCAGCCGCAACGCCGGGTCAGCCAGGCCTGCAGGTGGTCGCGCTCGTTGCCGCCGACCTCGACAGGGTGGCGGACCTCCACGACATAGAGGCGGTGGGCGTCGAGCGCGTCCGCCGTAAAGCTCCGGAAGGTGGAGGGGGCATTGGCGGCGCCATGCCCGACCCAGCCGGCGGCGCCGCCGGCGACGAAGCCGACCAGCACCGCCGCCGCGGCGCCATAGAGCCATTGCCGCGGGCGGCGTTCCAGCCGCTCGAGCTCCAGCCGGGCCGGCACCGGCTCCTGGGCGATGGCATCGTAGCGGGCGTGCAGCATCTCCGCCATGGCGCGCCAGGACTGCACGCGCTCGGCCTCTTCAGGATGGGCTGCGAGCCAGGCCTCGACGTCGGCGCGGCGCTCGGCCGGCAGCTCGCCGTCGACATAGGCGTGCAGTTCGTCCTCGGTCACTGGGATATTGCGGTCGTTCATATCAATCGTCTCTGGCTCTGTGGCCTTAAATGTCGTTCAAAGCTCGACGTCGCGTAGCTCATCTTCATGCTGCGGGCGGACGACACGCGATGCATCAACCCTGCCATCATTTCACCCGCCTGAGCGTCGGACGCTCGCCCTCCAGCGAAGCCTTGACGTGGGCGCGGGCGCGGGCCAGGCGCGACATCACGGTGCCGATCGGTACGCCCTGGATGTCGGCGACCTCGCGGTAGCTCATGCCTTCCAGCATCACGAGGAGCAACACCGAGCGTTGCTCTTCGACGAGCGTCGCCAGCGCCCTCTCGATGTCGCGCCCTTCGGCTTCGGTGCCGCTGGCGTCCGGGTTGTTCTCCGTCAGCTGCATGAACTGCGGCCGCCTCGCCAGCGAGCGCCGCCGGTTCTTGTTGAGGTTGGTCAGGATCGTGTAGAGCCAGCTCCTGACGTCGCCTCCGAGAAACAATCGCTCCGAACGCAGTGCCCGCACCAGCGTGTCCTGCACCAGATCGTCGGCCGCGTCCGCGTCGCGCGTGAGCGCGCGGGCGTAGCGGCGCAACGCCGGGATCATGGCTTCCACACTCTGGCGAAACGCACTCATTGCGATCTTGACGTCCTGGTATCAGGCGCGAGCGCCTATAGCGATCATAACACCCGAACGGAACGGCTATTCCGGCGCTCGAAACAGCGTTAACGCGGCGTATTAGGGCTGTACCGCAGGGGAGGGCTGGTGTACCTCCAGACCTCACCAAGAGTTCGACGGGACGTTCAAAAATGGCGCAGAATTCGGGTCTGATGCAAGGAAAGCGCGGAGTGGTCCTCGGCGTTGCCAACAACCGCTCGATCGCCTGGGGCATCGCCAAGGCATGCCGCGCCGCCGGCGCCGAGCTCGCCTTCACCTATCAGGGCGATGCGCTGAAGAAGCGCGTCGAGCCGCTCGCTGCCGAGATCGGTGGTCTCGTGCTCGGCCATTGCGATGTCACGGATGCCGCGACCATCGATGCCGCGTTCGCGGTGCTGAAGGAGAAGTGGGGCAAGATCGACTTCCTGGTGCACGCGATCGCCTATGGCGAGCAGCTCGACGGCCGCTACGTCGACACCACGCAGGAGAATTTCTCCAAGTCGATGCTGATCTCCTGCTACTCGTTCACGGCGGTGGCGCAGCGCGCCGAGAAGCTGATGACCGACGGCGGCTCGCTGATCACGCTCAGCTATTACGGCGCCGAGAAGTGGATGCCGCACTACAACGTGATGGGCGTCGCCAAGGCGGCGCTGGAGGCCAGCGTGCGCTATCTCGCCGCCGACCTCGGCGAGAAGAACATCCGCGTCAATGCGATCTCGGCAGGTCCGATCAAGACGCTCGCGGCGTCCGGCATCGGCGACTTCCGCTATATCCTGAAGTGGAACGAGGCCAACGCGCCGATGCGGCGCAACGTGTCGACCGAGGACGTCGGCGGCAGTGCGTTGTATTTCCTCTCCGACCTCTCGCGCGGCGTCACCGGCGAGGTGCATCACGTCGATTCCGGCTATCACGTGCTCGGCATGAAGCGCCCGGACGCGCCGGACATCTCGTTCGGCGGCAAGGACTAGCCTCAAATCCGGAATGGCCGTGCCCACGATCTATTACCTTCGCCATGGTGAGACCGAGTGGAACGCGCTCGGGAGGCTTCAGGGCACCAAGGACGTTCCGCTGAACGCGCGTGGACGCGGTCAGGCCGTGCAGGCCGGCAGCATTCTCGCCGATCTGTTCAAGCGCGACGGACGTGACAAGGCGGCGCTACCGTATGTGTCGAGCCCGCTCGGCCGTGCGCGCCAGACCATGGAACTCGCGCGCGCCAAGTTAGAGCTGCCGGTGGCGGATTACGCGCTCGACGATCGCCTGCGCGAGATCGGCTATGGCGTCTGGGAAGGTCTGACGTTGGCCGAGAGCGAGGCGAAGGATCCCGGCGTCTATGCCAGGCGCCTCACCGACAAATGGACGGTCGGCCCCGACGGCGGGGAGACCTATGCCGACGTGCAGGTCCGCGTTCGCGCCTGGTACGACCAGCTGCGGACCGACATCGTCGCGGTCGCCCATGGCGGGACCTGCCGGGCCCTGATGGTTTCGCTCGGCCTGGAGACCCCCGTCAGTGCCGCCGAGCTCTATATCGAGCAGGGCGCTGTCTACGTGTTCCGCGACGGCCGGCTGGAGAAGTTTCGTTAAGCCGGTCGGCTGCCCCGCCCTCCGCCGTCATGCCCGGGCTCGTCTCGGGCATCCACGAACTTCCTTGACCGTGGCACCCAAGAACGTGGATGGCCGGGACAAGCCCGGCCATGACGGAGTAGGTTTGACCCCCGGGCGCCTGCGCGTTACCACACGTTGACAATCAACTTAAATGTAAAAAGTCAGCATAAACGATGTCCTTCAACACCTTCGGCCACATGTTCCGCGTCACCACTTTCGGCGAGAGCCATGGGGTGGCAATCGGCTGCGTGGTCGACGGCTGTCCGCCCATGATCCCGCTCACCGAGGCCGACATCCAGGGCGATCTCGATCGCCGCCGGCCGGGCCAGTCGCGCTTCACCACCCAGCGCCAGGAGCCGGACCAGGTCAAGATTCTCTCGGGCGTGATGGCGCATCCGGAGACCGGCGTGCAGGTGACGACCGGCACGCCGATCGGGCTCCTGATCGAGAACACCGACCAGCGCTCCAAGGACTATTCCGAGATCAAGGACAAGTTTCGCCCCGGTCACGCCGACTTCACCTATGAGGCCAAATACGGCCTGCGCGATTATCGCGGCGGCGGCCGCTCCTCGGCGCGAGAGACCGCGACGCGCGTTGCCGCCGGTGCCATCGCGCGCAAAGTGCTGCCCGACGTGAAGGTGCGCGGCGCGCTGGTGCAGATCGGACCGCACAAGATCGACCGTGCGAAGTGGGACTGGGACGAGATCGCCAAAAATCCGTTCTTCTGCCCGGACAAGGACAAGGCCGCGTTCTTCGAGACCTATCTCGACGGCATTCGCAAGAGCGGCTCCTCGATCGGCGCGGTGATTGAGGTGGTCGCCGAAGGCGTTCCAGCCGGCCTTGGCGCACCGATCTACGCCAAGCTCGATTCCGATCTGGCGGGCGCGATGATGACCATCAACGCAGTGAAGGGTGTCGAGATCGGCGCCGGTTTCGGCGCGGCGGAGCTCACCGGCGAGGAAAACGCCGACGAGATGCGCACCGGCAATGACGGCACGCGCTTCCTGTCCAACCATGCCGGCGGCGTGCTGGGCGGAATCTCCACGGGCCAGCCGGTGGTGGTGCGCTTTGCGGTGAAGCCGACGTCCTCGATCCTGCAGCCGCGCCGGACCGTCGATCGCAAGGGCGCGGACACCGAAATCTTCACCAAGGGCCGCCACGACCCCTGCGTCGGCATCCGCGCCGTTCCGGTCGGCGAAGCCATGATGGCTTGCGTGCTGGCCGATCACTTCCTGCGCGACCGCGGGCAGGTGGGACGCTAGCAAAAGGTCTTCATGTCGCGGTACTAGCCCACCGCGCAGCTTGACGATCCCGCAACTTCGTCCGCAAATGCGGGCATGCAAAGCTCCGAGCTGCAGCGCATCACCAACTGGCTGATCGACGGCGCGCGGTCGTCAGGCACCCCGGCCGAGATGATCGCGGACGTCTGCGAGCATCTGGTCGACGCCGGCCTGCCAATCTGGCGGTTCGGCATCTTCATCCGTACCCTGCATCCCGAAATCTTTGGCCGCAACTTCATCTGGCGGCAGGGCGAGGAGGTCGAGGTCGGCACCGTCGATTTCGATGTCCTGGACACGCCCGAATTCGCCGCGAGCCCGCTCCGCATCGTGTTCGAGCAGGGGATCGAGGTCAGGGGGCGCGTCGGCGATCCCGACAATGCGCGCTTTCCGATCGTCAAAGACATCGGCGCCGAAGGAGCGACCGACTACATCGCGGTGCCGATGCCGTTTCTCGACGGCTCGGTCCACGCGACGAGCTGGGTGACACGGCATCCCGGCGGCTTCACCGACGACCACATCGCGGCGATCCGCTCCATCGTGACGCCGCTGGCGCGCGTCAGCGAGATCATCAGCCTGCGCCGCACCGCCGAGATGCTGCTCGACACCTATGTCGGCAACCGCGCCGGCGCGCGCATCCTCGGCGGCCAGATCCGCCGCGGCCACAACGACACCATGCAGGCCGCGATCTGGCTGTCGGACCTGCGCGGCTTCACCGCGCTGTCGGACCGGCTGCCACCCGAGACGGTGGTCGAGATCCTCAATCACTATTTCGACTGTCAGGTGACCGCGATCCGCGGCCATGGCGGCGAAGTGCTGAAATTCATGGGCGACGGCCTGCTCGCTGTGTTTCCGATCGACGAATATGTCGGCGATGCCGCGCATGTCTGCACGCGCGTGCTGGAAGCAGCGCGCGAGTCCCGCGCCAGCGTCGAGGCGCTGGCCTTTCCGGTCGGCGAGGCCGTCGAGCGCTTCCGCTTCGGCGTCGCGCTGCACGTCGGCAACATCCTCTACGGCAATATCGGCGGCGGCAATCGCCTCGACTTCACCTGCATTGGTCCCGCCGTGAACCTTGCCGCAAGGCTCGAGAAGATCACGGGCCGCCTGGGGCGGACCGTCGTCGCCTCGGAAGGTTTTGCCAATGTCTGCCGCCACGACTGGCGCGAGCTCGGGGAGTTTCCGATCGCAGGATTTTCCAAGGCGCAGCGCGTGTATGGGCTCGGCGAGGAGACACCGGTTGTGATGGCCTAGCGGACGGCACCGGCGACGAAACTAGTCAGCGCGCACATATGACTGCCTCAGCCCAAGCGTCAGGATCGTCAGAGTGATCCACAGCCGCATCATCGCAAAGCTGAAGATGAAGACGAAATAGATCAGGTTCTTGGTGAACTGCGTCGCCGACGAGGTCTGCCAGAAATTCCAGATCGCGGTCCGCACCGCTTCCTGTCCATAGGCGAGTGCGATGTTGACGACGCCGAGGACGATGACGGCGGTGCCGAGCCACAGTCCGCGCCGTGCGAATTCGCCGATCGCGGCAAACAGGGCGACCTTGCCGTCGTCGCGCTCGGCACGGACGATCATGAGCAGCACGAGTGCGGCGATCCATGCGCTCCAGAATCGACCGGGATGGGTGAACTGGTCGAACGCCATGCCGTCGAGGCCCGCCATCAGATGATACGAAGCCTTATAGCCGATCGCTGCGGCGCTGAGCGCCGCTGCGATCATCACGAGCATGATCCGCCACAGGATCGAGAAGGAAAGCTTGAACTGCTCGCCCAATGTCAGCGTGCCGAGCGAGGATTGGCCGCCGGCCGCCTCGATCGATTGCCGTGCCGTCGCAAAGAAGGCCAGCAGCACCGAAATGTCGGAAACGATGATGGCAGGCAGTGCCACGGCGCCGCCGCCGAACGCGATCACGCGCATTGCAGCCGCCAGGATCAGCCAGGGCAGGGCGTGCAGGAGCTTGAACGGACCGAACGAGGTTTCTGGGCGGGCCGGCTTGAGCGCGAGCTGTTTGCGCAGTGCAACTGTCATCTCACCGTGGTGACACAGGAGATTGAACCTGTGGTAGCGGGGATCGGTAAAATTGACCGGAAGCGGGCAATCGACGCCCTATTCCTCCGGCTCGGTCGTGAACAGCAGCGGATAGCCCTTGGCGCGGCCGGCGTCGGTGGCGCGGGTGGCCTTGGTCTCGGCGACGTCCCTGGTGAACACGGCGACGACGCAGGCGCCGAGCTTGTGCGCGGTGATCATCACCTTGTAGGCCTGATCCTCGGTCATGCGGAATTCAGCCTTGAGGATCATGGTGACGAACTCGCGCGGCGTGTAGTCGTCGTTGATCAGGATGACCTTGTGCAGCTTCGGCCGCTCGACCTTGGTCTTGGTCCGCGTCTTCGGCTTGGTGATAGTGTTGTTCATTCCGCCTCCCGGACACGCGGGCTCGGGTTCCCTGCCGCAGCGATCAGCTGGCGATCTTCGCACCATATTGCAGGACCTGCACCTTCTCCAAGGTGATCAGCCCGCTCGACATCATGCCATCCAGGATGGGCAGGAATGCGTTGATGTTGTCCTCGCTGTCGACGATCTCGATCAAGAGCGGCAAATCTTCCGACAGCCGCAGGATCTTCGACGTATGCAGCCGGCTCGACTTGCCGAAGCCCATGGGGCCGCGCAGCACGGTAGCGCCGGCAAGGTGCCGCTCGCGCGCGGTCATCACGATCGCTTCATAAAGCGGCTTGCCGTCGAAATGGTCGCTCTCGCCGATGAAGATCCGGAGCGAAACTGCCTGATTGGGGATTTGCATGGTCAGCTCCTCGCCAAGCGGTTGTAGCGGCTGGCCATCATATGCCCTGCCCATACCGACACCAGCCAGCAGATGACGGATGCCGCGATATAGGCCAGCGCGGTGTATTTCATGCCGCTGTGGAATAGGCGGAAGGTCTCCAGGCTGAAGGTCGAAAAGGTGGTGTAGCCGCCGCAGAACCCGGTCATGACGAATTGCCGGTGCTCGGGTCGCGCCAGCATGCGGCCGTCGGGGCCGGTCAGCGTCGCGTAGAAGCCGATGATCAGCGAGCCCGTGGCGTTGATGAACAGCGTCGCGAAGGGAAAGCCCGGCCCGGTGTCGAGCGCGAGCCCGACCAGATAACGCGTCAGGCCGCCGACGATGCTGCCGGCGGCAACCCAGGCATAAAGCAGCGCAGTGCGCCAGCGCTCGGCGGGAGAGTTCATCGGCCTCTAGCCTCCCAGACCGTCCGCAAGGAGGAAACCGCAGCTGACGGCGGCAAGGCAGAGCCCGACCGAGAACACGACATTGCCGAGCGCATGCATCGGTTCGCCGTTACGTGCGAGTGTCAGCGTCTGCAGGCTGAACGAGGACACCGTGGTGTAGCAGCCGAGAAATCCCGTCACCGCGAACAGCCACGGATTGGGCGTGGCGAAGGCCGAGCCGGGATGGGTCGCCAGCGCGCCGAAAATGCCGATCAGGAAGGCGCCGGTGACGTTGATGGTCATGGTGCCCCACGGAAACGTCTCGCCCAGCCGCCGCGCGATCACGCCGGACAGGAAATAGCGCGCGCAGCCGCCGAGCACGCTGCCGACCATGATCGCGATTGCTCCGCTCAGCACGATGAACGACCTCCCATCCTCATTTGTCCTCCGCTGCCAGACCGTTGCCGACAGCCAAGAGTCCCATGAGCGAGACCAGCGCGAAGCCGAGCCCCGCAAAGAACGTTCCTGCCGGACCATAGGCGTCCCACAGCGCGCCGGCGATCACGCTCGCGGCCAGCAAGGCAAGGCCGGTGAACAGGTTGAAATAGCCGAACGCGGTGCCGCGCAGGCTGGGCGGCGCGGCGTCGGCGACGAGGGCCGAGAGCAATCCTTGCGTCAGTCCCATATGCAGCCCCCACAGCGCGACGCCGAGTGCGAGGCCGCCGAGGCTCGGCAGCAGCGCCAGCGCGAGATCGGCACACGCGAGGAAGACGAGCCCGAGCGCGAGCAGGCCGGTCCGGTTGATCCGGTCCGAGAGCACGCCGGCCGGATAGGCCGACAGCGCGTAGACGATGTTCATCAGCACCAGCACCGCCGGCACCCACATCGCATTGAGCCCGATATTCTGCGCCCGCAGGATCAAAAAGGCCTCGCTGAAGCGCGCGAGGGTGAAGACGACGCCGACGGCCACGACGCGCCAATAAACCGTGCCGAGCTGCCGCATCGCGGCGAGATTGAGCGGATTCCCTGCGGGCTCCCGGCTCGGATCCGGCTCCGGCTCCGGCTCGCTCACCGCGAACGCGATCAAGCCGAACGACAAGAAGGCCGGCAGCACCGCCACCCAGAACACCGCGGTAAAATTGTCAGCGGTCCACCACATCAGGCCGATCGCCACGAGCGGTCCGACGAAGGCGCCGATGGTGTCGAGCGACTGCCGCAGGCCAAAGCTCGCCCCGCGCAGGCCGCGAGGCGCGATATCGGCGATCAGCGCATCGCGGGGCGCACCGCGAATGCCCTTGCCGACGCGGTCGATGAAGCGTGCGGCCACCAGCCATCCGACGCTGGGGGCAAGCGGGAATAGCGGCTTGGTGAAGGCCGCGAGCCCATAGCCGAGCGCCGCGAGCAGCTTGCGCCGGCCGAGCCAGTCGGACAATGCGCCGGAAAAGATCTTCGTGATCGAGGCCGTCGCCTCCGCGATGCCCTCGATGAAGCCGACGGTGAGCGTCGAAGCGCCGAGCACGGTGACGAGATAGACCGGCAGGAGCGCGTGGATCATCTCGGAGGAGATGTCCATCAGCATCGAGACGAAGCCGAGCACCCAGATCCCCCTGGGCAGCCCGCTACGTGCAGCAGTCGGTGTCGTCGTCGTCACGTCGTCGCCTTCTCCTGGCCTTGGCACCGGACAACAAAAAACCCGCCACCGGCGGGTTTGTCCATGCTCCCGCCGAAGGCAGAGGCTCAGTGATTGCCCCTCCTCAAGCAGGAGTCATCAGCCCACTACGGTCCAAGATTCGGGTTCATGGCCGCCGGGCGGTTATCGGGGGACTCCATCCCCATCTGCGTGGCCAACCTAGCATGGAAATCGTGCCGGACAAGTAGGCGGGGTGTAGGCCTCTATCAGCACCCTGTCTTTCCCAGGGCAATCGCATATGCAGCGATTTTGCCTGTGGCCATCCTTCGAGACGCCCGCCGTTGGCGGGCCCTCAGGATGAGGACCGAGTGCGTTGCGCTAGTTTCGACGGGCACCGACGCTTAGCCTCATTCTGGGACCGCCACCGGGTCCGCGCAAAGCGCGGCCCGATGACAGGCTCGCGGTCGTCTCGAAGGACGAGGCGTGCGCTCAGATCGCGCCTGTTCCCGTGTCAGCGCCATGGCGAAACGACGGCGACGCGCGGCAGCGATGCACTCGAATGTGAAGCGCAAGCGATCTTCGCCCTTTGCGGCTCGGCGATTGCATGTCACCATCGCGTCATACGACGGGAGACTGCGATGCGCTTGCTGTTCTCGATCGGGGCTGTGCTGGTTGCCGGCATGTTTGCCGGAGGGGACGTCGCGGGCATCGCGGCACCAGGACCAAAATTCGAACCGCCAAAGAACGAGCCGCAGCGGCTTGCAGCCGACAGAGACGCGCAGACGGTCGACGTCGAGCTGATCCTCGCCGTCGACGTGTCCTACTCCATGGACATGGACGAGCTCGCGATCCAGCGCGAAGGCTATGCGCAGGCAATCCAGTCGAAGGAATTTCTTCAGGCGCTGAAGCTCGGTCCGAACGGCCGGATCGCGGTGACCTATTTCGAGTGGGCCGCCTCGAGCGACCAGAAGATCATCATCCCCTGGCGGCTGGTCGACGGGCCGGAGACGGCGGATGCGGTCGCGGCCGAGATCATGAAGACGCCGATCCGGCGCGCCTCGCGCACCTCGATCTCCGGCGCGATCACGTTCGCGATGCCGCTGTTCGACGAGGATCCCTATCGGGGCCTGCGCCGTGTGATCGACATTTCCGGCGACGGCCCCAACAACAATGGCGGCCCGGTCACGGTGGCGCGCGACGCCGCGCTGGAGAAGGGCGTCGTCATCAACGGCCTGCCGATCATGGTCAAGGAGCCGTCCTATTCGACCATGGATATCGACAATCTCGATTTCTACTACGAGGACTGCGTCATCGGCGGTCCGGGCTCCTTCGTCATCACGATCAAGGACCGTGACAAGTTCAAGGAGGCGATCCGCACCAAGCTGCTGATGGAGGTCGCCGGCCGCACGCCTGAGCGCCCCGTGATGCGCGTCGCCGACAAGGAGCCGCGCGTCAATTGCCTGATCGGCGAGAAGATCTGGTCGGACCGCTGGGGGCGATGAAGCCCCCCGGCTGAGACCTTTTGCCCATCCAACCGGCAGTTGAACTTAACGGCTCGTTAACCGGTGCATGGCCCTAATCGGTCGGTTTCTGTCCGTTTCCAGTCGGCGTCCCGATATCGCTGAAGCCGAACGAAGCGGGTCTGTTGGGCCCGTCTTCCGAGCAATCACATGGCCGTCATCTCATCGAGCACCAACCAGATTTCGCCCGCCAACGAGCGCCTGTATCACCAGAGTGCTCTGGTCGGTGACTGGAAGGGCAATTGGGTGGGCAACAACCAGCCCGTCGGCTTCAAGGTCGTGAACATCCGCGGTGCCCGCGCGCAGGTCGAGTACACCCATAACGGGCACACCGAGCGCGGCTTTGCCGAGGTCCAGGGCACGCTCATCACCTTCGGCGGGGTGACGGTCGGCACCAAGGACGGCAAGAACATGGTGATGCTGTTCTCCTTCGGGGGCGCCGGCAAGCAGACCGCGAATCTCGAGAAGCAGGCCCCGCCGGCTTCCGACAGCCGCCTCATGGGAAGCTGGGGCGGCTATTCCAGCGCCAACGGCAAGAGCGCGAGCTTCAAGGTGCTCGCGGTCAATGGCAAGGAAGCCCAGGTCAGCGTCACCACCGATGGCGTCACGCGCCAGGGAACCGGCTACGTCTACAAGAACGTCATCATGTTCGGGCAGACGCAGATCGCGACCGATGACGGGCAGAACGGCAAGGTCATCTACCAGGTCGGTACGAAATCCTTCATGGTGCCGGTGACGAAATATCCGCCGGCCGATTCATCGTCCTCCGTGGACAGGACCGCCTGAACGCGCGGCGCTCCGACACGCGCGGGGCCTGCTGTCCTCACCATTTCGGCGCCCGCTTCTCCACGAACGCCCTCAAGCCCTCCTGCGCCTCATCCGACGTCGCGACATTGCAGAAATCGTCCACGGCGCTCGCAATGCTGCGGCGATAGTCGAGATCGATCTGGCGCATGAAGGCGGCGCGGCCCATCCGCAGCACCGCGGCCGATTTGGCGGTGAACTGCGCAGCGAGCTTCGCCACCTCGGCCTCGAGCTCCGCATCCGAGACGACGCGGTTCACCACGCCGAGCTCGCGTGCTTCCATGGCGCTGAAGACCCGGCCGGTGAACAGCAGCTCGAAGGCGCGATGGCGTCCGACGATGCGCGGCAGATGCGCGTAGTGGATCGCGGGAATGACGCCGACGTCGATCTCGGGATAGCCGAACGTCGCGCTCTCGGCTGCCAGCACCACGTCGCAGGACACCGCCATGGTCATGCCGCCGCCGCGCGCCGCACCGCCGACCGCGGCGATCGAGGGCTTTCCGAGCCCGTACTGTACATCGTAAAGGTCGATATAGAGCGCCTGGAGGAATTCCCGGATCTCGGCGCCGGATCTGCCAAGCAGGATGTCGAGGTCGAGGCCCGCCGAAAAACGCTTTGCAATTGCGCTCGCCAGCACGACCACGCGTGCGCCGTCGTCGTCCGCAGCGCTGCGGAAGGCGGCGACAACTGCGCGGATCATCTCGAGGCTCAGCGCATTGACGGGCGGGCGGCGCAGCGTGATGCGGGCGATGTTGCCAACGCATTCGTACGCGACGGGATTGTCAGAGGTCACCAAGTTCTCCATGCTTCATTGAGGCAGCACCTTCGACTGCCCCTCGATCTTGCGCAAGACTTCGCGGGCGGCCGCAAGGGCACCATCGCCGATCAGCCGCGCCAGACATTCGGCCCGTTCCGCCAGATGCGGGATCAGCTTACGTAGCGGCGCGACCCGTGCAAGACCTCGGGCGCGCATGCTAGGCTGCGCGCCGGAGATTGCTCGCGACTTGGAGAGGACAGATGACCGACGAACATCCCATGATGGCCGGCTCCGCCACCGTTTTCGTCGTCTCCGACATCGCCGCGAGCCTCGCCTATTACCGCGACGTGCTCGGGTTCGAGGTCACCTTCGAATATGGTGCGCCCTTGTCCTATGCCTGCCTCTGCCGCGAGGAGGTCGCCCTGCATCTGCTTGCAGCGGCCTGGACGAAACGATTGCCCGGGCAGGGCGGCCTCTGCATTTTCGTCCGCGACGTCGACCAGCTCTATGCCGAATTGTCCGGCCGTGGCGCCAGGCCCATCAACCAGCCGGAGGATCGCGATTACGGCATGCGCGATTTCGACATCGTTGATGCCGACGGCAATCAGCTCACCTTCGGCATGGGTATCCCGGAACCCGGCTGAGGCGATGCCGGCGCAGCCTCGCTGGCATTCCTCATCGCTGGAGGGTATGATTTGCGAGGTTTTCGAAGGTTACCTGAATGTCCCGCCTTGCAACTTCATGCGGTCTTGCAGCTATCTTCGCCGTGCTCTGGCTCGGCGGCACCTCCGTTGATGCGCAAGTTGCACCGCTGAGGTATGTCATATCGGGCGGACCGTTTGGCTTTGGCGGCAGCGATGGCCAGAGCTCGGATCCTTACGGCAATTTTCCGGGCTTCAATGCCGGTGACGCAGGCGGGCGCACTAATTTTGCGAACGGCTTCTTCGTCGGCAGCCAGCGCGGCAACCTCAATTGGAGCGGGCTCAGTCAGACCGGGCTTAGTCAGAGCGGACTTGCCGGCAATTTCAGCGCGCTCTCCTATGACAGCACGCAGTTCGGCTACACCACCAAGACAGCTGGCGGCTTGCCCGTGACGTTCTTTGCCGGCTTCGACACGTTGAAATATGGCAATGGCATCGGCAGCTCGGTGGCGCCGCTGACGTCGGGCGCGGCACCCGGCACCAGCGCATTTGCCGGCGTCGAGTTCAAACCGACCTCCAACCTCAGTCTGTCGTTCGGCGCCGGTTTCATCCAGCAGGACTCGGGTCGCATGGACAGCGATATCAGATCGAACATGCTGCCCGGCGAGTCGCCGGCCCTGAGTGGCCTTCGGCGTTAGGATCGCATCACCAGCTCCGGCGGACGCCGCGAGAACGAGGTTTTCGGCGGCGCCGCCAAAACTGACAAGAGGTGATGGCCGCGGGATAGCCACAGCGTCGCTCCATGCCCTTGCGCAGGATGCGCTTAGCAGCAACGGCTCAGAACGATTGACCGGAATCAAGTTCGGATGACGGGGCCACGCAATCCTGGTTTGGGCATCACGACAAGCCCGCCACCAGCGGCCGTTGCAGGTGCTTGGCCATCAGTTCCGCCGCTTCGGCATAACGCCCGGTTTCCAGAATGTCGAGCAGGCGCAGATGCTCGCGCACGTGACGCCGCATGCCGTCGCGGTCGGCGAAGCTGCGGTAGGCGAACAGGCGTCTGATCGAGTTCACGCGCTTGAGCGCTTCGAGAAAAAAGGGATTGCCGGCGCCGCGGATAATGTCTTCGTGGAATTCGCAACCGGAGTGAAAGATCTCGCCGATCGTCATCTTCTCGAGCTCGCCTTCGAAGACGCGCTGCTGGCGCTCGCGCAGACGTACGATCACTTCCTGCGGCAGGGCAAAACCCGGCTGCGCGATTGCTGCCGGCTCGATCACCGCACGAAACGCCTTGGCCTGTGCTTGAGATTCGGGACTTGAGACCGTCTCTGCGAAACGCCAGCCATAGCCCGGCAGGCGCGCGATCCAGCCCTCGGCAGCAATCCGGTCGAGCAGCCGCTGCAGCTCGGCCCGCGTGACGTCATAGCGGCGCATCAGCTCCGCCTCGGTAACGTCGGTCGGCAGCCGGCTCGCGAGCACGTCGCCTGCGACGGACGAATAAACCTGCTCGTTGCGCCTGACTGCCGCGAGCGCCGGTTGGGCTGCGCCGCTGGTGGGATTCTTGGCCAGCACAAAGCCGCGATGCGGCTCGCCGCGCGCCAACCCCGCGGCCTCCAGAGCCTTGAGGCCCAGCCGGATCGGCGCGCGTGAAAGGTCCAGCGCGTCGGCAAGCCTTTGTTCGATCAAGCGGTCGCCGGCCTTCATGCCTTCGCGCCGGGCCAGCGCCATGATCAGCCCGGCAAGGTGTTCGGCGCGTTCGGAACCGTTCTTGTCAGTGCGTTGTCGGGAACTGTCGGATGCAGTCATTGCAGTGCACGCAAAGTTTAGGGCTTGACAGACTGTCCCATGGATTGTTCTTTTATGCAACAATATACAATCAACCAGGGAGAGCCCGATGGCACGCGCGCCGGATGTCCATATTTGCGAGGTCGCTCCCCGCGATGGTCTGCAGAATCTCGACATCTTCGTTCCGACCGAAGCCAAATGCGCGTTGATCGACACGATCGCTGCTGCCGGCGTGCGCGAGATTGATGCCGGCTCGTTCGTGCCGCCAAAGGTCGTGCCGCAATTCGCCGACGTCGATACGGTGATGGCGCACGCGCTCACGCACAAATCGGCAACCATTGGTGCGCTGGTGCCGAACGTGAAGGGCGCCGAGCGCGCCATCGCCGCCGGTGTCGACGCCGTCTATTTCGTCATCTCGGCGAGCGAGACGCACAACCAGGCCAATGTCCGCCGCACGGTCGATGAGCAGATCGAGGGATTT
This sequence comes from Bradyrhizobium shewense, assembly GCF_900094605.1. Taxonomy (GTDB): domain Bacteria; phylum Pseudomonadota; class Alphaproteobacteria; order Rhizobiales; family Xanthobacteraceae; genus Bradyrhizobium; species Bradyrhizobium shewense. Next base: position 85,825 of record NZ_FMAI01000018.1, on the reverse strand, counting down.
CGCGCGGTCCGCGCCGCGATCGACGCCCGGCCTGTGGGCCAGCGGCCGCAACTGATGGGCGCGATTGCCACCGCCTTCGGCTGCTCGCTCGAAGGCGAGGTCAGTGAAGCGGCGGTGTGCCGGGTGGCGCGCGCCTTTGCCGAGGCCCGTGCCGACGAGATCGGGCTTGCCGACACCGTTGGTTACGCCACCCCAAAGTTGATCGGCCAGATCGCTGCAGCCGTGCGGCGCGAGATCGGGCCGCAAATGACGTTGCGGCTGCATCTGCACGATACGCTCGGCGCGGGCCTTGCCAATGCCGTCGCGGGCCTCGAAGCCGGCATCCGCCGTTTCGACGCCGCCGTGTCAGGCCTCGGTGGTTGCCCCTTTGCTCCCGGTGCGCGGGGCAACATCGTCACCGAGGACCTCGTGTTCATGCTGGAACGCATGGGCCTCTCCACCGGCATCGACCTCGACCGTCTGATGCAGACGCGCGAGATTCTCGCCCGTCATATCCCGGCAAAACATTTGACGGGGCATCTGCACGAGGCCGGCATTCCCAAAGTCCTGCGGAGCGCGGCATGACCACAGCTGCACGTGAGACGGCATCGGAGCTTCGCCCGCTCGCCGGGCTTCGCGTCGTCGAGTTCAGTCAGATGGTGATGGGGCCGAGCTGCGGCTTGATCCTGGCCGATCTCGGTGCCGATGTGATCAAGGTCGAGCCGCCCAAGGGCGACCGCACCCGCACTTTCAAAGGCCCAGCCGCCGGCTTCTTCGCCACCTACAGCCGCAACAAGCGCAGCATCGCGCTGGATACGTCGACCGCGGCCGGCCAGAACATCGCACGCAGGCTGATCGAGAACAGCGATGTCCTGATCGAGAATTTCCGGCCGGGCCTCTTGAAGCGGATCGGCCTCGACTACGAGAGCGTCGCGGCCTTCGCGCCCCGCCTGATCTATTGCTCGCTCAAGGGCTATTTGCCCGGCCCCTATGAGAACCGCCTCGCGCTCGACGAAGTCGTGCAGATGATGGGGGGCCTCGCCTACATGACCGGCTTGCCCGATCGTCCCATGCGCGCCGGGGCTTCGGTCAACGACGTCATGGGCGGCATGTTCGGCGTGATCGCGATCCAGGCGGCGCTCGCCGAGCGGCAGCGCACCGGCCGCGGCCGTTACATCCAGAGCGCGCTCTACGAGAACAACGTGTTCCTGATGGCGCAGGCCATGATGTGCGAGGTGGTCAGCGGCCAGCCTTCGATTCCCTATTCGATCAAGGACAGCCCGTGGCCGGTTTACGATCTCTTCGACACCAGGGACGGATCGAAGCTGTTCGTCACCATCGTCGGCGAGGAGCAATGGGAGGCGTTCTGTCGTGCCTTCGATCGTGAAGCCTGGCTCGTTGATCCGCGCTTTGCGACGAGCAATGACCGCGTCGATCATCGCGGCTGGCTGATCCCCGAAATCGCGAAGATCTTCAAGCAATGGGACAAGGCCGATCTCGCCGCGCGCCTCGAGCAGCTTGATCTGCCCTACGCGCCGGTCAACAAGCCCGGCGATCTCTTCGATGATCCGCATCTGAACCAATCGGGCGGCCTGACCGACATCAGGCTGCCCGACGGTAACGAGGCCAAGACGCCGCTCTTGCCGATTTCCATGGACGGAAGGCGCCTGCCCAACCGCTACGATCCACCTGGGATCGGTGAGCACAGCGGCGAGATCCTGCGCGAGATCGGCATGTCTCCGGAAGACATCGAGGCGCTGCGACAAGCAGGGACGATCAAGGTCGCGCCGTCCTGACCGATCGGCGTAATCGAACAGAAAACGAGGGAGGAGGAGCACATGAGCATTACCAGGCGCCAGGCGCTGATCGCGGGCTCCGCATTGGCCGGAGCATCGCTGTTGCCGGGACGATTGCTTGCGCAGAGCAAGCAGGTCTCCCTTGCGTTCGGACCGGTGTCGCCGGTCTACGCCATCGGCATGATCGCCGAGCTGAAAGGGTACTTCAAGGACGAAGGGCTCGATTCAAAGCTCATCACCGGCAATGCCGGGACGTTCGGACGCCAGACGCTGGCGGCAGGGCAGGCACTGTTCGCGCACGGCGATGCCAGCCACCCGCTCCAGCTCGGCGCCCGCGGCAAGCCCTGCAAGATACTGCTCGCAACCGAGATGGTGTGCTCCTACGCCAACATCATGGTCCGGCAGGACCTCCACGACAGCGGCATCAATTCGGTCGAGAAACTCGCCGACTACAAACGGCCGGACGGCGCCAAGCCGATCGTTGCCGCCACCGCGATCGGGTCCGGCACCTGGGTGTTCGGCACCTATGTGTTCGAAGCACGCGGGCTCGGCGACAAGGTGAACTGGGTCGCGGGCGGCGGGACCAACACGATGTTCCCCTCGCTCCAGACCAAGCAGTTCGACGCCATCATGGCGCCGCCGAGCTGGATCGTCGAGGTCGAGAAGAAAGGGTTTGGCAAGACGATTTACGACACGTCCAAGCCGGGCGTGTTCGAGAAGGATTTCGGCGGCACGCTGCCTGTGCTCGTGATCTACACGCTCCAGGACACGGTGGAGCAGGACAAGGCGTTGGCGCAGGCCTACGTCAATGCGATCTACCGGGCCATGGCGTTCGTGAAAGCGGCGCCGCTCGCGGAGGTGCAGGCGCTGGTCACGCCGAAATATTTCTCGGGCATCGATCCCGATGCGGTCAATGCCGAGCTCGGCTTCGACAAGTCGACCTGGGCTTATGACGGCGTCATCGACAAGACTGCGTTCGAACGCGGCGCCAGGCCCTGGTACCGCAAGGGCACGGATATTCCCGCGACCAAATACGAGGATGCCGTTGACATGAGCTTCCTCCAGGCGGCCAGGGCGAAGTACAAATGATCGCCGCGCCGGGCCAGGGCCTTGCGCTCGCGCGCGACGAGGATCAAACGGCGGCAGCGCGCGTCCGCATTGCCGTGCAGGGTCTTGCCAAGCGCTTCAACGCGTCCGGCCGCGAGTTCGTGGCGGTGGATGACGTCTCCTTCGAGGTCAAGCAGGGCGAATTCGTTGCGCTGCTGGGTCCGTCCGGCTGCGGCAAGAGCACCATTCTCAACATGGTCGCGGGGTTGTTGCCGCGCTCTGGTGGACGCATCCTGATCGATCAGGACACGGTCGAGACCGGCAAGGTCAACCCCAGGGTTGGTTATGTCTTCCAGCGCGATACGCTGTTTCCCTGGCGAACCGTGGAGCAGAACATCGGCTATGGGCTGGAGATCGCGGGATTGCGGAAGACCGAGCGCGCCAGCCGCGTCGCTTCGGCGGTCGAGAAGGCCGGGCTCTCGGGGTTTGGGCAGAGCTTTCCACGCATGCTGTCCGGTGGCATGCGCCAGCGCGTCGCCTTGATGCGCACGCTGATCCTCGAGCCTGAGATCCTGCTGATGGACGAGCCGTTCGGCGCGCTCGACACCCACACCAAGCTGGAGATGCACAAGACGCTGCTGGAGATCTGGGAGCGCGAGCGGCAGACCGTGCTGTTCGTGACGCACGATCTCGGCGAGGCGCTGACGCTGGCGAGCCGCATCATCCTGCTTTCGGCGCGGCCCGGGCGACTGAAGGAGGACTTCGACGTCGCCATCCCGCGGCCGCGTGACCCCGTGGCCGTGCGCGAGAGCGCCGAATTCGGTCGCCTCTATTCTCACATCTGGCACTCCCTCGGCGAAGAATTCCGCCGCACCCGGGCCGATTGACCATGTCCAACAGCCGCACCGTGATCCTGTTCTGGCAATTGGCCATTCTCGCGGCCGTGCTCGTCATCTGGCAGTGGGGCTTTGAATGGAGCAAGGCGCTGCTGCCGAGGGCTTACGTGCCCAAAATCCTCGATCCCTATTTTGTCGCCAAGCCGTCGCTGATCTGGCAGAGCTTTCTGCGGCTCGGCTGCTTCTCTGACGCCGGCGGCTTTGCCGCCTGCATCAGGGGCAACGACAACAATCTTTGGCTCGCCACGCTCGTCACGCTGAAGAACACCTGGTGGGGCTTTCTGTTCGGCTCTGCGAGCGGCATCGCGGCTGGCCTGGTCCTCGGCCGTTCGGATTTCCTTGCCCGCGTGTTCGGACCCTACATCGTGGCGCTCAACTCGATACCGCGCATTGCGCTGGTGCCGCTCGTGATCCTGATCTTCGGTCTCGGCGACCTCTCCAAGATCGCGACCGCCTGGCTCGTCGTTTTCTTCGTGGTGTTCTTCAACACGTTCGAGGGAACGCGTGCGGTCGACCGCGACCAGATCGCTGCCGCCCGTCTGCTCGGCGCCAGCGCGTTCACCGTGCTACGGACCGTCGTGATCCCGTCCGCGCTCGCCTGGGTGTTCGCTTCGCTTTTACCGGCGGTGTCTTTTGCGCTGATCGGTGTCATCGTCGGCGAGTTCATCGGCGCCGAGCGCGGCCTCGGCAAGCTCATCATCGAAGCGGAGGCGCGCGCCAATGCCAGCGAGATGATGGTGGCCATCTTCGTCATGATGTTCGTCGGCATCCTGCTGGCGATCGCGGTACGCTCGCTGCAGTCCTATTTGCTGCGATGGCAGCCGCAATTCGAGCCGTCGGCATAGCGGCCTGACCTCAACGGCTGAACCGCGCCACCAGCTCCACATGCGGCGTGTGGCGGAACTGATCGACCGGCACCACCCCCTCCAGCCGGTAACCGCCGTCAATCAGCAGCCGCGCGTCGCGGGCAAAGGTCGCGACGTTGCAGGACACCGCGACCACCACCGGCACCTTGCTTGCGGCGAGCTTGAGCGCCTGCGCCTGTGCGCCCTGGCGCGGCGGGTCGAATACCACGGCATCGAAATCGCGCAGCTCCGGAGGCACCAACGGACGGCGGAACAGATCGCGCGGCTTGGCCTTGATCGGCTTCAGGCCCGGCGTGCGCGCGGCTTTTGCCAGCGCTGCGATCGCACCGGCGTCGTTGTCATAGGCGGTGACGCGGGCTTTTTCGGCGAGCCGCAAGGCGAACGGGCCGACGCCGCAGAAGAGGTCGAGAACCTCCTTGGCCTTGCCGATGCGCTCGGCGACGAGCGCTGCCAGCGTCTCTTCGCCCGCCACGGTCGCCTGCAGAAACGAGCCTGGCGGCAGCGTCACCTCTGCGCGGCCCATCTTTATTGTCGGCGCCAGGCGTTGCAGCACCAATTCACCATGCCGCGTCAGCCGCGACAGGCGATGCTGCTCGGCGACGCGCGAGAGCGCGGTGACGAGCGCCGTCGGCAGCGGGCCGGAGCCGCGCACGTCGACATCGAGGCCGTTGGCGGTGGCGGTGACCTGGATGTCCAGCGGCTTGGTCACCGGCATCCTGGACGTCAGCGGCTCGGCGAGCGCCCAGGCGGCATCGAGCGCGCCATCGAGTGCGGGATCGAGGATCGGGCAGCGATGGATCGGGATGACGTCGTGCGAGCTTGTCGCCGAGAAGCCCACCTTGAGGATGTCATGCGTGCCGAACCGGCCGTGCAGCGTGATACGCCGGCGGCCGGCGCCATGGGCATCGACCAGCGGCGCCACCTCGCAATCGATGCCGGCCTGCGCCAGCGTCTCCACCACGATGCCGCGCTTCCAGGCGTGATACGGCTCGGCCGCCCAATGCTGGATGGCGCAGCCGCCACAGACGCCGAAATGCGGACAGAACGGCTCGATACGCTCTAGGCTTGCGACGTCGACCGCGAGCAGCTTGCGGCGGTCGGGATGGTTGCCCACGACGTGATCCACCTCAACGGTCTCACCGCCAAGCGTGTAGGGCACGTAGATCGCTTCGCCGGCGTCGAGGCAGACGCCGTCGCCGCGATGGCCGACATGATCGATCCTGATGCGCTCAACCACGATGCGCGCCCAGGAAGAATTCGATATTGCCGTCGCCGCCCGTGATCGGCGAGGGGAAAATCTCGATGTCGGTACAGCCGAGCGAAGCGGCAAAGGCGGCGATGTCGTCGCAGATCTCCTGGTGCACGGCGGCGTCGCGGACGATGCCCTTCTTGTTGTGCTTCCTATCAGCCTCGAATTGCGGCTTGATCAGCGCCAGCAGGCTCATCGGCGCTGCGGCCAGCGACAGCGCCACCGGCAACACGGTCTTGAGCGAGATGAAGCTGACGTCGATGACGACGACATCAGGCCGTGCCGGCAGCCGTTTGCCGTCATAGCTGCGGATGTCGGTCTCCTCCATCGACACGATCTTGGGATGGTCGCGCAGCGAAGGATGCAGCTGGCTGGTGCCGACATCGATGGCGAACACGAGGCTCGCGCCGTTCGCCAGCAGCACCTCGGTGAAGCCGCCGGTGGAGGCGCCGACGTCGAGGCAGACATGGTCCTCGATCTCGATGGGATACCGCTCCAGCGCGCCGGCGAGCTTGACGCCGCCGCGGGAGACGTAGGGGTGCGCAGGCTCGGCCTGGATCACGGCGTCCTCGGCAATCGTCTCCGACGGTTTGGCGACCGGCTTGTCATCGGCGGTGACGAGGCCGGCTTCGATCGCCGCGCGCGCCCGCGCCCGGCTCTCGAACAGGCCGCGCTCGACCAGCAATACATCTGCGCGCTTGCGGGCAGGGGACATCACGCTCTCTTGGGACTCTTCTTGGAACGATTGATCTGCTTATGTAGCGATCAATCGCGCGGCCGCCATCCGGACGCAAGTCTCGAACGCGGCCAGATCGTGCCAGACGTCGATCGGCATCGCGGCCGGCGTCACCAGCGGGCAGCCGTGCAGCTCCAGGGCATGGATCATCATGAGATTGTCGACGAGGCCGAAATCCTCGACCGTCAGCCCCTGCGCATCGACCAGCCGCCCGTCCTCGGAGGTGACCTCCATGAAGCGGCCGACACGGTCGGCATAGGCGGCGCCGTCGTTGGAATAGGCCAGGCACAATTTGCGGCGGCCGGCCATGTAGCCGAGCTCGTAGACGGTGCCGGGATCGGCGCCGGCGCCGCGGAACGGGGTGAGATTGGCAATGATGGCGTCGGCCGCATCCATCATCGCCTCGTTGCCGCAAAAGATCTGCCGCGCGGCATCGGGCGCGGTGAGGTCGATGGCGTTGTCGAGCGGATAGAGGCCGGTGAGCCCGTAGCGATCGCAGATCGCGACCTTCTGCCGGCCGATCTCGATTGCATCCGGCAGGAACACGTCGGGGCCTGCCAGATAGATTTTCATGGCGTCACCGCCGGACAAGATTGGATCGAGGTGCGAGCCGCAGCGCGTGCTCTACTCCCTCTCCCGCTTGCGGGGGAGGGCTGGGGTGGGGGTCTCTCCGCGAGCGAGAACCCCCATGAGGAGAAAGCCCTCACCCGGATCGCTTTCGCGATCCGACCTCTCCCGCAAGCGGGAGAGGTGAAGAAAACGGCCGTTAGGCCAGCTTGACCGTCTCGGCCTTCACGTCCTTGCCGAGGGCCTCGAACACCTTGGCGACGATGCCCTTGGCGTCCAGACCGGCGCGGCCGTACATCGCGGCCGGCGTGTCGTGGTCCTGGAACACGTCGGGCAGCACCATCGAGCGGAACTTGACCATGCCGGTGTCGAGCGCACCCTGATCGGTCAGGTACTGCGCGACATGCGAGCCGAAGCCGCCGACCGAGCCTTCCTCGATCGTGATCAGGATCTCGTGGTCGCGGGCAAGCTTGAGCACCAGCTCGGTGTCCAGCGGCTTCATGAAGCGCGCGTCGGCGATCGTGGTCGACAGGCCGTGCGCTGCGAGCTCATCGGCCGCCTTCTCGCATTCGGCGAGGCGCGTGCCGAAGGAGAGCAAGGCGATCTTGCTGCCCTGGCGAATCACGCGGCCCTTGCCGACCTCGAGCGGAATACCGACCTCGGGCATCTCGATGCCGCGGCCTTCGCCGCGCGGATAGCGCAGCGAGCTCGGACGGTCGTCGATCGCGACCTGGGTCGCCACCATGTGCACGAGCTCGGCTTCGTCGGCCGCCGCCATGATCACCATGTTCGGCAGGCAGCCGAGATAGGCGTTGTCGAACGAGCCGGCGTGCGTCGCGCCGTCGGCGCCGACGAGGCCGGCACGGTCGATGGCGAAGCGGACGGGCAGGTTCTGGATCGCGACGTCATGGACGATCTGGTCGTAGCCGCGCTGCAGGAAGGTCGAGTAGATCGCGCAGAACGGCTTGTAGCCTTCGCTCGCAAGACCGGCGGCGAAGGTCACCGCGTGCTGCTCGGCGATGCCGACGTCGAAGGTGCGGTCGGGGAAGGCCTTGTTGAAGATGTCGACACCGGTGCCCGAGGGCATCGCCGCGGTGATGGCGACGACCTTATCGTCCTTCTGCGCTTCCTTGACGAGGCTCTGGCCGAACACGTTCTGGTAGGCCGGCGCATTCGGCTTGGCCTTGGCCTGGGTGCCGGTCGCGACGTCGAACTTGACGACGGCGTGGTACTTGTCCGCGGACGCTTCCGCCGGGCCGTAGCCCTTGCCCTTCTGCGTCACGACGTGGACCAGGATCGGGCCGGTCTCCATGTCACGGACGTTCTTCAGGACGGGCAGCAGATGGTCGAGATTGTGGCCGTCGATCGGGCCGACATAGTAGAAGCCGAGCTCCTCGAACAGCGTGCCGCCGTCCATCATGAAGCCGCGGGAATATTCCTCGACGCGGTTGGCGCGGTTGGCGATGATCTTGGGCAGGCGCTTGTTGATCTGCTTGGCCGCATCGCGCAGCGTGCGATAGGTCTTGCCGGAGTAGAGCCGCGACAGATAGGCGCTCATGGCGCCGACCGGCGGCGCGATCGACATGTCGTTGTCGTTGAGGATGACGATCAGGCGCGAGTTCATCGCACCCGCATTGTTCATGGCTTCATAGGCCATGCCGGCCGACATCGCGCCGTCACCGATCACCGCGATAACGTTGTTCTTGCCGCCGGAGAGGTCGCGCGCCACCGCCATGCCGAGGCCGGCGGAGATTGAAGTCGAGGAATGCGCCGCGCCGAACGGATCGTAATCGCTCTCGCTGCGCTTGGTGAAGCCGGACAGGCCGCCGCCGGTGCGCAGCGTGCGGATGCGGTCGCGCCGGCCGGTGAGGATCTTGTGCGGATAGGCCTGATGGCCGACGTCCCAGATCAGCCGGTCGCGCGGCGTGTCGAAAACGTAATGAATCGCGGTGGTGAGCTCGACCACGCCGAGGCCCGCGCCGAAGTGACCGCCGGTCACCGAGACGGCATCGATGGTCTCCTGCCGCAGCTCGTCGGCGACTTGGCGAACCTGCTCGATCTTGAGCTTGCGCAGGTCGTCCGGCGTCCGGATGGTGTCGAGAAGCGGCGTTTTACTGTATGCGTTCACGGCGATTTCCAATTTGTCAGCGCCGGAAGGTCATTCCGGTGCGCGATGGGTTTGCACAATATCGGCGCAGCGCGAGTCCTCAAACCGTCGGAGCCACCTGCATGGGGCAAGGCCCCGTCTTCAAGCTTAGGTAAGCTTAAGTGCGCTCCGGTTCAGTCTCTGTGATCCCTGTCACTTAGATCGGCTTCGTCCGTCCCAGCCAATTTCATTAGCAGTTTGAAGCGCTTGTCGTCGGAATTCTCTGCCCACGCAAGGCTTGCAAAAAGCCACACTCCGCGCAGCTTTACACCAAAGCTTGGGCCAAAGCCAACCCGCCGGACCGATTAGGGGTATGCAGATGCAACCGGCGGGCCAGAGTGGTTAACTGTGGCCCGGGACAACGGGTTCCCGCCCTGCCGGGTCCCCTGGCAGGCTTTTTCGCCTGAATGAGTTCTTTTTTTGGTCCCGAGGGACGGATTTCCGGACGGATGGCATCGATGCGCCTGCACGGAACCGCGCTGCTCAGCGGATAGCGCCGTGCGATCGTGAAATCGATGCGGGCGGCCACGCTCCCGTGATGACGTTTCGGGGCCTGCCCTGAGAAGACTGAGCGGGAAAGTCTCGGCTTTTCTACTGCACGTCCAGCGGCGCGGTGCCGGTGGCCTGGCCGCTGGCATCGGTGGTGATCTTGTCGACGCGCGCCTCGGCCTGGCGCAGCAATTCCTCGCAGCGGCGCTTCAGCGCCTCGCCGCGCTCGTAGATCGTCACGGATTCCTCGAGCGGCACCTTGCCGTCCTCGAGTCGCTTCACGATCGTTTCGAGTTCCTCGATCGCGCGCTCGAAGGTAAGCTTGGAGACGTCGACTTGAGTATTTTCGGCCATATCCGTTTCCGATTGCCCGACTCGCTTTCCTTGCAGTGAAAGCGGGTTTTGCGGGCTTAATGTGGCGGGCGTCGTCAGGCGCCCATCAGGGCGCCGACATGCGCCGTAACAGATTCTTTCAGTCCTTGCAGGTCATAGCCGCCCTCGAGCACCGAAACAACGCGCCCCCCCGCGGACCTGTCGGCGAGATCCATCAGCTTGCGCGTCACCCAGGCATAATCCTCCGCGCGCAAATTCAGCGAAGCCAGCGGATCGCGATAATGCGCATCGAAGCCGGCGGAGATGATGAGCAGCTCGGGGCTGAATTTTTCGAGCTGCGGCAGGATCAAATTCTCGAACGCGGAGCGGAATTCCGGCCCGCCGTCCTCGGAGGCGAGCGGCGCGTTGACGATGGTGTCGTGGTCGCCGCGCTCGCCCGTCGCGCCCGTGCCCGGAAACAGCGGCATCTGGTGCGTCGAGCAATACATCACGGTCGGGTCCGACCAGAATATGTCCTGCGTGCCGTTGCCGTGATGCACGTCGAAATCGACGATGGCCGCGCGCTTGATGCCGTATTTGCGCTGCGCGTGGCGCGCGGCGATGGCGACGTTGTCGAAGAAGCAGAAGCCCATCGGCTTGCCGATCTCGGCGTGATGGCCGGGCGGGCGCACCGCGACGAAGGCGTTGCGATGTTCGCCCGCCATCACCGCTTCGGTCGCCGCCACCGCGCCGCCGACGCCGCGCATCACCGCTTCCCACGTGCCGGGCGACATCGAGGTGTCGCCGTCGATATAGACCTGCCCGCTGCTCGGTGCGATGTGGCGCAGTTCGGTGACGTAGTGCTCATTGTGGCAGAGCGTGACGAGATCGAGATCGCCCTCCGGTGCCTGGTCGCGCACCAGGAACTGGAAGCGCTCATGCGACAGCGCTTCCTCCACCGCACGCAGGCGATCCGGTCTTTCAGGGTGTCCCGGCGGCGTGACATGGTCGAGGCAGGCCTTGTGGGAAAGGAGAAGCGTGCTCATCAGGTCGGCCTCATGGATCCGGGCTTTCGACGTCGCTTGGCGCATCCGGCGCCAAAACGCAATGCAAATCCCAATCTATGCGTTTGAACGGGAATGGCAAAGGGTCGTCCCATTCTGGCCCGTTTGATCCGGATCAATTCACACGCAGGATGCGGCTCAACGGCAGCGGGCCGATCGGGCCGTGTGCCCGGAAGAACGCGAACAGCGCGTCCGCGTCGTAGCCCCCATATTGCGGCGCCGTGCCTTGCTTGGCGACGGTAAAACCATCGCCGCCGACGGCGAGGTAATCGTTGAGGGTGACGCGGTAGCCGCTGGCCTGCTCGATCGGCCTGCCGTTGAGCATCATCTTGTCGGCGATTACGCGCTCGCCGAATGACTTCGACGCATCCCAGGCATAGCTGAATCCGTTCGACACCTGGAGAATTCGCGGCCGCTTCGGATCTAACCATTGCTGCTCGAGCATGTCCTTGAGCTGACTGCCCGTCAGCGTCATCGTCACGAGGCGGTTGCGGAATGGCTGGCTGGCGAAAACATCGCCGAAGGAGATCGCGCCGTTCTCCTTCGGGACGATGTCGGTCCGGATCCCGCCGGGATTGGTGAGCGCGATGACAGCGCTGCCATCCTTGGCGTCCCTGGTCGCAGCAAGCTGCGCGTCCGCGATGATGTCGCCGAGCGCGCTTTCGCCGGCCTCGTTCGGCACGCGCGATAGCGTCTGCGTCACCGATCCGGCCGGCCGGTTGGCGATCGGCGCCGAGAGCCGGTCATAGGCCTCGATCAGCGCGGTCTGCTCTGCGTCCTTCGCCAGCGAGGCATTGGCGACGATGACGTTCTCGGCTTTGGCGCTGACGATGTCGCGGGTTACTGGATCGAGCTTGAGATCGATCGCGGTGACCAGCGTGCCGTATTTGTCGCCGCTGGTGACGAGCCGCCCGTCGATGTCGCAGACATAGGCGCGGTGGGTATGGCCGCTGACGACGACGTCGACGGCGCGGTCGAATTTCTTGACGATTTCGACGATCGGCCCGGTAATGGCGGGGCATTCATTGTAGTCGCCGGCGGGCTCGCCGCCCTGGTGGATCAGCACCACGATCGCCTCGACGCCGCGCGCCTTCAACTGCGGCACCAGCGCGTTCACCGTCTCGGCTTCGTCGCGGAATTCGAGCCCGGCGATGCCCGACGGTGAGACGATGCCCGCGGTCTCCTTCAGGGTCAGCCCGATGAAGGCGATCGGGATGCCGTCGAATTCCCGGATATCGTAGGGCGGCAGCACGCTGTTGCCCGTCGCAGTCTCGATGGTGGACGCGGCGAGATAGCGGAATTTGGCGCCCGTGAACGGATGCGGCCCCTGGCAGCCGTCGATCGGATGGCAGCCGCCGTTCTGCATCCTGAGCAGCTCGGTCTTGCCCTCGTCGAACTCGTGATTGCCGACCGAGCTGATCGCAAGACCCATCAGCGAAAGCGCCTCGACCGAAGGCTCGTCGTGAAACATCGCCGACAGGAATGGGCTCGCACCGATCAGATCGCCGGCGGCGACGAAGATCGTGTTCTTGTGCCCCTCGCGCAGCTGCTTCACCAGCGTCGCCATGTATTCGGCGCCGCCGGCCGCCACCGTCACCTTCCTGGCTCCGTCCTCGGGATCGGCGATGCGGATGCCGCCCGGCGGCGGCCGCAGATTGCCGTGAAAATCGTTGATCGCGAGCACGCGCAGTTCGACCGGCGCGGCGGTTTGGGCCGAGGCGGGGAGCGCGGTGATGAGGGCGAGGGCGGCGAGGATGGATCGGTATCGCATGGAACAAGACTAGTCGGTCCGCGCGAAGATTTCACGAAGCATTGTCGTGAACGCGCGGGATGAGAGGGTCTGTCCCCGACTACGGCCTCGTTGGGTGGGCAAAGCGAAGCGTGCCCACGTATTAAGGCGTGGGCACGGCGCAAGTGCGCCTTTGCCCACCCTACGATACCGGGCTCGCGGAGAGAGAGCGCCGCTACTTCTTCTTCCGGTTCGCAAAGGCGTTGAACGCCGCCACCGCTTCCTCCGACTTGAGTCGCTCGCCGAACAGATGGCCTTCCTGGTCGATGCGGCGGGTGAGCTCTTCGGCCGGCGCGCGCAGCAATTTGCGGGAGGTTGCGACCGCCTCCGCCGGCAGCCGGCAGATGTCGCGCGCCACCTTGCGCGCCTCGACCTCGGTATGTCCCGGCGACACCACGGTGTTGACGAAGCCGGCCGCGTGCGCCTCCGCGGCGGAAAAAGTCCGCCCCATCACCAGCATGGCGAAGGCGCGCTGATATCCCATCGTGTTCGGCATCAAGAGGCTGGCGGCACCGACCGGCACCAGCCCGAGATGGATGTAGGGCGCGGAGAAGGTCGCAGCGTTCGAGGCCAGCACGTAGTCGCAGTGAAACAGCATCACGGTGCCCACGCCGATCGAGGCGCCGTCGACGGCGGCGATGATCGGCTTGACGTTGAGGGCGAGCGAATAGAGAAACTTGGCGCCTTCCGACAACGTCTCGGGGCGCGCGGTGTCGGCGCGCATGAAATCGTCGATATCATCGCCTGCGGTGAACACGCCGGAGCCGCCGGTGATGATCATGCAGCGGATGTCGGGGTTGTTCTGCGCGGTGTCGATCGCGTGGCTCATCTCCCGGTACATGTCCTGGGTGATCGCGTTCTTCTTGCCCGGGCGGCGCAGGGTGATGACACGCGTTCCGCGCTCTTCGGTGACGACGATATTGCCATTCGGCATGAGAGCCCCCTGCGCTCGCCGCGATGCTCGCCGCTTCGCGAGTCTCGCCGAGCATCAGCCTACATGATCCCGCAGGCGTGCCAATGCGCTGAGTCAACCTTTTCGGCGCCAACGCGCCGCAACAAATGGCTACAATGTTTCATTTGAAAAACCGGTGGTTGTGGTGCACGATCCCGCGCGGTTCCATGTGACCCGATTGCCCGATTGATGATTGCCGCAACCCGCGTCGACGAATCCTCGCTGCACTACCGCGGCTGGCGCGTCGTGCTGGCCTGCTTCCTGATGGCCTTCTTCATGTTCGGCTTTGGCCTGTATGGCCAGGGCGTCTATCTCGCCGAGCTGCAGCGCGCCCATGGCTGGCCGGGCACGCTGGTCTCCGCGGCCAGCACATTCTCGTTTCTCCTGACCTCCGTCCTCGTCATCTTCACCGACGATCTGCTCGCGCGCATCGGCTTGCGGTCGCTGATCCTGTGCGGCCTGGCGGCGCTCGGCGCCTCGACGGTGCTGCTGGCGATGATGCAGACGCCCTGGCAGCTGTATCTCGCCTACGCGCTGATGTCGGTCGGCTGGACCGGCATGGGCACCGTGGTGATCGCAACCGTGCTGAACTCCTGGTTCGAGCGCCGGCGCGGGCTCGCGCTCAGCCTCGCGTTCAACGGCGCTACCTGCGGCGGCATCATCCTCGTTCCACTGCTGCTGTCGTTGACCGGCAGCATCGGATTTCGCTCCGCCATGCTGGCGGCCACGCTCGCGATGATGGTGCTGGTGCTGCCGGTGGTCGTGACCTTCATCGGCTGGCCTGCCGGGACCTCGCCGGCTTCGAGCGGACGCCCTTCCGGTGAGAGCGCGGCCGCGCCAAGCCATTCCCGCAAGACGCTGCTTGCCAACGCGGCGTTCTGGACCATGGTCTTGCCGATCGCGATCGCGCTGCTGGCGCAGATGGGATTCATCATCCACCAGGTGACGTTTCTCGAGCCGCTGATCGGCCGCTCGGCCGCAGGAGGCGCGGTCACCATCATGGCGGCGATGGCGGTGGTCGGCCGCCTGTCGCTCGGCCTGTTCGTCGACCGGCTCGATCCGAGGCTCGCCTGCGCGGCGTCGATGACGAGCCAGGCGGCGGCGCTGTTCGTTCTCGTGCAGAGCACGAGCCCGACCGTGCTGCTGGTGTGCTGCGCCGTCTACGGCTTCTCGATCGGCAACATGATCACGTTTCCGCCCTTGATCATCCAGCGCGAGATCGGCGCCGCCGCCTTCGCCGCCGCAATGGGATTGGGCACCTCGATCAGCGGCGTCGTCAGCGCCTTCGGTCCCGGCATCGTCGGCCTCGTGCGCAGCTTGACCGGCAACTACACGATGGCGTTTGCGATGTGCGTCGTGCTGGATCTCGTGGCGGCGGGCATCGTGTTGTGGCGGCCGGGGAGAAGCGCGAAGGTCCCGGCCTCGTAGCCCGGATGGAGCGAAGCGTAATCCGGGATTCGTGCCACGAGCGACGACGGCCCCGGATTGCGCTGCGCTCCATCCGGGCTACAAGGTCCCTTACCCCAGCAACACCGCATCCGCCGCCGCGACGGACTCCGCGCTCTCGGTCACGGTGCGCTCGAGCGCGCCGGCCTGCACACTGATGTTCTCGGCGAAGAAGCGTGCGAGCGAGACGTAGCGTGCGGCGTCCGTGTTGCCCTCGGCCTTGGCGGCAAGCGCCTCGGAGGCGAGCAGGCAGCCGCCGAGCGTTGAGCCGAACTGCTGCAGATACGGTGTCGCGCCGGCAAGCGCCTCGTTCGGCGCGGACGTCACGCGCTCCAGCAACCACTTGCTGGTGCGCGTCAAGGCCTCCAGCGCTTCGCGCAGCTTGACGCCCGTGGTGCCAAAAGCCAGATCGTTCGACGCTTCGACTTTCTTGACCGTCGCTGCGAGCTCGTCGAGCAGCGCCCAGACGGCAGCGCCGCCATTGGCCGCGAGCTTGCGCGTGACGAGGTCGATCGCCTGAATGCCGTTGGTGCCTTCGTAGATCGCGGTGATGCGGGCATCGCGATAATGCTGGGCCGCACCGGTCTCCTCGATGAAGCCCATGCCGCCATGCACCTGCACGCCGAGATAGGCGACCTCATTGCCGATGTCGGTGGAATAGCCCTTGGCCATCGGCGTCAGCAGCGCCGCGCGCGCGGCGGCATCCGCACGCACCTTGGGATCCCTGGCGCGCGTCGAGACGTCGATCGCGACCGCGGTCGCGTAGCAAATGGTGCGCGCAGCGGCGGTCTGCGCCCGCATCCGCATCAGCATGCGCTTGACGTCGGGATGCACGAAGATCGCGTCCGAGCCGTCGCTCTTGCTGCCGACGGCGCGGCCCTGCTTGCGCTCCTGCGCATATGACAAAGCCTGCTGATAGGCGCGATCGGCGACGCCGACGCCCTCGAGGCCGACGCCGAGGCGCGCCTGGTTCATCATCGTGAACATGCAGCGCATGCCCTGGTTCTCTTCGCCGATCAGGAAGCCGATGGCGCCGCCATGATCGCCCATGGTCATGGTGCAGGTGGGGGAGGCATGCATGCCGAGCTTGTGTTCGACGCCGGAGGCGTAGATGTCGTTGCGTGCGCCGAGAGAACCGTCTGCATTGACCATGAACTTCGGCACGAGGAACAGCGAGATGCCCTTGGTGCCGGCGGGCGCATCGGGCAGACGCGCCAGCACGAAATGCACGATGTTGTCGGTCATGTCGTGCTCGCCATAGGTGATGAAGATCTTCGTCCCCTTGATGCGATAGGTGCCGTCGGCTTGCTTCTCGGCGCGGGTGCGCAGCGCGCCGACGTCGGAGCCGGCCTGAGGCTCGGTGAGCTGCATCGTGCCGGTCCATTCGCCGGAGACGAGCTTCTCGAGATAGATTTTTTTCAGCTCACTGCTGCCATGCGCGTCCAGCGCCTCCATCGCCGACGCCGTCAGCAGCGGGCAGAGGCCGAAGGCGAGATTCGAGGCGCTCCAGATCTCGGTGCAGGCGGCGTTGATCGCGATCGGCAGGCCCTGGCCGCCAAAATCTTCGGGGCCGGACACCGCGTTCCAGCCGCCCTCGGTCCAGCGCTTGTAGGCGTCCGGCCAGCCCGGCGCGGTCGTCACCTTGCCGTCGCTGAGCTTGATGCCGTGCTCGTCGCCGACCTTGTTGAGCGGGGCCAGGACGTCGGTTGCGAACTTGCCGGCTTCCTCCAGCACGGCCGCGGCGATGTCGGCGTCGAAATCGCCGTAATGACCGGCCTCCACGGCAGCCTTGAGGCCGGCACCGTGATTGAGCGACAGCAGCATGTCAGAAATCGGCGCGCGGTAGGTCATGGCTCACTCCCGTGGACAGGTCTTGGCGCCCTATTCCCATGAAATGGGGGAGGTCTCAATGGGGCGGGAGGGGCCGGACGGTGGCGGTCAGAACGCGGCCGTCGCGGGCCAATAAAGAGAGTGTAGCGGGCCGATCCCGGGGCTGTGGTATTTTGCCCCTCCAGGCGGTTGAAATGCTGCGCCGCTCCCTATAGACCGGCTGCGACCAAGGGAATCTGCGGTAGCCAGTTCTTCCGCCGGCCCCCAGGTCGCCTGTTGGGGCGTAGCCAAGCGGTAAGGCAGCGGATTTTGATTCCGCCATTCGGAGGTTCGATCCCTCCCGCCCCAGCCAGATCTCCCGCTCGGCCTGAAATCACTCGCGAAACCCGCCTGGCTGGGGAGCTGCTGCACAGCTCTGCGACACAACTGCTGCTGCACAGGGTGTGTTTCGAAATGGCTGTCCACATCTTTCGCCGGAGCGCCGTGTATTACTGGCGGCGCCGGGTGAAGCTCGCAACCCCGGAGGTCTTTGCGCGCGTGCGTGCGCAGGGAGCGCGCCTGCGCGAGGGACTTCGCAGGGCCGCGGACGGTCTGCGCATCCCCGTACAGGTCACGGGCGAAGGTCCTTGCGCCGGTATCCACTTCACCCGTGAGGACGTCGTGGACGCCGACACCGCCGAGCGCGGCAATCAGGATCTGTGGCGCTTGATGTGCCTCGGCGTGACCAATCAGGGCTTGGCGATCACCTCGCGTACCTTTGGCCCGATCGCGCCGTATACCGGCGAGGACGTAGAGCACGTCATAGGCATCTTCGCCGAGACCCTGCGCCGGATCGATCAGGCCGCAGCCGGTTGAGGTGGGCCAGGAACGGTTCTGCAAGATGAAACAACCATCTCACATCCAGATCTCTGGCGAGGGCCTTCCGGCTCCGCGTGGTCACTTCAGCCATGCTGTGCGTGCCGGCAACACCGTCTATGTTTCGGGATTGCTGCCCTTCGATGACACGGGCGCCGTCGTCGCACCCGGCCAGATCGGGCCGCAAACCGAGCGGATATTCGAGATCCTGACGTGTATCCTGCGATCGGCTGGTGCCGGTTGCGCGGACGTCGTGCAGATGACGTCCTTTGTCACCGACATTGGACAGCGCGCGCACGTCAATGAGATCCGGGCACGCGTCTTCGGGACGACGAAACCGGCGAGCACGCTTGTCGAAGTGTCGGCGCTTGCAGCAGCGGGCGCGCTGATCGAGATCGACGCGATCGCAGTGATTCCAGGGTGAAGTTCGCCGGCGATCTTCCGGCTGATGTCGCGCGCTTCGCTCGCCAATCACAAGGCCAATTCGAGGGACAACCATGAATAAGTCGCTTCAGCTCGATCCGAAGAACGTGGAAAGCGATATCGATGCAGCGGTGACTGCAGCACGCGCGAGCTATGTCCGGGCCAACCCCAAGAGTCTGGAGGCGTTCGAGCGGGCGGCCGAGTATCTGCCGGGAGGCACCACTCGTAGCGGTCTTTTCAACTCGCCGTTTCCCGTCTTCATCGCGCGCGGCCAGGATGCTTACATCTGGGATCTCGACGGCAAGCGCTACGTCGATGCCCTCAGCGAGTTCACGGCTGGTCTGCTCGGGCACTCCAATCCGGTGGTGCTGGGGACGATACGGCAGGCGCTCGACAATGGTCTTAGTCTAGGCGGGCAGATCGAGGACGAGGCGCGCTTTGCCCGCCTGATCGTCGATCGTTTCCCCTCGATCAAGAAGGTCCGTTTTACCAATTCCGGGACAGAAGCCAACGTCTCGGCGATCGCTGCCGCGCTTCACTACACTGGCAGGTCCAAGGTCATGGTGTTCGAGGGGGCCTACCATGGCGGCAGCCTAAACTTCCCTGTTAATGGTCCTTCGCCGCTGAACGCGCGCCTTGACCTCGTTCAGACGCCGTACAACGACGTTGAAGCCGTTCGCGCGACCATTCGGCGTCAAGGCGAGAAGCTGGGTGTCGTGATCGTCGAGCCGATGCTGGGCGCGGGAGGCAGCATTCCCGCCGATCGCGAATTTCTCGCCGCGTTGAGGGAGGAGACGGCCAGGATCGGAGCGGTTCTGATCTTCGATGAGATCCAGACGTCGCGCCTCGCCCCGAACGGAATGCAGGGCTACTGGGGCATCACGCCTGATATGACCACGCTCGGCAAGTATCTTGCCGGCGGCCTCTCGATCGGCGCATTTGGCGGACGCGAGGACATCATGGCGCAGTTCGACCCGCGCAAGCCGGCGTCGCTCGTCCTGTCCGGCACGTTCAACAACAATAGTCTTGGAATGCGGGTCGGTGCCGCTGTGCTGTCGGAGGTCGCGACGGAGGAAGCGATCTCCCAGTTGTCGGTTCGCGGAAATGACCTTCGCCGGCGCTTGAACGGGACGCTCGAGGGCGCCGGCGTTGCGGGGCAGTTCACCGGCTTCGGCTCGATCTTGGCGATCCATTTCGTGATGGGTTCGTTGAGGAATGCGAATGATGCCGTGACGTCCCATCCTAGTCTGCGTGAACTGTTCTACCTGCACATGCTGGAGGAGGGGATATGGATTGCACGCCGCGGGATGATGGCGCTATCCTTGGCACTTTCCCACGACGATCTCGACAAGGTCGAGTCGGCCGTCGACAGCTTTGCCGACCGCTGGGGGGACATCCTGCCAAGGCGCTAACTGGTAGGATTGGTCTTCCTGGCGCGCGCGCAGAGACAGATTGCGACACGCTTCGGTCAAACCCAGACTGGCTACCAGGCAAGTTGTGCCCTCGAGCAAGTCCGCAATGGCAGCAACGCGGATGAAATGCCCTTGCCAGAATGAAGAATAGACGTAATAATTATAAAATATAAACAAATCGGGAGGAGCCGGTGAGGTCTGGCTTGGTATCGGTAGTCGCGCTCGCTGCCCTCCTTGAATCGACCGTAGTTGTCCGCGCAGAGGGTGAGAGCTGCTCGCCGGTCAGCACTGCTTCGCTTGGTATCTCCAACGTCGAAGTTGTCGGTTCGAAGCTCCAGGAAGCCAGCAACGGCGTAGCAAAGCATTGCATCGTGACCGGCTTCGCCAACCAGCGCACTGGTGCGGACGGAAAGTCCTACGCTATTCACTTCGAGATCAGGCTGCCGGCCGAGTGGAACGGCCGCTTCCTGCACCAGGTGAACGGCGGCAATGATGGCATCGTGGTCCCCGCCCTTGGTCCCAAACCCGACGGTCTTGCATCGGGCGGCACAGTGCCGCTGGCGCGAGGCTTCGCTGTGCTGTCGTCGGACAGTGGCCATTCGGGCTCCGATCCCGCGAACAAGGCGCTGGGGCTTGCAGCAGGTGCCGCCTTCGGGCTCGATCCGCAGGCGCGGCGCGACTATGGCTACGCCGCCGACATGGCTCTGTCGCCGGTCGCCAAAAAGATCATCACACTGCATTACGGCCGCAAGCCTGATCGCTCCTACATGGCCGGCTGCTCCAACGGCGGGCGTCATGCGATGGTCGCCGCCTCCCGCATGCCCGAAAATTACGATGGCTTCCTCGTCGGCAATCCCGGCTTCGATCTGCCACGCGCCGCGGTCCAGCACGCCTGGGATGTGCAGGCTTTCCTGAAGGCCGACCCGGATCTCCGCAAGTCGATTACCAAAGAGGATGCGCAACTCGTATCCTTGCGCATCACGGAGGCCTGCGACGCGCTGGATGGTGTCAAGGATGGCCTCACGTCCAATCTCGCAGCCTGCCAGAAGGCCTTCGACCTCAAGAGCCTCATTTGCGCGCCGGGCCAAACCAATGCGTGCCTGCCTGAAGCCAAGGTCGATGCGCTGAAGACCAGCCTTGCCGGGCCGAAAAATTCGAAAGGCGAGGCGCTCTATTCGGACTGGCCGCTCGATGGCGGCGTCGGCACCGGCAATTGGCGCGCCTGGAAGGTCGAGAGCACGGTCGCACCGTGGAACAACTATCCGATCATCGCCACGATGGGGGCGGCGTCGCTGAACTATATTTTTTCGACCCCGCCTGTTGCGGTGGAAGGCAGCAACGAGAAGCTCATTGACGCGCTAAAGGCCTACGACTTCGACAGGGACGCGCCAAAGATATTCGCCAAGGACGGCACGTTCACCGAATCGGCCATGGAGTTCATGACGCCCCCCGATGTTGACGACCCCAAGCTCGCAGGCCTGCAAGCGGCCGGACGCAAGATGCTCATCTATCACGGTCATGCCGATCCGGTCTTCTCGGTCAACGACACGATCCGGTGGTATGGCCGGCTGAACAAAAACGCGCAGGGCCATGCCGATGGCTTCGTGCGCCTCTTCACCATACCCGGCGGGACACATTGCGGCGGCGGAGTTGCACTCGACAAGTTTGATGCTCTGACGGCGCTGACCGATTGGGTGGAGCAGGGCAAGGCGCCTGAGCGGATAGTTGCTTCGATCGATCCGGCCAACAAGGAAGTTCCGGGGACGTGGAGCCCCCATCGTACCCGGCCGCTTTGCGTCTATCCGTCGTATGCGGCCTATTCCGGCTCGGGCGATATCGAGGAAGCGAGCAATTTCGTCTGCAAGGCGCCGTAGCGCGGCTGAGCGTCTCCCCAATCCAGGCGCTTGCGGGACAGTCGGATCGCGCCGCAGTATGGGATCCGACCCAAATTCCCGATGCAATCGAGCGTTCCGCTTCGAGCAGATTGGCTTGACTCTTCGGTCATGCTGGGCCGCGCCTTTTCGAGACAGGATGAGGGCTGACCAAGTCGTTGTGGCTTCTGCCGCAGGATACGACAACGACGGACAGGAGGGCGTCTTCAGTCCGCCTTCCCAAACACAAAGCGGTGCTCCGGAAGGCCCTGCGCGAGGCCGTGGATGGCGAGGAGGTGACCGGCTTCGGGCTCGCTGCTCAATTGCCCGGTGTCGAGAAACTTTCGCGCGCTCGTGACGAACATGGTCTTGTAGTCGCTGCCGCCGAAACAGACGCAGGTCGGATTGGTCACGGGCAGGGAAATAACGGTGTCGATCTGGCCGTCCGGTCGATAACGCGCTATGCGCCCGCCGGAGAAGAACGCCGTCCAGAGCCCGCCATCGACGTCGACGCAGGCGCCGTCAGGGCGCTCTCCGGACGCTGCGTAGTCTGCGAACAGTCGCTTGTTGCTGATCGTGCCGTCATCGAGATCGAAATCGAAGCACCAGGTGCGATAGCGCCGCGTGTCCGTGAAATAGAGCGTGCGGCTGTCCGGCGAAAACGCAATGCCATTGGTGACGATGACATCGGCGAACATGCGCCGGACTGCGCCGTCGCCGTCGACGCGATAGAGCGCGCCGTTCGGCCGATGCAGCTCGTTATCCATCGTTCCGATCCACAGGCGCCCCCGCGCATCGACCCGTCCGTCGTTGAGCCGATTGTCGACCCCCGTTTCGACCTCGCAGATGCGGCTCACGATGCCGCTCACCGGATCGCGACGAAACAGGCTGAGATCCTGCGCGAGGATGTGCGAGCCGTCGGAGGCCAAGGCCTGGCTGCCGAGAAACCGGCAGTCGTAGCGGATCGTCTCGTGCGCGCCGGTCGCGAGATCGAAAGATTGATGAAGTTGCCGGTCGATATCGACCCACCAGAGCTTGTTCGTGCGGCCGCACCAGAGCGGCGTCTCACCGAGAATATCCGTCGTGGCGACTACGGTCTCCACCTTGTGGGGCGGGTTCGTCGTCATCCCGAAATCCGGCTCCAACCGCGCGAGCCGTCTCCGAAGGCCTGATACCCGTCCGGGGTCACCGCGATCGTATCCTCGAGCTTGATGAAGCCCCTTCGCGCGTGAGGCAGCGTGGTCTCAATCGAGATGACCATGCCGGCCTCGAGAGGTACGCTGGCGTCGTCGGCGGGATAGGGAATGGGGCCGCTCGCCGTGAGGCGCGGCGCTTCGTGGCTGACGATGCCCATGCCGTGGGCAACGAAGTGCATCTGCTTGCCATGAGGGGACCGTGCCAGCGCTTCGGCTGCGGCGGCGTAGATATCGCTGCCCGTGAGACCCGCGCGGATCGGAGCGCGGGCCGCCTGCTGGATCAGATCGACTTCCGCGAGCAGATCGACAAGTTCTTCGTCCGGCGCGCCGTGCACGGCCATCCGGCAGAGATCACCGATGTAACCTCTATAGTTCCCGCCTGAATCGAGCGAGACGATATCGCCGGGTTCGAGACGTTGTTCAGACGGAGCCCGGTTAAGGCTCGTTCCTATCGTCACGAGCGCGTATTCGAAGATCATGTCGCGGGACAGTTCGGCCTGACGCAGATGATCGATGATCTTGCGCTTACTTTGTCCGGGGCGGGTGCGGCTGACGGCGTCCATCATGGAAGCGACGACACGCTCGGACGCCTCGCGGAGGATCTCCAACTCGGCCGCGGTCTTGATGGACCGCAGTTTCTCAAGCGGGCGCATCGCCTCGACGAGCCGGCAGTTGGGGAGTTCGCTGCGCAGCACGTCCGCCGCATCGGCCGGCAGGAACGACATCTCGGCGCCGACATTTAACGCAGATGTTGCGGCAGCTTTTACGTGCTCGAGAGCGAGTGTCATCGCTTCGACCGAGGTTGACGACCCGAACACGACCGTCGGCATCCAATATCCGGCGCTGGTTCTGTTCTGGATGCTGTCCCGTTCGTTCCGGTTGGCGATATAGGCCGACTTGTCCAGAGCGCCCTTCACGTAGACGAAGATGGGCAGATACCGGCTGATGCCGATGGCTTCCATAAAATCGAACTGGAAGTGATAGTACCCGCCGAGAAGGTACTGAATGTTGTGTTTCGAGGTGACGATCAGGACGTCGATGCCGAAATCATCGAGCAAGTCGTCAAGCCTGGCCATGGAGAATGGAATTTTTTCGGAGTGCATCTATCGTTCTTTTCGCAGACGACTTGATCCTTGACGCGAAGCCTTGACGTTAATCCTTAGTGGGAGAGGGTGGTCAGGTGTCCTTCCAGGACGAAAGGGCATGCGCGACGCAGCCGTTGATATGTTCGCTGAGGACAGTCCGCGCGCTCTTGATGTCCCGCTTTAGGGCGCATTCCAACAGCGCCTTGTGCTGGTTGATCGTCTCCGTGCCCCGATAGCGCAGCGCATAGCGAAAGTATTTGTCGAACACGATCGAATGGGTATGCATCAGCTCGCGCGACCCGCAGCTCGAGATCAGCGCCTGGTGGAATTCGCCGTCATACCGCTTGCGCAGCTCGGGATCGTCGCCCTCCTTGAGGACGGTACGCTCGGTCGCCGCCAGCTTGTGATGCGCTGACACCACGCGGCCCTCCCACTCGACGTCGCCGGCACGGAACGACTCGGCCATGGCGTGATGCTCCAGCAGGATGCGCAGATCGGCGAGCTCGCGCAGGTTCTGGATCGAGATCGGGGCCACCTCGAAGCCGCGCTGGCCCTCGGCAACCACAAAACCCTCTGACGTCAGGCGATTGAGGATCTCGCGCAGCGTCGAGATGCTGACACCGTAATCTTCCTTCATGGCATCGAGCCTGAGCCGTCCGGATGGCATGAGCACTCCGAAAATGATGTCGGAGCGAATGCGCTGATAGCCGCTGTCGCCCGCCGACAGAGGCCGTTCCTCAAGTGACGTCATGCTCTCTGATCTCGCTTGTCCCGGATCGCCGGCCACCCCTCGGCCGGCCGAACCATCAATGTTGCCAGCAATATAGCAGAACGCAACCATATGACGTATGCACAAATATCATATGAAATATATTTTGTCGTTTGACATGGAAATATATGTATGATGTCTAAATAAGCTGAGGGTGCGGAAAATAATGGCTTAAGCCGTCGTTCGTGCCCGATCGAACAGGGAGAAGACGAATGAGCTTGTTGGTTCGGGCGCTGTCTGCGACGGCGATCTGTGTGGCGCTGACGGTCGGTGCATCCGCTGAGGACATTCAGGAGCGGACGATCAGGTGGGGCCACCTGAACAACACCGATCATCCCGTCAGCATGGGCGTGCAGAAATTCGCCGAAATCCTGCTTGCGAAGAGCGGGGGCAAGATGAAGGTCCGCGAGTTCGCGGCCTCGCAGCTCGGCAACGAGCTGCAGCAGCAATCCGCGCTGCGCGGCGGCACGCAGGAGATGCTGTCGGCCTCGACGACATCGCTCGCGACCGTCGTTCCGGAATTCGGCCTGATCGACTTCCCGTTCCTCTTCAACACGACCGAGCAGGCCGACGCTCTCGCGACCGGCAAATTCGGCAAGGCGATGCTCGATACGTTGCCGTCGAAGGGGTTGACCGGGCTGGGATATTGGGGCCTGGGCTTCCGCAACGTCACCAACAGCACCCGCCCGATCACCAAGCTCGAGGACTTCAGCGGCCTCAAGCTTCGGGTGATTCCGAATCCGGTCTATCTCGAAAGCTTCAGTGCCTTCAAGGCCAATCCGGTCCCGATGGCCTTCGGCGAGCTGTATTCGGCGCTGGAGACCCGCACCGTCGACGGCCAGGAGAATCCCTACACGGTCATTCTCTCGAACAAATTCTACGAAGTGCAGAAATACGTTTCCGCCACGAACCACACTTTCACCCTGAACATCATTCTGGTGAGCAAGGTATTCTGGGACAAGCTGTCGCCGACCGAGCAGCGCTTGATGCGCGAGGCTTATGAAGAGAGCCGCGGCTACCAGAAGGAGCAGACGCGGCTTCAGACCGACAAGGCCCTGGCGGAATTGCAGGCCAAGGGCATGCAGTACAATGCGATCGCCCCCGAGGAGACCGAGCGCATGCGCAAGGCGGTGCAACCGGTCGTGGACAAGATCTCCGCCAATCTTCGCTCCGAGACGGTGAAGCTGTTCAACGACGAAGTCGAGCGCATCCGCAAGGACGTGAAGTAGCCGGCTTCTCTATCACGGAAAGCGGCGGAGCCGGCCAACGGCCGGCTCATGCCCCATTTGCCCGGACCTGACGCATGGCGCGATTCCTCGACCTCTATTGCTCGTTCCTCAAAGCCGTCATTGCCGCGTGTCTCGCGGTCATGGTGGTCCTGGTCTTCGGCAATGTGGTGCTGCGTTACGGCTTCAATTCCGGCATCACGATTTCCGAGGAGCTGTCGCGCTGGCTGCTGGTCTGGCTGACCTTCCTCGGCGCCATCGTCGCGCTGCGCGAGCACGCCCATCTCGGCGTCGACACCCTGATCCGGATGCTGCCGGCTCTCGGCAAGCGCATCTGCTTCGTCATCAATTATGGCCTGATGCTGTTTGCCGACTGGCTTTTGCTCTCCGGCAGCTGGCGCCAGACCCTCATCAACATCGACGACCGCGCGCCGGCCACCGGCCTGTCGATGGCTATTTTCTACGCCGTCGGCGTGATCTTCGGCGTGTCGGCCGGCGTGATCCTTCTCTACGACTTGCTCCGCGTTCTCGCCGGACAGGCCAGCGAAGCCGACATGGTCGCCGTGAAAGAATCGGAAGAGCACTGATGCCATCTCTTCGAACCTTGCCGACCGGCGCTCACCTGCTGCACACCACCGGGATCATGGCATGACGATCGCCGTCTTCACCTTCTCGCTGCTCGGCGCCATGGCGCTGGGTATGCCGATCGCCTTCGCGCTCCTCATTTGCGGCGTCGCCCTGATGAGCACGATCGACATGTTCGACGCCCAGATCGTGGCGCAGAACGTCATCAACGGCGCGGACAGTTTTCCGCTGATGGCCATTCCCTTCTTCATGCTCGCCGGCGAGATCATGAACAAAGGAGGGCTGGCCAAGCGCATCGTCAATGTCGCCCTCGTTGCAGTCGGGCATTTTCGCGGCGGACTTGGCTACGTCACGATCCTGGCGTCCTGCATTCTCGCTTCGCTGTCGGGCTCTGCCGCGGCCGACGCCGCGGCCCTCGCAGCGCTGCTGGTGCCGATGATGGTGGCGGCGGGACACAAGAAGTCCTACGCGGCGGGTCTTGTGGCGGCTGGCGGCATCATCGCCCCCGTGATTCCGCCCAGCATCGGCTTCGTCATCTTCGGCGTTGCCGCCGGCGTCTCGATCTCGAAACTGTTTCTGGCCGGCATCGTGCCCGGACTGTTGCTCGGGGCGGGACTGTGCCTCGCCTGGGCCTGGGTCGTACGGCAGGAAAATTTGACACCGCCGCCGCGGGCCTCGATGTCCGAGATCGTGAAGGCCGTCGTCGACGGCTTCTGGGCGCTGATGCTGCCTGTCATCATCGTGGTCGGCCTTCGTTTCGGCATCTTCACGCCCACGGAAGCCGCGGTGGTCGTTGCCGTCTATTCGCTGTTCGTGGCGACCTGCGTCTACCGCGAGCTGAAGCTGTCGCAGCTTTACGAAGTATTCGTTTCCTCCGCCGTGACGACGAGCATCGTGATGTTTCTGGTGGCCGCGGCGCTGGTGTCCTCCTGGCTCATCACGGTGTCCGAAATCTCCGCTCAGGTCGTCGATCTCCTGAAACCTTTCATGGGGAACAACACGATCCTGATGCTCGCGATCATGGTCGTGGTGGTGATCGTGGGAACGGCGCTCGACATGACGCCGACGATCCTGATCCTGACGCCGATCCTGATGCCGATCGTCAAGGCAGCGCATATCGACCCCGTCTATTTTGGTGTGCTTTTCATCATCAACAATTCCATCGGCCTGATCACGCCACCGGTCGGCATTGTGCTCAACGTCGTCTGCGGCGTCTCCAGGATCAGCATGGAGGACATCATCAAGGGCGTCTGGCCCTTCATGATCGCGCAGCTGATTGTCCTGTTCGCGATGGTGCTGTTCCCGGGACTGGTGACGATTCCGGCGAAATGGTTCGGCGGTTAGTCGCGCAGCATTGGCAAAAGGAGACGAGGGATAAAATGGCTGCCAAAATCATGATCCTGAATGGACCCAATCTGAATTTTCTCGGCACCAGAGAACCGCACATCTACGGCCGGACGACGCTGAAGGAGATCGAGGCGAGTTGTCATGCGCTGGCCGATCATCTCGGGGCTTCGATCTCGTTCCATCAGTCCAACATGGAGGGCGAGCTCGTCGGCCTGATCCAGTCCGCTCACGGCAAGGCGGACGCGATCATCATGAACCCGGCGGGCTATTCCTTCACGTCAATCGCGCTGATCGATGCGTTGAAGATCTTCGAGGGGGTGAAGATCGAGCTGCATATCTCGAACATTCATGCGCGCGACGAGCTTCACCGTCACTCGATCACGTCGAGCGCCTGCACGGCGGTCATCTGCGGCTTGGGTCCGTACGGCTATATCGCCGCGATCCTGGCGGCCGTGCAGCGGCTCGGACAATTGCCCGAAACGATCGCGCCGGCGCTGCACGGGCTTGCGGCCGCGGGCCAAGCGTAAGCAGGGAGAGCGCGATGCGCGGAGCGGGATTCCTCGCCATCTGGAGCGACGTCGAGGCGCACGATCTGACCGACTACAGGCATTGGCTCACGCGCGAGCACACTACCGAGCGGGTGACGACGAGGGGTTTCCTGGCGTCGCGTGTCTTCCGCGCGACACGCGACGACATCAATCGCTTCTTCATCCTGTACGAGCTTGAGGCGCCCGAGGTCCTCGATGGCGAGGCCTATCTGGCACGCCTCAACGCACCAACTCCCTGGTCGCAGCGCATCATGCCCAAGCTCGGGAACTTCGTGCGGGGTGGGGGCGTCATGGTCGCGCGGGCAGGGCGGGGCGAGGGGGCCACGATCATGGCGCTGCGGATCGAAAAACTGCCGGCGGGTCCGCAAAAATTGGCCGAGGCGCTCGTTGCGTGCGACGGGATCGCCGCCGTGCAGATCGGCGCAACCGACGAGGCGCGGACGTTGGTGCCGACGACTGAGAAGGGCATGCGGAAGGACGAGGGCTTTTTCGCCGGGCTTCTGCTGGTCGAGGCACTCGACGAGGCCTCGTTGCAGGCCGCCTTGCAGCAGGCGCGCACGATTGCGCCTGACGTCATGGACCGGGCGAGCGAGCCGGAAGTCTATCAGGGTATGTTCGCGCTCGACGCCCGCATCGCGGATTTCGGCTGATGGCCACGTTCTCGGTCGCCGCGTTAACCGTGCTCGAGCTGGCGCCGCCCGAGATGATCGAGCTGGCGGCGCGTTGCGGCTACGACAAAGTCGGGCTGAGGCTGCTGCCGGCAACGCCTGGCGGGGTCGCCTACCGTCTGATGGACGATGCGCCGCTGTTGCGGGAGACACTCCGGCGGTTGCAGTCGACGGGCGTGACCGTCGCCGATATCGAGGTCGTTGCATTCCGACCGGAGACGGATGTTGGCTCCTTCACACCCTTCTTCGAGGCGGGGGCGCGCCTCGGCGCCAAACACATTCTCGTCGCCGCCTACGATCCGGATCTGGCACGATTTTCCGACCGCTACCGGCAGTTTTGCGAGGCGGCGGCACAGTACGGTCTGACGTCCGATCTCGAATTCATGCCCTGGACCAGCGTTCCGGACCTCGAGACCGCAATCCGGATCGTCGGTGGTATCGATCATCCCGCTGCCGGCATTCTGGTCGATGCGCTGCATTTCGATCGATCGCAGAGTTCGCTTGGGGATCTCCGCACCATCCCCGCGCGGCGGCTGCACTACTGGCAACTCTGCGACGGTCCGGCCGAACGCCCGTCGACGACGGAGCAGCTCATCCATGCCGCGCGCGAGGAGCGGATGTTTCCGGGCGAGGGCGGCCTAGATATCGTCGGACTGGCGAGGGCGATGCCGGACGACCTCACCATCAGCATCGAGGTTCCGACCGTCCAGTTGGCGAAGACTGTTGATGCCGAAACGCGTGCGCGCCGGGCGCTCGCGGCGGGCAAGACCGTGGTCGAGAGGGCGCGCGCGAACTCCTGAAGGAAGGGTGCTCCGGATGCCGCAAGGCGATCGCTCCTGGGACGTCGAGACCGATCTGCTGGTCGTGGGCGCAGGTGCGGCCGGAATGACGGCAGCGTTGGTCGGTGCCCTCGAAGGCCTCAACGTTGTCCTTTGCGAAAAGTCGGAGATGGTTGGCGGGACGACCGCGACCTCTGCCGGTACCGTCTGGATCCCGGGCAGCCGGCAGGGACAGCTTGCCGGAACGCCCGATACGGTCGATGCCGCGCGCACCTATCTGACCGCGATGCTCGGCGAGCACGCAACTGACGAACGCCTGGATATGTTCCTCAAGGCCGGGCCGGTCGTGCTCGACTATCTCGAGCAGAAGACAAACGTGCGGTTCGCTGCGCCGCCGGTCCATCCCGACTACAAACAGCTTCCGGGGGCGGCGATCGGCGGTCGCGCGCTCGGGGCCGTTCCGTTCGACGGCCGCAAGCTCGGCGACGATTTTGCCCGGGTGAGGCCGCCGCGCCGGGAATTCATGGTTCTCGGCGGCATGATGGTCGGGAAGGCGGATATTCCTGCGCTGCTGGCGCCCTTCCGCAACTGGACGAATTTTCGGCACGTCATCGGTCTTCTGACCCGACATGCGCTGGATCGCATCAGCCACAAGCGCGGAACACGCCTGATCATGGGCAACGCGCTTGTCGCAAGACTGTTTGAGGGCGTCCGCCGCGCCGGCGTCGACCTGAGATTTGAGACGGTACTTCGCGAGATCATCTGCGATGGCGACGATGTCGCCGGCGCGGTGCTCTCGGCTCCGATCGGAGAGGTGGCCGTCCGCGCCCGCAAGGGCGTGGTGCTGGCGACAGGCGGCATCGGCTGGAGCCGTGAGCTGCGCGAACGGCTGTTTCCCGAAGCCGCACGCCGCTTTTCGCTCGCGCCTTCATCCAACACTGGAGACGGTATCCTGACGGCCGAACGCGTCAACGCCGTCGTCGAGCGCGACCTCGAAAGCCCGGCCTTATGGATGCCGAGTTCGGTGATGGCGCAGGCCGACGGCCAAGTGTCGGTCTTCCCGCACATCATGCTCGATCGTGCCAAGCCTGGATTGCTCGCCGTCAACAAATCGGGGCGCCGCTTCGTAAATGAAGCCGACTCCTACCACGACTTCGTCGCAGCGATGTTGCGCTCGAACGCTTCGGCAGCGACGGCCTTCCTAATCTGCGACCGCGCATTCATCAGGGATTTTGGTATCGGGCTGGTTCACCCCCAGGGAACTCCGCCCTCGACTGAGGCCCTTCAGCGCGGGCGCGGTTCGCTCTCCAAGACTTGACCGAGAGATCCTGCGTGGAGAGTTGTCGTTCATTTGGAAATGGCTGCTAAGTATTTGAGCTTCCCAGAGGTCATTTTGGGCCACTTTTCCAAACCCGCCCTGAAATCGTTGAATAATCAAACAGATTTTGATTCCGCCATTCGGAGGTTCGATCCCTCCCGCCCCAGCCAGAGCTTAAGCTGCTGTCTTGCGCAAGGCGGACGTTTAGCTTCGATCGTATGGCAGCGAAGAGCCGAAAACTGCCTCAATAAGCGCTTCACTGCGACCGCATTTTGCGTGGCCCTCGTTTCTTTGGCCAACTGGAAGGATGCAGACCCCGCACTTCCTGCTGTTGAAAAAGTTCCGCGCAGATGCCACGCAGCCATTGGCTTGCCGGGTCGTGATGGAAGCGGGCATGCCAATATTGCTTCACAGTAAACCCGGCGATCGCCAGCGGGCAGTCGAGCACGCGCAGTCCGTAATAGTGAGCCAGCGTTTCGCCAATGTGCCTTGGCAGGGTGGCGATCAGGTCGGTCGTCCCCACGATTGCAGGCAGTCCCAAAAAGCCGGGTAGCTCAAGCGCCACGTCAAGGACTATCCGCTGCTCCTGTAGCGCGGTCCCGAGCAACTGATGTCCAGTGCCGGAGCGAATGAGGACGTGGGCTTCGCGCCTGAAATCCTTTGCGGTGATACGGTCGCGGATCCGGGCATGTTTCGCGTTCGCCAAGCAGACCCAATCCTGCGGAAAAAGTGCCTGTTGGAAATGTCCGGCATCGAGACCCGAGATGTATCCGAGGGCCAGATCGGCTTCACCGGATTGTAGCATCCGTGGGGTGTCCGCGCCGATCTGTGTCGCCTCGATACGAACGCCCGGGGCGACGCGGCGGATGCGAGCGAGGATGGACGGAAGCAGCGTGACGTGGCTTCCATCCGTCATGCAGATCGCAAAACGGCGCTTTGCGGTTGAGGGATCGAAGTCGGTGCGAAGCTCAGCCAGACGACGCAGCGTTTCCAGGGCCTGCCTCGCCGTGCCGATGAGAGCCTCGGCGCGCGGCGTTGGCAGCATTCCCTCCGCCGACCGGATGAAGAGCGGATCGTCCAGTTCCTTACGCAGTCGCGCCAGCCAGATCGAGATGGTCGGCTGACTTTGACCGAGCTTTTCTGCGGCCTTGGTGACGCTGCCCGTGGCGAATAACGCGTCAAAGAGCCTCAGCAGGCGCGGGTCCAGCAGGTTGGTCTCGACATTATCCGCGTACGTCATTGCGATTCACAATAATGGATATAATGATCATATCATATCTTAATATCGATCGGCCTGCTACCACGCTTCCAGCGCCAAGAAGGGCGCGCGGGGAAGCGTTCGGATGAGGATCTGCTTTATTGGAGCGGGAGCCTTGGGCTCGACCATCGGCGGCACGCTGGCGCGCGGCGGTGCCGAGGTGTGGTTGATCGATCCGTTCCAGGCTCATGTCGACGCCATCAATGCCGCGGGCCTTCGGATGCTCGAAGGCGACGCCGAAACCATCGTGAAGGTCGCCGCTTGCACCTCCGCGGCCCAAGTCGGCGTAGAGGCCGACCTCGTCATCGTCCTCGTCAAATCCTACTACACGCGGGATGCGATCCGCGCTGCAGCGCCGATCATTGGGCCGCAGACGGTTGTGATGTCACTTCAGAACGGTCTTGGTCACGAAGACATCCTTTCGGAGGAAGTTGGTCGTGACCGGGTCATGGCGGGCAAGACCTACGTTGGTGGCGTGCTGCTTGGCCCCGGTCATGTTCGCTCCGGGATTATCGGCAAGGAAACCATCATCGGTGAACTTGACGGACGCTTGACGGAACGCGCGCAGCGAATCTCCGAGGCTTTCAATCGTGCCGGCATTCTCACGCTGCTCAGCGACAACATCTCGGGCACGATGTGGGACAAGCTTTTTATCAACGTCGCCGGCGGCGGCGTCACCGCCATTACCGGCCTGACCTATGGCGGCCTCTATTCGCTCCCCATCCTGGAGGAGTGTGCGCTGGCAGCGATTTCAGAGGGCATCGCGGTAGCGCAGGCGGCCGGCGTAAAGATCTCGATCACCGACCCGCTCCGCGCCTGGACAATGGCATCAGCCGGTCTGCCGCCCGAATTCAAGACGTCGATGTTGCAGAGCTTGCAGTCCGGCAATCCGACCGAGGTTGACTACATTCACGGCTCCGTCGTCCGTTGGGGCGCAAAGCTCAACGTGCCGACCCCGGTCAATTCTACCCTCGTCGCGTTGGTCAAAGGGCTCGAATACGCCCGCAGCGACTATCCTGGAAAGAGCTG
This sequence comes from Bradyrhizobium shewense, assembly GCF_900094605.1. GTDB lineage: Bacteria > Pseudomonadota > Alphaproteobacteria > Rhizobiales > Xanthobacteraceae > Bradyrhizobium > Bradyrhizobium shewense. The sequence continues at coordinate 52,292 of NZ_FMAI01000018.1, read as the reverse complement.
AGACGATGTCGCTGCCTCGCGCTTATATCGAGCACGCCGCGATCCGTGTGCCGGACATTGATCGTCACGTTGGCTTCTTTCGCGAGGTGCTTGGTCTCGCCATTCGCGACGAGCAACCCGCCGATGGTGCGCGCCCGCGCCAGGTGTGGGTGCTCGGAAGCGTGCAACTCATCGAAGATCCGAATTTTGTCGGACCGGAGGGGCGTCTCGCCCATCTCGGCATCATGGTCGACGACTACGAAGGCGTGCTCGCCCGCGCTGCCGCCTGGGGCGCGAGGGCGTTGCCCGCGGGGCCAAACTGGCTCGAACTGCCGGGCGGGCTCAACGTCGAAATCTTGCAAGCCAGCGCAGGCGCTGTGGAAGCCGCCCTGGCGATCAATCCACGGGCCTAAGGAAAACGCGACATGATCGATGAACGCTACTGGGACGATGCCAAGGTCGGTGACGAATGCGTCACGCCCTCGGTGACGGTCACCGAAGCGATGGTGAATGCCTATGCCGAGTTGACGGGTGATTTTACCCCGGTCCACGTCGACGAGGAATACGCCAGGACAACACCATTCGGCACGCGCGTCGCGCACGGGCTGTTTGGTCTCTCGCTGGCCGACGGTTTGAAGACCCGTGCGGACTACCGCTTCCTTCCAGGAATGTCGCTGGGCTGGACGTGGGATTTCAAGCTGCCGATCAAGCTCGGCGACACCGTGCACGTGAAGTTCCGTGTCGGCTCGATGCGCGCCACGAAGCGTGATGGGTGGGGCATCGTGGTGCTGCCCTCGGAGCTGATCAATCAGCGCGGCGAAGTGGTGCAGCTAGGTGAGCATCGGTTGATGATTCCGATGCGCCCGAAGAACAACGCCGCAGGAGAGCAGGCATGACCGCGCAAGATCTGCCGCTCCAAGATCTGCCGCTCAAAGGCATTCGCGTCATCGACTACAGCCATTTCCTGGCAGGCCCGTTCATGGGCCGTTGCCTCGCCGCAATGGGCGCGGAAGTCATCAAGGTGGAGCGCCCCAGGGAAGGCGATGCGGGACGCGCCCACGGATATTTCAAGGACGGGCAATCCGGCTACTTCCTGCAGCAGAACATGGGAAAGCAGGGGCTCTGCATCGACCTGCGCGACAAGCGCGGTCTCGACATGATGATGAAGCTCGTCGACACGGCCGATATCTTCATCGAGAACTACCGCCCCGGCGCACTCGAGCGCCTCGGGCTCGGTTACAAGGCGCTAGCGGCACGGAATCCCAGACTGATCTACTGCTCGGTCTCCGCCTACGGACACACCGGTCCCTATGCCGACCGTCCGGGCTTCGGTCTGATCGCAGAGGCGATGTCGGGTGCACTGGCGCAACTGGGCACTCCCGGTGAAGCTCCGCCGTTGCTGCGGATGCCGCTGGCAGACATGTATACCGGCATCCACGGCGTAGCAGCCATCAACGGGGCGCTGGTCGGCCGCGTATCGTCCGGCCGCGGCCAACACATCGATCTGGCGCTGTACGACTGCATGGTCTCGATGCACGATTATGCGGTTCAGCGTTACTTCCTCTCCAACGGCGCCGACATGCCGAAGCAGACCGGCAGCGGACAGCCGGACTCGACCGTCTACGGCGTCTTCCCTGCCAAGGACGGTAATCTCGTCATCGCCGCGCAAGTCGATGATGCCTGGCGGCGATTGGCGACGTTGATCGGCGGGAGCGCGTTGGCATCCGACGAACGCTTCGCCAAGCCTGCTGCGCGCAACGCCCATTACGCCGAGGCCATGGAGATTGTGCGCAACTGGACTCTGTCACAGCCGTCTCGAAATGCCTGTCTGGCGGCACTCGAGGAAGCAGGTGTGCCGTCCGCTCCCGTGCAGACCATCGAAGAGGTCGTGAAGGATCCGCAGATCCGCGCGCGTGGCATGCTGGTCGAGCAGGAGCATCCCGTGCTGGGCAAGGTGACGTTGCCGAACCTGCCCTTCCGCTTCTCAGATTGCGACACCACGGTGCGCACTCCGGCGCCGCTGCTCGGCCAGGACAATCGCCGCATTGCAGAGTCGCTGTTGCTGTCGGCCGAGCTCGTCGAGGCGATGGTGCGCGACGGCGTGCTGTACAACGAAGCCGCAGTGCAGGAGTGAGCCATGAGCGATCGTTATGCGGTGATAGGCAATCCGATTGGCTTCAGCAAATCACCCCTCATTCACAGTACTTTCGCCAAGACGACGGGACAGGACCTCGTCTATGAGGCGATCGAGGGCCCCCTCAATGGCTTCAACGGACGCGTTGATCAATTCCGGACCGAGGGTGCCAAGGGGTTGAACATCACCGCCCCGTTCAAGCTCGATGCCTTCGAGTACGCAAACGAGCTTTCGGAGAGCGCCGAGCGAGCTGGCGCCGCAAACTGCCTGAAGTTCGTCGGCGATCGGATCATTGCCGAGAATTTCGATGGGATCGGCCTCGTCCGTGACATCACCCTCAATCTCGGCGTCAAAATGGCCGGCCGCCGCGTCCTGATGCTCGGCGCGGGAGGAGCGGCGCGCGGCGCGATGCTGCCGTTCCTGCGCCAGGAGCCCTCGGAGCTGGTTCTCGTCAACCGAACGCTGTCGAAAGCCGTGGCATTGGCGGAAGAGTTTGCCGGCTGTGGTCCCCTGATCGTCAGCGGCTATGCTGAACTGGCCGATCTCGCGGAGGGCTACGACGTCGTTGTCAACGCGACGTCGGCCAGTTTGCGCGGTGAAATGCCGCCGCTTCCAGGCAATGTCTTCCGCGGTGCGGAGCTGGCGTACGAACTCGCCTATGGCAAGGGGCTCACTCCCTTTCTGCACGCGGCCCGCGCCGAAGGCGTGGCCAAGCTGGCCGACGGCGTCGGCATGCTGGTCGAGCAGGCGGCAGAAGCCTTTGCCTGGTGGCGCGGCGTTCGACCGAGCACGGCTCAGGTCATCGCGGCGCTGACCGTTCCATTGCGCTGACGGGCTATGCCGAGCATTCAACCCAAACCCAGCTTCCTCGTCGGCCTGATCGGCAGCGGCATTGCTGCGTCCCGCACGCCGCCCATGCACGAAGCGGCCGCTGATGCCGCTGGCATCCGCTATCTCTACAAGAAGATAGACCTGAACGAGTTGAAGCTCGGCGTCGAAGCCTTGCCCGAGTTGCTCGCCGCCGCGAAGCGGATGGGGTTTGGCGGATTGAATGTGACGCATCCGTGCAAGCAGGCACTTCTTCCGCTGTTGGACGAGCTCTCGCCGGATGCAGAAGCGCTTGGCGCGGTGAACACTGTGGTCATCAATAATGGTCGAATGACCGGCCATAACACGGACTGGTTCGGCTTCGCCGAGAACTTTCGCCGCAACATGCAAGGCGCCCCGCTCGGCCGCGTCGTCCAGTTCGGCGCGGGCGGCGCGGGCGCGGCAGTCGCTTTTGCGCTGATGAAACTCGGCGTGCAGGAGTTGATCATTGTCGACTTGGACCTGGCCAAGGCGCAGAGCGTGGTGGACGGATTGTCCCCCCGATTTGCAGAAGGGCGCTTAAAGGCCGGCCAGGATGTTGCAACGGCCGTGGCGGCCGCAGACGGAATCGTCAACGCAACGCCGATCGGCATGGACAAGTATCCGGGCACGCCGCTGCCGACGGCCTTGCTGCGTCCCGATCTATGGGTCGCCGAGATCGTCTATTTCCCGCTGGAAACCGCACTGCTGCGCGAGGCGCGGGCCCTCGGTTGCCGCACCGTCGACGGCGGCGGCATGGCGATCTTCCAGGGCACCGAAGCATTCCGCCTGTTCACGGGCATTTCACCCGATCCAGACGTCTTCTTCTCAACTTTCGCATCCCTGGGAGGGTGACACCCGGCCGATGGGCGAGCGGCACGCACAACGCCCGAGAGGAAACGCAAGATGGGCTATACGCTCGATTTCTCGGTGGTTTGGCATGCCATGCCCGCGCTGCTGTGGGGGTGCGTGGGCACGTTGGGTCTGGCGCTTGCCGGCATGACACTGGCGATGATTATCGGCGTCGCCGGCGTCGCGGCACGCGATTCGAAGGCGGCCTGGTTACGTGCCATCGTGATCGGCTTCGTCGAGATCGTGCGCAATACGCCTTTCCTGGTGCAGATCTTCTTTCTGTTCTTTGCACTGCCGCTCATCGGATTGAAGCTCAATCCGACCGCCACCGCCATTATCGCACTCGGCGTGAATGGAGGCGCGTACGCCATCGAGATCATCCGTGGCGGCGTGCAGTCTGTTCACCAAGGACAGGTTGAGGCGGGCTACGCGCTCGGTTTGCACAAAGGACAGGTGTTCCGCTTCATTGTACTCAAGCCCGCGCTTCGCGCGATCTACCCGTCGCTCACGGGGCAGTTCATCATGCTGACGCTGACCTCGTCGATCTGTTCGGCCGTCTCTGCCTATGAACTGACATCGGTTGCGCAGCGCATCGAAAGCGACACATTCCGCAGCTTCGAGGTCTATTTCTTCGTCACCGTCCTCTACCTCGCGATCTCCTGGCTGCTGATGTCGGGCTTCGCGATCATCTCCCACCGCTTCTTCTCATATCCGACGCGCTGAAGAGGACGGAATATGACACCGCATTTCGGTCTTCCCGAGTTCGGCTTCCTGCTGCAGGGGCTGCAATGGACGGTGCTGCTGACGCTGGTTGCATTCGTCGGCGGCTGTACAGCCGGCCTGATCGTCGCGCTGTTGCGCACCTCTGGTCACAAGACCGTGGAATGGATGGTCCGGATCTATATCGGGATATTCCAGGGCACACCGCTGCTGCTGCAACTCTTCGTGGTTTATTACGGCTTGGCGCTCGTCGGGTTGAAGCTGTCAGCGTTCGTGGCGGTCGCAATCGGGTTCACCGTCAACGCTTCCGCCTTTCTCGGCGAGATCTGGCGCGGTGCAATACAGGCCGTGCCGCGCGGCCAGTCCGAGGCGGCAATGGCGCTCGGCCTGCATTATTCCTCCCGCATGCGCGACATCGTGCTGCCGCAGGCGATCCGCATCTCGCTGCCGGCGACCATCGGCTATCTCGTGCAACTCATCAAGGGCACCTCGCTCGCCGCCATTGTCGGCTTCATCGAACTCGCCCGCGCCGGCCAAATCGTATCGAACCAGACCTACCAGCCGTTGCTGGTCTTCGGCGTGGTTGGCGCGATGTATTTCATCCTCTGCTGGCCACTCTCATGGTGGGGCAGCCGGATGGAGGCCAGGCTCGCCCTGGCCAATCAAAGGTAGGAACGGCGCACCTACCCAATCAAACACAGCCATCACCAGGAGGAGGAGAACACCAAATGCTATTTTCGATCACTCGCCGCCAGCTCGGCATCGGGCTACTCGCACTGGCGGCTGTCGCCACCGCGGGCAAATTGCAGGCCGCTACGTTGGAAGACGTGAAGAAGAAGGGTGTCGTTGTCATCGGCATTCAGGGCGATAATGCGCCTTGGGGCTTTGTCGACAGCTCGGGAAAGCAGGAGGGCATCGACGCCGACATGGGGCGTGCCTTCGCTGAATTCCTTGGCGTGAAGGCCGAGTTCTCGCCTCTGGCCGTGGCCAATCGTATCCCGGCACTGACCACGGGCCGTGTGGACATCCTGTTCGCGACCATGGCTATGCTGCCAGAGCGTGCGAAGGCGGTGCAGTATTCCAAGCCGTATGTCGCCAACGAAATTACGCTTGTCGCGGCCCAGGCAACGCCGATCAACAGCAATGCCGATATGGGCAAATATGTCATCGGTGTCCCGCGCTCCTCGACGCAAGATACGCAGGTCACCAACAACGCCCCGTCGGGCACCGAGATCCGCAGATTCGACGATGACGCGGCCACGATACAGGCACTGCTCTCTGGCCAGGTCCAGGCCGTGGGTGCCAACTTGTTTTACCCGCAACGTTTGAATGCCGCGAAACCGGAGCTCGGGTTCGAACCGAAGCTTCATTTCTCCGCTCTGTACAACGGCGCATGCACGCGCCTGGGAGACAAGGAGTGGAACGAGACGGTCAACAAGTTCATCGACCAGATCAAGTCGAACGGCAAGCTGGCCGCCTTCTACGCCAAATGGATGAAGGTGCCGGTCCCGGTCTTCCCGGACTCGGTCCCCGGCGTTCCTTTCACCGTTCAGTAGTCCCTGCGAGCGGCCGACGCGCGATCCGCGTTGGCCGCCGCCCGACAGCGGAGGCAAGCATGCAGGACCAGAACCTGATCGAAATGAAGGGCGTGCAGAAGTGGTATGGCGGATACCAGGCGCTTCGCGATGTCGATCTCACCGTACGCAAGGGCGAGAAGATCGTGCTCTGCGGTCCGTCCGGTTCGGGCAAGTCGACGCTGATCCGCTGTATCAACCGCCTGGAGGCGATCCAGCAGGGCAGTATCGTGGTGAACGGTCATCGGCTGGACGACAGCATCAAGGCGATCGATGTCGTACGTCAGGACGTCGGCATGGTTTTTCAGAGCTTCAACCTTTTTCCGCATATGACGGTGTTGCAGAACTGCATGCTCGCCCCCATTCGCGCACGCCGCATCGGCAAGGCCGAGGCAGAGGCGACCGCGCGAAAATATCTGGAGCGGGTACGCATCGGTGACCAGGCCGAGAAATATCCGGCTCAGCTTTCGGGCGGCCAGCAGCAACGTGTCGCGATCGCGCGTGCGCTATGTATGCAGCCGAAGGTGATGCTGTTTGACGAACCGACCTCGGCTCTCGATCCTGAAATGGTCAAGGAGGTGCTCGATACGATGATTGGCCTCGCCAACGACGGCATGACCATGATTTGCGTCACCCACGAGATGGGCTTTGCCCGCCAGGTTGCCGATCGTGTCATCTTCATGGCCGAAGGGCACATCATCGAGGAAGGCGCGCCCGACGCTTTCTTCCGCAATCCACAGCACGCCCGCACCAGGCAGTTCCTCGGCGAGATCCTTGCCCATCACTGAACGGAGTTCTTCCATGAGTCGTCTTGTCTACGTCCTCAACGGGCCAAATCTCAATTTGCTTGGCAAGCGCCAGCCTCACATCTACGGTCACGAGACGCTTGCGGACGTAGAGCGGGATTGCCGGGCGCTGGCCGGGGAGCTTGCACTGGAGATGCGCTTTTACCAATCGAACAGGGAATACGAGCTGATCGACTGGATCCACGAGGCGCGCGAGACGGCTGCCGGTATCGTGATGAATCCCGCGGCCTTCACCCATACGTCGGTCGCCATCCTGGATGCTTTGAACACGTTCGAGGGTATAGTGATCGAGGTGCATATTTCCAACGTGCACAAACGCGAGGAATTCCGCCACCACTCGTTTGTCTCCAAACGAGCTGATGGGGTCATCGCGGGCTTCGGAACACAGGGTTATCTGCTCGGCTTGCGTCGTGTGGCCAAGCTGCTCGATGAGAAGAAGGGGTAGTATCGCATGAGTGCACCCGTCGGCCTGTCAGTGATGGGAGCGGGTCTCATCGGCAAGCGACACATCGAACACATTCTCGCGCGGCCGGAGGCGGTGCTGTCGTCGATCGTCGATCCGACGCCGGCGGCACGCGAGTTGGCGGTTTCGCTGAAGGTGGACTGGTTTCCATCGTTGCAGGACATGCTGTCCAAGAACCGGCCCGAGGGGGTGGTTGTCGCCACCCCCAATCAGATGCACGTGGGCAACGGCATGGATTGTATCGCTGCGGGCCTCCCGGCTCTCATCGAGAAGCCGTTAGCGGATGACGTCGTCGCGGCACAGGCCCTGGTCGAAGCCTCCGAACGGGCGGGGGTGCCGCTGCTCACCGGCCATCATCGCCGCCACAATCCGATGATCCAACGCGCCAAGGCGGAGATCGAGAGCGGTCGCCTCGGCCAGATCGTGTCGGTCCATGGCATGTTCTGGCTGATCAAGCCGGACGAATATTTCGATGTGGGCTGGCGCCGCGAAAAAGGAGCCGGGCCTGTTTTCCTGAATCTCATTCACGATATTGACCTGCTGCGGTACCTGTGTGGGGATATCGCGGCTGTTCAAGCTGCCCAATCCAATCGACTGCGTGGAAATGCGGTTGAAGAGACAGCGGTGATGATCCTGCACTTCGTCTCCGGCGCGCTGGGAACGGTCAACGTCTCCGATACCATCCAGTCGCCTTGGAGCTGGGAATTCACCGCTGGTGAGAACCCGGCGTACAGCCATACGCCGGAGACGTGCTATCACATCGGCGGCACGAGGGCATCGCTGGCTATTCCCCAGCTCGATCTATGGCATCATCCGAGCAAGGCCAGCTGGTGGGCGCCGATCGAGCGCGAGCGGCTGAGCTACGAGAAGGAAGACCCGCTCGGCCTGCAGATCGCAAATTTCTGCCGGGTTATCCGCGGCACGGCCAAGCCTGTGGTGAGCGGGCGCGAGGGGCTGAAGACGCTCAGAGTGATCGACGCGGTCAAACGCGCAGCGGAAACCGGATATCTCGTGTCGGTCTGATACTGGAAAGTGAAGCCGGTTTTGTTCAGATCCTTTGGCTGGTCCTCGATGACGGCGTTGCGGCGGCCCAGGGCCGCCGCAGCCGCATCGGGACGCCGCCGCCGGGCGGCGGGTCGTCGTCATCATCGAGCTTGCGGAGCGCGGCGAGGATGTCCGCGAGCCGGATCGGCTGATCCATGCCGGGAATCTCGCGCAGCGCGGGATGGGATTCGACGGCGTACATGTCCGAGGCCCACGACGACAATATGATCCGCTTCTCCGCCGTCGAGAGCTTGCCGTCGTCGAGGACGGCGCTTGGCGATGCATAATGCGCAGCGGGATGGAACAGCGCGCCGAGACCGCCGGTGGTCGCATTGGCATTGGTCATCACTTGTCTCCCTCTACACTCCTTTCGAAGGGATGGTCCGATCGGCGGATGGCGGTCCGGTCGCCATCCGCCATGGTGGTCGCAGTCAAACGCGTTCGACTGGCCTAAGCCGCTTTCTTCTGCTCGATCTGCGGTGACGCAGCACCCGCGATCTGGATCCGGCGCGGCTTCATGGCTTCCGGAATCTCGCGCAGGAGATCGATGACCAGGAGACCGTCCTGGAAAGCGGCCTGCTTGACCTGGACGTAGTCGGCGAGATTGAACACGCGGCGGAACGGACGCGCGGCGATACCCTGATAGAGATATTCGCGCGTGGCGCTGTCCGGCTTCCGGCCCTCGATGGTGAGCGCGTTCTGTTCGGCGGTTACGCTGATGTCGTTGACGCCAAAGCCCGCCACGGCCAGCGTGATCCGGTATTGGTCTTCGCCGGAGCGCTCGATGTTGTAGGGGGGATAATTGTCCTCGCCCGCCTGGCGCAGCGTGCTGTCGACGAGGTCGGCCAGATGGTCGAAGCCGATGGTGGAGCGCCACAGCGGCGCGAAGTCAAAGGTGGTCCTCATACCAAGTCCTCCAAAGAGCAAGATGGATACGAAGGAGCGCCAGTCAGGAATCGGAACAGATCCGAAGACCCGGCCCGGCGCCCGCGCCGGACCCGATCGGGGCATCCGGCACACCGCTCTCGCGGCGAAAAACGACTTAGAGCGCCGCAAGGACCTTGCAAGAGGGACGCGTAAAATTTTTTCGGTGGCTCCCGGCGGCGTCCGGGAAGCGGCGAGAGAGGGGCTTGACAGCAAAACAAGCCTGAATATCTTTTGCGCCGGAAGATGCTTCTTCCGACACTGCTAATTCGAAAAGGACCGTGAAAGACCGTCAGGAGTGACGACGATGCTCGATCAGGATTTCGCCCGCATCCGCGCGCACCGCAACAACCTCTCTCGTTATCGACGTTTGCTCAAGACTGAGCTGTCGGACATTGAGCGCCAGTTTATCGAACGACGCCTCGCCGAGGAGCAGACCGCGCTCGAGGCTCTCGCCGCCGATGCCTTCCCGGCCGCATTCACCGTTCCGAATACACCATCGGCGATTGCCACGACCGGAGCGGAACGATGAGTGACGTCCGCAACCTCCTCATCAGCGGCAGCGAGAAGGTGATCGGGCACTATCGCGTGTTGCTGGCCGGTGCCAAAAGCGAGAGCGAACGCGAGCTCTACCGCGCCCGGATCGAGCGCGAGCAGCGCCTGCTTGACGCTCTGCGGGGCGGCCTGCCGGATCGATCGGCGGCGTGAACAGGCGCGCATGTGTCATTCCGGAAATTTGCTGGCGAGCGTGCGGCCTTCCTGCACCAGCATGGCCACGAACGCCGTGATCTTCGGCGGCCGGAACCGGGCCGCGGGGTACACGGCATGGATCCCGCCGGCCGGCAAGCTCCAGGATGGCAGGACATGGACCAGCCGGCGGGACTTCAAATGCTCCGCGGCCAAATAGTCGGGCAGCACGCAGAGTCCGCCGCCGGCGAGGGCTGCGCCCAGCACCGCAGGCGTCGTGTTGATCGAGATCGACTGCCGCATGCGGATCGTGCGGCTGTCGATATCGCGTCTGGTGAAGCGCCAGACCAGCGGCTCGTCGAGCGCTCCGTTGGCGATGAACGGCAGAGCCGCAAGCTCATCGGGCGTCATGCCTCTGAACGCCGCGGCCACGTCCGGCGCGGCCACCAGCAATTGTCGAAACGATCCGATCCGCCTGGCCTGCTGACTTGAATCGTTCAGCCAGCCGACCCGGATCGACAGGTCGATCTGGTTGGCGAGGAGGTCCGTTCGCGTGTCCGACAGGATCAGCTCGACACTGCAAGCGGGATATTTTCGCGCAAACTTCGCCGCCAGCGGCGCGATCATCGTTGCGCCATAGTCGTTCGGCGCGGCGATCCGCAGCATGCCCATCGGCTCGGCATTGGTCTGGGCGAGCTCGTCCACGGCATCTTCCGCCGTGCGCAGGATCATGACGCAACGGGCATGCAGCAACCGGCCGGCTTCGGTCGGCTCGACCCTCCTGGTGGTCCGCAGCAGCAAGGCCGTTTTCAATTCCGCTTCGAGCCGTGCCACCTGCTGGCTGACGACGGTCTTGGTGATGCCGAGGCGCTCGGCAGCGCGTGTGAACGAGCCGGCATCGACCACGGCTGCGAAATAAGCGAGGCGGTTGAGGTTGATCGCTTCCATGCGGGTCGTCGCCATTGTTAGCTAATAACAAACAATATGTACCATTATCTGATATTTATCAAATAATGATCGGCCGCTAGGTTTCACTGCATCGAACATTGGCGGCCCGAAATCATGCAAATCACCTATCTCTTCGACCCTCTCTGCGGCTGGTGCTACGGCGCATCGCCGGTGCTGGAGCAGCTTGCCGCGCACGGCGATGCCACCCTGGTGCTGGCACCGACCGGCCTGTTTGCGGGCCCTGCGGCGCGGACCATGGACCAGCATTTTGCCGCCTATGCCTGGCAGAACGACCAGCGCATCGCGCGGTTGACCGGCCAGCCGTTCAGTGAGGCCTATCGCACTGGCATTCTCGGCAATACCGGCCGCCTGTTCGACTCGGCGGCGGCGACCCTTGGCGTCGTCGCCGTGGGTCTCACTGACCCCATCCGTGAGCTCGAGGCGCTCAAGCTCTTGCAGCGCGCCCGCTACGTCGATGGCCGCGATAATTCCAGCCTTCAAATCGTCGCCGACGTGCTCGAGGGCGCGCAACTGACCGATGCGGCACGGCGCGTGCGGGCGCCTGACGATGCATTGATCGCGGCTTACCAGACGCGGATCGCGGCCGCGCGCGCCGACATGACGCGATTTGGGGCCGGTGGCGTGCCGGCTCTGGTGGTCGGCGAGGGCGCCGGACGGAGGCTGCTCGACGGCAGCATGCTGTTCGGGCGGTTCGATCTGCTGGCCGCACAACTCCGTGCCGCCCGATCACCCAAACCGATTTTCCCTGCAGAGTTCAATGGAGAGAGCCATGTTGTCGAGGAGACAGATCATGAAGACCAGCCTTGCCGCGGGTGCCGCCGCTCTATTCGCGGCCGCCGACGTCGGCCATGCCGCAGAGGCCAAGCTGAGCTGGAAACATTTTCCCGCAGGCCCCAACGGATTTTTCCGTGCGCCCGTCCTGCTTTCCGGTCCGACCGAGGCGGTGCTGATCGACGGCGGCTTCTCCTATCCGGACGGACGCGCGCTCGTCGAGGCGATCAAGGCGAGCGGCAAGAAGCTCACCACCATCTACATCAGCCAATCCGATCCCGACTATTATTTCAGCCTGAAGCCGGTGCGCGAGGCTTTCCCGAATGCCAAGGTGCTGGCGGCGTCCGTGACGCTCGCGGCCATCAAGGCGAATGTGGAGAAGAAGCTCGCCGTCTGGGGACCGCAGCTCAAGGAGAACGGTCCGCAGACGCTCGCCGATGTCGTTCTGCCGGAAGCGTTCGATGGGGCTTCTCTTGCGGTTGACGGCGAGGCGATCGAAATCGTCAACGCCGAAGGTCTCGCCAACCGCCGCTATCTCTTCGTTCCGTCCTTGAATGCCGTGTTCGGCGGCGTGATGGTCTTCTCCGGCGTGCATGTCTGGACCGCCGATACCCCGACCAAGGAGCAGCGCGCAGCCTGGATCGCCAACCTCGACAAGATCGCGGCCCGCAAGCCATCCCTCGTCGTGCCCGGTCACATGGAATTAGGTGTCGCCGTCGATCTTTCCGCTGTCGAGCATACCAGGACATATCTGCTCGCATTCGACGAAGAGCTGGCGAAGGCCGCTGACAGCGCTGCGCTGAAGGCTGCCATGGAAGCGCGCTTCCCGAATCTCGGCATGGGCGTCGCGCTCGATATCGGCTCCAAGGTCGCCAAGGGCGAGATGAAGTGGGGCTGAGGGCAGGGGATTCGCATTCGAGAGCTGTTCCTGCGGCCATCCTTCGAGACGCCCGCCTTTAGGCGGGCTCTCAGGATGAGGACAAGTCCGGGCCCGCGAGCCCGGCGGCAAAGGCCCATGCGCGCTGCGATCTTGCCGTGGCGGCCAGTCCCTGTAATCTGGCGAAAACACCAGGCAAACGGCGCAGGGAAGGAATCGATGGGAGGAGTTCTGGAGGGCGTGCGCGTGCTCGATTTCGGGCGCTATATCGCAGGGCCCTATTGCGCGACATTGCTGGCCGAATTCGGCGCTGAGGTCATTCGCGTCGAGAAGCGCGAGGGCAGCGAGGATCGGTTCGTCGCGCCGGTCGGCGAAGGCGGCGAGGGCGCGTTGTTCCTTCAGGTCAACCGCAACAAGAAGTGCGTCACGCTCGATCCGATGAAGCCGGAAGGGCAGGAGGTGATGCGCCGCCTGGTTGCGACCGCGGACGTCGTCGTCGCCAATCTGCCGCCGCAGACCCTGCGCGCGATGAAGCTCGACTACGAGTCCTTGAAAGCGATCAAGCCGGAGATCATTCTGACGACCGCAACCGCGTTCGGCGGGCCGGGGCCGTGGTCCGACCGGGTCGGCTTCGACGGTGTCGGGCAGGTGATGTCGGGATCGGTCTACATGACGGGCACTGGTGATCCGCCATACCGGGCCGCGGTGAACTGGGTCGATTTCGGCACCGCGCTGCACTGCGCGTTCGGCACGCTCGCCGCGCTGATCGAGCGCGGCAAATCCGGGCGAGGGCAAATCGTCGAGGGCGCGCTGCTCGCAACCGCGCTGTCCTTCACCAATGCGACGCTGATCGAGCAGGCCGTGATCAACGTCAATCGCGTGCCGACGGGCAATCTCGGCCAGACCGCAGCGCCCGCCGACATCTACCGCACCCGGGACGGCTGGGTGCTGTGCCAGGTCACGGGACATCCGCTGTTCAAGCGCTGGGCGAGGCTGATGGGCGAGGAGGAGGTGTGGCTGAACGATCCTCGCTTTGCCGACGACATCAGCCGCGGCAACAACGGCGCCATCATCAGCGAGCGGATGGCGCGCTGGTGCGCCGAGCGCACCACGCAGGAAGCCGTCGATGCGCTGGGCCAGGCGATGATTCCAACTGGGCCGGTCCTCTCACCGCAACAGGCGCTGGATCAGCCGCACATCCGCGCCGCAGGCTTCATGCAGGACATCGATTATCCCGGCCTGCCGAAGCCCGCCCCGGTGACGCGTGCCGCCGTCCGGCTGTCGGAAACGCCGGGCAAGATCGCGAGCCGCCCGCCGACGCTCGGTGAGCACACCGATCTGGTTCTCGCCGAACTCGGCTATGACGAGGCTGCGATCGCGGCGCTTCGGCAACGCGGCGTCATCTAGAGCAGCTGCTTCAACGCCTTGGCGTCCGCGGGCGCCGCGCTCTTCTGGTCATTGTCGAAATAGACATAGACGTCGCAGCCCTGCCGCTTCCACGACTTGATGCGCTTCGCCCATTGCGCCAGCGCCGCCCTGGTATAGTGCCCGTGATAGCGCCCGCCCGGCCCGTGCCCGCGCACATAGACGAAATCCGCAGTGCGCTTCCAGGGCGCGGGCGCATCGTGATGGTCGGACAGGCACAGCGAGATGTTCTCGTCCGCCAGCATTTTGAGGATGCGCGGCTGATACCAGCTCGGATGCCGGAATTCGAAGCTGTAACGCCGTTTCCGCGACAACAGCTTGAAGAAGGAGGCGAGGCGGTCCGCATTCGCCTCGAATTGCGGCGGCAGCTGGAACAGGATCGGGCCGGCCTTGCCGCCGAGCCGTGAGATGCGGTCCTCCAGGAGCTCGAGGCTGTTGACGGAGCGCTCCGACAGGCGCTTCCAGTGCGTGATGAATTTCGACGCCTTCCAGGCGAAGACGAAATCGCGGCCGGTCTGCTCGCGCCAGCCTTTCACCGCTTCAGGCGTCGGCGTGCGGTAGAACACGCCGTTCAGCTCCGTCGTGTCGAACTGTCCGGCGTAATAGCTAAGCTGCTGCTTCAGCGTCACGCCTTCAGGAAAGAACGGGCCGCGCCAGGAATCATAATGCCAGCCCGAAGTTCCGATCAGAACGCGCGCCATTGTTTCCGTGCCCTCCGTTGCCTTTGCCGGAGAGGAACGTCCAGGCAGTCGATACGTTGCTGGTGAACCCGCCAACGCAAGGACCGGAACCGATGTACGCGCTGTTCGAAGGCAACAAGCAGATCGGCGATCCCTTTCCGACCGAGAAGGAGGTGTGGGAAGCCGCCTTGATCGAGGGCCTCGTGACCGACGTTCCGGTCGCAGACGAGGAGGGCGGCCGGCTTCTCCCTGCCGGATATCACGTCGCGCCCGTCGAGGAGACGTTCGCGCCGCGGCGAGACTGGAAGCTGCCGCGCGAGATCTCGTGAACTAGTTCGACGCCAGCGCCGCCTTGGCGACTTCCGCCATCCAGCTCGACGCCACCGGCAGGATCGCGTCGTTGAAATCGTAGCGCGGGCCGTGCAGCTCGGCGCCGTCGCGCAATTCGCCGTTGCCGATCCAGACGAAGGCGCCCGGCCGCTGCTGGAGATAGTGGGCAAAATCCTCGCCGGCCATGCTGGGCGCGAGGTCGCGCCGCACCTCGGCCTGCACCTTCTCGGCGGCGATGCGCGCAAGGGCGGTCTCATCAGGCGTGTTGATCACGACGCCGACGCCCATCACGATCTCGGGCGTCACCTTGACGCCAAAGCTGGTCGCGATGCCGGCGCAGGTCCGTTCGATGCCATCGAGGATGACGTGCTTGACCGCCTCGCGGTGGTACCGCAGCGTGCCGCGGATGGTGACGCGTCCGGCGATCTGGTTCGGCGCGGTGCCGCCTTCGATGGTGCAGAGCGACAGCACGGCGGTGTCGAGCGGATCGACGCTGCGCGAGGCGATCGATTGCAGTGCCACGATCAGATGGCCCGCCGCCATCACCGGATCGCGCGTCAGATGCGGCATGCCGGCGTGGCCGGCATGGCCCTCGATGGTGATGGTGATGCGTCCGCCGGAGGCCATGACGACGCCGTCATGCACGGCGATGGTGCCGGCGGCAAGGCCCGGCCAATTGTGAAAGCCGAACACGCGTTGCATCGGAAAGCGGTCGAACAGTCCGGCCGCGACCATCGCGCGCGAGCCGCCAAAGCCTTCCTCCGCCGGCTGGAAGATGAAATCGACCGTGCCGCTCCAGCTGGTATCAGCGGCGAGCAACGCGGCGGCGCCGAGCAGCGAAGCGGTGTGTCCGTCATGGCCGCAGGCATGCATCACGCCTGATGTCCTGGAGGCGTAGGCAAGCCCGGTATCTTCGGTGATCGGCAGTGCATCCATGTCGGCGCGCAAGCCGACGCGGCTGCGCGCATGCCCGCGCGTCAAGGTCGCGACGATGCCGTGGCCGCCGATGCCCGCCTCGAAGGGTATGCCGAGCTCGGTGAGCTTGTCCTGCACGAAGGCGGCGGTCTCCTTCTCCTGGAGCGAGAGCTCCGGGTGCGCATGAAGGTGCCGGCGCCACGCGGTCAGTTTCTGGTGCAGCTCGGGTGTCAAGGCTGGGGATCTTTCGAATGGTTGCGACCCGCCACCATACCGAAATCTTCGGCCTGTGCATCCGGGGCCAGCGAATAGCTCGCGTGCAACCACATCGTCATGGCCGGGCTTGACGGCGCACTAAGGCGCCAGCTTCGCCAGCCCCGACCAGTCGAAGCTGATGCCGTGCCCGGGCCGGTCCGGAGCCAGCGCCTTGCCCTCCTGCAGCACCAGCGGGTGCTCGATATATTTGTCGAGCCCGAAACCGTGCGCCTCCAGATAGGATCGGTTCGGGCAGGCCGCGAGCAAGTGCACGGTAATGTCGTGCGCGCCGTGGCTGGTGACGGGCAGGTTGAAGGCCTCCGCCAGCCGCGCGATCTTCATGAAGGTGGAAACGCCGCCGCAATTGGTGACGTCAGGCTCGGGATAGGACACCGCGCCACTGGCGATGTAGCTCTTGAACTCCCACAGCGAGCGCAAATTCTCGCCCGCCGCGATCGGCACGCCGCCTGCTTGCAAGATGCGCGCGTGGCCGGCGACGTCGTCGGGGATGATCGGCTCCTCGAGCCAGGTGAGGTCGTAGGGAACGAAGGCCCGGGCGGCGCGGATCGCCTCCTCGACCGTCCATTTCATGTTGGCGTCCACCATCAGCGGGAAACCGTCGCCGAGGTGCTGGCGCATCGCGGAGACCTTCGCGACGTCGGATTTGAGATCGGGCCGGCCGACCTTCATCTTGATGGCGCGAAAGCCCTTGGCGAGATTGCCGTCGGTCTGCGCGAGCAGCGCCTCCACGGAGAGATCGAGGTCGATGCCGCCGGCGTAGCACGGCACGCGCGCATCGAATCCGCCGAGCAATTGGTAGAGCGGCAACTTGGCGCGCCGCGCCTTCAAATCCCACAGCGCGATGTCGAGCGCGGACAGCGCCAGCACCACCGGCCCGCCACGGCCGCCATAATGCAGCGCCCACCAGACGTGATGCCAGACCGCCTCGGTATCGTCGGCCTCGCGTCCTTCGATCAGCGCGGGGATCTCGCGCTTGAGGATGTCGGCGACGGCGCCGCCATTGCGCCCGACCGTGTAGGTGTAGCCGACGCCCTCGGCGCCGTCGGCATCACGGATGCGGCAGGTGATCAGCTCGAACGCGGCGATCTCGCCATGCGTGGAGTCGGAGAGCGTGACGGGGAGGGGGATCCGGTAGAGCCCGGTCTCGATATTTGCGATGTGCGGCATGTGGCCTCCCTTTTCTTCTTATCGTAGGATGGGTAGAGCACAGCGAAACCCATCATCTTCAACGTTGGGCGATGGGTTTCGCTACGCTCTACCCATCCTACGCCCTTGCCTCACCGCATCGTCGCGAGCTGCACGGCCAGCGCGCAGGCGCGGTCGTATTCGTCGAGATTGATCCACTCGTCGATCGTGTGGGCCTCGTTCTGGCCGGCGCCGAAGGTCACGGTCGGAATGCCGTGGCGGACCATCCAGTTGGCATCGAGGCCGCCATTGGCGGTGCGGACGTTCGGCGTGCCGCCGACCGCGGATACGGCCTCGACCGCGCGCTTGATGACGGGCTGGCTGTCCTTCATGCGGAACGGATAATAGTCGGTTTCGGCCTTGAACTTGACCTTGCCGGATTTGCCCTGCGCATTCGTCACTTTCTTGGCCGCCTTTTCGAACGCGGCCTTGTAGGCTTTGGTGATCTCCTTGAAGAACTTTCCGTCATGGCTGCGGCTTTCGCCGCGGACATGCACGTAGTCGGTGACGACATTGGTGGCATCGCCCGCGGGGCGGCCCTCGCCGCCGGTGACGGGACCGACATTGCTGGTGCCTTGCCGCTTGCCCTTCACTACCTTGCCGAACCAGCCCCCGGCCTTCACCTCGGCAAGCGCGAGCGCCATGATCATGGTCGAGGAGATGCCGCGCTCCGGCGCGACGCCGGCGTGCGAGGCGCGCCCCATGATCTCGACGGTCCAGCGGTCGGCGCCGACGGCTCCGATGATGACGTTGGAGGCCGAGCCGCCGTCATAGTTGAAAGCCATCACGGGCGAGCCAAGCTCGTCCAGCTTGACGTGGCGCGCGCCGTAGAGCCCGCTCTCCTCGCGCACGCAGAACAACAGCGTGATCGGCGGATGGTCGAGCTTGTGCTTCTCGAGCTCGGCCGCCAGCGTCACCAGCACCCCGCAGCCGCAGCGATTGTCGCCGCCGAGCGCAGTCTTGGCGGAGTTGACGATTCTGCGGCCCGATTTCTTCGGCTTGGCCCCGGCACACAGCGGCACGGTGTCCATGTGGGTCATGAACATGATGCGCGGCTGGTTGTGCAGCGCGCCTCGGCCGGGCAGGTCGACGATGAGGTTGCCGGTCTCGGTCGGCACGGGAATGCGGGTGTTGGCATCGTCGAGCCGAATCGCCTTCGCCGGTACGCCGCTGTCCTTCAGCGCGGCCATGAGCTCTCGCCCGATCGCCGCCTCCTGTCCGGTCACGCCCTCGACGGCGAGGAAGCGCATGAGGCGGTCGGTGGCGGCTTTGGTGTCGACAGGCATGAGTTCATTCCTTTGATGCGCGATGCTTGTCAGCATCCCTTGCAGCACGCCGTTGTGCAAGGCGGCCTCGACGCATGAAGGACGGAGCTGCGTTGCCATGCGCGCATGGTCCCGCAGGCGGCGTCGCGTCGCGCGAACACAATGTGTCCGGATGTTGCTGTCAGGTGACAGCGTCGGCTCCGATTCGCTTCTAACTTAAGGTGTTTCTTGGCGCCGCGGCACGCCGATACTTGCCGAAATGCTGGGGACGACGATGCGGATCGCGGCCATTGCCGGAAGTGCCTTATTGTTCGGTGTCGTGGCGGCAAATGCCGCGGATATGGCGGTCAAGGCGAGACCCGCGCCGGTCGCTGCGCAGATCTTCAGCTGGACCGGCTTCTATGTCGGCGCCAATGTCGGCGGCGCCTGGACTCCCGGCAGCGGTGACAGCGATTTCGGACCGCTGTTTCCCGCTTTCGGCGTGCCGCCCCCGGTCGCACCCGTGCTGACGATTGTTCCCGAACAGAGGGGCACCATTCCCGGTGACGGCCGCCACAGCGGTGTCATCGGCGGCGGCCAGATCGGATACAATTGGCAGGTCCAGCAGTTCGTGCTCGGCGTGGAAGCCGACGCGGTCGGCACCGGCTTGAACGGCAGCAGCGGCAGCGCTTCGCGTACCTTCGGCGCTCCGACATTTGCGCCGCCGGTGACGCAGACGGTGACAGTCGATTTCGGTCATATCGACTGGATGGCCACCTTCCGCGGCCGCGCCGGCGTCACGGTGGACCGGGCGCTGTTCTACGTCACCGGCGGCGCCGCCGTTGCCGAGATCGGCGGTTCCAGGACCACCGTCGTCAACGGCCCGGGCATCGGCATTCCGGCGGGAACGTTCACGGCAACGAACGGCTCGACCACGCGCTGGGGCTGGACCGTCGGCGGAGGCATCGAGTGGGCGTTCACCCCGAACTGGAGCCTGGCCGGCGAATATCGCTACACCGACTTCGGCCGCCGCAGCGTCGCCTTCACCGTTCCCGATGGGTTCGGCGGCGTTTTCGCGACGGGGACGTCAAGCTCGCGGCTGACCGTCGAGCAAGCGACCCTCAGGGTCAATTATCGCTTCGGCGGGCCGGTCGTCGCCAGGTACTGAGCTCGGCCACGGGGGCGCTCTGAGAGCGTGGAAGGATGGGGTTGAGCGAGGCGCTCAGCCGGTCCCGCGAAGCGGCAGCGTATAGGCCAGGAAGACCAGCACGCCGATTGCCAGCATCGCTGCCATGAACAGCAGCACCGCCGGCAATCCCGCGAGCGCCGCTACCGCGCCGGTCACCGACTGCACCAGCGCCGCGCCGAGGAAGAAGGCGAGGTTCACGGCCGCCAGCGCCTTGCCCGTAGTCTGCGCGTCGACCAGCTGCCGCGACATGCCGAACAGCAGCGGCTGGGCGGAGGTCGCAAGGCCGATCAGCACAAACAGAACGAGGTCGTATTGCGGCGGCATCACGGGCACGCCGAACAAAACGGACACGGGGTAATGCGGCGCCCCGAGCGCCATCAGCGCCAGCAACAGCGCCCCGGCCATATGCGAGCCTGCCACTAGCGCGCGGCGGCGGCCGAGCCTGCGGTCGATCATGCCGATGCACAGGGGCCCTGCGATCATCGCCAGCGTGAACGCGCCGAGCTGATTGCCGGCCTCGACCCGCGACAAGCCCTTGACGTCCATCAGCCACGGTCCGCCCCACAGGCCGCGCAGCACCAGCGAGGTTGCCAGCGACACCAGCGCGAGCGCAATCAGCCCTCGCAACGGACGCGAAAGGCCGAGCCTGAGCACCTCGATCATCTGCGACAACGGCGAGGAATCGTCCTTGTGCTCGGCCGGCTGCTGCGGCACCAGCGCGAACACGGCGAGCGCGACTGCAACGCCGCCAGCCGCGGATATCCAGAACCCGGCGCGCCAGCCGTAAGCGTCGACCACGAACG
Organism: Bradyrhizobium shewense; assembly: GCF_900094605.1. Lineage (GTDB taxonomy): Bacteria > Pseudomonadota > Alphaproteobacteria > Rhizobiales > Xanthobacteraceae > Bradyrhizobium > Bradyrhizobium shewense. The sequence goes on along the minus strand of NZ_FMAI01000018.1, from coordinate 31,599 downwards.
CGAGCGGGCTCGACGACAGCAGCATGCCGATATTGCCGATCGAGAGGATCGCGCCCGACCACAGCCCGAAGCGGCCCGTCGACAATTGCTTGGCCGCCAGCGTCATCGGGCACATCAGCATGCCGGACGTGGCAACGCCCAGCATGAACTGCCCGACCGCAAAGCTCGCAGCCCCCGTGGCAAAGCCCGACGCCACCGCGCCGAATACGGTCCCCGCGAGCAGGCTCAGCGACACCGGCCGCACGCCAAACCGGTCCATCGCCGCCCCGACCGGGATCTGCGCTGCGGCAAAGGCGAAAGGATAGATCGAGGTGAGGCTGGCGAGGGCTTGCGGCTCGATGTGGAAATCCGCGGCCATGAGGTCGAGGCTGACGGCGGGAATAGTGCGCAACAAGGTCGAGAGCATATGGCCGCAGGCGAGCGCGAGCAGTGCAAAGATCAGCGTGCGGGTGGCGGTGCCCGCGTCGTCGGTGGTGGCCATGGGCGTCCCGTCCCGGAAGGTTTAATTGGGCGTACATGATGACGAGGCGGGCGCCAATGGCGGCAGCGCGACCCCCTCATTCCGGATTGTGGCGTCTCGGGATCAGCGCGCGGAAAGACGAGATACGGGCAGCCGAAGTTTCTTCGTCGGCTACCTCAGGGCCCGCGCGAGCACGACGTTGCTGATCGTCGCCGTTCGCGGGCCCCCTTTGGCCGACGGTTCGCATCGTCAGTGATGGGCAAGATGGAGCCGAACTGATTTCGCCAGTTGCCGACCCAAGCGATGTCAGTTGCCATGCCGGCCCTCCTACGCTCGCGCAATCGGCATCGCGCGCAGCCGGCGCAACCTGCTCAGCTCCTTCGTCGCGTCCTTCATCAGGCCGTCAGCGGCCTCGCGTTCCTGGCCGACGACGACGCCCGATGCGAAAGCCTGGGCGCGGCGGTGCGCAGGTGGCGCCGTCAGCGCCGCCTCCGTTGCCAGCTCGCGGTGCGCCATGAAGTCGTTCAGCGATCCGAGCGCGGATTGAATCTGCTTCAGGCGGTCGGACAGGGCTGCAAGCTCCTTGCGGTCGCGATCAGCGTAGAGGCTTTCGAAGAAATCGACGGCGTAGCGGATCTTCTTGATCTTTATCCGCAGCTTGTGGCGCCGCATCGGATCCAGATCGTGCAGGCGCTTGCCCTCCTTTCGCGCCTTCCTGATGCGCCGGTCGAGCAACTCCGCGGCGTAAGCGGCGATCGAACGGTCATCATCGCCGTGAGGCCGTCCGACTTCGATCCACTCGATCACGTCGATCAGCAGGCGGCGGTAAGGCGCCGACATGACCGCATCGCGTGCCCGCTCGAATGCCGCCACCCGTTGCCGGGAGAACCTCTTGCGGATCGCGCGGGCGCCGCGTCGCGGCACGTCCCGTTCGGTGATCGGCCGGATGCTCTCGTTCAGGAATACGTCGATTTCACGCGCCGGCGCCAGCTCGCTCGTGAGCCATTTCAGCTCGGCCTTGATCCGCGCGGTGCTCGCCCGCGGAAGGATATCAGCGAACAGCGAGATGGCCGCACGCAGACGCCGCAGGCCGACCCGCATCTGATGAACCCCTTCGGCGTCCATCTCACGCACCGGATCGGCATTCGCGGTGACCTGACGTAACGTCGAATGCGCGATGACGCGGAACGCCTCGCGCGGTGAGAGTCCGTCCTCCAGCGCGATCGGCTCGGCGTGCTGTGCGCCGCCGCCACTGCCCGCGACGAGCAGGTAGCCGCGCTCGGATTTCGAACGCAGATCGAGCTCCGCCCCGGTTTTGCGTTCGAGATCGCGGGCAAGGCGGAACAGGTCCGCGACATGCCCGGATTTCAGTTCCAGCTCCAACTCGGCGACGGGCCGCGACCGGTGGCCGGCGCTGATGCGGCCACGGTCGACCGCTAGTTCGATCTGGCTCTTCCGGACGCGTCGCGCCTGCGCCAGGCGATGAATGTCGGTCTGGAAGACCGGCTTCAGCTTGCGAGGAAGCTTTCGCGTCGCAAGATCCCGGAGCGGCGTGTGTCCCGTCTTGTTCAGGTCGGGACATGCACCGGAAACCTCATGCTCCCATTCGCCCCGCTTCACGCCACCCGTGCCGCCGGCTTTCACGGTCTGCACGTAGCGCCCCTCGATCTTGCGGACGCGCAGCGTCAGGCCATGGCGCCTGAGCTTGTGCTTGGTCGTATCGTAGTAGGTCGACACGAGCGACTGCTCGGACTGGTCGCCGCGCCGCCCACTCAAACCGCCCGTCCGCAACACTGACGACAATTTTCGCGGCGCAACGCGGAATTTCAGTTCCGTTTCGGAGGCCATGGCGAATTCTTCCGTTTGCTGAATTCAAAGTGGTGCCGGCTCGGGAAGTTCCGGGCCCGCCAGCTTTTCAACCCGCACGCTGCTGCGGGAGCCGCAAAGGCATGGAAACGTCACGCGATTGAAGGCAACGCCATGAACTGAAGCGGCGCCCTGGGCCGAACCAACGCAATCGCGATCCTCGTCATCGTTCGCGCGCACGGACCAGGCCGGCCGCCAGAGATTGTTTCCGGGAAAACGTGGTATCCTGCGGAGCAGGGAGAACCACGATCTGCGGTTGGCGGCGGCCATGTCTTCGTCCGAGAGTACGAGTAAAACGACCAGTGAAGCGGCCCGCCGCGAGCGGAGAAGGAGCAATTCCTTACTGTTGGTCCTCGCCGTTGGATTTCTCATTTTTGCCGCCGCGGCCGGCGCGCTTTATTATGCGTTGCGGCCGGACATTCTCCGGATCGCCGTTGGACCGTCCGGCAGCGATGACTACAAAGTCATTCAGGCGATGGCCGACACCTTCGCGAGCGAAAGCCGAACTGTCAGGCTGCTTCCCGTCAAAACCGACGGGGCGGTGGAGTCCCTCGCCCTGCTTGGGGCGGGCAAGGCCGACCTTGCCGTCGGCCGCGCCGATCTGGACATGCCCGCCGAGGCACAGACCGTCGCCGTCGTGCGCAAGAACTTCGTCGTGCTGTGGGCTCCGTCTGGACCTGCCGGCAAGACCTCGAAAAGAAAGCCCTCGCCGAGAATCAAGGAGGTCGCCGATCTCGCAGGGCGCCGCGTCGGCGTGATCGGCCGGACCCCGGTAAACGCCGCATTGCTACGCGTCATCCTGAGCGCCTCCGGAGTGGAGGCGGACAAGGTCGTCGTGACACATTTCGGTACGGACCAGACCGAGGAGCTGGCACGCGATCTTACCATCGATGCATTCATGGCGGTCGGGCCGCTCGACAGCAAAATAACGTCCGATGCCGTGGCTGCAACGGCGCGCTTGCGCGGCGAGCCGAAGTTTCTCGCCATCGAGACATCGGAAGCGATCGCCCTGAAGCATCCGCGGTATGAATCGGAGGAAATTCCGCCCAGCGTCTTCAATGCGGATCCGGCCTGGCCCGGTGACAAGGTTGAAACGGTCAGCGTCAGCCATCTCATCGTCGCGAGAAAGTCCCTGCCTGAAACGACGGTGGCCGCCTTTTTCCGTCAGCTCTTTGCCGTTCGCCAGGCGATTGCAAGGCAGGTCCCGGGTGCTGCGCACATTACCAAGCCTGATGTCGACAAGGACACGGAGCTGCCGGTGCATCGGGGAGCGGCGGCTGTCATCGACGGCAACGAACGTACCTTCCTCGACCGATACGGCGATTACTTCTGGTTCGGGCTGCTGCTTCTCTCCGGGATCGGCTCGGCCGCCGCCTGGTTGCGTCGCTATTTGAATCGCGACGAAAGAGAGGAAACCAACGACCATCGCAAGAGAATCCTGGCCATGGTGTCCAGTGCGCGAACCGCGGGATCGAACCAGGAGCTTCTGGTTCTGCAGCGGGAGGCCGACGCCATCATAGCTGAAACGCTCGAATGCTACGACGACGGCGCTATCGAGGAGGAGGAGCTCGCAGCATTCAGTCTGGTGCTCGGCCTGTTGAGCAGCGCCATCGCGGAGAGACGAGCCGCGCTGCAGCCCGCCAACTTCGAAACCGTTCGAGGCGCGGCGAGCGCGCCGCGAGGTTGAGACGACCGGCGCTGCGACGCATCGCCCGCAAATGCCAACGGATCGAGGGGCGGAGCCGCCTAGATCAACTTCTGCTTGTGTGCACGGGCTTCCGACGCGGTCGAAGTTCTCCGCCCCGACACACATCCTGCCGTCGATCGTGACGCTCTCGTCGCCGTTTCGCTTATTCCATCATTCGGTGCCCGCGCTGTTCGGGAAGAATCGGAACAAAACGGACATTATCGCTCTTAGTCTAGATAGGAGAACTGCTCATGCTGTGCTCAAGGCCGCCACGGGTCATTCGCACGACGCTTGATCTTGCGAACGCAAAGCAGGTCAAGTCCGTTCGAAAGCGCCTCAAGATCTCCGATGCCGATCTGGTCAGGATAGTCGAAAAGATCGGCAACTCTCTGACGGCCATCGAGAAGGAAGTTCAGCTCGAAAAGCTCGAGCTCGTGGAGCAGAGCAGCGCCAAGGATGGACTCAAGGGTGGACTTACGTCCCCCGGATAGATTCAGTTACCCGATCGAAAAGGAGAACTCCGATGAACGGCCTGATTTACCTCATAGGATTAGTCGTCGTGATCGCAGCCATTCTGTCGTTCTTTGGCTTGCGTTGACCGTTCTTCTTGTGCGTTCGCGATGCGCCACCTCTTCCGGGTGAATCCGTTCGCAACTTCGCGTGCATCAAATGGATGATTTGCACCAGGTGAATACCATCATCGCCACGACCATTTGCGCGTTCTTCAAGGGACATCCCGACACGCAGATCGGGACCGAAGAGGCCAAGCTGCTGGCGAAGCAGATTGCCCAGGCGCTGGATGAGGCAGGGCTGCAGATTTCCGCAGTCGATCCGACAAACGCGCCGCGCTAGCTTTTCGGCTGGCACCCGGTGATGTGGCCAGTCGCCGGTTGCGCAGCCGGGCAGCCTTTGCAGGTCCTTCGCGACACAGTCCGATTGCGGTTGATCTTGCTGCGGGGCTCGGGATGCCGGCATTCAAGGCGCGACGGCCTGCTTCAGCCGGAGATCGCGCCTGCTAAGCGGTTTGATCCCTCGGATCGTCCGACGCCATCTCCCCCAGCAGTTTTCCTGCCTCATCGAGCAGTTGCCGGATCGCCCTTCGTTCCGCGATCCGCTCCTGTGTGAAGACGCCAAGCTTGTGCGCGTTGCGGTTTCCCCATGGCGCGCCCGATCCGGGCGCGCCTCCGTGCATACGGCAGCGGAGCTTGCCGCGCACGGCCGGCGCGCGGCAGGCGAGGCCGCCGCGGGTGCCGGCGCCGCAGCGCGGGCTCGCCGCCATCGCGCGCGTGTTGCGGAGGTGACCGGCACTCATGCGGTGGCGCCTTGCATGACGTCGGCCCGATCGCGTTCGCCGACGTTGCGGGACGGGACCGGCCCCGCGTCGATCGCGGTGCCTGGCTCGGCAGCGATCAGATGCGCCTGTTGCGTGACATTCCCTACGATCGCGCTGCCGCCGTCCTGCACCGACAGATTCTGCACCGTGATCGGACGTTCGCCGTTGCCGCGATGGCGGTTGAGAGCCTCCATCTGGGCTGCGAAGGTGCGGGCCAGCCGGGTCAATGTGCGGGCGACGCCTTCCTGCTGCGGGATGCCTTCGGCGAAGGCGAGGCGGCAGGCAAAGCGCATGGTCGCGACGTGGACGGACACCATCTGCGCCGTCAACATGGTCTCGAGGGAATCCCGCGGCGCGATGCCTTTCACCATCGAGATCATGAAGGCGAGATTATCCTCATCGGGCTTCTGCAGGATCACGCTGGCTTTCATCAATTGCTTGAGGATGCCATGCAGAGCGTCTTGATCGGCGGCACCGAGCGCCTCGCCCATCAAGTGCTCGCCGGTCTCCGCGTCCGGATGCTGAATTGCGATCCGTTGTCCGGTGAGCTTGACCCGCGGGGTGGGCCTGCTGCCGTACCTGACGATTGGCGTCGTGCTGTTGCGTGTCATGGCTGTTGTCATGTCGATGTCTCCTTTGAGCCCACGGCACGGGCGAGCAGGCCCCTCTGGTGCGAAGCCGACCCTCTCGGTTGCCGTGCGGCGGTTGCGTTTTCAAATGTCGATGCTGGGCTTGTGCGCGATCGAAGCGAGGCCCACATGACCGTGGAGGCCAGGTTGCTGACGCTAATCGCGATGATGGCATTATGCCCCTGTTTTGCCCGACGAGTCAAAATCGACTTCGTAACATCCGAAAGTCTCTGCCTGGCGTAAGTCCTTGTTCGGACAAGGGCCGTCTACTGTGCATGGGGTTGTTTTCGCATTTTTTTGTTTGGCGGCGGCGCGCACGTGCCGTGCGGCGGAATGCCGGCGCCCAAACGCGATTGCGAAATCCGGGATGGCCGCTATTCATGATCTTTAGATGCGTCGCACCAACAAGCCTGCACAAGCGGCGCTGCTGATGTCTGGGAGAGAGCCAATGCAACGAACCGCCCGCCTGCTGGTCGTCATCGCCGGATTGTGCGCCTCTGCGCTGTCGACGCAGGCCATGGCGCAGAAATATCCGGTGCGGCCGGTCAAGGTCATGGTCGGCTTCAGCGCCGGCGGTCCGGTCGACGTCGTCGCGCGCATCATCGGCGATCGCTTGGGCAACAAGCTCGGGCAGCCCTTCGTGGTGGAGAACCGTGCCGGGGCCAACGGCATGATCGCAGCCGAAGGTGTCGCGCATGCGGACGGCGACGGCTACACCATGCTTGCCTGCAACTCGTCCACCATCACGCTCAACAAGACGCTGTTCAGGGATATCCGCTACGATCCGGAAAAGGACTTCGCGCCGCTGACCACCGTCGTGTCGGCACCGCTGGTGCTCGTGGTCAATCCGGAGAATCCAAAGACGGCTAATATCAAGACCGTCGCCGATCTTGTCGCCGCAGCGAAGGCCGCACCCGGTGCGCTGGCCTACGGCTCGGGCGGCAACGGCAATCTCGCCCATCTCGCCATGGAGCTGCTCAGCCAGAAGGCCGGCATCAAGCTGATCCACGTGCCCTATCGCGGCGGTTCGGCCGCCGAGGTCGGCATCCTCGCCCAAGAGGTGCTGGCGGTGTTCGATCCGCTCTCTGCCGTGCCGCTGGTCAAGGCCGGAAAGTTGCGCGCGCTCGCGGTGTCGTCGGCCGAGCGGCTGCCGTCACTGCCCGATGTGCCGACCGTCGCGGAAGCAGGCTTCCCCGGCTTCGACATCTCGTTCTGGGTCGGCTTCTTCATGCCGAAGTCGACGCCGGCGCCGATCCTGGAGACGCTGCACCGGGAGATCGCCGCGGCAGCCAAGGATCCGGCGGTCGCGGAGAAGCTCGGCTCGCAGGGCGTGGTCAGCGTGCTGACCCCGGCCGAGTACGCCGCGAAGATCGCGAAGGAGACGAAAGAGCTCGCCGAGGTCGTCGCAGCCGCGGAAATCAAGGCGGAGTAGGGGCGCGCCTGCTTCCATCGCTATTCGCCGCCGGTCAGCTGCGCCAGCCGATCGAGCAGCGGGCGTTGTCCTGCGTTGATCTTCCCCCGCGCCTCCTCGAGCGTGAACCAATCGGCAAGATCGACTTCCGGGAAGACTTGCCGTTTGCCGCTGCGCGGTGGCCATTCCATCTCGAATGTGTTGCTGCGAATGCGGCGCACATCGATGTCGAGCTCGGCGGCGAACGCGGTGACGAGCTTGCCGCCGCGCTGCTTGACCTCGCCAAGCGCGATCAGCGGCCCGGACAGCTCGAATCCCAGCTCCTCGGCAAATTCCCGTCGCGCGGCGGCCTCCGCATCTTCTTCGTCCGCATATTCGCCCTTGGGGATCGACCACGCGCCGAGATCCTTGTTGCGCCAGAACGGCCCGCCGGGATGAACGAGAAGGATCTCGATCGCCCGGCGTTTGCGATAGGCGATGATCCCGGCACTCTTCGATGGCATCACAGGTTCCGTGCAAAAGCGGTCCGCTTTGTCTCGGGAAAAAGTGGAACCGGCCGTTTTAGCGCAGGTTAGTAGCCAACGCTTATTTTGATAAAAGGGAGTGAACCATGATCCGCCTGTTGGCAACCACCGCATTGGGGCTGGTGCTGGCGAACGCCGCCTTCGCGCAATCGCCAAGCACGACGAAGTCTGAGCAGACGCCGCAATCCCAATCCAATTCCACGGCGCCAGCGACGACCTCGCCATCCGGCGCGGCCGGCACGCAGCAGACCACATCGCAGCCGCAGCAATCACCGCCGACAGGAACTTCGGCGCAGACGACGCAGAGCACCGCGCCGTCCTCCGGGGCTGCCAATTCCGGATCGGGCACGTCCAATGCTGCGAACAGCACGGACACCTCGCGGCCGCAGAGCGGCACGGCAAGCTCGAACACGACCGGCAACCAGCCCGCGACCCAGCAGGGCGCCAACCCGCCGCCGGCAAACACGAACCAGGCGCAGGATCGGTCCAATCCGCCGCCGGCCAATAGCAATCAGGCCCAGCAGGCGCCCGCTGCATCCGGGACCAACCAGGCTCAGCAGGCGCCGACTGCGCCAACCGGCAATCAGGCGCAGGGCGAGCGGTCCGGAACCAACTCTCAGGCGGCTGCGCAGACCAACGTCAATCTGAACCGCCAGCAGGAGACCAGGATCAGCACCTCGATCTCGCGCCTGAACGTTCGGCCGCTGACCAGCGTCAATTTCTCGCTGAATGTCGGCACGGTGGTGCCGCGCGATGTGCATCTGTCGACACTGCCGCCTGACGTGGTCGAGATCGTGCCGCAATATCGCGGCTACAGCTTCGCGCTGGTGAAGAATGAAATCGTCGTGGTCGATCCGGCGACCTACAAGATCGTGACGGTGCTGCCGTATTCGGGGCAGTCCACGGCAACGACGACCACCCGCGAGCGTAGCGCCAGCAAGTTCTCTGACCGCGATCGCGATGCGATCCGGAAGCATGCGAAAGCTCGTCCCGAAGGCCGGAGCGAACGGCAGACCACCGGTAGCACCGCGCGCACCGAGATCCATGTCGGCGATCGCGTCCCTGATAGCGTCGAGGTCGAGGAATTTCCGAGCACAGTCTACCGTGATGCGCCCGACCTGCGGGAGTACCGCTACATCCATCGCGATACCCGGACTTATGTCATCGAGCCTCGCGAACGACGCGTGATCGAGGAGATCGACTAGTCCGCAGCCGTCGGAAGCCGCCCATCGGGCGGCTTCTCGATCTGTGCGTCAGATCGCCGAACGTTCGCGCGCTGCGATGCGGATGGCGCGAGCCTTGGTGCCCTTCGCCGCGCGGACTGCAATCATGCTCCTCGCCTTGCCGTAGGCCGGGGTTTTCTTGTGGAGCAGGGATACGAACCGCTTGCGCGCGCGGTTGGTCGACAGGCGCGCCGCAAGCTGTTCGGCCTTGCGAATGATGGTCGCGACCGAGGGTGTCAGGTTGACCGGGACCCAGGCGATATCCTTCGCCTTGGAGAGGCTGCCGATGCCCTCGCACGGCGCCTCGCGCGGCAGGTCGATCCTGATCGCGAGCGCCTCCGACCGCTCGGTCCAGTCCTCAGCCTTGGTGCCGGTGATGATGCGGACATAGTCGCGCGTCTCACGTGGCAGCTCGCTCTCCTTGGCGAGCCACTTCTGAACGCGGCCGGGACCGGCATTGTACGCAGCCGCAGCGAGGCCGAGATTGCCGAAATCGTCGCGAAGCTTGCGCAGGAATCTTGCCGATGCGGGCAGCGCCTGCATGGGATCGAAGGGATCGTCGAGCCCGACTTCGGCGGCCGTCCCGGGCATGAACTGCGCCACGCCCTGGGCGCCGGCCTGGCTCACCTCGTTGGACTTGAAGCGGCTCTCCTGCCAGAGCAGGCGGGCAAAGAATGGAACGGGAATGCCGCTGGCCTCGGCGGCCTCGCGAAGCGCGTGGCAAAATCGCTCGGTCGGGGAAACCGGCGCCTGTAGGGCTGGCTCGTCCGCGCGGGGCGGCTCGATCACCTGCTCATGGGCGGCACGCGCGTTGGCGAGCTCGATGGCCTGCACACTTGCGAGGAAGAGTTCGACCACCGGAACAAGTGGGGAGGCCCGATTGTTCTGAATAACGGCGCGGTCGAAAGTTGATGTTTGCCGGGACGCCGACGGATCGAGGTCGCACATCAGAATCATGAACGCGGCGCAAGCCGCGATGACAAATCGCATTTGCGGAGACAACCTCGAACTGTGGGATGAACGGCCAGCGGTGCGCGGCGATAAGGAGTTCTTAACCGTCCGATTGCGGCAAAGCTGCGGTCTCGTCGGTTCCTTCGGTGTTACTACGGTGTTCCCAAACAGAAACTTCCCGCGGTTTCGCGGACCTCTATTTTGCGAATTGGACGAGCGATCATGATGCGATGGATGCTTGGCGCGGTGATGTCGCTGTGGCTCATCTGCCCGGTGCTCGCGGGCAATCTCGATGCAAAAGCCAATCTCGATGCAAAAGCGGTGAATGATGCTGCGCGGCCCGCAAAACAGCCGGCCACCGACAAGCTCAACGCATCGGTGGTGAAGCTTCAGGTCCTGCTCGATCGTGCGCAATTCTCGCCCGGCGAGATCGACGGCAAGCTCGGCGAGAACGCGCAGAAAGCGCTGAAGGCATTTGCCGAGCAGAACGGTATCGCATCCGAGAAGGCAATTGCGCCCGAACTCTGGGACAAGCTGACGGCAGCGAGCGAGGAGTCCATTGTCATCGACTACAAGATCGACGAGGCTGATGTAAAAGGACCTTTCCTGAAGGAGCTGCCGGCCAGGCTCGAGCAGATGAGGTCGCTGAAGGCGCTGAGCTACACCAGCGCGCTCGAGGGGCTCGCCGAGAAATTCCACATGAGCGCGGATCTGCTCAAGGCGCTCAATGCGGGAAAGTCCTTTGACAAGGCCGGCGAGATGATCGTCGTTGCGAATGTTTCCGCGCGAAAGGAGCTGCCGCGCATTGCACGGCTCGAGGTCGACAAGAAACTGGGAACGCTCAAAGCGTTCGATGGGAGTGGTGCTCTGCTCGCGTTCTACCCGGCTTCAATCGGTAGCCCGGATCGTCCGACGCCGAGTGGCACACTCAAGGTCACGAGCACCAACGAGAAGCCGACTTACCACTACAATCCCGAGTACAAGTTCAAGAGCGTTAAATCCAGGGAGCCATTCGACATCAAGCCGGGCCCGAACAATCCGGTGGGATCGTACTGGATCGGGCTGTCGGCGCAGGGCTATGGCATCCATGGGACGGCGGAGCCCGACAGGGTCAGCAAGTCGGCGTCCCACGGCTGCGTCAGGCTGACCAATTGGGACGCCCGCACGCTCGGCGAAAACACCAAGCGCGGTACGCCCGTCGTCTTCCTCGATGCGCCGACGGAATCCTCCTCCAAGCAGAAGAGCAAGACGGCCGGCAAGCGAGCCGCGAACTAGTCCTTGCTAGTCCTTGGGGAAATCCTTGCGCATCGCCATCTCGGCGGCATCGCCCGGCGACAGCACGGTCTGATCGAAGGCCGTTTGCGGCTTCGTCATGATGTCGTAGAGCGAGATGCCCTTGATCGGCTTGCCCATGAGCTCGCGGACGCAGTCGGCGAGCGTGCCGTTGTAGACGAGATAGGGCGGACCCCTGTCCTTCTGCCTCTCGCCCTTCAGCGACGGCCACTTCTTCAGTTCGGCCGGCGCGTCATAGGCGATCGGCGATCCCTCTTTGAACATGCGTTAGGCCCCGGTGGCTAGGATTGCAGGGAATCCTAGGGCTGCCGGGTAAACGCTCGTTAAAGAACTAGTTAAAATCAGCCGGCAATGAAGGCGAGCAGGGTGCCGTTGGCCTTGGCCGGCGGCACACAGATCGCAGCCCCGCTGCGCACCGCTGCCGAACCCAGCGCTTTTTCGGTCGCCGCCAGATCGCCGCTGACGAGCACAAGCGCCGCGCCGCCGCGCTCGGAGAGGCCGGCGAGCGGCACGCCCGGATAGCGTTTGGCGAGCTGGTCCAGCGTGAGATAGACGAAGTCGGCCCGATCGCCGCCAGAGGGCACCGTGACCGCGCCATCGGCCTCGGCGGTCGGTTCGCGGTCGATCAGCCTGCCGAGATGCGCGGCGTCCTTTGCCGGTTCCGGCGTTGCGATCAGCGTCTGCCTGATCCGCTTCGCCGCATTGGCGTGTTTCATCAATTCAGGAATCCAAACCGTCTCACGCGTCTTGTGCTGGCAGGCGAAGATGCGTACCCTGCCGGGCGCTTCCGCGGTCGGCCACATGAAGGTGCGGAATTTTGCCGCCGAGACCGTGCCGTTGGGCAAGGTTACCGGGCGCTCGAAATCGGTCGGGCCGATCGGCGTGAACCCTCGTGCGCGGATCTCCTCCGCGCCTTCAGCGGAATCGACCGCGGTGAAGGCGATGCGCTCGATGCCTTCGCCGCGCTTGTCGAGGAAGGCGCGCGCCGGCGCGTTGTGCTCGGTCGCCGCGAGCACGCCCAGCAGCTCCATATAATCAGGGTCGAACATGATGGTGTAATTGCCGGTGCCCATATGCGCGCTATGGGTGCCGCGCGGCGACACGGTGAAGCCGAGCTGCCGATAGTTCTCGGCGGCCTTTTCGAGGTCCTGAACCATGACCACAGCGTGGTCGATACCGATGACGTTCTTGAGAGCCACTGTTCTTTCCCCGCGCATGCAAATGACTTTGGGCCGCGTCGGCGGCCGCTGGTCCTGTCTACGCCGGATGGGCGGTCAAGTCATTTTCAATTCGGTAGGAGATGCGGAATTTCATTCCGCGAAATGATCTGTCGCCGCACGGGCAGCATCAGCGGGCCTGCTCAAGATAGGCGGCGAGGATCGCGCGCTCCTCGCCGGTCATTTCGGTGATGTTGCCCGGCGGCATCGCATTGGACCAGGCCGCGACGCGGCCGATCAGGCGGATGTTGCGATGGATGTGCTCGGGCGCATCGAGCAAGATGCCCTTCGGCGCGGTCACGATGCCGGCCCAGACCGGCTCGGCGGCGTGGCACATGCTGCAACGGGACGTCACGATCTCCTCGACAGCGGCAAGGGTCGGCTGTGTCGGCAGTGCGCCGGACTTGACCTCGCGCGGTCCTGCGGCGGAGAGGAAGAGGATCGCAATCACGCCGATTGCCGCGACGCTCCACACCCACCACGGCGATTTGCGCCCCGCGTGGCGCTCGTTGAAGAAGTGGCGGATCACGGGGCCCAGCGCCAGGATGATGGCGACGATGATCCAGTTGAAGCGCGTGGCGTAGACCAGGGGATAGTGGTTGCTGATCATCAGCACGACCACGGGCAGCGTCAGGTAGTTGTTGTGGACCGAGCGCTCCTTGCTGGCTTTGCCGAGCCTTGGATCCGGCGTCTGTCCCGCGATCAGGCTGGCCACGATCTTCTTCTGGTTCGGGATGATCAGCGCGAAGACGTTGGCGACCATGATGGTGCCGATGATCGCGCCGATCTGGTTGAAAGCGCCACGGCCGCTCAGCACATGGGTGAAGGCATAGGTCAGCGCGACCAGGAACAGATAGCCGCCGATAGCGAAGGGCAGCTCGCGCTGGGCAAGCCCGGTGCGGCAGGCCGCTTCATAGAGCAGCCACGCCAGAGCCAGGCTCGCAAGGCTGAACAGGCCGGCCTGGAACGGCGTGAGATCGGCGACCGACTTGTCGACCAGGAACAGATCGGCCTCGAGATAATACACCACCACCATCAGCGCGAAGCCGGACAGCCAGGTGGTGTAGGCCTCCCATTTGAACCAGGTCAGCTCGTCCGGCATTTGGTTTGGAGCCACCAGATATTTCATGATCCGGTAGAAGCCGCCGCCATGGACCTGCCAGGCTTCGCCCTGGACGCCGTCGGGCAGGTCACTCGTTCGGTTGCCCTTGGGCCTGAGGCTGAGGTCGAGGGCGATGAAATAGAAGGAACTGCCGATCCAGGCGATCGCCGCCACCACGTGGAGCCAGCGCAGCAGCAGGCTCGCCCATTCCGATATGATGGATCCCCACATGATCATCCCGTCAATTGCGACAGCGATGCCGCAGCTTTGATGACCGCAACCCCCGCCCATACAATGTGTCGCACCTATCCGCGGTGTTTTCCAGTACGATGGGCGCAGCTGATGCACATCGTGCGGGCATCGGGTGACGTGGGATGCGGCAGAGCTTCGACCTGCCGCGGTGGTATCGATGCTCGAGATTGCTGGCCGGGAGGACAATTTGAAGAGCAGAATTTTGTCCGTCGCGATATTCGCGGGGCTACTGATTGCTACCGGTGCGCAGGCCGAGCCGGTGTTGCAGGGCAAGGACGCTTATGGCGATTGGCGGGCCGACAAGCCCGGCACGGTCAGGCTGATCCGGCCGCAGGATCTGGTCAGGCCCGGCGCCACGCGCTCGGTTGCGAGCTGGTCGCGCGTGGTGCCGCGCCCGGCCGAGGCTGCGCTTCAGGTGCCGGCAGGCTTCAAGATCGAGCTGTTCGCCGAAGGCCTGCGCGCGCCACGCATCGTGCGGGTGGCGCCGAACGGCGACGTCTTTGTCGCGGAGACTCGGGCAGGCACCATCCGTGTGCTTCGTGCCGGGGAGGGCAACAAGCTCGCGACCAATGAGGTGTTCGCCAGCGGACTGAGGCAACCGTTCGGCATCGCCTTCTTCCCGAACGGTGACAATCCGCAATGGGTCTATGTCGCCAACACGGACAGTGTCGTCCGCTTTCCCTATCAGGCGGGCGATCTCAAGGCGCGCGGCAAGGCGGTGACGATCGTGGCAAGCCTGTCGCATGACGGCGGTCATTCCACCCGCGACATCGTCTTCACGCCCGACAATAAGCGTATGCTGGTCTCCGTCGGCTCGCTCAGCAACGTTGCGGAAGGCATCGGCATGCCGCCGGGCGGGATGGAGGCGTGGGCGAAAACGCAACCGCTCGGCGCGGCCTGGGCCAGCGAGACCGAACGCGCGGCGGTGCTGGCATTCAATCCCGATGGCAAGGAGCGGAAGATCTACGCCACCGGCATCCGCAATTGCGTCGGGCTTGCGATCCAGCCGCAGACCGGTCTGCCCTGGTGCTCGACCAACGAGCGCGACGGGCTCGGCGACGATCTCGTTCCTGATTACGTGACCAGCGTGAAGGAAGGCGCATTCTACGGCTGGCCCTGGTTCTATATCGGCGACAACGAAGACCCACGCCATGCCGGTGCGCGGCCGGATATCAAGGACAAGGTGACGATCCCCGACGTGCTGGTGCAGCCGCACTCGGCCTCGCTCGGCATGGCCTTCTATCAGGGCACGCACTTTCCGCCCGAGTATCAGAGCGACGCCTTCGCCGCCGAGCACGGCTCCTGGAACCGGTCGAAGCGCACCGGCTACAAGGTGATCCGCATCCGGATGAAGGACGGTAAGCCGACGGGAGAGTACGAGGATTTCGTCACGGGCTTTGTCGTCAGCGACACGGAGGTGTGGGGCAGGCCGGTGGGAGTGGCCGTGGCGAAGGATGGATCGCTGCTGGTGTCGGAGGACGGCAACGGCGCGATCTGGCGGGTGACGCACGCGCCGCAGTGACGGTGCACCCTCTCCCCTTGCGGGATAGGGTGGCTTCGCGATAGCGAAGCCGGGTGAGGTATGTCTCCGCGAATCCATCTCGCTATGAGTGCGTGGAAAGAACCCCTCATTCCGGCGCTTCGCGCCACCTTCTCCCGCAAGGGGAGAAGGGAAGAGGCACCGCTCTTGCGGCTTCTACCCCCGTCTCACGCTCGCTCCACCATCCACCGGCAGCGTCACGCCCGTAATGAAGTTCGCCTCATCGGACGCCAAAAACAGCGCGGCGTTGGCGACGTCCCAGCCGGTGCCCATTTTCTTGCGCAGCGGCACCTTGCTGTCGCGTTCGGCTTCGACCTCGGCGCGGGTCTTGTGCCATTCGCGGGCGCGGGTGTCGACGGCCATCGGCGTGTTCATCAGGCCGGGCAGGATGACGTTGGCACGGATGCCGTATTCGGCATTCTGATAGGCGAGCTGTTCGGTGAAAGCGATCATCGCCGACTTCGTCGCCTTGTAGGCGACATAGGGATAATTCGTGATCGCCGCCATCGAGGAGATGTTGATGATGGCGCCGCTTCCTTGCGCGCGCATGATCGGGATCACCTCTTTCGCTGCGAGAATGCAGCTTTTCAGATTGATGGCGACGACACGGTCGAACGCTTCCTCGGTCAGTTGCAGCAGCTCGGCATCGCCGCCGGACAGGCTGACGCCGACATTGTTGTGCAGCACGTCGATCCGGCCCCAGCGCGACTGCGCGTCCTTAACCATCGCCTTGATGTCGGCCGACTTCGTGACGTCGGCCTTGAAGGCCGCGGCGGTGCCATGTTTCGCGGTGATCATCGCAACCGTTTCCTGCGCCGATTCCAGATGATGATCGACGCACAAGACCTTTGCGCCCTCGCGCGCGAAGGTCAGCGCGGTGGCGCGGCCATTGCCCATGCCTTCGCCGGGGCTTTGCCCGGCTCCGACGACGATGGCGACCTTGTCCTTCAAGCGCATCTCGGTTCACTCCCTGATCCCGGACTTCTCATTATTTTCGTGCAGATTAGCAATCGCCCCGACCGGAGAGAAGGGCGCGGCTTTTGCGTTCATGTCATTGACATCGCATGGATTTGCATGTTGCGCCGGCCCAATGCGCATGGCTGGCCCTCGCGGTTCAGGAACCGTTCTGAGGTCGCAGCGTTTGTTGCGGAGCCTTTCCCGCGCTAGGCTCTGTCTTGGGGCTTCCCAACCGCCAGTGGCTTGCCGATGAATCTGCTCGACCCACAAGGGCCCGTGGCTGCGGCCAACAGCACGATTCTGGTCGATTCCGTCTTCATCATGCTCGTGATCGTGGTGCCGACCATTTTCGCGATTCTCGGCTTTGCGTTCTGGTTTCGCGCCTCGAATCCAAAAGCGCGCTACCAGCCTGACTTCGTCTATTCCGGCCGCGTCGAGATGGTGGTGTGGGCGATCCCTGCGCTCACCGTCATCCTGCTCGGCGGCGTCGCCTGGATCGGCTCGCATCAGCTCGATCCCGCAGCACCGGTGCCGGGGACTGGAAGCCCGGTGCGGATCCAAGCGGTTTCGCTCGACTGGAAATGGCTGTTCATCTATCCGGACCAGCGCATCGCCACCGTCAACACGCTGACCGTGCCGGCCGGCGCCGAGCTGAACTTTCAGCTGACGTCGTCGAGCGTGATGAACACGTTCTTCATCCCGCAGCTCGGCAGCATGATCTACACCATGAACGGCATGGTGACGAAGCTGAACCTGCGCGCCGACAACGAAGGCAAGCTGCAGGGGTTGTCCGCGCATTTCTCCGGCGACGGCTTTCCCGACATGATGTTCGACGTCAACGTGGTCTCGCCGCTCGCCTTTCCGGAATGGGTGGCGACCACGGCGAAGACCGATGCCGTGCTGAATGAGGACAGCTACAAGAAGCTGATGCAGCAGGGCGTCGAGAAGGGCAGGCCGATCTATCGCCTGGAAGATCCCCGCCTGTTCGATCTGATCGCGACCCAGCACATTCCGCCGGGACCGGGGCCGGAACTGCTCTCCGATGCAGGCCGTCCGCACAGTGGAGGCCATGATGCTCGGTAAGCTCGATTGGTCGGCGATTCCGTTCGATCAGCCCATCCCGCTGGTCGCGGGCGCAGTGGTGCTGGTCGCGATCCTGGGCGTGCTGACCTGGGTCGTGGTGAAGGGGCATCTGCCCTATCTCTGGAGCGAATGGATCACCAGCGTCGATCACAAGCGCATCGGCGTCATGTATATTCTACTGGCCTCGGTGATGCTGCTGCGCGGTGGCAGCGACGCCATCATGATGCGGATCCAGCAGGCCGTCGCCTACCAGTCGCAGGGCTACCTGCCGCCGGAGCACTACAACCAGATCTTCTCGGCGCACGGCACCATCATGATCTTCTTCGTGGCAATGCCGTTCGTGATCGGGCTGATGAACCTGATCGTGCCGCTCCAGCTCGGCGTGCGCGACGTCGCTTTCCCGACGCTCAATTCGGTCGGCTTCTGGCTGACCGCGACCGGTGCGCTGCTGGTCAATCTCTCGCTCGTGGTCGGCGAGTTCGCGCGCACCGGCTGGCTCGCTTTTCCGCCGCTGTCGGAGCTGTCCTATTCGCCCGGCGTCGGCGTCGACTATTACGCCTGGTCGCTGCAGATCTCGGGCGTCGGCACGCTGGTGGCCGGCATCAATCTCGTCACCACGGTGCTGAAGCTGCGCACCAAGGGCATGAATTATCTGCGCATGCCGATGTTCTGCTGGACCACGCTGGCCTCGAACCTCCTCATCGTTGCAGCCTTCCCGATCCTTACCGCCACGCTCGCGATGCTGCTGCTCGACCGTTACCTCGGCTTCCACTTCTTCACCAACGAGGCCGGCGGCAACGTCATGATGTTCATGAACCTGATCTGGGCCTGGGGACATCCGGAGGTCTACATCCTGGTGCTGCCGGCGTTCGGCATCTTCTCTGAGGTGGTCTCGACCTTCTCCGGCAAGGGGCTGTTCGGCTATCGCTCGATGGTGCTCGCGACCATGGCGATCTGCGTCATCTCCTTCATGGTCTGGCTGCATCATTTCTTCACGATGGGGGCAGGGCCGGACGTCAATGCCATCTTCGGCATCGCCAGCATGATCATTGCGGTGCCGACCGGGGTGAAGATCTACAACTGGCTGTTCACGATGTATGGCGGCCGCATCCGCTTCGCGACGCCGATGCTGTGGGCGGTCGGCTTCATGGTGACATTCATAGTAGGTGGACTGACGGGCGTCCTGCTCGCGGTGCCACCGGCTGACTTCATGCTCCACAACAGCATGTTCCTGGTGGCGCATTTCCACAACGTCATCATCGGCGGCGTGCTGTTCGGCGCCTTCGCCGGCTTCGAATACTGGTTTCCCAAGGCGTTTGGCTTCCGCCTCGACGAACGCTGGGGCAAGCTGGCGTTCTGGTTCACCTTCCTCGGCTTCTTCATCACTTTCATCCCGCTCTACATTGCCGGCATGCTCGGCATGACCCGGCGCATGCAGCATTACGACGTTGCGGCGTGGCGGCCCTGGATGATCGTTGCAGCAATTGGCATGGCCGTGCTGACGATCGGGGTGATCTGCCAGATCGTGCAGCTCGTGGTCAGCATCCGCAACCGCGAGGCGCTGCGCGACCGCACCGGCGATCCCTGGGACGGCCGCTCGCTGGAATGGGCGACCTCGTCGCCGCCGCCGGTGTTCAACTTCGCCTTCAATCCCGATGTGCGCGGCGAGGACGCCTATTGGGACATGAAGGTCCATGCCCAGCAGCAATCGCTCGAACGCGACAGGCCGGAATATCAGGACATCGAGATGCCCCGGAATTCTCCCACCGGTTTCGTCTGCGCGTTCTTTGCCACCATCATGGGCTTTGCACTGATCTGGCACATCTGGTGGATGGTGATTTTGGGCGGCCTCGGCGCGTTCGCGACCTTCGTCGTGTTCGCCTGGCGCGATCATGACGAATACGTCATTCCCGCGGAGGAGGTCGCCGCGATCGACCGCGTCAATCTCGAGGAACGACGCGGCCTCATCAGCATGGCGGGGGCGGTCTGATGGCGATGACGGCGACCGCCGGCCACGCGCATGCCGATCCCCATCACATCGGGCTCGTCATCGAGCATCCCGGACCCGCTTCGAAGCGGATCGTGACCGCCTACGGCTTCTGGGTCTTCCTGCTCTCCGACATCGTGATGTTCTCCTGCTTCTTCGCGGCCTATGCGGTGCTGTCTGGCCAGACGGCCGGCGGCCCGAAGGGCTCGGAGTTATTCGAGCAGAGGAACGTCGCGATCGAGACGGTCTGCCTGCTGTTGTCGAGCTTTACCTGCGGCATGGCCAGCATTGCCGCCGACGTGCGCAACCGGTTCTGGTTCTATCTCGGCATGGCCGTGACTTGTCTGTTGGGACTCATATTCCTGGCGATCGAATTCCGCGAATTCGCCGACCTCGTCGCGCGCGGCTATGGCCCGTCGCGCAGCGCGTTCCTGACCGCGTTCTTCTCGCTGGTCGGCTGCCACGGCCTGCATG
Source organism: Bradyrhizobium shewense (assembly GCF_900094605.1). Lineage (GTDB taxonomy): Bacteria > Pseudomonadota > Alphaproteobacteria > Rhizobiales > Xanthobacteraceae > Bradyrhizobium > Bradyrhizobium shewense. Next base: position 11,610 of record NZ_FMAI01000018.1, on the reverse strand, counting down.
TCTCGGCCGGCGTGCTGTGGCTCCTCACCATGATGGCCCAGGTGTTCGCGAAAGGCTTTCGCGCCGACGTCCTGCGCCGGATGATGTGCTTTGCGCTGTTCTGGCACGCGCTCGACATCGTCTGGGTCGGGGTGTTCTCCGTCGTCTATTTGCTTGGGAGTGCCGCATGAGCGATCAGAGCCACGCGCGGAGCGACCACGACCTCGCGCCGGGCGAGGAAGAGCAACACAGTGTCGGCACCCGTATTCTTGGCTACGTCGTCGGCCTTGTCCTGGCGCTGCTGCTCACGGCGACGTCGTTCTTCATCGCCGGCACCGATCTGGTCTGGCAGCCCTCCATCCCCGTCGCGCTGATCGTGCTGGCGATTGCGCAGATGGGTGTGCATCTGGTGTTCTTCCTGCACATCACGACCGGCCCCGACAACACGAACAACGTGCTGGCGCTGGCCTTCGGCCTGCTGGTGGTCTTCCTGGTGGTGGGCGGCACGGTCTGGATCATGGCGCATCTGAATGCGAACATGCCGCCGATGGACCAGATCATGCGGATGCAGTGAAAGGACCGCCCAAAAAAGAAGAGCCGCTTGTTGTGACAAGCGGCCCAAGTCTAGGGAGGAAACGCCCAAGCAAGGCAATCAGGCCGGAGCCGGATTGCTGCCAAGGAAACGCCCGCGCAAGCGCTTGCGTACCTTTATGAGTGCGGCAACTCGCGAAGGAGTTCAATTCCGGATCAATACGGTCCCGGACTACTACTCACGGATGCGTGAGAGAATTATTCACTTCGGCCGGCGGCAGTTGTAGGCCTTGCGGAAGCCGGCTGCCTGGGCGTCGTCCTCCGAGCAGAACCAGCGGTCCGGCTTGGTGGTCGCCGGGTAGCTCGGGCAACCCCGCAAATGATAGATGCCGATGTTGCCGGTGACGCGTGCGCGCACCGCGAGCTTTCCCTTGATGCTGCAACTCGGTGGCATCGTCAGCTCCTCCGGGAACAGCACGGCCCGAATTTCCTTGTCGCGGTCCGGGCGGCAGGCGGCGCCCAGCAGTGCGCCGTCCTTCTTGCCCGCGCGGAAGTCTTGCGGTGCAACAAAACAGCCCTTCCAGATCCCGGCGGCGGCTGACTTGGCCTCGGCCACGGCCGGCTTGACGTTCGCCTTGATCGGCTCCCGCGCGACGGCAAAGCCGAGCTTGACCAGCTGTTCGTTCAAGCTGGTCTTGTCGCCCTCGGCCGTGCAGATCGCCCGGTGCCGTTTGCCAAAACTCTTCTCCGGCCCGACATCGTCACAGCGCACGGAGCGCTTGTTGATCAGCTTCGCCAGCTGGTCGCGAGCCTCGATGCCGCAGGTCCAGGAATCGGCGTGGTCGTCGATGCAGACCTGGTCCAGTTCGGGCGCGTCGACGCCGTCGAGCCGGTAGGTGACGTCGCCAAGCTGGATGGAGTTGCCGTCGCGGACTGTCGCGGCGGCGGTCAGCGCGGAAGCCGGCTCGGAAGACGCCAGGACTCCGGACAAGGCGAAAAACAAAACGAGCGCAAAAGCGCGGGCGGCGGCAAAGACATTTCGGAAGGACATACGGTCTCGCTATCGATTGCTCGTGCGCCTGTTCCTAGCATCCGGATGTGGCGATACCAATGGTCTGCACCCTGCGAAGTGCGACATTCCGGCCCCGCGGCTTTACTCCCCGCCCGCTCTGACCCTATCGTTCCCAGGCCTTGCAGATCGTGCAGGCCGAATCGCCCGGGAAGCGGCGAGGGCGGGAGGAAAAGGCTGCGATGAAAGACCCCGTGGACGTCCTGATCATCGGCGCCGGCGCTTCGGGCGCGGCGGTGGCGTGGTCGCTGGCCGAGACCAAGATGCACATTCTCTGCCTGGAGCAGGGCGGCTGGATGAACCCGGCGGAATATCCCAGCACCGGCCGGGACTGGGAGGCCAAGTTCTACGGCGAGTGGTCGTCGAGCCCGAACGTGCGCGGCCGTCCCGAGGACTATCCGATCAACGACGACAATTCGCCGATCAAGGTCGTGAACTACAATGCGGTCGGCGGCTCCACGGTGATGTACACCGCGCACTGGCCGCGGCTGCATCCCTCCGATTTCAAGGTGAGGACGCTGGACGGCGTCGCCGACGACTGGCCAATCGATTACGACACGCTGACCCCGTTCTTCGAAGAGAACGACCGGATCATGGGCACATCGGGCTTGTCGGGCGACCCACGGTCCCCGCTGACGCATCCGCCGATGCCGCAACAGCCGCTCGGATTGTCCGGCGCCATCATCGGCAAGGCCATGAACAAGCTCGGCTGGCACTGGTGGCCGTCGGACACGACGGTCGCGACGATGGATTATGAGGGCCGGGCGCGCTGCATCAATCTCGGCCACTGCACGCCGGCCTGCGCGCAGGGCGCGAAATCCTCCACCGACATCACCTATTGGCCGCAGGCGATCCGCGCCGGCGTCGAGCTGCGCACCCATTGCCGGGTGCGCGAGATCACCACCGACGAGAGCGGTATGGCTTCGGGCGTGGTCTATTACGACAAGGACGGCATCGAGCAGTTCCAGCCCGCGCATGTCGTCATCATCGCCTGCAACGGCGTCGGCACGCCGCGGCTATTGCTGAATTCGGCGTCCTCGCGCTTTCCGAACGGCCTTGCCAATTCGTCCGGCCTCGTCGGCAAGAATTTGATGTTCCATCCCTACGCGCAGATCTACGGCTATGTGAAGGAGCCGACCGATAGCAACCGCGCGCCGCCGACCTGCCTGTGGAGCAAGGAGTGGTACGACACGGACCCCTCGCGCGGCTTCGTGCGCGGCTATGGCGTTCAGTTCGTGCGCGGGGCCGGACCGGTGTTCGAGGCTGTCGTCAGCGAGCAAAAGGGCATTCTGCCCTGGGGCGAGGATCATCACCGCGTCTTCCGCAAGCTGAACGGCCATCGGCTCGGATTTTCCGCGATCTGTGAGGATCTGCCGGAGGAGCATAATCGCGTCACGCTCGATCCCGTCCTGAAAGACAGTCACGGCATTCCCGCGCCGAAGATCGACTACACGATCAGCGAGAACAGCCGGAAGATGATGGAGCATGCGCTGGCGCGCGGCCGGGAGGTTTTGGAGACCGCGGGCGCCACCGATATCTGCATCAACTCGCCGATCCCCTGGGGCGGTTGGCACCTGCTCGGCACCGCGCGGATGGGCACCGACCCTGAAAGCTCCGTGGTCAATGAATGGGGCCGCACGCACGACGTCAAGAATCTCTTCATCGTCGACGGCAGCATCTTCGTCACGTCGGGCGGCGTGAACCCGACCTCCACCATCCAGGCCCTCGCGCTCTACATCGCCGACCAGATGAAGCAGCGCCTCGCCAATTTGTTTGATTAAGGCCGCCATGTCCGCAGACAATCTTACGCGCACCCAACGCGACGACCTCCGCAGCATCGCCGCGATGATCGTTCCCGCCAGCGACGAGTACAAGGTGCCCGGCGCCGACGATCCCGCGATCCAGGCAGATATGCTCGCAACGCTTGGCCGCGATACCAAATTGGTCGCGGCCGCGCTGGATGATCTGGCGCGGCTGTCAGGAGCGCCGCTCGCCGAGCTTGATGCCACCAGGCGCGATGCGGTGGCGCAGGAGTTTCGCAAGCACGGCGGCGTCGCCGCCGCGACGCTCGTCCGCGTCGTGCTGCAATGCTACTACCGCGACGACCGCGTGCTGGGTTCGCTGGGGATCGAACTGCGGGCGCCATTCCCGAAGGGCCATGTGCTTCCGGATGGAGACTGGTCGCTGCTCGACCCGGTGAAGGCGAGGGCCGGTACGCTCAGGCGGGCGCCCTAGCCATCTGGGCAGTCCAGCCCTGCGCGCCCGGCTGGCACCTTGCGCGGCCGGTCACAGGCCACCATCTGTGTGAGCCTTCAAGGACTCTTGCCATGCTGGATTTCACCTCAGATATCGTCGATGACGCCGCGTCATCGCGAACGACAGCATCTGCGCCGGCCGATGACCGGGCGTTGCTGGACGCCTATTCCAATGCCGTGATCGATGTGACCGACCGGGTCGGCCCCGCGGTCGTGCGTGTCGAGACCGGGCCAAAAGTGCCGAACGGCCGTGAGCGCGGCGGGCTCGGCTCGGGCATCGTGATCTCGCCTGATGGCCTCGTCCTCACCAACAGCCACGTGGTCGGCACGTCGAAGGAGATCCGGCTGCGCGACGTCGAGGGCCATGTCGGCGAAGCCCAGGTGCTCGGCGTCGATCCCGATACCGACCTTGCGCTGCTGCGCGCCAACGGCGTGCGCCATTTGCCCTATGCCGCGCTCGGCAACTCCAAGACGCTGCGCCGCGGCCAGCTCGTGATCGCGATCGGAAATCCGCTCGGTTTCGAATCGACTGTGACTGCCGGCGTGGTCTCGGCGCTCGGCCGCTCGATCCGCTCGGTCAGCGGCCGCACCATCGAGGACGTGATCCAGACCGACGCCGCGCTCAACCCCGGCAACTCCGGCGGGCCGCTGCTGTCGTCGAATGCCGAGGTGATCGGCATCAACACCGCCATCATCAACGGCGCCCAAGGCATCTGCTTCGCGGTCGCCAGCAACACCGCGCAATTCGTGTTGTCGGAGATCATCCGTCACGGCTATGTCCGCCGGGCCTATATCGGCGTCGCCGGGCAGACCGCGCCGGTCCCGCGGCGGCACGCGGTGCTGGCCGGCATCGAAAACAAGATGGGCGCGCTGCTCGCGCAGATCGAGCCGGATGGTCCGGCGGCGAAGGCGGGCCTGTTGCCCGGCGACGTCGTGATCAGGCTCGACGGCGTCGAGATCAACGGTGTCGACGATCTGATCCGCGTGCTCGACCGCGACCGGATCGGCCGGCGGCTCGCGATGGACGTGCTGCGGCTCGGCCGCCTGCGGGCGATCGATATCGACCCGATCGAGCGCAAGCCGCAGCGCTAGCGCGGGACGGGCGAGGCGGGGTATGACGGTGTCATGCCTCGCCTTCGGAAACCCGCCGCATGATGCCGGCACACGAGACCTACGACGTCATTGTCATCGGCGCCGGTGCCGGTGGCATGACGGCGGCGGCCGTGGCCGCTGCGCAAGGCCTGCGCGTGCTGGTGATCGAGAAGACCGCGTTCGTCGGCGGCACCACCGCCTGGTCTGGCGGCATGGTCTGGATCCCCGCCAATGCCAGGATGAAAGAGGCCGGGCTCTCCGACAGCGTCGCGGATGCGGTCCAATATCTGTCGAGCACGGTGCCCCAGCTCGCCAATGCCGGCCTGCGCGCCGCCTTCCTCGCGCGCGGGCCCGAGGCGATCGCCTATCTCGAAGCCAACACGGAAGTTCGCCTCCAGCCGGTGAAGGCCTGTCCGGATTGTTATCCGGAGCGGCTGGGCGCAACCGCTGGCGGCCGCGTGCTGGAGCCGGTCGGTTTCGATGGCAGGCGGCTGGGCGAAGCTTTTGAGCGATTGCGGCCGCCGCTGCCGGAGTTCACGCTGTTCGGCGGGATGATGATCGATCCTCTCGACGTTCCGCATTTGCTCAGTGTTGGAAAATCGCTGCGCTCGACCCTGCGAGCGGCGCGGTTGGTTTCCGCGTATGCGTTGCAACGGCTGCGCAGTCCGCGTGGAACGTCGCTGCATCTCGGCAACGCACTTGCCGCGCAGCTCTATGCTTCGCTGCTGGCGCGGCAGGTCGAAGTTCTCTTCAGCGCCGATGTCGCGGACCTCTCGATTCAGGGTGATCGCGTCAGCGGCGTGGTGATCCGTCATGGCTCCCGCGACCGGCCGATCGCAGCGCGCCGCGGCGTGGTGCTGGCGACGGGCGGCTTTTCGCACGATGCGTGCTTGCGCAAGCGCTTCCTCCCGGCGGCGGCCGGATTTGTCTCGGCAGCCAACCCTTCCAGCACCGGCGACGGATTTCGGCTCGCGGCAACGACAGGTGCCGCGCTCAATACGGACGCGACCAGCCCGGCCTATTGGGTGCCGGCCTCGCTGTTCCGCCGCGCCGACGGTAGCCGCGGCGTGTTCCCGCACACGGTGACCGACCGCGCCAAGCCCGGTGTGATCACTGTCAACGCAGCGGGCCGGCGTTTCGTCAACGAGGCGCTGTCCCACCACGAGTTTGTGCTCGCCATGCTCCGTCATGGCGATGGCGATCCGGACCGGCCGTTCTATTTGATTTGCGATCGCCGGTTCCTGTGGACCTACGGCCTCGGCCGCATCAAGCCGTTCACGCGCAGCTATCGGCGCTATGTGGCGAGCGGCGAGCTGGTCGAGGCTCCTGACATTGCGCAGCTTGCGGCGAGGATCGGCGTCAAGCCGACGGTGCTGGCGGCGACGATCGCGAGCTACAACGAAGGCGCAAGGGAGGGCCGCGATGGCGAATTCGGCCGCGGCAGCACTATCTACCAGCGCCATCTCGGCGATGCCGCTCACAAGCCCAATCCCTGCGTTGCGCCGATCGTCGGTGCCCCGTTGTTCGCGATGCGCATCTATCCGGCTGATCTCGGCACCGCGATTGGTATGAAGGTCGATGCGCAGGCCCGCGTGCTGCGCGCGGACGGCGCGCCGATCGCGGGGCTCTATGCCTGCGGCAATGACATGGGCTCGATCATGAACGGCAATTATCCGGCGCCGGGGATCACGTTAGGGCCGGCGCTGACGTTCGGATACATCGCGGGGCGGCATCTGGCGGAGGGAAGCGTGGTGACGACACTCGGAGCTGCAAAGGCATCCGTCTGATCGGGGCCCCGCTGCATCCGCGTCATTGCGGGCGCAGCGAAGCAATCCAGAATCCTTCCGCGGTGACAGTCTGGATTGCTTCGTCGCAAGGGCTCCTCGCAATGACGGGGAGAAGCTCGCGTTAACCTCTACTCCGCCGCCGCCGCAAAACGGCTGTTCTCCAGCTCCGCCTCCAGCCGCGCCGTCTCGGCCGCCGCCAGCTTGATATTGGCCTCCTTGACGTGGCCGAAGCCTCGGATGGTCTCCGGCACCCTGGCGAGCCTTGCCAGCAGCGGGATCTGCTCCGCTTTCAGGCCCGCGATCCGCTGATCGATCATGCCGAGATAATCCGCGACCAGCTTGCGCTCGGTGCGGCGCTCTTCGGTGCGGCCGAACGGATCGAAGGCGCCGCCGCGCAGGAACTTGAGCTTGGCGAGAACGCGGAAGGCATGGATCATCCAGCCGCCGAACTCCTGCTTCTGCAGCCGGCCCGTCGTCTTGTCGCGTTGTGCGAAGATGGGTGGCGCCAAATGGTATTTCAGGGTGAAGTCGCCGTCGAATTTCTCCGAGACCTTCTTCGCGAAGCTGCCGTCGGTGTAGAGCCGGGCGACCTCGTACTCATCCTTGTAGGACATCAGCTTGAACAGGTTCTTCGCGACGGCCTCGGTCAGCTCGGTTGACGCGGGAGAGGCGGAGGTTTCCGCCTTGCGTACCTTGGCGACGGCCGCGAGATAGCGGTCGGCATAGGCCTTGTCCTGATAGCTGGTCAAAAACTCCATGCGGGTCGCGATGATGTCGTCGAGCGACTTCGTCGGTGCCGCCGCCCGGCTCTTGAACTGGAGCACGCTGCGCACCCGCGACATGTCGTGGGCGGCCAAGCGGCCCCAGGTGAAGGCGAGCTTGTTCATCTCGATCGCGGCGCCGTTGATTTCGATGGCGCGCAGCAGCGCTTCCAGCGACAGCGGGATCGCGCCCTTCTGGAAGGCGAAGCCGAGCATGAAGGGATTGGTGGCGATGCTGTCGCCCATCAGCGCAGCGGCTATGCCTGTGGCATCGATAATATCGAGGTTCTTGTCTCCGACGGCGTCGCGCAGCACGGTCTGCATCGTGCCCATCTCGAAGTCGAGATCGGGGTTTTGCACGAAGCTCGCGGTCGGCTGCAAATCGGCGTTGATGTAGGCTTTGGTCACGCCACGTTCGGCGCGGCTGAGCGCGGTGGGGCCGGCCGAGACGATCATGTCGCAGCCGAGGATGACGTCGGCGCCGCCGGTGGTGATGCGGACCGCGGAGATGTCTTCAGGCCTCCGTGCGATGCGGACATGGCTCATCACGGCACCGTTCTTTTGCGACAGGCCGGTGAAGTCGAGCGCCGAGCAGCCGCGGCCGTCGACATGGGCCGCCATGCCGAGCAGGGCGCCGATGGTTATGACGCCGGTGCCGCCGATGCCGGTGACGAGGATGTTGTAGGGCGCGTCCAGCTCGCGCGCGGGCGGCAGCGGCAGGTCGGCGAAGAGCTGGCCTGAATCGACGGCCGAAGTCTTCATGCGCTTCAGCGAGCCGCCATGGACGGTCACGAAACTTGGGCAGAAACCCTCGACGCAGGAAAAGTCCTTATTGCAGTTAGACTGGTCGATCTGGCGCTTGCGGCCGAACTCGGTCTCGAGCGGTTGCACCGAGACGCAGTTAGAGGCCTGCGAACAGTCGCCGCAGCCTTCGCAGACCAGCTCATTGATGAAGGCGCGCTTGGCGGGATCGGGATAGAGCCCGCGCTTGCGGCGGCGGCGCTTTTCCGCGGCGCAGGTCTGGTCGTAGATGATGACGGTGAGACCCTTGATGTCGCGCAGCTCGCGCTGGACAGCATCGAGCTCGCGGCGATGATGGATGGTCGCGCCTTGCGGGAAGTAGTTTCCTTGCGGGTACTTGCCCGGATCGTCCGAGACGATTGCCAGGCGCTTGACGCCCTCGGCCCAGACCTGATGCGCGATCTGCGCGACATTGAAGGCGCCTTCGGCGGGCTGGCCGCCGGTCATCGCGACGGCGTCGTTGTAGAGGATCTTGTAGGTGATGTTGATGCCGGCGGCCGATGCCGCGCGAAGGGCGAGAAGCCCGGAATGCGTATAGGTGCCGTCGCCAAGATTCTGGAAGATGTGCGTCTCGGTGGTGAAGGGCGATTGCCCGATCCAGTTCACGCCCTCGGCGCCCATATGCGAGATCAGATCGGTGCGGCGGGTCGGCATGCTCAGGGCCATGCCGTGGCAGCCGATGCCGGCCATGGCGCGGCTGCCTTCGGGCACGCGGGTCGAGGTGTTGTGCGGGCAGCCCGAGCAGAAGAACGGCGTGCGCGCGAGCTTGATCTGGGTGCTGGCGGTGACCGGATTGTCGAAGGCCTCCAGCCGCGCCAGGCGCTGCTCCAGCACCGGGCTATGATGGCCGAGCTTGCGCAAGCGTGCCACCAGCGCGGCGGCAACGATGGTCGGCGTCAGTTCGCCTTCGCTCGGCAACAGCGGCGCGCCGCGCTCGTCGCGCTTGCCTGTGATCGTCGGGCGCCTGGAGGCATCGATGTTGTAGAGGATGCGCATCAGCTGGTCTTCGATGAAGCCACGCTTCTCCTCGACCACGAGAATATCCTGAAGGCCTTCTGCGAAGCGCTTCGCGCCACTTTCCTCCAGCGGCCAGGTCAGCGCGACCTTGTAGATGCGCAAGCCGAGATCCTGCGCGTCTTTGTCGGTAATCCCTAAGTCGGCGAGGGCCTGGCGCAGATCGAGATAGGCCTTGCCGGTCGCGACAATGCCGAGCCGCGCCGGCTTGGAATCGAGCACGATGCGGTCGAGCTGGTTGGCGCGGGCGAAGGCCTGCACTGCGGCCATCTTCGGGCCGAACAGACGCCTCTCTGCATCCAGCGGCGGATCGGGCCAGCGGATGTTGAGGCCGCCGGGCGGCATCTCGAAATCCTCGGGCAGCACGATCTTGATGCGTTCAGGGTCGCTGTCGATCGACGCCGAGCTTTCCACGGTCTCGCTGATCGCCTTGAATCCGACCCAGCAGCCGGAGAAGCGCGACAGCGCGAAACCGTAGAGGCCGAGATCGAGGTAGTCCTGCAGCGTCGCCGGATTGATCACGGGGATCAGCGCCGCTGCGAACACCTGCTCGCTCTGATGCGCCAGCGTCGAGGACTGGCAGCCGTGGTCGTCGCCGGCCAGCGCAAGCACGCCACCGTTGAGCGAGGTGCCGGCGGCGTTGGCATGCTTGAGCGCATCGACCGAGCGGTCGACGCCGGGGCCCTTGCCGTACCAGATGCCAAATACGCCATCGACCTTGGCGCCCGGAAACAAGCCGACCTGCTGGCTGCCCCAGACCGCAGTCGCCGCCAGATCCTCGTTCAGGCCTGGGACGAAGGCTATGTCGTGCTGCGCAAGGTGTGACTTCGCGCGCCACAGCGCGTGGTCGTACATGCCGAGCGGGGAACCGCGATAGCCGGAGATGAAGCCACCGGTGTTGAGGCCCTGGAGCCGGTCGCGTTCGCGCTGCAACATGGGCAATCGAACCAGGGCCTGTGTGCCGGACAGGAAGATCCGCTTCGATTCGAGCCGGTATTTATCGTCCAGCTCGACCTGCAACAGCGTCATTTCGGGGGTCCTTGTTGTCCTGGTCCGGCGAGGGATTTTGCGCCGCGGGAGGTTTGCGGCTTTGCGAAGCGGGAGATCGCAGTCAAGAGCATGGGCCGGCGAAGTCAATATCGCTGGCCGCATCCGTGGCGCTCCTGCTAGTCATGGCTTCCAGTGGAGAACATCATGGCTGCAAGCGCATTCGACACCGAGATCACGGCGACGGCCGAGGCCCTGATTGGACCGTGGCGCCAGCCTCGTCAGATGCTGCAAGCGCAAACCTACGACGCGCACGCGTCCATTCACGACGACGCCACCGCGCAGAAGCTCGGCTTCAAGGGCGGTACCATCGAAGGCCCGACGCATTTCAGCCAGTTCGCTCCGCTTGGCGCGCAGCTGTGGGGACGCGCCTGGTTCGAGACCGGCTGCCTGTCCGCGCATTATCGCAGCGTCTGCTATGAGGGTGAGGAGGTGCAGGCGATCCTGTCGAAGCCACTGCCCGGGACGCGCCAGTGCCAGATCCAGATGGTCAAGCGCGATGGCACGGAGGTGCTGCGCGGCACGGCCTCCGTCGGTGAACCGCACGCAGCGACTGCGCTGGAGGCGCGCCTCGCCGAGCTCAAGCCGCTTGCCGATCCCGTGATCCTGCGCGACGTCAAGGTGGCGCAGACGGGCAAGCGGCAGACGGTCCGCATGGCGTTCGATCAGATCATGGGCGACCTCTATCCTTTCTCGCTGCGGCAGAAGCTCGCCGTCATCACCGAAAACTCGCCATACTATTCGGGCGCCGACAACCCCTGGGGCAGACCGATCATCCCGATGGAGATGCTGAGCGTGCTGTTCCAGTATCGCTCGAAGGACGATCCGCTGCCGGCCAAGGGGCCGGCCGTCGGCTTGTTCGCCGACCAAGAGATCCGGCTGATCAAGGGCCCGCTCTTCGTCGACGAGGACTACGAAGTCGAGCGCGAGGTGGTGGCGCTTTCCGGCAGCCGCCGCACCGAAAGCGCGTGGGCCAGGACGCGTGTGTTCGACAAGGCGAATACGGTGGTCGCCACCATGCTGCTGAACATGGCAACGATGAAGGACTCCTATGCGCCGTACGCGGAAGAGTATCGGCAGCTGTATGGGGCGTAGGAGCGATGGCTGCACCCTCTCCCCTTGTGGGCCTGTTGCGTAATCCGCCAGTTGTGATTCCCTAGGGCAAAGCCTTGGAGGTATCGATGGCGGTGAAGCGGACAGGACAGCCGAGCTTTGTGGAAGCGCTGATGCCGAAGGGCGCCGGCGCCAATGCGGCGCTGGATCGGTTGGCTGGC
>NZ_FMAI01000093.1 GCF_900094605.1 Bradyrhizobium shewense | reverse complement strand
CAGCCGATCGAGCAGCGCGGTGGTCATCTTGGCGTCCCCGAACACACTGGGCCACTCGCCGAAGGCAAGGTTGGTCGTGACGATTACGGATGCCCGCTCATAGAGCCGGCTGACGAGGTGGAACAGAAGCTGGCCACCGGACTGGGCGAAGGGCAGATATCCGAGCTCGTCCAGGACGATGAAGTCCATCCGGGTCAGATGCTCGGCAAGCCGGCCCTGCCGTCCGTTGCGGGTCTCGGTCTCCAGACGGTTGACGAGGTCGACCACATTGTAGAAGCGGCCACGGGCACCTGATCTGGTGCAGCTTCTGGCGATGGCAATGGCCAGGTGGGTTTTGCCTGTGCCGGTGCCGCCGACCAGGACGACGTTGCGTTGTTGGGCGATGAAGCCGCCGCCAACGAGGCTACCACGCGCCGCTCCAAATCGATCTCAAACAGCCAGACGGAAATGCCACTTGACAACGACACAATCATCCGCGATTGTACCGATCGGTAAAGTTATTACCAATCGGTACAATCACCTCAACTGACAAGGAACTGAAGATGTCACGACTCCCTCCTTTCACCCGCGAAACCGCTATCGAGAAGGTTCGGCTGGCCGAAGACGGCTGGAACACCCGAGACGCGGCCAAAGTCGCTCAGGCCTATACGCTCGACACCCGCTGGCGGAACCGCGTCGAGTTCACGAGCAATCGCGACGAAGCTCAGGCACTTCTGACACGCAAGTGGAACAAGGAGCACGAATACCGCCTGATCAAGGAGCTTTGGGCTTTCACCGGTAACCGCATCGCGGTGCGCTACGCGTATGAATATCGCGACGATGGCGGCCGCTGGTACCGCGCTTATGGTAACGAGAACTGGGAATTTGCAGAGGACGGTCTGATGGCGCACAGGCACTCGAGCATCAATGAAATGCCCATTGCTGAAAGCGATCGTTTGTTCCACTGGCCTCTTGGTCGTCGGCCGGATGATCACCCCAGCCTCAGCGATTTGGGCCTCTAATCATGGCCCGCATGGTCGCTGAAAGAGCCGACGCCATAGCCCCGTTGGCCGAAGTTTTCCGCGAACATGGCTACGAAGGCGCAAGCCTTGCCTTGATTGGCAAGGCTACCGGTCTTGGCAAGGGCAGCCTCTACCACTTCTTCCCGAACGGAAAGGAAGAGATGGTGCAGGCTGTTCTCGGCGAAATCGGCCAATGGTTCGAGGATGTCGTATATTCCCCGCTGCGTAACCAGAGCGATGCTAATGGCGCCATCGGTGCAATGCTTGACTCGACGGACCAATATTTCAGGTCCGGCAGGCGCGTGTGCCTCGTCGGTGCTTTAGCAGTTGCCAATACGCGTGACCTCTTCGCGCAGGCCATCCGAGGTTATTTCGTAAGTTGGGTGGACGCATTGCAGTCAGCGCTTATTCGGCAGGGCCGTGACGCCGATCAGTCGCGCATCCTCGCGGAGGAGGCCGTTCTTGCTATTCAAGGAGCCATTGTTCTTTCTCGGGCAATGGATGATCCGGCCGTTTTTCAGCGGGCTATCGACCAACTCCGGAAACGATTAGTGATCGAAAACGATACCTCTAACAACAAAGGCACAATCGACGATTCACCGCAAAATGAAGGTCGGCTTGTCTGAGATTAGCGGAGATATTCCTGAGTGACTGAGGGCCAGATCCGGGATGGGCGCGATCCGGCCCAAAATGCTGCGGACTTAGAAGCCGGACTTCGCCCGTCTAACTGGACGCATTCGCCGCCTTCCATAATGTGTTTGATCGTCTCACGTAGCGGAGGCGAGACGAGCGCGGGTGATATGATCGTCGTCTCGGCTTTTGAATCGCCAGCTGTCGTTGCCGGTCTCGACGATGTCGCAGTGATGGGCCAGCCGATCGAGCAGCGCGGTGGTCATCTTGGCGTCCCCGAACACACTGGGCCA
>NZ_FMAI01000015.1 GCF_900094605.1 Bradyrhizobium shewense | reverse complement strand
ACGAGGGTTTGCCGGAACTGGCCTATCCCTTTCACGATCGCGACGTCGTCGTCACCTCCTGCGGGCGCCTCTGCCTCCACCGCAAGAGAATCAATATCTCCCTGGTGTTGGCCGGCCAGAAGCTCGGCATCAAGGAGGTCGACGAGGGCATTTGGCTCGTCAGCTTCATGCACTATGATCTTGGATATTTCGACCTGGAGCAGAAGACCCTGCAGCCCCTCGACAACCCGTTCGGCACGAGGTTGTCACCCATCTCTTAGGTACGATGCGTTACCCATCTCTTCGGGCTGGACATTCGGATAGACTGGCGGAAGGGGTGGGATTCGAACCCACGGTACCCTTGCGGGCACGCCGGTTTTCAAGACCGGTGCCTTAAACCACTCGGCCACCCTTCCCTCGTAACAATCCCAGGGAGTTAGCTTAGCTTCGGACTGAGCGCAACGCGAACTTGGACCCAATTTGGACCTATCGGTACGATGCCCGCGGTCTGTTACCGATTGCCGATTCGCGTCCACAGATGAGGGCACCCGGGCTAAACCGCAGCCTAGGGCCTATTTCGGCAGGCATTCCACGTTGTAGGCGATGATGATCTGAGCTGGATCCGCTTTACCCAGGCTCTTGAGATCCTCCAAGCCGCTTCGGAGCTTGGCGCCCGCCTCGCTCAAGCTTCCTTCAAGCGTGACTTTGGCCTTCCGGCACCTCTCTTCGTTGGAAAACTCCTGGAAGACAACTGTCGGAAGGAGTCGCCATTCCGCCTTGTCGTTCGTCGCGGCAGGACTGATCGAGTAGGAAAAGACATACATCAGCACCCACATCGCTTTTACTCCAGCTTTGGCCGGCTCGATCCGTGCGCACCTGGATGGTCGCGCCTGGACGCACCTCAGCAGGCTATTGCTGCCACCCCGCCTTACTTGGAGGGCGCGCGATCAAGCCGCGATCGCTGCGCCCTCATGCGCTTGATCTCTTGACGCAGGTCTTCACTCTTTTCGTCACGCTGCTCTCCGCTCGATTTGATCTGATCATCTTGACGCAACTTTTCGAGAGCTTTCTCGACCGAGAGTTTGTTCGTTCCGGCCATAACCGACCTCACTTGCGCTTCTGCGTTCATCAATAGGGATAGGAGGGATTACCCTGCGGGCAGGTCCCTCCGCGATCGCCGGTGTTGTCAGACCTTCGGACTGAACATGCCTCCCGCCGCCTTCATCGCAGACTCGCTCATGGCCCGGCCCTGGTCGGTCAGCGAGCGCATCTGGTCCTGGAAGAAATCGGCTTGAAGCTCGAGCGCATCCTGCATGTCCTTTGCGTTGATCAGCTTGTCGCCGAGATCGAAAGTTGCGGTGACATTGTGCTGCATGAAGGCGCAGAACTCCTTCGCCTGGTTCGCGACCGGCAGCGGCGACGAGCCGAGAGCACGCTCCAGCAATTCGAAATAGTCCGAATTGGCCTTGCGCAGCCGACCGAGCGCCTCGCTCAGTGACGCACGCATGCTCTCGGCGGACACATTGATTTCGGCCATGATGTCGCTCCTTTCAGACGGTTTCGCTCATGCGGGAAGTCCTCCGAACCAGGCGCCGAAATAGCCGGCATAGAGCGCCGGCCGTTCGAGATTCATCGAGTGCCCGATGCCGGGCACGATAACGAGGCGGCAATCCGGCATCGCCTCAACCATGACACGAAGGTCGGCCGGAAGAATCCAGCCGTCCCATTCGCCCCACAGCACCAGATGCGGATGCCGTAGCTGCTGCATCCGGCGCTCCAGCTCGCGGCTTTCATTCTCCCGCGTGAGATTGACGGGAGTGCCGATCCAGATTCCTTCGGAGACGCCAAAGGTCTGGTCGATGATGCGATCGAACAGGGCCTGGATCTCAGGCAGTCCTTCGCGAAAACGCGGGACCGCGTTCGGCGCCATGCTCTCGGGCACGAACAGCGAGGACGCCGCCGTTGCCATGATCGTCCGCGTCAACTCCTTGCTCGCCATCATCGCGCGGAAAAGGCCGATCTGATCGGCATTGAAGGCCATGCCGAGCGGCGTCACCGGATCGAGCGAGAACACACGGCCGAAGCGTTCCGGCTGCATCAAGAGCATGCGCGCGGCGATGATGCCGCCGGTCGAATGCGTCGCAAGATGGCAATAGCTGATCTCGAGCGTATCGAGGGCCGCCAGCATGTCCTCGGCATGCTGCTGCATGGAATAGTTGGCGTAGCCCGCGGTCGGTTTCGGCCGATCGCTGTCGCCGCAACCGCGCCAGTCGATGGCGACGACGCGCAGGCCCGTCGGAAACAGGGGCGCGGCGAGCTCGATCCAATCCTTGCTGGCGAGATTGCCGTGGATGAAGACGACGGCGACGTCGCCCCGTCCCCACTCCCGCCAGCCGAGCTGGACCTCACCTGCCTGCACCCTTCCCATGTACGGCTCTACTTGTTCAGGCCGGCGGTGGGCGCGGCTCCGGGAGGCGTCGGCGCCACCGGCAGAGCAGACACCACAGCTCCCTTGATCATGCGGTCGATGCTCGCCGGCGAAGAGGTGTCGATGCTGCCCTTGGTTACGAAATCCACGACGTCCACCGAGAACTCCACCGGATTATCGGTGTGAATAAAGTGCCCTGTTTCCGGGTAGATCTTGAGGATTGGTCGGTTGCCGGCATTGGTCATCCGCGTCATGAACGGCGAGATCACGTCGCGACCGAGATCGGTCAGCCCGTTGAAAGCGGGCGTCGGGATGAACGGCTCCTTGTCGCCGAAGGCCAGGAAGATTGGCGCCTTGATCTGCGTGAGCCGCTCGTAGAGGTTCTTCGGGTCGTCCTGCTGGAGCTCAGCCCCGATGGTATAGATGTCGAAAATGAAGACGTTGCACCATTGATCAAGCTCCTTTGGGTTGCCCCTGATGAGGCCAACGCGCTGCTCGGTGTGGAAGCGGGCATACTCACTGTCACTGTAGAAATACCCGCTCTTCGCCGCCGACACTGCGCCGGTGTTCGGGTCACGCTTCTTGAAATAGAAGAAATCGCGGACGCCCTGCTCGTCGCGCGCCTTTTCAGCGGCGAGAATGCCAGTCTGATCCCAGACCGACTTCCATTTCTCGAAGTCTCGACCGAGATCCGGGTCGAACAGTTTTGCCTTCTTGTCCTTGGCTATCGTGATGTCGCGCGGATATTCCTCGAGGCCCGAGGGGGCTTCGAGAGCCAGCGCCTGCACGGCGTCTGGCCAGGTCAGGGCATAGCCCATCACGAACTGACCGCCGAGCGAGTGGCCAAGATACACCGCCTTCTTCACGCCGAGCTGGTTGACGACGAGGTCGTAGATCACCTCGCGCATGTCCTGCATGGTGCGCGCCGGACTCTTGTCGAGATTGCCGGGCCCGGACATCCCATAATGCGGCAGGTCGGGCACGATCACGCGCACTCCGCTCCGCAGCGCATATTGCATGATGTTGCCGTAGTGGCCGCCGAAGGCGCCCTTGCCGTGGATGATGACCAGCACCTTCGGGTCTCTGTCGGTGCCGTTGTATTCATCCATGTAGCCGATCTGCCAGGATTTGCCGCTCTTGTCCTTGGCGTTGGAGAATTTGACCGGATAGGGATATGTCACAAAATCCTTCCAGAAGGATTTTTCCGGATCGATCTTCTCGGCAACACCGGGCACGCGATAGTTCTTGTCGGCGAATTTCTGCGCGCGATCGAGGCTTGCAACGTCGTCCATGAAAGCGACGAATTTCGGATCGTTCTTGCGCTGGTTGATGATCGGGAACACGCCGTAATGCGCGACCGGGCTTTCCTGCGCGATCAGGTCCGCGCCGGGCACGCGATCGACCGCCTGCTGCGCCAGCTTGAAGTTGAGCCAGAGATCGTTGGTGATGTGCATCACCAGCGTGCGCGCCTGGATGCGGCCGAGATAGGGATTAACGTTGTGGGTCTCGCCAACCCGGTTGCGCCAGACGAGATCGACCGCGTCATAGAGCTTGGCGCGATTGATGACGTTCAAACCGGCCTTCTCGTTCGGCGGATCCCAGTAGAAGATCTCGGGCTGCACGGCGCCCCAGTTCTGGGTTGTGCGAAATGCGAAGTCATAACCAGTCATGCCAAGGATCGACCAGCCGAACGCGACACCCGGCACCGGATGCTTTTCCTTCGGTAGCTTGTAATAGTCGCCCTTGGTCTCTTGCCAGACCGGATCGCCCTGGATCGCGGCCGTCATCATCTGGAACGTCCAATTGCCGACGGGATCCTCTCCATCCGACTGCGTCGTGCCCCCGATCGGCATCAAGGCGCTGACGTATTCGGGATGCATGACGCCCCAGACATAGGTCTGCGTACCGCCCATGGACACGCCCGTGACCAATGCAACACGCGCGACCTTCAGTTCGTCGCGCAGCAGACGATAGTTGGCCTGCACCATGTCGTAGTAGCTGTATTGCGGAAACTTGATGCCGAGCCCATCGGACGGCTTGCTGGCGCCCCAGGTGCCGAGCGGATCGACCATGATGACATAATAGCGGTCTGTATCGATCGGCCGTCCCGAACCGATGATCGGGACGCCCCCAGACAAGGCGGCGCCCTTGACCCACTGCTCGTACATGTCGGTGGAATCACCGGAATAATAGGAGTTGATCACGACGGCATTGGTAATCTCGCCTGCGGCGTTGCGTCGCGCGTTGCCGATGGCGATGTAGGCCGTTCGCAACTTGCCAGCGCCGAGGGACTCGAGCGTGACACCCCCCTCGCCGCCATTCTCCCACTTGGAGGGATTGGAAAGGTCGTACTTGCCGCCGAGGCGGAAGTTGGCGATCTCGTAGGTCTTCTTCAGCCCGTCATGCTGCACCTGCGACGAGCGGCGCGTGAAGGGTTGTGCAACTGCCAGAGCGGTGCCGACCAGCAGTACAATCAGGCCGACGGAGCAACGTTTCACGAAACCGGCCGCGGACATGACGGATTCCTCCCTGCGCAGTTTTTGGAACGCTAGGAAGGTCGCAACGGGGATCTTTGATCTAGCTCAATGGAATCCGCTCGCGACAGTTGAGCATCGTAGCCAGCGATGTCGGTAGTCTTGTGCGATGCCCTTTCTCAATCACGGCTCGTATCGAATACGCTACGAGCTCGATGGGCCGGCGAGAGCGCCGGCCTATGTCTTCGTCAATGGACTGACACAATATTCGGAGCTATGGGGCGCCTATCGCGAGGCGCTGCTGACACGAGGCTTTCGCGTCGCAACCTTCGATCTCCTCGGTCAAGGGGTCTCGGACAAACCGACGCTATTTATCAATCAGGACGACCAGGTTGCCGCGCTGAGGCTTCTGATTGAAGCGCTTGGCGAGGGGCCGGTCTTCCTGAGCGGCATCAGCTTCGGCGGCCTGATCGCGCTCCGTTATGCGATCGAGCATGGGCAGCGGCTGTCCAGACTGGTGCCGATGAGCTGCTTCGCCGAGCTGACGCCGCAGCTTATGCTTCTCGGCAACGCCCTACGGACCGGCCTGATCCTGGGAGGAACAGGCTATCTCCAGGATTTGCTGCTGCCTATGAACCTGTCTGACCAGTGGTTGAAGCCATTGTTGGACAAGCTCGACAGCGTCAAGCGCCAGGGCTGGCTGGTGAACGATGTCTACGCGCTGCAAAATCTGATGGAGTCCTTTCTCGACTTCCAACCGCTAACGCCGCGCCTGTCAGCGATCTCGGCTCCGACCATGATCCTCAATGGTGAGTTCGATTTTCTGACCCCGCGTCATCTGCACGAGACCCTGCGGGTTGAGATCCCGAACAGCTCGCTAGTGATCATTCCCAAGGCGTATCACGCTTTCACACTTGAGAAAGGCGCCCTGACGGCCGATCTTCTCGCGCGCTTTGCCGACGATGTGCTGGCCGGCCGCTGGCAAGGCAATCAAGCCGTATGGGTCGCGCCCGAGGAGCCCGGCGGCGAGCTGACACCGTTCCCTGACGGTTACGATCACCTGCGCGCTATCCCGGTCAAGCGAGCGCTGGCATGAGCGGATTCCTCGGCCCGCTAGACTCAGGCGCACGTGTCCCACCGGCGCAGCAGACGCGGATCGCGGCATTCCTGATCTCGGCGCATGGCGCCCTCGCCCGGCAATTCGCCTTCACGCTGCCTGTAAGTCTCGACGCGGCGTGGCAGACCGAATTGAATGCGCAGTTCTATCGCGAGACCGAGATTGTTTCGCTGCTGATGCGCGCCACAACCTGGGTGCCGGATTTGGCCCTGGGGTACATGGTTGCGTCCTGGGAGACCGCCTGGTTGCCCGCCCCGATCGACGAAATCCCGGACCGTCGCCTCGCCCAGGCGGTTCACCTTGCGACGCTTGCCCATGCCGTGCACGCCGGTATCCGGCCGGCCGCGCTGCTCCCGACCGAGGCCAATGCGCAGGATCCCTTTGTGATGGCGCTGCGGCGAATCGAGTTCGAGAGCGGCCGGCTGCTCCAGGCCCAGATTCTGTTCCTCAAGGGCACGGACCTTGCGCCGCATCGGGATGCGGTGAGTGCTATCCTCGAGCAACGACATGCCAGCGTTCGCAAGCTGTGGCGCGAAACACTAGCGAACATCGGTATCGAGGCATCCTGATCGGAATGACCGGGAGTCTTGACGCAGATCAAAGGAAGAGAGTCGCCCGGCGCCAACATCCGTCTTCTGACATCGTCGGCCGACCCCGGAGTATCAAGCATGAAGGCCGTTTCCGTCGAAGAAGCCGTTGCGATGATTCCGGCGGGCGCCAGCGTTATGGTGGGCGGCTTCATGGGCGTCGGGACACCGGAGCGCCTGCTCGACGAAGTCGTGCGTCAGAAGAAGACACAGCTTACCTTGATCTCCAACGACGCTGCAACGCCCGGCAAGGGCGTCGGCAAGCTGTTCGATCACGCTCTCGTGTCGAAGCTGACCGCAACGCATATCGGTCTCAATCCGAAGGCGCAGCAGCAGATGCTGGCGAACCTGATCGCCGTCGATCTGGTTCCGCAAGGCACCTTCGTCGAGCGCATCCGCGCCGGCGGATGCGGTCTCGGCGGCGTGCTGACGCCCACGGGCGTCGGGACACTGGTCGCCGAAGGCAAGCGTCAGATCGAGATCGACGGCAAGGCATTCCTGCTGGAAACGGCGCTGCGCGCCCAGTTCGCCCTCGTCCACGCCTTCCTCGCCGATTATCTCGGCAACCTCTCCTACGCGCTCACCTCGCGCAATTTCAACCCGGTCATGGCGATGGCGGCCGACACCGTCATCGTGACGGCCGAGAATATCGTGCCCGTCGGCGTGATTGCGCCCGATCACGTCGTCACCCCCGCGCCGCTCGTCGACTATCTCATCACCAACGGGTGACATCATGGATCCCCAGATCATCATCGCCCGACGGGTAGCCAAGGAGCTGAAGACCGGCAATCTCGTCAATCTCGGCATCGGCATTCCGACCTTGGTGGCAAACTACGTGCCATCAGATCTGAAGGTATTCTTCCAGTCGGAGAACGGGCTGATTGGCACAGGGCCGATTCCTGAGCAGGGCATGGCTCATCCGACGCTCACTGACGCCGGCGGGCGTCCCATCAGCGCGTTGCCGGGTGCCTCGACCTTCGACAGTGCGATGTCCTTCGGACTGATCCGCGGCGGTCATGTCGATGTCACGGTGCTCGGCGGGCTTCAGGTCGACGCGCATGGTCATCTCGCCAACTGGATGATCCCCGGTAAGATGGTGCCGGGCATGGGCGGCGCCATGGATCTCGTCAGCGGCGCCAAGCGCGTCATCGTCGCCATGCAGCACGCGGCCAAGGGCAAGTCGAAGATCGTGGCAAAATGCTCGCTGCCGTTGACCTCGGCGCGGCCCGTCCACCTTGTCGTGACCGACATGGCCGTGATCGGCTTCCCTGGTGGCAGGGCGACCCTCCTGGAAACGGCGCCCGGCATCAGTGTCGGAGAGGTCATGGCTGTCACCGAGGCCGAACTGGTCATTCAAGACACCGTCCCGGAAATGAGACTTTGAGCAGAACAATCATGCGCATGTTCAGCGATTTCAATGAGATCAAATCCGCTATCGGCACCGAGATCGGCGCCAGTGAATGGATCGAGATCACCCAGGCACGCATCAATCAGTTCGCCGAGGCGACCTGCGACGAACAATGGATCCATGTGGACCAGGAACGTGCCAGCAAGGAGATGCCCGGCGGCAAAACCATCGCTCATGGCCTGCTGTCACTCGCCCTGGCGCCGCTGTTCATCCGCTCTGTCATCGGCCTGAAGGGCCTTCGCAACACGCTGAACTACGGAGCTGACCGGATCAGGTACCTCGCCCCGGTGCCGGCGGGCTCAAGACTGCGCGGCCGGGTCACGGTCGCCGAAGCCGAGGACGTGCCGCCGGACGGACTGCGCGTGAACTATCACCTCGTGATCGAGATCGAGGGCGGCAAGAAGCCCGCCTGCGTCGCCGAGCTGATCGCCCTGCACTATCGCTGAACACGACATGTCGGAAACAGCCTCATGCAGCGCGTATGCGTGATCAGTCGATGATGTGATACCCGCCATCGATATATAGCACACCACCGGTGATCAGCTTGGCGCCGTCGAGTGCGAGAAAGGCGGTTGCGTTGCCGACATCGTCGATGCTGACCAGACTGCGCGACGGTGCCTTGGACTGCGCCTTGTCCATGAGTTCATCGAATTCGGGAATGCCTGACGCGGCGCGGGTCGCAAGCGGTCCCGGCGAGATCGCGTGCACACGGATGCCTTTCGGACCCAATTCAGCGGCGGCATAGCGAACCGAGGCTTCGAGCGCTGCCTTCGCCACGCCCATGATGTTGTAGTTCTCCACCACCATCTGGCTGCCGTAATAGGTCATTGTGAACATCGTGCCGCCGTTCTTCATCAGAGGCTCGGCAAGATGCGCCATCCGGAGGAACGACCAGCAGGAGACGTCCATGGTCTTCAGAAAGCCGTCGCGGCCAACGTCGACGACGCGGCCGTGCAGCGCCTCCTTGGGTGAAAAGGCGATGGAATGCAGCAAGAAATCGAGCTGTCCCCACTCCGACTTGATGCGCTCGAACACGGCTTCGGTCTGACCTTCGACCATAACGTCGAGCGGCACGAAGATCGGCGCTTCCAGCGCCTGCGCCAGCGGCTCGACATGCTTCTTGGCGCGGTCATTCAGATAGGTGACGGCGAGATCAGCGCCGAGCGCCCGAAAAGCCCTGGCGCAACCCCATGCGATTGACTGATCGTTGGCGATACCGACCACCAGGCCCTTCTTGCCTTTAAGGGCGACCTTGCTGTCCGGAAATATTGGAATCATGACACCCTCTTATGTCTGGTGTTACGCGAATGGCCGTTCATCAGCAGCGACAACGTGTGCTGCGCGATCATCAACTCCTCGTCCGTCGGGATGACATAGACAGGAATGAGACTGTTCTTCCCCGAGATGAGACTCGAATGGCGGGCGTTCTCGGCCTCATCGAGTGTCACGCCGAGCCAGCGGAGCTGCTCTGCCACACGCGCGCGGATGCCGCTCGAGTTTTCGCCGATGCCGGCTGTGAAGACGAAGGCATCAAGGCCCTGAAGCGCGGCGGCAAGCATGCCGGCATTGAGGCCGACGCGATAGGCGAAGTAATCGACTGCGAGCCTTGCTTGCGGATCGGTGCTCGCCTCAAGCTCGCGCATGTCGTTGCTGACGCCGGAGAGACCTTTCAAGCCGCAGTCGCGATAGAGGAACTCCTGCACTTTCGCAGCTGCCATTCCTTTTTCCGAAATCAGATACAGCACGACGCCCGGATCGAGCTGGCCGGGGCGTGTGCCCATCGGCAGCCCGTCGAGCGCGGTGAATCCCATCGTGCTCTCGACGCTCAGTCCGTCCTTCATGGCGCACATCGAGGCACCGCTGCCGAGATGGGCGACGATCACCCGGCGCTTTGCGATATCGGGCGCGATCTGCGGCAGGCTCCTGGAGATGTATTCATAAGAGAGTCCGTGGAAACCGTAACGCCGCACGCCTTCGGCGTGGAGCTGGTGCGGGATGGCGTAATGATCGGCCAGTGGACCATGCGTGCGATGAAATGCAGTGTCGAAACATGCGACCTGTGGCACCGTCGGGAAGTTGGCGAGGATCGAACGGATCGGGGCCAGATTGTGCGGCTGGTGCAATGGGGCCAACGCAACGAACCGCTCTAGCCGCGACACCACACCATGATCGACCAGAACCGGCCGCTCATAGTCCGGCCCACCGTGGACCACGCGGTGCCCAACGGCGAGAGGATTGACACGAACCTCACTCCGCAGCCACTCGCCTGCCACGCTCATTGCCGCCGGAACGTCAGGAATCGCCTCGATCGGATAGGCCCGGTCGGCCATGGGATCGCCGCCAGCGCCGTTCGCGCGCAGACGTGGACGGCTACCGATACCCTCCACCTGGCCCTTGATCATCCGAAGAAGCCGCCCTTCGCCCTCGACGACGAAGACCTGGAACTTGACGCTTGATGAGCCGGCGTTGACGACGAGGATGGTATCCATAGCCGTCACGCCGCAACTGTCGGCGCCTTTTGGCGCCGCGCGTAAGCGTAGAGCGCAGCCACCGCACAGGAGGCCATCCGTGCCCGCGGAGAATCCGCGCGCGAGGTCAGGACGACGGGCACCCGGGCGCCGAGCACGATGCCGGCGCCGTCCGCCTTGGCGAAATACGCCAGGTTCTTGGCCAGCATATTGCCCGACTCCAGATCCGGAACCATGAGGATCTGGGCCCTGCCGGCAACTTCGGACGTGATGCCCTTGATCCGCGCAGCCTCGGGGTCAATGGCATTGTCGAAGGCCAACGGACCGTCGAGCAAGCCGCCGGCAATCTGGCCGCGATCGGCCATCTTGCAGAGCGCTGCGGCCTCGATCGTCGAGGGGATTTTCGACGTCACCGTCTCGACCGCCGACAGGATTGCAACCCGCGGAGTCTGGCCGAAGCCGGCTTGGTTGAAGAGATCGATCGCGTTCTGGATGATGTCACGCTTGGCGTCGAGATCGGGGAAGATGTTGATGGCGGCATCCGTCACAAAGATGGTCTCGGCATAGGCGGGTACGTCCATGACGAAGACATGGCTGATACGCCGGTCGGTCCGCAGGCCGCCAACCTTGGCCGTCACCGCTCGCATCAGCTCGTCGGTATGGAGACTGCCTTTCATCAGCAGCTCGCCCCGCGCGGCATGGATTAGCTCGACACCCTTGGCCGCGGCATCATCGCTATGAGCGGCATCGACGATCTCGAAGCCGGATACGTCGAGATCGAATCTGGCGGCGGTATCCTTGATCTTCCGCTCCGGTCCAACCAGGATTGGCCGAATGATGCCGGCGCTCGCGCTATCGACGGCGCCGCGCAGCGAGGTTTCGTCACAGGGGTGCACGACCACGGTCGGTGTCGGCGGCGCGGCCCTCGCCGCCGCTATCAAGCGATCATACTTGCTGCCGGATTGAACGTCGGTTGCCTCAGTCAACATCCTGTCACTCCCGCTTCCGCCAATGCGCGTCACGACGCTTTGGCCTTGGGGTCGAAAGGGGCGACGTTTGACATCCACTCTTTTTCCCCTTCTAGCCCAAACAACTCGGCAACTTGCTTCAGGCGGTTAGCGCGCTCGCCGGTAAGGTCCTCGCTCGCCGATAGCACCTCGCGCATCGCAACGAAGGCCGCGCGGCGCTGGTTCATGTCGTCAGGCAACAGCTTGGGGATGGCCGCGAGTGAGGCACCGCGATCGAGCAGCAGCATAAAGAACTGCTCGCGCACCAGCATCTTGAACTCGGCGAGCGTCATCCGTGGGCCGGCATGGTCACGCCGGACCCGCCGCAGCGCCTCGATGCTGCGTTCGTCGACCATGCCACGCGCCGAGCCGACATAGAGCAGCGCCCGGATCGCCGCCTCGCGCAGGCCGCCCTCCTCGATCTGTGACTTCAGCTCGGCAATTCGCTTGGCGAGCATGGCCTGATGCTCGGCGGACATCTCGCGGCGGCGGGACGGTACCGAGTTAGGGTCAATGCCTATGGCGGCCTGAAGCAGCGGCGAGCCATAGACGTTTAGGAAGACGGTCTCGCTCAGCGCTTCCTGCGCATCACGCCAGCTATCCAGCGCATGGACGATCTGCTTGGACATCTGCTCCTGGAACGCCAGGAACGGATTGTCTTTCGATACCGGCTTGCGCTTATCCTCGACTCGATCGGCAGCCGCCTTGATCGTGGACATCCAGGGATTTTGGCTGCTGAAGAGCTCATATTGCAGTCGGAGCGGGTGCATGTTGCGCGCCGATTCCGCTAGCTGCGGCGTCACCATGCCCTTCACGAAGGGGCGCAAGAACTTCTGATAGGCCGCGAGATTGAGCTCCGAAACGCGCTTGGCAGCAGCAAATCGCCGCTCATCCTCTGGAGAATTGCCGCCCATCGCTCGGATGTCGTCCAGCGTCCGTGCTTCGCAACGCATCACCCATTGCCCTGCCGCAAGATCGGCGTTGAGTGTCTCGTTACCGCGGGCTTCGAAAGTGGCCTCATAGAGCCCAGGCGGCAGCACGTCGATAAGGTCAATATTGCTGGAGAATTCCGCGTGCTCCTTCTTGGCCACCCCCCCGGACACGAAGATGCCGAGATGACCGATGCTCTCATGAACGGTATACACGATGGTTTGGCCGTAGGCCCTGATCTCGTCGACACTGGAATAGCAGTCCAGGATCCAGCCCAGCGCCTGCTGCGGCGGGGTGACGTTGTCACCCTGGGAGCAGAAAACGACGATCGGCGAGCGGATGTTGCGCAGATCGACTTTCTGCCCGTCTGACATCTCGATCCGGCCTGCGGCAAGATTGTTGCCTATGAACAGCTCATCGACGATGAACTGGATCTCTTCGGCATTGAGGTTGACGTGCCCGCCCCACCAGCGCTCGAAGTCGAGGTAACGTTCCGCCTCGGAATCGACCTTGGAATAGACGTTGTACTGCTTGGTCCAGAGCGTATTCGAGGGGTTCTGGTTCTCGAAATGCTGTACCAGCCAGGCACCGTCGAACTTGCCAGCACCGAGATCACTCGTCAGCGCCGTGAGCCAGCTTCCGCCCAACAGGCCGCCAGAATAGCGCATCGGATATTTGCCGTGCACGCCTGCCCAATAGGCGAGCGGCGCGCCGGCGATGATAAGAGGGCCAAATAGCTCAGGTCGCAGCGATGCCAAAATCATGACGGCCCACCCGGCCTGGCAATTGCCGATCACGCAGGGCTTGCCGTCCGCTTCCGGATGGCGGTCGATGACGATCTCGATGAATTTCGCTTCCGCGCGCGCGATGCGCTCGATGGTCTGGCCGGGCACGGGCTCAGGCAGGAACCCGATGAAGTAGCAGGGATGTCCCGCTCTCATCGCGACGCCAATCTCGCTGTCCGCCTTGAAGCCGCCGATTCCGGGACCGTGGCCGGCGCGCGGATCGACCACGACGAATGGCCGCCGGCTCATGTCGATTTCGATGTCCTTGGGCGGAACGATGCGCACCAGCGCATAGTTGACCGGCTCATCAAGCTTCCGGCCATCCGTGATCAATTCAGCGGCATATTGCAGGACATGCGGCGCGGTTTGCGCGACATGCTCGCGATACTGATCGCCGCGCTGGCGCATGATGTCCAAAAAGAGGACGCTGCGCTGTCCTGCATCGACCATGTATTCCACGGCCGAAGCGACTAACCCAGACAGCGGGCCATCGGGGAGCTTCAGATTTTCAATCGCCATGTTCGACCTCGTCGTCGTGCAAGGCATTCAAGAGGCGCCGCCATCGCCGAGACGTTGATTTAAGTCAACGGTCAGCGACAAGCTGCGCAGGCGGCACGGCCCGGTCGATGCGGATCCAGGCCGCTGCGAGTTCCCAGGCGACCGAGAGAATGATCGGTCCGATGAACAGACCGATGATCCCATGCGCGAGCGTGCCACCGATTACTCCGATCAGGATGACGAGCGCCGGCGTGGAGAGGCCCCGTCCCATGACCAGCGGCTTCAGGATGTTGTCGAGAAGACCGACGATGACGAGAAATACCGTCAGGAGCAGCGCCGTGGTGACGTCCTTGTCCATCCAGATCCAGATGACGACCGGAATCAGGACGATCGCCGCACCGAGCTGCACGATCGACAACAGCAGAACAATGACGGCGAGCAGCCCCGCGCTCGGGATGGCCGCCAGCTTGAATCCGATGCCGGCGAGCAGCGCCTGAATAATGGCGACGCCGATGACGCCTTGCGACACCGCCCGGATGGTCCCAGCCGCCAGCTCGAGGAAATGTTCGCCCTGTTCCGGCACGATTCGGAACAGGAAGCCGCGGATCGCACTGACGAGCTGCGGACCATATGGAAAGAGAAATCCGGCGACCAGCACCGACATCAGGAATTTCAGCGTGCCGAGGCCGGCGCTGCCTGCGAATGACAGCATCATGCCGGCAATCGGCTTCAGATATGGCGCAACCTCGCGCACGGCCGCGCGGATGTTGGTGTAGGCCTGATTCCAGAGATCGTAGAGCTGCGGCCCGACCACCGGCCAGTCCTTGATCCGCTCCGGCGCCGCCTGCAGCACGAGATCGCCGCTGCCGAGTTGCCCTGCGAGCTCCCTGACCCCCTCAACCGCACTGAGGCCGAGCCAGGCCGCCGGACCGATGACGATGCCGAGCATGATGAAGGTGAGGAGCACCGCCGCTGTCCGCGGGCGGCCGCCCAGACATTTCGCGAGCCAGCTGAAGACCGGATAGAACGCCACGGCAAGCACCGCGCTCCAGGTCAAGATCGGCACGAAGGGGCGAATGATCAGGAGCGTCCACAGGATCAGCAGCGCAAGCAAGCCGAGCCGGATCACGAGCTGAACGACGTCGCTGGTGGAAAAAAGTTGGCGAAGTGTCTTCAAGGTTTGAGGCCTGCGCCCGGCTGGTTGGCTCCATGCGGAAAGCCTAGCGGCCGGACCGGGACCGCAGGCTTGATCCAAATCAACCGGCAAAGGACTGAAGGCGGCTTGATGGGACGGGTGCCGTGGTCACGAAACGGCTCAACAATTGCGACGCGAACGCATGTTGAATGCAGCAAACTACGCGCGAAACGAACAGCTCCGCGACGGTACGGCCGTGGAGATCCGTGCTCTCCGGCCAGATGACGAGGCCGCCATGCTGGCCGCGCTTGGCGAGGTGGGCACACAGTCCCTCCAGCGCCGCTTCTTCATGCTAAAACGTCATTTCTCCGAGAAGGAGCGCGCCTATTTCGTCGACGTCGACTTCAAGAACCATGTGGCGCTGGTCGCGTGCGTGGCGAATGCAGGTCGGAGCACCATCGTGGGCGGCGCGCGATATGTCGCAGCCGGGCCGGGCTGCGCCGAGACGGCCTTCATGGTGATCGACGCCTGGCAAGGACGCGGCATCGGCGGACTGCTGCTGCGTCACCTGATCAGCCTTGCCCGCGAAGCCAAGCTGAAGGAACTGACCGCGGAGGTGCTGCCGGACAACGCTGCGATGCTCAGGGTTCTTGGCAGATTTGGGTTCGAACGCGTAGAACGCCGCGAACCTGATACGGTCCATATGGTACTGACGCTGACCCGATAGAATCTCTCGGACGACGCCTCAAACTCCGCGCAAAACACTGCCGCACTCTGTCCTTTGGTGCATGTAGCTCGGCAACAAGGGCTTACCGGTTCAAAGATCCGCTCCCTTTTATACTGCGCAAAAGAAAGCGGCGCCCAGTTAGGAGCGCCGCGCGAATGTTCTTCGTGACTGCGTCAGCTCAGTACCCGCAGGACGCGCATCCCATCTGCACCGGGGCGTAATAGGAATACCCCGGCGAGACCATCTGGACGCGCTGGCGCGTGGCGTATTGCGGGGGGATGCGCTCGTACTGGACGCTCGGCGGCGCGACCATCACGGTCTGCGGGACCATCACGGTGCGGTACTGCGCGGGCGTGCGATGCGCGACGACGGAGCCCGGGGAGACCATCACGGTCTCATCGACGGTGCGGTACTGCGGCGCGACGTATTGCTGCTGATAGCAGGTCTGGCACGGCGGCGGTGCGTAGCAATTGTAGCAGCCGGCGGAGGCTGCGCCCGTCATGGAAATCGCGGCGACGGCGGTCGAGAAAACAACAGCGAGAGTACGCGACATTGCGGTGGTGCCCCAGTTGCCCAAAAATGGATTTGCGAAGGTCGCAGGCAGTATATGCCGCAAAATCCAGGGCTGCCGAACTTCGTCGGGGCATCCTTAATGCGAACGGCCAATCGCGGCCGACCGGTAAGAACTCATTGACCACGCGCATTAACGCGAAAGGCGCTCATCGGCCTCCGTCAAGCTCGAGCTTCAGCGCCTCGCCGCTCGTTCCAAAAACTCCAGCAACGAGGGATCTGTCTCCTCGAATTCGACAAAGCGGCGGCGCAGCTCGTCCGCTATTTCTGCGGTGGCATCTCGTGACCATCCTTCCGCTGTATTGAAGGCCACAACACGTGCCGGATGGAGATATTGCCCCTCGACCAAATGTCTGAGCAGGGTCGCCCGATTGGCGTCCTCCTCGGCAGTTTCACACCAGGCGCGGCCGAGCCGCCGGCCGAAATCATCGAGCACGAGATAGACGTCCCGGTCTGTCGTCATGTTCGGCACGAGCGATGGAGATTGACTCATGGCTTGCTCCGCTAATGGCATCCGGACCGTTGCGGAGGATACGGCGCGACCGCCTGGCCGGATTCGGAAAAATGGATTTCGGCTATTTTTCTTAGGATTGCACGATTAAATAAAAAAACAACGAAAATAAATAAAAATTAAATAGCAAAGTGACCACAAATACACTAAATTCACAGGGCCTGGCGGGCGAGCCCGCACGTCGGGTGCCCACTTCGCAAAGCGGCTCCCGCCTCCACCCCCCAATAGCCCACACCCCAGGAGGCGGGGGCCGTTTCTTTGCGTCCCCCGTCCCGGCTTCACATCTCTGTCCTGCAACAGCGCATCTGCGCGCTCGCGGGGGGACCGCGAGCGCTCCGGAGGATTCGATTAGGTCGAGGCGTTATTTCGGACGCCGCTTCACCTCGCGCACGGCGCCGCGCGCGGCGCTGGTGGTGAGCGCAGCGTAGGCCTGCAGCGCGGTCGAGACGTTGCGCTTGCGCGCAGCCGGCTGCCAGGCGGCATCGCCCTTCGCCTCTTCCGCGACGCGGCGCTTGGCGAGCTCGTCGTCGGAGACCTCTAGGCTGATGCTGCGGTTCGGGATGCCGATCGCGATGCGATCGCCGGTGCGCACCAGGCCGATGTTGCCGCCCTCGGCGGCTTCCGGCGAGAGATGGCCGATCGACAGGCCGGAGGAGCCGCCGGAGAAGCGGCCGTCGGTGACGAGCGCGCAGGCTTTGCCGAGGCCCATCGATTTCAGATAGCTGGTCGGATACAGCATCTCCTGCATGCCGGGGCCGCCGCGCGGGCCTTCGTAGATGATGACCACGATCTCGCCGGCGACGACCTTGCCGCCCAGGATGCCTTCAACGGCCGCATCCTGGCTTTCGAACACGCGCGCGGGGCCGGAGAATTTCAGGATCGAGGCGTCGACACCGGCGGTCTTCACGATGCAGCCGTCCTGCGCGAGGTTGCCGTAGAGCACGGCGAGGCCGCCATCCTTGCTGAAGGCGTGCTCGAGGTCGCGCACCACGCCCTTCTCGCGGTCGGCATCGAGCTCGTCGTAGCGGCGCTCCTGGCTGAAGGCGACCTGGGTCGGGATGCCGCCGGGCGAAGCGCGGAAGAAGGTGCGGACCGCTTCGCTCTTGGAGCGCTTGATGTCCCAGCGTTCCAGCGCGTCGTTCATGGTCGGCGCGTGCACCGTCGAAACCGAGGTGTCGATCAGGCCGGCGCGGTCGAGCTCGCCCAGAATGCCCATGATGCCGCCGGCACGATGCACGTCCTCGACATGCACGTCGGCGACCGACGGCGCGACCTTGCACAGCACGGGCACGCGCCGAGAAAGCCGGTCGATGTCCTTCATGGTGAATTCCACCTGCCCTTCATGGGCGGCGGCGAGCAGATGCAGCACGGTGTTGGTCGAGCCGCCCATGGCGATGTCGAGCGTCATCGCGTTCTCGAACGCCTTGAAGTTGGCGACGTTGCGCGGCAGCACCGAAGCATCGTCCTGCTCGTAATAGCGGCGGACGAGATCGACGATGGTGTGGCCGGCCTCGACGAACAGGCGCTTGCGGTCGGCATGGGTTGCCACCACCGTGCCGTTGCCGGGCAGCGCCAAGCCCAGCGCCTCGGTCAAGCAGTTCATGGAGTTGGCGGTGAACATGCCCGAGCAGGAGCCGCAGGTCGGGCACGCCGAGCGCTCGATCACCTTGACGTCGTCGTCGCTGACCTTGGAATCGGCTGCGGCGACCATGGCGTCGATGAGGTCGACGGCCTTGGTCTTGCCCTGCAGCTTGACCTTGCCAGCCTCCATCGGCCCGCCGGAAACAAACACGGCGGGGATGTTGAGCCGCAGCGCGGCCATCAGCATGCCGGGGGTGATCTTGTCGCAATTGGAGATGCAGACGAGGCCGTCGGCGCAGTGCGCGTTGGCCATGTACTCGACGCTGTCGGCGATCAGCTCGCGCGACGGCAAGCTGTAGAGCATGCCGTCATGGCCCATCGCGATGCCGTCGTCGACCGCGATGGTGTTGAACTCCTTGGCGACGCCGCCGGCCTGCTCGATCTCGCGGGCGACGAGCTGGCCGAGGTCCTTGAGATGGACGTGACCGGGCACGAATTGGGTGAAGGAATTGACGACCGCGATGATCGGCTTGCCGAAATCGGCGTCCTTCATGCCGGTCGCGCGCCAGAGGCCGCGGGCACCTGCCATGTTGCGGCCGTGGGTGGTGGTGCGGGAGCGATAGGCTGGCATGGCGGTTTCCGTCCTCGGTTTGACCGGCCGGGCGGGAAAAACAGGAGCCGCCTCAGGCCTTTCTGGCCGGATACCGCACGGGCTGGGCGGGCGCAACGGGAACTTGCCCTGAAACGGCCCAGATCGACCCCACGCAGGCCTCCCCTGCTCCCGGCGCGGGTTATTGCTGCTCGCGTCAGCGCCGGACAGGCGCAGCAGCTTAGCGCTTCGGCTTGGGCAGCATAATTCTCCCTTGGGAGGCAATGCCACCCCATTTGGTGGACCAGCCGATTTCCGAGGTCGAGGCTGGTTCAATGCTTGTCTGACCTCGGGCGCCCTGCAATGCAAACAAGGCCCCCTGGGGATCGACACATCGTGCGATCCAGCAGCCGTCAGGCAATTCGATCGGACCCTGGAGGATCCGGCCTCCGCCAGCGCTCACATGCTTCATGGCAGCACCGATGTCGTCGACATTGAAGTAATGCAGCCAGCTCGGCTGCGTTACGATCGGAAGTTTCGTGAGCATGCCGCCGATCGCCTGCCCACCCGCCGAAAACAATTGATACCAGGCCGCTGGTTCACCTTGATCCTCGGCCTTCTGCCAACCGAATAGTTCTTTGTAGAAATCGAAGATCACGGTCCGGTCGGCAGCCAGTAACTCATGCCAGCCGACACGCCCCGGCTCGTCCAGCCGGCCCGGCTTTCGTCGGCCATATGTCGGATCTTTGATCAGCCCGAACGTCGCCTCCTGCGGATCGGCAACGACTGCTATGCGGCCAATATTGGTGTCGGTCGGCGGCACAAGGATCGCGCCTCCAAGGCGCCTGATCTGCGCGGCGGTCGCGTCCAGGTCGTCGACGGCGACGTATCCCATCCACCGCGGCGTCGCCCCCAATCTTCGCCCCTCCTCCGGGATATCCATAAGTCCGCCCAGCGGAGCGCCGCCGCTACGAAGCACCGTGTAAGGCAGTTTCGGGGTCGATTCATCCTTCATGCCCCAGCCGACGGCCTTGCGGTAAAATGCGCCAGCCGCCGCGACATCCGTGGTCAGGAGTTCATACCAAGCGAAACGCCCTGATCGATCGACCACGCCGATCTCCTGTTCGAGCTTCGGTGCGCTTGCGGCACTGCACCAAGTTGCACGCGCACCAACAGCGTGGATCGTTGATGCGTTGTGTCAACCCGCCGTGCCGATGCCGTTCATGAAGATGAATACACCCTGCACGTGCGACGCCGCGCTTTTGTGCGCGAAATTGTTGCTCGCGCTATTTCCTGAGAGTAGGCTTAGCGCGGCTGGGACGCTTCTTGCAATGCTCGGAGGTTCGACCATGCGGCAGGCGAAGAAGACTTCTAAAGGGAAGAAGCGAGTAACCAAAGTCGCCGTGCCGGCGTTCGGAGCCGCAGGGTTGACGTTCTCGCTGGGGGGAGGCGCATCGGCGTCCGCCGTGCCCACATCCGACCTACAGCAATTGCCCCACTTTGGAACCGGTCAGGCAATCACCCTCGATGAAGAGGAAATGGCTGACGTCAGCTTGGCCACCTTCCATCTCTTCGACAAGGAAAACGCCGGCAGCCGCGTGCAGCTGGCATGGCGCGGATGCGGCGGTTGCCGCGGCTGCAGAGGCTGTCGCGGTTGCCGTAGTTGCCGATGTGGCGTCGGTTGCCGTTGTGCGGGTTGTGCCGTTGGCTGCGGTGTCGGCTGTGGCGTTGGTGTGGTGGGATGCGCCGTATCATGCGCGAGTTGCTGCGCATCGTGGGGCCGCTGCCGCGTGTGCTAGGCCTCGGCGCCTTCCGAATGTCAAATTCACGGGTTGATAGGTCATTGGCCGGTCTCGAGAGAGGGGCCGGCCAATTGCTTGATTTCGCTACGACGCTCGCATCGGCAACAGGATCATCGTGCTGACTCAATGACTGCAACTCGCAAGACGCGCGCTCCGCGGCAGACCCGCAAAGACATTCTCCGATTTGCACCGAACTTCACCGCCTATGTACTGCCTCCCGATGCGGTTTGCCTTTATTCCGAGGACCGCAAGTTCTTCCTGCATGGCGAGCTCTATTGTGCCTTGGCCACCGCGATCGGAAAACATGGCAAGGCTTGGTCCGAAATCATTAGCCAGCTTTCGAAGCACCTTCCGGCCAACAAGATCGACGAAGCGATCAAGCGGCTCCTTGATCGCCGATATGTCGTTGCGCAGAGCCCGAAAGCATTCGACGACACCGTCGGCGGCTTCCTGGCGAGCCTCGGCATGCCCCTTGAGATCGCGGAACAAAATCTTCGCAATTGCCCCGTCCGGATTGAGGCGATCGACGTCAAAGGCGCCAAGGAGCTGACCGCGGCGTTGAACAAGCTCGGTGTTCAAATCGCCAAGCGAGCGCCGAAGCTCACGATCACGCTGGCGAACGACTATCTCGACCGGCGACTTGCCGAGCTGAACCAGGAACGCGTGGCCGGCAAGACGCCCTGGTTGCTGGTGCAGCCGTCCGGCCCGTTTCCGCTGGTCGGGCCCGTGTTCAAACCGGGCGAGACCGCTTGCTGGACCTGCCTGTTCGATCGCATGATCCGCAACCGGGAGATCAAGGGGTTTCTTGACCGGGGACCGGCGCGTGCGGTTGCCATATCGCCGCTCGTCAGAGAAAACGTCGGCCAGACTGGAATCCATTTTGCGGCCGTCGAAATCGCGAAGGCGATTGCATCGGATTTTCGCACCGATTTGTGCGATCACATCGCAAGTTTCGACCTGACCGGCGCCGCGATCATCAAGCACTACGTGACGCGACGTCCACAATGTCCGACCTGCGGCAGCAGGAAGCTGAACAACCCGCGCCGATCACCGGCCCTGGTCGAAATTGACGAGGGCAAGAGGCTCGTCATGACCAGCGGTGGATACCGCACGGTGACGTCGCGGTCGACGGTGTCGCGCTTCCGCAAGCATGTGAGCCCGCTGACAGGGGTTGTGACCAGGCTCGAACGAATCGACGTCGATCTGCCAATGAACACCAACTACTTCGCCCAGCATAATTTCTCCGCGCCGGCCCAGAGCATCGACCAACTCAGGTCCGGATTGAGCGGCGGCAGTTTTGGCAAGGGCTCGACCGCCGAGCAAGGCGAAGCCAGCGCGCTGATGGAATCGATCGAACGCTATTCGGGAATCTTCCAGGGCGATGAGATCAGGACGACGCGTCGATTTGCCGATTTCGAGCCTGGCGACGCGCTTCTTCCCAACGATGTGCAGCTCTTCAGTGAAACGCAGTTCAAGAACAGATTTCTCCAGCAACCGGACGATCCCCATCCGGTTCCCGAGCCGTTTGATCCTTCGACGAGGACCGAGTGGTCGCCCGTCTCATCGTTGCGCGACAAACGCTTCAAATATCTGCCGACGGGCCTCCTGTACTTCTTTTATGGCGGCTTTCATACGGATTCCAACGGCTGCGCGGCCGGCAACACCCGCGACGAAGCGATTGTCCAGGGCTTCCTCGAACTGATCGAACGCGATGCCTACGCGATCTGGTGGTACAACCGGGTGCAGCGCGCCGAGGTCGACCTCGAGCAGTTCGACGATTTCTATGTCCGGGATCTCCAGACTCAATTTGCGGAAGCCGGGCGCAAGCTGTGGGTGCTCGATGTCACCACCGACCTCGGCATTCCGACTTACGTGGCAATCATGCACTGGATGCAGAATGGACACGAGCATATCGAGTTCGGTTCCGGCGCGCATTTCGACCGCCGCATCGCCCTGCTTCGCTCCCTCACCGAGCTGACCCAATTCATGTCCGTCAGCATGATGGGCGGTGCGAGCGGCGAAAAGCCGACCCTCGACGGTGTTACACCGCTGCGCCTGGAAGATTACCCGTTCCTGATACCAAGCGATCGTCCGATCGTCCCTCCAGCGCCGAGCCTCAAGCTTCACGACAACACGCGTGACCAGGCCATCGCCTGCGTCGAGATTGCCGCCCGTGCGGGTTACGATTTCCTCGTCCTCGACCAGACACGTCCCGACGTCGAGGTTCCGGTCGTCAGAGTGCTCGTTCCCGGCTTGCGTCATTTTTATCGCCGCTTCGCCCCGGGCCGCCTTTACGATGTGCCGGTGAAGCTCGGATTGTTGGACCGGCCGCGACCGGAAAGTGATCTGACGTCATTCATTCCACACACCTGAAGGCCTGCTCTTCGTGCGCGCTCCCCCGAAAAAGCCGAACAGGAAGATCGCGCCAGACATTGCTGCCCGATTGAGCCATCGCTTCTCCCTCCGGATGCAGCCGGACGGAAACATTGCCGCCTCTCTGGGCGACTATTCCGTCAACCTCGGACAATTCAGCGAGGCTGCGACGGACCGTGCGCGACACCTGAGCACCGGTCTTCCGCTCGCTTCGTTTGCGGGCAAGAGCATCCTCGCCAGGGAAATCGACGCACTGGTGCATCGCCTGGCCCGGCAGGGGCTTCTGGAATACCGCCTCTCCTCCACGCGTGACGAGCGGGACCTCGTGGTCATCGAGCCTCAAGTCCCCGACTACTGGCCGCGACGCGCGAAGCTGGGCAAGCGTGATACCGTTGTGTTGTCGCGCTTTGCCTATCTGCGCCGGCGCGGCAACGAGATGGTGCTGGAATCGCCACGCGCCGGCGCGCTGTTCCAGATTGGCGATCCCGCCATCGCCGCTACCCTTGCCGCGCTGTCGCAGCCTCGGAAGATCGGCGAGTTCAAGGCGAAGGCACGCTCCTTCGACCTTCTTCTGCTCGAACTGCTGGTCGAAAGCCAGGTTCTGCTCAAGCTCGATACGAAAGGCGGCGACGGCTTGCGAGTGGATGAAGGCGACGGCAATCTCGTTCTCTGGGATTTCCATGATCTGGTATTTCACACGCGGAGCACGGAGGGCCGGCAAGCCAATCCGGTCGGTGCCGCTTTCACCTATGCGAGCGTCGTTCCGCCGCCGCCCGCGGTGCGTCCGCGCTGGCCCGGCAGCAAGATCGACCTGCGTAAATTCCCCTCCCCGGGGCCGAACTCTCTCCTCCCGAAGCTGTTGCGGGAACGCCATTCAACACGGGATTTCGACGACAAGCATCCGGTCACGCTCCGCGAACTCGCGCAGTTCCTCGACACCACCGCGCGCGTTCTGTCCGAATGGAAGAGCGAACCGTATTTTGATGGCGGCCCCGAAGTCACCTACAGCACGAGACCCTATCCTTCGGCGGGCAGCGCGTACGAGCTGGAATTGTACCTGGCGGTCTCCAACTGCGAAGGGCTCGCGCGCGGACTCTACCACTACGATGCTGGGAGCCACGCGCTGGTTGCGATGAGCGCCTCTGCCCAACAACTCCAGGCTCTCTCGGTGGCGGCTCAGTTCGCCATGGACGCGCCTCGTCAGCCGCAAATCCTGATCACAATCGCAGCGCGCTTTGGGCGGGTCTCCTGGAAATACAGCTCAATCGCATATTCGTTGATCTTGAAGAATGTCGGCAGCCTGATTCAGACGTTCTATCTGGCGGCGACCGATATGGGCCTTGGGGGCTGCGCCATCGGGACGACCGACATCGATCTGTTCGCGAAAATGACGCAGCAGGAATTGCACATAGAAGGCCCCGTCGGTCAATTCGCGCTCGGGCGCGGCAAGAAGCCGGAGGTCCAAGGTTAGACCAAGGCCAGACCAAGACTAGACAAACGCGCGCGAAGCGACGGCAAGTCGGCGCACGGCTGAAGCCGGTCGCGCTATTGCAACGTCGGATCCAACCGGTCGCGCAGCCAGTCGCCGATCACGGAGACGGCCAGCGTGGTGACCACGATGGCGGTGGCCGGGGCCAGCATGATCCAGGGCGCCCGGGTCAGGTACTCGCGGCCGTAGCCGACCATGTTGCCGAGGCTGGTCATCGGCGGCTGCACGCCGAGGCCAAGGAAGGACAGGCCTGACTCCATCAGGATCACCTCGGGGAAGACCAGCGTGGTCGAGACGATCAGGGTCGAGGCGATGTTGGGCAGGATGTGCCGGAGGTAAATCCGGGGCGGCGTCGCGCCTAACTGGCGGACCGCGGCGGCGTAGCCTTGCGCATTGGCCGAGATGGCAAGGCCGCGGGCGATGCGGGCATAGCGCTCCCAGCCGAATAGTCCCATCAGGCCAATCAGCAGCGGCAGCGAATTGCCGAAGAAGGCGAGCACCGCGAGCGCCATGATCAGGAAGGGCATGCTGGCCTGGAAGTCGGTCAGCATCAGCACGAGCTGCTCCACCGCGCCGCGGAAATGCGCGGCGAGGAAGCCGAGCGTGGTGCCGACCACGGCCGAGATCGCGGTGGCGCCGAAGGCGATCAGCAGCGAGATGCGGATGGAGACGAGCAGCCGCGACAGCACGTCGCGGCCGAGTTCGTCGGTGCCGAGCCAATGCGCGGCATTGCCGGGCGCGGCCAAGCGGTTGCGCAAATCGAGCTGAGTGTAGCCGTAGGGCGCGATCTTCTCGGCGAAGGCGGCGATCACGAGCACCGCGACGATCCAGGTCACCGCGAGCGTGACCGAGACCGGGATCGCCGGCAGGCTGATGCGGCGGACGGCCGTGTCCTTCAGCGTCGTGTCGGTCATGCGTGGGCTCCTTTGGCGCGCAGGCGCGGATCGAGGAAGCCGTAGAGGAAGTCGACAATGAGGTTGGACGTGACCATGGTCATCGCGACCAGCAGCAGGATGCATTGCACGACGGCGAGGTCGCGGTTGGCGACGGCGACGACGAGAAGCCGCCCTACTCCCGGCCAGGCAAACACGCTCTCGACCACGACCGCGCCCGCGATCAGCGCGCCCACCATGAACCCCAAAATGGTGACGGTCGGGATCGCCGCGTTCGGCAGCGCATGCGACGTCACCACCCTGCGCCACGGCATGCCCTTGGCCGAGGCAGTGCGGATATAGGGCTGGCCCAGCACCTCCAGCATCGCGCTGCGGGTGAAGCGCGCCAGCACGGCGGCACCGCCGAGGCTCAGCGTTGCGATGGGCAGGATCGCGTGGCGCCAACTGTCCTGCCCGCCCGAGGGCAGCCAGCCGAGTTGCACGGCGAAAACCAGTACCAGCAGCAGCGCAAGGACAAAACTCGGGACGGTGAAGCCCGCGACCGCGGTCATCATGACGGCGCGGTCGATCCCCGAGCCCCGATGCAGCGCGGCGTAGATGCCGGCGGGAACGCCGAGCGCGACCTTGAAGGCAAAGGCCGGCAAGGTCAGCGCCAGCGTCGCCGGAATCCGCTCCAGCACCAGCTCGATCGCGGGTCGCCCGTCACGCATGGAGCGGCCAAGCTCGCCCTTGGCGATGGCGCCGAAGTAATCGAGATACTGAAACCAGATGGGATCATCGAGGCCCCAGGCCTTGCGGAACGCCGCGAGCACCTCGGGCGGCGCCTCCGGCCCCAGGATCATCAGCGCGGGATCGCCTGACAAGCGCAGCACGACGAAGGCGAAGGTGACGACGAGCACGATCGTCAACGCTGCACGTCCAATGCGAATGGCGAAATAGCGTCCCATCACGCCGCGTCCCGTGTCTCGGCGCCCGTGACGAGATGGCAGGCGACCTGCCTGTTGCCGCCGACGGCCGCGAGCGCCGGCACCTCGCGCGCACAGCGCGCGACCGCGTGCGGGCAGCGCGGATGGAAGGCGCAGCCTTGGGGTCGCGCGGCCGGGTTCGGAGGATCGCCTGCCAGCACGATACGGCCTGCGCTGCGGCGGCCCGGCGCAGGCGAAGCGGAGACCAGCGCCTGGGCGTAGGGATGCTCGGGACGCGCGAACAGATCGTCCGCGCTGCCGATCTCGACGATGCGGCCGAGATACATCACGGCGACGACATTGCTGATCTGCCTGACGACGCGCAGATCGTGGCTGATGAACAGCAAGGTGAGCGAGAGCTGGGCCTGGAGATCGCAAAGCAGGTTCACCACCTGCGCCTGGATCGAGACGTCGAGCGCGCTGACCGGCTCGTCGCAGACCAGGAAATCGGGCTTTGTGGCCAGCGCCCGCGCCAGCACGATGCGCTGACGCTGGCCGCCGGACAGCGCGCCCGGGTAACGCGCGCCATGCGCCGGGGTGAGCTCGACGGCGCGCAGCAATTCGCGGACACGCTCCTCGCGCGCGTCGGGCGTGCCGAGGCCGTGGATGTCCAGGGGCTCGCGGATTTGCGCCGCGACCGGCAAACGCCGGTCCAGTGCGCCCAGCGGGTCCTGGAAGATCATCTGCATGCGTGCCCGCTGCGCGCGCCAAGCCGCCGTGCCCAGCGCCGCCATCGGCTTGCCGTCGAACTTCACCTCGCCGCTATCGGGCGGCTCCAGGCCGAGCACGATACGCCCAGTGGTCGACTTGCCCGAGCCGGACTCGCCGACGAGGCCGAGTGTCTCGCCTTTGGGGATCGTCAGCGAAACGCCGTCGACGGCATGGACGGCCGTGCTGCGGCCGAACATGCCGGAGCGCATCGAATAACTGCGCGAGATCTCGGACACCTCGACGAGCGGCGGGCTCATTCGGCGGCGATCCCGAGCAATGCGCGGCGTGAGGCCTCGGCGCGGATGCAGGCAACGGTGCGGCCGTCCGCGATCGGCGCCAGGCTCGGCGCGGTATGGCCACAGGACTCGGACGCCAGCGTGCAACGCGGCGCGAAGGCGCAGCCATCAGGCATCATCGCGGGATCGGGCACGGTGCCGGGAATGGCGGTGAGACGCCGCCGCGGGCCGTCGAGCGGCGGCAGCGCGCCGATCAGGCCCTGGGCATAGGGATGCACGGGATCGGCGAACAGCTGGTTGCTGGGGGCCTGCTCGACGATGCGGCCGGCATACATCACCGCGACGCGGTCGCAATTCTCGGCGACGACGCCGAGATCGTGGCTAATCAGCACCATCGCCATGCCCATCTCGCGGCGAACCGTCGAGAGCAGCTCCAGGATCTGGGCCTGGATGGTGGCATCGAGCGCCGTGGTCGGCTCATCCGCGATGAGGAGGTCCGGATTTCCGGCGAGCGCCATCGCGATCATGATGCGCTGGACCTGGCCGCCGGAGAATTCGTGCGGATAGGCCTCCAGCCGCCGGCCTGCGTCGGGAATGCCGACGAGATCGAGCAGCCGTCGCGCTTCCGCCTTCACGGCATTGCCTTGGAGATCGCGATGCAGCGCCAGCGCTTCGCAGAGCTGCTTGCGGATGGTCAAGACCGGGTTGAGCGCGCTCGCCGGATCCTGGAAGATCATCGCGACGCGCCCGCCCCTGACCTGGTCGAGCTCGGCGGCCGGCGCGCCGAGGATCTCGCGTCCGTCGAGCCGCACCGAGCCCGAGACCTTGGCATGCCGCGGCAACAGCCCGAGCGCGGCAAGCCACGTCACCGACTTGCCCGATCCGGACTCGCCGACGAGGCCGAGAGCCTCGCCCTTGCCAAGAGCGAGATCGACACCGCGCAGGACCGGCACGCCGCTGAAGGCGACGCTCAGGCCTGCAATGCTGACCAGCGGCGACACCTCACGCCTCGAAATTGCCGGCGCGGAAATCCATCGCGAACGCCGGCGATGCCTTCCACTTGATCGACTTAGGCTTGGCCGTGAAGGTCGCGTTCTGGTGCAGCACCGTGTAGGCGGGGTCTTCGCGCTCGGCGATCTCCAGCATGCGGCGGAACGCCTTCTTGCGGGCGGCACGGTCGATCGAGGTCTCCAGGAATTCGGAAAGCTTGTTCAGCTCGACATTGGTCCACTCGCCGAT
Organism: Bradyrhizobium shewense; assembly: GCF_900094605.1. GTDB lineage: Bacteria > Pseudomonadota > Alphaproteobacteria > Rhizobiales > Xanthobacteraceae > Bradyrhizobium > Bradyrhizobium shewense. The sequence goes on along the minus strand of NZ_FMAI01000015.1, from coordinate 191,456 downwards.
CTGCTGCTGCTGACCGTTCGGGCCGTGCTGGGCGACCAGCGAGGAGACCGGATCGTTGAAGGCGGCCGAGTTCGACCAGTCGCGCACGGCGCGTGTGGGCGCGCGCTCCATGATCTGCGACCAGTTTTCCTTGGTCTCGATCTGGACGTTGAGGCCGACCGACTTCCACATTTCCACCAGCACCTGCGCGGTCGCGACCTGGTTGGTGTAGTAATTGTTGAGCAGCCGATAGGGAATCGGATCGCCCTTGTAATTGGCCTGCTTGAGCAGATCCTGCGCGAGCTTCGGATCATAGGCCGGCACGCTCCAGTCGGCGTTGAACATGTCGCCGTAGAATTCCCATTGCAGGCCGTTCGGCACGCGGGTGCGGCCGGCCCACAGGCTGTCGACGATGGCCTGGCGGTCGATCGCGTGGGTAAAGGCGCGCCTGACAAGTGGATTGGCAAGCTGGGCGTGATTCTTGTCGAACACGGTCAGGCGGTGATTGAGGATGGTGCCGCCCTGCACTTCGAACGCGGCATTCTTCTCGATGCCGGCGATCTGGTCCGGCGGGATGTCGCACGCGAACTGATATTCACCCGACAAGAGTCCGTTGATGCGGCTGGCAACCTCCGGCACTTCCAGGAAGCGGATGCGCTTGAGCGGCGGACGACCGCCCCAATATTCGTCATGCGCTTCGAGGGTCAGCGACACGTCGGGCTTGAGCTCGACGACCCTGTAGGGGCCGGTTGTGACCGGCTTGCGCGCCCAGTCGAGATAGCTCGCGGATTCGTCCCAGGCGCGGCGGTTCATGATGTCGGAGCCGTAGCGCGACAACCGGCCTTCGATCGTGACGTCGGGCGTCGCGTTGTAGAAGCGCACGGTGTATTTATCGACGGCATCGACGCGCACGAGGTCCGGCCAGATGCGGCGGGCAACGGCCGGCACGTCCGGCGGCAATTCCTTTCCCGGACGCGGCGTCGGGATCTTCTCGAAGGCCTGGATCGTCGAGCGGCTCTTGGCCTCGGTCTCGCCGAACATGCGCTCGCGGCTGAAGGTGAAGACGACGTCCTCTGCGGTCAGCTCGTCGCCGTTGTGGAATTTGACGCCCTGGCGCAGCTTCACCTCGACGGTCTGGTCGTCGATGCGGCGCCATTCGGTGGCAAGGCCGGGCACGGCCTCGAGGTTGCCGCGCCAGTTCTTGGAGATCAGGCCTTCCCAGATCGAGGAGAAGAACACGCGCTCGCCGACATTGGACTGTTCGCGCAGCACGTCGAGCACGTTCGCATTCGTCACCTTCTGCACGGCGATCGTCACCGACGGACGGTTGTCGCCCTGCGCGATGGCAAAACGCGGCAGCAGCAATGTGCCTGCGGCGGCGCCGCCGGTTTTCAGGATGGTGCGACGGGTGAATTTGCTCATGGCGGTAGCCCCAGATGATGCGGTTATTCGGCGAGACCGAGCGCGGCGAGATGGGCAGCGCCGGCGCGGACGTCGTCGTGGTTGCGGAGTTCGAGGATCAGCCGCGGGTTGGAATTCAGCCGTCCCAGGGCGCGGAGCACGGCGACCCAGGGGATGTTGCCCTCGCCCGGCGCCCAGTGCCGGTCGGCAAAGCCGTCGGTGTCCTGCAGATGCACATGGGTCAGCATGTCGCCAGCGGTCTCGACGTAATAGTCGACCGGCGGCGCGCCGGTGGAGATGTGGGCGTAGTTGGCATGTCCGGTGTCGAGCGAGACGCGGACCTTGGCGCTTTCCAGCGCCTTAGCGAGGCGCACGCGGTCGCGCGGATCCCTGTCCTCGATGTTCTCGATGACGAGCTCGCAGCCGATGGTCTCGGCGCGCGCGATCACCTCGGCAAGCGTCGCCTTGACGCGTTCGACGAGGTTGCCGCGATTGTCCGGATAGAGATCGAGATTGTTGTGGTCCCAGGTCGTGAACGGCGAATGGATCACCATCTGCGTCGCGCCCAGGAACTCGGCGGCATCGAGGCCCTGAAGCAGGCGCTTGGTCACGGCCTGGCGGATCATGGGATCGTGGCTGTCGATCTTGAAGCCCCAGAACGGCCCGTGAATGCCGAGCCGGCCGGTATGGCCCGACAGCATCTGCTTGATCTCGCCGGCCGTGCTGCGCCAATCGCTGTCGAGTAGATCGGCGCGGAAGAAATCCTGGATTTCGAGATCGCGCTGCCGATCGAGAAGCCAGTCCCGATGGGCGGGGATCGATTTGATGGACAATGCGGCGCCCAGCACCGGCTTCGACATGGCTTGCTCCTTGGCTGTCGGCGATGACAGGGAGCAGCGCTAGACCAGTTCAATGACAGGCCCGTGAAATCGCGGTTCAGCGGCGCCGAGGAGGTGTGGACATCCTGCCCCTCGCGTGCGGTAGATCAGGCAACAGCGATCAGACCACCGATGCAGAACGGGCACATGGCAAGCGGTATCTGTGTCCGTAGTGATCCGGAATGGAATCCTATCGCGATGTCACGTACATCGCGTGCATCGATCGGCGGCTACTTCCACGGGCATCACCCTCTGATCGCGCTACATGGGGTTGGGGGACCACATGGGGCGGGGGATTGAAGGCTGGGGCAAGGTGACGAGGTCCGGACTCCTAGGCACTCCGGACCGCGAAACTTTCAGATTGAACGCAGCAACGCGCCGTCCGGTTGGGGCATCCGGGCGGCGCGTTGTCGTTTCAGCGTCGGCTTTCGATCAGCGCGTTTGCGGCTCGATCGTCACCGTGCAGTCGCCCTGCCCTTGCGTCGCGACCACGATATTGCCGGCGGCCGCCCCAAGGGCGACCGGTGTGGACGAGCTGCCATCCGGCATCTGAACCGTCACGCTCAGCGAATCCATGCGCGCGGTCGAGCCGACAGTTGACGGCTCTGCCTGGGCGACATTGCCCGACGCATCACGCCGCATGATCTGACAATTCACGCTATTGCTCGTTGCGCTGCCGGCGGCTGCCACGTTCGACGAGGCCGCGCCGCCCATCTGCGCGCGGGCTCGCGACGGATCGCGCGGCACCTGGCTGACGATGCGATGCGTCCGCGGCTCCACGATGACGACGTCATCATCGGTCGCGAAATACTCGTAATCCCGATATTGGGGCTCGATCGTGACGATCTCGGGCGGCAGCCGGTAGAGACGCACGCGCGGCGGGATCGTCTCGCCGATCCGGATCGAGATGTTCAGGTTGCGCTCGGGCTGCGCCAACCGCGCACGGCTCACCGTTTCGGACATCCGCACCTGTTTCTCGGTGGTCACGCTGGTCTGCTGACCAACCTGCGTGTTGGTCTGGGTGGTCTGATTGGCTTGATTGGTTTGCGTGCCGGAAGGCGCGGTTTGCGCATTGTTGGTCGGAGCTGCGCGGTTCGTGTCCGTCGCGGTGGCCGGCCGGTTGTTCTGTTGCGCCGGCTGTTGCTCGGCCGCATTGCGCGGAGGCTGGTTCTGCTCTTTCTGGTTGGCCGCAGCTCCCGTCCGCTCGTTCTGCTGGCCAGCCGGACCGCTCTTGGATTTCTCGGACTCGGCGGTTGATTTCTGCGGCGCAGACTTGTCCTGCTTCGTCTCGGCGCTGCTCTTGCCGGTCTCGCGACCTTGTTTCGCCGTGTCGGCTTCTCGGTTGCGATCTCGCGATGGCTCGCGAGACTCCTGGGCCTGCTCTTTCACATTGGGCTGGCCGCGTTCAGCGGCGGTGCCCGGTCGTCCCTTCTCTTCCTCCGCACGGCGGCCGCCGCCCTTCTCTTCGCGGCCGGCGCCCTGCAGTCGCTCCTGGGCGCCCTGGGCGCGATCTTGGACGCGTTCTTGAGCTGCACTACCGCGCTGGGGCGCGGCGCTTTTCGCCGGTTCCTCGGTCCGTTTTGGCTCGTCTCTGCGCTCACCGGGCGCCTGGGCGTAGGCGATGCCGGACGCGAGCATGAGCCCGACGGCCGCAGTCGATAACATCAAGTGTTGACGCATGGTCCCTCTCCTCGACAATTCGCAATAACAGACGCGAACGCTCTGTGGGTGCGAAGGTTCCTGAACAGGAACGAGGGCCGATCACGCGGATTTACATCGCGTCCTTCAATGTGAGGCGGGCCGTGAATGTCACGCTGGTCTTGCCGACCAGCGCCATGCCCTCGACTTCGGCACCGTCGGCGGAGTAGTCGCCCGAGAAGCCGCAGGTGACCTCCCTGCCGCCGAACGCAAGCGTCCTGCCGACCGCTTCGGTGTGCTGATTGACGATCATGTCGCCCCGCCACTTGCCGTTCCGGAAGGTGTAGGTGCCGGTGTAGTAGAAATAGCTGTCGCCACCCATGATGCGTCCGTCGCACAGCACGACGACGCCCCTCGCCTGCCCGCGCTTACCGTCGCGCATCTCGATGTCGAAGATGTAGAGGCCGTTGACGACCCTGGCCTCCTCCGCTTCCGCTCCATCCCCTGCCGACATCAGATCATCTCCCCAACGATCCGCCGTCCCGATCAGTTCGGCACGTTCCGCTCGAGATCCTCGAGCCAGGCCGCCGCGCTCGAATCCGACGGCGCGCGCCAATCGCCGCGGGGCGACAGTGAGCCGCCCGCAGAGACCTTCGGGCCGTTCGGCATCGCCGAGCGCTTGAACTGACTGAAGGCGAAGAAGCGGCGCAGGAACACCTCGAGCCAGCGGCGGATGTCCTTGAGATCATAGGCCTTGCGCCGGTCGCTTGGGAACGCCGGCGGCCATTCGCCCTTGGCGACATCCTTCCACGCGTGCTGCGCCATGAAGGCGATCTTGGACGGACGCATGCCGAACCGCAGCGTGTAGAACAGGTTGAAATCTTGCAGCTCGTAAGGGCCGACGGATGCTTCGGTGCTCTGCGGCTTCTGGCCGGGCTCGACCGGCACCAGCTCGGGCGAGATTTCGGCGGCCAGGATCGAGCCAAGCGTCCGGTTGACGTCGTCGCTGAACTGCTTCGATGAGATCACCCAGCGGATCAGGTGCTGGATCAGTGTCTTCGGCACGCCGGCATTGACGTTGTAATGTGCCATCTGGTCGCCGACGCCATAGGTGCACCAGCCGAGCGCGAGCTCGGAGAGATCGCCGGTTCCGATCACGATGCCGCCGTGATGGTTGGCGAGCCGGAACAGGTAATCCGTACGCAGGCCCGCCTGCACGTTCTCGAAGGTGACGTCGTAGACCTTCTGGCCGTTGCCGAAGGGATGGCCGATATCCTTCAGCATCTGCGTCGCCGTGGTGCGGATATCGAGCTCCTGCCAGCTCGTCTGCAACGCCTGCATCAGCGCCAATGCATGGGACTTGCTTTCGCTGCCGGTGGCAAAGCCCGGCATGGTGTAGGCCAGGATGTTCTCACGCGGCAGGCCGAGCAGGTCGACCGCCTTGGCGGCGACGATCAATGCATGGGTGGAATCGAGCCCGCCCGAGACGCCGATCACGACGCGCTTGGTGCCGGTGGCGCGCATGCGTTGCACGAGCCCGGCGACCTGGATGTTGTAGGCTTCGTAGCAATCCTGCTCGAGCAGGCTTTCGTCGCTCGGCACGAACGGAAAGCGCTCGACCTTGCGCAGGAAGCCTATGTCGGCGGCCGGCGGCTTCAGGGCGAATGTCACTTTGCGGAAAAATGCCTCGCGCTGGCGGCGGTTGTCGTCGAACGTCCCCATCGAGGCACGTTCCTGCCTGAGCAGATCGAGATCGACGTCGGCCAGCGTGATCTGGCCGCCCTGGCGGAACCGCTCGCCCTCGGCCAGCAGCACGCCGTTCTCATAGATCGAGGTCTGGCCGTCCCAGGAAAGATCCGTGGTCGATTCCCCGGCCCCAGCGGCCGAATAGACGTACGCCGCGAGGCAGCGCGCCGATGTCGATTGGCACAGAAGCGCGCGCGAGCGCGCCCGGCCGATCGTGATCGGGCTGCCCGAGAGATTGATCAGCACGCTCGCGCCCGCAAGCGCCAGCTCCGAGGCCGGCGTCACCGGAATCCACATGTCCTCGCAGATCTCGACGCCGATGGTGAGGCCCGGAACGTCCTCAGCCGCAAACAAGAGGTCGACGCCGAACGGCGCGTGCAGCCCGCCGAACGCAATCGTCTCGCCGGCGATACCGGCGCCGGAGGCGAAATGCCGCCCTTCGTAGAATTCGCGGTAGGTCGGCAGATAGGTCTTCGGCACCACGCCGAGGATGTTGCCGCGGTGAATGACGACGGCACAATTGTAGATGCGATGACCAAAGCGCAGCGGCGCTCCGACGATCAGGACCGTCATCAGTCCCGCGGAGGCCTCGACGAGGCCTACGAGGCCGCGCTCGACCGCATCGAGCAGCGGATCCTGCTTGACCAGGTCTTCGATCGCATAGCCGGACAGGCACAGCTCGGGAAACACCGCGACCGCCACCGACTGCTCATGGCAGGCATTGGCCGCCGCCAGCACGGCCTTTGCGTTGGCCGAGGGATCGGCGACATGGGACGTGGTGACACAGGCCGCCACGCGCGCAAATCCGTGGGCGTAGATCGAGTGGAAAGTCATCGAGCGCAGTACCTTAATCTCTTCGCTGCCGAAGCCGTCAGCTCCAGACCCTATGTAGCCCATCGACCCGGTCCCGTGCAGGCCATCCGCCGTCATGCATAACGGATTTGCGTCGTGGTCTGCCCGGCCTTGGTTTGCCCAGCACCTTGGCGAGCTCAGGCGCTGCGGGCCAGCACGCCGGACAGATCGTCGCGCAGCCACGCGGCGATCCGCGGCCAGGCGTGCGCATGGGTGCGCGCGCCCATGAACAGGCCGAGGTGATTGCTCGGCTCGGACGCCGCCGCAACGAAGGCCGGCGGCGTGCCGAGGAGACCGGCGGTGGCGAGCGCCTGCGCAGCTGGCACGACCTCGTCGTCGAGCCCGGCCAGCAGGAAGACCGGCGCCTTGACGTCCCTCGGATCGACCGTGCGGCCAAGCGCAACGAAACTGCTGCCGGCGATCTGGTTCTCCCGGAAAATCCGGTTGACGATCTCCAGATAATATTTGCCCGGCAGATCGAGCGTCTCGGCGTTCCAGCGGTCGAACCGCGCGAGCAGCGCCGCGCCCTCCCCGTCCGACAGGTCTCTCTGCAACGCCGTTACGATATCGTCGCGGTTCGGCGCCTTGGACCAGAAGCGCAGCATCTCCTCGCCGCGGACATTGCCGCCGCCGCGTGCGACGAGCTGGTCGTAGACCATCTCGGGCGCGTTGCGGGTGAGCCGGCACAACGAGGATTCAATCGACATATCCACGGGAGCGCCGACCAGCACCAGCCGCCGCACCTTGGCCGGAAAGCGCGCCGCATAAAGCAGCGACAGCCAGCCGCCCTGGCACAAGCCGACCAGATCGACCGGCGCGCCGATCTCGTCGATGGCGACGTTGAGATCGCCGAGATAGCTGTCGATCGAGAGATAGCGCATATCCGGCGTCGCCGACCGCCAGTCGGTGAGATAGACCCTGTCGATGCCGCCGGTTTGCAGCGACTGCACCACACTGTGGCCGGGGGCGAAATCGGCGATCAGGGCCCGATGCAGCGCATAGGGCGCGCAGACCAGCGTCGGCTGACCGGACCGCGCCTGCGAGCAATCGCGCAGGCGCATGGTCGCGAGTTCGAGCGCGACGGTGCTCGGGGTCGTCCAGGGCAGAGTGCTATCGTCCTGCTCCGCCGGACTGCGCTCCAGCCACCAGAAGCAGCTGTCCATGGCGAGGCGCGCCGCTGCAAACGGCCACATCAGCGGATCGTCCGGGACGGGCCCCTGCGCGCCGCTCTGTTTGCCGGCCTGCTTCACCATAGCTATCTCACGATTGTCACAGGAACGCCTCGAGGCTCACGATGGAGATGCCGAGGTCGCGAAAACTCCGATGGGCCGCGGCGACCGAGCCGTCGAGATCGATGCCGCGGCAGGCGTCCTCGATGACGGCGACCTCGAACCCTGCCTTGCGGGCATCCTCCGCCGAGAAGCGGACACAGAAATCAAGCGCGAGGCCGGCGACGAACACGGTCTTCAGCTCGCGTTCGCGCAAATATCCAAGCAGGCCCGTCGGCGTCCGCTTGTCGTTCTCGAACAGCGCCGAATAGGAATCGATGCCACGGCGAAAGCCCTTGCGCACCACGAGGCCCGCCTTGACCACGTCGAGATCGCGATGGAACTCCGCGCCTGAGGTACCCTGCACGCAGTGCGCCGGCCAGAGCACCTGGGTGCCGTAGTCAAGCTCGATGGTCTGGAACGGCTGCTTGCCCGCATGGTTCGGCGCGAACGAGACGTGGTCGCGCGGATGCCAGTCCTGGGTCAGCACCATATTGGCGAATTTTTGGGCGATTCGGTTGATGGCAGGGACGACCTTCTCGCCGCCGGGAACGGCAAGCGCCCCGCCGGTGCAGAAGTCGTTCTGCACGTCGATCACCAGCAGCACGTCGCGGTCGGAAATCTTCATCGCCGGTCTCATTCGATGTGCCCGGCGCGCCGGCGCCGGACAAGTCCCCTGAGTGTCGGCCTTCCCGCGCAGCTTCGCAACCGCCCGCGCGGTGCGAAGCCCCGCGCGAATTGGTCATGGGAAGACCGCCATGATGCAACGGTTTGGCCTTGTCCGTGTTGACTAGGCGCACCCAAGGGCGGATTCTCGCACTGTCCGTGACTGCGCGGATCGGGTCGAAGGACTGGAGGACAGGGTTGTCGTGCCGCAAGGCGGCGACGGCCACGAAGTCATGAATATCGGCAAGACAGGACAGATACTTCTCGCCGATATCGGCGGCACCAATGCGCGCTTCGCGCTGATCCGGAGCGAATTGGGCCGCGGCGACCTCGGCAACGGCGACCAGACCGGACCGATCGATTATGTGAAGGTCGCCGACTTCCCGACCGTTCGGGAAGCCATCGCGGACGTGCTGGCGCGCCGGTCCGGCGGCGAGCAGCCGCAAAGAGCCGTACTGGCCGTGGCGGGTCCCGTCACCAACAACCGCTGCGTCATGACCAACAGTCCCTGGGTCATCGACGGCAACGAGCTGCAGCCGGCTCTCGGCTTCGACAGCGTCCATGTGCTCAACGATTTCGAGGTGGTGGCCTGGTCCCTACCCGCCTTGCGGCCTGCCGATCTGATCCCGCTCGGCGGACAGGATGGCCTGCCCGGAGAGCCGTGGCTGGTGGTCGGCCCCGGAACCGGCTTTGGCGTCTCCTGTCTGGTCGAACGCCATGGCGCGCGCCTCGCCGTCGTCACCGAAGCAGGACATGCGACCCTGCCGGCGGAGAACGAGCGCGAGGAACGTGTGATTGCGTGCTTGCGGCGACGCCTTGGCCACGTCTCCATCGAGCGTGGCGCGCTCTCGGGTTCCGGGCTACAAAACCTCTACGAGGCCTTGGCTGAGGTTGACGGCGCCCAAGTGCCCCACCGCGACGCTGCCGCCATCACCAAGGCCGCGCTGGAAGGCACCTGTCCCGTCAGCCGCGCGACGCTGGAGATGTTTTGCGCCATCCTTGGGTCGGTCGCCGGCAATCTCGCGGTGACGTTCGGTGCCCGCGGCGGTGTCTATGTCGCCGGCGGAATCGCGCCGCGCTTCCCCGAGTTCCTTCTCGCCTCTGCGTTCCGGGCGCGCTTCGAAGCCAAGGGGCGCTTCCAGGACTATCTGCGCAACATCCCGACCAAGCTCGTGACCAAGCCAGACGCGAGCTTCGTCGGCCTGAAGATGTTCGCCGACTCCAATCCAAACTGAAGTCGGTCGTCCTCCCCTGCTCATGGTTCCATTAATACACAGCTGATTGCCGCGCGCGCGCGGTTCCATGCAGGAACGTGCTTGCCTGCGTGTTCCGGATGAGAAACAATCCTGCCGTGTGTTTGTGTGTGGCGTAGTTGCGGGGGCGTGACATGCGTAAGCAGGATTTGGGTTTCGACTATCACCGCTATCATCGGCTGCTGAGCGAGGCGGATGACGAAGACAAGCGGCTGGCCCTGATCGACCTTCTGATCGAGGAAAAGGCACGAGACCGGCTGGCTGCCCAGCGCGCTTCCGACCGCGCGGCCATGACCGCCCACACCATTGCCAGGGTGCTGAAGAACGGCCGCAACTGAGACTTGCAATCCGGGCCGCGGCGCCCGAGAACGCGGGATCCAATTGGGATTCCGTTAAGGATGCCCCGCAATCTGACGTCAAACTTTTTGCTCTAGGGTTCCCTCACCTGATGCAATTCAGGGTCAACAAGGGGGCAATGACATGAGCATGATTTCGATCGCCGCGATGCCGGCCGTCGTCGAAACGCGTTTCGCCGATTCGTCCTTCAAGACCATCTTGCTGTTCTGCTGCACGGGCCTGGTCGCCTCGTTCGGCCTGATGGCGTACGGCGTCGACCTCAGCGCCGGCCTGATGTGAGACGCGACAAATTCTGCCGCGAAATGGCCGCCCCTGACGGGCGGCCATTTTCGTTGGGCTATCTCAGTGCGGCGTCTTCGCCGTCACCAGTGCGGCGCCTTGCCGTCACTCAGTGCGGCGCTTTGACCGGGGCTCCCGGAAACATGGAATCGATCATCGCCTTGAGCTGATCCATTGCGATCGGCTTGCGCAGGATCGGCCTGCGCCGGAGCAAGGACGGCAGCAGTTCCGGACCGTACCCCGTGGCGAACATGAACGGCTTTCCGCGACGTTCGATCAGATCGGCGACGGGATCGACGTAGACGCCCATCAGATTGATGTCGAGGATGGCCATATCGTATTGCGCGGTCATGGCGAACGCGCTCGCGTCCCGGACATTGTCCGCTTCCGCAACGACGTGGTGGCCGAGTTCCACCACCATGTCGGCGATCATCATCCGGATCAACGCCTCGTCTTCGACCAGGAAAACGGAGAGTCCGTCCGCCATATCAACCCCGCAGTCAGCTTGCCAAACTAATCATAACTCAATTGCGGAGAAGATTCACGAATTCGTGGCGGGCGCCGTTAATTCACACGCGCCCGATCCGATTCAACTTGATCAATCCAATCCTCGCTCGTGGCTCAGCCGCACCATCTCCTGAATGAAGACCTGCCTCTGCTTGTCATCGAGGCTCGAAAACAGCGGCTCAGCGGCGTCGGCGACATTGCGCTGGTCGGCGGCGCGGTCGATCAGGAACTGCGCCTCGTTGCGCATCTGCTCGATAATGTCGTCGGGCGGATCCCGCTTGGCGCGCGCAACCCGCAAGTTGAGCCGCTCTGCACCATTATGCCCAAGGTAGTGCATTGCGCTCGAGAAGCCGTACCAGTGCTTCTCCTGATCAGCCGTAAGGTTCAGCTGAGTCTTGATCCGCTCGATATAGGAATCGCTGTTGGCGACGATCTGCTCGGCGGTCTGCTGCGGCGCGCCGGTCTGGGTGAGGACGGTGACATCCTTATTGTCCTTGCCCTGCGGTGCGTTCTTGGCCTCCTTGCTCGCCTTGGCGCCCTTGCCTGCTTTGGCGCCCTTTGCATCCTTATCCTTGGCATCCTTGTCCTTGGCCGCGCCCTGTTGCTTGGCGTCTTTGCCTGCATCCTTGGCGGCCGGGGCCTGATTGCCATTGTTGTTGCCGACGCCGAGCACGCCGGTGAAAACGCCAACCACGCCGCCGATTGCACCGCCGAGCACGCCACCAACCGGGCCTGCCGCCTTGTTTCCGGCCGCCGCGCCGTCCTGAACGCCTTTGACCAAGCCTTGAGCTTGGGCCATTGCGGCTGCACCGAGCAGCAGCGTAAGCACGGCCCCCAGCGCGAGCCATCGCCGCATGTGAAGCCGCGCAGACGGCGCCGGGTTGATCATTCTCATCTCCATCGTCGATCTGACTGGCCTGTTGGGGCGGAGTCACCCGCCAACTGCAACTCTATCGTTTCCGCCGCGTCGCGGTCCAGACACAGCCGAATGCTGTCCACGCCCGAAAAGTCTTTCGCGCGAAGCGGTTATGCAGGCTTATTCGAAACTGCGGCGTAATTGCGCACGGATCGTTCCAAGCCGGTTCTCGCGAAGTGTGCGTCGCAAAACAAGCGATCGTAGCTCTCCACCGGCAGAGCGCTGCCGCGTTCGAGGACGCAACGTTAGTTCTAGGCGCGAGCCGTTCGGCTTTCTCGACAGACGCGGTCAATCATGATCTGATCGCGCTACCAATTTGCTGCGGCCTGCGTGAATTGTTCACTTGGGCCGACGGCATCAATAAGAAAATCCAACAACAAGAACTCGGAAAAGAAGTCTTAGAGGAAACTCCAACAACAAACACCCAGGCGAGGAAACGAGATGTCACGCAAGACACTGACGCGACGTCAATTTGTGGCTGCCACTGCAATGTCCTCCGCGGCGCTGATCACAGCGCCCTATGTCCGGGGCGCTTACGCCGCCGGCAAGCTCTCGATCGGCTTCTGGGACCATTGGGTGCCGGGCGCCAACAAGGCCTCAACCGATCTCGTCAATGAATGGGCCGCGAAGGAGAAGGTCGAAGTCTCCATCGACTACATCACCAGCAACAACAAGAAGATCGAGCTGACCGCCGCGGCCGAAGCCCAGGCGAAGTCCGGTCATGACATCCTTCAGATGCCGAGCTGGTGGCCGCAGGCCTATTCCGAGAATCTCGAGCCGCTCAACGACGTCATGGAGCCGCTCCTCAAGCAGAACGGTGAGGTGAACGGCACCGTCAAATATCTCGGTCAGTCGGGCGGCAAATGGCTCGCAGTGCCCGCGACACCCGGCAGCCAGATCAAGGGCCCCTGCTCCCGCATCGACCTGATGAAGAAGCATGCCGGCATCGACGTGCAGGAGATGTACCCGGCCGGCGGCCCGCCGAAGGTCGAGAACTGGACCATGGAGACCTTCCTGAAGGCAGCCGAGGCTTGCCACAAGGCCGGCGTTCCGTTCGGCATCGGTCTCGGCGAGACCACCGACAGCGTGGACACCGCCGGCGCGATCTTCCAGTCGTTCGGCGCCGAGCTCGTCAACGCCAAGGGCGATATCACGGTGAAGACCGATCAGGTTCGCCAGGCCATGGAGTTCTACAAGAAGCTGATCGCCTTCCTGCCGCCGGATGCGCCGTCCTGGGACGACGCGTCGAACAACAAATGGCTGATCTCCGGCCGCGGCGCGATGATCCTCAATCCGCCGAGCGCCTGGGCCGTCGCCAAGCGCGATGCGCCGCAGGTTGCCGAGCAGTGCTGGACGCACGGCTTCCCGTCCGGTCCGAAGGGCCGGTTTGCACCGTACCTGCCCTATTTCTGGGGTGTCTGGAGTTTTGGCAAGAACAAGGAGGCGGCCAAGAGCCTGCTTGTTCACATGTCCTCGCCGTCGTCGATCGAGAAGTTCGTCGCGGTGAGCGGCGGCTACGACCTGCCGGCCTACGCCAACATGACCAAGCTCAAGACATGGGCCGAGGAAGGACCGCCGCAGGGAACGCTGTTTCACTATCCCGACCCCTACAAGCACCAGACGCTGTCGATCGCGGCGTCGCCGGCACCGCCCAAGATCGCGCAGCAGATCTATTTCCAGGCGACGCTGACCAAGATGGCGCTGCGTTTTGCGCGGGGCGAGACGATGGATCAGGCGCTCGCCTGGGCCGAGGGCGAGTGCGAAGGCTTCATGCGGAGCTAGCCGGGTGTGCGGCGCGGTTCACGTCATCCGCGTGAGCCGCCTGCATCCGTCATCGGATTCGCATGGCCGGGAAGCCGACCCCAATGGCCGGCTTCGCGGTTGGACAGTTTGCAAAGAAGCTGGCTCAACAGCGCTGACTTAAGGGAGCTGAGATGGCCGATGTCGTCGTCGAGCAAGGTCGCGTCGCCCGTGCAAGGGGCGCGCGGAAAGGATCAAGCCTGCGCAACGCGCTCGGGCGGAAATCGACGGTGGCGTTCTTCCTGACGCTGCCGCTGATCCTTCTGATCGCCCTGCTCGTGCTCTACCCCGCCTTCTACTCGGTTTACCTCGCGACGCTGAACAAGGCGATGACGAAGTTCGTCGGCCTCAGCAACTTCACCTTCCTGTTCAAGCGCGAGACGTTCTGGATGGTGGTGCGGCAGTCCTGCATCTTCGCCATCACCGCGGTGGTCTTCAAGGCACTGATCGGTTTCATCGTCGCGCATTTCGTCCACAACATTCCGGGCAAGAAGCAGCGCAAATGGCGCGGCATGCTGCTGGTGCCCTGGGTGATTCCGCCCGCGATGAGCACGCTGGCCTGGCTGTGGCTGTTCGATCCCTCCTACAGCGCCTTCAACTACACGCTGTCCTTCTTCGGCGTCGGTCCAATCCCCTGGCTCGGCGACACTTTCTGGGCGCGCTTCTCCGTCATCCTCGTCAACGTCTGGTATGGCGCGCCGTTCTTCCTCATCATGTATCTGGCGGCGCTGAAATCCGTGCCTGATCAATTGTACGAGGCCGCGGAGATCGACGGCGCCAATTGGTGGCAGAAGATCTGGCACATCACCTTGCCGATGATGCGCAACATCATCGCCATCACCACCCTCTTCTCGCTGATCGTCACCTTCGCCAATTTCGACATCGTGCGCATCCTGACGTCGGGCGGCCCGCTGGATACGACGCATCTGTTCGCCACCTGGGCGTTCCAGGTCGGCATCCAGAGCAGCGACATTCCGCTCGGCGCCTGCGTCTCGCTGTTCATGGTGCCGATCCTGGCGGTCGCTGCGATCTTCATCCTGCGCGATGTCAACAAACGCGGAAACGAAGCCTGATGAGCACGCTCGCAATCGACAAGGCCGGACCGTCCCGCAAGGTCAAATACGGCAGCATGAGCCGCGACCGCGTCTGGGCGCTGCGCTGGTCCTATTTCTTCCTGGTGCTGTTTGCGATCTTCTTCCTGACGCCGCCGGTCTACATGCTGATCACCTCGCTCAAGAGCAGCGCGGAGATCTCGGCGGCAACCAACCCGTGGTGGGTGTTTCACCCGACGCTATCGAACTATGTCGAGCTGTTGAGCTCGAACCAGTTTCTGCGCTTCTTCTGGAATTCGTCGATAATTTCGATCATCGTGGTGATCGTGACCATGATGATCAGCATTCCCGCGGCCTTCGCGCTGGCCCGGATGAAGTTCTGGGGCTCGGCGACGCTGGCCACCGGCGTCTTCCTCACCTACCTGATTCCGGACAGCCTCCTGTTCATCCCCTTGTTCAAGGTGCTCGGGGGCGTCCAGGAGTTGACCGGCATCACGCTGCTCAACAGATGGTACGTGCTGGTGTTCATCTATCCGACGCTGACCGTGCCGTTCTGCACCTGGATCATGATCGGCTATTTCGCCTCGATCCCGAAGGAGCTGGATGAGGCGGCCCTCATCGATGGCGCCTCCTGGCTCCAGACGCTGACGCGGATCTTCATTCCCGTCGCGCTGCCCGGCCTGATCGCCGCCACCATCTTCGCCTTCACGGTGTCCTGGGCGCAGTTCCTCTATCCCCTGGTGTTCACGACGTCGGTGGATCAACTGGTGCTGCCGGTCGGCATCACCACCACGCTGATCAAGGGCGACGTGTTCAACTGGGGACAGATCATGACCGGCGCACTGCTCGGCGCTGCGCCGCCGCTGGTCATCTATGCCTTCCTGATGGACTACTACATTGCCGGCCTGACCGCCGGCGCGACAAAGGGTTGATGTCTGATGGCTGACGTTGCTTTGCGGAAGGTGGTTAAGCGTTACGACGATGTGGAAGCCGTGCGCGGCATCGATCTCGATATCGCCGACCATGAGTTCATCGTGCTGGTCGGGCCTTCCGGCTGCGGCAAGTCGACGACGCTGCGGATGATCGCAGGCCTCGAGGACATCAGCGACGGCGACATCATGATCGACGGCGACGTCGTCAACGACGTGCCGCCGAAAGACCGCGACATCGCGATGGTGTTCCAGAATTACGCACTCTATCCGCACATGACGGTCGCCGAGAACATGTCGTTCGGGCTGCGCCTGAAGCACTACCCCAAAGCCGAGATCAAGGCGCGGGTGACGGAAGCCGCCCGCCTGCTCGACATCACCGACCTGATCGACCGCAAGCCGAAGCAGCTCTCGGGCGGCCAGCGCCAGCGCGTCGCGATGGGCCGGGCCATCGTGCGCAACCCGAAAGTCTTCCTGTTCGACGAGCCGCTGTCCAATCTCGACGCCAAGCTGCGCGTGCAGATGCGGATCGAGATCAAGAAGGTGCACCAGAAGGTGCGCACCACCACTGTCTACGTCACCCACGACCAGGTCGAGGCGATGACGCTGGCCGACCGCGTCGTGGTGATGAACAAGGGAAAGATCGAGCAGATCGGCACCCCGAACGAGCTCTACCACAAGCCGGCGACGCGCTTCGTCGCCGGCTTCATCGGCTCGCCCGCGATGAACTTCATCCCGTGCCGGCTCGAGGACGTCGGCGGCACGCTCCAGATCCGGCTCACCGACCGCATCGCGTTCGCGCTGCCGCCGGCCCGCGCGGCGCGCTACAACGCGCTGCCGCGCACCGACAAGCTGCTGCTCGGCCTGCGGCCCGAGCATCTCACCGAGTCGCATGCGCATCTGGGGCCGGGCGTCGAGAGCTTCGACACCGTGCTCGACGTCACCGAGCCGATGGGAATGGAGACCCTGGTCTATTTCGGGCTCGATGGCACGCCGATCTGCGGCCGCGTCGATCCCAACGCCGGCGCCAAGGACGGGGCACCCATGCGTTTGGCGATGGACCTCAATAACATGCACCTGCTAAACGAGGCGACCGGCGTCGTGTTGTGACGCCAACCTAAGAAACTCGCGCAGGCAGGGGACGATGGCGACCAACAAGAAGAAGATTTTCGTTACACAAACTTTGTCGCAAGGGGCACGCGCCCTCCTCACCCAGCGGGACGATATCGAGCTCGTCGAGTTTGCGAACCTGATCTCGGCCATGGATTTCGAGGCCTTGCTGAAGAGCCATGCGCCGGTCCATGGCGTGGCGCTGGGCGCCACCGCCTTCGGCGAGACCGAGCTCGAGGCGTCCAAGGACATGAAGGTCGTGACCCGCATCGGTGTCGGTTACGACGCCGTCGACGTGCCCGCCCTCTCCCGCCGCAAGGTGCCGCTGATGGTCGCGGGCAGCGCCAACTCGCCCTCGGTCGCCGAGCAGGCGCTCTTCATGATGCTGACGCTGGCCAAGCGCGCGAACGAGTTGCACGCCTGCGTCAAGGACGGCAAATGGGCCGACCGGCTCGGCATGCTGCCGTTCGATCTCTACGGCAAGACCGTGCTGATCATCGGCTTCGGCCGCATCGGCAGCCGTACCGCCAAGCGGTGCCTGGCGATGGAAATGACCGTGCAGGTCTACGATCCCTACAAGCCAGCTGCCGAGATCGAGGCTGCCGGCTGCGAGCCCGTCGCTGACCTCGATGCCGCGCTGCCTCACGCCGATTTCGTCACCATCCACTGCCCGAAGACGCCGGAAACGGTCGGCCTGTTCGATGCGGCGCGGATCCGCCGGATGAAGCCGAAGTCCTATCTCATCAACACTGCGCGCGGCGGCATCGTGAAGGAAGCCGCGCTGTACGACGCCCTGGTCTCCGGCAAGCTCGCCGGCGCCGGCATCGACGTGTTCGAGGTGGAGCCGCCGCCCGTCAGCAACGCGCTGTTCGCGCTGCCCAACGTCATCATCGCCCCGCACGTCGCCGGCGTCACGGTGGAGGCGGTGAGCCGCATGAGCGAGCAGACTGCGCGTAACATCCTGAGTGTGCTGGACGGCGATCCCATCAGGCAGAACATCATCAATCAGGACGTGCTGGGCTGAACAAGCCGAAGGTGGGCGGGTTAAGCTACCCGCCTTCGGAAGGCCAGAATGCGTCCCATTTTGGTGCAGATCGAGCCCCAACTCAGCCTTAATCAAACGCGCGTAATAAGTCCGGCCGCGGCGGCAGTGGGACAGACTAGCCGGCCGCGTCGAGCTGGAGGATGGACCCTTGTCAGAGATCGACCCGACCGACCACGCGCTTGCGACTATCGCCAGCATCCTGGAGCACCCCGAGCCCGTCCTCGTCGTCCGCCACACCGAGACCGAAATCGTGGTCGCCGGCGAGCGTGAGCATCTGGCTTCCGACGAGCAGGCAGTCATCGACGAACAGCCGGCTCTCGACGAGCATCCGGTCGTCGAGGAACAGCCGCTGGTGCCGGAGCACACCGATGCCGACGGCTACAGCAAGGTCGGGCCAGGGCCCATGGTGGCGATCCGTCTGAAATGGACGGTCCATCGCAGCGATGACGACCAGTATTACGTCCACGAGACCATCGGCGAACAATCCGTACCTGTGGTGAGCGGCCCCATGACCAGCGAGGCCGCGGTACATTTCGTCGACGTCCAGCAGGACGAGGCGAACAGGCGCTTCGAGCAGCTGCGCAGCGAGATCGCCGGCCGCAGCTCGCTCGCCGATTACGAGCGCAAGGGCGAAGCCTGAGGCCGCGGGTCGAAATTCTCCACCTCTCCCCGCTGGGGAGAGGTGACATCGAGCCTCGCAACTACTTCCTTCCCAGATAATCCTTCTTCACGAGCTCGACGCCTGCATGCCGCAATAGGTCGTAGGCGGTCGTGACGTGAAAGAAGAACTGCGGGACACTGAACGTCAGCAGCAGCGCTCGCCCGGTAAAGGGCAGCTCGGTCCCGTTCTTCAGCCTGAAGAAGACATTCCGTTCCGCCGCCGCATCGATCTCCGCGCGCGGCAGGCTTTCGATGAACTCGATCGAGGTTGCGATCCGCGCCTGAAGCCCGGCCATGTCGTGCTCCAGCGCCGGCAGCGCCACCGGCTCGAGCTCCGCCAGCAAGGCCGGGGCGACCACGGCATGCCGGCAGGCCTCGCCGACCTGCTGCGCCAGATCGTACATGTTCGGGGCCAGCCGCATACCGAGCAGAACGGCCGGATTGAACTTGCGGGTCTCCGCATAGGCCACGCCCTTGTCGAGCAGCCCCGACAGGTTGCGCAAATGCGGGACGAAGAGGCCGACAGAGGCCTCGTACATCGAGATCGTCACGTCAGGATTCCCTTCAATTCCACCTCGCCAGCGACTGGCATCTGGTCTAAATCCACCCCTCAAGAGCTGCACAATGACAGCTCGCGCAGGGGTAGAAAAGAGATGATCGTTCGGATGGCTGTTCGAATCTTGGCGGCTGCGGCCGTGGCGTTGCTGGCAAACCTTTCGGCTCACGCGCAGCAGGCGCCCTCGCGCCTCGACGAGATCGTCAAGCGCGGCACCTTGCGCGTCGGCATGACCGGCGACTACAAGCCTTTCACCTATCTGGACAAGGCGACGCAGCAGTTCAGCGGCTTCGATGTCGACATGGCTGAGGAGCTCGGCAAGGCCCTCGGGGTCAAGGTCGAGTTCGTTCCAACGGCCTGGCCGAAGCTGATGAAGGATTTCGAGGCCGATCAGTTCGACGTCGCCATGGGCGGCGTGTCGGTCACGTTCGACCGGCAGAAGAAGGGCTTCTTCTCGACGCCGATCATGCGCGAGGGCAAGACGCCGATCACGCGCTGCGCCGACGTCGGCAAGTACCAGTCGCTTCCCGACATCGACAAGAAGGGCACCCGCGTGATCGTCAATCCCGGCGGCACCAACGAGCGCTTTGCGCGTGCCAACATCAAGGACGCCGAGATCGCCGTCTTCTCCGACAATACCGTGATCTTCGACGAGATCGCCAAGGGCAACGCCGATCTGATGATGACGGACGCCTCCGAGACGCGCTACCAGCAGAAGCAGCACGCCGGCGTGCTCTGCGCGGTGCATCCCGAAAAACCGTTCGACTTCTCCGAGAAAGCCTATTGGCTCCAGCGCGACATGGCGCTGAAGGCCTTCGTCGACCAATGGCTGCATATCTCGATGGAAGACGGCAGCTACAAGAAGATCTATGCAGCGTGGTTCGACTAGCAATGCGAAGGGAATTGGCAGTCGCAATCGTGCTCGGGATCAGCGGGACTCACGGCGCGCTCGCGCAGACGAAGTTCACGCCCGCGACCGGGGCGGCCTGCAAGGACGAGTCGACAGATGAACTCGGCCTGTGGACCTGCCCGGGTCCGGCCGGTTACGTGGTGAGCTTTGCCGACGAAGGCAACATCGTATCAGTCACGATTGCGCCTCGGATCGCAATCGAGAAGGTGTCCGGGCCGACCGCGCAGTGGCGCGGCGCCGGCAAGTCGTTCGGCGAAAAGGTGCAATGGATCATGCGAGCCGGCGTGCCAAGGGCCGCGGTGATCCGTACCTGGCGAACGGTCGAGGATGAGAAGGAGCTCCAGAAGCTCTCCGTGTTCGCGATCAGCGGCACAAAGGCCTGCCTCGTCGGTTCGGTCGATGTTCATACCGATAAGGCGAACGACGTAGCGCTTGCCCGCGCCCACCAAGCCGCCAATGCGGGCTGTCCGCGGAAGTAGACGCGGGCGCGCTGAATTTCCGCCGGTCGGGCGCGCCACATTGGCGCGGGGCCGCCCCGCCCAACTCCGGGCAGAGTTCGGCGTTATTGAACCAAGGTCGGCGCGCGCACGACTCATACCGAGGACAGTGATCTAGATCACTTTTGAAGATCGAACCGGGGCGTAAGCGTCGGTCCGGGGACTATCTGCTCAGGAGATGGAAATGAGGAAGCTGTTGGCCGCGGCCGCATTCCTTTTGGCGAGCACAGCTGCTCAAGCCCAGTACACTTTCGAATATGGCGGGCGCACCATCCGCATCGATCCGGACCGCGGCACGGTGCAGATTCCCGGCGTGTACGACAACACCGGCCAGGGCAAGGCCAAGAAGGCCAAGAAGAACGACGCGGGTCCGGGCCAGCAGGCGCCGCAGCAAGCCATCGTCGAGCCGCAAACGCCGGCTCAGCCAGCTCCCGCTCCTGCGCCGGTCGCCCCACCGCCAGCGGCCGCTCAGGCGCCTTCGCCTGCCCCCGCCGCCGTAGCACCCCCGCCGCTTGCTTCGCCTCCGGCCGCGACCGCCAGCAATGCGCCGGCCGAGACCGCCGTGTCGCCGCCGCCCGCGCCCCCTCCGGCCCCTGCACCGGTCCAGCAGCAGGCAGCGCCCGCCGCGCCGCCGCCGGCCCCGACCGTAGCTGCCGCACCTCCGGCTGCGGCCTCGCCCCCGCCGCCCGCTCCTGCCCCCGTTCAGGCCGCCGCCGTCGCCCCACCGGCTCCGGCAGCCGCGCCCACACGCGATCTGAGCTCGCCGCTCGGCGTCTGGCTCACCGAGGAAAAGGAAGGCAAGGTCCGCATCGAGCAATGCGGCACCAATCTGTGCGGCTATTCGGTCGACGGCAAATCGAACCAGAATGGCGAGCAGGTTCTGATCAACATGAAGCCCAGCAAGGACCAGAAATGGTCCGGCCGCATCCTCGATCCGAACTCCGGCTCGACCTACGATTCCACGATCGCGATGAAGGGCACCGACCGCCTGCGTGTGCAGGGCTGCGCCTTCGGCGGCATGTTCTGCGGCGGCCAGACCTGGACGCGCGTGAATTGAGCGGCGCCGATTGCACGTGAGCCAACATGGCGCAGCCAGGCTGACGCTTTTTCGCTCCACAACCTGCAATCGATGATCCGACTGCCGGGTTAGTCGTCATTATCCCCCGCCGGGGCCCCGGGCGTACGACCGCTCGATTCAAATGCCCCCACTGTGAACCATTTCATACTCTGCCCGCTCTCGTTGCTTCTAGTCTGGATTGATAGCCAGACCATTTGCGACCTGATTACCGCGCAGTCGGCGCCGTTTCGCCGAGATTGAGTAGACCGAAACGAGTCGTTTCTCGACCTCCTTTCGGCGCCTTTAGTTGCGTAAGCGAGCGAGGTTGTTATGGAGGAACTCCGTGCGACGCCATCGCTGGTCTCCGGTGACTGGGGCCCCGGCTTATTGATGTCGGAGGAGAGCATACGACGCCATGTGATCGGCGCGCTCCGAAGTCGACAGACAAGCTTGACGACCGCGCTGCAGCCTCTGGTCGACGAGCAAGCGCGGATGCTGGTTTCGGAGTTTGGTTTCGACGCTCAGACCGTCGGCAAAATCCTGCAATCGCAAAACACCATGCTGAGCGTATTGTCGGATCGGTATGACGCGCTCGATGAAGCCGCACATTACAGCGAGCTTCCCTTCGTCGAACTGGCGAACGACGGCCGCATCGTCTATTCGAACGCGGCGTTCGACAAGCTCATTCCCGGCAGGCGCGGCGCGGCTTTCTCCGGGTTGTTTGGATCCCGTGCAGCTGATGTGTGCATGGCCCTCCGGGCAAATCACAACACGAGTTTGCGCGCAGACATCCAGACCGACGAAGCGGTTCGTCAGGTCAGAGTCGAGATCGGCCCGCTGCGCGACGAAGATGGAAAGCCGGGCAATTACGCACTCCTGCTTGACCAGAGCGCTGAACAGAGCCGCCTCGATGCCTTGCAGGATGGCGTGCTCCGCACCGACCTGACAGGCAAGATCCGGTTCGCGAACGAGCGCGCGGTGCAGGTTCTGGGCTTTTCGGAATTAGAACTCAAGGAGATGTCGCTCTCCCTCGTATTCGGATCCGAGGACGAGGGAACGACGAACCTGTTCGCCGAATGGATCACCAAGCAGACGGGCTTCTCGAGCTTCGTCAGGCTCCGCCCGAAAGACGGTCGTTCTGTTCTGGCAAGGGTTACCGGAACGCCCTACATGGAAGCCCCGAACAGCTCGGCAGGGTTATTGGTGCTGTTCGCCCCTCTTGCCGAAGATCGCGCCCGTCGCGAACTCAAGACGATTTTGGCCGAGCATGATGATCCACAGAAGATCATCGAGGCAACGCTCCAGGCCATCGGCAAGGTCATCCCATTCGAAATGAGCACGTTCGGGGTCTACAACGATCTCAACGATTATTGGCGAGCGGTCACTGTCTTTCCAAGACCCGGCTGGGAGTGGAGCACGCGTTGGTTCAAGGTGCCGCCCGGCGTGATCGATTGGCTCGAGCAGGGCAAGACGTGGGACAATAATTTGGCCGCGTTCGTCGAGCGCCTCAATCCGGAGGAAATGGACAACCCGGTGAGCAAGGCCATCATCGCCGACGAATTCGAGTCGATGATCGTATTGCCGATTCGCAAAGCCGGAGGCCGGTTTGGAAGTTCGCTGGCTCTGCTGTCCCGCAAGCACAAATACACGACCTCGGACCTGCGCACGCTGCAAAATCTCGGCATCGAGGAGATATTGCAGGCCGCAGACGCCGCGATGGAGCATGCCCAGGCGCGCGCCTTGCGCAAACTCAAGGACGATCTGAACAAGGCCGCAAGCGCACGCGCCATCGCTGAACTGCTGGCCACAGGCACCACGAAGTGCCTGGGCTGGGAGTATGTCGGCGTGTTCCGGGTCGATCGCCGCCGCAGCAAGTTCGTGCTGGTCGCCGAGCACGTCAAGAACGACCGAAACCTGCTCGTGAAAGCGCCCGACCGCAAGGCCGAATACACCCAGGAGCTGTCCAGCGGCATGCTCGGCAGCTGCCTGGCCGAGCGGAGCATTCTGGTTGTTCCTGACATCAGCGATACCGAGCGGAACTACGGCTTCATCAAAACCGCACCCGATCAGCGATCCGCCATGACAGTTCCCCTGTTCGTGAATGGCAAGATCGAACTGATTCTGGACATGGAGTCATCGGAGCTCAACGCGTTCCGTGGGCCTGATCAGGACGCGGCAAGTGGCCTCGCCGCTGACTGCGAACAGATCTTTGCGGCTCGCTGGCACGAAGCGATTGAGCACGCGCTCATGGATAGAATCGAGCAGGCGGCCGTCATCGTGGACGCCGTTGGGACGATCTGCCACATGAATGGTGCAGCCGAGAACATCTTCGGCCGGGCGCGTGACAAGAAGCTCTCGTCATTTGGCGCCCGGAACGAAGATTCCATGCAACTGTCGGAATGCGGGATCCAGCACCGCCTTCACATCCATCTGACGATCGGCGACGCACCGCGCACCGAGCTGACGACTCTCGCAAATCGCGAGCCGTTGAATGACGACTATGGTCATCAACTCTGGCTGTTCACCAGCCTTGCCGACCAAAGCCGGGAAAGCGACTGGGGTTATCTGGAAGAGACCGTCACGGCCGTCGCACGCGAGACCCGCGCCCCACTGTTGATGGCCGATGGCCTGCTGCGCGGCGCCGCATCGCTGCTGAGCAAACCAGAGCTCATGAGAGATTGCGCCGAGCTGCTCGAGCAGGCCGCCAACCACCTGCTGAGGGCCGACCTGACTTTCGAACGTCTGTCCGATCGTCTGACCGTTCAGCAGACGCCGCAGGAAGCCCCCGAGCAATTCGACGTATTGGAAGTGCTTTATCACGAGGTCGAAGGCCTTCCCGTCGAGGATCGTGATTCAATCCACGTCGTCGACGAGATTGCGATGCGTCGTCCGGTGCTTGTCAAGGGATGGACGAAGAGGTTGAGCTTTGCGTTTCGCTCTGCCCTCAGCTCCCTCCTGCTGTTGCGCATCACGCCGAACGACAGGTTGACCGTGACGATCGCGGAACGGCCGCCGCATCGTCTCTCGGTGTCCATGCGCTTACCCGCGACAATTGCCGACGCTCTGGCACCGTCGGCGGCGGACCCGATCGAGCAGAGCCAGCACCGAGCACGGCAGATGGCCAGCGTCGCGGTCGAGGCTATTCGCAAGGCTGCCGAGCAGCACGACGGCGATCTGACCGAGCTGGACGGCGCGGGATTCGAGTTCAACCTGCCATTGTGCGTGCAGGAGGCACCGGTATGACAGCAAAGATTGCCATAGCCACCGCCGAACCAAACATGTTCGAAACCCTACGGGGACATCTGCTCGCGGCAGGAGTGGCCCTGGAGGACTTGTACGACAAGCCTTTGATGACCCCGGACCAGACGAGCGAGTGGCTCATCGCGAATGAGACTGAATTGCTCGTGCTCGACGCCCGGCTGCCGACCGACCCCAGCGCCGTATACGACACACGCACGACTCTCGGCGCGAAGCACGTCCTCAACACCGTCGTCCTGGCCCAGGACCCCCACACCTCCGTGCTGGTCATCGCACCTTCGTTTGGAAGCTGCGCGGACCTGGAGGAAGAGTGCAGAGCAGCAGGCAATGCGCTAATCCTGCCGATGGACGCGCTGCAGCTGCACCGGCATCGGATCTTGCGCCCGTTCATTGCGATCCTTACCGGGCATCCCGACGAGACGAATGCGATTCCGGGCGCCTTCCGCGTGATCGAGATCGAAATCCATAGCGCCAAGGTGGAATGCCGGCTCGGAACGGGTGAAGACGGCTCTCCGATGCTTCGCTGGAACACCATCAGCGATCTCGATGACCTCAAATCTGCCGCTCAAACCTACGCGCGCGATGAGATGCCGCTGAACAATTGGCTCGGCCAAACGCGGGACATCGGGACCCGCTTGTTCAAGAGCTTCGTTGTAAAAGCGATCGGCGAACATCTGTTCTCGCAGATCGAAAAGTCGGCAGGCGGGCTGGTGGGACTGTCGTTCCGGTTCGTCATCAGCGATGCCGGCTTTTATTCGGTGCCCTTCGAGGCGAGTGTACGTTATCTCTCGGAGGAAAATGGGCCATTCGTGCTGCTTTATGCGCCGATCGTCCGGCGCATTCCATCCTTTGTCCGCGGAAGGGCCAGTGAGCGCGCGCGGATCAAACCGGGCGCAAAACTGATGTTCGTTCGTTCTCAGATCGGTGAACATCCCGATCTGAAGCTCGACAGCGCGATCTGCGATGGCAAGAAATTCGACAAGCTTGGCAATATCGATACCGAACTGAAGCACGTGACGGAGCTGGGTGCCGCGGGCTGCTTCGATTTGAAGATCGTCAACTTGTCGGACGCCCCTCCGGGCGAAGCCGCCCCCTATCTGCTGAAGCAGCTCGATGCATTTAGGCCGACCATTCTCCACTACGCCGGTCACGCCTGGAGCGATGGCCAGCAAACCGCGACCCTCGTCCTTCCCGGACTGCAGCCGGAGCAAGCGGTCGGCTTGAAGCTCGACAGGGTGGCGGCATCCGACGGGCTTTCAACGACGACACTGGTCTACCTCTCGGCCTGCCGCGGCATCTCGAAGGGCTGCGTTCAGCAACTGGTGATGAACGGAATCCCCTACGCCTTGGGCTTCCGCTGGAATGTCGAGGACGAACGCGCGCCGCAGTTCGCCAGGGAGTTCTATGACGAACTCCACAAGACGCGGTCCGTTTGCGTCGCGTTCCGCAAGGCCTGTCGCGCATCATGGGAAAGTCTGAACTACGACGAAGAAAGTCCGATCTGGCTCTCACCGATCTTGCTTGCGCAATCGACCGATTGGGCGGCTCGCTGCCAGTGAGCAGCTTGGAGTGGAAGGATGTCATGACAGTCTGGACCACACTCAAGAACGTCGTGGAGCACTGGGCGAGCCGCGAGTTGCGGCGCCCATATGTCGGTTATGTCGCATCGAGCGGTGGCAATGCGATGACAGCGGGACAGACCTTCCTGCCCGAAGCGAGCTATTTCGGCGTGCGCATGGTCGAAATGGGCTTGCAAGAGGGCGGCAAGTTTTTCAACTCGTTCCTTCCGCTCGGCGTCGTGCTCACCGAGTTCAGCTTCGGCGACGGGCGTCAGCGCCGACCCACGATCCTGAGCAATGACGAGATCGCCGCTCAGCTGAAGGCGGCCGGTGCCGCCCCGGGTTATGTCGACTTCAAGAATATCTACGCGGTCAGGCGCGCGCCCATGAAGCAGGACAATTTGTCCCTGTTCGTCGGGCTATTCCGCCTTCCGTTTCACGACGTCGCGCAACAGGTCCTGCAATTGGCCGCCGACCTGACCACACAGACCGGGCTCGCGCCGGGTGTTTCCGACGGGTTGCGTGTGGCTGAAAAGATCTACGACCGGGTCTCCGGCCTGTTCGGGCTCAACATCGTCACGCCCTTGTTCTCCTATGCCGACGGCAACGCGCTCGGCCGCAGCGCCTATCTCCTGGTTGCCGGTTCCGATCTCGACGAAGCGGTTGCCAAGCGACTGGTGGTGACCGACGACAGATTGCTGCTGGACGGTCAGCGTGTGTCCGGATTGGACTATTGCCTCCTGGCCATAGAGTTCACGGCCAGCCTGTTGCCTGAGGGGCCTGATACGATCAACCCTCTCACGCAGCTCGGATTTCATCGACACTGGCAGGGTGTTGCAAGCAGCATCATGAAGCGGGAGCTGGAGCGTGCGGACGAACAGATGCTGACGCTGCGCTCCGAGGTGATCACTTCGCCTGAACTCGCCGAGAACGATCGTCTCGTGGCCATCGGCGCCTACCAGACCAGCTACGACAAGCTCGTGGAGCGCGTGACGCCGAAAAATACTCACCGCGGCTGGGAAGAGGCACTCCTGGCCGCCCCCAACGACAAGACAATCGCCAACCCGGCCGTGACAGAGCTCCTGAAGGGCATGCAAATCCGCCTGCTCACCGGCATCAAGGACGCCCCTGATGATCCGGACAAGCTTTTTGCGTCCGAGGCGTTCGCACTGCGAAAGACAGTCGGCAAGGCCCCTCTGGTCGATACAAACTCCGCCGTCTCGCTGGCGCGCGTGATCAATCGCACCGCGAAAGCAAGGTGATGGCGCGAACGCCTGCTTTCACGCCTCTGCCAGACCGATGCGGCGACGCTAGGACACGATCGCGTTGGACCGTCCGACCGCATCCGTGACACCCCTCACATCGGTCCGCCCCGCGTCGTGACACGATTTCCCCCAGGTTCAGCCAATGGGGCGTGTCATGCGACTTCTTTGCAAGGGTATCTTTGCCGCGATCTCGGCCATCGCCCTGCTCTGCGGACAGGCAAATGCAGCTTCGACCAGCTTCGACGGCGCCTGGAACGTGCGGATCTCGTCCTCGAGCGAGACCTGCGGCAACGGCGCCACCGTCGCGATCGGTATCAACAATGGGCAGATTGCATCGACCAGCGCCGCGGTGACGGCATCGGGCCGTGTGGCGGACGCCGGAAGCATCAACGTCACCTTGAGCACCGGCATCAAGCGCGCTGTCGGCTTCGGCCGGCTCAGCGGCACCTCGGGCTCCGGCACCTGGCGCGGTGCGCTCTGCACGGGCACCTGGACGGCGGAACGGATGTAGGGCTTGTGTCCCGGACAAGCAGCAGCGCGAAGCGTTGCTGCGCCGAGCCGGGACCCAGCTTCCTTGCTCGTTCGGCAGTTCTGGGTCCCGGATCGGCGACGCATCGCCTTCGGGCGATGCGTCTTGTCCGGGACTCGAATGCCTCAACCCAGCGCCGCGCCGTACTCCGCGTCGGTCACCGGCTCCAGCCAGGTCGAGTAGACGCCGTCGAGCGCTTCCTGCATGGCGATGTGGCACATGCCGTTGGTCGGCGAGGCCCCGTGCCAGTGCAGCTCCCCCGGCGGAATCCAGACGGTGTCGCCGGGGCGGATTTCCCTGACCGGACCGCCCTTGGTCTGGACGCGGCCGACGCCGGAAATGACATACAGCGTCTGCCCGAGCGGATGGTGATGCCAGTTGGTGCGCGCCCCCGGCTCGAACGCGACGCGCGAGCAGTTCAGCCGTGCCGGCGCGGGCGCCATGATCACGGGGTCCTGCCACACGGTGCCGGTGAAGTTTTCGTTGGGCGCGCGGCGGGTCGGTCGCGTGCCTGCTACAGTGATCTCCATGGGGATGACCTCGCTTCTTTCCCGATTACTTCTTGCTGGCGGCGTAACGCGCCTTGGTTTCGGCGTTCATGGGATAGAGGCCCGGCAGCACCGCGCCATTGTTCACCTCGTTGACGATCCAGGCCTCCATCCGCTCCTGCTCGACCCCCTCGTTGAGCACGTGCTCGAGCATCGCCTGCGGGATCAGCACGCAGCCGTCCTGGTCGGCGACCACGATGTCGTTCGGAAAAACGGCAACCCCGCCGCAGCCGATCGGCTCGCCCCAGCCGACGAAGGTGAGGCCGGCAACGGAGGGCGGCGCGGCATAGCCGTCGCACCACACCGGCAGGTTGGTGCCGAGCGTGCCCTCGACGTCACGCACGACGCCATCGGTGACGAGCGCGGTGACGCCGCGCTTCATCATGCGGGCGCAGAGGATGTCGCCGAAGATGCCGGCATCGGTGATGCCCATGGCATCGACCACGGCGATGCAGCCTTCCGGCATCGCCTCGATCGCGGTGCGGGTCGAGATCGGCGAGGACCAGGATTCCGGGGTCGCCAGATCCTCGCGCGCCGGCACGAAGCGCAGCGTGAAGGCCGGCCCCACCAGACGCGGCAGGCCGGGGCGCAGCGGCCGCGCGCCCCGCATCCACACATTGCGCAGGCCCTTTTTCAGCAGGACCGTGGTGATGGTGGCAGTGGTGATGCCGGCGAGGATCTTGCGGGCTTCGGGGGACAGCGACATGGAAACAGACGAGCTCCGGATGGGCGGGAAAGAACGGGAGCATCTTGCGAGCCGGGCGCTTTGCGTCAAGGGCCAAGAGGCTATCAATAATGCAGGGCCGGTGGGCTGTTATGCGACGCGATAACAAAGCCTTATCGTGGCCTCCTGCATTAATTTATTGGACTTGCGGGCGCATTTACGCGAAGCAGGGGTGAGGCGGAACTTCGAGCCCGCTCCTGCAAAAGCCCGATTTCGACAGCTCTTCGACAGCTCAATGGCCGCGACGCTCCCCCCGCCCCGCCTTCTGCCCAGTGGCGACAGCGCCGTTACGGTCGAGTTCAGCCGCACCATCGACGACGACGCAAACCAGCGCGTGCTGGCGCTGGACAAGGCGCTCGCAGCAAATCCTATCGATGGCATCACCGAGACCGTGCCGACCTATCGCTCGCTGCTGGTGCACTACGATCCCGGCAAGATCGGTTTCGACGCGCTCGGCGACAAGCTGCTGCCGATCGCCATTCAGCCGCCGCCGCCGGTGACCAAGGCGCGGCGCTGGCGCGTCCCCGTCGCCTATGGTGGCGAGCATGGCATCGACCTCGAGGATGTCGCCAAGGCGCTGAACACCACGCCCGACGACATCGTCGCCCGGCATGCGGGCGGCGACTACAAGGTCGCCATGATCGGCTTCACGCCGGGCTGGTCCTATCTCAGCGGCCTCGACAAATCCCTGCACATGTCGCGCCGGCAAAATCCGCGACTGTTGACGCCCGCCGGCACGATCTCGATCGGCGGCGTTCAGGCCGGGATCCAGTGCCTCGCCGCCCCCAGCGGCTGGCATCTGCTCGGCCGCACGCCGGTCAGAACCTATCAGCTCCACCGCAATCCGACCTTCCTCACCGAACCCGGTGACCGCGTGACGTTCTTCCCCATCGACCACAAGACCTTCGAGGAGCTGGACCGCGCTGCGGAAGCCGGAGAGATCGTGGCCGAGCAGGTGGACGCATGAGCCGGCTCGTCGTCGCCAGCATCGGCCCCGCAAGCTCCGTGCAGGATGGCGGGCGCCTGGGGGCGCAGCGCTACGGCCTGACGGTCAGCGGGGCGATGGACCGGCTGTCGCTGGCGGCTGCGAATACGCTTCTCGGCAACGAACCGTTCGCAGCCAGCGTCGAGATCGGTCCGTTCGGCGCCGCCTTCACCGCGCGCGATGGCGCCGTGCGCGTGGCGATTTCAGGCGCGCCGCGCAATGCGGACATCGCTGGAAACCCGGTTGCGATGGACACATCGGTGACGGTGAAGGACGGCGAGACGCTGACGTTGGGCTTTGCCCGCGGCGGCGCGTTTACGTATCTCGCCATCGAAGGCGCCATCAAAGGCGAGCCTGTGTTCGGCAGTCTCGCGGTGAATGCCCGCGCCGGCCTCGGCAGCCCCTACTCGCGCCCGCTCCAGGCGGGTGACGAATTTTCGGTCGATGCCGCGAGCGGCGCGGGCGAACTGCGCATCGAACTGCCCAAGCCCATGAGCGGTCCGATCCGCGTCGTGCTGGGTCCGCAGGACGACGAGTTCGACGACGCCAACAAGGCGCTGTTCCTGGGCAGCGAGTGGAAGATCTCGGCGACCTCCGACCGCATGGGCTACCGGCTCGAGGGCCCCGCCATCAAGCATCTGCACGGCCACAACATCGTCTCCGACGGCACCGTCAACGGCAGCATCCAGGTGCCCGGCAACGGCTCGCCGATCGCGTTGATGATGGACCGCGGCACCTCCGGCGGCTATCCGAAGATCGCAACCGTGATCACGGCCGATGTCGGCCGCCTCGCCCAGACCTCGGCGGGAACCGCGTTCCGCTTCAGGGCGGTCAGCATGGCCGAGGCGCAGGACGAGGCGAGGAAGTTTGCGCAACTGATCCGCAACCTGCCCGACCGTCTGCGCTCTGCCGACAGCGTCGCGCTCAACATCGAGGCGCTCAGCGATGCCAACGTCGCGGGCTATGCTGTGAGCGCCATGGATGCCGGAACCTGGCAGGTGACGGCGGAGCCATAAACGACACGACGACCAGAGGCGGAGAGCAACCCATGAAGACGATCGATCTCAATTGCGACCTCGGCGAAGGTTTTGGCGCGTGGGAGATGGGCAACGACCCCGCGATGATCGAGCTGGCAAGCTCGGTCAACGTCGCCTGCGGCTTCCATGCCGGCGACCCCGACATCATGCGCCGGACGGTGGAATTGGCGAAGGCGCGCGGCGTCTCGGTCGGCGCCCATCCCGGATATCGCGACCTGCACGGTTTTGGCCGCCATCCGATCGCAGGCCTGAAGGCGTCCGAGATCGAGAACCTCGTCGCCTACCAGATCGGCGCATTGCAGGCGATTGCGACCGCGGCCGGCCACAAGGTCACCCATGTGAAGGCGCACGGCGCGCTCTCCAACGTCGCCTGCGAGGACGACATGACGGCAAAGGCGATCGCCGCCGGCATCCGGGCGGTCGACCCCAGCCTGATCTTCGTCGTGCTCGCCAATTCGAAGCTGGTGAAGGCTGGTGAAGACGCCAATCTGCCGATGGTGCACGAGGTGTTCGCAGACCGCGCCTATGAGGACGACGGCAACCTCGTCTCGCGCAAGAAGCCCGGCGCGGTGCTGCACGATGCCAAGGCGATCGCCGACCGCGTGGTGCGCATGGTGCAGGACGGCGCGGTGGTTTCGGTGACGGGCAAGGTGATCAAGATGCGGACGGACACGGTGTGCATCCACGGCGACACGCACGGCGCCGTCGAGATCGCGCGGACCTTGCGTCAGGCCCTGAAGGATGCGGGGATCGAAGTGGCGCCGTTCAAGCGCGGGTGAAGCAGGCTCGGTGCCGTAGGGTGGGCAAAGGCGCATAGCGCCGTGCCCACGATCTCTGGATGATTGAGACAGGCGGTGGGCACGCTTCGCTTTGCCCGCCCTACGAGACCGAGCAAGATCTTAGAACGGGTGTATCGACAACGTGCCGAACACGATCGCCGCGATCACGGCAAACGCGCTGTAGAGCGCGAAATGATGCATGCTCGCCCCGGTCCGCCGCGAGAGCGAGCGCGCGTAAAAGTGCAGCCTGGCTTCCGCCGATAGTTCGCGCATGGTCGATCTCCAACGCCCCATTTGCGGGATTATGAGGGATCAACCAGGGCGGGAGGCAAGATGCCGGAGGAAATAGCGATGCGCCTCCTTTGAGGAGGCCGCATCGCAGACGTAAATTCTCTCCAGGCTCAGGTTCCGAGAATCTTATTCGTTCAAATCCGAGCCAGTTGGAACTGGCTCGGATGACGGTAGCGTGACGATAGACCTAGTACACGTCAGCCTGGAAGCGGCCGGTCTTCTTGAGCTCGGCGACGAAACTGACGGCTTCGTCGGTCGAGCGCGCCCCGAACTGGGCGACGATGTCGACCAGCGCGCGCTCGACGTCTTTGGCCATGCGCTTGGCATCGCCGCAGATGTAGAGATGCGCGCCTTCGGCGAGCCAGGTCCAGACCTCGCGGCCGACTTCGCGCATGCGGTCCTGCACATAGAACTTCTTCTCGCCGTCGCGCGACCAGGCCAGCGACATGCGCGTCAGCAGGCCCGAGGTCTTCATCGCATTGAGCTCCTCCTGGTAGAAGAAGTCGCAATCGCTGCGCTGATGGCCGAAGAACAGCCAGTTCTTGCCGGGCGCGCCGGTCGCCTTGCGATCGAGCAGGAAAGCGCGGAACGGCGCGATGCCGGTGCCGGGACCGATCATGATCACGGGCGTCTTCGGGTCCTGCGGCAGGCCGAAACCGTGCGCCTTCTGCACATAGACCTTGAGATTCTCGCCTTCACCAATGCGCTCGCCGAGGAAGGTCGAGGCGACACCGAGGCGCTTGCGCTTGCCGACGACGTAGCGCACGGAATCGACCGTCAGCGACAGCTTTCCGGGCGTCGCATTGTGCGAGGACGAGATCGAATAGAGCCGCGGCTGGAGCGGCTCCAGCGCCTCGACGAAGGCCTCCGGATGCGGCCGCGTGCCGGAAAACTTCTGCAGCGCCGCCATGACGTCGAGCGTGGCGGCATCGCCGTCGGGATCCTCGCCCTGCGCCAGCGCCCGCGCCTTCTCGCGCTGCGCGCCGCCGGTGATGAAGGAGATCAACTCGAACAAAGTGTCGGGCGCCGGCGACAGCGAGACGTCGTCGATCAGCACCTCGCGCAGCGTCTTGCCGTTGACTTTGGTGGTGTGGGAGGCGCCGAGCAGCGCGATAATCTGGTCGACGAGGCCGACCTCGTTGCGCGCAAACACGCCAAAACTGTCGCCGACGACGTAGTCGAGCTTGCTCTCGGAGAGATCGAACTCGACGTGATAGGTCTCCTTCTCGGACTTGCCCTTGTTGAGAAGACGGCGCGACAGGAAAGTCGCGGCAACCGGATTGTCGCGCGAGCGGCCCGGCTCTGCGATCGTCACGGTCACGGCCGGCGCGGCCACCGCGTCCGTCTTGTCAGACGCCTTGGCCGCCGGAGCCTTGTCCAGCTCCTCATACAGCGACTTCAGCATCCGCGCGGTTTCCTTGCCGCCGGGAACGCAGAGATTGAGTCGGGCTTCGCTGCGGCCCGCGATCGCTTCCGAATAGTCGTGGCAATTGTAGCCGCACTGCCCGCAATCCTGCTGCGCCATCGCCGCCATCATCTTGCGACGCACCGGGCGACCCTCGGCGAGCTTCATGCGGTCGGCAATCGGCATGGTCTGGTCGTGCCAGGGCGCCTCGCCGTCGTCACCGTCGCCGGCTGCGCCTTGCATGACGGCGGCGCCCTGCTCCGCCGACAGCGGCGCGGCGACATCAGGCGACAGCAGCCCGGCAAAGAAGCCGTTCAGCCAGGAGCGCTGCGCATCGGAAAACGGTGCGCTGGCGGGAATGATATCGAGTTTCGGCGGAGGCGTGATCTGGTTCATGCGGACACCTGTGCATCGGCAAGCTTGCGCAGCGTCTCGCCGTCGTGGCGGCGCGCAAAGGACAGGAAGGTTTCGTCAGGCGACGAGCGATGGGCGATATAGGCCTTGAGCAGTCCTTCGACCGTCTTTGGCGCGTCCTCGGCCTTGAGGTCGTGATAAACCTCCTGCCCGACATCGGCGTCGGGGCCGAACCCGCCACCAGTGAAGAGGTGATAGCCCTCGACCGTGTCGTCCTCATTCACAGGCACGCGCGCACCGATCAGTCCGATATCGCTGATGTAATGCTGTGCGCAGGAATGGTGGCAGCCGGTGACGTGGATGTTGACCGGCTTGTCCATGGCGACGCGCGGCTCGCACCAATCACCGATCTCGGCCGCGCTGCGCTTGGTGTTGGACGCCGCGAAACGGCAGCCGGCATTGCCGGTGCAGGCGATCAGGCCGGCACGGATGTGCGAGACCTCGACCGCGAGCCCGATCTGCTTGATCGCCGCGATGGCGAGTTCGACGTTCTCATCGCGCACCCCCGATATCAGCAGGTTCTGCCAGACCGTCAGGCGGATCTCGCCGTCGCCGAGGTCGCGCGAGACCTTGGCAAGACCGCGCATCTGATCGCAGCTGAGCTTGCCGAGCGGTAGCGAGACGCCGATCCAGTTGAGGCCGTCCTGCTTCTGCTTGTGCACGCCGACATGCGCCATGCGGTCCGCCGCAGGCCGAGGCGTGAACGCCTCCTCCGGCACGCGCGTGAACGGCGTCTTCAGCCGTTCCTCGACGAGCTTGAGAAAGCCGTCATGGCCCATGGCGTCGAGCACGTATTTCAGCCGCGCCTTGTTGCGGTTGGTGCGGTCGCCATGGTCGATGAACACGCGCACGATGGCGTCGGCGACGGCCGTCGCCTGTTCCGGCTTGACGATGATGCCGGAATATTTCGCAAAGTCCTTGTGGCCGGTAATGCCGCCGAGGCCGAGGCGGAACCAGATTCCGGGCTCGACGCCGAAGCCCTCCTTCACCTCATACGCCGTGAAGGCGATGTCGTTGGTCTCCTCGAGCACCGCGATCCTGCCGGCACCGTCGAAGGCGACGTTGAACTTGCGCGGCAAGCCGTAGAGCGAGCGATCGTTGAGGATGTGGTAGTGCCATTCGCGAGCATAGGGCCGCGTGTCGATGATTTCCTGCGGATCGACGCCCGCGGTCGGCGTGCCCGTCACGTTGCGGATGTTGTCGGCGCCGGAGCCGCGCGAGCACAGGCCGAGGTCCTGGATACCCTCGATCAGCTTCACGGCGTTCTTCGGCGGGATCTCGCGAAGCTGGAGATTGGCACGCGTCGTGACGTGGCTGTAGGGACCGCAGAGCTCGTCGGCGAGATCGGCAAGGCCCGACATCTGCCAATGCTTCATGATGCCGTTCGGAATCCGCAGGCGGCTCATGTAGGAGTCCTGCGTCGGCGCGACATAGAAGATGCCGTAATAGCGCCAGCGGAAATTATCCGCCGGGCTCGGCGGCGTGTTGTCGAGCGCTTGCTGGCGAAGCCGCGGATAAGCATCGAAGGGATGCTCGTCGCGCTTGAACTTCTCCTGGTCGGCGAGCTTCTTGCCCGACGCGATCACCTTGTCCTGCGCCTTGATGTGCAAGGCATCGGGACCAACAGGCTCGGCGTTCGCCTTGCCGGCGCTGCCTCCACCGCCGAGACCACGACCGACCCGGCTGATCTGCAGACCGGTCGTAAAACCTTCGAGATAGCGTTTCTGCTCGTCGGTAAAGTCGACTGCGAGCGTATCGATTTTCATGGTCGGTAACGAAGCTCCTGCGGCCACCTGGGTGGCATCGACGGACATTGGCGCGACCCGCGAGGAACTGGGCTGGCCCTTAGGAGCCGGCTTCGTTACCCGACGGTCCGATCAGCTTCGTTGCTGCGGGACTCGGCTCAGCAGGCACCTGTGACAAGCTGGCCGCACTGCAAGATTCAAGTTGCGTGCCAAAATGGAAAATGTCGCTATTTCAGATGATTAGGCGCTCCCCCGGGAAATCCCGGGCGGCGCACTCTAACGAAATTCGGGCAGCCGGACCAAACTTTGGGCAATGAGATGGATTGCCTAAAAAAGGCGCAGTCTCGAATCAGGCCTTCCAACGCCCGACCTCGAAGGCCTCGAGATGTCCCCGGATGTTGTCGGGATCGAAGACGGGCCCGGCGAATGCCCCGAACGCGGCGGGAGCCTGCTCGGGCGGCCGGCGGCCGAGGGCCGCATCGTAGAGGTCGGGCCTGAACACGGCCATCGCCGTCTTGACGCCCTCCGGATTGAGCGCCGTCTGCCCCCAACGCACCATCTGCGCATAGAGCCAGGCGGCCTGGACCGGATCGGGCCGCCCCGCCTCTTCCCGCCCCACCAGGAGATAGCGGCCGCTTTCGCGCACCTCGCCCTCGGGCGAGATCTTCAGGCGGCCGACGAGCGAGCGCTGGATCACCTCGGCATCGACACCGATCCGCTCGGGCTGCGCCAGGATCTGTGCCGCCTCGGTCAGGTTCGCAGGGCTCTCGATGAACTCGGCGGCCTTCACCGCTGCGCGCACCAGCGCAGCGACCACATCCGGATTCTTGTCGGCCCAGGTCTGGCGCACCGCGAGCACCTTCTCCGCCGCGCGCACCAGAATGTCGGAGACGAAATGCAGGATGTGACCGATGCCGAGATCGACCGCAATCGAATTCCAGGGCGCGCCGACGCAGAACGCATCGACATGGCCGCTCTTGAGGCTGTCGACCATGTAGGGCGGCGGCAGCACCACGAGGCGCACGTCCTCGTCGGGATCGACGCCGGCCGCCGCCATCCAGAACCGAAGCTGATAATTGTGGGTCGAGAACGGAAAGGTCATGCCGAAGGTCAGCGGTTCGGCACCTAGCTTGCGCCGCTTGGCAACCACCTTCGCCAGCGCCTTCGCCGTGGCCATCGGATCAAAACGGTCGCCGTCGATCTCCTCCATCAGCGCGGCATGAAGCGCCGGCGACACCGTAATCGCGTTGCCGTTGATGCCGAGACTGAAGGGCGCGGCGATCGGCACCTTGACGTGACCGAGCCCGAGCGAGGACGCGATCGCCACGGGCGCGAGCAGATGAGCCGCGTCGAACAGGCCGATATTGAGCTTGTCGCGGACGTTGGACCAGGAGACCTCGCGCACGAGCTCGACCTCGAGCCCTTCGGCGGCGGCAAATCCCTTGTCGACGGCGACGATCAGCGCGGCGGCATCGACCAGCGGGATGAACCCGATGCGGAGGGGAGCAGTCATTTCAGCATCTCCGACGCGGTGATGATCGACTGCGCGATCTCGCCGATTTTCTTCTTCTCGCGCATCGCGGTGGAGCGCAGCAGCACGTAGGCCTCGTCCTCGGTGAGGCCCTTCACCTTCATCAGGATGCCCTTGGCGCGTTCGATGATCTTACGGTCCTCGAGCTGCGACTTGGTGCGCTCGAGCTCCTCCTGGAGCTTGGCAAAGGCGTTGAAGCGGGACACGCAGAGGTCGAGGATCGGCTTGATGCGCTCCTTCTTCAGTCCGTCGACAATGTAGGCGGATACCCCCGCCTCGACCGAGGCCTGGATCGAGGCTGAATCGCTCTGGTCGACGAACATCGCGATCGGCCGCTTCACGGCGCGGCTGACCTGGAACATCGCCTCCAGCACGTCGCGGCTGGGGTTTTCGAGATCGATCAGGATGATATCGGGGTCGACCGCATAAATACGGGCGAGCAGGCTCTGCATCTCGCGGATATGGACCACTTGCGTGAATCCGGCCTCCCGCAATCCTTCCTCTAGGATCGCAGCGCGGATCGGGCTTTCGTCGACGATCACGATTTTGGGCGACTGTTCGGCGCTCATAGCTCACTCACGACAGGTGATTCATCCATAGCACGCCGGAACGCCCTGCAAAGGGTTGTAATTGTGGGCAATTGGGACTAGCTCAGGCCGGTCAATCAGGCAGATCAGATATGGATCAGACGGCTGCGCCCAAGGTCAGCTTCGTGTCGCTCGGGTGCTCCTGAGACAACGAATGTAGACTTTTCGAGCCGCGCTGCTCCCCAAAGAAAAAGCCGCCCGAAGGCGGCTGTCATCTGGGCTTGTGCCGTCACGGAATCTTCGCGCCAACGATCATCTTGTCGAGAAGTGGCACGGCAGCCAGCACCGCCGTCTCGTTGAGGCCGGAGACCGCTAGCCGCACGACGTAAGAATTGCCGTCCTTGTCGAGATCGGCGTAATGCGCGATTACTTCGATCGGCTGGTCCTTCAGGGACGGATTGTCGTAGCGGTTGATGATGACCTTCGGGTTGACCGAGGGAAGCGTGGTGATCTTGGCATTTTTGCCGGATGTCGCCGTCCAATCCCGATCGCTGGCTGCGACCCATTGAACCAATTCGGTCCGATCCTTGTTGTAGCGGCCTTCGGCATAGATGATTGATTCTGCTTTTCCGAATTTCCTCCCGTTAGGCACGAACATTGAGGCGCCATACTTGAGACTCGCGGCCTCGTCCCTCGCCCACCCATCAGGTGCTTTCACGCGTGGCCTGAATTCCGGACACAATCGTTCTTGCCGATCGCAGACGTGGATGATCTTGTCGACTTCAGCTCGCGCCGGAAACATCGCGCCATAAGAAAGGGTAACGAAAGCCAAGCCGAAGATGAAACGGCGCATCGCAATTAAGCTCCGTGGATTGAAGCAAATCAGAATAACAACCAAAACGGGTACGTTCGACCAATTCACCTCGGATCCTCCACTCGCTCGATCCCGAATGAGTTTCCAGATTAGGAACCCTCAGTCAGTCCATACCGTCCTAGTGACTGGCCGATCACGCCAAATACGCGTGAGCACTGCTTTAGTATCGCGCCGCATACGTTAGTTATTGAATTTCGCCATCGGTTCAATTACTTGGATCGCAAATCCAGACAATTCAGATAGGCTCCAGGCGATTATATGGACAGAGCGCCGCGCATTTCATTCACATCACTCGGGTGTCCCAAGGCATTGGTGGATTCCGAGCGCATCATCACGCGCCTGCGCGCGGAGGGTTACGAGCTCGCCCGCAAGCATGACGGGGCCGATATCGTCATCGTCAACACCTGCGGCTTCCTCGACAGCGCCAAGCAGGAATCGCTCTCGGCGATCGGCGAGGCCATGGCCGAAAACGGCAAGGTCATCGTAACGGGCTGCATGGGCGCGGAACCCGAGCAGATCGAGCAGGCCCATCCCGGCGTGCTCTCCATCACCGGTCCGCAGCAATATGAAAGCGTGCTCGACGCCGTGCACCGCGCGCTGCCGCCGGC
Organism: Bradyrhizobium shewense; assembly: GCF_900094605.1. GTDB lineage: Bacteria > Pseudomonadota > Alphaproteobacteria > Rhizobiales > Xanthobacteraceae > Bradyrhizobium > Bradyrhizobium shewense. The sequence continues at coordinate 152,021 of NZ_FMAI01000015.1, read as the reverse complement.
CCACAATCCGCACATGGACCTGGTGCCGCCGCAGGGCATCAAGCTGACGCCGCGCCACTACGCCTATTTGAAGATCTCCGAAGGCTGCAACAACCGCTGCACGTTCTGCATCATCCCGAAGCTGCGCGGCGACCTCGTCTCGCGCCCGGCCAATGACGTGCTGCGCGAGGCCGAGCGCCTGGTCGGCGCCGGCGTGAAAGAGCTGCTGGTGATCTCGCAGGACACCTCGGCCTATGGCGTCGATCTCAAATATGCCGAGAGCCCGTGGAAGGACCGCCAGGTCCGCGCCAAATTCCTCGATCTCGCGCGCGAGCTCGGCGAGCTCGGCGCATGGGTCCGGCTGCAATATGTCTACCCCTACCCGCATGTCGACGAGGTCATCGCGCTGATGAATGAGGGCAAGGTGCTGCCCTATCTCGACATCCCGTTCCAGCATGCGAGCCCGGAGGTGCTGAAGGCGATGAAGCGTCCGGCGGCGCAGGACAAGACGCTGGCGCGGATCAAGCGCTGGCGCGAGGAATGTCCCGATCTTGCCTTGCGCTCGACCTTCATCGTCGGCTTCCCCGGTGAGACCGATTCCGATTTTGCCTATCTGCTCGACTGGCTGGATGAGGCCGAGATCGATCGGCTCGGCTGCTTCAAATACGAGCCGGTTGCGGGCGCGACATCGAACGCGATCGAGAACCCAGTGCCGGAAGAGGTCAAGCAGGAGCGCTACAACGCGCTGATGGCCCGGCAGCAGAAGATCTCCGCGCGCAGGCTGAAGCGCAAGGTCGGCACGCGCCAGCAGATCATCATCGACGAGGTCGGCCCGACCGTCGCCAAGGGCCGCTCCAAGGCCGATGCGCCGGAGATCGACGGCGCGGTGTACCTGACGAGCCGCCGCCCGTTGCGCGTCGGCGAGATCGTCACCGCCAAGATCGAGCGCGCCGACCAGTATGATCTGCACGGCAGCGTCTCGGGGTTCTGACGGCGTTCGCCAACGGCCTTTAGTCCACGATCGCCCGGTAAACGCCATCCTTGCCGAAATGATAAAGACGCTTTCCGCGGCCCTGCAATCGGCCGGGCGGGCGGCCCGAGCCGTCGGGCATCAACAGGCGTGCTCGCCCGACAAGGATAGTCCCGTCTCGATCCAATCGTCCGATGTAGGCCACATCGGGTGGATCGTCATATTGTCCTGAAAACAGAATCTCCGCCTCGGACATTGCGAACGCGTGGCAGCCGCGAAGTTTCGTGCGCTTCGAGGTCAATTGAAAGTCCGCGCTTATCCTGCAGATCGGGAAATCCGGATAGGAGAAAATGACAACCTCCGCTCCGGACACATTCAGCGCGTAGCAATCATAAATCGCCGGGCCCGCATCGTTCGGAAACTCCCAGATCTTCTCCCCAACAGCCGAGAAGCAGACCAGCCCGGCCTGCCCGACCGGCGCCGGGCCCGGATGCCCCCATCCATAATTTCCAAAAATGCCCTCGTCGAAATACCCCACCCAGATCCGGCCGCGGCCATCGATCTGGAGATCGCTGATGCCGTCGCCGAAGAGGACGCGGTCCGCTTGTCCAGTACGGGGATCAAAGACGACTCCGTTCAGATCGTAGTCCTTCGCGCCCCGCCAGTTGCACCTTGTACCGGCCAGCAGGAGGCGGCCGTCGGGAAACATGTCCACCTTCGGAAACGCGATATCGAGTGGCGGCAAGTCGATCGACTGGACCGACCCGGCGTTTTCCCGCAGGAGTCGAAATCGCTTTAGACCGTCCATTCTTGCTCGCGGAAACGAGCCGATACCACCATGATCGCTCTCGAACAAGGCGTCACGTCCGGCGTCCTCGACGTACAAGAACAGCAGCGATTCGCCCGCAACCCCGCTCGCGGCAAGCGAGAAACCGGGAAACGTCGGCGCAGCGCCAATCCTCTCGAACTGTATTGATCTGCTCAACTGTGCCCCTGGTACCACCGAACTGCCTGAGGCAGCATCACCAAGCGCGCGCCGGGCGCAAGTGCGAAGTCGCGATTAGGCTTACGCCAGCCATTTCGGCACCGAGCGTTCCGGACGCCGGGGCAAGGCGTGCGGGAGGCCGCAATGCCCAGGCTGCCAAGCAGACGGAATGTTTGGCGCAAGTCCGTTACGTCGCGTCTCCCGACGCCTGCTGTCCGTCCTGTGCGGCGAACACCTCCTTGGCCGCGAACAGCCCGTTCACTGCCGCCGGGAAGCCCGCATAGACGGCCATCTGCATCATGATCTCCACGATCTCGTCGCGAGACAGCCCGACGTTCAGCCCCGCCTCGATATGCACTTTGAGCTGAGGCGCGGCATTTCCGAGTGCCGTCAGCGCGGCGATCGTCGCGATCTCTCGATCGCGCAGGCCGAGATCCGGGCGGCAGTAGATGTCGCCGAAGGGAAACTCGATCACGTAGCGTGCGAAATCCGGAGCGATGTCGGCGAGTGAGGCGACGACCTTTTCGCCGGCCTTGCCGTCAATGCGTGACAGGGCCCGCTGGCCGCGATCGAAGCGGCTTTCGGCGTGTGTTGGGGCGTGCGTCATTTTCCTTCGTCCTCTGTTCGTCGCCGGCGTAGCCGGCGATCTTGGTATCAAGGACGAGCAGGCATTCCTGGAGTTCGGCAATCTGCGTGCGAACCTGTTCTCGATGGATTTCCAGCATCTGCCGCCGGGCTGGCCCAGTGGCGTCGCCGTCATCACGAAGCGCCGCGTAACGCAACATGTCCCGGATTGGCATTCCGGTGGTCTTGAGCCGACCGAGGAATTCGATCCATGTGAGGATTGATGCGTCAAAATCACGTTGACCGGAGCGATCCCGGTCAGCGTATGGAAGCAGCCCGATGCGCTCATAGTAGCGCAGCGTGTGAGTCGACAAGCCGGTTCGTCTTGCAAGGTCGCCGATCTTCATTTGTGCCCGTTCTCGTACTGACGCACGTACAGATACCCCTTCGAGCGCGCTCTAAGTCAAGGGGGTTCGAAAGGTGCCGTTCCCGCGAGGTCAAGCAAGAGTTACAACGCACTGATGGTGCGACAGCGGAAGGTCTCGGCGTACCGACTGCACGGCAGCGCCGCGGAATTCCGAGGCTTCAGGCTTCCGTCAGCCATTTCGGCACCCAGCGCTCCGGGCGCGGGGCGCGGGTGAGATCGGCCTGCGCTTCGGACAAGGTCGCCGGCTCGCCGGCGATGGTCGGGCGCACGTCGTACTCGAAATTCGGCATGACGCGGCCGTCGGCATAGAGCCCAAAATTCATCGCGTACCACAGGCCAAGCTCGGGCTGGGCGCGGCGCATCTCCTCGCGCAGGTCGCGCAGCAGGGATTCGATCGAGGCGGCTTCCTCGAACGGCTGTGGTCCGTGCGAGAGCACGCACGCCTCGTATTGCTTGCCGACGATCGCGATCTCGAATCTCGTCCGGTCCCAGGGCTTCTTGCCCTTGGGCAGATGGGCAGCCAGCCGCCAGCCGAGCTCGGCCATCAGGCGGTGATTGGCCCAGTAATCTTCGCGATCCCGGCTCCATTTTTCCATGAAGCCTCGGAAATCGGGCAGTTCCGACGAATTGTCGTCGGGCGTCGCCGGCTCGCCGAGCGGCCGTCCGGCCAGCCATTGCGCGAGCTCGACCGTCTGCGGCTCGACCTCGTCATGCGGCTTGAGATCGCTCCAGGCATTGTCGAATTGTTGCGATGTCAGTTTGGCGAGCAGGCCGTCGAGGCTCGGCGCCAGCAATTCGTAGTCGCCCTCCGAGCCCAGCCCCACGATCGGCGGATTGTCGCGGTCGAGACCGGCGCCGTACCAGCCGCCGACGGCCGAGCCGTCCGGCAGCCGCATGAACAGCGAAAACCTGTCCCGCAAGGGACTGCCGTCGGTGATCGGCGCGTGATCCGAGAATTGCCCCTGCAGCGAGAAGCAGCCGACGCTGCCCCAGGGACGCCCCTTGAGCCAGGTGGCAAAGTCGACAAGCAGCGGCGGCGCTTCGATACCCGGCGGAAATGCGCCGCGAATGCTGTCGAGGTCGATGGGATAAGGCGTATCGGACAAGGCTGAAAACTGTCTGGTTGGTCCCGTCCCCCTTGGTCTCGCCCGAATTGCCTCCGGTTCGAACCAAGTCGCGTCCTTCGATCACAAACGCGCTAGAGGCGCAATGGTTTCGACGCGGTCGCAAATGGAATACGACGAAACATCAGCAATTTGGTTCAAGCTGTCGGCCATCGGCCTTACGATGGCCCTGCTCGCGCTATCCGCCCCCGCTGCGGCGCGATCCCCCTCAGCCGCACAGCTGCGCCAATGGTGCTATGAGGACGACGACGCGGGCCGCGAGGAGCAGCGCATCGAGGGCTGCTCGGCCGTGCTCAAGGCCAATCCCAACGATGTGCATGCGCTCGCCAATCGCGGCGAGATGCTTCGGCGAAAGGGTGACGCCGCGCGTGCGCTGGTGGACTTCGACCGTGCGATCGAGCTCAATCCTCGGCATCCCGACCTCTGGTACAACAGGGGGATTGCCCATGACGATCTCGGCGAGAAAGATCACGCCATTGCCGACTACACGCGCGCCATCCGGCTGAACGCCCGCGACCCGCTCTACTACAACAACCGCGGCAACTCCCTCATCGACAAGAACGACTACGAGCGCGCAATCGCCGACTACGATCAGGCCATCAAGCTCGACCCGAAATTCGCGCTGGCCTATTTCAATCGCGGCACCGCTTATCGCAACCACGGCGAGGACGAGCGCGGGCTTGCGGATTTCGATCTCTCGATCAAGTTCAACCCCAACTACGGCCCGGCTTACGGCAACCGCGCACGCGTCTACCGCGATCGCGGCGACCGGGTCCGCGCGCTGGCTGACTTCGCCAAGTCGCTGCAGCTCAGCCCGAACAACGACCGCGATTTCTATGCGCGCGCGAACATGTATTTCGATGCGCACGATTATGCGCTGGCGCTGGAGGATTACGATCGGTCGATCAAGGCCAATGCGAGCGATCCCGGCGCATTCAATTCGCGCTGCATGACGCGCGCGATCCTCGGCCGTCTGCAGGAGGCGCTGGCCGACTGCGATCAGTCGCTGAAGATGGCCCCCAACGATCCCTATACGCTGGACAGCCGCGCCCTCACCTACCTCAAGCTCGGCAATCTCGACGCGGCGATTGCGGACTACGACGCGGCACTGAGCACCAAGCCCGCGTACGACAGCTCGCTCTACGGCCGTGGGCTCGCAAAGCGGAAGAAGGGCGACAACGAAGGCGCCGAGCGCGACATCGCGGCAGCGAAAGCGATCAACGCTGGGATCGCCGATGAGTTCGCACATTACGGCGTCGAGTAGGCCTCTTGGGGCGACGAAGATGCCGAGGAAGCGCCGCACCTGACCTGATCGATGCACGCCAGGCGGGTGTTTTGCAAAACGACCGCTTGACAAGCCCTGCCATTCGGCTGTAGTGACCCGCCCCATGATCAATTCCCGGACCAACCTGCGCACCGAAATGCTCCGTCGTCGCTCCCGCGACGATGAGAGGGTGCGCCATGTCCGACGACGCCGCTGAACCACTGAATTCAGCTGAGGTTTTCGAGAAGGCCGCACCCGCAAGGTGCGGCCTTTCTGCTTTTTGCGCCCGTTTTCCACCCGCCTCCAGAGGAGTTCGACATGACCACGCATCCGTATGACGCGCTGATGGACATCACCGCTCGGCCCAAGGCCGTGTTCGTCCGCGGTGCGGGCTCCTACCTCTGGGACGATGGCCGCAAGCGCTATCTCGATTTCGTGCAGGGCTGGGCCGTGAACTGCCTCGGCCACTCCCCGTCCGTGATCGCCGACGCGCTTTCCGCACAGGCCAGGCGGCTGCTGACGCCGAGCCCGGCCTTCTACAACGAGCCGAGCCTGAAGCTTGGCGAAGCGCTGGTCGCGAACAGCGCCTTCGACCAGGTGTTCTTTGCCAATTCCGGCGCGGAAGCCAACGAGGGCGCGATCAAGCTCGCGCGCAAATATGGCACCCTGCACAAAGGCGGCGCGTTCGAGATCATCAGCTTCGAAGGCGGCTTCCATGGCCGAACGCTGGCGACGATGTCGGCGTCGGGCAAGAAGGCGTTCGAGCCGCTGTTCGAGCCGAAGGTCGCAGGCTTCAAGAAGGCGAAGCTCAACGACATCGCTTCGGTCGAGAGTCTGATCAACGACAACACCGTCGCGGTCATGCTCGAACCGATCCAGGGTGAATCAGGCGTGTGGCCAGCGACCGATCAGTTCCTGCAAGCGCTGCGCGCGCTCACCCAGGCGCATGGCCTGCTGCTGATCTTCGACGAGATCCAGACCGGCATGGGCCGGACCGGAAAACTCTTCCACTACGAGCACACCGGGATTGCGCCCGACATCATGACGCTCGGCAAGGGCATCGGCGGCGGCGTGCCGCTCGCCGCCTTGCTTGCCACCGAACATGCCTCCTGCTTCGAGCACGGCGACCAGGGCGGCACGTTCAACGGCAACCCGATCATGTGCGCGGCGGGGCTCGCGGTGCTCGAGGAGGTTAGCAAGCCCGACTTCCTGAAACAGGTCACCGAGACCGGCCTGCTGCTCGAAAGCGAGCTGCAGAAGGTCTCGGCCCGGCACGGGCTCGGCGGCGTGCGGGGACGCGGGCTGCTGCTCGCGCTCGACCTCAAGCTGCCGATCGCGCCCGGCATCGTCGCGCAGGCGTTCGAGGAAGGCGTGCTCCTCAACGCGCCGCAGCTCGACACGCTGCGCTTCATGCCGGCGCTGAACGTCGCGAAGGCAGAGATCGCCGAAATGATCGATTGTCTCGACGGGATCTTGACCAAGGCCGGCGCGGCACGGCGCGTGGCGTAAGGCGAGTTTCGGGCCCCCGAGGCAGCGCCGTAGGGTGGGCAAAGCGGAGCGTGCCCACCACTCAGAAATGGTGGGCACGGCGCTTCGCGCCTTTGCCCACCCTACGCGAGCAGCATCCGCGAAGGCAGTTCTGGATTTCTTCGCTTCGCTCGCAATGACGGGAAGTTACGGCTTCAAGATAGAAGCCCCCGTGGTCTTGCGGCTCTCGAGATCGATATGCGCCTTCGCGGCGTCCTTCAGCGCGTAGGCGTGGTTGATCGGCACGTGCAGCTTGCCGTTGATGACGGCGGCGAACAGCGTGTCGGCGCCTTCGAGCAATTCCTTGCGCGTGCCGACGTAATCGTTGAGCTTCGGCCGCGTCGCAAACAGCGAGCCGTGATTGTTGAGCTCGGCGATCGAGAACTGCGGCACCGGGCCGGAGGCGTTGCCGAAGGAGACGAACATGCCGCGCGGCTTCAGGCAGGACAGCGAGCCCGGGAAGGTCGCCTTGCCGACGCCGTCATAGACGACGTCGCAGCCTTCGTTGCGGCTGATCTGCTTGACGCGCGCGACGAAGTCCTCCTCGTTGTAGAGGATGACGTGATCGCAGCCATTGGCCTCGGCGAGCTCGGCCTTTTCGCGTGAGCCGACCGTGCCGATGACGTGGGCTCCGAGCGCCCTCGCCCATTGGCAGGCCAAGAGGCCGATGCCGCCGGCGGCGGCATGGATCAGCACGCGGTGATGCGGCTCGACCTTGAAGGTCTTGTGCAGGAGATACCAGACGGTCAGGCCCTTGAGCATCAGCACGGCGCCCTGCTCGTGGGTGATGTGATCGGGCAGCTTGACCAGCTTCTCCCAGGGAAGATTGCGCTCGCCGGTATAGGCTCCGAGATTGTGGTAGTAGGCGACGCGATCGCCGGGATGGAAATGCGTCACGCCGGGCCCGACGGCGATGACCTCGCCCGAGGCCTCGTTGCCGGCAATGAAGGGCAGCCCCGGCGCCTTGTAGAGGCCGGTGCGGTAATAGACGTCGATGAAGTTCAGGCCGACCGCATGCTGGCGGATGCGCACCTCGCCGGGGCCGGGCGCCGGGACATCGACGCTCTCGTAGACCAGGGCTTCGGGGCCTCCGACCTTGTGCACACGGACCGCTTTGGTCATCACCTGACCTCCTCTTCTCAAAGGCCAGCGAAAGACATCGCGCCCGCCTTGTCAACTCGATGTAACTGAAACGTCTAAACCGACGACTTGCTGGTCTTCCTGCGGTTGCGCTTGGCCAGCACGTTGAAGAATTCGACGGCCGCCGAGAACGCAATTGCAAAATAGATGTAGCCGCGCGGAATGTGGAATTGGAATCCGTCCGCGACCAGCGCGACGCCGATCAGCACCAGGAAGGCCAGCGCCAGCATTTTCGTGGTCGGATGCTCCGCGACGAAGCGCGACACCGGGCCCGACGAAATGTACATGATCAGGCAGGCGATCACGACCGCCGCGACCATGATCTCGATGTCCTGCGCCATGCCGATCGCGGTGATGATCGAATCCAGCGAGAACACGATGTCGATGACGATGATCTGGATGATCACCCAGAAGAAGGCGCTGCCGCCGGATTTCTGATCGCCCTCGCCGTCATCGGCCTCGACCTCGGCGTGGATCTCGTGCGTCGCCTTCGCGATCAGGAACAGGCCGCCGCCGATCAGGATGAGGTCGCGCCAGGAGAAGTCCGAACCCTTGAATGAAAAGACCGGCGCGGTCAGGCCGATCAGCCAGACCAGGACGCTGAGCAGCATGATGCGGAAGACCAGCGCGAGAGCGAGTCCGATCTTGCGGGCGCGGTCCGCCTGCTGCTGGGGGATGCGCGAGACGATCACCGACAGGAAGATGACGTTGTCGATGCCGAGCACGATCTCGAGCGCGGTCAGGGTGAGCAACGCGGCCCAGGCTTCGGGACTGGTCAACAGATGCATCATGCGAAGGATCTTACCAATCGTATTAATGCATCGCTGAAGCTGATCCAGAGCGCGATCGCGCAGAGCGCGACGGTGACGCCGGCGCCGACGCGGAAATCCATCTCCAGCACGTAGAGGGCGAGCAGCGCCCAGATCGCGATCAGCGACATCGTCAGCCAGCGCAGCCGCACGACGCGGACCGGATGCAGCACGTGGAATGGCACGAAGGTCAGCACGACGAGCGCGGCCACCAGCAGCGTCGACCACAGCGGCGGCCAGTGCAGCAGGAACAGATAGAACGCAGCCGCATTCCACAGTGCCGGGAATCCGCGGAAATGATTGTCGTCCGCCTTCATGCGCAGATCGGCGAAATATAGTGCGCTGGTGACGATGATGGCGACGCCGAGCAAGGGAGCCGCGACCGGCAGCAGCAGGCCGCTCGCCACGATCGCGTAGGCCGGCACGAAGACATAGGTGACGAAGTCGACCACGAGATCGAGCACGTCGCCCGACCAGTTCGGCTGCACGTTCTTGACGTCGAGCCGGCGCGCGATCGGCCCGTCGATCGCGTCGATGATCAGGGCGATGCCCAGCCATTGAAACATCGCCGCCCAGTGCTCGCGCACGGCCTCCAGCATCGCCAATAGCGCGACCGCCGCGCCGAACGCGGTAAAGATGTGCACCGAGAAGGCCGCGGCGCGGATCGCCGGTTTCGGCTTCAGGGAATCCTGCTGGGTATCCATGGCTTCTGCTATCAGAATGAGGCCGGTTTGCACATCCGCCATTGCGGCGCCCGGTCGCACAATCCGTCATAAAATCAGGCACGATCAGCGGGCTTGAATTTGCCGCAAGGCGTGTCATTTGTCGTTCCATGACAGACGCATCGACACCCCATGACGCCGCTGTGATCGGCGGCGGACCGGCCGGACTTGCCGCAGCGATTGCGCTGGCACAGGCGGGTGCCCGGACCGCGCTGGTGGCGCGGCGCGTTCCCTATGCCGACAATCGCACCACCGCGCTGCTCGGCGCCTCCGTCGAGCTGTTGGAGACGCTCGACGTATGGTCCCGCTGCAGGGACAAGGCCGCCGCGCTGGAGGTCATGCGCCTCGTCGACGACACCGGCAGGCTGTTCCGCGCGCCGGAGGTCCGGTTCTCCTGTCACGAAATCGCGCTCGACGCCTTCGGCTACAATATCGACAACCGCTCGCTGATGCTGGCGCTGGAAGCGCGTGCGGCTGAGCTGCCCAATCTCGTCCGTTTCGACGACGAGGCCGAAAGCGTCGTCATCGAAGCCGACGACGTCGCGGTCCGCACGGCCTCCGCGCAATTTCTCTCGGCCCGCCTGGTGGTCGGCGCCGACGGCCGGCATTCGCTGTGCCGCGAGGCCGCCGGCATCGAGGTGACGCGGCGCGCGCTGAACCAGACCGCACTGAGCTTCAACGTCGGTCACACGCGGCCGCATCGCAATGTCTCGACCGAGTTCCACACGCCGCACGGTCCCTGCGTGTTCGTGCCGCTGCCCGGCGACCGCTCCAGCATCGTCTGGGTCTCGGCGCCTGCGGAGGCGGAGCGGCTCCGCGGCCTCAGCGATGCCGAGCTGTCGAACGCGGTCGAGAAGCAGTCGCATTCGATCCTGGGACGTATGACGGTCGAGCCCGGCCGCAACCTGTTCCCGCTCGCGATCGAACGTCCGAAATCCTTCGGCCGCGACCGCATCGCGCTCGTGGGCGAAGCCGCCCATGTGGTTCCGCCGATCGGCGCCCAGGGCCTCAATCTCGGCCTGCGCGATGCCGCCGACATTGCCAGGCTGGCGGGCGAGGTCATCGCAGCCGGCCAGGATCCCGGCGCGCCCGACGTGCTCAAGCGCTACGACCGCGCGCGGCGTCCTGACGTTTTGAGCCGCACCTTTGCGATCGACATCGCCAACCGCTCGCTGCTCAACGATTTCCTGCCGCTTCAGCCGGTCCGTGCCGTCGGCATGCACCTGCTCGGCGCCATCGGCCCGCTCCGGCGTTTTGCCATGCGCGAAGGCCTGACGCCGACATGGCGAAGGTAGTTCTCAGGCGCGATAGCGCGCGATGAATTGGATTAAGTTCGATCGAGCCGCGGGCTCGGTGCAACCTCTCCCGCTTGCGGGGGAGGTCGGCGCGAAGCGCCGGGTGGGGGCTCTCTCCTTTTAGGGATTTTCTCTGCAGACTTCAGACAATCCCAATGCGGAGATACCCCCTCCCCAACCCTCCCCCGCAAGCGGGAGAGGGGGCGCACCGTTCGTATCGCCAGCAGTTCTGGCCCTCACGGAAACACCAGCCGTCCGCTCTGAAGCAGCCACATCACACTGGTCAGCGTGACCACGGACGCAAAGGTGCCGAGCAGCACCGCGACGGACGCCGATTCGATCCAGGCATCGTTCTGCCGGGCGATCACGAACACGTTCAGCGCCGGCGGCAGCGAGGCCATCAGAACGGCGGTCGCAGCCCAGGGCTGCGCGAAGGGGCCGAACGCCAGCATCAGGCCGAATGCCGCCAGCGGATGGATCAGGAGCTTGACCGCGATCACGCCCGGCACTTCCCACGGCACCCGGTCGAACGGACGCAGCGCCACGGTCACGCCGAGCACGAACAGCGCTGTCGGTGCGGCGGCGTTCTGGAGGAAGGTGATGGTGCGGTCGAGCGCGACCGGCATCTCGATATGCAGCGCTGCGACCGCGGCACCGAAGCAGGCCGACATGATCAGCGGGTTGAGCACGATCTGCTTCAGCACGACGCCGAAGGCGTGCACGATCGAGGGATGGTCGCGGTCGGACAGCTCGATCAAGAGCGGCACGATCGTGAACAGGAAGATGCTGTCGCAGCAGAAGATCAGCGCGGTCGGCGCCGCAGCCTTGGTCCCGAGTACGGCGAGCGCCAGCCCAGGCCCCATGTAGCCGATATTGCCGTAGCCGCCGGAGAGACCTGCGAGCGTCGCCTCGCGCAATGTCAGCCGTCCCAGAACCTTGCCCACGACCAGCGCCAGGGTGAACGCCGCAACGGTCGACAGTGTGGTCGCGACCAGGAACGGCGGGTTGTTCAATTCTGCGAACGGCGTCTTCGACATGATCGCAAACAGCAGCGCCGGCAGCGACACGTAGAGCAGGAAGAAGTTCATCCAGGCGAGGCCCGATTCCGGCAAGGACTTGGCCTTGCCGCAGGCAAAACCGACGAAGATCAAGCCGAAATAAGGTAGCGCCAAATTGAGGATATCGAGCATTGGTGAAGTGTTTTCTGAAGACTTGGGGGCTATCTGCCCCCAAAGTGAACGTTAATTCCAGATGAGGCCACTAGCATCGGCCACAATCCTGGTCTATCGACGGGGAATGATTAAAGCGCGGACCGCCAAATTCCAGATCGGACAGGTCGTGCGCCACCGGATCTTCTCGTTCCGGGGCGTGATCTTCGACATCGATCCGGAATTCAACAACACCGAGGAGTGGTGGCTGTCGATCCCCGAGGAGGTGCGGCCCCACAAGGACCAGCCGTTCTACCACCTGCTCGCGGAGAACGCGGAATCCGAATACGTCGCCTATGTCTCGGAGCAGAACCTTCTGCCCGACGACTCCGGCGAGCCGGTCCGGCATTCCCAGGTTGCCGAGATCTTCATCAAGGACAAGGCCGGCGGCTATCGCCCGCGCAACCCGTCGCTGAACTAGGTTTTCACCACCAGCACCCAGCCAGCAAAAAAGGCGCTCGAGATGAGCGCCTTCTTCGTATCTGGACGTCGTGCGCCCGATTACTTCTGGCCGGCCGGAGCCGCGCCCGGGGCAGCACCGCTCTGCTCGAGCTTCTTGCGCTGCTCGTCAGCCTTCTTCTGAAGCTCTTCCTGGAGCTTCTTCTGATTTTCCTCGAACACCTTCGGATCGGTCGGCGGACCGTCATAGGCCTTCTGGAATTCGCCGGCGAGCGGCAGCGGCAGGGTCAGCGGCGCGCCGTTGGCGTTGATCGCCTGGACAACGAGATTCTGGCCCTTCTTCATGCTGTTGATGAGCTCGGGCGTCGCCTCGTAATCGGACATGCAGCCGTTCTGGAAGCAGATCACATAGGGCTGCTGCAGCGGCGCGTTGCTGTCGACGATGATGCGGGTGCCGTGCACGAGCTGCATGCCGAGCGGCAGCGTCACGCGCAGGATCTTCTTGGGCTCGCCTTCCGGCTCGATGATCACGGCGGCGATGACCGGCTGGCCCGATTCGATGCGACCGTCCTTGCCGGTGAAGCAGACCTGCTTGGCGTTGGCGTCCTGGCCCTTCAGGCAGAACTTGGTCCAGGGGGCGTAGATCAGCTGGATCTGCTGATCGGCCGGCTGTGCCGCGCCCTGCTGCGCCGGAGCGCCCTGGGCGGGAGCCTGCTGGGCGGGGGCCTGAGCGGCCGGTGCCGGAGCCTTGGGAGCGGCCTTGGGAGGCGCTTTCGGGGCCGGAGCGGCCTTGGGCGCACCCGGGGCCGGCGCCGGGGTCTGGGCCTCGGCGGCAAACGGAACGGCCAATGCCGTCGCCGTCAACAGGGCGAGAAGTCGCCCACGCGGCCGGACGGACGCGGCCAAGTAACGGAAATTCATTGCGGAAAACCCTTTCTGAACGGGAAGCGCCCGAACCGCTCCGAAGCGCCGAACCAAGCCGCCTTGGGCGCGGCTCTCTTCCCGTCAATTGAGGCAGATAAGTGACGGGCTCGGCGCTCTTGCGCGATTGCCCGCCTTCTTAACGTGGCCGACGAAAAGATCAATGCCGACAACCGTCTTTGGCCACATCCGCGGCTGCGCCCGGTGAAATTCCCTGTGATAGGATTCAAGGCTAGCCGGTCCTCGAATCAACGTGTGCCGATGTTCAAGTTCCAGCGCCTTTTCGAGGGCCCCGGTCTCCGCCTTTGCGTCCTTGCCTCTGTGCTCGCGGTTGGGCTGTCCGCTGGCGGCGCGCGGGCCGAGGAAGCCCATGCCATCGCCATGCACGGCAAGCCGACCATGCCGGCCGATTTCATCCACATGCCCTACGCCAATCCCGATGCCCCCAAGGGCGGCCGCTTGATCTGGGGCATTCTGGGCACCTTCGACAGCCTCAATCCCTTCATCGTGAGGGGATTAGCCGTGCAGCAGATGCGGGGCTACGTGGTCGAGAGCCTGCTCGCGCGCGGCAATGACGAGCCGTTCACGCTCTATGGCCTGCTCGCCAGGAGCGTCGAAACCGACGACGAGCGAAGCTTCATCACGTTCCGTCTCGATCCGCGCGCCCGTTTCTCCGACGGCAAGCAGGTCACGGCCGAAGACGTGCTGTTCTCCTGGCAGCTGCTGCGCGATCGCGGCCGCCCCAACCACCGGCAGTACTACGCCAAAGTCGCCAAGGCCCAGGCGACCGATCCCCTCACCGTCCGCTTCGACCTCGCGGGCGCCAACGACCGCGAGCTGCCGCTGATCCTCGGCCTGATGCCGATCCTGTCGAAGCAAGCGGTCGACGTCGCGACCTTCGAGGAGACGACGCTGACGAGCCCGATTGGCTCCGGCCCCTATCGCGTCACGGCGGTGAAGCCCGGGGCCAGCGTGACGCTCACCCGCAATCCCGACTATTGGAGCCGCGACCTGCCCATCAACCGCGGGCTCTACAATTTCGACGAGATACGGCTCGACTATTTTCGCGAGGCCAACGGCCAGTTCGAAGCCTTCAAGCGCGGCCTCTATGATTTTCGCGTTGAGCACGAGCCGCTGCGCTGGCACGACGGCTACGATTTTCCGGCCGTCAAAAGCGGCGAGGTGATCCGCGACACCGTCAAGCCGGGCCTGCCGCAACCCTCCGAATTCCTGGTGTTCAACACCCGCCGACCGATCTTCGCCGACATCCGCGTCCGTCAGGCTCTGACGCTTCTGTTCGATTTCGAGCTGGTCAACCGCAATTACTTTTTCGGGCTTTATTCGCGCGTTGCCGGCTATTTCGCCGGCTCCGACCTTTCGGCCTATGGCCGACCTGCGGACGCGCGCGAGCGCGAGCTGCTCAAACCCTTCGCCGCTCAAATTCGGCCCGATGTCATGGACGGCAGCTACCGCCTGCCGGTGACCGACGGATCGGGACGCGACCGCACCACGCTACGCGCGGCGCTGAAGCTGTTGTCGGAAGCCGGCTACGAGCTCGACGGCACCGTGCTGCGCAATCGCAAGACCAAGGCGCCCTTCACCTTCGAGATACTGGTCACGACCCGCGACCAGGAACGCATCGCGCTCGCCTTCCAGCGCGACCTCAAGCGCGCCGGCATCGAGCCGAGCGTGCGAACGGTAGACCCCGTGCAGTTCGACCAGCGCCGGCTCGCTTACGAATTCGACATGATCCAGAACCGCTGGGACCAGTCGCTGTCGCCCGGCAACGAGCAATATTTCTACTGGGGCAGCGCTGCCGCGGACAATCCGGGGACCCGCAACTACATGGGCGCCAGGGATGGCGCGGTCGATGCCATGATCGCCGCCCTGCTCGCGGCCCGTGAACATACGGATTTCGTCTCGTCGGTGCGGGCGCTCGACCGCGCCCTGATCGCGGGCTTCTACACAATCCCCCTGTTTAACGTATCCGAGCAATGGATCGCGCGCTGGAATCGGATAGAACGGCCCAAGGCCACCTCGCTCTCAGGCTATTTGCCGGAGACTTGGTGGTCGAAGGGGCAGCCGCAAGCTCATCAAGCAAAGTGACGCCGTGAACCAGCCAGCCGTATCGCCGACGCTCGACACGTTGTTTCAGCGCACGCTGATGCGGCAGCCGCACGCGCCCGCCCTGCTCGACCCCCTCAACAAGGCCCGCGTGACCGGGCACCAGCCGCGGCGGATGACCTATGCCGAGGCTGACACGGCCATCGAGGCGCTGTCGGCCTATTTCGTCGAATCAGGCCTCCCGGCCAATTCCGTCATCGCAATCCAATTGCCTGCCACGGTCGAGTTCGTGCTCACCGTGCTCGCCGCCCATCGCGCCGGCCTCGTCGTCGCGGTGCTGCCGCTGCTCTGGCGCCACGCGGAACTGACCGCGGCGCTGAACCGCACCGCGGCGCGCGCCATCGTCACCATGAGCACGGTCGACGGCGTCAGCTATGCCGATCTGGCGATGCATGCGGCCGCCGAAGCCTTCTCGATCCGTCACGTCTGCGGCTTCGGAGGCGACCTGCCCGAAGGCATGGCTTCGCTCGACGATGTGCTGGCCCGCCCGCCCGGCACCACGCGCGCCGTGATCCAGGACGGCCGCAAGGCGGCGATGATCTCCTTCGACGTCACAGCGGAAGGCTTTCGCCCGGTGCCGCGACCGCATTTCAGCGTGATCGCCGGTGGCCTTGCGATGTCGCTGGAAGCCGACATCCGGCAGGGCGCGACCGTGATGGCGGCGTTCACACCGATGTCGTTCGCAGGGCTCGCCTCCTCGCTCGCAGTGTGGCTGCTCTCCGGCGGCGCGCTGGCGCTGCATCATCCGTTCGAGAACGATGTGCTGGAGCAGCAGATCAACGAGCATGAATGCGAGGTGCTGATCGCGCCGGCGCAGCTTGCCTTGCGGCTCGGCGATGCCGACCTCGCGGCGCGGATGCCGACCTTGCGCAACGTCATCGGCCTGTGGCGCGCGCCCGAGCAGGTGGCGGCAAGCGATGCCTGGATCGCCCCCCATGCGCCGCTGACCGACGTCTACCTGTTCGGCGAGGCCGGGCTGTTCGGCGCCCGCCGCGGCGAGGACGGCATGCCCGTTGCGGTGATGCCCGGGCCGCACGGCGCCCCGCGCGAGCAATCCGGCTCGTCCATTGCCGGCGAGATCCTGCTGACGCCGAAGGGCACGCTCGGCCTGCGCGGCGCGATGGTGCCGATCGCGGCCTATGCTCCGCCGCAGCCGGTCGGCGACACGCTGATCGCGCAGCCGCCGCGAGACTATGTCGACACCGGCTATGCCGCCCGGCTTGACCGTCCGAGCGGTGCCATCTGCATCACCGCGCCCCCCTCCGGCATCATGGCCGTCGGCGGCTACCGCTTCCTCTCCAACGACCTCCAGGAATGGGCGCGCCGGCTCGGCCAGGGCGCCCTGCTCACCGCGCTGCCCGACCGGCTTTCCGGCCACCGGCTGGCCGGACGCGCCCAGGACAATACCCGGGCCCGCGAGGCGCTCAGCGAGCTCGGGCTTAACCCCCTGATGGTCGAGGCTTTTCGCGACCGCTCCGGCCCGGTCTAGGCGCAGTTTCGCCTGGTACGTTGACGCTGCATTAAGGCGGCCAAACTAGATTGCGCGGTATCTGTCGCGTGATCAGAGTTTTGCGAATGTCCCAGGCGGGCCCGATCCTGTTTGTGTCCAATGCCGAGCGGCCGCCCTTCATTGCGGCGCTGGACGAGGCCCGGCTCTTTCCCGTCGTCGACACCGACTGGGCCAGCGCAGCGCGCGCGGTCGAGCAAGTCCAGCCGGCCGCGGTTCTCGCCCAGATGTCCGGCGGTCATGAGCCGCATATTGCGCCACTCGCCAAGAAGATCGCCGACCAGTCGCTCTACCTTCCCTTCGTGGCCCTCGATGCGATGGGCATGCTGCCCCACAACGCCCTGCCCTTCTCCTCGCGCGGCGGCAATTCCGATCGCCTGATCGCGCGGCTTCGCGCCGCTTTGCGCGTGCGCACCCTGCACGCCACGGTGCTGCGCCGGCTGCCGGAAGTGAAGGTCGCGCTGCCGGAGGGCGATCCCGCCCGCGATGCCACTGTGCTCCTGATCGGCAGGGGCTCGGCCTATCCCGCACTCTCCGTCGCGTTCGGCGAACGCGCCGGCGTCGTCGGCGCGCTCTCGATCGAGGCCGCCGCCAAACACCTCAACACCCGCGACCTCGACGGTGTCGTGCTCGCCGAAGGTTTTACCGCGCGCGTCACCGACGCCTTTCTCACGGTGCTCGCCGAGGACACCCGCTTCCGCAGCCTGCCCGTCGTCGTCACCGCGCATCAGCTGACGCAGACCTACGACCTGCCCAACCTCGAGCTGATTCCGGGCGAGCCGGCGAAGGTCGCGGCCAATGCGCTGCCCCTGATCCGCCAGCATGCGATGGAAGCACAATTGAGCCGCACGCTGCGCTCGATCGATGCCGGCGGCTGGCTCGATCCGCGCAGCGGCCTGCTCACCGTGGAAGCCTTCGCCCGCGATTTCTCCAAGGCGGTCGAGCAGACGCTGGCCCGCGGCGGCGGCCTGTCGGTCGCGCGCTTCGCTTTCGATCCCGGCAATTCCCGCGCCCAGCTCGATGCCGCCCGCATCCTCAGCCGGCTGATGCGGCAGATGGATTTCGGCGCGGCGCAGAAGGACGGCTCGGTCATCGTCGTGTTCGCGGAAACCGACTTCCGTACCGCCCACATGATCGCCCGCCGCCTCTCGGCGGTGATGCGGCACACCTCCAACGGCAAGCACGAGATGCGCAGCGAGCCCGTCGTCAGCGTGGACTCGCTGTCGCCGTCCGATACGGCACGCTCGCTGCTCGGACGACTGTCGGCCGATGCGTCGAGGGCGGCGTCGTAAGGTCTCGTGCCCCGGGCGCAGCGCAGCGCCCTTCGCGGTGCGCTGCTGAACCGGGGCCCACCATTGCCTCCAAGAACTAGGTCCCGGCTCTGCGCTCCGCTTCGCTGCGCTTGTCCGGGACACGATAATCTTCACGCCGCCTTCTTGCTCTCCGCGAGCTGCGCCAGCTGGCGCATGATCTCCGTCGTCCCAACGAGACGCTCCTCCGGCGTCTCCCAATCCTGCAGGAACACCACCTTCATGTCGGGCCGCACCTTGGCGGCCTGGCCGTAGCTGCGGATGAACGACACCAGGCGGTCGGGATAGGCGAAGGAATTGTCGCGGAAGGCGATGACGGCGCCCTTCGGGCCGGCATCGATCTTCCCGACGTTGGCGCGGCGGCAGAACGCTTTGATCGCGGCGACCTTGAACAGATAGCGCACCTCGTCCGGCAGCACGCCGAAGCGATCGCGCATCTCCGCGCCAAAGTTCTCGATCTCCTCCTCGGTGTCGAGATCGGCCAGGCGCCGGTACAGCGACAGCCGCACCGAGAGATCGCCGACATAGTCCTCCGGAATGAGCACGGGCATGCCGATGGTGATCGACGGCGACCAGCGGTCGGCGGCGGGCTCGGAGACGCCGGCCTTGAGGTTGACGATCGCCTCCTCCAGCATCGACTGATAGAGCTCGAAGCCGACCTCCTTGATGTGGCCCGACTGCTCCTCGCCAAGCAAATTGCCGGCACCACGGATGTCGAGATCGTGCGAGGCGAGCTGGAAGCCCGCGCCCAGCGTCTCCAGCGATTGCAGCACCGTGAGACGGCGCTCGGCCTGCGCGGTGATCTTCTGCTGCGCCGGCAGCGTGAACAGCGCATAGGCCCGCAGCTTGGAGCGGCCGACGCGGCCGCGCAGCTGATAGAGCTGGGCCAGGCCGAACATGTCGGCGCGGTGCACGATCAGCGTGTTGGCGTTGGGAATGTCGAGGCCGGACTCGACGATCGTGGTGGACAGCAGGATGTCGAACTTGCCGTCGTAGAACACGGTCATGATGTCCTCGATCACCGCGGGCGGCATCTGCCCGTGCGCGACCGCGACCTTCATCTCCGGCACGTTCTTGTCGAGGAAATCCTTGACCTCGGCGAGGTCGTCGATGCGCGGCACCACATAGAACGCCTGGCCGCCGCGATAGCGCTCACGCAGCAGCGCCTCGCGGATCATCAAGGGATCGTGCGGGGCGACGAAGGTGCGCACCGCGAGGCGATCGACCGGCGGCGAGGCAATGATCGAGAGCTCTCGGACGCCCGTCAGTGCCAGTTGCAGCGTGCGCGGAATCGGCGTTGCCGACAGCGTCAGCACGTGCACCTCGGAGCGCAGCGCCTTCAGCCGCTCCTTGTGAGTGACGCCAAAATGCTGCTCCTCGTCGACGATGACGAGGCCGAGATCGCGGAACTTGATCGCCTTGCCCAGCAACGCGTGGGTGCCGACGACGATGTCGACCGAACCGTCGGCGATGCCCTTCTTGACCAAATTGAGTTCCTTGGTCGCGACCAGGCGCGAGGCCTGCGCCACGTTGACCGGAAAGCCCTTGAAGCGCTCGGTGAAGGTCTTTGCGTGCTGGCGCGCCAGCAGCGTGGTCGGCACCACGACCGCGACCTGCTTGCCTTCGAGCGCAACGGCAAAGGCCGCGCGCAACGCCACCTCGGTCTTGCCGAAACCGACGTCCCCGCAGATCAGCCGATCCATGGGACGGCCGAGTTCGAGATCCTTCAGCGTGGATTCGATCGCGCCTAGCTGGTCCTCAGTCTCGTCATACGGGAAGCGCGCGCAGAACTCGTCGTACAGGCCCTGCTGCACCGGCAGCTTGGGCGCTTCGTGCAGATGGCGCGCGGCGGCGATCTTGATCAATTCGCCCGCGATCTCGCGGATGCGATTCTTGAGCTTGGCCTTGCGGGTCTGCCAGCCGCCGCCGCCGAGGCGATCAAGCTCGACCGTGGTCTGGTCGGAGCCGTAGCGCGACAGAAGCTCGATGTTTTCGACCGGCAGGAACAGTTTTGTTTCGGCCGCATAGTGCAGTTCGAGACAGTCATGCGGCGCGCCCGCGACGTCCAGCGTTTGCAGGCCGACGAAGCGGCCAATGCCGTGATCGACGTGGACGACGATGTCGCCGGCGGCAAGGCTCGTGATCTCCGAGATGAAATTGTCGAGCTTGCGGCTGGCCTTGCGCGGCCGCACCAGGCGGTCGCCCAAAATATCCTGCTCGCTGATGAGCGCGATCTCGTCGGTCTCGAAACCGCTTTCGAGGCCGAGCACCGCGAGCATGGTCTCGTTGCGCGGGGTGGCCTGCACCGTTCGCCAGCTGTTGACGCTGGTGGTGTGGGCCAACTTGTGGTCGCGCAACATCGAATTCATGCGGTCGCGCGAGCCTTCGCTCCAGAGCGCGATCACGACCTTCTTGCGCTGGGCGTGCAGCGCCATCACATGGCTGACCACGGTTTCGAATACGTTGACTGTCGTGTCGTTGCGTTCCGGCGCGAAATCACGGCCCTTGCGGGCACCGGCGTCGATGACACTGGTCCCGTCAGCCGGAACCGAGAACTGCGTCAGCCGCAGCAGCGGCATGTCGCTCTCGCGCTTGGTCCATTCCTCGCCGGTCAAATAGAGCCGGTCCGGCGGCAGCGGCTTGTAGATGGCGCCGCCGCCGGGATGCTCCATCGCATCGCGGCGCGCCTCGTAGTAGTCCTGGATCTGCTTGAAGCGCTCGCGGACGGCGTCCTCGGCCTGCGGCTCGATCGCGATGGGCGCGCCTTGCAGATAGTCGAACAGCGTGTCCATCCGGTCCTGGAACAGCGGCAGCCAGTGCTCCATGCCGGGATGGCGGCGGCCTTCACTGACGGCCTCGTACAGCGCATCGTCGCGCTCGGGCGCGCCGAACTCGGCGACATAGCCCATGCGGAAGCGGCGGATCGTGTCGGTGACGAGCTGGAATTCCGAGATCGGCACCAGATCGAGCGAGCGCATGTCGAGCAGCGTGCGCTGGGTCTCGGCGTCGAAGGAGCGGATTGATTCCAGGCTGTCGCCGAAGAAGTCGAAGCGGACGGGCTGATCGAGGCCGGCCGGAAACAGGTCCAGAATGCCGCCGCGCACGGCGTATTCGCCGGGCTCGCGCACGGTCGAGGAACGGTTGTAGCCGTTGTGTTCGAGCCAGGCGACGATGGTGTCCATCGGCACCACGTTGCCGGGCGCGACCGAGAGCGCCTGCGCCGCGACGAGCTCGCGCGCCGGCACGCGCTGCACCACCGCATTCACCGTGGTAAGCACGATCAGCGGCTTGTCGCTGCCGGTGAGCGAGGCCAGCCGCGCCAGCGTGGTCAGGCGTTGTGCCAAAATGCCGCCATGCGGCGAGACGCGGTCATAGGGCTGGCAGTCCCAGGCCGGGAACTGGAGTACCGGCAGATCGGGAGCGAAGAACTGCAGCGCGCGTTCGAGCTGCTGCATGCGCGGGCCGTCGCGACAGACCACGGCAAGGCTGACGGCCGGTTTCTTCGGCCGCGCCGCGATGGCGCGGGCGAGATCGGAGACGACCAGGCCTTCGGCGCCTTCCGCGACATTGGCAAGCGTCAGCACACGGCCGGGCGCAAGCAGCTCGGCCGGAGATTTCATCCCCTGCTTCATGCGTCGCGGTCCGCGATCGGATAGGCCTTGATGCGGGCAAACAGCGCCCCGGTGACATCAGCCGGCAGCACCTTGTCACCGGTGATGGCGGCATAGAGATCGGGATCGTTGACCTCGAGCAGGGCCTCGAGCTCATCGAGCTCGGCGTCGGACAAATTGCCGATCTCGGCATCCGCAAAGCGGCCGAGGATCAGGTCCATCTCGCGCGTGCCGCGGTGCCAGCAGCGGAACAAAAGCCGTTTGCGGCGATAGTCCAGCCCGCTGCTCGATCGTGTCGTTCCCGTCATGTCTCAAATCCAGTCAAACGCAGAAAGCCCGGACGTGCCGGGCGGGGCTGATATAGCCATTCGAACCGGTCGTGTCAGCCCTTTGTTATTGCAATTGTTTGGGGACCGTCATTGCCGGGCTTGACCCGGCAATCCATCGTCATTGAAAAGATGGATGCGCGGGTCAAGCCCGCGCATGACGAATGTTGCGAGAATGCGCCCCAGCCTGCTCAATCCGATGTTTGCTCCCGTGACCAGCCTGCCCGGCGTCGGTCCGAAGCAGGACAAGCTGCTGCAGTACCTGCTCAGCCGCAGCGAGACGCCGCGGCTGGTCGACCTGCTGCTGCATCTGCCGAGCCAGGTCATCGACCGCCGCGCCCGGCCGAAGATCCGCGACGCCGCGGTCGGAACCATGGTGACGCTGGAGGTCACCGTCGACCGCCACCGCCCGCCTCCACCGCGCAACGCGCGCGCCCCCTATCTCGTCTATGCCAGCGACGACACCGGCGACGTCGTGCTGACCTTCTTCCGCGCCAAGCCCGGCTATGTCGAAAAACTGCTGCCAATGGGGGAGAAGCGCTACGTCTCCGGCACGCTGCAGATGTACGACGGCATCCCGCAGATCGTGCATCCCGACCGCGTGCTGGACGAGGAGGCGATCTCGAAACTCTCAGGGATCGATCCGGTCTATCCGCTGACGGAAGGCCTGGCGCTCGGCTCGCTCCGCCGCGCGATCGCCCAGGCGCTGCAGAAGCTGCCGGCCTTGCCGGAGTGGATCAGTCCGGAGGTAATGCGCCGCTGCAATTTTCCTGCGATCACCGAGGCGCTCAACCGCGTGCACCAGCCGGTTGAGCTCACGGACATTTTGCCTGACCAGCCGTTCTGGTCGCGTCTCGCCTTTGACGAGCTTTTGGCCGGCCAGCTCGCGCTCGCTCTGATCCGCGCGCAATTGCGCCGGCCAGCCGGCGTGCGCAACGCCGGCGATGGTCACCTGCGCAGCAAGATCATCGACGCCCTGCCCTATGCATTGACGCTGTCCCAGCGTGACGCGGCCGCGGCGATCGCCAGCGATCTGCAACAACCCGTACGCATGTTGCGCCTGCTCCAGGGCGACGTCGGCTCCGGCAAGACCGTGGTCGCGCTGCTCGCGGCCGCCGCCGTTGCCGAAGTGGGCAAGCAGGCGGCGCTAATGGCGCCGACCGAAATCCTGGCGCGCCAGCACATCAAGACCATCGCCCCGCTCGCCGAACGGGCCGGCATGCGGGTCGCGATCCTCACCGGCCGGGAAAAAGGTAAGGAGCGGCGCGAACTTCTGGCGCAGCTCGAAGCCGGCGAGATCGACCTCCTGGTCGGCACCCATGCGCTGATCCAGGACGACGTGATCTTCCACGATCTCGCCCTCGCCATCGTCGACGAGCAGCATCGCTTTGGCGTGCGCGAACGCCTCGCGCTGACGTCCAAGGGCGAAGCGGTCGACGTGCTTGTGCTGAGCGCGACGCCGATCCCGCGCACGCTGGTGCTGACCTATTTCGGCGACATGGACATTTCCGAGCTGCGCGAAAAGCCGGCCGGCCGCCAGCCGATCGAAACCCGCACCATCTCGATCAGCCGCCTCGCCGAGGTCACGGATAGCATCGGCCGCGCGCTGCAGGCGGGCAAGCTGGTCTACTGGATCTGCCCGCTGGTCGAGGAATCCGAGGCGGAGGGCACCGAGCACCTCACCAATGCGACGAAGCGTTTCGAGAGCCTGCAGCAGCGGTTCGGCGAGCGCGTCGGCCTCGTCCACGGCCAGATGAAGGGCGTCGAGAAGGACCGCGTGATGGGCCAGTTCGCCGCCCACGAGATCGGCCTTCTGGTCGCGACCACCGTGGTCGAGGTCGGCGTCGATGTGCCGGCGGCGACCATCATGGTGATCGAGAATGCCGAGCGTTTTGGCCTCGCCCAGCTGCACCAGCTGCGCGGCCGGATCGGACGCGGCTCGGAGGCCTCGACCTGCCTGCTGCTCTACTCCGAGCCGCTCGGCGAGATGTCGAAGGCGCGGCTGAAGGTGATCCGGGAGACCACCGACGGTTTTCGTATCGCCGAGGAAGATCTCAAGCTGCGCGGCGAAGGCGACGTGCTTGGCGTGCGCCAGAGCGGCCTGCCCGGCTACCGCATCGCGCGCTCGGAGGTCCACGGCCAGCTCATCACCCAGGCGCGAGACGAGGCACTGCGCATCCTCAAGGACGATCCAAAGCTGAAGGGCGAGCGCGGCGAAGCGCTGCGGTGCCTGCTGTATCTGTATGAGCGCGACGAGGCAATCCCGCTGATTGGGGCGGGCTGAGGTTCAGCGCGACGTCTCCTCCTCGTCATTGCGAGCGCAGCGAAGCAATCCAGGCCGTCTCCATGGAACTGGATTGCTCCGCTGCGCTCGCAATGGCGCATGGACACAGACCCGCGCATTTCGACCAAACTGTGGGAGCGACGGTGCGGGCGACTAGGGTTTCTTCTTCGCGATCCCCGCAGCAAACGCCTTCATCAGCGCCGCATCCGCCGCCTCGCCATTTGCATCCTCGGCGAGATGCTCGAACCATCTTGCAAAACCTTCATAGATCTGGCTGGCCGGATGATCGGGGCCGAGGAAGCCGGAAATCTCGCGCATCTCGGCAACCCAGCGATAGGCCTTCGGGATCATGTCGGGCAGCGCGACTTCGAGCCGCGCCAGGACCGCCGGCTGGCTCAGCGCCAGTTCGTCACGCAACGCGTCCGCTGCGCCCGCTTTCGTCGCCGCAACCACCATGGCCGAGCCGATGCCGGCGAGGCCCTTGACGATGCCGGCGTAGGACATTTTCAGAGCGGACGCCGCGCCGACCGGGCCCTCGACGATGCGCACGTCGAGGCCGAAATCCTTCAGTACCGCAACATCCTTGGCGTGCTCCCCGGACAGGTAGAAGGCCGGGCTCTTACCGCCGGGCTGCGGCGGAAAGCCGATGATGCCGCCATCGACGAACGGCGCCTGCGCCGAGCCGATGATCTCCTCAATTCTCTGCACGGTATCGACGTTGACGGCGTTGCAATCGACCACGATTGGCTTCTTCTCGCGCCTGACGATCAGCGCGGCCAGCCGTTCAGCCAGCGCGACGCCTTCGCCCGGCGGCACGATCGAGAGGATGATGTCGACGCCCGCAATTTGATTGTCATCGGCGCCGACCATGCCGGCATCCGCCGCGCGTTTCCGCGTCGCCTCGCTCCGCCCTTCCAAAGACGTCAGCACGCGCGCGCCGTGCTCACTAAGGCGGCGGGCGACGGCGCTGCCCATGGCGCCGGGTGCGAGGATCGCAATGGTCTTGGACATCATGTACTCCAGATCGAATTCCGAGCGAAGCGCTCAGGCGAACCGGAGTCTATCAGAGGATGCGAACGCGCGCGTGACCGGCGGCCATCCCGCAGCGGAATGGCCCTACTCCACCTTCGCAGGCTCGGGCTGAAGCGCCGACGCGTTGGCGATGCGCGCAGCATTGGCCATGCCCGCAAGTGCCGCGGCCTTTTTGGGGTCGGGTGCCGAGCCCGGCTGCACCACGCCGGCCGACATGATCAGCGTCGCCGCATCCTCGGCGGTGAGATCGACCTCGATGATCTTGCTCTTGGGGACATAGAAGAAGAAGCCGGTGGTCGGGTTCGGCGAGCACGGCAGGAACACCGAGACGTGCTCCTCCTGCCCCGGCAGGTTGCGCGCGATGTCCTCGTTCGGCGATTGCGAGATCAGCACGATCGACCACATGCCCGGCGAGGGAAACTCGACCAGCCCGACTTTGCGGAAGCTCGAGCCCTTGCCCGAGAACAGCGTCTCGAACACCTGTTTCAGGCCGCGATAGATGGCGCGCACCGCCGGGATCCGGCCGAGGAAGGTTTCGCCGACATCGACCAGCGTGCGGCCGATCAGATTGGCTGCGAGGAAACCGACCAGCGTCAGCGTGAAAAATGCGACGACCAGGCCCCAGCCGGGAACGACATACGGCAGGTAGGTTTCCGGCCGATAGGCCAGCGGCACGAACGGCCGCACCACGCCGTCGACCCAGGTGACGAACCACCAGACCAGATACAAGGTGATGGCGATCGGCCCCGTCACCACGAGGCCAGTCAGAAAATAGTTGCGGAAGCGGCCCATCAGCCCGGTATGCGGTTCCGGCAGGGGATCAAGAGGCGCAGGCGCGTCGTCGCGGGGGGTCATTCGGGTTCCAGGTCGGTCGCAGCACACAAACTAGGGTCTTCTAGCAGGTTTTGGAAGACCGCGACCGCCTGATATCCCTTCTGCCTATTCCACGGTGACCGATTTCGCGAGGTTGCGAGGTTGGTCGACGTCGGTCCCCATGACGACAGCCGTGTGATAGGCGAGCAGCTGCACGGGAATGGCATAGACCATCGGGGTGAAGGCCGCCGCCATGTCGGGCATGACGATGGTGACGAGGGACTCGACGGTCGCCTCTTCCGCGCCCTTCGCGTCCGTCATCAGGATGATGTTGCCGCCGCGCGCGGCGACCTCCTGCATGTTGGAGACCGTCTTTTCGAACACCCGGTCGTGAGGCGCGATGACGACGACAGGCATCGTCTCGTCGATCAGCGCGATCGGCCCGTGCTTGAGCTCGCCGGCGGCATAGCCTTCGGCGTGGATGTAGGAGATCTCCTTCAGCTTCAGCGCGCCTTCGAGCGCGAGCGGGAAGCTGGTGCCGCGGCCGAGATAGAGCACGTCGCGCGACTTGGCGATCCTGTGCGCGAGCTTTTCGATCTGCAGCTCGGTGGTGAGCGCATCCGCCATCAGGCGCGGGACCTCGACGAGGCCGTGGACCAGCTTGGTCTCGTCCTCGTCGGACAATTCGCCTCGAGCCTTGCCGGCCGCGATCGCAAGGTTTGCCAGCACCATGAGCTGGCAGGTGAAGGCCTTGGTCGAGGCGACGCCGATCTCGGGTCCCGCGAGTGTCTGCAGCACGGTCTCGCTCTCGCGTGCGATCGTCGAGGTCGGCACGTTGACGACGGCGACCGTGTGCACGCCCTCGGCCTTGGCATAGCGCAGTGCCGCCAGCGTGTCGGCGGTCTCGCCCGACTGCGAGATGAAGATGGCGAGATCGCCTTTGCGCAAGGGCGCCTCGCGGTAGCGGAATTCGGAGGCGACGTCGACCTCGACAGGCACGCGCGCAAAGCGCTCGAACCAGTATTTTGCGACGTAGCCGGCATAGCTCGCGGTGCCGCACGCTGTAATGTTGATGCGCTGGATGTTCTTGAAGTTGAACGGCAGCTTGACCGGCAGCGCGACACGTTCGGTCGCCATGTCGACGTATCGCGCCAGGGTATGGCCGACCACTTCCGGCTGCTCGTGGATCTCCTTCGCCATGAAGTGGCGATAGTTCGCCTTGTCGACCAGCGAAGTCGAGGCGGCATGCTTGATCTTGTCGCGCTGGACGGCATTACCGTCCTTGTCGAAAATCGACGCGCTCTTGCGGGTCAGCACCACCCAGTCGCCGTCCTCGAGATAGCTGATCGTGTCGGTGAACGGGCCGAGCGCGATGGCGTCGGAGCCGAGATACATCTCGCCGTCGCCATAGCCGATCGCCAGCGGCGGCCCGTTGCGGGCGCCGATCATCAGGTCGCCGTCGCCGGCGAAGATGAAGCCGAGCGCGAAGGCGCCGCGGAGCCGCCCCAGCGCCAGCTTGACGGCTTCGACCGGCTTGTTGCCGCGCGTGAGCAAATCGTCGACCAGATGCAGCACGATCTCAGTGTCGGTCTCGGTGTGGAACACCGTGCCCTTCTTCTCGAGCTCCTCGCGCAGCTCGCGGAAATTCTCGATGATGCCGTTGTGGACCACGGCGACGCGTTCGGTCGCGTGCGGATGGGCGTTGTTGACGGTGGGCTTGCCGTGGGTGGCCCAGCGGGTGTGGCCGATGCCGGTGGTGCCCTGGAGCGGCTCGGCTTCCAGCCGCTTCTCCAGGTTCTTCAGCTTGCCCTCGGCGCGACGGCGCTCGAGGTGCTTGCCTTCGAGCGTGGCGACGCCCGCCGAGTCATAGCCGCGATATTCAAGACGTTTGAGCGAATCCACCAGCTGCTCTGCAACCGGATCGCGCCCGAGAATGCCGACAATCCCGCACATGCGGATCACTATCCCCCAAATCGTCGAAAAATCGCCTAAACGACACGCCCGGTTTTTAGCGAAAATCCCAGGGAACCATATACTCAATATTTATTGCGGATTGAGACAGCATGGACCGCAACCTGAGCTTCGCCTGCGTCGAATTGGCCGGCCTTAAACCGCGCACGTTAACTTGTTGTCAATATGTTTGACCAACGATTCCGGTGCAGGAGAGCAAAGCCATGAAAGGCTCGTCCGACCGCAAAGGTCTATCATCGATCTACTTGCGTGCCAGCGAGACCACGGGCACGCATTTGGCGCATTGGCCGCCGCCCCAGCGCGGCAAGGAAAGCAAGCCGGTCTTCCTGAAGCACGCCGAAGGCGAGCCGGCCAAACGCGCCAAGCCGCGCGGCTGGCGCCTGACCCGCGCGATCTTCTCTGAATTCGCCGACGACGAATAGCGCCTATGTACGAAGACCCCCATGGTGAGGAGCGCGAGCGCGTCTCGAACCATGAAGGTCTGCATCTCGCCCGCGGCCCTCCTTCGAGACGCCCGCTCCAGCGGGCCCTCAAGGATGAGGGCGGAGTGTGCTGAGACACAACAGAATAGTGCCTATTTCTCCGGCTTCTTGCCGCCCGTCTTCAGCTCGCGATAGCGCGCAGCGCCGCCTTCCCGGATGGTCTGCTGGTTGCGCTCCAGCGCCATGGCGTCGTCAGGCACGTCGCGGGTGATGACCGAGCCCGAGCCGATATAGGCGCCATTGCCGATTTTGACCGGGGCGACCAGCGAGGAATTGGTACCGACGAAGGCGCCCTGCCCGATGACAGTCTTGTGCTTCTTGAAGCCGTCGTAGTTGCAGGTGATGGTGCCGGCGCCGATGTTGGAATTGGCGCCGACGGTGGCGTCACCGATGTAGGAGAGATGATTGACCTTGACGCCGGCCTCCAGCGTCGCCGCCTTGGTCTCCACGAAATTGCCGATGCGCGCGCCGTCGCCGAGCGAGGTGCCCGGCCTTAAGCGCGCATAGGGGCCGATCGAAACGTTCTTGCCGAGCGTCGTCTGCACGATGTGCGAAAAGGAATGGATCACGGTGCCGTCGGCGATCGACACGCCGGGGCCGATCACCACAAAAGGCTCGATCGTCACGTCCTTGCCGAACGCCGTATCGGCGGCGAGATAAACGGTCTCGGGTGCGATCAGCGTGACGCCGGCCTCCATCGCCGCCTTCCGCAAACGCGCCTGCATCACGCTTTCCGCTTCGGCAAGCTGCGCCTTGGTGTTGATGCCGCGCACTTCATCCTCGCTGGTCTCGATCACCACGGACTCCCATCCCTGTTCGCGGACGACGCCGACGGCGTCGGTCAGATAATATTCGCCCTTGGAATTCGCATTGCCGATTTTGTCCAGGATCGCGAGCGCCCGGCGACCGTCGATCGCCATCACGCCGGCATTGCACAAATCGATCTTGCGCTCCTCTGCGCTGGCATCGGCCTGCTCGCGGATCGCGACCAGGCGTTCGCCCTCGACGATGAAGCGGCCATAGCCGGTGGGATCGGCGGCGCGAAAGCCGAGCGCGGCAATCGCGGCGCCCTTGGCGAGCGGCGCGCGCAGCCGCGCAAAGGTCTCGGCCGAGATCAGCGGCGTATCGCCGAAGGCAACAAGGAGATCGTCCACGCCCCGCGCGATCGCCTCGCGCGCCGCCAGCACCGCATGCGCGGTGCCGAGCCGCTCGGCCTGCACGAAGGTGAGCGCGTCGGGGCGGATGCGCTTTGCCTCATCCGCGACGGCCTGGTGATCGGGGCCAATCACGACCGTGAGCGAGGTGCCGGTTCCCTGTGGTGCCGCGGCGAGCACGTGGGCGAGCAGCGTCTGGTGGGCTACCGGATGCAGCACTTTCGGCAGGCTCGATCGCATGCGCGTGCCTTCGCCGGCGGCGAGCACGATCGTGAGGCTGGAACGGGCGGTCATCGAAATCCTGTCAGATAAGGCCGAATCAATTGGCGCGACGGGCGGGCAGCCCCCTCAAAAGCTCTTCCTTGCTACCCCCGCAAACGCCCGGAATTCAAGTGCGACACGCTTTTCCTGTTAATGTTCCCTGATTGATTCGAGGAAGCCGGACAGGGCTGGGCACTTAACGTTCATGGCAAAGGATTCCGATCCACTGGCGGATGCCTTCGGCACCAAGGAGACCGGCGGGCTGTTCTCCGGACTTGTGGCCGAGGAAAGCGCGTTCGACCGCCGCATGATGTGGCGGCTTGGCTCCTGGGGTGTGGCGGCGGTAGGCGCCGTCGTCATCGCGGTGATGGCCAACCAGGCCCAGCTTGGATGGCGGCGCGACCAGGTCGCGTCCGCCGATCTCGCGCGCCAGGCAGAGCGGCTCCAGGCGCTGGCCAAGGAGAGCCAGAATGAGGCCCGCCGGCTCGCGGCCGCCATCGAGACGCTGAACACGGATCGCGACCGGCTCTATTCGCGTGTCACCGTGGTCGAGCAAGGGCTCGATTCCGTCACCGGCGCCATCGCCAAGCAGCCCACCACACCACCGCAGCCCGGCAAGCCGCAGGATGCCGCGCCGACGGCGCCCAGCGTCGCGCCGGTCGCCTCGACCCCCGCCTCCGCCGGCGACAAGCCCCGCACCGAGGCCGCCAAGGACACGCCCAAGGAAACGCTCAAGGAAACTGCAAAGGAGCCGTTGAGCCTGCCGGCGCAGACTGCCGCCGCCGCCTCGCTCGTGCAGCAGCCGCTGGCAACGACTTCGGCGCTGCCGACCATACCGCTGGTGCCGTCCAAGTCGATCATGGCGCCGCCTGATCCGGCCGCATCGAAATTGATTCAACCCGAGACAAACGAGAAGGCCGCCGAGAAGAAGGTAGAGCCAGCGCCCGCCCCGACCGAAGCCGTCGCGACGGCCGCGAAGGCACCAGAGGCAGCCGAGAGCGAATCCCCCGCCATCGCGGTCCAGCAGACGCGTTTTGCGATCGACCTCGGCGGCGCCAATTCGATCGACGGCCTGCGCGCGCTCTGGCGCGGCCTGAGCAAATCCAATCCGGAGATCGCAACGCTGCGACCGATCATCATGATCAAGGAAGGCAACACCGGGCTCGGCATGCAGCTTCGCCTGGGTGCCGGTCCGCTGGTCAACGCCGCCGCCGCCGCAAAATTCTGCGCGAGCCTCGCGGAGAACGATCGTCACTGCGAGACCACCGTCTTCGACGGCCAGCGCCTGTCGATGCGCGGTGGTTCGGAGAAGGGACAGGAGAAGTCCCAGGACAGAGTTCAAGAGAAGAACGCCGAGAAGAACCAGGACGCGGTCCCGCAAGCCGAAACCGCGCCCGCGCCGACCGCAAAGCCCGAAAAGCCGCAGCGCCGCCGCAACTACTCCTCCAAGCGCTCGTCGAAGCGCGAAGAGCCCGCGCCCCCGCCTGCGGCACAGCCGGCGCCGGCGAAGCCGGAGACCGCGTCGGCGTCCGCGGGATCGACGCTGTCGTCGTTCTTCAGGCGGTAAACATTGCGCCTGAACGGGCGGTGAATGCCGGCGTGTTTTTGCGCGCGCCGATGAACCTAAATTTCGGTCCGAGAAGCGAAACCACCCGCCAATTGCCAAGTTGTCCCGGTCGTGAACCGGAGCGGCCGATGTGAGAAATCACGCGCGCCCGCCTCCATGACCTCGGGAGAAACCCACGTGAAGACATTGATCATCGCAACGGCCGCGCTTCTGGCGGCAGCTCCGGCGCTTGCGCAAACGACGAAATCGCCGGGCGCTTCGAGCAACGCACCGGGTCAGCAAATGCACAACACAAAGAAGCCTTCGACGGGACCCGGCGCGTCCGAATACGCCCCTGGTCACCAGACGAATACCACCAAGGGACCGGGCCACTCGGAAAGCGCACCGGGACAGAAGATGCAGAACACCACGGGCTCGAACACCAGCAAGAAGTGATGGTGCGCTCGAGTTCAACTCTGACAGATGGCGTCGACCGGACTGGTCGGCGCCATCGCCTTGTCGAACGCGGCTCGCGCTGCCTGATCGTCGATGATCGCTCCGAGTTGCGCGAGCATGCGACCATCGGACGCTCGGATCTCAGCGGCTCTTTCGCACCAAGCGGACGTTTAGTCCCGATCTGCCGGGCGCACGCCAAGCGCCGTCCATCTCCCGAAACCCACGAGCTTCGATGAACGAACTGGATGATGTGCTGAGGCTTCTCGTCGCGGCGGGAACAGGACTGCTGATCGGCATCGACCGCGACATGAACGACAAGCCGGTGGGAATGCGCACCCTGGCGCTGGTGGCTCTCGGCTCCGCGCTGGTCTCGATCTCCGTGATCGAGTTCCAGAATCTGCGCGACCACCCCGATGCGATCTCCCGGGTCATTCAGGGCGTCGTTGCCGGTGTGCTGACCGGCGTCGGCTTCATCGGCGCCGGCGTCATCCTGCACGACGCCAAGGCGAAGACCGTGCACGGCCTCACGACCGCGGCAACCGTCTGGATTGCGGCGGGCCTTGGAATTGCCTGCGCGCTCGGAGCCTGGCTGCTGGTCGCCGCAGCGATCGCCGTCACGTTGCTCGTGCTGTTCGTTCTCGGTTGGGTCGAGCGCCGGCTGGGATTGAAATAGCGGACATACCAAATGATACGGAAGAGCTCCGCGCAAGGCGGCAGTATCCGCGACGAATTTGATTCGGAGCGGAGATGACGGACGCGAATTTTCTGCGGGAGCAACTCGCGTTGATCCGCGAGCTGGCCGAGCAGGCGGATCCCTATATCAGGAAACGCCTGCTCGCATTGGCTGAGAAATACGAGCGACGGCTCGCGGACCAGAATCGGGCGACACAAGGCCGGCTTTGACGGCCCCTCGCGCACGCCTTGGGCGAGCCGGATCAACAGAAACATCGCCTGCCCTGTTGCCTGCCCGCGCCATCGCGACCATATTGCCGCCATGACAAAAAAGCCCTTCCGCCTCTCGCCCTACCAGGTGCAGTTCCTGATCGTCGTCGGCTTCGCGTCCGTCGGCTATGCGCTCTATCTGCGCTACCTCGCGATCGAGCTGTCGCAGGTCGCTCTCGCCTGCGACGCCGGGCTGCAGACGATGATCTGCAAGGCGCGGTCGGTCTCGACGGTGCTGTTCAAGAATTCGGTGTTCGGCATCGTCGCGCTGGTGGTTGCGACGCTGAACCTGATGCGGCCGTCGATCGTGCTGCTCACCGTCGGCATCATCGCCGCCGGCCTCGGCATCGTACTCTACAATGTCGTGCTGTCGGGCCTGGCGATCGGCCTGTTCATTCTTGGGTTTGCTCGGCCCGCGCCCGCCACAGCGTAAGCGCGAACAACAGGTAGATCGTGCAAGTCCACAGCGACTGCCAATTGTCGCGGCCTTCGTTGAAGAGCACGAAAACCGCCGACAGCGCCAGCACACCCGCGAACACCGATTCCGCGATCGGACGCTGGCCGATCTGCGGCCGGTTCAGCATCAAAAGCGCGAACGGCACCACCGCCATCGTCAGCGCGGCGTAGGGGAAATCCTTGTAGCGCGGGTCGAACACGAAGCCGAGCGCGGTCGCCGCCGCGATCACCGCCGTCACCGCGAGCGTCAGACCTAGCACGGCGGTGAGCTTCGACCATTTGCGGCCCTCGCGCGGACCGAGCAGATCGAGGAAGGTCGGAAGGCTGCGGCCGATCACCATCGCCTGCGCGCAGAAGATCGGCGACAGGATGCCGGCCGCGAGGAGCGCCCCCCAGAGCAGCCAGCCGCCGATGCCGTAGCTCTCATAATAAAGCTTGTCGGTGCCGATCCCGAGCAGGCTCCCTGCCGTCGTCGCCGAGATGGCGACGCCGAGCCAGGCCGAGAAACGCGGCGTCCACGGCCGCCGGCGCAGTGTGATGAGCGCGACCGCGAACACCAGCACGGAAAGGCCCATGCCGGTGCCCATGTACCATTTCCAGTACGGGAAATTGCTGATCGGCTCGCCCGGCGGATATTTCAAGCTGCGGCGCACCGAGTCGTACAGGCCCCAATAGCCGCCGACGGTGCCTTCCAGCTTGCGCTTCCACGGCTGGTCGTAGGACTCGATCAGGTTGACGCGAAACTTCTGCGCCTTCGCTAAGCTGAGGATTTCCGAGACCACCCGCGCCTGGTTGGTGCGTGAGGGCAGCGCGCCGTCGCGCATGCGCCCTTCGCTCGGCCAGCCGGTCTCGCCGATCAGGATTTCCTTGCCCGGAAACGCCACCGCCATGCGCTCGCGGATCGCCTCGACATGGGCGGCGGCGAACTTCGCCTTCACCGGCATATCCTCCCAATAAGGCAGGATGTGAATGGTGACGAAGTCGACGGCGTCATAGACCTCGCGGTTCTTCAGCCAGAATTCCCAGACGTCGGCATAGGTGACGGGCACGCTGACCTGCGTCTTCACCATGCGGATGATCGCGACGAGGTCCGCCGTCGTCATCTCACCGCGCAGCAGCACCTCGTTGCCGACGATGACGGCGGTGATGATGGCGGGGAATTCCTTGGTGAGACGAATGGCGAGCGCGGCCTGCTCAAAATTCTTGCTGCGGTTGCTGGAAAGCCAGATGCCCTGCAGCACTTTCAGCCCGCCGACCTTGGCAGCGATCGCCGGCACCTGGTCGAGCCCGTTCTCCATCGAATAGGTGCGGACGCAGTCGGTGATTTCCTTGAGCTGGCGCAGATCCTGCTCGATCTGCTCGGCGTCGATATGAGTCCACGCGTTCAGCGGCGTCTGCTCGCCGCGGAACGGCGCGTAGGAGACGCATTGGACCTTCTCGGCGGGATCGATCGGGGCGCGCGCGAGCGTGATCGGCGTCGCCAACCACCACCACACGGCAGCAATCGCACCCAGTGAAACGAGCAGAAGCGCCAGTGGCGTACGAAGAGAAATCGGTTCCGTCCTCCGCGAAGGGTCCGTCGATTACCTGCTTGCACGCCGTCTGCCAAGGGGGTGTCCAAAGAGGGTGTCCAAGCGGGTGTCCAAATGCCGATCCACACTTAAGGATCCGCGCCTGCCCCAAAGGAATTGGGCTGCGGCCGTTCGACCGGGGCCTAGCATCGTGACTTTGCTGGACAAAATTCCAAATACAGGTCATGGACTCCGAAAGACTTTTCCGCCGCATTGGAGACCCATTTGGACGCCATCACCGGCGCGTCCGCGGGATCCTGACGCGGACGGCCAGCGGATACATTGGGGAATTCATGCGGCAACGGGTGTTCGAGTCACGAAATGCGGTCCTGCGGCAGTTCGCCGCCACCTTGACCGTCTCCTGCCTTCTCGTTCTCGCCGGTCTCGGTGGCGCCTCCGCCCAGAGCGGCACGCCCGCACCGGACCAGGGCAAGGCCGCCGCCCAGCCCGCCGACGCCGCCAAGGATGCGGCCCAGAACCAGCGCCGTACCGACGAATTCGCCGAAGCCGCCCAGGTCATCAGCGGCCCGGCCGGCAACCCCGAATGCGTCTGGCTCGGCCGGCGCGTGGTGCGCCTGATGTGGCGGGATGACCTCGATACCGCGTTCCGCCATCTCGACCTCTACGACCGCTTCGGCTGTCCCGGCGGCCACATCCAGGCCGCCTTCCGCTGCCTGACCCGCTTCGGCGGCCAGATCGATCCCAAGGTCGCCGAGACCCTGGACAGCCGCGTGCACGCCTGCTGGATCAACCCGGCGGCCCAGCCGCAGCAGGCGGCGGCGAGCGCCTCGCAGCCGGCGGCGCCGGCATCAGGCAATGCGCCGTCCCCGCAGCCGGCCGCCAGCCCCTCGCCCGCGGCAAGCCCGACGCCGGCGCCCCAGAAATAGCCGCGATCGTTTCAGCTGTCGTTCAGGAACGATCGGCCATAGACGCGGTTGGCACCGCCGCGCGTCGTTCGAAAAAGGCCATGCCCTCATAAGGACATGAGGCCATGACAGTTGTGAAACCGTGCGGCGGAGATATGCTCCCTTTGCCGCGGACTTGGTCGGATCTCGGGGTCGGATCCGCTTCCCTGCCCCCTCAGCCCCTTTTGGTTTAGCCGCGATGCGCGTTGTCGCCGCCGTTCTGTTGCTCGTGTCTGCGCTTCACGCCGGGCTATGGGGAGTCTTGCGCGACAAGGAACCCGCGCCTGATTTCAGGGGCCTGTTGCCCAGCGTCTCCTACGCGCCGTTCGAAGGCTCGGCCCACCCCGACATCGACAACATCCCGACGGTCGAGAAAATCCGCGCCGACCTGAAGACGCTGTCGACCATGACGCGCGCGATCCGCCTCTATTCGTCGACCGGCGGCGTCGAACTGGTGCCGCCGATCGCGGCCGAGTTCGGCCTCAAGGTCACCGTCGGCGCCTGGATCGACAAGGACAAGGATCGCAACGAGCGCGAGATCAAGGCCGCCATCGAGCTCGCCCGCAAGAACAGCAACGTCGTCGGCGTCGTCGTCGGCAACGAAGTGATCTACCGCGGCGAGCAGAAGGTCGAAGACCTCATCGACATGATCAAGAAGGTGAAGGGCTCGGTCCGCGTGCCCGTCACCACCGGCGAGATCTGGAACATCTGGCGCGACAATCCCGACCTCGGCTCCAGCGTCGATTTCATCGCCGCCCACGTGCTGCCCTACTGGGAAAACTTCCGCTCCGACCAGGCAGTCGACCAGGCCGTCGACCGCTACAATCTCTTGCGCAACCTGTTCCCCGGCAAGCGCATCGTGATCGCCGAGTTCGGCTGGCCGAGCCAGGGCTACAATTTGCGCAACGCCGACCCGGGTGCGTTCCAGCAGGCGCTGATCCTGC
Organism: Bradyrhizobium shewense; assembly: GCF_900094605.1. GTDB lineage: Bacteria > Pseudomonadota > Alphaproteobacteria > Rhizobiales > Xanthobacteraceae > Bradyrhizobium > Bradyrhizobium shewense. Next base: position 114,992 of record NZ_FMAI01000015.1, on the reverse strand, counting down.
GCAACTTCGTCAGCCGCGCCGAAGCCATCGGCATGGAATACAACATCGTCGAAGCCATCGATCAGCCCTGGAAATTCTTCGAAGGCGGCGTCGGTCCGTACTGGGGCATCCTCAATGCCAGCCGCGAGCCGAAATTCGCCTGGACCGGTCCGGTCGAGAACCCCGACTATTGGAAGCTGATGGGCATCGCGCTCCTGGTCGGCATCCTGCTGTCGCTTCCGATCCTGCGGATTGAAAAGCCGACCGCGAAGCAGGCCTTCCTGCTGTCGGCGACCGCCAACGGCGTCGGCGCCTGGGCCGCGACCGTGTTCGCGTTCTGGAACAGCCATTACTTCATCTTCGGCTCGGCCTTCGCGCTGACGCTCGGCATGATCCTGCTTGTTCCGCTCGTCCTCATTGCGATGGCGCGCATCGACGAGATCGCAGCGGTCGCCTTCGGCCGGTCGCCGCAGCGGCTGCTCAGCAAGGGCAAGCCGGTCGATAACGTTCCCGAGAATTACTGCCCGAAGGTCTCGATCCACATCCCCGCTTATTTCGAGCCGGTCGAGATGCTCAAGCAGACGCTGGATGCGCTGTCGCGGCTGAACTATCCGAACTACGAATGCGTGGTCATCATCAACAACACGCCGGACCCCGCCTTCTGGCAGCCGATTCAGGACCATTGCCGCGCGCTTGGCGAACGCTTCAAGTTCATCAACGCCGAGAAAGTCCAGGGCTTCAAGGCCGGCGCTCTTCGGATTGCGATGGACCGCACAGCCGCCGATGCCGAGATCATCGGCATCCTCGACGCCGACTATGCCGTCGATCCCGACTGGCTGAAGGATCTCGTGCCTGCCTTCGCAGATGCGCGTGTCGGCCTCGTGCAGGCGCCGCAGGAACATCGCGACGGCGATCTGTCGATCATGCACTACATCATGAACGGCGAATATGCCGGCTTCTTCGACATCGGCATGGTCCAGCGCAACGAGGCCAACGCCATCATCGTGCACGGCACGATGTGCCTGATCCGCCGCGCGGCGATGGACATGGCCGGCGGCTGGTCGTCCGACACGATCTGCGAGGATTCAGATCTCGGCCTTGCGATCCAGGAGCTCGGCTGGACCACGCACTACACGAACCACCGCTACGGCCAGGGCCTCCTCCCCGACACCTACGAGGCCTTCAAGAAGCAGCGTCACCGCTGGGCCTATGGCGGCCTCCAGATCGTGAAGAAGCACTGGCGCTACTTCCTGCCCGGCAAAAGCCGGCTGACGCCCGACCAGAAACGCGAATATGGCCTGGGCTGGCTGAACTGGCTGGGCGCGGAAAGCCTCGGCGTGGTCGTGGCGCTGCTCAACCTCGTCTGGGTGCCGATCGTCGCCTTCGCCGACATCGCCATCCCCGACAAGATCCTGACGCTGCCGATCATCGGCGCCTTCATCGTCTCGCTGGCGCACTTCCTGTCGATGTACCGCGCCCGCGTCGCCATCAAGCCCGGCCAGATGCTGGGCGCCATGATCGCGGCCATGAGCGTGCAGTGGACGGTGTCGCGCGCGGTGGCGCAGGGCCTCATCACCGAGCACATCGCCTTCGCCCGCACCTCCAAGGGCGGTCTGTCCAGGATGTCGATCGAGTTCCAGGCGTTCTGGGAGGCCGTGATCGGCACCCTGCTGCTGATCGGCGCCGGCGTGCTGATCGCCTCCAACAGCTACCGCCAGATCACGGAGATCTACATCTTCGCCGGCGTGCTGGTGCTGCAAAGCCTGCCGTTCCTGGCCGCCGTCGCCATCGCCATCCTCGAGCTCAGCCGCATCAACTCGTTCCAGTTCTGGCGCGACAGCGCGATCCGCACCGCCGAGCTGATCGGCCTGCGTCCGGTCGCGCTGCCGGCCCCCGGCACGCCGCAGCCCGTGCCGAACGAGGTGCGGCGGGAAACCCAGTGACGGGCTGAGGTCCGCCTGCGGCCATCCTTCGAGACGTCCGCCTCCGGCGGGCCCTCACGATGAGGTCGAGCCCGCGGCGAGATTGTCAAACCCTCATGGTGAGGAGCCCGCCAAAACGGGCGTCTCGAACCATGCAGGCCGAACTCTTCCGGCGACCTCCCGCAGTTCAGCGTGGATGACGGCCCGCCATTCAGGTTGAAACTCCCCGCCTAACCAGCGGAGGGAGCAACCAAATCCCCGCTCCTGCCAAGTCTTTCAGCAACCACCCAAGCTATTGACCTCAGCGCCCCATCCCCCTACACAGCGCGGGCCGAAAGCATGATCCGGAAACAGCCGGTTTTTCCCCGCGACGCCAGCTTAAGCGTAGCGGCAAGACATGCTTCTCGAATGTCCGACCACGATGGCGATCTCTGCGTGCCATCAGCGGCCATGGGAGCGCGTAGCTCAGCCGGTAGAGCACGTGACTTTTAATCACGGGGTCCTGGGTTCGAGCCCCAGCGCGCTCACCAAAAAAATCAATGACTTGTGCCGAAACCGGTGCGATCGACGGGATGCCCGAGATTAGGTCTAGATTAGGTCGGGGTCGATTAGGCGAGGCCCGTGAAATGGTTGATACGGGTCGGCTGGAGCAAATAGGAATCTGTCTCTGATTGCGTCTCCGAAGCTGTCGACCAATCGGCTGGCCACAGTAGGAAGTTCGCTGCTCGCTCTCACGTAATCATCCAAGTCGATAGGCTTTTCCTTCTGCGTGGGCGGCGGAGCATTTACGCGCATCAATTGATCTCGACCGATCAAAAGTCCAGCCTGTCCGATGGCGTTCTGACTTTGCAGATGCATCGCCGACATGATGATCTCTTTCCAATCCCAAAGCCCCCCATGGAGAAGCTGCCCCTTTGTAAAAGGCATTTCGGTGTCGCCTGTACCTAGCGACAAGATATGCACCTGACGCCGTTGAAGCTGATAACAGACAAGGGCATCGACGAGGCCGATCATGACCGGATTGTTCGCCCAGACGCCTCCATCTGCGAACATCCGCTCTCCGCTCCGATACACAGGAAAGAAGGTCGGCGCAGCCGCCGTCGCCATTGCGACCGTGAGCATGCTCTCCCTCCAGTCTAAGCGGTAATCTTTGTGGTGAGGCGTCTTAAAGACATTCACCTCGGTAAAGCCATCAAAGGAGGGAATGCAAAGCCGTCGCAATGCATTCCCGACCGTCAATGAACCAAATACGGAATCGAGGAGGGCTTTGAGGATGTCTGGATCATACCGATGGTTCTGAACCGCTTGCGTCCATCTCCACGCAGAACGTATCTTGAGAAAATTCCAGAAAGTCGGCGGAAATACTTTACTGCCGTTGAGCATATACAAATCTAGGATCGTGCTCGCGGCTTTACCGATGGACAACCCGAGGGCAATGATGCCGCCGGTTGATGTGCCGACGATCATGTCGAAGAAGTCTCCGATACTGCGGCCTTGGAGATATCGTTCTTCAAGCTGCGTCAGGATTGCAGCAGGCAGTATCCCTCGGATTCCTCCGCCGTCGATTGAAAGAATGCGAAAGGGTTTATCCTCTGGCCACGGCAGAGGATCACGCAAGCCCGGATGTGTTCCGCTAGACCGCCTCGCTTGGCTCAAGCCGCTTTTCCTCGTCGTCTGGACCTATGTGCCGGCCACCACCACGCCATTTCTTGGTGACCAGCCAGCCCTCGTAGAAATAGAGCCACTCGGCAGCCCAGAATATCGTCGTGTGCGCGATAAGGTCGTTCATACTCCATTCGCGCATGCTGGGACTGAATAGGCACAAGTACGGCAAAGAGGGTTCGACCTTACTAGCGTAGACGTGCGGTATAGGCCCCTCCTCATAGTCTAGATGACGCTCAAGAAGGGGCTTCAGAACTTGAACGCGCGGCTGCGCATCTCGCAACGAAATGTTCTCCAGCACCATCGGAATTCGATGCCTGACGCGAACCAGATGTTCGCGCTTGTCTGGGGCTAAAATGCCCTGCCATTCCACATGTGATGAGTCGTGCTCTATCACCTTGAAATCAGGCCACTGCGATGCCATCGCCTCGATCTGTTCCGGGATAGACTTCATTCCGAGAGGGCTCCTCCTCCCTCGCGTGTCGCCGAGCGAGCTGCGGTGGAAGTCGCCAAGACAGCGGGAGCGGCTGCACTAAACACCTTCCCGTTGTTGCCCATTCGCAGCTTGTTAGCCTCCATCTCACGCCGAGAGGCATCGAGGCTGCTTTCAATAGCGTACGTCGCGGCCGTCTCACCAAACAACTGCTTGAGGAGATCGCGCTTCTCTTCGAGGCTGAGATTATCGTTTCGCAGCTTGTGCAAATTGACGATCAGACGACGGAGGTCGCCGTCTAACAAGTCTTGGGCGGTCTTGTTTTCGGGCCATCGATCGGTGAACTCGTCCAGCGGGTAAGCCGGGTTCAGTACTTGAACAGTGCCCCGCACGCCGTTCGTCTCAGTCAACCGCAATCTGATGTGCGTCGCGATGCCAATGACTTCGTCCAACAAACTCGGCTTCACCGGTCCGGCTCCCAGTGCCATCGCGGCCAGCACGACAGAGGGAGGCTTGCGGAGGCCATTGCGACTAGATGATCGGTAAGCGATATCCCTCGCACGCTTGATGAGCTGCAACGCCACGACGCGGGCGGATTTCTCCTCGATAGGCACGTGGTCCGGCATGGGCTGCGTGTCAGCCTTCTCGACGATTTTACCCTCGACGAGCAGCCGCCTTCCCTCGAACAGATCATGGAACGCCGGGTCGAAATCAACGTGATTGTTGAAGTGTGTGGCAAACCCCCACGGATTGACCTTCTTGTGATAGCTCTCACCAGTCTCTTTCTTGTGGTGGAAAAGATGCCCGGCCCGATCTGGTCCGTTGATGCGGGCGATCGGCATGAGATCGACGGTGGTCCCATCAGCATATTTGACGGTCACGCAACGACTGTTGAGAGTGACCATCCCATGATAGCTGCTGCCCGGCTCGCCATTGATCGCTTCGAAGAGAAGCTGGAGGATACGTTGGGGCGACGTAGTGGGATCGACCTTAAGCTCCATCACAACGTCGACATCATGCTGTGCCTTTTTGACACGAGAAGCGATAGCCGTGCCGGTGGCGAAGCTCCCGCTGGGGTAGCATTCAATCACGCAATCTTCGAGTGGACTGCCTTTGCGGTCGACATGATTGCAAAGCGCGCCAAAATTTCTTTCGGCCGTCTCGTGCTTCGTCCTCGTCAGCTGAATGCGACGAGCGATGTCCATCAAGAGGGCGTCATATTCCGCAATGGTGGGCCAAGGCCCAGGGTGCAACACGTTCAATTGAAATCTCCAGACCTACTGGGTTCGATATTTGTTCCAAGTAGGTAGCGGGGAGAGTTCCAGCAAGATTTGTTCAAACAGATTCTTTTTTCCGCAATATCTTGACTCTTTCCAAGGATTTCTGGCCACTAATAGGTGATTCGCGTTAAACTGGAGCTACTCCCGAATGCACGCGACTATTTCGCAGTTGCAAAATCGGTGATTAGCGATGATCGCGGGAACTGCCCCCTTTTTGGTGCCTCCTCGATGTTTGATCCTGTCTGTTCTTTGACGGGAGGCCAGCATGATCGCGCGATTGAGTCCAATCATCCGCTACGAACGAGAGGTTAGCGACACACCGTGGACAGCCCTGCAGAGGTCTGCGCACCGAATGGACACCGAGCTTCCTCATGGCACCGAACTGTCCGCAACGGGCCTGTACTTGCCCGAAAAGCTTGATGTTGATCAGTGGACCAATGTTGGCCGAAAGCTGATGGCAATTGAGAAGGGTATTCAGTGGGCGCTCGGCGATTGGTGGGCATACGGACATCACGCCTATGGCGAGCGAGTGGCAAAGGCAAAGGGCCTTCCATATGCGACGGGGACTCTAATGAATTACGGGCGGGTCGCCCGCAAGGTGCCAACCTCATTACGAAATGAGGCTTTGAGTTTTAGTCACCATGAAGTGGTTGCGATGCTAGAGCCTGATCAACAAAAACGTTGGCTGCACCTAGCAGCCAGGAAGAACTGGCCCGTCGCTAAATTTCGGCGCCAAATCGACGAAGGCACAAACGACGGCGAGTCTGATCCTGCCCAAAACGCACGCATTTGGGCCATCCAATTCATTGATGAAGCCTCTCGCCCAATCATAAGTCGCTCCGCAATTATCAGGGATGCCGGCAACACCTTGCAGTCCCTCTCTGATGGCACTCTTGAACAGATGTCCAACGCAGCCCGAGACTCGGCCCAGCAATGGAGTTGTGTCCATCAAGCAATCGAACAATATCGCTTCTCGCGACGTGAAAAACCTGGTGTGCGCGAGCGTCTTCCAGGTGACAAAGTGAACAAGGCCCGTCGTCTCTCCGGGTGCCGGGAAGCTTCGGAATGACGACGGGCCTGCCTGGCGCGTCAGCGAAGGTCAATTCTGACCCCAGGCTCTGCGCTGTTTTCTCTACGCGGACACCTGCGCAGTGGCCCGCTGCTGGCCCCGGACGGGATCAAATTTAGGCCAGCACTATGCCCTCCCGGATGCAGCTAACGGGAGGGAAACTCGTCATGCGGCTGTTGCCCTGTTTCGGTCGACGACAAGGCCGAGTATCGCCCTCGGATCAGCTGTCGGACGTCGATCAATCGTCTGTCCCTGTTCTTCGGCCAATGAGATCAGGGCCTCTTCCTCGGTCTCCCGCTCGTAAAGCAGGTCTTTGATCTCTCGGAGCCGTTTGCCCTTCTGCTCTGCCGACAAGCTGAGTCTTGGCTTGGGCATTTGCTCAATGGCTTCATCGATCCGTTTCGTCAGCTTCTCCGGATATAGAAACGCCATGATCGCAGCTATGTCGGGCATCGGAACCGATGCATTTTCGTCGTAGACTTCGAAGCTGATCGCAAACTCATTATGTGTCGCGGTGATGCGCGGTCGCGCCGTCTGTGCATGACGGGCAATCCAATCCCGAGCCTTCGCGCGGATTTCCTCGACCGGGAGCCCGCACTGCTGAACCTGAAATCGTTCGGAAACAAGGTTCGCGATGTCACGTCGGACGCGGTCGACGGCTGCGACGAAGCTCTCGCCTCCTCTAGGACGAACCTTGATGTTTTTTGCGTCTGACAAGACTGCGTTGGCCGGGAGCATTCCGAGGTATCGACGGATTGCCGCGTTCACATCGCAGCATGAGCGATGCCGATCGGTATGCTCGTCTTTCCTCTCGCGAAGTAACGCAATCTCCTCCCGGACAGCATCGCCCCTGTCCCCGTCTGGATTGTTCATGATGATCCGTTCCAGCTCGCCAATCCTGCGAACCGTGGATGAGATCAGCGTCTGTGCCTGCTGCTCCGCGTCCTCCAATCGGAGGATTTTGAGCTGGGCTGCTTTTGGTAGTTTCGATCCGTCAGCCATATGGCCCCTCCTGTTTAGGCCCACCGCGCCGAGACGCGGCAGGCTTGTTGCTAGCTCTTCCAAGCGTTCTCTAGACGTCGGTTTCTCTGCTCGATCGCGTCATCCACCGACGCCAAGCGAGCTTGCTTCTCCGTGGTTTCCTGATCAGGATGACGCCAGGCATCCTCCATCCGGGAGCAACGGGCCTGATAGGCGGCGTCTAATTCCTCTTGTGCCGGAGGTGAGTCACCTTCCGCGTCACGCAGGGTGACGACGGATGGTGATGCTGGTGCGGCATCCATCAGGCGCATACCAACGACTAGCCGGTCGCCGTCCGCGATAACGCCGTCGAGGCGACGAACGCGTTTGCCGTTCCTGTCGTAAAGAATAGAGTCCTTAGTCATCGTATGCCTCTTAAGGTTAGAATGTTGCTGAGCATCTGAGCACTACGGCTCTGCACGGGATCGAGTTTGTCGCCGACGGTCGAAACCCAAGAAAGGTCGGCGATATATTTGTATTTGCGGATGCCCATGGACGTGAGGACGCCCGCGACCGCGTTGGCTACGTCGTCGTGACCGTTGGGGGCATGATCAATGCTGTCTTTTCCGGATCGGGCCGTGCGTCTCTCAAGCCCGCAGAGTTGGTTGATCAGCCGCTGACTATCGAGGAGATCGCATTTCTTCGACATCATCAGGGGCAGGAATTCCGAATAGATCGCGCTTTTCGGTTTCGCGGAGTGCTCGAATGTGATCCCGTGCCCCAGGAATTTCTCCCGGGCCCATTCGCCGGCGTAACGGTCTCCGGACAGATTCGCGATGCCATACGATTTCAGGAGGGTTGAATACTGCTCAACGATCGTCTCCGGTGAGAACGGAGGCTTGGCCTCTCGGATGACATCGAGGACGGATGTGCCCTTTTCCACGTGACCAATGGCCAATGTGAAGCTGTCCGAGCCCGATCCGCCCGCCGCATCCGCGAATGCGCGATACTTGAATTCCGGCATATAAGGCCGTTCCCGCTCGTCCGAGGTGACGGCTTCAACGGCTTCACGTGCAATGAAAGCTTCGACGTCGGAGCGGAATTGAGCTCCATATTCGGCAGAAGCCGAGACAGCATCGTCCTCGAAGGCTTGGGCCAGAAACGCAGGATCAATCTCGGGGTTCATGACGTCAGTGGCAGCCTGCCAGCTTAAGACACGAGGATCGTCCTTCCCGTGGTATTGCCGATGCATGTTGTACAAGACGCCCCGTCGGGCGTACGGGCTGGAAGCCAGCAACAGCATAGACGTCGGGATCGTTGCCATTCCGGGCTTGATCGCATTGACGACCTCGGCGTCCGGATTGGCCGAGTCGTCCGATTGCCAGAACGCAATTTCATCGCAGAGGGCTGCAACAACGGTGCGGCCCCGGACTGCGCGATATGACGAGGTGGTGATCTCGATTGAGATCGAATTGGACAATTCAAGCCCAACGTTGGTGTCTCGCTCGATCATCCGCGCGAGCATAGGGACCTTCTTGATAAAGCCCTTCACGTACCGGAGGATTACGCGGGCCTGCTCTTTATCTGCTGCGAGAACCTGGACGACGCCGAGCTCCCCTTCGTCGAGGTACTGGCGATAATCGTGGAAGCAGGCCAGCCAGACTGCAATCAATGCGAGGATGCGGGACTTACCTCCTCGACGCCCGATGACGAGCACAAGCTCCCGCATTTGCTGTGTCGGAGCATCCTTCCGTCCCGTGCAAGCCCGGTAGATCACGAGTTCCTCGCCAGACATGGGCAGACCGAACGCGGCTGCGATGAATGCACGCCACGCGATCCATGATGCTGGATTTTTAAAGAAGGGCTTGAAGAGCTTGGGGTCCGCGATCGCGTCTAGGAGTGTGAGACGATTTGATCTTGGTTGAGGCTTGAGGCGTGGTGCGGGTCTGGCATCCAGACGTTCCCGCACCAGCCTCTGCTTCATTCAAGCCGTTCCCTGTGTAGACGCGAGCCCCCGCGTTCAGCATACGCAAGAGGATCGTCGTGCTCGTCGCCATCCCGATCAGGGGACGCGTTGAACAAGCCGATCTTTTTCATCAGCCGAGATTGGGTGTTGCTGAGCCGTTGGTATTCGAGACGCTCATCCAACGTGGTCGAGCCCGTCTTGACGTAATCAGCTTCCGCATCCTCGAGCACACATTGCAGGAACGCGATACGTCGGATGTGATTTCGCGTTGCTTCGGAGACACGATCGGCTCCTCCGCAATCGTCGGTGTATCGATTGACAAGATCGACGAAACGACGTCCGCGCGGGGAGTCTGCCGGGACGCGTTCAGCAAACATCCTTCGGCCGGAAGAAACAGCCGATCGATTACGTCTCACACTGTGCTTCAGAGTCCCGTGCAATCTGCTCGTCCCGTGCCCGCAAAGACGCACGTTCCCACGTCGCGCGCTTGCATCGATTTTGGGCACGAAACGTAATCTCAGACCTGATCTCGTTGCAAGGGGGATGCCCAAATCGCCTGTTTTACTGCGCGGGCGAAAGCCACAACGTGATAACGAGTCATGAGAACTGCGCTCACTCGTCTCAAATCAGCATCCGGACGGATCGCGGAACAAATAAGATCAGGATACGAGTGCGGGTCTGCGTGCCGATTTGGACGTCATTCAATATTGCTTTTCGACGTCGTGGTTCGGATATAAAGGCGATCACGCTTGCGTCTCCGTCGCGAAAGATCATCCGGATCGACGAGAGCCAGATCGGGCTTTTGAAGTAGCCGCAGGACCTCGCGCATGTCTCTCCTCAAATTGGCGATTGTAGTGAGCGAGACGAAGTATCCCTCGCGTTGCAATGCATCTCGTATCTCCGCAGGCTTGATATCGACATGATCGATGACGAGGCGACGTATGATTTCCTTGATGTCGTTCGGATTGTCGTTCGGGCCAGCCGTGCCCTTTGTGGGCTGCTTTGATAGCTGGCTCTTCTTTCGGGCTGGATCGATGGGCTTGAATGTCGATCTCCTCAAGCCCACCTCCCCATGCTGTCGTCGTCGTTTGGCTCCCTTGCCTGCGAAGTCATAAAGTCCCTCGTCGTCACGTCCTCCCATTTTAGGCTCCTCTTCGGTAAGCTCTCAGCCGACTGGGGCTGGAGAGCAGGGATGATTTGGCTGGAATTATCTAAGGCGGTCATTGCGGGCTGGATCGCGTACGGTCTCGCGACCAGAACAAGCAGCCGATGGGCCTGGGCTGCCATATTCGTTTTGGCTGTAATTCTGGGACAACTGGCTGCGTTCGAGCTGGGCTATATCCTTGTCTCGGCTGAAATGTTCGCTTTGAAAGCTACTGACGTAGCTAGGACCGTGGTTATCCCATGGTCCTCAGCCATTTCGGCAGGCGTCGGATTGGGCTTTGCTCGTTCGCGTGTCAGCCGTTGATTTTCCGCTCCTTGGCGGGCTGTGGGGCGGCTTTCCCTTCCTCCGAGAATGATCCATCCCCTGTCCTTTCAAAAATCGCCCACGGACCCCAGCTTTCCGGCTGGCCGCGAAACGGGCTCAAGCGCATACTGTTGCATCATGAGTCGGATGGATCACAGGTCCTGCCGGTGTGGCGCCGTCTATCGCCGGACGGAGGCCATGGCTCCGTGTCGGGAGATCGCGAGCTTTGAATGCTCCATCTGTGGTGCGACGCTCGAAACGTGGAACTCCGCTTGGGTCCCGGTATACCGGCTTATCGTGGGGCCGATCATTAGCCTTGGGAACGATAGTTAAGCGGGCGCATTTCTTGGCATGCAACGTTACTTTTTCGATATCCGAGACGGCCGGACACTGGTTGTTGACGAAGAGGGCTTAGAACTGGCGGATGATCAGGCCGCCGAGGCCGAGGCTGCACGATCCCTAGCTGACATGGCCCGCGACAAGGTGCTGGCCGCAGCCTCTCATGTGCTCACGATCGAGGTCCGCACTGCGAAGGGCCCGGTGGCGACTGCACGTCTTCAATGGGAACTGCAGAAGCATCAGCGACCAAATTGACTTCCTCGTCATTCAACGAGGGCACATGGAACACTTCGAGGAGCTGAGACACAAAAGAGAGATGGCGAGGCGTCTGGCCTCTCGCGTTACTGATGTGACCACGTCCCAGCTGCTGACGGCGTTCGCGGAGGAAATCGGGCACAAGCTACAGGAGCTTCTATCGAGGGACCGACGCGGGCAAATCCACGCGAGAGCTCAGCAATTGTGGGAGGAAGCTGGTCGGCCTGAAGGACGCGATGTGGAATTTTGGCTCCAAGCCGAGCGCGAATTGATGGACAGGGGCGAACCTACAATCTCTCCCGAATAATGGATGGACGTATCGCAGGCTTGATTTTCCTAGGAGGGGGTAACAAAGAACGCAATTCCCGCACTGCATCATCGCATGCAACATCAGCAGAGGCCCAATTCAGGTCCCTCTCGAAATCTAAGCAATCCCATTTTTCCAGACGATCAAAACGATCCGGATAATGCTTCGCGTAGACAGAGACGTGATGTAGCCCAATCCGTCTGCTTAGTGCGCGGACGCGCATTTCAATGTAGGACGGGGCATCATCAGCATAGTTTTCGCACGTTGATGTAATTCCGCGCAGTGTGATCTCCTCCAATTTTGCTCGATGATCTTTGACGACGCAGTATTGCGTGAAAATCTGTTCGGGCTTGATGCTCAGGACGTCGATCGGCTCGAATATGCCCGCAGCTTGGACCGAGCGCTTTCGTTCCAGCCTGATCTCGACATGAATAGCATTGTCCTCCCCCGTGATGCTCGACGGTTTTGTGTTGTAGACGCAGAGATTGCGATAAGGCCGAGATTTGCGGCGTGAGATATAGATCGAATACGTTGTGCCCCCGTATTCGTATATCCAGTCCGAATGCCTCCGATGCCGGAGGTGCAGCAAGTTCTTCAGCACTTCGACGGCTCCGTCGTACGTACATCCGGTATAGAGCTGGATCAGATCGAATGCGATATGAAGTCGATAGAGCGAGAGATTGCGATCGATCTGAGCATACAGCTGCAATAGTTCGATGCAGAAGCGTGACGGCTGATTGATGATCAGTATGTGTCGCCAAACCAGCTCGGGATTTTTCCGATCCTTCTTTCTCTTCGGAAAGGCACTCCCGCTGTTGGCCTTGATCGCGCGGATGAAGGCAGGATGAAATTTGCGCGTTGACGACACTTCGATCGTGTCAACGTATGGAGCTGCAAGTCCGATCTTGAGGGCATTGTTCCTAAGCACTATCTGTGATAGAATGTCTGACATCGACGATCTTTCTTGATCGCTCGTTCATGAGCATGAGCTTTCGATGGCTTGGGTTCGTGATTTCATTGCGCAAACGAATGGCCTCGCGCTGCTGGCACAGTGCGGGGCCTTTGGCTTTTCTATTGCGCGCGCGCGTTTGCGGGGCTGCGAGGGGCAGCTATCGTCATGACATCGGCAAGGCGGTAGTACACACTGCGAGCAGCAGGATGCAGCCGTTTAACTTCGAGCGGCCCGCCACGATGATTTTCGAGCTTCTTCACGGTATCGACGTGACATCCGAGGATCGCGGCAGCTTCCTTGCGCGTGATCAGCTCGCGCTCCTCGGTGATTGGTCTGGGCCTATTGGGACCGCGTCGGCCCAGCCTTTCGCGGACAATCCTTCTCGAATTTTTCATGACGACATCCAATAGCTACCGCACCGCGCGTCGGAGAGACGCAACGCAATCGATGCACATTGCAGTACAGCGAGATCGTCCGAGGGCGATTAGATGCCATTGTCGGCGTGATCAGGCGATTATCAGTGTGATTGAACTATTCGACGCGATCAACAGGCTAAAGCCCTGACAATGCGAAGATATCGGGAATAAACGATGGTGGCAGATTTGCCGATTTTGCGGTAGAGAATTGAAAAATCAGGAAATTCCGCATTCGAGAGACGGCCAGAAAACTTTTTTGGAAGCAGATCGTTAGCTGGGCGCGATATGGGGCGGCTGGCTAGACGCGGGGGATCATCTCCCCTACGGCCGGGATCGAACGGCTCAGGAACCCGCCCCGCCGTGCTATGATCGTGTCGTACATATGAGGGGGACCACGTTTCCGGCCTTCGCCTCCAGAATGCGTCCGATCAAGGCTGCTAGTGTCGTGAGGGCTTGAGCCCGCTCCAGATCGTACGCATGCCGGTCGTAGACGCCTTGGACGCCGGGAATTGCGTGCCCCAGGACGCGCTCTGCAATGTCCGGACGGACTTTCGCGCGGGACATCAAGGATCGCGCGGTCCTTCGCAAATCGTGCAGAGTCCAATGAGGAATGTTGGGCATAATGTCGGCCATTGCTTTGTCTAACGCGGCCTTGCCGTCTCCGAACGCACTAAAACTCCCATGGTGCCTCGTCGGATCGGTTCTCTTCGTTTTGAACGAGGCCGGAAACACATAATTGTTCGTCCGAGTCTCTAGCTGGGCCTCAATGATTGCGATGGCCAACTTGGGGAGCTTTAGACGCGCAGCGTTCCCCTTCTCCCGTTCTTCCGTCGCAATCGTCCAGACGTCTCCCGAAAGATCATCCCAGCTCATGGTGGCGACTTTGATCCGACGTTGGGCCGTCAGGAGGAGCATCTTGGCAAGATTGCCGAACACGCCCTGCCCCTCACACGCTCTGAACAAGGCCCGGATTTCCTCGTCCGAGAGGATGCGATCCCGTGCCCGCTCGGAAGGGCTCTCGATGCGGGCCATGCCCTCTCGGATGGGAGAGGAATAGTCGTCATGGCCTACGGCATATTTCGACATCATCCGGCGCAATGTGGCCAGTGTAACGTCTGCGGCTCTTGGCCCGCGCGTCTCCTCAATGTCGTCGAGGAGACTGGAAACATCAGACCTCTTGATCGACTCAAAGGGCTTCTTTCCCCAAACAGGATAAATTTTCTCGACCATTTTGCGAATTTGAGGCCCTGATCGTCTTTTACCGTCCACATATCGTTTCAGATACCGTTCGGCGGCAACTTCAAACGTATCCGAACGGGCTGCGGCATTTTTCGTGCGCTCAGCGAGGATGGTCGTCCTGTTCGCCCTGAAATTGTCTGCTGCGTCCCGAGCGGCCTTGAGGCTGACGTGATCGGACGAGCCGGGCCGGAACTCACCCAGCTTTTCCGTCCGCATCGTGCCGCGCGATTTGTCATAGAAGGACACGAGCCAGGACTTCCGGCCAGTGCCGTTGATACGCAAGATCAGCCCTTGCTTCTTTTTGTCACGAAACGCGACCTGTTTCTCGCCCGGCCTCAGCCTGAGCTTCGCAATGCTGATCTCGGTGAACAAACGATGCCGATCGGCTTCGCCGGAACGATCCCGTTTCGCGGGAGATGGGCTTTGTGGATCGAGCATGCGGCCCCTGAGATTAGGTCTGAGATTAGGTTTTCGCGACGTCTGGACGATCACCGACGTTCGGTCCTAATCCTCAAGATCGTAATCTAAGGGCTTGATAAGGTGAAGGATTTGGTTCCAGCAATCATCGCTGATCATCGACCTTCATCGATACGCGATAGGACTTTTAATCACGGGGTCCTGGGTTCGAGCCCCAGCGCGCTCACCAAAGCAACAAGCATATCAGCGAGTTATGGGTTGCGCCCTAAGTGATGCGTCCCACGAGTTTCATATGGGACGACCTTCGAGAGAGCCACTTTCTTCTTCTGGTAAAATGGCTCTGCAGTCGGATGAAAGAGATCGAGGGAGACGCGCCAAGCGGATCCGCCAACCGGACAGCAAAGGCCATCGGCAACACTAATCAAAATCCGAAGGTGCTTTCGATCGACGGCGTCGGACCGTGCTTAACGAAAGCCAGGGCTGGCATCACGACGCGATTGCGGGGCAGCTGGCACAAAGGACAATGACGAGGTCAGCTTCGCTCACGATTCGGCTCAGCATTGGGGTGAACGGATCGCCTTGCCGCAAGGACGGACGAAGGTCGGTCGACGATCGACGGCCCAACATAGCCGTTCCGAGAAACTGCCAGATGGGTATTCGCTCGCGTTCTCAATATCTTAATTCGCTTCAACGATGCTGGCAGACAGAGGGAGCATAAGCGGAGCGCAGTTGTTCACAACGAGGCGCCTTTCGTAGCAGTGTCGAGACGCTAAAATATCCGTATAGGTTGTCCATTATGGCCAAGAGCGATCTCCTAGTCTCCCTGGTGCGCGCGGGCATTGCCGGCGATAAGCCCATGCTGCGCTCTACCGTCGAGGCGATCGTCGCTGACGAGCGCGCCAAAAGCCATCACGCGTATGCTGATCGGCTGGAACGCGCGTTGCAAACGGTTGCCGTTACTCCGCCCAGCTTGGCAACGTCATCGTCTCAACGCCAGACTACCGTGGCTGGGCGGGATACGATCCTCGAAGTCACACCACGTATATCTCTCGATGAATTGGTCCTGCCCTTGCCTGCTAGGGCGGAAGGCCTTCAATTGATTGAGGAGCACGTGCGCGCTGACGTGCTCCGAGCAAGTGGATATGAGCCGCGACATCGCATTCTTCTGTCTGGTCCACCTGGCAACGGCAAGACTTCCTTCGCAGAGGCGATCGCTGAAGGTCTTGCATTGCCGTTCTTCGTCGTCCGATACGACGCGCTAGTTGGAAGCTATCTAGGCGAAACGAACGCGCGCCTTCGTGCGCTGTTCGATTACGCACGTACTCAGCCCTGCGTTCTTTTCTTCGATGAGTTTGACGCGATCGGAAAGGAGCGTGGTGACGACCACGAAACCGGCGAAATAAAGCGGGTTGTCTCATTTTTGTTGATGCAGATCGACAAGCTCCCAAGCTACGTCGTCGCCATTGCCGCCACCAACCATGCCGAATTGCTTGATCGTGCAGTGTGGCGCCGCTTCCAGCTGAAACTTTCATTTCCAGCGCCGCAGATTGCGGAGATCGCACATTTCATCGAACGAATTTTCGTTAGTTGGCCGGACCGACCGTCGCTGACGGCCGAGGAATTGGCGAGGAAGATTGATGCGACATCGTATGCTGAAGTGCTCGACTTCTGTCAGAACGTTCGACGCAGGCAAATTCTCGGCCTCGGTGAGGTTTCCATCAACTCGGCGATAACCGCTGAACTCGAGAATTGGTCATCGAGAGTGAAACCAGAGAACATTTATGGCGGGCGATTCAACCAAACCATTGCTGCAGCTGACGCCAAGCAATCAAACCGCAAGGCCAAGAGGCAAGCCGCTAAAAATTCCGAGGCCGACTAAGTATTCTGTCGCCGCTCAGAACGCAGCCTTCGGGCCGCGCTTTCGACGCCTGGAGGAGGTGCTCGGTCGTGATCCGTTAGGCCTCACGCTTCGCGCGGATCCTTCCGCACTTGCCCCCGAGCGCCTACTCGTTTTTGAAGTCAGAGGCGCCGTAGCGAATTTTGCCAACGCAATTCGTAAAGTGCCGGGCCTCGAATTGATCGACGAGGAAGAGCTTGAAGGTGACGCTGAGGACGACACTCCTGAAGCCTATCTCCTGGTTCCGGATGCTGAGGCGTTAGCGAATATTTTGTCGCTGTGGACACGGTGGTCAACCAAACGAGAGTTAGGCACTGGGTTTACACCGTGGCGGGACGTCTTCGCAACGCTTCGCGAGATAAGAACCTGGGGGCCGGGCGATCGCGTTCAGGACGGCGATCAGGTCATCCTATTAGAAGAAATCGAAGGAACAAGCGATGACGCGAACCTAATCATCGAGATCGAGCTTGTGCTCCCGAAGAACTGGCGACTCGGGCTGAGCAAGCCGTGATCGATGCCATCGGAGCATCTGGCGGTACTATGGTTTCAAAATGCCGCATCTCGGACATTGCCTATCATGCGATTTTAGCTCGATTGCCCGTATCCGCTGTTCGCCAGATTGCGGAGCGATCAGAGCACGGCATTAGCGGCATGGACGCAGTAATGCACGTGCGACCGCAAAGCATCGTACTGCCTGAACCAGCGCAAGATGCCGCGCAGCCACCTGTTGACCGCGAGCCGACGCCAGCTAATGGCGAGCCCATTTTAGCCATACTCGACGGCGTTCCGGTTGCTCAGCACCCTCTGCTCCGTAATCGCCTCAACGTTGATGATCAGTTTGGCCTTGAGCCAGGCGCTCTAGTCGCCGACAGAGTCCATGGAACGGCGATGGCTTCTCTGATTGCCCATGGCGATCGTAACCTTGCTGAACCATCGTTAACACGCCGTTTGCACGTCGTTCCCGTCCTAGGAGCCGGCGATCAATTTCCCGAAGATCGATTGGTCGTCGACCTCATATACCAAGCCGTCACAGCGATGCGCCGTGACGCCGACCCGACCGCTTCATCAGTCCTAATCGTCAACTTATCACTTGGGAATGCACGAAAACCGTTTCAAGGTAAGCTATCGCCGTGGGCACGGCTACTGGATAGGCTCTCTCACCGATATGGAATTCTCTTCTGCGTAAGCGCTGGCAATCATCCGCAGCAGTTTGACGTGCCGCCCCATATGACGATGGCGGACTACGAAGCTACTTCTCAACCGCAGCGGGCCACACAAACGCTCACAGCTCTTTCGCAGCTCATCCCTTATCGGAGGCTGCTATCTCCTTCAGAGACCGTCAACGGAGTTACTGTCGGCGCGGCCAATATTGACGCGGTTACTTCAATAGATCGGCGACGCGGCGCGGCGGGCAAAGTTGACCCGTTCCATCCGATGCTCACGGCAAATCCATCAAGTGGCCTGGGCCCCGGCTTCGCGAACAGCGTAAAGCCGGACATTCTGATGCCGGGCTCGCGCGAGCATCTGACAATGGTTGCTAGCGGAGCAGGACTTTCCGTGCGGCCAACAGCTGGAGGGCGCCCGCATGGGCTGAAGGTGGCTGCGCCGCCGAATGGCGGTGTAACTAACTGGGAGCATTACACCTGCGGAACGAGCGCAGCGGCGGCCTTAGCGTCGCGTACCGCTCACAGAATCCACGATGCGTTGGAAGAAGAGTACGGCGAGCAATTCCTGTCTTTGACGCTTCACCAGCGCGCGGTCGTCATCAAGGCGCTTCTCATCCATACAGCGACTTGGCCGACGGACAGCGCATCACTCATCAAAAACGTGCTCGGCCCTCCCGATCCCAAGCAGCACGTACGTCAAAAAGATAATATTCGGCGCTTCTTGGGTTTCGGAATTGTCAGCGCAGAAGACGCAGTTTATTGCGCTTCCGATCGAGCGACCTTCTGGACAACGGGTACGTTGGGCTCCGAGAAACGTCGTTCGATCACCGTTCCCTTGCCTGCTTGCATGGGCGGGAAGGCTCGACCGCACGCCATACAGGCGACGCTCGCTTGGTTCACGCCAGTTCTCCCCGGTCGACAATCGTATCGGTCAGTTAAACTGTCACTGCTCGCTTCCGACGAACTAGGCGGGTTCCGTGTCGACCCGAGCAAAATTCAACCAGACACCAATCAGGCAGGTAAAGGTACTGTGTATTCCCGCCGCTGGGATGGAGAAAGAGCGCCAGTTTTGACCGCAACCTCGTCAGTTGAATTCATCGTTCAACGCGAACCCGATCGCGGAGCCAATATCGATGAATCGGTGCCTTTTGGGCTAGCGGTCACGGTCACGATGCCCGGTGTTGTTGAAATCTACGATCAAGCAAGAGCACGCATCGCACCGGCTGTGGCGGTTCGTCCGCGATAGGAACAACTGACTTGTCTACACCCCGCGACAAGAAGGTCTGTGGGGCCTTCTGGGAGAACCCGTCGATGCCGCCCTGTTCGCGGCGACGATGGGTCCTCAAAGATGATGTCATAGTCCCCCTGATGAAGATGTTGCCGATCGCCGTGCGGCTCACCTTGTCGCAAAAGCGTGCCAAATTCCGATAAACCCCAGTAGTCGCCCCGAGATGAACTCCCCGCAGCATCCGCCTATTGTGCCGTATCCCTCCAGGCATTTTGGCGATGGTTTGCGTAGCGAAAGACAGCCCGCCCGTTCTGATCTGCTCCAAGTGCGGACAGCCGATGACGTTTTTGGCCACGCTTCCCGCCATCCTCAATCTGCCTGCAGTCCATGCTTTCCAGTGCCGCCCCTGTCTGCGCGTCGACACCATTCCGCTGGCATAGCACTCGGCGCGTAAGTCGGTTTGAGCTCTTGCGAAACCCATCACTCGTTGCGATCACTCCGCTGCGATCCGCGATCGATTATCAGAGCAATCCTCAAAAGCCCGCGAAGTGACCGACCGACTTGCCTGCGATGGGTTTCGCAAGTGCTCAACGCGCTAATCTGAATCTCCCGAAGCTCAAGCAGTGCAACGCGTGTGCAACGCGAAGATTATCCCCGGCTTGGGAGGCGGGAACGGCACCATCTCTGCCAAGTTATCCCGCTACCGGAGGTAACTGAAGGAGGTAGACATGCCGGTATTCATACTCTGGGCCGTCCCTACGGTGCTCGTCATCGGCGGCGTCGGCTACTATTTTCTTCGCGTAGTTCACTAGTTGAGTATTTCGGCCACGCTCGAATGCTGATGACGGTTGCCAAAGTCTAGCCGGCATTGGCATTGCCGGAAGCCTAGCGTCGAGATCATTGCCCGACGCTGGGCGGCCGCGCGAGGCGCCTCTTTGGCCGATCGGATTTTGCCGACGATGATTTGAGTTTAGCTGTCCGGTGGATTGGTGCGGCCGGTTTGCGATCGGCGCTACGCATCTTTTGCATTTGCTCGGCCGCGATCACGCGGGAGCGCAAATTCTCTAACTCGGAAAGCCCGGAAGCAAGCTCGTCGAAACGCTGTTTCAGCACAGCGGTGTGATCACCAGTGCCCATTGTACGCCCCCTGGGCTACTCGAAGACCGACCGAGACAACCGGGAAAACCATGCAAGTCGGAAATGCGGTGGCGAAGGGACAGTTCCTATTGAAAATGCCGCGCCATAGTCGCAGCGGCGTGCACCTCAAAATGGCCGAGCGTCCCCATATCGCGAACGCGGAGAAGATCAACTTCACGGGATATGATCGATCGGTCGGGCTATCGCCAGTGACGGCCCCGGCCGTGGGGGGCTTCTGGGGTGGGGAGGCCGGGGCCGCTGGAGGTGCTTGTGACCTTTTTTGGGGAAGGCCAAAGCCACCGTAGACTAGGAAAAAGCGGCGATCATTTCTGTTCGCTTTCGTACATTGCCTGTACCGTTCCATTTGCGGGGAACGGAGCAATTGCCCAATGAAGGACTATCTGGCCCAGATCGAGAAACTTCGGAAAGATGCGGCCGAATGCGCCCTGATCCGCGATTTGGCAACCGATCCAGGCAAGCGCGAAGTGTTCGACCGGCTTGCAAGCCACCTCACGGTCCTGGCTGACCAAGTTGAAATGGCCATGCTTGAGCGAAAGACCGCGACTGCCGCGTCTCGGCCCTAGAAAGGCGCGCCGCTTATTGAAAGACGTGCCTGCGGAAGGCTGCGCCTGCCGATGCTGCGAGATTTTCCGAGCTTGCCGCTCGCCCAGCCCGATTCCAAAAACCCGCTGACAACCCGCCGGAAACGTGTAGGATTCACCAAAACCGGAGGAACGGCATGTTTGAAATCAACGGTTTCGACACGGCGGGCATCGTCAGTCTCAAGCGGCTGTCACTCGCCGCCGCCCTTAAGAAAGCCAAAGAGCTTACAGAGGACGGGTGCTGGGACGTTCAGGTCGTTGATCCCTCCGGCCGGGTCTACACTTCGTTTGAAGAGCAGGCCGCCTAGCCGCCCCGCCCTTCCGGGCCATTCGAACCATCATCAGCGCCCGTTCCGCGGCTATCCGCCTCGGCCGACGTTTGACGAGGCGTTGTTCAGCCAGCGCAGCGTTGCATCGTCGCTCCAGCCAGGGACGGCAAAGCGCGCCGGCGGACCAGCATTCGCGCGGGGCCGGTCCACCGCAGGCTGGCGTGCGCGAGGGTGATGCACCGGCGCGGCATTTGCGGAGGTGCACAGCGCCAGCAACAGACCCATGGCAAGCAGAGCGCGCATCGCAGCAACTCCAATCGAGCAATCGCCCGCTGTCATCTGATGCGCCGATCGGCTCACCACAACCGATTGCGGCTTCACAAGCAGGAGAGAAGCGCGGGCACCTGCGCTGGTGCAGGCAGCTCGCAACTGCCGCGCGCCATGCCATTGCCAGTCAACTCGTTTGGGAGCAGGCTCTCTCAAGGCGCTCAAGACGCCGCACAGGAGCGAACCATGAAGGAACACGGCCTGGATGGCCGCCACCGCGACAAGGATGGCGCGATCGGCAAGAAGCACGGCAACACGCTGGTCGGCACGTTGCGCAAGATTTACGGAAGGGGTTTTGCGGCCGGCTATCCCGATACGACTGAGCTCAGCGAGGTCCTGCTTCAGCTGAACGAGACGTCGCTGAGCCAGTTGCGTCGCGATCACGACACCGGGCATCTGCAGCACAAGATCGACCACGCCGCGAAGTGACGGACTGTCAGACCTGACGGCCAATCCCGGGGCAACCTCGGTCAATCCGGAAGTTGCGGTCGTCAGCTTTCCGGAGCGGCCGTCGCAGCCGGCACCGTCAGCGGAGCGCCTCCGACCGAAACGGGACCCAGGGGCTGTGCTTCGCGAACCATCCGCTTGCGCATCGCGGCGGACAGTCCGTAGCGCGCATGCGCTCTTCGAATGGACGAGGTGACGTCCGACGTCATCGCATTTTGCAGCGCATCGATCTTCGCCATCAGCGTGGATAGCTGCGAGGAGATCTTCCGCACGTCGACCCGTTCGTCTGTGATGCTCTGCCGCAGCGACAACAGCACCATTGAATCCTGCTGCAGCAAAACCGAGTTCTGGTCCGTTGCCTGATTGGTCTGTTGCAGCAACGCGGTGTGTTGCTGCTGGGCCGCCTGAATGTCCTTCAAGGCCGCGACGACCGGATCGGGTTTCGGCACGGACGCTTCCAGGCGCGGAAGCAGTTCCGCCAGGCTGCCGACGTTCAGCGACCGAAAATCGGACGGCGACGTGTAGATCGCCGCCGCGCCGTTGATGGCCAGGGCGCACACCGACAGGGCCAGGACCGATTTCCGGCTGGACTGCTTGATCGGAACTGAGGTTTCCTGGACCGCGGGTTCCTGCTCCGCTGCGGCAGCTGCAAGGGCTGCAGCGTCGAGCTCTTCAGCGAAGCTTGTCGTTTCGAAAGTCGCGGTCATTTGCATTGACCCCAGTGAGCGAGCAACAGGAAGCCGCCCCTGAACCGTCCTCGCGACGACCCCTTGTACGCAGCACCCTTACACAACTGTCTAGAATTGTGAGCATTTTGGATTAATTCCACGTTAGCGGCACGGCCGGCGGAGGGGCGCGGCGCCCCCCGCCGATTACGGGGCGGTCGCATATGGCAGCGATGACGCCTGCGGCCATCCTTCGACACGCCCGCCCTTGGCGGGCTCTCAGGATGAGGACCGGGTACGCGGCACTCGTTTTTTGCGAGCACCGGTGCAGCTGAGCCTCATCCTGAGGAGACCGCGAAGCGGTCGTCTCGAAGGACGAGGCGCGCGCGCAAAATGGTTGCGACCAGCGGTGCCGCCGGATTCAAAACACCTTGTGCCAGCAGCACTTAGCTACTGTGCATGGGGTTGTTTTCGCATTTTGATGCGCTCTCCCCCTCATCCAGCACTCCGAACAGCTCCTCCATCCGCTCGCAGATTACAAACCTCGTCCGATCGGGCTCGTAGCGCGTTTGCGCGACACAGTCGTTCGCCGCTCGACCTGGGCCTTGGCATCGAGCACCTTGTCTCCAGCTCGTGCGGCTCGCTGGTCTGAAAGGCTCGAGCCTCTCCCTGACTGAACATCCGAGCCAACGCCGGTGTTTCCCTGAGCCTGTGTTGCCGGCCGTAATCTGTTTTGGGAGGACGCCGAACCAGTGGCCTTTTGATCCTCGTTGCTCGTGCCGCTCCCAATCGCGCCGATCGGCAGGCCATTTTGAGCGTGACCAGCCCCGGCATTTCTCGCGGCCTGAGCTGCCGCCCGCGACCTCGCGGGCGTGGCGGGCTGAACGTTCGGATTGGTCGGTTGGCTGTTGGTGCCCAGATCTCCGCCGGGGGCAGTGTCCTTCGTCCCCATCCCCGCGGGTGCGGAAGGACCTGCATTGCCCGCACTCGTCCCCATTCCAGAGGGCGCCGAGCCGCCAGCGCCACCCGGCGCCGTTCCCATGCCCGCCCCTGCCGACCCGGCATTTGCGCCGCCTGCTTGCACCAGGGCCAACAGACACGAGCTTGCGACAATCGCGACAATAATCGAAGGAATGGCATGTGACATCGGACAATCTCCTTCGCCACGCCCCAATTAACTATAATGGTGGAACAGGGACTCCGCTACGAATTCGCAGTTGTTCGCGCTGACGAACGCGCGAGCCCTCACCCCTCGTCCAGCAGTTCGAGCAGCTCCTCGACCCGCTCGAACGGCGCGTCCTGCATCTTGGCATGATGGACCACGCGATCGCCATCGCGTTGCAACGACCGTCCCTTCGACTTCCGCAGGCGCCCGGGCAGGAACGTCGCGGCCGCAGCCTCGGGGCCAACGTCGAGGCGGATGATACCTCTGCGCTTGCACTCGAGCCTCAGCCTTGCTGCAGCGAAGAAGTCGCGCGCGACCTTCGGCTGCGGGCCGAAGCGGCGGGAGGTTTCCTCCTCGAGGTCTTCGAGGTCGTCCTCGTCCGTGCATCTTGCGGCGCGCGCATAGAGTTCGAGCCGCACCGGCTCGGACTGCACATAGGTCTCGGGCAGCATGTCCGCGACCGGCAGGTTCAGGTCAGGCACCCACACCGCCTGCCCCTCATCGAGCTTCTCAGAAGCCATCTTCAGGAGGTGGCTGTAGAGCACGGGCCCGAACACCTGGACGTGGCCGGATTGCTGCTCCGAAAACAGGTCGCCGGCGCCTCGCAGATCGAGGTCGCGCTCGCTGATGGCAAAGCCCGCGCCGGGCCGGCTGAACTCTTCGAGCACGGCCAACCGCTTCTCGGATTGTCCGGACTGCGTCTCGGTCAACAGATGGGCGAAGGCGCGGATGCCGCCGCGGCCGACGCGCCCGCGCAGCTGGTGCAGCTGGGCGAGGCCGAACTTCTCCGGCCAGCAGACCACGATGGTGTTGGCACGGGGAATGTCGAGGCCGCTCTCGACGATGTTGGTCGCGAGCAGCACGTCGGCCCTGCCCTCGACGAAACTCATCATGCGGTCGTCGATCTCGTCGGCCGCTAGTCTCCCGTGCAGGCAGACAATGCTTAAGTCAGGCGCCACCGCCTGCACCCGCGCCAGCATGGGATCGAGATCCTGGATGCGCGGACAGATCAGGAAACTCTGGCCGTGGCGGCGCTGCTCGCGCAGCAACGCGGAGGCAATCGCCGCGTCCGACAACGGCGCGATCCGGGTTGCGACCGGCAGCCGGTGCACCGGGGGCGAAGCGATCACGCTCAGATCGCGGAAGCCGGCCAGGCCCGCGGCAAGCGTGCGCGGGATCGGCGTCGCGCTCATCATCAGCACATGGACGTTCTTGGCGAGGCCGGAGAGCTTGGCCTTCTCGGCCGCGCCAAAATGCTGCTCCTCGTCGATGATGACGAGGCCGAGATCGTCAAACTTGACGTCCTTGCCACCGAGCGCCTGCGTGCCGATCACGACCTTGATCCGGCCGCTGCGCAGTCCCTCCTTGGTCTCGCGCAGCTCCGCGCCCGAGGTCGCCCGCGACAGATTTCCCACCTCGATGCCGAACGGTGCAAAGCGCTTCTGGAACGTTGCGACGTGCTGCCGTGCCAGCACTGTCGTCGGCACCGCGATCGCGACCTGCTTGCCCGACAGCACGACGGCGGCCGCCGCACGCAGCGCCACCTCGGTCTTGCCAAAGCCGACGTCGCCGCAGATCACCCGATCCATCGGGTGGCCGGAGGCGAGATCGTCCAGCACGTCGGCGATCGCCTTGGCCTGGTCGGTCGTCGTGAAGTAAGGGAAACGCGCGACGAACTTCTCGTAGGCCGATCCCGGCGGAACCAGCTTGTCGCCGCGCCGCTTGCGGCGCTGGCTGATGTGCTTGGCCAGCGCCTTGCCTGCCACCTGGATTTCGCGCTCGGCCTCACCGCGGCGGGCCCACCACGTGCTGCCGTCCGCCTTGTCGAGCGAAAGCTTGCCGAGCTCGGCCGCGTAGGGCCACATCAGGGCTAGATCGGGCGGCGGTACCAGCACCGCATTGTCGCCGGCGAACTTCAGGCGGATCATCTCCCGCATTGCGCCGCCGCCGGTGTTCACGGTCTGCAGGCCGTCGAGCACGCCGAGGCCGCGCTGGAGATGGACGACCACCGTCCCCTGCTCGGGCACATCGGCATGGTCAAACGCCGCGCTCCAGGCGCGCGCCATCGGCTGCGGATGATGCGCTCGGCTGCCGAGCACGTCGGACGCGGTCACGACAACGAGAGGCTTCTTCCCCGGCATGACGAAGCCTGCATCGAGATCGGCCAGCAGCGCCGCCTCGCCGCTGCGCCCGCGCGCCGCGTCGTCCCAATCTTCGCAACGCTGCGCCTTGAGGCCGCTCATCCGCTCCATCACGCGCAGATCGTCCTCATGCGCTGCGGCGAGGATCAGTCGCGATCCGGCCCGGCGCGTCTCCTCGACGAAAGCACGCAGCGCCTTCCTGGAGGATGTCAGCTTCGAAAACTCCGGGATGGTCTGGAAGGACGATGCGCGCGGCAACACCTTCATCCCCCGTGAGAGCTGCTTCCAGTCGCGCCGTCCGAGATATTCGCGCTCACGCTCCGCACGCGGCGCGGCCTCCTCGATCGTGTCAAACCAGCCGTCGGCATGCACCGGCACGCCCGCATCGGCGATCCATTTGGCGCGTCCGCAATAGTCGAACAGGCTCGCGCGCTTGCCGCGCTTGCCGGCAAGGCCAAGCCGCTCCGACATGGGATCGACGACAAGCTCCTCGGTCTCGAAGATGATCCTGTGCTCGTTCGGGTCGAACGCCACGATCCGCCTGATCGCGCGATCCGAATGCTCGATCCGGAACGGCCCCAGCGCCCCGGCTGGAAATATCTCGAAGGTCTGGCCGTGAAACAGCGCCCCACCCGGATAATCCGGCTCGTCGTCGAGGTCGTATCCGAGCGCTTCGAGGTGCGTCTCGAGATCCTGTTCGGAGAATGTGCCGCCCACCTTCAGGCTCACGCTCAGACGCGACAGGCTCGCCGGCGGCGGCAATCGCTCCATCACGGCTTCCGCCGTCGAGACCAGAAACAGCGGCTTCTTGGATTTCGCGAGGCGCCTCAGGACAGAGGCTCTGCGCCCTGCGAGTTCGTGCGACGGCTCGAGCTGATCGAACGGCAAGGTGTTCAATCGCGGAAACACCAGGACCTCGCACGACGGGTCGAGCGCGTGAATGACACTGCCGAGCCGCTCCGCCCTGTTCTCGCTCTCGGCGAGAAAAACGATGCCGCTGCGTCCGGACTGCGTCCATTGGGCAAGCAGATGGAGCGCCAGCACGCCGAGCGGCGACGAGGACGAGATCGCAGTGCGCTGCGCCTCTTTGCTCTTCCTTGACGACGTCTTGTTTGGCAGCGCCTTGCGTGGCGACGTCTTGTTCGCCGTTGTCTTGTTCGGTGACGTCTTGTTCGGTGACGCCTTCTTCGGCGGCGTCTTGGCCACCCGCGCCTTTTTGGTAAGCCTCACTTGAATCCGTTTCTGGTCGTAAGCCGTCGTCAACTGAACGCCAGCCGCCCTCATTCCGATTCGGCGACTTCTCGCCATGCATATGGGATTTGCCCGGTGAACGCACGCCTGGTGGCAACGTTCGGCGCGGCGCCGCGATCCCGACAATTTGGCTGTTGATCGAGCTCGGGCCGGAACTAGCGCGGCGCGAGATCTGCGTCTGTCGATGCGACGCTTGGCGCGATTGTAAACATTCTGCGCCCGGAGAGAAACGAAAAACCCCAGCGCTTGGAGCCACGCTGGGGCGTTTCGAGCAAAATGAACTGGTCAAGCAATGACGTCTTCATAGCAGCGATTTCACCGCGCGCTTGTGAACTGGTTCACACACGCCAAACAAACGACCTCGGTGAGACCGAGGTCGCCAACCTTTGTGGGGAAGGTTTACTCCCGGCCTGGGGGTTTTGGGGCTTGGGGATGGGCCGGGAGCCAGGATTCGACGTTTGTCGTGCCAAGTCGTTCCAAAGTCGCCGGCGGAGGTTCGCCCGCGCGGCCAATCACGCCGGAACGGGGTACCGCATTCCCCGGTTTGAGCGCGCACCCGTCGCGCGCTAGGATGCCTTCTTTTACGGAGGCTCATTTGAGATCACTCTTTTTCATCGCCGCCATTGCACTGCTTGCGACGGCTCCCGCACGCTCACAGCCGCTGGTCGATCCCAACAAGGTTGCTCCCGAATTCCGCGAGGCGGCCGAGAAGCGCCGGGCCGAGCAGTTGCGCCAGCGCGAATGCGCGCTGAAGGCGGATCTCGAGAAAGTGCTGCCCAGGGATCGCACCGCCTTTCTCAACCAATGCCTGGACACGATGGCGGCTAAGCAATAGCGGCGACCGTTTTCCAACCGGCTTGTTCCGCCACCGGCCTCGGCCGGCCGATGGCGCTTGCCCGCGCGGTCTGCGAGCATTTCGCCACGAAGGCATTCAAGCTTTCTTCAGACATTTGGGATCATCTGACGATCCATTTCCCAAAGTCATTGTTGTCCGCGCATGAGTTCAGTCCAGATTCAGTGCACGCGGTGCAAGAACGTGTTTCGCGATCGCGCCGGGCGGTTGCAGGACGGCTATTCCAGGCAATGTCCGAGCTGCGAAGTGGTGCTGTTCTTCGCCGAGGATTCCCAGCATCCCTTCGTCAAGCGCGCGATGCGCGATGCGCGCAAGGTCCGCAAGGAGATGCGCGAGGCCGACGCAGCGAAGTTAACTGCGCCCGAACCGCAGGGGCAGCAGTCGAGGAGGTTCGCCGGACGGACGCGATCGGCGGGACGCGAGGACTAGCTCACCTTCCGCCTCTGCTTCCTCGGAAACAGGCGGTCGCGGATATAGCGCGAGGTCGGCGTCAGACGGATGCCGCGCGGCTTCTGCCAGGCGGCGCGGTCGATCTCCTTTTTGTCGCCGATCGCCAGCCTGCCTTTGGCCGTCTTGGCAATGAAGATCGCGTCGCTCATCTTGCGACCGGAGCGCTTGTTCCTCGCCGTCACTTCCTTCCAGAGGCTGATCCTGCCGAGCTTCAGCTTGGGCAGCTCCTCCCTGATCTCCCGCCGCAGGCAGTCCTTGTCGGACTCGCGCGCGCGCTTGCGGCCGCCCGGGAACATCCACAGGCCGTCCGACCGGCGTCTGACCAACAAGACCTTACCGCGCCGCGCGGCAACCAGTTTGGAAGACTTCGCCATTGCTGCCGTCATTGAAACCAGAATCGTCCCAATCGTAACTTGTCTAGTCGAACAGACAAGTTCCCGGCACGTTTTGATCACAGGCCGCGATCCTTCGGGTCCTGGCGCGACACGGCGGAAAGATCGCGCCGATCGAGGCAAGATCAGCCCTCGGCCGTTCCCGCCCGATCCTCGGTCCTGATCCAGGCCATCATCATCTCCCAGGCCACCGACAGGATGATCGGCCCGATGAACAGGCCGACGATGCCGTGGGCCAGCGTGCCGCCGATCACGCCGACGAAGATCACGATGGTCGGCGTGGTCAGGCCACGCCCCATCACGAGCGGCTTCAACATGGTGTCGAGGAAGCCGACCACGACGAGAAACACGGTGAGCAACAGCGCCGTGGTGACGTCCTTGGCGGTCCAGATCCAGATGATGACAGGCAGCAGCACGAGGAAGGCGCCGATCTGCACGATCGAGAGCAGCAGCACGATGAAGGCGAGAAGGCCGGCGCTCGGCACCGCGGCGAGCTTGAAGCCGATGCCGGCGAGCAGCGCCTGCACGATCGCGACGCCGATCACCCCCTGCGCCACGGCGCGGATGGTCGCGCCCGCGAGCGACAGGAAATGCTCGGTCTGCTCGGGCACGATGCGAAACAGGAAACCGCGGCTGGCCGCGACCAGCCGCGGTCCATGTGGAAACAAAAAGCCGGCCACGAACACCGACACCAGGAACTGGAGCGTGCCGACGCCGGCATCGCCCGCGAGCGAAAGCAGCGGGCCCGCCAGCGGCTGGAGATACGGCGCTACCTCGCGTACCACCGCGCGGACGTTGGTGTAGGCCTGGTCCCAGAGCTCGTAGAGCAAGGGGCCGACCAGAGGCCACGATTTGAGCTGCTCGGGCGCGGCCTGAAGCGCCAGATCGCCGGTGCCGAGCTGATGCGCCAGCTCACGCACGCCGTCCACCGCGCTGATGCCGAGCCAGGTGGCCGGGCCAATGACGATGCCGAGCGTGATCAGGGTCAGGATCACTGCTGCGGTCTTGGGCCGGCCGCCGAGGATTTTTGCGACCCAGCTGAAGGCCGGATAGAACGCGACCGCGAGCACGCCGCTCCAGGCCAGGATCGGCACGAACGGGCGGATGATCAGGAAGGTCCAGATGATCAGCAGGGCCAGCAGGCCGAGCCGGATCACGAGCTGGATGACATCCTCTCCCGTCAGGAGCTGACGGAGACTTTTCACGGGCACTGCTTTCCTTGCGGCATGAACGCAACTTCCGGTGCTTGCGAGGTCTAGCCGTTATTGCCAGCAACGCATCCGGCGTCAAGGCGACTGGAACTGCCGGGGCCCACGATTAGGAACACATCGGGGCCATCCCGCATTCGAAAGACGATGACAGACCCTCCCGGAGAATCCGATGCACGCGCGGGAATGCACCGCGGCATCCGCTATTCCCTGAGGCCGAACGCCGCGCCGGGCTATTGGCAATATGCCTATGCGATCGGCGCCAGGGTCCGCTCCGGACGGGTGCAAGGCAGGCTGCGGCAGCTCGCGGTCAGGCGGGTGCAGATGCGCATCGACCGGGATATGCGGATTGGCAGTTGATCCGGCTGCGAGGCCGCGCCGATCTCGCATGGCCCGCCACGCGGCCGGGCTTGGCTAACGCCCGTTAACCGGATTTCCCCGCCCCGGTTTACGCCGCTGCAAACGCCCGTGACTACCGTGGGTCGAGGTCAACAAAAAGCATTCCGTCAAATGGCCAACAGCATCTGGACGATCGAAGAATTTACCTGTGCAGGTTGCGGCATGAACTACACCGCGACCAGGGAAGAGCACAGCGATTCCCACGCCGGCAGCTTCAAATGCAGCATCTGTAGCGGCGTGGTGCATGCCTGGTCGGGCAAGCATCATTTCTTCGGCTGGCAAGCCGTGAAGACACGGCCGCCCGTGTTCGGCAGGCGCTGGGCCGACGTCGAGTGGTAGGCTGTCCAGCCCTCTGATTGCGCCGTGCCGGTCATCCGGGGTGGAGGATCGGCCGAATTGCACCGGTACCGTTTGGACTCCGTTCACCGATCGCCGCTAGATCAGGACGGATCTTCCGCGCCGAA
This sequence comes from Bradyrhizobium shewense, assembly GCF_900094605.1. Taxonomy (GTDB): domain Bacteria; phylum Pseudomonadota; class Alphaproteobacteria; order Rhizobiales; family Xanthobacteraceae; genus Bradyrhizobium; species Bradyrhizobium shewense. Next base: position 84,267 of record NZ_FMAI01000015.1, on the reverse strand, counting down.
CAGCAGACATGGCCGACCTCAACGCCGTCCTTACCAGGCTCAACGACCGCCTGCTCCGCCTCGAGGGCGAGCTGTTCGTGCTGCGCTCGCTGGCGCGCGCGACGCTGACGGCGGGCGACGACCATGCGGCGCGGATGCGCAAGCTGGTCGAAGCCGCAAAGATCGCGCTCGACGACGAGGCCAAGCGCCCCCTCGATAAGCCGACACGCAAATATGTCGATGCAGCCACCGCGCTGGTGGAGGAATTGCTGGTCGAGCCGACCCCGGCTCGGCCGCTGTTCACGGTGATCGACGGCGGCCGGCGCGACTGAGCACGCCCGCCTCAGCACGGCGATCGATTACCGCCCGTACATACCGGGAGCGCGTGCGCCGTTCGGAAAGCACTGTCCGCGCGAATAGTTGTAATCGTAGCCGTCGGGACAGAGCCCGCCGCGTCGTCCGTAGGCTTCGGAACGCCCGTAAGCGCCGGGCCCGTGCGCCCCGTTCGGATAGCAGCTGCCGTTCGAGTAATTGTAGTCGTAGCCGTGCGGACAGAGGCCGCCGCCGCGTTGGCGTCCGTAGTATTCGTGCGGCCCGGGATTCCGCGTGTAGACACCCGGCGCATGATAGTCGTTGGGGTAGCAGCGGCCGTTCGAGTGGTTGAAATCATAGCCGTCCGGGCATCGTCCGCCCGGAGCAGCCCTGAACTGAACTTGCTCCACCATGGGCTCAGGCGATGCCGCAGGCACGGTTGCAAATGCCAGCAGGCCGGCCAGCGCAAGCTCGATCATGACGTCTCCTCCAAAATCACGGGGACAAGCCTAGCAGGATTCGTGTCCCACGAAACGACCCGGGGATTGAGACATGGCCGGCCTGAACCATGCATGAACCGGTCTCGGACTGCGACGATGCGTCGTCCCCAATGCTCGCGAGAGTTCGCCTCGCCGCCTTCGCTAGACCGTTTTGGAATTTTCCGCCTTGAGCCGGCTGAGCCCGGCCTCGATGATCGCGATCTCCTCGTCGATCTGGCCGATCGGCAGACTGAAATCATAGCCGGACCTGCTCTTCAGATCGACCGCGAGCCGCTGCCTGTGCATCATCAACTCGTCGAGCCCGCGCCGGTTCTTCAGCCGCACATAGCTGTCGACGATCTGCTCAATTGCGCTCGGCATGAAATCTGTCCCGGCGAAAAAGGCCCGCGCGGCCCAAAAAGGCCGGCGGGACATTTTCGGTGTCGCGGTACGCAATACAAATCCGCGACGGATTCGTCGATACGCCAGGCTGGTTGAGATCGTGTTACCTTCGATGATTTCGTGATGCGTGGCACGAAAAGGCCGCTGGCGGTTACGCCAGCGGCCAAAGCCGGGTTCGAAAACGGATGCGGGTTGAAATGTCGCCAGCCCCGGTAGGCGCATATCTAGCAGCCGGCCGGAAATACCTCTGTTAAAAACCAAACACAGGAACCGGTTTTATCGCCTGCTTGCAGGCCCGTCGTGGCCGTGCGGCAACGCTAGTCCGTGACGCAGAAATAGGTGCGCGGATATCTGCGATAGGCGCCGTAGCGATAATACGGCCGGTACGCATAGCCGCGATAGAGCGCTGGCGGCTCCTCACCGTAATAGGCACCGTGATAGAAGTTGGTGACCGTCCCTCCGGCGCAACGATAGGCGTCCCAGGTCGGCCCCACGAACGGCGCGACCCCGGTCTCCGGCGGCACAGCAGGGTACGGCCCGCCGGCATGAGCCGGATGAGCTACGATCAGTGTCGCGAAAAGGAAAAGCCAGGCGCCTCGCATGCACTCGCTCCGAGCTGTGCAATGCACGTATGGAGCACCGGAACGGCCGCCTGCGCAATCGCGAAATCCGTCGCGCCCACGTCGGCACATTGTTGATAACCGGCGCAAACGCCGCGCGGGTGGTGACAGGGCGTCCGGACGTGTTATCGGGGGATGACGCAGTTGCGAGACCGGATTGGACACCCATGCGCATTACCCTCGTCGGCTCCCGCCATTTCGGCGTGACCACCCTGAACATGCTCCGGGAGCACGGCGTCTCGGTCGTCCGGGTCGTCGTCGCCGATGCCGAGGATCGGCTCGCCGCGACCGCCAAGGCGGCCGGCATCGAGGTCGCGGTCCAAGCCAATCCGAAGCTCGTGGTGGCCTCCGAGATTGCCCCCGATACCGACCTGATTATCACGGCGCACAGCCACGCCCGGATCGGCAAGGACGCGCTCGCCGCCACCAAGTTCGGCGGGATCGGTTATCATCCCTCGCTGCTGCCGCGCCACCGCGGCAAGGCCGCCGTGGAATGGACCATCAAGGAAGGCGATCCGATCGCCGGCGGCACGATCTATCATCTCGCCGACCGCATGGACGCCGGCGCCATCGCCGCCCAGGACTGGTGCTTCGTGAAGAAGGGCGAGACCGCCCGCGAGCTCTGGGAGCGCGCGCTCGCTCCGCTCGGCCTCAAATTGCTGGCCGACGTGATCGATTATGCCAAGGTCCACAAGGCGCTGCCGTCCAAGACTCAGGACGAGCAGTTCGCGACCTCTGCACCGAGTCTCGCCTGACGTTTACCCTTAACGTGAAGGGGTCTTGATTCCGCTTAGAAAATCGGAATCGGGAACGCAAATAAACCATTGTTTCCACAGGAACAATTTTCGATTTGGCATTGCAACAAATTTCCGTCACATTTCGTCCGAATAAGCGTCAGCATATCAGACAAATTCAAGGACGGAATTCATGCGTTTTGGTCGCATCGCGGCGTTCTGTGCCGCTTCAGTTTTGACCGGCACCCTCGCCGCTCCCGCCCTCGCCCAGAGCCCCTATGACGGCAACTGGCAGGTCGTCATCGTCACCAAGAGCGGCACCTGCGAGCCGACCGCAAGCTCCATGCTGACGGTTGCCGACGGCAGGATCACCGCGCCCGGCGCTAACGTTTCCGGCACCATCGGCAGCGGGGGACTTGTGAAAGTTTCGATCAATGGTGCATATGCCAACGGTCAACTCAGCGGCAACGCCGGATCGGGGAAGTGGAATGGAGCATCTGCAGGCATACCGTGCAGCGGGCGGTGGGAAGCATCGCGCCAATAAACCAATTGAGGCTCGCGCCCGGAACCGGCGGCTGCTGATCGCGGCCGCCGTTTTGTTTGCGGCAGCAATCGCCAACACCGAAAGCATGGCCCAGTCGGGCCCCTTCGCCGCGCTGGCGGGTACCTGGAGCGGCGGCGGCGTCGTCACCCTGGACGACGGCTCGACCGAGCGGATCCGCTGCCGGGCCAAATACGCCCCGATCGGACCGACCATGGAGATGTCGCTGACCTGCGCCAGCGACGCCTACAAGTTCAACCTCGGAGCCAACGTCAAGGCTGAGGGCGGCGCGATCGCCGGCAGCTGGTCAGAGGCCAGCCGCAACATCTCTGGCTCGCTTCAGGGCCGCGGTGCCAGCGGAAACTACGAGCTGGTCGCCTCGACCGCCGGCTTCAACGCCAACCTCTCGCTGAAGACGGCCGGCAACAAGCAGAACGTCTCGATCCGCGCGGACAGCCAGTTCCGCGGCGCCAACATCTCGCTGTCGAAGTAAGACCGTAGAGTGACACGGCAGTCGATCCGGCGAGCGCGCCGGGTCGATTTTTTTATGCGCCGGGCACGAACGCCGTGACCTCAATCTCGACCTTGGCCCGCTCGTCCACGAGGCCGCCGATATAGAGCAGCGTCGAGGGCGGGAAATTGCGGCCGAGCGTCTCCTTCCAGGCTGCGCCGATACCCACACCCGCGGCCTCGTATTCGCTGCGACTGGTCAGGTACCAGGTCAGGCGGACGATGTGCTCGGGGCCGGCGCCGGCCTCGGCCAGAAGCTTGATGATCCGCTTCAGCGCGGTCGCGACCTGCGCCGCCATGTCGGGCGCGTAATTGCCGGCCTCATCGCCGCCGGTCTGGCCGGCCAGAACCACCCAGCGGCCCGGCCCTTCCGTCACGACGCCATGAGAAAAACCGCGCGGCTTCTTCCAGTCGGCCGGCTGCAAGATTTGCATGAGCGAACATCTCCCTTTTCTTGTTGTTCAATGACGCCTTAGCACGCCGCCCTGCATCGCTGCATCCGCAGATTTGGCCGTTGCAAACGGCGGCGATGTCGTCGATACCGGCCGTCCTTTCACATTCCATCCTCCAGCACCCTGCCCCCAAACCCCTGCCCAATGAGCGCGACACCGTCCAAAACGATGGCTGCATTGTGGATGGCCGGCTGGCTGTCACTGATGCTGGTCATGGCGGTTGCCGGGCGCGAGACCACGCGCGAGCTCAACGTCTTCCAGATCATGGAGGTGCGTTCGGTAATCGGTTTCACGCTGCTCCTGCCGCTCATCTACCGCGCCGGCGGCTTCAAGGCGGTCGCGACCAAACGCCTGCCGCAGCATCTTGCACGCAATGGGGTCCACTATTTCGCGCAGCTCGGCTGGTTTCACGCACTGACGCTGATCGGAATCGGCCAGGTCGTGGCGATCGAGTTCACCATGCCGATCTGGACTGCGGTGCTGGCCGCAACGTTCCTGTCTGAACGCATGACGGTCTGGAAGATCGCCGCGGTCGTGCTCGGTATCGTCGGCGTCGTCATGATCGTGCGGCCCGCCACCAGCGAAATCAATCCGGGCCAGATGATCGCGCTCGGAGCTGCAATCGGCTTCAGCATCTCGATGATCCTGGCGAAGTCGCTGACTCGGACCGAGAGCGCCTTGTCGATCCTGTTCTGGATGATCATCGTGCAGATGGTTGTGGGCCTGCTGCCGACATTCGCCGTCTGGACCTGGCCGTCAGCCTACCTTTGGGGATGGCTCTTCGTCATCGGTATCTGCGGCACTTTCTCGCACTATTGCCTTGCCAGCGCGCTCCGATATGCCGACGCAACGATCGTGGTTCCCATGGACTTCCTCCGGGTTCCACTAACTGCGACGGCCGGCTGGCTGTTGTATTCCGAGCGGCTCGACGCCTGGACCGTGCTCGGTGCTGTGCTGATCCTGTGCGGCAATCTCCTGAATTTGAAGCCGGCGTCAGCGGTTCCTGCCCGCGCGCGGTGAACCTCGCGCTGCCTCGCGCGACAAAACAAAGCGGCCGTGTGATTTGGATCACGTTGGGAAGCATTCCCATCGTGCACATTCGGCCACACAGCAGCGGGTTGCACGCAACGGACCGCCGTTTCGGTGGCGCGAAGTCGGGCACTTCGTGTAGGTTCGTTGCCAAATCGTTGCTGCCTGCAATTCGATTCTGGGGATTTCAGAATGCGCTATCTCACCCTCCTCGCTTCGCTCATGTGCGTGGCACTGTCGGTCAGTGCCGCGAAGGCCGACCGTCGTGTCGCCTTCGTCGTCGGCAACGGCTCCTACAAGAACGTCGCACAATTGCCGAACCCGCCGATCGACGCCAAGGCGATGGCGTCGACGCTGCGCAATGTCGGCTTCGAGGTGATCGAAGGCTCCAATCTCAGCCGCGACCAGATGACGGAGAAGCTGCTCGACTTCGGGCGCAAGGCGCAGGGCTCCGACATTGCGCTGTTCTATTATGCCGGTCACGGCATCGCCGTCAGCGGCACCAATTACCTGCTGCCCGTCGACGCCGACATCAAGTCGGAGATGGACGTCAAGCTGGGCGCCGCCATCAACATCGACCTGACGCTCGAACAGACCATGGGCGATGCCAAGGTCAAGCTCGTCTTCCTCGATGCCTGCCGCGACAATCCGTTCGCCGCCAAGATCAAGTCGAACTCCGCGACGCGCAGCGTCAACGTACAGAGCGGTCTCGCCGAGATGAAATCCGGTGAAGGCACTCTCATCGCGTTCGCCACCGGCCCTGGCCAGACCGCGCTCGACGGTCAGGAGGGCAACAACAGCCCGTTCACCCGTGCGCTGATCGACAACATCACCAAACCCGGCATCGAGATCCAGCAGGCGATGACGTCGGTGCGCGCCCAGGTCAATGAAGAGACCCGCAAGGGTCAGCTGCCCTGGGGCCACACCAACCTGACCGGCTCGGTCTATCTCAACCAGGCTCCGACAACCCAGGTCGCCAACGCGGCGCCGACCGCTTCTGGCATCGTGCCGGCGGCGAGCGGCAGCTCGGACGGCGTCGAGCTCGAATATTGGCGCTCGGTGAAAGAGTCCAACAAGCCGGAAGAGCTCAACGCCTATCTCTCCGCCTATCCGAACGGTCAGTTCAAGGCGCTGGCGCTGGCACGCCTCGCGGCCATCAAGAGCGGCCCCTCGACCGCGACGCGCACCCTCAACGCCGGCGTAGATCCCGCGACCTTCACCGACGAGGCCACCCAGCTCACCGAGGATCAGATCGGCCTCGACAAGACCCAGCGCCGCGACGTGCAACGTCGTCTCACCGGGCTCGGCTTCGACACCAAGCAGACCGGCGTGTTCAGCGATGAGACCCGGACCGTGCTCAAGCGCTGGCAGGCCGCGCGCGGCTATCCCTCATCGGGTTACCTCAACAAGCACCAGCACAAGGCCCTGATCTCGGAGGTCCAGGCCGCCCCGCCGACCGCGAGCGACACCAGCCAGAAGGGGGCCCGCCGTGCCGCCGCGCCCGCAGGCAGCAGCGCACCGGCACCGGCTCCCCAGCGCAGCAATCCCGGCGATGCCGCCGGCGCGGCGTTCGTGGGTGGTGTCGTCGGTGGCATGATGGGCGGCATGTTCCGCCGCTGAGATGCGGTGAGATTGAAAACACAAAGCCCGGCTCGCGCCGGGCTTTTTCTTTGGTGCGAAGGTGTCGCTGCATGCTCCGTCGTTGCGAGGTTGGCTACTTCCCCGCGGCCTTGCGCAGCGCCTCGTTGATACGGTCCTGCCAGCCGGGGCCGCCCTCCTGGAAGAACTCCAGCACGTCCTGATCGATGCGCAAGGTGACCTGCTCCTTGATCCCCGGCGCCACGTTCGGCTTCGGCGGCGCCGCGGCGACCTTGGCCGTCACCTTCTTGAACGCCGCCTCGGCCTCGGTCCTGGCATCGCCGAGTGTGCGCGGGCGCCTCGGGGGTTGATCCGCCATGTCCTAGATTCCCTCAAACAGCGCTGTCGAAAGATACCGCTCCGAGAAGGACGGCACGATCGCCAGGATGGTCTTTCCCGCCGCTTCTGGCCGCTTGCCGATCTGGAGCGCGGCCGCGATCGCCGCGCCCGAGGAGATGCCGCCCGGAATGCCCTCGTGCCGCGCCAGCGCGCGCGAGGTCTCGATCGCCGTCGTCGAGTTGATCTTCACGATCTCGTCGATCACCGCGCGATCGAGGATGTCAGGGACGAAGCCGGCGCCGATGCCCTGGATCTTGTGCGGCGTATGCTGTCCGCCCGACAGCACCGGGCTCTCCTCCGGCTCGACCGCGACCACGCGAAGTGAGGCCTTGCGGGGCTTGAGCACCTGGCCGACGCCGGTGATCGTGCCACCGGTGCCAACGCCGGCCACGAAGAAATCGATATTGCCGCCGGTGTCGTTCCAGATTTCCTCTGCGGTGGTGCGGCGGTGCACCTCGGGATTGGCGAGATTCTTGAACTGCTGCGGCATCACCGAGTTCGGCGTCGTCTTCAACAGCTCCTCGGCGGCGGCGATCGCGCCCTTCATGCCCTGCGCCGCCGGCGTCAGCACCAATTCGGCGCCGAGAAAAGCCAGCATCTTGCGCCGCTCGATCGACATCGATTCCGGCATCACCAGCTTGAGGCGGTAGCCGCGCGAAGCCGCCACGAAGGCGAGCGCAATGCCGGTATTGCCGGAGGTCGGCTCGATCAGCACGGTGTCGGGCTTGACGATGCCCGCCTTCTCCATCGCGATGATCATGGCCGCGCCGATGCGGTCCTTCACGCTTGCGGCAGGACTGAAATATTCAAGTTTTGCCAAAATCGTGGCATTCACATCGTGCATGCCGGGCAGCCGGCGCAACCGCACAGTCGGTGTATTGCCGAATGCGTCGACGATCGAGTCATAGATCCGGCCGCGGCCGGGTTGGTGCGCTGCACTCGTGTTGGACGATGCGTCCATGATGAACTCCCTGTGACGACATTGCGCTTCTTACGCAGCTCATTCGCAGTTACGGATAGCCTGCGACGCCACGCAAGCGACAATTGCGGCACATGTTAAATACGCTGCATCGCAAAATCGCGTGAGCTTTAATTAGCAGAAAACCAACGCATTTGTGTTGCGACCTCGTCAACTGATTCTGCGTATGTTAGACTTAGGTCTCAAAGCAGAGAGGTCACCATGATGTCAGCAGCTGCTGAAGTGATGTCGACCGTAGCGCTAAGGCGTGATCCGCGTTGCAGCGAATTGCCGACCTGTCCCGTCTGCGCCGATTCCATGGTCGCCGCCGAAGCATCCGCCTACATCTCGGACCACGTCATCAGCTATCTCTGGACCTGCGACAATTGCGGCTACGGCTTCGTCACCAAGCACGCCGTGAAGCGTCGGTTCGTGTGCAACTAGCGCAGTTGCCCTAGCGCGGGGCGATATCGCCCCTCGCCCAGTCCGCACGCGTACGCTGATAGAACTCATCGAATTTTCCGTGTGCGATCGCGTCCCGGATGCCCTGCATCAGGAACTGGTAGTAAGCGATATTGATTTCAGACAGCAGCATCGCCCCCAGCGTCTCGCCCGCCTTGACGAGATGATGCAGATAGGCGCGCGCGCAGTTGCGTGCCGAGGGCCATGAGCTCTCCTCATCCAACGGACGCGGATCGTCGGCGTGGCGCGCATTGCGCAAATTCACCTGGCCGAAGCGCGTGAAGGCGACACCGTGCCGGCCATTGCGCGTCGGCATCACGCAATCGAACATGTCGATGCCGCGCTTGACGGCTTCGAGGATGTCGTCGGGCGTGCCGACGCCCATCAGATAGCGCGGGCGCTGTTTCGGCAGCAAGGGTGCGGTCTCGTCGATCATCGCTAGCATCACCGCCTGCGGCTCGCCGACGGCAAGGCCGCCGATTGCATAGCCATGGAAGCCGGTCGCGACGAGACCTTGCGCGCTCTCATGGCGAAGCTGCGGAATGTCGCCGCCCTGCACGATGCCGAACAGCATATTGCCGTCGGGGGCGCTCTCGAAGGCGCGCTTGCTTCGTTCGGCCCAGCGCAGCGACAATTGCGTCGCACGCTCGATGTCGGCGCGCTCGGCCGGCAGCCGCACGCATTCGTCCATCTGCATGGCGATGTCGGAGCCGAGCAAGCGCTGCACCTCGATCGAGCGCTCCGGCGACAGCTCCACCTTGGCACCGTCGATATGCGAGCGGAAGGTGACGGCGTTCTCGGTGACCTTCCGCAAGTCCGACAGCGACATCACCTGGAAGCCGCCGGAATCCGTCAGCATCGGCCCGTTCCAGCCGGTGAACTTCTGCAAGCCGCCAAGGGCTGCGATCCGCTCGGCGCTCGGACGCAGCATCAGGTGATAGGTGTTGCCGAGCACGATGTCGGCGCCGGCATCGCGCACCTCGCGCCAGTGCATGCCCTTCATGGCGCCGGCGGTGCCCACCGGCATGAAGGCGGGCGTGCGCACCACGCCATGAGGCGTGGTCAGGCGCCCGGTCCGCGCGGCGCCATCAGTGCCGAGCAATTCAAAGTGATTGGGAAGATCATGGTCCGGATTCATGGCCGTGCTTATTGCGTGTCGGCGAAGACCGATCAACCCACCCGCCGCACCCCGCAGCCGGCTATTGCCTCGGACTGGGACACAAATGGGCGCGAATATCGGCGTCGCCACCCTTGTTAAACAAAACGATACAGTGTAGTTTTATCTTGGGGGCTGGACGAGATGCCGCGGCGAATTTGCCGGCGGCGGTAAATGCGTGATCGCCAGCCACCGACAATGCCCTTCGCTTCCTGTTCGACTGATGTCGCCGGCCGCTCGCTTGACTGGATCAGGCAGACAGGCGGCCGCCCGGCCGGATTTCTGCTCCTGGCGTGCAGCCTGATGCTCGGCGCCTGTACCTCGCTGCCCCGCACGCCTTATACGGCCGCAGAAGCCAGCACCTCGCGCGTGCTCAAGATCGACGGCCTCAGGCGCTACGCCGACGAGCCCATCACCAAATTCAGCTTCGAGAAGGACACCAGCACCGCGACGAAGTCCTATCTGGCGCTCTCCGGCGGCGGCGCCGATGGCGCCTACGGCGTCGGCGTGCTCAACGGCTGGACCGCGGCCAGAACCCGTCCCACCTTCTCCGTCGTCTCGGGCGTGAGCACCGGCGGCCTGATCGCGCCGTTTGCGTTTCTGGGCTCGCAATACGACGACACGCTGAAGGAGGTCTATACCAGCGGCATCGCCGAGACCCTGTTGAATGATCCCAGCATCATGCGCGTGCTGTTCGGATCCGGCCTGTTCGGCAACACGAGGCTGCGCGAACTCGTCGCCCGCTATGTCGGGCCGGAGATCATGGCGCAAGTCGCGCGCGAGAATGCCAAGGGCCGAAAGCTCCTGGTGGTGACGACCGATCTCGACACCCAGCGCACCGCGATCTGGGACATGGGCAAGATCGCCGCGGTCGGCACGCCCGAGGCGCTCAAGCTGTTTCGCGACGTGATGGCGGCCTCCGCCAGCATCCCCCTGGTGTTTCCGCCGATCATGATCGACGCCGAGGGTCAGGGCCGCAAGTTTCAGGAGATGCATGTCGATGGCGGCGTGACCGCGCCGGTGCTGACGCTGCCGGAAGCCCTGCTTTTCCAGGGCAACCGCCTGCCCGGCAACGCGAAGATGGACATCTACATCCTCGTCAACAAGAAGATCGAACGCAATTTCGAGCTGGTCTCCAACGGCACCATCGATGTCGCCTCGCGCAGCCTGTCGGCGATCACCCAGTCGCAGACGCGCTCGATCATCTTCTCGACCTATGATTTCGCCAAGCGCAACCGCCTCGGCTTCCACCTCTCCTACATCGCGCGCGAGTATCCGGCGCCGCCGTCGGAAGGGTTCGACACCGCCTATATGCGGGCGCTCTACCAATACGGATATGAGAAGGCCGCTGCCGGTCAGGCCTGGAGCTCGACGGTGCCGTGAGCTTCCGGAGACGGAACGAGGCCCTGCCGAAACCGTTGACGATACGGCCAATTCGGCCAGATTCGCGATGACGCCTCCGCTCCTGCGCGATATAGAGCGAATGACGACCTTTAGAAACGCGCAGGAATCATTGGGCATGGGATTGACTGCGACCAGGACGAGACCAGCAGCGCCGCGGCGCGAGGTGCCGAAATCCCGCGGCGGCCGGCCGACGAAGACCGCCGCCATCGAGCGCGACCAGCGGCTGATCGAGGTCGCCACCCGCCTGTTCCTGGACCGCGGCTTCGACGCCACCTCGCTCGACGCGGTCGCGGAAGCGGCCCGGGTCAGCAAGCCCACGGTCTATTCCCGCTACGGCGACAAGCGCGGCCTGTTTGCCGCCGTGCTGAGGCGCGAGATTGCGCGCTGGCTTGCGCCATTGTCGGCCGCCGCCGAGACGCAGCTCTCCAGCGCCTCCGACATCTCGGTCGAGCAGCGCCTGGTCGAGATCGGGCGCGAGATGCTGACATTCACCTGCGGACCCGACGCCGTCGCCTTCAGCCGCATGATGACGTCGCAGGCCATCAACTTCCCCGACGTCGCCAAGCTCGGCAAGGAGGAAGGCTGGATGAAGGCCGTCGCCACCACGGCGCGCTTCTTCGAGCATCTGGTGGCGCAAGGTGCGCTCGACGTCGAGGACACCGACATCGCGGCGGAAGTGTTCCTCGACGTCGTCGTCGGTCACACCCACCGCATGGCGACGTTCGGGATGGCGCTCGAATTGAAGGTCGCCGAAAAGCGGATGCGCACGGCCATCAAGCTGTTCCTCGCCGGTGCGCTAGGGCCTGCCGACCGCGTCCAAAGCACCACCAAAGGCTCGCCGCGGCGACGCCCCCCGCGCTGACAATTCCGTGAGATTGCGCGCTTTCCCCATGGGAAACCGCCCGCGCCGTTGACCAAAATAAAACGATACGGTATGGTTTAGTTATAAGCGATACGGACCGCTTTTTTCACCAGCCCCAAAAGTGGCCCGTACCGCTGAGATCGCCGTACCGGGTACAGCCCGGTGCGGCGCTCCGCGGCCGGCCGATGCCCAAGGCCGGCCGCGAATTCTTTACGATCATCCGGCACACTCGCTGGCCGAGGGTTTCGAGCATGACGACAACCAAACGATGGACCTCGCGACTGTTTGTGATCGCCTTGCCTGCGCTGCTCATCGTCGCGCCTGCGCGGGCGATCGTGACCGCGGGTACGCCGACCGCCCTTCACAGCGACACAGATGGTGATGCCGAGGCCGACCGCCAAGCCGTCAGCCGTGAGATCGAGCGTTTCCGCAGCTCGTCGGTCTCGATCAGCCAGGCCATGTCGATCGCCGAAGCCCGGCACGCCGGCGCCACCACGGCGGATGTGAGTTTCGACGGGGCCGCCCGCGTGCCGGTGTATCGGGTGAAGACCCTGCACAACGACCGGATCTGGCGCCACACCATCAATGCTACGACCGGCGAGCTCGTCGGCGGCGAAGCCGCCCTCCCCCTCACTGAGCTCGACCACGACGATCGCGACAACCTCGCAGCGCTCGGTGCGATCAGGCACCGCCTCGCCGATGCCGTGCGCGTCGCCGAACGGGCCGCCTCGGGCAAGGCGATCAGCGGCGGGCTGGTGCGCGAACGCGGCCGGCTGAACTTTTCGATCGTCGTCGTCAGCGGCGACGACCTCAAGGAGGTCACCCTCGAGCCGCCGGGCGCCAAGACGAAATAGCGGCTGCCAAATAGCCGGAGTTCAGCCCGGCATCGACCGGGGCGAAAAGCCATTGACGGGCGCAAGACTCTCGCCCATAAGTCGCCGCCATGTTCACGACCACCAAACGCACGACCAAAACCACCACGGCCTCAGGGGCCCGGGGAGGCGTGCGCGCGTAGTCGTCGACTAAAACGCATCAGCTCTACCGAAGCCCCGCCCTCGATGGTCCGGGGCTTTTTTGTTGTCTAATTCGCAATTCAATGGAGGACAAAGTGAGTAACGATCCCGTCGTCGCGATTGTCGGCGTCACCGGTGCGGTGGGCGCCGAATTCATCGCCACCATGGACAAGCGCGGCTTTCGCGTCGGCAAGCTCAAGGCGCTGGCCAGTGCCCGCTCGGCCGGCAAGACGGTGTCGTTCCGCGGCCAGCCGGTCGTGATCAAGGAGCTGACCGAGCGCTCCTTCGAAGGCGTCGATATCGCCCTGTTCTCCGCCGGCGGCAGCATCTCCAAGAAGTATGCGCCGATTGCGGTGAAGTCCGGCGCGGTCGTGGTCGACAATTCCTCCGCGTTCCGCATGGACCCGAACGTGCCGCTGGTGATCCCCGAGATCAACGCGAACCGGATCCGCGACCACAAGGGCATCATCGCCAACCCGAACTGCGCCGCGATCACCGCGCTGGTGCCGCTGTGGCCGATCCACCAGAAGAACCGCATCAAGCGCGTCATCATCTCGACCTACCAGGCCGCTTCCGGCGCCGGCGCGGCCGCGATGGAGGAGCTCGTCGAATCCACCCGCGCCAATCTCAACGGGCAGGTCTATACGCCGAAGGTGATGCCGCACCCCTACGCCTTCAACCTCTTCAACCACAACACCGCCGTCGACCCTGACACCGGCTACAACGACGAAGAGACCAAGGTCATCAAGGAAACCCGCAAGATCTTCGAGGACGAGAAGATCGCGATCGGCGTCACCTGCGTGCGCGTGCCGGTGCTGCGCGCCCATTGCGAGGCCATCACCTTCGAATGCGAGAAGGAGATCACCGAGGATCAGGTCCGCGCCATCATGGCCGGGGCGCCCGGCGTGAAGGTGGTCGACGACCGCGTCAAGAACTACTTCCCGATGCCGATCGACGCCTCGGGTCAGGACGACGTCCTGGTCGGCCGCATCCGCAAGGACCTCAGCGATCCCTCAGGGCATTCGATCTCGATGTTCGTGGCAGCCGATCAGCTGCTCAAGGGCGCAGCGCTGAATGCGGTGCAGATCGCGGAGCTGTTGCCGCAGCGGGTGATGGCGTAGTCGATGTCTTAGCAACTGGTATCGTAGGGTGGGTAAAGGCGCGCAAGCGCCGTGCCCACCACTCTCACCCCCTATTCAAGAAAGACGTGGGCACGCTTCGCTTTGCCCACCCCACAGCGCCAGCGCTTAGCCGCGCGACCTGAAGAGCAAGCACGCATCGCCATACGAATAAAACCGATACCCGCTCGCAATCGCATGAGCATACGCCGCCTTCATCGTCTCCAGCCCCGAAAACGCCGACACCAGCATGAACAGCGTCGACTTCGGCAAATGGAAATTCGTCATCAAAATATCGACCGCGCGAAAGCGATAGCCGGGCGTGATGAAGATCGAGGTCTCGGCCGCGAAGGGCTGGATGGTGCCGTCCTCGCTCGCGGCGCTCTCGAGCAAGCGCAATGACGTGGTGCCGACGGCGATGATGCGGCCGCCGTTTTTCCGCGCGCTGTTGAGGCGCTCCGCCGTCTCGGCCGAGATCGTGCCCCACTCGGCATGCATCTTGTGGCCTTCGGTGTCGTCGACCTTCACCGGCAGGAACGTCCCTGCCCCGACATGCAGCGTGACCTGGTTGATGCCGACCCCGCGCGCGCGCAGCGCCTGCTCCAGCGCCGGGGTGAAATGCAGTCCCGCGGTGGGCGCCGCGACCGCGCCTTCGTTCACGGCGAACATGGTCTGGTAGTCGGCAAGGTCCTGATCGTCGGGCGTGCGCTTGGAGGCGATGTAGGGCGGCAGCGGCGGGCTGCCGAGATCGGCGATGGCCTGGTCGAGCGTGGGCCCGTGGAACGAGAACGACAGCGTCACCTCGCCCTCGAGGCCCTTGGCCTCGACCTCGGCGTCGAGATGGCCGAGCAGGCAGACCTTGCCTTCATTGCCGAAGCGGATGCGATCGCCAGCTGTGAGCTTCTTCGCGGGCTTCACCAGCGCCTGCCAGCGCGAGCCGTCGAGCCGCTTGATCAGCGTCGCCTCGATCTTCGGCTCGGTCTCGCGGCCGATGCGGCGGCCCTTCAATTGCGCCGCGATCACCTTGGTGTCGTTGACGACGAGCTGATCGCCCGGCTTCAGCCATTGTGCGAGATCGGCGATGGTCTGGTCGCGCAGCGCGCCGTTCTCCACGACCAGCATCTTCGCGGAGTCGCGCGGGCTCGCCGGGCGCAACGCAATGCGCTCGGCGGGCAGGTCGAAATCGAACAGGTCGGTGCGCATGTCGGGCTCAGCGCCGTGCCGTCACGCCTCATCCTGAGGAGCGCGGAACGCGCGTCTCGAAGGATGAAGGCCCGGCTGCATCAGCTCGGCCTTCATGGTTCGAGACGGCGCTTCGCGCCTCCTCACCATGAGGGAAAACGCTTACTCAGCGTCCGCCGCCATCCGCGCCTTGACGATCTTGTCGGGGTTCTGCACGGGCTCGCCGCGCTTGATCTTGTCGACGTTCTCCATGCCCTCGGTGACCTTGCCCCACACCGTGTACTGGTTGTCGAGGAAGCGGGCGTCGTCGAAGCAGATGAAGAACTGGCTGTCGCCGGAATCCGGGTTGGCGGCACGCGCCATCGAGGTGGTGCCGCGCACATGCGGCTCCTTGTTGAACTCGGCCTTCAGCTTCTTGCCCGAGCCGCCAGTGCCGGTGCCCTGCGGGCAGCCGGTCTGCGCCATGAAGCCGTCGATCACGCGGTGGAACACGATGCCGTCGTAGAATCCCTCCCGGACCAGTTCCTTGATGCGCGCGACATGACCGGGCGCGAGGTCGGGCCGCATCTCGATGGTGACCGGGCCCTGGGTGGTCTCGAGGATCAGGGTGTTTTCGGTGGCGCTCATGCTCGTCTCTCTTGAGTTGGAGGTGAAGTCTTGTCAGGCGTTTTGCGGCTGCGGAACTGGATCGCGAATGGACGTCCCGCGGCGGCGCCGGCCATTGCCTCGGTAAATGGCATCGGCGTGCAGCGTTGCAACGCCTCCATCACCGCGATCCGGTATTGCAGCCGGTCATTGTCGGAGGCCTCCGCGGATTCATAGGAGATCCTCGGATGGCCCAGAATGTCGCCGGACCGGTTAAAGCTCACGACGACGGTGATGTCGAGTGGGCGAGCCTTGGCGGCCGGCGGTGGTTTCCAGCAGGTGCGCAGATGCCGGAAGATATCCTGGATGGTATTGACCTGCCTATCCTCGGCGGCCGCACTGGACACGCCAAGCAACAGCACCGCAGCAACCAGCAGGAGCTTGTCGCCACAGCGCGCCATCGCCCTCTCCTATTTGATGTCGGAGGCGACCTGCACCTTCACCATCTTGTCGGGATCGGTCACGGCGCCGCCGGCCGAGCCTGGAGGAGCCTTCTTCAGCTTGTCGACGACGTCCATGCCCTGCACGACCTCGCCGATAACGGTGTACTGGTTATCGAGGCTGCCGCCGTCGGCGAACATGATGAAGAACTGCGAGTTGGCACTGTCGACGCTGTCGCCGCGCCGGGCCATGCCGACGATGCCGCGGGCGAAATGCACCTTGGAGAATTCCTGCTTCAGGTTCGGATATTTCGAGCCGCCGGTGCCGTTGAAGTTCTGGCCGTCGCCGGTCTGCGCCATGAAGCCGTCCATGACGCGATGGAACGGCACGTTGTTGTAATAGCCCTCGCGCGCGAGCTGCTTGATGCGCTCGGCATGCTGGGGCGCGATATCGGTGCGCAGCTTGATGACGATGCGGCCCTTGGTGGTGTCGATGACGATGGCGTTGGCCTTGTCGAGATTGGCCGGCAATTGCTGCGCCACCGCCGGCACCGCGAACAGAAGCGCGGCAAGGACTGCGAGAATTCGGATCATGACAACTCCGGATCAGAGAGAAAAGGAAACGCGCCGTTATGCGGCGAATTTTGCCTTGAGCTGGGCCGCAACCTGCGGCGGGACGAAGGTTGAGACGTCCCCACCCATGGCGGCGATCTGGCGCACCAAAGTGGCGGTGATCGGGCGGACCATGGGAGACGCCGGCAGGAAGACCGTATGGACCTCGGGCGCCATGGCCTCGTTCATGCCGGCGAGCTGCATCTCGTAGTCGAGGTCGGTACCGTCGCGCAGGCCCCGAATCATGATCGTCGCACCGTGCTTGCGCGCTGCGGTCACCGACAGATCGTCAAACGTCACGGCTTCGAGCACGCAGCCGGCCTGGGCCGCCACCGGCCCGCAGACGTCGTGGAGCATCTTCAGCCGCTCCTCGGTCGAGAACAGCGGCTTCTTGCCGGGGTGGACCCCGATCGCGACCACGAGCCGGTCGCACAAGGAAACGCTGTGCCGGACCACGTCCAGGTGGCCGTTGGTGATGGGGTCGAAGGAACCTGGGTAGAAGGCAATGCGCGGCATGACCCCCTCCTACCCCGCCCGGCCCGGCCCGGCAAGCCGGGCCGGTTCCCAGCCGTTTCCGGCGAAATATCCCGCCGGCCGCGTCGGCAATGGCCGGTTTGTTTCGTCCTGAGAGCGACCACGAAACAAAGCGGCGCGGACACGAAACCATTTCCCGTGCCGGCGAAGACGTCCGGAAACTGGCCATGGTTACTAATCCGGCCAACGAATGACGGGCCGCACACTGGGCGTAGGCGGCCGCATCACAGGGGACTGTCAAATGATCAAGGCTCTTTCAGCGATCGCTCTGTCTGCGTGTGTCGCCGCCGCCCTTACCCTCCTGCCCGGCTTTGCCCCGAGCGTCGAGGCCAGCGTGCCGCAGCCGCTGGCCAAGAGCGACCGGCTCGATATCCGCGCCATCGGCAAGGACTGCTCGCAGCAGGCCTGGCCGAATTTCGAAGCCTCCTGCCTGCGCAAGGCCGGCACCAAGGCGAATGTCCGCGAGGCTCGCCTCGTGACCGCCAACCGCACCCCGTAGGCTGGCCTGTCAGCTTCACGTCACATAATCCCGATGGAGTTTTGCGACGTCTCGTCGCAGACTGCGTTGCTCGCGCCCGCCGGAATGGCCCGTCGGGCGCGATCCCATCGGGGGGTTGCCATTGTCCAGTACGCCCGCTGTCGTTTCCGGCCACCATCCTGATCCGCTACCGCTTGCCATGACCATGGGCGCCCTCGGGGTGGTCTATGGCGATATCGGTACCAGCCCGCTCTATGCCCTGAAGGAAGCCGCCAAGGCGGCTGCCCATGGCGGCACACTCAGTCACGACGCTGTCCTGGGGATTGCCTCGCTGATCCTCTGGGCCCTGCTGCTGATCATCTCGCTGAAATATGCGCTGCTGATCCTTCGCGCGGACAATCGCGGCGAAGGCGGCATCGTCGCGCTGCTGGCGCTGCTCCATGCCCGCCACGCCCAGCCAGGCACATGGCGCGCCCACCTCCTGGTGGTCGGGCTCGTCGGCGCTGCCCTGCTCTATGGCGACGGCGCGATCACGCCGGCGATCTCGGTGCTCTCAGCCATCGAGGGCCTCAAGGTCGACGCCCCCTCGCTTGCGCCGGCCGTGGTGCCCGTGACCGTCGCCATCCTGATCGGCCTGTTCATGATGCAGAAGCAGGGCACCGGCTTCATCGGCCGCATCTTCGGGCCGGTGATGCTGGCCTGGTTCGTCGTGCTCGCGGCGCTCGGCATCCACGGCATCGTCAAGGCGCCGGCGGTGCTGGTGGCGCTCAGCCCGCTCTACGCCTTCGACTTCCTGATCCACCAGGATTTCCACATCTCGTTCGGAATTCTCGGCGCGGCCTTTCTCGCGGTGACCGGCGGCGAGGCCATGTACGCCGACATGGGACATTTCGGCCGCCTGCCGATCCGCCTCGCCTGGTTCGCCATCTGCCTGCCCGCGCTGGTGCTGAACTATTTCGGCCAGGCCGCGCTCTTGATCACCGATCCCACGATGATCGAGAACCCCTTCTTCCAGCTCTGTCCCGACGCCCTGCACTATCTGCTCGTCGCATTCTCGACGGTCGCGACCGTGATCGCCTCGCAGGCGATCATCTCCGGCGTGTTCTCGCTGACCCAGCAGTCGATCCAGCTCGGCTTCCTGCCGCGCATGCTGATCCGTCACACCACGAGCGACGCGATCGGCCAGATCTACGTGCCCCTGGTGAACTGGCTGCTTGCGGCTGCGACGCTCGGGGCGGTCCTGAGCTTCGGTACGTCGGACGCGCTTGCCGGCGCCTACGGCATCGCGGTGTCGCTGCTGATGGCGATCACGACGCTGCTCGCCGCGCTGGTCGCGATCCAGTGGGGCTATTCGCCCTGGCTCGTGGTGGCCGTGAACGGCGCCTTCTTCGTCATCGACGTGATCTTCTTCTCGGCCAACTCGATCAAGCTGTTCGAGGGCGGCTGGTTTCCGCTGCTGCTCGCCGGCCTCGTCGCCTTCATGATGCTGACCTGGCGCGCCGGCGTGAAGCTGGTCGAGGCCGCGAGGGGCCGGCTGCGGCAGCCCGAGGAAGATCTGATCGAGACCGCCGTGAACAAGTGCAGCGCAAGGCTGCCCGGCACCGCCGTGTTCCTGGCCTCCGCACCGCGCGGCGTGCCGCTCGCGCTCACCCAGTTCGTCAGGCACAACCGCGTGCTGCACGAACGCGTGCTGCTGGTCACCGTGCTGATCGAGGAGCTGCCGCACATCGCGGACGAAGAACGTGCCGAGGTAATCGAGATCATTCCCGGCATCACCCGCGTGATCCTGCATTACGGCTTCATGCAGAACCCGACGATCTATGAAGGCCTGAATCTCGTCTGCCGCCAGAGCAAGCTGCCCGGCATCGACCTCTCCGACATCACCTATTACGTCGGCCGCGAGACCATCATTCCCAGCGAGGACGTTCCGGGCATGTGGGTTTGGCGCGAAGGCGTGTTCGCCTTCCTCCAGCGCAATGCCGAACGCTCGGCTGCGTTCTTCGGCGTGCCGACCAAACAGGTGGTGGAGTTCGGCACGGAGCTGGAGATCTAGCGGCGAATGGCGAATAGAGCGTAGCGAGTAGAAATCACTCCATTCGCTATTCGCCACTCACCATTCGCACTATTCGCCGTTCGCTCCGTTCCCGCTCTCGGCCTCTTCCGTGATGTGCTCGACCGAGACGACGTGCTCGTCCTCGGCGGTGTCGAACACGATCACGCCTTGCGTCGAGCGGCCGGCGATGCGGATGCCTTCGACCGGGCAGCGGATCAGCTGGCCCTTGTCGGTGACCAGCATGATTTGATCGGCATCCTCCACCGGGAAGGACGCGACCAGATTGCCGTTGCGGTTGTTGACGCTCATGGCGACGATGCCTTTGCCGCCGCGGCCGGTGGTGCGGTACTCGTAGGACAGGGTTCGCTTGCCATAGCCGTTGACGGAGACGGTCAGCACGACCTGCTCCTGCGCCGACATCTCGGCGTAACGCTCCTGCGCGAGCTGGAAGCTGCCGGAGGTCTCCTCGGCCTCGGCGTCCGCGGCGGCATCTTCGCCCGCAGCTTCGCCGGCGACCGCGCGGCGCATCTTCAGGTAGGCCGAACGCTCATCCGAGGTGGTCTCGACATGGCGCAGGATCGCCAGCGAGATCACCTTGTCGCCTTCGCCGAGCGCGATACCGCGCACGCCCATCGAGGTGCGCCCGGTGAACACGCGCACGTCGGGGACCGGGAAGCGAATGCACTGGCCACCGGCAGCGGTCAGCAGCACGTCGTCGCGCTCGGTACAGATCTGCACGTCGACGATCGACTCGCCGTCGTCGAGCTTCATGGCGATGATGCCGGAGCGGCGGACGTCGACAAAGTCTGACAGCTTGTTGCGGCGGACATTGCCACCTGTCGTGGCGAACATCACGTCGAGCTCGCCCCAGGTGGATTCGTCCTCCGGCAGCGGCATGATGGTGGTGATGCGCTCGCCCTGCTCCAGCGGCAGGATGTTGATCAGCGCCTTGCCGCGCGCGTTCGGCGCGGCCATCGGCAGACGCCAGACCTTCTCCTTGTAGACCTGGCCGCGCGAGGAGAAGAACAGAACCGGCGTGTGCGTGGAGGCCACGAACAGGCGGCTGACGAAATCCTCGTCGCGGGTCTGCATGCCGGCGCGGCCCTTGCCGCCGCGGCGCTGGGCCCGATAGGCCGACAGCGGCACACGCTTGACGTAGCCGGCGTGGGACACGGTGACGACCATGTCCTCGCGCTGGATCAGGTCCTCGTCCTCGACCTCGCCTTCCTGCTCGATGATGACGGTGCGCCGCGGGGTGGCGAACTCGGCCTTCACCTCGGCAAGCTCGGTCTTGATGATGCCCAGCACACGCTCGCGCGAGCGCAGGATGTCGAGATAATCGGCGATCTCGCCGGCGAGCTTGTCGAGCTCGTCGCGGATTTCATCACGGCCGAGTGCCGTGAGGCGCTGAAGGCGCAGGTCGAGAATGGCCCTCGCCTGCTCCATCGACAGCCGGATCGTGCCGTCCGCGCTGATGCGGTGACGGGGATCGTCGATCAGGGTCAGCATGTCCTCGACGTCCCGGGCCGGCCAGTCGCGCGACATCAGGGTGTCGCGCGCAGTGGTCGGGTCCGGCGAGGTCCGGATCACGCGGATCATTTCGTCGATATTGGCCACCGCGATCGCCAGACCGACCAAAATATGGGCGCGATCGCGCGCCTTGGCGAGCAGGTACTTGGTGCGGCGCGTGACGACCCGCTCACGGAAGTCGACGAAGATCGCGAGCAGGTCCTTCAGATGCATGATCCGCGGACGGCCGCTGTCGAGCGCCACCATGTTGACGCCGAAGCTCGTTTGCAGCGGCGTGAACCTGTAAAGCTGATTCAGCACCACATCCGGCACGGCGTCGCGTTTCAATTCGATGACGACGCGGTAACCGTCGCGGTCCGATTCATCGCGCAGGTCGCCGATGCCCTCGATCTTCTTTTCCTTGACCAGCTCGGCGATGCGCTCGACCATCGTCGCCTTGTTCACCTGGTAGGGAATCTCGGTGATGATGATCGCCTCGCGCTCCTTGCGGATGGTCTCGATCGCGACCTTGCCGCGCATGACGACCGAGCCGCGGCCGAGGTGATAGGCGGCGCGGATGCCCTGCCGCCCGAGAATGACGCCGCCGGTCGGGAAATCCGGTCCCGGCACGATGTTGATGAGCTCGTCGATGGTAAGCGCGGGGTTGTCGATCAGCGCAACGCAGGCGTCGATGACCTCGCCGAGATTGTGCGGCGGGATATTGGTCGCCATGCCGACCGCGATGCCGCCGGCGCCGTTGACGAGAAGGTTCGGGAACTTGGCCGGCAAGACCGACGGTTCGGTCTCGTTGTTGTCGTAGTTCGGCTGGAAGTCGACGGTGTCCTTGTCGATGTCGGCCAGCAGAGCCAGCGCGGCCTTGGTCAGGCGCGCTTCGGTGTAACGATAGGCGGCCGGGGGATCGCCATCGACCGAGCCGAAATTGCCTTGGCCGTCGATCAGCGGCACGCGCATCGAGAAGTCCTGCGCCATGCGGACCATGGCGTCGTAAATCGACTGGTCGCCGTGCGGGTGATACTTACCGATGACGTCACCGACCACGCGGGCGGATTTGACGTACTTCTTGTCGGGCGTGTGCCCCTGCTCGTTCATCGAGAACAGGATGCGGCGGTGCACCGGCTTCAGACCGTCCCGGGCATCAGGCAGCGCCCGCGCCACGATCACGCTCATGGCGTAGTCGAGATAGGACTTCTTCATCTCCTCGAAGATGGAGACGGGGCGAATATCCGAGGGTTGCCCCGGCTGGTCGCCGGGCTTGTCGTCGTCGTCAGCCAAGGGGGAATCCGGTGAGGTTTTATCTGGGAATCATATAGCGCATCGAGCCCCTGATAACCACCCTTGCAGGCTTCAGGGAAGCGCTTTTTCCGCTTATTTTTCCAATAACTTACGGCCTTAAGGGGAGCGTTTCGGGGGGACCTGGAACAGGCCTTCCGAAATCGCCTCTGGGACCTCGTCAATCGCGCGACCAACGCGCCCCCTCGAGGTGTTTGGCCCGGCGCAATCCGAGTTCAACCCAAACATGAAGCGGGCCCGGAAATCCCGAGCCCTTTCTGCCGATTAGTAAGGCTTGCTGACACGAAATGGGAAGCGCCGCTCAGCCGGCCAGCGCCCCCCCCGATCGTCCGGTCCGTGCTCAGAACGGTAAAGTGTAGGAAGGACTGTCAACTGTGTGTGTTAGTCGTTGATATGACACCGAAAACCGTTCTTCGTCCAAGGGGTTTGTCAACATTGGCGGACTACGGACGGGCCGAATGCCGCATCAACTTCGGCTGAGCCGCTCGCGCAAAAACTCTATAAAGCGCTGCGTCTTCGCGGGCAGCAGTCGGGTCTCGGTGATCGCATAGATCGTGCTCGGCGCGCTGTGCCACCCAGGCAAAATACGCCGCAAGCGACCATCCGCCAGGTCCTCGGACACAATCTCTTCCGGCATGAAGATGATGCCCATATCCAGCGTCGCGAGACGGCGGATCATTCCGACGCTGTTGAGGCTGAAGCGACCATCGATATCGACCACCTCCGTCCGCGTCCCGTGGTGCAGCGTCCATGTGGTCGTCTTCATCATGCGCAGACACTGGTGACGCGAGAGATCCGCCGGCTCCTTGGGCTCGCCGCACCGCTCGAGATAGGCCGGAGAGGCATAAAGATTGGCCGACAAGCGCGCCAGCGGCCGCGCGATCAAATGGGACGGCTCGGACTCGCCTACCCGGATCGCAAGGTCGAACGGCTCCGTCACCAGATCGACGCGCCGCGGCGTGAGATCGAACTCGAACGTGATGTCGGGATATCGTTGGGCAAATTCTGTGATCAAGGGCGCGAGATAGGTGTTCGCGAAGTCGACCGGCAGCGAGACGCGCAACAGCCCGCTCGGTTGCGCCAGCATCTCGCCCAAGTGCTCATGGGCCAGACGGGCTTCCTCGACGATCCGCTTGCTGCGCTCGAAATAGATCTGACCGGCCTCCGTCGGCTCGATCCTGCGGGTGGTTCTGTGCAGAAGACGAAGCCCGATCTCCTTCTCCAGCAAGCCGATCCGTCGGGACAACGTCGAGTTCGGAATTCCGAGCGTTTCAGCTGCGCCGCGAAAGCTTCGCGCCTTCACGACCTCGACGAACAACGCCATGTCGTTGAGAAGTTCCATTCTATTATGCCACTAATGGATCAATCCTTTCCATTACATAGGATTTATTCCACTTAATGGAAGGCCCATTTCCTTATCACCCCATCGATAAGGAGTTTGAGATGACCCCGGTTTTCGACCCCGTTCGCGTAGGTGCCCTCGACCTTCCCAACCGACTTGTCATGGCGCCCATGACCCGTTCGCGCGCTGATGCGGCTGGCGTCCCCAGTGCGCTTGCAGCCGACTATTATTCCCAGCGGGCCGGCGTCGGCCTGATCGTGGCAGAGGGCACCCAGCCATCGGACGATGGACAGGGCTACATGACCACTCCGGGCATCTACACGGCCGAACATGTCGCCGGCTGGAAGAAGGTGACGGATGCCGTCCACGCCAAGGGCGGCCGCATCTTCATCCAGCTCATGCACGCCGGGCGCATGTCGCATCCGGACAACACGGCCCATCATCGCCAGGGCGTTGCGCCTTCGGCCATCGCGCCCGGGGCCCCGATGTTTACGCCGACGGGCATGCAGAACATTCCGACGCCCCGTGCCCTCTCGACCGAAGAAGTGCGCGCCACCGTCGATGACTTTCGGAACGCCGCACGGCACGCGATCGCTGCAGGCGCCGACGGCGTCGAGATCCACGGCGCGAACGGCTACCTCGTCCAGCAATTTATCGCGCCCAGTTCGAACGTCCGAACCGACGAATATGGCGGCTCGATCGAGAACCGCGCCCGGTTCGCCATCGAGGTCGCGACCGCGATCGCCGACGAGATCGGAGCGGACAAGACCGCGATCCGACTGTCTCCGGGCATCACGATGTGGGGGATCGACGAAGGCGCTGACGGCCCCGCCCTCTATCGCCATCTCGTCGCCAGCCTCGACAAGCTCGGCCTGGCCTACCTGCACGTCATGCACCAGGGCAACGACGACCTCCTGGCCGACCTGCGGAAGCTCTGGAGCAACAAGCTGATCGTGAATCGGCCGGGACGGCCGCGCGAGCGGATCGGCTCCGACATCTCCACCGGTCTCGCCGATCTCGAAGCTTACGGCCAGCTTGTCCTCGCCAATCCGGATTTCGTCGAGCGTCTGAAATCGGTTGCGGCCATGAACGAAGCTGACCGCAACACGTTCTTCGGCGGCGGCGCCGAGGGATACACCGACTATCCCACTCTCGACACCGCCGCGCTCGCCTTGAGCGGTTTTGGATCACACACTTAGAGGACAAGCAGCATGAAAAGCGCAGAACTCGACAAGAACCTGCCGTTGAAGCTGCCGCCGGCCGAAGGCCTGGAGCTCGGCGGCACGAACATCACGGTAATCGGCGGTACGGGCGGTATCGGCCGAGCGCTCAGCCGGCGACTCGCGTCCAATGGGGCGCAAGTGATCGTCGTCGGTCAAGCCTTCCGCGACCAGAACGTGCCGGGCATCTCGTTCGTCAAGGCGGACTTGAGCTCGATCAAGGAAGCGAAGCGCGTGGCGGCCGAACTCCCCGTCGAGTCCGCGGACATCGTGATTTTCACGACCGGCATCATGGCCGGACCGAAACGAGAGGTCACGGCGGAGGGCATCGAGCGCGATCTCGCGGTGAGCTATCTGAACCGCTTCGCCATGCTCGACGAGATCGCGCCCCGACAGGGCAAGGACCGCGCACAAAGCGGTGTGAAGCCGCGCGTCTTCATCATGGGCTTCCCTGGCACAGACCAAAAGGCCGTCGTCGAGGACCTGAATTCCGAGCGCGCATACAAGCGCTTCTCCGCGCACTCGAACACCGTCGCCGGCAACGAAGTCTTGGTGCTCCAAGCCGCCAAGCGCTATCCCCGCATCGACTTCTTCGGCCTCAACCCCGGCTTCGTGAAAACGAACATCCGCGCGAATCTCTTCGGGTCGCGGGCGCTCCTCGGCGTGATGGAATGGTTGACCGGGTTCATGACCATCGCTCCGGAGACCTACGCCGACCGCATGGCGCCCCTGCTGGTGTCGCGGGAGCTCGAGGGTCGCAGCGGCGCCATGTTCAACAACAAAGCCCAGGCGATCCTGGCAAGTCCATCCGCGAAGGATCCGAAGCATGCGGAAGCGCTGACCGCAGCTTCCCTGCAGTTGGTGGCTCGCGCGATCTCCAGCCAGGCAAAGGGAGGATAGCGATCATGACCAACTCCAAGGCTCGTCTGGTCGGCCTGAACCACATCGCCCTCGAAGTGGGGGGACGTCGAGGCGGCTCTCGAATTCTATGGAAGCATCTTCTCGTTCGAGCTCCGGGGCAGCCACAAGGACGCGCATGGACGCATGGACATGGCGTTCATCGACATGGGCGACCAGCTTCTGGCCTTGAGCGGCGGCCGGACCCAGCCTCCGGACACCGGTCGACATCCGTCCCCTTCGGGTTTTCGACCGCTTCGCCGTCACGTCCTTCTTCCAAGGACTCGATGCGTAAGCTGATTTTACCTTTGCGGTGGAATCGGCCATCCGGACCCTCGGCACGCGAACACCTACGGCACGCAACGATGCTAACCCGATGGTCGGCCTGATCCCCCCGGAATGCCCTCTGATTCCCGCAGAACGTCGTCGTCGCCTGCACGGCGGAAGGGCCGCGCAGGCCGAGAACCGAGTGCGGGATGGCTCGGCGCACGGTCGCCGATGCTTCAGCACGTCTCTACGCCGACGAGGGCGGGTACGAATGGCATCTCTGGATAAGTCCGCCGAGGAAACGGGGCCGGCGGGCACTTCGTGAGGATTGGGTCGACCAATGGAAGCCGGACTGCCCGGGTCTAATGGACCCGGATTACCCGCGCGACACTCGGTGACCGGGCGCGATCGCGGCCAGGAAGACGGGCTCCTCTTCCTTCTTCAGCCCCTCGTTCATCGGGTTGCTGCGAACCTTGATTCCGTCGGTCATGCTGACGACGAAGTCCGCCAGCCGTGCGCACATCTCCGGCAGGACCACGTCGTCGGGGCGCCGGCGCATGATTATCTTTACTCGACTCGTCGTGCGCAAGGCATTGAGTCCGCAAAGCAAGCGCGCTGGACTTTACGGGAATGTCTTCCTTGGTTCTAGCAAGCGGCGCGAGTTTACATCTCGGCCACTTGCAAATGGTGACATGCCATTGAAAGGACTGCTGAAAATCTGCCTTAGTTTACAGATTTTCGCTTCCTCAGTTCTAGAACGGGATGTCGTCGTCCATGTCGCTGTTGCGGCCACCGCCGCCGGCGGCCACGGGACGGCGCGGTGCGCTGCTGACGGGTCCGGAGGAGCCGAAATCGCCGCCCGGCTCGTCGCCGAAGCTGCCGCCTCCACCGCCGCCACTGCGGCCGTCGAGCATCGTGAGCGTCGAGTTGAAGCCCTGGAGCACGACCTCGGTCGAGTACTTCTCGACGCCGCTCTGGTCGGTCCATTTGCGGGTCTGGAGCGCGCCCTCGATGTAAACCTTCGCGCCCTTCTTCAGGTACTGCTCGGCGACCTTGCAGAGCCCTTCATTGAAAATCACGACGCGGTGCCACTCGGTCTTTTCCTTGCGCTCACCGCTGTTCTTGTCGCGCCAGGTCTCGGAGGTGGCGATGCTCAGATTCGCGATCGGCCGCCCGTCCTGGGTGCGGCGGATTTCAGGATCCTTGCCGAGATTTCCAACCAGAATGACCTTGTTGACGCTTCCCGCCATCGCCGCTCTCCACTCCGAATGCCACTGAATTTCCTAAGGCCGAGCGCGCTGCCCGCGTTCCTCTGCGCCCTGTTAAGGCGACCCTATACGCTTGCAGGGGCTGCTCAGCCCGTCACCCCCAAGGTTATCCCCACATATAGCACCGACCGGCGATCCGTTCCAGATTTGTTCCTGCAGAAATCGCCGCCAAATGTGGAGACGGGATGGCGTCTAAATGGCGCTGTGATGGCAATTGGGATGGAACCAAATCGGGTTCCCGTGAACGGTAAAAACCACTTAACATTCATTAAGTTAGAGGTAGGTCGATTACACCCAACTGTTGCACTCCGGGCACGGACTCTGCCGCAGAATCGAGCTATCGTCGTGCCTGGAATTGATGCAATGGGCCTCGCGCCTGATAGTCCGCCTTGGGGAACTCAAAAGGCGGACACGACTGGGGAGATTACAGTGAAGAAGATTCTGATTGGCTTTGCCGGCGCGGTTGCGCTGACCCTCTCGGCTCCGGCCGGTGCTGCCGACCTTGCAGCCCGTCCCTATACAAAGGCCCCGGTCGCGCCGCCCGCTCCGATCTATACCTGGACCGGCTTCTACCTCGGTGTGCAGGGCGGCGGTGCCTGGGGCCGCAGCGACGAAACCTTCTTTGGCGGTCCGAATACGGCGCTGTTTGCTGGAAGTCAGAACTACGACACCACCGGCGGCTTTGTCGGTGGCGTGGTGGGCTACAACTGGCAGGCGGCCAACTGGGTGTTCGGCATCGAGGGCGACTATCATTGGGCTGACATCAACGGTCGTTCTGCCGAGATCAATGCCGGCCTCGGCGACACCTATTTCACGAGAATCCGTGGCTTCGGCGACATCAAGGGCCGTCTCGGCTACTCGACCGGCCCCGCTCTCTTCTTCGTCAGCGGCGGCGCTGCGGTCGGCGACATTCAGCATCGCTACGATGGCATCCCCGGAAACGTCTTCATCCAGAACAACACCCGCTGGGGTTGGACCGTCGGCGCCGGCGCGGAATACATGTTCGCTCCGAACTGGTCGGCCAAGGTCGAATATAACTATATCGACTTCGGCAAGAGCACGATTCAGTACAGCCCCGTCGTGACCAACCGGTCCGAGTGGACCGATACCGTCCACACGGTCAAGGCAGGTGTGAATTATCACTTCAACTGGGGTGCGGCCGGCGTCGCGCGGTACTGATATCCCTCTGACATCGTTGAAGTCTAAGGCCGGCCTCGCGCCGGCCTTTTTCGTTTGGCGCGACATGAGTGGAGGCAATAAGTCAGTAACCATCACCTTTTCGACCGATGTGGCTTTTCGGAGACACAACTTGCGGCTTTAGTGGTGTAAGCACGGCGTTAGTTGGGCCGTTGAGTCCGCTGCCCTTCCGGTCAGGAAGGCAACAACAGAAACTGGGACTGGGATTAGTTGAAAATGAAGAAGGTTTTGTTGGCTTCGGCCTGTTTGTTCGCTCTCGCTGCGCCCGCTTCGGCGGCCGACCTCGCAGCCCGCCCCTACACCAAGGCTCCGATCGCTCCGGCAGCTGCCGTCTACAACTGGACCGGCTTCTACCTCGGTATCGTCGGTGGCGGCGCCTGGGAAAACGCGTCCGGCGACCCGAAGATGAAGGGTGGCTTCGTCGGCGGCACCGCCGGCTACAACTGGCAGGCCGGCAACGTCGTGTTCGGCATCGAGGCCGATGGTTCCTGGGCTGACGTCAGCGCCTCGGCGACCGCTCTCGGCATCACCGTGTCGTCCAAGACCGACGCGCTCGGCACCGTCCGTGGCCGCATCGGCTGGGCCGTCAACAACGTGCTGTTCTACGGCACCGGTGGTTACGCCTGGATCGACAACAAGGTCAGCGTCAGCGCGCTCGGCGTGACTGTCTCCGACAGCAAGTTCCACTCGGGCTGGACCGTCGGCGCCGGCGTCGAGGCGTTCTTCGCTCCGCAGTGGTCGGTCAAGGGCGAGTACCTCTATCGCAGCCTCGGCGGCGAGACCTACTTCTCCGGTCTCGGCGCTCCGATCACCACCGGCACGCTCAACTTCCACACCGTGCAGGTCGGCGTGAACTATCACTTCGGCGCCCCCGTGGTCGCCAAGTACTAAGCTACACTTCAACGCCTCGCGTTACGAAAGGCCGGCCTTGCGCCGGCCTTTTTGTTTTTTGCGCGCCAACCGGCTCGCTCGCGTTTTCGCAGAGATGTGGCGCCCGGGTGACACAACCTTTGGCTTTAATGGTGTAAACCAATGACATTAGTCGGGTCATAGGTCCGCTGGCTCTTCCGCTTTCCGGAAGGTCAGAACGAGGAACGGGAACTGGGGAATGGATATGAAGAAGCTTTTGCTGGCTTCGGCCAGCTTGTTCGCACTCAGCGCGTTGGCACCGGCCTCGGCGGCCGATTTGGCGGCCCGCCCCTACACCAAGGCTCCGGTCGCGCCGATCGCGATGTACAATTGGAGCGGTTTCTACATCGGTATCAACGGCGGCGGCGCCTCGAGCCGCAACTGCTGGGACGTCAACAATATCTTCGGTGTTGCGGGTCCGGACACGGCTGAAGGCTGTCACAATGCGACCGGCGGCGTCGTCGGTGGCCAAGTCGGTTATCGCTGGCAGTCGGCCAACTGGGTGTTCGGCCTCGAAGCTCAGGGCGACTGGGCCAACCTGAAGGGCTCGAATACGAGCTTGGTGCTTGGACCGCTGGTCAACCAGTCCAAGATCGATGCGATTGGCCTGTTCACCGGCCAGGTCGGCTATGCCTGGAACAACGTGCTCTGGTACGTGAAGGGCGGTGCGGCCGTCACGCACGCCAAATATAACGGCCTGCTGGGCGGCGTCGTCCTCGATAGCGCGAGCGAGACCCGCTGGGGCGGCGCGGTCGGCACCGGCATCGAATTCGGCTTCGCACCGAACTGGTCCGTGGCGATCGAATACGACCATCTGTTCATGGGCAAGCGCAACAACTCGTTCACGATCCTCGGCGTCAACGACCGCATCGACCGTATCAAGCAGGACGTCGACATGGGCACCGTCCGCCTCAACTACACCTTCGGCGGCCCCGTGGTCGCCCGGTATTGATCTGAAGTCCTGATCGCTACCGACGTCGCATCGTCACGAAAGGCCGGCCTCGCGCCGGCCTTTTTGTTTTCGCGGCACCTTGCCGCGAAGTTCCGCAAAGCCCCTGCTGCCAGATGCCGCCAGCGCGCCAACATTCCGTTGACGATTCGCAAGTCCCACTGGAAATCCGTCTCCGTTCTTCCTACGTTCGCTGACAACCCCATCGGCGCCGATCCCGGTTCCGGGCGAGCGCGCCTTTTTTATTGGCGCGGTCGCGCACCCATGGGATTCCTTGAGGGCAACTCGGATGGATGAAGTGATCAAGGCGAAGCGCCAACAACAGAACGCGGGCTCCAGCCTGCGCGCAATTACGATCCGTGGCGCGCGCGAGCACAACCTCAAGAACATCGACGTCGAGATTCCCCGCGACAAGCTGGTGGTGTTCACCGGTCTCTCCGGCTCCGGCAAATCCTCACTCGCCTTCGACACCATCTACGCCGAGGGCCAGCGCCGCTACGTCGAATCGCTGTCGGCCTATGCGCGCCAGTTCCTCGAGATGATGCAGAAGCCTGACGTCGACCAGATCGACGGCCTGTCGCCGGCGATCTCGATCGAGCAGAAGACGACGTCGAAGAACCCGCGCTCCACCGTCGGCACCGTGACCGAGATCTACGACTACATGCGCCTGCTCTGGGCGCGCGTCGGCGTGCCCTATTCGCCGGCCACGGGCCTGCCGATCGAGAGCCAGACCGTCTCGCAGATGGTCGACCGCGTGCTCGCGCTGCCCGAGGGCACGCGCCTGTATCTGCTCGCGCCCGTCGTGCGCGGCCGCAAGGGCGAGTACCGCAAGGAACTCGCCGAATGGCTCAAGAAGGGCTTTCAGCGCGTCAAGATCGACGGCACTTTCCATGAGCTCGCCGAAGCGCCGACGCTCGACAAGAAATTCCCGCATGACATCGACGTCGTGGTCGATCGTATCGTGGTGCGCGCCGACATCGGCCAGCGCCTCGCCGAGAGCTTTGAGACCGCGCTGAAGCTCGCCGAAGGCCTCGCCGTCGTCGAATTCGCCGACGCGCCGGCGGCGGCTCCCGCCGAAGAGAAGAAGAAGACCGCCAAGATCCACGACAAGAGCGGACCCGAGCGCATCCTGTTCTCGGAAAAGTTCGCCTGCCCGGTCTCCGGCTTCACCATTCCCGAGGTCGAGCCGCGCCTGTTCTCGTTCAACAACCCCTACGGCGCGTGTCCGGCCTGCGGCGGCCTCGGCATCGAGCAGCATGTCGACGAAGACCTCGTCATTCCGGACAAGGAGCTCGCCATCGGCAAGGGCGCGATCGCGCCCTGGGCAAAATCCTCCTCGCCCTATTACGTGCAGACGCTGACCGCGCTCGGCAAGCACTACAAGTTCACGCTGACCACCAAGTGGAAGGACCTGGCCAAGAAGACGCAG
The DNA here is from genome assembly GCF_900094605.1 of Bradyrhizobium shewense. Classification (GTDB taxonomy): domain Bacteria; phylum Pseudomonadota; class Alphaproteobacteria; order Rhizobiales; family Xanthobacteraceae; genus Bradyrhizobium; species Bradyrhizobium shewense. Next base: position 52,077 of record NZ_FMAI01000015.1, on the reverse strand, counting down.
AACGCCATCCTCCACGGCTCCGGCGAGGACGAGATCAAGTTCTCCTACGAGGACGGGGTGCGCTCCTACGACACCAAGAAGCCGTTCGAAGGCGTCATCACCAACATCAACCGCCGCTACCGTGAAACGGAAAGCGAGTGGGCGCGCGAGGAGCTGGCGAAGTATTTCCACGACGTGCCCTGCGAGGGCTGCAAGGGCTTTCGGCTCAAGCCCGAGGCGCTCTGCGTCAAGATCGGCGGCAAGCACATCGGCGAGATTTCCGAGCTGTCCGTGAAGGGCGCCGGTGCATGGTTCGAGACCGTGCCTGAGGCGCTGAACGCGCAGCAGAACGAGATCGCCGGACGCATTCTCAAGGAGATCCGCGAGCGCCTGACCTTCCTGCTCGACGTCGGCCTCAACTATCTCACTTTGTCCCGCTCCTCCGGCACGCTGTCCGGCGGCGAGAGCCAGCGCATCCGCCTGGCCTCGCAGATCGGCTCGGGCCTGACGGGCGTGCTCTACGTGCTGGACGAGCCCTCGATCGGCCTGCACCAGCGCGACAACGCCCGCCTGCTCGACACACTCAAGCGGCTGCGCGACCTCGGCAACACCGTGATCGTGGTCGAGCATGACGAGGACGCTATCCTGCTCGCCGACCATGTTCTCGACATCGGCCCCGGCGCCGGCATGCATGGCGGCAACATCATTGCCGAAGGCACGCCCGCCGAGATCATGCGCAACCCGAAATCGCTGACCGGCAAGTACCTGACCGGCGAGCTCGAGGTCGAGGTGCCGGAGCGGCGCCCGCCGAACCACCGCCGCACCATCAAGGTGGTCAACGCGCGCGGCAACAATCTCAAGAACGTCACCGCCGAAATTCCGCTCGGCCTGTTCACCGCCGTCACCGGCGTGTCCGGCGGCGGCAAGTCGACGCTGCTGATCGACACGCTCTACAAGTCCATCGCCCGCAAGCTGAACAATGCCAGCGAGGGCGCGGCCCCGCACGACCGCATCGAGGGCCTCGAGCACATCGACAAGATCATCGATATCGACCAGTCGCCGATCGGCCGCACCCCACGCTCCAACCCCGCGACCTACACCGGCGCCTTCACGCCGATCCGCGAATGGTTCGCCGGCCTGCCCGAATCCAAGGCGCGCGGCTACGAGCCCGGCCGTTTCTCCTTCAACGTCAAGGGCGGCCGCTGCGAGGCCTGCCAGGGCGATGGCGTCATCAAGATCGAAATGCACTTCCTGCCCGACGTCTACGTCACCTGCGACGTCTGCAAGGGCAAGCGCTACAACCGCGAGACGCTGGAGGTCCTGTTCAAGGGCAAGAGCATCGCCGACGTGCTCGATATGACCGTCGAGGAAGCTGCCGAGTTCTTCAAGGCAGTGCCGCGCGTGCGCGAGACTTTTCAAACCTTGCACCGCGTCGGCCTCGATTACATTCACGTGGGCCAACAGGCGACAACACTCTCGGGCGGTGAAGCGCAACGCGTCAAATTGGCAAAAGAGCTGTCCAAACGCGCCACCGGCCGCACGCTTTACATCCTGGACGAGCCCACCACCGGCCTGCATTTCCACGACGTCAAAAAGCTGCTGGAAGTGCTGCACGAGCTGGTCGCGCAGGGCAACACCGTCGTCGTGATCGAGCACAATCTCGAAGTCATCAAGACCGCCGACTGGGTCATCGACCTCGGCCCCGAAGGCGGCGACGGCGGCGGCGAAATCGTCGCCTGGGGCCCGCCCGAAGACATCGCGAAGGCGCCGCGGAGCTACACCGGCAAGTTTCTGGAGCCGGTGTTGAAGAAGGCGAGGAAGCCGAAGCGAAGGAGCACGAGCGAGGCGGCGGAGTAGCAACGTTGGATCAAAGCGGTCGGGCGCGGATGAGTGAAGGTAATTGCGCCACTGCTCTTCCCGCGAGACCGTAAGTTACGCGTCGTAACCAACGAACTGGCAGACTCCAGAGAAGGACCGACATGTCCGCAGGCCTTGTGCAGACCTACCGCGCCTTCGCCCACAACAATGCCTGGGCCAACCATCGGCTGCTCTCGGCTTGCGACGCGCTGTCCCAGGCTGAATTCGAAGCCCACCGCACCGGCTTCTTTCCGAGCCTGCAGCGCACCCTGAACCATATCTATGTCATCGATCTCTTCTATATCGATGCACTGGAGGGTGGCTGGCTCGGACCGGCGGCCTGGAAAAACGAGGTGCCGTACCCTTCCCCTGCCGCGCTGAAGCCCGCTCAAGCTGCGATCGACAAGCGGCTGATCGCCATCTGCGATACGCTGACGCCAGCACGACTCGATGACATCGTGAAGATCAATCGCGACACGCAGGTGCAGACCGAGCGCCGCGACCGGCTCCTGATGCATCTCTTCCAGCATCAGATCCATCATCGCGGACAGGCGCACGCCATGCTGTCCGAGACGGCCGTCGCCCCGCCTCAGCTCGACGAGTTCTTTGCCGAGGGAGAAGCCCCGCTCCGGGCCGCCGAGTTCGCTGCGCTTGGCTGGACCGAGGAGACAGTGTGGAAGTCCTAGCGGCGTAACATCATCTTGGATCTCGACAGCGCTTGGCGACAGCTTTCCGCGGTTCCAGCTTGCATTTTCACGGAGCCAAGAAGCTCTAAGCCGCCCTTCCCTGGACGCCAGCGCAATTACCTCCATGTCACTCAGACTGGCAGCGAATTCGGCGACGCAAAGGCTTGGGCCGCCCGGATATCGTCAACCGTAAGCCGCGGGGGCTCCGACATGATGGCCTCGATGGTCATGCCCGCGCCCAGCTCGCGCAACACCAACTCGACCGGCACACGCGTTCCGCGGATCACGGGCTTGCCGTCCATGATCTCCGGGTTGATTTCGGTCCGCTCGTGCCGCATGGCTGTCCTCGAAGTCCGCCGAATAATAGTACGTCCGATCTTTCTTGTTAGCGAACTCCACCCTCAGCTCATGCCCTACGCCCTCGCCATCTTCGATCTCGACGGTACGCTGGCCGACAGCTTTCCGTGGTTCCTGCGCACCGTCAACGACATCGCCGACCGCTTCGGCTTTTGCCGGGTGCGGGATGAGGACATCGAGGAGCTGCGGCATGCCTCGACGCGGGAGATCCTCTCCCGGCTCGAGGTGCCGCTTTGGAAGCTACCGGCAATCGCGCGGCATGCTCGGCGGCTGAAGGGAGAGGCAGCTAGCGAGATATCGCTGTTTGCGGGCGTCGAGGCGATGCTGCGGACGCTGGCGGACAACGGCGTGCAGCTCGCGCTGGTGACGTCCGACAGCGAGGCCAATGCGCGCGAGAAGCTTGGCGAGGCCGCCGCGCTGTTCTCGCATTTCGACTGCGCAGCGTCGTTGTTCGGCAAGCCCGCAAAATTTCGCCGGGTCATCCGCCGCGCCGGCGTGGAGCTGGGCCAGGTCATCGCGATCGGCGACGAGGTCCGCGACATCGAGGCGGCACGCAGCGTCGGGATTGCCTGCGGCGCGGTGTGCTGGGGCTATGCGGCACCGGCAGCGCTGCGGGCGCTGGGGCCGGATCATGTGTTTGGGCGGATGGACGAGATTGCGGACGCGGTGTGCCGCCATCGTAGGGCGGATTAGCGAAGCGTAATCCGCCGATCGATCGTCGATGCAAGATGGCGGATTACGCTTCGCTAATCCGCCCTACACACCCTACTCCGTCCTCCGCAAGAACGCCCCGAACGCGCGCGGGCCGTCGCCGGTCTTGATCTCGCCGATCACCTTCAGATCAGTCGCGTCGATGATGTTTAGCGTGTTGCTCTCCCAGCACGCGACGACGACGCGCTTGCCGTCGGCGGTCGCCGCGATGCCTTCGGGATAGTCGCCGACATTGATGCGCTTGATCGGCTTCAGGCTCGCCAGATCGAACACGCTGACGGTGCCGCCATATTGGTCGGTGACGAAGCCGCGGCCTAGCGTCAGCGCCACCGCATAGGGCCGCATGCCGACCGGCACGCGGCCGATCTCGCGCGCTTCTGCAATATCGATCACGGAGACGTCGTCGGAGCCGACATTGGCGGTATAGGCGCGCTTGCCCTCAGCATCGATGGTGACGCCGAATGGTCGGGTGCCGACCTTGATCGTCGCCTTGCGCTGGCGTGTCGTCGTGTCCACGACCGAGACGCTGTCGTCGTCGCGGTCGGCCGAGAGCAGCAGCTTGCCGTCAGGCGTCACCGCAAGGCCCGACGGCGAGGCGCCGACCGCAATGCTGGCCATGACGCTGCGCGAGGTCGCATCGATCACCCGCACCGCCGCCGCGTACCAGTCCGCGACATAGACGGTCTTGCCATCGGGCGCCACCGCAATGCCGAGCGGTCCGCCGCCGACCTCGATCCGCCCCGTCACCTGCCGCGCGGCCGCGTCCACCACCGTCACCGCCTTGGCATCGGGGCTCGTCACATAGGCAAACCGCCCGTCGGCGCTGACGGCAACGCCCGCCGGCTTGCCGCCGATCGGGATGATCGCGACGCCGCGCGAAGTGGCGAGATCCACGACCATCAGATCGTCGCTGAGCTGGTTGGTGACGAACGCCTCCTCGGCAGCGGCGCTGCCGAGGCAGGCATGACAAAGGCTGGCGGCGAGCGCCGCCAGAACCAGCATCCGCACGATCAGCTACCGCTCTCGATCTTCTTCTTCAGGGCTTCGAGGCCGGTCTTGTAGAGCCCGCTCACGGCCTTCACCGAGGCCTCGTCGCTCAGCTCCGGCGGCGGATCGTTGTTGGGAAAGCCGCGGTAGAACGCCCCGGTCCATTCCAGCTTGGACTTGCCGTCGGAAGCCGGCGACACCGTCAACGTCGAGGAATAATTGGTCACCGGCAGCACCTTCACGTCGACCTTGGTAATCCGGTACGAATAGCTCATCATGTCGGGTTCGTATTTGTAGAGCTCCTCATCGACAGTCGCCCCGCCCGTCAGCGTCAGTTGGCGCGTTGCGCCGATCTCGTTGCCCTTCTCGCCGGTGGTCTTGGTGACAGGCGGAAGCCAGCCCATGTCCTGGAAGTTGCGGATCGCGGCCCAGACCTTGTCCTGCGGCGCGTTGATCTCGATGGATTCCCGCACCTTCTGCCGGGTCGGCCCATGCGCCCAGGCCGCCGGTGAAAAAACCGGACCCAAGGTCGCCGTCAAGCCTGCCGCCCCAACCACAGCCAGCGCCGCAGCCATGGCCGTGCGCCGTCCAATCGTCACCCTCATCTCGTTTCCTCATACGTCCAGTTGATCGTGCGCGACTTGGAATGCGCGCTGCGGCCATCCTAGCGTATTTTGGGGCCGAGGGGAGACCGGTTCGTGGCGCCGTTGCGGCGGAGCTTGGTACGCCCCACAAGCTGTTGCGCTTCCTGGCGGGCAAAACACCCATAGAAGGGTCAACGCCGCCGAATCGAAATATTTCTCTTTATCAGAACTTCGGATTATCGTATAGACGATTATCCCAACCCGGCCGAGGGGCGCATCGCGATCGTCACGACACGCGGGATGGGACGTGGTGGACGCAGGCGGCGTCGGCGCGAAGGTGGTTGCAGGGCGGGTCACACCGTGAGCAAGGACTAACGCGCACACGACCGGTGCAGCCTGCGTACGGCAAAATCGTGTGGTCCTGGCGCCCGGGGTCTGTGCGCCAAGTGTTGCGGTGATGTTGCGGCCCGACCGGGCGCGCGCATCAGCCATCCGCAAGGCGACGGGGGCAATAGTGCATCGCTCCCCGGGGAGAGCACGACATAAGCCGTAAAGCCACTGCGCAGGGAAGGCCGGATGTTTGGCTTCACCTGTATGCCGCTGTGCAGCTTTTTTAAAGCACACGCTTTCGCACAGTGGACCGCGGGTGCCAGCCGGCACCCGGCCTTCCCTGCGCCCTCGGCGTTCTCGAGGGCGGCAAGTGAAGCAAAAGCTCGGGCAGATCATGCCGCGAGAAGGAAAAGGTGTGCGTGTGATCTGGATCGGCTTGCGAAACGAATTCGACGCTGGTGGCCCGAACGCAGCGCAGCGCGCCGCGTCTTCGCGGCGTGGTGCGCTGCAGAGCCGGGGCCCCTTTCGCAGCGACATGCGCGGCTTCTGGGTCCCGGCTCTGCGCCGCAACGCCATAAGCGCGTTTACGCGCGTCTTCGACGCGCTATGCGCGTTGCAGCTTGTCCGGAACACGAGAGTGGAGGATGCAGCAGCTCCACACACCGTCATTGCGAGCGCAGCGAAGCAATCCAGAATCTTTCCGCAGAAGCACTCTGGATTGCTTCGCTGCGCTCGCAATGACGAAGGAGAGAGAGCGGCGATCGCGTCTTCGATCATTCCCCCAGCGTCGCCTCGACGAACCCGTGCGGATCCGAACAAAACTCGCGCATCAGCTGGTAGTGATCCGTCGCCTCGACCGTCACCGGCTCCAGCCCGTATTTCCCGAGCCGCAGCAGCCGCGCATTCGGGTAAGCCATCAGCATCGGCGAGTGGGTCGCCATGATCACCTGGCAGATCCGGGAATCCTCCATGCGTCGCAGCAGCTTCAAAAACTCGATCTGGCGCGCCGGCGAAAGTGCCGATTCCGGCTCGTCGAAGATGAAGATGCCCTGGCGCTGACAGCGCTCCTCGAAAAAGCGCAGGAAGCCTTCGCCGTGGGAGTGCGACAGGAAATCGGGACCGACCTGGCCGGCATCACGCGCGGCCTTGTCCAGATATCGCGCGACCGAGAAAAAGCTCTCGGCACGAAAGAACCAGCCATTGCTGATCTTCGGCAGCCAGCTCGCGCGAAGCGCCTTGCCGAGTTGGCCGCCCATCTTCTCGCGCGCCTCGGAATGGTCGACCGGCATATACCCCTTGCCGCCCCCGGCATCGTCGTAGCCGGCGAGCGATGCGATGCCCTCGAGGATCGTCGACTTCCCGGTGCCGTTCTCTCCAACGATAATCGTGATGGCGGCGTCGAAACTGAGCTCGAAATCATCCGGGAAGATGGGCAGGCAAAACGGATATGCCTTGCGATCGTGAACTTTCGACGGGTCGAGCCAGACCCGCTTCAGATACGGCGCCGGCAGGTTGATCGTGCGATGACCTCGCCGGCTCATAGCCGCATCTCCGTCCGTTCCGCCACCGGCATTCTAGGTCGGAACGTAACGGGAACAATAGTGCTACGCAAGTGGCAGGAAGCTCCCGGCGCGGCCCCGGTCGCGGCTAGTCCAGCGCCTCCAGCACCAGCTCCATCGTCATCAACACGGGGTTGTCGCCGCGGACCAAGCGCCCCTCGGCGATGCCGCCGGTGTAATCGAGCAGGGCGACGTCGAGCGCCGCTTCCAGCGCGCCGGCGGCATCGGGCACGATCAGCCCGGTCGTTACCGCAAGCTCGGTCGCAAACGGCTCGGTCACGCCGCCATGGCTGAAGCGCGCGCCGATGGTCGAGCCGACGCCGCCATGGATCTTCGCGCGCCCGATGCCGTGCGCGCGGCAGAATTCTTCGAGGGAGCCAGCAAAATCCTGATTGGGGCGCAGCCGCAGCGCGAAGGCGCGGCTCATGGCGCGTGCGCCGCTGCGCGCGGCCGCCACCGGCCCGAACAGCTTGAAATTGGTCTCGGGATCGGGCTCGGCGGTGAACATCGCGCCATCGAGGCCGAAGGCTTCGACCTCGAACGGCTCGGCGACAACAGTCTCGTCCGGCAGCATGTGGCCACCGCTCGACTTGCCGCCTGCCTCCGTCCACAGCCCGTGGCAGTGAAAGAACGGCGCCCCGTCGCGCGTGCCGAGCGTCATGGAGCCGACCCTCGTGCGCGTCACGCCGCCGGGCCGGTACGTGTCGCTGTAGAACGCCGCGTTCTCGCCGGTCGTCGACAGCGCCGGCATGACATAGGCAAACGGCCCGAGCGCGCCGTTCCGGAAGTTGAGCACGCCGCTCTTAAAACCTTCGGCCGCAAAGCCGCGCCGCGCGGCTTCCAGCAGCGGCAGACCTGCCGGAAGCGTGAATGAGAAGGCGCGCCCCCTCGCCTCCACCCATTGAATGCGTTCCGCGATGGGCGCGCCCGGCTGCTTGATACTCCGCATCACCTGCGCTCAGCCCGCCTTCGTCTTGTCGAGATCGAGCAGCCCGCGCGCCTCGAGCTCGTCGCGCACCATGCGCTTCGGCACCTTGCCATAGCCGGATTTAGGCAAAGCCTCCCAGAAGAAGAACCGCTTCGGCATCTTGTACCGCGGCACCTTCGGCGAGAGGAACGCCGCCATTTCGGCTTCGCTCACCGCCTTCTCGCCTTCGCGCGCCACGCAGACGGCGACGCCGACCTCGCCCCAGGTCGCATCGGGTACGCCGAGCACGGCGACCTCGCCGACCGCGGGATGCGTCAAGATCTTCTCCTCGATCTCGCGCGGATAGATGTTGGAGCCGCCGGAGATGTACATGTCGGAGGCGCGGCCCGTGATGTAGACGAACCCCTCCTCGTCCATGTGGCCGAGGTCGCCGGTGCGAAACCAGCCGTTGCGGAACGCCTTCGCATTGGCATCAGGGTTGTCGTAATAGCCTGCGAGCACCGCAGGTCCGATCACGCAGATCTCACCGCTCTGGTTGGCCGCGAGCTCGCGGCCCTCGTCGTCCTGGATCGAGACCTGCATGCCGGTGCGCTCAAAGCCGCAGGTGCCGATCTTCGCGTGCGGGCCGTCCTCGGGATCGTGCAGCGCTGCCGGCAGCACGGTGATGTTGCCGGTGACCTCGCCGAGGCCAAAATACTGCACGATGACCTTGCCGAGCTTCTTCAGCGCGGTCTTCTGATCCTCGCGATACATCGGCGCGCCCGCATAGATCACGTGACGCAGCGAGGAATGATCGTATTTGTCGATCGCGGGGTGCTCGACCATCATCTTCAGGATCGTCGGCACCGTGAAGAGATTGGCGACCCGATGAGTCTCGATCAGGCGGAACGCCTCGTTGATGTCGAATTTCTCGGTGGGCAACAAGACGGTGCAGACGCCGCGCGCGGTCTGCACCAGTTGATGCACGCCGGCGCCATGCGACAGCGGCGCCACCACCAGCGAGGCGTCATCCTCGGTGACGCCGGGCGTCAGATCGGCGAGATGGTTGGTGATCACAAAGCCCATCTGGCCGTGGGTCAGCACCGCGGCCTTGGAGCGGCCGGTGGTGCCCGAGGTGAAGAAGAACCAGCAGGGATCGTCGTGTTCGACGGCGACATTCGCGACATTGGCGCCGGCATGAGCGGCAATGGCCTCAGCAACCGAGCGCTCGCCGAACGCGCCTTTGCCGTCGACGCTCCAGGTGAACTCGAGCGCGCCGCCTTTCACGGCCGCCGCATGCTCGGGAAAATCGACATGGCACAGAAACGCCTTCGCGCCGGAGGCCTCTGCGAGATAGGTGACCTCGTCCGGCATCAGGCGGAAATTGGTGGGCACCCAGACCGCGCCGAGCCGGAACGCGGCGAACATCGAGAAGAACATCTCGTCGCCATTCTTGGAATGGACCAGGATACGGTCGCCCTTGGCAATGCCACGCGCGGCGAGCGCCGCCGCCAGCGCCGAGACCTGCGCGTCGATCTCGCGCCAGCTCCAGGATTTGTCCCCCCAGACGAAACCGGGACGCGCGTCATGCCGCCGGGCATTCTGGGTCAGCATGTAAGCGAGATTCATGACGCGGCGCGACATGCGCAGGGGCTGCATGGGGTTTCCTCTTCGAGGGCGGACGGCGCGCTGGCCGCCGGCTCATTGCAGCCCATTTATCGCCATCGCCAGCGCCCCTGCAAGGCCGCCGGATGCACGGCTCCCCTACGGCTGCTTGAACGCAAACGGCGTCGCCGTGATCGCCTTCTGCTTGGCGCAGGTCTGCGGGCCAAAGCCGCCGCAGAAGCTGCCATGAAGATCGAAGCGGACGGTGCGCGCAGCGCCGCGCTTCATCGGCGGGGCCATGATCTTGTATCGGAGGACATAGCCGTCAAACACCGGGCGAACGTTGCCGTCCGGCAGCGTCACCAGGATGTTGATGACGCAGCCGCCAGTTCCGCAATAGGTCGTCTCGCGATCGCCGCATTTGGTGTCCTGGAAATCGACGATGTAGTCGTCGCGGCCGTCACCGGTCAGGTCGATCTTGCGCACCGTATCAGGCGCAAAGGTCACCTCGCCACCGTCCTGGCTGGTGCATTCCTCATTGGCGTAGCGCAGCGCCTTCTGCACGCCGGGCGGATAGTCGGAGGGATCGAACGGCTTTGCATCCTCCGCGCGCGCGGCGGAGACGAACAGAGCGAGCAGAAGCATCAAATAGCGCATGCGCGTTTGTCGCCGGCGCGGCCGCAACCGTTCAGGGAATCTTAAACATGATCGGCGCACCCTCGCTCAGTTCTCGCGTACAGAGTGCCGCATCATGGTCAAAGCGCCCGCCTTCCTCCTGTTGTCGCTGGCGCTCGCCGGATGTGCCGTGGCGCCACAGGCGCATCTTGCCTCCGATCCCGCGTTCAAGCCTGCACGTTATGCCTGGGATGGCGCCGGCGAGGATCCCAATCGGCCGCGGGCAGCCGCACAGCCAGCGCGGACCGCGGACCGATCCGAGCAGAACGGCTCGCAAGCCGGGCTTCAGCCCCGCTCGAAGGAATGGTGGCAGGCGCAGGACGGCAGCGAGGCCGAGCAGGATGCCAGGGTCAACCGCTCCCTGGTCATCTGCCAGGGATGCCTGCGCCCGCCGCGGCAGCCCGAAGATTCCAGGCTCGCCAAAGCGGCTGATTGAACCGAACGACCTCAACATCGGAAACCGGCCGGCGCGACCGTGCGTTATGACTTGGTGCGCGAGGCTGGCAGTTAGAGGGTCGACAACATGAGCAACGTCATCAACAACAAGGACCATTGCCGCTACGAGCTCGCGGTGGAAGGCCATCTTGCGACCGAGCATTACAAGCTCGATGGCAACGTGATCACCTTCGAGCACACCGACGTGCCGAAGGAGCTCGGCGGCAAGGGCGTCGGCTCAAAACTGGTGCAAGGCGCTCTCGACCAGGTCCGCGCGGCCGGATTGAAGCTGATCCCGCAATGCCCGTTCGTGAAGGCATGGATCGAAAAGCATCCAGACTATTCCGACCTCGTGGCGAGGTGAGAGCACAGGCCCGCCGCCCGTAGCCAGCGGGCCTGCCGACATCCACGGCCTATCGTCCGTGCTTGAGCATGTCCTGATCATTCAGATCCCAGTCCTGCCACAGCTGAAGTATGCCCAGCAGCACCACCGCCGCGCCGAGGCTCGTGTGGTAGATGCGGAGAAAGCCGTCAGCGGAATAGCCGAGGGCGTAAGGCGAGGCGATGAGCCACAGTCCGACGAGGATCGTCGTCACCTCTTGCCAGCGCTGCAAGGCGACATATTCGAGCTGGCTGATGCCAAATACGATCAGGCCGATTGCGACCGTATTCAGGATCGCCGTCGGGTGCCCGGCAATCGCCGGATCCTGGATGGGAAACCACGGCGAAGCCACGATGAGCGCGCCGAGCAGCATCCCGCACCAGTCTTCCCATGTTCGATGAGTATTCAAGAAACCAAAGTCCGACATCGTAACCTCCTGCAAAGAGGCATACGTCTGCGGCTGGCAATCATGACACTCCGAATGTCTAGCGACCCTGCCGGCCGCATTCGGGCGTATGTCCTTAAGAGGACGTGGGAGCCGCCGTGGAACTTGCAAGAGTGGCGCCGGTAATTATTGGAGCTGGCGTGGTGTTCGCCAGCGATGACGTCTCATACTGCAGTGCAGCTACAGGCACGCGCGTTTGCAGATATCTGCCGTGCGGCAGGCTCCCCTGGCCGCGCCTTGCCAGGGACGGGGACGGGCTCCTAGATCAACGCGTCAGACGCACGTCGGAAGGATCTTGCATGGTGGCATCGGTACGGGACAACAAGGACAGGAGCCGCTTCGAACTCGATGTCGGCAGCGAGGTCGCCTTCGCCAATTACCGGCTGACCCCGACGGCGGTCATCATCACCCACACCGAGACGCCCCGCGCGCTGCGCGGCCGCGGCATCGCCTCCGAACTGATCAAGGGCGCGCTCGATTTGATCCGGCGCGACGGCCGCAAGGTGATCGCCGGCTGCGGCTTCGTGGTCGACTATCTCGACAGGCATCCGGAGGATGCGGATCTGGTCGCCTGAAAGCAAAAGGGCCCGCGAGATCGCGGGCCCCTGCGGCACGACCGGCGTTCGGTCAGTGCTTGCGGTCAGTGCTTGCGGTCAGTGCTTGATCTCAGGCGGCAGCTTGCCGCCATTGGCGGCGAGCTTGGACATCACCTGCTTGTGCAGCCAGACGTTCATGCTGGCCGAGTCATTCATGTCGCCGCTGTAGCCGAGCTCCTTGGCGAGATCCTTGCGCGCAGCGAGGCTGGAATCGATGTCGAGCGCCTTCATGAGGTCGACGATCGAGGTACGCCATTCCAGCTTCTCGCCCTTGTGCGCGGCCACCGCCTTGTCGACGATCGCCGCCACATCGACCGCGGCCATCGGCGCGGAAGCCGGCGCTCCCGGCGCGGCCCCTGCGGGCGCGCTGCCCGGCGCTGCGCCACCGGCGGGCGCGGCGGAAGCCGGCTGGCCGCCGAAGATCGCGCTCATGATTTTCCCGAAAATGCTCATGTCTGCTCCCCGAAAAGGATCCGTTGGAAGGGCCTTGAGTGGCACTTATAGACCAAGTTACTACGTAGCGCCCGCGAAGTTCTGCGAACCACCACGCAGCATCAGCTTATCTGCGGCGAAATGACGGCCGAATGACATCGTCGAGGTTGCGATGCGGCATCGAATTTCACCCAAGCGTGAGGGACAGGACTCGGAAATGGGCGTACGGTTGCAGTTCAGTTCGCGACGCCATCCGGAATTCTCTGGTCGGGATCGCGGGACTTAAGAGAATGGCGGCCGCTCGCGCCGTTTGCCGGCGCCGAATTCGGCCGCTCGGCAAGGGAGCTAGCGACCATGGCCACACTCTACCAGGGCAATGTCCCCACGATGGCCCAGCCCGCGGATGCGGCTGGACCGGTGATCCGAACCATCCAGCTGTCCGATCTGCACGATGCGCTCAGGCGCGGCTGGGAAGATTTCAAGGCCGTGCCGAGCCACGCCATCATCCTCTGCGTGATCTACCCGGTGCTCGGCCTCGTGCTCGCCCGCGTGGTGATGGGCTATTCGGTGCTGCCACTGCTGTTTCCGCTCGCCGCCGGCTTCGCGCTGATCGGCCCCTTCGCAGCGCTCGGTCTCTACGAGCTTTCCAGCCGGCGCGAACGCTATGAGGAAGCCAGCGCGTGGGATGCGATGGAGGTGCTGCGTTCGCCCTCGTTCGGAGCGATGCTCGGCCTCGGTACGTTGCTGCTCGCGCTGTTCGTGACCTGGGTTGCGACCGCGCAGGCGATCTATGTTGCGGCGTTCGGCTATGAGGGCGTCACCGGAATCTCGGACTTCATGACGCGCGTGCTGACGACGCAGCAGGGCTGGTGGCTGATCGTGGTCGGCTGCGGCGTCGGTTTCCTGTTCGCGCTCGCCGCGCTCTGCATCAGCGCCGTGTCGTTCCCCTTGATGCTGGATCGCCATGCCGGCGCGTTCGAGGCGATGAGCACCTCGCTGCGCGTGGTCGCGAGGAACCCGGTGCCGATGGCGGCCTGGGGCCTGATCGTGGCGGTGCTGCTCGCGCTCGGCACCATTCCAGCCTTCGTCGGCCTCGCCGTGGTGATCCCCCTGCTCGGCCATGCCACCTGGCATCTTTACCGCAAGGTGATCGTCTCGGAGCCCGGTGCACGTCCGGTGCCGCCCCCGCCGCATCGTCCGCGCAAGCCGGCTGCCGACTTTCCCGCCAACCTCTTCCCCTGGCGTAACAGGACGGACGCCTGACGATATCGTGACATGCGATCCTGCCCTGGTTCGGGCAGGATCGCGGCCTGTCGCACGCCTTGCTTTGGCCGCGGTTCCGACCGAGATTGCGCCGGCCGGCCAGATCGCTTCACGGAATTCATTACCTCGAATGACCTCGACGATTTCTCGTCTCGCTCTCGCAGCCTTCGCCCTCTCCGCGTCAATCCTGTCCGCCCAGCCAGCGTTCGCCGCGGTTGCCTGCGGCTCGGGTAATTTCGATGCCTGGCTTGCGGACTTCAAGACCGACGCTGCGGCCAAGGGCATTTCACAACAGGCCATTGCATCGGGTCTCGCCGGGGTGACTCTGGATCAGAGCGTGCTCAACCGCGACCGCTCGCAAAAGGTCTTCGCCCAGACCTTCGAGGAATTTTCCGGCCGCATGGTGCCGCCGCGCCTGGAGCGCGGCTCCAACAGGATGAAGCAGTACGGCTCGGTGCTGTCACGCATCGAGCAGACCTATGGCGTTCCCGGCGAGGTCCTGGTCGCGATCTGGGGCCTGGAGACCGATTTCGGCGTCAACACCGGCAAGTTCGCCACGATCCGGTCGCTCGCATCACTGGCCTATGATTGCCGGCGCGCCGAGCAGTTCCGGGCCGAGCTGCTCGACGCCCTGCGCATCGTCCAGCGCGGCGATCTCGCGCCAGCCGAGATGAAGGGCGCCTGGGCCGGCGAGCTCGGCCAGACCCAGTTCATGCCGTCGTCCTGGATGAAATACGCCGTCGATTTCGACGGCAACGGCAAGCGCGACCTCCTGCACAACGCGCCCGACGTGCTCGCCTCCACCGCCAATTATCTTGCCGGCTATGGCTGGCAGAAGGGCAAGGATTGGCAGCCGGGCAGTCCGAATTTCGCAGTGCTGCAGCAGTGGAACAAGAGCGAGGTTTATTCCAAGACCGTCGCCTATTTCGCCACCCAGCTGGCGCGCGCCCCTTAAGTGGGTCGCCCAAACGCGTGGGGCCGATCGCCCGGCGACCGGCCCTCTCTCGTGCGTTTGCCTACCCGTTTACTTGCCCATGGTGGCGTGCATCGCCTTGTTCAGATGCGCGCCGCACGCACCCATTTTGCCGTTGAGCAGGGAGTCCTGAGCCGCCGCGATCTCCTTCTGCGCGACGAACTTGCTGTCACCGTCGGCCATGTTCTCGATCGCGGTCTCCGTCTTCTCCAGGTTGGCCGAGCTACAACCGCCCGCTGCGTGCTTGGCGGCCTGGGCCGGCGCGACGGCGAACGCGACGGCGGCAATTGCGATAACCCCGAGTAACTTCGTCATGATGTTACTTCCTTCTCTTGTTCTTGAAGCAGGACCAGCGACATTGCCGGGTTCTGCGACATGACTTTCCCCCGGACGCGGCAACTTGCCGCAATAAATTCCCCGCGAGAATTGCGTGATGTTGCGCGCCACGCAGAGCCGCATGCGAAATTTCTGATTTTCATTACATCCCGGTAATCATCGCCACACGCTCGGCGTGTGTGCGCTGCGCTATCGTGGGTGCGAATGGGCGGTTCCGCTGCATTCCCGTCGCCAAATCTGCTCCGGCTAAGCCTCTAGGACCATTTCGGGGCTGACAAGAAGTGAACTTAAATTCAAATCGGCGAGATCCTTCTCATGCGAATCACGCATGCCGGACTTGGGTATAGAAGCTGCCGACCGACTTGCCGGCGACGGGCACGCAACCTATTTCGGCTATGATCGATATCAAGCCGACTTCCCTTAAATCCGTGATTTCACGGGAGCTTATTGCTGGATTCCGCCCATACAGCCCAAGCCTTGGGCGGGACTGGCGAGAGGTTAAGCGTTCCTTACTCACGGTATGCGCTACTCGCTTAGCTGCATCGCAACATCGGAACTTTCGCACTGCACCACTCTCACCTATATTCATTTCAACGATGCAGCCCGGGCAAGGGCTGAATCGAACTACAGGAGACTACCAATGCTGCTCTCGCTCATCCGCATGATCCAGGCCTTCCGGGACTATCAGCGCAATGTTGCCGAGCTGTCCCAGCTCAGCGATCGCGAACTGGCCGATATCGGCCTCGATCGCTCGGACATCCCGCGCGTTGCCGCCGGTCAGTACCAGGGCTGATATCGTTTCAGCCCTTCCACCGGAACGGACCGATAGCGCCCGCCTCGTGCGGGCGTTGTCGTATCTAGCGGCAGAAAACTCCATCTCGGCGATTCCACTCCCCGCCGAAAAGCGCTACCTGTCCGCCCCATGACAGGACCTCAATCCAACATCGTGCACGTGATCGGCGCGGGCCTTGCCGGCTCCGAAGCCGCCTGGCAGGTGGCCAAGGCTGGCGTGCCCGTGGTGCTGCACGAGATGCGGCCGACCCGCATGACCGAAGCGCACCGCACCGACGGGCTCGCCGAGCTCGTCTGCTCCAATTCGTTCCGCTCGGACGACGCCGCCAACAATGCCGTCGGCCTGCTGCATGCCGAAATGCGCCGGCTCGATTCGCTGGTCATGCGTGCAGCCGACGCCAACCAGGTGCCTGCCGGCGGCGCGCTCGCCGTCGACCGCGACGGCTTCTCCGCGGCCGTCACCAAAGCGCTGAACGACCATCCCCTGATCCAGATCGCCCGTGGCGAGGTTGCAGGCTTGCCGCCGGCCGATTGGAGCAACGTCATCGTTGCAACCGGCCCCCTCACCTCGGCAGCGCTCGCCGATGCCATCCGCGAGCTGACCGACGAGAACGCGCTCGCCTTCTTCGACGCGATCGCGCCGATCGTGCACCGCGAATCCATCGACATGTCGGTGGCCTGGTTTCAGTCACGCTATGACAAGGTCGGCCCCGGCGGCACCGGCGCGGACTACATCAACTGCCCGATGACCAAGGAGCAGTACGACGGCTTCGTCGCCGCGCTCATCGCCGGCGAGAAGACCGAGTTCAAGGAGTGGGAGACCAACACGCCCTATTTCGACGGCTGCCTGCCGATCGAGGTGATGGCGGAGCGCGGCCCCGAGACCTTGCGCCACGGTCCGATGAAGCCGGTCGGCCTCACCAATCCCCACGATCCCACGACCAAAGCCTACGCGATCGTGCAGCTGCGCCAGGACAACAAGCTCGGCACGCTCTACAACATCGTCGGCTTCCAGACGAAACTGAAATACGGCGAGCAGCAGCGCATCTTCCGCACCATTCCCGGGCTGGAGAAGGCCGAATTCGCCCGCCTCGGCGGCCTGCATCGCAACACCTTCCTCAACTCGCCAAAACTGCTCGACGGTCAGCTGCGCCTGCGCGCACAGCCGAGGCTGCGCTTCGCCGGCCAGATGACGGGTTGCGAGGGCTATGTGGAATCGGCCAGCGTCGGCCTGATCGCCGGTCTCTATGCAGCGGCGGACGCGCGCGGCGAGACGCTTGTCAGCCCGCCTGGCACGACCGCGCTCGGATCGCTGCTCGGCCACATCACCGGCGGCCATATCGAGACCATCGAGCCCGGCACACGCTCGTTCCAGCCGATGAACATCAATTTCGGTCTATTCCCACCGCTTGCGACCGCGCCGACGAAGAAGCCCGACGGCACACGCCTGCGCGGCAACGAGAAGACGGTGGCCAAGAAGCAGGCGATGAGCGCACTGGCACTCGCCGATCTCGATCGCTGGATCGCCGATCATTTGCGCATTGCCGCAGCCGCGTGAGTTCAAGATGAGCCTCCCCAAAGACGACGCCGCGACGCTCTCGGCGCGCTGGACCGAGGGCGTGCTGCTCAAGCGCGACGTGTTCTCGACCGTCGAGCGCGGGCGCTTCCGTGGCGAGAGCGGCGAGGTCGATGCCGTGCTGCGCCGGCTCGACGAGGTGCCGTGGTGGTCGTTCCTCCTGGCGCGCCATCTGTTCGCCCGCGAGAAGCACGCTCTGGCGCTCGCCAAAGGCCTCAACGTTGGACCGGAGCTGCTGTGGGCCGGACGCCGTGCGCTGGTGCGCGGCTTCGTCGACGGAGTCGCTTTGCATCTGGCCAAGCCGCATGGCGACCTCGCCTATTTCCGTTCGGCCAAGGCGGCCCTGCGCCGGCTGCGCCGCGCCGGTATCTGCCACAACGATCTTGCCAAGGAACAGAACTGGCTGGTCGGCCGCGACGGCCTCGCCTATGTCACCGACTTCCAGCTCGCCGCCTGCTTTGCACGGCGCGGCCGGCTCTATCGCATCCTCGCCTATGAAGACCTCCGGCATCTGCTCAAGCACAAGCGCTCCTACGCACCTGAGGCGCTGACCCCGCGCGAGCGAAAGATCCTTGCGAAGAAGTCATTCGCCGCCAGCCTGTGGCTTGTCACCGGCAAGAAGGTCTACCGCGCGATCACGCGCGGCCTGTTCAACTTCACCGACCGCGAGGGCGGCGGCCGCAGGCTCGTGAACGACGCGCCGGTGCTGACCGAGCTGATCCGCAAAAATCCAGCCGTGCGCGACACCGCCATCGTGGCTTTCGCGGACCGCCGCTCCGGCGTCGGGCTCTATGCCTTCGTCGAAGCCGACCAGGCCACGCTCGAAGGCCAGTTGCGGAACGAGCTTTCGGCCGCCAAGGGGCCGAAACCGCCGGAGCACATCCAGGTGGTGCACGCGCTGCCGCGCGATGCCAGCGGCAAGCCGCGCACAGAGATCCTGCAGCTGGTTGCCATGAACCAGCTCGACCTGATCGAGCCGATGATGAAGAACGACCAGGACCGCGCCTTCTTCAAGGACATCCTGGAACAGCGGAAGAACCTGCGCGACCGCTTCAATTTCGAGGCGGACCTGCCAGCGAGCTGACGGGCGGTCTCGCCTTGAAGCGTCCACATTGGCGATAGAGAAGCGGTCGGACAAGGCAGGCTCGGCGGGGTCATGGGCACTCGGGGGACGATGATGCATCGCGTGGTGGGCGGCCTGATTGCCGGCCTTCTGCTGCTGGCGGCCGCGCCCGCAATGGCCGAGACCCCGGCCGAGCTGATCTCCAGCTTCCGCCTCAAGCACGGTGAAGTTCGCGTCGTCCGCGATTCCACCCTCGACCGCATCGCCATGGACCAGGCCCGCGCGATGGCGGCGAAAGATGACCTCAGTCACGACGCGCTCGGCCCCTTCAACCGCCGCGTCGCGCCCGCCGGCGCAGGCCGCGCCGCCGAGAACATCGCCTACGGCTACGACAATTTCGAGAAGACCCTGGGACAGTGGATCGACTCGTCCGGGCACCGCAAGAACCTGTTGCTGCACAACGCCTCCCGCGTCGGCATCGCCAACGCCAAGAATGCCAGCGGCAAGCGCACCTACTGGGCCATGGTGATCGCGGGCGATTATGAGCCGAAGGGCAAGGGCAAGAAGAACAAGGAGCCCCTCGTTGCCGTGAAACGAGAGGCGGCGCCTGCGAGCAAGCCCAAATCGAGCAACTGCCACGTCAAGCTGCTCGGCCTCTGCATCTGATGCGAGCCAAAGCCATCTTGCTCACGTTCGGCAACGCGCCTAATTCATGCACGAGATCGCAAGAAGCGGAGGGCGTGAGTGATCGACCTCGACCAAATTCGTGCCGAGACGCCAGCCACTAGCCGGCTCGCCTATCTCCACAACGCTGGCGCCGCGCTGATGCCGGCGCCGGTTGTCGCGGCGATGAAGGAACATATCGATCTGGAAAGCGAGATCGGAGGCTATGCGGCCGCGGATCGCGAGACCGACCGGCTCGAAGCGGTCTACGGCTCGGTGGCGCGTCTGCTGAATGCCGCGCCCGACGAGATCGCGCTCGTGGAGAACGCGACGGTCGCCTGGCAGATGGCGTTCTACGCGCTTCCGTTTCGCAAGGGCGACCGGATCCTGACTGCCGAGGCGGAATACGCGGCGAACTATGTCGCCTTTCTTCAGGTCGCCAAGCGTACAGGCGCGACCATCGACGTGGTGCCGAGCGATGCCAGTGGCGAGCTCGATGTCGAAGCGCTCGACCGCATGATCGACGAGCGGGTGAAGCTGATCGCGATTACCTGGGTTCCGACCAATGGCGGGCTGGTCAATCCGGCAGCGGCGATCGGCGAGATCGCACGGGCGCACAATATTCCCTATCTGCTCGACGCTTGCCAAGTGGTCGGCCAGATGGCCGTCGACGTCGAAGCCATCGGCTGCGACATGCTGTCGGCCACGGGTCGCAAATTCCTGCGCGGCCCGCGCGGTACCGGATTTCTCTACGTTCGCCGCGCGATGCTGCAACGGCTCGAGCCGCCGATGATCGATCACTTCGCCGCGCCCTGGGTCTCGCGCGATGAATATCGGCTTCGCGACGATGCACGCCGCTTCGAGACGTGGGAGAACAATTACGCGGCCCGGCTGGGCCTCGGCGCCGCCGTCGACTACGCCCTGGAGATCGGCATCGCTCCGATCGAACTACGCTGCCGCATGCTTGCCGGCCGTCTTCGCAGCGGTCTCGCGGCCCTTCCCGGCATCACCACTCGCGACCTCGGACGCGCGCCGGGCGCCATCGTCAGCTTCACGCTGGACGGGCATGAAGCGGACGCCGTTGTCGCCAGTGCCGCTGCAGCAGGCATCACGATCGGCGCTTCAGATCCATCGAGCACGCGTATCGATGCCGAACTTCGCTCCTTGCCGCATGTCGTGCGGGCATCGCCGCATTATTACAACACGGAAGCCGAGATCGATCGGTTGATCGCTCATCTGGCGGATCTGGCGGCACGGTAGCAAAAAGGCCGACGCGGCCGGGCCGACCTTGAAGTCGGTCCACCGTCGCGCCGTCTGGGCTTCAAGCTCTTGTCGTCAGCGCCGAGAGTTGGTCGGTATCGAAGCGGGCGCGTAGCTCGCTGATGGCTTTCGCATCCGGGGGACCACTTGCCGTCAGCTTCGCCAGCTCCTCGAAGTAATGCTCGTGTCCCGGCGGGGATACGGTCATGAGCACGCGCGCGGGCTTCTCGCTCGCGTTGGTGATGTTGTGGGGAACACCGGGAGGAATGAAGAGGAAGGTCCCTGGGGTTGCCCGGACAATCTCATCCCCGACGAACCATTCACACTCGCCTTCGAGCACGTAGAAGGTCTCTTCCTGAACACGATGAACGTGCCGGCCGGTGGCGAATCCTGCCGGAATTGTCCAGTCGAACATGCTCGTATGCCCAGTGTCCTCGCCCGTCACCAGGAAGGCCATTGGTTGGCCGCGCAGCGTGACCCCCTCGGTCTCGCCGAGCCTGCGGATGACGTGTTTCGCGGTCATGTACACCTCCATCGCTGTTGCAGCGTTCCTCACGGCTCGCGCGATGGTGGTCCCGTCCAGCCGGAAAGTCGCGAAGCCGTTCGGAAAACGTTGCAAAAAACCTGCGAAATGTGGCCTTCTTCGGCGATGGCCACGATCCTTGAATTTGGTCCCTTTCGGCTCGATGGCGATGCGGGGATCCTGTTCCACGGTGCTGAGCCGACCGCTCTCGGCCAGCGCGCAGTGCTGCTCCTGGCGCTCCTCGTCCGGCAGGCTGGTGTGCCGGTTTCAAAGGATGCCTTGATCGAGGCGGCCTGGCCCGCCCAGGCCATCGAGGACAGCAATCTGACCGTCCAGATCGCGGCGGTGCGGCGCACGCTGGCCGACATCTCCGGCGAGGCGCGTTGGATCGAAACGCTGCCGCGCCGCGGCTATCGCTATGTCGGTCCGACCGTGACGAAGTCCGATCCGGGTCCCGCACGAACACCGCAAGCGCCGTTGCTGTCATTGCCCGACAGGCCGTCGATCGCAGTGTTGCCTTTCACGAACTTGAGCGGCGATGCGGCGCAGGACTATTTTGCCGACGGGATGGTCGACGACATCATCACCGGCCTCTCGCGCATCAACTGGCTGTTCGTGATCGCGCGGAATTCCACATTCGCCTACAAGGGCCGCGCGGTGGACGTGAAGCAGGTCGGCCGCGAACTTGGCGTACGCTACGTGCTGGAAGGCAGTGTCCGCAAGACCGGCACGCTGGTCCGCATCACCGGCCAGTTGATCGATGCGTCGACTGGCATGCACGTCTGGGCCGAGCGATTTGACCGCCGGTCCGAAGACGTCTTCGCCCTCCAGGACGACATCGCATCGTCGACCGTCGGTGCGATCGCGCCCAGCCTGCGGCGCGCCGAAATCAACAGGGTCAGGCGCAAGCGGCCGGACAGCCTGGATGCCTATGATCTCGTCCTGCGCGCCCAGCCGGACGTCGATTCCGGCATGCCGGCCCAGGTCACCCAGGCGCTCGTGCTGCTCGAACGTGCGATCGCGCTCGAGCCTGCGTATGCGCTTGCGCACGGCAATGCGGCGATGTGCCATCACTGCCTGTTTCTTAGAGCCGGTTTGCAGGAGACCAATCGCGAGGCCTCGATCCGCCACGCTCGCTCGGCCATCGCTCACGGCCAGGATGATGCGCCTGCTCTCACGCTCGCGGGCTTTTCGATTGGCATGGACGGGCACGATCGCTCCGCAGCCTTCATCGCGTTCGAGGCCGCGCTCGCCATCAGCCCATCATCGGCGCTGACCTACATCCTCGGCAGCGTCATGCTCGGCTGGGGCGGAGAGGCCGACCGGGCTATCGAATGGAGCGAACAAGGCCTGCGGCTCAGTCCGTTCGATCCCTGGGCTTTCGCCGCATTCGACGCGCAGGCGATGGGGCACTTCCATCGCGGCCGATATGAGGAGGCGTGCCGCGCCGCTTACCGCTCGGTTCAGGCCAATCCTCTCCACAGCATTACCCATGTGCAATTGGCCGCGGCGCTGGCAAAGCTTGGACGATTGCGGGAGGCGAAGGCGGCGGCCACGCGGGTGCTGGAGCTGCACCCGACGTTCCGCTATGGCCGTCAATTTCAGGGCGTCAACTGCGCGCCAGCGCTCGCTTCCTCGCTCGGAGATGCCCTCCGCGTCGCAGGCCTTCCGGAGTAGCGCCCAGCCCGGCCTGGCGTCTCAACGTGCCCTATGTGCAGCGCGCGCTTAGTCCGGATGCGCTGAGCTTTGCCATCACCTCGTCGAGATGGGCGCTGTCGCGGGTCTCGATGACGAGTTGCAGGAGCGTGGCCTTGGCCGGCAGGTCGGAGAAGGTCCGCTGGTGCGAGACCTCGATGATGTTGGCGCCGGCTTCGGCCAGGAGGGCCGCGACGGCGGCCAATTGCCCGGGTCTGTCAGGAATGTCGAGCGAGAGCTGGGTCAACCGCCCCTCGCGCGCCAGCTCGCGGGTGAGGACGGATGCGATCAGTCGCGTGTCGATATTGCCGCCGCTCAGTACGAGGCCGACCTTCTGGCCGGCAAAGCGGGTCGGATCGGACATCAGCGCGGCAAGGCCGGCGGCGCCGGCGCCCTCGACGACTGTCTTCTCGATCGAGATCAGGGTTGCGACCGCTCGCTCGAGCTCGGCCTCGTTCACGAGCGCGATGTCGTCGACGAGGCGGCGGACGATTTCGGTGGTGATCTTGCCGGGCGATTTCACCGCGATGCCTTCGGCCAGCGTGTCGCCCCGCGCCGGCAGATTGCCGTCATGGATAGCGTTGTACATCGAGGGATAGAGCCAGGCCTCGACGCCGAGGATTCGCAGCGAAGGCTTGATCGATTTCGCCGCGATGCCGATACCGCTGATCAGGCCGCCGCCGCCGATCGGCACGACCAGCGTGTCGAGCTCCGGCACGGCCCTCATCATCTCCAGCCCGACTGTGCCCTGCCCCGCGATCACCAGCGGATCGTCGTAGGGGTGGACGAAGATCATGCTTCTGGCTTCGCCGTGGCTTCGCGCGAACGCGGCCGCCTCCTCCAGCGTCGCGCCCGTGACGACCACTTCAGCGCCATGATGCCTGGTGTTCTCGACCTTCACCATGGGCGTGCCCACCGGCATGACGATGGTGGCGGGGATGCCGAGCCGTTTGGCGTGATAGGCCACGCCCTGCGCGTGGTTTCCGGCCGACATCGCGATCACGCCCCGCGCGCGCTCCTCCGGCGTCAGCGCGGTGAGGCGGTTGAGCGCGCCCCGCTCCTTGAACGAGGAGGTGAACTGAAGGTTCTCGAATTTGAGCCAGATCTCGCAGCCGCAGATGCTGCTCAGCGTGCGGCTGTAGCTGCAGGGCGTCTCGACGACGGCGCCCCTGATCGTCTCGGCTGCGGCAGCAATGTCGCTTGGGGCGACCGGCAGACCGCTGAGATCAAAGGGCGAGATTGGGGACAAGTCAGCCATAGGACAGCATAGGCCATTTGGCCGGCTCAGGCGATAAGCCGGCCGCTATTTGGTAAACTCACGCGACCGCGAAGCCCGCCACAGCGCCCACAGCGTGCGCAGTCGGGACGATTGCTGCGGCTTGAACGGATTGCGCCCCGGTTGCGACAGCAGCTTGAGGTCGGCCCGCACAAGTCCAAGCGGCAAAAATGCTGCCCGAGCCGCTGCCGGCACCTCCGCCAGCAACGACAGGGCCGTAGCCAGATGCTGCCTCGCTTCGCCCGCGAGCTGCTCCAGCACGGCACGCAAATTCGGCATCTCCTTGCCGGCGAACACATCCTCCATGTTGCAACCGTGGCTCGCTAGCAGCTGCTGCGGCAGGAACAATTGCCGGTGGGCGGCATCGCGCGGCAGGTTTGCAATGACCTGGACGATGCCCTGCGCCAGCCCGGCATGACGGGCGAGATGCTCGGTGGCTTCCGAGGGCGGCGCCAGAATCTGCGCCGCCAGAGCGAACAGCGCCGATGAGGTCGCGGCCAGATAGCCTTCCAGCGCCGCCATGGTCGGCATCGGATCATTGTAGAGGTCGAATTGGTGCTCGTCGACGAGCAGCGACAGCGGTTCGACCGGCAGGTCGAAGTCCCGGATCGCGCGCAGCAGCTCCGCCGCCACCGGATTGCCCTCGGCGCTGCCGTGCACCAGGCCGGAAAACAGATCGGTCCACCATTGAAAGCGGATTTCGCCGGGCAAGGGCTGGCTCACCTGATCGCGGACGCGGACGATCTCGACATTGAAGGCATAGAGCGCCAGCAGCGCGCGGCGCTCTACGGCGGGCGCGAACAGCGTCGCGGCATAGCGCGGAAAGTCATGGCTGCGCACGAGATCGGCGCAGAAAGTGACGGAATCGGGCGGCGGCGCGGCGCTGCTCATGTGCTGTTCATGACACCGCGATCAGCGCAGCGGCAACCCGCCGCCGTTCGCCGATCATGATGTTGTAGGTGCGCACCGCAGGACCGGTCTGCATCGTATCCAGCACCACCCTCACCGCCTTGAGCGCCTGCCGCAGCGCCGGCGGCGGCAGCCAGACCCCGGTTCCGGTGCCGATCAGGAGCGTGTCGATGCTGTTGGCGGCCGTGAAGACCCGGTCCAGCGAATAGCGGTCGATCTTCTGGGGATCCGTCACGTCCCAGGCCCAGATCGCGTCGGGCAGGCACAGCAGCGAGCCCCGATGCGACATGCCGGCAAAGGCGAAGCCGCCCTTGCCATAGGCCTCGATCGGCGCCGAGCGCGGGAAATGCGGTGCGTTGGGATCGCCGGCCATGAGCTTCGTCCGAATGGGCTTACTGCCCTCGCAAACGCCTGCGAGGGCATGCGGTTCGGATCATGCCTTGCTTTTCTTCGCCGGCGTAGCAGTATCGGGCGCATCCTCGCGATGCTCGCCGACGCCGAGATAGATCAGGATCGGCGCCGCGATGAAGATTGAGGTGTAGGTGCCGACCAGCACCACGCCGAACATCATCACCGCGGTGAAGCTGTGGATGGCATGACCGCCGAACAGGAGCAGCGCCAGCAGCGCCAGCGTCACCGTGAAGTGGGTGATGATCGAGCGCGACAGCGTCGAGTTGATGGACTCGTTGAGCAACTGCGGCATCGGCATCTTCTTGTAGCGGCGCAGCATTTCACGGATGCGGTCGTAGATGACGACGGTGTCGTTGAGCGAATAGCCCAGAATGGTCAGCAGCGCGGCGATGCTGGTCAGGTCGAAATCGACCTGGCTGATCGACATGAAGCCGATCGTAAGCACGATGTCGTGCACGTTGGCGATCATGGCGCCAAGCGCGAACTGCCATTCGAACCGGAACCAGAGATAGATCAGGATCGAGACGATCGCGAGCATCAGGCCGAGCATGCCGAACGCCAGCAGCTCGCCGGAGACGCGCGGGCCGACCACTTCGACGCGGCGATACTCGACGGAATCGCCGAGCGCGGAACGAACCTTCTGCACCGCCTCCTGCTGCGCGGCATCGCCGCCCGGCTGCTCTGCGACGCGGATCAGGACGTTCGCGGCATCGCCGAACTGCTGCAACTGCACTTCGCCGAGACGCAATCCATCCAGCGTCGTGCGCATCGCGGCGATGTCGGCGGCGCCCGACTTCGCCCTGACCTCCAGCAGCGTGCCGCCGCGGAAGTCGATGCCGAAATTCAGGCCATGGGTGAAGAACAACGTGATCGCGACGATCGACAGCGCCGCCGAGATCGGGAAGCTGATGCGGCGGAAGCGCGTGAAATCGAAATGCGTTTCGTCAGGGACGATACGCAGCGACGGCAGTAGGCCGAGCGCGGCAACCACGGTGAGGACGGCAATGAGGACGCCGAGCCCGATGAGAACGGTGTGAGTCACGATCAGGCTCCTAGATCGGCACGCTCTGCGGCCGCTTCCACCGCACCCACCAGGCGACGATCAGCCGCGTCAGCGTGAAGGCGGTGAACACCGTGGTGATGATGCCGATGCCGAGCGTCACGGCGAAGCCGCGCACCGGGCCGGTGCCGATGTAGAACAGCACCGCGGCGGCAATGAAGGTTGTGATGTTGGAATCGAGGATGGTCGCGAGCGCCCGCTTGAAGCCGGCATCGATCGCCGAGATCGCGTTGCGGCCGCCGCGCAGCTCCTCGCGGATGCGCTCGTAAATCAGCACGTTGGAGTCCACGGCGATGCCGACGGTGAGCACGATGCCGGCGATGCCGGGCAGCGTCAGCGTGGCGTTGAGCAGCGACAACAGGCCGAAGATCATGGCGACGTTGATGGCCACCGCGATGTTCGCGAACACCCCGAACAGCCTGTAGGTCAGCAGCATGAAGATGATGACGAGGATCGAGCCGACGTAAGCCGCGAGTTCGCCCTTCTCGATCGAGTCCTGGCCGAGGCCCGGACCGACGGTGCGCTCCTCGACCACGGTGAGCGGCGCCGGCAGCGCGCCGGCGCGCAGCAGGATCGCCAGATCGTTGGCCGATTGCACGGTAAAGCTGCCGGAGATCTGGCCCTGGCCGCCGGTGATGGGCTCGCGGATGACGGGCGCCGAGATCACCTTGTTGTCCAGAACGATCGCGAACGGCAGCCCCACGTTCTCCTGCGTGGCCTGCGAGAATTTGCGCGCACCGGAAGTGTTGAACTTGAAGCTGACGACCGGCTCGCCCGTGCGCTGGTCGAAGCTCGCCTGGGCGTCGGTCAGATCGCCACCGGCGACCAGCACCTGCTTCTTGACCACATAGGGCGTGGGCGGTGGCGATGCGCTCATCAGGAGCTCGGATTCCGGCGGCAACCTGCCCGCTTGCGCCTGATCCGGCGGCACGGAGGTGTCGACCATGCGGAATTCCATCTTCGCGGTCTTGCCCAGCAGCTCCTTCAGGCGGGTCGGGTCCTGAAGGCCGGGGACCTGCACCAGGATGCGGTCATTGCCCTGGCGCTGGATCACGGGCTCGACGGTGCCGAGCTCGTTGACGCGGCGTTCGACGATCTGGATCGACTGCTCGATGGTCTTGCGCAGGCGATCGAGCATTGCGGCCTGCGGGACGCTCAGGCGGATCACCCCGCCGCCGGCATCAGTCACCTCGAGGTCGCGCTGACCGCTGGATCCCATCAGGCCGCCCAGCGGCTGAGACAGTTCACGCAGCTTGGCGAGCGCAGCCTGAGCGTCAGTTTCCTTGGTGATGCGAACCTCGACCGCGTCGTTGCGCACGGTCACGCCGCCGGTGAAGCCGATCTTGGCATCGCGTAGCGTGCGTCGAACGTCGTCGCGGACCTGGTCGAGCCGTTCCTTCTTCACGTAGTTGGAATCGACCTCGAGCAGCAGGTAGGAGCCGCCCTGGAGGTCGAGGCCGAGCACGAGCCGGCGCTGTGCCCAAGCGGGCCAAGTCTTGACCTGGGCCTCGGGGAAGAAGTTCGGGACCGCGCAGAGGCACACGATCAGCGCCGTCAGGATGATCCCGAGCGCCTTCCACCGCGTGAAATACAACATTGACTGGACCTGTCAGATCAGGAGACTTGAGATGCTCGCGGACGCGCTCACTTCGAGGCGGCGTCGTCCTTGGCGGCTTCCTTGCTATCCTTGGATTCCTTCGCCGGCTCGCCCTTGGCGCGCACGCCCGAGATCATCTGGCGCATCTGCCGCACGCGCACGCCGTCGGAAATCTCGAACTCGATCTGGTCGTCGTCGACGACCTTGGTGACCTTGCCGACGAGGCCGCCCGAGGTCACGACGGTGTCGCCGCGGCGGATATTCTTCACGAGGTCGGCGTGGTCACGGACCTTCTTCTGCTGCGGACGCAGAATCAGGAAGTACATGATCACGAAGATCAGGGCGAACGGCAGCAGCGACATCAACATGCTGTTGGTGTCGCCGGCGCCTGCGGCCTGGGCATACGCAGGGGTAATCAGCATTCGGACGATCCTCGTGAGAACGGGGGAAAGCCGGTCAGGCCCTCAAAGGCGACCGGCTCGGTCAAATTCGCGCGGACTATAGCGGCCATTGCCCCAATTGCAACGCTGCCAGACTGCCCTTTTGACCCACCTTGCGGTGCGCCGTCAGGCCCGATAAGGCTGCGTTCTCAGGAACTTCGGACATGCCCAAAAACCTTAGCAAAAGCCCGGCCGGCAAAGGCCCCCGCACCCCTGCCCGCAAGTCTGCCCCCGTCGCGGCAAAACGCCCCAAGGGAGCCGTCAAGGCAGCCCTCAAGGCGGCCCCAGACCTCTCCCAGGAGCGCATGGTCCGCGCGCTGGAGACCATTGCGGCGCACCTGTCCGCCCAGGGCAAGCCGGCCCTCGAACGCGAGTCGTTCAAGCAGGCCGATGCCTATGTCTGGCACCCCGACGGCCGCCTCGCCGCAGTGCCGCGGGTCAGCCGCGTCGAGCTGTTCCTGCTGAAGGGCGTCGACCGGATGCGCGACATCCTGATGGAGAACACCGAGCGCTTCGCCAATGGCCTGCCCGCCAACAACGCGCTGCTCTGGGGCGCGCGCGGCATGGGCAAATCGTCGCTGGTCAAGGCAGCGCACGCCAGCATCAATGCGGAGCGCAAGCCGGCGGACAGGGTGAAGCTGATCGAGATCCACCGCGAGGACATCGAAACGCTGCCGATGCTGATGGAGAAGCTCCGGGACGCCAGCTTCCACTTCATCGTGTTCATCGACGACCTCTCCTTCGACGGCAATGACGCGTCCTACAAATCGCTGAAGGCCGTGCTCGAGGGCGGCATCGAGGGCCGGCCCGAGAATGTCATTCTCTACGCCACCTCGAACCGCCGCCATCTGCTCGCGCGCGACATGATCGAGAACGAGCGCTCGACCGCGATCAATCCCGGCGAAGCCGTCGAGGAGAAGGTGTCACTGTCGGATCGCTTCGGCCTCTGGCTCGGCTTCCACCGCTGCAGCCAGGACGAATACCTCGCCATGGTGCGCGGCTATTGCAGCCATTTCGGCATTGAGGTCGACGATGAGGCACTGGAGCGCGAGGCGCTGGAATGGTCGACCACCCGCGGCTCCCGCTCGGGCCGCGTCGCCTGGCAATTCGTGCAGGAGCTGGCGGGACGGCTCGGCGTGAAGCTGACGGCGAAGTAAGGCAACTCTAGCTCAGCCCGAACTGTCATTCCCCGCGAAAGCGGGGAATCCAGTACGCCGCGGCTTACCCGCTCAACAATGACTGCCCCTGGAATACTGGATCGCCCGGTCAAGCCGGGCGACGACAGTGTGCTCGTAGTGATGGCTTGGCCCTACTCAGCGGGCCCTCGCCTCACGCCCCGTTCAGGAATTGAAGCGGGTCAACCGGGCTCGATCCCTTGCGGATCTCGAAGTGGAGCTGCGGCGACGCCACCTCCCCGGATTGACCCGACTTGGCAATGACCTGACCGCGCTTGATGGTATCGCCGCGCTTCACCATCAGCTCACTCGCATGGGCATATGCGGTGACGTAGCCGTTGGAGTGCCGAACCAGGACCAGATTGCCGTAACCTTTCAGCTCATTGCCGGAATAGGCGACGACGCCGTCTTCGGCCGCCTTGACCGGCGTCCCCTCGGGCACCGCGAGATTGATGCCGTCATTGGACTTGCCGTTGGTCTTGGCGCCGTAGGTCGTGACCACCTTGCCGCGCACCGGCCAGCGGAAGGTCGGCAGCGCACTGGTGGTCTCGGCAGCCTTCGCCGGAGCCTCGGCGGGCTTCTCTTCGACATTGGCTGTGGCCTGGGCCAGGCGAGCGCTCTGCATCGGCGCAGCGACAGCCGCCATCTTGGTGGCGGGTGCCGGAGCGGCAGCAACCGGCTGGAGCGTCCCGACAACCGGAGCAGCCCCGACGGGAGCCGCCGCAACCGGCGCCGCGAGGGCAGCGGTCTTGGCACCGGGCACGGTCAGCTTGGTGCCGAGCTTGAGCTTGGCCGACGGATCGAGGCCGTTGGCACGGGCGAGCTCAGCCGACGAAATATGGTTCTTGCGGGCGATGCTGGCGAGCGTGTCGCCGTGGTTGACGAAGTGGGTGCTCGGCGGCGCAGCAATGGCCGCAACCGGCTTGGCTGCAGGCGCCATCGCGGGAGCTGCTGCGATAGGAGCCAACGCGGGCGCGGGTGCAGCGGCGGTGGCCGGATGCGGGATGATCAGCTGCTGGCCGGGCGAGAGCGAACGCGGCCCCTTGTAGCCATTGGCAGCGAGGATCGCCTGCGGCGTGACACGATAACGCTTGGCGAGCACGTCGAGCGTATCGCTGGTGCCGACGATGATCTTGGTGCCTCCGGCCGGCTGAGCCGCGGCAACGGAGCGTGGCGGCACGGTGGCCGTGGTTTCAAGATGCGGCTGCGCCGGGGGCGCGTAGGAGCTGACGCCGCGCCCGCCTCCGGACACGCCACCACCACCTGTGACGGGATAGGATTGCGGTGCGGACACCGCCGGCGGCGGCAAGGGCTGCGACTGATAATAGCCCGGCTGTGTCTGCGGCCGCGAATATTGCGGCAGCTCGCGCTGCTGCGGCGGCGGGGCCTGCTGCACCGAACCGGTCTGCTCAGAAGAGAAGGGGTTGGAGAAGTTCGACTGGGACAGCCGCGACGACATGTCGGCGCTGCACCCTGCGAAGCTGAAGGAGATCAGCGCCAGCACCGCGACCTGCGGTACGCGGCGCGAGTAAAGCAACTCGGCGACGACGGACATGGTTACTCACTCGTACGCAACAGAACTGGTGTTTTAAGTAAACACGCGCCGAGTAAATAACGGCTTAACCCTCCCAATAAGATGTTGGCCGCGCAGCCGATCCGGAAATCTACAGCTCCCGCGCCACCCCGGGCAGTGCCGGCACGAAGCGGACCTCGACGAGTTCCTTGCGCTCGATCCCGGCTTTGGTGCGGGTCAGGCGGACCAGCGTCTGCACGCCCTGATGCGGGCCGACCGGCGCGATCAGGATTCCGCCGACCTCGAGCCGCTCGACCAAATTGTCCGGAAGCTGCTCCACTGCGGCGGTGACGATGATGCGGTCGAACGGGCCGATATTGGGCGGCAGATTGAGCCCGTCGCCGAGCATCACCTCCACATTGTGACAGTTGAGCTTTTCGAGCCGGGCGCGTGCCGTATCGGCAAGCTTGCGATAGCGTTCGACGGTCAGGACCTGGCCGGCGAGCCGCGACAGCACAGCGGCCTGATAGCCGGAACCTGCCCCGATCTCGAGCACGCGGTGCCGCTTCTGAAGCTGGAGCTGCTCGGTCATGTAGGCCACGACGAAGGGCTGGCTGATGGTCTGCCCGCAGGCGATCGGCAGCGCGCTGTCACGATAGGCGCCGTCGCGATCGGCCTCGTCGACGAAAAGCTCGCGCGGCACCTCCTCCATGGTTCGCAGCACCGCCTGATCGCTGATGCCCCGACGCCTCAGCGTGAGCTGAAACATCATTTTTTCCGGCGGATGCTGATCGGGGGTCATTGCCTGCTTGTGCTGTCTTGCCGGGGCCGGTGGACGTTAATCCCGGGCGCAGGAATCGTGTTCCTGCTCAGGAACCCATGATAACCTTCGCCTGGAGCATTTGACCACAAATTGGCTTGCCACGGGCGAGCCGCGATGACCATTTTCAGGTATCCGTTCGTCGAAACGCGCATTGCGTCAATTCGTGTTATCTGCGAACGTTTTTGGCGATGGGCAAGGGACTCAACTATGACCGCGACAGGGCTTTCCGGCCGCTCTGTATTCCTCGTCGAGGACGAGGTGATGATCAGGATGATGGTCGCGGACATGCTCGAAGAGCTCGGCTACAAGGTCGCAGCTGAGGCCGGCGACATCACCGAGGCCATGCGGCTCGCCCAGGCGACCGAGTTCGACATCGCCATTCTCGACGTCAACGTCAACGGCAAGGTCATCTCGCCGGTCGCCGACGTGATCAAGGCGAAAGGCTGCCCGTTCATCTTCGCCACCGGCTACGGCTCCTCCGGCCTACCCGAGCAGTACCGCGACCGGCCGGCGCTCCAGAAGCCGTTCCAGCTCGACGCACTCGGCAAGACCATCGAAGCCGCACTTCGCGGCGGCTAGGATATTTCCGTAGCCCGGATGGAGCGAAGCGCAATCCGGGAATCTCGTCACGAGCGATACGGCCCCGGATTTCGCTTCGCTCCATCCGGGCTACAGGCGCTTAACTCAGCGTCGCGCTGAGCTCTTCCGAAAACGCTTCGTTGGTGCGGTCGAGCCTGAGCGGCGTGACCGAGACGTAGCGCTCGCGAAGCGCCGCCAGATCGGTGCCGTCTGCCGGCGTGTCCATCATCGCGGCGCGCTCGAAGCCGATCCAGAAATAGGGATTGCCGCGGCCGTCCTGGCGCTCGTCGATTCTGAGGAAACCGAGATTGCGCTTGCCCTGGCGCGTGACGCGGATGCCCAGCACATCCTCGGGCGCGCAGGACGGGAAGTTGACGTTGATGACGGTGTCCTTCGGAATGCCCGCGGCAATCACCTTGCGCAGGATGTCGGGCCCGAATTTGCGTGCGGTGTCCCATGGCGGGCGCTCGCGGGTCTCGACGCTGAACTCCTGCGACAGCGCGAATGACGGCAACCCCAGGATGGTGCCTTCCAGCGCGCCGGCGATGGTGCCGGAATAGACCACGTCCTCGGCGACGTTGCGGCCCTTGTTGACCCCGGACAGCACGACGTCGGGCAGCTTGGCACCGAGGATATGGCGCGCGCCCATGATGACGCAGTCGGTCGGCGTGCCGCGCACGGCAAAGTGCCGCGGGCCGACTTCGCGCAGGCGCAAGGGATCGTTCAGCGACAGCGAATGCGACACGCCGGACTGGTCGAGCTCGGGCGCCACCACCCAGACGTCGTCGGACAATGCGCGCGCGATCTCCTCCACGACCTTGAGGCCGGGGGCATGAATGCCGTCGTCATTGGTGCAGAGAATGCGCATGCGAAGGGTCGATTCCAAAAAGCGGGGTCTGAGCCGTCTTATCCGGCTCCGGCCCATCAGGCAAACCGGCTGATCAGAGGTTCCCGGCCACGTCCTACCGGCGGATGCGCCATTGCGGCAGGAAGCGCGCCAGCCGCCCCTCCGCACGCAGACTCATCGCAGGTACCGCCGGACTGACGACGGCAGCCTCGATCACGCCGAGCGCCTCCAATTGCGCAACGAACGCATCCGGCTCCGGCGTCTGCGGAAAGCGTTCGCGCGCCACCGTCAGCGCGTTGTCGAAGTCGGCAGCATTCACACCCGGCTTGGCCCGCCGGCTCTGCACGAGATCCTGGTCCCAGAGCCGCGCGATCTCGATGTCGAGCACGCCGCGCAGGCGCTGATCCACGGCCTGAATCCCGGCCCCCGTCACCGCCCATTGTCGGCCGACCCAGAAGATGTCGCGGTGCAAGGCCATGAACGGTGGGTTCGCGTTGTCGAGTGGCCGGCAGGATAGCCGGCCGCCCGATCTTCGCAACCGATCGTTTCCAACATTTCAGACGGGCAACGCGATTCTCGTCTTGACGCGTTTTCTTGACGCAAACCGGTACCCACTTCGCCCGAAAACGCTTTAGTCGTGCCCGATGACCTTCACGCCGCCCATATAGGGCTGCAGCACGTCGGGGACTGCGATCGAGCCGTCCTCCTGCTGATAGGTCTCCATCACGGCGATCAGCGCGCGGCCGAGCGCGGTGCCCGAACCGTTCAGCGTGTGGACGAAACGCGGCTTGCCGTCGGGACCGCGCGAGCGCGCATCCATGCGTCGTGCCTGGAAGTCGCCGCAGACCGAGCAGCTCGAGATCTCGCGGAATGCCCCGCCCTCGCCCTGCCCCGGCATCCAGACCTCAATGTCATAGGTTTTTTGCGACGAGAAACCCATGTCTCCTGCGCAAAGCGTCATCACGCGATAATGCAGGCCAAGTCTCTGCAACACCTGCTCGGCGCAGGACAGCATGCGCTCCAGCTCGTCCTTGCTCACCTCCGGCGTCGTGATCGAGACCAGCTCGACCTTGGTGAACTGGTGCTGGCGGATCATGCCGCGCGTGTCACGCCCGGCAGCGCCCGCCTCGGCGCGGAAGCACGGCGTCAGCGCGGTGAGGCGCATCGGCAATTGCTTCTCGTCGAGAATGGATTCGCGCGCGAGGTTGGTGAGCGAGACTTCGGCGGTCGGAATGAGGCCGAGGCGCTCTGTCCTCAGCCGCTCCTGGTCGGGCGAGGCAAGGAGCTCGCCTTTGATCGCCCAGAACTGATCATCCTCGAATTTCGGCAATTGTCCGGTGCCGAACATGATCTCGTTGCGCACCAGCAGCGGCGGATTGATCTCGGTATAGCCGTGCTCGTCGACGTGCAGATTCAGCATGAACTGGCCGAGCGCGCGTTCGAGCCGCGCCAGTCTCTTCTTCAGCACGACGAAGCGGGCGCCGGAGAGTTTTGCCGCCGCCTCGAAATCCATGTCACCGAGCGCGGTGCCGAGATCGTCATGCAGCTTCGGCGCAAAGCCGTAGTTGCGCTTGTTGCCGAACACGTGGTGCTGCACGTTGCCGTGCTCGTCGACACCATCGGGCACTTCGTCGAACGGAATGTTCGGGATTGCGGACAGCTCTTTGGTCAGCTCCTCATCGGCGGCTTTCGCGGCGGCCTCGAGCTGCGGCATCGTAGTCTTGAGCTCGGCGACCTCGGCCATCAGCTTGGCCGCGCGCGCCTCGTCCTTGGCCTTCTTGGCGTCGCCGATCTCCTTCGACGCCGCGTTGCGCCGCGCCTGCGCCTGCTCGGACGCCAGGATCGCCGCGCGCCGCGTCTCGTCGATCGCGAGCAGCGAGGCCGACAACGGCTTCAGGCCGCGCCGGGCGAGGCCGGCGTCGAAGGCTTGCGGATTGTCGCGGATCGATTTGATGTCGTGCATGGCTGTGATCCTGGATCAGCGCGTAAACAGTCAACGTCAAATGTTGCCAGTTTACATTGGCGCGCGCCTCCCCCTAGCACAGCTCTCATCGCCCGCGAAAGCGGGCGATCCAGTATTCCAGAGACGGGAGTGATTCCTTGGTAGGCCGCGGCGTACTGGATTCCCCGCTTTCGCGGAGAATGACAGCGATGGTGTGGCGGCCTCTACTCCGCCGGATTGGCCGGCGTCGACACGTCGGTGCCGGTGGCGGTCTGCGCCGCGGCGGCGGCCTTCTTCTCCACCATCGCCACCGCGATGATCGAGCCCTCATAGAGCGCCATCAGCGGAATCGCCAGCGAGCACTGGCTGATCACGTCGGGCGGCGTCAGCACGGCCGCGATGACGAAGGCCATGACGATGAAATAGCGCCGCTTCTCGCGCAGCATCTTCGAGGTGATGATGCCGATGCGGCCAAGCAGCGTCAGGATCACCGGAAGCTGGAACGCAATGCCGAAGGCAAAGATCAGCGACATCATCAGCGACAGATATTCGCCGACCTTCGGCAACAGCTCGATCTTTGCGGTCTCGTCGCTGCCGAGTTGCTGCATGCCAAGCGAGAAGCGCGCCAGCATCGGGAACACAACGAAATAGACCAGCGCCGCACCCAGCACGAAAAAGAACGGCGTCGCGACCAGATACGGCAGGAAGGCCTGCTTCTCATGCTTGTAGAGCCCGGGCGCCACGAACATGTAGACCTGCCCTGCCACGATCGGGAACGAGATGAAGGCCGCGCCAAACATCGCCAGCTTCAGCTGGGTCAGGAAATATTCCAGGAACGCGGTGTAAATGAGCTTGGCGTTTGCGGGATCGCCGACGGCCAGGACATATGGCCATACCAACACGTTGAATATCTGCTTGGCGAAGAAGAAGCAGAAGATGAACGCAATGCCAAAGCCGAGCAGCGCCTTGATCAGCCGCGAGCGCAGCTCGATCAGATGGTCCATCAGCGGGGCTTTGCTGGCCTCGATATCGGCGTCGGTCATGACGCTTTGACGTCCTTGATCGCTTCGGATGGCGCGGTGTCCTGCCCAACCGGCGCCTGCTCGACCTCACGGGTAATCGCAAGTGGCTCGTTCGCAGCCGCATGCGCCTCGGCTTCCATGAAGGTCGCGGGCGTCGGCGCTTCCGGTGTCGTTGGTGTCGTCGGCGGTTCGATGGCAGTTGTGGTCGGCGTCTCCGCCGGCTTATCGAGCGCATCGACGCGTAGCGCGTCACTGACGTCCTTCTGGAGCGAGGTCAGCGGATTGTTACTGGTGAAGCCGGTCGCGGCTTCCTTGACCTCGTCGAAGCTCTTCTTGAGGTCGGCCATTTCGGCCTCGCGCATCGCTTCCTGGAACTGGCCCTGGAATTCGGCGGCCATTTTGCGGGCCTTGCCCATCCACTGGCCGACCATGCGCAGCACGCCCGGCAGCTCTTTCGGGCCGATGGCGATCAGGGCCACGACCCCGATCAGGACCAGTTCACTCCACCCGATGTCGAACATGAGGTCTTCCGTTCACGCGAAGCCGCAGCCGGCCCAATCCCTTGCGCGCAGGATCGGGCCGCACCCCGCGTCTCGCATGCTTCTTCCGGCTCAGACGGCCTTGCTGCCGACGTCGGACCGCGCCGCGGTCGGTGCATTATTGTGCTCGATGGACTTGGCCGGCTCGGGCTTCTCGGCGGGCTTGTCGTCGTCCTGCATGCCCTTCTTGAACGCCTTGATGCCCTGCGCCACGTCGCCCATCAGATCCGAAATCTTGCCGCGGCCGAACAGCAGCAGGACCACTGCGATCACCAGGATCCAGTGCCAAATGCTGAGTGAACCCATCCTGCAACCCTCCAAACGCGCATGGCCGGGGACCCGGCCGATCTTCACCGAAACCTAGGCTTGGCAGGTCTCAAAAACAAGGACCTAGGCAGCGCCAATTCGCTGTTGGCACTACGTAATCTTGCTAGTGTTAACCGGTCGCAGGGCACCGGTAAAACGCCAAGGCCTCACTCTTCGGTGCCGCCTTCGCCGCCACCCTCATTGCCGCCTTCCGGGGTCTCTTCCGGGCTCTCGGGCTCGACCGCAGGCGCCAGCGCCAGATCGAGGTCCTCGCCCGGTTCCAAGGGATCCTCGTCCTCGCGAAGCTGCGGGTCGTCCGACGGCGTCGGCACGCTGAATCCGGTCGGCAGGCGCGAATCCAGGAGGCCCGTGCCCTTCAGCTCCTCGAGGCCCGGCAGATCGCCGAGCTGTTCCAGGGTGAACTGCGACAGGAAGTCCTCGGTGGTTCCGAAGGTCAGCGGACGGCCGGGCGTCTTGCGGCGGCCGCGCGGCTTGATCCAGCCGGTCTCCAGCAGCACGTCGAGGGTGCCCTTCGAGGTGACGACGCCGCGGATCTCCTCGATCTCGGCGCGCGTCACGGGCTGGTGATAGGCGATGATCGCCAGCACCTCGATCGCCGCGCGCGACAGGCGGCGCGTCTCGGTGCTCTCCCGCGTCATCAGCCAGGCGAGATCGCCGGCCGTGCGGAAGGTCCATTTGTTGGCAACGCGAACGAGATTCACCCCGCGCAAGGCGTAGTCGGCCTGCAATTGCTCGAGCGCGGCCTTGACGTCGACGCCCTCGGGCATCCGCTTGGCCAGCGTCGCGGTATCCAGCGGTTCACTCGAAGCAAACAGCAGCGCTTCCAGCAGCCGCAATTCCTCGGGACGTGCCTGGGATTCGTTCTCCATCGGCTCGGCCTCTTCTACCCGCACTTCAGCCAGGCTTGCCATGGCAGCTTCTCCTTCTTGCACTTAACCGACCGGCGCATCAGGCGCAGGAGCTGCGTCCGGCACCGGTTTGGGGCGCCCCTTCCGGAAATAGATGGGCGCAAACGCCTCTTTCTGGTTCAGCTCGAGCTGACCTTCGCGAACCAGTTCCAGCGCGGCGGCGAAGCTCGAGGCGAACACCGTCGCGCGCTGGGTCGGATCGGCGACGTGCCGGACCAGGAAGTCGTCGAGCACGCCCCAATCGTCCTGCTCGCTGATGCTGCCGACCAGCCGCTCCAGCGTGGCGCGCGCCTCGGCGAGCGACCACACCGTGCGCTTGGCCAGATGCACGCTCGCCAGCACGCGCGACTGGCGCTGCGAGGCGTAGGCGGTGAGCAAATCGTACAGCGTCGCCGTGTATTTCGGATGCTTGATCTCGGCGATCTGCTCAGGCTCGCCGCGCGGGAAGATGTCGCGCAGCAATTGCTGCCTGTTCATCAGCCGGTTGGCGGCTTCGCGGATGGCCTCCAGCCGGCGCAGGCGGTTGGCGAGCGCGGTCGCCATCTGCTCGGCACTCGGGCCTTCCGCGCTCGGCGGCTCCGGCAGCAGCAGGCGCGACTTCAGGAAGGCGAGCCATGCCGCCATGACGAGATAGTCGGCGGCAAGCTCGAGCCTGATCTTTCGCGCGGCCTCGATGAAGTGGAGATACTGGTCGGCCAGCGCCAGGATCGAGATCTTGGCGAGGTCGACCTTCTGCTGCCGCGCCAGCGCGAGCAACAGATCGAGCGGACCCTCATAGCCCTCGACGTCCACCACCAACGCCGGCTCACCCTCGGCAAGCTCTGCGGGCCGCCCGGTTTCGAAAGATAGAATTTCTGCGGTCATGCGGATGCCGTGTTTGCCCGTGCGATCAATGCGTCCAGCTCAGTGCGTGCGGCGACGCGGTCGAGCGGTTGCGGCGCCTTGCGCGCGGCGAGCGCGGCGTTCGCCCGCTCCAGCGCCCGGCCCGACAGCTCCGGTGTCTGGCCGGCGACCTCGCGCATCTCCTCGATATTGCCGTTGCAATGCAGGGCCATGTCGCAGCCGGCCGCGAAGATGGCGCGGGTCCGCTCGGCGATATTCCCCGACAGCGCGTTCATCGACACGTCATCACTCATTAACAAACCCTGGAACCCGATTGCGCCGCGAATCACGTCAGCAATCATTGTCGCAGATGTCGTCGCCGGATGGGCGGGGTCGACCGCGCTAAACACAACATGTGCAGTCATGGCCATCGGCAGGTCCGAAAGCGGCTTGAATGCGGCGAAGTCGGTCCGTTCCAGCTCGTCCCTGGGCGTATCGACCGTCGGCAGCTTGAAATGGGTGTCGGCAGTGGCCCGGCCATGGCCGGGGATGTGCTTGAGGACCGGCAGCACGCCGCCCTGCTCCAGGCCCTCGGTGACAGCGCGGGCAATCGCCGCAACCTTGCCAGGCTCGGTGCCATAAGCCCTGTTCCCGATGACGGCATCGGCGCCCTCGACCGGCACGTCGGCCAGCGGCAGGCAATCCACGGTTATGCCGAGATCGGCAAGATCGGCTGCGATCAGACGGGCGGACAGGCGCGCCGCGGTGAGCCCAAGTGCCGAATCAGTGTCGTACAAGGTCGAGAAAACGGCGCCCGGCGGATAGACCGGCCAGTGCGGCGGACCCAGGCGCTGCACCCGTCCGCCCTCCTGATCGATCAGGACAGGCGCGTCGGCGGCACCCGCCGCCGTCCGCAATTCCGCAACCAGTGCAGCGACTTGAGCTGGCGTTGCGACATTGCGCTTGAAGAGGATGAAGCCCCATGGGCGCTGCTCGCGGATAAACTCCCGCTCGACGGCGGTCAGTTCCGTTCCGGATACACCGGTAATGAAGGCCCGCGTGCTCATAACGGCCGATTAACCCTGACCCGCGAGGGGGTCAAGGAAACGGCCGTTAATTCCTCTGGACGAAGCAGGCAGACAAGCCAGCAGACTTCAGGCTGTTGCAGGCGTGCGTCGCTTCCTCGGCCGAACCATAGGGCCCAGCGAAGGCGCGGTAGACGACGCCCTTGCCCTTGTCGCTGAGGTCGACGCGCTTGATCACCGGCGAACGGGAGCCGAGCACGCTGCCATACTTGCTCTGAAGCACGCGGTACGACGCGGCGGCGCTATCCTCGCTCTGCTGCGAGGAGACCTGCACGACGTAGCCACCACCGCCGCTGCTGGCGGGCGCGATTTGCGTCGGGGTGGTCGCAGCCATCCGCTGCGGCGGTTCGGCCGCTGGGACCGACTGCGGCGCCAGCGACATCGGCTGGTTGGCGCTGGCATTGGCAGAGGTCGGCGGAGTGCGCGGCGCGGCCGGTGCAACGGGTGCAGCAACTGGCTTCGGCCCCGCCGTGGGCCTGGCGGCAGCGGCCGATTGCGGCGTGGCGCTATCGGTCTGATCGCCCTTCACGGCGACAGTCCTGATCGCGCGCGGCGAATTGTTCGGCATCGTGCCGTTGCTTGAGGTCGCGCTGGTGCTCGGTAGCGGCACCGCAGACGGCGACACGCTCGCGACCGACGGCGGGTTCGCATTCTGGTTCAGCGGCGGGAACACCACGCGGGGACCGCCCGCCTTGGCGTTGACGTCGACCGGCGCTTCTTCGCGCGGCACGATCTTCTCGGTGCCATCGCCGCTCACCATGCGATCCGGCACCTTGGCCGAGGAATCCGTCGGCGCGGGCACGATCTTGGTCGGAGTGTTGTCGGCCTTGATGATCGGCGGCTCACCGCTGCGGGGCGAGCCGACATAGGTCTTGTAGGCGAAGGCGGCGCCGGTGCCGACCACGGCAAGCGCCAGGATCGCCGCGACCGTCATCATGCCGCCGCGCTGCTTCTTGGGCTCTTCGAGCTCCGCATCGGGATAGTCGCTCTGATACGCGTAGGGATCGTCGGGATAGGCCGGCTCGCGCTGATAGTCCTGCTCGCCTGCCTCCAGCCGGCCGTAGAGCGCATCGTCGTAACGCGCCGGATCGGGCTGCTGATGCGGCTCCTGATAGGCCTGTTGCTGGTAAGCCTGATCCTGCTGCTGGTAGGCCTGATCCTGGTAGGCTTGCCCCTGGTAGGGCTGCGCCTGATAGGCGTGATCCTGATAAGCCTGCGGCTGAAGCTCAGGCTCGGGCGCGGCGGGCTGGGCTGAATAGCGGTGCAACGGATGAACCGGGTTTACGGACACGGGATAGTCGGGCTCGGGAGCTGGCGCCGGCTGCGGCTGCACGTTGGCGCGCCGCATCCATGAGGGCGGCCCGGGCTGCGCCGGCGGAGCCTGCTCGGCGTAGTCCTGCTGATAATCGTCTTGCCGATCCTCTTGCCGATAGTCGTCGTCCTGATAGCTCTGTGCGGGCGCGGGGGCTGCCGGCGGATGCGCGCCGGGCCGCCCTTGAGCTGCGAACGGATCGGTCTGTCCGATCAGGCGGGCGAGCTCGGCCAAGGGATCGCTCTCCGCCTTGCCATGCTGGGCGCCACCGCGACCGTAGTCATCGGAGGGAAACGGTCTGTCCTGATATCGTTCGGCCATCGTGATGATGCGTCCCTTCGGGAAAGCCGCGCGCCCCTCGACCAAGGCACGGCTTTCGACCCACAAGGCTTTCAACCAAGTCTAAGCGATCCGGCTTCTGCCGGTTACCCCAGATATTCCCCTTAAGTAGTTCGCCCCAAACTACCGCATCTCGTTCGGAGCATGGACGCCGAGGATGGCGAGGCCCGATGCCAGAACCGAGACGACGCCCTGGACCATGGCCAGTCGCGCCTTTGTAAGCTCTGCATCATTATTGATAATGAAGCGTAAATAGGGCAAATCGCGCCCCTTCGTCCAAAGTGCATGAAATTCGCTGGCTAAATCATAGAGATAAAAGGCAATTCGGTGCGGCTCGTGGGCCGCGGCTGCGGCTTCCAGCATGCGCGGAAATATTGCGAGCCGCTTGAGCAGGTCGAGTTCGACCGGGTCTGACAGCCGTTCCACCGCCGACTCAGCGAGCCAGGCGATCCGCTCTCCGGCATCCTCCGGCAGTTCCGGGAACACCTCCGCTCTCGCGTTGCGGAAGATCGAGTGGCCACGAGCGTGGCCGTACTGGACGTAGAACACCGGGTTGTCGCGCGACTGTTCCATGACCTTGGCGAGGTCGAAGTCGAGCACGGCGTCGTTCTTCCTGTAGAGCATCATGAAGCGGACGGCGTCCTGGCCGACCTCATCCACCACCTCACGCAAGGTGACGAAGTCCCCGCTCCGCTTGGACATTTTCACCGGCTCGCCGTTGCGCAGCAGCTTGACAAGCTGGACGATCTTGACGTCGAGCGAGCCCTTGCCTGACGTCGTCGCCTTCACCGCCGCCTGCATGCGCTTGATGTAGCCGCCATGGTCGGCGCCCCAGACGTCGATCATCTCCGCAAAACCGCGGTCGAACTTGTTCTTGTGGTAGGCGATGTCGGCGGCGAAGTAGGTGTAGGAATTGTCCGACTTGATCAGCGGACGATCGACGTCGTCGCCGTAAGCCGTCGCCTTGAACAGCAGCTGCTCGCGGTCTTCCCAATCCTCGACCGGCGCGCCCTTCGGCGGCGGCAGGCGGCCTTCGTAGACGTCGCCCTTGGCCTTCAGGAAATCGATGGTCTCGGCAACCTTGTTGTTGCCGGTCTCGATCAGCGAGCGCTCGGAGAAAAACACATCGTGGCGGATGTTGAGGGCGGCGAGATCGTCCTTGATCTCGTCCATCATCATCGCGATCGCCTTGGCGCGCACCGTCGGCAGCCATCCGGCCTCGCTCATCGCGAGGAGCTTGTCGCCGTGCTCTTTCGCCAGCGCCGCGCCGACCGGCTTCAGATAGTCGCCCGGATAGAGCCCTTCCGGAATCGGACCGATGTCCTCGCCGAGCGCCTCGCGGTACCGCAGGAACGCGGAGCGCGCGAGCACGTCGACCTGGGCGCCGGCGTCGTTGATGTAATATTCGCGCGCGACGTCGTGGCCTGCGAACTGGAGCAGGCTCGCCAGCGCGTCGCCAAACACGGCGCCGCGGCAATGACCGACATGCATCGGCCCGGTCGGATTGGCCGAGACGTATTCAATATTGACCTTAGAGCCGCCGCGGACGCGGCCGTAATCGGCGCCCTCGCGCAGCACAGTCCGCAGCGCCTCCGCCCAGGCGGCCGGCCTCAAAGTCAGATTGATGAAGCCGGGACCGGCGACATCGACCTTGGCGATCAGCGCGTCGGCACGCAGCCGCTCGGCGATCTGCTCGGCGAGATTGCGCGGCTTGGCCTTTGCCTCTTTCGCCAGCACCATGGCGGCGTTGGTCGCCATGTCGCCATGGGAGGGATCGCGCGGCGGCTCGACCACCACGCGCGCGAAATCGATGCCCTCGGGCCAATTGGCTTCCGCCGCCAGCGTGCGGCAGGCGGCGTGCACGCGTGCAAGCACGTCGGCGAACAAATGCAGTGCTGAGGATGTGTCGGGCATGGCCGCCGCCTAACGCAAATCCGGGGTCGAGTCAAAAAGCCGCTGGTGCTCGGTCAGGGCGAAACGGTCGGTCATTCCGGCAATGAAATTGCCGATCCGGCGGGCCCGGTCACCCTCATTGTCCGCCTCCGCCCCCAGCAGCCATTCCGGCGGCAGCTCGCTAGGGGATTTCAGGTATTTCGCGAACAGGTCGAACAGGATCTGCTCCGCCTCCCCCATCACCCGCATCACCCGCTTGTGACGGTACATGTGCTGATAGAGGAAGGTCTTGATGGCGGCCTCCTCCTCGGCGACCTCGGCCGGAAATGCGACCAGCGCCCAGCTCTGCTGGCGGACATCCTGGGCCGATTGGGGCTTCACCGCGGCGAGGTTCTTCTGCGCCTGCGCGAACACCGCACCGATCAGGTGTGAGATCAGCTCGCGCACGAGCTCGGCACCGCGCCTGAGGTCTTCGAGATCGGGATAGTGCGCTGAGGTCTCTGCGATGATTTCAGCTGTGAGCGGCATCACCTTGAGATCGTCGAGATGGAACAGGCCGGCACGCAGGCCGTCGTCGATATCGTGGGCGTCATAGGCGATGTCGTCGGCGATGGCGGCGACCTGCGCCTCCAGCGAGGCGAAGCTCCACAATTCGAGGTCGTAGGTCTTGATATAGTCGGCGATGCCGACGGGAATGCCGTGCTCG
Source organism: Bradyrhizobium shewense (assembly GCF_900094605.1). Taxonomy (GTDB): domain Bacteria; phylum Pseudomonadota; class Alphaproteobacteria; order Rhizobiales; family Xanthobacteraceae; genus Bradyrhizobium; species Bradyrhizobium shewense. The sequence continues at coordinate 7,881 of NZ_FMAI01000015.1, read as the reverse complement.
CGATAGCGACCGACCGGCGCGCCGCTGCGGTCGGTCAGCGGACCGTTATGCTTGACGATGCCCTCCAGCGACTCCCAGCTCAGGTTGAGCCCGTCGAAATCAGGATAGCGATGCTCGAGCGAAGCGACGACGCGGAGCGTCTGGGCGTTGTGGTCGAAGCCGCCAAAGTCCTTCAGGCAGGCGTCCAGCGCCCGCTCGCCGGCATGGCCGAACGGGGGATGGCCGAGATCGTGGGCCAGCGCCAGGGTTTCGGTGAGATCCTCGTCCAGCCCGAGCTGCCGGGCCAGCGCACGGGCGATCTGCGCCACCTCCAGCGAATGGGTCAGCCGGGTGCGGTAGTGGTCACCCTCGTGGAACACGAACACCTGGGTCTTGTACTTCAGGCGGCGGAACGCGGTGGAATGGATCACCCGGTCGCAATCCCGCCGGAACGGGCTGCGGGTCCGGCTCGGCGGCTCCGCGACCAGCCGGCCGCGGCTGCGGTCGGGATCGCAGGCATAGGGCGCATGGGGGGCAGCCATTCCGACGGACACGACGAATTTAGTCCCTATCCATTTGATTCTGCGTATCCTTGCACTTAACTATGCCGGACGCGGGATACCAAATGAATTGGGCAAGTGAACCTGCCAAGTGAACCTGGTATGACCGCGGGACTATCGGAGACGAGCCATGACGACCGACGTGACCATCAGTGACCGCGCCGCACGCCGGATTGGGGAGATCCTCAAGGGCGAAGGCTCTGGCGCGATGCTGCGCATCTCGGTCGAGGGCGGCGGCTGCTCGGGTTTCCAGTACAAGTTCGACATCGACCGTGCGCGGACCGACGACGATCTCGTGATCGAGCAGGACAATGCGGTGGTGCTGGTGGATTCGGCCTCGCAGCCGTTCCTGGCGGGATCGCAGGTCGATTTTGTCGACGATCTGATCGGTGCCTCGTTCCGCGTCAACAATCCGAACGCTACTGCGTCCTGCGGCTGCGGGACCAGCTTCTCGGTCTGACCGCTTACGCGCCTGTTATCTGCTTCTCCTCGTCCGTCCATTCCATCTCGACCGGCATCAGCTCCGGCTGGAGCGGCGCGTCCTCCGTCATCACGTGCCCGTCGAGCGCGCGCAGCAATGCCGCGACCAGCGCCGGCTTGCGCAGCGGCTTGGCGAGGAAGTCCGACATGCCCGCCTCGCGGCAGATCCTGACGTCCTCGGGGAAGGCGTTGGCGGTCAGCGCGACGATCGGCAAAGCTTCGTAGCGCCCGCCTTGCGCGCGGATCGCGCGGGTGGCCGCGAGCCCGTCCATGTCGGGCATGCGCACGTCCATCAGCACCACATCGTAATTGCCTTCGGATGCTGCCGCGACGGCCTCAGCGCCGTCGGTGACGACGCGCAGCTCGACGTCGAAGGCCCCCAACATCTTGCTCACGACCATGCGGTTGACCGCGTCGTCCTCCGCGACCAGCACCTTCAGCGGCCGATCGAGACCGGCGATACGGGCCTGGAGCTCGTCGGCCTCCTCGTGGCCGGCCGTCTGCTCGGAGACCTGCGCCTGGCTCCAGGGCAGCACCAGCGTGAAGCGGAAGGTCGATCCCTCGCCCGGCGTCGAGGTGACGCCGATGGTGCCGCCCATCTGCTCGATGATGCGCCGAGAGATCGCAAGGCCGAGGCCAGTGCCGCCGAAGCGGCGGCTGATCGAGGCGTCCGCCTGGGCGAAATCGCTGAAGAGCTGGCCGAGCTTTTCGGGAGCGATACCGATGCCGCTGTCGGTCACCGTCCATTCGACGGTCGCCAGCAAATCGCGGCGCGCCTGGCAGGTCGCCGAGATCGTCACCTCGCCCTCATCGGTGAACTTCACCGCATTGGACGCGAGGTTGAGCAGCACCTGGCGGATGCGCGCGACGTCGCCGCGCAGCGTCGGCGGCAGGTTCGGGTCGAGTTCCAGCTTGACCGTCAGCCCCTTGCCCTTGGCGCTCGCGCGCACCACGGTCGCGACCGCCTCCACCAGCGCCTGCGGGGCGAAGTCGATCACCTCGAAGGTGAAGCGCCCGGCCTCGAGCTTGGACAGGTCGAGGATGTCGTTGAGGATGCGCTGGAGATTGTCGCCGGACTCGCGGATCGTGGTGACCGCCTCGCGCTGCTCCGGATCGAGCCTGGTCTCGAGCAGCATGCTGGCAAGCCCGAGCACGCCGTTCATGGGCGTGCGGATCTCGTGGCTCATCACCGCGAGGAAGTCCGACTTGGCGCGACTCTCGGCCTCCGCCTTTTCCGCGCGCCAGCGTTCGGTCACGTCGCGCCCGAAGCCGCGATACCCGAGGAACTGTCCCTCGCGGTCATAGGCCGGCTTGGCCGTCAGCGACCACAGCCGCGCCTCGCCGCCGGCGACGACCTTGAGGTTCATCTCGTGCAGCGGCTCGTTCTGCTCCATCAGGCCGACGACGTTGTAGGCCGCGCTCTTGTCCTCCGGGCACAGCATGTCGAGCACGTCGGCGAAATGCGATCCCTTCAACAGCGGCAGCGGCAACTGAGCGACGTCCGCGAAGCGCTCGGGCACATCGACCAGATGCCCTTCGGCATCGGTCTGCCACAGCCAGTCGCTGGCGTTCTCCTGAAAGTCTTTCAGCAGCAGCGAGATGATCTCGGTCTGGCGTTCGAGTTCGAGCTGGGCCTTGAGATTGCCGAGGAACAGATTGCCCTGCGAGACGATGCTGCGCGCCATGAAAAATGCGAACAGCAACAGGAACACCGCCGTCACCAGATACGGCCCGGCGCCGCAGAGCAGCATCGCACCGGCGCAGGCGGTCGTCATGGTGGCGAGATAGACGAGGCCGGCGCGCGGGAACGTCGACAGCGTGAAGGCACCGCCCGACATCATGCCGACCATCAGGCAGGCCAGGATCAGCTGGCTGGTCGGCTCGATGCGGCTGAACAGAGCGAGCGGCAGCGCGCCCCAGATCGCGGCGAGCAAGACCGCCTGCCGCAGCATCCGCCGCGCGGCGCGAGGCGAGGCCTCCTGCGGCGGGTTCTGATGCGACCGCCGCCAGGCGCGCACCGCGAGCGAGGCGGTGGCGGCGAGCGTCAGGCCCCAGATTGCGAGGAAGTCGTTCCAGCCCCTGCCCCAGAACAGGATCAGCACGATGGCGACGTTCAGCATCGTCACCGCCATCGTCACGGGAATCAGCCGCGTCACGGCGTCGATCTGCTTGGCGCGGATTCGGCGGATCTCGCGCTCGCTGAGATCGGCGGTCAGCCCGTCCTCAATCTCGAAGCCGCCGAGCCAATACAGGAACGCGCCGATCAGGCCGTCACGCGGCTCGGTTCGCTTCATCGGTTTGTCCGGCCATCCCATTCGTGGAACCTTTTGACGATCAATGGCCTGCCGCCTGCTTAAGGCGGGTTAATTTTGTGGGAGATTTTGCGGCGTCCTTGACGGGCGCGTTTGCAGTTTGTTCTAACCATGGCCCCTGCCCGGAGCCCGCCGACATGACCATTAGAGTTGCCACCTGGAACGTGAACTCGGTCCGGCAGCGGATCGACCTTCTCCTGACCTGGCTGAGGGAGTGCCAGCCGGACATCGTCTGCCTCCAGGAGATCAAATGCGTCGACGAGGCCTTTCCGAGGCTGGAGATCGAGGCGCTCGGCTACAACGTCATCACCCATGGGCAGAAGACGTTCAACGGCGTCGCGCTGCTCTCCAAGCTCCGGTTCGACGAGACCAAGTCGGGGCTTGCCGGCGACGACGAGGATGCCCATGCGCGCTTCCTCGAGGGCGTGGTGACGCTGAAGTCGGGCGTGCTGCGCATCGCCTGCCTTTATCTGCCCAATGGCAATCCGGTCGGGACGGAGAAATATCCCTACAAGCTCAAATGGATGTCGCGGCTTCTTGACTATTCGAAAGAGCGCCTCAAGACCGAGGAGCCGCTGATCCTCGCCGGCGATTTCAACGTCATCCCGCACGCCCGCGACGTGCATAATCCGGCCGCCTGGACCGAGGACGCGCTGTTCAAGCCGGAGACGCGGGAGAGCTTTCAGTCCCTGCTCGGCCTCGGGCTGACCGATGCCTTGCGAGCCGTCACGGATGAGCCCGGGCTTTACACCTTCTGGGATTACCAGGCCGGGGCCTGGCAGAAGAACCAGGGCCTGCGGATCGACCATCTGCTGCTGTCGCCGCAGGCCAGCGACCGGCTCGCCAATGTCGGGATCGACAGCTATGTGCGCGGCTGGGAGAAGCCGTCGGACCACGTGCCGGTGTGGGCGGATCTGGATCTGGAGGCGGCGTAGGCCGGGGCCCCGAGGTGGTGGGTTACGCTTCCGACGTTCCGCGTTGAATCAGCGAGGATGTCGTCGCTAACCCACCCTACGGCACCGAGGTTGCCGAGCTACTCCCGGCGGCCGCCCTGCACCCACTGTTCCAGCATTTGCAGGCACATGGCGCGGTCGTCGTCGGAGGCCTTGGCGAAGGCGCGGCTGTAGCTTTCCTTGATCCAGGTCTCGTCGGCGCCGGCGCTGTCACGCGCCAGCGTCAGCCACATCAGGCCGCGCGCGGCCTGTCGCGGCAGACGGTCGCCGTTGAACAGCATCTGGCCGAGCAGCGCCTGGGCCTCGTGCTGGCCCTTCTGCGCGGCAAGGCCGAGCCAGCGCGCGCCATAGCGGAAATCCTCACGCGAGGCGTCCGGCGTCTTCAGATAGAGCCGGGCGAGATCGTATTGCGCGTCAGCATTGCCGAAATAGGACGCAGCATAGGAGAACATCTCCCGCGCCCGCTCCGGGTCCGACTTGACCTTCGAGTTCGGGATGCCGCTCAGATAATAGCGGCCGAGCGCGACGAAGGCGTTGGCCACGATCTGCGCCTGCGGTGCCGACGGGCTGTCCTCGGCATGCGCATTGGCGATCCGGCTGAAATATTCGAAGGCGCGCAGATCGTCCTGGGCGACGCCGTCGCCATTGGCGTACATGCGGCCGAGCTTCCACTGTGCGATGGGGTGGCCACCCTCGGCGGCATATTGCAGCGCACTGAGCGAGGTCTCCTGAGGCACAGTCGCCGGCGCGACCTTACCGCGCGCGGTCACCGCAGTCCCCGGCAAGGTGGTCACGACCGGGATGGTCGCGTCCTTCGGGTTGACCGGAGCCCCGTCGAAGGCAAGCGCCGGGGCGGCCAGCGCACCGGCCCCCAACACAAACGCAACTATGGCACGCCTAGATGTCCGCATAGCACTGTTTCTCGTGCGCGCCGCCCGGATGGGTCACTGCCCCCCCGACCGCTGGTCCAACCTGTTGAGCATACTTCCAGAGCGCACCTGACGTGTGGTTAGTCGCGCGAGCGGTCCATTTGGTCTTGCGCTGGGCCAGCTCGGCGTCGCTCAATTTTACGTTAAGGGTACCGGCGACCGCGTCGATCTCGATGATGTCGCCGTCCTCGAGCAGCCCGATCGGGCCACCAATGGCAGCTTCCGGCCCGACATGGCCGATGCAGAAGCCGCGGGTGGCGCCGGAGAAGCGGCCGTCGGTGATGAGCGCGATCTTGCCGCCCATGCCCTGGCCGGTCAGCGCCGCGGTGGTCTGGAGCATTTCCCGCATGCCGGGGCCGCCCTTCGGCCCCTCGTAGCGGATCACGATGACTTCGCCTTCGCGGTAGGTGCGCTTCTGGACCGCCTCGAAAGCATCCTCCTCGCGGTCGAAGCACCTGGCCGGACCGGTAAACCTGAGGTTGGACATTCCCGCGACTTTCACGATCGCACCTTCTGGCGCCAAATTGCCCTTCAGACCGACCACACCGCCAGTGACGGTGATGGGCTTGTCTGCCGGGTGCACCACGTCTTGGTGCGGATTCCACTTCACGCTCTTGAGGTTGTCGGCGATCGTGCGGCCTGTGACGGTAAGGCAATCACCGTGCAGGAAGCCGTTGTCGAGCAGCGTCTTCATCAGAAGCGGTATGCCACCTACTTCAAACATGTCTTTGGCGACATAACGACCACCCGGCTTCAAATCCGCGACATATGGTGTCTTTTTGAAGATTTCGGCTACGTCGAACAGGTCGAACTTGATGCCACACTCATGCGCGATCGCCGGCAGGTGCAGCGCAGCATTGGTCGAACCGCCCGAGGCTGCGACCACGGCGGCGGCGTTCTCCAGCGCCTTGCGGGTGACGATGTCGCGCGGCCGGATGTTTTCGGCGATCAGGTCCATCACCTTCTCGCCCGCGGTCATGCAGAAGGCGTCGCGGATTTCATAGGGTGCCGGAGCGCCGGCCGAGTAAGGCAGTGCGAGGCCGATCGCCTCGGACACGGTCGCCATGGTGTTGGCGGTGAACTGCGCGCCGCAGGCACCCGCCGAGGGGCACGCCACGCGCTCGATCTCGTCGAGATCCTCGTCCGACATGGCGCCGACGGAGTGCTTGCCGACGGCCTCGAACATGTCCTGCACGGTGACCTGCTGCCCGCGGAAAGTGCCGGGCAGGATCGAGCCGCCATAGATGAAGATCGAGGGCACGTTGAGACGGACCATCGCCATCATCATGCCCGGCAGCGACTTGTCGCAGCCGGCAAGCCCGACCAGGGCGTCATAGGCATGGCCACGAACGGTCAGCTCGACGGAGTCGGCGATGCATTCGCGCGACGGCAGCGAGGAGCGCATGCCGTCATGGCCCATGGCGATGCCATCGGTCACGGTGATGGTGCAGAACTCGCGCGGGGTGCCGCCGGCCGACGCCACGCCCTTCTTCACCGCCTGCGCCTGGCGCATCAGGGCGATGTTGCAGGGAGCGGCCTCATTCCAGCAGGAGGCAACGCCAACGAAAGGCTGGTGGATCTGCTGGGTGGTCAGACCCATGGCGTAGAAATAGGACCGATGCGGCGCGCGCGCAGGGCCTTCCGTCACGTGACGGCTCGGCAGCCTCTGCTTGATGTCGGTCTTCGCGTCCATCGCAAACCAGTTTCCTCGGTCAACCCTTTCAGACCCGAAAAATCAGAGCCAAGATTTGAATCGACCTTGGGATTTCTCGTCGCCTTCGAAGACCGCCGCTACCCCTAAAACATTAGAGCGATTTTATTCATGCTCGGGTGTGGCCAAAAAGCGGCGGTGATGCGAACCACCAGTGATGACGGTTAAATCGGAACCGGGTGTTGCGTAGACAGCACAATCGTTACCGGGAAGACACGGGGTGGACTACTGAAATACCCTCGGAGGGAGGATGATCCACAACTTCAGATTTTGTATCGGCAACAACACTTCCGAATTGCTCCGCGAGGCGGTGACCGCGCGCGGGTGAGTCGGGGCGCGCTGCTCATCAACGATTCCTCCCTCGTGTCCCGGACAAGCCGCAACGCCTCTTAGCGTTGCGGCGCAAAGCCGGGATCCAGAAAGCAACAGGGCGCGATGCGGATGGATGGGCCCCGGCTCTGCAGCGCACCGCTGAAGGAGCGCTGCGCTGCGTCCGGGGCACGAGAGCGGAGTTATGACGCACGCTTTCTCCACGCCGTCATTGCGAGGAGCCCTTGCGACGAAGCAATCCAGAATCCCTCCGCAGAGAGACTCTGGATTGCTTCGTCGCTTCGCTCCTCGCAATGACCGCGTATGAGGTGACACCCTGGTTCTCCAAGTGACGCCGTCATTCCCCGCGAAGGCGGGGAATCCAGTACGCTGCGGCTTCTCGGTTCAATCACAACTGTCTCTGGAATACTGGATCACCCGCCCCAGTGCGCAAGTGCGCACAAGGCGGGCAACTGAATGTGTGGATGCACACGCCTTCTCGTCCTCGCGGCGCATTCGCCCGAGCTTTGCTTGGTCGCTCCACCCTCTAAAGCCAAGAGGGCGCAGGGAAGGCCGGGTGCTGGCTCGCACCCGCGGTCCGCTGCGCGAAATGCACACGCAGAAAGAACCGCACAGCAGCATACAGGT
>NZ_FMAI01000037.1 GCF_900094605.1 Bradyrhizobium shewense | reverse complement strand
GACCACAAGCTCTACCAGTACATCCGTGGCTAGAGCGACAGGTCTGTTGTGCTCTTAACTAAGCAGCACGAAGATTTTCGGCAGCGGACTTGCCCGTGCGACGGTCCGCGACGACGTCATAAGACAGCGTCTGACCTTCGCTCAGAGTACCCATACCGGCACGTTCGACCGCGCTGATGTGAACAAAGACATCGTTGCTGCCGTTTGATGGTTGGATAAAGCCGAAGCCCTTTTGGGTGTTAAACCACTTCACTGTACCTGTGTTCATCAGGTCTTCCTTTCGTATGCGCGCAGGACCTGGCGCACGGAGTTGCGGCCAGTCGTCCGGTTAGTCGATGTTGGAGAATGTCTGAAACGTGCGCGCCGTCAGGATCTGAGGCGAAAGCGGAACAGTTGTTCGGCCAGTATCGATACGTGAGACAGTACACTAGCAGTTGACAGACTTCAAGAAGAAAGCCAACGGCGCGTTAGCGTGGTAGTGCACCGATGGTCGAGAAGAGCACGTCGACCCGGCGACTAGCGCCGGCGAGGCTTGAGTGGTCCAAGTTGGATCGGAAGCATGGTATGTTCCACATGTCGGGATCAGCTACAAACGCGACAGAGTAACGTCCTTACGTTCCCTCCAGAGCGTTTTGAAGGGTCTTGAGTAGATACTCAGACCTCCACGACTTCCCGACATTGACGGCATCGCGCAGGACTGGGTGGACTTGGAGGTCGGCGGCAACGTAGCCGCTGGCAAGAATGAACGGTACCGACATCGCCCGGAGCGCTTGCGCGACGGGGGTGACCCATTCTCCAGCGAGGTTGACATCGAGGATGGCCGCGTCGGGCCGGTCAGCCCTCAACAGCTTCAAAGCGCCATCAACGTCTGGGACGGGACGGATCACGCGGTATCCGGCAGCCCTTAACTGGGTGTCGAGCTCCAATGCGATGAGATACTCATCTTCGACAACCAAGATTCGGGGAGCGTCGTGCACAATGTGTCCCCGGGGTTCAAGACTCCACAGGCGCGGTGATATGAACCCTTAAACCGGTTGGCTCATACTTCAGTTCCACGGCGCCGCCTAAGCCCTGCACGGCGCTGAGATCGATCAGCCTAGAGCCGAAGCCGGAGCGAGTTGGCGGAGTGACGGGTGGGCCGTTTTCCTCTCGCCAGTCGATGTGCAGCAAGGTTTTGCCTTGCTCTTCCGACGTGAGCCAGCTCAGGTGGACGCGCCCTCCAGTGTTGGAGAACGCTCCGTACTTCCACGCGTTTGTGACAAGTTCATGCAGAATGAGGCTCATCGGCATGATCTGCTGACGGTTGAGACGCACAGCCGGTCCGGGGGTCACCCGGTATCGCTCCGGGCCCGCCGCCTTCAGTGATTGCTCCACAAGGGCACTCAGATTGGCTTCAGCGCTGCTGGCCAGCGCGATGGTCTCGGCTTCGGCGACAGCCTGGAACCGTCCCAAGAACGCATCGCGGTATTCCGTGGCTGTGCGGCCCTCCACATCTGTCTGATTGGCAAGAGAGCGTACGATCCCCAGAAGGTTCTTCATCCGATGGCGCGTTTCCGCGAGAAGAATGTCTTTTTGGACATCTCTTTGCCGCCTGTCGGTCACGTCCTCAAAAAGGATTAGGAGGCTGGTGCTGTTATTGTCAGGGTGAACGAGACGACGTGCGCTGACCAGCATTGTGCGCGGACCGATGGTCGGGAACTCGGCTGTCACTTCGTATCCGACAACAGCCGCAGACCTGGGAATGATCTCGCTCACGAGACGCCTGAGTTCGGGGATGTCCCATTGTCCGTCACCTAGATCAAACAGGCTGCGCCCCACGGTATCGTCGCGACCCACCCTGAAGGTTTCGTAGAACCCGCGATTGGCCGTAAGGACGCAACCCGCTGGGTCGAGCACCAGGAGGGGCTCCTCCAGTGTGTCAACGATCCCTTGCGCCTGGACATGCTCGCTGCGCAGAAGCCGGTATAAGTCTTCGAGATTCATCTGCCCGCTCACCCAGAGGTTTCTTATAAGCTAATACTGGGCGGGGTCGTTCACAAAGGAAATTGGGCCAGTATGCTGGTAAAGATGTCCGCACTTAACGCGGGCCCGTCCCAACTAAGAGCCACTGAATGTGGCTCAAGCGTCCTGACACTTGCCCTCGAGTCCGTTCAGGGTATCTGCGAGCGCTTCCGCTGAACACCTGGGCGCGACCCTGCTTCTCACAGGATGTCTCCTCGTGGCCCTTAGCCGAAGAGCGCCTCGGCAGTCGTGATGTCCGCTGTCGCTTGTAAACCGGACGCGTAGTGAATTTCCCTCGACGTGACCCGTTGCGGAAGTCGGTGTCGTACGTACACCCTCTCGCGTCGTGGCGCTTGGAAGCAAGCAGCATTGATTATTCTGGAAGGCCCGCTTTGCGGAGACCGTTAGCAAACCTGGCGAGGTCCTCAGCGTGGCGAAATGGTGCTAAATCTTTTAAATTGGAGGCGCGCAAATCGGGACTGCATTCAAGAGCTTGTGCCATGCCTGTCCGAGCTGGCTCAAGCCGCCCAGCTAAGGCATTGCTGGCTGCAAAAACGCAAATTGCCAGCAGGGAAGCCGGATTGTCGCGCATTGCTTTTTCAGCCCATGACGACGCCATGTCATAGCGGCTCGCGAGAAAATGGGCATACGCCACGGCTCCGTGCATTCCTGCCATGGACGGATCGAGCGGACTCAGCCGCATGGCCCGCGCAACGTGATCAAGTGCAAGGTCCGGCTCACCTCTCCAGACCCTCAGCCAGGCACTAAGCGACCACGTTTGCGCTAAGTTGGGACTTACCGCGAGCCCCCGATCCATGAAAGCCGCTGCGTCATCGTATTGGTGGGCTATAAAGGCCAGCGTATATCCACCCATGCACAGCGCTACTGGGTCGCCTTCGCCGAGATGCACTGCTTTTCGAGCCAGCCGGATAGCTTCGGTACGTTCTTGCACATGGTCGGTCATCCAGTGATGCGCCTTGAGCAACACATAGCACCACGCCGCCATGCCATAGGCGATGGCCAGGCTGGGGTCTAGTTCGATCGACTTGTAAAAGAGCTGGAGGGCCTCTCGGTTCGAGGCCCTGGTCCACCGTCGAGCTTTCGCTAGTCCCCGCAGATAATAGTCATACGCATTTAAATTTTCAGTTGGCTTGCGCCTTGCCCGCTTGATCTCCTCCCGTTGCAGCTTTGGAGCGATTGCAGCCACGACGTTGGAGGTCACATGGTCTTGCAACTCAAACATATCTTCGAGCGCTCCATCAAAACGGTCGGCCCAGAGATGTGCTCCGGTTCCGGCATCGATAAGCTGCCCGGCGATGCGAATACGGTTTCCGGCCCTGCGCACACTACCCTCGAGCACGTAACGGACGCCTAGCTCGCGGCCCACCTGTTTCACGTCCACAGCCCGGCCTTTGTACGTGAAACTCGAATTGCGTGCGATTACAAGCAGCCAGGGAAAGCGTGACAACGCCATCGTGATGTCCTCCACGATGCCGTCCGCGAAGTACTCCTGCTCGGGGTCGGCACTGAGGTTCTGGAAGGGAAGCACGGCAATCGACGGTCTATCGAGGAGGGCTAGCGCAGGTCTTTGTATTGCTGTCGTCCCCCGATCCATAAATTTGAAAACGCGTACTGGTCTGGCAATATTCTTAAAGTTCTGCTCGCCCAGATCGACGAACTCGACCGCAATCTTGCCAAGCACGTGATCGTAGACAGAGGACGCGACGCAGATACCACCCGGCTCTGATATGCTCTCAATCCGAGCGGCAATGTTGACGCCGTCTCCAAAGATGTCATGTGGCTCGACTATCACGTCGCCAATATTGACGCCTATGCGAAAAGCAATGCGTTTGTCTTCTGCCTCTCCACTCGTAAGTTCCTTGACGCGGGTCTGAAACTGTACAGCGGCTCGAACCGCTTCGACGGCGCTTGGAAACTCTGCCAAGAACCCGTCGCCGGTGTTCTTCACAATGCGGCCGCCGTGCTCGGCGATTGCCGGGCTAACAGCGTCCGTTAGGAGCGCGGCCAATTTGGTATGGGTGGCCTCTTCGTCGCCGTGCATGAGGCGCGAATAGCCAGCGACGTCAGCGGCCAATATCGCCGCCAACCTGCGCTCAACCCGGCTTGGTCGGTCTTGCACCATGACCGCAATCCAACTGTTGCTGTACTGTACGACGGATCGGATGGGATGCCCAGCTAGGCAGATGTCGGCTTGAGCGCCGCTTTGTGGCCGTTAAGCGGGACCGTCAACCAATATGGCCGAACGGCTGCGCGTGACCTGTTGATGCCCTATGGTGACCTCGCCATGGTGCCATCCATGATCTTACACATCAGGCGCACCCTGGACCGCGCCGAAATCGACAAGATCATTGTGGACGTGCTTGCGCGCAAGGCATTGGCAGTCGCACATCCGCGGCGGGCCGATTGGCGTAAGGCCGAACTGGGTGCGAGCCGCTTCCGGTCAGAATGTCACGCCGATGCCGCAGCCTTGCTACGATCTGCGCCAGATCGGGTGCGGTAATCGGAGGTACCAAGGAGCAGAAGGCGCGGCGATGTAACCGGCCTGATAATCTTGATTGGCCCCAGCGTCTGATAGACGTTGGGCCATTGCTTTTAAATCGTGCTCATTGGCGGGAAGAGGTCGGCTCTTTGACGCCAAGCTGAAGGATATGCTCGGCCGAGGCCTTACTGGTTGTGACGCCAATCCTGCGCCCATCCGCCGCATGTGCCTGCATTGAACGCGACGACTGTCGAAACGTGATACTCTACGCATCGTCGTCCTCGAGCTATGATGAGGTACGAATGAAGCGGCGGGAGTTCATCGCGGGCACTGCGGTGCTGCTCGTTTCGCCGCGGCGTTTGCGGGCCGAAGGCACGCCTCGCCGAATTGGTTTCTTGGGCGGATTCCTAGATCCTCAGGGTCGCGATGCGTGGCGCAGCGGTTTGCGCGAAAAGGGCTGGATCGAGGGTAAGAACCTGCTCGTCGAATATCGCTTTGCCGAAACCCCAGATCGCATGCCAGCCTTAGCTGCGGAGTTGGTGGCGCTAACTCCCGATCTGGTAATTGCTCTCGGGCCGTCACCAGCCCTCGCCCTTAAATCGGCAACTGCTACCGTTCCGATTGTATTTGTGGTGGTCGCCGATCCCGTTGGGCTTGGCCTCGTCCAAAACCTCTCGCGTCCAGGCGGTAACATCACCGGTCTTGCGAGCTGGGTGCCGGGAGATTGGACCGGCAAACAAATACAAATCCTCCGGGAACTGGTTCCTGGCGCCTCGAAAATTGCGCTCTTGGTCAATCCTGGCAATCCCATGCACAGGCTGTTGTTAGCCGAGGAGGCACCAAGCGCAGCCCAGAAGCTAGGCGTGGCTCTGCCGATAGTTGAGGCGACCACCAACGAGGATCTTGATATGGCCTTTGCCTCGGCCGCCGCCCAGCGCGCCGATGCAATCATTGTATTGGGCGATGTTCTGATCATTCGCCAAGCCCCACGAGTTATCGCGCTCGCGGCGAAACATCATCTGCCGGCAATGCATTTCTTCCGACAATTCGCTGATGGCGGGTTGGTCGTCTATGGCCCCGATATATTCGATCTATTGCGTCGTGCAGGCAGCTACGCGGATAAGATCCTCAAAGGCATCAAGCCGTCCGATCTGCCCGTAGAGCAGCCGACCAAATTCGACTTCGTGATCAACATGAAGACTGCCAAAGCACTCGGCCTCAGCGTGCCGACCTCCTTACTTCTTCGCGCCGATCAAGTGATCGAATAGAACTTGGCCGCTGCGATGCAAGAGTCCGTTCATGGCCCAACTCGGACCTCTGGTGAGGTCCGCTATTGCGCCGCTATCAGGGGCACAGCGGACCTCATACGCGCCCTGACTGCGGCGCGGGCTTATGCGCACACGCCCTAGCTAGCGCTTAGTCGAAAACACCACGGATTGGTCATCGAATTCACTAGTCGGGAGCATGCCTGCAGCGGCTGTTAATTCTCCGATCGACATCGTGTTCGAGACGGCACGGTCGGCAGAGGACGAGTGTGACCCAATGGTGGCTGCGGTGGTGGCGGCAGCAATGAGAGCAACAGCTAAGCCAGTGATCGTACGATGCTTGGTCATAGGAATCTCCGCTCCCCGCCCCAATGGACGTGGGTCGCGGAATTCCTGCAAAGGTTCAACAATGACAGACGGATAATGAAATTTATAAACGTCAGCGTGGCTGCACAAGGTGACGGCCACGAACGGCCTGAGCGTCGATCGCCTCGTGGTGTTGCGGGGCCGCTGGTGCTTCCGGCGAGCTGCCCGATGTCCGGTGCCGGGGACCGTCAGAACTGATCCTGCACCGGCTTGTAAGCCGGATGCTTCGGGTTCTTGACCTTGACCCAGTGCGTGCAGCACCCCGCACCATAGGCGCGCTCGCGTGCTTGGAAACCATACCCTCGAGGCCCATCTTGCAAGCGGCCCGAAACAGGTCGGGGCCGATCTCACCTTGCTCATAGTCCGCAACGAAAATGCCCTCCGGCCTGCGTGCCAGCAGGGGTGTCAGACCTTCTGATATGGGACTACTGAGGCCCCTTGTCAGCTAGTTCGCGAGCAGCCAAGCTAAGCTCCAGCTCTCTGAGCTGTTCGATCACAGTTCTACGATTTCCTCATAGTCGGAGCGCGATAGCGAGTCCACGCCGCGCGCTGTCATCTGGTCGTGGAGGATGGCTGCCATCATGGCTTTGACGCTCATGCGCCCTCGTCTGAAAATCGGATCGTCATAAAATCAATCTGAAGTAGATGCCAAAGATTGCGGGTGCGCAACGGCCATAGAATTACGGACTCCACGTAGCCGCGACTAAGTTCGCGTGCAGCACGGGATGCGAGTGGTGTGGGAGCACCATCCAGGCCTTTCCGCGTGGCGAATGCGAAAGTTTCGGTCAGATGAACATGATCGATGCAGTGCGGAACCGAATTGACTCGACTAAAGGGAATTCATTGGTTCCACTGAGAGAACCGCCGGTTGCACTCCAACCCAGGAGGAGCCGCATGCTCAGAGAGCCTCATTTCGATACGTATTCGATCCCGGCACGCGTCTGTTTTGCCATTGCGATGTTTGGTGGCGCACTACTGATCGCCGTAGCGGTTACGAGCATCTACTTTCTAAAATAGCGGCTTGGAACGGTGGTGCAGCGCATGGCGTTGAGCACCATGCCTAGAGAGATCGCCATAACGCTCTGGTCCCTAGCCGCCGCCTGCTTGGTGGCGTTCAGCGTTGCCGCGCTCGTATCCCCACATTAGCAAGTAAGGTCGCCTGAGTTGGCGGCCTCTTTAGTTGACGTAAGGCGGCGTCCAATCCCTCCCTGAGAGTGCTCCAAGGAGCAGCGGCCCCACCAACGCTGTTACACATGGCGAGGCCGCCTGCGCTGCGGGCTCGAGGCTGGAGGGCTTTGAGCCCGAAGGTCCCCTACGCTGGCCACCTGAGGATTATATTACTCAAAAAAGGCACTCACAGTGGGGGTCCTAGGTGTCCTGATTAGAACAGCATTAGCAGCCGCCGAAGTCGTTTGATTTAGCTCAAGGCTCGCTGTGGCACTGGATCGAACGTCGGTCTGTGAGCAAGCCCGACGAACCGCCTCCGGGTCAGGAGCCACCTCCCGAGCCGTCACGCCTTGAGGGGGCACTGCGGGTCGTTGAGGAGTACGTTGAAAGTCTGCGCGAGATCATCAAGAAGCTGCGCCGAAAAATGAATTGAGGCCGCCTCAGTTGGCGGCCTTTTCATTTTCACCGAGAAGGCCGGGATGCAGCTCCTGGCCCTTAGCGAATCACGCTGGATCCCATCGGATGTCGGCTATCGGCGGTAGACCGGACGCCAGGCGACGCTTGCCTGAACCGCCGCTTGTGACCCCAAGCGGACCTACGGGCGCAATGCGGCAAAATCAATTTATCGATGCGCGCCTATGGCCTGGGGGACGCGAGACGCGCAAACAGGCGCCTCGTATCCGGGCTGGGTGCCGTCTTTGCGCTGGATCAATACCCGGCCAGCGCTCAGGCAGGGCCGTATATCGAAGGGCACCGGGGCCGGGGCTGCGCCAGCGCCATTTGAAACTAGAGCCTATTAGGGCCCGGCCGGTTCAGGCGGGCCGTTCGCTAGCCAGGCGGCAGCCGAAATATGCCTTTATTTTCTGTCTCTTCCGGCGATTTAAACAGGCCCAAAATAGTGCTTGCAGCAAGGACCACACGGTTTTGCCGTACGCACGGCCCGCCATTTCGCCGCAGTTTTTCCAGGCCCTGTCGACGAAGCCGGAAACTTACAGACGAGACGAAGCCTAGCAGCGCCGCTCGTCCGCACGCGGTTACGGACTCACAGGGACTACCCGCCCTGCCCGTACCTCTCGTGCCGACGCTGCCGCGTCCACCGCAAGCCCGGCTCGCGATGGTGACGACACATGATCGCCCCTCTTGGATGAGCCGGGATGGGCGACACATACGCCGAAACCGAATTTCGGTAAAGTGGAATATTTTTGGCGACGAGGATTGACAGAGGGCGACACAGGCTCGGTGCCGTAGCCCGGAGGAGCCAACGGGTCGGCGCGGAGCGCCGCCCGATGATGACAGGCTCCGCGCAATCCGGGACGGTGCGAGACGCCGGGCGATCGGCCCCCGGATTACGCTTCGCTCCATCCGGGCTACAAGGGTACCGACGCATCAAAAAAAGGGCGGCGCAAAGCGCCGCCCTTTTCGCGCAACCCATTCCGGGCCGCGTTGAAAACAGCCGCTCAGTAGCCCGGATCGTAATAGAACGGACTGCCGCCGCCGTAATAGCCTTGACCGCCGTAATAGCCCTGACCGCCGTAGTAGGGACGCGAACCATAATAGCGGTTCTCGTAGTAGTCGCGGCGCCGCTGCTCGGCGATCACCCCGCCGATGATCCCCGCCGCGGCGCCCATGAAGGCGAGGCCAGCGGCGTTCGACCCGCGCCGATAATAGTGGCGACGACGGGCCGCGCTGAAATCGGTGACGTCGGATGAGCCCTGCCCTGCCGTGACGGGCTTCGCTGACACCGCCCCGGGGGACGCCGCAGCCGAGGGCGATGCGGAGGTTGCGACCAATGCCAGGCTTGCGAACGCGGCCAGCACCATGTTGCGGCCGGCTGCGGAAATCATGGGTCTCACAGTCATTTTGACCTTCCTATAATCTTGCCGATGCTCTTGCCAAACGTAGGGATCTGCAAACCGGATTCAATGCGCAAACCGTTGAGATGGTTTCATGTTCGCGGCAATCTGCCACGCTTTGAACGATTGTAAACCGAACGACCAACTCGCAGCTTGAACCATCGAACCTGAGCGGATAATGAACAGCCGCGCCGTTTTTCGGTCGCCGTAAGCGTTTCACGTGAACCAACGCATCAACCGACGCCGTCGGGATCGATGCCATTTGCAGGGTTCAACGTGATCGACGCGTCCTTTTCCAAGAGAAATCAGATGATTGTGGTTCGCAAACTGCCGGCGCGATATGCGCCGATCGTGATGCCGTTCGTGCTGTCCATCCTCATGACGGCCGTGGTGTCGGTCATTTCGACGCTCCGGAGCTTAGGGGCGACGCCGGCATTCCTCGCGACCTGGCCGGGCGCCTGGGCGCTGTCCTGGCTGGTCGCCTTTCCGACGCTGCTGCTGGTGCTGCCGATGGTGCGGCGGATCGTGACGCTCCTCGTCGCGGCCCCGCCCCAACCAGGCCGATAGCCAGGAGCGAGCGCCTACGACAGCGCCCCGAGCACGCCGCGCGTCGCCTTGTCGATCTCCTCGACATAGCGGCGGCGGGCGAAGTTTTCGGTGAGGAAGCCGACCACCTTGCGGCTGTCGGTGGAATCCACCACCGCCAGCATCTCGGCTTCGGCCTCGTCGAACACCGCCATCGCCGACTTCACGTTCATTTCCGGGATCAGCACGATGTCGATCAGGCGGGCAAGCTCGATCACCTGGATGTCGTCGGCGATGGTGTCGAGGTCGCTGGAGAACAGGTCCGGCAGCAGGACCAGGCCTACATATTCGTCGGAATTGTTGACGATGACGATACCGGGCCGCGATCCCAGCGCGAACTCGCTGCGGACGGCGGCGATCGTCGTGGTCGAGGGCACCTTGCCGACGTCGGAGCGCATCAGCCGCTCGACGGTGAGATTGCGCAGCCAGCCGACGTCATTGGCGCTGCGGATGGTCTCGCCGCGCAGATGCAGGCGCCATGTCGAGAAGGAGTGGCCGAACATGAAGCGGACGCAGATCGAGGTGACAATGCAGCCGGCCAGCACCACGGCGGTGACGTCGACATTGCGGGTCATCTCGAGCACCAGGAACGACATGGTCAGGGGGCCGCCGACGATGGCGACACCGAGCGTCGCCATGCCCGTCAGCATCGCCACCAGCGGATCGATCGCGAAGTTCGGGCTGATCAAGAGCAGCACCGCGGCAAAGAACTTTCCGATCAGGCTGCCGACGAACAGCGAGGCGAAGAACAGGCCGCCGCGGAAGCCGGAGGCCAGCGAGACCAGGCAGGCCGTCACCTTCAAGGCGATGATCAGCGCGATCAGGCCGATCGTCATGTCGTGAAAGAGATCGAGCACCATGGCGCCATGGCCGGCCGCCAGCACCTGCGGCGTCACGATGGCGAAGCCGCCGACGATGAGGCCCCCGATCACCGGCCGGAGCCAGATCGGCAGCCAGGCGAACAGGCGCTCAAACATCGGCGAGGAGCGCATCACGGCGATGCCGACGCCGCTGGTGATGAGCGCAAGCCCGATCAGGGCCAGATATTGCTCGACGCCGACGGCGCTGACCTTGGGTATCTCCAGCGAATATGGCGCGCCGCCGAGCCATTGCGCGGTCAACGCGCCGGCGAGCGAGGCCGCCAGGATCGGTGCCGCGCTGCCGACCGAATAGACGCCGACGATCAACTCACAGGCATAGAAGGCACCGGTGATCGGCGCGCCGAACGCCGCCGCGATCGCAGCCGCAGCGCCGCAGCCGACCATCAGGCGCAGATCGTTGCGGCGCAGATTGAAGAACTTGCCGAACAGCGAGGCGATCCCCGAGCCGATCTGGGTATAGCCGGCCTCGAGGCCGACCGAGGCGCCGCAGCCGTTGGAGATCAGCGTCTGGCTCGACACGATGACGCTGTCCCGCATCGACAGATTGCCGCCGCGCAGCGCGTTCGCCTCGATCGGATCGACCGCGTTCGAAATCTTCATCCGACGCCGCGACCACTCCATGATGCCAAGCGAAAGCCCACCCAGCGCCGGCGCGATCAGTGCCGCCCACGGGCTGACGCTCGCGTGGGCCGACAAGTGGACATCGACGGGAATTCCATAGATCACCACGTGCGCGATCTGCGCGATATGCGCCATCAGCGTCACCACCGCGCCGGCCAGCGTACCGATCACCAGCGACAGCGGGATCAGGTAGAACTCGTTGCTGCGCAAGAGGGCGCGCAGCCGAACCATGGTGCGGTTCGTCCCCTTGCGATCCACGAGATGCCTGATCCGCACGAACACCCTTCTGCCTGCCCTACCCTTCCGACAGGCCGTAGCCAGCCATGCGCTGGCGGACCCGCTCGATCTCGGCACTGGCGAGCAGCGGCGGCTGTCCGATCTGGAGGCAGCCGTGATATTGCCGTGCCAGCGTTTCGACCTCGACGGCGAGCCACATCGCCTTGTCCAGCGTCTTGCCGATCGCGATCATGCCGTGATGGTCCAGCAGGCAGGCAAGCCGCCCCTCCAGCGCCCGCACCGCATGTTCGGACAGCTCCGCGGTTCCGAACGTCGCATAGGGCGCACAGCGGATGCTGTCGCCGCCGGCCGCCGCGATCATGTAGTGCACCGGCGGAATCTCCATGCCCATGATCGCCAGGATGGTGCAATAGGTCGGATGGGCGTGCACGACGGCGTTGACGTCATCCCGCGACTTCAGGATGTCGCGATGGAAGCGCCACTCGCTCGACGGCTTCTGATCGGGCGCATGTGTGCCGTCCATGGCCATGAAGACGATCTGGTCCGGCGTCATGGCCTCATAGGGCACGCTGGTCGGCGTGACCAGGAGCCCGTCCACATGCCGGACAGAGATGTTGCCCGAGGTGCCCTGATTGATGCCGAGCGCGTTCATGCGCCGGCAGGCGTCGATGATGGCCTGTCTCTTGGCGAGCTCTTCCGCTGTCGTCGACATCCCGATTTCCTGACGATGGGCTTGTTAGACCGGGAGTACGTCAAAGCAATATGGCAGTGCAAGCGAAAGCGGCCCGGATCGGGTGCCACCTTGTCGCCCCTCCCGCCAAACCACGAAATCGACGGCAAAATCAACGAATTCACGGATTGTCGCAGCCCTATGGCAGACTGGTCCTGACCGCCGCAATCCCGTTGATCACGAACTGCACGGAATAGGCGGCGAGCAGCATGCCGAGGACGCGCGACAGCACCGCATTTCCGGTGCGTCCGAGGGTCTTCGCGATCAGGTGAGCCGAGACGAAGCACAGCATGCAGAGCAGGCAGACCGAGAGCACGACTGCGATGATGACCGCAAGCCTCGCCCCATAGCCGGCATCGCCCGAAAGCAGCAGCGTGGTCGCAATCGCACCGGGGCCGGCCATCATGGGGATGGCCAGGGGAAACACCGCGACATCGGAGGCGTGCTCGGACGTCGCCTTGTCGGCCTCGCGGGCCTCGCGATGCGGACGATCGCCGAAGATCATCTGGTACGACACGCCGAACAGCAGCAGCCCGCCGGCGATCTGGAAGGCGGGGACGCCGATCCCGAGCTGGCGCAGCAGCCAGTTTCCGACCAGCGCAATCACCACCAGGATCGAGGCCGCGATCAGCGGCGCGCGCAACGCGATAGTTCGTTTGACCTTGTCGGGCATGCCCCCGGTCGCGGCCAGGAAGGCCGGCGCAAGGCCGACCGGATCGACCACCAGCAGCAGCGTCACGAAGGCGGACAGGGCGAAGTCGAGCATGTGTCGGTGCGGTCCTTGGAGGCTGGAACGATGGCTGCCGGCCTGACTTAGCCCAGCAAAGCCGCTTTGGAAATCACTGGAGGCGACAATGAGCGACAGTGGAATCGGAATGCTTCTCGGCCAGCTCTCGGCCAACCTGCTCTGGCTCTGGTTCATCGGAGCCTTCGTGCTCGGCGGGGTCCTCGTCTATGGCGTGATGAAGGCCGGCCACCTCAAGCGCAGCGAGCGGGCGCAGCTCGATCGCAACACCGAGGCCCGACAGCGCCAGGAAGATCCCTACAAGCGCCCGACCTGAACGGTCGCCGCGCGCGCCGGTTGCAGTTTGGAACTTTCGTTCTCCAACCGGCTTTGATCGCCTGAGGATTGGGGAAGGAGATGCCTTCCCGTGTCACCTCAAGAGGAGGACATATGGCTAAACGAGCGAAGAAACGCGCACCCAAGAAGACCGCAGCGCGCCGACCGCGTCAGGCGCCGAAAATGCTCAGCGACCTGTTTCTGGAAACGCTGAAGGACATCTATTTCGCCGAGAACAAGATCATCAAGACGCTGCCGAAGATGGCCAAGGCCGCAAACTCGAAAGAGCTCGCGGCCGCTTTCAACAAGCACCTGCGTGAGACCCAGGGCCAGGTCAAGCGTCTGGACCAGATCTTCAAGATGCTGGGCAAGCCTGCACGCGGCAAGCCCTGCGAAGCCATCAACGGCATTACCGACGAGGGCGCCGAGATCATGAAGGAGTTCAAGGGCGCACCGGCGCTCGATGCGGGTCTGCTCGCGGCCGCGCAGGCGGTCGAGCACTACGAGATCTCCCGCTATGGCACCTTGCGCACATGGGCCGAGGAGCTCGGCATGCAGGACGCAGCAAGGCTGCTTCAGGCGACGCTGGAGGAAGAAGAGGCGACCGACCATACGCTGACCGAGCTCGCCACCTCGGTGATCAACCTCGAGGCAGAAGAAGATTACCGCGCCGCGGCCTGATGCGGTGCCCGCTCCATGACAGAACGCCGCGGCCAAAGCCGCGGCGTTTGCTTTTTGGGCCAAAGCCGCGGCGTTTGCTTTTGCGATCGCACGACGGCGCATGGCACGTCAGCGCCACTGCACTGGATTTCCCGGGAACCAGCCCCATATGCAGGCTTTCCCACCCCTGAGCCCGCATCATGCAACCGAAAAATCCCCTCGACTGGATGCTGTCCGAAGCCCTGGACCAGTTGACGCGCGCCGAGCGGCTGCGCCAGCAGTTCGGCCGCCAGGAAGCCTGCTGGGAGCCGCCGATCGATGTGCTCGAAACCGAGCACGAGCTGCTGATCCTGGTCGCGCTTCCCGGCGTCAATCCGGACAATGTCGAGACGGTCATTCATGACGGCGTGCTCGTCGTCTCCGGCCAGCGCACGCTTCCGCCGGAGCTTCGCAACGCCCGCATCCACCGGCTCGAACTGCCGCAGGGGCGTTTTGAGCGCCGCATTGCGCTTCCACTCGGCCGCTACGCCATCAGCCGCTTCGTGATGGACGGCTGCGTCGCGCTACGCCTCGCCAAATCCTGAGGTCGATCATGGCCACCGAACAGATGAACAACGAACAGACCAATAACGACGTGAAGATCCCCGACGACGCGCTGATCATCATCGCGGTACGCGACATGGTGCTGTTTCCCGGCGCGATCGGGCCGATCGCGATCGCGCGGCCGAAATCGATCGCGGCGGCGCAGCAGGCGCTGCGCGAGCAGCGGCCGATCGGCATCGTCCTGCAGCGCAATCCCGAAGTCGACGATCCCACGCCGGACGATCTCTATCGGGTCGCGACCATCGCCAACATCGTGCGCTACATCACCGCGCCCGACGGCACCCATCACATCGTCTGCCAGGGCGTGCAGCGCGCGCGCATCCTCGACTTCCTGCCGGGGACGCCGTTCCCGGCCGCGCGGATCCAGCAGATTCCGGAGCCGACCACCACTTCGCCGGAGATCGAGGCGCGCGCGCTGAATCTGCAGCGCCAGGCGATCGAGGCGATCGAGCTGCTGCCGCAGGCGCCGCCTGAGCTCGCCGCGATGTTCCAGGGCACCACCGCGCCCGGCGCGCTGGCGGATCTGGCGACCTCGTTCATGGACATCAAGCCGCTGGACAAGCAGGAGGTGCTAGAGACCATCGACCTCGCCTTGCGCGTCGAGAAGGTGTCCAAGCATCTGGCCGAGCGGCTGGAGGTGCTGCGCATCAGCAATGAGATCGGCCAGAAGACCCGCGCCAGCTTCGACGAGCGACAGCGCGAGGCGATCCTGCGCGAGCAGATGGCAACCATCCAGCGCCAGCTCGGCGAAGGCGACGGCAAGGCGGCCGAGGTCGCCGAGCTGACGTCTGCCATCGCCAAGGCCAACATGCCGCCGGAGGCGGACGCGCACGCCAAGAAGGAGCTACGCCGCTACGAGCGCATGCCGGAGGCCGCCGGCGAAGCCGGCATGGTCCGCACCTATCTCGACTGGCTGATCGAGCTGCCCTGGGCGCTGCCCGCGGAGAAGCCGATCGACATCAAGGAGGCGCGAGCCATCCTCGACGCTGATCATTTCGGCCTGGAGAAGATCAAGGGCCGGATCATCGAATATCTGGCGGTGCGCAAGCTCGCCCCGCAGGGCAAGGCGCCGATCCTGTGCTTCGTCGGCCCGCCCGGCGTCGGCAAGACCTCGCTCGGCCAGTCCATCGCGCGTGCGATGGACCGCCCCTTCGTGCGCGTCAGCCTTGGCGGCGTGCATGACGAGGCCGAGATCCGCGGTCACCGCCGCACCTATATCGGTGCGCTGCCCGGCAACATCATCCAGGGCATCAAGAAGGCTGGCAGCCGCAACTGCGTCATGATGCTGGACGAGATCGACAAGATGGGTCGTGGCGTGCAGGGCGATCCGTCAGCCGCCATGCTGGAGGTGCTCGACCCCGAGCAGAACGGGACGTTCCGGGACAATTACCTGGGCGTGCCCTTCGACCTGTCGCGGGTGGTGTTCATCGCGACCGCCAACATGCTGGACCAGATCCCGGGTCCGCTGCTGGACCGCATGGAGCTGATCAGCCTCGCCGGCTACACCGAAGAGGAGAAGCTGGAGATCGCGAAGCGCTATCTGGTGCGGCGACAATTGGAGGCCAACGGCCTTTCGGCCGAGCAGGCCGAGATCGAGCCGGAGGCGCTGAAGCTGGTGGTCAAGGGCTACACCCGCGAAGCCGGCGTGCGTAACCTCGAGCGCGAGATCGGCAAGCTGTTCCGGCATGCCGCGGTGCAGGTCGCCGAGGGCACGGCCACGAAGGTCGTGGTGGGGGCGAAGGACATCGCCACCGTGCTCGGCCAGCCGCGCTTCGAAGGCGAGATCGCGCAGCGCACCAGCATTCCGGGCGTGGCCACCGGCCTTGCCTGGACGCCTGTCGGCGGCGACATCCTGTTCATCGAGGCGTCGCGTGTGCCCGGCCGGGGCGGCATGATCCTGACCGGCCAGCTCGGCGAGGTCATGCGCGAGAGCGTGCAGGCTGCGCTGACGCTGGTGAAGAGCAAGGCCACGCAGCTCGGCATCGATCAGTCGGTGTTCGAGAAGAGCGACATCCACGTTCACGTTCCGGCGGGCGCAACCCCGAAGGACGGACCGAGCGCGGGCGTTGCGATGTTCACGGCGCTGACGTCCCTGCTCACCAACCGCACGGTGCGCAGCGACACCGCCATGACCGGCGAGATCTCGCTGCGCGGCCTAGTGCTGCCGGTCGGCGGCATCAAGGAGAAGGTGGTGGCGGCTGCGGCCGCCGGCCTGAAGCGGGTGATGCTGCCGGCGCGCAACAAGCGGGACTATGACGACATCCCGAAGAGCGCTCGGGACAGCCTCGAATTCATCTGGCTGGAGCGCGTCGACGAAGCCATCGCCGCGGGGCTCGAGCCGGCCGAGGTCAAGGTCGAAGCGGCGGAGTGAAGGCCATGAAGAAACTTCTGGAGAAGGCGAAGAGATCGCGGACGGCGCAGCGGCTGCGCCAGTTGCTCGATCGCGCGATCGACCGGGTTCGCGATCGGATGCCGGCGCCAGGACTAGGTTCATGGCCGCAGCTTCAACCCATTCCGGTCCGGGTGAAGCGCCGCAAGGGTTGAGCCCTCCGTCTCAGGCCCTCGCGGCTGCCCCAATCAAAAGGCCCCCTCCGACCGAGGGGGCCTTTGCGTTGTTAGCCCACGGCGTCCTTGGCCGCCTTGACCGGGCGGGCGCGGACGATCTTGCGGGCCGGCTTGGCCTTGAACATCATCTCTTCACCCGTGAACGGGTTGGTGCCCTTGCGCGCCTTGGTCGCGGGCTTCTTGATGACCACGAACTTGGCGAAGCCCGGCACCAGGAACAGGCCGTTCTTCTTGAGCTCCTTGTGACCGACGTCGGTCAGCGTCTCCATGACGTTCTTGACGTCGCGCTTGGAAAGCTCGGTGGCGGTCGCAATCTTTTCGATCAACTGCGATTTGGACATTTGGGTTGGCATCGTGTCTCCTCTGATTCGTTGCCGGTTGCATATTAGACCAACCGGCGAAGGCCTATAGCCTTCTGCACAGTTTTGTCGCGGTTTTACGGGCTTTTTTGGCCCTCAGCGGCAAAAAACCCTGCTTTTTAGCTACTTCCGGAGCGGGAGAAGCCTCGGGCAGCGGATTTTACCTTGTTTCAAAGGCCCGCACGCAACCTTGCTAAAGCTGATTCGCCGCTTTCGACAAGCGACGAGGTGCCTCTTTGTGCGCGGAGAAGCGCGTTTCGCCCTAGAAAATAAGGCTAGATCGTCGCGTTGTGGCGTCTCACCTGCTCCCTCACCCTATTCCCACAGGGGGCGCGGCGAGCTTCGCCCGCGCTAGATACGCTCGATGATGATGGCCGGAGCCATGCCGCCCGCGGCGCACATGGTGACGAGACCACGCTTGAGGTCGCGCCGTTCGAGCTCGTCGAGCACGGTGCCGATCAGGATCGAGCCGGTGGCACCGATGGGATGGCCGAGCGCGATCGAGCCGCCATTGACGTTGACCCTGGCGCGATCGAGCTTGAGGTCGCGGATATATTTTTCCGCAACCACTGCAAACGCCTCATTGATCTCGAACAGGTCTATGTCGTCGACGGTCAGGCCGGCCTTCGCCAGCACCTTGCGCGTGGCCGGCACCGGCGCGTTCAGCATCAGGGTCGGCGAGTCCCCCATGTTCGCCATCGCGACGACACGGGCGCGGGCTTTAAGGCCATGCGCCCTGGCGTAGGCGGGCGAGGCCAAGAGGATCGCGGCGGCGCCGTCGACAACGCCGGACGAGTTGCCGGCGTGATGCATGAAGTCGATCTCGAGATCAGGATATTTCTGCAGGATCAGGCCGCGATAGGTCGTGCCCTTGTCGTCGAGCGCATAGTCGGCGATCGCCGGGAAGGCCGGCTTCAGGCTGCCGAGGCCCTCCATCGTGGTCTGCGGCCGCGGATACTCCTCGTGGTCGAGCGCGAGGCTGCCGTCTTCGCGATGGACGGGCACGAGGCTCTTATTGAAGTGGCCGTTCGCCATAGCATGCGCTGCGCGCTTCTGGCTCTCCAGCCCGAGCGCGTCGACGTCCCTTCGCGTGATGCCTTCCAGCGTCGCAATCGCATCCGCGCAGACGCCCTGATGCGATTGCGGATGCCGCGCGCGCAGGCGCAGATTGCCGCCGTCCATCATCATCGGGCCGCCGCCGCGGCGTCCTTCCATCGACATCATCTCGCAGCCGCCGGCAATGACGAGGTCTTCCGCGCCCGCCATGATCGAGGATGCCGCCATGTTGACGCTGGTGATGCCGCTTCCGCAGAACCGGTCGAGCGTCACGGCGCTGGCGCGCACGTCATAGCCGGCATCGAGCGCCGACATCCGCCCGAGATCGCCGCTTTGGGTCGCGACCTGCGCGCTGCAGCCCCAGACGATGTCGTCGACATCGGCGGTGTCGATGCCGGTGCGCGTCGCGAGCGCGCGCAGCACGGTGGCGCCGAGCTGCTGCGGATGAATTCCCGAAAGTGCGCCCTTGCCGGCCTTGCCGACGCCGCGCGGGGTCCGGCAGGCATCGATGATCAGCGCGTCAGCCATTGGCGTTGTCCTCTTGTTGTGGGTTGTTGAGGACGGTTCTGAATAAGGGGAAGAGGAGAGTCAATGCGCGGCTGCTGCACTCCCTCTCCCCGTTCTTACGGGGTCGGGACGAGCTACGCTCGCCCTGAGAGGGTTGGGGTGAGGGGCTGCCTCGGCAAAAACGGTAACAGACGGACTCGCGGAGGCTCCCCCTCACCCGGATTTTCCGCTCCGCGTAAAATCCGGCCTCTCCCCGCACGCGGGGGAGAGGCGAGGACATCACGCCCCCGCCGCGTTCTTCGCGATCACGTTGCGATAGAAGCTGGCGCTGAGTTTCGGCGTGCGGACCTGGGTGTCGAAATTAACGTGGTACAGCCCGAAACGCTTGTTGAGCCCATACACCCACTCGAAATTGTCCATCAGGCTCCAGAGGAAATAGCCGCGCACCGGCACGCCCTCGGCGGTCGCCCGCTGGAGCTGGGCGAGATAGTTGCGCAGGTACATGATGCGGTCGGTGTCGTAGATCTTGCCGTCCGGCGTGACGACGTCGTCGCCGGAGGCGCCGTTCTCGCTGATATAGATCGCATCCGTTTTCCAGATCTTTGCCGCCAGCTTCGGCACCCAATAGAGCGTCTCCGGCCCGACGCGCAGCCAGTCCGAGTTCATGTGCGGGAACGATTTCGGGATCGGCAGCGGCATGAAGCCCGCGCCCTGGTCGGAGGCCACCACATAGTTCTGCGGTGCGTAGATGTTGAGGCCGAGGAAATCGACCGGCGAGGAGATGATCTTCAGCTCCGCATCGGTGTATTTCGGTGCGTTGGGGCCGGCGAATTTCAGGAAGGCGTCGGTGTAGCGGCCCGTCATGATGACGTTGAGATAGCCGGCATTCATCTCGCGCAGCGCGATCTCCGCGGCACGGACGTTCTCCGGCGTGTCGATCGCGGGCGCGCAGGCATCGATGTTCTCGGCCGGCCCCACTCTGGTGCCGCGGCGGCCGTGGGCGCGCACCGCCTGCACCGCGAGCCCGTGCGCCAGCGCGCTGTTGTGCCTGATCTGGTTGACCTCGGCTTGCGGCAGCGTCTCACCCGGCGCGTCGATGCCGATGCCATAACCGAAATAGACGAAGCGGCCGCTCTCGTTCAGCGTGAACACGTTTTTGACGCGGTCGGTCAGATGCTCGGCGACGTAGGCGGCGTAGTCGCCGAAGATCTTGCAGGTTTCGGTCGAGCGCCAGCCGCCGAAGCGATCCTGCAGCGATTGCGGCAGGTCCCAATGATAGAGCGTCAGCCACGGCTCGATGCCGTTCTTCAGGAGTTCGTCGATGAGACGGTTGTAGAAGTCGAGCCCTTTCGGATTAGGCTTGCCGTCGCCGTCCGGAAACAAGCGCGGCCAGGCCACCGAGAAGCGGTAGGCCTTGCAGCCGAGCGCCTTGATGAGCGCGATATCCTCCTTGTAGCGGTGATAGTGCTCATTGGCGCGGTCACCATTGGTGCCGTCCTCGATCTTGCCGGGGATGCGCACGAACTTGTCCCAGATCGAGGCCCCTCGCCCGTCCTCGTTGACCGCGCCCTCGACCTGATAGGACGAGGTCGCCGTGCCCCAGACAAAGCCCGCCGGGAAACCGCTGCCGCTGCGCGGCGGCGATGCCGGCCTGGCGTCGACGAGATCAAGCGGGCTTGTCACCCCCGCTGCGGACAACCCCGCGAGCTTCGCGAACCGGCGACGCGAGACCTTGTCCGACATTGATGCTGCTCCTGAGATGATTGCTGCGGCCGCACAATGGCGGGTGGCGAGCGGTTTGAGAAGCGAGGTTTCAGGGTAGCAGAATGCGGAATTGCGGTGTCAAACCCGTCGAACGACCGGACACCTGCAATTGGGCTTCGCAGCCGAAAGGGCGTGGCCACATCCAGTATCGATATGCCTGAAGAGGCACGGAAAGGCCCACCCCGATCTACAGGCCGGCGCGTGCTGCGTCATGCCGCGTCCAGCGCCTTCAACTCGTCAGCCGCAGCGATGATCGCACCCCGAATCTTGACGAAATATTCCGCATCGATCCGCGACGCGAGCCAGTCCAGCTCGCCCGTATGGCCGTGCTCATTCACCTTGCGGACCACGCCTTCGCTGATCAGCACGTTGAGGCAGCGCCGGACGTTCGAGCGCGGGAGCCCGAGATATTTGGAAACGTCGGAAGCCGTACGCGGCGGTGCGCCGAGCTCGTCGCTCACGCGAATCATCATCGCGACCAGCAGCTCTTCAAACACCGCGCCGAGGTGCTTGCGAGGATAGCCGCTGCGCATCGCCACGAAGCACGTCACCAACAACCTGCCGACAATCGCCGATTGCTTCTCGCGCTTCGTCACTGCTGCATCTGAATTGCTTGGGATTTCTCCGGCCATTTTCGCCACCATTGTCTTCGCTCGCGATTGTGTTTAGCTGGCGCATGCTTCGGTCGCAAATGAAGCTCTGTTAAGCTGGGAGCACATGGCTCATGCGTCGGCGTCTCAGACAGACTTTCGCGAACGAAACGGTCTTTACGGTTATTGTGACCTGTTTCGGGCTTTTGCCGGTCGCCGTATTGCTGGTCGCTCTCTTCGTTAGGTAATCCTCCAATCCTACTCTTCGGTAAGGCGCGGATCGGCAGACACAATAGCGTCACTTTCGGCGTCGGATGAAACCCTTTCGGGCTTTAGGGCCGACCTGCTCCGATTGCGCTGACCACGACCTGCATGAGCCACGCGATGCCGGCGTCTCTCATCGCCGCCTTGGTTGCGATCGCGCGGATCGCATCCGGTTTACGCGCAAAAGGCAGCTCGACGAACACCAAGCCGAAACGGCCGGCGTGGTGCTCCACCAATCGGCGCGGCAATGCTGCGATCAGATCAGATCCTGAAAGCTGGACGAGCGCCATCATGAAATTCGGGACGGTCAAGGCGATGCGGCGCTCGAGGCCCCGCTTTGCCAACATCTCATCGACAAAGCCGCGCGCCTCGCCGCTGAGAGACACCAGCAGGTGCTGTGAGTGCGAGAATGCAGCACGGGTGGGCGCTTTTGCGAGGGGATGTCCCTTGCGCATGGCCAGCACGAAATCCTCGTCGTAGAGCCTGCGCGCCTCGAATCGCGGCGATACCGCCGGCAGCGGCAGCATTGCGACATCGAGCTCGCGTCTTTCGAGCATATCGAGGCTTTGGTGCCAGGGCTCCCCGATCGCGCCGCCGCGCGGCGCAGGCATCAGGTGGATCAGGGCGAGGTCGATATGGGGGGCCGCAGTCGCGATCGATCGCAGGAGCTGAACGGATGTCGAGACCAGTACGGCATCGGGGGCGCCAATCGTGAACCGGCGGCGGCTCTTCGCGGGGTCGAACGGTGCAGCCGAGCCGATCAGCTGTTCGATGCGCGCGATGATCTCGGTCACGGGCTCCTCGAGCTCCAAGGCCCGCGCCGTTGGAACGACGCCCTTGGGTGTCCGCAGAAACAGCGGATCGTTCAGCAGGAGACGGAGCCGGCCAAGCGCATGGCTGACAGCCGACGGCGTCAGGCTCAGCCGGCCCGCAGCACGCGCGACATGACGTTCTTCCAGAACCACGCGGAAGAGCACGAGGAGATTCAGATCGATTCTGGATAGATCAATTTGGTTCAGCATGATGCTGAAATCATATCGCTGGATTCATCAAGTTCAAGGTCTCATGGATGGGTCGCTCGTCGTTCGATCAGGAGACCTGAAATGACCAAGAGACCGCCCGGTGTGAACAATTGGCCAGACCGGCAGGAGAAGATGTCGCGGCGCTCGATGATGGCCGCCACGGCTGCAATTCCGCTGTCCGTTCAGCTTTCAGGCGATGAGGCCGTCGCAAACGACGCGATAGCCAGCCTCGTCGAACGCGCTCGCGCGAAGAATGCCGCGTTCATGCGTGGCGACATGGATCGCTGGCTCCGGCTCGTCCGCATCGCGCCGGATTTCACGTTGATGCAGCCCTTCGGCGGGCCTGCCAGTCGCGGATTCGACGCGAGCCCCAAACGCCTGGCCGACCTGTCACGATACTTCAGGGAAGGCGAAACCGAGCTCGAAGTCTTGCAAACCTATGCATCGGACGCGCTCGTCGTTCTCGTCATGATCGAACACCAGCGGGCCGAAGTGGGCGGATTGCCGGCTCAAGACTGGTCGCTGCGCGTGACCGAGGTCTACCGCAAGGATGGCACGGATTGGCAACTCGTGCACCGTCATGCCGATCCGCTGGTCCGAAGCATCACCTTGCAACAAGCCGCGATACTCGCCCGGGGCTGGCTGGAGGACAAATGATGTCCCTCGCTTCGCTGGAGCCAGCCGGCCAGCTGGCTCGTGACGTCACGCATCGCGATCCAAAATTTTCAGCGCGAACGCTTCGGCAGCTTTGGCAGCTTGTCGGGATTGAATGCCGGGAACTGCTCGGCTCGTTCACTTGCCGGCGGCTGCTGTTCGGTCAGAATGAGCGTGCCCTTGAGGATCATTCCCGGCACTTGTTGGGCCGTCGCGGTGTAAGTCGCGATCTTGCCGGGGCAGTTTCCCTCGATGTCCAGGGTGAGTTCGTCTTCCACGCCGAAGACCGTTGCACGTCCGTCGGTGTGACGCTTCGTTGATACGGTGGCGGTGAAGCGATCTCCGTCGACCCGGCACGAGCCGTGATAAGTCATCAGGCTGTCACGGCCCCAGATCTGCCCGTCTGCGACATGGACGATCCCAGTGCCTTGGTCGATCGGCGTCTTGTACCACGCCGCATATGTGCCGTCCTTCAGCATGGGAGCAGTCTCCTAGACATTCCCACGCAACAATCCGCATGATTAGCGCTAAGAAACCGTTAATCACGCGGCCCGTGCCAATCCGGCCTTTCCTTGCGCAGCTCGGCTTCAAGCTCCTCGACGATGCCGTGAAGCAGGCACGCGGCAAGCGGATCCGTCACCTCCCGCTCCAAGCGCCGATAACGTGCGATCTGGCACTCCTGCTCCATCAATTGGCGCTCTGTCATCACACGGGCCCTCCGACGAACTGACGCGGAGACAGCCAAGCAGTTGCATTAAAATTTTCAGATCATTTGACATGGTTTCCGGTTGGTAAAGACGACGCAGCCGCGGGCCAACCTCGCAACGGCGGCCCTCCTCTAGGAGACCAGACGAAGCCAGACGTCTCTGCTTGCCAGCGTGCCGTTCGGCGTGGCGATCTCCATATCCACGACGTGGAGGGAGCCGGGCTCGTCTCCATAGATGTACCTGAGGTGCCACACGGGACCCAGGTCTGGTGAAATGACAAAATCGTCCAATCCGTCGGTGATATCTCGAACGGCCTCGCGATGCGTCAAAGGCCCAGAAAACATCGCATCGATCAGGTCGGCGAGGCTCATGCCCTCGACGAGCATAAGTCGCGCGACCTCGTCACCGTAGACGTGCCGAAGCGCTGAAACGATAGCAGCGACGGCATCCGGATTCTTCAACGCCACAGCAAAGCGAGCCTCCGAGCCCATCATGCCGGAGGCGGGATATTCTGCAAGCTCAGCGTGCGCTATCGCGGAACAGGAGGCGCTGCCTCCGGCCGCGGCGCTCGGAGCCGATGCTTCAGCCGCTGGCCTTGCACGGCGCCCGTGCCTAGAACGTCACCCGCATCCCCGCGTAGAACGCACGGGGCCTTGCCGGGCTCAGCGAGCGCGGGTCGGTAAACTCGGCACCGCCGTTGGTGAAGTTGGGCAGGGCGTCACGGTCGAAGAACTGTCCGTAGGTCGCGTAGCGCTTGTCGAAGATGTTGTCGATCTTGCCGTAGAGCTGGATGTTCTTCGCCACCTGGTAGGAGGTGTGGAGGTTGAACACCGTATAGGACGGCAGCTTCGCGAACTGGTTCGACTCGTCGCCGACCAGGTATTGGCTGGAGACGAACAGCGCGTTGCCGCCGACCTTCCAGACGTCGGTCACGGCATAGTCGATGCCGACCTTGATGCGGTGGCGCGGGATCGCGGGAAGCTGGTTGCCGGGTGAGACCCGGATGGTCTCGGTGGTCGGATCGGCAAACGGGCTTTCGGAGCCAAGCTCGAGCGGGTCGAGGAAGCGCGCGTCGACGAACGCATAGCTCGCCTGGAACTGGAGCGTGGGCGACTTGATGTTGACTTCGGCCTCGAGGCCCTGCCGCCTGGTACGGCCGACATTGGAGAAATAGCCGAAGCCGGTCCGTCCGACCGCGGGTATCGCGACGATGTCGTCGTTATTGGTGGCGCGGAAGCCGCCGATCTTCCAGCCGAGCGTGCCGATGTTCAGTTCCTTGGTGCCGCGCAGGCCGGCTTCAACGGTCCTGGATATGACCTGCTTCAATGGCGGATCGGAGACCAGAAACGCCGCGATGAGACAGGGGCGGGCTGGATCGGAGCAGCCGAGCTCGAGCGGCGTCGGCACGCGGTTGGCCTCGGAATAGCCGGCATAGGCGGTCAGCCCCGGCGTGATCCTGTAAGTGCCCCCGATCACCGGATTGAAGCGGGTGAAGGTGTGATCGCCGTTGAGATCGGTTCCGAGCTGATCCTCCAGCGTGATGCGCGCGACATTGAAACGGCCGCCGCCGGTGATGGCGAAGGCGTCCGTGACGTTGAACGTGTCCATCGCATACAAGCCGTTATATTGGTTGACGGTCCGCAGCGAGACCGGACCGGCAACTGTTTCCGGCTGACCGGTCGGCCCCAGGAAGAGGCCGCTGCCGCTGACGACGTAGTTTTCACCGATCGAGCCGATCTCGGCGGTGGCGTTGTAGCGCGTCACGCTGGCGTCGTAAGTCGCGCCCATCACGAAGCGATTGTCATGCCCGAACAGTTGATCGGTGTTGGTGGCCTGGCCTGACACACCGAAACTGGTCGAACGGATCGTGCTGCGGTCGATCTCGCCGAGGATGGTCCCCAACGGATACGGATTGACGAGCTGCGCGCCGTTGGTGCCATTCGCCGGCGTCGTATCGTCGCCGAAGCACAACAGCCCCAAGGCGGCGCATTCCTGCACGTCGGTCGGATTGCCGTCGACGAGCTTCTGCTCGTACCTGCGCACATGCGCGGTGCCTTCGAGCGTCCAGGTCGGCGTCGGATCGGCCTTTCCGGTCAGGTTGAGATAGCCGACGCGGTTGGAGGTGGTCTGCGGCGTGGTGTAGGTCGCGCCCCAATATTTGTCGAGCAGCTCGGCTGGAACGGTGGCGCTGGCGCCGAAATCGTTCTTGGCGACGCCCATATTGGCGTGAAATTCGCTGTCGCCTGCCTTGTAGCCGACATCGCCATAGAAGCGCCGCACGGTTGATTGCGAAAAATTGCGGAAACCGTTGTCGCGCAAGCCTTCGAGCGCGGCATAGACGCCGTAGTTCTTGTCGACCTGCTTGCCCCATTGCGCCGAGCCCTGGACGCGGCCGAACGAGCCGCCCATCACGTCGATCTCGGCGCCCTGATAGGTGAAGCCGTCCTTCATTTGCAGGTTGATGGCGCCGCCCAGCGCGTTGAGGCCGAAGGCGGGATTGTTGGTCACCAGCGTCACCGACCTGATGGCGGCGGTCGGGATCAGGTCCCAATTGACGGCGTCCGAGAAGGCTTCGTTGATGCGGACGCCGTTCTGGTACACGGCAAGGCCTTGCGGCGTGCCGGTCACGGGCGAAGCCACAAAGCCGCGGAATTCGACATCGGGCTGGAACGGATTGCCGGTGACCTCGGTGATGTTGACGCCGGCGATGTTGTCGCGCAGCGCGTCGGTGACGTTCAGCGAGCCGGTGCGCTTGATCTGGCTGGCATCGACGGCGTTGATCGCCGACGGGACCTTGTCGACATCGAGACCCCTGCCGGTGCCCGGCGCGGTCGGATAGACATAGATGCGGGTCCGGGGACTGGCGGACGAGGCTGCCCCGATATGCGCAACCGGTCGCACCGGCGCAGTACGTCTCGCCACCGACGGCGGCGGCGCCGCCACTTCGACCGGCGGCAGATTCTGGACGTTGGTCTCCTCGTCCTGCGCGGCCCCGGCGGGGCTCGCCAAGACCACCCCGGACACCAGACCGGTCGACACCGAGGCCATCAACAAACGACGCTTGAACGAAAGAACCTTGCCCATCCCCGCCTTCCCATCCGTGACCACCGGCTGTTTTGATTTTCGCCGATTGGTCGGAACGAGTGTATTCGGCAGTCGCAATCCCGCCAGCCACAAAAGGTCGGGCAATATCGGCTCCCGTTTTCCCGACCAAATCGGGAATTATTCCCGATCGCTTCGGGAGCGGTCAGGCGGCCGCGGTCGGAACCAGCGCTTCCACGGTCAATCCGCCGTCGCCGGAGACAACGTTGAGCGTGCCGCCCAGCGCCAGAATCCGCTCGCGCATGCCGACGAGGCCGAAGCCGAGCTTCTGGCCCGGCTCCATGCCACGGCCATTGTCGCTGACCCGCACCCGGGCGCAAAAGCGACCGTCCTGCGCCATCTGCTGCGCCGGCTCGATGACGACATTGACCGAGGTCGCGCCGGCGTGGCGGAACACGTTGGTGAGCGCCTCCTGCACGATGCGATAGATGGTGAGATCGGCGGTCTCCCCGGTGACCCCCAGCGACGGCGAGATCACGGTCTCGATGGCGACATCGGGATGCGACTCCCGCCACAGCCGCGACAGCGATTCGAGCGCCTGGCGCAGCCCGAGCTCGGCAAGGCCGACGGGGCGGAGGCGCTCCAGCACGCGGCGGTTAAACTGCTGCAGCGCGTTGATCTGCTCCAGCATGGCGCTGCCATGTTTTCGCACCGCCTCCGCATTCGGGACGCGTCCATCCGCCTGCTTCGCCAGCGCGCCGGCATGCGCCCGCAGCGAGAACAGATACGGCCCGAACTCGTCGTGGAGCTCGCGCGCGATCTCCTTGCGCTCGATGTCCTGGAGCGACACCGCCCGCTCGGCGAGGCGCCGCTTGTCCTCGACCGCCTCACCGAGGGTTGCGGCAAGGTGGTTGAGCTTGGTGCAGATTGCAGCGAGCTCCGGCGCGCCGCCCGGTGCGACGCGGGCCTCGTAATGTCCGCCTTCGAGCTTCCCCATTGCCTCGGCCAGAGACTGGAGCGGGGCCAGCGCCCGGCCGACCACTTTCATCATCAGGAAAAACAGCGCCAGCGCGATCGCCGTGCCGACCTCGAGCTGAGTCACGATGCCGTCCCAGATCTCCGCGATCTCGTCATCGGGATGCGAGGTGATCAGGAGCGAGCCGGGCTTGCCACGGATCGAGACCGGCACGCTCACCGCGGTCTGCTCGGGATGGACCAGGCTGACGAACCAGGCCGGCGGCCCGCTTGTGTCGCTATCGGCATCAAGCCGGGGCGGCGCCTGCGCATTGCCGCCGGTGTCCCGAAGCGTGATGCTGACATGGCGCAGGCGGCTGAGATCGCGCGCGATCTGGTTCAGCCTCGCATCCGGATCTGGCGCCTCGTTGAGATCGGCAACGATCATCTCGATGAATTCGCGCGCGAGCCGGATCACGCTCTGGTCCTCGGCCTGCACGCGGGGACCTGCCTCCGCGACCTGGCGGCCGATATTGACCGCGAGCCCCAGCGCCAGCAGCAGTGCCAGCAGAAGGTTGATGCGCCCGCGCAAGGATAGATTTTGCCACATTGGTGTCGCCCGTGCCTCGCGAAGCCTCGCCCGCCGCTGTC
Organism: Bradyrhizobium shewense; assembly: GCF_900094605.1. Lineage (GTDB taxonomy): Bacteria > Pseudomonadota > Alphaproteobacteria > Rhizobiales > Xanthobacteraceae > Bradyrhizobium > Bradyrhizobium shewense. The sequence goes on along the minus strand of NZ_FMAI01000037.1, from coordinate 33,873 downwards.
CGATGACGTTGACAGCGGCGAAGCGGCGGATATCTAATCGGAAGCGTACAGCAATCCCGGCCGGGCGCGAAACAGGCCGGTGCTGTCACAAGGAAACGCCTATGCGCATTCTGATCGTCGACGATCATCCCATTGTCGCCTCCGGCTGCCGTGCCGTGCTGGCCGACGAGGGCGAGATCGAGATTCTCGAGGCCGCCGACGCCGAGGACGGCGAGTGCGTCTTCATCGTCGAGCGCCCCGACCTCTGCATCATCGACATCAACCTGCCGACCGTCTCCGGCTTCGAGCTCGCACGCCGCATCCTCGAGCGCGCGCCCGAGGCCCGCATCATCATGTTCAGCATGAACGACGATCCGGCCTTTGCCGCGCGCGCGATCGAGTGCGGCGCCAAGGGCTACGTCTCCAAGACCGGCGACCCCGACGACCTCGTCGAGGCGATCCGTGCTGTCGGCGGCGGCGGCACCTACCTGCCGAGCGCGATCGCGCGCAGCATCGCCTTCGCAGGACCGACGCTGGCGCAAAGCCCGCTGTCGAAGCTGAATGCGCGCGAGATGGAGATCCTGCGGCTGCTCAGCGCCGGCAAGAGCCTGTCCGAGATCGCCTGGCTGGTGCAATCGTCCTATAAGACGGTCGCCAACACCTCGTCCATCATGCGCCAGAAGCTCGGGGTGAAGACCTCGGTCGAGCTGGTGCGGCTGGCGATCGACAGCGGTGTTGCCTGACGCAGGCAGCTGCCACAAATTCGGTCACACAAGCGTTGCAATATTGATGTGGTGAGATGCCACGGAGTGAAGGCATGACGATTCAGACTGTCTCGACCAACAAATCCTACGGCGGCGTGCAGGGCGTGTATCGCCATGCGAGCCAGGCGACCGGAACCGACATGGTGTTCTCGGTCTATGTTCCGCCCCATGCCGACGGCGCCAAGCTGCCGGTGGTCTGGTATCTGTCCGGGCTCACCTGCACCCATGCGAACGTCACCGAGAAGGGCGAATTCCGCAAAGCCTGCGCCGAGCTCGGCCTGATCTTCGTCGCGCCCGACACCTCACCGCGCGGCGCCGACGTGCCGGGTGATGCCAACAACGCCTATGATTTCGGCTTAGGGGCCGGCTTCTATGTCGACGCCACGCAGGAGCCGTTCGCGCGCAATTATCGGATGTGGAGCTATGTGACCGAGGAGCTGCCAAAGCTCGTGGCGGGAAATTTTCCCGTCGACGCCAAGCGGCAATCGATCATGGGCCATTCGATGGGCGGCCATGGCGCGCTGACGGTGGCGCTGCGCAACCCGCACCGTTTTCGCGCCGCGAGCGCGTTCGCGCCGATCGTGGCGCCCTCGCTCGTGCCCTGGGGCACCAAGGCGCTGACCGGCTATCTCGGACCGAACAAGGACGCCTGGCGCGGCCACGACACGGTGGCGCTGATCGAGGACGGCGCGAAGTTTTCCGGCTTCCTGGTCGACGTCGGCGAGGCCGACAATTTCCTGAAAGAACAGCTCAAGCCGGAGCTGCTCGAAGCCGCCTGCACCAAGGCGGGCATCCCGCTGACGCTGCGGCGGCAGGCGGGTTATGACCACAGCTATTATTTCATCTCGACCTTCATGGGCGATCATCTGCACTGGCATGCGGAGAAGCTGAAGGGGTGATCTCCCTTCTTCCTTCTCCCCTTGGAGAAGGTGGCGCGAAGCGCCGGATGAGGGGTATCTATCCGCTCGCGCGACTGTTCGTGAGGACAGTATCGTAGGGTGGGCAAAGCGAAGCGTGCCCACGATTTCTCTCGAATCATTGATTGATCGTGGGCACGGCGCAAGTGCGCCTTTGCCCACCCCACGATTCCCAACTCGCTGAGAGAATATCCTACTCCCGCTTGCCGTAATTCGGCGCCAATAGCCGGTTGCGGATCAGGTAGCTCATCGTGCGGGTCCAGGCTTCATCCGTGTTGCCGCGCATGTCGGCGCTGGCGGCGGCGATCATGTTGCCGGTCTTCACGTCGCGCAAATAGATGTTGAGATTGATGATCAGGTTCGAGACCTTCTGCACCATGCCGGTGATCTCGAGGTCAGCGCCCAATTCGCCCGCGAGCTTGAGATCGCAGCCGCCGCAGGCCTGTAAGTTGGCGTGACGGGCGGCATCCCTGACCGGCGCGATGTCAAGCACCTGGAACCTGCCGGACTCCGTCAATTCCTTGCGCAGTTGCTCGCTGATAAGCACGAGCCGCGCCTCTTCGGGCCTGGAGCCGTAGAACTCCCCGGGCAGGCTGGTATCGATCAGCTCGAAATCGAACACGGCAAGCTTCGGTGGATCGGCGCGCGCGAGCGAAGGCGTCAACAGCAAAGCGGCGATCATCATCAATGCTCGCATGATCGTGATTCCAGGCCTCGCGCGCGCAGGGACGAAATGCGGGGTTGCATGCCCTGCCAAATCGGTCATGTTTGAAGCAGAGACAATTCTCCACCTGCGGTCAAGCCGGGGAGATCGTTCGGAGGAAACATGATCCGATGGTTGGTCGGCCTGATTGGCTTAGGTCTTGCTGCGACGAGCGCGCTCGCGGCGGAGCCTGCCCTGATCGGCGTCGGCTATCTCGGCCTCGCCGGCACCAGATCCACACTGTCGCTGGTCGAGCAGCCCGCGGAGAATGACGGCGTCGCCGGCGCGCGCCTCGCGATCGAGGACAACAACACCACCGGTAAATTCCTGGGCCAGCGGTTCGCGCTGGAAGAGCGCCGGATCAAGGAAGGCGAGGACGTCGTCCAGGCTGCGACCGCGCTCGCGGAGAAGAACGGCTTCATCATCACCGACCTGCCGGCCGACGCGCTGCTGAAAATCTCGGACGCCTTGCGCGACCGTGGCACGCTTCTGTTCAACGCAGGGGCGATCGACGAGCGGCTGCGCGAGGCCGATTGCCGTGCCAACGTGATCCACACCGCGCCGACACGGGCGATGCTGGCGGATGCGCTCGGGCAATATCTGGTCTGGAAAAAGTGGTCGCGCTGGCTGCTCGTGGTCGGCTCGCATGACGAGGACAAGCTGTTCGCGGACGCGCTCCGGCGCACCGCCACGCGGTTCGGCGCCAAGATCGTCCAGGAGAAAACCTTCGAGGACAAGGGCGGCGCGCGCCGCACCGATAGCGGCGTGACGCTGATCCAGCGCCAGATGCCGGTGTTCACGCAAGGCGCGCCTGCCTATGACGTGCTGGTCGCCGCCGACGAGAGCGAGGTGTTCGGCGCCTACCTGCCCTACCGCACCTGGGATCCCCGCCCCGTCGCAGGCTCGGCCGGCCTCGTGCCGCGCAGCTGGGACGCCGCGCAGGACCAATGGGGCGCGATCCAGATGCAGAACCGCTTCATGAAGCTGAATTCGCGGCGCATGACCGCGCTCGACATGCAGGCCTGGACCGCGGCCCGCATGATCGGCGAGGCCACCTCGCGCACCAATTCCAGCGACGTCAAGAAGGTGACTGATTTCATCAAGGGCCCGGACTTCTCGGTCGCCGCCTTCAAGGGCACGCGATTGACCTTGCGCGACTGGAATCTGCAGCTGCGCCAGCCGATCCTGCTGGTCGATGGCCGCATGGTGGTGTCGGTCTCGCCGCAGGAGGGTTTCCTGCACCAGGTCTCCGAGCTCGATACGCTCGGCTACGACCGCCCGGAGAGCAAATGCAAGCTGAAGTGAGAACGCAAATGTTGCGCATGTGGCGTGTGGGGCTCTTGTCCGGACTGGCGCTGGCGGCGGCACCCGCGCATGCGTTCATCGCCTATGTCTCGAACGAGAAGAGCAATACGGTCACGGTGATCGACACCGAGAGCTGGACCGTGACCAAGACCATCAAGGTCGGCCAGCGCCCGCGCGGCATCGATTTCACGCGCGACGGCAAGTTCGTGATGGTCGCCGTCGGCGACGACGACACCATCCAGGTGATCGACGCCAAGACGCAAGCCGTGGTGGACAGCCTGCCCTCCGGCCCCGACCCGGAATTGTTCGCGCAGGATGCCGCCGGCAAGTTCCTCTATGTCGCCAACGAGAACGACAATACAGTGACCGTGATCGACCTCGAGAAGCGCGCCCGGCTCGGCGACATCCAGGTCGGCGTCGAGCCCGAGGGCATGACCATCAGCCCCGACGGCAAGACGCTGATCAACACGTCGGAAACGACCAACATGGCGCACTTCATCGACACGGCGTCGCGCCAGATCGTCGCCAACGTGCTGGTCGATGCGCGGCCGCGCTTTGCCGAGTTCAAGCACGATGCTTCCGAAGTGTGGGTCTCCTCCGAGATCGGCGGCACGGTCTCGGTGATCGACCCGAAAAAGCATGAGGTGATTGGCAAGGTCACGTTCGAGATCCCGGGCCTGCGGAAAGAGGCGATCCAGCCGGTCGGGATCGGCATGACCAAGGACGACAAGACCGCCTTCGTCGCGCTCGGCCCCGCCAATCGCATCGCCGTCGTCGACGTCGCCTCGCGCAAGGTGACGAAATATCTGCTGGTCGGTCAGCGGGTCTGGCACATGGCGTTCACGCCCGATGAAAAATACCTGCTCACCACCAACGGCGTGTCGAACGACGTCTCCGTCATCGACGTCGCCGCGCAAAAGGTGATCAAGACGATTCAGGTGGGCGAACTGCCCTGGGGCATCACGATCGCGCCATGACCAGCTCTGCCCCGAGTCCCGAACCACAGGAGGCGCCGAAGCCCAACACGGCGGCGGTGCCGGCGCTGTCGATCGACGGCGTCAGTCATTCCTATGGGCAGCGGCGTGCGTTGATCGACGTTTCCTTCAACGTGCAGCCGGCGAGCTTTACCGCCCTGCTCGGCCTCAACGGCGCCGGAAAGAGCACGCTGTTCTCGCTGATCACGCGCCTGTTCGGCATCCAAAGCGGCCGGGTCGGCATTTTCGGCCATGACATCAGCAAAAGCCCCGGCGAGGCGCTGCGGCTACTCGGCGTTGTGTTCCAGCCGCGCACGCTCGATCTCGACCTGTCGCTGACGCAGAACCTGCTCTATCACGCCGCGCTCCACGGCATCAGCCGGAGCGAAGCCGCCGCACGCAGCGCCGAGCTGCTCGGCCGCATCGGGCTCGCTGATCGCGCCGGCAGCAAGGTGCGCGATCTCTCCGGCGGACAGATGCGGCGGCTGGAAATCGCCCGTGCGCTGCTGCACCGGCCGCGGCTGCTTTTGCTGGACGAGCCGACCGTCGGGTTGGACGTCAAGGCGCGCGCCGACATCATCAGCCAGGTCCGCCAGCTCGTGACGGAGCAAGGCATCGGCGTGCTCTGGGCCACGCATCTGTTCGACGAGATCATGCCCAGTGACGACCTCGTGGTGCTGCACCAGGGCAAGGTGCTGGCGCAGGGGCCGATGAACCGCGTCGTCACCGCAACAGGCGCGCAGGATGTCAACACCGCCTTCATGCGCCTGACCGGCGCGCAAACCCTGCCGGGAGGCGGCGCATGAGCAGCATCACCACGCGTGACGCCCCGCGCGGCTTCTCGGCCCAGCAGTACCTGACCTGCCTCACCGGAATCGTCTGGCGCGAGGGGTTGCGCTTCCTGCATCAGCGCGAACGCTTCGTCTCGGCGCTTGTGCGGCCACTGGTGTGGCTGTTCATCTTCGCCGCCGGCTTCCGTCAGGTGCTCGGCATCTCCATCATCCCGCCCTACGAGACCTACATCCTCTACGAGGTCTATATCGCGCCCGGGCTGATGGCGATGATCCAGCTCTTCAACGGTATGCAGTCCTCGCTCTCGATGGTCTACGACCGCGAGATGGGCAACATGCGCACGCTGTTGGTGAGCCCGCTGCCGCGCGGGTTCCTGCTGTTCTGCAAGCTGCTGGCGGGCACGGCGGTGTCGCTGCTCCAGGTCTATGCGTTCCTGCTGATCGCCTGGTTCTGGGACATCACCCCGCCGTCATCGGGCTATCTGACCGTGCTGCCGGCGCTGATCCTGTCCGGGCTGATGCTGGGCTCGCTCGGTATGCTGATCTCCTCCGGCATCAAGCAACTCGAGAACTTCGCCGGGGTAATGAATTTTGTCATTTTCCCGATGTTCTTCGCCTCGTCCGCGCTCTACCCGCTGTGGCGGGTGCAGGAGGGCAGCCCTTATCTGTACTATCTCTGCGAGGCCAATCCGTTCACCCATGCGGTCGAGCTGATACGCTTTGCACTCTACGGGCAAATCAACTGGATCTCGCTGGCGGTGGTCGCAGCTTGCACAATCGTCTTCATGATCGGCGCGATTTTGGCCTATGATCCCTCGCGTGGGCTGGCGCGACGGGGGCCCGCAGGAGGCGAAGGATGAAGGTTCTGGCGATGGCTGTAGTGGCGCTGGCGCTGTCGGGCACGGCCGCGCGCGCGGCCGATCCGCGCTATCCCGACTGGCCCTGCACGCAAGCCAAGGTGCCGGAGATTTCGCTTGCCGCCGTCTGGGCCGGCCCGGCGCTCGACGACGTCCAGAACAAGTGGAAGGACGACGCCAAGGTCAGCGCGCTGGTCGCAAAATTGTCGGCGCGCAAAACGCCGCTCGATGAGGCCGAAAAGTCCGTGAAGGAATTTCTGGCCGCCTCCGCCACTGACAAGACCGCGAAGGCAAAGCTCCTGTTCGCCGGCCTGTTCGACACGCTCAATGCCCAGCGCTCCCAGGTGATGGCCGGGCTCGAACGCGTCAGCCGCAAGCAGCGCGAGTCCGCCGACAAGATTCGCGAGGAGACGATCGCCCTTCACGAGCTGCAGGGCGCGACGCCGCGCGACGAGGCCAAGGTCGAAGCGCTCGGCAACGAACTGATCTGGAAGACCCGCATTTTCGAGGACCGTCACAAGGTCGTGCGATTCGTCTGCGAGGTTCCAACCACGATCGACCAGCGTCTGTTCGCGCTTGGCCGCGTGATCCAGCAGGAAATGGAATAGCGCCCGCCTCGCTGGCGGGCCAGGACAGGTTCCCGGATCGGCCCGGTTAACCTTTGGCCTGCTATCTGCCGGAACCAAATCGATCTAGGATGGCTTGTCGAAGTGAACTCCAAGACGTCGGGAGGCCTCGATGGGAACCACAAGATTCATATTTGCGGGCGCTGCGGCCCTCAGCATGCTCGCAACCAGCGCTCTTGCTGACGACATGACCGGAATGGTCATGCGGATCGATCGGCTCAATGGCACGATCTCGATCCAGCAGACGCAGAAAGGCACCGTCGGTGGCAGCGCTGGCGGCGCCGGCGCGCTCCAGGAGTACAAAACCAAGGACGCCGCGATGCTGGAGGCCGTTCATGCCGGCGACAGGGTGAACTATTCTGCAACGGACAACAACGGCACGGGCACGCTGACGAAGCTGCAGAAGCAGTAGGGCTGAGTCTCACCTCGTCATTGCGAGGAGCTCTTGCGACGAAGCAATCCAGTCCCTCCGGGGAAAGATTCTGGATCGCTTCGCGGAGCCTGTCATCGGGCCGCGCTTCGCGCGGACCCGTTGGCTCGCAATGGCGAGGGGAGGCTGTGCGCCTCTCATCGAGACAGCTACTGCTCCGGCCGCGGCTCCGGCTGGGATTCGTCGGTGGGAAGCTTGGCGCGCTCCCAGCCGTCGGTGCCGTCGGGGTACCAGGCGATGTTGGAATAGCCATACGCCAGCGCGCGCTTGGCGGCGTTCCAGGACATCCAGCAGTCGGCGAGGCAATAGATCACCAGTAGCGCGGCCTTGTCGCCACGCGAGGCCTGTGCGAGGCCACGCTGGAGATAATCGTCCATGGCCGGGGGCAAACTGCCGTAGCCGGTATCCGGCAGCCAGATGCTGCCCGGAATGTTCTTGCGCGGCGCATCGCGCCACACCGTGCCTGCGGGAAGGTTCTTCGGCTTCGGCGGGCGCGGCAGCACGTCGACGAACGCACCGCTCTTGGCGCGCCAGATCGCTTCGGCTTCCACCGTGTTAAGCACGCGCGCGCCGACGAGCGTCGCCGGCACCGGTGCGCGATAATTGTCGGCGCGATAACCCTCGGGCTCGAACGGCTCCTGCTGCTGCGCGGATGCCGGCACCGCCAACGCGGCAACGACGAGCGCAGCGGCAAGACGCCGCCTCATGGTGACTTCTTGGCCGTCTCCGCGCTGAGCGGCCGATCGCTCTCGTCGAGCAGCGGTATACCGAAGTCGACCAGGATCTTGTTGATCTCGCCCTGGTTCTCCTGGATCAGCTTGTTGAGCTGTCGCTTCCAGTTCTGGTCGGCGGGGCGCACGCCCATGCCGATGCGATAGACCAGCTTCGGTCCCGTGGTTTCCTTCACCAGCGGCGTGACGTGAAGCGAGCCGACCTTCTTCGCGTAGTAGCCGGCCATGGGTCCCCACAGCACCCCGGCGTCGATCTTGCCGGCGGCGAGGTCGTCGATCATCGCTTGCGCCGAATTGTCGTAGCGCGTGTCGATCATCAGCGGATAGGGTTTTGCATCGCTCATCAGGCCGGCAATGGCCATGTTGGTCGCCGGCGGCGTTCCGGCGACGATGCCGACGTGCTTGCCCTTCAGCTTCGGGTCCTCGAGCGTATCGACCTCCTCGAGCCCGCTGCCGGCCTTGGCGACCAGCGCGTAGGACGTGCGGTAATAGGGGTTGGTGCCCTGCACGACGTCATCGCCTTGCGGAAAGCCCATGATGACGTCGCAGCGATGCGCGCCCAGCGTCATCCGCACGAAGCCGGTGGCCTGCGGGAAGAAGACGTAGTCGAGTTTCTTCTTGAGCTTGTCGGCAAACAGCTCGGCCAGCTTGTTCTCGAACCCCTCGCCCTTCTCGTTCGAGAACGGCAGATTGCGCGGATCGGCGCAGACGCGCAGCACGTTCGGGTCGACCAGCTCGAACGAGAGGTCGCCGCTGTCATTGGTCTGCGCGATGGCGACATCGCCGAACGCACAGGACGCAACCAGGACCCCCAGTGAAAACAACCAGCGACGATGTCGTCCGGCCTCCGTCATCGCGCTTCCTCCTCGTTTTGTTTGAATGCTATCCATGCAACGCATGACGCGCCATGTTTTGCCAGACTTTGCTGGCTTTGCTTTGTTGCAGTGCAATGCAGCAACCCTTTGAACTGAGGCGGAAAAGTGTCTCGCATCGCTCGAGTGATCGCAGCCTTGTCCCTGCTGGGGATCGTAACGCTAGCACGGGCCGGGGCGGCCGAATTGCCTGTGAGCGAAGTCGCACCGGGAATCTTCGTACACTCCGGGACCATTGCCCTGATGACCCGCGAGAACGAGGGTGACATTGCCAATGTCGGCTTCATCGTGGGCGATGATGCCGTGGCCGTCATCGACACCGGCGGCAGCCTCCGCGAAGGCGAGGCCCTGCTAGCCGCGGTGCGGGCCCACACGCCCAAGCCGATTCGCTACGTCATCAACACCCACGGCCATCCCGACCATGTCTTCGGCAACGCGGCCTTCGCCGCCGGAGACACCAGCTTCGTCGGTCACAGCAAGCTGCCGCAGGCACTCGCGACGCGCGGCCCCTACTATCTCGATAATTTTCGCCGCATCATGGGCAGCGCGTTGATCGATCCCGTGAAGATCGTTGCCCCGACCCTCTTGGTTTCGGACACGATGACGCTCGATCTCGGGTCGCGCCGCCTCGTCTTGCGCGCCTGGCGGACCGGGCACAGCGACAGCGACGTCACCGTGTACGACGAGACGACGAAAACCCTGTTCGCGGGCGACCTCGTCTTTCTTCGCCACATTCCGGTCATGGACGGCAGCATTCGCGGCTGGCTCGACACGTTGAAGGAATTGGAGACCGTCCCGGCGCAACGCGTCGTTCCCGGTCACGGCCCCGTGAGCGACTGGCCTGCCGCGCTGGCCGATGAGCGGCGTTACTTGTCAACGCTGCTGTCTGACGTCCGCACGCTGAACAAGAACGGCGAGCCGATCCGAGCCGCGGCCGACAAGGCGGCTGCGCAGGAGCGGCCGCGCTGGGAGTTGTTCGGCGATTACAACGCCCGGAACGCAACTGCAGCATTTTCGGAAATTGAATGGGAGTAGCAGGCGCGCTACGATAGGTGAAGGAGATCAGCTTCGCTGACTCCGGGGACCATGACCATGACCCGATGGACACGCCACCTGCCCTTGATCGCCCTACTGCTCGGCATCGCCTTCGCCGCGCCGGCGCGGGCTGAAGAGGCTGACGATCCCTGGCCGGGCCTGGTGCAGGACATCTTCAATAGCCGTGCGATGAACGACGGCAGCGCCGTCATCGGCATCGAGATGCCGTATCGCGCAGAGGACGCGGCGATCGTGCCGGTGACCCTGCGCAGCAAGCTGTCACCCGCAGATAGCCGCCGTATCCGTTCGATCACGCTCGTGATCGACCGTAACCCGGCGCCGATGGCGGCGAAGTTCGAGCTCGGCTCCGACGCCAATGTCACCGAGATCTCGACGCGCGTGCGTGTCAACAATTACACCGATGTGCACGCGGTGGCCGAGCTCAGCGATGGCCAGCTCTATGTCTCGAAAGTCTATGTGAAAGCCTCCGGCGGCTGCTCGGCACCGGCAGGAAAGAACGCCGAGGAAGCGCAAAACCGGCTCGGCCAGATGCGCTACCGGCAGTTCGCGCGCGAGGAAGCGCCCGCGAGCCGCATCCGCGAAGCGCAGATCATGATCGGCCATCCCAACAATTCCGGCCTGCAGATGGACCAGGTCACGCAGCTCTACATTCCCGCCTTCTTCGTCAACCAGCTGAAGCTGACGCAGGACGACAGCCCCGTGCTGTCGATGGAAGGCGGCATCTCGATCTCGGAAGATCCCAATCTGCGCTTCACCTATGTCTCCAACGGCGCCAAGCGTTTCCGCGCGGAAGCAAAGGACACGGATGGGCACGTGTTCCGGAATGAGTGGGATGTAGAGAAGCCGGGGACGTAATAGTCAGGCCGCCGTTCCGGGCCGGTCCGCAGGACCGAGCTATTGTGCGCAATTGCGCACCTGAGAATCTCGAGATTCCGGGTCTGGTCCTTCGGACCATCCCGGAATGACAGCACTAAATCAAAAACACCTCACCTCGGCTTCCGCCTGCGCGCGCCGCAAATCGTTCACTGCCGTGTTCGCCTGCTCGGAGGTGCGGAACTGGACGCCGAGATTGCCGCGGACCTGGGACATGCTGAGCGCGGTCTCGGCGGTCACGTAGCGCTCATAGGTGACGATCGAGGCGACCACGTCGATCGAGCAGGAACATTGCTCGATCGACTGCCGACTCTCGCCATTGGCCTTCATGCAGCCATAGACGTACTCCGCGCGCGCCGACGTCGGATAATCATTGGCCTCCTCGGCCCGCGCCACGCACGCGGTCGCCGCCAGCACCGTCAATGCGGCGACAATCGGTCGTAGCTGTCCGGCCAGTTTCATGCGCATCCTCCCGCGGGTTGCGACCAAAGCTATGCTATGCGTATTGTCCTGAAAAGCACTCTGTCAGAGGAAACGGCTCACAAGGTGATGAGAGCATTTGGCGTGATAAGGGCATTTGGTCGGACATTTGCGCTCGCGACGACGCTGGCGCTGACATTGGCCGCGCCCGGCCGCGCCGCGGATACGATCCGCCTTGCGGTGCAGAAAACCGGGACATTTTCCTGGGAGCTGGCCGCGATCCGCGCGAGCGGCCTCGACAAGGAGGCGGGCCTTTCGCTCGAGGTCACCGAGCTCGCGAGCACCGAGGCCGGCAAGATCGCGATGCGCGCAGGCAGTGCCGACATCATCCTGTCAGACTGGCTGTGGGTGTCGCGCGAGCGCGCGCTCGGTGCCAAGCTCACCTTCTATCCCTATTCCAGCGCGCTCGGCGCAGTGATGGTACCCGCATCCTCTCCGATCAAGACGCTCGCCGACCTGAAGGGGCGCAAGCTCGCGGTCGCCGGCGGGGCGATCGACAAGAGCTGGCTGCTGCTCCAGGCGAGCATGAAGCAGGATGGCATCGACCTGAAGTCGGAGGCGACCATTGCCTACGGCGCCCCACCCCTGATCGCCGCCAAGGCGCTCGACGGCGAGATGGAGGCGAGCCTCAATTTCTGGAATTTCTGTGCCCAGCTCGAGGCCAAGGGATTTCGCCGCCTCGCCGGCATCGAGGACATTCTGCCGAAGCTCGGTGCCAAAGGCGCGGTCTCCGCCGTCGGCTACGTCTTCGACGAGAATTGGGCCGCGAGCCATCGCGACGCCGTGGCGCGCTTCATCGCAATGACGCGCAAGGCCAAGGAGCTGCTGGTGACCTCGGATGCGGCCTGGGACAAGATCGCGCCGCTCACCGGCACGAGCGATGCAGCCATGCTCAAGACCTATCGCGACCGCTATCGCGACGGCATTCCGCGCCGGAGCATCGACGACGAGGAGAAAGACGCGCGCGTGCTCTACCGCGTCCTGGCCGAGATCGGCGGCCGCGACCTCGTCGGCCCGGCGGCCGAGCTCGATCCGGGCACGTTCTATCACGCGGTCCCCGGAGATTGAGGTGCTGCGTCTTCTGTCGTTCGCCCTGTTTCTCGCGACCTGGTGGATTGCCGCGCTGTTCGTCGGCGGCGCGAAGCTGCCCCCCCCGCCGGCCGTGCTCGAGGTGATGATCGCGGAAGCCTCATCCGGCGCGCTGTTCCTGCATCTCGGCGCCACGCTGGCGCGCGTCACCCTCGCCTTCGTGCTGGCGATGTCGCTCGGCAGTGCCATCGGCTACCTGATGGGACGGGTCAGGCTCGCGGATAAGCTCGGCGATCCCTGGCTGATCCTGCTACTCAATTTGCCGGCGCTGGTCGTGATCGTGCTGGCCTATATCTGGGCCGGTCTGACCGAGGCCGCCGCGATCGCGGCGATCGCCATCAACAAGCTGCCGACCGCGGTCGTAACCTTGCGCGAGGGCACCCGCGCGCTCGACCGCTCGCTCGACGAAATGGCGAGCGTGTTCGCGATGCCGCGCTGGCGCGCGTTCCGCCATGTCGTGCTGCCGCAGCTTGCGCCCTATATCGCGGCGGCCGCCCGCTCCGGACTGTCGCTGGTGTGGAAGATCGTGCTGGTCGCCGAGCTCTTGGGACGTCCGAACGGCGTCGGCTTCGAAATCGGCGTCGCCTTCCAGCTGTTCGACACGCCGCGGCTGCTGGCCTATTCGCTGACCTTCGCCGCGGTCGTGCTCGTGATCGAAACCTTGCTGGTGCAGCCGTTCGAAGCCCGCGCAACAAGGTGGCGGCCCCGTGCGGCTTGAGGTCGAGATCACAGGCAAGACCTTCAGGAGTGCCGCGGGCGGAACGCACGAGGTGCTGGCGCCGGTCAGATTCGCGCTTCAATCCGGCGAGGTCGGCGTGCTGATCGGCCCGTCCGGCTGCGGCAAGAGCACGATGCTGCGCATCATCCTGGGATTGGACCACGACTTTGCAGGCCGTGTCGCGCGGCCGCCGGAGGCGCGGATCGGCATGGTGTTCCAGGAGCCACGACTGCTGCCGTGGCGCTCGGTCGAGCAGAATGTGCGGCTGGCTGCGCCCGACGTGGCTGATGCCAAGCTCGCCGAGCTGTTCAAAATCCTGGAGCTGGAAGCGCATCGCAATCACTATCCCGGTGAGCTCTCGCTGGGTTTGGCCCGGCGCGTGGCGCTCGCCCGCGCCTTTGCCGTCGAGCCGGATATTCTGGTGCTCGACGAGCCCCTCGCCTCGCTCGATGACGCTCTCGCCGGACGCCTGCGCGATGAGATTGCAACGCTCGTCGCGAGCCGGCCGGTGATGACGCTTTTGGTGACACACAGCCTGGACGATGCAGTGCGCCTCGGCGACCGGCTGTTGTTCCTGTCGCCGCGGCCAGCGCGGATCGTGGCCGAGGTGCCTATCGGCATCCCGCGCGACAGACGCGGCGAAGCCGAGATTGCGGCGATCAAGGCCGGCCTCGCCCAACGAACTCAAGGCGACCGCACTGAGCGAGATGTCTCATAGCCGGTCGCCTGGCGGACGTGCTAGACTGGGCCGGCGGCGGAGTCGATGATGACGCGGACGGTCGCCCTCTCAACGCTGGCAACGCTTGGTCTTGCACTCGTCACGATGACGGCGGGCGCGCAGGACATGATGCGCGACGTCGACCTCACCTCCCCCGCGATGGTCTCGTCCGAAATGACCAGGCCAGAGGTCGAGGCCGTGCTGGCCAAAGCGAGCGCCGCGCAGCCTGCCGATTTCACCGGCAAACGCCTGTCGGGCCTCGATCTCTCGGGGCTGGACCTGTCCAACGCGGTCTTCCGCGCCGCGCGGCTCAACAAGACAATACTCCGAGACGCCAGGCTTGACCGTGCAATCCTCGATCAGGCGTGGCTGCTAGATGCGGATCTTACCGGCGCAAGCCTGAAGGGCGCCAATCTGTTCGCCTCGCAAATGGCCCGCGCGCGTCTCGACGGCGCGAACCTGTCAGGAGCGCGCATCGCTGCCGATCTCACCGGCGCAAGCCTGGTCGGCGCTTCGATCGCGGACGCGCATCTGGGCGCCGATATGCGCAACCAGTCGATGGGGCTGATGCGCGCGGTGCTGAGATCCGCCAATCTGGAACGGCTGAACGCGCGCAACGCCGATTTGTCGCGCGTCGACCTCGAATTCGCAGTCCTCAGGGGCGCCGATCTGAGCGGCGCATCACTGAAAAACGCCCAACTCGGCGGAGCCGATCTGACGGGCGCCAACGTCATCGACGCTGATTTCGACGGCGCCGATCTCGCCTCGGCGAAGCTGATCGCACTGAACGGCCTTGACCGCGCCAAAAATTTCGACAAGGCAAAGAACCGCGAGCGCCTGATCAGGGAATGATGGCCCGCCTTTGGGAGGACTGGCTGATGCGTTGGGTTCTAGCTTTGATCGCGTCGTTGACGCTTGCCGGCGATGCCGCCGCGCAGGCCAAGGGCAAGGGCATCCGGCTCTGGAATCTGACGACGGAGACGATCTCCGGATTCCAGCTCTCACCCGCCGGCAAGACCGATTGGGGACCGAACCAGTGCTTGAACGACAAGGACAAGGAGGTCGACCACGACGAGCGGCTGCGCATCACCGGCGTCGAGCCGGGCCGCTACGATGCCAAGGTGAGCTATCCCAATGCGAGGCAATGCGTCGTTCGCGACATCGAGATCAGAGCGGATGCGGTATTCTCGATCGCCGACAAGGATCTGAAAGACTGCAGCAAGTAGCGAGACGCCTTACGCCTTGTCGTTCGGGTGCGGATATTCGCAGCGCCACCGCACCGCCTGCCACTTCGGATGATCGCCGACCCATTGCGCGATATAGGGGGGCGCGGCCATCGCGCATTGCCGCGGCGACCCACCATAGTTGAACATCAGATGCTGTTCCTCGCAGGTCGCAGGCGAGAGCACCGCACACACAGTCACCACCAGGTCAATCGGGTTCATGCCGGGATCCTCTCGCAAGGGGCGGTCAAGATTAGCACGAAAGGTTACGTACCACGGAAGCGGAAGTTTCAAATCCGGGCGAGAAATGGGGCCGGAACTGGGTTCTTCCCGTGCTCCTAGGCAAGGCAAAGCCCGGGCATGACGACGCTCTCTGCTAAAAATTAACGCCGAACACCATCCGGGCCTGGTGGCGCTCGAAATTGACGAGGTCGAGATTGCCGCCCGCTCCGGCCGGCCGGCCCCAGGCCTGCATGCTCCAGCTCAAGGTCAGCCGCGAGCGCTCGGAGAGCTGGAAATAGGCGGTCGGGCCGACGAACAGGGCCTGGCCTGAAAACTCGCCGAGGCCGATGCCTTCGTATTGCCGGAAATAGCGCAGCTCGCCGCCGAGCAGCATGTTGGGCCGCACGCGCACCATGCCGGCGAACGCCGCACCGATCGTCGAACTCTTCTCGGACTGCCCCGCCACCTCGAAGCGCGCCCATTCCGGCTGATAGATCAGGTTGAGGGCGCCGATGGCAAAGTTCGGGATGAGCTCGCGGTCGATGGCGAGGGTGAATTCCGTGCCGTACATCCGCCCCTTCGCGCCGCTGGTCTCGTCGATGCGGTCGCCGTGGAGCTCGGCGGCGATGGTGAGGCCGAACGGCGCGTGCTCGCGGTCGAGCAGGCGGTAACGCAGGTCGAGCGAAGCGCCCTGGAAGTTGAGCTGGCGGCGGTCGTCGATGTCGGGGACGCCGGTGATGTCGTGCAAGCTGGCCGCGGCGCCGACCTCGATGCGGAAGTTCGGCAGCGGCACGATCTCGATCTCGACCTCTTTCTCAAGAGCGCGATAGGTCCCGCCGCCCTTGCCGAAGCGCCCCGTCGTCTGGCTCTGGAATTCGCGCTCGCCGGGATTGCCGACATCGGTGCCGATCATGAAGCCGAAGATGTGCTCGGTATCGAAGCCCTCCTCGGCGTGCCCATGCGTCGGTGTCAGCGCGACCGCGCCTGCAATCACCATCAGAAATCTGCGAACTCCGCCGCGCATCCCCGTGCCCCGAAGGCGCGCGCCGCTTTGATGCGGCAGCAGCGCTGACCGGCCATCAGCGTAACACACTGCAGCAAGAGCGTGGTCTAGATTTTGATGGAAGATGATTGAAGCCTGCGCAGGTGCTTCATCGCGTCGATGGCAAAAGCACGAAGCAAGCGATACCCGGCTCGAGATCCGACACTGCCACGGCTTCGACGGGATTCACCGTCAAAGCCGTGGCAGGTCGTCAGTCTTACTTGCGCGCAGCGCAGGCGTACATGTTGATTTCCATGCCGACCGGCACTTCCACGATCTTCGGAGCTTTCCAAGCCATTCGGGGTCTCCCCAAGGTATTGAGCGCGACATCGCGCGGCGCAAAACCTAGGGCTGCGTCAGTTGCAGTTCAAGCCTCGATTCGCCTGCCGAGCGCGTCCGTGTCGATTCTTCGCGGCTGCATTTCTCTCTCGGACAAAGCCAGTTCCCTCTTGGTCAAACACGACCTGCGAGACACCGTCTTGTGCGACGCACCGCACGTCGAATCGACACGAATGGCACCGTCGCCGTCAGCAGCCCTTGTCGGCCATTGCAGCGTCCGGCTTGGCACCTTCGGCGCGCTGAGCCGCCGTCGGCTGGCTCTGCATCTGCCGCTGCGCATCTTCGGCTGAAGCCGGCGTTTCGCCACTTGCACGATTCATCGTGCTGGTCGGTGGATGCTGGCTGGTGTCGCCCGCTGAACTGGACGAGTGCGACTGCGCTGCGCCCACCGTCACGGGACCAGAACCAGCATCCTTGTCAGTGCTGGCGCTGCCCGTGTTGCACGGGCCGGCGACCGCGACGCCGGCGCTCAACGCCAGGATCGCGCAGGCAGCAAGAACGGAACGTTTCGTGTTCATCTGAATCTCCTCTTCTCCCGCGGCGCTGCCCCGGCGCCGAGCAGGACATCGCGAAGAGAACAGGCCGAACAGCCTGATGTTCCGAGTGTTCGGAGCGGAACTGCTCGCAAACGCCACCTCGTCACGTCTGTTCCGATCGCACCGCTCACCGCAACAATCGCAGCAGCAACCGGCCGGCGCGCGAGTTCAGCTCCTTCGCATCCAGCGTTCCGTCCTTGTCGGGATTGGCCGCGTTGAAGCGCTGCTCGACCACGGAGAGATATTCGTCGAGCGTAAGAGTCCCGTCGCGATCGGGATCGGCCGCGGCGAGCTCTTTCGCCGTCAACCGTCCGCGCAATTCGCGCGCATCGAGCGTGCCGTCATGATCGGGATCGAGCTTTGCGAATAATACCGCGGCCGCCTTCTTCACCTCGGCAAGATCGAGCGTGCCGTCATTGTCGGTGTCGAACAACTTGACCGCGTTGCCGGAGGCCGACCACGCCGGACCGGACAACAATGCAATGGTGAGCGCAAGCGCAACTGAGCGACGCGAAATCATTAAGACCTCCCAGATGAAGAGCCCCGGTTCGGGCGGGACACAACGACATAAATCCACAAGTGGTCCCAGGTTCAAGTCCGGAATTGCAACTTGCGCGCGCGACAACCCCGGGGACCCCCGCTTGCGCCCTCGAACGACCGAGGCCCGGAGCAGCTTCGCGTTGCGGGAATTTTTTTAGCGTCTCCACGCAAGTGGGAGTCTACGGCCGTCAGGTTTCCGTAAGGTGACCGGCGCCTGTTCAACGATATCGACACGACACTTGCGACTTTCGTATTGACGCGTTTTGGTTTCCGACGGAGTGTTGCTCCCGCAGCGTCAAAAGGCGCGCATATTGGGAGGAACGGATGAAACGCTTTGCGATGGCCGCGAGCCTCGTCATGCTTGCATCGACTTGTGCAAGCGCACAGACCACCGAGCAACTGGTCAAGGGCGCGACTGATACATCGAACGTTCTCAATTACGGGATGGGCTACAATCTGCAGCGCTTCTCGACGCTGAACCAGATCAACAAGGACAGCGTCAAGAACCTCGTCCCGGTCTGGAATTACTCTTTCAACGACGATCGCAGCGAGGAATCGCAGCCGCTGGTGTACCAGGGCGTGATCTACGTAACCTCGCACAACGCGACCATGGCGGTCGACGCCAAGACCGGCAAGCAGATCTGGAAGACCAAGGTCGAATATCCCGCCGAGACGCCGCGCATCGTCTGCTGCGGCATCATCAACCGCGGTGCGGCGCTCTATGACGGCAAGGTGTTCCGCACCACGCTCGACGCCAACGTGATCGCGCTCGACGCCAAGAACGGCAAGGAGCTGTGGCGGCAGAAGGCGGCCGACATCAAGGAAGGCTATTCGATGACGGTGGCCCCGCTGGTTGCCGACGGCGTCGTCATCACCGGCATCTCCGGCGCCGAGTTCGGCACCAGGGGATTCATCGACGGCTGGGATCCCGCGACGGGCAAGCATCTCTGGCGCACCCATTCTATCCCCTCGCCGGAAGAGCCCGGCGGCGACACCTGGAAGGGCGATACCTGGAAGCTCGGCGGCGGCTCGACCTGGATCACGGGGTCTTATGACCCCGAGCTGAACACCGTGTATTGGGGCATTGGCAATCCCGGACCGTTCAATTCGGCGGTGCGTCCCGGCGACAATCTCTACACCTGCTCCGTGCTGGCGATGGATCCCAAGACCGGCAAGATCAAATGGCACTACCAGTTCTCGCCGAACAACCCGTTCGACTATGACAGCGTGGCCGAGATGGTCCTCGCCGACATGAATGTCGAGGGCAAGCCGACCAAGGTGCTGATGGACGCCAACCGCAACGGCTTCTTCTACGTGCTCGACCGAACCAACGGCAAGCTGCTCGCGGCCAACCCTTACGTGAAGGTCAACTGGGCGACCGGCATCGACATGAAGACGGGACGTCCGATCGAGACCGACGTGTCGAAGGACGCACGCGAGGGCAAGAAGGTCACGGTCTATCCGTCGATCCTCGGCGGCAAGAACTGGGAGCCGATGTCCTTCAACCCGCAGACCGGCCTTGCCTATGCCAACACGCTCGCCTTCGGCGGCAGGTACAAGACGGAGCCCGTCACCTTCAAGCAGGGTGAATGGTATCTCGGGATGGACCTGACCGACCTCTGGGAGTACGGCGACGGGCCACGCGGTCATCTCAAGGCGATCGATCCCATGACCGGCAAGTCGAAATGGGAAGCGCCGAGCGACATTCCACGCTTCTCGGGCGTGCTGTCGACCGCGGGCGGCGTCGTGTTCTCGGGTGCCCTAACCGGCGAGTTCGAGGCCTTCGATGCCGACACCGGCAAGAAGCTCTGGCAGTTCCAGACCGGGTCCGGCATCGAGGGCCAGCCGGTGACCTGGCAGCAGGATGGCGTGCAGTATGTCGCGGTGACCAGCGGCTATGGCGGCGTCTACTCGCTGTTCTCGGGTGACGAGCGGCTTGCCAACGTGCCGCCCGGCGGCTCGCTGTGGGTCTTTGCGGTCAAGCAGTAATCCACGGCATGATGCTGAGAAAACCATCTCACAAGACGGCGGCGGTCCTCGCCGCCGTCGCGGGGCTGACGGTCGCGCTTGCGGCGACCGTTCGCGCCGCGGACGATGCAACCGGCAATCCCATGCAGGCACAGATCGACCACGGCAAGTCGACCTATGCTTCGAAATGCTCGCACTGCCATGGCCCCAATCTGATGAACTCCGGCACGATCACGCCGGACCTGCGCGCCATCCCCGACGACAAGACCCGCTTCGTCACCACGGTGAAGAACGGCAAGAACAACAAGATGCCGCCGTGGGGCGATATCCTCAACGACGAGGAGATCGGCTCCCTCTGGGCCTTCATCTCCAGCCGGAGGAAGCCATGAGGGGCCGGCGTGCTGCATGGAGCATTGCGGCCGTTCTTTCGACGATGGCGACGGTCGCTGTTGCGGCCGACGATCCCCTGAAGATCTGTCTCGACGAGGACCGGCCACCGTTCTCGATGCACCACCGCGGCAAGCCGGATGCCGGCTTCGACGTGCTGCTTGCGCAGGCAATGGCGGAGCGGCTCGGACGGAAGCTGACGATCCAGTGGTTCGAGAGCAAGCTGGACGAGGATTCGAGCCCCCAGCTCGAAGCCAACGCGTTGCTCTCGGATGGCCGCTGCTCGCTCGTCGGCGGCTACGCGCTGACGCAGGATTCGCTCGTCGCCCCCGGGATGAAGACGGCGCGCTTGCCTGACTTCGCCGGGGCCACGCGCGACGATCGGAGGCGCCGCGTCGCACTCGGCGTGCTCGCGCCGAGCCAGCCTTACGTCTATTCGCCGATGACGGTCGTGCTCGGGCCGAAGGCAAGCGGGCGCAAGATCGGCGACATCGGCGATCTCGCAGGCCTTCGTCTCGTCATCGAAAGCGGCTCGCTCGGCGACGCCATCCTGATGACCTTCGACAAGGGACGGCTGATCGACAACATCACCCATCTCGTCCCCGGCCGCGACGATCTGCTGGGCGCACTCCAGCGCGGCGACCATGACGCGACGCTGATCGACCTCGGCCGCTTCGACGCCCATCGCGCCGCGCATCCGGACACGGCGATCGCCGCGTCGGGCTACTACTACCCGATCGGCGCCAATCGCGGCTATGTCGGACTGGCCAGCGATGGCGCGCTGATCGACGCCGTCAACAAGGCGCTGACGGGGCTCGCGGCCGAAGGCAAGATCGCAGAATTCGGCAAGGAGGCTGGGCTCACCTACCTGCCACCGCGCGAGCCTGCGATCCTGGGCGATGTCTGGATGAAGATCATTCAGCGGTGAGGGCTCTCGTGTCCCGGACGCGCTGCAACGCGCGAGCGTTGCTGCGCAGAGCCGGGACCCAGCAGGCTACGCAACTCGCGGCTACATGGGCCCCGGCTCTGCAGCGCACCGCTGAAGTAGCGCTGCGCCGCGTCCGGGGCATGAGACCAGGTTCGCACGCAATTGCATCGTCATTGCGAGCGCAGCGAAGCAATCCAGGGTTTTTCCGCAAGTAGCAGTCTGGATTGCTCCGCTGCGCTCGCAATGACGGAGTGCGGAACGTATACTGCTCGCATTTTCCTTCGCCCCTTTGGTGCCCCCGTGAATCCTCCCACGATCACCGCCACCAGCCTGCGTGACGTCCTCTCCCGCGAGGTCAAGACCGCCGAGCTGCTCCGCGCGCTGATCGTCGTCGGCCCGATGGTGGCCGCCTATTTCATCGCGCGCGAAACGGCGCTGCTCAATCTCGGGCTGGTCGCGGTCTCGTTGCTCATTCCCGCGCTCAGGCAGCACTTTCCGCCGAAAGTCATCGTCTGGCACTACCTCGCCATCCTCGTGACCTTTGCCGCACTCTTCCTGGCAGCCCCGATCAAGCCGCTATTCGCAGTGCTGACGGCGCTTGCCGGATTCCTTGCAGTGGCCGGGACCCGCTATGGCGAGCATTTCCGCACGCTGGGCAATTGGGTGTTCATCCCAGCCGTCTATCTCGCCTGCGAGGTGTGGGAGGGCGTGAGCGCCGCCGAAGCGCTACGCCATGCCGGCGTGATCATCGCCTCCTCGCCGGTCGCGCTGGCGCTGGTCTGCGCCATCCGGATTTACGACCAGCGAGGGCAAGACGATACCGCGACCTCGTTCGGACCGCCCGCGGCCGAATGGTTCCTGCCCGCGCTGGCAACCGCCATGGCGGTGTTCGCCGCGGCGGCGCTGGTCGAAATCCTGAACCTTGCGCAGGGGCAATGGGTGATGTGGTCGGCCGCCAGCGTCGTGGTCGGCGATCTCTCGTCGTCCACCGACAAGCTGAAGCAGCGTGCGATCGGCGCCTTCGTCGGCGTGCCGCTGGGCTTCCTCGCCGGCATCGTATTGCCGCAGAGCCGCGTCGGCTACGCGCTCGCGGTGCTGGCGGCCACCCTCACGCTGATCTCGTTTTCCCGCTACATCCTCGGCTTCGGCCTGCGCTGCTTCTTCATCGCGCTGGCGGCCTCCTTTGCCGGCGGCGCCAGCGGCATCGCCGAGGAGCGCATCGTCAACGTGCTGATCGGCGGGAGCTTTGGCCTGATTGCCGTGGCCCTGACCGAGATCGTCTGGCTGCGCGTCATGCGTAAGGCGCGCTCACCCGGGTGAGGCGCGAATGGGCACCTCGCCGCTCTGTCGAATGCGCCAATCTGTCTCGCTCGCCGGCCATGGCGGCGCCAGCCTGATGCGGTAGGTTCGGCCAAAATCAGGAGGGAATCATGACCGCCAAATTCGATCGCCGCCACTTCGTCGCCGCCGGTACCACCGCACTTGCGATGCCCTTCGTCATGCGCAGCGCCTCGGCGCAAGCCGCGTGGCCGTCGCGGCAGATTCGCATGATTTGCAGCTATCCCGCCGGCGGGCAGACCGACCTGCTCGCGCGCGCCTATGGTGAGTTCATCTCCAAGCAGGTCGGCAAGACCGTCGTCGTCGAGAACAAGCCCGGCGCCTCCGGCGCGATCGGCACGGCCGAGGTCGCCCGCGCCGAGCCCGACGGCCACACCATGCTGTGCTCGATCTCGACCACCTACATCATGAACCGGGTGGTGATGAAGAATCCCGGCTACGACATGGACAAGGATTTGGCGCTCGTCAGCGTCATTCCGGGTGCCGGCCTGTTGCTGGTCGCGAACCCCAAGACCGGGGTCAAGACGTTGGAGGATTTCGTCGCGTTCGCGCGCAAGAGCGGCAAGGTGAATTTCGGCACCTATAGCGCGGGCTCGGCCCCGCACATGACGATCAACGAGCTCAACAAGCAGTATGGCCTGTCCATCGAGCCGGTCCATTACCGCGGCGAGGCACCAATGTGGACGGGGATGCTCGAAGGCACGCTGGATGCCGCGATGGGCAGCTACACGGCGGCGCAGTCGGTCCTGCAAAGCGACCGCGGCACCGTGTTCGCGGTGCATTCGAAGAAGGTCGACGCGATCCCTGCTATCAAGACCCTCCCGGAGCAGGGCGCGACCTCGAAATTCTTCACCGTGAGCGGCTTCTCCGGTTGGGCCGTGCCGAAGGCGACGCCGCAAGCGGTCGTCGACCGCCTGGCTGAGCTCTGCGTTGCCGCCAACAACGATCCGAAAGTGAAGGAAGTTCTCACGACCTTCGTGCTCGAACCCGCAATCGGCTTCAAGGAGAGCAACGCCCTGTATCAGCGCGAACTGCCGATCTGGATCGAGAGCGCGAAGTCACTGGGCCTCGAGCCGGCTTGAGCCTCGAAGCGCGGCGCAGCGCCCACCGCCCTTCCCGGCCCGGCTTCCGACCAAAGCCTAGTGTCGGAAACGCAATTTCACGCTATGATTGTGCGCCACCGCTGAAAGCCTTCATCGGGGCGGACAAGAAGGGCCGATTGCATGACACCGGATGGAGTCGCTGTCGCCGTCATGGTCATCCTGCTCTTTCCGATGGGCTATTTCACGCTGGCATCGCCCGCCTTCCTCCTGGTGAAGCTCGATATCCAGCCCGTCGGCCAGCTGCTGCGCGGAATGTTCAACGCCCATTTTCTGGTGATGCGGGTCGCCGCCGTGATCGGAACGGTGGCCTTCCTCCTCGACGGCCGCCTGGCGGCTGCGATGGGCGTCGGCATGCTCGCTGCCCTGGCAATCTGGGGGCGCAGCTGGTTCATGCGGCGGATGGACGACCAGCTCAGCGCGAGGGACGCCGGCGATGCCGAAGCCCCGCGTCGATTGCGCAGGCTACATTGGAGCGGAATGCTAGGTAACGCGGTGCTGCTCGTCGCTCTCGTGGTCAGCATTCCCTACATTGCGACGTCGGCGTGAGCGGGATCGCAATCGCTGGAAGCCCCTTGCGCCCGGCCTAGTGCTCGCCCGAACTCGCGGCGCCCTGCTGCGCCTTGTGGATCGAGGACGGCACCACGCCGAAATATTTCCGGAACACCCGGCTGAAATGCGATGAGCTGGAGAAGCCCCAGGAGAACGCGACGTCGGTGATGGTCTTGCCGGCGTGGGCCTCGAGCTCCTGGCGGCAGTTCTGCAGGCGCGCCTGCCAGATGTAGTCGCTCACCGTGGTGCCGCGCTCCGAGAACAGCATGTGCAGATAGCGCTTGGAGCAGCCGAGCTCGGTCGAAATCTGGTCAATGCACAGATCCGGATCGCGCAGGTGCTCGCGGATGAAGAACTGCGCGCGCACATACATCGCTTCCGGTCCGACACGGTCGAACATCGTGTCGGCTTCGCGCAGCGGCAGCAGCAACAGGTCGATCAGCGAATCGGCGACGCCGACCGCGCTGTTTGCCGACAGCTTTGCCGCCTCGTCGAAGGTCGCATGAACGAAATCGTGGGCGATCCGCCCCGTCCCTGTCTTCGACGACAGCTTGCAGGCGGGCATCCGCTGCGACGGGAATCCGCGGTCGCGCAACAGCGCCTTCGGCACGATCACGACGTCGTGACGGGTGAAGGCCGGGCTGATGATCGAATGCGGGCAGGAGACGTCATAGGCGATGATGTCGCCCGGGTTGATCTCGATGTGGCGGCCTTCTTGTTCGAAATAGGACACGCCGTAAGTCTGGAAGTGAATCTTGATGTACGGATGCTCGTTGGCCTTGGCGCGCGCCAGCGTGTGGGCAATGCGATGCTGACTGACTTCGATCTGGCAGAGCTTCAGGCGCGAGACGCTGGTGTAGTCGATGCGGCCCTCGAGCGAGGACGCCTCCAGCGGATCGACGTCGAAATGCCCACACAGACTCGTCAGCCCGTCGATCCAGCTCTGGATCTGGCGCTTCGGCGTCATGCCGGTCGTCGAGAGCGTGTGAATGGTGTCGGACATTAATCCAGCCACTGGTTTGATCCGGAGAGACGCGAATCGCGACCAGCGCTGCCGGAGCCCTCAGCCGTGATTGCGTGACGTTTACCTCGAATTTGAGCGGTCTTTTGGTACGAGCGCCATCGTTCCATTGCCACCCTTGAAACTTAATCCTCCGCCTTAGTTGCAGCGCCGTCAAGGGGAACCTGAGTGTTGAAAGCGCTGTCAAAGCGATGCGAAGCCGCTGAATTCGCTACTGCAAAATCAAAATCTTCGCGTCCGTGCGCTATCAAGCAAACCGGCTTCTCTCTTGGGCAAGTTTCCCGATGACGAAGTCGTTAGGGATTGCGGCAGGAACAACAAGAACGGGCCGCTCCTGCACGTGGACCCGTGGCTCTCATCAGGAGGAGGAAACAGCACAGCATCGTTTCTGGTCCCAATCGTGACCGCCCTGCACGAGCAGACGCCGGACGAGAAGCCCGGTGAATCAGTATTGCTTCGGAAACAATAAACGAGACCAACGGAGGAATAACTATGCGCAAGGTGCTACTGGCGACCTTTCTTGGCTCCGCGGCGGCGCTCGCCGTCGGGGGCGCCTCAGCCAATGACGAGCTGGTCAAGATGTCGCAGAACCCGAAAGACTGGGTGATGCCGACCGGCGACTACGCCAATTCCCGCTATTCCAAGCTCAACCAGATCAACGCACAGAACGTAGGCAAGCTCCAGGTGGCCTGGACCTTCTCGACCGGCGTGCTGCGTGGCCATGAAGGCGGCCCGCTGATCATCGGCAACATGATGTACGTCCACACGCCGTTCCCGAACAAGGTCTATGCCATTGACCTTTCCAACGAGAACAAGATCGTATGGAAGTACGAGCCAAAGCAGGATCCGAACGTCATCCCGGTGATGTGCTGCGACACCGTCAACCGCGGCCTGGCCTTCGGCGACGGCAAGATCTTCCTGCATCAGGCCGACACCACCCTCGTCGCGCTCGATGTCAAGACCGGTCAAGTTGCATGGACCGTCAAGAATGGCGATCCGAGCAAGGGCGAGACCGGCACGTCGGCCCCCATGGTCGTCAAGGACAAGGTGCTGATCGGCATCTCCGGCGGCGAGTTCGGCGTCCAGGCCCATATGTCGGCTTACGATATCAAAACCGGCAAGCTGGCATGGCGCGGATATTCGGAAGGACCGGACAACCAACTCCTGGTCGACGACAAGACCACCGCGCTCGGCAAGCCGATCGGCAAGGATTCCAGCCTGAAGACCTGGCAAGGCGATCAGTGGAAGATCGGCGGCGGTGCCACCTGGGGCTGGATCTCCTACGATCCCGAGCTGAACCTCGTCTACTACGGATCGGGCAACCCCTCGACCTGGAATCCGAAGCAGCGTCCCGGCGACAACAAATGGTCGATGACGATCTGGGCGCGCAACCCGGATACCGGCGTCGCCAAGTGGGTCTATCAGATGACGCCCCACGACGAATGGGACTATGACGGCGTCAACGAGATGATCCTCTCGGACCAGTCGATCAACGGCCAGCCGCGCAAGCTGCTGACGCATTTCGACCGTAACGGCCTCGCCTACACCATGGACCGCACCAACGGCGAACTGCTGGTCGCCGAAAAGTACGATCCGAAGGTGAACTGGACCTCCGGCGTCGACATGGACAAGAACTCGCCGACCTACGGCCGTCCGAAGGTGCTCGACGCAGCTTCGACCGACAAGGCGGGCGAGGACGTCAACGTGAAGGGCATCTGCCCGGCCGCGCTCGGCACCAAGGACGAGCAGCCGGCAGCCTACTCGCCGGACACGCAGCTGTTCTACGTTCCGACCAACCACGTCTGCATGGACTACGAGCCGTTCAAGGTGAGCTACACCGCGGGCCAGCCCTATGTGGGTGCGACGCTCTCGATGTATCCACCGGCGGGTGAAACCCACATGGGCAACTTCATCGCCTGGGACGGCAAGACCGGCAAGATCGTCTGGTCGAACAAGGAGCAGTTCTCGGTCTGGTCGGGTGCGCTCGCAACCGCCGGCGGCGTGGTGTTCTACGGCACGCTCGAAGGCTACCTGAAGGCGGTCGACGCCAAGTCCGGCAAGGAGCTCTACAAGTTCAAGACTCCCTCCGGCATCATCGGCAACGTCACCACCTATGAGAACGGCGGCAAGCAGTATGTCGCAGTGCTCTCCGGCGTCGGCGGCTGGGCTGGCATCGGTCTGGCGGCAGGCCTGACCGATCCGACCGCAGGTCTCGGCGCGGTCGGTGGCTATGCGGCCCTCAGCAACTACACGGCACTCGGCGGTACGCTGACCGTGTTCGCGCTGCCGAACTAGGCCCATCAGCATCGCTCCGGCGCGTGGAATAAACTCCACGCGCCGGCTCGTCTCCCCCGGGCTCCTTCGAGGATGAATCTCTTGCGTAAAATCTGCTCTGTCATTGCTGCGATGATCTTGGTTGCGTCCGGAGGAATTGCGGTCGCGGACGGTCCGGGCGATCCGACCGCCGTGAAGAAGGAAGACGATGGAAAGTGGCTCGATAAGGAAGGCACTCCGACCTACAAGATTTCCGACGGCACCGTGGACTGGTTCACCTATTCCGGATACCGCCGCTATCACTCTGACTGCCACGTCTGCCATGGGCCTGACGGCATGGGCTCCACCTACGCGCCGGCGCTCAAGGATTCCGTCAAGTCCATGAGCTATGGCGACTTCCTCGGCGTGGTCGCCTCCGGTCGCAAGAACATCTCGACCGCGCAGGAGAACGTCATGCCCGCCTTCGGCGATAATCCGAACGTCGCCTGCTACATGGACGATCTGTACGTCTATCTGCGCGCCCGCTCCACCGAAGCATGGGGCCGGCAGCGTCCCTCCAAGAAGGAGGAGAAAACGGAGGCCTACACCAAGGCGGAAGACGCCTGCATGGGCCATAAATGAACGTTGCTGAGGCTGCCGAGACCACCTCTTGGCATCTTGCGAGAATTTGAGGAGCTACCAATGAAGACACGTGCCGCCGTCGCTTTCGAAGCCAAGAAGCCGCTCGAGATCGTCGAGCTCGATCTGGAAGGACCGAAGGCCGGCGAGGTCCTGGTCGAGATCAAGGCGACGGGCATCTGCCATACCGACGCCTATACGCTCGACGGCTTCGACAGCGAGGGAATTTTCCCGTCGGTCCTGGGGCATGAGGGCGCGGGCATCATCCGCGAGATCGGTCCTGGCGTGACCTCGGTGAAGCCGGGTGACCACGTCATCCCGCTCTACACGCCGGAATGCCGGCAGTGCAAAAGCTGCCTCAGCCAGAAGACCAATCTCTGCACCGCGATCCGCGCGACGCAAGGCAAGGGCGTGATGCCCGACGGCACCAGCCGCTTTTCCTACAAGGGCAAGCCGGTCTATCACTACATGGGCTGCTCGACCTTCTCGAACTTCACCGTGCTGCCGGAGATCGCGGTCGCCAAGATCCGCGAGGACGCCCCCTTCGACAAGAGCTGCTACATCGGCTGCGGCGTCACCACCGGCGTCGGCGCCGTCGTCAACACCGCGAAGGTCACGCCGGGCTCCAACGTGGTCGTGTTCGGCCTCGGCGGCATCGGCCTCAACGTGATCCAGGGCGCCAAGATGGCCGGCGCCGACAAGATCATCGGTGTCGACATCAACGACTCCAAGGAGGATTGGGGCCGCAGGTTCGGCATGACCGAGTTCGTCAACCCCAAGAAGATCACGGGCGACATCGTCCAGCACCTCGTCGGCCTCACCGATGGCGGCGCCGACTACACTTTCGATTGCACCGGCAACACCACGGTGATGCGCCAGGCGCTGGAAGCCTGCCATCGCGGCTGGGGCACCTCGATCATCATCGGCGTTGCCGAATCCGGCAAGGAGATCGCCACCCGCCCGTTCCAGCTCGTCACCGGGCGCAACTGGCGGGGCACGGCCTTCGGTGGCGCCCGCGGCCGCACCGACGTGCCGAAGATCGTCGACTGGTACATGAACGGAAAGATCCAGATCGATCCGATGATCACCCACGTGCTCAAGCTCGAGGAGATCAACAAGGGCTTTGACCTCATGCACGAGGGCAAATCCATCCGTTCAGTCGTCGTGTTCTAGCTCGAAAGCGTCACCCCAAGGAGGATCGACCCATGACTGTTGCACTCCATCCATCGATCGACAACGGCCTCAAACAAGGCAGCGGCAGCTTTGCCGGCGGCACGCTGGCCTGCAAATGCAAGGACCACCAGGTCAAGGTCGGCATCAAGGGCGACGTCGCCCACAATCACGCCTGTGGCTGCACCAAATGCTGGAAGCCGCAGGGCGCGACGTTCTCCGTCGTCGCCGTGGTGCCGCGCCAGAACGTCACCGTGCTCGAGAACGGCGACAAGCTCCAGATCGTCGATCCCTCCGCAGTGATCCAGCGCTATGCCTGCAAGGCGTGCGGCACCCACATGTACGGCCGCATCGAGAACAAGGGCCACCCGTTCTACGGTCTCGACTTCATTCATCCCGAGCTGTTCCAGGAGCAGGGCTCGCAGGCGCCGCAATTCGCCGCCTTCGTCTCCTCGGTGATCGAAGCGGGCGTGAAGCCGGAGCAGATGGCGGGCATCCGTTCGCGGCTGAAGGAAATTGGGCTCGAGCCCTATGATTGCCTGTCACCGGCGCTGATGGACGCGATCGCGACCCACGTCGCCAAAGCCAAGGCCGCCTAACAGGGCCGCCTGAGCAAGGCCGCCTGACCAAGGCGGTCGGACGTTCGCCGTGCCCTATCCGCTCGCTGGCCTCGATCAGCGCCAGCGAGCCGGACGGGCCCGGCCCCGGGACAGTCGCGGCGATGCCGCCGCCTCTGCAAGCTACGCGTATGCGAGCGTGATTGGCTCCCTCAGTCCTGGTCTCTGAATGACTGCGCAGCGCCGCCAACTTCCGTCTTGAAGTTCCCGGCCCCTGCGTTTCTCCCTCCCTCGACTGAGGCACCTTGCTTCGTCCGCGCAGTCTTTCTGGCGGACGAAGCTTTTTTCATCGCAACCTCTGTTTGCGAACGCGCGGTCCACGCGGCGCGATGACGCGCCCTGCTTTTGACAAACCATCGATGCAATCTTTTCCCGGTGAGAACACCCGGCTGTGAACGCCGGGCCGGCGCGACCTCTGCTACGATCGCGCCGGTCACGATGCCGCACGACGTTCGATCAATTAAAAACAAAAACGGGAGGTATCGAGCACATCCAGACATCGCCATCGGCGTTCCTGCTCCCTCCGGGATTTGCCCGCGCGGGACGAGGGCGGGATGTGGCGCGACCAGGCACGAACCGGCGCCGACCGGCGTCTGCAAGTTTTGAATTTGGCATGCTTATGAAGAGCGAGGGACGATCATGATCAAGGTGAAGATCAACGGCCAGGAACAGAACTGGGACGGCGACCCGGATCTCCCACTACTCTGGTTCCTGCGTGACGAGGCCGGACTGACCGGCACCAAGTACGGCTGCGGCCAGGCCCTGTGCGGCGCCTGCACCGTCATCGTCGACAAGCAGGCCGTGCGCGCCTGCATCACGTCGGTCAATGACGTCGCCGGACGCGAGGTCACCACGATCGAAGGGCTGCATCCAACTGGCGATCATCCGGTGCAGAAGGCCTGGCGGCAGGTCAACGTGCCGCAATGCGGCTTCTGCCAAGCCGGCCAGATCATGCAGGCTGCGGCCCTGCTGATGGACAATCCGAAACCCTCGCACGACCAGATCCGCGAAGGGATGGCGGGCAACATCTGCCGCTGCGGCTGCTACCAGCGCATCGAGAACGCGGTCCATCTCGCATCGACGGGGGTGTGACATGAATTTCATCGACAATCCCGGCAAGCTCCGTGGCTTCGAAAAGAACATCAAGGTCGAGAAGGTCTCACGCCGCAGCATCCTGAAAGGGCTCGGCATCACCGGCGGCTTCGTGCTCGCCGCACCCGTGATGTCGCGCCAGGCATTGGCCTACGAGACCGGTGCCGGCAAGATGCCGCACGGTGTCGTGGTCGATCCGCGCGTGTTCGTTTCGGTGGGCTCGGACGGCATCGTGACCATCGTGGGTCACCGTTCAGAAATGGGCACCGGCGTCCGCACCAGCCTGCCGCTGATCGTGGCCGAGGAGATGGAGGCCGACTGGTCTAGGGTCAAGGTGCAGCAGGCCCATGGCGACGAGGTCAAGTTCGGCAACCAGGACACCGACGGCTCGCGCAGCACGCGGCATTATCTGATCCCGATGCGCCAGATCGGCGCCTCGGCCCGCACCATGCTGGAGCAGGCCGCGGCGAAGCGCTGGGGCGTTCCGGCCACCGAGGTCAAGGCCGTCAATCACGAGGTCGTCCACAGCGCCAGCGGCCGCAAGCGCGGTTTCGGCGAGCTCGCCGCTGATGCGGCCAAGGAATCGGTGCCCAGCATCGAAGGCCTCAAGCTGAAGGACCCCAAGGATTTCCGGTATCTCGGCAAGGGCCAGGTCGGCATCGTCGATCTCCACGACATCACCACCGGCAAGGCGCGTTACGGCGCCGATGTGCGGCTGCCCGGCATGAAATATGCCGTGATCGCCCGCCCGCCCGTGACCGGCGGCAAGCTGGTCTCGTTCGATCCCGATGCGGCGCTGAAGGTCCCCGGCGTCGAGAAGGTGCTGAAGGTTCAAGGCTGGCCGTGGCCGTCCAAATTCCAGCCGCTCGGCGGGGTCGCGGTGATCGCCCGCAACACCGGCGCGGCGATCAAGGGCCGCGACGCGCTGAAGCTGGTCTGGGACGATGGTCCCAACGGCAAATACGACTCCGTCGCCTACCGCAAGGAGCTCGAGGAGGCCTCGCGCAAGCCGGGCCTCGTCTTGCGCAAGGAGGGCGATGCGGACGCTGCCCTGAAGGGCGCGGACAAAGTGATCGTCGGCGAGTACTACGTCCCGCATCTTGCTCATGTCAGCATGGAGCCGCCGGTGGCGGTCGCCGACGTCAAGGGCGACAAGGCGGAGATCTGGGCGCCGGTGCAGAGCCCCGGCGGCACCCGCGAGGACGTCGCCAAGACACTCGGCATTCCCGAGGGCAACGTCACCGTCAACGTCACGCTTCTTGGCGGCGGTTTCGGACGCAAGTCGAAATGCGACTTTGCGCTCGAGGCCGCGCTGCTCTCGAAAGAGCTCAGCGCACCGGTGAAGGTGCAGTGGACGCGCGAGGACGACATCCACAACGGCTTCCTGCACACGGTCTCGGTCGAGCGGATCGAGGCCGGCCTCGACAAGAGCGGCAAGGTGGTTGCCTGGCGCCATCGCAGCGTGGCCCCCAGCATCGCCTCGACGTTCGCTGCCGGGACCGTGCACCAGGCCCCGTTCGAGATCGGCATGGGCCTCGTCGACATGCCGTTCGAGATCGCCAACATCTCGTGTGAGAATCCGGAAGCCGCGGCGTTCACCCGCATCGGCTGGTTCCGCTCGGTCTCGAACATCCCGCGCGCCTTCGCGGTGCAATCAATGGTCGGCGAGATCGCGCAAGCGACCGGCCGCGACCAGAAGGAGACGCTGCTCGCGCTGATCGGAAGCCCGCGCATCGTCAAACCGGAGGTGAAAGACCTCTGGAACTACGGCGAGCCCCAGGACAGCTACCCGATCGACACCGCGCGCTTGCGCAAGGTGGTCGAACTGGTCGCCGAGAAGGGTGAGTGGGGACGCAAGGTACCGAAGGGTCGCGGCCTTGGCATCGCAGTGCACCGCAGCTTCGTCAGCTACATCGCGACCATCGTCGAGGTCGCCATCGACGACAAGGGCAAGCTGACGGTGCCACGGGTCGACACCGCGATCGATTGCGGCACCTATGTCAACCCCGAACGTATCGCCTCGCAGATCGAAGGCGCGGCGATCATGGGGCTGAGCCTCGCCAAATACGGCGAGATCACCTTCAAGGACGGCAAGGTGCAGCAGAAGAACTTTGACGACTTCCAGGTCGTCAGGATGGATGACTCTCCTGTGGTGACCAACGTCTACATCGTGCCGCCAGGACCCGACACGCCGCCGAGCGGCGTCGGCGAGCCCGGTGTTCCGCCGTTCGCACCGGCGCTGATCAATGCGATCTTTGCGGCGACCGGAAAACGCATCCGCTCGCTTCCGATCGGCAAACAATTGGAGGCGTGAGACGGAACAGAGGCGCGAGACGGAACACAAGCGGTCTCGCGCCGTTTCCATCGATCTGACAGGAGCAGATCGATGACAAATATCTCAAAGGCGCTCGCAGTCTCGTTGCTGTCGGGCGCCTTTCTTGTGACGGCCTCCGGCGCATTCGCCCAGAGCAACACGACGCCGCCCGCCACCGCGACACGCCCCACCGCGCCGGACCAGAACTCACTGCCCAACGCCAACGCCCCGCCCGCCTCCACCACCCAGACCACCGGACAGCACAATCCGGATCCCAAGGTTCGCGAGATGAACCAGAAGGAAAAGGATAAGGTGGAGCGTCAGGGGAAGTAGCCTTCGCGTCTGCGCATTGATGCGCCCTCTCCCCTTGTGGGCCTGTTGCGTTATCGGCTTTTGAAGTTGAGGACGGCAGGAGAAGGGCCGTGGTTACGGCAATTGCCAGCCAAGTCTGTAGTGGTCGCCCTCGGCGGGCGGCTCAGGCCGCGATCGTGGCCCACCGCCTCATGTTGAAGGCGATCGAGGCGAGCAGGACCTGCCCGCTTGCCTTCATCAGACCAACGTAGCGGATGCAAGTCAGTCGCATGCGGCGTTTGAGAGTGGCGAAGGTGGTCTCAACCTGGGCTCGTCGGCGCGCGATGAGGCGGTTGTAGCGTTTGAGCCTTGGCGGCAGTTCCGGATGATGTCTGTTGGGACGGAACGCGATGCGGGG
>NZ_FMAI01000079.1 GCF_900094605.1 Bradyrhizobium shewense | reverse complement strand
GTTTTATAGGAGATGCCGAGTTCGGACGCGACTTCTGAAATGCGGTCGCCACGACCCAAAAGCCTCAGGATCTCGAGTTCGCGTGGGCTCATCTGCGTCAAAGGACTGGCCTTGATCGCCGCGCCCGCGAACGTCGCCGCTTCCGCCAGACGCGGTGAGACGAAGCGCTCGCCGGCTGCAACCTTCCGAATGGCCTTGGCCAGGAGCCGGGGATCATCGCTCTTTGAGACATATCCCTGAATGCCCATCTCCACAGCGGCACCACGAACGCCGGATCCTCACTCACGCTGAGTATGACTATTTTGGCGGCCGGATCATCCCTGCGGATTCGCCGGGTCAACTCGAAGCCGGTAAGGTCGGGAAGCCACACGTCAATCACGGTGACGTCGGGATGCTTCTGCAAGTACGCACGGTGGCCCTCCTTTGCATCGGACGCCTCCAGGATCTCGACGGCAGGGTCCGATGTGAACAAGGCCCGGCAGCCGGTCACGACAACGGGATGGTCGTCGACGATTAGTACCCGCATTTCGATCTGGTCCTCATTTGCACGTGCTCGCTTCCTCCAGTTGTGGAGAACGTCGCGAGCACTTTAATGGTTCGAAGTTCTGAGCGGGACGTGGAGCGAACCGGCAAAAGGAGTACGAATTTCAGAAGATTTAGAATGTTTATTCCTTTCGGCAGAGGCTGCTGCTTCCTATCGCTTTTGATGATCCTGAGCGCGCAGTTGTCCGGCGCGAGGGCGCTTCTCGTCTTCTCCGAATCAGTTCGAGTACGAAAACAATCGGGGCCCGCACGCGCCCTCGATGGAACCTAGAACCATCGCGCAATCCGGAGACGGCGGCTTCGTTGCGGTACGGCTTACGACGATGCGCCGTATCCGGGCGATGCCTGCTAAGGAACGTGAAATTCTGCTCGCTGCGGCGGGCACGCCCATGGTCAAGCCGGCGTAGGGTCGAAAGCTGCCTGGGCAGATCCAAGCCGCTATTCCGCTCAGCTCTTGAAAATGGACAATGCGAGGCCAATAGTGGAAGTCAGCTGCGGGCCAACAAGAGACTCGTGCATCGCAGCAAATAGGATCTCTATTCGATCACCTCATCAGCGCGAAGGAGTAATGAGGTCGGCACGCTGAGGCCGAGTGCTTTGGCAGTCTTCATGTTGATCACGAACTCGAATTTAGTCGGCTGCTCTACCGGCAGATCGGACGGCTTGGCGCCTTTAAGTATCTTATCGACGTAGCCGCCTGCACGGCGGAAAAGATCGGCGAAATCGGGCCCGTAGACGATCAATCCCCCATTGGCGAATTGTCGGGAGAAATGAACGGCAGGCAGATGATGTTTCGCCGCGAGCGCGACGACTCGGGGGGCCTCGACAACGGTCAGAGTATCGCCAAAAACAATGATGGCATCAGCGCGCTGGGCGGCAGCCGAGGCAAAGGCCACATCAAGCTCCTCGGCCGTGATCGCCTGAACTATCGGCAGAACCACACCTAGATTGCGGGCCGTACTGGGT
Organism: Bradyrhizobium shewense; assembly: GCF_900094605.1. GTDB lineage: Bacteria > Pseudomonadota > Alphaproteobacteria > Rhizobiales > Xanthobacteraceae > Bradyrhizobium > Bradyrhizobium shewense. Next base: position 2,577 of record NZ_FMAI01000079.1, on the reverse strand, counting down.
ACCTCGTCGGCTAACAACAGCCTATGCATCGGGTTGCCTGGATTGGCCAGGATTGCAAACCGCGAGGCACCAGGCACCAGTTCCCGCAGGATTTCTATTCGTTTTGCGACAAAATCACCCGGCACGTAAGTCGCCAGTCCCGTTATGTTGCCGCCGGGACGCGCTAGGCTTTGCACGAGGCCAAGTCCCACAGGGTCAGCCACAGCTACAAATACAATGGGAATGGTAGCAGTTGCCGATTTCAGGGCCTTGGTTGCCTGCGGTGCCGCGACGATGAGCACATCGGGACTGAGGGCAATCAGCTCGGCAACTGAAGCGGGCAGTCGATCCGGAGGTTGGGAAAAACGATAATCGATAATCAGATTTCTTCCGTCTATCCAACCGTGGTTTCGCAGCCCGTCAAACAACGCCAGTTCGGTTTGATTCAGTGTCCGCCCGCTTCCGTCACCTACAGCGAGAAAGCCAAGTCGATAGCGTCTGCTCTGCGCCCGCAAACCTCGTGACGAAACGAGTAACGCCGCAGCGGCCGCTATGAACTCCCGCCGCTTCATTCGACCCTCATCACAACTTGAGGACGACGCGGTGCAGTATATCAGTTCTCGACAGAGGTGGCACTTGGTGAGTGCAATATTGCGTCGCAAAGCGGCGCGAAGCGACCCGGCTGGTCGTCGCCAGATCTGCGCCTCATCGTCGTCCCTCTGTTTGAGCTCTTAAAGTCCATGTCAGCGTCGCTAGGCTGGTGATCGGCGCTGCGACCGTTACGCCAAACGCAGGAACACCCTCGGAGCGGCAGAGTTAAGCCGACAAACCACCTACCCATGAAGGAGAAAAAAGTCATGGCCCGCGCAACAGCCCATCCGGATCATCACTGCATCTCAAGCGAAGATATTCAAGGAACCGAAGTTTATGGAGCAGACGGAACGAATATCGGCGAGATCGATCACCTCATCATCGACAAGGTGTCAGGCCGCGTGGCTTATGCCGTCATGAGCTTCGGGGGATTTGTTGGCTTGGGTCACAGCCACTACCCCATTCCCTGGAGCGCTCTGAAGTATGATACGTCGCTTGATGGTTTTCGAACCAACATCACTGAGCAACAGCTGAGAGACGCGCCTGAGTTCAGCGATGACTCTTGGCAAGATCGAGACTGGGAAACGCGAACCCACCGGTATTATGGGACGCCCACCTACTGGGAAGGGCGAGGTGGCCTATAACGCGGCGGCTGCCGTGATGAGTGCCAGCTGAACTGATCGGCCGGCACCCATCGGATGTGTCCGCTTGTAGTCCTTGTCGCAGGGTTTGGTGCTGATCTGCAAGGGAGGCCAATTGAGGCGACTCGCCGGGGCCGCTGCGTTTTCGGATGCCATTCCGACAGCTTGCAGCTCCTCGGTTCACTCCGAGGGGCCCGCCGGTTCGCACTAGCGGCCCCGCTGTTATCCCTCGGAAGCGCTTGCGCAGTTTGGCCCGGCTCGGCGTCGAATTGCGACAAAACCAGCGGTTCGCCCATGGACAGAGCGGTTGCTTATGCGCTTTCGACGTCATCGTCCTCTTCGGCGTCTGGATCATTGCTGCCGGCCTGTCGTCCAGCTCACCTTATCCTATGGATCGTCGTCGGGCTCGTCCCCATCGTCATCGGGCTTGTCAGCGCGTCGCAAGGATCGCCATGTCGCGCTTGAGGTCCGACATGACGGCGAATCTGTCGGGAAGCTCACCAGGATCTTAAGCACGGTGACCTGGAAGTTCACGCCCCTGCTCCCTAACCCTACCGCCACATTGTCGGCGCGTCGTGAAGTGCTTCGCGGCCGACCTCCTTCAGCCTCTCGGGCGAGCTGTCGACATTCGTCGCTGCTTCCAAAATGCTCGAAGCCACGTGGGTGCGTGCGCCTGTCTCATAGTGCGAAACGTCTTCGCAGACCTCGTCGAGGACGGCACGCAAAAGCGCGGTCGTTGTCGGATCGAACATGGGAAACCCCCAAAGGAAGAATGATCGTAGCGCAATCGCAAGGGGCCGAATTCAACAGTGTTAAGGGCCACAAATCCCGCCAAGTCTACATTCGAAGTCCGGCTCGGCGAGCTCGGAAAAGTCGCCGCACCGCACGCGGATCGAGAACTCAAGATGGTTGGCGCATCGCCCATGCCCATAACACGACCATTGCTTATGATCGGGCCAAAAAGGACAACCAAGTCTGCTCCGGGTCACGAGCGTCGGTTTGAGAGTTAGCGGGTGACTTCTGATCTCTCCTCCACTTCGGACGTTTCCCCGTGCCGCGCGAATGGTCGCGAAGGGCCACAAGCAGACTCAGCAAAGAGGCCCCCATTTGCAAGATTATGCGTTGGCGTCGGCCGCCACGAGTGATGATGGGCGATTGAGGCGGATCGCAATCTGCTTCGCGGGGCGCTTCAAGGTCTCCGACGGCGACTCTCCGAACGCGGCGCGATAGGCCACCGCAAAGCGGCCAAGCTCGCAAAAGCCATGGTCGGCAGCTATCCGAGTGACGGTTGACGTCGATGGAACCGCGCTCAGCAACGCGCGATGCACGAGGTGCATTCGACGGAGCGTGAGAAAACGGATCGGTC
>NZ_FMAI01000100.1 GCF_900094605.1 Bradyrhizobium shewense | reverse complement strand
TGTCCAGCGGATGGATAGGTAACAAAACAGACCGGATGGATGGGTAACAGTTGTTCATGATTTGGTCGGCTGCGGCGCGGCGCTGGCGCTGCGCCGTAGCTTGCGCGTTTTCTGGTCGATGATGCCGATCGGTACGTTGAAGAAGCGCACTTGCCAGGTTCCGTCTTCGGTCTCCTCGACGGCAACGGCTTCACCAACGAGAGCGCTGCAAATGTGAATGAGCTCGCCTCGCCATTTGATCTCGCCGTTGGAGCGAACCTGGCGCACCGCGGCTTCGGCCGGGTAATCAGGCTCGGGAAGCCGCCTCGGCATCGCACGCGGCGAGGGCTGATAGACGCTGGCAGGTGGGCGTTGGCCAAGCGACTCGTGCGGCCGCTCCTCGTTGTAATCGCGCATGAATGCCGCAAAGCGACGGGCCTGCGCGATCCGGTTTGGCGGCGTTGGCCGCATGGCTTCCAGAAGCGTGAGGTGGAAACGCTCGTGCCGGCCATTCTGCTGCGGATGGCCGGGGTCAATCCGTTCATGGCGGATGCCAAGCTTGATCCACCAGACCGACAGCGCCGTCAGACCGGTGATCCCGGTCGAGGCGAACGGCGAGCCGTTGTCGGAGCGGATGATCTCCGGCAAGCCGTACTCGCGAAACGCCCGTTCCAGCGGCGCTTGGCACTCGGCATATTGCGTACTGCCCGTCGCCGCCAAGCTAATCAAATAGCGGCTGAAGCCATCGGTCGCCGTGAACGGTTCAACGCGAGATCCGTCGCCCAACCAGATCCAGCCCTTGTGGTCGAGGCCCCATACATGGTTCACATGCTGAGGCACCGTCAGTTGCCCCATCCGCGGCGGCGCACGTCGCCGAACCTTGCGGTCGTCGACCAGTCCCGCCCGCTTGAGAATCTCCCCGGCCGTCGAGGCCGACGGCCAATCCACGTCTCCTTGACGAGCCTCAAGCTTGCTCACGATCTTGCGCGGTCCCCAACTCGGCCGCTCAAGCCGCAGCCCCACAATCGCATCCACGATGTGCTGTGGCCTCGCTCGCCCATGCACACGCGCGGCATGCGAGCGATCCGCAAGCCCTCCAGGTCCTTCCAGCCGGTAGCGCTCCAACCATTTGTAACCGGTCTTGCGGCTTATCTCGTAGCGCTCGCAAAGCTCCGTCATCGTCCACAAGCCGGTTCGATGTTCCGAAATGAAGCTAACCCGTTGGTCCACTGCACAGCTCTCTCGCCAAGGCATCGGCTGTTCCTCCAGCCGATAGAGAACTGTCACCCATCCATCCGGTCTACTGTGTTACCTCTCTATCCGGTCTGCACA
>NZ_FMAI01000040.1 GCF_900094605.1 Bradyrhizobium shewense | reverse complement strand
TTCCCTTGAGAACCGTGGAAGACCACCACGTTGATAGGCCGGATGTGGAAGTGCAGTAATGCATGTAGCTTACCGGTACTAATCGTTCGATTGGCTTGATTGCTCTCATTTTCAGTGTCCATAGGGTCGTGAAGACCCAGACCAGAATGAATGAGAGGCGCTAGTCGCCAAACAAAGATCGCTTGCTTCGTTTTCTTGTCCTTCGCCGGCCTGGTGGTTTTAGCGAAGAGCCTCAACCCGATCCCATCCCGAACTCGGCCGTTAAACTCTTCAGCGCCAATGGTACTATGGCTTAAGCCCTGGGAGAGTAGGTCGCTGCCAGGCCTGCAAAGGACAAGAAATCTTCCTCTTTCGATGTAAGAATTCAGAACGCCGCTTCGGGAAACCGAGGCGGCGTTTTTCTTTGTGCGTGTAGCGCACAGAAACATGGAGTCTGATCGTTAGATGCGCGCTGCGTCGCCTTGGGGCGAGCACGGCGGGTTGCCGGCTCAGCTCTGATTTGCCGTTTGGCTAAATCCGCTATCGGGATCCCGCGATACTCCCAGGGCGTGCCTAAGGACGAACTTGAGGCAGCGATGAGCAAATTGTTGTGCAGCGGCCGCCGATTTTCGACCGAAGTGCAGAAATGGAGATCAGTTGGTTGACTGCCAAGGAAGTCAGTTGGACGACTGATACGGTTTTCGCAGAAATGGACTCAGTTGGCCGACTGATCAGGAAATAGCAGAAAGCTTATCAGTTCCGAATGCGGCTCAAAGAGCCAATGCACGCCTAGCGAGCGAAGTGTGCGCTCTCGTTCTCATGGACCTGACCTGTACACTGAGAATCCGAAGACGCGATTTCCGCTTCCAATTCATACCTAAATGGCTTTGGAAGAGCCTCGCCGCAGAAGCTCAGTCGGTCCAATGATGGATCGGATCGAGAGTTTAAGTGTTTCAATCGGTTAGAAGGCGGCGTGTGCACGACGTGTGCACCGGAAGATCAAGAAAAATCTCACCACGGCCAACGTAAGCTGGCTTGTTGCGCATGCGCATGATTTGAATATGCGAGGCCAGGAGGCGGGCGAGTGCTTACGTGCAGTCTCGGCTGTTCGAGGCGGGATAGTCGAAAGTCGTGGGTTTGACTCCCACTCTCTCCGCCATTTGCACGATTTCTACGCCAAACTACGATTCGTGCGCTTGGGTCCGCTTCGCGAGCGACTCGTCCCCTCCGCTAGCCGCCCTAGCCACGGCCCGTCTCTGTAGGGTCGCGATCGGCGCCGTTGGCACCAGTCCCCACGGAGCTTCGCTTCATAGCCTCAGCTCAATGCGTGACCGGCTAGCCCGTACACCCACGGCTCATTTTCCTTTCGGTTCAGGAATCGCCGGCCCTTAGACATCGTTGTGACGGTGTCGGTCATCCCGAGGCGGCTCTGTTGAAGGAAGTCGGCAAACAGGCCCGTCTGCTCCCGCGTATCGACGCGGACGAATTGTCCCGCGAGATCCTTAAGATGCACGGCGGTGAGTTGGATCGCGTCAAAATCATTGCTGGCGACGATCGGGCCGATCACATGACCGCGCCCGAATTCGCGCTTCATGGAAAAACCGACGGCCTCTCCGCCCCGGCGCAGGACGGAGATTGAAGCACCTTCAGAAAGCAATGCGAGCAGCTTCTGCCGATTAGTTCCGAACGCGCGTTCATCCAGTGCCGCGATTTCTCCGATGTCCGCCGTGGACAGCGAGCTCAATTCACCGGCCAGAGCCGGCACCGGCGGAGGGGGTGAGACGAGTTCTCCTTGCCACAGATATACGGTGGCTTCCTTCGTGAACCCCAGCGACAGATACAGATGATAGGCGGCATGGGTTGAGTTGAGGGTCAAATTCCTGTCGCCACACCGCTCGAAAACCTGCTCCATGAGCCAGCGGCCAGTACCTTGTGCCTGGGTTCGGGGCGATGTGATCACCAGGCCAATCGTCGCGAATTCCTGGCTATAAGGGAACCACATCGCGCTGCCGAAAACGCGGTCTATGCCATCAACGGCGACGATGCCGTGGCCGGCGCGGCGCAGGAAATTCCAGTCCTTGGGGCGATGCGGCCAACCGACACCGATCGAAAGCGCGTGGAGCAGTTTCACATCAACGTCATTGATGTCCTTGGCCACCAGTTCAAAGGACTTCACGCGTACCGTTCGTCCCATTCAGCTCATCCATTCCTTCGCGGGCTCAAAGGCCGCGGCCTATCCCCCGCCGACCTTCAGCTGCGTGCCGCACAAGCCCTCTTTTGCAGCAGCATAGCGCGGAAGGCCAGCAGGTTTCTCCTGTTTGGCGGGCGGTATTCGGAATGTTTCGCCGCCAGTGCAACTCGATTCAGCAGGGAAAGCTACTGGTTGCGGCCTATCGATATCCGGCAACAGCAGGCAGGGTGACCCCAGTGAACGTTGAAGGCTTCGCTGGAGGGCTCGCCGCCCTTCCAGCCCTCGGTGGCCGGCCAGTCCGGTCTCAACGCGCCGCATCCCGGGCGAGGACCTGAGAGGACCACGTCGATGGCGTTCCTTTTCAATTCCGATGCTGCTCGGGCGGCTATATTCCGGCAGGTCTTTGCGCGCGAGCTCCCTGATCTCGAATTCTATCATTCCAGCGAATGCTTCGAGCCGGAAAAGGTGCGGTACCTGATAACCTGGAACGCGCCCGACGATCTCTCGCGCCTTCGAAATCTGGAAATGCTCTTTTCCACCGGTGCGGGGGTCGATCAATTCAAGCCGGAGACCCTACCTGGCCACGTCAAGCTCGTGCGCATGGTCGAGGATGGCATCATACGCATGATGCAGGAGTACGTCGTCCTGGGCGTGTTGACCCTCCATCGCGAGATGCTGGCCTATCGGGAGCAGCAGGGAAGAGGCCTATGGCAGGCACTTGCAACGCCCCAGGCGGCCGATCGGCGCGTCGGCTTTCTGGGCCTCGGCATGTTGGCGCAAGCTGCGATTGATCGCCTCAAGCCGTTTGGATTTCCGCTTGCCGCGTGGAGCCGCAGCAACAAGACGATCGAGGGCGTCACCTGCTTCCACGGCGATGATCAGCTTGGCAGCTTCCTGAAAGGAACGGACATTCTCGTCTGTCTTCTGCCCCTGACCGAGCAAACAAGCGGCATCCTGAACGTACAGCTGTTCTCTCTCCTGCCGGCGGGAGCAAGGCTGCTGCATGTCGGCCGCGGTCCGCAGCTTGACCAGGACGCACTCATCGAAGCGCTCGATAGCGGGCGCCTCGCCGCAGCGATGCTCGACGTGACCGATCCCGAGCCGCTGCCGGGAGCCCATGCGCTCTGGTCGCATCCGAAGGTGATCATCACGCCGCATATCGCGTCCGTGACGCAACCGCATACGGCCGCGCAATCCGTCATAGAGAACATCCGGCGCCACCGCGCCGGACGAAATCCGATCGGCCTCGTCGATCGAACGCTCGGCTATTAACAGGAAAGATGCCATGTCACTTCTGATTGCCATCGACACCAATCCGGATTTTGTACCGAAGAAGGCCGTGCCGGATCCGGAACGGCTCATTTCGGGCAATCCGTCCTTCAAGACCTGGGCGCAAGACGTCTCGAAGGGTGAGAAAGTGCTGACGGGCGTCTGGGAGGCGACCCCCGGCGAGACCCATTCGATCAAGGGCACCACCTTTGAGTTCTGCCATATCATCTCGGGTCTTATCGAAATTGAGGAAAAGGGTGGCGACACGAAGACTTTCCGCGCCGGCGACAGCTTTGTGATGAAGCCGGGCTTTGTCGGTGTCTGGCGCACGATCGAGACCGTGCGGAAGATCTATGTCTGTCACTATGACTGAGCACGATGCCTGACGGCGGCCTCACTGAAGGACGGCCAGAACAATCGACTTTCGAATGCCCATCCGACCGGATTCAACGCCGTCAGACGCTTCCTTCTCGATGGAAAATGCGGCGCGCGATCCTGTATCGCTCAGATGAGACGTCTTTTGTCTCGCCAATCGCATATCCGGCAGTGATGGCGGTTTGACCCCAAGGGTAAGGGAACAAATACATGATTGCATTGAAAGACAAGGATCTGTTTCGCCAGCAGGCACTGATCGGCGGCCACTGGCGCGACGCGAGTGCGAAGGCAACGGTTGATGTCATCGATCCTGCCAGCCAGCAAGTTCTTGGCACCATCCCGGACATGGGGTGCGAGGAGACCAGGGCTGCCATCAACGCTGCGGCCGACGCGTTCAAGCATTGGAAGACCACGGCTCATGCGGAGCGTGCCGTTCTGCTGGAGCGCTGGTATGACCTCATGCGGCGCCACGAGCAGGACCTCGCGCTGTTGCTGACGTTGGAGCAGGGCAAGCCACTGGCGGAATCGCTCGGCGAAATCCGCTATGGGGCCTCTTTCGTTAAATGGTTTGCGGAAGAGGCGCGCCGGATCAACGGATCGACGATCCCGTCACCCACGGTCGATCGCCGCATTCTGGTTTTGAAAGAGCCGGTCGGCGTCTGCGGGATCATTACGCCCTGGAATTTCCCCAACGCGATGATTACACGCAAAGTGGCACCCGCGCTGGCCGCGGGCTGCACCGTCGTCATCAAGCCCTCTGAATTCACGCCGTTTTCGGCCCTCGCGATCGGTGTGCTGGCGGAGCGGGCAGGAATTCCACCTGGCGTGATCAACATCGTGACGGGCATGCCGGCCGACATTGGCAAGGAGCTGATGGCCAATGAGACCGTCCGCAAGATCTCGTTCACGGGGTCGACCCGCGTCGGCGCGCTGCTGATGAAAGGCGCCGCCGACAACATCAAACGGCTCAGCCTCGAGCTCGGCGGCAATGCGCCGTTCATCGTCTTCGACGATGCCGATATCGACCGCGCCGTCGAGGGCGCAATTGCGTCGAAGTTCCGCAATGGGGGCCAGACCTGCGTCTGCTGCAATCGCATTCTCGTCCAATCAGGCGTCTACGATGCGTTCGCAGAGAAGCTCGCCGGCATGGTCGCGAAAATGAAGGTCGGTGCCGGTACCGAAGATGGGGTCGCAATCGGGCCGATGATCAATGGCGCAGCGATCGAGAAGATCAGGCGGCACGTCGTGGACGCGCTGGATAAAGGCGCAAAGATCATCGCGGAGAGTGAGGCGGTGCCGGAGGGCCGGCAATTTGCTCGGCCTCTCGTGCTCGGTGGCGCGACGACCGAGATGCTCCTGGCTTCGGAGGAGACCTTCGGGCCGGTCGCGCCGCTTTTCCGGTTCGAGACGGAGGACGAGGTGATAGCGATCGCAAACGGTACGCCCTTCGGTCTTGCGGCGTATTTCTACACTGAAAACCTGAAGCGTTCCTGGCGTGTTGCCGAAGCACTGGAGTTCGGCATGGTCGGCCTGAACACCGGCCTGATCTCGACGGAGGTCGCGCCTTTCGGCGGTGTCAAACAGTCGGGCCTGGGACGCGAGGGATCTCAGCTCGGGATAGAAGAATATCTCGAGAGCAAGGCCCTTCATGTCGGCGGCCTGGATTGAGCGTCCAGCGGATCTGAAACAAGAAAAGGGGGCGGTTGAACCGCCCCCTTTTCTTTGACCAGCGCAGATCTCTATTGCTGAAGTGCCGCGAGCGATCCCGAAAGAACTGCGCTCAGGCGCTTTTACGAAGAGGCTCCAGGCCGACTGCGGCAGCCAAGCCGCCGATGCCAGAGACCTCGGTGTATTCATAGAAGGGGTTCGCCGGCTCGTGACCGCGGTTCACCCATACCTTGCTCTTGATACCCAGATCGTAGGCGGTCATCAGATCGTAGCGGAACGAGGAGGAGACGTGGGTGATATCTTCCGGGCCGCAGCCCAGCTTGTCGAGCATGTATTCGAAGCCTTTCATGTGCGGCTTGTAGGCGCCAGTCTCCTCGGCCGTGATGACCATGTGGAAGGGAGCGCCGAGCTTCTCCACGTTGGACATGATGAGGTTCTTCATGGAGTTCGACAGGATGACCAGCGGGATCTCTTTGGCAACCTTGGCCAGACCAGCCGGGACGTCGGCATGTGGACCCCACGTGTGGATCTCTTCATTGATGCGCTGGGCATCCTCCGGCCGAAATACGATACCGTTGCGCTTGCAAGCGCGCTCTACTGAATTATGCACGACCTCGAAGTACGGCTTCCACGCGCCAAGAACTTCGTCCAGGCGATAGGCGGCGAAATCCTTGATGAAACTAGCCATCGTCGTGGCAGAAAGTTGAGAGCCGTAGACTCTCCTTGCCGCGCCGGCCATGTCGAAATTGGTCAGCGTGCCGTAACAGTCGAAGGTGATGTATTTCGGTCTAAACGTTGCCATGGCTCGATCCTTTTCGGTCCTCACGCACCGCGCTCCGGTACGACAGGATCATAGCGGGCAGACGACCGGATAAAGCACCGCTGTCGCGGTGACCGGGAGCAGATTGTGTCGTATCGGATCGGAGCTGTGGCAGAGAGTTGTGCGAAATAGGCGCATCCGACGTGAGCGCCAATGCCTGGCGCGGGCCGATGCCGGCATAAGATGCGGCGCCGATCGTTAATGACAGTCAAAATGCCCTTCGTCCGTGTTCAGCCTGGGAGCAACTGCTGTCTTGGTTATCCTACGTTGAGTGCGAAAACATCGGGATGGCCGCACAAACATTGTGGCTGACTGGAGGACGACATGTTGAGCAACTCGCTGATTGAACTCGATCGCGCGCATCTGATTCACCCGGTCTCATCCTATCGCAGCCACGAGGCGTCGGGTGTGCGCGTGCTGAAATCAGCGAAGGGCGCGACCCTGACCGACGCCTCGGGGCGTCAATTGCTCGACGGGTTCGCGGGTCTGTGGTGTGTCAATGCCGGCTACGGGCAGGACAGCATCGTCGAGGCGGCCATGAGGCAGTTGCGTGAACTTCCCTATGCGACGGGCTATTTCGGTTTGGGCTCGGACCCGGCGATCCGGCTGGCGGCCAGGTTGGCTGAATTGGCGCCTGGCGATCTGAACCACGTCTATTTCACCTTGGGCGGCTCCGATGCCGTCGACAGTACGATCCGATTCATTCGCTACTACTATCATGCCAAGGGGACGCCACAGAAGGATCAGTTCATTTCCGTCGAGTCTGGTTACCATGGATCGTCGACGGCAGGGGCCGGCTTGACCGCGCTGCCGTCCTTTCATGCGGGTTTCGGAGTGCCATACAACTGGCAGCACAAAATTCCGTCGCACTACGCCTATCGCAATCCCGTCGGTTCCCATCCCCAGGCTATCATTGCGGCATCGGTCGCCGCTCTGCGGGCCAAGATCGCCGAGCTCGGCGTCGATCGCGTTGCCGCCTTCTATGTCGAGCCGATACAGGGATCAGGGGGCGTCCTCGTTCCGCCGCCGTCCTGGCTGAAGGCCATGCATGCGGTCTGCAAGGAGCACGATATTCTGTTCGTTGCCGATGAGGTCATCACCGGCTTTGGCCGTGTCGGTCCGCTCTTCGCCTGTGAAGAGGATGACGTCGTGCCGGATCTCATGACCACGGCAAAGGGGCTGACCTCGGGCTACGTGCCGATGGGGGCCGTTCTCATGTCCGACGCCGTCTACAACACGATTGCTGATGGCGCCGGCAAGGCGGCCGTCGGCCACGGCTACACCTATTCCGCTCATCCCGTCAGCGCAGCCGTTGGGCTCGCGTGCCTTGATCTCTATGAAAACGGCTTGTTGGAAAACGGCCGGAAGGCCGGGCACCGGCTGATCGAAGGTCTTCGCGCGCTTGCCGATCATCCGCTTGTCGGCGATGTCCGCGGTCGCGGCATGCTGGCTGCAGTCGAGCTCGTGACTGACAAGGAGCTCAAGACGCCTCTGCCGGCGGAAGCCGACGCGGCGCGCCGCATCTTCGACCGCGCGTGGGACAATGGTGTCGTGATCCGCGCCTTCGCGCAAGGCGTGCTGGGCTACGCGCCGCCGCTGTGCTGCACCGATGACGACATCGACGGCATTATTGAGCGGACAAAGACTACGCTCGACCAGACGCTCGAAGACAAGGACGTCCGCGCGGCGATGAAGGGATGATCACCGCGCTGCCGGTCGGAGAATGTTCTTAGCTATCGAAGATGCTTTCGAGCGGCAGATGGGATTTCACGATCGGGGACTTCAGCACGACGAAACTGAAGTACTTGTCGATGCCGATATCCATCTCGACCAGGCGTTCCATGACCGCCTGGTATTCGCTGATCCCCGCGGTGATGAACTTGACGAGATAGTCGTACCCGCCCGAAACCAGATGGCATTCGACGACCGAATCGATCTTTTCGATCGTCGTGAGAAAGCGAGCGAAATCGATCTGCCGATGATTCTTCAGGGTGATTTCAGCGAAGACCGTCAGAGTTTGTCCGAGCTTGGCAACATCGATCTGGGCGGAATAGCCGGTGATGAAGCCCTCCGTCTGGAGCCTCTTGACGCGCATCAGGCACGGGCTCGGCGAAAGATTTATCAGCTCTGCGAGCTCGACGTTGGAAATGCGCCCGTTCTTCTGCAGTTCGCATAAAATCCTGATGTCGATCTTATCGAGCTTCATAGCAATGCCATCAGATGGGGCCGACAACGGCGTCAGGGCTTTGAGTCTTCAGCGTCATATGCATTGTCATAGCATCAACCAGCAGCTTTTCCCAACGAGGCGGAAACTGCAATTCAGAACTCGCTGACTTTGCCCCAGGCGCTCATTTTCAGCCGTTCCGGCCTGTAGGGGCGCGGGTCGACGATCGGTGCTCGACCGGTGATGATGTCGGCGATCATGTGCCCGGTGCAGGGCCCAATCCCGAAGCCGTGCCCACTGAACCCCGCCGCAAGGATGAAGCCTGGAATGGATTCAACTTCGCCGATTGCCGGAATGCCGTCCGGTGTGCTGTCGATGTAGCCGGCCCAGACGTTTGAGATGGCGAGGTGCCGCAGCTCGGGGACCAGCTTGCACGCGCGTCGATGCGTCAGCCGAATCTGCCTCATGTCGGGGCGCGGATTGAGCGTTCGGTTCAGCTCCATCGGGGTCACCTCGTCAAGCCTCCATTTCGCCAGGGATTCGTGGCCTTGCCGCATGCCCTCGAACGCCCCAGGGCTGAGGCTTCGCCAGCGGCGGCCAAACATGGGGAGGAATTCGCGGCCGAACCTGACCTGCTGCGGCGTCGGATCTAGTCGCGCGCGCCCGCTGATGGCCAGCGTGTATCCGCCATTGCCGCGTCGCGTGGCCGACACCAGCCCTGCGTAAAGGGCATCAGGCAGGCCGGCCGCGCCCGGGGCCAGGGCGAGAATTGAAGAGCGCACGGATGCCTGCGGGAAGCGAATTCCGAGCTGGTTGCAGAACGAAGATGCCCATGCGCCTCCTGCCATGACCACCGTCTTCGTCCGGATCGTGCCCGCCTCGGTCACCACGCCGTTGACCCGGCCGGCACTGAGCTCGATGCCGCGCGCGGCGCAGAGCTGGTGCACCGTGCCGCCCGCCGCCATGATCGCACGCGCGGCGATGGGGACGGCCTTTGAAGTGTCCGCCGTCCCGTCTGTCGGCGAGAAGACGCCGCCCTTCCACTTGCGACCCGTCGCCTTGCCCCGACCGCTCGCCTCTTCCGAGCTCAACAGATGCGTCGTGACGCCAACGGTCCTGGCGAAGTCTCGCCACTTGGCCCAGCCTGCCAGCTCATTCTCGTCGTTCGACAAATACAATAGGCCGCAGCGGCGAAAGCCCGTGTCTTCACCCGTTTCCTGGGCAACTCGTTCCCAGAGATCGAGGCTCTTGGTCGCAAGAGGCAGCTCGCGTGCGTCGCGGTTCTGTTGCCGGCACCATCCCCAGTTGCGGCTGGACTGCTCGGCGGCGACGCGGCCCTTCTCGAGCAAGGCAACCTTGAGGCCGCGACGCGCGAGATAGTAGCTTGTGAACACACCCACGACGCCGCCGCCGATGACGACGACGTCCGCCTCACGAGGCAGGGATGGACTGGATTCGATATGCAGGAGCGGCGCGCTCATCCGACAGGGATCTCCGGTGGTTGCCTAGCGTAACCGGGGAATTGCGGCAGGCCCCGCGGACTTTGGCCATGAGACCGAATATCCTGCGGTTTACTGCCTTTGACACGGGCTATTATTGCGAAAATACTTTGCTTGGGTCGCAGCTTGCAGGCGGCGAGACTGATGCACGTGCTCCTGCGATCCGTCGCGCGCCTTCCTGGCAGGGGGCACGGCGGGCGGCGCAGATTGAAATGCCAAATCGGACTTCCTTTTCAGAAGTTCGTGCTGCCCGGATGCCGGCTTTCGGCGACTCCGCGGTGATTGAAATCATCAAGATCGGCACAACGGATCGAAGGATCGAAGTCCATAGAGGCAACCCGCATGAGCCTTGTCGAGGAGCAGATCTTGGCGGAAGCGATCAAGCTATGAGGTCGGCGCCAGCCATGCTTCGCTTCGATCGAACTGACCCGTTCGGTCGGCGCCGCGCTCCGATGAAGGGTTCTTGCCTCTTGCGCGAGGAGGCCTGAATCATGTCGCAGCCTCCAATGGAGGAATGGCACGTTGAGCGTCAAATCGTCGACCTGTCGAAGAAGCGTGGCAAGGCAAAGAACCGAAGGCGCGGCTCGCAGCAGGATGGCCGAACGAAGCTAGAAAGGGAGGATGTTCCGATGGCCTCTGGCGAGCCGGCTGCAGCCCCCGCCGATGTCGCGCTCTCGGTGCGGGAGCTGAGCGTAAGTCTGCCTCAAGGAATGGAGCGGGCCTACGCCATCGAAAACGTCTCCTTTGATCTGAAGCGCGGACAAATTCTCTGCATCATCGGGGAATCCGGATCGGGCAAGTCGGTCACCGCCAATGCGATCATGGGGCTTCTGCCGAAGGTGATCAGAGTCACCTCGGGGGCGATCAACCTGAATGGGACGAACATCGTAGGCCTCGCGCGAGAAAAGCTCCGCAGTCTGCGCGGCCGAGTCGTCTCGATGATCTTTCAAGATCCTCTCTCGGCGCTCAACCCGCTGATGACCGTGGGCGCGCAGATCGAGGAGGTGATGGTCGCGCACGACGTTGGTACGCCGGCCTCGCGTCGCAGCCGGGCCATAGACTTGTTGATTGAAGTGGGTCTGCCTGATCCGCAGCTCATGTATCACCAGTATCCCTTCCGGCTTTCGGGCGGGCAGCGGCAGCGGGTGATGATCGCCATGGCTCTGGCCCTCGAACCTGCGATCCTGATCGCGGACGAGCCGACCACCGCACTCGACGTGACGACCCAGGCGCAGATCCTGCAACTGATCCGCGACATTCAGCGCCGCAAGGGAATGAGCGTCATGTTCATCACCCATGATTTCGGCGTCGTCGCGGAGATTGCCGACCACGTTGTGGTGATGGAGAAGGGCCATTGCGTGGAGCAGGGCAGTGCCGCGCAGGTGCTGAAGTCGCCCGGTCATCTCTATACGCGCCGCCTGATCGCAGCCGTGCCCCACCTGACCGGCAAGGACCGCATTCCCTCGGAAGCCGGGGAGCGAGCGTCGATCCTGAAGGTCGAATGCCTGGCAAAGACTTATCGCAGCGGCAGCGCGCTTTTCCGTACGCAGCGTATCGTGCCTGCGGTCAATGGGGTCAGCTTCGACCTCACGTCGGGTCGCACGCTCGGTGTCGTCGGGGAAAGCGGTTCGGGCAAGTCGTCGCTGGGTCGGCTGCTGATCAAGCTCATGGAGTGCGACGGCGGCTCGATTCTGTTCGAAGGCCGCGACATCGCAGGGCTTTCCGAAGCCGAGTTTCGGCCGCTACGGCCGAAGATCCAGATGATCTTTCAGGATCCTTTCGCATCGCTCAATCCGCGATCGACGGTCGGGCAAATTCTCACAGTCGGCCCGGTCGCGCATGGCATGCCTTATGACGAAGCTTGCGAGCGCGCGCGGGAGCTTCTGTCCCATGTCGGCCTGGATGCAGGCGCCTTTGAGCGCTATCCGCACGAGTTCTCCGGCGGGCAGCGCCAGCGCGTCGGCATCGCGCGGGCGCTGATGTTCAAGCCAAAATTGCTGATTGCCGACGAAGCGGTCTCAGCGCTCGACGTATCGATCCAGGCCCAGATCTTGAAGCTGCTCGACCAGATCCAGCGGGAGACCGGCGTCTCGATGATCTTCATCACGCATGATCTGCGCGTCGCAAGCCAGATTTGCGATGAAATCGCCGTCATGCATCGAGGACAAATCGTGGAACGCGGACCGCCGTCCCAGATATTCCTCGATCCGAAATCCACCTACACGCGAGAACTGGTGGCAGCAATCCCGGGCGAGCAACCCCTGAGCATGCCCGAACATGCAGAGTACGGCGGACACCACAAGGGAGGAGAGACGTTATGAGAAAGGGTTCTGCAACGACATCGAGCTACTCGCGGCGTGATGCTCTGCGAATGGTGGCGATCGGCGGAGCTGCCGGCCTGATCGCGCCCAACCTATTGGGCAAGCCGGCCCACGCGCGCACCTCTCCGACAAAGCCAACCGGCCGCGTGATCGTCGGGCTTGGACAAGAGCCCACCGTCTTCAATCCGCTGATGGTACACATTGAAGTCGATGATGGCGTGCACTTCTCGGTCTTCGACGCGCTGTTCCGCATCGATCCTCAAGGCGTTATTCAGCCCAACCTGGCCGTGGAAGTGCCGAACCAGAAGAATGGCGGTATTTCGGAAGACGGTCTCAAATGGCGTATTCGTTTGCGTGACGATGTCCGCTGGCACGACGGCAAACCGTTCAGCGCCGAGGACGTGAAGTTCACACTCGAGCTGATTACGAATCCGAACTTCCGGAGTTGGCGCACGGCCGGCCATGCCCTCGTGCGCGACATCACGGTGGTCTCGCCGACGGAGATCTCGTGGCGAATGGAGGAGGCCTTTGCGCCCTATCTGTCGTTCCTGACCGAAACCTTCATCGTCCCCAAGCACATCCTCGAGAAAGAGGCCAATCCCAACAACGCCGCCTTCAACCAGGCGCCGGTTGGTACCGGCGCCTTCAAGTGGGGCAAGAGGGTTGCTGGTGATCATCTCGAACTCGTTGCGAACACCGAGTACTACGGTGATGGCCCTCACATCGAGAGGCTGGTCTTCAAATACATTCCCGATCTCACGGTCCTCTACACCCAGTTCAAGAGCGGTGACATTGATCTCGTAGGCCAGCCTTACATCACGCCCGATCATTACGGGGAAGCCAAGACGCTGCCAAACCGTGTGGTGAGGCTCGTCCCAAGGACCTCGTTCGAATCCTTCTACCTGAACCTTGAGCGCCCGCAGTTCAAGGAGCTTGCCGTTCGTGAGGCGCTCTACGCGGCGATCGACAAGGAGGCGATCATTCAGGGGCTCTATTACGGGGTGCCTACCCCGACAGAGACGTTCATGCCGCGGCAGTCCTTCTTCTTCCACGCCAATCTGCCCCTGCACCAATTTGATGTAAAGCGCGCGGGCAAGATCCTCGACCAGGCCGGCTGGGCAAAGGGCGCGGACGGCATTCGCGCCAAGAATGGCGTTCGCCTGTCCTTTACCAATTCGACCACGTCGGGCGATCCCCTTCGTGAACAGGTGCAGCAGTTCCTGCAGCAGACCTTTGCTCAGCTCGGCGTTGAGATGAAGATATCGAACCTGCCCGCGGCCGTGATGTGGGGCGATTTCTGGGTGCAATCGCAGTTCGATTCCGTGATCGTCGGCAGCTCGTATCTGATTGGCGCCGATCCGGACGTCACCAATCGCCTCCACTCGCGCTCGATCGCAGCGAAGGGCGGCCGCGGCTCGAACAATGCCCAATACGCAAATCCAGAGGTCGATGCCCTCCTTGACAAAGGCGCACGCACCTTCGATCCCGAAGCGCGGCGCGCGATCTACTCTCGCGTACAGGAACTCGTGCGCCGCGATCTGCCTTTCCTACCGCTGTATCAGAGCAACTCGGTCCAAGGTCTCAAGAAGGGGATCAATGGATTCGTGCCGAATGGCAACACGCGCACGGAGTCCTGGAACGCGCTCGCCTGGTATTGGGCGAGCTGATGTCTCGCCGGACGGACCGCGTCGGACGGTGTTGTCACGCTAATGGAGGACTCGAATGTCCGCCTTCCTGCTGAATCGTCTCTTGCAGAGCATCGTGCTGCTGGTGATCGTCTCGATCATCGGCTTCACGGTTCTCAACCTCATGCCGGGTGGTCCTCTCGCGCAGTTCGGGCTCGATCCGGGGATGACCCAGAAGGATGTGGAGCGGCTCGCTGCGCAACTCGGGTTGAACCGGCCGCTATGGATGCAGTATCTCGATTGGGCCTGGCGGCTGCTCCAGGGAGATTGGGGACACTCGTTCCGCGATGGCTCTTCGGTGCTGACGGTAATTGGTCGACACTTGCTGGCGACGCTACTGCTTATGGGTACGTCCACCGCATTTGCGATCGGGGTCGGTGCCTGGATCGGAATCCGCGGCGCGACCCACCGCTATTCGCTGTTCGACTACTGCGCGACTGTCGGCGCCATGGTGGCGCTGTCCGTTCCGACGTTCTGGTTCGGCCTGATCGGCATCTACATCTTCACCCTGAAGCTGGGTTGGGTGCCCGCGGGCAACATGTACACGATCGGCGACGGCTCGATACTGGACTATCTGCATCACCTGATCTTGCCGAGCCTGGTGCTGTCCCTCGTTCATGTCGCTATCTGGAGCCGTTACATGCGGACGGCAACGCTCGATGCGCTCAGTCAGGATTTCGTCAAGACGGCCCGGGCCAAGGGCGTGAGCGAACGCCGCATCTTGCTGAAGCATGTCATCGGCAATGCGCTGTTGCCGATGATCACGCTGGCAGGGATGCAATTGCCCAGCATTCTCACTGGCGCGCTGGTCACGGAGACCGTGTTCACCTGGCCGGGCATGGGGCGGCTGTTTCTCGACAGCCTCGGCTACAGCGACTATCCGGTCGTGATGGGGCTGTTGATCTTCTCGGCCATCCTGGTCCTGTTGGGAAATCTGATCGCAGACATCGTGATCGCCACCGTCGATCCGCGCATTCGCCTGGCCTGAGCCTGCGGACTCACGACAGATAAGAGGAGCGAGTAGATATGACCGCCATCGTCGCGCACGCAGCTCCGGCCCGTTGGTGGCACAGCCGTGCTGTTATCCGCTTCATGCGTCACCACCTGGCGCTCTTGGGAATCGCGATGATCACCCTGCTCGTGCTGGCGTGCGCCATCGGTCCCTATGCCTTGCCCTACGATTCGCTCCACATCGATCTGCGCGCCCGCTTTGCTCCGCCCCTGACAGGCAACCATTACTTGGGCACGGATCCCTTAGGGCGAGACCTCGCGGTGCGGCTGTTGATGGCCGGGCGCGTCTCGCTGGCGGTGGGATTCTCCGCGATGTTGCTGTCGACGTTGATCGGTACGCTCATTGGCGTGACGGCCGGCTATCGCGGGGGGTGGGTCGGGGCGGCATTGATGCGGACGGTCGATGGCTTCCTGTCCTATCCCTCGATCTTTCTCGTGCTGGCGCTGGCCGCAACGCTGCGGCCGAGCCCGGCGATGATCACCGTGATCATTGCGGTCACGAGCTGGATGGAGACTGCGCGAATCGTCGAGGCCGAGGTCCGTTCGCTGCGCGAGCGCGAGTTCGTCCAGGCTGCGCGCATGGTCGGGCTTCGCAGGTCGCACATCATGTTCCGCGAGATCCTGCCCAATGCCATGGGTCCCATCATCGTCGCCGCAAGTCTGGCCGTGGCGCGCGCGATCCTTCTGGAGGCCTATATCAGCTTTCTCGGCTACGGCATCCAGCCGCCGCTGCCCAGCTGGGGCAACATGCTCAATGGCGCCCAGCAATATCTGGCGAGCGCTCCCTGGCTCGCCATCATTCCCGGTGCCGCCATTACGATGGCCGTAACGAGCTTCAATTTCATCGGTGACGGTCTGCGAGATGCCCTCGACGTTCGAAACGACCACATCTGAACGATTTGAACCGAGCCGCGGCTGAACCCAGCAACCATACGAGAAGCAAAGCCATGCATGCGCCTAGAGTCGCCGAGAAGGCCACGCCCTATTGGTGGGAAGCCGCGCCGCTTATGCCGCCGCCTCAGCAGCCAATAGCCAAGAAGCTCGACGTGTTGATCGTGGGCGCGGGCTATGCAGGGCTCTCGGCCGGTCTGGTGCTGGCGCGCGAGGGCCGCTCGGTTGCGGCCTATGATGCCATGGACCCTGGTGAAGGAGCTTCGACGCGCAACGGCGGTATCACCAGCGGATCCATTCGGCCCGATTACGCGACGCTCACGCGCCGGTTCGGAGAGGAGAGGGCGCTGGCGATCGAGGCGGAAGGTAAGGCCGCACGCGAGTTCCTGTACGATTTCATCAGGACGGAAGGACTCGCCTGCGACTTCCAGCCGGTGGGGCAGTTCAAGGGCGCCTTCGGCTATGAGCAATACGAAGCCATCGCGCGCACCGCCGAGCGGCTCGCAAAGAAGCTTGGGATCGAAGCCTACGCAGTTCCCT
Source organism: Bradyrhizobium shewense (assembly GCF_900094605.1). Taxonomy (GTDB): domain Bacteria; phylum Pseudomonadota; class Alphaproteobacteria; order Rhizobiales; family Xanthobacteraceae; genus Bradyrhizobium; species Bradyrhizobium shewense. Next base: position 36,922 of record NZ_FMAI01000040.1, on the reverse strand, counting down.
ATGCCGAGCAGCGCCAGTATATCGGCACCGATGTCTATCGCGGCGGTACGGTTCGGATGGACATCGGCGGGCTGCACCCGGCGAAATTCCACGCCGAACTGCTGCGGGTCGCGCTCGCTTCCGGTTTGACAGTCCACGCCCGGACGCCCGTGATCTCGATCGACCGAGATGGCTCCGGTTTCCGCGTTGTCACCGCGGCCGGTCCGGTGCAGGCGCGTCAGGTGCTGGTGTGTACCAACGGTTACACCGACGGCGCCGTGCCCTTCCTGCGCCGTCGGCTGGTCCCGGTTCGCAGCCGGATCATTGCGACGGAGGAGCTTGCGCCCGAAGTCATGGCGCGGCTGATGCCGAAACGCATGATGATCACGGAGAGCCGGGAGGTCGGCTTCTATTATCGGCCCTCGCCTGATGGCAAACGCATCTTGCTCGGCGGTCGCGACAGCTCTCGGGTCGGCGACCCCGTCGCTCCGAAGCTGCTTCTGCGCAAGGGCCTGGTGAATCTGTTCCCTGAACTGGAGGCCGTTCGCCTCTCTCACACCTGGTTCGGCCATGTGGCCATGAACCGCGACATGATTCCGCGCATTTTCGAGAAGGAAGGTATCGTCTATGCCAGCGGCTTCTGCGGATCGGGCGTGGTCTGGGCGCCATGGGTCGGTATGCATGCGGCCCACAAGCTCATGGGACACGAGGAGCGGGCGCGCACCGCGTTCGACTTCAGGCCTCCGGCCTTCATCCCGTTCTATCGAGGCAATCCGTGGTTCATGCCTGCCTTCATTCAAGGCTACCGGATGCGTGACCGGATCGCGATGTGGCGCGCCAGCCGTTGACGGCCGGCAGCACAGCTTACAACCCAGGGTCTGAGTTCCGGAGGCACTTCCGCCTCTCTAAAGAAGATTGACGATGCAGTACGTGTCCACGCGCGGCCATTCAGGCCGCAAGCAATTCTGCGAGGCATTGCTTGAAGGCCTCGCCCCGGATGGCGGGCTGTACGTCCCGGAAACCTATCCTCGTGTGGACCACGCCACGCTGGATGCGTGGCGTACGCTGTCCTACGCCAACCTGGCTTTCGAGATCCTGTCGCTCTATGTCGGCGATATTCCCTCCGTCGACCTGAAAGCCATCTGTGCAAAGACCTACACGCCGGAGATATTCGGAAAGCCTGACATCGCGCCGCTGCGAAAGCTGGAGAGGGGACTTTATCTCCAGGAGCTGTCGAATGGTCCCACGCTGGCGTTCAAGGACATGGCCATGCAGTTGCTCGGCAATCTGCTCGAGTACGAATTGGACCGCCGGCAGGAGAATTTGAACATTCTTGGCGCGACCAGTGGCGACACCGGAAGCGCGGCAGAATACGCTATGCGCGGCAAGAAAGGGGTGCGGGTGTTCATGCTCTCGCCCCGTGGACGAATGAGCGCCTTTCAACAAGCTCAGATGTTCAGCCTCCAGGACCACAACATCCACAACATCGCGATAGATGGTGTCTTCGACGATTGCCAGGACATCGTCAAGCGAGTGGCGAGCGATCTGGAGTTCAAGCAGCAATACAAGATCGGTGCGGTGAATTCGATCAACTGGGCGAGGCTCCTCGCGCAGGTCGTCTATTACTTCTCCGGTTATCTGCAGGCGTCCGAACGCGGGGCGACAAGTGTAAGCTTTGCAGTGCCTTCGGGGAATTTCGGCAACATCTGCGCGGGGCATGTTGCGCGCATGATGGGGCTTCCAATATCCCGGCTGGTCCTTGCGACCAACGAGAACGACGTGCTCGACGAGTTTTTCCGCACCGGGGTGTATCGCGTCCGAAGTCGCGCAGACACGCTCGAAACCTCAAGCCCGTCCATGGACATCTCCAAGGCTTCAAATCTCGAACGCTTTGTATTCGACGTGTTAGATCGGGACGCAGAGCGAACCAGATCGCTGTTTGCTGATCAGCTCGGGGAGCGAGGCTCGTTCGACCTGAGTGGAGAATCCAGATTTGCGGAGGCTGCAGCGCGTTTCGGCTTCCGTAGCGGAAGGAGCACACATGCCGACCGGCTCGCGACCATCCGTGACACGTGGAAGCGCTGCAAGACCGAAATCGACCCACACACAGCAGACGGGGTGAGAGTCGCACGCAGGCACGCCTCTTCTGACACGCCGATGGTCGTGCTCGAAACCGCACTGCCCGTCAAATTCGGCGCGACAATTAAGGAAGCGTTGGGCCGCGAGGCGGATCGTCCAGAAAGGCTCAAGGGCATCGAAGAGTTGCCGAGACGAGTCAAGATCCTCCCGCCGGATGTGCAGGCGGTCAAGAACTACATCTGGGGGATTGTGGTGGATGCGATTAACTGAAAGATCGAGTCCGGATCGGCGCACCACCAATGATGGCTGTGCTTACGGAGTTTGTCATTCGAGGACGTGATCAGCGTTCTCATAGCCCCTCGCAGCAGATTGGCTACTCCAAAGCGACATCGATGAAATTCTATGCCGAACTTTACTCGAGTCTGATTGCGTAATGCTGTCGGACGCAAGGTACGCTGCAGACCATGCGGGGATCATCAACTGGCCCTCGCCCTGTCAGGCGCTCGCGCCTGGTCCGGGCAACCCGAGAAAGAGACGCTTATTGATCATGAAAACCGCAGCTTACCAGGCCGAAGATCGTGTCACTGAAGACGTGATCCTCGTTCCTTTCGCCAGATCGCATCTGGAAGGCGCCCTGAAGCTCTCGCAGGAGATGTCCTGGCCCTATCGACTCGAAGATTGGAATGTCGCGCTGCAGCTGGGCAAAGGCTTTGTTCTGGAACGCGCTGGGACGGTGATCGGGACCGCGGCATGGTGGCCGTATGGCGAAACCCATGCTTCCGCAGGTATGATTATCGTCGCGAAGACCGCGCAGGGCCGTGGCTATGGCGCCCGGCTCATGGATGCGTTGCTGGCGTCCGCGCGTCCACGAAGCATTGCGCTGAATTCGACCGCGGAAGGCCAGGCGCTTTACCAGCGGCGCGGTTTCGTCCCCATCGGGGTCATCCACCAGCATCAGGGAATTCCCAGAGGACGCCATGAGTCGCCGCCGGGGCTCGTCAGGCCAATGGCTGCCTCGGATTTCGAGGTGATCATGCGACTCGATCGCGAAGCTACGGGCTTGGAGAGAAGACAGATGCTCGAAAAGCTACTCCAAAGCGGTGATAGCTATCTCCTGCAGCGTGACGGCATGGCCCGCGGCTACGCCATCTCCCGGCTTTTTGGCCGCGGGCATGTCATCGGTCCCGTCGTCGCAGAAACCGAGACCGATGCACAGGCGCTGATCGAGGCTGCGCTCGCGCGGCTCGGCAGTGGTTTTGTCCGCATCGACACCTCTGCCACATCGCAGCTCGGGAATTGGCTTGAAGGCATCGGCCTGGAGCAGGTCGGCGATGCCACCACAATGATCTTGGGCACGCCGGCACCATCAAGCGGGCCGGCGCGCGTGTTTGCGATTCCCAATCAGTCGTTCGGCTAGGAGACATCGACGTGCGACGCGAGGAGATGAGCGGAACGGATCACCAGAACTCCGAGACGGCCGCAACGCTCGGCACGCTGGCAACGCCGGCTCTCCTGCTCGACGTGCATCGGCTCGATCGCAATCTCGTCCGCCTGTCCTCGCGCATGGCGGAGCGGGGCGTCGTCCTGCGTCCCCACATGAAAACCGCGAAATCCATCGACGTGACGCGACGGGCGTATCCGTCCGTATCGGGGCCGATCACTGTCTCGACCCTTGCGGAAGCCGAGTATTTCGCGCGGCACGGTTTTCGCGACATGACTTATGCGGTGGGTCTGGCGCCCCACACAGCTGAAAGAGTGATGCGTCTGCGCAAAGCAGGCGTCGACCTCAAGGTACTGCTCGATTCGCCGGAGCAGGCGAGAATGCTCGGCGCCGCCGGTCGTGCCGCTGGTGTGACACCCACTGCGTTCATCGAGATTGACTGCGATGGTCACCGCGGCGGGCTGACCGCGGACGATCCAAAGCTCATTGCAGTCGCGGTCGCGCTGGGCGAGGCCGGCGTCGAGCTTGCCGGCGTTCTCACCCATGCCGGCGAATCCTACAGCCTATTCACGCCCGAGGCTCTCTTCGCGGCCGCGGAGAATGAGAGAGCGGTGGCGGTTGCCGCGGCGGAGGCCTTGCGGGCGGCCGGGCACCAATGCCCCATCGTGAGCGTCGGCTCGACCCCGACAGCGCATTTCGCCGAAGACCTGACCGGCGTCACGGAAATGCGGGCGGGCGTCTACATGTTCTTCGACTTGGTCATGCACGGTGTTGGTGTCTGCACGACAGACGACATCGCGATCTCGGTGCTCGCCACTGTGATCGGCACCAAGCCCGAGAAGGGTTGGATTTTGGTCGATGCCGGGTGGATGGCGCTGTCGCGCGACCGCGGCACCGCAGCGCAGCGGGTCGACCACGGATATGGTCTGGTCTGCGACGTGGCCGGCAACCTCTATCCGGACCTGATCGTTTCGCAAGCAAGCCAGGAGCACGGGATCCTCGCCATCAGGCCCGGGTCGGCGCACGCTTTGCCCAATCTTCCGATCGGCGCGAAGATCAGGATTCTCCCCAATCACGCCTGTGCGACGGCGTCGCAACACGAGTTGTACAACGTCGTCTCCGCCGGCGGCGACGCCATTCACGCCCGATGGCCCCGGATGCGCGGCTGGTAGCACTGGCCGGGCCATTCCCAGCCCCTGGTTCCCGCCGCTGCTCGGCGTCTATTACCGGATCAAGGATCGCTCCCAATGACCTCGCCCGTTCGACACCTGACGGAAGCCGGCTTTCTCGGAAAATTCTACATCGACGGAGAATGGCGCAAGCCGATCGGACCAGTCGCGGCAGCAGCAACCGTCGTCAATCCGGCGACAGAGCAGCCGATCGCTGACGTCGCGCTCGGCGATGACGATGATGTGGACTGCGCGATCGCCGCTGCCAGAGGAGCCTTCGCCAGCTGGTCCATGATACCGCCTGCTGAAAGAGCGGCGCTGCTCGACCGGGTTCATGGTTTGCTCCTCGAGCGGCTGGAGCTGTTCGCGCAGGCGCTTACCTGTGAGATGGGAGCTGCGATCACCTATGCGCGCCGCGCTCAGGTGCCGTTGGCCGCCGAGCATATCCGCGTCGCCCGCGACAATCTCGCGAATTATCCGTTCATCGCCGCGCGCGGCAGCACCGCGATCATGCGCGAGCCAATCGGCGTCTGCGGCCTCATCACGCCATGGAACTGGCCACTTTATCAGATTACTGCGAAGGTGGCCCCGGCGATTGCGGCCGGTTGCACGGTGGTGTTGAAGCCGAGCGAATTATCGCCGCTGAGCGCTTTGCTATTCGCTGAACTGATGGACAATGCCGATTGTCCGCCCGGCGTCTTCAACCTCGTCAATGGGACAGGTCCGATCGTGGGCGCCGCTCTCGCGTCGCATCCGTTGGTCGACATGATCTCGATCACCGGCTCGACGCGCGCCGGCGTTCTCGTCGCGCAAGCGGCAGCGCCCACCGTCAAGCGCGTTGCCCAGGAGCTCGGCGGCAAGTCGCCAAATATCATCTTGCCGGACGCCGATCTCAGCCGTGCTGTTCCGCTTGGCGTCGCCGCCGCCTTCCGCAATCTCGGCCAATCCTGCAGCGCGCCGACGCGCATGCTCGTGCCCCGTTCACGGATCGAGGAGGTCGAGACCTTGGCCGCGGCGGCCGCTTCTGAACTGGTGATCGGCGATCCCCTTGCGGAAAGCACGACCCATGGTCCGATCGCCAACCGGCCGCAGTTCGAGCGCATCCAGACCATGATCGGCGTCGGACTGGAAGAAGACGTCAAGCTCGTCATCGGCGGGCGAGGGCGGCCCGACGATCTTCGGACTGGCTTCTATGCGCGGCCGACCATTTTCTCGAACGTCCGTCCCGACATGAGGATCGCGCAGGAGGAAATCTTCGGCCCGGTGCTGTCGATCATTCCCTACAACACCGTGGACGAAGCGATCGCGATCGCCAATGACACCGTCTACGGCCTCGGCGCCCACGTGCAGGGCACTGATATGGAGACGGTGCGAACCGTCGCCGCGCGGATCCAGTCGGGTCAAGTCCATCTCAATTATCCTGACTGGGACCCCAATGCTCCCTTTGGCGGATACAAGCGTTCTGGCAACGGTCGCGAATACGGCATCGAGGGCATGGAGGAGTATCTCGAGACCAAGGCCGTCCTCGGATTTTACCACTCTCGCGCTTGAGCATCTCGTATCGCTCAAACGGCCAGAAAACCGAACATCTTGCGAAGTCCTGGATGATTTCAGCACATTCTACCGAGCGCACGATGCGATGAAGGGCTGATCGGAAGCTTTGCTTCCGCATTTTTGGCAGCCGAGGCTCGTTGGACCATGTCGCCCCATGTCGAGCGCATTCACAGCGATGAGCGTCTCCCGGCCGAGGCCGACGTCGTCATCGTCGGCGGCGGCATCCTCGGCTCTACGGCCGCCTATTACCTGGCGAAGCGCGGCCTCTCCGTGGCGCTCCTCGAGAAGGGCCACGTCGCCTGTGAACAATCGAGCCGAAACTGGGGTTGGTGCCGCCAGCAGAATCGCGACCGGCGCGAACTGCCGCTATCGGTGCTCTCCATGCGGCTGTGGGACGAGCTCACGCGCGATATCAATCGGGACCTTGGATTTCGTCGCTGCGGTCTCGTCTATGCGACCCACGACGAGGCCGTGCTCGCCGGCTGGGAAAAGTGGCGCGAGGTTGCCAGGGAGTACGACGTCGATACCCACGTGCTGAGCCGGGCGGAAGTGGCCGAGCGCGTCCCCGAAGCGCGCGACAAATGGGTCGGTGGGACCTATTCGGAGCGAGACGGCAAGGCCGAGCCTGCGCTCGCCGCGCCGGCTATCGCTGAGGGGGCCAGAATTCTGGGCGCCACAATCCATCAGGGATGCGCCGCGCGGGGGCTCGACTTGGCCAATGGCAAGATTGCGGGCGTGCACACGGAGAAGGGCTACATCAGAACCAGCGCGGTGCTGTGCGCCGCCGGCGCCTGGTCCTCGTGCTTCCTTCGGCCGCTCGGGGTCAGTTTCCCCCAAGCGAGCATCCGGCAGACCGCGCTGCGTTCCACCCCGACAATCAACATCGGCGAGGCGGTCTCGACACCTTACTGCACGATCACGCGCCGACTGGATGGCAGCTACACGCTTGCGATCAGCGGCAAGGCGAACCTCGAAATCACGCCCCAGGCTATCCGGTATAGCCGGGAATTCATGCCGCAGTTCTTGCGTCGCCTGAAGAACGTCAGGCTCGGCATCGGCCAATCGTTCGTTTCGGGGCCGGATTCGATATCGGCGCTTCTGGCCAACGATGATCGGATCTTTGAGCAGAATCGCGTGCTGGATCCTCCGCCATTGAAATGGCTGGTGAGCCAAGTGGTGGAGAGTGTCCGGAGAACCTTCCCCCAACTCGGCGAGATTAAGATCGACAGCGCCTGGGGCGGCTTCGTCGATTGCACGCCGGACGCAGTGCCCGTGGTATCGCAGGTGGACGGGGTGGAAGGCCTCGTGCTCGCGGCGGGCTGCTCGGGTCATGGCTTCGGTCTGGGGCCGGGGCTCGGCTATCTGGCCGCACAGCTTGTCGCAAACGACACGCCCTGCGTCGATGCAACACCGTTCCGGCTGTCGCGTCTGGTCGACGGCTCGAAGCTGGACATTGCCGCCATCTGAAGACGAGCCGGACGTCAGGCCCGACGCGTACCGTGGCGAGCAAAGGATTCGGAGCTGTGCTCGAAGATCCTCATCTGCGTGCGGGACCTGATCGCGATTTTAGCAGTCCCTAAGGGGAGCCACTTCTTCGGAGTGGCTCTTTCTTTATGGACAAGACGATTTGGCTGATCGAGGTGCACCGGCCGAAGGCCCACCGCTTGGAAAGCATCGCCAACTCGCCGGCCGATGGTTCAACGGGTAGACTTCTCGCCCAATGGGCAAACGATCGCGCCGGCGTTCATGATGTCCGCCGGATCAAAGGCGGTCTTGATCCGGCGCATCGCCGCGATACGCCCGAGATCGCCGTACCGCTCCAGAAGGTGCTTCTTGAATCGGCCGACGCCATGCTCCGCGCTGAACGTGCCGCCGAGCGCCGCGGCTGTATCGTAGAGTTGCAGAGACAGGCTGCTTTCGATCCGCTTGGTGAACTCGATCCGGTCGACGCCGGCAGGAACGAGCACGTTGTAGTGCAGATTGCCGTCGCCGACATGGCCGTAGACGGACAGCTCAAGGTCGCCGTCATACGATCGCACCTGCGCGCCGGCCAGATCCAGGAAGCGCTGAATGGAGGAAAGCGGTACCGAGATGTCGTGCTTGACCGATCCGTTCCGGCGCTTCTCGCCCTCCGGGATGGTCTCGCGGAGCCGCCACATCGCGGTCCGCTGCGATCCGCTCTGTGCCAGCAACGCGTCCTCGATCCATCCGGCCTCGATCGGCTCCGCCAGAACGGCTTCCATCAGTTCGTCGAGATCGAGATGGCGCGAGGAAGAGGCGAACTCGACGAGGACGGCGCCTTCTGGGCCTGCTCGAAGGGTGGACGGATCGGTCATTGCTTCGGTCGCGAGCGCGATCGATCGGGCCGCCATGAACTCGAATGCGGTCAGCAGGTCCGCGGATTCACGACGGATCAGGGCGAGAAGATCGGCGAGCGGCGCGCCCCGCGCCAATTTTAGCCAGGCCGTCGCGCGGCGGGTCGGCAAGGGCGCCAGACGCAGCACCGCGCCCGTGACGATGCCGAGAGTTCCCTCGCTGCCGACGAAGCACTGTTTGACGTCGTAGCCGGTATTGTTTTTCCGCAGTTTGCGCATGTCGGAAATCACCGTGCCGTCCGCCAGCACCGCCTCGATTCCGAGCAGAAGATCGCGCGTCATCCCGTACCTGAGGACCGATAGTCCGCCGGCATTCGTCCCGATGTTACCGCCGATCCGGCAACTGCCTTCCGCGCCGAGGCTGAGCGGCAACAGAAGTCCGGCGGCCGCCGCGGCGTCCTGTGCGTTCTTCAGGATGGTGCCGGCGTCCACAGAGATGCTCATGGAGACGGGATCGACTTCGCGAATCCTGTCCATCCGCTCGAGGCTCACGACGATTTGGCGTCCGGAGGCGTCGGGCGTCGCGCCTCCGCAGTAGCTGGTGTTGCCGCCTTGCGGAACGATTCCGATGCCGTGGTGCGCCGCCAACCGCACGATGTCGGCGACTTGCTTCGTCGTCGTCGGCTTCAGCACGGCAAACGTCGAGCCCGTAGAAAGCTGGCGTTGATCCGTCACGTAGACAGCCATCCGCTCCGGGTCGTCAATGACGCCTCCGTCGCCTACAAGGTCGCGAAAGGCCCGAACGTGTACTGACTGGGACATGCTCAGCTCCCGATTGGCATCGGGTCATCTTTGCGCGTTTGTGCCGCATTGTCTGCCGTTGGGGGGGCATTCAGAAGAAACCAATGCCGAATTGCCACGATTGTCGGCAGCTTGCGCCGCTGTCGGTGATCCGCTTCATGCAGGCCGCGGAGCATTCCCTCCACTCGCCGGCGGACTACATCAGCGACGTCCTGGACACTGGCTCTAGCAGCCGACAAGCGGAGGGCAAATGACACGCTTGCTGCCCTTTCCGATCTGCCGCCCGTGCGGGTCAGGCGACCCGGCGTCATTCTGCGGCTGTTGCAACTGGTTGCGATGGACATCGTCCGCTCGAACCTGGCGGTGGGACGGATCGTTCTCGGTTTGGGGCGGCGACAGCGCAGATCGGGTTTTGTGGAGATTCCGCTCGACATGCGCGACCCCTACGGGCTGGCCTCACTCGCCTGCATCATTACGTCGACCCCGGGGACGTTGTGGGTGAATTTCGACGCCCAAAGAGGGGCGCTGACCATCCACGTTCTGGACCTCGTCGATGAAGAGGAGTGGATCCGCACCATCAAGGACCGTTACGAACGTCATCTGCTGGAGATATTCGAATGAGCCAGCTCATGCTGACCTACTCGCTCCTGGTCGCGCAGGTGTTGCTGGGATTGGCGATCGGCTGCGGCGCTTTGCGCATCTTCCTTGGACCTCGCGCGCAGGATCGCGTTCTCGGTTTCGACACGTTGTCCGTCAACGCGATGTTGTTGCTTCTGACGGTCGGGATTCGAACCGGCGAAGCGCTCTATTTCGAGGCGGCTCTGGCCACGGCCCTGTTCGGTTTCGTCGGGACGGTTGCGCTCGCCAAGTTCCTCCTTCGCGGCGAGGTGATCGAATGAACGGCATCGAGCACTTGCCTCCCTGGGCTGCCGTCCTCACTGCGGTCTTCCTGTTGACCGGCGCTGCCGTGACGCTGATCGGCTCGCTGGGCCTTTTGCAGCTGAGCACCTTCTACGAGCGGGTCCATGCGCCGACGCTCGGAACGACGCTCGGCACCGTCTTCATCGCGGCCGCTTCGATGGTCTACTTCTCGGTCCTGCAGACCAGACCGGTGCTGCACGAAGTCCTGATCGTCGTACTCGGCGTCGTGACCACCCCGATCGCGCTGACCGTTCTCGTCGGCGCAGCCCACTTTCGCGACACCGCGGAACGGGCACAGCTGGGCGAACCCGTAGGCCGGGCGCTGCCTCATGCGAGGGTTCCAGGCGACGCTCCCACGGGCAAGGCCGGCTAAATGTCGCAATTGATCTGCCGCGGCGCATGCTTAAGTCCGTTGTAGGCATGATGCTGGACTGCGTGCACGTTCGCCGCGACTTCAGCCGGCCGCCGCCGGCGGCCTGATCTTGCGGATGCCGCTCGAAGATCTGCGGCATTCCAAATAGAGGACGTGATGACCAAGGTGCGACCAGACATTCGGGAGAACCGGCTGCAAATCGGCATGTGACCCGGGCGATTTGTATCGCCCGGGCGCGGCAACTCAACGATTCTGACCAAGCCGGGAGTTCTTCATGTCTGTCTTTTTGGCACTACTCGTCCTGACCTCGTGGATCCTGTTCATCTGGATTTATGATCCAGACGGGTTCCGCGCAGCCTTTGCGCGCCGTCCGCCCCCGATACCGCATCACCCAGGAGGGTGACGCTGGAAGGTGCTTTGTCACCTTCGCGCTCCCGTCCATACGGCTTTCGACCGCGACACGCTCCTGCTCCGGATCTCGGGGCCGCCTGTGTGTGGCCGCGTCATGAGCGGGCCTAAGCAATCAAATCGCCGCCTTGCCGAGATCGCCTCGGCGAGGTGGGCCAATACAAGGGTTCTGACATGATCATCGTCGCTGCGACGGATTTTTCTACGCGTTCTCATCGCGCTTTGCGTCAAGCCGGCCTTCTGGCTCGCGCCCGCCGTGCCGAGCTGCACCTTGTTCACGTCGTTGATGAAGACCTGCCCGCCAATCTGGCCCGCATGGAAGAGCGCGAGGCTCAGCGGGTGCTGACAGAGCAGATCGGGTCGATGCCCGAGCTGCCTGACGCGCGTTGCCATGCGACCGTGATCAGGGGTCACCCCTTCGACGGGATCTTGCGCGCGAGCGCCGCGGTCGGCGCCGATCTCATCGTAATGGGGGCCATCGCAAGCAGTTTCTGCGCGATATCTTTACAGGGACCACTATCGAGCGTGTCATTCGAGGAGGGAAGTATCCGGTGCTAATGGTGAACAACGAAGCGCAGCGGCAGTACGAACGGGTTCTGGTGCCGGTCGACATGTCGGAGACATCGGCCGATGCGATCCGCTTCGGCCTGTCCGCCGGGCTTTTGGAAGACGGAGCGACGTTTCTTCACGCCTTCTCGCCGGTGGCTAAAAGACGATTGCTCAGCTCTGGTGCGAGCTCCGACGTCATCAGTGGATATGTCGACAGCGAGCGCCACGGGGCGATGGAGGAAAATGAGCCGTTTTCTCGTGGCCAATGAGTTCGGCACCCAGCGATGGTCGCTTAGGGTCGACGAGGGCATTCCCATGCAGGTGATCGCGCGCGCTGTGGCGGAAAAGCGGCCGGACATGCTCGTACTGGGTACTCACGGCCGATCTGGGTTGCTCCGAGCGTTGATTGGCAGCGTCACAGAAGAAGTGTTGCGGTCCGTGAACGTGGACGTTCTCGTCGTTCCTCCGCCCCCCCGTGAAGTCAGACCTCCAAAGTTGGACACCGCTGCCACTTTTGAGGCGTGACGCGAACGACTGGACTCGCCGGGAGGGGTCCAGGGTCTCAACCAGCACCAACGCGCGGGATCTCCCTGCGCAGCAGCATGGCGTCCGCAGGGCATTCGCATGTCCGCGGATCGCCATGGCCCTCCCGAGACGACTCAGCCGCGTCTTCGCCCAGTGTCGCGGACAGCTGATTTCCGTGCGGTTCGTTTGGCTGGTCGCGTGATTTTTGGGGGATCGCTGGCCGGAAAAGTTTCTCGCAGCTGCCGGTCCAACTCCTCGTCCAATTCTCGCTTTTCTCGCTGCTCCGATGTTTCGTATTCCTTCGGCACTATCAATCTCCGCATTTAGCAGGTGACTGGCCGTCCTTTTTGCCAGAGAACCTCGGTGGCAAAGGCACAAGTACCACCAAAAAGCGAGCGGAATTGAGGTTCTTGTTCGAGAAGGGCTCTGAATATTGCCCGCCGAAGGGGCGATCAATCACTGAAAGTTAATACCAGTGAGAGAAGCCCGCGGCTTTTTGCGCAGGAGAGGAAGTGCACCTCCTTCGGGCCGAGAAGGGTCTTCTATTCTTCTTGAGGCGTTATGCGTTGCTGACGAAATGTCGCGTTTGACTTCATGCCAGGAATGCCCACTTAAACGTTATCATGGTGAGCTTGGCAACATTCCGTCGGGTCCTGTATCTCGCAAGGTATCCGATCGCGGGCGAATAGCCCCGAGCTCAGCGCGCTTGTCCGCTCCGAGCTCGGGGCGATCGCCGGCAGGAAAACTAAGGCGCATTGCATTCGGTCGAGCCCAAATCCGCCTGTATGCGTATCAGAGCGCCCGCAGATGCGAGGCGCATGCATATGGTTATGGGGAAAGACTCGTCAATTTTAGCTTGATTACCAGCGGCTGGTAGAGTTGCTCGCAAGGTTCCTTAGCGATGAGAACGATTAGCCGCGTTCAACGACACTCTGAGTCAATGTGGCGCCAGTTTCGGCTGAGGCACGGGGCGTGGAACGTCACCGACGTCGTCGAGATCGGGTGCCTGGCCATAGCCCATGCGTTTCATCTGTTCGTGGACCTGCGCCATTTCGGTCTCGCTGAGGCGCGGAGGTTCGCCGATCGCCAGCGCGTGGACATACATCTTTGCCAGGGTCTCCACCTCTACAGCAAGCCAAAGTGCCTTTTCAAATGTCTGCGCCGTTACGATCAAGCCATGGTGGCCGAGCAAGCAGGCATTTCGTCCTTCGAGTGCATTGACGGCATAATCCGATAGCGCCTGTGTGCCGAAACAGGCATAAGGCGCACAACGGATATCGTTGCCACCGGCTACCGCGACCATGTAGTGAAAGCAGGGTATGCCACGCTCGTGCACGGCGAGAATGGTGCTGAAGGTGGAATGCGTGTGAAGCACGACGTTTATGTCGTCCCGCGCTCGCAGAATGTCGCGATGAAAACGCCATTCTGAAGAAGGGCGATGGCTGCCCTGGTAATTCGCGGCAAAATCCATCGCGACAACGTCATCGGGCCGCATGTGCTCGTACGGCAAGCTTGTCGGTGTGATCAGCATGCCGCTTGGAATCCGGTGCGAAAGATTGCCGGAAGTCCCTTGGTTGAGACCGTTTCGGTTCATCTCCTTGCAGGTATCGACGATGCCCTGGCGGAGATCGGCATGATTGCGGTCTGTCATGATGGGTGCTCCGAAAAAGAAATCCAGGATTGATAGGCGGCGGAGAGGGTGCGTTTGCCCTCATCCTCGCCGAGCGACGTGACAGCTTCAAGCACCACGCTCGAAACCGGAATCGTACGCGAAAATCGTCGCCACAGCAGCGCCGCGCCGAGCGCCGTTCCATCCCGAGATTGGCTCACCGAGACGCTCTGCGATGGCCGCAACGTCGCCAGGGCGCGTGCGAAGGGCAGGTTGGCGGCGAAGCCACCGTCGATGACGATGTGTTTCGAGCTGCCAAGCGCATCCAGGCAGCGGTTTGCGCTGAATGCGGCGTAGAGGACTGCTAACCCCCGCCAATCCGCTGGCGTCTCGGGCAGCCGTCCGATAATGCGTCCGCGATGAGCTGCACCGGGGAACAGTCCGTCATCTCCAACGAAGGAGGGGAGTGCCAGGGTTCCCAGGGCCAGTAGACTCGGCAATGCGGTGAGGACAGCTGCATCAGAAGCGTCGTGGTCTCTGCCGATCAAGTCGTATTCGCGCCCTGTAGCGATCAGCGTGGAGGGTACGTTCTCACCGTCGACATCGATGTTGAGCACCATGCCGCGTGCGGCATCGAGCTTGTCTAGCGCCAGGCCGCGCTGAAAGCCGATCATCCAGGTGCCTGTTGATAGGATCGAGGTATCGGCCATGCCGGCGGCCTTGTAGCGGAACAGGTTTGCGTTGGAATCATGCACGCCGCAGAGGATTTCAGTCGAGCGCGCCAGGCCGGTACGCTTGGCGACGGTCTCCGAAACCCTCCCCAGCACCGCACCAGCTGATGCCCGCTCCGGCAGCAAATGGTCCCAGCTACGCTCGCGCATTAAGGAGGAAGGCTGGTGATGGAAAAGGTCCCAGATATGGCTCTGAGCCGCGAGCTGCGAAATCTCACTTGCAGCACACCCGCCGAGCCGCAAGGCGAAATACTGCGCGGTCGTAAGATAGGTTTTCGCGCGGGCGAATTCGGCGGGATACGCGCTTTCCTGCCAGAGCAATTGCTTGCCAAGCCGCATCGCGCCGCTGATACCGCAAAACACTTCATCATAGGCAGGTGCAATCCGGGCATAGGCCTGGTCGATCTCAGGCGGCGAGACCGCATCATAGTCCATCATCGGCAGCACTGGCTCGTCACCATCGACAAGAACGGCGCCGCACCCATGCGCAGTCGCGATCACCGCGCCGATGGTGTGGCGTTGCGTCACCACGGCCAAAGTGTCGAGAAACCACTCTTCCAGCCCGGCCAGATCATAAGCGAGGTATGGTCCTGCCGTGTTCGGTACATTCGGGATTGAATATGTTTCGAGCGGCCAGCCGTCCTCACTCGCGACCAGCAGTTTCAGATTCGTCTTGCCAATATCGAGAACCGCGATCCGGGGAGAGGCTTCCGATGTTGTCATCGTTGTCTACCGGGGTGCTTTGCCACCCAGATGAGGAACCGCGGCAACGGCAATCAGGATGCCACCCCAGATCGCCAGAGTGAGAAACTGGCTGAGATTGAGAAGGTTGAACGCCGAGGAGATCATCTGAAGGATGATCAGCGCAAGCAGCAATCCGCCGACCTTGCCAAAGCCGCCAAATGGATCGACGCCACCAAGCACGGCTGCAAGAATGGTGACGAGCAGATAGCTCTCACCATATGCCGCGTTGGCTGAATTGAAACGTGCCAGCATGACGACCGCTGCCACACCGGCGAGCAGGCTCGAGAGGACGTATAGCTTGAGCAGCACGGCGCGGGTATCGACGCCGGAGTAGCGGGTTGCTTTCTCGTTCGAGCCGATCATGTAAACCCTTGCCCCGAAGGGCGTTGCGTTTAGCATGAGCGCGACGGGTAAGGCACAGAGCGCCAGCACGATCAGGGCAAAGGGCACCCCGAAAACCGTTCCATTGCCGATGAAAACAATGGGCTCCGGAAATCCGGAGATGACATTGCCGCGTGTCAGGCCGATCGCAAGTCCCTTGCAGAGTGTCATGGTGCCGAGGGTTGCGAGGATCGGCGAGACGCCGAGATAGGCGATGACAAATCCGTTGACAAGGCCGACCAATGCGGCGACGGCAAATCCTGCCGCAATCGCCAGCACCTGCACGCCGGCCCAGGCAATGCCCTGACTGCCCGGAATGTAGTGCGTCAGCAGGAAGGCAATGGTCAATCCGGAGAGATTGGCGGTGGCGATGATGGAAAGGTTGAGGCCGCCGGATAGCAGGGCCAGCATCATCGCAAGCGAAAGGATGCCGAGCTCCGGCATCTGGAAGGCCATCGATTGCAGCGTGTTGACGGAGAAAAACCGGTCGCCGATGGTGATGGCGAACACCAGCCAGAGCGCGACCAACAACAGCATCAGGGTTACGATCGTTCCGCTGCCGGCCAAACGGATCAGGCGTCCGCGAAGGGCGAGGGTCGGCGCATTTCTCATGGCTGCGCGCTCCGGGGCCGCCGCTCTCGCTGCGACCAGGCTGTCGCCGAGACTGAGATCAGAATGACCAACCCGACAAAAAATGGCGACCAGTAGGACGAAACGCCCAGCAAAATGATTCCATTCTGCAGGATGGCGAGCAGTGCCAACCCGAGAAACGTGCCGAAAACAGTTCCGACGCCGCCCATCAGGCTGGCGCCGCCGAGCACGACGGCCGCAACCACATCGAGTTCTTTTCCTACCAGCACCGTCGGAGCGACGGACTGTGCAAGCTGCGCCTGGACCAGCGAGGCGATACCGGCCATGACCCCCATGTAGCAATAGACCAGCATGTTGAGGCCGAAGACATGGAAGCCAAGTCGCTGCGCGGCATCGGTGTTGCCCCCCATGGCGTAGATTTGACGACCGATATTGCTACGATTGAGCAGGAGCCAGGTGAAGAGAAATGAGAATCCGAGCGCGAGGATCTGCAGGTTGACGCCGTAGGACGTATCCTTGCCCCACTCGAACTCGAACCAGAATATCCCGGTCGCGAACCAGTCGGGCAAGGAATAGATATACTTACCGCCCGTGAAGAAAATCAGCAGCCCATAGAAAATGTTCAACGTTGCGACGGACACGATGATTGATGGTATGCGAAGCTTCCGAATGAAGATGGCGTTGAGGGCACCGAGCGCACCGCCAATGCCGATCGCGATCGCAAAAACGCAGATCCAGTTCGCGCCGTATGCGTTCGCTACGCTAAGCGTGACATATTGTGCGACCGATGCCGTCGCCGTGAAGGAGATGTCGATTCCGCCAGCGATCAGCACCACGAGCAGCCCGAGGGCGAGGATGCCTACGAATGCGTAGGAGGTCAGCAGGTCGAACAGATTCTGCATGGTCAGGAACTGGCCATTCGCCGCGCCCAGGCTGGCGCAGAGCACGAGGATGACGATCAACAGCCAGAACTCATGGCTGCGCCGAAACCTGCCAAATGAAGCAAACCGCGGTTTAGGCATTGACCGCCTGCCGAAGCGCATCTTCGGAGGTGTCTGCGGCCATCACGTCAGCGGTCAAACGCCCTTCGCGCATCACCAGCACGCGATGGCTGTGATAAAGTACCTCGGGGATTTCGTCTGATATCATCAGCACTGCGACGCCCTCGCGGGCCAGCCGCCGGATGATCTCATAAATCCCATCCTTAGCGCGAATGTCGACACCGACCGTTGGGCTATCAAGGATAAGCACTCGTGGGTTGGTCGCCATCCATTTGGCGAGCACGATCCGCTGCTGATTGCCGCCGGAGAGCGTCTTGACCGCGTTGTTGGGATCAGACACCTTGATTCCGAGTTCGGCGACCCATCGCGCAACATGGCTTTGCCGCGCGCGTGTGCCAATCAGGCCGAATGTACCAGCGAGACGTTCCAGCACAGTAAGCGTGACGTTCGACGTGATCGACTGGTCAAGGATGAGGCCAAGCGTAAGCCTGTCCTCAGATACGTAAGCGATGCCTCGACGGATCGCGTCTGCATTCGTGTTCAGCGCGATGCGGTGGCCGTCAAGCGCCATGGTGCCTCGATCGGGCGGGTTCATGCCGAACAGCGACAGTGCGAGCTCGGTTCGGCCCGATCCAAGCAATCCGGTAAGCCCCACGACTTCTCCGGCGCGCAGTTGCAAGCTCACATCGTCGTAGTCACCATCGCGGCCAAGGCCCTGGACTTGGAGGACAACCGCACCCACGGCAAGGTCGGGCACCTGCTTTTGATACTCGAAAGCTTTCCCGGTCATCAGGTGACTGAGTTTTCCGCTGTCGATGGCCGCTGCGGCAAAGGTGCCTACCTTGGCGCCGTCCCGCAACACGGTCACGCGTTCGGCGATCTCAAGCACCTCGTCGAGGCGGTGGCTCACGAATACGACGCAGATACCGCTTCGCTTCAGGTCGCTGACGAGCTTGATCAAGGTGTTGACCTCGTGGCGAGTCAGCGACGCCGTCGGCTCATCCATGATGAGAAGCTTGGCATCCGCCGCCAGAGCTCGGCAGATCGCGACCAGTTGGCGTCCGGCAATGCTGAGTTCGGAGACTTTTGTTTCCGGATCAACCTCAATGCCGACCTTCGCCATTGTGGCCACGGCGACGGCCCGCATGGAGGACCAGTTCACCGTGTGGACGCCGCCAAGATGGTGCGCCATGGCAATGTTCTCGACGACGGTGAGGTTGGAGAATAGCGATAGATCCTGATAGATGACCTGAATGCCGCAATGGGTGGAGTAGACCGGGCTTAGTTTTGGATACTCCTTGCCGGAAATGATGATCCGGCCTCCTGCTTCCGGCGCCTCGACGCCGGAAATGATCTTGATCAGCGTCGACTTGCCGGATCCGTTTTCGCCGACAAGGCAATGAACTTCTCCGACCTCCAGCGTGAGATCGACGTCGCGAAGCGCATGCACGCCGCCGAAACGTTTTGATATGCCGGACATCTCCAGGAAATTCGTCAAGGCTTCGTCCTGTCATGGGACCGCTTGTCAAGCGATTGCCTCGACGAGGATCGCATTCCCGGCCGGAAAGCCGGGAATGCTGAGCGACGAGGCGGATGGGGCCGGTGTCTAGAGTCCTCCGGCGATCAGTCCGTCGATGGTCACTTTGTTGATCCGCATGATCTTGTCGACCTTGATCTGCCTGCCGGCCACATCGACCGCGGCCTTGCCGAGGCCGGGAACATCGACGCCATCCGTGATTGGCTTGCCATCAAGCACGAGTTTGGCAACTGCAACCATGGCGTAACCTGCATCAGTGGGATTCCACAGGAAACCCTCGCGGATAGTATCATCCGCGATGAGCGATTTCGCCTGGCTCGGCAGCACGGTGCCGACTACGGCGATCTTCTTGCCAAGCCGTTGCTGACGCACCGCATTGCCGGCCCCGATCGGTCCATTCGAGCCGAAGCCAAGAATGCCGCGTAGGTTCGGATAGGCCTTGATCACGTCGAGCGTCGTGCGTTGGCTGGTGTCGATCTCGTCGGCGCCAGGGAAGCGGTCGGCGACGAGCTTCATTTTCGGGAAATTCTTCTGCTGATAGGCAATTGCTGCGTCGGCCCACTTGTTGTGAAGCGGCGTCGTCAAGGTGCCCACATAAACCACGTAATCGCCTTCGCCGCCCATGTCCTTGGCGAGACGCTCCATCTGCACTTCACCGAAGCGAACGGAGTCTATCAGTTCCACATTCCAGTCGCGGCCTTCCTGTTCCGGACCCTCATGCGTGATGACCTTGATTCCGGCGGCCTGGGCGCGCTTCAGCACGGGCTCGCAGACTTTTACATCAAGCGGCACCAAGCCGATCACGTTGACCTTCTTGGCAATCAGATCCTCAAGGAGCTTTACTTGCTGTGCCGGATCGACGTTCGCTGGACCAACCATAGTGGCATTGATGCTGAAATCCTTCGCACCCTTCTGGATTCCCTTTTCAAGTGCGTTGAACCAAGGAATTCCCGCGATCTTCACGACCGTGACCATTTCCTTTTGGGCTTGCGCAAAGGCAAAGCCCGGAAAACCGGCACTGGCCAACGCGGCCGTACCACCGATCAGCTTGAGCGTTTGGCGTCTGTCCATCATTCCCTCCCAGGAAACTATCTTGGATACCGCACCCTTGACCTGACGGCCGCTGGGTGGGCAGTCGACCCTGTTCTTGCTTGGGGGCAGAAAATATTGCCCGTCCAACCGCAGGACCTCGAGGCAGATTAGAGACCGGCGCTCCAGAACGTGTCAAGCAAGTGACGTGCTCGCCAGCCACCATCGCAGTGCGATACCTGGTCTCGCCTTCGAGCTGCTGAGTGAGGAGCTGCGAGTGATCATGTCAGCGAAGCAACGCCACCCCGCCGGACGAAGCAAGTAATCCCAGCCTTTGGCTTCAGAACTCTCCTTCAGCAAGCGGGCTTCGTTCGGCTTCGCACAGCGATTCACACTTTTCCCTGAGTGTAATTTTTTTCGTCACGCGCGCGGGTGCGACCATGAAAGGCCGGCTATGGCCAGCTTCGCTATTGCACAATCCCTTGCCGGCCGCGAACATCTGACTGTCATTGTTACGTTTTCG
The DNA here is from genome assembly GCF_900094605.1 of Bradyrhizobium shewense. Lineage (GTDB taxonomy): Bacteria > Pseudomonadota > Alphaproteobacteria > Rhizobiales > Xanthobacteraceae > Bradyrhizobium > Bradyrhizobium shewense. The sequence goes on along the minus strand of NZ_FMAI01000040.1, from coordinate 16,662 downwards.
CTTCCCGCAATTGTCATCGTCCGACCGTGCTTTCAGATCATGTCTCGCGCCCGGGCGCCCGCCCTCAACTTGTCGGTATCGCAGGTCGCATGCCATCCCTAGCGCGACACGCGCACGGGAAGGTCAATTCTCGGCATGGCTATGCGCCGCGTTGAAGTGACACACAAACTCTCAGGGAGAAACGTGGACGCTTCGTCTGGCGGGGCTGGCTTGCGCCGGCTTGCTGCCGTCGTCGGTGAGCGCTCTGGCAGGGTCCCAGGATAGTCTCCGGCCCCGGCGCCGACCCAACCTGCTTCATGGTCGTCCGGACGCGCTGGCCATCAATGGAAGCGCTGATGGCTGCCAAAGTGGAGGCGTAGCCATGCCGACTGCCGACCCGACACAATACGCCTTTAAAGCCTGCCAGCGTCTCGAAGCTTGGCCACGCCGTCGGCGGCGAATGCGGTCGGTGTCGTCTGCATCTTCCAGAATTTGGCGAAACGAACTTCCTTGCTCGGCGTCGCATCGGCGGAGACCACGCGTGATAACTGACAGCCGCCCTCGCGTTCGTTCGTATTGCCGTTCGAGCTGAAGCTAGGCGATTAGGCGTGCAAAGCGCGTATCGTGCGTGACTTAGGCGAGGACCGTTCCTCCATGTTGCCGCAGGTCGCGGGGTGCGGTTGGCACGATGGTATGATCCGAATAGCCTTGCAAGGGGCTCGCATTCTTCGCGTTGACAGGTGACGGCAAATACATACCCTGCGCGTCGCTGCCAATGAGACCAGCGCGCGATTGAGGCGCGGATAAGGATAAGGGAGAGCATCCACCATGGCTTCGCAATCAGCGTTGCCGCGACGCACACTTGGCCGAACCAGGTTCGAAGTCTCCATCCTCGGGTTCGGAACCGCACCGCTCGGCGATCTCTTTCTCAAGCTCGACGACCAGACTGCGATTGCCGCCGCGAGCCGCGCCTTCGAGCTCGGCATCAATTTGCTGGATACATCACCGCACTATGGCAATGGCCTCTCGGAGCATCGCTGTGGAACGGCGCTTCGGCGCGTGCCGCGCAAGGATGTGGTGCTCTGCACCAAAACCGGTCGCTGGATGGAGCCGTTTCATCAGCCGGAGACTCGGTCCGGATTTGTTGGTGGACACCCGCACCGGGCCGTCGTCGACTATTCCTATGACGGCACCATGCGCTCGGTCGAGCAGTCGCTGTTGCGACTTGGCACCGACCGGATCGACCTGCTGCTGATCCATGATGTCGATGTGTGGACCCACGGCAAGGACGCGATCGAGGACCGATTTCGCGAAGCGATGTCCGGGGCCTATGTAGCACTCGACAAACTTCGTTCCGAAGGCGTGGTCGCGGGCATCGGAATCGGCGTCAACGAGGCCGAGATGTGCGTGCGCTTTGCGCAGGCCGGATCCTTCGACGTGATGCTGCTTGCCGGGCGCTATTCGCTGCTTGAGCAGCCTGCACTCGAGGAGTTCATGCCGCTTGCGCTGAAGCAAGGCATCGCGGTGCTGCTCGGCGGCGTATTCAATTCGGGGATTTTAGCGACGGGCGCCACCAAAGGCGCCAAGTACAATTATCAGGATGCGCCGCCGCAGATCCTATCGAAGGTTGCCGAAATCCAGCGTATCTGCGCAGCCCACGGCGTCGCGCTGGCAACGGCTGCACTACATTTCGCGCTCGGTCATCCCGCGGTCGCGAGCGTAGTGCTCGGGGCGCATAATGCGCAAGAGGTCGAGCGCAATGTGGCAGCGCTGAGCGCCACGGTGCCAGCCGCGCTCTGGAGCGATCTCAAGGCCGCACGCCTGCTGGAATCGGAAGCACCTGTTCCGAGGTGGACCGGATGAATACGCTTGAATCGGTACTAGCTGAAGACTCGGATTACCTCTCTTTGCGCGGGAGAGGTGCACCGCATCGACCGGCCGTAGTTGATCTCATCATATTGCTCGCCGCTACTTCCCCGCACCCTCGTGAACCGCGAAGCATGGATCGTTCAAGGAAGATGCCGACGATGACGAGAGGCGCGATCGCGGCCGTCGACGGCGCGGCCGCTGACGACCGGCTGATGCCTTCGCCAGTCTGAATCGCGGACCATCGCCGGCAGTGTCTTCACGTCGGTGCTGGTGAGCACTGCGGCCAAGAAATATTCATTTCAGCGCAGGACCAGCGAGAGGACAAAGGCGGCGTCTCGATCATGAAAAGGTTTGGTCGCAAATGGAGTCAGATGGCGGACTGATCCGACAAATGGAGTCAGTCCGCTAACTGATAAGCTTTGGCTGCAAAGCTTATCAGTCGCACGAAAACCTTATCAGTCAGCGGCAGGGCTCTGAGGTCCGTGCAACGTTGAGGTCCGCTTCTCACTGCGAAGCAGACGAGGGGAGGGGAAATGCCGATGGTCCCCTTTTGACCCATAGCTGATTTTGGCTGTAGCAGCATGCCAGTACGACTGCTCGAACTTCGTCCGGCTCCCCCTGGCTGTCTCCACCGTTCTGCGGATCAAGAGAACGTTGGACGGCGCCGAGATCGATACGATCATTCGGGATGTGCTGCCGCGGAATGCGCTAGAGAAGGAGCGTCTGAGGCGGAAGCAGTGGCAAGCTACCGTCGAGAACGCGAAGGCGTTCACCCGGTGTATGCCGCGAAGCGGCCGCTTGGACTTCCACTGTCATTGCCTGTTCGGCCACTAGAACTCGCTTACGTAATTCTTCGAGTTCAGCTTGTCGGCTAGCGGCCGTAAACCGGGCCTAGGGCTGTGCTTGCCACGACCGCCGCTTGTGACCCGAATGTATGGACCGGCTGCGTTTCGCAATAGAGATCGTGCGTGGGTTTCGGGAGTCGCTGATACGTATCCGGCGTGTTCGATCGGTTCGCGGGCCGTGGCCTTGATCGGAATACGCACGCATCGTTGGTCTATTAGCGGATAGGTCGGCAAGCAACCATTTGGGTCACCAGACTCTGGATGCGTTCATCAATCCGGCATTTTCTCTGTCGCGAACTCGGGGTAGGATTCAGACTGCGATCACTTCGTAATGGGGTGCGTCGAAGGTCTTCTCGTTGCGCAAGATGCTCCATGCTATCCGCGCCAGCTTGTTGGCCAGGGTCGTTGCCAGCTTATTGCGGTGCAGCCCTGGAGCTGCGTTCTGCAGCCATGTTCCGAAGCTGAAGCGATCCCAATTGTGCGCGCATCAGGATGACGTTTGCAGCCTGGATGAATAGGGTCCTGAGATACTTGCTCCCGCGCTTGGAGATGCGCCCCAGAATAGATCGGGCTCCAGCGTATGGAGGCGCCCTGAACGCGGGCATCGTCTTGCGTTAAATCAAAGGCGGCCCAATCACGATCCATTATGGTGTGTAGCCAACGAAGCAATATGTCGCAGAGACCAGTCGTGCCCCGAAGGATCACCGATTTAACGAGGATCAGGCGCTAAAAAACCTCAAAAAAGTTCCAATGTTGGAACCTAATTTTGGGGGTCTTCTCCTGAAGGGAGCAAGATATGAAACCGTCTAGTGATACGCTGGCGCAGATGTCCATCGAGGAGCTTTGGGATCTCTACCGCCAGACCGAGGCCATACTCCCAGCAAAACTCGCGGCGAAACAAAAGACGCTAGAGGAGCGGTTGGCTAAGCTCGGCGGCGCCGTTGCGCCGCATACCGTTCGCGCCCGACGGCGCTATCCCAAGGTTCTTCCAAAGTATCGAAACCCGTCAAATAGATCGGAGACTTGGGCCGGGCGCGGTAAGCAGCCTCGCTGGGTAACAAACCTGTTGAAGTCCGGAAAACGGATCGATGACTTACGTATCGACCGGGCCGCGATGTAGCCGGTTCAGTGCCGGCGTCTGATTTCGGCTCTCCTAACTTGCACTCGGAGTGCTTGCACTTCGCTCCAGATTTTTTCGAGGTCGGGGATTGATGCGCGCTTTCGTTTCAGCCTCTCAAGCTCAGCAGCCAGGATCAGTAGGTCCGGCGTAACACGCTTCTGCTTCTTTGAAGTCCGGACCTTTCGTCCCACTGGGAACAACTCCGCACGCACTAATCGGGCCCCCCGCACCGTAGCAAGTATTGTGCCGTGTCATGCACACCGCGAGGGCACCCTTTGTCGTCGTCTCTCTGTCCAGCACGTCGTTTTCGGGCTGCTCGTTGGTTAATTCTCGCCAAGAGCAATGACGGGAAGAAGTTAATTACCGGATTAGTCCAATTTAATTATTCAAATATTAAACAATATAAAGCACGGCGACACCCGACAAATTTTTGGGCCAAGAGGTGCGCGCCCCGCACGTGCCCTAATTGCCCAAACTCGTTCTCCGTATGGAGTTGGCACGGATCGGGAATACCTTGACACGTTGTCCATTGATGAATTGTGGGCGCTGCACACGGAGGTCGATCAGATCCTCGCGGCGAGACTCCTTGCAGAAAAGCGCGAGCTCGAAAAGCGGCTCGATCAGCTCGGCCTAGGAGCAAACTCGAACGAACCGCGAAGAATTCCCCCACCGAGCGCTAGGGACGCGAAGGCCGGGTCTTGTTATATTTAGTGATTGAACTCGATTAACGTAGTTTAATTTATGAGATTGAAAGACGGTTTAATTGCAATAGCCATAACGAGGCGCCATGTCCTCATGCCGAACACGACTACCGGCGCGAGTTTTGAAGACCTGCGGAAAACTCGCCGCTGTAATGACTCCTGCCTTGACCATGCTGCTGTCGACATCAACCCGGTCGCGGCGTGTGGCAGGGAGGGCGCGGGGTCCCACGAACGCCATCACCACAAACACGGTGAAGATTAGCTGAGGGTCGCCGACGGGGCGCGGCTTACGGCTCTATCTTTTCTCGCGACGAAGTCGGTGGGGAACGTGTGGAGGTTCGAACCCTAGGTACGTCGCCACGCGGAGGAACCTGGCCATGAGTGGTCTCCATCATCTCCAGACTTCCCCTTCGCCCCCCCGGGCCGATCTCTTCAAATCGGCCGAGGTGCCGGCGGCCAATCCCTGGGCGGATGCGGCGGCCGCTGCTCTTCTTCGTCACCGTTTCGAAACGCTCGCTTCTCAGCTCGCGGACCTGGAAGCGCTTCGCGAACGAGTGCTTGAGGCTGAGCAGAAGCTCGACCCGAGTTTCAGCTGATGCAAAGCTCGGTCGGGCAGCAGCAAGCGCCGCTCAGCGCTCAATGAACTCGGCCGCCTTCAGCTTCCGGTGACCTATTGGCCTCTGAAGAGTGCTACCGCGCCAAAGAGTAGAGCGCATTGGAGGCAGATATGCTCACGTCGGTGATCAAGTCTACGGTCATAGCAACGTTGTTGATTACCCTGATTACCCCGCCGGTCATCACCCAGGCCTTTGGCCACGGGAGTGGTGGTGGTGGCGGTGGCGGCGGTGGCGGCGGCGGCGGCGGCGGTGGCGGCGGCGGCGGCGGTGGCGGCGGCGGCGGCGGCGGTGGCGGGGGTGGTGCCGGCGGCGCTGGTGGGGCTGGAGCTGGCGGCGGTGGTGGCGCCGGTGGCGCTGGTGGCGCTGGTGGTGCAGGAGCTGGCGGCGGTGGCGCCGGTGGCGCTGGGGGTGCGGGAGCTGGCGGCGGTGGCGCTGGAGCTGGCGGCGGTGGCGCTGGAGTTGGCGGCGGTGGTGCCGGTGCCGCTGGTGGTGCGGGAGCTGCCAACGGTGGTGCCGGTAGCGGTTATGGCGGGGGCCATCATGATGCTGGTGCATCCGGCTTGCCCTATTCCAGCGGGCTGGGCACGAACATGCAGCTGATCCAAAGGAGCAAGGCCTGGTCTGGTGGTGGCTGGGTTCGTGACGATACTTTTTATCCGTTCCGCGAACGAGCGCCCCGGGTTCGGTGGGATATGTGGAGGGACGCAGCGCCCGTGTCTGACCTCCACAGGCTTCACAAGGCTCAGCGAGCAAGGCTCAAGCCGCACGAAAAGCGGAAGATGCTGTCGGACCAGAGATCTGTGCAATCGTTCGGGACGCGGACCTCATTGGAAGCGCGTCGCGGGAAGGGCGATGATGCGACGGCTGCCCGCAGATCGGTAAATCGTTCGCGGGTCGAAGTCCAGGTAGCGCCGCCATCCTTGATCGAGCGTAAGGAAGAGCAAACGACTGGTGCAGCGCCGGTAGATACCGCTGCGGAAGTAGTTAAGCTTTCCCCGCCACCCGCAATCCAGCGCGAAAGCGAGCAAACGACCGGCGCGGCATTCGTAGATGCCTCGGCGGATGTCGCTCAAGTCACCGCGCCCTCCGTTATTGAACATGACGGCGCGTCGACAACGAGGTCACTCGACGGGCTGCTAGCGATGATGATGGCACTCCTCGCACTTGGCTTTATCCCATTCCTCTTTCGCCATAAGGATGCCCAACGCGTGTTAGCCTACGCTGCGACGCGTCGCTCCGAAGCACACCTCGACGATGCTCGTCCCGTCTACTTACTGTGTCCACCGCGGATCGAAGCCGATCCCGATCTTGTATCTAATTTGGAAGCGTCCGTGAAAAACGTTCTCAACACAATAAAGGAGGCGGAATCCGAGATGGCTTCCTCACGACACCTGCGAAATCCCGCGTGAAGCCCGAGCCCTCCCTGAGTTTGTTGACGCTGATCGCGCCTTTGAGGTTCGGGGACCTACCCGTCGCCTAAACCGGTGCCGAGGTCGGCTTCTGGCCCGAAGGAAGCTGCCGCTCGCTGATTTGAGATCTTCTGCGCAGCGTTTAGCAGACGCGAATTGCTCGATCTGAGCTTTCACAGTTTTCCCCTCAGCCGGCAAGCCGCGCAACGCACGCCGAACGAGACGGATTCCACGTGACCACTCGCGTTGATTTACCCGGCTAAGATACAGCTGATTGTCCACTACGAAATCGCTGTCCTGCGGTGAAGGTCAGCTTGTGGCCCTAAGGCGACAATCACGACTGCTTCCGGCGATGTCAGCAGTCGAAACCAGACCGGACACGGCGGAGACGCGGCCAAATCGACGTGAACGACCCTCCGGACGAAAGTTGGAATGCTTATGCCTGACAGGAGCGACTATAAGGCTCGTCTCGGAATGCAACCTAACCCATTGCAGACAATGCGCGAGACAGCAATCGCTCCGAGATTTTTCACGTCGCGCTCGGGAACGAACTCAACGACGTCCAGCCCGACTATTCTGGACTTTGACGCGACACCCCGCATGAGATCGACAACGTCAAAATACGACAACCCGCCTGGCTGCGGTATGAGTACGCCCGGTATGACTGATGGATCGAGGCCGTCGCAATCAATGGTAATTAAGCACTCACTGTCCTCCTCTATCAGTTCAAGAACGTTTGCGATCCCGTGATCCCGAATATCTCTCGCGGTGACGATCTTCGCGCCCCACGCCTTTGCATGGTCATATTCAGCACGACCGGAGCCGCCAATGCCGCGCAAGCCAACCTGCACGATGCGTCTGACCCAAGGCAATTCACTGGCTCGTCGCATTGTGCTCGAGAATGTATAGCCTGACCCGTTCCGCTGATCACGCCAATCAAGATGAGCATCAATTTGCAAGATGGTCAGCCCTTTGCTTTTGCGGAAGGCTTCGAAGAAAGGTATCGGAACCGAGTCATCTCCGCCTAGCAGGATCGGAACCGCGCCGGCCGAAAGGACTGCTTCCGTGGTCCTTCTGATCGCATCGCGGTTGCTCTCAGGTGTCATCGGATCCGTCAGAAGGTTTCCACCGTCGAACACCCTCAATTTGGCTGGCGCGAGCAACTCCGCTTCTTGATCAAAATCCCAACGGGCGAGATCATTCTCGTAATGACGTAGAGCGCGACGAATGAAGTCTGGCGCATTGGCGGCATGGCTGGTCTGACCTACAACGTGCGGTGTGGCATCGGACGCGCCGAACAAGATCACGTCGGCCACCGGCAGAGTGGTGGTCAGGTCACAAGCCTCAACACCCAGAAAAGTCGCCTCGGGTTGCATTGCAAGTATCCAGGATTTTCTACGCGTCCTGTTCAACCTTGGTCGCTTGCTCGGGTTCCGATTGGTGCGATGGTGTCCTAAATGTCTGCAAATGGCCCGTCTGCGAAGTTGCCCCGCATGTGATGGAGGTCGGCTTATCGCGCCAGAGCGGACCGGTGTTGCTCAACCTGAGTTCTTCGCATTTTGACCCATGGCGGACTTACGGGTGCTATTGTTTTTCCAGGGAAGATCATCCCTCCGGTCCGGGAATGAAGCAGCGCCACATAGGAGTCATTCTTCCATCGTCGTAGGACGGCCACCACCAAACCATCGCCCTGCCGCTAAGGTTCTGCCGGTTGAGCACGACAGAGTGTGGCACGTCAAACCATTGCCCGGGTTCGTTTGGCCGATGCGGATGCTTCAGAAGGACTCTATAGCCATTTTTTGCCATATCCCACTCGGCCTGCGCATGTTGGCCGTCCCCACCATCACAGCACGGCTCACCTGCCTTATTCTTGAGACTTTTGAACCAAGCGTTCAGTTCTGGTCGCATCAGGTCATGTGGATAGGCTGTGTTGATGCCGAAAAATGTGACCGCACACACCCACCGTGCGCGCTACGATCAACCGATAAAGATGCACTGGGCGTCCATTGGAACTGGTCATGGAAACCTCCGTTTCCCAGCCCGTTTGCGTGGGTCATCGGAACCGCGCGAAGGTTCAACCGGAAGTACTGAGGTTCCGATCACTCCTCGGCGTGGCTTTGCTTTTTTTGCGTGACGCCGAGTCAATTTGGCTACTTGGCCATCAGCGAAGTAGCGACGCCCCTCACAGTAGTCAGCTTAGTGGGGCGCCGCGGACGAGATTTGCCTTACGCAGAGTTTTTCGCTTTTTGACCCTGAGCGGAAGTCCCGGAGCCGCTCCGCAGCGGCCAATGGCGCGTTTCAGGAGCGCAAAAGGGAGACTAGGATAACTACGTGCAAGCACCTTAGCGCATACGTGCAAGCACCTCAGCGTAGACGCCGGCCTTCGGCTCCTCCGCGGCTGGCATCAGCGAAAAATCATGGGAGGATTTCGCCATGAAATCGCTGGCCTATGTAACTCTATTTGTCCTCGCGCTTACCCCGAGCTACGCCTTCGCTCAACAGTCAACCGGCCACAAGAAGAGCGACGAGGAGCTGATTAAGCTGTCGCTGTCCGCGGCATCCGAGGCCATCGCCAAAGACGCAACAATCGTCGCTATGGATCACGACGGCAAGATGCGGACCTTGCGCAAAGGAACCGGGCAGTGGACGTGCATGCCGGGTCATGCCGATCCGGCCAACCCCGACCCGATGTGCGGCGATCGAAACGCGATGGAATGGGCGACTGCATGGATGGATCACAAAGAGCCGCCGGCGAATAAGGTAGGGTTCATGTACATGCTCCAAGGGGACGGAGGTGCAAGCAACACCGACCCCTATGCAACAAAAGAAGAGCCCGGCAACAGTTGGATTAAAACCGGCGCACACGTAATGATCGTGGGTTCTGGCGCTAAGATGTTGGATGGTTATCCACGCGAGGCGAAAGCCGACCCAGCGAGGCCCTATGTGATGTGGCCTGGCACGCAATACGAGCATTTGATGCTGCCGGTCCGCTGACCTCGCGATCTTGCATCCGCGCCAGTACGGTTCTGTGCGGGGCGCGCGCGATTAAACGCGCGTCCCTATCGGTCCTGCTGCCCAGCATGAGTCCGCTTGTGACCCGAATCGGACATTTACAAGCTTGAGAGCGGCGCGCACAGAACGCCTCTTTCGGCCGGACTTGAGAAGGTTTAGTCTCCATCTGGAACTGCCTATCGACAACGGGATGCGCCGACATCTCCGTAAAGCTGATTGAGCGGCGGGCATGCTTTAGGCGAGCATCGCATACTCCCGCACCTACAATTTTTGATGCCGGCCTTCCCACGAGCACGGCCCCAACGAGGAGACGGGAGGCGTTCTCTAGCCACATGGGAGAACGAGATGAAATCAGAATTCGGAAATCGCCTTGCAGCTATTGCCGTCGCGCTTTGTTTCGTGCTCGCATGGATCGTAAGCAATAGCGTCCGTGCCGACGAAGAGGCGACTAAGATCGTTATGATCGGCGATTCTCTCACTGAAGGGAAGGTGGCTGAAACGGATCGCATCCCAATCCAACTCGAATTTGCCCTGAAAGCGAAAGGTCGGTCGGTATCAGTTTTCAACGCGGGCGCGGGCGGTGACTCCGCGGCGAAGGGACTCGCAAGATTGAACCGAGTTGTGAAAGTCGATACCGACGCAGTGATTGTGGCACTCGGTTGGTGGGACATGGACAGGGGACTCGATCCAAACGTCACTCGCGCTGCCCTAGCAGCGATCCTGGATAACCTTCAAGCTCGGGAGATCGCTGTGCTCCTCTGCGGGGTGCGAGCGCACACAAAGTTTGGAGACGAACATGAGAAAGCATTTGTCGAAATGTTCGCCGCCCTTGCCCGTGAATACAACGTTCTGTTCTTCCCAGCCATCAACGATGCGGTCCTGGACAATGCTGAACTAAACGCGGTGGACGGCCTGCACCCCAACGCTGCCGGAAACAAGGCGCTCGTCGCGCAAATTCTTCCAACGGTCGAGGCTCTCATAGATCGAGCGCGTTCGAGATCGTGATCTCATGATTTGACGCTCGGCCGACTTCCGCTCCTGGCCCGTGGCTGACCTTCGCCCAAAGTCCCGGGATGTCCGCTTCATGTAGCTGACCCGACCAAGGTCCCGCTGGGTACCGAGGGCAGCCTTTGACCCGAAGCAGACCAAAACAAACCGAGATCTGTTTTGCACCTGAACCGATGTTCGACGGAAGGTGGAGGCTGCGCGCACCTCTGGCACGTCGCGGTTTGCGGTCCTCGAACACCCCGCAATTGTCGCTATCGCTGCAATCGGCGCGCATCGCAGAGATACCTGCAAATTTTGGACGTCTTTCGGCCCTTTCGGTCCTCGGCCTGTTCCACCCGGCCGCGAAGGCTCCGAAGCTCTGCCAGCTGAGAGCTCAGCAATCCGATGCTCCGCAGCACCACGATGCGGTCGCGCACCAGACCACGACTACACATCAGCCCCCTACTGCAACTGCCAAATAATCGCCGTCGGAAAAATGTAAAAACACCCAAGCTCCGAATTTAATCTTAGCGCAGCCTCATGGAAAAGCTGTGAAGCACCGCACAAAGCGCGTAAAAAGCGCATCTTTGAGATGGCTTTTTCAGCTTCCAAATTTCGAATCGCGTGCTCGAATTAACCATTTAATCCGATGCAATTTTAATGAGACAATAATCCTGCTGGTTAGTGCGCGCCGCGCAGATCAACGTGCCCAATGTTATTTTCCGCGCGTCGGCGGGAGCGGAAAACCGATCTCTCAAGGAGTGGCCATCGAGATCGCTGCGATCCTTCTCGATCGGGCCTCTTGGTTCGGAGACACTCGCCATGATCGAACGTCGTGTAATGAAGCGGATACCGATCAATCGGGCGGCCCGGCTGTCATTTGGCGAAATGAACGGAACGCATCCATGCGTGGTGCGCGACATCAGCGCCCTAGGGGCCTGCATCTCCACGCCGTACTACATATTTGCCCACGAATTTGTGCTGTCGTTCGACGGCCATTCTGGGGCGTTCTTCTGTCGCGTCGTGTGGAGGAAGCAGACACTTTGCGGCGTATCCTTCCTTCTGCGCCGCCGCTCGCCGAAACCAGCGAATGATTCCAGCGGCACTATGAACGTGGTGAGACTTGGCCGCCCGATCTTGGGTCGCCGCGGGCGCCTCTAACTTGAAGTCCCGACGTGATTCGTTGCTCACGGCGATGAGGCGATCGAAGAGGTATCCGGAAGGTCCTCTCTTGGCCCTTAGCTACTGTTGAAGCGGTGCCGCTACATTTCGGTTCAGAGGGGTAGACCGGATCGTTTGCAGTGGAGCACCTGACAGCCTGTTCGCACCTCAATGGTTACGGCAGCAGTTCGAAGAGTAATATGCTGTTGTCCAGCCGGATCGGTAAGGCCGCCTCAGTTGGCGGCCTCTTTCCCTTCCCGCAATGTCGCCTATTGGCCCGAAGGCGAAGATCACGATGGTGCCCGGCGCGTCGGCAGCCGAAGCCAGACCGGACGTGGTGGCGACACGGCCAATTCGACGCGAATGACCCTTTGCGGACATATCGAAATCAAAACAGACCGAAACGGCCGGGACGAGAAGCACTGCGGCTCAGCTAGGGAAGTCCTTTTGTCATCGTAAAGGGATTGAACCCACGTTCCGCGGGGGCAGCCCACGAAGCGGCGCCAAGATGTAACAATCGGAAATAGCGTCGCGGCTTGGTCGGGTCGGTGCCCAACACGAACCCCGTCGGTAACGCGCGAACAGTCGTGGCATAGAACTCGGGCGACCTCTGGGATTCGATGATAGCGATTAACGATTCTGCCCTCTCAATCCTGCCGAGCTATTTCATCAAGAGAGCCATTTGGCCCGTCCCTTCGGTTCACACACCATCGCGGTCTTCAACACTCATTCGCTGTTCGGCGGTCGTCATTGCCGATGCAAATTTCCCGGCCGCTCCGTGAAGCGCTGTCAAAGGCCGGATCTGGGCATCCAGAGCAAAAATCGGATTATGCGTGACACCGTCTTCAGCGGTCCCTGCGGCGAATCAGGCGCACCCCGCATCCCACATCGTATTTACGAAGTACTCAGCAACCGTTGCCTTATCGCGCCAGCGCGAATCGCCTGTACGGATCGCAAGAAGGCCAAACGCGGCGGCGAGGTCAGTATTATGATCAGTCGATTTCCATGTCCGCACTTCCGGCGTCGGCTCGGGCTCGCGAAATCCGCAATCGGCTTGGCCACGATTTTGGCCCGACGCAGGTGGACCATATCCGGCAACACGCGCCGCGACTGATACCGATCATGATCAAGTTCATCCATAACGATATCGCCCCCGTGCTGGAGCAGCTGCGCATCCTCTGGACGACATCGAATGCGCGTCCATAATTTTACGCTGCCGCCGCGCGATCCTCTTTGTTGGCCCCGCGCATCGTCCAGATACCAGCGAAGGCGAACAGCGGACGATCCTCGCTAAGCACGGACCAGACAACGGTCCTTCTTCTTGGTTTCGGGGTTCGGCTCCGAAAGTATGGGTCGGGAACGACTACTACTAGCAGGGGCATTGGGCGTAGGCGCTACGAGCATCAAGCGTGGCGCGGACGGCTTGTCAGAGCAGCTTATGCTCGGGGCTGCGCAGCGGTGAATGCCCATGAAATCGCATTTTCCTCGCCATCATCGCTTCGGCGTTGATATTACTCCTCGGCGCAATCAGCCGTCGTTGATCAAGTATGCTGACCTGTCTCACGACCGCACCGTCGGTTTCGTCAGCTCACGACAGAATAACCGGCGAGAGCCCTCTGCTACTCTTCTTGAGCAACATACGTAGTGGCGGGAACGAGCTGCAGTAAACCCTCGCTTATAATTCCTAGCGACATCGGCCAAGCTGAAAGATTGGGAAGTCTCAGGAACGGTCTCATCAGGATGGCGTTTCTGCACAATAGGCTGAGGGAGTCATCGACACAATCATTGGAGAACCAAAGATGGCAAACCCGCGTCCGGAAGAGAGATCGACACAAAACATGGAAGACGCAGCCCGCCGTACAGGCGAGAGGGCTGCGGAGCAGACTACGCGCATCGGGCAAGCTGCGGCTGAAGCTGGCGAAGAAGTGGCACGGGCCAGCGCTGATATGCTCAAGCAAAATGTTGAGACGTTACAGCAGACCTGGCGCTCCAGCCTCGAGGCGGCGACCTCACTAATGGGACGGTCAAGCCAGCAATTTAGCCGCACGCTTGGCTTATCTGAAGACGATGCGCAAAAGGTAACGGCGGCAACCGAACGGTCAGCTCGCAACGCGCAGACGCTCCTTTACAGTGGTACAGCCGCCGCCAAAGTGATGGGGGGAATGTCCCAAGAGTACCTCCAGATGGTTCGTCAACAATTTGAGAAGCACATCGAGCACTTGAACAGGTTGTGGACCTGCCGAACTCCACAGGACTTTGCGGCGGTGCAGAGTGACATGGTGCGGGAGACAGTAGAGACCGCTCTGGAAAGCAGCCGTCGTATCGCCGACTTGTCGCTCAAAATGGCCGACGATACCGGGAAGCAGATTAAAAAAACTATGGATCAGATCCCACGCTAAGCAGGGCGGACTTGTTCAACGGAGAGAGCGGCAGGGCAAGCCGCTCTTGCCGCCCTGGCGAATTCAGCGCGATTTTCGTTTGCGCTGAGGCGTTTGGCGTTTGCCGCGACCTTCCTTCGGTATTGCTCAACAATCTTGTCTCCCGATGCGCCAGCCATCAGGCCTGTACCGGCCTTCGCCGCCGCCAGCACTTTTTCACTCACCATGCGCTGGGCTTCACGTTGGGCCGCTTTGCCACCGCGCATCAACTTCGCTAGGCGCAGTCCGATCACGCGATTGCTTTCTAGCCCCAGCATCCAGTTCCACATGCTGCGATATTCCTAGCAAGGCGAATAACTTCGGATCGCATCAACGACCACGGCGTGCGCGGTGTCCAATCAAAGCCGCGTGGCTTGCCACGGCGATGGTTCTAGGTTCCCTCGAGGGCGCGTGCGGGGCCCCGATTATTTTCGTCCTCGAACTGATTAGAAGAAGACGAGAAGCGCCCTCGCGCCGGACAACTGCGCGCTCAGGATCATCAAAGCGATAGGAAGCAGCAGCCTCTGCCGAAAGGAATAAACATTCCAAATCTTCTGAAATTCGCACTCCTTTTGCCGGTTCGCTCCACGTCCCGCTCATATTTGAACCATTAAAGTGCTCGCGACGTTCTCCACAACTGGAGGAAGCGCGCACGTGCAAATGAGGACCAGATCGAAATGCGGGTACTAATCGTCGACGACCATCCCGTTGTCGTGACCGGCTGCCGGGCCTTGTTCACATCGGACCCTGCCGTCGAGATCCTGGAGGCTTCCGATGCAAAGGAGGGCCACCGTGCGTACTTGCAGAAGCATCCCGACGTCACCGTGATTGACGTGTGGCTTCCCGACCTTACCGGCTTCGAGTTGACCCGGCGAATCCGCAGGGATGATCCGGCCGCCAAAATAGTCATGCTCAGCGCAAGTGAGGATCCGGCGTTCGTGGTGCGCGCTGTGGAGATGGGCATTCAGGGATATGTCTCAAAGAGCGATGATCCCCGGCTCCTGGCCAAGGCCATTCGGAAGGTTGCAGCCAGCGAGCGCTTCGTCTCACCGCGTCTGGCGGAAGCAACGACGTTCGCGGGTGCGGCGATCAAGGCCAGTCCTTTGACGCAGATGAGCCCACGCGAACTCGAGATCCTGAGGCTTTTGGGTCGTGGCGACCGCATTTCAGAAGTCGCGTCCGAACTCGGCATCTCCTATAAAACGGTTGCCAACACGACCTCCGTGCTGAAGTCCAAGCTCGGCGCTCGAAATCACTCCGACCTGGTCCGGATCGCAGTCGAGATCGATTTGCGCCGGTGACCGGGATCCTGCTTTTTTTTGCGCAGCGGCGACATCGGAGAGTGTCCTGCTCACTGTGCGCACTTGAGCGGCATGACCTCACGCGCGCGACGGCAAAGAGGGCGAGCCATATGAAGCTATCCCGATGAACTGATTGAACTCATCGTCAGAAGCGTCCGCAGGAATCCCATCAATTTGGAACGCAATCGGCCGAGCGGAGTTAAGTCGCGGCCTCTCATGTTGTGTTGCAAGGCCGAGCGAAGGAAGCCCATGCGTCGCGTTCGACTTGTGATAGCAGATAGACGTCCCATTGTTCTGCAGGGGTTTGTATCGCTGCTCGAAGCGCAGCCAGATTTCGAAGTGGTTGGGTGCTGTCTCGATGGCGCTAGTTGCCTTGCGGCCCTTCGCCGCTTGACGCCCGATGTGGTGTTGCTGGAGGACGGGTTCACTGATGTAACCGCCTCCGACATCCTCGCCGCCGTGGACGACGAAGGTCTTACCTCCCGGCTGGTGTTCTTCACTGCTACTGTCACCTGCGGCGATCTTGCCAGAGCACTGGCGACCGGCGCTTGCGGCGCGATTTCGATGAACGCCAAGCCAGAAGCGCTGGTGCAGTCGCTGAGGCTGGAAAAACTGGGGTCTGACCTGGCGAGGGTCGGTAACGAAGCCAGTGGAATCGCCTCATTCGGCAATAACGTTCTGGCGCTTCTGACCGTCAACGAGCGGACGATCATGGATCTCGTCGCGGAAGGCTTGTCGGACACTGAAATTGCGCGGGTGCTTGGTGTCTCCCTGGAGATCGTCAGGATTCACATCGACCACGCGCGACAGAAGCTGGGAATCAACAGCCGAACGGAGCTCGCCGCGCTGGCACTGTCGCGCCGTTATGGCGCGATGAGTATCCTGGTTGCTGCGATCCTGGCAGCGTTGGATGATTCGCCCGGTCACGCCGCAACCGAAAGTTTCACGGTCGAGGCCACAAATGGCGGCTCGGAGGTCGTCACCATTAAAATCAGCCGCAAGGAAGCAGTATCAGGTGGCACCCCGGCCAGAGGCGCGAGCAAGGACCGCGCCGGCGTCGCAACTGGGACGCCATCGCCGACCGGCAAACTCGTCGACGCCGAGATTGCCGCGAGCCTATTTGCGCAGGCAGCACTCAACGCGCCGAGGCCGGGTTCGGGCAGCTACAGCATCTTCATGGTTGCAGCTTTCGCCGCCTTGATCTACGAGCTCGATGGTGCCAACCACGCCGTGCAGGCGTTCGA
>NZ_FMAI01000013.1 GCF_900094605.1 Bradyrhizobium shewense | reverse complement strand
GGCTTGCATGCAGCTCATCGCGAAGATGCCGGAACTCGGACACGTCGGAGCCAAGCAGATCGCGGCGCTCGCCGGCCTTGCCCCCTTCAACGTCGACAGCGGCGCCTTCCGTGGCAAACGCAAGATCGCCGGCGGTCGAAAGCGCGTTCGCGACGCTCTCTACATGGCTGCTCTCAACGCGGTTCGACGGGCCGATCCGTTCAAGGCCTTCTATGAAAGATTGCGACAGGTCGGCAAACCGGCCAAGCTCGCCCTCATTGCCGTTGCCAGGAAGCTGCTAACGGTCCTTAACGCTATGATGCGCGACAGGAAACCGTACCTGAAGGCCGGCCCCCAATAACAGTTGCCGGCGTTCGCCGGGACGACGCTGAGGAGAGTTCGCGCGCTCCCGAACGTCATCATTGCAGAGTGCTACTTCGTCCGCTTCTGCTCGATCACGTCCCAGACCTTCGCCGCAACATCGCGGCCGCCGAGGCGTGCGATGGCGCGGATACCCGTTGGCGAGGTCACGTTGATCTCGGTGAGGTTGCCATTGATGACGTCGATGCCGACGAACAGCAGGCCGCGCTCACGCAGCGCCGGTCCGACGGTAGCGCAGATCTCGCGCTCGCGCGGGGTGAGCTCGGTCTCCTGCGCCGCGCCGCCGCGCACCATGTTGGAGCGAAGGTCGTCGGCGGCCGGCACGCGGTTCACCGCGCCGGCGAATTCGCCGTTGACCAGGATGATGCGCTTGTCGCCGTGCTTTACCTCGGGGATGAATTGCTGGATCACCCAGGGCTCCCGGAACGTCACCGAGAACATGTCGAACAGCGAGCCGAAATTCATGTCCTGCGGCATCACGCGGAATACCGCCGCGCCGCCATGACCGTGCAGCGGCTTCATCACGACGGCGCCGTGCTTGTCGCGGAAGGCGTTGATCTCGTCTAAGTCGCGCGAGATCAGCGTCGGCGGCATCAGCTGCGGAAAATTCATCACGAACAGCTTTTCCGGCGCGTTGCGCACGGAAGCTGGATCGTTGACCACCAGCGTCTTCGGATGGATGCGCTCCAGAAGATGCGTCGAGGTGATATAGGCGAGGTCGAACGGCGGGTCCTGGCGCAGTAGCACCACGTCGAAGCCGTTCAGCGCCTCGCGCCTGGGTTCGCCGAGCGTGAAATGGTCGCCGGACTCGTCGCGCACGGTCAGGAGCTGAACCGGCGCCACGATCTCCTCGCCGACCATCGAGAGCTTGTCGGGCGTATAATAGGACAGGCCGTGGCCGCGCTTCTGCGCCTCCAGAAGCAGCGCAAAGGTGGAATCGCCCTTGATGTTGATGCGGGCGATGGGGTCCATCTGGACGGCGACGTTCAGTTTCATGGTCTGCCTTTCAGGTCGAGGCGTCGAATGCCGCCAACACATGGCGCGGAAGTGAGCGCGGCGCAATCAGCATGGCGTCGAATCGCAATTCGAATTCGGCATGCTCGGGATGCGCCACGAGCCAGCCTTGCGCGGCGGCGATGATGCGCTGCTGCTGGCGCGGCGTCACGGCGAAGGCGGCGTCATCCAGCGTGGCCCGCGCCTTGACCTCGACGAAGGCGATCAGATTGCGGCGGCGTGCCACGATGTCGATCTCGCCATGCGGGGTGCGGTAGCGTTTGGCCAGGATGCGGTAGCCCTTGGCCATGAGATAGGCGGCTGCGCGGCTCTCCGCGGAGATGCCGGTGTGAAACGCGGCGACGCGATCGGGCGAGGGGACCTTCGGTTCCACCGGGACCTCAGTCTTCGCCATCGCCGCCCCTTAAGTCTTTGGCGAGCTCGAGCGCGCGGGCATAGACCTCGCGGCGCGGCCGGCCCGAGAGCGCGACCGCATGCGCAACGGCATCCTTGACGCTGTGCGCGGCAAGCTGCTCGCGCAACAGATCATCCAGCGCATCCGATGTCAGCATCTCGGCGTCGGCCGCTGGCGGAGCGATCACCAGCACGAACTCGCCGCGCGTCTCCAGCGTATCGGCCTCGCGCGCCAGCTGGCTCAACGGTGCGCGCGAAATCTCCTCGTGCAGCTTGGTCAGCTCGCGGCAGATCGCGGCCTCGCGCGCCCCCATGATCTCGGCGAGCTCGGCAAGCGTGTCCTGCACGCGGTTACCGGACTCGAACATCACCAGCGTCGCATCGATGCGCGCGAGCTCGGTCAAGCGCGCCTTTCGCGCGGCTGACTTCGCCGGCAAAAAGCCTTCAAAGAAGAAGCGGTCGGTCGGCAGTGCCGCCACCGACAGCGCCGCCAGCACCGAGGACGGGCCGGGCAGGGCATACACCGCATGGCCGGCGGCGCAGACCTCGCGCACCAGCTTGAAGCCGGGATCGGAAATCAGCGGCGTGCCGGCATCCGAGACCAGCGCAATCGAGCCGCCCTGCCCCAGCGCCTCCAGGATTTTCGGGCGCGCGGCCTCCGCATTGTGTTCGTGATATTGCTTGAGCTGCGCCGCGATGGCGTAGCGCTCGGTCAGGCGCCGGGTGATGCGGGTGTCCTCGCAGGCGATGACGTCGACGCCGGCGAGGGTCTGGAGCGCCCGCAGCGTGATGTCGCCGAGATTGCCGATGGGGGTTGCGACCAGATGGAGGCCCGGTGCCGCCTTCGGCGCCGCAACTCGATGGGCATCGATGGAGAAACCGCGCGAGGCGGAGTCTTGAGCTTCAAGCGTATTTATCGGGGCCGGCTTTGCGCGCATAATGAAATCAACTTAGGCACGATCCGCAGGGCTGGGAACCGGTTCGCCGAAAAAGATCGTGCCGAGGTGAGGGGCGGGGAACGGACGGGAATGTGATCGATCCAGGATCACGTCGAGAGGGCGTGAGGGCTCTCACGCCATATTCGCGACCGAAACGCCGCCTTGATGCTGAATGAGCGAGGGCAAACAGCTGCCGGGACAGCAAGGCGGCCGCGTTAAGCGGCTATTATCCTTTTGTTTCGGTTAACTATTTGTCGACAATATGCCTGAATCCGCGGCTTGTGTCGTGGAAAGAATGTCGTGACTGGCCGGCGCCGGCGGGTCAAAAGAGAAGCTGCATGGTGGGCCCGCGTTATCCAAAATCTCCCGTTCCGGGGTCCCTGATGTCGGGGGCGACCCGCCGGAGCGCGCTCGGCCTGTTGCTCGGCACGCCCCTGCTGTCGGCCTGCGCCGGCGTGCAGCAAAGCCTGAGCCAGTTCTCCAACCCGTTCTCGAGCTCGACGCCGCCGGCTCAGCCCGCAGGTCCCCCGCAACAGGCGACGACCGCCGGCACCGGCGGCGTGAAGGTCGCCGTGATCCTGCCGCTCTCGGCCGCCGGCAATGCCGGCCTTGCCGCGCAATCCATGCGCAACGCCGCAGAGATGGCGCTGGCCGAGTTCCAGAACCCGAACATCCAGCTGTTGATCAAGGACGACAATGGCAGCCCGCAGGGCGCGCAGGCGGCCGCGCAGCAGGCCGTCGACGAAGGCGCCGAGATCATGCTTGGACCGCTGTTCGCGCAATCGGTGCCGGCGGTGGCGCAAGTCGCGCGCACGCGCGGCATCTCGGTGATCGCGTTCTCGACCGATTCCAGCATCGCCGGCCGCGGCGTCTATCTGCTCTCCTTCCTGCCGGAGTCCGACGTCAATCGAATCGTCGAATATTCCGCCAGCATCGGAAAGCGCTCCGTCGCCGTGCTGGTGCCCGACAACGCCTATGGCAATGTCGTCGAAGCCGCGGTGAAGGCGGCCGTGCCGCGGCGTGGCGGGCGCATCGTCGCCTTCGAGAAATACGGCGCCGATCGCGCCACGCCGGCGCGCACCGTGGCGCAGCAGCTCGGCAGTGCGGATGCGTTGTTCATTGCCGATGACGGCGATGCCGTGGTGACGGTCGCAGATGCGATGACCGCGGCGGGCGCGAACTTACGCAACATCCAGCTGCTCGGCACCGGCCTGTGGGACAATCCGCGGGTCTATGCCAATGCGAGTCTGCAAGGCGGCCTCTATGCCGCGCCCGACCCGGCCGGCTTCCGCGCCTTCTCCGGCCGCTACCGTACCAAATACGGTGCCGAGCCGATTCGCACCGCAACGCTCGCCTATGACGCGGTCGCCCTCCTCGCCGCGCTGGCGCGTACGCAAGGCACCACGCGCTTCTCGCCCGACGTGCTCACCAATCCCTCGGGCTTCGCCGGCATCGACGGCCTGTTCCGCTTCCGCGCGGATGGCACCAACGAGCGTGGCCTTGCGGTGATGAAGGTGTCGCAAGGTGGCGGCGTTGCGGTCGCGGGCTCGCCGAAGAGCTTTGGGGCGTAGTTCGGGACGACGGTGCCGTAGGTGGGCAAAGCGAAGCGTGCCCACGAATTATCCGTGATAAAGTGAAAGATGGTGGGCACGGCGCAAGTGCGCCTTTGCCCACCCTACGAGATCTCGCTACGCCGCGAGATCCGCGACCACTGCGTCCAGCACCGGAAATCCGCTACTCGTCACGCGCAAGCGGCCCGTCGCATCCACCGTGATCGCGCCTTCCTCGCGCAGCAGCGCGATGCGTTTGGGATCGAGCGGGCGGCCGGAGAGGGCTTTGTAGCGCTCGGGGTCGATGCCTTCGGCAAGGCGCAATCCCATCAGCAAGAATTCGTCGGCGCGTTCTTCACTGTTGAGGAGATCGTCGGTGACGACACCATGGCCGTTGGTCTCGACCCGCATCAGCCAGGCCTCGGGACGCTTCTCGGTCGCGATCGCATGCCTGACGCCGTCGATGTCGAGCCGGCCATGCGCGCCGGGACCGATGCCGGCATATTCCTCGCCGCGCCAGTAGACCAGATTGTGCCGGCACTCGGCGCCGCGCCGCGCGTGATTGGAAATCTCGTAGGCGGGCAGGCCGAGCTTGTCGCAGGTCTCCTGCGTGACGTCGTAGAGCGCGCGCGAGACCGCTTCGTCCGGCGTCTTCAATTTGCCGGCCTGGTGCAGGCCGAAGAACGGCGTGCCTTCCTCGATCGTCAATTGATAGAGCGACAGATGCTCGGCCGCCTCGTCAATGGCGAGACGCAGCTCATCGGCCCACATTGCCGGCGTCTGGTCGGGACGGGCGTAGATCAGATCGAACGAATAGCGATCGAACGAGCGGCGCGCGATGGCGACCGCATCGAGCGCCTCGCGCGCGCTGTGCAGGCGGCCCAGCGCTTTCAGCGAAGCATCGTCGAGCGCCTGCACACCGAGCGAGACACGGTTGACGCCGGCGGCGCGATAGCCGGCAAAGCGCGTGGCTTCGACGCTGGTCGGATTCGCCTCCAGCGTCACCTCGACATCGCCGGCGACGGTCCAGTGCTTGCCGATCGCATCGAGCACCGCGCCGACGGTTGCGGGCTGCATCAGCGATGGCGTGCCGCCGCCGAGAAAGATCGAGGTGACTTCACGGCCGGGCGAGCGCTCGGCGGTGGCCGCGATCTCGCGCGCGAAGGCCGAGGCGAAGCGCGCCTCGTCGATCGCGACGTGACGGACATGGCTGTTGAAGTCGCAATACGGGCATTTCGACAGGCAGAACGGCCAGTGCACGTAGACGCCGAAGGCTTCGGATTCTTGTTTTGACGCGTTTTCCTGGCGCGAACCGGTATCCACTTCGCTCGAAAACGCTCTAGCGCGGCTCAAGGCAGATCTCCGCCAGTTTCACGAAGGCGCGGGCGCGATGCGACAGGCCAAGGCCGAGCGGCGGCAGGCCGTGCTTCTCGATGCTGTCCATCTCGCCGAAGGTGCGGCTGTGGCCGTCCGGCAGGAACATCGGGTCGTAGCCGAAGCCGGCGGTGCCGCGCGGCGGCCAGACCAGCGTGCCGTCGACGCGCGCCTCGACCTCTTCGAGATGATCGTCGGGCCAGGCCACGCAGAGCGCGGAGACGAAATGCGCTTTGCGCTTGTCCGGCGTGGTGGCGCCGCGCTCCTGCAACAGGCGCTCGATCTGCGCCATCGCCGCGGCGAAATCCTTGGAAGGTCCAGCCCAGCGCGCGGAGAAAATGCCCGGCGCGCCGTCGAGTGCGTCGACCACGATGCCGGAATCGTCGGCAAAGGCGGGAAGCTTGGTCGCCCTCGCGGCTGCGATCGCCTTGATCGCGGCATTGCTGCGGAAATCGTTGCCGGTCTCATCCGGCTCGCCGAGGCCGAGCTCTCCGGCCGACACCGCCTCGATGCCGTACGGCGCGAGCAGCTCCTTCATCTCGGCGAGCTTGCCGGGATTATGGGTGGCGATGACGAGCTTTCCGGTGATTCGGCGGTGCATGGGCCTATTGACTACGCGACAGCCAGTTTCTGCAAGTCCACGAGACGCGCGATGCCCTTCTGGGCCAGCGCCATCAGCGCCAGGAACTCGTCCTGCGTAAACGGCTCGCGTTCCGCGGTGCCCTGCACCTCGATGATGCGGCCATCGCCGGTCATGACGAAATTGGCGTCGGTCTGGGCTTCCGAATCCTCGGCATAGTCGAGATCGAGCACCGGCGTGCCATTGTAGATGCCGCAGGAGATCGCAGCGACGTTGTCGCGCATCACATTGGCCTTGATCATGTTGCGCGCCTTCATCCAATTGATGCAATCGGCGAGCGCGACCCAGGCACCGGTAATCGAGGCCGTGCGCGTGCCGCCGTCGGCCTGGAGCACGTCGCAATCGACCGTGATCTGGCGCTCACCGAGCGCTTCGAGATCGACGATGGTGCGAAGCGAGCGGCCGATCAGGCGCTGGATCTCGACGGTGCGGCCGCTTTGCTTGCCGGCGGAGGCCTCGCGGCGGGTGCGTTCGGAGGTCGCGCGCGGCAGCATGCCATATTCGGCGGTGACCCAGCCGCGGCCCTGGCCCTTCAGCCACGGCGGCAGGCGATCTTCCAGCGTGGCGGTGACCAGCACATGGGTGTCGCCGAACTTCACCAGGCAGGAGCCTTCCGCATATTTGACCACGCCGCGCTCAAGCGTCACGGGGCGCAATTCGTCGGGCGCACGGCGGCTTGGCCGCATGGGAAATCCTCCAAAACTCGCAGGTGTAGGGCTGTTCGCGGTGCTTGTAGGTGGGGTGAGGGTATGCGGCAAGGCTTTTTCACCCCCGGTTTTCCACCCTGCAAACGCGACGCTTGTCAGAACCCTCCTGGATGGACAAATTATGAGCATCTGAGAGGAGTTACCGTCTGTGGCCCATCACGATCCGATCCATCTGATCGCGCCGCGCGCAGGCCTCGCCCAGCTCAACGAGCGTTCTCGCGACATCTTTCGTCAAATTGTCGAAAGTTATCTCGCGACCGGTGAGCCCGTGGGCTCGCGCAATATCTCGCGCCTCATCGCCATGCCGCTGTCGCCGGCCTCGGTCCGCAACGTCATGGCCGATCTGGAACAGCTCGGCCTGATCTACGCCCCGCACACCTCCGCCGGCCGGCTGCCGACGGAACTCGGCCTGCGGTTCTTCGTCGATGCCCTGATGCAGGTCGGCGACCTCAACGAGGCCGAGCGGCAGTCGATCCAGAGCCAGCTTGCCACCGTCGGCCAGGCGCAATCGGTCGAGGCGGCGCTGGACCAGGCGCTGACGCGGTTGTCGGGCCTGACCCGCGCCGCCGCGGTGGTGCTGACGCCGAAATCCAATGCGCGGCTGAAACACATCGAATTCGTCCGTCTGGAACCGGAAAAGGCGCTGGTGATCCTGGTCGGCGAGGACGGCCAGGTCGAAAACCGCGTGCTGTCGCTGCCCCCCGGAGTTCCCTCCTCGGCGATCACCGAGGCCGGCAATTTCCTCAATGCGCGCATCCGCGGCCGCACCCTGGCCGAGGCGCGGCTCGAGCTCGAGACGGCACTTGGACAGGCCCGCGCCGAGCTCGATCAGCTTGCACAGAAGGTGATTTCCGCCGGCATCGCCAGCTGGTCCGGCGGCGAGAACGAGGATCGCCAGCTCATCGTCCGCGGCCATGCCAATCTGCTCGAAGATTTGCATGCGCTGGAGGATCTGGAACGGGTGCGCCTGCTGTTCGACGATCTCGAGACCAAGCGCGGCGTGATCGACCTGCTGGGGCGCGCCGAGACCGCTGAGGGTGTGCGCATCTTTATCGGTTCGGAGAACAAGCTGTTCTCGCTGTCGGGGTCCTCCACCATCATCTCACCCTATCGGGATGCCGCCGGTCATATTGTTGGTGTTTTGGGCGTGATCGGGCCGACACGGCTGAATTATGCCCGTGTGATCCCGACCGTGGACTACGCCGCCCGCATCGTCAGCCGCCTTTTGGGAGGCTGATCGGCGTTTCCGCCGATCACGGGCGCTTGATTTTCGGCGCTTTAGGCACGATATCCGGGCCAACAATCCCTGGAAACGAGTTCGAGATTAGAGCCGATGACCGAGCAAGACCGGCAACCCGAAGACACGACTGCCGCGACCGGCGAGCCCGTGGTGTCAAAACCCTACATCATGCCCGACGATCCCGAGCCCGGCTCGGTCGAGCTGTTGCAGAAGGAAGCCGCCGAGGCGCGCGACCGCATGCTGCGGACGCTGGCCGAGATGGAGAATCTGCGCAAGCGCACCACCAAGGAGGTCGCCGACGCCCGGCTCTATGGCATCACCGGCTTTGCCCGCGACGTGCTCGACATCGCCGACAATCTCCAGCGCGCGCTCGATGCCGTTCCGGCCGAGGCCCGCGCCGCGGCCGATCCCGGCCTGATCTCGCTGATCGAAGGCGTCGAGCTCACCGAGCGTTCGCTGCTCAACGCGCTGGAAAAGCACGGCGTGAAGAAGCTCGATCCGCAGGGCCAGAAGTTCGATCCGAACTTCCACCAGGCGATGTACGAAGTGCCTGATCCGTCGGTGCCGTCGGGCACCGTGGTGCAGATCATGCAGGCCGGCTACACCATCGGCGAGCGCGTGCTGCGCCCGGCCCTGGTCGGTGTCGCCAAGGGCGGCGCGAAGCCCGCGGCCGCGGCGAACAACAACGAGTCGAGCGGCGCGGCGAATTGAGTTTTGATGTCATTCCGGGGCGGCTCGCGAGAGCCGAACCCGGAATCTCGAGGTTCCGGATTCGATGCTTCGCATCGCTCCGGAACGACCAGTTGAAATCTTACGCGCTCACCGCGATATCCGCAGACTGAATCCGCTTCACGCCGGCCTTGGCCATATCGGCCCAGGCTTTTGCCAGCGAGCCCTGCGTGTCGATGCCGCGGCAGGCGTCTTCCACGACATAGACCTCGAAGCCCGCCTTGCGCGCGTCGAGCGCGGTCCAGGCAACGCAGAAATCCGTCGCGAGCCCTGCGACGAAGACACGCTTGATCTTGCGTCCCCTCAGATAGCCGGCAAGTCCGGTCGAGGTCTTGCCGTCGGCTTCGAGGAAGGCCGAATAGCTGTCGACGTCCTTGTGAAAACCCTTGCGGATGATGAGCTCGGCATGCGGGATCGCAAGATCCCTCGACAGCGAAGCGCCGTCGGTGCCCTGCACGCAATGGTCGGGCCACAGCACTTGCTTGCCATAGGGAAGGTCGACGGTCTCGAACGGCTTCTTGCCGGAATGCACCGACGCAAACGAGATGTGGCCCGGCGTGTGCCAGTCCTGCGTCATCACCACATTCGCAAATGCCTTCGAGATCTTGTTGATGACGGGCACCACCTGCTCGCCCTCTTTCACCGCGAGGCTGCCGCCCGGCAGGAAGCAGTTCTGCACGTCGATCACCAGCAGCGCGGAGGCATCGTCCGGCTTGATCGATGCCGCTGCAAGGAGTGCGGTTGGAGCCAGCGTTGCAAGCGCCGTCGTCCCAAGCATTGCCAAGACTTGTCGCCGATCCAGCATCGTTCGCCTCCCCTTAGGATGAACTCAACGGAGACGAAGCCTAGTTCCGTTCGTGTACGAACAGAAGCCCGAAAATGCGGCCGGCATTGGCGAGTGCTTGGGCTAGCAGCCCCAACATCACTGTCGTCCCGGACAAGCGCGCCCTTAGGCGCGCGCCGATCCGGGACCCATACCCCCAGGGAGATGTTTGGCGAAGAGTCATCATGGGTACTGCGACCGACCGCAATTGCACGATCACGCGGTGTGGGTCCCCCCGTTCGCGGGGACGACACCGAGTATGCCGAATGGCTCAGCCCTTCGGCTGAATCCCGTCGCGCACGGCGCGGAAGCGGGTGAAGGCGGCCAGCCACTGGTCGCGCGGGGCGCTGGCGATGATGCGCAGCGAGGCGCCGCCGCTCGAGAAGCGGATCCACTGCACCACGGTCACCGGGACCTTGTCCTTGCCGCTGACGCCGTCGATCCGGGTCTCGAAGCCTTGCTGGCCGTTGATGCGGATCGGCTCGGACATGGTGACGCGCGATTCGCGCACGCCGGGAATCTGCAGCGCCGCCTCCTGGGCGAAGCGGGCGCGGTCGTCGGCCTGCTGCGGCGTGGCGCCGATCAGGCCGAGGATCATGAACGGCTTCGACTCGTAACCGGTGCTCTCGTCGCCGTCGGCCAGGATGATGCTCGAGCCCGGCGCCAGCGTGCGGATATCCTTGAACTCGGCGAGATCGGTGATCCTGAACGGCATCAGCGCGATCTGCTCCTCGGCCGAGACCTGCTTGCGGGTGGTGGCGGTCGCAAACATCTGCCGCACCGCTTCATCCGTGTAGATCTTGGTCGCATTCTCCGGGACCTGCACCGCGACATAGCCGGAGAAGCCGGCGCCCGGCACGATCATCGAATAGCGCTTCACCGGGGTGTCGCCGGCCTTGCCGCTTTCGGTGGTGAAATAGGCGAGGCCCGCCGGCGTCTCGATCTTGTCCTGCTTGACGCCGCCAGCGCCGGCCGGATTGGAATTGAAGGCGCTCACGACCTCGCCATAGGCCGCCGGCGGCAGCTCGGTGATCAACACCTTGACGCTGCCGTCCTCGCTCTCGAATCCCGGAAAGGTTTTTGCCGTGCTGAGACCGACCAGCGGCACCATGCCGAGGCGCAAGCCGGGCGGAAACACGGCGTCGGCGGCGAGGGCCGGAAACGCGGAGGCGATCAGAAGGGCGAGCGCGGCGAGGGGGCGGATCAGCTTCATGGGCACTCTGATTGGTTCACATTGAGGCCGTTCGATGGTCGGCCACCGGGCCGCATTGTCGCGCGAAGCAGCTGTAGCGGCTGACCGGCCGGTCCGCCTTTTACCGGGTTTGGGCGTGCGGCAACAGGGCGGGCGGGCTTGCGGTAGCGGGGGCTTGCTGAAGCCTGAACCTGTTAATAATTCCTCACCCACAAGGGCGGTGAAGCCCGGATATCATCGTCCAAAACCCAATGTTTTCACGGCAGAAACGTAGCTTCGGTCCTTGCGGGCCCCTCCCCCCCTCCTATATGAGCCTCAATCATCGCAATATCGCGGATGTTTGATCTTAGGGGGTTTCGGTCGGGTGCCTTCTGGGCCCAGCCAACCTGCCGCAAAAACAAGGATATCAGGACCATGGGAAAGGTCATTGGGATCGACCTCGGCACCACGAATTCGTGCGTCGCCGTGATGGATGGCAAGAACGCCAAAGTCATCGAGAATTCCGAAGGCATGCGCACGACGCCTTCGATCGTCGCCGTGACGGACGACGGTGAGCGCCTCGTCGGCCAGCCGGCCAAGCGCCAGGCCGTCACCAATCCCGAGCGCACCTTCTTCGCAGTGAAGCGCCTCATCGGCCGCCGCTACGACGACCCGATGGTCGAGAAGGACAAGAAGCTCGTCCCCTACAAGATCGTGAAGGCTTCCAACGGCGACGCCTGGGTCGAGGCCGACGGCCAGACCTACTCGCCCTCGCAGGTCTCGGCGTTCATCTTGCAGAAGATGAAGGAGACCGCGGAAGCCCATCTCGGCCAGAAGGTCGATCAGGCCGTCATCACCGTTCCCGCATACTTCAACGACGCCCAGCGCCAGGCGACCAAGGACGCCGGCAAGATCGCGGGCCTCGAAGTGCTGCGCATCATCAACGAGCCGACCGCGGCCGCGCTCGCCTATGGCCTCGACAAGACCAAGACCGGCACGATCGCCGTGTACGATCTCGGCGGCGGCACGTTCGATATCTCGATCCTCGAGATCGGCGACGGCGTGTTCGAGGTGAAGTCGACCAACGGCGACACCTTCCTCGGCGGCGAAGACTTCGACATGCGCCTGGTCGGCTATCTCGCCGACGAATTCCAGAAGGAGCAGGGCATCAACCTGCGCAACGACAAGCTCGCGTTGCAGCGCCTGAAGGAAGCCGCTGAAAAGGCCAAGATCGAGCTGTCCTCGACGACGCAGACCGAGATCAACCTGCCCTTCATCACCGCGGACCAGACCGGCCCGAAGCATCTGACGATGAAGCTGACGCGCGCCAAGTTCGAAGCGCTGGTCGACGACCTCGTCCAGAAGACCGTCGAGCCCTGCCGCAAGGCGCTGAAGGACGCCGGCGTCACCGCCGGTGAGATCGGCGAAGTGGTTCTGGTCGGCGGCATGTCGCGCATGCCGAAGGTCCAGGAAGTCGTGAAGCAGCTGTTCGGCAAGGAGCCGCACAAGGGCGTCAACCCGGACGAAGTCGTGGCGATCGGCGCTGCGATCCAGGCCGGCGTGCTCCAGGGCGACGTCAAGGACGTGCTGCTGCTCGACGTCACCCCGCTGTCGCTGGGCATCGAGACGCTGGGCGGCGTGTTCACCCGCATCATCGACCGCAACACCACGATCCCGACCAAGAAGAGCCAGGTGTTCTCGACCGCCGAGGACAGCCAGAACGCGGTCACCATCCGCGTCTTCCAGGGCGAGCGTGAAATGGCGGCCGACAACAAGATGCTCGGCCAGTTCGACCTGATGGGTATTCCGCCGGCTCCGCGCGGCATGCCGCAGATCGAGGTGACGTTCGACATCGACGCCAACGGCATCGTCAACGTCTCGGCCAAGGACAAGGCCACCGGCAAGGAGCAGCAGATCCGCATCCAGGCCTCCGGCGGCCTGTCGGAAGCCGACATCGAGAAGATGGTCAAGGACGCCGAGGCCAATGCCGAGGCGGACAAGAAGCGCCGCGAGGCCGTGACCGCCAAGAACGAGGCGGATGGTCTGGTGCATTCGACCGAGAAGGCTTTGGCCGAGCACGGTTCGAAGGTCGGTGAGACCGAGCGCCGCGCCATCGAGGATGCCGTCGGCGACCTCAAGGAAGCGCTGAAGGGCGACGATGCCGAGGCGATCAAGGCCAAGACCCAGACGCTGGCCCAGGCTTCGATGAAGCTCGGCGAGGCCATGTACAAGCAGCAGGCCGAGGCCGACGCCAAGAAGGATGCGGCCAAGGACGACGTCGTCGACGCGGAATTCACCGAAGTCGACGACGACAAGAACAACAAGAAGTCCGCCTGAACCCCAAGAGGGTCATGATGCGGACGGCTTGGACCCCACACGCTCTACCGGCCTCCTCCTTCGCGGGGGAGGCCGTCGTGTCGGGACGGACGGGCGGGTCGCCCGTTACGATCGATCAATTCCCCGCCGTTATGCTGAACGCCGCCGCGCTGCCCTCTGCCGCCAAGCAGAAGGCTGCCTATATCGTCGTGTGGCGACGTCGTTTCGCTCCGACTTGAATCGCGATTGGATAGACCGAGTCCCACATGTCCACGTCCACCAAGCGCTGCTATTACGAAACTCTCGAAGTCGAACGCGATGCCGACGAATCCGTCCTGAAATCGTCGTTCCGCAAGCTGGCGATGAAGTTCCACCCGGACCGCAATCCCGGGGACGACACCAGCGAAGTCAAGTTCAAGGAAATCAACGAGGCCTACGAGGTCCTCAAGGACAAGGACAAGCGCGCGGCCTATGACCGTTACGGCCATGCCGCCTTCGAGCAGGGCGGCGGTGGCGCCGGCTTCGGCGCGGGTTTCGCCTCTTCCTTCTCCGACATTTTCGAAGATCTGTTCGGCATGGCCGGGCAGCGCGGCCGCGGCGGCCGCGAGCGCGGCGCCGACTTGCGCTACAACATGGAAATCACGCTCGAGGAAGCCTTCGGCGGCAAGACCGCGCAGATCGAGATTCCGGTCTCGGTCACCTGCGAGGCCTGCTCGGGCATCGGCGCCAAGGCCGGAACCAAGCCGAAGACCTGCTCGAGCTGCGGCGGCGCCGGCCGCGTGCGGCAGTCGCAGGGCTTCTTCACGCTGGAGCGGACCTGTCCGGGCTGCCAGGGCCGCGGCCAGATGATCGAGGATGCCTGCCCGTCCTGCTCGGGGCAGGGCCGCGTCACCCGCGAGCGGAATCTTTCGGTCAACATCCCCCCGGGCGTCGAGGACGGCACAAGGATCAGGCTCGCCGGCGAGGGCGAGGCAGGGGTTCGCGGCGGTCCGCCCGGCGACCTCTACATTTTCCTGTCGCTGGCCCAGCACCAGTTCTTCCAGCGCGACGGCGCCGATCTGCATTGCCGTGTGCCGATCTCGATGGTGACGGCGGCGCTCGGCGGCGAATTCGAGGTGCCGACCATCGAGAAGGGCAAGGCCAAGGTGAAGGTGCCGGCCGGGACCCAGTCGAACCGCCGGTTCCGCATTGCATCAAAAGGCATGCCGGTGCTGCGGTCGCGCCAGATGGGCGACATGTATGTTCAGGTCGTGGTCGAGACCCCGCAGAACCTCACCAAGAAGCAGCAGGAATTGCTGGCCGAGTTCGAAAAGCTATCCTCCGGCAACACCCAGCCGGAATCCGAGGGCTTCTTCGCCAAGGTCAAGGATTTCTTCGGTAATCGGGCGAGTTGACCCGGCTTGACCATACCGCCTTCGGCCTATACGTCTTTATGACCATTTTCTGACACGCCGCGGTCCCGCGGTCCCGTCCGGTCCTGACATGCCATTGCCATCGTCCGCGCGTGCGTTGAAGAAGCCTCGTCTCGATGACGAGGTGCGCTTCCTCAGATCATGGATCGAAAAGCCCCTGCACATGGGCGCCGTGATGCCGTCGGGCAAGCTGCTGGCCCGGACCATGGCCCATTACGTCGATATCGATTCGGACGCGCCTGTGGTCGAGCTCGGGCCCGGCACCGGCGCGATCACCTCGGCCCTGATCGAGCGCGGCGTCGATCAGAAGCGTCTCGTCCTCGTCGAATACAATCCCGGTTTCTGCGCGCTGCTGCGCGACCGCTATCCGCAGGCCAAGGTTGTGCAGGGCGATGCCTATCGCCTGCGTGACACGCTCTGGAACGTCCTGAGCGCGCCGGCCTCCGCGGTCGTCTCCGGCCTGCCGCTGGTGACAAAACCGATGCTGACGCGGCTGCGGCTGATCCGCGACGCCTTCACGGCGCTCGCGCCCGGGGCGCCCTTCGTCCAGTTCACCTATGCGGTGGTGCCGCCGATCCCGAAATCGCTGCCCGGCGTGTCCACAGAGGCTTCGGAACGGATCTGGATGAACCTTCCGCCCGCCCGCGTCTGGGTGTATCGCAAGGACTAATTCCGCCGGCTTGGTTCTTTGCGCGGCGGGCTCGTTTCGCCGAACGCATTGGATTGGATGTCAGCTCCCAAGATCCTGATCATTCCCGGCTCGCTGCGCACCGGTTCGCACAATGCGAAGCTGGCGGCGGTCGCCGCCTATGAATTCGCCCGGGCCGGCGTCGACGTCACCCGCATCTCGCTCGCCGATTTTCCGCTGCCGATCTACGACGGCGATCTCCAGGCCAAGTCCGGCCTGCCCAAGCACGCGATCAACCTCAAGCGCATGATCGGCGCGCATCATGGCGTGCTGATCGTCTCGCCCGAATACAATGCCTCGGTGCCGCCGCTTCTCAAGAACGCGATCGACTGGGTCAGCCGCGTGCACGATTTGCACGAGGCGCGCGGCGATGTGTTTCGCAACCGCGCCTTCGCGCTCGCCGGCGCCTCGCAGAGCCGGCTCGGCGCGGCCCGTGCGCTCCAGGCGCTCAGGCTGATCCTGACCTCCTGCCACGCCAATGTGATTGCCAGCCAGCTCACGCTCGCCTTTGCCGACCAGGCCTATGACGATATGGACAGGCTCAAGAACGAGGCCGATATCGCCGCGTTGAAGGAGCTGGTGGCGCAGTTGATCGACATTTCCCAACGCATGATGTGAGGTGACATGACGCCAGCCGAGATCGCCCCTAAGGACCGCCTGATCGTCGCGCTCGATCTGCCCAGCGTCGATGCCGCGGAGGCGACGATCAATCGTCTCGGCGACAGCGTCACATTCTACAAGATCGGTTATCGGCTCGCTTATGCCGGCGGATTGCCGCTGGTCGGCAAGCTCGCCGACAAGGGCAAGAAGGTCTTTCTCGATCTCAAGCTGCACGACATCGGCAACACCGTGATGCAAGGCGTCGAAAGCATCACCAGGCTCGGCGCCACCTTCCTCACTGTGCACGCCTATCCGCAGACCATGAAGGGCGCGGTCGAAGGCCGCGGCAATTCCAGCCTGAAGATCCTCGCCGTCACGGTGCTGACATCCTACAACGAGGACGATCTGCACGCGGCCGGCTATCGGCTCGGCGTCTCCGAGCTGGTCGAGGCCCGCGCGCAGCAGGCCCAGGTGCTTGGCATCGACGGACTGGTGTCGTCGCCGGAGGAAGTCGGGGCCTTGCGCAAGATCGTCGGCCACCAGATGCATCTCGTCACCCCCGGCATCCGGCCGGTCGGTTCGGCGACCGGCGACCAGAAGCGCATCATGACGCCGGGCCGCGCCATCGCCGCCGGCGCCGATTATCTCGTCGTCGGACGGCCGGTCGTCGAAGCCGCCGACCCGAAGGCGATTGCGGAAGCCATCCAGGCCGAGATCGCGCAAGCGCTCGGCTAATCAACAAACAAGGGAGAAGAACAATGGCGAAAGGCTACTGGATCGGGCGCGTCGATGTGAGCAGTGACGAGGGCTACAAGCCCTATGCCGTCGCCAACGGTCCGATCTTCAAGAAGTGGGGTGGTCGCTTCGTCGTCCGCGCCGGCAAGTTCACCACCGTCGAAGGCGCCAGCCGCACCCGCAACGTTGTGATCGAATTCCCGGACTACGAGACGGCGATCGCCTGCTACAATTCGCCGGAATACCAGGCCAACATCAAGGTGCGCCAGCCCCACTCGGTCGCCGACCTCATCATCATCGAGGGCTATGACGGCCCGCAGCCGTCTGACGGCTGAGCTCAGCTGTCATTCCGGGGCGCCCGAAGGGCGAACCCGGAATCTCGAGATTCCGGGTTCGGCTCTGTGAGCCGCCGCGGAATGACGGTGAACGTGGCGTCGCCGCGCCTGCTCCCCCCTCGGTTGCCGGAACTGCGTCCCCCCGCTACAACGGCCATGAGAGGATCACACCATGTCCGACATGCGCCTGATTGTTGCTGGAGCCGGTGGCCGGATGGGCCGCGCGCTGGTGCGGGCGATTGCCGAGAGCAAAGGCGCGGTGCTGGCCGGCGCGCTCGAGGCCCCCGGCTCGGAGCTGCTCGGCAAGGATGCCGGTGTGCTCGCAGGACTGCCGGCCAACGACATCAAGCTCTCCGCTGACCTCTGGGCGATGTCGAAGGAGGCCGACGGCATCCTCGACTTCACCGTTCCGGCGGCGACCATCGCAAATGTCGCGATCGCGGCACAGCGCGGGATCGTGCATGTCGTCGGCACGACCGGGTTGTCGGGCTCCGACAACGCCGTGATCAAGAGCGTCACCAACCGCGCCGTCGTGGTGCAATCAGGCAATATGAGCCTCGGCGTCAATCTGCTGGCCGCCGTGGTCAAGCGCGTCGCCAAGGCGCTCGACCAGAGTTTTGATATCGAGATCGTCGAGACCCATCATCGCATGAAGGTCGATGCGCCATCCGGCACCGCGCTGATGCTGGGGCAGGCCGCAGCCAGCGGTCGCGGCGTCACCCTCGATGATCATTCCGAGCGCGGCCGTGACGGCATCACCGGCGCGCGCAGGCCGGGCAATATCGGTTTCGCCTCGTTGCGCGGCGGCACCGTCGCCGGCGATCACAGCGTCACCTTCCTCGGCCCGTTCGAGCGCCTGACGCTGTCGCACCAGGCCGAGGACCGCATGCTGTTCGCCCATGGCGCACTGAAGGCAGCGCTGTGGGCGCACGGCAAGAAGCCGGGCCACTACTCCATGGCCGACGTGCTCGGCCTGTCCGACATCTGATCGAAACCAACGGAAAGCAGTCAATGAGCGAACGTCTTCTCGTGCTCGTGCGCCACGGCCAGAGCGAATGGAATCTGAAGAACCTGTTCACGGGTTGGAAGGACCCTGACCTCACCGAGCTCGGCGTCAAGGAAGCCACGGAAGCCGGCCGCAAGCTGAAGGCGCAGGGCCTCGTGTTCGACGTCGCCTACACCTCGGTGCTCACCCGCGCGCAGCACACACTCGATCTCATTCTCGGCCAGCTCGGCCAGGAGGGCCTGCCGACGGCCAAGAACCTCGCGCTGAACGAGCGCGACTACGGCGATCTCTCCGGCCTCAACAAGGACGACGCGCGCAAGAAATGGGGTGAGAACCAGGTGCTGATCTGGCGCCGCTCCTACGACGTGCCGCCGCCCGGCGGCGAAAGCCTGAAGGATACGCTCGCGCGGGCACTGCCGTACTATGTGCAGGAGATCCTGCCCGGCGTGCTCAACGGCAAGCGCACGCTGGTCGCCGCCCACGGCAATTCGCTGCGCGCGCTGATCATGGTGCTGGAAAAGCTCTCGCCCGAAGGCATTTTGAAGCGCGAGCTGGCGACGGGTGTGCCGATCATCTATCGGCTTAACACGGATTCGACGGTGGCCTCGAAGCTGGATCTGGCGGGCTGATCTTTCGCCGCAAGCACGCTGCCGTAGGGTGGGCAAAGCGAAGCGTGCCCACGCAGCGCCAGCGATTTCAGAAAGATGGTGGGCACGGCGCTGTGCGCCTTTGCCCACCCTACGGCAGTGTGCTTGTTGCGCCTACAGCACCCCCAGCTGTCCGGCCTCCCAGCCCAGCATCGCCTGCTTGCGGGTGATGCCCCAGTGATAGCCGGTGAGCGTGCCGCTTTTGCCGAGCGCGCGGTGGCAGGGCACGACGAACGAGACCGGGTTCTTGCCGACTGCCGCGCCGACGGCACGCGAGGCCTTCGGGCTGTTGATGTTGCAGGCGATGTCGGAATAGGACACCGCGCGCCCCATCGGGATCTTCAGCAGCGTCTCCCACACCCGCACCTCGAAATCGGTGCCGATCATCACCACGCGCAGCGGCTGGTCCGGCCGCCACAGCTTCGTATCGAAGATGCGCGCGGCGAGCGGCGCGGTGCCTTCGTGATCCTCGACATAGGTGGCGTTCGGCCAGCGCCGGGTCATGTCAGCGAGCGCAACCTTCTCCTCGCCGTGATCGGCGAAGGCAAGTCCTGACAGGCCGCGGTCGGTCGCGATCACGATCGCGGTGCCAAACGGCGAGGGGTGAAAGCCGTAACGCAAGGTCAGGCCGGCGCCGCCGTTCTTCCATTCGCCCGGCGACATCGCTTCGTGGGTCACGAAGAGATCGTGCAGCCGGCCGGGGCCTGACAGCCCGGAGTCGAGCGCGGCGTCGAGGATGCTCGCTGAGTCCCGCAGCAAGCCCTTGGCGTGATCGAGCGTCAGCGCCTGCATGAAAGCCTTCGGCGTGATCGAGGCCCAGCGGCGGAACAGATGGTGCAACTCATCCGGCGTGACCCCGGCCGCATCCGCCATCGCCTCGATGGTCGGCTGCGCGCGCCAGTTCTCCGAGATGAAGGCGATCGCCCGGCGCACCGAATCATAGTCGCGCAGCGCGGCGTTCTGGGTGCCCGGCCTGGCCAGGCGCTGGTCATGTATGGCGAGTGTCATCATGAGTGGAAATGTAGGAGAGGGACGGGTGGGAAACCACCCGATTTCTGACTGCGCTCAGATCACCGGATTGTAGGTCGGGCCGCGCCGGGCGGCATTCAGGGCGCCGACCAAGGCATTGTAAAAACTCGCTTTTTCCTCTGGGCCGAGAAAGCCGGCAATGAGCAGCCGGCGGCCGCGCGAGATCAGATAGAGGTGCTCGATGCCGTATTCCTCGTCGACCTCCTGGTCGAGCCGGACCCAGAGCGGATTGAACGTCCATTCCGAGACCTGGCCGCGATGGCTGACGCGGCGCACGCGCAGCTCCGACGGCGTGACCACGATCTCCTCGCTGGCCCGCGCCGCGCGGAAATTGGCCTTGAAGGCCCACCAGATCACGAGCACGTCGAGGCCGAAGAAACCGAACACCGGCCAGGCACCCATCATCAGGAAGGCGAGGCCCGTGACGAAGCTGACCACGCTCAGGAACAGCATCACGGCGAGGAAGCCGGTGCGGTTCAGCGAGCGGTGTGGCGTCAGCCGCGCGGAGAAGATCTGCACGTCGCGCGGATCAGGATCGCTGCCCTCAATTTCGTTGCCTGTGCTCATCGTCCCTCAGTATATCCCGATCATGGCGAAAATCACCCGCAAGCCGGCTCCGCGTAAAGCGCCGGTGCCGAAGAAGAAGGCAAAGGCGGTCGTCGCGAAGCCGAACGCGCCCGCCAAAAAGACGCTCAAGGCGATAAAGCACTGGACGCCCGCCGAGGTCCATGAGGTCTTCAGCCGTTTCCGCAAGGCCAATCCGGAGCCGAAGGGCGAGCTCGAGCACGTCAATCCGTTCACGCTGCTGGTCGCCGTGGTGCTGTCGGCACAGGCAACCGATGCCGGCGTCAACAAGGCGACGCGCGCCTTGTTCGAGGTGGCCGACACCCCGCAAAAGATGCTCGATCTCGGCGAGGAGTCTTTACGCGAGTACATCAAGACGATCGGCCTCTACCGCACCAAGGCCAGGAACGTGATCGCGCTGTCGGCCAAGGTGCTGAGCGAGTTCGGCGGCGAGGTGCCGCGCACGCGCGCCGAGATCGAGTCGTTGCCCGGAGCGGGCCGCAAGACCGCCAACGTCGTGCTCAATATGGCCTTCGGCGAGCACACCATGGCGGTCGACACGCATGTCTTCCGCGTCGGCAACCGCACCGGGCTTGCGCCCGGCAAGACGCCGCTGGAGGTCGAGCTTGGTCTCGAAAAGGTGATCCCGGCCGAGTTCATGCTGCATGCCCATCATTGGCTGATCCTGCATGGCCGCTATACTTGCCTCGCGCGCAAGCCGCGCTGCGAGGTCTGCCTGATCAACGATCTGTGCCGGTGGCCGGAGAAGACGGTCTGAGCAATTGATTCAATGTCATTCCAGGCGCGATGCGCAGCATCGAACTATGGTGCGCACTTGCGCACCTGAGAATCTCGAGATTCCGGGCTCGCCTCTTCGAGGCGCCCCGGAATGACGGCGGTGAGAGCAGAGCGACTTGGGGTGAAATCGTGAGTCAACAGGAACAAGTCCCGCCCCCGGCTGCCGCCGCGACACCGGCCCCGTCATCGAAACCAACGCAGCGGCCAGCCACTTCACTGTGGAGCCGGTTCGCGATCCCGCTATTCGCCGTGATCGTCGCGCTCGGCTTCGTCGCGCTGGCGACGCTGCGCTTCGACGAATGGGTCGGCAATGCGGTGATCCAGACCACCAATGATGCCTATGTGCGCGCCGAGCTGACGCGGCTTTCCAGTCGCGTCTCGGGTGAAGTGCTGACCGTCGCCGTCACCGACTTCCAGCGCGTCAAGGCCGGTGATCTCCTGATCCAGATCGATCCCGCCGATTACGAGGCCCAGGTCGCGCAGTCCGAGGCTGCGGTCGCCGCCGCCCAGGCCGCGCTCGACAATCTGGCCAACCAGGTCGAGCTGCAATATGCGACGATCGCGCAGGCGCAGGCCGCGCGGCTCTCCGCCGAAGCCATGGAGGTCGAGGCACGGCAGGAGCAGGAACGTCAGCAATCGCTGTCGCAGACCGAAGCCGGCACGCGGCAGCGCCTTGAGCAGGCGGTGGCTGCTTACGCCAAGGCGCAGGCCGACGTGCGCGCGAGCCGCGCCGTGATCGCAGCCCAGCAGCACCAGCTCGAGGTCCTGCAAGGCACCCGGAAGCAGCGCGCCGCCGATGTCGCGGCGGCCAAGGCAACGCTGGCGGGTGCGAAGCTCAAGCTCGGCTACACCAGGATCACAGCGCCGTTCGACGGCGTCGTCGGCGAGCGCCAGGTGCAACCCGGCGACTACGTCAATATCGGCACCAACCTCATCAACGTTGTGCCGCTGCCGCAGGTCTATGTGATCGCGAATTACAAGGAGACCCAGCTCACGCACGTCGCGCCGGGCCAGCCGGTCGAGATCACCGTCGACAGCTTTCCCCGCGAGACGCTGCGCGGCAAGGTCGAGCGCATCGCGCCGGCGACGGGCTCGCAGGTCGCGCTGCTGCCGCCTGATAACGCCACTGGCAATTTCACCAAGGTCGTGCAGCGCATTCCCGTGCGCATCAAGCTCGACGAAGGCCAGCCGTTGCTGGCACGGCTAGTGCCGGGCATGTCGGTCGTCACCCGCATCGACACCAAGGCGGCGAATGGCGGAAAATGACGACACAGATCGCGGACCGCTCTCGCGCGGCGGCGTCGCGCCGCAGCCGCTGTTCGCCGTGGCCGCGGTGTTGCTCGGCTCCTTCCTCGCCAATTTCGACAGCCGCCTGACCACGGTCGGCCTGCCCGATTTGCGCGGCGCGTTCTCGCTCTCGTTCGACGAGGGCGCCTGGCTCTCCACCGCCGGCATCGGCTCGCAGATCTTCATCGCGCCCGCGGTGGCTTGGCTCGCGACCGTGTTCGGGCTGCGGCGCGTGCTTGGCATTCCGAGCCTGATCTATGCCGTCATCTCGCTGATCGTTCCCTTCGTGCACGATTATCCAACGCTGCTCGCGCTCAGCGTCGCGCATGGCCTCCTGCTCGGCACCTTCGTGCCGGCGACGCTGATGATCGTGTTCCGCAATCTGCCGATCCGCTGGTGGCTGCCGGCGATCTCGATCTATTCGATCCGCGTCGGCTTCGCATTGGATACCTCGAGCTCGCTGGTCGGCTTCTATGTCGACCATCTCGGCTGGCAATGGCTGTACTGGCAGAGCGTCGTAATCGCGCCCCTGATGGGGCTGATGGTCTATCTCGGCACACCGAACGAGCCGGTGAATCGTGCACTGCTGCGCGAGGCCGACTGGGGCGGCATGCTGCTGCTCGGCGCAGGGGTCGCGATGATCTATGCCGGGCTTGATCAGGGCAACCGATTGGACTGGCTCGGCTCGGGGACGGTAATGGCGCTGCTCGTCGGTGGCGCGGTGCTGTTCGCAGGCTTCCTCGTCAACGAGTCGCTGGTGCGGCAGCCCTGGGCGCATGTGAACGTCTTGTTCTCGCGCAATATCGGATTGGGTCTGGTGCTGATCCTGCTGTACACGCTGACGAGCCTGTCCAACGCCTCGCTGGTGCCGAACTTCCTTGCCACCATCGCGCTGCTCAGGCCCGAGCAGAGCGGCATGCTGCTGCTCACCTATGGCGCATTGCCGATGTTCGTGCTGGTGCCGCTCTCGATCTGGCTGCTGCGGCATTTCGATACGCGCACCGTGATTGTCGTGGGATTTGCCTGCTTCGCCGCCGCCAATCTCTGGGGTACGCAGCTCACCCATGACTGGGCGCGCGAGGACTTTGTCGGCATCGTGCTGCTCCAGGCGATCGGGCAGTCGCTGACCCTGCTGCCGCTGATCATCACGCTGCTGTCGAACTCCGACCCGAGCCGTGCCACCTCCTTTGCCGCCTATATCCAGATCATGCGGCTCGGCGGCGCCGAGATCGGCGTGGCGCTGATGGGGACATGGCTGCGCGTGCGCGAGCAGGTCCATTCCTTCTATCTCGGCCAGAACCTCGGCATCGGCGATGTCGATGTGGTCCGCGTCCTGAAGCAGTTTGCCGATCACTTCTCTGCCCACGGCGCCGGGCTGGCGCAGGCGCGCGCGGTCGGTACGCTGGCGGGCATCGTGCAGCGCGAAGCCAATGTGCTCGCCTATATCGACGGCTTCTGGCTGTGCTTCTGGCTCGCGATAGCCGCGCTCGGTGTCCTCGCACTGATCACCCGCGCGCCGGCCGGCCCGTTCACGCCGGCGCCGTTCGGCTTCGCCAAGACGGTGCTGCGGAAGTGCGGCGTGCGGGTGATGTAGAGCGCGTCACCGCATCTGCCGCGCCGGCTCGATCAGCTCGGGCCGCGGGCCCGACAGCCGCTTGTGCATGTGGACCATGAAGGCCATGCCGAAGATCGGCGTCGCCAGATTCACGATCGGGATCGAGACGAAGGCGGCGATGAAGAGGCCGGCGGTGAAGATGGTGGCGGCATTGTTGCGCCGCATCGCCTTGGCCTCCTCCGGCGAGCGGAAGCGCATCGCGGCAAGCTCGAAATATTCGCGGCCGAGCAGCCAGGCGGCGGCGACGAAGAAGATCAGGAAGCCTGCGCCGGCGAAAAGCACCAGCGGCAACGCGATCAGATAGACCAGGATGGTCAGGAGCGCGGTCTTGATGCCCTCGAAAATGGCCTGGCTGAACGGCAGCGCGAGGCCCGGCTGCTCGGCGGGATAATGCTCGCGCTCGACGATGTCGGCGACGTCGTCGACGAACAGGCTCGCCACCAGCGAGGTGATCGCCGGCATCAGGAATACGCCGCCGAACACGACGCCGAGGCCCGCCGCGATCGAGACGATCCAGGACAAGACCTCGAGCGAGGTGTGCCAGCCCGGCCCGAGCAGGCCTTCCAGCCAGACCTCGCCGGAGGTCGCAAACCAGCTCAAGAGCCGCTGCAAGCCGATCGCCAGCACGGTGATCAGCACGAGCGCAAGCCCGACCGATCGCCACAGGATCGAGCGCATCGGCGGCGAGATCATTTGCGACAACGCCTTGATGGCGGCATCCAGCATGGGGGAGCCTTTCAGGTAAACACTTCGCGAGAGGTAGACACCCAATGCGGCTTCGGCAAGGGAGGGTGGTTGCCGCGATCTCTTGCTTACCCTCCCCTGGAGGGGGAGGGGCGGCACGTGGTCGAGCGAAGCGAGATCATGTGACGGGGTGGGGTGATCTCTCCACTTGGGCACTGTTCGTCGCGGAGGGACCGTCACCCCACCCCGCTCGCGCTACGCGCGATCGACCCTCCCCCTCCAGGGGAGGGAGGGTAAGATCCGGCCTACCCATGCCTATGCCCATGCTTCCGCACCTTCCCCTGCTTGCCTTCCCCTGTCGGGATCATCACCACGCGGCCGTAGCGCACGCCGCGCTCGGCGATGATGTGGTCGGCGAAATGCTTGACCTCATCCGCCGACCCCCGCAGCGCCGTCATCTCCATGCAATTGTTGTCGTCGAGATGGACGTGCAGGGTTGCCAGCGCGAGGTCGTGATGGCCGTGGAATTCCTGCACCAGGCGTTTTGACAGATCGCGGGCGGCGTGGTCGTAGACATAGACGAGACCGGCCACGCATTGGCCGGTCTGCGCGGTGTCCTCGGTGCTCTGCTGCAGGCCGGCGCGGGCGAGATCGCGGATGATCTCGGAGCGGTTCTGGTAGCCGCGCGCTTCCGCCGCCGCGTCGATCTCGGCCAACAGATCGTCCTCGATCGTGATGGTAATTCGCTGCATCAGATATCCCCGCGTGCCTCGCCTGTTTCCCGTGAACCGTAGCCCGGATGGAGCGAAGCGCAATCCGGGACGGTGCCAATTTGCGGGCAGGACCCCCGGATTTCGCTTGCGCTCCATCCGGGCTACGCAGTGTCCTCACAGCCGCGTCGCCCGCAGCCGCAGCGCATTCCCAACCACGCTGACCGAGGACAGCGCCATCGCCGCCGCGGCGATGATCGGCGAGAGCAACAGACCGAACGCTGGATAGAGGATGCCGGCCGCGATCGGAATGCCGGCGGCGTTGTAGATGAAGGCGAAGAACAGGTTTTGCCGGATGTTGCTCATCGTCGCCTGCGACAGCTTTCGCGCCCGGACGATGCCGACGAGGTCGCCCTTGAGCAGGGTCACGCCGGCGCTCTCCATCGCCACATCGGTGCCGGTGCCCATGGCGATGCCGACTTCCGCGGCGGCCAGCGCCGGCGCGTCGTTGACGCCGTCACCGGCCATCGCGACGCTGCGGCCGGCCTTTTGCAGCTTGGTGACCACTGCGCTCTTCTGATCCGGCAGCACCTCGGCCTCGACCTCGGCGATGCCAAGCCGGCGCGCCACCGCTTCCGCCGTGGTGCGGTTGTCGCCCGTCAGCATGATCACCTTGATGCCTTCGGCCGCGAGCGCCTTCAGCGCCTCCGGCGTCGAGGCCTTGACCGGATCGGCGATCGCGAACAGGCCGGCGAGCCTGCCGTCGACGGCCATGTTGATCACGGTGGCCCCGTCCTGGCGTAGCCGTTCGGCTTCAGTGTCGAGCGCGGTAGTGTCCATGCCGATCGACGTCAGATACCTGGCATTGCCGAGCACGATGGTCTTGCCGTCGACCTTGCCGGTGGCGCCCTTGCCGGTCGGCGAGTCGAATTGCTCGACCTGGCCGAGGGCAAGCTGCTTCTCCTTGGCCGCGCGCAAGATCGCGTCAGCCAAAGGATGCTCGCTGGCGCGCTCGACGCTGGCCGCAAGCTTGAGGATGTCATCCTCCGCAAAATCTGACGCCGGCA
Source organism: Bradyrhizobium shewense (assembly GCF_900094605.1). GTDB lineage: Bacteria > Pseudomonadota > Alphaproteobacteria > Rhizobiales > Xanthobacteraceae > Bradyrhizobium > Bradyrhizobium shewense. The sequence continues at coordinate 230,976 of NZ_FMAI01000013.1, read as the reverse complement.
CGATCGCGACCACCTTGGGCTTGCCCTCGGTCAGCGTGCCCGTCTTGTCGACCACCAGCGTGTCGATCTTCTCCATTCGCTCCAGCGCTTCGGCGTTCTTGATCAGCACGCCGCCTTGCGCCCCGCGGCCGACGCCGACCATGATCGACATCGGGGTTGCGAGGCCCAGTGCGCAGGGGCAGGCGATGATCAGCACGCTGACGGCGGCGACGAGACCGAAGGCGAGCCGCGGTTCCGGACCGAACCAGGCCCAGGCGCCGAAGGCAACGAGGGCGACGACGATCACCATCGGCACGAACCAGCCCGCGACCTGATCGGCCAGCCGCTGGATCGGCGCGCGCGAGCGCTGCGCGTCCGCGACCATCTGCACGATCTGCGACAGCAGCGTCTCGCGGCCGACCTTGTCGGCGCGCATGATGAAGCTGCCCGACTGGTTCAGCGTGCCGGCGATCACCTTCGCGCCACTCTCCTTCGTCACCGGCATGGACTCGCCGGTGACGAGCGATTCGTCGAGCGAGGACCGGCCCTCGAGGATCACGCCGTCGACCGGCACCTTTTCGCCGGGACGGACGCGCAGACGTTCGCCGGCATGCAGCGCGTCGATTTCGACCTCGTGCTCGCCGCCGTCGTCATCGACGCGGCGCGCGGTCTTCGGCGCAAGCTGAAGCAGCGCCTTGATCGCGCCGGAGGTTGCGTCACGGGCGCGCAGCTCCAGCACCTGGCCGAGCAGCACCAGCACGGTGATGACGGCAGCCGCTTCGAAATAGACGGCGACCGCACCTTCATGGCCGCGGAACGTTGCGGGGAAGATCTGCGGCGCGACGGTGCCGATGATGCTGTAGACATAGGCAACGCCGGTGCCCATCGCGATCAGCGTGAACATGTTGAGGTTGCGCGTCAGCAGCGACTGCCAGCCGCGAACGAAGAACGGCCAGCCGGCCCACAGCACCACGGGGGTGGCGAAGGCGAGCTGGATCCAGTTCGACAGCGTCTGATCGATCCAGTTGTGGGCGCCCGCGAGATGGCCGCCCATCTCCAGCACCACGGCCGGCAGCGCCAGCGCGCCGCCGATCCAGAACCGCCGCGTCATGTCGGCGAGCTCGGGGTTGGGGCCGGTCTCCAGGCTTGCCACTTCCGGCTCCAGCGCCATGCCGCAGATCGGACAGCTGCCCGGTCCGACCTGGCGGATCTCTGGATGCATCGGGCAGGTGTAGATGGTGCCAGCCGGCATCTCCGGCTCGGGCGCCTTGTCCTTGGCGAGATATTTTGCGGGATCGGCGGCGAACTTGGTGCGGCAGCCGGCCGAGCAGAAATGGAAGGTCTCGCCGTGATGGTCGAAGCGGTGCTTCGAGGTCGTGGGATCGACAATCATGCCGCAGACGGGATCGCGCACCTTGCTGGCCGCATCGCCATGGTCATGCGCGTGATGATGGTCGTGGCCGGCGTGATCGCCGTGCCCGCCGCAGCAGGAGGACGCCGCCGGCTCGGCTGCTTCGGTCTTGGCCGCTTCCGACTTGGCCGGCTCCGTTTTGGCGGAACAACCGCATCCGGAATGTCCATCCGCGCCCTGATGATGCCTGTGTTCGTTCATTGCCCTTGCTCCGGCCTTGTACCCAGGGTCTTGCAACCCATACCCGGTAGGGGTATATAGACCTCATGCGCAAGGACATCAAGGCATCTGTCGGAAAACGCCTCGGCCGGATTGAGGGCCAGGTTCGCGGCCTCTCGAAAATGGTAGAGGAGGACCGCTACTGCATCGACATCGTGACGCAGATCTCGGCGGTGCGTGCCGCACTGCGCCGGGTCGAGGAAGAGGTCCTGAAGGACCACGTCGCCCATTGCGTCGAGCACGCGATCGCGAGCGGCGACAAGGCCGACCAACGCGAGAAGATCGCCGAGCTGATGGCGGTCATCGGACGGGCGGAGCGGTAGGTCCGTAGTCTCTCCTCGATCGCTCCTCGCAATGACGTTTGTTGAGGCGAGATCGCGCCACAACTCCGGTGTCGTCCCTGCGAACGCAGGGACCCATTACCACAGGGAGAGTTTTGACGAAGATTGGTCGTTCGGTACGTCTACCGCGCGGACTCGATAGATCACGCGGTATGGGTCCCTGCTTTCGCAGGGACGACAGCGGGGCTTACGCCGCGATCTCGCATATGTCTCCGCGGCGGCGCGCGCGGTACATCGCGAGTTCGTTCAGCTGCACAAAATGCTCGGAGAAATTGGTGCTCATCTCCGCAAGGCACGCACTCATTTGCGCAGCCGGAATTTCAGCCGGCGCTTTTTGGTCAACCGCCTCAGGAACGAGCGGCGGCGCACTGATCGCTTCTGGAAACACACTGAATGTGCCCGCTACCTCCTCGAGCGGCTTCTGCTTGTCGGCCCAGTGCAGGGCGGTGTAGTCGAACCCGTGCACGATGGTGGGTTTGACGACTTCGAAATAGGGCGAGATGTCGAAGTCGCGGGGCATGTAGAGCGAGGAATCGCGGATGTGCAGGATCTCGCGGCGGGCGGCGCGGCTGCCGGCCTTGGTGATCTTGGGCAGGATCGGATAGCGCACCGCATCAAACGCCTGCGCGATCAGCGCCGAGCAGATGATCTTGGTCGGATCGCCCGAGCCGATCGCGATCATGCGTCGCCGCCAGCGCTGCGGCACCGGCAACGGGAACAAGAAGCGCATGAGGTCGACGATGTTCTTGGTGTCATAGCCGAAACCGATGCGGTTGATCGCATAGCGGCAGACCGTGGTGCGGTCCTCGTAGGACAGCCCGACCGGGCGGCAGACTCGGGTGTGATACGGGAAATATTTCGACAGCGGCGCAGAGGTGACGCCTTCGCCGATATTGGCCTCGATCAGCACATGCGGCTCGCCGTCGGGCTCCGCGGCGCCCTCGACCGGGCCGACATAGAGCGCGGCATGCGACCAGGTCGACTGCGTCAGATATTTGATGATGCCGGAGATGCGGTTGTTGCCCTCGACCAGCAGCACGTCGCCGGGTTCGATCACGCCGCGCAGGTGCTCCGGGTCGCTCGGCGTGAACGGCTCGTAGCCCGGCACCTCCTTGGAGAGGTACGCGGCAATCAGCTTGCCGACTGAATCTAGGACCGTCCCCATTTCCAACTCCCCCCACGACCTTTTGCGGCCGTCTTTTTCCCTTCTCTATCATGGTCGGAACGTGTTGCAATTCGGTTCATCACTCCGTGACATCAAGCACGATTGATTCACCATGATGGTTGCCGTGCAACATCAGATGCGGCAAGGTTCGCTGACTGTTCCCGTTCGCCGCAAGTCCTCGGAAACCATGACATGACAATCACGCGCCGCGGTTTCCTTGTCGCGTCGGCGGGCCTTGCCGCGATGCCGGTCCTGCGCGCAACCGCCGCGCCCCTGCCGCGCGAGGCCGACATCGTCGTGATCGGTGCGGGAGCCGCGGGAATCGCTGCGGCGCGGCGCATCATGGCGACGGGCCGCAAGGTCGTCGTGATGGAAGCGGCATCGCAGATCGGCGGCCGCTGTATCACCGACAGCACCACCTTCGAGGTGCCGTTCGACCGCGGTGCGCGCTGGATGCACAATCCCGACACCAATCCGATGATCCGGCTGGCGCGCAGTGTCGGGCTGGACGTACTGCCGGCGCCATCGGGCCAGAAGATGCGCATCGGCCGCCGCAACGCACGCGCGGGCGAGACCGAGCAATTCCTGGCGGCGCTGGTGCGCGCCAACCGCGCCATCGACGATGCTTCGCGGGCTAAGCTGGATACCTCTTGCGCCTCCGTGCTGCCGAAGGATCTCGGCGACTGGGCGGGCGCGGCCGAGTTCATGCTGGGCGCGGGCTTTGCCGGCAAGGACCTGAAGGAGCTGTCGGCGATCGACAAGGGACGCGCGCAGGATCGCAACGCGGCGATCGCCTGCCGTCAGGGCCTTGGCACGCTGATCACCAAACTCGGCGAGCAGGCGCCGGTGGCGCTGTCGACGCCGGCGAGCCGCATCAGCTGGAGCAACCGCGACGTCAGCGTTGAGACGCCAGCCGGCAAGATCGCCGCGCGCGCCGTCATCGTCACGGTCTCGACCAACGTGCTGACATCGGGCGCGATCAAGTTCACGCCCGACATTCCCAAACGCACGTTAGACGCGGCGTCGAAGCTCGGCCTCGGCAGCTATGATCGCATCGTGCTGCAATTGCCCGGCAATCCGCTCGGCCTGTCGCGCGACGATAACCTCATCGAGCAAAGCAATTCGGCACGCACCGCGCTGATGTTCGCCAATATCGGCGGCTCTTCGCTGTGCTCGATTGACGTTGGCGGCGCGTTTGGCCGCGATCTCTCCGAGCAGGGTGAGAAGGCGATGGTCGCCTTCGCCAGGGAATGGATCACGAAATTGTTCGGTAGCGAGGCTGCGGCTGCCGTCGGGAAGACCAGCGCTACGCGCTGGAACGCCTCGCCCTACGTCCTGGGTGCGATGTCGGCGGCTTCCCCCGGCGGTCAGCTGTCGCGAAAAATCCTGAGCGAACCGATCGGCAATGTGTTCCTCGCCGGCGAAGCCACGCACGAGACGCTGTGGGGCACCGTCGACGGCGCCTGGGAAAGCGGCGAGCGCGCCGCGGACGCAGCCTTGCGCAAGATCGGTGCGCTCAAGGACGATTCGGCGGATGTGCCGACGCAGTCGACGAAGAAGCGGCGGGCGCCAAGGCAGTAGGGCAAGAACTAGAGGACGATGGCTCGAAACTCGACTAGCGGCCGGAAATAGGTGCGTTCCCTCCCCCCTTGTGGGGGAGGGCTAGGGAGGGGGGTAGCCCAGCAAAAGGTGCCGATTGCGATGATGCGCCGAGGGCGAGGAGCGCGACGGAAAGAATCCCCGTGTGGCACCCCCCTCCCTGCCCCTCCCCCACAAGGGGGGAGGGAACGGAGAGAGCGCTGCTCTCGGCCGAACTCAATTCGATCTCAACGTATCCCGCTCTAGCTCAGCGCAACACCCCGTCCAGCACCGGCAGTCCCGCGATCACCGCCATCGCGATCAGACCATAGCAAATCGCGCGAAACAGCCGCTCGCTGGCGCGGCCGAACAGCGAGGCGCCGAATGCGACGCCAATCCCATAGACCGGCCCAACGATCAGCGAGAGCGCGAGCGATTCGCGGCTGATCAGCCCCGTGGTTGCGTAGCTGACCATCGAGAAGAAATCCGACGCGCCGAAGAACAGCACGATGTTGGCGCGCGCGACGATCGGCGCGATCGGGCGGCCGAGCCAGTAGCCGACGATCGGCGGGCCGCCGGTTTGCGCGAGGCCGCTGCAGAAGCCCGAGAGGCCGCCGATGCCGACGGAGAGCCAGGCGTGGTCCCTGCCGCGATAGCGCCAACCCGACAGCAGCAGGAGCAACAGGGCCGCGACGAAGCAGGAGATGATCCAGCGCGTGGTGACGGGCTCGAGCACGCTGAGGAAATAAGTGCCGACGGGCACGCCGACCAGCGCGCCGAGCACGATCACCGCGGTCGCCTTGCGGTCGGCCTTGCGCCAGGCATCGGGCAGCAGCGGCGCCGCCGCGACGAAGTCGATCACCAGAAGCAAGGCGGCGACGAGCCGTGGCGCAGCAATGCTGCTTGCCAGCGGCATGAAGATCAGCGCCGAGCCGAAGCCGGAAAAGCCGCGTGCAGTGCCGGAAACGAAAGCGACGGCGCAGAGCGCCATCGCAATGGTGAGGCTGACGTCCTTCGGAAGGAAGTCCGCAATACTCATCCCCGCAGCGTGCCGCCGGTCTTCTTCGTGACCTCGGCCACGATCTTCGCGGCCACGGCCTCGATCTCCTGATCGGTCAACGTCTTCTCGCGCGGCTGGATCGTCACCGCGATCGCGATCGACTTCTTGTCGTCGTCGATGCCCTTGCCCTCGTAGACGTCGAACACGTTCACGCCGGTGATCAGCTTCTTGTCGACGCCTTGCGCGGCCCGCACGATGTCGCCACCCTTCACGGTGCGATCGACGATGAAGGCGAAGTCGCGCGTGACGGGCTGGAATGCCGACAGCTCGATCACGGGCTTGGCGCGGGTCGGCTTCTTCTTCGCCTCGGGGATGCGGTCGAGGATCACCTCGAACACCATCAGCGGGCCGTCGGCGCCGAGCGCTTCGAGCGCTCTGGGATGTACCTCGCCGAAATGCCCGAGCACGTTCTGCGGCCCGATCTGGATCGTGCCGGAGCGGCCCGGATGCAACCATTCCGGCCCGCCGGCGACGATCTGCAGCGCCTGCATCGGCGCACCGGCGGCTGCCAGCACGGCCAGCGCATCAGCCTTGGCGTCGAACACATCAGCCTGCGCCGAGCCCGACCAGTGCCGTCCCAGACCTTCAGAGGAGGCAAAGCCGCGGCGCACGCCGCTCGCGGCCATGAACTGATCCTGCGGGCGATCGCCCTTGAAGATTTGTCCAACCTCGAACAGCGCGACATCGCTCACGCCGCGATTGGCGTTGGCTTGTGCGGCCGCGATCAGGCCCGCGAGCAGCGTCGGGCGCATGTCGGAGAGATCAGACGCGATCGGGTTGGCGACTTCGAGCTCGCGCTGGCCGCCGCCGAACAATTTTGCCGCGGACTTCGTGATGAACGACCAGGTCACCGTTTCGATGATGCCGCGGCTTGCGAGCGCGCGCCGGGCGCGGCGGGTGCGCAGCTGGAGCGGTGTCAGCACCGATTTGCGCGCGTCCTCGCCGCGCTCGAACGGCGTCATCGGCACCTTGTCGACGCCGTAGATGCGGACGATCTCCTCGACGATGTCGGCCTTGCCGTGCACGTCCGTGCGCCACGACGGCACCGCGACCTTCACCACCGGGCCCGGGCCCGCCATCATGAAGCCGAGATGGGTCAGGATGCGCTTCATCTCGACCTGCGGCACCTCGATGCCGGAGAGGCGCTTGACCTCGGTCACGGGGAAATCGATCACGCGGTCGTCGCCGAAGGCCTTGCCGACCACGACGGTCTCGGACGGCGTGCCGCCGCACATCTCCATCACCAGCTTGGTCGCCAGCTCCAGCCCCGGCACCATGAAGGCCGGATCGACACCGCGCTCGAAGCGGTAGCGCGCGTCCGAATTGATGCCGAGCTTGCGGCCGGTCTGGGCGATGTTGATCTCGTTCCACAGCGCCGATTCGATCAGCACGTCGGTGGTATCATCATCGCAGCCGGAGGCTTCGCCGCCCATGATGCCGGCGAGCGATTCGACGCCGTGCTCGTCCGCGATCACGCAAATGGCGGGATCGAGATTATAGGTGCGGCCGTCGAGCGCGAGCAGCGTCTCACCGTCACGCGCGCGGCGCACGACGAGATTGCCCTTCACCTTGCTGGCGTCGAACACGTGCAGCGGGCGCGCGCGGTCGTAGGTCATGAAGTTGGTGATGTCGACCAGCGCGTTGATCGGGCGCAGGCCGATCGCTGTCAGCCGCTTCTGCAGCCATTCCGGCGAAGGGCTGTTCTTGACGCCACGCACGAGGCGGAGCGCGAAGCCTGGACACAGCGTGGAATCCTCGACCGTGACCTTCACGGGACAAGGGAATTCGCCCTTGATCGGCTTGATGGCGGGATCCCTGAACTTGCCCATGTCGGCGGCGGCAAGGTCGCGCGCGATGCCGTGCACGCCGGTGCAGTCCTGTCGGTTCGGCGTCAGATTGATCTCGACCATGGGATCGCCAAGCGCGGCCCATTCGGCATAGCCGGCGCCAACAGGTGCATCCGCCGGTAATTCCATGATGCCGTCATGGTCGTTGGAGATCTGTAGCTCGGCCGCCGAGCACAGCATGCCGCGGCTCTCGACGCCGCGGATGGTGCCGACGCCCAGCGTGATGTCCTTGCCGGGAATGTAGGTGCCGGGCGGCGAGAACACGCTGACGAGACCCGCACGCGCATTCGGCGCGCCGCACACGACCTGCACCGGCGCGCCGCCGTCGCCGGTATCGACCATGCAGACGCGCAGGCGATCCGCATTCGCATGCTGCTCGGCCGAGATCACCTTCGCGATGGTGAAGGGCTTGAGCGCCTTCGCCTTGTCCTCGATGTTCTCGACCTCGAGCCCGATCATCGTGAGCTTCTCGGCGAGCTTGTCGAGCGGCTCGTCGGTTTCGAGATGATCCTTCAGCCAGGAGAGGGTGAATTTCATGGCTGTTTTTTCTCCACGGAGACGGTCTGCTCCCTCTCCCGCTTGCGGGGGAGGGTTGGGGTGGGGGCTCTCTCCGCGACGGTGGTCGCGATGGTTTCGAGAACGCCGCCACGGTTTGTCATGACATCGAGATTGCTGAAGCGGAGCACCTTGAAGCCCATCGCTTCGATTGCGGTAGAGCGACGCGCGTCGGCGCGCTCGCCATCATTCGAGAAGTGTTGGCCGCCGTCGAGCTCGATGACCTCCCCCGCAAGCGGGAGAGGGAGTCCGACCGTCCTTGCGGCTGGAGCAATTGTGTCCCAGCAGGCCATCACGAGCTCAGACCCCCAGCCAGCGTCGGCACCTCCAGCGGCTTGAAGCCGTAATGGGACAGCCAGCGGACGTCGCTGTCGAACAGCTGGCGGAGGTCAGCGATGCCGTATTTCAGCATGGCGATGCGGTCGATGCCCATGCCCCAGGCGAAGCCCTGGTACTCATCGGGATCGATGCCGCAGGCGCGCAGCACGTTCGGGTGCACCATGCCGCAGCCGAGAATCTCGAGCCAGTCCTCGCCCTCGCCGAAGCGGATCTCGCCCTTGTCGCGGCGGCACTGGATGTCGACTTCCAGCGACGGCTCGGTGAACGGGAAGAACGACGGGCGGAAGCGCATGTTGATGTGGTCGACCTCGAAGAACGCCTTGCAGAACTCGTGCAGGATCCATTTGAGGTGGCCGAGATGCGAAGTCTTGTCGATGACGAGGCCTTCGACCTGGTGGAATTGCGGCGTGTGGGTCGCGTCCGAATCGATGCGGTAGGTGCGGCCCGGGCAGATCACGCGGATCGGCGGCTTCTGGCTCAGCATGGTGCGCACCTGCACCGGAGAGGTGTGGGTTCGAAGCAGCATGCGCGAGCCGTCCTCCTTCGGATGGAAGAAGAAGGTGTCGTGCATCTCGCGCGCCGGATGGCCTTCCGGAAAATTCAGCTTGGTGAAGTTGTAATCGTCGGTCTCGATGTCGGGGCCTTCGGCGACCGAGAATCCCATGTCGGCGAAGATCGTGGTCAGCTCGTCCCAGACCTGGCTCAGCGGATGAATGCGGCCGGCTTCCGTCGGCGCATCGCGCAGCGGCAGCGTGACATCGACGGTCTCGGACGCGAGCCGCGCATCGAGCGCCGTCGATTTCAGCACGTCGCGCCGGGCGGCGAGGGCCTGTGTGACCTCGTCCTTGGCCTGGTTGATCGCTGCGCCCTGCGTCTTGCGCTCGTCCGGCGACATCTTGCCGAGCGTTGCCAGCAAGGCTGAGATCGAGCCCTTCTTGCCGAGCGAGGCAACGCGGACGGCTTCGAGGGCCGCTTCGTCGCCGGCAGCACTGATCTGCGCGAGGATGGATTGAACGAGACTGGCGAGGTCGGACACGGTCGGATCCCTCAAACTTGCAAAAGGCTGCCGGGTTGTGGCCGCAGCCGGGGCGGAACGTCAAGCCGATTGGACGTCGTAAATGCGGGGCATTTGAACCGTAAAGGCATGGCTGGCACCAACCTGAACGCGAAGGAGGGGACGATGCGTTTGCGATCCTGCGTGGCCGGCCTGGCCCTGGTTCTCTTGGAAGGCTTTCTGGGAGGCGCGGCTCTCGCCGCCGAAGAATGCCAGGCCAAATCCACGTCGATGGATGACATCATCGTGGCCCTGAACGGGGCGCCGGGCTGCGAGCGTGCCATGAAGCAGTTCGAGGCCTGCGCATACGGCGCCAGCGGCGACGTACAGTTCGGTGAGGTGGTCGAGAAGAAGTGCGAGGCCGATTTCATCGGCCAGCTGCAGCCGCCACAGATGCTCAGCTACCAGCGCGAGTTGCGGGTCTGCGACCAGAAGTACCGAAGCAAGTCCGGCACCATGTATATCTCGGCCACGGCCTTCTGCCGGGCGGAGGTCGCCCAGCGCTACTCGCAACGTGCGCTGAAGTCCGGCAAAGCCGGACGCTAGCGCCGCAGGGCTCAGGCCGCGAGCGCAGCCTTGGCCTTCTCGGCGATCGCCTGGAACGCCGCGGGCTCGCTGATCGCGAGATCCGACAGCACCTTGCGGTCCACGGTGATCCCGGACTTGGCCATGCCGTCGATAAATCGGCTGTAGGTCAGGCCGAACGGACGGACGGCAGCGTTGATGCGCTGGATCCAGAGCGCGCGGAAGGTCCGCTTCTTGCGCTTGCGATCACGGAACGCGTACTGCTGGGCCTTCTCCACGGCCGGCTTGGCGGCGCGGATGGTGTTCTTGCGGCGGCCGTAGAAACCCTTGGCGGCCTTGTAGACTTTCTTGTGCTTGGCGTGGGCGGTCACACCGCGTTTGACGCGAGACATGACAAAATCCTTCAGAGATGACTTTGGTTATCGGATTGCCGCGCAAGACGCGGCACGGTTGGCAATGATCGTGGACGCGATCAGGCGTTCGGCAAGAAGTACTTCTTGACGTTGTCGCCGTCGGTCTTGAACAGCACGCTGGTGCCGCGCAGCTGACGGATCTGCTTCTTCGTCCGCTTGATCATGCCGTGACGCTTGCCGCGATGGGCGAACATCACTTTGCCGGTGGCAGTCACCTTGAAGCGCTTTTTAGCGCCCGATTTGGTCTTCAGCTTGGGCATTTGGCTCTCCTAATGGCCACAGAGATCCGCCCGCGAAGGCGGCTGGCCGTCAAAAATGCTCGTTAGAGCGTTGATTGTGCTCAGGTTTTACGAACAAGCGCGAAACCCGCACGAAACACCGCCACGGCAGCCCTTAATCAGCCGGGCGATGAAGGCCGGGCTTATGACAGAGAACGGGCGAATTGGCAACGATGAACCGGCGGAACCTACCTGCCGACTAATCGGTGCTGGTACACTTATGTCCAAGTCGTGTCGCCCGGAGCAGGACCAAAATGGCCCATTTGTCCCGATCGCTTTTCTCTTTGACTGATTTCGTCCGTCCGCGCCACCTGGCGGTGCTCACCGCGCTCGCCGCGGCTGTGCTTCCGTCGACCGCCGATGCCCGCATGGCCCGCTATGACGGCGTCTGGAACGTCACCTTCGCCACCACCCGCGGCAATTGCAGCTCCGGCTATAGCGTTCCCTTCACCGTGATCGGCAGCCGGGTCTCGTCCGCTGGCGGCGGCCGGGTCTCCGGCAAGATCAATCGCGGCGGCGCCGTCGCAGTCCAGGTCTCGGTCGGCGCGTCCCATGCCAGCGGCGGCGGCCGGCTCGCTGGCGTGAACGGAGCTGGCTCGTGGAGAGGTGTCATTTCCGGTGACCAGTGCAGCGGCACTTGGCAGGCGACACGGACGTAGGCGCCCTCGGCGAGAGCGGTGTGCTCCCTCTCCCGCTTGCAGGGGGGTGAAAACAAAACGGCCCGCCGGAGATCCGGACGGGCCGCTGAATTCTCAGTTCCAAACAACCAGCGTCAGCGCGGCGCCAGAACCATGACGACCTGACGGCCCTCAAATCGGGCGTCCTGCTCGACCTTGGCGAGCTCGGCGACGTCGGTCTTGATCTTGTCGAGCAGCTTGGTGCCGATCTCCTGGTGCGCCATTTCGCGACCGCGATAGCGCAGCGTGATCTTGACCTTGTCGCCCTCTTCGAAGAACCGCTGCATCGCGCGCATCTTCACGTCGTAATCATGGTCGTCGATCATCGGGCGGAGCTTGATCTCCTTGATCTCGACGATCTTCTGCCGCTTGCGGGCTTCGGCGGCTTTCTTCTGGGCCGAATACTTATACTTCCCGTAGTCCATGATCTTGCAGACGGGAGGGCTGACGTTCGGCGAGATCTCGACCAGATCCATGCCGGCTTCCTGGGCCATCCGGATGGCCGCAACGGTCTCGACGGTGCCTTTGTTGTCACCGGCCTGATCGATCAGCTGGATCTGCGCATTGCGGATATCATCATTGATGCGCGGCCCATCTTTGCTGGCGACGGGCGGGGCTTTATTGGGACGGCGAATGGGTGGTTCTCCAAAGTTGTGAAAGAGGCTGCTATTTTGCAGGAAGATGCGTTTGCCGGCAAGCAATTCGCTCGTGCGCGAAACGAAAAACCCTCAAATGCGAGGTATTTCGGCCACGCCTGGGCACGCTGACCGACATAGACACCTTGCTTCCGTTCCGCAAGCGTCCCAAAGGGACAATGCCGGTCTCCGGCGCTGCGGACTACGACCCGACAGCTCAAACCGCGCAGCCAGGGTAAACGTTCCATGAGCCATGCAATTCCCGATGCCGTGCTCGATACCATCGATGTGGGTGAGGGCCCGTCATCACGCAGGATCGCGGTGCGCAGCCGGCGCGGGCAGGGGCCCGGGCTGGTCTGGCTCGGCGGATTCAAATCGGACATGCAGGGCAGCAAAGCCCTGGCGCTGGACGCCTGGGCACGGGATCACGGCCGCGCCATGGTCCGGTTCGACTATTCCGGCCACGGCGAATCCGGCGGCGATTTCGCCGATGGAACCATCGGACGCTGGCTGGAGGAGTGCGTGGCGGTGTTCGAACGGTTCTGCGATGGCCCGCAGGTCCTGATCGGCTCCTCCATGGGCGGCTGGATGGCGCTGCTGCTCGCGCGCGAGATCAGGAAGCGTTCCGGCGCGGCCTCGCTCGCAGGGCTCGTGCTGATCGCGCCGGCACCGGACTTCACCGAAGAGCTGATGTGGAAGAATTTTTCGCCGGCGGTGAAGCAGGAGATCGAGACCAAGGGTCTCTGGCTGCGGCCATCCGAATATGGCGACGGCTCGCCCTATCCGATCACGCGGAACCTGATCGAGGAAGGCCGCAACCACCTCGTGCTCGGCAGCGCCATCGATCTCGGCTGCCCGGTCCGCATCCTGCAAGGTGCGAAGGATCCCGATGTGCCCTGGCAGCACGCTTTCGCGCTGACGCATCGCCTGCCGGCCGACGACGTCGTGCTGACCATGATCCAGGATGGCGATCACCGCCTCTCCCGCCCGCAAGACATCGCGCGCATTATTGCCGCGGTGGCTGAGATCGGGTGAACTGCCTTCTTCCTTCAGGAGGCAATCCAATGACCACCACCGCCATGCTGCGCGCCTTCTGCGATGCTGTCGAGCAGCGCAACGGCAAAGCGTTCGCCGAGCTGTTCACCGAGGACGGCGTCTATCACGACGTGTTCTACGGCGCCTTCGCAGGCCGCGAGTTCGACCCTGCCGGAAGCTGGCGGCGCGCGGGCAATGTTCGAGGGTGTCGCGATCATGACGCTGAACGGCGGCAAGATCGTGAGCTATCACGAGGTCGCCAATACCGCGCCGGCGTTCGTCGACCTGAAGTTTGCGCCGGAACGGATTGCCAAGATCGTCGCCAAGCAGGGCGCGGAGCTGAAGGCACGGCCGGAGATGCAGCGGCATCTGGCGTAGTCGTCATTCCGGGGCGCGCCCCTTGGCGCGAGCCCGAAATGACGAGCGGAGAGCGGCGCGCGCTCCTATCGCTTCGACGGATTGGCCATCGGCTTGCGCTGCGCCAGCGCGGCCACCGTCGCGGTGCCGATCGGGCCCTGTTCGTCATAGAGCCAGCATTCGCCGATCGCGACGCCGTCGGTGGCGTGATGGTTCACCACCTCGAGGCCGATCCAGTTCGTCACCGGCAAGCGGTGCAGATAAATCGTCACGTCGCTGTTGATGTAGCCGAGCCCGTTGTCGCCGGCATTGGCAAACGGGCTGGCGAAATCGGCGCCGGTGGCGACATGGACGAACGGCGTCATCGGCACGCCGGCGACGAGCTCGCGCACCTCGCTCATCCAGAGCTTTCGCGGGCCGAGCGAGCCCATATGGCCGACGATCGGCCGCGTCGTCCATTTGCCGTTCATGCCGAGCCGGGGATCGGTGGGTTTTGGAATGTCGGCCGGCTTCGGCACGTCCCAGTTCGGCGGCGACCAGACATTGCCATCAGGATTTTGCGTCTTGCGCAGCAGCTGGCACGAGGCCCGCGCCATGCTGACACCGCCGGAGACGAATTCCGCTTCGACCACGCGGATGCGCAAGCCGTCGCGCACGAGGCGCGTCGTCACCTCGATCGGCTTGTCGATGGTCGGCAGCCGAAACATGTCGACGGTGAGCCGCGCCGGCACCAATTTGGGGCCCGAATGTCGCTCCTCGATGGCGAAGCCGAGCAGCCCGACGACGACGCGCCCGTGCAGCGATTTCGGATCCCACGGACCGTTGGCGGCTTCCGTCGGATGGAATGTATCGCCATCACGGGTGAAGAAAGGCAGGTTTGTCATACGCGCGACTTTGCGGGAATGAGTGGGGAAAGCAAGTGTGGCGAAGCGCGCGCACCTTGACCACAACAAGGGTGTCATCGCCCGCGAAGGCGGGCGATCCAGTACTCCGAGACGGCGGTGATTCAGTCGCGAAGCCGCGGCGTACTGGATTCCCCGCTTCCGCGGGGAATGACACCGAGGGTTAGGCGACGGTCTGCCACTCCTCACGCACGCTGTCGTCGCGTTCGTGATCTAATGCAGCTGCCTTCATCGCCTCAAACTCTCCCCGCCCCACCAGCTGCCCCAACGCCCACACCGCAGCGCCACGCACCAGCGGGCTCGCATCCTCCAGCAACCGTCGCGCTTCCTCGGCCAGCGCCGCCTCGCCCGAGTTACCAATAGCAATCAGCACATTCCGCAAAAACCGATCGCGACCGATGCGCTTCACCGGCGACTTCGTGAACAGCGCGCGGAACGCAGCGTCGTCGAGGCGTGCCAGCTCGGCGAGACCAGGCGCGCGCAATTCGCTGCGGGCGGCGAGCTTGGCTTCGCGCCCCTCCTGCGCGAATTTGTTCCAGGGACACGCAGCGAGGCAATCGTCGCAGCCATAGATGCGGTTGCCGATGGCTTTGCGAAATTCGTGCGGGATCGGTCCCTTGTTCTCGATGGTGAGATAGGAAATGCAGCGTCGCGCATCGAGCTTGTAGGGCGCGGGGAACGCCGCCGTCGAGCAGATGTCGAGACAGGCCTGGCACGAGCCGCAATGATCGATCTCGGCATCGTCGCGCGGCAGCTCCAGCGTGGTGTAGATCGCGCCGAGGAACAGCCACGAGCCGAACTCGCGCGAGACGAGGTTGGTGTGCTTGCCCTGCCAGCCGAGACCCGCGGTCTGCGCCAGCGGCTTCTCCATCACCGCGGCGGTGTCGACGAACACTTTCACATCCGACGGCGCGGTCGCGACCAGCCAGCGCGCCAGCGCCTTCAGGCGTTTCTTGATGAGATCGTGATAGTCGTCGCCCTGCGCATAGACCGAGATCGCCGCGCGCGTGCGCTGCTCGAGAATCGCGAGCGGGTCCTGGTCCGGGCCGTAATTGACGCCGAGCATGATCACGCTGCGCACGTCGCCCCACAGCCCGCGTGGATCGACCCGGCGCTCCGGTTGCGCGGCGAGCCAGTCCATGTCGCCATGGCCGCCGGAGGCGATGAATTCAAGGAAGTATTTTCCGGCACTCTCGATCGTGCCAGGTGCGGTGACGCCGATGCAGTCGAAGCCGAGCGCCCGCGCCTCGCGCGTGAGCGCCGCCTTGAGTTCAGTCGGATCGGAGTTCAGAAATCCAGGTCCACGTAGGTCCGCGATGCCGGCACGCCGGCCAGCCATTCGCTCAGCAGCGGACGGAACGACGGGCGGGACTTCACCCGCGCGTACCACGCCTTTGCTGCGTCGTCCTCGCTCCATGGCACGTCGCCCAGATAGTCGATCGCCGAGAGATGCGCCGCGGCGGCGAGATCCGCGTAAGTGAGCCGGTCGCCGGCGAGGAAATTACGGGTCTGCGCCAGCCAGCCGATATAGGCCAGATGATAGCGCACATTGGCCTTGGCGGCGCGCATCACGTCGGCCGAAGGGGGCCCGCCGCCGTTCTCCTCGCTCATGAAGCGCTTGTAGATGCGCTCGGTGACGAGAGGATGCGAGACCTCCTCGAAGAATTTTTCGTTGAACCAGGCCATCAGCCGGCGAACCTCGACGCGCTCGCCGACGGCTTCCGGCATCAGGCGCTTGGGTCCCATCTCGGCGCCATAGGCCTCGTCGACATATTCGGCGATGATCGCAGCGCCCGGGATCGGCGGCTGCTCGTCGTCCACCATCACAGGCGTCGTGCCTGCCGCATTGAGCAACAGAAATGCCTCGCGCCGCTCCCAGCTGCGCTCTTCGACCAGCTTGAGGTCGAGCCCGTATTCGCCCGCGATCAGGCGGATGAAACGCGAATGCGGACAGAACGGATGATGAAACAGCGTAAACATGAAGCCTTTGACTATTTGATGGTGCTTAAGATTCCATCAATGTTTGTGCGGCGCCACACTAGTCCTTCAAAACCGCGAGGCAAGGGCGTGATTTCGCATTTTGCGATTGCGGCATGGGGGCGAATAGGCGAGAAGAGCCCCGCTTTTCCAGCCGAAATGGACCGTAAATATGTCAGGCGCAATACGGGCAGTGATCCTCGGCATCATCGAGGGTGTGACCGAGTTCCTTCCCGTATCCTCGACCGGCCATTTGCTGCTCGCGGAACGCTTCTTCCATCTCGGCGAAGGCGCTTTCTGGGATTCGTTTACGGTTTTGATCCAGCTGGGTGCGATCCTCGCGATCGTCGGGCTGTACTTCAAGAAGCTCTGGGATGTCGTGATCGGCTTCTTCACGGGTGACACCTATTCGCGCCGCTTCGTGCTCGGCGTGCTGGTCGCGTTCCTGCCCGCGGTCGTCGTCGGCCTCGTCGCCGGCAAATACATCAAGAGCGTGCTGTTCAATCCCTGGGTCGTTTGCTTCACGCTGATCGTCGGCGGCGCCATCCTGCTCTGGGTCGACAAGCTCGATCTCAAGCCGCGCGAGCATGACGCCACCAGGTTTCCGCTGCTGATGTATCTCTATATCGGCATCGCGCAGTGCGTGGCGATGATCCCGGGCGTGTCGCGTTCCGGCGCCAGCATCGTCGCCGCGATGTTCCTCGGCGCCGACAAGCGCGCGGCGGCGGAGTTCTCGTTCTTCCTCGCCATACCCACCATGATCGGTGCGTTCGCCTACGACTTCTACAAGAACCGCTCCGAGATGACGATGGACCACATGGGCATCGTCGCGATCGGCTTCGTGGTGTCGTTCATCACCGCGATCATCGTGGTCAAGACGTTCCTGGAATACGTCACCCGGCACGGCTTCGTGGTGTTCGCCTGGTGGCGCGTCATCGTCGGGACGCTCGGCCTGATCGCGCTGGCGCTGGGGCGGTAGACTTATGGTCCGTAGCGGTTGGACCGGCGTTTTCAACGCAAATTAAGCTTTTGATCGGTAGTCAGTTCCAACGCCGGGCGGCGCGCGCCCTGCACAGGAGCTGAGCCATGACCCTGGTCAGCGGCTGGGGCCGTTTCCCGGTCGTCGATAGCGACGTGCTGCGCCCCCGCTCGTTCGCGGCGGTTGGCGAGGCTGTCTCCGCCGGCACCGTCGCGCGCGGCAACGGCCGTGCCTATGGCGATGCCGCGATCGGCGCCACGAGAACCGTCACGATGACCGGCTTCGACCGGGTCAGGTCGTTCGATCCGGCAACGGGGCGCATCCGCCTGGAAGCCGGCGTTCTCCTGTCGGACCTGATCGACACCTTTGGCTCGCGTGGCTTTCTGCCTTTCGTCGTGCCCGGTACCCGCTTCGTCTCGGTCGGCGGCGCCATCGCGGCCGACGTCCACGGCAAGAACCATCATTGCGAGGGCGGCTTCGGCCGGTATGTCGACAGCCTCCTGCTGCGCACCGGCCAGGGCGAGGTCATCGAGGTCTCGCGCGAACAGAACTCCGATGCCTTCTTCGCAACCGTCGGCGGCATGGGCCTGACCGGCATCATCCTCGAAGCGACGATGCGGCTGCGCCGGGTCGAGACCGGATGGATCCGCGAGCGGGTGATCTCCGCGTCCGATCTCGACGCCGCGATGCGCGCGCTCGAGGCGGGCGATGCCGCGACCTATTCGGTGGCCTGGATCGACTGCGTGGCGCGCGGGCGCGATCTCGGCCGTTCGCTGATCTATCTCGGCGAGCACGCGGGCAGGGGCGAGCTGGCGGGAGGCGCCGATGCATTTCCGGTCGGCAAGGAGTCTCGCCTCAGCGTGCCTGTCGACCTGCCGTCGATGGCACTGAACCGCACCAGCGTCCGCGCCTTCAACGAGCTCTACTATCGCATGGGCGCGCGGCGCGCCGGGGGCAGCCATGTGGTCTCGCTCTATCCGTATTTCTTTCCGCTCGACAGCGTCGGTGCGTGGAATCGCATCTATGGCAAGCGCGGCTTCCTGCAGCATCAATGCGTGATCCCGCAAGCCGGCGCGCGCGCCGTGCTCGGCGAGATCCTCGATTGCGTCGCACGGCGCGGCGATGCTTCTTTCCTCGCCGTGCTCAAGAAGCTCGGCCAGGGCGACGGCATCCTGTCGTTCCCGCTGCCCGGCTACACGCTCGCGCTGGATTTCCCGGTGAAGGGCGACATCCTGAATTTCCTCGACGAGATCGATCGCCTGGTCGTCGCCGCCGGCGGCCGGCTGTATCTGGCGAAAGACGCGCGCCAGTCGCGCGCGACCTTCACGGCGGGCTATCCTGCCTTGCAGCGTTTTAACGCGATCCGCAAATCGCTCGATCCCGCCGGCAACATCCGTTCGAAACTTTCACAGCGTCTGTTTGATGAGGTCTAGGCCGTGACGTCACGCAAATCTGTATTGGTGCTGGGCGGCTCCTCCGACATCGGCCGCGCCGCGGCGCGCGCCTTCGCCAAAGCCGGCTACGATGTCGGCCTCGCAGGCCGCGACGTCGCCACGCTGGAGCCTGATGCGGCCGATCTGCGCGCGCGCTACGCGATCGACGTCGGTCTCTACAAGTTCGATGTGCTCGACACCGCCGCATTCGCTGGCTTTGTGAGCGGCCTGCCGGCGTTGCCCGATGTCGTCGTCTCGATCGTCGGTCTCCTCGGCGTGCAGGAGAATGCCGAGAGCGACCTTGCCCACGCCACCGCGATCATGCGTTCGAACTACGAAGGCCCCTCGCTGATCCTCGGCCTGTTCGCCGAAAAATTCTTGGGCCGCGGCAGTGGCGCGCTTGTCGGCGTGTCCTCCGTCGCCGGCGACCGCGGCCGTGCCTCGAACTATGTCTATGGCTCGGCCAAGGCAGGATTCTCCGCCTTCCTGTCGGGCTTGCGCGCCCGCGCCAGTCGTGGCGGCGTGCATGTCGTCACCGTCAAGCCCGGCTTCGTCCGCACCAAGATGACTGATGGCATGAAGCTGATCGGCCCGCTCACCGTCGAAGCGCCGGTGGTTGGCGATGCCATTCTCCGGGCAGTCGAGAACAAGACCGACGTCGTCTATGTCAGCGGCAAATGGCGCCTCGTGATGCTGATCATCAAGACGCTGCCGGAAGCGGTATTCAAGAAGCTGAAGTTTTGAAGTGTCGCCGCGCTGACGGTGCGCTCCCTCTCCCGCTTGCGGGGGAGGGCTGGGGAGGGGGTCTATCCGCGGCCGAGAACCCCCAAGAGGAGAAAGCCCTCACCCGATCGCTTCGCGATCGACCTCTCCCGCAAGCGGGAGAGGTGAACCACCCTCACACGCTCATACGCTGGAACTGACCGGCGGCGCGGAAGCGCCAGAGATATTGCGGGGCGATCGCCTCCAGCGAATCGCCTGTTATGCCGAGCCCTTCCAGCGTCAGGCTGGCGGCCTTCGCCGCATCCGACACGACATTGTCACGCTCGAGCATCGTGACCTGGTCCGGCGTCAGCTTGAAGGCGCCCGGCGCGAATTGCAGGAAGTTCGCCTGGAAACGGGCAAGGCCGAACGACAGCGGGATCAGCGCCGGCTTGCGCGCGGTGATCTCGAGGATGGCCTCGATGATCTCGCGCATGGTCAGCACTTCCGGCCCGCCGAGCTCGTAGGTCGCGCCCGCCTTGGCCTTGCCGTCGACGGCGTCCGCGATCGCGGTGGCGACGTCGCCGACATAGACCGGCTGCATCCTGGTCTCGCCGCCGATCAGCGGCAGCACCGGCGACATCCGGGCCAGCGCGGCAAAGCGGTTGGTGAACTGATCCTCCGGGCCGAACATCACGGAGGGGCGGAAGATCGTGGCCGACGGCACCGCAGCCGATACCGCGGCTTCGCCGGCCGCCTTGGCCTTGGCATATCGCGAGGGCGATTCGGCATCGGCCCCGATCGCCGAGACATGCACCAGGCTGGCGCCGGCCGCGGCCGCCGCCTTGGCGACGGTTTCGGCGCCCTTGGCCTGGACCGCGTCAAAGGTCTGCGCGCCGCTCTCGGTCAAGACGCCCACGAGGTTGATGACGACGTGCGAATCACGCAGCGCCGCCTCGACCGAGGCCGGATAGCGCAAATTGGCCTGCACGGTGTGGACCTGCCCGACCTTGCCGGAGGGCTGGAGAAAGCCGGCCAGTTCCGGCCGCCGCACGGCGACCCGGACGCGGTAATCGCGCTTGCACAGCGCGCGGACGACATTCCGGCCCAAAAACCCCGATCCGCCGAAAACCGTGACGAGCGTGTCCAGATTCGATGCCATGGGGTCGGTTCCTGCAGGTGGGTAACGTGTTGTCAGGCTTGTATCGGGCCGGTTTGCGATGCGCAATCGGCATCCCGAAACAGGCTTCAAGCATGAATTGACAACGGCGTCACCGAACCGTAGTAACCGCCTCCGTGCCCCAAACGGCATGCCCAGGTGGTGGAATTGGTAGACGCGCTGGCTTCAGGTGCCAGTGGCTTAACGGCCGTGAAGGTTCGAGTCCTTTCCTGGGCACCATTTGCTTGTTCACAATTGTTTGCCAGCCTTCAAAAGTGGCTGAAATTGCTGACGTTTATTGAGGAGCCTGTCCACCACTGTTCATAGTGGTTTGCTGGTAGCCCCCATGATTTGTTGGTGTGCCTCTCTCCTGAAAGAGAAAGAGACCAACAATGAAACTCGAAGACATCACCCTCAGAAACATTAGACCAGCTCCCAAGCCACAAGAGCTTTCGGACGGTTGCGGATTACAACTGCTTGTTCAACCAAACGGCAGCAAACTGTGGCCGCTAGCGTTACCGATTTGGAGACAACAGAAGACGTTAGCGCTTGGCGCCTGAGCTCGCCGTCAACAACGCTGTAGCCGACGTCTTCCCATAACTCGCTGCGGTCGAACATTTGGATCAGACCAGTGCCTGATTTTGGGTCAGGTTTCCGGTAAATGCCAAAGCCAAGGGCGTGTGCGGTCGCAAGGACAGGACGCGAATTCCGATAGCACTTCTCTAATATTATATCTTGGCTTGGCTGCCCTGGCTGTGGTGCTGCGAAGGTCACGAGTGGGCGACCTTCGGCATCCGTTCCAAAAAGCTCCTCAGGAGGTGGCAGTGTGGAATCCGTTAGAGATTGAAGTTCGTCATAGGCGTAAACGAGCCTCTTGGGAGTGCCTAGTGCTGCGTAGCAAAGGCGCAGGAACTCTGGGCGGAAATCTTGAGCCTCGTCGACGAGGACAACATCAAATAGCTTTTGAGGCGAATCCACGGAGCTAAGGGCGTGCTGACACACGCCAGAGAACTCCTGAGTTGGAAGGAATTTTCTGCGCGCGGAGGTGAAGTCAAAGAATTCAACACCATTTGCTTGACAAAATTGGTAGTAAACCCCGGTCCGGTCATCGCTGCCGGGCGCGCCCCACGCGTTGAGGATCTGCAACTTCGTCCAGTCCGGAATGTCCCGCGTTTGTTCGAAGACAAAGTTGGTGATGTACTTCCGAAACTGTCCCTTCAATGAGCGAGTGTTGAAGGTTACCGCGATGCGCCAGTCCGGATGCTGAGCATGAAGATACGCCGCCTTGAGCGCGAGAATTATGGTCTTGCCAGACCCGGCTAGCCCACGGATCCTCTGCACGCCCTCAACTGTTTCAATCACCGCGCGACTTTGCCGCGAGTCGAGGTTTGCGATCGAATCTTCAAGTGCCTTCAGGATGGCACCGCGAGAATTCTGATTATGGATCGTCCGGCGACGTCGACCTTGTCGAATGCTGGAGATTGACTGAATTACTGAGTGTGCCGCCGTGAAGAGATCAGGGTGATCCCAAACAGTTGTGTGAAGGACGGGGAGGAGATTGTCGTCGTTAGCAACAGGATATGACGCATCGTCGTTGCCGTCGAGGCGCACCATGGGGGCGTAGGTAACGACACGCGGCGGTGCTAGTAGGGTGCGACCGTGCATCAGCGCTCGATGTGCGCGGAGGCGAGTCTCTAGGTTGTTCGCAAACTCGTCCTGGATCTCCCGATAATTGCCGATATCGCGACCTTCCACTAGGTGGAAGATGATCAACCCGTGTCCCGGACTGACCCAGAGAGCATCGATCGAACTAGCGCCATCGGAAGCGGACAGCACCGGGTAGCCAATGTAAAGTGTACCTTCCTCGTGGAAATTCTGCTCAATGGCTTCGGCCAGGCGCAGGCTAGTGACCGGCTTCTTAGTCGATCCCCAAACTACAGTTGTCATGTTGGATGACCTCGCATCTTCAACTCTCGCTTATCACTGGCGCTAGCACGTTGCCACTCATCGTGCTGGAGACTCCCAATAGAGTTGCCTATTAGCGGTGATGTTTCCCGGTGGGGTCTCAGGTCAGGCGTGTCCTTCCGGCGGTACACGTTGCACGTAGTGAGAAAAATGCCCTTGGGATAGGGTGGTCAGCAGAGAAGTCCTAGACTCACCCTCTGGCAGGGTTCCGAGGGGCCTGAAGACCTCCTGATGGGGGCTGAAGCCCATCCCGAGTCTCTGCCCGAACCCTCCAGAGCCACTTTGGGGCCCTCAAGAGTCCCCACTTTGGGGCAGCCCCATCCAAGGCCTTCTCTGGGCCCACCAAGGGAGTAGTAGCCTGGGGGCTGAACTGGCCTAAAGGGGACCACTGCTGGTAATATTGTGGGTCTGGGGTCACATAGATCAATAAAAAATATAATCAATTCAAGCAATTGACTGAAGAGTGAAATGCCTTTCCCGGGCGCCATTTAGCAGGATTTGGTCCCCAAATAGAGCGGCTTCCGATCGCTGGAGCCAGTCGGACCGCGATCCCGGTACCGCCGCGACGAGGGGTCCGTTCTTAGACCGGCCTCGTCCGTTTCCCCTCAAACCACCCTTTTTCCCGCCCTTTCCGCCACCGCCTTCTGCACAAAGTACATCGCGACCAGCGAGACGATCGAGGTTGCGACGACGACGTAGCCGATCCGGTCGAAATGGATCAGCGAGCCATCCGCCCCTTCCGTGATGATGCCGGCGGCGAGCACCGAGCCGAGGCCGCCGGAGAGCTGTTGCAGTGACGCGCTGATCGCGCTGAAGGAGCCGCGCTGGTCGGGGTCGGGGATTGCCGACATCAGGGCCTGCGACGGGATCATGCGCGAGAAGATACCGACGAACATCAGCACGTTGACGAGGATCGCGGTCGTCAGCGTAACGTGGCCGAGATGGGTGTAGATCAGCACCATGATGACGGACACCACGCTGCCGAACACGAAGGTCGGGTATTTGCCGAACGCATCGCTCGCCCTGCCGACCAGCGGCCCCGTGACGATGCTGAACAGGCCGGAGACGAGATAGATCGTCGGCAGATGCGTGATGTCGATGCCGAGATTGTGCACGGTGAAGGCGCTGGAGAACGGCATCAGCATGTAGCCGCCGGTCGCCAGCAGCGTCGTGACGGCGAAGGCCAGCGTATAGCGCGGCTGACCGATCGTCGCGATCAGATGGTGGAACGGGTTCTTGTCCTGCTTCCGCTTCAGATGCGCGTCGACCGGCTCCATGGCGAAGGCGATGATGGCGATCGCCGCGATCGACACCACGACGATCGCAATGAAGCAGACGTGCCAATTCCAGTGATTGGCGAGAAACAGCCCGGCCGGAATACCCAGCACCTGGCTCGCGGCGAACGCCGTCTGGACGAAGCCCATCACGCGGCCGCGCAGGTGCAGCGGGAACAGATCGGTGATGATGGCGAGCACCACCGAGCCGATCACGCCGCCGAACAATCCGGTCACGATCCGGCCGAGCAGCAGCACGTGATAATTCTGCGCGGCCGCGCAGAGCATGGTGCCGAGCGTGAAGCCGACATAGAAGAACAGCAGCAGCCGCTTGCGGTCGAACCGATCGGCAAAGCCGGCGGCCAGCACGCCCGAAATGCCCGCGCTGAACGCGTAGGCCGACACCGCGACGCCGAATTGCCCGGCCGTGATGTCGAGCGCGGGCATCAGGATGGCGCCGAGCGGCGACATGATGATGAAGTCGAGGATGATCGTGAACTGCGTGAACGCGAGCAGCGCGATCAGAAGCGCCTGATAGCGCGAGAAGCCGCGCTGGCGTCCCGATGGATCGTCGATCGGCGCGGCGAGCGTCTGTTCGGTCATGGATCTCGATTCGTGGGTCGCGGGGAGAGAAACTGGGAGATGGGGTGGGCCCGCACGATTTCCACGGGGCGCGCGCCACAGGCTCCGCCGAAACGGGCAGTTCGTGCGCCGTTGTGGGTTCCATGCAACAGCCGTGCATTCGGCAAACCGTCCGCCTCCTCGCGAAGGGGGGTGCGCGGACTGAGAAGCCGGGACACCGGGCGGCCCCCCATGAATATGGGAGGACGATAGGCCGCGCAGGCTTTCACGCATCCCGCGTCTTCCCAAAATCACGGGCCTCATGCTTTGAGAGTCGCGGAAGCGCCAATCGCGTTGGCGTGGCGGCGGCTTGGCTGGAAGTGAATTGGGGCTGGAAGTGTCGGCGGTCTTCATTCTTCCTCTTCTTGCCGGTTGCGAGCTTGGAAGACGGGGTGGGGAACGAACATGACGATTTCATCGCGGGCGCCAGCAACCGCTTTGCTTGCAACTGCGCTCATTGCTGTGATCGCGGCCTGCGCCGGCGGGCCGGAAGCCCGGGCGCAGTTCGTGTGTGTGGATGGTGCCGCGTCCGAGCAAGGCGCCACGGCGAGCGGATCAGCGAGCAATTTTGCCTGCGGGCCCTCCGCTTCCGCTGCCGGCAACGGCAGCAACAACTCCGCGACCGGGACCGGCGCTAACGCCAGCGGCGATAACAGCTCCAATGGGGCGACGGGAAACAATGCCAACGCCAGCGGCAACAACAGCTTCAACAGCGCGACCGGAGCGGGAGCCATCGCCAGCGGTGAAGCGAGCAAGAACATCGCGTCCGGAAACAACGCGCAAGCCAGCGGTGACAACAGCACCAATATCGCGGCCGGCGCCGGAGCCAACGCCAGCGGCAACAGCAGCGGTAATCTTGCGTCCGGGCTGACCGCCCTCGCCAACGGAGACAACAGCAGGAACGTTGCGACAGGGCGCAGTTCCAATGCCTCCGGCAACAACAGCAGAAATCTTGCCAACGGGTTTATCGCCAAGGCTTACGGCGACGCCAGCGCCAACACGGCGACGGGGAGCAACGCCAACGCCATCGGCAACGGCAGCGCCAACATCGCGACCGGCGTCAACTCCAATGCGAACGGCGACAACAGCTTCAATATCGCGACCGGCCTGAATACCAACGCGAGCGGGTCCGGAAGCAATAACGTTGCCACCGGCAACGCCGCCATCGCATTTGGCGCCAACAGCTCCAACGCGGCGACCGGCTATCTGGCGAATGCCAACGGCGCCAATTCGAGGAACATTGCAAACGGTGCGCAATCCAATGCCAGCGGGACCGGCAGCTTCAACATTGCCGTCGGAAACGGCGCCAACGCGAACGGAAACGGCGTCGCCAATACCGCGGTCGGCAACGGCTCCAACGCCACCGGCGCAAATTCGTCGGCCTTCGGCAATGGCGCGTCGGCAACCTTTGCGAACGCCACCGCGATCGGTAATGGCGCCACCGCGACCCGCGCCAACCAGCAGGTTTACGGCACCGCGAGCAATACCTACACGATGACGGGCGTCACCTCGGCCGCGAGCGCGGCCGCGCAATCCGGGCCCGTGCAACTCGTCACCACGGACGCGGCCGGCAATCTCGCCTCCACCTCGCTCAGTGCACTCGGGTTTGCGAGCCCCGCGGATATCGCAAGCATCAACAGCCAGCTCGCAGGCATCAATGCCCGCCTCAACGACCTCGACGGCAGGACCGGCAAGGCGATCAACGGCGTCGCGATGGCCTTTGCGATGTCAGGCTCGCCCTGGCTGATGCCGTCCGAGAAGATCGCGATGAGCATGAACTGGGGTACGTTCCAGAACACCAATGCACTCTCCATGAGTGCGGCGCTGCGCGTCAGCGAGCATGTGCAGGCAAGCGGCGGCCTGACCTACGGCACCAACGGCGGCGGATTGGGCGGCCGCGTCGGAATGCGCGTCGGCTGGTGATGCCAGGCTTTGGCAATTCGATGCAATTGATCGCGCGAGCCGTGATGGCACTGGCGCTGCTGCTGTGCTGCGGAAGCGACAGGGCGATGGCGCAGCAGAAGACGCCCGCGCCGGCTGCGGCTGCCGCGCAGCCGGCGCTGCCCGTCACGCTGGAGCAGGCGCTCTATCTGATCCGCTCGACGCTGCTCACGCTCAACGATGCCAACCGCACGGGCAATTATACGGTGCTGCGCGACCTCGCTGCGCCCGATTTCCAGGCGCGCAACACCGCCGCCGATCTCGCGCTGAATTTTCTCGACCTGCGGCGCCGCAATTTCGATCTCTACGGTGCGGCATTGCTGGCGCCGCAATTCAGCGACGCGCCCGCGCTCGATCAGCGCGGAATGCTGCGCTTGGCAGGCTACATTCCGACCCGGCCGCAGCAGATCCAGTTCGATCTCACGTTTCAGACCGTGGCCGGGCAATGGCGTCTGATCGCCATCGCGATCGCTACGCCGGAAGCCGCATCCCCCCAGCCGCAAGCCCAGGTGACGCCCGTGAAGCCGGCGGTGCCTGCGCAGAAGAAGACGCCGTGAGCGTTGCTGAGCACTATCTCATTGATAAGCCTGCGTTTGTCGCCGGATCGGCGGCCGCGCCCCATCCTGTTCTCGCGGCTCCCGGCAGCCCCGATTAAGCCGCCCTTAGCGAATGCTCCCCTAGTGTCAT
This sequence comes from Bradyrhizobium shewense, assembly GCF_900094605.1. Lineage (GTDB taxonomy): Bacteria > Pseudomonadota > Alphaproteobacteria > Rhizobiales > Xanthobacteraceae > Bradyrhizobium > Bradyrhizobium shewense. The sequence continues at coordinate 203,868 of NZ_FMAI01000013.1, read as the reverse complement.
GACCGTCCATTTCCCTGCTCCCCGGCCCTGAGCCGGTCAGTTTGCGGCAAGTCAGAGCGTATTCGGATGGAGCAGCCTGCCCGGCAGTATGATCCTGGCGTGCCCGAGCCGTTGGTCACGGCGGCGGCCACGCGGACGCTCGTCATCGATCTCGAAGGCGGCCTGCTGCGCTCCGAGCTGCTGATGGAGGCGCTGTTCTCCAGCCCCGGCCGCATGCTCGCCCGCTTCGGCGCTGGCGGACGCCCGGGCATGGCGGCGCTCACCGATATCCTGGCGCGCGCCGAGATCGACTATGCCCATCTGCCCTATGATTCCGACGTGTTGAACCGGGCGCTCGCGGCGCGGGCGCGGGGCGCGAAGATCTATCTGGTGGCCGGCCGCTTCGCCCGCCACGCTGCCGGCATTGCCGCGCATCTCGGCTTTGACGGCGTCGTTGCGCCGGCTGAGCTGGCTGCAGGCGGAAGCCTGCCGTTCGACCGCGGCGCCATCGAGCGCGTCGAAAACCGCGGCAGCCGCAACGCCAGCCTCAGGACCAGTCTCAGGACCTGGGCCAAGGCGCTGCGCGTCTATCAATACGCCAAGAACACGCTGGTGTTCGTGCCTGTCATCACCGCGCATCAGTTGAATTTTGCCAGCTTCGGCTCCGCGCTGCTGGCGTTCCTGGCGTTCTCGGCCTGTGCGTCTGGCGCCTATCTGATGAATGATCTCCTGGATCTCGCAGCCGACCGGCAGCATCCGACCAAGCGCCATCGCGCGCTGGCGGCCGGAGATCTGCCGATCTCGTCCGCGCTATCAGCGATTCCTGCGTTGTGGCTGTTCGCGGTCGTGGCCGGCCTCTGCATCTCGCCTTTGTTTCTCGGCGTGCTCGGCGCCTATCTCGTCACCACCATCGCCTATTCGCTCGCGCTCAAGCGCAAGATGCTGGTCGACATCGTCACGCTCGCCGGTCTCTACACGCTTCGCATCGTCGCCGGCGCGGTCGGCGTCGGTGTGGTGCTGTCGGAATGGCTGTTGATCTTCTCGCTGTTCGTGTTCACCTCGCTGGCGCTGATCAAGCGCTTCAGCGAGCTCAGCATGCGCGAGAGCGCCGGCCTTGCCGATCCCTCCAACCGCGACTATCGCGTCACCGACCTGCAAATCATCGCCGCGATGGCGGCGGCGAGCGCGATGAACGCGGTGACCGTATTCTCGCTCTACGTCTCCTCGACCGCGGTGACGCCGCTGTACAGCCGTCCCTGGCTGCTGTGGCTGCTCAATCCGCTGCTGCTCTACTGGTTCGGCCGCGCCCTGATGATGGCGCATCGCCGCGAGATGCCGGACGACCCGATTCTGTACGCCTTCCGCGACGGCCCCAGCCGCATTGCGGTTGCGGCGATGATCTGCATCATGCTGGCGGCGATCTGAGCGAAGCCCGTGCTTGCGCGGCCCGCCGGCAATGGCTACATCGCGGGCAATCCGAATTAGCTATTGTGCCGACGCACCGATTAGACCCGAGGTTTTGAAACGCCATGACCGTACGCTTGCATCGCGGCGACCTGCCCGACCTGTCCCGCTACACCGGAGCGGTTGCGATCGATACCGAGACCATGGGGCTGAATCCGCACCGCGACCGGCTCTGCGTGGTGCAGCTCTCGCCCGGCGACGGCAGCGCCGACGTCGTGCAGATCCCCAAGGGCCATACCGACGCGCCGAACCTGAAGGCGCTGCTGGCCAATCCCGCCATCACCAAGATCTTCCACTTCGCGCGGTTCGACGTCGCGGTGCTGTACCAGACCTTCGGCGTCATGACCGGCCCGATTTATTGCACCAAGATTGCCTCGCGCCTGACCCGCACCTACACCGATCGCCACGGCCTGAAGGACCTCGTGCGCGAGGTGCTCAATGTCGATCTCTCCAAGCAGCAGCAATCCAGCGATTGGGGTTCCGACAGCCTGACCGAGCCGCAGCTTGCCTACGCCGCCTCCGACGTGCTGCACCTGCATGCCTTGCGCGAACGGTTAGATGCCATGCTGGTGCGGGAGGGCCGCACCGCGCTGGCCAAAGCCTGTTTCGACTTTCTGCCGACCCGCGCCCTGCTCGACCTTCAGGGCTGGGCGGAGGAGGACATTTTCGCGCATTCCTGAGCCCTCGACCGCCGGTTAGACTTCGGGCACGCCCCGTTTCGGACACTTTCGTGCGGCCTGTCCAAGCCTGATATGTCCAAGCCCGATATGCCAAGGCTGCATATTGCGGCGCTGACGGGTACAATGGAGCGGCCTTCAACCCGGCCTGGCGAGCGGCATCTCAGGAGCTCAGGTGAATTCGGCCCACAATCCCACCTACGACGCCGCGCTTGCGGCGAAGTTTGCCAGCGCGGCGCGCCACAGCCGTCTGGTGCGGATTCTGCGCCTCGCGGTGCCGGCTGCAGTGCTGTTGTCCATGGCTGCGATCGTCGGCGTCTCGGTCTTCAATCCGTTCCGCATGCTGATGCCGAAGCTGCCGCTCGATTCCGGAAACCTGGTGGTGTCGGGCACCAAGATCACGATGGAATCGCCGCATCTGGCGGGCTACACGCCGGACCAGCGGCCCTACGAGCTCTGGGCCAAGACCGCGACGCAGGACATCACCGATCCCGATCATGTCGATCTCTCCGACCTGCGCGCGAAAGTGCTGATGGAGGATCAATCCACCCTGTTCCTCGATGCCCGCACCGGCCGCTTCGACAACAAGCAACAGCAGCTCGATCTGCACAAGGACATCTTCCTGCGCACCTCGACCGGCTACGAGGCGCGGCTGAACTCGGCCTTCGTCGACATGGGCAAGGGCACGGTCTCCTCGGACGAGCATGTCGACGTCAAGCTGACCAACGGCACGCTGACCGCGGACAAGCTGCGCATTACGGAAGGCGGCGACGTCATCCGTTTCGAGGGCAATGTGGTGATGCATCTGGACAAGCTGGATGACCCCGCCGCCGCTCAGCCTGCGCCAGCCGAGCCCGCGCCGGCGGCGCCGCCGGGCAAGTCAAAGAACAAATCTGCCAATTCAAAGTGATTTCATGATCAGGTCTTTTCCGCGCAACCACACGCGCAATGCCATCTTCAGTGCAGCTGCGCTCGCCGCCACTGTCGTGCTTGCTGCAATTGGCGCCGCATTTGCGCAGAGCACGATGCAGGGTGTGCCCAACGCGATGCAGGGTTTTTCGCAGAACCGCGATCAGCCGATTCAGATCGAGGCGGCCTCGCTCGAGATGCGCGACAAGAAGAAGGAGGCGACCTTCGCCGGCAATGTGAAGGTCATCCAGGGCGACACCACCATGACCTCGAAGACGCTGGTGGTGTTCTACGAATCGGGTGGCGACAAGCCCGCCACGCCGCAGCCTGCGGCCAAGGCGACCAAGGGCGCGCCGATGCAGTCGGCGCAGCCGGGCCCCGGCGGCAGTTCCTCGATCAAGCGGCTGGAGGCGCGCGGCAATGTCGTGGTCACTCAGAAGGATCAGGTGGTGACCGGCGAGACCGCCGTGTTCGACACCAGGACCAATCTCATCACCATGCTGGGCGGCGGAGGCCAGGTCGTCCTGACCCAGTGCAAGAACGTGCTGCAGGGTGACCGATTGGTGGTCGACATGACTACGGGCGTCTCACGGGTGGAGTCGGACAGCGGCAAGGTACGGGGCCTGTTCGACCAGAACAGCAAATGCGGAACACAGGGCGGTCCTGGCGCAGGTCCAGCCCTGCAATTGCCAGGCGCAAGTAAACCCAAATAAATTCAACGGCTTGGCTCGGATGCTCCCGAACCGAGGTTGAAGCTTGGCCTGTGAGACTGTATCTAGCGCGCAGGGCTTTCGAAGCGGGGTCCGCCGCTTTTCGGGCGTGTTTCACTGGGCATGAGACATCCCTTCACTCATGCTGCATCGGCTAGTCGAACGGCCGGTGCGGCAGATCGCGCGAATTCGCGCAGGATCGTCGCGAAAGGCTTAGAAGGCGGGGATGGTCGATCTCTTCAGCATGTTCCGTCGGCGCCCCGCCAAGCGCGGCCGGCCAGGATTTGCGCGTCAGGACATCACCGCGCTCGGTGACGGCGTCGGCGGGCTCGTGACCAGCCCGATCCGGGACGCGCCGATGGCCCGCGACCAGGCGATCCATGCGCCCGATCAGTTCCCGGGCGACTATCAAGGCGACTATCAGGCCGAGGCGCCGCGTCAGCCGGCAGTTCACCCCGTCAGGGCCGCCGCCAAGCCGAACGGCGGTGGGCCGCAGCTCCTGAAGCGGCCCGGCTTCCTGGCTGTGCATAGCGTGGAAAAGGCGTTCGGCAGCCGCCAGGTCGTGCGCGGCGTCAGCATCTATGTGCGCCGTGGCGAAGCGGTCGGCCTGCTCGGTCCGAATGGCGCCGGCAAGACCACCGTGTTCTACATGATCACCGGCCTGATCAAGGCCGACCGCGGCGCCATCGAGCTCGACGGCCACGACGTCACCAAGCTCCCGATGTATCAGCGCGCGCGGCTTGGCATCGGCTATCTGCCGCAGGAAGCCTCGATCTTCCGCGGCCTCACCGTCGAGCAGAACATCCGCGCCGTGCTCGAAGTGGTGGAGCCCTCGCGCAAGAAGCGCGAGCAGCAGCTCGATGCGCTGCTCGACGAATTCAACATCACGCGGCTGCGCAAATCGCCGTCGATCGCGCTATCCGGCGGCGAGCGGCGCCGCGTCGAGATCGCGCGCGCGCTGGCGACGCGTCCGAACTACATGCTGCTCGACGAGCCCTTCGCCGGCATCGACCCGATCGCGGTCGGCGACATCCAGGACCTCGTCCGCCACCTCACCAATCGCGGCATCGGCGTCCTCATCACCGACCACAACGTCCGCGAGACGCTCGGCCTCACCGACCGCGCCTACATCGTCTATGCCGGCGAAATCTTGACCGAGGGGAGCCCGGATGAGATCGTTGCCGATCCGGACGTGCGCCGCCTTTACCTTGGCGAGGAATTCCGCCTCTAGCCCGTTTTTGCGTTTCGTCAAGACGTGTACATCGGGCCTGGACTAGGATAAGCAAAAATCGGACCAATTTTTGGGAACGGTTCTTGCTTCATGGCGCTCACGCAGAGATTAGAGTTCCGGCAATCGCAGTCGCTGGTCATGACGCCGCAGTTGATGCAGGCGATCAAGCTGCTGCAATTGTCCAATCTTGATCTCACGACCTTCGTGGAAGAGGAGCTCGAGCGTAACCCCCTGCTGGAACGGGCCAATGACGAGGCCCCCGCGGGCGAGGCCCCGGCCGACGCCGGCCAGTACAGCGATGGCGAGGAGTCCGGCGGCCAGGGTGATGACGGCTTTGGCGGCGGCGACGCGTTCGAGCCGGGCCAAGAGGAATGGATGACCAAGGATCTCGGCACCCGCGCCGAGATCGAGCAGACCCTGGACACGGGCCTCGACAACGTCTTCTCCGAGGAACCGGCCGAGGCCGCGGCGCGCAACGCCCAGGACGCCGCGCCGACGACCTATACGGAATGGGGCGGCGGCGCCTCCGGCGACGAGGACTACAATCTCGAGGCCTTCGTCGCGGCCGAGTTGACGCTCTCAGACCATCTCGCCGAGCAGCTCTCGGTGGCCTTCACCGCACCTGCCCAGCGCATGATCGGCCAGTATTTGATCGACCTCGTCGACGAAGCCGGCTATCTGCCGGGCGATCTCGGCCAGGCCGCCGAGCGCCTTGGCGCGACGCAAGCCGACGTCGAGGGCGTCCTTGCCGTGCTGCAAAAATTCGATCCGCCCGGGGTCTGTGCGCGCAATTTAAGCGAATGCCTGGCGATCCAGCTCCGCGAGCTCGACCGCTACGACCCCGCGATGCAGGCTCTGGTCGAGCATCTCGATCTCCTGGCCAAGCGCGACATCGTGGCCCTGCGGAAGATCTGCGGCGTCGACGACGAGGACATCGCCGACATGATCGGCGAGATCCGCCGTCTCAATCCCAAGCCCGGCATGAAGTTCGGCTCGGCGCGTCTGCAGACCATGGTGCCCGACGTCTATGTCCGCCCGGGTCCCGACGGCGGCTGGCATGTCGAGCTCAACAGCGACACCTTGCCGCGCGTGCTGGTCAACCAGACCTACTATTCCGAGCTGTCGAAGAAGATCGGCAAGGACGGCGACAAGTCCTATTTCACCGACGCGCTGCAGAACGCGACCTGGCTGGTGCGCGCGCTCGACCAGCGCGCCCGCACCATCCTGAAAGTTGCAACCGAGATCGTGCGCCAGCAGGACGGCTTCTTCACCCATGGCGTCGCGCATTTGCGGCCGCTCAATCTGAAGGCCGTGGCCGACGCCATCCAGATGCATGAATCCACGGTGTCGCGCGTCACCGCCAACAAGTACATGGCGACCAATCGGGGCACGTTCGAGCTGAAATATTTCTTCACCGCCTCGATCGCCTCGGCCGACGGCGGCGAGGCGCATTCCGCCGAGGCCGTGCGCCACCACATCAAGCAGCTGATCGATTCGGAGGAGCCCGCGGCGATCCTGTCGGACGACACCATCGTGGAACGCTTGCGCGCCTCGGGCATTGATATTGCCCGCCGCACGGTCGCGAAGTACCGCGAAGCCATGCGCATTCCTTCCTCGGTGCAACGTCGCCGCGACAAGCAGAGCGCTCTTGGTAACGTCCTCTCTACCGCCTTGTCCGATCGTTCCCGCAACACCGAACCGGCCTGATTGCGCTGGCGCGAAATCGCGCTACTCTCGACCCCCCGTCGAGGCGGATCCAAGCACGCGCATGATCCCGAAAAGTGTCCAGCGGTTTTGCTTTCCGACAGACGCCAAAGGCGTTTGCGGGGAGATCATGCGCAGGCAATATTCCAGAGGTGCGATGACGTGTCATCGCACCGCGAGCACGTGAACCAAGCGAGGCATCACATGACTCTCAGAATCTCGGGAAAGAGCATCAGCGTCGGCGAGGCCCTGCGCGGCCGCGTTTCCGACCGCACCGACGAGGTGCTGCGCAAATATTTCGACGGCAATTATTCCGGCCACATCACGCTCAGCAAGGACGGCTTCGGCTTCCGCACCGATTGCGCCCTGCACCTCGATTCCGGAATCACGCTGGAGGCCGATTCGAACGCGCCGGATGCCTATGCCAGCGCCGACCAGGCGCTGCTGATGATCGAGAAGCGGCTGCGCCGCTACAAGAACCGGCTCAAGGACCGCTCCGCCCGCAAGGCCCATGTCGCCTCCGAAGCGATGGCTGCGCTCGATGCCACCAGCTACGTGCTCGAGGCGCCGGAGGGCGAGGACGAGGTCACCGGCTACAGCCCCGTCATCATCGCCGAGGCCACCACCTCGCTGAAGCCGCTGTCGGTCAGTGAGGCCGTCATGGAACTCGACCTGAGCGGGGCTCCCTGCCTGGTCTTTCAGCATGGCTCCAGCGGCCGGGTGAACATCATTTACCGCCGGGCTGACGGCAATGTGGGCTGGATCGACCCGCCGGGAGCCAAAACGGATGTTAGGGCGGATGGCAAGGGGAACAGCAGGGCCGGGGGCTAGGGCAAAAGCCCGGCCCCGTACCATCCGCAGGCCTTAACAATGACCGGGGCAAAGCCGCACGCGGGAGTTGGCACCGGGATTGCGTTGGAGTAGAAGCGCCCCACATCAGGACTTAACGGGATTTGGGCTAAGTCCTCCTCCTGCTTGACCTTCTTGACGCCGGCCCAGCGTGGTTTCTCTCCAAGCTGGCCAATTCGGAACCTGACGGTTTAATTCACCTCGGAAACCCTCCATGCCGATTACCGATCTGGTCGCACCCGAGGCGATTCTCCCGGCATTGAAGGTCAACAGCAAGAAGCAGGCCTTGCAGGAGCTCGCGGCCAAGGCCGCCGAGCTGACCGGGCAGAACGAGCGCTCCGTGTTCGAGGTGCTGCTGCAGCGGGAGAAGCTCGGCACCACCGCGGTCGGCTATGGCGTCGCCATTCCGCACGGCAAGCTGCCCAAGCTCGAAAAGATCTTCGGCCTGTTCGCGCGTCTCGACCGCCCGATCGATTTCGAGGCGATGGACGGCCAGCCGGTCGATCTCGTCTTCCTGCTGCTCGCCCCCGAAGGCGCCGGCGCCGATCATCTCAAGGCCCTCGCCCGCATCGCCCGCCTGTTGCGCGACCAGGACATCGCCAAGAAGCTGCGCGCCTCGCGCGATGCCCAGGCGATCTACTCTGTGCTGGCACTGCCGCCGGCCACCGCGGCGTAACGTCGCCGTCAAAGGCCGGATCGACTCTGGCCTCCTGGATCGCCCGGCATTGTCGGCGTCGCGCCCTGCCTCAGGGTTCTCCAGGTAGACGCTCCGAAAATTTTCCCGCTTGAGACGCACGGCATATTGGGCGGCGCCAAAATCCGCTAACAGTCGTTCAAAGCTGTGGACTGAGCGGACGTGATTTGGAATGGAAATGCGTCGTTGCGCATTGGCGCGGCGGGGGGAGAACGGCCCGGGGAACCGGGCCTCGGCCGGCGGATGCCCGGCGTATCGTCCAAAAGCTACCCGCCTCGCAAGACGCCCAGGCGATCCCTTCGGTGCCGGCGTTGGAGCCGGCGACGAGCCGCCAATCATCGATATTGTTGGGTTCAGGCTGCGCTTTTGCGCGAATTGACGTCCGGGCCAATTGAGGCCCGCTCGCGGCCCAAGTCCCGGGAATGTCGATCGCGCGAAGGCGGTCGCGACGCGCGGTAAGGGAACGTCAGCCGTGCTTCAGGAAGGTCAGCTCAGGGCCAGCCTACAAATCGCTCCGGATTCCGAGACATACGAAAGCGCGCGATCTGGAAACCGCGCAGCGTCGGCGTGGAGAAGCTTGCCAGAAACGTGATCCGCGGTTCGATCACCGTTAACGTGGTCGCGTCGATGGGGGTCTTCCACCCCGCGCTGCTTCCCGCAGAGTGGAGCTATCTGCAACAGGCCGTTGCGCTCGTGATGTGGATCATCTTGATCTACGCCAGTGCTTTCGTACGCCCACGCGTACGCGTGCAGCTCAATCCCGATCTCATCGCGCTGGTGGCATTCTATTCCCTCGCTGTCATTTCCGTTCTCTGGACCAGTCTCGCCCTTGCGGCGATCATGAAGAGCGCGGCACTTGTGGTGACGACCTTCGGTGCGTACTGCCTCATTACGCGTATCGACATGGACGAGATCGTCGGATCGACGGCCCTCGGGTTCTTCATTCTGGTCGCCGCTTCGGCCTTGTGTGCCGTCTTCGTGCCCGAGATCGGCGTCGACCAGAGCTGGATGCACAACGGCCAGTGGCAAGGAATCTACGAATCGAAGCAGACGCTCGGCTTCATCAGCGCATATCTGATGTTCTTTGCCTGCTATCAGAAGATGACCGGGCAGGGATGGATCGTTTTTCTCGTGACGTTTCTCCTGGCATTGACGTGCGTTATCGCCTCGGAATCCCGTGGTGCCGGTGCCGTCGCTGTTGCCGCGTGTGGACTGCTCCTGACCTCGATGTGGTCGATCCGCTGCATGAAAGTCTATGCGGTGCTGCCATCCATCATGTGCATCCTGGCCGCCCTGCTGTTCCTGTATTTCTATCTGACGGGGTACGATTCCGTTCATCTCGGCGGTGAATCGACCATCGACTTGACCGAGCGGACCTTCATTTGGCAGTACGCCATCAGCCATTTCAACGACGCGCCCCTGCTGGGCTTTGGCATCAACGGATTCTGGACGCGCCCTTCGATTTACGACTATTTCAACCAGAACCATGGCTGGGTGCTCGACAATTATCATAGCGGTTACATCGCGGTGGCGATTGAAACGGGGTTTCTGGGATATTTTCTATTCGTCGCGAGCGTCTATCTGTTTTCGGAAAAGGTCCTGTATTTGATCGCCACCCGGTCGATCAATCGTTCCCATTGCGCTCTCATCATCGGATTTGTCGTCCTGAGCTTTCAATCGAATTTCACGGAGACGATGTTCCTCCGCTCGACGATGTTCACGTCGGTGCTTCTCGTCGCGTTCTTCTTCGCGGTGTGCAGGCCGGTGCCGCAGCAACCCCTGCTGCCATGATGGAGAAGGCAGCATGAATGCCATCTGCGCCCGCCGGTCGGTGACCTTCCGTCTCATCTTGACGATAGCCATGCTCGCGATCTGCTCTCAGGCCGACGCAGCCAAGCAGGGCACTGCGCGCGCCCCAGGAGAGTTGGGGCGCGGCATCAACATCCTCGGCTATGACGGCATCTGGGAGGGAGGCCGGAACGCGCCATTTCGTCTGGACAACCTCACGGCCATCCGAAAGGCCGGGTTCTCGCATGTTCGGATCAATTTCTTCGGCTTCAAGTTCATGGGCGAAGGGAATCTCCTGGATGAAATCGTCTTGAGACGGCTTGATGCCGTGATCGAAGAAGTGCTCGCCCGGAAGCTCATCCCCATTCTCGACGAGCACGATACGGATACTTGCCAGCGCGACGTGTCCGGATGCGCCGAGAAGCTGAAGGCATTCTGGACGCAAATCGCCGAGCGCTATGCCGGAAGATATCCGAAGCTTGTCTTCGAGGTCCTCAATGAGCCCGGCGGACAGATGAAATCGACGAGCTGGAACGCCCTTCTGAACGAGTGTCTCCGCATCATCCGCACCAGCAACCCCGGACGGACGGTCATTGCTGCCGTTCTCAACGTCGATGACATGCCGGTCGAGGAACTGGCCCTGCCATCAGATGACAGAAACCTCATCGTCACGTTTCACTATTACGCGCCGATACGCTTCACGCATCAGGGTGCGGCGTGGTCCCCAACGTTTTCGCGGCTCGGGCCACTCGATTGGGGCAGTCCGGAGGACGAACAGAAGGCTCTCGCCGACTTCGAAAAGATTCGTAGCTGGTCCGAAAAGGAAAAGCGCCCGATCTATCTCGGCGAGTTCGGCGTGTACGAGCGCGCTCCGACGGACGCCCGGACGCGATATCTGTCGTTCGTGGCGCGAAGTGCGGATCGGCTTGGCTGGGCATGGGCCTATTGGCAGTTCGACCATGATTTCGCGGCCTTCGACAGCGCGCGTCAAACCTGGAAGCCGGACATCCTGCGGGCGCTGATCCCGGCGGTGCGTTGAAGCGCACGTTCGGGATTCGAGAGTTGAGCCCACTGCGGCCTCACGCACCGTCATTGCGAGGAGCGTCGTCGCGTCAAAATGAAAGCGGGCATGCCTTCGCAAGAAGGCATGCCCGCTGGAAACTCTATTCGTGCGACGTCCGCTCAGTGCACGCTGACGGCTTGCAGCTCGTTGCTCCAGGCGTTGGCGATCGCGGCTTCGCGGCTGTCGGTCAACATGATCGGCGTGCCGTCGGCGGCGTGGAGCGCGAAGAGCTTTAAGCCCGGCGCGATTTTCGGCGCTTCGGGAAACAGGCCCGGCACGTCCTCGGAGCGGATCTGCTTCACATAGGCGATATGGCCTTCGCCAAGGGTTGCCAGCGTCTCGGGCGAGACGTTCTTGGCTTCGTATTCGAACGCAACGTGACCTTCACTCATGGTCTCGACTCCTCTGGAACACTAAGCGGTCGAGTCCGCTACTCGTTCCATTATTCGTGCTCATTGATAGCGATTGTCTTAACGATCCTCTCCGGTTCAGGCCGGGCCAGATCGACCGACAACAACCCGTTCTTCAGATCCGCACCCAGCACCAGCATCCCCTCCGCCAGCACGAAGGTGCGCTGGAAGTGGCGCGCGGCGATGCCGCGATGGATGTATTGCCGGGTCTTGTCGTCCTGCTGCCGCCCGCGGATCACGAGCTGGTTTTCCTCAATGGTTACATCGAGTTGGTCGCGCGTAAATCCGGCGACCGCCAGCGTGATACGCAGCCGCTCGGGCTGGCCGTCCGCGCCGCCACACCTCTCGATATTGTAGGGAGGGTAGCCGTCGGCGCCTTTGACGACGCGATCGAGCACGCGCTCAATCTCGTCGAAGCCCAGAAGGAACGGACTGGATAACGTGGGAACACGAGACATAGTTTACAAAGTCCTCGCAGAAAGCGACTTTGGTGCATCAGGGCCCTGAGAGGCGCCCCTTGATCAGCAATATGGGCATGTTCCCGTGTTGGTTCAAGCAGGTAGCCGGGAAGCTGTGGATTGGCCATGTCCTGCCGTCATGGCCGGGCTCGTCCCGGCCATCCACGATCTTACTTGCGGCGCAGAGAACGTGGATGCCCGGGACAAGCCCGGGCATGACGAACTCGGCTGGCGATTTATCCCAACGAAAACAAGCCCCCTTCTACTGTGCATGGGGTTGTTTTCGCGATTTTGAATCGGCCCGGCCCTTGAAACTGATCAGGCCTCTAGCCGCGTCCGCCCGTCGCCGCTGAACAAATGCAGCTTCGCCCGCAGCGCCGCGACGCGGATTTTCGCGCCGATGGCGGGAGCCTCGGTTCCGGGAATGCGGACGATGATCTCGCCGGGCGGCAGCTCGCCCGGCGTGGCGGCGACACGCTGCTCTTCCTGCTCGCGCGAGCCGTAGACGAAGGTTTCGGCGCCGACGCGCTCGATCGCCTCCACGGTCAGCGGCAAAGCAACGCCGCCGGCCGGGGTCTGGTCGGTGATGACGAAATCTTCCGGGCGGATGCCGAGGATACCGGCGTCCGCCGCCGCGCCGCCAGTGAGCTGCGATCTGATTTCCTCGGGCCGGGTCGACATCAAGTTCATCGGCGGCGCGCCGATGAAGGAGGCGACGAAGGTGGTCGCCGGCTTCTCGTAGATCGCCAGGGGATTGCCGACCTGCTCGACCTGGCCGCCGTTCATCACGACGAGAATGTCGGCGAGCGTCATGGCTTCGAGCTGGTCGTGGGTGACGTAGATCGACGTCGTGTTGAGCCGGCGCTGCAATTTGCGGATCTCGACGCGCATCGCGATACGGAGTTTCGCATCGAGGTTCGACAGCGGCTCGTCGAACAGAAACACCTTTGGCTGGCGCACGATGGCGCGGCCCATGGCGACGCGCTGACGCTGGCCGCCGGAGAGCTGGCGCGGCTTGCGCTCCAGCATCGGCGTGAGCTCGAGCACGCGTGCGGCTTCGTCGACGCGGGACTTGATCTCGGTCTCCTTCATGCCGCGGTTGCGCAGGCCGTAGGCCATGTTGTTGAAGACGCTCATATGCGGATAGAGCGCGTAGTTCTGGAACACCATCGCGATGTCGCGATCGGCAGGCTCGACCTGGTTGACCACGCGTCCGCCGATATCGATCTCGCCGCCGGTGACGGTCTCGAGCCCCGCGACCATGCGCAGCAAGGTGGACTTGCCGCAGCCGGAGGGGCCGACCAGCACGCAGAACTGTCCGTCGCCGACATCGACGTTGACGCCCTTGATGGCCTCGAAGCCGCCGAGATAGGTCTTGCGGACGTTGCGCAGGGTGACGTTAGCCATGGGGTGCACCGGCGAATAGCGAGTAGGAAATGGCGAATGGGGATTGGTTAGCACGCAAGGCGTATGCAGCGACCCCATTCACTACTCGCCATTCACAATTCGTCATTCTCACTTTTCCGTCTCGACCAGGCCGCGCACGAACAGTTTCTGCATGGCGACGACGACGAACACCGGCGGCAGCATGGCCAGCACGGCGGTCGCCATCACGATCGGCCATTCGGTCAGCGCGTCGGTGGTGGTGATCATCTTGCGGATGCCGACCTGGATGGTCTGCATGTCGTCGCGGGTGGTGATGAGCAGCGGCCAGAGATATTGATTCCAGCCGAGGATGAACAGGATCACGAACAGCGCCGCCATGTTGGTGCGCGACAGCGGCAGCAGCGTATCCCAGAAAAAGCGCAGGGGGCCGGCGCCGTCGATGCGCGAGGCCTCGAGCAATTCGTCCGGCACCGTCATGAAAAACTGGCGGAACAGCAGCGTCGCGGTGGCCGAGGCAATCAGCGGCAGCGCCAGGCCCGCATAGCTGTCGAGCATGTGCAGGTCGGCGACGATCTTGTAGGTCGGGTAGATGCGGACCTCGACCGGCAGCATCAGGGTGATGAAGATGATCCAGAAGATCGGCATCCGGAACGGAAAGCGGAAATACACGATCGCATAGGCCGAGATGATCGAGATCGCGATCTTGCCGATCGCGATCAGCAGCGCCATCACCAGCGAGTTCAGCATCATGTTGCCGACGGGCTCGCGGGTCGAGCCGCTCGTGCCGACGAAGATGGTTTGATAATAGGTCTCGAAGAAATGACCGCCCGGCAGCAGCGACATCTGCCCGTTCGCGATCAGCGCATTGTCCTGGGTCGAGGCGATGAACGCGATGTAGACCGGGAAGGCGACGATCGCGATTCCGATCCAGAGAATGATGTGCGCGACGTAGCGCCGAAAGCCCTCTTCCTCGACCATCAGTAGGTCACCTTGCGTTCGACGAAGCGGAACTGGATTCCCGTCAGCACGATGACCATGACCATCAGGATCACCGATTGCGCCGCCGAGCTGCCGAGATTGCCGCCGAGCAGGCCGTCGGAATAGACCTTGTAGACCAGCGTCTCGGTCGACTTGCCGGGACCGCCGCGGGTCATGGTGTCGATGATGCCGAACGTGTCGAAGAAGGCGTAGACGATGTTGACGACCAGCAGGAAGAAGATGGTCGGCGACAGCAACGGGAAGGTCACGGTCCAGAACCGGCGCATCGGACGGGCACCGTCGATCGCGGCGGCTTCGAGCACGCTTCTGGGGATGCTCTGCAAGCCGGCGAGGAAGAACAGGAAATTGTAGGAGATCTGCTTCCAGGCGGCGGCGAGGATGATCAGCGTTGCAGCCTGGTCACCGTCGAGCAGCGGATTCCAGTCGATCCCGATCGCGCGCAGGTAGCGCGCGATAATGCCCAGCGAGGGATGCAGCATGAAGATCCAGAGCACGCCGACGACCGGCGGCGCCACCGCATAGGGCCAGATCAAGAGCGTGCGGTAGAGCATCGAGCCGCGCAGTGGCTTGTCCGCCATGACGGCGAGCAGCAGCGCAAAGGACAACGACGAGACCGCGATGGCGAACGAGAAGAAGAAGGTGCGGAGGATCGCCTCGAAATAGGCGGGCTCTCTGAACAGGTCGAGATAGTTCTCGAACCAGACGAAGCTCGTCGACAGACCGAAGGCGTCCTGGAGCAGGAAGGACTGGATCACCGCCTGCAGGGCCGGCCAGTAGAAGAATAGCAGGACGATCGCGAGTTGCGGCGCAACCAGCGCGTAAGGCAATAGCCTGGATTGGAAAATGGCTTGCTTTTGCATGGTGTCCGCCGAAAGCGGCAGGCCAGGGGGACCGGCCTGCCGCTCATCGCCTCACTTGACGGCGGTCTTTTCGAACTGCCGCAGCATCGTGTTGCCGCGCTCGACGGCGGCATCCAGCGCCTGCTTGGCGGTCTTCTTGCCGGCCAGCGCCTGCTCGATCTCTTCCGACCAGACGTCACGGAGCTGAACCATGTTGCCGAGGCGCAGACCGCGCGAGTTCTCGGTCGGCTCCTTGTTGGTCAGCTCGAGCAGCGGGGTCTCGAGATAGGGCTGATCCTTGTAGAAGCCCTCGGCCTTGGCCTTCTCATAGGCCGCCTTGGTGATCGGCAGATAGCCCGAGGCCTTGTGGATGTAGACCTGCCGATCGGTGTCGGAGAGGAAGGTCAGGAATTTTGCGACGCCCTTGTATTCGTCGGCCGGCTTGCCGCCCATGACCCAGAGCGAAGCGCCGCCGATGATCGAGTTCTGCGGCGCGCCCTTTGCCTCCGGATAATACGGCATCGGCACCGCGGTGAAGTTGAACTTGGCCTGGGCCTTGACGTTGCCGAAGAAGGCCGACGAGGTCAGGTAGATCGGGCATTCGCCCGAGGTGAAGCGGCCTTCGCCGGTGTTGGTGCGGCCGGCATAGTCGTAGACCTTGGTCTTCTGGAGCTCGACCAGGTTTTCGAGGTGCTTGACCTGGAGCGGCCCGTTGAACTCGAGCTTGGTGTCGAAGCCGTCGAGGCCGTTGGCCTTGCTGGCGAGCGGCACGTTGTGCCAGGCGGAGAGCTGCTCGAGATTGACCCAGGTGACCCAGGAGCCGGAGAAGCCGCAGGTGTCATGACCGGCAGCCTTCAGCTTCTTGGCGGCCTCGAACGTCTCGGGCCAGGTTTTCGGGATCGCGACATTGGCCTTCTTCAGCTCGTCGAGATTGACCCACATGACGGTGGACGACGAGTTGAAGGGGAACGACAGCATCTCGCCCTTCGAGGTCGAGTAGTAGCCGGTGATGGCGGGCAGGTAGATCTTGGGATCGAACTTCTCGCCGGCGTCGGCCATCAGCTTGTAGACGGGCTTCACGGCGCCGGTCGCAGCCATCATGGTGGCGGTGCCGACCTCGAACACCTGCATGATGTGCGGTGCGTTGCCGGCACGAAACGCCGCGATGCCCGCGTTCATGGTGTCAGCGTAATTGCCCTTGTAGGTCGGAACGACCTTGAAGTCGCTCTGCGACGCGTTGAAGTCGTTGGCGAGCTTGACGATGACGTCGTTGTTGGCGCCGGTCATCGCGTGCCACCACTGGATTTCCGTCACGGCCAGCGCCGGCGACGCGGTCATGCCAACCGTGAGTGCAAATGCGGCAGCCGCCCCAAAGTGTCGAAGAGCCATCAAGTAAACCTCCCTTGGCCGTCAAAAGAAGCGCTTGCGCTAGCAGCGCCATATGACGTTCACATGACTGTGTAAGCGGCCGAAACGAAAGCGGCAAGCGCTGGAAAAGGGAAGCCGGCAAATAGGCGAAGACGGAGCGGGCAGCCTCCTCCGTTCGCGGTGCACCCCCGTGGGCCGCGCCGCAGTGCGGCATTGAACGGATAAGGCACTACGGTGTCGCGGGCTCCAAACCTCTCCCGCTTGCGGGAGAGGTCGCGCCAAAGGCGCGGGTGAGGGTTCTATCCTCTAGGAGATTGTCCCATTGCGTAGGCCCGCAAACGGGAGAGGGAGCGCACCACCTAGCGCTTGCGCTCGGGGCCGCAGACGGTGCCCTTCTCGACCATCGCGTCGATCTCGGCCTTGGAGTAGCCGAACTCGCCCAGCACCTCCTGGGAGTGCTGGCTGAATTTCGGCGGCAGCCGGCGCAGGCTCGGCTTGCTGCGGTCGAGCCGGATCGGCGAGGCCACGCCCTTGTACCAGTCCTTCTCGATAATATCGCCGCGCGCGATCGTGTGCGCGTTGGTCAGCGCCTGGTCGATCTTCTGCACGGGCCCTGCGGGCAGGCCCGCGGCGAGCAGGCGATTGCACAGCGGCTCGGCCTCGTGCTGGCTGAACACGGCAGCGAGCTCGGCGCGCAGCGCCTCGCGGTTGGCGATGCGGTCCTTGTTGCGGGCAAAGCGCGGATCGGTGCCGAGCTCGGGCTTGCCGATCTCCTTGGCGAGCTTGCGGAAGGTGCCGTCATTGCCGACGCCGATAAAGATGTTGTCGGTCTTGGTCGGGAAGATCGCGTAAGGCACGAGGTTGGGATGCTCGTTGCCGGTGAGGCTCGGCGGCTTGCCATGCATGAAATAATTCGCGGTGTGCGGATGCATGATGGCAAGGCCGGTCTCGTACAGCGTCGTCTCCAGGAACTGCCCCTTGCCTGAACGCTGCCGCTCCGACAGCGCCATCAGGATGCCGATCGCCGCATAAAGTCCGGTGGTGATGTCGACCAAGGGCACGCCGATCCGCATCGGTCCGCTCTCGGGCGAGCCGGTCGCGGCGATCATGCCGGTCATGGCCTGGATGATGGCGTCATAGCCGGGATTGCCGCCGCGCGGGCCGTCGGCACCGAAGCCGCAGATCCGGCAATGCACGAGGCGCGGGAATTTCTTGCTGAGCACATCGTTGCCGATGCCCCATTTCTCCAGCGTGCCCGGCTTGAAATTCTCGATCAGGACGTCGGCGGTCTCCAGCATTTTGAGCAGCACGATGCGGCCACCCTCGGAGGCGAGGTCGAGGCCGATCGAGCGCTTGTTGCGGTTGATGCCGACGAAATAGGCCGCGTCCTCCTCGTGGAAGGGAGGGCCCCATTCACGCACCTCGTCGCCCGCGGGCGGCTCGACCTTGATCACGTCGGCGCCGTGGTCGGCGAGGATCTGGGTGCAGTAGGGACCGCCGAGCACGCGCGTGAGATCGATGACGCGCAATCCGCTCATTGCGCCCAATGCGGCTTCAGAACTGGCGGCTTCAGAGCTCATGCCTTCGCTTCCCCTGTGTCGATATTTGGTCACAGGCCTAGCGAGGTTCGCACAAGCCAGCAATGGCCTGTTGCGTAGGGGCGTATGCACTGCCGGCCGCATGCCGCGGCGTGGCAAATCAGGATTGGCAGATCAGCGGAAGCGGCCGGCCCGAGGGTGATCCCGGGCCAGCCAATCCGCACTTTCGATCAGACGACCGTCAGGCGAACGTCGACATTGCCGCGCGTGGCATTGGAGTAGGGGCACACCTGGTGCGCCTTCTCGACCAGCGCCTCGGCTTCCGCGCGGGCGAGGCCCGGCAGCGAGACGGCGAGATCGATGTCGAGACCGAAGCCGCCCTCGGAGCGCGGGCCGATGCCGACGGTCGAGGTGACGGAGGCATCAGCCGGAACCTTCGGCCCGCCCTGGGACGAGACGAACTTCATTGCGCCGATGAAGCAGGCGGCATAGCCGGCCGCGAACAGCTGCTCGGGATTGTTGCCGGCGCCGCCGCCGCCGCCGAGCTCCTTCGGCGTGGTGAGCTTGACGTCGAGCGCGCCGTCGAGGGTTGCAGCATGGCCATCACGACCGCCGGTGGCCTTGGCGCTGGTCTTGTAGAGGACGTTCACGGACATTGTCGTCTCCTCGGGTCTTTCGGTTGGGGTGCGCTCTGTATCACAAACAATTTGATTGTGCGCAATTGAAATTATCATGGCTCACATTTAATTGTTCGCAATTGAATGTGCCGCCCTCCGGCCCCAGAATGGGAGGAAATCCCGTGAGATTCTCCATGCCCCGGAAGCTATCGACCCTCGATCCGCAACGCCTCGACAACCAGATCTGCTTCGCGGTCTATTCGGCCGCGCACGCCTTCAACCGCGTCTACAAGCCGCTGCTGGACCGGCTCGGCCTGACTTATCCGCAATATCTGGTGATGCTGGTGCTGTGGGAGCGCGACGACGTGCCGGTCAAGGACATCGGCGAGCGGCTGTTCCTAGATTCGGGCACGCTGACGCCGCTGCTCAAGCGGCTCGAGGCCGCCCATCTCGTCAGGCGCACCCGCTCGAGCGAGGACGAGCGTCAGGTCCTGATCGCGCTGACGGCGCAGGGCCATGCACTGAAGGAAAAAGCCCGCAGCGTGCCACAGTCGATCCTGGCGGCGTCGGACTGCTCGGTGTCGGAACTGGTCACGATAAAGGACGAGATCGTCGCGCTGCGGGATCGGCTGAACGCGGTGATCGGGGAGTAGGGCTAGAGGCGCTTCTTGGCGAAGGCGCGGCCGGACGATGATTTCAGATATTTCTCGAATGCGGCGGCCTGCTTCTCGTTGCTGAACGCAACGTAAGTTTTGAGTCGCCAGGGCCCGTATTTCGAGGTGTGAGGCACCTCGCCAGCATTGTGCTTTGTCAGGCGGGCGCGCAGGTCGTCGGTGATCCCGACGTAGAAATGGAGCGAATCGAGGCTCTCGAGGATGTAAACGTACTTGTAAACGTACTTCACGGCACGCTCTCCAGTTGTCGAGGAGAGCTTACACCCGCTTATGTTCTGCTGAAGCCCGGCTTCGCCACTTAGGGCCTGCGGAACGAAGTTGGCGAATTGGAAGTTTGCGGATGAAGCCCGGCTTCGCCCTTCGGGCTACGCCGCGGCAGCCTTCGCTACGAAAGGGCTTGCCGAGCCGAAGCTGGCGAAGCCAGCGAAGGCTGGTGGAGCCAGGCGGGATCGAACCGCCGACCTCTTGCATGCCATGCAAGCGCTCTCCCAGCTGAGCTATGGCCCCTTAGTCCTTGCGGGGATCCTAGTGGATCACCCGCACCGGCGAGCCCTGGTGACTCGCGCGGTGCACCCTTTTTCACAGATCAGGGCTGATCTCAAGTCTCTTCATCACCTCCGACATCACCAATGATGTCGGTCACGTCCTCATCGCCCTCTTCTTCGTCGGCAATGAAGGTCGAATCATCGTCATCGTCGTCATCGAGGGTCTCATCGACCTCGATATCGTCCTCGGATTCGGGCACGGCGGCCTTGACCTTGCCGGTGTTCTCCTCGGCGTCGGCCTCCTCGAGCGAGACCTCCTCGACCTCTGCCGGCTCCGGCGTGGTGTCGGCCGTCGCTGCGTGCCGGGCTTCGGCGCCGCGGGGCATGCGCGCGGGCGCGACCGGGGCGATCGGCACGACTTCGCCAGTATAGGGCGAGATCACCGGATTCTTGTTGAGGTCATAGAACTTCTTGCCCGTGGTTGGGCAAATACGTTTGGTTCCGAGTTCGGACTTGGCCACGGCAGGAATCCTGGGAATGTCTGAAAAGCGGTGTTTCACTTGGCTAGTTGGCGGCCCGCTGTCAATAGCGCATTGCGGGAGAACGACATGCCCGTGACGGGGCACTGACCATGTGGTACCTGCGCCCAGCCCCCTTGAGGGCGCATCCAAGGACACAATCGTGACCCATTCCGACCAAACGAGGCCGCTCCAGGCTCGCGCCAGCGGGCCCCTGACCGGGAAAATACGGGTGCCCGGGGACAAGTCGATCTCCCACCGTGCCCTCATCCTGGGCGCGCTCGCGGTCGGCGAGACCAGGATTTCGGGCCTGCTGGAGGGCGAGGACGTCCTCAACACCGCCAAATCGATGCAGGCGCTGGGCGCCACCGTCGAGCGGACCGGCGATTTTGCCTGGAAAGTGCAGGGCGTGGGCGTCGCGGGCTTCGCCCAGCCCAAGGCCCCACTGGATTTCGGGAACTCCGGCACCGGCTGCCGGCTGGTGATGGGCGCCGTCGCCGGCTGCCCGATCTCGGCGGTTTTCGACGGCGACGCCTCGTTGCGCAGCCGCCCCATGCGCCGGATCCTCGATCCCCTGGAAAAGATGGGCGCCAAGGTCATCTCCGGCAGTGAGGGCGGCCGTCTGCCCCTGACCCTTCAGGGCGCGCGCGATCCGCTGCCGATCACCTACAAGACCCCGGTCGCCTCGGCCCAGATCAAATCGGCGGTGCTGCTGGCGGGCCTCGCCGCACCCGGCACTACGACCGTCATCGAGACCGAGGCCAGCCGCGACCACACCGAATTGATGCTGAAGCATTTTGGCGCCGACATCACCTCGGCACAGGAGGGACTGCACGGCCGCCGTATCACGCTCAAAGGCCAGCCCGAGCTGCACGGCGCCAATGTCGTGGTGCCGGCCGATCCCTCCTCGGCGGCTTTCCCGGTGGTCGCGGCGCTGATCGTCGAGGGCTCCGATGTCGTCCTGTCCGATGTGATGACCAATCCGCTGCGCACCGGCCTGTTCACCACGCTGCGCGAAATGGGCGCATCGATCGAGGAGAGCGAAGTCCGCGGTGACGCCGGCGAGCCGATGGCGAAACTGCGCGTGCGGGCCTCGAAGCTGCGTGGCGTCGTGGTGCCGCCGGAGCGCGCGCCCTCGATGATCGATGAATATCTCGTGCTCGCGGTGGCAGCCGCCTTCGCCGAGGGTACGACGATCATGCGCGGCCTGCAGGAGCTGCGCGTCAAGGAGTCCGACCGCCTGGAGGCCACCGCTGCCATGCTCCGCGTCAACGGCGTGAAGGTCGAGGTCTCCGGCGACGATCTGATCGTCGAAGGCCGCGGTCACGTCCCCGGTGGCGGCACTGTCGCGACCCACATGGACCATCGCATCGCGATGTCCGCATTGGTGATGGGCTGCGCATCCGATCAGCCCGTGACCGTCGACGACACCGCCTTCATCGCCACCAGCTTTCCGGATTTCATTCCGATGATGCGTTCGCTAGGGGCCGAGTTTTCATGATCATCGCCATCGACGGGCCCGCGGCCTCGGGCAAAGGCACACTCGGCAAGCGTCTCGCGCATCATTACGGCTATCGTCATCTCGATACCGGCGTGATCTACCGTGCGGTGGCCTATGCCCTGATGCAGTCTGGCCACGATCTCCGGGACGAGGAGGCTGCGGTCGCTGCGGCGCTGGAACTCGATCCCGAGAAGTTCGGCAATCCCGCCCTGAAGACCCAGAAGGCCGGCGAGGGCGCCTCCATCGTCTCGGCGATCCCCAGGGTTCGCGAGGCCCTGGTCAATTTTCAGCGGCAATTCGCCGCCGATCCGCCCGGAGCGGTGCTGGACGGCCGGGACATTGGAACCGTGATCTGCCCGCATGCGGACGTGAAGATTTTCGTCGTCGCAGACCCAAAAGTCCGAGCGCGCCGCCGGACCATGGAAGCCAAGGCGAGGGGCGAGGATGCCGACGAGGCCGCCGTGCTCGCCGACATCATCCAGCGCGACGAACGTGACAAGAACCGGCCGATTGCACCCCTGAAACCGGCCGCCGATGCTTACTTGCTAGATAACTCCCAACTGGATATAGAAGGCGGCGTCCGGGCCGCCATCGACATTATCGAGGCCGTCCGAGCGGGCCGGTCGCGGGGTTAAGCCGCCGCCGTCATTGGAGGAAGCGCCCGCTCCCGCTCTTTGAGGTCGATACCTCGGTCCCCTGTTTGGGGCCGACGCGATCCAGGCTCCGGACACAAGATTTCCACGTATCGAACGCGCGGGCCTCAGCCGGCCCGCATCCGCTGTTCCGCCTTTCAGGCCGGAGCAGCGAGCGGTCGCTCGAAGGTCTTGCGGACCTTCCGACACTGCGCGTGCGATGCGCCCATGAACCCAACGGCCGGCACGACATCCGCAACTGGAGAACAAATGGCTTCGACTTCTGCTGATACCTATAGCCCGTCGCGCGACGATTTCGCCGCGATGCTCGACGAGTCCTTCGCAGGTGGCAACCTGCAGGAGAGCTCCGTCGTCAAGGGCAAGGTTGTTGCAATTGAAAAGGACATGGCCGTCATCGACGTCGGCCTGAAGACCGAGGGCCGCGTCGCCCTGCGCGAATTTTCCGGCCCCGGCCGTGACAGTGAACTGAAGGTCGGCGACGAGGTCGAAGTGTTCCTCGACCGCATCGAGAACGCGCTCGGCGAAGCCGTGCTGTCGCGCGACAAGGCGCGCCGCGAAGAGAGCTGGGGCAAGCTCGAGAAGGCGTTCCAGAACAACGAGAAGGTCAACGGCGTCATCTTCAACCAGGTCAAGGGCGGCTTCACCGTCGACCTCGACGGTGCCGTGGCCTTCCTGCCGCGCTCGCAGGTCGACATCCGTCCGATCCGCGACGTTGCGCCGCTGATGAACAACTCGCAGCCGTTCCAGATCCTCAAGATGGACCGCCGCCGCGGCAACATCGTCGTGTCCCGCCGCACGGTTCTCGAAGAGACCCGCGCCGAGCAGCGTCAGGAGCTGGTGCAGAACCTCGAAGAGGGTCAGGTCATCGACGGCGTGGTCAAGAACATCACCGATTACGGTGCGTTCGTTGATCTCGGCGGTATCGACGGCCTGCTGCACGTCACCGACATCGCGTGGCGCCGCGTCAACCACCCGACCGAGGTGCTCTCGATCGGCCAGACCGTGAAGGTCAAGATCATCAAGATCAACCACGAGACGCACCGCATCTCGCTGGGCATGAAGCAGCTGCTGGACGATCCGTGGCAGGGCATCGAAGCCAAGTACCCGCTGGGTGCCCGCTTCACCGGCCGCGTCACCAACATCACCGACTACGGTGCGTTCGTCGAGCTCGAGCCGGGCATCGAAGGCCTGATCCACGTCTCCGAGATGTCGTGGACCAAGAAGAACATGCACCCCGGCAAGATCGTTTCGACCTCGCAGGAAGTCGAAGTGCAGGTGCTGGAAGTCGATTCCGTCAAGCGCCGCATCTCGCTCGGCCTCAAGCAGACCATGCGCAACCCCTGGGAGGTCTTCGTCGAAGGTCACCCGACCGGTTCGACAGTCGAGGGCGAGGTCAAGAACAAGACCGAGTTCGGTCTGTTCCTGGGTCTCGAGGGCGACGTCGACGGCATGGTCCATCTCTCCGACCTCGACTGGAAGCTTCCGGGCGAGCAGGTGATCGACAACTACAAGAAGGGCGACATGGTGAAGGCCGTGGTGCTCGATGTGGACGTCGAGAAGGAGCGCATCTCGCTCGGCATCAAGCAGCTCGAAGGCGATCCCTTCGCCGAGCCGGGCGATGTCAAGAAGGGCGCGGTCGTGACCTGCGAAGTGCTCGAAGTGAAGGAAAGCGGCATCGAGGTGAAGATCACCGGTACCGACTTCTCCACCTTCATCAAGCGCTCCGAGCTCGCCCGTGACCGCAACGACCAGCGCGCCGAACGCTTTGCCGTCGGTGAGAAGGTCGATGCCCGCGTGATCCAGTTCGACAAGAAGGCCCGCAAGGTCCAGGTGTCGATCAAGGCGCTCGAAGTCGCCGAAGAGAAGGAAGCCATCGCGCAGTACGGCTCCTCCGATTCGGGAGCAACGCTCGGCGACATCCTCGGCACCGCGCTCAAGAACCGCGACAGCAAGTAAGCGAAACGAAGGTTTCGCTGACATCAAAGCCCCGGCGTGAGCCGGGGCTTTTTTTGTTTGCTGTCTCCACAAGCTCCGCTGTCGCTCCGGAAAACTCCGCTGTCGTCCAGGACAAGCGCAGCTCGTGACAACGCGCAGCGTTGTCGGAGCGCCGATCAGGGACCCATACCCACAGGGAGTGGTTTGACGAAGACCCGGAGTTGCGAGCTTTGCGCGACAATTTCTCCCTGTGGTTATGGGTCCCTGCGTTCGCAGGGACGACAGCGAGGGTGTGGCGAGGTACCGGGCTCCCACCGCGCTCACAGCCTTGTTTTCTTCTAATTGCGCCGCAATTGATGTATCCAGATAAGCCGTTGGTCTCGCTGTGAGGGCACAACGCGTCCGGCCTTTCATTTGGAGATATCTAGATGTCGCTCGATTCGGACATCATCGTCGATCGCCGCAGGATCCGCCGCAAGCTGACGTTCTGGCGCGTGGTGGCTGCGCTGATCGCGATTGCGGCGATTGCGGGCTTTGCGCTGGTCGTGACACCGGGGACGCGGGGCACGTTCGCATCCGCCGGCTCGATCGCGCGGGTCCAGATCGAGGGCCTGATCCGCAGCGATTCCGATCGCACGCAGGCGCTGGAGCGGCTGGAGAATTCGCAGGCCGCCGCCGTCATCATTCACATCAACTCGCCGGGTGGCACTACGGCCGGGTCCGAGCAGCTTTACGATTCGCTTGTCCGGCTGAAGGCGAAGAAGCCGCTCGTCGTCGTGGTCGAGGGCCTGGCTGCCTCCGGGGGTTACATCACGGCGATTGCGAGCGACCACATCATCGCGCAGCAGAGTTCGCTGGTCGGGTCGATCGGCGTGCTGTTCCAATATCCCAACGTCAGCGAGCTCCTGAAGACCATCGGCGTCAAGGTCGAGGAGGTGAAGTCGTCGCCGCTGAAGGCCGCGCCCAACGGTTTTGAGCCGACCAGCCCGGAAGCACGGGCCGCCCTCGATGCGCTGGTGAAGGATTCCTATGCCTGGTTCAGGGGATTGGTGAAGGAGCGGCGTGGCATGGATGACACGCAGCTCGAGAAAGTGGCTGATGGCCGCGTCTTCACCGGGCGCCAGGCGATCGATCTCAAGCTGATCGATCAGATCGGCGACGAGAAGACGGCGGTGACCTGGCTGGTCGAGCAGAAGGGCGTCAAGAAGGGGCTCTCCGTGCGCGACTACAAGCTCCAGCCGCGCTTCGGCGATCTGCCATTCCTTAAGACGGCCGCCGCCGTTACGCTGGAAGCGCTCGGTTTGGGCTCGATTGCGCATCAAATCGGGCAAACCGGCGTCGCGCAGGCGGTCGATCGGTTCGGAATGGATGGAATGCTGGCCCTGTGGCAACCGGCCGCCTCAAATTGAGGGGTTTGGGCGAGCGGCTGAGGGTTTTCCCGTTTGACGGGCGTCGGGGCAGCCCGCTTTTTCGGCATTTGTCACGCAATTTCACGACGCTCAACCTTGATTTAGCGTCTTGACAGATCAAGGTATTTTCACGGAAATGGTCATCCGCACGCTTCCGGGTCCTATCTCTCGATGATCAAATCCGAACTTGTTCAGCGTATCGCCGAGCACAACCCGCATCTGTACCAGCGGGATGTCGAGAACATTGTGAATGCGATTCTCGAAGAGATCGTAGCGGCTCTCGCGCGCGGTGACCGCGTCGAGTTGCGCGGCTTCGGTGCCTTCTCGGTCAAGCACCGCCCTGCACGCGCCGGGCGCAATCCACGCACCGGCGCCCATGTGCCCGTCGATCAGAAGAGCGTTCCGTTCTTCAAGACCGGCAAGGAAATGCGCGAGCGGCTGAACCGCGACCATCCGGATCCCGGCGCGCCCGACTAAGGCTGTCGTCGTCGGGGTTTAACCGAACGGCCGCATGATGCGGCCGCAAGCTTGATTCAAGACGAGCGATCGCGATGCGAAAGTTCCTGACCGCGCTGATCGTGATCCCGCTGGGCCTGATCCTGGTGGCCTTCGCCGTTGCCAACCGGCACTTCGTCACGGTCTCGTTCGATCCGTTCATTGCGAACGACCCGTCATTGTCGGTCACGCTGCCGCTGTTCCTGCTCCTGATCCTGGTCGCCGCCCTCGGCGTGTTCGCCGGCGGCTCCGCCGTCTGGCTCGGTCAGCGGCACTGGCGCCGCGCGGCGCGCCGGCACGAGGCGGATTCACGGGCTGCCAGGACCGAACTGGCCGATTTGCGGGCCCAGGCGGCCGCGGCAAAGCCCGGCTCGCAGCGCCTTCCCGTTCCCTCCGGGGTTGGGCTTTACGGGCCCATCGGGCGAGACAAGCAGCGCGCGACGTTGTAGAAGCGGCCCCGACCGAAAACTCTGTTTTCCGGCTGCACGTTGCGGCCTCCATTTGCTTTGAGACCATGTCCCTGCTCGTCAAAATCTGCGGCCTGTCCACGCGCGAGACGCTTCAAACGGCGCTCGAGGCGGGTGCGGATATGGTGGGGTTCGTGTTCTTCCCGCCTTCGCCGCGGCACCTGTCCCTGGAGCTCGGCCGCGACCTCGGCCGCCAGGTGGAGGGGCGCGCGCTCAAGGTGGCGCTCACGGTCGATGCCGACGATGCGACGCTCGACAACATCATGGACGCGCTGTCGCCGGACATTTTCCAGCTACACGGCAAGGAGAGCGTGGCGCAGCTGCGCGACATCAAGCAGCGGTTCGGCCGCCCGGTGATGAAGGCGGTCCCGGTCGCGACCGCGGCCGATCTCGCCGTGTTGCCCGGCTATGCCGCGGTCGCCGACCGCATCCTGTTCGATGCCCGCGCGCCGAAGGATGCGACCCGGCCCGGCGGCCTGGGGGAGCCCTTCGACTGGCACCTGCTCGAAAACCTCGATCTGAGGCTGCCCTACATGGTCTCGGGCGGGCTTCATGCCGATAACCTCGCGGAAGCTCTCCGCGTCACCCGCGCCGGCGGCGTCGACGTGTCCTCCGGTGTCGAGAGCGCCCCCGGCGTGAAAGATCCGAAGATGATCAAGGCCTTCATTCGCGCTGCGCGCGCCAGTCAAGACTCCAGCCAAGAGTTGAGTGTTCGATGAACGTCGCCAAACCCAATTCCTATCGCAGCGGTCCCGACGATCGCGGCCATTTCGGCATCTTCGGCGGCCGCTTTGTCGCCGAAACCCTGATGCCGCTGATCCTCGATCTGGAGAAGGCCTACACCGAGGCCAAGGCCGATCCGGCCTTCCAGGCCGAGATGAACGGCTATCTCACGCATTATGTCGGCCGGCCCTCGCCGCTCTATTTCGCCGAGCGCCTGACCGAGCATCTCGGCGGCGCCAAGATTTATCTGAAGCGCGAAGAGCTCAACCACACCGGCTCGCACAAGGTGAACAACGTGCTCGGCCAGATCATGCTGGCGCGGCGCATGGGCAAGAAGCGGATCATCGCCGAGACCGGTGCCGGCCAGCACGGTGTCGCCACCGCGACGCTGTGCGCGCGCTTCGGGCTCGAATGCGTGGTCTATATGGGCGCCGTCGATGTCGAGCGGCAGCAGCCCAACGTGATCCGCATGGAGATGCTGGGTGCGACGGTGGTCCCGGTGCAGTCGGGCACCCGCACGCTGAAGGACGCCATGAACGAGGCCCTGCGCGACTGGGTCACCAACGTGCACAACACGTTCTATTGCATCGGGACGGTCGCCGGCCCGCATCCCTATCCGACGCTGGTGCGCGACTTCCAGTCGATCATCGGCAACGAGACCAAGGCGCAGATGCAGGAGGTCGAGGGCCGCCTGCCGGATTCGCTGGTCGCCTGCATCGGCGGCGGCTCGAACGCAATGGGCCTGTTTCACCCGTTCCTCGACGATCCCTCCGTCGAGATCTTCGGCGTCGAAGCCGCGGGACATGGATTGACGCAACTGCATGCGGCGTCGATCGCGGGCGGCCGTCCCGGCGTGCTGCACGGCAACCGCACCTATCTCTTGATGGATGCCGACGGCCAGATCCAGGACGCGCATTCGATCTCGGCCGGCCTCGACTATCCCGGCATCGGCCCCGAGCATTCCTGGCTGCACGAGATCGGCCGCGTGAACTATCTCTCCGCGACCGATGACGAAGCGCTCGCAGCGTTCCAGCTGCTGTCGCGCCTCGAAGGGATCATCCCCGCGCTCGAGCCCGCGCACGCCATCGCCAAGGTGATGGAGCTCGCGCCGAAGCGGCCAAAAGATCACCTGATGGTCGTCAACCTCTCCGGCCGCGGCGACAAGGACGTCCCGCAGGTCGGCGACATCCTGAGGGGCAAGAGCAAGTGACCACGCGTATCGACACCCGTTTCGCCGCATTGAAGAAAGAGGGCCGCGCGGCCTTCGTCACCTATGTGATGGCCGGCGATCCCGATCTCACGACGTCACTCAATATCGTCAAGGCGCTGCCCAAGGCAGGCGCCGACGTCATCGAGCTCGGCATTCCCTTCACCGATCCGATGGCGGACGGTCCCTCGATTCAGGCTGCAGGTCTGCGCGCGCTCAAGGCCGGCATGACCTTGAAGAAGACGCTCGACCTCGTGCGCGACTTCCGCAAGGACGACAACATCACGCCGCTGGTGCTGATGGGCTATTACAATCCGATCTACATTTACGGCGTCGACAAGTTTTTGGCTGACGCCAAGACGGCCGGCGTTGACGGTCTCATCATCGTCGATTTGCCGCCGGAGGAAGACGACGAGCTCTGCATTCCCGCGCTGAAGGCGGGCCTGAACTTCATTCGCCTGGCGACCCCGACCACGGACGACAAGCGCCTGCCGGCGGTGCTCGCGAACACATCAGGCTTTGTCTATTACGTTTCGATCGCCGGCATCACCGGTGCAGCGGCGGCGGACGCGAATGTGGTCGGTGACGCTGTCGCGCGCATCAAGCGGCATACCAAGCTGCCGATATGCGTTGGTTTTGGCATCCGCACGCCGGAAGCGGCGCGCGCCATTGCCGAGAAGGCCGATGGTTCGGTTGTCGGCACCGCGCTGGTCGATGCGCTCAAGAACAGCCTCGACGCCGAGGGACGGGCGACCGGCAAAACCGTTAACGCCGTGGCTGAGCTGACGGCGGCCCTGGCCCAGGGCGTCAAGGGCGCGCAACAGGCGGCGGAATAGGCCATAATTCCGCTTTAGCTCTTTAGTTTGAGCATGATCTTGTCGGAAAACCGCTTCACACTTTTCCGGATCATGCTCTAAGGCGGACGACACGGCGGCTTGCCAGGCAACGGCCCGGTCGCCATATATCCCTTCAGGCGATCCGCGAGGCGGGTCGCACATCGGAGCAAACCATGAACTGGCTTACCAACGTGGTCCGGCCGAAGATCCGCAACATGCTGCGGCGGGAGACGCCGGAGAATCTGTGGATCAAGTGCCCGGATTCCGGGCAGCTCGTGTTCTACAAGGACGTCGAGGCCAACCAGTTCGTCATCCCCGGTTCGAACTACCACATGCGCATGGGCGCGGTGGCCCGGTTGAAGTCGATCTTCGACAACGAGACCTGGTACGACGTTGCGCTGCCTGACGTCACGCCCGACCCGCTCAAGTTCCGCGACGAGAAGAAGTACGTCGACCGCATCAAGGATGCGCGCGCCCGAACCAATCTGAACGACGCGATCAAGGTCGGCTACGGCAAGCTCGAAGGCTCCGCCGTTGTCGTCGCCGTGCAGGATTTCGATTTCATGGGCGGCTCGCTCGGCATGGCCGCGGGCGAAGCCATCGTCCGCGGGCTCGAGCTTGCAGTCGAGAAGAAGTCACCAT
The DNA here is from genome assembly GCF_900094605.1 of Bradyrhizobium shewense. Lineage (GTDB taxonomy): Bacteria > Pseudomonadota > Alphaproteobacteria > Rhizobiales > Xanthobacteraceae > Bradyrhizobium > Bradyrhizobium shewense. The sequence goes on along the minus strand of NZ_FMAI01000013.1, from coordinate 173,640 downwards.
TCATTGTGTTCGCCGCATCCGGTGGCGCACGGATGCAGGAAGGCATTTTGTCGCTGATGCAGATGCCGCGCACGACGGTCGCGGTGCAGATGCTGCGCGAAGCCAAGCAACCCTACATCGTCGTCTTGACCAACCCCACCACCGGCGGCGTCACCGCGTCCTATGCGATGCTCGGCGACGTGCAGATCGCCGAGCCCGGCGCGCTGATCGGCTTTGCCGGCGCCCGCGTGATCGAGCAGACCATCCGCGAGAAGCTGCCTGAAGGGTTCCAGCGCGCCGAGTATCTGAAAGAGCACGGCATGGTCGACATGGTCGTGCATCGCCACGAGCTGCGTCCGACTCTGGCGCGGCTCTGCCGTCTGCTGACCAAGGCGCCGGCGCTGGAGACCGCGTCGAAGCCGATGCAGCCGGTGCTCAGCCCGGCGCAGATCGTATCGGCCGCCGAGACGGCGCCGGCTGCGCCCCACGCGTGAACGCGTCCCCTGACAGCGCGAAGACGCCGCTCGGTGAATTGATCGGGCGGCTGTCGGTCCTGCATCAGAAGCGCATCGATCTCGGGCTGGAGCGGATGCACCGCCTGCTCGAACGGCTCGGCCACCCCGAACGCAAGCTGCCGCCGGTGATCCACATTGCCGGCACCAACGGCAAGGGCTCCACGCTCGCCTACCTGCGCGCGACGCTGGAGGCCGCGGGCTTGCGCGTCCACGCCTACACCTCGCCCTATCTCGTCAGGATCAACGAGTGCTTCCGGCTCGGCCGCGTTGGCGGTGGCGTGCTGGTCGGTGACGACGAATTGCGCGCGGCTCTTGAAGAGGTCGAGCGCGTCAATTCCGGTGAGGCCGCGACATTGTTCGAGCTGAAGACGGCGGCCGCCTTCCATCTGTTCGCACAGAACCCGGCCGACGTGGTGCTGCTCGAAGTCGGCCTCGGCGGTCGGCTCGATTCGACCAACGTGATCGATGCGCCGGCGGCCTGCGTGATCACGCCCGTCAGCATGGACCACATGGATTTCCTCGGGGACACCCTGACATCGATCGCCGGCGAGAAGGCGGCGATCATCAAGCGCGGCGTGCCCGTGATCTCCGCGGAGCAGGCGGGCGAAGCCATGGCGGTGATCGAGGCGCAGGCCAAGCGCATGCGCGCGCCGCTGTTTGCGGCGAACGAGAGCTGGCACGTCAATGTCGAGCACGGTCGCCTCGTCTACTCCGACGATCGCGGCCTGATGGATCTCACGGCGCCGCGGCTGTTCGGCCGCCACCAGTTCGACAATGCCGGTCTCGCGATCGCGACGCTGCGCGCGATTCCGAACTTCAGGATCAATCAGGCGGCGTTCGAGGCCGGCATCGTCGGTGCGGAATGGCCGGCGCGGATGCAGCGCATCACCTCGGGCGAGCTGCTCGCTCTCGGTCCGCAGGGCTCGGAGATCTGGCTCGATGGCGGGCACAATGCCGAAGGCGGCCGCGTGGCGGCAGCCGCGCTCGGCGATCTCGAAGAGCGGGTGTCGCGGCCGCTGGTCGTCATCGCCGGCATGATGGCCAACAAGGACGCGCAGGGCTTTCTCGCCAATTTCGCCGGCCTCACCCGTCACATCATCGCGGTGCCGATTCCCGACACCGAGAACGCGATGCCGGTCGATCGCCTCGCAGACGCCGCGCGCAGTCTCGGCATGCGCGTCGAGACCGTCTCCGGTGTGGAAGCCGCGCTGCGTGGCCTGTCGAAGCTCGCCTACGAGGTGCCGCCGCGCATTCTGATCACCGGCTCGCTGTATCTGGCCGGCCACGTGCTGGCGATCAACGGCACGCCTCCTGCATGATTTCTCTTGTCCCGGACGCGCGGAGCGCGAGCCGGGACCCAGAGTGCCGCAACATGGGCCCCGGCTCAGCAGCGCACCACTGCGTGCTGCGCTGCCTCCGGGGCACGAGAGTGGGGATAACAACATGCGCTTCGCAGCCATCGCCGACGTCCACGGAAACTATCTCGCGTTGGAGGCGGTGCTCGCCGACATCCGGGCCCTTGATATCACCGACATTGTCAATCTCGGCGACATGCTGAGCGGCCCGCTCGATGCGCGCCGCAGCATCGAGATCCTGATGCAGCTCGACGCCGTGCACGTGCTCGGCAATCACGACCGCTATCTGCTCGACCGTCCGCCGGAGAAAATGGGCTCGTGGGATCGTCCCGCCCATGCAGCGCTCAACGCCGCGCAACTGGATTGGCTGCGTGCACAGCCGATGACGCAGGTGTTTCGCGAGCAGGTGTTCCTCTGCCACGCGACGCCCGAGAATGACGAGGTCTATTGGCTCGACACCGTGCATCCAGATGGCACGGTCGCGCTGTCGCCGCTCGACCGGATCGAGCAATTCGCGCTGGGGCTCGCGCAATCCCTGATCCTCTGCGCCCACACCCATCTCGCCCGCGCGGTGCGACTTCGCGACGGCCGTCTGATCGTCAATCCCGGCAGCGTCGGCAGTCCCGGCTATCGCGACAAGCATCCTTATCCGCATGTGGTGGAAGCCGGCACGCCGCACGCGCGTTATGCGATCCTCGAGCTTGCGAATGGCGCCTGGCAGGTGACGTTCCGCCACGTCGCGTACGATCACCAGGCCATGGCGACGCTCGCACGCCGCAACGGCCAGCCGGAGCTGGCGAACGCGCTGGCGACGGGATGAATCGAGTAGCGACGCTCCTGTCCCGGACGCGGCGCGGCATGAAATGACGCGACGCAGAGCCGGGACCCAGCACGCGATGGGCCCCGGCTCTGCACCGCATCGCTGAAGAAGCGCTGCGGTGCGTCCGGGGCACGAGCGCGGATTACTTCAACAGCTTCATCGGATCCGCGGCCTTCTGCTTCAATTGCTCGAAGCTGCATTGCCGCGGCGCCTTGTCGGGGCGCCAGCGCAGGATCGAGGTGCCGTGGCGGAAGCGGTCGCCGCTGAAATGGTCGTAGCAGACTTCGATCACCAGCTTCGGTTTCAGCGGACACCATTTTGCCGAGCGCTCGGTCGACCAGCGGCTCGGCCCGCCCGGCGCGTTGCCGGTGAAGCCGGGTTCTGCGATCAGCGCCTCGAGCCGGTCGGTCAGCGCGGGCTTCTGCTCTGCCTTGATCGCGGATGTGAAGCCGACATGGTGCAGCAAGCCATCATCGTCGTAGAGCCCGAGCAGCAGCGAGCCGACCACCTTTCGCCCGGCGATCTTGTTGGTGGCATAGCGGAAGCCGCCGACCACGCAATCGGCGCTGCGGAATTTCTTGATCTTCTGCATGCCGTCGCGATTTCCGGCCTGGTAGGGCAGGTCGATGCGCTTGGCGATGACGCCATCGGAACCGCCGCCGGATTGCGCCAGCCACTTTTTCGCCGTGGCGAAGCTCGTCGTCGCCGGCGACAGGCGGAAGAGGCCGCCCTTCAGATTGGCCTTCGCAAACGCCTCCAGTACTGGTCGGCGTTCGCTGAGCGGTTTGCCGGCAATCTGCTTCTCCCGGGCAGTCGCGAGCAGGTCGAAAGCCAGATAGAGCGCCGGCGTGTCCTGCGAGAGTTTCGTCACGCGGCTAGCCGCCGGGTGAATCCGCTGCAGCAGCGCGTCGAACGAAAAGCTCTTGCCGTGAGGTACGACGATCTCGCCGTCGAGCGTGAAACGATCGGTCGTCAGCTTCAGCGCGGCAGCGACGATCTCCGGGAAATAGCGCGCGAGGTCCTCGCCGGATTTGGAGCGCAAATCGACATGGCCGCCGTCGCGCGACAGCAGGCAGCGAAAGCCATCCCACTTGGGTTCATATTGCCATTCCTTGCCGCGTGGAATCTCGTCGACCGACCGCGCCTCCATGGCAACGAGAGAAGTCGATTTTCGCGCGCGCTTTGCGGGAGGGGCAGGCAAGGGCCGGGACTCGTCATACGCTGAACACGTCCCGTCAACGCAAACGGCCGGCATTTCGCCGGCCGTTGTCGAAAATAATCTTACGCGAGGCGGATCAGACCGCGGAGGTGATCCACTGCTGCAGCTTCGCCTTCGGCGCCGCGCCGACCTGGCGGGAGGCCATCTCGCCGCCCTTGAAGATCATCAGGGTCGGGATCGACATCACGCCGTACTTCGAGGCCGTCTTCGGGCTCTCGTCGACGTTGAGCTTCACGATCTTGACCTTGTCGCCCATCGCGCCGGCGATCTCGTCGAGGGCGGGCGCGATCATGCGGCAGGGGCCGCACCACTCAGCCCAGAAATCGACGACCACAGGACCGTTCGCCTTGAGCACTTCGGCTTCGAAATCGGTGTCAGAAACCTTGCCAACGGCCATGGGAGTACCTCGTTCGGTTGAAAGAATCGGCGCGGATGGGAATCGCGCCCGGGATCATGCCGTCAACCTATGAACGGCCCCTTGCCGGGTCAAGGACGCTCACACCGAGATGAAGGGATGCCAGCGCCGCGTCCAGCGCGGGGGCTGAAATCTCCATATATTCAAGGGCCTCGGTCCAGAGCAGGACGGCGCGGATGGGCTTTTGGGGATAAAGCCGCGCCAGCACCGCCCGGTACAGCGCGAGCTGCCGGACATAGGCGGCGGGCGCTGCGGCCGCGTTCTTGGGCGCCGCCTGGTTGGTCTTGAAATCGACGATCAAAACCTCATCCGGACGAACGACCAGCCGGTCGATCTGTCCCGAGACCAAAGCTGGGGCGCGGCCCGTCCGCTCCAGCCTGCCGGCGATGGCGACTTCCGCCCGGCTGCCGGCGGCAAACACCGGCGCAAAGCGCGGTTCAGTGATCAAAGCCAGCACCTTGTCGGCCAAAGCAGCGCGGTCGGCTTCCGTCCAGTCCGGGGCGTTGCGCGCCATGAAGCCGAGCGCGGCCGCGTACCGGCGCTCCGCGGCGATATTCGGCAGGGATTGCAGGAGACGGTGCACCAGCGTGCCGCGCTGCAGTGCGAGCGCGCGCGACTGCACTGATTCGCCTGTCCGCACGCTGCGGCCTTCCTCGGCCGACTGGCCGGACGGACGCACCAGGTCGTCGTCAACGATCTCGCGCGGCGCCGGTGTTCGCAGCCAGGCTGGCAGCGCGACCGCCTGCTCCACGGTCGCCGCCGGGACACCCAGCGCCGCGACGTCCTCCGGCCGGGCGAACCGGGTCACCTTGCCGAGCGGCGTCTCGATCACCTGCTTGCCCAGACCCGAGCCGGCGAGACCGGTGTCGACCAGGTCATACCAGCTCAGCTTGCGGACCGTCTTCATATTGCCGGGCATGCAGCCACCGACGATCAGCCGGTCCGCGGCGCGCGTCATCGCGACATAGAGCAGGCGGCGATATTCGTCCTCGGTCTCCTCGAGCATGGCCTTGCGCGCGTCGGCGACGGGCTTGGGGTCGTCGGCCTTGCGGCCAGCCCAGACCACGACCTCGCCGCCATTGCCGCGCGGCACGTGGATCAGCCGGACCCGCTGCGAGTCCGCGGGCGACGACGTGGTGTCGACCATGAATACGACCGAGGCCTCCAGGCCCTTGGCGCCGTGCACGGTCATGACCCGCACCTCGTCGCGCGAGATCTCCATGTCGCGCTTCACCTCGGTGTCGGCCGAGCGCAGCCAGGCCATGAAGCCTTGCAGCGATGCCGGCGCCTTGCGCTCACAGCTCAGCGCCAGCTCCAGGAATTCGTCGAGCGCGTCGTTGGCTTCAAAGCCGAGCCGGCGCAGGATGCGCGCCCGCCCGCCGTCGCCTCCTAACAGCCAGGCGTAGAAGGCAAACGGCGTTTCCTCGCGCGCGCGGGTCTCGCAGGCTTCCAGACGCCGCAGCACGGCCGCAAACTTCTCGCTTCCGGCCGCATGCTCGCCGAGTGCGCGGCGCAGCGATCCCTTGCGATCATGGGCAAGCTGGAACAAATCGTCGTCATCGAGGCCGAACAGCGGGCTCTTCAGCGCCACCGCCAGCGCGAGATCGTCCTGCGGCAGCAGCAGGGCATCCGCGAGATTCATCAGATCGATGATCGCGATGTGCTCGGTCAGCTTGAGCCTGTCGGCGCCGGCGACCGGAACGCCAGCGTGTTTCAGTGCCTGGATCACGGCGTCGAAGGCGTTGCCGCGCCGGCGCACCAGGATCAGCATGTCGCCATAGCGCAGCGGTCGGCGCTCGCCCTCGTGTCCCGTCAGCGTGCCGCTTTCGACCAGCCGTTTGATCTCGGCCTGGATGCGACGCGCCAGCTTGACTTCTGGGCTGGTGACGGCGACGCCGTCAAACGGCGCGCGCCAGCCCTCGATCTCCTGGCGGTCGTCGGCGACAGCCAGATCCCACAGCTCGATCACGCTCGGACCGGCATCGGCGAGCGCGTTGTGCAGGGGATGGCCGATCTCGACCGAATGGATGCTCTTGTAGATCTCCTGCTCGCGGAAGACGTGGTCGACCGAGTGCAGGATCGCAGCGCCCGAGCGGAACGAATAGGTGAAGGCGACCGGATCGAACTTCAGCCCCGCCGAGGTGAACTTGCGGTGCAGCTCGCGCCGGCGCGCGTCGAACTCGTGCGGCGCCGCACCCTGGAACGAGAAGATCGACTGCTTCTCATCGCCGACCGCGAAGACCGTGCGGTTCAATCCTTCGCGCGCGCCTTCGCCGGCGGTGAATTCGGAGATGATGTGCGCGACGATGTCCCATTGCCGCGGGCTGGTGTCCTGGGCCTCGTCGATCAGGACGTGGTCGACGCCGCGGTCGAGCTTGTAGTGCACCCAGCCTGAAGACACACGGTTCAGCATCGCCAGCGTCTTGTCGATGAGGTCGTCGTAGTCGAGCAGCCCGCGCTCTTGCTTCTCGCGGCGGTAGTTGGCGGCAGCCGCGGTCGCGATGTGCAGCAGAGCCGCGGTGCGGTCGCGCATGGTCACCGCGCGGCGCTTCTCGACCAAGCCGCTGATGCGCTGCGCCTCGTTCTCGAACAGGCGAGCGACGGACGGGTTGTGGTCGCCAAACTTCTTGGTCAGCACCGTCTTGCGCGGCAACTTTTCGTCGGTGAGGAAGACGCAGAGATAGGCATCGACCTGTGCGCTGCCGGAAAAGACCTTTGCCTCCCGGAGCCGGCTGGCCTGGTCGTTGTCGGACTTGCTGCCGTCTTCCAGCGCAAAGGCGATGTCGTCCCAGCGCGATCGCGGCAGATAGGGTCCATCGAGGATCTCGGTCTCGACGTCCTCGATGCGGTCGCTCGCATCAACGCCCAGCGCCGCCGCCATCTGCGTCGCCGCGGCTTCGGCGTTGCCGGCCTCATCCGTCCAGGCCATGAAGTGATCGCGGCTCAGGCACGCCTCGCGCACGACCTCCTTGAAGGTGACGTCGGCGGCGCTCGCCATCGCGGTCAGCAAAGCGCGGCCGGTGACGCTCTCGGGATCGCGCGCGGCCTCCAGCAGCACCTTCAGATTGGCGCGCTCCATCATGTCGGTCTGGTCGCGCTCGTCGATCACGGCAAAGCGCGCGGGCACGTTGGCCTCGAACGGAAACTGCTGGAGCAGGCGCGTGCACAGCGCGTGGATGGTCTGCACCTTCAGCCCGCCCGGCGTCTCCAGCGCGCAGGCGAACAGTTTTCGCGCGTCGCGCCGAATTCTCGCGCTGGGATGCGGGATGCCGACAGCGCGGATCGCTGCGTCGAGCCCGGTATCATCCAGCGTCACCCAGTGACCAAGCGTGGTGAACACGCGCTCAGCCATATTCGCGGCGGCGGCCTTGGTGAAGGTGATGCAGAGGATCTTCTCCGGCGGCACGCCCGACAGCAGCAGGCGGATCACCCGCTGCACCAGCACATGGGTCTTGCCCGAGCCGGCATTGGCCGACACGAACGCCGACGCAGTCGGATCGGACGCGCGCGCCTGTCTCGCGCGCACCTCGTCGGGGATGGGGCGTGGCAGCTTCACCATTCCTCGATCCCCAAACCGCCGGCCGCGGACCATTCCTTGATCCGGGCGAGATCGTCATAGGTGCCGTAGCGGTTGGACCACATCGGCAGGTTCAGCGAGGTGTAGGGCTGGTTCTCGTCCTCGAAGGCACGGATCAGCGCCTCCAGCTTGGCGCGCGCTTCGGCGGCCGCCGTGTCCGGCGGCTGCGGCTCGTCGCCGGGTTTGTACTTGAGCTCGAGAATGCGCTCCTCGCCCGGCGGATTGTTGCCGCTCAGGCGCACATAGACGAGCTGGCTCACCGAAGCGCCGGCGTCGATATCGGGAAAGCCGCCCTCGCGCAGGATCGCGGCCTCCAGCGTGAGCTGCGGCGACAGGCCCATGCGGACCTGCTTGCCGGTCGGCGGCTGTCCGGTCTTGTAGTCGAGGATGGCATAGCCGCCGCCCTGGCGCCGTTCGATGCGGTCGGCGCGCGCGGAAAGGCGGAAGCTGCGCGCGCTGTCGAGCGTGATTGAAATCTCGCCGCGCGTCTCCGCGACGATGGCCTCGATCGCGTCGCGGCGCGCGGTCTCCCATTCGCCGAACCAGCGCGCGATGCGCTGGAAGCGCGGCCACCACAGGGCCCGCGCTTCGGGCCGCTCCATCAGCGGCGCGAAATATTTTTCGCCGATGGTTCGCAGCACGCGGGCGGGATCGTCGGGCAGACGCGCGGCATAGCTCTCGGTGAACTCGCCGATCGCATCGTGGATCGCCGAGCCGCGGTCGGCGGCCGACAGCGGCATGTCGACGGGATCGAGCGCGTCGAGCCGCAAAATGTGTTTTGCGTAGATCGTGTAGGGATCGCGCAGCCAGTCCTCGATCGCGGTCACCGACATCCTGAGCGGCCGCGTCGCCCGCGGCGGTCGCGGTTCGGGCTGCTTGATCGGCCTGACCTCGTCCGGCTGGTCCAGCGCGCCCGCGAACTGCACATATTTCTCGCCGGCGCGAACGGCCGCCTTCCAATGATCGTCGCCCGCAACCGCCTCCAGCCGATGCAGGAAGCGCGAGGCCACCGCCGGCGCGCCGCCGGCCTTGGCGGAATGGGTGAGGATCACCTCGTCGCCGCCGAGCAGCTGGGCAAAATCGTGGGCGGAGAGACCGATGCGCCGCTCCGGAAGATCGAGACCGAGCTCGTGCCGCATCGGCCGGCTGAGCCAGGGGTCGATGCGCGGCGCCGGCGGCCAGACGCCTTCGATCAGCCCGCCGACGATGATGCGGTCGGCCTGCATCAGGCGCGATTCCAGCGGGCCGTAGATCTGCAGCCGCGCGCCCGGCTTGTCGCGTCGCCTCACGGCGCGCTCGCTGAACGCGGTCTGGAAGACGTCGGCATAGTCGGGCAGCGTCACCATCAATCCGCTGGTCGTGCCGCCGCGTAGCAGATCGTCGAAGGCGCCGGCGAGCGCGAGGCCTTCGCGCTCCTCGAAGGCGAGCGGAATGCCTTGCTCGTCGCGCGACAGCTCGATCATGATTTCGCGGTGCCGGTGCGCGAGTTCAGCGAAGTCATATGGTTTTGCCGACGCCAGACTCTCGATCGGTGCCAGCGCCTTTTGCAAGGCATCGATCAGCGTCTGGATGCGGTCGATATTCTCGGCCTTGAGACGCGCACGGGGCTCGGCCTTGTGAAGTGCGGAGACCTCGCTGCGCCACAGCTTTGTCAGCTCGTCACGGAATCGATTGAATTCGCGCTGCAGGCCGCCGGTGCCCGCAGGCGGGCGCGTGCCGCGCAGGACTGCAAGCTCGAGATCTTCGATCGCCGCCTTCCACGCGCCAGGCAGCCGGCCGAGCCGGCACAGCGGATGCTTCAGCATCGCCAGCAGCGTCGGCGGCTCCAGTCCCTTGGTCGCCGCTTCCGCCGTGAGCCGGGCAAAGACGCCCGCGGATGTTTCCATCAGCACGTCGCCGCCGGAATCGTCGAAGGCGAGATCCCATCGGGTCAGCGCAGCCATCACCCGTCGCGCCAGCGCGCGGTCCGGCGTGACCAGCGCTGCCGATTTGTCGAGATGCCGCGCCTCGCGCATCGCGATGGCAATGGCGAGCGCTTCCATTTCAGGGTTGGGTGCTTCGACGACAGCGAGATTCTTCATGCCACCGGCGATCTTCGTCGCGACATCCGGCTGCTTCAGCCGGTCGTGCCAGACTTCCGTCTTGGCGGACGGCCGCATCGATTCCGAGGCGAGCAGATCGCGGCCGCCGTCCGCTGGCGGCTGGAGAATCTCGACGTCACTGCGCTTGATGCCAAAACGTTCCAGCAGTGCGTTCATCGCATATTGCGGATGGTTCGACGCCGGATGCTCAGCGAACTTGCCGAGCGAATCGCGCACGCCGCCGATGCTGCGCCAGGCGTCGTCATCGAGATCGGTATCGAGGCCCGGCAGCACCACGGCGCCATGCGGCAGCGAGGCGACTGCGTGCAGAAATTTGGCGGTGGCCGGCATCGAGCCGGTCGAACCGGCCGCGATGACCGGCCCGCTCGGATGCGCGGTCAGCCGTTTGGCTTCCGCCGCGATCAGGAGATCGCGCCGCGCCGCCGGCTCGATCCGGTTGATCTCGGCCAGATGACCGGGCCAGGCGATGCGTGCGATCCGCAAAAATTCGAGCGAGTGCTGCCAGTAGCGGTCGAGGTTGTCAGGTACGAGACCGTCGAGCGCGCTCCAGTCGACGCCGCGCGTCACCATGTCGTCGATCAGGCGCGCGAGGTCGCCGGCGAGAGCCAGCGTCGAAGCGGGCCCGCCGACCACCAGTGGCGACAGCACCGGGCCCTTGGCCCAGGCCGCGACCAGTTGAGCCAGCGTCAGCCGTCGTTCGAGCTCGCCAAGCCGCGGCGGAATGTCGAGGGGCGTTGCGCCGGAGAACTGCTCGCCCTCGTCGGAGAAGGCGAGCTCATCCTCGTCGATGTCGCCGAGCGCGACGATGCGCGGCAGCACCACGGCATCCGCATTCATCTCGTCGAGGAAGATCTCGCGGACCACGCGCATCGCGCGCCTTGTCGGCAGATACAGTGTGGCATCCGCCAGACGCGCCGGTTCCTTGCGCGCCTCGAATCCCTCGACCAGCCGTCCGTCGAGCAGGCTCGCGACGATCGTGCGCAGGAATGGAACTGAGAGGGGGACGCTGAAGACGCGCATGGACTGCCTGATTCGGAGATCAGGGCAATATAGGGAGGCGAGGTCGAATGGTCATGGGGCGGGGGGAAGTCGTCCCCGCTGTTCGTCGGGACTAGAACAGGTGTCGAAGGGTGGGCAAAGGCGCGACAGCGCCGTGCCCACGCGTCTCTCACCGACTTTCACCGCTTGACTCCGTGGGCACGCTTCGCTTTGCCCACCCTACGGCACCGTCTTTGAGATTGGCCTTACGCCACGCTCTCCAGAAATGCCTCTTCCGCGGCGTGCACGGCGTCGGGCGTGCCGACATGCATCCAGACACCGTCGAGCCGCAGGCCGAACAGCCGCTCCTGCTCGTTGGCGCGGTCGAACATTTTTGTCAGCGAGAACTCGCCCTGCGGCGCGCCTTCGAAGATCGACGGTGACAGGATCGCAGCGCCGGCATAGACGAACGGAACGACTTCCTTTTCCTTGCGCTTGCGCAGGGCGCCGTCGGGCAGCATGCCGTAGTCGCCGCGACCGCTATAGCCGATGCTGGTCGCGGTCGGCGCCATCAGCAGCAGGATGTCCATGCGCGCGGGATCGAAATTTTCGGCAAGCCGCGTCAAATTGGAGCGCACGCCGTCGATCCACAGCGTGTCGGAATTGACGTGGAAGAACGGTGCGTCGCCGAGCAACGGCAGCGCCTTGACCACGCCGCCCCCGGTGCCGAGCACCTGGTCGCGCTCGTCAGAAATCGTCACGCGCGGAAGCTGGCGCGATGCGACGTGATCGATGATCTGGTCCGGCAGGTAGTGCACGTTGACCACGGCCTCGGTCACGCCCGCCTGGCAGAGCTTGTCGAGCACGTGGTCGAGCAGTGGCTGGCCGGCCACCGGCACCATCGGCTTCGGCATCTTGTCCGTCAGGGGACGCATGCGCAGGCCAAACCCTGCGGCGAGCACCATGGCTTTGGTCGGTTTGACGGACATCCTTCGCTTTCTCAGACCTTTCGCGTTCGCAGCAATCCTAACACGAGGTTCGATCAGCCGCACCGCATCTCAACCGCCTTAACCACCCGCCGTGACGGTTGTACGACGGGTGTTGCCATCATGCCCCGACGGCTGTGGAACGCGCTTTTTTCTTCTTGTCGCCGACTTTCAGGAAATTGACCCCGATCTGGTCGCCATTGACCCAGGCCAGCTCGCAGCGCCGGTACGCAAGTCCGGTGGACGACAGCAGCAGAAAGAACTCCTTCAGATGGAGGCCCTCCACCGAGCCGTCGATGGTCAGCTTGGCGCCGGTCTCGGAGACGTCCTCCATGGTGCAGTCGCGCCGCCAGGTGCCGTCGATCCCCATCATCTGGGCCGAGATCCCGCGCTCGAAGACAACCCGGCTGTTGCCGCGCTGGTCCGTCTTTACCGCCATCTGCCCGCTCCAGCCCGTAATGATCCGGCTGCCTTGCCGCCAGAATACCGGCGTCTTGGCTAACAGCTGGTAAATCGGCCTCCGAATCAGGCCTTTGGCGGACTTTGGGGCGGTGGGACGTTGGCGAGATACCAGTCGCGCAAAGAGCTCAGCGCGGGATGTGCCAGCGAGCGCTGGAGATAGGTCCAGATCCGCGGCTGGTGACGCAAATAATGCGGCTTACCATCGCGGCGGTTGAGGCGGGCGAAGGTGCCGAGCAGCCGCGTGTTCCGCTGCGCCGATATGATCGCGTAGAGCTCGGCGAAGCCGGCAGCATCGAAGCTTGCATCACTCGCGCGCCGCGTCTTGATGTAACGCGACAGCAGCGTCAGCTCGATGTTTTCAGGGACGTCGATGCGGGCGTCCTGGAGCAGCGAGACCACGTCGTAGGATGGCGGACCGAGCACCGAGTCCTGGAAATCGATCACGCCGACGCGCGCGATGCCGGCGCGATCCCCAAGCCAGATCAGATTGGGCGAGTGATAGTCGCGGATGATCCACGTCCTCGGCGCGGCGAGCGGTTTCTTCAGCAGCTCGCGCCACATCGCGAAAAACTCTCCGCGCGCCGCCTCGCTCAGCGGCGCGTTGCGATCGGGCAGGTACCATTCCGGCATCAAGCCGATCTCGATCAGCAGCGCCTCGGCATCGAAGAGGGGGATGGCGTAGGTCTGTCCGCCCAGTGGCAGCGTTTCCGGCAGCGACTTGCCGTGCAGCGTGGCCAGCACATCGACCGCGGCCTCGTAGCGCTCGGCAATCGGGCGTGGCGGGTCGCCTTCGATCACGCCTTCGCTGCCGAAATCCTCGGTGATCAGGAAGCCATGGTCGAGGTCGGAATGGTGGATCGCGGGCGCCGAGATGCCCTGCGCACGCAGGCCTTCGTCGATCGCGACGAACGGCTTGACGTTCTCGGCGAGATGCACCGCAGCGCTGTAGGATTTTCCGTTGTACGTCGCAGCACCATCAGGGCGCTGCGGAAAGTTCATGAGGATGACGATCTCCTCGCCGCGCAAGAGTCGCGCATAGGAGCGGGTCGAGGCATCGCCGGCCATGCGCCGACGCGTCGCCTCGAGATAGCCGGACCCATCGAGGAATTCGCGCAGTGCCTGCAGCCGCGCGACAGTGGCGGCACTCCTGCCGTAACCGGTGATGTCGGCGGCGCGCGCATTCGAGCCCAGCGCCGGCCGATGCGTCAGCGCGATGTCGATACGATCCTGGGGCATCGCCGACGGTGCCCGCTCCGGCCATTCGATCAGCACGAGCGTTGCCTCGGGGAGCGGCGACAGCCCGATCTCCTCGAGCTCGCTCTCGTCCTCGACGCGATAGAGATCGGCGTGCATCGCCGGAAACGGCGGCAGCTCGTAGCCCTGCACCAGCGTGAAGGTCGGGCTCGGCACCTCCAGCTCCTCGTCGCCGGCGAGATAGCGGATCATGGCGCGCGCCGCCGCGGTCTTGCCGGCGCCGAGATCGCCGGTCAGCGTGATGACATCGCCGGGGCCAACCAGCAGCGCGAGGTCGGCCATCAATTGTGCGGTGGCCGTCTCGTTGTGGAGCGCGACGGAGAGTTTGGTGGGTTCTGTCATTCGGCGGCGTCGCGATGCGCCGCCTGGTCGGTCGGAAAGTCACAGATCACGACCGTGCCCCGGCCGACGATCGAATCCACCCGCACCTTGCCGCCATGCAGCTCGACGAAGGAGCGCACCAGCGACAGGCCGAGCCCGGCGCCGCGGTGACGCGAGCCCTGCGAGCGGCTTTCGAACCAGTTGAACACCTTGTCCTTCATGTCGGCAGGTATTCCAGGCCCGGAATCTGTCACAGTGAAGACCACGCTGCGTTCGGTGCGCCGCGCGCTGATGCCGACGGTGGAATCCTGTGGAGAAAACCCGACGGCGTTGGCGAGGAGGTTATAGAGCACCTGCACCACGCGCTTCTCGTCGCCGACGAAGCTGCCGACATCGGGCGCGATCTCGACCTTGAGGCGGATGCGGTCGGTGGCGAGCCGGTCCTGGATGCCTTCGGCCGCGAGTTCGATGGTCTTGCTGACGTCGACCGGGCCGAGTTCCAGCTTCATGGCGCCGGCGTCGATGGTAGCGAGATCGAGGATGTTGTTGGTCAGCGCCAGCAGCGCGTTGGTCGATTTGGTGACGTAGTCGAGATATTCGGCCTGTTTCGGCGTCAGCGGCCCGGTCGAGGGATCGCTGAGGAAATGCGCGAAGCCGATGATGGTGGTGAGCGGCGAGCGCAGCTCGTAGGAGACGTGGTGGACGAAATCCACCTTCATCTGGTCAGCGGCTTCCAGCGCCTCGTTGCGCTCGCGCAGCGCGCGCTCGACGTTCTCGGTGTCGGTGATGTCCTGGAACGTCAGCATGGTCGCGCCGTCATGCAGCGGGCGGATCATGCCGTCGAGCACGCTGCCGTCCTTGCGCTCCAGCTTCAGCGGCACGTCGGCGCGGCTCTCGATCGAGGTGACGGCCTCGCGGATCTGGCGCCAGACCGCGGGGTCGTCGAACAGCTGATGGCACCAGCCTTCCACCGTCTGGATATGCGGCTCGTCGCGCATGGCGTCGCTCGACAGCTTCCACATTCGGACGAAGGCCGGGTTGAACAGCTGCGCCTTGCCGTTGCTGCCGAACACGGCGACGCCCTCGGCGAGGCTGTCCAGCGTCTCGCGCTGGACACGGATCATGCCGTCGAAGCGGCGGGCGAGCTCGAGGCTCTCGGTGACATCGTCGAACAGATAGGTGACGCCGCCTTCCGGGTTCGGCGTGGTGACGACCGAGAGCGCGCGGCCGTCGGGCAGGTACCAGGTGTCCTTGGTGGTCTCGACCGCGCGGTAGGCCTCGTGCAGCTTGGACTTCCAGGCACGGAAGTCCGGCTGCTCCGGCAGCTTGCGCGCGGCGCGGAGCTGGTCGAGCACGCTGGAATCATCGGGATCGGCGTCGAGGAAGGTGCGGTCGAGGTCCCACAGCCGGCGGTAGGAATCGTTGTAGAAGGCGAGCCGGCGCTGACCGTCGAACACGGCCACGCCGGAGGAGAGCTGGTCGAGCGTGCGGCGATGCGCCTCCGCCATCCGCACCAGCGCCGAGCTGAGCGCATCCGCCTCGCTGGCATCGATGGCGACGCCGACGCTGCCGCTGCCGACATTGACCGCGCGCACGTCGTAGATGCGGCGCTCGCCGCTGATCACGATCGGCAGTCGCGCGTTGAAATTGGCGGTGTCCTTCAGTCCCCGTTCCATCGCGGTGCGGTCGGCGCTGTCGAGCAGCTCCAGCTTGCGCTCCTGCGCGTCGGTGACGTTGTTCGCCTCGGTGGCACGGACATAGGCCGGGTTGGCGTAGGTCAGCGCGCCGTTCTCGCCCTTGGCCCAGATCGGCCAGGGTGCGTTGGCGGCAAAGCCGCGCAGCATCTCGGTCTCGTCGGAGAGCGCGTTGTAGCGCAGATGGGTCTCGGCCAGATCGCGGCGGAGCCCCGAGAGTTCGCGAATCCGGACAATGGCCTGGCCGCCGATGGCGCGGCCGATGGCCTCGAGCGTGTGGCCATGCGCGGTCGTCAGTGTCAGCTGGAACCCGTCGCCGCGGTCACGCAGCGCATCGACGGCATGATCCATCTGGAGCGCGGGCTCGGGCGGCAGCCAGGTTCCGAATGCGAGCACGCGTTGCGGCGAGGAATCGCGCGGCAGCACAAGGGAGATGTCGCCGGAGATCTGCGCGCGATTGTCGCCGGCCGGCCAGGAGATCAGGATCTGCGGCTCGGCGAACAGCAACGCGCCGAAGCGGTCGGCCTGGAGCTGGAGTTCCCCGATTCGGGCGCGCAGCCGCGCCTCGTTCTTCGCGGTCCGCACGCGCGTGCGCATCAACAGAATCGCAGCCACCACCGAGAAGCCGAGCAAGGCCAGCGCGGTGGCGAGCACCGCAAGTTCCTGCCGGTTGAAATCCAGCATGATGGAGAGGGTGTCGATGAGGTCGGCCGCCTCGGCCGGCGCAGCCGGCAGCAGCGCTGCAAGAGCGCCTCCCAACAGGCCGTTGCGCACGAGCGATGTGCACGACAGCAGCGTCCGACGCATCGACACGATCACGCCTGACATAGTTGCCCCAAGACCGCACGAATTTACGCGCGGCGACCCCCGTCGCGCGCGAATCAAACGACAATACCCCCACCGTGACTCCGCCGGTAAGAGTCCAGATCGTGAACGCAAAGGCGGCCCCAAAAAAATGCAGGGTGAAGGGTTCCAACACACGTAAATCTTCGGATGACTCGGCCGGAACTACCGTGCGTTAGCGCGTGAGATGAGACATCACGGGCGCTCCGACGGAGGTGCGTTCCCTCCCCCCTTGTGGGGGAGGGTTAGGGAGAGGGGTAGCCCAGGAAGAAGTGCCAATTGCTGACGATGCAAAGGGGAACGGTGCGCGATCGAAAGAGTCCCCGTGTGGCCCGCCTCCCTGCCCCTCCCCCACAAGGGGGAGGGAACGGAGAGAGCGCCGCGATGATCGGACTCTGTTCGACTTCAACCCACCACGACTTAGCGGCCGGTCGAGCCGAAGCCGCCGGCGCCGCGATCGGTGGTCGACAATGTGGCCACCGGAACCAGCGCGGCCTGCATCACGGGCGCGATCACCATCTGGGCGATGCGCTCGCCGCGCTTGATCACGAACGGCGCCGCGCCATGGTTGATCAGGATCACCTTGATCTCGCCGCGATAATCCGCGTCGATCGTGCCCGGCGAGTTCAGCACGGTGACGCCGTGCTTGGCGGCAAGCCCCGAGCGCGGCCGCACCTGCGCCTCGTGCCCGGCCGGCAATGCGATCGCAAGGCCCGTCGGCACCAGCGCATATTGGCCGGGCGCGAGCGTCATCGGCTCGCTGTCCGGCACCGCCGCCATCAGGTCGAGGCCGGCAGCCTCGGTGGTTTGATAGGCCGGCATTGGCAGGCCTTCCGCATGGGCCAGGCGTTGTAGTTCGACAGTGACCTTCGTGCTCAAGATGCCGGCTCCAGGGATTTGTCGGTCACGCTCCGTGCGACATGCGCGACCAGTTCGATGGCGACCTGTTCCTTGGTCATCACCGGCCAGGAATCAACTGCAATCTCGCCGTCCTTCCCACCATTCTTGCGACTGATCAGATGCACGGTGTTGCGGTCGCCGCCCATCACGCCGGTGGCGGGCGAGACGTCGTTGGCGACGATCCAGTCGCAGCCCTTGCGGGCGAGTTTTGACTTGGCGTTGTCGATGAGGTGCTCGGTCTCGGCGGCAAAGCCGATCACCAGCGGCGGACGCTTGTCGGTCAGCTTCGAGATCGTGGCGAGGATGTCGGGGTTCTCGATGAGCTGAAGCGGCGGCATGCCGGCTGCGGTCTTCTTCAGCTTCTGCTCGCCTTCGTTGGCGACGCGCCAGTCGGCGACGGCGGCGGCAAAGATCGCGATGTCGGCGGGGAGCGCGGCCTGCACCTGCTCCAGCATCTGCCGCGCCGATTCCACATGCTTCACCGTCACGCCCTGGGGATCGCCGAGGTCGACCGGACCGCTCACCAGGATCACCTCGGCGCCGGCGGCTTGTGCGGCGGCGGCAATGGCAAAGCCCTGCTTGCCGGAGGAGCGGTTGGCGATGTAGCGCACCGGATCGATCGGCTCGTGGGTGGGACCTGCGGTGATCAGCACGCGCTTGCCGGCAAGTGGCTTCGGCACCGGCGGCCGCAGCAGACGCTCGGCAGCCGCAGCGATCTCGATGGCTTCCGACATGCGGCCGGTACCGGCCTCGCCCGCTTCCGCCATCTCGCCGGAATTGGGTCCGATCAGCACCACGCCATCGCGCTGCAGCTGCGCGACGTTGCGGCGCGTCGCCGCATTGGTCCACATCAGCGGGTTCATTGCCGGCGCCAGCAGCACCTTGCGGTTGGTCGCGAGCAGGACCGCGCTGGCGAGATCGTCGGCATGGCCGTTCGCCATCTTGGCCATCAGGTCGGCGGTCGCGGGCGCCACCACGACCAGGTCGCAGTCGCGCGCGAGGCGGATATGGCCGGCGTCGAACTCGCTCTGGGGGTCGAACAGGTCGGTATAGACACGCTCATGGGAGAGGGCGCTGACCGCCAGCGGCGTGACGAATTGCTGGGCCGCCTTGGTCAGCACGCAGCGGACCTCGACGCGGCGCTCCTTCAGCCTTCGGATCAGGTCGAGCGACTTGTAGGCCGCGATACCGCCGCCGATGATCAGGGTGACGCTGGCCTCGGGGACGGCGCCGGTGCGCTGGAGTGCGGGGGCGGAGGATGTCGCAGGCGGTACCGCAAACGGCGTCAGCGGCTCCTCACGGCCCTCGATCAGCTCCCGCAGGATGACCCGGACCTCTTCCTCGACTGACCTGCGGTTCTTGGCCGAGCGCAGCCGCAAATAGGTTTTGACGGCGTCGTCGAGCTTGCGGATGGTCAGGCTTGCCATGACGCCCCTCCAGCACGGAATGATAGCGATGCTATCACCCGTGTGATTGCAATGCAATCAAACTTTTGGCAGTCATAGATTCCGGACGGCGATCAGGATCCCGATGAAGGTCGCGGCGATGATCCAGAGCGCGACGGTGCGCCAGCGGTTCTTGCGGCCCTCGCTGCGACCCATCGCGGCGATGCTCTCCGGCGACAGCCGGATGCCCTCCCGTGTCATGGTCTCGAGCTGCTCGAGCACCTTCACGGACCGCTCGGCGATCTCCGGCATGCGCATCAGCACGCGCGCGATGTCTCCGGTCCCGGCGAGCGCGCCTTGCACCCGGCCGATCGGACCGAGATTGCGCTCGATCCATTCGCGCACCACGGGGTCGGCGACCTTCCAGATGTCGAGCCTGGGATCGAAGCCGCGCGCCACGCCTTCGACCACGACCATGGTCTTCTGGAGCAGGATCAGCTCGGGACGCGTGGTCATGTCGAACAGGCCGGTGACCTCGAGCAGCAGCGTCAAGAGCCGCGCCATCGAGATCTCTTCCGCCGTGCGGTTGTGGATCGGCTCGCCGATGGCGCGGATCGCCTGCGCGAAGTTCTCGACCGAGTGATGCGCGGGCACGTAGCCCGCCTCGAAATGCACCTCGGCGACGCGGCGATAGTCGCGGGTGATGAAGCCGAGCAGGATTTCGGCGAGGAAGCGCCGCTCCTTCATGCCGAGCCGGCCCATGATGCCGAAATCGACCGCGACGAGTCGTCCCGCGTCATCCAGGAACAGATTGCCCGGATGCATGTCGGCGTGGAAGAAGCCGTCGCGCAGCGCGTGCCGCAGGAAGCTCTGGATCACCTTGCGGCCGAGATCGGGCAGGTCGACCTGCGATTCCGCCAGACGCTTGTGATCGTTCAGCGCGATGCCGTCGATCCACTCCATCGTCAGCACGTTGTGCGTGGTGCGGTCCCAGTCCACGGACGGCACGCGGAAATCAGGATCGCCCTGCGTGTTCTCCGCCATCTCTGACAGCGCCGCAGCTTCCAGCCGCAGATCCATCTCCATCGCGACCGAGCGCGACATGGTGTTGATGACCTCGATGAGGCGCAGGCGCCGCGCTTCGGCCGAATAAGCCTCGGCCTTGTGCGCGACGAAGAAGAAATCGGAGAGGTCGCGACGGAAGCGCGTGGCGACGTTGGGCCGAAGCACCTTGACCGCGACCGACTTGCGGATGCCGGCGTGCAAGACCTCGCCGCGATGCACCTGCGCGATCGAGGCCGCCGCGACGGGAGGGCCGAAGCTCACAAACACGTCCTTCAGCGGCCGCTCCAGCGAGGTCGCGATCGCGGCTTCGGCTTCGTCCTGCGGAAACGGCGGCAGGCGGTCCTGGAGACTTTCGAGGTCGCGCGCCATGATCACGCCGACGACGTCGGGGCGTGTGGCCAAGAATTGTCCGAGCTTGAGATAAGCGGGGCCCATCCGCGTCAGCGCGCGCGATATCCGCGGGCCGTGCTTGACGCCACGCCGTTCGACCAGGCGCGCCAGCTTCAGCGCGAGCTGTCCCGGCGGCGGCACCAGGCTCGGATCGACCGAGCCGAACACGCCCTCGCGCGCAAACACGAACGCGGCGCGGATCAGGCGCGCAATGTGGGTGAACGCAGAGATCACAAACGCCAGCCCGAATGCAGTGCGACGATGCCGCCGGACAGGGTCTGCCAGCTGACGCGGGCGAAGCCGGCGTCGCGGATCATGTCGGCGAAGGCGTTGGGTTTCGGAAACTTGCGGATGGACTCGACGAGATATTGGTAGGACTCGGCGTCGCCCGTGATCATGCGGCCGAGCGGCGGGATCACTTTGAACGAGAACAGATCGTAGATCCGGTCGAGCCCGGGCATCTCGACGGTGGAGAATTCCAGGCACAGAAAGCGGCTGCCGGGCTTCAGCACGCGATAGGCCTCGCGCAGCGCCAGATCGATCCGGGGCACGTTGCGAATGCCGAAAGCGATCGTATATGCGTCGAAGCTGCGGTCGGCGAAGGCGAGCGCTTCGGCATTGCCTTCGACGAAATCGACCCGGGTTTCGAGATGGCGCTTCGCGGCGCGCTCGCGGCCCACGACCAGCATGTCGGTGTTGATGTCGCAGACGGTGGCATGGAAGCCGCGGCCCGCCGCCTTGGCGGCACGGAACGAGATGTCGCCGGTGCCGCCTGCGACGTCGAGCAGCGCGAACGGCCGGTCGCTCCTGGGCGGGTCGAGCGCGGTGATCATGATGTCCTTCCAGACCCGGTGCAGGCCACCGGACATCAAATCGTTCATCAAATCATAGCGCGACGCCACGCTGTGAAACACATCGTTCACCAGCGTCTGCTTGTCCCCCAGGGGGACGTCCCTGAAGCCAAAATGCGTGGTTTCGCCCGGCCGATCCATTACTCTACTCCACTGGGCGAACCATAGCGCGCCCGCCGCAATGGCGCTATCACACCGCCTTCATAAGGTGAATGCCTGACCATGCCTGAATTGCCCGAAGTCGAGACCGTCCGCCGCGGCCTTCAGCCTGTGATGGAGGGTGCGAAAATCCTGGTGGCGGAAGCCCGCCGGCCGGACCTGCGCTTTCCGTTCCAGCCGGATTTCGTGACCCGGCTCCAGGGGCAGGTCGTCACGGGGCTCGGCCGCCGTGCAAAATATCTCATGGCCGATCTCGCCTCCGGCGATGTGCTCTTGATGCATCTGGGCATGTCGGGCTCGTTCCGCGTCATCAAGCCGGACAACGAGGCAGCTCCCGGCGAGTTTCACTATCCGAGGGGTAAGGACTCCACGCACGACCACGTGCTGTTTCGGATGTCCTCGGGCGCCGACATCGTCTTCAACGACCCGCGCCGCTTCGGTTACATGAAAGTGATCGCACGTAACGCACTCGAAGATGAGCCACTGCTGCGCGACCTCGGCCCCGAACCGCTCGGCAACGAATTCGACGCCGCGATGCTGGCGCGGTCCTGCGAAGGCAAGACCACCAGCCTGAAGGCCGCGCTGCTCGACCAGCGCGTGGTGGCGGGGCTCGGCAACATCTATGTCTGCGAAGCCCTGCATCGCTCGCATCTGTCGCCGCGCCGGATCGCGGCGACGCTCGCGACCAAGGGTCGCAAGGGCGTTGGCGGCGGCGAGCCGACCGATCATGCGAAGCGATTGGTAAGTGCGATCCACACCGTGCTGAACGACGCCATCAAGGCCGGCGGCTCGTCCTTGCGCGACCATCGCCAGACCTCGGGCGAGCTCGGCTATTTCCAGCATTCGTTCAAGGTCTACGACCGCGAAGGCGAGAAATGCACGACGCCGGGGTGCGGTGGCACGGTCAAGCGATTTACGCAGAATGGCCGGTCCACCTTCTGGTGTCAGAAGTGTCAGAAGTGACGTAGCCCGTAGCCCGGATGGAGCGCAGCGAAATCCGGGTTCAGCGTGACCGCGGAGAGACTTTCCCGGATTGCGCTGCGCTCCATCCGGGCTACGACGCGAAAATAGACCGTCGACAAAAACCGCGAAGCGAAGCAATCCGGCCGGGCTGATGGCCGGATTACTTCGTCGCTGGGGCCCTTCCGGATGGTGAAGGGCCGACTGCCGTCAGAGCGATTGCCCCGCTCAGGACGCCAGTGTCGTGGTCTCGTCCGCCGAAAGATCGGCAGCGACATGCAGCATGCCGTCCGCAGGCGACATCACCTGATCGATCAGGACATTGGTCGTGGCGCTGAGCTCGAGCCGGGTTTCGATCCAGCGCCAGAGGCCGCGGATCTCGTCCGCCGACTTCCCGTTCGGCGCGAATTCGCTCACGGCAAGGCCGTTCGCGAGCGAATCCTGGTGGTCGTTACGCATCACGATCAGCGGGCGCGCGAGCACGTCCGAAAGATCGAGCGCCGCTTCCTCGGCGAGGGTGTTGGCGGCGTTGTCGATGCGCTGGCCGCGGATCGGCGTCTGGTTGAGCACGAAGCTGTAGGGCCGCTTCCAGGCGCGTGCGACGCTGAGCGTCGAGACGGTCGCCTCGATGTCGGCGACGCTCGGGCGGGCCGGGATCAGGCAGAGATCGGAATGGCGGATCGCAGCGGTGGTCGCGGCGCTGAGGCCGGCGGCGGTGTCGATGATCGCAAGCTGCAGGCCGCTGTCAGCCAGCATCTTCAGGCGCGGCTCGATGTCGGCGGCGTGATAGATCGGCTCGACGACGAAATCATCGGCGGCGCGGCGGCGCTGCCAGCTCGACAGGGTGCCCTGCGGGTCGGTCTCGATCAGGCGGACGGTGAAGCCGGCCTGCTTGGCCGCGAGCGCGAGCCCGATGGCGAGCGTGCTCTTGCCGCTGCCACCCTTTTGGGTGGCCAGTACGATCGTGTGCATTGGAAGATGAATCCTTTGGATTGCTTGGGTCCCGGGATAACGCCACGCGAACGTGCATCGCTTCTCGATGCTGAGCTCTTCTCGCTCAGGACGTGCCCTGCCCGATCCAAAGGGGACCGCGGATGTCCGAATCAACAGTAACGATGATGGCGAAATCGGGAATGCCGGCGAATCCGTAGCATTACTGGACCAGTAGTCGTACGTACCATGGTCCTCGCTGATGGGTTGCATCCGTGCCGCGCCGCCTCGGGGACACGAGAGTCGTTCTATCGCGGGCTTACTTCCGCACGCAGATCACGCGCACGACAGCGGCCTTGGCGTCCGTCGACGTGCCGTTCGCTGCGACCTCGTTCGCCTTCAGGAAATCGCGCACCGTTTCCGCGGACACCATCACCGCCTGTGATGCCGGCACCGATGTCGCGGGTCCCGCGACCATCGCCGGCTTCAACAGCGCAATGCCGGCGAACTTGCCGTTGCCATCGATCGCCGGACCACCGGATAACCCGACCGCCGGCGGTGGGGACAGCATGGAATCGCTGCTCGGGACCGGCGCCAGCGCGGTCTTGGTGCTCGACACGCCGGCTGCGCCGCCCTGGCTCTGCGGATCGGCGATGCCGACGACATCCACGTTCGTCTTGGCCGCGCCGCCAGCGAGGCTGAACGGCTTCAGGCCGCGCGCGCCGTAGATATGCAGCAGTGCAAGACCGCGCTCCTTGTCCTCGGCGAGGCGATCGGCGCTGCCATAGCCGGTGATCGTGATGGCGAGGCAGTTGTCGGTGACGAGCCGGTCGGTGACAATCGCGCCGTCGTCGCTGACGACGAGGCCGGTGCCGTACTCGACGGTCTTGCGCGGCGGCAGCCCGGCTTGCGGTCCGGACGGAAACGCGTTGAACGCGCTCGACATCGCGATCACGACCGGCTCGACCGTGTTCTCGGTCGCCTGGTCGTACAGGATCGTCATGGTGCGGACCTCGTCACCTCTGAAGGTGCCACGGATGTAAAATTTCTTCAGGCCCTGCAAGCCCGAGAGCACGAAGAAATCGGGCTTCACCACGGTGTAGTCGACCTTGCGCCCGGACGGCTCCTTCTCGAGCTCCGCGAGTTTTGCCGCGGTCGGGTTCGCCTCCTTACGGCGGCTGAGCTGCACCTGCACGGTTCCGGTCGGCGAGGTCCATTTCGAGCCGTTGGCGTCGCTCGCCTGCTGCGGCACCAGTTTCGAGGGGATACCGAGCCGGGCGCCGCTGGTCGGCTCCGTCACGATCTTCCAGCCGACGCCGTCCTGCTTCTTTCGCGCCGTCTCGGCCAGCGCCGCGCGCTCCTGCGGATTGAGCACGCCGGTCGGCTTGCCGCCCTTGGCCTTCTGGTATTCCTTGATGGCGTTGACCAGGCGCGCGCTGACGTCGCCGGTGATGGCGCCGTTGTACTGGCCGACCCAGGCGAGATCGGATTGCAGCGACAGCCGCTCCGCCTGCGCCATAGCATCCGCCGTCGCCGATGGCGTCTGCGTTGCCGGAGGGCGGATTGGCACGGTCTGGACCGGCTTCGGCTTGGTACCGGGGATCTGCGGCGTCGTCATCTGGGCGTGCGCGCCTGTGGCAGCCGCAAACATCAAGGTTGCCGCAAGCATCGATCTCATGACAAATCCAACCAGCCCATTGAACGCGATGCCATTCAAGCACATCTCGTTGGTCGCGAACAATGTTGGGGTGGTTCAGGCCTAAGGTCGAGCCGCGTACAGTGTGAGCGACGGCTTGGTAAGAGAGGCGTACGACGATGCTGAGCCCGGACGAACTCGAACGCTATGCCCGCCATATCGTGCTGCGCGACGTCGGCGGACCGGGCCAGGCGGCGCTGAAGCGGGCCTCCGCGCTGGTGGTCGGTGCCGGCGGGCTAGGCGCGCCGGCGCTGATGTATCTGGCCGCCGCCGGTATCGGCACGCTCGGCGTGGTCGATGACGACGTGGTGTCGCTGTCCAACCTGCAGCGCCAGGTGATCCACACCACGCCCGATATCGGCCGGCACAAGGTCGAGAGCGCGGCCGAGCGGATTGCGGCGCTCAATCCGCATGTTCGTTTCGTCGGCCACGCCACCTGGCTGAATGCCGACAATGCGCTCAGCCTGATCGGCGACTACGACCTCGTGCTCGACGGCTCCGATAATTTCTCGACGCGCTATCTGGTCTCGGACGCCTGCTTCTTCGCGAAGCGGCCGCTGATTACGGCGGCGCTCGGCACCTTCGACGGCTCGCTCACCACCATCCGTGCACACGAGACCAACGAGCAGGGCGAATTCAATCCGACCTATCGCTGCCTGTTTCCGGAGGCGCCGCCGCCGGGTACCGTTCCTGCCTGCGCGGAAGCCGGCGTCATGGGTGCGCTGGCGGGCGTGCTGGGATCGATGATGGCGATGGAGGCGATCCGCGAGATCGTCGGCTTTGGCGACGGCCTCGTCGGCCGCCTCCTGATGATCGATGCGCGCGCGATGCGCTTCGAGACGCTGCGTTATTCGCGCGATCCGGCCAATCCGCTGAACGGCGACGGGCCCGTGGTCACCGACCTCAGCGCCCATCGCACTTGATTTGCTGCGTTACGCCGTGGCGGGCTTCTCGCTGTCGAGATGGGCCATCTGCTCGGCGGCATAGCGCGTGCCGGCGGCAACGTTGGGCGGAAACGCCTTTGCCAATGCTGCGAGATGCGTCTGTGTCAGCGTCACCTTCGTCGCGCCGAGCGCTTCGCTGAGACGATTGCGCGTACGCGCGCCCATGAGCGGGATGATCTCCTTGCCCTGCGCCGCCACCCAGGCGATTGCGACCTGCGCCGGCGTTGCGCCGATTTCGCCGGCGATGGCACGCAGGGACTCCACCAGCGCGAGATTGGCGTTGAGATTTGCGCCCTGGAAGCGCGGCGTCATCAGCCGGTAGTCCTTGCCCGCCCTGCCCGAGTCCTTCGACCAATGGCCGCTGATCAGGCCGCGCGCCAGGACGCCATAGGCGGTGATGCCAATGCCGAGCTCGCGGCAGGTCTTGAGAATGTCGCGCTCGATGCCGCGCTCGATCAGCGAATATTCGATCTGGAGATCGACGATCGGATGCACGGCATGCGCGCGGCGGATGGTGTCGGAGCCGACCTCGGACAGGCCGATATGCCTGATGTAGCCGGCCTTCACGAGATCGGCGAGGCCGCCGATGGTCTCTTCGATGGGAACGTTGGGGTCGAGCCGCGCCGGGCGGTAGATGTCGATATAGTCGGTGCCGAGCCGCTGCAGCGAATAAGCGAGGAAATTCCGGATCGCGGCAGGGCGGCAATCCATGCCGGTGAATTCACCGGCGGGGCCGCGTAGCGCGCCGAACTTGACGCTGATCTGCACCTTGTCGCGCGCCACTTCCTTCAGCGCATCGCGGATCAGCATTTCATTGTGGCCCATGGCATAGAAATCGCCGGTGTCGAGCAGCGTGATGCCGGCGTCGAGGGCCGCATGGACCGTGGCGATGCTCTCGCCGCGATCGGCCGGGCCATAGGCGTCCGACATGGCCATGCAGCCGAGACCAAGGGCAGAGACGCTGGGGCCGGTTGAACCGAGTTTGTGCTGTTCCATGATGGCTCTCCTCGAAAGGCGGCAGGCTGATTGCGCCGCGTGACGAGGGTGGATATGCGCCTGGTCCATTGCGTCGATAAGCTGGACAATCTGGAATGCCTTGTTCACATTACCGAACAATGACCGAGCCTGACCTGCGCGATCTCGACGTCTTCGTGGCGGTCGCCCGCACCCGGAATTTCCGGCGTGCGGCGGTCGAAATTCGCGTGTCGGTGTCGAGCCTTAGCCAGCGCCTACGCGACCTCGAGGAGCGCCTCGGCGTCCGCCTGATGAACCGCACCACCCGCAGCGTCGCCTTGACCGAGGCGGGCGAGCTGCTGCTGTCGCGGGTGGCACCTGCACTGCGCGATGTCGGCGATGCCCTGGCGGAGGTGCGGGGCCTGCGCGAGGTCGCCTCCGGCCGTCTGCGCATCAACGCGCCGCCCCCGGCGGTCGATCTCGTGCTGGCGCCGATGGTCGGGCCGTTTCTCGCCGCGCATCCGCAGGTGGATCTCGACGTCGTGTCCGAAAGCGGTTTCGTCGACATCGTGAGCGGGGGCTACGATGCCGGCGTGCGCTATGGCGAGCATCTCGCGCAGGACATGGTGGCGATCCCGCTGAGCGGTCCGCAGCACTATGTCGTCGTCGCCTCGCCCGATTATGTCGCGCGCCGCGGCGAGCCGAAGCATCCGAAGGATCTGCTCGATCATGATTGCATCCGCGCCCGGTATTCGAGCGGCGTGATGCACGATTGGGAGTTCGAGAAGGCCGGCCAGATCGTGAAGGTCGATCCGCCGGCCAAGCTGATCTCGACCAACATGAACCTTGCGATGCAGGCCGCGCTCGCCGGCGCGGGCATCTGGGCAAGCCTCGACGGTTATGTCGGCGAAGCCCTGAAGTCCGGCGCGCTGGTCAGCCTGATGGAAGATTGGTGCGAGCCGTTTCCCGGCCCGTTCCTGTACTACCCGAGCCGGCGCCAGACGCCGCCCGCGCTGCGCGCCTTCATCGATTTCGTCGCCGACTGGCGCAAGCGCGAGACGCGCAGACAGTAGACCCTCATGGTGAGGAGATGAGGGTGTGACGCGTGAGGCCGAAACCTCAGAGCATGCTCGGCAGCACGCGATCCGGCGGCTTGTGAGCGTCGAGGAAGGTGCGGATGTTGATGATCACCTTCTCGCCCATCTCGACGCGGCCTTCGATCGTGGCCGAGCCCATATGCGGCAGCAGCGCCACCTTTCCGGCCTTGGCGAGCCGCACCAGCTTTGGATTGACCGCGGGCTCGTGCTCGTAGACGTCGAGACCGGCGCCGCCGATCTCGCCGCCTTCGATCAGCTTGATCAGCGTGTCCTCGTCGGTCACCTCGCCGCGCGCGGTGTTGACGATGTAGGCGTCCTTGCGGATCAGCTTCAGCCGCCGCGCCGAGAGCAAATGATAGGTCGCCGGCGTGTGCGGACAGTTCACCGAGATGATGTCCATCCGCGCCAGCATCTGATCGAGGCTTTCCCAATAGGTCGCGCCAAGCTCCTCAGCGATCTTCGGCGCGACGGGACGGCGGTTGTGATAGTGGATCTGCAGGCCGAAGGCGCGGGCGCGGCGCGCCACCGCCTGGCCGATGCGGCCCATGCCGATGATGCCAAGCCGCTTGCCGCCGATGCGGTGCCCAAGCATCCAGGTCGGCGACCAGCCCGGCCAGGGCTTTCCTTCCGTCAGGATCGAGGCGCCTTCGATCATCCGCCTGGGCACGGCGAGGATCAACGCCATGGTCATGTCGGCGGTGTCCTCGGTCAGAACCTTCGGCGTGTTGGTGACGGTGATGCCGCGAGCATGTGCGGCCTCGACGTCGATATTATCGACGCCGTTGCCGAAATTGGCGATCAGCCGCAGCTTGCAGTCGGGCTGGTTGATGATGTCGGCGCTGATATGGTCGGTGACGGTCGGAACCAGCACGTCGGCGGTGCGTGCGGCTTCCGCGATCTGATCGGCGGACATCGGCGTGTCCTCGAGATTGATCCGCGCGTCGAACAATTCGCGCATCCGCGTCTCGATCGAATCCGGCAGCTTGCGCGTCACCACGACGAGGGGCTTTTTCTTCACCGACATGTCCTGCTCTCATGAGGCGTCGCAAGCCGCCTCTGTCGCCAAAGGCCGGTCGTTGAGGTCTCATTAACCCGGTTGTTCGACACTGCCCTTGCCGTGTCCGTCCCCGGCGTTTCCTTCAAGCTCTCCCGATATTTCCGGCCGGAAAATCGGGGCAAACTGGTTGTTCAAGTGCCCGTCCTCTCTAGCAGAAGGCCGGGCCAAGACAAGAACCACGGGTCAAGGCTTCAAGGAGCCCGGTTTGGGGAACACCCGCGTGGGGCGGGTCAGGGGGTTGCGCGGCAGGTTTTGGAATTTGGGGTGAGGACCGGCTCGGGCCGGGTCTTCGACAGGAGACGGGTTGATGGCGTTGGGGCGTTTTTGTTCGGTGATGGCGCTCGTTTGCACCTGGTTGAGCGCTTCGGTCGGCCCCTCGCATTCGGCCAAGGATACGACGCCCCAGACCGCAAGCGGCCTGCCGGTGCCGCGCTATGTCAGCCTCAAATCGGATCATGTGAACGTCCGCGCCGGCCCGACCAAGGACAATGACGTGGCCTGGGTCTACACCCGTTCGGGCCTGCCGGTGGAAATCACCGCCGAGTTCGAGAATTGGCGCCGGGTGCGCGATTCCGAAGGCGCCGAGGGCTGGGTCTATCACTCGTTGCTGTCGGGCCGCCGCACCGCGGTCGTCACCATGAAGCACAAGGACGACCTCGCCCCGATCTACGATCGCGCCGACCTCGACAGCGCGGTCGCAGCAAGACTCCAGGCCGGCGTCGTCACGCAGGTAAAGAAGTGCGCTGCAAACTGGTGCCGCGTCACCGGCAACGGTTTCGACGGCTGGATCCAGCAGGAGCGCCTCTGGGGCGTGTATTCGGACGAGCAGGTCAACTGACGCGATAGAGCAGCTGCTGCTCGAACGTCATGCCCGGGCTTGTCCCGGGCAACCACGGACTTTCGTGTCGGCCCAAAACGTGGATGGCCGGGACGAGCCCGGCCATGACGATCAATTCAGCGATTCTAGGAAGACCTCAGCGCTTCTTGCGCAGGCGCACGACCATGTCGATGCGCGCGATCTCGTAACCCTCCGGCACCTCCGGCATCTTGGACAGCGCCAGATGCGGATCCTCGATGTCGACCAGCTCATGGCTGTTCTCGAGATAGTAGTGATGGTGGGTGGTGACGTTGGTGTCGAAATAGGTCTTGGTGCCGTCGACGCTGACCTGGCGGAGCAGGCCGGCATCGGTGAGCTGGTTCAGCGTGTTGTAGACAGTAGCCAGCGACACCGGAACCTTGGCCAGTGTGGCTTCCTCGTAGAGCATTTCAGCCGTGAGGTGGCGAGCACCTTTGCCGAACAACAGCCAGCCCAGTGCCATGCGCTGACGCGTCGGACGGAGTCCGGCGGACTGGAGCATTTCGTTGACGTCGTGCCAGGGGCAGCCGGTGAGAGCCGGCTGGCGGCCGGACAGCAGGGCCGCGGAGTGGACGTCGTCGTCGTGATGGGGCGCAGTATTCTCGCTCATTTCCAGATTTCGGGCACGCGTGAACAATATCTCTCCGTAATATAAGAACAGAAAGATGCAGATGCAAGTTTCTCGCAACTAGAGAGGTTCTAATCAGGCTTGGAACTGGGCCGGGATCGCGTCATTTTACCTTCATGGATGCGCTTTGCTACCCGAAATAGCCTGTGTTAGAGAGCGCGCGGTTCCGCTTAGCCGATTTTGGCGGCAGCCGGGCATCGAAGCCCGGTCCGCAGTCCAATCGGGGCATGCGGGCGCAGCGCCTGACGGTGGCAATTGGCGTTGCTCTCCGACCGAGACGGGGCCCATTTTCGCCAAAAAGCGCCGCTCAATCGGAATTCAAACAGAGGCTCGTGCATGCTGAACAGGCGCAACGGTTACGAATACGAAGATCTGCTGGCCTGCGGCCGCGGCGAGATGTTCGGCCCGGGCAATGCCCAGCTGCCGTTGCCGCCGATGCTGATGTTCGACCGCATCACGGACATCAGTGACAATGGCGGCGAGTTCGGCAAGGGGGTGGTGCGCGCCGAGCTCGACGTGAAGCCCGACCTCTGGTTCTTCGGCTGCCACTTCAAGAACGACCCGGTGATGCCCGGCTGCCTCGGCCTCGACGCGCTGTGGCAAATGGTCGGCTTTTACCTGGGCTGGACCGGAGGCGAAGGTCGTGGTCGCGCGCTTGGACTGAACGAGCTGAAGTTCAGCGGCCAGGTGCTGCCCGAGGCCCGCAAGGTTGTGTACAACGTCGATATCAAACGCGTGATGCGTTCAAAGCTGGTGCTCGGCATCGCCGACGGGTGGCTTTCGGTCGATGACCAGATTATTTATCGCGCCAAGGACTTGAAGGTTGGCCTGTTCAAGCAGGGCACGAGCCTGGGCTGAGCGCATCACCAAGACAACAACGATTAAGGCGAGGCTGTCATGAGGCGGGTTGTGGTCACCGGGATGGGCATCGTCTCGTCGATCGGAAACAACACCCAGGAAGTGCTTGCGAGCCTTCACGAGGCAAAGTCAGGCATTTCGCGGGCTGAGAAATATGCAGAGCTCGGCTTCCGTTCGCAGGTGCAGGGCGCGCCGACGCTCGATCCCGCCACGGTGGTCGACCGCCGCGCGATGCGTTTCCTCGGTCAGGGCGCGGCATGGAATCACGTCGCGATGGAACAGGCGATCCAGGACTCCGGTCTATCGCCTGACGAAGTCTCCAACATCCGCACCGGCATCATCATGGGCTCCGGCGGCCCCTCCGCCCGCACCATCGTCGAATCCGCCGACATCACCCGCACCAAGGGACCGAAGCGTGTCGGACCGTTTGCGGTGCCGAAGGCGATGTCGTCCACGGCCTCGGCGACGCTTGCGACCTGGTTCAAGATCAAGGGCGTGAACTATTCGATCTCGTCGGCCTGCGCGACGTCGAACCATTGCGTCGGCAATGCCTATGAGACGATCCAGATCGGCAAGCAGGACGTCATCTTCGCCGGCGGCTGCGAGGAGCTGGACTGGTCGCTCTCCGTGCTGTTCGACGCCATGGGTGCGATGTCCTCGAAATACAATGACACGCCCGCCACCGCCTCGCGTCCCTACGACGTCAACCGCGACGGCTTCGTCATCGCCGGCGGTGCCGGCGTGCTGGTGCTGGAAGAGCTCGAACATGCCAAGGCGCGCGGCGCCCGCATTTTCGGCGAGATCGTCGGCTACGGCGCGACCTCGGACGGCTACGACATGGTCGCCCCCTCAGGCGAAGGCGCCGAGCGCTGCATGCGCATGGCGATGTCGACGGTGAAGACCAAGGTCGACTACATCAATCCGCACGCGACCTCGACGCCGGCCGGCGACCCGCCGGAGATCGACGCGCTCCGCCGCGTGTTCGGAAGTGGCGAGAAGTGCCCGCCGATCTCGGCGACCAAGGCGCTGACCGGCCACTCGCTGGGCGCCACCGGCGTGCAGGAGGCGATCTACTCGCTGCTGATGATGAATAACGGCTTCATCTGCGAGAGCGCGCATATCCAGGAGCTCGATCCCGTGTTCGCCGACATGCCGATCGTGCGCAAGCGCATCGACAACGTCAAGATCGGCACCGTGCTGTCGAACTCCTTCGGCTTCGGCGGCACGAACGCCACGCTGGTGTTCAGCCGAATGGATGTGTGACGTCGTTGTTGGCGCACTGTTGATTTTCTCGTCATGGCCGGGCTTGTCCCGGCCATCCACGTCTGGGGCCCATGCTGCGAAGGACGTGGATGCCCGCGACAAGCTCGGGTACGACGAAAGCGGAAGGTGATCGAGAGATGGAAGGTCTGATGAAAGGCAAGCGCGGTCTGATCATGGGCATCGCCAATGATCATTCGATCGCCTGGGGCATGGCGAAGACGCTGCATGCGCACGGCGCCGAGCTTGCCTTTACCTTCCAGGGCGAGGCCCTCGGCAAGCGCGTCAAGCCGTTGGCGGAGCAGCTCGGCGTCGATCTGGTGCTGCCGTGCGATGTCGAGGACATCGCCAGCGTCGATGCGACCTTCGATGTGCTGCGCGACAAGTGGGGCAAGCTCGATTTCGTCATCCATGCGATCGGCTTTGCCGACAAGAACGAGCTGAAGGGCCGCTACGCCGACACCAGCCGCGAGAACTTTTCACGCACCATGGTGATCTCCTGCTTCTCGTTCACGGAAGTGGCGAAGCGCGCCGCCGAGCTGATGACCGAGGGCGGCAGCATGATCACGCTGACCTTCGGCGCCTCGGAGCGCGCGATGCCGAACTACAACGTGATGGGCGTGGCCAAGGCGGCGCTGGAAGCCTCCGTACGCTATCTCGCCGCCGATTTCGGACCGCGCGGCATCCGCGTCAACGCGATCTCCGCGGGCCCCATTCGCACGCTTGCCGGCTCCGGCATCGGCGAGGCGCGCGCGATGTTCGCCTTCATGCAAAAGCATTCGCCGCTCCGCCGCGGCGTCACGCTCGACGAGCTCGGTGGCTCGGCGCTGTATCTGCTGTCGGATCTCTCCGGCGGCGTGACCGGCGAGATCCACTATGTCGATTCCGGCTACAACATCGTCCTGATGCCGAGGCCTGACGATTTGAAGACGGAATAGACGACGCTGCGGTAGGGTGGGCAAAGGCGCGTAAGCGACGTGCCCACCATCTCTTCGTGATGGCGATAGACAGAAGACGTGGGCACGCTACGCTTTGCCCACCCTACGAGAGTTCGGCTAACCCGCCGCGATCTTCTCCGCCCGCTGGAACGCAGGACGTGCCATGCAGCGCGCGAGATAGGCATCGAACGCCGGGCGCGAGGGCGCCATCTTGAACAGGCGCACCGCGTAATTCAGGCCCGAGCCGATCGTGATGTCCGCGGCCGAAAACTCCTCGCCGAGAATCCACGGCCCCTTGGCAAGCGCAGCTTCCAGCACGTCGAACACCTGCGTCGCGCTGCCCCAGGCTGCGGTCGAGGTCGGGATTTCGATCTTGGTGAAGATCTGGATGATGGCGGGCTCGATGCAGCCCGGCGAGAAGAACAGCCATTGCAGATAGCGGGCGCGGCGCGGATCGGTCACGGCAGGCGCAAGCTTCGTCTCCGGATAGCGGTCGGCAACATAGGCGCAGATCGCGGCGGCTTCGCCGAGTGCGGCTTCGCCATCGCTGAGCGCGGGAACCTTGCCCATCGGATTGATCTTCAGATAGCCCGGCGCCTTCTGGGCGCCAGTCGAGATGTCGGTCAGCACGCGTTCATAGGCAAGGCCGCTCTCTTCCATCAGCCAGAGCGTCGTGAACGAACGCGAGCGGGGCGACCAATAGAGCTTGATCATGGCGGGGAACCTTCCATCTGCGTGAGGCGGGCGAGGCTATTCATCGCGTGTCTGCTTCGAAATCGCAACGCACTACGGTTGGTCCGATGCAGCGATCGGTCGTCAACATCTTGGTCGACGCGAATGAGTGCGTGTCAGTCTTGCTTCAGATAGCCGGGAAGCCCCCGATCGAGCCTGTCGGTGATGAGCGCCCGCGTTCTCTCGCGCAGGATCGCGCTGCTCGAAGCGGTCGCGGGCGGGTTGGGGAACTGGTCATTGTCGAGCTTGTTAAGCGGGTCTTCGGTCAGTCGCATACTTGCGGCGAAGTTCGCGCCGAAATTTACAAAGGGGCGCTTGATCTCCTCGTAGCTCCGGCCGTCGATCAGGTTGATCGAGATGTTCGCGAACAAATGCGAATGCCGGATCAGATTTCCGAGCCCTTGATTGAATGTGCCGATTCCGTTCAACATCATGCGGCTGCCCGGCAATTCTCCCTTGTACGTCGTCGCAACCAGATAGCGATCGCAGCTCACGTTCGGCGTGATGCCACGCACGATCGCTGGCAGGCGTTCGTTGGGATCGGGAATGAATCGCGATTTCGGATGATAGAACGGTTCGAAGGCGCCCTTGGGGTAGGCGATCCTGCGAACACCGGGATCGCCGCCGGTTGCCGCTTTCACGCGCGCAAACACGAGATCGTCGAGACCCCAGTCGATAGGAACTTCGGCCTCCTCGTTCTCGAAGATGGTCAGCCCGAACTTCTGGACGGAGTAGCGCTCCCCGATCACGGAGATTACGCCGAGCTTGCAGGGGCCGACGTCCACCGCTTGCGGTTTGTTCGCTGCCGGCTGCTTGGCCTTCGGCGCAGCCTTTTTCGCAACAGGCTTGGCTGTTGCCGGGGGTGTGGCAGTTGGTGGAGCGGAGGGAGACTGGGCCCATCCGGTCGACGCACAAAGCGACGCGAACAGGGCGGTGACGGCGAGATTGCGTAACATGACTCGGGAGCGGAATTGCTGAGATGCAATCCGCAAACTAGAGCGTGCGGGGCGCCTCCGCAAGCAGAACCTATGACGTCTTCTGCCACCGATAATATTTCATCATGAACCCGTTCGACGGCTCGATTTCCTGCTTCTCGAATACAAAACCTTCGCGCTCGTACCAGCGCCAGGCTTTTTCGTTCTCGCGCACGCAGCGCAGATACATCTCATCCGGCATTTGCGTGCGGGTGAAGGCGAGCAGCTTTCGCCCGAGCGATTGCCCCTGATAGTCGGGTCCGACGAAAAGCATGTCGAGATAGAGTTTTGGCACATGCAGCGCCAGCATGGCGGCGATCGTGCCGCGATCATCAGCGACGAACAGGCTCCAGCCGTTCTCGATCTCGCGCCGGATGCGCGCGCGGAGATTGGCGAGCAGAAAGTCGCTGGCCTCGCCGAGGCCGGTCGAGACCCAGCTCTCCATCCAGACGCGGCCGACCTCGTCATATTCGTCGGCGCGGGCGGGGCGGATGATCGGGTGCGACATCGTACCCTCAGGCCCGCTGGCTGCGCACAGGCGGGCGTGCGCGCACTTTGCCGGCCGACAGGCACACCACTTCGGAGATTTGCAGCAGCTGCCGCGCCAGCGGGCTGGTCTTGCGCCAGACCATGCCGATGGTGCGGAATGGCTGCGGGTCGCGGAAGCGCGCGAGCGAGACCGACGCCGATCGCGTTTCCACTGGCACCGCCATCTCCGGGATCAACGTGACCCCGATGCCGGCGCTGACCATCTGGACCAGCGTCGACAGCGAATTGGCATCCAGCATCTCGCGCGGCGGCGCCGACTGCATGTTGCAAAACGACAGCGCCTGATCGCGGAAGCAGTGTCCCTCTTCGAGCAGCAACAGTCGCATCTCGCGCATCATCTCGCGCGACGGCGCCGGGGTCCCCTCATCTGCGCTCGGCCGGACCAGCAGGAATTTCTCCTCGAACAGGGCGACCTCGGTGAGCGAAGGCTCGGACACCGGCAGCGCCACGATGGCGGTGTCGAGCCGTCCCTCCACCAGCTCCTGGATCAGCCGCGGCGTCATCGTCTCGCGCACGCGGATGTCGAGCTCCGGATGCATGCGCGTCAGATTCTTCGTGATGGTGGGCAGCAGATACGGCGCGATCGTCGGGATCATGCCGATGCGCAGGCGGCCGGCGAAGCGGTCCTGCGAGGCGCGGGCGAAATCGCCGAGCTCATCGACCGAGCGCAAAATGTCGCGAACGCGTTGCGCGAGCTCCTCGCCGAACCGGGTCAGCGCCACCTGCCGGGCGCTGCGCTCCAGCAGCAGGCCGCCGAGCGTCTCCTCCAACTCCTTGATCTGCATCGACAAGGCCGGTTGCGAGATGGAGCAGGACTCGGCCGCCCGGCCAAAATGGCCATGACGCGCCAGCGCGTCGAAATACCGGAGCTGGCGCAGCGTCAGGTTTATCATCAGAAAATCCTATCGCAGCGATCATTAAAGTCAACTTTACCTGATAGGACGCGACGCTTAGAGTGGTTCTACCTGGTCAAAGGCGCAAGTTCGACGCCACCAGAGGAGGTATTCATGGACGACACTTCGAAGTGCCCGTTTTCGGGTGGAAAACGCGTGCCAGCGAACCGCGATTGGTGGCCAACTCAGCTCAGCATCGAGATGCTGCACAAGAATTCCGGCCTGTCCGATCCGATGGGCGGCGAATTCGACTATGCCAAGGAATTCAAGACGCTCGACCTTAACGCGGTCGTCAAGGATCTGACCGCGCTGATGACGGACTCGCAGGAGTGGTGGCCCGCCGATTTCGGTCACTATGGCGGTCTCATGATCCGCATGGCCTGGCACAGCGCAGGCACCTACCGCATCACCGACGGCCGTGGCGGCGCCGGTGCCGGCCAGCAGCGTTTCGCACCGCTCAACAGCTGGCCCGACAACGCCAACCTCGACAAGGCACGCCGGCTGCTGTGGCCGATCAAGCAGAAATACGGCCGCAAGCTCTCCTGGGCCGACCTGATGGTTCTCGCCGGCAACGTCGCGCTGGAATCGATGGGCTTCAAGACCTTCGGCTTCGCCGGCGGACGCGCGGACGTCTGGGAGCCGGAAGAGCTCTATTGGGGTCCCGAAGGCACGTGGTTGGGTGATGAGCGCTACAGCGGTGAACGCCAGCTCGCCGAGCCGCTCGGCGCGGTGCAGATGGGCCTGATCTACGTCAATCCGGAAGGCCCGAACGGCAAGCCGGATCCGGTTGCCGCGGCCAAGGACATCCGCGAGACCTTCGCCCGCATGGCGATGAACGACGAAGAGACCGTCGCGCTGATCGCCGGCGGCCACTCCTTCGGCAAGACTCACGGCGCCGGCGATCCGTCGCTGGTCGGTCCGGAGCCGGAAGCGGGCGCGCTCGAGGATCAAGGCCTCGGCTGGAAGAGCAAGCACGCTTCGGGCCTCGCCGGTGATTCCATCACCAGCGGTCTCGAAGTGACCTGGACGACGACGCCGACCAAGTGGAGCAACAACTTCTTCGAGAACCTGTTCAACTACGAATGGGAGCTTACGAAGAGCCCGGGCGGTGCGAACCAGTGGACCGCCAAGGGCGCCGACGCGATCATTCCCGACGCCTTCGACAAGTCGAAGAAGCATCGGCCGACCATGCTGACGACCGACCTCTCGCTGCGCTTCGATCCGGCCTACGAGAAGATCTCGCGTCGCTTCCTGGAGAACCCGGCTCAGTTCGCGGACGCCTTCGCCCGCGCCTGGTTCAAGCTCACCCATCGCGACATGGGTCCGATCCAGCGCTATCTCGGCCCTCTGGTGCCGAAGGAAACGCTGATCTGGCAGGATCCGATTCCGGCCGTGAATCACGAGCTGGCCAGCGAGCAGGACATCGCTGCGCTGAAGAGCAAGATCCTGGCTTCGGGTCTGTCGGTCTCCGAGCTGGTCTCGACCGCCTGGGCGTCCGCCTCGACGTTCCGCGGCTCCGACAAGCGCGGCGGCGCCAACGGCGCGCGCATCCGTCTTGCCCCGCAGAAGGATTGGGAGGTGAACCAGCCGGCTCAGCTCTCCAAGGTTCTCGGCAAGCTTGAAGCGATCCAGAAGGACTTCAACGCGTCCTCAGGCGCGAAGAAGGTCTCGCTCGCGGATCTCATCGTGCTCGGCGGTTCTGCCGCGGTCGAGAGGGCCGCCAAGGATGCCGGCGTCGACGTGAAGGTCGGCTTCACGCCGGGCCGCATGGATGCCTCACAGGAGCAGACCGACGCTGAGTCCTTCGCGCCGCTCGAGCCGCGGGCCGATGGCTTCCGCAACTATGTCGGCAAGAAGCATCAGTTCCTGCAGCAGGAAGAGGCCCTCGTCGATCGCGCGCAGCTTCTGAAGCTGAGCGGCCCCGATCTGACCGCGCTGGTCGGCGGCTTGCGCGTGCTCGGCGCCAATGCGAACGGCTCGAAGCACGGCGTCTTCACCGCCAAGGTGGGCACGCTGAGCAACGACTTCTTCGTCAACCTGCTCGACATGAGCACGCAATGGACGCCGGCTTCCGACGGCACTTACGAGGCCCGCGACCGCAAGACCAATGCGGTGAAGTGGACCGGCACGCGCGCCGACCTGATCTTCGGCGCACACTCGCAGCTCCGCGCCTTCGCCGAGGTCTATGCTTCGTCGGACTCCAAGGAAAAGTTCGTAAAGGACTTCGCCAAGGCCTGGACCAAGGTGATGAACCTCGACCGTTACGACATCGCGGGCTGAGATCGACTGATCTCACCTCGGGCTCGGTGCAACCTCTCCCGCTTGCGGGGGAGGTCGCGCCGAAGGCGCGGGTGGGGGCTCTCTCGTCGTTGGGAGTCTCTTTGCGGAAGCACCCCCACCCAAACCCTCCCCCGCAAGCGGGAGAGGGGGCGCATCTCGCCCGGAGCGAACACAAACAAAAAGGGCGGCCCTTCGGCCGCCCTTTCGTTTTTCTGCAGTGTAGCGAGCGCTTACTCGCCGGCGGCTTCGCGCGGGGCCTTCTCGCCCTCGCCGCCCTTGCCCTCGAGGTCTTCGCCGGTGGTCTGATCGACCACCTTCATCGACAGGCGGGTCTTGCCGCGATCGTCGAAGCCGAGCAGCTTGACCTTGACCTTGTCGCCTTCCTTGACGACGTCGGAGGTCTTCTGCACGCGCGCCGAAGCGAGCTGGCTGATGTGGACGAGACCGTCCTTGGAGCCGAAGAAGTTCACGAAGGCGCCGAACTCCATCACCTTGACGACGGTGCCGTCATAGATCTGGCCGACTTCCGGATCGGAGGCGATCGACTTGATCCACTTGATCGCGGCCTTCATGGCCTCGCCGTCGCTGGAGGCGACCTTCACGGTGCCGTCGTCCTCGATGTTGACCTTGGCGCCGGTCTTCTCGACGATCTCGCGGATCACCTTGCCGCCGGTGCCGATCACTTCGCGGATCTTGTCGGTGGCGATCTTGAAGGTCTCGATGCGCGGCGCGTATTCGCCGAGCTCGGCGCGGGCGTTGGTGAGCGCCTTGGCCATCTCGCCGAGGATGTGGATACGACCATCCTTGGCCTGGGCCAGTGCCACCTTCATGATCTCTTCGGTGATGCCCTCGATCTTGATGTCCATCTGGAGCGAGGTGATGCCCTGCTCGGTACCGGCGACCTTGAAGTCCATGTCGCCGAGATGGTCCTCGTCGCCGAGGATGTCCGAGAGAACCGCGAAGCGCTTGTCTTCGAGGATCAGGCCCATCGCGATGCCTGCGGTCGGCCGCTTCAACGGCACGCCGGCATCCATCAGCGCGAGCGAAGCGCCGCAGACCGAAGCCATCGAGGACGAGCCGTTCGACTCGGTGATCTCCGACACCACGCGCGTGGTGTAGGGGAATTCGTGGTGCGGCGGCAGCACCGGGTGGATCGCGCGCCAGGCGAGCTTGCCGTGGCCGATCTCGCGACGCTTGGTGCCGCCGAGGCGACCGGTCTCACCGACCGAGTAGGGAGGGAAGTTGTAGTGCAGCAGGAACGTCTCTTTGTACGTTCCCGACAGCGCGTCGATGTACTGCTCGTCCTCGCCGGTGCCGAGCGTGGTCACGACCATCGCCTGGGTCTCGCCGCGGGTGAACAGCGCCGAACCGTGGGCGCGGGGCAGCACGCCGACTTCGGCGACGATGTTGCGGACGGTCTTGCTGTCGCGACCGTCGATGCGCTTGCCGGTGTCGAGGATGTTCCAGCGAACGATCTTGGCTTCGAGCTCCTTGAACACGCCGGCGATGCGCAGCTTGTCGTATTTCGGCTCCTGCCCTTCCGGGAAGTAGTGGGCGATCACCTTTTCCTTGACCTTGCCGACCGCGGCGTAGCGATCCTGCTTGACCGGAATGGCGTAGGCGGCGCGCAGCTCCTGCTCGACGAGGCCGAGCATTTCCTTCTCGAGCGCCGAATTGTCGATCACGGTGACTTCGCGCGGCTCCTTCGCAGCCTTCTCGGCGAGCTCGATGATCGCGTTGATGACCGGCTGGAAGTGGCGGTGACCGAACATCACCGCGCCGAGCATGATGTCTTCGTTCAGCTCCTTGGCTTCCGATTCCACCATCAGCACGGCGTCGGCGGTGCCGGCGACGACCAGGTCGAGCTGGGTGTCGACCATCTCGTCGAGCGTCGGGTTGAGGATGAACTCGTCATTGGCGAAGCCGACGCGGGCGGCACCGATCGGGCCCTTGAAGGGCGCGCCGGACAGCGTCAGCGCAGCGGACGAAGCCACCAGCGCGACGATGTCAGGATCGTTTTCCATGTCGTGCGAGAGCACGGTGACGATCACCTGGGTCTCGTTGCGCCAGCCGTCGACGAACAGCGGACGGATCGGACGGTCGATCAGGCGGGAGACCAGCGTCTCCTTCTCGGTCGGACGTCCCTCGCGCTTGAAATAGCCGCCGGGAATGCGGCCCGCAGCGTAGGTCTTCTCCTGGTAGTCGACGGTCAGCGGCAGGAAGTCGACGCCTTCGCGCGGCGCCTTGGCCGCAACGACGGTGGCGAGCACCACGGTCTCGCCATAGGTGGCGACGACGGCGCCGTCGGCCTGACGGGCGATCTTGCCGGTTTCCAGCTTGAGAGTGCGTCCACCCCAGTCGATCTCGACCGAATGCTTATTGAACATAGATGTCTTCTTTCATGGGTTCTCGAAAGAAGGACGGCTCGAAAAACAAAAACCATGCGCAAGATTGCGGGGCGCTGATCGAAGCGGGTGATCAGCGTCCTGCGATCCTGCCATGGTTTTTGGATTTCGGATGGCGTCCATCCTTTCGGGTCATACGGGCGCCTTGCCCGTTGTGCCCAGCCGCCGGATTGCTGCTGGACTGTCAGTCGGCACGAATGCGAACACCGAATTGCGATCTTCGCTCATCATGCCCGGATGCTGGCCGTCAACGGCCCGCATCCGACGTGCGCGCAACCTCGATCAAAAAGCTTAAAATAAGCGCTTTCGTTCGAAACCACGTGCGAAAACGCGCGCCGTTGGCGCGCGCAAGAACTCTTAACGGCGAATGTTGTGCTTCTCGAGCAGCGCCTTGTAACGCGCCTCGTCCCGCTTCTTGAGGTAGTCGAGCAGCGAGCGGCGGGTCGAGACCAGCTTCAAGAGGCCGCGACGCGAATGGTTGTCCTTCACGTGGGTCTTGAAATGGTTGGTGAGGTTGTTGATGCGTTCCGACAGGATCGCGACCTGAACCTCGGGCGAGCCGGTATCGCCGGCCTTGTTGGCATTCGTCTTGATGACTTCCGCTTTGCGTTCTGCGGCAATCGACATCGTCAATTTCTCTCGTTGGGACCGGGGCTGGCAGTCAGGCCGGTCAGGTTGAACACACGCTTGGGGATGATTTCGCCATTGCCGACTTCAGCAAGCGCGAGAAGACGGCCTGCCACCGTGACATAGACTGTGCCGCTACAAGTGGGCGCATCCCGTCCGCGCAACAAAACGGCCTGGCCCCGATGGAGCCTTGCCGCATCAGCCCGAGTGACGGCCAGTGCCGGGATGTCGTCCAGCGCGGTCTCAACGGGCATAAGCGCGTCGGCGAGGCTACCCTCGCCGGACGCGGCTCTATCGCACAAAGCCTCCAGCTGATCCAGCGGAATCATGTCGTTTTCGCCAAATGGGCCGACCAGGGTCCGTCTGAGCGCGCAGATATGGCCGTAAGTGCCGAGAATCCGGCCCATATCGCGGGCCAGTGCCCGGACGTAGGTGCCCTTGCCGCATTCGGCCTCGAATACGGCCCGGTCGTTATCCGGTTGATCCACAAGGGTTAATTGGTGAATTTCGACCGGGCGGGGAGCCAGCTCCACGACCTCGCCGTCGCGGGCGAGGTCGTAGGCGCGCTCGCCCTGGACCTTGATCGCGGAATAACGCGGCGGGATCTGCTCGATCACCCCGGTGAAGCGGGGCAACAGGGCCAGGATGGCCTCGCGGGTCGGACG
The DNA here is from genome assembly GCF_900094605.1 of Bradyrhizobium shewense. Classification (GTDB taxonomy): domain Bacteria; phylum Pseudomonadota; class Alphaproteobacteria; order Rhizobiales; family Xanthobacteraceae; genus Bradyrhizobium; species Bradyrhizobium shewense. Next base: position 131,067 of record NZ_FMAI01000013.1, on the reverse strand, counting down.
CTGGTCGGAGGTCGCGGTCACCCGGCCCTCGATGTCGTCGGTGTCGCGCTCCTCGCCCCAACACACCGTGAACTGGTAGCGCTTGCGGCCGTCCATGACGAAGGGAACGGTCTTGGTGGCTTCCCCGAGCGCGATCGGAAGCCCGCCCGAGGCGAGCGGATCGAGCGTGCCGGCGTGTCCGGCGCGCTTGGCGTTGAACAGGCGCTTGAGCACCGCGACCGCCTGCGTCGAGGTCATGCCGATCGGCTTGTCGAGCACGACCCAGCCATGGACGTCGCGCCGGTCGCGGCGAACCTGGTTGCCCTTCTGCTTGGCATTGGCACGCGGATCGTTGTTGACGCGGCGCGGCTCCTGATGCGGCTGCGAATCGCCGCCCATATCCGCAAAATTATTTTTCTGCACGTCGCGCTGATCGGCCTGTTCGCCGCTGATCGTGTCGTGAGCCGGGTCCATGGTCATCGTTCTTCTTCCCGATCCGTCTCCGGATCCTGTTCCAAATCCTGTTCGAGGTCCTTCTGAACCGCAGGTGTTCGCAAAAGCTTCTCGATCCGTTCCGCTTCGTCGAATCGTTCGTCGACGCGGAAACGAAGATCAGGTGCAAATTTCAGGTTAACGCGCCGCGCGACCTCGCCGCGCAGAAACTTCTTGTTGCGTTCGAGCGCAGCAATGACGACCGCGGTGTCGTGGCCACCGAGCGGCATCACATAGACTGTCGCGAGCTTCAGGTCGGGCGACATCCGCACCTCCGGCACGGTGATGATGTGACCTTCGAGATCCGCATCATGCACATTGCCTTGCGCCAGAATCTCGGCCATCGCGTGGCGAACCTGCTCGCCGACGCGCAACTGACGCTGCGAGCCTCCGCCGGGTGCGGAATTTTTTTTCTGATGATGGCGTGGCATTCTCGAAAATCACCTCGTCATGCCCGCGTTTGGGACACGAGCATTGTCATTTGTCCTGTTGAAACGAATGCGGTGCGATGGCCGGAATAAATCCGGCCATCGCACTCCCGCAATTCAGCTCAAAAAGATCCAGTCGCTTCGGTAAGATTTGGACTTACAGGGAGCGCTGGATCGTCTCCACGCGATAACACTCGATGACATCGCCTGCGCGCATGTCGTGGTAGTTCTCGAAGGCCATGCCGCATTCCTGACCGGACTGGACTTCCTTCACTTCGTCCTTGAAGCGCTTCAGCGTCGACAGCTTGCCTTCGTGCACGACGACGTTGTCGCGGATCAGGCGCACATTGGCGCCGCGTTCCACGGTGCCGTCGGTGACGCGGCAGCCGGCGACCTTGCCGACCTTGGAGATGTTGAAGATCTCCAGGATGGAGGCATTGCCGAGCATGGTTTCGCGCAAGGTGGGCGCGAGCAGGCCGCTCATCGCCTTCTTCACGTCGTCCACGAGGTCGTAGATGATGTTGTAGTAGCGGATCTCGATGCCGTTGCGCTTGGCGGCCGCAGCGGCCTCCTTGTTGGCACGAACCGAGAAGCCGATGATCGCGGCGTTGAAGCCTTCGGCCAGCGTCACGTCGGATTCCGAGATGCCGCCGACGCCGGCATGCAGGATGCGGGCTGCGACTTCGTCGGTGCCGAGCTTCTCCAGCGAGCCGAGGATCGCTTCCAGCGAGCCCTGCACGTCGGCCTTGATGATCAGCGGGAATTCCTTGCGGCCCGCGGTCTTCAATTGCGACATCATCTGCTCGAGCGAGCCGCGCATGCCGGAGATCGAGGCAGCCGCGTTCTCGCGCTTCTGGTGCGCACGGTAGCTGGTGACCTGGCGGGCGCGGGCTTCGTTCTCGACCACGGCGAGACGGTCGCCGGCTTCCGGCGGACCGTTGAAGCCGAGCACTTCGACCGGCACCGACGGGCCGGCTTCCTGCACGGTTTCGCCCTGATCCGAGATCAGCGCGCGGACGCGGCCCATCTCGGCGCCTGCGACGATGATGTCGCCGACCCGGAGCGTGCCGCGCTGGACCAGTACGGTCGCGACAGGACCGCGGCCGCGATCGAGCTTGGCTTCGATCACGGTGCCCTCGGCCGGCCGTTCCGAATTGGTCTTGAGGTCGAGGATATCGGCCTGGAGCGCGATCATCTCGAGCAGCTTGTCGAGATTGGTCTTGTTCTTGGCGGACACTTCGACGTCGACGACTTCGCCGCCGAAGGATTCCACCTGCACCTCGTGCTGGAGCAGCTCGGTGCGCACGCGCTCGGGCTTGGCGTCGGGCTTGTCGATCTTGTTGATGGCAACGATGATCGGCACCCGCGCCGCCTTGGCGTGGTTGATGGCTTCGATCGTCTGCGGCATGACGCCGTCATCGGCCGCAACCACCAGCACGACGATGTCGGTCACCTTGGCGCCGCGGGCGCGCATCGCGGTGAACGCGGCGTGACCGGGCGTGTCGATGAAGGTGATCTTCTTCCCGCTTTCGGGCGACAGCACCTGATAGGCGCCGATATGCTGGGTGATGCCGCCGGCTTCGCCGGAGACGACGTTGGCATGACGGAGCGCGTCGAGCAGCGAAGTCTTGCCGTGGTCGACGTGACCCATGACGGTCACCACGGGCGAACGGGTCTCGGTGTCGGTCGAATCGTCGGTGGCGTCGAACAGACCTTCTTCAACGTCGGATGCAGCAACGCGCTTGACGGTGTGGCCGAGCTCTTCGGCAATGAGCTGCGCGGTGTCGGCGTCGATCACGTCGGTGATCTTGTGCATCGCGCCCTGCTTCATCAGCATGCGGATGACGTCGACCGCGCGCTCGGCCATGCGGTTGGCGAGCTCCTGGATCGTGATCGCTTCCGGAATGACCACCTCGCGGATGAGCTTTTCCTTCGGCTCGTTCGAGGCGTGCCCCTTCAGGCGCTGGGTACGGCGGCGGAACGAGGCGATCGAACGCTCGCGGACTTCGTCGGCATTGAGCGCGGTGACGACGGTCAGGCGGCCGCGCTCCTTCTGCGGGCCGGGCTTGTGGGTGGGCTTGGGGGCTACCACGGGACGCGCTGCGCCGCCGGGACCGCGGCGGATCTGGCGCGGACCATCGTCCTCGTCCGGGCCGGCAGCAACCGCGGGAGCGCGGCCCAACGGGCCACCTGCCGGTCTCGCTGTGGTCGTTCCGGGGCGCGCGGTCGATGTTCCCGGGCGTGCCGTGGTGGTGCCGGGGCGCGCGGCGGGGGCGCCGGTGCGCGGCGCCGGAGTGGCCGGGGCGGCGGCTGCGGGGCGCGGTGCGGATGCCGGCTGCTCGCCTTCGCCAAAACGCTTCTTGGCCTCGGTCTCTGCCTTGCGCTTGGCTTCGTCCTCGTGACGGTGACGCTCTTCCTCGGCCTTGCGGCGGGATTCGGCAGCTTCGCGCTCGACGCGTTCAGCGGCTTCGCGAACAGCGCGGCGCTGGGCCTCTTCCTCGGCCTGGCGGCGCTCTTCGACTTCGCGCACCTTGGCATCGGCCAGCGCGCTGGCGCGGGCGGAACGTTCGTCCTCGGTCAGCGTGCGCAGCACCACGCCGGATCCGGCGTTGCGCGGCGGCGCAGGGCGCGACGGGGCGGGCGTCGGAGTTGGCGCGGCCGGCGCCGGCTTCGCGACGACCGTTGGAGCCTGCGGTTCGGCACTGCCGTCGATGCGGCGCTTGCCGCGCTTCTCGACCACGACCTGCTTGCTGCGGCCATGGCTGAAGCTCTGGCGGACAGTGCCCGTTTCGACGCGCGGCTTGAGCGATAGCGTCTTGCTCGGAACGCTCAGCTTCTTGTCGTCAGGGGTCTTGGTATCAACCATTCAGCAGTCCTAATCCTGATTTATCAGTGTTGTGCGTTGCCGCACCGTCCTATTGGGTCGTCTTATCTCTCAGAAATCCTGGCCGGGCTTTTCGGCAGTCTTGTCAGCGTCCGCCATCCGGTATCGGACCAGCATCTGGCTACGTGACAGGAATGACTTGCTCGCCGGGCCCGCGAGCAGGGCAGCATGTATCACATTTGACCGGGTCAGTGCCAAATCCAATTCTAACGATTTCAGCGCGGTAACGACGGGAATCTGCGGCTTGGCGCCGCGATTTCCGGCATTTTGACGCGCCAGCATGTCCAATTTGCGGATTCCGTCCGCGGCCCCGTCGCTGGCGTGGATCAGGACCCCGGCCGTGCCTTCCCGAAGGGCGCTTTCGACCTTGCCGAAGCCGGCCACGACCTGGCCCGCTTTGGCGGCGATCCCAAGGGCTTCCGTCACGCTCCGAACCAGGAGCGCCTCGATATCGGCAGGAAGCGTCTGAGGGATGCGCAGCTCGCGCTTGAAGGCCTTGCTAAATTGGTGACGCCGGACGGCTTCCGCAACCACCCCGCGTGAGGCGGTGAGCCACATGCCGCGTCCGGGCAGCTTGCGCTTGAGATCTGGAACTACGTCGCCTTGCGGCGAAATGACGAAGCGGATCAGCTCGTCGATCGGCCGGACCTGCCGACTGACCGCGCACATCCGCATGGTCGCGGACCTTTCGGTCCGCGGGCCATGGTCGAGTTCGGGGTCAGTATCGGTGAGCATCCGGGCGACATTCTCCTTTGCCCTTAAGCCGGCTGATCTTCGGTGGCCTCAGCCTCCTCAGCGGGCTTGGCCAGATCGGCCTCGGTGATCCAGCCGGCCTTGACGCGGGCCTGCATGATCATCGCCTCGGCATCGTCACGGGAAATGTCGATACCGTCGAGCGCGCCGGGGAACTTGGTCTGCTCGCCGCCTTCCTTGCGTTCGGTCCAGCCGACCAGATCGTCGGTGGCGCAGCCGGCGAGGTCGTCGACCGTCTTGATGTCGTTCTCGCCGAACTTCACCAGCATCTTGGAGGTGACGCCGGGGACGTCCTTGACGGCGTCCTCGACACCGAGCTCCTTGCGCCTGGCCTCGATCTCAGCTTCCTGCTGCTCGAGATATTCGCGGGCGCGGCTCTGGAGCTCCTGCGCGGTTTCCTCGTCGAAGCCCTCGATGCCGGCGAGTTCCTTGAGGTCCACCATGGCGAGTTCTTCGACCGAGGTGAAGCCTTCGGACGCCAGCAGCTGGCCGACCACTTCGTCGACGTTGAGCGATTCCATGAAGACGCGGGTGGAGTTCTCGAAGTCGGCCTGGCGGCGCTCCGATTCCTCCTGCTCGGTCAGGATGTCGATGTCCCAGCCGGTGAGCTGCGAGGCCAGACGCACGTTCTGGCCGCGGCGGCCGATCGCCAGCGAGAGCTGGTTGTTGGTGTCGGGGACGACCACCTCGATGCGCTCGCGGTCTTCGTCGATCACGACCTTGGAGACTTCGGCCGGCGCCAGCGCGTTGACGACGAAGGTCGCGATGTCGGGCGACCACGGAATGATGTCGATCTTCTCGCCCTGCAATTCGTTCACCACGGCCTGCACGCGCGAGCCGCGCATACCGACGCAGGCGCCGACCGGATCGACCGAGGAATCGCGGGAAATCACGCCGATTTTCGCGCGCGAGCCCGGATCGCGGGCAACCGCCTTGATCTCGACGATGCCGTCATAGATTTCCGGCACTTCCTGCGCGAACAGCTTCGCCATGAATTGCGGATGGGTGCGCGAGAGGAAGATCTGCGGACCGCGGGTCTCGCGGCGGACGTCGAAGATGTAGGCACGGACGCGGTCGCCGTTTCGGAATACTTCGCGCGGCAGCATCTCGTCACGGCGGATGATGGCTTCGCCACGACCGAGATCGACGATCACGCTGCCGTATTCGACGCGCTTGACGACGCCGTTGACGATGTCGCCGATGCGATCCTTGAATTCCTGATATTGCCGGTCGCGCTCGGCCTCGCGCACCTTCTGCACGATGACCTGCTTGGCCGATTGGGCGGCGATGCGGCCATATTCCAGCGGCGGCAGGGTGTCGGCGATGGTGTCGCCGACCTGGGCGCCGGGATTGGCGCGCTGCGCGTCCACCAGCGAGATCTGGTTGGAATGGTTTTCGACCTTCTCGACCACCAGCATGTGGCGCGACAGCCGCAGCTCGCCCTTCTTCGGGTCGATCTCGGCGTGAACGTCAGTTTCGCTGCCGTAGCGTGCGCGGGCCGCCTTGGCGATGGCATCCTCCATCGCCGCGATGACGATGCCGCGGTCGATCGATTTCTCGCGCGCAACGGCATCGGCGATCTGGAGCAACTCAAGTCGATTGGCGCTGACTGCCATGGCTAGTCTCCTTCGTCAGGCTCGATCTCGCCCCGTCGCGCGCGTTCGGCGGCCAGGCGATGCTTCTTCGTATTGGTCGGGGCCGGCTTCTTTTGCGGCTTGGTGTTCTTGGTGGTTTTCGCACTGATCTCGGCGTGCGGCGCCTGTGGCGGCTCGATGCCGAGATCGCGGCGCATCTGGCGCTCCTCGGCCTTGCCGCGGCGCATCGATTCCGCGATCAGCTCGTCGGTCAGCACCAGCCGTGCTTCGCCGATATCTTCCATCGTCAGGAGTACGTCGGCGGCGTCGCCGGCCTTAACGTCGTCGCGACGCAGATGCACTTGGTCGCCTTCGACAGTACCAAGCATGCCACGGAACCGCTTGCGCCCTTCATGGGCGACGGCCATCTCGATCTTTACCAGATGCCCGGAATAGCGCTCGAAATCGGAACGGCGCACCAGCGGGCGGTCGATCCCCGGCGAGGAGATCTCCAGCCGATAGGCGCGATCGATGGGGTCGGCGACATCGAGTACGGGCGACAGCGCCCGCGAGATCGCCTCGCAATCCTCGAGTTGCATCGAGCCGTCCGGCCGTTCGGCCATGATCTGCACGGTGCAGCCGGCTTCCCCGGAAATACGGATCCGCACCAGGCGGTAGCCCATGCCCTCGAGCACCGGCGCTGCGACCGCGGACACACGTGCCGCCGCGCCCGGCTCGACCACGAGCCTCGGCTCGGCCAGCAATTCGGCATCCGTGGAACCAGTGTTCGGTTCGGTCATATCAGGGGTCAAGGCGCTCGATGGTTAAGGCTTGGTTACGATTTTCAAAGCCCGCTTCGGAACTTCCCGACAGCGCGTCGGGCCGCATCTTCCGCCAAGCCGCGTTCGGGTAATAAAAAAGAGCGGGTCCTTTCGGGCCCACTCTCACTACGCGGATCGTATGAGAAGATGAATTGGCGCTGATATAGCGCTTTCTGTCCCCCCGGACAAGGCCCATCGCGGGCCAGACGAGGCTTTTTGCGCCCGATTCGCGGCGCCCCGGGCCTAACGCTTCCTTCACCTCGGGGGGCTAAATTCCCTGATTGTGGGGCGGCTTGGACCAAGGGCGCGCCCGCGGCGTGCCCCGTACGAGTTGCGTTTTCATGACCGTTGCCACGTCGCTCATTCCCGGACTGGACGATATCGTCAAACGCGGCGATCCGCGGCGACGCGGCGAAATCGCGCGCGCCATCTCCGAGCTGTTCTTCCAGGATTCCGCCAATCTTCGGCCCGAGCTCATCGATCTCTTCGACAACCTCCTGATCGATCTCGTCCCGCATGCGGAGCTTGCCTCGCGCGTCGACCTCGCCGAGCGCTTCTCGCACCTGAACAACGCGCCGCCGCATCTGGTCAATCAACTCGCGCGCGAGAACGAGATCATGGTGGCCGGCCCCGTGCTGCGCCGCTCGCCCGTGCTCGATGACGCCGCGCTGGTCGAGATTGCGCGGCTGAAGGGCCAGGGGCATTTGCTTGCGATGACGGAGCGCCCCGCTTTGTCTTCCGTCATCACCGACGTGCTGGTGGAGCGCGGCGATCGCGACGTGGTGCGCCGCGCCGCGGGCAATGCCGGTGCGGTGTTCTCGCCTGGCAGCTATTCCGAGCTGATCAAGCGTGCGGCGCAGGACGGCGTGCTGACGCTCAAGATCGGCCAGCGCCGTGATCTCTCGGGCGAGAACCTGAAACAGCTTCTCGACGGCACGCTCGACGTCATCCGCCGGCGGCTCTCCAGCGTGGTCAATCCCGCGCGCCAGGTCGAGATCAAGCGCGCGATGGTGGCCATCGAGGAGGCCGCGCTGCCGCCGGGACCGCGGCGCGATTTCTCCGCGGCCCAGCGCACGGTGCTCACCCTGCATCGCGAGGGCCATCTCGGCGAGAGCGCGCTGCTGGGCTTCGCCAAGGCGAACAAATACGAGGAATCGATCGCCTCGCTTTCGGCGATGTCCGGCGTTCGCCTCTCTGTGCTCGACCGCCTGATCTCAGGCGACCGCTACGACCCGATCCTCATTCTCGGCCGCGTGCTGAATCTCGGCTGGCCCACGGTGCGCGCGCTCATCCTGCTCTGGTACGGGCCGCACCGCACGCCGGCCGATGCCGATATCGAGGCCGCGCGCGTGAACTTCACGCGCCTGATGCCGACGACCGCCGAGCGCGTCGTCAATTTCTGGCGCAACCGGCAGACGATCTAGAGTCGTCTGAACCGCAAATACGCAGCCTTCCGTCCTTCGCGCGCGGCCTTCCGGCCGTAGCGCGTCATGGTGTAGCCCGCCCATGGCTGTCTGAAGTCGTCGGCGCGTTCGGCAAGCCAGACGAAATCCTGCGAACGCGCAAGATGCGACAGCGTCCAGGCGCAGTAATCGTCGATGTCGCAGACGAAGCGGAATTCGCCGTTCGGCTTCAGCACGCGCGCCATCGCGGCGATCGTCCTGTCCTGGACGAAGCGTCGTTTCCAGTGCCGCCGCTTCGGCCAGGGATCGGGATGGATCAGGTCGATCCGCGACAGCGATGCCTTGGGCAGCCAGGCCAGCAGCTCAGCGGCATCGCCTGCAAACAGGCGGATGTTGCCGATGTTGGCGGCCTCGATCTGCGCGAGGATCTTGGCCATGCCGTTGACATAGGGCTCGCAGCCGATGAAGCCTGTCGTGGCGAAGCTTTGTGCCTCGGCCGCGAGATGCTCGCCACCGCCGAAGCCGATCTCGAGCCTGACATCGTCGGCGGCGGGATCGAAGATATCGCTTGCATCCGCCGGCGTCTCACCGTCGATGTCGAGCGCCAGATGCGGCAGCAGTTGACCAATCAGCTCGGCCTGATGCTGCCTGAGCTTGTGACCCTTGCGGCGCCCGAAGAACGCGCGCTCGCTGTCATCGCGATCGGGCTCTGATTTGCGCCCGCTCATCGCAGCGTCTGGTACAGGCGATGGAGCAGCCGCGCGCGCGGCGCGAGCGAGGAGACATGGAGCTGCTCATAATGAGTGTGCGCGCCCTTGCCGTCGACGCCGAGACCGTCAAGCGTCGCGGTATGGGCCGCGGTGAAATTGCCGTCCGAGCCGCCGCCGGTGTGGGTGTCGACCAGCTCGAAGCCGATCTCGCCGGCGAGCGTCTTCGCGTGCTCGTACAGCGAGGCGCCCGCGTTGCTCTTCTCGTAGGGCGGACGGTTGAGCTCGCCGGTGACGGTGACGGTGACACCGTCGGTCTTCGACGTCAGCCCAAGGATCTTGCCGACGAACTCCTCTGCGTCCGCAAGGCTCAGTACACGCAGATCGACCTCGGCATAGGCCGCTTCCGGCGTGACGTTGGGGCGCGTGCCGCCACGTACCACGCCGACATTGACGCTGACGCCGCGTGTCAGGTCGTTCATCCCTTCCAGAGCGAGGATGACGTTGCCAAGCTCGCGCACGGCGCTGCGGCCGTCTTCCGGCCGCGAGCCGGCATGCGCGGGCACGCCCTTGATGAAAACCTTGAAGCGTCCGACGCCCTTGCGTCCAGTGACGATCTTGCCGCCGTCGCGCGCCGGCTCCGTCACCAGCACGTATTTGGCCTTGCGCCCTTCCGTCTCGATGAGTGCGCGCGAGGTGGGACTGCCGATCTCCTCGTCGGAGGTGAACAAATGCGTGATGCCGAGCGGCGAGCGATCGACTGTGGCACACAATGCGGCAAACGCGTGATGGGCGATGTAGGCCCCGCCTTTCATGTCGTAGATGCCGGGACCGTACGCGACGTCGCCTTCGACCTTGAACGGCAGGCGCTCGATGAATCCCATGGGATGAACGGTATCGAGGTGGCTCAGCACCAGGATGCCCGGCCGGTCCTGCCCCCAATTCGAGCGCGCTATGAGATGATCGCCGCAGCCACCGACGCCGGCGACGCGCTCCAGCGTGACCGGCAGATCGCGGTATTGCTCCGCGACCATCGAGATCAGCCTGTTGAGTTGTTCAGGCGCTTCCGTCGGCGTCTCGACCTCCACCCAGCGGCGGATGCCATCGAGAATAGTTTGGGAATCGAACCAATTGGAGCTGGCCATGGACGCATCTGTGCCTTTGAATCGCATCATCGAAGCGGACGCGCACCCAAGCGTGGCCACAAATGACGACATAGGCCAGATTTGACGCGGTCTCAAATCGCCATTGAGATGGCGATCAGCGCTTGTCGGGACCTTCGCGAGCCGCAATCTGCTCGACGAGATCGACGATCGAGCGGCGCATCTTCGAATCGGTGATTCGCGTGAACGCCTTGGTCAGGGCAAGTCCTTCGGACGTCGCGAGAAAGTCCGACACATAGGAAGGCGAGGCGCCTTCGCTGAAGCCATCCGGACCCGGCACGCCGCTCGGGCCGCCCTCGAACAGGAACGACACCGGCACCTGGAGAATTTCGGCGATCTGCTGGATGCGGCTCGCGCCGACCCGGTTCGTGCCCTTCTCGTATTTCTGGATCTGCTGGAAAGTCAGGCCCAAAGCTTCACCGAGCTTTTCCTGGCTCATGCCCAACATGATGCGGCGCATACGCACGCGACTGCCGACATATTTGTCAACAGGGTTGGGCGCTTTCGACATTTCCTCAGCCCTCCAAACACCACCTTCAGCGCAATCAACTGGAGTGCCTCAGGTGCAAGCATCGTCAAATCAGACCCTCTTATTGGGAAACATTGCGGAGAAATTTAGCAATGCCCACTGTCTTTTGCAGCCGGTGCAGAATGGGGAGCCCATGTGCAGTCTGTCAACCGTCGGACTACGGTTGTCAAAAGTTTCCGGCCGCCTCCGCGGCGACGGCGCGATCAGGCCTTCCGCTTGGTGACACGTCGGCGGACCGCCAGAATCACGGCCAGCGCGACGAGCATGGCGGCCGGCACGTCGCCTACCCGCGCATAGACCGTCGGTGATATCGCGGCAGGCAGACTTGCATCCAAAATGCCTTCGATGCCGAGACCGAGGCTGGCGACGGTGCGGCCCACTGGATCGATCACCGCAGAGATACCGGTATTGGCAGAGCGGACCAGCGGCAATCCGAGCTCGATCGCGCGCATGCGCGACTGCTCGAGATGCTGATAGGGTCCGGTCGAAATGCCGAACCAACCGTCATTGGTGAGGTTCACGATCCAGCCCGGACGTTCATTGCGTCCAGCCACCTCGCCGGGAAAGATTGCCTCGTAACAGATCAGCGGTAGCGCGGGCGGCGCGCCGGGCACCTGCAGCGCATGCCGCACCGTGCCGGGAATAAAGCCGCCGCGCACACGCGTCAGTTGCTCGAAACCGAGCTTTTCCATCAGTGCCTGGTAGGGAAGAAATTCTCCGAACGGCACCAAATGCAACTTGTCGTACACTGCGAGCACGCTGCCGTCGTGATCGATGACGTAGATCGAATTATAGGCACGCGTGATCGGCGTGCCCCGCGGCAGGTCGGGCGCGCGGACCGAACCCGTGATCAGCACCGTGCCCTTGGGCAGAAGATCGGCGATCTGCGCCATCGCGTCGGCTTCGCGGGTCAGGAAGAACGGAAAGGCCGATTCCGGCCAGATCAGGATGGTGGCATCGCGCACGCCAGTCGATTGCGGGCCGGAGGCGCGGTCCGACAGCGCCAAATATTTTTTCATCACCTCCGACTTGGCGGCGTAATTGAATTTGGCGTCCTGCTGCAGGTTCGGTTGCATCAGGCGCAGCTTGGCGCCTGTGACCATCGTGGTCGGATGCAGCGACAGGCGGATCGCGCCGAAGACGCTCATGACAACCAGGAGCGCAATTGCGGCCGCCGGCACGCGCCACGCCAGGCGGCGATCGGGCGTGCGGTCGATCAGCGTCGCGGGGCTCGCGAAGATCGCAACCGTCAGGAACGTCATGCCCCACAGGCCGACCAGCGAGGCCGTCTGCGCCAGCGGCAGCGGCTCGGACAGCGCATAGCCGAACGCGTTCCAGGGAAAGCCGGTCAGCAGGTGACCGCGCAGCCATTCGCTGATTGTGAGGCTTGCCGCAAGCGCAAGCACGCGCGTGGCGTTCTTGGTCCAGAGCAGGCGTGCCAGCGCAAAGCCGATGGCCGTGAAGATGGACAGGTAAGCCGGCAGGCCGAGCACCGCGAACGGCGTCAGCCAGGCGAACACGTCGGCCTCGACGAAGAAGGCGTAGCCGATCCAGTAGAGGCCGGGGACGAAATAGCCGAGCCCGAACCAGTAGCCGGTCAGCGCCGCGGCGGGGACGCCACGATGTCGTCCGGCGCCGGCGCCGTCGATCAGCCAGACCAGTACCGGGAAGGTGATGAACAGCACCGGGAAGAGGTTGAACGGCGCCAGCGCCAGCACGGACAGCGCTCCGCACCCCATGGCGATGACGGCGCGCTTCCATCCCCAGGCGAGGATGATGGCAAGCGCAATCTGCCGAAGCCGCTGGAACGGACTCACTGTTGGCCGGTCCCGTCGCTTGGCGGCGGGGTGGGCGTGTCGTTGGCCGGCGATTGACCGCTGTCCGGCGTAGCCTCGCGGCGCCGGCTCTCGCGCTGAGTGCGGGGCGCAGGGCGCTCCTTCCGCGTCGAGATGCGCAGCCGCTTGACGCGGCGCGGATCGGCATCGAGCACCTCGATCTCGTAATTGCCGGGACCCGAGATCACCTCGCCGCGCACCGGCAGGCGCCCGACGAAGCTGACGAGATAGCCGCCCAGCGTCTCCACTTCCTCGCCGGCCTCGCCGGTGACGAAATCCTCGCCGATCACCGAGCGGACGTCGTCGAGGCTGGCGCGGGCGTCGGCGATGAAGGCATTGTCGGGCAGGCGCACGATCGAGGGCGGCTCGTCGCTGTCGTGCTCGTCGTCGATCTCGCCGACGATCTGCTCGACGATGTCCTCGAGCGAAACCAGCCCGTCGCTGCCGCCATATTCGTCGACCACCAGCGCGAGGTGAATGCGTGTGGCCTGCATCTGCGCGAGCAGGTCGATCGCCCGCATCGACGGCGGCACGTAGAGCAGCTTGCGGATGATGCGCGCTTCCTCGAGCGGCAGCGCCAGATCGACGGTGCGGAGGTCGAGCCCGGCCGGCAGCGGCTTCTTGCGCTTGGTCTTGGTGGCTTCCGACACGCGCGCACGGGCGGTCATGAAGGCGAGCAGGTCGCGGATATGGACAATGCCGACGGGATCGTCGAGCGTCTCGTTGTAGACCACGAGGCGCGAATGGCCGGCGCTCTCGAAGCGGTCCATCAACTCGCCGAGCGGGATGTCGCGCTTCACCGCGACGACGTCGGCGCGATGGACCATGACGTCGGCGATGCGCCGCTCGTGCAGACCGAGGATGTTGCGCAGCATGGTGCGCTCGACCGCCGAGAAGCCGGTGTCGTCGGGCGTGGTCGCATCGAGCACGACCTGGAGGTCGTCGCGCACCGATCCCGCCTTCCAGCCGAACAGCGTGCGGATGGCGCGCAAGAGCCAGCCATCGGCGGTCGGGCGCATCACCTCGCCCTGGGTCACCACGGCCGGCAGATTGGCCGTGTGGCGCGGGTTGTCTTGAATTGGGTCGGAGTCCGGCATCTCAGTGCGTCCCTGCGCGGTCTGCATAGGGATCGGGAATTCCAAGGTGAGCCAGGATCTGCGTCTCCAGGGCTTCCATCTCCTCGGCGTCGCCGTCGTTCTCGTGGTCGTAGCCGATCAGATGCAGGAAGCCGTGCACGGCGAGATGGCTTAAATGGTGGTCGAACGGCTTGTGTTCCTCGTCCGCCTCGCGCCGCATGGTCTCGTAGGCGATCGCGATATCGCCGAGCATGCGCGGCGCCTCGCCCGGCTTCCACTCGCCCTCCGGCTGAAGCGCGGGAAACGACAGCACGTTGGTCGGCTTGTCGATACCGCGCCAGTTGCTGTTGAGGGTGCGGATGCCGGCATCATCGGTCAGCATCACCGCCACTTCAGCGTCGGCAACGTCTTCGTCGACACTCTCGGCGGCGGCCGCAACCGCGCGCTGGATCACGGCTTCGGAATCGGGCTCGCGCTGCCAGCAATCGGCGACGACGAGGACCTCGGTCATGGGAAGGTTGGGATGGGACATTGTGTTGTCTGGGACAAGGGCGCCGTGTCCGCGCTCTCTGGGTCCGGCTGTTGCCTCGTCAGGATTTGCCGGCGGCCGGCCGCTGCGGCGAGCCTTCGTAGGCGGCGACGATCCGCGCCACGAGTTCGTGGCGGATCACGTCCTCGGCTTTGAAATGAACCTGGGCGATGCCCTCGACACCGCCCAGGAGGCGGGTCGCTTCGGCCAGGCCCGAGGTCTGGCCGTTCGGCAGGTCGATTTGCGAGGGATCGCCGGTCACGATCATGCGGCTGTTCTCGCCGAGGCGCGTCAAAAACATCTTCATCTGCATCGACGTGGTGTTCTGCGCCTCGTCCAGGATGATGGCGGCGTTGGTGAGCGTGCGGCCGCGCATGAAGGCGAGGGGCGCGATCTCGATCTCGCCGGTCTGGAGCGCGCGCTCGACGATGCGCGCATCCATGAGATCGTAGAGGGCGTCGTAGATCGGACGAAGATAAGGATCGACCTTCTCGCGGAGATCACCGGGCAGGAAGCCGAGCCGCTCGCCGGCTTCCACCGCCGGTCGCGACAGGATGATCTTGTCGACCTCTTTGCGCTCGAACAGCTGCGCGGCATGCGCAACCGCGAGCCAGGTCTTGCCGGTGCCGGCCGGGCCGATGCCGAACACCAGCTCGTGGCGCTTCAGCGCGCGGATATAGGAGTCCTGGGCGGCGGTGCGCGCGCGCACCGGGCGCTTGCGCAGATTGATGCTGTCGAAGGTCGCCGATTTGGCCGATTTGGCGTCGAACTCGAACAGTGAGCCCTGGGCGATGACCGCGCGAATCGCGCCCTCGACCTCGCCCTGGTCGAGATCCTGCCCCTTCACGGCCTGCGCGTAGAGCATCTCCAGCACGCGGCGTGCGGCGTCGCAGCCGTCGCGCGTGCCGCCGATCGTGATGTGGTTGCCCTTGGAATCGACGACGACGCCGAGCCGCCGCTCGATCTGCGCCAGATGCTGGCCGTAGGGGCCGACCAGCGCGGAAGCGGCGCGGTTGTCGTCGAAGTCGATGACGACCTGGGTCTCGGGCGGTACTTGCATGTCGCGGTCAAATTTGCGGCTGGGAGCGAGAGAAGACGAATCCGATGCGCTTTTTGGCAAGGGTTCAGGCTCCGATGGCTGGCGATAAAGCGGGCTCGCGCGCCCCACGCGGCGTCACGAGCTCACCGAGAAAGCTGTAGCGTTCGAGGCTGTCGATCCTAACAGGCAGGATTTGTCCGATGATGTCGGGCGAGGCCATCACGTGGGCGGGCTGCAGGAAAGCGGTGCGGCCGACGATCTGGCCGTCCTTGCGCGCCGGACGCTCGAACAGCACGTCGACCGTTGAGCCAATCGCAGCCTTGTTGAAGGCCGATTGCTGGCTGTCGATCAGTTCCTGGAGCCGCTCCAATCGCTGGTCCATCTCGGCGGGGGACACCGTCTCCTGAATGTCCGCGGCCGGCGTTCCCGGCCGGGCGGAGTATTTGAACGAATAAGCCGCAGCGTAACCGATTTGCGTGACAAGCGCGAGGGTGGCGAGAAAATCTTGCTCGCCCTCGCCGGGGAAACCCACGATAAAATCTGATGAAAAAGCAATGTCTTGGCGCGCGGCGCGGAAACGGTCGATGACCCGCCGGTAATCATCGGCGGTATGTTTCCGGTTCATGGCCGCCAGAATGCGGTCCGAACCCGATTGCACCGGCAGGTGCACGAACGGCATCAGGGCACCGAGATCGCGATGGGCGGCAATCAGGCTGTCGTCGACGTCACGGGGGTGGCTGGTCGAATAGCGCAGCCGCGCGATGCCGGGAATCGTCGCCAGATGCTCGAGCAGTCTGCCGAGCGGCCAGGTTTTTCCGTCCGGTCCGTCGCCATGATAGGCGTTGACGTTCTGCCCGATCAGCGTCAGCTCGCGCACGCCGTTGTCGGCGAGGCGCTTCACGTCGTCGACGATCTTGGCGACGGGGCGCGAGACCTCCGAGCCACGCGTGTAGGGCACGACGCAGAAGGTGCAGAACTTGTCGCAACCTTCCTGCACCGTGACGAAAGCGGAAATGCCGCGCGCGCGGATCGCGTCGGGCTTGGGCTGAGCCAGGAAGCCGAACTTGTCCTGGGCGGGAAACTCGGTCTCGATCGCGCGGCCTTCGTTGCCGGCGCGCTTCAGCAGTTCCGGCAGGTGATGATAGCTCTGCGGTCCCACCACGACGTCCACGACAGGCGCGCGGCGCACGATCTCCTCGCCCTCGGCCTGCGCGACGCAGCCCGCGACCGCGATTTGCATCGCGCGGCCCGCGCGCGCGGCCTCGTCCTTGGCGACGCGCAATCGGCCGAGCTCGGAATAGACCTTTTCGGAGGCCTTCTCGCGGATGTGGCAGGTGTTGAGGATGACGAGGTCGGCGTCATCAGCGCTGGCCGTCTCCACGAATCCCTCCGGAGCCAGCGTGTCCACCATGCGCTGGGCATCGTAGACGTTCATCTGGCAGCCATATGATTTGATGTGCAGCTTGCGCGGCGGCGTCATGGAACCCGGAATTGTGGTGGAGAACGGCCCTCAAATATAGGTTGGAGGGACGAAAATCCAGCGACTGGAGCCTCTTGGGCCGTCATTCCGGGGTGCGATGCAGTCGTGCCCCGGAATCCGGAGGTTTTGGGCGAGATTCCGGCTTCACGCGCTCTGCACGTGCCCCGGAATGACGGTCAAAGGCTACCTCACGGGGCGGGCCGGTTCGATCCGTCGGACCAGCTCCGGCAATTGCCGCATATCATCGAATGTCGATCCGGCGCCGGCGGCGCGCAGCCTTTCGGCGTGACCCGGCGGGCAGTGGCTGCCGCCGTGAAAGCCCAGCACGGTCATCCCGGCCGCGGACGCGCCGGTTACCCCGGGGACGCTGTCCTCGATCACGAGGCAGCGTTCCGGCGCGACCTTCATCTGCTGGGCGGCGAACAGAAACAGATCGGGCGCGGGCTTGCCGCGTGCGACCTGGCTCGCTGAGAAGATGTGCGGAGCGAGCAGGTCGTAAAGGCCGGCACAGGTCAGGCCGTGAGTGATCTTCTCCGGCGTGCCGCTCGATGCGACGCATTTGGGCAAATCGATCGCGCCGATCGCCGCAGCCACATGGGTGATCGGCTGCAGATCGCTGGCGTAGAATTGCAGCGTGGCCGCATTCACCTGCTGCTCTATATCGTGGGGGAGGCTGCGACCGATCTCCTGCTCGACCATCCGCCGCGCATCTTTCTCGGACACGCCGAGGAAGCGGACCAGCACCTGCTCCGAGGTGATCGGATAACCGTGACGCGTCAGCACATCCGCATGCGCGCGACAGGAGATCACCTCGCTGTCCACGAGCACACCGTCGCAATCGAAGATGATGAGGTCTATCGGCACTAAGGCATGATCCGGAAAAGTGTGTAGCGGTTTTCCGACAAGATCATGCCACTTAAGACGTCGGCTTGTCGTCGTCGAGCGGGACGCAATAGAGCTCGAGCCGGTGGTCGACCAGCCGGTAGCCGAGCTTGCGGGCGATTTCCGCCTGCAGCTTCTCGATCTCCTCGGAGGTGAACTCGATCACCTTGCCGTCGCGCAGATTGATGAGGTGATCGTGATGGCTGTCGCGCATCTGCTCGTAGCGCGCGCGGCCCTCGCGGAAATCATGGCGTTCGATGATGCCGGCGTCCTCGAACAGCTTGACGGTGCGATACACGGTCGAGATCGAGATCTTGTCGTCGACGGCAACGCAGCGCCGGTACAGTTCCTCGACATCGGGATGATCGATCGCCTCCGCGAGCACGCGGGCGATGACACGGCGCTGCTCGGTCATGCGCATGCCGGTGGCGGCACAGCGGGCTTCGATGCCGGACGCCTTGGATGCGGAAGAAGGTTTCAGTGCGGTCATAGCTTGTCTGCCTGGCGGGGGCGCTTTCTGCCACCAATGTTACGACAAGTCACGTCGCATCAGAAGGGCGTTCAATTGTTCCCCGTTCGGCTGCTTATAGTAGCGTTCGCGGCGCCCGACCACCATGAATCCGGCCCCATCGTACAGCCGCCGCGCCGGCTGGTTATTTTCCTCAACTTCGAGAAATATTGTGCGCACGCCGCGCCCCGCGAGATGGCCGAGATGGGTCATCAGCAGCGTGCGGGAGAGGCCGCGGCCGCGATAGGCCTGGTCCACCGCGATCGAGAGGATTTCCGCTTCATCCGCCCCGATCCGCGATACCGCGAATCCGACCGTCCTGCGGCCGAGGCGCAACCGATGCACGAGCGTGTTGCGCTCGCTGACCATGCTCTCGAATTCGCCCTCGCCCCAGCCGCGCGCGAAGGAGGCGCCGTGAAGCTGCGCCAGCTGCGCGGCGTCACGCACGGATGCGGGCTCGACGGCGGCGATGCCGCCGCGCCACCATTCCGACAGCCATCTCATCATGGGGTCGCGGCTTGTGCTGCAAATGGCGGCGGTGCCGCCGGCTTGGCGTCGGGCGCCTTCAGATAGAACGGCCGGGCCGGATTCGTCGCGGGATCGGCGGCGGCGCCGAGCCATGCGACCCAGCCGATATCGGGCGCGGGCTGCGCGTCGACCGCGACCGGCTGCGGGACATCGTTCGGCCAGCGCTCGGCGAGGATGTTTGCGGCATTGCCGACCAGATGCGGTGCGCCGAATTGCGAGGCTGCGATCGCCTCGTCGACGGGAGCGACGCTCGGCCGCACCAGCTGGCTGCCGTCGCCGGCGACGATCTGGAAATAGACATGGTCGTGCCGCGCGTCGATTGCGGAGATCACGGGTGCCGATTTGCTCTGGCCGACGATGGCGGCAGCATAGGCGGACAAGGTGGTCAGGCCGATCGCCGGCCGCTCGGCTGCGAGCGCGAGGCCGCGCGCCGCCGAAATGCCGACGCGCAGGCCGGTGAAGCTTCCGGGGCCGACGGTGACGGCGATACGGTCGAGCGAGGTAAAGGCGAGATCGGCCGATTGCATCACGCGCGCGATCATCGGCATCAGGGCCTCGGCGTGGCCGCGCTTCATGAGAAGCTGCTCCTGCGCAACGAGCTCGGCCGTTTCGGTGTCGAGTACGGCCGCGGCGCAGGCGTCGAGAGCAGTATCGATGGCAAGGATCAGCATGACGTGATCATAGCATTGGCAATTGGATGATGCCTAAGGTTCTAGCCGTCATGGCCGGGCCTGACCCGGCCATCCACGACTTTGCGGCTCCAAAAACGAGGATGCCCGGGACAAGCCCGGGCATGACGGAGTGAATCAGTGCGCAGGCCGTGCAATTCACATCGGTCGGACTTCGACCACGTCAGGCACGAAGTGCTTGAGCAGGTTCTGGATGCCGTGCTGGAGCGTCGCGGTCGATGACGGGCAGCCGGAGCAGGCGCCCTTCATGTTGAGATAGACGATGCCGTCCTTGAAGCCGCGGAAGGTGATGTCGCCGCCGTCATTGGCGACCGCCGGCCGTACGCGGGTCTCGATCAGGTCCTTGATCATGTCGACCGTCTCGGCATCGGCCTCGTCGAAGAACTCGTCCTCGTCATCGAGATCGGCATCGTCTTGCGCCGCGCCGCCGGCGAGCAGCGGCGCGCCCGACATGTAGTGCTCCATGATGGCACCGAGGATCGCGGGTTTGAGCTGCTGCCATTCACCGTTTGCCTTGGTCACGGTGATGAAGTCCGAGCCGTAGAACACGCCGGTGACGCCGGGCACCTCGAACAACTTTTCGGCCAGCGGCGAGCGGGTGGCGGCTTCGCGACTCGCGAATTCCATCGGGCTGCCGTCGACCACGACGCGGCCCGGAATGAATTTCAGCGTGGCGGGATTGGGGGTGGCTTCGGTTTGAATGAACATGGTTTTCTCCAGACGTCGCCGGTTCAAGGCCGGCGCGTGCTCTCTCCACTAGCAGATGGCGACGGAGAACGCACGATCAAGGGGAACGAGCAATTTCGTCCATAAATTTCAGTGAGTTAGGGCGCTGCTCGCCCTCCCCTGGAGGGGGAGGGGCGGCGCGAAGCGCCGGGGTGGGGTGATCTCTCCACGCGGGCGGTATTCGATGAGGATAGACCTTCACCCCACCCCGCTCGCGCTGCGCGCGATCGACCCTCCCCCTCCAGGGGAGGGTAAGAGGCACCGTCGCTACGACAGTGAATCCACGCTTTGGTCGCTGAGCGCGCCGGAAATGATGGTCACGGGAATCGGGAAGGTTCCGACCGCGTGGGCCAGCAGCGCAACCAGGGGACCCGGCCCCTCCGCACCGGGATTGGCGGCGAGCACCAGCATGGCGATATCAGGGTCCTTGTCGATCACCGCCAGCAGTTGCTCCATCGGCACACCCTCGCGGATCACCCGCTCCGGGGTGATTGCGGCGATGCCGTTGGCGCGGCCCGAGGCGCGGTCGAGCGCGGCCTCCGCCGCTTCCTGCGCCTCCGCGCGCATGATGTCGGCGACCCCCAGCCATTCCTGGCTCTGCTGTTCGGGTTCGATGATGCGCAGCATCACCACGCCGCCGCCGGCGCGGATCGCCCAGCGGCTGGCATAGTAGACCGCACGATCCCATTCGGCGGTCTCGTCGACGACGACGAGGCATTTGGGCTTGTGACCCGGCTCGAAGCAAAGTCGCTTGCTGGTCATGCATCTCCCGGCATGTGCACGGCCGGCATGCTGCCACACTCCCGCAGGGTTGGGGAGAGGAGATGCGGCCGGCGCGCTGGCGCCGACCGTCTCTAGCGCCGGCGGATGAAGCCGACGATGTCCTTGGAGAGCTTCATCGTCTCGTCGGCGATCGCCCGGGCTCGGTCGGAACCTTCATTCAGGATCGAATCGATATGGCCGGGGTCGGCGACGAGGCGCTTCATCTCGCCGGCGATCGGCGCCAGCTTGGTGACGCACAGCTCCGCCAGCGCGTTCTTGAAGCTGGAGAACTGGCCGCCGCCGAATTCGCGCAGCACGTCCGCCTTGGGGCGGCCGGAGAGCGCGGCGAAGATGCCGACGAGGTTGTCGGCCTCGGGACGGGCTTCGAGGCCCTTCTCCTCTGACGGCAACGGCTCCGGATCGGTCTTCGCCTTGCGGATCTTCTGCGCGATGGTGTCGGCATCGTCAGTCAAATTGATGCGCGAATTGTCCGACGCATCCGACTTCGACATCTTCTTGGTGCCGTCGCGCAAGCTCATCACCCGCGTCGCCGGGCCCGTGATCAGGGGTTCCGGCAGCGGGAAGAACAGGCCGTCATTGGCGCCGAGGTTGAGGATCGAGTCACCAAAGTCGTTGTTGAACTTCTGCGCGATGTCACGCGAGAGCTCGAGATGCTGCTTCTGGTCCTCGCCGACCGGCACATGGGTGGCGCGGTAAAGCAGGATGTCGGCGGCCATCAGCACGGGATAGTCAAACAGGCCGACGGAGGCGTTCTCGCGGTCCTTGCCGGCCTTCTCCTTGAACTGGGTCATGCGGCCGAGCCAGCCCATGCGCGCGACGCAGTTGAAGATCCAGGCGAGCTCGGCATGGCCGGAGACCTGGCTCTGGTTGAACACGATGTGCTTCTTGGGATCGATGCCGCTCGCGATGAACGCCGCGGTCACTTCGCGGGTGTTGCGCGCGAGCTCGGCCGGTCCGCCCCAGACATCCACGCCTTGCGTGATCGCGTGCATGTCGACGACGCAATAGATGCAGTTGTGGGTTTCCTGCATCTTCACGAAATTGACGATGGCGCCGAGGTAATTGCCGAGGTGTAGATTGCCTGTCGGCTGGACGCCCGAAAAGACCCGTTCAACGAATGGCATGGTAAGCCTTCCCATAGGTATTCGGCCGTCGTTTCCAACAGCGGCGCTGCCCCGTCAAGGGCAATTCGATGGACCCGCGCACCGGGCCGGGCTAGGCGGGTCGCTTCAAGGCGGCTACCGCCTCGCGCCAGGAAGCGGCGCCGAGGATTTGCAGCAGCAAGCCGTAAACGGCGATCCCGGCCGCGATCTGCACGCCCAGCACGATGAATTTGATGAAGCCGTGCGCCTCGGCGGGCACCAGGCCTGTAGTCAGCCAGAGCAGGGCGCCCATGACCGCGGCGGCGAGCACGATCCTTGGCAGCCGCTTGCGGGCGGCAGAATCGATCGAGAAGCCGAATTCGCTGGTGCCTTTCCGAAGCAGCGAGAGCGCACTGCTCCAGGCGCCGGCCGCGATGCTCGCCGCGATCCCGCTTGCGCCAAAGAAATGGCCGAGCAGCACGGCGAGGCCGACCGCGACCACAAAGCCTTTGGCCGTCGCCAGCAGCGGCGTCATCGTATCGCTACGGGCATAGAAGGCCGGCGACAGCGCCTTGATCAGCACGTGGGCGGGCAGGCCAAGCGCCAGCCACATCAAGGCATGCGCGGTCGCCGCGCTGTCCCCGGCACCGAAGGCGCCATGCTCGAACAACAGCCGCACGATCGGCTCGGCCAGCACGATCAGGCCGAGCGTTGCCGGCAGCGCCAGCCCGGTCGCAAGCTCCAGCGCGCGCGATTGCGCGTGCGCCACCGCATCACGGTCACCGCCGCTCACCGCGCGCGTCAGTTCCGGCACCAGCACGGTGCCCATGGCGACGCCGACGATGCCGAGCGGCAGCTCGATCAGGCGGTTGGCGAAATAGAGCCAGGATACCGCGGACGGCGTCGCCGATGCGATGATCGCGCCGGCCACCATCAGCCATTGCGGTCCCGAGCTTGCGATCATGCCGGGGATCGCCTTGGCGAAGAAGCTGCGCATTTCCTTGTCGAAACTGACGCGCAGAGGCGTGGCGAGGCGCGCACTGCGCTGCGACAGCAGCATCAGGAGTTGCAGCAGGCCGGCGATGCCGACCGTGGCCGCCAGCAGCCACGCGGCGTAGCCGGCGTCAGCGTGCCAGACAAGCAGCAAAGCGATCGCGGCGATCAGCGCGATGTTGAACAGCAGCGGCGAGAACGCGGTGAGCGCAAAGCGTCCTTGCGCATTCAGCAGGCCCATCAGCACGGTGACGGGACCGGCGAAGGCGAGATAAGGCAGCATCAGCCGCGCGTTCTGGACCGCGAGATCGAGCGTGCCGGCACCGAGAAAGCCCGGCGCGATGACGGTCATGATCAGCGGCATCAGCAGGGCAATGCCGATCGAGATTATGATCAGCGCCGCGCTGACCGTGCCGAGCACGCGTCCGGCGAACGCCGCCGCAGCAGCCGCCCCATCGCGGTCACGGATGCGCAGCCAGGCCGGGACCAGCGCCGCGTTCAGCGCGCCTTCGCTGAGCAGGCGGCGCACCACATTGACGAGCTGGAACGCGGCCAGGAACGCATCCGCCACGGCGCCGGTACCGAGCAGCGCCGCGATCAGGGAATCGCGGGCAAAGCCCATCAGCCGCGAGGCCAGTGTTCCCGTCGAGACGGTCAGGAAGGAGCGGATCATCGGCTCTTTATCATACCGTTGCTTGCTCGCGCAGGCCCGGTCGTGATAGGCCGCGAGCCAGATTTCGGGATGACAGGAAGCGGATTTCCGCAGGGTTCGCAATCCGCCAAACAGGATCAAGGTGAATGGCTGACGTGAAATATGACGTTCTCGGCATCGGCAACGCGTTGTTCGACGTGCTGGTCAGGACCGACGAGGCCTTTTTGGGCAAGCACGGCATGACCAAGGGCAGCATGTCCCTGATCGATGAGGCGCGGGCGGCTGCCATCTACAAGGACATGGGGCCGGCCACGGAAGTCTCCGGCGGCTCGGCCGCCAACACCATCGTCGGCATCGGCAGCTTAGGGGCACGCGCCGCCTATGTCGGCAAGGTCAAGGACGACCAGATCGGCAAGCTCTACGTCCATGACATCCGCGCTGCCGGCGTCGCCTTCAACACGCCCGCCGCGACGGACGGCCCCGCCACCGGCTGCTCCTACATCCTGGTCACCGGTGACGGCGAGCGCACCATGAACACCTATCTCGGTGCCGCGCAGGATCTTTCGCCCGCCGATATCGATCCGTCCGAGATCGCCGGCGCTGGCATCGTCTATCTCGAGGGTTATCTCTGGGACCCCAAGAACGCCAAGGACGCCTTCGTCAAGGCGGCCAAGATCGCGCATGATGCCAAGCGCAAGGTGGCGCTGACCCTGTCGGATTCCTTCTGCGTCGACCGCTATCGCGACGAGTTTCTCTCGCTCATGCGCAACGGCACCGTCGACATCGTCTTTGCCAACGAGTCCGAGCTGCATTCGCTCTACATGACCTCGGATTTCGACACCGCCCTGAAGCAGCTGCGCAACGACGTCAATCTCGGCGTGGTCACCCGCAGCGAGAAGGGCTGCGTGGTGGTGACACCGACCGACGCTGTCGCAGCCCCGGCCTCGCCGGTCACGAAACTGGTGGACACCACCGGCGCCGGCGATCTCTTTGCAGCGGGCTTCCTCTACGGCCTTTCGCGTAACCTCGCGCACAAGCAGTGCGGCGAGCTCGGCGCGCTCGCGGCCGCCGAAGTCATCCAGCACATCGGCGCGCGTCCGCAGGTGTCGCTGAGGGAGCTGGCCCAGCAGCGCGGGCTGACGGTTTAGGGAAGTCGGCACCAGCCTCGCTGTCATCGCCCGGCTCGACCGGGCGATCCAGTATTCCAGAGGCGGTTGTGATTGAATCGAGAAGCCGCAGTGTACTGGATTCCCCGCCTTCGCGGGGAATGACAGCGATTGCGTGGCAAAGTGTTCAGTCCCTCACGCCGTCTTCGCCGCCTTCAATCCCAGCCGCTGCTCCACGGCATCGCGCATCACGAATTTCTGGATCTTGCCCGTCACCGTCATCGGGAATTCATCGACGAACTCCACGTAGCGCGGGATCTTGTTGTGGGCGATCTGGCCGTCGCAGAAGGCGCGGACCTCCTCGGCCGTCAGCGTTTCGCCCGGCCTGACGCGAATCCAGGCGCAGAGCTCCTCGCCGTAGCGGGTGTCGGCGACGCCAAAGATCTGCACGTCCTGGATCTTGGGGTGACGGTACAAGAACTCCTCGATCTCGCGCGGGTAAAGGTTCTCGCCGCCGCGGATCACCAGATCCTTGATGCGGCCGACGATGTTGCAATAGCCTGATACGTCGATGGTGGCGAGGTCGCCGGTGTGCATCCAGCCATTGGCGTCGAGCACGTCGGACGTCTTTTCCTTCTCCTCCCAATAGCCCAGCATGACGCTGTAGCCGCGAGTGCAGAGCTCGCCGCGTTCGCCCCGCTTGACGATCTTGCCTTCGAGATCGACGACCTTCACCTCGACGTGCGGGTGAATGCGGCCGACCGTGGAGACGCGTCGTTCGATCGGGTCGTCCGTCGCGCTCTGGAAGCTCACCGGGCTGGTCTCGGTCATGCCATAGGCGATGGTGACCTCGCGCATGTTCATCTCGGTGTTGACGCGCTTCATCACCTCGATCGGGCAGGGCGCGCCCGCCATGATGCCGGTGCGCAGTGATTTCAAATTGAAAGTCTTGAACTCGGGATGATCGAGCTCCGCGATGAACATGGTCGGCACGCCATACAGCGCGGTGCACTTCTCCTGCTCGACCGCGCGCAGCGTCGCGAGCGGATCAAAGCCCTCGCCCGGGTAGACCATGGTGGTGCCGAGCGTGACCGAGGCAAGGTTGCCCATGACCATGCCGAAGCAATGATAGAGCGGCACCGGAATGCAGATGCGGTCCGCCTCCGTCAGGCGCATCGCGCGTCCGGTGAAATAGCCGTTGTTGAGGATGTTGTGATGGGTCAGCGTGACGCCCTTCGGCGATCCCGTGGTGCCGCTGGTGAACTGGATGTTGACGGGGTCGTCGAACTGAAGCGCAGCACCGAGCGCGGCAAGTTGCTCGCGATGCGCCGCCCGGCCCATGCGCGCGACCTCCTCGAACGCGACAGTGCCTGAGGCCGCCGGGCCGCCGATCTGGATCACCATCCGCAAGGCCGGCAATCGCGCCGCCTGCAACTGTCCGGGCTTTGCGCCCGCCAGCTCCGGCAGCAGCGTGTTGAGCATCTCCATGTAATTGCTGGTCTTGAACGCGGTTGCGGTGACGATCGCCGCGCAGCCGACCTTCTTCAGCGCGAATTCCAGCTCGCTGAGCCGGTAGGCCGGATTGATCGTCACCAGGATCAGGCCGGCCTTGGCGGCCGCGAACTGGGTCAGCGTCCATTCCGGCCGGTTCAGCGACCAGATGCCGATCCGTTCCCCGCGTTCGAGCCCGAGCGCGAGAAAGCCGGCGGCGAGTGCATCGACCCGCTCGGCGAATTCTTTCCAGGTCCATCTGACGCCGTGGCTGGGCGAGACCAGCGCCTCGCGATCGCTCCAGCGCCGCACCGCGTGGTCGAGGCTGCGACCGATGGTGTCGCCGAGCAGCGGCGTGTCCGAGATGCCGCTAACGTAGCTGTCGGCTTTGCCTGCTAGATCGTTCGCCAAGTTCGTCTCCTCGAAGTTGATGCCTCGTGCCTGAAGCCGATGGCCTTGGGCACGAGGTTATCGATTGCGGCGAAGGCGCGCGACGCCGCGCACCTCATACTAAGTGGCTAGGCCGCCTTCTTCCCGCTGCCCGCGTCGAGCCCGGCATAGATGCCACGCTCGAAGCCCGCGAACGCCTCCAGGCACTTTCCATCCGCGAACGGCAGCAGCTGCATCAGGATCACCCCGGTGACGTCGCGCGCCGGGTCGATCCAGTAATAAGTGTTGGCAAGGCCCGCCCAGGCGAGGCTGCCGGCGCTGCGGCCTTCGGCCGTCTTGGCGGTGTTGATCATGAAGCTGAGGCCCCATTTCTTCACCTGCTCCGGATAGAGATCGACGTCGTTGGTGTACATCGGCGCTGCCGTCGTCATCTTGGTCATGTTGAGATCGCCCATCTGGTTCTGGCTCATCATGGCGATCGTGTCGGCCTTCAGCACCTGGTTGCCGTTGCCGCTCCCTTTGTTCAGGATCATCTGGGTGAACTTGATGTAGTCGGCTGCGGTCGAATAGAGGCCGCCGCCACCCATGTGGAATTCCGGATTCTGCTCGAGCTCGAACGGGATCGATGCGAGCTGGCCGTCCTCGCCGCGCGCATGCATGCCGACGAGGCGCTTGCGCATGCTGTCGGTGATCTTGAACGCCGTATCGCTCATGCCCAGCGGCGCGAAAAGATTGTCGCGCAGGTAAGCGTCGAGCCGCTTGCCGCTGACGGCTTCCACCGCCTTGCCGACGAAATCGATGTTGGTGCCGTATTCCCAGCGCGTGCCGGGGTCGGTCATGACAGGCGTATTCAGCGCCGCGTTCTGGCACGTGGTGATCGCGGGAATGCCGTTCTTGTCGAGATAGACCGCGAGATCGCCGTTCCACATATTGTAGCAGAAGCCGGCGGTGTGGGTCATGAGCTGGCGCAGCGTGATCGGCCGCTTGGCCGGTCGCAGCTTGGCCTCGCCCTTGGCATCGAAACCTTCGAGCACTTGCGGCGCGGCGAGATCGGGCAACACTTCACCGATCGGCGCATCCAGCGACAGCTTGCCCTGCTCGACCAGCTGCATCGCGCCCGCCGACGTCACCGCCTTCGTCATCGAGGCGATCCAGAACACGCTGTCCGCTGTCATCGCATCCGGCTTGGACAGGTCGCGCTTGCCGAACGCGCCCTGATACAGCACGTCGTTACCGCTGGCGGCGATGGCGACGACCCCGGGAATCTCCTTGGCGTCGCTCTTCTGACGCAGAATCTCGTCGATCTCAGCTTTGCTTTGCATGGCGTTTCCTCGAGTTTGATTATTGTTGGCAGCGATCGATTGTCCTCCCGCACGCTCCGCGCGGCAAGCGCGTCCAGATGCCCGCGGCGGTCGCGATGTCGTGACTTGACGGTCCGTGCCCCACGCAGGACGACAAGCACGCCGAACGGCAACACTCCGTCACAATCTGCGGTGGATGGCCGCATTTCGCCGTGACCGTGAATGGGCGCTGGCGATATGATTCCTGTGTTTGAAGCACTTGAAACATTTTGTGCGTTGCGGCGTTCAGCACTCGGCCAATCGACGGCCGACGTTAAGACTTGATGCAAATTGGGCGGTCGCCGAGCGGCCGCGGGGGGACCTCAGATGATTTCGACCTGGAGCGAATGGAAGCGCTATCCCCGTCCCGGACGGGGCGAGAACCTGGAGGCGCCGATCTCGCCTGGGATCTACGAGGTGCGCATCGCCGGGACCGGCGCGCTCTATTCCTTCGGTGCAGTCGACAATCTGGCGCAGGCGCTGGCGCTGCTGCCGGTGGGCTCCAAGAACTGGTTCGGCCGCCGCAACCCGTCCGACGTTCCCGATCTCGAATACCGTACCTGCGCAACGTCGTCGAAGGCCGACGCCAAGGCCGCGGCCGAGCGCATGATCGGTCGCCGCGAGACCTATATGAGCGGCGCGGCCTAAGGCCGCTGCCGGTTTAGCTCCCATCAGATGTGCGTTGTGGGACGGTGCATTGCGCGCTGCTTGTCCCTATATTCCGGCCGATCCGATCGCCCCGAAATGATCGTTCGAGGAGTAACGCCATGACCCCGACCGCTGCCGCACGCGCCACGCAAGCCACCGCCACCCTGCGCGACCGGTTGAAAGACCCCTCGCTCCTGAAGGAGGCCTGCTACATCGACGGCGCCTGGGTCGGCACGCCGGTCTTCGCCGTCAACAATCCGGCCACCGGCGTCGAGCTTGCAAAAGTCCCGCAGCTTGGTGCGGACGATACCACCAAGGCGGTCGAGGCGGCTCAGCGCGCCTTTCCGGCCTGGGCCAAGCACACCGCCAAGCAGCGCTCCAACATCCTGCGCAAATGGTTCGAGCTGATTATCGCCAACCGTGAGGATCTCGCGCTGATCCTGACCTCAGAGCAGGGCAAGCCGCTTTCGGAAGCGCTCGGCGAGGTCGATATCGGTGCGGCCTATATCGAGTTCTTCGCCGAGGAAGCCCGCCGCGTCTACGGCGAGACCATTCCGACGCAGCGGCCCGACGCGCGGCTGCTCGCGATCAAGCAGCCGATCGGCGTCTGCGGCGCGATCACGCCGTGGAATTTCCCGAACTCGATGATCACCCGCAAGGTCTCCCCGGCGCTCGCCGCCGGCTGCACCGTGGTGCTCAAGCCCGCCAATGAAACGCCGCTCTCGGCGCTGGCGCTGGCTGTACTGGCGGAGAAGGCCGGAATCCCCAAGGGCGTGCTCAACATCATCACCGGTGATGCGCCGCCGATCGGCAAGGTGCTGTGCGAGCATCCGGCGGTGCGCTTCGTCGGCTTCACTGGTTCGACCGCGGTCGGCAAGATCCTCTACCAGCAGGCCTCCGTCGGCGTGAAGCGGCTTGGCCTCGAGCTCGGCGGCAATGCGCCCTTCGTGGTGTTCGACGACGCCGATATCGACGCTGCGGTTGAAGGCGCCATCGTCTCGAAATATCGCAACATGGGCCAGACCTGCGTCTGCGCCAACCGCCTCTACGCCCAGGACAAGATCTACGACGAGTTCGTGCAGAAGCTGTCGAAGAAGGTCGCCGCGATGAAGATCGGCGACGGCACCGAGAGCGGCGTCACGCAGGGCCCGCTGATCAACCTGAAGGCGGTCGACAAGGTCGAGCGCCACATCGCGGATGCGGTCAAGCGCGGCGCGAAGGTCGTCATCGGCGGCAAGCGCAGCGAGCTCGGGCGTTCGTTCTTCGAGCCGACCGTGCTTGCCGACGTCAAGCCGGACTCGCTGGTGTCGCAGGAGGAAACCTTCGGCCCGCTCGCGCCGGTGATCCGCTTCAAGGACGAAGCCGATGTGGTCGCGATGTGCAACGCCTCGCCGTTTGGCCTGGCGTCGTATTTCTACTCCCGCGATCTCGGCCGCGTCTGGCGCGTCGCCGAGGCGCTGGAATCGGGCATGGTCGGCGTCAACACCGGCCTCATCACCACGGAAGTCGCGCCCTTCGGCGGCGTCAAGGAAAGCGGCCTGGGACGCGAAGGCTCACGTCACGGCATGGAAGAATATGTCGAGATCAAATACGTGATGATGGCGGGGGTGTGACCGGCAATCGAGGCTCCCGCGCCGGCGATTTGGACTCGCCGGCGCGAATGCATCAGCGGCACACGTAGGCGCCGTTCACATAGACGCGGACGCATGCTGCGCCGGCAGCTGCCGCACCCACAGCCACGCCACCGACGACCGCGCGCCGCGTGGTTCGGCGTGCAACGCCGGCGACGCTCGCTGGGGTGGCCGGTCGGCCGACCCTGGCTTCGGCGCTTGAAACGCCGAGTGCGATACCGGTGCCGTTCGACCAGTTCGCCGAGCCGAACATTCCGCAGCCCAGAACGGCTGCAACAAGTAGCATTCGCTTGGTGCCGACCAGCCTCATGGCAATCTCCCTCGTTGTTGTATCAAGCCGAGTGATCAGCATTCTTTTATCGTTGGCTCCCGGTTTGATCTGGATCAATGGAGTCGAGATCGCAGCCCAGATGGAGCCAAAGCGCCGCCCTAATGAGAGCTCCACTTAAATCCGAATTCTCTGCTCGTCGGACGGTTCCGGATCTGCGCTACGCTTGTCCGGGACGACAGCGAAGTGTGAATGACGGTCGACGTAGGAGGCGGGGCGTGCGGCAGCAACCGTGCCTAGATCTTCAGCTCTTTCCCCGTCACGCGACGATACGCTTCCAGATACCGCTTGCTGGTCGCCTCCACCACGCTGGCCGGCAGTGGCGGCGGCGGGGCGTCACCGTTCCAGCGGCCGGCGCGGCGCTCGACGTCGAGATAGTCGCGCAAGGGCTGCTTGTCGAAGCTGGCCTGCGGCTGGCCGGGCTTGTAGGCATCGACCGCCCAGAAGCGCGAGGAATCCGGTGTCATGACCTCGTCGATCAGGATGATGCGGCCGTCCTTGTCGCGGCCGAATTCGAACTTGGTGTCGGCGATGATGATGCCCTGCTCGCGCGCCAGTTCCTCACCGAGCGTGTAGATCGCACGCGTCATACTCTCGAGCGTGTAGGCAACGTCGTCGCCGACGACCTCGCGCATCTTCGCGATGGTGATGTTCTCGTCGTGGCCGGTCTCGGCCTTGGTCGCCGGGCTGAAGATCGACGGCTCCAGCTTTTCGCTCTCGACGAGGCCCGCCTTCAGCTTCTCGCCGGCGAGCGTGCCGCTGGCGGCGTATTCCTTCCAGGCCGAGCCCGAGAGATAACCACGGATCACGCATTCGATCGGAAACACGGTGGTGCGGCGGGACAGCATGGCGCGGCCGAGGATCTCGGCGCGGTGCGGCTTCAAGGCCGGCACGGCGGCGATGATCTCGTCGGTGTCGGCGCTGATCATGTGATGCGGCACCACGCCTTCGAGCTCGTTGAACCAGAACGCGCTGATTTGCGTCAGCACCGCGCCCTTCATCGGGATGGTCTCGCCCATCACCACGTCGAAGGCGCTGATGCGATCGGTGGTGACGAGCAGCAGGCGATCGTCGTCGACGGCGTAGATATCGCGCACCTTGCCGCGTCCGATCTTGGGCAGGGGCAGGTCGCTGGAGAGCATGGTGGTCATCGCAAAGCTTTCGCAGACTTGGCTATCAGGCAGGACATCCGGCCGCACTGGATGGCACGGCCGGCAACCGGATTAGCCTATTCCGGCAGCGGAATGAACTCATGTTCCTGCGGAACTGCAGCGAAACGGCCGGTTTTCCAGTCCTGCTTGGCCAGCTCGATCCGCTCCTTGCTGGAGGATACGAAATTCCACCAGACGTGGCGCGGCCCCTCCAGCGCATCGCCGCCGAGAAACATCATCCGGGTCGCTTTCAGCGCCTTCACGGTGATGCGGTCGCCCGGGCGGAAGATCAGCAGCCGCGGCGCCTCGTAACGCTCGTTTGCGATCTCGACCTCGCCGTCGACGATATAGATCGCGCGCTCCTCATGATCGGGATCGAGCGGCACGCTCGCGCCGGCGGCGGCCGTGACCTCGGTGTAGAACCAGGGCGAGACCATCGTCACGGGCGACGTAATGCCGAACGACGAGCCCGCGATCACCCGTGCGGTGAAATCGCGCTCGGAGATCATCGGCAAATCGCCGGCGCCGTAATGCTGGAACGACGGCGCGATCTCTTCCGATCCCGCCGGCAGCGCGATCCAGCTTTGCAGGCCCAGCATCTTCTGGCCCGAGGCGCGCTGCGCTTCGGGCGTGCGCTCGGAATGCGCGATGCCGCGCCCGGCCGTCATCAAATTCATCGCGCCGGGCGCGATCTCCTGGACGTTGCCCTCGCTGTCGCGATGCATGATCGCGCCGTCGAACAGATAGGTAACGGTGGCAAGGCCGATATGCGGATGCGGTCGCACGTCCATGCCCTTGCCGGAGACGAACTGCACCGGTCCGAAATGGTCGAAGAAGATGAAGGGCCCGACCATCTGCCGCTTGCCATGCGGCAGTGCGCGTCGCACCTCGAATCCGTCGCCGAGATCGCGCGTGCGCGGCACGATGACGAGATCGAGCGCATCGCAGGACATGGGATCGCCGAGCACGGGATCGTTCGAGGGTTGCCAGCTCATGGTGGATTCCTTCCGTATCTTTGTGAGCTTGATCTTAGCAGAGTTTGTCGTCGTCGTGGCAAAGGCCGCTCCACAAACTCCGCTGTCATTCCCCGCGAAAGCGGGGAATCCAGTACGTCGAGGCTTTTTGGTTCAATTATAACTGTCTCGGAGTACTGGATCGCCCGGTCGAGCCGGGCGATGACAGTTGTGAGTAAGGATGGTCCTTGAAAAAATAACGCCAACGAACGATGTTCGGCTGGTTCCAACCACTCCCGTTCGCCCCAGCCGATGACCCTTGCCGCAACCGAGCTCGCCTTCCGCGCTGCCAGCGCTGCGCTGCTACTGATGCTGGCGGCGTCGCTGTTGCACGACTTTCGCAACGTGCTGGCAGCCCGCCTCGGCGCCGCCTTCGCGCTCAGCTCGGCCGCGCATGCGGTGAGCTATTCGGTGGATGTCACCTCGCCGATCGCGCTCTGGCATGCACCGCTGATCGCGTTGTCGACTGGCACCATCGTAGTGTTCTGGCTGTTCACACGCTCCCTGTTCGACGACGAGTTTCACCTCCGCTGGTGGCACGGATGGGTCTGGGCGCTGGTGACGGCCTTCAGCTTCGCAGGCTGCGTCTGGATTGCGCCCAGCGGCCATGTGCGCTTCTCGGTGACGGTGGTCAATCTGATCGTGCTCGGTTTCATCGCCCTTGCGGTCGGGCAGATGATCGCCTCCTGGCCGGCTGACCTGGTCGAGCGCCGCCGCAGCGCTCGTGTCTTCGTCGTCTGTGCAACCGCGCTCTATGGCGGGCTCAACGCGGTGCTCCAGATCGCCGTCGTCGGCCACCACGTCGGCGATGTCGCCGAAACCATCAATGCCGGCGCGCTCGCCTGCACCGTCGCGGCGATCGTCTATGCCATGATGCGCATCGATGGGGCGGATCTGTTTCCGGCCGCGGTGGCGCCCGCCCCGCCGGTTGTTTTCAGTCAGCCTGCGGCCGATGAATCCGCTGATCAAAAACTCATCGACGCCCTGATGCGACTGATGGCGGGCGAGCGGATCTATCGTCAGGAGAATATCACCATCGGCGTGCTGGCGGGCCGGCTGAAAATTCCGGAATACCGGCTGCGCCGGCTGATCAACCAGCGGCTCGGTTATCGCAACTTCAATGTGTTCCTGAACAATCACCGGATCGAGGAGGCCAAGGCCGCGCTCGCCGATGCCAGCCAGGCCGAGGTTCCCGTCATCACCATCGCGATGGACGCCGGCTTCCAGTCGCTGGGTCCGTTCAACCGCGCCTTCAAGGCCGTGACTGGGGTGACACCGACGGAATATCGGCGGGCTCAAGGCTGACGCGGCCTAGATTTTTAGACCTTTGAAATCACGTAAGAATTCCGAAATCGACGAGCCTCGATCACTTTCGACGAGGTCGTTTTTCAAATCCAGCGAGCGCGTATCACCCGCCTCCGGCCTGCTCTCCCGCACTCGCCCCAAAGCCGGAGAAGGCCCGTGACTCGCCGCCGCAAGATCATTCTCCTCACCACCACCATCGCCTGTGCCGGCCTCGCGCTCGGCGCCGCACGCGCCCGCGACGCGCCGAAGGTTGCGACCGGCTTCATCGCCCACACGCTCTGCTCGGAGACCTTCGTCTCCGGCCTCGATCCCACGCGCGACCTCGCCGAGACCACCGACGCGATGCCGGGCGCGGGTCTGCTCACCTGGGCGATGGATCTTCGCGTCGATCGCACGCGCAAGGATGTCACGGTGTCCCTGTTCGGATTTGGCCGCAGCCATGCCGTCTATCGCGAGGGGCTCGGCTGCACGCTCGAGCACGGGCAGGGGATCGCCGATGTCGCGTTGCCGCCGGACGACAAGCAGCCCGCGCTGCTCCCCGAGATCGCCGCCCCGGGGATCGTGCCGCCGCAGAGTGAGGGCCTGGCAGCCGCGCTCGACCGCGCCTTCGCCGAGCCCGCGCAGCCGCCTTATCGGCGCACCCGCGCGATCGTTGTCATGAAGGCCGGCCGCATCATCGCCGAGCGCTATGCCGACGGTATCGGGCCGGAGACGCAACTGCTCGGTTTCTCCATGACGAAGTCGGTGATGTCAGCGCTGACAGGCATTCTGGTGCGCCAGGGCAAGTTGAAGCTCGACGGGCCCGCGCCCATCGCCGCCTGGCAAAATCCGGATGATCCGCGTCATCCCGTCACCGTCGATCAATTGCTGCGTCACACCGCGGGCATTGCGCTCGGAAGCTCGCTGGAGGCCTCGCTCGGCTCCGCGCTGGAACCGGTCAACACCATGAAATATGCCGAAGACGATATGGCCAGCTTTGCCGAGCGCGCGCCGCTTGCAACAGCGCCGGGCACGGCGTGGAATTATCACGACGGCAACTTCCTCATCCTCGCGCATCTGCTGCGTAATGCCGCCGGCGGCAAGCCCGCCGATGCGCTCCGCTTCGCACGCCGCGAATTGTTCGCGCCACTCGGCATGGTCAACGTCACGCTTCAGCTCGACGCTTCAGGCACGATCGAGGGCTCCGGCGAAATGCTGGCCTCTGCGCGCGACTGGGCGCGCTTCGGCCAGCTCTATCTCAACGACGGCATAGCCGGGGGCAAGCGTATCCTGCCCGAGGGCTGGGTGGCCTATTCGGCCACGGCCACGCCAAATGCCTGGGTCGGCATCGGCGCCGGCTTCTGGACCAACGAGGGCGGCAGCATTGGTGCAAAGTTTCGCATCGAGCACGGCTGGCCGCGCGATGCCTTCTTCGCCAAGGGCACGATCGGGCAGTACGCGATCATGATCCCATCGGAGAAGTTGGTGATCGTGCGGCTCGGTCGCTCGCCGAACGGGCCGCTGGGGGCGGATGGCGTGTTCGATCTGGTGCGTGATGTGATTGCGGCAACGCGCGAGAAGGGAAAGATAGCGGGGGCGAATTGAAAGTAGAGCTTGGCGCTACTTCCCCTCTCCCCTCGTGGGAGAGGGTGGCTCGCCGCGTAGCGGCGAGACGGGTGAGGGGTCTCTCTCCGCACGCCTCTCATGCAGTTGATTGCGCGGAGACGTACCCCTCATCCGGCGCTTCGCGCCACCTTCTCCCACAAGGGGAGAAGGGAAGGAAAGCGCCGTCGCTTCTACCGCCCCAGCTCCGTCGCCTTGGCCACGCGGTCGAAACGCTCCAGCGTCATGATCGCATCCGCGAATTTTTCCGCGCGCGCGTTGAGCACGGGGCGCGCCAGCGTCAGGAATTTCTGCTGCATCGCCTGCGCGTCCGGGAACGAATTCGGCTCGCCGGACGGATCCGCATAGAGCCGCTCATGCACGCCATCGTCCGTCGTGATGCTGACGCGGGCGCCGAACGGATGGGTGCGGCCGATCTCGAGCCGGTCGTCCTGCACCACCTCGAACTTGTCGGCGAGCGCGTCGATCGCGGCATCGCCAAGGCGGTTATAGTCGTCCCAGCCGAATGAGCCCTGGTCGAGCGCGAGCGCGCCGGTGAAGAACATCGAGAACTGGCCGCCGACGATCGAGGTCGGGTGGCGCTTGGTCGCGGCATCGCCGGTCAGTGTGATGCCGTTGCGATGCAGGCCGATCTCGACGCGCTTGACCTGGTCGGGCGTCAGATTGTGCTCACGCCGCATCGCGATCAGCGCGTCGATCGCCGCATGGGTGTAGCGGCAGCTCGGATATGGCTTCACGCCGATCTTCATGGTCTCGTAGGTCTTGCCGAGCTCGGCCACCGCCTTGTCCGGATGCGCATCGTCGGTGTAGCCGGCGAGCAGGCCGTGCTTGCCCTCGACCGATTCGGTCGCGCCGACGAAATCGTTGCGCGCCAGCGTCGCGGCGATCACGCCATTCATCGCGGCGGCGCCGACCTGGTAGCGCTTGTTCCAGGCGCCGTTGACCAGGAATTGCAGCGAACCCGCGGCCTGGCTGCCGGAGACGCCGAAGGCGGCGATGAGCTGCTGCTCGGAGAGGCCGAACAGTTTTCCGGCAGCTGCGGCAGCGCCATAGGTGCCGGCGGTCGCGGTCGGGTGGAAGCCGCGCGCATAATGCGAGGTCGGGTCGAGCGCGTTGCCGAGCCGGCAGCAGACCTCATAGCCCGCGACGATCGCGGTCAGCACGTCGCGGCCCGAAGCGCCGACCATCTCGCCGACGGCGAAGGCGGCCGGAACGACCGGCGCACTCGGGTGCAGCGAGGAATCGGCGTGGGTGTCGTCGAAATCGAGGGAATGGCCGAGCGCGCCGTTGAGCAGCGCCGCGACCGCGGGCGTCCAGGTCTTGGAGTCGCCGAACACGGTGGATTCGCCCTTGGTGTCGAGCGCCAGCGCCTCCAGCATTTTCAGCATCGACGGGGTCGATTCCGCCTCGCGCCTGGCCCGGATCGCGCTGCCGAGGAAGTCCAGCGTCAGCACCTTGGCGCGATCCAGCACTTCGGCCGGAATATCCTGGTATTCCAGGTTGAAGACGTAGGCGGCAAGCGTTGCGGTTTCGTGGGCCATCGTGTTTCCTCGTTTTGGCGCGCAAGTTAGGCGGGCTGATTTGGCCTTTCAAGCGGCCTTGCGGCCGCGGGCATCAGCCATGCTTTTGCTTGGCCCGAGAAGATTGGGACGTCTGACGATGGCATTCGCAGGACAGGTGTGGGAGCGGATCAGGTCGCGGCGGACGCAACTGGGATTGGCGATCAGGGTCACGGTGGCCGCGACCGCGGCCTATGCGCTCGCCACCGCGCTGCATCTGCTATTGCCGCTCTGGGCGGTGCTGACCTCACTGATCGTGACCCAGATGAGCGTCGGCCGCTCGTTGAAGGCGACGCGCGACTACATGCTCGGCACCATCGGCGGTGCCATCTATGGCGGCGCCATCGCGATCCTGATTCCTTATTCCAGCGAGGCAGGCCTATTGGGGCTTCTGGTGCTCTCGGTCGCGCCGCTCGCCTTCATCGCCGCGATCAATCCGAGCCTCAGCGCCGCCACCGTGACCGCCGTGATCGTGCTCCTGGTTCCGACCATGCATCATTCCGATCCCATGACCTCGGCGATCGACCGTGTCAGCGAGGTCGCGGTCGGCGCCATCACGGGATTGCTGGTCTCGTTCCTGGTGCTGCCCTCGCGCGCGGTGCGGCAGATCCGCGCCAGCGCCGCGATCCTGCTCGAGCTGATCGCCGATGCTTTCACTGAGCTGCTCGCGGGCCTCACCCGCGGCCGCGACAACGACGCGCTGCACCGGATCCAGGACGGGATCGGCACCGCGATGGTTGGTCTCAATGCCATCGGCACTGAAGCCGAGCGCGAGCGCGCCGCGCGGCTGTCGAGCGGTCCGGACACCGGTCCGCTGCTGCGAACGGTTCTGCGGTTGCGTCATGACGTCGTGATGATCGGCCGCGCTACGGTGGTGCCGTTGCCGATCGAGGTGCAGACGCGGCTCGCAGCGCCCCTGACGGAGGTCTCGACGGTGATCGCGCGCTTCCTGCGGTCGGCCGCGGCGGCCTTGCGCGAAGGCGCCGGCGCGCCGCCGATCCATCCCGTCCATGTCGCGCTTCAGCACTACGCCGAAGCGGTCGCATCAGTCCGGCACGACGGCCTGATCCGCGGCCACGCCGGCGACACGGCCGAACGCTTCTTCGCACTCGGTTTCTCGCTGGAGCAGATGCACCAGAATCTCTGCGACCTCGACCGCGTCGTCGGCGAATGGTCGGAGGTCTCGGACGACAAGACCGCGCGCGTTGCGGAGTAAGTACGGCGCGTCCTCGTAAACGTCGGCTTTCGACAACAATGCGCACGTCGCGCGGCTTGGCTCTGATCGACTGCCTGAGACGCTGCACCGCGCTAGGTTCCATCGGGTCATGCTGCTGACGCAATCTCTGTCTTAGTCGGTGTGAAGCTAAAACACTACGTGAGGACCACTCCGGTTCCCACGACGGTTCCGTAGCCAGGGGGTTGGCTCGAATCCGCAAAACGATTGGCGCAAGTTCATGAACGCTTCTGCGTTCGCTTGACCACGTTTGCGGTTCTGGAACCGGTCAATCTAAAAAATCACAGGACTTATGATGCTATTCCGCTCGAGCGCCGCAATTTGCGGCGCCCTGGTTGCGCTCGCCTTCTCTGTTGCCGTTGCTCGAAGTGAAACACATGGGGATCACTCAAGTGACGTCGTCGATGCCGCCTCTGGCGATGCGATCGTTGGGGCTGCGTCCACATACAATCCGTTCAAGCCCGGCAAGGAGGAGGGCGGTCCGAAGACTGCCACCGGCGAGCGTTATGATCCCTCTGCCTGGACGGCTGCCATCAAGACGAGCTTGCGTCGCAAATTCGGTGGGGTTCAATTTGGCGCGAGGCCGAAATATGCCCTCGTCGAAGCCGTGGGCAAGAAGGTCATCGTCAAGATAAATGACGTGGGGCCACTAAGACCTGGCCGCATCATTGACCTCAATGAGCGGACGATGCGCCATTTCGATCCAAGCATGGACCTCGGAGTCATTCCCGATGTGAGAGTGAGTCCGCTCGCAGGGGACAATTGGACCCCGGGGCCGGTGGGCTGAACACGGGCGGTGTTCGTCAATGTCGGCCCGCACGCTTCGTCAGCCCCTTGCCCTGCATGCGCCAGAGCAAGAGATCGATGCGGTCCTGACCGAAGAACGGCTCGTTCTCGAACACGAAGGTCGGCACGCCCCAATGGCCGGAGGCGGCGTGATCCTTCTCGTTTCCGGCGACCACCTGCTCGTAGCGATCCGCGTCGGCGCTGATCGCTTCATCCATCGCGGCGAGGTCGAAGCCGGCGCTCTCGGCGGCGCGCGCGAGATGATCGCCTTCGTTCCAGCCCGCCACCGAGCCGTCCCACAGCACGCGCGCGATCGCGGAGGTGAATGCGAGCGAGCGTCCCTCGAGCTGCGCCATGGCGCCCAGGCGGGTCAGGCGGTGGATGTAGGGCTGCTCGGCCGCGACATCGAACGTCGTCTTGTCCTGCTCGGATCGGGCCTGGGAAAGCGGAACGGAATGCCCTCGTGCTGCGCCACGCGCGTGCTGTCGAGCACCACATAGCGAATGAAGTTCGGGCTGGCCTTCTTGAAGAAGCCGGGCACGCGGACCGCGAGCGGATAGACCGGCCGCAGGTTCACGGCGAGATCGTAGTCTTCGACGAGCTTCAGCGTCTTCGGCAGCGCCAGATAGCTGAACGGGCTGCGGAAGGAGAAGAACAGATCGACGGACAGCGTCATCGCGCCGGCTCCACGATCCGTCCCATCATGGCGCGGACGACGAGCTTGTGGAAGGGTGTGATGAGGGCGAG
Source organism: Bradyrhizobium shewense (assembly GCF_900094605.1). Taxonomy (GTDB): domain Bacteria; phylum Pseudomonadota; class Alphaproteobacteria; order Rhizobiales; family Xanthobacteraceae; genus Bradyrhizobium; species Bradyrhizobium shewense. The sequence goes on along the minus strand of NZ_FMAI01000013.1, from coordinate 91,201 downwards.
GTAGGTTCGGCCCAGAAGATTATGCGTCCGCACCAGCGTGGTCGAGGTTACCTGCCGGCCTGCCGTACCTCCTGCAACATCGACCACGATGCGGAAGTCGAGGTGGTAGTCGTCGAAACCCGCGACCAGCCGCTCCGGCGTTTCGTCGACCACCGGAAACAGGCCGATCAGACCGTGCGGCGCCGGTGCGCCTTCGCCTGATGTCTTCAGCCCGAACGGGCTCACCAGAATGTTGCGCAGGCGCAGCAGCACGTCGATCCAGCGCGGCCCGTGCAGCACCATCCGGGTGCAGGCCTCGCGGGCATTCACCGTCGCTGCGCCGATCTCGATGCGAAACGCATCGACGAATTGCGCGCCTGCCAGCAGCGTGTCGGCATCGACCTCAGGCGTGACTTCGCGGACGGCTCCGTTCATCCCGCCAGTCTGCGCGTCAGCATCCGGAAGCGCAAGATCAAGAGCCCGGCGTAGACGAACGTCCCGACCGAAAACCCGACCCAGACGCCGACCGCGCCAAGCCCGGCGTTGAAGGCCAGCACCCAGGCGATGGGAAAGGCGATGCCCCAGTAGCCGATCGCCGCGAACAGCAGTGTCATTCTCGTGTCGTTGATGCCGCGCAGCGCGCCGCCCATGATGGTCTGCAGGCCGTCTGCGATGAAGAAGGTGGCGCCGACCAGCAGCAGCGTTGCGGTCAGCTCGATGGTGGCCGCGCTCGCCTCGCCGCTGCCGAAGAACAGCTGGCCCAACTGGTAGCGGCCGAGGATGATGGCGATCGTCAGGGCGGAGACGAGCGCCATGCCGAGCACGGCGGCGACGAGCCCGGCGCGCTTCACTGCCGCCGGCTCGCCGCGGCCGAAGGCGTGGCCGACCCGCACGGTGGCCGCCATGCCGATGCCGAGCGGCACCATGAACAGCACGGCGGTGATCTGCAGCGCGATCTGATGCGCGGCAATCGCGGCGGTCGAGATCAACCCCATCAGCAGTGCTGCCGAGGAGAACAGGCCATATTCCAGCAGCAGCGAAAACGAGATCGGTGCGCCGATCGCGATCAGCTGACGCATCAGCGGCCAATCGATCCGCCACAGGCGGGCGAGTGGGCGGTAGTCCGAAAATGGCTTGCGCAGCCCTGCGATCGCGAGCACGGCGACGAACGTGCCGAGATTGACGATCGTGGTCGCAAGTCCGGCGCCGAACAGGCCGAGCTCCGGCAGGCCGAACAGGCCGTGGATCAGCGCATAGACCAGCGCAGCATTGACCGGGATCGCCGCGAGCGTGATCCAGAGCGGCGGCTGCGGCCGGTTCACCGCGCTCATCATGCTGCGCAACGCGATGAAGCCGAGCGCCGGCGCGATGCCCCAGGCCAGGCCGTTGAGATAGCGCTGGGCCAGCGCGGCCGACTGCGGCGCCTGTCCGAGCGCGAGCAGGATCCGCTCGCCATAGAGCGGCGAGGCCATCATCGGCAGCGAGATCAGCAGCGCGACCCACAGGCCGACGCGCAAGGAGCGGCGGATCAGCCTGACATCTCCGGCGCCAAACGCCTGCGCGGCCAGTGGCGACACCGCGGCCATCAATCCGAGCCCGAAGGTGAAGCTGACGAAATAGACGGTGTGCGCCAGCGCCGCCGCGGCCACCGCATCCTCGCCAAGCCGCCCGATCAGCGCGAGATCGGTCGTGATCATCGCGATCTGCCCGAGCTGCGTCAGCATCATCGGCACGGCCAGCCGCAGCGTCTCGACGAACTCTTCGGCGAGATGGTTCTGCGGCACGCCGGCTTGCGTCTGCGAATGATGTTGGACGGTGTCGAGCATGGCGGCTCATTAGCACGGCCGCGCGACGAAAACATGGCCCGTGAGCGAGATGAGTGAGGGGCCCTATCCGCTAGCTCGGAATCGTAGGGTGGGCAAAGGCGCATTAGCGCCGTGCCCACGACCTATCAAATATTGCAACGGAAGCCGTGGGCACGCTTCGCTTTGCCCACCCTACGATACTGGCGCTTCGCATCACCTTCTGCCACAAGGCAGAAGGAAGAAAGCAGCCTCAGCCCTTCCGCTCCGGCACGCGCTTGATCTTCGCGCCGAGCGCGTTCAGCCGTTCTTCGATGCGCTCGTAGCCGCGCTCGATCTGGTCGGCGTTGTTGATGGTGGAGGTGCCCTGGGCGCACACGGCAGCCAGCAGCATCGCCATGCCGGCGCGGATGTCGGGCGAGGTCATGGTCGCGCCGTGCAGGCGGCTGGGCCCGGCGATGATCGCGCGGTGCGGGTCGCACAGCACGATGCGCGCGCCCATCGCGATCAGCTTGTCGACGAAGAACATCCTGGATTCGAACATCTTCTCGAACATCAGGATCACGCCCTCGCATTGCGTGGCGGTGACGATCGCGATCGACATCAGGTCGGCCGGAAAGGCCGGCCAGGGCTGGTCCTCCAGCTTCGGCACGTGGCCGCCGAAATCGTCCTGGATCTTCAGCGTCTGGTTCGACGGCACGATCAGGTCGTCGCCCTCGACCCGGCAGACGATGCCGAGCCGCTCAAACCCCATGCGGATCGAGCGCAGATGCTCGACGCCGGCGCGCGTGATGCGAAGCGGCGAGCGCGTCACGGCGGCAAGCCCGATCAGCGAGCCGACCTCGATATGGTCGGGCTGGATCCGATAGGTCGCTTCTCCCAGCGTTGCCGGCCCATGAATGATCATGGTGTTGGTGCCGATGCCCTCGATCTTCGCACCGAGCGCAACCAGGAAATTGGCGAGGTCCTGCACGTGGGGCTCGGAGGCCGCGTTGCGCAAATGGGTGACGCCGTCGGCAGCGACCGCCGCCACCAGCGCGTTCTCCGTCGCGGTGACGCTCGGCTCGTCCAGGAACACGTCCGCGCCGGCAAGCTTGGGCGCGCGGAATTCGAGCCGGTCGGTCGCGGTGACCTTGGCGCCGAGCTGCTCCAGCGCCAGCACGTGGGTGTCCAGGCGGCGGCGGCCGATGACGTCGCCGCCGGGCGGCGGCAGCATCACCTCGCCGCAGCGCGCGAGCAGGGGGCCTGCGAGCAGGATCGAGGCGCGGATGCGCACGCAGAGCTCAGGGTCGAGATCGGCGGCGCGGATGCTCTTGGCATGGATGTGAAGCGTGTTGCGCCCGGTCCATTCCGCCGCCGCGCCGACCGAGCGGATCAGCTCGACCAGCGTCTCGGTGTCGCGGATCCGTGGCACGTTCTCCAGCGTCACCGGATGCTCGGTGAGCAGGGCGGCAGCGATGATCGGCAGCGCCGAATTCTTGTTGCCGGACGGCTCGATCGAGCCCGAGAGCCGGTGACCGCCCTCGACGATATATTGGATGGGCGCCACGGGGTTCTCGCTGTCCTGTTAATGGGTCGGGCTGTTTCGGAGGCGGAAACTACAGAGAATTGAGCGCGGTAGCAATTGTGCTGGCCGCGACTCCGGCCCGTCCGCCAGCCCGGGGGCTTAGAACAAGCCGATAATATTCCCCACCACATACAGGATCGCGATCAGGATCAGCGCGCCGATCATGACGAAGGAGATTTCGATCGCGATGGCGCCGGTGCCGAGGATGGCGGCCACGCCGGCCAGGAGGCGTTCCTCCCGGAAGATCAGCGAGAGGACCGAGAGCAGGATGGCGAGCAGGCCGAGCGCGACTGCGGTGGCGGAAGCTGTTTCCCTCCAGCTTCTCCCGGCGGATTTCTCGACCTTCGGCGCCTGATACTCCGCGCCCTTCACGCGTGCGATCAGGCGATCCTTGATGCGATGTCCGGTGTCGACGATCACCTGGTCAGCCGGCGGCGGCGGAAACACCATCGGCACGACCCAACGCGGCAGCACAGCCGCTATCAGCGCCAGCACACCGACAATGCTGCCGATGATGCCGAGACGGCGAGAGGGCTGGGCGGAACTGGGTGCTGCAGAGGCGGTCATGGCGTGAGGGCTTCCCGGCCGGAATCGGCCAACGGGGTCATGCCACTTCGTCGCGATGGCTCAAGGTGAGGTTCAGGGGCGGCTTAGAGTGCAATGGGACTCGTAGCCAAGACGGCGGTGCGCTCCCTCTCCCGCTGGCGGGGGAGGGTTGGGGTGGGGGTGCTTCCGCGGTGGGATCGTCGAAATCTAGGGAGAATGTCCCCGCGAGGAGAGAGCCCCCACCCGGCGCTTCGCGCCGACCTCCCCCGCAAGCGGGAGAGGTTGCAGTGAATGCGCGGCTGGCAGATCAACCCAAGATCGACAAAGCCTCAGATATCGATCGTCGCGCTGAGGGAATGCTCCTGGATGAAGTCACGGCGCGGTTCGACCACGTCGCCCATCAGCTTGGTGAAGATGTCGTCGGCCTCGTCGACCTCCTTGACCTTCACCTGCAGCAGCGAGCGCACGTCGGTGTCCAGCGTCGTCTCCCAGAGCTGCTCCGGGTTCATCTCGCCGAGACCTTTGTAACGCTGCAGCGAGATGCCCTTGCGGCCGGCCTCGGTCACCGCCTCGAACAGGTCGACCGGGCCATGGACCATGTGCTCGGTATCCTTCCGCCGCAGCTTGCCGGAGCGGGCGTAGACGTCCTGCAGCTTCGTCGTGTACTCGTCGAGCTTGCGAGCCTCGACCGACCCCAGGAACGCATCGTCGATCACAGCGGCTTCCTTGACGCCGCGCACGGTGCGCTCGAACTGGAAGCCCTGTCCTTCCACATATTGCCCGATCCAGCCGCGCTCGACCTCCTCGGCCTGGTTGTCCAGCCGGCCCGCGATGTATTCTGCCGCGGCAGCGGCCTTCTCGGGATCGCCGTAGATCGCCTTGTTCAGCACGCCGGTGATGGCGGCCTGCTCGATGACCTTGCGGTTATAGCGGCTGTGCAGGTTGCGCAGGATGCTGCGGACGATGCGGGCGTCGTCGACCAGCGCGCGCAGATCGCGGCCGGACCGGTCGCCGCCGGTGCCGGGGATGTACACGCAGTCGTCGAGGCCGGCATCGATCAGATAGTCTTCCAGCGCGCGCTCGTCCTTCAGATACTGCTCGGACTTGCCGCGCGAGACCTTATAGAGCGGCGGCTGGGCGATATAGAGATAGCCGCCATCGATGATGTCGCGCATCTGCCGGTAGAAGAAGGTCAGCAGCAGCGTGCGGATGTGGGCGCCGTCGACGTCGGCGTCCGTCATCACGATGATCTTGTGATAGCGCAGCTTCTCGACCGAGAACTCGTCGCTGATGCCGGTGCCGAGCGCGGTGATCAGCGTGCCGATCTGCTCGCTCGACAACATCTTGTCGGGACGGACGCGTTCGACGTTGAGGATCTTGCCGCGCAGCGGCAGCACCGCCTGGAATTCGCGGTTGCGGCCCTGCTTGGCGCTGCCGCCTGCCGAGTCGCCCTCGACGATGAAGAGCTCGGACTTGGCCGGATCCTTTTCCTGGCAGTCGGCGAGCTTGCCGGGCAGCGAGGAGACCGAGAGCGGGCTCTTGCGCGTCAGCTCGCGCGCTTTTCGCGCAGCCTCGCGCGCGGCGGCGGCCTGGATCACCTTGCCGACGATCATCTTGGCTTCGCTGGGATGCTCCTCGAACCAGGCCTGGAGCGCCTCGTTGAGCACGTTCTCGACCACCGGGCGCACTTCCGAGGACACCAGCTTGTCCTTGGTCTGCGACGAGAATTTCGGATCGGGCACCTTCACCGACAGCACGGCGGTGAGGCCTTCGCGGCAGTCGTCGCCGGTCAGCGCGATCTTTTCCTTTTTCGCATTGGCCTCGGCATAGCCGTTGACCTGGCGCGTCAGCGCGCCGCGGAAGCCGGCGAGATGGGTGCCGCCGTCCCGCTGCGGGATGTTGTTGGTGAAGCACAGCACGTTCTCGTGGTAGCTGTCGTTCCACCACAAGGCCGCCTCGACGCCGATGCCGTTGGCTTCCGCGCGCACCATGATCGGCGCCGGCACGATCGCCTTCTTGTTGCGGTCGAGATATTTGACGAATTCCTCGACGCCGCCGGAATAGTGCATCTCCTCGCGCTTCTCGACCGCGTGACGCATGTCGGAGAGAGCGATGTTGACGCCGGAGTTGAGGAAGGCGAGCTCGCGCAGCCGGTGCTCGAGCGTAGCGAAATCATATTCGATGTTCTTGAAGGTTTCGCCCGAGGCCAGGAATGTCACCTCGGTGCCGCGCTTGCCCGGCGCATCGCCGACCATCTTCAGCGGTGCGACGGCATCGCCATGGGCGAACTCGATGTAGTGTTCCTTGTTGTCGCGCCAGATCCGCAAGCCAAGCTTGCTCGACAGCGCGTTGACGACGGAGACGCCGACGCCGTGCAGGCCGCCGGAGACCTTGTAGGAGTTCTGGTCGAACTTTCCGCCGGCATGGAGCTGGGTCATGATGACCTCGGCCGCCGAGATTCCTTCGCCCTTGTGGATGTCGACGGGAATGCCGCGGCCGTCGTCGCGCACGGTGACGGAATTGTCGGCATTGAGCACGACGTCGACGCGCGTGGCGTGGCCCGCCAGCGCCTCGTCGATCGCGTTGTCGACGACCTCGTAGACCATGTGGTGCAGGCCGGAGCCGTCGTCGGTGTCGCCGATATACATGCCCGGACGCTTGCGGACGGCATCGAGACCCTTGAGCACGCGGATCGATTCCGCGCCGTAATCGCTCGCGTTGGAGGGCTCGTTTTCGGCAGCGGGCTGCCGAGCAGGTTCTGTCATGAGAGGCCTTCGAGATGTCGCCCGAATCAGCGGCGCAAAAGGCGCTGATTTGCGAGCTATTTGTGCCACGAAAGAGGGCTTGCGCCTAGCGCAAAGTATCTTCCGCCAACCCTTTGACTAAATGGGGTTTTTAGGCCCGTTTTCAAGGCTTTTGAAAGCCCATTTAGAGGGCTGCAAAAAGCCCGATTCGAAGGCGTATTTCGGGGCGTTACACGGCGTGGTTTTTGCGGGCTCGGGAAGGGTGTCCAGAGGCGCCTTGTGAGGCGCATTCGCAGGCCGTCGTCATGCCCGGGCTTGTCCCGGGCATGACGATGCAGAGAGACCGGAAGCGCAGCAGCCTCAATACATCTGCAGCGGCAGCACGTCGCCGCTCGGCCCCACCAGGAGGCCCCACGCATCGCCGGCGGCGACGGTGAGGGTCTCGGTGTGGGCCGGGCGCCCGGGCATGCGCAGGGCGTACTGGTAGGTGCCCGGCGGCAGGTCGAGCATCGGGCCTTTCGGCGATTGCGGACCGCCGGCGCCGGCCGCGATCTTCACCGTCTGCTTGTTGATCGTCAGCGAGGCTTCCTTCGTCCCGATATTGCCGAGCATCAGTCTGGCCTGGCCGGGCTTCGGCATGATGTCGGCCTTCACAGCGGCATCCGGATTCTTCTGCGCCAGACTGACCGTGGTCTCGCCCTTGGCGCGGCCGAGCTTGAGCACGGCCGGGCCTTGCGGCGAGGTGAAGTCGATCTGTGCGCGTTCGGTGGACACGGTGGCGCCGTCGGCCTTTTCCTGCCAGCCGAGCTTGGAAAGCTCGGCCCGGTAGAAGGCCAGGACATCGCCGAGCGGGGCCGGGATGCTGGCTGCCAGCTCGCGGCGGAACGGCATCTCACTACCCGGCATTTTGGTGGTGGCGAGCGAGGTCGACGACCGCTGTGTCGGCACGGGGAGCTTGGATTCAGGGTCGGGCTGGAGCGGCTCGGAGGATTTGGCCTGCACTTCCGCGGTGGCCGCCGGCTTCGCGGCGGCCATCACCAGCCCCGATCCTTCGGCGCGGACATTCACCTTCGGTCCCATCTGCATCACGGTCATCGAGATCGACTTGCCGCTCTTGGAGAATTCCATCACCGCCATGTTGGGCTGGTTGATGACGGAGGGCTGCTCCTTCCAGCCGGCGGGCTTGAGCGATGCTCGATAGAACGCGGTGAGTGCCTTCACGCTCGATGTCGAGGAGAATTCCAGCCGGCCGTCGTCGCCCTCGAATTTCACGCCCTCGGCGGTCTCGGGCAGCGGCACCGGCGTGTTGCTGCCCGTGAGCGCAGTGATCGGCGTATCGGACAGGGCCGCGGCCTGCGTCTTGCGCCTGGCCTCATCGGCGGCAATGAGCTGCTGAGCCGCCCCCAAAGCATCGCCGAGGAACCTCGCGTCCGCCTCCTTCTTCGCCTTGGCGCGGGCCGCAAGGGCGGAGTCCTTCACCTGCGCGGTCAGACTGATCATCGTGAAATCATATTTGCGGCCGAGCCGCAGCACGCCGGTTTCCTCCGCCGATGAGACATTGATCGCGATCTCGTCGCCGGGCGCGAGCGGCGCGTTGCCGTCTTCCCGCCAGCCGCGCGCGGCGAACTCGCGGTGATAGAAGGCGAGCACGGCGGGCAACTCGGCCATCGCGGCGGCCGACATCTCGCGCTTGTTGGAGCTCGCGCTGCCAAGGGCTCTCGCCGACTTGGTCGGCTTCGGCCGCGGCAGGCCGGCCATGTCATCGTCGGCCTCGAGCTCCTGGGGCAGCGCGAACGGCGCCACCCGGATGTCGACATTGGTGCGGCCGTCGTCGCGTCGTGTCAGGGTCAGCATCACCGGCTTCTGGTAGATGTGCGTCGCGTCGCGATCGGGGTGGTCGTAAAAGACGCGCACGCCGTTCGGGACGGTCCCGTCAAGATCGGCGTTCGGCCAGCGCGAGGACGTTTCAGGCGTGAGCTTGCGCCAGCCGATCGCCGCCATGTCCTTCGTGAAGAACTCCGAAGTCGCCTCGAACGCACCGGGCGCGATGCAGCCGAGATAGGGTCGGGTCTCGTCGAACACGAGATCGGTCGCGCCGTCCGGAAACGGCACGTTCGCATAGATCCGGTTCGGCGTGTAGAACACGGCGGATTGGTCGGAGCGCCCGCGGGCCTGTGCGAAGGAGACGCGCAGCCCCTGCCGTCCTTTCTTGAAGGTCAGCGCGGCACTCTTCTCGTCCAGCGGATAGACATAGGGCACCCAGCCGTCGGCGCTCAGCAACTTCTTCGTGGCGTCGGACGTGGCGGCAAGCGCGGTCGGCACAGTGTAGATGACGCGATAGGTGTCCGGGCGCGTAGTATCCTCCACCGCGCCGTCCAGCCGCGGCAGCGTATGGACGTCGACGAAGCTTTCGTCTGCCGCGTCCGCGGGATACGACGTGCTCGCCATCGCGAGAACGCCGCAGGCAAGCAGCAGCCATCTTGCCGGGACTTGCGCCCCGCGCGGGATCATCGGCATCGTCAAACTCCTGGGTGTTGCGCGGGCCGTCGCCCTGCGCAGGGGCAGGCTGCGACACCTCGGCGCGCGGCCTCAGACGAGAAGTCGCGATGGGAACCGGAGAGGTTCAACGGACGGCGTACGAGCGGCGTCACGGGCCTGATCAGGCAGGCATGGCTCAATACAGCTGGAGGGGCGGCCAGGCGTCGCCGTCGCGCCCGATCGTGAGCTCCCAGGTATCGCCGGCGGCAAGGGTGAGGACGTTCGTGGTGGCTGAATGGTCCGGTACGGTCAGTTCGTAGGAATACTTGCCGGGCGCCAGATCCAGCGATACCGCATTGGCGCCGGCGGCGCGCTTGACGGTTCGTGCGTTGATCGTGAGCGCGGCGTTCCTCCCGCTGATATTGCTGAACACCAGTTTGGCCTGGCCGGGTTCGGGCATGATATTGGCCCGGGTCGCCGCATCGGCGTTCTTCTGCACGAGATGGATCGAGGTGCTGCTGTCCTTGCGGGCGAGCCGCAGTGCGGCCGGCCCCAGCGGGGAGGCGAAAGCGAGCTGGGCGTGATCGGTTGCGATCACCGCGCCATCCGGCTTCTCCTGCCAGCCAAGCTTTCCGAGCTCCGTGCGATAGAAGTTGAGGACGTCGCCGAGCTCTGCCGGCACAGTGGTTTCGAGCCTGGTGCGGAGCGGGGCTTCGACGCCGGGCATGACGGTGGTGTGGGTGCCTCGATAGAGGTAGCGGGTCGGCGCGGGCAGCCGCGCATCGGGATCCGGCGCGAGCGCGACTGAGAACAGTGGCGACAAATTCGATACCCAGGCGCCGGCGCTTGCCGCGAGCAGGCAGCTCGCGATCAGGGCGAGGCCGCACGCAAGAAGTTGCCATCGCGCGGGAGCTGTTGCCCCATGCCTTACCGTCGTCATGCCTACGCTCCAAGCATCGCGCGCGTGGGAAATCCTGCGCGATTGCACAACGGCGACACCGTCGGCGCCGCTTCAGACAGCTAGTCGCTGATGGAACAGAGCGGGTTCAACCCGGAGGCCTAGCGTCGCGACGAGACCTGTCCGCTCTCGACGTCGAAGACTTCGCCTCCAGCGCCGATCTCGGCGAAGGCGGCCGGATCCGCGCCGGTCAACCACACCTGCGCGCCGAGCTTGCGCAGCTCGTCGAACAGCGCGGCGCGCCTGCTAGGATCGAGATGCGCCACGACCTCGTCGAGCAGCAGCAGTGGCACGATGCCGGTCATCTCGGCGACCAGGCTCGCATGCGCCAGCACCAGCCCGATCAACAGCGCCTTCTGCTCGCCCGTGGACGCATCACGCGCGGGCATGCTTTTCGGCGCATAGATCACCTGGAGATCGGTGAGATGCGGGCCGTCGGTGGTGCGGCCGGCGATGGCATCGCGCGGACGGTTGTCGCGCAGGATCTGGCGGTAGCGATCCTCGACCGACGTCGCCGTCTCGGTCAGCAGCGCGTTCTCCATCCAGCCGTCGAGCGCGATCTGCGCCGAGGGAAAGGCGGAGGCCTGCGCGCGCGCATTCAGCATGCCGGTGAGCCTTGCTGCGGTCTGGCCGCGCGTCGCCGCAACCGCGACCGCAAGCTCCGCGGTCTCGCGCTCGATCGCGTCGCACCAATGGTCGTCGTAATTGCGGGTTTCGAGCAGGCGGTTGCGCGAGCGCAGCGAGCGTTCCAGCGCGTTGATGCGGCTGGAATGCTCGTTGTCGATGGCCAGCACCAGGCGGTCGAAGAAGCGCCGCCGCTCCGAGCCAGCGCCCATGAACAACCCGTCCATCGCCGGCGTTAGCCACACCATGCGGATATGGTCGCCGAAGGCCGTCGCGGACCCTACCGGCTCGCGGTCGATGCGGCAGCGCCGGCTCACCGCGCTGTCAGGCCGCGGCGCATCGATGCCGGTGCCGAGCGTGGCCAGCCCCAGCGCGCCCTCGACCTGCGCCGAGACGGCCCAGGATCCGTCGCCCTGGTTGTCGGCGACGTCTTCCAGCGTCGCCCGCCGCAAGCCGCGCCCGGGCGAGAGAAACGAGATCGCCTCGATGCAATTGGTCTTGCCCGCCCCGTTCGGCCCGACCAGCGCCACCATGTCAGCCGCCGTCTCGAGCCCCGCCGCCCGATAATTGCGAAAATGCGTCAGCGTCAGGCGATGAATGCGGGAGGGGGTCATGTTCTATTCGTCATGGACGCGCGGTCTCCCTTTGCGGGAGCATGCCGTAGGGTGGGCAAAGGTGCGCTCTTCGCGCGCCGTGCCCACGTCTCGCCGCGATCCGCGCCGCTGCATGGTGGGCACGCTTTCGCCTTCGCTCTTCGAGCTACGGCGCAAGCTTTGCCCACCCTACGGCTTCGATAGCTGGCCGAGAGAGCGTCCCTCACACCCGCATCGGCATCAGCACATACAGCGCGCTCTTGTCGTCCCGGTCTTGCACCAGGGTGGGCGAGCCGGGATCGGCGAGTCGGAGCGTTGCGACGTCGCCTTCGATCTGGGCGGCGATGTCGAGCAAATAGCGGGAGTTGAAGCCGATATCGAGGGCGTCGGAGGCGTATTCGACTTCGAGCTCTTCGGTCGCGCTGCCGGAATCCGGATTGGTCACCGACAGCACCAGCTTGCCCGGTGACAGCGACAGCTTCACCGCCCGGCCGCGCTCACTGGAGATCGTCGAGACGCGATCGACCGCGTTCTCAAAGTCCTTCTTGTCGACGACGAGCTCCTTGTCGTTGCCCTGCGGAATGACGCGGCCGTAGTCGGGGAAGGTGCCATCGATCAGTTTCGAGGTCAGCACGACGTTACCGATCGTAAAGCGGATTTTTGCCTGCGACAGCTCGATCGTCATCTCGGCGTCGGTGTCCTCGATCAGGCGCTGCACCTCGCCGACGGTCTTGCGCGGCACGATCACGCCGGGCATGCCCTCGGCGCCCTTCGGCTGCACCAAATCGAGCTGGGCGAGGCGATGCCCGTCGGTGGCGACGCCGCGCAGGGTGGCAGCCTTAGGCGTGCCCGCGGCGTGCAGGTAGATGCCGTTGAGATAATAGCGGGTCTCCTCGGTGGAGATCGCGAACTGGGTGCGGTCGATCAGCCGCTTGACGTCCTTGGCAGCCAGCGAGAAGGAGTGCGACATGTCGCCGGCGGCCAGATCCGGGAAATCATTCTCCGGCAGGGTCTGCAGCGTGAAGCGCGAGCGGCCGGCGCGGATCGCCAGCACCGCGCGGTCGCCGTCGGCCTCCAGCACGATCTGCGAGCCGTCCGGGAGCTTGCGCACGATGTCGTAGAACATGTGCGCCGGCACGGTGGTGGAGCCCGCGGTCGCGGTTTCCGCCGGCAGCGTCTCCGTCACCTCGAGGTCGAGGTCGGTCGCCTTCAGCGACAATTTGGCGTTCTCGGCCCGGACCAGCACGTTGCCGAGGATCGGAATCGTGTTGCGGCGCTCGACCACGCGGTGGACGTGGCCCAGTGACTTCAGGAGTTGCGCGCGTTCGACCGTAACCTTCATTGCACTACTCGCCCGATCCCCAAAATGAAGAAGCCGGGCGGTCGAAAAGCCCCGCCGCGGCACCGATGACCCCGGCAGGTCAGGGCCATCCAACCGATATGACCAAAGCCGCCAAGGTCGCGCAAGGTGGCTCGGATGGCCCCCGGATTCAAGGGATCGGGGGCCAGTTCCGCACGATTCCCACGATTTACCGCCCAAACGAAAACCGCCGCCCAGGCATGGCCGGGGCGGCGGGGGAATGGCAGGAGCGCCTTAGGCGTTTATTCCTGAAGCTGGCGCTTCAGCGACTCCACTTCCTCTGATAGCGCGGTGTCCTTGGAGACCAGGGCCTCGATCTTGCGCACGGCGTGCAGCACCGTGGTGTGGTCGCGCCCGCCGAAGCGGCGGCCGATCTCGGGGAGCGAGCGCAGGGTCAGCGTCTTGGCGAGATACATCGCCACCTGGCGCGGGCGCACCACGTTGGCGGTGCGGCGCGAGGAGAGCAGGTCGGAGCGGCTGACATTATACTGCCGCGCCACCACGCGCTGGATGTCCTCGATCTTGATCCGCTTCGGCTCCTGCGGCCGGACCAGGTCGCGCACCTCGTGCTCGGCCATCTCCAGCGTCACCGGCCGGTTGTTGAGCTTCGAGTGCGCCAGCAGGCGGTTGATCGCGCCTTCGAGGTCGCGGCCGTTATGGGTGATGGTGCGCGCCAGATAATGCAGCACCTCCTCCGGCACCTCGAAGGTCGCATGATGGGCGCGGGCCGCGGCGACGCGCGACTTGAGGATGCCGTGGCGCAGCTCTTCGCCGAGCGAGCCCATCTCGACCACGAGGCCGCCGGCGAGCCGCGAGCGGACGCGGTCGTCGAGGCTTTCGAGATCGGACGGCGGCCGGTCGGCCGCGATCACGACCTGGCGGCCGGCATCGATCAGCGCGTTCAGCGTGTGACAGAACTCGGCCTGCGTCGACTTGCCCTGCAGGAACTGCAGATCGTCGATCACCAGCACGTCGATGCCGCGCAGCGCTTCCTTGAAGGCCAGAGCCGTCTGCGTCTTCAGCGCGGCGACGAAGCCGTACATGAATTTTTCTGCCGTAAGGTACAGCACCTTGCGCTCGTTGCCGGAATTGCCGGCCCAGGTCACCGCCTGGAGCAGATGCGTCTTGCCGAGGCCGACGCCGGCATGGATGTAGAGCGGGTTGAACATCACGGGGTCGCCGCGGCGACCTTCTGCGACCTGGCGCGCGGCTGCATGCGCCAGCGTGTTGGAACGGCCGACGACAAAGCTCGCGAAGGTCAGGCGCGGATCGAGCGGCGAGCCGCCGAGCGCATCATGATTGGCCGACACCGGCGCGGTCGCGGTCGAGCGCAGCTCCGGTGTGGGCGTGCGTCGCGTCTCGACCGGCGCGGGGGCTTCCTTCGGCTGCATCACCGGGCGCACGGCCGAACGCACCGTGAGGTCGATGCGATGCACTTCCGGCATCTCGGCCTGCCAGCACGACAGCACGCGCTCGGCATAATGAGCCTGAATCCAGCTCTTCAGGAACCGGGTCGGCACCGAGAGCCGCACGCTCTCCTCCTGCACGCCTTCCAGATCCATGCGCGCAAACCAGCTCGTGTAAACGTCTTCGCCAACGCTCGAGCGCAGCCGACCCTTCACGCGCGACCAGCGATCCTGTTCCATTGTCATCGTCAGAAAACTTCTCTTGAGAGATAAGGTTGCGTGGTGAGCGCCAAGCAGGGTTTCCTGTCATGGCGCGACCTCAAGCGAGTCCATCGTCAGGCATAGCTCGACCGTTCGGCGCGAACGCCGCAGGTCAGATCAGCGATGTCGGAGATGGAGAGTTCGCGAGGTCAGCGCGTACTCGACGCGCCCTCGCATGTGGGAGGCTGAACGCTGGACGGATCGGAGACGGCATCGTTGAACGATGGAACTTGTGTCAATACCGCGTTGAATCCGTAGGACATGATACCTCCCCGTCCTGCCGTGATCGCTCACGACAAGGTCCTGCTTCTGAAGACGCCCGCGACGAAAATCGCTGATGCCCCTGCCCGTCTGCACTGCTCGTCCGCTCGGCTTCGCCATCGCTCTTGTCGGGGTAACTTTGCGATGTCCGTGCGCCTCGCGAGATCGGGATACGCAATATCCCGCTAGGAGACATTCAGACAAAGAGATACCATTCCCATATTGCTATGGGTTTTTGATCCGACATTCGCTTTTTGAAGCGTCGCCTACGTGCACACCGCCGCCGATTTGCACGCTCGCCCCGTTTCCTAAACCGCGCTGGTCTGAAGATCGTGGACGCCGCTGACGACTTAAGGAATACACTATGCGGAAAGACTCGCAACGAAATTGATTCACACTTGAGGCGTCAAAAAACTTGACCTCGGTTAACGCCGCGCGGGAGTTGTTCACAGGCTCGGAAGCAAGTTTTTGGATTCGTGCACAGAATCGAGAATGCCGGGCATCATGTGACAATTCTCCGTCACTGCTAAAAAAATTTTTACAAATTCGTCACGCGCCGGACGTGTCGGCGAATTTTCCAAATGCTTGAGGTCGCTATGTCGATAAGTGATTAGCGAGACATCGCTTTTTGAGTCTCGTTTCACAGGGTAACTCCACAGCCACGCGCGTTCCGGTGAATCTACGGTGTGCAGAACTCCTGCGCGCGCGAATTCATCTTAGCCCCGCAGCACAGGGGTTTTTGCAACGCGGTGAAAGTTTCCACTGTTGCAAAACATCGGCAGGTAGAACTACGGAACGAAGAATAGCGCAGGCGGTGCAAACCTTCCGATCGAAGATCGACTGTGGCGTGACCGGTTGAGTGAATATGACGGGCAACAAAAAAGCCCGGCGCGATGCCGGGCTGTTTGACGCGTGCGATGTTCGATCGGATCGGCCGACCGATTGGTTCGCCGTTACCTGGCTCGTTACTTGGCGAGCTTGGCGATCTGCGCGGTGAGGCGCGAGACTTTGCGGCTGGCGTTGTTCTTGTGAATGATGTTGCGCTGGGCGGCGCGCATCAAGGCGGGCTCGGCATTCGCCAGCGCCTTCACGGCAGCGGCGCGGTCGCCGGTCGCGATGGCTTCTTCGACGTTACGCACGGCACCGCGCATCTGGGTGCGGCGCGACTTGTTGACGGCGGTGCGGCGGGCGATCTTGCGCGTCGCTTTCTTGGCGGAAGTGGTATTGGCCATGGTCTCAATATCCTTTGCGGGTACCGGTCGCGTCTTGGTCGGGTAGCGCCGGCTTGCTTGACCGCGGAATCGACGCTCGGATTTAGGGTGTTCGGTTGCTAGGCTGTCCCCGGAACATGAGGCCGCAAAGAGCTCTAAGCTCAAGGAGCCTGCAACTGCTCAAAGAACAGCGGCGGCAGGATTGCGCCCGCCGCCAGTTGGCGCCCTTATAGAGAGGGTCTTCGGCACCGTCAACGCTTTCCAGGCTGGAAAAGCGGCCCCCGGGGCCCTCCAGGGGCGTCGTAACGCCCTGAAGAGGTTGAATTTCTGCCGTCTCCCGGCTATTGGCTGGCGGCGTTTTGTCGGCTCCTCCGATCGGACGACCATATAAGGTGAGGCATGATCCGCGGTTTTTTCCGACTGATTGGGCTGTTGCTGCTCGCTGGCGGGTTCATCTTCATGGTCTATGACGGCGCCCGCTGGGTGGCCGACCAGACCCTCAAATTCACCCGGTTCGGCCAGTTCTGGAACGACATCAATCAGGCCAGCCAGTCGGCATTCCGCACCTGGGTCGAGGCCAAGGCGCCCTGGCTCTGGACCTCGGTGATCCGCCTGCTGCTGGATCAGCCGGTGTTCGCCGTCCTCGGCATTCTCGGCATCCTGCTGATGATCCTGTTCCGGCCGCGGAAACCGCTGATCGGCTACTCCCGGGATTGATCTTCAATTCCCGCGATTGAGCGCTCGCGAGGCGTGCGGCGTAACAAGGCTGC
This sequence comes from Bradyrhizobium shewense, assembly GCF_900094605.1. Taxonomy (GTDB): domain Bacteria; phylum Pseudomonadota; class Alphaproteobacteria; order Rhizobiales; family Xanthobacteraceae; genus Bradyrhizobium; species Bradyrhizobium shewense. Next base: position 74,641 of record NZ_FMAI01000013.1, on the reverse strand, counting down.
CCACGCCAGCGTAGATCCCTATATTCCCACCTGATCGCGAGCACGCCGCCTGAGCATCTGGTTCGGACGACGGACGGCTCGTCTGCGGAGATCCAATCATGCTGTTCATGCGCAAGACCACCGCGTTGCCGAGCGCAGCCGAGGCGCTGCCCGGCCGTGCGCAAGCCATTCCGACCGCGACCTTCCATTTCGTCAACGGCAGCAAGCTCAAGCCGCCTTATCCCGCCGGCCTCGAGCAGGCCGTGTTCGGGCTCGGCTGCTTCTGGGGCGCCGAGCGCAAGTTCTGGCAGCTCGGCGACGGCATCTACACCACCGCCGTCGGCTATGCCGGCGGCCACACGCCGAACCCGACCTATGAAGAGACCTGCTCGGGACGCACTGGTCACACCGAAGTGGTGCTGGTCGTGTTCGATCCGAACAGGATTTCTTACGAGACGCTGCTGAAGACGTTCTGGGAGAGCCACAACCCGACGCAGGGCATGCGTCAGGGCAACGATGTCGGCACGCAATATCGTAGCGCGATCTATACCTATTCCGATGCGCAGAAGAAGGCGGCCGATGAGTCGAAGGCGCTCTATCAGAAGGCGCTCGCAGCCAAGGGCCTCGGTGCCATCACCACCGAGATCGCGCCATCAGGCGAATTCTATTTCGCCGAGGACTACCATCAGCAATATCTGGCGAAGAATCCCGCCGGCTATTGCGGCTTAGGGGGCACCGGCGTGTCCTGCCCGATCGGCGTCGGCGTGAGCGCGTAAGCGAGACGACGCATCTTGCTTACCCTCCCCTGGAGGGGTCCGGGACGAGCGTAGCTCGCCCGTAGGTCGGCTCACATTGAGCGCAGCGAAATGTGAGACGGGGTGGGGTGACGGTCTCTCCACATCCAACAGCGCCCGAGTGGAGAGATCACCCCACCCCGCTCGCGCTTCGCGCGATCGACCCTCCCCCTCCAGGGGAGGGTGCGACGGTCACTGCCGCCCCGCTCAACGCTTTATTAACCATAACCGGTGCATCACTTAAGCCGTCTCGTTTCGAGGGATTGGTCCGGTGCCGGTTGCACGCGCGTTTCGATGGTCGATCTTGGCAGCGTCCCTGGCAGCGTCCGCCGCGCTGACCCTTGGCGGCTGCATGCAGACCGCCGGCCCCGTCGCGGTCATGCAGCCGCGCGCCGATCTCGATTCCATGGCCTATGGCCAGCCCTACGGTGCGCCGCAACCGGTTGTCGTCGCTGACGGCGGCGGCGCCATCGGCGCGCTGCGCAATTCCTTTGCCTCTTCGCCCGCACCCATGCCGGTCGGCTATGCCGCGCCGATTGCGGCGCCGGTGCGCTATGACGCCTCCTACCATCTCGACGCCGGCGACAAGCTCCGCGTCGTGGTCTACGGCCAAGAAGGTCTCACCAACAGCTATGCCATCGACGCCGGCGGATCCATCACCATGCCGCTGATCGGTGCAGTGCCGGCCCGCGGCCGCACCACGGCGGGCCTTGCCGGCGAGATCGCCGCGCGCCTGCGCAACGGTTACATCCGCGAGCCCTCGGTCGCGGTCGAGATCGAGGCCTATCGCCCGTTCTTCATTCTCGGCGAAGTCACGGCGCCCGGCCAATATCCTTACGTGCCGAACATGACGGTCGAGAGTGCGGTCGCAATCGCCGGCGGCTTCTCGCCCCGCGCCAAGCGCGACGTGGTCACCATCACGCACACCGAGAACGGCGGCTCCATGCGCGCCGTGGTGCCGCTCGGCACCCCCTTGAACCCCGGCGACACCGTGTTCGTCGGCGAGCGCTGGTTCTAGCTCACCGTCTGAAATCCAGCCGCCCGTCCGGAAAGCATCCGTCGATCCTGTTAGCGTCGACCACGCGCCCGACCCAGGGACGTGTGATCGCCGGCGTGGTCAGGTTGACGTATTTTCCGACCAGCCGATCCGCGCCCTCGCGCGCGGCCTCGATCAGCCCGTGCCGGCGGCCGTTGTCCCAGTCGAAGCGCAGATAGATCCGGCTGCCCGTGATGCGCACTTCCGCGCGCCCTTGTTTCCACGTCTCCGCCGTGTCGCCGGCGATGGTCGGATCGGCGCCGCCATTCCAGCGGCTCGCCCAGATGCCTTCGAGCGGATCCGATCGCGCCGCGATCGCTGCCCACGCCGCCGCATTGCCGTCCGCGGCATCGCCAGGCAGCGTGGCCGTCGCGGCATAATCCATCACCTCGGAATCATCGGGTGAGGGGACATCCATGGTTCCGAACGGATTGCGGATGACGAGGTGCGTGATGGCTTGCGGCATGGCGGTCTCCGGCGTGAGTTGGCTCGATTGGCCAGCTCTATCGCCGGGCGGCAGGATGCAGCCACCCGATTCCTGCTCTCTCCCCTCGTCATTCCGGGGCGCGCGATAGCGCGAGCTATGGTGCGCAATTGCGCACCAGAGAATCCATAACCACGATCGGGAGTATGGATTCCGGGCCTGCGCCTATCGGCGCATCCCGGAATGACGGTGGAGAGAGGCGGGGCTCTATTTCAAATGCTTCGCGAAAAGGTCCATGCTGCGCGGCCAGGCGATGTCGGCGCTGGCCTTGTCGTAGCTCGCGCGCTCGTCGCAATGGAAGCCGTGCTGGGCGCCCGGATAGACGAACACCTCCACGTCCGGCCGCTTCGACTTGATGGTCTCGACGTCGGTCAGCGGGATGCCTGCATCCTTCTCGCCGAAATGCAGTTGCGTCGGCACCTTCGGCGTCTCGTCGGCGAAGCGCACGACCGCGCCGCCGTAATAACCGATCGCAGCCTTCAGTCCCGACAGCCGCGTCGCCGCGACAAAGGCGATGCTGCCGCCCAAGCAAAAGCCGATGATGCCCACCGGACCCACGCTCTTCACCGCATCGATCGCGGCCTGGGTGTCGCGCAGCATCGCGGCCCAATCGGGGCTGGCGACGAACTTGCGCGCTTCGGCGATCTCATCGGGCGAATAGCCCGACTGGAAGCCTGGCGCGGTGCGGTCGAAGATCGAGGGCGCGATCGCCACATAGCCTTCCCCGGCGAGGCGGTCGCAGACCGAGCGGATGTGGTGATTGACGCCAAATATCTCCTGGATCACCACCACCGCGCCCTTTGGCGTACCACCGGGATCGGCGCGATAGGCGCCAAACTGGAAATTGTCGGAGGCCGTCAGCTTGATGTCTTGTCCCACGCGGGTTGTCCTTCTTGGTTGTCACGGAATTCACTCCCCTCCCTCATCCTGAAGGAGCGCGCTCTTCGCGTGCGTCTCGAAGGATGCAAGGCCGGGATGCAGCAGCGGGGCCTTTCATCCTTCGAGACGCTTGCTGCGCAAGCTCCTCAGGATGAGGGGCAGTACCTATTCCCACATCCAGTTCTCGCCGTAATCCTCCTTCCATCCTGCCAGCCGTCCATGACGGAATTGCAGGAACAGGCGGTGGCGGTAGGGGATCAAGCCGCTGCCGCCGATGTTGCGCAGCGCGAGATAGATCTCGTTGCCGGGACGTCCGCGCACATATTGCAGCGGCTGCCCGAGAGCGCGGGCGCTCTGCTCGGCATCCATGCCGAAGGCGAGCGGCGTATTGTTCGACAAGGTCGTGACGAAGGGCTGGCGCGGCGGCACCGCGCCGAAGGGCTCGGCCTGCGCCGCCGACGATAGCAGCGCCGCCATTGCGCCCGCCGCGAAGATCGCTCGCATCATGGTACGTCTCTGATTGCTTGGCCTATGCCGGCAAGTTCTTCAGGAAAGGCTGGACCGCGTCAACAAAAGCCTTGGGTTGATCGATGTTGACGGCGTGGCCGGCCGCGGGGATCACGACCTTTTGTGCGCCGGGGATTTTTGCCGCCATGTAATCGGACGCGGCCAGGAACGGCGTGTCGTCGGCGCCGACCACGATCAGGCAGGGCACCTTGATGTCGGGCAGCAGCTCGATTACGCGCGCATCCCGCTGGGTCAGCATGCCGCGCGCGGCGAGCGTCAATCCCCTGGCGTTGCGATGGTTCGCCGTAGCGCGCTCGCGCGTCGCCGACTTCAGCATGTCGAGACCTTCGCGATCGAGCTTGTCGGCCGTGCCAAGCGCCCGCGCATTCCAGGCCTCGCGCGCGTCGTCCTTCTTGAAGCCGGGGCCGGTGTCGATAATCAGCAGCGCACGGGCGGCTTGCGGATAGGTGCGATAGAACGCGAGCGACATGTAGCCGCCGAGCGAGAGACCACCGATGATCGCGCGCTCAGCGCCGACAGCGTTGAGGATCGCCGCCATGTCGCCGACCGTCAGCGCTTCGCTATAGGCGTTGGGATCATCGGGATAATCGGACTGGCCGTGGCCGCGCATGTCCCACAGGATCAGCGTGTGATCCTTCGCGAGCGCATCGACCTGCCCATGCCACATCGCCGACGTCGAGGAATACCCGTGGGTGAGCAGCAGCGGCGGGCCGTTGCCATGGATCTCGTAGTAGATATTGACGCCGTCTCTGTTGATCTTCGGCATGTCTCCACCCCTTCTCGTTTCTTGTTATATCGCGCCTCGACACCGGTGCACCCTCTCCCCTTGTCTTGTGGGAGAGGGTGGCTTCGCGGAGCGAAGCCGGGTGAGGGGTTCTCTCCTCACGAATGGTCTTGCGAGCGGAGAAACACCCCTCATCCGGCGTTTCGCGCCACCTTCTCCCGCAAGGGGAGAAGGGGCACCTGCATCGACGTTGCACTCTAGCCTGCCAAGTTACCTGGAAGAAACTGCCTGAACGCGATGGCACGCATGTCTGACGCACGCGCTGTTGTGTCCAGTGGCTGCGTCGGCGCCGTTGGCGCGGCGCACAACGAGCAAGTGCAGAGGCGGTTTTTTCGACTCGTTCCAAATTGCATTTGCCACGGCACGCGAACCCGATCATTCTCGCCGCCAAGGCTGACGCCAGCCCGGTGGGCGTCCGCTATTCAAGTTGCCGCCGTAAGCGGCTTCATGCACCGGCAGGGGAAGACGCCTATGCCAACACTCACCATCAACGGGCGGAGTATGTCCGTGGATGCGGCGAACGACACGCCGCTCCTCTGGGCCATCCGCGAGCAATTGCAGATGACCGGCACCAAGTTCGGCTGCGGTGCCGGGCTGTGCGGGGCCTGCACCGTGCACGTCAACGGCGAAGCCGTGCGCTCGTGCCAGACGATGGTCGGCGATGTCGCCGGCAAGAAGATCACCACCATCGAGGGCCTCTCCGCCAAGGGCGATCATCCCTTGCAGAAAGCGTGGGTCGCCGAGCAGGTGCCGCAATGCGGCTATTGCCAATCCGGGCAGATCATGCAGGCGGCTTCGCTGCTGTCGAAGAATCCCAATCCGACCAAGGAAGAGGTCGTGGCGCATATGGACGGCAATCTCTGCCGTTGCATGACCTATTCGCGGATCCAGAAGGCGATCATGCGCGCCGCATCCGAGATGCGCACCGCGTCCGCCTCCGGCAACGAACGGAGGCCCACATGAACGAGCACGTCAAGAACATCAGCCCCGCGACGACCGATCTCAGCCGCCGCTCCTTCCTCGTCGGCACCGCCGCAAGCGGCCTCGTGCTCGGCTATGCCGGCGTACCCGGCATCGATTCCGCCTCGGCTGCGGCTCCCACCAATTTCGAGCCGAGCGTCTGGTATGCGATCTCGCCGGATGGTCTCGTCACCGTGACCTGCGGCAAGGCCGACATGGGCCAGCACATCGCCTCCACCATGGCCCAGATCGTCTGCGAGGAATTGGGCGCGAAATGGAGCGACATGCGCGTCGCGCTCGCCTCCAACGATCCGAAGTTCAACGATCCCGTGCTCGGCGCGCAGATCACCGGCGGCAGCTGGTCGACCATGATGAACTTCGAGGCGATGAGCCGCGCGGGCGCCGCGGGTCGCATGGCCATGACCGAAGGCGCGGCCGCTGCGATGGGTGTGCCGGCGGCGGAACTCGTGGTGCGCGATTCCATGATCGTGCATCCGAAGTCGAAGAAGCAGATGTCGTTTGCCGACATCGTCAAGAGCGGCAAGGCGACCAAGACGTTCACGCCGGACGAGCTGAAGGCGATCAAGCTGAAGACGCCGGATCAGTACACCATGATCGGCGTGTCGGTGCCGCAGCTCGACATTCCCTCCAAGACCAATGGCACGGCGAAATACGGCATCGACGTGATGCTGCCGGGCATGGCCTATGGCGCGGTGGTTACCCCGCCGGTGCGGTTTGGGGCCACGGTGAAATCGGTCGACGACAGTGCGGCGAAGAAGGTGCCGGGCTTCATCAAGGCCGTCACCCTCGACGACAAGACCGGCACGACATCGGGATGGGTCGTCGCGGTCGCCGGCACCTACGCCAATGCCAAGAAGGCCGCGGCGGCGCTGAAGATCGCCTATGACGGCGGTCCGAACGCGAAACTGTCGAGCCAGTCGCTGCTCGATGAAGCCAAGCGGCTTCAGGGCCTGGAGGATTCCGGCCAGTTCTTCGTCAAGGACGGCGATCCCAACGCGGCCTTCGGCTCGGCGGCCAAGGTGGTGGAGGCCGAGTACACCACCAGCATCAACATCCACGCGCCGCTGGAGCCGATGAACGCCACTGCGGAGTTCAAGGGCGACATCCTGCACATCTATTCCGGCAACCAGTTCGCGACGCGCTCCGGCGCGATCGCTGCGGGTGCAGCCGGGATCGATCCGAAGTTCGTCGTCATGCATCAGCATTGGCTGGGCGGCGGCTTCGGCCGGCGTCTCGATGCCGACATGATGATTCCCGCGGTGCAGGCGGCGAAGGCGATCGGCAAGCCGGTCAAGGTGATCTACACGCGCGAGAACGACATGACGATGGATTTCTCGCGTCCGCTCACCTACCAGAAAGTGAAGGCCGGCGTGGACGGCGACGGCAAGCTCGTCGCGCTCAGCCACGACGTGGTCTCGGCCTGGCCGACCGCGCGCTGGGGAATCCCCGATTTCCTGACGCCCTCGGTCGACAAGAAGGGGCCGCTCGATAGCTTCACGGTGAACGGGGCCGACTTCTTCTACACCGTGCCCAACCATTATGTGCGCGCGATCAAGAACGAGCTCGCGCACAACGCCACGCCGTCCGGCCAGCTCCGCTCGGTGGCACCGGGCTGGACCTTCTGGGCGGTCGAAAGCATGATCGACGAGATCGCGGCTGCCACGGGCAAGGATCCCGCGCAGTTCCGCATCTCCCTGCTCGACGGCGCCGGCAAGAACGATGGCGGCGCGCAGCGGCTGCGCAACACGCTGCTCGCCGCGATGGGGCTGTCGGGCTACGGCACCAGGCCATTGCCGAAAGGCGAGGGCATGGGGGTTGCCTGCGTCTCGTCGCAGGAGCGCGCAACCGCGAGCTGGACGGCGTGCGTCGCCCATGTCGCGGTGGCGCCGTCGGGCGCGGTTACCGTGAAGAAGCTCACGGTCGCAACCGACGTCGGCACGCAGGTGCATCCCGACAACATTCGTGCCCAGGTCGAGGGCGCGGCGCTGTGGGGCCTGTCGCTGGCGATGTACGAGAAGGCAACGCTGAAGGACGGTGGCATCGAGCAGACCAATTTCGATAGCTACACGCCCTTGCGCATGAGCCAGATGCCGGAGGTAGCCATTGCCGTGATCGCCAATGGCGAGAAGGCCACCGGTGTCGGCGAGCCCGCGGTGACGGTGGTCGCCCCCGCCATCGGCAACGCCATCTTCAACGCCTCTGGCGCCCGCGTGCGGGCACTGCCGATCACGGCGGAGGCCGTGAAGGCGAGCATGAAGGCGTAACGCCGAGCGTGATTGCTGAATGAGACGATCCGCCGGAGGGCAACCTCCGGCGGATTTGTTTTGGATCTCTCTGCATCCGGTACACCGTCATGCCCGGGCCTGTCCCGGGCATCCACGTTCTTCGTGCTCCGGGGTCAAAGGCCGTGGATGGCCGGGACGAGCCCGGCCATGACGGTAAAATTCCCCTTATCTTTCAATGCCCCGTCTACTGTGCATGGGGTTGTTTTTCGCGGTTTTAAAGTTCCTCTTCTGGAACCCGAAGTCCCTAAAATTGCGCCCGATTCCAGAAGGTTCCATTGAGCACGCCTCTTAAGGGCCGGAGAACCTGATCCGGCTTAGGCTGACGCCAAATCCAATCCCGTGCTTTGGGGAAGTCATGAACGCCTCAGCCAAAACCGCCGCCAAACGCCGGCTTCTGCTCGCCTCCGACCGGAGCGACGAGAGCACCGAGCTCGCCAGCATCCTGAAGGCGGTCGGCGATGTCTCGACGGTGACGACGCAGGGGATTCCCGAGCAGCCCTCGCGCGATCTGTCCGGCCTCGTGGTCGATATCAACCTGCGCTCGCCCGAGAGCGTGCAGCGGGTGCGCAACAAGCTGCGCAGCGACGCCTATCGTTCGATGCCGCGGCTGTTCGTGCTCGCCGATGCCCTGCATCACGGCACCATGCAGGCCTGGGCACTGGGCGCCACCGACACCATCTCGCGGCCGCTCCAGGCGGACGCCATCCTTCAGCGCATCCGCGCTGCCTTCCCGGACACCGCCGCCTATGACGCGACCGACCGCGGCAAGACGCTCAACCGCGGCGTCGAGGCGGCGCACGCGGTGCTGGCGAAGATGTTCGAGAAGCTGCCGCTCGGCGTGCCCCTGACCTTCGACGACGTGATTGCCGCCGAGAGCAAGATCCTGAAGGCGATCAAGCATTCCTCGCTGCGTGAATGGCTCACCACGGTTGGCTGCCACCATGTCGGCAGCTACCGGCACTGCCTGTTCGTCACCGGCTTCGCCGTCTCCTTCGCGCAGCACCTCGGCATGCGCGAGGACGACCAGCGCCGCCTGACCCGCGCCGCGCTGCTGCACGATGTCGGCAAGGCCTTCGTTCCCTCCGCGCTGCTCGACAAGCCCGGCAAGCTCTCCGACGATGAGATGGCCGAGGTCCGCCAGCATCCGCGCCGCGGCTATGACGCGCTCGCCGCCCAAGGCGGCTTCCCGCCGGAGATGCTCGACGTCGTGCTGCATCACCACGAATTCCTCGACGCCTCAGGCTATCCGAACGGCCTGTCGTCGAACCAGATCAGCGACATCGTGCGTCTGACGACGATCGTCGACATCTACGCCGCGCTGGTCGAGAAACGCGCCTACCGCATGCCCTTCACGCATTCCCGTGCGTTCGGGATGATGGAAGGCATGGGCGGCAAGCTCGATCAGCAGCTGCTGCAGGCGTTCAGGCCTGTGGCGCTGGGGTCGTTCTAGCGCAGCGTTTTCCGCTGCCGTAGGGTGGGCAAAGGCGCAAAGCGCCGTGCCCACGAGCTCTCTCCGATCACACTTTGAATGGTGGGCACGCTTCGCTTTGCCCACCCTACGGCAGCGCGCCGTGTGGCCGCGCGCTACCCCACCAACTTCCTCAGCTCCGCCTTCGCCACCTTCTCCAGCGTCGAGCGCGGCATGTCGTCGACGAACCGGATCTCGCGCGGCACCTTGAAGTCGGCAAGGCCCTTGCGGCAGGCTTCCATCACGCGCTCGTGCAGGTCTGGCGCGGCGCCTGCAACGCCGGCCTGCGGGATGATGAAGACGACCGGCACCTCGTCCAGCATCGGATGCGACTTGGCCACCACGGCAGCCTCGCGCACGCCCGGTACCAGCGCGATCACCTGCTCGATCTCGGAGGCCGCGACGTTCTCGCCGCCGACCTTCAGCATGTCCTTGGCGCGGTCGCCGAACTTGATGTAGCCGTTTTCCAAACGCTCGACGCGGTCGCCGGTGAGGAAGAAGCCGTGCGCGTCAAAGCTCTCGCGCGTCGCTTTCTCGTTGTGCAGATATTCGGCGAACAGCGACAGGCCGGGGATGCCCTTGATCGCGAGATTGCCGGTGCCGCCGACCTCGGTCGGCCGTCCCTCGTCGTCGGTGATGCGGATTTCATATTCAGGCGCCGCGCGGCCGATCGACATCGGTATGTTGGGCTGGTCGACCTCGCCGACGATGCCGTGGGTGATAGTCTCGGTCATGCCCCACCAGCCGATCATCTTGACGCCGAAGGCGGCAAAGGCCGGCGGCTCGTTGATCGCGGTGCCCCACAGGCGGAATTTGTGATCCCTGGGGATCTCCTGCTCGAGCAGCGCCTTTATGCAGAACGGAATCGTCGAAGTCCAGGTCGCGCCGTGCTTGCGCGCGACGCCCCAGAACCGGCTGGCCGAGAAGCGCGGCTGGATCGCGCAGGTGGCGCCGACCCACAGCGTCGCCAGCATGGAGTAGGCGAGGGCATTGGTGTGGAACAGCGGCAGATAGGTCTGGTGCACGTCGCTGGCGTGCAGGTCCTCATGCGCGGCGTTGATCTTGGCGCCCCACAGCGCGTTGGCGTGGGTCCACAGCACGGCCTTGGGGCGCGAGGTCGTGCCCGAGGTGTACTGCACGCTGCACGGCGCCAGCGGATCGGCCGGGCGCCTGGGGCGGTCGGCACTGTCGCCGAACAGGGATTCAAAACTGTCGCCGCGCGAGACGCCGTGTGCGGGCGCTGCGCCCGCATCATGCGAGGTCACCGCCATCCAGCTTATGTTGCGGCAGTTCTGCGCGACAATCTCCGCATAGGCCGGCTGCGTGATCGCGGCGACCGCGCCGCAATGATCGGCAAAATACGCGATCTCGGCCGGCGCCGAGCGGGTGTTGGTGGTGACCGCGATGCCGCCTAGCTCGACACAGGCAAACCATGCCAGCAGCGCCTCGATGCAATTGTCGAGATGAATGAGCACATATTCGCCCGGCTTCACGCCGCGCCGTGCCAGCCCTGCCGCGAGCGCGCCGACCCGCTCGTGAAATTCGCCATAGCTCCAGCGCCGCGCCGGCGCATCGAACGGCGCCCAGATCAGGAACGGATGATCACGCCGCACCTCGGCGCGCATCCTCAAGAGCCAGGGTACGTCGAGCCCGTCGAATGGGCCGACAATCCCGGCCGCGGTCTGGTGAAGTGGCATGGATCCTCCCCGTGCAGCCTGCATCTTGATGGAGGCTGCCTTTTGTTTATTGCGTCTTCCTGCCATCGCACGGCGCGGCGAGCAAATCGGGGAGGGGCATGAGTGCATCATGCCTTGTGAGGCGCGCACTCTCTCCTCCGTCATGGCCGGGCTTGACCCGGCCATCCACGTCTTGCCGCTCGAAGAACGTGGATGCCCGGGACAAGCCCGGGCATGACGATGGAGTGTGTAGCGCCCGCCTACCTCAATCCTCGTACGACGAAATCTCGATCAGGCTGCCGTCGGGATCCCGGCAATAGACCGAGCGCAGCGTGCCGCGCGCGCCCTGCTTGGGAACCGGACCTTCCTCGATCGCGACGCCGTGCGCCTGCAAATGCGCCACCACCTCATTGGGCGTGGCGGAGGTGAGAAAGCAGAGATCCTCGCTGCCGGCGGTCTGGTGGTGCGCGGTGAACCACTCCACCTTGTCGGCATCGCGCGGCCGGACGTTGATCTTCTGGTTACCAAAGTGAAGCGAAGTCCGCGGCGCTTTGCCGCCGCCTGGGTCGAACACCTTGACTTCCATGCCGAGAATCCTGCGGTACCACTCCGCGGTAGCCGCGACGTCGGCGACGTTGATGACGAGATGATCGAGGGCTTCGACCTTGACCGCCATGCCTTATCCTTTCGTCGCGATGCGCCCCGCGCACTTTGCGCCTGCGGCAAGCTTTGTTACAACCCCACCGACGCCGGCTTCAAGCTATCTGGCTTCAAGAACAACACGTTGGGAGAACCCTTGAGATGATCACTCGCCGTACCGCGCTGGGCCTGCTCGCCGCCAGTCCGCTTGCAGCCACCCCGCTGTCGAAGGCCTTTGCCGCCGATTATCCGGCCCGCCCGGTGAAATGGGTGGTCGGCTATCCGCCGGGCGGGGCCACCGACATCCTGGCGCGGCTGATCGGCCAGCGCCTGTCGGAAAAGCTCGGCCAGCAATTCGTGATCGAGAACAAGCCGGGTGCCGGCAACAATATCGCCACCGAATCGGTCGTCAATGCCGAGCCCGACGGCTACACGCTGCAGCTGGTCAATCCGGCCAACTACATCAACGCCTCGCTCTACACCAATCTGAAGTTCAACTTCGTGCGCGACATCGCGCCGGTCGCCTCGTTCCAGCGCGTGCCGAACGTGATGACCGTCAACAAGGACGTGCCGGCAAAGAACGTCGCCGAGTTCATCGAATACGTGAAGGCCAATCCCGGCAAGGTCAACATGGCCTCGTCCGGCAACGGCACCTCGGTGCATCTGTCCGGCGAGATGTTCATGGCGATGACCGGCTGCAAGATGCAGCACGTGCCCTATCGCGGCGCTGCGCCCGCGATCACCGACATGCTCGCCGGCCAGGTGCAGGTGATCTTCGACAACATGCCTTCGATCATCCAGCACATCCGCTCCGGCTCGCTTCGCGCCATCGGCGTCACCACCACGGAGCGCTCGGCGCAGCTGCCTGACGTGCAGCCGATCGCCGACACCGTCAAGGGCTATGAGGCCAGCGCATTGTTCGGCATGGGCGCGCCGAAGAACACGCCGAAGGAAATCATCGCCAAGCTCAACGCCGAGGTCAACGCGGTGATCAAGGAGCCCGACATGGCCAAGCGTCTGGTCGAGCTCGGTGGCGAGCCGCGGGCGCAGACGCCCGAGGCGTTCGGCGAGGAGATCAAGGCCGAGACCGAGAAGTGGAAGAAGGTCGTCGAGTTCGCCGGCCTGAAGGTCGAGTAGCGGTCTTGTGATCGTGAGGATAGGAGCCCTGCCGTCTGGCAGGGCTTTTTTCTTGCGTGTCTTGTTTCGTTGATCTGGAATAAAATGGCGCTGCGAAACCTGATGATAGATGGCGCCGTATCTCGGGCCAGCTAGAGAGGAGTTGGATCATGCGCAAGATGCATTTGGTGCTGATGACGTTCAGTGCGGCGGTCCTGGCCGGCTTCGCCACCATCACGCCCGCGGCCGCGCGCGACTATCCATGGTGCGCCCGGGGCGGCGACTATGATTATCCCGGCGAATGCAGCTACAACACCCATGAACAATGCCAGGCCAGCGTGTCCGGCCGGCTGCTGTATTGCGATCGCAATCCGCGCTTCGCCTACGGCCAAGGGCTGCCGGCGGAACCGCGGCCGCCGCGGCGCGTGCGGCCCGTCGCTCCGTATTAAAGGCTACCCGATCGTAGCCCGGATGGAGCGCAGCGTAATCCGGGGAGCTGTAGCCGAAGAGATATCGTCCCGGATTTCGCTTTCGCTCCATCCGGGCTACGGGCTACGTCTTGCGCGTCGCTACCGCTTCGCGTCCGCCTGTTCCGTGCCGGTACACGAGATCAGCATCGTGTAGGCGCGGGCGTTGGCGGCGATGTCGGCAGTCTTCAGTTCGCCCTTGGGCTCTGCGGTCTGGTAGGGCACCACGGAGTTGTCGAGGAAGTCGCGCAGCGCGCCGGTCTTGATGGCGAAGTTGATATTCTCCGTCAGCTGTCCGGTCTCCTTGATCATCCTGAGCGCGTTGAGCTTGGCAACAACGATGCCTGCGACCTGGCCGGACAGGTCGAACAAGGGGCCCCCACTGTTGCCCGCTTGAACGGCCGCGCTGATCTGCAAACGTCCGGTGTGATTGCGGAAGCCGCTGAGGGAGCTGACGATTCCCGTCGTCACGGTCAGGTCGGAGGAGAGATAGCCGTGCAGCGGGAAGCCGATGGCCACCACTGGATCGCCGGAGTGCATCGAGCGGTCCCGGATCTTCGCAAAATCCTTGAACATTGCTGTCGCCGGCGCCTGCAGCAGCGCGAGATCGTTTGTCGCGTCGCTGGAGACAACGCGCAGAACCATCGCGGCCTCACCGGCGAGATTGCCCTTGATATCTCCGGTGCAGCTATCGATCACGTGACTGTTGGTGACGACATGTCCGTTGGGACTGACCACAAAACCAGTGCCGGTAAAGGTTCCGGTTCGTCCCGGCTTGGCGGGAGGCGCACCTTGCTTGTCGCCGGCCGCTGCGGGCTTCGCCGCAACCTTGGTGAAGTCGCCGGCCTTGTCGAGCCCGTCGGCTTTCACCTTGCTCACGCAATTGGCCAATGCCGCGATGACCGGCCCGGTCGATGTCAGATCGAAATTCAGCACGGCGCGGCCGGCTGTTGCGACCATCAGGCTGGCCTTCTGAAACGTACGCACGACGTTGAGTGGCATGATGGCCGTGAGCATGTTGGACTGATACGCCGTCGCGTACAGCCGGGCCTGCTCCCGCCCGTCAAAGGTCACGTCGATTGCGGCGTTCTCACCCTTGTTGAAGTTGTAGCTGGGACTCGCAAAGGCGAGCGACCAGGTCCCGGCGGAATTTTGGCTTACGACGAGGATGACGCCGTTCGCATAGGGTGTCGTCGCGGCGCAATGGGAGAAGGCGCCGGTCTGGTCGTTGCTGAAGGCGCCGCCGATCCAGTTGCCGACATTGACGCTGCCGAACGGTCCCGCCGCATTCGCGGCTCCGGCGATACCTATTTGCAATAAAGATGCGAGAATTAATGACTTAAGCCACATACCAGCCCCCGGGACGCTTTTGGACCGCATCTTATCTACGGGAGCAGGGAGTACGCAACCGGCAGTTGTCTGGGCCGGCGGTATCCTCTCGCAGCGACTTTCGGGCTTGCGTTTGCTTTGCAATGCCATATACTTTGCATTACAAAGTAACGGGACGAGCAATCCCGGAAACACGGGCGGAGCGAGGTTCTGGCGTTGCGCGATCTCGACAAGGCACTGGCTGACATCGTGGCGATTCGCAGCCAGATTGCGGCCGGTACGGCGTTCCGCGGCTATGGCCCTGCGACGATGGCCGCGACCGGCGCTGTCGCGCTGCTCACCGCGATCCTGCAATTCTGGCTGTTGGGCGATCCCACCGGCGAGCCGCTCGGCTTTTTCCTCGGCTGGTTCATGGCCGCCGCGCTGTCCGGCCTGATCATCGGGATCGAGATGCGTGCGCGTTCGCACCGCCATCATTCGGGTCTGGCCGACGCCATGATCCACCAGGCGGTCGAGCAGTTCCTGCCCGCAGGCGTTGCCGGCGTGCTGCTCGCGGTGGTGATGTGGAAGTTCGCGGGCGAGACGCTTTGGCTGCTCCCGGGCCTGTGGCAGATCCTGGTGTCGCTCGGCATTTTCGCTTCCGTCCGCTCGCTGCCGCGCACCGTCGCGCTCGCCGGTGCCTGGTATTTCGTGTCCGGCTTCGCCGTGGTGGTGCTCGCGAGCCAGACGCACACGTTGTCGCCGTGGACCATGGGCCTGCCCTTCGTGATCGGGCAGTCGGTGATGGCGGGCATTCTCTATGTCGCATCGGGAGACCATGATGTCGAAGACTGACAGCGCGCCCTTCTCCTATGAAGGGCTCGACCGTGTGATCCACGAGAAGGCGAGGCTCGGGCTTCTGACCTCGTTGATGGCGCATCCCAAGGGGTTGGCATTCGCCGACCTCAAGCAGCTCTGCGGCCTCACCGACGGCAATCTCAGCCGGCATCTCGGCGTGCTGCAGGAGGCCGGCCTCGTCGAGGTGACCAAGGGCTACGAGGGCAACCGCCCGCACACCACCTGCCGCCTCACCAAGACCGGGCGCCGCCGTTTCCTCGACTATCTCGCCGTGCTCGAGCGCCTGGTGCGCGACGCTGCGAAAGCTGCCGGCCGCGAGGGGCCGCCGCTCGGCCGCCTCGGTATCGTCTCGACCTGATCCTCCCCCCTTTTTGACCGGAGACTTTGCAATGCAAAGTGACCTTGCGTCCCGCAACGAGAAGCTTCATGTCGGCATCATCATGGATGGCAACGGACGATGGGCGACGCGGCGCGGCCTGTCGCGCGTGCGCGGCCACGAGGCCGGCGTCGAGACCATCCGCCGCATCGTCGAGGCCGCGCCAAAACAGGGCATCGGCACCCTGACGCTCTATGCCTTCTCCACCGACAATTGGCGCAGACCGAAGGCCGAGGTCGCGGCGCTGATGACATTGCTGCGCTTCTATCTCGCCAACGAGGTGCAGAGCCTGGTCAAGAACGGCGTGCGCCTCACCGTGATCGGCCGCCGCGACCGGTTGCCTGACGGCATCGCCAACGCGATCACGCGCGCCGAAGAGACGACCGCTGAAGGCTCGACGCTGCACCTGCGTATCGCCGTCGACTATTCCGCGCGCGACGCCATCCTCAATGCCGCGGCGAAGGCGGCCGCGCTGACGAGCCTTACCCGCGAAGCCTTCTCGCAGCTCGTCACCGGCGAAGCCGGCTTGCGCGACGTCGATCTCATCATCCGCACCTCGGGCGAGAAGCGGCTGTCGGACTTCCTGCTCTGGGAAGGCGCCTATGCCGAGCTGCACTTCACCGAGCGGATGTGGCCCGAATTCGACGCGAGCGATCTCGCCGCCGCCTTGGCCTCCTTCCACGGCCGCGAGCGCCGCTTCGGCGGCCTTCAGGCGATCGTGCCCGAGGAGGTGCCTTCGCTCTCCCGTGTGTGACGCGCGGCACATGAAAACGAGCTGTTCGTTTCTATCCGCATGATTGGCAGCTCCGTCCAAGCGGACGGTGCGCGGCCTCGGCTAGGTCTGCAAGTCCCAGCAACCTGCCGAAAGCATCACGCATGTCACAGCTGTTTCCGGGAGCCGTCGTCGAGCCGGTCGAACTGGCCGAAACGAAGGGCATGGTCTGCATCAGGACCGCCAGCGAATCCGATGTCGAGAGCCTCTCGGTCTATTTCACCGGCCTTTCCACGACATCGCGTAGCAAGCGCTTCATGGGCGCGCGAACCGATCTCTCCGTGGTCGCGGCCGAGTGCGTCGCCAAGTCCGACCGCCTCGACCACTTCACCTTGCTCGCCGAACTCAGGCAGGAGGGCCACGGCCGGATCATCGGCGAAGCGCGATACGCCTATGACGCGGCCGTTCGGCACGGCGAATTTGCCATCTCGGTCGCCGATGCCTTCCAGCGCATGGGCCTTGGCCTTCAGATGATGACGGCGATGGAGACGCGCGCGGTCGATCTCGGCCACGAGATGATTGCCGCCGAGACGGCCCGGACGAACGCCGAGATGCGCGGCCTGGCGAAGAAAGCAGGTTTCAGGGATACCGGACTGGGAGATTGGCAGTCGGTCCATCTCGCGAAGCGCTTGTCGCGTTAGCCGGGCCTGCTGTAAATTTGAGCAAGCTTGCGGCGCGGATCGTGCTCTACTGCCGCCCGTGACGGGAGCTTTCGCAGGATGCGCGCAGTTCTGAACTATTGCACGGGCGGGACGGAACGGCAGGTCAAGGCCGGGGCGGTCGTCGTCACCGAGGGCGGCACCACCGGCCATCTCTACGTGCTGATGCAGGGCAAGCTCGAGGTGCTCAAGGGCGAGATGGTCGTCGCAACCGTCACCGAGCCGGGTGCCGTGCTCGGTGAAATGTCGGTGCTGCTCGGCCAGCCGCATACCGCAACCGTGCGGGCCTGCTCCGACGCGGTCATCTACGAGTTCGAAGATGCCTCCTCGTTTCTCAAGCAGGAGCCGGGCGTGGCATTGCTGATTGCGCAGATGCTGGCGCAGCGGCTCAACGTCGCCAACACCTATCTCGCCGACCTCAAGCGGCAATATGCCGGCCACGGCACCCATCTGGCCATGGTCGGCGAGGTCTTGCAGAGCATGATCAACCTGCCGCCGCTTGAGGTCTCGCCAGGCTCGGATCGGCAATCTGATCCAAGGATGTGAGCCAGTCCGGCGGCGTCGTGATCGGACCGGCGGGCCGCTGCAGCGGCGCGCTCAAATCGATCCATTGCGCTTCGCCCGCTGCAAGCCAGTACGCCTTGTCGGCATCGAGATCGAGCACGATGTAGGTCGGCGGCCGACCCGGCTGCAGACCGGTGTTGAAGACCCAGCTCTCGCCCAGTCGGTCGAACCACGAGCCATCCGTAATGAAGGGCGACTGGTGCACATGGCCGGAGATCACCATCGAGGGCTGATACTGCGTGATCCACTGCACCAGCTCGACGTCGCCGAAGAAGCGCTTGCCGCCCCAGCTCGTCGGTGATTCTGCCGGCGGCGCATGATGTGCCCAGATCCAGCGCCTCGGCCGATTGGCCGCGGCCTCGCCAAGCTGCGCGACGAGGCGCTGCTTGACCAGCGGTCCATCCCACCATGGGCACACCGTGAACAGGGTGTCGCCGATGGTGAGGCCGTCGCCGTCGCAAGCGACCCCAAGCTCTCGCACCTCCGAGATCCAGCGCGAGATCTTCTCGCCGTCCGGGTTGCGTTCGTCGAGGTCGTGATTGCCGGAGCAGAGGATCACGCGGGTCCGGGCGGCGAGCAGCGCAAGGTACTTCTTCACCACCACGATCTGCGCGCGAAAATCCACCATTGAGCCGATGTCGAGCGCATCGCCGGCGAAGATCACGAGGTCGAACTGCGGCGCCGCGCTGACGAGCCAGTCGAGCTGAGGCAGCGAATAATGCAGGTCGGCGACGACTAGGCAGCGCATGGGAAATCCGTTCGAGATTGAAAATGTCCGGGAATTCCAAAGCTTATAAAGCAAGAAGCAGATCAGCATGGCCGCCTGCTCTCGTCAATCGCCGCGGGGCTGGACCGGATCATCGAATTCTGGTGTCTTGACGATCCCTCAACGCGGATGTCCGCATGACCTCCTTCAAGACCATTCGTGCCCGCGCTGAGAAGCGCAAGGGCGGGCCCAAGGCGCTGGAGAAATTGATGCCGGCAAAGCCGGACCTCAAGCGGCTGGCCAAGCTCGGCGACGACCGCGTCCTCGCCGAAATGACCAGGCGGGTGTTTTGCGCCGGCTTTGCCTGGAGCGTGATCGAGACGAAATGGGACGGCTTTGAAGACGCCTTCCTGCATTTCCAGCCGGCCAAGCTCACCTTCCGGCCCGAGGATTATTGGGAAGGCCTGCTGCGCGATGCGCGCATCGTGCGCAACGGTGCCAAGATCATGTCGGTGCGCGACAACGCCGCCTTCGTGCAGGAGATCGCGAAGGAGCACGGCAGCTTCGGCAAGTTTCTGGCGAAGTGGCCCTCGTCCGACGAGATCGGCCTGCTCGGTCTCATGACCAAGCGCGGCAGCCGGCTCGGGGGCAACACCGGGCAGATGCTGCTGCGCTTCGTCGGATGGGACGGCTTTGTGACGTCCGGGGACGTGGTGGCTTGCCTGCGCGATGCCGGTCTCGACATTGCCGAAGAGGTCAAGTCGAAGGGCGATCTCGCCAAGGTGCAGGCGCAGTTCAATGCCTGGGCCGAGGAGACCGGCCTGCCCTACACATATCTGTCACGGATCTGCGCGCTCTCGGTCGGTGAAAGCCGCAGCGCGTAGCAGATTCCCCCTGAAAACCAGGAAAGAAAAATGGCCAAAGCCTACTGGGTTGCCACCTACCGCGCGATCAAGAATCCCGATGCCATGGCGGCTTACGCCAAACTGTCGCGTCCGGCGATCGAAGCGGCGGGCGGCCGCGTGCTCGCACGCGGGGTGCCGGCTGCGGCTTTCGAGCTCGGCCAAATGGAGCGCGTGGTTCTCATCGAGTTCGACAGCGTCGAGCGCGCCAAGGCGGCCTATGCAAGCCCGGCCTACCAGGCAGCTCACGATCTGCTCGGAGACGGTGCGGACCGCGACATCCGGATCGTCGAAGCAGTCGATTAGAGCCGCCCGCGGATAAATCGTGTGCATCCTGTGGCGATCTCGTGCCGCGAGCGCGGCAGATGCAACGCGCGATCACGAAATACATTTCTTGGGAACATTTGTGCGCAGTACCTGTTCGGAGTCGGGCCAGGCGGACAAAGGCGCAGGGAACGCGTGCTCCCGCCCAGGCCAACGAAACCGGACACAGAAACGGAGCAGCTCATGAAGCTCACATCCGAACAGGTGAAGCAGACCGTCAACCAACTCGGCGCTCAGGTGCTGCCCGACGAACACCCGGCCATGCCGCAGCTCAACAGCATGTTCGGCGAGCATACCTTCTTCGTCGACGAGATGGGCCTCAAGGTCCTCGAGCCCACACCATCGCTCGGTGCCGACCGCCAGAGCGGCGAAGTCGTCAGCCTCGCCGATTGGGGCGATTCCGACCTGACGCGCCTGATGGCGCACGAGCCCGAGCCGACCGGCGTGATCGTGGTGTTCGAGCACGTGAGGCATTGATTGCCCCCGAGCGGGTCACCGGTGGCGGGGCTGAAAATCCCGTCACCGTCGGCCGCGCGCCGCTTTCCGAGGCGGCTCCAGCGGTCGCAGTTTCATGCTTCGATCGGGATCTCGATCGCGATCTGAGTCCCTGGACCCGTCCTGCTTTCGAGGCGCAGGCGCCCGTTCAGCGACGAGGCCACCAAATTGAACGCGATGTGCAGCCCGAGGCCGGCATGTCCGCTCTCGCGGCCGGTCGTGACGAACGGATCGAAGATCTGTGCTTGTAATTCCTCGGGTATCCCGACGCCGTCGTCGGCGCAGACCAGGCGGACCCGTTTCGCGTCCGGCTGGCTGACTGTGATCGCGAATCTGCCGCCTCTTTCGTCCGGGTACGCATGCCCCGCGGTATTGAGGGCGAGATTGCTGATCACCTGGGCGAGCGCTCCCGGGTAGCTGTTGAGCTTGATGCCCGCCGGGCATTGGACGTCGACCGCCAGAGCATGGTGCGATAGCAGCGGCCCAAGCTTGGACATCAGCTCAGCCAGCCAATCCTTAAGCTCGAACGAGCGCCGGTCCTCGTCAGCCTGGTGGACTGCGACCTGCCTGAAGCTGTGCACCATCTCGGATGCGCGGTGCAGATTATCGAAGGTCATGTCGAGGCCCTGCTTGAGCCTGTCAATTCCCTTGGTCAGATCGGATCGCCGGACCGACGCTCCGCCCAATGCGTCGGCCATTGTCTGCAGATCGGTCTGCATGGCCGTCGAGGTCGTCAGGGCGAGGCCAAGCGGGGTGCTGACCTCGTGAGCGACACCGGCGACCAATCGACCGAGCGAGGCGAGTTTTTCCGCCTGCACCAGATGCTCCTGGGTCGCGCGCAGATCGCGCAGCGATTTCTCCGAACGTTCCTTTTCCCGCTGCAGGGCCTCCGACGTTCGGAATTGCTTTCGCGCCCGGTATTCGCGCGCAGCCACCGCGTAGAGCGATAATGCGTAGGCGTTGCCGACGAGGGAATGATTGATGAATCGCAGGCCCATTGGCATCGTCGGTGCGAACGTCTCGGCGACCAGCAGCGCCAGCCACGACAGCAGGCAGAAAATCGCCAGTGAGCCGATTCGTAATGGCAGCATGGTGGAGACGAACAGGATGATCATCATCATGCCGGGGGCGGCAAAGGTGAAGCCCGACGGCAGGACGAGATAGATGCTCGGCAGGATGCAGCCGGGAATGACGCAGTAGACGAGGAAAATCGTCTCCGCCCATGGCTTCATCAAGCGCCGTGACAGTAACGCGGTCAGCGGGAGCAGCACGAACAGAGCGGTGCCGCCACGGATGGCAAGCGTGGTTGGAACGACCTCGGGATAGAGCACCCAATCCCAGAGGGTGTAGCCGGCATAGGTGGCGGCGCCGAGCAGCATCGCGATCTGCGTCCAGCCGAGACTGCCTCGGACGTATTGGTCGACAAACCGGCGCTCCTCGATGCGGTCTTCGAAGCGCAATCCGAGGCGTATCAATAGAGCAAGCATTCCAGCATCAATCGCGAAAAATCGTGTTTTGGTGTCTCTACGACAGGTTTTGCCCCGCGTCGCGGATAAAGATGTCGCGTTTGCCGAGGGCCTGGCGGCCTCGTTCAAATGCCCAAGGTCAGCTGCGGCTCCGCCTCGTCCCCGATCTGGAGCGCGGACAGCGAGACACCCAGCAGCCTGACGCGCTTGGGCAGTGGCATCTCGATCTCGAGCAGGCCGCAGGCCAGCCGCTCCAGGTCGTCCCGCCCCGCGACGGCCGCTGCGACAGACCTGCTGCGCGTGATGATCTCGAAGTCGGCAAACTTGATCTTCAGCGTGACGGTGCGGCCGCGATTGCCGGTCGCCTCGCAGTGCCGCCAGACCTTGTCGACGAGAGGCTTGAGCTCGGCCGCCAGCGCGCCATATTCGGCAAGGTCGGTCGAGAAGGTGGTCTCCGCGCCGATGGACTTGCGGATCCGGTTGGCCCGGACCGGCCGATCGTCGACGCCGCGTGAGATCCAGTAATAGTACGCACCTGACTTACCGAAATTCGCATTCATGAACTCCAGCGTCTGGTTGCGGATGTCGAGACCGGTGAACAGGCCGAGCGCATTCATCTTCGCAGCTGTCGCCGGGCCTATGCCGTGGAACCTGCCGACCGGCAGCGTCTCGACGAAGGCGGGGCCCATCTCCGGCGAGATCACGAACTGACCGTTGGGCTTGCGATGATCGGAGGCGAGCTTGGCCAGAAACTTGTTGTAGGAGATGCCCGCCGACGCGTTGAGATCAGTCTCGGCCTTGATCTTCCCGCGGATCTTCAGGGCGATGTCGCGCGCCAGCGGGATGCCTTGCAGGTTTTCCGTCACGTCGAGATAGGCCTCGTCGAGCGACAAGGGTTCGATGATGGGTGTGTGCTCGGCAAAGATGTCGCGGATTTGCCTGGAGATCGCCTTGTAGACCTCGAAGCGCGGCCTGACGAAGATCAGATCGGGGCACTGCCGCTTCGCAGTGACCGATGGCATCGCGGAGCGAACGCCGAACTGGCGGGCTTCGTAGCTCGCGGCCGCGACGACGCCGCGTTCCGCGGAGCCTCCGACCGCGACCGGCTTGCCGCGAAGGTCCGGATTATCGCGCTGCTCCACCGACGCATAGAACGCATCCATGTCGATATGGATGATCTTGCGGACGGGCGAGGCTTCGCCGGTCACCGTGTCGGATTCGCTCATGGAAGGATGATACAATTGCGCCACGGGAAGCGCGAGGTGATGGATGCTTCAGTTATTGGTCTTCGTCGTCGCCGTGGTCGGCACCGGCTGGCTGATCGGTGCGACCAATCTCCCCGGAGACTGGTATGCGGGCCTCGCCAAACCGGCCTTCGTGCCACCGAACTGGGCGTTCCCGGTGGCCTGGACGCTGCTCTACATCACGATCGCCATCGCAGGATGGCGGACCTTTCGCCGTGAGCCCGGGGGCAAGGCGATGCTGGCCTGGGCTGCGCAACTGGCGCTCAATTTCATTTGGTCTCCGGTCATGTTCACGATGCACCAGATCGGCGCTGCACTCGTCATACTCATCGGCCTGTTCGTCGCGATCGTGACCTATATCGGTCTCGAGGCATCACGAGACAGGCTGGCCGCCGCATTGTTCGTGCCCTACGCAGCCTGGGTCGCGTTTGCCGGCGTGCTCAATGCGGCCATCTGGCGTTTGAATTGAGACATTCAATCTCAACCAGTTCAAAGAGCAATCTCAGGCTTGTGAGTGGCAAGCATGGTCGCGCGACCTAATATGAGCGCACGGAGGACAGCCAATGCAATACAGCTCCGAGCTCGTTCACACGATGCGTCAAGCGCTGGAGACCGTGATGGCGAGCGTACCGGCCCATCAATCGGTGTTCGGCCTGAAAGCGGCCGTGGCCGAATGCATCCTGAACGCCGCCGCACACGGCCAGACGTCATATGACGGACTGGTCTCGTCCGCCTCCGACCAGCTCCAGGCGATTGTCGCGATGCTGACGTGAGCGTCGGCCTGAAACGGCCGTAGGACTGGCGCGCCACGGTCGATGAAGATGGGCACTATTGCTTCGCCGTAGCGCTATGACGCGGCGGCCGGCGACGCGATCACGCCCTATAACCAGCGACGGACTGCGATCTTGCGCTACGCCTCATAGGCCGTTGTCCTCCCGATTTCGCGGTTGCGGCCATTTCGATCAATCTCGGGAACAGCGCGGTGGGCCAAGAAGAGGCATCGCTATCTTCCCCGCTCATCAAGAATGTTTAGGGCACGGACCTGTTTCCGAGTTATGGTCGCTTAGTTTGAAAAGCCGCACGGCACAGTCCGTTAACTCGGCACGATTTTCGCCAAGCCTTTAGAGACCGTTAAGAAGACATTCTCCTAAAAGTTGCAAGGCGCCCAAACAGGCAACCAGATGTTAGGAAACGTTGTCCAGTGTTGGCCAGAACGGATCTAATTTTTCGCCGATGACCAACTAAGGGTGAATGCCGTGCCGGCAAGTCTCGGGATTCCAGGCCGCTACTATTTTGCAATTTTTGTCTTGGCCTGCGCTACTCTCTCTTTCCAGATCCTGATCACGCGCTTTTTTAGCGTGATGCTATACTACCACTTCGCGTTCGCGGCCATTTCGCTTGCGATGCTCGGACTGACGCGCGGCGCGATGGAGGTCTACAACAACGCCGAGCGTTACGGGCCCGAGGCAGTGGGCCCCGAGTTCGCACGCCACGCCTCGTGGTTCGCAGTCTCGGGTGTTGGCGCGATGGTCGCCTTCCTCTGCGTGCCTCTCGTGATTCCTGCAGTCCTCGCGCAGGGCGCTCTCGCGCTTGCGGCCCTGGCATTCGTGATCCCCTTCAGCGAAAGCGGCATCTGCATCACGCTGCTGCTCACGCGTCTTCCGTATGCCGGTGGCTGGCTCTATGCCGCGGATCTGACCGGGGCCGCGTTCGGATGCCTCGGCATCATCTTCGCTTTGCTCGTCGTCGATCCCGTCAGCGCCACGTTGTGGCTCGGTGCCTTTGCCGCAGGTGCGGGCTGGATGGTGGTCCGCAGCGGCGGCGATGTCGGCAGCCGGCGACTGAGCGGTGTGGTTGCGCTGACGCTGGCGACTACGGCCGCCCTGCACACTGGTCTTGATGTTGCTGGCAAAAGTCACCTTGGAGTGTTCTGGGCCAAGGGGCGGGAGGAGACCGGGACACTGTTCGAGCGCTGGAACACATATTCCCGTGTACGAGTTAGGCCGCTCGGAGAGACAGCTCCGTTCGGCTGGGGCTTTGCCCGCGATCCCAAGGTAAAGATCGACCAGAACTATCTGGATATCGACTCCGACGCGGCTACCGTCATCACCCGGCACGATGGCGATCTCGACAAGCTGTCCTATCTGAAAGACGACGTTATCAATGCGGCCTACCTAGTTCAGCCGCCAACAGACGTGGCTGTCATCGGCGTCGGCGGCGGGCGCGACATCCTTTCTGCACTTTTGTTTGGCGCGAAGCGCATCCGCGGAATCGAGATCAACCCCGCCATTTTCGAGGTCCTGACCGACAAATTCGCCGAATTCTCCGGCCATCTTGATCGTCAGCCGGGTGTGAAGCTGGTGAACGCCGAAGCACGCAGCTACATCAATCATTCTTCCGATCGGTATGATCTCGTCCAGATTTCGCTGATCGACACCTGGGCCGCCACGGCCGCCGGCGGGCTGACGCTGACGGAAAATCGCCTCTATACCGTGGAGGCCTGGGGCGACTTCTACCGTGCCTTGAAGCCCGGCGGGCTGCTGTCGATCTCGCGTTGGTACGATCCCACGGATCATAGCGGAGAATTTTACCGGCTTGTGGCGATCGCCGCCAACGCACTACAGCGGCACGGTGTACCCGTGGGCGAACTCGCGCGGCATGTGATCGCCGTCAACGCTGGTCCTATCGTGACCGTCATCACCCGCCCCGACGCTCTCACGGACGCCGAATGGCAAAGCGCGCGGGTAAGACTTGCTGCACAGGGCTTCAAGATTATCCTGGCACCCGACGTCGCTTTCGACGCCATCACTTCTAAATTGCTCTCCGGCAACGCAGGCCCTGCTTTCTTGGCGTCATTGCCGGAGAATATCACCGCTTCGACCGACGATAGTCCGTTCTTCTTCTTCACGCAGCGCTTTACGAATTTCATCACCAAACCGTCGTCCACCGTCACGAACAACAATGTGGCCACCAGCATGATCTTGCTGGTGCTCGGTGTCGCGCTCGCCGCTTGCGCATATTATATCGTCGTTCCGTTTGTGCGTCTGGCACGACAGATGCCGCTAACGAGACTGACGCCGCCGGTGGTCTATTTCAGCGCGATCGGCCTCGGATTTATGCTGATCGAAGTGTCGCAGATGCAGCGGTTAATGGTCTTTCTCGGACATCCCGTTTACGGATTGAGCGTCGTTCTCTTCACCATTCTCATCTTCAGCGGTATCGGCAGTGCGACGGTTGGTGCGCTAACCCCTCATCGCGGCGTAGTGCTCGGCCGGGTGGCTGCTCTCCTCGTCACGCTCACCGTGGCGGGCTTCCTTACACCGCTGGTGAGCACCTGGGCACGGTCGGAAGCGACCGACATCCGGATACTGATCTCCGTCTCCTTGTTAGCGCCGCCGGCGTTCTGCATGGGCATGATGTTCCCGCTCGGCTTAAGCATCTGGCGCCGCCACTCGGAAATACTTCCGTTCCTTTGGAGCGCCAACGGCATTACCTCGATGCTAGCCTCGGTGCTGGGCGTGACCCTTTCCATCCTGTTCGGCATCGCCTCGACATATGCGTTGGGCGTCGCCCTCTACGTTGTCTCTGCCGCCCTGCTCGCCCTCAGGCGTAAGGAAAGTCATCCCGTTCTGCCTGTGGTCGAGCTGATCCAGGGACCAGGACTGGTACCGGACGACGTTGCCTCTCCGATCGGTTCGCCCATTCCGTCGCCGCAGGCCGCCGCGAGGACGTGAAGGAGCTGATCGCGCTCGCGAAGGCGAAGTCCGGCGCGATCAATGTCGGGGCGTCGGGGAACGGTACGACCAATCATCTCGCCGGCGAGGGCGCAGCGCCCGCGAAAACGCCCGCGCGCGTCCTTGACATCACCAGTTTTGTACCGACGTGGCGCGCCATTCAGAATAAAATCACGAACTCATACACGATTGAAATTCCTCGTCATTTTGCAGGGCGCCCAACGGCGCGATGGTCGTCGGCACCGATTTTCCGCCCCCCAAAGCGCGCCTCACAACTCCGCGCGCCATGACGGCTGCGGAATGCTAATATCGTCGAAGCCGCAAGACCGTAGATTCCGCCGAGGCGATTGAAACGCGGTCAAGAAGATGCGCTCGAAGAGGCGCACTCCAAGAACAATGCCCGACCGTAATTGCGGCTCGTCGGCCGGGAGATGGAGGACGCTATGGCATGGCGTGACGACAAGGCCCGGGCAACTCTGATCCACGAGGCAGCAGGAAGCGTGCAACCGGGCAAGGCCCCCCGAAGCTTTGCCGAGCTTCTGTTCGCCTTCACCAATGTCGAGGATCTCGCCAGTCACGATGCCTCCTCGCTTGCCTTCCTGGCGGAGCAAGCCTGGGAGCATGTGCAGCGGCGCACGGCGGGGCGTGCCGATATCCGCGTCGTCAATCCGATGATGCCGGACGGGCGCGAGATCTCCGTGCTCGAAATCCTCAACGACAACATGCCCTTCCTGTTCGATTCCACCATGGCGGAGCTCACCGAGCAGGGCATCGAAGTCGCCCTCGTCGCTCACCCCATCGTCGCGGTGGAGCGCGATGACCAGGGCAAGCTCTTGCGATTCTATGGCGAGGCACTGCCGGAAGGGGCAAAGGGCGCGCGAGAGAGTCTGATTCACCTCCACATCACCCGCCTGGACGCCGACGCGGACCGCGAGAGGCTGATTGACGGCCTCACCAGGACGTTGAGCGACGTGCGCGCCTGCGTCGCGGACTGGCGCGCCATGCGCGACCGCGTCGAGGACGCGGTCAAGACGTTCGCGTCCAATCCGCCGCCGCTTCCGATCGACGAGGTCGCCGAGGCCAACCAGTTCCTGCAATGGCTGTGCGCGGACAATTTCACATTTCTCGGCGTGCGCGAATATCGCTTCTCGCCCGGCCGCGATGCGTCGGACGACATCACGACCGCCGAGGGCCTCGGTATCCTCCGCGATCCCGATGTGAAGGTCCTGCGCCGCGGCAGCGAAATGGTGGTGATGACGCCGGAGATTCGTGAGTTCATGCACGAGCCGACCCTGCTCATCGTCATCAAGGCCAATGTGAGCAGCCGCGTTCATCGTCGCATCCGGATGGATTATGTCGGCATCAAACTCTATACGCCCGACGGCCGGCTCGAGGGTGAATTGCGAGTCGTCGGCCTGTTCACCTCGGGTGCCTATACGCGCTCGGCACGACAGATCCCCTATGTTCGCCACAAGGTATCGCGGGTGCTCCAGCGCGCCGGCTTCGACCCGAACAGCCATTCCGGCAAGGCTCTCCAGCATATTCTCGAGGAATATCCGCGCGACGAGCTTTTCCAGATCGACGTCGATACCCTCTTCGATTTCGTCATGGAGGTCCTGATCCTCTATGAGCGCCCCCGCGTCCGGGCGCTGGCGCGGGTCGACAAGTTCGATCGCTTCGTTTCCATCCTCGTTTTCATTCCGCGCGACAAATACGACACCGACGTGCGCATGCGCGTCGGCGCCTTCCTCTCGCAGAGCTACAAGGGGACACTGTCGGCCTCCTACGTGTCCTTCCCCGAAGGAGCATTGGCGCGCGTCCACTACATCGTCGGACGCTATGAAGGTAAGACCCCCGCCGTCGAGCGCGCCACGCTGGAAGCCGGGATCAGCGCCATTGCCGCGACCTGGGCCGACAAGCTGAAGGCGGCGCTGGCTGCGTCGACCGACGGCATGCGGGCGCGCATGCTCGCAAATCGCTATGCCCAGGCCTTCAGCGGCGGCTATACCGAGGCTTCCACGGCAGAACAGGCGATCGCCGATATCGCCACCATCGAGAAGCTCACACCGGCCCGCCCGGTGACGATTTCGGTTCATCGCTTCGAGGAGGATGATCCCAGGCGCTTCGGCCTCAGGGTGTTTTCGGATGCCGCGCCGCTGTCGCTGTCCTACCGCGTGCCGGTGATCGAAAATCACGGCCTGCGCGTGGTCAACGAACGCACCTATCAGATCGTGCCCGGCAACAGGCCCGAGCCGGTCTGGCTGCACGACATGACGATCGAGACCAGCGACGGCCAGCCGATCGAGATCAGCCCGGACTTCAGCCATCGCCTGGAGGCCTCGATCATGGCGGTGGTCACCGATCGCGCCGAATCCGACGGGTACAATGCCTTGATCCTGCGCACGGCCCTGGGCTGGCGGGAAATCTCGACCATCCGGGCGCTGTCGCGCTATTTGCACCAGATCCGCGCACCGTTCACCCAGGACTATATGTGGGAGACCTTGCGCAAGAACGCCGCGATCACGGCAAACCTCGTCGCGCTGTTCCAGGCCCGCCGCGATCCGCGCCTCGTCCTGACCGATCGCGAGCGTTCGGCGCGCGAGATAACTCTCCTTGCCGAGATCGAGGAGCAGCTCAAATCCGTCGCCTCGCTCGATGAAGACCGCATCCTGCGCCGTTTCACCAATCTGGTGCAGTCGACCATCCGCACCAATTTGTGGCAGCTCGGCCCGGACGGACATCCGCGCCCGGTGATCTCCTTCAAGTTCGACGCGCGCAAGATCGAGGATCTGCCCCCTCCCCGACCGCTCTACGAGATTTTCGTCTATTCACCGCGTGTCGAAGGCATTCACCTGCGCTTCGGCAAGGTTGCGCGCGGTGGCTTGCGCTGGTCCGATCGGCCGCAGGATTTCCGCACCGAGATCCTCGGCCTCGTGAAAGCGCAGCAAGTCAAGAACGCCGTGATCGTGCCGGTCGGCGCCAAGGGCGGCTTCGTGCCCAAGCGCCTGCCGCCGCCCTCCGACCGCGAGGCGTGGCTCGCGGAAGGCACCGAAGCCTATCGCATCTTCGTGCGCTCGCTGCTCGAACTCACCGACAATCTCGACGGCGACATCGTGGTGCCGCCCGACTTGACCGTGCGGCATGACGGCGACGATCCCTATCTGGTCGTCGCCGCCGACAAGGGCACCGCCACCTTCTCCGACATCGCCAACGCGATCTCGGCCGAGAAGAACCATTGGCTCGGCGATGCCTTCGCCTCCGGCGGCAGCCAGGGCTACGACCACAAGAAGATGGGGATCACGGCGCGCGGCGCCTGGGAGGCGGTCAAGCGCCACTTCCGCGAGCTCGGCACCGACATTCAGGCCATGCCTTTCACCGTGGTCGGCGTCGGCGACATGTCCGGCGACGTCTTCGGCAACGGCATGCTGCTCTCGCCGGCGACGAAGCTCGTTGCGGCGTTCGATCACCGCGACATCTTCATCGATCCCTCCCCTGACCCGGCGACCAGCTTCACTGAGCGCAAGCGCCTGTTCGACCTGCCGCGATCGAGCTGGCAGGACTACAACAAATCGCTGATCTCGCAGGGCGGCGGCGTGTTCTCGCGCTCGCTCAAGGCGATCCCGCTCGCGCCGGAAGTGCGCACCCTGCTCGATCTCGACAAGCCGCAGGCAACGCCCTTCGAGGTGATGACGGCGATCCTGAAGGCGCGCGCGGACCTGTTGTGGTTCGGCGGCATCGGCACCTATGTCCGGTCGTCGGCGGAGAGCGACGATCAGGCCGGCGACCGCGCCAACGATCCGATCCGCATCAGCGGGACCGACGTTCGCGCCAGGGTGATCGGCGAAGGCGCCAATCTCGGCGTAACCCAGCGCGGGCGCATCGAAGCGGCGCAGAAGGGCGTCAAGCTCAACACCGACGCGATCGACAATTCGGCCGGCGTGAATACGTCCGACGTCGAGGTCAACATCAAGATCGCATTGGCGCGCCCCGAGCGCGAGGGACGCCTCAGCCCGGCTGACCGCAACACCCTGCTTGCCGCGATGACCGGCGAAGTCGGTGCGCTGGTCCTGCGCAACAACTATCTGCAGACGCTGGCGCTCTCGCTCGCCGAACGCAAGGGCATGGCCGAGACCGGCTTCCTCACGCGCCTGATGCAGTCGCTCGAGCAACGCAGCCTGCTCAGCCGCGCCGTCGAATTCCTGCCTGACGACGCCGCGATCGCCGAACGGACCAGGCGCGGGCAGTCCCTGACACGGCCCGAGCTTGCCGTGCTGCTCGCCTACGCCAAGCTGACGCTCTACAGTGACCTGCTCGAAACCGGCGTGCCTGATGATCCTTATCTCGCCCGCAGACTGTCCCTGTATTTTCCGCGCGAGGTTCTCGACAAATTCCCGGCCGCGGTCGAGCTCCATCGACTCCGACGCGAGATCATCGCGACCAGTCTCGTCAATGCCGTGATCAACCGCGGGGGCCCGGCCTGCATCGTACGCCTGACCGACGAGACCGACGCCGATATCTCGACCATCGTCATGGCCCAGGTGGCGGTGGACTCGATCTACGAGCTCAGGCGGCTCAATGACGCGATCGACGCGCTCGACACCGGCATCGACGGACAGTTGCAGCTCAGCCTCTACGCGGCGATCCAGGATCTCCTGCTCTCCCGCATGGTCTGGTATGTGCGCAATGTCGACTTCAGGGATGGTCTCAGCGCAGTGATCGCCCGGTTTGGCCCTGCCGTCCGCGAGGTCGCAGCCTCGCTCGACGACGCCCTGCCACCGGACTTGCAGGCCGCACGCAGCAAGCGCCGGCAG
Organism: Bradyrhizobium shewense; assembly: GCF_900094605.1. GTDB lineage: Bacteria > Pseudomonadota > Alphaproteobacteria > Rhizobiales > Xanthobacteraceae > Bradyrhizobium > Bradyrhizobium shewense. Next base: position 43,306 of record NZ_FMAI01000013.1, on the reverse strand, counting down.
GACCTGACCGGTGCCGGCGTGCCGACCGGACTCGCCGGCGAGCTGGCCGACCTCGACGCCCTGGTCTCGGCGCCTGATATCGTGACCGTCGCCGAGCGCACCAGCCGCAGCATCGGCGATGCCACCGCGACATTCTTTGCCGCCGAGGCCAGTTTCCGTCTCGACCGCATCACCGCCGCCGCGCGCAGCGTGCTGGCCAGCGATCATTTCGAGCGCCTGGCCATCGACCGCGCCGTCGAGCTGATCGCGGCAGCCGAAAGACGCCTGGCTGCAGACATGCTGACCATCGGCCAATCCGGTCAGCAGGCGGCGGAGACCTGGCTTGCAGCTCATCCCGAGGCGACGCGCATCCGCCGTGCGGTCGAAGAGATTGCTGCTGGCGGCCTGACGCTCGCCAAGCTGATGGTGGCGGCGAATCTGCTGGGGGACCTGGTCAAAGCCTGAGGGCGTGCGAGGCAGCGACGCGAGACGTGCAATGCTAGCGCAGAACGGAGAAGCCAATGATCCACGCCACTTGCCATACCGCCGACAATGTCCGCTGCATCGAGTTCGATGCCACACCGTGGTTCAGCGAGGCTGACGCTCCGAGCATTATCGATTTGGCCCGACGCGGATGGACCAGCTTGGCGATCGCAGAATCCCTCGAGCACCGACGAGGCTACGAAGGCTTGCACGATCTCGTTGAATACGCTGTGAAGCGACTGCAGTTGGAATCGCTGGAGGATCCGACCTGGGAAACCTTCGAATGTGTCGTCGATGGACCCGAGGCCGTCGCCTGGCTCGAGAAAAACCGGCCCAACGTTGTGGCAAGGATCCCGTAAGCCACGGCGAGCGCAGCAAGGGCCACAATTGATTGGCGGCATACGAAGCCGAAATGGCACGCCACGGCCGATGGAAGATGGGCACTATTGCTTCGCCGTGGCACTATGATGCCGCACCGGCCATGCGCCAAGATCTGCGAGTCCGCGACGCCCTGCGATTTTCCGCTATACATCATGGCGCATGTGGTCTGACCGGATCAGTGCATGGGAGCGATGCCTTTGATGGAAAACATCCTGCGGACAGGCGAGGGTCGAGTCCCGACAGGGACGAGGGGCCGGGTGCCCGGAGGGCAGTTATGAATGTCGTCGAATGCGACGTGCCCCGCCACGGCGTATTGGGCAACGACTTGATCGAACGTGCTGATTTTCGTGACGCTTACCGCGTACCGCTGAGCCGCTCGGACCTTAGTGTCGTTGAAATCTTTTTCGCATTTTTCGCGGAGCGGCCCGGCTGGATGAATCTGATGCTGATGCGCGCAACAGGGCCGCAGCTTTGGCCGGTCTGGAGGTGCCGACCACGTCGGAGATCATGAAGGTGGAAAGGAGAGCCCACTACTCTGTCGGCGAAAAGATCGGACCATGGCCCATCTTTTTTCTGGGCCCGGACGAGCTCGTTGCCGGCCGGGACAACAAGCATATGGATTTCAGGCTCTCGGTCATGAAGGTACACGACGGCACCAGGCCAAGCGCCGTGGTGTCTACTCTTTGCATGGCTCACAACAAGTTCGGGCAATGCTACTTGTCCTGCATTACTCCTTTTCACGGATTTGGCTTGCAGAAGCTGCTCGCCAACGCGCTTGCCGCGCAGCGTCTATGAGGCGCGGTTTGCCCCTCAATGGGCTCCGCGCTATTGTGGCTTGGTTGCTTAAAGCAACCTGCTGCAACAGCGATTTCAGGTTGTTGCCCTTCATCCGGAGGCGGTCATAGAGCATGCCGAAGTTCGATCAGGGCGGCTCCTGCGATAGCAGGCCGACGCGCGCTGACGCGGGTGCGCGATGTGATGATGGCGACGGTCGGCGTCAAATCGTCTCGCGCGGTCGGTGCTGCCGCGGCGGCGCGGGGGCCGGTGATCGGCTTCTTTCCGCTGCTGTCGCAGAGTGCGGGCGAGTTGGTGGTCGGCGAGGACGACCGGCATCTCGACTTCCGAGTCGCGATCCTGCTGCGCACGGGCGCGGCGGGCGGCCGGGATCTCGTCGTGGTGACGGTCGTGCATTGCCATAACCGGCTTGGGCGGACGTACCTGGCGGCGATCGCGCCGTTCCACCGCGTGATCGCGCGGGCGAGTTTGGAACAGGCGGCAAGGGCGGTGGAGGGTTAGATCGACGCGCACGCCGGCCACCGCTGAAAGCGCAAGTACCGCAGGTTTTGGAGTGCCCAGTTTTGTAACGAAATGGCGCACCCGACACGATTCGAACGTGTGACCTTTGCCTTCGGAGGGCAGGTCTCTTGGGTTTTCCGGTGCTTCCTGTAGGTCTATAATCATTGATTTTGTACGGCAAATGGGGCTAAAACAGCCAGCTTCGGAAGGCAACGCTCTTCCGGGGAATTCCCCGGAATGCCGTTCTGATGCTTCCGGTGTGCTTCCGGTAGGAGGTTTTGCCCAGTGCCAAAACTTACCAAACGGTTCGTTGACTCGCTTGAGGCGAAGGATACCGATTATTTCGCCTGGGACGAGGAGCTTCCCGGCTTCGGTGTGCGCACCTGGATTTCCGGCCGCAAGACTTACGTTGCACAGTATCGAAAGGCCGGTCGATCGCGACGGGTGAAGATCGGCGCTCATGGTGCGCTCACGGTCGAAGAGGCGCGCAAGGAAGCACGGGTCATCCTTGGTGACGTTGCTCGCGGCGAGGACCCCGCAGAAGATCGGGCCACTCGTCGGAAATCGATCACCGTCAGGGAGCTGTGCGACAACTACATTGCTGCGGCGGAAGCTGGTCTGATTATGGGCAAGCGCAATCTGCCTAAAAAGCCTTCGACGCTCGCCAGTGATCGCGGACGGATCGAACAGCACATCAAGCCCCTTCTCGGCTACAAGCTGGTTCGCGACCTCACCCTCGCGGACGTGAATCGGTTCATCAAGGATGTGACGGTCGGCAAAACGGCGCGCATCGCAAAGTCGGACAAGAAACGCGGCAAGTCGGTGGTCGAGGGCGGCGCTGGCACTGCTGCGCGCACTGCCGGGCTTCTCGGCGGCATTCTAACGTTTGCGGTTCACGAGGGAATTCGACCGGACAACCCGGCGAGGGGTGCCAAGCGGCAAGCTGACGGGTCGCGCAACCGCCGCCTTACACCGCAGGAATACAGGCTGGTCGGCAAGGCGCTAAAGGCCGCGCGTGACGATGCCGATGTTGTTCAGGGGCTACACGGCATCTGGCTGCTTGCGCCCACCGGGTGTCGCCTCGGCGAGGTAGAGGCGCTGAAATGGACCGAGACAGACGCACAGGCCGGCTGCTTCCGTCTCGCGGACAGCAAGGAAGGCGCGTCGGTGCGGCCGATCGGCAAGGCGGTGTTCGACATGCTCGCGAAGATCGAGCGCCGCAAGGATTGCCCCTATGTCCTGCCGGCAGCTCGCAGCGCCGGTCGCTATGGTGGCATGGCGCGGGCGATGGACCGCATCATGACACGCGCCGGCCTTGACGACGTGTCCGCTCACACCTTCAGGCATTCCTATGCCTCGGTGGCTGGCGATCTCGGTTATAGCGATTCAACAATTGAGACCCTGCTTGGCCACACCGCCGGCAACGTGACCAGCAAATACATCCATCGACTGGACTCCGTGCTGATCGCAGCGGCCGACAACGTTGCGCGCACGATACACGGCTTCATGACACGTGAGTCGCTGAGCACTAAAGCGGCCGGCGCGCGTTGAGTTAAACAACTGGCGGTTTCAGTTCCTGTGGATAACTATCGATCGCGGTGAGCGGTTGGATAGTTATGAACCGGGAATTATCGGGTTTAGCAACGGCGATGTTAATAACTGGCTTCTCAAATCGTCGCCATCGAGTATCACCCTAGTGTTCGGTTTGAGTGTGTAAGCGCACAAACGAGTCGCTAGAAACGATTACGGCCCCGAGGTTGGCGCCAAGGGGCCGTTACATCGCAACTAGCGCAAGGCGGTTCCTTTGAAGGGGCATCGCCGTCCTCGCAGTGTCAGAATTGCTACGTGTTCAGATTGTAGTCAACTGGGGGTAGGTGGAATTCCCCGGAATTTCCCCGGTTCTGATCTGTAGACGGCCAGCCTGTGCACTAGTGCGCCGATTTCCCGGCCCAAAAGGGGTCTAACAGGATCGGTGACGATGAAATCATTAGCATCTGGAATCAGTACCACCAAGGCGGCGGCCCGCCTGGGAGTGACGGCCGCAGACGGTGCGGCGCGGTGCGAGACGGGCTTCGGCTTCCGCCTCGGAGGCCGCTGGCGCATCTCCGAAAACCGCATTGCCGAGATCGAACGCGCGCTGAGTAACGCCGGAACGGGAATGCCGCCGTTCCGCGCGCCTCAGCCGTTTTAAACCCTCCGCGCGCCGCACGATCACAGGAAGTCAGATGACCGAGTTCGTGGAACCCGCTTCGGCGGGAACGGGAGACGTGTGCCTGCCCGAGAGGTTGAATAGGCCGCGTCTTCGACGCTCTCTTGCCGCTGAATATTTGGAGCTGCGCTGGGGAATCACCGTCGCGGTGCAGACCCTTGCGAAATGGGCTTGCACGGGCGGCGGTCCCGAATATCAGCGCCTCAATCGCACGCCGCTGTATTCGCCAGCGGCGCTAGATGCATGGGCCATCAAGAAGCTCGGCAAGCCTGTCATGAACACCTCGCAGGAGGAGTCGTGATGACCCGCAACCAGCGCCGGCAATTGCAAAAGCTCGCCGAGCGCGTCGATCGGGTGGTGGAATCCGACCACCGCTTCTTCGAGCGCTTCCCTGACCGGCAATACCGCGTGCGGCTCGCCAGTCAGGCCGAGATTGAAACAAACGCAATCATCGAGGGCGATAAGATCACCGTCGCGCCCGACCGGCAGATTTACGTCGCGGTGAAGAGCGTCGCGCCGAGGACGAACCTGCGGCTGATCATTGTCGGCCCGCGTGATGCCGATACGGACATCCCGGAGGACTTGGCGCAGGCGCTGTACGAACGCGTCAATTGCGACAAGGCGCGCGAGATCGAGGCGCAGGTGCGCCTGATGGCAAGCGGGGTGCGCTGAATGAATGCGCACGATCCGAACCCGCCGAACGGTGAGCCGGTGGCCGCCGACATCGCGGTTGATTTCCTCAGTTTGCTGCGGCCGGGTGGTCCGTGGCAGTTGTCCGCGATCAATCCGAACGTCGACAACGACATCAAGACCATTACCGCGACCACGCCCGATCAAGCGCGCGGGTTCATCGATCGCTACAACGGCAACCACAATCTCTACTACGCACCCAATCCGGTCCGGGTCAAAGACAAGAAGGCATCGAAGACCGAGGTCAGCGCGATCGAATTTCTGCCTGGCGATCTCGACCCGAACGAAGGTGAAGCGCCCGAGGCCGCGAAGGCTCGCTTTCTCGCGGCACTGAAGTCGTTTGAGCCCGCGCCGATGTTTGTGGTCGATAGCGGCAATGGCGTGCAGGTGCTGTGGCACCTCGACCAGCCGATCCCGCTGCCCGATCCGGTGATGGTCACCGACACCGATGGCAAGACGAAGCCGGCTCTCTCTCCGGAAGCGCAAACCATCGTTGACGCTGTCGAAGCCCGCTCCAAGGCGGCCATGGAGAAATTGAATAGTGTCGCCGGGACCCAGAATATCGACCGCATCCTGCGCTTGCCTGGCACCAAGAACCTGCCGACCAAGGCGAAGATCAAGAAGGGTCGCAAGGCGTGTCAGTCGAGCCTGCTCGCGCATAACGAGCATGCGGTGTGCAGCTTGGAAGACTTCGCGGCCGATGCCGGCAGCGCCAATGCCGACGACAGCACCAACAGCAGCGCCAGTAACGGCACCAGCCGCGGTGCCGGTACTGGCACCACCGGCGACTCCGATCCGACCAGCAGCGCGAGCGATACCAGCATCGATTGGGCTGCTGTCGAGACGCACCGTGGCTGGTTGAAGGGCGCCGCCGATCTGCCCGCCGACTTCAACATACGAGGCAGGGTGATCGTCGGGCACTCCGGCAATCTGGCTGACCTGAACTTTGATCTGCAACGGGCCGGTGCGGCGCCGGTGAGGCCGTATCGGAGTTGGAGCGATGTGTCCTTCGCGCTCGCGGCGGTCTTCAAGAATTATGGTCGTTATAGCAACGAGCAGATCGCAGCCGCCTTGCTGGCCGACCTAGAATGCAACCAGCACATCGCCAACCGGGCGGACAAGCGTCGTGCCGTCGAGCGCGCGGTTTTGCGCTCGCATGAGCCCTCGCCGGGCAAACCGTCCAAAGCGGGCGCGCCGAACTGGCGCGAGCGCAAGGAGAACGGCTTTCCGCTGCCGAGCATGCACAACGCGCGCTTGGCGATCTCTGCATTGGGGATCGAATGCAAGTACGACACCTTCCACAATAAGATGCTGTTCGGCTTCAAGGACGACAGCGTGCGGCACGCGATCGAGCACATTGTCGGCGAGGTCACCGACCACGGCATCATTGCGCTGCGCAACCTCATGTCGGAAACCTTCGGATTCGATCTCACTGATAAACATACGCGCGATGCCGTAATTTCGATTGCGCTGGAGCGCTGTTTTGATCCCGTGATTGATATGCTCGCCAAGGCCGAGGTGGAATGGGACGGTGTCGCGCGGCTGGACCGTATGGCAGCCGAGTACTTCAATGCCGAGGACACCCCGCTCAACAGGGCCTTCGTGCGCAAGACCATGATCGCCGCCGTCGCACGGGCACGCGCCCCCGGTATCAAGAAGGACGAAATCCTGGTGCTGGAGAGCGAGGAAGGCTTCAACAAGTCCACAGCCTGGCGCGTGCTTGCCGGCGATGAGAACTTCTCCGACGAGAGCATCATCGGCAAGGAGAGCCGTGAGGTGCAGGAGCAACTCGCAGAAGTCTGGGTCCACGAAAGCGCCGATCTCGCAGGGATGAAGAAAACCGAGGTCGAGACCGTCAAGAACTATGCTTCGAAACAGGTTGACCGCGCACGACCTGCATACGGCCACTTCCTCAAGAAGCAGAAGCGGCATTCGATCGAGGTCGGCACCACGAACAGTGATCGTTACCTGCAGTCGCAGACCGGCAATCGCCGGTTTTGGCCGCTCCGAGTTCTCAAGGCTATCGATATCGAGAAGCTGAAGCGGGACCGGCTCCAACTGTGGGGTGAAGCCGCGCACAACCAGAGCAAGGGCGAAAGCCTCGTGCTCGATCCGTCACTGTGGGGTGAAGCCGGCAATGAGCAGGAGCACCGGCGGGTGACCGATCCGTGGGAGGACGTGCTGCGCAACATGCAGGACGTGACGAGATACAGCTACCGGAAGGACGGTGCGTGGCATGAGGGAACACGGAACATTGTTCACTATGCCCGCGATGAGGATCGCCAAGCATCGACCAAGGCGGTGCTCGGCGACGAACAGCGGGTGTCGTCAGAGGAACTGCTGACCTTTGTGCTCAACATCGCGCCCGGCAACCAGCAGACCGGGCATATGATGCGCCTGGCGACCGTGATGAAGCGGCTCGGCTGGAGCCGCCATGACAACGGTTATGTCACCATCAAGGGCAGGCGCGTGAAGGGCTATTACCGGCAACAGCAACCGATTCCATTTTAACATTGCAAAGAGCAACTGAGCGACCTTGAGCGACCCAAGCGACCATTCTCAGAAGTCCGCGGCGGAGCAGCCCAGCCGGCGCGCTGTGCCCGTGGGGCGGTATCTCGCGCTGGGGAGAAGTGTGCCCGATAGGTCGTTCAAGGTCGCTCAGTCGCTCTTTGCCTTCGTTTTAAAGGGTCTGAGTGCGAGCGACCTGCTCTCTACCTTCCGGGTTGAGTCACTCAGTCGCTCGTTGCGACGAAGCCGCGCAGCCCATTCGGGCGTTGGGAGACAATCATCATGACCGACGACGTTGGATCGGCTCGCAAGCGCGCGCAGCGAAAGGAGCAGCGCCGCGCCTCGGGGGGGCATGCCGAAATTCAACGCCTTGGGGCGTCGGACCGCACGGGGCGGTCCGTATGCAATGGGATCAAAATCCTAAGCAGGGGTTAACCAGTGGTGAAGCCAGCATTACCAACAACGGATGGCAGTGCGACCCGCACGAGAACCGCAGCCGAACGCCAGCGCGCGCACCGCAGGCGGCAGGCCGCTGGAAAAGTCGTGCTGCCAGTCGAAGTTGACGAGGTTGCGATCACCGAGGCGTTGATCGGCGTGGGCCTGCTATCGCAGCAAGACGCAGATGACGCGGGCAGGGTTGCGGCGGCGCTGGCTGAAGTAGTTTCAACGTGGTGCCGTAACGCGTAACGTCGCGGCATTTCGTTGTGTGTCACGCTGTGCCATCGCTGTACAGGACACAAACCGATGAATCCCATTGAAACCGCCGGTCGAATTCAGCGCGACGGCATGGCGCTGCAATTTGCGCACTATGCCGCCATGCTCGCGTTAGCGCGCGGTGACCCGATGCAGGCCGCTGCCACCTTCGAGAAGCGTCATCCGAATTCGCGCGCCTTGGAAATGGTTCGGAAGACTGCCGTTCTGCCGGGCACCACCGCCGACTCGGTTTGGGGCGCGCCGCTGTCGCCCTTGGCACCCCTTGGCGAAGCCTTCGTCGAGTATCTGCGACCGATGACCGTCATCGGCCGAATGCAGGGCTTTCGCGCGATGCCGTTCAACGTCCGCGCGCCGCGCGCCACATCCGGTACGGCGGTGGGCTGGATCGGCCAAGGCCGACCGATGATCGTTTCCGAGATGGCATTTGAGTCGATGACGTTCGCAACATCGAAGGTCGGCGGCGTCGTTGTACTGACTAAAGAACTGGCACTCGCTGGCGACCCGGACTCGGCTCAATTGATCCGCCAAGACCTTTCGGCGGCCGTCGCGCAATTTAGTGATCAGTGCTTTCTTGACCCTGCGCTCGCTGAGGTTGATGACGCTTCACCCGCTTCGATCACCTTCGGCGCGCCATTGGTCGCGTCGAGCGGCACCACCGCCGCCGCGTTTCGCGCTGATTTCGCCGCGCTCTGCGCGCTAGTGACGTCGAACATGACCGCGCCTTATCTGGTGATGAAACCGACGACGGCCATCGCCCTGGCGACCTTGGGCGACTCGTCCAATCTTTTGAAAAACATTTCCGCTAACGGCGGCGACGTCGCGGGCATCCCCGTCATTGTGTCGGCGAACACGCCGAGCGATGCCGACAGTCCGGGCGATGATCTGATTATTTTGATCGATGCCGCCGAAGTCTTCATGAACGAAGGCGGCATCGAACTCGATGCGTCCGAGAACACCATCGTTGAAATGTCGTCATTGCCGGACTCTCCCCCGACAGCTTCGACGGTGTTGCGGTCTCTCTGGCAGTCGAATCTGCTAGCGCTTTTGGTGAAGCGCAACATTCGTTGGCAGCCCCGGCGTTCCGGTGCCGTCGCCTATCTGACGGGCGTGAATTACAGCAGCTAAGGCAAATGGAAAAACCAGCCTATCTATCACCGGAACAACTCGCAAAGGCGGTGCGCGTTGGCGATCTGCCGGCGCTGATGGCAGCGCTCGCGCCAACCATCGCCGAATTCGTGGTGAAAGCGACAGAGCCGCTCAAGGCGCGCATTGCCGAATTGGAATCGACGCAGCTCAAGTATTGCGGCGTCTGGGATCGCTCCAAAACCTTTCCCGCCAACGCGATTGTGACCGATCAGGGCTCGGCATGGATTTCCAAGACCGAGACTCGCGGCATTCGTCCGGGGGATGGCAACGCCTTTTGGCAGCTCGCCATAAAAAAGGGAAAGGATGCGCGATGACCGCGACATTGAAGTCTCGAACGCTTGGCGAAGCCCGCGACATCATCAATCGAAAAGTTGAGGCGTTGCGTGGCGAATTGACCAACGTCGACTTCGTTCTCTGCGAAGACTTCAAGACCGTGATGGTTTATGCGGACGTCGACAGCGAGCCTGATGCCGTCTCGGTCTATTTCGACTTGGCGCAAGCTGAGGCGTTCGATCCCGAGCGGCACGCTGCGGATTTCTTTTCCTCGCCGGCAAGCCGTCGCGCGACTGTTTAGTCGGTACCTTTGCGACCCGGTTCCTTTACCCATTTGACCACGTTGCGCATGAAGTCCCAAACATCTCCCGCTGCGGGTTTGACGTACTCAGGATCGTTCGGATCGCCACCTAGCCGCTCAAGCATTTCTACAGCCCATGCCGCCTTCTTTGATTTGATACCGAGGTCCGAAAGCCACGATTCTACCTCTCCATTCCGGACGGCAGAGATGCCGTACTGCTGGAGTTGGTCAAACAGTTCGTTCGCAGCCGCTTGATCCCCCGAGCCCAATTGCGTGATGCCGCCATGCTCCATGTCGAGCTTCTGGTCAACGAACAGTTTATGCAGAGTAGCGCGCTGATGGCCCAACCCAACATGCAATGCCGTAGGGACATGGGCGGCCTTGAGCCATGGTATCCAATCTCCGCCGCCGTCCTTTAGAATATCAACATCTACAATGGCGGCTGCCGGAATGCCGAATGCGCGGAGGGGGCCGATGATGTCGCGGATGGTCTGCTTGTTTTGCGCATTCACGAACAGTATTGAGGGGTAACCTTTTTCCTGTTCGGCTAGGCGGTAATAGATTTCTGCGTAAAACGCCCGATCATTGTCGGACTCGGTTACGACGACTCCGTCATGAAAGAGGGCAGAGATAACATTGGCACTTCGGAGGAGGGGTGCCTTGAACAGCTTCGTGAGGACGGCCGAGTCGACGATCTTTCCCTTTGATTTGTTATTCGAATATTCCAATCGCACGACCCGAACGTGCGGTGAAGCCTGCAAGCAGCCCATGAGGAAATCGGGGCTGTGTGTCGATGCCATCAAGGTTCCGCCCGCCTTGAGGTTGCTCGTGAGCTGATGACCTAGTTTACGTGCGAGCGGGGGATGCAGGAAGGCTTCGGGCTCGTCGATGAGTATAGCGCGGTAGTCACCTGAGAGCACGGCACACACTATGCCTACAAACGCCTGAACCCCGTCGCTCGCGTCTTTTATGTGCAGGGCCTTTCCATGAAACTCCCGCGCCGCATCGTTCCAGTTCTGTTCGTTATCGTCGGGCTCGACGGAAGACAGGCGGATTCGGAGGCTTTCGGCCGATAGCTGTTCAACAGTGAAATAAACGTTGAATGCATCAAAGACGATTTCACGCACTTTCTTTCGAGCATCGCCGTCTTGAAAAAGGTGCATGAGGATGTTTTGCGCTAGGCCGAGAAGGTCGCCGCGCGGTCGATCATTCGTGAGATCGAATCGGGTTCGCCCATCCAACCTAATGAGGAAAAAGCGTAGAAACTGCGAAGCAATCCATCGCATTTCCCTACGTGCAGCCATGTATTCCCGAAGTGGCCGATGAGGGATAGAATGTCCGCCGAATCTTCCGTCTGGGTTAAATCGACCGACATAGACGTTGTCGGGCGAAGTATTCGAGGGGGCTTTTTCGGTAAGTTTCGTAATGTCGCTTTTGAGCTGCTCTTCGCCGATCCAAACAATCTCGAAATCGCTTACTATCTTTTTTGCGATGTTTGCGTGGGACGCGATATCCTGCTCGATTTCGCGGAGTACCAGGCTTTTGCCGGAATTGTTCGGGCCGACAAAAATCGTTACACCTTGAGCCGGGATACGAAGCGGCTCGGCAAGTTCTGTGAATTTTAGGGAGACGGATTCGAGCACTGGATTCTCTCTTAATGCTTTTTCGTTGCTGGTGAGCGCCGCGACCACGAGACTCTGACGCTAATTTTAATCAGGGTTGGGGGCTACTCTTGAACGGCGGCATGCGGCTTGTCTGGCTTGCCCAAGGTGTTTACGGTCCAACCGCTTCACAGGCGAGGCTGGGGAAGCGCGCTCCTGCCGAGAGCTAGGTGGCCGGGTGCAGGTATCGATGTGGCTGCAAATCGGTCATTTGATCATCGGCGGGTAGGTCGTGTCATAGTCACCTAACGCGTCGGGAGCGTCGGCAGCTTAAATCCTGATGGTTTTCTGAATACGGACTGATGATTTATTTCCAGCCAGTGTTTTGCAGCGATCGCTGCAAGGTCGATCATCTCCGCTCGCTTGTCATGCTCGCCGTTCTTTAGGTACTCATCGGCGCATTCGGTGAAGTGATCGCCAATGTATTTTAGAAAATCCAGAAGCTCGGCCGTATCGATTCCGCTTAGCTGCAGCGTGACCGTCCGCTCATCGCCGTGGCTGAGTCTTTGGAATGGCTTCATTGGTTTCCCCCTCCGGCACAGCGTCGCCGTTGCCGCATGCTATCGGCTTTGAACTTCCGTCAAGACCTTCTCCATCGCGTCGATGACAGTCCGAATTTGCGTCTGCGCCACCACGATCCAGACGTCATCGTCCTCATCCCATGCTCGGCGACGTCTGATCACAAGGTCACCATCAGGGTTACTGTACACGGCGATGGCATCCTGCTGGCGCACGACGACGGCCTCAATGTCTCGCCAACTAAAATCTGCGCTGTCATCATTCATGATGGGGTCCTGCGAATCGGGAGCGCTCACGGTGGCACAATGCAGGGTAGCAATACGAGGGTTGGGATGTTTGTCCCGGTTATTCACAGGGGGCAGGGCAACCAACCCCATGCTGGCGCTGCTGCTGAAGAACGCTGACGAGACAGGCAGGTTGTGAGGCTTCCGGTGTGCTTCCGGTAAGGTTGTTCGGAACGCGAAAGCTTAAGAAAAAGCCCTTGTTTCACTGGCGCACCCGACACGATTCGAACGTGTGACCTTTGCCTTCGGAGGGCAACGCTCTATCCAGCTGAGCTACGGGTGCAGTGCTCGCTCATTTAGCCGATTGGCGCGGGGCGGGCAACCGGTTCTCGCCACATTGCGCTTTAAGCGGTTTTGCGCTGGAAAGGGCCCGGAACCGCTGCGGCCTCCCTACCGAGGCTTGCGAATTCGGCGAGCACCCTTTCGGCGCAAATGACGCGGTTGCGGCCGAGGCGTTTGGCCACATAGAGCGCCTCGTCGGCCGCGCCCAGCAGCCGGTCGGGCCCGCCATCGGCGCCGCCGGGAACGTGGCTGGCGACCCCGACGCTGAGGGTGACGTGGTCGCCGGCGCCGATGGCGCCGTGGGCGATCCGCAAGGCGATGACGGCGCAGCGGATCTCGTCGGCGATGACGCAGGCGGTGTCGCAATCCATGTCCGGCAGGATCAGCGCGAACTCCTCGCCGCCATAGCGGCTGGCGAGATCGAGCGGACGCACGGCATACCGGCTGACCACCGAAGCGACGGCGCGCAGGCATTCGTCGCCGATCTGGTGGCCGTGGTGGTCGTTGAACAGCTTGAAATGATCGACGTCGACGAACAGCAGCGCCAGCGGCTTCTGCGTGCGCTGGGCGCGGGCCCATTCGGTCATCAGCATCTGGTCGAACGAGCGGCGGTTCGACAGGCCGGTCAACCCGTCCTTGGTGGCGAGCTCCTTCAGCGCCATCTCGGCGCGCTTCTGGTCGGTGAGGTCGCGCAGCGTCTCCACCACGGCGATCAGATGGCCGGCCTCGTCGTGGATCGGACCGGCGTCGATGGCGAGATAGAGCTGGCTGCCGAGCTTCGGCATCGTGCACCAGTTCTCCGCGGAAAAGCCGAGCCCGTTATGGCCGCGCGCGGCATACTCCGAATAGAACTCCGGAAGCCGCTCGGGCCGGTCGAGTGCGACGAGATCTGCGAGGCAGGGGCGCCTCGTCTCGTAGAACGCCTGCCAGTGCTTGTTGGTGCCGATCACCTCGGATGCGGCGAGGCCGGTCAACCGCTCGCAGGCCCTGTTCCAGATCACGACGCGGCGCTTGGGGTCGATCACGAAGGTCGGCACCACCAGATGCTGCATCAGCCGCACGGCATAGGAATCCGCGACGTCGACGGTTTTTGCCGACGTCTTGTTCGAGACCTTTCCTGACGACTTCCCTGGCTTCGCCATCAGGCCACCGCCGCCACCGGCAAGGCTCCGGGCAGGCCATCGCCCGAGCCGAACAGTTTCCGCACATCGCTGGCCGGCTTCGGCGGGCTGAACAGGTAGCCCTGCATCTGCGTGCAGCCGAGCGCGCGCAGCAGCTCGCGCTGCGCCTCGGTCTCGACCCCTTCGGCGACCGTGGTCATGCTGCTGGCGGCCGCGATGTTCACCACCGCCTGCACGATCACGGGTGCGCCGCTCGTCTCCGCGATGTCGGCGACGAAGCAGCGGTCGATCTTGATCTTGTCGAACGGGAAGCGCTTGAGATAGCTGAGCGAGGAGTAGCCGGTGCCGAAATCGTCGAGCGCGATGCGCACGCCGATCGAGCGGAGCTGGTGCAGGATCGAAAGCGCAGCTTCGTCGTCGCGGATCAGCACGGCCTCGGTGATCTCGAGCTCGAGCCGGCGCGGGTCCAGCCCGGAGGCGGCGAGAGCGCCCGCGATCCGCAGCGCCAGCGTGTCGCATTTGAGCTGCACCGGCGACACGTTGACCGCGACGCGCACATGCGACGGCCAGGTCGCGGCCTCGTTGCAGGCCATGCGCAGCACCCAGTCGCCGAGCTCGTTGATCAGGCCGGTGTCCTCGGCGACGGGAATGAACTCCGCCGGCGACACCATGCCGCGTTCGGGATGGCGCCAGCGCAGCAGCGCCTCGCAGCCCGCCACGTCGTTGGTGCGCAGGTCGACCAGCGGCTGATAGTGAATCTCGAAGCCGCCGTTCACCAGGGCCTGCCGCAGATCCTGCTCCATGCTCAGGCGCGCCTTGGCGCAGGCATCCATCTCCGGCTCGAAGAAACGGTGGGTGCGACGTCCCTCGGCCTTGGCGCCGTACATCGCGAGATCGGCGTTCTTGATGAGCTGGTCGAGATCGGTGCCGTCCTGCGGCGCCAGCGCGATCCCGATGCTCGCGTCGGTAGAGAGCTGATGGCCGAGACAATGATAGGGCTGCCGGATCGCCTCGTAGATCCGCGTCACGAAGGACACCACGTCGGCCGAGGACTGGATCCCGGTCTGGATGACGGCAAACTCGTCGCCGCCGAGTCGCGCGATGAGATCGCCGTGCTTGAGACAGCCACGGAGGCGGCCCGCGATCGCCTTCAACAGCTCGTCGCCGACGTGGTGGCCGAGCGAATCGTTGATGCCCTTGAATTCGTCGACGTCGATGTAGAGCAGCGCGAACTGTCCGCCATCGGCGACCCTCGCCAGCTCGCGTTCGATCTGCTCGCGGAACAGCGTGCGGTTCGGCAGGTCGGTCAGCGCATCGTAATGCGCCATATGCGCGATCTTCTCGTGGGCGCGCCGCCGCTCGGTGACGTCCTCGACGACATTGATGATGTAGCGCGGCTCGCCGGACTTGTCGCGGATGCCGATCCGGGTCGAGGTGATATAGCGCCGTCCGGTGGCCGGGGTATTCCAGATGTGCTCATCCAGGAACAGGCCGTTCGGCGACTGCAGCAGCTTGTCGTCGTCCCGGGTGATGATCTCGGCGTCTTCCGTCGGGTAAAGGTCGAACGCGCTCTTGCCGACGATCGACTCCGGGGTTTCGCCGAGCTGTTGCTCGGCCACCTGGTTGGCCAGGAGGTAGCGCCGCGTTCGGGCATCCTTCACGGTGATCCGCGAGGGAATATGGTCGATGATCTCGCGCAGGAAGGTGTGGTTGCGATCGCGCTCCTGTTCCAGGTGGCGGCGATCGGTGATGTCTTCGATCGTGGCGACCCAGCCGCCCTGGGCGAGCGGGGTGTTGATGACCTGGAAGGCGCGGCCATTGGCCAGTTGATGAATTCGCGTGGAGACCGTGCCTTCGGCGACGACCCTCATCACGTCCGCACAAAATTCCTCGACGTCGCCGTCAAACGCGCCGCGCTCCTGGCGATGATACATCGCCTCGCGGATGTGACAGCCGGGTTTGATGACGTCGTGGGAGAGGCCGAACATGTCGGCGTAGCGTCGGTTGCAGGTGACGATGGTGCCGCTCGCGTCGTAGAGGATCAGCCCCTGCGTCATGTTGTTCAAGGCGGTGTCGAGCCGCAGCCGCTCCGCTTCCAGCCGTTCCTGCGCTTCGCGGTTCTGCCGGTTGATCAGGCGGATGATCAGATAGAGGATCAGTGCGATCACGGCAGCCGAAAGGGCGGCGGTCGTGACCATGAAGCCGGTCTGCTGCCGCCAGTCCGCCAGAGCCGCGACTGTCGTGTTGGTGGCGACGATGACCAGCGGAAAATGCGTCAGCGACGCCGCTGAGCCGAGCCGCTCCTCGCCGTCGAGCGGGCTCCTGACGCGAAGCGTCTGCTGACCGCCCTTGGTCAGCACCTTCCGCATCAGCGGTGCATCCTTGAAGCTCCGTCCGATCAACTCCTCATGATGCGGATAACGCGCCAGCATCTTGCCTTCGCGATCGAACAGCGAGATGGCCGTGCCCTCGGCAAGCGCGACCGATGCGAAATAATGCTGGTAGCTGTCCGGATCGATCCGGCGGACCATCGCGCCGAGGAAGGTGCCGTCCGCGCCGTTCAAGCGGCGCGCTACGATCGTGGTCCATTTGTTGATGATGAAGCTGCGGACTGATTCCAGCAGCACCGGTTCGGACTGCGGATTGGTCTTGAATGTCTGAAAGTAGGCCCGCGACGAAACGTTGATCTTGGGCAGGGGCTGGGCTCGCGACCAGTTGATCAGCTCGCCGTCGGCATCGTAGATCGCGATATCGCCGAGGTAAGACACGGAGCTGATCTTGCTGCGCAGCATCTGGTTCGCCGCAGCTCCGGACATGCGCTCGCGGAACGTCGTCGGCGAGGTGATCTCCGTCAGGCTCATCTGACCGATCAGATCGGCGGCGACGACGTCGGAGTCCTCGAATTGCTGATCAAAATGCCGGGCGATCAGCTGGACCGTGTTTTCCAGCTCGCGCTCGCGGTTGGCCAGGGTGCGCTCGCGAAATTCACCGACGGCCACGGCCGTGACACCGAAGATGCCCGCGACCAGCAACACGCCGCACAGGGTCAGCCACAGGACAGGACCACGTCGCGCCAAAGCCTCCCAGCCGTTCCTTGCGGCTCGAGACATTCCGGCTGCCACCGTGGAAAAAACCTCGCGCATTCCCCCTCCCTGGAGGAACACGAATACACCGCACAAATGGCCTAAACCTTAGGAAAGCCAGTTACCTAAGCATTAATCCAGTTGCGCAATCGCGTCCGTGTGCAGCGGAGCGGGAATCGCGCCTTGGTTGTGTGGCCGGCGCAGCAATCGCCGCGCCGCATCATTAATCGCGCCTTAATGCGAGCTGCCCGCGCTCTTGTCGCCAGCAGGATTGCGCAGCCGTCCGACCACGCCGGTCGGGAAGAAATAGACGCTGGCGATGAACAGCAGGCCGAGCCACAGCAGCCAACGGTCGGGATGCAGCAGCCCCGGCAGCAGCGGCAGGCCGGCCTCCGACGCCGCCGTGGAGGCGACCCCCATCAGCGACTGTAAATAGTTCTGGGCGAGGATGAAGATGGTGGCGCCGATGATCGCGCCATAGATCGTGCCCATGCCGCCGATCACGACCATCAGCAGGATGTCCAGCATGATCGAGAAGCTGAGCGAGGTATCGGGACCGGCATAGCGCAGCCACAGCGCATTCAGGATGCCGGCGCTGGCAGCGACCAGCGCGGCGATGCAGTTGGCATAGGTCAGGTGGAACACCGTGCGGAAACCGAGCGCCTCGGCGCGAAAGCGGTTCTCGCGGATCGCCTGCAGCACGCGCCCGAACGGCGAGTTCACGACGCGGAGCAAAGCGAGGATCATCAGGGCTGAGACGGCGAACACCAGATAGAAGGTCAGGATGCGGCCGTTGACCTCGAAGCCGAACAGGTTTTTCGAGATCAGCACCGTGCCGGGCCGCAGCAGCTCCGGCAGCTGGAAGCTGCGTCCGTCCTCGCCTCCGGTCAGCCAGGACAGCTGCGAAGCCAGCACCTGGAAGGCGGAGGCGACCGCCAGCGTGATCATGGCGAAGAAGATCGCGGCGACGCGCAGCGAAAACAGCCCGATGGCGAGCGCGAGCAGGGCTGCGAGCGGCAGGCCGACGACGATGCCGGTGGCGACCGCGGCCCAATTCGGGCCCATCCCGTACAGCGCGATGGCGATGGCGTAGCTGCCGATGCCGTAGAACATGGTGTGGGCGAACGACACCGAGCCGGTATAGCCAAGCAGGAGGTCGTAGGAGGCGACCAGCGCGGCGAACACGCAGATCTTGGCAGCGACGTTCAGTGCCTTGGCACCCGGAAACAGGAACGGCGTCGCCGCCAGCGCCAGGATGATGACGACGAGAACGAGCGTGAGGATCCGGCTACGCGGCGGATCGCCTGACAGGATCATCATCGGCTGGTCACCGCATAGAGGCCGCGCGGCCGCCACATCAGAATGGCGACCATCAGCAGGATGTTGGAGACGAGGGCGAGCTTCGGCACCAGGAAGCCGCCGTAATTGGCAACCATGGCCACGAGGATCGCACCGATGAAGCAGCCGCCGATCGAGCCGAGGCCGCCGATGATAACCACGATGAAAATCAAGACGGTGAGATCGTCGCTCATGGAGGCATGAACTTGCTCGCGATAGAGCGCCCACATCACGCCGCCGAGGCCGGCCAGCGCCGATCCCGTCATGAACACGCCGAGGAATAGCCGGCGGATGCGATAGCCGAGCGCTTCCACCATCTCGCGATTCTCCACGCCGGCACGGATCAGGAGTCCGAGCTTGGTGC
The DNA here is from genome assembly GCF_900094605.1 of Bradyrhizobium shewense. GTDB lineage: Bacteria > Pseudomonadota > Alphaproteobacteria > Rhizobiales > Xanthobacteraceae > Bradyrhizobium > Bradyrhizobium shewense. The sequence goes on along the minus strand of NZ_FMAI01000013.1, from coordinate 24,674 downwards.
GGTTGAGCACGAGCTGGATCGCGATGAAGACGGCAAGGCCGATCAGCATCGCCAGCACGCGGTATTTGGCGATCGCGACGTCGCCGAGGATGAAGGAGCCGCGCAGCGACGCCGGCAGCGGCATCGGGATGATCTGGGGTCCCCACAGCGCATAGAGCGTCTGCTCGGCGACGATCAGGCCGCCGGTCGTCATCAGGATCTGCTTCAGGTGCTGGCCGTAGACCGGCAGGATCAGCACGCGCTCGACGACGAGGCCAAGGGCGCCCGACACCGCCATCGAGAGCAGCGCGGCCGGCGCCAGCACCGCCAGGTTCATCCAGAGCGAATCCGCCTGCATGGACGCTGCGAACGGCGCCAGCACCAGGGTCGCGACATAGGCGCCGACGGCGATGAAGGCGCCGTGGCCGAAATTGAGCACGTCCATCAGGCCGAACACCAGCGTCAGGCCCGAGGCCATGATGAAGATCATCATGCCCATGGCGAGGCTCGCCGCGGTCAGCGTCAGCCAGGTGCTGGGCGAGCCGATCAGGGGGATGGTCACGAGGGCGAGCGCGACCGGCAGCAGGATCGGCGCGATATCGCGCTTCGGCTTCGGCAGCGGATCGGTTGCGGCAAGGTCAGTCACTGATGCGTCTCCAGGCTCAGGCCGAGCAGCCGCTCCTGCAGCGGCACGTCGGCGGCGAGCGCCGCCATCTCGCCGCGATGAACGATGGTGCCGTTGTCCATCACGAGCACGTTGTCGCCGAGCTCGCGGGCGGCAAAGAAATTCTGCTCGACCAGGAGGATGGTCGCGCCCTTGCGCTTGATCTCCTTCAGGCACTCGATCAGCGCCATCACGATCGCCGGTGCGAGCCCCTTGGTCGGCTCGTCGATCAGCAAGAGCTTGCGCGGCTCGATGATGGCGCGCGCGATCGAGAGCATCTGTTTCTGCCCACCCGAGAGGCTTCCCGCCCGCGACAGCCAGAACCGGCGCAGCGCCGGGAAGAAGCCGAAGATCCAGTCGAGCTGGGTGTCGTCGAGCGGGCCGTCGCGCGCCGCCAGCACCAGGTTTTCCTTCACGGTGAGATCGGAGAACACCGCCATGCTCTCCGGCACGTAGCCGACACCGAGCCTTGCGATATCGGGCGTGGCGCGGCTCTCGATACGATCGCCAGAGAGGCTGATCTCGCCGCTGGAGGCCTGCCACAGTCCCATGATGGTGCGCAGCGTCGTGGTCTTGCCGGCGCCGTTGCGGCCGAGCAGCATCGTGGTCTGCCCCTGCGGGACCGCGAGGTCGATGCCCTGGAGGATGTGATAGCGACCGATATGGGTGTGGACGCCGGAGAGCCTTAAAAGATCAGTCATGCCGCACTCCCTGTCTTGGGCGCGACACCGAGATAGGCTTCCTGCACGATCGGCGAGGCGATCACTTCGGCAGGCGGGCCGTCGGCGACGAGCTGGCCGTTATGCAGCACGATGATGCGGTCGGCGAGCGAGCGCACCACGTCCATCTTGTGCTCGACCAGCAGGATGATCTTGCTCCTGTCCTGCTTGAGCTGCGCGATCAGGTTGAGCACCACAGGCACCTCGTCGATGCTCATGCCGGCGGTCGGTTCGTCGAACATGAAGACCTTCGGTTCCAGCGCGATCATCAAGGCGACCTCGAGCTTGCGCTGGTCGCCATGCGACAGCGCGGTCGCGGCGACGCCGCGGCGGCTGCCCAGCGCGACCTGGTCGAGGATGGCGTCGGCGCGCGCGATCAGGTCGCGGCGCACCATCCAGGGCCGCAGCATGTCGTAATGGGTGCCGTTCGCCGCCTGCACTGCGAGGCGGACGTTCTCTTCCACGGTGAGGTTCGGAAAGAGGTTTGTCAGTTGGAACGCGCGGCCCAAGCCTGCGCGCGTCCGCATCGGCGCGGAGTGCTGGGTGATGTCGGTGCCGCCAAACAGGATGCTGCCGGTCGATGCGCGCAGCTGGCCCGAGATCAGGTTGAAATAGGTGGTTTTGCCGGCGCCGTTCGGGCCGACGATCGCGGTGAGCTCGCCCGGACGGAACGTGCAGGTCACGCTGTTGACCGCAACATGGCCGCCGAAGCGGATGGTGAGGTCGCGAGTTTCGAGGGTGAGCGTCATGGGGGCCGGCGAATGATGAATGGAGATAGATCCGCGATCAAGCTGCGCTCCTTCCCCCGCGTGCGGGGGAGGGTAGGGGAGAGGGTGTCTCCGCAGGCGAGAACCCCGAAGAGGAGAAAGCCCTCATCCGGATCGCATCTGACGATACGATCCGACCTCTCCCGCAAGCGGGAGAGGTGAGCACCAGCGCTCTTACCGCTTGTTGCGGACGGGAACGTCCATGTCCTCGATCTTCAGCTCGCGCACCGGCTCGAGCACGGCCCAGGCGACGTTCGGATCGACCTTGACCTTGAAGGCGTACATGCTCTGCAGCGCCTGATGGTCTTCCTTCCGGAACACCATCTTGCCCTTCGGCGTGTCGAACTCCAGGCCTTCCATCGCAGTGATCAGCTTCTCGCTGTCGGTCGACTTCGCCTTGGTGACGGCGGCGACGACGGACATCGCGGCGGCAAAGCCGCCCGCGGTGAAGAAGTCCGGCGGCGCGTTGAAGCGCTTCTGGTGCTCGGCGACCAGCCAGTCGTTCACCGGGTTCTTCGGGATCTCGTAGAAATAATAGGTCGCGCCTTCCATGCCGGGCAGGCCCTTATAGGCGGCGAGCGCCGGCAGGATGTTGCCGCCGGTAGAGAGCTCGATGCCGTAGCGCTTCGGGTCCATGTCCTGCAGCTTGGCCAGCGGATTGCCGGCGCCGGCCCAGATCACCCAGATGACCTTGCGGCCCGGCTTGTCCTTTAGCGCATCGAACAGGCGCTGGCCTACCGCGGTGAAATCGGTGGTCGAGGTGGGAGCATATTCTTCGGCCGCGAGGGTCGCGCCGGTCTTGGCGAGCGCCTCCTTGAAGGCGGCGACGCCATCGCGGCCGAACGCATAGTCCTGTGCCAGCGTTGCGACGGTCACGCCCTGCTTGCCGATCGCGACCGCATTCGAGATCGCGTCCTGCGAGGAGTTGCGCGCGGTGCGGAAGATGTAGCGATTCCACTTCTCGCCGGTAATCTGGTCCGCGACGGCGGGCTCGACGATCAGGATCTTCTTGTTCTCCTCGGCGACCGGGAGAATGGCGAGCGCCGCGGCCGACGAGGTCGTGCCGATCGCGATATCGGCCTTGTCGTCCTGATAGGCTTCGGCGAGCGCAGCCTTGGCGAGGTCCGGCTTGCCCTGGTCGTCCTTGGTGATGATGACGATCTTGCGACCATCGAGGGTCATCGTGCCCTTGGTGGCGTATTCGAAGCCCATCTTCAGGCCGGTCTCGGTCTGCTTGGCGTAGGCCTCGAGCGGACCGGTCTTGCCGTAGATCAGCGCGACCTTGAGATCGTCGGCCCGTGCGGAGGTGCCCGCAGCGAGTGCGAGAATGGTTGTTGTTATGATGAGTGATCGACGCACGATGGTCCCTCCTGATTTAACGTTTCTCGGCAACAGCGATTTGCATAACACTACGAACATTGCAATTGAACCTTCCGGCCGAGCGCGTCGGCCTTTCGAGCATGCATCATTTTGGGCTGGCCGCGCATCGCCGGCTCCCTCGGTCTGACGCCGATCCGACTGCGCTTCGTCCGCGCTTTCGAAAATGTGCGGCGCGACGCCGCGCCGCTCCAGGGCTTCGCCGAGCTTGATGCGCAGGAAGCCCGACGTGGTGTAGCGCGACACGCCGGAATAGAAGCGATCGACGAGGCTGCGCACCATCGCCGAATAATCGTCCATCAGCTCCGGCAGGATGGAAAAATTGTCATAATTGACGATGGCGTAGACCCGGCGGCCAAGCGGAGCGAGCCTGGCTTCGACGATACCAGCGATGGTGTCGATCTCGGTCTTGCTGCGTAGCGGATAGCGCTCGAGATTGACGAAGAACAGGTTCTGCTGCTCGTCCAGCGTGAAGCGCTGGTCGAGCGGGATGGTGAGCAGGCGCTCGCGCAAATCCATGAGACCCTCACGGAAGATGCGATCGTCCATCAGCGCCGGCTCGCGCGGCATCCGCGGCTTGAAGTCCATCAGGCGCAGAATGTCGCGCTCGATGTCGATGCCGGGCGCGACTTCGGTGAGCTCGAGCCCGTCGGGCCTGAGCTCGAACACGCAGCGCTCGGTGACATAAAGCGTGCGCTGCTTGCGCGCGGCCGCGAACGGGCCGCTGAAGGTGACGTGCTCGACGCTCTCCACGAACTTGCGCGACTTGGCCTCGTCGAGAATGACAAGTTTCCCGTCCTTCACCGCGATGCGCTGCTTGCCCGCGCCGAAGGTGCCGACGAAGATGACTTCCTTGGCGTTCTGGCTGATGTTGATGAAGCCGCCGGCGCCCGCAAGCTTCGGCCCGAACTTGCTGACATTGAGGTTGCCGGCGCGATCGACCTGGGCGAGCCCGAGGAAGGCGGCATCCAGGCCGCCGCCGTCGTAGAAATCGAACTGATAAGGCTGGTCGATCACCGCCTGGGTGTTGATCGCCGCGCCGAAATCGATGCCGCTCGCGGGGATGCCGCCGATCACGCCCGGTTCCGCCGTCAGCGTGATGAGGTCGATGATCCGTTCCTCGTTGGCGACGGAGGCAATCCCCTCGGGCATGCCGATGCCGAGATTGACGACGCTGTTGGCCTTGAGCTCCAGGGCGGCGCGCCGGGCGATGATCTTGCGCTCACTGACCGGCATGACCGGCAGCGAGGCGGCGCGGACGCGGATCTCGCTTGAGAAGGCCGGATTGTACTGCGTGCCGAAGGTCTGCCAATGGTTCTCCGGCCTTGCCACCACGACGCAGTCGACGAGGATGCCGGGAATCTTGACCTGGCGCGGATTGAGGCTGCCGGCCTCGGCGACGCGCTCGACCTGGGCAATGACGATGCCGCCGGAATTATGTGCCGCCATGGCGATGGCGAGCGCTTCCAGCGTCAACGCCTCCTTCTCCATCGTGAGGTTGCCGTCGGGATCGCCGGTGGTGGCGCGGATGATGCCGACATTGATCGGAAAGGTCTTGTAGAGCAGGCACTCTTCGCCGCCGATCTTGATCAGCTCCACCATGTCTTCGGTGGTGCGCGCGTTCAGTTTGCCGCCACCGTGCCTGGGATCGACGAAGGTGCCCATGCCGACGCGGGTGACGTGGCCGGGCCGGTGCGCGGCGATGTCGCGGAATAGGTGTGTGATGACGCCCTGCGGCAAATTATAGGCCTCGATCTGACCCGCGATCGCAAGCTGCTGCAATTTCGGCGCAAGGCCCCAATGTCCGCCGATCACGCGTCGGACCAGGCCCTCGTGCGCGAAATGGTTGAGGCCGCGATTCTTGCCGTCGCCCTGGCCCGCCGCGTAGACCAGCGTGAGATTGCGCGGCTTGCCCTGCGTATAGGGGGCATCGCCCTCGTGGGAGAGATAGAGCTCCTCCAGTGCGATCGCGATCTCCTCGGCAAAGCCGATGCCGACGAAGCCGCCGGTCGCGACCGTGTCGCCGTCACGGATCAGCATGACCGCTTCGGCCGCGGTGACGACCTTGCCCTTCTCGGAATTGCGCAGATAAGGCAGAGCTGGGTGATGGCTCACGGCGTTCCTCCCGATCTCCTAGACCGTATGCCGTTATTGTGCGTTGATCCTATCGCGAGGAGCGCCCCTGGAACAGGCTGCTCCTCGCGGTGGACAAGGTGATCAGGACATTCAGCCCTGAACTATCTTGCGTGTTTCGGTGGCGAAATAAACCGAGACGATGGTGATCAGCGCCAGCGCGATCATGTAGAGCGAGATCGGCCAGGTCGCCGGCGCGTAGGCCGTCATCAGTCCCGTCGCGATCAGCGGCGACAGCGCGCCGGCGAAGATCGAGGCCAAGTTGTAGCCGAGCGAGACGCCGCTGTAGCGCACCTTGGTGCCGAACAGCTCCGACAGGAAGCTCGCCTGCGGGCCGTACATCGCGGCATGTCCGATGGCGAGGCCGAGCACGATTGCGATCCAGGCATATTGCGGGTTCCTGGTCGCCAGCAGCGTGAACAGCGGGAACGACATTAGCGCCGAGAACACCGCGCCGAAAATGTAGATCGGCCGCCGCCCGAGCCGGTCCGAAAGCGCGCCAAAGGCCGGGATGGTGAAGGTCTCGATCGCCGCGCCGATCAGCACGCTATTGAGCATGTCCTGCTTGTTCATGCCGAGCGACTGCGTGGCATAGGCGAGCACGAAGGTCGCGTAGATGTAGAAGAAGCCGTTCTCGGCGAAGCGCGCGCCCATCGCGAGCAGGATGTTCTTGGGATACATCCTGATCGCCTCCAGGATCGGCATCTTCACTTCCTGCTTGGTATCCTTGACCTTCTGGAACTCCGGCGATTCCGCGATGGTGAAGCGGATCCACAGGCCGACCAGCACCAGCGCGATCGAGAACAGGAACGGGATACGCCAGCCCCACGCCAGCAGCTGCGCATCGGTCAGCATCGCCGATACCACCGAGAAAACCAGCGTGCCGAGCACGAGGCCGAGCGGCGCGCCGAGCTGCGGCCAGCTGCCGTAAAAGCCCTTCTTGTCCGCGGGCGCGTGCTCGACCGCCATCAGCACCGCGCCGCCCCATTCGCCGCCGAGGCCAAAGCCCTGGATCAGGCGGCAGGTGACGAGCAGAATCGCGGCCCAGATGCCGGCGGTCTCGTAGGTCGGCAGGAATCCGATCGCCGCGGTCGCCACGCCCATGATCAGCAGCGTCAGATACAGCATGGTCTTGCGGCCGATCTTGTCGCCGTAATGCCCGAACACGACGCCGCCGAGCGGGCGCGCGATGAAGCCGAGCGCATAGGTCGCGAACGCCAGCAGCGTCCCCATCATGGGGTCGAAGGTCGGAAAGAACAGCTTGTTGAAGATCAGCGCCGCGGCGGTGCCGTAGAGGAAGAAGTCGTACCACTCGATGGCCGTGCCGATCAGGCTCGCGGTGGCGACCGTGACGTGCGAGGGCTGTTTCGCTTGAAGCTGATGGACCGAGATCGCTTCACTCATCCTTGCGTCCTCCCTGATTTGCGAAATGCGCATGTGCAGCATGCGTCATTGTGCAAAGCGAAGAGCAAGGTCCGCGCCAGATGCGGCCTCCCTACGCAAACTGGCCTAAATCCCGGCAATTTCCGCAATGGCGCCCGGACACAGCCGTTCGGCGCCATGTCCGGAATCCGAGACTCCGGACAGTCCACTGTCTCGAAACTCAGACAGGGGCCGGCCCTGCGGCGAGGCCGAACTTGGCGAGCTTCTTGTAGAAGGTCGCGCGCGAGATTTTCAGCATCCTGGCGGCCTCGGAGATCTGGCCGTTGCTGGCGGCGAGGGCCTGTTCGAGCGTGTGCTTCTCGAACTCGGCCTCGGCTTCGGCATAGGGCACCACGGGTCCGGCCGGGCGCTCGGATGCTGTGGGCCTGACGTCGGCGCCGACGGGAAGAATGCGGGCGACATCTTCGCCGGTCAGCCGGCCGGAATCGCTCAGGATCAGCGCCCGCTCAAGGATATTGCGGAGCTCGCGGACGTTGCCCGGCCAGTCATAGCGCGCCAGCGCGGAAAGCGCGCTCGGCGTGATCTTCGCCTTGACGTAATCGCCGGAGGCGCTGATGTCCTCGAGCAGCCGGGCGCAGATGTCGGGGAGATCATCCAGGCAGTGCCGCAGCGGCGGCAAATCGATCGAGAGCACGTTCAGGCGGTAATAGAGATCGGGCCGGAACGCGCCGTCGCTGACGCGCTTGCGCAAATCGACATTGGTCGCGGCGACCACGCGCACGTCGACCTTGGAGATCTTGTCCGAGCCGAGCGGCTCGATCTCGCGCTCCTGCAGCACGCGCAGCAGCTTGGCCTGCAATTGCAGCGGCATCTCGCCGATCTCGTCGAGGAACAGCGTACCGCCGTCGGCGATGCGGAACTTGCCCTCGCGTCCCCTGCGGTCGGCGCCGGTATAGGCGCCCGGCGCGGTGCCGAAGAACTCCGATTCGATCAGCGTGTCGGGAATCGCGGCGACATTGACGCTGACGAACGGCTTCTCCGCGCGCGAGGAGGCATTGTGAATCGCCTGCGCCAGCATCTCCTTGCCTGTGCCAGTCTCGCCGGTGAGCAGTACCGTGACGCTCTGCCGCGCCGCGCGGCTTGCAAGCTGCTTGGCCTGCGCGATACCAGGCGTGGTTCCGACGTAGTCGGCGAAGGTGAAGCGTGCGGCGCGGGCGTTGGACAATTGCCGCCGCGCCAGCCGCAGATCGCTCTCGAGCTGGGCGACGCGGGCGAGCAGGGGTTTGAGGCTTTCGAGATGGTCATAGAGCACGAAGCCGATCGCGCCGATTACCGTCCCGTTCTCGTCCTCGATCGGCATGCGCGTGACGACGAGTTGCTCGCCGCCGAGCTCCATGATGTCGAGCAGGATCGGCTCGCCGGTTTCGGCCACCTTGCGCATCAGGCTGTTGGGGATGATCTCCTCGATCGGCCGGCCGATTGCCTCGGAGGTCCGTTTGAGACCGAGCGCGGCGAGATATTTTTCATTGACGTAGACGACGCGCCCGCCGCGGTCGATCGCGATCGCGCCCTCGCAGAGCTTCTCCAGCCGCTCGAACAGCGTCTCCATCGCGCGCGCACGGAGATAGGCGGGATCGCTGATCGAGGCGGAAGAGGCGGACATGACATATCCCGGGGGAAGTCTGCCTGTGTATTAGCAAAAGGGTAGCAATTTCAAAGAGGAGAAATGGCCGTTTGCGGCGAGCCCCGTTCTCCGCTGTCGTCCCGGACAAGCGAAGCGCAGATCCGGGACCCATAACCACAGGGAGATGTGATTACTGGGATTCGGAGTGACCATCTTCGCGCCAAACCACGCCCTGTGGTTATGGGTCCCGGGTTCGCTTCGCGCCCCGGGACGACAGCGGTGCGTGCGGCGGCGGTTTGCGGCCTACCTTCGATACCCGCTCGCGCGCGAATAGCCCTGGCGGTTCTGCTGCGCCGGGCGGCTCACTACGCTGGCGCGTGACTCGCTCGAGGCCGGTGTTGCGAGCTTCAGCTCCTCCAAAAAGATCGGACGGGAGAAGTAATAGCCCTGGGCGTAGCGGATCTTGGTTGCGGCCTGCAGATAAGCGAGCTCCTCGTAGGATTCGAGGCCTTCGGCGATCACGGTCATGCCGAGCGCTTCGCTCAAGGATTCGATCGCGCGCAGGATGCCCTGGCTGCGCGGGCGCTTATGGATGTCGGTGATGAAGGAGCGGTCGATCTTGATCTCGTCGGCGGTGATGTCGGCCAGCGCCGAGAGCGACGAATAGCCGGTGCCGAAATCGTCGATCGAGATACCGACGCCGAGCTTGCGGAATATCGGCAGGATCTCGTCCTGGAAGTGATTCTTGGCGACGAAGGCGTCTTCGGTCACCTCGATCATGAAACGTTGCGGAAAGCCGGTGTCGTCGAGCGCCCGCGCGAAGCTGCGCATGAATTCGGGGTTGCCGGCCTGCTTGGCTGCGACGTTGATGCTGATGGTCGCTTCCGCGCCGAACGTCTCGTTGATCAGGTCGATCGATTTGACGATTTCGGCGAGCACGAGATGGGTCAATTCGTCGATCAGCCCGAGCTCGCTGGCAAGATTGATGAACGATCCCGGCGCCTGGATCACGCCTTCGTCGTCGCGCAAGCGCACCAGAGCCTCGATGCCCTTCACCGCCTGCGTACGGATGTCGACCTTGGACTGGAAGGCGCAGCAGAAACGCTTTTCCAGGATGGCGAGCCGCAGCGACTGTTCGATCTTCATCCGCGCCAGCGCCTCGCGCTCCATGCTGGAATCGAAGAAGGCTGCCAATCCCTTGCCGTCGTTCTTGATGCGGTACATCGCGATGTCGGCATTCTGGCGCAGCGTCTCGAAGCTGCGGCCGTGATCGGGATAGAGGCTGATGCCGACCGAGGTGGAGGCGAAGAGTTCCGAATGGTCGATGAAGAACGGCGCCGTCAGCCGCTCCAGCGTCGACTGCATGAATTCGGCGACTTCCTCCTGGCTCTGGATCGGGGAGAGCAGCAGCAGGAATTCGTCGCCGGAGATGCGCGACAGCATGTCGGAATCGCGCAAGTCGCGCCCGAGCCGCTTCGACAGCTCGACCAGCAGCGCATCGCCGACGGCGTGGCCGTAATAGTCGTTGATGTGCTTGAAATTGTCGACGTCGAGGAAGGCCAGCGCGAAACGCTCGCCGCCGCCATTCTCCGCCAGCAGATTGTTGGCGTGATGTTCGATCACGCGCCGCGAGGGCAATCCGGTCAGCTCGTCGAAATAGGCCGAGCGGAACAGCTGGTCCTCGAAATTCTTCTGCTCGGTAATGTCGGAGGACGCCGAGATCAGCAGCTCGCGTCCGGCGAGGCGAACGGGACGATGGGTCGTGAGCAGCACCTGGCGCGCGGCGCCGCCGTGAAGCGCCTCCTCGGTGACGACAGCCTGGCCGGCGCTCAGCGCCCGGCGGCAGGCTTCGCGGCGCGGCGCAAGATCGGGTGAGGGACGGCTGCCGTCCATGCCGAGCTGTGCGGCGGCGGCATCGTTAACCAGCAGAAGCTCGCCATGCGCATCCTGCACGGTCAGGCCGACCGGCAGCATTCTAACGATTTCCTTGAGAAAACCGAGCTCGGCTTCAGTCGCGCCGGAATATTGGTTGTCGTTCATAGAAGTCATGAATCTTGTTGTTTCAGCGCGCCTTTGCAATGGGCGCGATCTTGCGCGGTTCCCTCTTAGGTTTGGTTAAGGGGTACGGAGAAATACGGGGGTGTTTTGGAGAAAACTTGCGGCGATGCGACGCGCGCAGAAAATCGTCATTAACAGAGGGTCAACAGCCCATGCGAAACTGCGGACGGGGTGCGCGGGCCGGCTTTCGCTTGACGCGCGATGCTATTCACTTCGGGGGATGCGGCACTGCATGATGCAATGCAGCCCGGTCTTCAAGTAAGAGATCTCGGTCCTGCCATCGAAGGACGACAGTGCCGATTTCAGCAGCTTGGTGCCGAAGCCGGGCTCGGACACCTTGTCCACGCTCGGACCCTCGGTCTCGTCCCAGGTGATGATCAGGCGGTCGTCGCTGACGGTCCATGACACCTGCAGCAGACCGCGCGGCGCGGAGAACGCGCCGTACTTGCCCGCATTGGTGGCGAGTTCGTGAAACATCAATGACAGCGTGACCGCGAGCTTCGGCGGCAGGAACAGGCGGTCGCCATTGAGGGTGAAGCGGACATGGCCATAGGGGCCGAGCTCCGAGATCAGGAGGTCGCGGATGTCACAGCCGGCCTTGTCGATCCGCGAGATCAGATCGTCGGTCGCGGCCAGCGAGCGCAACCGCGGATCGACCCGGTCCCAGACCTGGGGGTGGTCGTGCAGCACCTGGTGCAGCACGGCGTGCACCGTCGACAGCTTGTTCTTCAGCCGGTGCTGGAGCTCGTCGACCAGCAGCTTGCGATACTCTTCTTCCTCGATCAGGCGCTTGGAGATCCGGCGCTGCTCTGCCAGCATGGTGCGATAGTGCTCGACACCCCAGATGGTGAGCGCACAGACCGCCCAATAGAGTGCCAGCAGGGCAAACCGCGCCCGATCGGCAAATGCATCGCCGAAATTCACGACGACGCCGAGCATGCCGCCGACCAGCGCGGTCACGATTCCGATCCGGAAGCCCCCGAACGCGGCGGCGAAGAACACGGCCGGGAAGTAGGGCGTGAAGTAGACGTCGGGTCGCACATGCGCGAGCCCCCAGCGCGTCAGCGTCGCGATCAGCAGGCAGGCCACCGCAAAGGCAATGCTCAGACCGAGCGATGGCGGCGCCGCACCCTGCCAACCCCTGCGGAATTCCTCGATCAGCTTCCCCATGCGCAGCCCAGTTGCGATATGCGTTCGAAAATCGAGCGACCTGTGAAGATGTTACGCATCCCGTCAGCACAAGCATAGCTTGCCTTGTCGGAGGCCGGCAGGGATAGTGGCGCCCGCGGCGATGGCAGCGGCCGATGTTCGCCATTTGGCATCAAATCGTTCGAAAACAGGAACATTCCATGGGCAGGCTGGACGGCAAGGTTGCGGTGATTACGGGGGCGACGAGCGGGATCGGATTGCGCACTGCGGAAGTCTTCGTTGCCGAAGGTGCCAAAATTGTGATCGCGGGGCGGCGCGTACCGGAGGGCGAAGCCCTGGCCAAGCAGCTCGGCGCCAACTGCATCTTCCGCCAGACCGACGTGACGGTCGAAGCACAGATGCAGGCGTTGATCGCGCTCGCCGTGGATAAGTTCGGCCGGATCGACTGCCTGTTCAACAATGCCGGCGGCCCGGCGCAGACCGGCGGCATCGAGGGCCTCGAGGTCGAGCGCTTCGATGCGGCGATGGCGACGCTGGTGCGCAGCGTCATGCTCGGCATGAAGCATGCCGCGCCCGCCATGAAGAAGCAGGGGAGCGGCAGCATCATCAACAATGGCAGCATCGCCGGCCGCCTCGCCGGGTTCTCGTCCTCGATGGTCTATAGCGCGGCCAAGGCAGCGGTGATCCATCTCACCAAATGCGTGGCGATGGAGCTCGGCGAGTCCAACGTGCGCGTCAACGCGATCTCGCCGGGCGCGATCGCGACCGGCATCTTCGGCAAGGCGCTCGGGCTCTCGACCGATGCTGCGGAGAAGACGCCGGCGGTGATGCGCGAGGTCTACAAGACCGCGCAGCCGATCCCGCGCGCGGGCCTTCCCGATGACATCGCCCAGGCTGCGGTGTTCCTGGCCAGCGACGAATCCAGCTTCATCAACGGCCACGATCTCGTCGTCGACGGCGCCATGACCGGCGGCCGCAACTGGAGCCAGCAACAGCAGGGCTATGTGGCGCTGCGCAAGGCGTTCGATCAGGGGGCGTAAGCGACGGAGACGGTGCCGTAGGGTGGGCAAAGGCGCGCTCTTCGCGCCGTGCCCACCAACCCTTTCCATCGCGGCAAATCGTGGGCACGGCGCTCCGCGCCTTTGCCCACCCTACGGGGGTGTCATTCCGGGGCGCACGAAGTGCGAACCCGGAATCTCGAGATTCTCAGGTGCGCAATTGCGCACCATAGTTCGATGCTTCGCATCGCCCCGGAATGACGGTGCACTAATTCACACCGCCTTCACCCGCACCCTTAACCCGTCCCGCGGCTTCGGGATCGGCCACATCTGCCAGTCCGGCTTGTAGCCGGGCTCCAGCGACACCTCGATGTTCTGCAAGAAGTGCCGCGCGAAGCATTTTGCCTGCATGTAGGCGAAGTGCAGGCCGAGGCACATATGCGCGCCGCCGCCGAACGGGACCCAGGCGAAGCGGTGGCGACCCCGTTGCGCCTCCTCGGTGAAGCGCAAGGGGTCGAAACGATCCGGCTCCGGCCAGATGTCCTTCATGTGATGGGTATAGAGCGGATTGACGCCGACCGCGGTGCCGGCGGGAATCGTAAAACCCTTGAAGGTGAAGTCGCGCATGGCGCGGCGCGGCATCGAAGGCACCGGCGGCTTGATCCGCAGCGCTTCCTTGAACGCCATCTCGGACAGCGGCATCTTTTCGAGATCGTCGAAGCTGCTCGGCGCGCCCGGCGCGAGCCCGAGCGCGAGAACTTCCGCGCGCAGCCTGTCCTGCCAGTCCGGATTGGCGGCGAGCTCGCCGATGAAGGAGGTCAGCGACGAGGTCAGCGTGTCGTGCGCCGCCATCATCAGGAAGCTCATATGGTCGATGATGTCCTGCTCGGAGAGCAGTGCGCCGTCCTCATGGGTGGCGCGGCACAGCTGCGAGAACAAATCATCGCCGCCATGATTGCCGCGGCGAAGCGGGATCTGTTCGCGGAAATAGGCGACGATGCGTTTGCGCCCCCTGACGCCGGCGGCCATCTGGGTGCCGGGCAGGGGACGGCGGATCGGGGCGACCGCGGCGGCGACCATGTCGACGAAGGCGCGGTTGATCTCGTCGACCTCCGGCCCGATATCGGCGCCGAGGAAGGACGCCGCGGCGAGATCCAGCGTGAGCTGCTTCATCGCGGGGTAGAGCTGCATCTCGCCGGGCTTGGCCTTCCACTGCGCGACCCGCGCGGAGATGCCGCGGTCGAGATCAGCGAGATAGGATTTCATCGGCCCGGACTTGAACGCGACCGACAGCGCCTTGCGGTGCAGCCGGTGCTCGTCGAAATCCAGCAGCATCAATCCGCGCGGAAACAACAGGCCGAGCACCTTGTTCCAGCCGTGGGTCGAGGAGAACAGCTTTTGCTGGTCGAACATCACGAGCTCGTTGGCCTCGGGCCCGAGCAGCACGACATTGGTCTCGCCGAACACATGGGTGCGGTAGACCGGGCCGTATTTGGCGCCGTTCGCCTCGATATGGCCCTTGGGATCGGCCAGCACCTGGAAGGTCTTGCCGATGATCGGCCATCCCTCGTCGCCGGGAATGTGCGTCAGCGCGTTGCGTTTGGGCGCGGTGAAGTCGGGCGCCGGTGCGGCAACATTCTGCATCGACATGACGATTGCTCCGGTTGGCAGGCTCCGCGAACATAGCACGATCTGGCCGCGATGAGCTGCGGTCGTCTTGCGCACAAAATCGTCACACCCCCCGCCGTCGTCCCGGGTTCGCGCTACACGCGTCCCGGGACGACGGGCTGAGCGCGTCCTATCGCTTCGCCGCTTCCTTCTGCAGATCCGGCGCGTTGACGGCGGGGATGGCGACGCGGCCGGGACCGGTCACCTTCAGCGCCTCGGCGGCCTTCTCGTTCTCCATGATCTTGGCCATCACGGCCTGGCCCGCGCGCTCGAAGATGGCGCGGTTCTCGATCACGAATTTTTGCGACCTGCGCAGGCCGTCGATATAGCCGTTGATCTCGGGCACGACGTAGCGCGCCACCATGTCCCAGCTGCGGCGCGTGGCTTCCGGATTGGCCCAGTCGTGCACGAAGCCGATGATGGCGCCGACGCCGCCGGAGACCTGCATCACGTTCTTGATGGTTTTGAGGAGATCGTCGGGCGTGCCGATGGTGGACGCCGCGCCCTCGACGAAGGCGGTCTTGTCCACGGCCTCGTCGGGCGAGGAGAACGCGGTCAGGCCCGGCCGCTGCAGCGTGCCGACATTATATTCGTTGTGCCAGCGCATCAGCCCGGCGCCGGCTTCCTTGCGCGCCTGCTCGCGGGTCTCGGCGATGTGGAAGGTCAGGAGCACGCGCCAGTCGGCACGGTCGACCTTCGTGCCGTGCTTCTTCGCGGCGTCCTCGGCGAACTGCCATTGCTGCTGCAGTGACATCAGCCCCTGCGTCGTCATCGAGCCCAAGGAGATGATGCCGCAGCCGTATTTGCCCGCGAGCGTCATGCCTGATGGAGAGATCTGCGAGGCCACGACGAACGGCATTTCCTCCTGCAGCGGCAGGATCTGCAGCGCGGCATCGTTCATGGTGAACCAGTCGCTCCTGGCCGTGACGCGCTCACCGTTGAACAGCCGGCGGATGACGCCGATCGCCTCGTCCTGGCGGTCGCGCTGCGTCATCGGGTCGATGCCGAGCGTGTGTGCGTCGGAGGCGAGCGCGCCGGGGCCGGAGCCGAAGATGGCGCGGCCGCCGGTCATGTGGTCGAGCTGCACCATGCGCTGGGCGACATTGTAGGGATGATGATAGGGCAGCGACACCACGCCGGTGCCGAGCTTGATCCGCTTGGTGCGCTCCCCGGCTGCAGCCAGGAACATCTCGGGCGAGGCGATCATCTCCCAGCCCGAGGAATGATGCTCGCCGCACCAGAACTCGTCGTAGCCGAGCGCGTCGAGCTGCTCGACCAGGTCGAGATCGCGCCGGAACTGGAGCATCGGATGCTCCCCGATCGGGTGATGCGGGGCAAGGAAGGCTCCGAACTTCAGGCGCGCCATGGCGTTCTCTCCGGCTTTGATTTTCTATTTGTTGAGACGGCGAAGCTACGTGCCGGAGGCCGCGAACGCAATCGCGCGGTGTCCCGCGCGGCGGAATGCAGGCATGCGGCGAAGCGAGGTCCTTCGTCATGGCCGGGCTCGTCCCGGCCATCCACGCTCTTCGCGCGCGGAGACGAGCACGTGGATGCCCGGGACAAGCCCGGGCATGACGAGTTCGGAGCGCGCGAATCCTACCTCCGAGGCAATCGCGACACCGCAGGTGATCTAGGATGATCTGGCAACGATAGTTCGAGGCCACGCGCCGATGCATCAGATCGTCACACAACAGATCGATTCGTCCCGCCGCTGGTGGGTGCTGGCCATCGTCGTGGCCGCCCAGTTCATGTTCGGCGTCGATGCCTTCATCGTGAACGTCGCCATTCCCACCATTGCGGTCGAGCTGGAGGCATCGCCCGCGCAGATCGAAGCGGTCATCGCGATCTACCTGACCTGATCGCTTATGCCACGCTTGTCGTCACCGGCGGCCGGCTCGGCGATATCCACGGCACCAAGACTGTCTTCTTGGCCGGCCTGCTCGGCTTCACGGCGACCTCGCTGTGGTGCGGGCTCGCGCAGTCCGGGGTGGAGCTGATCATCGCCCGCCTGGCGCAGGGCGCGACCGCGGCGCTGATGGTGCCCCAGGTGCTGGCGACGCTGCATCTGCTCTTTACGGACGAGACGCGCAGCCGCGCCTTCGCGATCTACGGCATCGTGCTCGGGCTGGCCGGCGCCGCAGGCTTCCTGCTCGGCGGTCTGCTGGTCACGATTGATCTTGCCGGCACCGGCTGGCGTTCGGTGTTCTTCGTCAACGTGCCCTGCGGCCTCGTCATTGCAGCTGCCGCCTGGCGCATCATGCCGTCGGTGCCGCGGCGATCGGGGACGAGGCTCGACATCAAAGGCAGCATGGTCCTGTTCGCGGGGCTGCTCTGCCTGATCGGCCCGCTGCTGTTTGGTCACGATGTTGGCTGGGCACCCTGGCTGTGGGCCGTGATGGCGACCGGCGGCGTCGTCCTCGTAGCGTTCCTGAAGCTCGAGCACGCAGTCGCTCGTGCCGGCGGCATGCCTTTGATCGACCTCACGCTGCTGGCGGATGCCGCCTTCCTGCGCGGGCTTGGCGCCGCCTTCTTTTTCTTCCTTGCCAATCTCTCCTTCTACCTCGTCATGACGCTGTTCATGCAGCGCGGCCTGAAGATCCCGCCGCTCTCAGCCGGCATGGCCTTCATCCCGCTTGCGCTCGCTTTCGTCGTGGCCTCGCGCCACAGCGGCGCGCGGGCGCGTCATCGCGGCACCAAGGTGTTGATCGAAGGCTGCACGCTGCAGATCGCAGGCCTCGCCGCGCTCGCGCTTGTTGCAGCCTGTATCGATGCGCCATCGCCGCTTCTGCTCGCGTTCGTCATGATCATCTTCGGCTACGGTCAGGGATTGGTGATGGCGCCGCTCTCCGGCGCGGTGCTCTCGACCGTCAAGCCTGTCGCCGCAGGCTCGGCGTCCGGCATCTACGGCACGACGGCGCAGATCGGAAATGCGGCCGGAGTGGCCGCAATCGGCGCGGTGTTCTTCGCGATCGATGCCTTGCAATCAGCGCGCGCAGGATTTCTGGTCTCGCTTGCGCTGTTTGTGACATTAATCATGATCTGTGCCGCATTTCTGTCGTGGATGCGTCGCGCATCTGCGTGAAGCCGAGGCATTGCGGTTAATTCGTGCGGATTTCTGCGGAATTTCCCGTGATTGTCGTGGATCGACAGCGCACGGTCTTTTTATTTTGCAATGCAGCAACTATCTGGTTTGGCTGAACGTTGAAAGCCGCCCACCAGGAAGTTGCCGTGTCGTTAGCCAAAAATGTTGATCTGTTGAGACGTCTGCCGAGGCTGGACGGTCTGCGCTTTGCCGAGCTCGGCCGAAGCGCCGATGCGTCCAGTCCATTGGAAGAGGTCACCGGCTTCGGCCACAACCCGGGGGCCTTGCGCATGTTCGCGTTCGTGCCGGCGCAGTTGCAGAAGCCGCGCGCGCTGGTCGTCGTGCTGCATGGCTGCGGGCAGACCGCAGCGGGCTACGATCTCGGCGCGGGCTGGTCGACGCTCGCGAAGCACTATGGCTTCGCGCTGCTGATGCCCGAGCAGCAGCGTATCAACAACGGCAACACCTGCTTCAACTGGTTCAATCCGGAAGATACGGCGCGGGACAGCGGCGAGGCGCATTCGATCCGCGAGATGATCGCACATATGACAGAGGCGCATCGCATCGATCCCAAGCGCATCTTCATCACCGGCTTGTCCGCCGGCGGCGGCATGACGTCGGTGATGCTCGCGACCTATCCGGAAGTCTTCGCGGCCGGTGCGGTCATTGCCGGACTGCCCTATGGCATCGCCTCGAATTTGCGCGAGGCACTGGACGGCATGTTTCATTCCCCGGTGCGTTCCGCGCGCGAGCTCGGCGATCTCGTGCGCAATGCCTCGGATTATCGCGGTCCCTGGCCGAAGGTCTCGGTGTGGCACGGCAGCGCCGACCGCACCGTCAATCCCGGCAATGCCAACGAGATCGTCAAGCAGTGGCTCGATCTGCACGATCTGCCGGAAGCGCCGATGGCGGAGACCAATGTCGACGGCTATCCGCGCCAGGCCTGGTGGGGCAAGGACGGCGAGACGCTGGTCGAGTCTTACGCCATCACCGACATGGCGCACGGCACGCCGCTGGGGCTGGCCGACAACGACCAGCGCTATGGCGTCGAAGGCGCATTCCTGATCGAGGCCGGCATTTCCTCGTCCTATCACATCGCAAAGTTCTTCGGCCTCACCGGCTGGATTGCAGACGCTGCAAAGGCGGAGGCCAAGCCTACAAGCAAGTCTACAAGCAAGCCTGTAGCGCAACCGGCACTGACGCCCGCGCCGCATCTCGCCCGCTCAATCCGCACGGCGGTCGCCGAACAGCCGGCCGAGCCGACGCGCGAGGAGGCTCGCAGCTTCGATCTCGGCCAGATCATCACGCGCGCACTGACCGCCGCGGGGCTGATGAAGTAGCCCCACTGTCGTCCCGGACAAGCGCGCCCCAAGCGCGCGCCGATCCGGGACCCATAGCCACAGGGCAAAGTGAGGCGCGAAGGTGCAACTCCGAGCCCCCGCAAGTCACGGCTTCCTGTGGTTACGGGTCCCGGATATGCGCTTCGCTTGTCCGGGACGACAGCGGAGTTTGTAGCGATGTCGTCGCGTCAGCCCGCGGAAACTACGCCGTCTGACCGATCCACTCGATCGGCGTCACCGTCACCTCGCCGCCGGCGACCTTCCGCGTCATCTCCTGATAGGCTTTGAAGAAGTCGCGCGATTGCAGCGCTTTTTGCGCGGCATCGTCAGCGACGCTGGCGAGATGGAAATAGCTGCCGTCGTCGCGATTCTTCAAGACACGATAGCCGATCCGGCCCGTCAGCTCGGGATCGCCGTCGATCGCCTTGATGAAGCGGCCGACCTCCTGGTGCCAGGCTTCCGTGGTGCCGTTCCTGAATTCATATCTGATCATGAAGTGCTTCATGTGACGCTCCCTGTTCGTCGTGTGCGTCATCATCTGCGGCTCGCAAACGATCCTGCAAGTATGGACAAAATTGATAGTATGGACTTTTTCGACGTTGCTCCTATCCTCGCGTGAGGCGTGGCTAACGCGTGGAGGAGACGACATGGCGAAGGCGAACCCGGCGCGCATCTGCCCGGTCGCGGCCTTTCAGAGGATGATCAGCGGCAAGTACAAGCTGCGCATCGTCTGGGACCTCAAGGACGGCCCGCGCCGCTATGGCGAGATCCGCAGCGGCCTGTTGCGCGGCACGGAAGGCAGCGCCGAGATCACCCCGCGCGTGCTCAGCCGTGAATTGAAGGCCCTGACCGCGAGCGGCCTGATCGACCGCAAGGATTTCGGCGAAGTGCCGCCGAAGGTCGAATATCGCTTGACCCGCAAGGGCAAGAGCTTCGTGCCCGTCGTCGCGGCGATCCGCGACTGGGGCGATCGTCACCTCAGTGAAGCGGTGTCGCTTGTGGACGCGGCAGAATAAAAGCTCACATCTCGCCGGTGATGAACGGATTGGTCATCCGTTCCTGGCCGATGCTGGAGCCGGCGCCATGGCCGCAGATGAAGCCGACATCGTCGCCGAGCGGCAGCAGTTTTGTCAGGATCGAGTTGATCAGCGTCGCATGACTGCCGCCCGGCAAATCGGTGCGTCCGACCGAACCGGCGAACAGGACGTCGCCGACATGGGCGAAGCGCAGCTCCTTGTTGAAGAACACCACGCTGCCGGGCGAGTGGCCGGGGCAGTGGAAAATATCGAATTGCAAGCCGCCGATCGATACGCTGTCGCCTTCGGTGAGCCAGCGGTCCGGCGCGAAATTGCGCACGCCGGTCATGCCGAAGCGTGCGCCGCTGTCGACGACGTTGTCGAGCAGGAACTTGTCCGCTTCATGCGGCCCCTCGATCGGCACCTTCAGTGCATCGCGCAGATCGGCCGCGCCGCCGACATGGTCGATATGGCCGTGGGTCAGCCAGATCTTCTCCACGGTGACGCCGGTCTGCTTGATCGCGTCCAGGATCTTCGGCACGTCCCCGCCGGGATCGATCACCACGGCCTTCTTGCTGGGCTCGTCCCAGATGATGGTGCAGTTCTGCTCGAACAGCGTCACGGGAACGATGATCGCGCCGGCCTTGGATTGCGAAGAGTCTTGGGTGTCATTTTGCTCGGTCATGGCGCCACAATGCCGATTTTTGCCATGCCGCCAAGCAAAAGATTCGGCCAAAGATCTGGAATGGAGCCTGGAACAATCACGCCCGCCGTCACACGGCCGTCCCAATTGGCTCGCCAATTTGAACCGGGGCGCTGCTGTCGCGTTCTTCCGCCCGAGGCGCAGATTTATGGATGGGTTCTCCAGCATGGCTCAGGGCGATAAAAACTGGTGGCGCGACGGCATCTTCTATCAGATCTACCCGCGCTCCTTTCAGGATTCGAACAATGACGGCGTCGGCGATCTCGCCGGCATTTTGCGGCGGCTGCCTTACGTCAGATCGCTCGGCGTCGATGCGATCTGGCTGTCGCCGATCTTTCCCTCGCCGATGGAGGATTTCGGCTATGACATCGCCGACTATACCGGCATCGAGCCGCTGTTCGGCACGATGGAAGATTTCGATGCGCTGATCGCGGCCGCCCACGACAACGGCCTGAAGCTGATCCTCGACCTCGTGCCGAACCACACCTCCGACCGGCATCCCTGGTTCGTCGAGAGCCGCGCCTCGCGCGACAATCCCAAGCGCGACTGGTACATCTGGCGCGACCCGGCACCCGATGGCGGGGTGCCGAACAACTGGCTGTCCGAGTTCGGCGGCAGCGCTTGGCAGTTCGACGAGACCACGGGGCAATATTATTACCACGCCTTCCTCGCCCAGCAGCCGGACCTGAACTGGCGCAATCCGGACGTCCGTGCCGCGATCTACGACGTGATGCGGTTCTGGCTCGACAAGGGCGTCGACGGCTTTCGCGTCGACGTGATCTGGCACCTGATCAAGGATGTCGAATTCCGCGACAACCCGCTCAATCCGCACTACGTCGAGGGCCGGCCGCCGAACGAAAGGATCATGACGCAATATTCCACCGACCAGCCGGAGGTGCATGACGTGATCGCCGAGATGCGGCGCGTCACCGACGAATTCGGAGCCCGCGTGCTGATCGGCGAGATCTATCTGCCGCTGCATCGCCTCATGGCCTATTACGGCAACGATCTCACCGGCGCGCAGATGCCGTTCAATTTCGCGCTGCTCTTGACCTTCTGGAGCGCGCGCTCGATCGAGAAGATCATCGAGGATTACGAGAAGGCGCTGCCGCGCGGCGCCTGGCCGAACTGGGTGCTCGGCAATCACGACCGCCCGCGGGTCGCAAGCCGTGTCGGGCCGGAGCAGGCCCGCGTCGCCGCCATGCTGCTGCTGACGCTGCGCGGCACGCCGACGCTCTATTACGGCGACGAGATCGGCATGCACCAGGTGGCGATCGCGCCGGAGGACGTGCGCGACCCCTTCGAGAAGAACGTGCCCGGCATCGGTGTCGGCCGCGACGGCTGCCGCACGCCGATGCAGTGGGATGCGACCGAATTCGCCGGCTTCTCGGCGGCGCGGCCGTGGCTGCCGCTGCCGGAGCACTATGTGCGCGACAATGTCGTCAATCTCGAAGCCGACGCGCGCTCGATCCTCAACCTCTACAGACGCCTGATCACCCTGCGGAAGAGCAGTCGGCCGCTGGTCGCGGGCGATTATCATCCGATTGCGGCACAAGGCGATCTCCTGATCTATCGCCGCGAAGCCGAGGGGCAGGCGGTGATCGTGGCGCTCAATCTCGGCCCCGATCCGGTCGCGGTGACGACGAGTGCGATACGTTTCGGCAGCAGCATACTGCTGTCAACGTTCCTGGATCGCGACGACGAGCGCATTGAAGGCGTGCTGGATCTGCGTGGCAATGAGGGGGTAATCGTCGCTCCGCCGTAGCGGTCGTCCCGGACAAGCGCAGCGCAGATCCGGGACCCATAGCCACAGGGAGTGGTTTGGCGAAGACTCGGAGTGATCAGCGCGCCCCAGACTTCTCCCTGTGATTATGGGTCCCCGCTTTCGCGGGGACGACAGCGGAGGGGACGGCTGCGGTGGAGTATAGCGATGCGTAGATGCTCTTACCCCGGATGCTTCTTCCCCCGCGCCGTAGTCCCGTCGATATCACTCCGCTTCAGCAGATAATCCAGCCCGCCGACGCGGTACCAGCGATAGCCATACGGCTCCAGCACGATTCGGTGCTGGCCGCGCTTGTCGACGTGGCTGTGGTCCTCCGCGAGCAGATTGATCAGGTGCGCGCCGGCCTCGTCCGGCAGCCCCACCGAGAACGCGATCTCGCGCGGCTTCTCGTCGAGATTATGCACGAACAGCACCGAATTGTTGCGCCAGTCGTAGCGCATGATGAACACGGCGGGATCGCGCACCGGAATGATCGCGAAATCGCCCCAGCCGATTTCAGGCACCTCCTTGCGCATGCGGACGATGCGCTCGGTCCAGTTCAGCATCGAGTTGGGATCGCGCCGCTGTTTTGCGACATTGACGTGCGGATAGCCGTAAGGCCCCTTGTCGATCACAGGGCAGGCCGGCTTGTTGCTCTTGGTGAAGCCGCCATGCGGCTCGGTCGACCATTGCATCGGCGTGCGCGCGCAATTGCGTTCCGGCAATGAGAGATCGTCGCCCATCGCGATCTCGTCGCCATAGCGGATGACGGGCGTTCCCGGCAGCGTGCACATCAGGCTGTAGGCGAGCTCGAGCCGCCTGCGGTCGCCGCCGAGCATCGGCGCGAGGCGCCGCCTGATGCCGCGGTCATAGAGCTGCATGTCCTTGTCGGGGCCGAAATTCCTGAACACGGTGTCGCGCTGGGCCTTGGTCAGCCGTCCCAGATCGAGCTCGTCGTGATTGCGCAGGAACAGGCCCCATTGCGCCGTCGCCGGCCGCGGCTTGGTCGCCTTCAACGCTTTCGCCAGCGGCCGCGAATCTGCGGAGGCCAGCGCATAGAACAGGTGCTGGTTGACGTGGAAGTTGAACATCATGTGCATGCGGTCGGCATCGCGGCCGAAATATTCCATGTCCGTCTTCGGCAGCACGTTGGCTTCGGCGAGGATGATGGCGTCGCCCTGCCGCCATTGCAGGAATTCGCGGAACGCGCGCAGCATGTCGTACTGCTCGACCGGCTTCTTCACTTTCGCGCCCTTGGTCGCGATCACGAAGGGCACGGCGTCCATGCGGAAGCCGGAGACGCCGAGCTGGATCCAGAACCCCATGATCTTCAGGATCTCGGCCTGCACATGCGGGTTCGAGGTGTTGAGGTCGGGCTGGAAATCGTAGAAGCGGTGGAAGTAATACGCGCCCGCTTCCTTGTCGCGCGTCCAGGTCGATTTCTGCACGCCGGGAAACACCATGCCCTTGTGGGCACCGGCCGGCTTCTTGTCGGACCACACATACCAGTCGCGGTATGGCGAGTTCTTGTCGCGCCGCGCCTCCTTGAACCAGTGATGCTGGTCGGAGGTGTGGTTGACGACGAGGTCGATGATGATGCGGATGCCGCGCTGCTTGCAGCCATGGGCGAACTCGACGAAATCGCCGAGCGTGCCGTAGCGCGCATCGACGCTGTAATAATCGGCGATGTCGTAGCCGTCGTCGCGGCCGGGCGACGTCTGGAACGGCATCAGCCAGATCGTGGTGATGCCGAGGCCGTGCAGATAGTCGAGCCGGCGCAGCAGGCCCTTGAAATCGCCGACGCCGTCGCCGTTGGCGTCCATATAGGAGCCGACGGAGAGGCAGTAGATCACGCCGTTCTTGTACCAGAGATCGTCGATCATCCGCGCAGCCTCGGTGGTTCCGCCGAGGTGCGGCGGCTGCGTGATAAGTGCGTGGGGGAGGGGAGGTTCCGTTGGCTGTCGTTCCCGCACACTCACTGTCGTCCCGGACAAGCGCAGCGAAGCGGAGCGCAGATCCGGCAACTGTTATTGGGGGCCGGCCTTCAGGTACGGTTTCCTGTCGCGCATCATAGCGTTAAGGACCGTTAGCAGCTTCCTGGCAACGGCAATGAGGGCGAGCTTGGCCGGTTTGCCGACCTGTCGCAATCTTTCATAGAAGGCCTTGAACGGATCGGCCCGTCGAACCGCGTTGAGAGCAGCCATGTAGAGAGCGTCGCGAACGCGCTTTCGACCGCCGGCGATCTTGCGTTT
>NZ_FMAI01000024.1 GCF_900094605.1 Bradyrhizobium shewense | reverse complement strand
ACCCGTGGCCTCGAAGACGACCAGCACGTTGCATCGCCAACGCGCCGCGATCTGTGTGATGGCCTGCGGCGCGTTGGCGATGCGCTCCGGCACGCCTAAACCGTCATCAAAGATATCGAGGTGTTGTTTGGAGACGTCGATTCCGACGCAACGAGCGGGTATGATCACGGTGCCTGTCCCTGTGATGCGAGGTCTGTTGGCGCAGCCTCGTGCAACTGTTCAGGTTGGTAATGGAACGGGCGGGAGACCGAGCCGGCTCACGGCGTCAAGCGCCAAGGACCCAACGGCTTCCCGCCCAACCCCATCCTGACAGACTTCCAAGACACAGGGACCCATGCGACCGGTTACCTCGACTACACCGCCATCTTCCGATGCAGCACCGGCGCGCCGGTGGTGAGGCTTTCGGCCGCATCGATGATGGCGTTGGCATCGATGCCGTAGTGCCGATACAAGTCAGCGATCGTGCCGGTCTGGCCGAACTGCTCGACGCCGAGCGCCTCGACGCGGTGGCCGCGGACGCTGCCGAGCCAGCCGAGTGCGGAAGGATGGCCGTCGATCACGGTCACGATGCCGCAGTCGCGCGGCAGCGGCGCCAGCAGTTTTTCGATGTGGCTGAGATGCTGCACGCCGCGGCGATCCCGCCGCAATTTCCGTGCGGCGGTCCAGCCCGCATGGAGGCGGTCCGCCGAGGTGATCGCAAGCAGGCCGATGTCGCGCCGGCTCTCGCCGATGAAGCCGGTCGCCTCGATCGCCTCAGGTGCCACCGCACCGGTATAGGCGATTACGACTTCGGCATTCGGGCCCGGCTTGCGCAGCCAATAGGCGCCGTCGGTGATGCCCTGCTGCAGCTCCGGTGTCATGATCCGCTGGGCCTGCTCGATACTGCGCGTCGAGAGCCGCAAGTACACCGAGCCGCCCTCGCCCGCTTCGCGCTGCATGTGCTCAAAACCGAACGCCATGATCACGGCGAGCTCGTCGACGAAAGCCGGCTCGAACGAGGCGAGCCCGTCCTGTGCCATGCCGATCAGGGGCGTTGCGATCGACTGATGCGCGCCGCCCTCGGGCGCGAGCGTGATGCCTGACGGCGTCGCCGCCACCATGAAGCGCGCGTCCTGGTAGCAGGCGTAGTTCAGCGCATCGAGCCCGCGCTCGATGAAGGGATCGTAGAGCGTGCCGACGGGCAGCAGCCGCTCGCCGTTGATCTGGTGCGACAGCCCGAGCGCCGAGAGCATGATGAACAGGTTCATCTCGGCGATTCCAAGCTCGAGATGCTGACCCTTGGGCGAAAAGTCCCAATTGAAGGTGGAGGGAATTTTCTCGCTGCGGAATAAATCCGCCTTTTCGGCGCGCGCGAACAGGCCGCGCCGGTTCACCCAGGGGCCGAGATTGGTCGAGACCGTGACGTCCGGCGAGGTGGTGACGATGCGCCTCGCCAATTCACTGTCGCCGCGGGCGATCTCGTTCAGCACGAGACCAAAGCCCTGCTGGGTCGACATCTGCGGCGACGGCTTGAACGCGAGCTGCTGGGGCACCTCGACGACGGGCGCGGTCAGCCGGCGGCCGTCCTGGTTGAACGGCACGCGCGCGAGGAACGCGTCGAGCTCGGCGGCGGATTGCGCGAGGCCTTCGTACTTCTCCCATTCATGCCCGGGCCGGATGTTCTGGCTGTCGCGATATTTTTCCATTTGCGCGACCGTCATCAGGCCGGCGTGATTATCCTTGTGGCCCTGGAACGGCAGACCGACGCCCTTGATGGTGTAGGCGATGAAGCAGACCGGACGGTCGTGATCGATGGACTCGAACGCCTCCAGCATGCTCGCCATGTCGTGGCCGCCGAGGTTCGACATCAGCGCCAGCAATTCCTCGTCGCTGCGCCTGTCGATCAGCTTCGTGATCGGCCCCTGGTCGCCGATCTCATCGTGCAGGTGCTTGCGGAATGCTGCGCCACCCTGGAAGCAGAGCGCGGCGTAGAGCGCGTTCGGGCAATTGTCGATCCAGCGCTTCAGTGCCTCGCCGCCGGGCTCGGCGAAGGCCTCGCGCATCAGGCGACCGTATTTCACGATGACGACGTCCCAACCGAAATTGCGGAACATGGTCTCGAACTTTTCCCAGAGCCCTTCGCGCACGACGGCGTCGAGCGACTGGCGGTTATAGTCGACCACCCACCAGGTGTTGCACAGGCCGTGCTTCCAGCCCTCGGCGAGCGCCTCCCAGATATTGCCCTCGTCCATCTCGGCATCGCCGACCAGCGCAATCATCCGCCCTTCGCGGCGATCCTTCATCCAGCCATGCGCCTTGACGTAATCCTGCACCAGCGAGGCGAACAGCGTCTGCGCGACGCCGAGGCCGACCGAGCCGGTGGAGAAATCGACGTCGTCGACGTCCTTGGTGCGCGAGGGATAGGACTGCGCGCCCTTGAAGCCGCGAAAGTTCTCCAGCTTCTCGCGGCTCTGCCGGCCGAACAGATACTGGATGGCGTGGAACACCGGGCTCGCATGCGGCTTCACCGCGACGCGATCCTCGGGACGCAGCACGTGGAAATACAGCGCCGACATGATGGTCGCGAGCGAGGCGGACGAGGCCTGATGTCCCCCGACCTTCAGGCCGTCGGCATTGGGGCGGATGTGGTTGGCGTGGTGGATGGTCCAGGACGACAGCCACAGCGCCTTGCGGCTCAGCGCGGTCAAGGTGTCGAGGCGGGCGGTATCGACGGGCATGGCAAGGCTCCCGGAAAACAGGTGGCGCGATGATACGCCCGTGGGAGGCGCCAAACTTCTCAATTTTTCGCGCAATACCTGCCGATATTGGGATACCATACTAATAATCCCCCGGAATTTGAAGGTCTATCCCAATGCCAGAGCTCGACGCCATCGACCGCAAAATCCTCGCGTTGCTTCAGGCCGACAGCCGGCTGACCATGCAGGAACTCGCCGACAAGGTCGGGCTCTCGGTCTCGCCCTGCCATCGCCGGGTCAAGCTGCTGGAGGAGCGCGGCGTCATCAGCCGTTACGTTGCGACCGTGGATCAGAAGGCGCTCGGCCTGCATGTCAGCGTCTTCATCTCGATCAAGCTGGCGCGGCAGAAGGAGGAGGACCTCAACCGCTTCGCGCGCGCGATCTCGAAATGGGACGAGGTGCTGGAGTGCTATCTGATGACCGGCAACCGCGACTATCTGCTCCGCGTCGTTGCCGCCGACCTCGCCTCCTACGAGACCTTCCTGAAGACCAAGCTGACCCGGCTCGACGGCATCGCCTCGATCGAGTCAAGCTTTGCACTGAGCCAAGTGAAATACTCGATCGCGCTGCCGGTGTGACCTGCCTCAGCGTGACAGAGCGGCTGTCACATGGACGCAACAAACCCCGCCGATGGTCGTTGGTAACACTGGCACCCTAGCCGAGAGAAGAAGCCCATGACCGCATCCGACCGCACCTTCCAAACCGCCAAGCGCGAGCGCATCATTCAGGAGATGGCCGACGACCTCGACGAGGAGCTGGAGATGGAGCTCGATGACACGAGGCTCGACGAGCTCCTGGACGAAACCGACACACCGGGTCCGACGGTCGATCGCAAGCTCTATTTCCGGGAGCTGCTGCGGCTCCAGGGCGAGCTGGTCAAGCTGCAGGACTGGGTGCAAAGCGAGCGCAAGAAGGTTGTCGTGCTGTTCGAGGGCCGCGACTCCGCCGGCAAGGGCGGCGTCATCAAGCGCATTACCCAGCGCCTCAATCCGCGCATCTGCCGCGTCGCGGCGCTTCCCGCCCCGAGCGAGCGCGAGCGCACGCAATGGTACTTCCAGCGCTACGTGTCGCACCTGCCCGCCGGCGGCGAGATCGTGCTGTTCGACCGCAGCTGGTACAACCGCGCCGGCGTCGAGCGCGTGATGGGCTTCTGCTCGGAGGAGGAGTACCAGGAATTCTTCCAGACGGTGCCGGAGTTCGAGCGGATGCTGATCCGCTCCGGCATCATCCTGGTCAAATACTGGTTCTCGATCACCGACGACGAGCAGCAGTTCCGCTTCACCATGCGCATCAAGGATCCCTTGAAGCAGTGGAAGCTGAGCCCGATGGACGTCGAGGCGCGCAGCCGCTGGGAGGCATACACCAAGGCCAAGGAGACTATGCTCGAGCACACGCACCTGCCGGGCTCGCCGTGGTGGATCGTCGATGCCGTCGACAAGAAGCGCGCGCGGCTCAACTGCATCGCGCATCTCCTCAACCAGATCCCGTATCAGGAGGTCGCTCGCGCGCCGGTGATGCTGCCGCCGCGCGTCCGCCACCCCGACTATCAGCGCGGCCCGGTTCCGCCGGAGATGTACGTGCCGGAGAAGTATTGAGCGAGATCTCGTAGGGTGGGTTAGCGAGCTGATGCGCGCAGCGCATCTGCTCGGCGTAACCCACCTCTTCTGTCTCCGCCGCAAGAGAAGTGGTGGGTTACGCCGTGCGAACTGCGCTTCGCGCAGTCGCAGGGCTAACCCACCCTACGCAGTAACGTCACCGCCACGGCTGCACGATGATCTTGGTGTGGGCTTCAGGGTTGGCGAGATCGGCGAACGCCTTGGCGACGCCGTCGATGCCGACCTCGGCCGTGACCATCGCCGCCGCATCCACCTGTCCTTCCGCGATCAGCCGCAGCGAGCCTGCGAATTCGTCCGGCGTATAACCGAGCACATATTGGACGTTGAGCTCCTTCATGATGCCGAGCATGGGTTCGCTCTTGTCGGTCTCCATGCAGACGCCAACCACGACGACCTTGGCATCGCGCGGCGCGCCTTCGAACACTTGCTGCAGCAGTCCGGGCACGCCGACGCATTCGAAGATGATCGCGGGCTTCAGCGCCGGCAGCATGGCCTGGAACGGCGGCCGCGCGGCCTTCTCCGCATCCGACATCTGCGCGTGCTCGGCCCAGGTCGCATAGGGCTGCGACACCCTGGGATCGACGACGACGTCGGCGCCGAGCTTTGCCGCGAGCGCGCGGCGCGCCGGCGAATAGTCGGCGGCGACGATCGGGTGCAGCCCCTTGATCTTCAGCGCCGCGATCACTGCGAGCCCGACAGGGCCGCAACCGATGACGAGCGGCACCTCGCCGCCCCGGATATTGGCCTTCGCCACGGCGTGAACGCCGACTGCGAGCGGCTCGGTCAACGCCGCATGTTCCGGCGCAAGACCGTTGGGCACTTCGAGCAGGAGCGGCTCGCTCAAAACCATCTGTTCCGCATAGCCGCCGACGAAGTCGTTGGAATAGCCGATCCCCTTGATGCCTTCCGGCGTCACCAGCGCGGGCAGCGAGCAGACATGCGTCCCCGGTTTGAGCTTGCGTTCCGTGCCGGGGCCGTAATCGACGATCTCGCAGCAGAATTCGTGACCGAACACGACGTCACGCGACAGATCCATCGGCGTGCGACCGGTCTTCTTCGCCATCTCGACCATGCGGGGAGCGTGGAGGCGGGCATGCAGATCGGAGCCGCAGATGCCGCAGGCGAGCGTCTTGACCAGCACCTGGCCGGGGCCCGGCTTCGGCTCCGCCATCCTGTCGACGACAATCTCACCGTTCCTGAAAATCGCAGCGCGCATTCGGCTCCTCCCATGGTGTTGAGCCGTTGATAGCACGAAGTGGGCGCGCGAACTTGCGTTAGGGATTTGGGGAACGCTCTTCCAGCACCAGCAGCTGGGCGCGGCGGATACGCTCGCGATGGGCGATGTAGAGACCGCTGGCGACGATGAAGGCTGCGCCGACGACCGTCCAGAGATCGGGGACCTCACCGAAGATGAAGAAGCCGAGAATGCTGACCCACAGCAGCTGCGTGTAGGAGAACGGCGCCAGCACCGAGGCATCGCCATAGCGATAGGCCAGCACGATGATCCACTGGCCGACGGTGGAGGCGACGCCGATCACGATGCCAAGCCCGATCGCGGTCCAGCTCGGCGTGACCCAGACGAACGGCACCATCACGGAAAGGATCGCAACGCCCGTGAGCGCGGAATACGCCATCGTGGTGAGCACGGCTTCACGCCCGCTCATCATCCGCGTCAGGATCAGCGCGGCAGCCCAGCAGAACGCAGAGACGATCGGAAAGAACGCGGCGGCGTGAAATGCGCTCGTGCCCGGCCGCAGGATGATCAGCACGCCCGTCAGGCCGATCGCGGTCGCGATCCAGCGGCGCATACCGACCTTTTCGCTGAGGAATATGATCGACAGCGCGGTGACGAACAGCGGCGAGACGAAGCCGGTGGCGGAGGCTTCCGCAATGGGCAGGAAACTCAGGCCGGTGATGAAGAACAGCGAGGAGCCGAGCAGCGCGGCACCGCGCATCAGCTGCAGGCCGAGCCGCTCGGTGCGCATGGCATGGAGCGGCGAGCCCGGCAGCATCACCGGCGTGAACATAAGCGCGAAGGTGACGAAGCGGATCCAGGTGATCTCGATCGACGGCAGGCTGGTCGAGAGATATTTCGCGGTGGTGTCGGAGCAGCCGAGGAAGATCGTCGACAGCAGCACCAGCGCAATGCCCTTGAAGGGATGGTCGACGCGCGCAGGCGCGCGGCGAGCCTTCTGCTTCTTCTCCGGCACGGGCATGGGGATACTGTCGAGCCTTGCGGCTACGGCGGGCGGCGGTGTCACGGCTGGAACCCGGGAAAATGCGAATCGAGAACGATTGTAAAAAACGACAAATGCGCCGCGTTCACAACTTCCGAAAACAGGATGCCGATATGCGCGGGCCGCCGCGCGCGTCAATGCTCCGTTAAGAATGGGCGTTTGTGCATTACAGCATGGGCAGGCTGCGCGGCTTCGGACCGCGCGGAAACGCCGCATCGAGCGCCGCAATCTCGTCTTTCGTCAGCACGAGATCTCCCGCGACCGCATTCTCGCCGGCATGTTCCGCGGACGACGCCTTCGGAATCGCGAACACCGTAGTCGCACGGGTGAGAAAGCTCAGCGCGACCTGACGCGGTGTCGCACGACGCTCTTCGGCAATGCATGCCAACACGGCGCCGCCCTTGCTGCGCGCATCCGGAAAATCGTCGTGACCGAACGGCGAGTAGGCGACCACGGCGACACCATGGCGCTCGCACCAGGGGATCACCGCATGCTCGATCGCGCGTTCCTTCAGATGATAGAGCACCTGATTGCAGGCGATTCGACCCTCGCCGGCGACATCGAGAATCTTGTCGAGATCATCGGCATCGAAATTGGAGACGCCCCAGGATTTGATCTTGCCTGATTTCACCAGTTCCTCGAACGCCGCCACGGTGTCTTCCAGTGGATAGGAGCCACGCCAGTGCAGGAGATAGCAATCGAGACGGTCGGTCTTCAGCCGCTTCAGCGAACGCTCGCAGGCAGTGATGGTGCCGCGACGCGACGCGTTGCTCGGCAACACCTTGGAGACCAGGAACACCTCGTCGCGCCGACCCGCGATCGCATCGGCAATGACGAGCTCCGCATCGCCATACATTTCGGCGGTGTCGATGTGGGTCATGCCGAGATCGAGCCCGCGCTGAAGCGCCGCGATCGCGCGCTTGCGATCGCCATGGTCGAGATACCAGGTGCCCTGCCCGATGACGGAGACGTTGGCACCGGTCTTGCCGAAAGGGTTTGTGTTCATGTTGGAGCTCACAGTCCGCTGATATCCGCCACCAGCACGCTGCCGGTCGACGACTCCGTGATATAGAGACGATCTTTGTTGGCGCCACCGATCGCCACATTCGTGCAATTCGGCCCCACGCACGACTTGATCCGCGCGATCAATTCGCCGTTCGGCGCGAACACGAAGACGTGGCCGAGCGAGGCATGGCCGACGAACAGGCGGCCCTTGCCGTCCATGGTCAAGCCGTCGGGACCGCTGGTGCCGAACAGCGAGCAGAAGCGGCCGACCTTGGACACGCTGCCGTCCTTCATGAACGGCAGCCGCCACACCGCGTTGTCGCGTGTCATCGCGACGAACAGCACGGTTTCGGTGGGATCGAGCACCAGGCCATTCGGGCTGATACCGGTGTCGATCAGACAATCGAGCCGGCCATTCGATGCGAGACGATAGACGCGACCGCTAGGGTCGTGCAGGCCGGTCTGGCCCTGATCGGTGAAATAGATGTCGCCGTTGGAGGCGAGATGCAGATCGTTGCAACCGCGGAACGATTCTGAATTGCGCGCGGTCAGGACGGGCTTGATGCGGCCGGCCTTGGGATCGAGCTCCATGATGCCGTGACTGTAGTCGGCCACCAGGATGCGCCCGTCCGCGGCGATCTTCAGTCCGTTCGGCCAGCCCTCATATTCGGCGACCAGCGACCACTCGCCGTCAGGCGCGATGCGAAAGATGCGGCCGAAGGGAATGTCGACGATGTAGAGATTGCCGTCCGTGTCGAAGGAGGGCCCCTCGATGAAGCTGTCGGTCGGCACATTCGGCCGGTTGGCGTCAGCCCAATCGGTCCGCACGCCCTTGCGGCGAAACTTTTCGGGCATGGTGGAGAAAAGCCTTGTTTCGATCAGGCGCGGCGGCGTTTCCAGGTACATCATTGTTGTTATGGATTGCTGAGAGGGAAGCCGCGGCACCATAGGGCACAATCGAGGGCGCGTCGATTGGTGCGGAGGAATGGCTGCGTCCACGCCACTCTCGTGTCCCGGACGCGCTGCAGCGTGAAACGCTGCTGCGCAGAGCCGGTACCCAGAAAACACTCGCTGTTAGATGGCCCCGGCTCTGCAGCGCACCGCTACGCGCTGCGCTGCGTCCGGGGCACGAGACCTACCCCACCGCGCCCGCGACCTTCGCCTGCTTCACCGGCACGTCCGTCGTCGCGATCAGGCGCTTCAGTTCCGGAATGCAGGAGCCGCAATTGGTGCCGGCCTTGAGCTTGGCGCCGATCTCGGCAGCCGAGCGCGCGCCGGCCGCGATGGTCTCGCAGATGGAGCCGCGGCCGACGCCGAAGCAGGCGCAGACGATCGGCCCGGTCGAGGCGGCGCCCTCGTCGGACTTGCCTGACAGCAGCATGCGACGCTGATCGTCGGTGACGAGATCGGCCACGAACAGGCTCTTCACCACCTCCCAGTCGCCCGCATCATGCGCGGGGCCGACGAACAGGCAGGTCTCGATCTGATCGCCCGCGAACGACGCCGCACGATAGACCCCGCCGCCGAAGTCGCGATAGTCGGCAACGTCCTCGCCGGCGACGCTCTCGAGCCAGGCCGGCCAGCGCGAAAGGTCGGCGTTGTCGGCGAAGAGATAGCCGAAGCCGCCGGTGACCGTGACGCGGGTCCACAACAGGTTCGGCGGCAGATCGAGCTGCTTCCGCGACAGCGCAAAGCCGCGGAAGACGAATTCGTAAGGCGCGATCGCGGCCGGCGTCGCCTTGGATTCCGGCTGCCCCGAGAACGGATCGGTGAAGGACTGCACCAGCGCGCCGACGCGGCCATGCGAGGCATTCATTGCGCTCCAATGGATCGGCGCGAACAATGTGCCGCGCTGAGTGCCGTCACTGACGACGACCTTCAGGATGCACTGACCGTAATCGGTGGTAACGCGGGCATAGCCGTCGTGAACGATACCGTATTTGCCGGCATCATCTGGGTGGATCTCGACGAAGGGCTCCGGCAGATGCGCGCCCAGGCGCTGGCTGAGACCCGTGCGCGTCATGGTGTGCCACTGGTCGCGAATGCGTCCGGTGTTGAGCCTGAGGGGACGCGAGGCACCGGTCTCACCGCGCAGCGACGGCACCTCCGGCGCGATGAAGCGGCCCTTGCCGTCATTGGTGAAAAAGCCGCCGCTCGCGAAGAAGCGATCGCCCGACACTCCGCCTTCACGCACCGGCCACTGTACCGGCTTTAGGGCATCGAAGCCTTCGTCCGAAAGCGAGGTCAGCGCGCCGATGTCGAAATCGCGGCTACCGTTGTTCTCGAACGCCGAGAGCGCGGCGTGCTCGCGGAAAATCTCCGCGGCGGATTTGTAGTTAAAGCTGTCGCCGAAGCCGAGGCGCTTTGCCGTCTCGCTCAGGATCCACCAGTCCGGCCGCGCCTCGCCCGGCGCCGGCAGGAACGAGCGCTGGCGCGAGATGCGGCGCTCGGAGTTGGTCACGGTGCCCGACTTCTCGCCCCAGGCGAGCGCCGGCAGCAGCACATGCGGACCGGCATCGACCGTGTCGTTGGAGAGCACGTTCTCGGACACCACGAACAGCTCGAGCTTCTTCAACGCCTCGCGCACGAAGTCCGCATCGGGCAGCGACACCGCGGGATTGGTGCCCATCACCCAGAGCGCCTTGACCTCGCCGCGATGGATGGCCTCGAACAGCTGCACCGCCTTCAACCCCTCATGGGTGGCGATGCGCGGCGCCTTCCAGAACCGCCTGACACGATCGATGTCGGGCGGCGTGAAGCCCATATGGGCGGCGAGCATATTGGCGAGACCGCCGACCTCGCGGCCGCCCATCGCGTTGGGCTGGCCGGTGAGCGAGAACGGCGAGGCGCCGGGCTTGCCGATGCGTCCCGTCGCGAGGTGGCAGTTCAGGATCGCGTTGACCTTGTCGGTGCCCTGTGCCGACTGGTTGACGCCCTGCGAATACAGCGTGACGACGCGGTCCGTGTCGCGGAACATCTTGAAGAAGGTGGCGACATCCTGCTCGGAGAGGCCCGTCGCGAGCGCCGTCGCAGTGACGCTGCCGGCGATGCTGCGCGCACGCGCCAGCGCGTCGTCGAAACCGCTCGTGTTCTGCGCGATGTAGTCCTGGTCCAGCGCGCCGCTGTCGGCGAGGTGGACAAACAGGCCGGAGAACAGCGCGGTATCGGTGCCGGGCTTGAGACCGAGGAACAGATCGACATCGCTTGCAGTGTCGGTGCGGCGCGGATCGATCACGATCATGCGCGCGCCACGCTCTTGCCGGTTCTTCAGCATGCGCTGGAATAGCACCGGATGGCACCAGGCCGCGTTCGAGCCGACGAAGACCAGCAGATCGGCCTGGTCGAGATCCTCGTAGCAGCCGGGGACTGTGTCGGCGCCAAAGGCACGCCGATGGCCGGCGACCGAGGACGACATGCAGAGCCGCGAGTTGGTATCGACATTCGCCGTGCCGACAAAGCCCTTCATCAGCTTGTTGGCGACGTAATAATCCTCGGTGAGGAGCTGGCCGGACAGATAGAACGCGACCGCGTCGGCGCCGTCACGCGCCACGATGTGCTGCATGCGATGGGCGACATGATCGAGCGCATCGCTCCAGGCGACGCGTTCGAGCACGCCCTTGCAGCGGATCATCGGATAGAGCAAGCGGCTTTCCAGCCCGACAGTCTCACCGAGCGCGGAGCCCTTGGAGCACAGCCGGCCGAAATTGGCGGGGTGGTCAGGATCGCCAGCGATCGCGGCCCCGCCCTTGCCGTCCGGCGTCGCCAGCACGCCGCAGCCGACGCCGCAATAGGGACAGGTCGTCTTGGTGGCGCGGAGCGTGGGATCGATCGCCGTCATATCAAGCTGCCTTGTCACGCCGGCTCTATCAAGCCGCCTTGGAAGGACGCGCGAGCGCGCGGCCGAACATCATGTCGGTGCGGATCGCCGCCACCTTGTCGCGATTGCGGATCAGCTCGAGATACCAGAGCGCATCGACGGTATCGCCGATCAGCACCGCGCCGGTGAGCCGGCCGTCGGCGATCACCAGCTTCTTGTAGGTGCCGCGCCTGCGATCGGTCAGCACCAGGCTCTCGCTGCCCTCCCCGCCCATGAAGTCGCCGGCGGAGAACACGCTGACGCCGGAGACCTTCAAATTGGTCGAGACCACGCTGCCCTGGTAGGCGGCGGGGCGGCCGGCCAGATGCCGTGCCAGCACCCGCGCCTGCTCATAGGCGGGCTCGACCAGGCCATAGCAGGTGCCGCGATGCTCGGCACATTCGCCGAGCGCGAAGATATCTGGCGATGCCGTCTGCATCTCGTCGTTGACGACGATGCCGCGATTGACCGCGATGCCGGCATCTTTGGCAAGCGCCACGTTCGGTTTGATGCCGGCGGCGAAGATCACCGCGTCGGCCTCGATGCGGCTGCCGTCGGCAAGCTCGACGGCCTCGACATGACCGTCGCCATGGATGCGGGCGGTCGAGGCGTTGAGCAGGATGCGGATGCCCTTGCGCTCGACCAGCGTCTTGAGCAGGTCAGCGGCCGGCCCATCGAGCTGACGCTCCATCAGCCGGTCCATCAGATGCAGCAGCGTCACCGGCGCGCCGGCCTTGGCAAGGCCGTAGGCAGCCTCAAGTCCGAGCAGGCCGCCGCCAACCACGACGACGCGCTTCTTCGCAGCGGCCAGCGTCAGCAAAAGATCGACGTCGCGCGTATCGCGAAAAGTGTGCACGCCGGCGAGATCGGCGCCCGGCAGATTGAGCCGCAACGGCGTCGATCCGGTGGCGAGCACGAGCTTGGAATATTCCATGCTCTCCTCGCCTTCGATCTTGAGCTCGCGGCGGCCGGTGTCGATCTCAGTAACGCGATAGCCGTAGCGCACCGTGACGCCGCGATGGCGCCACCAATCGGCGGGCCGGAGCTCGATCTCGTGCGAGCCGGTCTCGCCGGCAAGCACGGAGGAGAGCAGCACACGATTGTAAGCGAGCCGCGGCTCCTCGCCGATCACGGCGACCGCGTAGCGGCCGAGCGCGGTCTTGGCGAGCTCGTCGACCAGACGCGCGGCTGCCATACCGTTGCCGACGATGACCAGCGGTTCACTCACGAGGCATCTCCTATTCAGCGGCCTGCGCTTGCGCGCCATAGGCCTCGGACATCATGAAGCCGGACAGAACGCCGTAGGCGTCGGTCCAGGCCTTTGCCAATTCGGGCGTCCAGGCGTCGCCAAGACCCTTCTCCAGGGTCCACAGCAAGGTCGCACCGACCACGGGATAGTGCTCGGCCGTGGCGCCGTAAGCGACGTGACGCTTGGCGAGCGCGGAGGCCGCAGGAAGAATCGTCTCCAGGTTCGACAGGCCGCTGACGACGGCGGCGAGCATGCCCATCAGCTTCTTTCGCTGCTCGGTCATGTCTTCAGGGAACATCGCGCGCACGGACGGCGCCACCTCGAACAGACGATCATAGAACAACACGGAGGCAGCTTGCGAAATCGGCGCGACCTTGGCGAAGCTCTGCTGGATGAGGGTGATCTGTTCTGGCGTCATGATGTTCTCCTGCCTGTTGGGTTTGCCTTGGTGCGCGCCATTGCGAACCAGGTTCATGGTCAAACTGTCGGGCAATGCTTCTCCCCGCGTACGGGGAGAAGCGAGATTCGTACCAAATGTCAGACTCGCGCCTCCGCGAGGCTTGAGGCGCCCTCACCCTGCGGGCCGCGACGCAGGTAGAACCACCACGTCAAGCCGAGGCAGCTGGCGTAGAAGCCGAGATAGATCGCGAGCGCGAGCTGGGGGCCGCCGGTCAGGGCGATCGACTTGCCGAAACCGGTCGGGATCAGATAGCCGCCAACGGCACCGATCGCGCCGATGAAGCCGACCGCCGCACCGCTCTCGATGCTCGCCGTCTTCAGCGCGAGCGCGCGCGCCGCATCACCCTTGCCGCGCACCTTGAACAGGTTCTCTTCGCGGAAGATCGAGGGGATCATGCGATAGGTCGACCCGTTGCCGATGCCCGTCGTCACGAACAGGATCAGGAACATCGACAGGAAGCCGATGAAATCCTTCTGCCCGACGAAGTAGAGCACGCCGACCGTTGCGCCTGCCATCACCATGAAGTTCCAGAAGGTGATGACCGAGCCACCGATCTTGTCGGCGAGCCAGCCGCCGAGCGGTCGCGACAGCGAACCGACCAGCGGCCCGAGGAACGCGATCGCAATCGTGATTTGCGGGAACTGGGTCTTGATCAGCAGCGGAAACGCAGCCGAATAGCCGATGAAGGAGCCGAACGTGCCGATATAGAGATACGCCATGATCCAAGTGTGCTTGCGCTTGACGATCGCCAGCTGGTTCTTCACCGAGGACTTCGCCGTGGTCAGGTTGTTCATGAAGAACACGGCACCGAATACCGCGATCGCGATCGGCAGGACCCACATCAGGCCGGCATTCTGCAGGAAGATGCCGTCGACCGGCGTCGCCTGGAACAGGTTGAAGACGGCGAGCGTCATCAGGATCGGGGTCAGGAGCTGCACGCTGGAGACGCCGATATTGCCGCCGGCCGCGTTCAGGCCGAGCGCCCATCCCTTCATCCGGTCGGGGAAGAAGAAGGAGATGTTGGTCATGCTGGAGGCGAAGTTGCCGCCGCCGAGACCCGCGGTCGAGGCGACCAGCAGCATCAGCCAGAACGGCGTATCGGGCTGGCTCACGAAATAGGCAAGCGACAAGGTCGGAATGAACAGGATCGCCGCGCTGAAGATGGTCCAGTTGCGGCCGCCGAACGTGGTCACCGCGAAAGTGTAGGGAAAGCGCATCAGGGCGCCGATCAGCCCCGGCACCGCGATCAGCTGGAACAGCTGGTCGGTTGAGTAATGAAAGCCCGCCTGCGGCAGCTTGGTGGTGACGATGCTCCAGATCAGCCAGACCGAGAAGCCGATATGCTCGGCCACGATCGACCAGATCAGGTTGCGTCGCGCGATAGTCTTGCCAGTCGCATTCCAGAACGCCTCATCTTCGGGGCGCCAGTCTGAAATCCAAGTAGGATTCTTCGTCATTGAGTATCCCTTCCAGGCTCACCGCTGCGTCGTTGCAGGCTCTGCCTCACATGGAGGCGTGCTCCGAGGCTTCACCCCGGTGGCGAGTTCACGATGCTGATTGATGATGTTGAGGGACGTCGTCGTTGGCGTCGCGCAAAGACATTTCAATTTCCGTGCCAGTTGCGCGCACGCTGGAAATACAGGGATTTCAGGACGTTATTCGCATTGCCAGAAGTTTTTGCAGGGCTTTTCCGCACGCTAAATTTGCGATTCGCTCAATCCTTGTGCGACGCACAAGGATTGAGCGGGATGTCGATTATTTGTGCGCAGGCATCCGCTTGCGTTAACTCTTCGTTACGCGGCCTCGACGAAGCGATGACGCTCATAGAGGAATTCGAGCACGCGCTGGCGGCACTTCAGATAGGTGGTGTTGGTGGCGAGCTCGAGCCGCTTGCGCGGGCGCACCAGCGGCACCTCCAGCACCTCGCCGATCCGCGCGCTCGGCCCATTGGTCATCATCACGATGCGGTCGGACAGCAGCACGGCCTCGTCGACGTCGTGAGTGATCATCAAAATGGTATTGCCGAGCTTCTGATGCAGCGCCATCACCGAGTCCTGCAAGTGAGCACGGGTCAGTGCGTCGAGCGCGCCGAACGGCTCATCCAGCAGCAGCACCTTCGGCTCCATCGCCAGCGCCCGCGCAATGCCGACGCGCTGTTTCATGCCGCCGGAGATTTCGGAAGGACGCTTGTCCTTGGCATGGGCCATCTGCACCAGATTGAGATTGTGCATGACCCAGGCGTCGCGCTCGGCGCGGGACTTGGTCCTGGCAAAGACCTTGTCGACGCCGAGCCTGACGTTCTCGTACACGGTGAGCCACGGCAACAGGCTGTGGTTCTGAAACACCACGGCGCGGTCGGGCCCCGGCGAGTTGACCTCGCGGTTTTCCAGCAGCACGCCGCCGGTGGTGGCGTTGGTCAGCCCCGCGATGATGTTGAGCAGGGTCGACTTGCCGCAGCCGGAATGGCCGATGATCGAGACGTATTCGCCCTTCTCGATCGTGAGATTGATCTCCTTCAGCACCTCCGTGGTGGCGGCACCGCGGGTAAAGACCTTGTCGATGTGGTCGAGCTTCAGATAGGCGGTCATGTACCCTCTCCTCTCAGTTCAGCGCGGTGCCGCGGGTGACGACCTTGCCGAGGCCAGCGATCACGCGGTCCAGCACGAAGCCGACGATGCCGACATAGAACAGCGCCAGGATGATCTCGCTGATATGCGAGGAGTTCCAGGCGTCCCAGATGAAGAAGCCGATGCCGACACCGCCGATCAGCATTTCGGCCGCGACGATCGCCAGCCACGACAGGCCGATGCCGATACGCAGGCCGGTGAAGATGTAGGGCGCGGCCGCCGGGATCATGATCTTGGCGAAGAACTCGAGCGGATTGAGCTGCACCACCGCGGCGACGTTGCGATAGTCCTGCGGGATGTTGCGGATGCCGACCGCGGTGTTGATGATGATCGGCCAGATCGAGGTGATGAAGATGACGAAGATCGCCGAGGGCTGACCGTCGCGGAAGGCCGCGAGCGACAGCGGCAGCCAGGCGAGCGGCGGAATCGTGCGCAGCACCTGGAACAGCGGATCGAGCCCGCGCATGGCCCAGACTGACTGTCCGACCAGCACGCCGAGCGCGATGCCGGCGATCGCCGAGAGCGAATAGCCCAGGGCAACGCGCTGCA
Source organism: Bradyrhizobium shewense (assembly GCF_900094605.1). Taxonomy (GTDB): domain Bacteria; phylum Pseudomonadota; class Alphaproteobacteria; order Rhizobiales; family Xanthobacteraceae; genus Bradyrhizobium; species Bradyrhizobium shewense. The sequence continues at coordinate 91,335 of NZ_FMAI01000024.1, read as the reverse complement.
GACTGGCGGACAGATGCCAGAACAGGCCCTTGTCGATGCCGCCATGATCGAAGAACGGATCGAGGATCAGCTCCTTGGTGTCCTTGAACACTTTCGACGGCGGCGGCAGCGCCGAGCCGGCGCGACGGCAGACCAGTTCCCAGACCAGCGTCAAAAGCGCGATCACGACCAGCGGTGGGATCACGCGCACGGCGGTTTCCCGCACCATCCGTGCATAGGCTTCCCTGCGCGGCGGGCGCTTCGGCGTCAGCGCGACGACCGGCGCGGCAACGGCCGCAGGCGACGCGATCTCAAGCTCAATCTTGGTGGCAGGCATGTTCATCGAAATCCCTCTGCGGCTTCAAAGGACGAAGCGGCCGCCTGACGGCGGCCGCAGGCTCCATCAGACTTCGACGCGCTTGATCGCGAGCGACTTCAGATAGGCTGCCGGATTTTCGGGATCGAACACCTTGCCGTCGAAGAAGGTCTCCTTGCCGCGCGAGGTGGAGGTTGGAATTTCCGCGGCGGCGACGCCCAGAGTCTTGGCCGCATCGCGCCACATGTCCTCGCGGTTGACCTTGGCGATCAGCGCCTTGGTGTCGAAGCCAGGCTCGTACTTGCCCCAGCGGATGTCCTCCGTGAGGAACCAGAGGTCGTGGCTCTGGAAGGGGTAAGAAGCGAAGTCGCGCCAGTACTTCATGATGTGCGGCGAGTTCTCGACCACCTTGCCGGGGATGCCGTAGTCGAACTTGCCGGCGCTGCGATCGAGCACGTCCTCGACCGGGCAATTCATCCACTGCCGTTTGCCCATGATGGCGGCGAGCTCGGCCTTGTTCTCGGCCTTGTCGGCCCATTGCTGGGCTTCCATCACCGCCATCAACAGCGCCTTGGCGGCCTTCGGATATTTGTCGACGAAGGCGGCGCGCATTCCGAAGGATTTTTCCGGATGCTTGTTCCAGAGCTCGCCGGTGTTGATCGCGGTGTAGCCGATCTTCTGATTGATCAGCTGCAGATTCCAGGGCTCACCGACGCAGAAGCAGTCCATGGTGCCGACCTTCATGTTGGCCACCATCTGCGGCGGCGGCACCACGATGGTCTCGATGTCCTTGTCGGGATCGATGCCGCCGGCGGCGAGCCAATAGCGGATCCAGAGGTCGTGGGTGCCGCCGGGGAAGGTCATCGCGGCTTTCACGGCCTTGCCGGAGGCTTTCTTCTTCTCCAGCGCGGCCTTGAACGGCGATGCATCGACGCCGAGCTTGAGGTCGGCATATTCGTTGGCGACCGAAATGCACTGACTATCGAGATTGAGCCGCGCCAGGATGTACATCGGCGTCGGCTGGTTGTTCTGCGTCACCTTGCCGGCCGAGATCAGATAGGGCATCGGCGTCAGAATATGCGCGCCGTCGATGCCGTTGCCTTCGGAGCCGAGCACGAGATTGTCGCGCGTGGTGCCCCAGGAGGCCTGCTTCTGCACGTCGGTGTCGGGCATGCCGTATTTGGCGAACAGGCCCTTGTCCTTGGCGACGAAGAGCGGCCCGGCATCGCTCAGCGCGATGAAGCCGAGCTTGGCACCCTTGACCTCGGGGCCTGAATCCTGCGCGAAAGCGCCGGCGGGGAAATTCAGTTTTGCGGCGGCGAGAAGTGCGGCGGTCGAGCCGGTGGCCTTCAACAATTGACGGCGGCTGAGGCCCGTCTCCGAGGGCCGGCGGGTGCGCTTGGTCATAGGCAGTGTCGTCCTTTGCATCGTTGCAGAATTTATGGCGTCAGTGCACACGAGCAGCCCGTCCGTCCGGCGGCGCCGTCTTTGGCGCATGCGAACGCACGGCGGGGAGACCCCCGCCTGATGGCGTCGGCAAGTCGGATGAGAAGTCTCGCGGGACGGCTTCAATGGCGTCGGCATGGAACTATTCAAGCTTCATGCCAAGCGCGATACCGCAAAAACATATTATAAATCAAAATGTTAAAGAGACCGCGCGTGACTGTCGCAGGTCGAACCCGCATGCGAAAGTTGCGACCTGCTCAATTCTTGTGCGGCGCACAAGCCTTGTGCAACAGATCAAGCAACAGGCCGCCAAGTGCTGTGACGCCGGATCGGGCCGAGATCTATCTAATTGATATTGCTATATATTTCTTGCCATACGGCGCGGCACGCAACTTGCTTATCCATAAACGTCAACGAAGACTGCGGCTCGCCGCATTGTGCAGCCTCTGGCGGCTGCATCCGGAAGCTCAACTGCCTCGCGGCCCTTCCCGGCTTTAGTCCTCGTGACGCGATTCCCAAGGCTTCCAGACATTTCCTAGCCCTCGTGCGCGGCAGGCCAGCCGGCACGGCCCGTGACGTTGCAGCCGCGCTCCCGGGCGCGTCGATCTCTCTTACGAAGCAAAAGGAACCATTGATGTCGTATCTCGCGCCTTCGGAATTCGTCACCAAGATGGTGGATGCGGGCGAGTCCAAGATCTTCATGTCCACCCGGGATACCATCATCCGCGCCTACATGGCCGGCGCCATCCTCACGCTCGCCGCATGGTTCGCCGTCACGATCAACGTCAACACGGGTCAGCCGTTGGTCGGCGCGCTCTTGTTTCCGGTCGGCTTCGTCATGCTGTACCTCCTCGGCTTCGACCTCCTGACCGGCGTGTTCGTGCTCTCGCCGCTCGCCCTGATCGACAAGCGTCCTGGCGTCACGATCGGCGGCGTGCTGCGCAACTGGGGCCTCGTGTTCATCGGTAACTTTGCCGGCGCGTTTACGGTCGCCTTCATGATGGCCTTCGTCACGACCTTCGGCTTCTCGCAGCCGCCGGACAAGGTCGGCACCGCCATTGGAATCATCGGCGAAAGCCGCACGCTCGGCTACGCCGCGCACGGTGCAGCCGGCATGGCGACGCTGTTCATGCGCGGTATGCTCTGCAACTGGATGGTCTCGACCGGCGTCGTCGGCGCCATGATCTCGACCTCGGTCCCCGGCAAGGTCATCGCGATGTGGATGCCGATCCTGGTGTTCTTCTACATGGTGTTCGAGCATTCCGTCGTGAACATGTTCCTGTTCCCGTCCGGCCTGCTGCTCGGCGCAAAATTCTCGATCCTGGACTATCTGATCTGGAACGAGATCCCGACTGTGCTCGGCAACCTTGTCGGCGGCCTCGCCTTCACCGGCATGACCCTCTACGCCACGCACGTCATGACCCTCCCGAAGCGCCAGGTCGACAAGGCTGCAAAGCCCCGCGTCGCCGCCTGATCGAATACGTCTCGACAGGGGAGCCCCGCCCGAGCAGGGTGAGGCTCCCCTCTCCTGGTGATGACGATGACCCGCGGACTCCGGATTTCGGTCGGCCAGCACTCCGACAAGGGTCGCAAGCCCCTCAACCAGGATTTTCACGGCGTCCTGATTCCCGAGGAGCCGCTGCTCGGCCTGAAGGGCATTGCGGCGGTTCTCGCCGACGGCATCTCCAGCAGCACGGTGAGCCAGATCGCCAGCGAGTCGGCGGTCAAGAGCTTCCTGATGGACTATTACTGCACGTCGGAATCCTGGACGGTGAAGACCTCCGCCCGCCGCGTGCTGGACGCGACCAATTCCTGGCTGCACGCGCAGACGCGCAAGAGCCAGTACGCCTATGACCGCGACAAGGGCTACGTCTGCACCCTGAGCGCCATGGTCATCAAGGCGACCACCGCGCACATCTTCCATGTCGGCGACTGCCGCATCTACCGCGTCGCCGGTAAGGCGCTCGAGCAGCTCACCGACGATCACCGGATCATCGTGTCGTCGGAACAGACCTATCTCGGCCGCGCGCTCGGCATCAATCCGCAGCTCGAGATCGATTACCTGGCGTTCGAGGTCGAGGCCGGCGACACGTTCCTGCTGGCGACCGACGGCGCCTACGAATTCGTCGACGCGCGCTTCATCACGAGCGCGCTGAACGAGCACGCAGGCGAGCTCGACGGCGCGGCAAGGGCGATCGCCGAGGAAGCCTACCGGCGCGGCAGCGACGACAACATCACCGTCCAGATTATCCGCATCGACGCGGTGCCGCAGCGCGAGCCGGCCGGCATCTTCAATCAGACCTCACAATTGCCGCTGCCTCCGCTGCCGGAGCCGCGCGCGATGTTCGACGGCTACCGCATCGTCCGCGAGATCCACGGCAGCAGCCGCAGCCACATCTATCTCGCCGTCGATGTCGAGACCGAGGAGCCGGTCGCACTCAAGCTGCCGTCGATCGATTTGCGCGACAACGCCGCCTATCTCAAGCGCTTCCTGATGGAGGAATGGATCGCGCGCCGGATCGACAGCCCGCACGTGCTGAAGCCGCTGTCCCAGTCGCGGCGCCGCAATTATCTCTATGTCGCGACCGAATTCGTCGAGGGGCAGACCCTGAAGCAGTGGATGACCGACAATCCGCGCCCCGATCTCGAAACCGTGCGTGGCATCATTGAGCAGATCGCCGCGGGCCTGCGCGCCTTCCACCGCATGGAGATGCTGCATCAGGACCTCAGGCCCGACAACATCCTGATCGACAAGACCGGCACCGCGAAGATCATCGACTTCGGATCGGTCAGGGTCGCGGGCGTCGCGGAGGCTGCGCCACGGGACGAGGCCGACGAAATCCTGGGCACGGTCCAGTATACGGCGCCGGAGTATTTTCTCGGGCAAGGCGGCTCACCGCGCTCCGACATGTTTTCGCTTGCGGTGATCTGCTACCAGATGCTGACGGGAAAGCTTCCCTACGGCGCCCAAATTGCCAGGATCCGGCGCAAGGCGGACGTGCGCAGGCTCAAATATCGCTCCGCAGACGACGACCGCAACGTGCCGGCCTGGATCGACGGCGCGCTCCGCCGCGCGCTGCATCCCGATCCCTACAAGCGGCACGAGGACCTGTCCGAATTCGTCTTCGAGCTTCGCACGCCCAATCCGGCCTATCTGGACACGCGGATCACGCCGCTATTGGAGCGCAGCCCGCTGATGTTCTGGAAGCTGACCTCGGCCGCGCTCGCCTGCGCCGTTGTCGTGCTGCTGGCGCTACTGCACGCCCGCTAGGGCCGAAGCGTCGCTTCTGGCGGTCATACGGGAACCTTATCGAGGTCTCCCCCCAATCAATCTCGGACGCCTCGGCGCCGACTATCCGCCAGCGTGATAGCGCCTGCAGCCACTAGGACAATGATGATGACCGTGGCAAGCGCCTCCACCGAGGCCAAGGTGTCGTACCAGCTGTTCCAAAGCTCAAGCATGCGCTGGCCTCTATCGAGCGCCGCCCATCAGCGATAGAATACACTTTCTCAAAAGGACGCGCCTTCGCGCGCAAGTACAATGCTGCGTTTCGCCGCGTGCGTTTTGATCGCGCGGCAACGTGACCCATGCCGGAGGCCGGAATAACGAGCGAACGTAGCTTGCGGTCGCCGCGTAGTGAGATCGCAAGCGGCTATGTCGAAGATGTTGACCAACTGTGAAGTGGTTTACATCCTTGGGAGCTGGCTCGGGCTAAAGTGACGAAGGCTTCTTACTTCGAAGGAGGCATCCAATGCTCGCGGCAATCAAATGGAACTCCCGATATAACGCTCGCGAATGGGTGATGAAGGCCGGGGCGCTCGTCGTCCAACTCCGCGCACCGAATGCAAACCGACAGAGCGGTGAAAGTAAGTCAGGGCGGCCACTCTGGAAACAGTTCGACGACACCCATCATTGGGACTCGACCGCGGAGGAATGGGTCCCAAACCCTGATCGGTAATCGTGCAACGCATTGTGCGCGCACCGGCCGAATTCCGAGACTTCAAGATCCCGTCGCTGACGGGCCCATCTAGCGGTGAGGCCGCGTCTTGACTTTTTGTTTGCCTGACATCCGTATCACGGACGGACGCAGTCGGCCCTACGGGGCTTGATCGTAAGCCTGCAGGATCCTGACAAAATCAGCCATGCTGGATCGATCCTGGTTTTCAGCCATAGCCGCAATCTGAGTATTGGACGCGGGTCGGCTTCCCTGCCAGAACCGCATCAGGAGATCGGCGATGTTTCTCATGGCGTACTCTCTGCACCAACCATGGCAATAAGCATCAATTGAGCGGCAAAGCGCCCGCTCCTTCGGGAGAAGGGCCGGCGGGAGCTACGCCGCCGGCCTTGTCCCGCAACTGCCGGCTCGCAGGGCCGGTTCCGTTGCTTTTCACTCTGGATGCATCGGTAACACCAAGCACTCGGTCGGCGCCATCGCGCGCAGGTATGAAGTGACCATACCTAGGTAGACTTGGGTGGTGACTCGGGATCAGTCGACCAAGTGTCGGTTTAATCGCTGGTAGGTTGACGACTTCCGTGGATGGCTCAACTCCGAACGCTGAGGTCCGTTATTGTGCCCCTATCAGAAACACAGCGGACGTCGTACGCGCCCGGAGTGCCGCGGCATCCCGGCGGGCCATCAGGCCCGCTCCACAGCCTTCACACCGAGCGGCGTCGGCGCCATGCCGCCACCGGGCTTGAGGTGGAATTCGTAGGTCATCAGATGCCACTGACCGTTCGCCTTGGAGCCGTCAGGCATCGCGGGATCGTTGCGCGGCTCGACCTTGGCGACGAGATCATCCTTGACCCCGAACACCACGTCGGAATCCAGATATTTGTCGCCGTCCATGAAGACGTGCGTGATCAGCGGCTCGTATCCCTTCGCGTTGACCAGGAAGTGCACATGCGCCGGGCGCATCGGATGACGCTTGGTCTGCACGATCATCTCGCCGACCGGGCCGTCGGTCGGGATCGGATAGCTGCACGGCAAAATGGTACGGAAGAAGAAGCGGCCGTCGTTATCGGTGATGAAGCGCGCCCGCGCCGAAGCGCCGACCTCGTCATAGTTCGGCTTCTGGGAATCGTAGAAGCCGTCGTCATCGGCATGCCAGACGTCGACGGGGACATTGGCCAGCGGCTTGCCCTGGAGGTCGGTGACGCGGCTCTGCACGAACATCCGCTCACCGGTTTGATTGTTCGGCGAGATGTCGGTGCCATGCGCGGTCACCTTGTGCTCGCCGACATAGAACGGGCCGAGCACGGTGGTCTGGGTGGCGCCCTCGCGGTCGCGGTGGTTGACCGCGTCGACCAGCATGGAGACACCGAGCACGTCGGACAGCAGGATGAACTCCTGGCGGGTATCGGTGCATTTCCGCCCGGTGCGGGTCAGGAAATCGATGGCGTGGTCCCATTCCTCGAAGGTGAGACCCGTCTTGCTCACGTAATCGTGCAGCGACTTCACCAATTCCTGGAGCAGGAATTTTGCGCGCGGATTGGGCGTGCTGTCGAAGCTTTTGACGACGGCCTGGGTGAGATCAGTCTCGTTGAACTGGGTCATGATGGTTGCCCTGCGTTTTCTCATTGGCCCCGGGGGGCCTGGAGGCGTTCCAGGGGCCAGCCTACACCAGTCGGCCCGCTCGCGTTAAGCGCGAGCGGCTTGGAATGGGGCCGTCATTTGGCTATCAACGGATCGACAAAACTGCCCGGAGGAACTGATGCTCGCCCCCACCCCCGCCTCGCCCGAATCCGTCGGCATGTCCAAGGCCGCGCTCGACCGCATCGATGCGCATCTGAGGAAACGGTACATCGATGCCGGCCGCTTCCCCGGCACGCATCTTCTGGTCTACCGCCGCGGCAAGGTCGCGCACAGCTCGCTTCAAGGCTTTGCCGACGTCGAGCGCAAGCTGGCGGTCAAGGACGACACCATCTACCGCATCTATTCCATGACCAAGCCGCTCACCAGCGTCGCCTTCATGATGCTGGTCGAGGAAGGCCTGGTCGCGATCGACGAGCCCGTCGCCAAATTCATTCCGGAATGGAAGGATCTCGGCGTGTTCGTTGCCGGCAACTCGCCGGCCTTCCTGACCCGTCCGCCGTCCCGGCCGATGCTGATCGTCGACCTCCTGCGCCACACGTCCGGCCTCACCTACGGCTTCCAGCAACGCTCCAATGTCGATGCCGCCTACCGCGCTGAAAAAATCGGCGAGGTCGAGAAGTCGGGCACGCTCCAGACCATGATCGAGGCGCTTGCCAAGATCCCGCTGGAATTCTCGCCGGGCGAGGCCTGGAACTATTCGGTCTCGACCGACGTGCTTGGTTACCTCGTCGGCAAGATCTCGGGAATCCCCTTCGAGCAATTCCTGAAGCAACGCATTCTCGACCCGCTCGGCATGACCGACACCGATTTCCACGTCCCGGCCTCCAAGGCGCATCGCTTTGCCGCCTGCTATTCCGCCGATCCCGGCGGCGGCATGACCTTCCATGCCGGACAGCGCCGCGAGGGCCTGACGCTGCAAGACGATCCAGCAACGAGCTCATTCCTGTCTCCGCCCTCCTTCATCTCGGGCGGCGGCGGCCTCTGCTCGACGGTCGCCGACTATCTCACCTTCTGCCGCGCGCTTCTCAACGGCGGCGAGCTCGGCGGCGTCAGGCTGATCGGGCCGAAGACGCTGGCGCTGATGACGAGCAACCACATTCCGGGCGGCGCCGCCCTGCCCGAAGTGTCGCGCTCGCTGTTCTCCGAGGCCACCTATAACGGCATCGGCTTTGGCCTCGGCTTCGCGGTGACCATGCGCCCGTTCGAGACGCTGATCGCCGGCAGCCCCGGCGAATACAATTGGGGCGGCGCGGCCACGACCTCGTTCTGGATCGATCCGGCCGAAGAGCTGATCGCGATCTTCATGACGCAGGTGCTGCCGTCGAGCGCCTACCCGATCCGGCGCGAGCTGCGCAGCATGGTCTACGCCGCGATCACCGAGAGCAATCTGTAACCAATCCAACCGATCCCGCGGCCCACGGCCGCGGGATCGCGCCATCAGACGCTCATTTGAGCATCTCCGGCACGATCAGACGCGGCAAGAACAGCGACACGCTTGGCCAGACGATGACTGCCGCGAGCACGAGCAGCATCGGAATCAGCATGATCACCGTATCCTTCAGAGCATAGCGCAGTCGCACGCCGGCGATCGAACAGGCGATCATCAGACACAATCCGTAGGGCGGCGTCACCAGTCCGAAGGCCAGCGATACGATGGAAATGATCGCGAACTGGACGGGATGGAGATCGACAGACTTGGCGAGCGGCTCCAGCACGGTACCGACGATGACGATCGCCGGGATGGCATCGAGGAAGCAGCCCACCACCAGAAAGCAGAAGGAGATGAAGAAGCCGGCCGCAACAGCGCCCATGCCCCATGTCGAGACATTGGCCAGCAGTTCCTGCGGGATCTTGTAGTAGGCGAGCAGCCAGCCGAACGCACTTGCGGTGCCGACGCAAAACAACGCCACGCCGGCAAGGCGCCCGGTGTCGAGCAGGGCCTTGTACAGTTCGCGTATCCCCGTCTCGCGATAGAAGAACGCGGAGAGCGCGACGGAATAGAGCACCGCGACGCAGGCGGACTCGGTTGCGGTGAACCAGCCGAGCAGAATGCCCCCAACGATGATGAAGGGCGTCATCAGCGCCGGAATTGACTTCCAAATAGCGCATCGCATCTCGACCCAGCTTGTCTTCGGATAAGTCGGGTAGCCGCGGCGCACCGCGTAGACGTGCACCGTCGCCATCTGCGCGCCCGCGATCAGCAAACCCGGCACGATGCCGGCCAGATACATCGCCGCAATCGAGGTCGAGATCAGCCCGCCCCACACGATCATGAGGATCGACGGCGGGATGATCACTGCAAGCACCGCTGAGACCGCGGTGATCGCGATCGAAAACGAGAGGTCGTAGCCCTCCTTGGTCTGCGCATCGATGAAGATCTTGGACTGGCTCGCCGCGTCGGCGGTGGAGGAGCCCGAGATGCCGGCAAAGAACACCGACAGCACGACGTTGATTTGCGCCAGCGACCCCGGCCAGTGCCCGACCATCGAGCGCGACAGCGCCACCAACCGGTCGGTGATGCCGCCGATGCTCATCAGGTTGGCCGTCAGCAGGAAGAACGGCACCGCGAGCAGGATGAATGAATTGTAGGCGTTGAAGGTTTCCTGCGCGAGCATCATCATCGAGAGATGCGGCTCGATCAGCAGAATCGGCACGCAGGCAAGGCCGAGCGCGAAGGCGACCGGCACGCGCACGATGAGCAGGCCGATGAAAACCCCGAACAGCACCATCGCGGCCTGTCCGGCAGAGAGTACATTGCCGCTCATCGCTCTGCCCCAACCAGAATGCGCATTTCATCGATGATCTGTTCGCCCGCAAAGACGATCCACGTCACGCCGGTCACAGGCCAGGCGACGTGAATCAGCCAAAGCGGCAGATCGGCCAGCTCTGAAGTCCTGTTCCAGGCAAAGCGGGTGAACTCGAGGCCGGCCGATACGAACACCAGCGCCAGCGCCAGTATGCCGAGCCGCGCGAGGATTCGCACCGCGGCCTCCGACCGCCGCGACAGGTCAGGCCACACATCGACCTCGAAATGCTGCGCTTCGCGCACGCCGACCATGGCGCCGATCATGATAGTCCAGACGAACAGGAAGCGCGCCATCTCCTCCGTCCAGATGTAGGACGGAATGAAGGGCGTGTAGCGTGAGATGATTTGCAGCGTGACCGGAACAACCAGGACGCCGACACAGGCGGCCAGCAGGAATTCCAGCAGCTTCGCATAGGCCGCCGATACGCGGCGCCACAGCGACGGTGTGGACGGGACGGGCATTTCAGACATTGGGGCTCCGTGCAGCGGCTCATCCGCCAGCGCCGGGCAAGAAGCGGGGCTTGCCCGGAGATGCTGTCGGCGGACGCAAAGACCTCAGACGACGTTGATCTTCTCGAAAATGCCCTCCGCACCGATTTCCTTGGCGTAGGTGGCCATCACGGGGTCGGCAAGCTTCTTCATGGCGTCCCGCTCCTCGAAGGGAACGCGCTTGAGCTTGCCGGCCTTCTCGAGCGTGTCGAGCTTGACGACCTCTTCGCTCGACTCGAGCTGACGGCCGTAGTCGCCGGCCTCCTTGCCGGCCTTCATGATCGCATCCTGCAGCTCCTTCGGCAGGGTCTTCAGCGTCTTCACCGAGAAGCAGATCGGCCGGATCGACACGGCGTGCTGGGTCAGGTTGAGATGCGGAGCGACTTCGTAGAACTTCATCGCCTCGACGCCGGCCGCCTCATTTTCGCCGGCCGATATCACGCCGTTCTGGATCGCGTTGTAGATCTCGTTATAGGCGATCACCGTCGGGCTCATGCCGACCGCCGCAAAGGTCTTCGACCAGATCGGCGCGCCCTGCACGCGAACCTTGAGTCCCTTGAGATCGGCGAGATTCTTAAGTGGCTTGTTGGCGAAGATGTTGCGGATGCCGCCGCCGGAATAGCCGATCAGGACGACCTCGGCCTTCGCCGCGACTTCATCGGCGATCGGCGCCAGGATATTGGCTTCGACGACCTTGTTCATGTGCTCGATGCCCTTGAATACGAAGGGCGCATCGATGAAGGGGGCCGCCTTGGCGAAGGTCGACATGTGAGCCGGCGAGACGATGCCGTAATCGACCGCCTTGCCCTGCGACATGTACTCGAAATACTGCTTCTCGAGGCCGAGCGAGGAATTCCTGTGCAGGGTGAAGTTGACGGGCTTGCCGTAGTACTTCTTCACCAGCTCCTCGAACCGGAGCAGTGCCCGGTTGAAGGCGTGGTCGTCGTTGAACTGGACCGCGCCGTTCAGCGAGATCGGCGCTTGCGCCCTGAGGATCGACGGCATCCCAATCGTAGCCGCCGCAGTGGTCGCACCGATACCAGCGAGAAATGACCTTCGCTTCATCGTCTCCCCTCCCTTTGATGCTCCGGCCCTGTAGCCGGGCCGTGAGCGCAGCCGGAAGCGTATGAAAAACGTCGGCCGGACGGAAGTCATTTCGCGTGCGCTGGAGGTACTCTTCGTCGCAGGGCTACGCCCGGCACACCTGCTGCACTGCAACTCGCGCCCCTGACGGCGCGGGCAGGCCATGGGCACAGTCGCACTCCCGGAGGAGGCCGGCCACGAGCGGACCTGTGCGCTGCACGCACGGACCGCTCGCCCGCTGCTGCTGGCCTAGTGCATATGCCCGATCAGATAGATGCCGCCGCCGATCACCAGCACGGCCGATACGGCCCACAAGATCAATACCGGCATTTGTCATCCTCCTCAGTTTGACGTGCAGACTTCACGGTCTTCATGCCGCCTTCAGCTTCGGTCCGCGATTTGTAGATCGCGCCCGACAGGCTGACGACGGTCATCGACGTGTCCGTCGGCTTCTTGTCGACGACGGTGCACTTCTTGGTCTTGACGTCCTGTACGACGTAAAACTCGTCGGCCGCGAACGCCGGCAGGGACAATGCAGCAAGCATCAACGCTGCAGTCGCTATTCTCAGCTTCATTTTCTTCCTCCTCCAATCGCCGGGCCTTCCCGCCCGGCCATTCAAGACGGGAAAAACCGGCAATTTGTTCCTGGGTGTTGGAACGCTGTGCACGATGAGATGTTGTTGCGGCGCTTATTCTCGTGAGGAGGACAAAGATGAAGAAGCTGCTCTTGCTATCCGCCGCGGCTGTTCTGATCTCGACCGGCGCCTTCGCGCAATCCACCGTGGTGACCACCACCGGAACCGGTCACGCGGCAGCGGTTCAGATCGAGCCGCAATACCGGACCAGGATCAAATCCTACGTCACCGAACATCACCTTCGCCCGGTCACGACAAAGGAAAAGATCATCGTCGGCGCGACCGTGCCGAGCGACGTCGAGCTGGAGGCCGTGCCGTCCGATTGGGGTCCCTCGCTCACCAAGTATCGCTACGTGTATTCCGGCGATCGCGTGATGCTCGTGGACCCAGGCTCGCGCACAGTGGTTCAGGAAATCGATTGATCAAGTCGTAAGGCGGCCGTCTTGAAGGCGGTCGCCTGCCCGGACTTGACCGCGTGACATCGCATCGAGAGGCCCCGGAACGCCACTCCTGACCGCACTCCGCATGAGCTGAAGCGCGGACATCCCGGACTGCGCTGCAATCTCGTTGCTCGCCATCTGCGAAAAACATGGCGCTGCGCAAGTCCCGCACGTATGGTCTGCCCAAAATCATAATCCGGCGCCGCTGCGCCGGAACCGGGACGCCCGCGTTTGTCAAAGCTCACCCTGCCGGTCCGGCTCGCTCTTCTGGTGACGGGAACGATGTTGCCGCTGATCGTCTTTGCGGTCGGCATTGTGTTCTACAATTACAAGCAGGATCGAAGCGACGCGACCCGCCGAGTGCTGGAGAACGTGCGCAGCATGCGCCTCGTGCTCGACTCCGAAGTGCAGCGGATGACCGGCGGCTTGCAGGTCCTTGCACTGACGAATTCGCTGCGCAACGACGACTTCCAGAACTTCCGCCGCATCGCGCTTGGCTTCGTCGACCAATATGGCAAGGGCGGGCTGGTGCTGATCTCCGATCGCAAGGGCCGGTTGCTGTTCTCCTCCGCAACGGAAGACACCGCAAGCCTGCCGCCACGCGGCCATCTCGAGATCATCGAAAAGGTATTTGCGACCAGGTCGCCGCAATATTCCGACCTGTTCACCGGCGCGATCAACGGGCGGCAAGTGCTCACTGTCGAGGTTCCGGTGTTCCGCGACGGCGAGGTGATCTACGACCTCTGCTTCAGCCCACCGATCAGCATCTTTCAGGAGCTGGTGGAGAAGCAACGGCCCGACCGGCTCTGGACCGTGACTCTGCTCGACACCAAGGGCATCGTGTTTGCGCGCGCGCCGAACCCCAGCGAGACCTTTGGCAAGCGCGCCTCGCCCTCGCTTTATGCCGAGATGTTTCGCCGCAGCGAGGCATCGCTCCCGACGGTGTCGCTCGACGGCGTCGCTCTGGCCGCGGCCTACACACGATCGCAGCTGACGGGCTGGACGATCGCCGCCGGCGTCGACGAAAGCTCGCTGATCGCGCCGCTCTGGCGCAACATCGCGATCACCAGCCTGATCGGCGGCATCCTGCTGCTGACTGGCCTGACCTTCGCGGTCAGGATGGCGACCACGATCGCGCGCGGCGAGATGCTGCACAATCTCCTGATCGATGAGCTCAACCATCGGGTCAAGAACACGCTGGCCTTGATGCAGGCGATCGCCGTGCAGACCTTCCGCAGCGCCAGCCGAGACGAGCGGACGAAATTCGAGGGACGGCTCGGCGCATTGGCCGAAGCGCATAATCTGCTGAGCCAGGAGAAATGGGCGGGCTCCGAGCTGCGGGAGGTGATCGCCCGCGCGCTTCAGCCGTTCCTGATGAACAGTCCCGACCGCATCCGCATGGCCGGACCCGCCGTGCCGCTGTCGCCGCGGCTCGCCGTGGTGCTGTCGATGATCGTGCACGAGATCGCCACCAATGCCGCGAAATATGGTGCGCTGTCCAACGAGACCGGCCGGGTGACGCTGGACTGGGAGATCATCGCCGATGCCCCGAAACCGCGGCTGCGCCTGATCTGGACCGAGATCGGCGGACCGCCGGTGACCGCGCCGGTACAGCGCGGCTTCGGCTCGCGCCTGATCGAGCGCAGCGCGCGCGACCAGCTCGGCGGCGAGGCCACCGTCGACTTCCTGCCGCGCGGCGTGGTCTGCACGGTTGTCTGTACGCTGGACGAGGCGCGGTAGCCGCCCCGGGCCTGGCGCCATATCGCAGCGCAATACAGCCTTCCTGCGACAATTGCGCTCGCCCCACGCAATCATCCGATGTTAAACATCGGATGATTGTGACGCTGCCGGCGAGCGGCCAAGACAAAATGAACCGGCCGCGACAGGCCGGCGGGGAGAAACAAACCGGTGGCAAGAGCGCGGCCGAGCCCAGCCGACAAACTGATCAAGCCCGGCCGCATCCGCGCCGTGCTGACGACGCTCGGCCGCGAGATCGCCCAGGATCTCATTCCCGTCGGCACCACCCTGCCGCCGGAGCCGGAACTCGAAGCCCGTTTCGGCGTCGGTCGCGGCGTGGTGCGCGAGGCGATCAAGACTCTCGCCGCAAAGGGCCTCGTCAGCGTGCGGCCGCGCCACGGCACGCAAGTGCTGCCGCGCCACGAATGGAGCCTGCTCGATCGCGACGTGCTGAGCTGGCTCGTCGGCCAGGACGAACCGGATCGCGACCTCTTGCTCGCAATCCAGGAGGTGCGCTCGATCATCGAGCCTGCAGCCGCAGCGCTTGCGGCCGAACGCGCGACCAGGAACGATCGCTGGCGGATCGATACGGCCTTGGCCGCGATGCAGACCGCTAAGGACCAGGCCAGCGCCCTCGCGGCCGACAAGGCCTTTCATCTTGCCATCCTGGATGCGACGCACAACCCAGTACTGCAGGGCTTTCGCAGCGCGATCGACACCATCCTGAGCACCGTCTTCACCGTCGCCGTCGGAAGCCCCGGCGGCTGGTTCAAGGATAATTTGCCGAACCACGTGGCGGCGGCGCGGGCTATCGAGAGCGCCAACCCCGAGAAGGCGCGCGCCGCGATGGAACGCCTGCTCGGCTACACCCGATTGAAGCTCTCGAACCGGAAGACGGTCATCGCCGCGGCAACTCGCAAAACCGACGGGTCGACCGTGCGCGCGGCCAGGACGTCGAGCGTCAAGAGCAGGAGGAAACGTCGTGGACCGTGACAGGAAGGGCTCGCCCCACATCCTCGCTCCGCCCGGGATCGCGGTCGTGGCAACCGACGGGCAGCCGCGATCGCGCGAGACATGGTTACGACGTCAGGAATGATCAGCGTGAAATGCCGGCACAGGCATAGCTGAACGCAGGGAGGTCAAATGCAGGTGACGGGCAGTCTGAAAGGTCGATCGTCGCGATTGATCCGCAGCGTCAATTCGCTGGCGGGCGCTGCGATGTTCGTCGCGCCGCTGCTTGCGCTGGTAGCGATCTGGGCGATCGTCGTTCCGCTGTTCAACGTCAATCCGCGCGTGTTTCCATCGGTCGGTGCGGTCGGCGCGGCCGCCATGGAGTCGATCCGCGACGGCACGCTGTTCTCCCATGTCGGCGCCAGCCTACTGCGCGTTGGCCTCGGCACGCTGATCGGCATCGCCACCGCCGTGCCGCTCGGCATCGCCATGGGCGTGAGCCCGACGGTGGCCGCCCTTCTCACGCCGCTGTTCCGCTTCTTCTCGGTGCTCGCCGGCATCGCCTGGATTCCGATCGCGACCTTGTGGTTCGGCTACGGCTTCGGCGCGATCGTCTTCGTGATCTTCAATGCCGTGTTCTTCGTCGTTGCCTACAACACCCTGCTCGGCGTCAGGACCATTCCACACACGCTGCGCAATGCCGCCGCCTCGCTCGGCGCGGGCCGCTGGGCGTTGCTGACCGAAGTGCTGCTGCCGGGCGCGCTGCCCAACATCGTCACCGGCATCCGCACCGGCCTTGGCTTTGCCTGGCGCGGGCTGATCGCCGCCGAGATGATCGCGACCAATGTCGGGCTCGGCTACATGCTGTTCGTCGCACGCGATTTCTACCGCACCGAGGTGATCGTGTTCGGCATGATCGTGATCGGCGTGCTCTGGCTATTGATCGACCGTCTGCTGCTGGTCCCGCTGGAACGCGCGACCATCGAACGCTGGGGCTTGGTGAGGCGCGCATGAACCTGCTGCTGCAAATCTGGGGCGGCTACACCCGCCTGACCCGGCGCTGGCCGGGGATCGCCGCCATCATTCCCTTCATCCCGGTGCTCGCGCTGTGGACCGTGGTCAGCGAGGCCGGGGTGTTTCCGCGCGCGTTCTTCCCCGGCCCCGCCGACGTGGTGCGCGCGTTCTTCACGCTCACCTACAAGGGGATCCTGCCCGACTATCTCCAGGACAGCCTGATCCGGCTCGCAACCGGCGCCGCCGTCGGCATGGCGCTCGGCATTCCCTTGGGCATCCTGATCGGAACGAGCCGCTGGGCACACCGCATCTGCTGGCCCGTGCTGCTGTTCTTCCAGGCGATCGGCGACATCGCCTGGCTGCCGATCCTCCTGATCTGGTTCGGCTTCGGACTGACGACGATGACATTCGTCATCGTCTACACCGTGCTGTTCCCGGTCGTGCTCAACACCGTGCTCGGGGTTGAATCCGTGCCGCGCGACCTCGCGCGCGCCGCCCTCAGCCTCGGTGCCTCGCGCGCGCGGGTGCTCTGGGAGGTGACGCTGCCGGGGGCGCTGCCCAACATCATCACGGGCCTGCGCAACGGCCTCGGTTATGGCTGGCGCGCGCTGATCGCGGTCGAGATGATCGTCGGCACATCGGGCATCGGCTTCATGATGTTCGATGCCCGCCGCGCCGGCTCTACCGTCGAAATTCTGCTCGGCATGATCATTCTCGGATTGCTCTGGTACATCGTGGACGCCTGGGTCCTCGCGCCGCTCGAGCGCGTGACCGGCCAACGCTGGGGATTGGTGACATCATGAAGACGCTTTCGCTGCGCAATCTCGGCAAGACCTACTTCGATCCTTACGCAGGGGCGCATGTCACCGCCGTTCACGACGTCTCGCTGGACGTCGAGCTTGGCGAGTTCATCTCGGTGGTCGGCCCGTCCGGCTGCGGCAAGACGACGATCCTCAACATGATCGCCGGCTTCATCCCTTATTCGAAGGGGGACATCCTGCTCGACGGCAAGCCGGTGCACGGGCCCGGCCCCGAGCGTGGCGTCGTGTTCCAGTCGTTCGCGCTGTTTCCCTGGAAGACGGTGCTCGACAATGTCGGCTTCGGCCCGAAGATGCGCGGCGTGCCGAAGGCCGAGCGCGACCGCATCGCGCGCGAATATCTCGCGCTCGCGGGGCTGTCGCACGCGGCGCACCGCTATCCAAACGAGCTCTCTGGCGGCATGCAGCAGCGCGTCGGCGTGGTGCGCGCACTCGCCAACAATCCCGACGTCCTGCTGATGGACGAGCCGTTCGCCAGCGTCGACGCGCAGACGCGCATGACGCTCCAGGAGGAGCTGACTCGGATCTGGCAGGAGCGCAAGCCGACGGTGATCTTCATCACCCACGACGTGCCCGAAGCGGTGTTTCTCGCCAACCGGGTGGTCGTGCTGTCGAAAGGACGCGTGCTCGACGAGATCGCGGTCGACCTGCCGCGTCCCCGCGTCTGGGACGACCTCGTCAAGGACGACCACTTCAAGCAGCTCTCGGCGCGCGTGCTCCAGATGGTGCGCGCGGCATGAGCATCGCTTCCGACGTCTTGCGCTCATCCAAGGGCCGCATCGTGCTCGGCGCGATTGCCGCGTGGGCGCTGTTTCAGCTCTGGTTGACGGTTGCCGCGCCGGGAAAGATCTCGCCGGAGCTCACGGGCACATCGGAAAAGGTGAACGTGCAGATCGAGCTGCCGTTCACGCCGGAGCGCTTCCACGTGCTCGCATTCCAGCAATATGGACGCGTCTCGGGAACGGACGAGCATTCGATCGAACTACGCGGCGTCAAACGAACGGACCTCAACGCCGTCGCTCGCCCCTATTGGGTGACGGCGGTGGGGCCGATAAAAGAGGGAGGCTGAGAATATGAAACGACTCTTGCTGCTCGGAATCGCGCTCTTGGCCGGCATGGTGCCGGCGAGCGCCCAGACCCCGACGAAACTGAAGGCCGGCATGGTCACCGGCATCGACCAGATCGGCCTGCCGATCGCACTCGAGCGCGGCTTCTTCGAGAAGTACGGGCTCGATGTCACGATCGCACGCCCCTACGCGACCGGCGTCGATGCGCTGAACGCACTGCAAGCCGGCGAGAGCGAGATCGTGCAGGTCGGCGTGCCCATGATCGGCGCCGTGCTGCGCGGCATGGACCTTGTCGCACTCGGCAATTACAGCGGCAACGCCACCAAGGCCGGCTCTGATGCCACCATGGCGATCATCGCGCGCGAAGGTTCAGGCATCGTCAAGGGTGACCTGTCGACGCTCAAGGGCAAGAAGATCGCGGCCTCCTTCGGCACGATCAATCACCTCTACATCCTGGCGACGCTGGAGAAGGCCGGGCTGAAACCCGATGACGTGACGCTGGTCAACACGCCGCCGCCGGACATGACCGTCGCCCTGCTCGCCAAGGGTATCGACGCGTTCTCGGGCTGGGATCCCTGGCCGATCGTTGCAGGCAAGGATGTGCCCGGCGCGGTCGAGATCATCAGGGGCGGCGACGTGATCTCCTATATCGGCTTCAACGTCGCGCTTCGCCCCTGGGTGCAGGCCAACGGCGAGACCATCGAGAAATTCCTCGCCGCGGTCTCCGAAGCCGATCAATGGATGCGCAAGAATCCGAAGCAGGCGGCGCAAGTCGCCACACGCTGGATTCCGGGCCTCAAGCAGGACGTCGCCGAGGCTGCGATGCAGTTCAACATCCAGCAGGCGGACCGCCGGCTGTCGGCGAACAATTACCGCGCGCTGTGGAGCGCCGAGGATCGGCTCTCCCGCCTCGGGATCCTCAAATCGACCTTTGACGTCAATGCGCATATCGAGCCGAAGCACATTCTCAAGGTCATGAAGGATCGTCCCGAACTGTTCGCCGACCTGCCGCCGATCCCGGAGACGGCGGCGATCTCGCCGGGCTACGTGTTCAAACCCTGAGCAACTGCATGCGGGGACGCCGGCGCGATCAGCGCGCCGGCATTTTCCGGATCACGCCCTACCCGATGGTCTGCAGCGCCGGGAACGTCTCCAGCAGCCAGATGCTCACATTCGAGACCGCGCCGGTGAGAAAGCCGATGCCGGTGATCACCATCAGGACGCCCATGGCGCGCTCGACATTGACGAGATGGCCCTTCATCCGCGCGAACAGCGCGGAGAACTGCTCGATCATGAGTGCGGCGATCAGGAAGGGAATGCCGAGACCGGCGGAATAGACCGCGAGCAGCCCTGCGCCCTTCGTCACCGTGGCCTCAGCGGCGGCGATCGAAAGGATCGCGGCGAGGATCGGGCCGATGCAAGGCGTCCAGCCGAAGGCGAAGGCCAGCCCCATGATGTAGGCGCCCCAGAGGCCGACCGGTTTGGGGATCGGCAGCCGTCCCTCGCGCATCAACAGGCCGATGCGCGTCAATCCGAGAAAGTGCAGGCCCATGATGATGATGACGATGCCGGCGAGGATCGACAGCTCCGCCGACCAGGCGCGGATCAGCCCGCCGACCAGCGAGGCGCTGGCGCCGAGCGCGACGAACACCGTGGAGAAGCCGAGCACGAACAGGAGCGCCGACATCATGATCGCGCGCTTGGAGGCCGAGCCCGGCTCGTCGCTCTCGACATGCTCGATCGTGGCGCCCGTGAGATAGATCAGATAGGGCGGGACCAGGGGCAGGACGCAAGGCGAGAGGAAGCTGACGAGGCCGGCAATCAGCGCCGCCGGGATCGAAACATTTTGCATGATGCCGTCTGAGCCATCTCAGGCCCCGGTGCGGCGCGCCGGGAATGGGCGCGGCCCGGAGCCGAACCGGCTCTGGTGTAACCGATGCCGGAGAATGCGCAACAGAGGCGCACAAAACCAAGGCTCCTCCCGATGCCGCCTGCGATCACAGGTGCGGCATCGGGACGCGCACAAACCTCGCCAAAAAGCGAGATTCGGCGGCGCGGCTACTTCACCACGCGGAGCAGCGGACGCCGGGGCTGGTCCTGCGTCTGCTTGGAAGGGGACGGCGGCTCGCTCGCAGCGCTCCGCAGCATTTCGTCGCACAGTGCCTTGAGATCGGCACTGTCAATTCCTTTGAGTTTCATCCTGACGTCGAGGATGACAATGGACAGCAGCTCGGCCGACTCACGGCTGTCGCACGCGTTGAGAACCCTGCGGCACCCCTCGAGCGTTTCCAGCACCGACTGCAACTGTTCGTCTGAATGCGACACCGGCGTTCTTTCCGTTAATTCGGCCTGCGAGACGTGTTGGTGACGACCCCTTCGGCCCCCATGGAATACGGAGGATAGCACGAGGCCACAGCGCCTCTGAACCTGATTTCAGTGGGTTTCTGCCGCGAAACCGCGGTTCCGGCTAACATCGCCGCGCTGCGCCGTTGGCCATGGTCGAAACGGTCCGAGAGCAAACGCCCCGCGCGCTGTGATTGATCCATTGAGAGAGATGGCGCCGGCTTTCGCGCAAGCACACTCATTGCCGACAGCGCCTGCAATCCCGCAGCCATTTCACGGCTCGCAACGGCACTCACGCCACACCCCTCATCCGGGCAATGGCCTGCCCGATTCCCAACCCTTGGAAGCACTCAGATACCACCCACCGGTAGTAAGGATGACGTTCAAAACTTATCATCCCCCAACCCGCAGTGGTTGTGGTTTGCGCCAGATTCTGCCAGTTTAGCTAACCGAAGGGACTTGTATGCACTCCTTGGCGGAAAGGGGCGTTCCTGTGGCGGAACGCCCAAAGACAAATCTCAGCGGCCTCTCGGATTGGGATGCGGCCCGCATTTTCCTTGAAGTCGTCCGATGCGGAAGTTTCCGATCGGCGGCCGAGCGCCTGTCGCTGTCGATCAACGCCGTGCGCCGGCGAATCGACGACTTCGAACGCCAGACCGGCACCACACTGTTCACCCGTGACGTCCATGGCACCCATCTCACCGATGAGGGCGCGCTGGTGGTCTCCGCCGTCGAGCGCATGGAGGCCGCCACCTTCGACGTGCTGCGCGCCAGCGATTCGATGGCCAACGCCCTGTCCGGCGAGGTGCGAGTCGCCGTCACCGAGGGGCTCGGCACGTTCTGGCTCGCCCCGCGCCTGGTTGAATTCCAGCACGCCTATCCGAAGATCCTGGTCGACCTGCATTGCGCGATGCGCTCGGCCGACGTCTCGCGCCACGAAGCCGACGTCGCCATCCATTTGTCGCGTCCCTCGGCGCTCGACATCAAACTGGTGCGGTTAGGTCGCATGCACCTGATGTTCTGGGCCTCCGAGAAATACATCGAGAAGCATGGCGCGCCGCGCTCGGCGGCGGAATTGATCAAGCATCGCCTGGTGCTGCAATTCGCCGACCAGCTTGCCGCCAAGGAATCCTTCGAGAGCTTCTTCCCGGGCGTATCGGAACGTGACCTTCTGGTCATGAAGACCAACGTCTCAAGCGCCAACTACTGGGCGGTCGCGAATGGCGCCGGCATCGGCGTCTTCCCGAGCTACGCCATTGCGCTTGGCGGGAAGTTGATTCCACTGGAGGTCGAGTTGAACCGACCGCTGGATATCTGGTTGTCCTACCATCCCGGTAGCGGCCGTATTCCGCGCGTGCGGCACATGATTGATTGGCTGATCGAAGCTTTCAGTCCGGCTCGCTTCCCGTGGTTTAAGGAAGAGTTCGTGCATCCGCATGAATTCAAGGACTCGTATATGGGCGAACCCCTGACCCAGCTCTTCGGGGGATTTTCAACCGAAGAACAAAGGTGAAAACGAAGATGAAAGCAGCGGCGAAAAGAATGAAGCAGCGCAGTGCTGGCAAGCCGGACATCGAGCTTGGCAAGCGGATTCGTCTGCGGCGCGTCGAGATGAAGATCTCGCAGGCCGAGCTCGGCGAGAAGCTCGGCGTCAGCTTCCAGCAGGTCCAGAAATACGAGAAGGGCGTCAATCGCGTCGGCGCGGCTCGTCTGCAGCAGATCGCTTCCGCCCTCGACGTGCCCGTGACCTTCTTCTACGACGGCGACAACAAGGCGCGCGAAGTCGAGAGCCTGCTGTTCCTCGATTCGGCCTTCAGCCTCCGCCTGCTGCGCGCCTACAGCAAGATCAAGGACCAGACCGTGCAGCGTCAGCTGGTCTCGCTGATGGAATCGATCGCGGCGAACGAGAGCTGAGACCGGTCGACGGTCTGGCCTTTGCGGCCGATCTTCAATCCGCCGCGTCGCGGGGACGCGGCCGGATTGAACGATCATATTGCGGCTCGCGCGCTTGCGCGCGGCCTTTATGGGGCGGCACGACCGCCCCTTTTCTTTGCGCGCGCGACACTCGGGACGACGCGCCATGCAATCCCGGTACAGGCGGATGCAGACTCGCCCACCCTGCCGCGGTTGACCCCGGAAGCGCCAGCGCAGCACATTGCACCTCGCACATGACGAGCGAGCAAGCGATGTCCGACATATTCCGCACGACCGGTACACCCTACGCGGACGGCAAGATTCTCCAGCACACCACCGAGGGCGTCGGCGTGATCACCTTCAACAATCCCGACAAGCGCAACGCGATGTCGCTGGAGATGTGGGAGGGATTTGGCGAGGCCTTGACGAGCCTGCGCGACGACGAGACGGTGCGCGTCGTGGTCCTGCGCGGAGCCGGCGGCAAGGCCTTCGTCTCCGGCGCCGACATCAGCCAGTTCGAGAAGACCCGCCATAACGCGGCAGCGTCCGAGGAATATGCCAGGCGCAGTGCCGCCCAGCGCGCACTGCTCGCAGACTATCCCAAGCCGACGATTGCCTGCATCGAGGGCTTTTGCCTCGGCGGCGGCATGCAGGTCGCGATGCTCGCCGATATCCGCATCGCCGCGCACGGCAGCCAGTTCGGCATTCCCGCGGCCAAGCTCGGCATCGCCTATGGCTTCGACGGCCTGCGGCACCTGGTGTCGCTGGTCGGCCCGTCCTGGGCTCGGCTTCTGATGTACACGGGCATGCGCATCGATTCCGCCGAAGCGCTGCGCATTGGCCTTATCGAGCGCGTGTTCCCGGTCGACGAGCTCTGGGGCGAGACCATGACGATTGCCGAGACGATCTCGCAGAACGCCCCGCTCGCGATCAAGGCCGCCAAGATCACCATCGCGCAGGTGCTGAAGGATGAGAGTCAGCGCGACATGGACGCGATCAAGGCGATCGGCAATGCCTGCATGGATTCCCGGGATTTTCTCGAGGGCCGGCAAGCCTTCATGGAAAAGCACAAACCGCAGTTCCAGGGGCGTTGAAGCTGAACCGACGTTCACGAAGATTAAATTCCTCGTGCAGCTCCGCGCGGTAGCAACCAGTTGATCTGACGAAAGTTCTCCCGCCACAACGAGGGAGATCGCGATGACACTGAAATCTGCTGTTCTTGCTCTGGCTGCCATCGGCGGTGTGGCGCTCGCGTCGGGCGAGGCGCTCGCAGCCATGCCGAATGGCATCCCGCAGGCGGACAAGATTGCAAGCGGTCCGGCCGCTGACGTCGATCAGGTGCGCTGGGTGTGTAACCCCTGGGGCCGCTGCTTCTGGCGTCCGAACTATTACGGCGCCTACGGCTATTACGGCGGCCCGCGACGCTTCTACGGCCCGCGCCCGTGGGGCTGGGGCCATCGCCACCACCATTGGCGCCGCTGGTGATCGACAAAGGGGCCGCGAGGCCCCTTTTTCTTTGAGATGAACTGGGGCCGCGGCTCGACTGCTTCTCAGAGCGCCGCGAGCACCGCTTTCGTGATATCCGCGGTGCCGTTGCTGCCGCCGAACTCCATCGGCTTGATGCCGCCCGCATAGACCTGATCCACCGCACGCTCGATCGTCTCGCCGGCCTCCGCCGCGCTCTCGACGCCGTGCTTGTCGGCGAGCCAGTCCAGCATCATCGCCGCCGACAGGATCATGCCGGTGGGATTGGCCTTGCCCTGCCCCATGATGTCGGGCGCGGTGCCGTGGCAGGGCTGGAACACGGCATATTTGTCGCCGATGTCCGCCGACGGCGCCATGCCGAGGCCGCCGATCAGGCTCGCAGTGATGTCGGAGACGATGTCGCCGAACATGTTCTCCATCACCATCACGTCGAAATCCCAGGGACGCTTCACCAGCATGGCCGAGCAGGCATCGACATAGAGCCGATCGGTCTTCACGTCGGGATGCTTCTTGGCGATCTCGTCGAAAATGCCGCGAAAGAACGCGAACGCCTTGAACACGTTCGCCTTGTCGACGCAGGCAAGCGCGCCGGGCTTGCCGCGCGCCTTGCGCCGCTCGGCGAGGCGGAACGAGAAGTCGAACAGGCGCTCTGATGTCCTGCGCGTGATCACCATGGTCTCGCGCGCGTCCTCATGGGTGACGACGCCCTTGCCCATCGAGGCGAACAGGCCTTCGGTCGATTCCCGGATCACGACGAGATCGATGCCGCGCGCATCAGCGCCGACGATCGGGCTCGGCACGCCCGGAATGAGGCGCGCCGGTCGCACGCCGGCATAGAGATCGAAGATGAAACGCAGCTCGATCTGCGGCGCGATCTCGGTATTGTCGGGGTAGCGCACCGACGGTAGGCCGCAGGCGCCGAGCAGGATTGCGTCCGCCTCCTCGCACAGCTTGATGGTCGAGTCAGGCATCGACTTGCCGGTGGCGAGATAATTGTTGGCGCCGGCAGGTGCCTCGGTGAAGCGGAAGCGCAAATCCGATTTCTGCTCGATCTTGCGCAGCACCTCGACGGCCGGCGCCATGACTTCGGGACCGATGCCGTCACCGGCGAGCACGGCAATGTGGAAGGCGTTGTTTGCGGACATTTAGGGCCTCAAGGACAGGAGCTAGCCAAGTCGTCATTGCGAGGAGCTCTTGCGACGAAGCAATCCAGACTGTGTCCGCGGAGGGATTTCTGGATTGCTTCGCTGCGCTCGCAATGACGGCGGAGAGAGTGTTCGCTACGGCGTCAACACCGTGCGCCCGACCACCGCGCCCTGCTGCAATTGCACCAGCGCGTCGTTGGCCTTTGCGAGCGGTGCGGTCGTCACCGGGATCGGGGGCACCTTCTTGGTGCGGACGAGGTCGAGCAATTCCTGCGTCTCGCGCAAGTTTCCGACATAGCTGCCCTGGATCGTCACCGCCTTGATCGGAATCAGCGGCAGCGCCCAGGTTGCGCCGCCGCCGAACAGGCCGACGATCACGAGTTTGCCGCCCTTGGTCAGGCAGTCGAATCCAAGCTGCGTCGTCGCGGCATTGCCGACGAGGTCGATCACGGCACGGATCGGCCCGCCCGCTTTCTTGGCGAGTTGCTCCAGCGCATCCGGCGCCTTCGGGTCGACGGTGGCGAGCGCGCCGGCCTTCTCCGCCGCCTCGCGCTTCCTGGCATCGATATCGACCATGATCGCGCCCTTGCCGCCCATGGCTTTCAAGAGCGACAGCGCCATCAGGCCGAGCCCGCCGGCGCCGAACATCACGATCGGCGTGTCGAAATGCTGCTCAACCTTTTTCAGCGCGCTGTAGGTGGTGACGCCCGAGCAGGCATAGGGCGCGGTCGTTGCGGGATCGAGTCCCCTGAGATTGAGCAGATAGCGCGGATGCGGCACCAGCATGTGATCGGAATAGCCGCCGTCGCAATAGACGCCGAGCGAGCGCGGCGTCAGGCACATGTTCTCGTCACCGGCGAGGCACGTCGCGCACTTGCCGCAGCCGATCCAGGGATAGACCAGCCCGACATCGCCGAGCTTCAGGTCGCCCTGGTCTGTCGGTTTCACGTCAGGGCCGAAGGCCAGGATTTCGCCGACCGTCTCGTGACCCATGGTCAGCGGCAGATTGATGCCGCGGTCCTTCAGCGACAGCGGCTTGCGGCCATGGCCGAGATCGTAGCCGCCCTCCCAGATGTGGAGGTCGCTGTGGCAGACGCCGGCGGCCTTCACCTTGATCAGCACCTGCGTGCCCGAGGGCTGCGGCGTCGCCTCGTCGAACTCCTGCAGCGGCGCCTTAAAATCGGCGACCTTGAAACTCTTCATCGGCGTTCTCCCGGCATGCTTCTCGTTGTCGCGCCACCATGCCATGGCCGGCGAGGCGAGACAAACCGGTCTTAGTTCAGGTCAGCGGATGATGGCAAGCCGCGAACTGGCCCGGCCCGATTTCGCGCAACTCCGGTATCTCCGCGCTGCATCGCTGATCGGCTCGCGGGCAGCGGGTGCGGAAGCGGCAGCCGGACGGCGGCGCAATCGGCGATGGTGGCTCACCCGCCGCCACACTCTCGGCGGGACGCACATCCGGATCGGGCACCGGGATCGCCTGCAACAAGAGCCCGGTGTAGGGATGCGCAGGATTTGCGAACAATTGCTCCGACGGACCGACCTCGCAGAGCCGGCCGAGATACATCACCGCGACGCGGTCGCTGACCGCTTTGACCACTGCGAGATCATGCGCGATGAACAGCAGCGTCAGGCCGAAGCGCGCTTTCATCTCCTCCAGCAGATTGAGGATCTGCGCGCGGATGGAGACGTCCAGCGCCGAGACCGGCTCGTCGCAGACGATGAACTCGGGGCTGAGCACCAGCGACCGCGCGATACAGATGCGCTGGCACTGCCCGCCGGAGAATTCGTGCGGCAGGCGGCCCACGACGAGATCAGGATCGAGCCCGACCGCGCTGAGTACCTCGTGAACCCTACGCTTGCGCTCGGCGGCATCCTTGACGCCGGCGATGATCAGCGGCTCGGCCACGATGTCGCCGATGCGACGGCGCGGATTGAGCGAGGCGATCGGATCCTGGAAAATCAGTTGCACGCGGCGCCGCATCTTGCGCAGCGCCTCGCCCTCCATCGCGGTGAGGTCCTCACCGTCGAACAGCACCCGGCCGGATTTGGCGCGGCGCAATTGCAGCACCGCGCGTCCCAGCGTCGACTTGCCGCAGCCGGATTCTCCGACCAGCCCTAGCGTCTCACCGCGCGCGACCGCAAGGCTGACACCGGACACCGCATGCACCGTCTTGTTGCCGAGACCATATTCGACGACGAGATTGTCGACGTTCAGCAGCGGCTCGACGCGCGCGGCAAGCTGCATCATGCGCCGATTCCTTCCGCCATCTGGATCGGGTAGAAGCAGGCATAGAGATGATCGGGCATCTCGGCGCTCTTCAGGTCGGGCTTGGCCTCATGACAACGGCTAGCGGCATAGCGGCAGCGCGGCGCGAAGGAGCAGCCCTTTAGCGGTCGTGTCGGATCGGGCGGACGGCCCGAGATCGCGGGCAGCGGCGTATGGGGCGCGGTCTCCAGCTTCGGGATCGCCGCCAGCAGCGCTTCGCTGTAGGGCATGTGCATGCGCTTGAACAGCGCCTGGGTCGGGGCGCGCTCCACCACCCTGCCCGCATACATCACAGCGACCTCGTCGGCGCGGCCCGCGACCACACCGAGATCGTGGGTGATGATGATCATCGCCATGTGGCGGCGGCGCTGCTCGCGCGCGAGCAGATCGAGGATCTGTGCCTGGATGGTGACGTCGAGCGCGGTGGTCGGCTCGTCCGCGATCAGCAGCTTCGGTTCGCAGGACAACGCGATCGCGATTGCGATACGCTGGCGCATGCCGCCGGAACATTGATGCGGATATTGCGCGAGCCGCTGCTCGGGCGCCGGAATGCCGACCGCGGCCAACAGCTCGATGCTGCGCTTCCGTGCTGCGGGGGCATCGAGCTCGAGGTGCTCCTGGATCGTCTCCATCAGCTGCGTGCCGATGGTCAGCACCGGGTTGAGCGAGGTCATGGGATCCTGGAACACCACTGCAAGGTCGCGCCCACGCAGGCGCCGCAGGCTTTCCGAGGGAAGCCGCACCAGATCCTGGCCGTCAAACATCACGCGGCCCGTGAGCTTGGCCTTCTTCGGCAAGAGCTGAAGCACCGCGCGCGAGAGCATGGTCTTGCCGCAACCGGATTCGCCGACGATGCCCAGCGTGCGGCCCGCCTCCAGCGACAGGTCGACGTGATCCACGGCGCGCAAATTGCCGCGCGGCGTCGGCAGCTCGACCGCGACGTCCTCGATGGTCAAGAGCGGAGCGCTCACAGCGCCCCCTGACGCGGGTCGGTCAGCGCCCGCAAGGTATCGCCGACCAGATTGAAGGCCAGCACGGTGAGGAACAATCCGGCCGCCGGCAGGAACGCCAGCCGCGGCGCGACGTCGAGGCTGTCGCGCCCCTCGCCGATCATGCTGCCCCAGCTCGCCATCGGCGGCGGCACGCCGAGACCGAGGAAGGACAGCGCGCCCTCGACCACGATGGTGACGGCGACGCCGAGCAGGAAGAAGGCCAGCAGCGGCAGGATCACGTTCGGCAACAGCTCGCGCAGCAGGATGCGCGCATGGCTGGCACCTAACGCCTCGGCCGCGATCACGAATTCCCGCCGCGCCAGCGTCAGCGTCGCGGCCCGCGCCACACGCATGAAGGCGGGAATGCCGAGCACGCCGAGGATCAAGGTAAGGTTGGGGACGGACTGGCCGAGATAAGCGGTCACGGCGAGCGCGAAGATCAGCGGCGGAAAGGCGAGCAGCACGTCCATGCTGCCGACCACCAGCGTCTCGAACCGGCCGCGGAAATAGCCGGCGAGCAGGCCGAGCGCGCCGCCGAGCGTAAGGCCGATCATCGGCGCGATCAGCCCGACGGTCAGCGACACGCGCGCGCCAAAAATCAGGCGGGCGAGCTCGTCGCGGCCGAGCCCGTCGGTGCCGAGCCAGTGCTCGCCGGAGAACGCGGCGCGGCGCTCCAGCATGTCCATGTCTACAGGGTTCTGCAGCGGCAGCACCGGCGCAAGGATCGCGAGCGCAAGGATGATCGCGAGCCAGGCGCTGGCGAGCCAGAACAGCAGGCCGAGCCTGCGCTTGCGGCCGACCGGCACGGGCGCCGCCTCGTCCTGCATCGAGAGCTCAAGCGTGGCCATGGCGGATCCTGGGGTCGAGCACGGCGTAGAGCATGTCGACGATGAAGTTCACGATGACGAAGCCGCAGGCGACCAGCAGCACCACGCCCTGGAGGATGACGAGGTCGCGGGTGTAGATCGCCCCGACCAGGAGCCGGCCGATGCCGGGCAGCGCGAAGATCGATTCCACGATCAGCGTGCCGCCGAGCAGACGGCCGATATTGATGCCTGTGACCGTCACCAGGGTCAGCGACGAGGGCTTGAGCGCATGCACGAACAGGATGCGCGCGGGCTTGAGACCCTTGGCCTTGGCAAGCGCGATATAATCCTCCTGCAAGGTCGCGATCATGTCGGAGCGCAGCACCCGCATGATTCCAGGCCATTCCGCCAGCGCCAGCGTCAGAGCCGGCAGCACGAAGAAGCGCAGATTCGCCAGCGGCGCCTCGGTAAACGGCACATAGCCGGTCGCAGGCAGCCAGTGCAGCTCGACCGCAAACAGGTAGATCAGCAGTATTGCCACGAGGAACGACGGCATCGACAGCATGGCAAACGCACTGCCGGTCATGAAGCGGTCGAAGGCGCCGCCTGCGCGCGCGGCGCAGGCGATCGCGACGGGAACGCCGATCAGCAACCCGATGAACTCGGCCATCAGCATCAATTCGAGCGAGACCGGAATGCGCTCGGCGACCGCCTGCAACACCGTCTGGCCGGTGCGGAACGAGCGACCGAGATCGCCCTGCAAGACGTGGCCGAGCCAGCTCAGATAGCGCCACCACAGCGGCTGGTCGAGCCCCATGTCACGGCGCAGCGCCGCGACATTCTCCGGCGTCGCCTGATCGCCGAGGATGACGTAGGCGAGATCGCCCGGCAGCAGCGAGGCGATCAGGAAAGTCAGCAGCGAGACGGCGAGCAGAACCGGCAGGATGGCAAGAAGCCGCCGAACGACGAAGTTCAGCATCGCTCGTTCATTCCAGCCAGGTATTCGAGACGTCGATCACGCCGTTGTAGATTTTCGGAAAGCCCTTCAGCTTGGCGCTCGACAGCGCGTAATAGGTATTCTGGAAGGTCCAGAACCAGATCGCCTCCTTGTTGATCAGACGGCTGATCGCGCAATAGTCCTCGGTGCGCTGGCCGAGATCGGCGGTGACGCGGGAATGGTCGAGCAGCCGGTCGAGCTCCGGATCGGTGAAGTTGGCGAGCGCCAGCGGGCTGCCGCTGCGGAAATTCGCGTACATCTGCGGATCGGGATCAGCGAGGTCGACGATGCGCCAGGGCACGAGCTGAAACTGCCGCATGAAGGCGCGCGGCGGGATCGTGGCCTGATCGACCTGCTCGATCTCCATGTTGGCGCCGGCGCGCTTCCAGAATTGCTGGAGCACCTGGCCGATCATGCGGCCGCGCGGGGTTGCGGTCACCAGCATCTTGAACTCGACCGGCTTGCCATAATCCTTGATCAGCGCCTTGGCCTTCTCGACGTCGAACGGCAGCGCGCCGTCGTCCTTGCATTTGACCCAGGAGCCGTCGCCATAGGGATTGGTCGCGGGCCGGCTCAGGCCGTTGCTGATCGCCTGGGACATCTTGGGTCGGTCGACCGCCATCACCAGCGCCTGCCGCACGCGAACGTCGTCAAACGGCGCCACCTTGGTATTGAAGGCATACACCGCAGCACCCGAGCCCTTGTAGCTGTGCACGGTCAGCTTGGGGTCCTTCTGCGCCTTCATGATGTTGTCGGCGTCGTTCTCGTCGTCCCAGATGATATCGGCCTCGCCCGATTGCAGCGAGGCGAAGCGCGACTGCGCGTCGGGCAGCGGCTTCAAGATGACACGATCCAGGTAGGGACGACCCTTGTCCCAATAGTTTGGGTTCTTCTCCAGCACCATGCGGTCGCCGGCGGTCCATGATTTCAGGATGTAGGGACCGGTGCCGACGGGATTGCGATTATAGTCGTCTCCCTTGGTCTTCCAGGCCGTCGGCGAATGCACGGCATTGTTCTGGCTCTGGATCGTGATCACCGCCGGCAGATTCACGGAAGGGGCGGCAAGATTGTAGACGATGGTGTGTTCGTCGGGTGCCAGCACCTCCTTGACGTTGGTGATGTAGAAGGCGCAGCGGCACTTGTTGGCCGGATCCTTCTGCCGGTCGAAATTCTCCTTGAACGCCTGCGCATTGAACGGCGTGCCGTCGTGGAATGTCACGCCCTGGCGCAGCTTGAAGGTCCAGCTCATGTAATCGTCGGAATGCGTCCAGGACACCGCGAGTTTTGGCGCGGCTTCGCCCTTGTCGTCGAGCGTGGTCAGCGTATCGAAGATCGCAGCGGCGGCGGTGAAGGTCGAGGTGTCGTAGACCCCGACCTTGAGCGGATCGAAGCCCGTGATCTCCAGCTCCTGGCCGACGGTGATGCTGCCACCCGGCTTCTGCGCCTGCACCGGCCCGGCCAGCGGAAGGAGGGCAAATGCCGCAACAAGGAAAATCGGCGCGTGCTTGCGCGCCGCGGCAGCAGTGTTCGTCATGGTTCCTCCCGGGATCCCTCGTCCGATGTTTCGGATCGTCGAATGACTGAGGACGAGATTGGCGACAAAAGCTCGCCACGGCAAGAGGAACGCACAACAGATCACACGCCGCACGTGCGGCGTAATGATGCTCAGCCTGTCGCGGCAGTTTTGCCTGTCGGAATTGATGCATCATCGGCGAGGCTGATCTCCTCGCGCAGCGCATGCGTATGCTCACCGAGCACGGCCATCGTCTTGGCCGGCGTGGTGTCGGCGCCGGACATCCGGAACGGCAGGTTCAGCACCTGAAAGGAGCCGCCCTCGTCCCGCACCTCGGAGAGCGCCTGCCGGTGCGCAAGCTGCGGATCGGCCAGCGCCTCGGACACGGTGCGATAGGCCGAGGCCGGCACGCCGGCCGCGCCAAGCGCGACAAGACAGGCGTCGGTCGTGAGTTGCCGCGACCAGGCTTCGACGCCGTCCATCACCTCCGCCCAATTGTCGCGGCGCGCGGCGTAGGTCGCAAAGCGCGGATCGGAGATCCATTCGGGGTGGCCGATCACGCCCATCAATCCCTGGAACGTTTTCTCGCTGGCGACCGTGATCATGACATAGCCGCTTGCCGTCTCGGTCGGGCCGAACATCGGGCGCGGAGGCGGCTTCACGGCGAATTGCGCGCCCTGCAATTCGGTCAGCGTCAGTGACAGCATCGATTCCAGCATGGACACGTCGATGTGCTGGCCAAGGCCGGTCACGGTCCGCTGATAGAGCGCGGACGCGATCGCGCCGAAGCCATAGGTGCCGGTGACCACGTCGGCGTGATAGATGCCGCAATAGTCGGGGCGATGACGACCGGGCTGGTAGGCCAGATGCGCCATGTCGTAGCCGGAGGCAGCATGGATCACCGGAGCATAGGCCGGCAGCTCGGCCGAGGGGCCGGTCTGGCCGTAACCTGAGATCGAGCAGTAGATCAGCCTCGGGTTGACGATGTGCAGCCTATCGTAGTCGAGCCGCAGCCGGTGCATCACGCCGGGGCGAAAGTTCTCGACCAGGATGTCGGCGGTCGCGGCCAGCCGGCGCACCGCTTCCTTGCCGTCCTCGGACTTGAGGTCGAGCACGACGCTCTTCTTGCCGACATTGAGCTGGCCGAACGCGGTGCTGCATCCCTTGCGCAGCGGCGGCCGGGTCCGCATCGTCTCCCCGCCATCGGTCTCGATCTTGATGACCTCAGCGCCCATGTCGGCAAGCATCCGCGCGCAGTGAGGACCGGCAATGGTGGTCGAAAAATCCAGGACCCTGAGCCCGGCGAAGGCTTTTGTCGTCGTCCCCTCATGCTTATCTGCTAGCTGCATGCCTGCTCACGTCCTTGGGCTCTCAGGAACTCTCGAAGTTCTCTGTTGTTGATGCGGCGACCCTAGAGGGCGGCGGCTGAGTAGGAAAGTGTTTACCGAACCTGCGCGCCGCGTGGGCGGGCTTTAAGAATTCCGGGACAACTGGACCCGTTCTTGCATAGCATCGAACGGGATCGACAGAGGGCAGCTGTTCTTGAGGGTCTTGTTCGTCACCACTGAGATGGACGACTTCGTCCGCGTCGGCGGCCTTGGAGCCGTGTCCGCTGCGCTGCCCCGCGCCCTTCGCTCCTTTACCGATATCCGGATCATGCTGCCCGGCTATCGCGACATCATCGAGCAACTCACGCATATTCAGATCGTTGGCCGCTGCCCGGCCTTCGCGGAGATGCCGGCCTGCTCGCTCGGACGGGCCGCGACCAAGGACGGGCTGCCGGTCTACGTGCTGCTCTGCTCGCAACTCTACGACCGGCCCGGCAACCCCTATGGCGACGAGTCCGGGCGCGACTGGCCGGACAACGACATCCGCTTCGCGCGCTTTGCCTCTGCCGCCGCTGAGCTGGCTATGGGCAAGCTGGACAAGAATTGGGCAGCTGACCTGATCCATGCCAATGACTGGCAGGCCTCGCTCGTGCCGGCCTATCTCGCCTGGCGCGGCTCCAAGCTGCCGTCGATCCTGACCATTCACAACCTCGCCTATCAGGGTCTCTTCCCGAAGGACTCGCTGCGGCGGATCGGCGCACCGGAAAGCTCTTTCCACATCGACGGCATCGAATTCTACGACCAACTGTCCTTCCTCAAGGCCGGCCTCGTCTACGCCTCGCACCTCACCACCGTCAGCGGCACCTATGCGCGCGAGATCACCACGACCGAATTCGGCTGCGGCCTGGAGGGCCTGCTCCGCCTGCGTTCGGACGCGTCCGAGCTCACCGGCATTCTCAACGGCATCGACGAGAGCTGGGACCCGCGCTCCTGCGCCCAGCTCGCCCAGCAGTTCGGCGCCGGCGACTGGATCGGCAAGAGGGCCAATGCGGATTACGTCCGCAAGCAGTTCGGCTTAGCGGTGTCGCGCGGCCCGATGTTCGGCATCGTCGCGCGTCTCGTGCACCAGAAGGGCATCGACCTCGTGCTGTCGGCGGCCGACGAGATCGTCGATGCTGGCGGACAGATCGTGGTCACCGGCTCCGGCGAGCCGGCGCTGGAGCAGGCCTTGATCGACGCGCATCGCCGCCGCCCCGACGCCATCGGCGTGGTGATCGGCTTCAACGAAGCCCAGGCGCGCCGCATCTTCGCCGGCAGCGATTTCACCCTGATGCCGTCGCGCTTCGAGCCGTGCGGGCTCAGCCAGATGTACGCCCAGCGCTTCGGCTCGCTGCCGATCGGGCACCAGACCGGCGGCCTTGCCGAAACCATCACCGACGGCGAGACCGGCTTCCTGTTCTCGAGGCCCTCGCGCGAGTCCTTCCTTGGCGGTGTCCGCCGGGCCTTCTGCGCCTTCATGGCGCAAGACCAGCTCGACACCATGCGCCGCAGCGCTATGGGACGCTCGTTCTCCTGGAGCATCTCGGCGGGGACCTACAGCGCGCTCTACCGGAAGCTGGCATCGGTGTGACGCCGCGACGGCGTGCTCCGTCATTGCGAGCGCAGCGAAGCAATCCAGAATCCTTCCGCAGCGACAGTCTGGATTGCTTCGTCGCAAGCACTCCTCGCAATGACGGTGCGGAAAAAGTGTGCGCCTCACTCTCCTCTCGTGCCCCGGACGCAGCGCAGCGCGTCGCGCTTGCGACGTGGTGCGCTGCGTCCGGGGCCCATGTTGCAGCGGAGTCAGCAGCCTCTGGGTCCCGGCTCTGCGCAGCAGCGCTACGCGCCGCAGCGCGTCCGGGACACGAGAGTTTCGCTCTCACCCTCTCCCGCGCACGTCCATCTGTGGCCGCCCGATCCACGCCCTGTTGAGACAGCGCGTCATCCAGTCGGGCTGCGGCTCGCCCCGCAAGCGCGCCTGCGCTTCCTGGTAAGGGCCGACATAGCGCAGCCGGTCCGGCAATGTCGGATAGATGCGCCGGATCCAACGTAGCGCGTTGTCGGCCGATCTGAGCTCCCGCTCGCCGAGCTCAAACCCGAAGCCGGCGCGCAAGCGTTCCGGCAGCAGGCTCGCCGTCAGCGCGCGATACCATCGTGGCGGCCGCAACCACGGTCGCGCACCGCTAAAAATCTGCGCCGCGATCTCGCGCGCCGCCGGGCTCACGGTCAGCGTGTCCGACTGCTCCATCGTCGCGGTGTAGGCCGTAAAGCCCGACCAGTCCGCGGGCAGATCATCCGCCGTCAATCCGAACAATGCACCGAACGTCCGACTCTCGGTCCAGTAGCGTTCGCGCTCCTCCACCGAGAATGGCCGCAGAACCAGCTCGTGCGCCATCAGCGCCGTCTCGACCAGCGTCGCATGGACCCAGCGCAGCGAGGGGATATCGTTGGCGCTGTAGCGCGAGCCTGCCGCAAAGGGACCGACCGTCTCGGGCATCTCTCCGACGATCATGCTGTGCCGCCGATGCAGCTGCCGGGAGGAGAGCAAGGCACGGTCGAGCGAGCCAAACACCATGGCAAAGACGATGTCGAAGGTGCGATGGAAGCGGCCGATCGGATCGGCAAGGGTTTTCGAATGCTCGGCGATGGCGGCGGCGACCCAGGGATGCGCCAGTTGCAGCAACAACGCGCGTCCCGCACCGAGAAAGATGACCGCCTCCCGGTCGATCCGCCAGGTCAGCGTATCAGGACCGAACACGCCCGCCACCGGTCCCGCCGCATTGGCGCGGACCAGATCGAGCGTTGCCTCGAGATCTTTCTCAGCGACCAATTGCTAGCCTCGCGACGAAGACGGGGCAACAATAGCCCAGACCGCGCTGTCGGGAAATCATCACTGCGCAAGACAATAACGCGCAAAGCCCTCACTCCGCCGCAATCGGCATCTCGTCCGTGTGCTCGTGCAGCACCACGCCGGCAAGCGGATCGAATTCGCCGATCCAGGGCTTGCGTGCCAGGACCGATCGCGTGTGAGCGTAACCAGCGTGCCAGCGCCGTGTGATCCCCGACGGACTGAAGTCGATATCCTTGGTATGGGTCTCGCGCTCGAGCTGCGGCGCCAGCAGCCGTACCACATGCATGCGGGTCGGACAGCCATAGCTCATCAACTCTCTCACCGCAGGATCGCTGCGCTCGCTCTCCGGAAGCCGTGCCGCGAGCTGGTTGATGACATGGCGCAGGCGATGGGCCTGCTGCTGGCGCGCAATCTGGCTCGAAATGCGGCTGGAATATTGCACGTCCTTGTGCCGGTTCAGCACCTCCGCGATCGTGTTCGGCTCGGCCCCGACGGGATTCCACAAATGCACGGAGAAGATCAGCGAATCCCTGCGCGGATTGTCGTCGAACACCGCTTCCGTCGGCGTGTTCGACAGGATGCCGCCGTCCCAATAGAGCTCGCCGTCGATGCGCACCGCCGGGAAAGCCGGCGGCAGCGCGCCCGACGCCATCACATGCTTCACCGTCAGTTCACTGTTGCGGCTGTCGAAATAGCGCATTTCACTGGTGCCGACATGAGCCGCACCGACCGTCAGGCGCGGCGCACAGCGATTGGCGAGATCGAAATCGACCAGCTCGCTCAGCGTCTTCTCCAGCGGAGCGGTCGAATAATAGCCCGCGTTGTCGGCACCGAGCGGATAGGCATCGCCCGCATGCGCCAGGGGATTGGGCTGGAAGAAGCCGCGAATGCCGCCGGTGACGGTCGACCAGTAAGCGAGCCTGTCGTTGAAGTCGGGAAAGGCGCCGCCCAGGGTCCAGACCGGGGTCTGCTCCATCCGCTTCCAGAATTCCTTCAGGCGCGCAAGCCGTTGCTCCGGCACGTTGCCGGCAATCAGGCTCGCATTGATGGCGCCGATCGAGGTGCCGATGACCCAGTCCGGCTCTATTCCGGCCTCGTGCAGCGCCTGGTAGACGCCCGCCTGATAGGAGCCAAGCGCACCGCCGCCCTGAAGCACCAGCACGACCTGACCTGGGATATCCGCACCTTTGCCCTTCATGGTTCGCTCCTGGTGAGCCTGCACCGGCCGAAATTTCGTCGGACGCGGCGGCATTGTTACCCGCGATCGTTTTAAGAGATCCCGGGACCTTTTGAAATGCCAGTTGGCTTCCAAGTCCATACGTCCGTGCTATCGCGCGTGGGATGTCATTTCTGGGTTCGATCGGCTAGATTTGAGGTCGATTTCGCTGGGAGCCGATCCATGGAAATGCACCAGGTCCGCTATTTCCTCGCGGTGGCGCAGCTGCTCAATTTCACGCGCGCAGCCGAGGAGTGCAACGTGACGCAGCCCTCGCTGACACGCGCAATCAAGCAGCTCGAGGCCGAGCTTGGCGGCGACCTCTTCCGCCGAGAACGGCCGGCCGCGCAACTGACCGAGCTCGGCCAGCGCATGCATCCGCTCCTGAAGCAGTGTTTTGACGCTGCCGCCGGCGCGCGCTCGCTCGCCTCCTCATTCAAAAGCGGAGAGGTCGGCGCCCTGCGCGTTGCCTTGACGCATTCGATCGACCTAGCGCTGCTCATTCCGCATCTCAACGAGATCAGACGGCAATTCAACCAGCTCGAATTCCGCTTCCTGCGCGGGACGAGCCGCGAGGTCGGCGAGTTCTTGAAGAAAGGTGAAGCCGAGCTCGGCATCGCCGCCGAGATCGATGAGGCCTGGGAACGGCTCGACGTCTGGCCGCTGTTCACCGAGAGCTTCGAGCTCGTCGTTGGCGACAGACATCGGCTGGCCGGCCGCAGCAGCATCGAACTGGACGATCTGCGCTCGGAGCAA
Organism: Bradyrhizobium shewense; assembly: GCF_900094605.1. Lineage (GTDB taxonomy): Bacteria > Pseudomonadota > Alphaproteobacteria > Rhizobiales > Xanthobacteraceae > Bradyrhizobium > Bradyrhizobium shewense. The sequence continues at coordinate 53,306 of NZ_FMAI01000024.1, read as the reverse complement.
CTGTTGAGCCGGACGTTCTGCGAGCATTCGCGCCGCATCTCCGCGAGCCTGCGCGAGCACGGCATCGAGCATGGCCACGAGATTTCGAGCGAGCGCGACCTGATCGAGCTGGTCGAGGCCGACATCGGCGTCGCCATGATGCCGCACAGCTCGCCCCTGCCGCAGACACTGACGCGTGCCGCCGTCGCCGGCCTGGACGCCCGCCGCACCGTCAGCCTTTACGGGGTCGCCGGCCGGCAACGCACGGCGGTGGCCAACGCCGTGATGCGCATGCTGCGCGGCGCCGACTGGCGGGAAATTGCAGGATAAGCCCGCGTCGCGAGCGCTCAGTTCTCCCTGCCCGCGCTCTGCAGGGCCGCGAGCAGATCATCGATCTCCATGCGCTTGCGGAAATCGGGATCGACGAAGCGGGCCTTCACGATGCCGTCGCGGCCGACCACGAACACGGCCGGGATCGGCAGCATCCAGCCGTCATTGCCGTGGAATTTCGCCATGTCCTGATAGGACAACAGGTCCTGGATCTCGGCGCCGAGCCAGATCGCGAGATTGAGCGACAGCGCATAGCCGTTGTCGAGATCGGTCAGGATCGGAAACGGCGCGCCGGATTCAGCCTTGAGCTGGCGGGTAAATTCCTGCGCCTCCGGCATGACCGCAATGATCTGCGCACCCATGGCCTCGATGCGATCGAGCGCCTGGACCACGGCACGGACATTGAGCCGGCAATAGGGACACCAATGGCCGCGGAAGAACATCACGGCGAGCGGACCGCGCTCCAGCAGCGAAGGCAGCGTGACGAGACGCCCGGCGTCGTCCGGCAGCATGAACGGCGGCATCGCATCGCCCGGGCGTGGCGCGGCCTCGCCACCACCATTCCCGTCCAATCTCGCCACCAGGCGATCGACGGCCTCGCCATAGGCCGGAAACACCGCACGGCTGGCATCGGCATAGGCGCGGAGCTGTTCGTTCAGCGTGCCGTCCATATCGCGGCAGCGCTGGAAGGCAAGCCTGAGCTGCTCGGCGTCGGCTGGCGAGAGAGCTGTCATCTTTCTGCTCCGGCATTCCCTTCGGCGAATATTAGTTTCCCGGTCCGGCCGTCCGCAAGGGGCGGCCGCGATGCCAGGGCCCGTTCAGTCACGTAGGGTCTTGGACAAATTCGGCATAAGGCGCTCCTGTGGATTGACGTGAACGCCCATCATCGGGCGCCTTGCCATCGGACGCCGAATGCCGCGAAAGCGGAAATGCCATTGGCCAATCGGATCGATAGCCGCCGCGCATCAACATAGCGCGCCGCTATCGCATCGAGAGCAAGCCGGCATTTCAGGATCGACGCGATCTCGATGAAGCTTCTGTCATCGCCGGCGACCAGCGGGGTTGCGGCCAACACAGGAGACCTCCCCATGTTCAAGAGCTACGCTTTATCGCGTCTGATCTGGCCGAGCCTTGCCATGGTCAGCGCGCTGACACTCTCGGCGCAGCCGGTCGTTGCCGGGGAATGTCCGGCCGGCAAGATCAAGCCGAACGCCCAGCAGATGGTCGACTACAAACCCGTCGGCGTTACCGACGTCACGCTGGGCGCGATCGACCTTGGCAAGCAGCCGGCGCATATCGAGGGGCGCGAGCTGCGTTTCCGCAAGCTGACCATCGAGCCCGGCGGCATCGTGCCCTGGCACAGCCATGATGACCGTCCCGCTCTCATTTTCGTGCAGCAGGGCGAAATCGTCGAATACGCCTCCAACTGCGTCGATCCGATCGTGCACAAGGCCGGCGACATCCGCCCCGAGGTCTACGGCACCTCGCATTGGTGGAAGAACCTCGGCAAGGATACCGTCATTCTCTATGTCGGCGACGTCCGCAGGGATTCCAACGACCACCACATGTAACGAGCACATTCCAGCCCCAGCGCACTCGTTACGAGATGTGGCGCCCGGAACTCCCCACTCCGGGCCCCGCATCCCCACAGGACAATCGCCATGACCGACCTTTCCGCGCCGATCAAACCGGTCGCGATGACGATGGAAGCGCACTCGCCGGGTCTCGGGCTGCGCTCGCTCGTCATCGGCCTGACCGCGTTCCTGACCGTTGTCGATCTCTTTGCAACGCAAGCGATCCTGCCCTCGCTGACGCGCCATTACGGCGTCACGCCGGCGGCGATGAGCTTTGCCGTCAACGCCAGCACATTCGGCATGGCCACAGCTAGCCTCGTCGTCGGCTTTTTCAGCCCGCACATCGACCGCCGCACCGGCATCCTGGTCAGCCTGATGCTGCTCGCGATCCCGACAAGCCTGCTGGCGATCGCGCCAAATCTCGCCGTCTTCACGGCCTTGCGGGTCGCGCAGGGCCTGTGCATGGCATCCGCCTTCGCGCTCACCCTCGCCTATCTCGGCGAGCAATGCAGCGCGATGGACGCCGGCGGCGCCTTCGCGGCTTACGTCACCGGCAATGTCGCCAGCAATCTCGTCGGCCGGCTGATCTCGGCCGCCGTCGCCGACGGCCTGGGCCTTGCCTGGAATTTCTATCTGTTCGCAGTGCTCAATCTGGCCGGCGCGGTGCTGGTCTATTTCACGATTCGACGCGTGCAGACGATGCATGCGATGATGCCGGCTGCTTCGCCGCTGGCCGCCATCATCGCGCACTGGCGCAATCCGCGATTGCGCGCGGCCTACGGCATCGGCTTCTGCATCCTGTTCGCCTTCATCGGCACCTTCACCTTCGTCAATTTCGTTCTGGTCCGACCGCCGCTGTCGCTCGGCATGATGGATCTTGGCCTCGTCTATCTGGTGTTCCTGCCCTCGGTCGTCACGACCTTGCTGGCGGGGCGGGTTGCCTCACGCATCGGAGCACGCCCGACGATCTGGGGCTCGCTCGCCGTTGCCGGCATCGGGCTGCCGCTGATGCTGACTGCGCGGCTGCCTGAAGTGCTCACCGGATTGGTGCTGGTCGCGGTCGGGACCTTCTTTGCACAGGCGGTAGCCACGGGCTTCGTCGGGCAGACCGCGACTGAGAACCGTGGCGTCGCCAGCGGCACCTATCTTGCGTGCTATTTCTGCGGGGGGCTCGTCGGCACAGCCGTGCTCGGCCGACTGTTCGATGCCTTCGGCTGGCACGCTTGCGTGACCGGCGTGGGCATAGCCCTTGCGGCCGCTGGCCTGCTCGCGCTGAACTTGAAGCGCTAGCGCTTGGCCGGCGCCTCCTGCGGCGGCTCGTCGTCGGCGATGGCGCGCCAGGCGGCGCCGTCGAGATCGTCGTACTGGCCGCTCCGGAGCGACCAGAGAAAGGCGACGAGACCGGCGCCTCCGAGCATCAGCGCCAGCGGGACCAGGATGACCAGGATTTCCATCACGCGATCTCCCGCGAGGTGCTGCGCGCCCGCAGCGAATTCAGCATGACCAGGATCGAGGATCCGCTCATGGCCGCAGCCGCGATCAGGGGCGTCACGACACCGCTGATCGCAACCGGCACGGCGAGCACATTGTAGCCGATCGCAAGCCAGAGGTTCTGCCGCATCAAATGCAGCGCCTTGCGCGAGGCGTCGATGGCGGCGACCACCGGGGCCAGCGGCCGGCCGAGAAAGACGAGATCGGCGGTGGCCTGGCTCAGATGCGCGGCCGAGATCGGGGACATCGAGACATGGGCTGCCGCGAGCGAAGGCGCGTCGTTCATGCCATCGCCGACCATCAGCACCTTGGCGCCGCGCTGCTTCAATTCCTCGATCCGTGCGATCTTGTCGGCCGGCGTGACGCCGGCGCGCCACTCGGGGATTGCAAGCGCATGAGCTGCCGCCTTCACTGCCGGCTCCCGATCGCCGGAGAGAATCTCGATGCCGATGTTGCGGGCCTTCAACGCCGCGATCACAGCCTGCGCATCCGGACGCAGGCCCTGGCGGACCGAGAGGATGAACTTCTCGCTGCCCTTGCCGAACGCCACGATCGAGGCCTCGGGGTCGAGACGGGTGGCGTCCGCAACCAGCGCCTCGGCACCGCAGAAGGACGGACGGCCAAGACGAAGCTCGATGCCGTCGACCACGGCACGCACGCCCTGCCCTGACTCTTCGACCGCGCCGACGACCGGCGATCTCGCGCTCGCGGCCTGCGCCACGGCGGCGGCGACCGGGTGATGGCTCGACAGCGCGAGCCGGCCGGCGAGCTCGAAGATCTCGGCGGGGATATCGGCGGCATTCATCACTTCGAGATCGGGCAGCGTCAGCGTGCCGGTCTTGTCGAAGATGACGCGGTCCGCCTCGGCCAGCCGCTCGATCGCGTCGCCGGAATTCAGCAACACCCCGGACTTGAACATCGCGCCGGAGGCGATGGTCTGCACGGTCGGAATGGCAAGCCCCAGCGCGCAGGGACAGGTGATGATCAGCACGGCGACGCCCGTCACGATCGCATCATGCCAAGAGGCGCCGGCCATGACCCAACCGAGGATGGTGATGAACGCGGTCGCGTGCACCACCGGCGCATACAGCCGCGAGGCGCGGTCCGCGAGCCGCATGTAGCGCGAGCGCGCCTGCAGCGCGTTGTCGAGCAGCCGCGTGATCTCGGCGAGTAGCGTCGCCTCGGACGCCGCCGAAACCCGCACCCGCAGCGTGCCGGAGATGTTCATCGAGCCCGCATAAACCGGCGTGCCCTGCTCGGCCGTGACATAGAGCGTCTCGCCGGTGATCAGGCTCTGGTCGATCTCCGAACGGCCCTCGATCACGGTGCCGTCGACCGCACAGCGCTCGCCGGGCCTGAGCAGCACGATGTCGCCGGGATGGATCGCGGCCACCGGCACTTGTGAAATCTCATCGGGCCCGACGAACTTCGCGGCCGTCTCCGCCTTCAGCGCTGCGAGATTGCCGGCGACCGCGCGGGTCCGCCGCCGCATGTTCTGGTCGAGGAAGCGGCCGACGAGCAGGAAGGTCAGCAGCATGATCGCCGCGTCGAAATAGGCGTGCTCGGCGTGGTGGATGGTCTCGACCACCGACATGCCGAGCGCGAGGATCACGCCGATCGAGATCGGAACGTCCATGTTGGTCGTCTTCGCCGACAGCGCGCGCCAGGCCGAGCGGAAGAACGGCTGGCCGGCATAGGCCGCCGCCGGCAACGCGATCAGCGCCGACAGCCAGTGGAAGAAGTCGCGCTGCTCGGGCAGCATGTCAGAGACGTTGCCCGACCACACCGGGATCGACAGCATCATCACGTTCATGGTGGCGAACGCTGCGACACCGAGGCAGCGCAGCAGGAAGCGCGATTCGGCGACCTCTGCCACTTCCGCGCTCTCGGTCTCGAACGGATAGGCCTTGTAGCCGAGCTCCTCGAGGCGATCGATGAAGCGGCCGGGGTCGAGCGTGCCCGCCTTCCATTCCAGCGCGACGCGGCGGTCGGTGAGGTTGACGCGCGCCAGCGTGACGTCGGGAATGGCGGACAGGCCGCGTTCGATCTTGGCCATGCAGCCGGCGCAGTGAACACCTTCGACCGCGAGATCGATGTGCTGGACGCCCTCGCCCGCTGCCCGGACGTAGTGCGAGAAATCCCGCGTGACGTGCATGTCGAAGTCCTTCAGTTCAGGATCACGCGATTACGCGACAGGAACACACGCGTCCCCCGCGCCTCGCCCTCGATCACCAGATCCCATTGCCCGGGCGCGACCGACGCGGCATGGCCGCGATAGAGGCCGATGCCGGCCTCGGTGAGCTCGACGGCGAGATCGGCGCGCTTGTCGGTCGGCCGCTCCAGCCGGCCGCCGAATTTCAGTCCGGCGATCGGCTGGCCGCTGGCATCGTGTGCTTCGACCTGAAGCATGGCACCGCCGTCGTTGCGGCGCTCGATACGGGCGTTGACTTTCCATTTACGCGCGGTCTGCTCGTGCGCTGCCGAGATCTCGCGATCATAGGTCAGGCCCGCGGCATAGGGGCTGTCGACCTCAGTGCCGGGCAGCGTCGCGATCGCGAGCTTCATCATGGTGACGTTGACGCCGATCACGAGGCCGAAGAAGGCGACCAGCATCAGGAAGACTTTCGTTCCGGTCAGCGGCTTCGGGGCGGATGCCATGACTAACTCCAGACTTTTCTCAAGGCGAGACGAAATTGTCGGTGGCGGACGCGACCTCGCCGAGCCCGATATCGGTAACGTGGAAGCGGACGGGGACCGACTTCTCCGGATTGTTCTCGGCCGGCGCGGTGACGAGCAGGCGCAGCTCGCTGGTAGAGTCGCGCGGGATCACGATCATCGGCCTATCAGGCGTCACGGAATCGATGCCGATGACGTGGATGGTCGCGTTGGCCGGGCCGTTCGCGTCGATCGCGATGACGCGGTCATAGCCGCTTTTGTTCAGCAGCCGCACCGTGTAGGCGTTGCGGATCGAGCCATCGCTGAGCTTGACCGCGACCGGATTGCGATCGTGCAGCACGTTGACGTCGAGCAGGCTGCGCGTCGCCAGCGTGTAGATCATGAAGCCGCCGATGGCCGCGATGATCGCGCTGTAGACGATGGTGCGAGGCCGGACGATGCGATAGATCGGCGCCTTGCCCTCCTGGCGTCGATGGATATTGATGTCGTTGTCGTAGCCGATCAGCCGCTTCGGCCGGCCGATCTTGGTCATCACGTTGTCGCAGGCGTCGATGCAGAGGCCGCACTGGATGCATTCCATCTGCGGTCCATTGCGGATGTCGATGCCGGTCGGGCAAACCGCGACGCACTGGTAGCAATCGACGCAATCGCCAACCTGCTCGCCGAGCGCGCGCAGTTCGGCGGCCTTCTTGACCGAGGTGCGCTTCTCGCCGCGGTCGTAGCGGTAGGTGACGTTCAGCGCCCATTCGTCGGTGAGCGCGGCCTGGATGCGCGGCCACGGGCACATATAGGTACAGACCTGCTCGCGCATGTAACCGGCGAGCAGATAGGTCGTCGCGGTGAGGATGCCGATCCAGACATAGGCGATCATCGGGCCCTGGAAGGTGACGAGCTCCTTCACCAGGGTTGGCGCGTCGTTGAAATAGAGCACCCAGGCGCCGCCGGTCCACCAGGCGATCATGAGCCAGATCGAATGCTTGAGCACGATCTCGGAGATCCGCTCGAGCTTCAGCGGGTCGGACGATTTGTCCTTCTTCATCCGCTCGCGCCGGTCACCTTCGATCAGGCGTTCGACGGCATAGAACAGGTCGGTCCACACCGTCTGCGGGCAGAGATAGCCGCACCAGATGCGGCCGCCGACGGAGTTCATCAGGAACAGCGCCACCGCGGCGACGATCAGCAGGCCGGTAAAGTAGTAGACCTCCTGCGGCCACAGCTCGATGAAGAAGAAATAGAAGCGGCTGTTGGGAAGATCGATCAGCACCGCCTGGCTGGGGGCGCCGAGACCGCGATTCCAGCGCACGAAGGGCAGGAAATAATAGACGCCGAGGCAGAATGCCATCAGGCCCCATTTGATCCGGCGGAACGTGCCGGAGACGCTCTGGGGATAGACCTTCTTGTGGGCTGCGTAGAGCGGCCCGTTGTCATCGTCCAATGTGAGGTCTTTGGGGTTCACGGTCTTGTTCATCGCCTGGAGCTTCTCGAAAAGGTGCGATTGAACCTAGACCCGACACCGCCGCGTCAGTTGATCCAGCGCAAACGGGGGCATTTTTGTTCACCCCCGTCTGCAGCGAGATCTGCTATTTTCCACCGCCCAGCGAATGGACGTAGACCGCCATTGCCTTGATGGTGGCGGGATCGAGCCGCCCTTCCCAAGCCGGCATGACGCCGGCACGGCCCTGGCTGATGGTCTCGATCAGAGCCGCCTCGTCGGAGCCGTAGAGCCAGATCTTGTCGGTCAGGTTCGGGGCGCCCATCTCCTGGTTGCCCTTGCCGCCGTCGCCGTGGCAGGCGACGCAATTTTCCGCGAAGATCTTCTCGCCCTTGGCGGCATCGAAGCCGTTACGGGTCGAAAGGCCCGACAGTGACCGCACGTAATTGGCGACCGTGACGATCTCGTCGGACTTCAGCACGCCGTCTTTGCCGAAGGCGAGCATCTGGCCCTCATGGGTCTTGGCATGACCGGAGCGCGCGCCGAACTGGATGGTCTGCATGATCTGGTCGAGCGTGCCGCCCCACAGCCAGTCGTCGTCGTTCAGGTTCGGATAGCCCTTGGCGCCGGCGCCGCCGGACCCGTGGCAGGGCGCGCAATTGTCGCCGAACACGGTTTTGCCCTTGGCGCGGGCGAGCGCCAGCAGGGCCGGGTCCTTTTCGATGTCGGCGAGCGAGGCTGCGCCCAGCGCCGCCATCTTGTCACCGCGGATCTTCTCGAGGTTGGCGAGCTCGACCGCGACGTCGGCGCGCGAGGAGTAGCCGAACATGCCCGTGGTATTGCCTTGGATCAGCGGCCAGGCCGGATAGACGATCCAGTAGCCGATCGACCAGATGATGGTGAGGTAGAACGAGATCACCCACCAGCGCGGCAGCGGTGTGTTGAGCTCCTTGATACCGTCCCACTCGTGCCCGGTCGTGGACTTGCCGGAGACGGAATCGATGTCGCTATGATGATCGGTCATGGTCTCTCACTCCTCCCGCAACGGCAGGTGCGCTGCTTCGTCGAAGACAGCCTTGTTACGGGGCCAAAATGCGTAGGCGATGATCGCGAGAAAGATCGCGACGAACACCGGGGTCCAGATCGTCGTCACGAGCTCGGACGCTAGATTATGGACTGACAGGATAGCTTTCATCGTTCATGCCTTCTCAGCGAAGATTGGCTTTCTCGTTGTAGATCTTGAAGTCGACCAGCGTGCCGAGCATCTGCAGGTACGCGACCAGCGCGTCCATCTCGGTCGGCGTGCCGGCCTTGCCGTCGAAATTGCGCACGACGGCCTTGGCGTAGCGCTTGTTGAAGGCGTCGCCACCTGAATTGTCCGGGTCGGCCTGGGCCTTCATGTCGGCGCCCGCGTTGGCGATCTGGTCGTCCGTGTAAGGCGTGCCGACGGCCTTCAGCGTGCGCATGTGGTCGGCGATCGTGTCCGGGTCGACCTCGGTCTGGCTGAGGAACGGATAGCCCGGCATCACCGACTGCGGCACGATCGCGCGCGGGTTGGTCAGATGGGTGACGTGCCAGTCGTCGGAATATTTGGCGCCGACGCGGGCAAGGTCGGGACCGGTGCGCTTCGAGCCCCACTGGAACGGATGGTCGTACATGCTCTCGGCGGCGAGCGAGAAGTGGCCGTAGCGCTCGACCTCGTCGCGCAGCGGGCGAACCATCTGCGAGTGGCAGAGATAGCAGCCCTCGCGAACGTAGACGTTGCGGCCCGCCAGCTCCAGCGGCGTGTAGGGCCTGACCCCGTCGACCTTCTCGATCGTGCTCTTGAGATAGAACAGCGGGGTGATCTCGACGAGACCGCCGATCGCGATCACCAGCAGGATGCCGACGATCAGGATGATCGAGTTCTTTTCGAAGATTTGGTGGCGTGTCCAGAACGACATGGTGGAGCTCCTCATTCCGCCGGCTGAAGAGCGACGGGCATCTGGACTTCCGCCTCGCCGACGCGAACGGTCATCCAGAGGTTATAGGCCATGATCAACGAGCCGATCAGGAACAGCCCGCCGCCGGCGGCGCGGATGATGTAGAAGGGATGCATCGCCTCGACGGTCTCGATGAAGGAATATTCGAGGAAGCCGAGCGAGGTGTAGGCGCGCCACATCAGGCCCTGGAGGATGCCGGACACCCACATCGCCGAGATGTAGAGGACGATGCCGAGGGTCGCGACCCAGAAGTGCCAGTTGACGAGCTTCAGGCTGTAGAGGCCCTTGCGATTCCAGGCCCACGGCACCAGGCAGTAGAGCGCGCCGAAGGACACGAAGCCGACCCAGCCGAGCGCGCCGGAGTGCACGTGGCCGATGGTCCAGTCGGTGTAGTGGCTGAGCGAGTTGACCACCTTGATCGACATCATCGGGCCTTCGAAGGTCGACATGCCGTAGAAGGCGACGGAGACCACGAGCATGCGCAGCACGGGATCGGTGCGCAGCTTGTCCCAGGCACCCGACAGCGTCATCAGGCCGTTGATCATGCCGCCCCAGGAGGGCATCCACAGCATGATCGAGAAGGTCATGCCCAGCGTCTGCGTCCAGTCCGGCAGCGCCGTGTAGTGCAGATGGTGGGGACCTGCCCAGATGTAGAGGAAGATCAGCGCCCAGAAGTGGATGATCGACAGCCGGTAGGAATAGATCGGCCGCTCGGCGCGCTTCGGAATGAAGTAGTACATGATGGCGAGGAAGCCGGCGGTCAGGAAGAAGCCGACCGCGTTGTGGCCGTACCACCACTGGAACATGGCGTCCTGGATGCCGCCCCAGGCGACGTAGGACTTCGAGCCGAACACCGAGACGGGGAGCGCCGGGTTGTTGCCGAGATGCAGCACCGCGATCGTCACGATGAAGGCGAGATAGAACCAGTTCGCGACGAAGATGTGCGGCTCCTTGCGCTTGATGACGGTGGCAAGGAAGACGAGCAAGTAAGCGACCCAGACGATGGTCAGCCACAGATCGGCATACCATTCCGGCTCGGCATATTCCTTCGACTGGGTGACGCCGAGCAGATAGCCGGTGCCGGCGATCAGAATGAAGAAATTGTAGCCCACCACGACGAACCAGGGCGCGAGGTCGCCGGCGAGGCGCGCGCGGCAGGACTTCTGCACCACGTAGAACGACGTGCCGATCAGCACATTGCCGCCAAAGGCGAAGATCACGGCGGAGGTGTGCAGCGGCCGCAGCCGACCGAAGCTGGTCCAGGGCAGATCGAAGTTCAGCGCGGGCCAGGCCAGCTGAGAGGCGATGATGAGGCCGACGAGGAAGCCGGCGATGCCCCAGAACATCGCCATGAAGGCGGTGAACTTGATCGGCCCCATGTTGTAGTTCGGGCGGCCGTTGATCTCCGCTGGCGGCAGCGTGGCCGGGCGATCGAGGTAGCGGTTGACGATGACGAACACCGCAGCAAGGCTCGCCGCCGCGCTGAGCGCGGCATGGAAGGCGAACGGCGCATCGAGCGCCTTGGCCGAGGCGATCACGCAGAGGAAGGCGGTGACTGCGAACACGACAGCCAGGCCGCTTTCACCGATGGTCATGGATTTGGAAATGGAGGGCTGGCTCATGCGGATTCTCTCTGAAAGAACACAGCGCCAGAAACCACATTCACCCTCACTCGGAATTGATTGAAATCAAGACAGGCATTTAAGTTCTTCGGAGCCCGGCGATGATCTTGCTGGTTCCCTCGAAATCTCGACACACGAGAAGGCCGGCCCGGCGTGACGCGCAAACGGGAATAGCCTCCGTATAATCACGGAGGCGATAATGAAATTCGATCAGAATGGTTTGTCAGTCGCGCGCGGTCGCCTTCAGCGCCGCGATGACATCCTCGCGGGCGATGATTCCGACCAGCTTCTGCGCACCGTCGAGCACGATGATGCTCCTGATGCGGTGCTCCACCATGATCTGGAGCACGCGCGTCAGCCGCGTGTCGGGGCTGACATAGATGAACTCGGGCGTCATGACGTCGCCGATCTTGCGGCTCATCAGGTCGTGATAGCGGGGCAGCATCTGGCTCGGCGTGAAGGCGAAGCACTTCAGGATGTCGAATTTGGTGACGATGCCGACCACCTGCCCGTCGTCCTCGACCGGATAGGAGTTGAAATCGTCGGTCTCGAACATCTCGCTGAGCTCGAGCAGGTCACGGTCGCGCTGCACCGCCTTGACGTTGCGCGTCATGTAGCCGTCGACGGTCTGTTCAAGAAATCTGTACACGGCGCGTCCTCCTCGATTCGATTCTGGCCGGCCGTCAGTGCGACAGCAGCACGCTGCGGGCGGTCTGCGTGACCAGATATTGGGTGACGCCTCCCAGGATCAGTTCACGAAACCTCGAATGACCATAGGCGCCCGCAACGATCAGGCCGGCATCGACGTCGCCGGCGACTTTTTCCAATTGCGCGGCAGCGGTTTCGTTCCGGTCGCCTTCGCAGACGCGCGCGGTCGCGGTGATGCCGTGGCGGGCGAGCCAGGCGGCGACGTCGGTGACGCCGGCCATCACGACCGAACGGTCATCATCGCGCTCCGGGATTTCAACGATGGTGACATCCCTCGCCTTGCGCAGCATCGGCAGCGCGTCCGCCACCGCCCGCCGCGCCTCGGGCGTGTCCTTCCAGGCCACCAGCACGCTGCGCAGATCGAGCCAGTTGATTCGATCAGGCACCACCAGCAGCGGTCGGCCGACCTGCATCACCAAGTCCCTGGGGCTTGCGAGCGAAAAGGCATCGGAGAAGGCCGGACTCTGCCCGCCGCTGACGATGATGTCGGCGCAGCGCGCCTGAGCCGGGACGAACCGCGTGGGAAAATCCGTGGCGCAGCGCCATTCCACGCGCCCGCCGCGAGTCCGGGTCGCGGCGCGGAATTCCGCCTCCAGATCGCCCAGACACCGCTTGACTGAGGCCTCCTCCTGATCGATCAGGCGCTGGGCCTCCGCACCGTCGGTGAAATAAAGCGGCGGCGCGAACCGGGCTGCGGCAACCCCGACGAGCGTGGCCTCGTATCGTTCGGCGAGCTCGCCCGCGACCTGAAGACGCGCTTGGTTGGGCTGATCCAGCGCGAGGCTGACCATCACGGTCGCATATGTCATCGGGAATCTCCGAACGGCAATGAACTGGTGCGAAATCTAGCCTCGCCGTGACCGGGCAGGATGAGGTAGATCAAATCGCCGCCTGCCGAGTTGCGGCAAATCCGCCAATGGAATCAGACATCCGAACTTGCCTCCGGCCCGGCCTTAGGCGAAATTGCCGCCATGTTCGCGGCGCCACGCTCGTCGCAGGAGAAAAGAGGAGCAACCGATTGTCGCCGACCCGAGTAACGCATCCGCCAGACGATGGTCGCGGCGAGCATTTCCGGGTCCGGATCGAGGGGTTCGGCGTCGGCACCTGGGATCTCGACCTCTCGACGCAAGAACTGGAGTGGTCGGAAACCGCGAGGACGCTGCTCGGTATCGAGCGTGGCCAGCCGGCGAGCTACGACCTCTTCCTGTCGCGGCTCGAGCCCGAGGACCGCGCGCGTGTCGAGACCGCGATCAAACAGGTTGCCGAACATGGCGGCGGCTTTGACGTCTCTTTCAGGATCTCCGGCAAGGCCGACCGGGGCAAATGGATCAGGGCCCGCGCCGGACTGATCAGGGACGAGGTCGGTGTCGCCCGCCATCTCAGCGGCATCTTTCTCGACATCGACGAGGAAAAGCAGGTCGAGGAGGCGCTGCGCACGCGCGAGACCCATCTCCGCTCGATTCTCCATACTATTCCCGACGCCATGATCGTCATCGACGGCCACGGCATCATGCAGCTGTTCAGCACGGCTGCGGAGCGCCTGTTCGGCTGGTCCGAGCACGAGGCGATCGGCCAGAACGTCAGCATCCTGATGCCGGAGCCCGATCGCACCCGCCACGACGGCTACATCGCCCGCTACCGCTCCACGAACGATCCGCACATCATCGGCATCGGCCGCATCGTGACCGGCAAGCGCCGCGACGGCACGACCTTTCCGATGCACCTGTCGATCGGCGAGATGGAATCCGCCGGCGAGCCCTATTTCACCGGATTCGTCCGCGACCTCACCGAGCACCAGCAGACCCAGGCCCGGCTCCAGGAATTGCAATCCGAGCTCGTCCACGTCTCGCGACTGACCGCGATGGGCGAAATGGCTTCCGCGCTCGCCCACGAGCTCAACCAGCCGCTGGCCGCGATCAGCAACTACATGAAGGGATCGCGGCGGCTGCTCGCCGGCAGCACCGACGCGAACACGCCGAAGATCGAAAGCGCGCTGGATCGCGCGGCGGAGCAGGCCTTGCGCGCCGGCCAGATCATCCGGCGCCTGCGCGACTTCGTCTCGCGCGGCGAGTCGGAGAAGCGGGTCGAGAGCCTGTCCAAGCTGATCGAGGAGGCCGGCGCGCTCGGGCTCGCCGGCGCGCGCGAGCAGAACGTGCAGCTCCGCTTCAGCCTCGATCCCGACTCCGATCTCGTCCTCGCCGACCGGGTGCAGATCCAGCAGGTGCTGGTCAATCTGTTCCGCAACGCGCTGGAGGCGATGGCGCAGTCGCCGCGCCGCGAGCTCGTCGTCGCCAACACCCGCGTCGCCGACGACATGATCGAGGTGGAGGTCTCCGACACCGGCTCCGGCTTCCAGGGCGACGTCATTCCAAACCTGTTTCAGACCTTCTTCACCACCAAGGAAACCGGCATGGGCGTGGGACTGTCCATCAGCCGCTCGATCATCGAGGCTCACGGCGGCCGCATGTGGGCCGAGAGTAATGCATCGGGCGGCGCGACATTCCGTTTCACCCTGCCGGCGACCGCCGAGAACTGACTGACGAGAACCGATACATGACCACCAAGGGACATATCTACGTCATCGACGACGATGCGGCGATGCGGGATTCGCTGAACTTCCTGCTGGATTCCGCCGGCTTCGGCGTCACGCTGTTCGACAATGCGCAGAGCTTCCTCGACGCCCTGCCCGGCCTCGCCTTCGGCTGCGTCGTCTCCGACGTGCGCATGCCGGGACTCGACGGGATCGAGCTGCTCAAGCGGATGAAGGCGCAGCAAAGCCCGTTTCCGATCCTGATCATGACCGGTCACGGCGACGTGCCGCTCGCGGTCGAGGCGATGAAGCTGGGGGCGGTCGACTTCCTGGAAAAGCCGTTCGAGGACGACCGCCTCACCACCATGATCGAATCGGCGATCCGCCAGGCCGAGCCCGCCGCCAAGAGCGAGGCCGTCACGCAGGACATCGCCGCCCGCGTCGCCTCTTTGAGCCCCCGGGAGCGCCAGGTCATGGAAGGGCTGATCGCAGGCTTGTCCAACAAGCTGATCGCCCGCGAATACGACATCAGCCCGCGCACCATCGAGGTCTACCGTGCCAACGTCATGACCAAGATGCAGGCCAACAGCCTGTCGGAGCTGGTCCGGCTGGCGATGCGCGCCGGCATGCTCAAGGATTGAGCCAAACCGGATTGAGGCAAGTCAAGATCGCTCCGCATGGCTGTGCTAGCCAAGGCGGCATGATCGAGATCGGCTCGCACCCTCAACGGCTCCCTATGGCGTCACCGGCAAGGCCCACCGTCTACGTGGTCGACGACGATGCCGCCGTGCTGGGCTCCCTGCAATTCCTGCTGGAAACCGACGGCTTCGCCGTGCGGACCTTCAGGAGCGGCACGGCGCTGCTCAATGCCGCCGGCGCGCCCGCCGCGGATTGCTACGTGATCGACTACAAGATGCCCGACATCAACGGCATCGAGCTGGCTGGCCGCCTGCGCCAGGCCGATGGCGACACGCCCGTGATCCTGATCACCGGCTATCCCGACGAGAACATCTCGGCCCGGGCTGCGACTGCGGGCATCAAAGACGTGGTTTTGAAGCCGCTTCTGGACGAAAACCTGGTCAAGTGCATCCGCCACGCCATCCAGGACCGTCCCCACACCTGACCTACGGAATTCTACGTAGGTAATCGTCCTTAAGATATCGCTCGAAATTTCCGGATTGCACGATCCCGCGTAGCAATGCTCCATCACAACGGAGATGGCGCAGATGCTCACCCAGACCCTCAACACCCAGGCGATCAACACACAGATTGTTGGCAAGATCGCCCCAGGCCATCCCGTTACCGACCAGTTCGGCGCCATCACCGGCCATGTCGGCCTCGTCGCCACCGAGTTCTCCTACCGCAAGGACGAGGAGATCTATGGCGAGGACGAGCCGGCCGAATATGTCTACCAGGTCGTGTCCGGCGCAGTGAGCAGCTACAAGCTCCTGTCCGACGGCCGCCGCCAGATCGGCGCCTTCCATCTTCCCGGCGACGTGTTCGGCCTCGAATCCGGTCCGGCTCACCGCCTTGCTGCCGAAGCCATCATCGACACCACCGTGCGCCTCGTGAAGCGCGCCAGCCTCGAGAAGGCCGCCGGCACCGACGTCCAGGTCGCCCGCAAGCTCTGGGCAATGACCGCCTCGGAGCTGCGCCATGCCGAGGATCACATGCTGCTGCTGGGCCGCAAGACCGCGATGGAGCGTGTTGCGACCTTCCTGCTCGAAATGGACCGCCGCCTCGCCGTTGCCGGCATGATGGCGCTGCCGATGTGCCGCCGCGACATCGGCGACTATCTCGGCCTCACCCTCGAAACCGTGTCGCGCGCGCTGTCGCAGCTTCACGCCCAGGGCATTCTGGGCTTCTCCGGCGCCCGCCAGATCGTGCTGCGCAACCGCCAGCGCCTGCAACATCTCGACGCCTGATCTCCGCCTGATCTTCCTCCTACCCACTTGGCCGGCCGAACGCGTTTCGGCCGGCCATTTTCTTTGGGCCGCGAATCATGCCGTGCGCCGCGTCTCCGGCATCACGAAAAGAATCAGCAAGAGCCCGGTCGCGGCAACGCCGGACAGCCCCACGAAGGCGGTCGCATTGCCGAACTTGTCGCTGACATAGCCTCCGAGCGCGGTGCTTAAGGACGCGCCGATGCCGATCGCAGTGCCGACGATGCCCTGCGCCAGGTTGAAATGGCCGCTGCCGAAGGCGACATCGGCCACGATCAGCGGAATCATCACCGCGAACACCGCCGCAGTGAGGCCGTCGAACACCTGCACTGCGACCAGCAGATACGGATCACGCACGGTGGCAAACAGCAGGCCGCGAATCGTCAGCGCGCCGAATCCGATCAGGAGCAACGGCCGCCGGCCCCACGCTTGCGCCTTGCGCCCGACCGTCGGCGACAGCAGCGCCACGATCGCTTGCGGAACGACGATGCAAAAGGCGACGAGCACCGTCGCCCATTGGGCGGACCGCGCCGTCACCGCACTCGCCATCAGCGGCATCATCGCGGCATTCGCCAGCTGCAACAACAGCACGCTCAGGGCGAAGACGATGAGCGGCCGCTGCCGGATCAGGTGCCAGATATTGGTGTCACCACGGTCGGCCGCTTCGCGCGGCATCTCGCCGTGACAGCGCGCAATGTCGACCTCGTGCTCGCGGATGCGCGAGAGGGCGATCAGGGTCGGAATCGCGAGCAGGAAGGTAACCAGGAAGACCGAACGGCTCGACAGCAGATAGCCCGCCGTGCCCATCACCGCGGCCGCGACGCCGTTGCCGAGCGAGGCAAAGCGCGCGTTGCGGCCGAGCCGCTCGCCGATGGCGAGCGGGCCGACGAGGCCAAGGCTGATCGCCGCAATCGCCGGTCCCAGCACGCAGCTCGCCGCCGCATGCAAGGTGGCCGCGGCCACCACCACGGGAAAGATCGGCATTGCTGCATAGGCCAGCGCGCAAGCGCCGATGGTCGCGATCGCGAGGGCGGCGACCAGCCGCTCCGATTTCGCGGCATCGATGATCGCCCCGCCCGGCATCTGCCCGATCAGGGCGACGATACCGCCGATCGACAGCACGAGGCCGATCTCGACCTGGGTCCATTTCTGGGTCGTCAGATAGACCGCGATGAAGGGACCGAATCCGGTCTGCACGTCGGCGAGGAAGAAGATGAACCAGTCCAGGCCGCGCAGGCTCTGGCGCGACGGCGCAGGAATGCCCGCGGCCGATGGCGCGGCGACGTCGTCCTGTTCGGCGCGGCCGTCACGATCTACATGGTTCGGCTTCCTCGACAACAGCACAGGCGGTCAGCCCTCCCGGCACCTCACTGGATCGCTTGCAGCGGTTGAAGGCTGCCGGACGCGCCGAGCACGACGATCGGCGTGTCTTCCTTGTATTCCGGCGCGGCCGCGACCTGCGCCTTGGTCAATTCCAGCGTGATGCTGTCCTTTTTGTTGGCAATCTTGCCGAAGCGCAATGCGTTCCAATCCACCACGATCTTGCGGCTGCCGACGCCGAGAAATCCGCCGAAATCGATGGCCGCGGCGCGGACATGGCCGCCGCGGTCGACGATGACGTCGACGATCCGGCCCATGTCCTCATCCGCGGCGCTACGCACGTCGCGGCCGAGCACGCCATGGGCCTCGCTCGCGCCGATGATGGTCACCGACGGCGGCGGCGCGGCGTCCTTCGGCGTGACCGGAACGGCCGAGGTCGGCGACGGTGCCGTCGGCGCTTTCGCCTCGCTCTGCCCTGCAGGCGGCTCCTCTGCGGCGCGCGACGTGGCCACCGCCAGGCCCGCGACGATGGCTATGCCTAGGATCAACGCTCCGATCGCACGCATGACACTCTCCCTGCGCGCCGCTAGCGCGCCAGCACGATCGACACCTGGATCTGGCCGCGCGTGCGCAAGACTTCCAGCGCCACGTCGTCGCCGTGGCGGCTGACGCGAAGATCGACGCTGGATTCGCCGAGCCTGAGATCGCGCAGGATCACCTCGTTGAGGAACGCCGGCAGATGCGGGTTGCGCAGGCGAATCTCGCTGCGCGCCACGTCGAACTCGATGCCGAGCGCCGCCTCCAGCAGCGTGAACGGCGTCGCGCTGGCCCAGGCCTGCGGCGCGCAGGCGACCGGATAGAGCGTCGGGCCGCGCCGCTTCTCGCGCCGGAAGCCGCAGAACAATTCGGGCAATCGGCGCAGGTCCATATAGGTGGCGGCGTCGAACAGCCCCTTGAAGACATGCGCGACCGAATGCTTGAGGCCGTAGCGCGCGAGCCCGAGCGCGATCAGCGCGTTGTCGTGCGGCCAGATCGACCCGTCATGATAGGACATCGGGTTGTAGCGCACCTCGCCTTGCGCGACGGTGCGGATGCCCCAGCCCGAGAAGAAATGCGGCCGCATCAGATCGGCGGCGACAAGGCGGGCACGGTCCTCGCGGATCATGCCGCTAAACAGCACCTGGCCGGCGTTCGAGGTCCGTACCTTGCAGGGCCGCTTCCTGCCGTCGAGGGCGAGCGCATAGGTGCCGAGCTCCTCGCACCAGAATGCCTTCTCGAACCGCTCGGCCAGCGCCGTGGCTTCGGCCTCGAGCTTGCGCACGCGGTCCGGCTTGCCGAGCCGCTGCGCGCAACGCGCGGCGAGCAGCTTGGCGGCGTAGACGTAGCCCTGGACTTCGGCGAGCGCGATATTGCCTTCCGCAAGCTGGCCGTCGACATGGAAGATCGCGTCGTAGGAATCCTTCCAACCCTGGTTGGCAAGTCCTTTCTCGGTGGCGCGCTGGTATTCGACGAAGCCGTCCTTATCAGGATCGCCGGGACCGTCGATCCAGGCCAGCCCCGCCTCGATCGCCGGCCATAGCTCGATCAAGGTCTTCTCGTCGCCGGTCCGTTCGACATAGCTTCCGGCGAGCAGGACGAACAGCGCGGTCGAATCGACGCTGCCGTAATATTGCGCGAACGGCACCTCGCGGAGCGCCGCCATCTCGCCGCCGCGCATCTCATGCAGGATCTTGCCGGGCGCGGCATCGGCGAGCGGATCTGTCGCCTTGGCCTGGAAATGCGCGAGCCGGCGCAAGACGCCCTTGGCGACGCGCGGATCGACCCA
The DNA here is from genome assembly GCF_900094605.1 of Bradyrhizobium shewense. GTDB lineage: Bacteria > Pseudomonadota > Alphaproteobacteria > Rhizobiales > Xanthobacteraceae > Bradyrhizobium > Bradyrhizobium shewense. The sequence continues at coordinate 33,894 of NZ_FMAI01000024.1, read as the reverse complement.
CAGCATCTGGAGCGCGGTGATCAGGCCGTCGCGGCCGAACGTCGTCGAGTACCAGGGAATGCCGGCATAGGGATAACGCCCTTGCGGCGTCTCCGTCATCAGCATGTTGAGGTCAGCCATGGCCTGGCACAGCACCTCGTTGAAGATGTTGTTCGAGGTCTCGATGCTGGCGGCGCCCATCGTGGACTGGCGCATCTCCCGGCGATGGGCTAGCAGGCCCCTGAAAAAGCGTGCAGGCTTCTCCGCGACCGGCCGATTGCAGGATACGGCTACGAACAGCGATTTCGATTCATGCGGGTCCAGCTCGATCTGCCAGGTCGCGGCATTCACCGACAGCCGCGTCGGACGCGGGTCGAAATGCAGCCCCGTGGTGCGCTCGTTGTCGTCGAGACCGCGATATTCGAACAGCACGTCGGTCGGCCCAAGCAATTTGCTCGTGCCGGTCCCGCGCCGCGGGCGCCGCTCGCCGCGCACCTCGAACAGGTCCGCAAAGTCGTTGTCGAACAGCAGCGTCAGCTCGAAACTGGCCCGTCCGTCGCCATGGTTCTGCACGCCGATGCGCTGATAGGCCGTGCCGTGCCACAGGAAGATCGTGCGCACGATGTGTAGCAGGTCCTTCTGGAAGACGAGGCGGCCCTGACGATAGATGTCGGGATTGGTGAGATCGACGGTGAGCGCCGAATTGTCGTCGCGCAGGTTGGAGCCGAGCAGCAGCGGCTGGACATCCTCGAGCACGAGCTCCAGCCGCGCCAGATAGCGGGTGTCGTAGTGAAACAGGCCGTCCGGCCCGCCGGCCGACGCGCCGATGTCGCCATGGCTGTCGAGCACGATGAAGGTGTCGTCATGTTTCAGGGACCGCCGCGGCCGCGCGGCGGGCCCCGTCATCGGAATGTAGAACGTCTGCTCCGCGACGGCCTCCACCGTCTGCGATACGGAGACGATCTTGGTTACGGCTTCGGCTGCCATGAGCTGCTCCCCTGCGGCTTGTTTCGAAACGCAACCAACGCGAACGCGACTGTTGGGTTTACGCGGCGAACTTCGCGAGCCGGCTCATCTCCTGCGTCACCAGCTCACGGTAGGGACCGTGACCCTGCATCAGTCGGTCGGGCGCGCCGTCCTCGATGATCTTACCGGCCCTCAGCACCACCACGCGGTCGAAATTGCGCAGCGTCGCCAGCCGATGCGCGATCGCGATCACCGTGCGGCCGCGCATCAGGCGCGACAGCGCCTCGCGGATGGCCTCCTCGGATTCGCTGTCGAGCGCGGCGGTCGCCTCGTCCAGCAGCAGGATCGGCGCATCCTTCAGGAAGGCGCGCGCGATCGCGATGCGCTGGCGCTGGCCGCCGGACATCTTGACGCCGCGGTCGCCGACCATGGTATCGAGGCCCTCGGGCAGGCTCTCGACGAAATCGCAGCGCGCCGCGATCGCCGCGCGCAGCACCTCGTCATCGGTCGCGTTGGGCCGACCATAGCGGATATTCTCGCGAATGGAACGGTGGAACAGGGAAATGTCCTGGGGCACCACGGAGATCGCCTCGCGCAGGCTCTGCTGCGTAACCTTCGAAATGTCCTGGCCGTCGATCGTGATGCTGCCCTCGTCGGTATCGTAGAAGCGCTGCAGCAGCGTGAACAGCGTGGACTTGCCGCCGCCAGACTGGCCGACCAGGCCGACGCGCTGGCCGGGCTGGAGCCGCAGGCTGAAGCGCTCGAAAATCTTCTCGCCGCCGGGATAGCCAAAGGTGACGTTATTGTACGCGATCGCGGCGCCGCTCTTGACCAGGGGTTCCGCCTCGGGGTGATCTCGCAATTCGTGCGGCACCAGCAGCGTGGCGATCGCCTCGGTCAGCCGCGCAACGTGCTGGGTGACGTCGACCAGCGCCACCGCGAGGTCGCGCGTCGCGCTCAGGATGGAGATGCCGAGCGTACAGACCAGCACCACGTCGCCGGTGGTCGCCTCGCCCTGCTGCCAGAGCGTGACTGCCCAGGCCATCAGCGCGATCGTCAGAAGCACGGTCACAGCGGCATGCAACAGTCGCAGCTTTTCCAGATAACGCAGGCTGCGGCTTCGCGCGGTCAGTTCCCGGCTCACGGTCGCGTCGAACCGCTCATGCTCGTGGCCGATACCGCAGAAGGCCCGCACCAGGGGCATGTTGCTGATGACGTCGATCATCTCACCGTCGACCACGGCGGCCTTGTCGGCGAAGTCGTCATGCAGCGGCTTGCCCGCGGCGGCGAGGCGGAACATCGCAATCACCATGCCGCCGGCAATCACGGTCAGGCCAAGCGCCATATAAGGACTGACGGTTCCAATCAGGGCGATTGCCGCAATTGTGGCAATGCAGGGCGGCAACACGTTCCAGACGAACATGTTCTCAACCGTGAACACCGCGTTCGACGTCGCGGTGATACGGCTCGTCAGCATGCCGGGCATCCGGTCCGAGAAGTAACTGGGCGCGTGTCCGGTCAGATGACGAAATATGTCACGCCGTAAATCACCCGTGACACGAACGAAGGTGAAGCTCGCCGTCCAGCTCGCGATCCGCCACAGGAAGTTGTCAGCGGCGATCAGCGACATGAGTAAAATGAATGCCAGCCATACGCCGCCGCCTTGCGAAGGACCCGCAGACAAGGCGTCGACGAGGGATTTGACCCCGTATTGGGTGCCTACGGAGCAGGCAACCGCTGCGACGACCGCGGCCAGGATCACCAGATGCGATGTCATTCGCATCCGAAGATAGCGCAAGACAAAGGCAAATGGCCTGCGCGCGTATCCAGAAAGATGATCCATATGGCTATCGCCCCGTTTTGCTGATCTTCAAATTTGTTACTGATCGATTGAACATCGACCAGTTCGCCTCGGTTCCCGGGCAATGTCATCACGACATGCGGATGCGGACGATCTGCGAAGATGTGATGGCAGCATCGCGACGAACACCGGACGTGTCGAATAAGTAACGTTCGGAGGAAGGAACTTCGCAAGTGCGGGAACGTTCCCTTGGCTGGCATTGCCGGTGCCGACAAGCGGGGGCTTTCTACGATCATGATCGCACAAAGGAGATGGTGAGATGCGCATCGCGCAGGTTGCTCCGTTGACGGAGGCTGTTCCACCCAAGCTGTATGGCGGCACCGAGCGGGTGGTGCATTGGTTGACGGAAGAGCTGGTGGCCCTCGGGCACGACGTGACGCTTTTCGCCAGCGGCGACTCGCAGACATCAGCCAAGCTGGATGCGCTGTGGCCCAAGGCGCTCCGTCTCGACGGTTCCGTGCGTGACCCCAATGCACTGCACATGGTGCTGCTGGAGCGTGTGCGGCAAAAATGTGACGACGAGGAGTTCGACTTCCTCCACTTCCATCTCGACTATTATCCGTGGTCGTTGTTCCACCGCCAGCCGACGCCATTCCTGACCACGCTGCACGGCCGGCTCGACCTGCCGGAGCATCAGCCGGTGTTCAACACCTTCTCGAAGATGCCCGTCATTTCGATCTCCAATGCGCAGCGACGGCCGGTGCCGCAAGCGAACTGGGTGACGACGATTCATCACGGTCTTCCGGAGAATTTGCTGACGCCGAAGCCGGCGAAACAGGAATATCTCGCCGTGCTCGGCCGCATCGCGCCCGAGAAGGGCGTCGACCGTGCCATCAAGATCGCGACCCATTGCGGCATTCCGCTGAAGATCGCGGCCAAGGTCGATCGTGCCGACCAGGATTACTACGACGAGTTGATCCGGCCGATGATCGAGAACAATCCGCTGGTGGAGTTCATCGGCGAGATCAGCGATCACGAGAAGTCGGACTTTCTGAGCGGCGCGCTCGGCCTTCTGCTGCCGATCGACTGGCCGGAGCCGTTCGGCCTCGTGATGATCGAAGCCATGGCCTGCGGAACGCCGGTGGTCGCCTTCAACCGCGGCTCGGTGCCGGAGATCATCGACGAGGGGCTGACCGGCTTCGTCGTCGAGGACGTCCTCAGCGCAGCCGGCGTCGTCAATCGCCTTCCGCAACTCGACCGCACCGCGATCCGCAAGCAGTTCGAGACGCGTTTCACGGCGCGGCGAATGGCTTTGGATTACCTCGCCGCCTATCGCAGCCTCGCCGAGGAACAGTCGCCGCGGATCAAGCTGGTGAGCAGCGCGGAGTAGGCTGCCACAATCACAACTGTCGTCCCGGACAAGCGCGCCCTAAGCGCGCGCCGATCCGGGACGCATACTTCGCAGTATTAATTTTGCGAAGACTCGGAGTTGCCAGCTCGCGCAAAAACGCAATCCTGTGGTTATGGGTCCCGGCTTTCGCCGGGACGACACCGGGATTGTTGCGAAAGCGCCTACCTCACCACCGCCCGCTTCGGCTCCACGATCTCGAACATGCGCGGGAATTCGTCCATCAGGCCCATCAGCTCGGCGAGCTTCATCGGGTTGCCCGACAGCTTGACCTTGCCGGCAGCCACCACCTCCGGAAAGCTCGTCAGCTTGGCGATCACCTCGTCAAGCGTTGCGCGCGCCAGCGTGAAGCTGGCATCGGCGCCCTCTGCCTGCACGCCCTCGGTATAGGTCAGCGCGCAGTTCTCCAGATTGAGCACGAAGGTCTCGCCGGAATCGGAAAAGCTCCAGTTCAGCACGATGTGCTTGCCTTCCGCCTTCGGACCGTTGAGGCGGATGCCGAGCACGTCCCAGAGCTGCGAGGTGCGTAGCGCCGCCAGCGTCTCGCGCGGCATCGGCGGGCGCGCCGGCACCTTCGGCATGCCCTGGCGCAATTCCTGCGCACCGAACAGATAGGCGTTGCGCCAGGTCGCGCTTTCTGCGGCGTAGCCGAGCTGCTCCAGCGTGTCGGCCAGCAGACCGCGCGCCGCCGCATTGTCAGGCTCGGCGAAGACGAGATGGCCGAGCACTTGGGCGACAAAGCGGAATTCGCCCTTGTCGAAATCCGCACGCGCCCGCGCGAGGATCGCATCCGCCCCGCCCATATACACGACGTACTTCTTGCCTGACTCCACCGGCGGCAGCGGATCGAGATTGACCGGGTTGGCGTCGTACCAGCCGAGATATTTCTGGTAGATCGCCTTCACATTGTGCCGGATGTGGCCGTAATAGCCGCGGCCGTGCCAGGCGCCTTCCAGGCTCTTCGGCAGCTGGATCGTCTCGGCGATCTCGGCCGCGGTGAGGCCGTGATTCATCAGGCGGATGGTCTGGTCATGCGCGAATTTGTAGAGATCGCGCTGCTGCCGGATCATCGTGCCGATGCGCTCAGCTCCCCACACCGGCCAATGATGCTGGCCGCACATCGCCTCCGCCTTGCCGTCCCAGAGCTGCAAGGCCTCGCCCAGATATTTTGACCAGGCCAGCGCGTCGCGCACGTCGGCACCACGGAACGGCAGCAGATTGTGGAAATTGTGCGTGCAGTTCTCGGCGAGGTTCAACAGCTTGTAGCGCGGAATGAAGAAATGCATCTCCGCCGGTGCTTCGCTGTTCGGCGCCATCTGGAATTCGAATTCGACGCCGTCGATGACGCGCCTGTCGCCGGTCGCCATGATCAAATCGGTCGGGCGCAGCAGAGCTACTGATCCTGCCGCCATCGACTTGCCGAGCCCGCAATCGACCTGCCCCCGCGCCCCCTTGGCGAGCAGCGGCCCGAACTGGTACTGCGCCCGGCGCAGCATCGCGGGGCCTGCGATGATATTCTCGGAGACGGCGTGCTCCATGAACAGGTTCGGAGCGATGATCGGCACGCGGCCGGTTGCGAGTGCGTCTTCCTCCAGCACGCCGCGCGCGCCGCCCCAATGATCGGTGTGGGTGTGGGTGAAGATCACGGCAGCAACGGGCTTCAGGCCGCGATGCGTAAAGTAAAGTTCCAGCGCGGCCCGTGCCCCTTCGATCGAGGTCAGCGTGTCGACCACGATGACGCCGCTGTCGCCCTCGATCAGCGTCATGTTGGCGATGTCGAGCCCGCGTACCTGATAGACACCGGGCACGACCTCGAATAGGCCGTGCTGCATGTTGAGCCGCGACTGCCGCCACAGGCTCGGATTGACCGTGGGCGGCGCCTGTTCGTCGGACAGAAAGCCGTAAGGCTCGAGGCTCCAGACCGTCCTCCCTTGCGGGTTCGTGATCGTCGCATTCTCGATCGTTCCGAGGAAGCCACGCGCGGCGTCGTCGAAATCCCGCGTGTCGGAAAACGGCAGCGCGTTCAGCATCGCCGTCTGCTGCGCGATGACGGACGGCGTCGCGTCCTTTGGCTCGCTGCTGGGTTCTGTCATGTTTGCTCCTCCCCGCCAGTTGCGCGGCATCTAACCGCATCTGGCGGGTGATTGCCATCGCCGGCGGCAATACGGATGCTCTTCCCTTCTCCCCTTGTGGGAGAAGGTGGCGCGAAGCGCCGGATGAGGGGTATCTCTCCGCTCGCGAGAGCGTCCGCGAGGATAGATACCCCTCACCCGTCTCGCCGCTGCGCGGCGAGCCACCCTCTCCCACAAGGGGAGAGGGATTCAGAACTCGTGGCTACATCCCCAACAATCGCGGCAGCCACAACGACAGACCCGGCCAATACGTCACCACCACCAGGAATCCGAGCATCGTCAACAGCCAGGGCCACACCGCGACCGTGAGCTCGGTGATCCCCATCTTGGCGATGCCGGAGGCGACGTAGAGGTTGAGGCCGACAGGCGGATGGCAGAGACCAACCTCCATGTTGACTGTCATCAGTATGCCGAAATGGATCGGGTCGATGCCGAGCTTGATCGCGACCGGAAAAAGGATCGGAGCCATGATCAGGATGATCGAAGACGGCTCCATCACGTTACCGGCCAGCAGCAACAGCAGGTTGACGAGGAGCAGGAAGCCGATCCACCCCAGGCCCTGGTCGATCATCCATTGCGCCAGCGCTTGCGGCACGTTCTCGTAAGTCATCAGGAACGAGAACAGGACGGCGTTGGTGATGATATAGAGCAGCATCGCCGAGAGGTTCGCGGACGATAGCAGCACCCGCGGCACGTCGCTCAGCTTCAGGTCCTTGTAGATGAACACGGCGACGATGAAGGCGTAGACCGCACTGACGGCGGCAGCTTCGGTCGGCGTGAACAGGCCGCTGTAGATGCCGCCGATCACGATCACGATCAGCAGGATGCCCCAGATCGACTTGCGGAAGGCATCGAAGCGCTCGCGCAGCGTTGCCTTCGGCATCCGCGGATAGTCGTTGCGCCAGGCCCGATAAAATGTGGTTGCGCCAAGAAGCGTGGCCAGGACCAATCCCGGCACGATGCCGGCGATGAAGAGCTTGCCGACCGAGCTGTTGGTGGAGACGGCGTAGAGAACCATCGGGATCGACGGCGGAATGAGAATTCCGAGCGAGCCCGACGTCGTGATCACGCCCGCGCCGAACCGCTTCGGGAAGCCTTGCGCGACCATCGCCGGCAGGATCACCGAGCCGATCGCCACTACGGTCGCCGGCGACGAGCCGGAAATGGCGGCAAACAGCGCGCAGGCGACCACCCCCGACAGCGCGAGACCGCCGTACCAATGGCCGACCAGCGAGGTCGCGAAGGTGATCATCCGCCGCGCCACCCCGCCATGGGTCAGGAAGTTGCCGGCGAGGATGAAGAACGGGATCGCCATGATCTCGAAATTCTCGATGCCGGTGAACAGCTTCAGCGCCACCGATTCCGTGCGCACGTCGGTCAAGGTGAACATGAAGCTGAGCACGGTGAGGCCAAGCGCGATCGAGATCGGCATGCCCGTCAGCATCAAGGAGAGCAGAAGCGCGAACACGATGAGGACGCGCAAGCCCTGCGGCAGCGTGATGACGTGACCCGCATGCGCGAAGCACAGCGCGACGATCAGGACCGGCAGCAGCATCAGTATCCAGCCGAGCGGGCTGCGCTCGTCGCGGACGACCTGGCTATGCGTGACCGGCGCCGGATGCACCGGATCCGCCTCGACGCCCTCGACACCCGCCATGTCGTGATGCGGCAGCTCGCCGGTGCGATGGAAGGCCCAGGCGACCTGCAGGAAGCGGAAGCACATCAGGCCGGAGCCGAGCGGGATGGTGAGATACACCATCCACATCGGCGCTTCCAGATCGTTGGACTGCTGGCCGGTCTGCCACATCTGCCCGACGAACGCCGCGCCGAAATAGGCGACGATGGCGGTGAAGAGAGCGCCGCACAACAGACCGAAGGTGATGACGCGACGGCGCGATCCGCCGGGCAGGATGTTGACCAGTACATCGACGCCGACATGGATGCCGGTCCGCACGCCGTAGGCGGCACCGAACTTCGCCATCCAGATGAACATGTAGATGCAGAGTTCCTGCGCCCAGGACAAATCGAGCGCGGCAAGCCAGACGAATGCCGCGCGCGCCGGGACGGCGAGGAAAGTCAGGTTGCGGGCTTCCGCCCATTTGGCGATGTCGATCGACAGCCCGGCGCCGTAGCGGTGCAGCACGGCGACGAAGATGAGCGACGTCGCAGCCGCGATCATCGTCGCGATCAGCCATTCCTCGAGATGATCGAGCACACGATTCAGCACACGCAGCAACTTCGTTCCCCCAGCATTGGCTCGTCCATTCAAGAGCGAAACGGCCGGGAGTGCGATCACCCCCGACCGTTGCTATTGTTCTTGTCAGGGCGCGGCCGTCAGTTCATCTTGACGTCGAGTTCCTTGGCGACGAGGTCGAGCACTTCCTGCCCGACCCTGCCCTTTGCCCATTTGTAAGTCGGCTGCATCGCCTCCTGCCACGCCTTGCGATCGGCGTCGGTAAGGTAATGCAGATTGGTCTTGCCCGTCTTCTTGATCTCGGCCAGCGCGTCCTCGTTCTCCTGGCGCGCGATCGAGTTGGTGTAATCGGTCGCCTCCGTCATTGCCTTGTCAAGCTGGGTGCGGATATCGGGCGGCAGACCAGACCAGAACTTTGAATTGACGATGACGGCATATTGCAGGTGCGCATGATAAGACACGGTGATGTCCTTCTGCACCTCGTAGAACTTCTGCGTCAAATAGTTCGATGCTGTGTTCTCGCAGCCGTCGACCACGCCGGTCTGCAGCGCCTGGTAGACTTCGGAGAACGCCATGATCTGTGGGATCGTGCCGACCAGACGGAAATACTGGTCGGCGACCTTGGATCCGGAGATGCGGAACTTGAGGCCCTGGAAATCCGTCGGCTTTATCAGCGGACGGTTCGAGGAGACCATGTGGAAGCCGTTGTCCCAGTAAGCGAGCCCGGTTATGCCCTTGGCCTCGAGCTTCTGGAATAGCCACTTGCCGATAGTGCCCTTGATCGCGCTGGAATAGGTTTGGTCGTCCTTGAATAGCCAGGGCAGATCGAGCGCCTCGAACTCCTTGATGCCAAGAGGCGCGAATTTGGCGGTCGAAGGGGCAAGCATGTGCACGGAGCCGAGCTGCAGCGCCTCGATCTCCTCCTTGTCCTTATAGAGCGTGGAGTTCGGGTAGACTTCGACCTTGACCTTGCCGTCGGTGTATTTCTCGGCGAGCTCCTTGAACTTCAGCGCACCCTTCCCCTTCGGGGTGTCGTTGGCGACGACGTGGCTGAACTTGATGACGATCGGAGTTTGGGCCTGCGCAGCGGCAGGGGCCAGAATCAGCGCGGCCGCCGCGACCGCAAGAAGCAGTTTGCGCATCAAGACCTCCCAACAACCTCGACAAACCGGGTGCTTTTTTGTTTTCCGGTTTGAGTAGTGGCAGCAATCCGCAGGCCGAACAACTAGACCTAAGCCCAATTTGCCGCAGCCAAGCTATCTTGACGAGCGCTGTCTACGCAACCCGGCACCTGCTTCCGTCCAGGGGAACGAGCGCTTATGTCGCATTGCGGCAGTGCATCAGCTCTTGCGCTGCGCGACCATGAAGAGGCGGCGGAACGGGAACATGGTCTGCCCCGTCGCATTCTTCGGATAGGCCTTCGCAACCCGCGCGCCATAGGCGGCTTCGAATGCGATCTTCTCCTCGCCTGCGAGCACGTCGAGATAGCGCGTCAGCCAGGTCCCCTTGGTCCATTCCTTGACTGGGTTCTCGCCTTCGAGCACTTGCAGATATTCGGTCTCCCAGATGTCGGTGTTGGCCGACATCGGCGCAAGAAGATCGTGATAGAACGCCGGCCCCTCGACCGGCGGCGGCGTCACGAGATGCTCGACCTTGGATCGCCACGGACCATCGAGCGCGGTCTCGCCGATCAGCACATGCGACGGCGCCAGAAAGTTGCGCGGCATCTGCACCGCAAGCATGCCGCTGGGCTTCACCTTCTCCATCACCGATGGAATCAGCGCCGCATGATTGGGCAGCCAGTGCAGTGCGGCATTGGAATAGATCAAGTCGTATTGCTTGGCGGGGCGCCAATGGCCGAGGTCCTCGTGGGACCATTCCACATCGGGTGCAGCCTTGCGGCCGGCGTCAACCATCTCGGCGGAGCCCTCGACGCCGGTCACGCTCGCCTCCGGCCAGCGCTCCTTGATGAGTTTTGTCACGTTGCCGGCGCCGGCGCCGAGATCAGCAATCTCGCGCGGGGCAAAATCCGGAATCCGCATCAAGAGGTCAACGGCGGGCCGGAGCCGGTGACCGGAGAATTTTAAGTATTGCTGCGGATCCCAGACCATCGTCCCAACGCCTTTTTCTTTTTCGTGTTTCCTTCAACGTCGCTCTTGGTTACCACTGCTCGTCCCGCTCAGGCAATTCGCAAGGCCCGCGGGACGGGCAGGAAGCGGACAGCAATAAGCAAGAACCAAACAAGAGAGCGTGTCACCATGGACCTCGGGCTCAAATCGAAAACCGCTGTCGTCACCGGCGCGAGCATCGGCATCGGCCGCGCCATCGCCAAGGGCCTCGCCGCCGAGGGCGTGCGCGTGGTCGGCGTGGCGCGGCGCACCGATCTTCTCGCCGAGCTGGTGAAACAGGTCGATGGCGGGTTGATCACGCCGTTCGAGCAGGACGTCATGGCCAAGGACGCGGCGGAGCGGATCGCGGCCTTTGCGGTGAAGGAGCTCGGCCATGTCGACATCCTCATCAACAATGCCGGCGGCAGCCGGCCGCTGCCGGTCGATGCCCCCGACAGCAAATGGGACGAGGCGATCGCGCTGAATTTCACCAGCTACCGCCGCATCGCGCATGCGTTGCTGCCGCAGATGATCGAACGCAAATGGGGCCGCATCGTCAACATCACCGGCAAGTCCGAGCCAGAAGGCCTCAACGCGGCGTTCGCCGCCAAGGCCGCCGTGCACGCCTGGGCCAAGGGCCTGTCGCGCGAGATCGGCGAGCACGGCATCACCATCAACTGCATCCCGCCCGGCCGCATCATGAGCGAGCAGATCCGCCGCAACTACGCGCCTGATTATCGCGAGCGCTTTGCGGAGGAAGAGATTCCGGTCGGCTATTGGGGTGAGCCGGAAGACCTTGCGGCACTGGCAGTGTTTCTGGCCTCACCGGTGGCACGCTACATCACGGGCACGGTGATCCCGGTGGATGGCGGCCTGCGGCGGTATCAGTTCTAGGGTTGGCCTCCTGAATCCACGGCCCGCGAACGCACGCCACGTCCCGTTTGCCGCCGGACCTCACGGTTTGACGTAGCTCCAGCCCTGCTCCTGCAGCTCCATGACGCGGACGACGCCGGATTTGACGATCGTGGCCTGTGGAATCAGGCTTATGTCCTTGTTCTCCGCCTTGCGCATGTTTTCCTGCGTGTTGCCGCAGGCTTTAAAGGAGATTTCGGGATGGCTCATCGCGAGCACCTCGATGCGCGGCTTTACCGGCGAGGTGTCATCGCGCAGCATGTGAAGGCCGGGACCAAAGGTGACAACCTCGATCGACACCGGTTCACCGAGATCGCGATAGTATTGCGCGACGTTGCTCGCATTGTTGAGCGTGAGGTTCATCATCGCAGGTTCGTTGGAATTGACCTGCAGCACCAGCCGGTGCGGCTTTTTCGCGCTCTCGGTTTTTGTGGCCTGAGCCATCTTCGTGTTGTTCGCAGGATCCTGCCTGATCGCGTGATTCTGCCGCGGCTTGCTTACCTGCTTCTGTCCACCCTGATGCTTCGCGCTGCTCGCTTGGCTCTTCTCGCGCGCCTGCGGGATCCACTGGTTGTCCTGCTGCGCCTGCGCGCTTGGTCCGAGCAGAAACCCTATCGTCAAGCCGCCGATGACTGCCATCACCAATTTTGGAGTGATCATCTCGTGTTTCCCATTTCCTGACCATCACCTACCCGGTCTGGCGACGGCATGTGGCCATTTGCATGCAGCCGCCATTTTCTTGCGCACGTTTTCGAATCCGCTGAGCAGGAATTGTCCGCCTTGCACCGGGCCAGTACGGGTGAAAAGGCTCACAACGATGTGGCCGTCGTCGGGTAGTGAGCTCAACAACTTTACGACGTCGCCCCCGAAAGCGACGCCGGAGCCAAATGACGGCGACGCTGCTGCGAGTTGCATTGGCGTATCCGCATTCAGCCGAAAGGAGATGACGTATTCGTTGGCGCTGCGTGACAGCGCCGGTCCGGCGACTATGACTTCCGTGCGGCCTCTGCGGCAGTGGATCGCGAGCTGCATCGCGGCGCCATCCGAGCTGCCGACCGAAGTGGCGGTGGCGGTGACGACCGGCAGATAATCGACTGGCGAAGTCGTCTCGCTGACGATCCACGCAGTATCCCGGCTACTCCGACTGGACGGTGGGTTCTTGCGCGATACGTCTTGCAGACATTCCAGCCGGGCTTGTCCCTCCATCGCCGAACAAGTCCTAAGTGTTTCCATGGGATCGCTCGTACTTTGCGCGTAGGCGATACCGCAGGCGACGTTGAAGGCGACAGCGAGCGGCGGAGCGGCAGTCTTCATGGCCTCGCCTGTACGCTGCGCGCTTTGCGATCCAGCCATTCCTGCGCGGCTTGGAAGCGTGTGAGACCCGGGACGGATGCCGCAAGATTGATCGACTGCCATTTCGGATCGAAGCCTGGTGCCTGCAGGCGATCGATGCGCGAGAACAGGTACTCGACAAGGCGAGCCACGCGTTGGTAGCGATTGGAGCCCGGCGACCAGTTGAAAGCGACAAGCGCTGTCGGGACCGCGATGGTCGAGATCCGCTCACCCTGCTTGATCAGGTTGGGATACTCATTGGCGTCCAAGGTCGCGGGCAGATAATAGTCCTCGAACTTCTTGTCGTAACCGATCGGGAGGAACTTGAATCCAGCCTCCCAGCGGCCCTTTACGAAGGCATCGACGGGTTTCGAGGTGATGAACACCACGGCCGACATTTCGCCTTTGCGCATCTGTTCCAGGGCAACCTGATGCGGGATGAATGTCTTTTCGACATCGAGCCCGAGACGGCTGAAGATCAGTGGTCCTGAATAGGCGGCCGCGGTGCCCAGGGTGTTGAAGTTCACCTTCTTGCCGACAAGATCCTGCAGGCTTGTGATTTCAGGCCGCACAAAAATGTGCAGCTCGGATGGGAAGAGATTGAGCAGATAGGTGATGCGGCTTTTGATCTGCGGTGCCTGAATCTTATACTCCTCGAACGCGTCGGAATTGATGATGGCAGTATCGACGCCGCGCAAATAGAGCAGCGCATTCAGATTGTCGGTTGCGCCCCGGGTGACGATCGGCAGGAGATGCAGGTCTGCTCCGTCGTCGACGACGCGAGCCATTTCTGCGGCGAGGCGGATCGGCGCGCCCTCGAGCAGGCCTCCGGCGAGCCCGACCGTCCAGGCGTTCATCCGGTCCTTTTCGCTCTCTTTCGGAAGCGGCCGTTGGTCGAATTGGGCATCGGCCTTGGCATTTCTCGCCGTTTGCGATTCCAGGCAGGCCGTTTGAAGCATCATAGCGACCGGCACCAACCAAGTGAGCTGGAGCAACGAACGTGACTTTGGCGCCTTGTTCATGTCGTTCCCTTCCGGCTCAGCCACCGCAAGCTTTCGTCTCTCGGACTGCAAGGAGCCCATTCTCAGGGTCGCAACGCATCCAGCCGTTCCTTTGCTTCGCGAATACCGCCCCTGTATGCCTTCGCGTAGAGTTCGCGCGCCTTGGCCGCTTCGCCGCGAGTTCCATAAGTACCCCAGGCGGATAGAACCGCCGGATCGTAGGTCTCGGCGAGCATGAAACTTGCCTGCGCAATGTCTTTCTCAGCCGCGAGCTCGAGTACAATGCGTGCTGCACCAATATTTCCCTGATCGAGCAGCGCCCTGGCACGCGGCATCAAACGGGCCTCCGCCTCGTTCTTGACTGCGTCGGTCGGTGGCGCCGCCACTTCCACGCTCCGCGTCGCCGGCGAGACCGGGGCGGCATTTGCTCGCTCGGCGAGGACGCGCTCATGGGTGGAGCGCCGTGCAAGGTCTCTCTCCCTGGCCTCGGTTTTGCTCAGCTCCTGTTTCAGCGACTGCCGCAGTTCACTGATCTCTCGTTCGGCTGCCTGTCTCTGCTGCCGGGTCGCATTTTCGGCCTCGCGAAATTGCACGTTGCGGGTTTCGATCTCCCGGCGCACTTCGGCAAGTTCGCTCTCCAGCGCAGCGGCGTGCGCCTGAGCCTCTTCGAGAGCGCGGCGTTGTCGATCGGCATCGACACCTGCTGCCTGTGCTGCTTTGGCTTCCGTGACGAGAACGGCATTCTTTTCTTGCTCTTGCTGCAGGGACTGCCGCAGTTCCGCAATCTCCAGGCCCGCCGTCGGGCTTTGCTCCGCGGTCGCAGCTTCCGTCATAGGCAAGCGGCGAGGCATTCCGGCGAGTTCGCTCGCGAGCGCGGCGGCGCGCGACTGCGCCTCGTGGCGTTCCTGCTCAGCGCTCGCCGCCGCTGCCTGCGCGGCGTTCACCTGCCTTGCGCGGACGGCGCTATTTTCCCGCTCGCGCTGCAGAGACTGCTCTAGTTCTGCGATCTCCCGCTGCGCCGCCTCTCTCTGCTGCGCGGCCACATCCTCCGCCTTCCGCGATCCTGCGTCGCGGGCATCGATCTCGCGGCGGAATTCGGCAACTTCGTTCGCAAGCGCAGCGTTGCGCGCTTGCTCCTGTTGCAGCGACTGCCGCAACTCGTCCGCCGCATTTTTTGCCGCGTGCGCGTGCTGGACCGCCTCGTCAAGTTCCCTGCGCGCCTCGTCCAGTTCACTGGCGCGCGCATGACTGTGCAAAGCATCTCGATCGGGCCCTGGCTCAGGCTGCACCATGCCTGCCGGCACCGTGTACGTCAGGGCTCCGCTCGCTTCGCGCTGAAGGAGCGCTTGCGACCCCGCCCCTATTTCCGGCCGTTGGTCGAAGCGGAGGGCATTCTCGCCGCCGATTTGCGCCATTTCCGGAATCGTTCGTGCGCCGAAAGTGTCGAACACACCCAGTAAGGCCGCTCCAATCAGGATCGCGGGAAGCAAAATGACAGCCGCTGCGAGCGGATTGCCCAATGGTTCGCCCTCTGGGTCAATGTCCTCAGTTTCGGGATACCAATGGGTCGGCTCGGCGTTGATTGGAGCACCGTCTTTGGAGACCCATTTGCCTGCTTGAGGCGACCAGCGAGCGAGGTCAACAACCCCGGTCGCATCTTCCACCCAGATGTCTTCTCCGTCCCTGGGTGCAGTATCAATCGGTCGGCGCATCGATCACGCCTCTTTAGATAACGGCTAGAGCGGTGCGATTACCCCGCCTGTTTCGCAGTTCGGCATGGAAGAAAAATCCTTTAGATCGGAAAGACCTGGCAGACACCGCGCCCGAAATTAAATAATTAAATAAATTATATATTTTGAACCAAATGCGGAGTCAAATTAAATCAGCCTGGTACGGCAGGAGGGCGTCAAATCAGGCGCGCTGGCTCCCTGTTGGCATCGTCTTCACTGCCCAGTCGGGTACGTTGCCGTCCACGGTAAACCAAAGCTCGTACATCGTATGGAATATGGGCAGGGCACGGCGAACATGCGAAGCTGACGTTTTCGCAGCGTCTCGGAGCTGAGGAGTAACCGATGCGCCTTGCATTGCCCTATTTGGGAATTGGCGTCTGCTTGTCTCTTGCGACCTGGCTGGCGGTGGGGCTTGTATTCGAGTGACGGTTTTCCACCACGAGCGTTGATCTCCACGTCACTTATTCCGCCGGTTTCTTACCAGCCGTCTTGCCGCGACCTCGCGCAATTTATCATTCGGGACTACCCGGCCACCCGGCCCCCTATTTCGTCAGCTTGGGCTCGCCTGCTAAGGCAATACCGTGCAGGAGGCGCCGGCAACAATGTCGGCGACAGCGCGCCGAGCATCTTCCTCGCCTTCAAAGGCGGCCAATCGTGCTCGCGAGGCGCGCGTCAGCATGACAGGCTTGCGGGTGTTTTGCGCCACGTGTCAACGTCGTCGCAACGGCGGATGTCGTCCTGTGCAACCCGGCACTCGCGCCCGTCTTTGGGAACGAGCGCTCATGTCGCATCGCGGCAATGCAACATCCGTTGCGCTGGGCGACCATGAAGAGACGGCGAAACGGGAACAGGGTCTGCCCCACCGCATTCGGATAGGCCTTGGCAACGCGGCGGCTTCGCACGCGATCTTCTCGTCACACGCGAGCATGTCGAGATAGCGCGTCAGCGGCGGCGTGTAGAATGGCAATAGAGAGACTGCCCTCAGACCCAAGCCGACCGCCTTTCCTTCAAACCCGCCAAGCCTGCCCAAAGCATCAGCGATGCAACGGCAAATCGGCATGGCCCCCCGCTCTATTCACCAAGGAACATGGTCTGCATCCCGCCGTTGCTCCAGCCCCACGGGAGGAAAGTTCATGTCCAAGACATCGCTCGCCGAGATCGCGAAGGAAATGGCCGACATCGACATCGCCATTCTTTCGACCCACACCGAGAACGGCGAAATCGCCAACCGTCCCATGAGCAACAACGGCGATGTCGCCTACGACGGCACGTCTTATTACTTCGCCTATGAACAGACCCGCACCGTATCGGACATCCAACAAAATCCGAAAGTCGCGCTCGGGTTTTCGTCGGAAGCGGGCCTCTTCTCGAAGGGGATCTACGTCGCCGTCGAGGGGACGGCCGAACTGATCCGGGACAAGGCGGCTTTCCAACAGCACTGGACGAGCGATCTCGACAAATGGTTCGACCGCGGCATCGGTACGCCGGGCATCGTGCTGATCAAGGTCAAAGCCAACCGCATCACTTATTGGAAGGGCCGTGAAGAGGGTGAGGTTGCGCTCTGATCGACTCCGTGACGGTGCGGCGATTCGTTGATTGGTTCTTCCGGGGCCGCGAAACAGGTGCCATCACCATCGCGCAGTGGCCGAATCTTCTTCTTTGGATCGTTATCGTTGCGGGCCTTCTGCTTTGGATCTGGCCTTCCGCAGGCAAAGTCAGCGCCGGCTTGACGAACGTCATGAAGGGCGGACTCGTCGTCTGGGGCGCCGACGAGGTCTTCCGCGGCGTGAATCCCTGGCGGCGCTGTCTCGGCGCTGCCGTAGTCGTCTATGAGTTCATGACGCTTCTGCCGTGAATCCACGAACTTCAGTCCATCACCTGATCGGCACCGATCAGAAAACTTTCGGGGATCACGAGGTCAAAAGCCTTGGCCGCCTTCGAATTGGTCTTCCGTAACGGACCGGCATCCAAGTCTCTTTCAGGATCGCTGGCACGTTAGCATTCTGCCAGCGTTTTGCCCGACGGGTCAACTTGATCGCAGCCGCGACTGCCGTCGCAATGCGGTTCGAAAATCCGTTATCAATCAAGGAGACTTCTACTGTGCATGGGCTTGTTTTTCGACTTTTTGTCTTGGGCCCCGAGAAAAATGTGCACCGCTCACTCCGCCTGCAGGATCTCCGCAATCGCCGCGCCTGCGGCGATGGTGCCGAGCTTACCGCCGACGTCCCGCGTCGCCCTGCCCTCGCCAATCGCCTTCGCCACCGCCGCCTCGATCGCGTGCCCGGCCTCTTCATAGCGGACCGCACCAGTCTTCTCGCCGTGCCAGGCCAGCAGCAGCGCGGTCGACAGGATCAACGAAACGGGATTGGCGACGTCTTGGCCTGCAATGTCGGGGGCCGAGCCGTGCGCGGCCTGCGCCATCGCGTAGCGCTCGCCGACATTGAGCGAGCCGCCGAGGCCGAGGCTCCCCGAAAGTTCGGCGGTAAGATCGGACAGGATGTCGCCGAACATGTTGGTGGACACGATGACGTCGAAACGATCGGGACTGCGCACCACATGCGCCATCATGGCATCGACCAGGATGTCGTCGACGTTCAGTCCTGGATAGGCCTTCGCCGTCGCGCGGCAGATCTCGAGAAACATGCCGTCGCCGATCTTGAGCACATTGGCCTTGTGCACGATGGTGAGGTGCCTCTGCCGCTTCATGGCGAGGCGGCATGCGGCATGCGCGATGCGCTCACAGCAAAGGCGTGTGATCCTTCGCAGCGAGATCACCACATCGGGCGTGACCAGCATCTCGCCATTGCCCTGCTCCAGATTTCGGTCGGCGTAGAACCCCTCGGTATTCTCGCGGACGACAACGAGGTCGAAATCACCGAGGCGGCCGGGCCGCCCCGCATAGGTGCGCGCGGGCCTGATATTGGCGTAGAGGTCGAGGTTCTTGCGGAAGTATCTGGACGGATTGATCTCGCCATGCACCTCGTCCTTGAAGTCGAACGTCGCGGTCGGACCCAGGATCAGACCGTCGGCGGCGCGGACGATGTCGAGCAGCTCGGGGCGCACGGTCGTGCCTGATAGCTTCAGGCTCGCATGCCCGACCGCGTGCTCCTCCAGGCGCAAATTAAGCTGGAAGCGCTCGGAGGCCGCGCGCAGCACGCCCGATGTCGCGGTCGTGATCTCGGGTCCAATGCCGTCACCGGGCAGAACGACGATTTGCATGGCGATCCCCTGATTTTTGCAGCAGCGGCGCGATCATACGGCAGCGCGAGGCGGCATCGCCCCACCTTCACGCATACACAGCATGCAAGCATATGCCTGTGGAAGGCGGCCCCACCGTAGTACATGCGAAATGACCGACTTGAGCCGCGCCGCCGGAGCCACGCGCCAAAGCAATGACGATCACGTTACCTGCCGCCGCGCGCGAGCCCGACCACACCATCTCTGACGGCCTCCCCGCCGCGCAACGGCGCTGGGCGATCGCCGCGATCTTCACCGCGCTGGCGATGGCCTCGCTCGACACCGCGATCGCCAACATCGCCCTGCCCGCCATTGCCGCCGATCTACATGTCTCCCCGGAGCAGTCGGTCTGGGTGGTCAATGTCTACCAGATCGCGCTGGTGGCAACGCTGCTGCCGCTGGGGGCGCTCGGCGAGATCGTCGGGCACCAGCGCATTTATCTCGGCGGCCTCATCCTGTTCACCATCGCCTCGCTGTTCTGCGCGGTGGCGTGGTCGCTGGACAGCCTGCTGGTCGCGCGCACGCTGCAGGGGCTGGGTGCCAGCGGCATCATGAGCGTCAACACGGCGCTGGTGCGCTTCGTCTATCCCGGCCGGATGCTGGGCCGCGGTTTTGGCCACAACGCGCTGGTGGTCGCAACCGCCTTCACCTTCGGCCCCACGATCGCCTCCGCCATCCTGGCCATCGGCCCGTGGCCGTGGCTGTTCGCCGTCAACATCCCCTTCGGCCTCGTCGCGATCGGCATCGGCTTTGCGATGCTGCCGAAGACGCCGCGCGCCGATCACGGGTTCGACTTCCTCGGCGCGATCCTGGCGTCGGCCTGCCTCGGCCTGTTCATCACCGGCATCGGCAGTGCCGCGCATAATCTGTCGCCGGTGGTCGTGGGCATCGAGCTGGTCACGGCCCTCGCGCTCGGCATCATCCTGATGCGCCGTCACGCCGACCACCCGGCGCCGATGCTGCCGATCGACCTGTTCAGCCGGCCGATGTTCGCGCTGTCGGCCGCGACCGCAGTGTGCTCCTTCGCCGTGCAGGGCCTCGCCTTCGTCTCGCTGCCGTTCTATTTCGAGGACGTGCTCGGGCGCTCGCAGGTCGAGACCGGCTTCTTCATGACACCGTGGCCACTGGTGGTCGGCATCATGGCGCCGATCGCGGGACGCCTGTCCGACCGCCACGCGGTCGGCCTGCTCGGCGGCATCGGCCTGGTGCTGCTCGGCCTCGGCATGGCGCTGCTTGCGACGCTTCCGGCCAACCCCGCCATTGCCGACATCATCTGGCGGATGGTGATCTGCGGCATGGGCTTCGGCTTCTTCCAGGCGCCGAACATGAAGGCGGTGATGTCAAGCGCGCCGCCGCATCGCAGCGGCAGCGCCTCAGGCATCGTCGCGACCGCGCGCCTGACGGGACAGACGACGGGGGCGGCCCTCGCGGCGCTCTGCTTCGCGCTCGCCGGCCACGACGGCGCAACCGTCGCGCTGGCGCTCGGCGCCGGCTTTGCCGCACTCGGCAGCGTGATGAGCTTCCTGCGGCTGGCGGTGAAGTAGACCGAACGCGCTGGCGCGCCTCATCGGCCGGCCCGCCTTCACGGAGCCTTCTGCGCGATGGGACGGCTCACGATTGCCGCGGCATCGAGCGGCTCGCATTTGATCGTCCGTGTCAGCTTTGGCGGGCCGTTCCAGCCCGCGGTCTCGCTCAGGGGCGCAAACGTGCCTCCTTGCGGCGCCAGAATGATCGGCTCCGACTTCAGACAGAGATCCGGAAATGCGAGGCCATGGCGGCCGCCTTGACTGAACCGCCCAACCAGCATCTGGGAGGCCTGCATCCGCGTCGCCGGCGAGGCCCGCATCGTTCGGTCGGGGTCGAACGCGCGGTAGCACGGCCAATCGGTGTGGTTCGCTTCGAACTCATAGACGATCCGGCAAGCCGCGCCAGCCGATTTCACGAACGGCGCATCCAACGGCGCGGCGGCATCGCGTTCGAAAACCAGGGTCTGCAGCGTCAACACTTCGGTCGTCGCGTGGGACACGTCGGGCTTGCCCGGCTCGATCGCTATTTCCCCTCGCGAGAACACCAGTTTGGTCTTCGGTCGCGCCTCCCTCGTCTCCAGCACCAGAATGGGTCTCTCCGCCCACGAGCGGTCCAGGTCCACGTCGCCGTTACCCATCGTCAGCCGCGCATTGCCAACGGAAGGGTTGTCCCTGGCGAAATCGATCGTGCGAAGGTGCACGCTCGACTTCGACGCCTCAAGGCTCAGGAATCGCAAATCGTCCACCTTGCGCGTGATCGGCATCATCGGATCGAAGCGATCGTCGATGTTGAACCGGACGATCTTCTTCAGCTTGGCCGAGAGAGGCCCTTTGGCGGCGAGCGGCGGTGCCACGTCGATCACAAGCAGGGCACCGTCGGGTGAAAAGCTGTTGCCGAAGGCGCGCTGCCAGGCGGCGGTCAGCAGCGAATCCGTCCGCTGATCGATGTCCCGCGCGAAATAAATCTGCTGTCCGGCGCGAACCAGTGGAAAGTTCTGAAATGCACCGAGCGCCGCGCCCTTGCGAACCTCCGGTTCGGGGAAGGTGACGCATTTGGACTGGTCGTCGCCTCCGGACTCCTCGACCTTCCTGGACGCAGAGCGGGAGCAGAAGCTCAGATGCTGCTCCTTTGTCTTCTGTGTGCTGATCGACGTCGCGTAGACGAGATCCGGACTTCCGGGCACTTCCATCGGAAGCGGAGAGGTCGCGAACATGTCGACCTCCACCCTGCTGAGCGACGGGCCCGCATCGACCGAGCAGAGATCCCGGGACGGCAGGGTATTGGTGAGAAGGCGCGCCGCATCGGCGCCCACGATACACGACATGCTGTCTTGCGGGTTGTTCCGGCTCATCCAGATCAGATGGTCCTTGCCCGCTCCGTCGACCAGGAGATGCGGTGCCGCGTGTCGACGGCGTGGCGGCAACCAGACCGGCATGGTCTCGGACAGCATGGGCTCGCGCTTGAGCAGCGCTTCCGGCAACCGCGTCACACCGACCGAGCGCAACTCAGCGCTGACGGCGTTGGGATCGGTCGTCCAGTCGAGGACGGGAACACTTGCGCAGGTGATGCAGGTCACCGCAAGATTGGAGCGGACGTTCTCGAACATGAGAATGACCTGATCGGGGTCGCTGCCGTATTTGGCCGGCGCGGCCGCCTTGAACGGATGATCCACCACACGGCTGACCAGAAATCCGTTCGACCGCGACGGGTCCGAATCGAATTCGAAATAGGTCGATCGGTCCCAGCCGCGATAGGCGTCGTATCCGCCGAGGCTCACGCCCGCCAGAACCATCTTGGAGTCGGTCTGACAGCGCGCCGCGCTGCTCTCCTGGCTGCCGTTTCGTATGTAGAGACAGAGTCGAAAAGCCGCGTTCTGCAGAATGCGGTCGCAATCGTTCTGGTTATAGCCGTAGGTCGCAAGGCCGTGGCGATAGCACAGGTCGTGAAAGACGCACGCCTGCCTGAAGCGCTGCAGGACGAGATGGCGCTTTTGGTTGGAATCCCTGCCGCCGTCGAAAAATATGTTGGCCCAGGGCGGCAGGCTGCAGTTCAAGCCCTCGCCGCTGCCACCGATGGTACTTACGACGTCCGGTCCCGATTGAAAGGCCGTGACGGTTGCGGGCATCTCACCGTCGGTGATGTCGTCGACGTTCTTGTAGATGGAGTCGGCGATGAAGGAAGGCAGATACGCGAGGACCAGCACCGCTACGACAATCAGCGCAACCGACCAGCGGATCACCTTCCTGAACATGGCCCACCCCATACCCGCGCGGCCAGACGCCGAAATCGCGGCAGGCCCGGTGTCGTCCTGATGACGATCAGCTTGAGGTTGTCCTGCTGTCAAGCGGGGATCTCACACATGACAGCCAGTTTGATTGCCGATGGCGCGCCGGGCAGCGCATCACAGCGTCGTGGGCGGTTCCATCGCTCCGGATGTCAGGCCAGATGTCGAGCCTCGGTCGCGCCCGCAACCACGGCTGGATTCGGGATTTGCTCGTCCAGCGCCGCCAGGCGCGCGTCGATGGCGGCGATGACCTTGCGCGAGAACGGTCCGAGATGGGCATAGGCTGCGATCATCTGGACCGCAATGCGCGCGGATGTCGTGTCGCGCTTGGCGCAGTTCATGAAAGTTTGCCACAACGGTCCACGCGCCTCGGGAAGGGCGGTGACCACCTTGTGCACCGTCTCCATCGCACCGAGCTTGGCGCGGATATCGCCTTCGGCGAGCTCGTGGCGCTGCCGGGACCGGTCGAGCAGCGTCATGAGGCGGTCGACGCGTCCTGAATAGGCAGCCGGGCTGTAGACGTGCTCCAGCACCCGCTTGTAGTCCGTCAGGATGTCGCGGAGCGGGCGCACGGGATCGAAATTGATTCCAGCCGTGCACTGATCGGCGCCGATGGTCGGCGCCACATCGTGGCCCGCGTGGAGCCGGCCTTCGCGCTCCAGGCGGCGCGTCAGCTGCGTGTTCGGCAAGGCATAGAGCAGTCCGACCATGCTGACGGGAATCGCCGCTTCCTCGATGAAATCGATCATGGCGTCCGCCATGGAGACCTTTTCATTGTCGAAGCCGACGATGAAGCCAGCGGTGACGAGCATGCCGGCGGCGTAGATCTTGTGGATGCTCTCGGCGATGTTGCGCCGCGTGTTCTGCTTCTTGCGCATCGCGACCAGCGTCGCCGGATCCGGACTCTCGATACCGACGAAGATAGCGAAGAAATTCGCCGCCCCCATCAACTCCAATAGCTCGGGATCATCGGCCAGGTTGACCGAGGCTTCGGTCGACAATTCGAACGGATAGCCGTGGGTCCGCTGCCATTCTGCGAGTTTCGGCAGGAACTGCCGCAGCGACTTCTTGTTGCCGATGAAATTATCGTCGACGAAGTCGAGATGGCCGCGGTAGCCCATCTGATAGAGCCTCTCGAGCTCGACAAACATCTGCTCGATCGTCTTGGTCCGCGGCACGCGGCCATAGAGCTCGATGATGTCGCAGAACTCGCAGGTGAAGGGACAACCGCGCGAATACTGCACACCGAGATAGAGATAGTCCTCGAACTTGAGCAAGTCGAAACGCGGCACCGGCGTCTTGGTCACGTCCGCCTGGAATTTCGGTGCGGTAAAGGTGCCGGACCTCGCGCCACCCTCCCAGGCCGCAATGAATTCGTCGATGACGCTCTCGGCCTCGCCGAGCACCCGAAAATCGGCCCGCTCATAGATGTGGGGGCTTGAAGTCGGGTCGGGACCGCCCACGACCACCGGCTTGCCTGCGGCACGACAGAGCTCGATCAGGCGCAGCGTGTCGGCCTGCTGCGGCATCATCCCGCCGGTGAAGACGACATCGGCCCAGGCGAGATCCTCGTCGTTGAAGGGCGCCGTGTTGCAATCGATCAGCCGGACGGTCCAGCTTTCGGGCAGCATCGCGGCAACGGTGATCAGGCCCAAAGGAGCGGCCGGGCGCTTTACGCCCAATACCTTGCAGGATTCGCCAAAGGTCCAGAAGGACTCTGCCGAGAACAGCGGGTACAGCATCAGCACGTTGGGACTCGGCACGTTCATGGAACTCCTTCTGGCGTCGGCGCAGTGTATCAAAGCGCCCGCGTCTTGCACCCCGGCAAAAGGGACAAACTGTCGCCGTAGCCTCGACCGGCCATGGAACCGGCGTTCACAGCTGGGCGTCGCCTCAGACCCATGGATTGGCGCCCGCGGAAGGACGACCGAATCAACCATGATGGAGGACGAGACAAAACACCACCCTCCCTACAATCTTCCCTCGGCGGCGTAATTCTTCGTATTTCACCCCTCGGACTGTTGATTTGAACAGTTCCAGTTTGCCGGACACATTGCGCCCCTGAGTTCAATCGGTGGATTGGGCCAATCAGGGGACTGCGATGGCAAACCTAACAATCAACGGAAAAACCTTCACTCTCGACGTCGAGCCGGATACGCCGCTGCTCTGGGCGATTCGCGAGAATGCCGGCCTGACGGGCACCAAATACGGTTGCGGCATTGCACAATGCGGCGCCTGCACCGTGCACATCGAAGGCGTCGCCACCCGCTCCTGCGGCGTCTCGGTCAGCGAAGCCGAGGGCAAGAAGATCACCACCATCGAGGGGCTCGCCTCCGGGGATACGCTGCACAAGGTACAGGAGGCCTGGATCGCCCAGGACGTGCCGCAATGCGGCTATTGCCAGAGCGGCATGATCATGGCGGTGGCGGCGCTGCTGAGCGAGAAGCCGAAGCCGACCGACGCCGATATCGACGAGGCCATCACCAACATCTGCCGCTGCGGCACCTTCCAGCAGGTGCGCGAAGCGATCCACACGATCGCAAGCGCGTAAGGAAATCCCCACATGAATAAGCATATCTCGCCGCGGCTCAACCGCCGCGCCTTCGTCATCGGCACGGCCGCTGTCGGTGCCGGCCTCGCCATCGGCCTCGACCTCCCCTTCGGCGGCCCCGCCGTGGTCCGCGCGGCCGACGGCTCGCCCGAGATCGGCGCCTGGGTCGTGGTCAGGCCCGACGACACCGTCGTGATTCGCATCGCCCGCTCCGAGATGGGCCAGGGCTCGCTCACCGGTCTAGCCCAGCTCGTCGCCGAGGAGCTCGAATGCGACTGGACCAAGGTCACGACCGAGTATCCGACACCCGGCCAGAGCGTCGCCCGCAAGCGCGTCTGGGGCGATTTCTCGACCGGCGGCAGCCGCGGCATCCGCTCCTCGCAGGACTATGTCCGCAAGGGCGGCGCCACCGCACGCGTGATGCTGATCCAGGCCGCCGCCGATGCATGGAAGGTGCCGGCCTCCGAATGCGCGGCCGCGAACAGCGTCATCACCCATACGCCATCGGGCAAGACCACGACCTACGGCAAGGTCGCCGAGGCCGCCGCCAAGCTGTCGCCGCCGGCGGACGTCAAGCTGAAGGATCCGAAGGACTGGAAGCTGATCGGCAAGGGTGTGAAACGGCTCGACACCGTCGACAAGACCAACGGCGCCATGATCTACGGCGCCGACATCAAGCTGCCGGGCATGCTGAATGCCGCGATCAAGGATTGCCCGGTGTTCGGCGGCAAGCTGAAGAGCTTTGACGAAGCCAAGATCGCCAGCATGAAAGGCGTCAAAAAAGTCGTCAAGGTCGGCGATACCGCGGTCGCGGTCGTTGCCGACACCTGGTGGCACGCCAAGACCGCGCTGGAGGCGTTGCCGATCGTCTGGGACGAGGGCGACAACGCAAAAGTCTCCAGCGAGTCGATTGCCAAGTGGCTGGCCGAAGGCCTCAACAACGACCAGCCGGCCTATGTCGGCAACAAGAACGGCGACGCGAAAGCGGCGATTGCGAGCGCGGCGAAGAAGGTCGAGGCCATCTACAGCTATCCCTACCAGAACCACGCCACGATGGAGCCGATGAACGCCACCGCGCTCTACACCGCGGACAAATGTGAGGTCTGGTGCGGCACGCAGAATGGCGAGGCGGCGTTCGCGGCGGTGCTGGAGGCGTCCGGCCTGCCGGCGGACAAGTGCGACGTGCACAAGGTGATGTTAGGGGGCGGTTTCGGCCGGCGCGGCCAGACCGACTATGTCCGCCAAGCCGTCATGATCGCCAAAGAGATGCCGGGAACGCCGGTCAAGCTGCTGTGGTCGCGCGAAGAGGACATGGCGCATGGCAGGTATCACCCGATCACCCAATGCAAGATGACCGGCGCGTTCGACGCCAACAACAATCTGGTCGCGCTGCACTACCGCCTGTCCGGGCAATCGATCCTGTTCTCGCTGCGCCCCGAAGCGCTGCAGAATGGCATGGATCCGGCCGCCTTCCAGGGCGTCGCCCAATCCGGCGAAGCTGCGTTCGGCTATTCGGTGCCGAACCTGCTGGTCGAGCACGCGATGCGCAACCCGCACGTTCCGCCGGGCTTCTGGCGCGGCGTCAACGTCAATCACAATGCGATCTACATGGAATGCTTCATGGACGAGCTGGCCCAGGCCGCAGGCCAGGACCCGCTCGAATTCCGTCGCAAGCTGATGGGCAACCATCCCAAGCATCTGGCGGTGCTCAATGCGGTCGCCGAGAAGATCGGCTGGACCACACCGGCGCCGCAGGGCGTCTATCGCGGCATCGCCCAGGTCATGGGCTATGGCAGCTATGTTGCCGGCGCCGCCGAAATCTCGGTGACCGACGGCAGCAAGATCAAGGTGCATCGGATCGTCGCCTCCACCGACCCCGGCTACGTCGTCAATCCGGCGCAGGTGGAGCGGCAGATCGCGGGCTCCTTCGTCTATGGCCTCTCCGCGTTGTTCTACGGCGGCTGCACCGTCAAGGACGGCAAGATCGAGCAAACCAACTTCGACACCTACAATTCGATGCGCATCAACGAGATGCCGAAGGTGGAATCGGTGATGGTGCCGAGCGGCGGATTCTGGGGCGGTGTCGGCGAGCCGACCATCGGCGTCGCCGCGCCGGCGGTGCTCAACGCGTACTTCGCCGCGACCGGCAAGCGCATCCGCTCCGTGCCGCTGCGGGACCAGAATATCACCTTCGCCTAAAAGCAGCCGCGGCGGTCCTATCGGCCGCCGCGGCATTTTGCGGACAAGATTCATGAATGCGCCGGTGACACGGCGGAATGCCGTTCTCGGCATCACCGCCGCGGCCACATCGTTTGCCGTCCCCTCGATCCTGCGCGCGCAATCGGCAGGCCGCATCGTCGTGGTCGGCGGCGGCTTTGGCGGCGCGGCCTGCGCGCGGGCGCTCAAGCGCGCGCAGGCGGGCTTGCAGGTGATGCTGATCGAGCCGAACAAGACGTTCACGTCGTGCCCCTTCAGCAACGAGGTGATCGCCGGCCTGCGCGAGATCGAGGCGCAGCAGTTCGGCTATGACAGGCTCGCCGCCGAGGGCATCACCGTCGCCGCTCAGGCTGCGACGGCCGTCGACGCGCAAAAGCGCAGCGTGACGGCCGCCGATGGCGCCACGTTTGCCTATGACCGCCTCGTGCTCTCGCCCGGCATCGACTTCCACTTCGAAGCCCTGCCCGGCTATGACGACGCCGCATCGGAGAAGATGCCACACGCCTGGAAGGCCGGCGCGCAGACGCTGCTGCTGCGCCGGCAGCTGCAAGCGATGGCGGACGGCGGTACGGTCGCGATCGCAATCCCCGCCAATCCCTCGCGTTGCCCGCCGGCGCCTTACGAGCGCGCCAGCCTGATCGCGCATTACCTGAAGACGAACAAGCCCCGCTCGAAAGTTCTGATCCTCGACGCCAAGGACAATTTCTCCCAGCAGCGGCTGTTCGAAAAGGCGTGGAAGGAGCTCTACGGCGACACGATCGAGCGCGTCGCGCTATCGCAAGGCGGCCGCGTGACCTCGGTCGACCCTGCTACGAGGACCATCATCACCGAGTTCGGCAACTACACGCCAGATGTCGCCAATGTCATCCCGCCGCAACGCGCGGGACGCATTGCCGAGATCGCAGGCGTGGCGGACCACACCGGCTGGTGTCCGATCGATCCCGTGACCTTCGAGTCGAAGCTCGTCAAGAACATCCATGTCATCGGCGATGCCTGCCTGGGCGGCGGCATTCCCAAATCGGCGTCGGCCGCAAGCGGGCAAGGCAAGGCTTGCGCCGCTGCCATCGTCGCTTTGCTCGCGGGCCGAGCACCCGAGACGCCACGGCTGACCGGCGTCTGCTACAACACCGTCGCGCCAGGCTATGGATTTTTGCTTGCAGGCAATTATCAGCCGAAAGGCGACATCTTTGCCGAGGTCGAGGGCGGCGCGACGAGCCCAGTCGATGCCCCGCGCGAATTGCGCGCCCGCGAGGCGACCGAAGCCGAGCGCTGGTTTCAAATCATCACGGCGGACACCTTTGGCTAAATCCTTCGTCCATGGCGTGGCGCTGATCGCCGCCAGTCTCGCCTTCGTCAGCGTTGCGCGCGCGGACGAACTCGCCTCCTACAAGGTAGCCGGCGACGGCATAGTGGAATCGCTCACGGGCGCGCCAGGCGATGCCGTGCGCGGCCGCGCGCTAGTGCTGGCGCGCACCACGACCTGCATCCTCTGCCATTCCGGCCCCTTCCCGGAAACGCGGTTCCAGGGCGATCTCGCGCCCGACCTCACCGGGGCCGGGAACCGATGGTCGGCGAGCCAGTTGCGGCTTCGGTTGGTCGATGCGTCGCGCTTCAACGCTGAGACCATCATGCCGTCCTATTATCGCAATGACGACCTCGTGCGAGTCGGACGCAATTTCACCGGCAAGCCGATATTGTCGGCGGCGGAGATCGAGGACATCGTGGCTTTTCTTGCAACGCTTCGCGACTAGGACTGTTCATGCCAACCACGCGACGACAATTCTTGAGCCTCGCCGGAGGCGTCACCGCCGCCGGGATGATCCCGATCGTCACCCTGCGTCCGCTTCACGCGACGCCGGCGATGCTCAACACCGCGATCCGCAATGTCGTCGGCGAAGCGCCGATTCGCACCGGCAGGGTGAAGCTCGACATTCCGCCGCTGGTCGAGAACGGCAATACGGTGCCGGTGACGGTGAGCGTTGCGAGCCCGATGACAGCGGACGACCACGTCAAGAGCATCCACATCTTCAACGAGAAGAACCCGCAGCCGAACATCGGCAATTTCTATCTCGGCCCCTCCTCAGGCCGCGCCCAGGTCGCGACCCGAATCCGGCTCGCAGACACCCAGAAGGTGGTTGCGATCGCGCGCCTGTCCGACGACACGTTCTGGCAGGTCGCCGCCGACGTGGTCGTGACGCTGGCCGCCTGCACCGAGGAGATGAACTGATGGCCGCGCTCATCAACGTTCCCGCGAAGGCGAGACGCGGCGACGTCATCGAGATCCGCACGCTGACCTCGCACATTATGGAAACAGGCTTCCGCCACACTGTGGACGGCAAGCTGGTGCCGCGCGACATCATCACGAGCTTCACCTGCCGCTACAACGGCGCCGAGATCTTTCGCGCCGATCTGTTTCCGGCGATCGCGGCCAATCCTTATCTGTCGTTCTTCACGGTCGCCAAGGAAAGCGGCAAGTTCGAGTTCGAATGGATCGGCGACAACGGCTATTCGTCCACTGCGTCGGCGTCGATCACTGTCGAATGAGCGTTTG
The DNA here is from genome assembly GCF_900094605.1 of Bradyrhizobium shewense. Taxonomy (GTDB): domain Bacteria; phylum Pseudomonadota; class Alphaproteobacteria; order Rhizobiales; family Xanthobacteraceae; genus Bradyrhizobium; species Bradyrhizobium shewense. The sequence goes on along the minus strand of NZ_FMAI01000024.1, from coordinate 3,964 downwards.
GCACGCGATAGCAGCAGCGGCCTTGTTCGCCGCGGCCCCTGCCCTGCTCGCCGGTGAAATCCCGCCCGATGCGCGCCGGTCCGGCTACTCCTTCATGGGCCCGGACACGCGCGCCATGCAGGATGACGACACCTCCAACCCGGGCATGCTGTTCGTGCTCGACGGCCAGTCGCTCTGGACGAAGAAGTCCGGCAGCGCCGAGAAGGCCTGCGCGGATTGCCATGGCGATGCACGCAGCAGCATGAAGGGCGTTGCCGCACGCTACCCGGCCTTCGACAACGCGCTCAGTCGCCCCGTCACGCTCGACCAGCGCATCAATCTCTGCCGCGCCACTCATCAGCAGGCGTCGCCACTGCCTTACGAGAGCCGCGACCTGCTGGCGCTGTCCGCCTTCGTCGCCCACCAATCGCGCGGTGTCGCGATCACCGCCGGCGACGATCCGCAAGCAAAACCCTTCGTGGCGCAGGGCCGCGACCTCTTCATGCAGCGCGAGGGCCAGCTCAACCTCGCCTGCACCAATTGCCACGACGACAATTTCGACAAACACCTCGCCGGCGCGCCGATCACGCAAGGACAGCCGACCGGCTATCCGCTCTACCGCCTGGAGTGGCAAACGCTGGGATCGCTGGAGCGACGGCTGCGCAGCTGCATGAGCGGCGTCCGCGCCCAGGCCTATGATTACGGCTCGCCCGAGCTGGTCGCGCTCGAGCTTTATCTGATGTCGCGGGCACGCGGCTTGCCGATGGAAACGCCGGCCGTGCGGCCCTGAAACAAAAGCGGCCGGCACAGGCCGGCCGCTTCGCAGAAGTTCGTGCCGCCTCCTATTCCGCCGGCGCGGCGGACATCTCCGGATGCGTGGCATAGTGTTCGCCGGCGCCGAGCTTGCTGGCCGCGAACAGGCCGGCGGCCATCGCGGCGTAGGCGAGCGCGACAGCGGGCGTGACCCCGAATCCGCCGCCGATGCCGACGGCCTCGCCATGCATGAAGCCGAAATAGGTCAGGACCGCACCGACCAGCGCGAAGCCTGAGGCCTTCTCGAAGTCGCGCTCGATGATGAAGACGCCGATCGCGCCCAGGATGAGGCCCCCGAGAATGGAGCCGCCGCCCATCACCTCCAGGCCGTGGTAGAACACGCCCTGCTGCGGCAGCGCGGCGATCGCGGCAGCCTTCACCGCGTCGGCTTTGTCGGCCGCCATGCCGCCGACGGTTGCCGCCGCATTCATGGTCGAGCCCAGCATCGTGTCGATCTGCAGCTTGGCCCAGGCGGCCAGATGCGGCGTCAGCGCCAGCACGATCGCGGGCGCGTGCTTGACCGGCGTGGTCTGAAACGCCTGCGCTCCGATCAGCATGCCGATGTAGAGCAGGATCGGCGAGATCGCGACCACGGGCACGAGTGCCAGCAGCACCGAGATGATGCCGAACCAGGCCAGCACGATCACCATGATGCCGGTTGCGGCGGAGTAGCCGATGCGGCCGCCCATCGCTTTCCAGCCGGGATGGCCGATATAGACGGCATTGATGAAGGGATTGCCCATCAGGCAGCCGATCAGGCTGACGACGCCGTCGGCCGTGAGCACCCGCGTGGTCGGATATTCGTCGCCGGCGGCTTCCGCGCTCTCGACATTGTCCATGGCTTCGACGAGGTCATAGATGCCGAATGGAATGGCGGTGACCAGGATGATGCCGAGGAATTCGAAGCCGGAGAAGACGTAGCCCACGGCGGGAATCGGCACCGAGAAGCCGAAATTAGCGAAGGCATCGCCGACGCCTTTTACGCTCAAGCCGCCGAGACCGAGACCGAACAGGTTCGAACCCCAGGCGATGATCATGCCGACGGCAATCGCGACAAGACCGGCGGGAATGCCGCGCGGATATTTCACGCCGCCGAACCAGCTCACCAGGATGATGGCGAAGCAGACGAGACCAATCTGCGGCGTCATATACATCTCCAGCGCTGGCCGCATCGAGATGAAGGTGACGGAAACGCCGGCAAGCGTGCCGAGCAGCGCTGCGCGCGGCGTGATCTTGCGGATGAACGGCGCAATGAAACCGCCGATCATGAGAATGAAGCTCTGGAAGAACACCCAGACCAGGCCGGCCGACCAGCCCTTGAGCGGATCACCGGTCTTCAGCGTGATCGGCAGCATGATCACGAAGGTGACGATGAACATGTGCGGCACGCTGACGCCCGAGGGCAACGCGCAGACGTCGTTGCGGCCGGTCTTCTGCGCCAGACGATAGGCGAGGTAGGCGTAGTAAAAGGTCGAGAGGCACATCATCAGCCCGAGCGCGGGCAGGATGCGGCCGAACACCAGGCTGTCCGGCATCTTCAAGACGAAGCGCAACAGCCCCGTGAGCACCAGCATGTTGACGAGGATGTTGGTGCCGAAGCCGAAAAACGCATTCCAGTCGCCCGATGTCCATAGTGCCGGCTTGAACTCAGACGTGTTCATCTCAGATTTGCCGGTCGTCCCCGCCAATGCGCTCATGACAATACCCCTATGTGGTCGAAACCTTCATTGCCTCCAGAACCGCGGCCGAGGTTGCGACCCAGCCGAAGATGCCGCCCTGGGCCTTGATCATCTTCAGGCCCATCTCGTGAAACTCGGGGAAGTAGGACGCGCAGCCGTCCGACATGACGACGCAGCGGTAGCCGCGGTCATTGGCCTCGCGCACCGTGGTGTTGACGCACACCTCGGTGGTGACACCGCACACCAGCAAATTCTCGATGCCGTATTTCTCCAGCACGTCGCCGAGCTCGGTGGCGTAGAACGCGCCCTTGCCGGGCTTGTCGATCACGATCTCGCTGTCGAGCGGATAGAGCTCGGGAATGATGTCGTGACCGGCCTCGCCGCGAATGAGGATGCGGCCCATCGGACCGGGGTCGCCAATGCGCAAAGACGGCGCGCCGCGTTCGACTTTCGCTGGCGGCGCGTCGGAGAGATCGGGCAGATGGCCCTCGCGGGTGTGGATCACCAGCATGCCGGTGTCGCGCGCCGCCGTCAGCACCGCGCCGATCGGCTTCACCGCGCGCGCAAGCTGGCTGACGTCGTTGCCGAGCGTCTCGCCGAAGCCGCCGGGCTCCATGAAGTCGCGCTGCATGTCGATGATGAGAAGTGCGGTGCTCGGCCAGTCGAGCTTGATCGGCTCGGGCTCGGCGCTGATGACGCCCAATGTCGGCTTGCTCGAGTCCAGCATGACGCCCGCCCCTCGCGAGAACTCTCTTAGCGGGAGTTCTGCAAGCGCCGTGCCATTGTGTACAATTGCGGTGGAGCGTGGGCGACGAGAGAATTTGAAGTGCGCTCAGACGGTTAGGACGCAGATCGACGTCTGCTCATTCCCTGTGCGACGGCTTCGCGAAGAGCATTTGCCTAAGGGATGAGCGGCCGATTGGCAGCATTCTTCCCTTCTCCCCTTGTGGGAGAAGGTGGCGCGAAGCGCCGGATGAGGGGTCTCTATCCGCGCGTACCATAGTCAGCGTCACCGCGAAGAGCGACTCCTCACCCGTCTCGCCGCTGCGCGGCGAGCCACCCTCTCCCACAAGGGGCCTGTTGCGTTATCGGCTTTTGAGGTTGAGGACGGCAGGAGAAGGGCCGTGGTTACGGCAATTGCCAGCCAAGTCTGTAAGTGGTCGCCCTCGGCGGGCGGCTCAGGCCGCGATCGTGGCCCACCGCCTCATGTTGAAGGCGATCGAGGCGAGCAGGACCTGCCCGCTTGCCTTCATCAGACCAACGTAGCGGATGCAAGTCAGTCGCATGCGGCGTTTGAGAGTGGCGAAGGTGGTCTCAACCTGGGCTCGTCGGCGCGCGATGAGGCGGTTGTAGCGTTTGAGCCTTGGCGGCAGTTCCGGATGATGTCTGTTGGGACGGAACGCGATGCGGGGCTTTTTGCCTTCTGCTTTCAACCGGGCTCGTCTGGCATGGGTGTCATAGGCCGCATCGGCCCACACCGCGGCTTCATCGCC
>NZ_FMAI01000008.1 GCF_900094605.1 Bradyrhizobium shewense | reverse complement strand
AAAACTGCGGCGAAATGGCGGGCCGTGCGTACGGCAAAACCGTGTGGTCCTGGCCGTCGTTGCTACGGTCAAGTCCTTGCGAAGGTGCGAGCGAGCCCAACCGGGCAGACTGCATCATCCAAATTCGCGGGGCGAGGGAGGCCAGAAGGAATGGTCGGCTCCCGGGAGATCACGGCATAAGCCGTCCAGCCATCGCGCAGGGAAGGCCGAGTGATCGGCACCACCTGTATGCTGCTGTGCGGTTCTTTCTGCGTGTGCATTTCGCGCAGCGGACCGCGGGTGCGAGCCAGCACCCGGCCTTCCCTGCGCCCTCTTGGATGAGAGGGGCGAACGATGAAGCAAAGCTCGGGCGAATGAAGCCGCGAGGCTGCAAAGCCGTGTGTGCAGCCACACACGCGCTGTCATCGCCCGGCTTGACCGGGCGATCCAGTATTCCAGAGGCGCTTGTGATTGAATCGAGAGGCCGCGGCGTACTGGATTCCCCGCCTTCGCGGGGAATGACAGTGGAGGTTGGAGAACGCAGATGCCGCCTCATACTCCGTCATTGCGAGGAGCCCTTGCGACGAAGCAATCCAGAATCCCTCCGTCGAAAGACTCTGGATTGCTTCGCGGCGCTTGCAACGACGCCGTGAAGGAAACGCGTCAAAACAAAAAGCTGCAGCTTGGGCCCTGATTCGATCGGAACCGAAGCTGCAGCTTCTGTCTGCTACGTGCTTACTGCTTGATCTTCCCGTCCTTGTCGAACTGGGAGACGTAGGACCAGAGATTGTTGATCTCGGTCTCGTTCTTGATGCCGGCGAACGCCATCTTGGTGCCGGGGATCTTGGCCTTGGGGTCCTTGATGTATTCCTTGAACACGGCCTCGTCCCAGGTGATGCCGGAATTCTTGTTCGCGTCCGAGTAGCTGTAGCCCTCAGCCGTGCCCGACTTGCGGCCGTTGAGACCGTTGAGCTCGGGACCGACCTTGTTCTTGGCGCCTTCGCCGATCGCGTGGCAGGCCAGGCATTTGTTGAACGATGTCTTGCCGGCCGCGACATCCTGCGCCATCGCGGCGGGTGCGGTGGCAATCATGGTGAGGATCGTCAGTGCGCCAAAAGTCAGTTTTGTCATCGGTTGCTCTTCGTCTCTTCCCTGGTGGGTCTGGCCTGGTCGGTCGCTTGCCGGATCGGCAATCGCCCGACGGGGCGGTTTTGGCAGGCCTGCTCGGCCTGGACAAGCCACCAAACCATGACAGGTTTCACGATTTCCGACTTGTCCCAGAGCGAACTGGCGAAGGATCGTCGATCCGACTTTCGGATGGCCTACCCAAACAGGCGCGGACGTGATTGATTTGGCGAGACAAATTGATCGTGCGGCGTGAGCCGGAAAGATATGCCATGAAGGATTTGATATGGCCATCATGATGCCTGCGAGCGACCAGGCGGTGCTCGCGCGCCGCGCTGAGATCGTTGCTGCATTGCGCGCGATCGTGCCCGGCGAGGGCGTGATCGATACGCCTGCCGAGATGCGGGCCTATGAATCCGACGGGCTGACGGCCTATCGGCAACCGCCGATGGTCGTGGTGCTGCCCGATACGACCGAGCAGGTCTCGCTGATCCTGAAATATTGTGCAGGGCAAGGTATCAAGGTGGTGCCGCGCGGCTCCGGCACATCGCTCTCAGGCGGGGCGCTGCCGCTCGAAGACGGCGTGCTGCTGGGGCTCGGCAAGTTCAAGCGCATCCGCGAGATCGATTTCGACAATCGCATCGTCGTCACCGAGCCCGGCGTCACCAACCTCGCCATCAGCCAGGCGGTCGCTCATGCCGGCTTCTATTACGCGCCCGACCCGTCCTCGCAGATCGCCTGCTCGATCGGCGGCAATGTCGCGGAGAATTCCGGCGGCGTGCACTGCCTCAAATACGGCATGACCACCAACAACGTGCTCGGTTGCGAGATCGTGCTGATGAGCGGCGAGATCCTGCGCATCGGCGGCAAGGGGTGCGAGAACCCGGGCTACGATTTGATGGGCGTCATCACTGGCTCTGAAGGGCTGCTTGGCGTCATCACCGAGATCACGGTGCGCATCCTGCAGAAGCCGGAGACGGCGCGCGCGTTGATGGTCGGCTTCGCCGAGGTCGAGGCCGCCGGCGAATGCGTGGCGCGCATCATCGGCGCCGGCATCATCCCTGGCGGCATGGAGATGATGGACAAGCCGGCGATCCACGCCGCCGAGGCCTTCGTGCATGCCGGCTATCCGCTCGATGTCGAGGCGCTGCTCATCATCGAGCTCGACGGCCCCAAGATCGAGGTCGACGAGCTGATCACGCGGGTCGAGACCATTGCACGAGGCTGCGGCTCGGTAACGCTGCAGATCTCCAATTCGGAAGCCGAGCGCAATCTGTTCTGGGCCGGCCGCAAGGCCGCGTTCCCGGCGGTGGGGCGCATCTCGCCCGACTATCTCTGCATGGACGGCACAATTCCCCGCGGCGCGCTGCCGAAGGCGCTGGCGCGCATCCGCGAGCTCGGCGAAAAATACCAGCTCGGCTGCGCCAACGTGTTCCACGCCGGTGACGGCAATCTGCACCCACTGATCCTCTATGATGCCAACAAGCCCGGCGAGATCGAGCGCGCCGAAGCCTTCGGTGCCGACATCCTGCGCGCCTGCGTCGAGTTCGGCGGCGTGCTCACCGGCGAGCACGGCGTCGGCATCGAGAAGCGCGACCTGATGCCCGACATGTTCAGCGAGATCGACCTCAACCAGCAGCAGCGGCTGAAATGCGCCTTCGATTCGCAAGGCCTGCTCAATCCCGGAAAAGTGTTTCCGACCCTGCACCGCTGCGCCGAGCTCGGCCGCATGCATGTGCATGCCGGCAAGCTGGCGTTTCCTGATTTGCCGCGGTTCTAGCGTCGGTCGCTGCGCCTCGCTGCAACGCGCCAAATTTGCTTTCCGTTCTAAACTTGGATACCGGCTCAGTCGTGGATACGCTTAAGGTCAGAGACGCCAAAGACGTCGAAGAGGTGGTGCGCGCGGCGATTGCCAATGAGCAGCCGCTCGAGATCATCGGTCATGGCAGTAAGCGCGGCATCGGCCATGCGATGGCGACCAATGCCGTGCTCGACCTCTCCGCGCTGAACGCCGTCACTTCCTACGAGCCGAACGAGCTGATCATCACGCTCCAGGCCGGTGCGCCGCTGGGCGACGTGCTGTCGCTGATCGATGCCAAGAACCAGCAATTCGCGTTCGAGCCAATGAACACCGCGCCGCTGCTCGGCACGCCCGCGCTCGGGACCATCGGCGGCATGATCGCGGCTGGGCTTGCCGGCCCGCGTCGGATCAGGGCAGGCGGGGCGCGCGACCATTTGCTCGGGGCGCACGCCGTCTCGGGCTTCGGCGACAGCTTCAAGACCGGCGGCAAGGTGGTGAAGAACGTCACCGGCTACGACCTCTGCAAGCTGCTCGCGGGGTCCTGGGGCACGCTGTCTGTCATGACCGAGGTCACGCTGAAGGTGATGCCCAAGCCCGAGGCCGAGCGGACGCTGCTGCTCCGCGGCCTCGACGATGCCGCCGCCAACAAGGCGATGACCGTGGCGCTCGGCTCGCCTTTCGACGTTTCCGGTGCGGCGCACCTGCCGAAATCGGCGTTCCGGGCGAAGACCGACGGGCTTGGCGATCTCGCAGGTCAAGGCGAGGCGCTGACCGTGCTGCGGCTCGAGGGCATCACTGCCTCAGCCGCCCACCGCGCCAACTCGCTGCGGGAATTGCTGGCGCCGTTCGGAACCGCGTCTCTGATCGAGGACGCGGCGTCTTCGGCGCTGTGGGGGACTCTCCGCGACGTGCTGCCGTTCGCGGCCGGCGGCGCGCTCGGCACCTGGCCGGTCTGGCGGATCGTCTGCCCGCCGGCCTCAGGCGCTGCGCTCGGCACGCAATTGGCGCGTGAGACCGGCGGCGACGTGATCTATGATTGGGGCGGCGGGCTGATCTGGGCGGCATTGCCGCCGAAGGGCGACGCGCATGCTCCGGCGGTGCGGATGCGTGCCAACGCCGTCGGCGGTCACGCAACGCTGATCCGGGCGGCCGAGGATGTCAGGCGCGATGTCGACGTCTTTCATCCGCAGGCGCCGGGCGTTGCCGCCCTGAGCGAGCGGGTGCGCGCCAGTTTCGATCCAAAGGCCGTTCTCAACCGGGGCCGCTTGAGCCGAGGCGCTGTGGCATGAAGACCGAATTCTCACTCGCCCAGCTTGCCGATCCCGACATCGCGGAAGCCGACAAGATCCTGCGCGCCTGCGTCCATTGCGGCTTCTGCACCGCAACCTGTCCGACCTATGTGCTGCTCGGCGACGAACTCGATAGCCCGCGTGGTCGCATCTATCTGATCAAGGAGATGCTGGAGAAGGACCAGGCGCCGACGGCGGAGGTGGTCAAGCATGTCGACCGCTGCCTGTCGTGCCTGGCCTGCATGACGACTTGCCCCTCGGGGGTGAACTACATGCATCTCGTCGACCAGGCCCGGGTCAGGATCGAGCAGCGTTATGAGCGGCCTCTGGCTGAGCGGCTGCTGCGCCAAGTGCTGGCTTTCGTCCTGCCCGACCCGCAGCGTTTCCGCATCAGCATGGTGCTGGCGCGGGTGGCCCGTCCGCTTGCCGTTTTCCTGCCGACGCCGCGGCCCTCGGCGACGCCCGGCCTGATCCAGCGCATCAAGGCGATGCTGGCGCTGGCCCCGCACCGGCTGCCGCCGCCGGGCCCCGCCGCCGGCAGCGTGTTCGCGGCGCTCGGCAAGAAGCGCGGCCGGGTCGCGCTGCTCCAGGGCTGCGCCCAGCAGGTCCTGGCGCCGCGCATCAATCAGGCGGCCATCAGTCTTCTCACCCGCCATGGCGTCGAGGTTGTCCTGGTCCGGGACGAACAGTGCTGCGGCGCGCTGACCCATCACCTCGGCAACGATCAGGATGCATTGGCGCGGGCGCGAGCCAACGTCGCGGCGTGGCGGAAGGAAGCGGCCGGCGAGGGGCTCGACGCCATCCTGGTGACGGCGTCCGGCTGCGGCACAGTGATCAAGGACTACGGCTATCTGCTGCGCGAGGATGCTGCGTTCGCCGCCGATGCGGCGAAGGTATCCGCGCTCGCCAAGGACATCACCGAATACATCGCCGGCCTCGCACTCGAGCCGACTGCGCGACAGGACAACATCGTCGTCGCCTATCACTCGGCGTGTTCGTTGCAGCATGGGCAGAAAATCACGGGCCTTCCGAAAGAATTGCTTTCCAAGAATGGATTCGTGGTGAAAGATGTACCCGAGAGCCATTTGTGTTGCGGTTCGGCGGGGACCTACAACATTCTCCAGCCCGAGCTTGCGGGCCGGTTGCGCGATCGCAAGGTCGCCAACATCGCAAGCGTCAAGCCGGACATGATTGCCGCGGGCAATATCGGCTGCATGGTGCAGATTGCCAGTGGCACGTCAGTTCCGGTCGTACACACGATTGAGCTTCTCGATTGGGCTACGGGCGGGTCGCGGCCGGCATTGAACGCGCAAGTTTGAGCTTTCAAGCCTGAGCTTTCCTCCGGAGGCGACGGTAGAACGACGCCCGATCGACCATTGTTCGTCGACAACAGGAGGACCACGATGGCGAAAGCGAAGAAGAAAAAAAGCAAGAAGGCCAAAAAGGCGAAGAAGGCTGTAGCGGCGAAGAAATCCGCGAAGAAGGCAGCCAAGAAGTCCGCGAAGAAGTCTGCCAAAAAATCTACCAAGAAAGCAGCCAAGAAAGCTTCGAAGAAGGCCGCCCCAAAGAAGGCCGCCAAGAAGGCTGTGAAGAAGGCAGCCAAGAAAGCAGCCAAGCCGGCTGCTCCGAAGAAGGCCGCGAAGAAAGCGGCACCGAAGAAGGCGAAGGCAGCTCCCGCGCCGAAGCCGTCAGCGCCGGCGCCAGCTCCGGCTCCCGAGCCGGCCGCCGAGACGAGCTGGGCGATGCCTTCGTCTTCTGCGGAAGCGGCGCCGGCCGAGGGACAAGGCTAGGTCCCATCCAGCGACCGCGATCGCCAACAACAGAGAAGGCCGCTGCGGTGACGCTGCGGCCTTTTTGCATCGCCGCAGGGCCTCCGGAAGCCTTCCGTTCACGGCGCCTGTTTGATTCGTAGCCCGGATGCCACGCTAGCCGCCTTCCCCGTACTTGCACGGGTCCTGCCGTGCACTTTGGAATGCAAATAATGTGATCGAGAAGACACACAGCCCGACAACCTTTCGTGGAATCGTCAAAACGCCCAAAAAGTCGGCAGATGCCCGTGATTTTTGCTTCACGGTCCCCCTCCCTCAATCCAGATTGTCGCAGTAACGCAATTTTGCAGACAAGTCGTTTGCCCCGGGGGCTTCCGGGATCCGACTGGGTAAGAACTGGCGATGGGGATCGAAATGAAAAAACTGGCTTTGTTGGCAACGGCGCTGGCAATGGTGACGACGGGTTCGGCTTTCGCGGCAGACTTGCGCGTGAAGGCATTGAAGGCCCCGCCGCCGCCCGCCTTCGATCCCTGGGATATCGCCTTCGGCGCCGGTATCATGAGCGACTACATCTTCCGCGGTGTCACCCAGTCGAACCATAATCCGTCGGTCACGGCCTATTTCGAGCCGCGCTACAACGTCAACAAGGACCTCCAGCTCTACATCGGTACGTCCGCGTCGAGCATCTCCTTCCCGAACCGCGCCGCCGCCGAAGTCGATATTTACGGCGGTATCCGCCCGACCTTCGGCATGTTCGCCTTCGACTTCGGTGTCTGGGGCTACCTGTATCCGGGCGGAAGCTGCTTCGGCTCGCAGGGCACCCTTGCTCAGGGCAATTGCGGCACCAGCCTCGACAACTCCCAGGGCGCGATCGGCCTTCCGATCAACGGCAACTTCGCCAAGAAGGACGCGAGCTTCTTCGAAGCCTATGCCAAGCTGAACATCGCCATCAACGACCAGTGGACGGTCGGCTTCAACGAGTACTACTCGCCGAATTTCCTGAACCTCGGCGCCTGGGGCAACTATGCCTCGATCACCGCCAAGTGGACCGCGCCGAGCACGACCTTTGGTGCCAGCGGCGTCGGCATGTACGTATCGGGCGAGTTCGGCCGCCAGTGGCTCGGCACCTCCGACATCTTCTACGGCATTGCGGGTGACCCCCTGTACGCCAACGGCATCAAGGAGCCGAGCTACAACACCTGGAATCTCGGTGTCGGCTTCACCTACAAGGTGTTCACCCTCGACCTGCGCTACTACGACACGGACCTGTCGAAGGGTAATTGCAACGCCTTCACCAGCGACTTCTCGGCCACCAACTCCAGCCCTGGCTTCGTGACGCCGATCAATGGCGGCGCCAATGCGGCCACTGCGTTCGGCTCCAACTGGTGCAGCGCGGCGGGCGTCGCCAAGCTCTCGGTCGACCTGACCGCGATGAGCAACCTGAAGTAAGGTCTTTCCGAAACGATTTGACGAGGGCGGCAGAGCGATCTGCCGCCCTTTTACTTTGGAGAGAGGGCGACGGCTGGAGCTACGCGTGCCGTGCGCGGCGAGCGCGATGTGGCCACATCGTCATGGCCGGGCCTGACGCGCCTGCGGGGCTGCTTCGGCGAGGCGAAAGCCGGGCGGGCGAGACCAGCCCGGACGTGACGAGGGTTGCGGAGCGGCCGCTCGAGCCGCGCGCACCGAACAGACCGCCGCTGCGCCGCGCCTCAGCGCGCCGCGGTCGGCTCCGCCCGGGCCGGCTCGACGGCTTTACCGAGGACGTGGATCTCGCCGTCCTCCACCAATGCCACCTTCCGGGTGTGGAAGGCGTCGAGCGTCGAGCGGTGGCCGATCGAGACAATGGTGGCCTGCGGCAGCTTCTCCGTCAGCAGCCGATAAAGCCGGTCCTCGGACGGCTCGTCCAGCGAGGCGGTCGCCTCGTCGAGGAAGAGATAGTCCGGCATGTGCAGCACTGCACGAGCGAGCCCAAGGCGTTGCTGTTCGCCGAGCGACAATGTCCGGTTCCAGTGGCCGTGCTCGTCGAGCCGGTCCGCCAGCCGCGGCAGGCCGACTGCAATCAAGGCGTCGCGGATCTTCTCGGGCGGGACCGAGCCGTGCTCGGTCGGGTAGATGACGGCGTCGCCAAGCGCGCCGATCGGGAAATACGGCCGCTGCGGCAGCATCATCAGCTTCGACGTCTCGGGAATGGCGATCGTGCCGGTGCCGAACGGCCAGACGCCGGCAATGGCCCGGAACAGTGTCGACTTGCCGGAGCCCGACGGGCCGGTCACCAGCACCCGCTCCGACGGCTGGATCGTGAAGGCATCGGCTGCGACCAGAGGCGCGCCGTTCGGCAGTTTGACGAGCAGTTGCTCGAGCGCGATTGCCTTGCCGTTCGATGGTGCGATGTCGATGGTCGGTTCGAGCGCCGCGCCGTGGGCGGCAGAGCTGACCGACATCTCGAAGCCATCGAGGCGGGCGATCACCGCGCGCCACTCTGCGAGCGAGCGATAGGCGGTGACGAAGAACGACAGCGCATCCTGCACGCTGCCGAACGCCGAGCCGGTCTGCATCATGTCGCCGAGCTGGATGCGCTTGGCGAAGTAGGCAGGCGCCACCACCACATAGGGAAAGAGCGTTGCAGCCTGACCGTAGCTTGCCGTGAAGGCGGTCAGGCGCTTGGTCCGGCCCATGATCTCGTACCAATTGCCGATGACGAAGCCGAAGCGCCGCAGGAGATGCCCTCGCTCCGCGTTCTCGCCTTTCAAAAGGGCGATCTGCTCGGAATTTTCGCGCACGCGGATCAGGTTGAAGCGGAAGTCGGCCTCAAAGCGCTGCTGCTCGAAATTGAGATTGATGAGCGGGGCGCCGATCCAGTGGGTCAGCGCGGTACCCAGAATAGCGTAGGCCAGGGCGCACCAGACCAGAAAACCGGGCACGAGGATATCGGTGCCGTAAATGTACAACGGGGCCTTGTAGGACAGACCCCAGAGGATGACGACGAACGAGGCCAGCGTCACGATCGACGACAAAAGACCGAGGCCGATGGTCAGCGTTTGCTCGACGAAATTCTTGACGTCCTCGGTGATGCGCTGGTCCGGATTGTCGGCGGCATCGCCCTTGAGCTGCATGCGGTAATGCGTGGCGCCCTCGAGCCATTCGCCGAGATAGTGTTGCGTCAGCCATTGCCGCCAGCGGATCTGGAGCCACTGGTTCAGGTAGAGTTTGTAGACGGCCAGTGCGACGAAGGTGAAGGCAAGCCCAAGGAAGATCCAGACCTCCTTGACGAATTCGGGCAGATCGTAGGCCTGCAATGCGCTGTAGAACCGGTTCTGCCACTGATTGAGCAGCACGTTGATCGCGACCAGCACCAGCTCCATTGCGACGACGACGGCGAGCAGGCCGCGGCCGGCCCATTTGTCTTCCGACCGGAAATAGGGGACGGCGATTCGCCAGACGATCGCGAGCGTGGCGGTGAGGTTCTTCACAGAGCGGAGTCTCCTAGGGGGATGTGCACAACGGCCCGGAGCCAGAGGCTTGAGGCAATGGCGGAAATGGGCGCGCTTAGACTAAAGTCGCAAGTGCTGCAATTTGCGTTGGCTTGTCGCAGCTTGCAACCCTAGCATGGGGTTCGACGGCGCGGGGTGGGGTGCTCCGGGATTTCGCGAGCTTGTGAGCGGGACGGGAACCGCCGCATTCGCAAGGAATTCGCGTCCAGCTCGGGGGTTATCGCTTCCAGCGTCAAGCACGATCGGCTCTCCACGCGGGCCGTCTGCCGCAAACATGCGTGGGGGAGGAAGACCATGTGGAATCAAGTCTATGATCCGCTGAACAGCCCGGTGCTGTCGACGATTGCGGCGGCGGTGCCCGTCGTCACGCTGCTGGTCCTGATCGCGAGCGGCCGCGTCCAGGCGCATATCGCGGCGATCATCGCCGTGATCGTGGCCAATTTGATCACGATCTTCGTCTTCACCATGCCGGCGAACATGTCGATCCGCGCCTCGGTGCTGGGGATCGTCACCGGCTTCTTCCCGATCGGCTGGATCGTGCTCAACGTCATCTTCCTCTACCAGGTGACGGTGAGCACGGGACGCTTCGAATTGCTCAAGCGCGCCATCGGCGGCGTCACCGAGGACCGGCGGCTGCAATTGCTGCTGATCGCGTTCTCCTTCGGCGCGTTCTTCGAGGGCGCCTCGGGCTTCGGCACGCCGGTCGCCATCACCGGTGCCGTGCTGATCGGCCTCGGCTTCTCGCCGCTCGCGGCGTCCGGCCTGTCGCTGATCGCCAACACCGCGCCGGTCGCCTATGGCGCGCTGGGCACGCCGATCCAGGGCCTTGCCTCGGTCACCGGGCTCGATCCCTACATCCTCGGCGCGATGGTCGGCCGGCAATTGCCGGTCTTCTCGCTGATCGTGCCGTTCTGGGTGGTGTGGGCGTTCGCGGGCTGGAAGGGCATGAAGGATGTCTGGCCGGCGATCCTGGTCACCGGCGTGTCGTTCGCGATTCCGCAATTCGTGATCTCGAACTTCATCAATCCCTGGATCGTCGACATTGGTGCGTCGCTGATCTCGATGGGCGCGCTGATCCTGTTCCTCAAAGTCTGGCAGCCGAGGCAGCTCTGGCTGTCGCCGGCGCTGCGCGGCCGCGATGAATCGGCAGCCACCATGGCGGCGGCCAAACCGCTCGACAAGACGCCGCTGACCCAGAGCGAACTGTTCGGCGCGCTGCTGCCCTGGATCATCGTTTGCGTCGTGATGCTGATCTGGGGCAACGGGGCGTTCAAGGCCTGGGCGAATTCGATCTTCGTCTGGAACTATCCCGTGCCCGAGCTGCACCAGATGATCAACAAGATGCCGCCGGTCGCGCCAGGGCCGACGAAAGAGAGCGCCGTGTTCGGCTTCACCTACCTGTCCTTCACCGGCACGGGCATGCTGATCGCGGCGATCATCTCCGGTGTCCTGATGGGCGTCGGTCCCGGCAAGCTCGTGACCGAGTACGGCCGTACCATCCGGCTCTGTGCGATCTCGCTGATCACGATCTCGGCGATGCTGGCGATCGGCACCTTGACGCGGCTCTCCGGCGTCGACGCGACGCTGGGCCTCGCCTTCGCCGCAACCGGCGTGCTCTATCCCTTCTTCGGCACGCTGCTCGGCTGGCTGGGCGTGGCGCTGACGGGATCGGACACGGCGTCCAACGTGCTGTTCGGCAACTTGCAGAAGATCACCTCCGAGCAGCTCGGCCTGTCGCCGGTCCTGATGGCCGCGGCGAACTCGTCCGGCGGCGTGATGGGCAAGATGATCGACGCGCAGTCGATCGTCGTCGCCTCCACCGCCACCAACTGGTACGGGCACGAGGGCACGATCCTGCGCTTCGTGTTCTGGCACTCGATCGTGCTGGCCTGTCTCGTCGGCGTGCTCGTGACGTTGCAGGCCTATGTCTGGCCGTTCACGGCAATGGTCCTGAAGTAGCAGGCCAACTCCGGCTCGAACGCAAATCCCCGCGAGGTTCCGCCCCGCGGGGATTTTTGCGTCCAATCAAATCTCATCGCGCTCCAGGTGGCGCGAACCTTCTCAATGGCGCCGCCGTCTTATAGAAGGTGCGGCAAATCAGGTCGGACGAGAGGTCTCATGGTTTCGCTCAAGCGATTGGTGTGTGCTGCGGTTGCAATGCTCGCGATGTCCATTGTCGCGCGTGCCGAGGATGGTTTCCCGTTCGGCACCGAGATGACGCTGGAAGCGTTGCCGCAAGCAGGCTCGAAGCGAATTCCGAACATCGAGATCGGCGACCATGGTGAGGTCGTGCTCGAGCTCTGGTGCAAGGGCGGCAAGGGCCAGTTCTCAGTCGCCGGCAACACCGTGATTTTTGTCCCTGGTCAGATCCAGGACCGCTCCTGCCAGCCGGCAAGGGCGCAGGCCGACGACGATCTGGTCGCAGCACTGAGCAGTGTCGAAACCTGGAAGCGTCAGGGCGACGTGCTGACGCTGATCGGCCCGAAGCCACTGCGTTTTCGGACGACGGGGAATTGACCGTTTGGTCATTCCGGGGCGCGCGAAGCGCGAGCCCGGAATCTCGAGATTCCGGGCTCGGTGCTTCGCACCGCCCCGGAATGACTGCGTCACTTCCAAACCGATTTGTCGGCGTCCCAGCGCTGGCCCCTGAGCTCCTTGGCGAGCGCCTCGACCGAACCGTTGTCGTCGGGCTGCTCGCCTTCCTCGTCGACCGACGTGTCGTCGGAGAGATTGAGCTTGGCGCCGCTGCTCTCGTCGGCGGTCGTGGTCGCGGGGCTGCCGATCCACAGCATGAGCTTGTCGGTCGTGCCCGGCTTGTCGGGCGAGACGAGCCCTGCGACCTCGATCGTGTCCGTGAGATCGAGCGCGGGGAAATCCGGGTTCGGCCGCTTGAAGACCAGCTTGAGCTTGCCTGTGGCGGGGTTGAAGCTCTGCGAGACCGGCTTTGCCGCGAGCGTCCGGCTCAAAACGTTCGAAACGGCGGCCGCGAGCTTGTCCTTGCTGATCTTGTCGCCCTCGCGCCAGTCGGCCGCGGCGAAGCGGATGGTGCGGTCCATCTCGGTCATGCCCGCGGTCCAGCCCGCGGAGGTGACGCCCGGCGTCGCCTTGAATTTCGCCAACAACGCGCCGGCGCGCTCGGGATCGACCGACATGTTGATGGTCTGCTCGCCTGCGCGTAGCGCATCGCAGCCGACCGTGAGACTCGCCAGCGTCACCTCGACCGCCTGGCCCTTCAGGCTCTTCAGGAAGTCGGTTGCATTATCGAGCTTGACCTTGACCGCGATCGCCTCCGGCGAGACATCGGTGAAATCCTTCGGCTGCGGCGTGATGCCGTCGTCGGAGGTCTGGTTGTCCTGAAATTCCTTCTCGCTGAGATCGGAATTGTCGGGCGAGGTCACCTCAGTCACCACCTGACCAATGCTGATCTGGCCGCGGAATTCGAAGGTGTCCCCGGCCTGCTTGCGCAGCAGCTTGACGCTGATGGGCGCCTTCTCGCTGATGCTCTGCGTGGTGCCGGTCAGGGTCTGGCCCGCGACCTGGAGGTTGACGACGAAGCGGTCCTTGCGGTCGGAATTCTTTGCGACGGGATAGCAGACGTCGAGCACGGCCGCCGTCACCGTCTTGCCCTGGCGCGTCTCCTTCAGGATCACGTCGGCATTGCCGTCCATCAGCCCGTCGATCGAGGTGAAATAGCGTGTCTCCGGACCACCGGGCGTCGTGGCCCTCGGCGACAGCTTCATCTGGGCGGACGCGGGATGCGGCGAAGCTGCAAGCAGAGCTGCCAAAAGGGCTGTCGAACAAACCAGAAGCGCACGCATCGATGAAATCCTCGCGCAACGGGCATGATTCGGAGAAGTGTGAAGCGGTTTTCCGAGAGGATCATGCCCAAACTATTCGAATCGGCGCGTCACCGTAGTGGGTTTTGGCCGTCGGTTGAATCGGAAAGCGGAGGGGCAGGGTCGGCAAAAAAGAAGGCCGCCCGGAGGCGGCCTTCGCAACATTGTAACGGAACGGAGGCTCAGAAGCCGCCCATGCCGCCGCCGCCGGGCATCGCGGGCGAGGCTTCCTTCTTCGGCGTTTCGGCGACCATGGCCTCGGTGGTGACCAGCAGGCCGGCCACGGAGGAGGCGTCCTGGAGCGCGGTGCGCACCACCTTGGCGGGATCGATGATGCCCTTCTCGACCATATCGACATAGTCCTCGTTCTGGGCGTCGAAGCCGAAGGTCTCGGACTTGTTCTCAAGGATCTTGCCGACCACGATCGAGCCTTCCACGCCCGCGTTCTCGGAGATCTGGCGGATCGGAGCCTCCAGCGCCTTCAGCACGATGTTGATGCCGGCCTGGACGTCGGCATTGGCGTTGGTGAGACGGCCCACCGCCTTCTTGGCGCGGAGCAGCGCGACGCCGCCGCCGGGGACGATGCCTTCCTGCACCGCGGCGCGGGTGGCGTTGAGGGCGTCCTCGACGCGGTCCTTCTTCTCCTTGACCTCGATCTCGGTGGCGCCGCCGACGCGGATCACCGCGACGCCGCCGGCCAGCTTGGCGAGACGCTCCTGAAGCTTCTCACGGTCGTAGTCCGAGGTGGTCTCCTCGATCTGCGCCTTGATCTGGCCGACACGGGCCTCGATGTCCGGCTTCTTGCCGGCGCCCTTGACGATCGTGGTGTTCTCCTTGTCGATCACGACCTTGCCGGCGCGGCCCAGCATCTTCACCGTGACGTTCTCGAGCTTCATGCCGAGGTCTTCGGAAATGAGCTGGCCGCCGGTGAGGATGGCGAGGTCCTCGAGCATGGCCTTGCGGCGATCGCCGAAGCCCGGCGCCTTGACGGCGGCGACCTTGAGGCCGCCGCGGAGGCGGTTGACGACCAGGGTGGCCAGCGCCTCGCCCTCGACGTCTTCGGCGATGATGACGAGCGGCTTGCCCGACTGCACCACGGCTTCCAGCACCGGAAGCATGGCCTGCAGGCCCGAAAGCTTCTTCTCGTGCAGGAGGATGTAGGCATCCTCGAGCTCGGCGGTCATCTTCTCGGGGTTGGTGACGAAGTAGGGGCTGAGATAGCCGCGGTCGAACTTCATGCCCTCGACGATGTCGACTTCGGTGTCGAGCGACTTGTTCTCTTCGACGGTGATGACGCCTTCGTTGCCGACCTTCTGCATCGCCTGGGCGATCATCTTGCCGATGGCGGCATCGCCGTTGGCGGAGATGGTGCCGACCTGGGCGACCTCGGAGGAGGCGGCGACCGGCTTGGCGCGCTTCTCGATGTCCTTGATGACCGCCGCAACCGCGCTGTCGATGCCGCGCTTGAGGTCCATCGGGTTCATGCCGGCGGCAACCGCCTTGGCGCCTTCGCGCACGATGGCCTGGGCCAGCACGGTGGCGGTGGTGGTGCCGTCGCCGGCGAGGTCGTTGGTCTTGGAGGCGACCTCACGCACCATCTGGGCGCCCATGTTCTCGAACTTGTCCTCGAGCTCGATCTCCTTGGCGACGGTGACGCCGTCCTTGGTGATGCGGGGGGCGCCGAAGCTCTTCTCGATGACGACGTTGCGGCCCTTCGGGCCGAGCGTCACCTTGACGGCGTTGGCGAGAACGTCGACGCCGCGCAGCATGCGATCGCGCGCGTCTCCGGAAAACTTGACGTCTTTGGCAGCCATTTTAGCAATCCCTCGTGTTTGGTGATGTGTCTGCGGCGCTTCTCTCTCCGTCATTGCCGGGCCTGACCCGGCAATCCATCATCCTGCGAAAAACGATGGATGCCCGGGTCGCCTAGCGCGAAGACGCGCTTCGCGCTTCTGCCCGGGCATGACGATGAGACATTCAGCGGCTGTTCAGGCGGATGGCCTTAGGCCAGTACGCCCATGATGTCCGACTCCTTCATGATCAGGAGCTCTTCGTTGTCGATCTTGACCTCGGTGCCCGACCATTTGCCGAACAGCACGCGGTCGCCGACCTTGAGGTCGATCGGGGTCAGCTTGCCGGTCTCGTCACGGCCGCCGGGGCCGACGGCGACGACCTCGCCCTGGGACGGCTTTTCCTTGGCGCTGTCCGGAATGATGATGCCGCCCTTGGTCTTTTCCTCGGCGTCGATACGTTTGACCACGACACGGTCATGCAGCGGACGAAATTTGGATTTAGCCATGACGTTTCCCTTTGGAGGCTCGCTTCGGAAGTAGTGGAAGTGGGTGGGGCGGCGCTTCCGTCCATCCCCTATCCCGAGGATCGAACGGCGTGCTTAGCAATCGGGCTTTCCGAGTGCTAATAGTGGGCCCGGAAATATGGCTTGGCCGCGATCCTGTCAAGCAAAGGTGGTTAAGCGATTGGTGAGGCGGATATAGGATGGTGGCACTGGAAACTTGTTCGGGGCGCCGACGTATTAAAGGACGTCATTGCTCCGGCAGCGGTTTTGCGCTTGGCTGCAGGAGGGGTGCGGCCATGGTCTTGTTCGGGGGAATGCCATGATCAGTTCAGCTCACGCGCGCACGGTTGCCAATCTGGCCGCCGCCTCATGTCTGGCGCTGCTGCTGGGCGCTTGCGGCGGCGGCATGAGCCTGCCGTCCTTCTCGTCGTCCTCGCCGCCGCCCGAAGCCGAGCCGGGCGTCGCGCCCGAAATGCCTGCGACCATTCGCGGCGACGAGATCGTCGGCCGCTGGGGCCTCGCCTCGTTCCAGAACCCGGCCGACCGCGCCCGCACCGAGGCGGCCGCCCGGGCCCAGTGCAAAAATCCCTACGTGATCACCGCCGGCTCCTCCGGCGGCGTGATCATGCATCTGGCCGACCAGGCAACGCCCCAGGAGCTGCGGCTGAAGGGCTCGCCGAGCGGCAAGAACTACATCGGGCCGGCGGGTCCGACCCCCGGCGAGCAGGACCGCGAAATCATCTCCTTCGACGGCCGCGTCCTGATCACCCGCTTCATCGACAAGGATGCCGCCACCCGCTACGGCAACATGGTCTACGTCCGCTGCGCGCCGCGGGCGTGATGGTCTAACGCCACGCGCTATAACCCTCTCCCCTTGTGGGAGAGGGTGGCTCGCCGCGTAGCGGCGAGACGGGTGAGGGGTATCTCTCCCCGAGTCCAACTCTCATTCGAATTCGCTGAAGCAACCCCTCATCCGGCGCTTCGCGCCACCTTCTCCCACAAGGGGAGGAGGGGCAGTCTCGCTTGATGGCACAAAACAAAAACGCCGGCCCCCAGGCCGGCGTTTTGTTATTCCTATGTCGCGCGCTCAGTCGAACAGCGCGTCGATGTCGTCCTGCGAGGCGTGGCCGACGTCGCCGGCGAGCTTGGGGCCGTTGAGAAGCTTGTCGTCCTCGCTGCGATTGTCGACCGGCGGCACGACGTGCGACTTGATCGCGTCGACGCCGCCCCAGATCTCCATCATCGCATTGATGTGCTGCTCGATGAACTTCATCGTGCCCATCACCTTGCTGATGCGCTGGCCGGTCAGGTCCTGGAAGTTGCAGGCTTCGAAGATCGAGATGACGCGTTCCTGGATGTCGTCGGCGAGCCGCTTCTGCTGGTCGATCGAGTCCACCTTGGACATCGCGCTGGCGGCCTGGTCGATCGATTCCGCGGCTTCGAGGATCTGCTGGGTCGCCTGCTCGGTGCCGCCGACCACCGCGCCTAGCTCGCCATTGACCTTGGCCATTTCGCCGCCGTCGAAGCTCTTGCCGTGCAGCGTCGCGATTTCGCGCTTGGTGCGGTCGATGGCGTCATGGATGAGGTCGAGCTCGACCTTCAGCTTCTCGCACTGCTCGATCTGGGCTCGATAGGTATCGAGCATGGTACGAGCCTCGGAAAGTTCGTGGGCGGTGGAGGCGTCGATCGCCGCCATGGCTGCGCTGCCGGACAAGGGCAAGGGCGCGGCGCCCTTCGCCATCTGCGCACGGATCGCACGTAGCTCGGCCATGATCTCGCTATGCATCGGGATTGCCTCTTCAGTTACGTCCAAAATCGGCATCTCGCCACCAGCGATATCCTCGACGCGAAAACGTTTGCGGTGAACAGCCATCAGGATACTCCCCCCACCTCACTCACGCGTCTTTGTAGGCAGAAGCGATTTAACACGAAGTTCACGGCAGGAACTGTTGTGCGGCTGCGCGCGACGGCGCGCAAAGAAGCGATTAACCATGCGCGCGCGGCGTTCATCGAAAATAAACGCTGATCGCCAAATTGCCCCACTGCTGACGACGTGGTGAATCCAAACGCCGCTTCTGTTTACCAAACAAAACGGCTTTTGCCTTTTATTGACCACGTCGGGGGCGCGGACCAGCCATCAGCTCTCCACGGCGCATGTGATCTAGACGAAACAGTACAGAGTACGTCGATGTTCAAGAAAATGTCTGTCGCGCTGCTCGGCAGCGCTTGCACCTTCATTGCCGGCGCCAACAGTGCGAGCGCCTTCGACAATTCGGTGCCGAATGATCCGCCCGCGGTGCTCTACCAGCCGCAGGTGCCGCCGGCGCCGGTGCGCGTCGCCTCCAATGCGAACATGGGCGGCGGCTTCATCGAGTTCCTGTTCGGCGACGGACCGGGCCGCGGTCCGGCCTACGCGCCCGAGCGGCCGGTCTATCAACAGCAGCCCGGCTATTACGACCAGCGCCGCCTGCCGCCGATGGGCGAGCCGCAGATGCAGGGTGGATATCAGCAAGGCGCGGTTCAGCAGGAGACGGCCGATCCGCGGCAGCGTCAGTTCGATCCAAGATTCGAGAAGCAATCTGTTGACTATAGCGGCAAGGAAAGTCCCGGCACCATCGTGGTCGATACCCCGAACAAGTTCCTCTATCTCGTCGAGGGCAACGGCAGGGCGATGCGCTACGGCATTGGCGTCGGGCGTCCCGGCTTCACCTGGTCCGGCGTGAAGGCGATCACAGCCAAGCGCGAATGGCCGGACTGGACGCCGCCGGCCGAAATGATCGCGCGCCGCCCCGATTTGCCCCGGCACATGGAAGGCGGTCCGGAGAATCCGCTCGGCGCCCGCGCGATGTATCTGGGCTCGACGCTGTACCGCATCCACGGTTCCAACGAGCCCTGGACCATCGGCACCAACGTCTCCTCCGGCTGCATCCGCATGCGCAACGAAGACGTCATCGACCTCTACGGCCGCGTCAATGTCGGCACCAAGGTCGTGGTGATGTAGCCCAGCGCTCGCTGCGAGCCGTCAATTCCGCGTGTCGCGTCGGCTCGCGACGCGCGGCATCGAAGGCGTTGCGTGCCGCCGGCGTACGTTCTCCGGCTAGAGTCTAGGCTGGCCGACGATGCCGCGTCGAAGCCAGACGGGGGGCAACAGAGCAGCGACGAGGAGTTGATGAACGGGCAAGCGATGCGCGAGCGGAGCGGTTCAACCGCCGCGCCGACAGCTCGGCCTTCTTGACGAGTTCGTGCAGTCCCTCCAACTCGTACAACTCGGTGATGAGATGAGTTGTCACGGTGGTCAGGGTTGCGATGCGCTGCTGAAATGGACTCATTTTTAAGACCCCGACTATAACTAAAAGAGGCAACCACATCGGTAGTGTGGCATGAGCAACGTGTTCTTCCAGTTGAACACCCATGTCCGAATTTGGAAATCCGGGAGTCTACGGTCGCGCGCGTCAGACGGCGATTTGATTTGTCATGGTGAATTCAGGCGCGTCGGGTAACGTTCAGCTCAGTCCAATGATGCTGCAAAATAGTCATATTATATCGAGCGTCCTCTCTGCTTGCCGTGGCACAAAAGGCGCTCGAGCCATGCTCTAAAAGAAACGGCCGCCGAGAGGCGGCCGTCCGGATCTTTCGGGCGAATTGCTCACGCGTAATCGCTACCGCCATCGTCGTCGCCGCCGAAATCGCTGTCGTCGGCCACGTCCGTATTGCCGTCGTCGTTGTTGTCGCCGTAGTTCTGGTCGTTGTCGTTACGATCGTTGTTCGCCTGGTCGGAGAAGCTCTGGCGCGACTCGCGGTTCGAGCCGATGTCGTTGAGACCGGCATCGCGCGCGAGCGAGCCGCCGGACTGGTCGCTGCCGCCCCAAGGACTTCCACCAGCGCCGCGGTCGCCGAGGGCGTTGGTGTCGCCAAAGGCCTGCTGATGCGATCCGCCCATCATGCCGCGGATGCTGGAGAGCAGCAGCGAGCCGCCGACGACGCCGGCGGCAGCTGCCGCCGCGGTGCCGAGGAACGAGCCGCCGCCACCGCCCATCGGCGGTGCGCCATAACCCTGGCCCGGGCCCTGACCTGGAGCTTGGCCTGGACCTTGGCCGTAAGGGGGCTGACCGTAGCCCGGCTGCGTCTGCTGCATCGCTCCGCCGCTGTTCCAGACCGGCCGCGCGTCACGTGGCGGCACGTTCGGAACCGAGCCGCGCGAGGGGCCTCCGCCGAACAGCGTATCGCGCATGGTGTCGAGGAAGCCGCCGGACTGCGCCTGCTCGGGCCCATGGGCCGCTTCCAGCTCCTGAATGCGGTTATGGGCGCGCTTCAGCGCTTCGTCCTGCAGCAGCGTGGTCTGCACCAGCGCATAGATCGCGCCGGGTGCCTTGCGCAGCCCGTCCGAGATCGCGGCGATCGCGTCGGGATCGCGCGGTGCGTTTTCCAGTTTCGAAAGCCGGTCGAAAAGGTCGTCGACGAGCTGGCGTTCCTGCGGCGTCATGATCAGTCTCCCTCGCGCAAAACAAGCGCGAAGCAGATGTAGGGTTCCATTGTGGCCCCAACAGTGCCGGCCGGATTAAATTTCGGTATGCGACAAGCTGCCTCGCGGCTTGCCGTCCGTCGGTGTCATCCCAGCGTGGCGCGGCTGTCCGCCAGCAGACGCGCGAAGTCGTCGCCGGCCAGATAGGCGTGCTCGCGTTCGCGGACATCCGTCATCGGATCGAGGCCGGCGAGGACATCGTCGACGAAGCCGGGATGGCACATCACGAGGCCGCCATCCGGCAAGCCTTCCAGGAATTGCCGCATCAGCTCGCCAAAATCGGCCGCCCGCGTGAAGTCATAGGCGCCGGCAAAGCCCGGGTTGAAGCTGAGCCCCGCGCTGCCGGCACGGCGGCGGAATTGCGCGCTGAGGACGTCGAGCACGATGGCCTTGGGTGAGGCCAACCGCTGCTTGAGCGGCAGGTCGCGGCCGCCCTGGCGCACCCAGGCGTTCGGGGCGCCTTCGCTGACCGCATCGACGAAGCCGTCGCGCACCTGCGGATAGAGCTGCACATGCTGATGGCCGTCGACGAAGTCAGGCGCACGCCCGAACGCTTCGGCGAAGGCGGCGAGCTGCGCCTTCACCTCGTTGCGGAAGAATTCGCGGTCGAGCCGCCGCAAAACGCCCGCGCGCAGCAGCTTCGGAAACGGCATGAACATGTCGCCGTCGAGCGGGCGGAAATGCATGGTGAGGGGGCGGAACGGCGCCGACAGCGTCACGTGCAATCCGATCGCGCAGCGGGGGCTCGTCTTCGCCGAGGCCTGAAGCGCCTCGACGTCGCTGCGCGCGATTGCAGGACCCACCATCATCACCGAGGTGGCGTTGAGGCGGCCGCGTTCGATCAGGTCGCGGATGGCGCGGTTGACGCCCGGGCTGATGCCGTAATCGTCGGCACAGAGCCAGATCCGCCGCAGACCCGCGGCCGCGCTCATTCGGCGGCCGTCCTCTTCGCGGCCTCGTCCGCCTTGCCGGCTTCGAAGTGCTTTTCGCTATGCTCGGCGACGAAGTAGATCGGGCGCGCCTTCAGCTCGGAGAGGATCTTGCCGATATATTCGCCGACGATGCCGATCATGATGAGCTGAACGCCGCCGATCGTCATCAGGCCGATCACGAGCGAGGGATAGCCGGGCACCTGCTTGCCGGTCGTGAACACCTCCCAGAGGATCGAAAGGCCGAACAGGAAGGCGCCGCCGGCGAGAATGACGCCGAGCAGGCTGGCGAAGCGCAGGGGTGCCACCGAAAACGAGGTCAGGCCCTCGATCGACAGGCCGAGCAGGCTTGCGGCGTTGAAGGTGGTAACGCCATGGGCGCGCGCGGACGGCTCATAGTCGACGCGGATCTGGCGGAAGCCGATCCAGCTGGCGAGGCCCTTGAAGAACCGGTTGCGCTCGGGCAGCTGCCTTAGCGCTGTGACCGCGCGCGGTGACAGCAGGCGGAAGTCGCCGGCGTCCTCGGGAATCTTCTGCCGTGCCCCCCAATTGATCAGCGCGTAGAAACCGTGCACGGCGACCCGGCGCAGGAAGGTCTCGTTGTCGCGATGCGCCTTGGCGGTGTAGACGACGTCATAGCCGTCATCGATCCAATGCCGTACCAGCTGTTCGATCAGCGCTGGCGGATGCTGGCCGTCGCCGTCCATGAACATGACGGCGCCGAGCCGGGCATGGTCGAGGCCGGCCATCAGGGCCGCTTCCTTGCCGAAATTGCGCGACAGCGACACCACCTGGACGTCGATCGCGTCGGCCGGCAGCGCGCGGGCGATCGCCAGCGTCGCATCCTTGCTGCCGTCGTCGACATAGACGACCTCGCAAGCCAGGCGATAGCGCTCCCGCAAGGTTTTTGCGAGATCGCAGATGCGCTGGTGCAGGGCGGCAAGGCCCGCCGCCTCGTTGTAGACGGGGACGACGATCGACAGTCCCTTCGCGGCCGCGGTGCTTGCGGTCGTCGTCATGCCGGAAACGTCAGAGCCCAACGTCATCGATCAAGGTTCCAGAGGCGTTCAAAGTCGTCTCAACAGCATATGGTAGCTGCCATTTGCTGTCGCAAAGCTGAACGGAAATGCTGAGCGGACCTGAGGCTCACTGCCGCAGGAACGCCTCCAGCTTGGCGAACAGCGGGTTCTCCCGGTCGAACACGTAGTCGAGCGAAACCACCGAGACGGTTTCGGCGCCATGCTCGCGCAGGAAGCTTGCCAGCGCATAGAGCTGTCCCGGCGGGCAGTGCAACGTCAGCATGCCTGACGAGGTCGGTCCGCCGAACGGGGCCTCGACGCCGAACCGGCCATGGGCTTCGCCGAGCAGCGCGGCGTCGCATTGCCGGAAGCGGGTGCGGACCTCGCGATACTTGTTGGCCCGCGCCCTTGCCGCGATGTGATCGAGGATGACGCGCGCGGTCTCCCGCGCCTGCGGCGTCCAGTTGGCCTCTTTCGAGGCGACCAGATTGGCCTGGCTGCGCAGGATCACGCCGTCGTCGAGCACCCGCAAGCCGTTGGCGGCGAGCGTCGCGCCTGTGGTGGTGATGTCGACGATCAACTCGGCGCTGCCGGCCGCCGGCGCGCCTTCGGTCGCGCCGCTGCTTTCAACAATGCGGTAATCGGTGATGCCGTGGCTCTGGAAGAAGGCGCGGGTGAGGTTGACGAACTTGGTCGCGACCCGCATCCGCATGTGATGCTGCTCGCGGAAGCCGGTGGTGACGTCGTCGAGGTCGGCCATGGTGCGAACGTCGATCCAGGCCTGCGGCACCGCGACGACGACGTCGGCATAGCCGAAGCCGAGCCCATCGATCAGCGACACGCGCTTGTCGGCGTCCGCGATGTTCTCGTGCACCAGGTCTTCCCCGGTGACGCCGAGATGCGCAAAGCCGCGCGACAGTTGCGAAGCGATCTCGCTCGCCGAGAGATAGGCGACCTCGACATGATCGAGGCCTGCAAGCGTGCCGCGATAGTCGCGGGCGCCGCCAGCCTTCGACAGCTTGAGGCCGGCACGGGCGAAGAAGGCTTCGGTATTTTCCTGAAGGCGGCCCTTGGAGGGAACGGCCAGAACGAATGGCGCGCTCATGACTTAAGCTCCCACCTTGCGGCCGATCTTCGTCAGCGCATCCACCCAGACCGAGAAGCCGACCGCGGGGATCGGCTCAGTCGATCCCAGCTGGGTCATCAGCCCGTCATAGCGGCCGCCGGCGACCAGCGGCTCGGCGCCGTTGCCCCGGTGATGCAGCTCGAATTCGAAGCCGGTGTAATAGTCGAGGCCGCGCCCGAACGCGGTCGAGAAGCGCGTCTGCTTCACGTCGATGCCGCGCGCCGCCATGAAGCCGACCCGGCTCTCGAACTGGTCGATCGCAGCCGTGAGGTCGAGCTTCGCGTCGGCAGTGAGCGCGCGCAGCTCGGCGATGGCATCGTCGGGATTGCCTGCGATCGTCAGGAAGCGCTTGAGCACGGTGATCGCCTCGCGCGGCAGCGCGCCGCCCTTCAGCGTCGATTGCTCGAGGAAGCGATCGGCGATCTCGGCCGTGGTGCGTCCCCCGACATTGGTGGTGCCGGCGATCGACATCAGATCGGTGACGAAGGCGAGCGCCGCCTTGCGGTCGGAGCCGGCGAGGGCAGCGAGCACGCCCTCATATTCGCTGCGGGTCGCGGTGGTGGCGGCCGCCAGCCGTTCCAGATCCTTTTCCAGGCTGATCTTGCGGTTGAAATCCTTGACCAGGCGGCGGCGCCAGACCGGATAGAGGTCGAGCGCGTCGAGCAGCGCATTGAACAACGCCACGTCGCCGGTGCGGATCTCGACGTCGCGGACACCGAAGGCCGCGGTCGCTTCGAGCCCGAGCGCCAACGTCTCGGCGTCGGCCGCGGCACGGTCCTGGCGGCCGAACGATTCGATGCCGGCCTGCAGGAATTCGCTGGCTTGGCCGCTGCGGTAGCGGAACACCGGGCCGAGATAGCTGAACCCGGCCGGCTGGCCGGCACGACCGGAGCTCAGGTAATCGCGCGCCACGGGAATGGTCAGGTCCGGGCGCAGGCACAGCTCCTCGCCGGAGAGGTCCGTGGTCAGGTACAGGCTCTTGCGGATGTCCTCGCCGGAGAGGTCCAGGAACGGCTCGGCCGGCTGCAGGATGGCGGGCTCGGCCCTGACGTAACCGGCCTGCGCGAACGACAACAGCAGCGTATCCGCCCAGGCGGCGGAGCCGGCAGCATTTGAGGTGGCAGTCGCGGTCATAACTGGGTCCATCGTCCCGGTGGAACCGGGCAGGGCAAGGGAAAGGACAGGAATTGCGCAGCCCTTAGCATGGCCCGAAAGCGGTTTCGACCTCCAAAGGATCAATCGCTTAACAGGCGGGCAACGCCGGGATCAGCTGGCATTGCCCCAATCGCCCAGCACCGCCTGTACCAGCGCCAGGGCGGCCACGGCAGCGGTATCGGCCCGCATGATCCGCGGGCCGAGCGCCAGCCGGAGGATCTTGGGCTGCCGCAGCAGCAGGGCCCGCTCTTCTTCGGCAAAGCCGCCCTCGGGGCCGATCAGCACGTCGATCCCCTGTCCTGCTTCGCGCGCGTTCTGCAGGCTTTGAACGGGGTTTTGCACCTCCGCTGCCTCGTCGCAGAAGATCAGCAGGCGGCCCGCAGGGCGCTGACTGAGATACCGCTCCAGCGGCACCGGCTCGGCGACCGTGGCGATGCTCAAAATGCCGCATTGCTCGGCCGCCTCGACGACATTGGCGCGCATCCGCTCGGTGTTGACCCGGGAGGCCTGGGTGAACCGGGTCAGGACCGGATGAAGCGCGGCGGCGCCCATCTCGATGGCCTTCTGGACCATGTAATCCAGCCGGGCATGCTTGAGCGGGGCGAAAACGTAGGCGACGTCCGGCAGCCCGTCCTGCGGCCGGGTCTGCTGCAGGATCACGAGGCCGTCCGGCCGCTTGCGACCTTCGATGGCGGCCTGCCACTCGCCGTCGCGGCCGTTGAAGGCCAAAACCTCGGCTCCGGCGGCAAGTCGCAGCACATTGCCGAGATAATTGCTCTGGTCGCGGTCGAGCGGGATCCTGGCGTCCTGGGCAAGAGGAGCGTCGACGAACAGGCGGGGAGCGCGAAAATCGTGGGAGGGCATCGTTCAGGGGTCCGATTTGGGGCCGTTCTTAACCGAAAGCAGCCATTCCGGGGGTAAATATTGCCGAAATGGTGCGTCCCCGCGCCGCGCTCTTGCCCTATTCAACGGGTTGTTAAGCGCCGGCGGGAATCGTAAAAACGCGAACACGCTGGTTGCGCTTCAATTGGGAAGACGCTGAACCCCGTAGCTCCTGCCGGAGAGACTATCCTGATGATCCGTCATTTGATGGTTCCGATCACTGCCGCCATGGTCACCCTGAGCACCGCGGGCGCCTATGCGCAAAGCGCCTTCCCGGCGCCGCTGCCGAACCAGGCCGCCACCAGTTCCGCGTTTCCCCCGGTGAACGGCTCGGCGCCGACCGCTTCGGTCGGCACGGCACCGCAATCGTCCTTTCCCGTGAATGGCGCCGCGCCCGTCGGCGGCGCTGGTGCGTTCAGTGCGGCCCCGCCGACCCAGGGCGGCCCTGGCGAGGACTGCATGAAGGCTTTCATTCCTCTGCGCGAGGAAGCCGAGAAGCGCGGCAAGCTGATCAAGGCCGCGAGCGACCGTCATGCGCCGCCGGACGAAGCCTGCAAGCTGATCCGCAATTTCAGCCAGGCTGAGACCAAGATGATCAAGTACATCGAGTCCCACGCCGCCAAATGCGGAATCCCGGCGCAGATCGGCGCGCAGATGAAGGACGGTCACAAGAATACCGAGGCCATGGCGACGAAGGTCTGCAACGTCGCGCAGCAGATGCAGAACCAGCCGCGCGGTCCGGCCGGCCCGTCGCTGAGCGAGGTGCTCGGTTCAGGCTCGGCGCCTGAGGCCAATGCCGGCAAGAAGGGCGGCAGCACCTTCGACACGCTCAACGGCAATGTCCTGACCCGATGACACACGTGCCGCCGATTTGAAGTTCCTACGGTGCTTGCCGCGATCCTCATAGGAACTTCAAATCGATAGGCGGCACGTGAATTATAATTTCTTGCTAGTGCCCTTGTAGTTTTCGAAGTTCGTACCGGGATACGCCGCGATGGAATACGAACTTCGAAAACTGGGCACTAGCACATCCGCCCGCGTTGCCGATTCCACCGGCAACTGGGTCGATACGCTCGCGCCGCCATGGGCGCGGCCTTATTTGCGATTGTCCCGCTTCGATCGTCCGATCGGCTCATGGCTGCTGTTGATGCCGTGCTGGTGGTCGGCGGCGCTCGCGAGCGGCATGGCGCATGACGTCCGCGGACTGCCGCTCACCATCCTGCTGTTCTTCATCGGCGCCTTCGTGATGCGCGGGGCGGGCTGCACCTGGAACGACATCACCGACCGCGATCTCGACGACAAGGTCGAGCGCACCCGCTCGCGGCCGCTGCCGTCGGGGCAGGTGAGCACGAAGCAGGCGCTGGCTTGGATGGTCGTGCAGGCGCTGATCGGCCTTATCGTGCTGCTGCAGTTCAACCGCTTCGCGATTGCGACCGGCATCGCCTCGCTCCTGATCGTCGCGATCTACCCCTTCATGAAGCGCATCACCTGGTGGCCGCAGGTCGTGCTCGGGCTTGCCTTCTCCTGGGGCGCCCTGATGGGATTTGCCGTCACCTTCGGCCGCATCGACGTCACCGCGATGGTGCTCTATGCCGGCGCGATTTCATGGGTGATCGGCTATGACACGATCTACGCGCATCAGGACGCCGACGACGACGCGCTGATCGGCGTCAAGTCCACCGCGCGCCTGTTCGGCGCGCACACGCACCAGGCGCTGATCCTGTTCTACGGGCTCGCTGTGATGCTGATTGGCGTCGCGCTGGCCTCAGGCGATGCGCGCTGGCCGGCCTGGCTCGGGCTGATCGCCTTCGCCGTGCACCTGGCATCGCAGGTCGTGCGCTTACGGATCGACGATCCCGAGCTCTGCAAGCGCCTGTTCTATTCGAACAAATATGCCGGAGCGCTGCTGTTTGCGGGGTTGCTGGTGGACGCGGTGATGCGGGCGGCGTAGCTGCCGTAGGGTGGGCAAAGGCGCCCTTGCGCCGTGCCCACGATCTCTCAATGATTGACTAAAAGGTGGGCACGCTTCGCTTTGCCCACCCTACGGCACTGTGAATTCCGTCTAATTCCTCGCGATGATCTCGCGTTCTTCGCGATGAACCGACAGCTCGCGTGCCATCGCAACACGGCGGCGCATCAGGAATTTCGGACGGCGGGCGCGGATCGCATTGGCGCGGCGGCGGCGGGCTGCGGGCTTGCGCGCGCCTTCGTCGAGCTGCGGAAGCGCGAAGAGCTCGCTCCAGATCGCCAAGGCCTCGACGAGCTCGTCGCCGTCGGCGCCGACGAGCAGCGGAACGGACAGCGAGGGATCGCGATGCACGAGGACGATGGCCTGCGCCTCGTCATTGCCGCGCAGCGCGACGCCTGTGAAGTCGCTGACGCGGACGTTGATCGCCATCTGCATGCCGCGAACGGCACGACGCAGCACGACGCGCTCGCGATGAAGCTCGATCTGCCTGACATGTCCGTCGGCGCGCGGATCGTGCGCATCGAAGCGGACCGGAAGGGAAAGGGGGTCGAGCCGCAGAGAGCGGCTCGACCCGGCGGGAGCGACCCCGCATGTTGCTGTTTGACGCCTCACGGCTTTAGTTCTCCCCGCCGGGATTATGTTCCCGGTCGATGCGAGGACCTTAGCGCGCGGCTTTCCGAAACCGCTTAAAAAGGCTGGTTAACCCACCGTCACTGCTGCTCATGATTGACAAGACCTTGGCGCGCATGATTGACGAGACGTTGCGCCAAAGGTGCGAATCTGAGCTTTTGGCGGGCTGAAAATGCTTGAAGTCCGCGCGATCAGGGCACATCTGTGGGTTCCGGTCCCGAACCCCCGCCCCAACAGGATTTCGTTCGTGAACTCTTCACCATCCGCAAGCTCGACGCTTTCGTCCAAGGATTCCGCCAAGGGGTCAAAGGCCAGCCGCGACCTGTTCGACCAGTCCGCTTTGTCGGATCTGGCGCAGCGGCTGGTGGAGGCGGCCAAGCGCGCCGGCGCGGATGCGGCCGACGCGGTCGCGGTGCGCGGCGTCTCGCAAGGCGTCGAGGTGCGCGACGGACGCGTCGAGGAATCCGAGCGCTCCGAGGGTGACGACGTCGGCCTGCGCGTGCTGGTCGGCCAGCGCCAGGCGGTCGTTTCGACCAACGACGTCAGCGGCGATGCCGTGACCAAGCTTGCCGAACGCGCGGTCGCGATGGCGCGCGTTGCGCCCGACGACAAATATGTCGGGCTCGCCGATCCCGCGCTGCTCGCGCGCGACTTCCCCGATCTCGATCTGCTCGACCCTGATGTGCCCGCCACCAGCGAGCTCGAGCGCCGCGCACTCGCGGCCGAAGCTGCCGCGCTCGCCGTGAAGGGCGTCACCAAATCCGGCGGCGCCTCGGCCTCCGCGGGCATGGGCGGCATGGTGCTGGTCACCTCGACCGGCTTCCACGGCTCCTATTTGCGCTCCAGCCAGGGCATCTCGGCCACCGCCATCTCGGGCGAAGGCACCGGCATGGAACGCGATTACGACTTCACATCGGCGCCCCATGGCGCCGACCTGTTGTCGCCGGAGATCGTCGGCCGTTCCGCCGGCGAGCGCACCGTGGCGCGCTCCAACCCGCGCAAGGTCGAGACCTGCAAGGTACCTGTCGTATTCGATCCGCGCGTCGCCGGCTCCCTGGTCGGCCATGTCGTCGGCGCCATCAACGGCGCCTCGATCGCGCGCAAGACCAGCTTCCTCAAGGACAAGCTCGGCCAGCAGCTCTTTGCGAAGAACATCCGCATCATCGACGATCCCCTGCGCAAGCGCGGCCTGCGCTCGCAGACCTTCGACGCCGAAGGCGTTGCCGTGAAGAAGATCGCGCTGATCGACGAGGGCGTGCTGACGACCTGGCTGCTCGACTGCGCCACTGCGCGCGAGCTCGGTCTTGCCACCACCGGCCACGCTCATCGCGGCGTCTCGTCTTCGCCTTCGCCCGGGCCGTACAATCTGCATCTCGAGCCCGGCACGCCGACGCCCGCCGAGCTGATCGCCGACATCAAGCAGGGCTTCTACGTCACCGATCTGATCGGCTCCGGCGTGAACGGCGTCACCGGCGACTACAGCCGCGGCGCCTCCGGCTTCTGGATCGAGAACGGCGAGATCACCTATCCCGTCAGCGAGGTGACGATCGCCGGCCATCTGTTCGAGATCTTCAAGTCGATGCAGCCCGCGAACAATCTCGAATTCCGCTACGGCGTCAATGCGCCGACGGTGCGCATCGAGGGATTGACGCTTGGCGGACGTTGAGGCGAACGCCCCGGGCGAAACCATCCTGACGCGCGATGCGGCGCTGCTGCAGGACACGGTGCGAGAGGCGGGTGCACTGGCGCAGTCGATGTTTCGTACCGAACTGAAGAAGTGGACCAAGGGCGCATCCTCGCCGGTTTCCGAAGCCGACATCGCCGTCAACGACCTGCTCGAAGCGCGCCTGCGCAGTGCGACGCCGGATTATGGCTGGCTCTCTGAGGAGAGCGCCGACGATGTGGCCCGGCTGTCGCGGCGGCTGACCTGGATCGTCGATCCCATCGACGGTACGCGCAATTACCTCAATGGCCACGACGATTGGTGCGTCAGCGTCGCGCTGGTCGAGGATGCCGCGCCCGTACTGGCCGCGGTGTTCGCGCCGACGAGCGGTGAGTTCTTCTTCGCTGCACGCGGCCAGGGCACCACGCTCAACGGCGTAGCCGTGCAGGCTTCGCCCGGATCCGCGCTCGACTTCTCCCGTGTCGCCGGCCCGAAACCGATGGTCGAGCGGCTCAACAGCTCGGGCGGCGAGATCAAGCTGCATCCGCGAATCGGCTCGCTCGCGCTGCGCCTGTGCCGGGTCGCCCATGGCGCGCTGGATGCGGCTTTTGCGGGGGGCAACAGCCATGATTGGGACCTTGCGGCGGCCGATTTGATCGTGCAGGAAGCCGATGGTAGGATGAGCGACCTCTCCGGAGAACCCATCCTCTATAACCGCCGGGAAGTGGCGCACGGGGTGCTGGTGGCAGCGGGACGCGATCGTCATGCGGGCATTGTCGCGCATTTTCGAAACCGTCCCTTGGCCTAAAGCGCTTTTCGTCGTGCTCGTCGAACACTGCTTTTGCCGGGCAGCCCGTTAGGAACAGAACTCATGCCAGATAGTGCCCCGCAACAACTGCTTCACCTCGTCATCGGCGGTGAGCTCGTCGATCTCGAGCACAACACCTTCAAGAACCTCGACGATGTCGAGGTCGTCGGCCTCTATCCGAATTATGCGACCGCCCATGCCGCCTGGCGGGCCAAGGCGCAGAGCACGGTCGACAACGCGCAGATGCGCTATTTCATCGTCCATCTCCACCGGTTGCTCGACCCGAATCAAGAACCGGCGCGTTGAAAAAACTGCTTCGCAATACGCTGCGAAGCAGCTTCGTTCAGCGTGCCGTCGGGGTCCTGGCGGCCGAATATCTGCGTCTGGTCTGGCGGACCAACAAATTCACGTTGGATCCGCCCGACGTCTATGCGCAGGTTGAGCCGCAACTCCCTGCGATCTTCGCGTTCTGGCACGGCCAGCATTTCCTCACGCCCTTCATCAAGAACCAGAACAAGGCTTCCTATCGCGCCAAGGTCCTGATCTCCCGCCACCGCGACGGCGAGTTCAATGCGATCGCCGCCGAGCGGCTCGGCATCGGCACCATCCGCGGTTCCGGCGATCATGGCGGTGCCTTTCACCGCAAGGGCGGGGTTGGCGCCTTCAAGGAAATGGTGCGCACGCTCCAGACCGGTTGTAATGTCGCGCTGACCGCCGATGTCCCCAAGCGCTCGCGCGTGGCCGGGCTCGGCATTATCATGCTGGCACGGGAATCGGGGCGGCCGATCATGCCTTTCGCGATGGCGACCAGCCGCTTCGTCCGGCTCAAGAACTGGGACCGCACCACCATCAATTTGCCATTCGGGCGGGGCGCATTGGTCGGCATCAAGGAAATCCACGTTCCCGCAGATGCCGACGCCGCCACGATGGAAGCGCTGCGGCAGGAGCTGGAAGAGACGTTGAACGAGGCGACCCGCCGCGCCTATGCGCAACTCGGCCGCCCGGGACCGGAAGATGCCTAATTCGCTGCCCAATTCGTTGCCGATGACGCTGCGGATGTATCAGCGCCTGGCCTCCGGCCTGGTGCCGCTTGCGCCGGCGCTGATCAAGCGGCGGCTGAAGCAGGGCAAGGAGGATCCCGCGCGCGTCGGCGAGCGGCGCGGCCTGTCCCGGGACGTGCGGCCGCATGGTCCGCTGGTCTGGATCCACGGCGCCAGTGTCGGCGAGGTGCTGGCCGCAGCGGGGCTGATCGAGCGCCTGCGCGATCTCAATTTGCGCATCCTGCTCACCTCGGGCACCGTCACCTCGGCCGCCGTGGTCGCAAAACGCTTTCCGCCCGACGTCATCCATCAATACGTGCCGTATGACTCGCCGCGGTATGTCGCGCGCTTCCTCGATCATTGGAAGCCGTCGCTGGCGCTGTTCATCGAATCCGATCTGTGGCCGAACCTGATCCTGGCGGGCGCGACGCGCCGGGTGCCGATGGTGCTGATCAACGGGCGGATGTCGCCGCGCTCCTTCCCGCGCTGGCGCCGCATGCAGGGCACCATCTCGGCGCTGCTCTCACGTTTCGACATCTGCCTCGCACAGTCGAAGACCGATGCCGAACGCTTCTCCACGCTCGGCGGCCGCGACGTCGTCACCACGGGTAACCTCAAGCTCGACGTGCCGGCGCCGCCGGCCGATCCCGCCAAGCTTGAGCGGCTGATGGCGATGACGCGCGGGCGCCCCATCATCGTCGCGGCCTCGACCCACCCGGGCGAGGACGAGATGCTGGTCGCGGCACATCGCAGCCTTTCCGGCTTCTTCCCGCAGCTCCTCACCGTGATCGTGCCGCGCCATCCCGACCGCGGCTCGTCGATCGCTGGCTTGATCACGGCATCCGGCCTGAAGCCGGCATTGCGCTCGCGCGAGGAGCTGCCGACCGCGACCACCGACATCTATGTCGCCGACACCATGGGCGAGCTCGGCCTGTTCTACCGGCTGTCGCCGATCGTATTCATGGGCGGATCGCTGATCCGCCATGGCGGGCAGAACCCGATCGAGGCGATCAAGCTCGGTGCCGCGATCGTGCATGGTCCGCACGTCTTCAACTTCGCCGATGTCTATGAGGCGCTCGACGGCAGCGGCGGTGCGCGCCAGGCCGACACGCCGGAGGCGCTGGTCAAGCAGCTCGGCCAGCTGCTGACCGATCCCACCTTGCGCGACAAGATGCAGCGCGCAGGCAGCGGCGTGGTCGAGGATCTCGGCGGCGCGCTCGATCGCACCATGACCGCGCTCGAGCCGTATCTGCTGCAGCTGCGGATCGAGATGGGAGCCGCCAATGCGTGAGCCGGCCTTCTGGTACCGGCCACGTTCTCTCCAGTCGTACGCGTTATGGCCGCTCGGAGCACTCTACGGCGCGATCACCGAACGACGCATGCTGCGCAAAGGCGTGGATGCCGGCATCCCCGTGATCTGCGTCGGCAACTACCACGTCGGCGGCGCCGGCAAGACGCCGACCGTGCTGGCGCTGACGAAGCTCCTGCGCGAGCTCGGCGAGACCCCGGTGGTGCTCAGCCGCGGCTATGGCGGACGGCTGCAGGGCCCGGTCATGGTCGACCGCGCGCGCCACACCGCGGTCGACATCGGCGACGAGCCCTTGATGATGGCGCGCGATGTCCCGGTCGCCGTCGCGCGTGACCGTCTCGAGGGTGTCGCGCTCGCCAAATCGCAAGGCGCCACAGTGGTCCTGATGGACGATGGCTTTCAGAACCCGCGCCTGGTCAAGGACACCTCGCTGATCGTGATCGATAGCGAACGCGGCCTCGGCAACGGCAAGGTATTTCCCGCCGGCCCGCTGCGCGCGCCGCTGAAGGCGCAGCTTGCGCGCACCGACGCGCTGGTCTTGATCGGCGACGGCCGCGCCGCCAACGATGTCGCGGCCGAGCTTGCCAAGCGCGACAAACCGGAGCTGCGCGCGCGCCTGAGGCCGGACGCCGGGTCGGTCGCAAGACTGTTGGGCAAGCCGGTGTTCGCATTCGCGGGCATTGGCGATCCCGAACGATTCTTCCGCAGCTTGCGCGCCTGCGGCATCGAGGTCGCGCGCACGCGCGCCTTCGCCGATCATCACATATTTTCAAACGACGAGATCGCAGCTCTCGCAGCGGAGGCGCAGCGCGAGCAGTACACACTGGTGACGACGGAAAAGGATCTCGCGCGCCTCCGCGGCCGTGAAGGCCTGCCTGCTAGCATCGTGCCGTTCGCTGTGCAGCTCGAGTTCGATGATCCGGCAGCGCTCCGGCAATTGATCAGCGATCACCTCTACAAGGCGCGCGAGCGGCGGTTCAGCAGGCGCTGATCTCGTTGGGTGGGCAAGCTCGTCCGCCGTAGCCAAAGAGCAAAGGATGGAAAACAATTCATCCATCGCCATGCGGTATTCGACAACTGATCGGGCGACATGTCGCGGCAGATGAATTCTCTTCCGCATGTTGGGGAGTTGATGTAGCCTTCCATGAGAGCCGTCACCGGGACGTGCCGAACTCCCGGAAATCATCGGCGGCGTTTATGCCCACGGCGGGCAGTACCTTCATCATTTCAGATGCAGCGGCCGTAACGATCAGTTCGGAACGGCAGGGAAAATCATTGCCAAAAACCCAGAGGAGAACATGCCATGCATTTTTGCCTCACCGGACAGTACACACCACGCGCTCTCAATGCCATTTTGGAGAATCCCACGACCGATCGCCAGGAGGCCGCACGAAAGCTCATCGAAGCGGCCGGCGGAAAGCTGCTTTCGATGTACAGCGTTGCGGCCGACGGCCCAGGCGTTTTGGTGATTTTCGATGTGCCTGATCCGGGTGCGGCGCCGGCCATTTCCGGCCTGACCGTCACT
This sequence comes from Bradyrhizobium shewense, assembly GCF_900094605.1. Lineage (GTDB taxonomy): Bacteria > Pseudomonadota > Alphaproteobacteria > Rhizobiales > Xanthobacteraceae > Bradyrhizobium > Bradyrhizobium shewense. The sequence continues at coordinate 303,027 of NZ_FMAI01000008.1, read as the reverse complement.
GCCGGCACCCTGCAGAATGTGAAACTGACCAGGTTGTTCACGCAGGACGAGATTAAGCAGGTCCGCCAGAACGCGGCGAAGCTGCGTTCTTCGTATACCCCGCCCGGAAGCTGACATCCGGACCTGAAGCTTCGGTTCTAATTGAATCAGAACCGAAGCTCTGGATTCCCGTTCTTGACCTGTATCGCAGTTCAGCAATCAGTCGTGCTCACCACGCCCCAGTGGCCATCAATCCAATAATGGTCAGGCACGAGACGCAGGCCACCACGACGGTATAGCATTCGGGCGTATTCATTGCTCACTCCCAAACTGTTGCCAATTGCTTGGTCACTGCTACGCGGGAGAGATCGCCGGTCGCGGGCCACTTCAATGCGGCAGGCCGAGACCGGTCTTGCGATGTGCGTCCGTCCCCTCATCGTCACCCTGATCCGCAAGATGATGATGCGCTTCGAGAGCTTCGGCGCGTTCAGCTGCGATCAGAAGCTGTTTGCGCATTTCAGCGAGACGGGCACGGCAATATTCACGATAGAGCAGGTCCAATATGGTGGGCATGATCACCCCCATCGCTTGACTTTCGATTTACAGATATTCCACCGTAAATTTTCGAGGTGATGGTAGCCCGCCAGATGGCTCTTCGCTATGAGCCCGTTCACAGACTTCGCCAATTCCAAAGCTCGATGGCCGTTTGGTTGACTTGATTGTCTGTGCGATAAAAAAGAACAGGGCTAATTACCTAACGAACACTGTAGCAGCTCTCTGTTTCAACAAGATTTCGTCAAACAACTTAAGGGCGCCGGATCGCAACAAAGAATCCAACCACAGCGCGAAATGACTAACCACGGAGTGCAAGCACTCGTCGATGCAACGCGTATCGACACTGGCGGAGATCTTTTCCTCTCCGAGACTCGCAGTTCAGCTGCATGCGGACATCGTCTCATCCCGATGACACGCGAAAAGCTGCACCGCTCGTGCCACGACGCACTGCTGCGCTTTGCCCACCCTGCAGCAGCCTGCCATTCAGGCGACATTCATCGCAAAACGCCTATCGGTTCCCGACGATCAGGAGAATTCGATGAAACTGCCGTCTGCGACCGTTGCCGCCAGCCTTGTGTGTCTGATCGTTGCCCCCGTGTTCGCGCAAACGCCGCCTGCGGCTTCTCCCGCTGCGCCAACCAGCACGGTGCCGGTTCCCGCGACCAAGCGCGTCACGTGTCTGGCCACGACGGCGAGCCTGAAAGGTCAAGACAAGCGCGACCAGCTGCAGCTCTGCATGGCGCAGGCGCGGCTCGATTGCCTGAAGCAGGCGATCGATCAGAAGGTCGTCGGCGAAGCCAGGAAGAGTTTTATCAAGACTTGCGTGGGCGGCGATGCTCCCGAGCCCCAATAGCCGAACCATGCCGAGAGTTCGATCTCGTAGGGTGGGCAAAGCGACGTGTGCCCACGTTGCTCGTCGCGGTCATGGCGAGATGGTGGGCACGGCGCGTTGCGCCTTCGCCCACCCTAGGAGAGCGGAAAGCTCATTGCTGCGGTTTCGGCGCGCCGGGGAAATGCCGCTGCAGCACGGCGGCGGGTGTGGCGTAGGCCTCCTGCAAATCCACGCTCCAGTACTTCAGCTCGTCGAGCGGAATCCGCGTGTCGGTGATGGCACAGCGCACGAAGGTGCCCGGCGAGATCACGCGGAAGTCGCCGTCGAGATATTGCACTTGCGCTTCGCCATGGCCCGAGGGGCCGAACTTGTTCAGCACGGTCGAAAGTCTCCGTGGAAGGCCGCTCCGTGGAAACTGGAGGGCACGATGTGTTGGACGGGATGTAGCATAGATAGGGTGGCTTGTCCGCCCGGTAAACCCACCGGTTTGTGATGTTTTGCCGCCGTTTCCGCGTGATAGTGCTTGGGCGAAGGATCGCTGGTTCCGGCATCTCCTGTGGCAGAGTCCGATGCGCCTTCGACTGACCGCCCTGTTCCTGATGCTGCTGATGTCGGCCGCGCGTGCCGCGCCGGCGCCGCAGCCGGTCGACATTCCGCTGGCGTCCGGCGTGCTGCACGCGCAGCTCTACAAGCCTGAAGGTCCGGGGCCGTTTCCGGCCGTGGTCGCGCTGCACGGCTGCGACGGCCTCAGCAGCCATTCCGATCCCGTGCTGCCGCGCTATCGCGATTGGGCCGAGCGCCTGCTCAGGGCAGGCAATGCCGTGCTATTGCCCGACAGCTACGGCTCGCGCGAGCTCGGGCCGCAATGCCGCGTCAAGGAGATGCACGTCAAGGCGCGGCGTGAGCGCGTCACCGACGTCGCAGCATCGCGCGCCTGGCTGATGAAGCAGTCCTGGGTGGCGCGCGATCGCGTCAGCCTGATGGGCTGGGCCAATGGCGCGAGCGCGCTGCTCTGGGCCGTGCGGCCGCAGGGCGCGGCGCGTGATCTGGGGCCGGATTTCCGCGCCGCGATCGCGTTCTATCCGGACTGCCGGATCTCCGCCGGTCTCGGCTGGAGCACGCGGGTGCCGACCCTGGTGCTGATCGGCGCCAATGACGATGTCTCCTCGCCGCCGGCCTGTCGCCAGATGGTCGAGGGCGCGCATGGCCGCAGCGCGCTTGCACGCATCGTGGTCTATCCCGGCGCCTATCACGATTTCGACCGCGCCAACACGCCGCTGCACGCAGCCGGCGGCAGCAACGATGCCGCCGTGCCCGAGCGCGGCCATCTCGGCACGGATGCCGAGGCGCGCGCGGAGTCGCAAAAGGACGTCGCGCAATGGCTGGCGCGGTGAAGGAAGTCCCGCAGCCCGGATGGAGCGCAGCGCAATCCGGGACAGCGCAGCGCGTGGCACGAACCCGGATTACGCTTTCGCTCCATCCGGGCTACGGGTCTTGCAAAGCGGGGCCGCCCGAGGAACAAATTCAGGCGGACAGCCCCGCATCGACCACCGCCCTGCACGGACTTGATGGCCGACCGGGAATCTACGGATCGCATGCGGCGCCGGTTTCAGCACGTGACGGCGCCTTAGTTCGACCACGATGTCGATTAAACGCAGTCCTCATGCGCATCGTCCTCTTCTCCTCCGCACTGGTCGTCTTCACCGTCGCGATCTTCCTCTACGAAGCCCAAGCCGGCGCCCCACAGCGCGCGCCGGAGCATTGCGGCTTCTGGACCACGATCGACGCGGGATTGTCGTGCCGCTGAAGTACTCCAATCCATCACCGTCACCCTGAGGTGGCCGCTCCTTCAGCGGCCCTCGAGGGGCGACGGCCCCGCTGCATCGCGGCCGTACATCCTTCGAGGCTCACCTTGCGATGCGTCCGCATCGCAAGCCTCGCACCTCAGGATGACGGGTCTGAAGTTCAGGATGGCGCGCTAGCTCTGACTACTGGCGCCTCAGAACAAATTGCCCTGATCCACCGGCTTGGCCACGCGCTTCGGCGCGGGTTTCGATTCCTGCGCGGCCGGCTTTGCGTGCGCCGGCGCGCGCTTGGCCGTCGGAGCTGCACGATCCGCATCCGCGGTCGCGCCCACACGGCCATCCGCGAACTCGATCTCAAGGCGTGCGCCGGGTCCGATGCTGTCCGCCGCATGCAGCGGATGTCCCGCCTCGTCCCGCACCAGCGCAAAGCCGCGCGCGAGCACGCTGCGATACGACAAAGCCGACAGCAGCTTGCCGCTGTTCTCGACGCGGGCCTCGAGCCGCTGCAGCAACGTGACAAGCGCGCGGCCGGCGCGCTCGCCAAGGCGATGCGTGCGCTCGCGCTGGCGGAGAATCGCGTTGCGCTGTGCCTGCGCATTGGAGAGCTTCGAGGCACGCAAGCGAACCTCAAGTCCGGCAAAGCGGTCGCGCCGCCGTCGCAGCAGCGAGCGCGCGGAGAGCCCAAGCCGTTCGCCGCACACGGTGAGCCGGTGGTCCGCCTGCGAGATCTGGCCGTGCAGCACCCGCAGCGTCAGCTTTGAACTTGCAGCGGTAAACCGGCGGAAATGCGCATGCGTGTTGGCCTTCAGACAGCGGGGCAGGGCGCTTCCTGCCGAATCCAGCCGCTGCCGCGGGATCGCCAGCAGGTCGCCCGCCGCCGGCAGCGCGCGCGCTGCGGCGCGCAGCTCGCTGCGGCGGCTCTCCTGGCTGCGTTGCCAATAGGCGCGGGTGCGGCGTCCGAGATCGGCGACCTCGACGAACAATTCGCTGCGCACCGGCACCGCCATCTCGGCCGCGGCCGTCGGCGTTGGCGCGCGCTTGTCGGCGACGAAGTCGATCAGCGTGATGTCGGTCTCGTGCCCCACCGCCGAGATCAGCGGGATCATGCTCTCCGCCGCTGCCCGCACCACGATCTCCTCGTTGAACGACCAGAGATCCTCCAGCGCGCCGCCGCCGCGCGCGACGATCAGCACATCGGGCCGCGGAATCTTGCCGCCCTCGGGCAGCGCGTTGAAGCCGCGGATGGCGGCCGCGACCTGCTCGGCCGAGCCGTCGCCCTGCACCTTGACCGGCCACACCAGCACGCGGCGGGGGAAGCGGTCCTCCAGCCGATGCAGGATGTCGCGGATTACGGCGCCGGTCGGCGAGGTCACGACGCCGATCACCTCCGGCAACCACGGCAGCAGCTGCTTGCGCGCCTCGTCGAACAACCCTTCCGCGGCGAGCTTCTTCTTGCGCTCCTCCATCAGCGCCATCAGCGCGCCGATGCCGGCCGGCTCCAGCGCCTCGATCACGATCTGGTACTTCGAGGAGCCCGGATAGGTCGTGAGCTTGCCGGTGGCGATGACCTCGAGCCCTTCCTGGGGCTTGAAGCGCATCCGGCCGTGCACGCCCTTCCAGATCACCGCCTCGATCTTGGCGCTCTCGTCCTTGAGCGCGAAATAGCAATGGCCGGAGGAGTGGGCGCCGCGGAAGCCCGAGATCTCACCGCGGACCCGGACATGGCCGTAGGTGTCCTCCACCGTCCGCTTCAGGGACTGGGAGAGCTCGGAGACGGTGAATTCAAACGCGTTGTTCAGTTGTTCCGCAGGCGGCATCTAGCAAACGATTCGGCATTTTGGGGTCAGACCCGACGTTAAGGATTTTCGCCGCGCGGCGCCAATCCCGGGATTGATTTGGAGAGTACTCTGTAATATAGAGTTCTCTATTGATTGATGCATTTGAGGGAGGTAAGCCATGGCGATCCGGTTGCTGCGCGGCGTTTTGAGCGGCCTGAAATGGGCCCTGTGTGCGGTCGGCGGCGTGGCGCTGATCCTGACTGCGATGATCGCAACGCCGCTGGAGCGGCCACCCGAGATGCGATCGGTCTCCGACTCCACCAAGGGGATCGACTGGTCCACGCTGCCTGCGCTGGAGCGCTTCCAGGCCCGCGACGGCACCTGGATCGGCTATCGCCACTACGCGGCCAAAGCGTTTTCAAGCGAAGTGGAAGCCGGTTCGCGTGAAGAAAACGCGTCAAAACAAGAATCCGGAGCCCGATCCCATCGGAACGGAAATGGCTCCGGGGGCCCGGCCGCAGGCCGGGGTGCAATCTTCATCCATGGCTCCTCCGGCTCCAGCGGCACGGTCAACCACGCGCTGACCCACGCGATCGCCGCGCGCGGGGTGGAGACCTGGGCGCTCGACATCCGCGGCCATGGCGGCTCCGGCACCCGCGGCGATATCGGTTATGTCGGCCAGCTCGAGGACGACCTCGTCGATTTCGTCGCCCATTTGCGCAAGACCGCGCCGGATCTGCCGCTCACTCTGATCGGCCATTCCGCCGGTGCCGGTTTCTCGCTGCGCGTCGCCGCGACGCCGATCATGCAGGACATGTTCGTGCGCACCGTGCTGCTCGCGCCCTATCTCGGCTATGACGCGCCGACCAACCGGCCGAGCAACGGTGGCTGGGTCAGTGCCGACATTCCACGTTTCCTGGGACTGACGGCCCTGCGCAAGCTCGGCATCGACTGCTGTGCGCAGCTTCCGGTGCTCGCCTTCGCGGTGCCGGCAAGTTCGGCGAAATATCTCACCTCGACCTATTCCGACCGCCTGATGCGCAATTTCGCGACGCGCGGCTATCGCGTCGATCTCCCGGCAACCACGCGTCCGATCACCATCTTCGGCGGCGCCGAGGACGAGATGATGATCTCGGACAAATATGCGCAAGCCGTGCAGGCGGTGAAGCCGTCGGTCGACGTCAAGGTCATTGACGGCATCAATCATATGGGCATCGTCACCCATCCGAAGGCGGTCTCGGTCATCGCCGAGGACGTGGCAACGCGCGGGGCAGGGCAGTCATGATCGACAGCAGGCAGGCGTCCGCAGCGCTGGCCGATATCGACGATATCGTCCAGCGCGTGAAGCAATCGCAGCTCTATGAGCTGGCGAGCCTCGCAGCGGTCTGGTGGGGCGTGCTGGTGTTCGCAGCCAATCTCGTGACCTGGCTTTGGCCGATCTACGCGGTCTACGCCTGGGTTGCTGTAGACGTTCTGGGCGTCGGTGGTCTGATTGCACTTCGCGTGTTCGATCCGAAGAGCCACCCCTTTGGCGCCGGCGTTGGCATCAGGCTGTTCCTGATATTCGCACTGTTCTTCGCGTTCGGCTATCTCGTCACCAACGTTGTCGGTCATTTTGGTCCGCGCCAGTTGGGAACGTTCTGGCCGATCTATTTCATGCTGTTCTACACACTCGCCGGGCTCTGGTTCGGCTACGCGTTCGTTGCGATCGGCCTCGGCATCACCGCGCTGACGCTGTTCGGCTTCTTCTACATCGGCGAGGCGTTCCCGCTCTGGATGGCCTTCGTCAACGGCGGCGGCCTGATCCTCGGCGGCCTCTGGATGCGGCGGATCTAGCGCATGCCCGGGCTCGACGACATCATCCACCGGCCTGTAGCCAATACCCAGGAAGGAGCGCTCCCGTGACCGACAGCAAGCGGGCTTCCGATGCGCTGAACGAGCGCGAGAAGACTATTCGTCCCGTGCGGCGGTCGCAGATCTACCTGGTCTCTGGCCTCGTCCTGCTGCTGTGGGCCGTGCTGCCGTTTGCCGACGATGCCCTGATCTGGTTCTGGCCGCGCTACGGGGCCTATTATTGGAACAGCTGGTTCGTGGCGAATGACGGGCTCTATTTCTGGTTTGCACTCTACGTCGTCTCGGCCCTCGGCCTCGTTGCTCTCGGCGCCTGTCATCTTTCGAGAAACAGCATCCGCCTGTTCGACAGGCGCACTCTGCTGGCGCTGCTGCTGATCGCCGCCTTCGGCCTCGTCTGCTGCCATTTCGGCAGGTTCTCGCCGCGCCAGCAAACGGTGTTTTGGCAGGTCTACATCACGCTGGTCTACCTGACGGCGGGGCTTCGGTTCGGCTACGACTTTGCGCCGCTCGGCGCGGCCATCATCGCGCTGACGCTGATCGGATATTTCACTATCCCGGGTGTACCGCTGTTGCCGTGGATGGCGGCCGTCAATGGCGGCGCGCTGATCGTCGGTGGCTTCTGGATGCGGCGAGGCTAGGTGTGGCGGAGCTCGACGACATCATCCACCAGCCACTGCGGCTGAAGATCATGGCAGCGCTGAACGCGCTGCCTGCGACCGCGGGACTGGAGTTCTCGCGGCTGAAGAAGCTGACCGGCGCCACCGACGGCAATCTCGGCGCGCATATCGAGACCCTGGCCAAGGCGGGCTATGTGTCCGTGGAGAAGGCGTTCGTCGGCAAGAAGCCGCAGACCACGGTCACCGCCACCGCCGCGGGCCGTGGGGCCTTCGCGCGGCATGTGGCGACGTTGCAGGAGATCATTGCGGGGAAGCAGGGGTAGCCGGCGGCCAGACTGTACAGTTGCGTGGGAACCGCGAACCAACGACTTCAGCATTGAAAAGACTTGAGAATTTGCGCTCGCGTCAAAGCGTTTTGTAGCAGGTTTTTGTATTTTGCAACACTGCTGGGCGACCTTTAGTCTCGCTCACCCAGACAACTATCGAACTGCGGCTCGCTCGCGCCGAACCATCATCGTAGACGCGTTGAGAAATCCGCCGTCCGGTGTCGGAAAACGCGCGTGATCGACAAAAACACTAAAGTCGCGGTGATTGCGGACCAATCGCCCTACTGGCCCATTCGCTCGCGTCGAAAAGACCAACTCGTCCGCGTTCATGACCGTGACGCGGTTAAGCCGCGCGGCCTGCTTGCGCGTTACATTTCCGCGCCTGACCTTGCCCGGCGCAGCCCTTTCCAGATCAGGAAGCTCGGTCGTTAGCTTTCTGCCAGGATCAATTGCAGTGAACAACGCAAGATCCGGTGCAAGCGGAAGAAATCGCGCCAGCCCGCCAAAAAACGGGCGGCGTGGAAAGACTGAGGACGGATTATCGCTAGTTATGAAAGGCGCATCGGTTGAGTTTCGCAGAACAACCCAATCTAATTGATAAAGCAGCAACATCGTCCGCGTGAGCTGCTGGGTCAGCATCGCCTTAATCTGCTGCCCATCCGGATTTGGTTTGATCCATCCTTTCATAATCGCTTCCTCGACGAAATCTTGATACTCTGGCTTCTCCTTGGCAAAGTTTCTCGCAAGAAGCGGGATGAAATCGGCCAACTGCCGTTCCGCAAGTATCACAGCGCTGCGGTGCCATGATGGGGTGCACGTCGTCAGTAACGCCCAGTATCCGGAAAGTACGAACTTATCCTCCGCCGAGAGTTTGTTGGTCCGCACGGCTGCGATGGTTGGTCTCCACTGTGGTTCGAATATCTTCCGGTAGTCGCCTAGAAGGCGGGGATGTTCTTTGAAATATGGGTTCACATCCCAATCCCACTCGTGGCAGACATCCTTGGGCGCACACGGGAATTCTTTGCCCGTACGCTTGCCATATCCGCGCAGCATTGCAGAGCTGGGAGAAGCCCATTGTCTCAAGTAGGTCTGAGCGACGAAATGGTCTTTTGCCATTCGAGCGACTTGCTTTATCGCTTCGCCGCAAAGGGGGTCAACGATGCAGTGAAGAAGCCGGGCGTCGCGCTTTCAAGTTCAAACTTGAGGTCGAATTTTATGGAGTGGTGGTTTCCTACTAGGTCATCGAACTTAAGGAACAAACTCAACTCCGCTTGGTCCAGAAAATCGCGCCAGTTATCCTCTTCACTAACGAAGAGAACCGAAATGTATTCAGAAATCAGAGCAATGAAAGAAGAAGGCAGTTCGAAGCTATGCCAAGCGTGCCGCTGTTGAGTTGGCGGGCGGCTTTCATGATGAGGCAGTGAGGGGGTCCGATCCATCCGCCGACATCATTCCTGGATGACCCGCCGACCGCGCGGCTTTCAAAGTCGAGGGGCGAAAGTCTATCGGCGAAACGGCCCGAGACAGTGGCGCTTGCTCGCAACCTAGCGCGGGCAAGACCGGCAAGAAGTCTCTCACGGAAATCGCAGCGGCGCTTGCACAGGCGGGGCACACGACGAGATGGGTGCGCGCCCGATGAATCCTGGCCCGAAAGGGGCGCGCCCCGGGATGGCAGGTAGTTTGGCCCGTTTCCCCTTGAGGCCCGCCCCGATTCGTGCGACCTCCGCCCTCAGCAAAACCCCTCATTTCGAGCCCTCGATGCACATTCTCCTGCTCGGTTCCGGCGGCCGCGAACATGCCCTGGCGTGGAAGATCGCGGCCTCCCCCCTGGTGACCAAGTTCTGGTGCGCGCCCGGCAATGCCGGCATCGCGCGGGAGGCGGAATGCGTGGCGCTCGATATCGCCGACCATGCTGCGGTGATCGAGTTCTGCAAGACGAACAAGGTCGAGCTCGTGGTGGTCGGGCCGGAGACGCCGCTGGCCGCCGGCATCGTCGACGATCTCGCCGCGGCCGGCATCAAGGCGTTCGGGCCGAGCAGGATCCCCGCCCAGCTCGAAAGCTCCAAGGGCTTTACCAAGGCGCTGTGCACCGAATTCGGCATTCCGACCGGCGCCTACAAGCGCTTCACCAAGCCTGAGGATGCTCGCGACTACGTCAACAGCCAGGGCGCGCCGATCGTCGTGAAGGCCGACGGGCTCGCCGCCGGCAAGGGTGTCGTCGTCGCCAAGACCGTGCGCGAGGCTGAAGACGCCATCGCCATGATGTTCGAGGGCGCGTTCGGCGAGGCCGGGGCTGAGGTCGTGATCGAGGAGTTCTTGCCCGGCCGCGAGATCAGCTTCTTTGCGCTGTGCGACGGCGAGACCGCCATTCCGCTGGCCTCCGCCCAGGACCACAAGCGTGTGTTCGACCACGATGTCGGCCCGAACACCGGCGGCATGGGCGCCTATTCGCCGACGCCTTTGGTGACGCCCGCGATCCACGACGCGATCATGGCGAAGATCATTTTGCCGACGGTATCAGGCATGAAGCAGCGCGGCACGCCGTTCCGCGGCATCCTCTATGCCGGCATCATGCTGACGACGCAGGGGCCAAAACTGTTCGAGTTCAACGTCCGCTTCGGCGATCCCGAGTGCCAGGTCCTGATGCTGCGCATGATGTCGGACATCGTGCCGGCGTTCCTCGCCGCCTGCGACGGACAGCTGAAGAATTTCGATCTGCGCTGGCATCCGGACTCCGCGCTCACGGTGGTGATGGCGGCGAAGGGTTATCCCGGCGACTACCAGAAGGGCACGCGGATCGACGGGCTCGATGATGCGGCGAAGGTGGACACCGTCGAGATCTTCCACGCCGGCACGGTCGAGAAGGACGGCGCGATCCTCGCCAATGGCGGCCGTGTGCTCAATGTCTGCGCGCTCGGCAAGACCGTGACGGAAGCGCAGGCCCGCGCCTATCAGGCCGTCGACCGCATCAGCTGGCCCGAGGGCTTCTGCCGCCGCGACATCGGCTGGCAGGCGGTGGAGGCGGAGAAGGCCAAGGGCTGAGCGAGGGCTCGTCCAGAGCTAGCTTGGCGCGGTCGTTGTCACCGGATGGCCACATGTGCACCCCAGAATGTGTAATCAGTCGCGGGGCTTACTGACCCCGATGATGATACCGGTACTGTGCATGGGGTTGTTTTCGCAATTTTAGGTGTCGGGGCCGGCCCCGACTGACCCTTTAAAGGATGCAGAAAGATGTCCGATCTCGCCGACCTCTATCCGGATTTTGCCTCCGAATGGATCAACACCTCCTTCGGCCGGATCTTCGCCCGCGTCGGCGGCAGCGGGCCGCCGCTGCTGCTCCTGCACGGCTTCTCCGAGACCCATGTGATGTGGCACCAGGTCGCGCCTGAGCTGGCCAAGCACTTCACGCTGATCATCGCCGATTTGCCGGGCTATGGCTGGTCCGACATGCCCGAGAGCGATGCGCTGCATATCCCCTACAGCAAGCGCGCGATGGCCAAGGCGATGGTGGAAGTGATGGAGCGGCTCGGTCACGTGCACTTCGCGCTGGCCGGCCACGACCGCGGCGGCCGCGTCTCCTATCGCCTCGCGCTCGACCATCCCGGCCGGCTGTCGAAGCTCGCGGTGCTCGATATCCTGCCGACCTATAATTACTGGGAGCGGATGAACCGCGCCTACGCGCTGAAGATCTATCACTGGACCTTCCTGGCGCAGCCCTATCCGCTGCCGGAGACGCTGATCTCTGGCAATGGCGAGTTCTTCCTGCGCTTCAAGATGGCGAGCCAGACCAAGTCGAGGACGTTGGACGCCATCGACCCTCGCGCGCTCGAACATTACCTCGCCCCGTTCCGCGATCCCGCCCGCGTGCATGCGATGTGCGAGGACTACCGCGCCGGCGCCTATTTCGACTACGACCTCGACAAGGCCGATTTCGAAGCCGGCAAGAAGATTACCATTCCGATGCTGGCGCTGTGGGGCAATGCCGGTGTCGCGCAGGCCGCGGCGACGCCGCTCGACACCTGGCAACAATGGGCGACGAACGTCACGGGCATGCCGGTGGATTCCGGACACTTCCTCACCGAGGAGAATCCCGACGTGACAGCAGAGGCGCTGCGGGAGTTCTTTGTGGGCAGCTAGCTAGCGCCGCTCGCGAAAGAACTCCTTGAGCAGCCGCGCCGCCTCGCTCTCGCCGACCCCGGAATAGACGTCCGGGGCGTGATGGCAGGTCGGCGAGGTGAAGAACCGCACGCCGGACTCGACCGCGCCGCCCTTGGGATCGGCGGCGCCGTAATAGAGCCGCCTCACCCTTGCAAACGAGATCGCGCCCGCACACATGGTGCAGGGCTCAAGCGTCACGTAGAGGTCGCAGTCGACCAGGCGCTCGCTGCCGATCTTCCTGGCCGCCTCGCGCAGCGCAACGATTTCGGCATGGCCGGTGGGGTCGCGGTCGGTCAGCGTCCGATTGGCGGCGGTGGCAATGACCTCATCATTGCGGACCACCACGCATCCGATCGGAACTTCGCCCGCTTTTCCGGCATTTTCGGCCGCCAGAAGCGCCAAATCCATGAAAGAGGGGGCTTTCAAGCCTCGTATCATCCGAAGAAACCTGCTAGTAGCTGCGCCTTCAGCAGAAGTGCTTACCGGTTTTGCCTGGGCATGCGGCTCGGAACGAGCGCGCATAATGCCTAATGGCCACCCCCTCGAGTGAGATCATTCATGCCTCGCGACAGCGACAAAGACAACGATTCCCGCGGCCGGCGAGGCCCGGCCAAAGGCGGCCGTTCCGGCAAGGCACGCGGCCCCGAGAAGAAGTTCGCCAAGCGCGGTTTTGAGGGCAAGAGCGAGGGGAGGGGCGATCGCGACAGCCGCGCGCCCCGCGAGGGTAAACCGTTCCGCCGCCGCGAGGAGGGCGATGCCCCGCGGCGCGATTTTTCCGACCGTCCCCGCTTCAAGCGCGATGACCGCGGCGGTGAGGATCGCGGCGAGCGCAGCTTCAAGCCGCGCGGCGACCGGCCGTTTTCCGATCGTTCCTCGCGTGATGGCGAGAAGCGCCCATTCAAGCCGCGCGGTGATCGTCCGTCTTATGGCCGCGACGACCGTCCGCCGCGTAGCCGGGATCGTGACGATTCCCGTCCCGCCGGCCGTTCCGGCGACAAGAAATTCGGTGACAAGCGGCCCTACGCGCCGCGTGGCGATCGTCCGGAACGCAAGTTCGACGGCGAACGGAAGTTCTCGCGGGGCGGTCCTGATCGCGACCGCGGCGAGCGCGGCGATTCCAAGCCGTGGCAGAAGCGCGACGACCGTCCGCGCGGCGATCGGCCGCCGCGCAAGGATTTTAGCAGTGGCCCGCGCAAGGATTTCGGCGGCCATGATCGCGGCGAGGACAAGCCCTGGCAGAAGCGTGAGGGCGGAGCCGGCCGCGAAGGTGGCCGCGGCGACGACCGTCCGCGCTTCTCGCGTTCACGAGACGATCGCGCATCGGGTGATCGTCCGTTCCGCGAGCGGCCCAAATTCGATCGGCCGCGCGAGGATCGTCCAAAGTTCGATCGGCCCCGTCGCGATGGCGATGGCGACCGCGGCGGGCGTGGCGGTGACCGGCCAAAATTCAATCGTCCGCGCGAGCGCTCGGAAGGCCGCTCCGACTGGCACGAGCATCCGCGCAGCGAGGGCCGTTTCGGCGATCGCCCGCGCCGTGAGAACGAAGACGACAGCAGGATTTTTGAGAAACGCCCCGCCTTCGGCGGCCGCGGCGCCTATCGCGAGCGGGACCGCGATTTCAACCGCCGGCCCCGCCGGGAAGAAGAGCCGAAGCCGAAGAAGGCCGGCGAGCGCATCGCCAAGGCGCTGGCGCGTGCGGGGCTTGCCTCGCGCCGCGATGCCGAGGAGATGGTCACGCAGGGCCGCGTCACCGTCAACGGCCGCGTGATCAACTCGCCGGCGCTCGACATTACGAAGAACGACGTCGTTCTGGTCGACGGCAAGCCGTTGCCGGAGCGCGAGCGCACGCGGCTGTTCCTCTATCACAAGCCGCGCGGCCTGATGACCACGCATGACGATCCCGAGGGTCGTCCGACCGTGTTCGACAACCTGCCCGAAGGCCTGCCGCGGCTGATCTCGATCGGCCGGCTCGATTTCAACACCGAAGGCCTGCTGCTGCTCACCAATGACGGCGGCCTCGCGCGTACGCTGGAACTGCCGGACACCGGCTGGCTGCGCCGCTATCGCGTTCGCGCCCATGGCGACGTCACCCAGGCGCAACTCGACGAGCTCAAGAACGGCATCGAGGTCGAGGGCGTCAAATACGGTCCGATCGAAGCGACGCTGGAGCGCGACCAGGGCGCCAATGTCTGGCTGGTGTTCGCGATCCGCGAAGGCAAGAACCGCGAGGTGCGCAATGTCTGCGCTCATCTCGGGCTCGAGGTGAACCGGCTGATCCGTGTTTCCTACGGTCCGTTCCAGCTCGGCGAGGTGCCCGAAGGTCAGGTCGAGGAGATCAAGTCGCGCGTGCTGCGCGACCAGCTCGGCGACAAGGTGATCGAGAAGTCGGGGGCGCAGTTCGACGTGCCCTCGAAATCCGCCTCGCGCGTCGACGATGCGCCGCGCGAGACGAAGCCCGCCAGCAAGCGCGCGGTGATCAACGACCGCAAGGGTCGCCGCGTGCTGGTGCAGCGCACCGGCAGCGAGGAGGCGCGCGAGCGCAACGAGGAAGAGGCCAACGGCTACGGCCCGCCGCGCCGTCCCAAGCGCGGCTATCACGGCAAGCGCGATTTGACGCCGAAGGAGGACTAGCTTGCGCGTCGTCGGCGGTCGATTGAAGGGGCGCAATCTCGCCTCACCGTCCTCGCGCGACATCCGCCCCACGGCGGACCGCCTGCGCGAGTCCGTCTTCAACATCCTCGTGCACGCCTATGACGATCCGATTGCGGACGCGCGCGTGCTCGATCTCTTCGCCGGCACCGGTGCGCTCGGCATCGAGGCCTCGTCACGCGGCGCGAAGTTCACGTTGTTCGTCGACAACGGCGCGGAGGCTCGGGCGCTGCTGCGCAATAACGTCGAGTCGCTTGGCCTCGGCGGCGTGACAAAAGTCTATCGACGCGATGCGACCGATCTGGGGCCCGCACATCCGGTCGAGCCGTTCTCGCTGGCGTTCCTCGATCCGCCCTATGGCAAGGGGTTTGCGGAGAAGGCGCTGGCAAGCTTGCGCGATGGCGGCTGGCTCACGCCCGGCGCGCTGCTGGTGGTGGAAGAGGCCAAGGCGGCGCAGTTCGCGACGCCGGAAGGGTACGAGGAATTGGAGCGGCGGGCGTATGACGACACGGAGTTCGTGTTCTTGCGTAGGGCGGATTAGCGAAGCGTAATCCGCCGTCGGCGGATTCAGCTGCCGTAGGGTGGGCAAAGCGAAGCGTGCCCACCACCTGTCTCGATCATGGAGAGATCGTGGGCACGGCGCGTTGCGCCTTTGCCCACCCTACGGCACCTTCACCGCGGCACCGTCACCTTCGCCCGAACAGCTTCTCCACATCGCTCAGCTTCAGCTCGACATAGGTCGGCCGGCCGTGATTGCACTGGCCGGAGTTCGGGGTGTCCTCCATCTCGCGGAGCAGGGCGTTCATCTCTTCCGGTCGCAGCCTTCGGCCGGCGCGCACCGAACCGTGGCAGGCCATGGTCGCGGCGACATGCATTAGGCGGCGCTCGAGCGGCAGCGCCTCGTCCCATTCGGCCATGTGCTCCGAGAGATCGCGCAAGAGGCCGCCCGCATTGGTCTTGCCGAGCAGCGAGGGAGTCTCGCGCACCGCGACCGCGCCCGGGCCGAAGGATTCGATGGCGAGACCGAACGATGCGAGCTCCTCGCTGCGCTCCAGGAGGCGCTCGACCGTCGCCTCGTCCATCTCGACGATCTCGGGGATCAAGAGGATCTGCCGCTGCACGCCGTTCGCAGCCAGCGAAGCCTTCAGCCGCTCATAGACGATGCGCTCATGCGCGGCGTGCTGGTCGACGATGATCAATCCGTCGCGGGTCTGCGAGACGATATAGGTCTCGTGGATCTGCGTACGCGCGGCACCGAGCGGGCGGTCGACGAGATCGCTGACGGGCTGGGACTCGATCCGCACGTCCGCACTGGGCGCGCCGACGTCGAAGGCGGCCTGCGTGCGCTCTGCGAAAGCGGGTGCGGCCGAGCCCTCGAATGACGGCATCGGCGCAACGGGCGCGGACGGCGAAGCCCGCCAGTCCCAGCTTGCGGGACGCGGCGGCGTGAAGGCCGGCCGGAATGAGGACAGCGCGCTCTCACCGCTGTTGGCGGCAGTGCGTCGGCCCTCCCGCGCGAGCCCCTCTTTCAATCCGTGCACGATCAGCGCGCGGACGAGGCCGGCGTTGCGGAAGCGCACTTCGGTCTTGGCCGGATGGACGTTGGCGTCAACCTCGCGCGGATCCAGCGTGACGAATAGCGCCAGCACGGGATGCCGGTCGCGTGGCAGATAATCGGCATAGGCTCCGCGCACCGCCCCCAGGATCAGCTTGTCGCGGACCGGGCGGCCGTTGACGAAGAGATATTGCCCGAGCGCATTGGCTTTGGTCAGCGCAGGTGCTGCGGCATAGCCGGCGACGACGACGCCCTCGCGCTCGGCATGGACCTCGAAGGCATGGCTGCGAAACTCAGCGCCCAGAATGTCGCCGAGCCGCGTCAGCCGTCCGGCGGCGCCGGGCAGCGCGGCGGCCCAGGTCACCGGTGCGCGCTCCTCGCCCGCGAGCGTGAAGGCGATATCGGGCCGCGCCATCGCGAGGCGCCGCACCACCTCGCGGATGGCTTCCGCCTCGGTGCGGTCGGTCTTCAAAAATTTCAGCCGGGCCGGCGTCGCATAAAAGAGGTCGTCAACCTCGACACGGGTGCCATGCGCCAGCGCCGCCGGCATGATCTCGGACTTCTCGCCGCCCTCGACCGTGAGCGCCCAGGCGTGCGGCTCACCGGCATGCCGGGTGGTGATGGACAGTCGTGCCACCGAGCCGATCGAGGGCAGCGCCTCGCCGCGGAACCCGAGCGTGCGGATCTGGAGCAAATCCTCGTCGTCGAGCTTCGATGTGGCGTGGCGCTCGACCGCGAGCGCGAGGTCTTTCGCGGTCATGCCGCCGCCGTCGTCGGTGATGCCGATCCGGCGCCGCCCGCCGCCATCGGTGAACACGTCGATCCGGCTCGCGCCGGCATCGATCGCATTCTCGACCAGCTCCTTGACCACGCTCGCCGGTCGTTCGACCACCTCGCCGGCGGCGATGCGGTTGACGACCTGTTCTGGAAGCTGGCGGACGGGCATGAGGTTCTGACTTGGATTCGCGAACAGCGCTATTCTAAGCCGTGTTGCGTCAAAAGCATGTGTTGGGCAACAGCCGTGTGGCCGCCTGGGGAAGAGGGTTGCCTATCACATTGAAGACATTGAGCGTTCGAGAAAATTGCGCAAGCCGAGACCTGCCGACATCCGACGACGGTCCGGATTGTGAGGCGCCGGGCAGCGGTGTAGCATCGTGAAAAAACGGCAACAGGACGGGAGGACGCCATGTGCCATCTCTTCGCGCATCAGCCCCAGGGCGACTACGAATCCCAGACCCGCTCCCTGCGGATCGATGGCCATTGCACCTCGATCCGGCTGGAAATGGCGTTCTGGGACACGCTGGAGGAGATCGCGGCCAGGGAGGCCATGAGCCTCGGCAAGTTCCTGACGACGCTCTACAACGAGGTGCTCGACCATCATGGCGAGGTCAACAATTTCGCCTCGCTGCTGCGGTGTTCGTGTTTGATCTATCGCTCGAAGAGCATGGCGACGGTGCCGGAGTTCAAGGCGACGGTGACGCCGATTCTCGATGCGGCGGAGTAGTCGTTGCTGCAAGAGACCGCATCCGCATTCTCGGTGTCGTCCCGGCCTAGTGCGCAATTGCGCACGGGCGCCGGGACCCATACCGCGGAATCTATCGAGCGTAGGTGACTGAGTACCGAACGACTAATCTTCGCCAAACTGCTCCCTGTGGTTATGGGTCCCGGCGTTCGCCGGGACGACAGCTCAAGTGTGGATGCGTCATCGCTCCTCACCATCGTCCCGGTGCACATGACGGCAACGTACGATCAAATCTCCTTCTTCTGCATCGCCCCCGCAATGTAATCCGCCTGCCGGATCGCCAGCGCGACGATGGTCAGCGTCGGGTTGCAGGCCGCGCCGCTGGTGAACTGGCTGCCGTCCGAGACGAACAGGTTCTTGACGTCGTGGCTCTGTCCGAATTTGTTGACCACGCCGTCGCGCGGCTTCTCGCTCATGCGGTTGGTGCCGAGATTGTGGGTGCTCGGATAGGGCGGCGTCGGATAGGTCACGGTGGCGCCGACGGCGTCGTAGACCGCAGCGCCCTGCTTGTAGGCGTGCGCGCGCATCGCGAGATCGTTGGGATGATCGTCGAAATGCACACTCGCGACCGGCTGCCCGAACTTGTCCTTCACGCGAGGGTCGAGCGTGATGCGGTTGGTCTCCTGCGGCATGTCCTCGCCGACCAGCCACATGCCGGCCATCCTGGGATAACCGTCGAGCGCTGCGGTGAATGGACGGCCCCAGGCGCCGGGATTGAGGAACGCCGCCATGAACGGCAGCCCGATCGAGAGCGTCTCCATCTCGTAGCCGCCGACGAAGCCGCGCTTCGGATTGTTGGCGGCTTCATCGCGGATGATCCCGGCCATGGTGGTGCCGCGATACATGTGCACGGATTTCTCGAACACGGCGTAGACGCTGCCGGTCATGTGCCGCATGTAGTTGCGGCCGACCTGGCCCGATGAGTTGCCAAGGCCGTCGGGGAACATGGTCGAGGCGCTGTTGAGCAGCAGCCGCGGGCTCTCGATCGAATTGCCGGCGACCGCGACGATGCGCGCCTTCTGCCGTTGCATCGCGCCGCTCTCGTCGGCGTAGACGACGCCGGTGACCTTGCCGCCAGTGTCATGCTCGATCTTGACCGCCATGCTGCTCGGTCGCACTTCGAGATTGCCGGTGGCCTCGCCCTTCGGGATCTCGGTATAGAGCGTCGACCATTTCGCGCCGGATTTGCAGCCCTGGAAGCAGAAGCCGATCTGCTGGCAGGCGCCGCGGCCGTCGCGCGGCTGGCTGTTGATCGCCATGTTGCCGGTGTGCACCGTCTTGTAGCCGAGCTTCTTGGCGCCGGCCTCCAGCACCTTGAAATTATTGTTGCCGGGAAGGCCGGGGATGCCGTTGGTGCGGGTCACGCCCATCTTGTTCTCGGCCTTGGCGTACCACGGCTCCATCTCGGCGAGCGTGACCGGCCAGTCCAGGAGGTTGGCGCCGGGAAGGTTGCCGTAGGTGCTCTTCACCCTGAACTCGTGCTCGTCGAAGCGTAGCGAGGCGCCGGCCCAATGGGTCGTCGAGCCGCCGACCGCCTTGACGATCCAGGCGGGAAGGCCGGAAAAGTCCTTGGCGACGCGCCACGTGCCGGACGTGGTGCGCGCATCGGTCCAGGCGAGCTGCGAAAAGCTCTCCCACTCGTCGTTGACGAAGTCGTGGTTCTCGATGCGGGGACCCGCTTCGAGAATGACCACCTTGACGCCCTTCTGCGCGAGTTCGTTGCCCAGCGTGCCGCCGCCGGCACCGGAGCCGACGATCACCACAACGCTGGAGTCGTTCAGATCGAATTTTGCCATATGCGTTCTCCTGAACCGTTGGGGTGGGTCTCAAGCCTTCGGCAGCCAGTCGATGTCGGCGAAGCCACGGTTGATGTAGCCGCCGTGCTCGGCCGAGGAGCCCTCGTAGCCGAACCGCGGCCAAACCTCCTTCTGGTTATAGAGCGACACGATGAGGTCGCCGCGCACCTTCTGGAAGAAGTCGCTTCCCTCAATCTCCTTCAAGAGAACCACACGGTCGGCTTCCCATGGCACTTCGACATAGGGCACCTTGTGGCGATCCCGCGCATTCTGATCGAGCCGCGTGATGCCGTCGCTGATCAGTGATTTGACGGACGCGTCCTTGGCCGCCTTGCCATCCCACGGCTTGATCGCGGTGATGTAATAGCTGTCGCCGAGCACGTCGTGCGGATAGATGTCGCGCGCGACTTTCAGCAGTGTCTTCATCGTCGCGGGCGAGAGCGTGCTGGAATCATCGGCCCACGCATCCTCGATGCTGACAGCGACGCTTGTCGCGACCGCTACGACCGGCACGGCGGTCGCTGCGCCCTTGAGAAAGACGCGACGGCTGTGCTTGCTTCGACGATCGACTTCTCTCATGGCATTCCTCCTAAGCTTTTTTGATTTAGGTTGTTATTTGAGCATGATCTTTTCGGAAAACCGCTGCGCACTTTTCCGGTCATGCTTTAGTTGAAACGTCCACCCCGCTGGATCACCTCGATCTTGTAGCCATCGGGATCGCTGACGAAAAAGAAGCGCGCCAGCGTCCTTCCGTCGTGCTTGAAATCGCGTAAGGGCCCCGGCGCGAGCTTCTCGCGCTCGAAGCGGGTATGCTCGGCCTCGAGATCCTCGACCACCACGGCGAGATGGCCGTAGCCGTCGCCGAGCTGGTACGGCTCCTTGCGATCGAAATTCACCGTCAGCTCGACCTCGAAAGGTGAGGAGGGGTGACGCAGATAGATCAGGGCAAAGTCCGCGAATTTCAGATGGTCGGCGACTTCGAGGCCGAAGGCTCGCCGGTAGAAGTCGAGCGAGCGCGCCTCGTCGAGCACGCGGATCATGGAATGGACCGGCTTTGCCATTCAGTGCTGCTCCTTCAGGTAAGCGATGATGGCGGCGCGCGTCTCCGGCTTGCCTTGCCGGTAGGCCATGACGACGCCGGGAATGACGGCCTGCGGATTGGTCAGCCAGGCGTCGAGCCGGGCTTCGTCCCAGGTGAAGTCTGCGTTCGCGAGGCCTTGCGAATACCGAAAGCCTTCGACCTTGCCGGCGGGACGGCCCACGACCTTGAGCAGTGGCGGTCCCTGGCGCGCCGGCTCCGACAGGTTCGTGGTGTGGCACACCGCGCATTGTTGCTTGAAGAGTGTCGCGCCATCCGGCGGTTTTGCGGCCGGCAAAGGCATTTGCGCGTCGGCAACCCGCGCCACCAGCACCATCGCGGTGCACAATCCCAGCACGAACGCGCGCATCGTCTAGAGCCGCCCATCCACATCAACCTGCGCAAACTCTAGGCGGCGTCAGATGGGCGGTGGTAGTAGCGGGCTGTTTCGCTGCGCGCGGAGATGCTCGTGATGCGCAGTGTTCCGCGCTGCCTTATATGCGGAGCACAATTCCGCGAAACCGCCGTCAAATCCCTAAACGATCACCACACCATGCGCATTGCATGGCGATTGCGCCGCTTGAACTCTCGACGCGATGCAATGGTCCGGTGGAGATGAGCGGCGTGTGCGCCGCCGAGCCATTCGTCGCGAAACAATCCAGGAGAAATGGATGAAGTTGGTCAAGACCTCGATGATCGCATGCGCTCTGTCGGCTCTCATTGCGACGCCCGTTCTCGCGCAAAGCGCGCCCCCCACGGCCAAACCGGGCGGCACCGTGCAGAGCAAACCCATGCAAGGCAGCACGATGGGCACCGGCGACGAGGAGATGAATGCTCAGCCGGGCGCGGCGGGCGAGAAGACCGGCATGAAGTCGACCAAGGGCACCAGGGGCACGGTCGGCACCACGGGCAGCGCTGCGCACAAGGGAACGGCCGACGATGCCACGACGGGCGGCGCAGCCCCTTCCAAGCGTTACTAGTCCAGCCGGGTAAAACGGCACAACTCCGGTCGCCTCGCGGCCGGAGTTTTTTGCCGCGCTAATTAGTCGTCGAAGCGCCCGCCGCGTCCGGCCTTGACGTCGCTGCGGCGCTTCTTGCCCTCGAGCCGGCGTTGCTTTGAGCCAAAAGTCGGCTTTGTCGCCCGACGCGGCTTTGGCCGCACCATGGCTTCGCGCAGCATCTCCGTGAGGCGGTCGATGGCATCCTGGCGGTTGCGCTCCTGGGTGCGGAAGCGCTGCGCCTGGATCACGATCACGCCGTCCTTGGTCATGCGCTGACCGGCGAGGCGGGCGAGCCGGATCGCCGCATCCTCCGGCAGGGTCAGCTTGCGCGCGTCGAAGCGCAGCTGCGCCGAGGTCGCGACCTTGTTGACGTTCTGCCCGCCCGGGCCGGAAGCACGGACAAAGCCGATCTCGATGTCGTCCTCGTCGATGACGAGATCGCGGGATATCCGCAGCATGGTGGCACCATTCGTGATGTCCGGACATATCGCGGACGTCTGCGTTGGGCAATGGTGCTTGGTGGAAACGCAAATGGCCGGGCGAGCCCGGCCATTTCAGGACATCTGAGAGGGACGTCAGTTCGACTTCGTCGCTGGAGCCGCGGAGGGCTGCGCCGCGGCCTGCGGGGCGCGGCCGACGACGACGGTCAGGAGACCCTGGCCCCAAAGGCGCTTGGCGGCGGCCTTGGCGTCGTCCAGCGTCACGGCATCGACGATGGCGTTGCGCTTCTCGATATAGTCGATCGGCAGCTTGTCCTGCTGGTACTGCAGCAGCGCCTGCGCCAGCTTGGAGGAGGTATCGAGCGCCAGCATCTGCGAGCCCTTGAGGTACGACTTGGCCTCGTCGAGCTCCTTCTGCGTCGGGCCTTCCTCGGCGATCCGGCGCACTTCCTTTTCAATGGCATCGATGGTGTCGCCGGCGCGGTCGGCGCGCGTGCCGGTATTGCCGATGAACACCGCCGAATGCTCCATCCAGAGCAGCGATTCGAACACGGAATAGGCGAGGCCTCGCTTCTCGCGGACCTCGCGATAGAGCCGCGAGGACAATCCGCCGCCGCCGAGGATGTGGTTGACGACATAGGCCGCCATGAAGTTGGGATCGCTGCGCTTCACGCCCGGGCCGCCGAACGTGATCACGGTTTGCGGCACGTCGAGGGTCACGAAGGCGCGTTGCGGCGGCTTTGCGGCCTCGACGTCCGGAACCGGCGTGAGGTTGGCTTTGGCGGGCAGGCTACCGAACGTGTGGTCGAGCAGCTTGCCGAGCGTCGCCGGATCGACGTCGCCGACGACAGCGATCTTCAGCCCATCCTTCGCAAGCACGCGGCCGACATAGTCTTTCATGTCGGGGACCGTGATGGTCGGCACGCTGTCGAGGTTGCCGTTGGTCTGCCGGCCATAGGGATGATCGCCGAAGGCGACCTCCAGGAATTTGCGGCTCGCCAGCGAGGTCGGATTGGTGGTCTCGCGGCGCAGGCCCGAGACGACCTGCGAGCGGATGCGTTCGACATCGGCGGTGTCGAAATGCGGCGAGGTCAACGCGCTCCTGAGCAGGTCGAAGGCCTCGTCCTTGTTGTCGCGCAGCATGCGCAGGCTGCCGCGGAAAGTATCGCGGGTGGCGCTGAAGGAAAGCTCGATGGCGCGGCGGTCGAGCCGCTCGTGGAAGGTCTTAGAGTCGAGATCGCCGGAGCCTTCGTCGAGGAGATCGCCGACCAAATTGGCGACGCCCGGCTTGTCCTTGGGATCCTGCGCCGAGCCGCCGGCAAAGGAATATTCCATGGCGATCAGCGGCACGGTCGCGTCCTGCACGAACCAGGCCTCGATACCGCCCGGCGAGACCAGGTGCTGGATCTTTGCGGCCGCCTGCGACGGCGAGACCGAAGCGAGCGCAAGCGCAGCGCCGGTGGCAAGGGAGAATGCAGCGCGTCGAAGGAAAGGATAGGTCACGAACGCTTCTCCTCGCGCTTGGTGGCGGCGGTGTCCTTGATCAGATAGCCCGTCACCGAGCGCTTCTTCTCGAGCCATTTCTGCGCAACGGCGCGGACCTGCTCGGCGGTGACCGCGCGGATGCGGTCGGGCCAGCTCCTGATGTCCTCGATCGACAGGCCCGTGGTCAGCGCGCCGCCATACCAGCGTGCCAGCACCGCCTGATTGTCCTGGGCGTAGATCGCCTCAGCGATCAGCTGGGTCTTGACCCGCTCCAGATCCTCGGCGCGGATCGGGTTCTGCGCGACATTGGCGATGACGCCATCGACCGCCTGCTCGACCTCGGCGAAGCTGACGCCGGGTTTCGGTGAAGCCGAGATCGCGAACTGGGTCGGGTCGAGCGAGATGCTCGAATAGCTGGCGTTGGCGGAGACCGCGAGCGGCTTGTCGACGACGAGGGCGCGGTAGAGATAGGAATTGCTGCCGCTGCCCATCAGCTGCGCCAGCACGTCGAGGGCGGCGCTTTCACCGGCCGCGGCCGTGGTTGCCGAGGGCACCAGATAATAACGCCGCATGCTCGGTTGCTCGACGCGCGGGTCGGCCAGCGTGACGGTGCGCGGGGCGGCGGGCTCCGGCTCCTGAGGACGGACGCGCCGCGCCGGAATCGCTGATTGCGCCGGGATGGAGCCGAAATTGCGCTCGACCAGCGGGCGTATGTCGGCGGCCTCGACGTCGCCGGCGATCACCAGGATGGCGTTGTTCGGCGCATAGAAGCGGCGGTAGAAGGCGAGTGCGTCCTCGCGGTCGAGCTTCTCGATCTCCTGGTGCCAGCCGATCACGGGACGGCCGTAGGGATGATTGAGATAGAGCGCGGCCATGATCTGCTCGTTCAGCCGCGCGTCCGGATTGTTGGCGACGCGCATGTTGTACTCTTCGAGCACGACGTCGCGCTCGGGCAGCACGTTCTCGTCCTTGAGGATGAGGCCCGTCATGCGGTCGGCCTCGAACTCCATCATGGTCGGCAGCTGCTCTTTCGGCACGCGCTGGTAATAGTTGGTGTAGTCGACCGAGGTCGAGGCGTTCTCGTTGCCGCCGACGCGAAGCACGGTCTGGGAGAATTCGCCGACGGGATGCTTCGAGGTGCCCTTGAACATCAGGTGCTCGAGGAAGTGGGCGAGGCCGGATTTGCCCGGCGTTTCGTCGGCCGAACCGACCTTGTACCAGATCATCTCGGTGACGACGGGCGTGCGGTGATCGGGGATCACCACGACCTGCATGCCGTTGCTGAGCGTGAAGCTGGCGGGCGGGGCCGATGTTACCGTGGTCTGGGCAAGGGCCGCGCCGGCCGAAAGGATGCTCGTCGAAAGCAGCGCGGCAAGGAGGCAGGCAGCCGATCGGTAAGAGGACATTATGATCCTTTTGAAAGGCCGAGGTCCGGATGTCCGGCTCGGACGGCACGGCATGCTACACCGTGCGGCTGAGGCTTCGCGTCACGAAGCAGAGAACTCAACGCATAGGCAAGTTACTGATCAGCAATTTATGCACCTCGGCCGGCGTACATGATCGCCGGCGCGGGTTCGCGTCTGTCGGACAGGAACGCTATTGTTCCTTGTCTTTGCCGGACATGATGTCGAAATAGGTCCGCCGCGACTTATCCGGCCCGGCGCCATAGGAGTAGTTCGGAGACGGCGTCTGATAGCCCGGCGGCGGCTCGACCAGCGACTGGCGCGGCGGCTCCTCGGTGAATTTCTTTTCTTCGGTGGCGTTGCCGCCCTTCATCATATTCCACAGGCCGCCGGAGAAGCCGAGTTCGGCGGGGCTGAGTGACGGATTGCCATTGGTGCCCGGCTGGATCGGGTCATTGCTTGTCCGGGGGGCTGCGGCGACCTGGCCGGCCTTCATCTCGGCGGGCGTCAGCGGTCGGGCGGCCTGCCAGTTTTCCGTTTCCTTGGTGGCTTTCTTGCGCGCGGCGATGGCTTCCTTGCGGCGCTTCTCCTCGGGGTCCTTGGGCCAGTTCGGAGCGGCCTTGGCCTGGGTCGCGGGAGGCGGCAGGTCGAGCTTGGGCGGCACGACCAGCGGCGAGCGCTCGCGGTATTCGATGCCGGGCTTTTCCATGCTCTTGGCGCCGATGCCGGACATCAGATTGTCGATGATCTTCTCTTCGAAGGTCATCCCGTCATCTTCATCGTCGTCGTCACCGGCGCGTGCTACGCCAGCCGACATGACGAGACCGATGCCGAGCGCGACGGCGGACAATTTCAACGCCCGCCAAAGCCCCAATCGGGGGTCTCGAACCATCGAAATGCTGGTCTTCGAGCTGCGCATTACTGTACCTGTTCCATATTGTGTCAGATCGCCGCTCGCACGCGGCAAACCCTCGCAAAGGCCGGGTTCCACCTGCCGGTCCGTATCGGCCGGGATCAGGGCGCTTTTGCGGCGGGTACCCCCAGGAAGGAATCATACAATAGCCCCGCCACCCCAGCAACGATGGCCACGTCGGCGAGGTTAAACACATACCAATTATAGGTGTTTCCGCCGATCTCGATGTGGAGCAGGGCGAAATCGACCACCGCGCCATAAGCGAGGCGGTCGATGCCGTTGCCGATGGCGCCGCCGATGATCAGGCCCAGCGCGACCGTGGCAAGCCGGGTGTGCGATCGGGCCATCCAGATCACCAGCGCGACCACCGCGACGGCCTTGACGGCCATCAGCGCGAGCTGTGCCGCCTGGCTGTCGTTCTGGAGCCAGCCGAAGCTGATGCCGATGTTCCAGGCCAGCACCAGGTCGAAGAACGGCGTCACTTTCACCACGCCGCGACGGGCGAGGTCGAACCCATTCAGCAGCCAGAGCTTTGAGGCCTGGTCGGCCACGAGCGTGACCAGGGCCGCGAGGATGCCGGCGCGGAGCGGGGTCATGGCCCGGGGGATCAGACCGCCACCCCCAGCGCCTTCCACTCGCGCAGCGCCTTGGCGTCGCGCGGGGTGACGTCGGGGTATTCAGCGTCTTCGCCGACCGTCGGGGAGATCTTCCAGGAGCGGGCGCATTTGGTGCCGACCGCCTTCTCCACCACGACCGCGACACCGGGGACGGCATCGAGCCGGAACGCATCGGCGGGCGCCTCGCCTTCGCGCACCTCGTAATTCGAGGTGATGCAGATTTCGGCGAGGTCGACGTCGAACAGCGTCATCAGCATGTCCCGGTCGGCGACATAGATCACCGGCGACGCTTCCAGCGAGGAGCCGATGTTCTTGGCGGCGCGTTCGAGCTCGAGCGCGCCGGTGACGACGCGGCGGACGTTGCGGATCGCTTCCCATTTCGCGGCGAGCTTGTCGTCGCGCAGGGCTTCGAGATCGGTCGGGAACTGGGTCAGATGCACCGAGGGTTCTGCCTCGGGCCGGTACATGCGCCAGCCTTCCTCCGCGGTGAAGCTGAGGATCGGCGCCAGCCATTTCAGGACCGAGGCGCACAACAGGTCGATCGTCGTCAGCGCCGCCTTGCGCGTCGGCGAGGACGGCGGATCGCAATACAGCGTATCCTTGCGGATGTCGAAATAGAACGCCGAGAGCTCGCTGTTCAGGAAAGCGGACAGGATCGCGACCACCGATTTGAAGTCGAACTCCCGATAGGCCTTGTCGACCGCAGCGGCGCGGATCGCGAGCTCGTGCAGCATCAACCGTTCGAGCTCGGGCATCTCGGCAGGCGCCACTGCGTCGGCCGGCTTGTAATGGTGCAGCGTGCCGAGCATCCAGCGCACGGTGTTGCGCAGCTTGCGGTAGGTCTCGACGGTGTTCTTCAGGATCTCGGGACCGATGCGCTGGTCGTCGGTGTAGTCGCAGGACGCGACCCAGAGCCTCAAGATGTCGGCGCCGGATTCCTTGATGACGGCCTGCGGCTCGATGGTGTTGCCGAGCGACTTCGACATCTTGCGGCCGTCCTCGGCCTGGGTGAAACCGTGGGTCAGCACGATGTCGTAGGGCGCGCGGCCGCGCGTGCCGCAGCTTTCCAGCAGCGAGGAGTGGAACCAGCCGCGATGCTGGTCCGAGCCTTCCAGATACATCACCGTGTCGGTGCCGCCGTCGACCTTGCGCTTGATGCCGGCGAGCCCGGGAAACTGCACGGGGTCTTCGAGCACGAAGGCGTGCGTCGAGCCGGAATCGAACCAGACGTCGAGGATGTCGTCGACCTTCTGCCAGTCTTCATTGGCCCGTGCGCCCAGGAAGCGCTCGCGCGCACCTTTCGCGTACCAGGCATCGGCGCCTTCCTGCTCGAAGGCATCGCCGATACGGGTATTGACGGCCTCGTCCTGGAGGATATCGGCGGAGCCGTCGCCCTTCTCGCGAACGAACACGGCGATCGGCACGCCCCAGGCGCGCTGGCGCGAGATCACCCAGTCGGGGCGCGCCTCGATCATGCCGTTGATGCGGTTTTCGCCTGAAGGCGGCACCCATTGCGTCACCGAGATCGCGTGCAGCGCGCGGGCCCGCAGCGTGTCGCCGCTCTTGGTCTTGCCGCTCACCGCAACATCCTTGTCCATCGCGATGAACCATTGCGGCGTATTGCGGAAGATCACCGGCTTCTTGGAGCGCCAGGAGTGCGGATATTGGTGCTTGAGCCGGCCGCGCGCGAGCAGCATGCCCTTTTCGACGAGCGCCTTGATCACGGCCTCGTTAGCGTCGCCCTTCTCGCCCTTGTCGTTGATGACCCGCTTGCCGACAAAGCCCGGCGCATGATCGGTGTAGGCGCCGTTCTCGTCGACGGTATAGGGGATTGCCGTGGTGATGCCGCGCGCATCGAGATCACGCGCCTGCGCCATCCAGGCATCGAAGTCCTCGCGGCCATGGCCGGGCGCGGTGTGCACGAAACCGGTGCCGGTGTCGTCGGTGACGTGGTCGCCGGGCAATAGCGGCACGATGAAGTCGTACCCGCCGGCAAGGCCCTTCAGCGGATGGGCGCATTCGATCGCGTCCATGGTGTCGCCGGGGATATCGCGCACCTTCTCGAAGGCCGTCACGCGTGCCTGCTTGAAGACTTCCTCAGCGAGTGCGTCGGCGAGGATCAGCAGATCGCCGGTCCTGGTCCAATTGTCGGCGGGTGCGTCCGTCACCTTGTACAGGCCGTAGGCGATCTTCGGCGAGAACGAGATGGCGCGGTTGCCGGGCAGGGTCCAGGGCGTGGTGGTCCAGATCACGACGCTTGCGGAGGCGAGCGCACCGTGCGCGGGCGACGTGACCGGGAATTTCACCCACACCGTATCGGAGGTGTGGTCCTCGTACTCCACCTCGGCTTCGGCGAGCGCGGTCTTCTCGACCACGCTCCACATCACCGGCTTGGAGCCGCGATAGAGCGTGCCGTTGGCCGCGAACTTCATCAGCTCGCGCGCGATCTGGGCTTCGGCCGGGAAGCTCATGGTGGCGTAGGGATGATCCCAGTCGCCGATGACGCCGAGGCGCTTGAACTCTTCGCGTTGCACGCCGAGCCAATGCGTGGCGTAGGCGCGGCACTCCCGGCGGAAATCGATCATCGCGGCACTGTCGCGGAAGTCGGGCTTCTGCTTGCCCTTCTTGCGATAGTGCTCCTCCTCGACCTTCCACTCGATCGGCAGGCCGTGGCAGTCCCAGCCCGGCACGTAGTTGGAATCGAAGCCGAGCATCTGCTGGCTCTTGGTGACGAGATCCTTGAGGATCTTGTTCAGCGCCGTGCCGATATGGATGTTGCCATTGGCATAGGGCGGGCCGTCATGCAGCACGAACTTGGCGCGGCCCTTGGCGCTCTCGCGCAGCTTCTCGTAGAGGCCGATCTCGTACCAGCGCTTGAGGATCTCCGGCTCGCGCTGCGGCAGGCCGGCGCGCATCGGGAATTCGGTCTGCGGCAGGAACAGGGTCTTCGAATAGTCTTTGGCTTCAGACTTTGGGGACTTTTGCGGCTTTTCGGACATGAGGCTGACTGGCTCGGAAGGGCGCGGGAACGGATGGCGATGCGGAATCGCGGGGTGAAACGACAAAATCCCGGTCTTGCGCCGAGCCCCGAAGGCTCAGGCGGAAGCCGGGCCGCTAATCCCTATGATGCGCCGCGAAAACATGGGCTCTCCATAGCAGGGGGCCAAGGGAAGCGCAAAGGTTCGGGGAGGCTGGGGTCGAGGCTCAATCGATGGTGCCGAGCGTCGGAAACGCGTCCGGAGCAGCCGCCAGGATGGCGTGGGCACGGGCAGAATCGTCGTCCATCTGCCGGATCAGAGCCTCCAGGCTGTCGAATTTCAGCTCCTCGCGGATGAAGCCGACGAAGGCGCAGTCCAGAGCCTGCCCGTAGAGGTCGCCCTTGAAGTCGAACAGGAAGATCTCGAGGAGGGGAGCGCCATTATCAAAGGTCGGGCGGCGGCCGAAGCTCGCCACCCCGTCCAGCCGCTCAGGCCCGCGGCCGACCCGCACCGCATAGATGCCGTGCTTCAGGCCGCAATTGGCGTCGAGGCGCATGTTGGCCGTGGGGTAGCCGAGATCGCGGCCGCGCTTCTCGCCATGGATCACTTCGCCAGTGACGAACCAGGGTGCGCTCAGCATGGTGGTGGCCTCGTCCAGCTGGCCTTCGGCGAGAGCGATCCGGATCGCGCTGGAGGACACCGGCCGCTCGTCGATGTCGACATGGGGCTGCACGTCGACCTCGATCCCGAGCCGGGGCGCTTCGTTGACCAGAAGGCTCGGCGAGCCGACGCGTCCTTTGCCGAAATGGAAGTCATAGCCGACCGCGATCCCGCTGACGCCGAGCCGCCCGATCAGGTCATGGTGAATGAAGTCTTGCGCGCTGGTTCCGGCACGGGCCTTGTCGAAGGTCATGACCACGGCGCCGGCAAGTCCGGTGCCGGCCAGAAGCCGCAGCTTGGCCCGCTCGTCCGTCAGGCGGAATTGAGGGGTGTTGGGGCTGAAAAACCGCCGCGGATGCGGTTCGAAGGTCAATGCCAGCGCGGGGCGGCCCTGCGCCCGGCCCATTTCCAGGGCTGCGGCGATCACGGCGCGGTGGCCGAGATGAACCCCGTCGAAATTGCCCATCGCGACCACGGCACCCCTCGGAATGGCGGAGACCGGCGTGGTGTCGCGGATAACGGTAAAATGCGGAGCCATCAGGGGAATTCTCAAACCGGCGGGACCGGCCGGGACCGTGGCGCGACCGGCCGGATGAAGTCAAGCGGGAGCGGGCGGCCGCATCGAACGCGATTTCAGTCCTTGGGGGGCGTCCCCAATTAACGCGCTGTTTAACGCCTTGGTGCTAGTCCTTGAGCGTGGAACTGCCGGGCTCCGGCTTGGGCAGGTCCGATCGTAATATTCCTGCGCTTGTGTTGGGGGAGTCGAGATGGCGGTTGATTTGTCGATGCCGGTTCTGGTGGTGGATGACTACAGCACCATGATCCGTATCATCAGGAATCTGCTGAAGCAGCTTGGCTTCGAGAACATCGATGATGCCAGCGACGGTTCGGCAGCATTGAACAAGATGCGCGGCAAGAAATACGGGCTCGTGATCTCCGACTGGAACATGGAGCCGATGACGGGTTACGACCTGCTGCGCGAAGTGCGCGCGGATCCGAACCTCGCCACCACGCCCTTCATCATGATCACGGCAGAATCCAAGACCGAGAACGTGATCGCGGCCAAGAAGGCCGGCGTGAACAACTACATTGTCAAGCCGTTCAACGCGGCGACGCTGAAGACCAAGATCGAGGCGGTCTTCCCGGACATGGCGAGCGCGTAAAGCGCCGCCTGAGTTTTTGGCTGAATTCGCAAGGCCCGGGCTTGTCCCGGGCTTTCTGCGTTTTTTTCTGTCATTCCGGGGCGCTCGAAGAGCGAACCCGGAATCTCGAGATTCCGGGTTCGGTGCTAACGCACCGCCCCGGAATGACGATCGCTACCACTTCAATTCGCGCATCAGCGCTTTCGGCGGGTGGCCGAACAATTCCATCACCGATGCCGGGTCGAGCTGATCGAGCCCCTCGAACTCCTCGGCATGGATGCCGCGGGTGACGAACAGGCAGTCGATACCGAATTCGCGCGCGCCGGTTAAGTCGGTGCGGACGGAATCGCCGATCGCCAGCACTTTCTTCCGGTCGATCGGATGGCCCTGGCGTTCGCCGGCGAGTGCCATCGCGCGCTCATAGATCGGCCGGTGCGGCTTGCCGTAGAAGATCACTTCGCCGCCGAGCTCGCGATAGAGCTCCGCGATGGCGCCGGCGCAATAGATCAGCCGGTCGCCGCGTTCGACCACGATGTCGGGGTTGGCGCAGACCAGCGTCAGCTTGCGCTCGCGCGCCTTCAGCATCATGCCGCGATAGTCTTCCGCCGTTTCGGTCTCATCGTCATAGAGGCCGGTGCAGACGATGTAGTCGGCTTCCTCCAGCGGCGCGGTTTTCGCGTCGAGGCCGCGATAGATCGAGTTGTCGCGCTCGGGGCCCAGCCAGAACATCTTGCGGCCGGGATGCTCGGCGACATAGAGCCGGGTCAGGTCGCCGGACGAAACGATCGCGTCATAGGTCTCGTCGGCGACGCCGAGCTTGCGCAATTGCCGCTGCACGCTGTCGGCCGGGCGCGGGGCGTTGGTGATCAGGATCACCGTACCGCCGTGGCTGCGATAAGTGTGCAGCGCCTCGCAGGCTTCGGGGAAGGATTCTAGGCCGTTATGGACCACGCCCCAGATGTCGCTGAGCACGACATCGACACCGCCCACGAGCTCGCGCAGGCTTTCGGCGAAATGCAGCGTGGTCATGATGCGCAGCGCCGATCAGATGCGGCGCGCGAGCGCCGCGTTGCCGGTGATGCGTTGTGCCGGAGGAGCGGCTGACGTCGCGCCAGATGTCGCGCCTTGGCTGGGGGGAGCGGAGCCATTGGATCCCTGAATGTCCTGCGCCTGGTTCGGCGAGGCCCCGCCGGTAGCAGATGCCCCCTCAGGCCGCAATGGCCGGGGCGGCGCGAACAGGAACCCCTGGCCGAACCGCACGTCATAGTCGAGCAGGTCCACGACCGCGCGCTCGCCTTCGATCCGCTCCGCGATCAGGTCGATGCCGAAGCGGCCGAGCAGGTCGGAGAGGTCCGAAGGATGGATGTCCGAGGCGGAGGCCTGCCTGGGGTCGAGCAGCAGCGTGGCCGGCACCTTGATGAAGCGCACCCCGCGGTCGGCCAGCTCGCGCGGCTCGATCCTGAGATCGGTGACATGATCGATCGAGAAACGGAAGCCGCGCTGGGCCAGCGCCGCGAGATTCTCGGTCTCGGCCGGGCCGAGACTGCGGAACGTCGATTGCTTGAACTCCAGCACCAGCGAGGGCGCCAGCGCCCGGTTGGCTTCGAGGAAGTCGAGGCATTGCGCGAAGGTGGTGGAATTACCGAGCGTGGAGGCCGCGACGTTGCAGAACACGCCGACGTCCTTGTTGCGCACCATCAGGCGCCGCAGCACCTGCACACAGCGCAGCATCACCATGTTGTCGATGCGCCCGATCAGGCCGGACGCTTCCGCGATGCTGATGAACTCCTCGGCGGCGATCAGCTGGTCGCGCTCGTCACGCAGGCGCGTCACCGCCTCGTAGAACCGCACCTTGCGTTGCGGCAGCGTCACCATCGGCTGGAGGAAGATGTCGATGCGGTTTTCGTCGATCGCGTTGCGCAGCGTCGCCAGCAGCTGGGTCTGGTTGCGCCCGTTGACTGCCGGAACCGGATTGGCGGCCAGGGTCTGGACCGCCGGTGCCGGTCGTGACGGCGGTGCGGGCAGCGGGGGAGGGGCCGCCGGCCGCTCCTCGAACGGCGCAATCAGGTCGATCGGCGCCTCCGGCTCCAGCCTGGCGATCGGAGCGGGAACGGGAGCCGGAGCTGGCGCATTGCCGGCCAACAGATCCTCATGGGTCGATACGGTGGTGGCGAGTTGCCTGACCAATCCGCCGAGCTCGTTGATCTCGCCGACCACCGACTGGATGCGGTCGGAGTTGGTCGAATTGGACGAGGCGATGCGTCCCTCGATCGCGGCTAACCGGCGGCCGAACTCCGCCACCTGGCGGGCGAGGTCGGCGGTGCCGCGCGACAGGTCGGCGATCTGGCCGCCGACGTCGCTGCGGTCGCGCAGCCGCATCGAGACCGCGTTGTAGAGGATCAGGAAGGTCAGCACGGTCAGCGCCACGATCGCGGATTCGGTTCCGCTGATGCCGGCGACTGCGTAGAGCACAAGCCCGAGCGAGGCCGCGACCAGTACCATGCAGATGGCGATGAAGATCGTCGAAATGCGAATCATGCCGCGCGCTACGCCTCAAAGAGCTGACTGCCTCACCCGGGAAAACACGGGCCGCTGTACGATCCCGTCACGCCTCATGCTCCCCCAAGCCGCATGAGCTTAACATCATTGTTGATTCGAGGGGATAGCAGCCCGTTCTCGGGCGCGGTCAGGCTGGCGCGGCGGCTCCGACCGTGTCGGCCGAGACGGCGTCGCGGGTGCCGAGCGACTTGGGCGGCCCTTCGGTCGTGTCCTTCAGCGTCTGCCGTTCGATCTCCGAATTCAGCTCGGCGCCGAACATGATGACGATCGCCGACATCCACATCCAGGTCATCAAACCGATGGCGGCGCCGAGCGAGCCGTAGGTCGCATTGTAATTGGCAAACTCCGAGAGGTACCAAGAGAGCAGCGCCGAGCCGGCGATCCAGAGAATGGCGGCAATCACCGCGCCGAGGCTGAGCCATTGCCAGCGCGGCGCATCGCGGCTGGGCGCGAAGCGGTAGAGAATCGCAAGCGCCACCAGCAGGACGAGGAACATGAGCGGCCATCGTGCCAGCGCCACGATCAGCTTGCTTTCGGGCGCCATGCCGAGATGATTGAGCGCCAGCGGGAAGGCAACGACAAGCCCCACCATCACCAGCAGCGCCACGATGCCGCCGACCGTGAAGGCCAGAGACACCATATTAAGCTTGATGAAGCTGCGCTTCTCGCGCTCCTCATAAGCGACGTTGAGTGCATCGAAGATCGCCTTGACGCCCGCATTGGCGCTCCAGATCGCCAGCACAAGGCCGAACAGGAACGTCGCACCGAGCGTGGTACTGCCATGCGAGACCACGCGCGCCACCTGATCCTCGACGATCTGGAACGAGCCCTCAGGGAGCATCGTCGCGAGCGTCTGCAGATTGGCGCTGATCGTCTTGGGATCGGCGAACAGGCCGTAGGAGGAAACCAGCGCCGTAACCGCCGGAAAGATCGCGAGCAGCCCGAAGAACACGACGCCGCCCGCTGTCGCCAGAAGGCGATCCTCGTCGATGCGCTGATAGGTCCGCCAGAAGATATCCTTCCAGCCCTTCCAGGGGATCTCAAACGGGCTCTTGGCGCGGCGGCCATGGCCGGGCTGCACGGCCGCGCGCGCGGGGTGCGTCTCCGGAGAATTCGCCTCGCCTTTGCGATGGTCTTGCGGCGGCCCCGATGGGACCAGGTCCCTGTCCTGAAAGTAGCGCTCCGCCGTCAGCACGAAGACGGCCGTGGCGGCCACCAGCAGCCAGGAATCCAGCTGTTCGGAGCGCCGCACCAGCATTCAAGCGTCCAATCTTTGACCGTGACGTCTGCGCCGCGCCGCCGTGAACCCCGCCAGCCCAATCGCCGCGAGCATCAGGCCAAGCTGCACGGGCCGGTTGGTGCGAACGGGTGAGGCCCTTCTGCCATGGCCGCGCTCGCCCGGCGCGAGCGGCACCAGGGGAATCGTCGTCGCGACCTCCTTCACCGCCTGCTTGACCGTTCCGCGCGGAATCCGCGGGGAAGCGATCGCAACGCGCATCCGGCTGGCGAGCGGTACGATCTGCTTGGTCGGCCGCTTCATCATCGCCATGGCGACGCCGGCGCAGACCACGGCGAGCACCAGCAGCACGGCGGCGACGGCACCAAAGCCCCAGAATTGTCCGTAGGTGATTGCAACCCAGCGGTAGAGGGCGATCAGGCCGACGAAGAAGGTCGCGATCACGAACAGCCCGGCCACTGCGAACAGACCGGCCGCGACCGCGTAGGACGTCGCGCGTCCGGTGGCCTGGCTGGTGCGGTCACGCAAATACGATTGCGCGGCGCGCTTGAGGTGGTTGAGCTTCAGCGCCATGCCGGCGCGCAGCAATTCGCCCGATGGCGCGAGCATGCGGACATCCTCCGAGAGCGAGATAATTCGTCGGGGGATGAACGTGGCGCTATTTGAGTTGTTCCGACGGAGCTCCGTCCGCGTGTCGAATCAGCCGAGATCGGCGGCCGCGATCCAGAACACCTCGCCCTCGGAGTCCTCGGTGTCGAGCCAGAGCAGCGGCAGTTCCGGGAAGGCCTCGTCGACCAATTCCCGGCCGCGGCCGATCTCGCAGATCAATCCGCCGTCCGGGGTGAGATGATCGGGCGCCTCAGCCAGGATGCGGCGCACCACGTCGAGGCCGTCGGCGCCGCCGTCGAAGGCGAGCTTGGGTTCGGCGCGGCACTCAGGCGGCAGTGCGGCCATGCCTTCTGCGTCGACATAGGGCGGGTTGGTGATGATCAGGTCGTAACGCGCATCGCCGAGCGGGGCGAACAGATCGCCGCGATACAGGCTGATCCGGTCCTCGAGCCCATATTCGCCGATATTTCGCGTGGCGACCTCGAACGCGCCCTTGGAGATGTCGACGGCATCGACGGCGGCGTTCGGGAAATGATGCGCGGCGAGGATGGCGAGGCATCCGGATCCCGTGCAGAGATCGAGCACGCGCTCGACGCCCGTAGGGTCGTCGATCAGCGCTCCAGCATTGCCTTCGCCGCCGAAATGCGACTCCAGGAGCTCGCCGATGAAGGAGCGCGGAACGATGACGCGCTCGTCGACATAGAAGGGCAGGCCGCGCATGTAGATCTTGTTAACGAGATAGGCGGCCGGTTTGCGCGTGGTGACGCGTTGATGGATGAGGTCGAGGATGGTCTTGCCTTCGGCCGCCGTGACCCGTGCGTTGGCAAAAATCTCGAACTGCTCGGGATTGAGATGCAGCGCTTCGCTCACCAGGAAGGCTGCTTCGGCAACCGGATCGGTCGTCCCGTGCGCAAAGGCGAGCTTGGCTTCGACAAAGCGGCTCACCCCGTAGCGGACGAAATCGAGCAGCGTGAGAAGTTCGCCCGGGCCGACTTTGGCGAGCTTGGGCGCGGCGCGGCCGCCGACGGTCTTTTTGGATGCTTTTGCCATCAGGATTTGGTCCAGCGTGCGGCGGCCTCGTCGTCGCGGGCGTGGGCCTCGACCCAGCCGGTGCCGGTGGCGCTCTCTTCCTTCTTCCAGAACGGGGCGCTGGTCTTGAGGTAATCCATCAGGAACTCGGCCGCTTGGAATGCGGCCTGGCGGTGCTGCGAGGTGGTCAGCACCAGCACGATGTTCTGGCCCGGCATGAAGCGGCCGACGCGATGGATCACGGTGACGCCGTTCAGCGGCCAGCGCGAGGTCGCCTCGTCGGCATGGCGCCTGATCTCTTCCTCGGCCATGCCAGGATAGTGCTCGAGCGTGAGCGCGGCGACCTTGGCGCTGTCATCGTCCGCGCGGCAGATGCCGGAGAAGCTCACGACCGCGCCAATGTCGGTCCGGCTCTTGGTCAGGACCGCGATCTCGCGCGCGATGTCGAAATCGTCTTCCTGGATGCGAATGGTGACGGAGCAGCTGGCGACAGGGGAAGTCATGGCCTAGCCGCCGGTCATCGGCGGGAAGAACGCGATCTCGCGGGCGCCCGCGATCGCGGCATCCGATTTGACATGGGCATGGTCGATCGCGGTGCGGATCACCTTCGGCTTCTCGAACGCGTAGGCATAGGCCTCGCTTTGGCCGGACAGCCAGGCGATCAGGTCCTCGACGGTGCGCACGGTCGCCGGCGGCTCGATGGTTTCCTCCGCCTTGCCGACGCGTTCGCGCACCCAGGCGAAATACTTCACCTTCATCCCTCGTCCTCCTTGATGAGGTGATGGATGCCGGCGCGGAAATAATCGTAGCCGGTGTAGATGGTCACGATCGCCGAGGCCCATAGCAGCGCGAGGCCAATCATCGAGACGACGGGCACCACCTCGTCGCCGGCAGGTCCCGCGAGCAGAAAGCCGATGGCGACGAGCTGGACCGTGGTCTTCCACTTCGCAAGCTTGGTCACGGGTACGCTGACGCGGAGCGCGGCGAGATATTCGCGCAGGCCCGAGACCAGGATCTCGCGGCACAGGATGACGATGGCGGCCCACAACGACCAGCCATGGATGATGCCGTCGGCGGCCAGCATCAGCAGGCACGAGGCGACCAGCAGCTTGTCGGCGATCGGGTCGAGCATCCGGCCGAACGCCGATTGCTGATTCCAGATCCGCGCGTAATAGCCGTCGAGGTAATCGGTGACCGCGGCCGCGATGAAGAGGGCCACCGCCACCCAGCGCAGCCAGAGCGGCTGATCCAGAATCGACTGCGCATAGATGCATCCGACGACGACCGGGATCGCGGCGATCCGGCCATAGGTCAGGATGTTGGGGAGGGACATCGCGCGGCTGGTCGTCCCTCGTGTGGTGGCGATGTTCATCCGTCCTACCAATACCGCTGCTGCCTGAACGTCAACCGTCCCGCACCCCAAATGAGGTGCGGACACGACGATCATATGACTGCGGTCCCCCTTTAATTCATCCCGGCTGGGGATGGAAATACTCGAAAATCCTGCGCGCACTCTCGGCACTGACCCCCGGAACCTTGCCGAGATCGGCGATCGAGGCCCGTTCGATCTCCTTCAGGGTTCCGAAATGATGCAGCAAGGCACGTTTGCGTGACGGGCCGATGCCCGGAATTTCCTGCAAACCGGCCTCGCGGATGTCCTTCTTGCGCAGCTTGCGGTGCGAGCCGATGACGAAGCGGTGGGCCTCGTCGCGCAGCCGCTGGATGAAATAGAGCACGGGGTCGCGCGGCTCCAGCTTGATCGCCTCACGCTCGGGCATGAATAGGGTCTCGCGGCCGGCATCACGGTCCGGTCCCTTGGCGACCGACATCAGCGACACCTGGGTCAGGCCGAGATTTGCAAAGATCTCGCGGACGGCGTTGAGCTGGCCGCGGCCGCCGTCGATGATGACGAGATCGGGCCATTGCGGGAAATCGTCGTCCTTCGCCTTGGTCGCACTCTCCTCGGGCGGGTTGATCAGGCGCTTGAAGCGCCGCTCCAGCACCTCGCGCATCATGGCGAAGTCGTCGCCCGGCGTGATCCCTTCCGACTTGATGTTGAACTTGCGGTACTGGTTCTTCACGAAACCATCGGGGCCGGCGACGATCATGGCGCCGACCGCATTGGTGCCCTGGATGTGGCTGTTGTCGTAGACCTCGATGCGCTTGGGCGAATGCGGCAGGCTCAGCGTCGTGGCGATGGCGTCGAGCAGGCGGCTTTGCGTGGCGGTGTCCGCGAGCTTGCGGCCGAGCGCCTCGCGCGCATTGGTCAACGCGTGGGCGACGAGTTCCTTTTTCTCCCCGCGCTTGGGCGCGGTGACCTCGACCTTGTGGCCAGCCTTGATCGACAGCGCATTGGCGAGCAGCTCGCTTTCCTCGATCTCGTGCGAGAGCAGGATGTTCCTCGGCGGCGGCTTGTCGTCGTAGAACTGGGCGAGGAAGGAGCCGAGCACCTCTTCCGGGGTGTACGTCTTTTCCGCGCGCGGAAAATAGGCCCGGTTGCCCCAGTTCTGGCCGGTGCGGAAGAAGAACACTTCGACGCAGGAGAAGCCACCCTCCTGATGGATGGCGAACACGTCGGCTTCCTCGACCGTGCGCGGATTGATGCCCTGCTGCGACTGGATCGCCGAGAGCGCGGCGAGGCGGTCGCGGTAGAGCGCGGCGCGCTCGAACTCGAGCTCACCGGACGCCTTCTCCATCTCGCCTGCAAGTTCCTGCTTCACCGCATGGCTCTTGCCGGACAAGAAGTCGCTCGCCTCGCGCACCAGGGTCGTATAGCCGGGAAAGTCGATCTCGCGGGTGCAGGGGCCGGCGCAGCGGCGGATCTGGTAGAGCAGGCAGGGCCGGCTGCGGCTCTCGAAGAAGGAATCGGTGCAGGAGCGGATCAGGAAGGCGCGCTGCAGCGCCGTGATGGTGCGGTTGACGGCTCCGGCGGAGGCGAACGGACCAAAATAGCGCCCCGGCCGGCTCTGCGCGCCGCGATGTT
The DNA here is from genome assembly GCF_900094605.1 of Bradyrhizobium shewense. GTDB lineage: Bacteria > Pseudomonadota > Alphaproteobacteria > Rhizobiales > Xanthobacteraceae > Bradyrhizobium > Bradyrhizobium shewense. The sequence goes on along the minus strand of NZ_FMAI01000008.1, from coordinate 263,467 downwards.
TCAGGATCTGCGGCGCCCAATGGTCGCCGGTGATCAGGATGTAGGGAAACGATTTGTCGTCGCGCAGCTGCACGTTGAAGCGCGGCCGCAGCTGCTTGATGAGGTTGGCTTCCAGCAGCAGCGCCTCGGTCTCGGTGTTGGTCGAGACGATCTCCACGGTCACCGTGGCTGCGATCATGCGCAGGATGCGGGCCGGCTGCGGCGCATTCTGGCGCGCATAGTTGGAGAGGCGCTTTTTGACGTTCTTGGCCTTGCCGACATAGAGCACGTCGGCATTCGCATTGAGCATGCGATAGACGCCGGGCGAGGTCGGGGCGAGCCGCACCGCGCGCTCGATCGCCTCATGGCCGGTCGCCAAGGGCTCCTCGCCGACCGCGCCGCTCTCTTCCAGGATATCGGGCAGCCGCGCATCGTCCTCGTCATCGCCGCCGCTGGTGGCGGGATCGAGATCCGGAGGCGTCTCGGCTGGGACGTCCGGCGCGGCGCCACGCACGGGTTTGCGCGCGCGGTCGTCCGGATTGTCGGTGGAATCGTGAACCATGGAGCGAATTTAGGCGCTGGGGGTGCCGATTTGAAGTTCCGGCCGTGCGGCACGCACAGGATGGCGGCGCAGTTCCCGGTAACGCTTGCTTAAGCCTGTTAACAGCGCGGTAACCCGGCTTAACAGCCCTTTAACTTAAAACTCTCGATAAATCTTACGCGAAGAGGTCGTGGTTCCGTAACCATGCGGTTTGCCCTGCGCGGCGGCGCGGGCGCCGCACCGGTGACGGCAGTTGCGTTGGAGTGTGTGATGAAGAGGCTCGTTGTGGGCGCAGCCGCGTTGGTTGCCGCCGGCTGGATAGCTTCGGCGGAGGCCGCCGACATGAATTACGGTCAGCGCGCGCCCTATACCGTCAACCAGCCGCTCAACGCGTACAGCTGGGCAGGCCCCTATCTCGGCGGCAACATCGGCTATGAATGGGGCTCGGTGGACAACAACCCCTCGAAGCCGTCGGGCTTCGTCGGCGGCGTGCAGGCCGGCTACAACTTCCAGAATGGCCCGTTTGTGTTCGGCGTCGAGGGCGACATCCAGGCCGCCGGTGCCGACGACACCTTCGCACCGTGGAAATTCTCCAATCCGTGGTTCGGCACCCTGCGCGGCCGCGCCGGCTATGCCTTCAGCAACGTGCTGTTCTATGGCACCGCCGGCCTCGCCTTCGGCGAGCTGCGTGCGCAGACCTTCGGCTGGACGGAATCGCACACCACCGCCGGCTGGACCATCGGCGCCGGTGCGGAAGTCGGTCTGGCCCCCAACTGGAGCGCCAAGCTGGAATATCTCTACATCGATCTGTCGACGACACAGTTCGCAATTACAGGGGTGTCAAACGGCTATAGCGCCAGCGTTGTGCGCGCCGGCGTGAACTATCGTTTCTGATAGCTGAAGAAGAAAATACCGGACCACAACCTCCCGGCCGCTCGCGGCCGGGAATTTTTTGCGCCAGGTATTTTTTGCGCCAAGTATTGCGCCGAATGTTGTGCGTCAGGCCCGCTAAGACAGGATGACCAGATTGACCGCCTTCGGTCCCTTCCCCTTCTTGTCGGGTTCGACTTCGAAAGTGATACGCTGTCCTTCCGCAAGGTCCTTCAGTCCGGCCCGCTCCACAGCAGTAATATGTACGAAGACGTCGCGGCCGCCGTCGTCAGGCTTGATGAATCCGTAGCCGCGTTCGCCGTTGAAAAACTTGACCGTTCCCGTCATGGCCATCGGGAAACTCCCCCTCATTGCTCCTCCGCCGCGACGCAGACTCACGTCACGACATGACGGGGCACTACGGAGCCCGGGAGCTGGCCATCCTTGGGCGGACCTTAACGGTCCGGCCGGATCTTTCTTAGGCCTTCACTCCGCCGCAACCATTCGCGGAAGCGGAACGTAAAGCCAGTCACGGAAACAGCATAATACGGTTCTCTGCAGATTGACTACCGCTCCTGCATATTTTTCCCAAGAATGCCGGAGTGTTACGGCCTCGCTTTAAGGCTTGGGCACCTCCAATCGGAATCTGGCAACACCACCTTGGCCGAGCGGCATTTCCAGCTCGGGCAGGATCGTCTTGAGCTCGCCCTGCAGCGTGTAGGGCGGATTGACGATGAGGAGCCCGGTGGAGGCGAGCGCCCCGCCATCGAGCTGAGGCGCGACGCTGAACTCGAGGCGCAGACAATTTCCCGGTGGCTTTGCTGCAGCTGCGAGCCGCGCCACCGTTTGGACCAGTGTGTCGGTGGCGCGCCGGTTCTTAGCGGGATACCAAATGACATAGATGCCGGTTGGCCATTTCGCGAAGGCTGTGGAGAATGCTTCGCCCAGCCGCTCGAACTCGTCCTTGGCCTCGAAGGGCGGATCGATCAGCACGAGGCCGCGCCGCTCCTTCGGCGGCACGAAGGCCGGCAGTGCCACCCAGCCGTCGAGGTCGACCACGCGGGCCTGTTCGTCGCGGCGCAGCACGGCGATCAGCGCTTTCCGCGCCTTCGGCTCGAGCTCGCATGCGACGAGCCGGTCTTGCGGCCGGAGCAGGCCGCGCGCAATCAAGGGCGAGCCCGGATATGCCCTAAGCTCACCCCTCGGATTGAAGGCGCGGACGATGTCGAGATAGGGTTGTACCAGCGCCAGGGTCTCGTTCGACAGGCGTGCCTGCATCAGCCGCGCGATGCCGGTCAGCCATTCGCCGCCCCGGCGCGCCTCGTCGCTGTCGAGATCGTAGAGACCGGCGCCGGCATGGGTGTCGATGACGCGGAACGCCCCCGGCTTGTCCTGCAGATAGGTGATGATGCGCGCCAGCACGATGTGCTTGATGACATCGGCGAAGTTGCCGGCGTGGAAGGCGTGGCGGTAATTCATGGCGAAGAGTTACGACATCGCACGATGAAAGTAACTCCCGTCATTCCGGGGCGGTGCGCAGCACCGAGCCCGGAATCCAATTCGCCACGGAACATGCTGCTAGATGGATTCTCAGATGCGCAACTGCGCATCATAGTTCGCACTCCGCACGCCCCGGAATGACGGCGAACAAATCCTAACCGCCCCTGATCGGCGGCATCGTCACCTGATCGCGGCGGCAGGTGCGGCGTTCGATCTCGTCGCAGGCGCGGAATTGCAGGTCCTTGCTGAGGCAGATACGGACCTCGGACAGCCGCGTCCGGTTGCAGGTGACCGAGACGGCGGCATTGCTCAGCCCCGGATTGGCCTTGATGAAGGCCTCTTCGACCTCCGCCGGCGCCACCGTCTTGGCCTGCGACAAATCGAGATATTCGGCCGGGATCTTGATCGCAGCGCGCGCCTTGCGGATCGTCTCGAAATAGCTGCGGCCCTCGAGGCCGGAGCAGGTGCCGTGCTTGTCCCATTCGTTGAAGATCAGGCCCGGCGCCGGCATCAAATCGAGCATCGAGGAAACGATGCTGCGGTTCAGCCGCGGTGCGGGCCGCTGGCAATATTCCGGGAAGCCATTCTCATATTGCGGCCACAGCCCATGCACCACGAAGGCGTAGGGCCGACCGCTGCACTGGATTTGCGAGCGGCCTCCACGCTCGGCCGCCTCCTCGCAGAATGAGGGCGACCACGATAGCGACAGCACATAGAAGTCGAATTCGCCGGGCGCGTTCTGCCGCTTGTCCTGGGCATTTGCGCTGCCGGCGAGCAAGGCCAGTCCGGCGGCAAGGGTCAGGGAGATCACGAGACGGGAAAACAAATGCAATCTGGAATGAAACATGGCGACGCCCCTCAACTAGACTGTGTGAGGAAGCCTAGCAGGCGATGGGAACATTTCAAGAACAAAATTCGGGCGGCCGTCATCCGGTCGCCTGATCGGCCCGAATCAGGGCTTGTTTAGCTAGGGCTTGGCGGCGCGGCAGGCCGGATTATAGGCCCAGTTGCGGTCGAGTCCGACCACGCACCATTCGACGCCGTTGCCATAGCCGGCGAAGCCGCCATCCTCGATGATCGAGAAGTGCACCTTGCGCACCTTGCCATCAGTGAGCATGGCCTCGCCGGTGCAATAGCGGCGCGGAATATTGTCGGACTGCCAGGGCCGGAATGCGGTCTCGCGAACGGCGGAGAAGCCGGTGATCCTCAACGAGGAATTCCAGAAAGTGCTTTCCTTTTCCCAGAACTGGGTGGCGATGGTCGGCAGCGCCCTGTCGCAATCGGCGACGGCGCCGTCATAGCGCGGTCCGCTTAGCCAGAAGTTCAGCTCGAGCGGATTGGCGGCCCTGGCCTCACCGAGCGACATCGCTCCGAACATGAGGCCGAGCACGGCGGCATAGCGGAGCAATTTCAGGAAGGGGGCGCGCATGGTCAATCCGGACAGCTAAAGTCTTGCGAAGGTTGGACGGTGCCGCGAAGGCCGGGGGAGGTCAAGTGCAGCGCGGCAACACTTCGCCAGGAGTTGACCACAACTTCGTGGTTGGCAGGGCTTCCGTTCTTTTCACTTCCCTCCCGGCACCGTAAACTGCCCGCCAGCCAATTGGAGTGACGGGAATGCGAATCATTGCGGCCGCGGGTCTTCTCGCCAGCCTGGTTGTCTCGGGTATGACGGCGAGCCAGTCGGCGCGCGCCGACTATGTGCCGCCGTTCAAGGGCAACGACACCGGCGGCATCATCGCCTATTCGATGGCCACCCAGGTCGATGCGCGCCAGGCCGCAGTCGATCACTGCGCGCGCTATGGCAAAGTCGTGAAATTCCTGGCGGTGCAGGCCTATGAGGGCGGTTACATCTCGTTCTCCTGCCGCTGGGTGCCTTATGGCGCCGCCGACCAGCCGATCCGCACGCTCTACTGAGGCGCTGTCGTAACGCCGCACTCTCAGCCGGGAGCCTTTTCACATGACGCGCAAACTCGCTTTGCTCGGCTCGGCCCTTTGCCTCGTGGTTTCGGCAGGCGGTGCCTTTGCCGACGACCTGCCGGTGCGCAAGGCCGGTCTTTGGGACATGAAACTGGTCACGAGCGGCTCGCCCGTGCCCGAGATGACCATGCAGCACTGCACCGACGAGACCGTCGACAAGGAGATGAGCAACAACGTCTCCCCGATGGCCAAGCAGATCTGCGCCAAGCAGGAGATCAAGAAGACCGCGACCGGCTATGTCAGCGATTCCGAGTGCAGCGTCGCCGGCGTCAGCACGACCTCGCATGCCGAGATCACGGGCGATTTCAACTCGGCCTACACGGTGAAGACCTCCTCGCACGCACAAGGCGGTGTCGCCGGCGCTGCGGGACGCGATGCCACCATGACGCTGCAAGCCAAATGGCTTGGGGCCTGCAAGCCCGACCAGAAGCCCGGCGACATCGTGATGCCCGGCGGCTTCAAGATGAACGTGCGCGACATGGATAAGCTGAAGGCGCTGCTGCCGAAGTAGGGCGAGATCGTAGCCCGGATGGAGCGCAGCGAAATCCGGGGCCTTGCGTCGATTGCGAGAAAGAATCCCGGATTGCGCTTCGCTCCATCCGGGCTACGGCAGCTACACCGGTATCCTGACGCTCGCCCGTAGTCCCCCCATCGGACTGTCGCCGAGGGTGATGTCGCCGCCATGCGAGCGGGCGATGTCGCGGGCGATGGCAAGGCCAAGGCCTGTGCCGCCTTCATCCTGGTTGCGGGCGTTGTCGAGCCGCAGGAACGGCTTGAACACTTCTTCGCGCAAATGCGCGGGAATACCGGGGCCGTCGTCGTCGATCGTCACGGTCAAATAACGGTGATCACGCTGGCCGGCGATGGCGATGGCCTTGCCGTAGCGCGCCGCGTTGGTGACGAGATTGGCGAGGCAGCGCTTGAACGAGGCCGGCTTCACCGTCACCACGGGCAGGCCGTGGAAGGCGACGGTCGCGGTATGGCCGTGGCGCTCGGCATCGCCGCGCAGCTCCTCGAGCGCCTGCGCCATGTCGGTCGGCTGCGACTGCTCGCCGGAATCGCCGCGGGCGAAGGCGAGATAATCTTCCAGCATCATCGACATTTCGTCGACGTCCTTGCGCATGCCCTCGAGCTCGGGGCTGTCGCCGATCAGCGCCAGCTCGAGCTTGAAGCGAGTCAGGATGGTGCGCAGATCGTGACTGACGCCGGCGAGCATCGCGGTGCGCTGCTCCATGGTGCGCTCGATGCGCGACTTCATTTCGAGGAAGGCGACCGCTGCGCGCCGCACCTCGCGCGCGCCCCTGGGGCGGAAGTTCGGCGCTTCGCGGCCCTTGCCGAAGCTTTCGGCGGCGTCCGCAAGACGCAGGATCGGCTTGATCTGGTTGCGCAGGAACAGCACTGCGACGATCAGCAGGATCGACGACGTGCCGACCATCCAGAACAGGAATATCTCCGAGTTGGAGGCATAGGCGGCGCTGCGCTGCGCGAACACGCGCATCACGGCATCGTCGAGCTGGATGCGGATCTCGACGAGATTGGAGCGGCCGACCGTGTCGATCCAGAACGAGCGCCCGATCTGGCGGCCGAGCTGCACCGACAGCGTCTGGTCGAGCAGCGAGAAGAACGGCTTTGGTCCCGGCGGCGGCATGTCGCCGGCGGGCAGGAAATCGACGACGAGGCCGAGGCGCTGCTGCGCGATACGGCGGATCTGGTCGCGATCCTTATCTTGCGGATAACCCTTGTAGACGTCGATCAGCGCGGCGATGTCCTGCACCACTGCGGCCGACAGTCGGCGCGTCACCGTATTCCAGTGCCGCTCCATGAACACGAAGGCGACGACCGATTGCAGCACCACCATCGGCACGATCATGATGAGGAGCGCGCGGGCGTAGAGGCCGGTCGGCATCCAGCCCTTGAACGCGTTGCCCATCCAACCATTGGCGGCGGAGACGCGGCCGGCGGCGCTTCGGAGCAGCGTCAGGCCGGTATCAATCGTGCTCATCGGTCGCGCTTCACTGATTTATGGCGAGGCTACCAGCCGGTAGCCGATGCCGCGCACCGCCTGGAGGAACAGCGGATTGGCGGGGTCGGTTTCGATCTTGCGCCTGAGGCGGTTGATCTGCACGTCGACGGCGCGCTCGTTGACGCTGCCGTTGCCGGTCAGCGCACTGCGCGGCACGGTCTCGCCCGGCGTCTCCGAGAGAATGCGCAGCATCTCGCGCTCGCGGTCGGTGAGGTGGATGACCTCCTCGCCCTGGCGCAGCTCGCCGCGATCGAGATGATAGACGTAGGGGCCGAACGCGATATTCTCCACCGCCGTGGCTTGCGGCGGCGGAGCGGCGCGCTTGAGGATATTGTTGATGCGCAGCGCCAGCTCGCGCGGCTCGAACGGTTTCGCCACGTAGTCGTCGGCGCCGATCTGCAGGCCCTCGATGCGCGCTTCCGCCTCGTGTCGTGCCGTCAGCATCACGATCGGCACCGAGGAGGATGTCCGGATGAAGCGGGCGAGATCGAAGCCGGTCTCGCCGGGCATCATCACGTCGAGGATCAAGAGGTCGAAATGCAGGCCCAGCAGTTTCGAACGTGCATCGCTGGCACTCGCGGCGGTGGTGACGCGGTAGCCCTCGGCGGCGAGGAAGCGCGAGAGCAGATCGCGGATGCGGCGGTCGTCGTCGACGAGCAGCAGATGCGGCGCGTCATCGGCCGGGCGTGCCGGCGGGCGGGCGAGAGTGGCAGCGAGCGTCACGGTCACTCCTTGGCGTCGTGGTTGACAGAAGCGAAGATCGTCTCGAGCACCTTGTCTGGATCGTCGCGATCGATCATCGCGCGCAGGAAGCGCTTGACCGTCTCGGCATCCTGCGGACCCATTTCGGCAAGCGCCTTGGTGATCCGCGTGGTCTGCAGACCGGCGAGCTTCTGCACCAGCGCCTCGCCCTTCGGCGTTGCGTAGAGCAGGCGCTGGCGGCGGTCATTGTCACCGGTCTTCTGCACGATGTAGCCCTCGTCCAGCAGCTGCTTGAGCACGCGGCCGAGCGATTGCTTGGTGATGCGCAGGACGTCGAGCAGATCGGCGACCTTGAGGCCGGGATAGCGGTAGACGAAGTGCATGACCCGGTGATGGGCGCGGCCGAAGCCGAAAGCCTCCAGCTCCTGGTCGGGGTCGCCGACGAAGTCGCGATAGGCGAAGAACAGTAGCTCGATGATATCCCAGCGCAAATTGCCTCCGTCGTCTGCGGCCGGCTTGGGCTCGGCGGCGTCGTGAGAGGAAGTCGCGAAATTTATGTCAGGCATATTGACGTATCTTGGGTTCAATGTTACAAAACGATTGACCAGCACGAAATTTTAGATCGTTCGCGCGGGTGGCATCGAAGCAGGGCGGCTGGAGAGAGCCGGACAGGCGACGACGGCCGGATCAGATCTACCGTGCGATTGTCGAGCGGCGTTTCGACAAAACATACTGGACTTCCGCCTTCCGCAAAAGCATGTCCTCGGCGATATGCTGGCCACGGAAACCGGCCGTAACAAGGCTGGCGGTGATCCGGCCTAAAAACCAATCAAGCCAGCCGGGCCCGAAAGGGGCAGGCCGGCGCCAGAACGGCGCCGCCACCGGCAGCGGGAGGCAAGGACATGAGCATGAAATTCGACATCCAGCCCGCATCCAATCCGACGCCCGAGAAGGACCGCGTGGCCAAGCTGGTGGACCCCGGCTTCGGACGGGTCTTCACCGATCACATGGCGATCGTGCGCTACAACCAGGCCAAGGGCGGCTGGTTCGAGGCGCGTGTCGAGGCACGCGCCAACTTCCAGATGGATCCGGCCGGCGCGGTGCTGCACTACGCCCAGGAAATCTTCGAGGGCCTCAAGGCCTACAAGCGCGACGATGGCGGCGTGAACCTGTTCCGCCCCGACGCCAATGCGCGGCGCTTCAAGGATTCCGCCGACCGCATGGCGATGGCGCAGCTGCCCGAGGACGTCTTCATCGAGGCGGTCGAGCAGGTCGTGCGCATCGACCGCGCCTGGATGCCGGGCGGCGAGGGCAGCCTTTACCTGCGGCCCTTCATGATCGCGAGCGAGACCTTCCTCGGCGTCAAGCCGTCGTCCGAATACATCTTTGCAGTCATCGCTTCGCCGGTCGGCTCTTACTTCAAGGGCGGGCCTGCGCCGGTGTCGATCTGGGTCTCGGAGAATTACACGCGCGCGGCCGTCGGCGGCACCGGTGCCGTCAAATGCGGCGGCAATTACGCTGCGAGCCTGCGTGCCCAGGCCGAAGCGATCCAGCATGGCTGCGATCAGGTGGTCTTCCTCGACGCGGTCGAGCGTCGCTATATCGAGGAGCTCGGCGGCATGAACGTGTTCTTCGTGTTCGACGACGGTTCGCTCTCGACGCCGCCGCTCGGTACCATCCTGCCCGGCATCACTCGCGACTCCATCATCGCGCTCGCAAAGGATGCCGGCAAGACCGTGCGCGAGGAGCCGTATTCGCTCGACCAGTGGCGCAAGGATTCGGCCAGCGGCAAGCTCAAGGAAGCGTTCGCCTGCGGCACCGCGGCCGTGATCTCGCCGATCGGCAAGGTGCGCTCGGTGAGCGGCGATTTCGAGATCTCGGGGGGCGCCGCCGGCCCCGTCGCCATGGGCCTGCGCAAGCAGCTCGTCGACATCCAGTACGGCCGCACCAACGATCCCCACAACTGGATCCGCAAGGTGTTTTGAGATGCGGCGATGCGCGTTTCTCCTCTCGTGAGGAGAGGGGAAACGCGCATCGTTTGTGGTTTTTCGTGCACTGAACGCGCCGTTGCCGACACGCGACAAAGTCTGGACACATCTGGACATCAGGACATCGCGACCATGGCAACGAAACTCTCCCAACCCATGAAATGGGTCGTTCTCGCCGTAATCATCGGCGTTTCCGTTTTCGGCATCCTGACCATCGGCCCGATGCATGAGGTGGTCGCGCAAGATCGCTCGCCGATCGTCGATGTGCGCACCAGCGATCCCGAAATGAATGCCGCGATCGCGCGCGCCCGCGGCACGTTGTCGACCTTCTGGGCCTCCTATCAATCGCCAAAGCCGTCGGAGGCCGGGCACGCCCTGAAGGTGCGCTTCTCGACCCGCAAGGGCGGTGAGCACATCTGGATCGGCGAGGTGAAGAAGCGGCCAGACGGGACCTATTCTGGTCTCTTCGCCAACGAACCGCGTGACCTGCCCGGCAAGCGGGCCGGCGACGAGGTCAAGTTCACCGAGGCTGACATTTCGGACTGGATGTTCATGCGCAACGGCAAGATCGTCGGCGGCGAAACCATCAAGCCGACACTGAAGTCGCTGCCGAAGGCGGACGCGGATGCCCTGAGGGCGCGGATGGAGCAGCCGTAAAGGTTGGCCGTCATTCCGGAATGGTCCGAAGGACCAGACCTCAGGTGCGCAATTGTGCACCGGGGAATCTCGAGATTCCGGGTTCGATGCTTGCGCATCGCCCCGGAATGACGGCGTTCCCTAAGCACCGGTTGCCGCCCCGCGCCCCGGCTGGTAAATGCCGCGCATGGCCGAGAAATCCAAAAAACCCCAGAAACTGAAGGCGCGCCTGCCGCGCGGGCTCGAGGATCGCGATCCCTCGGCGATCCGCGCGACGCGCGAGATGGTCGAGAAGATCCGCGCCGTCTACGAGCTCTACGGCTTCGAGCCGGTGGAGACGCCGGCGATGGAATACACCGATGCGCTCGGCAAGTTCCTGCCCGACCAGGACCGCCCCAACGAGGGCGTGTTCTCGTTCCAGGACGACGACGAGCAGTGGATCAGCCTGCGCTACGATTTGACCGCGCCGCTCGCCCGCTATGTCGGCGAGCGCTACGGCACCGACGCTCTGGTCTTGCCCTACCGCAGCTACCGGGTCGGCTATGTCTTCCGCAACGAAAAGCCCGGCCCGGGCCGCTTCCGGCAGTTCATGCAGTTCGACGCCGACACGGTCGGCTCGGCAACGCCGGCGGCGGATGCCGAGATCTGCATGATGGCCGCGGACACGATGGAAGCGCTCGGCATTGCGCGCGGCTCCTATGTCGTGAAGGTCAACAACCGCAAGGTGCTCGACGGCGTGCTCGAAGCCATCGGGCTTGGTGGCGACGAGAACGCCGCACGCCGTCTGACGGTGCTGCGCGCCATCGACAAGCTCGACAAGTTTTCCGCCGACGAAGTGCGCAAGCTGCTCGGTCCCGGACGATGGGACGGCGGCGAGGAAGGTAAGGGCGACTTCACGAAGGGCGCCAATTTGAGCGAGGCGGAGGCTGATGTCGTGCTCGCCATCACCAAACCGCGCGACGATTGGAAAGAGGCCATTGCCGCGGCCGAAACTTACCTCGCCAAGAGCGAGATCGGCCAGGCCGGCGTCAGCGAGCTGGAAGAGATCGCCAAGCTGGTCACGGCCTCGGGCTACGGTGCGGACCGCATCAAGATCGACCCATCCGTCGTGCGCGGCCTCGAATATTACACCGGCCCCGTCTACGAAGTCGAACTGCTGCTCGAGACCAAGGACGAGAAGGGCCGCCCCGTGCGGTTCGGTTCGGTCGGCGGCGGTGGGCGTTACGATGGCCTGGTCTCGCGTTTCCGCGGCGAGCCGGTGCCGGCGACCGGCTTCTCGATCGGCGTCTCGCGGCTCCAGGCAGCGCTGACGCTGCTCGGAAAGCTCGACACGCGGCCCGAATTCGGCCCCGTGGTCGTCACCGTGTTCGAACGCGACCGCGTCGCCGACTACCAGAAGATGGTGGCAAGCTTGCGCACTGCCGGCATCCGCGCCGAGCTCTATCTCGGCAATCCCAAGAACATGGGCAATCAGCTCAAATATGCCGACCGCCGCAATTCACCGTGCGTGATTATCCAGGGCTCGGATGAAAAGGCGCGCGGCGAGCTGCAGATCAAGGATCTGATCGAAGGCGCCAAGGCGGCGGCTGCGATCGCCTCCAACCAGGAATGGCGTGAAAGCCGCCCGGCGCAGTTCTCGTGCAGCGAAGCCGATCTCGTCGCCAAGGTGCGCGAGGTCCTGGCCCGCCATGACGTAAAGTGGGGATAGCTATTCCGCCAAGCCGTCATGCCCGGGCTTGTCCCGGGCATCCACGTCTTGTTTGATGGATAAGCACGTGGATGGCCGGGACAAGCCCGGCCATGACGACAGCAACAGGGAGAAGACGATGCCTGAGATCACTGTCAGCATGGCCGAAGGCCGCACCGACGAGCAGAAGGCCGGCATGATGCGCGACATCACCCAGGCGTTGGTGAAGAATCTCGGCGTCGATGCCGACGCCGTCGTCATCCAGATCAACGAAGCCCCGCTCCGCCACAAGATGAAGGGCGGCAAGACCTTCGTGGAGCGCGCGGCGGCGGCGAAGAAGTGACGCGTTAGCGTCATTCCGGGGCGCGCGAAGCGCGAACCCGGAATCTCGTGCCGCAAACTTCTGGATTCCGGGTTCGGCGCTAGGCGCCGCCCCGGAATGACGAGCAAGACCCATGGACGCACGCGATTTCATCAAGGTCGGCATGAATGCCGAGCGCATGCTGGTGGTCCCGGCGGAGCGCACGGTCGGGCATTTCGTGCCGGGCATGCCGTTTGTCTACGCGACGCCGATGATGATCCTGGAAATGGAGATGACCGCAGGCGATGCGATCCGCTCCGCGCTTCAGCCCGGCTGGGTCACCGTCGGCACCGAGGTCGACATCCGCCATCTCGCAGCCGCGCTCGTCGGCGCGACGGTGCGGACCACCGCGAAGGTCGTCGCAGTCGAGCGCCGCGTCATCCGCTTCGAGGTCGAGGCGTTCGAGGGCACCCGCAAGCTCGGCGAAGGCCGCCACGCGCGCGGGCTCGTCAATGTCGAGATGTTCAACAGGCGGTTAGCCGCGGGCACGACGCCGTAGGGTGGGCAAAGGCGCTCTTGCGCCGTGCCCACCATTCCTCCGTGATGGATACAGATCGTGGGTACGCTTCCGCCTTCGCTCTTCGAGCTGCGGCGGACAAGTCGCTTTGCCCACCCTACGGCACCTGCTTACTTCGCCAATTCCTTCGACCGCTTCGTCGCCGCCGCGATCGCGCGAATCATCAGGTCACGCAGGCCGGGCTCGCCCATCAGCACACCGAGCGCGGCGGCCGTGGTGCCGCCGGGCGAGGTGACGTTCTGACGCAATGTGCTCGAGGGCAGCTCCGACTGGTGCAGCAGTTCGCCGGAGCCGGCGACGGTCTCGCGTGCGAGCTTAATTGCCAGCGCCTCAGGCAGTCCGGCTTCGACGCCGGCGCGGGCGAGCTCTTCGGCGAGCAGAAACACATAGGCCGGGCCTGAGCCGGAGACGGCCGTGACCGCATCCATCAGGCTCTCGTCATCGACCCATTCGACCGAGCCGGTGGCGCGCAGCAGCGCATCGGCCACCGCGCGCTGCGCCGCGCTGACGTTCTTCGCGGCGACCGCAACGGTGATGCCGCGGCCGATCGCGGCCGGCGTGTTCGGCATCGCGCGCACCACGGCGCCGCCGCAGACCTCGGCAAGCGAGGCGATCGTGGTTCCCGCCATGATTGAGACCACCGAAGTCTTGTCCGAGACGAACGATTTCAGCTTCGCGCCGGCCTCGCGGAACATCTGCGGCTTCACCGCGACGACCATCGTCTCGACCTGGCCGGCAGTCTTCGCATCGGGATTGAGCGCAATGCCCTTGGCCGCGAGCGCGGTGATCTCGGGCGAGATGTGCGGATCGACCACCGCGACGCGGCGCGGGTCGAGTCCGCCCGACAGCCATCCAGTCAGCATCGCGCCGCCCATCTTGCCGGCGCCGGCGAGGAGGATGGTGCCGGTGATGTTTTTGAGGGGGTTGTTGTCTGCCATCGCCGTTGCCACGCGTTCGCTGTCGTCCCCGCGAAAGCGGGGACTCATAACCACAGGCGGTTCTAGTGGATCGAGAGCAGAGCAACAAGCATTGCGCGCTACGGCGAAATCACGCGGTATGGGTCCCTGCGTTCGCAGGGACGACGATGAGGAGAGAGCAGTGGTCTCCTCATGCGCTTGAGAGCAGACCTTACGCCTCTCCGACCGTATCGAACATCGCCGCGTCCATGGCTTCCGTCGTGGTCTTGCCTGCCCACACCACGAACTGGAACGCCGGGAAATAGCGCTCGCAGGCGTGGATGGCGCCGGCGAGCATGGCCTCGCATTGCGCGGTCGAGGCGGTGAGCCCGCCCGGCAGCACCAGGGCCTGGCGGTGCATGATCATGCCGGTGTTGGTCCAGAGATCGAAGTGCCCGACCCACAGCTGCTCGTTGACCGCGGCGACGAGCCGCTGGACCTCGCCGCGGCGCGCAACCGGAATTTTCATGTCGAACGCGCAGGCCAGATGCAGCGCCTCGATCTCGCCCATCCAGGTGAAGGAGATCTGATAGTCGGTCCATTGTCCCTTGGAGACAATGGTGAGTTCGTCTTCGCCGGAGCGTTCAAACGGCCAGTTGTTGCTGGCAGCGATATCCTCGACCACCGCGAGCGGATGGCTTTTGGAATCGATAGTGCCTTCGAGCAGGGACATGCCGTCTCGACCTCTTGCCTTTTTGTTGTCTTTGATACGCACGCGGTCGGCCCGGTACGCTCCCTCAATGTCGCTATCGCGATTCCCCTCGGGGTCGCTCTTGCGATCCCCTCGGATCGGCGCGGGCCTGTCGCGGATCAAGTGATGTGATTTGCGGAATCTGCGCAACGGGGTCCCGAGTCCGTCCACAAGCCAGGACTCGTTCGTCCACAGCTCATCTCCGCCACAATTCTTAACGGAGGGAAGTCCTCGATCCGGATGGATGAGAACAAACCGGAATCGGATTCGCGGGGGAGGGCGCCATTCGTTAATTCCGTCCCGCGAGGGCCGCTCCCGCGGGAATGACATGGGACCATGCGATCCGCCCATACGGAACACGCTTGCTGCGGCCGCCGGCTGGCGTCATATTTCCGGTCAGGTCGTTCATCCCGGACGGCCGATGTTCTCAGGGCGGGGTGAAAGTCCCCACCGGCGGTAAGGGCCGAAAGGCCTAAGCCCGCGAGCGCCTTCCCCCAGGATCTTCCTGAAAAGGATTTTGCCGAGGGGAGGGGTCAGCAGATTCGGTGCAACTCCGAAGCCGACGGTTAAAGTCCGGATGAAAGAGAACGGTCGGAGGCAGACGCATCGCAAGATGCGGCTGTTTGTCGTTCCGTGTGCCCTGATTCTGGTCCTTAAGAAGGAAAGCCATGAATCAGATGCTGCAAGACCCCAAGACCGAAACTTCCGAAGTCACCCAACCGCCGGTTCCAGTGGATCCGCCGCCGGCGCCCGACCATCCGCACTTTGCCAAACCGCAGCGGGTGGCCTTCGTGCAGGCCTGCTGGCACCGCGACGTGGTCGAGGAGGCCCGCATCGCCTTCATCAAGGAGGCCGAGGCGCGTCATCTCACCCATGTCGACGTGTTCGAGGTGCCCGGCTCGTTCGAGATCCCGCTGCACGCGCAGATCCTGGCCAAGACGCGGCGCTACACCGCCATCGTCGCGGCCGGTCTCGTCGTCGATGGCGGCATCTACCGCCACGAGTTCGTCGCCGACACCGTGATCAAGGCGCTGATGGACGTGCAGCTCCGCACCGAGGTGCCGGTGTTCTCGGCGGTGCTGACGCCGCAGCAATTCCACGAGACCGAGGTGCACTACGACTTCTTCCGCAAGCACTTTGCGATCAAGGGCGTGGAGGTGGCGGCGGCCTGCGCGGAGACGCTGCTCGGCCTCGAACGCCTGCGCGGCCAGGTCGCCGCGGGGATCGTGGGGTAGGCACAACACGATTGTTCCCGGGGCGGCGGCTGCGCCGCCCCGGATGACAATGCATCTTTGTCTGACTTAAGCGACCGGCCGATCCGGCTTGAGCAGCCGATAATGCAGCCGTGCATAATTGCCGAGCCATCTGACGGCGGCGTTGAGTCCAAGCGCCAATAGCGCAGCGAAGCCCGCCCCGTGGTTACCAGCGCGACGCCTGCGAGCCCGCGCAAGATCAGATTAACGACGTGTCCGTCGCCAAAATGCTTGTAGACACTGATCAGCAATCTGATGCCGACGATCCCCAGCACGCACATGACGAAAGCGATCACGAGCAGGATGAGTAGAACGGCAAGCAGTAATGGCAGCAGCAGGACGACGTCGACCACGGCGAGGCCACTGAGTGCGAACAGCGCGGACGTGGAGTTGCGGAATGAGTGATGGTTCTCCCACCGGCGGAGTCCTGTCTCGGCGCGCAGCTCGCGCGCCAGTCGCCTGGGATCGCCGAGCGCGGAAGCTACCTCTTGCTCGCTCCGTCCCGAGGCGCGGGCCTCTTCGAAATGCGCAGTGTAGTCGGCGAGGATGTCGTCGATCTCGACTGCGGGCAGTCCCGTGAGCCCATCGGCAAGGATGTGAAGGAAGTCGCGCGGGTCATCTGGCGTCTCCGAGGAGGCGGTCGACTGCGTCGGTAAAGCTTCGCCAGTCGCGCTTCTGCGCGGCGAAGGCGGCGCGGCCGGCGGCCGTCAGGCGGTAGTATTTGCGCGGCGGGCCGCTGCTGGATTCCTCCAGGCGGGTGTCGACCAGACCGTCATCCTGCATCCGCCGCATCAGCGGATAGATCGTTCCTTCACCCATGCCGACGCCGGCCGACAGCGTGCTCGCGATCTCATAGGCATAGCTCTCGCCGCGCGCGAGCAGGGCTAGCACGCAGAGCTCCAGCGCGCCTTTCTTGAGCTGAACCTGATTCGTCGAGTCGGCCATTTCCTCCTTGACTACACCGCTTTCGAGGGACCTTATATAGCAAGGTACTGTGTATAACAAGGTACCTGTGTATACCCAATTCTGGAGGAATGGACCCATGGTCGATCTCAATCGTCGTCATCTGCTGGCGGGCCTTGGCGCGAGCGTGGCCCTGCCATCGACCTTCCCCTGGGCCGAGCCGGCCTCCGCGGCATCATCGGACGTCGCCGAGCGCCTCGCTGCACTGGAGCGCGCCGGAAAGCTGCCCGGTCTTCACGCGTTGCTGGTGAGTCAGCGCGGCAAGCTGGTGTTCGAGCATTACGGGCAGGGCGAGGACCAGGGCTGGGACCGGCAGCTCGGCCATGTCGTGTTTGGCCCTGACGTGCTGCACGATCTGCGCTCTGTCTCCAAGAGCATCGTCGGCCTCGCCTATGGCATCGCGCTCGCAGAAGGCAAGGTGCCGTCACCGGACGCAAAGCTCTATGCGCAGTTCCCAGAGTATGCCGATCTCGCCGTGCAGCCGGGCCGCGACAAGATCACGATCCATCATGTGCTGTCGATGACGCTCGGCTTCGAATGGGACGAGCTCACCATTCCCTATGGCGATCCCCGCAACAGCGAGATTGCGATGGAGGCTGCGCCCGATCGTTACCGCTTCATCCTTGAGCGCCCGATCGTCGGCGAGCCCGGCGTGAAGTGGACCTATTGCGGCGGTGCCACGGCGCTGCTCGGCCGGCTCATAGCCAAAGGCACTGGCGAAGCCCTGCCGGCCTATTGCCGTCGTATGCTGTTCGATCCCCTCGGCTTCGGTCCGTCCGACTGGAGCGTCGGCCGTGATAGTGAACCGCGCGCTGCCTCAGGTGCGCGCCTATTGCCGCGTGACCTCGTCAAGATCGGGCAGCTGATGCTGGCGAATGGCAACTGGAATGGAAAGCCCGTCGTTCCGGCCGACTGGGTGAAGCGTGTGACCACGCCCGTTGTCCAAACCAGGGTTGGCCGCGACTACGGCTATCAATGGTACATGGGCGATTTCGCCACTGCGCAACCGCTGCACTGGTTCGGCGGTGTCGGCTGGGGCGGCCAGTATCTGTACGTGATTCCAGCACGTGATCTCGCCTTCGTGATCCACTGTGGAAATTACGGTCGATCAGGTCAGGAGCAGGCCGCCGTATTGATTGCGCTCTTGAACGACGTTGTGTTGCCGGGCTTTGCGGCGTGAGAGCTGCTGGTACCGCAAAGGGAAGAAGGTGCACGCGGCGCTTTGCGCCTGCGCCCATCTTACTTACGATAACGGTGCAAGCCGAACCCGCTCACCCCAACGATACACCCGCCTTGGCCCGACTGATCCCAAGCGTCAGTATGCGGCGCAGGAGATCCGGATATTTGAGCCCGTCATGTTGGGCCGCCGTGGCGAACTCCTGGCTCTTCGCGATTTCGGGATTTGGGTTTGCTTCGATGAAATACGGTGTGCCGTCGGCGGCGAGACGAAAATCGATGCGCGCGTAGCCATCGAGGCCGAGCGCCCGGTAGATGCGCTTCGCGGCACGCTGAATGCGCGCAGTGACTTCGGGCGCGAGGTCCTTCGCCGGTCCGTCGACGATGCCGAGGCGCTCCTGATAATCGGTGTCATGCTTGGCTTTTTCAGTGGCGATGTGGCGAGACCTGCGCCCGCCCATGCTGCCGAATTTCAATTCCCAGACCGGCAGCACCCGCACGCGGTTGTTGCCGAGCACGCCGACATAGAGCTCGCGCCCCTCGATGAACTGCTCGGCGATGGCTGCGGTTTCGCTCCGATCGTGGATGAAGGCGACGCGCTCCGCGAGCTTTTCGTCGGTATCGACGATGGAGGCCTGAGAAATGCCGGCGGATCCATCCATGTTCAGGCTCTTCACGATCAGCGGCAGCGCAAGATGCTTCGGCCGCTTGACCTTGCGTCGCATCGGGAAAACGGCGAAGGCAGGGACTGCGATGCGTCGGTGATGTACCAGCGTCTTGGACAGGTCCTTGCCGCGCGCCAGGATCAGGCCGCGCGGGTTGCAGCCGGTGTAGGGGACCTTCATCAGTTCGAGATAGCTGGCGATGTGCTGGTCGTAGGCGACGTTGTTGTGGAATTCCTCCAGCAGCGTGAAAACCACATGCGGCTTGAACTGCTCGATCGCTTCGCGAACCGGCTTGATTTCCTCTTGCGCACCGAGCACGCGAACCTCATGGCCGGCGGCGCGCAAGGTGCTCACGACGTCGTATTCCGTTTTCCAGTTGTTGATTTCCTGCGGTGTGTATCCCTCGGAGGAGTCCGGAGGCAGGAAGTCCGGATGCATCAGCACGAGAATGCGTTGACGTCTCATAGCGCGATCCATTTGCGCCGAGACGGGCCAAACAGCGCGTGCATCGTCTTGGCGGTCACGAGAACGGTGAAATCGAGAACGAGTTTCTGTTCGCGGCCGACGGCACGCAGATCGAGCTCGCGGCAGCGGGAGATCATGTCGTCGAGCACGGCATCGAGCGTGAGCTGGTTCTCGCCCGTCCATCGTGCGACCAATTGCCTGATCTGGGCGCGGTGCCGCCTGATCAGGGTCGAGGCCGGCGTTGAACGGTGATGCCGCGGATCGGCTGAAAACAGCCGGGATAGATCCCGGTCGTACGTCTTCGGGGGTGTGAAGGCGTAGAACGCCTGCTTCTTCTTGTAGTGCTCTTCGAGTGTCTGGCCGAGCCGGCCCAGCGGGTCGACACGCTCGCGCGTCGTGATCGGCGGCCGCTTTCCGGCGATCTCGCCCATCAGCTCGTCGACATATTCGAGCTTCTTCAGTGCTGGCCAGCCGGCATATCGCGTGCGCCAGTTCGAGCGCGGTCGCAGCCACACTGCAAAGGTTTCCGCGAAATCTTCATCCGGATGGCTCTGAGCGTACCAGAGCCGAAGATGCTGAACGTAACGCCTGCTGGCCGGATTGGGCCGGTAGTAGCGCGGGTAATGTTTCGACGACGGGCCGAACAATTGCTGCCAGCGCCGGCGGCGCTGCAGCTGGTAGCCGTGCTGCATGGCGTGGCCCGCCTCGTGACGGAGGATGGCCATGCACTCCCGCCAGGTTCCGCCCTCGACGTCGAACATCATCTTCTTCTCGAGCTTCATCAGGCGGGGATGAGCGAGATAGAAGGGAATGGCGATGCCGGGCACACCGCCCGGGCTGAACCACTCGCTCGAGATCCATGTGTGCGGCCGCAGCCGGATGCCGCGCTCTTCCATCTCCTCGTGGAGCATGGCGACACAATCCTCGAGCCAGGTGCCTTCGACCGTAACCCTCAGGCTGGAGAGGCGCTGCTTGAGCAACTCGTCATCGGACAGCTTTTCCCAAGCAAATTTCGGGCGTGGCATCAGGCACCCAGAAAGCAGAAATGACTCGCTGTCTTGATGATGTCATGGGCGGCGGCCGGCAACAACCCGTGGGGCTGCGAGGCGTGCTGCGGCCCATCGTGAGGGACGGAAGGACCGCGCGCTCCCTCGCCCCGTTTGCGGGGAGAGGGGGAGCCTCCACGGGGACGGTGAGAGCGAGACCCGCGGAGTGTCTCCCTCACCCCGATGCCTCGCGATCGACCTCTGCCTGCAAGCGGGGTGAGGTAAAAGAAAGTCAGTCGAACAGGCTCGACACCGATTCTTCCGCCGCCGTGCGCGCGATCGCGTCGGAGATCAGGCTGGCGATCGGCAGCGTGCGGATATTCGGCGCCTTGGTCACCGCGTCCGTCGGCAGGATCGAGTCGGTGATCACGAGCTCCTTCAGCCTCGAGCCCGCGATGCGGGCGGCCGCGCCGCCGGAGAGCACGCCGTGGGTGATGTAGGCGTAGACGTCCTTGGCACCCTTGGCGATCAGCGCGTCGGCCGCGTTCACCAGCGTGCCACCGGAGTCCACGATGTCGTCGATCAGGATGCAGGTGTAGCCGGCGACGTCGCCGATCACGTTCATGACCTCGGATTCGCCCGCCCGTTCGCGGCGCTTGTCGACGATCGCGAGCGGGGTGTTGATGCGCTTGGCGAGGCCGCGCGCGCGGGCCACGCCGCCGACGTCGGGCGAGATCACCATGGTCTTGGAGAGGTCGAACCTCTCCTTGATGTCGCGCACCATCAGTGGCGCTGCGTAGAGGTTGTCGGTCGGGATGTCGAAGAAGCCCTGGATCTGGCCGGCGTGCAGATCGAGCGTCATGACGCGGTCGACGCCGGCCTGCGTGATCAGGTTGGCGACCAGCTTGGCCGAGATCGGCGTGCGCGAGCCCGATTTACGGTCCTGCCGGGCGTAGCCGAAATAGGGCAGCACCGCCGTGATGCGGCGCGCCGAGGAGCGGCGCAGCGCGTCGGTGATGATCAGCAATTCCATCAGATGGTCGTTCGCCGGGAACGAGGTCGACTGGATGATGAAGGCATCCGAGCCGCGGACGTTCTCCTGGATTTCGACGAAGATCTCCATGTCGGCGAAGCGCCGCACCACCGCCTTGGTCAGCGGCAGGTCCAGGCCCTGCGCGATCGCCTGCGCGAGGGCCGGATTGGAGTTGCCGGCGACGAGCTTGATGGAGCCGTTTTTGGCCGACATAGACGCTTCCTCCCGCGCTTTGCTGGATACGACGTTCAACATCTCAGATCCCACTGGAAGCACGGTTACGACGGGCGAGGAAATATCAGGCCGGAGGCTGCAATGGCAACCCGGGATGCTACGTTTTCCCTTCGAAATCCTGAGTCGGGCCAACGGCTTGGCCGCAACTTGAGGCCGTGGTTTAGCGGGGGTTATCGCTCGGCATAGCCGAGTGCCGAGGCCGGCATCTCGGCTGCCGGGGCTCCCGGGATCACGGTCGCCACCGCCGGTCCCCGCAACGCCGGAGCTGCGCCGGGCGCATCCGGCGTTCCGTTGATCATGTTGGAAAGTCCGCTGAATCCGGCCTGGGCGATCTTCCGCAGCACGAGGTCGTCGGCTGCTCCCCACGGATCGCGGCCGCCTTTGGCCGAGGTCGGTTCCTCGCCGGAGAGGCGCAGCGCCCGCTGCTGGTTGGTGTCGTAGACGTCCCAGACCCAGGCGATCACCGTCTTGCCGCGCACCACCTGGGCCGAGAGATAGCTGCGCACGCGGTAGACGGCGGACCCTTCGCGGGAGACGACGGACAGGCTGCGCAGCTTGGATTCGCTATCGATCACGCCGACCATGCGGTCGAACACCTGCGGCGGCGGGCCGTCGATCGATTCGAAGGCGACCGTCGCCCCGGAGCCGGCGCTCGGCGCCATCGCATAGGAATTGGCGGCCCCACCGCCGCCGGCGCAGCCGCCAAGCGCGGTCGTTGCCGCGAGCAGCATGACCGCCAGCACGCGCGAACCCGCACGGCCCAGGATGAATGACGCGTCCCTCATTATGGAGGGCAGCGATATCGTTAAAATCGGTTAAGGTCTAGGGCGGAGGCGACATAGGCCACTGTCATCGCATCAGGGCATCGCCCCGGAATGACACGGCGTGTTGCCGCTGTGTTCACGCTTCGAGCGCGATTGCGTGAACGTGGCGGCCGTAATCCGGCTCCTTGCGATGCACCGAGCGGCGATAGCTGAAGAAGCGCTCGTCGGCGTAGGTGTCGAGACCGAGATCGTCGATCAACAGGATGCCGGCGGCGTCCAGCCGCTTGCGGATGAAGCCGGCGAGGTCGAACATCGCGTGGCCCTCGCGCACCGACGGGATGAAGTACATCGCGTTGTCCGCATCCGCCTCGATGAAGCGCGCCACGAACTCGTTGCCGACCTCGTAGCTGTCCTGGCGGATCAGCGGGCCGATCGCGGCGATGATGCCGCTGCGCGTCGCGCCGAGTTTTTCCATCGCTAGAATCGTCGCTTCCAGCACGCCGGTCAGCGCGCCCTTCCACCCCGCATGCGCGCCGCCGATCACGCGCGCGTTGGGATCGACGAACAGCACCGGCCCGCAATCGGCGGTGGAGACGCCGAGTGCGATGCCGGGCGTGTTCGTCACCAGCGCATCGCCCTTCGGCCGCGGTCCGTTCGGCCACGGCGTCTCGGCGATCAGCACGTCGGGCGAATGGATCTGGTGCAGGCTGAGGAAGCGTTCCGGCGCGACGCCGACATGCTCGGCCATGCGGCGGCGGTTTTCCGCGACAAGGGCCTGATCGTCGTTGGAGCCGAGGCCGCCGTTCAGCGCGGCGTAGATGCCACTGGAGACGCCGCCTTCGCGGGTGAAGAACGAGTGGCGCAGGCCGGGCACGGCCGACAGCAGCGACGAAGCGAGCGTCATGAGGCTTCTCCGGCCTGTTCGAGATCGCTGAGGCCGGCAATGCCTGTCAGCCGCGGTTCGGAGATGCCGAGCACCTTGAACATCGAGCCCATGCCGCTGCGCCCGGTATCCGTCAGCCGCTTGAGGGCGATCGAAATGTCGGTGGCGACCTCCGGCGTTGCCTTCTGCATCAAGGCGGCGGCCCTTGTGTCGATGCCGATCCGCTTGAGGAAGTCGCCTTGCGTCACCGGCCCGTGCACGCGCGCGCCGACATCTTCGGCCGCGCGCGCCAGCGCCTGGAAGTCGACATGAGCAGTGACGTCGGCCTGGCCCGGCGCCTTCAAGGGATCGGCGAAGGTGTGGCGCGCAATCGCCTGGAAGGTGTCGCCGGCATCGCTGCGCAAATGGCCGTAATCGATGATCAGTGCTGCGCCGTCCTGGTCGCGCACGCGCGTGGCGAGCTTCATGATCTCGCCGTCAGGCCGCCATTCGAACACGGCGCCGACGGGTGCGGCGCGCACGAGAGGCGGCAGCAGCACGTCGAAGCGCGGCGTCGGCTCGGGCGCTGCGCCGAATTGAAGCTTGCCGTTGGGATCGATCTCGATCACGCGCTCGTGCCAGCCGTTCTCGTGGCGGACCATCTGGTGGACCGGCAGCACGTCGAAATATTCGTTGGCGAGGATGATGCTCGGTCCCTCAGGCACATCGTCGATGCTGTCATGCCAGGCGATGTTGCGCACGCCCGACAGCGTTGCATTCTGCCGCTCGCGCAAGACGGGATTGACCTCGACCATGTGGACATGAAGCGCCTGGTACAGCGGTGGCAGCACGCGAAGGGCGCGCAGCGCGTCCGCCATCATGGTGCCGCGGCCGGGGCCGAGCTCGATCAGCCGCAGGAATTGCGGCGAGCCCATCTGCTTCCACACCGAGGCGGTCCATAGTCCCAGCAGCTCGCCGAACATCTGGCTGACTTCGGGCGCGGTGGTGAAGTCGCCCTCACGCCCGAGCGGATCGCGCGAGACGTAATAGCCATGGCGCGGATGCATCAGGCACAGTTCCATGTACCGCCAGACCGGCATGGGACCTGAGGATTTGATCAGCGCCTTGATCTCGTTGAGTAGCGGCTGTTCGGTCACGATCTGTCTTCTCGAAATGAATTAACGAATGGCCTCGATGGGCTTCGGCGCCCCGCGCCTGACTGCCAATACAATAAGTATGCCGCCCACGATAAGCATCGGGATCGACAGCAGCATGCCCATGGTTAATCCGCCCCAGAGGAAGCCGAGCTGCGCGTCCGGTTCGCGGAAGTGCTCGCCGGCAATCCGGGTCAGGCCGTAGATCAGGATGAAGGCGCCGAGGATCATGCCCGGCCGCTTCAGCGCGCCGAACCGGATCATGATCGCGAGCACTGTGAACAGCAGGATGCCTTCCATGCCGGCCTCGTAGAGCTGGCTCGGATGACGCGGCAGCTGCGTCGGATCGTTGGGGAAGATCATCGCCCAGGGCAGGCTCGCATCGGTGGCGCGGCCCCACAATTCGCCGTTGATGAAGTTGGCGATGCGCCCGAGCAGCAGCCCGACCGGCGCGACCGCGGTGGTGATGTCGCCGAGCGACAGAATCGAGATGCCATTGCGAAAGGCGAACCACATCACCGCGACGACGCAGCCGAGGAAGCCGCCATGGAAGGACATGCCGCCCTCCCACAATCGGAAGATCGCGGCAGGATGATCGATGAAGAAAGGCAGATTGTAGAACAGCACGTAGCCGGTGCGGCCGCCGAGAATGATGCCGAGCGTGACCCACAGGATGAAGTCGTCGATCTGCAGCAGCGACATCGGCGCGGGGCCGCCCCACAGGCGCTCTTTCTTCAGCAGCGAGCGCGCATAGAGCCAGCCGAACACGATGCCGCAGATATAGGCCAGCGCGTACCAGCGGATCGCGAACGGCCCGATCTCCAGCGCGATCGGCTTGAAGGCGGGGAAGTCGATGAGAAGAAGTTGCATCTCGCCTTCTATATCTGGACGAGATTGCGGCGATAGAGCGCCAGCAGGCGCTCCCAATGCCGCTCGGCGGCGTCGCGGTCATAGACCGGGCGCTTGGGGAAGGCGAAGCCGTGATGCGTGCCGGGATAGATCTCGACCTCGGCTTTCGCAGCTTTCATGCCCTCTTTGACCTTCTCGATAATCTCCGGCGGCGCATAGACATCGGTCTCGGCGCAGCCGAAATAGAGCTCGGCCTTGGTCTTAGCCGCGGCCAGATGCGGGCTGTCGTCCTGATCCGTTGCCAGCTGCACGCCGTAGATCGAGGCGGCCGCCTTGACGCTGTCAGGGAAATGCGTGGCGGCGTTGATGGCGTAGCGGCCGCTCATGCAATAGCCGACGGTGCCGACCAGCTTGGTGTTCGCGGCCGCCTGGCCCTCGGCATAGGCGAGCAGTGCGCTGGTGTCGTCCATGATCATCGGGATGGTGAGCGAGCCCATCAGCTGGAACATGCGCTTGCGCTCCGGCGCGTTCGGGTCGGCCGGCAGCGCGCCGAGCTCCATCACGCCGGAGCGGTAATAGAGGTTCGGCAGCATCACGTAATAGCCTGAGGTCGCGAGCCGGCGCGCCATGTCGCGCAGCTCTTCGCGGATCGCCGGCGCGTCCATGTAGAACAGGATGACCGGAAACGGCCCGCCGCGTTCGGGATGGCTGATGAAGGTTGCGGTGTGGCCGTCCCTGGTGGGGATCGCGATCTGCTGGTCGATCATCTCATGCGCCTTGTGATTCTTCTTATGCAGGGACGATGAATACGATTGCAAGGAAACCGGGGCATGACAAGGATACCTCCGATCGGGCCTTGAACCGTTCCGCTCGGATTGCCATTGTCTTTTCGAGAGTTCGCGCAAAGTTGAGGCCGCCAGGAGACCGAAATGACCCAGACCAACAACCGGTTTTTCGACGAGATCGGCCGCCTGATGAACGATGCCGCCGGTGCCGCGCAGGGCGTCAAGCGCGAGTTCGACACGGTGATGCGCACCCAGGCCGAAAAATTCCTGCGCGACATGGACCTCGTCAAGCGCGAGGAGTTCGAGGCGGTCAAGGACATGGCCCGCCTGGCCCGCGAGGAGAACGAGGCCCTGAAGGCGCGCATCGTGGCGCTGGAGGCCAAGCTCGGCGGGTAGGCTCTTACCCTCCCCTGGAGGGGGAGGGTCGATCGCGCGTAGCGCGAGCGGGGCGGGGTGACGGTCTCTCCGCGTCGAAAGTGCCCGTGGGGAGAGATCACCACCCCGTCTCACATTTCGCTGCGCTCAATGTGAGCCGACCCTCCCCTCCAGGGAGGGTGTCCGCCCATTCTCCTTGTCATTTCCGCATCTTCCGGGTAAAAGCCCGCCAGTTCGTGGCCCCCGCACCCCTGGAGGCTTGCTGCGAACGATGCCATGGGCCGCGCTGCGGCCCATTAACTTTTGCAAAAACAAGGACTTAACGACATGGCGACGACCGTCAAGGAATTGAAGGCGACCGCACGTCCGAAGAGCGGCAAGGGGGCCGCCCGGGCTGAGCGTCGCGCCGGGAGAGTGCCCGGAGTGATCTATGGTAACAACCAGCCCCCGCTCCCGATCTCGGTTGACGATCGCGAACTGCGCCAGCGCATCCTCGCCGGCCGGTTCCTGACCACGCTGGTCGACGTCGAACTCGACGGCAAGAAGCACCGCGTGATTCCGCGCGATTACCACCTTGATCCGGTCAAGGACTTCCCGATCCATGTCGACTTCATGCGGCTCGGCGAAGGCGCCACCATCCGCATCAGCGTGCCCCTGCACGTCGTGAAGTCGGAAGCCTCCCCGGGCGTGAAGCGCGGCGGCACCGTCAACATCGTCGCCCACGCGATCGAGCTCGAATGCGGTGTCGAGAGCATCCCGCAGTACATCGAGGCCGACGTTGGCGCGCTGGAAATCGGTCACTCCTTGCATCTGTCCGACGTCAAGCTGCCGAGCGGCGTGAAGGCGCTGACCCGCGAGGACGCAACCCTCGTCACCATCGTGCCGCCGTCCGGCTACGCCGAAGAGCAGAAGGCCGCCGCTGCGGCTGCTGCTCCGGGCGCTGCTGCGGCTGCTCCGGCGGCTGGCGCTGCGGCTCCGGCTGCTGCTGCTCCGGCGGCTGCTGCCAAGGCTCCCGCCGGCGGCGACAAGAAGAAGTAATCTCTCAAAGCTGGCGCGCGGTCCCTGACCGCGTGCCGAGCGAGGGGCGCGCCGCGTCATGCGACTCTTTGTTGGGCTCGGCAATCCCGGCGCTAAATACGCACGTAACCGGCACAATATCGGCTTCATGGCCGTCGACGAGATCGCGCGGCGTCATGGTTTCGCACCATGGCGCCGTCGTTTTCAGGGCGAGACCTCGGAAGGCACGCTCGGCACTGAGCGCGTGATCCTGCTCAAGCCCACGACCTACATGAACGATTCCGGCCGCGCCGTGCAGGAAGCCGCAAGCTTCTTCAAGATCGCCTTGGGCGACGTCACCGTGTTTCACGACGAGCTCGAACTGCCGCCGGGCAAGGTACGGGTGAAGATCGGCGGCGGCATCGCCGGCCATAACGGCCTGCGCTCGATCTCGGCGCATATCGGCAACGACTACCGCCGGGTCCGGCTCGGGATCGGTCATCCCGGCGTCAAGGAAATGGTGCACGGCCACGTGCTGTCGGACTTCGCCAAGGCCGACAACGACTGGGTGACGACGCTGTACGAGGCGGTGGCCGAGCACGCGGCACTGGTCGCCAAGGGCACGGATGCGACCTTCGCCAACAGGGTGCATCTCGCCATGCAGGCGAAGGGATTTTTGACCAAGGACGAGAACGGCAAGGAATAACGCTCGTGGGATTTAAATGCGGAATCGTCGGGTTGCCCAATGTCGGCAAGTCGACCTTGTTCAATGCGCTGACCGAGACGGCCGCGGCCCAAGCCGCGAACTATCCGTTCTGCACCATCGAGCCGAATGTCGGCGAGGTCGCCGTGCCCGATCCGCGGCTCGACAAGCTCGCGGCGATCGCCAAGTCGGGACAGATCATCCCGACCCGGCTGACCTTCGTCGACATCGCTGGCCTCGTCCGCGGCGCCTCCAAGGGCGAGGGCCTCGGCAACCAGTTCCTCGCCAACATCCGCGAGGTCGACGCCATCGCGCATGTCGTGCGCTGCTTTGAGGATTCCGACATCACCCATGTCGAGGGCAAGATCGCCCCGCTCGCCGACATCGAGACCATTGAGACCGAGCTGATGCTCGCCGACCTCGACAGCCTCGAGAAGCGCGTCGACAACCTCACCAAGAAGGCCAAGGGCAACGACAAGGACGCCAAGGAGCAGCTCGACCTCGTCAACCGCACCCTGGTGCTGCTGCGCGAGGGCAAGCCCGCGCGCCTCGTCGAGCGCAAGGCGGAGGAGGAGCGCGCCTTCGGCATGCTCGGCCTGCTGTCGTCCAAGCCCGTGCTCTATGTCTGCAACGTCGAGGAAGGCTCGGCCGCGACCGGCAATGCGTTCTCCCAGGCGGTGCAGGAGCAGGCCGCCAAGGAAGGCGCGGTCGCCGTCGTCATCTCCGCCAAGATCGAATCCGAGATCGCCACCATTTCGCGTGAAGAGCGCGCCGACTTCCTGGAGACGCTGGGTCTAGAGGAAGCCGGCCTCGATCGCCTGATCCGCGCCGGCTACACGCTGCTCGACCTCATCACCTACTTCACGGTGGGCCCGAAGGAAGCGCGCGCCTGGACCATCTACCGCGGCACCAAGGCGCCGGGCGCGGCGGGCGTGATCCATACCGACTTCGAGAAGGGCTTTATCCGCGCAGAGACGATTGCGTATGAGGACTACGTCGGGCTCGGCGGCGAAGCCGGCGCGCGCGATGCCGGCAAGCTCCGCCTCGAAGGCAAGGAATACGTCGTCGCCGACGGCGACGTGATGCATTTCAGGTTTAATACGTAAGCCGCGAACATCGGTGCCTTAGGGTGGGTTAGCCCCGCAGATACGCGAAGCGTATTTGCGCAGCGTAATCCACCTCTTCTGCTTCCGCGGAGATAGACAGTGGTGGGTTACGCCTGCGGCTAACCCACCCTACGGCACCTGCGCTCACTTCATCCCGCTGCCCTGGTCGCGGATGGCGCCCAGATGCTCGTTAATGCGGAAGACGATCAGGATCAGCTCCGCGGCGATGCGCGAGAACACGATTCCGACGACGACGCTGGCGATCGACGACAGCAGCACCAGGAAGCCGCCGAATGGGCTGATCGCCATCGCAGCCAGGCCGGAGAAGATGCCGGAGAGGCCGAACAGGCAGATCAGCGCGATCACCAGCCAGTAGAAGGTCTTGATGATCGTCGGCGTGATGAAGCGGTCCCACTGAAACAGATCGCTGAATGAAAACATTGCTCTCCCCAGGGCATCGGGCCTTGGTAATGGATCTTTGGCCCTCGGTTGATCCGACTCAAGACCAACGCCGCCACCCCGTATGTAGCACGAGCCATGCGGGCCGGCGGGTTGAGATTGCCGCAAAGTGCGGCCACAATCTGTCATTTCCGCTAGCCAATCCCAAGATGACCCTGACCTTCGAAGATTTCCCGCCCGGCCGGTTCGGAACATTCGGCCCGCGCCACGTCACCCGCGACGAGATTCTGGCCTTCGCGGCCGAGTTCGATCCGCAGCCGATGCATCTGGACGAGGAGGCCGCAGCCAAGAGCATGCTGCGTGGTCTGTCCGGCTCAGGCTGGCACCTCTGCTCGCTGATGATGCGGATGATGGCCGACGGTTTTATTACCCGCGCCGCGTCGCTGGGGTCTCCCGGCGTCGACGAGGTGCGCTGGCTCTCGCCGCTCCGGCCCGGCGACGATCTCACGCTCGACGTCGACGTGCTGGAGGCCCGCACCTCGAAGAGCCGCCCCGAGCTCGGCATCGTCAAGTTCAAATGCACCGTGCGCAATGCCCAGGGCCAGGCGCTTGGCGAGATGACCTCGCCGATCCTGATCAAGCGGCGCGAGGGGGCGATCTGATGCGGTTCTTCGACGACATCGAGATCGGCCAGCGCCGCGAGATCGGCACCTATACGTTCACGGCCGAGGCCATCAAGAATTTCGCCGCGAAATTCGATCCGCAGCGCTTTCATCTCGACGAAGAGGAGGGCAAGAACTCGCTGTTCGGCGGGCTCGCCGCCTCGGGCTGGCATGTCGGCTCGGCCTGCATGAGCCTGCTTGTCGCCGACGGCCAGCGCCTGGCGCGCGAGGCCGTATCGCGCGGTGAGGAGGTTGCGGTGTGGGGGCCTTCGCCGGGCTTTCGCGATCTGCGCTGGATCAGGCCGGTGCTTGCCGGCGACACCGTCGCTTACGTCAACGTCGTCACCGACAAGCGCACCTCGGCCTCGCGCCCCGGCTGGGGCATCCTGACCGCCCGCACCACCGGCACCAACCAGCGCGGCGAGGACGTCTATTCCATCACCGCCAGCGCCTTCGTGCCGATGCGCGCGAAAGAGCGTTAGATCTGTTCCAAGATGAACGTTCCAAATGAGTGCGCGAGTGTTGCCCGCGCGCTATGGACGCGATTCCGGGCGGCTGCCATAAGCCTGCGCAACATGGTTACCGCGAAGCAGTTTGGCGGAACCAGTGAGTTGCTAACTAATTATGAACCTGTCGCTGTCTAATTGAAACGAATTGGGCAGAGACAGGGGACGAGGACCATGGCTGATCGCGGCGCACTCAAGTTTGTTGGATTTATCTTCGCTACCGCGACGCTGGCCGTGATGCTGGTCGCCGGCATGGTGGTGAAGGGCTATGCCGATGGCGCCTACACCCTGGAAGCCTCGGCCGTCGACGCGAGCCGGTAAGAATCTGTTAAGTTTTCGGGGCCGGAAAACGGTCCCGCCTCAGCGGCTATAGACGAACGCCAGCACCGCGACCGCAACCACCAGCAATCCGACAAAGCGCAGCATGATCGTGCCGAGCTGATTTTGCGCGGGCCGCAGCGATATCGGGTCCGTGTTGTCGGGCCGAATGCTTTCCATGAGATGTCCCCCGGCCCGGCCGCAAGAGAAGCGGGCGCTTGGCATTGGTCGTTGGGAAACGGCGGAGGGTTCAAAGGCGTGGTGGCGTTGCGGCTAGCCAAGCCCTCCGCTGTCATGCCCCGGCTTGACCGGGGCATCCAGTACGCCGCGGCCTCTCGGATCAATCACTGGCTTCTCTGGAATACTGGATCGCCCGGTCAAGCCGGGCGATGACACCATTCGTTGGGAACGTGTGCGTCCTCATCACTCCCAGAATCAAAACCGCCGCGCTCCTTGCGGAACGCGGCGGCCGGTGATGCGTAGTTTCAGCGATCAGCTATTGCGCAGGCCGTCGGCGGCGCGCTTCCACTGCGAGACGTTGTCGGCGATCATCCGCGTCGACTTCATCGCGGCCTGGCTGAGCTGGGCATAGCCGGAGATCTCGCGCTGGACGCGCTGGCCCTCGGCATGCAGCAGGTCGCGCAGGCTCTCGAGTTCCGAGATCAGATTCTCGATCTCGGCGAGCGAGGTGCCGGCGACGCGCTGGATCAGCGAGTTGACGTTGGTGACGGTGGCCTCCGCGCTCGGATCGAGCGGGGCCGCGTCGGTGGTCGTCGCCGCCGGACGGCGCAGATAGGCGATGTCGTTGCGGACGAAGTCGCGGATGCCGGCTTCGACTTCCGTGACAGCAGCGAGGTTGGTGTCGACCGTCTCGGTCTCGGCGGCTTCGGTCTTTTCCGGACGCATGGCGTTCATCGTTATTCCCCTGTTCGCGTTGAGCGCAGCGCGAGTGTCCCCCGCACGACGACGTCTGTGAGGCAGCCCGCATCAGGGCGCCGGAATTGGGCCGCAAATGGGCCGAGATGCGGCAAGGGCGGACCATTCGGGGGTTTTGCCGTGGCGTATGGTTAGGAGAGTGTGAACGTCGCTGCGGCAGCGACCGTTCCGGCTCCTCATGGTGATGAGCGTGAAGCGCGTCTCGAACCATGCAGGCCCGCTGCCGCAACGGGGACCTCGATCCTTCGAGACGCACTCCTTCGGAGCGCTCCTCAGGATGAGGGGAGAGAGCGGCGCGTCGGCCTACCAGCTCTTCTTGAAACCCGCGGTCACGCTCTTGTTGATCGCGCCCTGCGAGGTCTCGCCGACCGAGCCGGAGACGGTGACGTTGTCGAACAGCTTCTGCTCGGCGCCGACCTTGCGCAGCCATTTGTCGTCGGTGGTCGACAGCGTCTGGCCGGCGGTAACGCTGGTGCCGGTGTCGGTGAGGGTGACCTTGGCGGTCTGGTCGGTCTCGTAATTGCGGGTGATGTGGCCGCCGATGCCAGGGACCGCACTCGTGCCCTGCTGGTTGACGCTGTAGCCGTTCTGCAGCGTCAGCGAGGTGTCGCCGGACAGCGGCACCGATTTGGTCAGCGAGGCCCCGAGCTTGCTGTGTTCCGAGCCGGGATCGACGCGGGCTTCCACCGCGGTCTTGTCCCAGATCACTCCAGCGCCGGGCGCGGTCGCGGTCGCCCAGGCGCTGCCGGAGGATTGCGGCAGGTTGCCGCCATTGGTGGCCTTTTGCGCCAGCAGCTCGGACATCGTCCGCGGCTCGCTGGTCACCGTCATATCGGCGCCGATCCGCGTATCCCAGAACGAGAACACGGATTGCTTCACCGTCACCGCCGAGGAGCCGTTCGCATTGGCGTTCGACGACCAGTCGAGGCCGTCCTTGGCGGCGGCCTGGGCGCGCTTCTTGGCGGCGATGGGGTCAATGCCGGTGCCGGCATCGACCGCGAGCTGGCTCCAGTCGAGCTTGTCGACGTCGATGCCTTTGAGCACGTCGGGGTCGTTGACGTCGGGGGCCTCTGCCGTCTCGGTCTCGGCCTCGTCGGACGCGGCCGCGGGTGGGGAGAAGGGCGGAATGATCTGCGCCGAAACCGTCAGCACGGAGCCCAAGATGAACGCGGCCGCCAGCACCGGCAGCCTGGTCCAGCCGAAACCCGTCGAGAATTCCATCGTCCTGCCCGCCAACCCCAGCGCATGTAGTCCGCCAATATAAGGCGGTCCTTGGTGATGACCATGCGCCATTCGGTCTGCCTGCATCAATGCGGATTTATCGTTGCGAAATTGTGGCAACTCGCGTGGGGACGCGAACCAACGGGCCGCGCGAAAGGCGCGCGCCCGACGACGAGCTTCCGGCACGACGGCATCCGGCGGGGCTGGAGGCCAGGACGTCGCGTCAGGCATTGTCATCGGTCCCGAACAGCGGGGCCCGTTGGCGTCCCCCTCAGCCGACGCTGGTCATCTTCGGCAGATGAATGGCGCGGCCGAGTGCCTGATCGACCAGGTCGAAGGTGTCGATCAGGACGCGCATGCTGGTGAGCTTGCCCGCCCTGAACTGGGCGAACTGCGCGACCCGCAAGCTGATCGGCTTGTTGGAATCCAGTGCCGTCAGCGAATAGCGCAGCATCGAGGCGGCGGAATCGACGCCCAGCATGATGCTCTCGCGGTCGAAGCGGCGGACCTGGAAATTGTCGGCGAGCTGGCGGATGACGTCGAGCACGGCGTCCTTGCCCTGGCGCGCGCCGAGGAACGGAAACATGTCGATCGGGCCGTAGAGCGCCCATTCGACATCCTCGTCGATCTGGGCCTCGATGTCCTCGAAATGCCGGTCGTTGATCGCGCGGTGCAACGCGCGCGAGAAACGCCAGAGGCTGTGCTCTGTCATTTTGGCAGTCCTGAAGCTGGCTTTGCGAAAGAAAAACGGAAAACGACCCCAGGCGCAGTCAGGCGGTGGGGCTTAACTCATTTGTATACGAATAAAATACGCGATTTCGGCCAAAACGCAATTCACGTTTTCGCAATGCACAATTGATGGCGATATGTGAGATTCGCAATAGAACCCCGTAATCTTCCGGGTCCCGGCGGCTCGCGTGCGGGTTCCAGCGGCGAGAGGAGGATCAGTCCACCCGCGCCCCCAAGATCAGCGGCCCGATCTCGCGCTCCAGCACCTGCTGCACCAGATCGTAGGAATCGATGATCTCTCGGATCTGCGCCACCAGCCCGCCACGGAAGGTGTAGAACACGGCCATGTCGAATTGCACGATGCGGCCGTTGCTGCGCTTCCTGAAATAGGCCTGCATGTAGGTCGCGACCGCCTCGCCTTCGGCAAGGATGTGCGGCGCCTTGTAGCGGATCTCTGAATAGCGCGACCAGACCGTCTGCCACAGCTCACGCAGCTCTTGCTTGCCGTGGCGCGGCACCATGTGCGGCAGCACGTCGATGGGCGCATGAGTGAGGAAGTCGACGTCGTCGGTGCAGCACGCCAGCGCGGCCTCGATATCGCCGCGCGCAAAGGCGTCGAGCAGATGCAGCACGCGCTGCCTGTTCAGCGATTCGACCGTCATGCAGCACCTGCCTTCACCACCCGCGGATTGCGACGCTGTCGCGCGACACGCTCGCCCATCCAATCCAAGAAACACAGGGTGATTGTCGTTATGACGCGCGAGCGCAATGCCCGGTTCATGGGGGTGCAATTAAAGGTTGCGCGCGTCTGCGCATGCAAGAATTCGGGCGGGTTTTCGCGTGCCGCGATGACGCCGTGTGCACATCGGCGGGCGCGGTTTGCCATGCGCTGCGCGCGGGGAACCCGCGGCTATCCGCACTCGTTGAGATGCCGACATCGCATCCGGAGACATCAATCCATGAAAGCCCCGCTTCTCGCCGTCGCCGCCGCGCTCCTGATCTGCGGCGCGACCTCCGCCGCCAACGCCAAGGGCTGCATCAAGGGCGCCGTCGTCGGCGGCGTCGCCGGCCACTATGCCGGCCATCACGGCGTGCTCGGCGCAGCCGCCGGCTGCATCTACGGCCGCCATCATGCGAAGGAGCAGGAAAGGCAGCGGCAGCAGCAGCAGCAGAGCCAGGTGAACGGACAGGGGAAGCTGTAGAGGCACGGAAAACTTCGCGCCCACCGTCTTCTGTCCGGCATGCCCCGATGGTAAGTTCCAATCGCTAACGCTGAGGTTGAGTCGGGCGAGGGGACGATGGACGCCGGGAAGTTCTTTTGGGGCGTCGTCCTCACAATCCTGTTCCTGTGCCTCCTCGTTGCTTTCATCAGAAGCGTGTTCCGCTCGCGGGGCGTCAAATACAATTGGCTCGGCGTGTTACTGTCGTTCTCGACAATCGGCCTCGCCATCTACCTGGTATTTTTCCGCCAGCTCTGAGGTCCTTCGCCCCGCCCGCTGCTTTGGGCGGGGCCGCCGCACCGCGTGACCCACCTCACATCACTCCGCTCCCGACGCGACTAACGTCATCCGCATGTCAACAGGGAGACGTGCCATGGCCGCTATCGCCACCGCCAGAAAGTCCCGCCTGCACAACGCGCTCGAAGGCCTCGCGCTGACCGCGATCCTCCAGAGCTTCCCGACCTTCGCCGCCGCCACATTCCTGCTCAAGCTCGTCGGCAACCACGACCTCGTCGGCGACCCCGGCGTCGCCATCTTCGTCGCAATCGCCTCGCTCGGCCACGCACTGGTCGCGGTGAGCTTCGGTCCGAGCTTCCCCGCCTTCTTCAAGACCGTCTATGAGCCGAAATTCTTCGAAGCCCATCTGTCGCTGTCCGACAAGATCACGGCCTGGCGCACCCAGCCGATCGCCTCGCTCCAGCTCGTGACCATCGTGCTGCTGCTGTCGGTGATGGCCGTGGTGACGGCGAGCGTGGGGTGAGGGGGAAAAGATATCTCCGCTGGTCATTCCAGGGCGCCGCAATTGTCCGCCGAAGTTCGAAGAGTGAAGGCGGAAGCGGCGAGCCCGGTGCGGATGTGCCGCCTACCTCTTCTTCCACCCGCCCCTTCGCCCCGGCTGCCCACCCGTCGACTTCGGCGCCGGCCCGAACTCCGGGCCCGACTGCCTTGAGTCCGTCGGCTGGATGATCCGGCTCGTACTTCCAAACGGCTTGGACGGCAGTGTCTGCTTCTCGCGGTAGGGCAGCGATTCCGGGCCGTGCATCTCGTCGAGATGCGGCTTGTGGACCTTCGAGCCGCTACCGCCGCCGCTGGCTTTCAGCGCGGAGCCCACGGTCTTCTTCTTCATCGCGCTGACCGGCAAATTCGCGGCATCGCCGTACTTCTTGCTGCCGGCATAGGCGCCGGCCTTGCCCTGCACGGTGCGCTGTTTGGCGGTGGGATCATCGACCACGGCAAGCTCGGTAGCGCGCAGGCGCTTGACCTCGTCGCGCAGGCGCGCGGCTTCCTCGAAGTTCAGATCGGCGGCGGCCTCGCGCATCCGCGTTTCCAGATCGCCGAGCACGGCTTCGAAGTTGTGGCCGATCGAGATGACGTCGTCGGTCATGTCGTGGCCGCCGACCTCGATCAGCACGTGGTCGCGCTCGTAGACGGAGTTGAGGATGTCGCCGATCTGCTTCTTCACGCTCTCCGGCGTGATGCCGTGGGCGGTGTTGTACTCGACCTGCTTTTCGCGGCGGCGGTTGGTCTCGGCGATGGCGCGCTCCATCGACCCCGTCATCTGGTCGGCATAGAGGATCACCTTGCCGTCGACGTTGCGCGCGGCGCGGCCGATGGTCTGGATCAGCGAGGTCTCGCTGCGCAAAAAGCCTTCCTTGTCGGCGTCGAGGATCGCGACCAGCGCGCATTCGGGAATGTCGAGGCCTTCGCGCAACAGGTTGATGCCGACCAGCGCGTCGAACGCGCCGAGACGGAGGTCGCGGATGATCTCGATGCGCTCGATCGTGTCGATGTCGGAGTGCATGTAGCGAACGCGAATGCCCTGCTCGTGCAGATATTCGGTGAGGTCCTCCGCCATGCGCTTGGTCAGCACCGTGATCAGCGAGCGGTAGCCGGCCTGCGCAGTGGCGCGGACTTCGCCGACGAGATCGTCGACCTGGGTGCGGGCGGGGCGGATGTCGACGGGCGGATCAATCAGCCCGGTGGGGCGAATGACCTGTTCGACGAATACGCCGCCGCTCTCGTTCAGCTCCCAGGCACTCGGCGTCGCCGACACCGCGACCGTCTGCGGCCGCATCATGTCCCATTCCTCGAAGCGGAGCGGGCGGTTGTCCATGCAGGATGGCAGGCGGAAGCCGTATTCGGCCAACGTCGCCTTGCGGCGGAAGTCGCCGCGGAACATGCCGCCGATCTGCGGCACCGTGACATGGCTTTCGTCGGCAAACACCAGCGCGTTGTCGGGGACGTATTCGAACAGCGTCGGCGGCGGCTCGCCGGGGCGGCGCCCGGTGAGATAGCGCGAATAGTTCTCGATGCCGGCGCAGCTCCCTGTTGCCTCCATCATCTCGAGGTCGAAAGTGGTGCGCTGCTCCAGCCGCTGCGCTTCGAGCAGGCGCCCCTGGTCGTGCAGCTGGTCGAGCCGCTGCTTCAGCTCCGATTTGATCGACTTGATCGCCTGCACCAACGTCGGGCGCGGCGTCACATAGTGCGAGTTGGCGTACATCTTGATGAATTCGAGCTCGTCCTGCTTGTGGCCGGTGAGCGGATCGAATTCTTCGATGGTCTCGATGGTGTCGCCGAACAGGTTCACGCGCCAGGCCCGGTCCTCATAGTGCGCCGGGAAGATGTCGATGACGTCGCCGCGCACCCGGAACGTGCCGCGGGTGAAATCGGCCTGGGTGCGCTTATACTGGAGCGCGACGAGATCGGCGATGAGCTGGCGCTGGTCGATGCGCTCGCCCTTCTTCAGTGCGAAGGTCATCGCGGTGTAGGTCTCGACCGAGCCGATACCATAGATGCAGGACACCGAAGCGACGATGATGACGTCGTCGCGTTCGAGCAGCGCGCGCGTCGCCGAGTGGCGCATGCGGTCGATCTGCTCGTTGATCGAGGAGTCCTTTTCTATGTAGGTGTCCGTGCGCGGGACATACGCTTCCGGCTGGTAGTAGTCGTAATACGAGACGAAATACTCGACCGCGTTGTCGGGGAAGAAGCTCTTGAACTCGCCATAGAGCTGGGCGGCGAGCGTCTTGTTCGGCGCCAGGATGATGGCGGGGCGCTGCGTCGCCTCGATCACCTTGGCCATGGTGTAGGTCTTGCCGGAGCCGGTGACGCCGAGCAGCACCTGCGAACGGTCGTTGCGCTGGATGCCTTCGACCAGCTCGGCGATCGCGGTCGGCTGGTCGCCGCGCGGCTCATAGGGCGACTTGATCTCGAAGCGGACGCCGCCTTCGGACTTTTCGGGGCGCGGCGGCCGGTGCGGGGTCCACACCTTGGTGGAGCCGTCGTTCTTGCGGAACTCCGGCCGGCCCTCGCGGATCAGCGATTCCAGCGCATCCGCGGTCGCCTTGACGCCGAGCGCCTCCATCTTGCTGCGCGGCGGACGTGCCAGCGCTTCGGCATCGTCCTCCTCGGTGGGCAGGCCAAGCTGCCGCGCCAGTTCCGGATCGAGCGTCGGGATCGTGGCCGCGGTTCCGTAATTGGCCTGCGGCGCTTCTTCCAGTCCGCCAATTTCGGTGGATTGCCGGGCGCCCGCCGGCTGCGGGTTGGGCCGCAGCGGCATCGGCCGCGCACTGTCCTGCGGAAACTCCTTCGGCGTCGAGGCCCGCGCGCGATGCGCCGCAGCCTCGCCGCCCGAGCGGCGGTCGCGCGAATTGTCCGGCGGCGGCTGCAGCCCGGTGCCCGAGCCAAGCCCGGCGTCGCCGCGATTGATCGCGGGATTGAGCAGCTCGGCCAGCGCCGGCCCGATCGGCTGCACGTCGGGGCGATGTGCCTTCGAGTTGGGGGCCTTGGTCTTGGGGGATTTGCCGGATTTTTCGGAGGATGCAGGTTTCTTCGCCATGAGGCGAATATGGGATGAGTCCGCCTCCCGATAAAGGGCGAACGACCATCCTCATGCAGCCTGCTGACAGCAGGTTGGCAGCAGCCTCGGCCTCACGCCGCCGGCAGCGGCCCGCCGTCGTCCTCACCCGCCTGATACGGCTTGAGGATGTCGAGGTGGATGCCGCCGCAATCGGTGCAGCGCATGGTCCAGTATTCGCACCCCGCGCGGCCGCCGATCACGCGGAGCACCGAGAGATCGCCGGCGCATTCCGGGCAATTCGACAGCACGTTGCGGGCGTAAATTCTCGGCCGCGGCGTGTCTTCGATGTCGATGACTGACATGACCCGGTTCCCCCCTTTATGCTGCTGCCCGGTTCGCTTGCCGTCCGGCTTGCTTATTCGTCGTCGCTGTCGGCCCGGCGGCGGAAGCGGTCGATGTGGTGCTTGGCGTCGGCGATCGCGGCGTTCTGATCGGGCCAGGCGAAACCGACTTCCATCGCCGGAAACAGCACGCCGTCGATGGCGACGGGGCTGAGATCGGCGCGGCGGATGCGGGCGTGCCAGAGGCCTTTGCCAGCCTCGAAGGATTCAATGTCAAAGCCGTCGTAGAGGGTCGTCATTCTTGTCGGTCCCACGTTTCTTTTCGGAGGGTCAGGGGACCACGTTTGCGGATTCCGGAATGTGAAGCCGTTCACAAGCGGCAGGCTTTTTTGCCTCGGGCGTCAGTTCCGCGCGGCGACACGGCCCGTCCGCTTGACCGGGCGGGCAGCGGGTTCCGAGGCCGCGCGCATGATCCAGCGGCGGAACGCGGCAAAGTCGCGGTGCTCGGTTTGAAAGCTGCGATAGAGCAGGTACCAGCGCATGCCCTTGGGCACCGAGAGGTCGAACGGGGCGACCAGCCGGCCGGCGGCGAGGTCGTCGTCGATATAGGGGCGGATGCCCATGGCGATGCCGAGCCCGTCGGCGGCGGCCTGCAGCGCCTGGCCGTAAAACTGGAACTCCGGCCCGCGCGGATTGATGCGGGTGAGGTTCGCGGCTTTCAGCCAGATCGGCCAGTCCTCCGGCGAATGTTCGACCCGGATCAGACTCGGTCCCTTCAGGTCGGCCGGGCGCTTCAGGCCGCTCGCGAGGCGGGGCACGCAGACGGGCGTGAGATCGCCGGCGAACAGGGGCTCGGCGACCAACCCGGGCCAGTCGCCGGTGCCGAGCTTGATGCCGCAGCTCCAGTCCTCGCCGAACGGCACCGACGCGCCGCCAGTGGTGAAGCGCACCTCGATGTCGGGCTCTTCGCTGCGAAACTCCGACAGGCGCGGGATCAGCCAGCGCATCGCAAAGGTGTGGCCGACGCCGATGGTGAGCACGCGGACGCTTGCCGGCGCCGTCACCTGCGCGGTGAGGCTTGCCAGCGCATCGAAGATCGGCGTCAGCCCGCTCTGGTAGGCGCGGCCGGCCTGCGTCAGCACCAGGCGATTGGCCTTGCGCTCGAACAGCGCGACGCCGAGGCGCTCTTCCAGGAGATGCACCATGCGGCTGACCGCGGCCGCCGACACGCTCAGCTCCAGCCCGGCCGCAGCAAAGCTGCCGGTCCGCGCCGCCGCCTCGAATGCCTTGATGCCGTTGAGAAACAGCAGACGCCGCAAAGGCAAGACCCTTATACAAGACCCTCAGGAAAGCTGATGCCAGGCCAAGATAACTCAGTTTGCGCGGAAGGAGCAAGCGAGGCAGATTTTCCAGCGTAGTTTCGGAATGATTTGTCGGGAGTGCCGCGGCTTCTTCGCCTCTCCCCGCGTGCGGGGAGAGGCCGGAATCCAAGCAATGCTTGGATTCCGGGGAAGGGACTCTCCACGAGTCACTCTCGCCGTCCCCGCGGAGGCTCCCCCTCACCCCACCCTCTCCCCGCAAGCAGGGCGAGGGAGTGAGACAGCCCGCGTCCCTTACTCAACGGCCCCACCACCGGAGATTCCCCACGTGACGCCCATCATGATCGCTGCCCTCGGATTGCTGATGGTCGCCACCGCGTTCCTGTCGGGGCTGTTCGGCATGGCGGGCGGGCTGATCCTGATCGGTGTGCTGCTGGCACTGATGCCGCTGCCGACCGCGATGGTGCTGCATGCGATCACGCAGATGGCCTCGAACGGCTGGCGCGCATTTCTGTGGCGCGCGCATATCCGCTGGCGGCCGGTCGCGAACTATATGGTCGGCGCTGCCGTCGCGCTCGCGGCCTGGTCGATCACGCGCTACGTGCCTGATAAGCCGATGGCGCTGCTGCTGCTCGGCGTCACCCCGTTCATGGCGCGGCTGTTGCCGTCGAACATCAAGCCGGATCCCGACCGTCTCTGGCAGGGCACCGTCTACGGCACGATCTGCATGGGCTTGATGCTGATGACCGGCGTCTCGGGTCCGCTGCTCGACACCTTCTTCCTCGGCGGCGATTTCGGCCGACGCGAGAAGGTCGCGACCAAGGCGATGTGCCAGCTCGTTAGCCATTTCACCAAGCTGATCTATTTCGGCGGCATCATCGACCAGGCTGCGAGCCTCGATCCCGTGCTCGCCGGGGTCGCCATCCTTGCCTCGATGCTCGGCACCACGCTGGCGCGGCGCATCCTGGAAGCGATGACCGATCAGCAATTCGTGGCCTGGTCGAACAAGCTGATCACCACCATCGCCTGCTACTACATCGCCTACGGCGGCTGGCTGATGGTTCGCACGCCAGTGCTGGCCGCCTTCGACAAGGGAGGTTTGCAATGAGCTGTAGCGCCGATCCGCTGGTGCTGGACTTCGTCGAATGGGTTGCGCGCGAGCCGCGCGCCTATGCCGAGGTGATCGCGACCTGGAAAACTTCGTGCCCGCGCCTCACCATCTGGGAAGACGCCACTGAGCGCGGCTACGTCGCGCGCGAGACGCTGCCCGGTCTCGGGCTGGTGATCGCGGTGACGGAGGGCGGCGAGAAATTGCTGCGAACCAACGGGCGCTAACTCTCGCCACATCGTCATTGCGAGCGTCAGCGAAGCAATCCAGAATGTCGCCGCGCGGCAGGCTGGATTGCTTCGTCGCAAGGGCTCCTCGCAATGACGGAGCCAGTGGAGGCGCCTTTGTCACTCAAACTCTACGAACTCGTCGGCACCGACGCCTCGCGTCCCTTCAGCCCGTATTGCTGGCGCACGCGGATGGCGCTGGCGCACAAGGGCCTCGCGGCGGAATCGCTGCCCTGGCGCTTCACCGAGAAGAGCGCGCTTGCGCCGCATGGCTCGGAGAAGGTTCCGGTGCTGTTGCACGATGACAAGCCCGTCGTCGACTCCTGGATGATCGCGACCTATCTCGAGGATAATTTCCCGGACCGTCCGTCGCTGTTCGGCGGCGAGGGCGGCCGCGCCATCGCGCGCATGATCAACACCTTCGGCGACATCGCCGTGGTCGGCGGCATCTTTCCGCTGATCGTCGCCGACATCCCGACGAATCTCGCCGAGGTCGACGCCGCCTATTTCCGAAAATCGCGCGAGGCGCGCTTCGGCGGCAAGAGCCTGGAAGCGGTCATGGCGAGCCGCGACATTGGCGTGGTCGCCTTCCGCAAGTCGCTCGAGGTGATGCGCCAGACGTTGAAGAAGCAGCCCTATCTCGGCGGCGAGGCGCCTAACTACGCCGACTACATCGTGTTTGGCGGTTTCCAGTGGGCGCGCGTGGTGAGCCCGTTCAAGCTGCTCGAGACGGATGATCCGGTGTATGCATGGCGCGAAAAGCTGCTCGATGCGTTCGACGGCATGGCGCGGAAATCGCCGGGGCATGAGGTGTAAGGTACGGTCTCTCCGACGTCGTCCCCGCGAACGCGGGGATCCATACCGCGTGATCTATTCGAGCGCGGATGGTCGAAGTACCGGACGACCAGTCTTCGCCAAACCTCTCCCTGTGGTTATGGGTCCCTGCGTTCGCAGGGACGACAGGGAGGGTGCGGTGATCCTCTCGCGGTTAACGAGCCGCCGCGCTCGCTTCCGCCGCCGCCTTGCGTAAGCACTCGCGGCACAGGCAGTCTTCGCCCTCGACCGGCATCGGCAGCTTCGCGGTTTCCTCCGCGCACCAGCAATTGCCCGAGAGGTCGCAGCCGAACTCGGTGCCGCAGCGCGCGCAGGCGAGGCGGCGCGGTTCCGGCGGTGAGGATTCTTTCGGATTTGTCATGATTTACGTCGAAGCTTCGCCGTGATTTTCATGTCGGGTTCATCGGTCGCTGCGGTATATTAGGCGTCGCGCGCGGACTCCGAAAGCGGCTCCTGACACGCGAAGGACAAATCGATGGCCCGCGATTCGCAAGCCGCGCTCGTCGCGCTCAACCGTTTTGGCTTCGGCGCCCGCGGCGGCGCCTCGGGCGATCTCATCAACGCAGCCTCCGATCCGCGCGGTTTCGTGAAGGCAGAGCTGGTCCGTGCGAGCGGGGTGCTGCTGGAGGCGCCCGGTCTGCAATCGACCCAGCAACTCGGGCAGGCCGTCTTCGCCTATCAGGATCAGGTCAGGCAGGCGCGCGAAGCGGCGAAGGCCGCCGCGCCCGCCGAGACGCCGCCGCCTGCGCCGACCGAACAGAAGCCCGGGCTCCGCCGCAATCTCTCGCTGAATGCGGCAGCAACGGAGGTCGCCGGCCAGATGACGGAGGCCAAGCCGGCGGACAACAAGCCGGCGGACAATGCGGCAAGGCCGGACGCGATGCAGCCCAACGCCGCCGCGCCGCCGGCCGCAAAGCCGGCACCTCAGCCGCTCAACGTGATTCAAAAGACCTTCCGCTCCGAGGCGCTGGCTCGCCTGCAGCGCGCGACGCTGGCGACCTGCGGCTTCACCGAGCGTCTCGTCGCGTTCTGGTCCAACCATTTCTGCATTTCCGCGACGAAGGGCGAGCTGGCGCGGATCTGGGCCGGCGCGTTCGAGCGCGAGGCGATCAGGCCGCATGTGCTCGGGCATTTTGCCGACATGCTGAAAGCGGTCGAGCAGCATCCGGCGATGCTGTTCTTCCTCGACAATCAGCAATCGCTCGGGCCGGATTCGCGCGCAGGCCAGAATCGCAAGCGGGGGCTCAACGAAAATCTCGCGCGCGAGATCATGGAGCTGCAT
Organism: Bradyrhizobium shewense; assembly: GCF_900094605.1. GTDB lineage: Bacteria > Pseudomonadota > Alphaproteobacteria > Rhizobiales > Xanthobacteraceae > Bradyrhizobium > Bradyrhizobium shewense. Next base: position 219,769 of record NZ_FMAI01000008.1, on the reverse strand, counting down.
ACCCTCGGCGTCGGCGGCGGCTATACGCAGGAGGACGTCACCTCGCTCGCGCGCATCATCACCGGCTGGACCTTTGCCGGAAGGCAGGGTCAGCTCGGCACACCCGGCTCCTTCGTGTTCAACGCCAATGCGCACCAGCCCGGCGCACAGATGTTGCTCGGCAAGAGCTACGAGGCGGCGGGCCTGGCGCAAGGCGAAGCCGCGCTCGCCGACATCGCGCGCCATCCGTCGACCGCGAATTTCATCGCCACCAAGTTCGTTCGCCATTTCGTCGCCGACGATCCGCCGCCGGGATTGGTGGCGCGGCTGCGTGAAATCTTCGTCAAGACCGACGGCGACCTCAAGGCGCTTGCCACGGCGCTGGTCGATTCCGACGAGGCGTGGAAGGCGCCGCTGACCAAGATGCGCTCGCCCTATGATTTTCTGGTCGCGAGCGGCCGGCTGCTCGCGCGCGTGCCGGAGGATCCCGGCGCCTATCTGAACGATCTCAATTTGCTGGGACAGCCGCTGTGGTCGCCGGCCGGCCCCAATGGTTTCCCCGATACCAGCGCCGCATGGGCCGCGCCTGAGGGCATGAAGCTCAGGCTCGATATCGCCGCGCAGATGGGCGCACGGCTCGGGCCCAACATCGATCCGCTGGATCTGCTCGAGTTCGCGGCGTCGGACGCGGCCTCGATCGAAACGCGCCGGACCATCGAGCGCGCGGAGTCGCGCCAGAAGGCGCTGGCGCTGCTGCTGATGTCGCCGGAAATGCAGAGGAGGTGACGATGGACTGCACCGAGAACCGGCTCCTCACCTCGCGCCGCGGTCTTCTGCTCGGCGGCGCCTCGTTCGCAGCCTGGGCTTACCTGCCGAAATTCGCACGCGCGGCCGATGGGCGCGATCCCAGGCTGATCGTGGTGATCCTGCGCGGCGCGCTCGACGGTCTCTCGACCGTCGCGCCGATCGGCGATCCCGATTATGCCGGCCTGCACGGCTCGATCGCGCTCGCCGCGGACGGCGCGCATCCCGCGATCATGCTGGATTCCCCCTTCGCGCTGCATCCGGCGATGCCGGAGTTTGCGCGCATGTATCGCAACAAGCATGCCGCGGTGATTCACGCAGTGGCGACGCCCTATCGCGACCGTTCGCATTTCGACGGCCAGGACGTGCTCGAGAGCGGCTATGCCGGGCCTGGCCGCGTGCAGTCCGGCTGGCTCAATCGCGCGCTGGAAGCGCTGCCGCGCGGCGAGCGCGTGTCGAGCGCTCTTGCGGTCGGGCCTACCACGCCGCTGGTGCTGCGCGGCAACGCGCCGACCGTCGGATGGGCGCCGGTGGCGCTACCGCAGGCGGACGACGACACCGCGATGCGCCTCGTCGATCTCTACCGTCATCGCGATCCCGCGCTGGCGCTGGCCTTGTCGCAAGGCCTCCAGCTCGACAAGGCCGCGAGCGGGGACGACATGAAGCCGAAACCCGGCAATGCGGTGGCGCAGATGCGCCAGGTCGCGCGCGGCGCGGCCAAGCTGATGGCGGCGGACGACGGCCCGCGCATCGCCGCGCTCGCCTTCGACGGCTGGGACACGCATGCCAATGAAGGCGGCCCGGTCGGTCGTCTCGCCTTCCTGCTCGGCGGGCTCGGTGGCGCACTCGCCGAATTCGAAAGCGGCTTGGGGGAGCGCTGGCGCGACACTGTCGTCGTCGTCGCCACCGAGTTCGGCCGCACCGCGCGGATCAATGGCACCGACGGCACCGATCACGGCACCGGCACGATCGCGCTGCTCGCCGGGGGCGCCGTGAAAGGTGGCCGCGTCATCTCCGACTGGCCGGGCCTCAAGCTCGCGAACTTGTATGAAGCTCGCGATCTCAAGCCGACCACCGATCTTCGCTCCGTGATCAAGGGCGTGCTGCAGGGCCAGTTCGGCCTGTCCGATCGCGTGCTGGCCGAGACGGTGTTCCCGGATAGTGCGGGAGTACGGCCGATGAAGGGATTGGTCGCCTAACCCCACGCGCCGTCATTCCGGGCCTGCGCCTTGCGGCGCATCCCGGAATGACGAGATAATGGTGCAGCATCAGGAGAACCATCCCCATGTACATCGCCATGAACCGCTTCCGCGTCGCCAAGGGCTCCGAGGCCGCTTTCGAGCAGGTCTGGCTCAGCCGCGATACGCATCTGGACAAGGTGCCGGGCTTCGTCGAATTCCATCTGCTGCGTGGACCCGAGCTCGAGGACCACACGCTCTATGCCTCGCACACCGTGTGGGCAAACCATGCCGCGTTCGACGCCTGGACCAAGTCCGAAGCGTTTCGGGCCGCGCACCACAAGGCAGGCGACAACAAGCCGCTCTATCTCGGCCACCCCCAGTTCGAAGGCTTTGAGGTGATGCAGACCGTGGGACGCGGCGCGAAATAACACGCCGCGCCTCGAACGTCAGCCCAGCGTGATCTTGTCGATCTCCGCCATCTCATCCGCGCTGAGCTTCCAGGCGATCGCCTTGACGTTCTGCTCGATCTGCTCGACACGGGTGGCGCCGGCGATCACGCTGGACACCTGCGGGCGGGCGGCGAGCCAGGAGAAGGCGAGCTCTAGCATGCTGTGGCCACGGGCCTTGGCAAAGGCCTGGAGCTTCTCGACGATGTCCTCGTTGCGCGGTGTGACGTAGCGGTCGCGCAGCCGCTCAACCTTGCCGAAGCGGGTATCATCGGGCGCGGCCTCGCCCTTCCGGTACTTGCCGGTCAGGAGTCCGCTCGCGAGCGGGAAGAACGGCAAAAGGCCGAGCTTGTACTCCTGCGCCGCCGGCAGCAGGTCCTTTTCGATGTCGCGCACCAGCAGGCTGTATTCGTCCTGGCAGGAGACGAAGCGGCTGACATTCATCGCCCGCGCGACGTACTCGGCTTCAGCGACGCGCCAGGCCGGGAAGTTGGAATTGCCGATGTAGCGGACCTTGCCCTGGCGGACGAGATCGTCGAGCGCGCGCAGGCTCTCCTCGATCGGCGTCAGCGGGTCGTAGTCGTGCTGCTGGTAGAGATCGATGTAGTCGGTCTTCAGCCGCCTCAGGCTCGCTTCGACGGCGTCCATGATGTAGCTGCGCGAGGCGCCCTGCTTGGTTCCGTCCTCCGCCATCGGCTTGGAATATTTCGTCGCCAGCACGATGTCCTTGCGGCGGTCGCCCAGCACAGCGCCAAGCACGTTCTCCGAGCCGCCCATGTTCGAATAGATGTCGGCGGTGTCGAACAGGGTGATGCCGAGATCGAGCGCGCGATGGATCACCTTGCGCGAGGTCTCCAGATCCGTGCGCTGGCCGAAATTGTTGCAGCCGAGCCCGACCGCGGACACGCGAAGGCCGGAGGCGCCGAGATTGCGAATTTCCATGGGAGATCCTGTCAGAGAGAGCAGCCACTCATTGTGACCATCGTGCGCCGCAGCAGCAAGGCGCGCGCCGCGCTGCTGCCATGCTGACAAGGCGGACAAAAAAATGCGGCCCCTGTCAGACGCGGCGACTGACGGGGACCGCTTGGGGCGCTTGATCGGTGACGGGGGGCCTGATCAGACGCAGGTGCAGCGTAGTCCCGCTATGTTACGCGCGGGTGACAGCGGGAGTTATCCACAGGTGCGGGCAGGGATCAGAACAGCTTGCGATAGACGATGAAACCGGACCGCTCCGCGACCTTGTCATACAGGCGCTGTGCCGTGAGATTGGTCTCGTGCGTCTGCCAATAGACGCGCGGCGATCCCGCCAGTTTCGCCCGCTCATAGACGCCGTGGATCAGCGCCGAGGCGACACCCTTGCCGCGCGCGGCTTCCAGCGTGAACAGATCCTGCAAATAGCAGGACGGCTCGATCGCGGTGGTGCTGCGATGAAACAGGTAGTTCGTCATGCCGAGCAGCTTGCCGTCGCTCTCGGCGACCAACCCATGTACCGGATCATAGGCATCGAAGAAACGCTGCCACGTCATCGCAGTGATCTCGCCCGCCAGCGCGGTCGGGCCGGAGCGGCCGTAGAAGGCGTTATAGCCGTCCCACAGCGGCAGCCATTGATCGTAGTCCTGCCTGGTGACGGCGCGAATGGTGAGCGACATGTGGAATTCCTGCGATCGATGGGACGTCCTTCATACGTGATGACGGGCGTGCCGATCAACCGCCAGCCGCATCACTCCGCGGCGCGCAGATGCCGCATCAGCCTGCGGCCCGTGGGATCGCGCAGCGAGCGGTAGTAGTCGGCGCGTGAGGGCGCGTCGGTGTGGCGGACGAGGTCGGTCACCGGCGTGTAGCTGAGCATGCGTCCGCCGTCGGGCAGCGCGGCGCAGACGAAGCGCAGCACCTCGCCGTTGCGCAAGGCGATGTTGATCGGCGTGGCATCGCCGATGCGCACCATCTCCATGCGCTGCGCGATGAAGGTGCCGAGCTCGTCTTCGGGCAGCTCGAACGCGCCGGTGTCGCGGCCGTGATACATCAGCGCGATGAAGGGCGGCTTGCCGTCGGCGATCTCGTCCGGCACCGCGAAATAATCGCGGAAGGCGCGGTTGATGAACTCGGCCCGCGTCTCGGCATCGAGCAGCACGATGCCGATATCGACCTGGTCGAGCGCGGCCGACAGCCGTGCCGCCGTGGCGTGGCTCCGGCGCTCGGCCGCGACCGTGCCGAGCAGCCGCTCGCGCATCAGGCCGGTGATGCCGGCGGTGGCGGCAGTCGTGATCGCCAGCAGGCCGAGCTGGACCAGATCGGTGGTGGTCAAGCCGGAAACACCGTGGCGGCCGAGGAGGAGCAGCGCCGCGCCGATCACCGCGACGGCCGCGCTGGTGATGGCGGAGGCGAGACCCGACAGTGCGCCGGCGAGCGCCACGATGCCGACGAGCAGCGGAACGGGCGAGGCAGTGGGGAGAAAGCGGTCGAAAAGCATCGCCAGCAGCAGGGTTGCTGCCGTCAGCACCGGACCGGAGATCGCACGCCATCCGAACCGCATGGACCCGTCTCGCTCCTCCCGAACGAGGTAACGTCGCAACACTGACTGATCGTTGCGCCACCGCGATACGTTTTCCCGCGATGTGTTTAAGGGCCGCTTGCGTGCAAGCTTCAGGTTTTCGGATGATTTTAGACCAAGTGGGCGTGCTTGAGGGGCTGTTGCAGCGCAGGCGCATTCAGCGTCGAAATCCCCGGGCCCTTGCGCGTGACGACAATCAACAGCGACGCCGCGACCAAAATGGCCGCAGTCAGTGCGATTGCAACGACTACCACGGGTGATTTCATCGACGTCCTGTCGCGATGCCTGAAGGCACGGGCCACGCGGCGCCTTGAAGGCTGGACCAGGATGAAACGGGAATCAGACCGGCAGGCCCATCGCCATGGTCGCCTTGGTCGACAGCACCGTCAGGGTGACGATCAGGCACAGCGAGAGCGCGGCGACGGCGAGCGAGGCCGCGACCGCGTTGGTCAGCCGGGAAGACGCGACGGTAGCGGGATGGCCCTGAAAGCCTGCCGTGCCGGACGCCCGTATCATGGTCTAAATCCTTCAACGTGCGAGCGAATCACCCGCGACTTTCCACAATTTCCCAGTTTCAACCGGCAATATTGCGGCGGCTATCGCGCGGAAAATGGCGGGATTGCGGCGATGTTACCTTTGTACTCGCTATTCGCCAGAGCGCAGGGCGCGCGCTCAGGCCCCGGCGGCAATGCTGGCGGGGTCGTCGACGTCGGCCGGCCGCCAGTCCATCGACACGAAGCCCGGCGCAGCTTCCACCCGCTTCAGCCAGTCGCGGATCGCCGGGAAGGCCTGGAGGTCGAAGTCGCAGCGGTCGGCGAGGTGGGTGTAGCCGTACAAGGCGATGTCGGCGACCGTGAGCTGGCGCGCGGCGAAATAGGCGTTGGTCTTGAGGTGGTTCTCCATCACCTGGAGCGCGCCATAGCCGCGCTCCATCCAGTCTTCCAGCGAATGGGTCTGGAGGTCGCGGCCGCCCTTGACCAATGATAGCCAGAAATAGGCGGCGCCGATGTTCGGCTCCAGCGCGTGCTGCTCGAAGAACATCCATTGCAGCGCCTCGGCGCGGTCGATGCGGTTCTCGGGCGCGAGCGGTGTGCCGACGGCGACGTACCAGAGGATGGCGTTGGACTCCGCGAGAAAGCGGTCGTCGCCGACCTCGAGCAGCGGCACCTGTCCCGACGGGTTCTTGGTCAGAAAGTCCGGCGTGCGGCTCTCGCCGCGCAGAATGTCCACCTCGATCGCTTCGTAAGGCACGTTGAGCAGCGCCAGCGCAAGGCGGACCTTGTAGCTGTTGCCCGAGCGTTGCATCGAATAGAGTTTGTACATTCTGAGAATGATTCCGGAAGACGGGGACGCGCGTCGCTCGTTGCCGCGCGAGGCGGCTAAACAATGATGCCGATGCGAATCCGCCGCAAGGGCCGGCCAATAGAAAAACTCGAAATCCCTACCGCACTGCAGCGCCACGGAAGATCATTTCCGCGCGACGATGCAAATCAGATCACGCTTGCGTCAGCATGCGAGCGCTTGGCTCGCGCGATCGTGCGCAGGGTGAGCGATTGGGGAAGAGCGCTGTCATCAACCCAGTGCGCCGTCATGCCCGGGCTTGTCCCCGGGCATTCACGTTCTTCGTGCCGCGGGTGAGGCGTGGATGGCGGGACACTGGCGAGCGGAGAGCGACGCCGTCCTTCGGACGGCTATGCCCGGCCATGACGGAGCTTCAGCACGCAACACGCAAAATTGCTCCGAGGACAAGCCTTCCGGGATATGAGCGATTCGCGCGATAAAGTTGCGGAAAATTGCTGGAAATCGCTGCTTGAACCGCTCCAAATCCGTAAGTTTTTCCGAGATCGGGCCGAAGTTTCTTGCGGCGCAGCGGCACACGTTTTAGGGTATCTCATTCCCACAATCAGAGTCGTGAGGCCCAGGGCTTTTCGACGCTTGTCAGGAGATGACGATGTCCTTCCTTGCCGCTGCGCTCGACCGTGTGAAGCCGTCCGCGACCATCGCGGTCACGGATAAAGCACGCGCGCTGAAAGCGGCGGGCCGCAACGTCATCGGTCTCGGTGCCGGCGAGCCCGACTTCGACACGCCCGCGAACATCAAGCTGGCGGCGATCCGCGCCATCGAGGCCGGCAAGACCAAGTACACCGCGGTCGACGGCATTCCCGAGCTGAAGGACGCGATCATCGCCAAGTTTCAGCGCGAGAACGGCGTTGCCTACAAGCCGAACCAGATCATCGTCGGCACCGGCGGCAAGCAGGTGCTGTACAACGCGCTGATGGCGACCATCAATCCGGGCGACGAGGTGATCATTCCCGCGCCGTACTGGGTCAGCTACCCTGAGATGGTGGCGCTCGCCGGCGGCGAGCCGGTGCCGGTGGTCTGCACCGCTGCGACCGGCTTCAAGCTCCAGGCCGAGGCGCTCGAGCGCGCGATCACGCCGAAGACAAAATGGGTGATCCTGTGCTCGCCGTCGAACCCGACGGGAGCCGCCTACACGCGTTCCGAACTGAAGGCGCTCACCGACGTGCTGGTGAAGCATCCCCATGTCTGGGTGATGACCGACGACATGTACGAGCATCTCGTCTATGACGACTTCCAGTTCACCACGGTGGCGCAGGTCGAGCCGAAACTCTACGACCGCACGCTCACCGTGAACGGTGTGTCGAAGGCCTATTGCATGACCGGCTGGCGCATCGGCTATGCCGGTGGCCCCGCGCAGCTGATCAAGGCGATGTCGACCATCCAGTCGCAGTCGACCTCGAACCCGTCCTCGATTGCGCAATGGGCCGCGGTGGAAGCTCTGAACGGTCCGCAGGACTTCATCCCCGCCAACAACAAGGTGTTCAAGGAGCGGCGCGACCTCGTCGTCTCCATGCTCAACCAGGCCAAGGGCATCGAATGCCCGCGTCCCGAGGGCGCGTTCTACGTCTATCCGTCCTGCGCCGGCACGATCGGCAAGACCGCGCCGTCGGGCAAGGTGATCGACAATGACGAGACCTTCGTCACCGAGCTCCTTGAGACTGAAGGCGTCGCGGTGGTGCAGGGTTCGGCCTTCGGCCTCGGCCCGGCGTTCCGCATCTCCTACGCGACCAAGACCTCGGATCTCGAAGACGCATGCAAGCGCATCCAGCGCTTCTGCGGTAATTTGCGGTAAGTCTGTCGCGACGAGAATTGAAAAGGCCCGCTTCGTGCGGGCCTTTTTTATGCGTGTTCGATGAGTGGAGTCGGATGGGCTTTTGCTTGGGGCAGCATTGTGCCTTGTCCCTCACCCGGATCACGCCGGACGATGCTTCGCATCGCCGGGGCGATCCGACCTCTGCCCGCTGAAGAGCGGGGAGAGGTTAGGACGCCCGCCACGCGCCATTGAAGTTTGATTGGCTTTGAGTGAGGGGCGCACCGCTCTCTCACTCCCTCGCCCCGTTCTTACGGGGGGCGGGACGAGCAAAGCTCGCCCTGAGAGGGTGGGGTGAGGGGCTCTCTCCACAAGTTCGATTCTAACCGCCTGCGATCTGGCACCCACAACGCACTTGTGGCATAGACCATCGCGCAGCGTGCAGTGCGCCTTCTCTGCTCGCATCACTTCATCGCCGGAGACATTTCATGCGCCGTTCGTTCATCTTCGCCGGGCTCGCCGCCGCCAGCCTCGTTGCCTCCAGCGTGAGCGGCAGTGCGCAGCAGCGGATGGCCCGGGTCGGCGTGCTCGAATGCCGCGGCGGCGCCAGCGTCGGCTTCATCGTGGGATCGGTGACCCATCTCGGCTGCGTGCTGCGCGCCGATGGTCTGCCCGACGATCGTTACGTCGCAACCATCCGCAAAGTCGGTCTCGACATCGGCATCACCCAGGAGACGGCTTTGGCGTGGGGCGTGTTCGCGCCGGTCGACCGGCTCGGCCCCGGCGACCTCTCGGGCAATTATGCCGGTGCGCAGGGCAGCGCCTCGGTCGGTGTCGGCTTGGGGGGTAACGTGCTGGTCGGCGGCTCCAACAATTCGATCGCGCTCCAACCGCTCAGCGTGCAGGGCCAGGTCGGCCTCAACATTGCCGCCGGCCTCGAGAGCCTGGAACTTCGTCCGGGCCGTTGATCGCGCGCCGGGCGGGTGGTGCTGCTCCACCTCTTCCCAGCGGGAAGAGGTGGAGCACCACCGTTAAGACTTGATCTAACTGACGACGCACCGCAGCGACGTTTGATGCTTGCCAAATCTCGGGGACGGGCAGAGCATCTGCGATTGCCGACCCAATCATGGGCCGAGCTCCACACCAAGGAGGCGGCGAATGGGACAAGACGTCAGAAGTCCCCGAGGTCCACGGTGCATCGCGCTGGTGGGCCCTTTCCAAAGCGGTAAAACCACACTTCTCGAAGCAATACTGGCGCGAACGGGCGCAATCCCGCGTGCCGGCAGTGTCGACGCCGGAACTTCCGTCGGCGACGCTGCGCCCGAGGCCCGTCATCACAAGATGACCGTCGGGCTCACTGCCGCCACCACGAGTTTCATGGGCGACAGCTACACTTTCCTCGATTGTCCCGGTTCCGTCGAGTTTGCCCACGACATGCGCGCCGCGCTGCCCGCGGTCGATGCCGCGATCGTGGTCTGCGAGGCCGACGAGAAGAAGCTGCCGCAGCTTCAGATCATCCTGCGCGAGCTGGAGGAGCTGAAGATCCCGCGTTTCCTGTTCCTCAACAAGATCGACCGTGCGAGCCAGCGCATCCGCGAGTCGCTCGCAATGCTGCAGCCCGCCTCCCGCGTGCCACTGGTGCTGCGCCAGATCCCGATCTGGAAGGACGAACTGATCGAGGGCTTCGTCGATCTCGCGCTGGAACGCGCCTTCATCTATCGCGAGCACAAGGCTTCCGAGGTGGTCGCGCTCGAAGGCGGCAATCTCGACCGCGAGAAGGAGGCCCGCTTCTCGATGCTGGAGAAGCTCGCTGATCACGACGACGCGCTGATGGAGCAGCTGCTCGAAGACATCCAGCCGCCGCGTGATGCCGTGTTCGACGATCTCGCCCGCGAATTGCGCGAAGGGGTGATCTGCCCTGTGCTGTTAGGGGCAGCCGCGCGCGAAAACGGCGTACTGCGTCTGATGAAGGCGCTGCGTCACGAGGCGCCGGGAATAGCGGAGACCGCAAAACGTCTCGGCGTTACCGAGACCAGGGACGCGCTCGGCTTCGTGTTCAAGACGCTGCATTCGCAGCATGGCGGCAAACTGTCATTGACGCGGCTGCTCGCCGGCCATCTCGACGACGGCGCCACGCTGCAATCCGCTTCCGGAGGAGCGGGCCGCATCTCCGGCATCCTCGCCGTCAACGGCGCCTACGACACCAAGCGTGCCACAGCTGAAGCTGGCGACACGGTGGCGCTCGCCAAGCTCGATCCGATCAAGACCGGCGACACGGTCTCGAGCGGCAAGACCCCGCCTGCGGCGCTCGCGGTCTCGGAGCCGACGTCGCCGGTGCTCGCGATCTCGGTTGCGGCCACCGATCGCAAGGACGACGTCAAGCTCGGCCAGGCGCTGACGCGGCTGCACGAGGAGGATCCCTCGCTCGTCATCGTGATGAACGCCCAGACCCACGACACCGTGCTGTGGGGACAGGGCGAGATGCACTTGCGCGTCGCCAGCGAGCGGTTGCGCGACCGCTTCGGCGTCAAGATCACCTCGCATCCACCGGCCATCGGCTATCAGGAGACCATCCGCAAGCCGATCGTCCAGCGCGGCCGCCACAAGAAGCAGTCCGGCGGCCACGGCCAGTTCGGCGACGTCGTGCTCGACATCAGGCCGTTGCCGCGCGGCGAGGGCTTCAAGTTCGCCGAGAAGGTCGTTGGTGGCGCCGTGCCGCGCAACTACATCGGCGCGGTGGAAGAAGGTGTCGTCGACGGATTGACGCGCGGTCCGCTCGGTTTCCCCGTCACCGATTTGCAGGTGACGCTGACCGACGGCTCCTATCACAGCGTCGACTCTTCCGATCTCGCCTTCCGCACGGCGGCGCGGATCGGACTCAACGAGGGCCTGCCGCATTGTCAGTCGGTGCTGCTGGAGCCGATCCACGTGGTCGAGATCGTCTGTCCGACCGACGCCACCGCCAAGATCAATGCGATCCTGTCGGCGCGGCGCGGCCAGATCCTCGGCTTCGACACGCGTGACGGCTGGAGCGGCTGGGACAGCGTCCGTGCCATGATGCCGGAAGCCGAGATCGGCGAACTGATCGTGGAACTGCGCTCGGCCACCGCCGGCGCCGGCAGCTTCACCCGCACGTTCGACCACATGGCCGAAGTCACAGGCCGCGCCGCCGACCAGATCATCGCCGCGCATCAACACGCGGCTTGATCAAGCTGGCTTAGTCAGGGACGGCACTCTCTCACACCCTCTCCCCGTCCTTACGGGGAGAGGGTTGGGGTGAGGGCTGTCTCCACGGTGCGACGCTTCATTTAGGCCGCGCCCTCTCTCCACTCGTCATTGCGAGCCACCGGGTCCGCGCAAAGCGCGGCCCGATGACAGGCTCCGCGAAGCAATCCAGACTGTCTCTGCGGAGGCAGCCTGGATTGCTTCGTCGCAAGAGCTCCTCGGAATGATGGAGGAGATAGGCGTAAGCCCCTTGCGCTTGCCCATGGATGATGTATTTTACATCATTGTACACGTCTCAGATATCATTTATAAGTTCTGGTAAGTGAGGCCAAGGTGATCACGTCGTTCCAGATGCGGGCAGCCCGCGCGCTGCTGGGCATTGACCAGAAAACCCTGGCCGAGCTCGCCGGCGTTTCGCTGCCGACCATCCAGCGGATGGAGGCCAGCACCGGCAATGTGCGCGGCGTGGTCGAGACCCTGATCAAGGTGGTCGAGGCGTTCGACCGGGCCGGTGTCGAGCTGATCGGCGAGCAGGTCCGCAGCGACAGCGGCGGGCGTGGCGTCCGCCTGAAGGAGCCCGGGCCGCCGCGTCGGGTGGGGGCGTGATCTTGCGGGTCATGCCCGGAGCAGACTGAACCAGCGCACCGTCGCGTCCGAATCGCGGCCGCACGATGCAGTGGAGCATTGTGGGGCAGCGGAGCATGAGCATCACAAGCGATCACGCAAGCCGGCTGCACCAGCTGCGTCAGCCGACCTTCGCCGAACTGTATCTGCCAAAGCTCGTCACCGTCTGGCGTGAAGGCTACGGCGTCGCGGACTTCCGCGCCGACGTCTTCGCAGGGCTGACGGTTGCGATCGTGGCGCTGCCGCTGTCGATGGCGATCGCGATTGCCTCGGGCGTGACGCCGGACCGCGGTCTCTACACCGCTGTCGTCGGCGGCTTCATCGCCTCGCTGCTCGGCGGCAGCCGGTTCCAGATCGGCGGACCCGCCGGCGCCTTCATCGTATTGGTCGCAGCGACCGCGGAACGTCACGGCGTCGATGGCGTCATCCTCGCCACCCTGATGGCGGGCGTGTTCCTGATCGCCGCGGGCCTGCTCCGGGTCGGCACCTACATCAAGTTCATTCCCTATCCGGTGACAGTCGGATTCACCGCTGGCATCGCCGTGATCATCTTCGCCAGCCAGCTCCGCGATCTCGGCGGCATCACGCTTGCTGGGAAAGAGCCCAGCGAGTTCGTTCCAAAGCTGGTCGCACTCGCCGGCGGTCTCAACACCATCAATCCATCCGCCGTGGCGGTCGCAATCATCAGCATCGCCATCATCGCGGCCTTGCGGATCTGGCGGCCGTCCTGGCCCGGCATCCTGATCGCGGTCGTGCTCGCCGCCGTGGCGTGTGCCGTGCTGTCGCTGCCGGTGGAAACCATCGGGTCGCGCTTCGGCGGCATTCCGCGCGAATTGCCGTCACCGTTGCTGCCGGCGTTCTCGGTCGCGAAGGCGAGCGCCGTGCTGCCGGATGCGATCGCGTTCGCGCTGCTGGCAGCTATCGAGTCGCTGCTGTCGGCGGTGGTCGCCGACGGCATGACCGGGCGCCGTCACCGCTCCAATTGCGAGCTGGTGGCGCAAGGCGCCGCCAATATCGGCTCGGCGCTGTTTGGCGGCATCTGCGTCACCGGCCTGATCGCGCGCACCGCGACCAACATCCGCGCCGGCGCGCGCGGGCCGCTGGCCGGCATGCTGCACTCCGTGTTCCTGCTGCTGTTCATGCTGATCGCGGCGCCGCTCGCAAGCTACATTCCGCTGGCCGCGCTCGCCTCGGTGCTGGTCGTGGTGGCCTGGACCATGGCGGAGAAGCACGAATTCGCCACGCTCCTGCGTTCGTCGTGGGGCGACGCCGTCGTGCTGCTCGCGACATTCCTGCTGACGATCTTCCGCGATCTCACCGAAGGCATCCTGGTCGGCTTTGCGCTCGGCGCCGTGCTGTTCATCCATCGCATGGCGGAGATGACGGGCATCGAGGAACGCTCGCCACTCGTCGCCGGCGATCGTCCCGACGACGGCAACGGCGATCGCGTTCGCTACGATCCTGCGCTTGCGGTCGATCGCGACGTGCTGGTCTATCGCATCACCGGCGCGTTCTTCTTCGGCGCGGCCTCCGCCATCGGAGGCGTGCTCGACGAGGTCGCCGACAAGCGCAAGGCCTTCGTGGTCGATTTCGCCGCGGTGCCGTTCCTGGATTCGACGGCGGCCAACGTGCTCGGCCGCGTCGCCGCCAAGGCGCACCGCCAGGGCATCCGCCTGTTCATCACCGGCGCCTCGCCCGCGGTCCGGCGCGCGCTGCTCACCCATGGCGTGACGCCGCCCCGGGCGCGCTATCGCCAGAGCCTCGAGCGCGCGATCGCCGACATCAAGGGCCGGGCGGCCGACGAGGCTGCGGCGGACTAGCGACGTCCGCACGCTTGACAGGCCCCACGGGACGCGAAATGGATCGCCTCGGGAATACGACCCCCGAGGAAAAGATGACCGCGCCCAAAGCTCCTGCAGCCTGTCTGATCGGATGGCCGGCCGCGCATTCGCGCTCGCCGCTGATCCATCATTACTGGCTGCGCACGCTCGGCATCGCCGGCGGCTATGTCATCGAAGCGGTTCCGCCCGAGGATCTCAGGGATTTCGTGCTGCGGCTGTCACTGCGCGGCTTCGTCGGCGCCAACGTCACCATCCCGCACAAGGAGGAGGTGCTGGCGCTGTCCACTCCCGACGCCCGCGCCAAGGCCGTCGGTGCCGCCAACACGCTGTGGTTTGCCGACGGCGAGCTGCGCTCGACCAACACCGACGTCGAAGGTTTCATCGGCAATCTCGACGCCAGCGCGCCCGGCTGGGATGCCGCCGAGGAGGCGCTGGTGCTCGGCGCCGGCGGCTCCTCGCGGGCGGTCGTGTTCGGTCTGCTCGAGCGTGGGATCAAGCGCATCCATCTGGCCAATCGCACCATCGCGCGGGCCGAGACGCTGGCAAGACAGTTCGGGCCGAACGTGCATCCCGTGACGTGGGACGGGATCGACGATGTGCTACCGCGCGCAAAACTTCTCGTGAACACGACCTCGCTCGGCATGCACGGCCAGTCCTCACTCGATGTTGATGTCGCGCGCCTGCCGCAGGCGGCGGTGGTCGCCGACCTCGTCTATGTGCCGCTGGTGACGCCGCTGCTCGCCGCCGCAACGGCGCGCGGCCTGAAGACGGCAGACGGGCTCGGCATGCTGCTGCACCAGGCAGTGCGCGGCTTCGAGCTGTGGTTCGGCCGGCGGCCGGAGGTCACGGCCGAGCTGCGGGCGCTGGTCGAGGCCGATCTCACAAAGACTTGAGAGAATAGCACGCGTCGTCCGGAGTTCTCCATCCGGGGGACAATCGGAGACCGTCATGTCTGTTCAACGCGCAACTTTCACACGTCCGCTCATCGCCGTCGCGATGGTGGCCGCTTCCACCCTCTATGCCTACGCGCAGAGGGCACCGGTGCCGACGCGCGTGCGCGGCACGATCGAAAGCGTCAATGGTGACACGATGCAGGTCAAATCGCGCAGCGGCGAGGACGTCAAGCTGCGCATCGCTCCCGACGTGAACGTATCCGGGATTACCAAAATTTCACTCGCCGACATCAAGGTCGGCTCCTTCGTCGGCGCCACCACGGTGCCGGGACCGGACGGCGGCCAGAACGCGGTCGAGGTCCACGTGTTTCCGGAGAGCATGCGCGGCACCGGCGAGGGCTCGCGGCCCTATGACCTCAAGCCGAATTCGAGCATGACCAACGCCACGGTCTCGGAGAGCGTGGTCGGCAATGACGGCCATACGCTGCTGGTCAAGTACAAGGACGGCGAGAAGAAGGTGTTCGTCGCCGACAACACGCCGGTGGTGACCTTCGTGCCTGGCGACAAATCCGACCTCAAGGCCGGCGCCAAGGTCATCGCCTTCATGAAGCAATTGCCGGACGGCTCGTTCGAGACCAACCGCGTCAGCGTCGGCCGTGACGGCCTGACGCCGCCGATGTGAGTTGGGGGGCGCTGCCGCAGTGGTCCCTGCGAAAGCAGGGACCCATTCGTGATCGTTCGATGTGAGAAGATTGCAGTACCGCGCGAAGACTGACTAATCACCAGTCCTCGCCAAACTACTCCCTGTGGTCATGGGTCCCGGATCGGCGCTGCGCTTGTCCGGGACGACAGCGGAAATTTGTGGCTGCGATCTTCGATCACGCCGAGATCTCGTAGGGTGGGCAAAGGCGCATTTGCGCCGTGCCCACGTCTTTCTCACATTCCGCGCACGATGGTGGGCACGCTTCCGCCTTCGCTCGTCGAGCTACGGCGGACAAGTCGCTTTGCCCACCCTACGGCACCGCCGCTGCACCTCACATCGCGATGACATGATCGTCGATCTCGTCGATCCGGTTGACGCCGCACAGGCCCATGGTGGTGAGCAGCTCCTTCTGGATGATGTCGATCGCCTTGGCGACGCCGGCCTGGCCGCCGGCACCCAGGCCGTAGGCATAGGCGCGGCCGAGCATGCAGGACTTTGCGCCGAGCGCAAGCGCGCGCATCACGTCCTGGCCGGAGCGGATGCCGCCGTCGAACATGATCTCCATCCTGTCACCGACCGCATCGGCGATCTCGGGCAGCACCTCGATCGAGGACGGCGCGCCGTCGAGCTGCCGGCCGCCGTGGTTGGAGACGACGAGCGCTTGCGCGCCGGTCTTGGCTGCTTCCTCGGCATCCTCGACGTCGAGGATGCCCTTGATGACGAGCTTGCCCGGCCAGATGCTGCGGACCCACTCGACGTCCTTCCAGTTCAGCGAGGTGTCGAACTGCGAGGCCGTCCATTCGGCGAGGCGATTGAGATCCTCGGTGTTCTTTACGTGGCCGGCGATGTTGCCGAAGGTGCGGCGCTTGCCCTGCAGCACGCCGGAGACCCAGCTGGGCTTGCTGGCGAAATCCAGCAGCTTCGACAACGACCACTCGGGGGGCACCGTCATGCCGTTCTTGATGTCGGCGTGGCGCTGGCCGATCACCTGGAGGTCCACGGTGAGCACCAGCGCGCTGCACTTGGCCGCGATCGCGCGCTGGATCAATTCCTTGATGAAGCCGCGGTCCTTCATGACGTAGAGCTGGAACCAGAACGGCTTCTCGACATTGGCGGCGATGTCCTCGATCGAGCAGATCGACATGGTCGATTGCGTGAACGGGATACCGGCGGCCTGCGCTGCGCGGCAGGCGTAAATTTCGCCGTCGCCATGCTGCATGCCGAGCAGGCCGACGGGCGCGAGCATCAGCGGCATGGTCGAGGGCTCGCCGAGGATCGTGGTCGAAGTGTCGCGCTTGGAGACATCGACCAGGATGCGCTGGCGGAACTTGATCGCCTGCATATCCTCGCGGTTGGCGCGCAGCGTCTCCTCGGCATAGGAGCCGCGGTCGCAATAGTCGAAGAACGCCTTCGGCACGCGGCGCTTATGCAGCGTGCGAAGATCGTCGATACAGGTGATATGTTTCATGATAGTTCCCCGGCCCGTCTTCTACCAAGAGTCTTGCATCGGAAGATTTCGGGGTCATCTAGCATGGTTGGATGCACAGCCAAATCCGTTTGCAGACGGTTTTGCAGGAGGGCGCCATGACGAAGCCGCACGCTGGACCTTCGCCGGAAGAGATCAAGGAGAAGCGTGATCTCGAGGAAGCCCTGGAAGAGGGTCTGGAAGAGACCTTTCCGGGCTCCGATCCCGTCAACGTCACCCAGCCGGCGCCGAGCCGCGGCGATGGCCACGTGAAGCGCAGCGATTAAACGGGTTCCACCCTGTTTCGGCGCCACGGACAGGAAATATAATGTTAACAAGACGTTATCGGAACGGCGGCGCCCCGGTTCCGTAATGATTCATCATATTTTTTGAAGCCAAGTTAGCCTCACAGGCATTATAACAGGCCTAGCAAATCAGGGATGCGGGCCCCGTTCGGGCAGCCCGTGGTTGTAGAGGGGATCCCCTGGTTGTTGCTCGGGGGACGATATGAGTCGCAAATATTTCGGGACGGACGGGATTCGGGGCCGCGCCAACGGACTGATCACGCCGGAGCTCGCGCTCAAGGTCGGCCAGGCCGCAGGCCTTGCGTTTCAGCGCGGTGACCACCGCCACCGGGTCGTGATCGGCAAGGACACCCGCCTGTCCGGCTACATGATCGAATACGCGATGGTCGCCGGCTTCACCTCGGTCGGCATGGATGTGCTGCTGGTTGGCCCGATGCCGACGCCGGCAGTTGCGATGCTGACCAAGTCGATGCGCGCCGATCTCGGCGTCATGATCTCGGCCTCGCACAATCTGTTCGAGGACAACGGCATCAAGCTGTTCGGCCCGCAGGGCTTCAAGCTCTCCGACGACGTCGAGAGGCAGATCGAGCAACTGCTCGATGAGCCCATCGACAAGCGGCTGGCACAAAGCGCGAGCCTCGGCCGCGCCCGTCGTATTGACGGCGTGCATGACCGCTACATCGAATTCGCCAAGCGCACGCTGCCGCGCGACCTCTCGCTCGACGGCCTGCGCGTCGTGATCGATTGCGCCAATGGCGCCGCCTACAAGGTGGTGCCGGAAGCGCTGTGGGAGTTGGGCGCCGACGTCGTGCCGATCGGCGTCGAGCCCGACGGCTTCAACATCAACAAGGATTGCGGCTCGACCTCGCCCGAAGCACTGTCGCGGAAGGTGCGCGAGATGCGCGCCGACATCGGCATCGCGCTCGACGGCGACGCCGATCGCGTCATCCTGGTCGACGAGCGCGGTCATGTCGTCGACGGCGACCAGTTGCTCGCGGTGATCGCGCAGAGCTGGAAGGAAGACGGCCGCCTGTCGCGTCCCGGCATCGTCGCCACCGTGATGTCCAATCTCGGGCTCGAGCGCTTCCTGAAAGGGCAGGGGCTCGATCTGGTGCGCACGCCGGTCGGCGACCGCTACGTGCTCGAGCAGATGCTGAACGGCGGCTACAATCTCGGCGGCGAGCAGTCGGGCCACATCATCCTGTCCGACTACGCCACCACCGGCGACGGTTTTGTCGCTGCGCTGCAGGTGCTGGCGGTGGTGCAGAAGCTGCGCCGCCCCGTGTCGGAAGTCTGCCACCGCTTCGATCCGCTGCCGCAGATCCTCAAGAACGTCCGCCACAAGGGCGGCAAGCCGCTCGACAATTCCGACGTCAAGTCGGCGATCTCCGACGGCGAGAAACGGCTCAACGGCCACGGCCGCCTCCTGATCCGCTCCTCCGGCACCGAGCCGGTGATCCGCGTCATGGGCGAGGGCGAAGACCGCATCCTGGTCGAGGACGTCGTCGACACCATCGTCTTCGCGCTCGGCCAGGCCGCGGCCTGAGCTCTCTTCCTTCTCCCCCTGTGGGAGAAGGTGGCGCGAAGCGCCGGATGAGGGGTTCTCTCGACTCGCAATACTTTTCGTGAAGACAGATACCCCTCACCCGTCTCGCCGCTAACGCGGCGAGCCACCCTCTCCCACAAGGGGAGAGGGTAAGACACACGCATCCCAGCCATTTGCGATTGGCGGTGGTTCCACCGCGCGTTGCATCGTACCTACGAGGTCGCGGCAATCTGCCGCGCCGGGACCGCTGCATTGAACAAATCTGTCGTCGTCTCAGAGGAAACGCTGACCGAGCCCGTCGTCGTGGCTGACGTGGCACCCGCGGCCAAAGCGGCCGGGCCGGCCTATGTCGTGCTCGCCGGCATCAGCTTCTCACACTTCCTCAACGACACCATGCAGTCGCTGATCGCCTCGGTGTATCCGATCCTGAAGGACACCTACGCGCTCGACTTCGCGCAGATCGGCATGATCACGCTCGCGTTTCAGTTCACGGCCTCGCTGCTGCAGCCGGTGGTCGGGCATTATACCGACAAGAAAGCGCAGCCTTATTCGCTGGCGATCGGCATGGCCTCGACCTTCTTCGGCCTCTTGCTGCTCAGTGCCGCGCACCAATATCTCGTCATCCTCGTCGCCGCCGCGCTGGTCGGTCTCGGCTCGGCGGTGTTTCACCCCGAATCCGCGCGCATCGCGCGGCTCGCCTCCGGCGGCCGCTACGGGTTTGCGCAATCGGTGTTCCAGCTCGGCGGCAGTTTCGGCACCTCGATGGGGCCGGTGCTGGCGGCGCTGATCGTGGTGCCGTTCGGGCAGGGCAGCATCGCCTGGTTCTCCTCGATCGCCTTCCTCGCGATCCTCATCCTCTGGCGCATCGGCCGCTGGTATGCGCCGCAGATCAAGGCGAAGAAGATGGCGGCGGTTCAGGCCCATCCCGAGGCGCCGAGCTCGCGCCGCGTCGCCGTTGCGCTGCTCGTGCTGGTCGCGCTGCTGTTTTCAAAACAGCTCTATGTCTCGAGCCTGTCGAGCTATTACATCTTCTACCTGATCGACCGGTTCGGCGTGTCGACGCAGGCAGCGCAGATCTATCTCTTCATCTTCCTCGCGGCGAATGCGGTCGGCGCGTTTCTGGGCGGTCCCTTGGGCGATCGCTTCGGCCGCAAGATCGTGATCTGGATCTCGATCCTGGGCGCGCTGCCGTTCACGCTGGCGCTGCCCTATGCCGGGCTCGTCGGCAGCGCCGTGCTGTCAGTCATTATCGGCCTGATCATCTCCTCGACGACGTCGTCGATCATCGTGTTCGCGCAGGAGCTGGTGCCGCACAGATTCGGCATGATCTCCGGCGTGTTCTTCGGCGTTGCGTTCGGCATCGGGGGCCTGGGCGCCGCCGTGCTCGGCAAGCTCGCCGACCACACCTCGATCGAGTTCGTCTACCAGGTCTGCGCCTACCTGCCGGCGATCGGCCTGCTTGCGGTGTTCCTGCCCAAGCTGCCGCGGCACGCGCGTTAACGGATTCTCTCCCGCTGCACTGCGGCTTTACACATCGTTAGCAATTGCGGCGTGAGGCGCTGCAATTTTGCAACGCTTCTCGTCCGTGCGCGCGAGCAGTCAGGAAAAATCAACCTTAAAAATTAGGGTTAAGTGGCGCTTAAACATTTGCTGGCATCGTCCGCTCCGTGAGTTTCCAGAACGTGAGGCCTGCGTATTTGCCTCACCGGCCAAAAGGACGAAGCCAATGCGTAGCGTTAAGTCTCTCCTTGCCGCGGGTGCGGCAACCCTGATCTCGTCGATGGCGTTCGCCGCCGATATGCCGATCGCGGCGCCCCCTCCCATGTACGCGCCGCCGGCTCCGCCCGCGGACTTCGGCGGCTGGTATCTGCGCGGCGACATCGGCATGACCAACCAGAGCGCCAAGCGCATCGATAGCGCCCTGCCGGCCGGCTATTCCAAGACGACGGAGGGGCTCGGCTTCGACTCGGCGGGGCTGTTCGATCTCGGCGTCGGCTATCGCTTCAACAACTGGTTCCGCGCCGACGTGATCGGCCAGTACCGTGGCAAATCCAATCTGCACGGCAGCGACAACGTCGTTGGACCCGGCTTCGTCGGCGTCAACAACTACAGCGGCAGCAAGTCCGAGTGGGTCGTGATGGCCAACGCCTATGTCGACCTCGGCACCTGGTGGTGCATCACCCCGTTCATCGGCGCCGGTGTCGGCGGCTCCTACAACAAGATCAGCGGCTTCCGCGACGATGGCGTGTCCTACAACCCGCTGCTCAACAACAGCGTTGCCTACTTCGCCGATAACGGAAAGTGGAACCTCGCCTGGGCCGCTCACGCCGGTCTCGCCTACAAGGTCAATCCCGGATTCACCGTCGAACTGGCCTACAGCTACATGAACCTCGGCGACGCCGCGCCCGGCAATTACCGCCTGTTCGACAACAGCGCCTCCGGCCCGACCTCGATCAAGGTCAAAGAGCTCACCTCGCACGACATCAAGCTCGGCGTGCGCTGGGATCTCAGCAGCCCGCCGGTCTACGCGCCGCCGCTCGTCACCAAGGGCTGATCGACACTTCGATCGGTTAGGACTTCTTAACGGCGCGGGATCATCCCGCGCCGTTTTGCTTTGCGCATTTTTCATGGCGAGTAGCGATGAAGGCGCCCGACGCAACCATTGGTTAAGGTTAACGAGCCATGATCACGGGTGAAAGTTCGAGTTCGATGGAGCGTTGCGATGCGTGGGCTTTTGTTGGCGGCGGCGATGTTGGGGACGGTGTCTGCCGCGCATGCGGCCGATATGCCCGATCTTCCCATCCTGCGCGGCAGCTTCACCGACGGTCTCACCCGGTCCAGCGTCAACTGGCAAGGCTTCTATGTCGGCGGGCAGGGTGGCCACGGATCATCCGATGAGAATTTCAACGGGTCGACCAGCAATATGATGGCGGCGCTGCTCGCAGACACCCTGATCGAGCAGGAGATGCAGGTCTCGCAATGGAATCTCGGCCTCGGAAAGGCCTCTCAGCGCAGCAGCGGATATGGTGCTTTCGTGGGCTACAATGCCCAATGGGACGATGTCGTGATCGGCCTGGAGGCCAGTTACCTGCACGGTAAGTTCGGCGGATCGACCACTGCCAGCGAAGCTCGCAGCAATACGCTGTCCGACGGCAACGTGCACTCGGTGACGGCGAGCTCGACGGCCTCGATCGCGATCAAGGACATGGCAACGTTTCGCGGCCGGGCCGGTTATGCATGGGGATGCTTCCTGCCCTACGTGTTCGGCGGGCTCGCGCTCGGCAATGCCGATATCGTCCGCACGGTGAGCGCTCAGGATTTCGTGACGCCTGCCGGCGTTCTTCTGGGGCCGGTTTCCGCGAGCGAGGCGCAGCACAATCATCTGATCTACGGCTACAGCGGGGGGCTGGGCGTAGACGTCAACCTCGTCGGCGGTCTCTTTATGCGCGCCGAGTGGGAATACATTCGCTTCACTTCCCAGGTCGACACCAGTATCAACACCGTCCGCGCCGGCCTCGGCTACAAGTTCTGACGCAGCCGCGTACGCCGCGGTTGACAGCTCCGCGCCGTCCTGATGCTCTGTCGCTCCAACGCGGGGCGGCAGCGATGAAGATCTACGGCGACAGCAATTCCGGCAATTGCCTGAAGGTGAAGTGGGTCTGCGTCAAGCTCGCATTGCCGTACCAATGGATCGAGATCGACACGCGCAAGGGCGAGACGCGCACGCCGCAATTCCTTGAGATGAACGGCGCCGGCCAGGTGCCCACCGTCGCATTCGACGACGGCCGCACGCTGGCGCAGTCCAATGCCATCATCCGCTATCTCGCCCGCGACAGCGCGCTCGTCCCGCGCGACGCCTTCATTGCGGCCAAGATGGACGAATGGCTGTTCTGGGAACAGTACAGCCACGAGCCCTACATCGCGGTGTGCCGCTTCCTCCTCGTTTATCTCGGCAAGGACGCATCCGAGCTCGACCCCGAAAAGGTCAAGCGCGGCTATGCAGCGCTCGACCGCATGGAGCAGCATCTTTCGGCCGGCCGCTTCTTCGCCGGTGAAGAGGTTTCGCTCGCGGACGTCTCGCTGCTCGCCTATACCCGCGTGGCGCATGAAGGCGGCTTCGATCTCGGCCGCTATGCCGCCCTCCGCCGCTGGATCGGCGAGGTCGAAGCGTTTCTCGGCCTCCCGCCGGCGCGCTGAGGTTGGAGTTGCCTGACATGAACGCCGAATCCGTCTCCATTCGCCGCGCGCGCCGCGACGACGTTTCAGCGATCGTGGCGATGCTCGCCGACGATCATCTCGGCCGCGCGCGCGAGCGCGTCGAGGATCCGTTGCCTGCCGCCTATTACGATGCCTTCGCGCGCGTCGAGCGCGATCCGAACCTCACGCTCGTGGTTGCCGAGAGCGAGGGCAGGGTGGTCGGCTGCCTGCAACTCGCGATCCTGCCGGGCATCAGCTCGCAAGGCGGCGTGCGCGGCCTGCTGGAAGACGTTCGCGTTGCTTCGGATTGTCGCAGCCGCGGCATCGGCGAGCGGTTGGTGCAATGGGCGATCGCGGAAGCGAAAGCGCGCGGCTGCAGTCTGATCGAGTTGCTGACGCACGCGAGCCGCGTCGATGCGCAGCGCTTCTACAAGCGGCTCGGATTCGCGGCGAGCCACGTCGGTATGACTGTCCGCTTTTGAGGCAGCTCCTCGCGAGCCTTGCTCGATCAGCGAATTCGGATCGCGCGTTTGTTCATATTAACAGCTGATAAACTACCCAGCCGTCGTTCACGTTGATCCGGGAACGAACGGTGCTACGGCAGCTTCAGACACCGGGCTCTGTCGGTTCGGGGATTTCGATGACAAGCTATTCAATGATCAAGGTCGGCAACGATTACGTCGTGCAGGCCAATGACAAGTGCATTTTGAAAGTCGCCAGCCGCCGCAGAGCCGCGCAATTGATCAGCGAGGCCACGGACTTGCTGAATGCGCTCGCGGTCGTCGAATCCCCTGATATCGCACCGGAAGCACCATCACGCCGCCGTGAGACGCCGGAACTTCCTTGACGACTCTTCCTGTTTCCCGTATCAGCCGCGGCGGGACACCTCCCCCCAACGGGAGGCTGACTATCTGGAAGGGTAGATATTATGACTGTAGCGAAGCCCGCTTCGCGGCCGAACGTGCCGCATTTCTCCTCCGGCCCCTGCGCCAAGCGCCCCGGCTGGAACGCCCAAAATCTCAAGGACGCAGCACTCGGCCGGTCGCATCGCGCGAAGGTCGGCAAGACCAAGCTCAAGCTCGCGATCGATCTCACGCGCGAAGTGCTCGAAGTGCCCGCCGATTATCGCATCGGCATCGTGCCAGCCTCCGATACCGGCGCAGTCGAGATGGCGCTCTGGTCGCTGCTCGGTGCGCGCCCCGTCACCACGCTCGCCTGGGAATCCTTCGGCGAGGGTTGGGTCAGCGACATCGTCAAGGAATTGAAGCTCAAGGACGTCACCAAGCTGAATGCGGCTTACGGTGAGATCCCCGACCTCTCCAAGGTCGATCCCAAGAGCGACGTCGTCTTCACCTGGAACGGCACCACGTCAGGCGTGCGTGTGCCGAACGCGGACTGGATCAGCGCGACCCGCGAAGGCCTGACCATCTGCGACGCCACCTCGGCCGCGTTTGCGCAGCCGCTGGACTGGGCCAAGCTCGATGTCGTCACCTTCTCCTGGCAGAAGGCGCTCGGCGGCGAAGCCGCGCACGGCATGCTGATCCTGTCGCCCCGTGCGGTGGAACGGCTGGAAACCTATAAGCCGGCCTGGCCGCTGCCGAAGATCTTCCGCATGACCAAGGGCGGCAAGATCAACGAAGGCATCTTCGTCGGCGAGACCATCAACACGCCGTCGATGCTCTGCGTCGAGGATTATCTCGATGCGCTGAACTGGGCCAAGTCGATCGGCGGCCTCAAGGCGCTGATCGCGCGTGCCGATGCCAACACCAAGGTGCTCGCCGACTGGAAGGCGAAGACGCCGTGGATCGACTTCCTGGCCAAGGACGCTTCGATCCGCTCCAACACCTCGGTGTGCCTGAAGTTCACAGATCCCGCGATCACCTCGCTGTCCGAGGACGCGCAGGCGGAGTTCTCGAAGAAGTTGGTCGCGCTGATCGAGAAGGAAGGCGCCGGCTACGACTTCGCGTATTATCGCGATGCGCCGGCCGGCCTGCGCATCTGGTGCGGCGCCACCGTCGAGGCCAAGGACGTCGAACTGCTGACGCAGTGGATCGACTGGGCTTTTGCCGAGACCAAGGCCACGCTCGCCAAGGCGGCGTAATTCGCTCCAACTCATTCCCGTCATGGCCGGGCTTGACCCGGCCATCCATCGATCAAGAGAGATGGATCCGCGGGGTTCTGGCGCGAAGACGCGCTTCGCGCTTAAGCCCGCGGATGACGTTCCGTAAACGCAGCACGCACCACGGATCATTCCCATGACCAAACCCAAAGTTCTCATTTCCGACGCGCTCTCGCCCGCTGCCGTGCAGATATTCAAAGATCGCGGCGTCGAGGTCGACTTCCAGCCCAATCTCGGCAAGGACAAGGACAAGCTCGCCGAGATCATCGGCAATTACGACGGCCTTGCGATCCGCTCCGCGACGAAGGCGACCGCAAAGATTCTCGACAAGGCGACCAACCTCAAGGTGATCGGCCGCGCCGGCATCGGCGTCGACAACGTCGAGATCCCCGCCGCCACGGCCAAGGGCATCATCGTGATGAACACGCCGTTCGGCAATTCGATCACGACCGCCGAGCATGCCGTCACCCTGATGCTGGCGCTCGCGCGCGAGATCCCGCAGGCCGACGCCTCGACCCAGGCCGGCAAGTGGGAGAAGAACCGCTTCATGGGCGTCGAGATCACCGGCAAGGTGCTCGGCGTCGTCGGCTGCGGCAACATCGGCTCGATCGTCGCTGACCGCGCGCTCGGCCTGCGCATGAAGGTGATCGCGTTCGATCCGTTCCTGTCGCCGGAGCGCGCCAAGGACATCGGCGTCGAGAAGGTCGAGCTCGACGACCTGCTCAAGCGCGCCGATTTCATCACGCTGCACACGCCGCTGACCGAGAAGACGAAGAACATCATCGACGCTCCCGCAATCGCCAAGATGAAGAAGGGCGTGCGCCTGATCAACTGCGCGCGCGGCGGTCTCGTCGACGAGCAAGCGGTGGTCGATGCGCTCAATTCCAAGCACATCGCCGGCGCCGCGTTCGACGTCTTCGTCGAGGAGCCCGCGAACGCCAACGTGCTGTTCGGCCATCCCAACGTGATCTGCACGCCGCATCTCGGCGCCTCCACCACCGAAGCGCAGGAGAACGTCGCGCTCCAGGTCGCCGAGCAGATGTCGGATTACCTGCTCACCGGCGCGATCTCGAACGCGGTCAACTTCCCCTCGATCACGGCGGAAGAAGCGCCGAAGCTGAAGCCGTTCATCTCGCTCGCCGAGAAGCTCGGTTCGTTCGCCGGCCAGCTCACCGAGACCGGCATCCTCAAGGTCGAGATCACCTATGAGGGCCACGTCGCCGAGATGAAGATCAAGGCGATCACCTCCGCCGTGCTGTCGGGCCTGCTGCGGCCGATGCTGGGCGAGGTCAACGTGGTGTCCGCGCCCGTCGTCGCCAAGGAGCGCGGCATGGTGGTGGACGAGATCGTGCGCGCCGCCCAGAGCGACTATGAGAGCCTGATCACCGTGACGGTCGCGACCGAACGCCAGGAGCGCTCGGTCTCCGGCACCGTCTATCACGACGGCAAGCCGCGCCTGGTCGACATCAAGGGCATCCGCGTCGACGCCGAGTTCGGCAAGTCGATGATCTATGTCACCAACGAGGACAAGCCGGGCTTCATCGGCAGTTTCGCTGGCCTGCTGGGCGACGCCAAGATCAACATCGCGACCTTCCATCTCGGCCGCGTCGAGCAGGGCGGCGACGCTATCGCGCTGGTCGAGGTCGATGGCGCGGTCCCGGCGGACGTGCTCGCCAAGGTGCAGGCCCTGCCGCAGGTCAAGCAGGTCAAGGCGCTGACGTTCTGAGTTACGGTCATTCCGGGGCTCGCGAAGCGAGAACTCCGGTGCGCACCTGAGAATCTCGAGATTCCGGGTTCGATGCTTCGCATCGCCCCGGAATGACGAGCATCATATTCCGACCCGCGGAACAACGCCGCCTCCGTCACCGGAGGCGGCGTTTTTATTTTCCGCAGCCTTCAAACTTTGTGTACCAATGGCGCCAGGACAACTCGTTCAAAGAGCGCTCCGTTCAAAATCGCTCGACAAGGGAGAAACACATGCGTGAAGCCGTCATCGTTTCCTATGCGCGCACGGGCCTCGCAAAATCCGGCCGCGGCGGGTTCAACATCACGCCGCCGATGTCGCTCGCGGCGCACGCCATCCAGCATGCGGTGAAGCGCGCCGGCGTCGACAAGGACTATGTCGAGGACTGCTATCTCGGCAATTGCGCCCATGGCGCGCCCAACATCGGCCGCCAGGCCGCGCTGCTCGCCGGACTGCCGAAGACCACCGCCGGCGTCTCGGTGAACCGGTTCTGCTCCTCGGGACTGCAGACGATCGCGATGGCCGCCAACTCGATCCGCTCGGACGGCGCCGACTGCATCGTCGCCGGCGGGGTCGAGAGCATCTCGATGCCGGGCGGCGGCACGCCGAAGGAATCGATCGATCCTGAATTGCTCAAGGTCGCGCCCGACATCTTCATGGCGATGATCGACACCGCCGACATCGTCGCCGAGCGCTACAAGCTTAGCCGTGAATACCAGGACGAGTTCTCGCTGGAATCGCAGCGCCGCATGGCGGCGTCGCAGCAGGCAGGCAAGTACAAGGACGAGATCGTCCCGATGAAGACCAAGATGAAGGTCGTCGACAAGGCGACCAAGGCGGAGAGCATCGTCGACTACGTCGTCGATCGCGACGAGTGCAACCGGCCCGAGACCACGATGGAAGGTCTCGCCAAGCTCGAGCCGGTGAAGGGTCCCGGCAAGTTCGTCACCGCCGGCAATGCCAGCCAGCTCTCGGACGGCGCCGCCGCCGTGGTGCTGATGGAAGCCAAGGACGCCGAGAAGCGCGGCCTGAAGCCGCTCGGCCGCTTCGTCGCCTGGGCGACCGCGGGCTGCGAGCCCGACGAAATGGGCATCGGCCCGGTGTTCGCGATCCCGAAGCTGCTCAAGCGCACCGGCCTCAAGGTCGACGACATCGATCTCTGGGAGCTCAACGAAGCCTTCGCCAGCCAGTGCTTGTACTGCCGCGACCAGCTCGGCATCGATCCCGCCAAGTACAACGTCAACGGCGGCTCGATCGCGATCGGCCATCCCTTCGGCATGACCGGCGCCCGTCTCACCGGCCACCTGCTGCAGGAAGGCGCGCGCCGCAAGGCCAAGTGGGGCGTGGTGACGATGTGCATCGGCGGCGGCCAGGGCGGCGCCGGCCTGTTCGAGATCTACAGCTGATCCGGACCGCCAAAGTCACTTGAAGACATGACAGCACGGCGCTACGAGCGCCGTGTTTTTTTGTCTGCGCCTATGCATCTCACCGTGCATAACATGGCCAGGATAAACCGGCGTTGGGACTTTGTTACCTCTCGTATGACGTGTATCGTGAATAAGTACGTATTCGTACGTGCCGGTAAATTAACGGAAGTTTCCCAGCCCTGACGTTTCATACTCGCATCAGCGACAACCGATTTTTGAAGCCAAGATGCGATTTCTCTCCCTTCGTCTTACCCACAAGATCACCGCGATCGGCGTCATCGGCGTCATCGGTGTCGTCCTGATCGGCGGCATCCATCTGTATGGCGAGAACGCGATGGCGTTCTATCGGGGCGCCGCCGAGAACGCGCGCACCATCTTCGAGCTGAATAACAAGATCGCCGTCGAGCTGCTCGAGGGACGCCGCGCCGAGAAGGACTTCCTCTTGCGCAGCGAGCCGGCCAAGGCGCAGCGCCAGGCCGAGATCAGCCAGCAGGTCTCGCTCGATATCGAGAAGCTTCGCGCCAGGATTTCAGGGCTCGGCAAGCCCGAGCTGGTCGCGAGGATCGACGCGATGACCGCATCGCTGAAAACCTATCAGACCCGTTTCGCCGCGGTGGTCGAGCAGAGACAGCGGCTCGGGCTCGACGAAAAGTCCGGTCTCGAAGGCCGCTTGCGGGCCTCGGTCCACGACATCGAGACCAAGGTCGGCGAGCTCCGGAATCCGTCGCTCAAAGTGACCATGCTGATGATGCGAAGGCACGAGAAGGACTTCATGCTGCGTCGCGACGCCAGATACGGCGACGACATGAAAAAGCGCGCGGCGGAGTTTGTGGCCGGCCTCGACGAGCCCTCCATTCCCGGCGATGCGAAGGCCGAGTTGCGCCAGAAGCTCGCCGACTACCAGCGTGATTTCTTCGCCTGGATGGAGACCGCGCTGACTCTGGCGACTGAACTGAAAGCAATGTCGGAGGCCTTCTCCGCGGTCGAGCCCGTCATCGAGCAGGTGTCGCAAGCGGTCGACCAGATCCGCGCCGAAGCCGACCGGCTGAACGATGCCCAGCGCGACAGCATCCAGTGGTGGATCGGCGTTGCGATCGCGCTGATCGCATCCGGCGTGCTCGGCCTCGGCATCTTCATCGGCCGCTCGGTCTCCAAGCCGCTATCGGCCATGCGCGCGGCGATGATCGAGCTCGCCAACGGAAATTTCGCCATCGTGCTGCCAGGGCTCGGCCGTCCCGACGAGATCGGCGAGATCGCGCAGGCCGTCGAGACGTTCAAGGTCAATGCCGAGCGCAAGGCGCAGGAAGAGGCGGAAGAGAAGATCAGGCAGGACAAGCTCGCCGCCGAGCGCCGGCGTGCCGACATGATCAGGATGGCCGACGATTTCGAAGGCGCGATCGGCGAGATCGTCGAGACCGTGTCGTCTGCCGCCAACGAGCTCGAGGCGTCGGCGACGTCGCTGACCACCACCGCGAGCCGCTCGACCGAGCTTGCCACCTTGGTCGAGGCCGCTTCCGAAGAGGCCGCGACCAACGTTCAGTCGGTGGCCTCCGCGGCGGAGGAGCTGACCGCCTCGGTCCACGAGATCAGCCGCCAGGTGCAGGCCTCCGCACGCATGGCCGGCGAAGCCGTCAGCCAGGCCGGGCAGACCAACGACCGCGTCAGCGAATTGTCGAAGGCGGCCGCGCGCATCGGCGACGTGGTCGAGCTCATCAGCGCCATCGCGGGTCAGACCAATTTGCTGGCGCTGAACGCCACCATCGAGGCCGCGCGTGCCGGCGAAGCCGGGCGCGGTTTTGCCGTGGTGGCCTCGGAAGTGAAGGCGCTGGCCGAGCAGACCGCGAAGGCCACCGGCGACATCGGTCAGCAGATCTCCAGCATCCAGGTTGCGACCGAGGATTCGGTCGGCGCCATCAAGACCATCGGCGGCACCATCGAGCGGCTGTCCGAGATCTCCTCCACCATCGCCGCCGCCGTGGAAGAGCAGGGCGCCGCGAGCGGCGAGATATCGCGCAACGTCCAGAACGCGGCCGCCGGCACCACGCAGGTGAGCGCCAACATCAGCAGCGTGCGCCAGGGCGCGACCGAGACCGGATCTGCCTCCTCGCAGGTGCTCTCCGCAGCGCAGTCGCTGTCGAACGACAGCAGCCGGCTGAAGATCGAGGTGAGCAGGTTCTTGGACACGGTGCGCGCGGCGTGATGCCCCCGTGTCGTCATGCCCGGACAAGCCGGGGCATGACGAGCTTGCGGTGACTGCTACGCCCCCGCCACCACCGGTGCGAACACCACTTCGATCAGCGTGCCGGAATTCCCCGCGCTCTTGATGTTGAAGCGGGCGCGGTTGGCCTCGACCAGGGCCTTGGTGAGCGACAGGCTCAGCGCCGAATTGTCCGCGGCGTCCCCCGGCGGCGGGGTGCGGAACGGCTCCATCGCGGCGGCGACTTCGCGCTCGGAGAGGCCATGGCCGGTGTCGCGAATGCGCAGCGCGATCTCGCCGCGGTCGGACAGCGCGGTGGAGACGATGACCTGGCCGCCGGCGCTGGCGAGCCGGATCGAGTTCGAGATCAGATTCATGGTGATCTGCCGCATCGCGCGCGCGTCAGCCGTGACCTGCGGCAGCGCATGCGCGAGCGAGGTGCGGATGATGATGCGCTCGCGATTGGCCTGCGGCTGCATCACGGTCACGCAGGCTTCGACGAGGTCGTTGAGGCTGAGGTTGGCGAAATTGAGATCGAGCTTGCCGGTCTCGATCCGCGACAGCTCCAGCAGATCGTCGATGATCGCGATGACGCGCTCGCCGGAGGCGCGGATGTCCTTCATGTATTCGCCGTAGCGCTCGTTGCCGAGCGTGCCGAAGCGTTCGGAGATCATCACCTCGGCAAAGCCGATGATGGCGTTGAGCGGCGTGCGGATCTCGTGGCTGATCCGCGCCAGCATGTCGGCCTTGGCGTTGGCCGCACTGTGGACGAGGTGGCGGGCCTGCGTCAGCTCGTTCTCGCCTTTCTTGCTCTGCGACAAGTCGCGGAACACGGCGAAGAAGTTCGGGCCGTCCGGCCGCGTGCGGCCCATGATCATCGCGAGCGGAAGGACGCCGCCCTTCTTCTCGCGTCCCAGCACCTCGCGGCCGTGGTCCAGCAGGCTCGAAATGTCCTGGCTCTTGAGGCTTTCGAGATAGTCGGCGACGATCTGCCGGCTCTCCGGCGCGAATAGCGTTGTCAGATTTTGCTCGAGCAGCTCGGTGCCGTCATAGCCGAACAGCGCCTCCGCGCTGCGGTTGCAGGCGTGGATGTTGCCTTCGGCATCGAACATGACGATGCCCTCAGCGGTGGTGTCGAGGATCGCGGCGAGATCCTCGGCATCGGCATCGCCGGCCGCGGATTCGAGCTCGGGCGCGTAGGGGAAGGATTCGGCGACGATGGGCTCGACGACGATGGTCTCTGCGATCACGGGCGCCGCGACGATGGGCGCCTGCGGCAGTGCGCAGATCAGCGCATGCGCGCTCTCGCCGTCCCAGTCGATCGTGTGCAGATGCGCTCCGGTGGTGGCAAGCGGCTGCTCGCCGTTCGCGAGAGTCGCGCTGATCGTAACCGGCGTACCGGCTTGCGAGGTGCTGCTGGCCGAGGACACGCCCGGCTCGACATAGAGCGCATCGAGCCCGCCGGCATTCTCCAGCGCGTTGATGCCGGCATAGCCCATGCGCGCGAGGAAGGCAGGGTTGGCATAGAGCAGGCGGTCGAGCCGGTAGATCAGGATGCCCGTCGGCAACAGGTCGAGCAGGGTGCGGTCGCGCGCGCTGGCGCCGCGTGCCGGCGTCGCGGGCTCGGTCAGCCATTCGGCCGGCGCGTTGGGCGGCGCGGGCTCCGGCGCCGGCGGCTCGGTGGTGATCTCCGCCACAGGCTCGGAAGCTTCTGCCGCGATCGTCTCGCGCTCGCGTTCGAGTCGTTCGGACAATTGCCGCGCGAGCTCATTGAACGCGCTGTTCTCGACCGGCGTCAGCGTCGGCGATCTCTGATCACTGGGTGATCTGACATCGCCGTGCGGGCGGAACGGCACGACATTCGGAGGGGTTTCGACTGGCGTTTCCACGGAAATGTCCGGATCGGTTGGATGTGAATTCGCGTCGCTGGTGGGTTCGGGCAGTTCAGGTTCGGATGTTGGCTCGGGTTCGGCTGCGGGCGGCTCGATCGGCGGAGGCGGCGCCTCCGCGACCGGCTCGGCCTCGGGCTCCGGCGCGACCAGCTCGGCCGACGGGCCGTGCTGCGCCGGCGGTTCGACCACCGTCTCGAAGCGCCTAAGTGCTTCCAGGCGGTTGAGGCCGTCGAGATCGCGGCAGACGCCAAAGCCCTTGAAGCCGGCAAAGTTGCGCTCGCGGTCGTAGACCGGCAGCCCCGCGAGCTCGACCGCTAGACGCTCGCCGCCGTCAGCCGGCCAGTTCACGGTGATCCCGGCCCAGGTGTCGTGGCGCGCAAGCGCCTCCGCGACGCGCCCCTCAGGATCGAGCGAAAAGTCCTCGGCGATCTCGCGCCAAGGGCGGCCGAAGCCGGCGGCGGTGCGCGCGCCGATCAGGCGGATGAATTCGTCGGAGAGAAGCACAAAGCGGCCCTCTGCATCCATCTGCCAGAGGAAGCGCAGCGGATGCTGACGCGGTGCGGGCGGCTCTTGGCCCGACGAATCCCGGCCAGACGATTGCTGGCTCGACGACGGCTCGACCATGCCGGGAGTGATCGGCGCAGCCTGCGGCGAGACGATGGCTTGATGCGGGTTTTCAACCGGAGTCTTTGGCGCGACGTCGGCGGTCTGGTCCGGGGTTTCGCGAGCTGGTTCTCGAACAGGCTCGTCGGCCTCGACCGGCTCGGCGAACGCATCGAACAACGAGATCCCGGCCGATCCGTCCTGCGACGGTGGCGGCTCGCACGGAATGGCCGCGGCCTGCTGCGAAGGTTCGGCCGGCGCCTCGTTTGCGGTTTCCAACGTGCTCTCGGGCACGGCCGCCGCGGGCGCAGCCTGCGTGGCCGGCTCGATCAGCGCGATCAGGCCGACATCGGCGCCGCTGCCGACCCGTTGCAGCACCATCTGGCCGATGCCGATCGGCGTTTCAACGCGGCCCGCGCGAAGCGCATCGCTGCGCGCCTGTTCGAGCCCGGCCTCGCCGAGATCGCGAAAGCCGAGCAGGGAGCGGGCGGCTTCGCTGGCGCCGACGAACAGGCCGTCGGGTGCGAACGCCGCCATTGGCATCTTCGCGCCCTCGACCAGGCGATGCAGCCGCTCGACCAGCGGCATGGTGCGCAAGGTCGGGTCCATCGCGGTGACGAGCACGGCGTGTCCGCCATCGGCGAAGTCGAGCCGGGCGCAGGCGCAGGTCATCAGCGTGCCGAGCCGGGCGCCGAAGCCGCGCAGCCGTTCGAGCCGCACGGTGCCGCTCGCCGGCAGCTGCCGGGCGAGCCGGGCGACCTGGCGGCGATGGCCGTCCGCTGGGCCAAAAATCCGCTCCGCGAGCGTTGCGCCATTGGCCGCGCCGAACAGTTTTGCGCCGACCGGATTGGCCCACAGCACGCGCGCGCCGTCGGTGGACCACAGCCAGGTCGCGAGCGGCGAGGTCGCATGCACGGCCAGCCGGGGATCGCCCACACCTCGCAACTGGAAATCCGAACTCGTCATCCGACCGGCTGTGTCTCACGCTTGAAGCTGGCGGCTGCCGGGAATGACAGCCTTAAGAAAGGGTTAGTATCGCCCGCGCCCGCGGGCAGGTCCACGGCCCCGGTCCCCGGCGGCGGCCCTAAGCCGCGATAACCTTAATCAGCCCGAACCCGCAAGCCGCCGCCCGGTTCATCCAAGGGATTCGAAGAGAGGCACAGGCCGCGCGGCATCAAAGGTCCCCATCCTCCCCTGGGAGGGGGAGGATCGGTTCGCATGAAGCGAAGCGAAATGCGAGCCGAGGTGGGGTGACAGTCTCTCCACATCGCACACTGCCCGAGGGGAGAGATCACCCCACCCGCTCGCGCTACGCGCGATCGACCCTCCCCCTCCAGGGGAGGGTAAGAAAGACCCGCCGGGCAAACCACCCACCCCCTTACCTCAACCCCCGGTTCCCCCAACCCGGAACCTCGCCCTAACCGAGATTAAATTATCGCGCCGCACCCTATGGCTGCATTGCGCTGCACAATGTTGACATGATAGGCAGCCATAATGCTGGGCGCTGGGCGAGCCATCTCTTTGTTTCGCGTTTCCAGTCTTTCGTACCCGCTCAATGTGTGACGGCCCAGACCGGGGGCCGGCGGGCGCGCCAGAAGGCTCACTCCATTTTTCATTATCGTGAGGGACAACCATGACAGGTGCGACTGATCCGTTTTCTGCCTCGATCATTCCGTTCGAGGTGCCCGAGCAGATGCGTGCGTTCGCCGAAAAGGGCGTGTCGCAGGCCCGCGAGAGCTACGCCAAGTTCAAGGACGCCGCCGAAACCCACAACGGCACCGTCGAGGCCGTGTTCACCTCCGCCAGCAAGGGCGCGAGCGAGTACACCGCCAAGCTGGTCGAATTCATGAAGGCCAACAGCAACGCCCAGCTGGACTTCGCCCAGCAGCTGTTCGGCCTGAAGTCGCCGGCCGAAGCGATGGAGCTGTGGACCGGCCACACCCGCACCCAGCTCGAGACCTTCCAGTCTCAGGCCAAGGAGCTGGTCGAGCTGACCCAGCGCGTCGCCGCCGAGACCGCCGAGCCGATCAAGGCCAGCGCCTCGAAGTTCTACAAGCCCGCCGCCTGATCCGGCCGGCTGGTTCTCGATAACAAACCCGGGCCGCGAGGCCCGGGTTTTGCTTTGGAAATAACGTCGCTTAGGGGACGATTTGGGGGTCTTGCGGCCTTGCCAAAAACGCCCGTTGCACCTAGTTTCCGCCCCGTCCAGCCCCCTCGGTGACCGGCCCTTGTCAGGGCGTCCCAAGGCGCGGCTCGCCAGGATGCAGTTGTAGCTCAGTTGGTTAGAGCGCCTGTCTGTGGAACAGGAGGTCGGTGGTTCGAGCCCACCCAACTGTACCAGCTCTCTTTAGATTACGGACGATCATCGACGCTTCAGTCGGCCCAACAGCACGACATGCTCCAGATGTTCGGCGTCATCGTTGGAAGCCTCCGGATCGTGGTTCGAACGCAAAACCTGGCTGAGCGTGTAACAGCGGTCATCTCGTGCTTCGATCCTGCCGAGCTGAAAGCAGACAATTGCGGCATGCGGATGCCCCAAATTTTCGTCCATCAATTCCACAGCGAGCGCGGCCGCAGCGGCCCAGTCGGGCACGCGGCGAAGCACATCCAGCAAGCTCACGCGCAAGTCGACGGTCAGAGGACGGCCGGCAAGATAGCGACTCGCAATCTTTCGTAACCCGCGCGCAATGTCCGGGAGATTGCAGTCATCCGCATCCCCTGCCGCGCACAGCGTGGAGTCGAATGCCCGCTCGAAATCCTCCCGCGCGAGCTCGATCG
Organism: Bradyrhizobium shewense; assembly: GCF_900094605.1. Lineage (GTDB taxonomy): Bacteria > Pseudomonadota > Alphaproteobacteria > Rhizobiales > Xanthobacteraceae > Bradyrhizobium > Bradyrhizobium shewense. The sequence goes on along the minus strand of NZ_FMAI01000008.1, from coordinate 184,137 downwards.
CGGCGCGGAGCAGAAAGCGGGACGATCGCCGCGAAAATTGAGGAAGCTCGCATAGCGCTGCATACTTCTCCGTCTGAACAAACAGGCGGTCGCACTCGTCTCCTTTAGCCAGGTCGGCCGCCACGTAGCCGCAGTTCGGACATTCCTGCAGCCAGCGGCCCATGGTGGACGGCATCATTCCCGAACGTAGATCGAGATCCCTGACGCCGAGCTGGCTGGAGCGCGAAAGGCCCAATTGCTCCGATGTCTCCCCGCAGCAGAAACACCGCACGTCTTCTTTGCGGTCGTTGGTCATGGCGCGGCCGAGTGCAGGTTGAACACAGCCTCGCCGCTTAGGCGCGGCCGCATCACGGCGTGAGGCAATACGAATAGCGATGTCATTGAAAGGACTTCCAGCCAGCGGCTTTTATCCAATAGACCTCGCCAGACCGTCGCATGACCCAAACGGGTCTGGTTGGCGGCGCCCGCCCCGAAAATCCCAGGCCGCGCCCGGCCGCTTCGCTCCTGCCGCAACCGACCCCCACAGCTGGCTGTCCGTAGAACTCCGGGGGCAAAAGCCCCGGTAAAAGCGGCCCGGCCGCGCTTGCTGGAAGGGAATCTCGTGTAACCTGAACGGGTTCTCTGATCGATCGGACCCTCATGCCCGCAGCCACCGAGCGTCTCCTCGCCGCCGTCGAAGCGATCTACGATACGGCAGCGAGCCCGTCATTGTGGCCATCCGCACTTGGCAAGATCGCGGACTGCTTCGAAGACGCCGGCGCGATCCTGCAATGGCGGAGGGACGACGGGGCGTTCGGAGCCATCGCCTCCGAAAGCCTCGGGCCGGCGCTCGGCGACTATGGGGAGCGTTGGGGGCAGCACGATTTCAAGGCCGAGCGGTGTGTCTCGGCCGGCCTTTACGTCAGCGGCGAGCCCTTCACCGACCGGCACATCGGCCCGATCGACGATTCCTACCTCAACCATCCGTTCAGCACGGACTTCCTTGCAAGGCACGGCTTGGGCTGGTTCGGATCGATAGGCGTGTCGCCCGACCCGCGGATCATCGTGGCGCTCAGCGTGCAGCGCGCGTTCGCCAAGCCGCAATTCTCCGACGCCGAGCTGGACCTCATCGCGACGCTCGGGCGCCATGCAGAGAAATCGCTGCGCCTGTCGATCAGGCTGCTTGATACCGAGTTGGCCAATCTCGGCCTTGGCGACGCCCTCGCGCGGGTCGGCATCGGCGTGTTCGCGCTGGACTGGTCGGCGCGCCTGCTGTTCGCCAATCCGGTCGGCGAAAGTCTTGTCGGCGAGGTGTTCGACCTCGCGAACGATCGTCTGCTTGTTCGCATGGCGGCGAGCCGGGCTCCATTCGAGACCGCAATGACGCGCACGCTTCGCGCCGAGGCGCGCGACCTGCTGGCCGAGCCGAGACCCATTCTCGTGGAGTCGAGTGCAACAGGCCGGCGCTTCGTCATCTACCTGCTCCCGATCACCGCCGGCGCACTTTCAGACGACCACTTCCTGACCCGCACGCGAGCGATCGTGCTCGCGATCGAGCAGAAATCTGCCGAGCCTCCGGATCCCGCCATCGTGCGAGACGTCCTGGGCTTGACGCTCGGGGAAGCCAGGATCGCCTCGCTGGTGGGCTCGGGCGTTCCGCCGAAACAGGCTGCAGGCCGGCTCGGAATTGCCGAAGACACCGCGCGCAACGTGCTGAAGCGCGTATTCCAAAAGCTCGGCATATCCAGGCAAAGCGAACTCGCGGCGCTGCTCGGCCGGCTCGTGTTGCGAGGGCCTTGAAGCAGCGGCATGGCATGCGGTGCACCCATCGACCCCAATGAACGGATATAGCGGGGAAGAAAATCGGGGGCGTTGGAATCGCCACGAGCGAAGCGGAACCGGCTGATGCCGAGTGCAATCAGCGCGGCCGGCGATGCTGCTTGCTCCAGCAGCGCGATGGTGCGAATTGTGGTGACAGTGCACCAAACATTCGACACGGGGAGGGCCCTCTCCGCAACGCCGCTCAAAGCCAATCTTGTGCGCGGTCACCGTAGCTCGTCGGTTCGCAATGCGATATCGGTAGCGAGCTAAAGATTTTCATGGACAAGCAACCCGGGCGAAAAAGATCGTGAGTTTCTTCGAGCGTCTCAAGACAGCAGCATCCGTTGAGTGGCGGGCCTACACCGAACATCCCTTCACGAACGGATTGGCAGACGGCTCGCTCCCCCAAGCGGCGTTTCGTCACTATCTCGTTCAGGACTATTTGTTCCTCATCGAGTTTGCCCGCGCCTACGCGCTCGCGGTCTACAAGTCGCCCAGCCTTGCCGACATGCGCGAGGCCGCGGCCGGCCTGTCGGCCATCCTCGATGTCGAGATGAACCTGCATGTGAAGCTCTGTGCCGATTGGGGTCTATCCCCGGCTGACCTTGAACAGGCCCCCCCGGCGGCCGAGATGCTGGCCTATACACGCTACGTGCTCGACGCTGGAATGCGCGGCGATCTGCTGGCACTCAAGGTGGCGCTTGCTCCCTGTGTGATCGGGTACGCGGAGATCGCAACGCGGCTCGCCTCGCGACCCCATGCGGACGCCGCGACGAACGCCTATCGCGTCTGGATCGCCGAGTACGCCGGCGTGCCGTACCAGGAGGTCGCTGCCAAAGCCCGTGCGCACCTCGACCATCTGGCCGATCTCTATGCCACGCCGGCCCGCGAGGCCGAGCTGACTGCGATCTTCAAGGAAGCCACCCGGCTCGAGGCAGACTTCTGGGAGATGGCCTGGCGCGAGGGCCAGCGTGTTGCCGAATTACGGTAACAATGCACGAAACTCCGACGGAGCCGCGCCGCCCCTCACGCGATCACCGCCTTGATCTGCGCCGTATCCGCAAACTCAATCAACTCGGCGATCTTGCCATCCTGAAATCTGAACAGGTCCAGGATCTCGGTGCTGAAAGTCTTTCCGCTCGGATTGTATCGAACGAGAACCCGGGAAAGCGGGAGGTCGAGCCTGCATGCCTATCCGGCGCAAGGGCCGCGGTCGTCTAATTCAGACGGTGCCATTTGCCTCACTTCCGTACGCCCGCCGTCGACCAAGGCTTCGGATCTTCTCTCGGTGGTGGTCCATTGAGTTCGAGCTCCCAGGACTCAAATGGCGGACTCACTTGGAACCCGCGGTCGCAATAGCTCCGGATCCATTGGGCGGCACGGTGCTCCGCATACTTCGCGTTAACGGGCATACCCTGCTGATCAAACTCGATGACGTTCGCAAAGATCGCATAGGCCTGCTCCATCAAGCTCGGCTCTGCTAACATTACCTGGCGATATTCGATCCCTTCGAGAAGAGGATGCCCGACGGAGCCAGCAGCAATCCAATAGCTGAAGTTACGTAACGCTCCCGAGAAGGCGGCGCTTAGCTTTGAAGGATGATTCATGTTCGAACACCATAAAGTAGCAAGTGAGCCAAGCTCCGCCGTCGAATCAATGCACGGCATTACGGTGACAGTGCACCAAACCAGATCCCGGAGGCGTGCCATGAGGCCATTGACGAAGGCCAATTTTATGCCTGCCACCCTAACTCTAGCTGCCTCACGTCTGGGGCTACATCCCGAAACCAGCCAACATCAATAACTTTTGGAGCCTGAGAAAATGATCTCAGCCGAATACTGCCGACTTATGGCCCGCTACAACACTTGGCAGAACGCCTCTTTGGTAACGGCCGCCGACAGGCTTACCAACGAGGATCGCTGGAAGGATCGAGGTGCGTTCTTCCGGTCGATCGCAGCTACATTGAACCATCTTTATTGGGCTGATGCCCTGATACTGGAGCGGCAAAAGGGGAACGAGCGTCCAGAGGCAACCATCAAGCACTCCCTCACGGATCCCACAGATTGGGAGGCCTTCAAGGCACTCCGCTCCCGACGGAACGCGGAAATCGAAGAATGGTCAGCGCGATTGGTCGATGCGGACCTGAACGGGATGCTTGTTTGGTATCCAGGGGACGGTTCAACTCGGATCGAGAAGCCAAAGACGCTCGTGGCTATTCAACTCTTCAATCACCAGACCCACCATCGAGGCCAGGTCCACGCGATGTTGACGGCAGCGGGAGCAGAGCCAGGGCCGACTGACATTCATCTTCTGGCGTAGCTCGTGCGACGCTCCAATCCATCTCATCGCATGTCAGGCGATCATCGCCTTGATCTGCGCCGTGTCCGCAAACTCAACCAACTCCGCGATCTTGCCGTCCTGAAATCTGAACAGGTCCAGGATCTCGGTGCTGAAAGTCTTTCCGCTCGGATTGTATCGAACGACAACCCGGGAATGGACTGCGACGCGGTCCCCGTCGACCAGCTCAGTCAGGATCTCGCGGCTTTCGAAGCCGAAGGCGGCAGTGAACTGAGTGAAAGCCCCGCGCAGGGTCGGGTGCCCCTCCATGCGCCCCGTCAGTTCGAGCGCGCCCTTGTCGCCCATCAAGGTGAAGTGGCCCTCGGGATGAAAAGCCGCCACCAGGCCTTCGACGTCGCCCTCACCGCGCGCGGCGTAGGCGGTCCTGATCAATGCAAGCATTTCTTCGCGCTGTGCCATGTCACCCTCCCTGCTACACGTATCAGGGCAGCCTAGCGACCTTTGCGTGTAAAGGCAAAATCATTGGAATCGTGCTGCGCGTGCTCAGCGCGCCACCACCCAAACCACCACCGGCAATGTCACCGCCGCCAGCAGCGTGCCCAGCGCCACCGCGCCCGACACCGGATTCACCAGCCGCTGATACTGCACCGCGAAGATGTAGGCGTTGGCGCCGGTCGGCATTGCCGCGAACAGCACGACGACGCCGGCCGCAATCGGCGGCAGGTCGAGCAGTCTAGCCAGCACGAACGCCGCCGCCGGCATCGCCGCTAGCTTCAGTGCGCACATCACCAGGATGCTCAGCTTCTCGCCCTTCACCTCGAAGCGAAACAGGTTGATGCCGAGCGCGATCAGCGCGGTCGGCGAGCCCGCCTGCGCGAGCAGCTCGATGGTGCGGTCGACGACGGGGGTGAGGCCGAGGCCGGTGAAGCGCCAGACCACGCCAAAGCCGATCGCGAGCATCAGCGGGTTGCGGGCGAGATCTGTGAGCACGGGCCAGATCACCGACAGCGCCGAGCCGGTCCGCTTGCGGTTGACCAGCTCCATCTGCAGGATGCCGCACAGCCAGAGCAGCGGCGTGTTCACCGACAGGATCAGCGCCATCGGTCCTGCGGCCTCATTGCCCAGCGCCGAGAGCGTCAGGGGAATGCCGAGCATCACGATGTTGCCGTAGACCGAGCCGATCGCGAACACGACGCCGTCCTCGCGGTCTTCGCGCCGCGCGCGCAGCAGGGCCGAGATCGCCAGCGCCGCGATCCAGATGACGACCAGCGCGCCGTAATAGGCGCCCCACATCCGGTAGGGGCTGACGTCGGGGAATTCCGATACGACGATGGTGCGGAACAAGAGGGCAGGGATCGCGATGCTGAAGGCGAATTCGCTGATGCCCTTGTGCGCGCTCTCCGAGACGAAGCGAAACAGCACCGCGGCATAGCCGGCCGCGATCAGCGCAAACACCGGCGCGACGATCAGCAAGGTGGCCATGCGCCGCTACGACCCCAGCTCGATGATCCGGCGCGCCATCCGCACATTGGCATAGTCGATCATCTTGCCGTCCAGCGTCACCGCCCCCTGGCCGTTCGCCTCCGCCTGCTCCATGGCGTCGACGATCCGTCGCGCCTGGGCCAGCTCCGCGTCCAGCGGCATGAACGCGCGCAGCGTCGGCTCGATCTGGTCGGGATGAATGACCTGCTTGCCGTCAAACCCCATCGCCGCGGCCTTTTGCGCGCTGCTTTCGGTTAGCCTTTCATCGCGGAACGCGCCGCAGGGACCGTCAATGGCGATGAGGCCGAACGCGCGGGCGGCCACCAGGACGCGCATCATCGGATAGGCGAACAGGTCAAGCGGGGCCGAGGCATAGCCGCTTTGCGCTGATCCGACGTGACGATAGCCGTCCGGCGACACGCCGATGTCGGAGGAGCGGGCGCCGATCGATGCCGCGAAATCGCCGACGCCGAGATGCAGCGCAGCGACGCTGTCGTGGCACGCGGCGAGCGGGTCGACATTGACGAGACCGAGCGCCGTCTCGATCAGCAATTCCAACGCGACCGGCGCGGAGCGATCGGGGTTGGCTGCCCGCAACTGATCGGCAATCCCGGCGATATCGCTGGCGCGCTCCGCCTTCGGCACGATCACCGCATCCAGCCGGGGAAGGGTAGCCAGCGCGCGGATCTCCTGCGCGATGAAGGGGCTGTCGACGGCGTTGATCCTCACCGCGACGCGCTTATTGCCCCAGTCGAGCGAGGCGAGGGATTGGATGGCCTCGTTCAGAGCAAGGCTTTTCTCGGATGGCGGCACCGCGTCCTCGAGATCCATGAACACCGCATCCGCAACTGATGCCGCTGCCTTGGCGACCAGACGGGAGCGATGCGCGGGGACGGCGAGGTAGGCCCGCGTTGGCCGTTGTTGCGCCATCGTCAAATGTCCTTCGCCAGCCCGAGTTCGCTGAGAATGGCTTGATTGTGCTGCCCCACGTCCGGCACCGGATCCATCCGCGGCTTGACGCCTGGAATGGTCAGCGCGGGCAGGAAGCTCATCACCGGCCCGCACGGCGAGCCGACGCTTTGCACCCGGGACCGCGCGCGGAGCTGCTCGTGCTCCAGGAAAGCCTCGACCGAGTTCAAATGCGCGTTGGCGATCGAGGCCTCATCCAGCAGTCGCAGCACCTCCTCGCTGGTCATGGATGCAAAGCGCTGCTCGATATGTCCTTGCAGCTCGTCGCGGTTCTGCATGCGCAGCGGATTGGTGCGGAAGCTCGGATGATCGGCGAAGCCGGCATCGCCGAGGACGATGCTGCACAGCGATCGCCATTCCCGATCGTTCTGGATGCCGAAGAAGATGGTGTTGCCGTCGCCGACCCGGAACGGCCCGTACGGCGCGATCGTCGCATGCCTGGCGCCGGTTCGCGGCAGCGGCCGGCCCGTGCTTTGCGTGTAGAAGGCGGGATAGCTCATCCAGTCCGTAATGGAGTCGAACAGCGAGGCCTGGAAAGCGGTGCCCTTGCCGGTCCGCTCGCGGCGGTACAGCGCCATCAGCACGCCGTTGAGGATGTACATGCCGGTGGCGATATCGACCACCGACAGCCCGACCTTGGCCGGCTCCGCCTCGGTGCCGTTGATGGCGAGAACACCGGCCTCGCACTGGACCAGCAGATCGTAGGCCTTCTTGTCGCTGTAGGGACCGCCAGGGCCGTAGCCCGACACGTCGCAGGCGATGATGCGCGGATGTCTGCGCAGCAGCGACGCGGCATCGAGGCCGAGCCGCTCCGCCGCACCCGGCGCCAGGTTCTGGATGAACACATCGGCCTGCGGCAGCAGGGCATCGAGCACCTTGCGGCCGTCCTCGCTCTTGATGTCGATGGCGAGGCTCTCCTTGGACCGGTTGGTCCAGACGAATTGGCTCGACATGCCGTTCATCACGTGGTCGTAGTCCCGGCAGAAGTCGCCGGCGCCCGGCCGCTCGATCTTGATCACCCGCGCGCCCCAGTCGGCCAGGTGCCGGCTCGCCAGCGGCGCTGCGATCGCCTGCTCGAGCGAGACCACCGTGACGCCCGCCAGCGGCAGCTCCGCTTCATTCCCTTCCATTGCGATCGCTTCCTCTCGTGCGCTTTTCAACCAGCGCAGGAGACAAGCCGACCACCCCACGCGCATCTTTTTGATGGTGACATCATGCCCCTGTTTTGCCCGACGAGTCAAATTCGACTTCGTTAAATCCTAAGTTGTGAAATGCGTAACGATTGCGAGGGCTTGGCTACTGTGCATGGGGTTGTTTTCGCGTTTTTTGTGTTTAGCGCTTCCCCGCACACAGCTGTCATCCGCCCGCGCCTCCATGTGGCCGTCATGCCCGGGCTTGTCCCGGGCATCCACGTTCTGAGTGCTGCGCGGCAAGGCGTGGATGGCCGGGACAAGCCCGGCCATGACGTCGGCTCGCATCAAACGCTCTCCGGATGACTGCGAGTGAAGCCTGCCCGCCTGTTGCCGAGACCGCACAGGTCCGACCTTTCGCATCCCCCCTCGGTTGCCAACGAACCGCCGTTCACCCACTATTCCCTCCGACTCGACATGTGGGGGGATCGATGCCGGCGTTTCGCTTCAAGACTTCCTTGGCTGTTGTAACCCTCGGGATGGCCCTGGCCGTTCTGATCCAGCCCGGTACCGGCTTCGCCTACACCCCGGAGGAACAGCAGGCCTGCACGCCGGATGCGATGCGGCTGTGCGGCGAGTTCGTCCCGAACGTCGACGCCATTACCGCCTGCATGATCAAGAAGAAGGCGCAGCTCTCGCCGCAATGCGCGGTGTTCTTCCGCCGCGGACCGGAGCCGGGCGAGGTCCGCGCCGGCAGGCCTACCAACATCGCGCCCAAAACCGCGAAGAAGAGCACCAAGCCCAAGAAGAAAAAGACCAGCGACGGCTGAGCGCGGGACAGCCGCGTTCCCGTGGACTCCTTTTGTTCGCGCGGGCCGCGCTGATGCCTGCGGCAATTACCAACGCGCGATGGAAAAGAGTCGGGTAAGGGTTTGCGCGGGAAGGTTGCATTCCGCTTGATCCCGCTCGGTTGCTCAAAGAACGCACAGATGCTCGCGCGGGCGGTGTTTCGCTGCAGTTGGTCTCTCGTCCTGCGACGCAGTGTGACTCAAAAGCCAACACGCCTTGTTATTTCGTGGCTGTAACGCAACCCCCGATAAATTTTTCTTTCACGAATCAGCGCGGTGATTCATTTTCGCGGCCTAGGGTCAATCTGGAGGCCGAAGGTATGAACGTTATTGTTTTTGCATCGCGTAAAGGCGGCTCGGGCAAGAGTACCCTAGCCGCGCATCTCGCCGCGCAGATCAAGGCGAGCAAGCAGGTCATGCTCGTGGACGCGGACCCGCAGGGCTCGCTCACGCTGTGGCACAAGCTGCGTGGCACCAACGAGCCGCCGATCAAGGCGGCCGTGAACTCCGTCAGCGGCATCGTCTCCGCTGCCAAGCGCGACGGTTATGAATGGGTGTTGATCGACACGCCGCCGAACCTCTCGGCCGTGGTCGACGACGCGATCAAGAACGCGACGATGGTGGTCATTCCGGCGCGTCCCGGCGTGTTCGACGTCAACGCGGTGCAGGAAACCATTCAGATGTGCCGCGCCGCGCGCAAGCCCTACGCGGTCGTGCTCAACGGTGCGCCGGCCAAGCGCGACGAAGCCGAAAGCCCGATCGTCACCATCGCCCGCGAAGCGCTGGCGAAATTCCGGGCTCCGGTGTGGGGCGGCCAGATCACCAACCGTTCGGATCTGCTGATGGCGTTGAGCCACGGCGAAGGCGCTCGGGAATATCAGGCCGAGAGCCGTGCGGCTCAGGAAATCGCAAGGCTGTGGGCGGCGATCGAGCGTTCAGTCAAGGCCATTCGCGGCACGGCGTCGGCGTCCGGCGCAATGCACAAGCAGGCTGCTTAATTTCATTATTCATTTCCCCGGACGAAAAACGCGCGGGAACGTCCGCGCGTTTTGCGTTTTCGGGATCTGCCGAAGGCGGGCTACGCCACCATCAGCATGTAGAAGACGATGACCGGCGACAGCGTCAGGATCACCGACCAGATGCCGGCGGCCCAGAGAATGTCCTCGGTGGTAAAGCTCTGCTCGGTGGACAGCTTCTCCTGTCCGGCGCCGAAATGCGACGCCATCTCATTATGACTATTCATAAACGCCCCCGCGATTTCTTCGCTTATGGGCGTGAACGATACGCGGGATGTTTTAAGATTCCGGCTTGCAAGCCGCTGCGCATTTTGAGCGCATTTGTGACGGCGGCTTAACCATCCGCGCGACGTGCCGCCTTCAGGCGAGCCAGATCCGATACAGCAGCACCGGCATCAGGCCGAGCATCACTGCCCAGAACCCGAACGACGAAACGACGAGAATTCCCTGCAAAAGATCGGCCGGCGCGTATTGGCTCGCGGCCGTAGGCCGGGTGCGATGTCCCATGGTCATTCCCCCTCTGGAAGTTCCTGGAGTGCAACGATAGGGACGGATGCGTAAACGAGACGTGGATGCGCCATGCGGCAACAGCGAAGGCCGTTGGGGCGCGGTTAACCAAGGGGCGGCGCTCTTACCCTCCCCTGGAGGGGTCCGGGACGAGCGAAGCTCGCCCGGGTCGGCTCACATGAGCGCAGCGAAATGTGAGACGGGGTGGGGTGACGGTCTCGCCCCATCCGACAGTGAGTTGCGAGATCAACCCACCCCGCTCGCGCTTCGCGCGATCGACCCTCCCCCTCCAGGGGAGGGTGAACGAGAAACTACGCCGCCACCTTCGTCCGTCGCTCGATCTCGCGATCGATCGCGGCCGCGAGCTCGCTGCTCACTTCCACCATCGGCAGGCGCACCTCGGGGCTGTCGATCAGGCCGCATCGCCACAGCCAGTACTTCGCCGGCGCCGGGCTCGGCTCGGCGAACAGCAGCCGCGTCAGATCGGCGACCTCGTGCCAGCGCGCCAGCGCCGCGTCGTGGTTGCCGCGCTTCGCTTCCGCATACACCGCCGCAAACGTTGCGGTCTCGACATGGGCGGACAGCACGATGCCGCCGTCGGCGCCGTCGCTGAGCGCCTCGAAAAAGTTGGCGTCCTCGCCGGTGAGCACGCGAAATTCCTTCGGCCGGTCGCGCAGCAGCGCGATCGATTGCTCGCGGCTCGCGCCGCAATCCTTCAAGCCTACGATGTTGGGATGCTCGGCGAGCCGCAGCATGGTCTGGTTGGTGATGTTCACCGAGGTGCGATAAGGAATGTTGTAGAGCGCGAGCGGCCATGCCGCGTGATCGGCGAGCGTCTCGAAATGCGCCAAGAGGCCGCGCTGCGAGGGGCGTACATAATAAGGGCTTGCGATCAGATAACCGTCGATCGGCCAGTCCGCGGTCTCGTCAAGACGGTCCTTCAGCCGCGCGGTGTCCGCGCCTGACAGTCCGAGGCAGATCGGCAAGGTGCGCCGGCCCGCCGCCATCTCGTCGCGCACGATGGCGACGAGGCGTTCGAGCTCGGCTTCGCGCAGCGTCATGCCTTCACCCGAGGTCGCCCCCAGGATGAAGCCGTCGATGCCTTGCGCGCTGTAATGTCGCGTCAGCCGCCGCAGCGATCGCTCGTCGAGCGCGCCGCCCTGAAACGGCGTCACCAGCGGCAGCCACAGCCCGCGCAAATGATCTTCAAGTCCGGTCATGTTTCCATCTCCTTCTCGGGAAACCTGAGACGGAGGGCACATGAAAAAACCCCGTCCAGGCGGCGGGGTTTTCGGGATTGCAGCGATGACGAAGCCGGTCTAGCGCGCGCAAAACTCCGAGGTCCCCGGATGGGGGCCTTTTTTCGAGGCGATCGCCTTCGACGAGATTGCGCACGACTTCGTGATCATCTGCAAATGATGCGGGGTATGCCTGGAACTGTCAATACACGCGGAAGGCGAGGGCCGATCTGCCCGAAAAAAAGCCGGGCTCGAACGAGCCCGGCTTAAGGTATTGGCCACGTGAGGCCGACACAATCACCTTCCAAGAGGGATTACTGAACTCCCGCGCCACTGGAGGAGGGGGACAAATGCGCAACGCGAAGGCTCAGCGTGCAAACAGTATGAGCTTGACGAGCGCCATGCAGCAACAGCCGAGGCCGCATGTCAGTCATGCGGAAATCAGGACGGCCAGCGCTGCGCCTTGCTCACCACGAAGTCGCGGAACACCTGCACGCGCGCGACCGTCTTCAACTCCTCGGGATAGACAAAATACGTATCGAGCTGGATCGAATCCGACTCGCCGAACAGCTGCACGAGTTTGCTCTGTTCCTCGACGAGGTAGTCGGGCAGCGCCGCGATGCCGAGGCCCTGCTGACAGGCGCGCACCAGACCGAGGATGTTGTTGACCCTGAAATAGGCTTCGCGCGGACCCGAGCCGTTGCGGCCGGCTTCGACCAGCCAGTTGCGGTTCTGCAAATGCGGCGCGAAGTTGCCGTCCGAGAGCGTGATGATGCGGTGGGAGTCGAGCTCCTCCAGCGTGCGCGGCGTGCCGAAGCGCTTGATGTATTCCGGCGAGCAATAGGCGTGGAAGCCCATCGCGAACAGCTTGCGCTGGATGAGATCCGGTTGCGTCGGCTTGCGGGTGCGGATCGCGACGTCAGCCTCGCGCATCGACAGGTCGAGCTCCTCGTCGGTGACGATCAGCGAGATCCGGATTTCCGGATAGAGCGCGGTGAACTCGCCGAGCCGCGGGATCAGCCAGTTGATGCCGACGCCGGGGGTGGTGGTGATCTTGAGGTCGCCGCTCGGCCGCTCGCGGCTGTCGGTCAGCTTGGCGCGCGCCGCTTGGAGCTGCATGAACACGTCATGCGCGGTGCGGAACAGCAAATCGCCCTGCTCGGTCAGGATCAGGCCGCGGGCATGGCGGTGGAACAGCGAGACCGAAAGCTCCTGCTCCAGCGCCGAGACCTGGCGCGACACCGCCGATTGCGACAGGCCGAGCTGCTCGCCCGCATGCGTGAAGCTGCCAGCTTCCGCCGCTGCGTGAAACACCTTCAGCTTGTCCCAGTCCATATCCGTAAATCCGTCGCGTGTTCGGGGCATGATCTTTATTCCGCTGCCGCGCGCTCGCTGGCGCGCAGGGCCAAGAAACGTTCGGCTTCGAGAGCTGCCATGCAGCCGAGGCCGGCGGCCGTGACGGCCTGGCGATAGGTTTCGTCGGCGACGTCGCCGGCGGCGAACAGGCCGGGCATCGAGGTCGCGGTCGAGTTCGGGGCGACCTCGACATAGCCCGACGGTTTGAGCTTGATCTGGTCTTTCACGAGCTCGGTCGCCGGTGCGTGGCCGATGGCGATGAAGACACCGTCGGTCTTCACGTCCGTCAGTGCGCCGGTCCTGACGTTCTTGAGGCGGACATGGGTGACCTTGTTGGGGTTCTCGGTGCCGCAGATCTCGTCGACGGCGCTGTCCCAGATCACCTTGATCTTCGGGTGCTTGAACAGACGCTCCTGCAGGATGCGCTCGGCGCGGAAATGGTCGCGGCGATGCACGATGGTGACCTGCGAGGCATGGTTGGTGAGGTACAGGGCTTCCTCGACCGCGGTATTGCCGCCGCCGACCACCACGACCTCCTTGTTGCGGTAGAAGAAGCCGTCGCAGGTGGCGCAGGCCGATACGCCGCCGCCCTGGAACTTTACTTCGGACGGCAACCCGAGCCAGCGCGCCTGCGCGCCGGTGGCCAGGATCACGGCGTCGGCGAGATAGACATCGCCCGAGTCGCAGGTGAGGCGGAACGGCCGCTGCGAGCTGTCGAGCTTGATCACCAGGTCGGAGATGATCTTGGTGCCGACATGGACCGCCTGCTTCTCCATCTGCTCCATCAGCCAGGGGCCCTGGATCACGTCGGCGAAGCCGGGATAGTTTTCGACGTCGGTGGTGATGGTGAGCTGGCCGCCCGGCTGGATGCCCTGGATCAGGATCGGCTCGAGCATCGCGCGCGCGGCGTAGATCGCCGCCGTGTAGCCGGCGGGGCCGGAGCCGATAATGACGACCTTTGCATGGACAGGGGCGGACATATTGACGGACGCCTTTCACGGGGGATTCGCAGCGCGGGCGCGGAACGTGCCGGGAGGCCTCGCGGAGGCGCTGAAATATCAGAGCTAATCTAAGCCTTCTGGTGAGCTATGCAAGAATTGCATTGCCTGTCGGCGGATTTTTCCAACAAGGAACAAAAGTCGATTGCGGTGCACGCGCAATAAAATTGCGCTACTCGTGCGGATTGGGCTATGAGGATTGCGGCAAACCTACCAATAAAGCCGCAAAGGCCAGGAGTTCCAATCAAGTGTCGCGGAACCTAGACGAGATCGACCTGAAAATTCTCTCCGAGATTCAGGCCGACGGTCGAATCACGAATGTCGAGCTGGCCAAACGGGTCGGCATCTCGCCGCCGCCCTGCCTGCGCCGCGTCCGGGCGCTGGAGGAGGAGGGCTATATCCACGGCTATCGCGGCCTGCTGGACGCCCGCAAGCTCGGCTTCGACGTCACCGTATTCGCCGCCGTGCACCTGTCCAGCCAAGCCGAGGCGGACTTACGCGCCTTCGAGGAGTTCGTCCGCGCCGAGCCCCTGGTGCGGGAATGCTGGATGCTGTCGGGCGAGGTTGATTTCATCCTCAAATGCGTCGCCCCCGACATGGCGACCTTCCAGGATTTTGTCACGCATCTCACCGCCGCGCCCCACGTGCGGAATGTGCGAACGTCATTGGTGCTGCATAATTCGAAGTACGAGGCGGCCGTGCCGCTGGATGTGAAGGGGCGGAGGTAGGTCTCCGGTCTCGTGCCCCGGACGCTGCGCAGCGCTCCCGGCGATGCGAAGCATCGTCCGGTGCGGTGCGCTGCAGAGCCGGGGCCCATCTCACCGCGCCTTCCCGTGTTGCTTTCTGGGTCCCGGCTCTGCGCAGCAACGCTAAGGGCGTTGCAGCGCGTCCGGGACACGAGAGCGGTGTATGCTGTTGCTCTACGCTCGCAATGACGTGTGGTGAAGGCATGTGTTCATCGAGCGCAAGCACCACGCAGCAACAAAAAGGCCGCGCATTGCGCGGCCTTTTCGAAACGTCAGCGCAGCGGCAAATCCTTACCGCCATTCCACCTTGGTAATTTCATACGCCTTGGCGCCGCCGGGTGCGTTGACTTCGACCGTCGAACCCTTCTTCTTGCCGATCAGTGCGCGGGCGAGCGGTGAGGTGATGGAGATGCGGCCCTTCTTGGCGTCAGCCTCGACCTCGCCGACGATCTGCCACACCGTCTTCTTCTCGGTGTCCTCGTCGACCAAGGTCACGGTGGCGCCGAACTTGATGGTGTCGCCGGACAGTTTGGAGATGTCGATGATGTCGGCGCGCGCGAGCTTGTCCTCGAGCTCGGCGATGCGGCCTTCATTGTGGGACTGCTCTTCCTTCGCGGCATGATATTCCGCGTTCTCCGACAGGTCTCCGTGCGAGCGCGCCTCCGCGATATGCTCGATGATGCGCGGACGGTCCTCGGACTGGCGCTTCTTCAATTCTTCCCCGAGCGCGGCAAAGCCGCCCGCTGTCATCGGAACCTTTTCCATCTCTTCTCTCGTTCTTCAGTCGCGCGCCCCGCAAAAACCGAGGGCGCGGCAACCTTGATTCGTCAGTGCTTCCGGGGCTGAGCATATCGCCACCGGAACGTTATGTGGGCTTGGCGCCGGAACAGAACAACCACAATGGCCGGACAGTTCCTCCGGCCATTGTGGCTTCATCGCCAATCACTTAGCGCAAGGCTCGACCCCGCAAGGCTTGGCCCCTGCTCACGATCAGGTTTCCGAAAAGTAGCTCTGCAGGGTACGAACCTCAAGGTCCCCGCCGAGATAGGCACGGATGCCCTGCGCGGCCGCCACGGCCCCGGAAAGAGTGGTGTAATACGGCACTTTATGCAAGAGGGCCGCGCGCCGCAGCGAACGGCTGTCGGCGAGCGCCTGCGGGCCTTCGGTGGTGTTGAAGACGAGCTGGACGTCGCCATTGGTGATGGCGTCGACGATGTGCGGCCGGCCCTCCAGCACCTTGTTCACCTTCTCGGTCGGGATGCCCTGGTCGGTCAGGAAGCGCTGGGTGCCCGAGGTCGCAAGCACCTTGAAGCCGAGCGAATGCAGTTCGCGGACCGCCTCGGCGATGCGCGTCTTGTCGCTCTCGCGCACCGAGACGAACACCGTGCCCTTGCGCGGTACTCGCGTGCCGCCGCCGAGCTGGCTCTTGGCGAAGGCGACCTCGAAATTGCGGTCGATGCCCATGACTTCGCCGGTCGAGCGCATCTCGGGGCCGAGCACCGTGTCGACGCCGGGGAAGCGCGCGAACGGGAAGACCGATTCCTTGACGCCGACGTGCTTGAGCTTTGCCTTCTTCAGCTTGAAATCGGCGAGCTTCTCGCCCGCCATGATGCGCGCGGCGATCTTCGCGACCGGCGTTCCGACCACCTTGGCGACGAAGGGCACGGTGCGCGAGGCGCGCGGATTGACCTCGAGCACGTAGATCTCGCCGTCCTTGATGGCGTATTGCACGTTCATCAGGCCGACGACGTCGAGGCCGAGCGCGAGCTCGCGGGTCTGCCGCTCCAGCTCCTCGATCATCTCAGGCTCGAGCGAATGCGCCGGTAGCGAGCAGGCGCTGTCGCCGGAATGGATGCCGGCTTCCTCGATGTGCTCCATGATGCCGACGATGAAGGTGTCCTTGCCGTCGCAGAGGCAGTCCACGTCGATCTCGATTGCGTCCGAGAGATAGCGGTCGAACAGCAGCGGGTTCTTGCCGAGCACGGTGTTGATCTGCCCGGTCTTGTCGTTCGGATAGCGCGCCTTGACGTCGGCCGGCACCAGCTCCGGCAGCGTGCCGAGCAGATAATCGTTGAGCTGGTTCTCCTCGCGGATGATCTGCATCGCGCGGCCGCCGAGCACGTAGGATGGGCGCACCACAAGCGGCAGGCCGAGATCGGCGGAGACGAGCCTTGCCTGCTCGACCGAATAGGCGATGCCGTTCTTCGGCTGCTTGAGACGGAGCTTGTCGAGCACGCGCTTGAAGCGGTCGCGGTCTTCCGCAAGGTCGATGGCATCAGGCGAGGTGCCGAGGATCGGCACTTCGGCCGCTTCCAGGGCGCGCGCGAGCTTCAGCGGCGTCTGGCCGCCGAACTGCACGATCACGCCGTGCAGTGTGCCATTTGTGCGCTCCTTGGCGATGATCTCCAGCACGTCCTCGGCAGTGAGCGGCTCGAAATAGAGCCGGTCGGCGGTGTCGTAGTCGGTCGACACCGTCTCCGGGTTGCAGTTGACCATGATGGATTCGTAGCCGGCATCGTGCAGCGCGAAGCAGGCGTGACAGCAGCAATAGTCGAACTCGATGCCCTGGCCGATGCGGTTCGGTCCACCGCCGAGAATGATGACCTTCTTCTTGTCGGATGGCGTGCTCTCGTCCGCCGGCGCGCCGGCGAACAACGCCTCATAGGTCGAATACATATAGGCGGTCGGCGAAGCGAATTCGGCAGCGCAGGTGTCGATGCGCTTGTACACCGGGCGAACGTCGAGCGCGTGGCGCTTGGCGGTGACCTCGGCCTCCGTCGTCTCGGCGAGCACCGCGAGCCGCGCATCGGAGAAGCCCATGGCCTTGAGCGTGCGCATGCCGAAGGCATTGCCCGGCAGGCCGTTCTTGCGGACCTTCTCCTCCATGTCGACGATGCCGCGCATCTCGCTGAGGAACCACGGGTCGATCTTGCAGGAGTTGAAAATCTCCTCGTTCGACCAGCCGAGCCGCATGGCCTGGGCGACCTGGAGCAGCCGGTTCGGCGTCGGCGTGCCGAGCGCGGCGCGGATCGCATTCTTGTCGTCGTCGCGGCCGAGACCTTCGATCTCGATCTCGTCGAGGCCGGTCAGTCCGGTCTCGAGCCCGCGCAGTGCCTTCTGGAGGCTTTCCTGGAAGGTGCGGCCAATCGCCATGACTTCGCCGACCGATTTCATCGACGTGGTCAGCGTGGTGGAGGCGCCGGGGAATTTCTCGAAGGCGAAGCGCGGCACCTTGGTGACGACATAGTCAATGGTCGGCTCGAACGAGGCCGGCGTGGCGCCGCCGGTGATGTCGTTGGCGATCTCGTCGAGCGTGTAGCCGACCGCGAGCTTGGCGGCGACCTTTGCGATCGGAAAGCCGGTGGCCTTCGAAGCCAGAGCCGAGGAGCGCGACACGCGCGGATTCATCTCGATAACGACCATGCGGCCGTCCTCGGGATTGACGCCGAACTGCACGTTGGAGCCGCCGGTCTCCACCCCGATCTCGCGCAGCACCGCCAACGAGGCGTCGCGCATGATCTGGTATTCCTTGTCGGTCAGCGTCAGGGCCGGCGCCACCGTGATGGAATCGCCGGTGTGCACGCCCATCGGATCGAGGTTCTCGATCGAGCAGACGATGATGCAATTGTCCTTCTTGTCGCGCACCACCTCCATCTCGTACTCTTTCCAGCCGAGCACGGATTCTTCGATCAGCACTTCGTTGGTTGGAGACGCATCGAGGCCGCGCTCGATGATGTCGAGGAACTCTTCCTTGTTGTAGGCGATGCCGCCGCCGGTGCCGCCCATCGTGAAGGAGGGGCGGATGATCGCGGGCAGGCCGATCTCGGACAGCGCCATCATGGCCTGGCCGAAGGCGTATTCTTGATAGCGCTTGCGGCGGTCGCTTTCGCCCAGCGTCCACTGCCGATCGTGCTCTTCGAGGGCCGCGCCCGAGAGCTTTTCGCGTTCAGCCTGACGCTTGTCGCGGAAGGACTTCTTCAGGGCGGAGGCATTGGCGAGCCGCGACTTCGGCGTCTCGAGACCGATCTTGGTCATGGCCTCGCGGAAAAGCTGGCGATCCTCGGCCTTGTCGATCGCGTCGGCGGTGGCGCCGATCATCTCGACGTCGAACTTCTCCAGCGTGCCTTGCTGGCGCAGCGACAGCGCGCAGTTCAGCGCGGTCTGTCCACCCATGGTCGGCAGCAGCGCGAAGCCGCCGGGAATGACGTGACGTTCCTTCTCGATGATCTTGGCGACGATCTCGGGCGTGATCGGCTCGATATAGGTCGCATCGGCCAATTCCGGGTCGGTCATGATGGTGGCCGGGTTGGAATTGACGAGGACGATGCGATAGCCCTCTTCCTTCAGCGTCTTCACCGCCTGGGTGCCCGAATAGTCGAACTCGCAGGCCTGGCCGATCACGATGGGACCGGCGCCGATGATCAGGATGGTGGTGATGTCTGTACGTTTGGGCATCAACTCTCGCCGGACTGGAATTTGGGCACAAAAAAAGGGCGCGCTCCTGCGCGTCCCTTTGGCCGAGAGCGCGGTGGTCTCCCTCGCGCGCGGGTGGGTCTTAGACCAGATTCTGGGGCGGCGAAACCCCGAAAAACGCCCATCAACCGGCAATTTTGACGGGTTTTGGCCTAGCCTGCCAACCACGGGCGAGATGCACCAGAAGTGAGGCCGCAACGCTCATTCCGCCGATCCAGCCGAGGTCGTTCGGCGAGAGGGTCGCCAGCACCGCCCCGCCCAATGCCCCGCCGATGGCGAAGCCGAGATACATGGCGGAGGCGTTGAGCGAGAGCGCGATCATCGAGGCCTGCGGCTCGATCCGGATGATGCTGGCGACCTGGGCCGGGTAGAATGCCCAGCCCGAGATGCCCCAGAGGAAGATCGTGCCCAGCACCGCATAGTGCGCCTGGCCCGGCATCAGCTTCAGGACCACCGAGTGCAGGATCAGCGCAGCTGCCATGCCGGCGAGCCCGAGGCCCACGGTGGCGAGCGTACCGAGCCGGTCGGCAAGTAAGCCGCCGAACATGTTCCCGATCGCGGCCGCGCCGCCAAACACCAGCAACGCAAGGCTGATTTGCGACGCATCGAAGCCGAGGCCGCGTAGCGGAACCGCGAAATAGGTGAACACGGTGAAGCCGCCGAGCGCCCATAGGATCGTGATCACAAGCGCGACCAGGACATTGCTGTGACGCGCCACCGCCAGCCGTTCGCCCAGCGAGGCGGTGTTGCGTGGCAGGCCGCGGGGTAGGCCGAGCAGCAGGCCGGCGAGCGCAACAGTGCCGATCAAGGCGACCATGGCAAAGGTCGCGCGCCAGCCGAGCAGGCTGCCGACGAGGTTGCCGAGGGGAACGCCGATGACGGTCGCGACCGTCAGGCCCGACGTGACCAGCGCCACCGCTCGGCCGCGCCGTTCCGGCGAGGCGACCGCCACGGACACCGCGAGCGCCGTCGGCATGCAAAGCCCGGAGCCCAGCGCCATCAGCATCCGCGAGGCCAGCAGCAGGGCGTAGCTGGAAGCCACCATCGCGGCGAGATTTCCGGCGATGAAGGTCGCCAGCGCCAGGGCCAGCACGGTTCGGCGGTCGATATTGTTTAGCGCGACGGCCAGGATCGGCGAGCCCACGGCATAGGTGAGGGCGTAGGCCGTGACCAATTGGCCGGCGGCGGAGACCGAAATCTGCAAATCTGCTGCGATGCCGGGCAAAAGACCTGCGATAACAAAGCCTTCGGTGCCGATCGCAAAGGCCGCCAGGGCCAGCCAGAACACGCTCATTCGACGATATCCCTATGTTCAACGTTTATTGAACTATTGGGTGTAGTGGTTTGTAAGTCAATTGGTTCAAGAACTATTGAACATTGCGGCCGCTTCGCTATGATTCAAGGGTCATGAGCCGCACACCTCTCCACCCGACCCGCGAGCAGATCGAATTGCCGATGGTGCTGGATTGCCTGAGCGATCCGATCCGGCTCGCCATCGTCTACCAGCTTGCCCAGCAGGAACGTGTCAGCAGCGAGCTCTGCTGCGGCGACTTCAACGGGCTCGCAGGCAAGTCCAACCTCGCCTATCACTTCGCCAAGCTGCGCGAATGCGGCGTGATGCAGACGCGCGTGGCCGGCACCAACCGCTTCATGCGGCTGCGCCGCGAGGATCTGGACGCGCGTTTTCCCGGCCTGCTCGATGCGGTGATTAAATCCGCGGCCAGGGATGCCGAGCGGCTTCAGTTGCTGCCGGAGGGTGAAGTGGTTGCGGCGGATTGAGGTTGGGGCGGATTGCTGACCACGCCCGGCTTCGCCCCTTCGGGCTTCGCCGCGGCAGCCTTCGCCACGAGAAGGCTTGCCGAGCCGAAGCTGCGTAAGCAGCGAAGGCTGGAGACCCGGCCTGGATTTGAACCAGGATGTAGAGCGTTGCACCGCCCTCGCGTAGACGCTTCCGCCACCGGGCCGAGGCGATCATTACCGATTGCAGTGCGACAAGCTACAACGGCTAATTGTTATGCTTAACGAACCAGAGGCGGCCGTGCGATGAAGGTCATGCGCCAGCGATTGTGGCCGATATTGGTGTGGGCGCGCTGGACCGCGAACCCGGCCGCTCTCAGCTTGGCGGTGATTTCCTCCTCGCTGTAGCGCTGGAGCCCGATGCGCGTACGCAGATGACGGTAGTCGGACAGCGCGGTGCTGATCAGCCCGATCAGCGCGTCTTTCAAGAAACCGTGGCGCAGGCCGAAGCCGAGCTGCGCCATGACGTCCCTGAACATGCCGACATTGGGCTGGAGGATGTCCCCCAGCACCAGCTTACCGGAGGGCTTCAGGATGCGGCGGATGGTGAGGAGCGCGGCGTCGAGCTCGTCCTGCGCCATGTATTGCGCGACCGAGTTCATCACGACGAGGTCGATCGACTGGTCCTGCATCTTGCGGACATCGTCGAGCGAGCGGACGCGGATCCTGGTGTTCGGGGCAAACCGCGCGATCAGCCGGCCGCGCACGCCCGGCGCGGGCTCGGCGAGGATCAGCTGGCCGCAGCTAGCGGCCACCTGGCTCGCCGACAGCGCCTCGCCGCAGGCATAGTCCAGCACCGTCGCGTCCGGCGAGGAGATGTAGCCGATGATGTCCCGCGCGATGATCTGGAAGTGCAAGTCGCGATGCAGCTTGCTGACATAGATCGTGTGCGTCGAGTCGTAATAATCGATCCAATCGTCCATGGTATTCGAAGGTCCCGGCCAAACGGTTCCCGTCAAGGAACCGGCGCTGCCCGCCTTGCGTTAGGGGTGCGACGGCGCGCCGTCAATGTCCGCGTCCTAACAGGAAGGCTTCCCGTGAGCAAAACCAACAACAAGGTCTCGCCCGATCTCGATACCCCCACCGACCTGTCGCCCGACGGGGTCAAGAAGGTTTCGGAGGCGCTCAACGTACTTCTGGCCGACGCCTTCGCGCTGTATCTGAAGACCAAGAATTTCCATTGGCACATCAGCGGCCGGCACTTCCGCGACTATCATCTGCTGCTTGACGAGCAGTCCGACCAGATCTTCGCCACCACCGACCAGCTTGCCGAGCGCGTCCGCAAGATCGGCGGCACCACGCTGAAGTCGATCGGCCAGGTCGCAAAGCTCCAGACCATCAAGGACAACAACGAGGACTATGTCCCGCCGCGCGAAATGCTGCGCGAACTGATGCAGGACAACAAGCACGTCGCGGCTGCGATGCGCAAAGCGCACGACGTCTGCGACGACGCCGGCGATGTCGCCAGCGCCAGCATCCTCGAAGTCTTCATCGACGAGACCGAGCGCCGGACGTGGTTCCTGTTCGAGGCGACGCGGCAGGAAGGCAGCAACGCGGCGTAGGGCGCTCTGCCGTAGGGTGGGCAAAGGCGCGCTCTTGCGCGCCGTGCCCACGATCTCATTATGGCTCAAATCGGATGGTGGGCACGCTTCGCTTTGCCCACCCTACGGCACCGCCTTTATGGCTACCGCCACAGCCGCATCAACGCCCCATCCGTGCCCGTCACCGGATCGGCCGGCGGCAGCGCGACCTCTGGAATCGTTTTCAGCGCCTTGGCGTGGTTCTCCGGCGTTGCGCGGGTGACCTCCATCTGCGATCGCGGCGGATAGGCGCCGATCACGCAGAAATCGTCGCTCGCCTTGATGCATTGATGTCCGGTGCCGGCCGGCAGGACCGCGACATCACCCGCCTTGACCTCAAGCTCCTGGCCATGGTCGCCGCCGAAGCGGACGCGGGCACTGCCACGCGCCACGCCGAGCACCTCATGCACCGTCGCGTGGTAGTGCAGATAATCGTAGACACCGTTGCGCCACGTCCCGCCCCAGCCGTTCGCTTCGAACAGGTTCTCGATGGTCTCTTCCGGCCGCTTCGGGTCGAGCTTCACCGCACCCTGGTAGACCAGGAACGGAAGGATGTTGTTCGGCACGAGCCCGTCATCCTCGAACACGATGGCGAGCGGCTCGGCCTTGTCGCGGACGACGGACATGGTGGGGCTCCGGCTGCAAAAGACAGCGGGACAACATTCTATCGTGTGGAGGTGTTCCTCAACAGGTCACCTGTCCCGGACGAGCTGCAGCGTGCAACGCTGCGGCGCAGAGCCGGGACCCAGAGAGCGGCGAGTGGTAGGCCCTGGTTCGGCGGGGCGTGAGAGCGCGCGTCTTACGCGCTCTTCTTCTGCCGCATCAGATCCGCAAAACGCTGGAACAGATAGTGCGAGTCGCGCGGGCCTGGCGAGGCCTCAGGATGATACTGCACCGAGAACACCGGCTTGCCGTCGAGCTGGATGCCGCAATTGGAGCCATCGAACAGCGAGATGTGGGTCTGCGTCGCGCCCTTCGGCAGCGTACTCTCGTCCACGGCAAAACCGTGGTTCATCGAGGTGATCTCGACCTTGCCGGTGGTCTCGTCCTTCACGGGGTGGTTGGCGCCGTGATGGCCCTGATGCATCTTCTTCGTCTTCGCGCCGACGGCGAGGCCGAGCATCTGGTGGCCAAGGCAAATGCCGAAGGTCGGCGTGCCCGACTTGATGACGTCCCGGATCACAGGCACGGCATATTTGCCGGTGGCGGCCGGATCGCCCGGACCGTTGGACAGGAACACGCCGTCCGGCTTCATCGCCAGAATGTCTTCGGACGAGGTCGTCGCCGGCACCACCGTCACCTTGCAGCCGACGCCGGCGAGCAGGCGCAGGATGTTGCGCTTGATGCCGTAGTCGATGGCGACGACGTTGAACTCCACCTTGTCCTGGCGGCCAAAGCCCTTGTCCCACAGCCACGGCGTCTCGTCCCAGGTGAAGCGCTGGCCGCTTGTGACCATCGGCACGAGGTCCATGCCCTCGAGGCCGGGCCATTCGCGCGCTTCTTCCTTCAACCCATGCAGGTCGAACTCGCCGTTCTTGGCGTGCGCGATCACGGCGTTGGGCATGCCCTTGCTGCGGATCAGCGCGGTCAGGGCGCGGGTGTCGATGCCGGAGAGGCCGATGATGCCGCGCGCCTTCAGCCACTGGTCGAGATGCTTGGTGGCGCGGTAGTTCGAGGGATCGGTGATCGCGGTGCGCAGGATCACGCCGCGGGCCCCGGGTGTGGCGGCCATGTTCACCGTCTCGATGTCTTCCTCGTTGGTGCCGACATTGCCGATATGCGGGAAGGTGAAGGTGATGAGCTGGCCGGCATAGGAGGGATCGGTGAGGATCTCCTCATAGCCGGTCATCGCGGTGTTGAAGCAGACTTCACCAACGGCGTGGCCTTCGGCGCCGAGGCCAAAGCCTTCGAGCACGGTGCCATCGGCGAGCACGAGGAGCGCGGTCGGTTTATGGTCCGGCCAAGCGGGATCGTTGTCATGTTGTGTCATGAGCGCGTTTCATAAGCCTGCCGGACGCCCCCGTCAAAGCGCAGATGCGCCGATTCACATGCGTTTTTGCATATTTGACAGCCCGTCTCGGGCTCCTAAGCTTGGCCGCACAATTTCCGGCAAATTCCTGGGCTTGCGAGGCAATAATGGACCAGACCACCCCGATTCTGTTGGTTCCGGGGCTGGCCTCCTCGGCCCGGATCTATGCCCCTGTCATCCCGGCGCTGTGGCGCTTCGGCCCGGTCATGGTTGCCAACCATATCCGCGACGACAGCATGGCGGCGATCGCCGCCCGCGTGCTGAGCGAGGCCCCGCCGCGCTTCGCGCTCGCCGGCCATTCCATGGGCGGCTACATCGCGTTCGAGATCATGCGCCAGGCGCCCGAGCGGGTGGCCAAGCTCGCGCTGATCAACACCCAGGCGCGACCCGACACGCCGGAGGCGACCGCGCGCCGCCGCGGCCTGATGGAGCGCGCCAGGCGCGGCGAGCTCCGCGCCGTCCGCGAGGAGAGTTTTCCGGAGCTCGTGCATCCGTCGCGGCGCGATGATGCCGATATTCTGAAGCTCGTCCATGCGCAGGACGAGGATGTCGGCGTTGAGGGCTATCTGCGGCAGCAGACCGCGATCATCGCACGGGTGGATTCTCGCCCGACGCTTGCGGCCATCAAATGCCCGACGCTGGTGTTGACGGGCGATGCCGACAACACCATCCCGAATGCGCTCTCGAAGGAGATGGCCGAGGGCATCGCCGGTGCAAGGCTCAAAGTCCTCGATCGCTGCGGGCACTTGCCGCAAGCCGAGCAGCCGGAAGCGACAGTGCGGGCCCTGACCGAATGGCTCGGAACCGAGGTTGTCTAGGGGCCGCGAACGGCCTAGATCAGGCGTCAGATATTCGAAGGGATCACGATCATGTTGCGCGACGACATCAACAATGCGGTCAAGGAGGCCATGAAGGCCAAGGACGAGCGCAAGCTGTCCACGCTGCGCATGGTCAATTCGACCATCAAGAATGCCGACATCGATGCGCGCGGGCAGGGCAAGCCGCCGTTGTCGGACGCCGACCTGCTCGGCGTCTTTCAGAAGATGATCAAGCAGCGGCAGGAGTCGGTCGAGCTCTACGAAAAAGGCGGCCGCGCCGAGCTCGCGGCCCAGGAGCGCGAGGAGATCGCGGTGATCTCGGCGTATCTGCCAAAGCAGATGGCCGACGATGAGGTGAAGAAGGCGATCGCGGACGCGATCACTGAAACCGGCGCCGCCGGCATGAAGGACATGGGCAAGGTGATCGCCGTGCTGCGCGCGAAGTACGCGGGACAAATGGATTTCGGCAAGGCGAGCGGTCTCGTGAAGGGCGCGCTGTCGGGCTAGCTGCTTACCCTCCCCTGGAGGGGAGGGTCGATCGCGCGAAGCGCGAGCGGGGTGGGGTGATCTCTCCACTCGGGCAGCGCTTCCGCGGAAAGACTGTCACCCCACCTCGGTTCGCATGCCGCTTCGCTTCATGCGAACCGATCCTCCCCTCCAGGGGAGGATGGGTACCTTTGACGTGGCTGCGATCCGGTCTACTCTCTCGACAACAAAAATCGGGAGGCACCATGACCGGCGCCATAAAGCCGTTCCGCATCGCGATCAGCGACGACATTCTCTCCGATCTCAAATCGCGGCTCGCCCGCACGCGCTGGCCGGAGGCGGAGCTGGTCGACGACTGGAGCCAGGGCGCGCCGCTGCAATGGATCCGGGAGGTCTGTGCCTACTGGGCGAGCGAGTATGACTGGCGGGCGCGCGAGGCAAAGCTCAACCGCTTCGCGCAGTTCACCACCGAGATCGACGGGCTCGACATTCATTTTCTGCATGTGCGCTCGAAAGAACCAAACGCGCTGCCGCTGATCATCACCCATGGCTGGCCCGGCTCGATCGTCGAATTCCAGAAGGTGATCGCGCCGCTCACCGATCCCATCGCGCATGGCGGCAATCCCGCGGACGCGTTTCACGTCGTCTGTCCTTCGCTGCCGGGCTTCGGCTTCTCCGCCAAGCCGAAGGCGACCGGTTGGGGCGTCGATCGCATCGCCGCGACCTGGGCGCAGCTGATGGAGCGGCTGGGCTATGCCCGCTACGGCGCGCAAGGCGGCGATTGGGGCTCGGCGGTGACGGCCTCGCTCGGCGCGCAGGATGCGGCGCACTGCGCCGGCATTCACATCACGCTGTCCTTCAACTCGCCGCCGCGCATGGAGGGCGAGCCGACCG
Source organism: Bradyrhizobium shewense (assembly GCF_900094605.1). Classification (GTDB taxonomy): domain Bacteria; phylum Pseudomonadota; class Alphaproteobacteria; order Rhizobiales; family Xanthobacteraceae; genus Bradyrhizobium; species Bradyrhizobium shewense. The sequence continues at coordinate 157,672 of NZ_FMAI01000008.1, read as the reverse complement.
CGGAGGAGAAGCGCGCGCTCGCCGGCCTCAAGCATTACGTCGATCTCGACTCCGGCTATTCGAAGCAGCAATCGACGCGCCCGCAGACGCTCGGCTATGGCCTGACGGATTCGCCGAGCGGGCAGGCGGCCTGGATTCTGGAAAAATTCTGGGCCTGGACCGATTGCAACGGCCATCCCGAGAACATCTTCACCAGGGACGAGTTGCTCGACAACGTCATGCTCTATTGGGTGACGGAGACGGCAACCTCCTCGGCGCGGCTCTACTGGGAAAGTTTTGGCAAGCGCCGCACCACGCCTGTCGTCAAGGTGCCGACGGGCGTCGCCGCGTTCCCCAAGGAGATCATCACGCCGGTGCGGCGCTGGATGGAACCCAACTTCCATGACATCACGCATTGGAGCGAGATGGAGAAGGGCGGCCATTTCGCCGCGTTCGAGCAGCCGGAGCTGTTCGTGCGCGATGTCAGGAAGTTCTTCGCGACGGTAAGGTAAGCACGCACTCAGCCGTCATGCCCGGGCTTGTCCCGGGCATCCACGGCCTTAGAGTGTCGCCAAAGCAAGAAGAACGTGGATGGCCGGGACAAGCCCGGCCATGACGGAGTTGCTGGGAAACGACCAAGCCATGCTGACCGAAGCTGCAACCTACGACGAGCTCACTCGCAACTTCCGCTGGGACATCCCGGCGCGCTTCAACATGGCGGAAGCATGCTGCGATCGGCATGCCGACGGCACCGGCCGGCTCGCGCTGATCTATGTCGACGAGAACGGCGCCACCACGCGAACCTCCTTCGACGAGGTCGCGGACATGTCGCGCCGCTTTGCCAATGTGCTGAAGGCCGATGGGCTTTCGCGCGGCGACCGCGTCGCGGTGTTCCTGTCGCAATCGCTGGAGCTGCCGATCGCGCATATGGCGGCGTTCCGCTCAGGCCTGGTCTCGATCCCGCTGTTCGCACTGTTCGGCGAGGACGCGCTGGAATTCCGCCTGTCGAATTCACAGGCGAAGGCAATCATCACTGATGAGGCGGGCTGGGAGAAGCTCACGAAGATCCGCGAGCGGCTGCCCTATTTGCAGGACATCTATATCACGAGCGGCGCCGTCCACGCCGGCGCAAAGCCATTCTGGCCGGCGATCGAAACCGCGTCCGAGGACTTTGCGACCGTCGACACCGCCGCCGACGATCCCGCGCTGATCATCTACACCTCGGGCACGACAGGAAATCCCAAAGGCGCGCTGCATGCGCACCGCGTCGTGCTAGGCCATCTCCCCAATGTCGAGATGTGTCACAACTTCCTGCCGCGTCCCGGCGATCTCATGTGGACGCCGGCGGACTGGGCCTGGATCGGCGGCCTCGTCAACGGCCTGCTCGCATTCTGGTATCACGGCATCCCCCTGGTCGGGCATCGCGCGCGCAAATTCGAGCCGCAGGCGGCGATGCAGATGATGGCCGATCTCGGCGTCCGCAACGTCTTCCTGCCGCCGACCGCGCTGAAGCTGATGCGGCAGGCGGGCGTGAAGCACTCGGGTGTCAAGCTCCGCAGCATCTTCACGGGCGGCGAGTCCCTTGGCGGCGAACTGCTGGGATGGGTGCGCGAGACCTTCGGCATCGACGCGCATGAGGTGTTCGGCCAGACCGAGTGCAATCTCGTGATCGGCAGCAACTCCAACCTGTTTCCGATCCGCCCGGGTTCGATGGGCAAGGCGACGCCGGGCTTCGACGTCCGCATCGTCAACGACAAGGGCGAAGAATTGCCGCGCGGCCAGCGGGGCATCATCGGCGTGCGCCAGCCATGCCCCGTCACTATGCTCGAATACTGGCGCAATCCGGAGGCGACGGCGAAGAAATATGCAGGCGAATTCCTGCTCACCGGCGATCTCGGCGTGCAGGACGAGGATGGCTATTTCTGGTATGTCAGCCGCGAGGACGACGTCATCACCACCGCCGGTTATCGCGTCGGCCCCTCCGAGATCGAGCACACGCTGATGAAGCATCCCTCGGTGGCAATGGCCGCGGTGGTCGGCATTCCCGATCCGATCCGCACCGAATCGATCAAAGCCTGGATCGTGCTGCGTCCGGGCTTTACCGGCACCGACGCGCTGGCGCGCGAGATCCAGGAGTTCGTCAAGGTGCAGCTCGCCGCGCATGAATATCCGCGGTTCGTCGAATTCGCCGAGACGCTGCCGATGACGGCGACCGGCAAGGTGCTGCGGCGCGAGCTGCGGGCCAAGGGCTGACTTCTTAAAGGGCTGACTTCTTACAAGGGCTGACTTCCGACAATGGCCAAGACGTCTCAAGCCGCGGGACTTCACCGCGCCTCGCTCGACAAGCTGCACGATCTCGATGCGGCGCTGGAGCTCATGTATTACGGCTGGCGCGGCATGACGCTGGACGCGGACGAATATCTCGCAAAGCAGGGCCTGTCGCGTCCGCATCATCGCATTCTCTACGTGGTGGCGCGGCGGCCCGATATTGCGATCGGCTCGCTGCTCGAGGTCCTCGGCATTTCCAAGCAGGCTTTGAGCCGGCCGCTCAGTCTGCTGCTGGAGCGCAAGCTGGTGACGTCGAAGCGCTCGCCCGAGCAGCATCGCTCGAAGCTGCTGCGTCTGACGTCCGCCGGGCAGCGCATCGAGCAACGGGCCTCGGACCACGAGCGCAAGGTTTTGCGCGAGGCGTTCGATCGCGTCGGCGCATCCGGGGCGGCGGCATGGATGGCGGTCATGGGGACGATCGCCGATAACAATTGACGGCTCTTAAAGTCAATGTAGTTGACATGAGAAGCGGGCTTTGCCACTGTCCTGGCAACAGGCCGGGAGGGCCCGTGTCATGAGCGGACAGAATCCATTGAGCGCGCAGAAGATGACTCGCGCGGCCGCCGAACGCTTCGTCGCGGCATGGTGCGCGAACTGGTGCAAGGTCGATATCGACGCGGTGGTGGCGCATTTTGCAGAGAATGCGCAGATGCGCAGCCCTCTGGCGCTGACGCTGACCGGTTCTCCTGTCGTCGCCGGCATCGAGAATATCCGCGCCTATTGGCGCAAAGCCTATGGCCACATCGAAAGCGCGGACCTGAAGATCCTGAGCTGGAGCTGGGACGACACCATCGCGCGCCTGACGGTGTGGTGGCAGCTCGGAGACACGCGCGCCAGCGAGTTCATGGATTTCGACGATACGGGGCGCGTCGTGCGCAGCGAAGCCTTTTACGGAAAATGACCATGCGCCTTTCGGATATCGTCCTGCTCCTCAACTCGCTGTGGTTCGGCGGCGCCTTCATCCAGTTCAGCATTGCGCAGGCCAACACGCTGAAGATCTTGCTGCCGCGGGAAGAGCGCAGCAATCCGATCGCGCCGACCCTGGCGGCCAGCGTTGCGTTCCTGGGCGGGATGAACCTGCCGATAGGGCTGTTGTCGTTCTACCTTCTGGTTGCGCGTCCGCTCTTCTTCCAGCCGGTCGAGGCGCAGCTCACGCTGTTCCTGTTCTTTTCGGCCTGCCATTTCAGCCAGTTCGCCTATAACCTCCCGGTGCTGATGCGTGGCGGACGCGTCGGGGTCGCCTACTGGCCGGTGTTGAAGGGTCCGATGCTCCGGATCTTCGTCATCGACGCGGGCCTGTTCGCGGCCAATCTCGCAGTGGCGCTCCAGCTCGCGATAGCATCCTGATCTACCGCGACGGCTCCGAGAGCGCGGCCCGCAGCATCGCCGCAAGATCCTTTCGCCGGAACGGCTTGGTCAGAATGCGGGCGTCGCCGCCCCCGTCCGGTGTCTTGACGGGAGTCTGGCTGTAGCCCGAGGTGAAGAGCACCTTAAGATCAGGCCGCAGCTCGGTTGCTTGCCTCGCAAGCTCCGGCCCGAACATGCCGCCGGGCATGACGACGTCAGTGAACAGCAGCTGGATGTCCCCGGGCTGGCGCAGCAGCTCCAGTGCTGCGGGCCCGTTCGACGTGGCGATGACCCGGTAGCCGAGCGTCCTGAGCTCGTTCTCGACATAGGCCCGCACCATATCGTCGTCTTCGACGAGGAGAACGGTCTCGTGTCCCGCTTGTGTGACGGTCGCCTCCGCGGGGCGCGGATCCTCGTTCGGCGGTGTTGCGAGACGGGGAAAGAACAGCCTGACGACACTGCCTCGTCCCGGCTCGGACTGCATCTGCACAAGTCCGCCGGACTGTTGTGCAAATCCGTAGACCATGCTCAGGCCGAGGCCGGTCCCCTTGCCAACCTCCTTGGTTGTGAAGAACGGCTCGAACGCGCGGCTGACCACCTCGGCGCTCATGCCGCTGCCGGTATCGGTGACGGCCACCATCACATAGTCGCCGGGCCGCGGCTCGCCGTTGACGTCGAGGTCGGATTCACCGAGCGAGCTGTTATGGACCTCGACCGTCAGCTTGCCGCCCTCCGGCATCGCATCGCGCGCGTTGAGTACGAGGTTGAGCAGGGCCGTCGTCAGCTGGCCGGGATCGACGCTGGCCGGCCATAAATCCCGTTCGAACGCGAAGCGGCACTCGATGTGCTCGCCCAGCGTCCGACGCAGAAGCTGCTCCATGCCGAGCACCTTCTCGGCGATGTCGATCTCTCTCGGCCGCAGCGGCTGCTTGCGTGCGAAGGCGAGCAGGCTCCGTGTCAGGTCAGAGCCGCGCTCGGCGGCGGTCGCGATGTCGCCGGCGATGCGGTGCAATTCCTTGTTTCCCGCCAGCTGGTCGGCGAGATGCTCCGAGTTGCCGAGAATGACGGTCAGGAGATTGTTGAAATCATGCGCCACGCCGCCGGTGAGCTGGCCCATGGCTTCCATCTTCTGGGATTGGCTGAGCTTCTGGTTGAGATCCGCGATCGCGGCGCGCTGCTGTTCGAGCGATTCGGCCGTGCCGTTGAGCAGGGTCATCAATCCGCCGAGCTCGCCGCCCGGATGGGGCTCCGGAATGCGCGCGCTGAGATCGCCGCGTCCGAGCCTCTTCGCCATGGTGGCGAGCCGCCCGATCTGGCGGCCGATGCTCACGGTCGTGAGGATCCATAAGCCGGCCAGGAGCAGCAGCAAGGCCACCGCGAGAATCGCCATGTCCTCGTAAAGCCGGCGGTTCGCCGCCGCGACCAGTCCGTCCTTGGAGCGTCCGACCATGATGGTGAGGCCGGCCTTGCGCATCGAGGGCGAGCGGGCAACGCCCCAGATCTGCGTGCGGCCCCCGCGGTCGGTGACTTCCCGAAATGGCTCGCCATCGGGCGCTGCGGCAAAGCGGAACAGGTCGGAGCCCGCAATGGTCCCGCCGACGGGCTCGCTCCAGCCGCCGCCCTTGGGGGCGACCAGGACCGTACCTTTTGCGTCGACGAACAGGATGTCCTTCTCGGCGAGCAGCCGCTTGTCGTGAAATTCCGCGAATTTGTTCAGGTTGAAGGACGCGAGCAGCACGAACTTCAGCGCGCCCGTCTCCGATCGCACGGGATAGGCGATCTGGAGCACCGATAGCCCGGTGAGGCGGCCGAACACCGGCTCCGCGGCAACGACGCCTTGAAGACCCTTGACCTGTTTGAAATAGCCGCGGTCGTTCAGGTCGAGGGTGCGGTTGGTCCGAAGCGAGTCGCAGAACAGGCTGCCGTCGGGATCGATGGTCAAGATGCCCGTGAACTGCGGGTATTCCTCGCGCACTTCCGACAGAAACGCCGAGCACGCCGCCTTGTCGCGCGTGTCGAGGTCGCGGGCGCGGGCCAGACCGTAGTGGAGCTGGGCGGTGCCCTGGATCTTCTCGTTCAGATCGCTGGCGATGTCGTCGGCGGATGCGGCCAGATTGGCCAGCGCCGCGTCGATCTCGCTGGCCCGGTTCTGCACGAAGCGCAGCCCGACCAGGATCGCCGGCACCAGCATGGCGGCGATGACGAGGATCAGTAACCGGGTACGCAGGCTCATCGGTGGGGCGGTCCGCTCTCAGACGCATCTGCTCGGAGGTACAATTTGCGGACGATCGTCTGCCCAGTCCATAGCATTGGCGCGAAAATCGCACCGATGGTGAAGGATTTCACACCGCGAGCATTGTTACCTCGCCGCTGCTCTTCGCGCCGGTTCGCATCAAGTTGCGCCTGCGCGCGGCGGCGCTAGTATCGCAGCATGCGCGCGACGAAACATCGCGTCGATGTGTGGAGGGAGCTGATGTCCATCTCCGGCAAGGTCGATCCGGTGGTACGTCGCGTCGCGGCGACCGATATCGCCGAGGCGCTGGTCGAGGGTCTGCGCGATTTCCAGGCGCTGCCGTTTTACGGTCTCTGCTTCGGCGCGCTCTACGCCGCCGGCGGGATCGCCGTCATGCTGTGCCTCACCGCCTTCGGTATGGTCTATCTCGTCTATCCCCTGGCGGCAGGCTTCGCGTTGATCGGGCCGTTCGTGGCGATCGGGCTCTATGAGGTCAGCCGCCGCCGCGAGCGCGGCGAGCCGGTCTCCTTCGGCGCGATCTGGTCGGCCGTGCGCGCGCGCAGCGAGATCGGCTGGATGGCGTTCGTCACGCTGTTCGTGTTCGTGATCTGGATGTACCAGGTGCGGCTTTTGATCGCGCTGCTGCTCGGCCTGCACGCTTCGTTCTCGAGCCTTCAGGAATTCATGACCGTGGTGCTGACCACGAATGAAGGCCTGCTGTTCCTCGGCATCGGCAATGCGGTCGGTGCGGTGCTGTCGCTGATCCTGTTCTCGCTGACCGTGGTGTCGTTTCCGCTGCTGCTCGACCGCGAGGTCGATTTCGTCACGGCGATGGTGACAAGCGTGCGCGCGGTGGTGACGAGCCCGCTGCCGATGATCACATGGGCCGCCGTGATCGTGATGCTGCTGATCGTCTCGGCGCTGCCTTACTTTCTCGGGCTGATCGTGACACTGCCCGTGCTCGGGCATGCGACCTGGCATCTTTATCGGCGGCTGGTGGTGCCGGTGTAGCTAGTTGCTTTCCTTTGTCCTTGGGCAGTGCCGTAGGGCGGGCAAAGCGACTTGTCCGCCGTAGCTCGCAGAGCGAAGGCGGAAGCGTGCCCACGCGTCTGTTGCGGTGTCGACTCGGTCGTGGGCACGGCGCAAGTGCGTCTTTGCCCACCCCACGATACCGAGTTCGCGGAGACAGACCCCGTCTCACCTTACGGGGTCTTGATGCCCATCGCCTTCAGCGCTTCCAGCAATCTCACCGGTGGGGACATCTCGATCTGCGGCGCCTTGCCGGTCTCCAGCAAGCTCTTCAATCCGGAGAGGATCGCGGGCCAGCCGGTGCGGCCGCCGGAGAGAATATCGTCGCTGAGCTCGCGGTCGTGGCGTTGGCTCAAGGTGAGGCGGACGGCTTCGCCGGCTGGCTCGATCTCGTAGGTGACAATGGTGGTGCCGAGCTTTTCCACGAGGTCGGGCCAATTGACGTTCCAGCTCACCGTGAGCCTCCTCGGCGGATCGTATTCGAACACTTCGCCGCGGATGTGTTCGGAGCCGTCGGGTGCGTGCACGATGAAACTGCCGCCGAGCTTCGGCTCCATCTCCACCGCAAAGCCGGAGAAATACTGCTTGCTGAACTCGGCCGAGGTCAGCGCCTCCCACACCTTCTCCGGCGTCGAAGCGATGTAGATGGTGTAGACCGTCAGCGGCTTGAATTGATCGAGGTTCATTTTGCGTCGAATCCCTTGTTGAGCGCCGTGCGCGGGATGGCGAGGACTTTGCCCCTCTCCAGCAGGCTCTTGAGCCCGGACAGGATCGCCGGCCAGCCATTGGAGACGGCGCCGAGATATTTGCCGCCCTCGACGAAGCCGTCATGCAACACGGTCAAACGCACGAGCGCGCCGAACGGTTCGATGGTGAAGACGACGCGTGAGATCGGCTCGCCGCGCAGCTCTTCGAATTTCTCGTGCTTGAAGCTGTAGGACAGGCGGCGCGGCGGATCGGCCTCGAGGATTTCGCCGGAATCGGTGACTTCGCCGTCGAGCGCGAGCGCAAAGGGCGAGCCGACCTTCCAGTCGGAGCGAACCTCGGCGCCGAACCAGTACTGCCTGGTGAATTCGCTCGACGTCAGCGCTTCCCACAGCTTTTCCGGCGTGGTCTCGATATAGGTCACGTAGACGAACTCCGGCTTACTCATCGCGCTTCTCCAACTGGCGTTTCAACTCGCTGAGTGCGGCGAGCTTGCCGCGCTCGAATTTTTTGATCCAGCGTTCGCCGATCTGATGGATCGGCACCGGATTGAGATAGTGCAGCTTCTCGCGGCCATGCCTGATGGTGGTGACCAGGTTGGCCTCTTCCAGAATGACAAGGTGCTTGGTCACGGCCTGTCGCGTCATCGCAAGGCCCTCGCAGAGCTCGTTCAGCGTCTGGCCGTTTTTGGCGTGAAGCTTGTCGAGCAGCGACCGTCGTGACGCATCGGCGAGCGCTTTGAAGACCTCATCCATGGCCGATAATAGGCAACCAAATGGTTGCATGTCAAGATGGAGTCTTTGGCGCGCGCAATCGGCCGTGCTAGCCTCGACGCTCAGCCGACATAGATTGGTTCCGGGAGGACGTTGATGTTCCGTCGCGTTTCACTTGTTGCCGCTCTCGTCCTTTTAGCGTGCAGCACCGCGGCCCAGGCGCAGAAGCAGACCATCGGCGCGCCGCCTGAAGCGTCCAACATGAAGCTCGTCGGGAGCAACGACCTCCAGGCCCGCAGCGCCTATCAGCCGACCATCCATCACCAGGGCGATCGGTGGATCGCCTATATCGGCCATCACGGCGGCACTGATGATGTGCCCGCGCCCGTCAACCCGATGACGGGCAAGGCCGAGCCGAACGGAACCTCTATCGTCGACGTCACCGATCCCGCGCGTCCGAAATATCTGCGGCATCTGCCGGGGCAGGAGGGCAAGTACGAATCCGGCGGCGCGCAGATGGTGCGGGTGTGCGACGGCAAGGCCTTGCCGAAGGGCGATCCCAACGCGGTCTACATGCTCAGGACCTTCGGCGGCGAGGCGCACGAGATCTGGAACGTCACTGATCCCGCGAGCCCAGTGCTCATCACGCGCATCGGCGGCCTGAAGGACACCCACAAGAGCTGGTGGGAGTGCGACACCGGCATTGCCTATCTCGTCTCGGGCGCGCCGGACTGGCGCACGCGGCGCATGACGCAGATCTATGATCTCTCCGATCCCGCGCATCCGCAGAAGATCCGCGACTTCGGTCTGCCCGGTCAGGAGCCCGGTTCGACCGGCGCGGTGCCGACCGAGCTGCACGGGCCGATCTCGACCGGGCCCGACGGCAACCGCGTCTGTTTCGGCTACGGCACCAACAAGGGCGGCATTTTGCAGATCGTCGATCGCGACAAGCTCCTGAACGGGCCGAAAGAGCCGACGCCGGACAATCTGCGCTATCCCGAGATTGCGCGCATGCCGACGTCGGCCTTCAACGGCGCGCATACGACGTTTCCGATGCTCGACATGCCGATCGCGGAATTTTCCGAGGACAAGGACGGCAAGACCCGCGACATCGTCATGATCGTGAATGAAGCGATCCTCAACGAATGCGGCGAGGCGCGGCAGATGGTGTGGTTCGCCGACGTCACCACCGAGACGCGGCCGATGATGATCTCGAGCTATACCGTGCCGGAGGCGAGCGGGCAGTTCTGTCAGCGCGGCGGGCGGTTCGGCTCGCATTCCTCCAACGAGAGCATGGCGCCGGTCTATTACAAGAAGATGGCCTTCATCGCCTTCTTCAACGCCGGCGTGCGTGCGCTCGACATCCGTGATCCCTACCACCCGAAGGAAGTCGGCTACTTCATTCCGTCGATCACGGCCGCGACCGACAAGCGCTGCATTCCGATCGAGGGCGGCGAGCGCTGCAAGGTCGCGATCCAGACCAACAATGTCGAGACCGATGACCGCGGCTACATCTACATCGTCGACCGCGCCAATACCGGCCTGCATATCCTGGAGCTGACCGGCCCGGCGCGCAATGTCGCCGGCCTGCCGAAGAACTGACGATGCGGCGCGGGGCGATGTCGGCGTCGATGTTGGTACGCCGGCTTCCACATTCAACGCTGTCGTCCCCCGCGAAGGCGGGGGATCCAGTATTCCAGAGACGCTGGTGGGATACGGAGAAGCTGCGGCGTACTGGATCCCCCGCTTTCGCGGAGGATGACGCTGCCGGTTGAGCGCGCACCTTGCGCTCATCTCACTTCCCTCTGCGCTCATCCCATGCATTAATACCCGCAAGCCGCCATCAGCCGAGTCTCCCCCATGATGTCCATGCAAGCCTATTTCGCCTTCGTCGCCGCCTGCATTGCGCTGGCGCTGCTGCCGGGGCCGATCGTCACCCTCGTCATCGCCAATGGCCTGCGCCACGGCACGCGCGCCGCGCTCACCAACGTGGCCGGCGCGCAGGCCGGCCTTGCCATCGTCATCGGCATCGTCGCGGTCGGCCTGACCTCGCTGATGGCGACCATGGGCTACTGGTTCGACTGGGTGCGCTTTGCCGGCGCCGCTTATCTGGTCTGGCTCGGCATCAAGCTGATCTGGGCGCCGGTCGAGGGCGTCGATGTCGACACACCGCCTCCGCCGCCGCGCGGCGGCTTCTTCCTGCAGGGTTTTCTGGTGCTGCTGTCGAACCCGAAGGTGCTGGTGTTCTTCGGCGCCTTCATCCCGCAGTTCATGGACATGAACCAGCCGCACTTTCCGCAAGTCGCGCTGCTGGGCGCGACCTTCATGGTCACCGCCGTGGTGACCGATGCGCTCTACGCCATCGCCGCAGGCCGCGCGCGAAAATTCTTCTCGGCGCGCCGCACGCGGATGATGTCGCGCATCTCCGGCGGCTTCATGATCGGCGGCGGCATCTGGCTGGCGCTGACCAGGGCGAAGTGAGGCTTACACCAGCAGCTCCGCCTTCAGCTCCACCGCGACCTCGGCAAGGATCCTTGCCAGCCGTTCGGCCCATTGCTGCTGGCCCGCGTGGTCGGCGATCAGATCCTGCCGGATCTCGATGCCGGTGTTGACGAGACCGCGCCCTTCGCCGTGGACGGGGATGGTGTAGTCGGTGAGGTCGCTGACCGCGTAAGGCTCGTTGTCGCCGACGACGAGATCGCCTTCGCTGCGCAGATGTTTCAACAGCAGCTGCGGCAGCACGGTGTCGCGGTTGTACAGCGCGCCGATGTGCCAGGGCCGCGCGACGCCGGCATAGACGGGCGTGAAGCTGTGCAGCGACACCAGCACCGTCGGCCGCTTGTCGTGCAGGCGGGCGTCGATCGCGGCATCGATGCGATCATGATAGGGCTCGAAAATCTCGCGCCGCCGTGCCTCGCGCTCGCCCTCCGAAATCCCTTCGTTGCGCGGGATCGCGGTCGCCTCGGAGATCACGGGGATCGAGCTCACCGCGGCCGGCGGGCGGTTGCAGTCGATCACGAGCCGCGAATAGCGCTGCGCGATCAGATGCGCGTCGAGCATCTTGGCTAGGGGGTCGGCGACGCCGGCGATGCCGATGTCCCAGCCGATGTGCCTGACAAGCTCGGTCTCAGTAACACCGAGATCGCCGAGCGCATGCGGCAGCACCCGTCCGTAATGATCCGAGGTGAGCAGAAAGGGCGAAGTCCCTTCGGCATTCACCTCATGTACGGGCAAAATATCGCCCTCGCCGAGCAGTTGATCGGCGGTCTCGGCCGTGTGCAGATCCATCCTGATTGCCTATGAAACAATTACGTGTCTAAACGGAGTAACGATATTGCACCGACGTCGCAACTTTAGAGCAGCATGACCTCCGATCGCCTTTTCGTCTACGGCACCCTGATGCGCGGCTTCGACCATCCGATGGCGCGGCTGCTTGCGGGCCACGCGGATTTCTTGGGTGAAGCGACCTGCCGCGGCCGGCTCGTTCTGGTGAAGCATTATCCGGGATTGCTGCTGTCGAATGCTGCCTCCGACATCGTCCATGGCGAGCTCTTCCGGATGCGCGTGCCTGACGAGCTCCTGGGCGAGCTCGACATGTACGAGGCCTGCGGCGAGGGCTTTCCGGAGCCGACCGAATATCTGCGCCGGCTGATCGACGTGACGCTGCCCGATGGCACCACGGAGAAGGCCTGGACCTATGTCTACAACTGGCCCGTCACCGGTCTGCCACTCATCGAGTCCGGGCGGTTCTTGGCGCACTAAGCCGACAGCACTTCCTTCACCACGCGCACGTCGACCTCGCGCTCGACGTAACTCCATTCCTCGGTTTCCCGGAGCATCGCCACCAGCTCCTCGAACAGCGAGGCATGCGCGGGGGCGAATTCGAACCAGGTCAGGAAATCGAAGGGCTCGCCGAGGTCGCGGCAATGATAGAGCTGGCGCGCGATCGCGGGCAGGAAACGAAGGCTGCTTGCGATGTGGTGCGACTTGTCCTCGAAGATCTTGCGGCGCTCTTCCTGCGTCAGATCCCACCAGGCCTGCGATTTGCGGATCGGGATCAGTGCCGCGCTGGTTGCTTCCACCCGGCCGAGCCCGGCCTGCACGGCCGTGAGCTGCTGCTTCTCAGGCCGCTCGGTGTAGCGCAAATTGCTCGGGGCCCCGACCAGCCGCCACGCATTGCGCGAGGGCACCAGCGGCAACGAGACGGCCTCGCTGTCCGTCACCGACAGCGCCGGCATGAAGGGCAGGGGCTCGCCGGTTACGGGTGCGATCGAGATCACACGCCAGCCCCCGCTGTGGCCGCCCCGAAAGGTCCTGAACATGGGGGATATGGAAGCGTGGAACCGGGGCGGGTTCAAGGCTTTCCCGTCATTCCGGGGCGATGCGCAGCATCGAACCCGGAATCTCGAGATTCTCAGGTGCGCAATTGCGCACCGTAGTTCGCCCTGCGGGCGCCCCGGAATGACGCGTGGCGGAGCCCTGTGCATAGGTCGAATAACCCGGATAAGCCCGAGAAACCTGGCCTTTGGTCGGCGCGCCCCTATATCCCTCATCCTTCGCCCGACTCACCCCGGTTCGCGCTACACAGGCCCATGCGCTTCACACCCCAATTCCTCGACGAGCTTCGTGCCCGGCTTTCGGTCTCCGAGGTCGTGGGCAAGCGCGTCAAGCTGAAGAAGGCCGGGCGGGAGTGGAAGGGGCTGTCGCCATTCCAGCAGGAGAAGACGCCGTCCTTCTACGTCAACGACCAGAAGGGTTTTTACCACGACTTCTCCTCCGGCAAGCACGGCGACATCATCTCTTTCGTGATGGAGACCGACGGGCTGCCGTTTGCGGAGGCCGTCGAGCGGCTCGCCAGCATGGCGGGCCTGGCGCTGCCAGCGGTGACGCCGGATGCGGCGCGGCAGGAGCAGCGCCGCCGCACGCTGCATGATGTCATGGATCTCGCCGCGACCTATTTCGCGGAGACGCTGGCCTCGCGCGTCGGCGCCAAGGCGCGCGGCTATCTCGCCGACCGCGCGATCTCGCCGGCGACGCAATTGCAGTTCCGCCTCGGCTATGCCTCGCCCGATCGCTTCGCGCTGAAGGAGCATCTCGGCAAGCTCGGTATCTCCGTCGACGACATGGTCGAGACCGGCCTGCTGGTGGCCGGCAACGATATTCCCGTGCCGTATGACCGCTTCCGCGACCGCGTGATGTTCCCGATCACCGATCTGCGCGGCCGTGTCATCGCCTTCGGCGGGCGCGCGCTGGAGAAGGACGTTCCGGCCAAATATCTCAACTCGCCGGAGACGCCGCTCTTCCACAAGGGCGACAATCTCTACAACCATCAGACCGCGCGCAAGGCCACCCATGATGGCAGCGCGCTGATCGTGGTCGAAGGCTATGTCGATGTCATCGCCATGGTCACCGCGGGCTTTGCGGGCGCTGTCGCGCCGCTCGGCACCGCGCTCACCGAAAGCCAGCTGGCGCTGCTCTGGAAGATGGCGGACGAGCCGATCCTCTGCTTCGACGGCGACCGTGCCGGCCAGAAGGCGGCTTATCGTGCTGCCGATCTCGCGCTGCCATTCCTCGCGCCCGGAAAGAGTCTTCGTTTCGCGCTGCTGCCGGAAGGCCAGGATCCCGACGATCTCGCGCGCTCCGGCGGCCGCGGTGCCATCGAGGAAGTCATCGCGGCGGCGAAGCCGCTTGCCGAGATGATCTGGTCGCGCGAGCTCGAAGGCGGCAACTTTGCCACCCCTGAGCGCCGAGCCGCGCTGGAGGCGCGCATCAAGGAGCTCTCCAACGGCATCCGCGACGAGGTGGTGCGGCGCTACTACCGCGATGATTTTGCCGAGCGGCTTCGGCGCACTTTCGCGCCTGAGGGTGGCCGCGGCGGCTTTGCCGGCCGGGGCAATTTCCAAGGTAATTTTCAAGGCAATTCCGGCCGCCAATTCCAGCCCCGGGCTGCGGGGGGCGCGAATCGATTCGGTGGCCAGGGGTTCGGTGGCGGCCGCCGCGGCCCGCCCGGTCCCATCCCGCTACCCTCCGGTCCCTACCAGGCGGCGAGCCCGCAGCTGGCGGCCAGCCCGATCATGCGCGGCCAGCGCAGCGCCATCTCCCGCCGGGAGGCCCTGATCCTGCAATGCCTGATCAACCACCCCTGGCTGCTGCACGATCACCTCGAGGAGGTCGCGGCCCTGGAGCTGGCCCATCCCGAGGCCCACAAGCTCAGGGCCGGCATCATCGCCGCCTTTGCCAACGACCACCACCACTCCGCGGACCCCGGCGAGCAGGCCGAAAAGATGCGCGGCGATCTCGCCAAAGGCGGATTTTCGCAAGTCCTTCAAAGGGTTGAGAACGGCATCACGACTGCGGCGGTGTGGGGCGCCCGCGAAGGTGCTGCCCCCGACGATGTTCTCGCCACCTGGCATCAGCTCGTTGCCTTGCATCGGCAATGGCATTCACTACTTAGAGAGCTGAAAGACGCCGAGCTGGCCTTGGGGGAGGACCCCAGCGAGGCCAATTTGGCGTGGCTGCGTGACGTCAAGGCCCGGATGGCCGAGGTCGACGGCACCGAAGCCCTGATCGAGGGTTTTGGCGAGCTGTCGGGTCGGTTCCAGAAGAGCGTGTGATGAAAGAATCATGCGGACGGCCGGAGCCGGAACCGCTAAAAGACTCGCCAAATCCAAGGTTTGGCGGCAAAAACAGGGTTAATCGAGGCTTAACGGTCTTGTAGCACTTTGGCCACCAGGCGGCCGCAGGCAGAACAGACGCGTCAGGAATGAATCCGCGCATTGCTGTTGGCACTACACCTGCATCCGCTGCGACAAAGAGGCTGACGAAGCGTTAGGCATTTCCGGCGAGAGAGAGTTGGGGGTGGCGAGAGATATGTGCGCCGCCCTTTCCGTGTCGAGAGCTGCCGAAGCGAGAGCGTCGGGCAACAGGTTCATGTGAATTCAGGCAGACGCGGCGAGCCGACTGCATTGAAGCGCGTTTAGGAGCAATGGATGGCCACCAAGGCAAAGACGCTGCAGGCGAAGGACAAGGAAAAAGACGACAAGGCAGCGGACGCGCCGGAGAAGGATTCCCAGGACGCGCCCTCGCCGTTGCTCGACCTGTCCGACGCCGCCGTAAAGAAGATGATCAAGCAGGCCAAGAAGCGCGGCTTCGTGACCTTCGATCAGCTCAACGAAGTCTTGCCGTCCGACCAGACCTCGCCCGAACAGATCGAGGACATCATGTCGATGCTCTCGGACATGGGCATCAACGTCACCGAAGCCGACGATAGCGAAGGCGAGGACGACAAGGACGAGGGCGGCGAGGACGAGACCGACAACGAGCTCGTCGAGGTCACCCAGAAGGCCGTCACCGAGGTCAAGAAGAGCGAGCCGGGCGAGCGCACCGACGATCCCGTGCGCATGTATCTGCGCGAGATGGGCACAGTCGAGCTGCTCTCCCGCGAAGGCGAAATCGCCATCGCCAAGCGCATCGAGGCCGGCCGCGAGGCGATGATCGCAGGGCTCTGCGAAAGCCCGCTGACCTTCCAGGCCATCATCATCTGGCGCGACGAGCTCAACGAAGGGAAGATCTTCCTCCGCGACATCATCGATCTCGAAGCCACCTATGCCGGCCCCGACGCCAAGGCCGGCATGAACAATGCGATGATATCAGGTCCCACCGGCGAGAACGGTGAAGCGCCCGCCGAGGGTGGCCAGGCCGCTGCTGCGGTCGGCGCCCCCGCGCATGTCGCCCCACCCGCCGCGCCGCCGTCGCCGACCCCGTTCCGTGCCGCACCTGCGCCGGGCGGCGCTGAGGCCGGCGAGGAGAAGGATCCGGGCGAGGCTGCGGCCGAGTCCGACATGGACGACGACGAGTTCGAGAACCAGATGTCGCTGGCGGCCATCGAGGCCGAGCTCAAGCCGAAGGTGGTCGAGATCTTCGACAAGATCGCCGACAGCTACAAGAAGCTGCGCAAGCTTCAGGAGCAGGACATCCAGAACCAGCTCCAGAACGAGTCGCTCTCGCCGCACCAGGAGCGCAAGTACAAGAAGCTGAAGGACGAGATCATCGTCGAGGTGAAGTCGCTGCGTCTCAACCAGGCGCGTATCGACTCACTCGTCGAGCAGCTCTACGACATCAACAAGCGCCTCGTCTCGCACGAGGGCCGCCTGATGCGCCTTGCCGACAGCCACGGCGTCGCGCGCGAGGACTTTTTGCGCAACTACACCGGCTCGGAGCTCGATCCGCGCTGGCTCAACCGCGTCTCGAAGCTCTCGGCCAAGGGCTGGAAGAACTTCGTCCATCACGAGAAGGACCGCATCAAGGACCTGCGTCACGAGGTGCATCAGCTCGCCGCGCTGACCGGCCTCGAGATCGTCGAGTTCCGCAAGATCGTGCACTCCGTGCAGAAGGGCGAGCGCGAGGCACGCCAAGCCAAGAAGGAGATGGTGGAAGCCAACCTCCGTCTCGTGATCTCGATCGCCAAGAAGTACACCAACCGCGGCCTGCAATTCCTCGACCTGATCCAGGAAGGCAACATCGGCCTGATGAAGGCGGTCGACAAGTTCGAGTACCGCCGCGGCTACAAGTTCTCGACCTACGCGACGTGGTGGATCCGGCAGGCGATCACCCGCAGCATTGCGGACCAGGCCCGCACCATCCGCATCCCCGTGCACATGATCGAGACGATCAACAAGATCGTGCGCACGAGCCGCCAGATGCTCAACGAGATCGGCCGCGAGCCGACCCCGGAGGAGCTCGCCGAGAAGCTCGGCATGCCGCTGGAGAAGGTGCGAAAAGTTCTCAAGATCGCGAAAGAGCCGCTGTCGCTGGAGACCCCGGTCGGTGACGAAGAGGATTCACACCTCGGCGATTTCATCGAGGACAAGAACGCGATCCTCCCGATCGACGCCGCGATCCAGTCCAACCTGCGCGAGACCACCACGCGCGTGCTGGCCTCGCTCACCCCGCGCGAAGAGCGCGTGCTGCGCATGCGCTTCGGCATCGGCATGAACACCGACCACACGCTGGAAGAAGTCGGCCAGCAGTTCTCGGTGACGCGCGAGCGTATCCGCCAGATCGAAGCGAAGGCGCTGCGGAAGCTGAAGCATCCGTCGCGGAGCAGGAAGCTGCGGAGCTTTTTGGATAACTAATTCGGGACAGAATTGCCCACGGTGAAAGCATGGCTAAGAAGCGCATTTTCACCGTGGGGCTTGATCTGCCCGGCGATGAATTTGAGTCTATCGAGTTCGATTCCGATCAGACGCTCCTAGATGCGGACATCATTCTGTTCCAGCCGACCTTAGGCGTTTGCAGTTTTGATAGCTCCCATACTTATGAAGGCAGGCAGACTCTCTCGCAGCGGGATTCATTTCAGAAGCCCACTCGCATAAGCCACTGGCATGCTGAAATCGTAGGTGCTGTTAATGCTGGCAAGCTCGTTGTTGTCTTCTTGAAAAGGCCAACGACGCAGTTTCGCCATGCCGATGCGCTGCAAAGAATTGGTCGCACGTCGTTGGGTGGCCCCGTTTCATCGATCTCTTCTTACGATGCTGTGCCCAGTCTCGTGAACGTCGTCCCAAAAGCTGGGCGTTCAATTCGCCTAGAGAAGCAAGGTGCCTTCCTTAAAGATTACTGGAGTCTCGTGTCTTCGATGTCGCCTTATGAGGTCGAGATCGAAGTTAAAGCTGCCTCATCTCAGGTCCTCATGAGATCTTCTGCGGGGGATCGCGTCGTTGGCGCGGCGATAAATTCGCAGGAAGGTGGCTCTATTTTGTATCTTCCGCCGATCTCGTACGATGAGGACTCCTTCGTTCGCGACTCCGAGGAGGATGAAGACGCTGACTCGGCGTACTGGACCACGGAGGCGCTCGAGTTTGGCAAGCAACTCGTTTCTCGTCTGGTCGCGCTTTATGATGGTTTGAAGCAAACCAGTGCGCGGACAGTGGCGCCTTCTTGGCTGGATCATACGGAATACAAGCTGGCACAAGAGCAGGAAATCGAGGCTGAGCTTTTGGAAGCGGCAGCGAAGATCGCTGTTCTTCAGCAGCACAAGGTCGAATTGGAAGAGCAATTAAGTAAGGCTGGCGCGCTGAGGCATCTCCTATACGAACAAGGCAAGCCGCTTGAAGATGCGGTTCTGGAAGCAATGCGAATTTTCGGATTTTTAGCGTATCCCTTCGTAAATCAAGAATCGGAGTTCGACGTGGTATTCGAGAGTCCCGAAGGTAGGTGCTTAGGTGAGGTCGAAGGGAGAGATAGTAAGGCCATCAACGTTGAGAAGTTTAGCCAATTGGAACGAAATCTTCAGGAGGACTTTGCCCGCGAGGAGATAACTGAGTATGCGAAGGGAGTGCTGTTCGGAAACGCCTTTCGGCTCATGCCAGTGCAACAAAGAGGGGAATTCTTCACTACCAAGTGTCTTTCGGCGGCTAAAAGGATTGGGGCCGCCTTGGTCAGGACCCCAGATCTGTTCGAGCCAGCGAAGTACCTGAAGGAGAATTCAGACCCTTCCTATGCGGAGGCCTGTCGCAAGGCAATCCTCTCGTCGATGGGCGACGTGGTTCTGTTTCCGTCACCTGCAAATAAAGCTAGTGCTTTGGGAGCCACTCGTCAGCAAACTAGCGTTGTTGAAAATGTACGGTAGGTAAGTCGCCGATGTCACCGTAGCTCGGCCCCTACCCCTCAAAAACGCCGGGCCGAACGCCCGCCGTTTTTGTTTGCCTACTCACCGTCAGCATTGAACCAAAGACGTTCATCCGCCTTTCCATCGGCTATACTTCCGACGCGAAAGGCGCATCGATGCCGGCCCACCTCACCGTCTGGTACAACACCTGCTGCCCCGTCTGTGACGCCGGCATCGACTGGCAGCGCAACAAGCTGTTGGCGCTGGTGCGGGCGGGCACGGTCGAGTTCAGGGACATCAACGAGCAGCCCGACGCGTTGGCGCAGTTTGGTGCTTCGCTCGACGATATCAGGCGCCGCCTGCACGCGACCGATGAGGTCGGCAGGCTGATCGTCGGTGCGGATGTCGCGATTGCGTTGTGGCGGTTGACGCCGGGGGAGGGCTGGCTTGCTGCGCTGTTCGGCAATCGCGTAGCGCTGCCGGTCACGCGGCTTGTCTACGACCGGTTTGCCGATCTGCTGTTTGCCTGGAATAAGAGGAGCGGGCGCTGGTGAGCGCCTGCTTATGTCGTCCTACTTCTTCTTCACCCCGACCCGCTCGATCCGCTTGATCTCCAGCGCCGGCCGGCCGCTCTTCTCCGCGATCTCGCGGTCCTGCTCCATGATGAAGGCGCGGGCGGGTTCGTCGCCGTCGAGGCCGCCGAGCAGTTCGCTAGGCACGCGGCGGTTGGAGCGCTGGGAATCGTCTTCATAGAAGACGTTGAAAAAGGCGAATTCGCCTTTGGGATTGGTTCCGGGTTTTTTGGCCATGGCGGCTTGTCGTCGATTGGAGGGCCGCAGTCAAATGACTTTGGCGATCACCGACGGCAGTCCGGCCCCGAACGCGACGGGACTAAATGCGGTTGATGGAAATCCGGCTGCGGGGAGGAGGCAGGCGCCTGCCTGCGATCTGCGGCGGCCCTTCGAGGGGACCCTTGCTCAACAACCCTTGTTCGGCCAACGCTTGCCTCAATAAACGGCGGGCCGAAGCCCGCCGTTTATTTTTGGTCTTCAGTGTCGCCCGGGGCTGGCAGGGCGACAACCTAAAATAGAAGGCTATAGAAGGCGCCCTGCGATGGCAAGGCAAATCGTGGCGGCGTTGATGTCGCAGCGAGCGGATCAGATATGCGATGGTCGCGACATGTGGCTTCGATTCACATCGAAGCAATTGTTTAGACCGTCAAACCAATTTGTTCATCTTGCCGGCCCTGGCGATGCAACGCGAGCGACGCACTGTGTTGGAAGGCGCGCCAGCCTGCACCTCTTCCCGCCTGCGTGCAGACAGTGTGATCTCGATTTGTAAAAGCGAGTTCCATCGCCGCAACTCATGTCTCAATGCGCGCGCGTGCGCCGCGCCGTCTCCTGCACCGCCAGCCGCGATCCGTGTCCGCCGCTCTTGCCGCTGTGCTCTTGAAGTCCCTGCGCCATGATCGCGCTGCCCATCGCGGCCGAGCCGAACGTGATGAGGAAGGATGCCAGCAGCAGCGCGAGCGCGATGCCGGGCGAACTGTCGGCGAAGATCAACTCGCGCAGACGTCCGGGATTGAGCCAGAGCAGGCCGCCGACGAGGAGCGTCGCGGCGCAGGCGCCGATCGCGAGGTTGATGGCGAGCAGGCGGAACAGGGGAATGCGGAGGAGCGAGGGGCGGGCCGGCTTGTTCTGATGGTCGGGCATGGCTGGTTGCCTCAGACTTTGTCGGGCCCGGGAATGACGAGAGAGCATGTCTGCGGCATCCATCTCACGCCGTCCATGCTGCGATATTGACCCGCATCAAACTCCCGCGCGACGCTTCACGGCGCCACCAGCTCCACACGCCGGTTCAGCGCGCGGCCGTCGCGTTCGAAATCGCGCGCGGCGCAAGGCCGAGCGAGGTGACGATCTCCCGCTCGCTGCCATCTGGGCGGTGGGACAGTTTGATGCGGATCAAGCCTGGCGCTTTCAAGCCTTGTGCTTTCAAGCCTTGCGCTTTGACGCTCGCTGCTTTCCCGGGCATGATCCGCGCGCTGCTTCGCAGCTAGGATTTTTAAGGGGATTGCTCCACATGCTGAGACTGCTTCTCGCCGCCGCGTCCGTCATTTGTCTGGCCGGCGGGTCGGCGCAGGCCGCGCGCTGCGGCGGCGACTTCAACAGTTTCGTCGCCACCATGGCCCAGGAAGCGCAAGCGGCCGGCGTCTCGGCAAGCGTGACCAACGCAGCGCTCAGCGGCGTCACCCCCGATGGCGCGGTGCTCGCCTTCGACCGGCGCCAGCGCCACACCTTCAACAAGAGTTTTGAGCAGTATGTCTCGACCCGCGTCGGCCCTGGCCGGATCAATGGCGGCCGCGCCCTCTTGCAGCGCCACGCCGCGCTGCTCTCGCGCATCGAGCAGCAGTTCGGCGTGCCGCGTTATATCCTGGTCGCGATCTGGGGACTGGAGAGCGATTTCGGCAAGGGCGACATCGGCAAGATGCCGGTGGTCCGCACGCTGGCGACGCTCGCGCATGATTGCCGCCGCACCGATCTATTCCAGGGCGAACTGCTCGCTGCGCTGAAGATCGTGCAGCGCGGCGACCTGCCGCTGCGCGACCTGATCGGCGCCTTTGCCGGCGAGATCGGCCAGACCCAGTTCCTGCCGTCGTCCTACATCAAATACGGCGTCGATTTCGACGGCGACGGCCATATCGACCTCCGCCACAGCGTCCCCGACGTGCTCGCCTCGACCGCGAATTTGCTCCACACCAGCGGCTTCAAGATGGGCCAGCCCTACGGCGAAGGCACCGCGAATTTCGAGGCGATGCGCGAGTGGAACAGGGCGGTGGTGTATCGCAAGACGATCGGCTATTTCGCCGATCGGCTGGCGGGGCAGTGACCACATACTCAGTCTCGTAGGGTGGGCAAAGGCGCAACGCGCCGTGCCCACGACCTTTGCGTCGTCGTACGAAGTCGTGGGCACGCTTCGCTTTGCCCACCCTACGGCAGCCGGGGCAGTAAAGGGCGCATCGCTTGTAGGATGGGTAGAGCGAAGCGAACCTATCGCGCGACCTCCTCACGGAAACAGGATGGGTTTCGCTGCGCTCTACCCATCCTACGAACTCACGTTCCCTTCGCCATCTTCTCCAGCCGCCGCTGCAGCGGCGCCCAATACGTTGCCGGGCGGAAGCGCTGCAACAGGTCCATGAATCTGGCGTCATTGCCGATCAGGATGCGGGGCTCGTTCTTCTCGATACCCCTGATGATGCGCAGCGCGGCATCCTTCGGCGTGGTCTTCGCCGCGGTCTCGAACCGCTCGATCGATTGCGCGCGGCGGGCATTGTCGGTGACGCCGACCCCGGTGCGCGAGTTGCGCGCGATGGCGGTGGCGACGCCGCCGGGATGCACGACCGACAGCCTGATCGGGCTGCCCGCCACCGCGAGCTCGTGCCGCACGCTCTCGGAGAAGCCGCGCACCGCGAATTTTGCCGCCGCGTAAGCCGATTGCCCCGGCGGCGCGATGATGCCGAAGATCGAAGAGAGGTTGACGATGTGCGCCTCCGGCCTCGTCTTCAGATGCGGCAGGAAGGCACGCGTGCCATGCACCACGCCCCAGAAATTGATGTCGAACAGCCAGTCCATCTGCGCCTGGTCGATCTCCTCGAACGAGCCCATCAGCGCCACGCCGGCATTGTTGACGACGATGCCGAGCGCGGGATGCGCGGAGATCGCCGCATTCGCGAATTGCGCGATGTCGTCGGGTTCGCCGACGTCGACGCGGTGCACGCTGACCTTGCGGCCCGCACCGATCTGGGCCGCGAGCGTCTTCAGCCCGGCCTCGTCGCGATCGGCGAGCGCAAGATCGCAGCCGCGCTGTGCAAGCTCGATCGCCAGCGCGCGGCCGATGCCGCTGGCGGCTCCCGTGATGGCGGCGGCGCCGCGAATCGCTGTCATGATGTTCCCCGTCGAGCCTCTGCTGCGGGAACTATGCTTTACATTTTTTCAGAATGGAACTGAACCGCAGACGCATTGGCTCCTTAACATACGTTACGCAAGCGATCGTTGGGAGACGCCGATGGGACAAGCACAGCCATTTCGCGCAACTGCGCTGATCGTTGAAGACGACGTCATGCAGCGGGAGATGCTGAGCCTGCTGCTGGAGGAGAGCGGCTACCAGGTGATCCAGTGCGAAAGCGCCGAGGCCGCCGAGCGCGTCCTCGACAAGAGCGCCGGCGCGCTCTGCCTGATGATGACCGACGTCCAGCTCGCGGGGCCCATGAACGGCGTCGAGCTCGCGCATGTCGCCAAGGACCGCAATCCCAAGCTCGACGTCGTCGTCACCTCCGGCCGTCCGTTGATGCAGCCCTTGCCCGACGGCGCAAAGTTCTGGGCCAAACCCTGGGCGCCGCTCGACGTGCTGCGCGAAGCCGAGCTCGCGCAGCTGGCGTGAGCGTTCTCAATCCGTCATCCCTGCGCAACGGCCAAGCCGTTGCGCAGGGATGACGGATCAAGACTGAAGGCCCAAGGCCCGGCTTCCCCGCCGCGACGCCGGGTGGTAGCGTCCGCCCATGACCTGGTCCTTCCTGCTCACCTCGCTCATCGTCGTCGCGTCCCCCGGCACCGGCGTGCTCTACACGCTGGCTGCGGCGCTGACGCGCGGCTCGCGTGCCAGCCTCGCGGCCGCCTTCGGCTGCACGCTCGGGATCGTGCCGCACATGATGGCGGCGATGCTCGGGCTCGCCGCCGTGCTCCACACCAGCGCGCTCGCCTTCGCCGCGCTGAAATGGGGCGGGGTGCTTTATCTGCTCTACATGTCCTGGCAGGCGCTGCGCGAGAGCGGGGCGTTGGCGGTCGAGGGTGAGATCCGCGAGCGTTCGGTCGGCCGTGTGATCGTGACCGGCTTTCTCATCAACATCCTCAATCCGAAGCTGTCGATCTTCTTCCTCGCCTTCCTGCCGCAGTTCATCGCCGCGGACGAAGCCCATGTGCTGGCGCGCATGCTGGAATTGAGCGGCGCCTTCATGGCGATGACCCTTGCGGTGTTCGTGGTCTACGGCCTCTGCGCCGCCTCGGTGCGCGAGCACGTCATCTCCCGCCCGCGCATCATGGCCTGGCTGCGCCGCAGCTTCGCCGCCGGTTTCGCCGCACTCGGCGCCAAGCTGGCCTTCGCGGAACGATAGCTTCTTCTTCAGGTCGCTCGTGGCTAGGGCATTTGCACTTGCCGCCATCCTTCGCGACGCCCGCTTTAGGCGGGCACCTCAGGATGAGGACGGAGTGCGTGGCAGCGGATTCAACGGGCACAGCGCCGCTTAGCCTCATCCTGAGGAGACCGCCGGCGGCGGTCGTCTCGAAGGACGAGGCGTGCGTTCAGGCGCTGCCAAGTCTTTAGGCGATTGCCCTATCGCCGGAGCGGGTGAGAAGTGAGAGAGCGGCGCCACCCAATAAAAAAGCGGGCCTCGCGCCCGCCACCTTCATACTCTCTCAACGCTGACCCGAAGCCCGGGCGGAGCGAGGCTCCACCCGGGCAAAGAAACAGAAGCCTCGTTACTTCTTCTTCGCCTTCTTGGCCTTCTTCGCCTTCTTCTTCGTCGCCTTCTTCGCTTTCTTAGCCATAGGATCCTCTTAAGGGTTAATGGTGGAACGCGACACGAGGGATGCTCGGCGGAGGGCCAGCCTCGCAACATCCTCGACGACAAACTCAGCAGATTCGCGCCTTCCTGCCCCGTGCTGTCACATCCGTGTCATCGCGTTATCCACAGCTCAGATGCATTTTCGGGTGATTTTGGTGCGCGAATCCGCATCGCGGCGTCGAAGCAACGTCGCCGCCGACATCCCTAACGATCCGACAACGGAGCGGCGCCGTTCATGAATCCAAAACCAAAGGCGCGTTTTGCCGGAACGCGGTGAGACTCCATTAAGCGCGCGGGCCGCATTCTTCTCCGCAAGAAAACGGGGATGGGTCATGGACGGACGGCTGCCAGGGACGGGGGGCGCGACGCTGCGCATGCCGCACGTGTCATGCTGAACGTGCCAACGCTCTGGACCGTCTTCGTCGTCAACTTCCTGGCGCTCGGCGTGATCTGGGCCTACGTGACGCGCTCCTATCCGAAATTCGCCGCCGCGCGGTTCTGGATGGCATCGTCCTTTGTCGGTGCGATCGGCGCGATGACGGCGCTGGTCCGCCTGTTCGTCGCCTCTCCCCTCCCGCTTCTGCTCGGCGCGGGCGGCGTCATCGCCGCGAGCTGCCTCGCCGCGATGGGCATTGAGCGCTTCTATGGCCGGCCGGTCTCGTGGCGCCTGATGACCGTGACGGGAGGCTTGAGCCTTGCCGGCGTCGTGGTCTTCATGGTCGGCTTCGAGCACATGCAGCTGCGCATGCTCAGCTACACGCTCGGTCAGGCCCTGCCGCTGGTGCTGGCGCTGCGCCTGTTGCTGTCGCCGCCGGAAGGGCGCGTCAGCCCGGGCGCGCGGCTGTCCGGCATCGTCATCCTCACCATCATCGCGATCCTCATTGCCCGCACGATCGGCAATCTGCTCGGCCACGATCTCTCGGCGAAGGCCGGCGGCCAGACCCATGCCGTCATGGTGCTGGGGCTGCTGTTCCTGTCGATGACGCTCAATTTCGGCTTCCTGCTGATGGCGATGGACCGGCTGCGGGGCGAGGTCGCCGATCTCGCGCTGCTCGACGATCTCACCGGCGTCGCCAACCGGCGGCATCTGCTGCAGCGCCTGACCGAGGAATGCGCCCGCTCGGAGCGTAGCGGCGCACCGTTCTCGCTGCTGGTGATCGATCTCGACGGCTTCAAGACCATCAACGACACCCACGGCCATGCCGCCGGCGATGCCTGCCTGCAGCACTTCACCCTGATGACGCAGACGCGGCTTCGGCCCGGCGACATGCTGGCCCGCACCGGTGGCGACGAGTTCTGCGTCGTGCTGCCGTCCTCGTCCTTGCGCGAGGCCGCCGCGATCGCCCGGCGCGTGCTCGAGGTCTGCCGTCAGGACGCCGAGGCCTGCATCGGCAGCGAGATCCCGATCGCGATCTCGATCGGCGTCGCGCAGTGGGATCGCGGCATCGGAGAATTCCCGGATCGCCTGATGGCCAATGCCGACCACGCCCTCTATGCCGCCAAGAAGAACGGCAAGAACGATTTTGCCGTCTACGATCCGTCGCCGCCGCTCTCGCCTGAGCCGATCGGCCGGGGCGAGACCGCGCGCCATTTCGCCTGAGGCCATGCTAGGTTTGGTCTCTGTTGGACCCGCATGATGATCGCTCGCCTGCTCGCGGCCGTTCTGGCCGCTTTCTTTCTGATCGCCCCCGCCGCTGCCGAGGATGCCGAGCTCGCAAAGCTTGCACGCGCCTCCGGCACGCCCGACATTCCCGGCCTGAAGATGGTCTGGCTGGCGCCCTGGGGTGACGTCCTGAGCGCAAGACCCTGGCGCAACATCATCGTGCACCAGACCGAGGGGCCGGCGGGCTCGGCGCGCGGCGGCGCGCAAGCGCAAGCGAAGACCCCGACGCGGCGCGGCGTCACCGTGTGGGTGGAGACCGACGGCACGGTCTATTGGGCGGTCGCGGAAAACCTGGTGCCGACCCATGGCGACGGCGCCAATCGCAACGACAACAAGTTCATCGACAACAGCGCGACCTATCGTCAGGTCGTGCGCGACAATTCGATCGGCGTCGAGTTCGCCGGCAATTATCCCGACGTCGCGGCCGGCCCCACCGAGGCGCAGGTCGCAGCGTGGAAGACCCTCGTGAAGGTGCTGCGCGCGCGCTACGACATCCCGCTTGACCGCGTCTATGCCCACAACTGGATCGACTACAAGGACGCGCGCTATTGCGAAGGCTGCTGGCTTGCGACGCTGGCGAGGATGTGGGGGGAGTGACGGGAGGCGTTAAACCGCCTGCGCCATCCAGCCGAAGAACCGTCGCATCAAACCCGGCCGCTGCGGCAATTCCGGCGGATCATCGACAGCCAGTACACGTTTGAAGAAGTAATCCAAAAACACCATGTCGTTCGGCTCGGTGACGGTGAATGTCTCCTCGCCAAAGAACACGCTGTAACTGAAGAAGAACGGCCCCATGAGCGGGATCGTCGCGGTCGACGCATAGTCCTTGGAGATCACGAACTCCGACGGCTCCAGCCCATGCTCGCGCATCGCCTGCTCGACCAGCGGCAGCTTGCGCATGAACTGGGCGGAAAAGCCGCCGACGGTGGATTGCAGGATGATCGACACGGTGCGTGCCCGCTCTTGTGATGTGATCCGACCATCATGTGTCGGGCGACCCGTCATAGGCGTTCAAGGTGCCCCGCCAGCTTCGCGAAGCTGCCACAGCTCACCCAACAAAAAAGCCGGCGTTGCCGCCGGCTTTTTCTCTTCTCGATCCGCCAATCTCTTACCGCGGAAACGCCCCGCTTAGTGCGCGGCTTCCAGCGCGGCCTGTTCGGCCCTTGCGATCGTGCCCTTGACCGCGGACTGCACCTTCTCGAAGGCGCGGACCTCGATCTGGCGGACGCGCTCGCGCGACACGCCGAACTCGGCAGCGAGGTCTTCCAGCGTCATCGGCTCATCGGCGAGGCGGCGGGCCTCGAAGATGCGGCGTTCGCGCGGGTTGAGCACGCCCATGGCGCCGTTCAGCGCGTCACGGCGTTCGTCATACTCCTCGTGCTCGGCCAGCATGGCTTCCTGGTTGGGCGTATTGTCGACCAGCCAGTCCTGCCATTCGCCGGCTTCGCCGTCGTCGCGGATCGGTGCGTTGAGCGACGCGTCGCCACCGAGGCGGCGGTTCATGTCGATCACGTCCTGATCGGTGACGCCGAGGCGCTTGGCAATGATCTTCACCTGGTCGGGGCGCAGATCGCCCTCGTCCAGCGCGTTGATCTTGCTCTTCGCCTTGCGCAGGTTGAAGAACAGCTTCTTCTGGTTCGCGGTGGTTCCCATCTTCACGAGCGACCAGGAACGCAGAATGTACTCTTGAATCGACGCCTTGATCCACCACATCGCGTAGGTGGCGAGACGGAACCCCTTCTCGGGTTCGAAACGTTTCACCGCCTGCATCAGGCCGACATTGCCTTCCGAGACGACCTCGGAGATCGGCAGGCCGTAGCCGCGATAGCCCATGGCGATCTTGGCCACGAGCCGGAGATGGCTGGTGACGAGCTGGTGCGCCGCGTCGCGATCGTCATGCTCGCGCCAACGCTTGGCGAGCATGTATTCCTGCTGGGGTTCCAGCATCGGGAACTTGCGGATCTCGGCGAGGTAACGGGAAAGGCCGGATTCTCCATTGAGGACCGGCAAAGCAGCGGTACGGGCCATACTGAAGCCCTCCAAAGGTTCAGGCCCCCGATAGCGGCGGGCCAGGCAGACGACCGCTGTGTTAAAGCCGGCCGTAGCTGCGATGTTCCGTTGGTCATTTCCAACGCAAGCGCAATATACCCCATGGGGGGACAAAAAGGGAAGGATTGCTGACGTCACGACCCCGTGTGGCAGCTATAATCTTTTGTAATGTAACGCTTTTCTTAAAGGGCCTGCGTCATACCGCCGCTTTCAGGGTGCTCTGGAGGAGAAGCAAATCCTCCGGCAAAGGCGCCTCCCAGTGGAGTAATTCTCCGGTCCTCGGGTGCTCCAATACCAGCAAATATGCGTGCAGGGCCTGCCGCCCAAGCGCGGTCAGCGCGACCTGCGACTCGGGACCGAGCTGGTTCGCCTTGGTCTTGAAATGCGGGCCATAGACGGCATCGCCCATCAGGGGATGACCGACATGGGCGAGGTGGACGCGGATCTGGTGGGTGCGCCCCGTCTCGAGCTCGCAGGCCAGCAGCGTCGCGATCGGCTTGCCGTCGCGTCCGTTAAAACTCTCCAATATCTCCCAATGCGTCACCGCCTCGCGGCCGCCCTGGCGCACCGCCATCTTCTCGCGCGCATGCGGATGGCGGTCGATCGGCGCGTCGACGGTGCCGCGATGGCGGCTAGGGACGCCCCAGGCAAAGGCCATATAGCCGCGGCGCATCGCACCGGTGCGGCCGTGGTCGGCGAATTGCGCGGTCAGCGAGGCATGGGCGAGGTCGTTCTTGGCGACCACCATCAGCCCTGTCGTGTCCTTGTCGAGCCGGTGCACGATGCCGGGCCGGCGCACCCCGCCGATGCCCGACAGCGAAGAGCCGCAATGGGCGATCAGCGCGTTCACCAGCGTGCCGGTCTCGTGGCCGGCCGCGGGGTGCACCACCAGCCCCTTCGGCTTGTTGAGGACGACGATGTCATCGTCCTCGAACACGATATCGAGGGCGATATCCTCCCCCTTCGGCTCCGGCGGGGCCGCTTCCGGCACGTCGATTGTGATCGTATCGCCGGATGTGACGTGATAAGCGGGGTCGCGGACCGCGGAGGCCTTCAGGCTCACCGCGCCCGCCAGGATCAGGGCTTTCAGCCTCGATCGCGACAGGTCGGTGAGGTGTGCCGCCAGCACGCGGTCGAGCCGGGCCGAGCCCTCGTTGCCGTCGACGACAACCTCCAACCTTTGCGCAGAGCCAAAATTTTCCATGACGACGACTGATACCGCTGTTCCCGAACCGAGCCCCGAGCAGGCCGCGCTGTTCGCGCGGGTGCGGCGGATGATGCTGATCGCGGGGTTGACCACGGCGCTGGCGATCTGCGCCGTGCTGATCGCGGTGGGCTACCGCCTTTTCAAGTCCGAGGGAAGGGCGGCCGAGGTGGCCAGCGACGTCACCGCCATCCTGCCGAAGGGCGCCAAAATCGTCTCGACCGGCCTCGCCGGCGACCGTCTCGTGGTCAGCCTGGATGTCGGCGGTGTCATCGAGATCCGCACCTTCGACGCCCACACGCTCAAGCCGGCCGGACGGCTGAAATTCGCCAATGAGCCGTAAAAGGCTCCTCGGGGTCCTTGCGGCGGACAAATTTCGAGGCTATTGGCTAGCCCTCACGCTCCCTTCGTCTAGCGGTTAGGACGCGGCCCTCTCAAGGCTGAAACAGGGGTTCGATTCCCCTAGGGAGCGCCAGCGGCTCTAGAAGCGCTGAGATTTCAAAAACATCACGCAAATCATGGCTTTGTCTGCTGTCAGGTGGTAGCAGAGAGTAGTAGCTTTTTGATGCGCGCGATGCCGGGACTGATCCAAGACAGACACGGGACTTACTACGTCCAACGGAAGGTGCCGGAACGTCTCCAAGAAGCCGTCGCACGCGTCCTCAATTCCGAGAAACCCAAGCAAGTCTTCCTCAAGAAGTCTCTCGGCACCAAGGTGCTGAAGGAGGCGAACATTGCTGCCACGCACGTGTTGGCGGACTTCAATCGGACGCTGGCAAGTGCCGAGGCCCTGCTCAAACAACGTCCCTTAGTAGCCTCGGTCACTGACGCACAGATCAAGCGAATGGCCGAGCACTACTACGCCTCCATCTTAGCCCTTGACGAGGAGGAGCGGCAGGAGGGGACAGGGTCAGAGCCAATCTTCCAGAGTGTTGCGGCTCAGCTTGCTGCTGCGGGCCTAGAGTTCGAGACACCATTCAAGGTCGGCGCGCTGCCTGAAGCGGGCTTGTCCGACCGGGAGGTGTTCAAGCGAGAGCACGCGCTGGCCGAGAGCCGACCCGACGCCATGTCAGCGCTCTCCAAGGGCGACATCACTCATGTGCGCTTGGACGTAGAGGAGTTGCTGGAAGAGTTTCAGCTGAACCTTGACAGCAAGAGCCATTCGTACAGACGACTGGGAATGGCTGTGCTCGCCGCTCGCGTAAAGGCGCTCAAGGACATTGATCGGAGGAACGCGGGCGATCCTGTGGATACACCAGCATTCGCCAACGGTCCCGTGAGTACTCCAGCAACAGGAGGTACGCTCAGGGAGGCTTTGGAGGGCTGGAAGAAGGAGCGGCAGCGGCCCGAGGACGGCGTCTACGAATACACCCGTGCCGTTGAGATGTTCATCGAGCTGCACGGCAACCTGCCCATTGGGGACATTAAGCGCTCGCACGCGAGCCAGTTCCGTGATGCCCTAAGGCAAGTGCCCAAGACGCGAAAAGGGGAGCTACGAGATGCCGGATTGCTTGAGTTGCGCCGGTGGGGCGAGCTGCATCCAGAAGCTCCGAAGGTCTCTGCGGGGACCGTGAACAAGCAACTGGGGGCGGTGCAGGCTATGATCGGCTGGGGCTTCCGTCATGGACTTGTGCCCGATGAAATACCCGAGACCGACCCGTTCAAGAACCTTCGGGTGGAGGGCACACAGTCAACGCGGGACGCATTCGATCCGCACGGTTTGCAGGCTGTATTTGACGCGCCACTGTTCACTGACCACGAAATCCCCGCGGGGGGCAAGGGACTGACTGCAGTTTGGCTTCCGCTACTCGCCGTGTTCATGGGGGCACGACAGAACGAGTTTGCCTCACTTCGTGCGTCGGACATCAGAGAAGACGCGGAAACGCATACTTGGCTCATGTGGATCGCCCGCGAAGCCGCTGCAGGCAAGCGCGTGAAGAGTGATGCTGGGGAGCGGGTGGTTCCTCTACACCCGCAGATTATCAAGCTCGGTTTTCTTGACTACGTCGCTCAACGTAAAGAACAGGATGGCGACAAGGCGTGGCTATTCCCAGCTGTGGCACCTGATCAACGTGGCGGGCGCAAGTCTTGGGCCAAATGGTGGAGCCGTTATCTTCGAACACACATCGGCATCGAGGACCAAAACCTCGTCTATCACAGTTTCCGGCATGGCTTTCAGGATGCGCTTCGTCGGGCGACGCCTGATGAGGAGTTGCGAGACGCCTTGGCAGGCCGTAGCGCTGCAGGAAAATCTGTCAGCCGGACCTACGGCGCCAAACAAATGCTTCAACGCTGGGGCATTCAGAAGCTGCAGGAGACCATTGCCAAGATCGATTTTCCCGGTCTGGACCTGTCTCGTGTCCGCACCTCTTCCCCTGCTGCTCGCATCACACGCGGCACCAAGGCAACCCGATGATGGCGGAAGGTCTGCAGGGGCTCACCGAGAGCTGGTCGGCTAAGGCACGAGGAGCGGACGAAGCCGGAGCAGTTCGGTAGGTCGCAGTTTGACCCAAAGCGGCCCACCAGCCATCTAGCCAGGAGGCGGGTGAAGTCTATGCCATTTTACGCGAGCAGTTTCTTCTGATCCGCCGCGCCGTACTTCATCTTCTCTGAAACTTTTCCAATACCGCCAGGTGCAATATAGCCCGCACAGCCAAAGGAAGACGAGAAGCAGGACAAGCGGAAGAATGACGCTTTTCGCGAACTCGGTTACGTCGAAAATCTTGAGCAAGAAAATCAGGGCGAGACATACAACTCCAGCAACCGCAAAGCCTCGCACTCGAAACCGCCAAACTCGGACTTCGTCTGAAACAGTCATCCCTGTTCCTTCAGGGTACGTGCGCTCTCGTGTTTAATCGGCTCTGCGGTTTTCGTCTTCGAATGGCGGACGACTGAGATGTCTCATGAGACGCCCCTCATTGCCCCATCCGTACCGCTTAGCGAACGGAACGTACACAAGGCAGGCTAGGCCCAAGGCTATCAGTACCACGACGAGGCCGAGGCCGAGGAACATGAATGCGCTTGACGTGCCCCCGACGACGAGGACGAGCATAAGGGTGGAACGAATGCTGAAAGGCGGCATCCCACCAAAGTAGCACGAGGACGCTCTCAGCTGGCAGCTCTCTGACGATTAGGGTTTGCAGACCATTAAGTCAGCTTCTGGTCCGTAGCGGCATCTGGGGCCAAGCCGCCTATGTCCGCCATTGCGTTCTAAGCGGACGTGCCACGAAGAAAAAAAGCCGCACCAGAGCGTCCGAAGGGAAACCTTGGTGCGGCCAGTGATGTGCTACGCTGCTTTCACGAGGAAGCTTTTGGAACCTCGCCCGACACCTGGAATGTAACTCACACCCATTTCCATGAGCGCTTGTGTTGTCGGATGTTCGCCGTTGTTCAAGGTCTCCCGCAACTTCTTCACACTGCTGAGCTGCAGAGCATGTTGAATGATCGAGAGGGAAACGACGCCTGCGGTGACGTTCCGCATGTACTCAATTAGCCGAACGTGAGAGCTTCCCGCCCGAGGCCGCTTCTCCTTCGCGGGGTCGAGCGAGAAATCCCATGGCTTCACGACAATGCCCGGCATGTCCGCCTTGATGTCCTCGAGGATGGCATCTCCCATTGCATCCTGCGGCAGTACGATGAAGACGTCAGCAGGGGGGCAGTGCCCTTCAGCATCGATCACATGACGGCAGCAGATGCGGTTGATTGCTTGTATCACCGAGACCGACAACTGCCGTTGCTCCATCTCCTTGCGGACGTTCTTGTACTGCTTCCACTCTGGTGACTTAAGCCACTCACTGTCCTGAGCTCCCTGCAAGGCGCAGAACATGTTAGTGGCCCACGTCTGGGGCCGGTAGGGCAGGCCGAGGATGAGCGCCGTGTCGAAGTCCTGCCACGTGTTGCGACCGTCAACGGCCCCCCAATGCCCGACCGAGAACTGCTTGAAGCTCGCCTTTTCGACCCATCTCTTCGTAACGACTTGTTCGACGTCCTTGTGGACGCACATGAAGACAGAGCGTTCGGGACCTACCGCTGTTTCGATTGATTGCCGAACACGTGAAAGCCGATCCTTGATCCGTTCAATCATGGCGTTCTTCCCAAGGCCGGAAGCCCGCGCAACATGGAGCTTCACGCTGCTATAGTCCCGAGCACGCCCCGGAACGGTCGGTCGGAGATGATGTTCCTCGAAGAGGTCCCATAGGAAGTTCGCGCGTGCAGTCGCATCTAGGACCACAGGTCCCGGCGCGTTCAGGGGCACCGCCAAAGCTGCAGAGTTAATTGAATGCCATTCGCCGGACTTGGAGTAATACGCGAACTGGTCCAAGCACGACTGAACGGCATTGATCGTTTCCTCAACACGCTTCGCCAAGCGGCCTCTGTCTGCGGCGCTGGTGTGGTTGTACACCATCCGGTCGTACGGGAGGGCCAGCATTGCTGAGATGAGGGGTGCGAAGTCTACGCACGCGGGTGCATTACCGTCTTCCCAGATCAGCGACATAGCGCCGTCGAGGTCGTCAAGGTCCACGTAAGCGAGGAGCACCCGATGCACCTCTTCGAGAACGGCGACTTGCCCGGGCAATTCAGCGCGCACGGCAGGCGGAATGAGGCCGATCACGAAAGCAAGGTTCTCCGTCGTAGCGCTGCTTTCGTCCACGACATTGGCAAGAGCCTCATCAATGATGGTGAGGAGCCGCTGTCCCCCTCTCCAGGACACCAGCCGTTCCCAAGGCCGCCAGTCCTGCCCCTTGACCTTCCTCTTGGCGTTCAGGAAGGCTTGATGGGTGATGATCACCACATCGCTCTCATGCAGCTCCTCGTGCTTAGCGTAGCTGTCCGAGTGATGCACGACAGCCACTGAGCGGCCAGCCAATCTGTTGATTGTGTCCTGAATGTTGTTCGCATCCTCCCTCAGTCGCGTCACGATGAGGATACCAACCGCTTTCAATGTGTCCTCCGTCTCTCGATTGAGGTCCGCTTGCATAGCAGCGTACACGCTGCCTTGTGTTTTACCAGTGCCCGTTGGAGGCTGCAGAATGCGCCATGGAGATTGAACACCGCTGGCTGCTTCAACGATGGAGGTCTCGAAGTTCTCAGCCATGATCCTCCAGAGCGTCTGAAGGTCTGACGAGGAGTGTTGACCAAGGCCGCCTTCGGAGCGAGATTTGGTCCAGTGCGCGTTCATCCGCTGGCTGAAATCCTGCGGGCACACGAGTGCATATTTTGCTTTCGGTAATGTAGTGTCGTGCATAGTGTTGGTGTTCCTTGTGGGACACGACAAGCCGCGCGGTGAACTCCGAGGAGCACCGTGGAAGGGCTTGTGAATGTGGTTTGTGAAGATGGTTGGTCTCGACTAGACCAGCCGAAAGGAGCCCCTGAAGGGTCTAAGGGAGGTAATGGAAGCTAAGAGTAGATCGGAGAGAACTTCATCTTAAATCACCCCCCGAAAGCTCTAATAGAAGGATAGCCATTAGAGGTCTCAGGGGGCACCTTTCCGAAGGATTGTGGCGTTGGTGTATCGGTACAGTTTATGACTAGATGAGAGCTCTCGCTCTGACACCACCAAAGAAGCTCCGAAGCGCTCTCAAAACTCATCAGCCGCTTTCCCCAAGCCTCTGGAGGGCTGCTAGGGCTTGGTTTTGTTGGTGTTCGCACCAAAGCTTCCAAAGTGCCCCAATCGGGGCCAAGGTCCGCTCGGACGGGGCATCTAGGGAAGGCGAGTTAAAGCGCGTGGTCTCCCTTGGTCCTCCTGCGGGACCGGCCGTCTGGACGCAGTGGGGCGCGAGGCATCTTCAATAGAGACGACCGCCGACCAAGGGCCGCCACCATCAAGCGCGCCACTGCCACACCGCGCTCAGTGAGATACACGCGGTGCTCCCTTTGGTCAGGTGGCCTAACGTGGCCAGTCTCACCAGCCCGAAGCCGGGACGGTTGTGACGGTTGGTCTTCCCAAGGTCGAGCAAGTGCCTCGATAAGGTGCTAACCGGAAGCTCACGCCGCGCCGCCAGAGCTGTGATGGAGAGGCCTTCCTCCTGTGCTATTTGAAGGAAGGTCATCACGTACTGAAACGGCATGGTGCTCCTTATGGAGAGCATCACGCTGATGGCGTTGGCGACACCTATCGCTACCTCGCGAAGCTCTGGTGTAAACCAGTTCGGATCATTCTCCTGCTCAGTCAACGGCCGGCTCCTGGTTCCGAAAGAGCCCGAGCGATACACCATCCCTACGTGGGCGCGCACTTCGCGACACAACTAGCAACTATCTTCAACAGGATTTTGGGGGGCATGAGTGCAGGTTTCCACCGCTGCGCCTGAAAGAAGTTCTCTGCCCGTTCAAGTATTGGCGCTCACCGCGGCAATTCAGACATTCACAGCGGCTAGCTGGACGTAGATTTCGATTTGCCGGGTTTTGTGAGCGCAGTCTCTGATGAACGCAATGCTTTGTTGACCCGCCTGATGAGAAGCCGGGATAGCTCCTCGAAACCATCAAATCGCACAATTTTGTGGGATGCTAGCGAAGTCTCGGAAAACCAGAACAAGCGGCCGTGGAATGAAAGCGAAGTTGAAGGCAACAGTACATAGTCTAGGATCGCCTCGTTTTTCTCGCCCAGCCTGAGTGCGACAATCCATCCTGTGGGGCTCCGCACGCGGCGCATCAATGACCACCGTATCGAGTTGCCAACATGTTTTCGCCACCTAGCCACTCGGAAGCAAATGTTTACACAGCCATCGACACGGACACATTCGGCGGATACGTCCACAGTGGCTGTTCTGCCGGTCCGCTCAAAGGCGTCTGCAAGGCATGCAGCATTTTTGAGCTGAAGTTCGGTCCAGCACTTGTGTGCATCTAGCGTGTCCCAATAACTCTGATTGCCGGTGTATCCGATCAGGCGGTAGATATTCCGCAGGGTGCCGAAGTGATGCAGATAGGTAGTGAGGGATGGCAGACCGGGAGCGGCCTCAATAATTTTCGCAGTGAGTTTGCCCTTCTTCATCAGGACTTTTCGAAGGCGGACGAGCATTTCCTCTTCTGATATGTGGACGTGATGCTGCTCTAAAGCCTTGCTCACTCTTTTGAAAACGTCAGGCTCAATTATCGGTTCAATCGCGCCTTCGCACCTCACCCAAAGCTCCTTTGGATTATGTGTTCTCTTGGTGCCGAGTTTTCTCGTGACACGGTTGTACAGGGCGTTGCCGATATAAGCCTCGCGGCGCAACATGGAGCTGATCACATTTTGGCGCCACGGACCTCCTGTATTCGTCCGCACTCCGCGTCGGTTAAGCTCCCGCACAATCGCACTTTGGGAGGTGCCTCGGACGTATTCATCGAAGATCCACTTTACTACGTTCACCTGCTCCTTCGCTCCGGGCGCGAGCCGTACTCGGTCCGTAATCAGAAATTTGTGTTCACCGGGCCGCAGTCTTCCTTTCAGCCGGCACTTGTCATCCACGACCTGTCGCTCTAGCCCAAACAGCGCAGGTCCGCCCATTTTATAGCCCAAGCTCGCTAGACGCATTGCTCCCGCGTGAACCTTGCCAGAAAGCTCTCGGCTGAACTCGGCGGCCATAACTCTTTTTATATTTTTGATAATGCTGGAAAGCAGACTACCGTCATTGTCAAACTGCTCGGCGCAATAGGCTACCTTCACCCCCGCCTTGCGGCAGATGAACTCGTAATGCGCGCTCTCATCTACGTCCTGAAAGCGTCCCCAACGACTAGCGTCAAACACCAGCAGATGGCCGAAGTCCGTCTGCCCAGATTGAACGTCCTCGATCAACTCGATCAAACCTTGCCTATTCTCAATCTTTAACCCGCTCTCGCCCTCGTCGCGATAGGTGCGGACAATCGTTAGTTTGTGAAGCTCGGCATACGTCGCGATCACTGCCGCCTGATTTTCGATCGAGTATTGTTGGTAGTCCGTTGACATGCGTACGTATTGCGCCGCACGGCACATCTTTTGAGATAGAGGTAGCCGATCCTTGTGTACGACGAGAGCTTTTGACATTGCCGCGGCTCCCACTTGCAGTCCATCAACTGAAGCGACAATATGCGCTGATATGCAATCAATAGAAGTGCGAGTACCGTCAGCTATTCTGTCCCATCTGAGCTGGCTGCTGGCGCTCTGGGATCTCATCAATGTCAATGTCCGATGCGCTGTTGAGGAGATAAGCAGAACCCGGGGTTTTGGCGCTTGGCACTTAACAGCCTCAACGGAACGATCGGATCAGGACGTCTGTGTCTGCAGAGTTTCAGTGTTGGACGAGTTTCGCAGGAGGCTCAGCATAACGTTGGAGGCCTTCGAGCTGCAGCGTGTCTTCGAGTGAATGGTATCGGTTGCGAAGACGGTAAAGGCGTTTCAACAGCGCCCTAGGTATCGGCGGGTACTCCGTAGGCCACGGCTGGTCCCGCTTGACGGCCTGCCGGTTTCTCCAGAGACGGCTCATTACCTCGATGTCGGCGCGTAGCTCTGGTGTGTGCTCGGGGTTTTCCGGTCCATCCCATTCGTACTGCTTCGGCACCGGGCGGCTAAAGGGCGGCATGTTGAAACCTGGTGCGCGGAGGGACGCCAACGTCTCCACGGCGTACGGATGATCTGCGCCCTTTTCCATGGCATAGATGTAAGACGCTGCGGTCGGATAAGTCCTGCCCGGAGTGAGGTAGACATCCCGGACGAACTCAGCGAGTTTAGCGGGAGACCACCCGGCCTGAAGCCACCGAGGGCGGAACGTTGCTGGATGGTTGGGAGATAGGAGCGCACCCGCGTGAAGTCCGGGGCCTGTGTCGGCCTTGTGTGTGTTGATTTTGGTTCGGTCACACGTGTGATGGTTTGATGATGATGATGGTGGTGCGAGGGCGCACGCTTCGCGGCCCATCGTTAGACCTGCGTGCTGCTCGGGGCCGCTGGTGAAGGCGCCTTCCTGTGTAGGAGGTTAGCGACGCCCGCTAAGTAGTTGGCATCGTGGGCCAAGGTGTGCAGATAACGTCCCTTGCTGCCCTGTAGCGACTTTTCATGCTTTCCCCCGGTCGTGGGGGTGGAACGCTGATAAGGGCTTGGCCGCATTACCAAAGGTGCTCAGATGAGGCGCCTTTGGGCAGAAGTCCGGTACGACGGCCCCTAAGCCCTTGGCTTCATGGGCCAAGGTGCGCAGGGAGGCCGCTTGACCACAGTCGCTTCGCACCAGATTGGGAGCTGCACCGCCGCTGTTGGCGACCAAGCGCATCGGAGGGGGCGCCTTCTGGTCTATTGTACGGTCGAAACTGGGTAACCCTTTGCAATCATTGTGCGACCCTATGAGTTGAGCACCAATTTGATCGCTTTCTGCCATATGTGGGGGTGAAACCTCGGTAACTCGTTTGAAACAAACAACAAGAGGCTTATTTGCGGGTTTGCCGAAGAAAACGTGAGGCTCATTCGGGTCCCAAGGCCTAGCGCAGCGACCGATCCTGAGGCTCTTGGTTCGATACGGGGCACGTCGTGCGCTAACTGCTGTCGTCACCTCAGAAGCGATTGGCGGCTTTAAGCCAGATATTTGAAGCCGGGTGGCGGCCTCGATCCAGATTGGGACCCCTATTGAAAAAGGGGACCCAAGATTTTCGGGAAGTCTTGGTGCCTATCATCCTGACCGGTCGCCTAATTGCCAGCGCGCCGAACACCTAAGCGTTGTCATCGGTGGTTTCTGTGCTCAAGCCCGCTCAAGGATGTTTGCAACGCTCTGAGCGTACCATTGCCCTCCGCGTGCCGTAGGGATGCCCCGAGCATTCAGCGCGTCCACAATCTGCCGCAGCGTGCTGGCGCCGGCCTTCTGTGCCTCGCGGATGATCGGGAGCACGTTGGCCGCGTATCGTTCAGCCTCAGCCTTCACGGCTTCCACGGCTTCCTTGCGGGCCATATGGAGCCTTGGGTTGCCCAAGGTGACCCCGCGCGTCTTGGCGGCCGAGAGGGCTTGCCGGGTGCGGGTGGAGATCAGAGCGCGTTCCTTCTCGGCTAGCGCAGCGAAGAGGTGGAGCACGAAGGGATCAACGTCCGGACCGAGTTCGGCAACCAGGAACGGCACCTTGTGAGCCATAAGGCCGGAGATGAAGTGAACGTCCCGGCTGAGCCGATCAAGCTTAGCCACACCTACGTGACACTTGAGCTTCCGTGCGGCGGCCAGTGCTGCCTTGAGCTCCGGCCTGCGGTCCAACGCATCGGCGCCCTTGCCGGTCTCCACCTCAACGAACTCCCGGGCCACCTCATATCCCTCGGAGGAGGCGAAGTGAGCGAGGGCTTGCCGCTGCGCCTCAATGCCTAAGCCTGAGCGGCCTTGGCTGGTGGTGCTGACCCGGATGTAAGTGACGAGGGGAGCTGCGGGCACGTCGGAGGTCCTCCAGAGCTGGGCTGTAAAGAACCTTATCGACCATTTAGGTTTTATACAAGCGCGATTGCGGAAATTGGGTTCATAAGTTCCCCTCGTGCGCCAGCAGAAGTTGCGAAATCGATAGGTTCACGTTCAATAAGGTCATCCAACTTGCCGGTGACCAGATGCTCTTTGATAACTTTTCGGCGCAGTCTTTCGAACGTTTGATCCAAGCGTTGTGTGTCAACGTACTTGGACCGGGGGTCGTCGTATTTGGGGCTGGGCCAGACGGCGGGCGGGAAGCTGTCTTTGAGGGCACAGTGCCCTTTCCTAGCCTAAAAGCCCCGTGGAGCGGCTATATTGTTGTCCAAGCGAAATGCAAAGAAGTCCCGAAGGGCGACGCCAGAGATGCCAGTTGGCTGATAAACCAACTGAAGGCGGAATTTGCCAAATTTCAAAAGACCAAGCGTCTTCGACGCCCAGAGTATTACATCATAGCGACTAACGTCACACTCTCGGCCGAAGCAAAAAATGGTGGAAGAGCGAAAGTCGAACGTCTACTCGAACAATATCAGAAGAAGTTGAAATTCAAAGCAGCTGCAATATGGGCAGCAGATGATTTGCGAGCTCTTCTGGAGAATGCCCGCGACGTGCGCATAACCTACTCGGCTTGGCTCACGCCGGGGGATGTTCTTGCTGAATTAATTGACCACATTGCACGCCCAAAGCTCAAGGATGTTCTTCCATTAGCGCTCGCTCGTGACCTGAGGCAAGAGCGTGACATTCGCCTCAGGGACGCCGGACAAGAAACAGAGAAGCCGGTTTACCTACACGACCTCTTTGTTGATTTGCCCTTTCTACATGAGGTGCATGTAGAAAAAGGTAAGCCTCAAGATGGGGGCGAGGAGGATGAGGACGAGTTACCGTTCCAGAACTCTGACGAACCGAAAGAGAGAGCTCCGAACATCGTCGCTGAAATCTTGCGACGGGCAGCAGACAAATTGGATAGTGAGGCCATCTCTTGTCACCCGCGACCTGACAAGGAGCGGTTGCTTCCATTGCCCAATAGAATTGTAATTCTCGGCGGCCCAGGGCAAGGCAAGTCAACTCTCGGTCAGTTTCTGGCGCAGGTGGCCCGAGCAAGGCTACTATCTCAGCATTCAAGCGCACAACTAAACCCCCAAACAGGTGATCTTGTTTTTCCTGTTTTGGAAAGAGCTCGTATCGAAGGTCTACCGCTGTACGGCCCTGCTCGTTTTCCAGTTCGCGTCGATCTACCTCTCTATGCGGATGCTTTGCAGAAAGCAGGAGGCGATGGCGTCAGTCTTATTGCCTTCATGGCGGCGCGTCTTTCTCGCGATGTGGATCAGGCTATATCGGCAACCGACCTGCGTCACTGGTTATCGAGTTGTCCCGCGCTGATCATCCTGGACGGCTTGGATGAGGTGCCGCCAAGTGGAAATCGTGCGCAGCTTATCAAGAGCATTGATGCGCTTTGGGACGATTTGAGCCTAGCGAATTCAGACGCTCTTGTTGTCGTCACGACACGACCGCAGGGCTACAATGACGACCTAAGTTCTCGATACTGGCAGCATTGGGAGCTTTCGCCGTTAACTCCATCAAGCGCTCTGAATTTCGCTCGTCGGCTTTCCGAAGTTCGTCTCTCGGACCCGGATAGGCGGGAGGCTGTTCTTGCTGAGCTGACCCGCGCGGCAAGCGATGCATCAACCATGCTCCTGCTCACGACGCCACTTCAAGTGACTATCCTCTTTGGAATTTCCCTTCTGAAAGGCGCCATACCACAGGATCGGTGGGAGCTTTTTGAGCGCTACTACACTCTTCTCCGTGATAGAGAAGCTCAGAAATCAAGTTCTGATGCTCAGCTCATTCGTGACTACAAGAGGCAAATCGACACCATACATTATCAAGCGGGGTTCATTCTCCACGTCATATCGGAGGTCGCTGGCGCGGCTAATCCGCACCTATCTATTGATCAGTTCAGAGCGTTGGTCGTCAGACTGTTATTCGAGGAGGAGTACACTCCAGAGGAGGTTTCCAGCATTTCTGAGCAACTTGTTCGAATTGCTACTGAGAGGCTTGTTTTGCTCGCATGTCGCGTAGAAGGCAGGATCGCGTTCGACGTGAGATCATTGCAAGAATTCATGGCAGCCGCTCAAATCGCTGCGTTCTCGACCACAATCGTAGTGCAGCGTTTGCGAGCAATCGCGCTCAGCGCTCACTGGCAGCACGTCTTTCGTATAGCTGCGAGCAAGATATTTTCTGTGGCTGAACTCAGTCCACTGCGTTCCGAAGTGGTCGCAATCTGTCACGCGCTCGATAATGGCGATCAAGGTGAAGACGGTCGATTGGTGCGCTCCGGAGCAAGACTTGCGTTGGAGTTGTTGCACGACGGTTTGGCTCATACTGCTCCGGTCTTCCGCAGAAATCTCGTTCGCCGGGCACTGTCTGTACTGGATATCGGCCCAGACATGTTGGACCCGAGGCTCAAGCTCCAACTGGTTTCAGGCACTGCAAACGTGTTCCACGAGGAGCTAACTAGTCGACTTGCGCAAGGGAACACTCCGGCTGCGAAGGCAGCTTGGGCGCTAACAACAGAGCTCCTTGATGTTGATCCTGCCTTCTCGGAGAGCATCCTGCTGGCTCATTGGCCTTCCGACCCGCAGCGAGTGCTGGAAACCGTGGATGTCATGACCGGTACTTGGACTAGTCGGTTACTAGAGAAAATCAAACTAGCTCAAGCGGAAGCCGGCCCGCGGGCGACCCATCGCTTCATCGACAGTATTGACTGGTACGACGAGGATGAGCCGCCGAACGCGGTGTTGGAAAGAATGTTGAGCTTTAGCGTTCTTCCATCAGGTTTCTTGAACAATCGCCTCACTGAACGAGTAGCAATACGTGATCGTCGCGGCCACGTGGTGGCAAACTCGATGTTCGTTTCTCTTAACGAAGCATCTGCTTACGTTGTTTGCCCCGGTTTGCAAGCTAGGCCGAATTGGGGAGCGTACCTGGCTCTTGCGACTTTTGTCGGCAAGCCATCCGCTACGTCACTTGCGGGAATGCTCCGGCAAATGGCCATCTGCGGTTACGAAGGGCTTTCAACGCAAAGTCTGCCTTGGATTTGCGTCTCTATGCTTGCGGAACTACGGGACGGAGCCTCAGCAGAGTTGCTTGCGCAGGAAGTTGAAGATGGGAAGTTTGGCGACCTCGATGACTGGAAAGCGGCCGAGGAACGGTGGATCGAGAAAGGTGTTCACCCCGGAGATTTTGAGCCGTGGGCGAGCGGGCGATACTTTAATGCAGGTGTGGGATCAAAGGGGTTTGCCTATCTGAATGCATTGAGGCACTTCGGGAGAGACGCCGGACCATTCGAATACGACGATTTCATTGTCGTTCTGCGTGGTATCCAGTCTGAGCAGAAGAAAATCAGGCTGCTTGAAATTCTGATTTCAACCACGCGCCACACGCCGAACAATGCTCTTCCGCAAGGGGCGAACGAGTTAATAGAGGAAGCCATCGACGTCGTCGCAGATCATCAGCACCTCAAAGTGGCAAGGCTGTTTAGTTACCTGCTAAGGACGCTTGGTGCTTGGGAGAGAGACAAGTTCGTTGATCTCGTTGATGAAGCGGGGCGTCGGGGAGCGCATCAATTTGCGCCAGCACCTCTCGTTGCTGCGGCCTTCACCCGCGATCCTCGACGGCGAGGTCTTCTGCCGTTTCTTAGGCTCGGACCGGGAACGGGATTTCAAGCTGCCGTCTCTCGGCTAGACAGATCAGCGTTCACGGCTTTGCCAAGTGACCCGCCATCTGTGCGACACGCAGTGGCGCTGTTGCGGCTCGGTGGACATTCTTGGGCAGAAAAAGATGTGCCGGAGCTCCTTCGCGATTTGAATTGGGCGCCCGGAGAGCTTCACATACCTTCCTCTGCCATTCCAGACTTGCGGAAGCACCCCGACTATCCGTCCTTTCTCCGAGCCATTTGCTTAAGGCCCGTTGGAGAGCCGATCGTTTTGCACGTTCCTCTTAGGCTTCTCGCGTATGATCTTGGAGCGCGGCCGTCTCCGTTGACTGAGCATAGCAAGCGAGCTGAGCTGGAACTTCCGGATTTTCCCAATGAAAGCTGAGCCCATACGTTCAGCGCTTTGTTCGAAGGCAAGAGTTTGCGGCAAGCCGCTCCGCGTGACTTA
Source organism: Bradyrhizobium shewense (assembly GCF_900094605.1). Lineage (GTDB taxonomy): Bacteria > Pseudomonadota > Alphaproteobacteria > Rhizobiales > Xanthobacteraceae > Bradyrhizobium > Bradyrhizobium shewense. The sequence continues at coordinate 113,663 of NZ_FMAI01000008.1, read as the reverse complement.
GCGCTAACCTAACGGGGCTTATCGGAGCGGATCGATCCATTCGGAGAGTTCTCATCGAGGTTGTTGATACCTTGGATTGAACTAATGAACCAAAAGCTCGGAAAGAGAAAACGTAGAACGGGGCTAGCACCAGCGGCCAGATCGAAGGTGCCGGGACAAAGTGACCCGCGGCCATATTTTCATGGGGGCAATGCTGGCCTTAAGGTCGGACAGTACATTTTGCCTCCAGCGGAGACTGGGGCAGCGCAGAACGGCAGTGTGCCTTCTCACATTCGGGGAAAGGACCACATCTACATGGTCAGGGATTTTGTCGAGGCTGCCCCTTGGGCCGCGCATCACGAGAGCCCAATCATCTATCAGGTTGAGCCTGAAGGTAATGTAGAAAACGATCCGGACGTTGAGAAGCCCGGGCTATCTTATCGGTGTCCTAAGGCCAAGATTGTCGCGGTACACAACATCCCGGCGAACCTCCTTCTCGCGGCACAGCTTGAACTGCTGCGCAGATGATCTGCCGAACGTTGTGGCCAGTAGCGCTTACTTGAAGAAAATACAAAACGCAGATACAAAAGCCAGCATCAGGCGAGCAAATTCGTTAGTTTTTCAAGGCTGAGGGCGGCTACTGTCAGTACCCACCCAACTGTACCTGATCGTTGCCAAGCTGCGCGCCTCAGCGAGAATGGTCAGCTTTGCAAAGATCACGATACGTCGGATCATTCTGGATGAGCATTCTGACCTCGGCTTGGCCGAACCCTATGGCTCGTAGTATCGCAATTTCGAGCAGTAGACTTACTTTCGACGTCAAATACCAGAACTTCAGTGTCTCAGTGTAGGCCCGGATTTTCTTCTCCTTCCTCTTCCCTTCGTAATGCGTCAAATAGTTGCGTATATCCCTTATCAGAGCGATGTCCTGCGCTTCATCTCTGAATAGCTTGCTGAGTAGCTCCTTGTCGCAGGCAAATACGTCCCTCAGGCGGTCGGCCAAAGAGATTTCATTCAGATAGCTAAGTTTCCGTACGAGTTCCCCTTTAGCCTTCCAGCGAGCAGGAATTGCCTCAACGAGTTTGCGCTGCAAAACCGAGAACTGCTTCTCCGTAACTATCCTTCTTGTCGGGCGGGTTCTTCGGTGAAGTGCTTCTAACGCCTGCACATAGGCAAGGAATTCAAACTCACGATATTTCTCTGGTTGCGACAGCAGTGCAGCCCGAAGGGAAATCACCGGCTCTAGTTTGTCGTACTTGGCAAACCAGGATCGGAGCACTTTCGCGTAGACTGTTTGCTTCTTTGGTCGAGTAAAGAGCGGATGAAGCGTCTTCGTCTCAGCGGTTCTGCTCGCTGACCAAGGCGTTACGACTGAAGCGCTGCCACTCGGTTCTCGCTCAAGAGTATACACACGACAGGCTATCGGGCACCGGAGAGCCAGTGACATCAAGCGGCAAGTTTTTGTCACCCACTGCTCTGCGGTCAAAATTGATTGTGGTTCGCCAAACACAATGCGAACTCCATGCCGCTCAACCAAATTCAATTCTGATGCCGACCGAGTTTCGCAACTAATGCCGGTACCAAACTGAAAAGTCGCCCCTCCGATTTGGACCTCCTTGGTCCTCTTGCCTCGGTAGGTGGCCCTTACTTCGTTTTTCGCTGATTTGAGGGTGATGCCCCTAAGTCCGGTCCAGCGTATCATCTCCGGCGTGGTAAAGGACAACGCTGAGGCAAGCTTCTGATTTAGACTGTCCATCAACGCTCCTACCGTGACGATGTTGACCGCGATGGTTGCCTTTCTTTCCGTAGGTATCAGGGGCACACGAGTGGCGAAGCAGTCGAACAGAGTAATCTCTTTGCTCTCCGCGTTTCCGTGCATGTGGAATTTCTGGCGATCATCGAGCGCGATCAATTCGCGACCATCGCCCTCGAGCCTTAGAGTAGCTGATCCGCTCTCGTCGATATCGAGTGAACCCGAAAATTTTGAAACTGGATTGTCAATGAGCCAGAAGACCCCTGAGAAAGTTGCACCGAGTAGCGTTTGCATTATTCCAGCCCCCAATCGGACATCTACCTCCAGTATGGCAGGTCTCGAACGCCCACGCGCGCTGCTGACATCCGAAAAGGCATGCCCCCTCAATGTTCAACGGGAGTGACCTCTGGGCCCGTTGAAAGTGGTAGCATCCCGTGGTAGCAATGGCAGGGCAGCAAAGTCGATTTGGCGTGATTTTTCAGTGCCTTCAGCCGTCGCCCTTCGTCTCCCCTAGGGAGCGCCATAGCCATTGAAATGCCAGACAGATCTGTCCGATTTGTTCCACTCGTTTTTTCGGTGGGACAGCGTTTGATCTTGGGCTGTTCCCAAAGCCTGTCTCTCCTCTCAACCGCTCAAAGTCCACGTCCCATTATCTGAGACATGCCCTCGCTGCCGTCCTGCATCAGTTGGAGGAGGCTCTTTGCGTTCACCAATGCCAATAGCCATCATCTCATGCGGCGTAGCTTGCATTGAGGTGACGGTGCCGGACTGCACCCCTTAAGTGAGACACGGTAATTGCAGTGACAGTGAGGTTGTCACAATGCGTTACCGTGCTTTGTTTTGCGCGAAGGTGAGACAGACCGTCTCGCCTCCGATGGAAATGCAATCAGTGGCAGCTGCTGCATTCGCAGCTTCGAATACCGGTGAATTGAGTGCCCCGTCACGATAGCGAATTCCTCGTCGCGCGAAGTATATCGTCCGACAGCTTGGGATCGTTCACCGCCCGGGCGAGGACCAAGGCGCCGACCAGGGAGGCGGTGGCGGCGAGCGCCTTGTCCCTACTCTGCCGTGGCTTCAGCGAGGAGGCCATTCGGCCGCTCAGGAAAGCTATCGCGCCCAGCACGCCGGCCGTGAAGCGCTCTCTTACGCCGCTGCTCTGGCGTGAGATATCGCAAGCCAGGGCGGCAAAGGGGCAGCCGCTTGCCGGATCGTCGCGATGGGCCGGCGAGAGGTAGTCCGCAACGTAATCGTCGAGAGCAAAGGCCTCGGGCAATTCCTGCGCCTTGGCCGCGATCGCGTAGGCCACCGCTTCTTCGACGAGTCGTTCCTTGGAACCGAACTGACTGTACAGGCTGCCGTGTGTCATCCCGGCCGCCTCGGCAAGAGCATCGACACCCACGCCGGAGATGCCGCGCTCTCGCATCAGGCGGGAGGCGGTATCGAGGATGCGCTCGCGATTCTTCGCCGCCTGTTCTTTTGAAACGCGCATGTTCGCTAGTCCTCAATCACGGGGCTTGACAATTATAATTACGATCGTCATGTATATCAATAGTTACGATCGTAATCAAAACAATTCTAGGCCAGTGGTAGCGCCGGAGAGGCTTATGAACAGGATTGAACCGAAGATCGCGCTGGTGACCGGCGCCTCGTCAGGCATCGGACAGGCCACGGCGGAGCGGCTTGCGAACGCCGGCTATAACGTGTTTGGCACCAGCAGGCGGGGCACACAGGCTGGCAAGCATCCGTTCGAGATGCTGTCCCTCGACGTGACCAGCGATGCATCGGTAGAAGCAGCCGTCAGCGAAGTGATACGACGCGAGGGCCGCATCGACCTGCTCGTGAACAATGCCGGCTTTGGTGTTGCCCCTGCGGGAGCGGAAGAGAGCTCGATGGATCAGGCACGAGCGATCTTCGACACGAACTTCTTCGGGCTGATCCGGATGACGCGGACCGTCGTGCCGCACATGCGACGCCAGGGGAGTGGCCGCATCATCAACATCGGCTCTGTGCTTGGCTTTCTACCGATGCCGTATGGCGCGCTCTATGCCGCAACCAAGCACGCGGTGGCCGGCTACTCGGAGTCGCTCGACCATGAACTGCGCACGAGAGGCATTCGGGTCTCGGTGATTGAGCCCGCGTACACCAAGACGCCGTTCGACGCGAACTTCCTGGAGCCCGATGCCAAGCTCGATGAATATCGCGAGGCGCGTGCGGGCGTGACCAAGAGGGTGAACGAGGTGATGGCAACGGCCGAACATCCGGCCGTAGTGGCCGAGGCCGTGCTGAAGGCGGCGAGCGCGATGCGGCCGCAAGTCCGGTACGCGGCTGGCAGCCTCGCGAAGCGCCTGCGATTCTTGCGGCGATTTGCGCCAGCCGGCTTGGTGGATGCCGGCATACGAAAAGACCTGCGTCTTGATGTGCGGGCGGGATCGCAGCCCGCCCGCACCGCGCGGGCCTTCTGACGGCAACAACCGGCGGCCTCTTGCCGCCGCGACTGCGAGGAACCTTCCGACCGAGAGGGAAGATGAAAGCTCTTGTCTTCAAACGTTACGGCAAGCCGGATCAGGTCGCATTGGCTGAAATTCCCCGGCCGACGCCCAAGCCGAACGAAATTCTGGTCCAGGTTCACGCCGCGGGCTTGAACCCGATCGACAACATGATTCCGAAAGGAACGTTCAAGCCCATCCTCAAGTTTCAGCTGCCGGCAACGCTGGGCAGTGATCTTGCAGGCGTCGTCGTCGAGGTCGGAAGCAGCGTGACCCGCTTCAAGCCGGGCGATGCCGTCTTCGCCAGCATCTTCGATCTCGGAACCGGCGCTCTCGCCGAATTCGCGCGCGTGCCGGAGGATGCCGCCGCGCTCAAGCCGCCAAATCTGGACTTCGTGCAAGCGGCATCGATCCCGATGGTCGGCCTGACATCCTGGCAGGCGCTCAAGGAGCGCATGCGTCTCAAGCCCCATCAGAAGGTGTTCATCCCCGCGGGTGCCGGCGGGATCGGCACCTTTGCGATCCAGCTCGCGACATGTCTCGGAGCCCGGGTGGGCACGACGACCAGCACAGGAAATGTCGATCTGGTGCGCAGCCTCGGAGCTGACGAGGTGGTCGACTACAAGACACAGCAATTCGAGGACGTGCTGCGGGACTACGACGCCGTGCTGGGCACGGTCCGGGGCGATGCGCTCGAAAAATCGCTTCGGATCCTGAAGCCGGGTAGCACGATAGCCTCGCTCATCGGGCCACCGGACGCCGCGTTCGCGCGCACCCGAGGGATGAACTTCTTCATGGTGTTCCTGTTCGGATTGCTGAGCCGCAAGATCATTCGCCATGCCGGCAAGATTGGCGCGGAATATTCATTCCTGTTCGTGCATCCGGACGGTAGCCAACTCGCCGAGATCGGCGAGCTTCTCGAGGCCGAGCGCATCCGGCCGGTGATCGACAAGGTGTTTCCGTTCGAACAGGCGAAGGAGGCGCTGGCGTATCTCGAAAAGGGGCGAGCCAAGGGGAAGGTCGTTGTCCAGATGAGGTAAAGCGCCAATTCTGGCTAACAAAAACGTCCAACATCGCGTCCAACAACGCGCGTGGCTCGGGCTCCCCTCAACGCCTGTTTGAGCGGCGATCGCGAGAAGAGCCCTGGCCGCAAGTCCTGGCCGTAAGTCCTGGCCGCAAGTTCAGTGATGCGCCGAAATGCTCCTGACGGTCTCGGTGAGCATATCGCCGGACGTGGAATGGCCGACGTCGCCCAGGCTGATGATGCCGACCATCCGCTTGCTCTTGTTGATCACCGGCAGCCTGCGGACCTGCAGCTTCTCCATGTGATGCATCGCCTTGGCGAGGTCATCGTCCTCGCGGCAGCAATGGATGCCCTCGGTCATCACGTCGCGCGCCGTCGCGCGGCCGGCATCGAAGCTGTGGCTCGCGAGCCCTTTGCAGACGATATCGCGGTCGGTCACCATTCCGACCAGCTTGTCATCCTCGCCAATCGGAATGCAGCCGATGTCATGCGCCCTCATCAGTTTGGCAAGCTCCGTGATTGGGGTGTTGGGGCTGACCCAGTCGACACCCTTGTGCATCACGTCTTTGACTTTCATAGCGAGCCTCCGTTCGTGGGTTTCAAGTGTGTTGATGCAATGCAACGGCACCCCAATCTCCCGAACTCCGACCAGACAAGCGCAGACACTCTCGCCGCCACCCTGCGGAACGGTATGACGGCGACCTCGCGGCCAGAGTTCCCGCCCAAGATCGCAACGGCAATGGGCGGTGTACAAAATCCTCAGTCATGCGCGCTGAAGCGCCCGTGCGGTGCGTTGGCCGTCAGGCGCGCAAACTGCGCGTGACCCATATGGAGCAGCGTCTCATGATCGCCGGCTTCCATATAGATGTCTGGCTGTGCCTCGATGCTGTCCTCGACGATCATTTCCAATCCGTAGCATTTGCCGACGGCGGGAACCGCACCGTGTGCACAGTCGCTGAACAGCCGATTGACCTCGGTTTCATTCGCCATGTGGACATTGTCGCCGAGGCTTGTCCTCAGGTCCGACAGGCGGAGGTGATGCGATGCGGGCAAGATGGCCAGCATGTATCCGCCGTCGCGCCGCAACACGATGCCCTTGGCGAGGCGGTCGCCCGAGATATGGCATGCCTCAGCCGTTCGAGCGGACGTCATGCTGAGTTCGTGCGGGACCACCTCGTACTGGATGTTCTCAGCGGCGAGGTATTTCTGGAGCGTGGGAGCAATGGCCATGGCATCACCTCCGATGCGGAATGCAAGCCATCCACCGTGAGGGCGACCCTGCAGACTCTCGCCATACGATGGGCGGCTGCCTGATTAGAGACCCAACATAGATCTTCCATCCGCAAGCCGCAATTCAGCGTTCGCGGTTTTATTCTGCGCGGAGCCCCATCGGTCGAGACTGGCACTCAAAGCCGGCCGTCCCTCGGGCCGCAGCGAGCGTGCGCAGGGGCAAGCTTTGCGCATGGCTCGGCACAGCCTCTCCCTCACGCCGTCGTGCCGTCGATGGACCGCCGGATCACCTTCTGCACCTCCGAATTCGACAGGAAAAGGTCGTGGTTGATGATGCCCCAGCCTTCCTGGGAGGCATCGACCACGCGCACGCCGAGCCGCGCGATGACGGCCTTTTCGGCGGCGCCGACCCTGGTCATTCCACCTGCGATTTGTCCGGACAGCGCGAGTGCGCGGTCGTTCGTCGCGGCGATCACGGTGATCTTGCCGGCCAGCGGACCGATGCGCTGGATCGCCGACGAGAACACGTCCATGTCGATATCAGGCGCGGCAAACACGACCGCGCCGATCTTGCTCGTCACGGTGTCGCCATATCGCGCATGGAGCTGACGCAGGCTTTCGAGCGTCAGCATGGTTCCCATGCTGTGGGCAACGATGTGCACGCGGCCGGCGCTTGGCGCCGACACCAGCGCGGAGAGCACGCGTTCGAAATCGTCGCGAGACCACATCGCGCTGTCGCGGTCATAGGCATAGTCGAACAGTCCGGCCTTGGAAGGCCAGGAGAACGCCATCGTCCGGCCGCGGAACCTGATCCCATCGGACAGGTGGGCGGCATCGAGCACGGCCGTCTCGAATGTCTGCTTGAAGCCGTGCACATAGATCAGCACGTCTCCTGTCCCGGCCTGCGCAGCGAGATCGCCGGCGTCGGCCGGCACCGGTTCCACCCGATCAAGGCGCCAATCGCCAAGTCCAACGGAGGCGAGGGAAAGACGGCTCTCGTCCGGCGCCGCCAGCTTGGCCCGCGCGACCGTCATGGTTGTCGCGCGCTCCGGCCCAAACCAGGGTTTGGCACGAGCGCCGTTGACGGGCTTGCGCGTGGTGGTGACAAGCACTGTCGGGTCAACGGAGAGGGACGACGCATCGAAGCGCGCGCCGGTCGCACCCAGGCCGGCGCATCCGCCGAGTGTGAGGGCACTTCCTGCCGACATAAGTCCGCCGAGGAAAGCGCGGCGCGAAACGGAATGACGGGAGTCGCGGTGCTGAGGACGTCGGACGATCACTGGGAACCTTTGGGAACTTTGCCCACCTCACGCCGCCCCGCCTAGCTCACTGAATGACAATGCAGGCGAGAAGACGGCGGAGCCGGTTCGCGGTCACGTCATGGCGTCCGAAACGAGCGGCAGATCAGCCGATGATTTCGATCGCATGAAGCGTGCACCACTCGCGGAGCGCTCGCTTAGTGGCCTCATTCTCGAAGGCATGCCAGCGCTCAATGGCGCCTCGTCTGGCGAGCAGGGACTTGAACTTCGGATAGGCGCCCCGTTTGCTGAAGAAATAGCGGATGTCGTTGAAATCGTCTGGCAGGAACTCGCGGGCAAAATCGAGCACCAGCGGCTTGCCCAGGCCGAGCTCGCGCTTGTCGGGAACCGCGAGATATTTCTCCTCGTCGTCGATGTCATCAGGCAGTTCGTCGTTGAACTCCGCTGCGTCAAGAAAATCCGTTTGATAGTAGATCTTCCCGGTTTGCCTGCAGACGAAGGTGCGGAATTCCCCCATGTCGCCGTTGGTGTTGGCGAACTCGAAGGCTTGGATGATGTCTCCGAACTTCACGGGCATTGGGTTTTGCTGGATCTCATCGTAACTGCAGCACACTCAAACCGTCTCGTAAGACGCGATCTTCTCGATCTGAGGTGCGAGCACGTCTTCCGCCGTTTCGATGTCGAAGCGGTCTGAATGTTCATCCAGAACGCGGCGCTTGTCTTGAAGAATTTTCCGAGCCGCAGCGCGGCGTCGGCCGTGACGGGCTTTTCTTCGGGCGCAATGCGCGATCCGAGTGCGCGGCGCGTTCAGAGCCGCCGCGACCGCATGGGGCGTCAGCTTGAGCGGAACGAGAAATTCTTCGCGCAGGATTTCGCCGGGATGAATCGGCGGAAGTTTCCCCTGCCATCTGCGAACTCCTTTTCGTCGGCCACAGGCGGCCGACCGGAGACCACGGAGGTTACTCGGCGGCCGCTTGCTTCTCAAGACGGGACCATGCATTCGAGGCGCGCCACAGGTCGATCAGTGCCCAAGCGAAACAGGCCAACGTGCTGTCAACCCCTCCCGCCAAAAATATTCACTTTACCGAAATTCGGATTTGTCGTATGTGTCGGCCATCCAGCCCACCAAAGGGGCGGTCGTACGTCGTTTCGAGCGCGGGCTGGGAGTTGCGGTGGACGCGGGCGGCGTTAAAGGCGGTGCTTGCGCGTGCAGGGCGAGAGAACCTCGTGAGCATGGCGCGGACCGCGAAGACGAACGACGCTCAATGTCTTGCGAAGCCTCTTGGGCTAAGAAGCCCTGGGGCGACGCAGGAAAGCTCGCGTACGGCGAAACCGTGTGGTCCTGGCCGTCGTTGCTACGGTCAAGCCTTTCGCGAAGGCATCATCGTGCCAACCGGCGTGGTGGCCTGAATTTCGCGGAGGTAACGGAGGCAAAAAGGAACTCGTCTCCGGGGAGAGCGCGGCATATCGGCCGTCAGACCATCGCGCAGGGAAGGCCTGGTTTCGGCTGCCCTGTGTCTCCCCTGTGCATTGCGTGTGCAATCTGTTCAGCACGGGGGTCTTTACGGGTGCCAGCCGGCGCCCGGCCTTCCCTGCACCCTTTCTTTCGAGAGGGTGTGAAGAGAAGCACAGCTCGGGCAAAACATGCCGCGAGGACGCGAGCGCGCGTCCGCGGGTTGCCTGCCAAATGACCTTCCGTGCGAGCATGCTGCGTCGGCTTCAGTGGAGGTGGTCGTCGCTGCCGGAATCTGCCTTGATGCGATTTCGACGTGGAGGGAGTGACGAAATGAACGGCTTGGTGATCTCTGGCGGCCGGGTGGTAGATCCCGCGAGTGGGATGGACGCCGTCGGCGACGTGGCGGTGGTGGACGGCAAGGTCGCCGCGGTCGGCACGGGCCTCGGCGGCGCCGAGCGGGTGATCGACGCGACCGGGCTCGTGGTCGCCCCCGGCTTCATCGACCTGCACGCCCATGGCCAATCGATCCCGGCGGACCGCATGCAGGCGTTCGATGGGGTGACGACCACGCTCGATCTCGAGGCCGGCGTGCTGCCGGTCGGGTCCTGGTATGAGCGCCAGGCGAGAAAGGGCCGCGTGCTGAACTACGGCGCCGCCACCAACTGGGCGTTTGCGCGCATCGGCGCGATGACCGGCTCCAATGCGGAGAGCTCGCTGGAGGCGTTCGGCAACGCCATGCGCGACCGCCGCTGGATGGACAACGTGGCGAGCGATGCGGAGGTCGCCGGCATTCTCGAGCGTCTGGGGCGCGGTCTCGATGAAGGCGGCATCGGCATCGGCATCCTCAATGCCTACGCGCCGGGCGCCGGTGTGCAGGAGCTGACCGCGGTCTGCCAGCTCGCCGCCGCCAAGGACGTGCCGACCTTCACCCACGTCGCCTTCATGTCGCGCATCGACCCCGAGAGCGCGGTGGAAGCCTATATCCGCCTGATCGGCTATGCCGGCGCGACCGGCGCGCACATGCACATCTGCCATTTCAACTCGTCGAGCAAGACCGACGTCGAGCGTTGCCGCGTGCTGATCGCGAAAGCGCAGGCGCAGGGCCTGCCCATCACCGTCGAGGCCTATCCTTACGGCACCGGCTCGACCGTGCTGGCCGCCGCCTTCTTCAGCGACCCCGAATTCGTCGAACGCAACGGCACCGGCTACGATTCGGTGCAGCGCGTGACCGACGGCTATCGCTTCCACGACCGCGAGGAGCTCCTGAAGGCGCAGGCCGAAGAGCCGTCCTCGCTGGTGCTCTGGCACATCCTCGACATCGAGAACAATTCGCATCACCGCGACCTGCTCGACATGTCGGTGCTGTATCCCGGCGGTGCGATTGCGTCCGATGCGATGCCGTGGACGACGTCGGACGGCAAGACCTACACCGGCGATGCCTGGCCGCTGCCTGACGACGCTACCTCGCATCCGCGCTCGGCCGGCTGCTTCACCCGCTTCATCCGCGAATGGGTGCGAGAGCGCAAGACCGTGTCGCTGCTGGAAGGCGTGCGCAAATGCGCGCTGATCCCGGCGGAAATCCTGTCGCAGAGCACGCCGGCGATGCGCGCCAAGGGCCGGCTGACAAAGGATGCCGACGCCGACATCGTCGTGTTCGACTATGAAAAACTCTCGGACCGCGCGACCTTCACGGCGATGAACCGTCCCTCCGAAGGCGTCCGCCATCTCGTGGTCAGCGGCCAGGTGCTGATCAGCGACGGCGTGCTGGACCTCGCGGCGCGGCCGGGTAAGCCGGTGCGCCGCCCCGTCGTCGGGGGCTGACCCATGCCGGTCCCCATTCTCCTGGTGACGGGCTTTCTGGGGGCGGGCAAGACCACGGTCGTGAACCATCTCCTCGCGCATGCGGAGGGACGGCGGATCGCCGCGATCGTCAACGATTTCGGCGCCATCAACATCGATGCGGAGCTGATCGCGGGCGCCAGCGACGGTGTGGTCAGCCTCGCCAACGGCTGCATCTGCTGCTCGCTCGAAGGCGATCTCCTGCGCACGCTCTCGACACTGCTGCGGCGAGAGCCGAAGCCCGAACATATCGTCATCGAGACCAGCGGCGTCGCCGATCCCGCCGACATCGTCCGCAATCTGATGGACCCCGTGATCCTGCGCGAGGCGCCGCTGGAGACGGTGCTGTGCGTGATCGACGCCGCGACACCGTCAACCGCGCTGGAGGACTCGCTCCAGCGTTCGCAATTGCGCGTCGCCGATATCGTGGCTTTGACCAAGCTGGATCTTGCGGACGAGGGCGCGGGTGCGCGGATGCGTCAGGCCATCCGCGCCTTGCGCCTTCCCGCCGTGGTGGTCGATGCGCGGCATGGCGAGATTCCGTCCGCGCTCCTGTTCCCCGCGAACGTCGAGCGTGCGCCCGCGCCGCGTGATCCGGGCCCGAAACGACCGGCAGAAGAGCGCTTCGAGACGCTGAGCTGGACCTCGGACCGGCCGATCTCGCTGCCCCGCCTGCAGCAGGCCATCGGCCGTCTCGCGCCAAAACTCGCGCGCGCAAAAGGCCTGTTCGAGACCGTCGAGCAGCCCGGCCGCCAGATGGTGTTTCAATTCGCCGCCGGCCGCGCCACGCTCGCCCCGGGCGATGCGCCGGCGGCGGGCGTGCCGCGGACACGGATCGTGTTCATCGCCGAGCTCGGGGTGCTGTCGAAAGCCGAGCTCGACGGCATCATGGAAGCGTGCGTTGCAGGTGGCTAGCGCGATCCGCGCCCATCGTAGGCCGTATCAGGCGCCTCAATCCTCGACCGGCAGCGCACCGGCAGGTCCGCCCAGCTCACGCGAATTGCGCCAGCCCGTTTCCGACGGACCAGTTCTCCTTGGGGGCATCGAGCACGTTCACGAACACGTCCTCGGGCCGCACGCCCGGGCTTTCGCCGAGAATGTCCGCGATCCGGCGATACAGCGCCTTCTTCTGCTCGGGAGTGCGCGAGGCGAATACCGTGATCTGGATCAGCAACGCGTCGTCGCTGCGCTCGACGCCGTAGGCATTGCCGCAGCGGAAATTCGCCGGCTCATGCTCCGTGATGGCCATGAACGCGTCGTCCACGGGCACGTTCAGCGCCTCGCGCATGGCGCGGTAGAGGCCGTCGAGAATCGCCTGCCGGTAGGCTTGCGGCTTGCCGGCGCGCATCGAGATGTGGAGCAGAGGCATCGCGCGTCCCTTTGCATGCGGGCCCGACCAGCAGGGCGAATGCGTACGCCGCTGTTCGGCCCAGTGTTGAAACGGGCTATCAATTCCAATTGGTTTTTGACACGATGTCGAGAAAGCATATTCTTGACGTCGTGTCAAATACTTCTAAAAGGAGCCGAGCTTGCGGCCGCGCGAATTCGACCATGACGATGTCCTGCGCATTGCGTTCGACCAGTTCTGGCGCAAGGGCGTGCGCGGCACCTCGCTATCGGACATCGCGCGCGATGCCGGCGTTCAGCGCGGCAGCCTCTACAACGCCTTCGGCAGCAAGGAAGCGCTGTTCCTGCAGGCCTATGAACGCTATGCCGGGGATTATTTCCTCGCGCTGCAGAAGGCGCTCGGGACGGGCAGCCTGCGCAAGCGCCTCACCGCTTTCTTCGATCTGACCATCACCAATTTCCGCTCGGGCACACCCCCGCGCGGATGTCCGACCACGCGCGGCCTGATGGAGCTCGGCGCCGCGGAAGGCGAGGGATTGGACGAAGAAGCGCGCCAGGCTCTTGCGGGCCTTATCTCGCGCATCACAGCACTGGTTCAGGACGCGTTGTCGGCAGGCGCCGCGCGCGGCGAGTTCAACGGCAATGCCGCGGCCGCGGCGCTGCACATCGTCACCGTGACGCGCGGCCTCGCCGTGCTCGAACGTGCCTTCGGCGACGAGCCGCAATTGCGCAAGATCGCTGCGCACACCATCGATCTCCTGCTCGGCAGGAAGGGCGGCTAGGTGTCAGCACAAGGCAAGCGCGTTGACCGCCCGCGTTGCCGCAGCTTCCTTGCCCGAGCCGACGAAGGCGCAGACGATGGATTCGAGCTCGCCCGGCTGCTTGCGCCGCGCGACCGCCAGCAGCCGCATCAATTCGGTCTCGTCCTTCGACAGGCGACGACAGGACGGCGGCATGAAGCACAGCTCGCATGGCCGGCCGCTGCGCAAGATCCTGACCAGCGCAGCAGCCCGCGCCACCAGCAGCGGACTGTCGGCAATGCCAGGCGCCTCGTCGGCAAAGCGATAGGCGGCTTCCCAGCAATCAGAGGCGCCGGTGGTGTAGGCCGCTCCGATGAAGCGGAACAGCGACAGCGCGACGCGGCAGAAATCGTCGTAGCTGTCGACGCAGGGGCGCGCTCCAAGCGCGGCCTGGAGCGGACAGAGCTGCGATTGGCCGGCATCCGGCATAGAACCGCAAATAGCTGGGGTCATGACTGATCTCGTCAGTGCAATGTCGGGCTTCCGACCAGCCAGCTCTTCATCGCCATGGTCCGGTCATGGTCGAACGACCGCACCTGTCGATCGGGCAGGATGAGCCCTGCCATGCGGAAGATCGTGGCGAGGCCCCGCACGGGCGCCAGCGCCCAATCGGCGCCGACCGGCGGCAGCCAGGTCTCGAACCGTTCGCGCACGATGTCGATGCGATCCTGTTGTGCCGCGGCGATGGCCTGCAGAATCCCGCGCTCGCTGTCCGACATGCGCGGACAGGTCGGGCAGTGCACTTCGATCGCGGTATGGGCCGTGCAGGCGAAGATCTCGATGATGGATTCCAGCGAGAGCACGGCATCGCCCACGCGGAAATGGTCGTATACCTCCTGGATATCCGCTGCGGTCGGAACGGCGCCTCCGCTGCGTGCCTTGGCCCGGAATCCCCAGATGAAGAGCCGTTCCGCCGCACTGAGCGCGGGAAGGTCGAGAGACCCCGATGATGTCGATTGATGCATGAAACCTCTGGCCCTTGGCTGCGCTCACGCCACAGCTGGCGCTGATTGTCTGCATCGATCGTTCTGCCGGAGCCCACTCCAAGTCAACGCTCGCAGGGGCGATATCGAGGTCTTCTAGTTTTGAAGAGGTATATATTCGAAGACGGGCGCGGCGCCGCGAGGGTGCGAAAGCCGTGCGCGGCCGCTGGGCCTCGGCGGCGCCGTCGGGGAACCCGAATGCTTAAAGCTTTGCTAAGAGGATCGGGATAAACTGGCATGTCTGTCCCGCCAAATTTCGTGAGCTCCGATGATTTTCTCCCGCATCAGTTTCAAGCTGGTCCTGATCGTCGGCATCAGCCTCCTCGGCATGATCGCCCTGGCGCCGATTGCCCTGTCGACCCTGCGCACGCAGATGGTCGCCGATCGCCAGGCCAAGACGCAGCAGATGGTCGATGTCGGCTACGGCATCCTCGCCCATTATCAGAAGCTCGAGAGCGACGGAAAACTCCCGCGCGAGCAGGCCCAGGCCGCCGCGATCGCCGAGATCAAGAGCCTGCGCTACGACAAGGTCGAGTATTTCTGGATCAACGACATGGCCCCGAAGATGGTCATGCATCCGATCAAGCCGGAGCTCGACGGCAAGGATCTCTCCGGGATGAAGGATCCCGCCGGCAACGCGCTGTTCATGGGCTTCGTCGACGTCGTCAAGAAGCAGGGCGCGGGCTTCTACGGCTACCTCTGGCCGAAGCCCGGCTTCGACCAGCCGGTCGGGAAAATCTCCTATGTGAAGGGCTTTGCGCCCTGGGGCTGGATCATCGGCACCGGCATCTATCTCGACGATGTCGACGCCGTCTTCCGCCAGGCCGCGACGACGTTCGGCTATGTCTGTCTGGCCGTGCTGGTCCTGGTCCTCGGTGCGTCCTTCGTGATCGGGCGTAGCGTGACCCGGCCACTGGCAAAAATCACCGCGCTGACCGAGCGGCTTGCCGCCGGCGACAGCGCGTTCGAGGTGCCCTATACCGACCGCAACAACGAGGTCGGCGGGCTCGCCAAGGCGCTGGCCGTGTTCAAGGACAATGCGTCGGCCGTCGGGCGGATGCATGCCGAGCAGCAGGAGCTGAAGCAGCGGGCCGACGGCGAGAAGCGCAAGGCCATGACTGACCTCGCCGGCAAGTTCGAGGCGAGCGTTCAGGCCGTCGTCCGCGACGTCTTCAACGAGGCGCGCGCGATGCAGCAGGCCGCGCAGGGCATGTCGGAAACCGCGGACAAGGCGACCGACCGCGCGAGCTTCGTCGCTTCCGCCTGCCAGCAGGCCTCGAGCAATGTGCAGACGGTGGCCTCCGCCGCCGGCCAGCTGTCGTCCTCGATCTCGGAGATCAGCCAGCGCGTCGCACAGGCCGCGACGGTGGCCGACAAGGCCGCCGCCGACGGGCAGCGCACCAACGACACGGTGCAGGGGTTGGCAGCGGCCGCGCACAAGATCGGCGAGGTCATCGACCTCATCAACCAGATCGCCTCGCAGACCAATCTGCTCGCGCTCAACGCCACGATCGAGGCGGCGCGGGCGGGCGAAGCCGGCAAGGGCTTTGCGGTGGTCGCGAGCGAAGTGAAGTCGCTGGCAAGCCAGACCGCGAAGGCGACCGACGAGATCGGCGCCCAGATCACCGCGATCCAGGCCGAGACCAATCAGGTCGTCGGCAACATCGAGAGCATCCGTGCCACCATCATGGAGGTCAACGAGATCTCCTCATCGATCGCCGCCGCGGTCGAGGAGCAGGGCGCCGCGACGCAGGCGATCGCCCACAGCGTGCAGGAGGCGGCCTCCGGCACCGACCAGGTCTCGCAGAACATCTCCGGCGTCAGCGACGCGACCGCGGAGACCGGCCAGGCCGCTGGCCTCGTGCTGCAATCGAGCGGCCGGCTGACGCAGAAGCTGCAATCGCTCGAAAACGAAGTCAGCGCTTTCGTCGCGGGCGTGCGCGCGGCGTAACGACACGCGCTGCAAGACGACTTTCTTTTTCCGCGTCGCGGCATCGGCCGCGACGCCGATGCTGTTTTTCTTGACATGACCTCTGCCGTGCTCGACGTGTAGCGATGTCGATTGACGGCACGTGCGTGCCCTCGAAAAGAAAAGCAACACGGGAAAGACGTCATGAGCGCGGGTCTCAACGAGAAGGATTATCTCGCCACCTTGCGTGGCCTGTGGGACAAGGCCTGGCCCAAAGGCATGCCGCGTTCGCCGAATTATCTGCACGGCGAAGTTCCCTTGACGGAATATCTGCGCGCCTGGGCGAAGCGCAGTCCCGAGCGGCCCGCGATCATCTTCTACGGCCACGTCACCACCTATGCGGAGCTTGACCGGCAGAGCGACCGTTTTGCGGCGCTGCTGCAGGCCAAGGGCGTCGGCAAGGGCGACCGCGTCGCCGTGTTCCTGCCGAACTGCCCGCAATTCCACATCGTGTTCTTCGGCATTTTGAAGCTCGGTGCGATCCATGTCCCCGTCAGCCCGCTGTCGCGCGCCTTCGAGCTGTCCTACGAACTCAACGACACCCAGGCCGAGGTGATCGTGGCGCTCGACCAGCTCGTCCCCGTCGTCGAGCAAGTCAGGGGCGAGGTGCGCCTGCGCGAGATCATCGTCACCAGCTTCGCCGACGTCGTTCCGGCTGCGCCGGCATTTCCTGCGCCGGACTCGATCCGCACGCCGCGCGTTGCGGTCGCAGGCGCGACCGATCTGTTGCCCGCGCTTGCGGTGATGCTTGCGCCGACGCCGTTGCCGTCGCCTGGGCTCGATGATGTCGCCGCGCTCAACTACACCGGCGGCACCACCGGCATGCCCAAGGGCTGCGTCCATACCCATCGCGACATGGTCTACACGGCGGCGGCCAATTACGGCATCTCGATGCCGCCCGGCGAGAGCAGCGTGTTCCTGTCGTTCTTCCCGGAGTTCTGGATTGCGGGCGAGAACTCTGGCCTGATCTTCCCGCTGTTCTGCGGCGCCACGCTGGTCCTGCTCGCGCGCTGGGACGCCGTCGGCACGATGGCCGCGATCGACAAGTACAAGGTCACCATGACCGCGATGCCGGTCGATAGTGCGGTCGAGCTGATGGACCATCCGCGCTTTCGCGAGTTCGATCTGTCGTCCTTGAGGGAGGTCCGCGTCGTCTCCTTCGTCAAGAAGCTCAACGCCGATTATCGCAAGCGCTGGAAGGATCTCACCGGCACGATCCTGATGGAGGCCGCCTGGGGCATGACGGAGACCCACACCTCCAACACCTTCACGGCCGGTTTCCAGGACGACGATTTTGATCTCAACAACCAGCCGATCTTCGTCGGCCTGCCGGTCCCCGGCGCCGAGTTCAAGATCACCGATTTCGAGACCGGCGCGCTGTTGCCGTTCGGTGCCGAAGGCGAGATCCGCGTGCGCACGCCGTCTCTGCTCAAGAGCTACTGGAACAAGCCGGAGGCGACCGCCGAGTCCCTCGTCGACGGCTGGCTGCGCACCGGCGACATCGGCAACATCGACAAGGACGGCTTCCTGCACTTCCTCGGCCGCCGCAAGGAGATGCTGAAGGTCAAGGGCATGAGCGTGTTTCCGCCGGAGATCGAGGCGCTGCTCGGGCAGCATCCGAAGGTGCTGGGATCGGGCGTGGTCGGGCGCGACGATCCCGATAAGGGGCAGGTGCCGGTGGCCTATATCCAGCTCAAGCCGGAGGCGGTCGGCACCATCTCTGCGGAAGATCTGCGCGCCTGGTGCGCCGAGCGCATGGCCGTCTACAAGATCCCGGAAGTGCGTATTATCGACGCCCTGCCGCTGACGGCGACGGGCAAGGTGAAGAAGCAGGATCTCGATCCGAATAGTCCTGCTGCTGTCTGAGTGAGAGAGACGATGTCGTTCAAGAAGCTCCTGATCGCCAATCGCGGCGAGATCGCCATCCGCATCGCGCGCGCGGCGGCCGACGCCGGCATCGCGACCGTTGCGATCCATCCCACCGACGATGCGCTGTCGCTGCACGTGCGCGTTGCCGACGAGGCGGTCGAAATCCCCGGTCGCGGCGCCCGGGCCTATCTCGACATCGAGGCGGTGGTGAAGGCGGCCAAAAGCGTCGGCTCCGATGCCGTGCATCCCGGCTACGGCTTCCTCAGCGAGAATGCGGCATTCGCCAAGGCGTGCGCGGACGCAGGCCTGACGTTCGTCGGGCCGAAACCGGCGGCGCTCGAGCTGTTCGGCGACAAGGTTGCGGCACGGCAACTGGCAAAGCGTTGCGGCGTGCCGATCATTGCCGGCACCAGCGGGCCGTCCTCGCTGGAGGAGATCACGGCGTTCTTTGCTTCCCTCGGCAGCAATGCTGCGATCGTGATCAAGGCAATGGCCGGCGGTGGCGGGCGCGGCATGCGCGTGGTCGAGAACGCATCCGATCTCGCGGAGGCCTATGCGCGCTGCCAGTCCGAGGCCAAGGCTGCCTTCGGCCTCGACGGCGTCTATGCCGAGCGGCTGATCCGGCAGGCGCGGCATATCGAGGTGCAGATCATCGGCGATCGTCACGGCGCGATCTCTCATCTCTGGGAGCGCGAATGCACCATCCAGCGCCGGCACCAGAAGCTGATCGAGGTCGCGCCGAGCCCGTCGCTGAACGATCCCTTGCGCGGCCGCATCATCGAGGCGGCGAAGCAGCTTGCGACGGCGGCCTCTTACGACAATCTCGGCACGTTCGAGTTCCTGGTCGACGGCACGGCCGAGGACAGTTTTGCCTTCATCGAGGCCAATCCGCGGCTCCAGGTCGAGCACACCGTGACGGAGGAGGTGCTCGGGCTCGACCTCGTCCGTGCCCAGCTTGCGGTCGCGGCGGGCGCTTCGCTGGCCTCGCTCGGCCTTGCGCAGGGGTCGATCCCGAAGCCGCGCGGCCATGCCATGCAGCTTCGCGTCAACATGGAAACGCTGGACGAGACGGGCGCGACGCATCCGACCGGCGGCGTGCTCGCATTGTTCGAGCCGCCGTCGGGGCCGGGCGTGCGCATCGATAGTTTTGGTTACGCCGGCTACAAGACCAGCGCGGCCTTCGACTCGTTGCTGGCCAAGGTTATCGTGCATACGCCGGGCGAAGCCTGGCACGACGTGGTTGCCAAAGCCTCGCGTGCCCTGCGCGAATTCCGGATCGACGGCGTCGTCACCAATATCGCCTTCCTGCAGGCGGTGCTGGCGCATCCCGATTTCAGGACCAACCGCATCGCGACCGATTTCATCGATCGCAATATCGCCAAGCTCGTCGATGCCGCCGACGGTGCGGCTAAGCCGCTTTACTTTGCGCCGGCGGAAGGAAGTGGCGTTCACGGCGCGGAGACCCATGTCGCGCAAGTGGTGCCTGAAGGCACGGTGATGGTCGCAGCACCCTTGCAGGGAACCATCGTCACCATTCAGGTGAAGGAAGGCGAGATCGTGCGCCCCGGCCAGCAGCTCGCCGTGATCGAATCCATGAAGATGGAGCATCTGGTGATGGCTGAGCAGGGCGGCCGTGTCATGACGCTCGCCGCCGGCGACGGTGCCACGCTAATGCATGGCGAGGCGATCCTCTATCTGGAG
This sequence comes from Bradyrhizobium shewense, assembly GCF_900094605.1. Lineage (GTDB taxonomy): Bacteria > Pseudomonadota > Alphaproteobacteria > Rhizobiales > Xanthobacteraceae > Bradyrhizobium > Bradyrhizobium shewense. Next base: position 93,968 of record NZ_FMAI01000008.1, on the reverse strand, counting down.
CCGCTTGATGTTGCGGCCGATAGCACAACGGCTGAAGCCGACATCGATCTCGACCACATCCGTCCCGATCTTGCCGAGCTGATAGCGCGCCAGGCGAACACGCTGGATGCGAATCGCCCCGCCTCGGTCGAGCGCCGCCGCAACACCAATCAGCGCACCGCGCGCGAGAACGTCGCCCAGCTCGTCGACGAAGGCTCGTTCATGGAATATGGCAGCCTCGCCATCGCGGCGCAGCGCCGCCGCCGCAAGCTCGACGATCTCATCAAGAACACGCCGGCCGATGGTCTCGTGATGGGCGTCGCCACGGTGAATGGCGAGAAATTCGGACCCGAGGGCGCGCGCTGCATCGTGGTGGCCTATGACTACACCGTGCTCGCGGGCACGCAGGGCCACATGAACCACAAGAAGATCGACCGCATGCTGACCCTAGCGGAAGACTGGCGCGTGCCCCTGGTGTTCTATGCCGAAGGTGGCGGCGGCCGGCCCGGCGACACCGACCGGCTCGGTATGACCGGGCTCGACGGTCCGTCCTTCGTGCAATTCGCAAGGCTCTCCGGCCTCGTGCCCGTGATTGGTGTCGTCTCCGGCTATTGCTTCGCCGGCAACGCCGCGATGCTCGGCTGCTGCGACGTGATCATCGCCACCAAGAACGCCTCGATCGGCATGGGCGGCCCCGCGATGATCGAAGGCGGTGGCCTCGGCGTCTATCATCCGGCCGAGGTCGGCCCTGTTTCGTTCCAGTCGCCGAACGGCGTCATCGACATCCTCGTCGAGGACGAGGAGGAGGCGACATCCGTCGCGCAAAAGTATCTGTCCTATTTCCAGGGCTCGGTGACGGAGTGGGAGGCCGCCGACCAGCGCCTGCTCCGCCGCGCCATCCCCGAAAACCGGCTGCGCGTCTACGACATCCGTAGCGTGATCGACCTCGTCGCTGACAAGGATTCCGTGCTGGAGCTGCGCCGCGACTACGGCGTCGGCATGATCACCGCGCTGATCCGCATCGAGGGAAAACCGTTCGGCCTGATCGCCAACAATCCGCGTCACCTCGGCGGTGCGATCGATGCCGATGCCGGCGACAAGGCCGCGCGCTTCCTCCAGCTCTGCGACGCGTTCGACCTGCCCGTCGTCTCGCTCTGCGACACGCCCGGCTTCATGGTCGGCCCGGAAGCCGAGAAGACCGCGATCGTGCGCCACGTCTCGCGCATGTTCGTAACAGGCGCGAGCCTCACCGTGCCGCTGTTCGGCATCGTGCTGCGCAAGGGTTATGGCTTAGGGGCACAGTCGATGATCGGCGGCGGCTTCCACGCCTCGTTCTTCACCGCGGCCTGGCCGACCGGCGAGTTCGGCGGCATGGGGCTGGAGGGTTACGTCCGCCTCGGCTTCCGCAAGGAGATGGAGGCGATCACTGATCCCGAGGAACGCGAGACCTATTACCGCAACAAGGTCGCCGAGCTCTATGCCAACGGCAAGGCGGTCTCGATCGCCTCGGTGTTCGAGATCGACAACGTCATCGATTCCGCCGAGACGCGCCGCTGGATCATGGCCGGCTTGCGGTCGGTGCCGAAGCCGCCGGCCAGGGCCGGGAAGAAGCGGCCCTGCATCGATACGTGGTGAGGGCGGTGCAGCAATAGATGAGCCCGTCATTCCGGGGCGCGCGCAACGCGAACCCGGAATCTTGTGATCCTCAGGTGCGCAAGGGGGCACCCTAGTTCGATGCTTCGCATCGCCCCGGGATGACGAGAAGAGGCAGCGTGCCTCCAAGCCGTTCCCGGTTCCCGATTGACATCCCCGCCTGTGGTGCCAGACTTTGCACAATAATACAGGGTGGAGACGTCCGCGATGGCCAGCCTGTCGGCCTCGAACCATGTCGCCCGTGTCTTGTCCGTCGCCAATCAATTGGCCGACGTCGATGCCTCTTCGCGCATTGCCGATTCCTGGCGGCGCTGCCTGATCGGCCACAAGCTCGACCCCGCCCGCCAGGGCCCGCCGCAGACGCTGACCGAGGCCGAGGTCCGGCATGTCGCCGAACCCATGGAGCAGCTGATCCGGCTGGCGACGCCGGAGCTCGAAGACCTCGCGCGGGTGCTGCGCGAGGCCGGCTATTGCGTCAATCTCGCCGACCCTAGCGCCACGATGCTGTGGAGTCGGCTGCCCGGCCCGGCCGATACTGAAATATTCATGCGCTGGAAGGTCTACACCGGCTCGAATTTTTCCGAGGCTTTTGAAGGCACCAACGGGCTCGGCACCGCACTTGCGGAGCGGAAGCCGATCCTGGTCCATCGTGACGAGCATTTTCGCGCGCAGTGGCACATGTTCTCCTGCGCCGTGGCGCCGCTGTTCGATCAGGCCGGTCGCCTCGCCGGCGCCGTGAACATCACCTCTTGCCGCGAGGATCTCGGGCGCATGGCGCATCAGCTCGCGCTCGCGGTGACGATGGAGGCGACGCGGCGCATGGAGGGCGCAATCTTCCGCGGTCATTTCCGCAACGCCTGGATCGCGACCGTGCCGGGCGACGGCGGCAGCGGTCTGCTCGCCTATGACGACGATCGCCGCATCGTCGGCGCCTGCCGTTCGGCGCGCGCATTGCTGGGTCTCACCGACGGCTTGATCGCGTCCGGCATCGATCTGTCGCGCTACGTCAAGTTCGATCATCATGCCGCCCGCGGCGCGGACGGTGTCGTTGAGCTGCGCCGCGCCGATGGCAGTGGGTTAGGGCAGGGGCATGTTGCGCCGCCGCTGCGGGCGAGATCATCGGTGCGTCCGCATGCGCCGCGCCGCGATGAGCCCGTCGATCGCTTCGACGCGCTGCATCGGCTCGCCGGCCGCGATCCCGGGCTGATCAGAAGCGTGAAGCGGCTCCGAAGCATAGGCGATCACAATTTGCCGGTGCTGCTCCATGGCGAGACCGGCGTCGGCAAGGACGTGTTCGCGCGCGCCATTCACGCCGCCAGCAACCGCGCGCGCAGCAATTATGTGGCGCTGAACTGCGCGGCGATGCCGGAGAGCCTGATCGACGCCGAACTGTTCGGCTACGAGGCCGGCGCCTTCACCGGCGCGCGGCGCGACGGCTCGAAGGGCCTGATCGTGCAGGCCGACGGCGGCACGCTGTTCCTCGACGAGATCGGCGACATGCCGATCGCGCTGCAGACGCGCTTGCTACGCGTGTTGGAAAACCGCGAGGTCTGGCCGCTCGGCGCGCTCAAGCCTGTCGCCGTCGACATCCGCCTCATCAGCGCCACCCACCGCGATCTCGGCCGCATGGCCGAAGAAGGCGGCTTCCGCGCCGATCTCTATTTCCGCCTGCGCGGCCTCGAGGTGCGGCTGCCGGCCTTGCGCGAACGTGCCGACCGGGACGACGTCATCCGCCAGATCGCGCGCGAGGAGGCGCCGACCTGCAGGCTTTCGGACCAAGCGTGGTCGCAGCTTGCGGCCTATTCCTATCCCGGCAACATGCGCCAGCTTCGCCACGTGCTGCGGCTCGCCGGCTGCACCGCGGAGAACGGGGTCATCACCGATGCGGACCTCGACCTGCCGCCGTTCGGAAAAGCGGAGCCGGACCTCGAAGCGGCCGAGCGCGCCACGATCGTCGAGGCCCTTCGCAAGCATGGCGGTCGCGTCACGGAAGCGGCACGGGCCCTGAAGCTGAGCCGCGCGACGCTGTATCGGAAGATCAAGCTGCTGAAGATCGAGACGGCGCAGTAGCGTTCAGCTGTCTCCGCGACCGCAGATATCGTAGGGTGGGCAAAGCGAAGCGTGCCCACCGCTCTTGTTGTGATGTTGATCGATGGTGGGCACGGCGCAAGTGCGCCTTTGCCCACCCTACGATGTCGGCGCCAGCTACGAAAAATCCGTCCAGCTCAGATGCCGTGAATCGAGGTCGCCGACCGTCACCGTTTCGCGCATCTCCTGCGGCGTGTGAAAACTGCTGCGCAGGTACACCAGCGGCGCGGCGGACGCCAAATGCGACACGCCGCGCACTTCGCCGACGAAGATCGAATGCGTCGTCGTCTCGAACTCCTGCGCCAGCACGCAGTCGAATGCGGCGACCGCATCCGTCAGCACCGGGGCGCCGGTCGCGCCGCGCGTCCATTGCCCGAACGCAAAACGGTCGTCGCCGTTGACGCCCTTCTGGCCGCTGAAGGTGAGCGCGAGCAGGGCGTGGTCCTCGTGCAGGAAGTTGATCGCGAAGGCGCCTTCCTCGCGGATGCGCGCATGCGCGCTGGCGTTGCGGTTGACGCAAACGATCAGCGATGGCGGATTGTCCGACAGCGAGCAGGCCGACGTCACCGTCAATCCCGTACGCTTGCCGTGCTCGGCGCCGACCGTGACCAGCGCGACGGCGCCGGCGCATTGGCGCATCGCCTGCTTGAAATCCTTTGCGTCGAGAGGATTGGCGTCGACCGTCACGCGGAAATCTCCGAAACAGAAGCGGGTGCGACACGATCGCGCCGCACCCGCTGAGCGTCAAGCCGCCTTCTTCGCGGAGCCGAGATGCGCAAGGCGCGGCATCACCTCGTTCTTCAGCAGCGAGAGCGAGTGGTGCCAGGCCTCGGCCTTGTGCTTGTAGTCGAAGCCGAACACCAGCAGCACGCCGAAGCCGCCGACCTCGTCGTAGATCTTCTCGATCTTCTCGGCGACGGTTGCGGGCGAGCCGACGATCCAGTTCCGCTTGGCGCAATATTCGACCGTGACGTCGCTGTCGGGGACATCGGGCGCGTGCTTGAGATAATCCTTGAAGCCGAAATGGCCGAGCAGCGGCAGGAAATACTCGCTCATCATCCGGCCCATCATGTCGCCCGTCGAGAGCTTCCAGGCTTCCTCGTCGGTGTCGGCGACGAACACCTCGCGCACCAGACGCCAGTCCGCACGGTTCGGCTTGCGCCCGGTCTTGGCGGCGCCGATCTCGACGGAGTCCCAATGGCTCGAGACATAGGCCGGGTTGAGGTTGAGGCTCATCGGAATGAAGCCGCGCTCGCCGGCGAGTTTTAGCGTGTCCGAGTTCTTCGACAGCCCGGCAACACCGATCGGCGGATGCGGCGCCTGCAGCGGCTTGATGTGGGGCTTGAGGAAGTCGAACATCGTGTCCGGCTTGGTCACCGTCCAGAACTTGCCCTTGTGGGTGAAGGGCGCCGGCTCGGTCCACAGCTTCAGGATGATCTCCAGCGCCTCGCGCGTCATGTCGCGGTTCTGCCCGCTCATGCCGTCGACGTTGAACATCGCCCAGTCGCTCGGCAGGCCGGAGGCCGCGACGCCGAAATTGAGCCTTCCCTCGGAGAGATGGTCGAGCATCGCGACGCGGTTGGCGAGCTCGGCCGGGTGGTGATAGGGCAGCAGAAAGCCGCCCGGCCCGATGCGAAGCTTCTTGGTCTGCATCAAGGCCTGCGCGATCAGGAGGTCTGGCGTGGGATTGGGTTCCCAGGGCGCGGTGTGGTGCTCGCCGACCCAGGCCTCCTGATAGCCGAGCTCGTCCAGCCAGCGCATGACCTGCAGGTCCCAGTCGTTCCCTTCCTTCAGGCCGCACTCCGGCGGATGCGAAGGCATCGTGAAATAGCCGATCTCCATGGGTTTCCTCATCTGATGTTGACGCGTCTTGTCGCGCGTTGACGGAGTTGAACAACCAAGCTTCAGCAAGCGGTGTGCCAGCACGGCGGAGCCTCGAATTGCGGAGAAAGGGCTGGTTTGCCCGCACAATAGCCGGTATCTCGGCACAGACCCGCAAGGCGTCGTCTCATTGCCGCGAGACGGCGTCCCGGCCGTGAGACGAGGACAGTTTCGAATGACCGAACCCGCTTATGTCGCGGTGGACTGGGGCACCAGCAGTTTTCGCCTGTGGCTGGTTGATCATGCCGGCGAGGTGCTGACTGAGCGCCGCAGCGGCGAGGGCATGCTGGCGGCGGCGAAGACTGGCTTTCCCCCCGTGCTGCAATCACATCTTGCGGCGATTGAGGCGCCGGATCATCTGCCGGTTCTCGTCTGCGGCATGGCCGGTGCCAGGAACGGTTGGGTCGAAGCGGGCTATGTCGACACGCCGGCGCCTCTCTCGGCCGTCCTGAAACAGGCCGTGCGCGTCCCCGGCGAAGCGCGCGACATCCGCATCCTGCCGGGCATCGCGCAGCGCGATGCAGCTGCGCCGGACGTCATGCGCGGCGAGGAAACGCAGCTGCTCGGCGCGCTCGGCCTCGAGGCCGCGGGCGAGGCGTTGGTCTGCATGCCCGGCACGCATTCGAAATGGGTGTGCGTGAAGGGCGGCATCGTCGAAAGATTTTCCACGTTCATGACTGGCGAGCTCTTCGGCGCCATCTCGCGCGAGACCATCCTGTCGTTGGCGGTCGCCGGCGCCGATGAGGCCGAGGATGTCGCGAGCTTCAAGGCGGCGGTGAAAGCCGCGTATGAGGCGCCGGCCTTCGCCGCCAATCTCTTGTTCGGCGCGCGGTCGCGCCAGCTGCTGTTCGGCGGCACGCCGGCCGCGGCGCGCGAGACGCTATCGGGCGCGTTGATCGGCGTCGAGCTTGCGGCGGGGCTCTCCGGCACCGTGCCGCAAGCGGGCGTCAAGCTGATCGCGTCGGGGCGGCTTGCGATGCTGTACCGGCTGGCGTTTGAGGCGCTGTCGGTCAACGCAACTCCGGTCGATGCGGATGAAGCCGTCCGCCGCGGCCTGTCGATGGCGGCTGCCGCGATCTGGACGAAATCAAAGGATTTTTGAGATGAGCGTTCCCTTTCCGCCGATGAAGCGGCCGTTGGTTGCGATCCTGCGCGGCGTCAAGCCCGAGGAGACCGAGGCCATCGTCGCCGTGCTGATCGAAGCCGGCATGACGGCGATCGAGATTCCCCTGAACTCGCCCGATCCGTTCCGCTCCATCGCAATGGCCGTGAAGCAGGCACCTCCGGGAGTGCTGATCGGTGCCGGCACGGTGCTGGCGACCGCGGATGTCGATCGTCTCAACGACGTCGGCGGCAAGCTGATGGTCTCGCCGAATGTGGACACGCAGGTGCTCGTGCGTGCGCATCAATATGCCATGGTCACGCTGCCCGGCGTGTTTTCGCCGACCGAGGCGCTGCTCGCCGCGCGCTCGGGCGCATCGGGTCTGAAGTTCTTTCCGGCCAGCGTGTTAGGTGCCTCCGGCATCGCCGCGATCCGCGCCGTGCTGCCATCGGGCGTCATGATCGCCGCCGTCGGCGGCGTCTCCGATCAGAACTTTGCCGAATATATCGCGGGCGGCGTCACCGCCTTCGGGCTCGGCTCCAGCCTCTACAAGCCCGGCATGAGCGCAGCCGATGTCGCGGAGCGCGCGAAGGCGACGATCGCGGCTTACGATCGGGCAATTCAGAAAGATTGAACGGACAATAACTAGCCGTGATCCTGACATAGCCTATTGTGCCACATGGAGCCGCGATGCTCACATTTGCGCATCGTGTGATGTGACTGGCTGAAATCAGGAGACCGACATGGCGATCAACAACGTGGCCGATCTGTTCGTGGCAACGCTCGAGCAGGCCGGCGTCAAGCGCATCTACGGCATCGTCGGCGACAGCCTGAATGCCCTGACCGAGGCGCTGCGCCGCCGCGGCACCATCGAATGGATCCATGTCCGCCACGAGGAGGTCGCCGCGTTCGCCGCCGCCGGCGAAGCCGAGATGACCGGAAGCCTTGCGGTGTGTGCGGGCTCCTGCGGCCCCGGCAATCTGCATCTGATCAACGGCCTGTTCGACGCGCATCGCAGCCGCGTTCCCGTGCTGGCGATCGCCGCCCAGATCCCGACCGCCGAGATCGGCGGCGGCTATTTCCAGGAGACCCATCCGCAGAACTTGTTCCGCGAATGCAGCCATTATTGCGAGCTGGTTTCCGACCCGAGCCAGCTTCCTTACGTGCTGGAGAATGCCATCCGTGCGGCGGTGGGCCTGCGCGGTGTCGCCGTCGTCGCCATGCCCGGCGACGTCGCGTTCCGCAGCCCGCCCAAGCGCGCGCTGTCGACGACGCGTGGACTCGCGCTGTCGGCGCCGAATGTGGTGCCGCAAGCGGATGAGCTGAAGGCGCTCGCTGATCTCCTCAACGGCACTGAGCGCGTCACCCTGTTCTGCGGCCGCGGCTGCGCCGGCGCGCATGCGCCCTTGATGCAACTGGCCGAAGCGCTGAAGAGCCCGATCGTCCATGCGCTCGGCGGCAAGGAGCATGTCGAGTACGACAACCCCTATGATGTCGGCATGACCGGCTTCATCGGCTTCTCCTCGGGCTATGCCGCCATGCATGCCTGCGACGCGCTGGTGATGCTCGGCACCGATTTTCCCTACAAGCAGTTCTTCCCTGTTGATGCGAAGATCGCGCAGATCGACATCCGCCCGGAAAATCTGGGACGACGCTGCAAGATCGATCTCGGCCTCGTCGGCGACGTCAAGCTCACCATCGAGGCGCTGCTGCCGCTGCTGAAAGCGAAGGCGCAGCGCAAGCATCTGGACGACGCCGTCGCGCATTACAAGAAGGCGCGCGAGGGTTTGGACTCGCTGGCCAAGGGCACGCCGGGCAGCAAGCCGATCCACCCGCAATATCTCGCAAAGGTCATCAGCGACCATGCCTCCGACGACGCGGTCTTCACCGCCGATGTCGGCACGCCCACGGTGTGGGCCGCGCGCTATCTCGACATGAACGGCCGCCGCCGGCTGGTCGGCTCCTTCGTGCACGGCTCGATGGCCAACGCAATGCCGCAGGCGATCGGCGCGCAGGCCGCCCAGCCGGGCCGCCAGGTCATCTCGCTCTCCGGCGACGGCGGCTTCACCATGATGATGGGCGATCTGATCACGCTGACGCAAGAGAAGCTGCCGGTGAAGGTCGTGATCTTCAACAACGGTGTGCTCGGCTTCGTCGCGCTGGAGATGAAGGCGGCGGGCTTCGTCGACACCAATGTCGACCTGGAGAATCCCGATTTCGCGGCGATGGCGCGCGCAATGGGCATCTTCGCCAAACGCGTCGAGGACCCCGGCGAGCTCCCCGGTGCGGTCAAGGAGATGCTCGCCCATGACGGGCCCGCGCTGCTCGACGTCGTCACCGCCAAGCAGGAGCTGTCGATGCCGCCGACCATCACGCCCGAGCAGATCAAGGGCTTCAGCCTCTGGGTCCTGCGTGCGGTGATGAACGGCCGCGGCGACGAGGTGCTCGACCTCGCGAAGACGAACCTATTGCCGCGTTAGCCCCGCTTCACCGAAGGCGCAGGCAGCCGCTCGTGGCGGTTCTGGAAGCGTTGCCAGTGCATCACTGAGCCGATCAGCAGGGCGGGCACGAAGCCGAGCACGATCAGGAAGTGCGGCAGCTCCTTCGACGAGACGAAGGCGATGGCGATGTCCGAGATCAGCCAGAGCGCTGCGAATATCACCGCAAAGTCCGTTCGCGGGCAGCGCAGGTAGTAGAACACGGCGGTGATGACGATCGCGGGCCCGATCGCAACGCCGATCATGATCGCGGTCAGCTCCTTCGGCGTCAACGCGTCAAGCATCATCGAGGCCAGCAGCCAGAGTGCGGCGAACATGGCGACGATGTCGAGCGGATGCCGCAATCCAATACCTCTCGCGGGGACGTGCTATCGTTGTGGCCGGAGCTGCGGCCGTCAAGTCAAAATGCGCTTATTCCTCGTCACTTCCGGGCGTCGGGCGCAGCATGAAATGGCCGAAGGCGGTGGCGATCGGCTTGGCCGCGTCATCCTGCCAGGCGCGCGCCTCGAAGGCGACGATGCGCCGGCCCTGCTTCACGATCGAGACGTTGGCAAACGTGTCGAGCGCACGGCCGGAGCGCAGATAGTTGACGGTGAGCCCGATCGGCTTGGGCGGCGCGGCGGCGCCGAGCTCGCGCGCGACGCCGATGATCGCGGTGGTCTCGAGGAAGGCGCCGGTCATGCCGCCATGGATCGCAGGCAGGATCGGGTTGCCGATGATTTTTGGCGAGAACGGCATCGTCAGTGTGCCGTCGTCATTGACGCGGATGCCGAGAGCGCGCGCGAACGGGCTGCGCGCGAAGGGGCCATCCGGATCTTCCGGCGCCTCCAGCACCGGGATGCTGCGCGCATCCATCCTGCGGTCGGCGAGCATGTTGGTACGGTTGGCGCCGATCATGAAGCAGGCGGTCGCAGTCGCTACCGGATCGTTCTCGGACTCCTGATAGGCGGTGGAGCGCACGAAGGCGATCGAGCGCGTGGTGCGGTAGCAGACCGAATGCGCCTTGATGTCGAGGCCGGGCGTCGCCGGCTTCTGATAGTCGATGCGCAGGTCGAGGGTGGCGATCGCGCGGGTGCCGTCGAGCGCAAGTTGCACCGCCATGCCGCAGCTCTCGTCCAGCATCGCGGTGACGACGCCGCCATGCAGCACGCCGGTCTCGGTGTCGCCGACGAAGACGGGACGATAGGGCAGGCTCGACCAGGCCTCGGCGGGCGCAAAGCGGTCGAGCTGGAGCCCGCTGATATGGCCGTAATCGGAGCGGCGGCCCTTGATGGCGTCGGCGAGTTCCTCGAACGGGAGCGTGGTCGGTATCGTGCTCATAGGGGACGTTTTAGACCAGTGTCGGGCGCCGCGCAAAACCCCGAATTGGCCTCGACAGAGCAGGCCGAAGCACCGATGGTGGGCGCTTCGTTCGCCGACTAGCCGCAAGGAGCGCCCATGGCCGACCCCGAAACGCCCGCCAACAATCAGGGGCCCGTCACCATTTCGAGCTCCAGCTCCGAGCGAGCGCCGATCATCTATTTCGACGGCGCGTCCTGCTTCGGCCATCACAACGGCGCGATCCAGATCGAGCTCGCCGCGAACCTCCTGATGCCGGTTGGTGCCGCCGTCAGGGTCGACGTGATCCAGACCGCGCACCTGCGCTGCAGCGTGGCCGCGGCGCTGGCGCTGCGCGAAGCCCTCGACAAGGCGCTGGCGATGTACCGGCAGGGCCAGCAGCAGCCGGTGACGGAGGAGATCCCGACGGTGAAGAATTGAGGCTGGTGGTGCGACTGCGTCGGCCTTCATGGTTCGAGACGCGCCGCAAGGCGGCGCTCCTCACCATGAGGGTCTAAGCTATCGCTGCGAAATCAGACCTCATCCTGAGGAGCCCGCCAACGGCGGGCGTCTCTAAGGATGGCCGCAAGCGCAAGGCCGAAACGAACAGCCAAGCCTCAGCCCACATGCACCTTCGGCTTCTTGCCGCCGTTCCACTTGCCGTCGAGCGCGCGCTCGATCTGGGCGGCGAGTTGCAGCAGCAGCCCGTCATTGGCCTGCTTGGCGATGGCCTGGATGCCCAGCGGCAGGCCGTGGTCTTGGCTGGCCATCGGCATCGAGATCGCGGGCATGCCGCAGAGATTGGCCAGCGGCGTGAAGGCGAAGAAGCGCCAGAGATTGTCGAACCAGTCGCGCACATCAGGATTGTCGGAGATGGTGAGATACTCCCTGGTGCCGACCTTCGGCGTCGGCAGCGCGGTGATCGGCGTCAGGATCACGTCCCACTGCTCGAAGAAGGCGCCGAAGCCGCGCGAGGTGGTGTTGAACACGCCCTGCATCTTGGCACGCTCGGCGAAGCTGGTGTGCCGGCCGGCTTCCCAGATCCGGATGTTCATCGGCTCGATCAGATCTTCCGGCGGCTTTTCCAGCCCGCGGGCGGCCAGCATGTTGGAGATCACCACCGCGAAATTCGAAATGTAGCACGTGGTCTGCGCCTCGAATGCAGCGGGAAGGTCGATCTCCGGCAGTGCATAGTCGACGTGATGGCCGAGCCCTTCGAGGAAGCGTCCGGCCTTCTCCAGCTCGGCTGCGATCTCGGGCGTCGCGGTGTAGTTGCCCCACGTATGGGACAACGCGATGCGCAGCTTCGAGGGATCGCGCTTGATCATCTCGGAATAAGGCTGCGCCGTGGTCCAGAACGGCATGAACTCGCCGGGCGCAGGCCCGCGGGCATGATCGACGAAGGCGGCGGTGTCGCGCACGCTGCGCGACTGGCAGCCCTGGATCGAGACGAGGCCGGTGAGATCGGACATGTGGGGGGCGAGCGAGAACACGCCGCGCGAGACTTTCAGCCCGATATTGCCGTTGACGCCGGCGGGAATGCGGATCGAGCCGCCGCCGTCGGTCGCATGCGCGATCGGCACCACGCCGGCGGCGACCATCGCGGCGCTGCCTGCCGAGGAGCCGCAGGTGGTGTAGTCGGTATTCCAGGGATTGCGGGTGACGTAGACGGCGGGATTGTCGGCCGAAGAGCACACGCCGAATTCCGGCGTCGTGGTGCGTCCGATCAGGTTAAGGCCGGCCTGGCGGAATTTGCCGGTGAGGAACGTATCGGCCGCGGCGCGATTGCCGCGCATCAACAGCGAGCCCATTTCCTGCAGCCGGCCCTTCATGGTCGGCCCGAGGTCCTTCATCAGGAAGGGCACGCCGGCGAAGGGACCTGCGAGATTGGCGCCGTCCCTGGCGGGATCGGCGATCACGTCCTCGAACAGCTCGACCACGCCCGACAGCGCCGGATTGACCTTGGCGACACCCGCGGCGGCCTGGCGCGCCAGCTCCTTCGCCGACAGCTCGCCCTTGCGGACCCGCCCCGCCAGCGCGACGCCATCGTGCTGCGCCCATTCAGTCCAGCTCATCGGCAAGGTCATGAAGTCCTGATCTCCTTAAGGTGCAGCGCCACCTTTTTCGCAAGGGCCCACATGAATCAACTGAGCGGGCGCGAAGGGCAGGGTTGCATGGGGCGGAGAGGTCGCAAGGATTCGGGATGCCGGTCCTATCAATCCGACAGTCGCGCGATCACTGCAACCGGTCCGCCGCCGGCCGGTCCCTGATGCTCGGCGCCACCAGACACGTAGACCGCGCCGGTACCGGCAAGGCCCGCGATCAGGCCACCAACGGCGGCGCGGGCATGGCGTGTCGAGCTGATGTCGGTGTCTTCGAGCATGGTGTGGCGGAAGCCGCGCACGCTGCCATCAGGCGAGGCCTCCGCCTTGGCGAAGATGTTCACGAGCTCGCGGTCCGCGATGCTCTGCGGGGCCAAGCCAAGCCCGACGCTGTTCAACGCCGATACCACCGCCGCGGCGTCGATGGCATCCTCCATCACGGCATGCCCGATCACGAACTCGCTGGCCGACGACGTCGATTTGCCGAGCACGATGACAACATTATGCATCAGCTCGATCCCCGATGAGGTCGAGGCCACCTTGGAGAAGAGATCGTAGCGTCGCAGCACATCCTCGTCGCGGACATCGGAGCCGATCTCGCCGAGTGCGGCCGCAACGCCCAGCGCGGAGGCGCCGCGCGAATAGGCCATTGAGCTGTAAGCGCTCGTCGTCACCGTCTTGTTGCCGCGCGCGTTTGCCGCCGCGACACGCTCGCTAGTCAGCAGCGGGCACTTGATCTGCACGAAATGGACGTCGGCGGGATCAGTGATGCCGGCATCAGTCATCGCGACTTGAACGGCCTTGGCCGTCTCGGTGATCTGCGCGGAGCGGCCGAGCTCTTCGGGCAGGAAGTCCCGCGTGTGCGCCATGCCGATGCACAGGCGCTTGTCGGACGGGCCTGCCGGGCGCTCGACCTTGCTGCGCGTGAACACCGTAAGATGCGGGCTGAGCACGCCCTCGGTGCCGCCGGACATCACGAAGGCGATGCGTTGCTCGACTGCCTCCGGCGACAGGCCGAGCTGGGGCGCCAGCGCCGTGCACAGCGCGCTTACAGCGTACTCCCGCGTGAAATCATTGACGCCGCCATTGCCTTCGGTCTTGCCGAGAATGGCGAGGATCGACCTGGGATCGATCGTGCCGGAGCCGATCAGGTTCATGAGGCCGGAGACGTCGCCGGGGCCAATGGTGGCGATCCTGAAGACGCCGACCGATGTCGTACGCATGATTAGTCCTTGGAATTCGGTAGCCCGGCAGAGAAGGAGGTGCGGAACGCGGGGCCGATGTCAAGCCGTCGCGCGCTTACGAATGTGGCGAGATCGCATCATCTCGACAAAAAATCCTCTGTCGACGATGCTAGGCCGTACCTTGATGAATCAGCCCCGGTTGGTCCATAAGCGGCGTCCCGTGGCCGGTGGTTCGCCGCCGCACAGCGGGCTTGGATAAAGGGAATCTCGCGTGGCAAATATCAACCAGAAAATTGCGCAGGAGCTTGGGGTTCGGGCGGAGCAGGTCGAGGCGACGGTGACGCTGCTCGATGGCGGCGCCACGGTTCCCTTCATCGCCCGCTACCGCAAGGAAGCGACCGGTGCGCTCGACGACGCGCAATTGCGCACCCTGGAGGAGCGCCTGGGTTACCTGCGCGAGCTCGAGGACCGCCGCAAGGCCATCCTCGAATCAGTCCGCGAGCAGGGCAAGCTCGATGCCGCGCTCGAGGCCTCCATTCTCGCCGCCGACAGCAAAGCCCGTCTCGAAGACATCTATCTGCCGTTCAAGCCGAAGCGCCGCACCAAGGCGGAGATCGCCAAGGAGGCCGGCCTCGAGCCGCTCGCCAACCAGCTGATGGCGGAGCCGACCAACGATCCGAAGGCCGTGGCCGAAGGCTTCATCAACGCCGAGAAGGGCGTTGCGGATGCCGCCGCCGCGCTGGACGGTGCCCGCGCCGTCCTGGTCGAACGCTTCGACGAGGACGCCGATCTGATCGGCGCGCTTCGCGAGGAAATGTGGACCAATGCGCGCATGGCCTCCAAGGTGCGCGACGGCAAGAAGACCGAGGGCGAGAAGTTCGCCGACTATTTCGAGTTCTCCGAGCCGCTGACCAAGCTGCCCTCGCACCGCATCCTCGCGATGTTCCGCGGCGAGAAGGAGGAGATCCTCGACCTGCAGATCCAGGCCGAGGCCGAGGCGCCGCCGCCGGGCGTGCCCAGCGCCTATGAACTGAAGATCATGAAGCGGTTCGGCATCGCCGACCTCAAGCGCGCCGGCGACCGCTGGCTGATCGACACCGTGCGCTGGGCCTGGCGCACCAAGATCCAGGTGCATCTCAATATCGACCTGCGCATGCGGCTGTGGAACGCAGCCGAGACCGAGGCCGTGCGCGTGTTCGCCTCCAATTTGCGCGATCTCCTGCTGGCCGCGCCGGCCGGCACCCGCGTCACCATGGGGCTCGATCCCGGCTATCGCACCGGCGTCAAGGTCGCCGTCACCGATGCGACCGGCAAGGTGGTCGATACCGCCGTGATCTATCCGCACGAGCCGCAGCGGCAGTGGAACGAGTCGCTCGCGACCCTCGGCAAGCTCGCACTGAAGCATCGTGTCGAGCTGATCGCGATCGGCAACGGCACCGCCTCGCGCGAGACCGACAAGCTCGCAGGCGATCTCGTCAAGGGTCTGGCCGAGCTGAAGATGACCAAGATCGTGGTGTCGGAAGCCGGCGCGTCGGTCTATTCGGCCTCGGCTTTCGCCTCGGAGGAATTGCCGGGTCTCGACGTCACGCTGCGCGGCGCGGTCTCGATCGCGCGACGGCTGCAGGATCCGCTCGCCGAGCTCGTCAAGATCGAGCCCAAGGCGATCGGCGTCGGCCAGTATCAGCACGATCTCGGCCAGGCCAAGCTCGCAAAATCGCTGGATGCCGTGGTCGAGGACTGCGTGAACGCCGTCGGTGTCGACGTCAACACCGCCTCCGCACCGCTGCTCGCCCGCGTGTCGGGTGTCGGCTCAGGTCTGGCGCAGAGCATCGTGGCGCATCGTGACGCCAACGGTCCGTTCAAGTCGCGCAAGGCGCTCAAGGAGGTGCCGCGGCTCGGGCCGAAGGCGTTCGAGCAGTGCGCCGGCTTCCTGCGCATCCTCGGCGGCGAGGACCCGCTCGACGCCTCCGGCGTGCATCCGGAAGCCTATCCGGTGGTGCGCCGGATCCTCAGCGCCACCAAGAGCGACATCAAGGCGCTGATCGGCAGCAGCGAGATCGTGCGCACCTTGAAGCCGAAGGATTTCGTCGACGAGACCTTCGGTCTGCCGACCGTCACCGACATCTTGAAGGAATTGGAAAAGCCCGGCCGCGATCCGCGTCCGGCGTTCAAGGCCGCCGTGTTCAAGGAAGGCGTCGAGGAGATCAAGCATCTCCAGAAGGGCATGATCCTCGAGGGCACCGTGACCAACGTCGCCGCGTTCGGCGCCTTCGTCGACATCGGCGTGCACCAGGACGGCCTCGTGCACATCTCCGCGATGTCCAAGACCTATATCAAGGACCCGCGTGAGGTGGTGAAGCCCGGCGACATCGTTAAGGTGAAGGTGCTGGACTTCGAGGTCGCCCGCAAGCGCATCTCGCTGACCTTGCGTCTCGACGACGAGGTCGGCGCCAAGAAGGACGCCCCCGGCATGCAGCGCGACAACAGCTCGCGCAACCCGTCACGCATGACGTCGTCCGCACCGCGAAAGCAGGAATCGTCCGGCGGCGGCGCCCTCGCCGAAGCCCTGCGCCGCGCCGCGGAGAAGAACAACGGCAAGCGGGCGTGAGATATTGACCTCTCCCCGCCCTTTGCGGGGAGAGGTCAACTGCTGGATGTACGGCGAACTCGCTCCACATCGTCATTGCGAGCGCAGCGAAGCAATCCAGAATCCCTCCTCGGAAAGATCCTGGATTGCTTCGCCGCAAGAGCTCCTCGCAATGACGGGGAGAGAGTTGGACGCCCTCTCCCTAACACCCGCGTCAGAATCTGGCGCGTTTGTAAGTTGAAGGCGCCGACCCCTTGCTCTCATCTGATCATCCTCGTGCGGCGTTAAGACCGCCGCACTGCAAGGAGGATGCTTCGATGAACAACAGGCTTCTCAAAAGCCTCACCGCGGTGACGGTCGCCGCAGCGATGGCGGCAGCTTCACCAGTGCTCGCCCGTGGCGGCGGCGGACACGGCGGCTTCGGCGGTGGTGGTCATTTCGGCGGTGGTGGTCATTTCGGGGGTGGCGGGCATTTCGGTGGCGGCATGCACGCAGGCGGCTTCGGTGGCATGCGCGCCGGCGGGATGGGCGGTGCGCGCTTCGCCCATGTCGGCGGTCCCGCCTTTGGCGGCGCACGCTTCGCGCATGCGGGGATCGGGCCGCGTTTCGCCGGTGCCGGCTGGCACGGCCACCGCGGCTTCCACCATCATCATTTCCGTCGTTTCGCCGTCTTCGGCGCGCCCTTCATTTACGCCGGCTACAATGACGGCTGCTGGCGCAGGAGCTGGACGCCCTATGGATGGCAATGGGTCAATGTGTGCGGAGACTATTGGTAGTCGCATCGCCGTACCGCACCATTGTCGCGATCGCCACCGGGCGGTTCCGTCCAGCCCCGGAACGGGATAGTCTGGTGGCGATTGTCGCGCGGAGTTTTGCATGACCGGAGGTCACCGTCGCATCCTGGTCGTCGAGGACGATCCGGAAACCGCAGGCCAGCTCGTCGAGGAATTGACGACCTCCGGCTACGACGTCGATCTCGCAGCCAGCGGGCGTGAAGCCCTCAGCCACGGCGCCGCGCGCGATTATGCCGTGATCACGATCGACCGCATGCTGCCCGATATCGACGGCATCAGCGTGATGCGCCAATTGCGCGACGACGGCGTCGCCGCGCCGTTCCTGATCATCTCCGCGCTCGGCGAGGTCGATGATCGCGTCCGCGGCCTGCGCGCCGGCGGCGACGACTATCTGGTCAAGCCCTTCTCCTTCACCGAATTGCTGGCGCGGCTCGAGGCGCTCGGCCGCCGCAGCGAGACCATCGCCAAGGAGACGCTGCTGCGGGTCGGCGATCTCGCCATCGATCTGATCGCACGCAACGCCAGCCGCCGCGGCCGGAAGATTCCGTTGCTGCCGCGCGAATTCCAGCTGCTCGAATATCTCGTCCGCAACGAGGGCCGGGTCGTCTCCCGCGCGATGCTGCTCCAGCACGTCTGGGACCTGCATTTCGATCCCTCCACCAACATCATCGACGTCTATGTCGGTCGCGTCCGCCGCAAGGTCGACGATGCCCAGGCCTATCCGCTGATCCACACCATCCGCGGCATCGGATATTGCCTCCGTGCTCCTGGTTAAGACGCTCCGCTCCTCGACCTTCCGCCTGGCGCTGATCGCGATCGCGGCGTTCGGGCTGATCGTCGCGGCGATCATGGCCTATGTCTATTTCGGCACGATCGCCTATGTGCGGAGCCGGGTCGGCGACGCCGGCGATCACAGCGGCTTCACCGCGATGATCGAGCTTGCGATGGCGGCGGTTGCCGTGCTGCTGCTGGTGCTCGCCGGGCTCGCCGCGGTGCTGGTGACGCGGCGCACGGTCGGGCGGATCGAGGAGATCAACGCCACCAGCCGCGCCATCATGCTCTCAGGCCTCGACCAGCGCATTCCCTTGCGCGGCAGCCATGACGAATGGGACCGCGTCGCCGAGAACCTCAACCAGATGCTCGACCGCATCGAGACGTTGATGGGCGAGGTCAAGCAGGTCAGCGACAACGTCGCCCACGATCTGCGCACGCCGCTGACGCGGATGCACGGCCGGCTGGAAAAGGCCTATCACCACGAACGCAACAGCGAGGCGGATGCCGCGCTGATCGGCGACACCATCGCCGATCTCGACGCCGTGCTCGGCATGTTCGCCTCCATCACCCGGATCTCCGAGATCGAGACCCGCGCCCGCACCGGCGCCTTCCGCGCGCTCGACCTCGCCGAGATCGCCGGCGAGGTCGTCGAACTCTACGACGCCGCCGCCGAGCAGGTCTCAACGCGCCTCAGCCTCGCCGGAGACCGCGAGGTGCCAATCACCGGCGATCGCGACCTGCTGTTCGATGCCATCGCCAATCTCGTCGACAACGCGATCAAGCACGGCTGCAAAGGCGGGCAGGTGACCGTGACTTGCCGCAGCGTCGATGGCGGCGCGGTGATCGCCATCGCCGACGATGGTCCGGGCATTCCAACCGAGGAGCGCGATCACGTCTTCAAGCGCTTCTACCGGCTCGAGCAGAGCCGCTACACGCCGGGCAACGGGCTTGGCCTCAGTCTCGTCGCCGCGGTCGCGCGCCTTCACGGCGCGGGAATAGCGCTGCATGACAATGCGCCGGGCCTGACGGTCGAGCTCAGCTTTCCGGCGGCCTCATAGCTCGATCACGCCGCGGCGCGCCGCATGCGCCACCGCATCGGTGCGGCCGGTGGCATCCAGCTTGTCGAGCAGCGAGCCGACATGGAATTTGACGGTGTGTGCACGGAGATGCCGAGCCGGCGGGCGATCATCTTGTTGGAGGCACCCTCGGCCATCAGCGCCAGCACGTCGAGCTCGCGCTGCGTCAGCGCGATGTCGGCGGGCATGATGCGCGGATCACGAGCGACGACCGTCGCCGCGGCCGCCTCGCCGGGCCCGGCAAGGCGAAGCCCGGCGACGCTGCCGAGCAAGGCCGCCAGGCGATCGGCGAGGGCGGGATCGTCAATCTCCAGGGCAAGCACGATCTCCGGCGTCCGGTCCTCGCTCAAGCCTCCGGCCTCTCGCCGACCGTGACCTTGAAGCTGATCGGCTCGCCGCCGCGGCGCGCCGCGACGTCGACCACCGCGCCGACGCTCGAAGGACCCAGCGTTCGCGACAGCGCGCGCACGCCTGACAGCTTCTGGTCGTTGACCGCGACGATCACGTCGCCCTGGCGGATGCCGGCCGCGGCCGAAGGACCGGCCCTGTCGACGTTCATCACCATCGCGCCGATTCCGTCGTCGAGCCGCACCGGCTGGAGCCCGAGGCCGAGATATCCGCGCGCGATGCGGCCGCGCGTCTCAAGCTGGGCCGCGACGCGCTCGATCGTCGCGGTCGGGATCACCAGCACGCGGCGCGGGCCGAGCACGGCCATGCCGAAGGCTTCGCCCGATGCATCGAGCGCAAGGCCGCCCTCCTGGCTGCCGCGCAGGCGGACATCGAGCTCGATCCGCGCATCGATCTCGCCGCCGCGCAGGGAGCGCCAGCCGCTGCCGGACGCCGATACCATCCCCAGCGCGGCACTCGGCGTCTCGCGGTTGGTGGCCACCACGATCGACAACGCGCCGAGGGGCGGGACTGTTGCGGCGAACTTGACCGGCGTAGCAGCGGCCTCAGTGCGCAGCAGCGCGATATCGGTGGTGTGGTCGCGGCCCACGATCGTGGCGGCCGCGCGGCTGCCGTCGGGCAAGCCGATCTCGACCTCGCCCTCATCGGCCAGCGCCTCGTCGGCGGTGACGATCAGGCCTGGCTTCCACGCAAAGCCGGTCGCACGGGAGCGATGCGAATGCACCGAGACGATTGAGGGCGCAGTGCGCGCCACCACATCCGCAAGGGCGGACGACAGTGAGGACAGGGGAGTTGGGTCAGTCATGGCTGGCTCCTGTAAGCTGCCCTCAATCTGGGATGTCGCGGGGAATCGCGAAACTGGCCGGGTGGTCAGGACACCGCCTGTTACGGCCGACGAACATGTGATTGGGAGCCGCTCACGGGAACGTGTAGCAATTGGACCGACATTGCGCCGCACGGCCTCAACCAGTTTCAGCGAGCCCTGACTGATGACCATCGACCTCACCCGCCGCACCCTGCTGCAACTCGCCGGCGCGACCTCGCTTGCCATGGCCGCCGCAGCTGCCGCACGGGCCGAGGGCACGCCGCAGGGCGGCGGGCCGACCTATGCCAGCCGCACGCCGATGCGGGTCGGCATGGTGACGCTGCGGGTGAAGAATCTCGACAAGGTCGCCGACTATTACCGCGATGTGATCGGCCTCACGGTGATGGAGCGCTCGGCGACTGCGGCGAAGCTTGGTACGGCCGGCGTCACGCTGCTGGTGCTGGAGGCCCGCCCCGATGCGGAAATCGAGCCGCGCAATGCCGCCGGCCTCTATCACACCGCCTTCCTGATGCCGACCCGCAAGGATCTGGCGCGCTGGCTTGTGCACGCGGCCTCGCACCGCGTGAAGCTGTCGGGCTTCGCCGATCACCTCGTCAGCGAATCCGTCTACCTCGACGATCCCGAAGGCAACGGCATCGAGGTCTATGCTGACCGCGATCCCTCGCAATGGCAATGGAGCGAGGGCAGCGTGAAGATGGCGTCCGACGAGCTCAACATTCCCGATCTCCTGTCGCTGACCAATACGCGCGTGCCTGATTACGCCAGGGCACCGGACGGAATGCGCATCGGCCACATGCATCTGCGCGTCGGCGATCTCGCGCAGGCCGGAGGCTTCTATCATGGCGCGATTGGCCTCGATCCGACCCGCAGCCGCAATGGCGCGGCGTTCCTGTCGTCGGGCCGCTATCATCATCACCTCGGCATGAACGTCTGGCAGAGCCAGGGCGCCGGTCAGCGCGACGATCAGATGACGGGTCTCGCCTGGTTCTCGCTGGTCATGGCCAAGCCGGAGCTGCTCGCCGCGCAGGAAGAGCGCCTGCGCAAAGGCGGTGCGAAGGTCACGGCGCTTGCCGACGGCGTGGAGGCGATCGATCCCTGGGGCACGCGAGTACGCTTGCTCAAGGTTTGATCGCGGGGGCGGGCATTGCTAATACCCGTCGGGTGCCAGCTTCCGGAGCCCCCGACATGTCCGAATTCCACGGCGTCTTTCCCTATCTCGTCTCGCCCGTCGATGCCGACGGCACAGTGCGGACGAACGTCCTCGCAAAGCTCTGCGACGATCTGATCGGCGCGGGCGTGCACGGGCTGACACCGCTGGGTTCGACCGGTGAGTTCGCCTATCTCAGTGCCGCGCAACGCACGGCGGTCGTGCAGACCACGATCGAGGCGGCGAAGGGCCGGGTGCCCGTGATCGCGGGCGTCGCCTCGACCTCGACGGCGGATGCGGTGGCGCAGGCGAGGGCGTACCAGAAGTGTGGGGCCGACGGCATCCTGGCGATCCTGGAGGCGTATTTCCCGCTCAGTGATGCCCAGGTCGAATCCTACTTCCGCGCCATCGCGGATGCCGTCGACATTCCCGTCGTGATCTACACCAATCCGCAATTCCAGCGCTCCGACCTCACCCTCGACATCATCGCGCGCCTCGCCGAGCACCCGCGCATCGGCTACATCAAGGACGCCTCGACCAACACCGGCCGGCTGCTCTCGATCATGAACCGCTGCGGCGATGCCTTGCGGGTGTTCTCGGCCTCCGCCCACATCCCGGCCGCGGTGATGCTGATCGGCGGGCTTGGCTGGATGGCGGGACCGGCCTGCATCATCCCGCGCCAGAGTGTCGCGCTCTACGACCTCTGCAAGGCCGGCCGCTGGGACGAGGCCATGGCGCTCCAGCGCCGGCTGTGGCGCATCAACGAAGCTTTCGCCCGCTTCAACCTCGCCGCCTGCATCAAGGCGGGGCTTTCGATCCAGGGCTACGACGTCGGCGACCCCGTCCCGCCGCAGGCCGCACTGACCGCCGAGGCGCGCAAGGTGGTGGAGGCGGCGCTCAGGGAGCTTGCGTAGCTTCCGTAGGGTGGGCAAAGCGAAGCGTGCCCACGACTTTTCTCGACGTCAAAGAGATCGTGGGCACGGCGCAAGCCGCTCTCAGTAGCCGTCATTCCGGGGCGATGCGTAGCATCGAACTAGGGTGCGCCCTTGCGCACCCGAGAATCTCGAGATTCCGGGTTCGTCCTTCGGACGCCCCGGAATGACAAAACTCAATTGGCATGCCGAAATCGTGGATATCCCGCCCAAAACCGCGGCTGGCCTCGCATGCCTCGATCCGCTAAAAGGCTGCCGCATTTCAAGCGACCCTGAGGACCCCACGGAATGAACATTCTTCCCGGCAATTTGCGTTTCGGAGCGGGGCAGCCCGTCAAGCGTTTGGAAGACCAGCGGCTGCTGACCGGGAAGGGGCAATTCATCGACGACAAGCCGGGCGACGGCGCCCTGTGGCTCTACGTGCTGCGCTCGCCGCATGCCCACGCCAAGATCGTCTCGATCGACACCAGTGCAGCCGCCGCGATGCCGGGCGTGACCGCGATCTACACCGGCGCCGACCTCGTCAAGGACGATGTCGGCAGCATCCCGACGTTGAGCATCTTCAAGCGCCCGGACGGCAAGCCGATGACGGTGCCGCCGCGCCGGCTGCTCGCCCATGAGGTCGTGCGCTACGCGGGTGAAGCCGTGGCTGCCGTCGTGGCGTCGTCCCGCGTCGAGGCGCAGAGCGCGGCGGAAGCGATCGTGGTCGAGTACGACGTGCAGCCTGCGGTGGTCGATCCGGTCGAGGCCGTCAAGCCCGGCGCGCCCGTGGTGTGGCCGGAGGCGCCCGACAACATCGTCGGCGCGATGGCTTACGGCGATGCCGCCAAAGTGGACGAGGCGTTTGCCAAAGCCGCGCACAGCGTCGAGCTCGATCTCGTCAGCCAGCGCCTCGTGCCGTCGGCGATGGAGCCGCGCTCGACCATTGCCGAGATCGACAAGAAGACCGGCCGTCTGCTGCTGCATGTGCAGTCGCAGACCCCGGCCTCCACCCGCGACGTGCTCGCCGAGGCCGTGCTGAAGCGTCCCAAGGACAGCGTCCGCGTGCTGGTCGGCGATATCGGCGGCGGCTTTGGCCAGAAGACCAACCTCTATCCCGAGGACGGCATCGTCGCTTATGCCGCGACAAAGCTGAGCAAGAAGATCCGCTGGCGCGGCGATCGCACCGACGAATTCGTCGGTGGCACCCACGGCCGCGATCTCACCTCGACTGCCTCCTTCGCGCTGGACGAGAAGGGCAAGGTGCTGGCCTATCGCGTCAAGTCGATCGGCTGCACCGGCGCCTATTCCTCGGGCGCGGCGAACATCATCCCGCTGGTGCTCGGCCCGTTCGTGCAGACCGGCGTCTACGATTTGCCGCTGGTGCATTTCGAGGTGAAGTCGGTGATGACCCACACCGCGCCCGTCGGTGCCTATCGCGGCGCAGGCCGGCCCGAAGCGGTCTTCATCGTCGAGCGCCTGTTCGACGCCGCCGCGCGAAAAATCGGCATCGATCCGCGCGCGATCCGCAAAGCCAACTACATCAAGCCGGGTCAGCTGCCCTACACCAATGCGGCGGGCCAGGTTTATGACTCCGGTGCCTTCGCGCACATGCTCGACCGCGCCGTGAAGTTGGCGGACTGGGACGGCTTTGCCGCGCGCAAGAAGGCGGCGAAGAAGAAGGGCCTGCTCTACGGACGCGGTCTCACCTCCTACATCGAATGGACCGGCGGCCGCGCCCACACCGAGAAGGTCAGCCTGCACGCGACCTCTCAAGGCCGCGTCGTGCTGCATTCCGGCACCATGGCGATGGGGCAGGGGCTGCAGACCACCTACACCCAGATGATCTCCGACACGCTCGGCATTGCCATGGACAAGATCGATGTCGTGCAAGGCGACACCGATCTCGCGATGGGCTTCGGCAGCGTCGGCTCGCGCTCGCTGTTCGTCGGTGGCACGGCCGTGGCGGTCTCCTCGAATGACCTCATCCAGAAGGCGCGCGAGAAGGCGGCGAACGTGCTCGAAACCTCCGTCGAGGACATCGAATATCAGGGCGGCATGCTCACCGTGGTCGGCACAGACCGCCGCATCAGCCTGTTCGACATCGCCGAGAAGGAGGGCGGCGCCAAGCTCAGCGTCGATTCCGAAGGCGAAGTCGACGGTCCGAGCTGGCCGAACGGCACGCATATCTGCGAGGTCGAGATCGATCCTGAAACCGGCGTCTCCAAGGTCGTGCGTTACACCACGGTCGACGACGTCGGCGTTGCCGTGAACCCGATGCTGGTCACCGGCCAGATCCATGGCGGTGTCGCGCAGGGCATCGGCCAGGCGCTCTATGAAGGCGTCTCGTATGATGCCGATGGCCAGCTCCTTACCGCGAGCTACCAGGACTATTGCATCCCGCGCGCCGACGACGTGCCGCCGATCGTGGTGACGCTCGATGGTTCCGCGCCCTGCCGCACCAATCCGCTCGGCGCCAAGGGCTGCGGCGAATCCGGTGCCATCGGCGGCCCGCCCTGCGTCACTAATGGTGTGATGGACGCACTCGCCGAGCTCGGCATCACCCAGCTGAATACGCCGCTGACGCCGCAGAAGATCTGGCAGGCGATCAGGGATGCGAAGGTGGCGGGTTAGGCGCAACGCGTTGTTGTGGTGGCTGTCGCGACAAACTCAACTGTCGTCCCGGGGCGCGCAAAGCGCGAACCCGGGACCCATAGCCACAGGGAGGAGTTTGGCGCGAGCTGGTAACTCCGAGTCCCCGCAACCACATCTCCCTGTGGTTATGGGTCCCCGCCTTCGCGGGGACGACAGCGGAGAATGCCGCGCCAACTCGAGCTAAATTCCTGGCCCCTCAAATCCCCAGCATCGTCTTCGCAATAATATCGCGCTGGATCTCCGAGGTGCCGCCGAAGATCGTATAGGCGCGGCCGTTGAGATATTCCGGCACCATTGTCAGCATCTCCTCCGGCGTCGCGGGCTCGTGGTTGAGCTTGTAGAGCGGCCGCATCGGCTCGACGGCGAGGGCGTCGTGGCCGATCACGTCGACCCCGAGCCGCGTCACGGCCTGGCGGATTTCGCTGTTGCGCAGCTTCAGGATCGACGACACTGCGCCGGGATTCTGTCCGGTCTGCAGCGCGGAGAGCACGCGCAGCTCGGTCATTTCAAGCGCGTCGATATCGACTTCCACCTCCGAGATGCGCGCCGCGATATCGGGACTGTCGATGGCGCGGCCGGTCAGGTCCGACTCGGCGAGATCCGAAATCGCCTTCAGCCCCTCGCGCAGCTTGGCCGAGGCGATGCCCGAGCCGCGCTCGAACTCGAGCAGATATTTGCCGTAGGTCCAGCCCTTGCCTTCCTCGCCGACGCGGTTGGCCACGGGCACGTGGACGTCGTCGAAGAACACCTGGTTGACCTCGTGGTCGCCGCCGATCGTCAGGATCGGGCGTGTCGTGATCCCCGGCGTCTTCATGTCGATCAAGATAAAACTGATGCCGTCCTGCTGCCGCGGCCCGTCGCTGGTGCGCACCAGCGCGAACATTCGGTTGGCGTGATGCGCATGCGTGGTCCAGATTTTTGTGCCGTTGATGATGTAGTCGTCGCCGTCGCGCACCGCGCGCGTCTTCAGCGAGGAGAGGTCGGAGCCGGAGCCCGGCTCGGAATAGCCCTGGCACCAGTAATCTTCGCCGGAAAGAATCCGCGGCAGGTAGAAGTTCTTCTGCTCGGGCGAGCCGAAGCCGATGATGACCGGCCCGACCATCTTCACGCCCATGACATTCACATTGGGCACGCCGGCCCGCGCGGACTCTGTCTCGAAGATCCAGCGCTGCGCCGGCGTCCAGGCCGGGCCGCCATGTTCGACCGGCCAGCCCGGCGCGCCCCAGCCCTGCCTGTGTAGCGCGCGCTGCCAGGCCATGCCGATATCAGGGTCGGAGAATACCGACGGCGTCAGCGCGGTCGCGCGCTTCATCTCCTCGGTGAGGTTCTTGGCAATGAAGCCGCGCACCTCGCTCTGGAAGGCGCGCTCCTCGGCATTGAACGACAGGTCCATGAAGCTCTCCCGTATCAGGCCTTGCGGCCAAGTTCGGCGTGGCGGGCGTAGTGGTGCGCGCTGCCGCCAAACAGCGTGTCGAAGGCGACGAGGCGCTTGAAATAGGCGCCGACCTCGAGCTCCTCGGTGACGCCCATGCCGCCGTGGAGCTGGATCGACTGCTCGCCGACGAAGCGCGCGCATTTGCCGATCTTGGCTTTCGCGCCGGACGCGGCCCGTGCCCGCTCGACCGGCGCGGCATCTGCCTTGAGCGCAGCGCGCAGTGCCATCGAGCGAGACTCGTCGACCTGCATCGCCATGTCGGCGAGGCGATGGCGGATCACCTGGTTGGCCGACAGCGGCCGTCCGAACTGCTTTCGGATCTTGGTGTATTCGAGCGTGGTGTCCAGCAGCGTCTGCATGATGCCGACGGCCTCCGCACCGAGCGCCGCCATGGCGCAGTCAATAGCCCATTCGATGGCCGGCAGCGCGTCGTGACCGTCACCGAGCAGGGCGTCCTCCGGCAGATGCACGTCGGACAGCTCGATGTTGCAGGCGCGACCGCCGCCGAGGCGCGGATAGTCGCTGACGACGAGGCCAGGCGTCGTCGCCGGCACGAGGAACAGGCCGATCCGTCCCGAAGGCCTCTGATGATCATGAATGTGCGCGGAGACGATGAACTCGTCGGCGGCATGACCGTCGAGCACGGCGATCTTGCTGCCGGCAAGGCGCCAGCCCTGCGCGGTCCGGTCGGCGGCGGTTGCGACCCTGGCGAGATCGAACCTTGCCGCGCGCTCGGAATGCGCCAACGCAAGCTTCAATGATCCATCCGCGATCTTCGGCAGGCTCTCCTGCTTCTGCTCATTGGTGCCGCATCTGGCGATCAGTGCGGCTCCCAGCACCACGGTCGCGACATAGGGCTCCGATACCAGCCCACGACCGAACGCCTCCATCAGGATGCCGATCTCGACCGCGCCGCCGCCAAGGCCGCCGAACTCTTCCGCAATCGGCAGCGCCAGCCAGCCGAGCTCGGCGAACTGCTTCCACACCGCCGGGCTGAAGCCGAGCGGATCGTTCGCCATCTTGCGGCGGTGATCGGCATCGTAGCTTCCGGCCGCGAAGCGCTCCGCGCTCTCGCGCAGCAGTCTTTGCTCGTCGCTGAGATTGAGGTCCATCGCAATTACTCCGCGGCCGCCGGCGGCTTGCGCACGGAGGGATGCAGGCCTGAGGGATCGACGATCATGCCGAACTCCTGAAGATTGTGGGCATGGCAAAGCTGATGCAGCGCAAAGGCCTGGTCGGTCGCGGCGGGCTGGCCCATCACGTCGACCGAGCGGTTCACCGCTTCCTTGGTCATCTTCAGCGCGAAGGCCGGCTTTGCCGCAATCCTGCGCGCCAGCTCCAGCGTGCGCGCAGAAAGCTCCGCGCGCGGCACGACCTGATTGACCATGCCGAGCTGGTGCGCCACCTCGGCGCTCCAGTTGTCGGCGGTGAACAGGAACTCCTTGGCCTTGCGCGCGCCGAGCTCCCAGGGGTGCACGAACCATTCGACACCGCAGACGCCCATGGTCACCACGGGATCGCAGAACTGCGCGTCGTCGCTGGCCATGATGAGGTCGCAGGCCCAGGCCAGCATCAGCCCGCCGGCGATGCACTTGCCGTGGACCTCGGCAATGGTCGGTTTTGCCAGATTGCGCCAGCGCCGGGTGATCTGGAGATAGATTTCCTGCTCGCGCGCGAAGCGGCCATGGGCATTCGGTTCAGCAAAACCGCCCCAATTTCCGATCGGTGGAAAATCGACACCGGCGGTATTCTTGCTGCCGGGACGCAGATCATGGCCGGAGGAGAAGTGCGGACCGTTGCCGGCGAGGATGATCACCTTGACCGCATCGTCCTGCACCGCCGCGTCGAAGGCGGCGTTAAGGTCGTAGGTCATTTGCAGGTTCTGCGCGTTGCGCGCCTCCCGCCGGTTCATCACGATCCGGGTGATCGCCGGATCCGGCCTCTCCACGAGGATGGTCTCGAACGAGGTCATCGCGTTCCCCCCGGTGCTCTGTCTTATTGTTTCGTCGAGTTGACTATGTCGGTCAGGGATAGGCAAGAGGCTTGCGTCAGTCGGCTGGGGTGCGCTCATCCAGCGCAGTCATTCCGGGATGGTCCGAAGGACCAGACCCGGAATCTCGAGATTTTCAGGTGCGCAAGGGCGCCCCATAGCTTGCTTCGCGCCCCGGAATGAACCCGAAAAGCTGGCACCGCGTTATCGCTATCTGATATTGAGTTACGGGATTCCACCGGGAGAAATTTAATGCGCAAGATCCTGACCGTGCTGGCGGCGCTGGCCTCGCTGAGCCTCACCAATTGCGGCTACAACGCGATCCAGAGCGAGGACGAGCAGATCAAGTCCAACTGGTCCGAGGTCGTGAACCAGTATCAGCGCCGCGCCGACCTCGTGCCCAATCTCGTCAACTCGGTGAAGGGCTTTGCCCAGCAGGAGAAGGACGTTCTGCTCGGCGTCACCAATGCGCGCGCCAAGGTCGGCAGCATCCAGGCGACGCCCGAGGTGCTGAACGATCCGGCCGCCTTCCAGAAGTTCCAAGCCGCGCAGGGCGAGCTCTCCAGCGCGCTGTCGCGGCTGCTGGTCGTCACCGAGAACTACCCGCAGCTCAAGTCGGACGCGCTGTTCAAGGATCTGATGTCGCAGCTCGAGGGCACCGAGAACCGCATCACGGTGGCGCGCAACCGCTACATCAAGGCGGTGCAGGATTACAACGTCACCATCCGCTCGTTCCCGAGCAACCTCACCGCGATGATGTTCGGCTACAAGGAGAAGCCGAACTTCTCGGTCGCAAACGAGAAGGAAATCTCGACCGCGCCGAAGGTCGATTTCAACCCGGCGCCGGCGCCGTCGAAGTAAGCGCGTTCGGCTCCGATGCTCGTTTCACCCACCACTGTCATTCCCCGCGAAGGCGGGGAATCCAGTACGCCGCGGCCTCTCCGTATCTCGCTGGCGTCTCTGGAATACTGGATCGCCCGGTCAAGCCGGGCGATGACACTGAGTGTGTGGCGAGCGGTTTTCGTTGCGGCACTCCTTTTCGCCTTCGCATCCTCCGCCTCAGCCGACGTCGCCATCCCCGAGCTCACCGGCCGCGTGGTCGATCAGACCGGGACGCTGTCCAGCAGCGAGACCGCCGCGCTGTCGCAAAAGCTGCGTGACTTCGAAACGCGCAAGGGCAGCCAGATCGCCGTCCTGATCGTGCCGACCACGCAGCCGGAGACGATCGAGCAATTCTCGATCCGCGTTGCGGAGGCCTGGAAGATCGGCCGCAAGAGGGTCGACGACGGCGCGATCCTCGTCGTCGCCAAGAATGACCGGCATTTGCGCATCGAGGTCGGCTACGGCCTCGAAGGCGCGCTCACCGACGTCACCTCGCGGCGGATCATCGACGAGATCATCACACCGAAATTCCGGACGGGCGATTTCGGCGGCGGCATCTCGGATGGCGTCGATCGCATGATCCGCGTCATCGACGGCGAGCCGTTGCCGGTTCCTTCTCCCACCGTCAACTTCGGCAATCTGGACGATCTCGCGCCGATCTTCATCGTGACGCTGTTCGCCTCGATCGGGGTCGGCGGGTTCTTCCGGGCCATGCTGGGGCGGCTGCTTGGATCCCTGGTGACCGGCGGCATCATCGCAGGGCTGACCTGGCTCATTCTTGGCTCCTTCGCGCTCGCCATGGCTGTCGGAGCGCTCGGCTTCATCATCGGATTCGTCGCCGATCTGTTTTCGGCGATCACGCCGGGCACTGGCCGTTCGCGCGGCGGCTCGTGGTCGAGCGGCTCCTCGTCGGGTGGCTGGAGCAGCGGATCGTCGAGCAGCAGTGACAGCGGCAGCTTCAGCGGCGGTGGCGGCAGTTTTGGCGGCGGCGGCGCCTCGGGGAGCTGGTAGCGGTCATGAGCATCAAGCGCATTGCCAGACATCTCGTGCAGCATCATTGGCGGGCAAAGCAGATCTTTCCGCCAGCCGTGCTCGCCCGCATCGAGCAGGCGATCAGGCAGGGCGAGACCACCCATTCCGGCCAGGTCCGTTTCGTGGTCGAAGGCGCGCTCGACGGCGCGCCGCTGTTCCGCAACCAGCCGGCCCGCGAGCGCGCGCTCGACGTGTTCGCGCATCTGCGCATCTGGGACACCGCGCATAACAACGGCGTCCTGATCTATCTCCTGCTCGCCGACCGCGACGTCGAGATCGTCGCCGACCGCGGCATCCACGCCAAGGTCGGTGCCGAAGGCTGGGAGAGCATCTGCCGCGCAATGGAGACGCAGTTCAGGTCGGGCCAGTTCGAGCGCGGCGTGAGCGACGGCATTGCGGCGGTGTCGCGCGAACTGGCGCGGCATTTTCCGCCGGGTGCATTGCATCCAAACGAGCTGCCGGATGCGCCGGTCGTGATGTGACGGTGCGGAGGCGGCCGCGCTCAACTCTCTCCCCGTCACCCTGAGGTGCGAGCGCAGCGAGCCTCGAATGGCGACGGCCCGGCTGCAGCAGCTCGGCCGTTCATCCTTCGAGGCTCCTGGCGCGGTACTACGCACCGCGCCGCTCGCGCCTCCAGCGACAACGGCTTCGCCGTTGCGCGGGGATGACGGGTTGGAGGTCGCGCCGTGAGTCTCCCGTTGCGCGGCCGTTCATCTTCGCCCGATTACAATTTGTTTCACGCCCGCCACACCGGTTCCACTTTCCCGGCCAAATTCGGCCCCGGATAACTTCCTAAAATTTCGGTAAGCGGGTCCGCAGGTAAGGATTTCGCAAGCAATGAAAGTTACCAAAAGGTCAACCCAGACTGGAGTATTTGAGCCGTGAGCGAACCAATGCCCGAGCAGGCTGCCCAGGACACCGGCGTCGTCGAGGCTGCTGCGACCGCGCCGCAGGCCGTCGAGGCCGCTGGGATCGAGGCTCCCTCGATTGCCCCGGACCATGAGGCGCCGCCCAAACCTGATCCGATCAAGGTCGAGCCGCCAAAGATTGAGGCATCCCGGATCGACGTGCCGAAGCTCGAAGCCAAAGCCGAAACCAAGCCCGAGCCGAAGCCCGGCAAGCTGATCGTGATGGCGCCGTCGGAGCGGTCTTGGGACGGCTCTTGGGACCGTGAGGATTTTGCCCCGCATGTGAAGGCGGAGGAGCCGCGCGAGACTGGCGGCAAGCGCCGCCTGTCGGCGATGGCCGCGGTGGTGGCGATCGCCGCCGGCGTCGGCGCCGTCAGCGGCGCGCTCGCAACCGCGGGCATGATGCATTTCGCCGCCCCGGCCCAGGCGCCGGTGCAGGTCGCCGACACCGGCGCGCTCGATGCTTCGGTCGCCCGGATCGATGCCGACCTCGTCGCGCTCAAGGCCAATGTCGAGCACAGCTCGAAAACCGGCGTCACCCAGTTCAACCGGGCCAATGACCGCCTCGACAAGCTCGAGAAGGCGCAGGCCGAGCCGATGGCCAAAATCGCAAAGCTGTCCGAGACCGTCGACAAGCTCCGCGCCACGCCTCCCGCCGCCCCCGCGCAGGCCGCAGCAGCGGTGCCCAAGGAGACCACCGGCTCGATCGCGCCGACCCAGCTTGCGACCGCCGCTGCCGCGCCGGCGCCAGTGGCCGCCGCACCCAAGACCGAGGTCGGCCGCCTGCCGGCGGTCGAAGGCTGGCGGCTGCGCAACGCCGCCAATGGCGGTGCGCTGATCGAGGGCCGCGACGGGCTTTACGAGGTCTATCCCGGCGATCCCATCCCCGGCCTCGGCCGCGTCGATGCGATCCGCCGCCAGGACGGCCGCTGGGTCGTCGTCACCAGCAAGGGGCTGATCGTCTCGCGCTGAGCGGCTCAGATACGACTTTCGAAGGGCGCTTCACCACCATGTGAAGCGCCTTTTTGCTTGAATAGGCGGACCGCCGCGGTGTTACCTCAGGCATGAGCCGTGCGTTGCGAATTCTCCTTGCTGCCGCCGTGTTGTTCGGCGGTACCGCCGCGCTATCGGCAGCGGAGACCGCGCCGCTGACGCGTGGCACGGCCATCACCGATCCCGATCTGCTGCGCAAGCTCGATGAGGGCGACGCTCTCACCATCTCCCGCCTATTGTCGCCGGAGCGCAAGGCGGATGGGCCGCTGACGGCCGACCTGCTGTTTTCAGAGCTGTCCCAGCTCAAGGACATCCCGCCGGCGATCGACGCGGAGTTCGACCGCTACATCATCAGGCAGAAGGCGGCCTATCCGACCGAGACCATCGGCGTCGGCGAGGGCTTTGACGTGCAGCTGTTCGATCGGGCCGTGCTGAAATCCCGCGACACGCGCTTCGTGCTGGCCGGCATCGTCAACCGCATGGACCGCGCCTATGCGTCGGAGGATTCCTGCGGCGAGATCCGCCTGATCTATCGACTGGCGCGTTTCGACGGCAAAACCGCGACGCGGTTGCCGATGACGCTCAATCTGGTGATGAAGGCGCGGGATGCGCGCCAGACGGACGCAGAGGGCAAGCCGATCAGTTGCGCCGAGCTCGCGCGGCGCTGGCTCGACAATGGCAATTGGCAAGAGCTGGTCGGCAGTCGAGACGACGCCATGCTCGATCGTATCGAGACCAACATCCAGCTCTCGGTCGCGGCGAAGTCGGCGCTGCACGATTTCCGCTCCGACTATCTGCTCAAGGTGTTCAAGTACAATTCCGCCACGAAGACCTTCGAGGAATCGACGCTTGAGAACCAGATCGACCGCGACCGGATCATGGCGGACGACGCGCTTCGGCGCGGCTTCAAGGATTGGCTGCTCGCACCCGAGCATCTTCGCGAGTTCGATCGCGGCACCGTGCTGATCCCCGAGAAATTCCTGGCCAGAAGTGCGGTGGTGCCGACGCCGGCCGGCCTCGATGCTTCGGCGCTGCAGCCGGAATTCGGCATGATGCAGGCTGAAGGGGAGGGCAAAGCGGTCTTCGCCGATAACGACGTGGTCGGTGCGTTGAAGCAGGCGGTCGCGCGCGGCGACGTGCAAAACATCCGCTCGGTCGCGGGCTTTCAGCGCCGTCTCAACGACGTCACTTGCTCAGGCTGCCACCAGACCCGCGGCATCGGCGGCTTTCACTTTCCGGGCGTCGATTGGCTGGCGGACAGGTCGTCCAATGCGAGCATCGTGCCGGCCTCGCCGCACTTTCTCGGCGACCAGCCCCGCCGCCGCGACATCCTGACCGCGTTCTCCACCGGAAAACGTCCTGATTTCTCACGCGGATTTGCCGGCCGACCGCAGACCCGCGGCAGCCGGGAGCTCGCCGGGAGCGAATATCAGGACGGCTGGGGCGCGCATTGCTCCCTGCAAGATGCGGGATCGGGAACGCGAGATGAGAGTTTTACGTCATGGAGCTGTGCTAACGGTCTCACCTGTCAGGCTGCCGCGGCCTCGCGCCGCATCGGCATGTGCTTCATCAAGACGCGTTAGCGCATGATCCGGAAAAGTGTGTAGCGGTTTTCCGACAAGATCATGCGCAAAACGACAAAGCGATTTGGATGATTCATGACGAATACTGGCGAAGCCAACAAGGAGCGCAATCGCGAGATTGCGCGCAATGAGGAAGTCAAGCAGGTCACCGGCAGCGCCCGGGTCAGCATCTGGGCGATCGCGATGGCCGTCATCGTCGGCGGCATCCTGTTCACGCTCGGCTGGCTGTCGCTGCGGTAGTTTCTCACTTCGCGTAGTTCGTCATCCGCTTGCCCGGCAGCAGCTCATACGCCGGCTTCCAGCCGGGCAGTGCGGCCATGCGGCCGAGCCAGGCGTGGATGGCGGGATGGCTCGCCGCGAAATCGAAGCCGTGTTCGTCGCTCGGATAATGCAGATAGGCCATCATCGAGATGTCCGCGACCGTCGGCTTTGCACCGATCGCGAATTCGTTGTGCTGGAGATGCCCGTCGAGGATGCCGAGGAAATCCTCGAGCCGGCGGCGAAAGTGTTTCAGCACCTGCGGGTCGTTCTTCTCGGTGAAGGCGCGCATGAAGCGATAGGTTGCCATGTAGCCGGTGAGCTTGTGGTTGTCCCAGAACAGCCAGCGCAGCAGCTCGAACTTTTCGTCCTCCGTTGCGGCGCCGAAGCGCCCATATTGCTCGGCGAGCTTCAAGAGGAGCGGCGCGGTCTGCGTCATCTTCACGCCGTCGACTTCAAGCACCGGGATTTCGCCCATCTCGTTGACGGCCTTGCGCCATTCCGCCGTGCGCGTGACGCCGCCGCCGAAATCGGTCCACACCGGCTCGAACCTCTCGCCGCAAAGCGTCAGCATCAGCGCCAGCTTGTAGCTGTTGCCGGATTCGGGGAAGTAGTGCAGGCGGTAGCTGGGCATGGGACCTCGCGAGGGGGATATTGACGGTGAAGTTACATCGTCTCGCGTCGTCATTGCGAGCGCAGCGAAGCAATCCAGCAATGCGTCTTGCTCAGTGTCGTCCCGGCGAACGCCGGACCCATACCGCGGAATCTATCGGTCGTAGTGCGGTAGAAGTCCCGAACGACGAGTCTTCGCCAAACTGCTCCCTGTGGGTTATGGGTCCCGGGTTCGCGCTATGCGCGCCCCGGGACGACGGCGGAGCGTGTGGTGCAGCCTCAGCCCACCGCCCCCGACGACCGCAGTTGCTTGATCGCGGTCTCGTCGTATCCCGCCTCGCGCAAAATCTCGTCACTGTGCTCGCCCACAGCGGGCGGCTTGCGCGGCTGCACCTTCTTGGTGCCGTCGATCCAGATCGGGCTGGAGATGGTCAGCATAGTGTCGTTCTCGAACGGCACCAGCACCTCGTTGTCGAGCATCTGCTTGTCGTTGGGGATGTCATCTAGAATGGCGACGACGCCGAACACGAGGCCGTTGCCGTCGAGAATCTTGCGCCATTCGGCAAGATCCCTGGTCGCGAAGGTTTCGTCGAAGATCTTGATCAGCTCCACCGAGCGGGCGTGACGGTCGGGTTTGGTGGCGAAGCGCGGATCGGTGATGAGGTCTTCGCGCCCCAGGCACTTCGCCAGCGTTGGAAACTGCTTCTCCTCGCTCAGCAGCGACAGGATCAGCCAGCGGCCGTCCTTGCATTGATAGTGGTTGGCGACTGCGTTCAGCGCACGCTCGCGCGGACGCCGCTCGCCGAACTTGGCGCCGCAGAGTTTTGCCTGCGCCAGCACGCTCGCGGCCCACACGCCGTTCGCCATCAGATTGGAGGCGACGTGCGAGCCCTTGCCGGTCTTCTCGCGCTGATAGAGCGCGGTGACGATGGCGCCGTAGAACGCCATCGCGCAGGGGTGGTCGCCCATGCCGGCGACCGAGCGGGCCGGCGTGGTGTCAGTGTCGGCACGGACCAGGTCCATCAGGCCGGAGCGCGCCCAATAGGCGTTGCTGTCGAAGCCGGGCTTGTTGGCCTCCTCGCCCTTCTCGCCATAGCCGGTGAAGGAGGCGTAGATCAGCCGGTCGTTGAGATGGGCGAGGTGATCATGGGTGATGCCGAGCTTGGCGCGCACCGGCGGCGGCATGTTGGTGATGAAGACATCGGCCTCTTCCACCAGCTTGTAGAGCACGGCCTGCGCCTCCGGCTTGGCAAGGTCGAGCGCGATGCTCTTCTTGTTGCGGGCCTCCAGCAGCCAGGCGAAATTGTGCTCGCCGGTCGGGTAGCCCGGCAGGTTCGGCAGGTTGCGGTAGGGATCCCCGGCGCCGGGCGGCTCGATCTTGATGACGTCGGCGCCGAAATCCGACAGCACGGTCGCGGCCGCGGGCGCTGCGATGAAGCTCGCGCAGTCCAGAACCTTCAGGCCCGAAAAGATGCCTTTTTCCATCGCGGCGTTGCTCCCTCGCTCTTGTCGTTTCCCGCGCGCTGGAATTGGCGCGGGCAGTGATGGAGCAATTAGACTGATGTTTTGCCGGGACGCAACGGCGCTCGGCGCAGGGCCCATTGCGGCGGTCGGCGTACGTCCGGTGGGCGCGAATTCCATCCCCGTCACCTTGATGTGGCCGCTTCTTCAGCGGCCCTCGAAGGGCGACGGCCCGGCTACATCGGGGCCGTTCATCCTTCGAGGCTCCCCATGGAACGCGTTGCGTCCCATGTCTCGCGCCTCAGGATGACGGAACTGATATTGCGATGCTGTGAGATCCGAATCCGGACTTGCCGCTCACTCCTCCCCCGCAAGCAACGCCGCGTTGCCGCCGGCTGCGGCCGTATTGATCGTCACGGTCTGCTCGCTCGCGAAGCGCGCGAGGTAGTGCGGGCCGCCGGCCTTGGGGCCGGTTCCGGACAGGCCGTTGCCGCCGAACGGCTGCACGCCGACCACGGCGCCGATCATGTTGCGGTTGACGTAGATGTTGCCGACCTGCACGCGATCGATGATGGCTTCGATGGTGTCGTCGATGCGGGAATGGACGCCGAGGGTGAGGCCGTAGCCGGTGCGCTCGATCGCCCGCAGCACGCGTTCGAGGTTTTCGGCGCGATAGCGCACGACGTGCAGGATCGGGCCGAACACTTCCTCGGTGAGCTGGCCGGCGTCCCTGAGCTCGAAGATATGCGGCGCGACGAAGCAGCCTTGCGGCGCCGTGCCGGCAAAGTGCAGTTTTGCCTCACTCTTCATCCGCGCGATATGGGCGTCCAGCCGCTGCTTGGCCTCCAGGTCGATCACCGGGCCGACATGGGTCGCGAGGTCACGGGGATCGCCGATCTTCAACTCGCGTGCCGCGCCCGCGATCATCTCGATCATGCGGTCGGCGACGTCTTCCTGCACGAACAGCAGCCGCAGCGCGGAGCATCGTTGGCCGGCGGAGCGGAACGCGGAGGTCACGACGTCGTCTGCGACCTGCTCGGGCAGCGCGGTGGCATCCGCGATCATGGCATTGATGCCGCCGGTCTCCGCGATCAGCGGCACGATCGGCCCATCCTTGGCGGCGAGCGTCCGGTTGATGTTACGGGCGACCTCGGTCGAGCCGGTGAAGACGACGCCCGCGATATCAGCGTGCGCGGTCAGGGCGGCACCGATACGGCCGTCGCCGACAACGAGATGCAGCGCATCTTTCGGGATGCCGGCCTCGTGCAGCAGGGCCACGGCCTCGCGTCCGATGCGCGGGGTCTGCTCGGCCGGTTTTGCCACCACGCTATTGCCGGCCATCAGCGCCGCCGTGACCTGGCCGAGGAAAATCGCCAGCGGAAAATTCCACGGCGAGATCGCGACGAAGACGCCGCGGCCGCGCATCGCGAGCGCGTTGCTTTCGCCGGTCGGGCCTGGCATTGCCGCATCAACGCCAAACAGCTTGCGGCCTTGCGCAGCATAATAGCGGCAGAAATCGGCGGCCTCGCGCAGCTCCGACAGCGCGTCGTCGAGCGTCTTGCCGCCCTCGATTTGCAGCAGCGCGATGAAGCGGGCGCTGCGGCTCTCCAGGAGATGCGCGGCCTGCTCCAGCGCCGCCGCGCGCGTGGTCGCCGGTGCCCGGGTCCAGGCGGCGAAGCCGGCGCGTACCGCGGCCACCGCCGCATTGGCTTGATCCGGAGTGGCATCCGCAATCGGCTCGAGATCGGTCGCCTCGGCTTTGACGTCAGCGAGCAAATGATCGAGCGCGACGCGTGCGCCGAACTCGACGCCGCGCGAATTGCGCCGCTCCGGCGCGTAGAGATCACCAGGCAACGGGATTTTGGGATGCGCCGCCGCTTGCGGCCGGACAATGGCATCCGCCGGACGCTGCAACAGCGCCGGCACCGGAACGCGATAATCGGCGGCCTGCGCCACGAACGACGAGTTGGCGCCGTTCTCCAGGAGGCGCCGCACCAGATAGGCGAGCAGGTCGCGATGGCTGCCGACCGGGGCATAGGTCCGGTAGGCGATCTTGGGGTGGTCCTTGGCGAGCTGCTCGTAGAGCGCTTCGCCCATGCCGTGTAGGCGCTGGAATTCGAACCCGCCGCTCTTTCCGGCGAGCTCCAGCACGGTCGCGACGGTCAGCGCGTTGTGGGTGGCGAATTGCGGGAAGATGCGCGGCCGAAGACTCAAAAGCTTCGTCGCACAGGCGACGTAGTTCAGATCGGTCATCGCCTTGCGCGTGAACACGGGATAGCCGTCGAGCCCGCGTTCCTGCGCGCGCTTGATCTCGGTGTCCCAATAGGCACCCTTGACGAGGCGGACCATCAGCTTGCGGTCATGCGCGCGCGCGAGCGCGTCGACGTAATCGATCACCGCGCTGGCGCGCTTCTGATAGGCCTGGATTGCGAGGCCAAATCCGTCCCAGCCGGCCAGCGAGGGATCGGCGAGCGTTGCCGCGATCATTTCGAGTGACAGCTCCAGCCGGTCGGCTTCCTCGGCATCGACGGTGAAGTTGAGGTTATGCGCCTTGGCGCGCTGCGCGAGATCGAGCAGCAGCGGCACCAGCTCGGCCATCACGCGCTCGCGGCTGATCGCCTCGAAGCGCGGATGCAGCGCCGAGAGCTTGACCGAGATGCCGGGCCGGTCGGGCAGGGGATTGCTGCCCGCAGCCTTGCCGATGGTCTCGATCGCCCTGGCATAGGCATCGAAATAACGCTTGGCATCGGCGGCCGTGCGCGCGCCTTCGCCGAGCATGTCGAAGGAATAGCGCGGCCTCTCACCGGAGCGCGGCTTGCCCCGCTCCAGCGCCTGCTCGATGGTTTCCCCCAGCACGAAATGGTTGCCCATCAGCCGCATCGCCTGACGCGTGGCGGTGCGCACCGCAGGTGCTCCCAGGCGCTTCACCAGACGGCCGATGGTGCCGTCGGGCGTCTCTCCGGGCTGGATCACCCGCGCCGACAGGCCGAGCGCCCAGGCCGAGGCGTTGACCAGGAAGGCGGTGGACTTGGTCTCGTGGTGGATGAAGTCGCCTTCGCCGAGCTTGTCCTCGATGAACTGGTCGGCGGTGCGCGCATCCGGCACGCGCAGCAGCGCCTCGGCCAGCACCATCAGTGCCAGCCCCTCCTTGGTTGAGAGCGCGAACTCCCGCAGCATGTCCTCGACCCCGCCAAGACGGTCGTCGCGCTTGCGGATCGCCTCGATCAGCCGCGTCGCGGTGCGGTCGATCCGGGCCTCCTGCGGCGGGGACAGATGCGATGTCGGCAACAGGCGCGCGGCGATCTCGGCATCATCGGGCGCGTAGGGGGCGGTGAAGGGCGGCGGGATGTTCGGCATGGCGTGTCCTGTGGCGAAAATCCAGGATAAGGCCCGCGTGACCGTAGTTCGATAGACAATCTAGCCGATTTGCCTTAGAAAATGAAGACCAAAAGCAGATTGGCCTGATAAACCATGGAACTCGATCGAATCGACCGGAAGATCCTCTCGATTTTGCAGGAGGATGGGCGCATCGCCAATGTCGAACTCGCCGAGCGCATCGGGTTGTCGCCAACCTCGATCGGCGAGCGGCTGAAGCGCTTGCAGCGGGAGGGCTTTGTCGAAGGCTATGGCGCGCGGCTCAACCCGCACCGGCTCGGCCTCGGTTTGTTGGTGTTCGTCGAGGTGCTGCTCGACAAGACCACGCCGGACAATTTCGAACGTTTTGCGCGCGCGGTGAAACTCGCGCCTGAAGTTCTGGAGTGTCACATGGTTGCCGGCGGCTTCGACTATCTTGTGAAGGCGCGGCTCGCGGACATGGCGGCGTATCGACGCTTCCTCGGCGAGACCCTGCTGTCGATGCCGGGCGTGCGCGAGACGCGGACCTATGCGGTGATGGAGGAGATCAAGCGCGACGCACCGTTACCGGTGGGCTGACGATGTGCCGTCGCGATTGTCATTGCTAAGGCGTTGAACGAGCGGTCCTCGCGGGAAAATAGCTCTCCGTGTGCAGTCGCAACGCCTGTCGTCGAATGCACTGGCCGTCTTCTAAAATTTTCTTGGCCCGGCTCCCGGAAGGGTCCGGGAGGCAGCAAAAGCTGGCGGGCTTATACTTTGAGGTTCTCTGCGGAGGTCTTGCCCCGGTTTGCGATCTCTTCGTATTCCACCGTCTGTCCTTCGTTCAGGGACGACAGACCGGCTTTCTGCACTGCCGAGATATGCACGAACACATCCTTGCCGCCCGACGCAGGCTGGATAAATCCATAACCCTTCGTCGGGTTGAACCACTTGACCGTACCTTTAGCCATCACGACTTCTCCGCGGGTCTTCCTCCGAGATCTCGAACCGCCAGTCCCCGCCAACCGGCCGGTTCGGTCCTAACAGGATACGCGGAATGTGGCCGGCTTGGTAGCTCAAACCACATCGGCCTTTCGCCGAATTCCGCTCAACTTCGCGGCGTTTTTGCCGGTTTTGCCCGTTTCGCGGTCAAATGGCCCGCGTGCTGCGCGCTGTCCGTCAATACGTCGCGGCCAGATAATCAACGATCTTGCCGACATCGGCATCGTCGATCGGTGCTCCATAGACCTTGATCATCTTGGTCACCTCGGCCTGCCAGAAGCCTTTCTTGTCTTTCATCGGCGGCTGCGTCTTGACGTAGTCGGCCGAGTGGCAGGCGCTGCAATTGCCCTGGACGACCTCGAGATTGGGCCCCGCCTTGAAGGCGGCGACCTCGTCCGGAAGCTGATAGTTGACGGGCGCCGCGGTCACGGCCGTCAGTCCGGTGGTGAGGGCGAGGGAGGCGGCGAGGAGAACGGTGCGCTGCATGATCATTCTCCCTCAGGCCACGGTGACGCGGACGGTTTCGACGACGTTGCGTAGATAACCCGCCGGGTTCCAGCGCGGCGTATCCGGCTGCGTCTCGCCGCCATTGCCGGTGGCACGCACCTTCAGCTCGAACTGGCCGGAAGCAAGCTTCACCGGCAGCATCCATTCGCGGAAGGAGTATTTGCCGAGATCCTTGCCGAGCTTGGCGCTCGTCCAGGTCTTGCCGCCGTCGGTGGAGATTTCGACCTGCTTGATGCCTTTGCCGCCGTCGAAAGCGATGCCGCGCAGCGTCGTGCGTCCCGCCTTCAGCTTGGCGCCATCAGGCACGTTGGTGATGAAGGAACGGATGGTGAAGCGGTTGATCGGGATCGTTGCCTTCGGCGCGGTGCCGGGCTCGACCGAATTGTTCGGAGTATCGGGAATGCGATAGGCCGACTTCATCCAGAAGCCGTCATAGACGTTGTCGATGACGGTGATCTCGTTGAGGTGCTTGACCCAGTAGGTGCCGTAATAGCCGGGCACGATCAGGCGCAGCGGGAAGCCGTTGAGGAATGGCAGGTCCTCACCGTTCATGCCATAGGCCAGCATCACCTCGCCGTCGGTGGCGTGAGCGACATCGAGTGCCTTGACGAAGTCAGGCGTCTTGTCGCTGACTGGCCCGTCCATGCCGTTGAAGGTGACCTGCTTGGCGCCGCTCTGCACGCCGGCCATCTCCAGCACCGCCTTCAGCGGCACGCCGCGCCAGCGTGCATTGCCCATGGCGCCGTTGGCGAGCTGGCCGCCGGCGACGCGCGGCTCGAAGAAGCCGCGGCTGTTGCCGGAGCACTGGTTGACGGCGACGATCTCGGTCGCCTTCATCTTCCTGATGTCTTTCAGTGAAAGTTTCAGCGGCTTGTCGACCTTGCCCTTGACCTCGAGCGTGAACTTGTCGGGGTCGAGATTGTAGGGCAGGTCGGAGAGGTGATAGCGCACGAAGAACGCATTGTTCGGCGTGATCGGACCGTCGTTGAAGATCGCAAACGGCGTCTCGAGCTGCGGCGGCCGGCTGGTTAGCCCAATCATCGCTCGCTTCTGCGGGTATTTCACCAGCGGCCGTTCGCCATTGGCGAAGGGCAGGGTCACGATATCGAGTGCCAGCGCCTTGGTGGAATTGAGTGTGGCCGCGAGTGTGGCAAGCCCCGCTCCTTTGAGCAGGTCGCGTCGATCGAACATCTGGTCCCCTCCCGGAGCTTTTCGTTGGCTCGCGGTCATCACCGCGAGCCGCGCTCATCTGTCGCAACGATTTGAACGAAGTCAATTCGTGCTTTCGCAGCAGGCCCATGCCGCTGCGTTGCAGCACGCCGGTGTTACGTGGGGACGACGTTGGTTGCTTGACTCAATGCCGCCGCGCGCTCGCTGCACCTCTCCCGCTTGCGGGAGAGGGAGCGCACCGCTCGTGTGGCACGCCTTACGCCGCGACGCGCTCGGTTCGATCGACCAGCTCCGCCAGCTCCCGCGCATCCGCGACGACGCGCACGGCCATCGGCTCGTCGCGGCCGCGGATCGCGACCTCCTGTTGCGGCAGTGTATCGTCGGCGAGGCCCGCGGTGCGGCGGATTTCGTCCGAGACGATCGCCTCGCAGGCCAGCGTCTTGGTCATGTCCTGCAGGCGGGCGGCGACGTTGACGGCATCGCCCAGCGCCGTGAAGACGATGTGATCGCGATAGCCGATGTCGCCGATGATGACCTCGCCGCCGTGAATTCCGATGCCGAAGCGGATCGGCTGGCGAAGATCGTGGCTCAACAGCTGGTTCAGTTCGTCGATATGCGTGGCGATGCCGCTGGCAGCCTTCAGCGCCTGCCGGCAGGCGGTTTGCGGATCGGCCGTGAGCCCGAACAGCGCCAGCATGCCGTCGCCGACGAACTGGTTCGGCTGGCCGCCATTCTCGATCACGGCCTGCGAGACCGCGCCGAGGAAGCGGTTGACGATGAAGACGGTGTCGAACGGCAGCCGCTTCTCGGCGAGCTGGGTCGAGCCGCGCATGTCCACGAACAGGCTGACGAGATAGCGCTCCTGGCCGATCCTCGCCGGCGCCGAGGCCTGCGCGTTGGCCGACGACGTTTGCGGGGTGAACAGCTGGAAGAAGGAGAGATCTGACGTCGGCCGCAGCTGGCAGGCCAGCCTGATCGAGGGGTCGTTGGTGCCGACGCGGGTCAGCACGAAGGCCTCGCGCTGCGACGGCTCGGGCAGGACGCCATGATCGCCGATGACGCGGATGCGGCAGGTCGAGCAGCGGGCGCGGCCGCCGCAGACGCTGGCATGCGGCAGATTATGGCGCAGGCTCGCTTCCAGCACGGAGAGGCCCTTGGGAACCCGCACCGTCCTGCCGTTGCCGTAGGACAGCGCGATCATGCCGCCGCGCCGCTCGCGCCAGGCCCGCACGCCGCGTGCGGCCAGCGCCAGGCCAAGCAGCCCAAAATAGGTGATGGTGAAGGCGCCGGTGATGCGATCGAGCGTGTTGCCTTCCGCGACCGTGCCGACCTGGCGTCGCGTGAGATTATGCGTGCGCCATTCCCCGTCATCGGCCTCGATCGCGACGCTGCGGCCGCCCTGGTAGATGCCGAGCAGCGACAATGTCGGGACCAGCACCGCGGCGGCGAGCAGATAGGGTGCCGCGCGCGTGAAGAACGGCTTGAGGCGGAGCCAGAAATAAATTCCGATGCAGCCGTGCACCCAGGCGATGAGCAGCAGGATAGTCATCTGCCAGAGCCGTCCCGGCGCCGCGACGAAGAACAGATAGAGCTCCTGCGGATAGAGCTTCTGGTGATCGTATAGCGTGTAGCCGAGCCGCACCCCGACCACGTGTGCCATGATCAGCGCGGGGATGCTGAGGCCCAGCACGAGCTGCAGCGGCTCGATCGTTCGCCAGCGGAACTGCCGGCGCTGATACAGCGCGTAGATGCCGAGCCCCATATGCGTGAGCGCGGCGGTGTAGAACACGATCGAGACGGGGAGGAACTGCCAGAAGACGGTGTGGTAGTAGACCCCGGCCTCCATGGCCTCGACCGAAATATTGCCGAGCGCATGGTTGAGGAAATGGCTGATCACATAACAGAACAGGATCACGCCGCAGACGAGCCGAACCTGCCGCACGCTGGTCCCGCGGACGAGTTCGGAGATGGATGCAGCAGCGGTGGCCATGATTCGGTTGTATCAGTTCATGAAGGAGAACAGCCAGCGTAGCGTTTAATTCCCGACGTGGACAGGCTGTGGGATCACATGCGCGGTAAGGGAGCCACACTCCGCTGTCGTCCCGGACAAGCGCGCCCTCAGGCGCGCGCCGATCCGGGACCATAGCCCC
This sequence comes from Bradyrhizobium shewense, assembly GCF_900094605.1. Lineage (GTDB taxonomy): Bacteria > Pseudomonadota > Alphaproteobacteria > Rhizobiales > Xanthobacteraceae > Bradyrhizobium > Bradyrhizobium shewense. The sequence goes on along the minus strand of NZ_FMAI01000008.1, from coordinate 49,670 downwards.
AGGGAGTGGTTTGTGGCGGGCTGGCAACTCCGAATCTTCGCCAAACTCCTCCCTGTGGTTATGGGTCCCGGGTCGGCGCTTCGCTTGCCCGGGACGACGGCGGTATATGCGGCACTATCCCCCCACATTGACTCCCCCTCCCAAGTTGGGGAAAAGCGCGGCCGTGACGATCGCTCCCGACATCTCTGTGAAGCCAGACGGCGCCGAACGCCGTCTCATCCTTTTTGCCGTAGCGATCATCGCCGCGATGACGCTGCTGCGCATCGTCTACGCCTCCGCGATCGAGCTGCGCACCGACGAGGCCTATTACTGGACCTGGTCGAAGGAGGGCGCGCTCAGCTTCCTCGATCACCCCCCGGGCATCGCCTGGCTGATCCGTTTCGGAACCGCGATCTTCGGCGATACCACGCTCGGGGTCCGTTTCGGCGGCATCGTCTCGATGCTGGTGACGCAGTGTCTGCTCGCCGACATCGTCCGCCGCCTCACCCATGATGTGCGCGCCGTCGTGTTTGTGGTGCTGATGCCGGAAGCTGCGCTCTATTATGGTCTGCTGATGGCCAAGGTCGCGCCCGATGTCGCCATGATCCCGTTTGCGGTGGCAATGATGTGGTCGCTGGTGCGGGTCGTGCAAAGCGGCGACGAACGCTGGTGGCTTGCGGCCGGTCTGCTCGCCGGCCTCTCGATGCTGTCGAAGTTCACCGCCATCATGTTCGCCCCCGCGGTTGCCGCCTTTCTGCTGGTGCCGGACTGGCGCTGGCGCTGGCTGCGCAATCCTTACCCTTATCTCGCGGTGCTGGTCGCAATCGCCGTGTTCTCGCCGGTGCTGGTCTGGAACGCGCAGCACGATTGGGCCTCGTTTCGTTTCCAGGGCGTGCGCGCCACCGCCAATTACGGCATCTCGCTGCGGACCATCGGCGACTTTATCGGCCTGCAATTCGGCCTGGTCGGCTTCGTCATGCTGCCGGTAGTGCTGACCGGGTTGGTGCTGACGGCATGGCGAGGCTATCGCACGCGCGAGCCCGTTGGAATCCTCTTGTCGACGGCGGTGCTGGTGCCGTTCGCCTATTTCCTCTTTAAGTCGACGACGCTCAGGGTCGGCGACACCTGGCCGATGTTCATGTGGCCGGTCGGATTCGCCGCCGCGGCCGTGAACCTCGCGACGATGGCGAAGGAGGGCTGGTCGGCACGCATGCTGAGGTCATCGCTGTTCTGGGCCAAGACTGCCGTCGTCTCCGGCATCGCCTTCGTCGTGATCGTGTTCCTCTATTACGTTGCCGCGCCCTGGAATCTGCTTGGCAAGATCGATCCGATCGGCGCGGAAGCCGGCTACGAGCAGGTCGCCGCGCGCGCGCAGGCCGCGCTCGACGAAACCGGCGCGACCTGGATCGCGACCACGGATTACCGCACCTATGCCATGATGCGCTGGCTGTTCCGGGGCCGCGTGCCCGTCATCGAGATCAACGAGCGCGGCCGCTTCCAGGATTTCCGCGATCCCGGCCTGGACCGGATCAAGGGGCATGCGGGCATCTATGTCGGGCGCGAGCCCGACGATCGCGCATCGCTGTGGGAGAACATCCCCGCCAAGCGCGAGCCGCTCGGCCGGGTCGAACGCCGCTGGCGCGGCGTTCTCGCGGACACCTATGTGATCGAAAGGCTCACCGGCTGGACCCCCGAGCTGTCGCCGCCGAAGGATTCGCCGCTGTTCCAGTGGCGCGTGCTGGCGGGGGAATTTGAAAAGCGAGTGTGCGCAACGCGAGTGGGGTGAGATCTCGCCACACGGGCAATATCGTAGGGTGGGCAAAGCGAAGCGTGCCCACGCATTTTTTGCGATCGAGAGCGATGGTGGGCACGGCGCAAGTGCGCCTTTGCCCACCCTACGATTCCGGTCTCGCGGAGAGAGCCTCCTCACCAGTCTTGCCACTACTCCTCCTCATCCTTCTTCCGCAGCAGATCCGTCGCCAAATCCGACAGCTTCGGCGGCGGCAGTGCGGCAAACGGCAGCGGGCGCGTGACGTCGATCGCGGCGAGGCCAAGCCGTGCCGTCAGCAATCCGTTCAGCACGCCTTCGCCGAGCCGCTGTGACAGCTTTGCCGCGATGCCGTGGCCGAGCATCTGCTGCACCAGGCTGTCGCTCGCGGCCATGCCCCCGGTGATGGCGAGATGGGCGATGACGTGGCGGAGCAGGCGGATCATGCCGAGCGCGCCGGGGCGGCCGCCATAGAGATAAGCGAGCTGGCGGATCAGGCGCAGCGCGGCGACGAACACGAACAGCACGTCGATCGCCGCGCGCGGGCTCACCGCGGTCACGATCGAAACCTTTTGCGCGGCTGACGACACCAGACGCCGCGCCTCCACATCCAGCGGCGACATCAACTCGCGTTCGGCGAGCCGGATCATGTCGGCGCCGTCGATGATCTCGCCGGTGTGGCTCTCCAGCGTCGCGCGGGCGCGTGCGAGCTGCGGGTTCTGGTGCGCGATCTTGAGCAGATCCTGCACGATGACCCGGCTTTCCTTGCGGTCGTCGCTGGCGAGCACAGCGGCGGCGCGCGCATGCAGCTGCTCGATCGTCGCCAGCCGCGCCAGACCGAATGCCTCGCGGCCGATCACCACCGCGAGCGCAAGGGCGGTGACGAGCGCGAAGGCGAGACCGACATAGCCGAGGCTTTCGCTGCGCGCGAACAGGTCCTCGATCAGATGCACCACGCCGAGCCCGGTGCCGAGCAGCGTCAGCCCGGCGAGGCCTGACCAGAACAGCGTACCCCAGGGAAATCCGCGCCGCGCCGGCCGCGCGGCCTCGATCGGCACCGGCAGCATCGCCGGATCAGGCTCCGGCGTGATCTGGATGGTGGCGCGGCTGAGCCGGCTGGTCTCGTCGGCTTCGGTGACGACGACGCCGGGATCGTCGAGCCGGAACGTTGCCGGCCGCCGTGGCTTCGATCGGTCGTTCATGCGAGCTTGTCTCCGATCAGGAACTGCAAGGCACGGTCGAGGCGAATGTGAGGCAGCGTCGGCGGCTCGGTGCCCTCGCGGTCGAGTGTGGGCGGGCGGAAGCGCAGGAAACGGAAATCGCTTGTCCCGGCGGTCTCGGTTGCGAGGCCGCGGAACGCGGCATTGCCGTTGAATAGTGGCTCGGGATCCAGCGGCAGGTCGCCCGGGAAGGTCGCAACCTCCGTGTTGCCGTCGAAGAATTCACCGCCGGCGCTCTCGCCCGCGGCCGGTGTTCCCAGGATCGACGGCAATTTGTCGCGGCCGCGCGCGACTTGAGCTTCTCTTGTGGCACGCACCGCGGCAAGCGCCACCACGTCGATCGCGGCGCCGGTGTTTTCCGCGCGCGCAACGGCGCCCGAGACGGCGCGGCGCAATACGGCCTCGAGCCGGTCGTGGCTGGAATGGTGCAGATGGTCGGCCTTGGTCGCTGCAAACAGGATGCGATCGATGCGCGGACGGAACAGGCTGGAGAGGATCGTGCTGCGGCCGATGTTGAAGCAATCGAGAATGCCGGCGAGGGCTGCTTCGAGATCGTGCAGCGCCTCGGGTCCGGAGTTGAACGCGGACAGTGCGTCGGCCAGCACGATCTGGCGATCGAGCCGGGCAAAATGATCCCGGAAGAACGGCCGCACCACGACGTCCTTGTAGGCCTCGAAGCGGCGCACCATCATCGCCCACAGCGATCCGTCCGGCGCCTGGCCGCCGATGGGCACGTCGAGCGGCGCGAAGGTCAGTGCCGGGGAGCCTGCGAGATTGCCGGGCATCAGGAAGCGGCCGGGCGGCAACAGGCTCATCGCAAAGCGCTCATCGCGGCAGGCGCGCAAATAATCAGTGAAGAGTTTTGCGGCCGTCAGCGTCGCCTGCTCGTCCTCGCGCGCGCCGGGCTTGAGCGTTGCCAGATGCGCGTGCCATTCGCTGGCGAGATGCGCGCGCGGCGCCTCGCGCGACAAGGCCAGGCTCTCCGCCGACCATTGCTCAAAAGTCTTCTGCAGCAGCGGCAGGTCGAGCAGCCACTCGCCGGGATAGTCCACGATGTCGAGCGTCAGCGTGCGGTCGGCGCCGTTCGGGCGCTGATAGTCGATGACGAGCCTGAGCTCGCTGATGTCGACGGTCGAGTTCGGCCAGCGTCGCTCCTCGATCAGTGCGCGCAGATGGCTCTCATAGGCAAACCGCGGCACGGCATCGTCGGGCTGCGGCGCCAGATGCGCGCGCGCGATGCGGCCCGAGGCGTAAGCGTCGAACACCGGAAACCGGCCGCCGCGGGTGAGGCCGTGGATCAGCGCGGTGATGAACACGGTCTTGCCGGCCCGCGACAGGCCGGTAACGCCTAACCGCACAGTCGGGTTGAAGAAGTGCTCGCCATAGTCGATCAGCGCCTGCGCGGACAAGCGCGCTTCTTCGACCATATCCTGGAAACTGAATGCCATATGAACGTTAATGGATCGGGGGCGGCGGGACTGTGTGACCGATCACAAAAGTGGCAATTGCGTGAAGAAAATCAAGCTCCATACTTCCACCGTCTTTGTCGGAAAATCAGCCGTTTGAACGACGCGCCGATCCCGAAAGACCCATACAAGAGGACATTGCCTCATCTTGCGGATTGCCATGACCGTCTTCCAACTGAAAGAGTTCGCATCCAGCTCCGTCCACGCCGCAGCCGACGTGATCGGCTGGAATTACGATCGCGCCGAGCTGATCGCTGACGGCGTCATCCACGCGATCGGCGTCCTCTTCGGCATCATCGCCGCGACCGTGCTGGTGGTGCTGACGGTGGTCTATGCCAGTACGATCGATATCGTCGGCGTCTTGATCTACGTCGCCGGCCTGCTCTCGATGCTGGTGCTGTCGGCGACCTATAATCTCTGGCCGGTGTCGCCGGCCAAATGGCTGCTGCGGCGGTTCGACCACTCCGCGATCTATCTGCTGATCGCGGCGACCTATACGCCGTTCATCATCGAGGTGAAGGACAGCGGATTCGCGCTGGTGCTGCTCGCGGGCGTCTGGTGCGTCGCCATCCTCGGCATTGTGCTGAAGCTCTTCTACCCCGGCCGGTTCGACCGCGTCTCGGTCGGCATCTATCTCGCGATGGGCTGGAGCGGCGTGATGCTCTACGACGCCGTGGTCCGGGCGCTGCCCGCGCTGGTGCTGGGCTTCATCCTTGCGGGCGGGCTGCTCTACAGCTTTGGCGTGATCTTCCATGCCTGGCGGCGGCTGCGTTTCCAGAATGCGATCTGGCACGGCTTTGTGTTGGCCGGCGCGGCGTGCCATTATACCGCGGTGCTCGACCTCATGTTGAGCTGAGCAAGGCCCAAGGGGTCTTCCAAGAAGCGGTATAAGACAAGAGGAGACGTCGCATGCAGGTGACCGGCAAGGTGGTGGTCGTCACGGGCGGCGCAAACGGCATCGGCAAGGCGCTGTGCGAGGCGTTTTACAATGCGGGCGCAGCCAAGGTCGTCGTCGCGGATATGGACGCCGCCAATGCGCGGGCGGTCGCGGCCATGGTGGATGGCGCGGCCTTCAAATGCGATGTCGCGCAGGAGAAAGACATCTCGCACGTCATCGAGGAGACCGAGCGGCAGTTCGGCCCCATCGCCCTGTTCTGCTCCAATGCCGGCATCGGCGGCGGCTTCGATCCGATGTCGGTCAATGCTGGCGGAGCCTCCGACGAGCCGTGGCAGCGCAGCTGGGCGATCCACGTCATGGCTCATGTTTATGCGGCGCGGCATCTGATCCCGCGCATGAAGGCGCGCGGCGGCGGCTATTTCCTCAACACGATCTCGGCCGCGGGCCTGCTGTCCCAGGTCGGCAGCCCCGCTTATTCCACCACCAAGCACGCCGCGGTCGGCTTTGCCGAGAATCTCGCGATCTCGCACAAGGCCGACAACATCAAGGTCTCGATCCTCTGCCCGCAGGGTGTCGACACCAACATGCTGCGCTCGATCCCGAAGGGCCCGCAATCCGGCGACGGCGATCTCACGCCGGAGCAGGTGGCGAAAGACGTGCTCGCCGGCCTCGAGCAGGAGACGTTCCTGATCCTGCCGCATCCGCAGGTGCTCGGCTACATGCGCAAGAAGACCGAGAATTATGATCGCTGGATCGGCGGCATGGCCAAGATCCAGGCCAGGATGCGGGAGGAGTTCGGGAAGTGACCTTTAGGTCATCCCGGGGCGGTCCGTAGGACCGAACCCGGGATCTCGAGATACCGGGTTCGATGCTGCGCATCGCCCCGGAATGACGGAGTAGATGTAGCCCGGATATCGCTGCGCTACGTTGCATCACTCAGCTGCTTCCGCCTCATCCCCCACGCGGCTCGCCCGCAGCGCCCGCGCATAGAGCATCATTCCCTCGCGCACGCTGCGCTGTTCCGCTTCCGTCAGCGCCGCTAGCGCGCCGCGCACCTGCTGCCGGCCGAACGCGTGCAGCGCCTCCAGCGTGCGCCGGCCCTTCGCCGTCAGCGACAGCCGCTTGCTGCGTGCATCAAGCTCGTCCGGCGTCTCCCTGAGCTCGCCGCAATCGATCAGCTTGCGCACCAGGCGGCTGACGCTGGATTTCTCCAGGCGCAGGAAATCGCCGAGCTCGCCTGAGGTCATCGGGCCGCGGATGCCGATCTCCAGGATCGTGTGCACGGCCGAGGGCGGATAGTCCGAGGCCGCCACCGTCGCATCCATGAAGCCGAGCTCGCGCACCATCAACCGCGAGGCGGCGCGAATGTCGTCGATCAGCGCAAGCTCGGCCATCTTGACTCCCGGCATATAGTTGTATCATACAACTATATGCACGCAACGGCGCGCGCAAGGGTGTTGGAGTGAGCCATGAGCGGAGCTTTGCCGGCAGGTCAGCGGATGAATGGCAAGGTCTGCCTCGTCACGGGTGGCGGCAGCGGCATCGGCCGCGCCACAGCATTGCGGATGGCGACCGAAGGCGCCGAGGCGATCATCGTGGCGGGACGGCGCGAGGCCGAGCTCGAGGCGACCGCCGCCGCTTGCCGCGAACTCGGCGCGGAGGCGATCGCACTCAAGACCGACATCACGCGCGAGGACGACGTCGCGCGCCTGGTCGGCACCGCCATCGAACGTTGCGGCCGGCTCGACGTCGCCTTCAACAATGCCGGCTTCCAGGAGCGCCGCGCGCCGCTGGAAGAGCAGGGGACGGAGATCTATGATAGCGTGTTCGACACCAATGTCCGCGCGCTGTTCCTGTGCCTGCGCCACCAGCTGCCGGCGATGCTGGCGCAAGGGCGCGGCAGCATCGTCGTCAACGCTTCCGTCAGCGGCGTGCGCAATCCCAATCCCGGCTTCTCGCTCTATTCGGCCTCCAAGGCCGCCGCGATCTCGCTGACGCGCTCGGCGGCGCTGGAGAACGCCCCGCGCGGCATCCGCATCAACGCGATCGCGCCGGGCCGCGTCGTCACCGACATGATGCTCCGCGCCGGCGTCGGCGACGTCGCAACCGTCAGCGCCGGCCTGCCGCTGCGGCGGATGGGGAGCCCGGAGGAGGTGGCCGAGGCGGTGGTGTGGCTCTCGTCGGATGCGTCGTCGTATGTGGTCGGGCACGTGCTGGCGGCGGACGGGGGGTTTTTGGCGTCGTAGTGATGAGGTGGCACCACAAATTCAGTGTCGTCCCCGCGAACGCGGGGACCCATAACCCCAGGGAGAAGTTTGGCGAAGACTGGTCGTGTTTTTGCCCGCGGTACTGACACCGCGCCTTACCGATAGATCACGCGGTATGGGTCCCTGCGCCCCGTGCGCAATTGCGCACTAGGCAGGGACGACGATCAATGCTTCTGCCCGTACAGTACCGGCACCGCCGAATCCACGACGACCTCCACCAGGCTCGGCCCCTCGAACGCCATCCCGCGCTTCAGCGCCTCGCCGAGCTCCGCCGCCTTCGTCACCCGCACCGCGTGACATCCCATGCCTTCGGCGATCTTCACGAAATCGATCCCCGGCAGCTCCAGCCCCGGCACATTGCGCACCTGCATGACCTGGCTGAATGAGCGCATCGCGCCGTAGCCGGAATTGTTGATGACGACGATGGTGAGCGGCAGCTTGCGCTGCGCGGCGGTCCACAGCGCCTGGATCGAGTACATCGCCGAGCCGTCGCCGATCAGGCAGACCGTGCGGCTGCTCGGCTTGCCGAGCGCCATGCCGACGGCGGCGGGCAGGCTATAGCCGAGGCCGCCGCTCGCCATGGTGTAGAAAGAATCCTGGCCGCGCATCGGTATGAATTTCTGCATCGCCGGCCGGTGCGAAGGAATCTCCTCGACGACTGACGCACCATCCGGCATCGCCTGCGACAGCGAGTGCAGCAGGAACTCGACCGGCAGCGGATCGGAGGCTTGCGGCGCCGGCGGCAGTGTGCGGCCGTTCGGCGTGGCGCGCTTGCTCTCCGGCAGCAGGTCGAGCAGCAGGCTGAGTGCCGGCTTCATCGTCGCGACAATGCTGGTGCCGACGGGCGTCACCGCCGCGGCATCCGGATCGTCGGTGATCTGAAAAATCGTCGCGCTACCATCGAAGATCGCGGCATGGCCCTCGACATGGAAGGTGAACACGGGCGCACCGATCACGACGACGAGATCATGCGCGCGCAGCGCATCGGACAGTTGCGCCGGCGAGGCATGCAGGAAGCCGGCGAATTGCGGATGCCGCTCGGGGAACGAGCAACGCGCCGAGAACGGGCTGACCCAGACGCTGGCCTTCGCCTTCTCGGCGACGCGCACCATCAGGTCGACCGCACCGGCGCGGTCGATTCCGGGGCCGACGACGAGGGCCGGGTGCTTTGCGGAACTGAGCGCGGCGACGAGTGCCTTCATCGGCTCAGCATCGGGGCCGATTTCCCGGCTGACCTTGCGCGCCTCGATCGGCGCGCAGGCATGCGCCCAGTCGTCGATCGGGATCGACACGAAGGTCGGCCCGCACGGCGGCTGCATCGCGGTGTAATAAGCGCGCGCGATCGCGGCCGGCACGTCCTCGGGCCGCGCCGGCTCGACGCTGTATTTCACGTAGGGCCGCGGAAATTCCGAGGCGCGCTCGGCATAGAGGAAGGCCTGCAGCGGCAGGATCGAGCGCGCCTGCTGGCCCGCGGTGATCACGAGCGGGGTCTGGTTGCGATGCGCGGTGTAGATGTTGCCGAGCGCGTTGCCGACGCCGGCGGCGGAATGCAGGTTGACGAACCCCGCATTGCGCGTCGCCTGCGCGTAGCCGTCGGCCATGCCGACCGCGGAGGCCTCCTGCAGCGCCAGCACGTAGTCGATGTCGTCGGGCCAGTCGCTGAGGAACGGCAGCTCGGTCGAGCCGGGATTGCCGAAGACCTTGTCGATGCCTAGGGAGCGCAGCAGATCGAGGGTCGCCTGCTTCACGGTGGCGGACTTGCTGCCGGTCTTGCCGCCGGTCTTGCCGTTCTTGGCCATGGTTTCCGTCCTCGAATGCTTGTTATTGAGCCGTTATTCCGGGGCGCGAAGCGAACCCGGAATCTCGAGATTCTCAGGTGCGCAATTGCGCACCATGGTCCGGTCCTTTGGACCGTCCCGGAATGACGGTGTATCTTTCACCACACCGCCGTGCCCTTCATCGTCGGCTGCCCTTCCGCATTCGCGGTCCACAGCTCCATGCCCGCTTCGGTCTCGCTGGCGTTGATGGAGAACTCGGTGCCCTCGAACAGCGGCTGCAGGCCGCGATACGAAAACTTCTTCGGCGCCTTGCCGCCGTGCAGCTTCGCGGCCATCTCGATGATCAGCGCCGCCTGCAGCGGGCCGTGGAAGATCAGGCCGGGGTAGCCCTCGACCTTGGTGACGTAGTCGCGGTCGTAATGGATGCGGTGGCCGTTGAAGGTCAGTGCGGAATAACGAAACAGCAGCACGGGATCGGAGACATGGGTCTCGCGGTGCTGCGCCTTCGGCGGCGGGGGCGAGGCCTTGCCGCCAGCGGGCGCGCTGCTCGTCATCTCGCGATAGACGATGTCCTGCCGCTCGCGGATGGCAACGCCGCGTGGTGAGGAGATGCTGTGCTCGACCGAGACAAAGCACAGCGTGCCGGTCGAGCCGGATTTCACCTGCACGTCGGCAATGCGCGAGGTCCGCGTCGATTCATCCCCGACGCGCAGCGGCTGCAGGAACTCGATCTCGCCGCCGGCCCACATCCGGCGTGGCAGCGGCACCGGCGGCAGGAAGCCGCCCCGGGTGGGATGGCCGTCGGGCCCTAACATCGACATCGGAAACACCGGCTGCGCCAGGCACCAATGCACCGTGAACGGCGCGGCGTCGCCCGTTTTGGGCTCGCCGACGTCCTGGAACAGCGTCGCGCGCAGACCCATCACGAGTTGCGCGGTGACGATGTCGGTCGCCTCCGTGCTGCGGCCGATCCATTGCCTGAGATGATCGATGTCGAGCTTCTCGGTCATGACGCCTCGCTCTTCTTACTTCTTGGACTTTGGATTTTCGCCGATGGCGGGCACGGCGCCGTAAGCCCGCGTCTCGCCGACGATGATCGGCGCCGGTGCGGGATAGCTGACACGTCCCTGCGGCGTGTCGACCTCGATGCGGCGCAGGTGCGGATGGTTGGCGAGGTCAGCCATGGTGTTGACCTCGGCGAAGGCGATGTCGGCGTCCGACAGCCGCTTGAGCAGCTCGTCGCGCGTCATCTTGCCGAAAATGTCCGCCACCGTCGTATCGGTGAAATCACGGTTGCGCACGCGCTCGACCATGTTGGCGACGCGGGGATCGGCGGGCAAATCGGGTTGATCCAGCACCTTCGCGCACAACGTCTTCCACTCGCGCTCGCTCTGGATCGAGATCAGAATGTCCTTGCCGTCCTTCGAGGTGAACACGCCATAGGGCGCGATCGAGGGATGACGCAGCCCCATGCGCTTGGGTGGATTCCCGGCCTCGGAGTTGAGCAGCGGCACGGTGCACCAGTCCGCCATCACGTCGAACATGGAGATGCGGATGTCACAGCCCTTGCCGGTGCGCCCGCGCCCGATCAGCGCTTCCAGGATCGCCGCATGCGCGGTGGCGCCGGTCGCGACGTCGACGATCGACATGCCAACGCGCGAGGCGCCATCGGGATTGCCGGTGATCGAGGCAAGGCCGCTCTCGGCCTGGATCAGGAGGTCATAGGCTTTGCGATGCGCGTAGGGACCTTCGTCGCCATAGCCGGTGATGGTGCAGGAGATCAGTCTTGGATAGTCCTTCAGCAGCCGCTCGCGGGAGAAGCCGAGCTTGTCCATCGAGCCCGGCTTGAGGTTCTGGATCAGTACGTCCGCGCTTGCGATCAGCTTCTCCAGCTCGGCACAGCCTTCCTTCGTCGCGAGATCGACCACCGCCGATTGCTTGCCCCGGTTGAGCCAGACGAAATAGCTGCTCTGGCCCTTGGCCGCCGCGTCATAGCCGCGGGCGAAGTCGCCTTCGGGCCGTTCGATCTTGATCACCTCGGCGCCGGCATCCGCCAGGCGCGAGGAGCAGAACGGCGCCGCCACCGCCTGCTCGACCGCAATCACCCTGATCCCGTCAAGTGCTCCCATGATGGTGGCCTCAGTACGAGCGCGGCATGCCGAGCACATGCTCGGCGACGAAGGAGAGCACGAGGTTGGTCGAGATCGGCGCCACCTGGTAGAGCCGCGTCTCGCGGAATTTGCGCTCGACGTCGTATTCCTCGGCAAAGCCAAAGCCGCCATGGGTCTGGATGCAGGCGTTCGCCGCCTCCCAGGACGCATCGGCCGCCAGCATCTTGGCCATGTTGGCCTCCGCGCCGCAGTCGAGCCCGGCCTCGTATTTGCGCGTGGCTTCCTTCACCATCAGCTCGGCCGCGCGCATCGAGGCATAGGCCTTGGCGATCGGGAACTGGATGCCTTGATTTTGGCCGATCGGCCGGCCGAACACGCTGCGCTCCTTGGCGTAGTTCGTTGCCTTCGCGATGAACCATTTGGCGTCGCCGACGCATTCGGCGGCGATCAGGATGCGCTCGGCGTTCATGCCGGAGAGGATGTAGCGAAAGCCCTTACCTTCCTCGCCGATCAGATTCTCCGCCGGCACCTTCATATCGGTGAAGAACACTTCGGTGGTGGCGTGGTTCATCATGGTGCGGATCGGGCGGATCTCGAGGCCATTGTTCTTGGCCTCGCGCATGTCGACGATGAACACTGAAAGACCGTCGGTGCGCTTCTTGGCCTGCTCCTTCGGCGTGGTCCGTGCCAGCAGAACCATCAAATCGGAATGCTCGGCACGGCTGGTCCAGATCTTCTGGCCGTTGACGATGTAGCTGTCGTTGCCGTCCTTGCGCGCAAAGGTCTTGAGCGAGGAGGTGTCGGTGCCGCTGGTCGGCTCGGTGACGCCGAAGGCCTGCAGGCGCAGTTCGCCGCTCGCGATCTTCGGCAGGTACTTTGCCTTTTGCTCGGCGTTGCCGTGCCGCAGCACGGTGCCCATCGTGTACATCTGGGCGTGGCAGCCGCCGCCGTTGCAGCCCGCGCGCTGGATTTCTTCGAGGATCGCGGCCGCCGCGGACAGCTTCAACCCCGCGCCGCCATATTCCTCGGGGATCAGCACCGAGAGATAGCCGGCAGCTGTCAGAGCGTCGACGAACGCCTTGGGATAGGCCATCTCGCGATCGAGTTTGCGCCAATAATCGCCGGGGAACTGAGCGCAGAGTTTGGCGACGGCTTCGCGGATGTCGGCGTAATCTTCGGTGTGGTGTTCTTCACTCATGGCGTTTCCAGTTCTTAGCGGCAGTTAAGATAACGCCGGCCGATCCTCAGGCGTTGTGAAAACAACGCCAGCCCCCTATGCTCATTTGTTATAGCGTATGGAGTAGCCTTCCAGGATTGGCAAGCATGGATTTCCGGCAGCTCAGGACCTTCAGTTGCGTGGCGGAGCTCGGCAGCCTGTCCAAGGCCTCCGACACGCTGCGCGTGGCGCAGCCGGCGCTCTCCAGGCAGATCAAGCTGCTGGAACACGAGCTGCGCACCGAGCTGTTCACCCGCAACGGCCGCGGCATGGTGTTGACCGAAGCCGGCCGGCTGCTGCTGGCGCGCACCTCCGGCATCGTGCGGCAGATCGACCAGATCCGCGACGACATCCAGTCGTCCAAGGGGCCGCCGTCGGGCCAGGTCGTGCTTGGCCTCGTTCCCACCGTGAGCTGCGTGCTGTCGGCACGCTTTGCGCGGTGCTGCGTCGAAAAATTCCCCGGCATCTCGCTGCGCATCGTCGAGAGCTACAGCGGCCATCTCGTCGAATGGCTGCATCGCGGGGAGATGGATCTCGCTATCCTCTACGGCCGCTCGGCCGATCTGCATCTCAACGTCGAGAGCCTGGGGCGCGACAACATCGTCGCGGTCGGCCCGCGCGGCTGCGGCCTCGCCCGCAAGAAGAGCGTCGACATCGGCTGGCTGCTGCGGCAACGTTTGGTGCTGCCCAGTCATTCCCACGGCCTCCGCGCGCTGATCGAGCACGCGGCCGCGCAGCGCAAGATCAAGCTCGACGTCCAGCTCGAGGCGGATTCGTTTCGCGTGCTGACGAGCCTGGTCGAGGAGGGCCTCGGCTTCGCGCTGCTGCCGCCGTCGTCGGTCCACGGCGAGGTCGCGGACGGGCGGCTGGAAACCGCGCCGGTATCCAAGCCGATGACGCGCGAGCTCATTTTCGCTTCTCCGATCGACCGCCCGGTCTCGACGGCCTCGCTCGCCGTCACGGCGCTGCTGCGCGAGGAAGTCGCCGCCTGCCGCAAGGAAGGCGTCTGGGACATCAAATTGAGTTAGATGCGCTGACGTCGTAGAACAGTCAGGCGCCGCCTTGCCTTCGCATCTGGCGCGAGCTGTCATGCCGAAATTTTATAGCTGGGGTATTTGCCCCTCATCCTGAGGAGCGCGCCCCTGCGCGCGTCTCGAAGGATGCAGGCCCGGCTGGTGGCCTCGCCCTTCGAGACGCCTGCTTCGCAGGCTCCTCAGGGTGAGGGGAGAGAGTCGAGTGTGCCGCGGAAACGCAATCAGCCCGGAATTCTGACCGGCAGCGTCTCGTATCCCTTGATGAAGCTCGAATAGATCCGCTTGGGCTCGCCGACCACCTCGATGCGGTCGAAGCGCTTGAGCATCTCTTCCCAGACGATGCGCAACTGCAGCTCGGCGAGGCGCATGCCGACGCAGCGGTGGATGCCGAAGCCGAAGGAGAGGTGGGTGCGCGGGCGCGGACGGTCGATGATGAAGTCGTTCGGCTTGTCGAACATCTCCTCGTCGCGGTTGCCGGAGACGTACCACATCACCACGCGGTCGCCCTTCCTGATGTGCTTGCCGCCGATCTCGGTATCGGCAAGCGCGGTGCGCCGCATATGCGCCAGCGGCGTCTGCCAGCGGATCACCTCGGGCACCATCGAGTCGATCAGCTCCGGATTGGCGCGCAGCTTGTCGTATTGCTCCGGGCTCTCGTTCAGCGCCAGCACCGAGCCGGTCATGGTGTTGCGCGTGGTATCGTTGCCGCCGACGATGAGCAGGATGATGTTGCCCATGAGGTTGTCGGGGTCCATGTGGCGCGTGGCATCGTTGTGCGCCATCAGCGACAGCAGATCGTTGCGCGGTGCCGAGTTGACGCGCTCGTTCCACAGCTTGGACATGTAGGCGTAGCACTCGTCCATCTCGCGGCGGCGCTCTTCGGCGGAGGCGACGATGCCGCTCTTGGGCAGCGCGGTCGAAACGTCCGACCAGCGTGTCAGCTTGCGCCGCTCCTCCCAGGGGAAGTCGAACAGGGTCGCCAGCATCTGTGTTGTCAGCTCGATCGAGACGCGCTCGACGAAGTTGAAGGTCTCGTTGCGCGGCAGATTGTCGAGCACGGTCTGCGAGCGTTGCCGGATCAGCTTTGCCAGCTCGTCCAGATGTGTCGGTGTGAACATCGGCGACACCGTCTTGCGCTGCGACGAATGCCTCGGCTGGTCCATCGCGATGAAGCTCGGATAGTCGTAGCCTTCCGGCACGTCACGGATCGAGATGCCGCCGAGCGTCGAGTCCGAGGAGAAGATGCCGTGATTGGTGTCGACATGCATGATGTCGTTGTATTTCACCACCGACCAGTACGGCTCGATCGGCGCGTTGGTGCAGTAGTGCACCGGCTCTTCCTTGCGCAGCCGCTCGAACCACGGCCACAGCGTGTCGTCCTGGAACAGCCTGGGCGCGCCGGGGTGGAATTGCGCCAACGGCGTCGCATAGGCCTCCTCGCGTGCCCTGCGCATGCGTTCGGCCTTGTCCACTTTAACCGGCGCTTGGATGTTCATCGTCGTGGCTCCAGTTGGTTCTTCATCTCGCCCCGCCTTCTCCGCCGAAGCCTTGGCGGAGGCGGAAAGCGGGGAGAGGGAGTTAACTCATGCCGCAATCTTCACCGGCAGTTCTTCCAGACCCTTCACGAAACTCGAATAGACCCGCTTGGGTTCGCCGACCACGTCGATATGATCGAACCGCTTCAGGATCTCCTCCCAGATAATCTTGAGCTGGAGTTCGGCAAGCCTGAGGCCGACGCAGCGGTGGATGCCGAAGCCGAAGGAGAGATGCGTGCGCGGACGGGCGCGGTCAATGATGAAGTCGTAGGGCTTCTCGATCGCCTCTTCGTCGCGGTTACCCGAGACGTACCACATCACGACCTTGTCACCTTTCTTGATCTCTTTGCCGCGGAACTCGAAGTCGGCGAGCGCGGTGCGCCGCATATGGGCCAGCGGCGTCTGCCAACGGATCACCTCGGGGACGAAACTATCGAGCAGTGCGGGGTTCTCGCGCAGCTTGCGATACTGTTCCGGATGCTGACTCAGCGCGTGGAGCGAGCCCGACATGGTGTTGCGCGTGGTGTCGTTGCCGCCGACGATCAAAAGCACGAGATTGCCGAGGAAGTTCTTGGCGTCCATGTCGCGCGTCGCGGCGCCATGCGCCATCATCGACAACAGGTCGCTCTTCGGCGGCTGCGCGATGCGCTCCTTCCACAGCCGCGCAAAATAACCGGCGCATTCGGTCAGCTCGGCCTGACGCTCGTCCTCGGTGGCGACAAGGCCGTCGGGGCCGGGAATCGTGGTGGCAATATCCGACCAGCGCGTCAGCTTGCGGCGGTCCTCCCAGGGGAAATCGAACAGCACCGCCAGCATCTGCGTGGTGAGCTCGATCGAGACGCGGTCGACCCAGTCGAACACCTCGCCGCGGGGCAGATTGTCCAGGCACTCGGCCGAGCGCTTGCGGATGTTCAGGGCGAGGTTGTCCAGATGCGTCGGCGTGAACATCGGCGCGACGGTCTTGCGCTGCGCCGCATGGCGCGGCGGATCCATCGAGATGAAACTCTCGCGGCGCAGGTCCGGATCGATGTCGCGGATGGTGATGCCGCCGAGCGAAGACGCCGAGGAGAACACTGCGTGGTTCGTCTCGATCTCCATGATGTCGTTGTAACGCGTCACCGACCAGTACGGCCCGAACATCGAGTCCTTGCAGTAGTGCACGGGATCTTCCCGGCGCAGCCGATCGAAATACGGCCAGAACGTATCGGTCCTGAACAGTTCCGGATCGCCCGGATCGTACTGCTCCAGCGGCAGTGAATTGGCGCGCTCGCGCAATGCGTCGAGCTTTGCCGCGCTCTCGATGGTCCCATGCATGACCGCTCTCCCTGGCATGAACCGCGCGTTCTCGTTGAATTCTGCGCTGCGGTATTTGATTTGCAATTACAGCCGGTTGTCTGCGCCGGAGCAAGGGAGAGTTTTGTCACATCCAACCTTTGGGCGTGGCCGGGCTACGGGACTTCTGTCAACGTGACCCTCCGCACACCGTTTGTCGTGAAATCGTGACAGAAACCGACTGGAATCGAGGTAAATCGAACCCCGCCATCTTGGGGGCCGACCAACCTCTGATCTATAGTTTGACCCGATCAAGACCGCATCCCGAGGTTGCCGCCGTGAACGACATGCAATGGACGCCGATCGGCTCCGAGCCCTTACCGCCGCCGCTGCCGCCCACGCGGGTCGATTTCAGCGGTGACCGCTCCGAGTTCCGGAAAATGGTCACCAAGGGTGCCATGCTGGAACTCGTCACCTTCGGCTTCTACCGGTTCTGGCTCGTCACCGACATCCGCCGTCATCTGTGGGCGAACACCGCGATCGACGGCGATGCCGCCGAATATACCGGCCGCGCCAAGGAGCTGCTGGTCGGCTTCCTGTTCGCGCTCGCGATCCTGGTGCCGATCTACCTCGCCTACTTCCTGATCGGCATCGAGTTCGAGCGCTGGCAGGGTTTTGCCTCGACGCCGCTGTTCATCGGCTTCTACGCCTTCGGCCAGTTCGCGATTTTTCGCGCGCGACGTTACCGGCTGACGCGCACCGTTTGGCGCGGCGTCCGCTTCTGGATGGACGGCTCGGGCTGGGCCTATTCGTTCCGCGCCATGGCGTGGGGCTTGCTGGTGTTCCTGACGCTCGGCCTGGCGCTGCCCTGGCGCGCGGCCGCGCTCGAACGCTATAAGATGCAGCACACCCATTACGGCGATCTCCGCGGCGATTTCGAGGGCAACGGCTGGACCTTCTTCAAGCGTGGCTGGTGGCTGTGGCTGCTCAGCCCGATCGCGCTGGTGATCTTCCCGCTCGCGCCGTTCTTCTATGCGGAATTCAAGGCGCGCGAATGGCGCTGGTGGCTCGACGGCATCCGCATCGGCGGCGTCAGCCTGTCTTCGGACCTGCCGCACGATGCCTTCTACGGCCTGTACTGGAAGGTGATCGGCTGGTGGACGCTGCTCTCGATGGTGTTCTCCGCCTATCTCGGCGGCTCCGCCTTGCTGGTTGTCCAGCTGAGCGGCGTTCCCGCCGATCAGGTGTTCGGCTCCGACAATGCCGCCAGGAGCATCCCGATGGTGGTGATGATGGTAGCAGGCTATCTCGCGCTGGCGCTTGCGATCAACATCGTCATGCGGGTCTATCTTCAGCGTGATCTCTGGGCCAAGGTGCTGGAGACCGTCGAGGTGCACAATATCGGAGCCGCGGCGGATGTGCGCGGCAGCGGTCAGCTTGCCAGCGCGCTCGGCGAAGGTTTTGCCGACGGGCTCGATGTCGCGGGATTCTGAGCTGTGAGTGACGTGTTTGCCGAGGCCCCGGCGCAGGCCGCCAAGCCGACCATCTTCTTCGACGGCACGTCGAGCCGCCGGCGGCAGGTGACGCTGGCGTTCGCCGATGCGCTCGAGATCCGTGAGGAGGGCGGAACGCCGGTTTGCTGGTCCTATGCCGACATTCGCCGCGCCGACAGTCCGCCCGGGATTTTGCGTCTGGCCTGCACCACGGCGCCGCCGCTGGCGCGGCTCGAGATCCGCGACGCTGTACTCGCGGCAGACGTGACCGTCCGCTGCACCCATCTCGACGAGCACCGGACCTCGCGCCGCGGTGTCGCAAAAATCATCGGCTGGTCGGTCGCCGCCACCGTCTCCATCGTCTGCGTCGTGCTATTCGGCGTGCCGCTCGCCGCCGACCGTCTCGCGCCGCTGGTGCCGAAACCGATCGAGCGGCGCATCGGCGACGCCTCCGAAGTCCAGGTGAAGACCATCTTTGGCCGCAGCGTGTGCGAAGACCCCGCGGGCAAGGCCGCGTTCACCAAGCTGGTCAACCGCCTGCGCGATGCCGCCGGCCTCGACGACGATTCCATGACGGCGGGCGTGCTGCCGACCGCGGTGCCGAACGCGTTCGCGCTGCCCGGCGGCAAGGTCTACGTGCTGAGGGGCCTGCTCGACAAGGCGCAGAACCCCGACGAGCTCGCCGGCATCCTGGCCCACGAGCTCGGTCACCTCAAGCATTACGACAACATGCGCAGCCTGATCTACAACGGTGGCACCTCGTTCCTGATCGGCCTGTTGTTCGGCGACGTGACCGGCTCATCCGCCGTGATCTTTGCCTCGCGCACCGTCGTCGAAGCCTCCTATTCGCGCGAGGCCGAGAACGCTGCCGATACGTTCGCGATCGAGATCATGCACAAGCTCGGCCGCTCGCCGAAGCCTGCGGCTGAATTGATGTTCCGCATCACCGGCAAGGAGGGCGGCTCTGGCCTGACAAATATCCTCGCCAGCCATCCGCTGACCGAGGATCGTCTCGCCCGCATGACGAAAGAGGATCGTCCCACCAGCGGCCCGCCGTTGCTGACGGACAAGGAATGGCAGTCACTGAAGGGGATTTGCGGCAGCGGGAAGGTGTGAACTTCTCCTACCGCGTCCCGTAAGCGCGGTCGCCGGCGTCGCCGAGGCCCGGCAAAATAAAGCCGTTCTCGTCGAGGCCTTCATCCACCGCAGCAGTCCAGATCGGAACGTCCGGATGCAATCCGCGCAGCCGCTCGAGCCCTTCGGGCGCTGCGATCAGGCAGGCGAGGCGAATGTCCTTGGCGCCGCGCTCCTTCAGCCGGTCGATCGCGGCCACCGCCGTGTTGGCGGTCGCGACGACAGGCGTCACCACGATGGCGAGGCGCTCGCCGAGGTCGGATGGTGATTTGAAGAAATACTCGACCGCGGCAAAGCTGTGCGGCTCGCGGTAGAGCCCGATATGGGCGACGCGCGCGGTCGGCACCAGGTCCATCATGCCGTCGACGAAGGTGGTGCCGGCGCGCAGCATCGGCACGAACACCAGCTTCTTGCCGGCGATCTTGGCCGAATGCATCGTCGCCAGCGGCGTCTCGATCACGGTATCCGCGAGCGGCAAATCGCGCGTCACCTCGTAGCAAAGAAGCATGCCGATCTCCTTGATCAGCTCGCGGAACGACTTTGTTGAAATCGATTTGTCCCGCACCAGCGTCAGCTTGTGCTGCACCAGCGGATGATCGACGATCGTGACGCCTTCCATGTAACGCTCCTAACGAAATGCGCGTTGGTTGAAATGCAACGAGCCGGCGCTTCTTCGCTTTTCCCCTTGTGGGAGAAGGTGGCGCGAAGCGCCGGATGAGGGGTTGTCTCCGCGAACTTCACTGAGAGATGGGTTCGCGGAGAGAACCCCTCACCCGGCTTCGCCTTCGCGAAGCCACCCTCTCCCACAAGGGGAGAGGGTTTAAAAAACCGTGCCGTCGCTGATGACCTTGAGCGGGGGTGATCCATCGGGCCGGCGCGCAAAGGCAATGGCGCGGCCCGCGGCCCAGGTGCCGCCTTCCAATATGCTGGCGAGCGGCAGTGTTTCGGGCGTGCGGCCGAGTTTTGTGCGAACCAGTTCGGCCAGCCGGTCCAGCAGCGCGACCGTCAGCGCACGCCATTCCACCACGAGCAGCGAGTCCACCGCATGTGCGCGCTCGGCATCCGCGGCGTCGCGCAGGCGCAGCACCTCGTGATCAACGAACAGGCCGCCATTGCGGTATTCGGCAAGCCCGGTGAGGCCGTCGATGTCAGTCACATCGAGGCCGGCGCGCTGCAGCGGCTCGATCAGTGAATAGCTCAGCCATTGCGACAGCTTGTGCAGCGGCACGAGGCCCGCCGTGCCGTCGTCCGCCTTGATCGCCGGATGCCGCCAGCAATCGCCGAGCGGAATTTTTGCGAGCTCGAGCCGCGAGGGCCAGATCGGCCCGAGCTGGTTCAGCACCGCCGACAGGATCGCGGGCGCGGGAACGGCGCCGCCATTCGCCTGCGCCGCGATGTGGTCGAACAGGCCGCCCGGGCGCGGCGTATCATTCAAGCCGAAAACGTCGGCGCGCTCGGCGACGTGCCGGCCAAGGCGCCGCAACAGATCGGTGCGCCCCTCCAGCCCGACCAGGGGATTGGCATCGCTCACCTGAAAGGCGGAGGTGAGGGATGCCAGGGGCAGTTTTGCCAGCACCTCGGCATCGGCTCTGAATGGCGCGCGCGCATCGCCCGAGAAAAGGCCGCTCGCAAACATGTCGAGGCTGGCGATCGCCAGCCCCTCGGACCGGCCGATGCTTTCGCCGCTCATGGCATCGCGATAGCGCCAGGCCGCGCCCGCGCCGGCATCGAGCAGCACGCTGACGATGGCGAGGTCGAACTCCGCGCGCGCCCGCGCGGCGCGGTCCGGCCACGAAGCAGCGTCAGCAAGCTTCGCCCAGCGGTCGACGCCGCCAAGCACAAAATGCCGCCAGCGCGCATGGAAGGGAATCTCCAGCGCCGGATAGGCTTTTCGCGTCACCGCGAGCACGGCCTCCGCGACGCCATCCATCCGGTCGAGATCGATCGTGAAGTGGCTCAAGCCGCCGGCAAGGCCGATCTCCAGCATCTGCCCGGCCCGCGCGCGCACCGCATCTGCGGTGAGCAGGGAGCGTGCTTGCAATTCCAAAGCCTCCGCCATCGCGCGATCAGTATTTTTCCAGCGAACGTCCGACCACGCCGTCCACGTCCTTCTCGGGCGCGATGTCGGTCGAGTAATAGCCGGCCGCCTTCTTCGCGGCGATCTCGACATAGGCGTCGGCGGGAATCAACTCCGGAGGGATCGGCACGCGCTCGACGATGTCGATGCCTTGGGAGGTCAGCGCGTCGTGCTTCATGTCGCTCATCGACAGGAAGCGGTCGATGCGCTTCAAGCCCAGCCAGTGGATCGTATCCGGCATCAATTGCTGGAAGCGCGCGTCCTGGACGCCGGCGACGCATTCGGTGCGCTCGAAATAGGCGGCGGCCGCATCGCCGTCCTCCTGGCGCTTGCGCGCATTGTAGACCAGGAATTTGGTGACCTCGCCGAGCGCGCGGCCTTCCTTGCGGTTGTAGACGACGAGCCCGAGCCCACCCTCCTGCGCGCCGCGTGCGGATTCCTCGATGCCGTGGATCAGATAGGGCCGGCAGGTGCAGATGTCGGAGCCGAACACGTCGGAGCCGTTGCACTCGTCATGCACGCGGCAGGTGATCTTTGTGCGATGGTCCGGCAGTTTCGTCACATCGCCGAACATGTAGACCGTGGTGCCGCCGATCGGCGGCAGGAACACCTTCATGTCCGGCCGCGTCACGAGCTCGGGGAACATGCCGGCGGTCTGCTCGAACAGCGTGCGCCGCAGCTCGGTCTCAGCGGTGCCAAAGCGCGCCGCAAGCCCCGGCAGGTACCAGACCGGATCGATCGCGATCTTCACGACGGAGACGCTGCCATTGGCATGCACGACCTCGCCGTCGGCGCGCAGCCGCTTTGCGGCCAGCGCCTCGCGGATCTCCGGCAGGTCCAGCCGCGCCCGCGTCACCGCGATGCTCGGGCGGATGTCGGAGCCTTCTGCGATCTCCTTGCCGAAATTCTCGGCGACCAGATGCCCCCACGGATCGAGCGCGACGATCTTGGTGGGATCCCGCCATTGCTCGAACGGCCCGATGGTCGCGGCCGGAAAGGTGTTGGTGAGGTCGGGCCTGCGAATCGGATCGAGCGCGCCGGCGGAGACCGCGAGCGCGCGGTACATCGCATAGGACCCGCCATGGCTGCCGATCACGTTGCGATCCCCAGCGCGCGACACCGTGCCGATGATCGGTCCGCGGGCGCGCGCCTCGGTGGCGCCCCAGTGGATCGGGAAGGCGGACTTCCGGCCCGGCTCCGGATGCGAAGTCAGGCGGATGTGGTCGGTACGGTTCGCGCGGCTCATGACCAAACTCCTAAAAAGCCAACGGCCCGCCGCTCGGACGGGCCTGGCTCGGTCGCGTTGCCGACGCGGAACATCGGCGACGCAAGCTCAATCCAACATATTGTAGCGGCAAGACGCGACAGACAAGTTAATCGTGGCGTCTGGTCCCGAGGTTCGTTCCCGCGCTCGCCCGGAGGGACGAAGGACGCCGCGCTACGCCGTATATATATGTAATTGCTTGAATTTTTGAAGGGGCAGGGGCTCGCCGGCGTTCCAACGAGCGACTGGATAAAACCCGCATATTCAGACATATCGACTGGATCGGCTGCCCGCCCCGGAGACCCCCATGCCCGCCAGCTACATCGACCCCCGCAACGGAAAGCTCTACCCGCTCGACCAGCCGCGCTGGTGCTCGGACGAGCGCACGCCGCTTCTGGTGACGCCGGGGGCGGGGATCTCGCGCGAGGACATTGACGGCCGCACGCGTTCGCTCTGGCGCTACCGGGCGGCGCTGCCGGTCGAGATCAAGACCCCGGTCACGCTCGGCGAAGGCTGCACGCCGCTGGTGCAGCAGGATTGGGGCGAGTTGCGGCCGTTTTTCAAGCTCGAATGGTTCAACCCGACCGGCAGCTTCAAGGATCGCGGCTCGGCCGTGATGTTGTCCTTCCTGCGGCAGATCGGCGTCGACGCCATTCTCGAAGATTCTTCCGGCAATGGCGGCTCGTCGATGGCCGGGCTGGGTGCCGCCGGCGGCATGCGCGTGAAGATTTTGGCGCCGGCCTCGACGTCTCCGGCGAAGATCGCGCAGGTGCGGGCCTACGGCGCCGCGGTGCAGCTCGTCGAGGGCCCGCGCGAGGAATCGGAAGCCGAGGCGATCCGCCAGTCGAGCCAGACCTTCTATGCCAGCCACAATTGGCAGCCGTTCTTCCTCGAAGGCACCAAATCGCTCGCCTATGAGATCTGGGAAGACCTCGGCTTTCGCGCGCCCGACAACGTCATCGTTCCCGTCGGCGCCGGCAGCAGCCTGCTCGGATGCGCCTTCGGCTTCCGCGAGCTGTTGAAGGCAGGCCAGATCGCAAAGCTGCCGCGGCTGTTTGCGGCGCAGCCGCTCAACTGTTCGCCGATCGATGCGAGCTTCAAGGCCGGTGTCGATACGCCTGTCGCGCGCGAAGTGAACAAGACCATCGCCGAAGGCACCGCCATCAAGCACCCGCTGCGCCTTCGCGAGATCATCGCGGCCTTGCGCGAGAGCAGCGGCGGCACCGTCGCGCTGACTGAGGACGAGATCGTCGCCGCCCTGCGGCGCCTCGCGCGGCAAGGCCTGTTCGCCGAGCCGACCAGCGCCAGTGCTGCCGCCGCGCTGGAAAAACTATCCGCCACCGGCGCCATCAAGGCGAACGAGACCACGGTTGCAGTCCTCACCGGCACCGGCCTGAAGGCCGCGACCACGGTTGCCGATCTCGTGCAATAGGGCTGCGACGATGAGAGACCGTGCCGTCGCTGTCATGCGGCCGCGTTGAACCTTCGGCGACCTTCGCCAGCCTCATGAAGATCGACCTCGAGCAAAGGGAGAGTTCCATGACTGCGCAGGACCCGTTTGCAGCTTTCAAGGCAGTCCAGAAGGAAGCCTGGTCGCTATTCACGCCGATGGAGGTCTTCACGACACCCAGCGCGGCCAGGCTCGCAAATTTTGCCGGCGTTGCCGCCGGTCAGCGGCTGCTCGACGTCGGCTGCGGCACCGGCGTTGTCGCGATCACGGCGGCGCGCCGCGGTGCGAAGGTCAGGGGTCTCGACCTGTCGCCGGTCCTGATTGAACGCGCCCGCGAGCATGCGCAATTGATGAACCTCGATGTCGACTTCAAGGACGGCGACGCCGAAAGCCTGCCTTATGGCGACAACGAGTTCGACGTGGTGCTCAGCCAGTTCGGCCACATGTTCGCGCCGCGTCCGGACGTCGCGATCGGCGAGATGCTGCGCGTGCTGAAGCCCGGCGGCACCATCGCCTTCTCCACCTGGCCGCCGCATCTGTATGTCGGGCGGATGTTCGCGCTGATTGGCCGCCATCTGCCTCCGCCCGAGGGCGTGGCATCGCCGGTGTTGTGGGGCGATCCGAAGATCGTCGCCGAGCGTCTCGCGGGGAAAACGAAGGATCTCTCCTTCGAGATGGACATGATGACGCCGTCCGCCCTCAGCCCGCAGCATTTCCGCCGCACCATGGAAACGACGATCGGGCCTTTGATCAAGCTCGTCGCCCAGTACAAGGACGAGCCGGACAAGCTCAAGAGCTTCCGAGCCGAGTTCGAGGCGCTGATCTCGGAATATTTCGACCCCGGACACAACGTGATGCGCCAGCAGTTCCTGATGTCGAAGGCAAGGAAGGTGTGAGGCTGAAGCGATAAGCCGCCGCGATCGCACGTGCTTTTCCTTCTCCCCTTGTGGGAGAAGGTGGCGCGAAGCGCCGGATGAGGGGTCTCTCTCCGCGTACTCAATGAAATTGCACTTGCGGAGAGAGACCCCTCACCCGTCTCGCCGCTATGCGGCGAGCCACCCTCTCCCACAAGGGGAGAGGGTGCAGCGAGCATGCGCCTTCACTCCTTCAGATCATTCACCTGCTTGACCCAGGTGCGCACGTCGGCGAGCACGGCGGGCAGCACCGCCTTGACCTCGGCCACGGTCATGCCGGGCTTGATGCGGGGATCGTACAGCAGATTGAGGATGTACTGGTCGTAGACGTCGAAATAGCCCATCGAGACGTTGTCGTTGAACATGGTCCACGGCACGCTCGCGGTGTCGTTGATGGGCCCGAGCGATTGCAGCAGCTCCTCATAGGCGCAGTCGAGGAAGACGAAATCGCCGTTGTCGACGGTGAGGATGACGTCGGAATGCTCGATCTCGTAGTTGTCGTTCTTGCGGAAGCCGGACAGGCATTGCGGGTCGAGCGAGGTGCGGATCTCGCGCGCCTTCTCGGCGCCGTAGAAGCTGGAGATGGTGCGGAAGAGGTCGCGGTCGCGCACCAGCTTCACCCGCACATTGGCCGCTTCGGCGGTCGCGATCATGGCGATGTCGAGATGCTGCACGCGATGGGCGATGTCGGCCACGACCTTGCCGAGCTGTGTCTTGCGGTCGGTGCGGTCGCTCTCGGCGTATACGCGCACCGGCCCGTCGAATTTGCGGATGCGGTCGACGCGGCCGGCGAGGTGATATTCGGCGCCGAACGCCGTCTTCAGGAAGCCCTCGACGATCTCGCCGTCCGTAAAATTCTTCTTCTCGGAGCGCTGGCGCGAGGAGATAGCGGGCAATTCGCCGGCCACCGCCGTGGCCGCGGGGGCAGGCGCGCATGTGAGCGCGGCGAGCGCCAGCAGGGCGATGCGAAGGGCAGCCGAGGACAGATTCAATGCGCTCATCGTCGTGCGACGCTGCCGTATTCACGTCGCGCGCACAAGACCGCAGATTCACGCGGCCTGCGGGTTCCCGGCTGTGGCTGTTGGGTCAGCGGCGTAGGGTGGGCAAAGGCGCGAAAGCGCCGTGCCCACCATCGCGCCGCAATCACGGTCAGTGGTGGGCACGCCTCCGGCTTTGCCCACCCTACGGAAGCGTGCGTCTAGTTGTTCAACACCACCACCGTGGTACCGACCGAGACGCGGCCGTAGAGATCGCTGACGTCGTCATTGGTCATGCGGAAGCAGCCGGACGAGACGGCCTGGCCGATCGTCTCAGGCTCGTTGGAGCCGTGGATGCGGTAGAGCGTCGAGCCCAGATACATCGCGCGCGCGCCGAGCGGATTCTCGACGCCGCCCTTCATGTGGCGCGGCAGGTCCGGCCGGCGAGCCAGCATCTGCGATGGCGGCGTCCAGTCCGGCCATTCCTTCTTAGCGGTGATCCTGTGGACCCCGCCCCAGCGGAAGCCGTCGCGGCCGACGCCGATGCCGTAGCGCAGCGCCTGGCCGTTCTGCAGCACCAGATACAGCCGCCGCTCGCTGGTGTTCACCACGATCGTGCCGGGGGCGTAATTGCCGTTATACATGACGGTGGTGCGGGGGACCGGGTTGGCACCGGAACGGAAGAAGTTCGGGCCGCCGCCCATGATGTCGCGCGAGTCGAACTCTTCGGCGAACGCGCCGCCCGCCATGGCCGACAGTAGTGCGATGGCGGCAATCGGCGCGGCAAAAAACCGGATCATTGTTTCCCCCAGCAAAAAATCGATTCAACAAAGGTCACAGGCCATATTTGCGGGCTTTTCGCAAGCCACGGCCCCGTGAGGGACATCATCCAGCAGAGGCGTTATCAAATCGGCAACCATGCCGGCTTGCCGAAAACCGTTAGCCAAACCGGCGTATCGCCGCGCGGGGCAGGGCCGCGATGCCGGCTATTGCTTTGACGGGACGAGCGAACAATGATTGATCGGACGGATCTTTGGACATGGCCGGTTGCGGGAGCTTGGGATGAACGGTGCGGAAAGCCTGGTGCGGACGATGGTCAAGGGTGGGGTGGATGTCTGCTTCACCAACCCAGGCACCTCCGAGATGCATTTTGTCGCAGCGCTCGACCGCGTCCCGGGCATGCGCTGCGTGCTCGGCCTGTTCGAGGGCGTGGTGACGGGCGCGGCCGACGGCTACTATCGCATGAAGGGTACGCCGGCCTCGACCCTGCTGCATCTCGGCCCTGGCCTCGCCAACGGTCTTGCCAACCTGCACAACGCCAAGAAGGCCAATTCCGGCATCGTCAACATCGTCGGCCAGCATGCCGTCTATCACATCGACTACAACGCGCCGCTGACCTCCGACATCGAGGGGTTGGCCCGGCCGATGTCGTCCTGGGTCCGGACCTCGCCGAACTCCAAATCGGTGGCCGCCGACGGCGCCGCCGCGATCGCCGCCGCCAAGAGCGCGCCGGGGCAGATCGCAACCCTGATCCTGCCCGCCGACACCGCCTGGAACGAGGCCGACGGCATCGCCGAAGTCCCAGACGAGCAGCAGCGCGCCAGCTATTCGCCGCAGGCGGTCGAGCGGGCCGCGAAGATCCTGCACGGTGACGGCGAGGGCACGCTGCTCCTGATGACCGGCAGCGCCTTGAGCGAGCAGGGCCTGGCGCTGGCCGAGCGCATCGCCGCCAAGACCGGCTGTACCGTGATGGGCCCGACCTTCCGCCCGAAGATGGCGCGCGGCCGCGGCCGCTTCTCGATCGACCGCATTCACTACGTCATCGAGAACGCGCTGCCGATGCTGGCCAAGTTCCGTCACATCGTGCTGGTCGAGTCCGACGATCCCGTGGCGTTCTTCGCCTATCCGAACAAGCCGAGCATGCTCAAGCCTGAGGGCTGCGAGGTGCATCGCATGACTGCGTGGGGCGAGAATTCGGTCGCAGCCCTCGAAGCGCTCGCCGGCGCCGTCAAGGCCAGCGCCAAGGACGTCAAGCCGCATGCGGTGCAGGAGCTGATCAAGCCGACCGGCGAGCTCACCTTCGCCTCGATCGCGCAGGCGATCGCCTGTGCGATCCCCGAGAACGCGATCATGGTCGACGAATCCCTCACCACAGGCCGCGGCTTCTTCCCGCCGACGGCGGCCGCAGCGCCGCATGACTGGCTGCAGAACATGGGCGGTTCGATCGGCTTCTCGACGCCGCTGTCGATCGGCGCCGCGATCGCCTGCCCGGACCGCAAGGTCATCACCATGGTCGGTGACGGCAGCGCAATGTACACGATCCAATCGCTGTGGACGCAAGCCCGCGAGAACCTCAACATCGTTACCATCGTGTTCGCCAACCGCATCTACCAGATCCTGCGCGGCGAGTTCGACAATGTCGGTGCCGGCGAGCCCGGCCAGCGCGCCAACGACATGCTCCGGCTCGACCGTCCGACGCTGGATTTCGTCGCGCTGGCCAAAGGCATGGGCGTGCCCGGCCGCGCCGTCACCAATGCCGACGAGTTCAACAAGGCGCTGGCCGAAGCCGTCGCCGAGCCGGGGCCGCGGCTGATCGAAGTCCAGATGTAGGTCTGGCTGATCGCGCCGCGAGTTCAGGCCCTCATCCTGAGGAGCCCGCGTAAGCGGGCGTCTCGAAGGATGCTTGCAGGTGGGATACGGGCCTTCGTGGTTCGAGACGCGCGTTCCGCGCTCCTCACCATGAGGGTCTGACAGCGGCGCAACTGAGTGCGCGTGATGGGCCGGGGGCAACATGCAGACCGAGCTGAACAAGGTGATCGCGGCGCTCCGGGACTTCTACGCCCACGAGGGCTTCCTGTTCGAGAAGGACATCGGCGAGCGCGCGGTCACGCACCGCTTCGCCGTGCATCTGGAGAAGCAGTTCTCCGGCTGGTCGGTCGACTGCAATTTCGACCGGCTCGGCGAGCGCACGCTACATCTGCCGCACGGCACCATCATCTCGACCGACGACCATCTGGGCAAGTCGATCTACCCCGACGTCGTCGTGCATCAGCGCGAGATCCCGAACAATCTGCTCACGGTGGAGATCCGCAAGGCGAGCAATCACACCCCGCTTGAGCACGACCAGCACAAGCTGCGGGCGCTGACCGATGTGCATGTCTGGTTTCCCTACTGGATCGGCGTGCTGCTCGTGCTGGACAAGCATCATGTGACGATGTCGGAGGTGTATGTCAGCGCCGCAATCGATCAGCCGCTCTCGCTCTGGTTCGCCACGCGGCTCGAGGAAAGCGGATTGGGAGCCGGCACGCAGAGGTCAGGCTAATCGTTGCCACATAATAGGTGCTCTCCCTCTCCCACTTGCGGGAGAGGGAGTCTCACCACCTACGTCATCAGTAATGATACGGCTGCGAGTACGCGTAGCGCGGGTTGATGCCGCAATAGGCCGATGTGCCGGAAGCGGTCGCCGCACATTGCTGATAGCTCGCGAACTGGCAGTTGCCGGGATAGCCCCAGTTGCGGCCCTGCAGGCAGTACCTGTCGCTTCCGGCCTGGGCCGGGGCCGCCGACAACGATGCGGCGATCAAGGTTGCGAACGATGCAAGCGTGAGGATGGTGCGGCGCATTTCAATCTCCTTCAATGGTACGGTGGAACGGCCGTGTCTTGGTCGGCGTTCCCGTGGCCCGTCTGACGCGGGGTCATGCTGTGTTGGTCTCCGCGACGCCGGATGCGTTCGAAGCGAGGTACATCGTGACGCAGCCGGCGGCTTGCACTGTGATCTCGGCCACAGTTCGCGCACGGGTTCCGACCTATCCTCGGCGAACTTGCACGCCTCGATCCCGTGGGACTAGGCTTGCCTCATTCGGATCAAGGCATTTGGAGGTTCTGATGCAAAAGTCATATTTGCTGGCCGCGACAGCGGCGTTCGCGCTCATCATGCAGACGTCGCTCGCGCTGGCCCAGACCGCGCCGGCTGCCGGCGGAACCGCGGCGCCTGCGGCGACAACCACTGCGCCGGCCACGACGGCGGCGCCGAGCGCAACCACCGACACTTCCAGCCAGCCGACCGACTCCAAGAAGAGCGCGTCGAAGAAGCCGGTGAAGAAGAAGATGACGCGGCAGCAGGAAATCGACCACTCCGTCGATAGCGGCACCGTGCCCGCGCGCTATCGCAGTTCGGTGCCCAAGCAGTACCAGCAATATATTCCGTTCGATAAGCGGTGACGGATCGCACAGCGGCGCGACGTGATCAGCCGTCGCGCCGCCGGTGTCTGCCCAGACGGGCGCTGGCCGGGCGGCTGCCGACCTCACATCCCCGGTGGCGGTCTGCGAGCGCAGTGCTAGAGTAGGCCGAAGCTTGGGGGGAATGATGAGTGACGACGTGAAGGATGCTGGCCTTGTGGCCATGATCAGTAGCATCCTTGGAGGCAACAAGCGCGCAGACAGTGTTGCACCGCCGCCGCTTACCGAGGGTCCGCCGACAGTGCCGTCGAACGGAGCGGACGCGGTCGCGGCGCCCGTCCCCGAGGCGACGTCGACCGGGCAGGAGGATGCGCCCGCCGCTGTGCCGGCCACTGTGGAACCGGTCGAGCCGCCTGCGAAAATCGCCACGACGCGGGATGGCAAGCAGCTGTTGCCGGCAGAAGCGATCGCCGATCTCGTGCTAGGCGAGCTGCGCAAGCTGGAGAATTTCCCGGCGACCGGCGCCTCGGTCACGGTCTACGGTTACAGGCACTGGAACGCCATGATCACTTTCGCGCCGTTCTCGACCAATTTCCAGAATGCGACGCGGTTCCGCCAGGCCATGCCGGACCTCGTCTTCAAGCTCCGTCGTTTCGTCGAACTTGAGATATAGATAAAGCGTTATCAAGCGAAGTGGATACCGGTTCGCGTGAAGAAAACGCGTCAAAATAAAGACGCGAGAGCTCGACAGGATATTTGAATTGAGCGTCGCCTTTACCAAGGAAGAAAGCGCCGAAACCGCGTCCGAGACGCTGTTGCCGGATCGCCCGATCTCACCGCATCCCAACCTCGTGACGGAAGCAGGCCTGCTTGCGTTGCAGACGCAGCTTCAGCAAGCCCGCGAGGCCTATGAAGCCGCGCAGGCCATCGAGGACGTCAACGAAAAGCGCCGGCAGTCGGCGGTGCCGTTGCGCGACACCCGCTACCTGACCGAACGCTTGCGCACCGCGCAGCTCGTTCCCAACCCGACCTCGACCGAAACGGTCGCCTTCGGCAGCACCGTGACCTTCAGCCGCACCGACGGCCGCGTGCAGACCTATCGCATCGTCGGCGAGGACGAAGCCGACCCCAAGGCCGGCTCGATCTCGTTCGTCGCGCCGGTCGCGCGGTCGCTGATGGGGAAAGCGGTGGGTGACGTCGTGGGCGCGGGCGCGCAGGAGATCGAGATTCTGTCGATCGGGTAGGGGCGGAGCCCGTATTGGTCTGCCGAAAGCATGATCCGGAAAAGTGCGAAGCGGTTTTCCGGAAAGATCATGCGCAAACAACAACCTAAAGCGCGAAGATGATTCATCCAAATCGCATCGCGCTTTAAGTCTGCGGAAGCGGAACTCCGGTCAGCCTGCCCAATCTTTCGATGAGTGCGTCCTGAAAATCCGGATCGGTCGCCTCCCTGGCCGGCTCCTCCCGCCGGAGATGATGCCAGTAGCGCCCGCTGACCAGGGCGGCGGGCTCCTCGCTCACCGCGAGCCAGGCTTGGGTCTGTTGTCCGGTGTGGAGATCGACCGGGGCGCCCGAACCACCCATCTTGGTGCGTACCCATCCGGGATCGACGGCGTTGCTCAGGACTTTGGGCCAGCGTCGTGCCAGACCGAACGCCAGCGCGACAACGTGCAGCTTGCTCTCGGCATAGGCCTTGGCCGAATCCCAGTCCCGCTGTGTCCAATCGAGGTCGTCGAGCGAGCCCTCTCCACCGCGGTGCAATCCGCTGCTGAGATACACCAATCGGTCGGGCCGCTCGATCAGGGCGGTCAGCATGTACGGCGCAAGCGTGTTGATGGCCAGGGTTTCGGCATGGCCCTCCGGCGTCGCGCCACGGTCCGGCCGCGTGTAGACGCCGGCGTTGTGGATGATCGTGTCCATGCGACCGATCGCGTTGACTTGGTCGGCGATGCTTCTTGCATCTGCGGCACTGCGGAGATCGCCGACCACGATCCCGGCGCAACGCGACGCGAACTCGCCGATATCGGCGGCGCGATCCGCCGCCCGCGCGTGCAGCACCACGCGGTGACCTTGATCAACGAGCGATTGCGCCGCCGCCCGGCCGAGGCCGTCCGTGCTGCCGGTGATGAAGATGATCGCCATGCGCTGCTTCTCCCGATGTCTCAGAACGCACTCTACAGCGCCCGTCCGTTACTTCCGATATTGTTCGTCGCTCACTTTCTCCATCCAGTCCACGTTCCTGCCGCCGGAGGATTCCTGGATGGCAATATGGGTCATCGCCGTCGTCGGCGAGGCGCCATGCCAATGCTTCAGTCCCGGCGGAAACCACACGACGTCGCCCGGCCGGATCTCCTCGATGTCTCCACCTTCGCGCTGAACCCAACCCAGTCCCGCGGTGACGATGAGCGTCTGTCCGAGCGGATGCGTGTGCCAGGCGGTGCGGGCACCCGGCTCGAAGGTAACCTGGCCTGCGCCCACCCGAGCCGGATCAGGGGCCTGGAACAGCGGGTCGATGCGTACCGTGCCGGTGAACCAGTCCTGCGGTCCCTTCTGGGACGGGCGCGATCCGTTTCGCTTGATGTCGATGTCCATGTGCGTCTCCTGTGCTTCCGACGCGCGCGCCTGCGCGCGGCGAATTCCGATGACAACGGCGGCGCTGCCGCCAATGAGCACGTCCCTGCGCCTGATCACGGCATGTCTCCGCTCAGCGCGGCCGCTTTTCGACGACGTCCTTGATCACCGGCGCCGCGGAGAATGCGTTGGGCCAGCCGGCGTAGAAGGCGAGATGGCCGAGCACCTCGCCGGCTTCCTCCCGCGTCAACCCGTTATCCATCGCGCGGTTCAAATGATAGGTGATCTGCGCGACCTGACCGGTCGCGATGAGAGCGCTCACAGTCACGACGCTGCGGTCGCGCGGTGCCAGCGCCGGCCTCAGCCAGAGATCGCGGAACAGCACGTCGGTCGTGTACTGGACGAGGCTTGGCGTGATCTGCCCGAACTGCTCGCCGACGCGGGTCGCCCGCTGCTTCTCCGCGGCTTCGTCGAGCGGCAGTTGCGGCCCAGAGGCCGGCGGGAGCTGATCGGCCCCGATGTTGCGGCTCTTGAAGACGTCGCGCGCCGCCGGGATCGCATCCACCGCGTTCGCCCAGCCGGTGTAGAAGGCGAGGTGCGTGATGATCTCCGATATCTCCGCCGGCTTCACCCCGTTGTCGAGCGCGCGTGCGAGATAGTCCGGCAGCTCCACGGTCTGGTTGCGCGCGATCAGCGCCGCGACCGTGACGATGCTGCGGTCTCGCGGCGAAAGACCCGGGCGCTTCCAGAGATCGCCGATGACGAACTTTTGCGCGTAGGCTTCGAGCGCCGGCGCAACGGCGCGGATGTCTTCCGATGTCGACATGGGATTTGCTCCTTTGACGGCTGCCGTGCCCGCGGCGGCCGGGCCGCCCGCGATTAGCCAGAATGACAACAAGGTGGTTGCGAGCGGTCTCATTGCGGATGTCCTTCGACGGTGAA
Organism: Bradyrhizobium shewense; assembly: GCF_900094605.1. Classification (GTDB taxonomy): domain Bacteria; phylum Pseudomonadota; class Alphaproteobacteria; order Rhizobiales; family Xanthobacteraceae; genus Bradyrhizobium; species Bradyrhizobium shewense. The sequence continues at coordinate 16,124 of NZ_FMAI01000008.1, read as the reverse complement.
CGGGTGCGCCAGCAGCCACCAGGCGACCAGCGCGGCGCAGAGCACGGTGACGGCGCTTGCGAGAAACAAAACGTTCAGCCTTGCTCCGGTCGCGATCAATCCAAGCGCGGGGCTGGCGATCCCCTGCGCCAGGTCGAGAAAGGCGGTGTAGGCGCCCATGGCCAGGCCGCGATTCTGCACGGGAACGCGGCGCACGGCCTCGACGCCGAAGCCGGGATAGATCAGCGAGAAGCCGAACCCGGTGAGCGCGGCACCGGCCAGTGCCATCTCGGGTCGTGCCGCAAGCCAGATCAGGGCCTGCCCGGCGGCTTCGACCAGGGCACAGAGAAGCGCAATCCTGGCGCCGCCGATCGCATCGGCCAGATGACTGAAGAAGACGCGCGCCAGGATGAAGGCGAGGGCATAGGCCGTGTAAGCAAGCCATCCATTGGCCCATCCCCGGCTGGCAAACAGCAAGGCGACGAACGTCGTCACCGCGCCGAAGCCGACGCTGCCGAGGGCCGATCCGAGGCCCGGCACCCATACCGCGCCGAGCACTTTGGCGAACGACAAGCGCACTTGCTGCACCGGCGCCACCGCGGGAAGCTGCACCACGAACAGCAGAGCCAGCAGCGGCGCTGCCGTGGTCGCGAGCGCGATCGCGGCAAAGCCGTAGGCGGCGTAAAGCGCTGAGCCTGCCGGCGCGCCGATGGCGAAGGCAGCGAACATCGCCGAACCGACCCAGGCGATGACCTTGCCGGTGTTGCCGCTCTCGACGAGGACCAGCCCCCAACTGACCGCGGCCGTGATGATGAAGCTCTCGGCGGCGCCGAGCAGGCCGCGGCCCAGCAGCAGAATGGTCACCGAGGCCAGTGGAGCCTCAGTGAAGCCGAGCGAGAGCAGGTAGAACAGCCCGGACGCCGCGGCCGCGATGAGGCCGGCAATGACACCGCGCTTCGCCCCGCTCCTGTCCGAGACGTGGCCGGCCCATGGCCGCGAGACCAGGGATGCCGCGAACTGGCTGCCGGCGACCAGGCCGACCACGAACGTGCCGAACCCCAATCCGTCGTGCACATGAAGCGGAAGCACGGGCATCGCCATGCCGATGACGAGGAAGGCTGCGAAGACAACCGCCATGATCGGCAGCAAATTCGCAGTGACGCGAAGCAAGGCGACGGGCTGCATGGCTGTCACTGGCATGCTGATTCAGGGCTCCTGGTGGCTGCTCCGAACCTAGGACCTTCGCCGTGCCTTGATTAGGTGATAGATTTCGAATGAAGTTATTAGGGTGACTAATCAATGCATCGGGACGACGCGAGCGACCTTCTTGCCTTCCTGGCCGTGGCGCGGGAGCGCAACTTCACGCGCGCGGCGGCGAAGCTTGGCATGACTCAGTCCGCGCTGAGCCAGATCATCCGGAATCTGGAGGAGCGGCTGGGTGTCAGGCTGCTCAATCGAACGACGCGGAGCGTCACGCCGACCCAGGCCGGCGAGCGGCTGTTCCAGAGCATCGGTCCCAAGTTCACCGAGATGGACAGCGATCTCGCTGCCCTCGGCGAGTTTCGCGAAAAGCCTGCCGGAACCGTTCGGCTGACCGCGACGGAATATGCCGCCAGCGAAATCCTGCTACCGGCGCTGGGAAAGCTCCTGCCGAAATACCCCGACATCCATGTCGAGATCATCATCGACTACGGGCTCACCAATATCGTCGCGCAGCAGGTCGATGCGGGCATCCGTCCCGGCGAGCTTGTCGCCAAGGATATGATCGCCGTGCGCGTCAGCCCCGATCTCCGGATGGCCGTCGTCGGCTCTCCGTCCTATTTCGCCGACCGCAAGCGCCCGAAGACGCCGCAGGATCTGACCCAGCATAATTGCCTCAATCTGCGTCTGCCCACGCACGGCGGCAGCCTGTATGCTTGGGAATTCGAGAAGAACGGGCGGGAGCTCAATGTGCGGGTGGAGGGCCAGCTCGTGTTCAACAGCGCGGGGCTTCTCTTGAACGGAGCGTTGAAGGGCCTCGGCCTTGCCTACCTCACCGAGGGGCATGTGCAGCCGTATTTGTCAGAGGGACGTCTTGTCCGCGTGCTCTCGGATTGGTGTCCGCCGTTCTCGGGATACCATCTCTACTATGCCAGCCGGCGCCAGCCTTCCCCGGCCTTCTCGCTGCTGGTGGAGGCGCTGCGATACCGCGCCAAGTAGAACGGCAAGTCGAATCGGCAAAGTCGAACGGAATGACCGCGTCCGGCACTTCAGGCGCGCAGAACATGGAGATTTGATCGATTGCATGGGGTGTGCAGGGTGAGGCGAGGATTGCAGGAGCAATCCCATTCGCCTAAAGCATGAGCCATGCGTTTCCGTTGTCTTGTCCTGATATCGATGATCTCCGCCGTGTCCGCGAAACAAAGCCCGATGGTTGGATGAGACGGTTTCTGTCGGGAGCGTTGCCGTTCTACGCGCTGGCTGTACTGGCCGTGTGCATGTACCTCGTCCTGTACAGGACGAACCTTTTCGATCTGAACGCCATCGTCCATGGCGCGACCGGGTCGTCATGGTTTCTGGTCTTCATGTTCGTCTGCGTGCTGCTGGAGGCGGTCTTCCCGTATTTCGGCTATTTTCCCGGAACCGCCCTCATTCTGATGTCCGTGGCGCTCAATCCAAAGTCGGCGGATGCTTCCGTCTTTGTGGTGGCGTGGCTCGCCATCATCCTGGGCGCCGTCTTGAGTTACGGACAGGCTCGTTTCTTCAGGCCGTTCCTGCAGCGGGTGGCCTCGAAGGCGGCCCTGCGCCGATGCGAGTCCCTGTTCGACGCCTATGGCGCTTACGCGCGCATTGCCTTGTTCGTTCATCCCAACGCCTGCGCGATGTATTTCACGGCGCTCGGACTTCTCGGCCGCAGCCTGACGCGAGAGCTCGCCTATCTCTGCGTGGGTGCAGCCGCCGCTGTGGGCATCCTGTTCGTAATCGTGACCAGACTGGTGTCGTCGGTAGGCCCCACTGATGATGGGGAATTGCAGCTGCTGCTCTCGGCAGCGCTGGCCGCCATGGGGACGCTTGTTGGTCTCTACGCGGCCTGGCGGCCGGAGCGGGTCGCCTGAAGCTTGCTCCGTCTTACACCTCCGGCAGCTCAACACCCGTCAACTTGTGTGCATGGGGTTGTTTTCGACATTTTGAGGCAGCTCGAAGGACCGCTGGCGGGCGCCGTGATCGCCTGCGATCGACAGCTTCAGGGCGACGGCGCTGATCTAGCCACACCTTACTAATGCGCCTCTACCCGCCAAGCTTAGTGCAATACGCGAGCGGCTTCTGCTAGCCGGACTTTCTCTCTGAGGCCCTCGATATCCTCTATTGCCTTAAGCAATCTCACCAACTCGGAAACTATGTGTGCCAGAGTAGGCCTTTGCGGTTTTGAGGTTCGAGATTTCTGTTTCATCGCGAAACGGCTCCCTGCCAGGTCCGGTGAAGATAGGCCGGGATTGGCAAGGACCGTGCCAGCGAAGCGCAAACCGGCATTTCAGGCAAGAGAGCGTGCAGGAGGCAAGCGAAAGGGTTATCTGGCCGGTGCCCCTTTCCATCCATACGACTGGTGTGCGATCTGGCCAGTGATGTCGGCGTCCTTTTCGTCAGAGAGGCGCCAAGCCGCCACTCCGAAGCAGATGGTTAGAACCACGGCTGTCGTTAGCAGCAGTATCGATAGAAACTGGCTCACGCCTACACCCCCTGAATGCGACGCATGAGCGAGCGACCACGGAACGTCGATTCGGAAAATGCAGATGCATTGACCTATTAGCAGAGTATCCCCAGGTATGCACGAATGCGCAATTAACCTTGGTTGCAGTTGCTATCCCTTCCAGTCGCGAGATTGTATCATGCTCCGACCGAACAGCGGAGTGCCGATCCATGGTTAGGAAAGCAGCCGCTTAAGAACGCACCCTCGAACCTATCCGCGGCCCGGGGCCAAAGTGCAGATGGGACCATTCGTTGCTGGCGCGAACCGCGTCGAGAACGTTGCGGACTTCGCATCCCGCGTTGCCGAAAGAGCGGCCGAAACTAACGATGAAGATCCGATCGTTGCTAGCGCTACGAGCACTACCCCGAAAACTAGGCTGCGCATTTAAATCTCCCTCAATTATCTCAGCATCGGACCGCGTTGTTTCAGCACCGCTTCGTTTGGCCGCCAAAATGGCTTCGTGCACGCGACCGTGAAGTGTGGATTGCTGTTTTGCTCTGGCCCAAAGTCTCTCTAAGCCGAAGCAGAGCCCAGCCGGCCTCAGCCGCCCAGACTGCTCTGAGAACGCGCGCTCGATCTCAGTCAGGCCCACGGCTGCTCTTCGAGGACAGTTCGATGAGCCTTAACGCCTTCCGCATCGGGATGGGACAAACCCGTCAGTGGACCGAGAGCGCTCACAAGCCCGATGACTATGCGGACGAGCCCGACGATGATCGATAGGACAGGTGAGCTGAACGAACGGCCGGAAATGCAGCGGCCCCGGCACCCGTTCGCTGAGGCCGCTTTTATTTGCTCGGTAAGCGGAACGACTTTCCCAATTCCGAGTCGAATCCAAGCTCCCGACAAGTCCCCAGATCAAAAGCCCCCGTCGGGAGCAAACCTTCCCCAAGGTTGGCGACCTCGGCCCCCAAACCGAGGTCGTTTGTCGTAAGCGTGGAAAAAGGCGTCGGCAAGGCGTGTGCGGGTAACGCACATCGCGCGCTTCTTGCGGTTCACTTTGAATGCGCTGGTTGCAGTCGCGTAAGAGCGGAATTAAATAGACACCTAATTTCTATGGCAAAGTGCTTTTAATTCAGTCATTTAAAGCTGAATGTCGCGGCAGAGACTTTCGGCTCCCGTGCCATGATTGCCGCAGCAGGAAGGTTAAAGATCATATCAACCGTTTCCGGTAAGCTTTGGGCTTGACCGGCGCATAATGCGAGTTCCCATTTAAATCTCCAGTTCGAGATGAGTCGGGATTTGCCGTGGGTATTTACTTGCTCTCGCTCGCGGCGTGCGTTGTCGGGGTTCTTCTATTCTTGGCATTCCATCGATAGGGTCGACAACGGACGCAACAGTTACATTGAATCCTCAACCCAAGCCGAAATTAATAATTTTGGCCGGTTGTTTTTGACTGTGCACATTTGCTCGCGTTCAATTCCAAAGGTTGGAGGCGAACGTGTTTTTGAACTGGGTCCTCGTTATCCTTATCGGCGTCAGCGTTGCGGTCCTGATAGCCCACGCGATTGACGCGATGCGTTCCTGACGTGCGCTCTTGGTGATGGTCTCTGATGGACCTTGCCGGTACGGGCGGGGCGCAGCCCAACGCGGTGAAGTTCTTCAAGGTCGATGAACTCCACAGCTCGCTGTCTTAGTGAAACCCTGGCCGCAAAGCCGGCATGAAGCCAAGCCATAGATTGCGTGTGACCAGCTTTGCGCAAACTGTTTCCCCACCAGGCATTGAACTTGTACGCTGACGGCGGCAACGGTCTGCCGAGAATTGCTTCAATTTCCGGGAACGTGAGCCGAATCGTTTGCGCCCCTCTGCGCTGTAGCTCTTCCCGTAATGGATCGTAAACGGACATAACATTCGGCTCGTCGCGTTGGCCCGTAGGCGTCCCTGCCATGCTCCGGGTATCTGGTGCAGCTGATTGATCGCTCCGCTTCGCTCGAGCACGAGCTGGCTCGCATCACCAGATTCAATTGCTCCTGGATCAGCGACGATAGCGCAGCGAGTGTCGATTAGTGCACTTTTTGCTCGAGGTCTCTCAGTAGCGAGTGCAGAAAGTCGCTGGCATGGTCATATCTGGCATGGTCATATTGAGCATTGCCGTTCGTGATTTGACGGACGCACGGGCTCACCACGCGACCAACAGTTTCAGGGCCGAGTAGCTCAACTCTGTCCGACCACTGCAGCAGTAAGGCATCGGGTATATCTTCTGCGGATCCGAACAGCTTCACGAGCCAATGTTCGCCCTCGGCCTTATGGTGGTGATGTGCCTTCGCTGTATAGAAAGCAAACAGCCCACGGAAAGCATCGCGGGAAACGGCAGGTTTTCCCATCGGAGCATCCTTTAAGAAATCAAATACCTAATAAAAAGCAAGTCTGAAGCATTGGTGCAGAAAAAGCTAGCAAAATTAAATCACCCGTATCTCGCATTAAGAGATCGGAGGAGTGCAAAATCAGCCGCCTCAATAGCCGCACTTGGATCCAGCGATCTGCCATCATTTGGACCAAAGCAGCGCGACTCGTGGAGCTCGCTGCTTCGGCGGATCGCGGAGGCGAATTGACGCGTAGCCGATCGAAAATCAACTAACGATACGTCTGGTCGGAAGCACCTGATGGTGGAATAGTTCCCGACGCTTTCCTTGATTGGATTTTGACGTCGGCCGCGAACCGGCTGGCGACCTGGATTTTCATCATGGCCGCGCTTCCTCAGGACGTTGTGGCGGACTTGCAGCAGGAGAACGCGCGGCTCCTGGCCGAATTGCGCGCCGCACAAGATCGCGAGACCGCCACCGCGGACATCCTCAAAATCATTGCCAGTTCGCCATCGGAGGTGAAGCCGGTATTCGATGCAATCGCGAGGCGCGCCAATGCCCTGCTCGGCGGCTTTTCGACGACCGTATTCCGCTTCATCGACGGCACTGCCCATTTGGCGGCCTTCACGCCGACGAATTCTGCCGCCGACCGAGCTTTGCAGCAGATGTTTCCGCGGCCGATTGCCGATTTCGAGATTTTTGAAAGGACGCGGGCCGGTAAGGTGGTGCCGACCCCCGATACCGAAGCGCTGACAAACGACATCAAATTCATCGCGCGCGCCCGCGGCTTTCGCAGCATGTTGTTCGTTCCGCTCGCGACCGGCGGCGTGGTGATCGGTATGATCAGCGTCACGCGGGTCGAGCCGGGTGCCTTCGCTCCGCATCATGTGCAACTTCTGCAGACTTTCGCCGATCAGGCCGTTATCGCCATTGAGAATGCGCGGCTGTTCGATGAGGTGCAGGCGCGCACTGACGACTTGCGGGAATCGCTGCAGCAGCAGACGGCGACCGCCGATGTGTTGAAGGTCATCAGCCGCTCCGCGTTTGATTTGCAAACGGTTCTCGACACGCTCACGGAATCGGCGGCGTGGCTGTGTGGCGCCGACATGGCGGCAATCGTCCGGCAGGACACTGACGGCGCCTACTATCATGCAACTCGGTACAATTTCTCGCCCGAGTGGGCCGAGGTCTCGGCGGGCATTCGACTCAATGCTGGACGCGGCAGCGTCGTTGGGCGCGTCCTGCTGTCCGGCAAGGCTGTCCAGATCCAGGATGTCCTGGCCGATCCCGAATACGCTTATCCCGAGCAGCAGAGGGCCGGCGGCTACCGGACCCTCCTGGGCGTACCTTTGCTTCGATCCGGAGAAACGATCGGCGTGCTGTTCCTGGGCCGCAAGGCCGTGAACTCGTTCACGGACAAGCAGATCGACCTGGTCTCCACTTTCGCCGATCAGGCCGTGATCGCGATTGAGAATGTCCGGCTGTTCGATGAGGTCCAAGCGAAGACGCGCGATCTCGCCGAATCGCTCCAGCAGCAAACCGCGACTGCCGATGTGCTGAAGGTGATCAGCCGCTCGACCTTCGATCTGCAGACGGTGCTCAACACGCTGGTCGATTCGGCGGCACGGCTGTGCGAAGCGGAGATGGCATTCATCATGCGTCGCGAGGGCGATGAATACCAAGCCGGCGCAGCGGTGGGGTTTTCCGAGGAATACATCGAGTTTCTGCAGGGTCACCCGATTACGCCCGGCCGGAGCACGGTTACAGGTCGGGCCGTACTCGAGCGCCGTCCAGTGCAGATCCTCGACGTCGCTGCTGATCCCGAATACGGCCTGCACGAGTCCATCACCATGGCTGGTCAGCGCACGGCGCTCGGTGTTCCCCTGCTGCGTGAGAATGAGCCGATCGGCGCGCTCGTAATCGCTCGCAAGCGCGTGCAGCCCTTCACGGAAAAACAGATCGAGCTGGTCGCCACATTTGCCGACCAGGCCGTGATCGCCATCGAGAATGTACGGCTGTTCGAACAATTGCAGACCAGAACGCGAGATCTGTCTGAGGCGCTGACGTACCAGACCGGCGGCGCCAATATCTTGCGGGTTATCGCTTCCTCGCCGACCGAGGTCGGTCCGGTGCTCAAGGCGATCGTGGAAAGCGCATGCGGACTTTGCGAGGCATATGATGCGCTGGTGGTTCTGAGGGACGGCGACGACATCGTCATCCAGGCCCATCATGGACAAGTTCCCGTGGTGTGGAGCCGGCGGGCGATCAGTGTCAAATCGCCCACCGGCCGGGCGATTATCGACCGTCGCACCGTTCATGTGCACGACCTGCTCGGGCCCGAAGGCGAGGAGTTCCCGACCGGACGCGAATATGCGCTTCGCTCAAACGTTCGGACCGTTCTGAGCGTGCCGCTGTTGCGCGATGACGAGAGCATGGGTGCGATCGTGCTTCGTCGCACGGAGGTTCGTCCATTTGGCGAGAAGCAGATCACCCTGCTTCAGACTTTCGCAGATCAAGCTGTCATCGCCATCGGCAACGTGCGTCTGTTCGAACAATTGAATGAATCGTTGGAGCGGCAGACGGCAACGTCGGAGGTGCTGGAAATCATAAGCGCTTCATCGGGCGCATTGACTCCGGTCTTCCACAAGATGCTGGAGAACGCGACGCGAATTTGCGGGGCCGGCTTCGGCACCATGAATCTCTACGAGGATGGCGGCTTTCGCACGGTCGCACTGCACAACGCGCCGCAAGCTTATGTTGATACCCGGCTATACCAGAGCATCCGCCCACATCCGGCGAGCGGGCTAGGCACCGTCGAGAAAACTCATCAGACGGTTCATATCGACGATATCAGGACTCAGCCGCCCTACGTCGAAGGCAACCCGAACGTTCGCGCGCTTGCCGACCTTGCCGGCGCACGGACCCTCGTCATCGTGCCCATGCTCAAGGAAGATGAGCTGATTGGCACCATCACGATCTTTCGCCAGGAAGTTAGACCCTTCACTGACAAGCAGATCGAGCTCGTGTCCAATTTCGCACACCAGGGCGTGATCGCAATCGAGAATGCACGCCTGCTGAACGAGCTGCGCGAGCGCACTATGGAACTGTCCCAATCGCTCGAGGAATTGCGAAATGCGCAGGATCGGTTGATCCAGACCGAGAAGCTTGCCTCGCTCGGGCAACTCACCGCCGGCATTGCGCATGAGATCAAGAATCCGCTCAATTTCGTCAACAATTTTGCTGCGCTTTCCTCCGAACTCATCGAAGAACTCGGCGACGCGCTGCGCTCAGCCGGACTCGGCGAGGCAGCAAGGCTGGACATCGACGTGCTGATACACATGCTACAAGGCAATTTGGAAAAGATCGTGCAGCACGGAACGCGCGCCGATTCCATTGTCAAGAATATGCTTCTGCACTCCCGCGAAGGGTCTGGCGAACGCCGCGCGGCCGATATCAACGCCATCCTCGAGGAAAGCCTCAACCTTGCTTATCACGGAGCGCGCGCCGAGAAAGCAGGCTTCAATATCACGCTCGAAAGGAACCTCGATCCGTCTGCGGGGGCGCTCGATCTGTATCCGCAGGAAATCACGCGGGTGTTCCTCAATCTCGTTTCAAATGGCTTCTACGCGGCGAGCAAACAAAAGGACGCCGCCGGCGACGGCTTCGAGCCAAGGCTGCGCGCGACGACGACGAATCTCGGCGGCGCCGTCGAGATCCGGATTCGCGACAATGGCGCCGGCATCCCGGCCGACGTGAGAGAGAAAATATTCAACCCATTCTTCACAACCAAGCCCGCAGGCGAAGGAACTGGCCTTGGCCTTTCAATCTGCCACGACATCATCGTGAAACAGCACGGCGGCAGCATCGAAGTCGATACCGAGCCCGGCGATTATACGGAATTCATCATCAGGCTGCCGCGTAGGCTGGCGGCACACCGGAACGACGCGACGTGAAATTATCGTAGGCATCAATTCAAGCGAAACTAGGAATCCTGCGTCGATATTCACTGCAAACACCGGAGGTCGAAAATGAAGACGCTCTTGGTCCCGCTTCAAAATATTCCGATGATGACATCCACGCTCGATGTCGCCGTACGCCTCGCGCATCGTACCGGCGCCTATATCGAAGGCTTTCCGCTCCGGTTCGGCATCCCTCAATATCTGGCCGCGGAATTGGCCACCGGCATTCTGTTAGATTCGTATGAAGTGAAGAGCGAAGCCGAATTGAACGACATGCGTGACTTTTTCGAAGCATTTATGCTGAAGCACGATGTTCCTCGATCCGCTGGATTGGGTCGACCATGTTTCGGCTGGCTGGAGACCGCCCCTGAGGGCGAAGATTTTGTCGGAAGCTATGGGCGCGCTTTCGATCTGATCGTGATGGCACGGTCTGACATTGATGCTGCGGGCCCTCACCGTCGCGCGATTGAGTCCGCGCTGTTTGAGAGCGGCAGGCCCGTTCTACTTGTGCCATCGAATGCACCAAGAAGCGTCGCAACAAACATTATGATCCATTGGAACGGTAGTACCGAGCAAGCTCGGGCAAACGCATTTGCCATGCCGTTGCTTCGTCTGGCCGAAAAGGTATCGGTCCTAACCGTCGTTGGCGGCCAAGCGGTACCAGGACCGTCTGCCGATCAGATCGTCCAGCAACTGCGGTACAATGACATTGCAGCGCAGTCGAGAACGGTTGAACTGGAGGATCGCGACACCGGAGAGGCAGTCCTCGATGCCGTTAGAGCTGAGGGCTGCGACCTCTTGATCAAGGGAGCCTTCACCCGCACCCGGTTGCGGCAAATGATATTCGGCGGGGCGACCAGCTATATCATGGAGCATGCGGATCTGCCTGTTCTGATGGCTCATTAGAGCCGCTCGCCTTTCTTCAGATCATGCAACCCAAACCAGGATTCGGAAAAGGCGTAACCCATTGATATGGCTGGTGCCGGCTACTGTGCATGGGGTTGTTTTCGACATTTTTGATACGGGCGGTCCCGCCGCCGTGAGGCCAGGGCGTCGTCCGCAACCGGCAGCGGTCAGGAAAATGAATGGTGGGCGCACAAGGGATCGAACCTTGGACCTCTCCCGTGTGAAGGGAACGCTCTCCCGCTGAGCTATGCGCCCGGGACCATCATGCAGACGGCCGGACCTGTTCGGCCGGCCGGCGCATCGGAGCCCGCGATTTAGAAGTGCGGGCTTGAGGTGTCAAGTTTCCAGGGGCCGCGGGGGCGGAAAACCTTGGGCTCAGTCGCGCAAATTCGCGACCGAGGCCGGATTCGGGCCGCTTACGCGCCCTGCTGGCGGGCGCGGGAGGCGTGGGCCTGCAGCGCCCGGATCCGCTCGGCCAGCGTTCCGCCGCCCTCGGGCAGGCTCGGCGCGCCATTGTTCGCGGCGTCGTTGGCCGGGCGCGGCGCCGGCTTCGGCGGCTGGCCGGCCTCGGCCGCCAGCAGCGCCTCGATCGGCGAGTTCGGGCCTTCGAGCTGCATCGCGAGTTTTGCCACTTCGGCGGCGATGTCGTTGATGCGCTCGCGGAGCAGCGCGTTCTCCATGCGCTCGGTCGCCCAGGAGCTTTCCGCCTGCTGCTGGATCGCGTTGATGTCGCGCTGGAGCTTTGCGCGCTCGTCGCGGGCGGTGCGCAGCTGCTCCTCCAGCGCGGTCTTCTCCGCGCGCAACGCTTGAACGGCGGCCGAGGATTTGCCGCCGCTCAAGGCCGCGATCTCGACCCGCAGCTCCTTGATGGTGCGCTCATCGCCCTCATGGGCCTGGCGGAGCTGGTTGTTCTCATAGTCGCGCTCGGCGAGCAGCTTGCCCTGCGTGGCGAGGCGACCTTCGAGGTCGGCGACGCGGCCCGACAGCATCTCGGCTTCTTTCACCTGTCCGATCAGCTGGCGATCGAGCTCGGTGACGCGCTGGCTCAGGTTCTCGACCCGGCCGCGGGCATCGCCGAGCTCGCGCGAGGCGGTCTCGGATTCGGTGCGCTCCTGCGCGAGGCGCGCTTGCGTGGCGGCAAATTCCTTCTCGGCATCCCCGACGCGGTTCTTCAATTCCTCGATCTGGGCGCGCACCGCGACCAGCTCGACCTGGCGGCTCTCTGCCATCATCGAGCGGTCGGACAGTTCGGAGTTGATCTTGGCGAGCTCGCCCTGCTTGTCGGTCAGCGCGTTCTCGGCGGCGCGCAAGGCTTCGGTCTTGGCGTTGAATTCCTCTTCGGTGGCGCGGAGCTGCTCCTTCACCGCCTTTTCGCGCGCCTCCAGCGCGAAGATCGTGGCGTTCTTCTCGCCAAGTTCGATCTTCATGCGGTTGATGGCGTCGCTCTTCTTGCCGAGCTCGGCGAGCTGGCTCGTGGTCTTGTTCTTGAGCTGATCGACGCTCATCTCGAGCCGCCGCGCCGACATGGCGAATTCGGCGCGGAGCTGGTCCTTGTCGGCCTGGATCTCGGCCATCGACAGCGGCGTTGCGGCCTCCAACCGGCGCGTGGTCAGGCGCACGGCGCGGTTATGCACCAGCGGCACGATCGCGAGCCCGCACAGCATCGAAAGCAGGAAACCGATCGCCAGGTACATGATCGGTTCGACCATGGGGCAGAACTCCCAAGCTTAAGGAAAAATTCACCAACGACCATGCCATGGCGACCCGGCAAAAAGCCAGCCCCGGCCTGTCGTTAACCTTGATCCGTAAGCCCGATGGGAGAGGAAAACCCTAGAATGGGTTCCAGGTCGCACGCGGCGTGTATTTGAGATAGCCGATATTGGCGCCTAGCCTGAGGCCGAGCCCGGAGCGGATCGGCACCAGCACGATGTTGTTGGCGGTGAGCGCCGTCATGCCGAAGCCGCCGATGATGTAGGCCGAGCCGTCGAGGCCGGCGAAGCGTTGGTAGATCGCGTTGGTGGCGGGCAGGTTATAGACCAGCGTCATGGTGCGCGCGCCGTCGCCGCCCCAGTCGAAACCGAGCGAGGGGCCCTGCCAGTAGACGCGCAAGTCTCCGGCATTCTTGGTGTAGAGCGTGCCTTCGCCATAGCGCAGGCCGGCGACGAATGCGCCGGAACCTTCCTCACCCAGGATATAGCCGTTGGGCAGGCCCCATTGGCTGATCGCCTTCTCGATGATGGAGGCGAGCCCGCGCGAGACGTTGCCGAAGAAACGGTGCCCGGCGCCGACGAGCTCGTCCGGCCCGTAGGTGCTGGGCGTCGGGGTCCGCTGCGGCGGCGGCAGATTGGGCGGCGGCGCCTGCTGGGCCGAGGCCGGCACGATCCAGCCGACCATCGCGGCAAGCGCGAGCGCAGCAAGGCGTGATGCGAAAGTCATAAAAGAACCCCTGGTACCGAAACCGGTCGCTTCCTTAACCTGACGCCAACAGGCGAGGCTCTAGGTTGCGCCGGATGTCCCCTCGACTCGGATGTTATCCGCAGCAACTATGACGGCACAACGGCAGGAAGATAGCCCTTTGCGCCCCGGAATTGCCTTGATCGGCCTCCTCGTTTGGCTGCTGCCGGGCATATGGCTCACCGGCCCGATCAGCTCGGCCGGGGCCGCCACCACCGAGCGGGTCGTGGTCAACCGCTTCACCGGCGTCGCCATCGAAGGGTTCGACCCCGTCGCTTATTTCGTCGCGGGGGCGGCCATGCGGGGCACGGCGGAGTTCGAGGCGAACCTATGGGGCGCGGTCTGGCGCTTCCGCAACGAGGGTAACCGCGCCTCCTTCCTGGCCCATCCCGAAATCTATGGCCCGCAATTCGGCGGCTACGACCCCGCCGACATCGCCCGCGGGGTGACCGTCGCCGGCAATCCCCGTTTCTTCGCGATCGTGGCGCAGCGCCTCTATCTGTTCAGCCGGGAAGCCAACCGCGACGCCTTCGCCGCCAATCCCGAGCGGTTCCTCTATGAAGTCGGCAAGCGCTGGCCCGCCCTTCAGGACAAGCTCGGTCAGTAGCAGCCTTCAGAGTCTTGCCGCCTGCGGGTCGCCCCAGGCGATGAACTCCGGGATGATGAAGCCGCTGGCGTGCCGCTCGCCGAAGCGGAGCTCGCCGCCCTTGCCGTCGGTCACCTTGCCGCCGGCCGCGGTCACGACCGCGGAGCCGGCCCCGACGTCCCATTCACAAGTGGGCCCGAAGCGGGGGTAGATGTCGGCGCTGCCTTCCGCGATCCGACCGAATTTCACCGCCGAGCCGACCGTCCGCCTGACGGCGTTGGGCCTGTTATCGATGAACGCTTCGCTCCTGGGATCGCCATGCGAGCGGCTCACCGCCGCGATCCAGGGCTCGCCTTGCGCCGGTAGCTTGCGGGTGTGGATCGGCTCGGCCACGCCGATGGTAGCGCCGTCAAAGCTCACGCGCTCGGCGCCGCGGCCGACGATGCCGCGCCAGAGCAGGCCGAGCGCAGGCGCGCTGACGATGCCCAGCAGCGGCACGCCTGATGTCACCAAAGCGAGGTTGACGGTGAACTCGTCCCGGCCGGCGACGAACTCCTTGGTGCCGTCGAGCGGGTCGATCAGGAAGAAGCTGCCATCAAACGATGGCGAGGCGAGCTCGGTCCGCTCTTCCGAAAGGGTCGGAACGTCGCCCGCAAGCTGGGCCAGGCCGTCCGCGATGATATGGTCGGCGGCAAGATCCGCCTCGGTTACCGGCGAGCCGTCCTGCTTGCCGTCGATCCGCATCGCCACCCGGTTGACGCTGAGGATCGCCTCGCCCGCCTTCACCACCAGCGCGGTGAGCGGCTCCATCAACCGGGATGCGGCCTCGGCGTCGATGATCCTCACCTGTGTGCCTCATTCGTCAGCAAGTCTCGCCCCTCTCAGTTGATTCGCCTGCAGCGCTTTATGGCCGCTTCGAACCTATCGCAAGCTAGCTGCCACGGGCTGGCGAATGTTAGAACCCGCAGCATCCGTCAAGCATGCGTGATTCGCGGCGTCCAGCGCCGTGCAATTTCAGGAACCCTCCAGGACCCCTTTATATGTCTGACGCCTCGTCGCCCGCGACCGCTACTGCTCCCGATATGCTCGAACTCGCAGCGCTGCTGTGCTCGCGGGTCTGTCACGATCTCATCAGCCCCGTCGGCGCCATCGTCAACGGGCTCGAAGTGCTCGACGACGATCCCAAGCCGGAAGACCGCGAATTCGCGCTCGACCTGATTCGAAAGAGCGCCAAGACCGCCTCCGCCCGGCTCCAGTTCTGCCGTCTCGCCTTCGGGGCCGCCGGCTCCTCCGGCGCGCAAATCGATCTCGGCGATGCCCAGACCATGGCGCGCGGCCACATCGAGGATGGCAAGTGCTCGATCACCTGGAATCTGCCGCGGCTCCTGCTGCCGAAGAATCGCGTCAAGCTGCTGCTCAACATGCTGGTCGTGTCCCAGCACACGATCCCGCGCGGCGGCATGCTGACGATCGACCCGATCGGCGAGGGCGAAACGATGAGCTTTCGCATCACTGCGACCGGACATAATGCGCGCCTGCCGCAGAACATCTCCGAGTTGCTGAGCGGCGAGCGCGGCCCTGCCGCGGATGCGCATGCGATCCAGCCTTATTATACGCGGCTGCTGGCGCAGGCCTGCGGGCTCACCGTGACGCTCAAGCCGGAAGGCGAAGCCATCATCATTATCGCTTCGTAAACGCGCGCAGCGCGCTCGGCATCTTAATCAAATCTTTACGAGGCGCTTCGGCTTGTCCGGAGCGCCTTATCTCTTTGTTGGTTCCGTTCTTTTGCACATACTCAACCAATATTAAACGCTTTGCGGTGAAGCTGGCCCCATTCCGAATAGGCGCATCACAATTCGTGCGTGCCCGCCCTGTATGAAGGCCTGTTTTCATGGATGATCTGTTGCGGGAGTTTTTGACGGAGACCAGCGAGAGCCTGGACACCGTCGACAACCAGTTGGTGAAGTTCGAGCAGGAGCCGAACAACGCCAAGATCCTGGATAACATCTTCCGCCTGGTCCACACCATCAAGGGCACCTGCGGCTTCCTCGGATTGCCGCGGCTTGAAGCGCTGGCGCATGCCGGCGAGACGTTGATGGGCAAATTCCGTGACGGCATGCCGGTGACCGGGCAGGCGGTGACGGTGATCCTGTCCTCGATCGACCGCATCAAGGAAATCCTCGCAGGCCTCGAAGCCACCGAAGCCGAGCCG
>NZ_FMAI01000012.1 GCF_900094605.1 Bradyrhizobium shewense | reverse complement strand
CGCGGTCCCCAACTCGGCCGCTCAAGCCGCAGCCCCACAATCGCATCCACGATGTGCTGTGGCCTCGCTCGCCCATGCACACGCGCGGCATGCGAGCGATCCGCAAGCCCTCCAGGTCCTTCCAGCCGGTAGCGCTCCAACCATTTGTAACCGGTCTTGCGGCTTATCTCGTAGCGCTCGCAAAGCTCCGTCATCGTCCACAAGCCGGTTCGATGTTCCGAAATGAAGCTAACCCGTTGGTCCACTGCACAGCTCTCTCGCCAAGGCATCGGCTGTTCCTCCAGCCGATAGAGAACTGTCACCCATCCATCCGGTCTACTGTGTTACCTCTCTATCCGGTCTGCACATTCGCGCCACCTTCTCCCACAAGGGGAGAAGGAAGAGCGCTCAGGCGCCGCCACCCTTGAGCCGTTCGTTGCGTCGGCGCAGGCCTTCGAGGGTGGCGAGGAGGATGACCGAGACCGTCGTCAGGATCACAGCCGCTGCCGTGATGGTCGGGCTGATGTTCTCGCGGATGCCGCTGAACATTTCGCGCGGCAGGGTGCGCTGCTCGGGACCTGCCATGAACAGCACGATCACGACCTCGTCGAAGCTGGTTGCGAAGGCGAACAGTGCGCCCGATGCAAGGCCGGGCAGGATCAGTGGCAGGATCACACGGCGGAATGCCTCAACCGGCGAGGCGCCGAGTGAGGCGGCGGCGCGCGAAAGATTGGTATCGAAGCTCTGCAGCGTCGCACCGACCGTGATCACCACAAACGGCGTCGCCAGCGCGGTATGGGCCAGGATCAAGCCGAGATAACTGCCGGTCAGTCCGATCGGCGCGAAGAAGAAATACAGGCCGACCGCGGTGATGACGCCGGGCACGACGACCGGCGACAGCACGAAGGCCAGCACGAGCGGTTTGAACCGGCTCTTCCATTGCGCCAGCCCGAGCGCGGCTAGCGTGCCGAGCACCATGGACAGCAGCGTCGAGGCGACGCCGATGATCATGCTGTTCTTCAGCGAATTCATCCAGCGCGGCGAATTGATGAAGTCGTCGTACCAGCGCAACGACAGGCCCGGCAGCGGATAGGTCAGGTACGAGCCCGAGCTGAAGGACAGCGGCATGATCGCCAGGATCGGCGCGATCAGGAAGATGAACACCAGCGTGGAGACAATGATGGTTGCGGTCCACGCGATACGCTGGCTCGGCGTGCGGAGGGAAGCATTGTCGCTCAATTCTTCATCCCTCCCGTGACCTGCTGTCCCTGCACCAGCTTGCCATAGACGAGTGCCAGCAGAAGGGTGGCGAGCAGCAGCACCGCCCCGAGCGCCGAAGCAAGCCCCCAATTGGCGGTTTCGGTGGTGTAGAGCGCGATGAAGTAGCTGATCATCTGATCGGCGGCGCCGCCGACGAGCGCGGGCGTGATGTAATACCCGAGCGCCAGGATGAAGACGAGCAGGCTTCCCGCGCCGATGCCGGGCAGGGTCTGCGGCAGGTAGATCCGCAGGAAGGCGGTGACCGGTGGTGCGCCGAGCGAGGCGGCGGCACGCATGTAGGCGGGCGAGATCGCCTTCATGCTGCTGTAGAGCGGCAGGATCATGAAGGGCAGGAGAACGTGGGTCATCGCCACGCAGACGCCGAAGCGGTTGTAGATCAGGCGCAACGGCTCGTCGATGATGCCAAGCCAGTGCAGGCTGTCGTTCACGACGCCCTTGCTCTGGAGCAGCACGATCCAGGCGCAGGTGCGGACCAGGAGCGACGTCCAGAACGGCAGCAGGACGAAGATCATCAGCAGGTTCGATCGTCCCGGCGGCAGCGTCGCCAGGAGGTAGGCGACCGGGAAGCCGAGGATCAGGCAGAGCGCGGTGACGCTGAGGCTGATGATGAAGGTGCGGGTGAACAGGCTGCGGTAGATGGCCTGATCCGGCGGGGCCGCAACGATCGCGCCGTCAACGTTCCTGACAAGGTCGAGCGCCGCCAGAAGGTAGAAGCCCGTGACCGGGCCACTGGCATCCCTGATCGTCGTCCAGGTGGCGCGTTCGCGCCAGGCCGGATTGATCTTGCCCAGCGTCTCCTTGGCGGTCCCTCGCTCGGGCGCGGCCTTCAGGTTGCGTGCCGTGCTGGTCAGGATCGTGCGAAAACCGTTGAGTGCGTAGTTCAGCCGCTTGGCCGCAATCGCAATGGTGCCGGAGGTACGCGCCGCCAGGATGTCGCTTGCCAGCGCAGCAAAGGTCTCCTCGTCCGGCAGGTCCTTGCCGTCCCAGCTGGCGAGAGCCGCGACGGTTTGAGGCAGAACCTGACGCACCTCCCGGTCATCGACCGCGCGCCACAGCATGCCGGCGATGGGGCCCGCGAAGGTGAAGAGCAGAAAGACGAGAAGCGGTAGGACCAGCGCCAACGCCTTGACCTGGCGTGTCCGCTCTGCGCGCCTCAATCGGCGCTTGAGCGGCACCTCGGTCGACGCATTGGCGCCGGTCAGGGACGCTTCCGTCATTGGTCGAGCCTTGAGCCGCGCGCTATTTCGCGGCCCATTTGTTGAAGCGCTCGGTCAGGCGGTCGATGTTCTCGAGCCAGAAGCCGACGTTGATCTCGACCGCGTTCTTGATGTTGTCGGGCGCCGTCGGCAGGTCCTTCAGAACGGCGGGCTGCAGCTTGCCGGCGGCGTCCTTGTTCGAGGTGCCGTAGGAGATATTCTCCGACAGTTTCGACTGGTTCTCGGCCTTGCCTGCGAAGTCCAGGAACTTGTAGGCGGCGTCCTTGTTCGGGCTGCCCTTCAGGATGACCCAGCTGTCGAGGGTGAACAGCGCGCCGTCCCACACCATGCCGAAGTTCTTCTTCTCGTTCTTGTTCGCGGTGTCGATGCGGCCATTGTAGACCGAGGTCATCGCGACTTCGCCGGAGGCGAGCAGTTGTGGCGGCTGGGCACCGGCCTTCCACCAGACGATGTCGCCCTTGATGGTGTCGAGCTTCTTGAACGCGCGCTCGACGCCCTCGTCGGTCGCCAGCACCTTGTAGACGTCCTTCGGCGCGACGCCGTCGGCCATCAGCGCGATCTCCAGCGTGGTCTTCGGGCCCTGGCGCAAGGCGCGCTTGCCCGGAATCTTCTTGGTGTCGAAGAAATCGGCCCAGCCCTTCGGGGCCTCCTTCAGCTTATCCTTGTCGTAACCGAGCACGAAATCGTAGAGGATGGCGCCGACGCCGCAGGGATTGACGGATGGCGGGATATAGGCGGCCTCGCCGCCGATCTTGGAATAGTCCATCTTCTCGAACAGGCCTTCCTCGCAGCCGACCGCGAGCTCGTCGCTCTCGACCTGGACGACGTCCCAGGTGGCGGCGCCGCCCTGCACCTTGGCGCGCAGCACGCCGACGCCGCCGTCCCAGGATTCATCGTTCATGGCAATTCCGGCCGCCTTCTTGAACGGCTCGAAATAGGCCTTCTTCTGGGCATCCTGATACGCGCCGCCCCACGACACGACGGTGAGGTCACGCGCCTGCCCGACCGTGGCCAGCGCGGCGCAGGCGGTGAGCGCTACGGTGAAACCCAGAGCAATCTTGCCAATCTTGCGCTTCAGCATGGTCATGGTTCCTTCTTCATGTGCGTTGCGTTGAGTTCGATCGCTGAGTCAGACGGGATCGAGGGCGAGGCAGTCCTCGGGGCGAAAGGTGACGGACACATTTGCACCGTGTGTCAGGCTGTCATGTGCGCCGGGCTGAAGCTTGACCATGAACTCGGCATTCCCTGAGACATCGAGCACGGCCAGCGCGTGGTCGCCGAGATAGATGGTGTTCTGCACCTTGGCCGGCAGCCGGTTCGGCCCGTCACTGGAGGTGCCCTCCGGGACAATGGCGATCCGCTCCGGCCGCACCGACAGCGATGTCGATGCGCCCGCGCCTGATACATTGACCGCCCGTGCGGTGACAGTGCCGCCGCCAGCCAGGGCGACGCGGCAATAATCCTTGTCGACCGTCTCGACGGTGCCGGCCAGCACATTGTTCTCGCCGATGAAATGCGCGACGAAGCTGTTCACCGGGTGCTCGTACAGCGCGTCGGGCTTGTCGATCTGCTGCACGATGCCGTCATTGAACACGGCGATGCGGTCCGACATGGTGAGCGCTTCGCTCTGATCGTGGGTGACGTAAACGACGGTGATGCCCATCGTCTCGTGCAGTTGCTTGATCTCAAGCTGCATCTGCTCCCGCAGGCGCTTGTCCAACGCACCCAGAGGCTCGTCCATCAGCACGAGCTGCGGATTGAAGACCAGCGCGCGGGCCAATGCCACGCGCTGCTGCTGACCGCCGGACAGCTGTCCGGGCCGCCGGTGCGCCAGGTTTTCCATCTTGATCATGCGTAACGCCGATCCAACGCGTTCCTGCACGTCCGCCTTGTTCGTCTTGCGAACGGATAGCGGGAAGGCAATATTCTCCGCGATCGTCAGGTGCGGAAACAAGGCATAGTTCTGGAACACCATGCCGATGTCGCGCTTGTGCGGCGGCATGTTCTTGATCGGCCGGCCAGCGAGGTAGATCTCGCCATGGGTCGGAACCTCGAAGCCGGCCAGCATCATCAGCGTGGTCGTCTTGCCCGAGCCCGACGGGCCAAGCAGCGTGATGAACTCGCCCTTCCTGATGTCGAGATCGAGGTTCTTCACCACGAGATGCTCGCCATCATAGGTCTTCTGAATGCCGGAAAAGCGCACCAGTGCCGGCGCAGGCGTGACCATGCCGGCTTCCATCTTGTCCCTCGCGTTACTCACTACAGTGCTGTCAACACCTCATTCGAGGCTGCGAGGAACAGCTTAGCATCCTCCGATCAGAATGCCAGCGGCGCAAGCGATGCGCGCGGGGCGGTGCTTGAAGGGGCGCTACATCCCCGACAGCTTCGTCACCGACACATTCAGCGTGCCGCCGGCTTCCGCGACCACGCGCAGCGTCTTGGAATCGAAGGCGATGTCGGCCAGCGTCAGGCTGTCGATCTTGGCGTCGACCTTGACGCCGTCCTCGCTTTTCTGGAAATCGGCGATGACGCCAGCGATCTTCTCGCGCGCGTTGGCGGCGATCGGCTTCAGGTCGAGCGTAGCCTTCTGCACCAGCGCTTGCTGCATCTGCGGCACCACCGCGCGCGCCGCGGCACCCAAGAGGCCAAAAGCGGCTTCCGATTCCACAGCAAGCTGGATGTCGGTGAGCCGCAGCGTCTGCTGTGCTTGGTCGAGCACCGGCCGGCCCCAGATATGCACGGTCGCCTCGGCGCCGAGACCGAGCCAGCTCTTCTTTTCCTTCGCGCGCACCAAAAGCGAGATCAGCAGGCGCTCGCCCGACGGGACCACGTTGACGCTCTTGACGGTCACGTCGACGGGGCCGGAGCCGTCCTCGGGATAGGTGTGGCCGACCATCTGCGCGGCGATCAGCTTGTTGATCTCGGTGAAGGGCACGTCGATGGGCACGCCGATGTTCACGCCGGTGCCGGTCGGCGGCACGATCGAGATCTTGTCGGGGAACGGGCAGTCCGGCTTGGTCTGCGTCGACGTCACGCGCGTCTCCGCTTCCAGCCCCATCAGCAGCGTGACGGCCTGGGCATCGACGCGCGGCTGCGCGGCAATGGCGCGGATCGGCTTCATCTCCAGCCAGAGCGGCGGCAGTGCGCCCGAGGCGCTAGATCCCTGCAGCGGAATCGAGCGGCAGGCCTTGGCCCATTGCAGCTTCGCATTCTCGCGCAGCGAGGGATCGTTGCGGATGCGTTCGGAGACGATGTTGATCTGCTCGCCGACATTCTTGTCGATCAGCGGCTTGACCTGCGCCGGCACGTTGACCTTGGCGCCGGCGACGTTGAGGTTGGTGTCGCCGAGATTGACCTGGGCGCCGAGATTGGGCTCCAGATGCCAGTTGGCCGCGAGCTTCGGGCGCGAGGTGACGACCACGTTGCCCTTGATCTCGGCGCTGGCGTTCAAATTCTTGATGTTGACGGCGCCGATCCGTTTCGCCGCGTCACCGCCGAGCACGCTGCCGAGCGCGTCGCCGAGCGCGCCTGTGGCCTTCGCCGACAGCGAGCCCGTCACGTTCAGTTTGCCGCTGAGCGGCGTCGAGATCGTCAGCACGTCCTTGTCGCCGGCGGTCGCCATCGGCCCGCGTACGGCGGTCCAGCCGATGTCGGCGTTCTCCAGGATCTGCGAGATCGGGTTGTCGGCCTTACCGGCGAAATTGCGCGGGGCGGCCTTCTCGGCCTGGTCGCGGATCGCCGACAGCGCGATGGCGACCGGCGCCACGACGATCGAGGTCTTCGCGACCGGCGGCAAAGGCGGCAGTTGCGCCACCGGTGGCGCGGAATTCGTCGCGCGCGGCGACAGCCAGTCCATGGCCTTCAGGCTGATGAAGAACGACGCCGCGAGCACTACGACGGCGATCGTGATGGTCTTCAGATTCAACGTCAGTCGCATCGATCCCCCAAGCCGCCCCGGCAGGGATTCTACAGGGCAGGCGAGGAGGGCGCTAGAGCGCACCGATGGGGTGGAATTGGGGCGAATGGGTTAACGGCAGCGACCGCATCGCTGCCGTGCATTCAGACCATCGTCGGGGGCTAGCCGCGCCGGGGACGGCGGACCGCTCTCACATTGCCGTTAGGGCCACCGCCGCAGAAGAAGCGGTCGCCGCCGTCGGACTCCAGCCCTGACACCATCGTCCCCGCGGGGAGGTCGAGTTGCTCGAGCACCTTGCCCGTGGCAGGGTCGATACGCCTGATATCGCTATCCTCGCCTTCCCAGGTGCCGTGCCAGAGCTCGCCGTCGACCCAGGTCACCCCGGTGACGAAGCGTTTGCTTTCGATAGTGCGAAGCACCTTCCCGGTGTCCGGATCGACCTGATGGATCTTGCGCTCGCGATATTGCCCGACCCACAGGGAGCCCTCGGCCCAGGCCAGGCCGGAATCGCCACCGCCACCCGGCGCCGGAATGCTGGCGAGCACCTTGCCTGAGGCCGCATCGATTTTCTGGATGCGATCCTCGGCGATCTGGAACAGGTGCCTTCCGTCGAACGCCGTTCCCGCATGCGCGGCGACATCAAGGGAGCGCGCGACCTTGCCGCTATCAGGATCGACCGCGTTCAACTTGTCGCCGGATGCGAACCAGACATGGCTGCCGTCATAGGTGACGCCATGCACGGCCTCGACGCCCTCAAACGGCCCGTACTCCCTGACGATCTCGGCGGCTGAACGCTTCATGTACTCGCTCCCTGTGATGTGCTTCTACCTTACGTCTTCAGGAGCGGTCCCGGGAGTAACAAGCCTGTCGGGAAACCCGGGACGGGCGGGGTCATCCAGCGCCGCGCCCGCCCATGTCCGAACGACTGCACCTTGTTCGAGCGCGCCAGCTCGTCGAGGGCGCGCTGCACGGTGCGCGCACTGGTCCCGAGCGCCAGCGCGAGCGCCGAGCTCGACCACGGCTCGCCATCGGAGAGGAAGGCCAGGACAGCGGCGTGCTTCTCCTCGACGGGCCGCGCCAGTACCATGACCTGCCGCGTCTTGCGCGGCGTCAGTGCAAAACCCTGCTTCGTCGCAGTCACATCGGCCACAGGCTTGAGCTTGGCGCGGAGGCGGCCGATCTCCACGCGCAAGCGCGCGCGATGCGATTCATCGACGTGCCTGGCGCCGAACGCCCCGGTGATGAGCTTTTCTCGCGAGACGTCCACAGGCCACGCCTGCGCCAGGATGCGGGCGAGCGCGAACAGCACCGGGCGGGTTCCGAGCGATACGATGGTGCCTCGCCTGCGCACCGAATGATGGAACATGTCCACGACCAGCGCGTCCGAAGCCGCGAGCTCCTCGACCTGCTCCAGCAGCAACGGACGTTCGTTGCCATGCGTGATCAGGCGTGCTGCGGGCGTATCGAGCACGCGGTTCGTGCTCTCGACCTCGGCTGTCAGCCCTGGGATGCCTGCCAGGCTCGCTGCGTCGGCCGCCCGGGCAAGCGCCGCGCGCGCGTCTTTGGTTCTGAGCCGCCGTATTGCGATGCCGGCGACCACGAGCTCGCGGACGACCTGCGGGGCAGGCGGGAGCGGCGAGGTGCCGAGCTCGGCGAGGATACGCTCGGCTTCGTCGAGCCGTCCGACGAGAAGGAGACGACGTGCCTCGATGTGGCCTGCATGCGTGGCATTGGCGACATCGCCGTGCTTTTCGAGCGTCGTCCGCGCCGCCGCGAGCGTCTTCGTCGGCCAGCTCAGATCGCGCGAAACCAGCGCGATCTCGGCTTCGGCCACCACGCATCTGGCGCGCGCCACCGCCTCGCGCGGACCGAACGCGCGCGCCGCGCTTCGCAGCAGCGTCTTCGCCTTCGCAAGATCGCCGAGCTGCGCCATGGCGATGCCGCGCAGCGCCAGCGACGGCGCATCGTTGCGCAGCGCGACGCGGTTCAGCGCGCCGAGCGGATCGCCGGCCTCGAGCGCGCGCGCTGCGGCCGTGATCAGCGACTCCATGTCAATCCCGCCACACTTGTTACTCCCACCGCGCAACCGCGAGGTGCCAGAATTCGTTGACGGCCGACAAGGTGCGGTGAAGGGCGAGCGGTTCCGCGAGACGCGGAGTGATCGCCCAGGCAAGACGTCAAGCAAGAGATTCGGAGAGTCATGATGACATTAGCCCAAAACGAACGGAATAACGGACAGGCAGGCATGCAAACACCGCCGGTAGTGTCGCCGCAGGACTGGGAGGCCGCCCGTCAGCAACTGCTCGTGAAGGAAAAGGCGCATACCCGTGCCCGCGACGCCCTGGCCGCCGAGCGCCGGCGCATGCCGTGGATGGAAGTGAGCAAAACCTATGCGTTCGAGGGGCCCGGCGGCAAGGTCAGCCTGCTCGACCTGTTCCAGGGCCGACGGCAGCTGATCGTCTACCGCGCCTTCTTCGAGCCCGGCGTGTTCGGCTGGCCCGATCACGCCTGCCGCGGCTGCTCCATGGTGGCCGACCAGGTCGCCCATGTCGCGCATCTCAACGCCCGCGATACCACGCTGGTGTTCGCCTCGCGGGCGCCGCAAGCCGACATCGTCAGGCTGAAGAAGCATATGGGCTGGACCATGCCGTGGGTCACCGTCACTGACAGCTTTGACGTCGATTTCGGCGTCGACGAATGGCACGGCACCAACGTGTTCTATCGCGACGGCAACCGCATCTTCCGCACCTATTTCGTCAAGAGCCGCGGCGACGAGCAGATGGGCGGCACCTGGAATTATCTCGACATCACGCCGCTCGGCCGCCAGGAGGTCTGGGAAGACTCGCCAAAAGGCTATCCGCAGACGCCAACCTACAAATGGTGGAACTGGCACGACAGCTACACGGACGGTGCGGCGCCCGACAAGAAATGGGTCGAGATCTCGGACGCCGGCGAGAAGGCCTTTCGCGACGAGGCCGCGGAAGGACGTGACTAGTCCGCTTAACGCAACGGCCGGCGCCGGCCGCGATGGCGTGGTGGCTGCGCGCCATCTCACCAAGTGGCTGGCCTTGGCGGCGACGCCAACCTTCGCGATCATGGCCGTGCTAACGGCCATGATCGGGGGTGGGCCGGACATGCTGTGCGGCGCCGGGCAGGGATCTGTGCTCGGCGGCATGGTGCCGATGTATCTGCTGATGAGCGCGTTTCATTCGGCGGCGTGGCTGAGGCTGATTGCGGAGCGGCGGATTCGTTAGGGCGTCCCGCCTGCCTGCAAATAAGCAACGATCTTCGCCGCTTCCTCCGCCGAGATGCCGCCATAGGGCTGCATTTTGTTGCCCGACACCACCTCGTCCGGCTTGACCATGAAGCGCGCAAGCTTGTCCTGGTCCCAGACGAAACCCGCATCCTTCATTGCGGACGAATAATTGTAGCTCGGCAGCGAGCCGGCCTTGCGTCCCAGAATCTTGTTGAGGTTGGGGCCGAGACGGTTGTCGCCTTCCTTCACGGAATGGCAGGTGCGGCAGGAATTGTTGAAGGCTTGGTGGGCTGCCTCGTCGCCCGCAGGCTGCTGCGCGAGCGAGGGGGTCGAGAGAAGCAGTGTCACCGCTCCGGCGGCCGCGATCGAGCGCAGCGATGAACTTCGTGACGTCTGCAGGCGTGATTGCATCTGCGCCTCTATCAGAGTTCGCGCCGCAACACGCGAGCGCGCCGGAATGTCGAGGGCAAACGAAAGCGGCCCCGGGGATGTTCCGGGGCCGTTTGCGTCACAATGTCCTGTCGGTTCAGCGTGTCACGGTTCCGAGCTCCGCGCGGCGCTCCGTCATCGGCAGCACAATCACCTTGGTGCCGACGTTGACGCGGGAATAGAGGTCGGAAACGTCATCGTTGGTCAGGCGAATGCAGCCGGAGGAGACGCGCTTGCCGATGGTGTCGGGGGCGTTGGTGCCGTGGATGCGATAGATGGTGCCGCCGAGATACATGGCGCGGGCGCCAAGCGGGTTGCCGGGGCCGCCGGCCATGTGGCGCGGCAGATAGGGCTGGCGGGCGATCATTTCCGGGGGCGGAGTCCAGGCCGGCCACTCGGCCTTTCTGGTGACGGACTGCGTGCCCGACCAGGTGAAGCCGTCGCGGCCGACGCCGATGCCGTAGCGCAGTGCCTGGCCGTTGCCGAGCACGTAATAGAGATAGGTGTTGGGCGTATCGATGATGATGGTGCCCGGCGCCTCACGCGTCGCGTAGGAGACGGTCTGGCGGCGGAAGCGCGCCGGCATCTCGACGGCGTCCTGATCCTCGGACGGCTCGGTCTGATAGGTCGGCGCCTGGTAGGGCTGGATCGGCTGCGGCGCGGCGAACGGCGGCAGCGGCTGGAAGAAGGGGAAGAGCTGCACCGGCGCGGCCTTGGCTGCACCTGCGAATGCGATCGCGGAGACCGCGACTGCGCCGAATGCAACGGCGCGCGAAAACGTCTTGAACGTATCCAGATTGAACATGTGATCGCCCCTGTTTGCTCGGTGGCCTCGGCCACCGCGGCACCGTTGCGGTGCTCTGTTGCTGAAATCACTAACGGCAAAACGTTTCGGGACATTTGCGCGGAAAACCGAAAACGGTTTCACGGCGGCAAGGATTGTTTCATGACAGTTTCGTGGCCGCAGGCGCCTGTTAACGAACAAAACGGTGGGCCGACACTTCTGTAACGTCACACGCCTGAAATATCCTTCGTTGATGGTCGGAAACCGAGAATCATCAAACTCTCGGGATTTCCCCATGCGGGTATTAATCGCAACTGACGCCTGGCATCCCCAGGTTAACGGTGTGGTCCGCACCTTGACCTCGCTGGCGAATGCCGCCAAGGCGCTCGATGTCGAGATCGACTTCCTGACGCCGGACGGCTTTCCGTCCTGGCCACTGCCGACCTATCCGGGCCTGCGCATCGCGCTGCCGAGCGGAAAGGAGATCGCGCGGCGGATCGAGAAGGCTGCGCCGGACGCGCTCCACATCGCGACCGAAGGCCCGATCGGCTGGGCCGCGCGAGCCTATTGCCGCCGCAACCGGCTTGCCTTCACCACGTCCTACACGACGCGCTTTCCCGAATACGTCTCGGTGCGGACCGGCATCCCCGCTGCCGTCGGTTATGCCGTGCTGCGCCACTTCCATGATGCCGCCGCGATGACGATGGTGGCGACGCCCTCGCTGTGGCAGGAGCTCTCCGAGCGCGGCTTCAAGCGGCTCGGCTTCTGGACCCGCGGCGTCAACACTGAGCTGTTTCATCCCGACTCTCCGGCACGGCTCGATCTGCCGGGGCCGATCTTCATGACCATGGGCCGGGTCGCGGTGGAAAAGAATCTCGAAGCGTTTCTCTCGCTCGATCTGCCCGGCACCAAAGTCGTCGTCGGCGACGGCCCGCAGAAGGCGGCGCTCGAGAAAAAATATCCGGACGGGGTGTTCCTCGGCGAGAAGAAGGGCGCGGATCTCACCGCGCATCTCGCCGCCGCCGACGTGTTCGTGTTTCCGAGCCTGACCGATACGTTTGGCGTGGTGCAGCTGGAGGCGCTGGCCTGCGGCACGCCGGTTGCGGCGTTTCCCGTGACGGGTCCCAAGGACGTGATCGCTGATCATCCGATCGGTGCGATCGACCACGATTTGCGTACCGCGTGCCTGCGCGCGCTCACCATGTCGCGCGAGACCTGCCGCAACTTCGCGCTGGAGCGTTCCTGGGAAAACAGCGCGCGCCAGTTCGTCGGCAATCTCACCTCACTTCAGCCCAGCCGCGCCTTGCGCGCCTCGCCTCGGATGGCGCGGCGGCCGGTGCGCGGTTGATCCCAAACGTCTGACCCACAGCGAGAACCTCATCGATGGCTAAGATCATGAACCTTGACGGCACCGAGCAGCTCGATCTCACCCGTGGCACGGTCGAGCAGGCCTATGACCGCTGGGCGCCCGTCTACGATCTCGTGTTCGGCGGCGTGTTCGCCAAGGGCCGGCAGGCTGCGATCGCGGCGACCAACAAGATCGGCGGCCGCGTGCTCGAGGTTGGCGTCGGCACCGGCATCTCGCTGCCGCTCTATGCACCGAACCTGCGCATCTTCGGCACCGATATCTCGGAAGCGATGCTGGACAAGGCGCGCCAGCGCGTCGCCGAGGGCAAGCTGAAGAACGTCGAGGGCCTCGCGGTGATGGACGCCGAGAAGCTGGAATTCCCCGACAATTCCTTCGACGTCGTGATGGCGCAATATGTCGTCACCGCCGTGCCGAACCCGGAGAAGGCGCTCGACGAATTCGCCCGGGTGCTGCGCCCCGGCGGCGAGCTGATCATCCTCACCCGCGTCAGCGCCGACGCCGGCATGCGCCGCTTCATCGAGCAGAAGCTGCAGCCGGTGGTGCGTCCGTTCGGCTTCCGCACCGCCGAGTTCGCCTGGTCGCGCTATGCCAAATGGCTGGCCGGCGCCCACGGCATCGAGCTCGCCGAGCGCCGCCTGATTCCGCCGCTCGGCCATTTCTCGCTGGTGCGCTTCCGCAAGGTCGACGTCGCCAAAGCGGCGTGAGCTGAAGCTCACGCGTCGCGTGCGTCATCGCGCCGCTGCACATCGTCACATGACAAATTGATGATGTCACACGGCCTACATCGAATCCCTTTAATCCCGTACCCGAAAGCATTTTGGGGGAGAGCATGATCAAGAATTATCTCGAGCAGCTGCGGATCCAGCGCTGGGACGACCATCGCTACTATCACCACAGCCGCATCAACCAGAGCCTACACTTCGTCAGCGCGCTGAGTTTTCTCTTCGCCTATGTCTGGCTGTTCATCGACCCTGTCATCTCCGCGCTGGTCGGCTGGCTGGTCTCGATGACCTCGCGCCAGGCCGGTCACTTCTTCTTCGAGCCGCACGGCTACGACCACATCAACCAGGCCACCCACGAGCACAAGGAAGAGATCAAGGTCGGCTACAACCTTCAGCGCAAGGTGGTGCTGATGGCGATCTGGGCGGCTTCGCCGCTGGTGCTGTTCGCCGATCCCTCGCTGTTCGGCCTGTTCACCCCCTGGTCGAGTGCGACGGACTTCATGCGGCAGGTCGCCAAGATCTGGCTCGTGGTCGGCGGCGGCGGTCTGTTGTTCCGCACCGTGCACCTGTTCTTCATCCGCGACGTCGAAACCGGCCTCGTCTGGATGACCAAGATCCTGACCGATCCCTTCCACGATCTGATGCTCTATCGCAGCGCGCCGCTCGCCCTGATGCGCGGCGAGCTGATGGACCCCGGCCTGCACCTCAACCCCGAGCACACGCTGGGCCTCATCGGCGAGCCCACGCTCGAAGAGCAGCACGCCTGAGCGCGCTGCGTATACGACACACTCCGATGTCTGATGGTTGCGTCATGCCCGGGCTTGTCCCGGGCATCCACGTGTTGGGGGATTCTTCGCCTCTCCCCGCTTGCGGGGAAATGGGAGCGAGCGCGGCCACAAGTGCCGTCATTCCGGGATGGTCCGAAGGACCAGACCCGGAATCCCGAGATTCTCAGGTGCGCAATTGCGCACCAGAGTTTGGTCCTTCGGACCGCCCCGGAATGACAGTCGTTATGTGGAGAGAGCCGGCCTCAGCGCCCGAAGCGCTTGGCCAGCATCTCTTTCAAAATTTGCCGCTTGATGTTCTTGTTGGTGAGCACGCCGTCGTGCCACCAGAAGCCGTCGGCCTTCATCTTCTGGGCTGCACGGACAAAGCGTTCGGCGACCTCGCTGAAATCGGCGTCGGTGTAGTTCAGGCTGAAGATCAGCCGGCCGGTGCCGACCCAGCTCAAGGACAGGCCTTCGGCGCGCAGGTAATATTGCAGCATCCAGTTGTAGCGGGACGGCGTGGTGTATTTCACCGTCCAGATCGACGAGAAGTTGGCGAACCGCACCGGCAGGCCAGCGTCGGTCATCATCTGGTTGAGCCTCTCGGCGCGGCCGTTCCAGGTCGCGTCCAGCCCGTCATAGATGGCGCGGAAGTTCGGGCTGGCGAGCCTGCTCAGGAACTCGTCCATGGCCGTCATGACGTAGGGGTGCGAGTTGAAAGTGCCGCGGGCGAAGCAGATGTCGGCGGGACGGTCGTCGCGGAAGCGGCGCATCAGCTCGCGCTTGCCGCAGACCACGCCGACCGGCAGGCCGCCGGCGAGGCTCTTGCCGTAAGTCACCATGTCGGCGCGCACGCCGAAATATTCCTGGGCGCCGCCAGCGGCGAGGCGGAAGCCGACGAAGACCTCGTCGAAGATCAGCACGATGCCGCGCTCGGTGCAGACTTCACGCAGCCTCGTGAGCCATTCGGTGTAGGCCGCGCGATCGAAATTGCCGCCGCGAGAGGAATCGACCAGCGAGGAATCGCCGGGCGCGTTGGCGTTCGGATGCAGGCCCTGCAGCGGATTGACCAGCACGCACGCGATGTCCTTGCGCGTGCGCAGGACGTGCAGCGTCTTATCGGACATCTCGGCGAGGGTGTAGGTCTCGTGCGCGGGAATTGGGTTGCCGACGCCGGGCTGCACGTCGCCCCACCAGCCGTGATAGGCGCCGGCAAAACGAACCAGATGCGTGCGCTTGGTGTGATAGCGCGCAAGTCGTACCGCCTGCATCACGGCTTCGGTGCCGGACATGTGGAACGAGACTTCGTCGAGGCCCGAGATCTGGCAGAGCCGGCTCACGTTCTCGAGGATGACGGGATGATAGGGGCCGAGCACGGGACCGAGCGCATGGGCGCGCTTCTCGGCGCCCTCGATGCACTCCTTGTAGAAGTCGTTGCCGAAGATGTTGACGCCGTAGGATCCCGTGAGGTCGTAGGACGTATTGCCGTCGACATCCGTGACGGTGACGCCGTTGGACGATTCCATGAAGGTCGAGGTGCCCAGATGCTCACGGACGAGGCGCGAGAACTGGAATGGCACGCGATAGGTCTCGGTGAAGTGCAGGTCGGAGATCTTTTCCGCCGCTTCCTTCGTCATCGCGCGTCCCTTGGGGTAGCGCTCGGCGTAGAGTTTAGCGAGGCGGAAGAAAGCGTCCTTGCGCTGCGCGGCGATGTTCGCGGGCGCACCGTCGCAGGAGAAGTAGTTGTCCTCCCCGAACTCGTAGAACGGGAGCAACTTCGCCACCCGGCGCGACATCTTGGAGTGCCCAGCGAGCGAGCGGTGCTTGGCGCGGGACAATTCGACCCGCGCCTTGAGCTTCGGGAAGACGGCGGCAGCGGACGCTGCGGCGGCCACGGACATCGAGAGAATCGGGAGTGTCGTTTCCATGACAACTAGCGCTAACCCTGTGAGCTGACAGATTCATGACAGTCAAAGCCCTCATCGCCTCTTTCACCCAGCAGGAAGACCTCAATTTCCTGTTGACCAACCGCATCCCCCGCGCGGCCCTGACCCGCTTCATGGGCTGGTTCTCCAAGATCGAGAATCCGCTTGTGCGGGACTTCTCGATCGCGCTGTGGAAGCTGTTTTCCGACCTCGATCTGTCCGAGGCGCGCAAGTCCCATTTCAGGAGTCTGCACGATTGCTTCACCCGGGAGCTCAAGCCGGGCCTGCGACCGATCGATCAGGACCCGGCAGTCGTTGCCAGCCCGTCGGACGGCATCGTCGGTGCCCACGGGAAGATCGCCGACACCGAGCTGTTTCAGGTCAAGGGCGCGCCCTATTCGCTGCTCGACCTGGTCGGCGATTCCGCGCTGGTTGATCAGCATCGCAACGGAAGCTTCGTCACGCTGCGGCTGACGTCGAGCATGTATCACCGCTTCCACGCGCCCTATGACGCGCATATCGAGCGGGTCACGCTGATCCATGGCGATGTCTGGAACGTCAACCCGATCGCGCTGAAGCGGGTCGAGCGTCTCTTCTGCAAGAACGAGCGCGCGGTGATCCGCACGCACCTTTCGACCGGCGAGGCCGTGACGCTGGTGCCGGTCGCCGCGATCCTGGTCGCGAGCATCCGCCTGCACTTCCTCGACATGGTGCTGAACGCGCAGACCCGCGGCCCGGTCAATTTCCCCTGCGACGTCAACGTGGCCAAGGGCGAGGAGCTCGGCTGGTTCGAGCACGGCTCGACCATCATCATCCTTGCGCCCGGCGATTTTACCTTCTGCGACGGCATCGCCGAGGGCACGCGCATTCGCGCCGGTCAAGCGCTGTTGAGGAGAGGATAGCCTTCAATCCGCCGCGTCCGCCGCCTATATCGTCCTGCGGGGATGCATAGATCGACACGGATGTGAGTGATGGCGCGGGCGCCGGTCATGGCGGCGGGTGGTATTGTGTTGCGGCGAGGAGCCGTGCCGCTGATCGCGGTCGTGCGCCAGCGCAAGCGCAACGAATGGGTCCTGCCCAAGGGCAAGCTCGACGACGGCGAGACGCCCAAACAAGCCGCGCACCGTGAGGTGCTCGAGGAAACCGGACACGACGTCGCCATCCACGAATTCCTCGGCACGCTCGTCTACCAGTCCGGCGGGCGTTCCAAGGTCGTGCATTTCTGGCGCATGGAAGCCGAGGGTGGTCCGGTCCGCAAGCTGATGAACGACATCAAGGCGGTCGACTGGCTGTCGCTCGACGACGCGCTTGCGCGCCTGTCGCGCGAATATGAGCGCGCCTTCCTGACCCAGATCGGCCCGATCGCGCTTGCGGCGGTGGGGCTGACGCCGCCCGCGCCCGAGCCGACGCCGCCGCTCGCGGCCGACGATATCGATGCAACGCTGCAGACGCTGACGCCGGCCGAAGCCGCATCCATCGACGAGTTGCGGCATGGTCTGCTGCAGAAGGTGAAGGCCTGGCTGCGCGGCGAGGCGTGAGTTCAAGCGCGCTGCTTTCGGGTGAGAGAGCATCCGCGAGTTAATGCGGTTGGGTGAGCGTCAATTCCCTCCACATCGTCATTGCGAGCGCAGCGAAGCAATCCAGGATCCCTCCGCGGAAAGATCCTGGATTGCTTCGTCGCAAGGGCTCCTCGCAATGACGGAGGAGAGAGCGGCGCGCGAGGGCGGCACGATCACCGCCGCTCCTTCTCCTTCGGAGCCGGCGCCGGTCTGCGCGGCGCTGCGGGGCGTTGCGCGGCGGGGAGGCGCCGCTGGAAGCCGCCGGGGCGCTGCATGCCCGGCTGTTGGACTGCGGGCGGCTGGTCCGGCTGCATGCCGGTGCGCGGCAGTTGCGGCTGCGGATGAGTCCCGCCCGGCTGTGACGGCATGACTCCTCCGGGCTGAATTTGCCCACCACGCTGCGGCTGTGTTTGCGGCGTGCCGCTTGGCTTTGCGCCCTGTCCTTCGCGCGGTGCACGTGGACGTCCGGCGCCTTGCTGCTCGCCGCGCTGCGGCTGGCCTTGTTGCTGCTGGCCTCGCGGCTGCTGCCCCTGGCCCGCACGCTGGCCACCCGGCTGCACCGCGCCACCTTGTCCTTGCCGTTGCGGTGGCTGGGTGCCTTGCCGGCCCGGGGTGCCCGGCTGCTGCTGACCCGGACGGTTGTTCTGACCGGGCTGGCCGTTCGGCCGCTGCGGCTGTTGGCCAGGTGCGGTCGCCGGCCGCAATTGTTGTTGCTGCGGCGGCTGGGCCGGGCGCGGAATGCGGCTGAGCGCGGTCGGATTGGCGCGGCGGAAGTCACGCTGCTCGGTGACGATCTGGCGGCCGGTGGTTTGCGCCAGATGCACCTGGCCGACGAAGCCGCGGTCGCGCGCGATCTGCTGCGCGGGAATCGTGATCGGCACCGCGGCGAAGCGCATGATTCCGGCAGTGGCCGCGCCGGGCCGGATCGCAAAGCCGCTCGCGCCTTGCGTCAGCGCGCCGAGCCGCGTGCCGCTGCTGCGTTCGTCGACGTCGATGTGGCCGACGCGGCCGTCGGCGTCGGGATAGAGCTTGATGTTGACGTTGCGCGCGCTGCTCGCTGCCGCGCCTTCAGGCACCTCGACGACGCCGGTGGTGCCGCGGATGCCGAGCGTCGCGGTCGGCGTCGTGATCTTCATGTTACCGGTCTTCGCCACCGCAGCTGCAACGAAGGCCACTGTGCCCTTTCCGACGTCGAATATCCCTGAGTTCTGCTTGCCGCCGTCCTCATAGACGTAATTGTCGATGGTGATCTTCGAGCTGGCTGAAAGATTGAACGTGGTGGCGTCGTCGAAAGTGATGCCGACCGTGGAGTTCGACGAGGTCTGCACCACGTCGTTGAGATAGATGTCGTCGCGCACGCGCAGCGGATAGGAATTCTTGTCACGGATCACGGTCGCGATGCCCGTGACGGTCGCAACGTTGCCGATCGGCTCGACGGCGCCGGGTTGTGCGTCCGCGGCCGGTGTCGGTGAAGCCGACGGCGTCGGGGAGGGGGCGGGTGCCGGCTGCGCTTGTGGCTGGGCCTGCGCGACTTCGATCGCATCGGATGCGATCGCAACGCTCGCGCCTGCCAGCGGCAATGCCGGCAGCACGAGCGCGAACACGAAGCGGCGCCAGGCCAGCATTGATGTCACGAGGAAGTCCCGGTGAGAGCGCGAGGCGAGATCGGTTGATATCAGCCGGGGAGACCTGAATGGCGGATGAACATGTGTCGCAGGAGGAGGGCCGAACATTCAAACGGCGCTCTCTCCCCTCATGGTGAGGAGCGCGCCCCTTTGCGCGCGTCTCGAACCATGCCGGCTCCGCTGTCGATCCGGGCCTCGCCCTTCGAGACGCCTGCGATGCAGGCTCCTCAGGGTGAGGGGATAGAGTGAGGCTGTCGCGCGAGATCCCGGGTCGATGCTTCGCATCGCCCGGGATGACGGAGATAATGTCAGCTCACGCGCTTCCAGGTCTGGCCTCCGCAGAACATGCCGCCGAAGGCGCAGCCCTGCACGCGCATCGCATTCGGGCCCTTCATCGCGATGGTCGAGTCGTAATTGCGGCCGGAGTCGGGATCGTGGATGCGGCCGCTCCACTTCGAGCCCTCTGGCTTCATGTTGATCAGGATGCGCGCATTGGTCTTCACGGCATAGCCGCAGAGATTGGTGCCGCACTGCTCGACGCGGACATTGCCCTTGTTCTCTTCCGTCGCCCAAACGCCGATCGGCGTGTTGGCAACCACCACAGGCGCGGCGGCCACAGGGGCCGGAGCAACTGCGACCGGCGCGGGTGCGGGAGCAGGAGCCGCGACGGGCGCCGGCTGCGTATTGGCGTCAAAGCCGGCCGACGGCGCGGCAGCAACTGTCGCGGTCGGAGCGGCGGGAGCCGTGACGGCGGGCGCGGCCGGCGCGGTCGCCTGCGCTGGCGCCTGCTGCACCGGCGGCTGCTGCACCGGCGGCTGCTGCACCGGAGCCGGCGCAGGCTGCGCAGTCGTGGTGCTTGTCGTGGTATCGTCATCGTCCTTGGAGCCGCCCAGGCCTTTCAGGTTGATGTTGTTCAGCTTGATCGGCTTGTCCGACAGGCCCGGTGCCACGATGGTCACGCAGTTGAGCGAGGCGCAGTTGCGCGGCGTCTCGATGCGGATGTGCTGGCCCTCGATCTGGAACGAGATCGTGTTGCCGCCGGCATGGGCGGCTGCGGTGGACGCCAGGAAGAGCGCGGTGGCGGCGATGGTGAGCTTGTTCATGACAACCTCCGAAAAATGACGTGGTCCCGATGGACTGAAGTCGCTGGTGGATGAAGCGTGGTTCGACCCTACGCCGGACCGGCCGGGCGTTCTGTGATGGGGGTCACAACGATGCGCGCCGTCTGGGTGAGGCAGCGCACATTCAGCGGCAACGCCTCTGCGTAAGCTCGTGGCGACACTCAGGTGTGGATGAAACGGCTTGCGACTTCGCTTGGCGCCTTGATCGCACTGATGGCGATCACGCCCGCGGCCGTGGCCGGCTCCTATTCCTTCTCGATCGGCGGTCACCGGTTCCACGTCGAGTCGCCGCGCAATTGCCGGTCGGCTTCCCCCGAGATCAAGCAGACCGCAACGGTCGCACAGCGCAGCGACGAGGAGCCGGCCTATATGCCACTGGGCGAATGGGAGAGCCCCGGCGCCAAGGGCACGGTCCGCATCGAACGCTGTGGCCCCGCACTGTGCGGTTACGCGCTGACGGAGGCGTCGAGCCGCGGCGAGAGCGTGCTCGTCAACATGAAGCCGAAGTCGCACGACGTCTGGACCGGCAACATCTACAGCCGCTCCAGCGGCAACACCTATTACGCCACCATGACGCTGAAGAGCTCCGGCCGGCTCCACGTCGAAGCCTGTGCGCTCGGCCGTTTCTGGTGCTCCGGCAACGACTGGACGCGGATCGAGGCGCCGCGAGAGCAAATGCTCACGACGTCGCGGCAATGGAGTGCGCGGTCGTAGCCTTCTTTGGAAGGGCGTCGCCTAAGAGAGCGTTGCCTGCGGCCATCATTCGAGATGCCCGCCTATGGCGGGCTCTCAGGATGAGGGCGGAGTGTGCGGCGGCGTTTCAACAGGCGTGACGCTGCTTAGCCTCATCCTGAGGAGACCGCGAAGCGGTCGTCTCGAAGGACGAGGCGCGCGCTCAAGAGGGGTCGTGGTGTGGTGAGTGAAGTCGCTAGATCATGCCGAGCACGATGGCGCCAACGAACGCCATGGCGAGGTACGCGGTGACTAGGCTCAGTCTCCCGGCGAACGTCATGAGGTCGCTCCGTCCATGCGCGCCGCTTTGCGCGCTGGCATTATGGTTAACAGAAAGTCTCCTCGCGAAAAAGTCAGCCTTGCTGTCGCTCAGTTCAGCCGGCGCCCGGCGCGCGCGGGCCCGTATGGTTAAAGAACTCTGAAATCAACGTGTTGAAGAGTCTTTAAGTAAATTCACCGAACGTGCGTGCATGACGCGCGGAGTTCGTTTGTATCTCGTCGGCTCCATCGTCCTTGTTTCGCTAGCGGGTTGCGGACGCGGCTTCTTCCAGGCCGAACGCGAACCGTGGCGGGCCGAGGCCGAAGCCGCATGCCTGAAATCGGGCGCGGTGAAAGAGGGGCCGGATCTCGTCCGCATCGACCCGATCTCCGGGCCCGGCATGTGCGGCGCCGAGTTTCCGCTCAAGGTCGCCGCCATCGGCGAAGCCTCGAGCAGTTACGGCTTTGCCGACGAGGAGCTGCGCCCGCCGGGCAGCATCGGCGGCCAGCCGCGCTGGCCGGTGACGCAGCCGCGGTCGAATTACCCTCAGAGCCAGAATTATCCGGCATCGTCCTATCCGCAACGATCGAACTATCCCGAAAGCGCGGTGCGCCAACCCTCCGGCTATGGCAGCTCAAGCGGGCCGGTGTCACTGAACGCGCCCGGCGTGGCGGCGCAGGAGGACGAGATCGACCTGCCGCCCGATGGCACCGATGCCGCGGGCGCGGCGCGCTACATGAATTCGCCGAGCTATCCGGCGCGGCCTGCACCTTACTCGCAGGCGCCTGCGCAGCAGCCGCCGCCGCGCCTTGGCCCGGCGCAGGGCAATCCCGTCACGGCCGTCGGTCCGGTTGCGATCAAGCCGACCGCGACGCTCGCCTGTCCGATCGTGTCCGAGCTCGACCGCTGGCTCGCCGACACGGTGCAGCCATCGGCGATGCGCTGGTTCGGCGTCCGCGTCGCCGAGATCAAGCAGATCTCCGCCTATTCCTGCCGCGGCATGAACGGCAATCCGCATTCTCACATCTCCGAACACGCCTTCGGCAACGCGCTCGACATTGCCGCCTTCGTGCTCGCCGATGGCCGCCGCGTCACCGTGAAAGACGGCTGGCGCGGCATGCCAGAGGAGCAGGGCTTTTTGCGCGACGTGCAGTCCGGCGCCTGCGCGCATTTCACCACGGTGCTCGCGCCGGGGTCGAACGTCTATCACTACGATCACATCCACGTCGATCTGATGCGCCGTGCCAGCCGCCGCCTGATCTGTCAGCCCGCCGCCGTCTCCGGCGAGGAGGTCGCCTCGCGCGCGCAGTCGCGCAGGCCGTACGCGAATGCGCGCGAGCCTTCCGTGACCGGCTCGCTCGGTGCGCGCAAGAGCACGGGGCACAAGCGCGAGGAAGACGACTACGCCGACGATTAGACGGAGCAGTTGCTCTTGTAGCTGCGCTCACGGAGGCTACGATCTACTTCCGCTTCGCCGGTGCGGGGACCAACCCCATGCAGAGCTGCACCTCGCCCGGGACATTGTAGGTGCGCATGATATGGCGGCTGTCGCGCAAGCCGGACGCCTCACGCTGCACCACGAACATCCAGAGCGCCTGGCCGGTTGCAGCGAGGCCGGCGCCTCCGAGGACGGGTGCGCGGCATCGAACTCGCGCAAGCGGGTTAGCGCCTGTTCGAGTGTGCGGCCCATCCGTCCAAGCGCCGAGGCCTGTTCCTGGACGATCTCGTAATGGAGGATATCGACGGGCGGGCGAAGATCACGGGACATGGCCGCAAATATAGGGTCGTCTGACCGGTCCGCGCAACGCGCCGCTACTTCGCTTTATACGCGGCCAGGAACATCCGCGTCGCGCTGTCGACCACCTCGGTCATGCGCTCTTCCGACGGCGCGGGCGCGGCCTGGAACACGAAGGGCAGGAAGAGGGATGCCTTGCACAGCTCCATGAACTGGGAGGCGGCAAGGTTGCAATCGTCAATCTTGAGATGGCCGGCGGCGACATGGGCTTTGAGATAGTCGGAGAGGCGGTTGATGGACTTGTCCAGCACCCGCGCATAATAGCGGCGGCCGACATCGGGCATGCGCTCGGCGATCGCCATCACGGTGCGGATCGCCGATCCGCCGCCGGGCCGACAGAGCAAGTGGATATAGGCCCGGCCGAACTCCTTCAGCGTGGTCTCGGCATCGCGCGCGGGATCGAAGTTGAACACGACCTGGCCGTACTGGAGCGCCTCCTGCTCGAGGATGGCTTCGAACAGGGCGCTTTTGTCGGCGAAGTAGACATAAAGCGTGCCCTTGGAGACCTGCGCTGCGCGCGCGATCTCGCCCATGCTGGCGCCGTCGAAGCCGAGATCCATGAACACTTTGCGGGCGCCGTCCAGGATCTGGCGACGTTTGGAGCCGTCCTCTTCCTGGATGACGTGCAGATGATCGCTGCCGGCTACAACCATTGGTTCAGGGTCTCGGAAGGTTTTGGAGTCGGGTCTGCGGCCATGAAACCCGAATAAAGGATTCTCGTCATTAGGGTCCGGCCGGGATTATTATGTATGTTGACCGAACCGTTCGGTCAATGATATTTGGATTAGCGAGAGGGAACAGGCCGCATGCCGGCTGTCCCTTTGTCGCGCTTTTTTTGGGGGGAGGCCTTTATGGCCGTATCGAGAGACCAAGCCGCGCGCGTCCTTCGCCAGGAAACGGTGGAGGAGCACGCGGACGGTGATGCCGCGATCGAGAACGCTGCACCCCTTGCCGAGCAATTGCGCTCTCAATTGGCCGAGGAAGCCAAGCGCCGCACCGCCGAGGCGCCGGAGAAGCCCGTGACCGACAAGCCGGCCGCGCTAGCGCCGGAGGCACCCGCCGCCGGCGCTCCCAAATCCGGCAAGCGCAAGTTCGTCCTGATGGGCGTCGGCCTCGTGCTGGCGCTCGCGGCCGCGAGCTATGCCGGCTACTACACGCTGGTCGGCCGCTTCTACATCTCCACCGATGACGCCTATGTCCGCGCCAACAACACCATGTTGGGCGCGCGCGTCTCCGGCCACATCGCCTCGATCCTTGCCGGCGACAACACCACCGTGAAAGCGGGCGACATTGTCTTCCGCATCGATGACGGCGACTACAAGATCGCGGTGGATGCCGCCGCGACCAGGATCGCGACCCAGCAGGCCACCATTGATCGCATCGGCCGCCAGGTCGCCGCGCTCGACAGCCAGGTGGCGCAGGCCAGGGCGCAACTCGTCTCGGCTGAAGCGGGCCTCAAGCGCGCCGATCTCGACTATGAGCGCCAGCAGGCCCTGAGCAACAAGGGGTTTGCCTCGCGCGCTACCTTCGAGAGCTCGGAAGCCGGACGCGACCAGGGCGCCGCCGCAGTCAAGGCCGCGCAGGCCGCCTACGACGTTGCAATCAGCAATGTCGATGTCGCCAAGGCGCAGCAGGCCGAAGCGCAGGCGCAGCTCGCTGAGCTCAAGACCACGCTCGCCAAGGCCGAGCGCGACCTCAGCTTCACCGCGGTGCGCGCGCCGGTCGACGGCACGTTCTCGAACCGCCTCGTCAGCGCCGGCGACTTCGTTGCGGTCGGTCAGCGCCTCGGCAACGTCGTGCCGCTCGACAACGTCTATATCGACGCCAATTTCAAGGAAACGCAGCTCAAGCGCATCCGTCCTGGCCAGCCGGTGACGATCAAGGTCGATGCCTATGGTATGCGCAAGTTCTCCGGCGTCGTCGACAGCATCGCCGCCGGCGCGGGCTCGGTGTTCACGCTGCTGCCGCCCGACAACGCGACCGGCAACTTCACAAAGATCGTGCAGCGCGTGCCGGTCCGCATTCGCGTGCCGAAATCGGTGGCGAAGCAGAACCTGCTCCGTGCTGGCATGTCGGTCTATGCGACCGTCGACACCAACAAGGGCGCGGCCGACGCCGACAGCGAGGTCGACCTCGACGATCCCACCGCGATCCACCCGCAGTAGCCACAGCCTGAGCGCTGCGAGGTCAGACCATGGCCACCGCCACCACCGCTTCACCCGCCATGATGGCGGACCCCGCTTCGGAGCGCATCGCGCCGAAGCGGCTGTTCGCGTTCATCATCATGGTGTTCGGGATGTTCATGTCGATCCTGGACATCCAGATCGTCTCGGCCTCCCTCAGCGAAATCCAGGCCGGATTGTCAGCGAGCTCCAGCGAGGTCTCCTGGGTTCAGACCGCCTATCTGATCGCCGAAGTCATCGCGATTCCCCTGTCGGGATTCCTGTCGCGCGCCTTCGGCACGCGGCTGTTGTTCGCGATCTCGGCGGCCGGCTTCACCGCCTCGAGCCTGCTCTGCGGCTTTGCCACCACCATCGAGGAGATGATCCTCTGGCGCGCGCTGCAGGGTTTCCTCGGCGCCGGCATGATCCCGACGGTGTTCGCCTCGGCCTATACTGTTTTTCCGCGCTCCAAATTCCACATCGTCGGCCCCATCATCGGGCTGGTTGCGACGCTTGCCCCGACCATCGGACCGACGGTCGGCGGTTACATCACCGACCTCATGTCGTGGAACTGGCTGTTCTTCATCAACGTCGTGCCCGGTATCGGCATCACCCTGGGCGTGCTGGCGCTGGTCGACTTCGACGAGCCGCATTTCGAGTTGCTCGACCGCTTCGACTGGTGGGGCCTCCTGTTCATGGCCGGCTTCCTCGGCACGCTGGAATATGTGCTGGAGGAGGGCCCGCAATATGAATGGATGCAGGATACTTCGGTCGCGATCTGCGCCTGGATCTGCGCGATCTCGGCCATCGCCTTCTTCTGGCGCGTCTTCACGGCGGCCGAGCCGATCGTCAATTTGCGCACCTTCTCCAATCGCAATTTCGCGATCGGTTGCGTCCTGCAGTTCTGCATCGGCATCGGCCTCTACGGCCTGACCTACATCTATCCGCGCTATCTCGCCGAAGTGCGCGGCTACAGCGCGCTGATGATCGGCGAGACCATGTTCGTCTCGGGGATCACCATGTTCCTGGTCGCGCCGCTGGTCGGCCGCCTCATGGTGAAGCTCGACATGCGCTACATGATCGCCTTCGGCCTCGTCGTGTTCGCGATCGGCTCCTACCAGATGACGTGGATCACGCGCGACTACGATTTCTACGAGCTGCTGGTGCCGCAGATCCTGCGCGGCATCGGCATGATGTTCGCGACGGTGCCCACCAACAACATCGCGCTCGGCACGCTGGCGCCTGATAGGGTGAAGAACGCCTCGGGCCTGTTCAACCTGATGCGCAACCTCGGCGGCGCGGTTGGCCTCGCCGTCATCAACACCGTGCTCAACTACCGCACCGATTTGCACATCACCCGCCTCCAGGAGCGCGTGACCTGGGGCAATGCGACCGCGACCGAAACCCTGACCATGTTCATGCAGAAATTCCAGGGGCTCGGCGATTCCACGTTGATGGCGATGAAGCAGCTCTCTCAGCTCGTGCATCGCCAGGCCGTGGTGATGAGCTTCGGCGATGCCTTCTTCGTGCTGACGCTGTTCTATCTCGGCCTCACCCTGCTGGTGACGCTGCTGAGCAAGCCGGCCCCACTGACCGGCGGCGGCGACGCGCATTGATGCTGCCCAAATCGGGCAAGCCACAAAGGCGGTGTCATCGCCCGGCCTCGACCGAGCGATCCAGTATCCAGAGGCCGGCGTTGGTGAACTCGCTCTCACCACATCCGCCGCGGGCGTACTGGATGCCCCGCTTTCGCGGAGCATGACGGCGGAGGGTGGGGCGGCTGTGGAGCGCGCACCTCGGCCCCCGCACCAAATTGCAACACTCATCCGTGATCTCGCGCGAGCCCCGTTGCAAGTCGCGAACGACACATCTATAAAGCGCACCTCATTCACTCGAGCCGGGGAGAGATTTGCATGATTTCGTCGCATTCGCAGATCGTACGCCCGCGCTCGATGATGTTCTGGTTCGGTATGTACGCGGCCTGTTAGAGGCCTCCTCCGCCAGTTTCGATTGGGCCAAGTTTTCGACCAAGCGTCCCGATCGCTTTCTTTCCCAAGTCAAAGCCAACCTTAAGTGACGCCGTCTCGGCCCTCGCGGCCGGCCTGCGTCCATCGATGGAGCCGGCCCGCGCCAAAGCCGGCCGGATGATGTCATGACCGCTCTGTCAAAAAAGCCCGCGGCGATCCGCCTGGTGCTGCCCTTCGTGTTCCGGCACTGGCTGAAGCAGCCGGGACGGGGGCTCATCGTGGCCGGCGGCCTGCTGGGTGCGACCATTGCCGACCTGTTCATGCCGGTCTTCTCGGGCCGGCTGGTCGATGCGCTGACGCGTGGCCCGTCCGATCCCGATGCGCGGCATGCCGCCCTGGTTGCCTTCGGCGCCATCGTGGCGCTGGGCGCAGCCTCCGTGGCGCTGCGGCTGGCCGGCCTGCAGGCGATCGTGCCGTTCACGCTCAAGACCATGTCGGACGTCGCACAGGAGGCCTTCATCCGTGTGCAGCGCTTCTCCACCGACTGGCACGCAAACTCCTTCGCGGGCTCCACCGTGCGCAAGATCACGCGCGGCATGTGGGCGCTCGACCTGCTCAACGACACCATCCTGATGGCGTTGGCGCCCTCGCTGCTGGTGTTGATCGGCTCGATGGTCCTGATTGGGATGCATTGGGCCTCGCTCGGCGTGGTGATCGCAGTCGGCGCGTTCTTCTACGTCACCATCACCGTCGTGTTCTCGACGCGCTACATCGCGCCGGCCGCCCGAGTCTCCAATGCCTGGGACACCAAGGTCGGCGGCACGCTTGCGGATGCCCTGACGTGCAACGCGGTGGTGAAGTCGTTCGGCGCGGAAGCGCGCGAGGATACGCGGCTCGGCCGCGTCATCAACCGATGGCGCGTGCGGGTGCGGCGGACCTGGCTGCGCTACAATTACACGGCCATGGCGCAGCTGTCGCTGCTGCTCTGCCTCCGCACGTCCGTGATCGGCGGCGCGGTGCTGTTGTGGATGTCGGGACATGCCTCGCCTGGCGACGTGACCTATGTGCTGACCAGCTACTACATCATCCACGCCTATTTGCGTGACGTCGGCATGCACATCAACAACCTCCAGCGCTCGGTCAACGACATGGACGAGCTGGTGGCGATCCATGCCGAGCCCATCGGCATCGCCGATGCGGCCGAGGCGCGGCCGATCGCGATCGAGGGCGGCGAGATCGTGTTCGACGA
Organism: Bradyrhizobium shewense; assembly: GCF_900094605.1. GTDB lineage: Bacteria > Pseudomonadota > Alphaproteobacteria > Rhizobiales > Xanthobacteraceae > Bradyrhizobium > Bradyrhizobium shewense. Next base: position 231,841 of record NZ_FMAI01000012.1, on the reverse strand, counting down.
CGTGACGTTCCATTATGGCGGCCATCGCGCGCCGCTCTATGACGGGCTGTCGGTGACGATCCGGGCTGGTGAACGCGTCGGCCTCGTCGGACGCTCCGGCTCCGGCAAGACCACCTTCGTCAAGCTGGTGCAGCGGCTCTACGACGTCACCGGCGGCCGCGTGCTGATCGACGGGCAGGACATCGCATTGGCCACACAGCAATCGCTGCGCAGCCAGATCGCGATCGTGCAGCAGGACCCGGTCCTGTTTCACCGCTCGCTCGCCGAGAACATCGCCTATGGCCGGCCCGGCGCCAGCCTCGAGGCGATCGAGCAGGCGGCGCGGCTTGCGAACGCGCACGACTTCATCCTGCGCCTGCCGAAGGGCTACGGCACGCTGGTCGGCGAGCGCGGCGTGAAGCTGTCGGGCGGTGAGCGGCAGCGCGTGGCGCTGGCGCGCGCGTTCCTGGCGGATGCGCCGGTGCTGATCCTGGACGAGGCGACGTCGAGCCTCGATTCGGAATCGGAGGCGCTGATCCAGGAGGCGATGGAGCGGCTGATGAAGGGCCGCACCTCGATCGTGATCGCGCACCGGCTGTCGACGGTGCGCAGCCTCGATCGCATCCTGGTGTTCGACCGCGGCGAGATCGTCGAGCAGGGCACCCACGCCGTGCTCGCGAGCAAGCCCGCAGGCATCTATCGCGGCCTGTTCGAGCGCCAGGTGGTGGAGCTCGGGCGCGTCGCAGCGGCGGAGTGATGGGGGGCGGCAGCGGGGCGAAGGTCCCGCTGTCACGCCGCCAAGGAATTCGTCAAGGAATGCGTCAAGGATGAAATGAGATGAAAGACCTGACGAACGGCTCCATCGTGAGACACATCCTGGCCATGGCACCTCCGATCATGGCCGGCATGATATCGATCATGGTCTGCCAACTGGTCGATCTGTACTTCGTGTCGGGCCTGGGCGATGCCGCCGTGGCGGGCGTCGCCGCGGCCGGCAATGCTGGCTTTCTCGTCAACGGGCTGATGCAGGTGCTCGGTGTCGGCGCGGGGGCACTGATCGCGCATGCCGTGGGACGCAAGGACCGGCCGGATGCGAACCTGATCTTCAACCAGGCGATCGTGCTGTCGGTGCTGTTCGGACTGTTGACCCTGCTCGCAGGTGCCGCGCTGTCGCGCGCCTACATGCGTTCGATCGCAGCGGACCAGGCCACGATCGAGGCCGGGACCACTTATCTGCTGTGGTTCATGCCGGCGCTCGCGTTGCAGTTCGCCACCCAAGTCATGGGGGCTGCGCTGCGCGCGACCGGTATCGTGCGTCCCACCATGCTGGTGCAGGCGTTTGCTGTGGCCATCAATATCGCGCTGGCGCCGGTCCTGATCACGGGCTGGGGCACCGGCCATGCGCTCGGGGTCGCTGGTGCGGGGCTGGCGAGCTCGATCGCGGTCGCCATCGGCGTGCTGGTGCTGCTGGCGTATTTCCGCAAGGTCGAGCGCTATGTCGCCTTCAATCCGGCGCAGTGGCGCCCGCAGCCTTACCATTTGAAGCGCATTCTCAATGTCGGCCTGCCGGCCGGCGGCGAGTTCGCGATGATGTTCATCTTCATGGCGGTGGTCTATTACGTGCTGCGCGATTTCGGCGCGGCGGCGCAGGCCGGCTTCGGCATCGGGCAGCGCGTGCTCGGCCTGATCAACATGCCGGCGCTTGCGGTTGGGCTGGCGGCCGGGCCGATCGCCGGCCAGAACGTCGGCGCAGCCAACGCTGCGCGCGTGCGGGAAACTTTCGTCAAGGCCGCTTTGATCGTCACGATCGTGATGACCGGCTTCATGATCCTTGCGCAAGTGAAGCCGGAGCTGCTGCTCGCCGGATTCTCGAACGACCGCGAGACCATGGACATCGCCTACCTGTTCCTGCGGATCATCTCGCTCAACATGGTCGCGCAGGGGCTGATCTTCACCTGCTCGAGTATGTTCCAGGCCCTTGGCAACACCAGGCCGGTGCTCTTGAGCTCGGCGACGCGCGTGTTCACCTATTCGCTGCCGGCGATCTGGCTGTCGACGCGGCCGGGCTTTCGCATGGAGTACGTCTGGTATTTGTCGGTCGCGGCGACAATATTGCAGGCGGGTTTGAGCCTGTGGTTGCTGCGCCGCGAGTTCAGAAAGCGCCTGACTTCGGCGCCGAAGGAGAAGACCCCAGAGCAGGAGAGCGCCGAGCCCATTGCGCCTCTCGCCCGCGAGCCTGCGTAGCGGTGGCTTGTTCCATCCTGGCTGCTCCGGCTAACTTGCCGGCCGGTCGAGGATGGTGGGCTGCAGAAGGGCCAATGACCGGAGTGACGAACGAGCCGCGGGCGGCGTCATGGCTCGCCGCGATCTGGGCGGCGCGCTATCGCACGCCGGCCCGCTTCGTCGCGCTGATCGCTCTGCTGCTGCCGTGGACCACGACCGGGCTGACCTTCGCGCTCATACCCTGGCTGATCGCGTTCGCGTTCGTCGATCTCCGCGCGTTTCCGCGTTCGCTGCTTCGCCCGATCTGCCTGCTGCCCATCGCGCTGGTCGCGCTCGCCGCCGTGGGCACGCTCTGGTCGGATGCGCCGTGGCCGGAACGGATCCACGCGATCGGGCCGGCGGCGAAGCTGCTGGTCATTCCGCTCCTGATCTACCAGTTCGAGCGCTGGCCCTACGGCCATTGGGTGTTCTCCGCCTTCCTGGCGTCCTGCGCGGCCTTGATGCTCTATTCCTTCGCCGTCGCCATCGACCCCGCACTCTCGCTGAAGCTCTATCTGTCGCGTGGGCCTTTCAGGGTCGAGAGCGGGATCGCGGTGCGCAACTATATCGACCAGAGCCAGGAGTTCGCGCTCTGTGTGCTCGCGCTGGTCTATCCGGTCGTGTCGCTGCTGCGACAACGCCGCGCCGCCACCGCGGCCCTGTTCGCGGTGCTCGCGATCGGATTTCTCGCCAACATGATCTTCGTCGTGGTCTCGCGCACGGCGCTGGTGACGCTGCCGATCCTGGTGGTGCTGTTCGCGCTGCTGTATCTGCGCCTGCGTGCGGCGCTGCTTGCCGCCGGCGCGATGGCGCTGTCGGCGGTGCTGCTCTTTGGCGTGTCGCCGCATCTGCGGACGACGGTTGCGAAATTTCAGGCCGACTATGAGACGAGCGTGCAGGACAGTCAGGTCAGCGGCATGGGCTCGCGTCTGGAATACTGGCGGAAGTCCCTTCGCTTCATCGCCGATGCACCGCTGGTCGGTCACGGCACCGGCTCGATCCGCGGCCTGTTCGCAAGCGTGGCCGCCGATGCGAAGATCGATCCGCTGCGCGGCGAGATCGTCAGCAACCCGCACAATCAGACCCTCAGCGTGGCCGTGCAGTGGGGAATCGTCGGTGTCCTGATCCTCTACGCGCTCTGGTTTGCGCATCTCTCGCTGTTTCGCGGCGCGGGGCTGGCCTCTTGGATCGGCCTGCTGGTCGTGGTGCAGAACATGCTGACCTCGCTGCTCAACACGCATTTGTTCGACTTCACGCCGGGCTGGATCTACGTCCTCGGCGTCGGTGTCGCCGGCGGCATGGCGCTTGCCAGGAAGACGCAGAATTAGAGCGCGCCGAGGCTGTTCCAGACCAGGGTCAGGCCCGACAGGAACAACAGGCCGAGCACGACATCGCCGAAATGCTTGTCATTGAGGGCGTGATAGACGCGCGCGCCGGCCCAGGCGCCGATCAAGGTGCCCGGAAACGCGACCAGCGCGAGCCAGACCACTTTGAGCTCGACGAGACCCGATGCGGTCTGCAGCACCAGTGCTGTCGCGAGCACCGTGAAATTGAAGAGCTGGAAGATGCCGCGCCGTTCGTGCTTGTTCCAGCCGCGGATGTTGGCCCACAGGATCGGCAGCGGCCCGGACAACCCGGCGAGGCCGCCAAGAATACCGCCGGCAAAGCCGATCGCGCCGTCGGCGAGGCGGCCGCCGAATTTGATCGCGAGCGGCCTCTTGTTCAGATAGAGCGCGCTCGAGAACATCAGAATTAAAATGCCGACGCTCAGCTTGAACACTTTTGGATCGGCCGAGGCGATCAGCATGGTGCCGATCGGTACGCCGATGAGACCGCCGATCAGGAACGGCCAGACCAGCGAGAGGTCGAAGCTCTTCCACATCGAGGGCAGCGTTGAGGTCTGCGCGATCACGGAGCAGATCAGCACCAGTGGCACCGCGAGCGAGGGCGGCAGCACGTAGAGCCAGATGCCGAGCGCCATCAGCGCCGTGCCGAACCCGGCCAGGCCCGAGACGAAGCCGCCGGCCAATGCGCCGAGCAGCAGCAGCGCGTAGGTGAGCGTTTCCAACAGAATGTCCTCGTCGCCGGGGCGATCTCGAACTGTTGATCGCCGTCGCCCGCATAGCATGCTTGCTGCTGTGCAAGTCAATCCGCCCTGCACGCAAGCGTGATCTGCGGCGCCGGGCGTTCGCGAAAGACACGCCTACATGACGGTCGTACTTCAAATCGGGGGCCCCGCCGCCATCCTGCGCTCGGATCGGTCGGTCCCGAATGCGATGATGGAGAATGATCATGACCCGCACTGAAATCGCCGCTGCGGCCGCGCTGTTGGCGGCGGCGCTGATGCCGACAATGGCCCAGGCGCAGCTTTCCGAGCCTGCGGCCTATCAGGCCGCTCATCCCGACCGCGACGTGCTGAACGGCGGCCAGCTCACGCCTGCGGCGCGTGCGGCTCTCGGCCAGCAGGGCACGCCCAGCGATGCATATGCTTTGCAGGCCTATCCGTCGCCTGGGGCACCGGTCGTGCGCTCGACCCATCGCCGTCATCGTCGATGATCTAGACGATCTGTCTGGTGTCGGCGGGCTTCTGCAGCGCGCCGACCAGGATGCGTAGCGCTTCCGTCAATTCTGACCTGTTGCGTGCCGCGCCCAGGGAGACGCGCGCCGCATGCGGCGGTGTCCCATCGACTGTGAAGGCATTGCCGGCGACGACCGCAAGTCCGTTTCGCAACAGATGCGCCGCGACATCGGGCCGGTCCTCAGGCAGCCGCAGCCACAGATGATGCGCCGCGGGCTTGGCCAGGAACTGGAAGCCTTTCAATGCGCGCTGCGCGAGCTGCTGACGGCCGACCGCCTCGCTGCGGATGGCGGTGATGATGCGATCGGCAATGCCGCTTTCGATCCAATGCGTCACCAGCGCGACCATCAGCGGCGCCGGCATCTGCACGGTCGCCTGCAAATACGTCCGCACCTCCCGCTGCGCCTCGCTGTCGGGCGTCACCAGATGGGCAACGCGGAGCGCCGGCGCGATGCATTTTGACAGCGTGGTCGCAAGATAAGTCCGCTCCGGAATGAGATTGGCGATCGGCGATGCCGAGCGGTCGAGCAGGCCGTAGGCGTCGTCCTCGATCAGGATCGTGTCGGTATCGCCGATGATCTTTGCGATCGCACTGCGCCGCTCGGCGGCAAGCGTCGCCGTGGTCGGATTGTGCAGCGTCGGAATGAGATAGACGGCCTTCGGCTTGTGCGTGCGGCAGGCCTTCGCCAGCGCATCGGGCAGGATGCCGCCATCATCCATGGCGACGCCGACGAGCTTGATGCCGAGCCGCGCTGCTGCGGCCTTGACGCCGGGGAATGTGAGCGCCTCCGTCAGCACGATGTCGCCGGGCCGCGCCAGATGGGCGAGCAAGTTGAACAGGATCGTCTGCGTGCCGGGAAAGATCACCAGCCTGTCGGCATGCGCGTGCGGTACCCGTGCGCGCATCCAGCGCGCGGCGACCTCGCGCTCATGCGCGCTGCCGCCGGGCGGCTGATAGTTGAGATACGCTGTCAGGCCCGATTGCGCGCGGATCGCTTCCATCCCGGCGATGATGCGCTCGTCGAGCTGCGCCTCCAGCGGATGCGGCGGCACGTTCATCGAAAGATCGATCGCGACGGGATGCGGCAGATCGACCGCGCGGCGCGCGCTGGTCTCCGACACGAACGAGCCCTGTCCGACCCGCGCCTCCATGATTCCGCGACGCCGCGCCTCGGTGTAGGCGCGCGTCACCGTGGTGAGGTCGACGTCGAGCACCTTTGCAAGCGCGCGCTGCGTCGGCAGTTGCTGGCCACGCACGAGCCGGCCGGCGGCGATGTCGGCCTCCATGGCCTCGACGATGCGCTGGTAGCGCGGCCCTGATAGCTCCGAGATTGTCGGGCTCCAATCCATGCAATTAAGCCCTTATCCTTTGAATGTATGGATGCAAGATATTATTGTATGGATTGTCGAAAAGGAAGAGGTGGGGTCATGGCGGCAGGTTCAGTCTCTCTGGCGAAGGCGATGTGGCGCGGCTTTCGCGGCAAATGCCCGAACTGCGGCGAAGGCCATCTGTTCGGCCGTTTCCTGAAGGTCGCAAACAGCTGCGATCATTGCGGCGAGGAGCTGTTCCACCAGCGCGCCGATGACTTTCCCGCCTATCTCGTGATCGTCGTGGTCGGCCATCTCGTGGTCCCCGCCATCCTCGCGGTCGAGACCGCATATGCGCCGGCGGTCTGGCTGCAACTCGTGGTGTGGTTGCCGGTGACGCTGTTCGCCTCGCTCGCGTTGCTGCAGCCGACCAAGGGCGCCATCGTCGGGCTGCAATGGCAGATCGGCATGCACGGTTTTGAAGTGAGCAAGCAGCGGCGTGAGGCGGACGAGCTTGCGCCGGTGCTGGTAAAAGCGGACACGCGCGCGGCCTGAAGCGCGGCGACGTTGAGGCGTTCCTGAAAATGGTGAGGGGTTCGATGCGGTCAGCATCGAACCCCTCGTTGCAAGATATCAGCCGGCCTGTAAGCCGGGTTCTGTAAGGCACCGTCCGCTTGCGCGAACGATACGTGACGGCCATTCCTCTGGGACCATGTTTACACATGGCCTCGAGCAACCTACCCGGACGGCGGGCCTGACATCGCCCCGCGGCGTTATCGCTTGCGCGAACAGCCCGCTACGCCGTCCCTATTCGGTTTTGCTCCCGGTGGGGTTTGCCATGCCGGCTCCGTTGCCGGACCCGCGGTGCGCTCTTACCGCACCTTTTCACCCTTACCCGTCTACGCAGCGTTCGCTGCTACGACGCGGCAGGCCCGAGGGCTTGCCGCGCCAAAGCCCCGTAGGGGCGAAGGCGGGCGGTTCGTTCTCTGTGGCACTTTCCCTGGGGTCGCCCCCGCCGGACGTTATCCGGCACCGTATGTCAAGGGAGCCCGGACTTTCCTCCCCGGCGGCCTTTCGGCACCTGCCGGAGCGGCCGTCCGGCCGACTGACTGACAACGCATGGGGCATTTGTGACGGTTTCGTCAAGCCGATATCGCGGCCCACGATCCGCCCGAAATAATTTATCCTGAAGATGTCGTTTGCTGCGTGCCCCGATCGACTGGATGTCGGCGACACAGCCGAACAACAGGAGTGAAGCGATGCAATATCTGCTGATGATCTACCAGAACGAGGCCGAGTACGCGAAGATTGACACGGGAACCAGTCAGAAGATGTCGGCGGAGTATGAAGCCTTCACGCAATCCATCATCCGGAACGGCAATTTCAAGGCCGGCGATCGGCTGCGGCCGACCACGACCGCGACGACGGTGCGTGTGCGCGACGGCAAGATGCTGACGACCGATGGACCGTTTGCGGAGACCCGCGAGCAGCTCGGCGGCTACTATCTGATCGAGGCCAAGGATCTCGACGCCGCAATCGAGATCGCGGCGCGCATTCCGAGCGCGCGCGTCGGTTCGATCGAGGTGCGGCCGATCTGGGTCTACGACAAGTGACGGCCGGGCCGCGCGTCGCCGCATGACCCCTGGCGAGATCGACAAAATCTTCCGCGACGAGGCGGGGCGGGCGCTGGCCACGCTGATCCGCCTCGTCGGCGATTTCGATCTCGCCGAGGACGCGCTTCAGGACGCTTTTGCCGTCGCGCTGGAACGCTGGGCGGCGTGCGAGGTCCCCGACAATCCGCGCGCCTGGCTGGTCAATGTCGCCAGGCACAAGGCGATCGATCGTGTCAGGCGCCAGGCTATCTTCCGCGGCAAGCAGCAGGTGCTCCTGCACGAGATCGAGCTCAATGCGCAAACGGTCGACGAGCCGGCGACAATGCTCGACGACGATATGCTGCGGCTGATCTTCACCTGTTGCCATCCGGCCTTCGCGCCCGAAGTCCGGGTCGCGCTGACGCTGCGCACCGTCTGCGGACTCTCGACCACGCAGGTCGCGCGCGCCTTTCTCGTGGGCGAGGAGGCAATGGCGCAGCGCCTGGTCCGCGCCAAGCAGAAGATCAGGCTCGCCGGCATCCCCTACGAGGTACCCGAGCGCGACACGCTGGCGCCGCGGCTCGATGGCGTGCTCGCCGTGATCTATCTCGTCTTCACCGAGGGCTATGTCGCGACCGAGGGCGCGGATCTGATGCGGCCTGATCTTGCGGCCGAAGCCATCCGGCTCGGCCGCTTGCTCGATCGGCTGATGCCGGATCGCGGCGGCATCAAGGGCCTGCTGGCCCTGATGCTGCTGCACGATGCGCGCCGCGCCGGACGCGAGACCGCGGCCGGCGATATCGTTCTGCTCGAGGAGCAGGATCGCATGCTGTGGGATCGCGGGCAGATCGAGGAGGGCCTGCGCCTGGTCGAGGATGCGCTGCGCGTGCCGGGACGGCCGCAGCCTTATGCTGTGCAGGCCGCGATCGCCGCGCTGCATGCGCGTGCGCCGAGCTTCGAGCAGACCGACTGGCGGCAGATCGCCGGGCTCTATGAGGTGCTGTTGCGCATCAGTCCCTCTCCGGTGATCGAGCTCAACCACGCTGCCGCGCTGTCGATGGTCGATGGGCCGGCACGTGCGCTCGATCTCGTCGATGCGATCAGCGCCCGAGGCGGGCTCCGCGGCTATGAGCTGCTGCCCGCAGTGCGCGCGGATCTGTTGCGGCGAATGGGGCGCAAGGATGAAGCGTGCGAGGCATATCACGCAGCGACCGCGGCGACACAGCTCGAGCCGTTGCGGCGGCTCTATGCGCGGCGGGTGAGGGAGATGGATAACTAGCGCCGTCATTCCGGGGCGATGCGAAGCATCGAACCCGGAATCTCGAGATTCTCAGGTGCGCAATTGCGCACAAAAGTTCGCACTTCGTGCGCCCCGGAATGACCGCTGCCGTCACTTCGACGCGACGGCCGTCCCCTCTGCCGGCAGGCTCGCCAGCAGCGCCTGCAATGTCGACAGCGTCGAGTGGTCCGCGACACCATCCAGCCGCGCGGGGCGGAAGTGGCGCTGGAAGGCGGTGACGACTTCCATGGTCGCGGCGTCGTATTTGCCGGTCAGCGGCACGCCGTAGCCGTATCTGGCGAGCGCCTGCTGCAGGCTTAGCACCTCGTCGCTGATGGTCCCGAGCATCAGGGTCTCGCCGCGCACGACCGGGGCCGGCGTCACCCAGTGACCGACGCCGGAATTGGCCAGTGAGTGCCACGGAAACTTTTCGCCGGGGTCTTTCTTGCGCGCGGGCGCGACGTCGGAATGGCCGAGCACCCGGTGAGCCGGCACCTTGCGGCGAAGCATGATGCCGCGGCACAGCGCGATCACGGCGGCGATCTGGCGCAGCGGATATTCCGGATAGCCCCAGTCGTGGCCGCGATTGATGATCTCGATGCCGATCGAGCAGGAGTTGATGTCGTCCTCGCCGGCCCAGGACGAGACGCCGGCGTGCCAGGCGCGCCTGGTTTCGGGCACGCATTGCACGATGCGGCCGTCCTCCAGCACGACGTAATGTGCCGAGACTTCGGTCCCCGCCGTGCACAGCCGCGCCAGCGCGCCCTCGACATCGGGCATGCCGGTGTAGTGCAGCACGATCATATCGGGCTGCCGTGTCTTGTTGCGCTCGCCATAGTTCGGCGAGGGGATGATGTCGGACACGATCGAGGAATCCGGCTCGAACGCCCTCATGCTCGCCGCGGCCTTGGGAACCGGGAGAACGCGTTGACGCTTCGAATCAGATCCAGACGGTGTGGACGAACCGGACGGCGGCATAGACAAACCAAGGTCGGACGGAGAGTTGGGCCAAGCCCTTCTCTTTACTATTCCTTTACCCTCCACCGTACGCAATCGCGCGGCGCGGTTAACGGATGCATTTTGGCGCAAGTGTGTGGATGAAGCATCACCGCCTCATCAGCTTTTCGACTTGTCACGAGCCGAGCAACGCTTTCTTAACGCTAAGGGCCGTTACTGAGGGATGAAGAGCCGACCCGCGTCCGGAGGCGGCCAAAGCGTATTTTGGCTCGAAATCCCATGGCTGCCCGACAAATTCCGCTGGGAACACTGGGTTTGCCGCCCGGGACGACCGGGCTCGGTAACCATGCTGGACGGTGCGGTCGTGGAACCGCCGCGATACGGAGTCATTCGAGGCGTCATGGGCTTGTTCGTCCCCAATCTCGCTTGGACGTCAGGCTGGGCCTCCAGCAGGCCTGGCGCATGAGCTCGGCTCCGCACATTCCCGTTCTTGGCCGTGAGGCCATCGCCCATCTCGCCCCGCGCGATGGCGGTATCTATGTCGATGCCACCTTCGGCGCCGGCGGCTATAGCCGCGCCATCCTCGACGTGCCGGGAAGCCGGCTCATTGCCATTGACCGCGACCGCACCGCAATCGTGGGCGGTGCCGAGCTGGTCGAACGCTCCGCGGGCCGGTTGACGCTGGTCGAGGACCGATTCTCCAACCTCGGTGAGGTCTGCGCGGCGCAGGGCGTCGAGGCCGTGGACGGTGTCGTGATGGATGTCGGGGTGTCTTCGATGCAGCTCGACCAGGCCGGTCGCGGTTTCTCGTTCCGGCTCGACGGTCCGCTCGACATGCGGATGGGGCAGGCGGGGCCGACCGCGGCCGACGTCGTCGCCCGCGCCTCGGAAGCCGATCTCGCCGACATCATCTATCTCCTCGGCGAGGAGCGGCATTCGCGCCGCGTCGCCCGCGCCATCGTCGCGGACCGGCAGGAGACGCCGTTCACGACCACGCGCGCGCTCGCCGACCTCATCGGTAGGGTGGTGCGCTCCAAGCCCGGCGACATTCATCCGGCGACGCGGACGTTCCAGGCCCTGCGCATCTTCGTCAACGAAGAGCTCGAGGAACTTCAATCCGCGCTCGCTGCGGCCGAGTGCGTGCTCAAGCCGGGCGGACGCCTCGTCGTGGTCTCCTTCCATTCGCTGGAAGATCGCATCGTCAAGAATTTCCTCTCCGAGCGTTCCAAGACCGCTGGCGGCTCGCGGCATTTGCCGGAGGTGGCGCAGGTTCCGCCGAGCTTCCAGCTTCTGACGCGGCGGCCCGTGATCGCCGGTGAGGACGAAGTTGCGCATAACCCGCGCGCGCGTTCCGCAAAGCTCCGCGCCGCCGAGCGCACCTCGGCGCCCGCGCATCAGGATGGCGAGCCATCGTCCTGGCCAAAACTTTCCGACGTGATGAGGGGAGGCTAGCGCATGCGCATCATCCACCTCTTCGTCATCGGCGCGCTGATCTTCGCGGCGGCCTATGTCTACCGGATCAAGATGGACTCCACGGCGCGCACCGAGAGGGTGCTGCGGCTGCATGCGGAGATTCGCGAGCAGCGCGACGCGATCGCTTCGCTGCGATCCGAATGGGCCAAGCTCGATGCGCCCCATCGGTTGCAGGGCCTGTCCGACCGGCATCTGCAGCTCAAGCCGGTCAACGGCACGCAATATGACCAGCTGAAGAACCTGCCGGAGCGTCCGCCGCGGATGTTCAGGCCGGGCGAGCCCGATCCGATCGGCGCCATGCTCAACACCATCGAAGCCGCGAGCGATCCTGACAATGTGACGGGCTCCGTGCCTCAGCCCGAGGACAAGCAATGAGCGCTGCGACTCCGGCCAAACCTACCGAACCCTGGCGCCAGCGACTGATCCGCAGCCTGCTCTACGGGCGCAATGTCGACCGCGCCGCGAAGGCGCGCGCGCGCGTTGGCCTCGCCATGCTCGCCTTCGCCTCGGTCTACGCCCTGATCGGCGGCCGGCTCGTGATGTTTGCCATCGGCGCCGATGCCCATGGCGCACGCCGCGCCGCGGCGCAGGAGGTGGTGGCGACCGCACGCCCCGACATCGTCGACCGCAACGGTGCCATCCTTGCGACCGACGTCAAGGCGGCGAGCCTGTTCGGCGAGCCGCGCCGCATCATCGACAAGGACGAGGCGATCGAGCTGCTCACGGCGACCGTGCCCGACCTCGACGAGGCCGAGGTGCGCGAGCGCCTGAGGACGCGCAAGGGCTTCGTCTGGCTCAAGCGCGAGGTCACGGCCAAGCAGCAGCAGGCCATCCACAAGCTCGGCATTCCCGGCATCGGCTTCCTGCGCGAGAACAAGCGCGTTTATCCGACCGGCAACGAGGTTGCCCACCTCATCGGTCTCGTCAACATCGACAACCAGGGCATCGCCGGCATGGAGAAGTGGCTCGACAATCAGGGCCTCGCCGATCTCCACCGCGCCGGCTTTGCCACCGACCGGCTGCAAAAGCCGATCGAGCTTTCGATCGATCTGCGCGTCGAGCACGCGCTGCGCGACGAGCTGTTGAAGGCCAAGGAGAAGTACCACACCAAGGCCGCGTCCGGCATCGTCTCGAACGTCAAGACCGGCGAGATCGTGGCGATGGTCTCGCTCCCCGATTTCGATCCCAACAATCCCAAGGAAGCGCACGACCCCGACCGCATCAACCGCCTGACCACCGGCGTCTACGAGATGGGCTCGACCTTCAAGGCGTTCACGCTGGCGATGGCGCTCGATTCCGGAAAGATCAATCTGAACACGTCGTGGGATGCCCGCGGAAACCTGCACTACGGCAAGTTCACCATTCACGACAGCCACCCGCTGGGGCGCTTCATCAACACCAAGGAAGTGTTTACCTTCTCGTCCAACATCGGCGCCGCGCGGATCGCGCTCGGCCAGGGGGTCGAGGCACACAAGGCGTTCCTTGCCAAGATGGGCCAGCTGACGCGGCTGCGCACCGAACTGCCGGAGAGTGCGGCTCCGCTGATCCCGCGCCGCTGGGGTGAGCTGAACACGGTCACTATCGCGTTCGGCCAGGGCATGTCGGTGGCGCCGCTGCAGGCGGTGATGGGCATCAACGCGCTGGTGAACGGCGGCTATCTGATTCCGCCGACCTTCATGAAGCGCAGCGAATCCGAAGCGGCGGCGATGGCCAAGCGCGTGATCAAGACGGAGACCAGCGACAAGATGCGGTTCCTGATGCGGCTCAATGCCGAAATCGGCACCGCCAAGACCGCTGACGTCAAGGGCTACTATGTCGGCGGCAAGACCGGCACGTCCGAGAAGGTCATCAACGGCCGCTATGCCAAGAAGCGCGTGCTCAACTCGTTCACCGCCATCATGCCCTGCGACGATCCGAAATATCAGATCCTGATCATGCTGGACGAGCCGCAGGCGATTCCTGAAACGAAGGGCTTCATCACTTCGGGCTGGAACACGGTGCCGACCGGCGGCAAGGTGATCGAGCGGATCGCGCCGCTTCTCGGCGTCGAGCCGCGGTTCGACCTGCCGCCGTCTGAGCGCCTTATTCTTGCAGCATCCAGGACAACCCAGTAATCAATCGGGTGGGCCGTAGCCGCTGCTGAGTCGGGGAATTCCCTCAAGATTCGGCTTTCCGGTACGGCGACTGGAAGACCATGAAGCTGCGCGACCTCTTAGGCAATGACGCCGCGATCGAGCCCGCCGTCGCGGCGCTCGAGGCGACGGGCCTTGCGCTCGACAGCCGCGTGGTCAAGGCCGGCGATCTCTTCTTCGCACTCGCGGGCAGCAAGACGGACGGGGCGCGCTTCATCGACGCCGCGGTGGCCGCGGGCGCCGTGGCCGTCGTCGGTGACCATGCGCCTGATACGAGCAAGGTGCCGTTCATCACTGTCGCCAATCCGCGCCGCGCGCTGGCGCTGGCTGCGGCAAGATTCTTCCCGTCACAGCCCGCGACCATCGCCGCGGTGACCGGCACCAGCGGCAAGACCTCGGTCGCAGCGTTTGCGCGCCAGATCTGGGAGCGGCTGGGGCACGCCTCCGCCAGCATCGGCACCATCGGCCTGGTCTCGCCCAAGCGCACCGTCTACGGCTCGCTGACGACGCCGGATCCGATCGCGCTGCACCGGCAGCTCGATGAGATCGCGCGCGAGGGCGTGACGCATCTCGCCTTCGAAGCGTCATCGCACGGGCTCGATCAGTATCGCCTCGATGGCGTACGCGTCTCCGCCGGCGGCTTCACCAATCTCTCCCGCGACCACATGGATTATCACCCGACCGTCGCGCATTATCTTGCGGCGAAGCTCCGCCTGTTCCGGGAACTCGTTTCTCCGGGCGGCGCAGCGGTGATCTCGGCCGATCATGATTGCTCGGCGGGAGCGATCGAGGCGGCGAGATCGCGCGGCCTGCGCGTGATGGCGGTAGGCCGCAACGGCGACGGGGCAGGCGACGGCATTCGTCTCACCGAGGCCAAGGTCGAAGGATTTTCGCAGGTGCTCGCGCTCGAGCATCGCGGCAAGCGTTACGCGGTTAGGCTGCCGCTGGTCGGCGAATTCCAGATCGAGAACGCCCTGGTATCGGCCGGCCTTGCGATCGGCACCGGCAGCGATGCGGCCAACGTGTTTGCGAGTCTCGAGCATCTCGAAGGCGCCAAGGGCCGGCTCGAGCGCGTCGGCGAGCGCAACGGTGCGCCGATCTTCGTCGACTACGCGCACAAGCCCGATGCGCTGGCGAAGGCGCTGCAGGCGCTGCGGCCCTACGCGAAACGAAAGCTGGTCGTCGTGTTCGGCGCCGGCGGCGATCGCGATGCCGGCAAGCGTCCGATCATGGGCGAGATCGCGGCCGAGAATGCCGACGGCGTCATCATCACCGACGACAATCCGCGCAGCGAGAGGCCCGAAACCATTCGCGCCGAAATCCTCGCCACCGCAAAGGGCGCCCGCGAGATCGGCGACCGTGCCGCGGCAATCCGAACCGCGATCGAGGAACTACAGGAAGGCGATGCACTGCTCGTCGCCGGCAAGGGACACGAGACCGGACAGATCGTCGGCGGCCAGGTGCTGCCCTTCAGTGATCACGAGGCGGTCGCCGCCGCATTAGCGTCGAGGGTTGCATGAGCGCGCCGATATGGACGGTTGCCGAAGTCGCGCGCGCACTGGGCGCTGCCGGATCGTTCCCGGACACGCCGATCGATTTCGTCACCCAGGACAGCCGCCTGGTGAAACCGGGCAGCCTGTTCGTCGCGCTGAGCGGCACGCCGAGCGGCGGCTTCATCTCGGCCTTCGCCAGCGCGCGCGACGGCTGGGAGTTCGCGGACAAGGCCGAGGCTTCCGGCGCGGTCGCGATGATCGTGCCGCACGAGATCGCGGGCATCCGCATTCCGCAGATCGTCGTCAAGGACACGCTGATCGACGGCCTCTGGGGCCTCGCGCGCGCCGCTCGCGCCCGCTTCCGCGGGCCTGTGATCGGGCTCACCGGCAGCGCGGGCAAGACCAGCACCAAGGAATTTCTGGCGGCCTATCCGAACGCCTATGCAAGTCCGTCCAGCTTCAACAATTTCTGGGGCGTGCCGCTGACGCTGTGCAATGCCAGGCCCGATGCCAGTCTCTGGGTCGTCGAGATGGGCATGAACCAGCAAGGCGAGATCGCGCGGCTCAGCGAATTGACGCGGCCCACCGTCGCACTCGTCGTCAATGTCCAGCCGGTGCATCTGGAAAAACTAGGCTCGCTCGAAGCCATCCGCCGCGAGAAGGTGTCGATCGCGCTCGGCCTGCCTGAGGACGGCGTGCTGGTGCTGCCGGCCGGGCTGAAGGCATCCGAATGGAAGGGCAAGGTGGTGCGCTTCGGCGAGCATGCCGAGGTGCATGAGGTCACGCACGCGCCGCATGGCGAGAGCTGGCAGGTCGTGGCCATGATCCGCAAGAAGCAGATCGCCTTCAGCCTGACGCCGGGCGCGCCGCACCGCGTGCAGAATGCGCTGGCCGCGCTCGCCGCCATCCGCGCCGCGAGCCTCGATGCGGCGACGCTCGCGATCAAGCTCGACCGGGTCGGCATCATGACCGGCCGCGGCGTCGAGCAGGCGGTCGGCGGTGTCACCGTGATCGACGACAGTTTCAACGGCAATCCGGCCAGCGTGGCCGCCGCGCTGCAAAGCCTCCAGGCGCGCAATGTAACCGGCGGCCGTCGGGTTGCGGTGCTCGGCGACATGCTGGAGCTCGGCGATGATGCACCAGGCTATCACACCCGCCTCGCCAAGCATCTCGACGGGATCGACGGGATCTACTGCGTCGGCCCTCTGATGCGCCACCTCTATGATGTGCTGCCGGCCGGCAAGGGCCTCGGCTGGCACGGCGATCCCGCCACGCTGAAGCCGAGTGAGGTCGCGAGCCTGCTGAAGGCAGGCGATGTCGTGGTTGTCAAGGGCAGCAAGAAGATGTTCTGGGTCAACAAGTTCGTGCCGGGCCTGGTGGCCGCCTTGCAGGCAAAGGCGTAAACTGCTTGGAAGGCGCCGTTCCCGAATCCCACCCTTTGCGCCGCGAAGCGTCCGGTTTCCCGGAGGTCGCGCGACCCATGATGAAGACCAGCGAATGCGCGTGAGGCACGTTGAGGCCAAGCTCCAGAAGATCAAGGCCAAGACCGCGTGCGCAAAGGCGCCATAGGACCGTCTGAATGTTTTACTGGCTGATCGAACTCTCCAACACATTTCCGGGCTTCGGTGCCGTTCGCACCTTCCTGAACGTCTTCCGCTACATCACCTTCCGCACCGGCGGCGCCGTCGTCACCGGTGCGCTGTTCGTGTTCCTGTTCGGGCCCTGGATCATCGATCACTTACGCATCCGCCAGGGCAAGGGTCAGCCGATCCGGACCGACGGCCCACAATCGCATCTCGCCAAGAAGGGCACGCCCACCATGGGCGGGCTGATGATCCTTTCCGGCCTCACCGTCGGAACCGTGCTCTGGGCCAATCCGCTCAACCCCTATGTCTGGATCGTGCTGGCGGTGACGCTCGGCTTCGGCTTCGTCGGCTTCTATGACGATTACCTCAAGGTGACCAAGCAGACCACGACCGGGTTCGGCAGCAAGCTTCGCCTGCTGATCGAGGCGGCGATCGCGCTGGTGGCCTGCTATGCGCTGGTGCGGCTGAACCGCGATCCCGCATCGACCGCGCTGACGATTCCCTTCCTCAAGGACACCGTGCTGCATTTCGGCTGGTTCTTCGTCATCTTCGGCGCCTTCGTCATCGTCGGCTCCGGCAACGCGGTGAACCTCACCGACGGTCTCGACGGCCTCGCCATCGTTCCCGTGATGATCGCGACCGCGAGCTTTGCGATGATCGCCTATCTCGCCGGCAACGCCGTGTTCGCCGAATATCTGCAGATCAAATATGTCGCCGGCACCGGCGAGCTCGCGGTGCTCTGCGGCGCGCTATTGGGCGCCGGCCTCGGCTTCCTCTGGTTCAACGCGCCGCCGGCCTCGATCTTCATGGGCGACACCGGGTCGCTTGCGCTTGGCGGCATGCTCGGCGCCATCGCGGTCGCGGTGAAGCACGAGATCGTGCTCGCGGTGATCGGCGGCCTGTTCGTGCTGGAGGCGGTCTCCGTCATCGTGCAGGTGGTCTCGTTCAAGCTCACGGGCAAGCGTATCTTCCGGATGGCGCCGATCCATCACCATTTCGAGCAGCTCGGCTGGACCGAGCCGCAGATCGTGATCCGCTTCTGGATCATCTCGGTGATGCTGGCGCTGGCTGGGCTCTCCACCCTGAAGCTGCGGTGATCGATCGATGATCCCCGTCACGTCCTTCGCCGGCAAGACGGTCGCGGTGTTCGGCCTCGGCGGCTCGGGGCTTGCCTCCTGCCACGCCTTGAAGGCCGGCGGCGCCGAGGTGATTGCCGCCGACGACAATGCCGAGAACGTCGCCAAGGCCGCGCAGGCCGGTTTCATCACCGCCGATTTGCGCAATGTGTCCTGGGCGAGTTTCGCAGCCCTCGTGCTCGCGCCCGGCGTGCCGCTGACTCATCCGGTGCCGCACTGGAGCGTGCTGAAGGCGCGCGAGTCAGGCTGTGAGGTGATCGGCGACATCGAGCTGTTCTGCCGTGAGCGGCGGCGCCATGCGCCGAATGCGCCGTTCGTCGCCATCACCGGCACCAACGGCAAGTCGACTACGACGGCGCTGATCGCGCATCTGACGAAATTCGCCGGCTACGACACCCAGATGGGCGGCAATATCGGCACCGCGATCCTATCGCTGGAGCCGCCGCGCATGGGCCGCGTCCACGTCATCGAGATGTCGTCCTACCAGATCGACCTCACGCCTTCGCTCGATCCCTCCGTCGGCATCCTGCTCAATGTCAGCGAGGATCACATCGATCGCCACGGCACCATCGCGCACTACGCTGCGGTGAAGGAGCGCCTCGTTGCCGGCGTGCAAGCTGGCGGCACTGCGATCGTCGGTGTCGACGACGGCTTCTGCCGCGACATCGCCGATCGGCTCGATCGCGCCGGCAAGACCGTGGTGCGCATCTCCGTCAAGAATCCGCTGGCTTCGGGCATCCATGTCGAGCACGGCAATATCGTGCGCACCGCGGGCGGCGCCCGCAGCGAGATCGCAAAGCTCGGCGGCATCGGTTCGCTGCGCGGCCTGCACAATGCGCAGAACGCGGCCTGCGCCGCCGCCGCCGCGCTCGCGATGGGCATCAGCCAGGATGTGCTGCAGAACGGCCTGCGCAGCTTTCCCGGCCTTGCGCACCGCATGGAGCAGGTCGGCCGCCGCGGCCACGTGCTGTTCGTCAACGATTCCAAAGGCACCAATGCGGATGCCACGGCGCACGCACTGTCGTCCTTTGCCGATATTTTTTGGATCGCCGGCGGCAAGCCGAAGGCCGGTGGCATCACCAGTTTGACCGGCTTCTTCCCGCGCATCCGCAAGGCCTATCTGATCGGCGAAGCCGCGCTGGAGTTTTCGGGAACGCTGGGCAACGAGGTTGCGCACGAGATCAGCCAGACGCTGGACGTTGCCGTCGAGCACGCCGCGCGCGATGCGGAAGCGTCGGGTCTTGCCGACGCGGTCGTGCTGCTCTCGCCGGCCTGCGCCTCCTTCGACCAGTACCGCAACTTCGAAATCCGCGGCACCAAATTCCGCGAGTTGGTGCAAGCGCTGCCGGGTGTGAAGCCGGTGGTGTGAGATGTCGCGGCGACGCTGGATTGGAATTGCCGTCGCTGTTCTTGCTGTTCCAGTCATCGCGGGTTTTATCTTCGTTGTCATCGTCGACAATGTCATGACCGGATTCGGCGCATGCCGCGTCGTTCGCCAGCGCGCGTTCGCCTCGCCGAACGGCAGCCAGTTGGTCGTCGTGGTCTGGAAGTCGTGCGGAGCGACGGTGCCCGACAGCACGCAAGCCAGCATCATCGCGCGCGGCCGGACGTTCTCGCCCGAGAGCACGCCGACCTTTCTTAGCGTACGCGAGCATCAGGACGTTCTTGTTGCCTGGGGCAGCGAGCGGGCGGTCAGGATTGGGATTCCCGGGACAGCCCAGATCTATAAGCGCGATCAGCGCGCGGGGGACATCACGATCAGTTACGACTAGGGCTCTCGTGTCCCGGACGCGCGCAGCGCGAGCCGGGACCCAGAAGCTGCTAGGCCCCGGCTCTGCAGCGCACCGCAAGTGCGCTGCGCTGCGTCCGGGGCACGAGACTGTGCACAACTTCATCCACTTCCTTAACCCCCCGGTAACCAACCTCGGCGACCAATGGAGCGACCTCTGTCCGAAAGCGGCCGCCCATGCTCTCCCGTGAAGAACGCACCCCCTTTTCCGAGTGGTGGTGGACCGTCGACAAGCCGCTGATGGGCGCCATTCTGGCGCTGATGCTGACCGGGGTAATCCTGTCGTTGGCGGCGAGCCCGCCGGTTGCGACCCGCATCGGGCTCGATCCCTTCCACTTCTTCAGCCGCCACGTGATGTTCCTCCTCCCGTCCTGCCTGGTGCTGCTCGGGGTGTCCTTCCTGTCGCCGCGCGCGATCCGCCGCTCGGCGCTGATCATCTTCGCGGCCAGCATCATCCTGATCGTGCTCACGCTCGCCATCGGCCCCGAGGTGAAGGGCTCGCGGCGCTGGATCACGCTGCTCGGCGTCAACATCCAGGCCTCCGAAATCGCAAAGCCGTCGTTTGTCGTGATTGCCGCCTGGCTGTTCGCGGAATCGACCAAGCGGCCGGAAATGCCGGCGACCTCGATGGCGCTGGTGCTCCTCATGATGCTGGTCGCGCTGCTGGTGATGGAGCCGGATTTCGGACAGACCATGCTGATCCTGATGGTGTGGGGCTCGCTGTTCTTCATCGCGGGCATGCGCATGATCTGGGTGTTTGGCCTCGCGGGTCTTGGTGCGGCCGGTCTGTTCAGCGCCTATCTCTTTGTTCCTCACGTGGCCGGACGCATCAAGCGCTTCATGAACCCGGCCTCGGGCGACACCTTCCAGGTCGATACCGCCATGGAAGCCTTCTACAACGGCGGCTGGTTCGGGCTCGGGCCGGGTGAGGGCATCGCCAAGCGCAGCCTGCCGGACAGTCACACCGACTTCGTGTTCGCGGTCGCGGCCGAAGAGTTCGGCATCATCCTGTGCCTGGCGATGCTGACGCTGTTCGCCTTCGTCGTCATCCGCACGCTGTCGCGCGCCTATGCGAACGAGGACATGTTCTCGCGCTTCGCGGCTTCCGGCCTTGCCATCCTGTTCGGCGTGCAGGCGGCGATCAATATGTCGGTGAACCTCCAACTGATCCCAGCCAAGGGCATGACGTTGCCGTTCATCTCCTATGGCGGCTCCTCGATCGTGTCGCTCGCCTATGGCGTCGGCATGATGCTGGCGCTGACGCGCCTGCGCCCACGCACCGAGGTCGAAGCCAGCGGCCGCGCCGACGCGATGCGGAGTTACGCTTAGCCGCTCTCGTGTCCCGGACAAGCGAAGCGCAGAGCCGGGACCCAGAATGCCGCAACCAATGGGCCCCGGTTCAGCGGCGCACCACGTCGCCAAGAGCGACGCGCTGCGCTGCGCCCGGGGCACGAGCGCCGCGTAGCCGGCTCGCAATGGCGAAAAAGTCCCTGTAAAACCTTCCACCATGGACACTTCCCCCCTGATTCTTCTCGCCGCGGGCGGCACCGGCGGCCATCTGTTTCCGGCCGAGGCACTCGGCGTCGAATTGATCCGGCGCGGCTTTCGCGTTCGTCTCGTCACGGACGAGCGCGCGCTGCGTTACAGCGGGCTGTTCACCAAGGACATGATCGACGTTGTCGCGAGCGAGACCGCGCGGGGCCGCAATCCGCTCCAGCTCGCCTATGCCGGCCTCACGCTCGCTGCCGGCACGCTGTCGGCCTACGCCCTGATCAAGCGCTTGAAGCCGGTCGCCGTCGTGGGCTTCGGCGGCTATCCGACGCTGCCGCCGCTGGTCGCTGCGAAATTCGCCGGCGTACCCGGCATCATCCACGACGCCAACGCGGTGCTCGGCCGCGCCAACCGGTTCCTGTCGAGCCGCGTGCGCGCCATCGCGACGTCGTTGCCCGGCGTGCTCGATCGCGATCCGGCACTCTCCGGCAAGACCACGACGGTCGGCACGCCGATGCGCCCGGCGGTGCTCGCCGCGGCTGCCGTGCCTTACGCCGCGCCCGAGGTGAACGGCCCGCTGCGGCTGCTCGTCGTCGGCGGCAGCCAGGGCGCGCGCATCATGGCCGATATCGTGCCCGGTGCGATCGAGCGGCTCGAGCCGGCGCTGTGGGGCCGGCTCATCCTGACCCAGCAGGTGCGGGACGAGGACATGGCGCGTGTGCGCGCGGTCTACGACAAGCTCAAGATCAAGGTGGAGCTGGCGCCGTTCTTCACCGATTTACCGGCGCGGCTCGCTTCAAATCATCTCGTGGTATCGCGCTCCGGCGCCGGCACGGTGGCCGAGCTCGCCGCGATTGGCCGGCCCTCGATCCTGGTGCCGCTGCCCGGCTCGATCGACCAGGACCAGTTCGCCAACGCCGGCGTGCTGGTCAAGGTCGACGGCGCGATCCGCATCCCACAGACCGAGTTCACCTCCGACCGGTTGGCGTCCGAAATCTCCGCCTTCGCCGCCGAGCCCGCGCGCCTCGCCGCCATGGCCGAGGCCGCCCGCGGCGCCGGCCGGCTCGACGCCGCCGAGCGACTGGCCGATCTGGTGGTCAAAGTCGCGGGAATCTGAGCCTAAGCGGACCGATTTTCGTATTTTTGCCGTCATGGCCGGGCTTGTCCCGGCCATCCACGTCTTGCATGAAGTAGCTTGGGATTCGTGGATGGCCGGCAAGCCTTGCGCAAAGACGCGCTTTGCGCTTATGCCCGGCCATGACGATGGAACCACGGGATAAGCCATGAGACTGCCGCGCGAGATCGGACCCATCCACTTCGTCGGGATCGGCGGGATCGGCATGAGCGGCATCGCCGAGGTGCTGGTCAATCTCGGCTATGCCGTGCAGGGCTCGGACGCCTCCGACAATTACAATCTCGACCGCCTTCGCAAGAAGGGCGCAAAAGTCTCGGTCGGCCACAAGGCCGAGAATGTCGACGGTGCCGAGGTCGTGGTCGTGTCCACCGCGATCAAGCGCGACAATCCGGAACTGATGGCGGCGCGCGAACGGCGCATTCCCGTGGTGCGCCGCGCCGAGATGCTCGCCGAGCTGATGCGGTTGAAGAGCTGCGTCGCGATCGCCGGCACCCATGGCAAGACCACGACGACCACGATGGTCGCGACGCTGCTCGATGCCGGCGAGCTCGATCCCACCGTGATCAACGGCGGCATCATCAATGCCTATGGCTCCAACGCGCGCCTAGGCGCGGGCGACTGGATGGTGGTGGAAGCCGACGAGAGCGACGGCACGTTCCTGAAGCTGCCGACGGATGTTGCGATCGTCACCAATGTCGACCCCGAGCATCTCGATCACTTCAAGACCTTCGAGGCCGTGCAGGACGCCTTCCGTCATTTCGTTGAGAACCTGCCGTTCTACGGCTTTGCCGTGATGTGCATCGATCATCCCGTGGTGCAGAGCCTCGTCGGCAAGATCGAGGACCGCCGCATCATCACCTACGGTGAAAATCCGCAAGCGGATGCGCGGCTCGTCGATCTGACCCCGATGGGCGGCGGATCGAAGTTCAAGGTTGCGTTCCGGGACCGCAAGACCGGGGCCGTGCACGAGATTTCCGATTTGATGCTGCCGATGCCGGGACGCCACAATGCCTCCAATGCGACGGCGGCCATTGCTGTCGCGCGCGAGCTCGGCGTCTCCGACGAAGCGATCCGCAAGGCGATCGCCGGCTTCGGCGGCGTCAAGCGCCGCTTCACCAAGACCGGCGAATGGAACGGCGTCACCGTGATCGACGATTACGGCCACCATCCCGTCGAGATCGCGGCGGTGCTGAAGGCGGCGCGGGAATCCACCAATGGCAAGATCATCGCCGTGGTGCAGCCGCATCGCTACACCCGCCTGCAATCGCTGTTCGAGGAATTCTGCACCTGCTTCAACGATGCCGATGCGGTCGTTGTCGCCGACGTCTATGCCGCCGGCGAAGCGCCGATCGAAGGCATCGATCGCGACCATTTCGTCACGGGCCTGCGCGCCCACGGCCACCGCGAGGTGATCCCCTTGCCGGCGGCGCCGGAGCTCGCGGGCATCGTCAAGGGATTGGCGAAGTCCGGCGATCTCGTCGTGTGCCTTGGCGCCGGTAACATCACGCAATGGGCATATGCGCTGCCGGACCAACTGAAGGCGCTGGGATAAATGCTGATGCGGAGTGAATCGCTCGCAGCACGGCACACTGCGCTCCCTCCCCCCTTGTGGGGGAGGGCGGGGGAGAGGGGTCGCCACACACTCCGATCTCGCTTGGGGCTACCCCCCTCCCTGACCCTCCCCCACAAGGGGGGAGGGAACAGCGAGAATGTGCGTCCCTTACTTGAGGACGCTGCATGACTTTCCCCGACATCACCCCTTCGCTCAAAGCCGCGATGCCGGAGCTGCGCGGCCGGCTGCTCGTCAACCAGTCGCTGGCCGAGCTCACCTGGTTTCGCGTCGGCGGTCCCGCGCAGGTGCTGTTCACGCCGGCGGATGAGGACGATCTCGCTTACTTCCTCGCGCATCTTTCTCCCGACGTTCCCGTCTACGTCGTCGGTGTCGGCTCCAATCTGATCGTGCGCGACGGCGGCATTGCGGGCGTCGTGATCCGCCTGGCGCCGCGCGCCTTCGGCGAGGCCAGCGCCAGCGGCGATATCGTCACTGCCGGTGCTGCCACGCTCGACAAGCGCGTGGCAGAAGTGGCTGCATCCGCCAATGTCGGCGGGCTCGAATTCTACTTCGGCATTCCCGGCACCATCGGCGGTGCGCTGCGCATGAATGCGGGTGCCAATGGCGGCGAGACCAAGGACGTACTGATCGAGGCGCGCGGCGTCAGTCGCGACGGCACCAAGCACGTCTTCTCCAAAGCCGAGATGAAATTCGTCTACCGCAACAGCGGCCTCGATCCCTCCATCATCTTCACCTCCGCGCGCTTCCGCGGCGAGATCGGGAATGCTGACGCGATCCGCGCGCGCATGGCGGAGGTGCAGTCCCATCGCGAGACCGCGCAGCCGATCCGCGAAAAGACCGGCGGCTCCACCTTCAAGAATCCGCCGGGCCATTCCGCCTGGAAGCTGGTCGACGCCGCCGGCTGCCGCGGTTTGCGCGTCGGCGGCGCGCAGGTCTCGGAGATGCACTGCAATTTCCTGATCAACACGGGCGATGCCACGGCGCACGACATCGAGACGCTGGGCGAGACCGTGCGCGAACGCGTGAAGGCAAATTCCGGAATTGAGCTACACTGGGAAATCAAGCGGATCGGGGTTTCCACATAATTGTCGTTCCGGGGCGGTGCGAAGCGCCGAACTATGGTGCGCAATTGCGCACCTGAGAACCTCGAGATTCCGGGTTCGCGCTTTGCGCGCCCCGGAATGACGAACTGGAGAGATTGCGGACTATGAACATGCGCATCACCATCCTCTTCGGCGGCTCCAACCGCGAGCGTCTGGTTTCGGTCGCCTCGGCCCAGGCCCTGCATCAGGCATTGCCCGAGGCCGATCTGTGGTGGTGGGACGTCGAAGACAAGGTGCACACCGTCCAGTCGAAGCAGTTGCTCGAACATGAGCGCCCCTTCGAGGACGAGTTCAAGCCCGGCACATCAGGCATCCCACTGGCACGGGCGCTCGATCAGGCCAAGGCCGAGGATCGGGTGCTGGTGCTCGGCCTGCATGGCGGGCGCGCCGAGAACGGCGAATTGCAGGTGATGTGCGAGGCGCGCGGCGTGCCCTTCACCGGCTCCGGCTCGGCCTCCTCGCATCTGGCCTTCGACAAGATCGCGGCCAAGCATTTCGCCGCGCTCGGCGGCGTCACACCGCCGGCAAACGTAGCGCTCGACGAGATCGACGAGGCCTTCGCCGAATACGGCAGGCTGATCGCAAAGCCGGCGCGCGACGGATCGAGCTACGGCCTGATCTTCGTCAACGCCAAGCAGGACCTTGTCGCCGTCCGCAACGCGGCCAAGCACGAGGAGTACGTCATCGAGCCCTACATCGCCGGCGTCGAGGCGACCTGCGGCGTGCTGGAGCGCACCGATGGTTCGATCATGTCGCTGCCGCCGATCGAGATCATTCCGGGCGAGGGCAATTTCGATTACGCTGCAAAATATCTCCTGAAGTCGACCCAGGAGATCTGCCCCGGTCGTTTCGCGCCCGAGATCACCGCCGCGCTGAAGGCGCAGGCGATGCTGGCGCACCGCGCGATGTCCTGCACCGGCTATTCCCGCTCGGACTTCATCGTCTCGGACAGGGGCCTCATCTATCTCGAGACCAACACGCTGCCCGGGCTGACCAAGTCCTCGCTCTACCCCAAGGCGCTGAAAGCCGAAGGCATCGAGTTCGTCGACTTCCTGCGCGGTCTGGTGGAGCTCGCCGGGCAGCGCGTGCGGAAATAATTAGGACTGGTTAACGGCCGAATCGGCGAAACGGGCCGGTTTGGGGTCCAAAACCGGTAAAATGCCGGACATCGCGGCATAAATGCCTCACATCGCGGGGCAAAATGCGCCGGACGTTAACGAACTTTACCTTTTGTTTACCAGGACGTCCGAAGGTTAACGCTGGCGGCGCATATGGCGCTTTGGCTGCCGGCGCGTGAGCTCTCGGGGGTGACGTCACCTCCAGCGAACGCTTTGAAGGGGAGAGGCTTCTTCTGCTGAAGACCAGCACCCGGCCCGGCACGTCGAAGACGTCATGTTCGCCAGGATCCGCGCGATGTCGCGGGCAAACTGTTGACGAGCTCGTGCAATGGATGGAGCAGGAAGCCTCACCCGGTCGCTTTTCAGATCGCTGAGGCCCCAAGCTGACCTGAAGGCGGCCGCTGTCGGAGCGGTCGTGCTTCTGCGCGAGTGGCTGCAGGACAAGCGCCAGGAAAGACTTCACGCCGCGCGTGCTGCCGCCAAGATCAAGGCCAAGGCCATCGTCGAGCGTGAGCCGCCGCCGCGCGTGGTCGCGCTGATCGAGCGCTATCTGCCGCGCCGGGTCGGGATCAGCATGACCGTGCTGCTGCTGATCGGAAGCTGCGGTTTCGGCATCGTCAAGGGCGGCCATCTCCAGGATTTCATCACCGCGGTCAGCGATGCCCGCAACGCGCTGGCCAATTCCGCCGGCTTCCGCATCACCTCCGTCGTGATCAACGGCCGCAAGCACCTCACCCAAGACGAGATCCTGGCCATTGGCGGCGTCAGCGGCCGTTCCTCGCTGCTGTTCCTCGATGCTGACGCGGTGCGCGACAAGCTCAAGGCCAATCCGTGGATCGCCGATGCGACCGTGCTGAAGCTTTATCCGGGCCAGCTGATGATCGAGCTCACCGAGCGCAAGGCATTCGCGCTGTGGCAGGAGGCGGGCCGGCTCTCGGTCATCGCCGATGACGGCGCCGTGCTCGAACCCTACGTTTCTCGGCGCTTCCTGTCGCTGCCGCTCGTGGTCGGCAAGGGCGCCGAGAGTCAGGCCCGCGATTTCCTCGCGCTGCTGGCGCGCTATCCGCAGGTCAATTCGATCACCAAGGCCGCGATCTTCGTCGGCGAGCGGCGCTGGAACCTGAGGCTCAAGGACGGTCTCGACATCCGTCTGCCCGAGCAGGACGTCGGCAACGCGCTGGCGATGCTGTCCAAGCTCGACAAGGAGGACCGGCTGTTCTCGCGCGACATCGTCGCCGTCGACATGCGCCTGCCTGATCGTCTGGTGGTGCAGCTGTCCGAGGACGCCGCCAAGGCGCGCGAGGAGCTGTTCAAGGACAAGAAGAAAAAGAAGGCCGGGGACGCCGCATGACCGGTCTTGATCGCACCCAGACGCCGAAGACGCGCCCGATGCCGCACAAGCGCGGCGGCCTCGTCGCCTGTCTCGACATCGGCACCAGCAAGATCGCCTGCATGATTGCGCGGCTGAAGCCGTCGGCGCCGAGCGAGGCGCTGCGCGGCCGCACCCATGCGGTGGAACTGATCGGATACAGCCAGATCCAGTCGCGCGGCATGAAGGGCGGCGCGGTGATCGACCTCACCGAATGCGAGCAGGCCGTGCGCCAGGCCGTCGCGCTCGCGGAGAAAATGGCCAAGGTGCGGGTCGAGTCCGTGCTGCTCTCGGTCTCCGGCGGCCGGCTTTCCGGCCAGCTGGTCGAAGCCGCCGCAGATATCCGTGGTGGCGCCGTGACGCAGGCCGATGTCAGCCGCGTCACCTCGACCGGCATGCGTCACGCCACCGGCGAAGGCCGCACCGTGCTGCACGCGCTGCCGGTCGGCTACACACTCGACGGCGTCAAGGGTATCCGCGACGCCCGTGGCATGGTCGCGCATCAATTCGGCGTCGACATGAACGTCGTTACTTGCGACGCCACCGTGGCGCGGAACCTGATGCTGGCGGTGGAACGCTGCCACATCAATGTCGAAGCCATGGCGGCGAGCCCCTATGTCGCCGGATTGTCGGTGCTGACCGACGACGAGGCCGATCTGGGAGCTGCCGTCGTCGAGATGGGCGCCGGCACCACCACGATCGCGGTCTATTCCGGCGGCCGTTTCGTTCATGCGGCGGGTTTTGCGGTCGGCGGGCAACACATCACGATGGATCTGGCGCGCGGACTCTCCGCGACCATTGCCGATGCCGAGCGAATCAAGACGTTATACGGGACCGTCATCACCGGCGGATCGGACTCGCGTGAGCTGATGTCTGTGCCGACAGCCGGTGACGAGCAGGATCTGCCGCAGATCGTCTCCCGCGCCACCATCGCCAACATCGTCAAGCACCGTGCCGAGGAAGTCTTCGAAATGGTTCGGGACAAGCTGAAGGATTCGCCCTTCGCCTCAGAGCCCAACGGCCGGGTCGTGCTCTCGGGCGGCGCCTCGCAGCTGACCGGCCTCGTCGAACTCGGCACCCAGATTCTCGGCCGGCCCGTGCGGGTCGGACGTCCGCTCGGCTTCGGCCGGCTGCCCAACGAGGCGAAGAACGCCGCGTTCGCGGTGCCGGCCGGACTTCTCGTCTACCCGCAATATGTTCACCACGAACATGTCGAACCGCGGCATACGCGGCAGCAGGTCAAGACAGGGACCGGCGGTTATTTCGGAAAGGTCGGACGATGGCTACGCGAGGGCTTCTGATGATTCATTTCCGCAATTCCCGACTTTCACCAACTCCCGCGGCCGCCGGCCGGGGCGAACCCACGCGCACGTGATCGAGAGGCAAACATGACCATCAGCATCAACGTTCCTGATATTCACGAGTTGAAGCCCCGGATCACCGTGTTCGGCGTCGGCGGCGCCGGTGGCAACGCCGTCAACAACATGATCACGGCGGGCCTTCAGGGCGTCGACTTCGTCGTCGCCAACACCGATGCGCAAGCGCTGACGATGTCGAAGGCGCAGCGCATCGTGCAGATGGGCACGGCGGTCACGCAAGGCCTCGGCGCCGGCTCGCAGCCGAACGTCGGCGCGGCGGCGGCGGAAGAAGTGATCGACGAGCTGCGCGACCATCTCTCGGGCGCCAACATGGTGTTCGTCACCGCGGGCATGGGCGGTGGCACCGGAACCGGTGCAGCTCCCGTGATCGCCAAGACCGCGCGCGACATGGGCATCCTCACCGTCGGCGTCGTGACAAAGCCCTTCCACTTCGAGGGCGGCCGCCGCATGCGCACGGCCGAAGCCGGCATCAACGAGCTTCACAAGGTCGTGGATACGCTGCTGATCATCCCGAACCAGAACCTGTTCCGGGTCGCCAACGAGAAGACCACCTTCGCCGACGCCTTCGCGATGGCCGACCAGGTGCTGTACTCGGGCGTTGCCTGCATCACCGACCTGATGGTCAAGGAAGGACTGATCAACCTCGACTTCGCCGACGTCCGCGCCGTCATGCGTGAGATGGGCAAGGCGATGATGGGCACCGGCGAAGCCTCCGGCGACAAGCGCGCGCTGACCGCCGCCGAAGCCGCGATCGCCAACCCGCTGATCGACGACAGCTCGATGAAGGGCGCCAAGGGCCTCCTCATCTCCATCACCGGCGGCAAGGATCTCACCCTGTTCGAGGTCGACGAAGCCGCGACCCGTATCCGCGAGGAAGTCGACCAGGACGCCAACATCATCGTCGGCGCCACCTTCGACGAAGCCCTC
Source organism: Bradyrhizobium shewense (assembly GCF_900094605.1). Classification (GTDB taxonomy): domain Bacteria; phylum Pseudomonadota; class Alphaproteobacteria; order Rhizobiales; family Xanthobacteraceae; genus Bradyrhizobium; species Bradyrhizobium shewense. Next base: position 202,182 of record NZ_FMAI01000012.1, on the reverse strand, counting down.
GACGGTCTGATCCGCGTCTCCGTCGTTGCCACCGGCATCGAGCAGGCCGCGATCGCCCGCAACAGCCAGGCGACCTCCGCTCCGGTTGCGAATGCGGCGCCGCAGGCGCAGCAAGCTCCCGCAGCTCCGGCCGTCGCCGCCGAGAGCCGTCTTGCCGACCTGACCGCGCGGCTCCGCGCCGACAATCAGCGTATGGCTGAGCGCGCCCAGAAGCTAGAAGGCCAGATTCCGGCCGCAGCCCCGGTCGCTGCCGCGCCGATGGCGCCCCGTCCGAATGTCGAGCGCGCCGCGCTCGCCGCCATCGCCGCCGCCGTTGCGGAGGTCCCGCAGGCGCCCGCGCCGATGCAGACCTATGGCGACGTCACCGTGCGCCCGATTGCGCAGAAGCCGACGCTGTTTCCGGAGCCCGACATGGCCCCGGTCGCGATGCAGGAGCCGATGACGCCGGAAAACTTCATTCCGCCGCAAGCCGAGCGTGCGCCGGCCCGTGCGCCGCGGATGCCGCGCCTCGATGAGCTGCCGATGCCGGCCCAGGCCGAGATTCGCCAGGCCCGTGGCGAGGTCGAGGAGGAGACCCCGCAGAAGACCCGCCTGTCGCTGCTGCAGCGCCTCGCCAATGTCGGCCTCGGCCGTCGCGACGAGGAAAGCGAGCCGCCGGTCGCGGCCCGCACCGCCGGTCCCGCGATGCCGCCGCTGCCCGAGCGCCGCCAGCAGAAGACCGTGGCGCAGCAGATCGCGTCGACCGAGCCGGTATCTGAGTACGCCCGCCGTCCCGCGCCGCAGGGGCTGGACATGCACGGCCGTCCGGCGCCTGTTGCGCCGGCGCCACAGGGTGACGACCATCTTGATATCCCGGCCTTCCTGCGGCGGCAGGCGACCTGAGGATTGTTACAATAAGGCAGACGAAAAAAGGTCCCGGCAACAAGCTTGCCGGGACCTTTCCTTTTGTCCCGTGCATATCCGGATTGCGCAGACAAGCAACTGATTTTAAATAATTAATTACGTGTTTGGGTGTTCAGTCAAACTGCCGAAAGCGACCCAAAACCTCGGCGCAATTTGGTTAAGCCTTGGCGCGAATACGGCAGGTTTGGGGTAACAATCGGTAAAAAAGCGTGAGTTGGCGCTGTTTGAGGCAGTGACTATGGTTTGCCGTGACTTGGGGATACGGATTCGCAGGAGCTCGGCACTGGCCGGCCAAGTGAGTCCAGTATAAGTCGCAGTGGGTCGTAGTGGGGCGGGTTCCTGATGAAATTTAGCCGGCAAACAACGCTTCGTGCGCAAGCCTCCGTGGCAGGCGTGGGCGTTCATTCCGGTCTTCCCGTCACTCTCACCCTTGGGCCTGCGCCTGTCGACGCCGGTTTTATTTTTGTCCGCACCGGCCTCGAGGGAAGTGATCGCGAAGTTCAGGCGACCGCCGAGCAGGTGATCGCGACCGACTTCGCCACCGTCCTCGGCGATCGCAACGGTCCGCTGGTGTCCACCGCGGAGCACGTGCTTGCTGCACTGCGGGGTATGGGTGTCGACAACGCCACCATCGAGATCGATGGTCCCGAAGTGCCGATCATGGACGGCAGCGCCGCGGCCTTCATTGCGGCGATCGACCAGGCCGGCATCGTGACCCAGCCGGCACAGCGCCGCTTCATTCAGATTTTGAAGCCGATCTCGGTCAAGATCGGCGACTCCTTCGGCGAGATCAGGCCCTACGCCAACGGGTTCTGCGTCGAGGTCGAGATCGATTTCACCAATCCCGTCATCGGCCAGCAGAGCTACGCCTTCGACCTCAACCCGGAGCGTTTCCGCCGCGAAGTCGGCCGGGCCCGGACCTTCGGTCTGATGAGCGACGTGGCGCGGCTCTGGAGCGCGGGCTATGCCCTCGGCGCCTCCTTCGACAACACCGTCGTGTTCGACGACGAGCGGCTGCTCAACACCGAGGGCCTGCGCTACGCCGATGAATGCGCCCGCCACAAGGTGCTGGACGTGATCGGCGACCTGTCGCTGGCCGGCCTGCCGCTGCTCGGCGCCTACCGCTCGGTGCGTGGCGGCCACAAGCTCAACCACGCTGTCCTGACCGCGCTGCTCGCCGACCGTACCGCCTGGCGGGTGGTCGAGGGCGAGGCGGCCCGCCGCACCACGCGTCCTGTGGGCGAGGTCGGTCGCGGTATCGTCGGCGGCCGGATCGCTGCGGCCTACGGGCCGGACGTGTCCTGAACAAAGCTGTTGCCGCCGGCCTCAGGCAGCGGCTTACCCCGGGAAACTCCTGGTAACCACGATCGGCTAGGATTGCGGCACGTTCGCCTTAATCCGGGCGAAATGCCTGCCTATCCGGTTGGTTAAAGATCGCTTTTCGGATACATCGGCGTGGTCGCATGGCAGGCACCACGGTTACATTTCGCGCCCATGACGGGGTTCATGGGCTGGCGGCACCGCATCACAGGGCGTCAGGGCTTAAACTCATGTCGGCACAGCGTACGACGCGCGGATATTTCTCGGTCTCGTCGCGGGCCCGTGGGCTGCTGCAGGCCGTCACCTTCATGATGCTCGCACTGCCGCTGGCCGGCTGCGGCACCGGTTCGCTCTGGGACAAGTTCACCGCCAAGGACGACACCTTCGTCGAGGAGCCCGCCGACAAGATCTACAATGAGGGCCTGTACCTCATGAACGAGAAGAAGGACATGAAGGCGGCGAACAAGAAGTTCGAAGAGGTCGACCGCCAGCATCCTTATTCCGACTGGGCCCGCAAATCGCTGCTGATGTCGGCCTATGCGTCCTACCAGGGCGGCGACTTCGACGGCTGCATCGGCGCCGCCACCCGCTACGTCACGCTGCATCCCGGCAGCCCGGATGCAGCCTATGCGCAATATCTGATCGCCGCCTCCCATTACGACCAGATCCCGGACACCAGCCGCGACCAGGCCCGCACCGAGAAGGCGATCGCCGCCCTTGAAGAGGTGGTGCGCAAATATCCGAGCTCGGAATACGCGACATCCGCCAAGGCCAAGATCGAGGGTGCGCGCGACCAGCTTGCCGGCAAGGAAATGAATGTCGGCCGCTATTACGCGCAGAAGCGCGACTACACGGCGGCGATCAACCGCTACAAGACCGTTGTCACGCAGTATCAGACCACCCGCCATGTCGAGGAGGCGCTGTTCCGGCTGACCGAGGCCTATATGGCGATCGGCATCGTCGGCGAGGCGCAGACCGCGGCGGCCGTGCTTGGGCACAATTTTCCTGACAGCCGCTGGTACAAGGACGCCTATAATCTTGTAAAATCCGGCGGTCTCGAACCGAGCGAGAATCAGGGGTCCTGGATCAGCCGGACTTTCAAGAAGATGGGTCTCGGCTAGGAAATTTGGTTCCATGCTGGCGCGTCTGTCGATCCGTGACATCGTCCTGATCGAACGGCTCGATATCGAATTCGCCACCGGCCTCGCGGTTTTGACCGGCGAGACCGGTGCGGGCAAATCCATCCTGCTCGATGCCTTTGCGCTGGCACTCGGCGGCCGCGGCGACGCCGGCCTCGTGCGCCACGGCGTGGAGCAGGGGCAGGTGACTGCCGTGTTCGATGTCCCCAAGAATCACCCCGCGACGAAGATCCTTGCCGAGAATGGCCTGGAGGACACCGGCGAGATGATTCTCCGCCGCGTGCAGCTCGCCGACGGCCGCACCCGGGCCTTCATCAACGACCAGTCGATCAGCGTGCAGACACTGAAGGCGGTCGGCGCCGCCCTGGTCGAGATCCACGGCCAGCATGACGAGCGTGCGCTGGTCGATGCCGCCACCCACCGCCGCCTGCTCGACGCGTTCGCCGGCCTGGAGAAGGACGTTGCCGCGGTCGAAACGCTCTGGGACGCACGCCGCACCGCCAATACCGCGCTGGAGGAGCATCGCGCCGCCATGGAGCGCGCCGCGCGGGAAGCCGACTATCTGCGCCACGCCTCCGCCGAGCTGAAGCAGCTCGCGCCCAAGGACGGCGAGGAAACCTCGCTCGCCAGCCGCCGCACCACCATGATGCAGGGCGAGAAGATCGCCTCCGATTTGCGCGAGGCGCAGGAGGCTGTCGGTGGCCACCATTCGCCGGTCTCGACTCTGTCGGCGGCGGTACGCCGGCTGGAACGCCGCGCCGTCAATTCGCCCGCGCTGGTCGAGCCCGCCGTGAAGGCGATCGACGCGGCGATCAACGCGCTGGAGGAAGCCGACCAGCATCTGCAGGCGGCGCTCGCCGCGACCGATTTCGATCCGGCCGAGCTCGAACGCATCGAGGAGCGCCTGTTCGCGCTGAGGGCCGCCTCGCGCAAATATTCGACGCCGGTCGACGGGCTCGCCGCGCTGGCCGCCAAATACGCCGCCGACGTCGTGCTGATCGATGCCGGCGCCTCGCGGCTGAAGAAGCTGGAGCAGGCCGCGATCGAGGCAGATAGCCGCTATGCCGCCGCCGCCAAGAAGCTGTCGCTGGTGCGGCAGAAATCGGCGGAGAAGCTCAACAAGGCGGTCAATGCCGAGCTCGCGCCGCTGAAGCTCGAACGCGCCAAGTTCATGACCCAGGTCGCGACCGATGAGGCAGCTCCAGGCCCGCAAGGCTTCGACCGCGTCGAGTTCTGGGTGCAGACCAATCCGGGCACCAAGCCAGGACCGATGATGAAGGTCGCCTCCGGCGGCGAGCTGTCGCGCTTCCTGCTCGCGCTCAAGGTCGTGCTGTCCGACCGCGGCTCGGCGCCGACGCTGGTGTTCGACGAAATCGACACCGGCGTGGGCGGTGCGGTCGCCGACGCCATCGGCGGGCGCCTGGCGCGGCTTGCCGGCAAGGTGCAGGTGATGGCCGTGACCCACGCCCCGCAGGTCGCCGCCCGCGCCGACCAGCACCTGCTGATCTCCAAGGATGCCCTCGACAAGGGCAAGCGTGTCGCCACCCGCGTCAATGCGCTGGCGGCCGACCACCGCCGCGAGGAAATCGCCCGCATGCTGGCCGGCGCCGAGATCACGGCCGAGGCGAGGGCGGCCGCGGAACGGCTGCTCAAGGCGGCCACGGCTTGATTGTGTGTCCCGGACGCGGCGCAGCGCGCAGCGCTGCTCCGCAGAGCCGGGACCCAGATTTCTGCCACGTGGGCCCCGGCTCTGCAGCGCACGGGACAATGCTCCGCATCGCCGGGAGCGCTGCGCTGCGTCCGGGGCACGAGCTTTCTACACGCCTTTACCGTGCTACCCGCTCCGTCGTATCCAAGCACCATGGCCAGAGCAGCAAAATCCAAAGCAACACCGCCTCGCGACCTCGCCGACCTCACCAAGGCCCAGGCCAAGGTCGAGCACATGCGGCTGGCGCTGGAGATCGAGGGGCACAACGAGCGCTACTATCAGGAGGACGCGCCCACCGTCACCGACGCCGAGTACGACGCGCTACGCCAGCGCTTCAACGCGATCGAGAAGCGCTTTCCTGAATTCGTCACCTCGGACTCGCCCTCGCAAAAGGTCGGCGCGGCGCCGTCAGGCCGCTTCAAGAAGGTCCGGCATTCCGTTCCGATGCTGTCGCTCGACAACGCCTTTGCCGAAGAGGACGTGCGCGACTTCGTCGGCCGCATCGTGCGCTTCCTGAAGCTCGACGACGACAAGGTCAATTTCTCCGCCGAGCCGAAGATCGACGGCCTCTCGATGTCGCTGCGCTACGAGGGCGGCGAGCTGGTCACCGCGGCGACGCGCGGGGACGGTGCAGTCGGCGAGGATGTCACCGCCAACATCCGCACCCTCGAAGACGTGCCGCAGAAGCTGAAGGGCCGGAACATCCCCGATATCTGCGAGGTGCGCGGCGAGGTCTACATGACCAAGAAGGCGTTCCTCGCGCTCAACGAGCGGCAGAAGGCGGCCGGCGACACCATCTTTGCCAATCCACGCAATTCGGCGGCCGGTTCGCTCCGGCAGAAGGACCCGACCATCACCGCCTCGCGTCCCCTCGGCTTCTTCGCCTATGCGTGGGGGCAGATGAGCGCGATGCCTGAAGGGACGCAGAGCGGCATGATCGGCTGGTTCGAGCGCTGCGGCTTCAAGACCAATCCGTTGACCAAGCTGTGCCACTCCGTCGAGGAGTTGGTCGCGTTCCACCGGAGCATCGAGGAAGAGCGCGCCGAGCTCGACTACGATATCGATGGCGTCGTCTACAAGGTCGACCGCATCGACTGGCAGGAGCGTCTCGGCTTCGTCTCGCGCACGCCGCGCTGGGGCATCGCGCACAAGTTCCCGGCCGAGCGGGCCATGACCTTGCTGCGCGACATCGAGATCCAGGTTGGTCGCACCGGCTCGTTCACGCCGGTCGGCAAGCTCGAGCCGATCGGCGTCGGCGGCGTGATCGTGCAGAACGTCACGCTGCATAACGAGGACTATATCAAGGGCATCGGCAACAAGGGCGAGGTGCTGCGCGAGGGGCGTGATATCAGGATCGGCGACACCGTCGTGGTCCAGCGCGCCGGCGACGTGATCCCGCAGATCGTCGACGTCGTCCTCGACAAGCGGCCGAAGAGCGCCAAGGAATTCTCCTTCCCGAAGAAGTGCCCGTGCCCGCTGCACACCGACGTTGTCCGCGGCGCAACCGCCGCCGGCGAAGAGGAATCCCGTGCTCGCTGCAGCGGCGAGTTCGCCTGCCCCTATCAGAAGATCGAACACCTCAAGCTGTTCGTTTCGCGCCGTGCTTTCGACATCGACGGTTTAGGGGAGAAGCAGCTGCAGTATTTCTTCGACGAGGGATGGGTCAAGGAGCCCGCCGACATCTTCACGCTGGAGAAGCGCAACGCGAAGCTCAAGCTCGAGGAAATCGAGGGCTACGGTGCCACCTCGGTGCGCAACCTGTTCGGCGCCATCGAGAGTCGGCGCACAATCGCGCTCGAACGCTTCATTTATGCGCTCGGCATGCGTCATGTCGGCGAGACCACGGCGCTGGCGCTGGCACGCGGCTACGGCTCGTGGGACGCCTTCCACGATGCCTGCCTCAAGGTCGCCAAGGGCGACGAAGAGGCGATGGCCGAGATGGACGCGCTCGACCAGATCGGCGACACCGTGATCAAGAGCATCGCCGATTATTTCGGCGAGAGCCACAACCGCGGCATCGTTGAGCGGCTGACCAAGGAAGTCGAGATCGTCGACGCCGAGAAGCCGAAGAGCAACTCGGCCGTCGCCGGCAAGACGGTGGTGTTCACGGGCTCGCTGGAGAAGATGACGCGCGACGAGGCCAAGGCCACAGCGGAGCGGTTGGGCGCCAAGGTCTCAGGCTCGGTGTCGAAGAAGACCGATCTCGTCGTTGCCGGTCCTGGCGCGGGCTCGAAGCTGGCCGAGGCCAACAAGCACGGCGTCAAGGTGCTGACCGAGGACGAGTGGCTGACGCTGATCGGGGAGTGAGGGGCACGCTGGTACCACCCACTCCGCCGTCATTCCCCGCGAAGGCGGGGAATCCAGTACGCCCCAGCCTATCCGTATCCCCCGCAGCGTCTCTGGAATACTGGATCCCCCGCCTTCGCGGGGGATGACACCGAATGCAGGGTGACGCCGTCGCGCCCAGCGACAGCTACATCATCCCGCTCTCTTCCTCTTCCGCCTGCTCGATCAGTGCCTCGCTCACCACCACTTCGCGGCGGGGGACGACGAAGATCATCACGCAGGCACAGAGCAGCGAGATCGCGAGGACTGCGGCGGTGAGTGGCAGCGTCGTTACGGAGTGGCCGCCGAGATAGGCGCCGAATTGCGACATCAGTGCGCCGATGCCCTGTTGGAGGAAGCCCATCGTGCCGGAGGCGGTGCCGGCGGCCTCGGGGCGGATGCTGATGGCGCCGGCGGCCGAATTCGCCATCACGAAGGCATTGCCGGCCATCACGATCATCTGCGTGCCGAACAGCCAGGCCGGGGCCTCGTTCCAGCCGATGATACTCCACAGCAGGTTCGCAAGGCTGCCGGCGAGCTGGAGGGCGAGCCCGAACCAGATCAATTTTTCCAGCGAATGCCGCGGCGCAAAGCGTACGCAGAGCAGATTTCCGACGAGAAACGCAAAGCCCGAGGTCGCGAACCAGGCGCCGTATTCGGCGCTGCTGCGGCCCATCTGCGTCACCACGATGTAGGGGCCGCCGCCCGCGAAGGTGAAGATGATCTGAGAGGCCAGCACCTGGCACATCACATAGCCGACGAAGGCGCGGTTGCGGATCAGGATGCCGACGTCGCCGCGGAAGCCGCTGCCGGCGGCGCGGCTGCGCCGCGTTTCGGGCAGCGCCACCGCGATGCCGACGGCGACAATGATCGCGGCGATGGTGATGGCGTAGAAGATCGCGCGCCAGCCGAACGCAGTCTCGATCAGGCCGCCGGTCAGCGGCGAAACCATCTGCCCGATCATCAGCGCGGCGACCACGAGGCTGATCATCGAGGCGACGCGGTCGCGCTCGTAGATGTCGCGGATGATGGCGCGGCTGATCACCATGCCGGAGGCGCCGCCGAGCGCCTGGAAAAAGCGTGCGGCGATCAATTGCGGCAAGGTCTCGGCGAAAATGCACGCGACGCTGGCCACGATCATCAGCGCCAGCCCTCCGAGCAGCACCGGACGCCGTCCGAACCGGTCCGACAGCGGTCCCATGATGAGCTGCGACAGCGCGATGCCGACCATGTAGAGCGACACCGTCATCTGCGCGATCGAGATGTCGCTGCCGAAATTCGTCGCCAGCACCGGCAGTGCCGGAACCAGGATATAAAGCGAGATCGGCGCGATCCCGGTCATCACGACCAGCAACAGCAGCACCAGGCGCGACGTCGCGAGGTTGGCCGCCGCTCGCGGCGGCTTGCTGATCATGCCGTGCATTGGTGTCCGTCTTTCGAGTTCGAATCGACTGTAGCGCGCCCGCGCAAGACGGATATCGGCGTTTCGGAATGCGGCTATACGGATTCCGGGATGGTTATGGTGAGGGCGCGATGGCGCCCGATTGGCCGCGTTGCTCGTGCCCAATGGTGGTGTCATCGTCCGCGAAGGCGGACGATCCAGTATTCCAGAGGCAGTTGTGGTTGAATCGAGGAGCCGCGGCGTACTGGATGCCCCGCCTGCGCGGGGCATGACAGCTGAGGTGAGGAAGCAGCGTTGCGCAAATCGCCTAGCGCCATGCAGCGCCGCTCCGGCTCGCTCGCTACGCCTTCAGCTCCGCCGTCGCCTGATCGAGCCAGGCCTGCGTCGCCTCGTCCAGCGCCGGCCGCACCTCGGCCCTTACACGCGCGTGGTAGGCATTGAGCCAGCCGAGTTCGTCGCGGCTCAGCATCGCCACATCGATCAGCCGCCGGTCGATCGGTGCCAACGTCAGCGTCTCGAACGCATTCATCGGCTTCTCGGCGCCCTTGATGTCGGCGGCCACCACCAGCTCGAGGTTCTCGATGCGGATGCCGAAACCGTCGGTCTTGTAGTAGCCGGGCTCGTTGGAGAGGATCATGCCGCGCTTCAGCGGCGTGGTGCCGAGCTTCGAGATCCGCGCCGGCCCTTCGTGCACCGAGAGATAGCTGCCGACGCCGTGACCGGTGCCGTGCTCGAAATCGACGCCGGCGGCCCAGAGATATTGCCGTGCCAGCGTGTCGAGCTGCGCGCCCGTGGTGCCGTCCGGAAAGACGGCGCGCGCGATCGCGATATGGCCGCGCAGCACGCGGGTGAAGCGGTCGCGCATCTCAGCGGTGGGTTCGCCCACCGCCATGGTGCGCGTGACGTCGGTGGTGCCGTCTTCGTACTGCGCGCCGGAATCAATCAGCAGCAGATCGCCGGGTGCGATCCGACGGTTGCTCTTGCGGGTGACGCGGTAGTGCACGATGGCGCCGTTCGGGCCGGTGCCCGAGATGGTGGGAAACGACACGTCCTTCAGCGCGCCGGTGTCGCGGCGGAACGTCTCCAGCGCCTCGACCGCGTCGATCTCCGTGAGCTTGCCGCTTGCGGCCTCGCGGTCGATGAAGGCGAGGAAGCGCGCCAGCGCCACGGCGTCGCGCCGATGCGCCGTCTGCGTGCCCTTGATCTCGGTCGCGTTCTTGACCGCCTTGAGCAGTGCAATCGGATCGCTGCCGCGTACCGGCTTGCCGCCGGCTCCCGCGATCAGGCGGCTGAGCGCATCGGCGGCTGTGGCACCGTCGAGCGCGATCGCAGCGCCGCTTTTGGCCAGCGCCATCAGCGTCGGCGCCATCGCATCGGGCTCGCGCACGTCGGCGGACTGCTCGAGGTGGTCGCGCGTGAGGTTGGAGAGTTTTCGATGGTCGATGAAGATGGTGGGGCGACCGTCCTTCGGCACCAGCGCATAGGACAACGGCAGCGGCGTGTGCGCAACGTCGGCACCGCGGATGTTGAAGGTCCAGGCCACCGCGTGGCTGTCCGACAGCACCAGCGCGTCGGCGCCGAGCTTGACGATCTCGGCCCTGATCTGCGTCAGCTTCTCGGCTTCAGTGACGCCGGCATTCTGCGGGCTGTGCACGGTGACGGGGGCGAGCGGCGGCTGCGGGCGGTCCTGCCAGATTGCGTCGATTGGATTGCTGTCGACGGCGACCAGCTCGGCGCCGGCCTTGGCGCAGGCGGCAGACAGGCGCTCGGCTGCCGCAAAAGTGTGCAGCCACGGATCAAATCCGAGGCGGTCACCGGCCTTCAGATGCGCGGACACCCAGCTCTCCGGCGGCGGGTCGATCAGCGATTCCACGGCCCAGGCCTTTGCATCGACCTGCTTGGCGGCCTGAAGCGTGTAGCGGCCATCGACGAACAGAGCGGCCTCCTGGGTCAGCACCACCGAGAGTCCCGCCGACCCCGTGAAACCGGTCAGCCAGGCCAGCCGTTCTTCCGAGGGCGGCACATATTCGTTCTGCTGCTGATCGGCGCGCGGGATCACGAAGCCGGTCAGCTTGCGGCGGGCGAGTTCTTCGCGAAGGGCGGCGAGCCGCGCCGTCAATGCGACGCCGGCTTCCGGCTCCTCGAATGTCTGGAAGTGTGCTTCGAACATGGTGGATCACTTTAGGATCATGGGGACGAGTCCGCAATCTGGACGCATTCGCGTCGCATCTGGCATGGACTGTGCTTGAATGGTTCCATTCGAATTGAGTGGAGTAAAGGATGCGGCAGTTGCGCTTCGTCCGGATGACAGGGAAATTCGAGCAGGTGGTTCATCTCAACGGCGAGGGGACACACGATGCCAGCATTCACGTTTGAGAAGATTTCGCCGCCGGTGCGTCGCGTCCCGACTGCGGCTGCAGCGAAGAAGCCGCGCGGCGTCATGCGCCAGATGATCGATCGTATCGCCGAGCGCCGCGCGAGGCGTACCTTGCAGGACGAGCCTCCGATGCGGCGGGACGAGAAGCCCGCGGAGTAGGGCAGCATCGATAATGCCGTAGGGTGGGCAAAGGCGCAAAGCGCCGTGCCCACCATCTTTCCTTTTTTCGCGGACGCATGGTGGGCACGCTTGCGCTTTGCCCACCCTGCGACACCTCGCTCACCCCATCTTCCGCAACAACAGGCTGCTCCACCCCTCGATCCGCAGATGCTTCAACGGCATGAGACCGCGCGCGCGGTAGGCGGCGATCACGGCGGGGGCCTGGTGCGTCAACAGGCCGGAGAGGATGACGCGTCCGCCGGGCGCAAGATGCCGCGCCATCGGGCCCGCCAATTGCCTGAGCGGGTTGGCGAGGATGTTGGCGAGCACCAGGTCGAACTGACCGGCCTTTTCGAAATCCGGCGCGGCGAAGCCGGTGGCGCGAATCACCCGCACCTGGTTGCCGACCTCGTTCAGCACCGCGTTCTCCGCCGCCACCCGCACCGACGGAGGGTCGATGTCGGAGGCGAGCACCGCGCGATGCAGCGCCTTGGCGGCCGCGATGCCGAGTACGCCGGTTCCGGTGCCGAGGTCGAGCAGGTTCCTCGGGCGGGAACTCTTAAGGACATGGTCAAGCAGCAGTAAACAGCCACGGGTGGTGCCGTGGTGGCCGGTGCCGAAGGCAAGCGCCGCCTCGATTTCGATGGCGAGCTTGTTCGGCGCCACGCGGTCGCGGTCATGGCTGCCGTGCACGACGAAGCGCCCGGCCGGGACCGGGACGAGATCTTCCAGGCTGGCCTTGACCCAGTCCTTTGCCTCGACCGTGTCGAAGAGAAGAGTCGCGGCGATCGCATTTCCTGCTGAAGTTGCAACGAGTTCACGCAGCCAAGCCTGATCGGGCGCCTCGGCGAAATGGAGCGTGACGTCCCACGGTCCGTCCGGCCGCTCGAAGGCGGCAACCGCCGCATCGCCGTCAAAAAACACCTCGGTGAGCACGTCGACGACGCGTCGGGCGTCGGCCTCGCTGCCGATCGAAAAGCTGGCGCGATGGGTAGGAGAAGGCTGCATTCAGGGTTCCGTTGAGTTCAATTTTTGGAACTTTCGTCGCCATTTTTCCGCATAAGTTGCGGTTCCCGGTTAACCGGGCTGTAGGTTGCGCCCCGTATCTTTGCGGATGTCGAAACCAACCAACACAGCTTGGAATTGAAACGGAGGCGAGTTTTGAAGCGCATGATTCAAAAGTTCTGGTCGGACGAGTCCGGTGCAACCGCGATCGAGTACGGCCTGATTGCCGCAGGTATCGCTCTGGCGATCATCACCGTGGTGAACAGCCTGGGCGTCACCCTGAACGACAAGTTCACTTCGATTAGCAGCTCCTTGAAGTAATTTCCGCCTCCATTTCCCAGCGGGGGCTATTTTTCTTTTGAGGTTTTTCCTGATCACCGCCCGCGAGGGGATACCCCCTGGCGGGCGAGGTCGTTTTCGGGCGAGCGTTCTCAGTGATCTTCACAAATTGTCCACCGCCTGCCGGGACGCCGTCCACCCGCTTGTCCCGCGATTGTCCACCGGCTTTCCCCAAGTTCGGTCCCGACGTTCTGGCCCATGTATCCTCGGTCTGACCACAGGCCATTCAACAGCCAGTCCACAGCTCATCCACAGACCTATCCACGGTTTCCGAACAGCGACCGGTGATCTCTCAAGATCGCCTGCGCGGCGTTATGGCCGGGCGCGCCGGTGACGCCGCCGCCGGGATGGGCGCCGGAGCCGCAATGATAGAGGCCCTTCAACGGCCCGCGATAATCGGCATGGCCCAGCATCGGCCGCGCCGAGAACAGCTGGTTCAGCGTCAGCGCGCCATGGAAGATATCGCCGCCGAGGAGGCCGAACTGCCGTTCGAGATCGAGAGGGGACAGGATCTGGCGGCCCAGCACGCTCGTCGCAAAACCCGGCGCGTATTTGTCCACCGTCGCGATCATGAGATCGGCGACCTCGTCGCGATGGTCGTCCCACGATTGTCCGTCGGGAAGCTCCGGTGCGACGTGCTGGCAGAACAGGCTGGCGACGTGCTTTCCCGCTGGGGCCAGCGTGTCGTCGAGCGTGGAGGGGATCAGCATCTCGACGACTGGCTCCCGGCTCCAGCCCTGCGCCCGCGCATCGAGATAAGCGCGGTCCATATAGCCGAGGCTTGGCGCCAGGATGATGCCGGAGCTGAGATGATCGCCCTCGCCCGGCAGCGCCATGAAGGAGGGCAGGCGGTCCAGCGCAACGTTCATGCGGAAGGTGCCGGAGCCGTTCTTCCAGTGCCGGATGCGGGCGAGGAAGTCCGCAGGAAGAGCGTCGGCTGCGACCAGCCGCGTGTAGAGCAGCTTTGGATTGACATTGGCTGCGACATATTTGGCGCGGATGGCCGTGCCGTTCTCCAGCACGACGCCGACGGCGCGGTCGCGCTCGACGATGATCTCACGGACGCCGGCATCCGTTTCGATCACGACGCCGCGGTCGCGTGCCGCGCCCGCCATCGCCTGCGTGATCGCGCCCATGCCGCCGATGGCGTGACCCCAGACCCCCTTCTTGCCGTTCACCTCGCCGAAGGCGTGATGCAGCATCACATAGGCGGAGCCGGCGGCGTAGGGGCTCGCATAGTTGCCGACGATGGCGTCGAAGCCGAACAGGGCCTTGACCAGATCATGCTCGAAGCGCTCGTCCAGCATCTCGCCGGCCGAGCGGGTGAAGAGATCGAGCAGGCTGCGGCTCTGTTCCAGCGTGAGGCCGCGCAGGATGTTGGCGGTCTTCCAGGCGTTGACGCCTTCACGGACGGCTGCTGTGCCAAAGCCGTCGACGAGGTTCGGCGGCGCGCGGAGCACGAACTGCCTGAGCACGTCGGCGATGTCCTCCAGCTCGCGCGAAAATCCGTCGAGCGCGCCTGCGTCATGCGCGCTCAGCCGCGCGACTGATGCCTTCGTCCGTCCCTCGCCGGTCAGGAGATAGCTTCCATCAGGCGCGGGCAGAAAGTTCTGGGCGCGCCGTTCGACGATCCGCAGGCCCTGCTCGGTGAGCTTGAGGTCACGGATCACCTGCGGATTGAGCAGGCTCACAGTGTAGGCCGCGACCGAATTGCGGAATCCGGGGTGAAACTCTTCGGTGACCGCGGCGCCGCCGACCACCTTGCGGCGCTCGACCACGCGCACGCGCAGGCCCGCGCCCGCGAGATAGGCCGCGCAAGTGAGGCCGTTATGGCCAGCGCCAATGATGACGACGTCGGTTTCGTTCATGATTTCCCTGGCGTCATTCCGGGGCGATGCGCAGCATCGAACTAAGGTGCGGGCTCCGCACCGGAGAATTTCGAGGTTCCGGGTTCGCGCTTCGCGCGCCCCGGAATGACATCTCTATATCAGGCATTCCTAGCTGCAACATCACGAGTGCCTTTATTGCCCGTTCAGGCGCCTTGTGCTCCATTGCGCGCGCCCGGCGCCCGCCGGGGAATGTAGGCTGGAGCTTCCATGGATTCGATCGTGCAACCTGCCGCCACGGAGCAGCCGTCGTCCTCGCGCAACCGGCTGCTGCTGACGGTCTACACCGCTGCGATCTTCGTCAGCGCGCTGCTGCTGTTCTCGGTGCAGCCGCTGTTCACGAAGATGGTGCTGCCGCGGCTCGGCGGCTCGCCGGCGGTGTGGTCGGTGGCGATGGTGTTCTTCCAGTCGCTGCTGCTGGCGGGCTACGCCTATGCGCATCTGTTGATGCAGACGAAGAACCGCATCGTGCCGGTGGCGGTGCATCTGGTGCTGCTGATCGCGGCCTTCGTGACGCTGCCGCTCGGCATTGCCTCGGCCTATGGCGATCCGCCGGCATCCGGCTATGCGTTCTGGCTGCTCGGACTGTTCGTGGTCTCGATCGGCCTGCCGTTCTTTGCGCTCGCCGCCAACAATCCGCTGCTGCAGGCCTGGTTCGTTCGCACCGGCCATCCCGCTGGGCACGATCCCTATTTCCTCTACGCCTCCTCCAACATCGGCAGCTTCCTGGCGCTGCTGTCCTATCCGTTTCTGCTGGAGCCGATGTTCACGCTGCATGCGCAGAATCGGTTCTGGACCGGTGGCTATGGCCTGTTGATCCTCCTGATCGCCGCCTGCGGCGTGCTGTTGTTGCGCTCGCCGAAGCTCGCGATGGCCGATGCGCGGACCGAGGATGCCAATGCGCCGGCGCCTGATATCGTGACGCGGCTGCGCTGGATCTTCCTCGCCGCGGTGCCTTCGGGTCTGCTCATCGCGGTCACCGCGCACATCTCGACCGACGTCGCCGCGGCGCCGTTGCTGTGGGTGCTGCCGCTGTCGCTGTACCTGCTCACCTGGGTCGTGGTGTTCCAGTCGCGGCCGCTGCTGCCGCACAAATGGATGTTGATGCTGCAGCCGGTCGCGATCGCGGGCGTCATCGTCCTGCTCGCCTTCGGCGGCGAGCAGAATTTGCTGCTGACTCTCGGCGGCCATCAACTCTGCTTCTTCGTCATCGCCATGGCCTGCCACGGCGAACTGGCGCGGACGCGGCCGGCGGCCAAATATCTCACCGGTTTCTATGTCGCGCTGTCGTTCGGCGGCATGGTCGGCGGTCTCTTTGCTGGCCTCGTTGCTCCCTTCACCTTCTCGTGGATCGCCGAATACCCGATCCTGATCGCGTTTGCCGCGCTGTGCCGGCCGTCCGCGAACGAGCGTCTCGCCGGCATCGTCAAATGGTATTGGCTGGTGCTCGCCGCGCTCGCGGTGGCGCTCGTCGCGCCGTCCTTTACCACCGGCAGCCCCTCGACCTGGCTTGAGGATCACCGCGTCTGGGTCGCCGGCGCCGTCGGCGTGCTCGCCGCGCTGCTGGCGCTGGCGCTCAATGCCGGCCGCTGGAAGATCTTTGCCACCGTCGCGCTCGCGCTGGCATTGATCCGTGTCTATCCGGCAGACGAGGGCCGGGTCACGACGGTGCGCAGCTTCTTTGGCGTGCACAAGATCGTGGTGACGCCCGGCGGTTATTTCCATGTGCTGATGCACGGCACCACCATCCACGGCGCCGAGCGGTTCCGCAACAATGACGGCACGCCGGTCACCGGCCGGCCCGAGCCGATCACCTACTATCACAAGGACGGCGGCATCGGTCAGGCCGTCAGCGCGATCCGCGAGCGCAAGGGCGGGCCGCTCAAGGTCGCCGCGATCGGCGTCGGATCGGGCACGCTCGCCTGCGCCGCCGAACCTGGCGAGGACTGGAAATTCTTCGAGATCGACCAGTCGATGGTGGACGCCGCGCGTGACCCCAAAAATTTCCGCTACATCTCGAGCTGCCTGCCGGACATGACGCCGGTGATCGGCGATGCGCGCCTCACCTTCGCAAAGGAGCCCGACGGCGCCTACGACCTCATCATCGTCGATGCCTATTCGTCGGATGCGATCCCGATCCATCTCGCCACCGAAGAGGCAATGAAGATCTACAAGGACAAGCTCGCCCCGCACGGTGCCGTGGTGATGCACGTCTCCAACCGGCATCTCGATCTCGAGACCGTCGTGGTCGGCATTGCCGACGCCAACGATCTCAAGAGCTGGGTCTTCAACGAGGATTCGGGGCGCGATGGCGACTACATCTTCTCGACCGACGTCGTCATCTCAGCGCGCGAGGAGGCCGATGTCGGCAGGCTCGCGTCCTCGAAGGTCTGGGAGCAGACCGAAGCCGACGACAGGGTGCGGGTCTGGACCGACGACTATTCCAACATCCTGGGCGCGTTGTACCGGCGTTTGAAGAATGGAGAGTAGGGCGACACGACAACCGTCTCCGTGCCCCGGACGCAGCGCAGCGCTTCTTCAGCAGTGCGCTGCAGAGCCGGGGCCCAAACTTTGGGGCCCGGCTCTGCGGAGCAGCGTTTGCACGCTGCGCCACATCCGGGACACGAGACTGGAGTTACGGCGCGACCGGCGTCCCCGCCGGTAGCGTAATTCCCTTCTCGCCGGCAACCTCGCGCAGCAGATCGGGCCTGTCGGAAATGATCCCGTCGACGCCGAGCTCCATCATCCGCGCCATGTCTTCGCGCTTGTTGACCGTCCACACCACGACGCGTAATCCGAGCTCGTGGGCTTCGGCGATGAGTGCGGCGGTGACATCGCCGAAATAGGGCGACCAGACTGCGCCGCCCGCCGCCTTGATCGTCCGTGGCAGCGAGCTGCCGTGATCGGCCGGGCTGAAGCCTGCCGTCCAGTTGGTGGCTTTGTCCAGCACGACTGTCTGGCCTGTGCCGCGCTGGAGCGTCAGGTACACCGTCGGTATCTTCGGCGCCTGCTGCTGGACGAGCTGCAGGGTTCTCCAGTCGAAGGACTGGATCATAACCCTGTCGGAAAAGGTTTCGGCCTCGATCAGTCCCAGCAGCTTCGTGACAAAGGCTTGCGGATCGAGCGTCTCGTCCGGGCGATTCGGATCGATCTTGGTCTCGATGTTAAAGCGCACACGCGAGTTGCCGGATTTCCGTACCAGCGCGAACAGCTCGCTCAGGGTGGGAATGCGTGTCCCCGGCACGGCGCGCTGGTCGGGGAATTGTTTCGCATAGGCACTGTCCGGCCGGATCTGGCCGACGTCATAGGTCCTGACCTCGTCCAGCCGCAGTTTTACCAAGGGCGTGCCGGGCGGGGTAATGTAAGTCCCGCCAGCACTGCGCGCGAGATCCGGATTGAGCCCGCGTTCATGCGAGACGACGACCTCGCCGTCCGCTGTTACGCCGACGTCGAGCTCCAGCGTGTCCACGCCCATCGACAGCGCGTTGGCGAAGGCGGGCAGGGTGTTTTCCGGCACCAGCGCTCGCCCGCCGCGATGCGCCTCGATATCAAAGGCCATATCAAGAGCCATGGCTTGTCCTGCGGTGAGAACCGAGAGCACGGTCAGGATCGTCGCGGCACGTGACGGCATCGGGGATCACAGCGCTCGTGAAAACAGGAGCTTATGAAATCTTTGCGCGTTTCGTCCAGTCTCGCGGTTGACGGCGGCTGCGGAAGGCGGAAACTGCGCCTCAAAAAGCAATGATACGGGAGCCACTCACATGCGGCTTGTCTTCATCGGAGCGATGGTGGTTCTCATGGTCGGTCAGGCGGCAGCCAAGGATGTGCTTTCGGGCGCGAGTCTCTATGAAGACGTGGCGCGCTATGCCTCCTTCGGTCTGCACCGTTTCGGCTCTACCGGCGATCACGCGACCGCCGACTGGATTGCCGGCGAGATGAAACAGGCGGGTTTCGATGTCAGCTTCCAGCCCGTCGTGCTAGGCCGGCAATATGTCGTCGAGCAGGCCAGCGCCGAAGCCGTCGGCACGATTGTCGAGGCAACGCCATTCTGGTGGCCGCCGGAGGACCGGGCGAGCTTCCACCTGTCGGCGCCGCTCGCACGCGATGGCGATGTCGCCGGCAATATCCTCTGGTTGGAGCTGCCATTCGATCGCGGCGCCTATCTGGGGCCGGCCCATCGCGCGGCCATCGCTGAAGCGGCGGCGAAGAAGCCGGCAGCGATCCTGCTGATGATCGGCAATCCCGCCGACGATCGCTTCGCTTACAACGTCACGCAGGAGGATGTGCCCTGGCCGATGCCCGTGATCGTGGTCGGCGCCAGGTCGAAAGCGACGTTCGGGCGCGCGCTCGCCGATGGCGCGGCCGTCAGCTTCGACGTCAAGGGCCACTACGAACGCGATGTCACCGGCCGCAACGTCATCGCCGAGACCGGCGCCGGCCGCGGGCCGACCGTCGTGGTCTCCACGCCGATGACCGGCTGGTATAGCTGCGTCTGCGAGCGCGGCCCCGGCATTGCCAACTTCCTCGCGCTGGCGCGCACCGTCGCCGCCGAGAAATGGCCGGCGCATTTCGTCTTCGTCGCCACCGCCGGCCACGAGATCGGCCATGGCGGCATGGAGTTGTTCCTGAAGCACGGCGCGCCGGCGCCGAAGGACACGCTGGCGTGGATCCACTTCGGCTCGTCGAATGCGTGCTACGGCTTTGCGGAAGGTGCGCGCACCGATCGGCCCGAGGAAGAACGCTATCTCGTGCTCAGCAAATCCGCGGTTGCGCTCACCGATGAGGCCTTTGCCAAGGTCGCGGCAAAACGCCTAGTGACGGAGAAGCAGGCGGTCGGCGAGCTGCGTGACGTGCACGCGGCGGGCTACGCCAACTTCCTCGGCATGGCCGGCCGCCATCGCACCTTCCACACGCCCTCGGACGATCTCGCAGCGACCGGGCCCGAGATTCTCGAGCCGGTCGCACGCGCCTTCGTCGATGCTGCGCGAAAGATCGTGGAACGCGGCGACGCCGCGTTCAGATAGCGTCAGTTCTGGTAGTAATAGCCGCGCGGCTGGTAAACCTGCCGCGGCTGCGGCTGATAGGAATAGCCCTGCTGGCCGGAGCCTTGGTCGTAATAGGGACGCGGCTGCTGCTGGTAAACCTGCGCATCATAGAGCGGGCGTGTGCCGCGCGGTGCCGGATACCGTGCGCCGGTGTCGCTGCCGTCGGCCGGATAGATGTAATTGTCGTCCTGCGGCATGTAGCGGCGGGCGGGCTGCGCCGGCGGCGTCAGGTTCACGGGATCGCCCGTGGTCGCGTACTGCTCTTCGGCTGGCTGCTGCGGCGCGCGGGCGACTGCATTGTTGGTGCGGCCGCGCGGATTGCGCGCCAGCGCCACCTGCGCCGAGCCGGTCAGCGTCACCGTGGTGTTGAGCACGCCCTGCTGCTGCACCAGCGCGTAGAGCGTCGTGGCATTCTGGCGCGACAGCCGCACGCAGCCATGGGACGCCGGCGAGCCGAGACGGCCGACCGAATCGGTGCCGTGGATGGCGTGGCCGACCTTGGTGAAGAAGATCGCGTGCGGCATCGGCGCGTCGTCGAATTCCTTGGAGTAGTGATCCTCTTCCATCCGGAAGGTGCGGAATGCGCCGTTCGGCGTTTCGCGCGAGGGGATGCCGGTCGACACCGGCCAGTGATACCGCGCGACGCCGTCGACTGCGACGGTCATCTGCTGATTGTCCTTGTCGACGGTGATCTCGACCTTGGCCTCCGCGCTGCCTGCGCTCAAAAGCATCAGTGAGGTGAAAGCGATAAAAAATGAACGCATCTGGAAACGCATTTGAATCTTGGCCTCCGGCCTGTTCACGCTAGGCGCCGCGGCTCTCCGTCCCCGGCGTGCAATATGCCTGGAATCCGGCTTTCGTTCCAGCGGCCTGCCTGCCCATCGTTAACGCGGCGCCGGGCGTAAGCAAGGCCGCTTTGTGCCGCGCCGCGCGCGGTGGCGCTG
Source organism: Bradyrhizobium shewense (assembly GCF_900094605.1). Taxonomy (GTDB): domain Bacteria; phylum Pseudomonadota; class Alphaproteobacteria; order Rhizobiales; family Xanthobacteraceae; genus Bradyrhizobium; species Bradyrhizobium shewense. The sequence goes on along the minus strand of NZ_FMAI01000012.1, from coordinate 181,630 downwards.
ACATTTTCGCGAGCGGTGCGCCGTTCACAACGCCGACAATTCGTCACAAAGGCGCAACCATTTGGCCCTCCGGTGCGTTGACGATCACCTACCGCGACAGGCGGCGTTCGCCGCCATTCACCCTTTGGGATCGAAGATGAACAAAGCCCGCATCGCCGCCGCGCCGTCGCCGGCCGGTTCAGCCGTCCGCCTGGCGTTCGCAATCGCCGCCATCCTGCTCGCGCTGTTGGCGCTGCCGCAAGCCGGCCACGCCCAGGGCATCGTCCGCGGTGCCCAGGAAGGCTCGTACGAGGGCAATCGGATTGCCGGCCCCGTGGGCGGTGCGGTCGGAGGCGTCGTCGGTGCCGGCGTCGGCGGCGCCGTTGGTGCAGTCGAGGGCGTGCTCGGCATTCCCCATCGTCACTACCGTCACCGCTGCCACGGCTATTACGACGGCTATCACCGATTCCATTGCTATCGGTAACGTGCCGTAGCCCGGATGGAGCGCAGCGCAATCCGGGGCCTTTCATGCTGCGGAAAGGCCGTCCCGGATTACGCTTGCGCTCCATCCGGGCTACGAAAGCCAATCAATTCTTCAGCCGATACCCCGTCCGAAAAATCCACCAGATCACGACGAGACAAATCACCAGGAACGCCAGCGTCATGCCGACGCTGACGGACATGCTGACGTCGGCGATCTCGTAAAAGCTCCAGCGGAAGCCGGAGATCAGATAGACGACCGGGTTGAGCATCGCCACCGTGCGCCAGGTGGGCGGCAGCATGTCGATAGAATAGAAGCTGCCGCCGAGGAAAGTCAGCGGCGTCACCACCAGCATCGGGATCATCTGCAGCTTCTCGAAGCCGTCGGCCCAGATGCCGATGATGAAGCCGAACAGGCTGAACGTCACCGCCGTCAGCACCAGGAAGGCCAACATCCAGACCGGATGATGGATATGCAGCGGCACGAATAATCCGGCTGTCGCGAGGATGATCAGGCCCAAAATGATCGACTTGGTCGCGGCGGCGCCGACATAGCCGAGCACAATCTCGAAATAGGAGATCGGTGCCGACAGGATCTCGTAGATCGTGCCGGTAAATTTCGGGAAGTAGATGCCGAACGAGGCGTTAGCGATGCTCTGGGTCAGCACCGAGAGCATGATCAGGCCCGGCACGATGAAGGTGCCGTAGCTGACGCCCTCGACCTGGCTGATGCGCGAGCCGATCGCGGCGCCGAACACCACGAAATAAAGTGAGGTCGAGACGACCGGCGAGACGATGCTTTGCAGCAGCGTGCGCCAGGTGCGTGCCATTTCGAACAGATAGATGGCGCGGATGGCGCGGTGGTTCATGACGTCCTCACGAGATCGACGAAGATGTCCTCGAGCGACGATTGTGTCGTGTCGAGATCGTTGAAGCGGATGCCGGCGGTGCGGAGATCGCCGAGCAGGCTGGTGATGCCGGTGCGCTCGCCCTTGGTGTCGTAATCGTAGACCAGCGTCGCGCCGGCATCGCAGAGCTCCAGCTCGTAATGCCCAAGGCTCTCCGGCAGCGCGTCGAGCTTGCCCTGCAGATGCAGCGTCAGCCGCTTCTTGCCGAGCTTCTGCATCAACGTCGCCTTGTCCTCGATCAGCACGATCTCGCCCTTGTTGATGACGCCGATGCGGTCGGCCATCTCCTCGGCTTCCTCGATGTAATGCGTGGTGAGGATGATGGTGACGCCGGACTGCTGGAGGGTGCGCACCACTTCCCACATGCCCTTGCGCAGCTCGACGTCGACGCCGGCAGTGGGCTCGTCCAGGAACAGGATCTGCGGCTCGTGCGATAGCGCTTTCGCGATCATCACGCGGCGCTTCATCCCGCCGGAGAGCGTGATGATCTTGTTGTCCTTCTTGTCCCACAGCGAGAGGTCCTTCAGCACCTTCTCGATATGGTCAGGATTCTTCGGCTTGCCGAACAGGCCGCGGGAGAAGCTCACGGTCGCCCACACGCTCTCGAAGGCGTCGGTATGCAGCTCCTGCGGCACGAGGCCGATCAGCGAGCGCGCCTTGCGGTAGGAGGTCTGGATGTTCTCGCCGCCGACCAGAACCTTGCCTTCGCTCGGGTTGGCGATGCCGCAGATGATCGAGATCAGCGTGGTCTTGCCGGCACCGTTCGGGCCGAGCAACGCGAAGATCTCGCCCCGCTTGATGTCGAGATTGACGTTCTTGAGCGCCTTGAAGCCGGACCCATAGGTTTTCGACAGGTTGGCGACGGAAATGATGGAGGACATGAGGGCCGGTAGGGCTGGGGAGGGGAGGCTGGAACCTGCCGGGAACGGCGGGTCAGCGGAGCCCTGAGATAGGGATGCCTTTGCCGGGCCGCAATTGGCGAGAGAAAAATGGTCTCAAAACAGGCCCTTCGGTGGCAGGTTTCGGGCAGGTGTTGCGCGATGGTCACGGACTGTGGCTAAGATTGCCATTCACGCGGCTCTTTGTTGCGTCTGCGAGCAGGCCATGGCTACGATTCCGGCCAATCGCAAAGCGTATTGTCCCCAGGGAAAACACCGATGAGACCGAACGGCCGTCACACCGCCGGCGCCAGCCAGTTGTCCGCCCTCCGTGTATGGGCGATCTGCCTGCTCCTGCTGTCAGCTGTTGCCATCAGCCCGACCACGGCACGGGCGGCCCCGAGCCAGGCCCAGGTCGCGACCACGCATGTCTATCTGCTCCGCGGCGTGCTCAACATCTTCTCGCTCGGCCTCGACACGATCGGCGCGCGGCTCCAGGCGCAGGGCATCCCGGTGACGGTCGCCAACTTCGTCTCGTGGTCCTCGCTCGCCGATGAAGCCGCGACCGCCTACAGGGCCGGCCGGCTCAAGACCATCGTCCTGGTCGGCCATTCCTCCGGCGCGACCGCGCTGCCGGACATGATCGCGAAACTCAACCGGCTCGGCGTGCCCGTGAAGCTCGCGATCGGCCTCGATTCCGTGTTCAAGACCAAGCTCTCGACCGGCGCCGAGCGTTACATCAACATCTATATCGGCGACGGCCCCGGCGAGCCGGTCAAGCGTGCCGATGGTTTCCGCGGCAAGCTCGACAATGTCGACGTGCGCGGCACCGGCGTCGGCCACATCTCGATCGACAAGAACGAGGCGATCCAGCGCCGCGTCATCGCCGAAATCGACGCCGCCATCATGCGCTCGCGCGCGCCGGCGGTCCCGGTCGCCGAACCCGGCGCACCGCGGCAGGCGCGCTCGGCGGCCGCAACGGCGCCGGCAAGGAACTGAGCCGTCGCATCCTCCCGCGTGATGCCGCCTAAGCGGGCGTCACGCGGACCGGCATGCTCTCCAGCCCGCGCAGGGAATTGTTGAGCCTGCGTTTCGGCTCCGCGGTGAGCTCGATGGTCTTCACGCGCCTCGCAAGCTCGCTGAAGATCAATTCGCCTTCCAGACGCGCGATCATCTGACCGACGCAGGCGTGGATGCCTGCGCCGAAGCCGACATGGCCGGTCGCGGTCCGTTCGACCTCGAAGCGATCGGCTCCGTCCCATCGGGCCGGATCGCGGTTGGCGGAGGCCATGAACAGCAGCACCTTGCGTTGTGCCGGGATCACGCCGCCGCCGATCTCGACGTCGCGCGAGGTGGTGCGAAAGAACGTCTGCACCGGTGAATCGTAGCGCAGGCCTTCCTCGAAAGCGTTGCGCGCCAACTCCGGCCTGTGGTGGAGCTTGCGGTATTCATCCGGATGGGTGGCGAGCGCGAGCAGGGTGTTGCCGATGCCGTTGACGGTGGTGTCGATCCCGGCGGTGAGGAACGGCCGCACCAGATGCGTCGCCTCGTGCTCGGTAATCTCGCCGTCGTCGGCCGCCTGGTAGATCATCATGCCGAGGCTGTCGGGCCGCAACGCATCGCGTGCGCAGCAGTCCATGATCCAGCTCTGGGCGGCGAGGCCGGCCTTGCGCGATGCCGCCAGCATCTCGTTCTCGGGGCCAAAGCTGTCGAACACGAATGTGCTCCAGGCCAAGAGCTTCTCGCGGCCGTCCGGCCGGATGCCGATCGCATCGGGAAACACCTTCATCGGATAGGCTTCGGCAAGATCGGTGACGGCATCGAACGTGCCTTTGTCGATCAACTCCGAGACTTTCTTCTCCGCCTCCTGCTGAAACGTCTCGCGCAGCTTCCTCGCGATACCCGGAGACAGCGTGCGGCCGAGGACCCGCCGGCCTTTGTCGTGATCGGGCGGATCGATCTGGAGCGTCAGCGGCTTTGGCAGCGCAGGGTTCATCCCGTTGAGCCCGACGCCCTCGCCACTGATGAACGTCTTCCAGTCCTTCAAGGCCGGCTCGACCTCGCCATAGCCGGCCATCGCCCACACGCCGTAACGCTCCAGCGCGAACACGGGCCCGAGCGCGCGGAGCGCCTCATAGGCAGGATAGGGGTTCAACAGGAAGTCAGGTGCAAACGGGTCGACCTGACTGGAGGCGATGCCGCTCATGGTCAGCTCCGCTTCTATGGCTTGCTGAGCGGGCACTGGCCATCGCTCTCCGAGCGGAACGCGTCCTCGCCCTTGATGGTGGCGACGACCTTCAGCAGATCCCACGCCGAGGTCGATTCCTCCGGCGACTTGACCTGCAACAGGTAGAGCGGGTGGATCTTGCGACCGTCCTTGCGGATATAGCCTTTGCCGAACAGAACATCGTCGGTCGGCATCTCCTTCATCGCGGCGACGACGGTCTTGCCATCCTTGGCGCCTCCGACCTTGTCGACCGCCTTGAGATAGTGAATGACCGAGGCATAGACGCCGGCCTGCATGTCGTTCGGATAGGCTTTTGACGGAATGCGCTCGGCGAAGCGTTTGGCGAAAGCGCGCGTGCCGTCGTTCAGATCCCAGTAGAACGGGTTCATGATCTGCGCGCCTTGCGCGAATTTCAGGCCGAGGGCGGGAAGCCCGTTCATGCCGAGGATCAATCCGACCAGCTTGTGGTCCTTGGTCAGCCCGAACTCGGCGGCTTGCTTCATCGACGTGATGGTGTCGTCACCGGCATTGGCGAAGCCGACGACGTTCGCGCCCGACGCCTGGGCCTGTAGCAGGAAGGAGGCGTAATCGGCCGTTCCCAGCGGATGCCTCACGCTGCCGAGCACCTCGCCGCCGGACGCTTTCACCGCCTCCGCAGCCTGCTTTTCCAGATCGTGACCGAAGGCGTAGTCGGCGGTGATGAAGAACCATTTCTTGCCGCCCTGCTGCACGATCGCTTTGCCGAGACCGCGTCCGTAGGCATAGGTGTCGTAGGTCCAGTGCACGGTGTTCGGCGTGCACTTCTCGCCGGTCAGCAGCACCGTTCCGGCACCCGATCCGACGAACACCTTGTTCTTCTCGGCGCTCATGCCGGCCACCGCGAGCGCGATCGAGGAGTTCGGAAGGTCGAAGATCGCATCGACGCTCTCGTTCTCGTACCAGCGGCGAGCGATGCCGATCCCGATGTCGGTCTTGTTCTGGTGATCGGCTGCGACGACCTCCACCGGCTTGCCCGCGGCTTTTCCGCCGTAGTCTTCGACGGCCATTTTGGCGGCAACGACCGAGCCGATGCCCTGGTAGCTCGCGAACGGACCGGACTGGTCGTTCAGGATGCCGATCTTCACGACGTCCTGGGCAAACGCCGGCGCCGTGGCGAGCGTTGCGGCCAAAATGCACAATTTGTGCAGGAATTTGCTGTTCATTGTGTCCCTCCGATAGGCGGTCTTGGTGCCGCTGAATAATAGTTATATTTTATAGCTATTTTTGAGAGTGTCAATTCGGCCGTCCCTGGGATTGAGAATCATGAGCCCGAAGCCTCTAAGACCCGGGGCCAAATCCGCTCCGCAAAAGTCCGCTCAGCAGACGGAGAAATCCCTGGACCTGCGCGCGCTCCAGCGCACCCCCGGCTTCATGCTGCGCCTGGCGCAGCTGAAATTCTTCGAGGGTTTCTACGAGGAGTTCGCCGCCTTGGGCCTGACGCCCGCGACCTATGCGATCTTCGCCGTCATTCGTGACAACCCCGGCGTGCCGCCGAGCAGCCTCGCCAGCCTGCTGCGGCTGCGGCTGCCGAACCTGATCAAGATCCTGAACGAGCTGGAATCATCCGGCTTCATCAGGCGCAACCGCTCGAAGTCCGATCGCCGCGCCGTCGAGCTCATGCTCACGCCAAAGGGCGCAAAGCTCATTGCGGAGGGTGCAAGGCTGACGGAGCCCTATAATCGGAAGATGCTGGCGCCGCTCAGCGAGGCCGAGCAGCGCACGCTGCTCGAATTGTTGAACCGGATGCTGCCATTTTAGCCATTCGCGAGCGAGGATGAGGCCAATCGTCGCAAAGCCCGGTCGCGCCGGCAGGCGTGCGGTGGGAGATCGCGCCCGGAGGGGATGGAGGCCGGTTCCGTGCCCCAAATTCCACCCAATCGGCCGTCACTAAGCCCGCGAGGGAGGTGATCGCCTCCCGTGGCGGGACTGCTGGACTGATGATTGATTTGAGGCGACTAGTCGCGCTGGCAGCCGTTGCGCTGCTCGTCCTGAGCCCCGGCATGGCCGCCGCCTCACCTGCCAAGTCCAAGGCCACCGCGGCCGCACCCGCCGCGCCGCCGCCGCCGCCGTTCGAGCCGTTGCCGCCGCCGAAAATCTACCTGTTCCGCGGCGCCATGGGGCCTATCTTCTCGACCGGCATGGACCGGCTCGGCGAGAAGCTGACACAAGCCGGCTTTTCCGCCGATGTCTATGAATTCACCCTATGCCGGTTCATCGGCAGCCGCGTCATCGCCAGCTACAAGGAGAAGGCGGCGCCGATCGTGCTGATCGGGCACTCCATGGGTGGTCTGTGCTCGATCGTCATCTCCGAGATGGCGGCCAAGGAGAGCATCCCGATCAGCCTCGTCATCGCCATCGATCCCGCGCATGCGACCGGCGACGTGCCGCTCAATGTCGAGCGCTTCATCAACATCTTCCTGTCCGATAGCGTGCTCGGCGGCGGCGACGTCGTCGCGGTCCCCGGCTTTCGCGGCCATTATGCGAGCTACGACCTCAAGGAAAACGCGCGCGTCTCCCACATCAACATCGAGAAGTCCGACGATATCCATCGCCAGATCGTCGAGATGGTGACGCAGTTGCCGCGCATTCCGCCGCAGACCCAGGCCGGTGCCGTGCCGCTGCGTTATCTGGTGCCTCCGGATACGCTGGTCGAATTGTGGGATAGCGGCGTGCGGGTGCCGGTGCGCCGCGGCGACACCATGGAGAGCATCGCTGCAGCCAATCGCGTGCCGCTGTGGACGCTCGCGCAGAGCAACTCGCTTGCAGAGAACGCGCAGCTTACGCCCGGCCAGACCATCATCGTGCCCCGGCATCTGACACCGCCCGAGCCTGCGGCCGCGATGGTGACGCCGCCGCCGGCTCCGGCGAAGCGGAAGTAGGGACGTTCTCCGCCTCTCCCCGCGTGCGGGGAGAGAGGGGGAGAGCTACAGGTTCGACCCGTTGATCGCGTCGATCACGGCGTCCGTCACTTCCTTCGTCGTCGCCTTGCCGCCGACATCAGGCGTCAGCACGCCCGCTGCGCAGACGCGCTCGACCGCCGCCATCAGCCTTGAAGCGGCGTCCTTCTCGCCGAGATGCTCGAGCATCTGCGCGCCGGTCCAGAACGTCGCGACCGGATTGGCGATGCCCTTGCCGGTGATGTCGAAGGCCGAGCCGTGGATCGGCTCGAACATCGAGGGGAAGCGGCGCTGCGGATCGATGTTGCCGGTCGGCGCCACGCCGAGGCTGCCGGCCAGCGCGCCGGCGAGGTCGGAGAGGATGTCGGCATGGAGATTGGTCGCGACGATGGTGTCGAGGCTCCTCGGATGCAGCGTCATGCGCACCGTCATGGCATCGACCAGCATCTTGTCCCAGGTCACATCGGGGTATTCGCCGGCGACCTCGGCCGCGATCTCGTCCCACATCACCATGCCGTGGCGCTGCGCGTTCGACTTGGTCACGACGGTCAGGAATTTACGCGGGCGCGATTGTGCGAGCTGGAACGCATAGCGCATGATCCTGGTGACGCCGACGCGGGTAAAGACCGCGACTTCGGTGCCGACCTCTTCCGGCAGGCCCTTGTGGGCGCGGCCGCCCATGCCGGCATATTCGCCTTCCGAGTTCTCGCGCACGATCACCCAGTCGAGATCGCCGACACCGACATTGCGCAGCGGCGAGGCGACGCCGGGCAGGATCTTCGTGGGGCGCACATTGGCGTATTGGTCAAAGCCCTGGCAGATCGGCAGCCGCAGGCCCCACAGTGTGATGTGGTCGGGCACATCGGGCGCGCCGACCGCACCGAAATAGATCGCGTCGAACTTCTTCAGCTCGGTGAGGCCGTCCGCCGGCATCATCACGCCGTGCTTCTTGTAATAGTCCGAGCCCCAGTCGAACGTCCTGACGTTGAAGGCAAGATCGCCGCTGCGTTTGGCCAGCGCCTCCAGCACGCGGACGCCGGCCGAGATCACCTCGGGGCCGATGCCGTCGGCGGGAATGGCTGCGATCGAATGGGTGCGCATGAGAATGCTCCGTTTGGGATGTCAGTGGGTTTGCGGGACGGGTTCGACGGGCGCGATTTTCACCCGTGACAATAGCAAAGTGAGGGCCGCGGAGAGAACGAGCAGGCCGGAAACGAAGTAAAGCCCGCCGACGAAGCTGCCGGTCTGGTCCTTGATCCAGCCGATCATGGCGGGGCCGACGAAACCGCCGAGATTGCCGATCGAGTTGATGGTGGCGATGCCGGCCGCGGCGGCGGGGCCGGACAGGAACAGCGTCGGCATGCTCCAGAGCGGCGGCTTGGCAGAGGAGATGCCGATATTGACGAGAGCGAGCGCGAGCAGCACCGCGACCACGCCGGTCGCAAGTCCGGCATAGGCAAGGCCCGCGGCAGCGATCAGGCAGGCCCACACCACGTGCCAGGTGCGCTCGCCGGTGCGATCCGAATGCCGCGCCCACAGGATCATGGCGATGACGGCTGCCGTTGCCGGCAGCGCATTGAGGAAGCCAACCTGGAGCGAGGACAGGCCGAACTGCTTGATGATTTGCGGCGCCCAGACGCCGAGCGTGTAGAGCCCGGCCGAGGTGCCGAAATAGATCAGCGACAGTGCCAGCACGCGCGGATCGGCAAGCCCGCGCCAGATGCTGTGGCTCGCGGTCGCGGCCTTGCTGGTGGTCTCCAAATTCATGGTCTCGACCAGCCAGCGCCGCTCGTCCTCGGCAAGCCATTTCGCCTTCTCGGGGCGGTCGGTGAGGAAGCCGAGCACGACGAAGCCGAGCACCACGGCCGGGAGCGCCTCCAGCACGAACAGCCATTGCCAGCCCTTGAAGCCGAGCAGTCCGTCCATCTCCAGCAGCGCACCTGATATCGGTGAGCCCAGCACGGTGGAAAGCGGCGCAGCCGCCATGAACAGTGCGGTCACCGCGGCGCGCTGGCGCGCCGGGAACCAGTAGGAGAGATAGAGGATGATGCCCGGGAAGAAACCGGCTTCGGCGACACCGAGCAGGAAGCGAAGGATGTAGAAACTGGTTGCGCCCTGCACGAAGGCCATCGCGGCCGAGACGAGGCCCCAGGTGATCATGACCCGCGCGATCCAGATCCGCGCGCCGAGCTTGTGCAGGATGATGTTGGAGGGCACCTCGAACAGGAAATAGCCCCAGAAGAAAATGCCGGCGCCGAAGCCGTAGACCGCGGGCGACAGGCCGATGTCTTTGTTCATCGTCAGCGAAGCGAAGCCGATGTTGACGCGGTCGATGAAGGCCACAAAGTACAGCAGCATGATGAAGGGAACGATGCGCCAAGTGATCTTGCGCAGCACGCGCGTCTGAATCTCGCTTGTCATCCCTGCCTCCCTCGAGTTCCGGTTGTTGTTGTGAGGCGGACCGAAAGGTCCACGCCGGCCATGAGCCTAGGTTGGGGGAGGAGGCATACTCAATCGGCGCTGGTTTATACAAAAAAATGATATAATCAGGTCGGTGCGAGACGAGAGGACGGTATATGGAATTGCATCAGTTGCGATGCTTCGTGGCGACGGCCGAGCAGCTGCATTTCGGCCGCGCGGCGCAGCAGCTCCAGATGCTGCCTTCCGCGCTGGGCCGCCAGATCAGGCTGCTGGAGGAGGATCTGGGAACGCGGCTGTTCGCGCGGACGACGCGTGCGGTGTCGCTCACCGAGGACGGCGCAACCCTGCTGCGTGATGCCCGCGCCATCCTTGCCCGGGTCGAGGCGGTCGAGAGCAATCTGCGCAACCGCTCCCGGTCGGGGACCGCGCGGCGGCTCCGGATCGGCGCCATCGACAGCGCAGCCGCCGGGTTGCTGCCGACGCTCTTGCGCGATTTACGCGCCAAGCATCCTGACATCGGGGTGCAGCTGCTCGAGGACAAGACCGTCCGGCTGCTGCCGAAGATCCTGACCGGCGCGCTCGATCTCGCCTTCGTTCGCCCGCCCGATCGTGCGGACAAGCGGCTCGAATTCCGCGATCTGCTCCAGGAGACCGCGATCGTGGCGTTCCCGCAGCGGCACGCGCTGGCGGCGCGCAAGTGGGTCACGCTGGCCGACATCGCCGACGAGGCGATGCTGGTGCCGGACCGCCGCTCGCGGCCGCATAGCCATGATCTCACGATCAAGCTGTTCGAGCAGGCAGGCCTGACGCCGCGCATCGTGCAGGTCGCCGACGAGAAGCAGACCATCATCAACCTGGTGGCCACGAAGCTCGGCGTTGCGATCGTGCCGCGCTGGACCACGCGCATGGCGGTCACGGGCGTGCGCTTTGTGCCGTTGCGGCCAAGGCAGAGCGGGCCGGTCGGCCGGCTGCCGCTCGCCGCCGCGTGGCTGTGCGGCTCGCGCGATCCGGCCCGCGATGCCATGCTGGCGGTGCTCGAGGCGCGGCTGCGCAGCTATGCGCGTGAGGCGTGAGGCGCTATGACGGAAGCCCGGGAAAGGCGAGTGCGATGACTGAACAGAGAGCTTCGAGCGAGTTGCGGGTCGCCATTGCCGGGCTGGGCTCTATCGGCACGAAGATCGCGACCGCGCTCGATCAGGGCATCGAGGGGCTGGCGCTGTCGGCCGTGGCCGTGCGCGATCCCGCCAAGCATCAGACCTTCATCGGCGGTCTGCGTCATCCGCCAAAGATCCTGCCGATCGATCAGCTCGGCGAGGTCGCCGATATCGTGGTCGAGTGCGCACCGAGCAGCCAGTTGCGCGCTATCGTCGAGCCTGCGGTGAAGCGCGGCAAGGCGGCGGTCGTCGTCAGCGTCGGCGGATTGCTCGACAATTTCGATCTCATCGATCTCGCGCGTGCCAATGGCGGCCGCATCATCGTGCCGACCGGCGCGCTGATCGGGCTCGATGCCGTCAACGCCGCTGCAATCGGCACCATTCATTCCGTGAAGATGGTGACACGCAAGCCGATCGACGGGTTGAAGGGCGCGTCCTTCATCGTTCAGAACAAGATCGATATCGACAATCTGCGCGAGCCGCTGAAACTGTTCGAGGGCAGCGCGCGCGAGGCGGCGAAGGGCTTTCCGGCGAACGTCAATGTCGCCGTTGCGTTGTCGCTGGCGGGCATCGGGCCTGATCGCACCGAGATCCAGGTTTGGGCTGATCCAACCGTGACGCGCAACGTTCACCGCATCGAGGTCGAGGCGGATTCGGCCCGGTTCTCGATGGGCATCGAAAACATCCCGTCCGAGAATCCCAAGACCGGGCTGATCACCGCGCTGTCCGTGATTGCGCTGCTGAAGAAGCAGCGCGCCACGCTGTGTGTGGGGACGTGATCCTTTACGCGCCCGTGACGCGCCAGATCACGTTGCCGACGTCGTCGGCCATCAGCAGTGATTTCTTGTCGGGGCCGATCACGACGCCGACCGGGCGGCCGTAGGATTCCTTCTCGTCCGGGGACAGGAAGCCCGACAGGATGTCGCGACCGGGGCCGGACGGCTTGCCGTTCTCGAACGGGATGAACACCAGCTTGTAGCCGGACAGCGTGCTGCGATTCCACGAGCCGTGCTGGCCGATGACCATGCCGTCGGGGAAGCCCGGCAGCGTGCCTGCGGGCATCCAGCACAGGCCGAGCGAGGCGGTGTGGCCGCCGAGCGCGTAGTCCGGTTGAAGCGCCTTGGCGACCATCGCAGGATCCTGCGGCACGCGGTCGTCCACCGTCTTGCCCCAATAGCAATAGGGCCAGCCGTAGAAGCCGCCGTCGCGCACCGACGTCAAATAATCCGGCGGTGTTTCGTCGCCGAGCCCGTCGCGCTCGTTGACGACGGTCCAGAGCACACCCGTATTCGGCTCCCACGCCAGCCCGACGGGGTTGCGCAGGCCCGCGCCGAAAATGCGGTGCGTGCCGGCAACGAGGTCGAGCTCGTACACCGCGGCGCGGCCTTCCTCGACCTCCATGCCCATCTCGGCGATGTTGCTGAGCGAGCCGACGCCGGCATAGAGCTTCTTGCCGTCGGGGCTTGCCAAAAGACTGCGGGTCCAGTGTCCGCTTGGCTTGAACGTCGTGAGCCGCTTGCCCGGCGCAGTGATGCAGTCGGCATTGGTGACGTAAGGAAACGCCATCACGCCGTCGGTGTTGCCGACGTAAAAAGTGTCGCCGACCAGGGCCATGCCGAACGGCTGGCTGAGGTTCTCCATGAAGGCGCCGCGGTGCTCGGCGACGCCGTCGCCGTCCTTGTCACGCAGCAGCGTGATGCGGTCAGCGGACACGCCGAGCGCCGCGGCGCGCCGCATCGTTGCCTGCATCGCGTAATGAAACACGCTGCGCGGCGCGCCCGCGATCTGCGTCGCCTCCGCGATCAGCACATCGCCATTGGGCAGCACTTCGATCCAGCGCGGATGGTCGAGCCCGGTCGCGAACGCGTTGACCTTGAGCCCGGGCGCGACCGTCGGCTTCTGGCCCTCGCTCCAGCCGCGCGCGGTCGGCATCTTCAAGGTCGGGATCGCGCCTTGCGGCTTCGCCTCGGGAATGGCGGGCTTCTCTCCCCAGGCCGGCGCAGGCACGGTGCCCGACAGCTTCCGCCATTGCAGCGCGATGCCGCCGAGAAGCGCAACGAACTGCGCAAAGATGCTGGAAAAGGTCATGAGAGGGCCCCTGTTTGCGCGCGCATCCAACTGGCTGACGGGGCGGACGTCAACCTGTGCGGGGCGCCGGCCGGGCCTATTCCCATGGAATGGCAGCCGATCGATTTTGCATGGGACGAACGCCGACGGCCTTTGCCCGGAGATCAGCGAGGGAGTTGCCGCTCAAGCCGCCGCGCCGCGCGAAAATCATCGAGGTGATGAATGTTCGGCACCAGCGCGGCCTCCTTTGACAGCAGATGATAGACCCGCGCCACCGTGCGCTGCTTCTGCTTCGGCCGCCCACGCGGCAGCGCCCGCGCCTTGCGGACGGCGGTGATCGCATGCTCGCGAAAATAATCGTAGGCGTCCGACATGGCGCAATGCTCGCGCTGGTGGCAGCTGTCGAGGGGTAACGGGCTTGGGGAGGCGCGGTTCCTAGATGGGTCAGATCGTGCGCTCGTGCCCCGGACGCAGCGCAGCGCGCCTTCGCGGTGCGCTGCAGAGCCGGGGCCCATCTCACCGCGCACTGTGTCGCTATCTGGGTCCCGGCTCTGCGCAGCAGCGTTGCACGCTGCAGCGCGTCCGGGACACGAGAGGGACGCGAGCTGCTAAGCCCTCACCGCGGCGACAGGAACGGGATGATCATCGGCACGCGGCGGCAATAGGCGCCGTAGGCGTCTTCGCCGAGCTCCTTCGACAGGAACACCTCTTCCATTCGGCCCTTTTGCCACATGCCGAGCGAGATCAGGATCGCGCCGAGGATTGTGGTTACGAGGCCGATTGCGATGCCGGTGACGAGCATGCCGAAGATCAAGCCGGTGTAGATCGGGTGACGCACGATGCCGTAGGGGCCGGTGTCGATAACGCGGTGATCTTCTTTCTGGGTGATGGTGTTCGACCAGAATTTTCCGAGATGCAGCCGGCCCCACCAAGCGAAGGCGATGCCGGCGGCCGAGAGGACCGCGGCGATGTAGATGCCGGTGTTGCCGAGCACCCAAAGCGGCTTCCAGCCCAGGAGTTGTGCAACCCACGGGGTGTACAGGATGCCGCCGACCAGGATCGGCAGACGATAGCGCTGCGACTCCAGGGTCATGACCTGCTTCTTGGTCCGCCCCTGCCAGAACGAGGCGCCGACCCAGCTGGCGAGAAAGGCGAGCCAGACCAGGGCCAGGAGTTCGGTCGGCCAGGCCGTGGTCCAGCCACCCCAGGCGACCGAGAGAAGCTTGCTGAAATCGAAGGACATGAAGGTTCTTTGCGTTGGGCGGCGGCTTTAGCTCGCGCGCGAGGAGAGCGCGTGATGCTTGATGGCGCCGGAGGGCTGCTGGCCGTTGCGGGCGAGCAGATGGGTGATGGTTTCGCGCAGCACGGGCTCGATCGGACGCGGCGCGTAACCGAGCTCGGTGCGCGCCTTGCCGATCGAGAGGTCGCTCGCGGCGAGCGCAATGCGCACGCCCTCGGCGGTGCCGTTGGGCGGTCGGCGCGTGACACGATCGGCGAGGTATTCGAGCATGATGCCCGAGAGCTCGGCGACCTTGCCGGGCACGACGACCGGGAACTGCCGGCGGCCGCTCATCGCCGACATCATCCGCAGGATGTTGCCGAGCGGGACGCAGTCGCCGCCGAGGATGTAGCGCTGGCCGGTGCGGCCGCGCTCCATGGTCAGCACGAGGCCCATGGCAACGTCGCGGACATCGACGAGGTTGACCAGGAAGTTGAGATGCGGCTGCACTTTCTTTTGGAGGAAGTACCACAGCATCGCCGTCGGCGGTGTCAGATTGTGGTCGGCCGCACCGATCGGCATGGTCGGCGTGCCGATCACGAGCGGAAAGCCGCTGGCCGCGGCCTTCGCGGCATGATGCTCGGCGAGCGACTTCGAGCGCGTATAGGCACCCGGCATCGCGTCGGCCGGCTGCAGCGCCTCTTCGGCGGCAGCGCCTTTGAGGTCGGAATAGGGGAACAGGATCGATTCCGTCGAGCAGTGCAGGAAGCGCGAGACGCCGCGCTTCATTGCGGCCGCGAGCATGATTTCGGTGCCGCGACAGTTGACGTCGTGAAAGTCCTGCTTGTTGGCGACCCACATGCCGGGCAGGCCGGCGAGGTGATAGACCTGATCGACCCCGGCAATCGCAGTATCGACCGCGGCGCCATCGAGCACCGAGCCGTGGACGTATTCAACATCCGCGTTTGCCGCGGCAGGCGCGCGGACATCGAGAACGCGCACCCGCTGCCCACGGGCGCGGAGCGCTTCGACGAGGTGATGTCCGATGAAGCCACTGCCACCGGTAACCAGTACGAGAGCCATGCAGAAGGTTGCTGTTTCGCGTCTAGAGCTATCGGGTTGAAAGGGAATTGGTCGGAAGAGGCGCCAGAATCGCGGCAAGGTCGCGACGGAAGCCCAATGCAATGAATAATTTTGCCATCACGAACATCGGTCCAAGCAAAAGATGCGAAGGAAAAGTGAACAACGAGGCTTCGCGGCCCTCAAAAACCTTGTGGCCGATGGCCTGCGCGGCGAGGCCGAGCGCCACCAGCGCGGCGAAAATCGCCCACATCGTCGCGGTGCTGACTTGCGCCGCAACGGTCGTCGCAACCGAAAACAGCACGATCGAGACGGCCAGAATGCCGATCCCGAGCGCCACATCGAGCAGCAGCCAATACATCAGGACCGGCAAGGCCAGGATCACGGCGAGGCTGACATCGAAACCGAACAGCGGAAGCCTGACCAGCGTCAGCGGCATCACGGCGCCTGTGAACAACAGGAGAATACCGACCACATGCATCGCCGTGTTCCGTGGGTCGCGATGGTACTCGACATAAACGGCAAGTTGGCGCTGAAAATAGCCACCCATTTCGGTCTCATGCAGCACGGGGTCGGGGAAGGGCGAACAGAGGCTATAGCACTGGACCGGGCGGTGCACAAACCGGCGCTTTTGTCGCGTGAAACCGTATTTTGTGCGCCCCGGACAGGCTACAAAACGATCGGGACTTCAAGGGGTTCCGTCGGATGCGAAGCTGCGTTCGCTCAGCGCTTCTTGGCGGGCTTTTTCGCCGCAGGCGCAGACGCCGCAGCCGGATGCGCAGGCGCGTCCTCGGGTACCTTGGCGTAGGTCAGGATTTGCAACTGGCCGTTGACGGTCGAGGTCGGCTTGGCCCGGTCGAGAAATTGCTCCTCGCCGAGGCCGATCGGATGCAGCCGCTTGGTCGAGATCTTGAACGTGTTCACCAGCACGTCGCGGATCGCGTCGGCGCGGCGCTGGCTCAGGATCGCGTTGGCCTCGCGCGTCTTCGAGTTGGATTCGACGTGGCCGACGATCAGGAACGTGTAGGGCAGCAGCGAGGAATGAACCAGCGCGTCCGCGATGCGGCCGACGGTCTGGTAGGAGGTCGGCTGGATGATCGGCGTGTCGGCATCGAACTGGATCTGCGCGTTGAAGGCCGGCAGCTTGGCGAGGTCAGGCGCGATCGGCGGCCGGTTCACCGGACCCGGATCGTTCTTGATCCTGGCCTTGGCGCGCTCCATCACCTGCTGCTTCAGCGCGGGAAAGTCGACCTCGGCGGCCTCTTCGAAATGGTTGAGCTTGCTGACGATGTCGTCGCGGGTCGGTGCCGCCGTCTGGGCGACGGCAGTGCTCGCGAGCAAAGCGAGACCGAGCGCGACTGCAGTTCCGGCAATGAAAAGCCTGCTCGCGCGCATCAGCGGTACCCCGCGTCGTCGACGGCTTTCAGGCAGTTGTTGCTGATGCCCTTGGGCGTCGAAACCAGGCAGGGGATCGACTTGCTGGTCTCCTTGGTCGAGCCGCCGCAGACCTTGACGATCTCGCGCTGGCAGGCGTTCGCCACCGTGACACGCGCGGCGACGCGCTTCTGGATGGCGTCGAACGCGCCGAGATAGTCGCTCGCGCACTGCTGGGACAGCACGTCGCGATTGCGCGACAGGCACTCCTTCAGGCGGGTCGAATCCGGGTTGACGCCGCGGCAATTGGCGACGATTTCCGCACCGCAACTCTTGGCCAGCAGCCCGATCGAATCGCCAAAGCTCATGGTCTCCGCCGCCGCAAGCGACGGCATCCCCAATGCCAGCAAGATCAGTGTGATGGAGCCCCGGACCATGGCTGCATCTGATACGGGGAAGTTCGGGCGGGTCAAGGGCTGTTCGGACGAGAACTGTCGAAGGCCCGGCGAGTGCGGCGAACAGTCCTCACTCGTCGGCGTCTTCACGGGGCGGCCATTCGATCAGGGCGACCGTGTGTTTCCTGAGGTCGTCGGCGAACTCAGGCTCGGCCTTGAGCTCGTCCAATGTTCTGGGCGGAGGAAGCTGCCGGCCGTCCGCGATCAGCTCCTGCGCATAGAAGGCGAGTGCCTCGGGTGCACTCTCCAGGGCCTCGTCGACGTCATCACCGCCGGAAATGCAGCCGGGCAGGTCGGGAAACCATAGGCTGACAGCGTCGGGATCGGTGTCTTCGATGATGGCAACATACGGAGCCATATCGGGGCGCTCACGCCCGCTGCACAAAGCTGTCCACGACCTTCTTCTCGCCGGCCTTGTCGAAGGCGATGGTGAGCTTGTTGCCGTCGATCTTGGTGACGCGGCCGTAGCCGAATTTCTGGTGGAAGACGCGATCGGACAACGAGAATTCCGAGGTGGTGCCGGTCGATTTGGCGACCAGCTCGCCCTCGATCGTCAGGGGACCGCGGCGGCGTGAGGAGAAGCTGCCGAAGTCGGGGCCTGATGACGAGGAGGATGAGAACGACGAGGCCTGTTCCTCGAAGCCACCGCCACCGCCGCCGGTACGGCCGCCGCCCCGGTTGCGGTTGGCCTGGGCACGCTGCCAGCCCGGCGTCGAATAGGTGGAGCCGAACGCCTCCATGTCGTCGAAGCGCGAGGCGCCGTAGCCGCCGGTGCCGCCCCAGGCCGAGCCGCCCTTGGATTCGGTGATCTCGACATTGGCCGCCGGCAATTCGTCGAGGAAGCGCGACGGGATCGTGGTCGACCAGGTGCCGTGGATCCGGCGGTTGGTGGCGAAATAGATCATCGCGCGGCGGCGGGCGCGGGTCAGGCCGACATGGCCGAGCCGACGCTCCTCTTCGAGGCCGGCGCGGCCCTGTTCGTCCAGCGTGCGCTGGCTCGGGAACAGGCCTTCCTCCCAGCCCGGCAGGAACACGTTGTCGAATTCGAGCCCCTTGGCCGAGTGCAACGTCATCAGCGACACCGCGTCTTCGTCGGCGCCGCTGTCGCGGTCCATCACCAGCGAGATGTGTTCGAGGAACCCTTGCAGGTTCTCGAATTCCTCCATCGAGCGCACCAGCTCCTTCAGGTTTTCGAGCCGGCCCGCGGCGTCCGCCGAGCGGTCCTTCTGCCACATCTCGGTATAGCCGCTCTCGTCGAGCACGATCTGGGCGAGGTCGGTGTGCGCGGTGACCTCGCGCTGGGCGCGCCAGCGGTCGAACTGGGCGACGACCTCGCGAAGCGAGCCGCGCGCCTTCGGCTTCAGCTCATCAGTCTCGACCACCGCGCGGGCCGCCTCGAACAAGGGAATGCGGCGCTTGCGGGCGTGGTCGTGCAGCATCTGCACGGTGGCATCGCCGAGGCCGCGCTTGGGCACGTTGACGATGCGCTCGAAGGCGAGATCGTCGGCCGGCGAATTGATGACGCGCAGATAAGCCAGCGCGTCGCGGATTTCGGCGCGCTCGTAGAAGCGTGGGCCGCCGATAACGCGATAGGGCAGGCCGAGCGTGACGAAGCGGTCTTCGAATTCGCGCATCTGATAGGAGGCGCGCACCAGGATCGCGATCTCGTTGAGCTTTTCGCCGCGGCGCTGGATCTGCTCGATCTCCTCGCCGATGCCGCGGGCTTCCTCTTCCGAATCCCACGAGCCCGTGACCGTGACCTTCTCGCCGTCCTGGTCCTCGGTGCGCAGCGTCTTGCCGAGCCGGCCTTCATTGTGCGCGATCAGATGCGATGCGGCGGCGAGGATGTGGCCGGTCGAGCGATAGTTGCGCTCCAGGCGAATGACCTTGGCGCCGGGAAAATCGTGGTCGAAGCGCAGGATGTTGTCGACCTCGGCGCCGCGCCAGCCATAGATCGACTGGTCGTCGTCGCCGACGCAGCAGATGTTTTTGGTTGGGGCATTGGGCGCAGCCGCGATCGCCGCTTGCTCGGTCATTCCGGGATGCGCCGAAGGCGCAGACCCGGAATCTAGAGCTGAGGACTCATCTCGAGATTGTCCGACGCGCAATTGCGCGTCGTAGTTCGCGTCTTCGACGCGCCCCGGAACGACGGCTTTGGTCGCCGACGGCGCCTGCGACAGCAGCCGCAGCCACAGATATTGCGCGACGTTGGTGTCCTGATATTCGTCGACCAGAATATATTTGAAACGCTGCTGGTACTGCCTGAGGATATCCGGGTGCTCGCGGAAGATGCGGATGTTCTCCAGCAACAGATCGCCGAAATCGGCCGCGTTCAGAATCTTCAGCCGCTCCTGATAGCTCGCATAGAGCTTGCCGCCTTTGCCGTTGGCGAACATGGCGGCTTCGCCGGAGGGCACCTGCGACGGCATCAGGCCGCGGTTCTTCCAGCCATCGATCAGGCCGGCGAGCATGCGTGCCGGCCAGCGCTTGTCGTCGATGTTGTCGGCCTGCAGCAGCTGCTTCAGCAGCCGCACCTGGTCGTCGACATCGAGCACGGTGAAATTCGACTTGAGCTGCGCCAGCTCGGCATGGACGCGGAGGATGCGGCCGCCGATGGAGTGGAAGGTGCCGAGCCACGGCATGCCCTCGACGGCGTGGCCGAGCATCTGGCCGAGCCGGTGCTTCATCTCGCGCGCCGCCTTGTTGGTGAAGGTCACCGACAGGATCTCGGCGGGGCGGGCGCGGCCCTGGCTCAGGATGTGGGCGATACGCGTCGTCAGCACGCGCGTCTTGCCGGTGCCGGCGCCGGCCAGCACCAGGACCGGGCCGTCCAGCGTCTCCACGGCCTCGCGCTGCTCCGGATTGAGCCCGGACAGATATTTCGGGCCCACCGAGGCGCGCGCACGCGCGGCAATGCCGCCGGCTGCGGGCTGGTGGTCGGGGACGTTCTGGGACGTGATCTTGCTCGGCTCGGTCATGCGAATCATGGGCCCCACGATGGCACCGCGGGGTGGCGGAAGGGAGCCTTCTAACAGGGATTGGTGCCTATATGGGGCGGCGGAACGAGGTTTTCCACGTGCGGGGCACGTCAATTTGTTCCAGCGGTCCTCGCGAATTTCCACCCTGTCCGGGCCGGAACCATCGTTCCCGCCTCGAGATTGTCTGGACAGGTGGCGCGGCCAGCCGCGCCAGACGTAGACAGACATCAAGACGAGGGTTTGACCATGCTTGGCTGGGTTGTGACGTTTCTGGTTATCGCACTGATCGCCGGCATCCTGGGCTTCGGCGGCATCGCCGGCGCTTCGATCGAGATCGCCAAGATCATCTTCTTCATCGCGGTCGTTCTGTTCCTGGTCTCGGCCGTGGTCGGCCTGGCCCGCGGCCGCAACAGGGTATAGGCCGCCGGATCACGCGCTACCGCTTCGAGGGCATCGCCACGTTCCGGCCGATGCCCTCGGGGCGCGAGACCGCGCTGTGGGCCTTTGTGACCGCAGCGATGCGCTCGCTTATATCCGGCGGAAAAGGCGCAACCTTGCGCGAGCTCATGTCCATGTGAAGCGATATGTTCTCGGAAGTCGCCGACAGCCAGCCCTCGGTTGCGTGCCGCATCTCCTCGAACGTGTGCAGCCGCTTGTTGTCGGCCTCCAGCAGCCAGACCAGGATCTGCACGGGATCGCCGAGGTGGATCTCGCGCAAGTAACGCACATGGCATTCGGCAGTGAAGGTCGAACCGCCTCGCTCCTTCATGTAAGTCGGCCCGATGCCGAGCTCGGCCCAGAGCTGGTCGATCGCGCGGTCGAACATCACGTTGTAATAGGCCATGTTGAGATGGCCGTTATAGTCGATCCATTGCGGCTCGATCTGCATGATCGAGGCGCGGAACGGCTCGGCTTTGGGCGCTGAGGCGGCAGTCTCCGGCATGTTTCCTTCCAGCTATGCGTCCGGTCGCTTGACTTGACCGGTTTTATATCCTTTGCCACGGTTCTTCTGTCGGGAGGAATGTCCGTGGGTACCACCATCACCAATAATCCGCCGCGGCCGGAGCCGAAAGCCCTCGCGAGCGCGCTGGAGCAGCTTGCCGCACGCTTCGGTAACCGCCTCATCACCTCGCAGGCCGTGCGCGAGCAGCATGGCCATACCACCACCTGGATCCCGAACCAGCCGCCTGATGGCGTGGTGATGGCGCAGGAGACCGCCGACATCCAGGACGTGGTGCGGATCTGCGCTAAAAATCGCGTCCCCGTCATTCCCTTCGGCACCGGCACCTCGCTCGAGGGCCAGGTCAACGCGCCGGCCGGCGGTATCTCGATCGACCTGCGCGACATGAACAAGGTGCTCGCGGTGCACGCCGAGGACCTCGACTGCGTGATCCAGCCCGGCGTGACCCGCAAGGCGCTGAACGAGCATCTGCGCGACCAGGGCCTGTTCTTCCCGATCGATCCCGGCGCGGACGCCTCGCTCGGCGGCATGGCCTCGACCCGTGCCTCCGGCACCAATGCCGTGCGCTATGGCACCATGCGCGACAGCGTGCTGGCGCTGAAGGTGGTGCGCGGTGACGGCGAGATCATCACCACCGGCACGCGCGCCAAGAAATCATCCGCCGGCTACGACCTCACCCATCTGTTCGTCGGCGCCGAAGGCACGCTCGGCATCATCTCGGAATTGACCATCCGTCTGCGCGGCATCCCCGAGACGATCGCGGCCGGTGCGGTGTCGTTCGAGAGCGTGCACGGGGCCTGTCAGGCCGTGATCCTGGCGATCCAGACCGGCATTCCCGTGGCGCGCATCGAGCTGCTCAACGCCGCGCAGGTGCAGGCTTGCAACGCCTATTCGAAGCTGACGCTGCCGGAGACGCCGCTGCTGCTGATGGAATTCCACGGCAGCGAGATCGAGGTTGCCGAGCAGTCCAAGGCGTTCGGTGAGATTGCGAGGGATTGCGGCGGCGGCGAATTCTCCTGGACCACCAAGCCGGAGGACCGCACGAAACTGTGGCAGGCGCGGCACGATGCCTATTGGTCCGTGAAGGCGCTGCGGCCCGGTGATAGCATCGGCGTGGTCGCGACCGACGTCTGCGTGCCGATCTCGCGGCTCGCCGATTGCGTCAGCGAGACCGAGGAAGATCTCAAGCGGCTCAACCTGCTGTCGCCGATTGTCGGCCATGTCGGCGACGGTAATTTCCATTGCTCGCTGGTCTGCGACACCAAGGATGCCGCCGAGATGGCGCGCGGCGAAGAGTTCATGCATCGCCTGGTCGAGCGCGCGCAGGCGATGGACGGCACCTGCACCGGCGAGCACGGCATCGGCCAGGGCAAGCAGAAATACCTCCAGGCAGAGCTCGGCCCCGAGGCGCTCGATGCGATGCGGGCACTGAAGAAGGCACTCGATCCGCTCAACATCTTCAATCCCGGCAAGATTGTGCCGGAGGCGTAGGCCTTCGGCACAACAAAGCCGCCGCAAGGCCGATGCCGTCCACCGGTCGGGGCGGGAACTTTCGGCAATCCTGTCGGTTCCAATTCCCGCCAAGTTCCGATGCCTCAATGGCGCGGCTCTGCGGGAGGATGCGATGGTGCGACCGGTCATTGGAATTGCCGCGATGGCGCTTGCCTGCATGCTGGCGGGCGCGGCTATGGCCAAGGGCGGCCATGGGGGCGGCCATGGAGGCGGGCACGGCGGTGGCCATCACGGCGGCGGACATTTCCGTGGCCACGGCGGTGGACATGGGCATGCCGGCGGGCATCATCGCGGCATGCGGTTCACGTCCGGGGTCCGACGCGGCGGGCCCAACTTCGGTCAGATCCGCAATGCGGCGATCCGCCCCGCGAGCTTCCGCAACGCCCTGAACACCAGCGCATTCCGGAATGGCCGGCTGATCAGCAATCCGGCAGCGCGTACACAGATCGTGGCAGCGGCCGCATTGGCCGGCTGGAGCGGCGCAAGCAGCGGATGGTGGCAGCATGCGGGCGGCGGCTATGGCTGGGTCGGGCCGCTGTTCTGGCCGTTCGCCTATAACGACCTTTACGATTACACGATCTGGGGCGACGGGCTCGGCTTCTGGGGTTACGGTTACCCCGACATCTATGCAGGCATTTTCGGCCCCTATGGCTATGATCGCCTGTCGGCCTATCTGCCGCAGCAACCGCAGGGACGACGACGGGCGCGTAGCGCACCGCTCGATCAGCTCTGCGGCAGTGACCGCCGTGCCATCGCCGGACTACCGATCGATCAGATCGCATCCGCGGTGCAGCCGACAGATGCGCAGGGCGCCGCTCTCGATGCGCTCGGCAATGCCTCAGTCGACGCGGCAGCGCTGATCCGCACATCCTGTCCGACGCAGGCCGCAGCGACGGCGCCCGGCCGGCTCGCAGCGATGCAGCAGCGCATCGAGGCGATGCAGAAGGCCGTCGAGCTGGTCCAGCCCGCGCTCGACCAATTCTATGGCTCGCTGAACGACGAGCAGAAGGCGCGCTTCAATGCGCTGGCCGAGGATCAGCGTCGTGCGACGGCATCGAACAATGCGAGGGAAGCGTCGGTGCAGTCTTGCAATGTGACCGCCGCGTTCGATTGGCCCGGTGCTGTGATCGATGAGCGGCTTCGTCCGAGCGACACCCAGCGCGCGGCGCTCCAGGTGCTCCAGGATACAAGCGGCAAGGTCAGCGCATCGCTCAAGGCGGGCTGCGAGCCCAATGACGTGATGACACCGCCGGCACGCATGGCCACAATCCGCAAACGGCTCGATGCGATGCTGGACGGGATCAAGTCGGTGCGCGCGGCGCTCGATGATTTCTACGCCACGCTCAACGACGAGCAGAAGGCGCAGTTCGAGGCGATCGGGCCGCGCCGCACGTCCTGAACGGTGCAAGCCATAAAGGCCAGGGGTGGGGCAATGAAGTGGTTCGCAAGGCGGCAGCCGGCCGACATCTGGGATGAGCCGATCCAGGGACCGATCGGCGATATCGACGCGGCGGAGCGCATTCGTAACATCTGCGAGGCTGCGAGAGCGGGCGCGGAGGCTGTCGGAGGCTCCGCACAGGCTGATAAGCGCGAACGTGAGCGCTTTGAACGTGCAGCCCGCGTCGCGATGGAAATTGCGATGAAGATCGCAGACGATCTGATGCGCGACGATGCGGTCCGCCGCATCGTCGACCTCTGCGTGAAGGCAAATGATATCAAGACGGCGCAGATCCTGTTTCGCGCGATCCAGGCGGGCTGGATCCGGGAGGCCGTCCAACACGACTATCCAGCGCTGGCGCAGTAGATCCGGCTCGCGCGTCGGGCGCGAGCCAGATCAATGTCTATGCTGGACAGTCTCAGTATCTGCGGTAGTCGCCGCGATAATGGTCGCCGCCGCGGCCGCCCATTCCAATGCCGATCCCGATACCGACGCCGATGCCTTGCATAACGGCGGCTGGCGGCGGCCCCGGGGGCGGCGCGCGCTCGTAGACCACTTCCTCAGGCGGCGGCCGGCGCTTCGGCGGTGTCTCGACCACCTTGCGCTTGGGCGGGGTGTCGTCGACGCGCTTCTTGATCACGGGCGCGACGCTCGGATTGACGGGCGTTGCCGGGCTCGACGGCGTCGAGCACGGGCACGTCGGCGCCATCGCGACGGCGACCGGGGCAGGGCTCGCGGCGGCGGCGGCGACAGGCAGGCCGTAGTTGCGGTTCTGGACGCGGAGCAGCAGCCTGCGCGCGGTTGCCGCTAGATCGCTGTTGTCCCAGTTCGCAAGATAAGCCTCGAACGAGGCGCGGGTGTTGATCGCAGTTGCGCGTTCCCAGGCCAGCATCTGGCGTCGCCGTTCCAGCACCGTGCGCAAGCGCGGCGTGCGGGTGTCCTGAGCGTACAGCTCGATATAGGCCTGATACGCCGGCACCGTGTCGTCGGTGATGACGAGTTCATAGGCGACCATGGCCGGCTTGCCTTGCAAGTCCCTGCGCCAATCCTCGACGCTGCGCGTGCCGCTGGCGAGCGCCATCGAGGACGCGCCCGGCATGGCCGGCTGGCTGCCGCTGCTCTCGCCGAAGAACTTGAAGTCAGTCGTCAGCGAGGAGCTTTCCCAGGGGATCTGCCGTCCGTCGGTCGATTGCGCGACGGCGACGCGGATGCGCTTGAACACTTCCTCGATCGGCAAATTGGGCTGCTTGGCAACGGTCAGCGCCGCCGTGGTGTAGGGGCTGTCGATGCCGCTGCCGTCCTCGGCCTCGGCGCCGGGGGAGGTCGAGTAGGAGATGAAGGAGCCCGGCGCGCCGGCCTTGGTGTCGACGATCGCAAGCCCGTGGCCGGCGCCGCTGAGCGCCGGGAACGGATTGTTGCGACAGGCATCGAGCATGAAGATGCGCGCCCGCGTCGGCAGCGCGCCGAGCGTGTTGAGCATGTCGTTCAGCCGCACGCCCTGAAGCGGAATATCGGCCTCGCGCTTGGGATCGAGATCGACCGGCACCAGGTAGTTCTCGCCGTCGATCTGCAGGCCATGGCCGGCATAGAACACCAGTGCCACCGTGTCGGCGCCGCTGGCGCTGACCTTGCCGGCGAAATCCGAGATCGCCGCGCGCATCTCGTTCTGCGCCAGGTTGGCGGCCGTGGTGACGCTGAAGCCGGCATTGCCGAGCAGCTCCGTCATGCCCTTGGCGTCGTTGGCGGCGTTGGGCAGCTCGGGCACGGTACGATAGGCGGATTGGCCGATCACCAGCGCGAGCCGCGCTTCGGCCGCGGCTTCCGTCGGTGTCATCAACTGTGCGAGCGCGAGAAAACCGGATGCAAGAAGCAAATTGGGAAAGGCTGGACGGCGCATGGTGTCACCTCCATCGGCAATACGTGCGATGATGTCACTTTTTCTAGGGGGCCGCCATGCGTCTGTCTGTGCACTGGATCACGCTCGGTGTGCGGCAAAATGGGGCAGAATGTCCGCCGGAGCCTGAAGGGCATCGTTCTGGGCTCATCCATGTGAATTGCGCATTGATCCATGCTCCAATTGGATCGATGCCGGGCCCACGCGAAAGCGCCCTCGCGCAGATGAGGCCACAAGCCGATCCTCGTCGCAAATCCCGGGAATCATAGTCGTTTCGGAGCGCTCACGGACTGACGGAACGCGCCGCGGGCGCGCTCTGCGGCGGCCGACCGCCACGCTTGCCTGCGCCGTCGCTTTGGCCATACAGTCCGCGCAACAGGCCACGGCAACGACCGCGGCGAACAAAAAATAATGTGGGAGAGACCGCACCATGACCATCGTGCCCGTGAACCGTCGCGCGTTCATCAAGTCATCGGCGGCGGTCACCGCCGGCCTCGTGCTCTCCCCCGCCATCATCGGCCGCGCCGAAGCCGCGACGCTCAAGCTGAAATGCTCCTCCTCGCTGCCGAACGATCCCAAGTTCGCCAACGGCCGCGTCTATTACGACAACCTCGTCAAGAATTTGAAGGGCAACGGGCTCGGTGAGCAAATCGAGGTCGCGTTCTTCCCCGACAACCAACTCGGCCAGGAGATCGACGTCATCAACTCGGTGAAGCTCGGCGTCATCGATCTCATGGTGTCAGGCTCCTCGATCTCGGCCAATCTGGTGCCGCTGGTCGGCACCTACGATCTCGGCTTTCTGTTCTCCAGCTTCCCGCAGCAGACCAAGGCGTTCGATGCCGGCGCTGCCAAGCCGATCGAAGACGCCCTGCTCAAGGGCGGCAACATCCGCATCATCGCCTGGGCCTATAATTTCGGCTCGCGCAGCGTACTGGCGAAGAAGCCGGTGAAAACGCCGGAAGATCTCGCCGGGCTCAAGATCAGGACGCTGCCAAACCCAGTCATCACGGAATGCCTGCGGCTGATGGGCGCCGCCGCGACGCCGCTGGCCTTCGGCGAGATCTACACGGCGTTGCAGGCCGGCGTGCTTGACGGCCTTGAGCACGATCCGCCGACGATCCTGGCCAGCAAGTTCTTCGAGACAGCCAAATTCTACGCCCTGACGCAGCATAATTTTTCGCCGCTTGCGATCTATTTCAGCGACATGACCTACAACCGCATGGACCCGAAGCTGCGCGAGGGCTTTCTCGATGCCGCGAAGAAGGCCGCGGCCGACACGCGTGCCCATGGGCTTGCGGTCGAGAAGGAGGCGCTGGCGGCCTTGACCGAGAAGGGCGTGACGGTTGCCGAATGCGACCGCGAGGCCTTCAAGAAGCGGGTCGCGCCGCAGATCGAGAACTTCATCAAGACCCGTCCGGAGTCCAAGGCCGTCATCGACATCATCCGCGCGACACAAGCCTGATGGCCAGGTCTGAGATGGTGGTGACAGCCGCCGTGCCCGTTTCGGCCGGCCGCCACGGCAGCATCGCCCTGTTGCTTCGGCTCAGCGATGCGATCGCGGCCATCCTGCTCGCCGCCGATCTCGTGGTGGTCTGCGTTTCGGTGCTGCTGCGTTTCTTCTTCAACGCGCCTGTCGAATGGTCCGACGACGTCGCACGCGGATTGATGGTCGGCTCGGCTTTCTTCGGCGCCGCGAGCGCGCTCGCGCGCGGCGAGAATGTCGGTGTCTCCTTCTTCCGCGATCTCCTGCCGCTGCGCCTGCGCGCGCTGGTCGATGCCGCCGGCGCGCTGCTGGTCGTGCTGATCTCCGGCTACGTCGCCTACAACGCCATCAAGCTGGGTTCGCTCACCGCAGGCCAGACCACCGGCTCCGGCCTGCCGTTGGAGCTGACCTTCTATCCGATGGGCGTCGGCGCGCTGTTCATGACGGTGTTCGCGATCGACCATCTCTGCGCGAGGCCGCTTCCCGACATCGTCAGGGGGCTCGTTGCGATCATCGTCGTCACCGGGCTCTATCTTGCCTGGGATTATCTGTCGCCATCCTCGGTGCCGTCGGCCGGCACCTTGATGCTGATCGGCTTCTTTGTGACGCTGTTCGGCGGCTTGCCGATCGGCTTTGCGCTGGCGCTCGCCGCGCTGATCTTCATCTGGGTCGAGGGCGCGCTGCCCGGCGTCATCTTCGCCCAGCAGATGGCGCGTGGCATCGACAATTTCGTGCTGCTTGCGATCCCGTTCTTCATCCTCGTCGGCTATCTCATGGAAGCCAACGGCATGTCGGTGCGCCTGATCGAGCTGTTGCAGCGCGCGGTGGGCCGCATGCGCGGCGGGCTGAACGTCGTGATGGTGGCGTCGATGGTGCTGTTCTCGGGCATCTCGGGCTCGAAGATGGCCGATGTCGCCGCGGTCGGCTCGGTCTTGATCCCGGCGGCGCGCCGCTCGAAGCAGAACCCCGGCGGCGCGGTGGCGCTGCTGGCGGCGTCCGCGGTGATGGCGGAGACCATCCCGCCCTGCATCAACCTCATCATTCTGGGCTTTGTGGCCAATTTGTCGATCGGCGGCCTGTTCGTCGCCGGGCTTTTGCCGTCGGCGCTGATGGCGCTGGTGCTGATTGCGGTGTCCATCATCTTCGGCAAGCGGCCGGACAAGGTGGAGGACGTCGAGCCGCAGATGCCGGTGTCGGGGCTGTGGAGCGGCGCGATCGCCTCGTTCGGCCTGATCTTCATGATCTTCTTCGGCTTCAAGAGCGGCTTTGCCACGGCGACGGAGATATCGGCCTTTGCCGTGGCCTATGCGCTCGTGGTCGGCAGCGTGGTGTTCCGCGAGCTCAGCTTCAAATCGGCCGCGCACAGCTTCGTGCAGGCGGCGACGCGCGCCGGTCTCGTTCTGTTCATCGTCGCCGCCGCGCAGTCGCTGGCGTTTACACTGACCTTGCAGCAGGTGCCGCATGCGGTCGGCGATTTCATGCTGGGTTTGTCCAAGACTTCTGGCGTCTGGCTGTTCATCCTGCTCGCGATCGCCGTGCTGATCGTGATGGGCTCGGTGCTGGAGGGCGCGGCCGCGCTGATCATCTTCGGGCCGCTGCTGTTGCCGGTCGCGGTGCAGCTCGGCGTCGATCCCCTGCATTTCGGCGTCGTGCTGGTCATCGCCATGGGCATCGGCCTGTTCGCGCCGCCGCTCGGGCTCGGGCTCTACGGCGCCTGCCTGATCGGCAACGTGCCGATCGAGCAGACGGTGAAACCGATCATGGGCTATCTCGGCCTGTTGTTCCTCTGCCTGCTCGTCATCGCCTTCGTGCCATGGCTGAGCACCGCGCTGCCGCGGGCTTTCGGTTACTGAAGGAGTTTTGTCGTGAAGGTTCTGCTCGCTCACACACCGGAGATGCGGCGCAATTACTATGGCGATCGCAGCCTGAGCGGCCTGCGCGCGGCCGCCGAGGTGATCCTGCACGAGAGCGATGAAACCTTGGACGCTGCGGGGCTCGTGCGCGCTGCGCAAGATGCCGACATCATCGTCGCCGATCGCATGACCGAAGGGCGCGGCGAGATCTTTGCGCAATTGCCGCGCCTGCGGGCCTTCGTCCGCTGTGCCGTCGACATCCGTAACGTCAATGTGGAAGCGGCCTCAAACGCCGGCGTGCTCGTGACCCGCGCCGGGCCCGGCTTCGCGCAGGCGGTCGCTGAGCTCGCACTCGGCTTCATGGTTGATCTCTCCCGCGGCGTCTCGCGGGCGACGGCGGACTACCAGGCCGGCCGCAAGGTCGAAGCGCGGATGGGCCGCCAACTCGCCGGCAGCAAAATCGGCATCATCGGCTACGGCAGCATCGGCCGCTATCTCGCCGAGGTCGCAAAAGTGCTGCGCATGGAGGTGCTGGTCGCCGATCCCTTCGCAGTCGTCAGCGATACTGGGATCCGGCAGGTCGGTCTCGACGAGCTTCTCGCCGCGTCGGACTATGTCGTCTGCCTCGCGATCGCCAACGAGCAGACCGAGAATTTGATCGGCGAAGCGGCGCTGGGGCGCATGCAGAAGCACGCGGTTTTCGTCAATCTCTCGCGCGGCAATCTCGTCGACGAGGCAGCATTGGCGCGCGCGTTGCTGGAGCATCGCATCGCGGGCGCGGCGATGGATGTCGGCCGCGCGCCCGACCAGATGCCGACGCCGGAGCTGGCGAAGCTTCCCAACGTCATCGCGACGCCGCATGTCGGTGGGCTGACGCCGCAGGCGATCGAATATCAGTCGCTGGAAACGGTTCGGCAGGTCGAGGCAATCGTCAAGGGCGCGATCCCGCCGGGTGCCGTCAATGCCGAGCGCTGGACGCGGCGGCCGTGAAGCGGCCATTTGCGGGAAGCCGGTCCTAGAGCCGGTCCACCGCCTTGAACGTCCCATCCTTCTGGATCACCGTCAAAAACACCTTCGGCGGCGTGTCGATCATGCGCAGGCCGACGGTGACGATGCTGCCGCTGATGTCGAAGCGGCCGACATCGTTGATGGCGCGGAGCAGGCTCGCGCGCGTCGGGTTCGGTCCGGCCTTCTCCAGCGCCGCGGCCGCGAGGCGACCGGAGAGATAGCCTTCCAGCGACACGAAGTCCGGTGTCAGCGTCGGATCGAACGCCTTCTGCGCCGCCTGGTAGTCGGCGACGAGCTTGAGCGAGCGATCCCATGGAAACGGCACGACCTGCGAGACGATGACGCCTTCACCGTCGGGACCGAGCTCCCGGGCCAGCGCATTGGCGCTGACGAAGGAGACGTTGACGAAGGTCGGATGGAAGCCGCTGCGGTGCGCGAGCTTGATGAACTCTGCGCAGGGCCCATAGGTTCCGACCATCACGATGGCCTCGGGTTCGGCGCGCTTGATCACCCGCCAGGCCGCGGTGACCGCGCGGGTGTTGCGCTCGAACGTGCCTTCGGCGGCAAGCTCGAGGCCGCGCTTGGCGAGCGCGCGCTTGACGCCAACCAGACCGTCGCGGCCGAAGGAATCGTCCTGGTAGAAGATGCCGATGCGGGTGAAGTGGCGATCCTCGGTGAGGTGCTTGATCCACGCCTCGGCCTCCGCACCATAGCTCGCGCGGATGTTGACGACGTTGGCAAGCTCGAGGTCGCGCAGGAATTCGGCGCCGCTGAACGGGCCGATGAAGGGGATGTTCCTGGCGCTGGTGATCGGAATTGTCGCCATCGCGGTCGGCGTACCCACCGCGCCGATCAGCGCGAACACCTTGTCGTCCTCGATCAGGTGCAGCGTCTGCGCCACCGAACGGTCGGGGTCGTAGCCGTCGTCGCGGCTGATGAGCTGGAGCTTGCGGCCGTGGACCCCGCCCTTGGCGTTGATCTCGGTGAATGCCGCGACGATGCCTTGCCGCATTCGCTGCCCGAGCGCGGAGGAGGGACCTTCCAGCGCGGCGGCCTGGCCGAACAGGATCGCATCCTCGCTGACGCCGGCTTCGTCGGCTCTCGCCGCAAGCATGGTCGTGGCGAGGAGCGCGACGGTCAGGACGAGGGATGTCGCTGATCGAAATCGATACATCGGGGAAGTCTTGCCGAATGATGGGGGGAGCCTCGCGCAACATATTCCCGCGAGCCTGAACAGCTCGCTAACCGGCGACGTGTCGGCAGCCCGTATTACTCCGGGCAAAACCGGCAACTTGTTTCCACAATGCCGGATCATTCGGGCACTTCGTTAACTAATTCACGCGTTGCGGAATGGAGGGGTTCCGAAATTGTGCAGTTCTTAACCGCGGTCTTGTTCCGATAGCGGCGCCGGCACCTCAACCAGAGGTTCGGTTCGTCGGGGACAGGGGGACGGCGGCTTCAAGATGGGCGATCGCGATCAGAACGATCAGGATCGGAGGCGTATGACCGGATGGTGGCGTGCTGCGCCGCTGCTCGGGCTGTATCGCCCTGCGCTCGTCGCGGTCGGCGTCGGTCTTCTGTTTTCGGTCGTGGGCGCGGCCGCCGTGGCGCGGTGGGAGGATCGGGTCAACAGGATCGAGTTCGAGAACGCGGCCGAAACCGAAGCGATCGTCATGCAGAACGGCATGGGCGAGTACATCTCCCGGCTCGTCGCGTTGCGCACGCTGTTCGAATCGACCAACGACGAGGTCACCCGCAGCGAGTTCGAGACCTTCAGCGCCCGCCTGTTCGAGCGCCATCCCGGCATGCTGCGCATCGCCTGGCTGCCGCGCGTCAACCGCAAGGAACGCGCCGAATACGAGACCGCGGCGATCGCGGACGGCGTGTCCGGCTATCGCATCAAGTCGCTCCAGAGCGAGGGCTTTGCCACGGCGCCGCAGACCGATGAGTATTTTCCGGTGTTCTACTCGACCCAGCCGAAGACCTCAGCGGTCTACGGCATGGATTACGCCACCGTGCCGGAGCGCCGCGCGGTGCTGGAGCGGGCGCGCGACAATGACAAGGTCGTAGCCATTCGCACGCGCCTGTTCGAGCCGAAGGAGGGCGGCCGGCTGCCCGACGTCCTCGTTGCCGTTCCCGTCTACGCCAAGGGGACGTCGCGCGAGACGGTCGCGGATCGGCGCCGCAATCTGGCCGGCTTCGTGGTCGGCATCTTCGACATGCCGCTGCTGATCCAGGCCATTCGCGTCACGACCGGGGCAAGCCCCGCGGTCAGCATGAACGTCTACCCGCCCTTCACGGCGCAGATCGTCAGCCTGGAGCAGATGCTGCCGGATTATTCCTCGGCGGCCACGGCGCCGCAGTCGATGCGGGACGTCGCGCGGGCGCTGCACTGGGCGGGCAGCCTCAAGATCGGCGATACCGATTGGCAGGTGCGGGCGGTTCCAACCGCGGGCGGCCCGCTGGAGACGACTTACGATCGCGCGGGCGCCGTGCTGATCGTCGGCTTGCTGCTGACGCTGTCTCTGTCGACCTATCTCATCCTCGCGAGCCGCAATTCGCGGCGGCTGTCGCTGGCGAACCGGCGAGTGCTCGAGCTCGCCCAGACCGACATCCTGACCGGACTGCCGAACCGCGCCTTCTTCCTCACCCGGCTCGACGAGATGAACAGCCAGCTGAGCGTGCGGGGCCTGCCTTTCTCGATCCTGATGCTCGACCTCGACCGCTTCAAGAACGTCAACGACTCCCTCGGTCACGGCGCCGGCGATGCGCTGCTGCGCCAGGTGGCGCAGCGGCTTAAATCCGCCGTGCGCGCCAACGACGTGCTGGCGCGCCTCGGCGGCGACGAGTTCGCCATCATCCAGGAAACCGGCGAGGATCAGCGCGCCTGCTCGACCGAGCTGGCGGCGCGGATTGCCAAGCTCTTGACCGAACCGTTCCTGCTGCCCGGTCATCGCGTCGAGATCGGCACCAGCATCGGCATCGCCATCGCGCCGGATCACGGCAGCGATCAGGAGCAATTGCTGAAGAAGGCCGACCTTGCGCTCTATCGTTCGAAATCGGCAGGCCGCAACTGCTTCACCATCTACGACGAGGCGATGTCGGCCGAGCTGGAGGCCCGCAACACCCTGGAGGGGGATCTGCGCGATGCCATCGCGCGGTGCCAGCTGGAGGTGCACTACCAGCCGTTCGTCGACGCACTCAGCGGCGCACGGCGCGGCTTCGAGGCGCTGGTGCGCTGGCGGCATCCGACACGCGGCCTGATCCCTCCGGACCAGTTCATTTCGCTTGCGGAGGAGACCGGGCTGATCGTGCCGCTCGGCGAATTCGTGCTGCGGCGCGCCTGCGCGGATGCGGCCGGCTGGCCATCGGATCTCGCGGTCGCCGTCAACCTGTCGCCGATCCAGTTCAAGGAGGCCCGGCTGTTCGAGGTGATCTGCGCGGCGCTCGCCGATTCCGGCCTGCCGCCCCAGCGGCTGGAGATCGAGATCACGGAATCCGTGCTGCTGGAGCGCGGCGGCGAGAACCACGCCTTCATGCAGCGGCTGAAGCAGCTCGGCGTCGAGCTCGCGCTCGACGATTTCGGCACCGGCTATTCCTCGCTCAGCTATCTGACGGCGTTCCCGTTCGACAAGATCAAGATCGACAAGTCGTTCATCCGCAACCTCACCCAGCAGCCGCGCAGCTCCGCCATCATTTCCTCGATCGTGACGCTGGCGCGTGGGCTGGACATGTCGGTCACCGCCGAGGGCGTCGAGACCCGCGAGGAGTACGAGCGGCTGAAGGCGCTCGGCGTCAATTTCGCGCAAGGCTATCTGTTCGGCCGCCCGCAGCCGATCGAGCGGATCCTGTTCGACGCGCCGGCCAAACCCTCACGGCGCGACGCCGCCTGAGATCGCCCCGACGCATCTCGCTCAAGGGGCATGCGTGAAAAGCGCTTGACCCGGACATCTCCAGATGGTCCGAAAGACCGTCCAGGGATGAAACATACAAACATGCGGCTTCCGTTCTTCTACGGCTGGGTCGTGGTCGCCGTGACCTTCGTCACCATGGCCATTGGCGTCAACGCGCGCACCGCCTTTTCACTGTTCTTTCCTCCCATCGTCTCCGAATTCGGCTGGGAGCGCGGCGTCACCGCGGGCGCCTTCTCCTTCGGCTTCGTGGTGTCGGGCGTGGTCAGCCCGCTGATCGGCCGCCTGATGGACCGCGCCGGCCCGCGCGCGGTGATGGAGCTCGGTGTCGTGCTGATGGGGGGCGGATTGCTGCTTGCGCCACTCACCAGCGCGCCCTGGCATCTCTATGTCACCATCGGCGTCATGGTCGGCGCCGGCTCGGTGTGTCTCGGCTATTCCGGCCAGTCGCTGTTCCTGCCGAACTGGTTCATCCGCAAGCGCGGCTTCGCCATCGGCATCGCTTTCGCCGGCGTCGGCATCGGCTCGGTGACGTTGCTGCCCTGGGTGCAGCACATGATCGAGCAGACCGGCTGGCGCACCGCCTGCACCGCGATGGGCCTGCTCATCCTGGTCGTGCTGGCGCCGGTCAATCTGCTGCTGCACAAGCGCCCGCAGGACATCGGCCTCGAGCCGGACGGCGATGCCGTCCCGGCCGCAGGCGCGGCCGAACCGATCTCCAATGTCGTCGATCCCGTCTGGGTCGGGACCGATTGGACGCTGAAGCGTGCCGTCGCGACCGCGCGGTTCTGGTGGATCGCGCTCGGCTATTTCTGCGGCCTGTACATCTGGTACGCGGTGCAAGTGCACCAGACCAAATTCCTGCTCGACATCGGCTTCAGTCCCGGTGTCGCGGTGTGGGCGCTCGGCATCGTCAGCCTACTCGGCATTCCCGGCCAGATACTGCTCGGCCATGTCTCCGACCGGATCGGGCGGGAATGGGTGTGGGCCATCAGTTGTGCAGGCTTTGTGATCTGCTTTGCGGCGCTGATGGCGCTGAAGTTCCAGCCGTCGCTATGGCTGGTCTACGTGATGGTGTTCACGCAAGGCGCGCTCGGTTACGGCCTCACCTCGATCATGGGCGCGGTGGTGTTCGAGATTTTCCAGGGCAAGCATCAGGGCAGCATCTTCGGCACGATCATGCTGGCGGCGTTGGCCGGCGGTGCGGCCGGACCGTGGGTGACCGGCTTCCTCTACGATCGCACCGGCGACTACACGCTCGCCTTCGCCATCGCGATGATCGTGAGCGCCTTGTCGGCGCTCTCGATCTGGCAGGCCGCGCCGCGGAAGGTGCGGGCCGTCGCCGGCCGGCTGCACAAGCTCCAGGCTGGAACTGGCGCGGATTAGGTTCCGCACGCATCAACATACCGTCGTCGTTTTCGCCGGTCGTTAAGTATGTCGCGTCTTGGCCCCGAGGCGATGGCGCGGCAAAAACGTCTTGGACACCATCGGAGCGTTAGCGTCGGACCGCTTGCCGTATTTTCCCGATATCGCCGGGTCAAACGATGTCCGCCTTCGATTGTCTCACTGAAATTCCGGACGTGCTGCGAGCCGCGCTCGAACGCGCCGACGATGGCGTCGTCATCGTCGATCACGCCCATCGCATCACCCATTTCAACGCCGCGGCGGAGCGCATCTGGAAGCTGGCGAGCTTCGACGTGCTCGGTCGCGATGCCGAAATTCTCGCCCTCAAGGGCCTTCAGGCCGATCCGGTGGCCGATCTCCGGGACGAGATCAGTCTCGTGCGCCGTGACGGCAGCCGCATCAGAACGGCTATCGCGCTGTCTTCCGTGAAAATCGGCGGCGCCAATCATTACATCGTGTTTGCGCGTGACGTCACCATCGAAGCCGAGCGCCGCGTCAGGATCGGGCTTCTCCACGCCGTCTCCGACCAGACCAACCGGGCGGTGATCATCAGCGACACCGAGCAGAACATAGTCTACGTCAATTCCGCCTTCACGACGCTGTTCGGCTACACCAACGCAGAGGCCGAGGGTCGCCGCGCAGGCGAGCTGATTGCCGGCCGGCACACCGATCGCAAGGCCATCGCGAAGCTCATCAAGCGCCTGATGCATGGCGGTCGCCGCGGCGAAGCCGAGGTGCTGGTCTACGACAAGGACGGCGAGGAGATCTGGGTCTGCGCCCGGATCGATGCCTTCCGCGACACGAAGGGCCGGGTCAAGCACATCTTCGCGCTGCTCGAGGACATCACCGAGACCAAGCAGCTGCGCTCGCTGCAGCAGCTCATCATGGGCGCGCTCGCCGACGAGGTGCCGATCGGCGAGATCGCCGACAGGCTGTGCCGTCGCGTCGAGGAGATCGCGCCCCACGTGGTCTGCTCGTTGCTTCATGTCGATGCCGCGGGCCTGATCCATCCGCTCGGCGGCCCGAGCCTGCCCGATGATTATTCCCGCGCGCTGGACGGCGTGGCCATCGGCCCCGATGTCGGCTCCTGCGGCACCGCCGCCTTCTACGGCGAACCGGTGCTGGCGACCGATCTGGAGACTGATTCGCGCTGGCAGCCCTACAAGGCCATGCCGCTCGCGATCGGCCTGCGCGCCTGCTGGTCGACGCCGGTCAAGGCCAAGGACGGCCGGGTCATCGCGACCTTTGCTTTCTACTATCGGGAGCCCCGCGCGCCCAGCAATTGGCACCGGCGTATCGTCGAGGCCTGCGTCAATCTCGGCGCCTTCGCGATCGAGCGCAAGGAAGCGCGCGCCGAGATCGCGCGGCTCGCCTATCACGACATCCTCACCGGCCTGCCGAACCGCGCGCAGCTGCGGCACCTGATCACCACGGCGATTGATGCCTGCCCGACCGGCAGCCATGTCGCGCTGGCCTTCCTCGACGTCGATCATTTCAAGGACGTCAACGACACGCTCGGCCACGCCGCCGGCGACGAGCTCCTGATCCAGCTCGCCCAGCGCCTGCGCGAGCAGATTGGCCCCGAGGACATGCTGGGACGGCTCGGCGGCGACGAGTTCGTCATCCTGCTGCCGCAACGCAACGCCGAGAGCGCCGCGCGCGTCGCGGCCGACATCACGGAGGCGCTGGCTGCACCCTTGAAGCTTGGATCGAAGCTGATGCCGATGTCGGCCAGCATCGGCATCAGCCTCTATCCCGACCATGCCACCGACATCGACACCCTGATGCAGCAGGCCGATGCCGCCATGTACATGGCCAAGCAGGCGGGCCGCTCGACCTATCGTATCTTCAGCGCCGAGATGAACGGGCTCACCGAGCAGCGGCTGGCGCTGATTGCGGCGCTCCGCCGTGCCATCGCCGAAGGCGCGCTGACCCTCAGCTACCAGCCGCAGATCCGCAGCTGCGACGGCGCCATCCACGGCGTCGAGGCGCTGTCGCGCTGGCGTGATGCCGTGCTCGGCGACGTCTCGCCGGCAAAGTTCATCCCGCTCGCCGAGGAGTGCGGCCTGATCGAGAAGATCGGCCTGTGGTCGGTACGCGAGGCCTGCCGGCAGATGGCGAGCTGGCGCCGCGCCGGGCTCAACATCCCTTGCGTGTCGGTCAACCTGTCGCCGATCAATTTCCGCAACGTCACGCTGGCGGCGCGGCTCAAGGACATCCTCGCCGAATACGATCTGCCGGCGGACGCCTTGATGCTGGAGATCACCGAAGGCACATTCATGCAGGACGGCGTCGCCGCGCTCGAGACCATGAACGCGATTCGCGAGCTCGGCGTCGGGCTCTCGGTGGACGATTTCGGCACCGGCTATTCCAGCATCAGCCGTCTCGCGCATCTGCCGATCCGCGAATTGAAGATCGACCGCAGTTTCATGCGCGACATCGAAAAGGACGCGGCCGCGCTTGCGATCGCCACCGCCGTGGTGCGCGTCGGTCAGGGCCTCGGCATGACCGTCGTCGCCGAGGGCGTCGAGACCGAAGGCCAGCGCAAGACCCTGGCCGAGCTCGGCTGCGACGTCGTGCAAGGCTTCCTCTACGCACCCGCACTTCCCCCCGTCGCCTTCGAGCGCTGGCTGATCGAGCACTGCGCCGAGCAGGCGAGGGCGATGCAGGGGCGGCTGGATGTTGGGCCGGCAGGCAGCGACGCCGTGAGGCGGTCGGCTTAGAGGCAGGTTCGAACACAGGGGGCGAACTCACGCATGCGGTGAGTACGCACCCCGGTTCGGCTCTAACCCGACGAGCGGTCAGTAGTCCCAGAAGGCCGGCACCCAGCGAAAGTGGTCGCCGTCGACCGCCACCCGGCCGGTGGACGGGAACGGCATGTGCGTGGCGACGAGGAGCTCTCCGTTCGCTGCCAGCTCGCGCAGAAGACGGACACGGACGCGGGCCGCCTCTTCGGGATCGTGCTCGAAGCCGTTGTGCCAGTCGGGGTGGTGGAACCCGACAGTGAACACGGCGTCGCCGGCGAATGTCAGCCGATCGCCGCCGGATGCCAGGCGGACCACGCTGTGCCCGGGGGTGTGGCCGCCGGTGCGGGTGACCACCACTCCCGGCGCGACCTCGTGCTCGTCCTCGAAGGTACGCAGCTGGTTGTGGTATTCTTTCGCGAACCGCTTGGCGGTCGCCCGAAGCGCGTCCGGGAATCCCGGCGGCATCGAGACGTGGGAGAAATCGGGCGCCTCCCAGAACGCGACCTCGGCAGCTGCCACATGGATGCGCAGGTCGGGGCGCAGCCGCTCCTTCACTTCGTCGACGAGCAGCCCGCCAATGTGGTCCATGTGCATGTGCGTCAGCACCACGTCGGTCACGGACTCAAGGTCGATACCGGCGGCTTCCAGTCGCTTGCTCAACTGGCCGGCCCGCGGCAGGTGCAAGTCCGGGTCGGATCCCAGTCCGGCGTCGACGAGGATGGTCTGGTCGCCGCTATGCACCACGACCACGTTCAGCGCCCAATCGAACGCATCCGGCGGCAGGAACATGTCCTTCAGCCACGCCGCGCGGACGGCCGGGTCGGCGTTGTGGGCCAGCATCGCGCCTGGCAGCGTCAGTACGCCGTCGCTGATCACCATCACGTCGATCTCGCCGATCTTCAGCGCGTAGCGCGAAGGAACCAGCTCTTGGGGCCCCGGCCCGCCGGGGCGTGTGGTGTTGTGCAGGTTCATGTTCGTCTCCTGAGTGTTGCGGATCGTCTGGTTCATCTTGAAAGCTCCTTCGTTCTGTCTTGACGCAGTTCTGTAAGAGACCGCGCGTCGCCGGTCGGCAGTGCGACTAATGGTGATGAGGTGTCCAACACGCGGTCAGTAGTCCCACCAGGTCGGTACCCAACGAAACAGGTCGCCTGCGGCCGCGACCCGGCCGATCGACGGGAACGGCATGTGCGTGGCGACCAGCCACGCGCCCGTCTCCACCAGCTCGCGCATGAGCCGGATCCGGACGCGGGTCGCCTCCTCGGGATCGTGCTCGAAGCCGTTGTGCCATTCGGGGTGATCAAACGAGACCGGGAATATGGCATCGCCGGCGAACATCAGCCGATCGCCGCCGGATGCCAGGCGGACCACGCTGTGCCCGGGCGTGTGACCGCCGGTGCGACTGACGACCACGCCCGGCGCCACCTCGTGCTGCTCCTCGAAAATGCGCAGCTGGTTGCGGTATTCGTCCAGGAATTGCCTGGATGCTCCCCGAGCCAGGTCAGCGAGCGCCGGCGGCATGGCGGTGCGGGAGAAATCGGGCGCTCCCCAGAACTTGACCTCGGCCGCAGCCACGTGAATCCGCAGGTCCGGACGTAGCCGCTCCTTCACCCCGTCGACGAGCAGTCCGCCAACATGGTCGAAGTGCATGTGGGTCAGCACCACGTCGGTCACCGATCCAAGATCGATGCCGGCAGCATCGAGTCGCGAGCCTAGCTGCCCGGCGCGCGGAAAGTCCGGGTACTCCACACCGAGCCCGCTGTCGATGAGGATGGTCTGGTCGCCGCTGCGCACCACGACCTCGTTCAGCGCCCAATCGAACGCGTCCCGCGACAGGAACATGTCGTCCAGCCAGGCCCCTCGGACGGCTGGATCTGCGTTGGTG
Source organism: Bradyrhizobium shewense (assembly GCF_900094605.1). Lineage (GTDB taxonomy): Bacteria > Pseudomonadota > Alphaproteobacteria > Rhizobiales > Xanthobacteraceae > Bradyrhizobium > Bradyrhizobium shewense. The sequence goes on along the minus strand of NZ_FMAI01000012.1, from coordinate 141,381 downwards.
GCCATCGACTCCGCGGGCGGTGTCAGCACGCCATCGCTGATCACCATCACGTCGATCTCGCCGACGCGCAGCGCATAACGCGACGGAACCAGTTCGTCGGACCGCGCTCTGTCGAAATGTGTGGCGTCGTGCACGTTCATGCTCGTCTCCTTCTGAGCGTGAGAGATCATTTGATTCATCTTTCAAGGCTCCTCTGTTCGCATTGATGATCGGATGTTCAGAGACTGGTGGCGCGCTCCGGGGCGGCCAAGGCGAGCGCTCGACCCTCAGGGAGATCGGTTCGGCTGATGCCGATTTCCTGCTTCGTCGTCTCGGCGATATTCGCTCCGATCATTCTCCGTGCGCTGCCTGGGCATGGTGATGGTTTACCGGATCGGATTTGCCGCTGCGCCAGAGCGATTGCCGTCGCTGTAGAGCAATTGCTGCCAATGCATGCGCTTGTGCACTCGACGGAGATCGCGATGCCAGTGCTCTGCGACTCTCCGGTCCGGCGTGACTGCGCAGCGCGCATTTGGGCGTATCGGTGCAGTCCCAGCTTGACGGTGACCAGCACCGGCACCGCGAAGACAAAGAGCAGGGCAACGGCATTGAACGCCGTGTCGAAGGCGACCACTGTCGACTGGCCGATGAGGACGCGGTCCAGCAGGCTCGTCGCAGCGCGGCCGGCCAGCGCGTCCATTCCCCTCGCGGCGAGCATTGCGGCGGTCGAGGTCAGCCGCTCGCTGACTGCGGGCACGCCGGCGGTTAGGTTGGCGCCGAGCACCGTCAAATTGCCGGCGGTGTGGTGCTCGATCAAGGTCTCCAGGCCAGCGACGCCGATGAGGCCGCCGAGCTGCCTGCTCGTGTTGAAGAGGCCGATGCCGAAGGCGCGGTTGCGTTCGTTGAGGTTGCCGAAGGCGATCAGGGTGATCGACAGGAACAGGAAGCCAAGGCCGAGGCCACGCAAGAGGATGGCGGCCATCATGTCATGGGCACCGCTTTCGCTGGTCGAACCGGACAACATCCACATCGCAACCGTGATCATCAGGATGCCAAAGGGGACCGTGGCGACGGGGGGAACGCGACGGACCTGCATGAGGAAGGCGGCCACCAGCAACGTGGCGACGAAGAACGCGCCGCTCGGCAGCAAGAGAAGACCGGCGTCGGTCGGCCTGAACGCCAGAACCGACACGGCAAAGGACGGGATCAGGAACGCGCTGCCGAACAACGCGGCGCCCGCAACGAAGCTGACCACAAAGGCGAAGCAAAAATCCTCGCACTCGAACAAGGAGAAGTCGAGCAGGCCCTCGCCCCTGGCCAGCACCTGCCTGCCGAGGAAGGCCAGCAACGCGGCCGTCCCGCTCACAGTGAGCCAGAGGATGCCGGGCTCCTCGAACCAGGCCCATCGGCTGCCCTGGTTGAGGACGTAGGAGAAGCAGATGAGCGCGACCGAGATCAGCCCCAGGCCGACCCAGTCGAGCGGGCGGCGCTGTCGCGTGATGGGCTTCGGGTCATCCGCGATCAACAGCAGACCGGCAGCCGCCAGCGCCAAGGGAACGACGCTGAAGAAGATCCACGCCCAGGACCGGCTGTCGATCAACCAGCCTTGCAAAGCCGGGGCGAGCGTTGCGGGAGCGACCACCGATCCCATCGCAAACACGGCCTGGAGGATCGGCTGGCGGGATCGCGGATAGGCGTGAAAGAGCGTCACTTGACCCGCGACGAGCAGGATGCCGCCAGCGAGGCCCTGAATCATGCGGAGCACGATCAGCAGATCGAGTCGCGCCGTCACGATCGTCAAGCCGCACGCGGCGCCCATCACCAGGGTCGAGCCGATGATCAGGCGGCGAGAATCGACACGGTGCACCAGCAAGGGCGCGGTCATGAACCCGATCAGCTTCAAGGCGATGTATCCGACGTCGAGCCAGGCGAACTCGTCGGGCGTGACGTGGACGTCGCCGATGATGTAGCCGCGCCCGAGCGACAGAACCGTGCTTGCGATCGCCTCCGTCAGCGTGGCCAGCACGATGCCCGCCACGAACAGGGCCCCCCCGCGCGGCGCGGTGGCGACGGTCGCCGTCATGAGCCGCTCCCTTGATCGACCTCGACGCGCGCCGACAGGCCTGGTACCAGCCGGCCGGGCAGCCGATTGCTGGTGAAGCGGATCTTCACGGGGACGCGTTGAACGACCCGAACGAAGTTACCTGTCGCGTTGTCCGCGGGGAGCATGCTGAAGGCGGATCCGCTGCCTGGCGCAAAGCTGTCCACCACGCCGTCAAGCGTTGTGTGGCTGTAACCGTCGACGGTGACGCGCGCGCGCTGGCCCGGCCGGATGTGCTCGACCTGGGTCTCCTTGAAATTCGCCACGACCCACACATCCTTGACCGGGACGATATCGAGCAGGGAGGTGCCCGGCGCGACCAGGCGGCCGATGCGGACCTGGCGGTTGCCGATGACGCCCTCGACCGGTGCACGGACGACGGTGTTGTCGAGATCGATTTGCGCGAGATCGCGTGCGGCCTGTGCCTGCGCCACCGCGGCCACGGCAGCTTCGCGCTGGCTGGCGAGGACGGCGATGCGCTGCCGCTGGGCTTCGATCGTTGCCTCCGCCGCGGAGACCGCCGCCTCGGCTTTCGACAGCGCCGCGTCGCTTTCATCGACCTGGGCCTGGCTGACGGCATTGGTGCGGATCAGTTCGCGGCGACGGTCTGACGCCTTGCGCGCCAGATTCCTCTCGGCCACGCTCGCAAGCCCTTGAGCTTCGGCCTGCCGGATCAGGGCATGCTGAAGCTGTATCTCGGCGTCGACATTGGTCAGGCGGGCCCGTGCGGCTTCGAGATTGGCGACCGCCTGGGCGAGCCGCGCGCGATGGTCCCGGTCGTCGATTCGGAACAGGACGTCACCCGCCCGCACAGCCTGGTTGTCCTGCACCTCCACTGCCGTGACGTAACCCGCAACCTTTGGCGCGAGCGAGGTGACGTCGCCGCGAATATAGGCGTTGTCGGTCGAAGTCTCGCCGGATTGAGCATAGGTAAATCCCGCGGCGACGACCGCGACGGAGGTGAAGCACAGCGACAGGCCGATCACCCTTTTGTTCAGATGCATCACGACAGCCTCCTGCAACGGTTATGGTCACTGTGTCCGCGTTCGTGCGCCCGGTTACTGCGCGGTCCACCCGCCATCGACCGAGATCGCGGTCCCGGTGATCTGGTCCGCCGCGGCCGAGCACAGGAAGGCGACCGTGCCGCCCAGTTGCGCGGGAGAGACGAAGTCGAGCGACGGCTGCTTTTCCGCCAATAGCTCGTGCGTCGCCTGCTTCTGGCTGATGTGCTTGTCGGTGGCGATATCGCTGATCTGTTTTTCGACCAGCGGCGTGCGCACCCAGCCGGGGCAAACCGCGTTGCAGGTGACGCCGCTGCCGGCGGTCTCGAGACCGACCACCTTGGTGAGGCCGACCAACCCGTGCTTGGCCGCGACATAGGCGGCCTTGTGCGTCGAGGCGACGAGGCCATGCGTGGAGGCGATGTTGACGATCCGTCCCCAGTGCTGCCGCTTCATCTGCGGCACTGCGATAGCGATGCTGTGGAATGCCGCCGACAGGTTGATGTCGATGATGGCCTGCCACTTGGCCGGCGGGAATTCGTCGACCGGTGCCGTGAACTGGATGCCGGCGTTGTTGACGAGGATATCGAGGCGCCCGAACTTCTCGATCGTTGCCCCGATCAGGCCGCGCACGGCTTCGCTCTTCGACATGTCGGCACCGTCATAGACCACGCGCACGCCATGCTCCCGCTCGACGCTGCTGCGGATCGTCTCGATCTCGCCTGCCTCGCCAAAACCGTTCAACACGATGTCGGAGCCGAGGCGCGCGAGCTCTTTCGCGATCCCGAGCCCGATGCCGCTGGTCGATCCGGTGACGATGGCGATCTTGCCCTTCAACATGGAATGTCCTTTCTGTAATCGTTGTCGTTTGCGCTCGTTCATGCCTGTCCCGATGCGGACATGGCATTCTTCCGGGCCGGTGGCGCTGCTGCCTGCTCAGTCGTGGCGATGGATGTCGTGGGTTACGATGCCGAGCTCGGGTGGCGGCGGGTCGAGACGACGCCGGTCGGACAGCGTGCGGCGGATGTCCTCCAGCCCGCTCTGCCAATGCCTGCGCATCGCGCTCAGCCCGAACTCGTAGTCTCTCGAGTGGCCCTCGTTGAGCTTGGTCTGATAGATCAGGTGGACGATGTTGTGGGAGCGATGGCGAGCCATATCTGCGATGGTTCTGATTTCCGGTTCCTGCTTCGCCGCCTCCGGCAATTTATCGATTGTCCGCTGGAGCGCCTGGCGCATCTTCTGCATTTGCAGCACCTGGTCGGTGACGGCGCGGGTGCGGCTCGAGTACTGGATGTCTTTCTGACGACTCGACACTTCCATCATGTCGTAGGGAACGCGCCCCTTGGCCGACCAGAGGTCGATCTGGAACGTCAGCGAGTCGCGTGCGTCGCCGGAGAGCACGCGCGACAACGGCGTGTTGGAGACGACACCACCGTCCCAGTAATGCTCGCCCTCGATTTCGACGGCGGGAAATCCCGGCGGCAGTGCGCCGGACGCCATGAAATGCTTCGGCCCCAGCCGGCGCTCGGCGGTGTCGAAATAGGTCAGGTTGCCGGTGCGGACGTTGACCGCGCCGACGCTGACGCGCACGTCGCCCGAGTTCAACCGGTCGAAATCGACGAGCCGCTCCAGGGTCGCGTGCAACGGTGCCGTGTCGTAGAAGCTGGTCGCCGCATCGCCCGCGAATGGCGACCAGAGCGGCGACGGGAAGCGCGGCTTGAAGAAGCCGGGCTGGCCCTGCATCAGGGCGCGCATCGCCGCCAGGGCGTTCCGCACCGAGCTGATGTCGAATGCAAAGGGCAGGGCATTGGCCAGCCCCTCACCGGCAGGCCACTCGATCGAGGAGGCGCAAATGGTCTCCCAGAACTCGCGCAGCCGCTCCACGCGCTCGGCCTCGGGCGAGCCCGCGATGATGGCAGCGTTGAGCGCACCGATCGAAATGCCGGCAAGCCAGTTCGGCCGGATGCCTGCCTCATGCAGGCCTTCGTAGACCCCGGCCTGATAGGCGCCGAGGGCACCGCCGCCCTGAAGGACCAGCGCGACGACATCGTAAGGCAGCGAATCGATCTGCTGCGCAGGATTGATGGGCTCCCGCATCACATTCAACATTGCCAGTACTCCCTGCATTGCGGCCGAGCCGGTCATCCGGCGATCAAGATTTCGGAAGTCGATGCGCGCCGTTGTTCGGATGTGCGCGGCGACAGATAGTCGTGCACGACGGTTCCGAGCCCGAGAGTGAGATCGGCGACGACATGCTTGGCCGACAACACTTGCAGCACCGGCAACTCGGCGACGGGTGCAAGTGCATGCGAGCAGAGGTCGAGCGCCGCCGGCCCGGTCCACGCGCCCTTCACCGTGATGTCCTCGCAATGGAAGCGCACCAGCTCGCAGATGCGCGCCGTACCGTCGACATGCGGGATGACCTTGAGCAGGAAATTCGGGGCGGCGAGTTTCTTCGCTTCGGCAGCGGCATCGAGGGCGCGATGCTTATAGCCCATGGTGCCGGTGGCGATGCGGACCGAGCCGTAGTTCAGGGTGCCGACGAGCGTGTCGATCTCGACCGCCAGCTTCGGCTGCGCCAGCTTCTTGGGGAAGCCCCACAATTCGCGCCCGCCAGCGATCGGCGGATGATCGTTCAGGAACATCTGGTGGACGAAGCTTCCGGCCTGACCCTGGTAATTCACCGGGACGACCTGGCCGCTTTCGGTGTAGTCGCCGAAGCCGGTCGAGTCGGGCATGCGAATGAACTCGTAGTTCACGACGGGGTCGGTGATCACGAGCGGCTCGGGCACGATCCGGCGTAGCGCTTCGGGATCGGTCCGGTACTGGATGATGAAATATTCGCGGTCGACGAAGCGGTAGGGCCCGGGTGGAAAGGCGGGGTTGGTCAGCGGCATGGCGAATGCGCTGGTGCGCACGGTCTCGTGTTTCATTGTGGTCGAGCTCCAGAGTATCCAGGGGGAGGCTGCGCCTCGGCGACGATGCGCAGCCCGTTTCGTGTGAAGGGACTAGAGGAAGCCGGTCACGTCGGTCACATGCTCCGGATCGGCGGAGGCGAGCGCGGCGGCGCGCTCGGCCTTGGGCGGATAGATCCAGACGGTGTTGATCTCCCGCTTGGTCTTCTTGGCGACCTCGCCGACCATTGTCACCTCGCGCTGCCAGCCGCGCGTGAACAGCGCGCCGGCTCCACCGAGGTCGAGGCAGGTGACGTAGCCCTTCTGGTGATAGGGCCTGGTCGCGAGACCGAGCAGTTCGGCTGCGGCATTATTGCCGGCGAAGGCGCCCATGCGCGTGGCGTGCTGGCACGACATCAGCGCGTAATTGCCCTCGTCATCGCAGGCCGCACGCGCCGCGTCGCCGGCGGCGAAGACGCCCTGAACGCCTGTCACCTGCAGGCAGCGGTCGACAAGCAACCGGCCGAAACTGTCGCGCTCGGCGGGAATCTGCGTCGTCAACGGCGCGGCGCGAATGCCCGCGGCCCAGATCACGGTCTCGGTCTCGATGTGCTCGCCGCTGGACAGGGTGACGCCGGATTTGTCGAGCGAGGCGACCCCTGCACCGAGGCGGGCTTCCACGCCAAGCTTGCCAAGGGCTTCCTCGATGATGGGCCGGGGACCTGCGCCCATGTCGGGCGCGATCGACGTGTTGCGTTCGACGATGATGACGCGGGGCCTGGCGTTCGCGCCCAGGATGTCGCGAAGCCGCCCCGACATTTCGGTGGCCGCCTCGATGCCGGTGAAGCCGCCGCCGCAGACGACGACCGTGTCGCGCCCGTTCGTGGCCGGCCGCTTGGCGAGGCCATGCAGATGCTTGTCCAGCGCGATCGCATCCGCGAGCGAATCGACGCTGAAGCCGTGCTCGCCAAGACCCGGAATGTTCGGGCGAAACAGCCGGCTGCCGGTGGTCACGACGAGGCGGTCGTAAGAGAGCGTCTTTTTCGTGCCCTTCGCCGTGGCGATCTTCACCATGCTGGATTTGGTGTCGACCGTCTCGGCAATGCCTTGCACATAGCTGACGTCGATGGCCTCGAGCACGTCGAGCAGGGGCGCCGTCAGGGTCTCCGGCTTTCGTTCATAGAGCCGAGGGCGAACCACGAGCGTCGGCTCGGGGGCAACCAGCGCGATCTCGAGCTGGTCTGGCGAGACGCCCTGGATCTCGCGCAGGCGGGCTGCGGAAAGGGCGGCGTACATGCCGGCGAAGCCGGCGCCGATGATGACTAGTCGCATGAGTTTACTCCTTGATCTCTGCGTTTCGATCTCTGCGTTTCGAAAGTCCGTGCGCGCGCCGTCGCTGCTCCGCTTGAGGCAGCGTCCGGTGATGGCACGAAGGGTTGAAGTGAACCGTCGGTGTTAAGGCGCGGCGCAGCGCGACAGCGGCGAACTCGACGGCCAGCCTTGGTGCAACGAACTTTGGCGTAACCAACCTTGACGAAAGACGACCGGCTGAGTCGTCCTCGGGCCCCAGTCCTGGTAGGGAAGACCGGAGCCATCCCGGGTCATGTTGGACACCAGCGGGTAGGTCGGATGCATGGCTTGCGCCGGAATCTCGACCTGCTCGCCCGTCGCCGACGTGAAGCGAACGGCCAGCGAGAGTCCGTACAAGGTTGCGGTTGCAAGGCCTCGGCGTCGCGAAGCGATCACCCGCCGGCTGATGAAGTTTTTCCAGGTCATCTTCGGTCTCCGTCGATTGGTCTGGCACGGTGATGGTCTAGCGGATCGAATCTGCCGCTGCGCCAGAGCGATTGCCGTGGTTGCATCGCGATTGCTGCTAACGCTTGTGCCTGCGCCAGTCGCTCGGGCTCTCGCCGGTCAGATTTTTGAAGGCGACTGCGAACGCCGTTTGCGAGGAATAGCCAAGCGCAGCTGCGATCGAAACGATCGAATCGTCGGAGTCGCGTAGCAGCTTCATGGCTTGCTCGAACCGGTGCCGGCGCAGCCAGGCACGCGACGAAAGCCCGGTGCTTTTCTTGAACGCGCGGCAGAAATGGAAGCGCAGCAGGCCGGCATCCGACGCCAGCGCGGGAGTGAGAGGTCCGTCTCGACTTCGGACCGCAGGCGCTGGACCGCGCGGTTCAGTGTCGTCGCTGACAACCTGCCGATGACGGACCGGATCGGCGGGGCTCGTTAGCGCGCGTGCCGCCTGCGCCAGTCGCTCGGCGTCTCGCCGGTCAGCTTCCTGAAGGCTGCTGCGAACGCCGTCTGCGACGAATAGCCCAGCGCCGCAGCGATCGAGACGACCGCTTCGTCGCTGTCGCGCAGCATGCTCATGGCCTGCTCGAGCCGGTGTTGGCGCAGCCAGGAGTGCGGGGAAAGGCCGGTGCTTTCCTTGAGGCGCGGCAGAAGTGAAAGCGCGATAGTCCGGCATCGGAAGCCAGCGCATCGAGCGAGACGTCCGCATCGCTGTCCGAGCGCAACCGTTCGATCGCACGGAGCAGGATCTTCGGCGACAGCCCGCCCATGGTCGGCTGGAGCATGGTTGGCGAACCTGTGTGCGCAACCAGCAAGCGCGTGGCCAGAAGATCTGTCAGTTGATGCCGGAACAGCGTATCCAGGGCTTCATTGCCTCCCAGCGCATCTGCCGCGCTTAGGAGCAGCCGAGACGTAATGGGGTCTGGATGCGCTGTCCGCTCCAGCAGGTCGTCCGTTCCCGTGATCTCGGCTTCGCGAGCAACGCGCTTCAACGTTGCATCAGGAAGATACAGTTGAACCACATCGACGGGCTTCGGAATGTCCCATCGGGAGCTTGATCCTTCCGGAATGACGATCACGACCCCGCGACGAAACGTACCGATCGCAACCGATTTTCCCGTCCGCCGCTCCATGCGTTGCATCACGCCGTTGTAGGCCATGATCACGTGGTGGCTCATGGGCTCGACGACGTCGTGCAACGGATCATGTTGCCAATGGGCGATCCCGGCACCGGAGGACTCCAATGCCATGCGAAGTGGTTCGGTCCCGAGCACGCGCGCCATCTCCGCCTCAGCGCGTCGCTCAGAATTCGAGCGATCGTCCGGCTGTGAGCCCGGCGCGGGTGGCAAGCCCTTGTGCGAGGGATTGCGCATGAGTGCAGTGCTCCCGGTCATTGGGTGGCTCCTCCTGATCAGCTCAAGCTTTCGATCAGCTGTCCGTATTTGTACGGGTCGGGGCGTGTTCTATGCGCTGCGAAGGTTCAGCGTATTTCCTGAAGCGGTGATGCTTTGTCCGATCCTGCTCCAAGGCGGCGCGCGCTTTCACAAACGCACGATGGGCCGGCGATGCGCTTACCGAGGCACTGAACCGGGATTGCGCGAGAGGTATCAAAACCCGTTGAAATTGCTCGTGAAAGACGGTCTGAGGCAATAAATGCGGCGGGCCGTCACACGGCTGTCGCTCCGAGCCGCTGGTCTGGACCGTCGCTTGGCGATGTCGGATAATCGGGGGTGATTTGGCGATGGCGCCGCGCTCCCAAGTCTCCTCTCATACGAGATCACGCCCGAGATTCCCGCCATGACACAGGCAGCTGCCTTCGCGCAGAAGGTCGAACGATTTCTGCATTTGAAAGATGCGCCGCCCACGCTGGTCACGCGTTCGCTGCGCAGCGCCGAGCTCGCCGTCACCGAAACCCGGGATGACCATCCCATGCCGCGTCTTTCCGATTCGATGCCCTCGGAGGACGCCTATCTCGTCAGCCTCAAATTTCGCGATTTCGCCGAGTGCGAGTGCTGGGAGCGCGGTCGTTGCGTAACCAAGAGCGATATCCGCGCCGGCGCCACCTATCTGTACGACCTGAAACGCGATCCGTGCTACGTGATCGACAAGCCTTTCCATTCTCTGTTCTTCCATCTGCCCCGTTCGGTGTTGGACGACATGGCGAGGCAAGGCGGCGCGCCACGGATCGGCGAACTCGCCTACCAGCCCGGCGTCGGCCATGACGATATGACGATCCGCCATCTCGGCGCATCGTTCCTGGCGGCATTGCGCCAGCCTGATGAGGCCAACCAGCTCTTCATCGACCACATGATGCTCGCGCTCGCCGCGCATGTTGCGACGACCTACGGCGGATTGCGGTGCGCCGCCGAGCCGGCGCGCGGCGGCCTTGCCCCATGGCAGATCAAGCGGGCTTGCGAGAAGCTGGAATCCGATCTCCGTGGAAAGCTTTCACTGGACAAGATCGCAGCCGAGTTCGATCTCTCCGTCAGTCATTTTTCGCGTGCATTTCGCGTCTCCACCGGCCTGCCGCCGCACCAATGGCTGCTGCGCCAGCGCGTGGACACGGCCAAGCAATTGATGACGGTGCGCGACCTGTCGCTGGCGGAGATTGCGATATCGGCCGGGTTCGCCAATCAAAGCCACTTCACCCGGGTATTTTCCTCTGTGGTCGGCATCAGCCCGGGAATGTGGCGCCGCGAGGCGCAGGGCGTGCCGGAAAGCGAAACGTGATCGGGCTCAAGACGCCTTCCGCTCAACGGCGCCTTGCCTGAGAGATGGCATAGGCGGCGCGACGCGCTGCAAACATCTCGTCCGGCGGGTGGCCGATACCTTCGGCCAGATTGAACGCGGAGCCGTCGCACGCCTCGTTTGATTCTGTGCCCGTGATCACGATCGTTCCGAGGCGTACCGCTTCGCGCGCATCCTCATCGGGCCAACGGTTGGTCACGTCCATGACGGGGTCGCCGGGCTGGTCCAGCAGCGCCAGCACGCTGAACCTGACATCGCGTGCCCTGATCCGGGCTTCCAGCTCGCCGCGCAGAAAGCCGGTGAACTCGGCTGTTGCCGCATCCTCGGGCGGCCTGCCTTCCTCGCCGACCGGCGCGACCTTGAATTTGATGAACCGTGTCTCGCCCTTTGCGTTCGTCGCGGGAAAGGCGTGCACGCCCCAATAGGTCGTGCACGCAAGGCTTGCGGGCGGCGGATGCACGGCAAGGTAGCTTGCCTGGTGCAGCGTTTCGGGATTGGCGGCGGAGAATGCCTCGACCTGCGCCATGTCCTGCTTGCCGTCCGGTCCCGGCATGCGCGCCTGGAGGAATGCCAGCATCTGGTCGAGTGTTCTGGCGAAATGAACCGGCGCGCTCTGGGTGAATATCGCGGAGCGCTGCCCCTCGCTGCCGAGCCGGAAGCTGAAGCCCCGCAGCGAGCACCTGCCAGTGACCACCGCATCCGGCGTGCAGCCGTCCGCCGAGAACCGCGCAAGCACCCGGGACGGCTTGGTGAAACTGCGGGATTTGGTGATCTCCTTGGCCTGATGCGACGGGGAGTAGGTGCCGCGAACGCATTGGCCCCAGGAAAAGCTCGCCCGCGCCTTTGGCGGAAGCCCGGCAACCGCCTTCAGGGCATCGACAATAGACGTTGGCGTCGCAGCGCCGCTGGGGAACTGAGGCAGGACGAAACCCTGGGTTCGAACGATGGCACTCGTTTGTGGCGCAGGGCGGATCGAGCTTCTTTCCCAAAGCGGGCGGGCCTTGTCCGATCCTGCGACAAATCTCGCGACTCGCTTGCTCGGGGCCACCGCGATCTATGAAGACGCCCCCGTGTCCGACGCCAGCCCCGTCCTCCGCCGCAAATCCGTGATCGCGCGCAAGAAGCTATCCGCCGGCGTCGTCTCGGGCGGCGCTTCTCGGCGCGCGCGACGAACAGGATCATCTCCATGTGCAGGAGCGGCGAACGGGCGAGGGGATCTTGCCGCGTGCGGTCCATCGCCTTCAGCGCCGCGATGAAGTCGTCGAGATTGTCGTGCTGGGCGAGGATGTCGAGGTTGCGCCGGATCGACTGCGTTACATGGTCCTCGAGCATGGCGATGATCAGCTCGTCCTTGCTCTTGAAGTTCGAATAGAACGCGCCGCGGGTGAAGCCGGCGCCTGCCGCTCGTCAGCAGAGGAAGCGGAGGCTTTACCAACAGCCGCCCTGCAGATCATATTCATCTCTGCCGTTCGGCACAGGCATCACGTACTGCGGCTGCTATATCGCGTCACCGAACGAAACAAGCACTAAAGCTTAGCCAGTTCTGCGGTGAGTGTCTTGGCGGCAAGGAGGTCGGACGTTTCGAAGCCTTCCGTAAACCATCCGTACGTTGAGGCAAGGAGAGCCCGCGCTTCGACAAGCCTGCCTTCGTCGCGCCAAAGCCGAGCCAGACTCATGGCCGCGCGCAGCTCGAACGACCGCGCGCTTTGCCTGCGTGCGACATCAAGTGCAGTTTGCAAATAAGCCTCGACCTCATCGGCTGGAGCTCCACGAATGCGCCGCAGTTCGCCACCGATGCATGCAATCTCTGCCTCCCAGATATGTTCGTCGTGGCACGCGGCGAGATCCTTTGCCTCTGCCAGCGCAGTAAGCCCTTTCTCGCCGTCACCGAGTTGCAAACAGGTTGATGCCAACATGCACAAGTACCGGACCTGGTACCAACTGGCTCCGAGCCCGCCGCGATCGTTCAACCCTCGGCGCATGAGCGCCAAGCCACCCTCCGCGTCGCCTTCCTGCGCCATGGCCCACCCCCGAAGGATGAGGCCGCTCAGCCGCCAGTAGTTCAAGCTGTGCTGATCGGCGAGGTCGACGATGGCGTCTGCGTGCGCACGCGCGGCCGCCACGTCCCCCATCAGCTCCGCAGGTCCCGCTCCGCCATAGACCGCGACGTGGGCGGTAAGGTTCGTCTGGTTCAGCTCCGCAGCGTACTCAAACGCCGCACGGCTTGTTCTCAGGGCCTGATCGGGGTAGCCGAGGATCCAAAGCACGATCGCCATGTAGGGCAGCGCGGAGGCCTTCGGGTCATGGACATAGTGCACAGGCGCTGGCCGATGGGCGTCCGGGTCATAGCGGCTTAAGATCGTCTCGAACTCGGCGCGGGCCGTCAGAAAGTCACCGGCGTGCATGGCTGTGAGAGCCGCCAAACGATGCGCGCCCAATTCCAGTGCCATGTCCTTGGTGCGCTCGGCGGCGAGGCGAGCCTCGGCAGCCAGGCTCTGCATGGCTCCGTAGTCGCCTCTCACGAAATGGAAAATATACTTGCCGCTAAGCGTAGCGAACAAAGCATTCGTGTCATCGAGTTCGTAACAGAGCGCATGAGCCCTGCTGAAGGCCGTGCCAAGCTGGGGGGCCGTGTAGCCATGAATGGCGATCAGCGGACCTCCAATTGCCGTCTGGAGCGCGAGTTCATGGCGATCCCGCTCCGGCCCTTCCGGACAGGCCTTGAGTGCCTCCAGCCCTCTTGAGAGATGAGTGATCGCTTCGAGATTGGCCGAACGCCCCGCGGCGTTCCGGCCGGCCTGCAGCCAATAGCCGACCGCGTTGGCCGCCAGCCCGGCCTCTGCGAGATGCAAGGCTATCGTCTCCGGCTCCATCTCCGCACGGGCAGGATAATGTTCTTTGAGAGCTGCGGCGATACGCGTGTGGATCTGCTGTCGCTTGCTCTTCAAGAGGCTCTCATGCGCGATGTCCTGGACCAGCGCATGCTTGAAGCTGTAGCCGATATCCGGAGGCACTCCACGTCGGAAGATGAGTTCCGCGTCCAGGAGCTCATTGATCGCGAGCTGGAGGGCATCTTCACCGAGCGGCGTTATTGCTTTCAAAAGGTTATGTCCAAACTCACGCCCAATGCAGGCCGCGATCTGCGCGACCTCCTTGACGGGTGCCAACCGGTCAAGACGAGCCATCAACGAATCCTGTAGCGTTGTCGGAATCGCCAGCGGGGGCAACGGGCCTATCAGCTCATAGCGGCTCCCCCGATCCCTGAGCAGCCCGGATTCGAGGACGGTCTTGGTGAGCTCCTCGACGAACAAGGGCACACCGTCCGTCTTGGCCAGGATCTGATCGAGCACCTCCTGCGGAAGCAGTTTGCCGCCGGTGATCCGGTCGACCACGGCAGTACCTTGCCTGCGCCCCAGCCGGCTCAAAAAGAGTGCCGCCACGTGTCCATGCGCCGTCCAGCGCGGGACGAATTCCGGTCGGAAAGTAACGATCATCAGGATCGAGTGCCGCTGCACCTCGTCAACAGCCCGATCAATGAGTTCGAGCGTGGTGGGATCGGCCCAGTGGACGTCCTCGTAAATGGCAAGAACCGGTTGCTTTGCCGCCAAGCCCTTTATCTGCTCCAACAGAGCCTGGAACGTTCGCTCCTTCTTTTGGTGTGGACTAAGCTCCAGCGGAGAGTAGCGCTCGCCCGTCGGGATGGCCAACAGGTCCGCGAGAACCGGCGCGCTCGCACGCACGTCGTCTGTCGCAAGTGTGAGCATCGCCTCGAGGTTATCGAGCTGTTCTTTGGAAGGGTCCTCTCGCCGTATTCTCGCTGCACGTTCAAGGAGCCCAACGATCGGATAAAGGGCGCTGTTGGTATGGAATGGCGAACAGAAATGGCTCAGCCGTGTGTGCGGCACGCCTGCGAGCCGGTCGCGCAGCGCGCGCACTAGGTGGGATTTGCCGATGCCGGGTTCGCCGCCGAGCAGGACGATCTGTCCCTCTCGCCCGTTCGCCTGTTCCCAGCGGTCCAACAGAAGTGCGAGTTCCTGGTCGCGCCCGACCAGCGCGGTCGTCGACATCCCGTGCTGGGCGTCAAATCGACTCTCGGCCGCGCCCTCACCCATGACGAGCCACGCCTGCACCGGTCCAGGGAAACCCTTGAGAGGCACCGTCCCCAGGTCGTGGTATATGAAGGCGTCTCCGATAAGGCGGCGCGTTGAATCGGCGATGACAACGCCGCCGGGTTCGGCGAGCCCTTGCAGGCGGGCGGCCAGATTTGGTGTCTCTCCAATGACCGACCGCTCGCGCGCTTCTCCCTCGCCAATCAGTTCGCCGACGACAACGAGACCCGTTGCGATGCCAACGCGAGCGGCGAGTGCCGCACCAGTCGGCTCGGTAAGGGCCGCGACCGCCTTGGATATCCGAAGCCCGGCGCGAACTGCACGCTCCGCCTCATCTTCATGCGCCCGCGGCCAGCCGAAGTAAGCGAGAACGCCGTCGCCCAGGAACTTGGCAACGTGGCCCTCGAACCGGGTGATCTCGCTCGCCACGGTGTTGTGGTAGGCCTGTATCAGATCTCTCAACTCCTCAGGGTCACGTCCCGAGGAGAGCGCAGTCGAGCCGACCAGATCGACAAACATGACCGTGAGCTGCCGCCGGTCTGCTTCCGACGGCAGTGGAAATTTTGGCTGTCCCGCCGAGGCACGAACCTCCACAGGTGTGGGACCGCTCGACAGAGCGAGAGCGTGAATCGCCTTCAGCACCGTCTTGCGCGGGCCGAGTGGCAAGCCAAGTTCCCGCAGGTCATCCTCGGTCAGCTCTGGCAGGACCTCAGGCGTGACTTCCGCATCGTGGAAGGCCTGGGCGTAGCGCTCCAGCCCAAGACCATGAAGCCATTCCGCGATGTTCACGCGACGCCTCCTCGCCTGGTGTCCGGTGAGGCGTACGGCCGGCTTAGTTGAAGGTGTGCAACCTCAGCTTCAGCGAACCGTCCGCCTGACGCTCAAACACGTGCGTAGCAATCCCGCCGGCAGCTTGGCGGGACCCATCCGCTCCCTTGCCGTTGGCGCTCCATCTCGCCGTGCCGTAGACGACCTTCTCGTCTCCACCCGCATCTATGATCGTCAGGTTGTGATTGACGAATCCGCTCGAAAAAAGCCCAGCGAAGAAATTCTCGATCTCTGCCGGACCCGAAATGATTTGATGGGTCGGAGGCAGCACTTTGGCATTCGAAACATAGGCTCTCGCGACTGCTTTTGCGTCAGCTTTGTTGAATGCCGAATCCCAGGCGGCATAAGCCGCGGTAATCTCGGCTCTGACGTCGAAGCTCGTTGAGGGGGCCAAGTTCGTCATGATTCCCTCCCTCAGGGTTAGCCCTGGTGACCGCCGGATCATACTCCAACTGAGCCGTGGGGAAATCCCGGAATGTGGGGAACCAGCGGCGTATGAGCACACACGCCCCAGTAGCTTTCACTCCGACGCCAGGCCCGTCCTCCGCCGCAAATCCGTGATCGCGCGCAAGAAGCTATCCGCTGGCGTCGTCTCGGGATCGATCAGCCGGTGTAGCCGAAAGCCGTCTTCCAGCGCCAGTACGACGGAGGCAATCCAGGGCGGGTTCAGATTGCCGCCGCTCGCCTTGCTCTTCAACGTGGCCTCGACGATGTCGGCCACCAGCTTGCGCCGGGCGCGCAGGCGCTTGGCGAGCTCGGGACGGCGCTTCTCGGCGCGCGCGACAAACAGGATCATCTCGATGTGCAGAAGCGGCGAACGGGCGAGGGGATCTTGCCGCGAGCGGTCCATCGCCTTCAACGCCGCGATGAAGTCGTCGAGATTGTGGTGCTGGGCGAGGATGTCGAGGTTGCGCCGGATCGACTGCTCGACATGGTCCTCGAGCATGGCGATGATCAGCTCGTCCTTGCTCTTGAAGTTGGAATAGAACGCGCCGCGGGTGAAGCCCGCCGCCGCCGCGATCGCCTCGATGCTGGCGCCGCCGATGCCGTCCTGCTCGAACACGCGCGCGGCCGCCTCGAACAATTTGTCGCGCGTATCGTCCCTGGTCGGCCTGGTTCTCACCCTTGACATCGGACGAGGTTAGGGCAGAATGCAACTCGATACAACAATGTATCGAGTTGATAATTCAGGGATGGTTACGCCGGGCAGTGGGGCTCCGATCGGCGTATTCGTGTCATCGGCAACCGATTGAGGTCACCATGAACGAGCACGTGCAAGGCGCAGGCGGACCGCTGTTCAACCCGCTCTCGCCGGACTTCATCCGCGATCCCTATCCGCACTATGAACGGCTGCGCACGAACGATCCGATCCACGTGACGCCGTTCGGCCAGTTCGTCACCAGTCGCCACGCCGACGTCAGCCTCGTGATGCGCGACAAGCGCTTCGGCAAGGATTTCGTCGAGCGCTCCAAGCGCCGATATAGCGCCGCCATCATGGACGAGCCGGTGTTCCGCAGCATGAGCCATTGGATGCTGCAGGCCGATCCGCCCGACCACACCCGCCTGCGCGGCCTCGTGGTGAAGGCTTTCACCGCCCGCCGCGTCGAGGACATGCGGCCGCGCATCCAGGAGATCGTCGACCAGGCTATCGATGCCGTGATCGACCGCGGCCACATGGACCTGATCGAGGATTTCGCCTTCCGCCTGCCCGTGACCATCATCTGCGAGATGCTCGGCATCCCCGAGGACCATCGCGAGGTCTTCTACAAGAGCTCGCGTGACGGCGGGCGGCTGCTCGACCCTGTGCCCCTCACTGCCGAGGAAGTCAAGAAGGGCAACGAGGGCAACCTGATGGCGCAGATGTATTTCCAGCAGCTGTTCGAGCTGCGCCGCAAAAATCCCGGGGATGATCTCACCACCCAGCTCGTGCAGGCCGAGGAGGACGGCAACAAGCTCACCAACGAGGAGCTGACCGCCAACATCATCCTCTTGTTCGGCGCCGGCCACGAGACCACCGTCAATCTCATCGGCAACGGCCTGCTCGCGCTCCACCGCAATCCGGACCAGCTTGCGCTGCTCAAGGCGCGCCCCGAGCTGATGGCAGGCGCGATCGAGGAATTTTTGCGCTACGATTCCTCGGTGCAGATGACCGGACGCGTCGCGCTGGAGGAGATCGAGGATCTCGGCGGCAAGAGGATCCCCAAGGGCGAGACCGTGCTGTGCCTGCTCGGCTCCGCCAACCGCGATCCCGCGGTCTATCCTGATCGGCCCGACCGGCTCGATGTCACCCGCCAGAACGTGAAACCGTTGTCGTTCGGCGGCGGCATCCATTTCTGCCTGGGTGCCCAATTGGCGCGCATCGAGGCCGAGATCGCCATTGCCACGCTGCTGCGGCGGCTACCCGATTTGCGCATCGACGACGTCGAAAACCCCGAATGGCGGCCGACCTTCGTGCTACGCGGCCTGAAGCGGCTACCGGCGAGCTGGTGAGGCGCCCCGGCGTTAACCTCCGCGCGCAACAGTCGCTGTGACTTCGCCACACTTCCCCCTATATAAGGGGCTGTTCCGGCACGCCTGAAGTCCACTAAGGCCAGGGTTTGGTCCGGATGCCGGTTTGGCCGAGGGGAGACCCGTGCAGACGACGCTGCTCGGATTGGCGATTGCCTTCATTATTGCGCTGCTGGCCGCGCTGATCGGGCCTTACTACGTCGACTGGAACCAGTTCAGGCCCCAGTTCGAGGCGGAGGCTGGCAAGATCATCGGCGTGCCGGTGCGGGTCGCGGGCGAGCTCGACGCGCGGCTGCTGCCGGCGCCGACGCTGCGGCTGCGCCAGGTCACCTTCGGCGGCAATAACGATCTCGGCCGCCTGCGCGCCGACAAGCTCGACGTCGAGTTCAGCCTGGGCTCATTGATGCGCGGCGAATGGCGCGCCACCGAGCTTTCGGTGGGCGGCATGGCGGTCGATCTCGGCCTCGATGCCCGGGGGCGGGTCGATTTGCCCTCCACCGCGAGCGGCACCTTCAATCTGGCCTCCCTCGCCATCGAGCGGCTGAATCTCACCGGCCGCATTGCGCTCCACGATGCCGCCAGCCGCTCGACGCTGGAGCTGAACGACATCGCCTTCGCCGGCGACGTCCGCTCACTCGCGGGCTCGGTGCGCGGCGACGGAAGATTCACCGCCGGCGGGGTGCGCTATCCGTTCCGCGTCTCCTCCGGGCCGAGCGCCGACGGCAGCGCCACCCGTCTCCACCTCAACATCGATCCCGGCGAGCGCGCCATCCTCGCCGATCTCGAAGGCGTGCTCGCCTTCGACAACCGCTTGCCGAAATTCGACGGCGCGCTGACGCTGGCCGTGCCGGCGGTCAAGAAGGCGGGTGAGGCGGGTCCGACGCCGTGGAAGCTCACGACCAAGCTTAGGGCGGATCCGGCCGGCGCGAAGTTCGAGCAGATCGACGCGAACTTCGGCGCTGAAGACAATGCGCTGAAGCTCGGCGGCGTCGGCGACCTCAAATTCGGCGCCTCGCCGCTGCTGCGCGCGGTGCTGTCGGCGCGCCAGGTCGATGCCGACAAGCTCGCGGGCAAGGACGATGCCGAGCCGCTCCGCATCCTGCCGGCGCTGCGCGCGGGGTTAGCTGCAATTCCGCAGGCGCCAATCCCGGCGCAGATCGAGTTCAACTCCGACCAGATCATGCTCGGCGGCCGCCCGCTGCAGAACATCGCGGCCGAGCTTCAGACCGATGGAAGGTCCTGGACCTTCCAGCGGCTCGAGCTGCGCGCGCCCGGCATGACGCAGCTCTCGCTCAACGGTGCAGCTCCGGGCGCCGACAGCTTCAGCGGCCGTCTCAGCATCGAATCCTCCGATCCTGACGCGCTGGTGGCCTGGCTGCAGGGCCGCAGCGAGATCAACCGCCGCAGCACGCGGCCGCTGCGCCTTGCCGGCAACGTGACCATCGCCGCCAACCATCTCGCCATCGACAGGCTGAAGGCCGACATCGAAGGCGGCGCCGTCGAGGGCCGCATCGCCTTCGTGCAAACAGGCGCGAGCAAGGGCTCGCGGATCGACGCCGAGCTGAAGGCCGACCGGCTCGACCTCGATGCCGCCGCAAGCTTCGCGCGCGCGCTCGCGGGGCCGCAAGGCGAATGGCCGGAAGAGGCAAAACTCTCGCTCGATATCGGCCGCGCGATCTCCGCCGGCCAGGAGCTGCGGCCATTCGGGGCAAAGCTCGGTTACGGCCCGGCATCGCTGTCGCTGGAGCAGCTGCGCTTCGGCCAGGCCAGCGGCGTGACCACGGAGGCGAGCGGCAGCTTCGACCGCGCCAAAGCCACCGGCAAGCTCGCGCTGAAATCGTCGGCCAATTCGCTGCGCGAACTCACCGCGCTGATCGAGCCGTTTGCGCCGGCCGTGCGCGCGCGCTTCGATGCCATGCCGTCACTACCAGGCGCGACCCGCCTCAAGCTCGATCTCAGTCTCGACAGGAATGCCGAGCATGCCGATCGCGGCAATGCCCGCGCCGTGCTCGATCTCGACGCGCCGCAGCTCAAGGCCACCGCGACGCTGGCTGCGCAGACGCCGGTGGCGGCGGTCAACGGTATCGACATCGACAAATTGCGCAACAGCGACTTCACGCTGGACTCGAAGGTATCGACGCCGCAGGCCGGCGCGCTGCTGGTGCTGCTCGGGCTCGATCGCGTGGTGGCTGCAGGCGAGGGCGCTTCGCAATTCGAAGGCAAGCTGACCGGAGCGTGGCGGCGGCCGCTGCAATTGAACGCCAAGCTCAGCGGCGGCGGGCTGGACGCCGATGCGCAGGGCAGCGTCGAATTGTCGGAGCCGAGAGCCAGCGTGAACCTGCGCGTGCGCAGCGCCAATCTGGCGCCGCTGTTCGGGACCAGCCCCGCCGACAAATCGATGCAGGCCGTCAGCCTGTCCTCCCGCCTCACGCTCTCCGGCAACCGCCTGACCTTCGACGATCTCGACGGCAATGCGGCCGGCTCGCATTTGCGCGGTCATCTGGCGCTAAGGCTCGATCAGGAAAAGAGCGTCGACGGCGAAGTCGGCCTCGATACGCTCGATCTGGCGCCGGCGCTGGCGATGGCGATCGGCGCGACGGGACATGAGTCCGGCGAGCCGCTGAGTGCGGGGTTGTTGGGCGGCTGGCGCGGCCGCATCGCTTTCCAGGCGCTGCGCGGGATGTTGCCCGGTGGCATCGAGCTGCGCCCGTTCGGCGGCACGCTTCGAAGCGACGGTCAGTCGCTCGCGCTCGATGCACTGAAGGGCGGCCTCAGTGGCGGCGAGATGTCGGCGAGCTTCGACGCACGCAACGGCGCGAATGGTCTTGCGCTGAACGCGCGCATCGATCTCAGCAATGTCGATGCGGCGACGCTGCGCTATCGCGATCTCGCGCTGCCGAAGGGGCGCGCCACGGTGCAGATGGCGCTGACCAGCCAGGGCCGCAGCGTCGCGGCACTCACCGGCGCGCTCGCCGGCAACGGCACGGTGACGCTGGACTCCGCGGAAATCGGCGGCCTCAATCCGCGCGCCTTCGAGATCGCGATCCGCGCCAGCGACGGCGGCCAGGTCGCCGACGACAACCGCCTGCGCCAGCTGGTCGAGCCCGCGCTTGCCGCCGCGCCGATCGCGGTGGCCTCGGCGCAGATCCCGTTCACGATCCGCGACGGACGCTTGCGCGTCGGCGCGACGCCGCTGGAAGCGAAGAACGCCCGCGCCATCGTCTCCGGCGGCTACGACATCCCCGCCGACCAGGCCGACATCCGCGCCAGCCTGACGCCGATCATGACCGGCCTCTCCGGCGCCCCACCGGAGATCCAGCTGTTCGCGGCGGGCCCTCCCGACCGGCTGAGCCGCACCATCGATCTTGCGCCGCTGTCGTCGTGGCTGGCGGTGCGCACGATCGACCGCGAGACGCGCCGGCTCGACGCCATCGAGCGCGGCGAGCCGCCGCCGGCGACCGCGGCGCTGCCGACGCTGGTGTCTCCGGATGCAGCGCCCGAGCAGGCGCCGGTTAACGTGCCGCTACCGGGCCAGGATCCGCGCCGCGCGCCGCCAAAGCCGAAAGCCGCGCCGTTGCCAAAGGCCCCGCAGGCCGCGCCTGCCGCGCCAAGCCCGCCGCTCGCCCAACAGCTTGCGCCGCTGCCGCCGGCCATCGACGTGAAGCCTGCCCCGGGTCCGCCGCCCGCCAAGCCCAAGCCGAAGCCGCCGCTGGTCCTGACGCCGCAGAATCCGTAAGGGCGACTTGGTTCAGCGAGATGAACCCACGGGCTCGGAGCAACCTCTCCCGCTTGCGGAAGAGGGAGCGCACCTCCCGGGCAGCACCTTCCGCACCCGTAAACCGATTCCCTCGCATTTGAATGAATTTTGCCCGGCAAAACTGATTTGCCGATTTTACCGAATTCTCGCGTTTGATCTCTAGCGTCAGTTCCCAGAGGAATCCGGTGTCCCGCCACGAGCGGCGGGGCGGCGCGCCAAAAGAACTGCCAAGAACTGGGGTTATCGAGATGAACGGGGCGAAAACGCTTCTACAGGATCTGGACGACGCGATCGCGCGCGGCACTGACGAGAGCCGGGCGAAGGCGTTGTGGCATGCGACCGACATTCTGATCACCGGCCGCTACAGCGACGACGAGATCAGCATGTTCGGCGAGGTCATTGGGCGGCTCGCCGACGAGATCGAGGTCGCTGCGCGGGCGCAGCTCTCGGAGCTGATGTCGGCGTGCGATCACGCTCCGCTCGACGTCATCGAAAAGCTGGCGCTCGACGACGAGATCGAGGTCGCCGGTCCCGTGCTGCGCGACTCCACTCGTCTCGACGAGAAGATGCTGGTCGAGAGCGCCATGACCAAGGGCCAGTCGCATCTGCTCGCAATCGCCCAGCGAAAATCGATCGGCGAGGCCGTCACCGACGTGCTGGTCAAGCGCGGCGATCAGGAGGTCGTGACGTCGGTTGCCAGGAACGAGGGCGCGCGCTTCTCCGGCTCGGGCCTGTTGCACATGGTCCGCCGCGCCGAAGGCGATTCGATCCTTGCCGAGCAGCTTGGCCTGCGCAAGGACGTACCGCGCCACATCTTCCAGCAGCTGATCTCGAAGGCGTCGGAAGACGTCCGCCGCCGCCTCGAGACCGAGCGGCCCGAAATGATGGCGCAGATCCAGAGCTCGGTGACCGAGGTCACCGGCGATCTTCAGTCCAAGTTCGGCCCGTCCTCGCGCAGCTATTTCGTCGCCAAGCGCGTGGTGACGACGCAGTATCGCCAGGGCAACCTCAACCAGGATTCGATCTCGAACTATGCGCGCCAGCACCGCTTCGACGAGGTGCAGATCGGCCTGTCGCTGCTGTCGGCGCTGCCGGTCGACGTGATCGAGCGCGCGATGATGGACCGCAACCGCGAGATGATTCTGGTGCTGTGCAAGGCGCTCGACTTCTCCTGGGACACGACCATGTCGCTGCTGTTCCTCGGCGCCAAGGATCATCTGATCACGGCGCGCGAGCTCCACGACAACGAGCGCGATTTCGGCCGGCTCAAGATCGAGACCTCGCGCAGCGTCTTGAAGTTCTACCAGTCGCGCAAGACCGCCGCTGACTCCGCCTCAGGCGGCCGTCAGCCCGAGCTTCAGGTCCACTGAACAGGTGCACTGAGCATCGTCCCGGAATTCGAAGGGGAGTATTTGCAATGTTGCCTCAATTCGGCACCGCGGTTCGCAAGAAGAACCTCAACAGCGCCGTCACCGCCGAGCTCGGCGGCGGAGCACCCGACAAGGCGTCGGTGGACGCCGCCTGGCTCGTGCTGGAAGCGGCCAACGACCTCGGCGACCACGCCGCGATCGACGCCTGCCGCCGCGTCATCGACGCCGAACTGACCGGCACGGTGGCCGGAAGCTCCGACATCGATCTCGTGCTGGGGTATTTCAGGTAGACGTTCCCCGTGCCGCTGGCTCCGCGCGGCCCGGGACCGATCTCAGCAGGAGTTGGAGCGCTTGGAGTCTCCATCGAGCCCTGGATTCGACCTCGCCGCACCCAGCGCCGCGGACAGCTCGTCGATGTGGTACGGCTTCGCCAGGATCCGGATACCCGCCGCCTGCGCCTCGCGGACAGAGGCTTCGGCGTAGCCGCTGGTTAGCAAGACCGGTATGTCGCTGCGCCGTCGTCTGATCTCTTGTGCGAGTTCAACCCCATTCATGCCGCCCGGCATCATGATGTCCGAAAAAATGACATCGACGGAGCGACCATCGGCCAAAGCGCCGAGTGCAGCGGCCGCGCTCGCGGCGCGCGTGACGTCGTAACCGAGCTGACCGAGCATCTCGCCGACCAGGGCGGCCACCTCGTCATCGTCTTCGACCAGCAGGATCCGGCCCTGATTGCTCTTCTTCGGTCGCACTCTGGTAAGGTCGATGAGGTGTTGTTCGCTCAAAGGCAGGTCGAACGATCGCGGCAGGTACAGTTCGATGCTGGTGCCTCGGCCCACTTCCGAATGAATTCGGACCGTGCCCCGCGACTGCGTGGCAAATCCATGGACTTGTGCGAGCCCAAGTCCCGACCCCTTGCCGACGTCTTTGGTCGTGAAGAACGGCTCGAACACGCGTGACAGGATCTCCGGGCTCATGCCGACGCCCTCGTCGATCACGGATAGCCGTACGTAATCGCCGCAGATCTCCTCGTCGTTCAGATCGGGCAGATTCTCGCCGCGGACGAGAATGGTCCCGCCATTGGGCATCGCGTCCCGGGCGTTGACGGCCAGGTTGAGAATGACGAGCTCGAGCTCGCCCGGATCAACCTCCACCGGCCACAGCGAGTCTGGAAAGTCGAACTCGACATGAACGTCGCCCCTGAGACTGCGATCGAGCAGTTCTCGCATGCCGCCGATTTGCGCGGCCACGTCGACGGGCTGCGGCCGAAGCTTCTGCCGGCGCGAGAACGCCAGAAGCTGCTTGGTTAGGCTGGCGCCACGCTGCGCGGCCTGAATCATCCCGTCCATCAAGCGGCGCCTGCGGTTCGGGTCTGTCTGGCGGTCGAGCATGTCGAGGCCGCCGGAGATGACCATCAGCAGATTGTTGAAATCGTGAGCCACGCCGCCGGTGAGCTGGCCGATGGCTTCGATCTTCTGCGCCTGGCGAAGCGTCTCCTGCACACGGGCGCGCTCCTCCATTTCGACGCGAAGTTGCTTGTTGGCTTCCTCCAGCGCTCGCGTCCGCTCGACCACGAGCTTTTCGAGTTCCTGTGCCGTCTGCTCGCGCGCGGCGAGCAGGGCTCGGATCTCGTACTGGCGCCGCCGTGCACGCAGCGCCGATTGAACGGCGCTGGTCAGCGTGATCGGCTGCACCGGCCGCTCCAGCAGGGAGACGTTGCGGAGAAGCAAAACAATGCTACGGCGCCAGGCAACGACCGCCGGCTGTTCTCGATGGCTGGTGAGGATGACAAAAGGCAGGTCGGACCAGGGCGGTTGGCTGGCGATCCATTGTGCTAGCGGAGCCGTGTCTTTCCCGAATAATCCTTCCTCGGCTAGAAAAACGGTACCCACGCCGGCGGACATCTCGCTGACCAGTTCGGGCAGGCTTCGGCAGTTGCTCGCGTCGAGGTTCGAGCTGCGGAAGAGCTCGGCCGAGGCCGGACCGTCGCGTCCGATTGGAGCAAAAACGAGAACGCGGTGATCCCGGTGTTCGCTCATTCTGCCGAACCTTCCGGGATGTCCGTGCCGGTATACCGCGGATTTCCGGAAAAGATGCCGCTGAACTCCCTGAGAGGCGGGCCGAGTTTGATCCCGGTGCTGCCGAGTCGAAACTCGCGGATGGTATGCTCGTGATGACCGCTGCGCTTCTTGACGACAGACAAGGCGCGCCGCACCGTCCCGCCGACTTCGAAATAGCGCAGCATCAACACCGCATCGCTCAAATAGCTCATGTCGAGCGGCGTTTCCATCGGGCCCACCAGCCCATGCTGGGCCAGGATCAAGATGGTAAGCACGCCCTGCTGCGCCAGGTAGCTCAGGAGTTCATGCATTTGCAGGATGAGAAACCGCTCGTCCGGCATCGCGTTCAGGTAACCGTTCAGGCTGTCGATGATAACCAGGCGGGCGTTGTCGACTTCAACGCTCGTGCGCAGGGCTGCTGCGAACTCGCCGGGCGACAACTCGGCCGGATCAATCTGTTGAAATCGAATAAGCCCCGATTCCTGGTGCTTTTCGAGCGGGAGGCCGAGCGTCCGGGCGCGGGCTTCCACGGTGCCGCGGCCTTCATCGAAGGCAAAGAACACGGCGTGCTCGCCGCGTTCGGCGGCCGCTATCGCATAGGTCAGCGCGACCGAGGATTTGCCCACGCCGGCAGCGCCTATCAGGAGCGCGTTGGTACCGCGCTCCAGTCCACCTCCGAGGAGTTGGTCGAGTTCGGCGTTGCCGCTCAGAGTGAGTTTGCCTGCAAAGGCTTTGTGATGTTCTGCCGCGACGAGCCGCGGGAATATCCGCAGGCCACCTTCTGCAATTGTAAAATCGTGGAAGCCGCCGCGAAACCGAATGCCGCGCATCTTGATCACGCGAAGTCGTCGCCGCTCGGCACCGTAGTCGATCGCGAGTTGTTCCAGCATGACGACGCCGTGCGCGATCGAATGCAGCTGCAAATCGTCCTGAGACGACGAAAGATCGTCGAGAAGGACGACGGTGCAGTTGCGGTTGGTGAAGAAGTGCTTCAGCGCCAGAACCTGACGCCTGTATCGCAGCGGATTTTGCGCCAGCAGGCGCAGTTCGGACAGGCTATCGAGAACGACGCGCGTGGGATTTATCCTTTCGACCTCCTTGAAGATCAGGCTGGTCGTTTCGCTCAGCTCCATTTCGGCCGGATGGAAGACCGTAAGCTCCCGGTCGGGATCGAGGGTCGTCTCAGGAGGGACCAGCTCGAAGATATCGACACCATCAAGCGACCAGCCGTGCCGATGCGCAACCAGGTTCAGCTCGCGCCTGGTTTCGGAGAGGGAGATATAAAGTACACGTTCACCATCCCGCACCCCCCTCAGGAGGAATTGGAGCGCGATCGTGGTTTTGCCGGTGCCCGGCCGGCCCTCGTAGAGATACATCCGATTGGCGTCGAGGCCCCCGCCCAGGATGTCATCCAGGCCTTCACTGCCCGTCGAAACCCGCGGCAAGTCCTTGATGTCGCTGTCTGGAGCAGCCCTGGATGGACCGGTCATTGAACCCCCTACGATATTCCGGAGGACCGCTTTCGCCCAGCGTCCAAAGAGAGGGCTGGGGCCCAAGCTAGGTCCGTACAAGGAACTCTCCAGCGCTGCCCGAGTTCCCGGCAACTGGTGCTCTCGCCCCGCGCCTCGGTAATGACCGCACTCGCTGTGTCGGTTCAAAATTGAACACAACAAGTCCGGTCAGCGCGCTCCAATCGTCTCATTGTGACGTTCACCGACGGATGCGGTAGATCACCACGTCCTCGCCGTGACGGTTCGTGCTCCGCTCGAGCAGGTAATTCGATTTCTCCAGCACACGGCGCGATGCGCCGTTTGCGACATAGACGATACCGATGAGAGACGGCAGTTCGAGCTGTGACAGCCCGATCTGAGTCAGCGCAGTCGCGATCTCGCTGGCAAATCCCCGGCCCCAGAGGTTGCGGGTGAACGCGTAGGCGATCTCGATCTCGTCGACGTCGTCCACCAGGATGTGCCGGATGCCCGCCCGTCCGGCAAATGCGCCGTCTTTCGTGCGCAGCGTCCACAGGCCGAAGCCGTGCTGATCCCAATGCGCCATGTTGGCGACGAGATATTTCTCCGTTGCCTCCGCCGAGCGCACGCCGCCGATATAACGCGACGCCTCGGGATCCAGATGGAGCGCGACGAGGTCGGCGAGGTGACTTTCGTTCAGCCTCTCCGCGGTCAGGTTGTCGGTACTGAAGCGATCCATGGAAGCAGAGTGTCGCCCGGAGCCGGTCGCGATCTGGGTGTTGTCGAGGCCGATGATGCCATCGTGCCGCTGTTTTGCCCGACAGGTCAACCGGCGCGCGGCCTGCTTTAGGTTGTTGTTTAGGCATGATCCGGAAAACCAGCAGCGCACTTTTCCGGATCATGCTTTAGACCGGCCCGTGCGAGCCGGGCGGGACCATGTAGAGGGTCATCGCGAAGATCGCGTAGATGCAGAGCAGGAGCGCGCCGACGAACCAGGCGGAGCGTCCGCCATTGGTGACGAAGCTCGTCACCACGGCGGCGATCATGACCATGGTCACCGCGCCCGGCCAGAATTGAAGATCCATGGGCTGCGGCCCGACAACGTAGCTCAGCAGCACGAGAACGGGTGCGACGAATAAGGCGATCTGGCTGGCGCTTCCGAGCGCGATGCTCACGCTCATGTCGAGCCGGTTGCGGCGTGCCGCGGAAAACGCCACGGCCATCTCGGCCGCGGCCCCGACCAGGGCAACGACGATGAACCCGACGAAGGCCGGGGTCATGCCGAGCGTTTCGGCGGCCTTCTGCACCGAGGCGACGAAGATCTCGCTCACGAGCGCAACCAGCACGGTGACGATTCCCAGGGTTGGAACGGCGATCGCGACCGGTAGTATCGGGCCGCCTGCCTCGCCATGGTCGCTGCTCGCAAACAGATCCTTGTGCGTCTTCAGCGAGAACAGCAGGCTGAGACCGTAGGCCGCGATCAGCAGGACCGCCAAGGCGGTGCTCAAGCGCTGCACCGTCGCCTCGTGTCCGGGAAAGTCGAGATCGGCTACGGCCGAGGGTGACAACAGGGCAATCGTGGCCATCAGCAGCAGCGCGGAATGGAGTCTGCCACCTGCCCGGTTGTATTCCTGCACGCGATGCCTCAATCCGCCCAGGAAAAGCGATGCGCCCAGCATGAACAGCGAGTTGGTCACGATCGCACCCGCGATCGAGGCTTTGACCAGCATGTATTGACCGGCCTGCAACGCTGTGACCGCGATGATGAGCTCCGTGAGATTGCCAAGCGTGGCGTTCAACAGTCCGCCGACCGCATCGCCGGTTTTCTCGGCCACGGCCTCCGTCGCGTGGCTGAGCAGGCTCGCGAGCGGCACGATGGCGATCACGGCCAGCACGAACAGCAGCGTATGCGCGTCCGGCATGACATGCTCGAGCACGATCACGACAGGCACGACAATCAGCAGCCACAGCAGCGGGCTGTGCCGGATTTCCCTGAGCAGCGCATTCATGGTCCGTCCTTCGCGGTCAGACCTCGACGCTGCCGCCGGAGAGGGGCCCGGTGTTGATCTAGCTCAACGGCTTGTGCGCCCTCGAACCGGCGCCTCAATAGCAGGCAAGCATCGTTCCCCGGGCCGCATCTGGCCTTCCTAGCTGGCGAATTCGACAAGCCATTCGAGTTGATCTGCATCAAGTGCTGCGATCACGGCCAAACCACAACAGCAACCGGGCTGGTTGGCGAGGCGTTGGTGCGAGCGATGATTCCGACTTGGTACGTCACCTTTGAAGTTCGAAAACGGGGGCTACTTTTGAGAAAGCGGAGTCCGCGTGAGACGAAGACTTTCGCGACCGAGCATGAAGCCAAGCTGTTCGCGCGTGCCAGGCTCGACGAGGGGCTTGCAGTCTTTGCAGGCACGATCAACCCCCACCTTCCCAGGCGGCTCATCCCATCCTCCGGCATCCACGCTTGGCTTGCCGACGAACAAGACAGCACCTCGCGCTCCGAGATGGATAGCGAGTAAGCACGTTGTCGTGCACAGACGTGGCGCTTGGGTGTTGCCATTTTGGTACGGGCCAAAGCCTCCCTCGCGCGTAACCTTCGAGACGTTCGCAATATGCACGCCAGCCTGCATAAGGCTCAATTTTTGAACGGAAGAGATCTAGGAAAAGGGGATTCGACGATGAAGAAGCTCTCGATAGCTGCGATCGGCTTCGCGGCGCTGAGCATGGTGGCTCCGGCCATGGCTGCCGATATGGCTGTCAAGGCAGCGCCGCCGCCGGTACCTGTGATGGCAGTCTATAACTGGACAGGATTCTACATCGGCGCCAACGGCGGCTGGGGGCAGAGCCGTGGCTGCGTGGACTTCGTGACGGCCGCAGGGACGCTCGCAAGTGGTTGCGCCGATCGCTCCGGCGGCTTGATCGGCGGACAGCTCGGGTATCGCTGGCAGACCAATCAGTTTGTGCTCGGCCTGGAAGCGCAGGGCGATTGGGCCGAGATCAAGAACACGCGTGTCAGCCTGATTGATCCGCTGGTCTCGACCACGGGCAAGACAGATGGCATCGGGCTCTTCACGGCCCAGGTAGGTTGGGCGTGGAACGCCTCGCTGTTCTACCTGAAGGGCGGTGCGGCGGTGACCCGTAATCGCTTCGACATCTTCAACAACGTCACGGGCGTTGGCCTCGCCTCCGCAGGTCACACGCGCTGGGGCGGTGCTCTCGGTGTTGGCTGGGAATACGGCTTCACGCCGAACTGGTCGGTCGGTGTCGAGTACGACCATCTCTGGATGGGGCGCGACAACACCGCCTTCGCAGCCGGCGTGGTCACGCCCGGTGGGCTCGCGCTCACGGGCAGCGGCGTCACCCAGGATATCGACATGGTCACACTTCGGCTGAACTATCGCTTCGGCGGGTACGGCGCGCCGGTCACGGCTCGCTATTGATCTCAGGTCTTCCCACTGAACTCAGGCCCCGGCATCGGCCGGGGCCTTTGTCGTGGGAGATGAACAGACGCGAGAATGTCTGGCGCGTTTACAGTTCACTCTGTCCGCAAGGGCCTCGAGGCTTTCGCGCTTGATCGTCTTCGAATGCGATCGAATGACGCAGATCAACGGGTGATATGGAAGGCTCGGGTTTGATCTAGCGCAACAAGGACATGCTGCGACTTTCCATGCTCCGCACGCGTTTGAACATCCGTGCAGATGGCAACGTGACTGGAAAGGATCGTCCGACAGGCCTTCGTTCCCTGACAAAAGGAGATGGGCAATGATCAAGTGGATCGCTGTTGTGACTTTCGCTTTGTTGGTCGGAACTTCGGCCCAAGGCATGACCCCCGCGCCGCTTATCCAACCCGAGAGCATGATCACGCCGGTTGCAGCAGCATGCGGACCGGGACGAACGCGGATCAACGACATATGCGTCGCAAGGACGACGGTCCGCCACACACGTCGGGCCGTGCGTCGATGCCTCCGCTGGCAGGGAAGCGTCTGCGCCTTGTACGAATAGATGCCATGCAGATCGGCGTCCGGATCATCGCCGGGCGCCGGCATCGCCGAGCGTGGTCGAGTGCCGCACGAGCGCCGTTGCGACTACCAGTACCGGTAGCCAAACCACCCGAACTGCGGTTGCCGCGCCGCCAGGACCATCTGCGACGTCGGGTGTCGCTTCGATCGCGTCGCAATGTGTTGCGGCTTTCGCGGCCGCTTGTGCTCGACGGCTTCGCGCGGCGGCGAGTCCACGCGCGCCATTGCGAGTGCATTCGCAATCGCGGGTGTCTCCGCTCGAATGACCGGCGGCTCTGTGCGGGCGAGGGAAGGAGGCTCCGTGATCGAAGGTGCAGATGCGACCGCCACGATCACTGGCGCGGTCATATCGAGGACCACACGCTCGGGTAATTTGCGGTCCGAGTGAATGCGTATGGTCGCCCGATCCGCGGCGGTCCTCTCGGCGACTTGCACGCCGGGCAGCCAAAAGTCGGCAACGAACAGGAGCGCGAGCAACGCCGCTCCGACCTTCCAGAAATAGGCCAATAACGGCATCCCGGTCGCTCCGTGCCCCCACAATGGCCCAGCTTGCGACGACGTTCCGCCAGTCTCCGACTCGTTGCGCGAGGCAGCTTGATCCAGATCAAGCGCGCGAAATATCTCCAACCTGGTCCTGGCGACTCTTTGATGATGTCATTGCATCAATGCTTTGCCCGACGATGTAGCGCCTCGGAAGCTGCATGCAGCTCGACCGCTGCCGCAGCTTCCGGGCAGTCTACGCGCGTCGGCACAGCTCGTGACTTGCAAGCCAGACCTGTGCAGCATCGATCATTTTCGAGAGAATGGCATCGTGCCAGTGTTTTGCCCGACCAGGCAACCGAGACGACTTTCGCTCGCGCCTAAGCCATTGATTTCACAACCCCCGTCTACTGTGCATGGGGTTGTTTTCGCGAATTTGTTTTGGAAGGGGCTGCTAGCCGGCGCCCAGCGCGACCGCGACGTTGTAGGTCAGAAGGCTTGCCGCGTAGGCCAGCACCAGCATGTAGCTGAAGGTCACGGCCATCCAGGTCCAGCTTCCGGTCTCGCGCCGGATCACGGCCAGCGTCGAGGCGCATTGCGGGGCGAAGATGTACCAGGCCAGCATCGACAGCGCGGTGGCGAGCGACCATTTCGTCGCCAGCACCTGGCCGATCTGCTCGGCCGCTTCCTTGCCGCCTTCGATCGCATAGACTGTGCCGAGGGCGGCGACCGCGACCTCGCGCGCCGCCATGCCCGGGATCAGCGCGACCGCGATCTGCCAGTTGAAGCCGACCGGGGCGAGCAGGGGTTCGAGCGCCTTGCCGATGATCGCGGCCAGGCTGAAGTCGATGGCGGGCTCGGTGGCGCCGGCCGGCGGCTGCGGGAACGAGGCCAGGAACCAGATCAGCACCATCATCGAGAAGATCGTGGTGCCGGCGCGGTACAGGAACATCTTGGCGCGGGTGAAGATGCCGATCACGATCGATTTCAGCCGGGGCATCTTGTAGTCCGGCAGCTCGAGCATGAACGGCGCCGGCGCATAGTCGCGCAGCATGAAGAACTTGATCAGGAACGAGACGAGAAGCGCGCTGATGATGCCGCAGGCATAGAGGCCGAACATCACGAGGCCCTGCAGGTTGATGAAGCCCCAGACATCCTTCGCAGGGATGAAAGCCGAGATGATCAGCGTGTAGACTGGAATGCGCGCCGAGCAGGTCATCAGCGGCGCGATCAGGATCGTAGTCAGCCGGTCGCGCTTGTTGTCGATCACGCGCGTCGCCATGATGCCGGGAATGGCGCAGGCAAAGCTCGACAGCAGCGGAATGAAGGCGCGGCCGTGCAGGCCGGCGCCGCCCATGATGCGGTCCATCAGGAACGCGGCGCGCGCCATATAGCCGAAATCTTCCAGCAGCAGGATGAACAGGAAGATGAGGATGATCTGCGGCAGGAACACGATGACGCTGCCGACGCCGGAGATCACGCCGTTCTGCAGGAAGCTCTGCAACAGGCCGTCGGGCAGGGTGGCCTGCACGAGCTCCCCGAGCGCGTCGAAGCCGGATTTGAGCACGTCCATTGCCGGTTGCGCCCAGGCGAACACCGCCTGGAACATCACGAACAGGATCAGCGCGAGCACGATCAGGCCGCCGACCGGATGCAGCACGATCGCGTCGATCCGCGCGGTCCAGGTGTCGGGCCGACTTGGCAGGCTGACGCAGTCGGCGATGATGCGGTCGGCCTCGCGCTGGGTCGCGCGCAGTTCGGAGACGCTGAGCGCGCGCCAGTTGTTCGCCTCGGCCTCGGCGGCGAGCTTTGCCGAGATCTCGTCTGTCAGCTTCAAGAGGTCGGCGGTGCCGCCCTTGCGCACCGCGATCGAGGTGACCACGGGCAGGCCGAGCTCCTTGGCGAGCCGCTCCGTGTCGACGGTGATGCCGCGGCGGGCCGCGATGTCGAACATGTTGAGCACGAGCAGCATTGGCCGTCCGGTGCGCTTGAGCTCAAGCAGCAGGCGGATGGTCAACCGCAGATTTGTGGAATCGGCCACGCACAGCACGAGATCGGGCACGGTCTCGCCGGAGGCCTTGCCGAGCACGAAGTCGCGGGTGATCTCCTCGTCCGGGCTGCGGCCGCGCAGCGAATAGGTGCCGGGCAGGTCGACCACCGAGACCTGGCGTCCCTGCGGAGTGACGAAGAAGCCTTCCTTGCGCTCGACGGTGACGCCCGGATAGTTCGCGACCTTCTGCCGGCTGCCGGTCAGGGCATTGAACAGCGAGGTCTTGCCGCTGTTCGGCGTGCCCACCAGGGCGAGATGCAGCAAGGGTAATTCCATGGAATCACTGGTCCGGGATCAGAGGTCCGGTCGCTGTCTAGGCGACGATGATG
Source organism: Bradyrhizobium shewense (assembly GCF_900094605.1). Taxonomy (GTDB): domain Bacteria; phylum Pseudomonadota; class Alphaproteobacteria; order Rhizobiales; family Xanthobacteraceae; genus Bradyrhizobium; species Bradyrhizobium shewense. The sequence goes on along the minus strand of NZ_FMAI01000012.1, from coordinate 107,885 downwards.
GCCATGGCTTCGCGGCGTCGGACCGCAATCGTGATGCTGTCGACCCGCACGGCGATCGGGTCGCGCCCGACCAGCCCCTCGTGCAGGACCTCGACCCGGGCGCCCTCGACGAAGCCGAGCTCGATCAGGCGGCTCTCGAGCTCGATGTCGGAGAGCGCCGAGCCCGCCTCGCGAGCGGAAAGATGCTGGATGACGCCGGTATAGCCGCGCTGGGCCAGACCCAGCGGCATGTGCGGGCGCGTGTCATTGGTGTCGGTCATGCCCTGTATTTTCAACGCAAGGCATTGAGGTCAAGCGCGCGCGCTCGCTGAAACCGCACCTTAGAGTGATTTTAAAGTGCAGATCGCGGAGCGCCGTCGATAGCGCCCCCGGGCGGCTACTGGGCCGGGACCTTGTCCGGCTGGGGGGCCATGGCCCGGGTCTTGAAGTAGTCCAGCACGAACAGCCGGATCGCCGACGACAGATTGCCCTGCTGGCGGTTGTTGTCGATCTCGCCGACCAGCTCGGACAACGTCATGTTGCGCAGGCCGGAAATCTCCTTCATGCCGTTCCAGAACGCCTCTTCCAGGCTGACGCTGGTCTTGTGCCCGGCGACGACGATCGACCGTTTCACGACGGGCGACTTCATGGCTGCTCCTCGCGATCGATCTGGTGCTGGTCCAGCTGATGCTGGTCCAGATGCGCCTTCGCCTTGTCCGCGCGCGTCTCCTCCGCCGACCGTTCCGCCTTCGTGCGCCCGAACTTCGTCCGGTTGGCGTCCGCCTGCTTCGCCGAGGCTTCCCGTTCGGCGCGCTTCCTGAAACGATTCAGGTTGATGACGTTCCCCATGCCGCGTCTCCATCATCCGATCCTTTCCAGGCAGGATGAAACATTCAGAAACAGGGTGCCGCACTGCGCCCCACAAGACTTGATCGCCATTCGCTTGTCCTCGTCAATCGGCCTCTCGGGCCATCAAACGATGAATTTCGCCCCCGTCGAGGGGCGGAAGGGCTGCGTAGCACGCCGTCCTGCCGGAACATTGACGGTAATCAAATCCCGCCCCCAAAGCCGCACATTTCTAGGGCGCCGAGCGTCCGTATCATTACGGATGGCTATCGGAATTCGGAGTTCTATCCCGGGCTGGTCATCTTCTCGGGGCGTACCAGGCGATCGAACTCGTCGGCCGAGACGAAGCCGAGCCGCAGCGCCTCCTCCTTCAGCGTGGTGCCGTTGGCGTGCGCCGCCTTGGCCACCTTGGCGGCGTTGTCGTAGCCGATCTTCGGGGCGAGCGCAGTCACCAGCATCAACGAGCGCTGCATCAGCTCACTTATGCGCTTTTCGTCGGCGCGGATGCCGCTCACGCAATGCTCGGTGAAGGATCGCGCGGCATCCGCCATCAGGCGGATCGAGTGCAGCATGTTGTAAGCGAGCACCGGCTTGTAGACGTTGAGCTCGAAATGGCCCTGGCTGCCGGCCACCGTGATCGCGGTGTGATTGCCGAACACCTGGCAGCACACCATGGTCATCGCCTCGCACTGGGTCGGATTGACCTTGCCCGGCATGATCGAGGAGCCCGGCTCGTTCTCCGGCAGGACAAGCTCGCCTAGCCCCGAGCGCGGGCCCGATCCCAAGAGGCGGATGTCGTTGGCGATCTTGAACAGCCCTGTCGCGACCGAATTGATGGCGCCGTGCGCCAGCACGTAGGCGTCGTTGGAGGCCAGTGCCTCGAATTTGTTGGCGGCGCTGGTGAAGGGCAGCTTCGTGATCCCGACCACGTGCTTGGCGAAAAGCTTCGCGAAGCGCGGCTTCGAGTTGAGGCCGGTGCCGACGGCGGTGCCGCCCTGCGCCAGCGGATAGAGGTCCTTCACCGCGACCTTGAGCCGGGCGATACCGCTTTCGACCTGCGCGGCATAGCCGGAAAACTCCTGGCCGAGCGTCAGGGGCGTGGCATCCTGCGTATGAGTCCGGCCGATCTTGACGATGTTTGTGAACGCCTTCTCCTTCTTGCGCAGCGCGCGGAGCAGCTCATCGAGCGCAGGAATGAGATCGGCAGTGATGCGACTTGCGGCCGCGATGTGCATCGCAGTCGGAAACGAATCGTTCGACGACTGGCTCATGTTGACGTGATCGTTGGGATGCACCGGCTTCTTGGCGCCGAGCTCGCCGCCCAAGAGCTCGTTGGCGCGGTTGGCGATCACCTCATTGAGGTTCATGTTGCTCTGCGTGCCCGAGCCGGTCTGCCACACCACCAGCGGGAAATGATCGTCCAGCCTGCCCTCGATCACCTCGCGCGCGGCGCGGATGATGGCATTGGCGCGGCGGCGGTCGAGCAGGCCGAGCTCGAGGTTGGACTGCGCGGCCGCGAGCTTGACGATACCGAGCGCGTGCACGAGCGAGATCGGCATGCGGTCGGTGCCGATGCGAAAGTTCTGGCGCGAGCGCTCGGTCTGCGCGCCCCAATAGCGATCGGCGAGAACCTCGATGGGACCGAAACTGTCGGTCTCGATGCGGGTGGCGGGGCGGGCAGTCTTTGATCGGTCAGTCTTCGATCGGGCAGTTTTGGCCATGAGCACATCCATCCTGCCGCCCCAATGCCGCGCGGCCGTTTCATGTGCTCTTCTATATAGACAGTTTGGCCGGGCGCGATGGCTTCGGCCCCAACCTAGATCATTTCTTGCGGAAACGATCGAGCCGCACGACTTCGGCGCCGCCCTGGTTCGGGGCTGCCGGCTCCTCGGTGCTTTCCGCCGTTTCAGGGGCGGGCGTCTGCACGGCGACGGCCGATGGCGCGGGAGCTGCCGGCAGCGTCTCGGGCGCGACCTCGGCGACGTCGGACGTGTCGAACTGCAGGCCGAACTTCACGGACGGATCGAGGAAGCTCTTGATGGCGCTGAACGGCACGATCAGCCGCTCCGGAATGCCGCCGAAGGACAGGCCGACCTCGAAGCGGTCCTCGAGCACGGTCAGGTCCCAGAACTGATGCTGCAGGATAATCGTCATCTCTTCCGGATATTGCGCCAGCAGCCGCGACGACAGCTTCACGCCCTCGGCCTTCGACACGAAGGTGATGAAGAAATGGTGCTCGCCCGGCAGGCCCTGGGCCGCGGCATCGGTCAGCACCTTCCGCAGCACGCCGCGCAGCGCGTCGCGGGCCAGCACATCGTATCGGATATGATCGGTCGCCATGGTGGTCCTGTTGCATCCCCGAAGCCGGACCGTGCCGACCCGACTCGCCAAGCCGCAATAGTACCGCGCCTGACGGGTCAGCAGGAGTCCCCGCCGGGGAAGAAATCAAGAGTAAAGTGGAGGCTTCTGTTGCCAGGTGCCTCCGAACCCCGCCTAACGGAGCTTAACCCGTTAGGACTTTAAGATGGTCTTTCAAACTGCGTTACGCAGCCTGAGCAACCGGAGCAAAGTTGTCGTTGGCAACTATTGCATAGCCCGATAACGGCGGAACAATACCGGGAAAAAGTTCGCCCTTTACGCCCTCGTCGATCCTATTTCGCCCCCGCCAAAGCCCGCCTCGGGATAGTCCGCTGGTGGGCTTTGGTGGAGGCGCCGGGTACCGCCCCCGGGTCCGAATGGTTTATTGCGACGACCGTTTATTTCCATAGCCGGCGAACCGGCAGCCCCAATATAGGGCGCAAAGGTTTCGAAAAACAGGGGTTTTGAGCGGCCCCCGCAATGTTCCCTTTGGATAGGTTCCGGACAGACGGGACATGAGCTTGGCCGCGTGGCGACCAGCGTTCTAAGCTTCTGAGATGCCCGAGGATTCCGCACCGGCCGCCCAAGAAACGGATCAGGTGCCGGACCAGCCGGCCGCCGGCGCCGCTCCGCCCGGCCTGCTCGCGCTGTTTCTCGCCTTCGCCAGGATGTCTCTGGCCGGTTTCGGCGGGGTCTTGGTGTTTGCCCGGCGGGCGATCGTCGAGCAGCACCGCTGGATGAATGCGGACGAGTTCAACGAGACTTTTGCGCTCTGCCATTTCCTGCCCGGACCCAACATCGTCAATCTGTCCATGGTGTTCGGATCAAGGCTGCGCGGCATCGCGGGCGGGGTTGCCGCCTTTGCCGGCCTGTTGCTGCCGCCGACGCTGATCATGATGGTGCTTGCGATCATCTACGCCCGTTACGGTGATCTCGACGTGCTGCGCAGCAGCCTCGCCGGCATCTCCTGCGCGGCGGTCGGTCTCTTGATCGCGGTGGTGTTCCGCATGATGACGCCGCTGCTGAAGCGGACGGACCCCCTCGCACTGATCCTGATGGCCGGCGTGTTCCTCGCCATCGGCGTGCTCCGCCTGCCGCTTCCGGCGGTGCTGCTGGTCGCGATCCCCATCAGTGTCGGAGCCACTTTTTTCCTGCGGCGGAAAGTAGCAGCATGACGCCCGAGAATCCGATCTGGGCGCTGATCTCCACCTTTGGACTGATGTCGCTGTTCGCGGTCGGCGGCGCCGCGGCGGCGGTGCCCGAAATGCACCGCATCGCGGTCGAGGTGCATCACTGGATGACCGACAAGCAGTTCACCGACGCCTACGCGATCGCGCAGCTCTCGCCAGGTCCGAACGTGCTTATCGTGACCTTAATCGGCTATGCCGTCGCCGGCATCCCTGGCGCACTGGCGGCGACGTTGGCGATGTGTCTGCCGACGGCGCTGCTTGCCTATTATGTCAGCCGCCTCCTCAATCGGCCCAGCAAATCGCGTTGGCCCGGCTTGATCCAGGCTGCACTGGTTCCGCTTTCGATCGGATTGATGGCGGCGAGTGCCCTGATCCTGGCCCAGTCGACCGATCGCACAATTGCTGCAGTGCTTCTGACCGCAATGGTTGCGGTGATCGCCTCGGTCTCGCGCATCAATCCACTCTGGCTCCTGCTCGCCGGGGGACTGTTGGGTTTTGCTGGCATTGTGTAATGAATATCGCTAGGCAGTGATCCGGGCGGGGGACCCAGTTCCAGCCGATTTAGAACAACAGTGCTCGTGACTTACCGGTCGCGGAGGAGACATGCATGGCCGACACGATGGGCCACACGGCGACAGCCACCCGAAATACCCAGGTGGCGCTCGGCTTCTGCCTGCTGGCGATTGCGCCGCAGATTTTCGAATTCATCTGGTCGATAGGGACGATTTTCGGCTGGGGCGCGGGCCGCGGCCCGGCCACGGTCGTGATCAGCCACGCCACCGCGTTGCTCGCCGGTGCGCCCGGTACGTTGATCGGAGCGGCCACCGGTGACACCAAGAAGGCGTCGTCCGAGGTGCTGCTGGCGCTGATCTACTCCTATCCGATCTTTGCGGTCGCGATTCTTACGCTGTTCATGACCATCAGGTCGGCGCAGGACTATGTCGGCGGAGTCATCCTGATGGCGCTGGCCCTGTTTGCGCTGTGGGCCTCGAGCGATCTGCAGGGGATGCGCGGCTTCTCCTTCGGCGCCGGCACCGCGCCGCGGATGTTCGGCGGACTGCTGGTCGCCTTGTCCGCCGGCATCGCCCTGACCGGACTTCTGACCGATGGGCCGGCGATGGCCCATTACTCGTGGCGCGGGCCGATGTTCGTGATGGCCGCGATCCTGTTCTTCGCGCTGGCGATCCGGCCGCTCGGCCTCGTGGTCACGGCCTTTGCGAGCTTCATGATCGCCGCGACGGGATCGCATGAGACGCGCTGGCTGGAGGCCGCCATCGTCGGCGCCTGCCTGACGATCGGCTGCGCGATTCTCTTTCCCTACGTGCTCGGGTTGCCGATGCCGATGTACCCGCGTTTCCTGATCCAGTGAGGGTGTGATGGATATCTTTGCCAACCTCGCTCACGGTTTTGCCGTCGCGCTGTCCCCGATCAACCTGCTGATGTGCCTGATTGGCGCGCTGGTCGGCACGCTGGTCGGCGTGCTCCCGGGCATCGGCACCATCGCCACCGTCGCGATGCTGCTTCCGATCACCTTCGGATTGCCGCCGGTCGGCGCGCTGATCATGCTCGCCGGCATTTATTACGGCGCCCAGTATGGCGGCTCGACCACGTCGATCCTGGTCAATATTCCAGGTGAGGCGACATCGGTCGTCACCGCCATCGACGGTCACCAGATGGCCAAGCAGGGCCGCGCAGGCCCGGCGCTGGCGATCGCGGCGATCGGCTCGTTCTTCGCCGGCTGCGTCGCGACCGTGCTGATTGCCGTGCTCGGCGCGCCGCTGACCAAGCTCGCGCTGGCGTTCGGTCCGGCCGAGTATTTCTCGCTGATGGTGCTCGGCCTGATCTTCGCCGTGGTGCTGGCCAAGGGCTCGGTGCTGAAGGCGATCGCGATGATCGTGTTCGGCCTGCTGCTGTCGATGGTCGGCTCGGACATCGAGACCGGCGCTTCGCGCATGGCCTTCAACATTCCGGAGCTCGCCGACGGTCTCGGCTTTGCGACGGTGGCGATGGGTGTGTTCGGCTTTGCCGAGATCATCCGCAATCTCGACGCCGGCGCCGAGATGAACCGCGACCTCGTGCAGCAGAAGATCACCGGCCTGATGCCGACCAAGAAGGATCTGATCGACTCGACGCCGCCGATCTTGCGCGGCACCGTGCTCGGCTCGATCCTCGGCATCCTGCCGGGCGGCGGCGCGGTGATCGCCTCGTTCGCGGCCTACACGCTCGAGAAGAAGCTTGCGAAGGATCCGAAGCGGTTCGGCCGCGGTGCGATCGAGGGCGTTGCGGCGCCGGAAAGCGCAAACAACGCGGCGGCGCAGACCTCCTTCATCCCGCTGCTGACGCTCGGCATCCCGCCGAACGCGGTGATGGCGCTGATGGTGGGCGCGATGACCATCCATGGCATCGTGCCGGGTCCGCAGGTGATGCAGAAGCAGCCGGATCTCGTCTGGGGCATGATTGCCTCGATGTGGATCGGCAATCTGATGCTGATCATCATCAACCTGCCGCTGGTCGGAATCTGGGTCCGGTTGCTTCGCGTGCCGTACCGGCTGATGTTCCCCTCGATCGTGATCTTCTGCGCGATCGGCATCTACTCGGTGAATAACGCACCGGTCGACGTCATCCTTGCCGGCGTGTTCGGTCTCGTCGGCTACTGGCTGATCAAGCACGATTTCGAGCCGGCACCGCTGCTGCTCGGCATGGTGCTCGGACCGCTGATGGAAGAGAACCTGCGCCGTGCGCTGCTGATCTCGCGCGGCGACTGGAGCGTGTTCCTGACGCGTCCGCTGTCGGCGGTGCTGCTCGCGATCGCGGCGAGCCTGCTGCTGCTCACGGTGCTGCCGGTGTTGCGGTCGAAGCGGGACCAGGTGTTCACCGAGTCCGAGAACTAGGGGGCTCCTGCGTCGGCGCTGCGCTCCTGCGTCGGCACGCCGCATTCGGAAGTCGAATCGACTTGTGTTACGGCTTCGTGAAATGAAAATGCCGGCCTTTGGGCCGGCATTTTGCTGTGTCCAAGGAACGACGGGGATCGACATGACCTTCATTCGCGCGCTCACGGGCGCATGTGCCGCAGCGCTCGCCTCGCTGTGCGCTTTTGTTGCGCCGGCCGATGCGCAGACTTATCCGACGCGCAGCATCACCATGATCGTGCCGTTCGCGGCCGGCGGCCCGACCGACGTCGTCGCGCGCATCGTCACCGGGCATATGGCGCAGACGCTGGGACAGAGCATCATCATCGAGAACGTGGTCGGCGCCGGCGGCACCACCGCGACCACCCGCGCCGCGCGTGCGGCCAATGACGGCTATACGCTCATCACCGGGCATATGGGCACGCATGCCGCCTCCGTGCCGCTCTATCCCAAGCTCGCCTATCATCCCGAGAAGGACTTCGAGCCGATCGCGCTGCTCGCTGGTACCCCGATCCTGATCCTCGCGCGCAAGGACTATCCGCCGAAGGATTTGAAGGAGTTCGTGGCCTATGTGAAGGCCAACGCCGAGAAGGTGAACGCCGCCCATGCCGGCGTCGGCTCGGTCTCGCACGTCTCCTGCGAGCTCCTGCACTCGATCCTCGACATCAAGCCGGTCGGGGTACCCTTCAACGGCACGGGACCTGCGATGAACGCGCTGGTGGCGGGGCAGGTCGACTATATGTGCGACCAGATCGTCAATGCCGTGCCGCAGATCAATGCCGGCACCATCAAGGCCTATGCGATCGCAACGCCGGAGCGCAATCCGTCGCTTCCGAACGTGCCGACGACGGCGGAAGCGGGCCTGCCGAAATTCCAGGCCCAGGCCTGGAATGCGATGTTCGCGCCCAAGGGAACCTCGCCGGCGATCCTGGCCAGCCTGAACGCTGCGGCGAGCAAGGCGCTCGACGACGAGACCGTGAAGAAGCGCCTGCTCGAGCTCGGCAGCGTCATCCCGGGCCCTGCGGAGCGGACGCCGGAGGCGCTGGCCACCCTCGTCAAGAATGAGATCGCGAAATGGACCCCGGTGCTGAAGCCGGCCACTTAAGCAGCACTTTCAAGCCGATAGGCGAGGGGCGGGACGTTAGGTTCCGCCCCTTGTCGTTTGCGTCGGGACCACTCACTTTTCCGGGTATAATCGGAGCGGACAGCGAATCGCCGCTGTTGCAGCGCGGGGGCGGCCGCTAAATTCGCCGGCTCCCCAAAGGCTCAGTCGCACATGCACCAGTATCAGGACCTGCTCGAGCGGATTCTCTCAGACGGCGCCGAAAAGACCGACCGGACCGGTACCGGCACGCTCTCGGTGTTCGGCCATCAGATGCGCTTCAATCTGTCGGCCGGCTTCCCGATGCTGACCACCAAGCGGCTGCCGCTGAAGGCGATCATCCACGAGCTGCTGTGGTTCCTGAAGGGCGACACCAACATCAAATATCTGCGCGACAACGGCGTCACCATCTGGGACGAATGGGCGGACGCCAATGGCGATCTCGGCCCGGTGTATGGTCATCAATGGCGCTCCTGGCCGGCGCCTGACGGCCGCAGCATCGACCAGATTGCGAACGTGGTCGACATGATCAAGCGCAATCCGGACTCGCGCCGCCTGATCGTCTCGGCGTGGAATCCAGCCGAAGTCGACAAGATGGCGCTGCCGCCATGCCATTGCCTGTTCCAGTTCTACGTCGCAGGCGGCAAGCTGTCCTGCCAGCTCTATCAGCGCTCGGCCGACGTCTTCCTCGGCGTGCCCTTCAACATTGCCTCCTATGCGCTGCTGACCATGATGGTGGCGCAGGTCACCGGCCTGAAGCCCGGCGACTTCGTGCATTCGTTCGGCGATACCCATCTCTATTCCAACCATCTGGAGCAGGCCCGGCTTCAGCTCACGCGCGCGCCGCGCGCGCTGCCGGTGATGCGGATCAATCCCGATGTGAAGGACATCTTCTCCTTCCGCTTTGAGGATTTCGAGCTCGTCGGCTACGACCCGCATCCGCACATCAAGGCGGAAGTCGCGGTTTAGCGCCGATGTCGCTCAACATCCGCCGTGTGCGCCCGGGCGAAGCCGGGCTGGTTCTGGCTTTCATCCGCGAGCTGGCCGAATACGAAAAACTCTCGCACGAGGTCGAGGCGACCGAGGCTGACATCGCTGACGCGCTGTTCGGCGAGAGACCGCAACTCTATTGCGCGATCGCCGAGTGGAACGGTGAGCCGGTCGGCTTCGCGGTCTGGTTTGCGAATTTTTCCACCTTCAGCGGCCGTCACGGCATCTATCTCGAGGATCTCTACGTACGGCCGTCGCATCGGGGCAGGGGCCTCGGCAAGGCGCTGCTGGTCCATCTCGCCAAGGAATGCGTCGACAACGGCTGGTCCCGCCTGCAATGGGCGGTGCTCGACTGGAACGCGCCGTCGATCGCGTTCTACAAATCGCTAGGCGCTGTCATGATGGACGACTGGACGCTGTGCCGCGTCACCGGGCCGGCGCTGACGCGGCTTGCCGGGAGCGCGACCTGATGGAGATCGTCTTTGTCGTTGCCATTGCGGAGAACGGTGTCATCGGCGCCGGCAACGCGATGCCGTGGCGATTGAAATCCGACATGCAGCGCTTCAAGGCGCTGACGATCGGCAGGCCCGTGATCATGGGCCGCAAGACCTTTGAATCATTGCCCCGCCGTCCGCTGCCGGGCCGCACGAACATCGTCATCACGCGCGATGCGGATTATCGCGCCAATGGCGCCATCGTCACGACGTCGGCCGCGGACGCCGACGCGGTCGCGCGCGGCGATGCCCTGCGGCGTTCGGTCACCGAGATCGCGGTGATCGGCGGCGCCGAAATCTTTCGGCAATGGCTCGACCGCGCCGATCGCCTCGAAATCACCGAAGTGCATGCGCGGCCCGAAGGCGACACGCATTTCGACATCGACAAGGCGGAATGGGACGAGGTGGCGCGTGTCCGCCATCCTGCCGGAGGCGAGGACAGCGCCGAATACTCCTATGTGACATATCGTCGGCGGCGCGGCCATTAACCGCTTTCTTCAATGTTTACATTGACTTTTTCGTGCCCGAGCATAGCTCGGAAGACGGTCACCGCTGCGTTGTAAGGGACTTGCCTGTCCCCTATAAAGCCGGACCGGACAAAGCGGGCGGGGGCAATTCCACCCTGCCGAGGAGAGCGTCGAATGCCGTGGAAGAATCAGGGCGGTGGCCCATGGGGCTCGGGTCCGAAGGGACCATGGGGCTCAGGCCCGCAACCGGTCGGGCCGAGGCCGCCGGATCTGGAAGACCTTCTGCGGCGCGGTCAGGACCGCCTCCAGCAGATCATGCCGGGCGGCTATTTCTCCGGCATCGGCATCACGCTGATCGTGCTGCTGATCGTCGCGTTCTGGCTGCTGTCGGGCTTCTTCCGCGTGCAGTCCGAAGAACTCGGCGTCGTGCTGCGCTTCGGCAAGCACGTTCGCACCGTGCAGCCGGGGTTGAACTATCATCTGCCCTATCCGATCGAGACAGTGCTGCTGCCCAAGGCGCTGCGCGTCAACACCATCTCGATCGGCATGACGCTGATCGACGATCCGGCGCGGCGCGGCCGCTCCATTCGTGACGTGCCCGAAGAGAGCCTGATGCTGACCGGCGACGAGAACATCGTCGACGTCGACTTCACGGTGCTCTGGCGCATCAAGCCGGATGGCGTCGGCGACTTCCTCTTCAACATCCAGAATCCCGAAGGCACCGTGAAGGCGGTCTCCGAGAGTGCGATGCGCGAGGTGATCGGCCGCTCGCAGATCCAGCCGATCCTGACCGGCGCACGCAACGTCACCGAGCAGGGCGTGCAGGAGCTGATCCAGAGGACGCTGGACAGCTATGGCGCCGGCATTCAGGTCACCCAGGTGCAGATGCAGAAGGTCGATCCGCCGGCGCAGGTAATCGACGCGTTCCGCGACGTCCAGGCGGCGCGGGCCAATCTCGAGCAGTTGCAGAACGAGGCGCAGACCTACGCCAACCAGGTGGTGCCGCAGGCGCGCGGCCGCTCGGCCAAGATCCTGCAAGACGCCGAAGGCTACAAGGAGCAGGCGGTCGCCGAGGCCAAGGGCCAGAGCGCGCGCTTCCTGAAGGTTTACGAGGAATACAAGAAGGCGCCCGACGTGACGCGTGAACGGATCTATCTGGAGACGATGGAGCGCGTGCTCGGCGGCGCGGACAAGCTCGTCTATGACGGCGGGCCCTCGGGCCAGGGCATCGTGCCCTATCTGCCGCTCGGCGAACTGACGACCAAGCGGCCGCCTACCACCGGTCCGCAGTCGAGCGGAGGCAACCGATGAGGTCTCCGGTCACAGGTATCGTCACGCTGCTTGGGCTCCTGCTCGTCGTGATCGTCGGCTACATGTCGCTGTTCACAGTGCAGCAGACCGAGCAGACCATCGTGCTCCAGTTCGGCCGGCCCGTCGACGTCGTCACCGCACCCGGCCTGCACTTCAAGGCGCCGTGGAATTCGGTGATCAACATCGACAAGCGGATCCTCGATCTGGAGAACCCGTCGCAGGAAGCGATCGCCTCCGATCAGAAGCGGCTCGTGGTCGACGCCTTCGCGCGCTACCGCATCAAGGATGCGCTGCGCTTCTATCAGAGCGTCGGCTCGATCCAGGCTGCCAACATCCAGCTCACCACGCTCCTGAACGCGGCGCTGCGCCGCGTGCTGGGCGAGGTCTCCTTCATCAACGTGGTGCGCGACGACCGCGAGAAGCTGATGCAGCGCATCCGCGACCAGCTCGATCGCGAGGCCGACGGCTACGGCATCCAGGTGGTCGACGTCCGGATCCGCCGCGCCGATCTGCCGGAGCAGAACAGCCAGGCGGTCTATCTGCGCATGAAGACCGAGCGCGAGCGCGAGGCGGCGGAGTTCCGCGCGCAGGGTGGCCAGAAGGCCCAGGAGATCAAGTCCAAGGCCGATCGTGAGGCGACCGTCATCGTCGCCGAGGCGAATTCGCAGGCCGAGCAGACCCGGGGCGCCGGCGATGCCGAGCGCAACCGCCTGTTCGCCGAAGCCTACAGCAAGGACGCCGACTTTTTCGCCTTCTACCGGTCGATGACGGCTTACGAGAACGGGCTGCGTTCGAACGACACCCGCTTCCTGCTGCGGCCGGACTCGGATTTCTTCCGGTACTTCAGTAACCCGTCCGGCAAGATGGCGACCGAGACGCCGGCGAAGCCGTAAGCTAGACGCCGTAAGCTAGACAAAGGGCGGCGGATCTCGCCGCCCTTCGTCCAGACAAGAACAGCATAACGGGAGGTTCCAATCCGATGAGGTCCATTGCGTTCGCCGACTTCCTCATCGGCTTGGGCATCCTGTTCGTGCTGGAAGGCTTGATGTTCGCGGCAAGTCCCAACTGGATGCGCAAGGCCATGAAGAGCGCCATCGCCACGCCGGACAACATCCTGCGGGCGGTCGGGATCGGTTCGGCCGTCGTCGGTCTGGTCCTGATCTGGGTCATGCGGCGCCCCATTTAGGCGTCGCGCCAACGCCAAAGTGAAGGCGAGAGACCGGTTTTCGCCGTATTATCGGGGTCTTGAGGCCCGTTAAGCTCCGCGCTTGCGCCGTCCCCCCGTCAAGCGCAGTCTGGCGCCGAATCCCTCTCTCTGGAGATTACAATGACCGCTGCCACCATTGCCCCTTCCCGCTCGCGACTTGGTGTGCGAATTGGGCTGGCCGCGCTCGCCGTCGCTGCTTTCAGCGCGTTCGGCACGCCGGCTTATGCGCGCGGACCGGAGGGCATCGCCGACGTCGCCGAGAAGGTGATCGACGCGGTCGTCAACATCTCGACCTCGCAGACCGTCGAGGCCAAGGGCGGCGGCGGCAACGCCATGCCGCAATTGCCGCCCGGCTCGCCCTTCGAGGAGTTCTTCGACGACTTCTTCAAGAACCGCAAAGGTCCGGGCGGCAGCAGCAAGGGTGGCGAGCGCGGCGACGGCGGCCCGCCGCCGCGCAAGACCAACTCGCTCGGAAGCGGCTTCATCATCGACACGTCAGGCGTCGTCGTCACCAACAACCACGTCATCGCGGATGCCGACGAGATCAACGTCATCCTCAACGACGGTACCAAGATCAAGGCCGAGCTGGTCGGTGTCGACAAGAAGACCGACCTTGCAGTGCTGAAGTTCAAGCCGACCAAGCCGCTTGTCGCGGTGAAGTTCGGCGATAGCGACAAGCTGCGTCTCGGCGACTGGGTGGTCGCGATCGGCAACCCGTTCAGCCTGGGCGGCACGGTGACGGCCGGCATCGTCTCGGCCAAGAACCGCGACATCTCGTCGGGGCCCTATGACAGCTACATCCAGACCGACGCATCCATCAACCGCGGCAATTCCGGCGGTCCGCTGTTCAACCTCGATGGCGACGTCATCGGCGTCAACACGCTGATCATCTCGCCCTCCGGCGGCTCGATCGGCATCGGCTTCGCCGTGCCTTCGAAGACGGTCGCGGGCGTCGTCGACCAGCTCCGTCAGTTCGGCGAGCTGCGCCGCGGCTGGCTCGGCGTGCGGATCCAGAGCGTTACCGACGAGATCGCCGAAAGTCTCAACATCAAGCCGGCGCGCGGCGCGCTGGTTGCGGGCGTCGACGACAAGGGCCCGGCCAAGCCGGCCGGCATCGAGCCGGGCGACGTCGTCGTCAAGTTCGACGGCAAGGACGTCAAGGATCCGAAGGACCTGTCCCGGGTCGTCGCCGACACAGCGGTCGGCAAGGAAGTCGACGTCATCATCATCCGCAAGGGCAAGGAAGAAACCAAGAAAGTCACGCTCGGCCGCCTCCAGGATCCCGAGAAGGTGCAGGCCGCGGTGAAGACCGACGAGCCCGCGCCCGAGAAGCCGGTGACGCAGAAGGCGCTCGGCCTTGATCTTGCGGCGCTGAACAAGGATCTGCGCACCCGCTACAAGATCAAGGAGAGCGTCAAGGGCGTGGTCGTCACCAATGTCGAGGCCAATTCCGACGCCGCCGAGAAGCGCCTCTCCGCCGGCGACGTCATCGTCGAGGTGGCGCAGGAGGCGGTCACCAGCGGCGCGGACATCCAGAAGCGGGTCGACCAGCTCAAGAAGGACGGCAAGAAGTCGGTGCTGCTGCTGGTGTCGAACGCCGACGGCGAGCTGCGGTTTGTCGCGCTGAGCGTGCAGTAGTCGCGGGGCCGGTGCCGTAGGGTGGGCAAAGCGAAGCGTGCCCACCATCTGTCGCCGTCGGAGAAAGATCGTGGGCACGGCGCTTTGCGCCTTTGCCCACCCTACGGCCGCTGAGCATGCGGCAAGAGGCTACGCCTCCACGAACTCGTCCCGCCGATACCCCTGCGCATACAGCAGCGCGGTGAGGTCGCCGTGATCGATCCGCGCCGCGGCCGCAGCCGCCACGGCCGGCTTGGCATGATAGGCGACGCCCAGCCCCGCGGCCTGGATCATCGCGAGATCATTGGCGCCGTCGCCGACCACGACCGAGTCGATGTCGTCGAGATCGAACGACTCCATCAGATCCACCAGCGTCGCGAGCTTCGCCGCGCGGCCCAAAATCGGCTCCTTCACCTCGCCGGTGAACTTGCCGTCGCGCACGACCAGCTCGTTGGCGCGGTTCTCCTGGAAGCCGATCTTGGCGGCGACCGCGGTCGTGAACAGCGTGAAGCCGCCGGAGACGAGGCAGGTATAGGCGCCGTGGGCGCGCATGGTCGCGACCAGTTCGCGGCCGCCCGGGGTCAGCGTGATGCGCTTGGCCAACACCTCGTCGACCACGCCGGCGGGCAGGTCCTTCAGCAGCGCGACGCGCTCGCGCAGCGCCGGCTCGAACTCGATCTCGCCGCGCATCGCGCGTTCGGTGATGGCGGCGACGTGGGCCTTCATCCCGACGAGATCGGCGAGCTCGTCGATGCATTCCTGGCCGATCATGGTGGAATCCATGTCGGCGAGAAAAAGCTTCTTGCGCCGGGCGCCGACTGGCTGCACGACGATGTCGACGGGCAGGTCGCCGCGAAGCTCGCGGAGCCGCTGCTCGATGGCGTGACGGTCGCCTTCGAGGTTACTGTCGGCGCCGAAGGGAATGTCGACCGCGACCCCGTCGAACAGCCAGTGCGCGGGAGTCGCCTGGGGCAGCACGGCGCGGGCGCCATCGACGATGGTGGAGTCGAGCGCGGGATTGTCGGGATTGCAGATCAGCGTGGCGACGAGGGACATTTGAGGTTTTCGTGAGCGAGGGGCAAGTCAGCAGAAGCCATGTTGGCAAGGCCGTGCTTATCGCAGGCCCGACCGCCAGCGGCAAGTCGGCGCTGGCGCTGGAGCTTGCCTTCAGCACGGGCGGGGTGGTCATCAATGCCGATTCCATGCAGGTCTATCGCGACCTGCGGATCATCACGGCGCGCCCCACACTGGGCGAGGAAGCGCGCGCGCCGCATCGCCTGTACGGTCATGTCGATGCAGCCGTGAATTTTTCGGCCGGTGCCTGGGTGAGTGATGCCGCCAAGGCGCTCGAAGAAGCGAAAGCGGAAGGCCGTCTGCCGATCTTCATCGGTGGCACCGGGCTCTATTTCAAGGCGCTGACGGCGGGGCTCTCCGTGGTGCCGCCGATTCCTGCCGAGGTGCGCGAGGACGTGCGCGCGCGGCTGGAACGCAACGGTGCGGAGGCGCTGCATGCGGAACTGGCGCGTCGTGATCCCAGTGCGGCCGAGCGATTGAACCTGCGCGACCGCACCCGCATCGCGCGTGCGCTTGAAGTGGTCGAAGCGACCGGCCGTTCGCTGCTCGACTGGCATCGGGAGGGCCAGCCGCCGCTGCTACCGAAGGATAGTTTTCGCGCGGTATTTCTTGCTCCCGACCGGGACGAGCTTTATGCCCGCATCGATGCCCGCTTCGATGCCATGCTGGGCGCCGGTGCGTTGAAGGAGGTCGAGCAGCTCGCCGCCAGACACCTCGATCCGCTGCTGCCGGCGATGAAGGCTCATGGCGTGCCGGCCCTGATCCGGCATCTGCGCGGTGAGCTCAGCCTGGAGGACGCCGCAGGAATCGGCCGCGCCGACACCCGCCACTATGCCAAGCGGCAATTCACCTGGTTCCGGCACCAATTGCCTGAGTTCGAATGGGTGAAGCCCGGGGAGGCGAGGGGATGGCTCGCCGCCATTGCGGACGCAGCCCGCGACCCCGCCTGAGGCGCTTTTCTGTCCGGGTTCCAGAATTTACCTCTCGCCGAACCCGGGGAACACCGCTACACTGCCAAAATCGCGTGGGAACGGCCGCATCGCCTTGACATCCAGGCTTTGGCCGCTATGTTTCGCGCAACCTTTGGGAAGCCGGGCACCTGCCATGCGTAACATTATTACCAAACTCCTTATCGCCGTCGTACCCAGGCACACCGCCGGGGGTGGCTAGCTGCCACCCACATGACAGGCGGTGTGCATGGGCCCTCTTCGGGGCCTTTTTTATTTCCCGAACCAGACACGAATGAAGCCGCTGACAACAGCGCATCCGGAGCAAGCCAATGAGCGACAAGAGCCACGATCCGAACCAGATGACCGGCGCCGCGATGATCGTCCGCGCGCTCATCGATCACGGCGTGACCGACATTTTCGGCTATCCCGGCGGCGCGGTGCTTCCGATCTATGACGAGATATTCCAGCAGAGCGAGGTCCAGCACATCCTGGTCCGTCACGAGCAGGGCGCGGGCCACGCCGCCGAAGGTTATGCGCGCTCGACCGGCAAGCCGGGCGTTGCACTGGTGACCTCCGGCCCTGGCGCCACCAACATGGTGACGCCGCTGACCGACGCGCTGATGGATTCGATCCCGCTGGTCTGCATCTCCGGCCAGGTGCCGACGCATCTGATCGGCAACGACGCGTTCCAGGAATGCGACACCGTCGGCATCACGCGTCCCTGCACCAAGCACAATTGGCTGGTGCGCGACGTCAACGATCTCGCCAAAGTGCTGCACGAAGCGTTCTATGTCGCGACCTCCGGTCGTCCCGGCCCGGTGCTGGTCGACGTTCCCAAGGACGTGCAGTTCGCGACCGGCACCTATCATCCGCCGCGCAAATCCGACGTGCACCGCTCCTACGCGCCACGCGTGAAGGGCGATGCGACGCAGATCCGCAAGGCTGTGGCGCTGCTCGCCAATGCCAAGCGTCCCGTGATCTACAGCGGCGGCGGCGTCATCAATTCCGGTCCTGAAGCGACCAAGCTGCTGCGCGAACTGGTCGAGGTCACCGGCTTTCCGATCACCTCGACGCTGATGGGCCTCGGTGCCTATCCGGCGTCGGGCAAGAACTGGCTAGGCATGCTCGGCATGCACGGCACTTATGAAGCCAACATGACGATGCATGATTGCGACGTCATGCTGTGCGTCGGTGCGCGCTTCGACGACCGCATCACCGGCCGTGTCGATGCGTTCTCGCCGGGCTCGAAGAAGATCCACATCGACATCGATCCGTCCTCGATCAACAAGAATATCCGCGTCGACGTGCCGATCATCGGCGATTGCGGCAACATCCTGGGCGACATCCTCCAGGTGTTCAAGGCGGAGACGAAGAAGCCCGACATCAAGGCGTGGTGGCAGCAGATCGCACAGTGGCGTGCCCGTAACTCGCTCTATTACAGGAAGAGCAACGAGGTGATCCTGCCGCAGCACGCGATCCAGAGCCTGTTCGAGGCGACGCGCGGCAGGGACACCTACATCACCACGGAAGTCGGCCAGCACCAGATGTGGGCGGCGCAGTTCTTCGGTTTCGAGGAGCCGCATCGCTGGATGACGTCGGGCGGTCTCGGCACCATGGGCTACGGCCTGCCGGCGGCGGTCGGCGTGCAGGTTGCCCATCCCGACAGCCTCGTCATCGACATCGCGGGCGATGCCTCGGTGCAGATGACGATGCAGGAGATGTCGACGGCGGTTCAGTACGAGCTGCCGATCAAGATCTTCATCCTGAACAACCAGTACATGGGCATGGTGCGGCAGTGGCAGCAGCTGCTGCACGGCAACCGCCTGTCGCATTCCTACTCGGAGGCGCTGCCGGATTTCGTCAAGCTCGCGGAAGCCTATGGCGGCGTCGGCATCCAGGTGCACAAGCCCGGCGATCTCGATGGCGCCATCCAGGAAATGATCTCGGTCAAGCGCCCGGTGCTGTTCGACTGCCGCGTCGCCGCGCTCGAAAACTGCTTCCCGATGATCCCCTCGGGCAAGGCGCACAACGAGATGTTGTTGCCGGAGCAGGCCAACGACGAGGCCACCGCCAAGGCCTTCGCCGGCGGCAAGGCGCTGGTGTGAGGCCATGTTCGACCTGACCGAGCTCGAGCGCGCACATGCGATCGTGGGGCAGGCGGTGCCGGCAACGCCGGCGCACGCCTGGCCGCTGCTCGCCGAGCGGCTCGGCGCGCAGGTCGTGGTCAAGCACGAGAACCACACGCCGATCGGGGCTTTCAAGGTGCGCGGCGGGCTGGTCTATCTCGAGCGGTTGAAGCGCGAGCGGCCGAACACGTCCGGCATCATCTCGGCGACGCGCGGCAATCACGGCCAGAGCCTGGCGTTCGCGGCGAGCCGCCACAGCGTGCCCGCGGTGATCTACGTGCCGCGCGGCAATTCGGCCGAGAAGAATCGCGCGATGAAGGCCTTTGGCGCCGAGCTCGTCGAGCATGGCGAGGACTTTCAGGCTGCGCGTGAGGAAGCCGAGCGCCGCGCGCAGTTTACCGGGCTCCATATGGTGCCGTCGTTCCACCCCGACCTCGTGCTCGGCGTCGCCACTTATGCGCTTGAGCTGTTCAAGGCCGCGGCGGACCTCGACATTCTCTATGTGCCGATCGGGCAGGGCTCCGGCATCTGCGGCTGCATCATGGCGCGGGACCTGCTCGGCCTGAAGACCGAGATCGTCGGCGTGCAGTCGACGGAAGCTCCGTCCTATGCGCTGTCGTTTGCGGCCGGAAAGATTGTGACGACCGAGACCAGCAACACGCTCGCCGATGGCATGGCGACGCGCATTCCGGACGCCGAGGCGTTCGCGCTGATACGCAAGGGTGCCTCGCGCATCGTGCAGGTCACCGACGATGAGGTCGCTACCGCGATCCGCGCCTACTGGACCGATACGCACAATCTTGCCGAAGGCGCGGGCGCCGCTGCGCTCGCCGCGGCGATGCAGGAAAAGAACAAGCTGAAGGGCAAGCGCGTCGGTCTCGTGCTGTCCGGCGGCAATATCGATTTCGATCTGTTTCGCCGTTGGATCGGGACGGACGCGTCAGCGATGGCGTGAGGAAGAGACAAGAGGGGACGACAATGAACCAGCCCGCATCCGCCTACTTCATCGAGGACCGCCACGATCCCAACGAGACGCATACGCTCTCGGTGCTCGTGCAGAACGAGCCGGGCGTGCTCGCGCGCGTGATCGGCCTGTTCTCGGGCCGCGGCTACAACATCGAGAGCCTCACGGTCTCGGAGACCGAAAGCCAGAAGCACCTGTCGCGGATCACCATCGTCACCACCGGTACGCCGATGGTGATCGAGCAGATCAAGCACCAGCTCGACCGCATGATCCCGGTCTACCGGGTCGTCGACATGACCCAGACCAAGCGCTCGATCGAGCGGGAGCTGGCGATGGTGAAGGTGCGCGGGCAGGGCGAGCATCGGGTCGAGGCGCTCAGGCTCGCGGATGCGTTCCGCGCCCGGGTGATCGACGCCACGACCGAGAGCTTTGTGTTCGAGATCACAGGCAATACGGACAAAATCAATCAATATATCGACCTGATGCGCCCGCTCGGCCTCGTCGAGGTGTCGCGCACCGGCGTTGCCGCGATCGGCCGCGGGCCTGAAGGGATGTGAACCATGCTGGCGCGCGACTGGTACTATAACGAGCGGAACCGGATGGGGATCGAGCCCGCGGTGGCCTCGATCTACGACGCCCACGACGATGCCGATCTGCGGGCGCGCGCCGCGCTGAAAATGCTGGGAGTCCAGCGCGGCTGGCGCATCGCCGACATCGGCTGCGGCAACGGCGTGCTGGCGACCGAAGCCGCGCTGCTGGGTGCCGAGGTCGACGCCATCGACATCTCGCCGGCGATGCTGGCGCTTGCCGAGATCTACGCGCGTGATCGCAAGGCGCCCGTGCGCACCCAGTCCGCCGGCCTGCTCAGCTTTGCCTATCGGCCGGAATCCTACGACCTGATCGTCAGCGAATTCACGCTGCACCACCTGCCGGATTTCTGGAAGGCGGTGGCGATGTCGCGGATCTATCGTGCGCTGAAGCCGGGCGCGAGCTTCTATCTGCGCGACATCGTCTATGCATCCATGCCCGACGCGATCGAGCGCGACGTCGAGCAATGGGCCGACTACCAGATCAAGAACCACGATTTTTCGCGCGAAGGCGTTGTCACGCATATGCGCGACGAATACTCCACCTTCGGCTGGGTGATGGAGCGGATGCTGACCGACGTCGGCTTCGCGCTGGTCTCGGCCGATTACCACGCACCGATGCACGGCACGTATCTGCTGCGCAAACCAAGAGCCGGCGAGCAAGGCTAGACCAATAACAACAGGGCTGCACGACAGGGCAGAACCGAGAACAACAATGAAGCCGGCCGATATCCTCATCGCCATCCTGGTGGCGATCATCTGGGGACTTGCCTTCGTGGCGAGCCGGATCGCGCTCGACGAGCTTTCGCCGGAGCTGATGACAGCGCTGCGTTTCGGCGTCGCTGCGCTCCCATGCCTGTTCATCCGCAAGCCCAAGGTTGCCTGGTCGCTGCTGATCGCGATCAGCTTTACGCTGTTCCTCGGCCAGTTCCTGAGCCAGGCCTATGGCATCGCCCATGGCGTGCCGGTGGGGCTGACCAGCGTCGTCGTGCAGAGCCAGGCGCTGTTCACGATCGGCTTTGCCGCGATAGCCTTTGGCGAGCGGCCGACGCCGATGCAGGCGCTCGGCGTTGGTGTCGCTGCGATCGGCCTTCTGATGATCTGCGGTACGGTCGGCTACGATTTCAGCGTCGCCGCGTTTGCGGTGCTGATGATCTCGCCGGTCAGCTTTGCCGTCGGCAATCTGCTGCTGCGCGGCGCCCGCGGCGTGCCGATGTTCGACCTGTTCGCGTGGCTGTGCCTCGCCGCGGCCGTGCCGCTGTTCGTGCTGGCGCTGATCGCCAATGGCCCTGCGCCGACATGGACATCGCTGAGCCACATAACGCTGACAGCGGCTCTCTGTATGCTGGCGCTTGGCGGCATCTCCACCAGCATCGCCTACTGGCTCTGGGGCCGGCTGCTGCGTGACTATCCCGCCGCGCAAGTGGTGCCGTTTGCGCTGCTGGTCCCGTTCGTCGGCTCGGCCGCCTCCAGCATCGTGTTCGGCGAGCGGTTCGGACCCTTGCGGCTGGCCGGCATGCTGACCGTGATCGGCGGTATCGCGGTGATGGTGCTGGCGAAGCGGCCCAAGGCGTTACCCGAAGAACCGTTGCCGAAAACGGCGTGAGGTGAGCATGTCCCAGTCGCTGCTCTATGCCTTCCTGATCTTCATGGTCGTGATGTATTTCACGCCCGGGCCGAACAACATCATGCTGCTGTCCTCGGGCCTGACCTACGGCTTCCGGCGCACCATCCCCCACATTGTCGGCGTCGTCATCGGCTTCGCCTTCATGATCGCCGCCGTCGGCTTCGGGCTCGGCTCGGTGTTCCTGGCCTATCCGATCCTCCAGACTCTCCTGAAATATGCCGGTGCGGCCTATCTCGTTTATCTTGCTGCCGTGATCGCCATGTCCGGCCCGACCAGGCCGGGTGAAGGTGATGGTCGCCGTCCGATGACCTTCTGGGGCGCAGCCATGTTCCAGTGGATCAATGCCAAGGGCTGGGTGATCGTGATCGGCACCATCACCGCCTTTGCGGCGATCGCCCAATTCCCGATCAACATCGCGATCCAGACCCTGATCAGCCTGCTGGTGGGGTCAGTGTCGTGCGTGGTCTGGGCACTGTTCGGTACCGCGTTGCGGCCGGTCCTGACTTCCGAGCGGCTGGTCCGCGCCTTCAATATCCTGATGGCGATTCTGCTGCTGGCCTCCCTCTACCCCGTCTTCATGGATGCATGATGCCGCAGTTTTCCATGCAGAAACGGGTTTCCCAGGGGGCTGAAAATGCTCTAGACAGCCCCCGAAATCCGCAAATTTCACTGCCAAGACCTGACCAACGGCCGATTCTGGCCACCTGAACGAGGAAACGACCCATGCGTGTTTATTACGATCGCGACGCCGACCTGAACCTGATCAAGGGCAAGAAGGTCGCCATCGTCGGCTATGGCAGCCAGGGCCACGCCCATGCGCTCAACCTGAAGGATTCCGGCGTCAAGGACGTCGCCATTGCGCTGCGCAAGGACTCGGGCTCGGTCAAGAAGGCAGAAGCCGCCGGCTTCAAGGTGATGGAAGTCGCCGAAGCCGCCAAATGGGCCGACCTCGTCATGATGCTGACCCCGGACGAGCTCCAGGGCGACATCTACCGCGAGCACCTGCACGACAACATGAAGAAGGGCGCCGCCCTCGTGTTCGCGCACGGCCTCAACGTCCACTTCAACCTGCTCGACCCGCGCGCCGACCTCGACGTGCTCATGATCGCGCCGAAGGGCCCCGGCCACACCGTGCGCTCCGAGTATCAGCGCGGCGGCGGCGTGCCCTGCCTGATCGCGATCGCCAAGGACGTCTCGGGCAACGCCCATGACCTCGGCCTGTCCTACGCTTCGGCTGTCGGCGGTGGCCGCGCCGGCATCATCGAGACCACCTTCAAGGAAGAGTGCGAGACCGATCTTTTCGGCGAGCAGGTCGTGCTCTGCGGCGGCCTGGTCGAGCTGATCAAGGGCGGCTACGAGACGCTGGTCGAAGCCGGCTACGCCCCGGAGATGGCCTATTTCGAGTGCCTGCACGAAGTGAAGCTGATCGTCGACCTGATCTATGAAGGCGGCATCGCCAACATGAACTACTCGATCTCCAACACTGCGGAGTATGGCGAGTACGTCACCGGCCCGCGCATCGTGACCGCCGAGACCAAGGCCGAGATGAAGCGCGTTCTCGCCGACATCCAGGGCGGCAAGTTCGCCCGCGACTGGATGCTCGAGAACAAGGTCAACCAGACCTCGTTCAAGGCGACCCGCGCCAAGCTCGCTCAGCACCCGATCGAGGAAGTCGGCGCCAAGCTGCGCGACATGATGCCCTGGATCAAGAAGGGCGCGCTGGTCGACAAGTCGAAGAACTAAGTCGTCTCCCGGACGCAGCGCATCACGCAAGTGGTGCGCTGCTGATCCGGGTCCATTGCGGCTCCCGGGTCTCGGCTTCTGCGCTCCGTTTCGCTGCGCTTGTCCGGGACATGGGCAAAAATCCAAGGCATGATCGCAGGAACCCCAGGGGAGGAAGACCATGCGATCTGTCGTCGTCACCGGTGCGTCCACAGGCATCGGCTGGGCTACTGCCAAATTCCTGATCGGGCGCGGCTATCGCGTGTTCGGCAGCCTCCGCAAGCAGGCCGATGCCGACCGGCTTCAGGGTGAATTTGGCGCCAATTTCGCGCCGCTGCTGTTCGACGTCACCGAGGAGGCCGCGATCCTCGCTGCTGCGCGAAAAGTTCGCGAGGCGCTGGGTGGCGAGACGCTGGCCGGCCTCGTCAACAATGCGGGCATCGCGGTCGCCGGTCCCGTGCTCGAATTGTCGGCAGACGATTTCCGCCGCCAGATGGACATCAACGTCATCGGCCCTGTCATCGCGACGCAGGCGTTCGGGCCGCTGCTCGGGGCCGACCCGTCGCTGAAGGGGCCGAAGGGGCGGATCGTGATGATCAGCTCGGTCGCGGGCAAGAACGGCAATCCGCTGTCGGCGCCCTACTGCACCTCCAAGCACGCCGTCGAGGGACTGTCGGAAAGCCTGCGCCGCGAATTGATGCTGTTCGGCATCGACGTCATCATCGTCGCTCCCGGCGCGGTTAAGACGCCGATTTGGAGCAAGGCCGAGCAGATCGATCTCTCCGTCTACCAGAACTCGCCCTATCTGCCAGCGCTGAACAAGGTCATGGCTTTCATGATGGACCTCGGCGCGAAGGGCCTGCCGGCCGAGCGGATCGCCGAGATCGTGTTCGAGGCGCTGACTGCGGCGAGCCCCAAGGTGCGCTATCAGATCACGCCGGACCCGCTCCGCCATCTGATCGGCGCCGTACTGCCGAAACGGACGATCGACCGGATCATCGCCAAGCGGCTCGGGCTGCTGCCGCAGTAAAGGCAGGCGCTTCAGCCCGCCGCAACGGTCTGCCCGCGCGGGTGGCGGGCCATCGCGATCATGCGCAACGACATCACGATCAGCAGCGGAACGAGGAACGCGGCATAGAGCGGCATCGCCGGCACGCGCTTGCCGAACGACACCATGAGCTGGAGCCAGAGATAATAGCCGCCGACAAGGTGCAGCGTACGCCAGGCGCGGGAGCCGATCCGCGCGGCGGTGCGGTCGAACGAGGTGGCGCTCATCGCGATGATGAAGCCATAGCCGATGCCGCCGAAGATGTAGGAGACGGCCGAGGTTGCCTCGGCAAAGCTGGCAGGATCCATCCAGGCGAAAACAACGATCGCAACGGCGTGGATGGCGTGGGAAGCCGCAAAACTGAGGCCGAGATAGCGGCGGTTGCGGCGCTGCCAGCGCGTCCATGCGTTGGGCCAAAGCCGCGCCAGCGCTGCGGCGCTGAAGGCGAGGCAGAACAGCAGCAGCGAGCTGCGTGCGGTGAAACGGATCACCATCCGAACGCCCTCGACCTCGAACTGCCGCATCGAGGCGATCCACAGGCTGAGAAGGATCAGGCTGAGGGTGAGGGCGGCGAGCAACCGCCAGCCTTCGAACCAGCTTTGATGTTGCGGCATGGTGATCTTCCTGCGTTATGTAATCATCGATTACATTCGGCGTCGCGCGGCGGTCAATGGTGTAATCACCGCTTACATTCACGTTCGGGTGATGCTAGGAAGCGCCATGCCCGTCCGTCAGCCGTCCAAGCCGCGCGCCCGCCGCCCTGCAACCCAGGCCAGGCCGTATCACCACGGCGACCTCCGCCGTGTCCTGATCGATGCTGCGCTGCAATTGGCGGCGGAGGGAGCGGAGGTCTCCGTCCGCGAGGCCGCGCGCCGGGCCGCGGTGTCGCCGGGCGCGCCGTTCCGGCACTTTCCGAACCGCGATGCCCTCATGGCGGCGGCGGCCGAGGAGGCGCAGCGGCGTTTCCGTGCCGAGATCGAGGCGGCGCTGAGCGAGGCTCCGGCGGCCGGCCCGCTTGCCCGTTTCCGTGCCTTTGGCCTTGCATACCTGCGCTGGGCGATGCGCCATCCCGCCCATTTCGAGATCATCTCGACCGGGCGCTATTTCGCCCATGACAGCTCCGCCGAACTGACGCGCGACAATGCCGAGTTGATCACGCTGACCGAGGGGATTCTAGCCGAGGCGGCGGAGCAGGGCCTGCTGCGGTCGGCCGACCTCAAGCGCATCCAGATCGCCGGCCGCGCCCTGGTCTACGGCTTCGCCCGGATGAATCTCGATGGCCACTTTCCGCGCTGGGGCGTCGAGGAGGGGGCGATCGAGCGGATGGCGGAAGGAGTGCTCGACCTCTTCATCGCCGGCATCGCAAAGCCCTAACCGAGCGAGCGGCTCGGCCCGCCGTGCGGGCTTCGCCGGTCACTAACAATAAGCGAAGGTCGGGTCACCGCATGCGTTGCCTGTCCTTGACCGTTCCGTTACAGTTTTATGACACGGTGCAGGCTTCCGGCTGCTCCGGACGCCCCGTCACCGTCTCGAGGACCAGACGGCCTGGCATCACCGCGCCGGACTTGAAGTATAGCGTGTCGTCGATGGCGTCCGCGCCCAATCCAGGTCCTTCTGCCGCCACCGCCGTGCTGGCGAGCGTCGCCGCGCTCGGCATCTGGCGGCTGCTCGCGGTTGCCGCGCCGCATCTGGCCGCGCTCGCGCTGATGTACCAGACCGAGACCGATTTCGGCTCGCGGCTCTCCTTCGCGCTGGCCTGGGGCATCCTCAATTTTTTCTGGATCACGCTGCTGCGCCGGCCGGCGCTATCAGGCGCGCTGTCGCTGACCATGGTCGTCGTGCTGGTGCTGCTGTCGCGGCTCAAGCACGACGTCGTCCAGATGACGGTCAACTTCATCGACCTGATGATGATCGACCGCGACACCGTCGCGTTCCTGTTCACGATCTTCCCGAATTTGCGCTGGTCGGTGATCCTGGCCGGCTTCGTCACGCTGCCGCTGATGTATGCGCTGTGGTGGCTCGATCCGTTCCGTATCCGCCGTCTGCCGGCGCTCGCCTGCAAGCTGGCCTGCCTTGCCGCGCTGGTCGGCTATTCGCTCTATCATCCGGACGAAGCCTGGCGCGGCTATTACGACGACGGCTATCTGTCGAAATTCTTCCGCTCCGGCGTCAGCTCGGTCTCCGATTTCGTGCAATACGGCTTCATGGAATCGGCCGCCGCGACCAACGAGCGGCTCAACATGCCGCTGGTCGATTCCTGCCATCCGGCCGGGCGCCGGCCGAATATCATCATGATCCATGATGAATCGAGCTTCGACATCCGCGCCGCCCGGGGCATCAAGGTGCCGCAGGGCTATGGCAGCCACTTCAAATCTTGGGACGGCAGGCAGCGCACGTTTCTGGCCGAGAGCAATGGCGGGCCGAGCTGGTTCACCGAATACAACGTGCTCGCAGGCCTCTCCTCGCGCTCGTTCGGCCGCTTCGCCTATTTCGTGACGCGCATCGCCTCGAACCGCGTCGAGCGCGGGCTGCCGCTGGCGCTGCGCCGTTGCGGCTACGACACGATGTCGCTCTATCCCGCCCATGGCGGCTTCATGGCCGCGCGCAGCTTCCAGCTGACGACCGGCATCGAACGCTTCCTCGACGCCAAGGACCTCGGTGCCAAGGACGTCGAGCCCGACGGCTTCTTCTACGACAAGGCGCTCCAGCTGATGGGCCAGCAGCCGCCCAACAAGCCGCTGTTCACCTTCATCTATCTCGGTGCCAATCATTTCCCCTGGGAGACGCGCTTCCGGGCCGACCTGCTGCCGAACTGGCGCGCGCCGGGCAATGTGCCGTCCATCGACGAATATCTGCGCCGGCAGGCGATGAGCGCCGAGCAATACAAGGCGTTCGTCGCGGGGCTGAAGAAGACGTTCCCGGGCGAGCCCTTCCTGATCGTGCGCTATGGCGATCATCAGCCTGAGTTTGCACCTGCTATCCTCGAGCCCGGGCTCGACGAGGGCGCTCTCGGCAAGAAGCTGGACGCCTACGATCCGCGCCTCTACGCGACCTATTACGCGATCGACGCCGTCAATTTCGAGCCGGTCAAGAGCGAGGCCGTCATGGACACGATCGACGGCCCCTATCTGCCGCTGGTGATCCAGGAGGCCGCCGGCATCCCGCTCGATCCGTCCTTCGCCGAGCAGAAGGAGATCATGCTCCGCTGCAAGGGCGTTTTCTACAGCTGCAAGGACGGCGCCGAAGCGCGGCGGCTGAACCGCCTGCTGATCAGCGCGGGGATGATCCGGGGGCTGTAGCCTTTCGGTTGGATCGCGGACGCCGCTCTTTGACCGTCATTCCGAGAATCCGTAGGGTGGGCAAGCGAAGCGTGCCCACCACCTCTCACACGTACCCAGAGACCGTGGGCACGGCGCTTACGCGCCTTTGCCCACCCTACGAAATCCCAACCTACCGCTCGCCCACCTTGCCCCACAGCCACTTCGCGACCGCATCCGGCGAGGAATTCGCATCATTACCGCTGGCGCGCAAATTCGCTTCGCGCATGGTGGCGATGTCGATCTTGCCGAGCAGCGGCCTCAGTGCGGCCTGTAGTCGTTCGTCGCCGGCACGTTTCGGGGCCAGCAGCAGGATGGCGTCGTAGGGCGGGATCGCGTGCCTGGGGTCGTCGAGCGCGACCAGATCGTATTTCGCAATCAACCCGTCGCTGGTGTAGCCGGCGATGACGTCGACCTCGCCGCTGGCAACTGCCGCATACATGAAATCCGGCTGCATCTGGCGCTGGGCGCGGAACGAAAGGCCGTAGGCCTTTTGCAGCGCCGCCCATTCCGGCCGCGAGAAGAACTCGTAGTCGCCGGCAATCGACATCGTCGATGCGTGCGCGGCGAGATCGGCAATGGTGCGGATGCCAAGCGCTTCGGCGCGCTTCTTCGGGAGCACCAGCGCATAGGCATTCTCGAAGCCGAGCTCGCCGAGCAGGGTGATGTTGTCCTTTGCCAGGCTTGTCTTCAAATCCGTCAACAGCTCGGCGCGCGGCTTGATGTCGGTGCGATGCAGCTGGTTGGCCCAGAGCGTGCCGGAGTAATCGACATAGAGATCGATGTCGCCGGCCTTCAACGCCCCGAAGATCACGCTGGAGCCGAGGCCCGAGCGCGCGGTCGCGGGCAGACCGGCGGCCTGGAGGCGGTCCCTGAGCAGGGCCGACAACACATATTGCTCGGCGAAGGTCTTGGCACCGACGACGTAGCCCTGCGAAGAGCGCCCCACCGTCGGCACCAGCGTTGCGGCGACCAGCGCCGCGATTCCGGCCGCGCCGAGCGCGGTGCGGGCGCGGCTGCGGCGATGCAGGCCGCCCTCGATCAGGCCGAGCAGCTGGTCGACGGCGAGCGCGAGCAGGGCCGAGGCAAAGCAGCCGAACAGCACGAACACCCAGTTCTGGGTTTGAAGCCCGGCAAAGATGTAATTGCCGAGGCTGGTCTGCCCGATCGGCGTCGAGAGCGTCGCGGTGCCGATCACCCACACCGCGGCGGTGCGGATGCCCGCCATCATCACCGGCAGCGCCAGCGGCAGCTCGACCATGACGAGCGACTGCCGCGCGGTCATGCCGACACCCTTGGCGGCCTCGATCAGCGCGGGATCGATGCCGTTGAGCCCGGTGATACCGTTGCGCAGCACCGGCAGCATCGAATAGAGCGCCAGCGCCAGCATCGCCGGCAGGAAGCCGAACGCCGAGAAGGAAACACCGAACCAGGCCAGCGTGACCGAGGCGGCCAGCAGCAGCAGCGGA
Organism: Bradyrhizobium shewense; assembly: GCF_900094605.1. GTDB lineage: Bacteria > Pseudomonadota > Alphaproteobacteria > Rhizobiales > Xanthobacteraceae > Bradyrhizobium > Bradyrhizobium shewense. The sequence goes on along the minus strand of NZ_FMAI01000012.1, from coordinate 78,531 downwards.
TAGAACAGCGCGAGCAGCGCCAGACCCGGCACCGTCTGCACGATGCTGGCGATTGCGAGCAGGATGGCTCGCGGCGCCGGGCGGTTGCGTGTCAGGATCGCCAGCGGCAGGCTGACCGCAAGACCGAGCGCGAGCGCGGCGAGACTCACCCGCACATGATTGCCGAGATAATCGGGCAGATGCGCCAGCGCCTCGCCCCAGCGTGGATCGGAAAACAGGCTCATGCCGCACCGCTTTGAGGCAGCAGCGCGTTCAGCCGCTCGACCTGGCGCCGCGGCGTACGCAGCAGCTCCAGCACGTAAGCGTCGCTGCTGTTCGACAGCTCGGCGGGCGTGCCCTGCGCGAGCAGCTTCCCGCTGCGCATCACCGCGATGCGGTCGGCGAGCAGGATCGCTTCCGTCATGTCATGGGTGATCATCACGGTGGTCAGGCCGAGCTTGCGATGCAACGAACGATAATCGTCGCCGAGGGCATCGCGGGTGAGGGGATCGAGTGCGCCGAACGGCTCGTCCATCAGCACGATGCGCGGCCTTGCCGCAAGCGCGCGCGCCACGCCGACGCGCTGGCGCTGGCCGCCGGAAAGCGCCTCCGGCAGACGGCTGCGATGCGCGTTGCGGTCGAGCTGCACGAGACCCAGCAGCTCGTCGACGCGCGCTGCGATATCGGCCGCCGGTTCGCCGAGCAGTTTCGGCGTGATCCCGATGTTGTCGGCGACGCTCAAATGCGGAAACAGCCCGCCGCTCTGGAACACGTAGCCGATCCGCCGCCGTAGCGCGACCGGATCGACGCTTTGCACGTTCTCGCCTTCGATCGTGATGATGCCGCCATCGACCTCGATCAGCCGGTTGGCGAGCCGCAGCAGCGTGGTCTTGCCGGAGCCCGAGCCGCCGACGATCGCCACAAACTCGCCCTCGGCGATGTCGAGCGACAAATCGTCCACGGCCTTGAGCGGGCCGAAGCTTTTGGTGACGTGCTGGTAGCTGATCGCCAGCTTGGAAGGCATCGCGGGTGGGCTCGCTTTTCTCTTACCCTCCCCTGGAGGGGGCGGGTCGATCGCGCGAAGCGCGAGCGGGGTGGGGTGATCTATCCACTCGGGCACTGTTGGATGAGGAGACACCGTCACCCCACCCCGGCCCACATTTCGCTGCGCTCAATGTGGGCCGACCCTCCCCCTTCCAGGGGAGGGTAAGAGCACGGCAAGTCCCCATGCGTAGCACGCCTGGCGGCTTGATTGAACTTGGCCGCGCGAGCGGCTAAGGCATCGGGCCAAGTTCGGAGGGAACATATGTCAACGCCAACGGCAGTGGCGCTGGAAGATGCCAAGGTTGCGTTCCGGCTCGGGGACGGGCGGGTCTACACGGCGGTGGAAAAGGCCCATCTCACGGTGGCGCAAGGCGAGTTCGTCGCCATCGTCGGGCCCACGGGCTGCGGGAAATCCACGCTGCTCAACGTCGCGGCCGGGCTGCTGAAGCCGGCCGCCGGCAATGTCAGGATATTCGACCGACCGCTGGCGGGGCTGAACCAGGATGCCGGCTACCTGTTCCAGGCCGACGCGCTGTTCCCGTGGAAGACCGCGCTCGACAATGTAGCGATCGGGCTGGAGATCAAGGGCACGCCGCGCGCCGAGGCACTGCCGCGCGCACAGAAATGGCTGACCTCGGTCGGCCTCGGCGCGTTCGCGGGTCGCTATCCGCACATGCTCTCCGGCGGCCAGCGCAAGCGCGTGGCGCTGGCGCAGGTGCTGATCCGCGATCCGAAAATCCTCTTGATGGACGAGCCGTTCGGGCCGCTGGATGCGCAGACCCGCCAGGTGATGGGCAATCTGCTGCTCGACCTCTGGAATGCCGACCGCAAGGCCGTGCTGTTCGTGACCCATGACCTCGAAGAGGCGATCGCGCTCGCGGACCGCGTCGTAATCATGTCGGCCGGGCCGTCCTCGCGTATCATCGGCGACTGGCGCGTGAGCCTGCCGCGCCCGCGCGACATCTTCGAGGTGCGGCTGGACAAGGAGTTCCACGCGCTCCACCGCGAGATCTGGAGCGTGCTCAAGGACGAGGTGATGAAGGGCTACGCGCAATCCACGCAAGCGGCGGAGGCGGTCTGATGTCGCGCCCGACGCTGTTCGCGCTGCAAGTCCTGGTCGCGGTCGTCTGCATCGTGCTGTGGCAGGTGCTATCGACCGTTCCCGTGTTCGGCAAGATCCTGCTGCCGCCGTTTTTTTTCTCCAACCCGTTCGACGTGTTCAGCCAGATCGTGAAATGGTTCGCTTCCGGCGTGATCTGGAAGCATCTCGGCATCACGCTGGCGGAATCGATCCTGGCCTTCGTGATCGGATCGCTCGGCGGTGTGCTGGTCGGCTTCTGGTTCGCGCGCCAGCCGCTGGTCGCCGCGGTGTTCGACCCCTACGTCAAGATGGTCAACGCGCTGCCCCGCGTGGTGCTGGCGCCGATCTTCGCGCTGTGGCTGGGGCTCGGCATCTGGTCCAAGGTCGCGCTCGGCGTGACCTTGGTGTTCTTCATCGTGTTCTTCAACGTCTATCAGGGCGTCAAGGAGGTCAGCCGCACCGTGCTCGACAACGGTCGCATGCTCGGCATGAGCGAGCGGCAGCTGATGCGGCACGTCTATTGGCCCTCGGCGCTGTCCTGGATGTTCTCCTCGCTACACACCTCGGTCGGCTTTGCGGTGGTCGGTGCGGTCGTCGGCGAATATCTGGGTTCGGCGGCGGGCCTTGGCTATCTCATTCAGCAGGCCGAGGGTGTGTTCGACGTCGCCGGCGTGTTCGCCGGCATGTTCGTGCTGTCGGCCTTCGTCATCCTGATCGACTATGGGGTCACGCTGGTGGAGCGGCGCCTGTTGGTGTGGCGGCCGACCGCATCGGATGGGCGCGGCTAGGCGCGAGGCGGGACCCGCGTATCGGCGCGGGTCCCCATCGCGAAGCGTCAATCCAGCAGCTTGGTGTCGTCGGGCGCCTGCGGCGGCGTCTTTATTGCGATGGCCTTGACCTGTCCGCTGATCGGCTTGGTGCCGCCATGCGGCGTGCCCTTCGGAATGATGACGAGGTCGCCCGGCTTCACCGTGACCTCCTTGTCGCCGAGCCAGATCGTGCCGGTGCCGTCGAGAATGTACTGGATCTCGTTGGTATTGGGGTGCATGTGCTTGGGCACGTTGCCGACCTGGATCGAGATCGTGGCGCCGTCGGCACTGGCGAACATTTTTGAGCGGAAGCCGACATTGTTGGCGGCGCCGAGCGCATCGCCTTCCATCTCTCCGGTGTGGATGATCTGCGCGGTGATGTTCTCGGCGGCGAGCGCCGGCCGGAGCAGTTGGTTCGCGCCGCATCCGGCGGCAAAGGCGGCGGCGATCGACAGCCCGATTGCAAGGCGATTCATGGATGATCCTCCCCATCACAAGTTTGTTGTTGTACCCGCATGCTATTGCGCCAAAAGGCCGATGGCCAGTGCCTTGGGCCACGCTTCTCAAGCCTGTCGCGCTGCTCTATGGTGCCGCCGGCCGAACGGAGGAAACCAATGAAGAACACGATTGCCAGGCTCGCCGGTGCGCTGATCGCGCTGACACTCACCACCTCGCTTGCCGCAGCGCAAAGCAAGGTCACCATCGCGGTCGGCGGCGGCTCCTGCCTGTGCTATTTGCCGACGGTGCTGGCCAAGCAGCTCGGCGAATACGATAAGGCCGGCCTCAGTGTCGAGCTGGTCGACCTCAAGGGCGGCTCGGACGCGCTCAAGGCCGTGCTCGGCGGCAGCGCCGACGTCGTGTCCGGCTATTTCGACCATTGCGTCAATCTGGCTGCCAAGAAGCAGGAGCTCCAGGCTTTCGTGGTCTATGACCGCTATCCCGGCCTCGTGCTCGTGGTCGCGCCCTCGCGCACCAACGACATCAAGTCGGTCAAGGATATCGCCGGCAAGAAGGTCGGGGTCAGCGCGCCCGGTTCCTCGACCGACTTCTTCCTGAAGTACATGCTCAAGAAGAACGGCATCGATCCGACCAGCGCCGCCGTGATTGGCGTCGGCCTCGGCGCCACCGCGGTCGCGGCGATGGAGCAGGGCCAGATCGACGCGGCCGTGATGCTCGACCCCTCCGTCACCGTGCTCCAGGGCAGCCACAAGGATCTGCGCATCCTGTCCGACACCCGCACGCAGAAGGACACGCTCGAGACCTTCGGTGGCGAATATCCCGGCGGCGCGCTGTACTCGACCGCGGCCTGGGTTGCCAAGCACGAGAAGGAGACCCAGGCGCTCACCAACGCGATCCTCGCCACGCTCGCCTGGATCCACTCGCATTCGCCAGAGGAGATCATGGCGAAAATGCCGGAAGAGACGGTCGGCAAGAACAAGGATCTCTATCTCGCCGCGCTGAAGAACACGATCCCGATGTTCTCCGAAACCGGCAAGATGGACCCGAAGGGCGCGGATGCCGTGCTCGCCGTGTTCAGCGTCGGCTCGCCCGAGGTGGCCAACGCCAAGATCGACGTCAGCAAGACCTTCACCAACAAGTTCGTCGAGCAGGCCAAGAAGACCACGGGGAACGCCAAATAGCTGACGCGAAGGCGTGGTAGACGCCCCCTCATGATGTCACCGATCATTCATCGCGTCACGACGCTTGCTCTTGCCGTGCGGCCGATCCTCTGGCCGTTCGCCGAGGAGCGTCGCGACGAGATCGCGGCGCACTTCGCCGAAAAGCAGCGTGAGCGGCCGAAGATCTGGAACGGCCGTGTCCTGCTCGGGCGCGATCCCGTGTTCACGGACGGCCGTTTCGCCTCGACCTATTTCGAGACCGATTTCGCAAGTTTCCTTGCCTGGCGCGACTGGGGCTTTCCCGGCGCGCCCGTGTTCAACGGGTTTGGCATGGGCGCGCTGCGCACGTCCGACGGCGCCTTCCTGATGGGCGAGATGGCGCAGCACACCGCGAACGCAGGCCGCATCTATTTCCCGTCGGGCACGCCCGATCTCGACGATGTCAGGGATGGGACGCTGGATATTCCCGGCAGCGTCGTCCGCGAAATTCAGGAGGAGACCGGCTTGACGGCGGCGGACTATCAGGCCGAGCCGGACTGGTATTGCGTCGTCAGCGGCCCCACGATTGCGATGATGCAGGTGCTCAACCTCGATATGCCCGGCGACGAGGCTCGCGCCCGGATCGAAGCCAATCTCGCCTGTGAGGACGAGCCTGAATTGTCGGCGATTCATCTCGTGCGCGGGATGGGTGATCTCACGCCGACCATGCCGCGATTTGTCACGGCCTTTATCGAGCAGCAGTTCGCCTCGCGCTGATGCGCGAGGCTTGACATCCCTGCGCTCTGCCCATGTGATGGGGGCAACCAAAAGCAAGACGAATGCAATGCACAATCGTCCAGGGAGGTTTTGATGCGCCTGCGCATGGCTGCCCGATTGGTACGTGGGCTGGTGATCGCGATATCCGCGACGAGCCTGGCGGTGGCCGCCCAGGCTCAGGACAAGAAGATCAAGATCGGCGTTGTTTTTGATTTGACCGGACCTCTGGCCGGCGGCGGTTCCGAACTCGGCTATATCGGCGCAAAGATCATCCTCGACCATTTCGCCAAGACCGGCGTCGAAGGCTACAAGATCGAGGCGGTCTATGCCGACGCGCAGAGCAAGCCCGACATCGCCATCAACGAATCCGTCCGCCTGCTCGAGCAGGAGAAGGTCGACATGGTGCTCGGCTTCTTCTCCTCGGCGCAGTGCGTGCCGGTGGCCGCCCGCGTCGAGCAGCTCAAGAAGTTCATGTGGATGACGACCTGCATCTCGTCCGCCGTGTTCAACGAGAAGGGCTACAAATACGTTTTCCGCCCGCAGGCGAGCGGCGACCAGTTCGGCATGATGACGATGGATTTCATCGCGCAGAACGCCAAGGCGAAGTTCGACAAGGAGCCAAGGGACCTGCGCGTCGCCATCATCCACGAGGACGGCGCCTATGGTGTCGACGTCTCCAAGGGCAACGAGGCAGGCGCGAAGAAAGCCGGCTTCAACGTCGTGATGAAGGAGGGCTATTCGGCGACCGCGCCCGATCTGTCCGCGCTGGTGACCAAGCTGAAGCGCGCCAAGCCCGACGTGATCTTCCACACCGGCTACAACCCCGACATCACGCTGCTGCTCCGCCAGGCCCGCGAGCAGGGCCTGAAGTTCGGCGCGCTGATGGGTCATGGTGCGGGCTACGGCGTCTATGAGAAGCTGAAGGAAGGCATGGGGGCCGACGCCACCTACATCTTCAACGCCGACCCGATCTCGATCTGGCTCGCCAACCAGAAGACCATGGATCCGAAGCTGCCACCCGTGATCAAGATGGTCGGCGAGGAGTTCGACAAGATCCGGCCCGGCGTTGCCATCCGCTCCGCCCATGTCGGCATCGGCGCGTCCAACACTTACGTGTTCATGGCCGACGTGCTGCCGCGCGCGATCAAGAAGTACGGCGGCGTCGATCCCGAGGCGCTGCGCAAGGCGGCGCTCGACACCGACATCCCCGAAGGCGGCACCATGCTCGGCTTCGGCGTGAAGTTCTACGGCGAGGGCAGCCCCATGGCGGGGCAGAACGAGCGCTCGTTTCCCGTCGTGATCCAGTATATCGACGACAAATCGTCCGTGGTGTGGCCGAAGAGCCAAGCGCAGCGCGAAGCCGTGCTGCCGCTGCCGAAAGGCACCACCTACAGCAACCAATAGCGGCGGAGTGCTCTGGTGCTGGAGGTCAGTGGGCTGGTGAAGCGGTTCGGCGGCTTCACCGCCGTCAACAACGTGTCGTTTCGGGTTGATCAGGGCGAGATCCTCGGCCTGATCGGGCCGAACGGTTCGGGCAAGAGCACGATCTTCAACATGCTCTCCGGCACGCTGGCGCCGACATCGGGCTCGATCGTGTTCGGCGGCTCCGAGATTGCGGGTCTCGCGCCGCACCGGATCATCAACAGCGGCGTCGGCCGCACCTTCCAGATTCCGCGGCCGTTTCGCCGCCTGACCATCTTCGAGAACGTCGCGCTCGCCGGCTTTTACGGCCAGGGCCGCCACAGCCGTGCCAGGGCGGAGGAGGCGGCGGAAAGATCGCTGGCGATGGTCGGCCTGCCGACCGATCGCCATGCCAGCGTCGACGGTCTCGGCGCAGCGGGGTTGAAGAAGCTCGAGCTTGCGAAAGCGCTCGCCACGGCGCCAAAGCTGCTGCTCGCCGACGAGAGCCTCGGCGGTCTCGACGAAACCGAGATGGATCAGGCCGCCGACATGTTGCGCAACATCCGCGACGAGCTCGGCATCACCATCATCTGGGTCGAGCACATCATGGGCGTGCTGATGCGCGTCGTCGATCGCGTCATGGTGCTCGATCACGGCGAGAAGATCTCGGAAGGTTTGCCGAGCGCGGTCGCGGGCGATCCGCGCGTCATCGAGGTCTATCTCGGCACCGATGCCGAGACCACGCAGGCCGCGGCCGCCGAAGCGCGCCGCCGCGCGGGAGGCTAGGCATGCTGGAGCTCCGCGCCGTCAATGCCGGCTATGGCACGTTCCAGGCGCTGTTCGATGTCAATCTCGACGTGAAGGCCGGCGAAGCCGTCGGCGTCATCGGCCCCAATGGCGCCGGCAAGACCACCCTGATGCGCGTGATCTCCGGCCTGATCCGGCCCTCGCGCGGCTCGATCCGGATGGAGGGTACCGACGTCGTGGCAACGCCGCCGCACAAGATCGTCAGCCTCGGGATCGCGCATGTGCCGGAGAACCGGCGGCTGTTTCCGCAACTCTCGGTCGACGACAATCTCAAGATGGGCGCCTTCATGAAGGAGGCGCGCAGCCACTATGCCGATCGGCTCGAAGTGGTGTTCGACCTGTTTCCGCGCCTGAAGGAACGGCGCCACCAGATGGCCGGCACCATGTCCGGCGGCGAGCAGCAGATGTGCGCGATCGGCCGTGCGCTGATGTCCAATCCAAAACTGCTGCTGCTCGACGAGCCCTCGGCCGGCCTTGCGCCGGTCGTGGTGCAGCAGGTGTTCGAGCTGGTGAAGCGGATCCGCGCCAGCGGGCTGACCGTGCTGATCGTTGAGCAGAACGTGCAGCAGGTGCTGAAAGTGGTCGATCGCGCCTATCTGATCGAGGCGGGCACCATCCGGGCGTCCGGCACGTCCGCCGAAATGCTGGCGAGCGACACGGTCAAGGAAGCGTATCTCGGGGTGTGAGGGGGCATGCAGGCATTCTTGGACATCTTCGACATCTATCTGCTGGAGGCCGTGATCAACGGCATCCTGCTCGGCGGCGTGCTGGCGCTGCTCGCGCTCGGGCTGAACCTGATCTTCGGCGTCATCGACGTGACCTGGATCTGCTATGCCGAGCTGGTGATGATCGGCATGTACGCCATGTATTTCATGGTGCAGTATTACGGCGTCAGCTATTTCGTCGCCGCGCCTCTCACCATCCTGCTGGTCGCGATCCTCGGCGCGGCGCTGCATTATCTCGTGATCGCGCCGCTGTTGACCGCGCCTCCGATCAATCAGCTGCTCGCCACCGGCGGTGTGCTGTTCGTGCTGCAGAGCTTTGCTACCGTCGCCTTCGGCATCGACTTCCGCAATCTCGGCATCCGCCTGCCGGTGCTCGCCCTCGGCGACATGAATTTCAGCTACGCGCGGCTGCTCTCGTTTCTGGCCGCGCTGGTCGGCATGGTCGCCGTCTATCTGTTCATGACTCGCACCTTCACCGGCACCGCGATCCGCGCCATCTCGCAGGACCGGCAGATCATGGCGCTGATGGGCGTCGACACCAAGCGGATCTATCTCATCACCTCCGCAATCGGCGGCGGGTTGGCCGGGCTCGCCGCCTGCCTCCTGGTGCTGCAATATGACGTGCATCCGTTCGTCGGCCTCTCCTTCGGGCCGATCACCTTCCTGATCTGCGTGCTTGGTGGCCTCGGCAATTTCATCGGCGGCTTCATTGCAGCCTTCGTCTTTGCCGAGATCATCTCGCTCGGCGGCCTTTTCTCCGATCTTGAATGGGGCTATGTGCTCGCCTTCGCCTTCTTCATCGTCATGATGTTCATCCGGCCCGCGGGCCTGCTCGCGAGGCGCCGATGATGGGGCAGGGACGGCTTGCAGCATGGGGGATTGGGCTGGCGGCGCTGGTCGCGTTGCCCTTCGTCTATCGCGATCCCTATCATTTGCACATCCTGGTGCTGATCCTGATCTGGTCGTTCGCCTATACGTCGTGGTCGATGATGGGGCGGTTCGGCCTCGTCTCGCTCGGCCATGGCGGCTTCATGGGGATCGGCGCCTATGTCACCGCGCTGCTCTGGAACCACCTCGGCGTGTCGCCCTGGATCGGCATTCCCGTCAGCATGGTCGCGGCCGGCGCACTGGCCCTGATCGTCGGCTATCCCTGCTTCCGCTTCCGCATCACCGGACACTATTTCGTTCTGGTGACGCTGGCGCTGTCAGGCATCGTGCTCCAGGTCATCACGGCGACGCGCGACTACACCGGCGGCTCGCTGGGCTACACGCCGAATCGAACCTCGGGCAACAAGCTGCTGGCACTGCAGTTCGACGATAAGATCACCTGGTATCTGATTGCGCTCGGGGTCTGGCTGTTCGGCATCGTGGTCTGGCACTGGGTCGACCGCAGCATGAGCCGCTACGCGCTGGAGGCGATCTCGGAGGACGAGGATGCAGCGGCCGCCGCCGGCGTCGACGTCACCGCGGAGAAGCTGAAGATCACGCTGCTCAGTGCCCTGATGACGGCACTCGCGGGCGCGATCTACTGCCAGTACCAGATGTTCATCACGCCCGACACCGTCAGCGGCATCGCGGTGTCGCTGCAGATGGTGTTCGCGGCCATCGTCGGCGGCCTGTTCGTCTCGCTCGGCCCGACCTTCGGCGCCGTGATCACCATCCTGCTGGCGGAAACCCTTCGCATCGGCTTCGGCACCAAGGCGGTCGGCTGGGACAATCTCGTCTATGGCGTGCTGCTGGTCCTTTTCATCATATTCCTTCCCAAGGGCATCCTTGGTAGCGTGCTCGACCGATTGAAGCCGCAACGCAAGGTGCCCCGCGCTCATGAGCAAGAAGCCGTCCAAATCGCTCGCCCAGGAACTTGACCGCTACATCACGCCGTTCCGCTATGACGGCTCGGGCAAGTTTCATCTCAAGGCGCACAAGACCGACGAGAAGGGCGATCTCGACAAGGAGAAGGCGCTGGCGATTCTCGACGCCAACAAGAAGCGGCTGATCGGGTTTCAGGAGAAGCTCTATGCCCAGGACCGCTGGTCGCTCCTGATCGTGTTCCAGGCCATGGACGCCGGCGGCAAGGACAGCGCCATCAAGGCGATCTTCGAAGGCATCAATCCGCAAGGATGCGAGGTCCATGCCTTCAAGGCGCCGAGCAGCAAGGAGCTCGATCACGATTTCCTCTGGCGTCACGCGATCGCGCTGCCCGAACGCGGCCATATCGGCATCTTCAACCGCTCCCATTACGAGGAATGCCTGGTGACGCGCGTGCACCCGGAGATCCTCGCCAAGGAGAAGCTGCCGCAAAAGCTCCTCACCAAGAACATCTGGAAGGAGCGGTTCGAGGACATCTCGGCGTTCGAGCGCTATCTCTGCCGCAACGGCACCGTGGTGCTGAAATTCTTCCTCAACGTGTCCAAGGACGAGCAGCGCGAGCGCTTCCTCGATCGGCTGGAGGACCCGGCCAAGCAGTGGAAGTTCTCCATGGACGACATCAAGGAGCGCGCGCTGTGGCCGCGCTATCAGGCGGTCTACCAGGACATCGTCCGGCACACCTCGACGCCTCATGCGCCGTGGTACGTCGTGCCCGCGGACCACAAATGGTTTGCGCGCGTTGTGATCGGCTCGGTGATCAATGCCGCGCTCGAAAAGCTCGACCTGCGTTTCCCCCGCGCCGACAAGGCCTCGGTGGCGGAGTTCGACGAGGTGCGCAAGGCACTGGAGAAAGAGGGGACGGGAGGCAAGAAGAAAGCAAAGTGACAGCCAACCGGACCGCCGACCGCAAAACCGTCAATTTCGCGCTCCAGGGCGGCGGCGCGCACGGCGCCTTCGTCTGGGGCGTGCTCGACCAGGTGCTCGAAGACGGCAGGCTCGCGATCGAGGCCGTCAGTGCGACCAGTGCCGGCGCCATGAATGCGGTGGCGATGGCTTCCGGCATGGCGCACGGGGGCGCGGAGGCCGCGCGGGAGAGCCTGCACGCATTCTGGTACGAAGTGTCTCGCATGGACATGGCGTACGATTTGATGTCGCCGCTGAACCAGTGGATTCAGGCCCTGAAGCTGCCGCCGGAATATCATCCGGTTCACGCCGTCATCCACACGTTGACGCACACGCTGCCGCCGGGTCTGCTCAATCCCTTTCATTTCAATCCGCTCCGGTCGCTCTTGCAGCGCGTCGTCGATTTCGACCGGCTCAATTCCTCGCCCGAGGCGCCGCAACTGTTCCTCAACGCGACCAACGTCCGCACCGGCAAGATCAAGGTATTTCAGAGCCCGCATCTCACCGCGGAGACCGTGCTGGCCTCGGCCTGCCTGCCGCCCTATTTCCAGGCCGTCGAGATCGACGGCGAGCATTATTGGGACGGCGGCTATCTCGGCAATCCCGCGATCTTCCCGCTGATCTACCGCAAGGGCAGCCACGACGTCGTCGTCGTGCAGGTCACGGCCATCCGGCGCGACGAGCTGCCGACGAGCGCGGCCGACGTCCTCCATCGCATCAACGAGATCAGCTTCAATTCGTCCCTGATGCGCGAGATGCGCGCGATCGCCTTCGCCACACGGCTGATCGACGATGGCGAGCTCGACAGCGCCAAGCACAGCCGCATGTACATGCACTGGATCGGCAACGACCAGCTGATGTCGCAGCTCGGCACGGCCACGCAATTCCATCCCGAATGGAGCCTGTTGTGCCGCCTGCGCGACGAGGGCCGTTCGGCGGCGCGAAGCTGGCTGGCGCGCAACTTCGACCGAGTCGGGACGGCCTCGACGGTGGACCTGGCCGACATGTTTCTCTAGGCCACAGACAAAAACTATGAAAACGACCCCATGCACAGTAGCCGGGCGTAGCGGAATCAATGGCTTGCCAGCGGGTGTCATATGAATGCGGATTTTGCGAAATTGACTTGATGCGTCGGGCAAAATAGATGCCGAACCCTGCGGAACTGACGCCTCCAATTGTGATCGCGCGCTTGTCGATCCCGCTTGACAGTTTTGTGGCACAGGAGGAGCATTCCGCTGGTCGCAATAAGCGACGCGCAACGTCCACCTCATGAGCAAGGGGAGGTCTATGACTCCACCTCCGCAAATCCAGCCGCGTTAAGTGCGATGGAGCTCGTTCGGACTATCGCATAGCGGCGGAAACCGCGAACGGCACGCCGGGTCAAGGTTTAGAGGGCTGCATCAGTAAGGCAGAGCCCCTACCTTCCCGGCGCTGTATTTTGCATCACATCGATCGTGTCCGGATGGCTGTGACAACGCTGACCGCGACAGGTGGTTTTGACATCCTGCTTTTCTCCTCCACCTTCCTCCTTGCCGTCATTCCGGGCCGCCTCCCGGAATGACGGAGGGTGTTGCATGGCAGGTCGGCTGGCCCGAGCGCGTCTCGAAGAATGGCCGCGACGCAATTGCCAGGCAACTGACCCGCGCCGATGCTGCGGTTCCCCGATCTTCGCATTGCGGTAAATGCCAAGAGAATGTCGCCTCAAAGGCCAACTTCCGACACAGGCCGGAGGCGAATAGCTGCGATCCGACATGACGCATGTGCTTCGGCGGTGACGGTCCCGACGCCGCCGGCTCATTCATTTTTTCCAGGGAATCCTCGTGTCGCATAAGCTTGCCCCGGCGGTCCTCGCCGCTCTCTTCCTCGCGATCTTCTCTCTCTCCGGTGTCCGCGCCGAAACGCCTCGGCCGGCGACGAATAACGCTGCCGCACTGTCGCCCGACGAAGCCAGGCGCGCGCTGGAGACGCTCCAGGACGACAAGAAGCGCGCGCAGATGATCGATACGCTGCGCGCGATCGCGAGTGCGTCCGGTCAGCAGCAGCCTGCGCCCCCCGCGCCCGAGCAGAAGTCGCCGATCCCGCTCTCCGCCGATGGCCTCGGCGCGCAACTCCTGCTCACGGTGTCGGAGGAGATCGGCGCTATCTCGAGCGAGATCGCCAGCATGGCGCGGACGCTCACGCACTTCCCGGCCTTCTACTACTGGTTCCTGCGGACTGCGAACGATCCTGCTGCCTACAATCTCCTGATCGAGATCGCCTGGAAGCTGGCGCTGGTGCTCGGCTGCGCCCTTGCGGCCGAGTGGGTGATCTTTCGCCTGATCCGCCGCCCGGTCGCGTTCCTGGAAGGACGCGTGCCACAAACCGCGCACCTGCCGGCACAGGTGATCCCCATTGCCGACCCGCCGTCCTCAACGGCCGATGTCACGCCCGCGCCCGACTTGAACAAGCGACGCCACAGCCTCGCGCGCGTGTGGCAGGTCCTGTTGCGGCTACCCTTCGTACTTGGACGTCTCGTGCTCGAACTGCTGCCGGTGGTCATCTTCGTCGGCGTCGCCACCGCGCTGCTCGGCACCGAGATCGGCGAGCCCACGACCGTTCGCCTCGTGATCCTCGCCGTCGTCAACGCCTACGCATTCTCGCGCGGACTCATCTGCGTGATCCGGGCGCTGGCGGGACCGTTCGGGCTGCTTCCGGTCCGGGCCGAGACCGCGGCCTATATCGAGATCTGGGCGCGCCGCATCGTCGGCGTCGGCGTCTCCGGCATCGCCTTTGCCAATGTGGCCCTGCTGCTCGGCCTGCATCGTACCGGTTATGCGGCGCTGCTGCGCATGGTGATGCTGGTCGTGCACCTCTTCGTCGTCGTCATCATCCTGCAATGCCGCCGGCAGGTCGCCGAGGCCATCCGTGCGCCGGCCGAGCGGCAGGGCATCGCAGCGCGCCTGCGCAACCGCATCGCCGGCGGCTGGCACTATCTCGCCATCGCGCTCGATCTTGCGCTGTGGGCGGTGTGGGCGCTCAACATCCGCAACGGCTATTCGCTGCTTTTGCAGTATTTCGTCGGTACGGTCGTGGTGGCGCTGGTCACGCGCGTCGCCATCATGCTGACGCTCAGCCTGATCGACCGCGGCTTCCGCATCAAGCCGGAGATCCTCCAGCGCTTTCCCGGTCTCGAGATCCGCGCCAACCGCTATCTGCCGCTGCTGCGCAAGATCGTATCAGGCGTGATCGGCTTCATCGGCTTCGTCGCCGTGCTCGAGGTCTGGGGCGTGGATGCCATCGTCTGGTTCTATGGCGGCCAGATCGGCAGCCGGCTGATCTCGGCCGTGGTGACGATCGGCCTCGCCGTCTTGATCGCGGCGGCGATCTGGGAAGCCAGCAACGCGCTGCTGGACCGTCAGATCAACACGCTGTCGCGGGACGGGCACTACGCCCGTGCCGCGCGGTTGCGCACCTTCCAGCCGATGCTACGTACCGCGCTGCTGTGCCTGATCGCCACCGTCGTCGGCCTCACCGCGCTGAGCGAGATCGGCGTCAACGTCGCGCCGCTTTTGGCGGGCGCCGGCATCGTCGGCATCGCCATCGGCTTCGGCTCGCAGAAGCTGGTGCAGGACCTCATCACCGGGCTGTTCCTGCTGCTGGAGAACACGGTCCAGGTCGGCGACAATGTCAGCGTGTCGGGGCTGTCTGGCGTGGTCGAGAACGTCTCGATCCGCACCATACGTCTGCGCGCCGGCGACGGCGCCGTGCACATCGTGCCGTTCAGCGCGGTCACGACCATCACCAATGCCAGCCGCGGCGCCGGCAACGCCTCGGTCAGCGTCAACGTCGCCTACAAGGAAGACACCGACCGCGCCGGCCAGATCCTCAAGGACATCGTCGACGAGATGCGCCGCGAACCGGAATTCCGTCCGCTGATCCGCGGCGACCTCGATCTGTGGGGCATCGACAAAGTCGACGGCGCGATGGTGTCGATCGTCGGCCAGATCCGCTGCACCGAGGCCGGGCGCTGGCCGGTCCAGCGCGAATTCAACCGCCGCATGAAGCTGCGCTTCCAGCAGAACGGCATCGATGTCGCATCCGCCACCCAGACCATCTTGATGCACGTCGTGCCGCCGGCAGATGGTGCGGCCCATCTGACGCCGCGGCGGGCGGCTGGATAGCCGTCGGCTGTAACTTCCGGCTTGCCTCCGCCCGTCCGGCAGCGTTCACTCAGCCTCCAGCCCGCTGCCGACATGCGGGCGGCGAAAATGGGTGGGTGGAATGCTACGAGGGCTGTGCGCCGCCTTGCGCGGTCATTTGATCGTCTTGTGCGCCGTGGTCGGATGTGGGGCGTGGATTGCACCGGGCCATGCGCAGCCGTTTCCCTCGCGCCCGATCACCCTCATCGTACCGTTCGCGGCGGGCGGTCCGACCGACACGCTGGCGCGGATCCTGTCCGAGCGGATCGCCGCCGAGCTACGCACCACGGTTGTGGTCGAGAACGTGGCCGGCGCCTCCGGCAGCATTGCCGGCGCGCGCGTTGCACGCGCAACACCCGACGGCACCACGATCACGATCGGCCATTGGGGCACGCATGTGCTGAACGGCGCGATCTTCAAGCTGCCCTATGACGTGGTCGCCGATTTCGAGCCGGTCGCAATGATCGCGATGGGGACGCAGCTCATCGTCGGCAGGAAGTCGCTCGAGGCGAACAGCCTGAAAGAGATGATCGCCTGGCTGAAGGGCAACCCCGGCAAGGCCACCGCCGGGACGGCCGGGGCCGGCACGGGCGCGCATGTCGCCGGCGTCTTCTTCAAGGACAAGACCGGCACCGACTTCCAGTTCGTGCCCTATCGCGGCGCAGGGCCCGCCATGATCGATCTCGTCGCCGGACAGATCGACATCATGTTCGACCAGGCCTCGAACTCGCTGCCGCATGTCAAGAGCGGCGCGATCAAGGCCTTCGCGGTGACCTCGCCGACGCGGCTCGCTTCTGCGCCTGATGTGCCGACCGTCGACGAAGCGGGCCTGCCGGGCCTTTACATTTCCTACTGGCACGGCATCTGGGCACCGAAGAACACGCCGAAGGACATCGTCACCAAGCTGAACGCGGCGATCGTCGCCGTGCTCGCCGAGCCTGCCGTCAAGCATCGCTTTGCCGAACTGGGGCAGGAGATTCCGCTACCTGCGCAGCAGACGCCCGCAGCGCTTGCGGCGTTCCAGAAGGCCGAGACCGAGAAATGGTGGCCGATCGTGAAGGCTGCCGATATCAAGCCGGAATAGGCGCGGCGTTAACCTTTTCTCGCGTGCAATTGCCAGTCGTTCGCGAAAGTCTCGCTGCGGTGCGAGATCACAATCGATACCTCAGGCGCTACGTCCTTGATCTCAATGGAGCGCTGGCCGACAATGTCAGCGGTTCAATGTGAAGCTTTTTGGGGGAATTCGTGAATAGACCTGCCCGGGTCGTTGCCCAACCGACATCGTCCAATCCGCCGCAAGGCATGACATTGCTGCGCGATCCGTTGCTCAACAAGGGGACCGCCTTCACGGAAGCCGAGCGCGAGGCCCTGGGCCTGCGCGGCCTGTTGCCGCCTTGCGTGCTGACGATGGAGACGCAGGCTCAGCGCGTCCTCACCAATCTGCGCACGCTGCCGACCGATCTGGAAAAATACGTCGCGCTGAACGCGCTGCATGACCGCAACGAGGCGCTGTTCTTCCGCGTCGTCGTCGACAATATCGATGAGATCCAGCCGATCATCTACACCCCGACGGTCGGGCTCGCCTGCCAGAAATTCGGCCTGATCTTCCAGCGGCCGCGCGGCATGTTCATCTCCTCGCGCGACCGCGGCCAGATCGCCGAGATTCTGAAGAACTGGCCCTATCCGGCCAAGCTGATCGTCGTCACCGACGGCGAGCGCATTTTGGGACTTGGCGATCTCGGTGCCAACGGCATGGGCATCCCGGTCGGCAAGCTCTCGCTCTATTCGGCCTGCGCCGGCGTGCATCCGGAAGCGTGCCTGCCTGTTGTGCTCGACGTCGGCACCAACAACGAAGAGCTGCTGAACGATCCCTATTATCTCGGCCTGCGCGAGCGGCGGCTGACGGGCGAAGCCTATGACAGCTTCGTCGACGAATTCATGCAAGCCGCGCGAAAAACCTTTCCGGGCGTGCTGATCCAGTTCGAGGATTTCGCCAATCATTCGGCGTTCAAGCTGCTGCACAAATATCGCGACGAGGCCTGCGTCTTCAACGACGACATTCAGGGCACTGCGGCGGTCGCGCTCGCCGGCCTGTTCTCGGCGCTACGCGTGAACGGCGGCAAGCTGAAGGATCAGAAGATCCTGTTCTTAGGGGCAGGCGAAGCGGCAACCGGCATCGCCGATCTCGTGGTGTCCGCGATGATGGCGGAGGGCGCTTCGGAAGCCGAAGCACTGCGGCGCAACTGGCTGGTGGATTCCCGCGGCCTCGTCGTCGGCGGCCGCGAAGGCCTTTCCGGCCACAAGCTGCGCTACGCGCATGCCGAGCAGGCGCCGATCAGCGACTTCCTCACCGCGATCAAGACGCTGAAGCCGACGGCGATCATCGGGGTTGCCGCGGTTGGCGGCGCCTTCACGCTCGAGGTGCTCAAGGCGATGGCCGAGCTCAACGAACAGCCGATTGTGTTCGCACTCTCCAACCCGACCTCGAAGGCCGAATGCTCGGCGGAGGACGCCTATCGCTACACCGAAGGGCGCGCGCTGTTCGCCTGCGGCAGCCCATATGATCCGGTGACGCTCGACGGCCGCAGATTCGTGCCGCGCCAGGGCAACAACTCCTACATCTTCCCCGGCGTTGGCCTCGGCGTCATCGCCAGCGGCTCGAAGCTGGTGACCGACGAGATGTTCATGGCGGCGGCCCATACGCTCGCCAATTGCGTCGGCAAGGAGGATCTCGCGCAGGGCAGCCTGTATCCGGCCCTGCCGCGCATCCGCGAAGTCTCGGTCCGCATCGCCGCGGCCGTTGCTGATGTCGCCTATCAGCGCGGGCTCGCCGACGGACCCGCGCCCAACGACGTCAAGGCTCTCGTCCAGTCCCAGATGTACGAACCGCATTACTAACCGCCATCCCCCGCCCAAGCGGCGCGGTTAGGGCGCGTCACGTGTCCGCCTCGTCATGGCCGGGCTTGTCCCGGCCATCCACGTCTTGACGCGCGGTACGAAAGAACGTGGATGCCCGGGACAAGCCCGGGCATGACGACCTCGCATATTTCGACTTCCCTCAAATCACGAATCGGCGACTAGGTCAGCACACCGACACCATCCCAGGTGGAATCGCCGTTGTGCCGCGCGGCCGCATATGCGACAATCTGTAGCGTTACAAGAAAACACAATCTGCAAGGTAAGCCGCCATGGACGATCGTTTGCCCGAACTGGGCGACCTCGAGCACGAGGTCATGCAATTGGTTTGGGCCCATGGTCCTGTCACGGCCGAGATCGTGCGCGAGCGCTTGTCGCGGCGTCTGAAGGAATCGACGGTGCGCACGGTGCTGCGTCGGCTGGAAGAAAAGGGCTATGCTAACCACACCGTGGACGGACGTACCTACGTCTACCAGGCCGCCGAGCCGCGCGCGAAGGTTGCGGCCAAGGCGGTGCAGCGCATCGTCGACTGGTTCTGCAACGGCTCGATCGAGGAGGTCCTCGTCGGCATGGTGGACAACAAGATGCTCGACCAGCAGCAATTGCGCACGCTGGCCGACCAGGTGGCCAAGGCGAAGAAGGCGAGGGGAGTGAAGAAAGAATGATCGCAACTCTGGCGGAGGCGGCACTGCGCTCCCTTGTGCTGGGAGGCGTCGTCTGGTTCGGTCTCAATCTGTTTCGCGTGCGCAATCCGCACGTTCACATGACGGCCTGGGTCGTCGTGCTGCTGGCATCGCTGGCGATGCCATTCGTGATGCATTGGCCGACGCTCACGATCACCCGACTGCCTTTGCCGGTCGCCGTGCCGGATGATTTTCTGCCGGCCGACATCTCGATGCTGGAGACGCCGCAGCCCGCGCTGCCAGTCGCGCCCGGCATTGCTGTCGCGCCGCAAGCCAGAAGCGGGCTCTCGATCAATTGGTGGCTCGTTGCCACCGTCATCTATGCCGGCGTTGCCGGCCTGTTGCTGCTGCGGCTCGCGATCGGGCTCTGCCTGACCTGGCGTCTGGCGTGCGCGGCAAAGCCGATGAAGGGCTTGCAGATGATCGATGCCGACGTGCGCGTCAGCCGCGATGTCGGCGGCCCCGTCACCTTCGGCTCGACCATTCTGGTGCCGCCGCAATTCGCCAGCTGGGACGCGAAGAAGCGCCTCGCGGTGCTCGCGCATGAAGGCGCGCATGTCGTCAACCGCGATTTCTACGTCCTCCTGCTCGCATCGCTCAACCGCGCGGTGTTCTGGTTCAGCCCGTTCTCGTGGTGGCAGCTCGCGCGCCTTGCCGAGCTCGCCGAGATCATCAGCGACGCCGAGGCGATCGAGGTCATCGACGACCGGCTGTCCTACGCGGAAATCCTGCTCGATTTCGCCAGCACCGTGAAGCCGCGGCCGGTCGAGCTTGCGATGGCGCGGGCCTCGACCGTGCGTGCCCGTGTCGAGCGCATCATCGCGGCTGCCGCGATGCCCGTCGCGGTCAGTTGGCGCAAGCGGCTGTGGATCGCGGCTGCGATCGTCCCGGTGGTGATCGTGTCCGCAGGCATGATCGCCTATCGCACGCCGGACGCGGCGCCCGCCGCCGCGGATGCCGGCGAGGTGCCCGCCCAGCACTACCGCCCGTTCGTCAATTTCTACGCTATGGGTCCGGCCTCGGTGTTCGCCATCTTCCGTGAGGGCGACGAGCTCTACGGCCAACTCACGGGCCAGCGCAAGCTGCGCCTCACGGTCGGCAATGACGGCACGGCGTCCTACGCGGCCTCGTCCGGCGAGATCACCTTCGCGCTCGATGCGGAGCGCCGCTCGTCCGAGCTGACGCTGCGCATGAACGGCCGCGACATTCGTGCGGTTCGTGTCGCCGAGATGCCGGCGGCGGTAGCCGAGCCGGTATCGCTCGATCCGTATGTCGGTTGGTACAGGATTGCGCCAAACCGCGTGCTGACGGTACGGCGTGACGGTGATCGGCTCCGGGTGCAGGAAACCGTGCTGGGCCCGGCGACGCTCCTCGCCGAAGGTGCCGACATCTTCTCAATCCGTGGCGAAAATCTCCTGATCTTCCTGCGTGACGAGCAATCAAAGGTCTCGCGCGTGCTGGTGCAGAATTCGGTCTTTGGCGCCCGCCTGGCGCCCCGGATCGATGCAGCGGTGGCTCAGGCGATCGAGGCGGATTTCGCGCGCCGCCTTGCGGAAGTGCCTGACCGATTCAGGGAGCAGGTCCCGGCGCCCGGCGGCAAGGAGATGATCTTGCGCGGCATCGAGGATCTTCGCCGCGGTACGCCCAACTACGACCGGATGAGTGCGCCGCTGGCGGCCAAGGTTCACCGGCAGTTCAGTGAGTCGCGGGCGACGTTCGTGGCGCTCGGCGCGGTGGAGTCGATCTTCTTCCGCGGCGTCGGCCCCGGCGGCTACGACATCTATGGCGCCAAGTTCGAGAACGGCACGGCGGAATTTCGCCTGATGATCGAGCCGGACGGCAAGGCCGGCGACGTGCTATTCCGGGCCGACGGCAATGAGGAGCTCGGCGGCATCGTGCCTTGCGCGGAGGAGGCGAGCGTTCGCGGCCGCGCCGACACTTCGCCGATCAGGATCATGCTCTACAACGAGATGGCCGACGACATCCAGGTGGTCAATCTGGACGCGGACGGCAATCGCAGGGCGCAGATCGTCAGGCCCAACATGACCTGGTTCACCACCACGACCGTGAACAATCCCTGGATGATTGCCGACAAGTCGGGACGGTGTCTGGAGATCCTGATGCCGGGCCGGCAGACCCGCTTCCACAATGTCGAAGCTTCAAACCTCGGCGTGCGTCCGGGGCGCGCCGCCCGCCGCGCTGTTCCGATCGCCAATGGCGAGGCGATGCTGCGCCGCTATATCGAGGGCGTCGGCAGAGGACAGCCAGACTACGAGCACATGACTTCGGAAGTGGCCGACATCACGCGTCAGCAGTTGCCGTTCGACCAGGCGATCCTGGCGCGGCTCGGTGCGCTGCGTGCGGTCTCCTTCCGCGGCGTCACCGCGCTCGACAGCGACATCTACATCGCCCAGTTCGCCAATGGCTCGGCGGAATGGCGCATCGGCGTCAGGCACGACACCATCACGAAGATCGCGCTCGGGCCGAATTTCTGAGGGCAGCGGCCGCTCCCGATGTCTTGATGGAGGTGTTTCAATCTCCGCTTGTCTGCCAGTCCCGCGAATGCTACGATCTGTAGCATTACAATTCGTAGCCTCGAGCGGTGCCGTCGGGCGGGCTCGTAGAATTGGGCATTCGCCATGAGCAATTCCGCAAAGGCCGAAGCCGTGCTGGCGCTCCATCGCTTCGGGATGGGGCCGCGGCCGGGCTCGATTGCCGCCCTCGGGTCCGACCCGCGTGGCGCGCTGATTGCCGAACTCGACCGGCCGCTCGTGCTCGCCGCGGCGGCCAGCCTGCCCTCCAGTGCGAAAGCCTATCGCACCGTGGCCGATGCCAATGCTCGGCGAACGGCGCGGGCCAAGCAGGCGCAGCAACAGGCCAAGAAGCAGCAGGTGGCGTCGGCGCCCACCTCGGCTGACGACCAGG
Source organism: Bradyrhizobium shewense (assembly GCF_900094605.1). GTDB lineage: Bacteria > Pseudomonadota > Alphaproteobacteria > Rhizobiales > Xanthobacteraceae > Bradyrhizobium > Bradyrhizobium shewense. The sequence continues at coordinate 56,836 of NZ_FMAI01000012.1, read as the reverse complement.
CTCAGCCGCAATCGCAGACGCAGGGGCAAGCGGGCCAGGAAAAGGACGCCGCCGAGATGGCGGCGAAGCAGGCCGCCGACGCTATTCCTGATCCCGGGCGCCCGATGTATTTGCAGGAAGCCAAGCTGCGCACGGAGGCGGCGCTTGCCGCCGATATCGGCTTTGCCGAGCGGCTGGTCTGGTTCTGGTCCAATCATTTCTGCATCTCGGCCAACCGGATCCAGAGCATGTCCGGCGCCTATGAACGCGAGGCGGTTCGCGCCAATGCGCTTGGCCGGTTCGTCGACCTCCTGCTGGCCGTCGAGGGCCATCCGGCGATGCTGTTCTATCTCGACAATCTCGGTTCGATGGGGGCGAACTCGACCGCGGGCATCAACCGCAGCAGCGGCCTCAACGAGAACTTTGCCCGCGAGATCATGGAGCTGCATACGCTCGGCGTGCGCGCCGGCTACACCCAGAACGACGTCATCAGCTTCGCCAACGTGCTGACCGGCTGGACGCTGGTGCCGCCGGGGGCCGATCCCCAGCATGGCGGCGACTTCACCTTCAATCCGCGGCTGCACGAGCCCGGCGGACAGACCGTGCTCGGCAAGCGCTATGAGCAGGACGACGTCGAGCAGGGGCGCGCCGTGCTGCGCGATCTCGCTGCGCATCCGGCAACAGCGACCCATGTCGCGACCAAGCTCGCGCGCCATTTCGTCGCCGACGAACCGCCGCCGGCCCTGGTCGAGCAGATGGCGAAGGCGTTCCGCGACGGCGACGGCAATCTCAAGCAGGTCGCGACGCTGATGGTGTCGTCGGACGAGGCGTGGCGCGCGCCGCCGTCAAAGCTCAAGCGTCCCGGCGAATGGGTCGTCGGCATGGTGCGTGCAACCGGCATCACGCAGGTCGATCCCGTCCGCTTCACCGGCGGCCAGGAGCTGCTGGGCGAGGCGCTGTGGCGTCCGCCCGCGCCCAAGGGTTATCCGGACGATGAAGCAAGCTGGATCGACGGCGTCGGCCGGCGGCTCGACGTCGCCAACAATTTCGCGGAGCGCATCACCGGCATGGCCGATCCGCAAGTCATCATCGAGGACGTCTTTGCATCGCAGATCGCCCCCGAGGTGAAGCAGGCGGTCGGCCGCGCCGAGAGCCGGCAGCAGGCGCTGGCGCTGCTGTTCATGTCGGCGGATTTTCAGAGGAGGTGAGCATGGGCGTCGTCAATCATTTGCCCACGCGACGCGAGCTTCTGGTCGGCTCCGGTGCGCTGTTCGCATGGAGCCAGATGCCCAGGATCGCGCGCGCCGAAGGCCGCGATCCGCGCCTGCTCGTCATCGTGCTGCGCGGCGCGCTCGACGGCCTCGGTGCCGTCGCGCCGGTCGGCGATCCCGACTGGATCTCCTTGCGCGGCGATCGCGCGCTGCTGCTGGACGGCAAGCCGCCGGCGCTGCCGCTCGATGCCTTCTTCGCGCTCAATCCGGCGATGCCGAATTTGCACCGGCTCTACAAGAGCGGCAAGGCGGCGATCGTGCATGCCGTTGCGACGCCCTATCGCGAGCGCTCGCATTTCGATGGCCAGGACGTGCTGGAGAGCGGGCTCGTCAAGCCCGGTATGACCAGCTCCGGATGGCTGAACCGTGCGCTGCTCGCGCTGGAATCGGGCGGCCGCGTCGATCCGCGCGGCAGCCGCGCGCTCGGGATCGGCTCGGTGACACCGCTGGTGGTGCGCGGCTCGGCGCCGGTCATGACATGGGTGCCGCAGAAATTGCTCCCGGCGAGCGAGGACACGCAGACCCGCCTGCTCGATCTCTACCAGCACACCGACCCGAAGCTCGCGACCGTGCTGCAGGCGCGCATGAAGCTCGCTTCGCTCAGCGGGACACCCAGCGCGGGCGATGCCATGTCGGACGATCCGACCCTGGCACCGCCGGGCATTGCGCGCGTGCGCGCCTATTTCGCCGACGCCGCCGGCACCGCCGCGCGCTATCTCGCCAAGCCCGACGGTCCGCGCGTCGGCGCCATGGGCTTCGTCGGTTGGGATACGCACATCGCCGAAGGGGCGGCCTCGGGCCAGCTCTACAATCTGCTCGGCGCGCTCGACGGCGCCTTCGCCGCAATCGAGAGCAACATGGGCGACGCCTGGGGCGAGACCGTGGTCGCCGTGGTCACCGAGTTCGGGCGCACCGCGCGCATCAACGGAACGCAAGGCACCGATCACGGCACCGGCACGGTCGCATTCCTGATCGGCGGCGGGCTCGCCGGCGGCCGCGTGATCGCGGACTGGCCGGGGCTGAAGCCGGCGCAACTGTTCGAGGATCGCGATCTCAAGCCGACCACCGATCTGCGCGCCGTGCTGAAGGGCCTGCTGAGAGATCACCTGCGTGTCGAGGAGAAGGTGCTGGCGGATGTGGTTTTCCCCGGCAGCGCCGACGTCAAACCCATGGGGGGCCTTGTGGCCTGAAGCCGCGATGTGCACGCTGACGCAAAGAGAGCTCGATTTTCTCGCCAGCTTGACGACGAACTGGCGAAGGCTCTATTGGCGTGAATTCGCGCGCATCCTCAGAGAGAACGCGCAGCCCCGATACGCCGGCGCCGAAGCTGGCTCTGCGCCGCAACAGGGATGAGGCTCGCATGAGGCGGCGCCAGTTCATTTCGCTGCTCGGCGGCGCCGCACTGGCGCCGCTCTCCGCGGTCCGCGCGAACGCAGCCGACGGCTGCGGTGTTCCGCCCGAACGGGGCGACGGCTGGCCGGGCGGCTCCGTCGCTGGCGACAGTCTCGTCAATCGCGAGGCGCTGTGCGGGACGGCCGACCGGCTCGCCACGAGCGATGCCAATATCCATGCGGTGCTGGTCGCCCGCGACGGCAAGCTGGCGTTCGAGCGTTACTTCAAGGGCGCCGATGAGATACCCGGCTACATCTACGGCCGCCGGGTGGAAACCATCGCCTTCGATGCCGATACGTTGCACAATATGAAGTCTGTTTCGAAGAGCGTTGCATCACTCGTCGTCGGGATTGCGATCGATCGCGGGCTGATACGCGGCGTCGACGAACCGATCTTCAGCTTCTTCCCCGAACTGTCCGACTTGCGTTCTCCCGAAAAGGACCGCATCCGGCTGGTGCATGTGCTCACCATGTCGATGGGCCTGAAGTGGGTCGAGGCGACACCCGCGACGGGAGACGACGACAATGACGAGACGCGCATGCATATGGCATGGGATCCGTGTCGCTACGTTCTCGGTCTTCCCGTGACCGCCGCGGCGGGGCAGGAGTTCTTCTACAACACCGGCGCGCTCACGCTGGTGTCGGCCATCATCCGCAAGGCGACGGGACGTCCTCTCGATGAATTCGCGCGCGAGAATTTGTTCGAGCCTCTGGGTATCACCGGCACGGCGTGGGGCCGGTACAGGGGGGATACCGATGCCGGAGGAGGATTGCGCTTGCGACCGCGCGACATGGCCAAGATCGGCCAGCTCGTGCTTGCGGGCGGTCGCTGGAACGGCCGCCAGATCGTCTCCAAGGCGTGGATCGAGGCTTCGACGGCAGAAAAGATCAAGGCGAACGACGCTCAATCCTACGGATATCTGTGGTGGCGCGGCCAAACGCGCCTCAATGACCGCAAGATCAGCTGGATCGGTGCGCTGGGCCGCGGCGGGCAGTCGATCCGCATCGTCCCGGAGCTCGATCTCGTCGTCGCAGTGACTGCGGGTTACTATCAGGACTACAGCTCGCAAGCGTTTCGATTGCAGTTCGGCGTCTTCCGGGACGTGTTGCGCGCGATCCCGCCTCCGGCCTGAGCTGGAGCCGGCCACTGGGGTAGCTTCAGTCCCGATTCAGGACGCGTCACTGTGATGGAATCGTCACAGTTGACGCGAAACGGCGGCGGCCCCAGGCCCGCTTTTGTTCTGACAAGCTTCTGCCCTCATTGCCCACCGAAACTCCGGGGAGTTCGGAGGGCGCATCATGTCTTGCATTGCACGTGCCGAAACTGCCAGGATTTCGCTGGCAACCTCGAGCCGGCTGCTGCTGGCCATCGTCGGGGCCGCCTCACTCGCCGCCTGCGCGCAATCGCCGGTCGGCCGCCAGAAGGCCGATCTCGCGGCCACCGGCCGGCAGGCCGCGGTCGAGCGGCCGCACCGGGTGGCGGCGCTGCATCCAAGGCCGGTCAGCCGGGTGCGCATTCCCGATGGCGATGCAAAGCAAGCGGCCTCGCACGGCGTTGCCAGCTTCTATTCGGATACGGAGACGGCGAGCGGCGAGAAGTTCGACAAGAACGAATTGACCGCGGCCCATCCGACCCTGCCATTCGGCACCAAGCTGCGCGTCACCGACGTTTCCTCCGGCCGTTTCGTGACCGTCAGGGTCAACGATCGCGGTCCCTATATCCGCGGACGCGTCGTCGACGTCTCGCCTTCCGCGGCCGAGGCGCTCGGCATGGTCGATAGGGGCATCACCAATGTCCGGCTCGACGTCGTGCAATGAGTTCGAGACATCGCGTTCGGCCCGCCGCGCTTAACTGGGTGTTAGCGGCTTCTCAAGCACCATGTCTGTCCGAACAATTTGGGGCTGTTGAGGGAGGCGGGCGCTTGAACACGATCCAGTATCTCGAAGATCAAGCCGCGCGCGCCGAGCGACTCGCCAAACGGATCACAGATACGCTGACGATCGAAAGGCTCCAGGCCTTCGCCGACGAGCGCCGTCGCGAGATCGAAGTCATCGCCGGCAAATATCGGCGCGCATAACTCCCGCATTCATGCTATGGCTATCGATGAAGTCGCTGAGATAGTCGGGTAGCTCTATGCCATAGATGTCGCAGCGTGCCTTTATCGCGCCGGCGACATCAGTCGAGATGTCCTTCATCCAATGTTCGAGCGTGTTGAACGAAATCACCTTGATGGGGTCGTTGAAGCAGCCGGCGACGAGCTCGCCGATAGTGGCTTCGAGATCGCTTCGTTCGATGCGAATCTCCGTCGCCTGGTCGAGGCGATCGATCACCACGAACAGGGTCTGGTCTGCGCCATAGGGCACGACCGGGGGTGGTACGCCAGCTTCAAGCATGGGAGACACTCGCGCCTTGACTTCCGATTTCCACCAACGGGAGAAACCGGCAGAAGGTTCCTAACGCGCCTGCAGGTGAAGCGCCGTCAGAGAAATTCTCTCCAGCGCGAGAGCTCGATGACGTGTTCGGGCGAAAGGATGCCGGTCACGAGCGGCGGCTGCGCCGCTGTCCGGATCTCATAGAGATGCCGGGTCGTCGCCGGCTTCCCCATGAACGCAGAGATGCACTCGTCGAGAGTGCCTTCGCTTATCTGATATGATTCCCGGTCCGGTCGGCGCTCGTTTGCCAGCGACGGCCATTTATGCAGGGCCGCAAGCGCATCGAAATCGACTTTTGAATCCGCAACCGCGTCCCCCATCGCCCCACCTCACGCAAAAAGCACCCCAGCACGCGGATTTGCGTGCCGGGGCCCATACCTGTCGCTGCATCTCAATGCCACAGGCACCCAACGCGATGACCGGGAAATGGTTCCCGGCTGACCCGCTACGGCGTAAGGCTCAATCGTTGGGAATCTTCGGAGTTTGCAATATCCAGCGGACAAACGCCTTCACGCGGGGATCTTTGGCCATTGCCGGGGGCCAGCGCACGATTTGAGCCTTGCTCGACGGCAAGTCCCACGATTGCGGAAGCACCCGTACCAGCCTCCCGTCCTTGAGCGCATCCTGGACCAGCAGCGAACGCGCGAGCACGATCCCGTTGCCGGCGAGGGCGGCGGCTATGGCGGTAGCTATCGTTGCAAAACGTATCTCGGCGGGGGGCGGGCGGCCGAGGCCCAATCGTTCGAACCAGGTGGTCCATGACCACTCGACCCCACGGTCTTCGCCGGCCCGGCCCTTGTGCAGGAGCGGCAACGATTTGAGGCGCGTCACGTCGGTCAGTGGTCGCTGGCCAGGCAGCAGGCGTGGGTGGCAGACGGGGTAAACATGCTCGCGAAATAGCAAACGTTGCATGGACGTTGGCCTCAAGCCCGCCGCTGGTTGCCACAGCACCGCGACGTCAAGATCGTTCGACCTCGCGTGTGCGTCGGCTTCACGTACGGCCAGCTCAACCGGTATGCCGGGATGCGTCTGCGCAAAATCGGGCAAGCGGCGCACGAGCCAATAGTCGGCAAGCGCTGCACCGACGCCGACTTTCAAGGCCGGAGGCGGAGCAGCGGCGCGACAGAGCGCACGAAAATCCGCCATCCTGTCGAGCAAACCGGCCAACTCGTTCGAGAGGGCAATACCGGCGGGCGTGGCGCATAAGCCGCTCGGCTGCCGAATGAGGAGGGGCGTCCCGACGAAGTCCTCGAGTTTGCGAAGCCGATGACTGACCGCGCTCTGCGTGAGCCCGAGCTCTGCGGAAGCGCGCGTGACGCTCGCATGTCTCAAGGCGGCCTCGAACGCAATCAGCCCGTCGAAGGGAGGAAATGAGCGCATTGCATCATCATGAAATATTTTCATGCCGATGTGAATACATCGCATTGGCGCAGGCCTCGCCCTGGCATGCATATCGGTACCAGACGCTTTCACGATGGGACAACGATGATCACGCCTGAACCCGATATGCAGCCCCGACGCCGTTGGCACGACCTGCTGCCAGCGATGGTGCTCGGCATGGCGGCTTTTCTGACGCAATTCGACGTAACCGCGGTTGTTGTTGCGATGCCGGCTATGGCCGCCGAACTCGGTTTCGGCGGCGCTGCCTATGCCTGGGTGATGGATGCCTATAGTCTGGCATTTACCGGTGGGCTGCTCGCTGCCGGCGCGCTGGCCGACAAGTATGGACGCCGACGCGCTCTGCTTGGCGGCAACGCCGTGTTCCTGGTCGGATCGATCATTTGCGGCTTTGCGGCGGGCGGTCCAATTCTGTGGGCCGCCCGTGCAATTCAAGGCCTTGGCGCGGCGTTCGTTATCACTGGAGGCATTGCGCTGCTTGCGAGTGCCTATGCTCGGCCTGACGAGCGCGCCCGCGCCTTTGCGTTCATGGGTGTGCTCTCAGGCATCGCCATGGCGCTCGGACCAACGCTCGGGGGACTTGTCTCGGCCTGGTTCGGATGGCGCTGGATCTTCCTGGCCAATATCCCGCTTTGTCTGCTCGCGCTTCTGGCCGTTCCGCGGCTGGTCGCAGAGTCGCGTGATCCTGCCGGCCGCCCGCTGGACTGGAGCGGCGTCGTGCTTCTCACGTTTGCGCTTGGTATTGCAATCGAGAGCCTGCTGACGGGAGGTGCAATGCCGGCCCGGATTGCAGCGGGCCTCGGGCTGAGCGCGTGTCTGCTCGCCATCTTCGTGATGCAGCAGCGGCGCCGGCCCGTGCCGATTTTCGACCCCGCTGTGTTCATTCGGCCGGTCATGGTCGGCATTTCCTCGCTGCTGATTGCCGTTTCTGTTGGATACTGGGCGGTCCTCGTCTATCTGCCTCCGTTCCTGAGTGCAGCGTTCGGCTGGCCAGGCCCGTCCGTTGGCTTCGCAATGCTCTTCGCGACCTTGCCGATGCTTCTGCTGCCGCCCTATGGTGCTCGCCTGGCAAAACGCTGGGGCTGGCGCCGGCTGTTCGCGACGGCGATGCTGGCGCTGCTGGCAGGCGATCTCATTCTGGTGCTAGCGGCGAGCGGCTGGCTCCCGAACGCGCAAGTCGTTCTCGCTGCGGCGGCAACCGGAATGCTGTTGACCGGGATTGGCGCAGTCCTCGCGCATCCGCAACTGTCGAGCGCTGTCGTTGCGTTGGTGCCTCCGGCCCAAACGGGTATGGCTTCGGCAGTCACCGTGGTCATGAGGCAGGCCGGATTTGCGCTCGGCATCGCAACGCTCGGTGCGATGCTATCGGACGAAGGGACGCCTGCCGATTACGCCTGGCCCTGGCTTGTTGCCGCTTTTGGATCAGCAGGCGGCCTCATCGCCGCATCGATGTTGCTGCCTGACCATCAGCCGTAGCTGTATCTGGCAGATACAGCCGGCTGACGGGGCCACACCAATCGCCACGCCGGCCGGGAAACGGTTCCCGGCCGCTTCGTTTCGGCTCAACTCGCGGCCGCCGCGATTTTGTTCCCCGGGCTGGCGTCGCCGTGACTGTCCTCGTCGCCGCGGCTGACCTCCGGCGGCAGCCCGGCGAAGCGCCGCAAGGCTTCCGCCATCTGCACCCGGCCCGAGACGCCTGTGATCACCACATCGACCATGGTGAAGGACGAGTGGAAATGGCCGTGCGCCTTGAGCTGCTCGACCGGGACGCCTGCGGCCGCCATCGCCTCGGCATAGGCGATGCCTTCGTCGCGCAAGGGATCGAACTCGCAGGTCGCCACGAAGGCCGGCGGCAGCCTTTCGACCTTGCCGCGGAGTGGCGAGGCGCGTGGATCGGTGCGGTCCGCCGGCGAGCAGTAGAGGTCCCAGAACCAGTACATCAGCGATCGCGTCAGGAAGTAGCCGGTCGCATTGTCGTTATAGGACGGGCGATCGAAGGTGCAGTCGGTGGCCGGGCAGATCAGCAGCTGGCCGGCGATCTCCGGCCCGCCGCGGTCGCGCGCGAGCTGGCAGGTGACGGCGGCGATGTTGCCGCCGGCGCTCCAGCCCGCCACCAGCACCGGGCCCGGCTTGCCGCCGAGCTCCGCGGCGTGTTCGGCGATCCAGCGCGTGGCCGCATAGCCGTCTTCGGCCGCGGTCGGGAAGCGATGCTCGGGGGCGTGGCGATAGCCGACGCTGACGAACGTCATGCCGGTCCGTCGCACCATGTCGCGGCAGAACGGCTCGTCCGACTGCTCGTCGCCGAGCACCCAGCCGCCGCCGTGGAAATAGACCACGACCGGATGCGGTCCCGGTGTCGCCGGCTTGTAGACGCGGTAGGGCAACGCGCCGTCGGTGACGGGCAGGGTGCCATCGACGATGTCGCCGATCGGCCGTCCGGCGGGGCGGCCTTTGTTGAACTCGTTGACGAACTCGCGCGCGCCGATTGCGCCCATCGACTCGATCGGCGGCAGGTTCAGCGATGCGAGCAGGTTCATCACCAGCCGCACGTCCGGCTGCAGCCGCACCACCTCGCCGTCATTGCATTGCTCTGTGCCGCCAGGGCCGGTGAGCTTGAAGCCGAGCATGCCGCGGCTGACCACCTCGTCGCAGATGCTGCGATAGGGGCCGACGCCGCCGGTATAGGGCATCAGGCCCTGCACCTTGCCGGGGACGTTGGCGCCCGTGTACCAGGTGTTGGCGAGCCGATGCAGCGTCACCATCGAACAGTCCGCCATGTGCCTGTTCCAGCCGGCCTGCGCGGTCTCGGTCGGCTCGATCGTGGTGAAGCCGGCATCGCGCAGCGCGGCCAGCCGGTCGACCACCCAGTCGACATGCTGCTCGATCGACACCGCCATGTTCGACAGCACCGACGGGCTGCCGGGCCCGGTGATCATGAAGAAGTTGGGAAAGCCTTCGACGGTGAGCCCGAGATAGGTCTGCGGCCCCTGCGCCCAGACATCGGTCAGCGACTTGCCGCCGCGCCCGGTGATCGGATGCACCGCGCGGATCGCGCCGGTCATAGCGTCGAACCCGGTCGCGAACACGATGACGTCGACGTCGATGCTGCGGCCGTTCGTGGAGATGCCACTCGCCGTGATGGCCTTGATCGGCTCCTGGCGCAGATTGACCAGCGTGACATTCGGCCGGTTGTAAGTGGCGTAGTAGTTGGTATCGAGGCAGGGGCGCTTGGCGCCGAAGGGGTGATCGTGCGGCGTGAGCGCCGCCGCTGTCTCGGGGTCCTTGACTGCCGCCCGGATCTTCTCGCGGATCAGGTCCTGGACGATCTTGTTGCCGTCGACGTCGACGGCCTGGTCGGCCCAGAGCTGGGTCAGGATGTGGACGAGGTCGCCGGCGGCCCAGGCACGTTCGAACCGCTCGCGACGCTCGGCATCGCTCAATTGCCAGCTCACGACCGTCTGCTGCGGATAGGGCACGCCCGCCATCGACTGGCGCGCCTGCTCGCGATAGGCCGGGCGATCTGCTTGCAAAAGGCTCATGCGGTCCGATGGCGCCGGGCCGTTATGGGCAGGCAGTGCGAAATTCGGCGTGCGCTGGAACACGGTCAGATGCGCGGCCTGCTCGGCGATCAGCGGGATCGACTGGATGGCCGACGAGCCGGTGCCGATCACGGCGACGCGTTTTCCAGCGAGGTTGACGCCGCCATGCGGCCAGCGTCCGGTGAAATAGACTTCGCCCTTGAAATCCTTGACGCCGTCGATCTCCGGCGGCTTCGGCGCCGAGAGGCAGCCGGTGGCCATGATGTAATGGCGGCAGGAGACCGGCGCGCCATTGTCCGTGGTGAGCTGCCAGCGCTCGGCCTTCTCGTCCCACTTGGCTTCGGTGACCTTGGTCCTGAAGCGGATGTCGCCCCTGAGGTCGTAGCGGTCCGCGACGAAGCCGAGATAGCGCAGGATTTCGGGCTGGGTCGCGTATTTCTCCGACCAGGTCCAGGCCGTCTCGAGCTCCGGATCGAACGTATAGCTGTAGTCGATGGTCTGGATGTCGCAGCGCGCGCCCGGATAGCGGTTCCAGTACCAGGTGCCGCCGACGTCGCCGGCCTCTTCGAGGCCGACCGCCGAGAGGCCGGCCTTGCGCAGGCGATGCAGAAGATAAAGGCCGGCAAATCCGGCGCCGACCACGGCGACATCGACCTGCTGAGCGGTTCCGCGCTCATCGGAGGCACGTGTGGCAACCATCGCATCTGGCATGGCATCCTCCCGTATGTTTTGTTTTGCCGGCAGGCTATCGCTACATGCACGGCTTGTCATCACGGCAAGCGCAATCTTGGGTAGGCGTTTGCGGCGTCATCGTGGCCGCGTGAATGTTGCGGCACTACACGCACCGCGATGCACAATGGCCGTGATAGCCCGGGCTAATCATGCCCGATCCGCCTGTGTATGCTTGCGGTTACAAGCCACGCGTACCGGCCGGACGTCATGACAGAGTTGAGTGAGCGGACCAAAGCGAACATGGACGTCGTCCTGGAGCAGACGTGTAGGCAATTGCCGCATGGCGGCGATCACGACAGCCGCAGGTTCATCGCCGAACGCCTGATCGAAGCGGCGCGGGCCGGGCACTCCACGCTCGGCGAGCTGGGCATCGTCGCGCGGCACGCGCTGGCGGAGATTCTCGCAAAGCGCGGTTAGTGCGAGCCGGCAGGCTTGCCCCGCCGATGGCGGCGGACGTAACCTGCAGGAAACCGTTCCGCGTATCGAGATGCACCGAAGATGCGATCCCTGCTCGCGCTTCTTGCGGCCTCCATTGTCCTGTGTTGCGCCGGCTCGGCCGTGGCGCAGCCGGTCGGACAGTTTCCATTCGCGCTGACGCGTGAAGGACAGATTCTCGGCGCCGTCGAAGGTGAGGTGGCCTCGTTCAAGGGACTGGCCTATGCGGCGCCGCCGGTCGGTGCATTGCGCTGGCGACCGCCGCAGCCGACGCCCGAAAGTTCGGAGATGCACACCGCCTACGATTACGGCGCGCCGTGCCTTCAGCCGTCCTTGCCTGATGCGAGCGAGGATTGCCTGACGCTGAACGTGTTCCGCCCCTTCGGGGTCGACGGCCCGCTGCCGGTGATGATGTTTATCCATGGCGGCGGATTCATCAGTGGCACCGCGAATGAGCGGCTGTTCGACGGTGCCAGGCTGGCGCAGGCTGGCCTCATCGTGGTGACCGCAAATTATCGCCTCGGCGCGCTCGGCTGGCTCGCTGATCCCGCGCTGACGGACGGCGGTTCCGGCAATTACGGCCTGATGGACCAGATCGCCGCGCTGCATTGGGTTCATGACAACATCGCAGCCTTCGGCGGTGATCCGCACAACGTCACCTTGTTTGGCAGCGACGCAGGCGCGACATCGATCGCGCTGCTGATGCTGTCTGCGCAGTCGCGTGGTCTGTTCCAAAAGGCCATTCTGCAATCGGTGCCCGGTCGCGCGCCTCTGCGCTCGGCGCAGGACGCGCAGGCGATGGGCCGGCAATTCGTGGCAGCGCTCGGACCGCAGGCGGATTTGCGCGCAGCTGAACCGCGACGCCTGCTTGCCGCCGAGAGCCGTCTGCTGGAGCAATCGCGGTTCGGCTTCGCGCCGATGATGGATGGAGCTCTGGTGACCGAGAATATCGCTGCAGGTTTTGCGGCCGGACATCAAAGCCGCATTCCCCTCATCATCGGCTCGAACGACGACGAGACGGGTTTCGACGGCGAGTTCGATGCCAAGGAGGAGCTTGAAGCGTCAGGCCTCACAAGCGATGAGCTGCGCAAGCTCTATCCCGATCTCGCCAAGCCTTCTCTCGCCAGGCCTTCGGATATTGCGGCAAGATTCTACACCGACAAAGTTTTTTCCGAGCCCGCAAGACTGCTGGCGCGCCTGCATGCCGCAAGCGGCGCGGCGACCTTTCGCTATCGCTTCGCCTATTTGCCCGAGGCGCGTCGCGTCAATCCTGGGCCTGGGCACGGGCGCGAGCTGCAATTCATCTTCGGCGCAGAAGGCGTGCCGGGAGCGGGCATCTTCTCGCGGGCTGATCGCGAGGCCGCGAGCCGCATGCGGTCCTATTGGATCAACTTCGCCAGAAGCGGCGATCCCAACGGTCCCGGTCTGCCGCATTGGGATTCCGTCGCTGGCCGCGATCGCCTGCTGCTGATCGCGAACGATCACATCGCGAGCGGAGACGAACCCTGGTCGGAGCGTCTCGACCGGATCGCAGGCGAGAGTAAAAAATGAGCTGGACTTAAGCGGCGAGCTCGACGCGGGGCGCCGGCGTCAGCCGGCCTTCCTCCAGATAGTCCATCGCGCCGTCCTTCTCGACGGCGTAGAACTGCTGGCCTTCGCGCGACTTGAAGGCGGCGCGAACGATGCCGCGGCGGCCCTTGTCACTGTTGACGACGTCCCCCAGCGCAAACTTCTTCATCTCACGTCTCACTTGTCTTCAGGCCGACTGCTTCGGCCACGCCGGGATTTTGGGCGGCAAATCGTTAACGACTTGCTAACCATGCCGGTTTGCCTATGCTCGCCGCCGAACGCGCGGGCACGCGCAGAGTGCCGATGAGACGAGCCCCATGACGCGATTTCCGACCCTGTTCCTGTCGCATGGCGGCGGCCCCTGGCCCTTCATGGAGGACCGGCGGGTGCAATATGCCAGAACCGCCGAAGAGTTCGGCCGGTTGCCGCAGCTTCTCCCGGAGAGGCCGAAGGCCGTGCTCGTCATCACCGGCCATTGGGAGGCCGATGCCTTCACCGTCTCGACCTCGGCGCAGCCGCCGATGGTGTACGACTATTACGGTTTCCCCGAGCATACCTATCACCTCAAATATCCGGCGCCGGGCCGGCCCGAGCTCGCGACCGAGGTGAAGGCGCTGCTCACGCGCGCCGGCCTGGAATGCCGGGAGGATCCCAACCAGGGTTTTGACCACGGCACCTTCGTGCCGCTCGGCCTGATGTATCCGAACGCCGACATGCCGATCGTGCTGCTGTCGCTGAAGTCTGCATACGATGCGGCCGAGCACGTCAGGGTCGGCGAGGCGATTGCCTCGCTGCGCGATGAAGGCATTCTGATCGTCGGCAGCGGGCTGACCTATCACAACATGCGCGGCTTCAACCGGCCGGAGTCCAAGCCGGTCTCGGTTGATTTCGAGGCCTATCTGAACGAGGCGATCAGCAACCCCGATCCGGCCCGCCGCAACGCGATGCTGGTCGATTGGGAGAACGCACCGAGCGCGCGCCTGGCGCATCCGCGCGAGGACCATCTGCTGCCGCTGATGGTGGCCGCCGGCGCCGCCGGCAGCGATATCGGCAAGCGCGTCTTCGTCGACGAGGTCGCAGGCGTCGCGATGGCGTCCTACGTATTCTGTTGATTCCGTAGGGCGGATTAGCGAAGCGTAATCCGCCGTCGTGCGGCAATGAAGGTGGCGGATTACGCCCGCGACTGCGCTTCGCGCAGCCGGGAGCTAATCCGCCCTACGCATCGCGCAAGCTCACCCGTATTTCAGCTTCATGAACAAAATGCCGCCGGCGAGCAGCATGGTGATGGCGTTGGCGGCGACCAGTGGCGCATCGCCCGAGAGCAGGCCGTAGATCAGCCAGAGCGCGAGGCCCAGCACCATGACCAGGAACATGCCGAGCGAGATGTCGCCGGTGGAGCGGGTCTTCCACACCTTGATGGCTTGCGGCGCATAGGCCACGGTGGTGCAGGTGGCGGCGGCAAAGCCGATCAGCTTGATCACGAACGGGTCCATGCCGGCTCTATAGCATGGATTCGACGATGGTCATTGCCTCAGGCGCGCTCCGCCATGAGCCCGCGATAGAGCGCGGCATAGTCGCCGGCGCGGTTGCGCCAGGAGACGTCGGTCGCAAGGCCGTGTCGTTGCAGTTGGCGCCAGGTCGGCTTGTCGTGGAAGGCGGTGTTGGCCTTGCGCAGCGTGCCGGCGAGGGCCTCCGCCGTCACGGGTGCGAACTTGAAACCGGTGGCATCGCGGTTGGCGGCGTCGGCCTCGCTGATATCGACGATGGTGTCCTCGAGCCCGCCGACGCGTGAGACGATCGGAACGGCGCCGTAGCGAAGTGCGCAGAGCTGGGTCAGGCCGCACGGCTCGAAGCGCGAGGGCACGATCAGCGCGTCCGAGCCGGCCTGCAGCAGGTGCGCCAGGATCTCGTCATAGCCGATCACGACGCCGATCCGACCGGGATTGGCGCGGGCTGCGGCCTGATAGCGATCCTGGAGATCGCGGTCGCCGCTGCCGAGCAGCGCGAGCTGCATGCCTTCGGCCAGAATGGTCGGAATGGCCTCGAGCAGCAGATCGAGCCCCTTCTGCCAGGACAGCCGGCTGATGACGCCGAGCAGCGGCGCTTCGTCGGAGGAATCGAGATTGAACTGCTGCTGAAGCACCGCCTTGTTCGCGGCCCGGAACGTCAGGTCCTCGGCGCCGTAGCGGTAGGCGATGTGCGCATCGTCCTGCGGATTCCAAACCGAGATGTCGATGCCGTTGAGGATGCCGCTCAGCACGTTCGCGCGTGCGCGCAGCAGGCCGCCGAACCCCATGCCGCCTTCGTCGCTCTGGATTTCCTGCGCGTAGGTCGGCGACACTGTCGAGATACGATCGGCGTATTGCAGGCCCGCCTTCAAAAAGCTGATGCCGCCGAAATATTCGATTTCGTTGACGTTGAACGCGTGCCAGGGCAGGCCGATCGCACCGATCAGCTCGGGAGCGAACTTGCCCTGATAGGCCATGTTGTGGATGGTCATCACGGTGCCGGGTCGCGGGCGATTGTCATAGTGCAGATAGGCCGGCGCGAGCCCGGCCTGCCAGTCA
Organism: Bradyrhizobium shewense; assembly: GCF_900094605.1. Taxonomy (GTDB): domain Bacteria; phylum Pseudomonadota; class Alphaproteobacteria; order Rhizobiales; family Xanthobacteraceae; genus Bradyrhizobium; species Bradyrhizobium shewense. Next base: position 41,522 of record NZ_FMAI01000012.1, on the reverse strand, counting down.
TGGGCGTGCACGACATCGGGCACGAAGGCGGGGACGAGGCCGTGGCCGATATCGGCGGCGATGCGCGACAGTGCGGCGAAGCGCACGCCATTGTCCGGCCAGTCGACGCCCTCGGTGGTGACATAGGGATTGCCCGGCCGCGCATAGAGATGCGGCACGTCGAGCACGAACAGGTCGAGCCCGTCATGGGAGCCGGCGAGTAGCCGGCCCGGCCCGCCGAAATAATCCGGCCAGCTCCGGATCTCCTCCGCGTTCGATACGATCCGCGTCACGTCGGGATAGCCCGGCATCAAGGTGCGCATCTCGACGCCATGCGCCTTCAGCGCGATCGGCAGCGCGCCGGCGACATCCGCGAGGCCGCCGGTCTTGACGATGGGATAGACTTCAGAAGCGACCGCGAGGACGCGAACAGGCCTCATGTATTGAGCCTGTCGATCATCGGCTGAGTGACGAGCGAAATCCCCTGCTCGGTGGTGCGAAAGCGCTTGGCATCGAACGCCGGGTCCTCGCCGATCACGAGTCCTTCCGGAATCTCGACGCCGCGGTCGATCACGACGTTCTTCAGGCGAGCGCCGCGGCCGACACTGACATAGGGCATGATCACGGCGTTCTCGACATTGGCATAGGAGTTGATGCGCACGCCGGTGAACAGCAGCGATCGGCGCAGCGAGGCGCCGGAGATGATGCAGCCGCCCGAGACCAGCGAGCTCACGGCCTGGCCGCGCCGGCTCTCCTCGTCATGAACGAATTTCGCCGGCGGCGTGATCTCCGCATAGGACCAGATCGGCCAGGAGCTGTCGAACAAATCGAGCTCGGGCACGACGTCAGTGAGGTCGATATTGGCGGCCCAATAAGCATCGACCGTGCCGACGTCGCGCCAATAGGCGCGGGGGTCGCTGCCGGAACGCACGCAGGAGGTGGAATATTGGTGCGCCATCGCGCGGCCGTTCTTGACGAGGTAGGGAATGATGTCCTTGCCGAAATCGTGGTTCGAGTTCGGGTCATCGGCGTCGCGCTTGAGCTCCTCGAACAGGAACTTCGCGTCGAACACGTAGATGCCCATGCTGGCGAGCGAGACGTCCGGCTTGCCCGGCATCGGCGGCGGATCCTTCGGCTTCTCCAGGAACTCCTGAATCCAGCCGTTCTCGTCGATATGCATGATGCCGAAGCCCGAGGATTCCGTCCGCGGCATCTCCAGGCAACCGACGGTGACGTCGGCGCCGCTGTCGACGTGCTGGCGCAGCATCACCTCGTAGTCCATCTTGTAGATGTGGTCGCCGGCCAGCACCACGATGAAGCGGCAGGCGTGGGATTCGATGATGTCGATGTTCTGGTAGACCGCATCCGCCGTGCCGACATACCACATGTTCTCGGAGACCCGCTGGCTCGCGGGGAGGATGTCGAAGCTCTCGTTTCGCTCGGGGCGGAAGAAGTTCCAGCCCATCTGAAGGTGCCGGATCAGGCTGTGCGCCTTGTACTGGGTGGCGACTGCGATGCGGCGGATGCCCGAATTGACGGCATTCGACAGCGCGAAATCGATGATGCGGGACTTGCCGCCGAAATAGACGGCCGGCTTGGCGCGGCGATCGGTCAGCTCCAGGAGCCGGCTGCCGCGTCCGCCAGCCAGGACGAACGCCAGCGCCTGACGGGCAAGCGGCTCGGGTCTCGCGGCACTCATGTCATTCCTCCCACTCACACCCGGCGCAGGCCGAGGCTATTTGTCGCGAGAAGCCTCGCGCCATTGGAACCGATAGTAGCGGTACGAATAGTCAATCGTGAAGTAGGTTGTTGGTTGCGCAGGCGAGAAGCTTAATGCTTGGCCGCGGGGCTCCGGCATCGCGCCGGTGTCACGTCGGGCAGAGCGGGCTCGTTGGTCCGCCTTGCATGCCGGCAGCCGGCTCGTAGCGAGGCATGGACGATGCTTGGACGAGGCTTGTGCGCCGCACGCAAATCCGGGCTTTGAAAATCCGGGCTTTGACTTGGCGCAAAGATGCCCGATCATGCTGCTGCGATCCTTTTCCAAGCAAGACGTCAGACAGGGAGCAAGTCGATGAGGATCTGGAAAACGGCAATTGCCTGTTCGGTCGCCGGCGTGGTCATGGCCGGCCAAATTCAACAGGCGGCAGCGGCCCCGCTGCCGACCAACGTCGCGACCATGAAGGCCGCTGTTGGTGACGATGTCGCGCAGGTGCATTGGCGCGGCCGAGGCTGGGGCGGGGGCTGGGGCTGGGGTCTTGGCGGCCTTGCGGCCGGCGCGATCATCGGCGGCGCCATCGCCAGCAGCGCGCCTTATGGCTACGGCTATTACGGCGGCGGCCCGTATTACGGCGGCTATGGCTATGCGCCTGCCTATTATGGCGGCTATGGACCGGGTTACGCCTATGGTCCGGGTTACGGTTATGGATATCGTTCCTATTACCGTCCCCGTCCGTACTACGGCTACCGCTATGGCTATTACCGGCCTCGCGCGTACTACCGGCCTTATTATCGCGGATATTGGTGATCGCGCGAAGCTAGAGCGAGAGCCACACGATCAGGCTCATGCAGGCGAAATGCATGAGCACGATCGCGGCGAGATGCAGCGGGCCGGGCTTGAAGCGAGGCCTGCCAGCGTTTAGAGCGCGAAGGATCGAAGTCGAATTGAGTTCGGACAATAGCTGCGCTCTCTCCGTTCCCTCCCCCCTTGTGGGGGAGGGGCAGGGAGGGGGTGCCACACGGGGATTCTCTCCGTCGCGCCCGTCCTCTGTGCGTCATCACTCGCACCTCTTCTTGGGCTACCCCCCTCCCTAACCCTCCCCCACAAGGGGGGAGGGAACGCACCTTTGTTGGGGCGTTGAGTTCATCCATTGGGGAGTCAATTCGATCCCGCCGCCGCAGCCGTGAAGCTGCGGTCGACGGCTTTGCTGACGTCGAGCTTCTTGGGCAGGATGCCGTAACGCGTCGAGCGGTCGGAGGCTTCCTGCACCTCCTTCACCACGTTCTCGTCGATCACGATCGGGCTGGTACGCTGCGCGGTATAGGCTGACAGCAGCACGTCTTCCGGCAATTTGGTCAGCTCGGCGGTGTTCCTGGCATATTCGGAAACGTGATCCAGCGACCACAGCCGCGCCTTGTTCAGCCGCTGCACCAAGTCCTGCACCGCCGCGCGCTTGGTGGCGATGGCGTTGTCGGAGGCGACGATGAAGGTGATGGTCGGCGTCAGGCCCTCGCCGTCGGCGATCACGCGAGCCCTGTCCTTCAGCGTGGCGAACGAGACGTAGGGCTCCCACACCGCCCAGGCGTCGATCGAGCCGGCGACCAGCGCGATCTTGGCATCGACGGGGCCGAGCGGCGCGAAGGTCGCATCCTCGAGCTTGATCTGCGCCTTCTCCAGCGTCGCGTCGATCAGGAACTGGCCCCAGCCGCCGCGGGTGCCGGCGAGGCGTTTACCCCTAAGGTCGGCGGCCGATTTGATCGGCGAGTCCTGACGCACCAGGATGGCTTGCGTCTTCGCATCCGACCTGGTGCCGCCGATCGCCTTGATCGGCGCGCCGGCGGCGTAGACCGAGAGGAAAGAGAGATCGCCGGTGTAGCCGACGTCGAGCGCACCGGCGTTGAGCGCTTCCAGGATCGGTGCCGCCGCGGGGAATTCCGACCATTCGATTCTGTAGGGCAGGTCCTTCGCATAACCGGAGATTTCGAGCAGCGAGCGGTTGCCGCCCTTCTGGTCGCCGACGCGCAGCACGACGGTGTCCGCGGCGAACGACGCGGCAGTCGTCGACAGCGTGATGGCGGCGGCGAATAGCGATGCGGCGAGCCGGCGGGTAATGGAATGATCGTGGGAGTTGATGCTCATATAGCCTGTCTTGTTGCTTGCTTGTGACTTTGGCTCACGACGCGTGAGCGAGCGATGCAGCGAGACGATCAAGTCTATGACCGCGCGAAGTGCAGTCAATGAAATGGCCAACCGTATTGCGCGCGCATCGGGCAAGGACGTTTCATTGAATCCTTGCGCGCGAGAACACGACGTTCTTGCGAGAGAAAGATGCACGGGATCTAAGCAGATGTGCGCTCGTGGCGATCGCCGGGAGCAACCGCATTCACGAAAATCGTTTCATCGTTCTCGCGCGCGCCGATGGAGAGAATGACCTCGCTTCGCATCACATTCGAAATTCCATTTCATTGACGATGCGGCGAGTGCGCCGCATGATTTGCGCATCGCATCAACGCGGCGCGACAAACGCCGACGGAATAATTTTCTCTCAACGCAGCTCCGTACGGACCATGCGCAACGTGAAGCGTTGCGCACATAGCGGAGTCGTGCCAGCGCAGGAGTGGGGACTGATGAACAGCGACGACAAGCGCGGCGGACGGGGGCTCGACCGGCGCCATCTGCTCCAGGCGGGGCTTGCGGCAGCTTTCGCCGCGCCACTCGGCGCGCTGGGCGCGCAGGCTTTTGCGCCGCGCGGGATTGCATCCGGCATCGACTTCTCGGAATTTCCGCTGTGCCGGACGGCCTCGGACGCACCCGCGCTCACCGGCGCGCCGCGCAAGCTGAAACTGTCGTGGAACGCCGGCGCCGTCTGCCTCGCGCCCGTGCCTGTTGCGATCGAGCACGGCTTCTTCCAGAAGCACAATCTCGACGTCGAGCTCGTCAACTATTCCGGCTCGACTGACCAGTTGCTCGAGGCGATCGCGACGGGAAAGAGCGATGCCGGCCTCGGCATGGCGCTGCGCTGGCTGAAGCCGCTGGAGCAGGGCTTTGACGTCAAGATCGCCGCCGGCACCCACGGCGGTTGCATGCGCGTACTGTCGCGCGCCGATTCCGGCGTCGCCAGGCTCGCCGATCTCAAGGGCAAGATCGTCGCGGTCGGCGATCTCGCCGGTCCCGACAAGAACTTTTTCTCGATCCAGCTCGCCAAGCTCGGTATCGATCCCAACAAGGATGTCGACTGGCGCGCCTATCCCGGCAACCTCCTTAACGTCGCCGTGGAGAAGGGCGAGGTGCAGGCGTTCCTGTCCTCCGATCCGCTGGCCTATCTCTGGCTCAAGGACACCCAGTACAAGGAAGTCGCCTCCAATCTGGACGGCGAATTTCGCGAAAAGAGCTGCTGCATCCTGGGCCTGCGCGGCAGCCTGGTGCGGGAGGAGCCGCAGGTCGCGCGCGCCATCACGCAGGCGCTGCTCGATGCCGCGATGTTCAGCTCGCAGAATGCGACGGCCGCCGCAAAATCGTTCCAGCCTTACGCGCCGAAGGCGGCCACGCTCGCCGATATCGAGGGCATGGTGCGCTACCACACCCACCATCATCATCCCGTCGGCGATGTGCTGAAGCGCGAGCTCAAGGCCTATGCCGACGATCTCAAGAGCGTGCAGGTCTTCAAGCCGAGCACCGATACGGCCAAATTCGCGGAGCGCATCTATGTCGACGTATTCGCTGTCTGACGGGCTCGCCTCCGGCGCGCCGCGTCTTTCCCGCACGCCGCTGCTGGCGAACTGGGCGAGGGAATCCGGCGTCGGCGTGCTCGCCAGCATCGCCTGGATCGCCTTCGGCCTGTCCTGCCTGTGGTGGGAGGATGTCGGCGACTGGTCGCGCACGCATTCGCTCGGCATCGCCGCCTTCGTCATCGCGGCCATCGCGCTGTTCGGCACCGTCGGTGCCGATTATCTGGGATCGGCGGGCAGGGCCCTGCGCAAGCGCGCGCCCTGGCTGGTCGCGCTCGGCGCCTTCCTGACGCTGTGGGAGGTCGCGACGGCAAAGTTCGCCTGGCTGCCGCTGCCGTTCTTCCCGCCGCCGCAGTCTATCATCGAGGTCTATACCGACGATTTGCCAAAGCTGCTCGACAGCGTCTTCGCCTCGGTCAAGCTCCAGCTCGGCGGCTATCTGATCGGGGTCACGGTCGGCTTCCTGACCGGCGTCTCGATCGGTTGGTCGCGCGCGGTCGGCTATTGGGTGCATCCGGTGCTGCGCTTCATCGGCCCGTTGCCGGCAACGGCCTGGCTGCCGATCGCCTTCTTCACCTTCCCGTCGAGCTGGAGCGCCTCGACCTTCCTCATCGCGCTGGCAACGGGCTTTCCCGTCACCGTGCTGACCTGGTCGGGCGTCGCGAGCGTCAGCAATGCCTATTACGACGTCGCGCGCACGCTGGGCGCCAAGCCGTCCTTCCTGGTGCTGAAGGTCGCGATCCCCGCCGCGCTGCCGCACGTCTTCGTCGGACTGTTCATGGGGCTGGGCTCGTCCTTCGCCGTGCTCGTCGTCGCCGAGATGATCGGCGTCAAGGCCGGGCTCGGTTGGTACCTGCAATGGGCGCAGGGCTGGGCCGCCTACGCCAACATGTATGCGGCACTGATCGTGATGTCGCTGCTCTGCTCCGGCGCGATCACGCTGCTGTTTGCAATCCGCGATCGGCTGCTGGTCTGGCAGAAGGGGACTGTGAAATGGTAACCGCAGCTCTCGCCGAAGCCGTCACGCATCCGGCGGCCGGCGCCGCGCTCGACATCGAGCAGGTCAGCCACGCCTTCGACATCGACGGTACGGAGCTGCCCGTGCTCAGCGATGTCAGCATCTCCGTGGAGCCGGGCGAATTCGTCGCGCTGCTCGGTCCCTCCGGTTGCGGCAAGTCGACCTTGCTGCGCCTCGTCGCCGGCCTCGACAAACCCCGGGCGGGAAGATTGCGGGAGGATGAAAGCCGCATCAGAAGCCCGCATCCCTCGCGCGTGGTCGTGTTCCAGGATCCGACGCTGTTTCCCTGGCGGTCGGTCTGGGACAACGTCGCCCTGGGCCTCGAGGCCCAGGGCATTTTGAAGAGTCAGCGTCACCGCGTCGACGACGCACTCGATCTCGTGGGGCTGGCCTCGTTCCGCAACGCCTATCCGCACCAGCTCTCCGGCGGCATGGCGCAGCGCGTCGCGCTCGCCCGCGCGCTGGTCAACGATCCCAAGATCCTGATCCTCGACGAGCCGCTCGGCAAGCTCGACTCGCTGACCCGCATCACGATGCAGGCGGAGCTCGTCTCACTCTGGCAGCGCAAGGGTTTTACCACGCTGCTCGTGACCCACGACGCCGAGGAAGCGCTGGTGCTCGCCAACCGCGTCATCGTCTTCAGCGATCGTCCCGCCCGCGTGAAGGCCGACATCCGCGTCGATCGGCCCTATCCGCGCCATCGCGGCGATCCCTATTTGGCGGACCTCCGCCGCCAGATCCTCGGCCTGCTGGGGCTGGACGCCACATGGTGACATCCGCAGCCAAAGGGCGCACGGCCCAGAGCGAGCCCGACTACGTCGCGCGGGCCGAAGCATTGGCCGAAGGTTTCGCAGCACGCGCAGCCGAGCATGACCGCACCGGCAGCTTTCCCTTCGAGAATTTTCGCGAGCTGTCCGAAGCGGGCTTGCTGTCGCTGACGGTGCCGGCAATCCATGGCGGGGCAGGCGCGGGCGCAAGGTACACCGCGCGCGTCCTCGGCGTCATCGGCAAGGCCGACCCGTCGACCGCGCTTGTGCTCTCGATGCACTACATCAACCATCTCGTCATGGCGCGCAGCCCGACCTGGCCGGTGCGGCTGTCGCGCAAGCTTGCGCGTGAGAGCGTCGACGGCCTCGCGCTCGTCAACGCGCTGCGGGTCGAGCCCGAGCTCGGCTCACCCGCCCGCGGCGGCCTGCCGTCGACGATCGCACGGCGTACCGAGACCGGCTGGCGCCTCTCCGGCCACAAAATCTATTCGACAGGCTCGCCGATCCTGAAATGGTACCTGGTCTGGGCGCGGACGGATGAGGCCGAGCCGCGCGTCGGACAATTCCTGGTGCCGGCGGGCCTGCCGGGCACGCGCATCGTCGAGACCTGGGATCATCACGGCCTGCGCGCCAGCGGCAGCCATGACGTCATCTTCGACGACGTCGTGATCCCGCTCGATGCCGAGGTCGATGTGCGCAAGCCCCAGGATTGGCGCGCGCCCGACGTTGCACAGGCCGCCGTCCACACGGTCTTCGTCGCGGCGATCTATGACGGCGTCGCCCGCGCCGCGCGCGACTGGTTGATCACGTTCCTGAAGCAGCGCGTGCCCGCCAGCCTCGGCGCGCCGCTCGCGACCCTGGCCCGCGCGCAGGAGATGCTCGGCGCCATCGAGGCGCGGCTCGCGGTCGATGCGCGGCTGATCGCCTCCTTCGCTGGCGATTTCGACGACGGTGTCGCGCTCTCCGCGGCCGAATCTAACGTCATCAAGCTCACCGTCACAAACAACGCCGTCGCCGTGGTCGAGGATGCACTGTCACTCACCGGCAATCACGGCCTGTCCCGCACCAATCCGCTGGAGCGGCACTATCGCGACGTGCTGTGCGGCCGGGTGCACACGCCGCAGGACGATTCCACGCGTATCGGCCTCGGCCGCGCTGCGCTCGGGCTCTAAGAGATCAACAGGGAGACGATCATGTCGATCGAGTTCATCGGCTTCATCAGCAACAACAATTCGTCCGAGACCGTCGTCCGCGAGGGACCGGTCCTCAACCCCACCCACATCGAGACGGTGGCGAAGGCGCATGAGAATGCCGGCTTCGATCGCGCGCTGCTGGCATTTCATTCGACCTCGCCCGACGCGCTCCAGGTGGCGCAGCACGTCCTCAACGTGACCTCCCGCCTCAACGTGCTGATCGCGCAGCGGCCGGGCTTCACTGCCCCGACATTGCTGGCGCGGCAATTCGCAGCGCTCGACCAGTTTTCCCGCGGCAGGGTTGCGCTCCACGTCATCACCGGCGGCAATGCCCCCGAGCTCAGGCAGGACGGCAACACGCTCGACGACAAGGACGAGCGCTACGCCCGCACTTCCGAGTTTCTCGATATCCTCAAGCTGGAATGGACCAGCGAGAAGCCGTTCACCTACAAGGGCAGGTACTACCAGGTCGAGAACGCCTTCTCGCAGGTGAAGCCGTATCGCCCCGAAGGCATCCGCGTCTATTTCGGCGGGGCCTCGGATGCGGCGATCGATGTTGCCGGCAAGCACGCCGACACCTTTGCGCTGTGGGGCGAGTCCTACGCGCAGGTGCGTGACGTGACCGCGCGCGTCCACAACGCCGCGGTCCGGCAGGGCCGGCCGACGCCGCGCTTCAGCCTCTCGGTGCGCCCGATCATTGCGCCCACGGAGAAGCTGGCCTGGGAGAAGGCGGAGGAGATTCTGGCGCGTGCCACCGCGCTGCAGGACAAGACCGGCTATCGCAAGCCCGCCGATGGCCACGCCACCGCCGGTGCGCGGCGCCTGCTCGCGCTCGCCGACCAGGGCAGCCGCATCGACAAGCGGCTGTGGACCGAGATCGCAAAGCTCACCGGCGCCAACAGCAACACCACCGCGCTGGTCGGTACGCCCGAGCAGGTCGCCGAAGTCTTCGGCGATTATTACGATCTCGGCATCAGCCATTTCCTGATCCGCGGATTCGATCCCTTGATCGACGCGATCGAGTATGGCCGCGAGCTGATCCCGCTGACGCGCGAGCTGGTTGCCAGGCGTCAGGCCGTTCGCGGCCAGGCCGCGGAATGATCCGCCTCTCGTGTCCCGGACGCGGTGCAGCGTGCAACGCTGCTCCGCAGAGCCGGGACCCATGCCACGCAGGATGCTCTCGGAGAGATGGGGCACGAGAACTCACAGGACGCTCAAGCATCCGTGAAACGAGGGTGCGCCTTCTAGCCCGATAGCCATCCTCGACACGTTCGTTCTGCGCTTCACGCCGCCGACAACATCCCCATTGCTATTTGCACCGCCTCCCTTGCGCCGCTTCGCACCCCGTCAAAAATCAATCCGACGACCACATCGGGAGACCGGCCATGGGCCTGCAAGAAACGAGAATCGAATCGCTTCCCTTCGTCACTGCCGAACTGAACTATCTCGCGCCGACCGCGGGAAAACCGCGCACCTACGCTTTCGACCCGCCGCCGGGCGAGCCCAAGAGCACGTCGCTGCCGGAGCCGCATCAAGTGCCGATCTTCGATGCGCGGCTGATCGCGCAAAACTTCTCGCTCGACCGTGAGGGCTTTGCGCTGGTGCGTCATCCAACCCAGGTGAAAGACTTCTACGACGACGCAGAGGTGAGGGCGGTCTACTATCCCGCCGTCGAGGCGTTCCTGCGCGCGACGCTCAAGGCGGACCGCGTCGTCATCTTCGACCATACCGTGCGCAAGCGCGTCGAAGGCGCCGCCGACATTCGCGGCGGCGGCCCGCGCCAGCCGGCCACGCGCGTCCATGTCGACCAGACCGCGGTCTCCGGCGCCAACCGCGTGCGCGAGCATCTGCCTGACGAAGCCGAAGAGCTGCTGAAGGGCCGCGTGCAGGTGATCAATCTCTGGCGGCCGATCCGCGGTCCCTTGCGCGATTCACCGCTGGCGATGGCCGACGGCACCACGGTTGCGCCCGGCGATCTCGTGGCGTCCGACCTGATCTATCCCAGCCGCCGCGGCGAGACCTATTCGGTGAAATACAATCCAGATCATCGCTGGTTCTATTTTCCGGAGATGACACCGGACGAGGCGCTGCTGCTGAAGTGCTACGATTCCGCAACCGACGGCCGCACCCGCTTCGGGCCGCACACCGCCTTCGTCGATCCGACCACGCCTGATGATGCCGCGCCGCGTGAAAGCATCGAGGTGCGCACGCTGGTTTTTCACAAACAGTAACAATGTGTGATGGAACTGCCGGGATCCGACCCGGCAGTTCCAGGAACTGAAGGGAACAAACTGACGTTTGCGGGACGGGTCTGGGCCAACCCGGAGCGGTGCCGTGCGCGCGCAGCCGACGCTATTGTTTTGTCTCGCTACTTTCTCGTTTTCACCATTTTCTGTTGCCCATGCCGAAAGCGGGCTCGCCTCCTATTACGGCTACGCAAAAGCCGGCAAAGGCGGCGAACTGACCTGTGCACACCGCACGCGCCCGTTTGGCAGCGTGCTGAGGGTCTCCTATGGCAGCCGCTCGATCCAGTGTCGCGTCAACGATCGCGGCCCGTTCATCCGCGGCCGTATCGTCGATCTCTCGGTGCCGGCCGCCCGCGCGCTCGGCATGATGAGTGCCGGCGTGGTGCGAGTCTCCGTGGAATAGGCCAGCCAGCGCGCTATAGTGCCGCCCAAAGCAAGGGGGCACTATGGCTGGGATCAGGGTCGGACTCGTCGGCTGCGGCTTCGTATCGGAGCTGCACATGTATGCGTTCCGGCGCGTCTATGGCGTGGACGTCGAAGTCGCGGCGGTGGCCGCACGCGGCGACCATGTCGTCGAATTCGCTGGCCGTCACACCATCCCGCGGGTCTATCGCAGCTTTGCCGAGTTGATCGCCGACCGCGAGATCGACGTCATCGACATCTGCACGCCGCCCAATCTTCATGCCGAAATGATCGTCGCGGCGATGCAGGCCGGCAAGCACGTGATCTGCGAAAAGCCGTTCGCCGGCTATTTCGGCCGCGACGGCGACAAGCAGCCGATCGGCAAGCACGTGCCGAAGGCGCTGATGTATGAGCGCGTGCTGGAGGAGATGGACAAGACGCGCGCCGCGATCGAGCGCACCGGAAAACTCTTCATGTATGCCGAGGATTGGATCTACGCGCCCGCGGTGACCAAGACCGCGGAGATCATCAAGGCGACCAAGGACAAGATCCTCTTTATGAAGGGCGAGGAGAGTCATTCCGGCTCGCACGCGGCCCATGCCGCGCAATGGGCGATGACCGGAGGCGGCTCGCTGATCCGCATGGGCTGCCATCCGCTCTCCGCCGTGCTCTACCTCAAGCAGGTCGAAGCGAAGGCGCGCGGCGAGAGTATCCGCGTGGCCAGCGTCACCGGCGATGTCGGCAACGTCACAGCCGGCCTCAAGCCGGAGGAGCGCACCTACATCAAGGCCAATCCGGTCGATGTCGAGGACTGGGGCACGCTGACCGCGACCTTCTCGGACGGCACCAAGGCGACCGTGTTCTCCGGCGACATGATCATGGGCGGCGTGCGCAATCTGGTCGAGACGTACACGTCAGGCGGCTCGCTGTTCGCCAACATCACCCCGAACAACCATCTGATGAGCTACCAGACGTCCGAGGAGAAGCTCGCCAGCGTCTACATCACCGAAAAGGTCGACCGCAAAACCGGCTGGCAATATGTCTGCCTCGAGGAGGAATGGACGCGCGGCTATCTGCAGGAGATCCAGGACTTCATGGAATGCGTGGCGACGGGGCGGCAGCCGGTGTCCGACCTCGCGCTGGCCTATGAGACGATCAAGGTGAACTACGCGGGGTATTGGGCCGCGGAGGAGGGGCGGAGGGTGGTGTTGTAGAGCATGCTTCCTCCCACCCTCCAAGGGAGGGTGGGAGCAAGCCGCCCTACGTCCCGTAGGTCGATCCCTTCGGCAGCGGGAATACCGGGTCTTGCGTGCGGATGTTGGTCGGCCACACCACCGAGATGTGCTCGCCCGCGTTCTGCATCACCACCGGCGTCGAGCGTTCGTTCTGGCCGGACAGCGGCGTGCCCGGCGGGAAGAATTTGACGCCATAGCCCTGGATGGTGCCGCCGGCGGGAATGTCGACGTCGAGCGCGGCCTTGCGGATCGCCTCCGGCTCGAAGCTGCCGTACTTCTCCTTGGCGACAGGCAGCACGTTGTTGAGCAGCACCCAGGTCTGGTTGAAGCCCATCGAGCAGTGCGGCGGCACGTCGGTGGCGCCGGTCTTGGTCTGGTAGCGCGAGACCATGGTCTTGATCAGCTCGCCCATGCCCGGCGCGAGTTTCGCCGCATCGAGCAGCTGCGCCGGCACCGGATCGATGTTGCAGAAATTGTCGATGTCGGGACCGAAGGTCGCGCGCAGCTTGTCGAGCTGGCTGTAGCCGGCGCCGGCCCCGAACAGCATCTTGAAGCGCAGGCCGCTTTCGCGGGCCTGGCGCAGGAACAGGGTGATATCGGGGTTGTAGCCGGCATGCGAGATCACATCGGCCTTGGCGCGCTTGATCTTCGTCACGAGCACCGAGAGGTCGGGCGCGGAAGCCGAATAGCCTTCGCGCAGCACGACCTGGATGCCGGCCTGCTTGGCATAGGCCTCGTCGGCAGCGGCGACGCCGACGCCATAGGGGCCGTCCTCGTGGATCAGCGCGACCTTGACGTCCTTCGCCTCCATGCCGAGCTTGGCTTTCGCATGCTCGGCGATGAAGCCGGCAAAGGCCTGGCCGTACTGGTCGGAATGGATCTGCGCGCGAAACACGTATTGCAAATTCTTGTCCTTGAACACGGCGGTCGAGACCGCGGTCGTGATCCAGAGGATCTTCTTCTGCTGCTCGACCTTCGCCGCCATCGGCACCGCATGCGCACTGGAATAGACGCCGTTGATGATGTCGATCTTTTCCTGGCTGATCAGCCGCTCGGCCTCGTTGATGGCGACGTCGGCCTTGCTCTGGGAGTCCGCCGCGACCGGCACGATCTTGGTCTTGCCGCCGATGCCGCCCTTCTCGTTGACGAGGTCGATGGCGATCTGTGCGCCGACCGAGGAGGCGACCGAGCCGCCGGCGGCGAACGGGCCGGTGAGGTCGTAGATCAGGCCGATGCGCAAATTCTCGGCCTGCGCCTGGGCCCGCGTCCAATCGAGGCTGAGTGTGGCGGCGGCAGCCGCCGTACCCTTCAGCAGCTGCCTGCGTGAAGTCGGCATCCTATCCTCCCTCAAAACCGTTCTTATGACTGGTTGTTATTTTTTTGCGAAGTATGGGGAGCGGGACGGCGGAAAGTCAACATGGCGAAAGTCGGGTCTGTCAGCTGCGCCATAGAACGCAATTGCGAAATGACGGTGAGGCTTGGCGAGACCGAGCGCTACTGCTTCAAGCGCCGCGAGAGATAATGCGCGGTCTTGCCGCTGGCCTTGGCAACCTGATCCGGCGTTCCCGATGCGACGATGCGGCCGCCCTCGTCGCCGGCACCGGGGCCGAGATCGATGATCCAGTCGCTGTGCGAGACGACGTCCATGTCGTGCTCGACCACGACCACGCTGTTGCCGGCGTCCACGATCCGCTCGAGCTGGGCGATCAGCCGCTCGACGTCCCGTGGATGCAGCCCGGTGGTCGGCTCGTCCAGCACATAGAGCGTATGGCCCCGTTGCGGACGCATCAGCTCGGTCGCCAGCTTGATGCGCTGGGCTTCGCCACCGGATAATTCGGTGGCGGACTGGCCGAGGCGGATATAGCCGAGGCCGACCTCGCGGACCACCGACAGCGACCGGTTCAGCGCGGCATCGCCCTCGAAGAACTCAAAGGCCTCGTCGACGCGCATCGCCAGCACATCCGCGATGGATTTTCCGCGGATTGTCACCTCGAGCGTCTTGTCGTTGTAGCGGGCGCCCTTGCAGGTCGGGCAGGGGGCGTAGACGCTGGGCAGGAACAGCAGCTCGACACAGACGAAGCCTTCGCCCTCGCAGGTCGCGCATCGTCCTTTCGCGACATTGAACGAGAAGCGTCCGGCATCGTAGCGGCGGGACTTTGCCTGCGGCGTTGCCGCGAACAGTTTTCGGACATGGTCGAACAGGCCGGTATAGGTCGCAAGATTGGACCGCGGCGTGCGGCCGATCGGCTTCTGATCGACGACGACGAGGCGATTGACCTGGTCAAGGCCGGCAACGATCCTGCCGCCCAACGTCTCGACCGTCGGGGCCAAGCTGTCGTCATCGGCGTCAGCGGCAAGCGTATGGCCGAGATGCGCGGCGACGGCCTCGACGAGGAACTGGCTGATCAGGCTCGATTTGCCGGAGCCGGACACGCCGGTGATGCTGGTGAGGATTCCGAGCGGAATATCGACGTCGAGACCACGAAGGTTGTTGCGGGATACGCCCCTGAGCTTCAGATGGCCCTTCGGCTCGCGGCGCGCCGTCGGCAGCTTCTTGCGCGGACGTCCGAGGTAATGCGCGGTTCGCGATTGCTCGATGTCACCGAGCCCTTCCGGCGGCCCGCTGTAGAGGATGAGCCCGCCGCCGTCGCCGGCGTCGGGGCCGACATCCACCAGCCAGTCGGCGTGGCTGATCACCTCGATCTCGTGCTCGACCACGAAGATCGAGTTGCCGGCGTGCTTCAGCCGGTCCAGCGCCCGCAGCAGCGCCTCGGTGTCGGCGGGATGCAGGCCTGCTGACGGCTCGTCGAGCACGTAGACGACGCCGAACAGGTTCGAGCGGACCTGCGTCGCAAGGCGCAGCCGTTGCAATTCGCCCGGTGACAGCGTCGGCGTGCTGCGCTCGCAGGCGAGATAGCCAAGGCCGAGATCGAGCAGGACGGCGAGCCGCGCCGACAGATCCTCGCAGATACGCTTGGCGACGACGGTCTTCTCCGTCTTGTCCGTCGAAGTCTTTGCGAACGGCTTGACCACTTCCTGCAATTGCTTGAGCTGTAAATGCGACATCTCGGCGATATTGAGCCCGGCGAACCTGACCTTGAGTGCCTCGGGCTTGAGCCGGGTGCCGTGGCAGGTCGGACAATCCTGGGTGATCATGAATTGCGCGACGCGGCGCTTCATCATCGCGCTCTCGGACTTGGCGTAGGTCTGCATCACGTAGCGCTTGGCGCCGGTGAACGTGCCTTGGTAGCTCGGCTCCTCCTTGCGGCGCAGCGCCCGTTTGACCTCGGCGGCGTCGTAGCCGGCATAAACAGGAACGGTCGGCTGCTCCTCGGTGAACAGGATCCAGTCGCGGTCCTTTTTCGGCAGCTCGTGCCACGGCTTGTCCACGTCGTAGCCCAGCGTCGTCAGGATGTCCCGGAGGTTCTGCCCTTGCCAGGCACTCGGCCAGGCCGCGACGGCGCGCTCGCGGATCGTCTTGGTGTCGTCGGGCACCATCGATTTCTCGGTGACGTCGAGCATCCGGCCGATGCCGTGGCAGGTCGGACAGGCCCCCTCCGGCGTGTTCGGCGAGAACGCCTCCGCATAGAGCATCGGCTGTCCCCGCGGGTAATCGCCGGCGCGGGAATAGAGCATCCTCAGCAGGTTCGAGATGGTGGTCACGCTGCCGACTGACGACCTCGTCGTCGGCGCGCCGCGCTGCTGCTGAAGTGCCACGGCGGGCGGCAGGCCCTCGATGTCGTCGACTTCAGGGATCTGCATCTGGTGGAAGAGGCGCCGCGCATAGGGCGACACCGATTCCAGATAGCGCCGCTGCGCCTCGGCGTAGATCGTTCCAAAGGCGAGCGAGGATTTCCCGGACCCCGACACGCCCGTGAACACGACGAGGGCGTTGCGTGGAATGCGAACGTCGACGTTCCTGAGATTGTGCTCGCGCGCGCCGCGCACCCGCACGAAGCCGTCGTCCTGCATCAGGCCGTCGGGTCGTCTTGGTCGATCGTCCATCTTGCTTCTCCAGGCCGCGTCGGAATTAACGGCAAGATCGCAGGATGGGTCCTTCGAGGCCAGTGGGCCTAGTGGCGTTCTGCACAAAGCCAAGGCCGGCCGCGATGACGGCGAGGGGCCTTGCGAGGATTTGGGTTGCGGCGGCAAGCCGCGCCTCAGACGATGAAATCCCTGGCGTTGAGATCGGCGGCATGGATGCCGTCCAGCGTGATGGTGTCGTTGGCCGTCAGCTGGATCACCGCATTGCCGGCGCTGTCGTCGCTGATCAGGCTCTTCAGCGCGGCCCAGTCCGCAAAGCCATAGGCCCTCACGTCGATCACGTCGTACTCGGGTGTCGTGCTGCCCGCCGCCTTGTTGCCCTGATCGAAATCGTTGATCACGTCCTGGCCCGAGCCTGCCCCGAACACGAACAGATCGTTGCTCGGTCCGCCCCAGAGCTGATCGTTGCCGCCTCCGCCGTTCAGCAGATCCCTGCCGCCGGTGATCGAGCCGCCCACGGCGGGAGTGTAGATGCGTGCATCGCCATACAGCCAATCGCCGCGATCGCTCCCGTAGAGAATATCATTGCCACCCTGTGCGTTGCCGGACATCAGCGAAGCATCGCCGACGAGCGCGATGGAGGTCGAATCGGGATTGCCGTCGACGGCCGCGATCAGGATGTCGTCCCCGCCACGGGCATTGTCGCTCATGTAGCCGCTATCGCCGAGCAGTGATGCGCCGCCGGACCGCGCATCGACGCCGAGTGTATAGATGAGGATGTCCCGGCCGCCGCGTGCATCGCCGCTCATGGTCACCAAGGCATCACCAGATATCGACGCGTTGCCAGAGAAGCCGGCCTGGACCACGCTGACGATGTCGTTGCCGCCTTGGGAGTTGCCGCTCATGAGCGATCCGGAATCGCCGCTGAACGCACCATACGATCTGTCGCCCATCTCTGCCGTGATGAGGTCGTTGCCGCCCTTGGTATCCCCAGTCATGGCGATTTCGGCGTCGCCCGAGAGATAGACGCTCGCATAGATCGCATTCGAGGCCTCGACATGCAGCACGTCGTTGCCGCCGCGGGCTTGGCCGGACATGATCTGCGCGTCGCCGTCAAAGGTCGTATAGGGCAAGCGACCCTGAACGGTGGCGACGAGAAGGTCGTTGCCGCCATGCGATTGGCCCTCCAGGATCGACTCGTCACCGACAAACAGCAGGCTGCTGGGCCCGTCATCGACTGTTGCGATCATGATGTCGTTACCGCCATGGCCGTCGACCGGTAAACCGGGGTCTCCGAACGCGATCACGAGCTCCTGGCTTCCAACGCTGACGATGATCGTGTCGTTTGGCATACGGCGCATCGTTCAACTCCCAATTCATGCTCGAGCGCGGCCGGAGAGAGTGTCATGCTTCCACGCCGCGCCGCGGTTCTGCTGCGCGACCTATCTTCGTTGAATTGATGGCGGAGATTTGCCCGACGACCGGGTAACTGCGACCAACGTGTCGTGGTGCTGTCACAAAAGGAAAGTTCGCGCCGGCGCTTCACGCCGGCGCGCTTGATCACGGATGTGCGGCTCAGCCGGGCCCCGCGCCTTGCGTCGCCGTGAACACCGCGTAGAGCGACTGGCTCGCGGCCATGAACAGGCGGTTGCGCTTGGGGCCGCCGAAGGTGATGTTGCCGCAGACTTCCGGCAGGCGGATGCGGCCGAGCAGCTTGCCCTCCGGTGACCATACCGTCACGCCGTTATAGCCGACGGCGCGGCCGGCATTGCTCGAGGCCCAGACATTGCCGTTGACGTCGCAGCGCACGCCGTCCGGCCCGCACTTCACGCCGTCGATCACGCAATCGCTGAACTTCTTGGGATTCGACAGCTTGTTGTCGCTGCCGACGTCGAACACGAAGATCTCGCCCTTGCCGCCCGGACCCGTATCGCCCGGGCCCTTGCCGGTGGAGGCGACGTAGAGCTTCTTGTAATCCGGCGAGAAGCACAGTCCGTTCGGATCGGGCACCTGGTCTTCGGTAACGACGAGGTCGATGCGGCCGGAGGGGTCGATGCGATAGCAATTGGTCGGCAGCTCGCGCTTGCCCGGCTGGAAGCCGGCCGGCTGTCCGATCCGCGGATTGAGCTTGCCGCCTGCATTGCTCGGGCCGCCCGCCGCATCCGGCTCGCCTTCATAGAGCTGACCGCCATAGGGTGGATCGGTGAACCAGTAGCTGCCGTCGGGATGCGCGGCGATGTCGTTCGGCGAGTTCAGCTTCTTGCCTTGATAGGAGTCCGCGAGCACGGTGGCGGTGCCGTCATGCTCGTAGCGCGTCACCCGGCGGGTCAAATGCTCGCAGGAGAGCTGGCGGCCCTGGAAGTCGAAGGAGTTGCCGTTGGAATTGTTGGACGGCGTGCGAAACACGCTGACGCGGCCGTCATCCTCGCTCCAGCGCATCTGCCGGTTGTTGGGAATGTCGCTCCAGAGCAGATACCTTCCTTGCGCGCTCCACGCCGGACCCTCGGCCCACAGCAGGCCGGTGTAGAGACGCTTGATCGCGGTGTTGGGCTGCGCGAGATCGTTGAAGGAGGGATCGACCGCGATGATGTCGGGGTCCCAGAAATAGGTGGTCGGCGCGCCGTGCGGGCCGAAATCGCGCGGCGGGGTGGTGATGGTGGTCGGCGGTGCGGCGGGTCCGGTCTGGGCCAGCGCGGAGCCGGCCCCCGTCACGGTCGCCGCAGCGCCGAGCGCAAGCCCCCGGACAAGTGTTCGTCGTGAAAGCGCAGCATCCTGGTCACGCTGCTCGTGGTCACGAGCCGTGTGGTCACGAGCCTCTTGGCGTGTCATCGCGTCCTCCCAATGATG
Source organism: Bradyrhizobium shewense (assembly GCF_900094605.1). Classification (GTDB taxonomy): domain Bacteria; phylum Pseudomonadota; class Alphaproteobacteria; order Rhizobiales; family Xanthobacteraceae; genus Bradyrhizobium; species Bradyrhizobium shewense. The sequence continues at coordinate 22,406 of NZ_FMAI01000012.1, read as the reverse complement.
TTCGCTGGCCGGTTGATCCGGCCGAGCAACTGGAGGTTAATGCGGTCCGGCGCCGGTTGCGAGGGGGGAATCGGATTGCGCGGGTCTCAATCCTGTCATATTCGAATGCACTTCGCGTCCGTCTTGCGCCGTTTGCAAGGCGCGAAAATGTTCCGCGGATTTGAACAAAAATTTGCTTGCGGCAAAGCATGGCAGGCAGCGCGTTCGGCGCAGTTCAAGCCTTGATTTTGCGCTGATTGCCACGCAGAACCCGTCCGGGGGCGATGGACGGAGTTGATTGTGGCTGGCGTCATCGTATTGATCGTGTTGCTGGGAATCGCGTTCGCGGCCGGCTATTTCACGCGTGAATTCATCTCCAACAAAAGACGCGCCGAAGCCCGCCGCTGGCGCGAATATACCGAGCCGGATTGGCTTCCCGCCAAGGCGCCCGCCAACACCAACGAGATCCCCAGCGCCATCACGGCCATCCCCGTGGTCGCCGGCGAGCTCGGCCAGATGCTGAACCGCTGGGAAAGCAGGGCCCGCGCCCGCCGCGCGGGATAGGGCGAAGTTCGGAAGTGCCAGTAGCCCGGATGAAGCGAAGCGAAATCCGGGGCCGATCGCCCGGCATTTTGCACTGTCCCGGATTACGCGGAGCCTGTCATCGGGCGGCGCTTCGCGCCGACCCGTTGGCTCCATCCGGGCTACGCGATCGTGCCTGTGTCGCGCTCTGTCAATCCACGCTCGCAAAAATATTCTACTTTATCGAAATTCGGTTTCGGCGTATGCGTCGCCCATCCCGGCTCATCCAAGAGGGGCGATCATGTGTCGTCACGCATCGCGAGCCGGGCTTGCGGTGGACGCGGCAGCGTCGGCACGAGAGGTACGGGCAGGGCGGGTAGTCCCTGTGAGCCCGAGGCTTCGTGCGGATGAGCGGCGCTGCTAGGCTTCGTCTCGTCTGCAAGTTTCCGGCTCCGTCGACAGGGCTGGAAAAACTGCGGCGAAATGGCGGGCCGTGCGTACGGCAAAACCGTGTGGTCCTGGCCGTCGTTGCTACGGTTAAGCTGTCTGCGAAGGTGCGAGCGAGCCCAACCGGGCGGACTGCATCATCCAATTCGCGGGGCGAGGGAGGCCAGAAGGAAAGTTCGGCTCCCGGGAGATCACGGCATAAGCCGTCCAACCATTGCGCAGGGAAGGCCGAGTGATCGGCCACACCCGTATGCTGCTGTGCGGTCTCCTTTGCGCGTGCGTTTCGCGCAGCGGACCGCGGGTGCGAGCCGGCACCCGGTCTTCCCTGCGCCCTCTTGGATGAGAGGGTAGCGAGACGAAGCAAAGCTCGGGCGAAACGCGCCGCGAGGACGCAAAGCTGCGTGTGCGATTGAGCTGCGTGCCACAAACTAGTCTCGTAGGGTGGGCAAAGCGCAGCGTGCCCACGCCTTGTCGCTCATGGAGAGAGATCGTGGGCACGGCGCTATGCGCCTTTGCCCACCCTACGGCACCGCCGCTGGGATGTGCACTGGAGCATCGCAATGACGACGTGGAGAAAGCGCGCGCCCTACACCGCGCTCGCGCCCCGGACGCTGCGCAGCGTTCCCGGCGATGCGAAGCATCGTCCGTTTCGACGCTGCGCTGCAGATCCGGGGCCATCTCGCCGCGTGCCGTGCCGCCCCTGGGCCCCGGCTCTGCGCTGCGACGCTTTGCGTTGCAGCGCGTCCGGGACACGGAGCCTTGCCCAACCAGGCCAGCGCGCCAACCAGGTCAGGCCCCCTGACCATCTTTTGGCGTTGCAGTTGCTGCTATTTCTCGTCTAGAAACGGGTCACTGAGCCTCCCGGCAACCAACCGTCAACGGTTTTGCCCGAGGATTTGGGGCTCAAAAGGGTCTGGCAATGCTGATTCGCGGCCAAATCGATGGGATTTCGGGGGAGGTGGCTCTGGCCGCCGCCACGATCCCGGCCGCGCTGCTGCCCACCCTCCTTATTGGCGGCCTCCTTCTTACTTGCCCCTGAGGGCCGGCTGGGCGCGACGCGCCTGGGCGCTCAGGGGTTGGTCGAGATCACCGGACACCTCAAGCGCCCAGCAGACTGACGGCGCAAAAGCTCAAAAGGAAATTTGCAATGGCCACCGCGAACAAGTCCGACAAGGACCGCGTCATCATTTTCGACACCACCTTGCGCGACGGCGAGCAGTGCCCCGGCGCCACCATGACCTTCGAGGAGAAGCTCGAGGTCGCCGAGTTGCTGGACGATATGGGCGTCGACGTCATCGAAGCCGGCTTCCCGATCACCTCGCAAGGTGACTTCGAAGCGGTGAGCGAGATCGCCCGCCGCTCCAAGAATGCCGTCATCGCCGGCCTGTCCCGCGCCCATCCGGCCGACATCGATCGCTGCGCCGAAGCGGTGAAGTTCGCCAAGCGCGGCCGCGTCCACACCGTGATCGCGACCTCGCCGCTGCACATGCGGGTGAAGTTGAACAAGACGCCGGAAGAAGTGCTCGAGACCTCGGTCGCCATGGTCGCCCGCGCCCGCAACCAGATCGACGACGTCGAATGGTCGGCAGAGGACGGCACCCGCAGCGAGATGGACTACCTGTGCCGCATCGTCGAGGCCGTCATCAAGGCCGGTGCGACCACGGTGAATATCCCCGATACCGTCGGCTACACGGTGCCGGAGGAATACACCCACTTCATGAAGACGCTGATCGAACGCGTGCCGAACTCGGACAAGGCTGTATTCTCCGTGCACTGCCATAACGACCTCGGCATGGCGGTCGCGAACTCGCTGGCCGGCGTCGTCGGCGGCGCGCGCCAGGTCGAGTGCACCATCAACGGCATCGGCGAGCGTGCCGGCAATGCTGCGCTCGAAGAGATCGTGATGGCGATCAACGTGCGCAACGACAAATTCCCGTACTGGAACAAGATCGACACCACGCAGCTCACCCGGGCCTCGAAGGTGGTCTCGGCGGCGACCTCGTTCCCGGTGCAGTACAACAAGGCGATCGTCGGCCGGAACGCGTTCGCGCATGAGAGCGGCATCCACCAGGACGGCGTGCTGAAGGACGCATCCACCTACGAGATCATGCGGCCCGAGATGGTTGGCCTGAAGCAGTCCTCGCTGGTGCTCGGCAAGCATTCCGGCCGGCACGCCTTCGTGCACAAGCTGGAGGAGATGGGCTACAAGCTCGGCCCGAATCAGCTGGAAGACGCGTTCACGCGGATGAAGGCGCTGGCCGACCGCAAGAAGGACATCTACGACGAGGACATCGAGGCGCTGGTCGACGAGGAGATGGCGGCCTCGCACGACCGCATCAAGCTGACCTCGCTGACCGTGATCGCCGGCACCCATGGTCCGCAGCGCGCGACCATGAAGCTGGACGTCGACGGCCAGATCAAGATCGAGGAGGCCGAGGGCAACGGTCCGGTGGACGCGGTGTTCAACTGCATCAAGCGCCTGGTCCCGCACGAGGCCAAGCTGGAACTGTATCAGGTCCACGCGGTGACCGAAGGCACGGACGCGCAGGCCGAAGTGTCGGTGCGGCTGTCGCAGGAGGGACGCGCGATGACGGCACGCGCGGCGGATCCGGACACGCTGGTGGCTTCCGCCAAAGCCTATCTCGGCGCGCTCAACAAGATCGTCATGAAGCGCCAGCGCGACACCGTGACGACGGCGGCGGCGAGCTGACAAGCGTAGTTTGTCATTCCGGGCGCCTCAAAGAGGCGACCCGGAATCTCGAGATTCTCAGGTGCGCAGTTGCGCACCGGGGTTCGATGCTTCGCATCGCCCCGGAATGACGGCATTTATGATGAATACCTGCCCTGCTAAGGGCCAATAGCGGCTGCGTCTCTCAGCCGCTATTGATGCTGTCGGCATAAGGATTGGCCGCCCGCGCGCCGGGCGGCTTAGATAATAACAGGGAGAGATTATGCGCACCTTCGCGATAGCCGCGTCCATCGCGGCACTGGCACTCGGATTTGCCGGGCCGGCATCGGCCCAATCGCCGATCATCATCAAGTTCAGCCACGTCGTCGCCACCGACACGCCGAAGGGCAAGGGGGCGGAGAAGTTCAAGGAGCTCGCCGAGAAGTACACCGGCGGCAAGGTCAAGGTCGAGGTCTACCCGAACTCGACGCTGTACAAGGACAAGGAAGAGCTCGAGGCGCTCCAGCTTGGCAGCGTGCAGATGCTGGCGCCGTCGAACTCCAAGTTCGGACCGCTCGGCATTCGCGAGTTCGAAGTGTTCGATCTGCCCTACATCCTGCCCGACCTGAAGACGCTGCGGAAGGTGACGGAAGGACCGCTCGGCACGCGGCTGCTCAAGCTGCTGGACGCCAAGGGCATCACCGGCCTTGCCTATTGGGACAACGGCTTCAAGCAGATGAGCGCCAACAAGAAGCTGATCACGCCTGCCGACTATCAGGGCGTCAAGTTCCGCATCCAGTCCTCGCGCGTGCTGCAGGCGCAGTTCAAGGCGCTCAGCTCGCTGCCGCAGGTGATGGCGTTCTCTGAAGTCTACCAGGCGCTCCAGACCGGCGTGGTCGACGGCCAGGAGAACACCTGGTCGAACATCTATACCCAGAAGATGCACGAGGTGCAGAAGTACATCACCGAGACCAATCACGGCTACATCGGGTACGTCGTGATCGTGAACAAGAAGTTCTGGGACGATCTGCCGGCCGACATCCGCGACCCGCTCACCAAGGCGATGAAGGAAGCGACCGACTTCAGCAACGCGCAGTCGCAGAAGGAAAACGACGACGCGCTCGCCGAGATCAAGAAGAGCGGCAAGAGCGAGATCATCAAGCTCACCGGCGAGCAGGACGAGGCGATGCGCAAGGCGATGGAGCCGGTCTACAAGGACGCCGCAGGCCGCATCGGCCAGCCGCTGATCGACGAATTCCTCAAGGAAGCCAAGAGCACCACGAATTGAGCACCACGAATTGAGCTCGACGAACTGAGCACGACGAACTGATCGACCCGAACGATGAACGAAGGCTTCCGTGCGGCCTGCACGGAAGCCTTTTTGTTGCGAATGATGTCAGATTGCGGCTGGAGGTAAAATCGGGCGTTGCAGTCCTGGTAAGGGCGCGCTTCCTGTCCAAGTTGTAAGTTGCGGGTCAGCCGCGTCGGGCCCATCTTCATGGACATCCTTCCAGAGGAGGTCCGGATGAAGAAGTTCACCATCGCCGCCATCGCCGTGCTCAGCATTGCCGGCTCGGGCGCGGTCTATGCCCAATATCATCGCCCGTGGATGGAGCACATCCGCCACATCCGCATGAACCCGGAAGACCGCGCCGCTTTTGTCGACGCGCGGATCGCCGCCGTCCATGCCGGGCTGAAGCTCAACGCCGACCAGGAGAAGCTGTGGCCGCCGGTCGAGGCTGCCGTGCGCGAATTCGCCAAGCTGCGCATCGACCGCGCCAATGCGCGGATGAATGCCGGTCCCGGCGATGCCGGCAGGAATGCTGACAAGGACGCCGACAGGCCGGAGGATCCGGTCGCCCGCCTGCGCCAGCGCGCCGAGGACATGGGCGCGACCTCGGCGGCCCTGAAGAAGATCGCCGATGCCGCCGACCCGCTCTACAAGACCCTGGACGAGGGCCAGAAGCGGCGCCTCGCCGTGCTGACCCGCCACCGCGGCCCGTTCGGCGGCGGCGAAGACGGCCCGCACCGCCACTTCATGGAACGCGGCATGGACCGCATGATGGAGCGCAGCATGGAGCACTTCCATCGTGACCGTTTCGACCGCGACGGCGGCGAGGGCCGCGATCGCGAGGGCCGGCTCTGAACGGGGCGGGATTTCGCTGGCATTAACCCTGGAGAAGCCGCTGGAATCCAGCGGCTTTTCGCTTTCTGGGGACTGTGGAAAAACCTTCATTGCATCGCTTGCCAGACCCGGATCGCTTTGCTAAACGACCGACCTCGCAAGGCACTAACCGCCTTTCGGGCGCATAGCTCAGTTGGTAGAGCAGCTGACTCTTAATCAGCGGGTCCCAGGTTCGAGCCCTGGTGCGCCCACCATATAAATCAAGCACTTAGCGGTTTGATCAAGCGGCAAAACCAGCGCCGTTTACACCACCGTTTACAGTTTTGTTCTCGCTTCGAGCTTCAGCACCGCAGCTTCTGCGAGCTGAATGTCGCGACCGAGATAGTGCGCATCGAGAATAGCCTCGACGTCCTTCAACGAGTGACCGGTGACCGCAGCGATCTGAGGCACACTGGCGCCAGCGATAGCAAGGCGAACCACCGCTGTGCCGCGCAGATCATGAAAGGTCAGGCCTTCGATGCCGGCGCGCTCGCAAGCCTTTCCCCATGACGTCCGAAAGCCATCGGAGGTCCAGGGGCGGCCCAGTGTGTTCGTCAGGATAAGCGGCCCCCGGCGGTTCGTCCCATCGAGCAGGATCCTCAAGGGGGCGCCAGCGGGCATCGCGACTCGGCGGCCACCTTTCGACTGGCGAAGGCGAATGTAGGGGCTCTCGTAGGCCGACCAGGGGAGGCGCAGAAGGTCTCCCTGCCGTTGCCCGCTCCAGAGTGCCAAGATCAACGCCAGCTGGATCTCGCTGGAGGCGACCGCGAGAACCGCAGCAATGTCTTGCTCGGTCCAGATCTTGTCCTTGCGGTCTGCTACGTAGAGGCGGCCGCCACGTTCGCATGGGTTGGTCGCGATGATGCCGCGGTCCTTCGCGAACGACATGACACGCGCCAACGTCGTCCAGGCGTAGTCGGCCTTGCGAGGTGTGTCAGCGAACGAGTCGCGCCAGGTCTTAAATTCACCACGCACGCGACGATCGGCCAGAGCTGCCACCGGAAGGTCACCGAACTCCTCTTCGATCAGCTTGATATAGGCGAGGTACGCGCGGCGGGTCGAAGTCGCTAAGCCCGTGAACTCCGGTGCGGTCTTGTATTGTGCGATGATCGTCATGAACGTGCCTGCGCGTGGTTGCCGAAGGCTTGCGTGTGCGTCGTTATACTCTCGAACGAATTCGGGTGAGCCTGGCTTGGCCTCGATAGCGGGGCCACCGCGCCACGCGTAAAAATGCACCTTCGTTTCACCATTGGCGAGCTTACGCTTGACCCTGTGAATTCCCTTAAGAACGACGCGCACGGTTTGCTCTCCATTCGTCTAAAGCTGATGATTCTTGCTCCGGTTGCAGGCCACTCATTGCGTCTAACGCGATATCGATAGCTTTGAGATCCCAGCGCGTTGTGCCAGCGAGCGGTGAAGGCAGCTTGCCGAATCGCACCCAAGCGGAAAAAGCGCTCGGCGATAGGTTGCAGTAGGCAGCTGCTTGCTGCCTGCTCAGCAACCGAGGCGTGAGCGGTCGGCAGGGCGTCGGGTCGACGCCCTGGGTTGTGTTCGAGTTTGAGAAGCGGATAGCCGCACTGGTGCTTCCACGATATGTGCGACGATCAGAAGCGGGCGAATGTTCGTCCGTCAGACGAGCTTTGCGCGCGTTGTCAGCAGAGTCCGACTCCATTTTGACGTGCCAGTCGCCGGTACCAACGGCGATTGTTTCACGTAACTCGTCTTAAGACTGAGTGGGAGAAAAGGATCTAAACACCGGATAACCGTGTGTTAACAGTAGATTACACCAGAGCGGCAGTGAAGTCAAAGGCGTGATCGGCAAGCATTCTGCTTGCCGTGCTGCCCGTATTGACTCTTATGCACTACCCGCCCGACGAGCCCAGTTGATTTCGAGTGAGCGCCTTCGAACGCTGTCAGGCCAAATGAATTGTCCCTGGTTTTCGTTCGACCTTGATCGAGTAATCCAGTTTCGTCGGGCTAATTCGTCGAGCACGAGCTTGCGCTGCAGGGCATTGACGAAAATGCGATTGAATTTGTCGGTTTTCATTATGCAACGATATCGATCGCGCTCCGGTTCGACATACCCATCGATCGATTTATATTCACTGTGCTCGATTGTGGAAGCCCTAGGTAAGCTCATCAGCCGCACCTTGAGCGATTTCCAGCCGGCGTCGAGGGTTCGCTGCTCAGCCGAAAGCGTGTCGAGAGCTGCTTCGCAGCATTTGGCGATTGCGTCCAAGAGTTCTGCCCTTTTCCAGGGAAGGCCAATGCCTTCGATGGCAAGTGCGCCGCCCGCGTAGATCAGACCGAATTTTCGTATAATGTCGGCGTAAACGATGCCATCGACCTTGCCGGCGGCATTCGCTCTGAACCGGTTCACGTGCCTGGTGATCTTGTCCTGAAGCACTGTCCGAGACCTGATCAGGAACCCAACATACTGTGCGAAGACCTGACCGTGATCTTTGGCACACGCGGTGTGCACCGACGCGAACAATTGCTGCAATTTCGCTTGGCCGAGCTGGTCAGCGTTTATCGCTCGATCAAAGATGTGATCGAGACCATCCAAGTAAATAGGTACGTCGATTAGGCGACGAGCATCGCCGCCTCTTTGCTCGCCGCACTTGGCCGAAAGCTGCGCTATGGTGGTCTCGGCGGATGTCAACGAGATCACCCGGTATTGCTCGCCGTTGTCCGAGGTTTCGTCAAATGTGGGGCTGCGTAGTTTCGTCGAACCGGTGCCGAGGTTGTGCGCAAAGTTTCTCGTGCTGTGGTGTTTCTCCTTGTCAGATGCAACTGGCATCTTGTTAAGATCATCGACGACCATCAGGCAGTCGTTGTGTGAGCGCAGGGCGGGCTCGAGGCCAGCGAGTGTAGCGTTCCAGGTGGGCAACTCGTCGATTTGGCCAGGTCCGCAAACTGAAGAACCGACCAGGGTCGCCGTCGTTTTCCCTCCTCCGGTCTTTCCCGCCAGACAAAGTCCAAATGACTGCTCGCCAGCAATTCGCAAGAGGGGCGCTGCGAATGAACAGGAAATGGTCAGCATCATGCCCGACGATTTCGTGGCGAGTGGTCCCACCGCTTTCAGCCAACTCATAGGTGTGCCTCGCGGTCGCGGTCGATGGATCCTGGGCGGCAGGCCGCAGATGTTTTTCGTGTTGGTTCCAATCACCCGATCTGGCAGCACAAAGGTCCTGCGGCCAGGGCGCCAACCTGTGGCGGCAGCATAAGCGGACCGCACTTCTGGAGCTGTTGCAACTGCTGCTTCGACCGTCGATTTACTCAGCAGTGAAGGATGAGCGTTCCTATTGCGCAATTGATCACGAAACGACCGCCACCTGTCAGCTTCGGCGGGGCGCAATTCCACAATTCCCTCGCTGTCATCCTCCCTCGTGAACGTATATCGCTGAAAGAACTGTCCGTCGGACAGATCCTCAATCAAAGCGACTTTCTTCAAAGTTGGCAAATGAGTCTCCTGGGCTAAGCCTGCACACGATGCACGGCCGATTTCGAAGGCCCGAGACTACCGGTTTGACGGGGGGAGCGTAATGAGCCAGGAGTTTGCTGGTCTAGGCCGCCAGTTTGCTGGCCTACTTTGGTGGTCTCTAGTCTTTATCAATCAACTTTGGAGGTCTGTAGTCTTTCAGAATGGTTGTTTGCGCGGAATCTAGTTCCGAAAGCTCGACGTCCACTAGCGTGACGTTGGGTGGAAACTCGAGAAAACGAAATCGAGATCGGCTCCTCTCGTCCAAACGAGGAATCAGTCGGACCTGACAGAAGCGAGCCAGTTCAAAGAATTCCATGACCTCGTGCTTTTTTGCTAAGAACTTTTCGACCCTGTCGATTGTCGTTTTCAGGTCCGGGGAAAGGCGGGTAATGAACTCGTAATTGGTTTGCATTGCGGACCAGATGAACGGGCCGGCTATAGCGTAGTTCACCCAGCTGACCTTCAACGTGGAACGAGATCGTTTGTATGCATTCCGGTCGCTCTCGTTAACATCGGCTGGTACAAATCCTCCCTTTTCAATGAAATGGAGCGCCTTCAGCAAGGATGGCCTTTTCTCAATTGGGCATATCATAAAGAACTCGATCAATTCGTTTATGTTCGCGAGTTCATTGAACGCCGATTCAAATTCCATACTGAACGTGTCACCCAAGGGAAACGTCAACAGAGTTTTTGCGAACAGCTCCTGGGAAAAATAGGGATTCGCGCGAACGAGACTGGCTCGGCGTGCCTTCGGAAGATGGATAAAGTAATTCGCCGCGCCGATGATCTGCGCTGTTTGAACCAATTGAGCTTTCATCGGAAACAGCATCCACGCGACGAAGCCCAAGAAAGCCAACTCGCGCTCCAGGGGAAATTGTTGCCGTCGATAGCCGGTAATGACAGCGATGGCGTCGGATGGATCGAATTTGCGAACCGAGGTTTTAGCTGCCATGGGCGGATAGAGACCGTGCATTCCGTGCAGTGATTCGAGTTTCTCAACAGGATTGCGCAGATCGAGTAGAACTCGCAATGACGACTTTGGCTGTGCACAGATTGCACATCCATTGGCCAAACGGACAAGATGCCTCGCCCGATTGCACGGACTACACGGTCCACCGGGTGAGGACTTCGCCCTGTGGTCCTGCGCGAAGCAGTAAATGCTCGGCAATTGGCATTCTTTGGCGTCCTAGATCTTGCTTGCTGCTTGAACACACCAATCGACCAATAGACGTCCTGCAGCCTCAAATTGGACTGTTTGAACCGTCTACGACCAAATCTGCGTGACGCGACAACTTGTAAAGCATCTCCAACACCACACTGGAGATGACTATGACCTTCTACAGCAACACCAAGATCGAGGATTGGCAATCGCGTGAGCGATCAGCCCTGCGGCTGGCTTTTCTGGAGTCGCGCAAACGGCACACGCTTTCTCGAGGGGATCGGCAACTGCCTAGCCCTAAATTCCGACATGATCTCTTGGCGGTCAATTCCTTCTCTCGTCGGACCTGGGGGGAGGCCGTCAGCCGGGAGGTGTCGCGGTTCTTCTGCGATGGCGGAGATGGCGCGACACACAACCAGGATGTCTACTTTGTCTCGCTCATGGACATCGCCTGCGCGCGGTCTCCAGAGGACCGGCTGACCGACGCTGACCTAGAATTCATCAAGAACCGGCTAAGGTTCGGTCTAAGAGGGTATTCCTATCTTGGAATGATTGAACCGGCCTATTACGTGAATCTGCAACATGGTGTGCGGTACGCGGGCAAGCGCTGCATGTTCTGGCACCTGCACGCCATGGTGTGGGGTGTTGCGCGCAAAGAGCTGAAGAAGCGTTTGCGAAAGTTGGTTGAGGCGGGTCGGTACGCGGCCATCGCCGATGGCTTGGATGCCACTCACGCTCGCAAAATAAAGCAGGGGCGATTACCGAAAAGTGTGGCTTACATTGTGAAATCGCCATGCAAAGCTTACCGCGTTTCAGTCCGCGACCGCGAAGACGACCTAGGCCGACCGATTACGGACGCGGACGGCGTCGTGTTGCAGCAATTCAAGCAGGGAAAGTCGGGTCTTCGGCATGGCGATAGGATCATGATCTTTCATACGATGAAACACTTGCACCTGGACCGGCTCGCCGTGGCTGGCGGTGACGGCGCCAGACTACTCAAAACCGCCAAGCGTGTGGCGTCAAAAGATGAGACCGCGACGCTCATAAGCTGCATCCCCGGTCCAGTTCGAAGAAGGAAGGGGCGGATAAGTATGGCTCGGCGTTGAATTGACCACCAACTCTCCGCACGAATTGCCCTCGCCGGGTCTCCTGGAGGGCGATGAGGACGCTAGCGAGAGAGGCGCTCGCGCGAACTTGTAAACCATCCTTGTCCAGCCGCGACGTTGCGGCCAACAAGGAGAAATTCAATGGACGTTAAGTTCGACGCTATTATCGCTGAGATCGCCCGAACTCTCGATCTCAGTTTACTAATGCACGATCCCGAGTTCGCGACCTTACCGAAACCTCAAAGGATGCACTTCATCACGAGGTGCCTTGCAGGTCACGACATCGCAAGAGGCGAAAAGTACGGCGGGAGAAAAGTGCGCCGCTGGCGGCCCTCGCGTCATCTCGAAACGAGCTTTGGCGTGCAGAACCATGGAGTGCCGGACGAGATCGAGCGGATCGAAGCGCCGGTAGCCATTTCGACGCTTATCGAAGAATTTTCAAAGCGTTTGGATTTAAACGGTAAGGTGATCAACGAGGTGATCGATCATGTTCTTCGTCTCTTCCGGATGCGCAGCACTGGGACTGCTTGACTACCGCGGGAAAGATGATGGCTTCTGTCAGTTCGATGGGTCAGACGGCCGCGTTGACGTGGTCGATGAAGCGGGGAATATGATGGATTTTGTAGGCAAGTATCTGGTGTAGTGTTCCATCACAAGCGACAACGCCGCTATAGTCTCGGCGTTGTCGATCAGTGCGGAGCGTTCGGACTTCCCACTGGGTTTTACTTCTTCGGGGAAGCGTTACCGTCGGCCCAATCGCGCACTGGACAATCGAGAGGCGACCGCCTCCGCTTCCTTTCGACCTGCGCAACTGCCCGCGCATATCTGACGAACCCATCGTGCCGTCGCGCGACTTTCCGGAGTCTGGTCGCCGGGACATCTTGGGAGTAGATGAATTCTAGGGCTCTTACCCAGCGACTCTTTTGCTCGCGGTCCGTGTCAGGCAGAACGGCCGAAAAGCACCGCACGGACCCCTCTATTAATATCTGTCTCAACATTAGCAATCGATCGTAGCTGTTGGAGCGCTCCCAAGTCATGTCTTTTGCGAACTTGCCGGTAGAAAAACTCAATGCACGGTCATCGAAAAAGCGGCGGCGATGCTGGTTTCTTCGTCAATGCTGGCAACGCGCGAAACTTCCAAAATCTGACTGTAAAGATCGAATCCAATTCTCGGAATCAACAACCTGACCGTCTTCCCGGTGCCGAGCACGTACCCCAGCGGCAGTTTGCTGGCCAGTGCGGTCACATCTGCGGGCTGTCGTATCAGGATGCGGCAATTCATGTCCATTGCCGCGGAGACGATGCTGTCCTTCAGGACACTGAATCGAGCGCCCCGTGGATGTCCTCGGTGGTTTAAACCAAGGACAAAGACTTGGTCGAAGCCGGCCGGTTCTGATCTCTGGGCCATTTGGAGTCTGTGGCTGGGTCACGGATCATCTGGATTCGATGCCCGTGCCAAATCGCTTAGTTTTGATCGCGGCGATAATGGTTTGCATCATGTCCTTCTCCGCTATCGGGTTGTAGGTGAGAGCCCAGCCATGCGCGCCGACCTTTGACGGCTGGTTGAGCACAAAACCATGGTTCGCATCCTTATACTCGATCAACTGGATCGGCGTTGCACGTTTCTTCTTCATCATCTCGTGGCACGGCGCGGGCGGGTTCGCGTCGTCCTTGTCGCCGACAAATACGATCACTGGGGCGTAGTAGTCGCCGTACTTGGTGATCACGCTGTAGCAGTTCGGCGCAATCGGGAAGCCAGCCGCGAAACGCTTCGGGTGGTCGGCCTGCTTCTTGGTCATCGCCATCAGGCTCGCCAAGCCGCCGTTGCTGTAGCCCATAACGTAGACTTCGGTCGCGATCTTCTTCTCGATCAGGTAATCTAGCGCGGAGTAGGCGTCGTCAGCGCGACGGCGACCCCAGTGCTGATCAGGCAGACCGCAGCTTTCGTCCACCAGCCGAGTGGTGTAGCTGTCGAGCACCAGCACGCCGATGCCCGCCTTGTTGAGTTCGGCCGCGACGTGTTGCGTCCATTCCTTCTCGGAAGTGACCATGCCGTCGCAGCCGTGCATGACGACGACGAACGGCACCGGACCCTTCATGTCCTTTGGCGAGTAGATGAACGCATTCAACTCGCCGTCCTTCTTGACTTCGCCGAACTCCTGCGGAGTGCCGTTCTTGAAGTTCTTGGAGAAGCCGCTGTCGTAGGGGTTGTCCTTCGACCACCGCTTGTCCGAATTATGAGCGTAGTCGCCTTTCCACTTGATCTTGACTTCTTCGGCGGATGCCGCAGCGGAGAACAAAAGCAACATCACCGGGAATGTGGATTTCATATGTTTCGAGCCATAGGTTGGCCTCGTCGACGGGATGTCAACGAGGCGCACGCTGATCGTTTAGAACTGTAGCGAGTATTGGAGTGAGATTGCTGGGTTCAGCGCTGAACCCAGCCTGGCAATGGAGTCAGCTTTCAACCGACGCGTAGATCAGGAAGCCGACGATCAGGCTCAGGATCCAGGCGACTGCGTAATAGGGGCGCTGCTTCAAACGTTTCGCCCTTAGGAAGAGGTAGACCGGCGTGAGCAGCACGGCTGTGATGCGGGTTGCCCTAGAGCCATAGCCCGCTTGCTGCAACCTGCGATCATCCAGCCAGCCCAGAAGACCGTTAATGACAACGGGCAGCTGGAACGGCAGTCCCCTGCTCGCGTGATACGGAATACCGAGAGCTAGTGAGCGGGCAGCAGCGTCCTGGTTGCTTGCGCTCACCAGGGCCTCGATCACCCCCAAGACGATTGGCAAGAGGGCCAATGTCCAGACGTAACCGTTGCCAATGTGCTTGGACGAAATGGCAGGTGGCTCGGAAGCTACAAGTTCACCGAGGTCGCTCTCTCGGAGGGGTTTCCATTCAGGCATACCCTTTCGCCAAACCTGAGTGTCGGTCTCGATCTCTTTCTTGTTCAAGAGGTCCTTGATGGTCGTCGCGGTCGTCGGGCCTCGCCTAGCGCCGTTTACAACGTAGTGCCACTCGTTTGGCCCTAGCTGGCTGGCGGCTCCAAGATCCGGCAGCGGCGGTGGTGCAGAGAGATCTTCAGTCACTTTGGTGTTTCTCTTTCCAGGAAAGGTGTTGGAAGTTGCACTCGCTTCGATCCCAGATTCTTGCTCAATAGGGAATATAGTCCCTAGAGACTATATGCCCGATGATGCTCCATCCAGCAATGCAGGATTGGCGCGTCATTGTTGGCAAGAATGTCCGGCGTATTCGTCAGCAGCGCCGAATGACCCAAGAGAAATTGGCGTTCGAAGCCGACTTGGATTTGACCTACATCGGCGGAATTGAGCGAGGGCGGCGTAACCCCAGCCTTTTGGCAATGGCTCAAATTGCTGAAGCTTTGTCGGTGTCGCTCGTCAAACTCGTGAGCGAACAGTGAAGGTATTGTCGGGGATTGTTAAGACCCTAGTACTCGTCTGCCCTCATGATCGTGATGATCCGCTCGGTGGCGGCTGGGTCTGCGGGATCAGGTGAATGGAAGTTCAGCGACTTATCAAAATAGTCGATCTTGAACATCACGGCGGTGCCGTCAAAGTCAAAGGCACCAAAGTCATGCTCCTCGTGGGGATCGTTGGCGTGGTGAAAGTCGTCAAAGACGGCAATCGTCTTGACAAGGCGTTCCACGGCCTCCGGGCCCAGCTCGGCGATACCGGCCGTGATGACGGCGCCGCCGCCGAGAAGGTGCTTACGAAGCTCGTCGTTGAGCATGCGTATCCGGTCCGTGTCCGTGTGCGGGGACATGGTTGTTCTCCATAATGTCTGTTGGTTGGTGGGTGGGCCTGGCTCGCGTCTGCTGAGCGTCAGGCAGGGCAGGTGGTCGAAGCCCGGGCCGTGGTCCGGGCTTGGCGCTAGGCGTGCAGCTTATTCTGGACCGGGGTTTACGAGTCCCACCTGGGCGATGTGCCGGACGTAGGTGCCCTTGTCCGGGTAGTCGCGAAGCTGAAGGGTCAAAACCTGGTCCTCCCGCTTGGTTACCAGGCAAGGCCACCACCCAAACCCGGGGTCATCGTCCTCGACGAGCACCAGTTGGCCGACGGCGATGCTCTCCCACGTTCGCGGTAGGCCAGCAGCAACAACGCCGCCTGCCTTTGCCTTTTCGGAGGATGGCGCCGGCGCGGGCTGTTGAACCTTGCTTCCGTCGCCAGGCAATTCGAGCGCGGCTTTGAGCTTGCCCAGCAAGTCCCGCCGGATCGGTGGCACGAATGCCTTGCCGCTAGCGTATAGTCTCCCCACAGGCAGCTTCATGCCGATCTCGGTGACTGCTGGCGAGGCCGGGTGCACGGACGCCAGCTTCATTTGCGCCGCAGCGCTAGCGACTTTTTCGTTGAACTCCGGAAACCGAGCACCCCGTGGCTTTCCTTCCTCATCAAGACCGAAGACAAAGAGCTTGTCTGGTGTGGTGGCCGCTTTCTTCTCTGGCTGCTTTCCCATATTTCTCCTCCTCAAAAGCATACGGGGCCTGAAAAGGCCCCGCTGTATGCAGTTCTAGCGATGTTGTGGCTTGGCCACGGTGGCGGGCCATTTGCTCGCCGAGGCAACTTAATCACCGATTTCTCCACTATAAATTGCAAAGTCGTTGTTAGACCTTGTAGAGCGAGTATAGGCGAAGCGTCATGATGCCTCAAGCGAAATCTGAGCCAAAATGCGATCTAAGTAATTGTTTTTACGTCTATTTTTGTGAGTTTTAACGGTATTCGGCCGCACCTTTGGTGCAGGTGGCAGTAGCCGATTTGGCAGGCTCGACGGTCGTCAATTCGGTTGCCATTACACAAGTTGAGACCGTCGAGAGAGCAGAGCCTCCAAATCGCATTCTGCACGAACCTGGCGAACCTCTGCGGGAATGCAGGGTTCAAGGTGCGCGTATCGATCCGGCCGGCTACGGTCCTAATGATCTCCGCACAGCCACCCGGGCCATAACAAGCGGCGCCATAAGCGTGAGAGCTACCGCAGTCCTGTAAAATGCCCGTGCGATGCAAAAAGTTATGAACCAGCGTGTCTACCGCGATCATTGCGGTACCGGTTTCAAGCCATGTCGGCCGTTGCTCGCGCGCGCCGATCAGCAGCGTCGAGAGCGTCATCATCAATATCTTGTCGGAGACGCCGTAAACGTTTCGCAGGGGGCCGATCAAGGCTTCCTGACGCGCCGCTTCCAGCTCGACCCTGGTCGTACCTTTTGCGCCGTCCAGTTGGCTGTCGATCCAGCCCACCAGATCGTCGTTGGCGAGGTCGCGGACGAACAAGTAGAGCGAGTACGCGGTTTGATTCAGTCGGCCGTTGCGAAGGTGTGGCCGGGGCAGGGCGCACGCATCGATGTGATCGGGTTCCGCGCAGGTAAAACTGGTCTTGTCGTATCGGCAGCCTTCGAAATGCCAGTAGCTGCGCAACTTCGGGCAAGAGGGAGCGTTATTTTCGCTCGCTCCAATCGCCGACCAGGACGCGGTGCCATGCTTGTGGATGTAGCCGCGCGCGACACGGTCGGAGATGCCTTGGAAGCTAAACGTCGTAACGAGCCAATCGAAAATCGGCGGCGTGTCGGCGAGGGCGACAGCTCGAACCAAGCCTGCGTGCCGAGCCTCGTCGTCGATCTCCTCAAGGAACGACATCGAGCCAGCGACCGCGCAAACGGTCCGGATCAAGCTCTCAGCCCGGCCCAGCGGATCGAAGGCTTTCGCCGCGACTGACATTTTGCCGGAGGGGGCCCTCGCTGAGCGCAGACCCGAAACGTTGGTTGCTAGATAAGAGATACTAGCCTCCGTTGAGCGTCACTATCGCCGTCGATATAGCGCTGGGTCGTCTGGATGGATCGGTGACCAGCTAGCAGTTGAACATCTCGCAGCGAACCGCCTGCCTTGTGAACCGAGCGAGCCGCTCGCGTAATGAAAGTTCGACGCCCCGAGTGCGACGAGCATCCCTTGAACCCGAGTTCCTCATAAGCGCGGCTAAACCAGACAACGATGCTCATCGGTGTCATTGCGCCGCCACGCTCGGATCGAATGAGCGGGCCTTGCCCCTTGCACAGCCGACGCGCCTCGACGAGGGCATCTCGGAGCTCAGGATGAATTGGAATTGAGCGGCCGCTGCGCTTCTTTGCGATCTCGTCGCGAACTTCAAGCGTGCTGCCGACCTCGCCGCTTGGGTCCAACAACATGGTCCATGTCAATTTGGCGATCTCGGCGGCGCGAAGACCTGCCTTGACCGACAGTAAGACGATGAGACGGTTGCGAAGCGGGTGGCGAGAGCGCGCGGCGAAAAACAAGAGATCGTCGATATGATCAGTCGAAAGTGTCTTCGCTTGCTTGCCAGCCATCTCACGCAAAACCAATTGCAGTCAGATTCTAAAGAGTTCGACGCTGCGCGCAAGGAGAAATCTCGCACGTCTCTGACTGATAAGGTTTTCACTGGAAGTTCTTTGAGATTTGGCGGTTCGCAGGCGGTGCAGCGCCGGCTTCGGTTTGGCATGTGCAAGCCGTGCAGCGCAACGTGCACAGATTGCGCGCTGCCGCGTAGCTAGCGTGGCGAACGTAAGTGCGTGGCGAACGTAAGTTGCAGTTCAGTCACTTTCTGATGGAGGCTGGAGGATACTCAGAAAAACGGCGGTAAATGAACTTGTAAAGGACACGACCGAGACCATTGCCTCGGGCAGAGGCGATGCTCTGAACCTCCGGAGATCTGTAATGGGTGAGAATTCAAAAAATGAATGGCGCGAATGGAAGCGTCAGACAAACAGCAGCAAAAAATCACGTCAATCAAAACTACGTCGAAGACCAGACGAGAGTTAGACGACGACTTCTCCGAGGCTCAAGCAATTGCTGCCATTGCCACGGCCAACGTCGCGCGAGCCCGGAAGGCAGTCGCTAAGGCTCAAGAGGAGGCGGATCGAGCTGAGGACAAGCTGAGCCGAGCGCTCAAGGAGCCATCCGTTTAGGAGAAGTACTTGAGGACCGTATTGAGTCAGAAAGGGTCGATGCCGACGTTTACGCAAACGCGAATTCTGGAGGAGACGAATTCTCGAGCTTCAGTGGTACGCGTGAACTCTTGGTGAAATGGGGGCTCGGCATGCTCGGCTCCGATCAAGTAGGAGAGCGAGCGGCTGCGGCGCTCGTGGCGGAAAAACAACAGGTCAAGCTCGGTATGACTTGGGGCGAACTGATTGTGGAGGAGCACATCTTTGTACTTCCCGATCCATAAGCCGCGCCGTTCTATTTGGTCCGCAAAGTTTCGAAGGGTGTGCACAACATCGGAAGCACTCATTTCAGCACCCGCCAATATTATCAATTCGTCTCTAAGCGCGCCATTCGCGATTGGCGGAACGAACTTTCCTCGACTTCGTCTCATCTCACGGTACCCACGCGTTTCCTTCTGCTTCTCCTTTTGATCGGGATCGTAGAAGGTCAGCTTATAGTCGCAAAGCCGACTTCCGGAGCGCGTGCCCGGATACTCAACTACAAGAGCGGACGTTACGCCGAAAATCTCCTTTTGCTCTTGCACGCATTTATCAAGCTCGATTTCCATATTTTGGTCTTTCATAGTTCTCTCCTCGATTTCTTGCCTGCCCAGAAACAGGCAGATCACAGCTCGGTGCGACGACCGCAGCACAACTCGTTTACAAGTTAGATCGATCCGTTGACTGGGCTGACGAGACTTACAGGTCAGACTAATAATGAAATTCTGTTTCCTTATCAGTCCCTATCTTGGCCCGAAACGTTGCCCTTGTTGCTACGGATACGGGGGACACGGGAGCCCTCTTCACTCCTCGAAGTTCATTCTTCGTCATTATCATCATGAAGATCGTCATCGTCGAAGTCTTCGTCTTCTTCCTTGACTACATCGTTGAAACGACCGATCGCGCCCTAACGGTCGGATAGTTCAGCCGAGCGTCGAGAGCCTTCTGGGGCAGGCCGTCAAGCCTGCCTCTTTATAGTTACCTTCAGAGAGCTGACGGTTGCGCCGAGTGCGCGTTGACCGTCTCGATGGCGACGGCGGATAAGGTGGCGCGAGGTGGAAGAATATTGATGTTTCGGGAAAGGGGGGGCACGCCGCCTCAACTGATAAGGAAATCAGAATTTCCTTATCAGTTGCGGTCGACTCCTTTGATTGGTGTGTTCATCAGAAGCGACTGAAGGGCGTCAGCTTTGATCTCAAAATGCACAAAGCGCGCGTGGTTCGCGTTGAGAGTCCGCACATCGTTTCAGTCAATTCGGTGTGTTTTGAGGAGTGGCTTTCAGGTTCGAGCCAAGGTAGCGCGGCAGCCGCGCAATCGTACGTTTTCGGATCCTGTAAAGTGTTCGGCCTAACCGTTATGCGCATCCCCTCAATGATCTAGATAGGAAAACGCGACCATGAAAAACAACAGAAATAAGCTTTCACAGCGAGCATCGATCTCAAACGAGGTTCTTGCGTTCGAAATCACAAATGCGAGGGTTCATTTCGAGATGAGTTCCAATTGGCTGTTTGGTTTAGCCGACCAAATCGCTGCCTTCCCCGATATGAGTATGGAAGCGACCAGTCTCTTGAGAAAGTTGAGAGGGCGCGCGCTAAAAGGAAAGCTCGATAAAGCGGACAGAAAGAGCGTGTACGATGCTCTCCGAGCATTGCAGATGTATTCACGAATGGTGGCGAGTGAAGACGAGCCGCTGAGCTGCCTCGATACGGTCGAAAGTGTTTCAGCTTTCGAAGACCATCTCGAAAAATTGCGGAGCGTCGTTAATCGCCGCTAGGGACTGATAAGAAAATGAGAGTCTCCTTATCAGTCAACAAACTGCCCCCGTTTGCGACCAAACCTTACCAGTGCTGCATCAGGCAGGCAGCCGATCCAGCAATGCACCGGCGAAAGGGACGCCAATCACGCGCGTTCTCGCAGCGAGTTGCGGCATGCCATCAATTGCGAACTCACCTACACCAAGGGCGCGGTGCAGCAGACCAATTACAATCACCACGAAGCGATGCGCATGTACCAATGTCCGCTAATCGAAGTGCGAGGGCTGGAAAACGATCCCAAGGTCAGGGGCGTCGGAGAGCCGCCTGTCCCGCCGGCTGCGCCCGCGCTCAATGCGATCTTCGCGGCGACCGGGCTCCGGATCCGTGAGATGCCGTTCAACAAGTTCATCGATTTCGTGTGAGTCAGGCCATGAAAATATCTCTCATTGCGTTGGTCCTCGCCGGCGTGGCTGTATCCGTCGTCACGGGCATCGTCGCGGCCAAGGACGAGGTCAAGTTGGCGGCCAAGGATCTGCTTCCGCCCGGCAGCGTCAGCCGCATCGATGGGCTCGCGGCCTGGAAGCGGATCGAGGCCGTGGTGACGCATCCACGGTGTACCAACTGCCATGTCGATGCCAAGGCCATACCGATCTGGACGCCGGCGGGCGAGACCAAGCCGCGAGTGCACGGCATGAACATCCACGGCGGCGAAAGCCGCATCGGCGCCGAGGCGGTGCCGTGCTCGACCTGTCACATGACCTCGACCCAGGCGAACGAGCCGTCGCCGTCGCCGCCGCGTGCGGGCATCGACTGGCAACTTGCCCCTGTTGCCTTCATCTGGTTCGGCAAGAGCGGCACGGAGATTTGCGCGCAGATGAAGGACCCCAAGCGCGCAATGGTGGTCGCGACGCCGCTGGTCTTGTCGAGCATTTGCGCCACGATGCCTCGCTGAACGGCTTCATCCCTCGAGGTTGGTCCCCTGGAAAAGGACGCGCCACGCCCCCGGGGAGCTTTGAGGACACGTCAAAGATATGGCGGTGTGGGGCGCAGCCGGACAGCCGTGTCCACATTAAAATTGAGAAGCAACGTCTAGAAGTGAGGCAACCTTGCGTTCCGAAAGACGAGCCAATCTTTGCTTAGAGAGAGGCGTAAGACTGACGCGTCTTCGCGCCTTGCGTATCCTTGGTGAAGCCGCAGGAGACACGCCCGCTTTTCGCTGCTGAAGTCGGCTTTGGGTCAAAAGCTGACCGCCGAAGAGCCCGGCAGCTTGGTCTGCAGCGGGCCACAAGCGGACTTATAGGCGCTCCCAATCGAACAGCGGATTGAAGGACCTCCGATCATCTTGGACAATCGCTCCACTGCCCGAAAGACCTGCGAGTCCATTCAAGGCCGTCTTGCTCGATCCGTCTGTGAACATTACCCTGCGGTCGACAGACGCCGGGAGGGTGAGCAAAGACACGCGAGTTCATCGACTTCTGGGTCGAAAACAGCGTTCACCCCGCAGAGCAGTTCGGGGCTCCTGAAGCCTCTCAGGACGAGGCCGAGCTTACCAGCCGTCTTGTCGCGGCAGCAAAGGAGCAGGGCATCTCGGAAACCGACTTGCAGGCAGAGATCGGGGAAGTTGCGCAGCTACGTGAGAGACAAGCTCTCGGAGGCCAACCAGGCCGAGAGGCGTGTAAATTTGCGTCTGGCGCTTCTGACAGGAACGACTCGGCACTCCGTTGATTGAGATATCGGTCTGTGGCGCGATACCTGGACCCCTCTAGGTTTTTCGTCATCCACCCGGAACGGCCCATCGTCCGACGCGCGTTAGGCGATGGGCCGGTTCTCGTAATGCCACCTCGTCGGCATCGTCACAGCGCATTCGTGCAGCACCGTGTGATGCACCGCTGGCTTTCTTCTTGAAGTCTCTCAACTGCTGGTGTATTGGCTGTGGTATCGATACTGGCCGAACAACTGTTCCGCTTTCGCCTCAGATCCTGACGGCGCGCACGTTTCAGACATTGTCCAACATCGACTAACCGGACGACTGGCCGCAACTCCGTGCGCCAGGTCCTGCGCGCATACGAAAGGAAGACCTGATGAACACAGGTACAGTGAAGTGGTTTAACACCCAAAAGGGCTTCGGCTTTATCCA